>NZ_CP087180.1:0-5052500 GCF_024748965.1 Pseudomonas sp. B21-032 | reverse complement strand
ACGGCGGTGTTTGGCACCTCGATGTCGGCTCATCACATCCTGGGGCTGAAGCCGGTCCCAAGGGTATGGCTGTTCGCCATTTAAAGTGGTACGCGAGCTGGGTTTAGAACGTCGTGAGACAGTTCGGTCCCTATCTGCCGTGGACGTTTGAGATTTGAGAGGGGCTGCTCCTAGTACGAGAGGACCGGAGTGGACGAACCTCTGGTGTTCCGGTTGTCACGCCAGTGGCATTGCCGGGTAGCTATGTTCGGAAGAGATAACCGCTGAAAGCATCTAAGCGGGAAACTTGCCTCAAGATGAGATCTCACTGGAGCCTTGAGCTCCCTGAAGGGCCGTCGAAGACTACGACGTTGATAGGTTGGGTGTGTAAGCGCTGTGAGGCGTTGAGCTAACCAATACTAATTGCCCGTGAGGCTTGACCATATAACACCCAAGCAATTTGAGCGAAAGCCAGATTGCGGTGTTGTGAAGACTGCAAAGCCGAGAATTTGTAACTCACAAAACATCACATACCCGATTCGCTGGAGTGTCTAACAAGACCTTCTGGCAACAGAATTTCTTGACGACCATAGAGCATTGGAACCACCTGATCCCATCCCGAACTCAGCAGTGAAACGATGCATCGCCGATGGTAGTGTGGGGTTTCCCCATGTGAGAGTAGGTCATCGTCAAGATTAAATTCCGAAACCCCTATCTGCATATGCAGGTAGGGGTTTTGTCTTTCTGGCGTCTGTGGGAACGGCGGTGCGACGCCTCGACTTGCCCCGCGATGCGATGTGGCTGACAGAAGGGTATCGCGGGGCAAGCCCGCTCCTACATCGGTTAGAATAGCGCCCTCGCGTTGACTCAGAAGTTCACTATGTCAGAACCTGCCGACCCCCATCAGCTCGCCGACCTGCCCCTGGAAGACCTGGTGGCCTGTCACGAATGCGACCTGCTGATGCGCAAGCCTGTGCTCAAGCAAGACGAAAAGGCCCACTGCCCGCGCTGTGGCTACGAGCTCTACGCCCATCGACACAATGTGGTCCAGCGCAGCCTGGCCCTGGTGCTGGCCGCCTTGCTGCTTTACGTACCGGCCAACTTCCTGCCGATCATGCAACTGCACCTGCTGGGGCAAACCTCCAACGATACGGTCTGGAGCGGCGTGGTCGGGCTGTACAACACCGGTATGCGCGGCGTAGCGGTGGTGGTGTTTCTCTGCAGCATGGCGATTCCCTTGCTCAAACTGTTGTGCCAGCTGGCAGTGCTATTGAGCATTCGCCTGAACGTTGGTCGCAGTTACGGTTTGTTGCTTTATCGGATTTATCACCATCTACGCGATTGGGGCATGCTCGAGGTCTATTTCATGGGCGTGCTGGTGGCGATGGTCAAGCTGGTCGACCTGGCAGAGCTGAGCCTCGGCCTGGGCCTGGCCTGCTTTATCAGTTTGTTGTTGGTGCAGGTGTGGCTGGAGGTGGTGATGTCGCCCCACCAGATATGGAGTGCTTTATCGGGGGAAGACCTGCATGCGTGCGATTGATGCCGGGATTCTGGTTTGTGGCGAATGCCATGAACTGAATCGCCAGGAGCCGGACAGTGACGCGCAAACCTGCACCCGCTGTGGTGCGGTGGTGCACGCCCGGCGGCCAAACAGCCTGGTGCGAACCTGGGCGTTGCTGATTACTTCGGCAATCTTGTACATCCCGGCCAACGTGTTGCCGATCATGACCGTCAGCGCTCTGGGGCAGGGTAGCCCGGACACAATAATGTCCGGCGTCATCACCCTGATGAAGCACGGCATGCTGCCGATCGCCGCAGTGGTGTTCATCGCCAGTATCCTGGTGCCGACCTTCAAGCTGGTCGGCATTGCCCTGCTGCTCTATTCGGTGCAGCGCCACCAACCGTTGTCGGCCCGGCAACGGATCCTGATGTACCGCTTCATCGAATTCATCGGACGCTGGTCGATGCTGGATATTTTCGTGATCGCCATTCTGGTGGCGGTGGTGAATTTCGGCAGGATCGCCAGTGTCGAAGCCAATCTGGGCGCCGTCGCCTTCGCCAGTGTGGTGATTCTGACGATGCTCGCTGCAGTAACCTTCGATCCCCGACTGATTTGGGATAACACGGAGTCGGATGACGACCATGAGTGATTTGCCTACGGCTAAAACCCGCCCAGCTTCGAACTGGTCGGCCATATGGATATTGCCCCTGATCGCCCTGGTGATTGGTGGCTGGCTTGGCTGGCAGGCCTATCGCGAGTCAGGTGTGAACATCCAGGTCCGCTTTGAGAGCGGTGAAGGTATCGTTGCCAACAAGACCGAAGTGGTCTTCAAGGGTATGTCGGTCGGTAAGGTGAAAGAGCTGGTACTGGATGCCAAGGGCAGCAATACCGGGGTCATCGCCACCATCGAAATGAACAAGGAGGCCGAGCCGCACCTGAACACCGGTACGCGCTTCTGGCTGGTCAAACCGAGCGTCAGCCTGGCCGGGATCACCGGCCTGGAAACCCTGGTATCGGGCAACTACATCGCCGTCAGCCCGGGGCAGGGCGAGCCGACCAAGCGCTTCAAGGCACTGGATGAAGCGCCGCCGTTGTCCGACAGCGAGCCGGGCCTGCACCTGACCCTCAAGGCCGACCGCCTGGGTTCGCTAAACCGCGACAGCCCGGTGTTCTACAAGCAGATCCGGGTTGGCCGGGTGAAGAGCTATCGCCTCGCCGAAGACCAGGGCACGGTCGAGATCAAGGTGTTCATCGAGCCGGCCTACGCCGACCTGGTGCGCAAACATACGCGCTTCTGGAATGCCAGCGGCATCAGCATCGACGCCAACCTCTCCGGGGTGAAGGTACGCAGCGAGTCGCTGGCCAGCATCGTCGCCGGCGGTATTGCCTTCGCCACCCCCGAGCACCGCAAGGACAGCCCGCCCACCGATCCGAACCTGCCGTTTCGCTTGTACGAAGACTTTGATGCGGCCCAGGCCGGGATTCGCGTCAAGGTCAAGCTGAGCGACTTCGAGGGCCTGCAGGCCGGGCGTACCCCGGTGATGTACAAAGGCATCCAGGTCGGCTCGCTGAAGACCCTCAAGGTTGATCCCGACCTGGCCAGTGCCATGGCCGAGCTGACCCTCGATCCGCTGGCCGAAGACTACCTGGTCGACGGTACGCAGTTCTGGGTGGTCAAGCCATCGATCTCCCTCGCCGGTATTACCGGCCTGGAGGCGTTGGTCAAGGGTAACTACATTGCCATCCGCCCGGGCGACAAGGGCGCGACGCCGCAGCGCGAGTTCGAGGCGCGAGCCAAGGCACCGCCGCTGGACCTCAAGGCGCCCGGCCTGCACCTGGTGCTGTACAGCGACAACCTTGGCTCGCTGGAAGTCGGCAGCCCGATCCTCTACCGCCAGGTCAAGGTCGGTACGGTGCAGAGCTACCAGTTCTCGAAGAAGAGCAAGCGCCTGCTGATCGGTGTGCACATCGAGAAAGAGTACGCCGGCCTGGTCAACGGTTCGACGCGCTTCTGGAATGCTAGCGGCATTACCCTGAGTGGCGGCCTGTCGGGCATCCAGATCAAGAGTGAATCGCTGCAGAGCCTGATGGCTGGCGGTATCGCCTTCGACACACCGATCCCGAATGTGAAGCTCAAGCGCCGCATTCCGTTCTTCCGCCTCAATGAAAGCCAGGAGGCGGCCAACCGCAGCGGCACCACGGTGACCATCCGCGTCGATCGCGCAGACGGCCTCAAGGTCGGCACGCCGGTTCGTTTCAAGGGCCTGGATGTCGGCAAGGTCGAGCAGGTTGACCTGACCAATGATTTGCAGGCGGTGCTGCTCAAGGCGCGGATTACCGAAGTGCCGGAGCGCATCGCCCGCGAAGGTACGCAGTTCTGGGTGGTCAAGCCGGCCCTGGGCATCGTCAAGACCGCCAACCTGGAAACCCTGGTCACCGGCCAGTACCTGGAAGTGCAGCCGGCAGTCAGAAGCACCGGGCCGCAGCTCAACTTCAATGCCTTGCCTCAGGCGCCGGATTTCTCTGAGCGCGAAGCTGGCCTGTCGCTGGTGCTCAGTGCTGCGCGGCGGGGTTCGATCAAGCCGGGCGTACCGGTTACCTACCGCGAGATTCCGGTCGGCAAGGTCACCGGCTTCGAATTGGGCCAGACCGCCGACCGGGTACTGATCCATATTCTGATCGAGCCCAGGTATGCAGCGTTGGTGCGTGGCGGTAGCCGTTTCTGGAACAGCAGCGGCTTCGGCTTCGATATCGGCCTGTTCAAGGGCGCGACGGTGCGTACCGAGTCGCTGGAGACCCTGATAGAGGGCGGCATCGCCTTCGCCACGCCAGACGGCGAGAAGATGGGCAATCCGGCGCGGCCGCAGCAGACCTTCGCCCTGTTCGACAAGGCCGAGGATGAATGGCTGCAGTGGGCACCGAAGATTCAGATTGGTAAGTAGTCGCTAGCCATCGCGGGTCAAACCCGCTCCTACACAAACCTGTAGGAGCGGGATTGGCCTGCGATGCTTTTCTGCCCGCAACCCAAATCACAGGCAATAAAAAACCGACCCTAGGGTCGGTTTTTCAACAAGCATGTCGCTTAGGCAGCTGCAGCTTCTTTCAGCGCCTTGATGTGGCCATTCAGACGGCCTTTATGGCGAGCAGCCTTGTTCTTGTGGATGATACCTTTATCGGCCATACGGTCGATAACTGGAACAGCCAGAGTGTAAGCAGCTTGCGCTTTTTCGGCGTCTTTTGCGTCGATGGCTTTAACTACATTCTTGATGTAGGTACGAACCATGGAACGCAGGCTGGCGTTGTGGCTGCGACGCTTCTCAGCCTGTTTTGCACGTTTTTTGGCGGAAGGTGAGTTGGCCACCGTCGAGCTCCTCGAAAGACTTGGTAAATAGCAAACAAAATAGGCCGCGAATCATGCCGATGAGTTGATCGGTTGTCAAGGGCACTTGCATGGTTCCGCTGAGTGGTCGTTCTGTACAAGGGAGTGATTCCCTTCTGCGGTACGACCTGTAAACTCGGGAGCTTTTGCTCTGCTTGCGTTGCGGCGCGGAGTATCGCACAACTGGGCGCGTTGCGGCACAGCCCTTTATCCTCAGGCGTGAAAAACTTTCGATGAATCTTCTTAAATCCCTGGCCGCGGTCAGCTCCATCACCATGATCTCGCGGGTGCTGGGCTTTGTCCGCGACACCATCCTGGCGCGGGTATTCGGTGCCGGCGTGGCCACAGACGCCTTCTTCATTGCCTTCAAGCTGCCCAACCTGCTGCGGCGCATCTTTGCCGAAGGCGCGTTTTCCCAGGCGTTCGTGCCGATTCTGGCCGAATACAAGACCCAGCAAGGCGAGGAGGCGACCCGCACCTTCATCGCCTATGTCAGTGGCCTGCTGACCCTGGTGCTGGCCCTGGTCACCGCCCTGGGTATCCTCGCCGCGCCCTGGGTGGTGTGGGTAACAGCCCCAGGCTTTGTCGACAGCACTGAAAAATACCAGCTGACCACCGACCTGCTGCGGGTGACCTTTCCTTATATATTGCTGATCTCGCTGTCATCGCTGGCCGGCGCCATCCTCAATACCTGGAACCGCTTTTCGGTGCCGGCCTTCGTGCCGACCCTGCTCAACGTGGCGATGATCGGCTTTACCCTGTTCCTCACGCCATATTTCGACCCGCCGATCATGGCCCTGGCCTGGGGCGTGCTGGCTGGCGGCCTGGCGCAGCTTCTGTACCAGCTGCCGCACCTGAAGAAGATCGGCATGCTCGTGCTGCCGCGCCTGAACCTGCGCGACAGCGGTGTATGGCGAGTGCTCAAGCAGATGCTGCCGGCGATCCTCGGGGTTTCGGTAAGCCAGATCTCGCTGATCATCAACACCATCTTCGCCTCGTTCCTGGTCGCAGGTTCGGTGTCGTGGATGTACTACGCCGACCGCCTGATGGAGCTGCCTTCCGGAGTGCTGGGTGTAGCCCTGGGTACTATCCTGCTGCCCACCCTGGCCAAGACCTACGCCAACCGCGACCGGCACGAATACTCGCGGATCCTCGACTGGGGCCTGCGCCTGTGCTTTTTGCTGGTGCTGCCGTGCACCCTGGCCATGGCGATACTGGCCGAGCCGCTGACCGTGGCGTTGTTCCAATACGGTAAATTCAGCGCCTTCGATGCGGCCATGACCCAGCGTGCGCTGATTGCCTATTCTCTCGGGCTGCTGGCGATTATCCTGGTCAAGGTCCTGGCCCCTGGCTTCTACGCCCAGCAGAACATTCGTACTCCAGTGAAGATCGCCATCTTCACCCTGGTCTGCACCCAGCTGTTCAACCTGGCCTTCATCAGCCACCTGCAGCACGCCGGCCTGGCCCTGGCCATCAGCCTCGGCGCCTGCCTGAACGCCGGCCTGCTGTACTGGAAGCTACGCCAGCAGCAGTTGTTCCAGCCACAACCGGGCTGGGCCAAGTTCCTCGCCAAGTTGGTGGTGGCAGTGCTGCTGATGTCGGCGGTGTTGCTGGTGGGCATGCACTACATGCCGGCCTGGGCCGAAGGGCAGATGCTTGAGCGCTTTCTGCGCCTTGGCGCGCTGATCCTGGCCGGAGTCGTGACCTATTTCGGCTGTCTGCTGCTGTTCGGATTCCGCCCGCGTGACTTCGCCCGCAAGGCGTTGCATTAAGGCGTAACGGCGGTCAGACGTCGGTTTTACACATTCCACGCCACGGGGTGACGCTGCTGCCTGTCGTCAGCGCCCGGGTGTGGTTATAATCGACCACTTTATGAGCAAGAAGCGCGTTATGCAGCTGGTTCGAGGCCTCCACAACCTGCGCCCCCAGCACCGGGGCTGTGTCGCCACTATTGGCAACTTCGACGGTGTTCACCGCGGCCACCAGGCAATCCTGGCGCGCCTGCGTGAGCGAGCGGACGCGTTGGGCGTGCCCAGCTGCGTGGTGATTTTCGAGCCACAGCCGCGTGAATACTTTGCCCCCGACACTGCGCCCGCACGCCTGGCGCGCCTGCGCGACAAGGTCGCCCTGCTGGCCGCCGCCGGTGTCGACCGGGTGCTGTGCCTGGCGTTCAACCAGCGCCTGAGCAAGCTCAGCGCCGCCGAGTTCGTCGACACCATCCTGGTCGATGGCCTGGGCGTGAAGCACCTGGAAGTGGGCGACGATTTCCGCTTTGGCTGCGACCGGGTTGGCGACTTCGACTTCCTCGAGCAGGCCGGTATCCTTCAGGGCTTTACCGTCGAAGCGGCGCAAACCGTCGAACTCGATGGCCTGCGGGTCAGCAGCACGCAAGTGCGCGATGCCCTGGCCAATGCCGATTTCGCCCTGGCCGAGCGTTTGCTGGGGCGGCCGTTCCGCATCCGCGGGCGCGTGCTGCACGGGCAGAAGCTGGCACGCCAGCTGGGTACCCCGACAGCCAACATCCAGCTCAAGCGCCATCGGGTACCGCTTACCGGGGTTTACCTGGTCAGCGTCGAGGTCGATGGCAAGAACTGGCCGGGCGTCGCCAACATTGGTGTACGGCCTACCGTTTCAGGTGATGGCAAAGCCCACCTGGAAGTACATCTTCTGGATTTTGCCGGCGATCTCTATGGTCGGCGTCTGACGGTGGAATTCCACCACAAGCTGCGTGAAGAGCAGCGATTCGCCTCCCTGGAGGCGCTGAAGTCGGCGATCGATGCGGATATCGCCGCCGCACGTGCCCATTGGCACGGTCAACCGCTAACGAAGAGCCTGAAATGACCGACTATAAAGCCACGCTAAACCTTCCGGACACCGCCTTCCCGATGAAGGCCGGCCTGCCACAGCGCGAACCGCAGATCCTGCAGCGCTGGGACAGCATTGGCCTGTACCAGAAGCTGCGCGAAATTGGCAAGGATCGTCCGAAGTTCGTGCTGCACGACGGCCCGCCCTACGCCAACGGCAAGATCCACATCGGTCATGCGCTGAACAAGATTCTCAAGGACATGATTGTCCGCTCCAAGACCCTGTCCGGTTTCGACGCCCCGTACGTCCCGGGCTGGGACTGCCATGGCCTGCCGATCGAGCACAAGGTCGAAGTGACCCACGGCAAGCACCTGAGCGCCGACCAGACCCGCGAGCTGTGCCGCGCCTACGCCGCCGAGCAGATCGAAGGGCAGAAGACCGAGTTCATCCGCCTGGGTGTGCTGGGCGACTGGGACAACCCATACAAGACCATGAACTTCGCCAACGAAGCCGGTGAAATCCGCGCGCTGGCCGAAATGGTCAAGCACGGCTTCGTGTTCAAGGGCCTGAAACCGGTCAACTGGTGTTTCGATTGCGGTTCGGCCCTGGCCGAAGCCGAGGTCGAGTACGCCGATAAAAAATCGCAGACCATCGACGTCGCCTTCCCGGTGGTCGATGAGGCCAAGCTGGCCGCCGCGTTCGGCCTGGCTTCGCTGGCCAAGCCTGCCTCGATCGTGATCTGGACCACCACGCCGTGGACCATCCCGGCCAACCAGGCGCTGAACGTCCACCCGGAGTTCAAGTACGCCCTGGTCGATACCGGCGACAAGCTGCTGGTGCTGGCCGAAGAGCTGGTCGAGTCGTGCCTGAAGCGTTATGCGCTGGAAGGTTCGGTGATCGCCACCGCGCCAGGCTCGGCGCTTGAGCTGATCAACTTCCGTCACCCGTTCTACGATCGCCTGTCGCCGGTATACCTGGCCGACTACGTCGAGCTGGGCGCCGGTACCGGTGTGGTGCACTCCGCGCCAGCCTACGGTGAAGACGACTTCGTCACCTGCAAACGCTACGGCATGGTCAACGACGACATCCTCACCCCGGTGCAGAGCAACGGCGTGTACGTGCCGTCGCTGGAATTCTTCGGCGGCCAGTTCATCTGGAAGGCCAACCCGGCCATCGTCGAAAAACTCTCGGAAGTCGGTGCGCTGATGCACACCGAAACCATCAGCCACAGCTACATGCACTGCTGGCGCCACAAGACCCCGCTGATCTACCGCGCCACCGCGCAATGGTTCGTCGGCATGGACAAGCAGCCCGACAACGGCGACACCCTGCGCAAGCGTGCGGTCAAGGCCATCGAAGAGACCAAGTTCGTCCCGGCCTGGGGCCAGGCGCGCCTGCACTCGATGATCGCCAACCGTCCGGACTGGTGCATCTCGCGTCAGCGCAACTGGGGCGTACCGATCCCGTTCTTCCTCAACAAGCAGTCCGGCGAGCTGCACCCGCGCACCGTCGAGCTGATGGAAGAAGTGGCCAAGCGTGTCGAGAAGGAAGGCATCGAAGCCTGGTTCAAGCTCGACGCCGCCGAACTGCTCGGTGACGAGGCCGGCCAGTACGACAAGATCGCCGACACCCTCGACGTCTGGTTCGACTCCGGTACCACCCACTGGCACGTGCTGCGTGGCTCGCACAGCATCGGCCACGAAACCGGCCCGCGCGCCGACCTGTACCTGGAAGGTTCCGACCAGCACCGCGGCTGGTTCCATTCCTCGCTGCTGACCGGTTGTGCCATCGACAACCACGCACCGTACCGCGAGCTGCTGACGCACGGCTTCACCGTCGACGAGAACGGTCGCAAGATGTCCAAGTCGCTGGGTAACACCATCGAGCCGCAGAAGGTCAACGACACCCTGGGTGCCGACATCCTGCGCCTGTGGGTTTCGGCCACCGACTACTCCGGCGAGATGGCGGTTTCCGAGCAGATCCTGCAGCGCAGTGCCGACGCCTACCGGCGTATCCGCAACACCGCGCGCTTCCTGCTCTCCAACCTGTCCGGCTTCGACCCGGCCCGCGACCTGCTGCCGGCCGAAGACATGCTGGCGCTGGACCGCTGGGCGGTCGACCGTACCCTGCTGCTGCAGCGCGAGCTGGAAGAGCACTACGGCGAATACCGCTTCTGGAACGTCTACTCGAAGATCCACAACTTCTGCGTGCAGGAGCTGGGCGGCTTCTACCTGGACATCATCAAGGACCGTCAGTACACCACTGGCGCCAACAGTGTTGCCCGTCGTTCCTGCCAGACCGCGCTGTACCACATCAGCGAAGCGCTGGTGCGCTGGATCGCGCCGATCCTGGCGTTCACCGCCGACGAGCTGTGGCAGTACCTGCCGGGCGAGCGCAACGAGTCGGTGATGCTCAACACCTGGTATGAAGGCCTGAGCGAGCTGCCGGAAGGCTTCGAGCTGGGGCGTGCCTACTGGGAACGCATCATGGCCGCCAAAACCGCGGTCAACAAGGAACTGGAAAACCAGCGTGCGGCCAAGGCCATCGGTGGCAACCTGCAAGCCGAAGTCACCCTGTTCGCCGACGACGCCCTGAGCGCCGACCTGAACAAGCTGGGCGACGAGCTGCGCTTCGTGCTGATCACCTCGGCGGCCAGCGTTGCGCCATTCGCCCAGGCGCCAGCCGATGCGGTCGAGACCGAAGTCCCGGGCCTGAAACTGAAAGTGGTCAAGTCCGGCCACGCCAAGTGCGGTCGTTGCTGGCACTTCCGCGCGGACGTCGGCGCGAACCCGGAGCACCCGGAAATCTGCGCCCGTTGCGCCGACAACATCGGCGGCAAAGGCGAGGTGCGCCACTATGCCTAACCCTGGTGTGGGGCGCTTCGGGCGCCTCAGCTGGCTGTGGCTGAGCGTGCTGGTCCTGGTCCTCGACCAGGCCAGCAAGTTCTACTTCGAGGGCGCGCTGAGCCTGTACCAGCAGATCGTGGTCATTCCCGACTACTTCAGCTGGACCCTGGCCTACAACACCGGTGCCGCCTTCAGCTTCCTGGCTGACAGCTCCGGCTGGCAGCGCTGGCTGTTCGCCCTGATCGCCATAGTGGTCAGTGCCGTGCTGGTGGTCTGGCTCAAGCGCCTGGGGCGCAACGAGACCTGGCTGGCCGTCGCCCTGGCACTGGTGCTGGGGGGGGCGCTGGGCAACCTGTACGACCGCATCGTGCTCGGCCACGTAGTCGACTTCATCCTCGTGCACTGGCAGAACCGCTGGTACTTCCCGGCCTTCAACCTGGCCGACAGCGCCATTACCGTGGGTGCGGTGATGCTGGCGCTGGATATGTTCAAGAGCAAAAAGTCCGGAGAACCCGTCCATGACTGAGACCCGTATCGGCCAGAACACCGAAGTGACCCTGCACTTCGCACTGCACCTGGAAAACGGAGACACCGTCGACAGCACCTTCGACAAGGCGCCGGCGGTGTTCAAGGTCGGCGACGGCAATCTGCTGCCGGGCTTCGAAGCGGCGCTGTTCGGCTTCAAGAGCGGCGACAAGCGCACCGTGACCGTCAACCCGGAAAACGCCTTCGGCCAGCCAAACCCACAGAACGTGCAGGTCATGCCGCGTTCGCAGTTCCAGGACATGGAGTTGTCCGAGGGCCTGCTGGTGATCTTCAACGACGCCGCCAACGCCGAATTGCCCGGTGTGGTGAAAGCCTTCGATGATGCCCAGGTGACCATCGACTTCAACCATCCACTGGCCGGCAAGACCCTGAACTTCGAGGTGGAAATCCTCGCGGTCAAGGCCCTGTGAGCCTGGAGCCTGCCATGCAAATCAAACTCGCCAACCCCCGTGGCTTCTGTGCCGGTGTGGACCGGGCGATCGAGATCGTCAATCGTGCCCTTGAAGTGTTTGGCCCGCCGATCTACGTGCGTCACGAAGTGGTGCACAACAAGTTCGTGGTCGAAGACCTGCGCGCGCGCGGGGCGATTTTTGTCGAAGAACTCGACCAGGTGCCGGACGACGTCATCGTCATCTTCAGCGCCCACGGTGTTTCCCAGGCCGTGCGCCAGGAAGCGGCGGGGCGCGGCCTGAAGGTGTTCGACGCGACCTGCCCACTGGTCACCAAGGTGCATATCGAGGTGGCGCGCTACAGCCGTGACGGCCGCGAGTGCATCCTGATCGGCCACGAAGGCCACCCGGAAGTCGAAGGCACCATGGGCCAGTACGACACCAGCAACGGTGGCGCCATCTACCTGGTCGAAGACGAGGACGATGTTGCCAGCCTGCAGGTCAACGACCCGGACAAACTGGCCTTCGTCACCCAGACCACGCTGTCGATGGACGACACCAGCCGGGTGATCGATGCCCTGCGCGCGCGCTTCCCGAATATCGGCGGGCCGCGCAAGGACGACATCTGCTACGCCACCCAGAACCGTCAGGACGCGGTCAAGCAACTGGCCAACGAATGCGACGTGGTCCTGGTGGTCGGCAGCCCGAACAGCTCCAACTCCAACCGCCTGCGTGAACTGGCCGAGCGCATGTCGACCCCGGCCTACCTGATCGACGGCGCCGAAGACCTGCAAAAAAGCTGGTTCGATGGCGTTGAGCGCATTGGTATCACCGCCGGTGCTTCCGCCCCCGAGGTGCTGGTGCGTGGCGTGATCGAACAACTGCGTGCCTGGGGTGCCACGGGCGCCGAAGAGCTTGATGGCCGCGAAGAGAACATCACCTTCTCGATGCCCAAAGAGTTGCGCGTACGTTCACTGATCTGACCCGCCGGCCGCGCACAGCGGCTGCTCGCCGGGCTCTTCGCGCAGGCTGACCCGGCCTGTGTGTGCCAGTACCACCCGGTACTGGCTGAAGGGCTCGGGGCGCTGGCAAATGAACAGCGTCCCGGCCTGAAACGCTCCCCCCGCGTGCAACGGCACCCCCAGCCCACTGAAGCGCACCTGCCGGGCCACCGGTTGATTGCCGACGATGCTTGCCCGCTCAAGCCGCTGCTCGTACAGCAACTGTAGGCCATCCTGCTCGACGACCATGCGCCAGCCATTGCTCCAGTTGTCTTCCAGCGCCTGCAGGCGAACCACCTGGTTGCGCAGCAAGGCCTCGCTGCGTGCGGTGCGCAGGGCCTGGGCCAGGTCCTTGGCGGCGGCGTGCTGTTGTAGCCCGCTGCTCATGGTGTTGTAGGCCGGCAGGCTGATGTGCGTGAGCATCCCCACCAGCGCTAGCGCGAACATCATTTGTATCAGTGTTACGCCCTGTTGCTTCACCGTGCATTCCTCCCTGGAAGTGCTTCTATAGAGTCAGGCCGGCGCACCGCAGCGTCCAGTCGGGCGGGTTGGCAAAGGGCTGGGGAAAAGTCGCAGGAGGGATGGCGCCATGGATGGCGGACGGCAACAAGGAATGAGCTTGCTCGAAGTGCTGCTGGCCATGCTGGTGCTGGGGCTGGGTGTGTTTGCTGCAGCGGCTGCGCAGGTTCGGGCGCTGCAGGCCACCGACAGTGCTTTGCACAGTACTCAGGCGGCGTATCAGCAGCATGGCGCGCTCGAACAAGCGCGCATCAACGCAGGGCCAGGCCGATGAACCGGCAAGCCGGTGTCGGCCTGGTCGAAGTGTTGCTGGCCCTCAGCCTCGGCTTGGTGCTGCTACTCGGCGCCAGCCGCCTGTTTCTGGCGGCTACTCAGAGCTGGCAGGCTCAGGGCATCGCCGCACAACTGCAGGAAGACGCGCGCCTGGCGTTGCAGCGCATGGCCCAGGATATTCGCATGAGCGGCATGTTCGGCTGCTTGCGTGCGGATGCAATCAGCCATGTGAACCCGTCCTCGGCACAGGCGTTTGCCCAACCGCTGGAGGTAATCCGCGCAGCGGACGGCCAATTGCAGCAATTGAGCCTGATCAGCGCCGAAGTCGCTGGCGCCGGTGGGCGGCCGAACTGGACGCTGGTCACCGATTGCATAAGCCAGGCGCGGGTCTATCCCGATGTCCAGGCGGCGCCGGCCGGGCACTTCGCGATACCGATACGACGCCAGACCTATCGCGTTGATGGCACCAGCCTGATGCTCGGCAGCGGCGCCAGCTATGCGCCGCTGATCGACAACCTTGGTGAACTGCGCGTCGACATCATCAGGCGAGATGCCAACGTAATTGCCGGGCTACGCCTGAGCATGACCTTGCTTGATCCGCTGGCGCGGGTAAGGCCGCAGCAGTATCAACTGACAGTGGCCCTGCGCAATGGCTAGGCGCGGCAGCCAGCGTGGGGTGGTCCTGCTGGTAAGCCTGGTGCTGCTGGGGCTGTTGGCTTTGCTCGGCGTCTCGGCGATGGTCAGCGCCACCTTGCAGGGGCGCATGGCCGGCAACCTGCAGGCAGCCTTGCACGGCCTCGAGCAGGCGGAGCAGGCCTTGCTGCTGGGAGAGTCGACCGTCGTCGGCGTGCTGCCATGCTCGTACTGTTTACCGCCGCCGGAAGCTGCACGGGTGCGGGCGCCTGGCGTCTACCGCGGCGAAGGGCCGACCTCCGGCCTGAGCTGGCAAGGCGGCGCCAGCGGCTTCCACCTGGTACAGAACCTTGGCCAGAGTACCCACGCCGCGCACTGGCCCGCCAACCTGTCCGTTACCTTGTACCGGATCACCGCCGTCAGCCACGCCGGGGCAGGGCGCAGCGTGCTCGAAAGCGTTTATGCACAGGCTGTAGAAGAGGGCGCCCAGCCACCCAGGCGCATTCTCTGGCGCCAGCTTCACTAGGAGTTCGACTTATGTCCACCCTGCAGAAAGGTTTGAGCCTGATTGAACTGTTGCTTGTCGTCGCCGTGGTCGGCATTCTGGCGGGCATTGCCTATCCCAGCTACAGCGAACAGGTCCGCAAGGCCGCACGCACGGAAATCGCCGGGTTGCTGTTCGAAAGCGCGCAACTGCTCGAACGTCACTATGCCCGCAGCGGCCAGTACGCCGACAGCGAAGCCCTGGTCACCCCATTGGCGCCCGGGACCGAGCACTACCGGCTGCAGGCCGTTCGTCTTTCGACGTCATTCACCCTTACCGCCCGGCGCATTGGCGGTGGTTTGATGAACAGTGACCGCTGCGCCGATTTCGAACTCGACCAGGCCGGTGTGCGGCGCAATCCCGGCGCCGTTGATGGCGGCCGCGGCTGTTGGGGTGGCTAAGGTTTACTTCAGACGTTGGATCAATACATGACCAAGCAAGTAGTGATTGTCGGTGGCGGGGTAATCGGCCTGCTGACAGCGTTCAACCTGGCGCCCGAGGTCGGGCAGGTGGTGCTGTGTGACCGTGGCGCGCTCGGCCAGGAGTCTTCCTGGGCTGGCGGCGGCATCGTCTCGCCGCTGTACCCGTGGCGCTATAGCCCGGCGGTAACGGCCCTGGCGCATTGGTCGCAGGATTTTTATCCACAGCTGGGCGAGCGCCTGTTCGCCAGCACCGGGGTTGACCCTGAAGTGCACACCACCGGCCTGTACTGGCTGGACCTCGACGACGAAGCCGAAGCCCTGGCCTGGGCCAAGCGCGAAGGACGGCCGCTAAGTGCTGTGGATATCTCGGCGGCCTATGACGCGGTGCCGGTGCTGGGTGGCGGTTTCCGCCACGCCATCTACATGGCCGGGGTTGCCAACGTGCGTAACCCACGCCTGGTCAAATCACTCAAGGCCGCCTTGCTGGCGCTGCCGAACGTGAGCATTCGCGAGCAGTGCGAAATCACCGGCTTCAGCCGTGAGGGCGAGCGCATCACCGGGGTCGAGACTGCAACCGGGCCGATTCCGGCCGATCGCGTGGTGCTGACGGCTGGCGCCTGGAGCGGCGACTTGCTGCGGCCATTGGGCCTGGAGCTGCCGGTGGAGCCGGTGAAAGGGCAGATGATCCTGTACAAGTGCGCCGAAGACTTTTTGCCGAGCATGGTGCTGGCCAAGGGGCGTTATGCGATCCCGCGGCGCGACGGGCATATTCTGGTGGGCAGTACCCTGGAGCATGCCGGTTACGACAAGACCCCAACCGACGAAGCGCTGGAAAGCCTCAAGGCATCGGCGGTGGAGTTGCTGCCGGCGCTGGCCGACGCCACCCCGGTGGCCCATTGGGCGGGGCTGCGGCCGGGTTCGCCTGAGGGCATTCCGTACATCGGCGAGGTGCCAGGCTATGCCGGGCTGTGGCTGAACTGCGGGCATTACCGCAATGGCCTGGTGCTGGCGCCGGCGTCCTGCCAGTTGTTTGCGGATTTGTTGCTGGGGCGTGAGCCAATCATTGATCCGGCGCCATATGCACCGGCTGGGCGGGTGGCTGCTCTTTAGGGCTCATCGCGGGGCAAGCCCGCTCCTACAATCTGGCAGGAGCGGGCTTGCCCCGCGATGCAGGCGCCGCGAAATCAGCGCTGCGCCCCAGGCCCCTGCTCCAGATGCGCCTGACTGCAATACCACTGCGCCCCGCGATGCAGCGCCCGGTCACTGGGCAAATGCACGCCGCAATGGGCGCAGCGGACCATCTTCAGCGGGTCTTCGAGGCTGTTGTTTTGCCCAGCAGCATTGCTGGCCTTGAACTTGCGCCACAGCCAGAAGGCAGCAGCAATCAGGGCAATCCAGAAAAGTAGGCGAACCATGGTGTCCAGCTTTGTCAGTGAAGAGCCTTCAGTCTAGGGCTCGGGCATGAAAAAAGGGAGGCCTTGGCCTCCCTTTATCTTTTACACGATGGCTCAGTCGAACACACCGAAGGTCATGTAGCTGAACCAGGAGCGGTCTTCGTTGTTACCTTCCGCTTCGTGGTTTTCTTCTTCGATGACGTCACCGTTGGCATCTTTAGGCAGCAGCTCTTGCGGGATCGCGTCCTTGGCGTCCTGGTACTGCTTCACCACGTCCTGGTTGGCACGGGTTTCACCCGGCGGCAGCGGCGGGGCGGTATTGATCAGGCCCAGGGTGGCCTTGGACAGCCACGAACGGTTGTCGGCTTCGTTCTGCTGCGGCACGAACTGGCCATCGACCAGGCTCGGGTGGTCCGGGTAGTTGAGCTTGAGGGTTTCCAGGCTGGTGGCCGCCAGTTCGTCCAGGTGCAGGCGCATGTAGGCTTCGGTCATCACCGCCAGGCCGTCGCCGACCGATGGGGTTTCCTGGAAGTTCTCTACTACATAGCGGCCACGGTTGGCGGCAGCGACATAGGCCTGACGGGTCAGGTAGTAGTCGGCCACGTGGATTTCGTAGGAAGCCAGCAGGTTGCGCAGGTAGATCATGCGCTGCTTGGCGTCAGGCGAATAGCGGCTGTTGGGGAAGCGGCTGGTCAGCTGGGCGAATTCGTTGTACGAGTCGCGGGCAGCGCCCGGGTCACGCTTGGTCATGTCCAGCGGCAGGAAGCGCGCCAGCAGGCCGCGGTCCTGATCGAACGAGGTCAGACCCTTGAGGTAGTAGGCGTAGTCGACGTTCGGATGCTGCGGATGCAAGCGAATGAAGCGCTCGGCGGCAGACTTGGCAGCCTCCGGTTCGGCGTTTTTATAGTTCGCGTAGATCAGCTCGAGCTGGGCCTGGTCGGCGTAGCGGCCGAACGGATAGCGCGATTCCAGAGCCTTCAGCTTGCTTGTGGCGCTGGTATAGCTGTGGTTGTCCAGGTCGGCCTGCGCCTGCTGGTACAGCTCGGCTTCGCTCAGGTTTTCGTCGACGACTTCCTTCGAAGAACAAGCAGCGGTCAGTCCGAGGATGGCGATCAGCAGCAGGTGTTTCACTTGCATGGCGGCTTGCGTCCCTATGACGGCCGCTGTCTTGGGCGTGGCCGTCCTGTTATGATGAGCACCCCGATGCAACCCTCGGGGCAAAAGACGTCGTATTTAACCACAAGCGCGCAGTCGAAACCAAAGGCTGTGCCGCCCGCTGATTCGAGCATGTCCGAGATCATTCAACTTCGCGCAGAGGTGCCGTCCGAATTGGGCGGGCAACGCCTCGACCAAGTCGCCGCCCAATTGTTCGCTGAGCACTCGCGCTCGCGCCTGTCCACCTGGATCAAGGAGGGGCGCCTGACGGTCGATGGCGCTGTCCTGCGTCCGCGCGATATCGTCCACGGCGGTGCGCTGCTGGCGCTCGATGCCGAGCAGGAAGCCCAGGGCGAGTGGGTGGCCCAGGACATCGAGCTGGATATCGTCTATGAAGACGACCACATCCTGGTGATCAACAAGCCTGCCGGGCTTGTGGTCCACCCGGCTGCGGGCCACGCCGATGGCACCCTGCTCAATGCCCTGCTGCACCACGTGCCGGACATCATCAACGTGCCGCGCGCCGGTATCGTCCACCGCCTGGACAAGGACACCACCGGTCTGATGGTGGTGGCCAAGACCATCCAGGCGCAGACCCAGCTGGTTGCCCAGTTGCAAAGCCGCAGCGTCAGCCGCATCTATGAATGCATCGTGATCGGTGTGGTCACGGCCGGCGGCAAGATCAACGCGCCGATCGGTCGCCACGGCGGTCAGCGCCAGCGCATGGCGGTCACCGAAGGCGGCAAGCCTGCGGTCAGCCACTATCGCGTGCTGGAGCGCTTCCGCTCGCACACCCACGTGCGGGTCAAGCTCGAAACCGGGCGTACCCACCAGATCCGCGTGCACATGGCCCACGTCAACTTCCCGTTGGTCGGCGACCCGGTCTACGGCGGGCGCTTCCGCATTCCGCCAGCGGCCAGCCTGACCATGGTCGACGCGCTCAAGACCTTCCCGCGCCAGGCCCTGCATGCACGCTTCCTGGAGCTCGATCACCCGGTGACCGGCGAGCGCATGGGTTGGGAATCGGCGCTGCCGGACGACTTCGTCTGGCTGCTGTCGCTGCTCAAGCAGGACCGCGAGGCGTTCGTCGGATGAGCGAGCTGACGCAAGCGCTGCTGTTCCCGGACTGGCCTGCGCCAGCCGGGGTGCGCGCCTGCGTCACTACGCGCAGCGGCGGGGTCAGCCTGCCGCCCTATGAAAGTTTCAACCTCGGAGACCATGTTGGCGATGCGCCAGCAGCGGTGGCCGAGAACCGCCGGCGCCTGACCGCCGAGTTCGGCATCCAGCCAGCCTGGCTCAAGCAGGTGCATGGCGTAGTTGTAGCCGATGCCGACCCTGGCGTTATTGCCGAGGCTGATGCCAGCTACAGCGATACCCCCGGCATTGCCTGCACGGTCATGACCGCCGACTGCTTGCCGGTGCTGTTCTGCGACCGAGCCGGCACCCGCGTAGCCGCCGCCCACGCGGGCTGGCGCGGGCTGGCCAACGGTGTGCTGGAGGCGACTCTGGAACGCTTGGCACTGCCGCCCGAAGAGGTGCTGGTGTGGCTGGGCCCGGCTATTGGCCCGCAAGCCTTTGAAGTCGGCCTTGAGGTTCGTGATGCGTTCACGACCGTTCATCCGGAAACTGCCCAGGCCTTCGTGCCCGGTGCCCAGCCCGGCAAGCTGATGGCCGACATCTACCAGCTGGCCCGCCTTCGCCTTGCAGCGCGCGGCGTCAATGCCGTCTATGGTGGTGGCTTGTGCACCGTCAGCGACCCGCGCTTCTATTCTTATCGGCGCACCCCGCAGGGTGGCCGCTTCGCTTCGCTGGTCTGGCTGGCAGCGCGCTGACCTGGATCAAGCCCGCCTAGCTTGAATCTTCCAGAATCACCCTTATCTACAGTGGTATCTCTGGCAGGTTTTTCTTCATCAGGTGTGTCCATCGCTCCGACCTGCCCATAAAGGAAGGTAACCCATGCGAATAGACCGTTTGACCAGCAAGCTGCAATTAGCATTATCCGATTCCCAATCCCTGGCCGTGGGTATGGACCATCCGGCCATCGAGCCTGCGCACCTGGTGCAGGCCCTGATCGATCAGCAGGGCGGTTCGATCAAGCCGCTGCTGATGCAGGTCGGCTTTGACGTCAACAGCCTGCGCAAGGCGTTGAGCAAAGAGCTCGACCAGCTGCCGAAAATCCAGAACCCGACCGGCGACGTCAACATGTCCCAGGACCTGGCGCGTCTGCTCAACCAGGCCGACCGCCTGGCCCAGCAGAAGGGCGACCAGTTCATCTCCAGCGAGCTTGTGCTGCTGGCGGCCATGGACGAGAACAGCAAGCTTGGCAAGTTGCTGCTCAGCCAGGGCGTGAGCAAAAAGGCCCTGGAGAATGCCATCAGCAACCTGCGCGGCGGCGAGGCGGTCAATGACCCCAACGCCGAAGAGTCGCGCCAGGCCCTGGACAAATACACCGTCGACCTGACCAAGCGCGCCGAAGACGGCAAGCTTGACCCGGTGATCGGCCGTGACGATGAAATCCGCCGGACCATCCAGGTGCTGCAACGCCGGACCAAGAACAACCCGGTGCTGATCGGTGAGCCTGGCGTCGGTAAGACCGCCATCGCCGAAGGCCTGGCCCAGCGCATCATTAATGGTGAAGTGCCGGACGGCCTTAAAGGCAAGCGCCTGCTGTCTCTGGACATGGGCGCGCTGATTGCCGGTGCCAAGTTTCGCGGTGAGTTCGAAGAGCGCCTCAAAGGCTTGCTCAACGAGCTGTCCAAGCAGGAAGGGCAGATCATCCTGTTCATCGACGAGCTGCACACCATGGTCGGTGCCGGTAAAGGCGAAGGCTCGATGGACGCCGGCAACATGCTCAAGCCGGCCCTGGCCCGTGGTGAACTGCACTGCGTCGGCGCCACTACGCTGAACGAGTACCGCCAGTACATTGAAAAAGACGCAGCGCTTGAGCGGCGTTTCCAGAAGGTGCTGGTAGAAGAGCCGAGCGAAGAAGACACCATCGCCATCCTGCGTGGCCTCAAAGAACGTTACGAGGTGCACCACAAGGTGGCGATCACCGACGGCGCGATCATCGCCGCGGCCAAGCTCAGCCATCGCTACATCACTGACCGGCAGCTGCCGGACAAGGCCATCGACCTGATCGACGAAGCGGCCAGCCGCATCCGCATGGAGATCGACTCCAAGCCGGAAGTGCTCGACCGCCTGGAGCGCCGCCTGATTCAACTGAAGGTTGAGTCCCAGGCGCTGAAGAAAGAGGACGACGAGGCCGCGCTCAAACGCCTGGAGAAACTCACCGAAGAGATCGCCCGGCTGGAGCGCGAGTACGCTGACCTGGAAGAGATCTGGACCTCGGAAAAAGCCGAAGTACAGGGCTCGGCGCAGATCCAGCAGAAAATCGAGCAATCGCGTCAGGAGCTCGAAGCGGCCCGGCGCAAGGGCGACCTCAGCCGCATGGCCGAGCTGCAGTACGGGGTGATCCCGGACCTGGAGCGCAGCCTGCAGATGGTCGACCAGCACGGCAAGGCGGAAAACCAGCTGCTGCGTAACAAGGTGACTGAAGAAGAGATCGCCGAAGTCGTGTCGAAGTGGACCGGCATCCCGGTGTCGAAGATGCTCGAAGGCGAGCGGGAAAAACTGCTGAAGATGGAAAGCCTGCTGCACGAGCGGGTGATCGGCCAGGAAGAAGCCGTGGTGGCAGTGTCCAACGCCGTGCGCCGTTCGCGTGCCGGCCTTTCGGACCCGAACCGCCCGAGCGGCTCGTTCCTGTTCCTCGGCCCGACCGGTGTCGGTAAAACCGAGCTGTGCAAGGCGCTGGCGGAATTTCTCTTCGACACTGAAGAGGCCATGGTGCGCATCGACATGTCCGAGTTCATGGAGAAACACTCCGTGGCTCGCCTGATCGGTGCACCACCAGGCTACGTAGGGTATGAAGAGGGCGGCTACCTGACCGAAGCCGTGCGGCGCAAACCTTATGCGGTGGTGCTGCTGGACGAGGTCGAGAAGGCCCACCCGGATGTGTTCAACGTGTTGCTGCAGGTGCTGGAAGACGGTCGCCTGACTGACAGCCACGGGCGGACGGTGGATTTCCGTAATACCGTGATCGTCATGACCTCCAACCTGGGCTCTTCGCAGATCCAGGAACTGGTGGGCGATCGTGAAGCACAGCGTGCGGCGGTGATGGATGCCGTGGGTTCGCACTTCCGGCCGGAGTTCATCAACCGGATCGACGAAGTGGTGGTGTTCGAACCGCTGGGTCGCGAGCAGATTGCCGGCATCACCCAGATCCAGCTCGGCCGCCTGCGCAGCCGTCTGGCCGAACGTGAGCTGAGCCTTGAGCTGAGCCCCGAGGCGCTGGATAAACTGATCGCCGTCGGTTACGACCCGGTCTATGGCGCACGGCCGCTGAAACGGGCGATCCAGCGCTGGATCGAGAACCCGTTGGCGCAGTTGATCCTGTCGGGCCAGTTCCTGCCAGGCAGCGCCATCACGGCGAAGGTCGAGGGCGAAGAGATCGTCTTCGCCTGAGTTTTCGGCGGGTTACGCTAAGGCCTCGAATTTCGAGGCCTTTTTTCTTTGCATTTTTTCTCGAGTGCTTGTAAAGTGCGCCCCGCTGTATGTCGCCCCGCAGCTTCCCGGCAAAATTGGGAATCTGAAAAAAAGTTGCAAATCAGTAAGTTGAATGCAAATTAGGGGTTGACAAGGGTTTTGAAGGTTGTAGAATAGCGCGCCTCAGAGACATGAACGCAGCGATGCACAAGGTCGAAGAGTTCGAAGCGGTAGTGATACAGCACTCGAAATTGCAGCACTGTTGTAATTGAAATTGATAGTTCCGCGATAGCTCAGTCGGTAGAGCAAATGACTGTTAATCATTGGGTCCCAGGTTCGAGTCCTGGTCGCGGAGCCAAATTTCAAGCCGGGGTATAGCGCAGTCCGGTAGCGCGCCTGCTTTGGGAGCAGGATGTCAGGAGTTCGAATCCCCTTACCCCGACCATCTTAGGGTCGTTAGCTCAGTTGGTAGAGCAGTTGGCTTTTAACCAATTGGTCGTAGGTTCGAATCCTACACGACCCACCATTTTTGAATCCGGTACGCTGGGTTCAAATCTTAAAAGGTTGGTTTGCCATTAGCAGCCAGCCATAAAAAAAGGCACCTTAATCGGAGCCTTTTTTTTTACCGGGGTATAGCGCAGTCCGGTAGCGCGCCTGCTTTGGGAGCAGGATGTCAGGAGTTCGAATCCCCTTACCCCGACCATCTTCAGAAAGAAGGGCACCTTGCAAAAGGTGCCCTTTTTTCGTTTCTGCGCCCTGGCTGATACTATCCGGCTATTTCCTGCAAAGGAGTTGCGCCGTGCCCCTGAAAACCTCCGTGTACATCGCCACCAGCCTCGATGGTTTCATCGCCCGTGAGAGCGGTGAGCTGGACTGGCTGATGGTTGCCACCAGCTCCAGTGACGATCACGGCTATGCGGCGTACATGGCCACCATCGACACCCTGGTCATGGGCCGCAACACCTTCGAGAAGGTCCTGACCTTTGGCGAGTGGCCGTATCCGCACAAGCGCGTGGTGGTGCTGAGCAGCACCTTGCAGCAGGCCGATATGCAGCATGGCGTTGAAGTGCACCCGGGGCCGGTCGCCGACCTGGTCGAGCACCTGAATGAAACAGGCGCCAAGGGCCTGTACCTCGATGGCGGGCAGGTGATTCAGAGCTTCTTGCGCGAAGGCCGGCTGGATGAACTGACCATCACCCGCATACCGGTGTTGCTGGGCAGCGGCATCCCGCTGTTCGGGGCCCTGGCGAAGGACGTGACGCTGCAGCATATGCGCAGCACCACCTTTGAAAGCGGCTTTGTGCAGAGTACTTATCGGGTACTGAAATAAACAATGCCGACGCCATCGCGGGTCAAGTCGGGTCGCCGCACCGCCGCTCCCACAGAAACACCGCCATACCTGTAGGAGCGGCGGTGCGACGCCTCGACTTGACCCGCGATGAGGCCCTCAAAGCCAATACAAACTCAGTGCAGCTTCAACCGCGGCTCAGTCCCGCGACCAATCCGGCTGCCGAGCATCAGCATCAGCGTACGGAAAGTCCCGTACAGCGCCATCTGGTGCATGCGATACAGCGACACATAGAACATCCGCGCCAACCAGCCCTCGAGCATCACGCTACCGGTCAGGTTGCCCATCAGGTTACCCACCGCCGAGAAGCGCGACAGCGACACCAGCGAGCCGTAATCCCGGTACGCATAAGTCGGCAACGGCTTGCCTTCCAGGCGCGCCTTGAGCCCCTTGGCCAGCAACGACGCCTGCTGATGCGCAGCCTGTGCCCGTGGCGGCACGTTGCGGTCGCTACCCGGTTGCGGGCAGGCAGCACAGTCGCCAAAGGCGAAAATGTTGTCGTCCAGAGTAGTCTGCAGGGTAGGGCGTACCACCAGCTGGTTGATGCGGTTGGTTTCCAGGCCGTCGATGTCTTTGAGGAACCCCGGCGCCCGAATACCCGCCGCCCACACCTTGAGGCTGGCCTGAATCACCTCGCCATTGCTGGTGCGCAGCTCATCGGCGGTCACTTCACTGACTGCCGCGTTGGTCATCACCGTTACACCGAGTTTTTCCAGGGTCTTGTGCACCGGCACGCTGATGCGCTCCGGCAGGGCTGGCAGCACCCGCGGGCCGGCTTCGATCAGGGTGATGTGCATGTCTTTTGGCTGGATACGATCCAGGCCATAAGCCGCCAGCTCGTGGGCCGCGTGATGCAGCTCGGCGGCAAGCTCGACACCGGTGGCACCGGCACCAACGATGGCCACGCTGATTTTTTCATGGGCCTGATCACCTGCGTGGGCACGCAGGTAATGGTTGAGCAGTTGCTGGTGGAAACGCTCGGCCTGCTTGCGGGTGTCGAGGAACAGGCAATGCTGCGCCGCGCCCAGGGTGCCGAAGTCGTTGGTGTTGCTGCCCACCGCGATCACCAGGGTGTCGTAGCCCAGGGTGCGCGCAGGCAGCAGCTCGCGGCCGTCTTCATCGAGGGTCGCGGCCAGCTGGATCTGCTTGGTTTCGCGGTCCAGGCCGCTCATGCGCCCGAGCTGGAACTGGAAGTGATTCCACTTGGCCTGGGCCACGTAGTTCAGTTCGTCTTCGGAAGAGTTGAGCGAGCCTGCCGCCACTTCGTGCAGCAGCGGCTTCCAGATGTGCGTCAGGTTGGCGTCGACCAGGGTAATGCTGGCGCTACCCTTTTTGCCAAGGGTCTTACCCAGGCGGGTCGCCAGTTCCAGGCCGCCGGCGCCGCCGCCGACAATCACTATACGGTGAGTCATGGAGATATCTCATAAGGTTTACGGAATTCGGGTCTTGAGTGGTAGGCCGCACGGGGCGGGCGTTGTGGGCGAGCGCAAGGCAGCTCATAGCACCAGTTGACTCAAGAGGCGGCTCAACAAGCCGAGCGCAACCGTTACGGCCACCACCAGCACAAGGAGCAGCCAGGGCCGGAAAGGCTTGCGCTCGACTTGGTGCTGAGGGGCTTGCAGGTATTCATCGACACGACGCTGGTCATCGGGATTCAGGCGGCTGGTCATGAGGGCCTCGTCAGATAGACGCTTGTGACTGTGGGAAAGCTACAGTGTTCACTGTAGTAGCTTGAAGGTCGCCCATCTTTCAGTCACTTGGCTGTCTTTATAACGAATGATTGCGCTTTGTATCACCGGCGCAGAATTTATGCCATCGGGCTTTGGCAGGGGGCCAGCTCAGAGGCTGATTCCGACATCAAAAACGATGCTGCGCCCCAGATTGCCACGCAAGAAATCCGGCGCATCGGGGTGGGCAAACAACACCCGGGCGAAGGTCGGGCCCACCAGCGACAACGAGCGCCAGCCCTGGCGCAGGTATTCGGTGGGTGGCGGGAAGTGGCTATTGAGGTCGAGCACTTCGCGCTTGAGGCTGGCGAAGGCAATGATGTCCAGCTCGCTCAGGTCGAGGCCGCGTTCTTGATAGTTGTGCGATTTTTTCCGCAGGGTCGGTGCCAGGCGCTGCAGCAGTTCCTGGGCGCTGATCCGCCGTGGCCGGGCTTCGCGGCGCACCAGCTGGCTCAAGGAGAAAGCACTGCGCCGGCGCTGCAGCTCTTCGCGCCACTCGTCGTTCAGGCGCCGGCCCTCATCGAGGACAAAAAATACCTCGAAGGCGGCATCGCGAAACAGCACGTCAGGCGGCTCTTGCCCGGCGGCGGCAAAATCTTCGCTGCGGTAGGGAATATTCAGGCCTTGCAGCAGGCGCTGGCAGACCCAACGCTCACGTTCCCATTTACGGGCATTGGATAGAAACGCATTGGCTTGTTCGGCCTGAATGGTGAGCAGGCGCAAGTAGTCTGAGTCGTCCATGGGCACAAGCTTAGCGTTCAATTGAGCTTTGCAGGAAATGTCTGCAAGGCCATTGCTGCAACGCCGGGCCAGCGCCTAGACTGCGCACCCGTTGTGGGCTCAGTGAATATCAGGGAAGAAACATGAGCGTAGTGAAGATGGGCGGCATATTCGGTTCCGGCACGGTGGTCTGTGCCCTGGTGGTGTACGGCGTGGGCTTTTTGTTCTGGACGCCTACCGTGCCTTACGACACCCCGGATGGCCGCTATGTAGTGCTCAAGGAGGGCGACTCAGCGCCCTACAGCGTCAAACTCATCGACCATCGCGGCGCAGAAGACGAAATCGTGCGCAGCTACGCTGAGTTCAACCCCAAGGTGCTCAGCGTCATGCCCGGCGATTACCGCTTGCGTCTGACCCTGAACGAGTTCGCTTGCTACGGCGCCTGGGCCGATGTGCAGGTGTCGGCGACCACCGTCAGCGTGGTCGAGCTGCAGCGCAACCCGAGTTGCCAGCCAGCAGACTGGCTGGTTGAAGGCGCAGTGTTCCGCCTGTTCGAGGCACCCAAAGCACCGGCGGAGGCTGATCAAGCCAGCCCCGAGGTGTAGACTGCCCCAGGTCTATTGCCTTACTCGCACAAGGGTTATTTGCCGTGATCAGTGCCGCCGTACTTTCCAGCCAGACCCTGACCATCGCCTGGGTCGTCTACGTGCCCGTGCTGTTCTGGGCGGTGGCGCGTACCCGCTGGCTGGAACTGTTCGCCGACAGCCGGCGCCAGCACTTGCTGTTTGGTACGGTGTTCGCCTTGTTTGCCCTGTGGCTGGTACGCCGCGACTTCGACACCGGGGTGTCGTATCACTTTATCGGCATGACCGCCGTCACCCTGCTGCTGGACTGGCCGCTGGCGATTGTCGGTGGCTTGCTGGCGCAGCTCGGCCTGCTGGCGCTGGGGCGTCAGGACCTGGCGGCGATGGGGGTCAATGGCCTGCTGTTGATCGGCCTGCCGGTGCTGGTCACCGAGGTGTGCGCGATCCTGGTGGAGCGAGCCCAGCCGCGCAACCTGTTCGTCTATATCTTCTGTTCAGGCTTTTTTGCCGCGGCGCTGTCGGCACTCTTGTGCCTGCTCGGTGGGCTGGGGTTGCTGTGGATGGACGGGCGGTTCGTCATGCCGGAGTGGATCGAGGACTTTATCGGCTACCTGTGGCTGATCATCTTCCCCGAAGCCTTCATCAACGGCATGGTGGTCAGCGCCCTGGTGGTGTTCTGCCCGGAGTGGCTGGAGACCTTCAACCGGACCCGCTACCTGCAGGCCCCGTGGAAGGATGACGACCCCGAGCGCTGAGGCCTCAGTGACGCGGGTCGAGCTCGCCGGAGAACAGCTCGTCTTCGGCATCCGGAGCGACCGGAATCTTGTGCTCTTCCGAGGCCCAGGCACCCAGGTCGATCAGCTTGCAGCGGTCGGAACAGAACGGCCTAAACGCGCTGGCGGCGCTCCATTCCACAGGGGCGCCACAGGTCGGGCAATCTACGGTCGTTGGTTGGCTCATGCTTGGCCTCCTCGCAAAGTCAGGTAAAAGTGGTGCAGGCGGTCGACCTCCGAATGCAGCCAGGCCAGGTCGCGGTCGTTGACGATCACGTCGTGAGCGTGGCTAAGGCGTTGTTCACGGCTGGCCTGGGCCTTGAGGATGGCCTGCACCTGCTCAGTGCTGGTCTGGTCGCGCAGCAGGGTGCGTTGCACCTGCAGTGCCTGCGGCGCATCGATCACCAGCAGGCGGTCGGTGCGTTTGTACTGGCCAGACTCGACCATCAACGGCGAAACAAACACCGCGTAGGGCGACTCGGCCTTGGCCAGGTAGCTGAAGATCTCCTGGCCGATCAAGGGATGCAGCAGCGCTTCGAGCCACCGCCGCTGCTGCGGGTCGGCGAAGATCAGCTCGCGTAGGGCGGCGCGGTTGAGCTGGCCGTCTTCGAGCAGCACCCCCGGGCCGAAACGCTCGACGATACTCGCCAGCGCCGGGCGGCCCGGCTCGACCACCCAGCGCGCGGCCTGGTCGGCGTCGACCAGGTGCACACCCAGCTCGACAAAGCGCTGCGCGGCGGCGCTCTTGCCACTGCCGATGCCGCCGGTAAGGCCGAGAATCCAGGGGGTGAAAGCAGCGGTGGTCATCAGAATCCGGAATATTTCAGATAGGAAGTGGTTATTTGACCACCCCAGAGCAGCGCGATCCAGCCCGCAATGGCCAGATAGGGACCAAAGGGGATCGGCGTGCTCGCCTGCTTGCGCTGCAGGCGCAGCATAACCAGGCCGATCACCGCCCCCAGCAGCGACGACAACAGCAAGGTCAGCGGCAAAATCTGCCAGCCGCCCCAGGCGCCGAGCATGGCCAGCAACTTGAAATCGCCATAGCCCATGCCCTCTTTGCCGGTGACCAGCTTGAACACCCAGAACACCGACCACAGGCTCAGGTAACCGGCCACCGTGCCCCACAGGGCATCCTCCAGCGGCACGAACAGCTCAAAGGCATTGGCGATCAGCCCCAGCCACAACAACGGCAGCACCAGGGCATCGGGCAACAGATGGTGCTCGATATCGATCAAGCTCATGGCCAGCAGGCCCCAACTCAGCACCATCAACGCCAGGGCCGCGGCGGTAAAACCCAGATGCCAGGCGGCAAACAGCGTCAGCGCCCCGCAGGCAATTTCCACCAGCGGGTAGCGCGGGCTGATGCGCGCCTGGCAAGCGGAACAGCGCCCGCGCAAGGCCAGGTAACTCACCACCGGTATGTTTTCCCACGGGCGAATGCGGTGGGCGCAATGCGGGCATTGCGAGGGCGGTAAAAACAGGTCGAAGCGCGGCGCTTGTGCCTCGCTGGGCAACGCCAGCACCTCACGGGCCTCGGCCTGCCATTGGCGTTCGAGCATGATCGGCAGGCGATGCACCAGCACATTGAGAAAACTGCCGACAATCAGCCCGAGCAACAGGGCGAAGCTCAGGTACATCAGTGGCTGGCTGGCCAGGGTGTTCAACAGGTTCATGGTCAGATCACATTGCCCAGCTGGAAGATTGGCAGGTACATGGCGATCACCAGGCTGCCCACCAGCAACCCCAGGATCAGCACGATCAACGGCTCGAGCATGGCCGTGAGGGTGTCGAGCAGGTGGTCGATGGCCTGTTCATAATGGCTGGCGATCCTGGCGAGCATATCGTCCAGCGTGCCGGCTGTCTCGCCAATGGCGCACATCTGCACCACCAACGGTGGGAACAACCCGCTGGCGCGCAACGCCACGTTCAAGGCCAGGCCACTGGCAAGGTCTTCGCGCACCTTGTGCACCGCCTGCTCATACAACGGATTGCCGCAGGCCCCGGCAACCGGCCCCAGCGCCTCCACCAGCGGCACCCCGGCGGCAAACGAGGTCGACAGGGTACGGGCAAAGCGGGCGAGGGCGGCGTGCCTGAGCAGGCTGCCGAGCACCGGCAAGCGCAGCGCCACGCGCACCAGCCACAAACGCGCCCCAGGCTTGTGCCGATAAGCCCAAACCAGCGCACTGCAAGCGCCGCCAAACGTTATCAACAGCCACCCAAGGTGCGCCCCCAACCACTGCGACAAATTGATCACCTGTTGAGTAAACGCCGGCAGCTCGGCACCAAAACCGCCGAACAACGACTGAAAGCGCGGCACCACCTCCAGCAATAACAACGCCGACACCCCAAAGCCCACCAGCAACACCAGCAGTGGATAGGTCATGGCCTTTTTCAGCCGCATGCGCAGGGCCTGGCGTTGCTCCTGCAGCGCCGCCACCTGGGCCAGCACCGTCTCCAGGCTGCCGGACTGCTCACCGGCATCCACCAGGTTGCAGTACAGCCGATCGAAGTACTGCGGGTGGCGGCGCAGCGCAGTGGCCAGGCTGCTGCCAGCGGCGATATCGGCCTTGATCGCCCCCAGCAGGCTGGCCAGCGCCGGGTTAGTGCTGCTCTGGGCCACTACATCCAACGCCTGCAACAGCGCCACCCCGGCCTTGACCAAGGTGGCCAGCTGGCGGCTGAACTGGCTCAGCGCCTTGCCATCCAGTGGCCGCCGCCATTGCCACAGTGGCTGGCGCACACTGGCGATACGCCCCGGGCGAATCCCGCGTTGGCGCAACTGCGCCCTGATCAACGCCGGGCTGCGCGCCGCACTCTGGCCGCTGATCAAGGCGCCCTGAGCGTTAGTGCCTTGCCAGCTGTACATCCGGTTGCTTTCGGTCATCGCCACATCCTTGTTGCGCTGCCTTACACAAGCCTGGTAACAGCTCCAGGCCCCGAGTGGCGAGCAGGGTTGCCCGCCGCCCACTAGAGTAGTCGAGCCAGAGCGACCGAATGACTGTCACGGGGTGACAAAAGGTGTCTGTTCGGGCCTACTGGCGCGCCTGCTGGCGCCGCACCACTGCGGCCGGCATGAACTGATTTTGTGAGGGAGAGTGTCCATGAAAGGGCAACGCGGTATTACCTTGATCGAACTGATGATCGTGGTGGCGATCATCGGCATTCTGGCGACCATCGCCTTACCGATTTACACCAACAGCCAGGTCCGCACTAAAGCCACGGCGGCCCTGGTAGAAATTTCTGCCCTGAAGACCGCCTTCGACCTGCGCCTGAACGAAGGCAAAGACATCGCCAACGTCGCCGCCCTGGGCGGCCAGGAGCGCACCGCCCACTGCGCCATCGCCGCCAGCGGCACCGCGGCTACGGGCGTGGGCAGCATCGTCTGCACCCTGATCGACGCCCCGGCCATCGCCACCGACAAAACCATCACCCTGACCCGCGCCGCAAGCGGCTGGGCCTGCACCAGCACCCTCAACGAAGACCTCGCCCCGGCAGGCTGCAAAGCCCTCTGAAACAGAAGCAATTGCTGTTAATAAACAGTGATTTGCGTAAGCGATCCGGCAGTGGTAGCGTTATCGCCACGCCGGTGTAGCTCAGTCGGTAGAGCAGCGCACTCGTAACGCGAAGGTCGCAGGTTCGATTCCTGTCTCCGGCACCACATCCAGCTCCATTGCATTCCGCTGAATGCTTTGGAAGTCCTCTAAACCGGCCTTCTAGCCGGTTTTCGTTTCCACGACCCACCGTCGGGAACCATCAAAATCCTCAATAATAGAGGGGGGTTGGGGTACAGCGTCTTTCCTGAATGGAGAACGTACCCCAATGCCACGTTTAGCCACTCCGCTCAGTGATCTCAAATGCCGCACGGCCAAACCGCGTGATCGCACCATCAAGTCATTTCGAAAGCGCCGCAAGCAGTATGAGAGGCAGACCCCCTCTCAAGCCTTTGGATCTAATGCCGATAGTGTCTTATAGCCATCTTCTGGTTGATGGTTAATTGAGGCGTAGGAGATGAGGGATGTCTGAAGGATCTTGGTATTATGCACTGAATGGATCACGTCAGGGGCCGTTCACTGTCGAGCAAATGAGAGCGTTCGTAGCGTCGAGCGCTATTCATGCTGAAACGAAGGTATGGGCAGGAGCGGGGGAGTGGGTCTCCCTGAAAGAAACGGATCTTGCTAGCAGTATCGATCGCCCTGTAGGGCCACCTCCACTTGCGGCCGGTGAAGTAGACAACCGCTTTGTCTGGGGCTTGGTAGGGATTCAACTGGTGGGTGGTGCCATCGAACTCATCTCTGGCATCAGCTTGTGGTGGGTGTTTTTGATCCTCAACGTCGGCCTCTGCGTTGCAGATGAAAAACGCCTGAAAGCTGCCGGCCATTCTGCACCCACAACCTGGTGGGTATTCCTCATTCCGGTGTACCTATGGAAGCGTGCGAACCTTCTGGGGCAGAAAAAAAACTATTTTTATGCATGGGTAGCAGCTTTCGTGGTCTCCCTGCTCCTGGCGGCAGCCGGTGGTGAATCGGCAGTTGAGGAAGCGGCGTGCCCGCTGGTCACTGAGATCATCCATAAGCAGTTTTACCAGTCCTCGTCCTGCGTGGCCGTAACCATCGATGATGAGCCCAAGTCAGGCTTCTATCGAGCCACTGCGCTGCTGGATAACGGAAACGAGATCGACATCACCATCGAAAAGAAAGGTGAGAATATCTTCGTGCGAGTCCCTCAGCAGTAAGCTGAGCAGCAGTTGAAGAAAAGCCCGGTTGCAGTGCCGGGCTTTTCGGGTTCCAGACAGGTTAATGCGGGGGGGGCTTTCCCACCTCTACTGTTGCATCGGAATTTCTGTTGGGACGGTATAGCGCCGCGCAATCCAGCCTTTGAGGATTTCACCTGAAACATCAACGGAAACCCGTATCCATACCTCCTAATCCTCCAGTACCTCAAGAACTGCTCCGATTCTGGGAAACGCTTTAATTTCTGACTTTTCGGCAGGTTGAATCCTGAGATTAACCTTGTCTACGATCAACACTCGGTGACCTAACAGCAAGCTCGCGTGTTCTTGAGGAATTTGAGCAATAGATTCCTTAACCTCTGCTGGGCTTTTCGCAAACCCAACAAATCCCGCATTGTGCAGACTTTGTTGTTTCTGGCTTCACCTGATGTCTTGTTGCCTATCTGCTGGTCCGAGGACTAGTTAGGGACATTCAGGTGGTACCAACGATGAGTTTTGCGGATAATCGAGGTCATGGAATCATGGAGTGTCAGTGTGAAGAAATGGAAATTAGCTTTAGTTGGCGTGGCGTCACTGTTCCTCGCAGCCTGCGAGAAAGCACCCTCTTATGAGTTTGAGGGCACATATTTCATAACTGAAGGTGAAAATTGCACGATTCCGGAAAGTGCGGAAGACAACGAGAATTATTTTTTAGAAATAACCAAGCACGTACACACTGGAAGCGTGTCGTACTCCGCCAAGCTCCCATCAGTTGCAAAAGCCGAAATGCCCATTACTAGCGTGAAAAACGCCTCGCCCACTAAAGACAATGAACTCATGTTCAACTTCACTCACGCCAAAGGCTTCGGCGCCGTGCCAGGGAGCTCAAAGATGAGCTTCGAAATTTCTGTAGTTCCTAATCAGAACAAAGAAAACCATCTCTGGCTAACTAAACAAAAGGCCATCATGGTTCGGGACGAGAAAGTAACCGAGTACGATGTTCTTGATAATTTGAGAAGATTTTTCGAACTCGGGAAGGCCGGCGCTTGCTTGAGAAAGGGGACAGCGACGAGCTGAGTACAACAGGGCGGCGGTGTTGGCGAGGATAACCAGACGCGTTCAACCTCGCCCGCCACCTTTTGGTCATTCGCCAAACAGCGCCTTGGTATATTTTTTGGAGATGATCCCGGATCGCTTCCCGTCCGCGCCGTAGTAGCGATCTTCGCGACATAACCGCTCTTTCACGTCGCAGAATATCCCGTTAACGAAGGTGAATTCGGTCAGGTCTACGTCACTCGATGTGAAGATGTCGGTCGTCGCTGCCTTTTTGCCTAAGTACTTTTCCGTTAGCTCGCGGGAGATGCCTTTGTCATTGGCGCACACGTAACGGTCGCAGAGCACGCCCGACTCTGGCGTTTTCAGTGCGGCTCGCTGTTTGGCCTGTGCGGGCATCACGCCCACGGCCAGCAGCAGCGCCAAAGAGAACAGTAGAGGTGATTTATTCATACTCATTGGGCTTCATTCCGTGGGTTTCAGATTTACGCAAGCCGTGGCGCAGCAGGTTAGCAGACCATACTAAGGCAAAGAGGTTTCTGCGAGACCAGGCGATTCATTTGCCGTCGCCAAATCCTCGATCAATGCCTTCGCCATCCCACTGAGAAAATGAGCCGCACAAGTCATCGCTTCATCTTCTTCAATCATCACGTGATGAGTCAGCTTGCTCACGCAGCCCATCAACAAAGCTGCCTGTTCCAGCACAAATTCCACACTGTGCCCTGGCTCAACCCGAAACAGTCGTTCGGTGGTCTTCCCGCCCGGGCCTTCGCCGAAGGTGCCGACGCCTATCGTTTTCAGAGCTGAAGCATGATCATCGTTCATCCGTACCTCCCAAAGCAGGCAGCCAGCATTGCCCAGGCAACACTGGCGCTCTTCTGAAATTTAACTCAGTGCTTCAACTGAACCTTGCTCAAAGCCACTTCAATCAAGCTTCGGGCGTGTTCGATCTCATGCATGGTCGCCAAGGTCAGTACTTGCTCAGGCGGCCTGGGATGGAGCAGCACTGTCTGCTGAGCAATCGTCAGCGCGCGGACCAAGTATCCAGACGTCTGGACGAGAAGGTCTTCAAGGGATTGGTTGGGATGATGCGGTGGGTCGGGGACGATTTTGAGCATGCAAACCTCTAGAGTCATTGAGGCTGCTACAGACCTGCTGTCAAACAAGTAGGTGGCAGCGGTACGCGGGTTGACAGACCGAGGACTCTAGAAACTCGGCGCACACGAGGTGCCCCACGTACTGCCGCCATAAAGCGTGCACGTGTTCTAGAGATCTGGAGGCCTGTCAAAGCCTGTCGTTAAAGGTCAACGACCGGTCGAGACTAGAGTGAGGCCAATGCCATCGCAATGGTTTACGCGCGGCAAAAGTATGATTGGGAAATGGACTACATGGAATCAGGAAATTCTGAAGATTTCCGCCGTTAAAGTACCGTTCTCGCGACTATTCGTTACAAATCCACGCTCCACGCTGGTGACCCTGCCATCAGCCACGCCATCATAGGAGGTCACCGCAACCTGGCCTGTCCAGGCGCTGCGTTTTATACGAAGGGCAACGAAAGCCCTCTTTTCTGCTGGGGCGATGGATGAAACAAGGGCGAGTGTGGGCGCTGATGTTGATGGTTGCGGTCTTGTCGGGCTGCGCCACGGCGCCGCCGAGGGATCAGAACAATCTGTGCAATATCTACCGCCAGTACCCGGACTGGTACGAAGATTCGCTGAAGATGCAGCAGCAGTTCGGCACGCCGCAACATGTGGCGATGGCGATCATGAAGCAGGAAAGCAGCTTCGTCTCCGATGCGCTGCCGCCCCGCGATTATTTGCTGTGGGTAATTCCGTGGGGGCGGGTGAGTTCGGCCTATGGTTATGCACAGGCCCAGGACCCGGTCTGGGGTGAGTACAAATCCGGCACCGGCAATGGCGGCTCGCGCGATAACTTCGATGACGCGGTGATGTTCATCGGCTGGTACACCGCCGGCACCCAGCGCCAGTTGGGGATTTCCAAGTGGGATACCTACAACCAGTACCTGGCTTATCACGAAGGGCGCGGCGGTTTTAGTCGTGGGACTTATCGCAGCAAGCCGTGGCTGATGCAGGTGGCGCGCAAGGTGGAGGCGCAGTCGCGGGTCTATGGCGCCCAGCTCAAGGCCTGTCGCCAGGAGCTGGAAGATGATCGCGGTTGGTTCTAGACCGTTCGGCGCAGCAGCGGGCGGGTCTTGATCAGGCCCGCTGCAAGGGCCGCCAGAATCAGGGCAATGGCGATGCCTTCGTTGCCGTCGATGTGGTGGCCGAGCATGACGATGGAGCCGGTTATGCCGAATATCGGGATCAGCAACGACAGCGGCGCAACGGTTGAAACCGGGTACTCGCGCAGCAACAGGTTCCAGCCCCAGTAGCAGAAGTGCGTCGCCGCGTAGACCTGGAACACCAGCGATAGCAGGGCGATGCCCTCAAGGTGGCTGGCCAGGGCGGTGAACGGCGCGCTGCCATGGTTGAGCCAGGTGAGCAGCAGCAAGGGGATCGGCGGGAAGAGGCTGGCCCACACCACAAAGGCAAACATCTCACGCACTTTCGAGCGTTTGATGATGACGTTGCCAACGCTCCAGCTGAAGGCGCTGACCAGCAATACGCTGTAGCCCGCGGTCGTCGCCTGGCCGGGGCTGCTGGCGATAATGCAGATCAAACCCAGGGCGGCGAGTACCACGCCAACGCACTGGCCAAGGCTCATGCCTTCGCGAAACAGCAGCACGCCCCAGCCCAAGGTGAAGAAGGCACTGAACTGGATCAGCAGGGCAGCGGTGCCGGGTGGCACGCCCAGGCTGATGCCTAAGTTGATCAGCGCCCACATTGCCACGCCGAAGATCAAACCATAGGCGGCCAGCCAGCCCAGGGCCACGGGCGGGCGTTTGATGAACAACACCCAGGGCAGGGCGGCGAGGCTGAAGCGCAGGGCGGTAAGCAACAGCGGGTCGATCTCGGCCAGGGCCAGTTTGCTGATGGGGAAGTTCAGGCCCCAGACGGCGGTCACCAGCACGGCGAGCAGCAAGTGTTTTGGTTGCATGGTGTTGTTATCCACAGGCGGGCAGGGCGCAACTATGCGCAATGTAAGTTTGGCCCGCTTGCGCTATCGGGTCGCATATCGGTAGATTCGGGCCATGATTGAAATTGACCCGTCTGAACACATTCCCCGCGATGCGGTGGTGACCGCCGTTGATTATGCCGATGGCCATCACTTCGCCTTGCATACCCATCAGCGCGGGCAGTTCGCCTACGCGGCCTGTGGGGTGATCACTGTGTTCACGCGCGAGGGCAACTGGGTGGTGCCACCGCAACGGGCGATCTGGGTGCCGGCGCAGGTGCCCCATGAGATGGTCATGAGCGGGCCGGTGACCATGCTCAACACCTATATCAGCAACGAGGCGGCGGCACGTTTGGCGCTGCCGGGGTTGTGTCAGGTATTCGATGTGTCGGCGTTTTTGCGCCAGTTGCTGATTCAGGCAGCAGACGTGCCGGCGTTGTATGCGCAAGAACAGCGCGACGGTCATTTGATGGCCTTGCTGCTGTACGAAATCGCCAGCATGGCGCCGCTGTCGCTGAATGCCCCGCTGCCGGATGATCCGCGCCTGGCCCAGGCGTGCCAGCGGCTGTTGCAGCAACCCTCGCTTGAGGTGAGCATCGATGACATGGCCCGGCAGGTGGGCCGGAGCCGGCGTACGTTTACCCGGCTGTTTCGTCAGCAAACCGGTATCAGCTATGTTGAATGGCGCCAGCAGGCATGCCTGTTGGCAGCGGTGGTGCGCCTGGGCAATGGCGAGCCGATCACCCGGGTGGCGGTGGACCTGGGCTATAGCAGCCCGAGTGCGTTTACCAGTGTGTTTCGCAAGGTGCTGGGGGCGGCGCCGAGTCGGTATTTCAGCAAGGATGCGCTATGAATCATGGCGCGCATGCACAGCCGCAACGGCGATGCGCCCTACGGTTCATCCGCCGAAGCGATGTCTTTCTGGTGTGAAACGGCTACCGCCATTGCGGTAAGACGCACTGCCGATGACAGGTGTGAAGTGTCGGCGCCTTTGGGGCTTGATGACTTGTTCGCGCTGCTGCTCAGGCCGAGTCGGCGCTTTGTGGTGGATAAGCGGCAGGTTTATGAAGAGCGTATTGCGGGCAAGGCGTGGTTGAGTAAGTGGCCACGGTATAGGAGGGCGCATGAACTACCATTAAAGCCATCGTTCCCCAATAGACGGCGCCAAACAGCATGTTGTAAGCAAGGCAAATATAAAATTTAGAATAGTTAAGATTGGGTCCGGAAAAGTGTCTTTTTAACTGCCGAGTAATGAATAGCCCGGCGCTGGCGATAGAGAAGAATATTAGCATGGTCATTTTTCGCTGAGCTCGTACTCGGGAATTATAACTTTCGTGGATAAGCCAATCCGTGAAATAGGACTAATAGCATCGAAAGCCAGCCTATCAGGGGGTGGTCATCAAGCCGGTAGGTTCTACCATCAAAGTAAACAAATTGCTCATGGTTGATTAGGTGTAGGTAGCAGGCGCTAAAATACACATTGCAGGTTATGCAAATCAGGGTTTTTACCCATCCCAAGTCAGGGCCTGAGAAGAGTTTTTTTAATAACAGTGCTAGGGTAATGCCAAGCGTCGCAAATCCAAGAAAAGCGATAATTATCATTTTTTGAGTTCTTTATAGATCTGCTCGCTGGTACTTAAATCGGTCGCGATCTCAGTAGTTAGTGATAAACCTCCCAGTCTTTTGAATCCGCGCTCATAGTCTGATTTCAAGTATCGAAACAATCGCCAGCTGTCTTTCTTTAGAACGTACCGACTAAGGCCATATACGGAAAGACCTAAATCAACACTGCCATAAGCTATATTGCCCTCCCGGCTCTGATGGCCCAGCATTTTTGCTGCATGCTGGTACCCTTTTCTGACCGGCCCCTGCGTATCGTTTCTGCTCAATAATAAGTTTTGACTGTTTTCATAAATGTTGTTCGCTCCATGGGCCATAAGCGGTACGCCAAACAGTACGCACAGGGTTCCCACCGAGGCGTAGCAAATGCCTCCCCCTGCGGCTACTTGAGCCGTACCCGCTGCCAGGCCCAACCCTTTGTTGAAAATTTCGCCCGACTGCCTAAGCAAACTCCTCTGCTCTTCCTGGATTTCTCTAAGCCCTTCCTCAGGGCTCAAGCGTCGCTGCTCGACATCATCGACCACGCGCTTGGCGTAGTACGCCAGCTCGCGGTTGAATTGCATGCGTACACCATCATCCTGAAGATGTCGGGCACTGATCGAGCAGGCGTAGCTGGTCAGGCGTGCGGCGGCGCTACTGACTTCCCATAGATCGTGTGAGCGCAGTTCAGGTTTTTTCTTCATTCGCTCCATTGCTCGTCCCCCCAAAAGGCATGACCGCTGGTGCCTGCCAGGTGATGAGTCCAGAAAATGTCGCGATAGCGGATGGCAAGGTGTTCCTGGGCATTCATGTCGTGCTGGAGAACCGCGTGGGGTACATCGATTCTCAAATCGACGACCATCCCGCCCCTGAGTTCTATGGTGTAGTACTTCTCATGGTGGCCGCTGGAAGAGATTCGAAAGAAGTTGATCAGGCACTTCAGCTCCTCTCGATTGGCCAGCGCCTGAGCCAGTAACGGTGATGCCTTGTCTATGTTTTTGGTGATGACAATCGGGCGGTGGGTAGCGTTCTGGGTGTTGCCGAGGTTGGAAAGGTTATGACTGTACGCCAGCACCATGATCTCGTCGCAATGCCCGGACTGATACTTGTTGCCCATTGAGTCTGCGGTGGAGCAGCCAGCCGAGATCAACCCTTGCTGCCTGCCGGTGATGGTCATGTATCCATGATTGGCCATAAGCGTTACTCCCTGTAGTCAGAGAGCGCAGCCTAGATTCGAATAAGCAGATGGGTATGTAGGTCGTTTCCGAAAATTGTTGCTTTGGCCTGAAAGATTTACGCCCAGCCAAACAACTCACAAGCATTACCCGTACTCACCTCAGCCAGCCGCTCAACCTCAATCCCCATGATCGCGGCCAGCGCCTGGGCAATCTGCGGCAGGTGCTCCGGGCTGTTGCGCACGCCGGGGAACATCACCGGGGCCATGTCTGGCGCGTCGGTTTCCAGCACCACGCTGTCGAGCGGTAACTGTGGCAGCACCTTGTGCAAGCGCAGCGCCTGCGGCCAGGTCGCGGCGCCGCCGAGGCCGAGTTTGAAGCCGAGCTTGTGGTACTCGCGGGCTTCTTCGACGCTGCCGGCAAAGGCGTGGATGATGCCGCCGCGCTTGAGTTTGTAGCGTTTGAGCGTGGCGATCACCACGGCGTGGCTGCGGCGCACGTGCAGCAGGGCGGGCAGGTTGCAGTCTGCGGCCAGTTGCAGCTGGGCTTCGAACAGCGCTTGCTGGCGTTCGCGGTCGAGTTCGGGCAGGTAGTAATCCAGGCCGAATTCGCCGACTGCGCACAGCTGACGCTCACCTTGCAGGCGGGTCAGCCAATCGCCCAATTCGACAAGGTGCTCGGGGCGGTGCTGGTCTAGGTAGACCGGGTGCAGGCCGAACGCGGCATAAAGTTGCGAGTCGCTGCGCACCAGGTCCCAGACGCGCTGCCAATTATCCTGATGCACCCCCAGCACCACCATGCGCTCGACCCCACCGGCCCGGGCGTTGGCCATTAAGGCCGGGCGGTCGGGGTCGAAGTCTGGAAAGTCCAGGTGGGTGTGGGTGTCGATCAGGCGCATGTTCAGGCCGGGAAGATTCGCTGTTTGAAGGTTCGACCGATGGCGTGCACGCCAGGTTGGTATTGCTTCTGTTCAACGGCGGCGAGGGCCAGTTTTAGCGCGGTTTCAGCGATCAGGCCGTGTTGCTGGGCCATGGCGTTGACCGGCAGCGGCAGGAAGTCGAGCAGCTGGTTGTCACCGAAGGTGCCCAGTTGCAGGCGGCGCGAGTCGGCCGGGCGCGCTTGCAGTACGTCGAACACGCCTTGCAGCAGTACGTAGGAAGTGGTTACCAAGGCATCGGGCAGGCGGCCGAGGTCTTCGAGCAGCTGGTTCATCAGGCGCTGGCCGCACTCGCGGCTGAAGGCTTCGCCTTGCAGGCGGCTGACGTTACCGCCGAAGCCTTCCAGGGCCTGGTCGAAACCACCGACGCGGGCCTGGCTGACGCTCAGCTCCGGGCGCGCACCGATCAGGGCGATGTGCGCAGGCTGGGTGGCCAACAGGCTGCGGGTCAGTTGCTGGCTGGCGTTGCGGTCGTCGCTGACGATCGAGCAGAAGTGCGCGGGGTCGAGGCTGCGGTCGATGGCGATGATCGGCATGCCCTTGGCTTGCAGTTCGCGGTAGCTGTCGTCTTCTGGCGGCAGGCAACTGGCGACGAACAGGGCGTCGCAACGGCGGGCGCGAAACAGCTGCTGCAGCTGGCGCTCGCTGTCGGGCTGGTCGTCGCTGCTGGCGATCAGCAGTTGGTAACCCTGGGCCCGGGCGCGTTGTTCCAGTTGCTTGGCGATGCGCGCGTAGCTGGGGTTTTCCAGGTCGGGGAGGATGAAGCCGAGGGTACGCGTGTGCCGGCTGCGCAAACCTGCAGCCTGGGGGTTGGGGGTAAAGCCATGGGCTTCGACCACCGCCTGCACCCGCTCGACAGTGCTTTTGCTGATGCGTTGCTGTTCGGCCTTGCCATTGATGACGTAGCTGGCGGTGGTGACGGACACACCGGCCAGACGCGCGATATCGCTGAGTTTCACCGCATTTTCCTTGTTATTACCGAGACTGGCTGCAAAGCCTGACCGGGTATTGTCGCCGATCCTGGAAGGATGGCGCAGACGACCATTGTCGCAATTGTCCTACAACATGGGCAATGTTGTTCACAGTTGGAGCGCAGTACCTGTAGGAGCGGGCTTGCCCCGCGATGAGGCCAGTACAGCTCACACATCATTACGACCGCTTCGCATTCGATCGCAGGGCAAGCCCGCTCCTACAGCAATACGACAAGCAGGGCTTCATTCATCCCACATTATCGAGTAACGTGCTCGTGAATCTAGATTAAACGTTTCAGCAGGCGATTTACTGCCGATCCCTTTGCCTGGACAGGGCCATTGCAACTGGCCCTTAGCTGAACAATTCACAACAATACCTCAGCACCGCCCTGGTGCTGCAAAGGAGAAGGTCATGCTCGAGCTCACCGTGGAGCAGATATCCATGGGCCAGTCGGCTGTGGATAAGTCGGCGGCGCTGCACCTGTTGGCTGAGCGCCTGGTCAGCGACGGCCTGGTTGCCGAAGGCTATCTGGCCGGCCTGCAAGCCCGTGAAGCGCAAGGCTCGACCTTCCTCGGCCAAGGTATTGCCATCCCCCACGGCACCCCCGCAACCCGCGAGCTGGTGCATGCCACCGGCGTGCGCCTGCTGCAGTTCCCCGAAGGGGTCGACTGGGGCGATGGCCAGATCGTCTACCTGGCCATTGGCATCGCCGCCCGCTCCGATGAGCACCTGCGCCTGCTGCAACTGCTGACCCGCGCCCTGGGCGAGACCGATCTGGCCGAAGCCCTGCGCCGTGCCAGCTCTGCTGAGGCATTGCTGAAGTTGCTGCAAGGCGCGCCGCAAGAGCTGGCGCTGGATGCGCAGATGATCGGCCTGGGCGTGCCCGCCGAAGATTTTGACGAGCTGGTATGGCGCGCCGCACGCCTGCTGACCCGCGCGCAGTGTGTCGGCGGCGGCTTTGCCGGGGTGTTGCAGCAGCTCGACCCGCTGCCGCTGGGCGAGGGGCTGTGGTGGCTGCACAGCGAGCAGGCGGTGCGCCAGCCGGGCCTGGCCTTCGTCACCCCGCAGCAACCGCTGCGCCACAATGGCCAGCCGGTGCAGGGCCTGTTCTGCCTGGCCAGCCTTGGCGCTGCGCATCAGGCCTTGCTTGAGCGCCTGTGCACGCTGTTGATCGAAGGCCGCGGCCAGGAGCTGTGCCGCGCCACCAACAGCCGCACCGTGCTGGAAGTGCTGGGCGGCGAGCTGCCTGCCGACTGGCCCAGCGCGCGTATCGGCCTGGCCAATGCTCACGGCCTGCATGCGCGGCCGGCCAAGGAGCTGGCGCAACTGGCGAAAAACTTCGATGGCGAGATTCGCCTGCGCCTGGTCGACAGCGGCCGGCCGGCGGTGTCGGCCAAGAGCCTGAGCAAGCTGCTGAGCCTCGGCGCCCGGCGTGGGCAGATGCTGGAAATCATCGCCGAACCCGCCATTGCCGGCGATGCCTTGCCGGCGTTGCTGGCCGCGATTGAAGCGGGCCTGGGCGAAGAGGTGGAGGCGCTGGCGCCCGTCGTCGAGGCGGTCATCGACGTGCTGGCCGAGCCAGAGCTTGTGCCACCGGCAGCGGGCGCGCTGATCCACGGCGTTGCCGCCGCGCCGGGCATTGCCAGCGGCCCGGCGCATATCCAGGTATTGCGCGAGTTCGACTACCCGATGCGCGGTGAGTCGCTGCCCATCGAGCGGCAACGCCTGCAGCAAGCGTTGGCCAATGTGAACCACGAAATCGAAGCGCTGACCCAGCGCAGCCCGGCCAAGGCTATCCGCGAGATTTTCGTCACCCACCAGGAGATGCTCGCCGACCCGGACCTCAGCGACGAAGTCGACCAGCGCCTGAGCCAGGGCGAAAGCGCCGCCGCTGCGTGGATGGCGGTCATCGATGCCGCCGCGCGCCAGCAGGAGTCCTTGCACGATGCGCTGCTTGCCGAACGTGCCGCCGACCTGCGCGATATCGGCCGACGGGTATTGGCCCAACTGTGTGGCGAAGCCGACGTGCCGGCGCCGCAGCAACCCTATGTGTTGGTGATGGAAGAGGTCGGCCCCTCCGATGTGGCGCGCCTCGACCCACAACGGGTAGCCGGGATTCTGACCGCTCGGGGCGGCGCCACCGCCCACAGCGCCATCGTCGCTCGTGCCCTGGGCATCCCCGCTGTGGTGGGGGCGGGCGACGCCGTGCTGCTGATTGCCCCGGGCACGCCGCTGCTGCTCGACGGCCAGCGCGGGCGCCTGACCGTCGCCCCCGCTGCTGACCAACTCGAACGGGCCCTGGCTGAACGCGACTGCCGCGAGCAACGCCTGCAGGCCGCCAAGGCCCGGCGCCTGGAGCCTGCAATCACCCGCGACGGCCATGCCATCGAGGTGTTCGCCAATATCGGCGAAAGCGCCGGGATCGAAGCGGTGGTTGATCAGGGCGCCGAAGGCGTTGGCCTGCTGCGCACCGAACTGATCTTCATGGCCCACCCGCAAGCCCCCGACGAAGCCGTGCAAGAGGCCGAGTACCGCCGCGTGCTCGATGGCCTTGCTGGCCGGCCGCTGGTGGTGCGCACCCTCGATGTCGGCGGCGACAAACCCTTGCCTTACTGGCCGATCGCCAAGGAAGAAAACCCCTTCCTCGGCGTGCGCGGCATTCGCTTGACCCTGCAACGCCCGCAGGTAATGGAAAGCCAGCTGCGCGCCTTGCTCCGCGCTGCTGGCGACCGGCCGCTGCGGATCATGTTCCCGATGGTCGGCCAGCTCGAAGAGTGGCGCCAGGCGCGGGCCATGGTCGAGCGCCTGCGCGAGGAAATCAGCGTCAGCGACCTGCAACTGGGGATCATGATCGAGGTGCCATCGGCCGCCTTGCTGGCGCCGGTGCTGGCCCAGGAAGTGGACTTTTTCAGCGTCGGCACCAACGACCTGACCCAGTACACCCTGGCCATCGACCGCGGCCACCCGAGCCTTTCGGCGCAAGCCGACGGCCTGCACCCGGCGGTGCTGCAACTGATCGACATTACCGTGCGCGCCGCCCATGCCCATGGCAAGTGGGTCGGCGTGTGCGGCGAGCTGGCGGCCGATCCGCAGGCGGTGGCGCTGCTGCTCGGCCTTGGCGTCGATGAGCTGAGCGTTGCTGCGCGCAGCATCGCCGAGGTGAAAGCCGAAGTACGTGAACTGAACTTTGAACATGCCCAAAAGCTTGCGCGCCAAGCCTTGCTGCAGGGCAGTGCCGGCGCAGTGCGGGCACTGCTGGAGACCCGTTGATGGCCAAGATACTGACCCTGACCCTGAACCCGGCGCTGGACCTTACTGTCCGCCTCGACAGCCTGCTGGCCGGCCAGGTCAACCGCAGCCAGGCGCAGCACAGCCATGCCGCCGGCAAGGGCCTGAACGTTGCCCAGGTACTGGCTGATCTTGGCCATAGCGTGACGGTGGGCGGCTTTCTCGGTCGCGACAACCTGGAGCCGTTCGAGGCCCTGATCGGCCGCCGTGGCTTTGCCGATTGCTTCGTGCGGGTAGCCGGCGAGACCCGCTGCAACATCAAGCTGGTCGAAGCCTGCGGCCAGGTCACCGATATCAACGGCCCCGGCCCGCAGGTCGATGAGCAGGCGCGTCTGGAACTGCTGACCCGCCTGGAGCAGATCGCCCCCGGTCACGCTGCGGTGGTGGTCGCCGGCAGCCTGCCGCAGGGCATCAGCCCGCAGTGGTTGCAGATGCTCCTGGCCCGGCTCAAGGCCATGGGCCTGAAAGTGGCTCTGGACACTAGCGGTGAAGCCTTGCGGGCCGGGCTTGCCTGCGGGCCGTGGCTGGTCAAGCCGAACACCGATGAGCTGAGCGAAGTGCTTGGCACTGCGGTGCATGATGTTGCCCAGCAGCAACAAGCTGCATCCCGGTTGATCGGCCAGGGTGTCGAACATGTGGTGGTGTCCCAGGGCGAGCAGGGCGTCAACTGGTTCCGCCAGGGCAGCGTCCTCAGCGCCGTGCCGCCCAAGGTCACGGTAGCCAGTACCGTCGGCGCCGGCGATTCGCTGCTGGCGGGCATGGTCCATGGCCTGCTGAGCGCCGACACGCCGGCGCAAACCCTGCGCCGGGCCACGGCGATTGCCGCCCAGGCGGTGACCCAGATCGGTTTCGGCATCAACGACCGGGCGCAACTGGCGCAACTGGAAAGCCAGGTGCAGCTGACAGAAGCACAACAAGAGGCTTGCAGATGAACATTGCCATCGTCACCGCCTGCCCCAATGGCCAGGTCTCCAGTGTGCTCAGTGCGCGCCTGCTGGAAGCGGCCGCGCTGCGCCAGGGCTGGAGCACCAGCGTTGAAGTGCACGACCCGCAGCAACCCGAGCGGCAGTTATCGGCGGCGGCGATCGCTGCCGCCGACTGGGTGCTGGTGGTCAACACCGGCCCGCTGGAGCTGCGCCGTTTCGCCGGCAAGCGCCTGTACCAGAGCACCCCGGCGCAAGCCCTGGCGGATGTCGAAAACTTTCTCCGTGAAGCGGCCGAAAAGGCTGTGGTTTATCAGCCCGAAGCCGAGCCGGTTGCAGCGCCGGTAGAGCGCAGCGCGAAGATTGTCGCGGTCACTGCCTGCCCGACTGGCGTCGCCCATACCTTCATGGCCGCCGAGGCCTTGCAGCAGGCGGCGCAGCAGCTGGGCTACCAGCTCAGCGTCGAGACCCAGGGCTCGGTGGGGGCGCGTAACCCCTTGTCGGCAGCGGCCATTGCCGACGCCGACGTGGTGCTGCTGGCCGCCGATATCGAGGTGCCCACCGCGCGCTTTGCCGGCAAGCGCATCTACCGCTGCGGCACCGGGGTTGCCCTCAAGCAGGCCCAGGCGACACTGAAAAAAGCCCTGGCCGAAGCCCGCGAAGAAGCTGCCGCGCAAGGTGCAAACGCAGCGCCTGCGCGCAGCGAAAAAACCGGGGTGTACAAGCACCTGCTCACCGGCGTGTCGTTCATGCTGCCGATGGTGGTGGCCGGCGGTTTGCTGATCGCGCTGTCGTTTGTGTTCGGTATCGAGGCTTACAAAGAGCCCGGCACCCTGCCTGCAGCATTGATGCAAATCGGCGGTGACGCGGCGTTCAAACTGATGGTGCCGCTGCTGGCCGGTTACATCGCTTATTCGATTGCCGACCGCCCAGGGCTGGCGCCGGGGATGATTGGTGGCTTGCTCGCCAGTACCTTAGGCGCGGGTTTTATCGGCGGTATCGTCGCAGGCTTTCTCGCCGGTTACAGCGCCAAGGCCATCAGCCGCTGGGCGCGCCTGCCCAGCAGCCTTGAGGCGCTCAAGCCGATCCTGATCATCCCGCTGCTGGCCAGCCTGTTCACTGGCCTGGTGATGATTTACGTGGTCGGCAAGCCGGTGGCCGGCATGCTCGAAGGCCTGACCCATTTTCTCGACAGCATGGGCACCACCAACGCGATTCTGCTCGGCGTGCTGCTCGGCGGGATGATGTGCGTCGACCTCGGCGGGCCGATCAACAAGGCGGCCTATGCGTTCTCTGTCGGGCTGCTGGCGTCGCAGAGTTATGCACCGATGGCCGCGACCATGGCCGCCGGCATGGTGCCGCCGATTGGCCTGGGCATCGCCAGCTTCATCGCCCGGCGCAAATTCGCCCAGAGCGAGCGCGAAGCTGGCAAGGCGGCGCTGGTGCTGGGCCTGTGTTTTATTTCCGAGGGGGCGATTCCGTTTGCCGCCAAAGACCCGCTGCGGGTGATCCCGGCCAGCGTCGTCGGCGGTGCGCTGACCGGCGCCTTGTCGATGTACTTCGGCTGCAAGCTGATGGCGCCCCATGGCGGCCTGTTCGTCATGCTGATCCCCAATGCGATCAACCATGCCGTGTTGTACTTGCTGGCGATCGTCGCCGGCAGCCTGCTGACGGCAGTGGTGTATGCCGTGCTCAAGCGTGGTGAAGGGGTGGAGCTGACTGTGCAGCCGGCCAAGGCCTGATCAGTTGCGCGGGCGCGGGTACTTCTTGCGCAGGGGGACCAGCAGGTCGCTCAGGCCGTTGTGATCGACCTCGTGCATCAGCGCCAGCAGGGCCCCCAGTTCGCCCTTGGGAAAGCCCTGGCGGGCGAACCAGTTGAGGTAGTGACCAGGCAGATCGGCAATCAGCCGGCCCTGGTACTTGCCGTAGGGCATTTCGCGGGTGACCAGCAGGACGAGGGCTTCCGGGTTCATGGCAAGGCTGTTCTTTGAAGAGGTGGGCCAACATACATGCAATCTGCATGAAGGCCAAAGGACAGTTCATGCAGAACGCGTGCAAGTGATAAGTTCATTTAATTTCAAGGTATTGAAAGTTAACGATATTTTTTATGTTCGCCGGCTGGCACGAACCCTGCTCCGTTCTATTGCACTTCCCTCATGCAAAGGAGCAACGTCATGACTACCCCCAACAAAGAAGTGGTCTCGGTTCTCAACGAACTGATCGAGTTCAGCAAGGATGGCGAAAAGGGTTTCAAAACCTCTGCCGAGGATGTGAAAAATCCGCAGCTCAAAAGCTACTTCATCCAGCGTGCCGGTGAGTGCGGTAGCGCCGCCGCCGAACTGCAACAGCAAGTGCGCAGCCTCGGTGGCGACCCGGAAACCTCGACCAGCGTCAGCGGTGACCTGCACCGTGGTTGGGTCAACCTGAAGTCGATGCTCACCGGCAAGGATGAAGAAGCGGTGCTCAACGAAGTCGAGCGCGGCGAGGACCACGCCCTGAAAGCCTACAAGGACGCCCTGGAAAAACTGGCTCGCCTCAACACCCTGCCAAGCAGCGAGGTGTACGCCCTGGTTGAACGCCAGTACCACGGTGTGCAGCGCAATCATGACCAGGTCAAGGCCCTGCGCAACCAGGCTCGCGCCAGCTCTTAACGCGCAGCCTCGACCCGGTTGCGGCCGTTGCCCTTGGCACGGTAAAGCGCCTCGTCGGCATCGCCCAGCAAGGTCGCAAGATCTTGCTGGGCGCCTGGCGTGTGGCAACCGATGCCGATACTGACGGTCACCGGCGCCGTGTCAGCGCCAAACGGTGGCAATGCCTCGACGGCTGCGCGAATGCGTTCGGCCAGCAGCAGTGCCCCCGGCAGTTCAGTCTCCGGCAACACCACCAGAAATTCCTCACCCCCATAGCGTGCGGCCAGGTCGGCCGGGCGGCGAATGCTGCTGGCAATCGCTGCGGCCACCTGGCGCAAGGCGGCATCGCCACCCGGGTGGCCATGGCGATCGTTGAAGGCCTTGAAGTGATCGACATCGACCATCAGCACCGCCAGCGGCCGGGCATTGCGCAGGCTTCGCGCCCATTCCTGGCGCAGCACCTGGTCCAGGCGCCGGCGGTTGGCAAGGCCGGTCAGGCTGTCGGTGGCGGCCAGCGCCGCCAGGCCTTGTTCGGCGCTCTGCCGGCGGCGCAATTCGCGACCCAATAGCAGGGTCAGCCAGAGAATGCCGATGCACAGCACGCCGGTGGCGACGCTGACCAGCACGGCGGTGCGCCGCCACGACTCGAAGACTTCGTCGGCGGAGTGGGCGACGATGACGATCAGCGGCAAGTCGCCAACCCGGGCGAAGGTAAACAGCCGTTCTTTGCCGGTGCGGGTGGAAACCCCGGCAAAGGTGCCGCTGACATCGGCGCGCATGCGCTGGAAGTTCGGCCGGTCGCTGTAGTTCTGGCCGATTTTCGGCTCGTCCGGGCTGCCCGGCTGGCGTACCAGCAGGGCGCCGTCGGTGTTCATCAGGTTGATGCTGCTGTCGGTGCCGATGTCCAGGCGCTGGAACAGCGTGCTGAAGTACGACAGGCGCAAGGCCCCGGCAGCCACGCCGAGAAACTCGCCGTGGGGCCCGGAGATGCGCCGGCTGAAGCTGATGCACCAGTCCAGGTCGCCCAGCCGCGCCTTGAACGGCTGGCCGATGACCAGGCCCAGGTCGGGGTTGTCGCGATGCTGCTGGAAGTCCTTGCTGTCGGCGAAATTGGCCTGGCGCGGGATGGCGCTGGTGGAGTCTGCAACCACGTCGCCCTTGGCATCGAGCCAGAGGATATCGCCACGTACCGGTGCGGTAACGGCCTGGTTGAAGAGAATCTGCTGGCGCAGCTCGACCGGCACGGCGAGCAGTTCCGGGCGCTGCACGGCCCAGATCAGGCCTTGCAGGGAAAGGTCATAGAGTTCGACATTGCGCACGATGTCGCTTTCGATCAGCTGCACTATGTTGCTGGCCGAGCGTGCGGCAGCCTGTTCGACGCTGCTGCGTTCGCGCATCAACAGGAAGGTGACGATGGCGACGATGGCGAGCACCGCGAGGCAACTGCCCAGGTTGAGGATCAGCTCCGGATGAGACTTGTACAGGGCGGATCGCTGGGATCGGGTGGGCAACGTCATGGTCACTGATGCCGAAGACCGTCTGGAAAGTGCGGTATTACTGCGCGGCGGCCGTATTCTAGGGGCGCGGGGATTGTCGGACAAGGATTTAATGGTGACATTCTGACGAATGTGGGAGCGGGCTTGCCCCGCGATTGCAACGGGTCAGACCCATCGCATCGCGAGTCAAGCTCGCGCCTACAGGTTCGATCAGAAAATGTTCAGCGGGTAGTCAACGATCACCCGGTACTCGTCGACATCGTTGTCGATGTGCGAGTAGCCCTGGGTGCCTCGGTGCGAGGCCCAGCGCAGCAGTACCGAGAGGTCCTTGAGCTGGCCTTGCTGGAACACGTACTGCAGGTCGACGTCACGTTCCCAGTGCTGGGCGTTCTCGCCGTCGGCGTTGTACCAGTGGCCGTAGCCGACGCTGTTGGGGTCGACCTTGCTCATGTCCAGCTCACCGCGCGAGTAGGACACAATCGAGGTCAGGCCGGGGATGCCAGCACCGGCGAAGTCGTAGGCGTACTTGAGCTTCCACGAGCGCTCGTTGGGGCCGTTGAAGTCCGAGTAGATCTGCGAGTTGTCGAGAAAGACGCTGTCGCCCTGGTTGATGTAGTCGAACGGGGTGTTGCCGTTGACCCGCTGGTACACCGCGGTGAGGCTGTTGTAGCCGACGTTGACGGTGAAATGCAGGCTGTAGGTGTTGTTGTCGATGTGCCCGAGCAGCGCCTGGCCGGTGTCCTGGGTGTGGTAGAAATGCAGGCCGGGGTTGAGGCTGACCAGCTCGTTGAGCTGCCAGGTGTAGTCCAGATCGAAGTAGTACTGGTTCCAGATGTCCTTGAGCTCGGCGGCATACAGGCTCGAGGTCAGGTTCGGTACGCCGCTCCAGGCCACCCCGGCCCAGTTCAGGTGGCGGCTGTCGCGCTCGTCCTGCAACTTGCCGTAGAAGGTGTCGATGCGCCGATGGCCGCTCTGGTTGTAGGGCTTGGTGAAGCTGGCCTGGCCGGCTTCGAGCATCACCCCGTCAAAGCTGTTGTTGGTGACGCTGACGCCACGGAAGGTCTGCGGCAGCATGCGCGACTCACCGCCGGCGATCACCGGGTTGGTGAGGAACAGGTCGCCGGCCTTGAGCTCGGTGTCGAAGGCTTTCATCTTCAGCGCAGCGCCGGCAGTGGAGAACGAATCGTGGGCCTTGCCCGGTTCGCCATCGCCCTTGGTGTTGATCGGCAAAATACTCGAGCCGGAGGTACCGCCACCGCCGTCGAGTTTCAGCCCGAGCATGGCGTGGGCATCGAGGCCGAAACCGACCGTGCCCGGGGTGTAGCCCGATTCGAATTTGCCGAGAAAACCCTGGCCCCATTCGCGGTTGTCACGCACGCCTGGCAGCAGCTGGTTGCGGTTCAGGTAGTAGTTGCGAGCGTGCACATTGAGGCTCGACCCTTCGATGAAGCCTTCGGCTTTTTCCTCGTCGGCCTGGGCGCTGCAGGGCATCGTTGCAGCCAATGCAACGAACAGTGGGGTGAAGCGTAAAGCAGTGTTCACCGGTGTGGACTCCTTGGGGTGAATGTACGGCAGTTTTTATTGTGTGAAAGACGGTCTTGTTATGAACAAACGAGCCAGCGCGCTGGCATTTTTCGACACACGAAAAAAAGCCGCTGATCGGCAGCGGCTTTGAAAGACAACCGCACAGGCGCTCAAGTCACCTGTACGGCCATCGAGGGAGTCGAAGGAGTGGAGCGTGGCGCTATCAGCTATCGGAAGCGTCACTCGCTTGAGCCTTGGAAGCGGTCTGTTCCAGGCCTTTGGCCTGCTCGGAACGTTGCGCGGCGAAGGCTTCCTGAACGACGGCGGCGCGCTCGGCATTACGGGCAACAAAGGCCGGGGATTCTTCAGCCATGGCCAGTGGCGACAGCAACAGGGACGACAGGACGAATACGCTGGCAACACCCATACTGTTGGACATTTGCAACAACCTTCTTGCTTGGCAAGTGTGGATTAGGTTTGACTAAATTAGTCGGAAATGGGTGATAGAAACAGTTACTTTTAGGATAAGCACTGTTGCGTCAAAGGTAATAGTCATCGCGGGTCAAGCCCGCTCCCACAATGGATCTGTGTACACCGGACCCGCGATGAGGCCCTCAAGCCGGCAACAGGATCCCGAAGGTATTGGCCCCCGCCTGGCTGCGCACGAACACGCTGCCGCCATGCATCAGCGCAATCGCCTTGACGATCGCCAGCCCCAGCCCGTGGTTGCCGGCGCCGCTGTTGCTGCGCGCCGCATCCACCCGGTAGAAGCGCTCGAACAGCATCGCCAGGTGTTCCTCGCCAATTGCCGGCCCCGGGTTGCTCACGGCGATGCTTACCTGGCCGTGCTGCTCCTCGATTCGCACCTGGATCACCTGCTCGGGCAAGGTGTGCTGCACCGCGTTGTTCAGCAGGTTGATCAGCGCCCGGCGCAACTGGGCCTTTTCGATGCGCGCCTGGGCATCGCCGCTGACCTGCACGCTGATGCGCGCGTCCTCGAGGATGTAGTCCAGGTAGTCGAGAGTGGTCGCCACTTCTTCGGCCAGCGAGGTGCTGGTCAGCGCCGTGGCCTTGCTGCCCTGGTCGGCGCTGGCGAGGAAGAGCATGTCGTTGATGATGCTGCGCAGGCGCTCGAGTTCTTCAAGGTTCGATTGCAGCACCTCGAAGTAGTGCTCGGCGCTGCGCCCACGGGTCAGGGCGACCTGAGTCTGGCCGATCAGGTTGGTCAGCGGCGAGCGCAGTTCATGGGCGACGTCGGCGTTGAAGGCTTCCAGGCGGCTGTAAGCCTGGTCGACGCGCTCCAGGGTCGAGTTGAAGGCGCTGGCGAACTGCGCCAGCTCCGGGGCGAGGTCGGCCAGTTGCAGGCGCCCGCTCAGGCGCGGTGGCGCCAGCTTTTGAGCTTCGGCCGAGAGTGCCAGCAACGGCCGCAAGCCATAGCGCGCCACCCAGTAACCGAGCAACGAGGCCAGCACCACGCCCAGCACCGACAGGCTGATGATCGCCACCAGCAAGGTGTGCTGGGTGTGCCAGAAAGTCTCGGTGTCGATGCCGATCAAAAAGCGCAGGGCCGGGCGCTTGCCCATGGCCGGCAGTTCGCTGACCAGTACCTTGTAAGGGTAGGGGCTGGCGGCCAGGTGCAGGTCGCGCATGCCCAGCCGGCCCTGGGCAAAGGTGCGGATGCTGGCGTCTGGCTGGCCATACTCGAACGGGCTACCGTCGCTGACCACCCAGAAGCGGATGCGCCGGTCTTCTTCGCTGAGCAAATTGAGCTTGTTGGTGATCTTCTGCCAGTGCTCGCGGGTGTCGTAGCGGGTCAGCGACGACTCCAGCACGCTGAAGCGCGCTTCAAGCTCGGCGGTGGGCAGCAGGTCGAGGCTGCGGTCGACCTGCTTGTACAGCGCGGTACCGATCACCAGGAACACACCCAGTGCCACCAGGGTGAACAGCGCGCTCAGGCGCAGGGCGATGGAGTTAGTCGGCACGGTTTTCCAGAACATAGCCCATGCCTCGGATGGTGTGCAGCAGTTTGGTTTCGAAAGGCCCGTCGAGCTTGGCGCGCAGGCGCTTGATCGCTACCTCGACGACGTTGGCGTCGCTGTCGAAATTGATATCCCAGACCAGCTCGGCAATCGCCGTTTTCGACAGAATTTCGCCATGCCGGCGGGCCAGCACGCTGAGCAGCGAGAACTCCTTGGCGGTCAGCTCCAGGCGCTGCCCGGCGCGGCTGGCCTTGCGGCTGATCAGGTCGACCCAGAGGTCGGCGACCTGGATCTGCACCGGCTCATGGCCGCCGCCACGGCGGGTCAGGGCTTGCAGGCGGGCGACCAGTTCGAGGAACGAGAACGGCTTGCCGAGGTAGTCGTCGGCGCCTTCGCGCAGGCCGTGGATGCGGTCTTCGACCCGCTCGCGGGCGGTGAGCATGATCACCGGCGTCTGCTTGCGCGCTCGCAGGGCGCGCAGCACACCGTAGCCGTCCAGGCCCGGGAGCATCACATCGAGGACGATCACCGCATAGTCGCCTTCCAGGGCCATGTGCAGGCCATCGATACCGTCGCGCGCCAGGTCCACGGTAAAGCCTTGCTCGCTGAGGCCGCGGTGCAGGTAGTCGGCGGTCTTTTGTTCGTCTTCGATAATCAGCACACGCATGGTCGGCTCTCAACTGGCATCGGTTTGCGCCATGGTCACGGCCGTCTGGCGCCGGTGGAACAGGCGTTCCAGGGCCAAGTATATGACCGGTGTGGTGAACAGTGTCAGCGCCTGGCTGACCAGCAGCCCGCCGACCACGGCAATGCCCAGCGGCTGGCGCAGCTCGGCGCCGGCGCCCATGCCGAACATCAGCGGCACGGCGCCAAGCAGGGCGGCGAGGGTGGTCATCATGATCGGCCGAAAACGTGTCAGGCAGGCTTTGTGGATCGCCTCTTCGGCGCTCAGGCCCTGGTGGCGCTGAGCGTCGAGGGCAAAATCGATGAGCAGGATGCCGTTCTTCTTGACGATGCCAATCAGCAGCACGATGCCGATCAAGCCCATGATCGAAAAATCCTCGCCCGACAGCCACAACAGCGCCAGGGCGCCGAGCCCGGCCGAGGGCAGGGTGGAGATGATGGTCAGCGGATGGACGAAGCTCTCGTAGAGCACGCCGAGGATGATGTACACCGCCACCAGCGCCGCGAGGATCAGCCACGGCTGGCTCGACAGCGAACTCTGGAAGGCCTGGGCCGCACCCTGGAAGGTGCCGATGATCGAATCGGGCATGCCCAGTTCGCGCTGGGTGCGTTCAAGAATCTGCACCGCGTCGCCCAAGGCCACACCGGGGGCCAGGTTGAACGACAAGTTGGCGGCCGGGAACAGGCCGTCATGGGCAATCGACAACGGCCCGGTGCTCGGCGCCGCGACCTTGGCCAGCACCGACAACGGCACCATCTCGCCGCTCAAGGGCGAGCGCAGGTAGAAGTAGTTGAGGCTCTCGGCCTTGCCGCGCTGGCGGGCGTCGAGTTCGAGGATCACCTTGTACTGGTTGGTCTCGGTCTGGAACTCGCTGATCTGCCGCTGGCCGAAGGCATCGTAGAGCGCCTGGTCGACGTCGGTGGTGGTCAGGCCGAAACGCGCCGCGGCCTTGCGGTCGATGTCGATGCGGGTGACGCTGGCGCCCAGTTGCAGGTCGTTGGACAGGTCGCGAAAGGCCGGGTTGGCCTTCAGCCGCTCGGTCAGGCGCTGGGTCCAGAGGTTCAGCGCCGGGCCGTCGTTGCTCTTGAGCACGTACTGGTACTGGCTGCGGCTTGGTCCGGAGCTGAGGTTGATGTCCTGGCCGGCGCGCAGGTACAGGACCACGCCCGGCACCTTGGCCAGCTTCGGCCGCAGGCGGTCGATGAATTCGCTGGCCGAAACGTCGCGATCGCCACGGTCCTTGAGGGCGATCCAGAAGCGGCCGTTGGCGATGGTCTGGTTGCTGCCGGTCACTCCGACAGCATGGGAGAAGGCTCGCACGGCCGGGTCGGCCTCGACGATCCTGGCCAGCGCCTTATGTTTTTCGAGCATGTCCGGGTAGGAGACATCGGCCGCCGCCTCGCTGGTGCCGAGCACGAAGCCGGTGTCCTGCACCGGGAAGAAGCCTTTGGGGATGGCAATGTAACCGACCACCGCCAGGGCGAAGGTCAGGCCGAACAGGCCCAGCATCAGCCGCTGGTGGGCCAGGGCCTTGACCAGCCCGCGCTCGTACCAGCCGAGCAGGCGGCTCGGGGTGTCCTGCGCGTTGTGTTGCGGGCGGCGCATGAACAGGGCGCAGAGGGTCGGCGCCAGGGTCAGCGACACTACCACGGAAATCAGGATGGTCGAGGTGGCGGTGAGGGCGAACTCCTTGAACAGCCGCCCGACCACGCCGCCCATGAACAGCAGCGGAATGAACGCGGCAATCAGCGAAAAACTGATCGACACCACGGTAAAGCCGATTTCGCCCGAGCCCTTGATCGCCGCCTCGCGCATGCCGTCACCGGCTTCCAGGTGACGGTGGATGTTCTCCACTACCACGATCGCGTCATCGACCACAAAGCCCACGGAGATGACGATGGCCACCAGGGTCAGGTTGTTCAGGCTGAAACCGAACAGGTACATCAGGGCGAAGCTGGCCACCAGCGACACACCGAGCACGCTCGACACGATCAGGGTTGCCGACCATTGGCGCAGGAACAGCGCCATCACCCCGATCACCAGCAGCACGGCGATCATCAGGGTGATCTCCACCTCGTGCAGCGAGGCGCGGATGGTCTGGGTGCGGTCGTTGAGCACCGACACCTGCACGGATGCCGGCAGCATCTGCTCAAGCCCCGGCAAGGCCGCCATGATGCCGTCGACGGTATCGACGATGTTCGCCCCGGGCTGGCGGAACACCACCAGGTTCAGGCCCTGCTGCTCGCCGGACCAGGCTTTGACGTAAGCGTTTTCGGCGCCATTGATGACCTTGGCAACATCCTGCAGGTGCACCGGCGCGCCGTCGCGGTACGAGACGATCAGCTGGGCGTATTCCTCAGGGTGGAACAACTGGTCGTTGGTGGCGATGGTCGACACGCTGTTCTGCCCGTACAGCGCGCCCTTGGCCAGGTTCAGGCTGGTCTGCTGGATGGCCTGGCGCAGGTCGGCCAGGGTCAGGCCCAGGGCTGCAAGTTTTTCTGGCTGGGCCTGTACGCGGATGGCCGGGCGCAACTGCCCGGTGATGTTGATCAGGCCGACCCCGTCGATCTGGCTCAACTGGCGGGCCAGCAGGGTTTCGGCGTAATCACTGAGCTCGTTGGCCGGCATCTGCGCCGAGCTCACGGTAAGAATCAGCACCGGGCTGTCGGCCGGGTTGACCTTGCGCCAGGTCGGCGGGCTGGGCATGTCCTGGGGCAGGCGCGCGGTGGCGGTGTTGATTGCTGCCTGGACTTCCTGGGCGGCGGTGTCGATGCTCTTGTCGAGGGTGAACTGCAAGATCAGGTTGGTCGAGCCCAGGGCGCTGCTGGAGGTCATCTGGGTCATGCCGGGGATGGCGCTGAACTGCACCTCCAGCGGCGTGGCCACCGACGAGGCCATGGTTTGCGGGCTGGCGCCGGGCAGTTGCGCGGTAACCTGGATGGTCGGGAAATCGGCTTCGGGCAATGGCGCCACCGGCAGGCGCGGAAAGGCGATGACCCCGAGCAGCACCAGGGCGAAGGTCAGCAGCAGGGTGGCGATCGGGCGGTCGATGCACCAGGCGCTGATCGAGCCGCGCGGGTTCATGGCTGCACCTTGGCGCTGGTCACGTCTTCTGGCGGCGGCGCCTCAGGGGCGATTTCGACATGGGCGCCGGGCTTGAGCCGCGACTGGCCGTCGGACACCAACCGGTCGCCAGCTGCGACCCCGGCAATGATGTTCAGCACGCTGTCCTGGTAAAGCACCTTGACCGGCACGCTGTCGACCTTGTCGCCATTGAGGCGGTACACGTAATGGCCGTCGATGCCGCGCTGCACCACTTGCGGCGGCACTACCAGGGCTTTTTGATCCAGCGCGGTCTGCAGCTTGAGGGTCACCAGTTGCCCGGGCCACAGCCGCGCATCCGGGTTGGCGAACTCGGCCTTGACCCGGATGGTGCCGGTGTTGGCCGCCACCTGGTTGTCGATCAGGCTAAGCCTGCCCTCGCCCAGCAGCGTGCCGCCGCTGTCGCCGTCGCCTTCCAGGTAGGCTTGCACCACCGCCGGGGTTGGCGCGGTGAGCAGGCCCTGCAGGGTTGGCAGCAATTGCTGCGGCAGCGAGAACTCGACACCGATCGGGTCGATCTGGGTCACGCTGAACAGCCCCTGGGTGTCGGCCACGCGCAGGAAGTTGCCCTCGTCGACATTGCGAATACCGACCCGGCCGGTCACCGGCGAGCGAATCTGCGTGTACGATAGTTGCACTTGAGCGGCGGCAATCGCCGCCTGGTTGCCGAGTACCGTGGCCTTGAGCTGGTTGAACAGCGCCTGCTGCTGGTCGAGGGTCTGTTTTGAGACGCCGTTGTCGGTGCTCAGCAGGCGGTAGCGCTTGAGGTCGACCTCGGCCACCTGCAACTGCGCCTGGCTCTGGCCCAGTTGGGCCTTGGCCTGTTCGAGGCTGGCGCGGATCGAACGGTCGTCGATGGTGGCCAGCAGGTCGCCTTGCTTGACCGCCTGGCCTTCCTTGACCAGCAACTGCGTCAGCAGCCCTTCGACCTGCGGGCGAATCACCACGCTGTGCAGCGACAGCACCGAACCGATGCCGCTGACAAAGCGCGGCACGTCCTGCTGCTTGACGCTGACCACGCGCACCGGGATGGCGCTGGTGCTGGCGGATTTTTCCTGGGTTGGGCGATTGCCCAGCCACAGCGCGGCGCCTGCCACGGCGATGAGCAGGGCGCAGATAACGAGGGAACGACGCTTGATTCGCATGCTTGCAGGGCACCGCGGACGGAAGGGTGAGTATTTAGCGTTATAGCTGCTCAATCAGGTCAGCAGCGTGACCGCTAACTGACAGCGCTGACAGGTTTGGCGTACACCGCTCCTTTGTGGGAGCGGGCTTGACCCGCGATGAGGCCCGACCTGCCAACACAGCAGATTCTGTGTATTTCAGCTCGGTAATGGCCAAGTGCCAATATCCTGAGCTGGATCAAGATTGCGCAAAAATTTGCCACTAGAGTCGTACGCCCTGCCGATTCTCCCCGACAAAAACGAGTGCCTCCGATGAAGAGCAATTTGCCTGTGACCGGTCGCAATGTGGATTATCCCGGTGACGCCAATATCCTTTCCACCACTGACCTGACCAGCCAGATCACCTACGCCAATGACGATTTCATCAAGATCAGTGGCTTTACCCGCGAAGAGTTGATCGGCAACCCCCACCATATCGTCCGCCACCCGGACATGCCGCCCCAGGCTTTCGCGCAGATGTGGCAAACGCTGAAGAGCGGCCGCTCATGGATGGGCCTGGTGAAAAACCGTTGCAAGAACGGCGACCATTACTGGGTCAGCGCCTTTGTTACGCCCATCTCCAGCAACGGTCAGGCCATGGAGTACCAGTCGGTGCGGACCAAGCCCAGTGCCGAGCAGGTCGAGGCCGCTGAGCGTTGTTACGCCCACCTGCGCAGTGGCCGCAACCGCTGGTGGCAGCGTCTGCCGGTGCTGGGGTTGGGCTGGCAGTTGTGGGGCGGGGTGACCCTGGCGTTGGCGGCGGTGTTTGCCATCAGTCGCCTGCTGCTGCCGGTGCTGCCATGGCAAGGTGCGCTGGAGCTGATTGTGGCCAGCGGCCTGGCGGCGTTGATGATCTTCATTGCCCTGCGCCCGCTGGAGCGCCTGCGCGTGCAGGCTCAGGCGATTGCCGACAACCCCTTGAGCCAGCAGCTGTACACCGGCCGGCGCGACGGCATCGGCCAGATCGACTTCGCCCTGCGCATGCTCAAGGGCCAGTTGGGTGCGGTGGTCGGGCGTATCGGCGATACCTCGCGGCGCCTGGCCGGGCATACCGGCAGCCTTGCCCAGTCGCTGCAAAGCAGCCACAGCAACAGCCTGGAGCAACAAAGCGAAGCCGACCAGGTGGCCACCGCGATCAACCAGATGGCCGCCAGCGTTGCCCAGGTTGCCAGCAGCGCCCAGCAAGCCTCGCAGGCTGCCGACCAGGCCGAAGGGGAAACCCAGGCCGGCCATCAACTGGTCGATCTCAACCGCAGCGCCATCCAGAACCTGGCCAACTCGCTGAATTCGGCCACCGAAGTTATCCACAATCTGGAAAGCCACAGCAGCGAGATCACCGGGGTGCTCGAGGTGATTCGCGGCATCGCCGAGCAGACCAACCTACTGGCCCTCAACGCTGCCATCGAAGCAGCGCGAGCCGGTGACCAGGGCCGTGGTTTTGCCGTGGTTGCCGACGAAGTCCGCGGCCTGGCCCAGCGCACCGCGCAGTCGACCCACGAGATCCAGCGGATGATCAGCGCTCTGCAAAATGGTGCGCGCGAAGCGGTGCAGGTCATGCAGCAGAGCAGCGAACATGCCGGGCACAGTGTCGAACAGGCGCAGCGCGCCGCCAGCGCCCTGGACGGCATCAGCCTGCGGGTCAACCAGATCAGTGAAATGAGCCTGCAGATTGCCGCGGCAGTCGAGCAGCAAAGCCAGGTCAGCGAGAGCATCAACCGCAACATCATCAGCATTCGCCAGGCCAGCGAAGCCACCGTGCAGGTCGGCCAGCAGAGCCACCTGAGCGCCACCGACGTGGCCGGGCTGGCGCAAGACCTGCGCCGGCTGGCCGATGAGTTCTGGCGGCGCTGCCAGTAGGGTGATTCAAAAACCGATGAAGCTGTAGTACAGGCTCGGCTCGCTGCGCACCTGCGCGCCGCAGGCTTCAAGCTCGGCGCTCAGTTGCGGATCGACCACATGCAGCGTCCACGGCGCCAGCGGCTGCTCCAGCGCCGGTTGTTGCAGGGCCTGGGCAAGCGCGGCAGTGTCGGGCAGGTATGCGGTAAAGCCATTGCCCTTGAGCGCGCTGACATCGATGCCCAGCGCCTGGCAGATGGCAACCTTGGCACGGATATCATCGCGATCGGCCTGGCGCGAACGCTCGATCAGCTCCGCCAGGCGCTTATCGACCAATTGATTGCCGTGGATCAGCGCCGGGCCGCTTTGCCAGGCTTCGCCCGGGCAGTCCTTGGCTTCGGGGCGCAGCGGGATGTGCGGGTTGATTTCCATCGGGTAGATGCGGCACACCAGCGGGCGGATCTCGTAGATGCCGCAGCGGTTGTCGTCATCCAGGTTGCGGCAGCGGCCGGGGTTGAAGGCAGCGAAGGTGATGGTCACCCAGGCTTCGCTGCTGCCGCAGGGCACCGGCCAGGAGCGGCGCATGGCGTGCTCGCGCTGCTCGGCCGGCAGGCCCAGGCCGTTGGCGAGGAAGGCTTCGACCAGGACGATGACCTGGCCGCCAGAGCCAGCCCAGTGGCGGGCTTCGCTCAAGGTCAGGGGCACATGATGCCCGGTGCAGCATTTGCCACAGCCGGTGCAGTCGAAACGGATATCGGAGGCAGGTGCGCTGTTCACGGTTGGCCGGGTGCCCACTCGGTGACGAAAGCCGCCTTGCGTTTTTTATCGAACAGGCACAGCTCGGTGCCTTTGCGGTTGTTCATGTGTTTTTGCGGGTAGCGGCCTTCGAGCAGCAAGGCGCTGTAACCGACGCGGTCGTCGAACTCGGCGGCCTTGCCCAGGGCCTTGACCTGTTTGAGCTGGCTGGCGGCGATGCAGCTTTTCAGGACCTGCTGTTCATGCTCGCTCCAGGCCTGGCTGCTGGAAGCCTGGGCGCCGGCACTGAACACAGCGCAGCCGAGCAGGGTGAAGAGGAGGGCTTTCATGGCGGGTACTCGCAAAGGTGTGCGCACAATTGTGCCTGAGCCTCAGGCACATTCAAGCGCAGCGCTTCGCGGGTATGTGTCAGCGTTCTTCGAAGGCCACGGTGCGCGCGGCGACGATCAGGCAGTCGGTCAGCTCCGGCGAGGAGAACTTGGTCAGCACCGCGTTGGCGCCGGCATCCTTGGCTTTGTCGCTGTTCATGGCGCTGTCCAGTGAGGTGTGCAGCAGCACGTAGAGGTGCTGGAAGTCAGGGGTTTCGCGCAGGGTGCGGGTGAAGGCGTAGCCGTCCATCTCCGACATCTCGATGTCCGATACCACTACGTTGATCTCGCGCTCGGTGCCTTGCAGTTCCAGCAGGGTGTTGATTGCATCCTTGGCGCTGCGCGCGGTGTGGCACTCGATGCCGAGGTTGCGCAGGGTGTGCACCGACTGCTGCAGGGCCACCTGGCTGTCATCGACCACCAGAATGTTGGTGGCGGCCAGTACCGCAGCATCTTCGGCATTGAGCTCGGAGCTGGCCACCTCATGGGGCGGCGGGGCGATGCCGTGGATGACCTTCTCGATATCCAGCACCTGCACCAGGGTGTTGTCGACCCGGGTTACGCCGGTGATGAACGACTTGCTCCCCGAGCCGTAGGGCGGCGGCTTGATGTCGGTGCTCAGGCAATGGACGATCTTGCTCACCGCCTGCACGTGCAGGCCCTGTTTGGAGCGGCTGATGTCGGTGACGATCAGGCAGCCGCCGTCCGGGTCTGCCAGCGGCCGTTCGCCGATGGCCCGGGACAGGTCGATGACCGACAGCGAGTTGCCGCGCAGGGTGGCCACGCCTTTGACGTGGGGGTGCGACTCCGGCAGCTTGGTCAGCGGCGGGCAAGGGATGATTTCACTGACCTTGAGCAGGTTGATCGCCATCAGCTTGCCGCTGCGCAGGGTAAACAGCAGCAGCGACAGCGAGTCCGCGCGGGCATTTTGCGACGCCATAGGCACCTTCAGGGCAGAGTAATAGGGGGAGATGCCAGGTTATCGACCCGGCAGCCCGTGGCTTTAATCACTCGGTGAAATCAGCGTAGACCCAAGCGCCTCGCCAGGCGACTGAGATTGGCCCGGTCCAGGCCCAGCTCGCGGGCGGTGCTGGCCCAGTTGTGCTGGTGGCGCTCCAGGCAGGCCTGGATCAGCTGGCGCTGGTAGTCATCCAGGGCCTGGCGCAGGTCGCCAACGGGCAGCGGCGCTTCGACCAGCGGCTGTGTTTCGGCTTGTGTCGGCAGCGCCTCGAGCGGGCGCAGGTCCAGGTCAGCGGCCTCCAGGGTGAGGATTTTCGGCCGCTGTGCATGTTGACCCAGGGCCTTGAGCGCCGAGCGGCCGATCAGGTGTTCCAGCTCGCGCACGTTGCCCGGCCAGCTGTAGGCAAGCAACGCGGCCTGGGCTTCGGCGCTCAGGCGCAGGCTACCGAGGCCCATGCGCGAGCGGTTCTGTTCCAGAAAGTAGCCGCTGAGCAGCAGCACATCGCGCCCACGCTCACGCAGCGACGGTACCAGCAGCGGATACACGCTCAGGCGGTGGTAGAAGTCGGCGCGGTAACGCCCGGCGCGCACTTCTTCGGCCAGGTCGCGGTTGGTGGCGGCGATCAGGCGCACATCGACGCGGTGCTCCTGGTCCGAGCCCAGGCGTTGCAACTGGCCGCTTTGCAGCACGCGCAACAGCTTGGCCTGCACGCTCAGCGACAACTCGCCGACTTCATCGAGAAACAACGTGCCGCCATTGGCCAGCTCGAACTTGCCACGGCGCTCGCCGACCGCGCCGGTAAAGGCGCCACGCACATGGCCGAACAGCTCGCTCTCGACCAGAGTGTCGGGCAGCGCCGCACAGTTGAGGCTGATCATCGGCCGCTCGGCGCGGCTCGAGGCCTGGTGGATGGCCTGGGCCACCAACTCCTTGCCGACCCCGGTTTCGCCGGTGATCAACACCGTCAGGTCGCTGCTGCCGACCAGGCGGATTTCTTCCAGCAGGCGTTTGTGCGCCTTGCTCTGGCCGATCAGTTCTTTGTGCTGTTGGCCGCTGGCCTGGCGATACACCTCGGCGCGCTGGTGTTCGTCTTCGGCGCGCAAGGCCAGTTGTTCGATGCGCTCGGCAACATTGACCGTAGCCGCGGCCAGACTGGCAAAGGCCTGCAGGGCATCGAGCTCGACCTGCTGGAACTGCTCCGGGTCGAGCGCATCGAGGGTGATCAGGCCCCAGGGCTGTTCGTCGACAAACAGCGGGCAGCCCATGCAGTCGTGGACCTCAAGCTGATGATGCAGGCCTTCGACCAGGCCGTCATAAGGGTCGGGCAAGTCGCTGTCGCTGGCGAAGCGGGTGGGCTCTTCGCGGCTGAGGATGGCGGCAAAGCGTGGATGTTCATCGACCTTGAAGCGCCGCCCGAGAGTATCGGTGCTCAAGCCGTCCACCGCCAGGGGCACCAGCCATTCGCCGTCCAGACGCAACAGCGCCGCGGCATCGCACGGCAGCAGGCTGCGCATGGCTTGGAGCAGGCGCCGGTAGCGCTCGCGTTCGGGCAATTCGCGGGACAGGTCGCTGACCAGCGGCAGCAAGGCAGTGAGCAGGGATTTTGCGGTCATAAAGACTCCTGTGGGTCAAAATGACTATATCGCAGATGTTGTCGTTATGACTCTATAATTTATAAGTTGTTGATTTATATGGATTAAATAGTTGGCACGAAAGCTGTAATAACTCAGGCATTCATCAAGAAGCCACAGGCTCAGGAGTCATCCATGCTCAATGCCCAGGATCGTAAAATCGTCAAAGCCACCGTACCCCTGCTGGAAAGCGGCGGTGAAGCGCTGACCACCCATTTTTACAAGCTGATGCTCAGCGAGTACCCCGAAGTGCGCCCGCTGTTCAACCAGGCCCACCAGGCCAGCGGCGACCAGCCACGGGCCTTGGCCAATGGCGTGCTGATGTACGCCCGGCACATCGACCAGCTCGAACAACTGGGTGGCCTGGTCGGGCAGATCATCAACAAGCATGTGGCTTTGCAGATCCTGCCGGAACATTACCCGATTGTCGGTAGCTGCCTGCTGCGCGCCATCGAAGAAGTCCTCGGCAAAGACATCGCCACCCCTGAAGTGATCGCCGCCTGGGGCGCGGCCTATCAGCAACTGGCCGATATCCTCATCGGTGCCGAAGGCGAGGTCTATGCACAAAAAGCTGCGGCCCCTGGTGGCTGGCGTGGCGCGCGCGCATTCAAGCTGGTCGAGCGGGTCGAGGAGAGCAGCGAAATCGTCTCGTTCTACTTCGCCCCGGTTGATGGCGGCGCGATCCTGCAGGCCGAGCCTGGCCAGTACATCGGGTTGCAACTGCTGATCGACGGCGTCGAACAGCGCCGCAACTATTCGCTGTCGGCCCTGAGCAATGCCGGCCAGTACCGCATCAGCGTCAAGCGCGAAGCCGGCGGCAAAGTCTCCAACTACCTGCACCAGCAGCTGGCGGTAGGCGACAGCATCAACCTGTTCCCGCCATCGGGCGAGTTCACCTTGAGTGCCAGCGACAAGCCGCTGGTGCTGATCAGCGGCGGCGTCGGCATCACCCCGACCTTGCCGATGCTCGAAGCGGCGCTGGACAGCGGCCGTTTGGTGCACTTCATTCACTGCGCGCGCAACGGCGCGGTGCACGCCTTCCGCGACTGGGTCGATCAACTGGCGGCGCGCCACCCGCAGGTCAAGCGCTTCTACTGCTATGCCGAGGACGATGGCGTCAGCCAGCCGGCGGACGCCGTGGGTTTGCTCAGCGCCGATCAGCTTGGCCAGTGGTTGCCGCAAGAGCGTGATGTGGACGCCTACTTCCTCGGCCCGAAAGCCTTCATGGCCAGCGTCAAGCGCCACCTCAAGGGCCTGGGCGTGCCCGAGCAGCAGAGCCGCTACGAATTCTTCGGCCCGGCCTCAGCGCTGGAGTAAACACGTTTCGGTAACCGCGAACTGAAAGGATAGGGGCACGGCCAGCGATGGCTGTGCCTTGCGGCAACCGGTCGCCTTCTCAAGCAGGGGGCCTGGCCTTTTTACTGCATGCAGACAAAGCGTCATGCGCCTGGCGCATCATCCTTCCAGCCGTATCAAGGAAACCGTATCGTGAGCATCAATTGGGCTGACAAACTGCGCAAGAGCCTGCATGGCTCGGCCGACTCGCTGGGCAACCTGTGCGTCGAGGCGTTCCACTACCTGGCCCTGTTCGGCATCGGTGGCATCACCGCCTACGCGGCCGTGTTCACCTTCATCGAGATGCTCGGCAAGGGCGTCAGCGTCGACGACATCCTGCTGCTGTTCATCTACCTCGAGCTCGGCGCCATGGTGGGGATCTACTTCAAGACCAACCATATGTATCTAACACACGGTAAGACCCAGCCCAGTGGGTGGAACGCTTGATTGAAGATTAGATCCGAGAGGTGCAGGAAATGAAGTGGGCAGATAAAAATCGAAAGCGTATGCATGACAACGCAAATTCGATCGGAAACTTGCTAGTCGAAGGATTTCATTACTTAGGGCTGTTCGCTATTGGGGCAGTAACTGCATGGGCGTCTGTCATGGCCTTCAAGGATATGATAGATAAGGGTCATGCTAGTGTAGATGATATACTTTTATTGTTTATTTACTTAGAGCTTGGTGCGATGGTTGGTATATATTTCAAAACCAATCATCTTCCTATTCGCTTCCTCTTGTATATCGCCATCACCGCTCTGACCAGATATTTGATAGGTGATGTCTCTCACCATAAGGAACCGAATATAGGTTTAGTATATCTATGCGGAGGAATATTATTCCTAGCACTTTCTGTTCTGGCGGTTAGATATGCATCTTATCAATTCCCTTCTAGCAAGCCTATAGATTCCTCAGGTGAGGTGGTGGGCAACAGTGATGGAGAAAAATAGTGTTATAGCTTGTGGGAGTTGCTTGCAAGTCAAATGGAGCTGATTAACTAATCTGGCTCCATTTTAAGTTTGTTCTCCTGATTTCGCGCTATGAGTATTTTTGTTATTTTCTCTGTTGTTGAATAGTTCGGGTTGCGTTGGATGAAATGGATGTGTTTGAAGTTATTTAGTGTCGATAATTCATGAATTTTGCTGCTTTCGATTATCCTGCTCGCAGAATAAAAGTGAACGTTTGGTTTGATCTGGCGAATGTAATCGATTGATGCGGTTCTCTTTTCGAAGACAAAATTTACTAGAGGTTTCAAAGTGTGAATTCTGTCTTCAACTGTTTGGAAAGGCCTTTGGTTGCCCTTAGAAATCTGTACGCGGGCATCGGAATCGACTCCAAGAACTAATATGTCGCAAAGATTTCTGCATGCATAGATGTAATCCAAGTGGCCTTGGTGTAAGAGGTCAAATACGCCTGAGGTATAGCCTATAGTCAGGCACTTGCTTCGTAGTGTTTCTAATTCCTGGATGAATGAAAGCATGTCAGATTGCTGATAACTGTAAGCTAAGTTCAGATAGGTCGTCGAATGTATGAACGCCAATGTAGACTTTCATAGGTTTTTGCAAGGAAGTTAATTTTCTCCTAATGGCATTTACTGTGGCTGGGATAGCAATATTTTGAGCTATGCCCCCACGACCAAGCCCAAAAACAGGAAAGTATATACTATCCTGCGAATTCTTTATCGCAATGTCTATAGAGGAAGATATAATTAAATCTATAGCTGCTTCTTCTATGCTGCTCGTGTTGTTGCCGTTTTTTCTTATAGCTACTGCGAATATTATGGTTTTAATATCTTTGTGTGCTGCATTGTAAGTGTTGTTACATTCGACTGTGGTTCCTAGCCTGAAATCTCCAAGCTTATTTTCGCTTTCTTTCCACTGCTCAATAAATGTTTTGAGATTGTCTTTTGTTAAATCCCCAGCCTTATTAAAGGTGGCGGCCATTTTTCGAACTCTACCAGAGACGGATGCTCCGGAAATAGAGCCAAGATTCAAATCAGTGTCTTCTGATGTAACCACCACGTCAATTCCAGAGATATGCGTCACATTACCGCAATGGAACTGTACAGTTGAAAGACCTACCTCGAAGCTATCGCCGGTTTTTTTATCGTCTATAATCGCTTCTTTGTTTGCATTTTTTATTTTTTGAGAGTTAGCTTTGAGTGCAAAAAAGACGCATAATGATGTAAATGTAAAAAAGAAGATAAGGCTCATCACCTCAATCGATGAATTTGTGCAAGTGATGGAAGGGTTTTGTGGGTCGAAGTATTTCAAGCCAGCATTTAATAGTATGGTTAGGATTGGGGTCGCTGATGAGGCAAGGGCAGCCGCAAGAAAATTTAGAGAAAGCTTTGAGTAAAAACTTCTAGACATGTAATATTTGGCCAGACGATTCAATAATCCGGCAATAATGTAAAGTGATGGCTTGAATTTGCTCATGATGAATTCGGGTAGTATTTTTTTAGATGGGTTTCATGGGACTTCGGTTGTACGTGCTGAGGCAATTCTAGCAAAAGGCTATCATTGCGTGTCAAGTGCTGAGGACTGGCTTGGTAGCGGTGTGTATTTCTTTCTTGACGGCTTTGCGTGTGCCTTTACAAACGCAAGCGAGTGGGCGTTGTCTAAGTACGCTGAGGAACAGTGTGCCGTAGTAAAAAGTCGAATTGAGTGCCAAACTTCGAAAGTTTTAGACTTGACTACTTCTGCAGGGCTAAAGATATACAATGATGCAAGGGATAGAGCTCTAAAGAAGTTTGGGGGTGATCTGGTTTTTCGGAGAGATCTTTCGATTAAAAAGCGAAGAGACATAAGGCTTGATGATAAAATAATCATAGACTTAGTCCTGAGGGATTTGAGTTTTGATGTTTTGATTCATAATGTTTACGTAAAGAATAGACAGCAAAGATCTTTGGCTCTTGAATCAAGCTATCCTAATGCTACTGTGTGCAGTGTGAGTAATCTGGAATGTATAGTGAGTTGTGAAGTTGTGAAGTTGTGAATGTTTCAGTTCGTTAGGCTTCAAAATATACAGTTTTGATTTGGTGTTTTTTTGATACTGTTAAGTTCTATTTATGTGTTTGCAGGGAAGATGCTATGGTAGAGCAGAAAAAAGCTTATGAAATACCAGTTTGCTCGCTTCCTGGTATTTCTATTGAAGATAAATTATCTGATTTAGAAAATCTGACGGTGTTTTTGAATTGTCGGGGAATTGAAACTAAAAACACTCGTATCGATAGATATCAGAAGTATCTCAGGGCCGCTTCGGATTTCGGGATTGAAAAGTCGGACCCCGTGAAGGTATTTAAGAATGTTACCGATGCTCGATTTCAGCATGATTTAGATTGGTATTTATACGTGCTGAGGGAAGTTGATGAGCTGGCCCATATTCTTAAGGGTTTAAAGGTGCATGTGCCAAATGGTATTGATGATCGGCTCCGTAAAGTTGTTGCGGGGGCTGATTTTGCAGCTTTAGATAAAAATTCAGAGTCGCGTAATATTCAGTTTGAACTACGCATCGCAAGCTATTTTTGCCTTTCTGGTTTTGTGGTGGACCTGTCTACCGAGACTGATATTTTGGCGTTCAAAGGTAGGCAGCATTTCTATATAGAGTGTAAAAGGGTGTCCAATGCGAAACAGTTAGAAGAAAACATTCTAAAGGCTAAGCAGCAGATATTGGCGAGGATGCCTAAAAGAAAAGGGATTTTAGCTAAATGTTATGGGGTGATTGCCCTAGATGTTACAAGGGTCGCATACAGTCATAATGGGCTTACTATGGGAGTCACTAATGATCATGCACGGGATGTTGTGCAAGACGCTCTTAGGGGTATTTCAAATAAGCTCGGGCATATAAAATTTTTCTCGAAGAAGCCGCCGATAATACAGTGCTGGCTTCAAATACATATACCCGGACTGATTGAGCATCCTCCTCAGGCGTTTACTCGATTTTCATCAATGTTCCTTACTAATCCAGAAGTGGCATTTGGATGCAAAGCTGCCCTCTCATTGCTCCACAGTGCTACAGCAGGGCTAGATCTCGCTGATCCTCGAGAGCATCCGCCCAAAAAATTAAATACTCGGCTTGATCTACCTGCTGGAGCAGAACTGTGGTTGGATTCGAATATATCTGAAGTTTTTGTTAAGGCGTCTGATTCGGAGTTATCTAAAAATCTCAATATTAAAGAGTTTCCAGGCTTTGATGATGTGACGAAGAAAAATATAGGAGGCATGCTAGTGCAAGGGGAGGAGTATAACTTTTCTATGCTAGATCTTGTTACGTTACTGGCGAAAAGCTCTCCAGAATTAGTTAGAGATTTGGGCGTTCGACTGTCCAGTAGTGAAGGCCTGGAAGCTCGAACTGAATTGCTCTGTATGTTGTTTTTAAATAAATATCCTTTTCATGAAGGGTGGCCCTACACGAGCAGCGATTAATTTTTGCTATGCCTCCATGCATGAAGATGTATTCCATCTGTACGTTCTTCTTCCGTACTTGGTGGGGGTATAAGATTTGCTAATGGTTACGTGTTGACGGGGGATTGATCATGAATAAATATGAGGTGGCCAGCGACGCATGCGGTGTAGAGTGACTTGATTGGTAATCTGATATATTAACTCTTTGTCTTTTATGTAAGTTTCCTGTCCGTTTTTGTTGTCATGAGTGTCTCGAATTTATTTGCTTTTAGTAGGGTGATAAGTTTTATATAAAGTGTTGTTGGTTGTGGTATTGAAAGAATGGTCGAGGACGTATGCATAATATTACGCATAAATTTCCACCCTTACCTCTAAGTGAACTAATCGCTAGAATTGAGCGATTTTCAGAAGCTAAGCTTCATGAAAAGCACTCGTTGATATCTGACTTGGTCAAGGTTCATCCTTTGCTTAGCATGGATTTTGGTGCAGGCTCTGTATTTAGGCGGGCAAGGAAGATTGATGAACATGATTATCCTTCCTCAGTTCAAGATTTTCTATGGAGGGTTGGCGGTAAACCTTCCGTTGGTCGAGCTAATCCTGAAGGGTTTCCGGTTCTTTACATTGCAGATAGGCCGGAAACAGCGTTTAGTGAAACTCACATAAGTGACAACTTTGTATTGCTCTCTGAGCTGAGAATTCGAGAAGGTGCTAAATGTAGGATTGCCCCTATAGGTGAAATGCTGCAAGTTCAGCGTACAGGCAGAGGGTTTCTATCCGGCGATGCTTCGGTTGCCATAAATAATATGCTGAACGCCTGTAGTATTGATCAAGCTCGATCTCTTCTTATAACGGATGCATTTTTGTTTGAGTGCTTGGTTGGTGATGATGAGAAGTATCTGGTTTCATCATTTGTTTCTGAAGCAATCTTTAAGAAAAATAGGAAAATTTCTGCAGTCGCTTATCCGAGTGTTAGACAGCATGGTGCGATAAATTTCGCAGTGCGAATTGATGATTTCTGGGACTCTTGGAGTGTAGTGGCTGCTCGTCGTATGAGGGCTCGCCATTTAGCATGTGGATACTACGAAACTACACGAACTGAGCATGTCTTAGGTATCACTGCAGAAGGCAAACTAGTCTGGGGAAAAGGGAAGATTGAAGACAATATAGCTTGCAGGCTTGAGCCACCTTGGCATCCAGGGTTGTGAGAATACTTCGTCGACCAGACCTTTCAGTTCCTGTATATGGCTGAGGTCGATCAAAAATGACATTTTTGGGCGGCAGGACTGGTCAAGACCAACCACATGCCGATCCGCTTCCTGCTGTATGTAGCGATCACCGCGCTGACCCGCCTGCTGATTGGCGACGTGTCGCACCACAAGGCGCCGGACGCCGGTTTGCTGTACGTGTGCGGCGGCATCCTGCTGCTGGCGTTCTCGATCCTGGTGGTGCGCTACGCCTCGTACCGCTACCCGTCGACCAAAGCCATCGATGCTAGTGGCAAGGAGATCGAGGAAGCGAAGTAACCTGGCCGGCTTTTGCACCGTTGCGGGTCATGGCGGCGAGGATTTCCACGGCGCTGTGGCCCTGTTCGATGGCGATACCGAACTGGACGCTTTCGATCAAGCGCTGCAGGCGCTGCGGGTCGTTGCGCTGGGCCGGGCTGATCAGCCGTTTGGCGACGATGCCGGTGTCGTTGGAGAGGGTCAGCATGATGCTGCCGTCGAGCCGCTCGATACTCAGGTTGACCCGGTACTCGGGGGCAAAAGCGGCGTTGATCTGTGCGAAAGGGTTGATCATGGAGCTTCACCTGGCAAAGACATGCAGTGATTGACCGGGAGGGGGAGGGTTGGTTCAGGTAACTTTTCTCACGATCTTTTGCGATATCTGACAGCTAAATCCTACGACCGAGTGGGATGCTTCTGAATTGCCTCTGCCCAGGCAGAAGGCCACCTTTACCGTGCTAGGTTCCGGGCTTCATTTGCCCAAGGAAGCTACACATGACACGGAATAATCAACCCACCTCTTCCTTCACCAACGCGCTGACTTCGCAACAGAGCGCAGCCGTTTCATCCTCTGTTACCGAAGCCATCTATCGTCTGGCAACCCAAGGCAGCCGCACGCGCAAGGGGGGTGTCATTCGCCAGGCCAGTGCCCCACTGATCATCACCCTGGACGATGGCCAGGTGGTGCGCGTGGCGCAGACCGGTGACTATGCCGACTACCCGGACGGCAGCCGCGCGCACATCATCAGCGGCGCCGGAGCCCAAGGGCAACTGCAGGATCAGGCCATTGCCCTGGTCGGCAGTGCCTTGAGCAACGGTGATGAAATCATCGACACCCCACAAAACACTGCGCTGATCAGCAAGCAGCACGGTGTACCCCTGGCGGACGATTTCCTCACGAGCGCGAGGTGAGCGATGGTCTATCGCCTGAACCTCAATGGTCGCGGCGCCGGGCAGCATGGCGACCCGACCACCAGCGGGGCGACCTGCCTCAGCAGCCAGTCCAGTCACCTGCAGAACGGGGTCGGCAGCCTGCGCCTGGGGGATGCCACCACGCCATGCCCGGAGTGCGGCCAGGCCGGCAAGATTGCCGAAGGGTATGCTGACTGGACCATCGACGGGCTGCCGATCGCCTTTGATGGTGCGCAGATCGACTGCGGCTGTCCGGCCGGCAGCAACCGCCTGGTCGCGCCGCTGGATGGCGGCGGCGCCAGAGCGGCGCCGGTAGCGGGCGGCTTTACCGCGCCGGCTGGCCAGGCCTTCAAGCCGCCTGCGGCGACGCCCAGGCCAGCCGCCATCGCTACGACTAATCCCGCTTCAGCCATGTCCAGTGCGCCCGGCGCGCTGGAGCCGGGCTTCTATGTGGTGCCACGCAGTATGTCGGGTCAGCAGGTGCTGGCCCGGCTTGGCGGCGAAAACCGCTACCTCAGCGCCCGGCTGCAGCGGCTTAACCCCACCTTCGCCGAAGGCTTCAAGGCCGGTGAACTGTTCGTCCTCGGCGACCCCGACACCGGCATGAGTTGCACCCGCGAGGAAGCTCAATTGATGGTCGCTGCCGCCCAGGTGCGCGAGGTACTGGCGCCGCTGACCGAGGAGGAGGCCAACTTCATGGTCCGCTACCAGGGTGAAATCGCCGGCTTGTTCAGCGGCGCCAGCCAGTCGATGGGCGTCGGCAAAGACATGCTCGGTCATGGTTTGAGCCAGGTTGAAAACAGCCTGCGCGCGCTTGAACAGCTGCATCAGCGCTCGTTCAGCACCTACGGGCATCTGAACAGCCCGCAGTTTTTCGCCTCCCGCCAACAGCTGTACCGCCAGCTGGATGCCCAGTTGAAGACGGCGTTTCTCAACAAGCCATTGAACCTGGGCAATTACGAGAGCCTGCGTCGAGACCTCGGCATCTCGACCAAAAGCCTGGTTCACCACTGGAGCCGTGCCGGTGCGCCGGGAGAGATCCCGGGTTATGCCACACACCTTGAGCAGGTATCCCGGACCGCGAAATACCTTAAGCACGGTGGGTATGTCGGTATTGCCCTGGGGGGTGGCGCGTCGGTTCTCAAAGTGCAGGAAGTGTGTAGAGCGGGGGAGACGGAGGAGTGTAAGAAGATTCGATTTACTGAGGCTGGGAGCTTTTCTGGGGGGCTGGCGGGTGGTGGTGCTGGTGCTTATTGGGGAGGGAAGGCAGCTGTAGCTGTATGCGGAATTGCTGCCGCTACCAGTGCTGGGGTTGGCGGAGCGATTTGTGGAATTGTTCTGGTTGGTGGTGGTTCGCTGATTGGAGGGTATGGGGTGGGCAAGGCTGGGGAGCTCACGGGGGAGGCACTTTACAATTGGACGGGACCATGACGCCTGACTTCTACTATTCCTGGCATCCAGGGTTACGATTCGCGTTCTTGTTCACGCCGTTCGTGATCATGATGTCTGGTGTGGCAATGAGTACCTACCTTGCCTTAAGTCGAAACTTTGAGACCATGATTGCGAGCTTGCAAAAGAGTTTTTGGCTTCAACAGCAGATGCCTTTCTGGGGGACGACAGGTTGGAGGTCACGTTGCTATCTGCTCAGCACAATCAGTGGAGCATTGCTCTATCCGAAACTTAGTGTTCGATCAGGGATGATGGATGCCGAAGAGTTACGTAACTTCCCTCGGTACCTTCGACGCAGAATGCTAGTGGCTTCCTGGCTGACAATCATTGGCTCAGCCTGGTTGTTTATCGGAGTTGCCTTGATCAAGCTGTTGGTGCAACGCTAGTGCTGGCTGGAACTGTGAGCAGCTTCTGGAGCTCTTGGTGGGCATTTGCCTTCATGCTGACTCCCTTCGTGATGGGTATAACCGGCGTAGCCATGGAGACCTACATCGCCCGCAGCCGGGACTTCGACCTCATCATTGCCAGCCTCCCAAACAGTCTCTGGCTCAAGCAGCAGATACCGTTCTGGGGGACCACCAGGTTGAAATCGCGCTGCTATTTGCTCAGCACGATTTGCGGCGCAATGCTTTATCCAAAGCTTTGCATCCGCCTGGGAATGATGGATGCAGAGGACTTGCGCAACTTTCCTCCACGGCTTCGGCGACGATTGTTGATTGCTTCCTGGTTGATCATCATTGGCTCAGCCTGGCTGTTTATCGGTGTCGGCCTGATCAAGCTTTCAAAAACCTGAGCAAAAAAAAGCGAGCCCCATGGGCTCGCCTTGGAAGTTTGCAGAGCAGAGGAGACTCAGGAGTGTAAAAAGATTCGATTTGCTGAGGCCGGAAGCTTTCTGGTGGGTCGCTTGCTGGCGGGCCAGGAGTTAAAGCAGGTGGCGAATGGCTCAGGGAATTCGTTTATAAAAAGGTCAATCCATAACGGAATTTTGTAGTTCTTGGTGGGCATTTACTTTCATGCTGACTCCTTTCGTGCCCAGTCTTTCCGGCGTGGCGATGGGCGCGTATATCGCCTGCAGCCGCGACTTCAACACCATCGGAGAATGCCTAGGAGACAAGATTTATCAGGTGAAACATGATTGACATAAACACTTGGCCGCCGAGCGTTGCGATCGCTTTCGGTTTTGCACCCTTTGTCATCCTCTTATTTGGCGTAGCCATGGAAACCTACATCGCCCGCAGCCGGGACTTCGACCTCGTCATTGCCAGCCTTCCAAACAGTCTCTGGCTAAAGCAGCAGATACCGTTCTGGGGGACCACCAGGTTGAAATCGCGCTGTTATTTGCTCAGCACGATTTGCGGTGCAATGCTTTATCCAAAGCTCTGTATCCGCCTGAGAATGATGGATGCAGAGGATCTGCGCAACTTTCCGCCACGGCTTCGGCGACGATTATTGATTGCTTCCTGGTTGATCATCAGTAAGCGTCCGCCCAACTCACCTTGCGTAAGTTAGGCAGACACCCACTGATGCGGTAACAGTCGCCCGATCTCACTGGCCCGTTGCGTCGGCAACCGCGTCAGTACATCTTTGAGATAGGCATATGGATCATGCCCATTCATACGCGCTGACTGGATCAAGCTCATGATCGCAGCCGCCCGTTTACCGCTGCGCAGCGATCCGGCAAACAGCCAGTTCGAGCGCCCGAGTGCCCACGGCCGTATCTGGTTTTCAACTTGGTTGTTGTCGATGGGCACAGCTCCATCGTCCAGGTAGCGCGTCAGCGCTACCCAGCGTTTCAGGCTGTAATCGAAGGCTTTGGCCGTGGCTGATCCGTTGGGCACCAGGTCGCGCTGGGCCAACATCCAGTCATGCAGTTTTTTACTGATCGGTACCGCCATTTCCTGACGTATTCGCCAGCGATCTTCATCACTCATGTCCCGCGCCTGGCGTTCGACCTCGTACAGGCCGCTGATCGAGTGCAACGCCTGTTCGGCTAGCTGACTTTTGTTCGCCACATGCAGATCGAAAAACTTGCGACGGGCGTGGGCCATGCAGCCGATCTCAGTGATGCCTTGCTCAAAACCAGCTTTATAGCCAGCGAAGTCATCGCAAACCAGCTTGCCGTTCCAGTCGCCCAGGAAGTTACGCGCGTGTTCGCCAGCACGGCTTGGGCTGAAGTCGTAGACCACCGCCTTGAGCGCCGAAAACGGCGTCGTGCTGTAGGCCCAGACATAGGCTCGGTGGGTTTTCTTCTCGCCCGGCGCAAGCATTTGCACCGGTGTTTCATCAGCGTGAATCACGCCCTGGTTCAGAACGGCTTCACGCAGTGCATCGACCAGCGGCTGGAGCCGCACACCGGTTTGTCCGACCCACTGGGCCAGGGTCGAGCGAGCGATTGCCAGCCCCGCGCGGCCAAAGATTTTCTCCTGCCGGTACAGCGGCAAGTGGTCGGCAAACTTCGCCACCATCACGTGGGCCAACAACCCTGCGGTCGGGAGACCTTTGTCGATAACCTGCGCCGGCACCGGCGCCTGCATCAGTGTCTCGCACTGACGGCAGGCCCATTTGCCACGCACATGTTGCTCGACAGTGAACACGCCCGGCGTGTAATCCAGCTTCTCGCTAACGTCTTCGCCGATGCGTTGAAGTTGGCAGCCACAGGTGCACTGAGTGTTTTCCGGTTCGTGGCGGATCACCGTGCGTGGAAACTGCGGCGGCAATGGCGCACGTTTCGGGGATTGCCGTGGCTCGACCTGTGGCGAAGCTGGGAGGAGCTGTTTCAGCTCTGCTTCGATAGCTTCAAGGTCTGTGTCGAGCAGGTCATCCAGCAAGCTGCCTTGCGCCGGGCTGATTTGCTCGCTGCGCTTAGCAAACTTGTGGCGCTTGAGCAGGGCGATTTCGAACTTGAACTGTTCGATGAGGATTTCATCGTTCTGGATCTTCCTGCTCATCGCCTCGACTTGGGACTGCAACTGCAGCGCCTGTGCCGCCAAGGCACGGAGCTGTTCCGGGGTCATCTGGTCGAGGTTGGGCGAGAAAGTCATGCCGCCGATTGTGCCAGAGCAGGCCCGAAACGACGACAAGCAGACCGGTCAAATGGCCGGCGATTACAGCATGCTGATCACGCCACCCGTGCCGACTCGCTGCCACGGCAAACCCAGTACCAACGCCTGGAGTTGCTCGCTGTCGAGTTCGACCTCGCAGCCATGGCGAATGCCGGGCCAGTGGAACTTGCCTTGGTTCAGTCGACGCGCTGCAAGCCAGACGCCGACGCCATCGTGCACCAGCACTTTCATCCGGTTAGCCCGGCGATTGGCGAACAGGTAAGCGCAGTGCGGCTTCGCCGCACCGAACACCGCGATCACTCGGGCTAATGCGGTTTCGGTACCGGCGCGCATGTCCATCGGCTCGGTGGCCAGCCAGATGGCATCGATACGGATCATCGAGTGACAGCCCGAATAAACTGCGCGCAGCCTTCAGGGTCTGAGGTTGGCCATTTCACCGTGATCACTTGCCCGGCCATGGGCAACTCGATGATCACTGGCGCTTCGGCTGGCCGTTTAGGTGCGGCTTTAAGCGGGACGAATGCCGGTAGTGAAGCCGCTGCGGGCTGATCTCGATAGAGCGGCATCCATTTGCGGATAACGTTGGCATTGATGCCATGGCTGATGGCGACACTGGAAATGGATGCGCCAGGTTGCAGGCATTCCTGAACGACCTGGGCTTTGAACGGTTTCGGATAAGAGCTTCGTTGGCGCATGGAAATCCTGGCGATAAGGGTGATCGCGTCCGCTTAAAAATACGCGGACACCATCGCCCTTAAAGCTGGAGTTCGGAAGGTGAGTTCGCCGGACGCTTACGATCATCATTGGCTCAGCCTGGATGTTTATCGGTGTCGGCCTGATCAAGCTTTCAAAAACCTGAGCATAAAAAAAGCGAGCCCATGGGCTCGCCTTTTTACCGTCTGCGTTGCTGCTTGTTCAGTTGATGCGAGCTTGCTCGTTCTCCAGAAACTCTTCCTGCAACAGCCCGTCATTCTGGGCGCCGTCGATGCTTTGCTGGGCCACCGCGCGTTTGCTGCGCAGTTTGCCGTAGAAGTGCTCCAGGGCGTGGTTCAGTTTGATTGCGGCGCCTTCGACAGCCTGGTCGAGGGATGCGGACTTGTGGCTTACGGAAATCGGTTGATGGCCTTTTGGGCGTGCCTCCATCTGGCAGCGTTTGTCGTGCGGACCTGGCTTGTCGCCGTTCTCGTCGCGCAGGTGGACCTCGATGCGGGTGAGGTCTTCGTCATATCGTTCGAGCGTGCTTTCTACCGTGCTGCGGACCCACTCTTCCAGCCGGATGTTGCCTTGAATATGGTTGTCGCTATTGACCTGGATTTGCATAGTTCAATCCCTTATTCAGCTAGCTCGCAAGAGAATCGATGGGGCCTTGGCGGCCTGTGACAACCATCGCCTCTTGACTACAAGGTCAGGCACTTGGCCAAACAATTCAAGCCCTTTTGAAATAAAAATATCTTGTAGCAAATAGCCCGGCACAGGCCGGGCTTTTGCATGCGCTGGATCAGAACGCGACGGAGGTCTGCAGGTATACCGTACGGGGTTCACCCACGTACTTGCCCTTGTTGTTGTCGTCGAACGAGCGGGTGTAGTACTGGTGATTCAAGATGTTTTTCACCCCCACGGCGACGTTGAGGTTCGACAGTTGCGGGCCGAAATCGTAGGCCGCGCGGCTGCTGAACAGCATGTAGCCGGGGATGCGCCCGGTGCTGCCGTCAGCGCTTTCGGCCGCGGTGTTGGCGTTGTCGGCGAACTGGTCGCTCTGGTAGCTGCTGTCGAGGTTGAGCCGCCACTGGCCTTCGGTATAACCGATGCCCAAGGTGCCTTTGTGACGCGAGGAGAAGGGCACACGATTGCCCTTGTTCGGCCCGTCTTCGCGGATTTTAGCGTCGACAAAAGCGTAAGTGGCATACACGTCGAAACCTGCCAGCGCCGGGTTGAGGCCTTCGAGGGCGTACTTGACGCTGGTCTCGATGCCCTGGTGGCGGGTTTCGCCGCGGGCGATCACTGAATCGTTGGTCTGGTTGCTTTCGTACTGGTTGTCGAAGTTGATCAGGAAGGCGCCGATTTCGGCTTGCAGGTTGCCGTTGTCGTAGCGGGTTCCCAGTTCCCAGGTGCGGGCTTTTTCCGGTTTCACTTCGCCGCTGCTGACCCGGTTGGGCATCTGGCTGTACTGCACGCTGCCGAACGAGCCTTCGGTGTTGGCGTACAGGTTCCAGCTGTCAGTCAGGTGGTACATGACATTGAGCGCCGGCAGCGCGGTGTTGTAGTCGCCCTGGTAGCGCTGGCCGTTGAGTGTGTTCGACTGCTCGGAATCGATCATTTCGTAGCGGATGCCCGGGGTGATGGTCCACTGGCCGATGTCGATGCGGTCATCGAGGAACAGCGCATGGGCTTCGGTGCTGCCACGGGTGTCGCGGTCGTTGCGGCTGGCGCTGGTCGGCAACTGGTTGGCAGCGATCGGCTCGCGGTAGCGCAGCTCGTGGCCGGCTTCGTTGACGTAGCGGTAGCCTACGCCCACTTCATGCCAGCTCTCGCCGAGGGCAAAGCCCTGGGAGAAGCGTGTTTCGATGCCGCGTACCCAGTACTCGCGCGGCGACAGCGAGACGAAGCTGCCCTGGTCCAGATAGCCGCTGCGCAGGGTCTTGGTGAAGAAGCTGTTGACGCTGAACTGGCGGGCGTCTTCCTTGTAGTCATAGCCGAAGTTGAACATCGTTCGCCGGCCCCAGAACTTGTCCTGCAGGCGGGTCGACTGGTACGGGTCGGCATCGTAGTCGGCAACGCTCAGGCCGCCGGGCATCTGCGCTTCGCCTTCGTAGTACTGGGCCATGGCGTGCAGGCTGTTGGCCTCGTCTAGCTGGTATTTGCCCTTGAGGATCAGGTCGTCGATGTGCGTGTCGCTGTGCTCGCGCCAGTCACCGCCACGGCTGCCGGAGTACAGCAGGGCGCCGCCCAGGCCGTTGGCGTTGGTGCCGCCGGCGAGCAGGTTGGCGCTGGTCTTGAAGCCGTCGTGGCTGGACGACGGGCTGGTCTGGGTCTGGAAACCGGCTTTCACCGTCGGCTCGTCGGGGATCGCCCGGGTCACGAAGTTGACGATGCCGCCGACGTTCTGCGGGCCGTAGCGCACCGCGCCGCCGCCGCGCACGACGTCCACCGCGTCCATGTTGCCCATGCTGATCGGAGCGAACGACAGCTGTGGCTGGCCATAGGGTGCGAACGGCACCGGAATGCCGTCCATCAGCACCGTTGAGCGCGAGGCCAGGCGCGGGTTGAGCCCGCGAATGCCGAAGTTCAGCGCCATGTCGTGGCTGCCGGTGCCGTTGTTTTCCGGGGCGTTGACCCCGGGGATGCGGTTGAGCACTTCGCGCGCGGTGGTAGCGCCGCTGCGCTCGAATTCTTCGCGGCGGATTACATCGCGGGCACCGGCATGTTCGAAGACGTTGTCTTGCTGCGCCGCGCCCAGCCAGTCGCCGACCACGGTGGAGGCGCCGAGCTCGACCGGCGCGCTGGCGGCCGCGAGCGGTTGCAGGCTGAAGGCGTTGTCACCTTCGGCGCGGGCGTGCAGGCCGGTGCCTTGCAGCAATGCATCGAGACCCTGCTGCGGGCTGTACTGGCCCTGCAGGCCGGGGCTGTGCACTCCGCGGGTGAGCTGCGAGCCAAACGAGATCAGCACGCCGCTTTCACGGCCGAACTGGTTCAGGGCGTTTTCCAGCGTGCTCGGGGCGATCTGGTAAGTGCGCGCCGGGGCCTCGGCTGCCTGGGCGGCAACGGCGCTGAAACTCAGGCTGGCACCCAGCAGCAGGGTGCGCAGGGCCTGGGCAAGTGGACTCGGTCGAAGGGGCATGCAGAAGGTCCTTGAGAAGGTCGAAGCAAAGGGTTCTGCCTTCTCTGTCACGCGAGATGTGAAAACGGCTCAGGTCAGTGGAAAAACCTTCAGGCCCGCGCTTCGACCGTCACCCAGTAGCGGGTAAAGCGCCGCACGCGCACCGGCAGTGCCACCTCGAGCAGGTCGAGAATGCGTTCGCTGTCGGCCAGCGGATAACTGCCGGAAATCAGCAAATTGGCTACCTCGGGTGCACAGTTGAGCTGGCCGCGGCGGTATCGGCCGAGCTCGTCGAGAAACGCGCCAAGGGGCATGTGCGCAGCCACCAGCATGCCGTCGACCCAGGCGCCGAGGTTGCTGTCCAGGGCCTGGCTGGCCTGCCAATGCGGGCCGTTGAAGCGCGCTTGCTGGCCCGCCCCCAGGCGATTGCCGGCCAGGCTGGCGCTGCCTTCGAACACCGCCAACTGGCTGTAGCCGGCGAACTGGCGCAGGTTGTAGCGGCCGTTGCCCAGGTTCAGCAGGCCGTGTTCGCTGCGCAGTTGCAGCGGTCGGCTATCGCCGGCCACGGTCAGTTGCAGTTCACCTTCGAGCAGGTGCACCAGGCGCTGGCTGGCATCGAAACGCACGTCGGCGGCGCTGCGGGTGTTGAGCTGCAGCAGGCTGCCGTCGTCCAGGGCCAGGCGCCGGCGTTCGCCGACCGGGCTGCGGTAATCGGCGAGCAATGTCGGCAACGGGTTGTGCTGCTGCAAGGCCAGGCCGCTGGCGCTGCCGACCCCGAGGATCAGCAGGGTTTTCAGCGCCCGGCGGCGGCTGGCCGAACGTGGCGCCTGCAACGCGGCGTGGGCCAGGGGCGAGGATAAGCCGCGCAAACGTTGATTGACCCGCTGGATGTGCTCCCAGGCGCGCTGGTGGTTGTCGTCGGCCTGCAACCATTGCTGCAGGGCCTGTTGCTGACGCGCATCGAGGGCGCCGCCCTGCAGCTCGATCAGCCAGTGCACGGCCTGTTCGGCCACCTGCGGGGAAAACTCTTGATGGCCGTTCACAGGGCGAAGTAACAGCGCATGGCCGCCTTGTTCAGGTAGCGCTTGACCGTGGCCAGGGAGATGCCCAGTTGCGCGCCGATCTCGGCGTATCTCAGACCATCGACCTGGGCCATCAGGAATGCGCGCTTGACCACCAGTGGCAGGCCGTCGAGCAGGCGGTCGAGCTCCAGCAGGGTTTCGAAAATGATTGCCCGGTGTTCTTCCGACGGCGCCAGTGCTTCGGGCAACTGCGCCAGCGCCTGGAGGTAGGCGCGCTCCAGGTCCTGGCGGCGGTAATGGTTGCACAGCACGCGTTTGGCGACGGTGGTGAGGAACGCCCGCGGCTCGTTGAGCAGCGGCGTTTCGCGGCCCTGGAGCAGGCGCATGAAGGTGTCCTGGGCCAGGTCGGCGGCACTGTCGGGGCAGCCCAGACGCCGGCGCAACCAGCCGGTCAGCCAGTTGTGATGGTCGAGGTAGAGGCCTTCGAGCGAGGAAGAGGGAGCGCTGGGCACCGTGAACACTCCGGCGCCGGGATGCGCAACAGAATAAGAATTGTTCGCATTGTAGTGAAAGGTGCCACTACTCGGCAATCGGTGCCTGACTGACGGGCGTAGCAGAGGATCGGGGAAATGTAAAAAACGTAAATACGCTTTACTCACATTTGAGAATGAATAGCATTCGCTCCCTAGATGAATTTACGCAACCTTTACATTTCTCAGGGAGAGGTCCTCGTGTCCCCGACTTTCAGTAAATCCTGCCTCGCGCTTACCCTCTGCTCGCTCTACACCGCGCAAGCCACAGCTCAGAACCAGCCGCTGGAGCTGGACAACATGGTGGTGACTGCGTCGGGTTTCTCCCAGCAGATCAAGGATGCGCCGGCATCGATTTCGGTGATTACCCGCGAGCAGATCGAGAACAAGTCCTACCGTGACGTCACCGATGCCCTGCGCGATGTGCCGGGCGTGGTGGTCACCGGTGGCGCCAGCTCCAGCGACATCAGCATTCGCGGCATGGCCTCCAAGTACACCCTGATGCTGGTCGACGGCAAACGCCAGGACTCGCGTGCCACCCGCCCGAACAGTGACGGCGCCGGTATCGAACAGGGCTGGATGCCGCCGCTGGAAGCCATCGAGCGCATCGAAGTGGTGCGCGGGCCGATGTCTTCGCTGTATGGCTCCGACGCCATGGGCGGGGTGATCAACATCATCACCCGCAAGGTCACCCCGCAGTGGTACGGCGGCGTGCGCACCGAAGCAACCTTCCAGGACCGCTCCGACTCGGGCAACTACAACAGCACCAACGCCTTCATCTCCGGGCCCCTGGTCGACAACCTGGTCGGCCTGCAGCTGTACGGCCAGCGCTCGCGCCGCGACGAAGACCATATCGTCAACGGCTTCAACGAGCAGAGCACCGACAGCGCCACGGCCAAGCTGTCGTTCACCCCGGATGAACACAACGACATCACCCTCGAAGCGGGCAAGTCCGAGCAGGAGCGCAACTCCCACGTCGGCCGTTCGGCCAGTCGTTCCGCCAGCCGTAACGACTACGACCGTACCAACTTTTCCATCACCCATTCCGGGCGCTGGGACAGCCTTACCAGCGAAAGCTACCTGCAGCGCGAAAAGATCGAGAACCCGGGTCGGCGCATGGAGCTGGAAAACACTGTGCTTAATTCGCAGGTGTCGTTCTTCAGCGATTCGCACATCACCACCTTCGGTGGCCAGTACAAGTACGAGGACCTCAGCGACGAAGGCAACCAACTGGCCTCGGCGGCCAGCGTCAACCAGTTGACCCGCTGGTCGTGGGCCCTGTTTGCCGAAGACGAATGGCGCCTGACCGAAGCCTTCGCCCTGACCGGTGGCCTGCGCATGGACCGCGACGAAAACTACGGCACGCACTGGTCGCCACGCCTGTACGGGGTCTACCACCCGACCGAGCAGTGGACCATCAAAGGTGGTGTATCCAGCGGCTACCGCTCGCCGGACATCCGCGCCGCCGTCGATGACTGGGGCCAGATCACCGGTGGCGGTGGCGACCCGGCGATCATCGTCGGCAACTCCAGCCTCAAGCCGGAGAAGAGCCTGAGCCAGGAAATCGGCTTTATCTGGGACAACCTCGAAGGATTCTCCACCGGCCTGACCCTGTTCAACACCGACTTCAAGGACAAGATCACCGAGACCCGCCGCTGCACCGACAGCACCGGCAATGCCTCGGGCCGGTGCCAGATCGGCGGTACCTCGTACAAGTTCATCAGTGACCGGGTCAACGTTGACGAGGCGCAGATGCGCGGCATCGAAGCGACCCTGGACTGGGACATCACCCAGACCGTGTCGCTGGCCACCAACTACACCTTCACCGCCTCCGAGCAGAAGAGCGGCCCGCAGAAAGGCAAGGCCCTGAACCAGATGCCGCGGCACATGTTCAACGCCACCCTCGACTGGCAGGCCACCGACCAGCTGGGCACCTGGGCGCGCCTGAACTACCGCGGCAAGACCTCGGACTACCTGGGCCGGAGCACCATGTCCGACGGCACGCCGTCGTACACCTTCGTCGACTTCGGCGGCACCTACCGGGTGACCAAGAACGTCAAGCTGCTGGCCGGTGTGTACAACGTCTTCAACAAGGAAGTGGACTACGACAACTACCAGACCGTGCTGGACGGCCGCCGCTACACCATGGGCGTCGACCTGTCGTTCTGATCGGCCGGCCTGCGGTTTTGCTTATGAGAATATAAATCATTATTATTGTGCGCTTCTCGTAATGGACCGATGCCATGAAAAGCAAAGCCGCCGGGCTGCCCATCAGCTATCGCCTGGCCGTGACTTCCCGCAGCCTGGCTGCCGTGTTCGGTGGCTACCTGCTGGCGGCCATGGCCAGCGTCTGTATCACCCTGCTGTTGCCGGTGCCGCGGGCGGAGGCGGTGATCAGCGGCATGATGCTGTCGTTCCTGTTCTACCTGGTGGCTTTTCTCTGGTGCTTCGCCTGTCGTAGTGCCTGGCAGGCCTGGCTGGGAGTACTGGTGCCGAGCCTGGTGCTGGCGATGATCAGCGGCCTGGCCTACTGGATGAAAAACCCATGAAAGAGGGCTTTCGCCAGGCCATGGCCTGGCTGCATACCTGGACCGGGCTGATCTTCGGCTGGTTGCTGTTTGCGATTTTCCTGACCGGGACCATGTCCTACTTCAAGGAAGAAATCAGCCACTGGACCCAGCCGGAAGTGCCCAGCCGGGCGCTGGATCCGGCGGCCAGCCTGGACCTGGCCCAACGCTACCTGCAAGAGCATGCGCCGACTGCGGGCAGCTGGTTCATCGAGTTGCCCAACGCTCGCGAACCGGCGCTGAGCGTGAGCTGGCCCAAGGCTGGAGGCGGGCGCCGCGACTTCACTTCCAAAACCCTCGACCCTGCCACCGGCGCCGAATTGCAGGCGCGCGAGACCCGTGGCGGCAATTTTTTCTACCGTTTCCATTTCCAGCTGGAGATGCCTCACCCCTGGGGCCGCTGGCTGTCGACCTTTGCCGCGTTCATCATGCTCCTGGGCCTGGTGACCGGGATCATTACCCACAAGAAGATCTTCAAGGAGTTCTTCACCTTCCGCCCGGGCAAGGGCCAGCGTTCCTGGCTCGATGGGCATAACGCCATCGGCGTGCTGGTGCTGCCGTTCCACCTGATGATCAGCTACAGCAGCCTGGTGATCTTCATGGCCATGGTCATGCCGGCCAGCATCATCGCCAGCTATGGCGACAACACCCGTGGCTTTTTCAACGACCTGTTCGGCGGCCAGAGCCAGGTCCAGGCCGCCGGCACCGCGGCGCCGTTGCTGCCCTTGCCGCAGTTGTATGCCAAGGTCCAGGAGCAGGCGCCCGGGGCCAATCTTGCCTGGGTTGAGGTGCAGAACCCCGGTGACCAGAACGCCCGGGTCCGGTTCGCCCGCCATGCCGGTGACCGTATCGCTCACCAGCGCGGCGGTGGCTGGCTGTTTGACGGGGTTAACGGCACGCTTGAGGGCGGCAGCCAGATCGAGGCCACGCCGGTGCTGATTTCAGGCGGCATGTACGGCCTGCACATGGGCATTTTCGCCGGGCCGTGGCTGCGCTGGCTGTACTTCTTCTTTGGCCTGGCCGGCACCGCAGTGATCGGCACCGGCCTGGTCATGTGGCTGGGCAAGCGCCAGCTCAAGCATGCCAAGAGCGGCACCCAGCCGTTCGAGCTGCGCCTGGTCGAGGTGCTCAACATCGCCAGCATGAGCGGCCTGCTGCTGGGTGTGGCGGCGTTCTTCTGGGCCAACCGCTTGTTGCCGATCGGCCTTGAAGGCCGTGCCGACTGGGAGACCAACTGCTTCTTCCTGCTCTGGGCTTTGTCACTGGTGCACGCCATGCTGCGCCGCGGCCGCCGAGCCTGGGCCGAGCAACTGGGCCTCGGCGCGCTGATGTGGGCGGGCTTGCCGCTACTCAACGGCCTGACCACCGGCCAGGGCCTGAACCACTCGCTCGCCGTCGGCGACTGGGCCATGGCCGGTTTCGACCTGACCGCCTTGGCCAGCGGCCTGTTCCTGGCCTGGGCTGCCAGCAAGATGTGGCGGGCGCCGCTAGTCGCGCCCAAGCGCAAGCCCAAGGCCGCGCCTGGCACGTTGATTGAAAGCGAGGTGAACTGATGCTGGCCATTGCCCTGTTTGGTTTTGCCGGCTTCGCCGCGCTGTGCCTGGCCATGGACAAGCACTACAAGGACCTGCTCGGACAGCCACCGAGCAATGCGCGGCGTGCGGCGCTGCGGGTGGCGGGCTGGGCGCTGCTGGCCCTGGCGCTGTTGTTGGCGGTGCGCCACAGCGGCTGGGCCATGGGCCTGGTCGAGCTGTTCGCGGTGCTGATGGCCGGCGTCACCCTCTGGGTGTTCCTCCTGCCTTACCAGCCGCGCCTGCTGCTGGGCCTGGCGGCGGCCAGCGTGGTGCTGGCGCCATTGACTGCCCTGGCGTCGCTGTAGCTTGGTCAACGAGCCGCTCGATCTGCCCGCCGAAGGTGGCAACGACACCGACGGGGCCAGCGGGCGCGCGCGATTTGTGCAGGTGTTTCTCGCCCAACGGGCGCAGATGGAAGCCCTGGTCAGCCGCCGCATCGGCTGCCGGGCCACGGCCTCGGACCTGATCCAGGAGTTGTTCCTGCGCTTCTGGCGCCGGCCGCAGGTCAAGGTCGAGGCGCTCGATACCTACCTGCTGCGCTGCGCCGGCAATATCGCCATCGATCACCTGCGCAGCGAAGGTGCCCGCGAGCGGGTCAACGACAGCCTGCAACTGGAGGTGGCCGACGAGCATGTCAGCGCACCGCAAGTGGCCCTGGAGGTAAACAGCGACCTGCAGCGCATCGAGGCGGCGCTGCGCCTGCTGCCCGAGCGTACCCGGCAGATCTTCTTGCTCAACCGCATTCACGGGCGCAAGTACGCCGAGATCGCCAAGGCCATGGGCCTGTCCCAGAGTGCGGTGGAAAAACATATGATGCGCGCACTGGAGGCGTGCAAGGCGAGTATCGAGCTGCCGCCGGCCAGCACCCGCAAGCCAGGGAAAGCACCATGACTGACATCACCGCCGCGCAGCACCAGGCCGCACTGGGCTGGCTGAGCCGGATCAACGAGCAACCGCAACTGGCCGAGCGCGCCGAGTTCAAGCGCTGGTTGCTCGCCCATCCGGCCCATGGCCGCGCCTATGCCCAGGCCCAGGCGTTGTGGCGCCTGAGCGAAGCGCCGGCGAGCCTGTTGGCAGCCGAGGACGACCCGGCCTTGCAAGGCTATTTGCGCGCCATGCAGCAACCGCCCGCGGGGCGCACCTGGCGCCGTGTCGCCACCTTGGCTGCCGCTGCCTGCCTGGTACTGGCGCTGGGCACCGCTGCCGGCTGGCATCCGGCCTACTGGCTGGATGACCTGCAGGCGGATTACGTCACGGCGCCGGGGCAGGTTGAGGAAGTGGTGCTGGCCGACAACTCGCACATGACCCTGGATGCTGGCAGCGCCGTGTCGGTAGATTTCAGCGATGGTCAGCGCCAGGTGACGATCCGCCGTGGCGCGGCGTTCTTTCATGTCACCCACACCGGCGCGCCGTTCGTGGTCGAGGCGGCAAAGGGCGAGACGCGGGTACTCGGCACCCGCTTCGAGGTGCGCAAGCACAATGGCGGCGCGCGGGTCACCGTGCTCGATGGCCGGGTGGCGGTGACCGCCGAGCCCGGGCGCTTGCAGCAACAGCTGAGCGGCGGCCAGCAGGTGGCCTACCGCCACGGCACCGCCAGCGCCGTCGAAGCGGTGGACAGCGAATCGCGCCTGGCCTGGCGCCAAGGCTGGCTCAATTACTACCAGGTGCCGCTGAGCACGGTGATCGACGACCTGGCCCGCTACTATCCCGGGCGCATCATCGTGCTCGACAGCGAACTGGGCAAACGCAAGGTCAGCGGCAGCTTCCCGGCCAGCCAGCCGCTGGCGGCGCTGGATTCGCTCGGCGCGGTGCTGGGCTTCAAGCGCAATACCCTGCTGGAGCGGGTGACGCTGATCCGCTGAAAAATATTTTCAGAAAACTGATGAGGTAAGTTCGCGCGGCAACCGTGTAGTGAGTGAAAGTGCGATTCATTCGCATAAACGTCACTCCTTCACAGGTTACCGGTCATGAAGTTCACCCCCTCGGCAGCGCGCAGCTTTTCAATCTGGCTCAGTGTCTCGGCCCTGGCCTCAGCGGGCGCATTCCCCCTGGGCGCGGTGGCCGCGCAGCAAGTCTATGTGTTTGCCCAGCCGAGCAAGCCGCTGGTGCAGGCGCTCAATGACTTCAGCCGGCTGACCGGGCAAAGCGTGATCTATACCACCGACCTGCCGGCGCTCAACGCCCCGGCCCTGCACGGCAGCCTCAGCGCCGAGCAGGCCCTGCAGCAACTGCTGGGCAATTCCGGTTTTGCCGCACGCCGGGTCGATGCCCGCACCCTGACCCTCGAACCACTCGATGCCGGCGCTGCGCTCAAGCTCGACGCGACCACGGTGAACTCGCAAGCCGATGCCGACTACAGCTATCAGCCGCCAGCCAGCAGCTCGGTGATGCGCAGCCAGGCTTTGATCATGCAGACGCCCCAGGCGATCAACGTGGTGCCGGCCCAGGTGCTCAAGGACCAGGCCCCGCGCAACCTCGACGATGCCCTGGCCAACGTCAGCGGCGTGACCCAGGGCAACAACTTCGGCGGCACCCAGGACACGGTGATGAAGCGCGGCTTTGGCGACAACCGTGACGGCTCGATCATGCGTGACGGCATGCCGATCGTGCAGGGCCGCAGCCTCAATGCCAGCACTGAGCGGGTCGAAGTGCTCAAGGGCCCGGCTTCGTTGCTGTATGGCATCCAGGACCCGGGCGGGGTGATCAACGTGGTCAGCAAGCGCCCGCAACTGCAGCAATACAACGCCCTGAACCTGCGCGGCTCGAGCTATGGCAGCGGCAAGAACGGCAGCGGTGGCGGCCTGGACAGCACGGGTGCCCTGGGCCAGAGCAACTTCGCCTACCGCCTGGTGCTCGACCATGAAGACGAAGACTACTGGCGCAACTTTGGTACCCACCGTGAATCGCTGGTGGCGCCGTCGCTGGCCTGGTTCGGCGAAGACACCCAGGTGCTGCTGGCCTACGAGCACCGCGAGTTTCTCTACCCGTTCGACCGCGGCACGGCCATCGACCCGCGCACCAACCACCCGCTGGATATCCCCAGCACCCGGCGCCTGGACGAGCCGTTCAACGACATGCAAGGGCGCTCGGACCTTTACCGCCTGGAGGTCGATCATCAGCTTGCGGACGACTGGAAAGCCCACTTCGGCTTCAGCTACAACCGCGAAACCTACGACGCCAGCCAGGTGCGGGTGACCGCCGTCAACGCCGCCCGCGGCACCCTGAGCCGAAGTATGGACGGCACCCGCGGCGCGCTCAGCAGCGACCGTTTCGCCACCGCAAGCCTGGAGGGCAAGGTGCAACTGGCGGGCATGCAGCATGACCTGCTGTTCGGCCTCGACAATGAGTACCGTAAAGTCTACCGCGCCGACCTGATCCGCCAGGGCAGCCTCAGCACTTTCAGTTACCTCGACCCGGTGTATGGCCGCGAAGTTGAGGGCACCAGCGTGCGCGACAGCGACAGCGCACAGACCGACAAGCTGCGCAGCGACTCGTTGTTCTTCCAGGATTCGATCCACCTCGATGAACACTGGATTCTGGTCGCCGGTGCGCGCTACCAGATGTACGACCAGCTCGCCGGGCGCGGGCGGCCGTTCAAGGCCAATACCAACACCAACGGTCAGGCCTGGGTGCCGCGGGTGGGGCTGGTGTACAAGGTTGACGAGCAGCTGTCGTTGTATGGCAGCTACAGCGAATCGTTCAAGCCCAACTCCAGCATTGCCCCGCTGACCGGCGGCCTGGTGCTGGATTCGGGGATCGAACCGGAGGAGGGTAAATCCTGGGAACTGGGCGCCAAGCTCGACATGCCGGGGGCTCTGACCGGCACCCTGGCGCTGTTCGACATCCGCAAGCGCAACGTGCTGGTGGCCAACTTCGATTCCGCTACCGGCGACACGCTCTACAGCAACGCCGGCGAGGTGCGCTCGCGCGGCATCGAGCTGGACCTGACCGGGCAGTTGAGCGAGCGCTGGAGCCTGATCGGCAACTATGCCTTCATCGACGCCGAAGTCACCCAGGACCCGACGCTTGAAGGTAATCGCCTGCAGAACGTGGCGCGCCACAGCGGCTCGCTGTCGGCGGTGTATGACGCCGGCAGCCTGTTCGGTGGCGACCGCCTGCGCCTGGGCGCCGGGGCGCGCTATGTCGGTGAGCGGGCCGGTAACGCCGAGAACGATTTCGAGCTGCCGGGCTACACCGTCGCCGATGCCTTCGCCAGTTACGAAACCCGCCTGGACGAACACAAGGTGCGCTTGCAATTGAACGTCAAGAACGTGTTCGACCGCACCTATTACAGCTCGGCGGTGAACCGCAACTTTGTCTCGGTGGGCGATGCGCGCCAGGTCAGCCTGTCCAGCACCCTCGAATTCTAAGCGCTGAAGGCCGCCCGGTAGGCGCCGGGCGTTGCTCCCAGGGCCTGGCGGAAGCGGTTGCTGAAATGGCTGGCGCTGGCAAAGCCGCACAGCAGCGCCACTTCGCCCAGCGGCAGTTGGCCATGGCGGAGCAATTGCCGCGCTTTGGCCAGGCGCCGGGCCAGCAGGTACTGGTGCGGCGGCAGGCCGAAGCTTTGACGAAACATTCGCGCGAAGTGGTACTCGGAAAGGTTGCACAGCGTCGCCAGCTCACCAAGGCTCAGCGGCTGATCCAGGTGGCCTTCGACATATTCACTCAGTTGCCGGCGCTGGTGCGCGGCCAGCCCGCCCTTCAGGCGCAGGCCCTGGCGCAGGCCGACCTGGCTGAGCAGGGCGTGGTCGAGAATCTCGTGAGCCAGGCTGCTGGTCAGCAGGCGTTCGGCGGGCTCGTCCCAGTCCAGGGCAATCAACTGACGAAAGCGCCGGGCCTGCTCGGGATCGTCGAGAAAGGTCGCTTCCTGCAATTGCAGCTCGCGCGGTTCGCGGTCCAGCAGGCTGACGCAGCCGAGGGCGAACTGCTCCTGGCTGATATACAGGTGCGCCAGGCGGATCGAGCCGTTGACCACCCAGTGCGAGGCGGAACCGGCAGGCATGATGCACAGTTTGTCGGGCGAGCCGGTGTGGCCGGGGCGGTCGCGGCGAAAGGTGCCGGTGCCGTCGGCGATGTAGCACGACAGGGTGTGATGGCTGGGCGCTTCGTAGTCGCGGGCGTCGTGGCGGTTGTTCCACAGGGCTGCCGCCAGGCCGTCCCCCAGGTGCGCGCTGTGTTCCAGGCGGGCATGGGGTGAGTCGTGCATGGCTTTGAAAACGTGCAGCTGGTCCAACGGCGTCATGGTCGCTACCTCTGTTGGCCATCCTACTCCGCCGCGTCCGGGCTGACAGCTGCTGCCTGCGCAAAAGCGCAAGAATGTGCAAGTGCCGTTGCCGGGGGCGGCTGCACACTGGTGGCCTGGAATTGAGGAGTGCCGCCATGAACCTGTCGTTATACCTGCTCACTGTGCTGATCTGGGGCACCACCTGGATTGCCCTGAAGCTGCAACTGGGGGTGGTCGCCATCCCGGTGTCGATCGTCTACCGCTTTGCCCTGGCGGCGCTGGTGCTGTTTGTCATTTTGCTGCTCAGCCGCCGCCTGCAACCGATGAACCGTCGCGGTCACATGATCTGCCTGGCTCAGGGCTTGTGCCTGTTCTGCGTCAACTTCATGTGCTTTCTGACCGCCAGCCAGTGGATACCCAGCGGCCTGATCGCCGTGGTGTTCTCTACCGCAACCTTGTGGAACGCGCTGAATGCGCGGGTGTTCTTTGGCCAGAAGGTGGCTGCCAATGTGCTGGCCGGTGGCGCCCTCGGCCTGGCCGGGCTGGGGCTGCTGTTCTGGCCCGAGCTTTCCGGGCATGCCGCCAGCCGTGAAACCATCATCGGCCTGGGCCTGGCACTGCTGGGAACCCTGTGCTTTTCGGCCGGCAACATGCTCTCCAGCCTGCAACAAAAAGCCGGTTTGCGCCCGCTGACCACCAATGCCTGGGGCATGCTCTATGGCGCCAGCATGCTTGGCCTGTATTGCCTGGTCAGCGGTATTGCGTTCGCCATGGAATGGAACACGCGCTACATCGGTTCGCTGATGTACCTGGTGATTCCGGGCTCGGTGATCGGCTTTACCGCCTACCTGACTCTGGTCGGGCGCATGGGCCCGGAGCGGGCCGCTTACTGCACGGTGTTGTTCCCGCTGGTGGCGCTGAACGTCTCGGCGTTCTACGAGGGTTACCAATGGACGGCGCCCGCGCTGGCCGGCCTGGTGCTGGTGATGCTGGGCAATGTGCTGGTGTTTCGCAAACCCCGGCCCAAGGTGGTCGAGCCGGTGGTGGCCTTGCGGTAGCTATCGCACCGAACCTGTGGGAGCGGGCTTGACCCGCGATGGGGTCTGTACGGCTTACTTCCACACCTGCGGATTGACCAGATCCCGTGGCCGTTCACCGAGCAAGGCGCTGCGCAGGTTATCAATCGCCCGGTTGGCCATGGCCTCGCGGGTTTCAGCGGTAGCCGAACCTACATGCGGCAAGGTCAGGGCGTTTTTCAGCTGGAACAGCGGTGATTCGGCCAGCGGCTCCTTCTCGTAGACATCCAGCCCGGCGCCGCGAATAGTGCCGGTCTGCAAGGCTTCGACCAGCGCCGCTTCATCGACCACCGGCCCACGGGAGACGTTGATCAGAAACGCGCTGGGTTTCATTAACTGCAGCTCGCGACGGCTGATCAGGTGTTTGGTCTGCGCCCCCAGTGGCACCACCAGGCAGACGAAATCAGCTTCAGCCAGCAGTTCATCAAGGCTGCGGTACTGCGCGCCGAGTTCCTGCTCCAGCGCTGGCTTGCGGCTGTTGCCGCTGTAGATCACCGGCATGTTGAAGCCGAAGCGCCCGCGCCGGGCGATGGCCGCGCCGATATTGCCCAGGCCGACGATGCCCAGGGTCTTGCCGTGCACGTCGCTGCCGAACTGCGCCGGGCCGACGGTGGCTTGCCATTGCCCGGCCTTGGTCCAGGCATCCAGCTCGGCGACCCGCCGCGCCGCGCCCATGAGCAGGGCAAAACCGAGGTCGGCGGTGCTTTCGGTAAGCACGTCGGGGGTGTTGGTCAGGGCGATGCCGCGCTGGTTGAAGTAGGCCAGGTCATAGTTGTCGTAGCCCACCGAGACGCTGGCGACCACTTCCAGCTTGCTGGCGTTTTCCAGCTGCGCCTGGCCGAGCTTGCGGCCGACGCCGATCAGACCATGCGCTTGGGGCAGGGCTTGGTTGAACTGGGCGCTGATGTCGCCGAGCTTGGGGTTCGGCACGATCACGTTGAAGTCTTGCTGCAGGCGTTCGACCATCGCCGGGGTGATGCGGCTGAAGGCAAGGACGGTCTTTTTCATCGGCGAAATCTCTGCGGGCGGTGGAGAATGGGTAGCACGCTATCATTCTCCACCGCCGCTGTGCAGCAAGATTTCAGGTGGCAATGCGCAGTTCGTGGGTTTTCAGGTCCGCTTCGTGGGCGGCGAGAATTTCCGGCAGCGAGTTGCGCAGGTACTCGACCCAGGTCTTGATCTTGGCATCTAGGTACTGGCGCGACGGGTAGATCGCGTACAAGTTCAGCTCCTGCAGGCGGTACTCGGGCATTACCCGCACCAGCGAGCCATCGCGCAGGCCCTCTATGGCCGAGTAGATCGGCAGCACGCCAACGCCCATGCCGCTGCGGATCGCGGTTTTCATCGCATCGGCGGAGTTCACCTGGAACGGCGCCTGGGTGATGTTCACCACTTCCTGGCCTTCGGGCCCGTCGAACAGCCATTTTTCCAGCGGGATCACCGGGCTGACCATGCGCAGGCAGGCGTGGTTGAGCAGGTCGCTGGGCTTGTGGGCGATACCGTGGCGCTTCACGTATTCGGGCGACGCGCAGACGATGCTGTAGGTAATGCCCAGGCGCTGGGAGACGAAGCCCGAGTCTGGCAGCTCGCTGGCCAGCACGATCGACACGTCGTAGCCCTCGTCGAGCAGGTCCGGCACGCGGTTGGCCATGGTCAGGTCGAAGGTCACGTCCGGGTGGGTTTCGCGGTAGCGGGCGATGGCATCGATGACGAAATGCTGGCCGACCCCGGTCATCGAATGCACCTTGAGCTGCCCGGCCGGGCGCGCATGGGCGTCGCTGGCTTCGGCTTCGGCTTCTTCGACGTAGGTAAGGATCTGTTCGCAGCGCATCAGGTAGCGCTTGCCGGCTTCGGTCAGGGCAATGCGCCGGGTGGTGCGGTTGAGCAGGCGGGTTTGCAGATGGGCTTCAAGATTGGAGACCGCCCGCGATACGTTAGCGGTGGTCGTATCCAGTTGCACGGCCGCGGCAGTGAAGCTGCCGACTTGCGCGACGCAACTAAAAGCACGCATGTTTTGCAGGGTGTCCATGGGTCGCTCTCAAAGTAGACGACAAATTGTGACATGAAGTGACCGGGGCGGTCTTCAGACTAAAGCCGGATTATCGCTGTTTTCGTAACAAAGATTCGCAGTAATGCACGCTTATCGCCAGTGCGGCGGCCCCCTAGAATTGCCTCTCCAAGCGTCATCCACCTTCTACGTCGGGAATTCGCAGCTGTGCCGCGTCGCATTATCAGAGCGCTCAATGCGCTCAGTGCCTGTGCCTTTAGCTTGACCTTGAGCGGCTGTATCGGAACCTGGGGCATTGCCCCGCAAAGCAAGACGCTGCAAGCCAATACCCTGACCACCGACGCGGCCATCCGTGAAGCCGCCCTCGACGCCCACTGGCCCGAGCAGCAATGGTGGCGGGCCTACGGCGACCCGCAACTCGATCGCTGGATCGCCCTGGCCGTGCACGACAGCCCCAGCATGGCCATGGCCGCCGCCCGTGTGCGCGAAGCCAGGGCCATGGCCGGGGTGGTCGAGTCGGCAGAGAAACTGCAGGTCAACGGCCAGTCGACGCTCAAGCGCCACAACTGGCCGGAAGACCAGTTCTATGGCCCTGGCGCACTGTCGGGTTCCAACACCTGGGACAACAATGCGGCATTGGGCTTCAGTTATGCCCTCGACCTCTGGGGCCGCGAACGCAATGCCAGCGAGCAGGCCGTGGACATGGCCCACATGAGCGTGGCCCAGGCCCGTCAGGCCCAGCTCGAGCTGCAGAACAACATCGTCAAGGTCTATATCCAGCTGTCGCTGCACTTTGCCCAGCGCGATATCGTCAAGGCCGAGCTTGAGCAGCAGGAGCAGATCCTGGCCCTGGCCGAACGGCGCCTGGCCGGCGGTATCGGCACCCATTTCGAAGTCAGCCAGGCGCAGACGCCGCTGCCGGAAACCCACCGCCAGCTCGATGCCCTGAATGAAGAAATCGCCCTGGCGCGTAATCAACTGGCGGCGTTGGCCGGCAAAGGGCCGGGGCAGGGCGCGCAGTTGCAGCGCCCGCAACTGGCCCTGGGTACCGCGTTGAAGCTGCCCTCGGCGTTGCCCGCCGAACTGGTCGGCCAGCGCCCGGACGTGGTCGCCAGCCGCTGGCAGGTGGCGGCCCAGGCCCGTGGTATCGATGTCGCCCATGCAGGCTTCTTCCCCAATGTCGATCTGGTCGGTGGTCTCGGCTTCATGGCCACCGGTGGCGGCGCGTTGGAGTTTCTGACCGGGCGCAAATTCAACTACAACGTCGGCCCGGCGATCAGTCTGCCGGTGTTCGACGGCGGCCGCCTGCGCTCGCAGCTGGGGGTTGCCTCGGCCGGTTACGACATCGCCGTGGCGCGCTACAACCAGACCGTGGTCGAGGCGCTCAAGGGCATTTCCGACCAGCTGATTCGTCGTGAGTCGATGAACGAGCAGCAGCACTTTGCCGCCGAGTCGGTGGCTTCGGCGCAAAAAACCTACGACATCGCCATGATCGCTTTTCAGCGCGGCCTGACCGATTACCTCAATGTGCTCAACGCGCAAACCCAGTTGTTCCGCCAGCAGCAGATCCAGCAGCAGGTCCAGGCTGCGCGCCTGAGTGCCCATGCCGAACTGGTTACGGCCCTGGGCGGCGGCCTGGGCGCGGGTAGCGATGTGCCCGGCGAAGACCGTCAGCAGGCGCCGAAGACCCCGGCGACCCTGGCGATTTTCGATAAGCCGGTTCGCGCCCAATGAGCGCGCTGACCCTGCCGTTTCGCTGGCTGGCCACCCTGGAGTGGCGTCGCGGGTTCTTTGAATGGCTGCGCACCGACGGGGTGACCTGGGTGTACATCTTCAAGGTCCTCAGCGCCGCCTTCCTGACCCTGTGGCTGGCCATGCGCCTGGAGTTGCCGCAACCGCGCACGGCGATGATCACCGTGTTCATCGTCATGCAGCCGCAGAGCGGCCATGTGTTCGCCAAGAGCTTCTACCGGCTACTCGGCACCCTGGCCGGCTCTTCGATGATGGTCGCGCTGATCGCCTTGTTTCCGCAAAACACCGAGCTGTTCCTGCCGAGCCTGGCGATCTGGGTCGGCCTGTGTTCGGCCGGTGCCATGCGCTACCGCACCTTCCGCGCCTATGGTTTCGTGCTCGCCGGTTATACCGCGGCGATGGTCGGCTTGCCGGCCCTGCAGCACCCCGACGGCGCGTTCATGGCCGCCGTGTGGCGGGTGCTGGAGATCTCCCTGGGGATTCTGGTCTCGACCCTGGTCAGCGCCGCGATTTTGCCGCAGTCGGCCAGCGCCTCGATGCGCAACGCCCTGTACCAGCGCTTCGGCGTGTTCGCCGGTTTCGTTGCCGAGGGCCTGCGCGGCGACAGCCAGCGCGACCGCTTCGAAAGCAGCAACGTGCGCTTTATCGCCGAGGCCGTGGGCCTGGAGAGCCTGCGCAGCGTTACCGCCTTCGAAGACCCGCACATGCGCCGGCGCAACGGTCGCCTGGGGCGGATGAACAGCGAATTCATGGCCATCACCACGCGCTTCAACGCCTTGCACCAGTTGCTTGAGCGCCTGCGTTTACGTGGGCCGCTGCAGATCGTCACCGCCATCGAACCCGGGCTCACCGCCCTGGCCGAGCTGCTCGACGGTTATGCCGGGCGTGGCCTCACCGAGCGCGATGCGGCGCGCCTGGCCGAGCAACTGGCGGCCTACAAGGAAGGCTTGCCGGAGCGCGTGCGCACGCTGCGTGCGGCCTATGTCGAAAGCGGCCCGAGCGACGCCGACCTGCTGGATTTTCACACCGCCTATGAGCTGCTGTACCGCTTCGTCGACGACATGCACAACTACGCCCAGACCCACGCCTCGCTGACCGAACACAACCATGCCCGCGAGCAGTGGGATGAGCCCTATGTCGCGCAGACCAACTGGATGGCTTCGCTGGCCGCCGGTGTGCGCGCTTCGTTCATTTTGCTGGTGCTGGGCAGTTTCTGGATTCTTACCGCCTGGCCGAGCGGGGCGATGATGACATTGATCGCCGCCGCCACCGTCGGCCTCTCGGCGGCGACGCCGAACCCCAAGCGCATGTCGTTCCAGATGGCCTGCGGCACTTTGTTCGGCGCCTTTGTCGGCTTCTTCGAAACCTTCTTCGTGTTCCCCTGGATCGACGGTTTCCCGTTGCTGTGCCTGGTGCTGGCGCCGGTGTTCGTGTTCGGTGCGTTCCTCGCCTCGCGCCCGGCCTATGCCGGTTATGGCCTGGGCCTGCTGATCTTTTTTGCCACCGGCTCCGTGCCCGACAACCTGACCATCTACAACCCCTACAACTTCATCAACGACTACATCGCCATGGTCATCGGCATGCTGGTCTGCGCCGCTGCCGGGGCGATCATCCTGCCGCCCAACAGCCGCTGGTTGTGGAGCCGCCTGGAGCAGGACCTGCGCGCCCAGGTGCTGTATGCAATTACCGGGCGCCTGCGCGGCCTGGGTTCGAGCTTCGAAAGCCGCACCCGCGACCTGCTGCACCAGGCCTATGGCCTGGCGGTCGGCCAGCCGTTGGTGCAGAGCAAGCTGCTGCGCTGGATGTTCGTGGTGCTTGAGGTTGGCCACGCGATCATCGAGCTGCGCAAGGAACAGGCAATCTTGCCAGTGCACCCGTGCTATGCCGAATCGCAGCCCTGGCGCCAGGCCATCCGGGTCATGGGCCGGGCGTTGGCGCGGCTGTTCATGCAACCGAGCGCCAGCAACCACGAGCGCGCCCTGGTGGCGGTGGATCACGCCATCAGCCGCGTGCAGGCCACCGACGAGCCGTTCGCCCGCCACTTCGACACCTCGGCCCTGCGCCGGGTGCAGAGCTACCTGCACTTCATCCGTACTTCGTTGCTCGACCCTCAGTCGCCGCTGGCCGAACTGGCCCCGGCCAAAGGACTGCCCCATGCCTCGTGAAATCGCCTTCCATGGCGTCTACATGCCGACCATGACCTTGATGTTCCTGTTCGCCGCCGGGCTTGCCTGGGGCCTGGACCGGTTCATCGCCAGCCATGACGGCTACCGCTTTTTCTGGCACCCGGCGCTGCTGCGCCTGTGCCTGTTTATCTGCCTGTTCGGATCCATGGCCCTGACTCTCTACCGTTGAGACCCCTGTTGATGAAAAAGTTTTTCAGCCTGATCGCCACCTTGCTCGTGCTGGCCGCTGCCGTGGTGATCGGTCGCCAGCTCTGGGTGCATTACATGAACACGCCCTGGACCCGTGACGGACGGGTGCGTGCCGATATCATCAACGTCGCCGCCGACGTGCCGGGCTATGTGGTCGACGTGCCGGTGCGCGACAACCAGTTGGTGAAGAAGGGCGACGTGCTGCTGCAGATCGACCCCGAGCATTACCAGGTGGCGGTCCGCCAGGCCCAGGCGCTGGTCGCCTCGCGCAAGGCCACCTGGGAGATGCGCAAGGTCAACGCCCATCGCCGCGCCGACATGGACAACCTGGTGATCTCGCGGGAGAACCGTGACGATGCCAGCAACATCGCCAACTCGGCGCTGGCCGATTACCAGCAGGCCCAGGCGCAGCTGGCGGCGGCCGAGCTGGACCTCAAGCGAACCCGGATCCTCGCCACGGTCGATGGCTATGTCACCAACCTCAACGTCCATCGCGGCGATTACGCGCGCACCGGCGAGGCGAAGATGGCGGTGGTCGACAAGGACTCGTTCTGGGTTTATGGCTTTTTCGAAGAAACCAAGCTGCCGCACGTGCACGTGGGTGACCAGGCCGAGCTGCAGATGATGAGCGGCGAGCGGCTCAAGGGCCACGTCGAGAGCATCTCGCGCGGTATCTATGACCGCGACAACCCTGAAAGCCGCGAACTGATCGCCGACGTCAACCCGACCTTCAACTGGGTGCGCCTGGCCCAGCGGGTGCCGGTGCGGATTCACATCGATGAAGTGCCGGAAGGCTTTTTACTGGCGGCGGGGACCACCTGCACGGTGGTGGTCAAGCCGGCTCGGAAAGAAGGCTAAAAGCGCCTCAAGCCTGGCGCGAATCCACCAGCACCGGGCAACTGACCTGATCGATCACCTTGTTGCTGATCGACGGGTCGAGCAACCGCCCGAGGCGGTTCAAATGCCGGTGGCCGATGATGATCAGCTCGCACTCAAGCGCGCGGGCGGCAGCGACGATGGCCGCCACCGGCTCGCCCGGCACCAGCCTGCCTTCGCTCTCGAAGCCCAGCGCCCGCAGGCTCTCCAGGGCCTGGCGCACTGCCTGGACGGCATGGCGCTGCTCATCGGTGGCCGCCGGGTATTCCTGCTGCTCGTACAGGCTGATCGCCCCCGGGCCGTCGCTCAGGGCGAAGGCGCTGTCGATGGCCAGCACCACCTGCAGGCGATGGCAGTTGGGCAAACAGTACTGTTGCGCGAGCTCGACCAGGCCCTGGGAGGCGGGCGATCCATCGATGGCAATCAATACGGGGCTGAGCATGGGCGGCTTCTCTGGGCGGCAGTCGAGCCGGCTATTGTTGAGGATCGGCGGCCTGCGGATAAATGGCCTGGCATGCACTGTGTAGTTGCGTGACGCGCAACCCGGTGGCCGCTGCCGAGCTGTTAAGATCGGCCCTTGTTTACCCGTCATGGATGCCTGGCAATGCAGATCCCGGATATGAACCTGTTGGTCGCTCTCGATGCCCTGCTTGATGAGGGCAGCGTGGTCGGCGCAGCGCGGCGCATGAACCTCAGCCCGGCGGCCATGAGCCGGACCCTGGGGCGAATCCGCGAGGCCATCGGCGACCCGATCCTGGTCCGCGCCGGCCGTGGCCTGGTGCCGACGCCGCGGGCGCTGGCCCTGCACGAGCAGGTGCGGGCCCTGGTCGAGCAGGCCGGGCTGGTGTTTCGCAGCCGCGAAGAAGTCGACCTGGCAACCCTCGACCGGGCCTTCAACATCCGCACCAACGACCTGTTCATCGCCCTGTATGGCGCGCAACTGCTGCAGATGATGCACGAGCAGGCGCCGCACACCGTGCTGCGTTTTGTCCCGGAAGGCGGTGGTGACGATGATGCGGTGCTGCGCGACGGCGGCACTGACCTGATCGTCAGCTCGACCATCGACCTGGGCCCCGAGATCAAGATGCAGAGCCTGTTCAACACCATCTACGTCGGCCTGGCGCGCCAGGATCACCCGATCTTCGAGGCCGAAATCACCCCCCAGCGCTTTGCCGCCTACCCGCAGATCAGCGTCTCGCGCCGCGGCCGCGCCAACGGCCCGATCGATGTCGAGCTGGCCAACTACAAGGTGCAGCGGCGGGTGGCGCTGATCACCCCGAGCTTTCATTCGGCGATGTTCTCCTTGCCTGACTCCGACCTGTTGCTGCCGATGCCGGCCAATATCCTCAGCAGCGTGACCAAGCTCGGCCTGCCGCTGCGCTCGTTCCACATCCCGTTGCCACTGGAACGGGTGACGGTGATGCAGGCCTGGCATCCGCGTTTTGACAACGACCCGGCCCACCGCTGGCTGCGCCAGACCCTCAAGGCGTGCTGCAGCGAGCAACGCTGAACCAGTCGATTGCGTTTGCTGCACTAGTAAACTGCCAATATGTCAGTTTTCGTAAGCATTGCCCCTTCATAGACTTGCGCCGGTTCTTTTGTTTGTCCGGAGATGTCTGTGATGAGTTCGCTGACCGCGACTCCTTTACCTGTGCTGCCCCGACCGGTTGCCGCTACGGCGGCGCCGGCGGCTTTTGGCACGCGCATTCTGGTCGGCCTGCTCGGGGTACTGCTGGCGGTGCTCTGCGCCGGCCTCAACGAGATGGTCACCAAAGCCTCGCTGGCCGATATCCGTGGTGGCATGTTCATCGGCGCCGATGAGGGCGCCTGGCTGATTGCGGTGTATTCGGCGGCGTCGGTCTCGGCCATGGCCTTTTCGCCGTGGCTGGCAGCGACCTTTTCCCTGCGCCGTTTTACCCTGTGCGCCATTGCCGTGTTTGCCCTGCTCGGGCTGGTGCAGCCGTATGCGCCCAACCTGTCCAGCCTGATGCTGCTGCGCACCTTGCAGGGCCTGGCATCAGGGGCGTTGCCGCCGATGCTGATGAGCGTCGCCCTGCGTTTCCTGCCGCCGGGGATCAAGGTCTACGGCCTGGCCGGCTATGCCTTGACCGCGACCTTCGGGCCCAACCTGGGCACGCCGCTGGCCGGGTTGTGGACTGAATATGTCGGCTGGCAGTGGGCGTTCTGGCAGATCATTCTGCCGTCATTGCTGGCAATGGCCTGTGTTGCCTGGGGCCTGCCCCAGGACCCACTGCGCCTGGAGCGCTTCAAGCAGTTCGACTGGCGCGGGCTGCTGCTCGGCCTGCCTGCCATCTGCGCCCTGGTGATCGGCCTGACCCTGGGGGATCGCATGGGCTGGTTCGACTCGCCGCTGATCTGCTGGCTGCTCGGCGGCGGCCTGGTGCTGCTGGTGCTGTTCCTGTGCAACGAGTGGTCCGAGCCGCTGCCATTCTTCAAGCTGCAGATGCTCAAGGTGCGCAACCTGACCCACGCCCTGGTGACCCTGTTCGGCGTGCTGATCGTGCTGACGGCAGTGATCATCATCCCCTCCAGCTATCTGGCGCAGATCCAGGGTTATCGCCCGGCGCAGACCGGCCCGCTGATGCTGCTGGTGGCCTTGCCGCAGTTGCTGGCGCTGCCGCTGGTGGCGGCGCTGTGCAACATTCGCGCAGTGGATTGCCGCTGGGTGCTGGCGGCGGGGCTGGGCATGTTGTCGCTGTCGTGCGCGCTGGGCAGCCAGCTCACCAGCGTGTGGATTCGCGACAACTTCTACCTGCTGCAACTGCTGCACATCTTCGGCCAGCCGATGTCGGTGATCCCCTTGCTGATGCTGGCCACCGGCGGCATGACCCCACAGGACGGGCCGTTTGCCTCGGCCTGGTTCAACACGGTCAAGGGCCTGGCTTCGGTGGTTGCGGCCGGTTTGATCGAGGCGCTGACCACCGTGCGCCGGCATTTTCATTCCAATGCGCTGGTCGACAGCCTGGGCAACTCGCCGCTGGCCGACAGCAGCGCCCCGGGCCTGGCCAGGCGCATCCATGAACAAGCCCTGGTGCTGACCTCGGCCGATCTTTACCTGTGCATGGCACTGCTGGCTGCGGCGCTGATTGTACTGATTCCTTTTGTGCCTACCCGGATCTACCCACCGCGCGCGGTGGCCTAGGTTTGCGGATTTGAGAGAAAGACATGACCACGACAACAACTCACCGAAAAACCGCCTTGATCGTCGCCGCCCTGGTGGTGGCAGGGATTGCCGGCGTGCTCGGCCCGATGCTGCTGGGCCACGACAGCGCGCAGAGCACCAACGACGCCTACGTGTCTGCCGACTACACGGTGATCGCACCGAAGGTGGCCGGCTTTATCAAGCAGGTGCTGGTGGAGGACAACCAGCAGGTCAAGGCCGGCCAGTTGCTGGCGCAGATCGACGACCGCGACTACCAGGCGGCGCTGGCGGCGGCGCAGGCGCAACTGCTGGTGTCTAGCGCGCAAAGCCACAACGCCCGGGCGACCCTCGAGCGCCAGGCCTCGCTGATCGACCAGGCCCAGGCCGCGGTCAGTGCCGACCAGGCTGAGCTGGCCTTCGCCAATCACGAACTGACCCGCCACAGCCGCCTGGCCGAGCAGGGCGCCGGTACCGTGCAGAACGCCCAGCAGGCGCGCAGCCGGGTTGATCAGGCGCGGGCGCGGCTGGCCAACTCGCAGGCGGCGCTGGCGGCGGCGCGCAAGCAGGTGGATATCCTCAGCGCCCAGGTCGACAGCGCCGAAGGGGGCCTCAAGCATGCCCAGGCAAGCCTTGAGCGGGCGCAACTGGACCTGTCGTACACGCGCATCGTCGCGCCCATCGACGGCATGGTCGGCGAGCGCGCGCTGCGCGTTGGCGCCTACGTCAACCCGGGGGCGCGGTTGCTGTCGGTGGTGCCGCTGGAGCACGCCTATGTGCTCGGCAACTTCCAGGAAACCCAACTGACCCACGTGCAACCCGGGCAGCCGGTGCAGATCCGCGTGGACACCTTTGCCGATGAATACCTGCACGGGCGGGTCGAGAGCATCGCCCCGGCTACCGGTGTCACCTTCGCGGCGGTCAAGCCGGACAACGCCACCGGCAACTTCACCAAGGTGGTGCAGCGCATTCCGGTGAAAATTGTCTTCGACGCCAACCAGCCATTGCTGGATCGCCTGCGGGTCGGCATGTCGGTGGTGGCCACGATCGATACCGGCGCGAGCCTGAGTACCGGTAAAGAGGTCAGCGCCCGATGAAACCTGCATTCGCCCTTTGCCCGCTGCTGCTGAGCCTGCTGGCCGGCTGCAGCCTGGGCCCGGATTTCAGCGCGCCTGACAGCCATGCCCCGGCCGCATGGCCGGCGCTGCAGGAAACCCCCGCCGCCAGTCAAGCCCAGGCTACACCGCTGGAGCAGCGCTGGTGGGAAAGCTTTCACGACCCCAAGCTCAGTGCCCTGATCGAGCGCGCCAGCCAGCGCAACCTCGACCTGCAGATCGCCAGCGCGCGCTTGCTGCAAAGCCGCGCGCTGCGCATGAGCATCGCTTCCGAGCAAACCCCGTCGGTTGATCTGGGCGGCGGATACAGCCGGGCGCGCAACAGTGCCGAAGGCCTCAACGACCCGTCCGGCAACGGCGGCAAGTCGGCCTTCAACCTCTGGCAGGGCGACTTTACCGCCAGTTGGGAGCTTGACCTCTGGGGCCGCGTACGCCGCCAGGTCGAAGCCGCCGACGCGGTGGTCGAAGTCGCCGAGAACGACCGCCGTGGCGTGCTGTTGTCGCTGCTGGCCGAGACCGCCGGCAACTACATCCAGCTGCGAGCGGTGCAGAGCACCCTGGCCGTCACCCGGGAGAACCTTGAGGTTTCGCGGCACAGCCTGCGCCTGTCGCAAATGCGCCTGCGCGACGGGGTAGCCACCGCCCTCGATGTGGCCCAGGCCAGTGCCCAGGTCGCCTCGGTCGAGGCCCGCCTGCCGACCCTGGAAGAGCGCCAGGCACAATTGATCAACGCCCTCGGCCTGTTGCTGGCCGAGCCACCACGCAGCCTGCAGGCCGAATTGCTGGAGCCAGGCGCGATGCCGACGCCGCAGCAACGCTTTGCCATCGGCGTGCCGTCGGAGCTGGCCGAGCGGCGCCCGGACATTCTTCAGGCCGAGGCCCAGCTGCATGCCGCCACCGCCAGTATCGGGGTGGCCAAGGCGGATTTTTATCCGAGCATCCGCTTGTCGGGCAATGTCGGTTTGCAGTCACTGCAGTTGTCGGATTTCGGCAGCTGGGATGCGCGTCGATTCGCCATCGGCCCGCAACTGAACTTGCCGATTTTCGAAGGCGGGCGCCTGCGCGGCGTGCTCAAGTTGCGCGAAGCCCAGCAGCAGGAAGCGGCTCTGCGCTATCAGCAGGTGGTACTGCGCGCCTGGCACGAAATCGACGATGTGCTGCGCCTGTACAACGCCAGCCAGTTGCGCCGCGACCTGCTCGAAGAGGCCGTGCGCCAGAACCGCATCGCCCTGCAGACCGCGCAGCAGCAGTATGTCGAGGGCGCCGTGGACTTTCTCAATGTACTCAGCGTGCAGGGCGCCTTGCTGGCCAGCCAGGAGCAGTGGGTCGAAAGTTCGGCGGCGGTGTCCCAGGCCCTGGTTGGCTTGTACAAGTCGCTGGGCGGTGGATGGCAGCCGTTCAGCGAGCCGTTGCAGACCGCCGCCCAGGGGTGATCGTTGCGCGGTCATGCACCCGGCGTGCTGCGCTCGATCGCCTAGAGCGCGCGGTCCAGGCCGAAGCGTTTTTTCAGCACGCGCTGTAGCAAGCCCCGCGGCAGCCAGTTTTGCAGCAGCGGCAAGGCGCGGCTGCCATTGCCCAGGCGTACCAGCGCCGCCGGCTCTGGCTGGCGCACGGCCTTGAGGACATCGCGGGCGAAGTCGGCCGCCGGGGTCGGTTTGTCCTGGGAGGCGCGTGAGCGGGCACGGATGCCTTCGCGCAGCGGCCACCACGGCGATTGTTCACCGATCAGTTGTTCGGCTTCGTGCCCGGCGTTGCTGGCGAATTGCGAGGCAATTGCGCCAGGCTGTACTTCCATGACCCGTATGCCAAAGGGCGCCACTTCCAGGCGCAAGGCTTCGCTCAGGGCGTGCACGGCCGCCTTGGAGGCGCAGTAGGCACCGGCGAACGGCGTGACCAGTACCCCGGAAACACTGCCGATATTCACCACCAGGCCTTTGTTGCGGCGTAGCGCCGGGAACAATGCGCGGGTGACCCCGACCACGGCGAACACATTGGTTTCGAATTGCCGGCGCATCGCCTCGGCGCCGCCATCGAGCAGCGGCCCCATGGCGCCGTAGCCGGCGTTGTTGATCAGTACATCGAGGCCCTGGCCGTGCTGTTCCAGTTCACCGGCCAGTTGCGTCAGCGCCTGCTGGTCATTGACGTCCAGTTGGCGGGCATTGAAGCCGCTGGCGGCCAGGCGGTCTACGTCCTCGGCCTTGCGCGCCGTGGCCCAGACCTCGAAGCCGGCATTCTTGAAGGTCTCGGCCAAAGCCAGACCGATACCGCTGGAGCATCCGGTGATCAACACGCTGGGCATGAGCTGCTGTCCTTGAGCAGTGGGGGTACTGGATCATAGTTCAGCAATCAGCGTTTTCAATGCATTTTCCAACTGATCGGTGCAAATGCCGGTCCAGAGCTGGCGTTGGCTTGCCCTGTCATACAGCAGTTGAGTGGGCACGTGGGTTACCCGGGGGGCTGAATGTCGCGGGACAGTGCCCTGAAGGTGGCGAAGGTCAGTTGATAGAAGTCAACGCAGTCTCGATAGCCCTTGTCGGCCAGGGTTGCCACATTGCGCTTGGCATCGGCACATGCCGGGCAGGTGTCCGAATACACCAGGATCACCACGGGCCTGGCCAGCGGTTGATGATGATTGATCCGTTCGAACAGTTGCTTGAACTGGTCCTGAACCGCTGGCGATGTATCGACCATGACCTTACTCCGCTAGGCAGTGAAGTACGCGGAGTCATTCAATAGGATTTTGCCGCTTGGGTAACCTGGCAAAAATACCAGGTGCTCAGTCGGCGAAGCTGCCTTGCAGGTGCTCGGCGCGGTAGTCGACGCTCTGTGGCCGGTAGCCGGAACGCAGTGGCGGCAACGGCAGGCACTCCTGCCAGCTGGCGCCGGGCTGCAGCTCGCCGGGGCCGCGGTAGCGCGGGGCGGCGTAGGTGTTCTCAGCGAGGTTGACGGTATCGCCCGGGGCATAGGCCGCGACCCGCCAGCGCAGCTCCACCAGTGGCACCGGGTTGCCGTTATTGATGTGCACCTGCAGCGGGCGATCGGCCGGGCATTGGTCGGGTGCGTAGGTCAGACGCAGCTCCAGGTGGGCCAGTTGCCTGGCTTCGCGGTTGTCCAGCCAGACCACCCACAACGCCACCAGGCCCAGGCCGAACAGCGCCGCCAGCGAAATCGGCAGGGCTTTGGCCGGGTAGCGCAGCAGCAGGACCAGCCAGGTGAGGATGAGCAGGGCGCCGATGAACATGGAGCGAACCTTGTGGGTGGGGGTGCTTTCATCCTAACCAAAAAGCATCGCGGGGCAAGCCCGCTCCCACAATGTGTAGGAGCGGGCTTGCCCCGCGATTGGGGTTTTACTGCGCGATGGTCTTGATCGAGATCCCGCGCTCGATCGGCGTCGAGCGTCCGTAGATATCTTCAAAGCGCTCGATATCGTCCTCGCCCAGGTAGCTGCCCGACTGCACTTCGATGATCTCCAGGGGGATCTTGCCCGGGTTACGCAGGCGGTGCACCGAAGCGATAGGGATGTAGGTGGACTGGTTTTCGGTGAGCAGGAACACGTTCTCGTCGCAGGTCACCTCGGCAGTGCCGGACACCACGATCCAGTGCTCGGCGCGGTGGTGGTGCATCTGCAGCGACAGGCTGGCACCGGGCTTGACGGTGATGTGCTTGACCTGGAAACGCCCGCCCATGTCCACCGAGTCGTACGAGCCCCACGGCCGGTACACCTCGCAGTGGTTCTGGGTTTCGCTGCGGCCTTGTTCGTTGAGGGTGTTGACCAGTTGCTTGACGCCCTGGACCTTGTCCTTGTGGGCAATCATCATGGCGTCCTTGGTCTCGACCACGACGATGTTTTCAAGGCCGATCACCGATACCAGCTTGCCGTTGCCGTGGATCATGCAGTTGTGGCTGTCCTGGACCACCACGTCGCCCTTGGTGACGTTGCCGTTGTGGTCTTTTTCATGCACATCCCACAGCGACGACCAGCAGCCGACATCGCTCCAGCCCGCCGACAGCGGCACCACGCAGGCGCGCTGGGTCTTTTCCATCACCGCGTAGTCGATGGAGTTGTCCGGGCAGCAGGCGAAGGTGGCTTCGTCGATGCTCAGGTTATCGCCGTCTTCCTCGCTGCGCTCCAGGGTCAGCAGGCAGGTGTCGTAGATATCGGCGTCGTGCTTTTTCAGCTCTTCGAGGAAGCGGCTGGCGCGGAACAGGAACATGCCGCTGTTCCAGAAGTAGCCACCGGCCCGGACGAACTCGGCGGCGCGTTTTTCATCCGGTTTCTCGACGAACTGCGCCACCCGGCTGACGCCTTCGGGCAGCAGCACGTCCTGGCTCGACTTGATGTAGCCGTAGCCGGTTTCCGGCTTGGTCGCCGGCACCCCGAACAGCACCATCTCGCCGCGCTCGGCGGCCACGGTGGCCAGGGCCAGGGCCCGTTGCAGGGCTTTCTGGTCGTCGATCACATGATCGGCCGGGAGCACCAGCATCAGCTCGTCACGGCCTTCGTTAACCAGCTTCATCGCGGTCAGTGCCACCGCCGGCGCGGTGTTGCGGCCGAAGGGCTCCATGAGGATGCCCTGGGTTTGAAGTTTGAGGCTTTGCAGCTGCTCGCTGACGATGAACTTGTGGTCTTTGTTGCAGACCACGATGGGCGCGTCCATGCCGTCGAACACCAGGCGCGAGAGGGTTTGCTGGAACAGGGTGTGTTCACCGGTCAGGGCCAGGAACTGCTTGGGAAACTGCTTGCGCGACAGCGGCCACAGACGCGAACCGCTACCACCGGACAGAATGACTGGAATCATGGGTGTTCTCCAAAAATAGAAATAGGCAGGTGGTTAACGGGTGGATACCGGGCGCTTGACCCAGACCGGCGACAGGCTGCTGCCGGAACCGGTCACGTACAGCACCGCTGCTTCGCCGCGCTCCAGAGCCACAGGCTTCAGATCGCTGACTTTTTTATCGCCTTCATACAGCGCCAGGCTGACCTTGACCGGGTTGATCTCGCGCTCGCCACGGGCCTTGGCGGCCACCGGCTTGACCACTTCGGTCTTGCCGTCGGCGGTCTTCAGGGTCAGGGCCTGGCTACTGAGGTTCTGTACCCGCACCAGGGATTTCTGCTTGTTCTTGAACGGTGGCTCCTCGACCAGTTGCGGCTGGCCCGAGGCGTTGTTGACCAGGGTGTAGTAGTGATCGGCGGCGAGCTTGACCGGCAGGCTCTGGCTGCCGACCTTGGCGCTGTAATCGCCCTGGGGCATGAAGCTGAAGTCACTGCTGCCCTGGGCCGCCACTTCGCTGATCTGGGTGTTGCCGACGCTGGCGCTCACTGGCTGGGCGCCGGCGTTGTAGATGCGCACGAAGGTCGAGCCTTTCGGCGCGGTCGGGCCATACAGCGCGGCGTCGGCGCCGGCCAGGGCTTGCAGCGAGAGCAGGCTGAGGCCGGCGGCCAGGGCGCAGGCTTTGGCGATGCGCAGCTTTTGGGTATGCAAGGTCATGTGCGTTTCCTCTTCAGTTTTCCGTCCGATGGGACGACAGGGCCAGGTCTTGATTGGCATTGCGGGTTTTTTTCAGCTGCGCGATCCACTGCGGATCGAAAGCGCTGAGGTCGTTTTTCATTGGCAGATAACGTTCCGGGAACTCCCAGATCAGCACTTGCGGCGCGCTGTTCTTGAAGGCGTCGGTTTGCAGGTACTTGAGCATCGGCAGCAGTGGGCCATGGCCGTCTTCGGCGTAATTGACCACGTCGCTGCGCAGTGCTTGCTGCAGGGCTCCGAGGAAGTTCCAGTTGGGGTTGGCGCTGTAGCTGGTGCCAATCAGCGCCACCGGGATTTCACTGTCGGCGAACAATGCATCGCCGCTTTCACCTTCAGCCTCGGCCGGTCGGGTGCTGCGTTTTTGCAGGCTGTCCGGCGGCGGCAGCAGGTTGCTGAACAGCGGGTCGAGCGGCAGGAAGTTGGTCAAATCGCCCTTGTATGGCGCGCTCTGGCGCTGTTCGGTGACGAACTGCTGGGGCTCGCCGTTGAGCAGGGTCTGGCGCGCCACGGCGGCGGCCAGGTGCTGGGCAACCACTTCGGCGCCCATCGGCGTCCAGTGGGTGTCGGTGCGCAGGAACACCTGGCCACGGGCTTTGGCCTCTTGCAGCGGCGCCAGCAGGTCGGGGGCGAACACGCCGGCCTGGCGGGCCTGGGCGTGGAACTCGTTGTACAGGTCGGTGTGCAGGCTGGCCGGGGTCTGTTCGCCGACATACTCCGGATACAGCCGCGCCTTGGCCGGTACGATCGCCAGCACCAGTTGCACGCCGTGTTGCTGCAGGGTGTCGCGCACACCGCGGATCAGCGCCAGGTTCTCTTGTTCGTACTGGTCGCTGTTGGCCACCGGCTTGAACTCCTCGTCACTGAACAGCCAGTGCTCGCGGCCCAGCACCACGCCCGGGCGGCCTTCGTTGAACAGCTTGAAGTCCAGCGCCGCCCACAGGTTGGTGCCGATGCGCTTGAGCGGGAACTGCTCGTCGTAGTGGGTCTCGGCGGCCTTGGCCAGCTTGCCGTCGAGGGCGCTCATCTGCGCAGTGCGCTGGAAACTGCCCAGGCCGCCCAGCGACCACAGGCCCAGGCCCAGCAACAGGGCGAGGAACAGCAGGGCGTAGAGTTTGCGTAAATGTCGGGTCATGGTCGGCTCGCTCAGAACTGGAAGTAAAGGAACGGCGAGTAGCTTTGCGCCGAGAGCTTGAGGATCGAGGCCACGAACAGCAGCAGCACCAACGCGCGGGTGGCGTACAGGCCCCAGTCCAGGCTCAGGCTGCCGTCGGCATGCACGGCCACCGGGCTGGCCTTGGGCGCGGGCCTGGCGTTGCGATAGAAGTCGCGCAGGCCGAAGTACGCCAGAGTCACGTAGGCCAGCACCAGGGTTGCCACTTGCAGGCCGGTGAGGCTGGCGCGGTTGAGCTCCGACAGTTGCCAGTCACCGAAGCTGAACATGGCGCCGTACATGCGTGCGGCGACGTGCAGGTTCTCGGCGCGGAAGATCACCCAGCCCATCACCACCAGCAGGAAGGTGAAGGCCCAGCGCACCAGGTTGAAACGCTGCGGCGCGGCGTTGATGCCCAGGGCCCGCTCGATCGCCAGCCACATGCCATGCCAGGCACCCCAGACGATGTAGGTGAAGTTGGCGCCGTGCCACAGGCCGCCCAGCAACATGGTCAGGAACAGGTTGCGGTAGGTGGCGAAGGTGCCGCCGCGGTTGCCGCCCAGGGTGATGTACAGGTAGTCGCGCAGCCAGGTCGACAGGCTGATATGCCAGCGCCGCCAGAACTCGGTGATCGACTGGCTGATGTACGGCTGCTTGAAGTTCTCCATGAAGCGAAAGCCCATCATCAGGCCCAGGCCGATGGCCATGTCGCTGTAGCCGGAGAAGTCGAAGTACAGCTGCGCGGTGTAGGCCAGGGCGCCGAGCCAGGCGTCGCCGGTGCTCGGGTTCTGCAGGGCGAAGCAATGGTCGGCGACCACCGCCAGGGTGTCGGCGATGAACACCTTCTTGATGAAGCCCTGCATGAAGCGCGTGCAGCCTTCGGAGAACTTGTCGAGGGTGTGGGTGCGGTGGTTGAACTGGTCGGCCAGGTCCTTGAAGCGCAGCACAGGGCCGGCGATCAGGTGCGGGAAGATCGCCACGAAGGCGGCGAAGTCGATCAGGTTGCGGGTCGCCGGGGTGTCGCCGCGGTACACATCGATGATGTAGCTGATCGACTCGAAGATGTAGAACGAGATACCGATCGGCAGCAGCACATGGGTGAGGATGAACGGCTCAAGGCCGAACGAGGTCATGATCGCGTTGATGCTGTCGACGCCGAAGTTGGCGTACTTGAAGTAGCCGAGGATGCCCAGGTCGACCGCAACCCCCAGCAGCAGCCAGCGCTGGGCCGGCTTGCTGCGCACGCCGGCGGCGCCGACTTTCAGGCCGATCCAGTAGTTCCACAGGGTGACCCCGGCAAACAGCGCCAGGAAGTCCACCCGCCACCAGGCATAGAACACGTAGCTGGCCAGCAGCAACAGGGCGTTGCGATAGCGTTGCCCGCTCAGGTAGTACAAGCCGAGAAAGATCGGCAGGAACAGGAACAGAAACACGTTGGATGAAAACACCATCCCGATCTCTCCTTGTCGTTAGCAACCGGGGCAGCAGCCCCCCAAACCCCCCATGTCGGAACGCGGGGGGCAGTGTTTAAAGCATCGCGGGTTCGCCGCGCTCCTGTGGGAGCGGGCTTGACCCGCGACAGGTCCTAGCTCATTTTTTCTGTTCGGCCTGCGGGTCATAGACCCGGGTCAGGTCGCCGCCCAGGCGGAAGCTCTTGAACGGCTGCATGTCGTGCTTGCGCCCGAGCACGTCGCTGTTGCAGCTGTAGAGGCTGCACCAGGGTTCGAGCCAGGCGTATTTGCTGTCGATCTTGAGGTCGTCCATGTCCTGTTTCTCGCCGTTCTTTGCCTTGAACGGGCTCGGGTCTTTCGAGCCCGACAGCACCCGCTCACCCAGGCGCTTGAGTGCGCCGTTGTTTTCCGGGCGCACATCGACACCGTTGGCCTGGGCGAAGCTGGCGATCATCGCCAGCGGCGGCAGGGCGTAGTTGTGGTAGGCCAGGGCGCGCTGCTTGCGCTTGAGCTCGTTGGGCAAGAAGCCCTGGGCGTCGACCTGGTTGGCGGCCACGCGGTATTCCTTGATCGACCAGTCGAACAGGTCGCGGCGGTCGGTGGCGACGGCGGTGGCCATCACCGACCAGGCCGCCCAGTAGGAGTGGTTGTTGATCTTCTCCAGCGGCAGGTCGCTCCAGTCCTTGACCACCTGGTCGGCCAGGCGCCCGAACCATTTCTCGATCAGTTCGGCCTGTTGTTGGTGCGCCGCCAGCGGCTGTGAGTTGGAGAACTTCAGGCGCAGCCAGGCCGAGCTGAGGCTGCCCAGCGCCCATTTGCGCATCGACTTGCCGGTGTGGTTGTAGTCGGTGGACATCAGCGCATTGGCGCTGGCCCAACTGCTCAGCCACTCCAGGGTGCAATCGAGCTGTTGCGGGCGGCCATCGCGCATGTACTGCATGACCTGTTTGCTGACCCCGCGCTCGAGGGTGGTGATGCTCGCGGTGGAGTCGCGGAAGGCCTTTTCCGAGGCTTTGTTCAGGGTTGCGCGGGCCTTGTCCGAGCCTTCGTACTTGCTGCGAAACTGCAGCTTGTCGGTGTAGGGCGTGGGGATGGCTGCGCATTTGAAGTCACTGTCGCCGGTCTTGAGTTTTTCGATCCCGGCGTAATAGCCCTGGGGAGGGACCAGCCCGGCGGCGTGCGCGGCCGGGCCGAACAGGGCCAGCGCCAGTGCGAGCGCTGCTGCAGGGGATGTGCTGAAATTTTTCATAGGCGCCTCACTTTCGTTTGCACAGCGTGGCTTCGACTTTCTGGCTGCCGCTTTGCGGCCCCTGGACTTCGACGGCGAGCAGGGTCTGGGCGGCCCAGTCCTCATCCTCGCGCAGCTCGAAGGCAAAGCGGCCATCGGTGTCGGCGGTTTCCGGCTTCTCGATCTTCAGGTCTTCGTGGCGGCCGTTCATGTACCAGAGGGTGGCTTGCAGGGTCTTGACCGACTTGTCTTCGAACTGGATATCCAATTGGTGGCGGCCATTGGTCAGGTCCTTGATCACGCCGTTACGGCCGTTGACCATCAGCTCGTTCTTGCCCGGCTTGAGCGCGGTGCTGGCGCTCATCTGCGCAGGCTTGCCTTCGCAGCCGTTGTCGACCAGGGCGAGCATCTGTCGCCAGATGGTTTCCTGGTCGAGGCGGTACAGCGGCGAGAATTCCCAGATGAGGATCTTCGGCGGGTTGTTCTGGAAGTCTTCGCTGCCCAGGTACTGGATCATCGAGCCTTCCAGACCGCCGCCGGGGAAGGCGACGTTGAGCACGTCGGCGCCGATGTACTGCTCAAGGAAGCCCGAGAAGTTGTAGTTCTTGCCGCTGTGGCTGGTACCGACCAGGGTGATCTGCGGGTTGCCGGAATCGCCGAACAGGTCGTCGCTGCCGCTCTCGCCCTTGGGCTCGGTGACGAACTGGTCCATGTACTGCACCGCATAGCTGGTGCCGCACAGCTGCCCGGCGACGTTGTGCAGGGTGCCGGTCTTGCCCATGCGCCCGGACTTGTGGCTCTCGAACTCACGCTTGGGCACGTTGGCGAAGGCAGGCATCTTGTGCACGCTGTCGGCGACGATTTTTGCCGCGCGCTCGGCGCCGTACGGGGTCCAGTGCTGGTCGCCACGGAAGTAGAAATCCTTGCCCTGGTCGGCCGCGGCCAGTTGTTCGTTGGTCAGCGGCGACAGGTCGGGCACGGTGTAGCCCATCTGGCTGAAGCGCCCGAGCATGGCCTGGTAGTTGTGCAGCGCCTTGGCGTAATTGAAGGCGGCCTTTTCGGCCGGCTTGAGCATGTTGCGGTTCACCAGGCCGCGGGTCGGCTGGTAGACGATCACCAGTTCCACGCCCTTGGCCTTGAACGCATCGTGCAACTGCTGCAGGCGCCGGTAGCCGGCCGGGGTGGTGTCGAATTCGGTGCGCAGGTCTTCGCGGGTGCGGAACAGCCAGTCGCCCTGGGCTTGCACCAGGGTGGTGAAGTTCTGCTGGTAGCGGGTGGTGTAGCGGCTGGCGTCGTGGGCCTGCGGGCACAGTTGGCAGCACGGCTCGGCGGTGAAGTCCGGTGCCTGGACCTGTTCGGCCGAGGCGCCGGCGCTGATGGCCAGCAGGGCAGTGGCGAGGCCGCAAAGGCTCAGCAGCTTGGTCAGTTGTGGTTGCATAGGATTGGCTTCCTCAGTCCAGCATTTCGGTCTGGCGCTCGACCGGATCGATCAGCACGGCTTTGCCCTGGCGCACCATCAGGTCGAGAATCTCGTCCTGGCGATCGCCCAGTACTCCGGAAAAACTGATGCCGCTGGCCTTGCTCGGCGCCAGCATCGACACCCGGTACAGCTCCACGCTCAGCGGCGAATCGATCGACAGCGGGCCGCTGCCGTTGGCCGCCAGCTCACCGCCGACGACGATCAGCGAGACCTTGGTGTCGAACGGGTCGAGGGCGATGTCGCGGTCGGTCTCGGACAAGTCCTTGATGTGCCCGTAGACGCCTACCAGGCCGTTGGCCATGGCGACGTTCTCGTACAGGCGGATGTTGACGCTGTTGCGCACGCGAATGCCGTGGCGGCGGTTACTGATCAGCTTGTTGCCCCAGATCAGGTTGTCACCGCTCTCGTACAGGGTGATGCCGTCGGTGTGGTTGCGGTAGATCTCGTTGTAGGCGATCAGGTTGTTGACGCTGTTACGGTCGATGACCACGCCCGAGAGCTTGTTGTCGTAGCTCTTGTTGTTGATGATCCAGCTGTCGTTGACCTCGCGTGAAACGATGATGCCGTGCTTCTTCTTGGTCCCGTACACGGTGTTGCCGGCGATGATCAATCGGTGCGAGCGGTCGTGGGGGTCGATGCCGTAGACGATGTTGTCGCGGTAGGTGCTGTCCTTGACCACGAAGTCGCTGGTTTCGTAGCAGTAGAAGCCGTACCACATGTCGCTGAACTCGGAGCCGATGATCCAGCCGGTGGGTTCCGGGCGGCCCATCTGCTTGGCCATGTTCGGTGTGTACTGAGAAATGCTCACGCCGTAGGACTTGCTCTTGGCATAGCCGAAGCTGGCCATCTTGCTGTTGACGATGTAGGTCTCGGTGCCGCCCCACGACAGCAGGAACGGGCGGAATTCCTTCGGCGAGCGGAAGGTCGCCGGGCCGTTGTCTTTCTCGCGCCAGCCAGTCACCCGGGTGTCGCTGACGAACAATTTGCCGTCGTTGACGATGAACGCGCCACCCTCCTGGGACAGGCGCAGTTCCTTGACCTTGGCGTCGATCTCGAGCACGCCCTTTTGCCCGACCACGATCGGCAGGCGCGCCAGGTACACGCCCGGCGCGGTTTCGCGCAGGTACTGGGCGGGCACCTGCTTGCTCAGCTCGGTGAAGTTCACATGGCCGTCGTCGATGAAGATCGCCTGGGGGATGCCGTGCTGGCGCGCCACCCATTCGGCCATCTTGTTGTCGCCGCCGATGAACTCCTTGAGGCTGTTTTCCTGGAGCATGCGCCGCACCGAGACCTTGCCCTTGTGCGAGCGGTCGATCTTTTTCTGCACCGCTTGCGCGCTATAGCCGGACAGCTCGGGCAGGGTGGGCGCCGGGATCTGCAGCGGCTCGATCGGCGCGCTGCTGACCGTGTAGGTCTTGGCCTGCTGCAGCTCCTTGGCCACCGGCGTCGGCGCCTGGCCGTTGGCCAGGGCGATGCTGCTGGCCAGCAGCAGGGTGCCGGCCAATAAGGCGTGGAGCTTGTTCGGTTGAAGGCTCATTTGATTGCACCCCAGGCGTCAGAAGCGCCAGATCACGTCGACGAAAGCGCGGTGCATGTAGGAGTCCGCTTCCTTGCCATAGGCATCACCGGGCTTGAACACGCCGCCACGAAAGCGCACCAGCGCCGACGGCTCGTCGATCGACTGGCTCAGCGCGGCGGGCAACAGGCCCTGCTTGAAGTACTTGGTGACCACCAGGTCCATCTCCTGGCCGAGGTCTTTCTCGCCCTGGATCAGCGGCCGGTTGATGCCGTTGTCCTCGACCACGGCGTTGATGCCGCTGCTGCCGATGTTCTGGTCGCCATCGACGCGCCAGAACTTGTGGTAGATCAGGCTGGCGTCGTAGTCGTCGCGCAGTTGCCAGGAGGTGAACAGGGTCGCCGCCTGGACATTGCCCAGCTCGCCACGGAAGGCTTCGCCGAAGCGGTGTACGCGCGAGCGGGTGCCGGTGAAGTTGGAGCGGTTGCTTTCAAGGCCGGTCTGCTCGTAGTTGCCCGAACCGTCGCCGCCACCGCCGCCGCTGCCGCGGGCATAAGCGGCGCCGACCTGCCAGTTGGGATCGAGGCGCAGGCGGATACCGAGGTCGGTGGCCCAGGCATTGACGTCGCCGCTCTGCTTGCCGCTGGCCACTTGCTCGCCGTTGACCGTGGTGGTGTTGAGGCTGTCGCGATCGCCGCTCAGCCAGGTCAGGCTGCCCCAGTAGTTGACGCGGTTCTGGTTGCGCCAGTTATAGGCGTCGCTGTTGGCTTCCAGTCCCAGCCAGGTGAGGTCGCCGGTGCGGGTCTTGTCCAGGGCGTCGACGGTTTCGCCGGGATTTTTCAGCTTGCCGTCGTCGTGGGTGTGGTGGGCGCGCAGGCCGACCCAGTGCCCGGGCGTCCACTGCGTGGCAACGTCGCCGTAAATGTGCAGGCGGTCCTTGTCTTCCGGCGCCAGCTCGGTGAGGTCGGTACGGTACTCGCTGAAGCGCTCGGCCACGCCCAGGTTGGCGCGCAGCAGGGTGGTGTCGAAGGTCCAGTTCAGCGCTTCGATGTTGGTGTCGCGCCACATGCCGTCGTCGTTGCGCAGGCGTTGGCGGCCAAAGCGCAGTTGCTCGCCGGGGTAGGCGGTCAGGCCGCTGTAGCCGACCCAGAATTCGCGCATGGCCAGGTAGCTTTTATCGGCTTCGCGGCCATGGGCGCGGCCGCTGTCGGACTCGGCCTCATCGCCGGACTGGCGCAGGGTGTCGGTCTCGATGATGTCGCTGGCGGCCACCGCCTGGCCCATGGCAAAGGCGCTCCAGTTGCCGCGCTCGCCGTACACCCAGGGGCGCAGGTCCAGGCCCAGGCCGTTGACGTCGCCACCGGAGCGGGTACCCAGGTCGCGGTCGTCTTCGGACTGGCCGGTGATCTTCACGTCCAGGCCGAAGTTCTTTTCAGCGGTCATTGCCGCCAGGGTCGGGCACGACCAGAGCAGGGCGAAGCCCAGGCCTACGCCTGCTTTCATCCACGGATTGAGTGTCATAGGGAGTCCTCGCCTTGTTCGGGTTGCGCTTGGGCCTGCAGGGCCAGGGCATCGGCACCCGGGCCCATGGCGCCACGGGCCTGGCGCTCTTGCTGCAGCAGGCGCTCGGCCTGGGCTTTTTGCGCGGGAGTGAGTTGCTGGTCGAGCTGGGCGGCCAGCTCGCGCGACTGATCGCTGGGGTTGGCTTGCGCCAGTTGGCTGAACACCCAGGCGTTGACCAGGTCCTGGCGAATGCCGTGGCCTTCGCTGAACAACTGGGCCAGGGCGTAGTCGGCGCTGAGCTGGCCGCCGCGGGCAGCGCTGAGCAGATGATCGACGGCCTTTTGCGGGTCAACGCTGCCCAGGTAACCGCGGCGATACAGCTGGCCCAGGTAGTAATGGGCGCTGACTTCGCCGGCGTTGGCGGCGCTGAGCAAATGGGTTTCGGCCTGCTGCGCATCGGCCGGCACGGTCTTGCCTTCGTAGTACAGGCGGCCCAGCAGCAGTTCGGCGCGCGGTTGTTCGGCTGCGCGGCCCTTGTCGATGTATTCCATCAGCTTGTCGGTGTCGCCAAGCTCAGGGAAGTCGTAGAGCAACTGCGCCAGGCTGACCCAGGAACCGGGGTTGACCGGCGCCACCTGCTCAAGCAGGGCCTGGGCGGTTTTCTCGTCAGTCTGGCCGAGGCTGCGGTCGGCCAGGACGCGGGCCACGCTGTCGACCCGGGTGGCCGGGATTGCACCGCGCTGGTAGGCGCTTTTGACTTGCTCGAGCAGTGCCGCTTGCTGCTCGGGCTGGGCGCGCTTCTGGTAGACGGTGGCCAGTTCCACGTAGCAGATGTCAGTGCTGCTCAGCGCCGCTTTGCAGATGCGCTCGACCTCGTCCAGGTGCTGGTCGTAGCTGTCCTGGGTGCGGTACAGCAGGATCTGGGCCAGGCCGGCTTCGGGGTAGCCGGCGCTGCGCCACGTGTCGATCTGCTGCTGGGCGTTGGTGCCGGGGAAGCTCTGCGGGTATTGCAGGTAGAGCATCGCCAGTGGGATCAGGGTGTTGCCCTCGCCATTGGCGAAGGCTTTTTTCAATAGGGTTTCGGCTTCCTGGCGCTCGGCTTCGCTGGCGTCCGGCTTGGCCGCCAGCAAACGGCCGAGGCGGGCCTGGGCGCGCGGCGAGATATCAGCGGCGGCGCGGTAGGTGGCTTCGGCCTCCTTGAGCTTGGCCGGGTCGCGGGTTTCCACCTGGATATCGGCGAGGCCCACCTGGGCTTCGCTGTAACCGAGGTCGGCGAGCTGGCGGTAGTTCTGTTCGGCCAGGGCGGTGTCGCCGCGCTTGAGTGCTTCATTGGCCAGGCGCTGGTCGGGCAGGCCGGCACAACCGGCCAGGCTGATGGCCAGGGCCAGGCCGAGAAGGGTGCCACTGTGGGAGCGGGCTTGCCCCGCGATCGAGCACAACGCTTTGGGGAATTGAGGGGCTTCATCGCGGGGCAAGCCCGCTCCCACAGTTGGGGTGGTGAGCATATTCATGGGCAGATCCTCTTAGAGCCCACGGGCCACGGCTTTATCGATCAGCCAGTCCAGCGACGGGCCTCGATTGCTGTCTACCGCCACCGGGCGGCCGGCCAGTTCGCTGGGCAGCGATTCGTCCGGCTTGATCTGCACGCGGATGTCCGAGGACAGGTCTTCGCTGTTCAGGCTGCTACTGCTGACGATCTGCCCGGTACGGGTCTGCTCTTCGCCAGCGACGGTGAAGTGCACGCGCGAGCCTGGTTTGACGTCGTCGAACTGGCGGTAACTGAAGCGCGCTTCGACCGTGGGAATGCTGGTGCGCGGGACCAGCTGGAAGATCACCTGGCCCTTGCTTGCATACTGGCCGTCATCCACCAGCTGGCGGGCGACCACGCAATCGCAGGGGCTGGTCAGGGTGCCGCTCATCTGTTTGCCGAACAGCTCCTCGACCTTGGCCGGCTCCAGTTGCTGGTCATCCAGGTGGCCCTTGAGCATGTCCAGCATGCTGGTGCTGAACGAGGCCAATGGCGCGCCCTTGACCACCTGGCCGCCGCTTTGCACCAGGCCCTGCACGGTACCGTCGCGGGGCATGGTGACGTTGCTGGTCGGCACGCTGACCACCCCGGCCTGGGCATGGCTGACGAAGTACAGGCCGTATACCGACTTGGCGATAAAGCCGAAGGCGGCAACGCCAACCACGAACACGCCGAGGCTGAAGGTCACCGCCCGCAAGCGGCCGAAGGCGCTCATGCCGCCGCTGGCGTCTTTCTGTTTGCGCGCCTTGGTGAAGTTGTCGCGCTGCAGGGTACTGAGTACGTCGCCGATGGTGATCAGCTCGCCCGACAGGTGCGAGGTGATGATGTGGCGCAGGGTGGCGATATCGCGGGGTTCGAGGTTCTGGAACTGCACGCCGGCGCGGCCGCTGGAGGGGTCGAAGGAGCGCACCTGGAACTCGATGTCCATGGCCAGGCCGAGCTTGTCGACGGTGAACTGCAAGCGCCCGCGCAGCACTTCGCCGACTTTCAACGGGTGCTTGGCATGGAAGCTCAGGCCGCCGGCGGAAAGGTCGTCGACCTTCACTTCGAGGGTTTCGCGGTTCTCCCCCAGGTAGCGCAGCTTGGCCGGGATGCGTACCCGGGCGTGCTGGCGCTGGGCTTCGGACTCATGCACGACATTGACGTTCACGGCGGTATTCATGGCGATTTGTTCCTGTTTAATCCAATCGGGTTCCGGCTCACACGACCATGAACAGCACAGCAATGAAGATGCTGGCCGCCGAGAAGGTCATGGTCCGGGAGGACCAGGTGTTGAACCATTGTTGAAAGCTGGCGAGGTCGCGCTTGAGGGCAGTGGGCTGGCGGGTCCAGGACTGCTTGTCGAGGCGGAAGAACACGTAGATCTTCATGATCGCGCCGACGATCTGGTTGTAATAAAGAATCAGCGGGTAGGCCGGGCCGATGTTGTGGCCCGAGCACAACAGCATCAGGGTCAGGATCAGCCGGGTGATGCCGATCCACAGCAGGTACACCAGCAGGAACGCCGGGCCGAACTTGAGGCTGGCGATCACCGCGACGGTCAGGCCCAGCAGGCTGGTCCACATCGACACGCGCTGGTCGAACAACACCACGCTGGTGAACAGGCCCAGGCGGCGGATGCCCAGGCCCAGGGCGCGGGAGTTCTGCCGCAGGTTGTTGCCGTACCAGCGGTACATCAGTTTGCGGCTGGCCTTGATGAAGCTCTTTTCCGGCGGGTGCTCGACCGTGTTGATCGCCGCGTCCGGCACGTAGAAGGTGTCGTAGCCCAGGCGCATGAGGCTGAACCAGCTCGACTTGTCGTCGCCGGTGAGGAACTTGAAGCGGCCCAGGCGCCAGTGCTGCAGCGAGTCGTTCTCGACGTCGGCGATGAACTCGGGGTTGGTCACCACGGCGGCGCGGAACACCGACATGCGTCCGGTCATGGTCAGCACGCGCTTGGACAGGGCCATCGAGCACATGTTGATGTGGCGCTGGGCGAAGCGCAGCTTGTGCCACTCGCTCATGATGTAGCCGCCACGCACTTCACAGAATTCATTGGTGGTCAGGCCGCCGACATTGCCGAACAGCTTGAACCAGGGCACGGTCTTGCGCACCACGCCTTCGCCGAGCACGGTGTCGCCATCGATCACTGCGACCACGGCGTTTTCATCCGGCAGGTGGCGGGAGATGGCCCGAAAGCCGTAGGCCAGGCCGTCGCGCTTGCCGGTACCGGCAATGCGCACGAAATCGAGGGTCACGCGCTGCGGCGGGTTGTATTTCTCCCACAGGCTTTTCACCAGCAGTTCGTCGGACATTTCCACCAGCGAACAGACCACAGTGGTCGGGTAGCCGCAGTCGATCGCTTCGCGGATCACCGAGCTGTAGACCTGGGCGGTGGTCAGGGCATCGATGCGAAAACTGGTGACCATCAGGTACACATGAGATGGGTCGGCCGCGCTACCGAGCTTGCGCACCTTGCGCCGCAGGTAGGGGTAGACCACGTAGAGAAACAGCATGCCGCGGACAAAGTGCGTGGCACCCATGGAATAGCGCCAGATGCCGACGGCGCCGACCAGGAAAATGAAGTCCTTCGAGTCGGGGTCGAAAATGGAGTTGGGCAAGGCCAGGGCGATCAACATGAGCAGGCTCACGTAGAACAGCCAACCGGCGACCTGTAGCAGGCCGTGCTTGAGCCTATGCATGTTCTGCATCCGTATCGAATGGAAGGGGCGTTGATGGCGCGCGGGGCCGGGCGGCCCCGCGCAACCTGCGGGTTACCAGCAGATACCTTCGGTACGGCTGCTCGGGCAGGAGGCCTTGCTCATGAAACCGACCAGGTCGATGACCTGCTTGCCGGCGGGCGCCTGCTGGGCCAGGGCGCGAAACTTCTCGTCGCGGTTGCCCAGCACGATGACGTCGGCGTGGTTGATCACCTGCTCGAAGTCAGCATTGAGCAGCGACGACACGTGAGGGATTTTCGACTCGATGTATTCCTTGTTGGCGCCGTTGACCCGCGCATACTCGACGTTGCTGTCGTAGATGTTCAGCTCGTAGCCCTTGCCGATCAGGCGTTCGGCAAGCTCCACCAGCGGGCTTTCGCGCAGGTCGTCGGTTCCGGCCTTGAAGCTCAGGCCGAGCAGGGCGACCTTGCGCTTGTCGTGGCTTTCGATGATGTCGAAGGCGTTCTGCACCTGCGACTCGTTGCTGGTCATCAGCGAGTTGAGCAGTGGCGCCTTGACGTCCAGGCTGCCGGCGCGATAGGTCAGCGCGCGCACGTCCTTGGGCAGGCACGAGCCGCCGAAGGCAAAGCCCGGGCGCATGTAGTACTGCGAAAGGTTCAGGGCCTTGTCCTGGCAGACCACATCCATCACGTCACGACCATCGACGCCGACCGCCTTGGCAATGTTGCCGATCTCGTTGGCGAAGGTAACTTTGGTGGCGTGCCAGACGTTGCAGGTGTACTTGATCATCTCGGCCACTTCGATGTCCTTGCGGATGATCGGCGCGTCGAGTTCTTCGTACAGCGATTGCAGAAGGTCGCCACTGGTCTTGTCCAGTTCGCCGATGACGGTCATGGGTGGCTGGTCGTAGTCCTTGATCGCGGTGCTTTCGCGCAGGAATTCCGGGTTGACCGCTACGCCGAAGTCGACGCCGGCTTTTTTCCCCGAGCAGTCTTCGAGGATCGGAATCACCACGTTCTTCACCGTGCCCGGCAGCACGGTGCTGCGTACCACGATGGTGTGGCGGCTGGATTTTTCCCGCAGTACGAAGCCGATTTCGCGGCACACCGACTCGATGTATTCCAGGCCCAGATCGCCGTTCTTCTTGCTTGGCGTGCCGACGCAGATCATCGACAGGTCGCTGTCGCGAATCGCCGCGGCAAAATCGGTGGTGCCACGCAGGCGGCCATTGTCGATACCCTGTTGCAACAGGGCTTCGAGCCCCGGTTCGACAATCGGCGATTTGCCTTGGTTGATCAGGTCGATCTTGGTGGTGGATACATCGACGCCAATCACTTCATGGCCACGTGCCGACAGGCAGCCAGCACAGACTGCACCCACATAACCCAAACCAAAGATGCTGATACGCATCGCATTCACCTCATGTGTTTATCACGCCGGCTCAATAAATAGAGCCAGACCGGGTTGATTAACCAGCAGTTATCGGGCACACGGAGGCGTGGCAGAAAGATGTCACTTCACCGTGTGCAGGCATATAAATATCAAGTGCAAAAGTCGTTGCACTTAAAGTTGGCAGCCAAAGGCCAATAATTATGGGCGTGCCCTGTTATGCAGCCGTCTTTATTGCAGATCGGTTACCCGAAACTGCAGTGCTTGTTCTTTCAAGTGAATAAAATCCTTTGAAATCAACCACAAGGACGATTTGTAGGGGCGCGTTTCTCCTGGGTTCAACTGTGGGTCGGGTGACCGACACTCAAGTCAAAGTTGTCTGGATGCACAATGACTGTGCGCTCCAATTAATGCTGTAGGTCATCTCTCACATAACGCTCGAGAATCGTTACGGGTGGTATGAGCGATGGCTGAGGGGATAAGTTCCGGGGGCGGTTCAGGGGCCGTGAAAGATTTTTTAATATTTTATCTGATGGCCATACTTTCACTTTGATAGCACTTGTCAGTTTCGTCCCTGTATATAAAGGACGAACTCGAGGTGGGATGTTTTTATGCCAGTACCGGAAAAATTTTTTCAAAATTCGTCAAAAAATTACGAACGGTCTTATGGCGTTTTGCGATAAAGCTAGAGGGGTGGTTTTTTGGCGCCAGGATTGTGGCGTATTTATCGCGGGACAAGTCGGGCCGCGAAAGCTTTTACTCGTCCGCGTGATCGCGCAGAAACACCAGGTTGTCGGCCTTCGACAGCTCGGCACTGTAGTAGTAGCCCTGCACATCGAACTGCTTGAGCTGCTCGGGATCGTTGATGCGTTCCTGGATCACGAAGCGGCTCATCATGCCGCGGGCTTTTTTGGCGTAGAAGCTGATGATCTTGTACTGGCCGTTCTTGAAGTCGCGGAACTCGGTGTTGATCACCCGCGCTTTGAGGGCATTGCGCTTGACCGCGCTGAAGTACTCGTTGCTGGCCAGGTTCAGCAGCAGGTCGTCGCCTTGCTCGGCCAGGGCCTGGTTCAGCCACTCGCTGATGCGCGTGCCCCAGAAGGCATACAGGTCCTTGCCGCGGGCGTTGGCAAGCTTGGTGCCCATCTCCAGACGGTAAGGCTGCATCAGGTCCAGCGGGCGCAGCAGACCGTACAGCCCGGAGAGCATGCGCAGGTGCTCCTGGGCGTAGCTGAAGTCGTCTTCGCTGAGGCTTTGCGCGTCGAGCCCGGTATACACGTCGCCCTTGAACGCCAGCAGCGCCTGCTTGGCGTTGTCCGGGGTGAAGGCCGGGGTCCAGCTGCCGAAGCGCGCGGCGTTGAGCCCGGCGAGCTTGTCGGAGAGGTGCATCAGCTCGCTGATCTGCGCCGGCGACAGCTCGCGCAACTGCACGATCAGTTCCTGGGAATCATCCAGGTACTGCGGCTGGGTGTAGCGCTGGGTTACCGGCGGGGTGTCGTAGTCGAGGGTCTTGGCGGGGGAAATCACCGTCAGCATCAGGTCGGCTCCTTTATTCGTGGCGCCGATTCTACGGGGCGGGGGCGGCGATCTCCAGCTATCAAGGCAATAGCCACAGACCATCCCGACACTTGGCGCTATAGTGCGCGGCGAGGAAAACGGAGAGCCCGATCGTGCGCATTGCCCTTGTTTTACTGGCTGGCCTGTTCAGCGTCACGGCCCAGGCCGCGCCAGCCCCGGTCGCCACTTTCGACCGCAGCCACTGGCCAGAGCAGCTCGACAGCCCGGCGCTGTTCGATGTCGCCTCGCGCGCCGAAATCCTCGGGTTTGCCCGGGTGCTGGCTGAAAGCGAAATGCTTGATCAGAACGCCCTGGCGGCGCGGCTGAACCTGCGCCAGGTCAATCTGCTGTCGATCAACACGCTGCGCCAGCGCCTGTGGCAGCGCTTATGGCGCAACTACGACCTGGCGCAAAAGAGCTGCGAGCAGGACGCCTCGTTCTGTTATGCCATCGACGACCTGGGCGATTTTCGCAAGCAGACGGCAACCTTCGAAGTCGCCGCCGACTCGTTCTACGCGAGCTGGGCCGAGCCCAGCCGGGCCTTTCACGAGCGCTACCTGGACGAGCTGCTGCGCAAGGCCGCGCTGTTCCCGCAGACCGCCAGCGAAATCGAGCGCTTCTCCGACCTTGAGCGCAATGGCGACGAGCTCAACGACCGGCTATTCATGCTGACCTTCGATGGCGGCCCATCCTTGGCGGGCGGCAGTACCGACGGCCTGGCCGAGTTCCTGCGCCGGCAACGGCTGTCGGCGACCTTTTTTGTGCTGGGCAACAGCCTGCAGAACCGCCGCGACAAGACCTCGCTTAGCGACCTGCGGGCGCTCTACCAGGGCCAGTGCGTGGGCTTGCAAGGCTGGCAGTACCGCTCCCACGGGCAGTGGCAGGGCTGGCAGGACTCGGTGCTGCGCAGTCAGGCGCGGGTGCAGGGCGACTTGCCGCAGCAGTATGTGCCGTTGTTCCGGCCGCCTTATGGCCAGCGCCGTGCCGACAGCCAGGCATTCTTCGCCGGCCAGCATTTGCAGGTGGTGCTGTGGGATATCGACGCCCAGGATCAGGGCGCGTTGAACAGCGAACAGTCGGCCCAGCGGGTGCTGACCTTGATGTTGCTGTGGCGAAAGGGGCTGATCCAGTTTCACGACGCCCAGCCCAAGGCGCAGGAGGCAGTGGCCTGGTTGCTCAAGCAAACGGTGCAGAGTGGAATTGGCTGGGAAGATTGCCGTAATTTCGGCGAAAAGCTGTGAAAAGGTAAGGTTCTTGCGGCGCCCGGGAATAAAACGCCGCAGGCATTTCACATGACTGGATTTATGACTGTAGCGGTGCTTTGCCCCTGCGCCAAGGGCTAATTGGTCGATCGAAAAATAAACTTCAAAAAAACGTAAAAACGCTTTTTCCGGTCATGGGTTTTGCGGTATTACGAAGACAGACCGCCGAACCCTGCAGCACAGGTGGCGTCCTACGGCCCATTCTTTGTTCGCAGCTCCCTACCCGTAACGACGCGGACCAGGGGAGAACCGGCGGCCACTTCGCGGCGCAGCACCGCTCAGGTATTGCGTCGTCTGGCTCCCACAAAGGTGACCGAGTATGGATGATCAAGGACGCAGCACTTCCTCCAACCAGCCAATCCTTTATGTGCTCGATACCAATGTACTGATTCACGATCCCAACGCTTTGCTCAACTTCGAGGAGCACCACGTCGCCATCCCGATGACGGTGCTGGAGGAGCTCGACAAACTCAAGACGGGCAAACATACGATTGCCGCCGAATGTCGCCAGGCCATCCGCCTGATCGACCAGACCCTGGGCGATGCCTCGCCGGCCGATGTCGAGCAGGGCGTGCCGATCCAGCGCGGCAAGAGCGGCCCCAAGGGCTTCCTGTCGATTCTCATGAGCCCGCGCAACGAGCCCAACCGCCTGCTGCCGGAGAACCTCAACGACAACATCATCATCAACCAGTTGCTCGAGCTGCGTAGCCGGCGCAAGGAACTGGACGTGGTGCTGGTGACCAAAGACATCAACATGCGCCTCAAGGCCCGCGCCTGCGGGATCGCGGCCGAGGACTACAGCACCGACCAGCTGGTGGACGACGTCTCCCTGCTGTCCAAGGGTTACCACAGCGTCACCGGCTCGTTCTGGGACCGCGTCAGCAAGGTCGAGACCCGCCAGGACCATGGCCGCACCTGGCACCGGGTGCAGATGATCGACAACCTGCCGGCCGTGCACATCAACGAGTTCATCATTGACGAGCAGGGCTTCGTCGGCTGGATCAAGGGCATCAAGGATGGCGAGCTGGTGCTGCTCGACCTGCACCAGGAGCCGCTGCTGCACCAGGAAGCCTGGGGCCTCAAGCCGCGTGACATCCACCAGAGCCTGGCGCTGTTCGCCTTGCTCGACCCGGACATTCACCTGGTCAACCTGACCGGCGCGGCCGGTTCCGGCAAGACCATCCTGGCCCTGGCCGCCGCCATCGAGCAGACCATGGTCAGCAAGCGCTACCGGCGCATCATCGCCACCCGCAGCGTGCAGGGGCTGGACCAGGAGATCGGCTTCCTGCCGGGCACTGAAGCAGAAAAAATGGAGCCCTGGCTCGGGGCAATCACCGACAACCTCGAAGCCCTGCACATGGATGACGAAAACACCCATGGCAGCGTCGAGTACATCCTTGAGCGGGTGCCGCTGCAGTTCAAATCGCTGAACTACATTCGCGGTCGCAGCTTCCAGCAGAGCCTGATCCTGATCGATGAATGCCAGAACCTCACCCCGCACCAGATGAAAACCATCATCACCCGTGCCGGCGCCGGTTCCAAAGTGATCTGCCTGGGCAACCTGGCGCAGATCGACACCCCTTACCTGTCCGCCACCAGCTCCGGCCTGACCTACCTGACCGAGCGCTTCAAGGACTTCCCCAACGGCGTGCACATCACCCTGCAGGGCGTACCGCGCTCGATTCTGGCCGAATACGCCGAATCGCACCTGTAACCCGGTACGGAGGTTGCAAAAAGCCCGCATCAGCCGATGCGGGCTTTTTCATTGCTGGTAATTTCATTTCCAACCGCGGCCAAAAGCACCCCAACCGGTGAAAATTACGCTCACTATGCTGTCGTCGTTGTCGAGAATCAGCAGGTAAGGGCTCTGCCCGGTATAACCAATGACTCCCGGCCGAATCTCGCTAACTTCACCTCCACCCGCATTTTTGCAGATCTCGTCGGCTAACTCCTTGCTGAATGTCTTGCCAATGTAGGGAGCAAAGACGGGTTGCATTTTTTCGTAGTCTTTCGCGTTCATGACCATATCGGTGCCTCCTGGCATCAGGTTAGGGTGCGTGCAAGGTTGTTGCATTGGCAGCTTCTACCTGCAGACGCATCAGTGTGTAGTAGATGGATATCGCATGTTTAAAGCCCCAGGCAGTGTCCGCGCTTGTCGCTAAGGTCTGACTCAAGGGTTTACAATCGACTGTCCTGAAACAGGAGTAACGCTGTGCTGACCCATCTCGATTCCCAAGGTCGCGCCAACATGGTCGACGTCACCGATAAAGCCGTGACGTCGCGTGAGGCGGTGGCCGAAGCGCGGGTGCGCATGCTCCCGCAAACCTTTAACTGCAAGCCTGCGCTTTCGCAGGCTTGCAGTGTTTCAGTCTATGGTTGCCCTATCTCGTATGCTGGTACTTTCTGAATGATTCGTCCGATGGGTAACATGTAGCGTACAAGCGATCAAGGTGGTGGAGATACCTGCTGCTAAGAGAACGCTGGCGATGTTGGCCAATTCCGCTAGCCAACCACCCAGTATGGGGAAACTGATGAACAGAGCGATGGATAGAGTGCGCACAGTCGCAAATGTCGTACCCAATTTGTTAGGGGGACAAGTGAGTTGCAAAGTGGTTGTGAGGCCCTGAGTTGTCAGACCATAGGCGAATCCGGCGAGAAGAAACAGTAGCGACAAGAGATTAAGCTCGAAATACGCAGGAAAAAAGCTGAGAGATCCGACTGCGAGTACTGCGAGACCAAAACACATCGACGCTATTGTGGAGCAGATACGCGAACCACTACGATAAAGGCGTGGAAACAATAAGCCTGAAAAAATGCCGCCCAGTGCAGTTGCACTGACGATAACGCCGAAAGACGTTGCACTTTGTCCGTTCCCCTTCAACAGCAAGCTCAATAGGGAGTCGTATAGACCCAAGGCGGCTGACTGGGAAAGTATGCACATTAAAAAAATACGTGCGGTTAATTGTTTTTTGAAAAAACTATAGATTTGTCGGTTGCTGGTTTTTGGAATTAAAGGACATGTGGCTTCGCTTCTCATGATCCTTACAGATAATAAAGTTATGAATAGTAAACCGCACAAACACACAAAAGCGGAAAGTAAAAAACCGGCTGATTTAAAACTCAGTCCTGTGAGAATCCCAGCTGCAAGGGGGGATACGATTTTTACGGTTTGATCTATTATCATAATTAATGAAGTGTTACGGATAATCTGCGGTGCGGTCAGCAAGTTTCTTGTGAGAACGACTTCGGCCGCTATTGAGCCAAGGTTAGATAAGCCCTTTAGCATTGTAAATGCCAAAAACAACTCAACGGAAGGAGCTGCAAACAGAGCGCAAGATGCAATGAAACGAATACAGAAACTGACCGAGATTATTATGCAGGGGTTGAATCGGTCTGCCAATGATCCTAGATAAGGGCCAAAGAGAAGCGCCGGAATCCCATACAAGGAAGCTGCTAATGCTAGCGTTTGTGCCGAGGCATCGAAAATGAAAGTTAGCGTCGAAAAAATGAGTATGAAGTCGAGCCATAGTACAACAGAGCTGCAGAACCGGATTCCACACAGAGAGAAGTAGTTCTTGGTGCTGATCTGTTGCACTTCAACGGTCTCCTGGCTTGATATGCATTGTGTCATTTATCACAAATGTCATTGTTTTGTGTTTGGTGCAAAAATGTCTATTTGTCACTTGCTCGGTCGATGGGCGTTATTGGGTAGTTTACTAATTTGGCGTTGCATGAGTATTTCCAACAAGGTTTTTTTGTTGTGTCTGGTGAGGTTCTTATGCTTGATGTGTGAGGATAATTTTACTCTGGGCAATGTCAAGGTTAAGGCGGGTAAGGGGGTTCTTATAGTGCTGTAGGGATATTCGTGGGGTTTGTGTTTATTGATTTAATAAATTTTGCTGTATTGCTTTGTCTTCAGGCTGGATTTTTTCAAATGATCATGAATATGAAACTTTCTAGTTTTTACACTGCAAAGCCTATATTTAGCCATACACCCCAATAAAGCGCCTTGACGCCGGCCCAGGCTATTTTTCGCTTCGAAGACCTGACCCCAGGGTTTACACTCTTTGCTCCTGAATAGGAGGAAAGCTGTGCTCACTCATCTCGATTCCCAAGGTCGCGCCAACATGGTCGACGTCACCGATAAAGCCGTGACGTCGCGTGAGGCGGTGGCCGAAGCGCGGGTGCGCATGCTCCCGCAAACCCTGCAGATGATCGTCGAAGGCGAACACCCCAAGGGTGACGTGTTTGCCGTGGCGCGCATTGCCGGTATCCAGGCGGCGAAGAAGACCAGTGACCTGATTCCGTTGTGCCACCCGTTGCTGCTGACCAGCGTCAAGGTCGAGCTCAGCGCCGAAGGCAACGACACTGTCTATATCGTCGCCCGTTGCAAGCTGGCCGGGCAGACCGGGGTAGAAATGGAAGCGCTGACCGCTGCCAGCGTCGCGGCCCTGACCATCTATGACATGTGCAAGGCGGTCGACCGCGGCATGATCATCGACGGCGTGCGCGTGCTGGAAAAGCTCGGCGGCAAGAGCGGCCATTACCAGGCGGATGAAGTGAAATGAAAATCAAGGTGATGTATTTCGCCCGTTACCGGGAATTTCTGGGGGTTGATGCCGAAAAGCTCGAGGGTTCGTTCGCTACCCTGGATGACGTACGCAAGGCGCTGGTTGCAAAAGGTGACAAGCATGATGTGCTGCGCGAACAGAACCTGATGTGCGCGCGCAATGAAGAGCTGTGCAAGCTGGACGAGCCGCTTGAAGACGGTGACGAAGTGGCGTTCTTTCCGCCCGTGACTGGAGGCTGAGCATGAGCGTTCGAGTCCAGAGCGAGCCCTTTGACCCGGGGGCTGAAGTCAATGCGATGCACGCGGCTAACGTCGGTGTCGGCGCGGTGGTCGGTTTTGTCGGCTACGTGCGCGACTTCAATGATGGCCAGGACGTGGCGGGGATGTTCCTCGAGCATTATCCGGGCATGACCGAAAAGGCCCTGGCCAAGATCGTGGTTGAAGCCCAGCAGCGCTGGCCGCTGCTCAAGGTCGAGGTGCTGCACCGCATTGGCGGCCTGGAACCCGGTGAACCGATCGTTTTTGTCGGTGTTGCCAGTGCCCATCGTCAGGCCGCATTCGATGCCTGCAATTTCATCATGGACTACCTGAAAACCCGCGCGCCGTTCTGGAAGAAGGAACAGACCGGCGACGGCCCGCGCTGGGTCGAGGGCAAGCAGAGTGATGAAGAGGCTGCCGGGCGCTGGTAAATCTGATCGCGGGGCAAGCCCGCTCCTACAGGGATCAAGGTGGGAGCGGGCTTGCCCCGCGATGCTTTTGCTTGTTGAATTTTAATACCAAAAAGTCCAGTATGGAATTATAAGTACAAAATAATTCCAGGCCGACCCGCGCCTGCCCCTTTCCCTCTGTCTGGCACCACACCTCCAACAACGAGCGAGAGAGCCCCGTCATGAACAAGTTCACCCTGATCAGCGGCCTGGCCCTGAGCCTGATGGCCAGCAGCAGTCTGTTTGCCGCCGAGAAGACATTGCGCATTGGCATCGAAGCCGCGTACCCGCCGTTCGCATTCAAGACCCCTGACGGCAATATCAGCGGCTTCGACTACGACATCGGCAATGCCCTGTGCGCGCAGATGCAGGTCAAATGCCAGTGGACCGAGCAGGAGTATGACGGCTTGATCCCGTCGCTGAAGGTCAAGAAGATCGATGCGGCGCTGTCGTCGATCACCATCACCGAAGAGCGCAAGCGCTCGGTGGACTTCACCCACAAGTACTACTTCACCTCCGCGCGCCTGGCGATGAAGGAAGGCAGCCAGGTCGACGAGCAGTTCGTCAGCCTCAAGGGCAAGCGCATCGGTGTACAGCGGGCAACCACCACCGACCGTTACGTCACCGAAGTGCTGGCCCCCAAGGGTATCGAGGTGGTGCGCTACACCAGTAACGAAGAGATCTTCATGGACCTGGTTTCCGGGCGTCTGGACGGCGTTTTCGCCGACACCATTCCGTTGGAGCAGGGTTTTCTGAATACCGAGAAGGGCAAAGGCTACGCTTTCGTCGGCCCAGAGCTGAAAGACCCGAGCTATGTGGGTGAAGGCGCGGGTATCGCGGTGCGCAAGGGCAACACGCAACTGGTGACCGAGCTGAACCAGGCCATCGACGCCATTCGCGCCAACGGCGAATACCAGAAGATCCAGGCCAAGTACTTCAAGTCTGATATCTACGGCGACTGATCGCCGCTTTACTCAAGGCCTGAGCGTGATCAGGCCTTGAGTTCCTTCAGGTGCTTGTACACCGTCGCCCGTCCCATCCCCAGCACATTGGCCACATAGTTGGCGGCACTCTTGCCCTTGAACGCGCCCTCGGCGTGCAGGGCCAGTACCAGTTCGCGCTTATGGTCGCGGCTGAGCAGGTTGAGGCTCAGTTGACGTTGGCGCAGCCAGCTGTTGAGGAAGGTGTTGATGCGCTCCTGCCAGTCATCGCGAAACAGCGCATCGGGCTGCGGGATCAGCTTGCTCGGCGACAAGAACAGGTCGAGCGCCGCCTTGGCGTTTTCGAACAGGGAAATATTCAGGTTGATGCACAGCACCGCCAGCGGCTTGCCGGCCGGGTCGCGCAGTACGGTGCTCAGCGAGCGGATCTTCTGACCGTCCCAGTTGAGCTTTTCGTACGGTCCGATGTTGGTCTCGTCAGTACCTTCCTCGAACATGTCCTCCAGCGCCGCATCATCGCCAATCTCGCGCTTGGACAGGTTGTTGGCAATGTAGTCGATCTTCTGGCTGCGCAAATCGTGCAGCACCACTTCGGCGTGGGGGAAGAACAGGGTGGCGATGGCGTCGGCGATGGCCCGGTAGTTGTGCAGGACGGGATCGGCTTGGGGTGTGGGCATTCGGACGGGCTCCAGGCGGTGTCAGCGCCCTTGCGACAGGGCGCTGGGAGTGTGCCGCAATCGCGGCCGGGCGTCACCCTTGCAGGCGGCGCGGCGACAGCATCGCAGCGTTGAGGCCAAAGCCCTTGAGGGTGTCAGGCAAGTCTTCACCGCGCACCAGGGCGGCGCTGGCCTGGCCCATGGCCGGCGAGGTCTGGATACCATAGCCGCCTTGCGCGGCCACCCAGAACAGCCCGGGCACCTGCGGATCGAAGCCGGCCACCAGGTCGCCGTCAGCGACGAAGCTGCGCAAGCCGGCCCAGGTACGGGTCGGGCGACGAATGCTCAGGGTGGTGGCTTCTTCGATCTGGTAGATGCCCATGGCGATGTCCAGCTCTTCGGCCTGCACGTCGTGGGGCTCGACCGGGTCGGCATTGGCCGGTGAGCCGAGCAGCATGCCGGCGTCAGGCTTCATGTAGAACGACTCATCGAGGCTGACCAGCATCGGCCAGGCATGGCTGTCGATGCCTTCGGGGCCGGCGAAGATGAACGCGGCGCGGCGCTTTGGCTGAAGGCCCAGGGGTTGGGCGCCGGCCAGTTCGCCGACTTTGTCGGCCCAGGCACCGGCAGCGTTGATCAGCACCGGGGCGGTGAAGGTGCCGCGGCTGGTCTGCACGTGCCAGAGGCCGTCGGCGTCGCGGCTCAGGTGTTGTACTTCGCAGTCGCTGTGCACTTCACCCTGCTGGCGACGAATGCCGCGCAGGTAACCCTGGTGCAGGGCGTCGGTGTCGATGTCGCTGGCACTCGGGTCGTACAGGGCGCCATGCACCTTGTCGCGGCGCAGCACCGGCAGGCGCGTGCAGGCTTGCTCGGCGCTGAGCAGCTCGACCTCTGGCACGCAGGCCTTGGCGCTCTGGTACTGACGCTGCAGCTCTTCAGGGTCACCATTGAGATCGACGGTCATTTCCCCGCGCGGGCTGAGCAGCGGGTGCTCGGTAAAACCCGCTGGCGGCTGGTCGAAAAACGCCCGGCTGGCCAGGGTCAGTGCGCGCACTTGCGGGGTGCCATAGGCGGCGGTGTACAGCGCTGCCGAGCGGCCGGTGGAGTGGTAGCCCGGCTGCGACTCGCGCTCAAGCAGCAGTACCCGGCCGTGGCCGGCCAGCCAGTAGCCGGTGGAGGCTCCGGCAATACCGGCGCCGATAATGATGAAATCAGCCTGTTGCATGAAGGTTTCCTCAGTCGGCGCGTTGCAGGCGGTACAGGGCGTTGGCCAGGGCGATGTCTTCCAGGCCCAGGCCGATGGAGCGGAAAAAAGCGTGGCGCTGGTAGCCCGGCTTGTGCGCCGCACCACTGATCAATTGCGCCAGATCGCCGACGATCGCATCGGCTTGCCAGCCATGTTGTTCGGCGGCGATGCGCATCTCGCCGGCGCTGCCCGGGGTGGTTACGCGGTAGTCGCAGTAAACGTCCATCTCGCTTAAGGTCGCTGGCGGCACTTCGTGGGCACGCACCGCATTGGTGCTGATGGAGGTGATCAGCGCGGGCTTGCTCAATTGGCGCGGGTCGAGCACCGGCGTGGCGCAGGAGGTGCAGAGCATGATCACGTCGGCATCCAGCACCGCCTGCTCCAGGCTTTCGCTGAGCACCAGGCGCGGGTCGAGATTACTCAGGGCCTGACGCTGTTCGGTCGATTGCCGGCCCAGGCTTGGCGAGTACAGGCGGATGTCCTGCCATGGACGCAGGCTGCGGGCGTAATGCAGGTGGGCGCGGGCAAGCGGGCCGCTGCCGATGATGGTCAGGCGCCGGGCCTCGCTGGCTGCCAGGGCATCGACGGCAACGGCGGTAGTGGCGGCGGTGCGCGCGGTGGTCAGTTCACCGGCATCGCACAGCAGCAGCGGCTGGCCGCTGTCCATGGACATCAGCAGGGTCCAGGCGGTGACCAGCGGTCCCTGCTCGCGGACGATATAGGGCGAGGTCTTGACCCCGTATACGCGCTGTTCGGCCAGCACGCCACCGTAGTTGATGAAGTCGCCTTTGCCGGCCGGGAATTCCACCAGTTGCTGGGGCGGTTGTACCGCTTGCCCGGCCGCCAGGTCACGGAACAGGTTGCGCAGGATCTGCGGGACATCCACCTGGGCGAGCAGTTGGCGAGCGTGCTGTTGATCGATGACGAGAGGCGCAGACATGCGAAGCTCCAAATGAACTATTTTGTCTATTATGGACTTTTAGTTTATTTGGGCAATATGCCGAGGTGTAAAAAGCATCGCGGGGCAAGCCCGCTCCTACAGGGTGGTGTAGGAGCGGGCTTGCCCCGCGATTGGTGTTACTGCACTCAGTGATGCTTGCGCGGTACCGGCTTGAGCAACTCGGTCGGCGGCATCTCGCAGCTGATCTTGCGCCCCAGCAGTTCTTCGATGGCTGGCAGCTGGTAGGAGTCATCCTCACCGGCGAAGCTGATCGACACGCCGCTGGTGCCGGCACGACCGGTACGACCAATGCGGTGCACGTAGTCGTCCGGGTCTTCCGGCAGGGTGAAGTTGATCACGTGGCTGATGCCGTCGATGTGGATACCGCGGCCAGCCACGTCAGTGGCCACCAGCACGGTGATGCGCCCTTCGCGAAAGCTCTCGAGGGTCTTGATCCGCTTGTGCTGCGGCACGTCGCCCGACAGCTGGGCGGCGTTGACGCCATCGCGCACCAGGCGCTCTTCGATGCGTCGTACTTCGTCCTTGCGGTTGGCAAAGACCATCACCCGTTCCCACTTGTTCTCGGTCACCAGGTTGTACAGCAGCTTGTACTTGTCGCTGCCGGCCACGGCATAGACGTGCTGCTCGACGGTCTCGCTGGCGACGTTCTCCGGCTCGATCTCGACGATGGCAGGGTCGGTGGTCCACTGCTTGGCCAGGTTCATCACGTCTTCGGTGAAGGTTGCCGAGAACAGCAGGGTCTGGCGCTCGCTCTTGGGCGGGGTCTGGCGGATGATCTGCCGCACCTGGGGGATGAAGCCCATGTCGAGCATGCGGTCGGCTTCGTCCAGCACCAGCACCTCGACCATGTCCAGGTGTGCTTCACCGCGCTGGTTGAAGTCCAGCAGGCGGCCCGGGGTAGCGACCAGGATGTCGCAGTGGCGGGCTTCGAGGGCCTTGAGCTGCTTGTCGAAGTCCATGCCGCCGACGAAGGTCATGACGTTGAGGCCGGTGTATTTGGTCAGCGCCGCGGCGTCCTTGGCGATCTGCACCACCAGCTCGCGGGTCGGGGCGATGATCAGCGCCCGTGGCTCGCCCATGTAGCGCTCTTTCGGCGGCGGGGTCTGCTGCAGCTGGGTGATGATCGAAATCAGGAAGGCTGCGGTCTTGCCGGTACCGGTCTGGGCCCGGCCAATGGCGTCTTTGCCACGCAGGGTGTAGCCCAGCACCTGGGCCTGGATTGGCGTGCAGTACGGGAACCCTAGGTCGTGGATCGCATGCATCAGCTCGGGCGAGAGCTTGAAGTCATGAAAGCGGGTCTTGCCTTCCTGCGGCTCGACGGCGAAGTCTTCGAGCTTCCAGGTGGAGGCGGCGGGCTTTGGCTTGCGCTCACGGCGCGGCTTGGCCTCGGCCGGTTTTTCGGCGCGTGCCGGGGCAGGGTCCACGGCTTCGGTCTTGAGCGGTGCCGACGGGGCAGGGGCCTGGGGTGCTGCGGGCGGCTGCTTCACGGGGGCAGCGGTTTCGGTGGCGAGTTGCTCAACCTCGCTCTTGCCGAACATCTTCTTGAGTGCTTTGAGCACGGTCATCTCATCAATTGGTTAAGGAATGTACGCCGGGCAGTGTAATGCAAGAATCGGGCGCGGCGTAGTGGATTGCACTGACAACTACAGGGAACGCTTCTTTTAGCGCAGGCGCTCGGCCAGCCAGTCGGCGATATCGCGAATTTCTTCCTGCAGCACTTCGTGCTCCATCGGGTACTCGGCCCACTTGGCGCTGACGCCCCAGTTCTTCAGGTGCTCGTAGGCGCTGCGCCCCATGGCCGGTAGCACAACGGGGTCGTACACACCGTGCAGGCACAGGGCCGGGGTGCGTTGCTGGCAGGCGCTCAGTTCGCGTGCCTCGGTGAAAGTCGGGGCATAGGTCGAAAGCGCCAGTACGCCGCCCAGGGCTTCTTGCCACTTTATATAGGCAGTGTGCAGCACCACGGCGCCGCCCTGGGAAAAGCCGGCGAGGATGATCCGCGACAGGGCCACACCCTTGGCCTGCTCGGCCTTGATCAGTTCGATCACCTGTTCCGCCGATTCGTGCAACTGGTCTTCATCGATGGCCCGCGCCGGGCTCATGGCCTTGATGTCGTACCAGCTGGGCATTGCATAGCCGCCGTTGATGGTCACCGGACGGGTGGGTGCCTGGGGCATGACGAAGCGGGTGGTCAGCAGAACTTCCTGCAGGGCCTCAGCCACCGGCATGAAGTCGTAACGATCGGCCCCCAGGCCGTGCAACCAGATCACACAGGCGTCTGCGGTTTTTTGTGGTTCGAGAATCAGCGGGTGGGTCATGACTGCTCCGAAAGTGTGCGCGCGCTCTTGTTTGCGTGCATGAAATGAAGGCGCGTCGGGTAAATCCGGGAAAAACCTGTCGCAAGGTTGCAAGTTTTCCTATTGACGTTAACTGAAACGCTTTAGCCCTTCAGTGTGGTACGCGCTTTGCTATGAAACTCCAGATGCGAGGTTACACGTTTTGGACGGTAACACCCGTTAGCGGTCCCCAAGGCTGTCACAGAACAGCGCATTGCGCCAATTGACCCAAAAACAAGCCAACACGGGTCGGATGCGCCTCATAAGGGTGCGGTGCAATCCCGGCTCACACAACAAGAGCAAAACTGGAGGTTTGAATGAAGATGTTGAAATCCACACTGGCAGTGGTTACCGCTGCTACCGCGTTGGGTATCAGCGGTTTCGCACAGGCAGGTGCGACCCTGGACGCAGTACAGAAGAAGGGATTCGTTCAATGTGGCGTCAGTGACGGCTTGCCGGGCTTCTCGGTACCGGATGCCAAGGGCAACATCGTCGGTATCGACGCCGACGTCTGCCGCGCGGTTGCCGCTGCGGTGTTTGGCGACGCCAAGAAGGTCAAGTTCAGCCAGCTCAACGCCAAGGAGCGCTTCACCGCGCTGCAATCGGGCGAAGTCGACGTGCTGTCGCGCAACACCACCTGGACCAGCTCGCGCGACGCCGGCATGGGCCTGGTGTTCGCCGGTGTTACCTACTACGACGGCATCGGTTTTCTGGTCAACAAGAAGCTCGGGGTTTCCAGCGCCAAGGAGCTGGACGGTGCAACCATCTGCATCCAGGCCGGTACCACCACCGAACTCAACGTTTCCGACTACTTTCGCGCCAACGGCCTGAAATACACCCCGATCACCTTCGACACCTCCGATGAGAGCGCCAAGTCGCTGGAATCCGGCCGTTGCGACGTACTCACCTCGGACAAGTCGCAGCTCTACGCACAACGCTCCAAGCTGGCCGCCCCGGCCGATTACGTGGTGCTGCCAGAGACCATCTCCAAGGAGCCGCTGGGCCCGGTGGTGCGCAAAGGCGATGAAGAGTGGTTCAGCATCGTCAAGTGGACCCTGTTCGCCATGCTCAACGCCGAAGAGATGGGCATCAGCTCGAAAAACGTCGAAGCCGAAGCCAAGGCCACCAAGAACCCTGACGTGGCCCGCATGCTCGGCGCCGACGGCGAGTACGGCAAAGACCTGAAGCTGCCGAAGGACTGGGTAGTGCAGATCGTCAAGCAGGTCGGCAACTACGGCGAAGTCTTCGAGAAAAACCTGGGCAAGGAAACCCCACTGCAAATCGACCGCGGTCTGAACGCCCTGTGGAACAACGGCGGCATCCAGTACGCGCCACCGGTGCGCTGACGGTTGCGGCCTGCGGCGGCATCCGGCCGCCGCAGGCTGTTCGGTTCCCTTCCTTGCGGGGCATTACATGCAAAATAATATCGGCGCACCCAAGGGACTATCCCTGAGCGATCCACGTGTGCGTGCGTGGCTGTTCCAGATTATCACCGTGGTCGCGGTGGTCGGTCTGGGCTGGTACCTGTTTCACAATACCCAGACCAACCTGCAACACCGCGGGATCACTTCGGGCTTCGACTTTCTCGAACGCAGTGCCGGTTTCGGCATCGCCCAGCACCTGATCCCCTATACCGAACAGGACAGTTATGCGCGGGTCTTCGTCATCGGCCTGCTCAACACCCTGCTGGTAACCTTCATCGGCATCATCCTCGCGACCCTGCTGGGCTTCATCATCGGTGTGGCACGACTGTCACCGAACTGGATGATCAGCAAGCTGGCCACTGTGTATGTCGAGACTTTCCGTAACATCCCACCGCTGCTGCAGATCCTGTTCTGGTACTTCGCGGTGTTCCTGACCCTGCCGGGACCGCGGGGTAGCATCAATCTCAACGACACCTTCTTCATCAGCAACCGGGGCCTGAACATGCCCGGTGCTGCCATGGCCGATGGATTCTGGCCATTCGTCGTCGCCGTCGCACTGGCAATCCTTGCCATTGTGGTAATGGTGCGCCTGGCCAACCGGCGCTTTGAGGCCACCGGCGAGCCGTTCCACAAATTCTGGGTCGGCCTGTTCCTGTTCTTCGGCATTCCGGCGTTGTGCGTGCTGCTGTTCGGCGCGCCGGTGCACTGGGAGATGCCGCAGCTCAAGGGCTTCAACTTCGTCGGCGGCTGGGTATTGATCCCGGAACTGCTGGCGCTGACCCTGGCACTGACGATCTATACCGCAGCGTTCATCGCCGAAATCGTGCGTTCCGGCATCCGTTCGGTGAGCTACGGCCAGACCGAGGCGGCTCGCTCCCTGGGCCTGCGCGAAGGGCCGACGCTGCGCAAGGTGATCATTCCCCAGGCGCTGCGGGTGATCATCCCGCCGCTGACCAGCCAGTACCTGAACCTGGCGAAGAACTCTTCGCTGGCGGCCGGTATCGGCTACCCGGAAATGGTCTCGCTGTTCGCCGGTACCGTGCTTAACCAGACCGGCCAGGCCATCGAGGTGATTGCCATCACCATGAGCGTCTATCTGGCCATCAGCATCAGCATTTCCCTGCTGATGAACTGGTACAACAAGCGCATTGCGCTGATCGAGCGGTGAGGACAAGCGCATGAGTACCCATGTTTTCAAACCTGATATGCCTCCACCGGTCAAAGCCGTCGGCGTAATGGCCTGGATGCGCGCCAACCTGTTCTCAAGCTGGCTCAACACCCTGCTGACGCTGTTTGCCGTGTACCTGGTGTGGCTGATCGTGCCGCCGCTGCTGCAGTGGTCGATCTTCGACGCCAACTGGGTGGGCACCACCCGCGCCGACTGCACCAAGGAGGGCGCCTGCTGGGTGTTCATCCAGCAGCGCTTCGGCCAGTTCATGTACGGTTACTACCCGAGCGAGCTGCGCTGGCGTGTCGATTTGACCGTCTGGTTGGCGGTCATCGGCGCCGCGCCGTTGTTCATCTCGCGCTTCCCGCGCAAGGCGGTTTACGGCCTGGGCTTTCTGGTGCTGTACCCGATCATCGCCTACACCCTGCTGCACGGCGGCTACCTGGGCCTGGCCACGGTACCGACCAACCAGTGGGGCGGGCTGATGCTGACCCTGGTGATCGCCACCGTGGGCATCGTCGGGGCCTTGCCGCTGGGCATCTTGCTGGCGCTGGGGCGGCGTTCGAACATGCCGGCGGTGAAGGTGGTCTGCGTGACCTTCATCGAGTTCTGGCGCGGCGTGCCGCTGATTACCGTGCTGTTCATGTCCTCGGTGATGCTGCCGTTGTTCCTGCCTGAGGGCATGAGCTTCGACAAGCTGCTGCGGGCCATGATCGGGGTGATCCTGTTCCAGTCGGCGTACATCGCCGAAGTGGTACGTGGCGGCCTGCAGGCTATTCCCAAGGGCCAGTACGAAGCCGCTGCGGCGATGGGCCTGGGCTACTGGCGCTCGATGGGCCTGGTGATTCTGCCGCAAGCCCTGAAGCTGGTAATCCCCGGCATCGTCAACACCTTCATTGCCCTGTTCAAGGACACCAGCCTTGTGATCATCATAGGCCTCTTCGACTTGCTCAACAGCGTCAAGCAGGCCGCTGCCGACCCGACCTGGCTGGGCATGGCGACCGAGGGCTATGTATTTGCCGCCCTGGTTTTCTGGATTTTCTGTTTCGGTATGTCCCGCTACTCCATGCATCTGGAGCGCAAGCTGGACACAGGCCACAAGCGTTAGGAGTGTTCCCATGAGTGAAGCGATCAAACAGCCTGTGAGCCCTGAAGGCATTATTCAGATGCAGGGCGTGAACAAGTGGTACGGCCAGTTCCACGTGCTCAAGGACATCAACCTGAACGTGCGCCAGGGCGAGCGTATCGTGCTGTGCGGGCCGTCGGGCTCGGGCAAGTCGACCACCATCCGCTGCCTCAACCGTCTTGAGGAGCACCAGCAAGGGCGCATCGTCGTCGATGGCGTGGAGCTGACCAACGATCTCAAGCAGATCGAAGCGATCCGCCGCGAAGTCGGCATGGTGTTCCAGCACTTCAACCTGTTCCCGCACCTGACCATCCTGCAGAACTGCACCCTGGCGCCGATGTGGGTGCGCAAGATGCCCAAGCGCAAGGCCGAGGAAATTGCCATGCACTATCTGGAGCGGGTGCGAATTCCGGAGCAGGCCAACAAGTTTCCCGGGCAGCTATCGGGTGGCCAGCAACAACGGGTAGCGATTGCCCGGGCGCTGTGCATGAAGCCGAAGATCATGCTGTTCGACGAACCGACCTCGGCGCTCGACCCTGAGATGGTCAAGGAAGTGCTCGATACCATGGTTGGCCTTGCCGAAGACGGCATGACCATGCTCTGCGTGACCCACGAAATGGGCTTTGCCCGCACCGTGGCGAACCGGGTGATCTTCATGGATAAAGGCGAGATTGTAGAGCAGGCGGCGCCGGACGACTTCTTCGACCGGCCGCAGAATGAGCGGACCAAGCTGTTCTTGAGCCAGATTCTGCACTGACCCCATCGCGGGGCAAGCCCGCTCCCACAGGTAAACCACAAAACCTGTGGGAGCGGGCTTGCCCCGCGATGCTGTTAACCCATCAGTTTTCTTCTTTGGTTGCCGGTGCCGGCGGTGGACGCAAGCCGATTTCAGCAGTCAGCTTCAATTCCTTGCCGTTACGCATCACCTGGATCGCCACCTTGTCATTGGGCTTGATCCGCGCCACCTGGTTCATCGAGCGGCGGCCATCGCCGGCCGGTTCGCCGTTGATGCTGAGGATCACGTCACCCAGCTCCAGGCCGGCCTTCTGTGCCGGGCCATCACGGAAAATCCCCGCCACGACAATGCCCGGGCGCCCCTGCATGCCGAACGACTCGGCCAGTTCCTGGCTCAGCGGCTGCACCTCGATCCCCAGCCAGCCCCGAATCACCTGGCCGTGCTCGATGATCGACTTCATCACCTCCAGAGCCAGCTTGGTCGGGATGGCAAAGCCGATGCCTTGCGAGCCGCCGGATTTGGAGAAGATCGCCGTGTTGATGCCGGTGAGGTTGCCGTTGGCGTCGACCAGCGCGCCACCGGAGTTGCCCGGGTTGATTGCGGCGTCGGTCTGGATGAAGTCTTCGTAGTTGTTCAGGCCCAGCTGGTTGCGGCCGGTGGCGCTGATGATGCCCATGGTCACGGTCTGGCCGACACCGAAGGGGTTGCCGATGGCCAGGGCGACGTCGCCGATATGGATGTTGTCGGAGCGGCCGATGGTGATCGACGGCAGGTTCTTCAGGTCGATCTTCAGCACCGCGAGGTCGGTTTCCGGGTCGCTGCCGATCACCCGTGCCAGGGTTTCGCGGCCGTCCTTGAGCGCCACCACGATCTGGTCGGCACCGGAGGTCACGTGGTTGTTGGTCAGCAGGTAGCCTTCCGGGCTCATGATCACTGCCGACCCCAGGCTCGACTCCCAGCGGCGCTGCTTGGGCAGGTTGTCGCCAAAGAAGCGGCGGAACTGCGGGTCTTCGAACAGCGGGTGGGCGGTCTTGTTGACCACCTTGGTGGTGTACAGGTTGGCCACCGCGGGGGCGGCGATGCTCACGGCGTCGGCGTAGGACACCGGCCCCTGCATGATCCGCGTGGTTTGCGGGGCTTGCTGCAGGTTGACGTCCTGGCTGGGCAGGCCGACCCACTGCGGAAAGCGCTGGATGACCAACAGGGCGATCAGCACGCCGACCAGCAGCGGCCAGCCAAAGTAACGCAAAGCCTTGAACATTGAACGAATCCTGGGAGTTGGCAGAGGGCCGATGACAGCTGGGAGCGTAAACGCGCGCGATCATACTGCGCTGCGGCTTGTGCAGGAACTGTTAAATCGTCACGAAAACCAACAATGCCAGCCCCCAGGTAACTGCCGTCGGTTTCCCCAAACCCGGCGACGGCCCATAATGCCGCTCATTATACGGGGCCTTGGGCCGCGCTGAACTGCGAAATTGAGGAGTCTTTCCATGGCTGTTGCCTTGAGTACCCTGGTCGAGGAAGCCGAACGCTACCTCGGCAGCGCCAAAATCCAGGACTACTGCCCCAACGGCCTGCAGGTCGAGGGCCGCCCGCAAGTGACCCGCATCGTCAGTGGCGTGACCGCAAGCCAGGCGTTGCTCGACGCCGCAGTCGAGGCCGACGCCGACCTGGTGCTGGTGCACCACGGCTATTTCTGGAAGGGCGAGAACCCGTGCATCACCGGCATGAAGCAGCGCCGGCTGAAAACCCTGCTGAAAAACGACCTGAGCCTGTTGTCCTACCACCTGCCGCTGGACCTGCACGCGGAAGTGGGCAACAACGTGCAGCTGGCGCGCCAGCTCGACATCACTGTCGAAGGCCCGCTGGACCCGCAGAACCCGCGCATTGTCGGATTGGTCGGCTCGCTCGCCGAACCCATGTCGGCGCGCGATTTTGCCCGCAAGGTGCAGGAGGTGATGGGCCGTGAGCCGCTGTTGATCGAAGGCGAGCAGATCATCCGCCGGGTCGGCTGGTGTACCGGCGGCGGCCAGGGCTATATCGACCAGGCGATTGCTGCCGGTGTCGACCTGTACCTGAGCGGCGAAGCCTCCGAGCAGACCTTCCACAGCGCCCGCGAGAACGGCATCAGCTTCATCGCCGCCGGCCACCACGCCACCGAGCGTTACGGCGTGCAGGCGCTGGGCGATTACCTGGCCCGACGGTTTGCCCTGGAACACCTGTTCATCGACTGCCCGAACCCTATATAAAGCTAAAACGGCAGGGCATATTCTTATACTGTTTCGTTCTAGTTGGCTGCCTAAATAGAATCGGGCGCTGTGATAAAGTGGCCCGCTCGAACACGGCCCGCTGGCCGTCCATAAGATCGTATTTCCGTGAGTAGCCATGGTCGACAAACTGACGCATTTGAAACAGTTGGAGGCGGAAAGCATCCACATCATTCGTGAGGTGGCCGCCGAGTTCGATAACCCGGTGATGCTGTACTCGATTGGCAAGGACTCGGCCGTGATGCTGCACCTGGCGCGCAAGGCCTTCTTCCCGGGCAAGCTGCCGTTTCCGGTGATGCACGTCGACACCCAGTGGAAATTCCAGGAGATGTACAGCTTCCGCGACAAGATGGTCGAGGAAATGGGCCTGGAGCTGATCACCCACGTCAACCCGGACGGCGTCGCCCAGGGCATCAACCCGTTCACCCACGGCAGTGCCAAGCATACCGACATCATGAAGACCGAGGGCCTCAAGCAGGCGCTCGACAAGTACGGCTTCGATGCCGCCTTCGGTGGCGCACGCCGCGACGAAGAGAAGTCGCGGGCCAAGGAGCGGGTCTACTCGTTCCGTGACAGCAAGCACCGCTGGGACCCGAAGAACCAGCGTCCGGAGCTGTGGAACGTCTACAACGGCAAGGTCAACAAAGGCGAATCGATTCGCGTGTTCCCGCTGTCGAACTGGACCGAGCTGGACATCTGGCAGTACATCTACCTCGAAGGCATCCCGATCGTGCCGCTGTACTTCGCCGCCGAGCGTGAAGTGATCGAGAAGAACGGCACCCTGATCATGATCGACGACGCGCGCATCCTCGAGCACCTCTCGGAGGAAGAAAAGGCCCGTATCGTCAAGAAGAAGGTGCGTTTCCGTACCCTTGGCTGCTACCCGTTGACGGGCGCGGTGGAGTCGGAGGCCGAAAGCCTCACCGACATCATTCAGGAAATGCTCCTGACGCGCACTTCCGAGCGCCAGGGCCGGGTCATCGACCACGATGGCGCCGGCTCCATGGAAGACAAAAAACGTCAAGGGTACTTCTAAGCTTCAAGTTACAAGCGGCAAGCTGCAAGTTAGAAGCAAGGTGCGTAGCTTCTGGGTTTTGTCGGCTGCCGCCCCATTGTGGGTGCGTGAGAGTGCTTAACAATGGACTTTGAGAAGCTTGCTGTTTGGCAGAGAAGCGAAGATTTGGCGGTAGCGATTTACACGCAGCAGAGGGTGTGCCGGGCTCTTGGATTCAAGGATCAGATCACCCGGGCGGCACTTTCCGTTCCGTCGAATATCGCCGAAGGCATGGAGCGCAGAACGGCAAAAGAAAAGGTTCGCTATCTGTGTATTGCCAAGGCGTCCTGCGGTGAGTTGCGTACGCAGATCATCATCGGGGGAGAGGTAGGCTATCTGCCAAAGCCTTTGTCGAATGAGTGGATTACAGAGACTCGTGAGCTTTCAAGAATGCTGAGCGGGTTGATCAACAAAATTTCTGACTAGTTGTATGCCGACAAGCTTGCCGCTTGAAGCTTACAGCTTGGAGCTTGAATGTAATGAGCCACCAATCTGATCTGATCAGCGAGGACATCCTCGCTTACCTGGCCCAGCACGAACGTAAAGAGCTGCTGCGCTTCCTTACCTGCGGTAACGTCGACGACGGCAAGAGCACCCTGATCGGGCGCCTGCTGCACGACTCGAAGATGATCTACGAAGACCATCTGGAAGCCATCACCCGCGACTCGAAGAAAGTCGGCACCACCGGTGACGATATCGACCTGGCGCTGCTGGTCGACGGCCTGCAGGCCGAGCGCGAGCAAGGCATCACCATCGATGTGGCCTACCGCTACTTCTCCACCGCCAAGCGCAAGTTCATCATCGCCGACACCCCGGGCCACGAGCAGTACACCCGCAACATGGCCACCGGTGCGTCGACCTGCGACCTGGCGATCATCCTGGTCGATGCCCGCTACGGCGTGCAGACCCAGACCCGCCGGCACAGCTACATTGCCTCGTTGCTGGGCATCAAGCACATCGTCGTCGCGGTCAACAAGATGGACCTCAAAGGCTTTGACGAGGGCGTGTTCGAGAGCATCAAGGCCGACTACCTGAAGTTCGCCGAAGCCATCAACATGAGCCCGAGCAGCCTGCACTTCGTGCCGATGTCGGCGCTCAAGGGCGACAACGTGGTCAACCGCAGCGAGCGTTCGCCGTGGTACACGGGCCCGGCGTTGATGGAAATCCTCGAAACCGTCGAAGTCGCGGCCGACCGCAACTTCACCGACCTGCGCTTCCCGGTGCAGTACGTCAACCGGCCGAACCTGAACTTCCGTGGCTTCGCCGGTACCCTGGCCAGCGGCGTGGTGCACAAGGGCGATGAAATCGTCGTGCTACCGTCGGGCAAGAGCAGCCGGGTCAAGTCCATCGTCACCTTCGAAGGCGAGCTGGAAAACGCCGGCCCCGGCCAGGCCGTGACCCTGACCATGGAAGACGAGATCGACATCTCCCGTGGCGACCTGCTGGTGCACGCCGACAACGTCCCGCCGGTGACCGACCAGTTCGACGCCATGCTGGTATGGATGGCTGAAGAGCCGATGCTGCCGGGCAAAAAATACGACATCAAGCGCGCCACCAGCTATGTGCCGGGCTCGATTGCCAGCATCGCCCACAAGGTCGATGTCAACACCCTGGAGCAGGGCGCCGCCAGTGCCCTGCAGCTCAACGAGATCGGCAAGGTCAAGGTCAGCCTCGATGCGCCGATCGCGCTGGACGGCTATGACAGCAACCGCACCACCGGTGCCTTTATTGTCATCGACCGCCTGACCAACGGCACCGTCGGTGCCGGCATGATCATCGCGCCACCGGTTGTGCCCCATGGCAGCGTTGGCCAGCACGGCAAACTGGCCCACGTGGACACCGCAGAACGTGCCCTGCGTTTCGGTCAGCAGCCAGCCACCGTGCTGTTCAGCGGCCTCTCGGGCGCGGGCAAGAGCACCCTGGCCTATGCCGTGGAGCGCAAGCTGTTCGACATGGGCCGTGCGGTGTATGTGCTCGATGGCCAGAACCTGCGCCACGACCTGAACAAAGGCTTGCCGCAGGACCGCGCCGGGCGCACCGAGAACTGGCGCCGTGCCGCGCACGTTGCGCGTCAGTTCAACGAAGCCGGCCTGCTGACCCTGGCCGCCTTCGTCGCCCCGGACGCCGAAGGCCGCGAACAGGCCAAGGCGCTGATCGGCAAGGAACGCCTGCTCACGGTCTACGTCCAGGCTTCGCCTCTGGCGTGCCGCGAGCGTGACCCTCAGGGCCTGTATGCCGCCGGCGGCGACAACATCCCGGGCGAGAGCTTCCCGTATGACGTACCGCTGGATGCGGACCTGGTGATCGACACCCAGAACGTCAGCCTGGAAGACGGCGTCAAGCAGGTGCTGGAGCTGCTGCGCAAGCGTGGCGCGATCTAAGCGCTGGCGCTGAACAAGAAGCCCCACTTCGGTGGGGCTTTTTGTTGGCCGAATTCACCGCACGGCAGGAGCGGGCTTGCCCCGCGAAGGGCCCTCATCTGATAGAGCTCGGTGCCAGCGGCCTCGATAATGTTCTCGATCAGCAATTCGAACTCGGTTGCCGTGTAATCAGCAAAGCTGCTCTGGAGCAATATCTTGCTGATCACCTTAGAGGCTGATGCATTTTTGGGTGTCAGGATTCGCAGGTTGTCCAGGTCATACAGTGCACCGCCCTCGCTCGTTGGCACGATATGGCGCATTTCATAAGAACGGCGATTCTTGACCGTTTCTGAAAATGGCGCGCGGGGTGGCAGTTGGAGTCAGGATTTTCTGAGCAGTGAGAAAATTGCTTCCTACAGGGCGATGCAGTGGGAAAATCGCGGGGCAAGCCCGCTCCCACATTGTAGGAACGGGATTTGAATTCAGATGTGCTTTTCCGACACCGGAATCACCCGCTTCTCCTTCACTGCCTTGAACGAGAAGCTCGAGTAAATCTCTTTCACCCCGGGCAAGGTCTGCAGCACTTCGCGGGCAAACTCACCGAATGACTCAAGGTCGCGGGCAAGGATTTCCAGCAGGAAGTCATAACGCCCGGAGATGTTGTGGCAGGCGACGATTTCGGGGATTTCCATCAGCCGCTGCTCGAAGGCGCGGGCCATTTCCTTGCTGTGCGAGTCCATCATGATGCTAACGAAAGCGGTTACGCCAAAGCCCAGCGACTTGGGCGAGAGGATGGCCTGGTAGCCGATGATGTAGCCGGCTTCTTCCAGTAGCTTGATCCGTCGCCAGCACGGCGAGGTGGTCAGTGCGACCTGGTCGGCCAGCTCGGAAACCGTCAAGCGCGCGTTGTCTTGCAAGGCCGCGAGCAACGCTCGATCGGTGCGATCGATGGTTGTAGGCATGTTTTACCCTCCGTGGTCTGAAATCGTTGTTTTTATGTCAATAACCTTCCGCAAGGACGGCTACATTTGGAAAAAAATCAGCACCTCAGTGGCATAAGCTTATAACAAACCACTAGAGGCTGTTTGCCATGAGCGGCTCCAATAACAATTCAGGTTTTGCCACCCGCGCCATTCACCACGGTTACGATCCACTGGAACACAGTGGTGCCCTGGTGCCACCGATCTACCAGACCGCGACCTTTGCTTTTCCGACCGTCGAGTACGGCGCTGCCTGCTTCGCCGGGGAACAGGCCGGACATTTCTACAGCCGGATTTCCAACCCTACCCTGGCCTTGCTGGAACAACGCATGGCCTCGCTCGAAGGCGGCGAAGCCGGCCTGGCGCTGGCCTCGGGGATGGGCGCGATTACCGCGACCCTGTGGACCCTGCTGCGCCCCGGCGACGAGGTGCTGGTGGGGCGCACCCTGTACGGCTGCACCTTTGCCTTTTTACACCATGGTATCGGCGAGTTCGGGGTCAAGGTCAGGCATGTCGACATGAGCGACCTGCAGGCTGTCGCTGCGGCGATCAACGGCAATACCCGGGTGATCTATTTCGAAACCCCGGCCAACCCCAATATGCAGATGACCGATATCGCTGCCGTGGCCGCGCTTGCGCACCAGCACGATATCAGCGTGGTGGTCGACAACACTTACTGCACGCCGTACCTGCAGCGACCCCTGGAGCTGGGCGCCGACCTGGTGGTGCATTCGGCGACCAAGTACCTCAGTGGCCATGGCGATATCACTGCCGGCCTGGTGGTGGGACGCAAGGCGTTGGTGGACAGGATTCGTCTGGAAGGCTTGAAGGACATGACCGGTGCAGTGATGTCTCCCCATGACGCCGCCTTGCTGATGCGCGGGATGAAAACCCTGAACTTGCGCATGGAGCGCCACTGCAGCAACGCCCAGGCCATTGCCGAATACCTCGAGCAACAGCCGGAAGTTGAAATGCTCAATTACCCCGGCCTGCCCGGCTTTGCTCAATATGAGCTGGCCCAGCGGCAGATGCGTTTGCCGGGCGGCATGATCGCCTTTGAGCTCAAGGGCGGCATCACTGCCGGCAGGCGTTTCATGAATGCCCTGCAGTTGTTCAGCCGTGCCGTCAGCCTTGGCGATGCCGAATCGCTGGCCCAACACCCGGCAAGCATGACCCACTCCAGCTATACCCCAGAGGAGCGTGCGCAGTACGGCATTTCCGAAGGGCTGGTACGCCTGTCGGTGGGCCTGGAGGACATCGACGACCTGCTGGCGGATATTCAACAGGCGCTCAAGGCCTGCGCCTAACCTTTCACGGACGAGGTCAATGCAATGGTGGCAATGATGAACCTTGTGCCTGGCGAAGGTGTGCCGCGGCGCCCGGGCGATCCACAGCAGGACAGCGACCCGGGGGAAACCGCCGAATGGCTGGACGCACTGGATTCGACCCTGCTGCACTGCGGCCCGGAGCGTGCGCGGTTTCTGCTGCAGCAACTGCAAACCCATGCCCGTGAGCTGGGTCTGGAGCGCGGGGCCCAGGCCTTTTCGGCCTATCGCAATAGCTTGTCGGTGGAGCAGCAGGGCGTCTATCCGGGTGATCTGGAGCTCGATGAGCGCATCACCAGCATCCTGCGCTGGAACGCCCTGGCCATGGTCATGCGGGCCAACCACGCTTATGGCGACCTCGGCGGGCACATCGCCAGTTATGCCTCGGCCGCAGAGATTTTCGAAGTCGGTTTCCAGCACTTTTTTCGCGGTGAGGCCGGTGGCGAGCAACGCAGCGCTGACCTGGTGTTCTTCCAGCCGCATTCGGCGCCGGGCATTTATGCCCGGGCCTTCCTTGAAGGACGTTTGAGCGAAGAGCAACTGGCCAGCTATCGCCAGGAAGTGGCTGGCAAGGGCCTGTGCTCCTACCCACATCCGTGGCTGATGCCGGACTTCTGGCAGTTTCCGACAGGCTCCATGGGCATCGGCCCACTCAACGCGATCTACCAGGCGCGGTTCATGCGCTACCTGCACAACCGCCAGTTGCTCGATACCAGTGCCCGGCACGTCTGGGGGGTGTTTGGCGATGGCGAGATGGACGAGCCGGAGTCGATTGCCGGCCTGACCCTGGCCGCCCGCGAGCAACTGGACAACCTGACCTTCGTGGTCAACTGCAACCTGCAGCGCCTGGACGGCCCGGTGCGCGGCAACGGCCAGATCATCCAGGAACTGGAGGCGCTGTTCAGTGGCGCCGGCTGGAACGTGATCAAGGTGCTCTGGGGCTCGGAGTGGGACGCATTGTTCGCTCGTGACACCGAGCACGTGCTGTTGCGCCAGTTGGCGGCGACCCCGGACGGGCAGTTCCAGAACCTTGGGGCCAAAGATGGCGCCTACAACCTCGAGCACTTTTTCAACCAGCAACCGGCCTTGCAAAAGCTGGTGGAGCACATGAGCTCGGCCGAGATCAATGCGTTGAAACGCGGTGGCCACGATTTTCGCAAACTGTACGCCGCCTTCGCCGCCGCCAAGGCCTGCAAGGGCCGGCCAACGGTTATTCTGGCCAAGACCAAGAAGGGCTACGGCATGAGCGCCGCCGGTGAATCGCGAATGACCGCGCACCAGGCCAAGAAGCTCGACGTGCAGGCCTTGCTGGCCTTTCGTGATCGTTTTCATTTGCCGCTGTCGGACGCGCAGGTCGAACAGTTGCAGTTCTATCGACCGGACCAAGACAGCGCAGAAATGCGCTACCTGCGCGAGCGGCGGGAAGCTCTGGGTGGGCCGCTGCCTGCTCGGCGCAGCGACGTACGCCCGGTGCCGGTGCCAGCGCTGGAGGCCATGGGCGGCTTCGCCCTGCAGGCCGACGGCAAGGAAATGTCCACCACCATGGCCGCCGTGCGCATGCTCAGCGCCTGGCTCAAGGCGCCGCAGCTGGGGCCGCGGGTGGTGCCGATAGTCGCCGACGAGGCGCGCACCTTCGGCATGGCCAGCCTGTTCCGGCAGATCGGCATCTACTCGCCCCAGGGGCAATGCTACGAGCCGGAAGACGCAGGGTCGTTGCTGTCCTACAAGGAAGCGCGCGATGGCCAGTTGCTGGAGGAAGGTATTACCGAAGCCGGGGCGATTTCTTCCTGGGTGGCGGCGGCAACGTCCTACGCGGTGCATGGCGAACCGATGCTGCCGGTGTACATCTATTACTCGATGTTCGGCTTTCAACGCGTCGGTGACCTGATCTGGGCCGCCGCCGACCAGCGCGCCCGTGGCCTGCTGCTGGGCGCCACTGCCGGGCGCACCACGCTGGGCGGAGAGGGGCTGCAGCACCAGGACGGTTCAAGCCTGGTGATGGCCTCGATGGTGCCCAACTGCCGGGCCTGGGAGCCGTGCTTTGCTGGCGAGCTGGCGGTGATCCTCGAGTACGCGGCGCGGCGCATGCTCACTGAACAGTGCGATGAATTTCATTATGTCGCGGTGATGAACGAAAACTATCCACAGCCGTCCCTGCCGGCGCAGGTGCATGAAGAGGTTTTGCGCGGCATGTACCGTTATGTCGAACAGCAGCTGCCGGCTGCCCAGGGGCGGGTGCGCCTGCTGGGCTCCGGGGCGATTCTGCGCGAGGTGATTGCTGCCAGTGAACTGCTGGCCAGCGACTGGCAGGTTGCCAGTGAAGTGTTCAGTGTCACCAGCTTCAGCGAGCTGGCGCGTGAGGCGCGGGATGTAGATCGCGCCAGTCGGTTGGGGCAGGGCAGTGCTGATCTGAGCCATGTGCAGCGCTGCCTGGATGGTGACGCGCCGGTGATTGCGGCAACCGATTACGTGCGGGCCTGGCCGCAATTGATTGCTGAATATGTACAGGCACCTTATGTGACGCTGGGTACCGACGGTTTCGGCCGCAGTGATACCCGCCAGCAGCTGCGGCGTTTCTTCGAGGTCGATCGTTTCAGCATTGTTCTGGCAAGCCTGCACAGCCTGGTGCGCCAGGGTGGAGTTGAGCGGCGGGTGCTGGATGAGGCGCGGGAGAAGTATGGCTACCGGGAGGGGGAGGCGCCTTGGTATTGCTGAGGCTCATCACGGGGCAAGCCCGCTCTTGCAGGCTGCAACAGCAGCCATAATAAAAAACCCCGCCAGTTGGCGGGGTTTGCATTTTTAACGCTTGAGCCCGTAATGCTCATCGAGCATGCCCGGTGCGTTGGGCGCTTTCGGTGCGTAGTCGCGCGGCACCTCGGTGTCCTTCGGCGGGGTCAGGCGATCACGCGCAGGCTGCACGGCTTCAGAGTGCAGGGCGGCCAGCAGGCGCTGGCGGGTGAGTTCGTCCAGGGCCAGGCGGTTGGCGCCCTCGGCCAGGTGATCCTGGACGTCCTGGTAACTTTGGGTCAGCTTTTTGACCAGCGCAGCCGTACTGTTGAAGTGAGTAACCACCTCATTCTGGTAGCTGTCGAAACGTTCCTGGATATCATCCAGCTGACGCTGGGTGCTGCTCGGTGCGGCATTGGGCAGCAGGCGGGCGACCAGGAAACCAACGACGACACCCACGACGAGGGCCAGGGTCGGCAACAACCAAACTAAGAGCGAGAGTTCCACGAGTCCTTCCTCTATAAACGGCTTTGCTTTACGTTAACGGCTCGGACCTGCGCTGTATACCGCGAACGATCGCAAATATCTCAGACAGAATCATTCAGCTAGACGAGTCGACCCTTTCCGAGGTCACGGAGTTTATCCTTGCTTATCCGCGAAACCCCCGTATTCATCGATGGCCCGGTCGGCCAACTGGAAGCCTTGTACCTTGATGTTGCCGACGCCCGTGGCGTGGTGTTGCTGTGTCACCCTAACCCGGTGCAGGGCGGGACCATGACCAACAAGGTGGTGTCGATGCTGCAGCGCACCGCCCGCGATGCCGGTTACATCACCTTGCGATTCAACTATCGTGGTGTCGGTGCCAGCGCTGGCAACCATGACATGGGCAGCGGCGAAGTGGACGATGCTCAGGCGGCGGCGACCTGGCTGCTGGAACAACATCCGCAGATGCCCCTGACCCTGATGGGTTTTTCATTCGGCGGCTTTGTTGCGGCCAGCCTCGGCGGGCGTCTTGAAGCAAGCGGTATCGAATTGAAGCACCTGTTCATGGTTGCGCCAGCGGTGATGCGCCTGCAGGATCACGACACCTTGCCACAAGGCTGCGCGCTGAGCGTGATCCAGCCGCAAACCGACGAAGTGATCGATCCGCAGATCGTCTACGCTTGGTCCGGCGCACTGCCACGCCCCCATGAGCTGCTGAAAGTGGCAGAATGCGGACACTTTTTCCATGGCAAGCTCACCGACCTCAAGGAACTGGTGCTGCCACGCCTTTCGAACTGATACAAGCCTGATAAGCGATTACCCATGACTACGCGCATCCTTACCGGTATCACCACCACGGGCACGCCTCACCTGGGCAACTACGCCGGTGCCATCCGCCCGGCGATCCTCGCCAGCCGTGAGCCGGGTGTCGACTCGTTCTATTTTCTGGCCGACTACCACGCCCTGATCAAATGCGACGACCCGCAGCGCATCCAGCGCTCGCGCCTGGAAATCGCCGCGACCTGGCTGGCCGGTGGCCTGGACCCGGAGCGAGTGACTTTCTATCGTCAGTCCGACATCCCCGAGATTCCCGAGCTGACCTGGCTGCTGACCTGCGTTGCGGCCAAGGGCCTGCTCAACCGCGCGCACGCCTACAAGGCGTCGGTGGACAAGAACGTCGAGAACGGCGAAGACCCGGATGCCGGCATCAGCATGGGCCTGTACAGCTACCCGGTACTGATGGCCGCCGACATCCTGATGTTCAACGCCAACAAGGTGCCAGTCGGCCGTGACCAGATCCAGCACGTGGAAATGGCCCGCGACATCGGCCAGCGCTTCAACCACCTGTTCGGCCAGGGCAAGGAATTCTTCGCCATGCCCGAAGCGCTGATCGAAGAAAGCGTCGCCACCCTGCCGGGCCTGGACGGGCGCAAGATGTCCAAGAGCTACGACAACACCATCCCGTTGTTCACCAGCGCCAAGGACATGAAGGATGCCATCTCGCGCATCGTCACCGACTCCCGCGCCCCGGGCGAAGCCAAGGATCCGGACAACGCGCACCTGTTCACCCTGTTCCAGGCCTTCGCCACTGCCTCCCAGGCCGATGAGTTTCGCAGCGAACTGCTCCAGGGCCTGGGTTGGGGCGAAGCCAAGCAGCGCCTGTTCCAGTTGCTCGATGGCCAGCTGAGCGAGCCGCGCGAGCGTTATCACCAGTTGATCAGCCGCCCGGCCGACCTTGAGGACATCCTCCTGGCCGGCGCGCAAAAAGCCCGCAAGGTGGCCACGCCGTTCCTTGAGGAGCTGCGCGAAGCGGTCGGCCTGCGCTCGTTCCGTAACGTCGAGCAGGCCACGGCCCAGGTCAAGAAGAAGGCGGCCAAGACCGCGCGCTTTGTCAGCTTCCGCGAAGACGACGGCAGCTTCCGCTTCCGCCTGCTGGCGGCCGATGGCGAGCAACTGCTGTTGTCGCGCAACTTCGCCGACGGCAAGACCGCAGGTGCTGTGAGCAAGCAACTGCAGCAGGGCGGCGAGCTTGACGTGCGCCACGAAGGCCTGGGCTTCAGCCTGTGGCTGGAAGGCGAGTGCGTTGGCGACGGCCCGCAGTTTGCCGACGGCGCCGCCCGCGACAGCGCCATCGAAACCCTGCGCGCGGCCCTGGTGCCCCAGCAGGACTGAACGGCTTATCGGAAGTCTGATTGCCATTATCCCGGGCCGTCGCTACAGTGACGGCCCGTTTTTGTTACCTTGCTAACGAATTATGACGCCCCTAGAACGATATCAAGCAGATCTGAAACGTCCCGAATTCTTCCATGACGCGGCGCAGGAAACTGCAGTGCGTCATCTGCAGCGCCTGTACGACGATCTGATCGCGGCGCAGAACAACAAGCCGGGTGTGTTCGGCAAGTTGTTCGGCAAGAAGGACCAGGCACCGGTCAAGGGCTTGTATTTCTGGGGTGGGGTAGGCCGCGGCAAGACCTACCTGGTCGATACCTTCTTTGAAGCGCTGCCGTTCAAGCAGAAGGTGCGCACGCACTTCCACCGCTTCATGAAGCGCGTCCACGAGGAAATGAAAACCCTCAAGGGCGAGAAGAACCCGCTGACCATCATCGCCAAGCGCTTCTCCGACGAGGCCCGGGTGATCTGCTTCGATGAGTTCTTCGTCTCCGACATTACCGATGCGATGATCCTCGGCACCCTGATGGAGGAGCTGTTCAAGAACGGCGTGACCCTGGTGGCCACCTCCAACATCGTCCCTGACGGCCTGTACAAGGACGGCCTGCAGCGCGCACGCTTCCTGCCGGCGATTGCCCTGATCAAGCAGAACACCGAGATCGTCAACGTCGACAGCGGCGTCGACTATCGCCTGCGGCACCTGGAACAAGCCGAGCTGTTCCACTTCCCGCTCGACGAAGCGGCCCACGAAAGCCTGCGCAAAAGCTTCAAGGCACTGACCCCGGAGTGCACCCAGGCGGTCGAGAACGATGTGCTGGTGATCGAGAACCGCGAAATCCGAGCCCTGCGTACCTGTGACGACGTGGCCTGGTTCGAATTCCGCGAACTGTGCGACGGCCCGCGCAGCCAGAACGACTACATCGAACTGGGCAAGATCTTCCATGCCGTGCTGCTCAGCGGCGTCGAGCAGATGAGCGTCGCCACCGACGACATCGCCCGACGCTTCATCAACATGGTCGACGAGTTCTATGACCGCAACGTCAAGCTGATCATCTCGGCCGAGGTTGAACTCAAGGACCTGTACACCGGTGGTCGCCTGACCTTCGAGTTCCAGCGCACCCTGAGCCGCCTGCTGGAAATGCAGTCCCACGAATTCCTGTCGCGGGCGCATAAGCCTTAAAAGTAGCTGCAAGTTTCAAGCTTCAAGCTGCAAGCAGGATCAAGAGCCGACCGCGTGCTGCTTTTGATCCTGCTCTTACTTGCCGCTTGTAGCTTATAGCTTGCCGCTGAAGAGGCCTTTCAGGCCTCCTGCATAAACTGCTGCCGATACTGATTCGGCGACAACTCTGTGTGCTGCCTGAACAACCGGGCAAAGAAACTCGCATCGTCATAACCAACTTCATAGCTGATGGTCTTGATGCTTTTGCGTGTGCCCGACAGCAAGCCCTTGGCCGTTTCGATCCGCAGCCGTTGCAGGTAGTGCAGCGGCTTGTCGCCGGTGGCGCTCTGGAAGCGGCGCATGAAGTTGCGGATGCTCATGCCGTGGTTGCGGGCCACGTCCTCGAAGCGGAACTTGTCGGCGAAATGTTCTTCGAGCCAGTGCTGGATCTGCAGGATGATCAAGTCCTGGTGCAGTTTCTGCCCGCCAAAGCCCATGCGCCCCGGGGTGTAGTTGCGCTGTACTTCGTAGAGGATGTCACGGGCCACCGCTTGCGCAACGTTGGCCCCGCAGAAACGCTCGATCAGGTAGATGTACAGGTCGCAGGCCGAGGTGGTGCCGCCGGCGCAATAGAGGTTGTCGGCGTCGGTCAGGTGTTTGTCCTGGTTGAGGCTGACCTTGGGGAAGCGCTCTTCGAACTGGCTGAAGAAGCGCCAGTAGGTGGTCGCCTCCTTGCCGTCGAGCAACCCGGCTTCGGCCAGCCAGAACACGCCGCTGGCCTCGCCGCAGAGCACGGCGCCGCGGGCGTGTTGCTCGCGTAGCCAGGGCAATACTTGCGGGTAGCGCTGGCAGAGGGCATCGAAATCGTCCCAGAACGCCGGCAGGATGATGATGTCGGCCTGCTCCAGGCCGCTGTCGACCGGCAGCATCACTTCGCTGAAGCTGCGCACAGGCTGGCCGTCAGGGCTCACCAGGCGGGTTTCGAACATCGGCTGCAGGCCCAGGCCCAACTGCTTGCTGTAGCGCAGGCTGGCGAGATGGAAGAAATCCTTGGCCTGCATCAGGGTCGATGCGAAGACATTGTCGATGGCCAGGATACTGACGCGCCGCAAGGACGCCGTGGGTTGGGTAAACATCATTTTCTTTATTCTTATAGGGTAGAGTGGTCAATCACCGGCTGGATCGTCTTATTTTTTGGCGATTGTGTCTACCCTCGGTTCCCACCTTGTTGATGGGAACCGGGATTGCGTCTCAGGGCGCGGGGTTGGGCTGGTCCTGATGGATGGCCTCGATGGCCGCCAGCAGCTCGTCGCTGAGCTTGAGGTCGGCGCTTGCCAGGTTGCTGTCCAGTTGCTCGAGGGTGGTGGCACCGATGATGTTGCTGGTCACGAACGGCTGGCGGGTGACGAAGGCCAGGGCCATTTGCGCCGGGTCCAGGCCATGGTCGCGGGCCAGCTTCACGTAGCGGCTGCAGGCAGCCACGGTTTGCGGGTTGGAGTAGCGCGAGAAGCGGCTGAACAGGGTCAGGCGGCCCGCGGCCGGGCGTGCGCCGTTTTCGTACTTGCCCGAGAGCATGCCGAAAGCCAGGGGCGAGTAGGCCAGCAGGCCGCACTGTTCGCGGATGGCGATTTCCGCCAGGCCCACTTCGAAGCTGCGGTTGAGCAGGTTGTAGGGGTTCTGGATCGACACCGCGCGGCTCCAGCCGCGGCTTTCGGCCAGCTGCAGGAACTTCATGGTGCCCCACGGGGTTTCGTTGGACAGGCCGATGTGGCGGATCTTGCCGGCCTTGACCTGCTCGTCGAGCACTTCGAGGGTTTCTTCCAGCGGGGTGAACAGGTCTTGCGGCGCATGCTGGTAACCCAGCTTGCCGAAGAAGTTGGTGCTGCGCTCTGGCCAGTGCAACTGGTAGAGGTCGATCCAGTCGGTCTGCAGGCGCTTGAGGCTGTCGTCCAGGGCGGCGACGATGTGCTGGCGGTTGTGCTTGAGCAGGCCGTCGCGGATATGGTTGATGCCGTTGCCGGGGCCGGCCACCTTGCTGGCCAGGATCCACTGGGCGCGATCGCCGCGCTGCTTGAACCCGTTACCGATCATGCGCTCGGTGGCGGCGTAGGTTTCCGGGCGGGGAGGGACGGGGTACATCTCGGCGGTATCGATGAAATTGATCCCGGCGGCCTTGGCCCGTTCGATCTGGGCGAAGGCCTGGGTCTGGTCGTTCTGCTCGCCCCAGGTCATGCTGCCAAGGCACAGGGCGCTGACGTTGAGGTCGGTTCGGCCCAGCTGGCGATAGTCCATTCGACTGCTTCCTGTCTAAAAGAAGCATAAAAGCAGGTTGAATTTTTTTTCGCAATCTGGATAATTCAGCCCCTCTCCGTGCAGCGGGAGTGATGCCCCGCTCCATAGAAGAACCCTGCCGAATATTGGACGCGCTGACCCGAGCCCCCGATAGCGTCCGTGTGCGGCTGTGTCCTTGACTTGTCAAGGTGCGCACTATCCAGTAAGATCTGCCGTCTTATTTTCGCTGGGCGGCCCCTGAGGCTATAAAGAATGAAAACTTTTACTGCTAAACCGGAAACAGTAAAGCGCGACTGGTTCGTCGTTGACGCTGCTGGCAAGACCCTGGGTCGTCTGGCCACTGAGATCGCGAGCCGTCTGCGTGGCAAGCACAAGCCAGAGTACACTCCTCACGTTGACACCGGCGACTACATCGTCGTCATCAACGCCGAGCAGGTTCGTGTCACTGGTGCCAAGACTTCGGACAAAATGTACTACTCCCACTCCGGCTTCCCGGGCGGTATCAAGGAAATCAACTTCGAGAAGTTGATCGCCAAGGCCCCAGAGCGCGTGATCGAGACCGCGGTTAAAGGCATGCTGCCTAAGAACCCACTGGGTCGCGACATGTACCGTAAGCTGAAAGTCTATGCGGGCGCTACTCACCCTCATACTGCTCAGCAGCCCCAAGAACTGAAGATTTAACGGAATAGTTCATTATGTCGGCGACTCAAAATTACGGCACTGGCCGTCGCAAGACCGCAACCGCTCGCGTTTTCCTGCGTCCAGGTACCGGTAACATCTCCATCAACAACCGTTCTCTGGACGTGTTCTTCGGTCGTGAAACCGCGCGCATGGTAGTACGCCAGCCGCTGGAACTGACCGAGACCACCGAAAAGTTCGACATCTACGTCACCGTTATCGGTGGTGGTGTCAGCGGCCAGGCCGGTGCAATCCGTCACGGTATCACCCGTGCACTGATGGACTACGACGAAACCCTGCGTGGCGCTCTGCGCAAAGCTGGCTACGTCACCCGCGACGCCCGTGAAGTCGAGCGTAAGAAAGTGGGTCTGCGTAAAGCACGTAAGCGTCCTCAGTACTCCAAGCGTTAATTTCGCTTCGGCGTTCAAAAAAAGCCCGGTTCCTGGTGGAACCGGGCTTTTTTTATGTCTTGAATAACTATGCTGTTGTTTACTGTGACAACTTGCCGCATAGACGCAAGTCAAGAGTTACAAGGGATAGCGGGGTGGCACAAGGCTAATCACCTTGTCAGAGAAGGGTCTTTTCATTACCATGCGGCAAATTTTTAGCAGTTCAGAAATTACTTAGTAGATGCCTGTTGCAACAGGCCATAAAGCTGATGGGAGAGGACTGAATGAGCAATGACGGCGTCAATGCAGGCCGGCGTCGCTTCCTCGTAGCAGCCACGTCCGTGGTGGGTGCTGCAGGAGCGGTGGGGGCTGCGGTCCCGTTCGTAGGGTCATGGTTCCCCAGTGCCAAGGCGAAAGCCGCGGGTGCACCGGTGAAGGTCAATATCGCCAAGGTAGAGCCTGGTCAGCAGATGATTGCTGAGTGGCGCGGCCAACCGGTGTTCATCGTCCGTCGTACCGAGGAGATCCTCGGTAACCTCAAGAAGATCACCGGCGACCTCTCCGACCCAGAGTCCAAGGCTTCGGTTCAACCCACTTACGTCGATCCGTCGAACCGCTCGATCAAGCCGGAAATCCTCGTGCTGGTCGGCCTGTGCACCCACCTGGGCTGCTCGCCGACCTTCCGTCCGGAAGTGGCACCTGTCGACCTGGGTCCGAAGTGGGTCGGCGGCTACTTCTGCCCGTGCCACGGCTCCCACTACGACCTGGCTGGCCGCGTCTACAAATCCCAGCCGGCGCCGCTCAATCTGCCAGTGCCGCCGCACTCTTATGAGTCGGACGACATCATTGTCGTCGGCGTCGATCAGGAGAACGCGTGATGAGTAAGTTCATGGATTGGGTTGACGCCCGCTTCCCCGCGACCAAGATGTGGGAAGACCATCTCAGCAAGTATTACGCACCGAAGAACTTCAACTTCTTCTATTTCTTCGGCTCCCTGGCCCTGCTGGTCCTGGTCAACCAGATCGTCACCGGCGTGTGGCTGACCATGAGCTTCACCCCTTCGGCCGAAGAGGCGTTCGCCTCGGTCGAATACATCATGCGTGACGTCGAATACGGCTGGATCCTGCGCTACCTGCACTCCACCGGCGCCTCGGCGTTCTTCATCGTCGTCTACCTGCACATGTTCCGCGGCCTGCTGTACGGCTCGTACCAGAAGCCTCGCGAACTGGTCTGGGTGTTCGGCATGCTGATCTACCTGGCGCTGATGGCCGAAGCGTTCATGGGCTACCTGCTGCCATGGGGCCAGATGTCCTACTGGGGTGCCCAGGTGATCATCTCGCTGTTCGGCGCCATTCCGGTGATCGGCGACGACCTGACCCAGTGGATCCGCGGTGACTACCTGATCTCCGGCATCACCCTGAACCGCTTCTTCGCCCTGCACGTGGTGGCCCTGCCGATCGTCATTCTCGGCCTGGTGGTGCTGCATATCCTGGCGCTGCACGAAGTCGGTTCGAACAACCCTGACGGTGTCGACATCAAGAAGCACAAGGACGAGAACGGCGTGCCGCTGGACGGTATCGCGTTCCACCCTTACTACACCGTGAAGGATATCGTCGGCGTCGTCGTGTTCCTCTTCGTGTTCTGCGCCATCGTGTTTTTCTTCCCGGAAATGGGCGGTTACTTCCTGGAAAAACCGAACTTCGAACAGGCCAACGCCTTCAAGACCCCTGAGCACATTGCCCCGGTCTGGTACTTCACTCCGTTCTACGCGATCTTGCGCGCTGTTCCGGACAAGCTGCTCGGTGTAATTGCCATGGGCGCCGCGATCGCCGTGCTGTTCGTCCTGCCGTGGCTGGATCGCAGCCCGGTCAAGTCCATGCGCTACAAGGGCTGGATGAGCAAGGTCTGGCTGCTGGTGTTCTGCATCTCGTTCGTGATCCTCGGTGTGCTCGGCGTTCTGGCGCCTACCCCGGGCCGTACGCTGCTGTCGCAGGTATGCACCTTCCTGTATTTCGCCTACTTCCTTCTGATGCCGTTCTACACCCGGCTCGAGAAGACCAAACCGGTTCCGGAAAGGGTGACTGGCTGATGAAAAAGCTATTTGCAGTATTGATTCTGGCAGTGATGCCCGCGTTCACCTTCGCCGCCGAACACGGCCTGGAGCTGGACAAGGTCGATATCGACCTCACCGACAAGGCCGCCATGCAGGACGGCGCACGCACCTTCGCCAACTATTGCATGGGTTGCCATAGCGCCAAGTTCCAGCGTTACGAGCGCGTGGCTGACGACCTGGGCATTCCTCACGAGCTGATGCTCGAGAAGCTGGTGTTCACCGGCGCCAAGATTGGCGACCACATGAAGATCGGCATGAAGCCTGAAGATGCCAAGACCTGGTTCGGTGCCGCGCCGCCTGACCTGACCCTGGTTGCCCGGGTCCGTGGTACCGACTGGCTGTACAGCTACCTGCGTAGTTTCTATGAGGACAAGTCGCGTCCGTACGGGGTGAACAACAAGGTTTTCCCCAACGTCGGCATGCCTAACGTGCTGGTTGGCCTGCAGGGCAACCAGGTGATTGGCTGCAAGCAAGTGCAGACCGTGGTCGATGGCAAGAAGCAATACGACCCGCTGACCGGCTCGCCTTTGACTCATGAAGCATGCGACCAGCTGACCGTGGAGCCGAAATCCGGTACCCTGACGCCAGAGCAGTTCGACGAGAAGGTCAAGAACCTGGTGACCTTCCTGGCCTACTCGGCTAACCCGGTCAAACTGGAAAGCCAGCGCATCGGTACCTATGTGCTGCTGTATCTGGCCTTCTTCTTCGTATTCGCTTACCTGCTCAAGCGCGAATACTGGAAGGACGTGCACTGATCACGCAGTAGTTTCTGGTAGTTGAACGCGCCCTGGGGCGCCTCTGGAATCACAGGGGCGCTCGCAGGGCGCGTTTGCATTTGCAGCATTTATAAATTCATACGCGAGGAGGACCACTATGGGCGTGACCAACCGGTTAGCCTGCTACTCCGACCCCGCTGACCATTATTCTCATCGGGTGCGCATCGTTCTCGCCGAGAAGGGTGTCAGTGTCGAGATCATCAACGTCGATCCTGGTCGCCTTCCGCCCAAGCTGGTTGAAGTGAACCCCTATGGCAGCGTGCCAACCCTGGTCGATCGCGACCTGGCGTTGTACGAGTCGACCGTGGTGATGGAATACCTCGATGAACGTTACCCGCACCCGCCATTGTTGCCGGTGTATCCGGTGGCGCGGGCCAACAGCCGCCTGCTGATCCACCGTATCCAGCGCGACTGGTGTGCGCTGGTCGACCTGATACTCGACCCGCGCAGCAAGGAGCCGGCACGGGTACAGGCGCGCAAGGAGCTGCGCGAGAGCCTGACCGGAGTGTCGCCGTTGTTTGCCGACAAGCCTTGTTTCTTGAGTGAGGAGCAAAGTCTGGTCGATTGTTGTCTATTGCCCATACTCTGGCGTTTGCCGGTGTTGGGTATCGAACTGCCGCGGCCGGCCAAGCCGTTGCTCGACTACATGGAGCGACAGTTTGCCCGCGAAGCCTTCCAGGCAAGCCTGTCCGCTGCTGAACGTGAAATGCGCTAGGTTTTAAGGAGCTGTCGATGAACTCCAGTCGCCCCTATTTGGTACGTGCACTCTATGAGTGGATCGTGGACAACGACTGCACACCGCATATGCTGGTCAACGCCGAATACCCGGCCGTCCAGGTACCCCAGAGCTTCGCCAGTGACGGCCAGATCGTCCTCAACATCTCACCCAGTGCCGTACGTCACCTGCACATGGATAACGAGGCTGTGAGCTTCGAGGGCCGCTTTGGCGGCGTTGCTCACACCCTGTTCGTGCCTGCCGGTGCCATCCTCGGTATTTATGCCCGGGAAAACGGCCAGGGTATGGTCTTCGAACTCGAGCCGCCGCTGCTCGATGATGAAGATGAAGAAGACGACAGCGTCGAGCCGGATGACGACGGTCCGCCTGCCGGCGGCCAGCCGCCGCGGCCAAGCGGGCGTCCGAGCTTGAAGGTGGTCAAGTAACAAAAAAGGCGATCCGCATGGATCGCCTTTTTTGTGTCTGCCGGCCTGGATTACAGGTCGGTGATCGTGCGGACCTGGTCCTTGTTGACCTTGATCACCTTGCCATCGAGCTGCTTGAACTCGTAGAAGCCGGCGGCGCGGTCGTAGTGCGGCGCGTCGACTGCCTGGAATTCGCGGCCGTCGTTGAGGGTGATCTGGGTTGGGGTGGAGCAGCCGGCCAGGGTGGCGAAGGCGCCAATCAGCAAGGTTGGCAGCAGGCCGTTTTTCATGGGGACTTCCTAAGGATGGTTGGATCGCGGGGCGCTTGCCCCGCGATGGGTTTATCAGTCGATGTATTCGAACAGCTTGACGATCTTCTGCACGCCCGACACGCCCTGCACCAGGTTGGTGGCGCGCGAGGCTTCCTGCTGGGTCAGCAGGCCGAGCATGTAGACGATGCCGTTTTCGGTGATGACCTTGATGCGTGAACCGGGAATGTTGCTGTCGGTGAGCATCTGGGTCTTGATCTTGGTGGTCAGCCAGGCGTCGTTGTTGCGCGCCAGGATCGAGGAGGGCGGCAGCACCTGCAGCTCGTTATGCACCTTTTTCACCCGCTGGACCTGGCCGGCAGCCTGTTCGGCCAGGCCCTTGAGGTCGGCGCGCGGGGTTTGCCCGGCGAGCAGGACGATGCCGTTGAAGCTGCTGACGACAATGTGCGAGTTCTTGTCCAGGTCAGGGCTGGCCTTGGCGACGTTCACCGCGACTTTGGTTTCGATCAGCGAGTCATCGATCTTGCTGCCGAAGGTGCGGGTGCCGCGGTCGTCCTCGATCGGCTTGTCGCGGGTGGCGGTGAGCACCGAGCTGCAACCGGTGAGGCTCAGGCACAGGGTCAGGGCCATCAGGCCGAGGCGGTTAGGGGTCATTCTTCACTCCCGAACAGTTGGCTGTCGATCAGGTCGCAGAGGCAGTGGATCGCCAGCAGGTGGACTTCCTGGATACGTGCGGTGACGTTGGCCGGTACGCGAATCTCGACGTCTTCAGGCAGCAGCAGCGAGGCCATGCCGCCGCCATCGCGCCCGGTCAGAGCTACGACAATCATTTCGCGATCATGTGCGGCCTGGATCGCCTGAATAATGTTCGCCGAGTTACCGCTGGTCGAAATCGCCAGCAGCACATCGCCGGGCTGGCCCAGGGCGCGGATCTGCTTGGAGAATATTTCGTTGTAGCTGTAGTCGTTGGCGATCGAGGTGATGGTCGAGCTGTCGGTGGTCAGGGCGATGGCCGGCAGGCTCGGGCGCTCACGCTCGAAGCGGTTGAGCAGTTCGGAAGAAAAGTGCTGGGCATCGCCGGCCGAGCCGCCGTTGCCGCAGGCAAGCATCTTGCCCTCGTTGAGCAGCGCATTGACCATGACCTGACTGGCTTGCTCGATGTGTGGTGCAAGGACTTCCATCGCCTGTTGCTTGGTGTTGATGCTGGCCTGAAAAAGCTGGCGAATTCGGGATTGCATGTCCATCAGTGTGACCTTAAGTAGGGCGGCTGGCCGGGCGCGTCGGGAGTATACAAAAAAGGTCCCGGCACATGACTGTGCAGCCCGTGAAGCAAAGAGCAAAAAAGTTGTAGGGGTAATGGCGCAGGGCAGTGGCGGGTTCAGCACTCGAAGGCATTTTTCAGCCAGTCCAGCGGTGGGCCCGAATGGCCTCTGCCTTGCAAGGCGATGACATCGAAACGGCAGGGGTGGTTGGCCCAGCGTGTTTCCTTTTGCAGAAAAGACTCGGCGGCTAGCACCAGTTTGTCCTGCTTGCGCCCGTCGATACTGGCGAGCGCACCGCCAAAATCCGCGTGCAGCCGGTAGCGGACTTCGACGAATACTACTGTATCGCTGTCGAGCATGACCAGATCAAGCTCGCCGCGTTTGCATCGCCAGTTCTGCGCCAGCAGCCGCAGGCCTTGCCCTTGAAGGTATTCAAGGGCTTGCCGTTCGGCGGCCTGGCCGGCCTGTTGGCGCGAACTGTCGGGCATCAGCGTGGGGTGTCGGGCAGGCGTTTGATTTGGCCGCCGGTGAACTCGGCCCACGGCAGTTGCCGCTCGATGCGCTGGTTCTCGTTCATGCTCAGGCTGCCGGACAGGCCGTCAATGCGGTTTTCCGGCAGCGCGCGCAGCTGGCCCAGGCGTGGTGCCAGGCTGAAGGCGTCGATGCCCATGGCGTACAGGCGGCCGAGGCTGCCGGCCGCTTGTGGCCACTGACGTTCTACCTGCTGGCGCAACGGGTTGCCGCTGTCGAGCAGCCATGGAGTATCGCAAAAGCGCACGCCGGTGAGGTCGCGGTACTGGTTGACGTCGCCGCTGGCGCTGTAAACGTGCGAGGTGGCATACACCGGTACGTCGCCAGCGTACTGGAAGTTCAGGGTCGGCTTGATCTGCTGGCCTTGCTGCGGGGTGGCGGCAAGGAAGATGAAGTCGATGTCCTGGCGGCGCGACGGCTGGGCCGATACGGCGCCGCCGACGGTGCTTTGCAGGCTCTTGGCGCGGCCTTCGCTCTGGCGCAGCTGGAACAGCTCGGCGATCTGCTGGGCCAGGGCTACCGGCTGGTCGATGTGCTGGGCAGCCAGCAGGCTGCCACCGTTGGCTTCCCAGTCCTGGCGGAAGGCCTTGAGCACGCGGTCGCCCCATTCGCCTTTCGGCACCAGGGCGACGGCGCGCACCATGCCGTCGGCGCGGGCGCGGCGCGACACTTCACGGGCTTCGTCTTCGGCGGCGAGGCCGAACTGATACAGCTGCTCCGGGCCTTTCTGGCCGGCATCGCTGTAGTTCAGGGCGAGGGTGGTGATCGGCAGTTGCGGGTAGGCGGCGAGCTTTTTCACCAGCGGTTTTTCCAGCGGGCCAACCACCAGTTGCACGCCAGAGGCCTGGGCCTGGCGGTAAAAGTCGTCCAGCGAGGTCAGTCGCGAGCTGTCGAAGACTTCGATGGTCGGCGGCTTCTGGCCGGCTTGCTGGGCCTGGAAGTGCGCGGCCATGAAACCGTCACGCAGGGCGCGGGCAACGCCGGCCAACTGGCCTTCCTGTGGCAGCAGCAGGGCGATTTTGGTCAGCGGCTGGCTGGTCAGTTCCATCAGCTTGATCAGCGACGGTGGCAGCTGGGCGGCGGCCGGGTGATCGGCGTGCTGGGCGCGCCAGGCGTCGATGGCGGCTTGTTGCTGCTCGACGGTGCCGGCGCCTTTTACCGCCAGGGCCAGGCTGGCCCAGCCGGCCATGGTGTCGGTGCCGCTGCTGAGGTTATTGAGCTGATCGCGCGGGGTGGCGGCTACCAGGTTCCAGATCGCGTCGTTGTTGGCGTTGGCAGCATCGCCCTTGAGCAGCGGCGTCAATTGCGCGCGCTCCTGGGCGGCGGCCAGTGGCTGGCCGTTGGCTTCCAGCACTGCGGCATGCACGCTGCGGGTACGGATCTGTTGATCTTCCGGCAGCTCGTTGAGGCGCGCCAGGCTTGGGTGGCTCAAGGCGACCAGGGCCATTTTCGGCTGGTTGCGGCTCATGGCCAGTTCTGCCGCCAGGGTGCTGGCGAAGATCTGCTGGGCCGGTTTGAGCTGCTCCAGCGGCACCTGCTCGAGGATGCGCGCGGCGCGGGCATTGTCCTTTTGCTTGTAGGCCAGGTCGGCGGCGCTCAGGCGCAACAGTGCAGCTTGCTCCGGCGTCTTGCTGGTGGTGGCCTGTTCAAGCAGTTGCTCGATGCTGGCATCCGGTGTGCGCGGCAGTTCGCCGAGGCTCGACGAGGGCGAGCTGGCGCAGGCTGCCAGCAGGGCGGCGAGGCAAAGGGCTGTGAACAGCCGCAGGCAAGCGATCATGTAAGGGTCCTGTTACTCGATCAAATTAACTGGCAATTGTACCCAAGCGCTGGCCGGGGCGCGATCTTGCTGGCGTTAATCCTTCAATATAGGTGCTGGAACGCCGCTTTGCGGCAATCCTGATTGCCCAATGTTGCCGAGTCTCGGGCTACAATGGCGCTTTGATCATGACGACAGGTGTGTGCAGTGACTGATGTTCCAGGGGCTTCCCAATCCACTTCGGGCACGCTTTACGTGGTGGCCACGCCGATCGGCAACCTGGATGACATGAGTGCCCGGGCACTGAAAATACTCGGTGATGTGGCGCTGATCGCCGCCGAAGACACCCGTCACTCCATTCGTCTGATGCAACACTTTGGTATCAACACGCCGCTGGCTGCCTGCCACGAGCACAACGAGCGTGATGAGGGCAGTCGTTTTATCACCCGTTTGCTGGCGGGCGACAACGTCGCGCTGATTTCCGACGCCGGTACGCCGCTGATTTCCGATCCTGGCTATCACCTGGTGCGCCAGGCCCGCGCCGCCGGCATCGCAGTGGTGCCGGTGCCCGGTGCCTGCGCGCTGATCGCGGCGCTGTCGGCCGCTGGCCTGCCGTCGGACCGGTTCATCTTCGAAGGCTTCCTGCCAGCCAAGGCTGTAGGACGTCGCGCGCGCCTGAGTCAGGTAAAGGAAGAGCCGCGTACGCTGATCTTCTACGAAGCACCGCACCGGATTCTCGAGTGCCTGCAGGACATGGAAGAGGTATTCGGTGGCGAGCGCCCGGCGTTGCTGGCCCGCGAGCTGACCAAAACCTTCGAGACCCTCAAGGGTTTGCCGCTGGCCGAGCTGCGCGCTTTCGTCGAGGCTGACAGCAATCAGCAGCGTGGCGAGTGTGTGGTGCTGGTGGCGGGCTATACCGCGCCGGAAGATGAGCAGGCGGTCAGCAGCGAGGCAATGCGTATTCTCGACCTGCTGCTGGCGGAAATGCCGCTCAAGCGCGCCGCTGCGCTGGCGGCGGAAATCACCGGGGTGCGCAAGAACCTGCTGTACCAGGCGGCACTGGAAAAACAGAAAGCCCACTGATGTTATAGTGCTATTATCGGTTTTATCGCTTGTTCTTGGCGCCCGCTACCGTTAACCTTTGCGGCGGAGAGTCGATTGGACAGTCGCTGCCTTCTATTGTTCCGCAATAGAGGGGGGAGGAAAGTCCGGGCTCCATAGGGCAGAGTGCCAGGTAATGCCTGGGGGGCGCGAGCCTACGGAAAGTGCCACAGAAAATAACCGCCTAAGCACTTCGGTGCCGGTAAGGGTGAAAAGGTGCGGTAAGAGCGCACCGCATGACTGGCAACAGTTCATGGCTAGGTAAACCCCACTCGGAGCAAGACCAAATAGGGTTCCATATGGCGCGGCCCGCGTTGGAACCGGGTAGGTTGCTAAAGGCGTCCAGTGATGGCCGTCGTAGAGGAATGACTGTCCTCGACAGAACCCGGCTTACAGATCGACTCTCCACCTCTTCCCCTCCTGCTTGAATCGATAGCAGATGCGTGCTGGTAATACCGAAAAAATCTTACTCTTAATAAATTACTTTAACTTCGCTCTCTATCCGTCTGAGCGGGTTTGAGTTTTTTTGTCAAAATCCCTTCCGAATTGTCCTTCTATCTTCTCTGTGCGCGCTAAATCTCCGATCTGTAAGGGATTTCCTTATAAGCGTGCCTTGACGGTGTGGTAGGCGGATTCCTATAGTGTGCGCAAGTGGCAGAAAGTGGCATGAAGTGGGTTTTCTGACACAAAAACGCTAACATTGTGGGGAATCGCAGCCGTGTTCCGCGGAGCCAACGCCATCAACCTCGACGCAAAGGGCCGTCTCGCAATGCCGAGCCGGTACCGTGACGAGCTCGATTCGCGTAGTTCCGGGCAGTTGATCGTGACCATCGATGCGGTTGATCCCTGTTTATGTGTGTACCCGCTCGATGAGTGGGAGCTGATTGAAGCCAAGTTGCGCGCCTTGCCGTCATTGCGTGAAGAGAACCGCCGCCTGCAGCGTTTGCTGATCGGCAATGCGGTGGATCTTGAGCTTGATGGCAGTGGGCGTTTCCTGGTGCCGCCGCGTTTGCGCGAGTACGCCAAGCTCGACAAGAAGGCAATGCTGGTGGGGCAACTGAACAAATTTCAGCTGTGGGACGAGGATGCCTGGAACGCGGTTTCGGCAGCCGACCTCGCAGCTATCCAACAACCGGGCGCCATGCCTGATGAACTGCGTGATTTGATCCTGTGACTATAGATAGCGGCTTTAACCACATCACCGTACTGCTTGACGAAGCCGTCGAGGCTCTCGCCGTACGCGCCGATGGCTGCTATCTGGATGGCACCTTCGGGCGCGGCGGGCATAGCCGGTTAGTCCTCAGCAAGCTCGGGCCGCAGGGCCGGCTGCTGGGTTTTGACAAGGACCCACAAGCGATTGCCACCGGGCAAGCGCTGGCGGCCGAAGACGGCCGCTTTGTCATTGTGCAGCGCAGTTTTGCCGAGCTGGGCGCCGAAGTTGCCGAGCGCGGCCTGGCCGGCAAGGTCAGCGGCATCCTGCTCGACCTGGGCGTCTCGTCGCCACAGCTGGACGACCCTGAGCGCGGCTTCAGCTTCCTCAACGACGGCCCGCTGGACATGCGCATGGACCCGACTCGCGGCGTCAGCGCTGCCGAGTTCATCGCCGCTGCGCCGGAAGAAGAAATCGCCCGGGTGTTCAAGGAATACGGCGAAGAGCGCTTTGCCAAGCGCATGGCCCGTGCCGTGGTGCTGCGCCGTGAAGAAACTCCGTTTACCCGCACCGCCGACCTTGCCGAAGTGCTCAAGGTTGCCAACCCGGCCTGGGAAAAGGGCAAAAACCCGGCAACCCGTGCCTTCCAGGGCCTGCGCATTCACGTCAACAACGAACTCGGTGATCTTGAGGCCGGCCTTGAGGCTGCGCTCGAAGCGCTGGAAGTCGGCGGGCGCCTGGTGGTGATCAGCTTCCACTCGCTGGAAGACCGCATCGTCAAACTGTTCATGCGCAAGCTGGTCAAGGGTGAGGCCGACAACCTGCCGCGCAACCTGCCGGTCCAGCACAAGCACTTCGAGCCGAAGATCAAGGTCCACGGCAAGGCCCAGTTCGCTTCCGAAGCCGAGCTCAAGGCCAACCCACGTTCGCGTAGCGCGGTCATGCGCGTCGCCGAGAAACTGCGGTGAGCCGTTTGTTCGCCAAGCCTTTGCCAGGCGGAAGCTTCCTGATGCTTCTGCTGTTCATTGGCGTGCTCGTTTCTTCGGTGGCGGTGTCCTACAGCGCGCACTGGAACCGTCAGTTGCTCAACACCCTGTACGGCGAACTCAGCGAGCGCGACAAGGCCCAGGCCGAGTGGGGCCGACTGATTCTCGAGCAGAGCACCTGGACGGCCCACAGCCGTATCGAGAACCTTGCCAGCGAACAGCTGAAAATGCGTATTCCGGCCGCTGACGAAGTACGGATGGTGGCGCCATGATGAAACTTGAAGGCGCACTCTACCCATGGCGGTTCCGCGTGGTCATCGCCCTGCTGGCACTGATGGTCGGCGCGATTGCCTGGCGCATCATCGACCTGCAGGTGGTCGACCGTGACTTCCTCAAGGGCCAGGGCGATGCCCGCAGCCTGCGACATATTCCTATTCCTGCGCACCGCGGGCTGATCACCGACCGTAATGGCGAGCCGCTGGCCGTCAGTACCCCGGTGACCACCCTGTGGGCCAACCCGAAAGAAATGCAGGCTGCCAAGGACCGCTGGCCGGCCCTGGCTGCCGCGCTCAAGCAGAACCCGCAGCAACTGGCGGCGCGCCTGGAACAGCAGGCCAGCAAGGAGTTCATTTACCTGGTCCGCGGCCTGACCCCGGAGCAGGGCCAGGTGGTGCTCGATCTTAAAGTCCCCGGTGTCTATGGCATCGAGGAATTCCGTCGTTTCTACCCGGCCGGCGATGTCGCCGCGCACATGGTCGGCTTTACCGACCTCGACGACCATGGCCGCGAAGGCGTGGAGCTGGCCTACGATGAATGGCTGGCCGGCGTGCCCGGCAAGCGACAGGTGATCAAGGACCGGCGCGGCCGGCTGATCAAGGACATCCAGGTAACCAAAAACGCCAAGGCCGGAAAGACCTTGGCGTTGTCGATCGACCTGCGCCTGCAATACCTGGCCACCCGCGAGTTGCGCAACGCCATTGCCGAACAGGAAGCCAAGGCCGGCAGCCTGGTGATCCTCGACGTCAAGACCGGCGAAGTGCTGGCCATGGTCAACCAGCCGACCTACAACCCCAACAACCGTCGCAGCATGTTCCCGGCGGCCATGCGTAACCGGGCGATCATCGACGTGTTCGAGCCAGGTTCGACGGTCAAGCCGCTGTCCATGAGCGCGGCCCTGCAGAGCGGGCGCTGGAAGCCGACCGACAAGGTCGAGGTCTACCCGGGCACCCTGCAACTGGGCCGCTACACCATTCGCGACGTATCGCGCAGCGAAGGGCCGATCCTCGACCTGACCGGCATCCTGATCAACTCCAGTAACGTCGGCATGAGCAAGATTGCCTTCGATATCGGTGGCGAATCGATCTACCGGGTCATGTCCCAGCTGGGGCTTGGCCAGTACACCGGCCTGGGCTTCCCGGGCGAGCGCGTCGGCAACCTGCCCAACCACCGCGAGTGGCGCAAGGCCGAGACCGCGACCCTGTCCTACGGCTACGGCCTGTCGGTGACCGCGCTGCAACTGGTGCATGCCTACGCCGCGCTGGCCAACGACGGCAAGATGGTGCCGCTGAGCATCCTCAAGGTCGACAAGGCGCCGGAGTCTACCCAGGTCGTGCCCAAGGAAGTCGCCGAGACTATCCAGGGCATGGTCCAGCAGGTTATCGAGGCGCCGCGCGGGGTGTTCCGCGCCCAGGTGCCGTTCTACCACGTGGGTGGCAAGTCGGGCACCGCGCGTAAAGCCACTATCGGTTCCAAGGGTTACACCGAGAATTCGTACCGTTCGCTGTTCGCCGGCTTCGGGCCGATGAGCGACCCGCGCTATGCCGTGGTCGTGGTCATCGATGAGCCGAGCAAGGGCGGCTACTTCGGTGGTCTGGTATCGGCGCCGGTGTTCAGCAAAGTCATGTCCGGCACCCTGCGCCTGATGAACATTCCGCCGGACAACCTGCCGCCGGCAACACCTACGCAGCAAGTCAACGCTGCACCGGTCAAGGGAGGACGCGGTTGATGACAATGCCATTGAGCAAGCTTTTTACCCAGGCCAGCCGCGATCCGTCGATCCGCGAACTGACCCTGGACAGCCGCAACGTGCGCCCGGGCGACCTGTTCCTGGCGGTGCCGGGTACGCGCATGGATGGCCGTGAACACATTGCCGACGCGCTCAAGCGCGGTGCCGCGGCGGTCGCCTATGAAGCCGAAGGCGCCACCGTGCTGCCGATCGCCGAGGTGCCGTTGATCCCGGTCAAGGGCCTGGCCGCGCAACTGTCGGACATCGCCGGGCGTTTCTACGGTGAGCCGAGCCGCCTGCTCGACCTGGTCGGCGTCACCGGCACCAACGGCAAGACCAGCGTCACCCAGCTGGTAGCCCAGGCGCTGGACCAGCTCGGCCAGCACTGTGGCCTGATCGGCACCCTCGGGACCGGTTTCTATGGCGCCCTGCAAAGCGGTCGCCTGACCACGCCGGACCCGATCGCCGTGCAGGCGACCCTGAGCGACCTGAAAAAGGCCGGGGCCAAGGCCGTGGCCATGGAAGTCTCTTCCCATGCCCTGGACCAGGGCCGGGTCGCGGCTCTGGCATTCGATATTGCGGTGATGACCAACCTGTCCCGTGATCACCTCGACTACCACGGCAGCATGCAGGCTTACGAAGACGCCAAGGCGCGCCTGTTCGCCTGGCCGAACCTGCGTTGCCGGGTGGTCAACCTCGATGACGATTTTGGCCGGCGCCTGGCAGCCGGGCAGGGCGAGTCGCGCCTGATCAGCTACAGCCTCAAGGATCCGGCCGCGTCGCTGTACTGCCGCGAAGCGCATTTCGATGATGATGGCGTGCGCGCCGTGATCGTCACCGCCCAGGGTGAGCACGCGCTGCGCAGCCGCCTGCTCGGGCGCTTCAACCTGAGCAACATGCTCGCGGCGGTCGGCACCTTGCTGGCGCTGGATTACCCGCTGGACGAAATTCTCAAGGTCACCCCGGCGCTGGAAGGCCCGGTCGGGCGCATGCAGCGCCTGGGCGGCGGCAGCAAGCCGCTGGTGGTGGTCGATTACGCGCATACCCCCGATGCCCTGGAGCAGGTGCTGCAAGCGTTGCGCCCGCACGCCAAGGGCCAGTTGCTGTGCCTGTTCGGTTGCGGCGGCGATCGCGATCGCGGCAAGCGGCCGCTGATGGCTGAAGTTGCCGAGCGCCTGGCTGACCGCGTGCTGGTTACCGACGACAACCCGCGCACTGAAGACCCGCAGCAGATCTTCGCCGACATCCGCCCGGGTTTTGCCCAGGCCGATGCGGTCGATTTCGTTGCCGGCCGCGGTGCCGCCATCGCTCAGCTGATTGCCAGCGCCGGCGTTGACGATGTCATCGTCCTGGCCGGCAAGGGGCATGAGGACTATCAGGAAATCAACGGCGAGCGCCACGACTTCTCCGACCTGGTTGAAGCTGAGAAGGCCCTGGCCGTGTGGGAGGCTGCCCATGCTTAAGCCATTGTCCCTCAGCCAACTGACGGCGCCGCTCAACGGCCGCCTGCACGGTCAGGATGCAACCTTCAATGGCGTCAGCATCGACAGCCGTGCCATCACCGCCGGGCAGCTTTTCGTTGCCCTGGCCGGGCCGCGTTTTGACGGCCACGATTACTTGAACGACGTTGCTGGCAAAGGCGCGGTCGCCGCCCTGGTGCAGCGCGAAGTGCCGGGCAGCAGCCTGGCGCAGTTGGTGGTTGCCGATACCCGCCTGGCCCTGGGCCAGCTCGGCGCGTTGAACCGCGCCGCTTTCGACAAGCCGGTCGCCGCCATTACCGGCTCCAGCGGCAAGACCACGGTCAAGGAGATGCTTGCCAGCATCCTGCGCACCCGTGGCCCGGTGCTGGCCACCCGTGGCAACCTCAACAACGATTTTGGCGCACCGCTGACCCTGCTCGAACTGGCTCCGGAACACACCGCGGCGGTGATCGAGCTGGGTGCCTCGCGCATCGGCGAAATTGCCTACACCGTCGGCCTGACCAAGCCACAGGTCGCGTTGATCAACAATGCCGGAACTGCTCATGTCGGCGAGTTCGGCGGGCCAGAGAAGATTGTCGAAGCCAAGGGCGAGATCCTCGAAGGTCTGGGGCAGGATGGCGTGGCCGTATTGAACCTTGATGACAAGGCCTTCGCCATCTGGAAAAAGCGCGCCGGTAATCGCCCACTGCTGACCTTCGCCCTGAACAACGCCGACGCCGATTTCCACGCTGCCAACATCGCCCACGACCCGCGCGGTTGCCCGTCGTTCGACCTGCACAGCCCGCTGGGCGTGGCGCGGGTCCAGCTCAACCTGCTGGGCACCCACAACGTGGCCAACGCACTGGCGGCCGCCGCTGCCGCGCATGCCTTTGGTCTGACCCTGGACGGTATCGTCCAGGGCCTCAATGCCGTGCAACCGGTCAAGGGCCGCACTGTGGTGCAGATGGCGGCCAACGGTGTGCGGGTGATTGATGACACTTACAACGCAAACCCCACCTCGATGTGCGCTGCCGTTGATATACTCGCCGGCTTTTCCGGCCGCACCGTCCTGGTGCTCGGGGATATCGGCGAATTGGGCCAGTGGGCTGAGGAAGGGCATCGGCAGGTAGGCGAGTACGCCAAAGACAAGGTTTCGGCACTCTATGCGGTGGGCACCAACATGGCCCACGCGGTAGCTGCGTTCGGTACCAATGCCCGACATTTCGCTAATCAAGCTGACCTGATCGACGCCGTTCGCGCCGCCGAACAGGCCACCAACACCACTATTTTGATCAAGGGTTCGCGCAGCGCTGCGATGGAGAACGTCGTGGCGGCTTTGTGCGGTTCCAGCGGGGAGAAACATTAATGCTGCTGCTGCTGGCTGAGTATCTGCAACAGTTCTACAAAGGCTTCGCGGTCTTTCAGTACCTGTCCCTGCGCGGGATTCTGGGTGTACTGACCGCGTTGTCGCTGGCCCTGTGGCTGGGCCCATGGATGATCCGTACCCTGCAGATTCGCCAGATCGGTCAAGCCGTTCGTAACGACGGCCCGCAATCGCACCTGTCCAAATCCGGCACCCCGACCATGGGTGGCGCACTGATCCTGTCGGCCATCGGCATCAGCACCCTGCTGTGGGCCGACCTGACCAACCGTTATGTCTGGGTGGTGCTGATCGTCACCCTGCTGTTCGGCGCCATCGGCTGGGTCGATGACTACCGCAAGGTGATCGAGAAGAACTCGCGCGGCCTGCCGAGTCGCTGGAAGTATTTCTGGCAGTCGGTGTTCGGCCTGGGCGCGGCGATCTTCCTTTACATGACCGCGCCGACCAGCGTCGAAACCACCCTGATCGTGCCGATGCTCAAGGATGTCACCATCCCGTTGGGTATCGGTTTCGTCGTCCTGACCTACTTCGTCATCGTTGGCTCGAGCAACGCGGTGAACCTCACCGACGGCCTCGATGGCCTGGCGATCATGCCAACAGTCATGGTCGGCGGCGCCCTGGGCATCTTCTGCTACCTGTCGGGTAACGTGAAATTCGCTGAATACCTGCTGATCCCTTATGTACCGGGCGCAGGCGAACTGATCGTATTCTGTGGCGCGCTGATCGGTGCCGGCCTGGGCTTTTTGTGGTTCAACACCTATCCGGCCCAGGTGTTCATGGGCGACGTCGGTGCCCTGGCACTGGGCGCCGCACTGGGCACGATCGCGGTGATCGTGCGCCAGGAAATCGTCCTGTTCATCATGGGCGGTGTGTTCGTCATGGAGACCCTGTCGGTGGTGATCCAGGTGGCCTCCTTCAAGTTGACCGGCAAGCGCGTGTTCCGCATGGCGCCGATTCACCACCACTTTGAACTCAAGGGTTGGCCCGAGCCTCGGGTGATCGTCCGCTTCTGGATTATCACCGTGATTCTGGTGCTGATCGGCCTTGCCACCCTGAAACTGAGGTAGAAACGCGTGTCCTTGATCGCTTCTGACCACTTCCGCATCGTTGTCGGCCTCGGCAAGAGCGGCATGTCCCTGGTTCGCTTCCTGGCGAACCGGGGCATTGCCTTTGCGGTTGCCGACACCCGTGACAACCCTCCGGAACTGGACACCCTGCGCCGTGATTTCCCGCAGGTGGAAGTGCGCTGTGGCGAGCTGGACGTCGAGTTTCTCTGTCGCGCCGACGAGCTGTATGTCAGCCCCGGCCTGGCCCTTGCCACCCCGGCCCTGCAACAGGCCGCTGCCCGCGGCGTGAAGCTGTCGGGCGATATCGAACTGTTCGCCCGCAACGCCAAGGCGCCGATCATTGCCATCAGCGGCTCCAACGCCAAAAGCACTGTCACCACCCTGGTTGGCGAAATGGCCGCCGCGGCAGGCAAACGTGTGGCGGTCGGCGGCAACCTCGGTACCCCGGCGCTGGATTTGCTCAGCGACGACGTCGAGCTGTACGTGATGGAGCTGTCGAGCTTTCAGTTGGAGACCACCGACCAGCTCAACGCCGAAGTGGCCACCGTGCTCAACGTCAGCGAAGACCACATGGACCGCTACAGCGGCCTGCCGGCCTATCATCTGGCCAAGCACCGGATCTTCCGTGGTGCGCGCCAGGTGGTGGTCAACCGCCAGGATGCCCTGAGCCGGCCTCTGTTGTCTGAAGGCCAACCGGTATGGACCTTTGGTCTGAATGCGCCCGACTTCAAGGCCTTCGGTCTGCGCGAAGAGAACGGCGAGAAGTACCTGGCGTTCGAATTCCAGAATCTGATGCCGGTGCGCGAGCTGAAGATTCGCGGCGCCCACAACCAGTCCAACGCCCTGGCGGCCCTGGCCCTGGGCCATGCGGTCGGTTTGCCGATGGACGCCATGCTCTCCAGCCTGCGCACCTTCGCAGGCCTTGCCCACCGTTGCCAGTGGATCCGCGAGCGTAACGGCGTGAACTGGTATGACGACTCCAAGGCGACCAACGTCGGTGCCGCCCTGGCGGCGATCGAAGGCCTGGGCGCCGATATCGACGGCAAGCTGGTGCTGGTCGCCGGCGGCGATGGCAAAGGTGCCGACTTCAGCGCCCTGCGCGCACCGGTTGCAGCCAACTGCCGCGCCGTTGTGCTGCTTGGCCGCGATGCCGAGCGCCTGGCGCAAGCCCTGGGCGACGACGTGCCGCAGATCCGGGTGAACACCCTCGATGAAGCCGTGCAGCAATGCGCCGAACTGGCCCAGCCTGGCGATGCCGTGCTGTTGTCGCCGGCCTGCGCGAGCCTGGACATGTTCAAAAACTTCGAAGAGCGTGGGCGCCTGTTCGCCCAGGCCGCAGGAGGGCTGGCATGATCTTCGGCATCATCAAGCCTTATCCATCGCCGCTGATCAGCGGTCGCGGCATCGACCTCGATTTCGCCATGCTCGCCGGCTGCCTGGCGCTGCTCGGCCTCGGCCTGGTGATGATCACCTCGGCGTCCTCGGAAGTCGCCGCGGCGCAGTCGGGCAACCCGCTGTATCACATGTTTCGCCACCTGGTGTACGTGGCCATCGGCGTCTTTGCCTGCATCGTCACCATGATGGTGCCGATCGCCACCTGGCAGAAGATGGGCTTCACCATGCTGGTCGGCGCCTTCGGCCTGCTGGTGCTGGTACTGGTGCCGGGCATCGGCCGCGAAGTGAACGGCTCGATGCGCTGGATCGGCTTCAGCTTCTTCAACGTCCAGCCCTCGGAAATCGCCAAGGTCTTCGTGGTCATTTACCTGGCCGGTTACCTGGTGCGTCGCCAGCAGGAAGTGCGCGAAAGCTGGATGGGCTTCTTCAAGCCGTTCATCGTGCTGTTGCCAATGGCCGGCCTGCTGCTGATGGAGCCGGACTTCGGTGCCACGGTGGTCATGATGGGCGCGGCGGCAGCGATGCTGTTCCTTGGTGGCGTCGGTCTGTTCCGTTTCAGCTTGATGGTGGTGCTGGCGGTGGCGGCGGTGTTCATCCTGGTCCAGGCCCAACCCTACCGGATGGCACGTTTGATCACCTTTACCGACCCCTGGTCGGATCAGTTCGGCTCCGGCTACCAGCTGACCCAGGCGCTGATCGCCTTCGGTCGCGGCGAGTGGCTGGGTGTCGGCCTGGGCAACAGCGTGCAGAAGCAGTTCTACCTGCCCGAAGCGCACACCGACTTCGTTTTTTCGGTACTTGCCGAAGAACTGGGCGTGGTCGGCTCGCTGGTCACCGTGGCGCTGTTTGTGTTTGTCACTGTGCGCGCGCTGTACATCGGCCTGTGGGCTGAAAAAGCCAAGCAGTTCTTTGCCGCCTACATGGCTTTCGGCCTGGCCTTCCTGTGGATTGGTCAGTTCCTGATCAACATCGGCGTGAACGTCGGCCTGCTGCCGACCAAGGGCCTGACCCTGCCGTTCCTCAGTTACGGCGGTAGCTCGCTGGTGATCTGCTGCGCCTGCGTCGGCTTGCTGCTGCGGATCGAGTGGGAGAGCCGCACGCACCTGGGCAGTGAAGAACACGAATTCGATGAAAGCGATTTTGCCGAGGAGCCGAATCATGGCCGCTAACGGCAAGAACGTATTGATCATGGCCGGCGGCACCGGGGGCCACGTGTTCCCGGCGCTGGCCTGCGCCCGTGAGTTCCAGGCGCGCGGCTTCAGCGTGCACTGGCTGGGCACCCCTCGCGGTATCGAGAATGAACTGGTGCCCCAGGCAGGCCTGCAATTGCACCTGATCCAGGTCACCGGCCTGCGCGGCAAGAGCAAGCTGTCGTTGCTCAAGGCGCCGTTCACCCTGGTCAAGGCGGTGCTGCAGGCGCGGCGGGTCATTCGTCAGCTCAAGCCGGTGTGTGTGGTCGGCTTCGGTGGCTACGTGACCGGCCCCGGTGGCGTAGCCGCCAAGCTCTGCGGCGTGCCGGTGGTGATTCACGAGCAGAACGCCCGCGCCGGTACCGCCAATCGGCTGCTGGTGCCCTTGGCTGGCCGAGTCTGCGAAGCTTTCCCCGACACCTTCGCAGCGTCGGACAAACTGCGCACCACCGGTAACCCGGTGCGCAGCGAACTGTTCATGGAAACCCTGCGCGAGCCCCTGGGCGCGCGCAGGCCTCGCTTGCTGGTACTCGGCGGAAGCCTGGGTGCCGAACCACTGAACAAGCTGCTGCCCCAGGCCCTGGCCCAGGTGCCTCAGGAGATTCGTCCCGAGGTGTTCCACCAGGCTGGCAAGCAGCACGACCAGATTACCGCCGAGCGTTATCGCCAGGCGGGTGTCGAGGCTCAGGTAGAGCCGTTCATCAAGGACATGGCCCATGCCTATGGCTGGGCTGATCTGGTGGTCTGCCGCGCGGGTGCGCTGACTGTCAGCGAGCTGGCTGCGGCCGGCTTGCCCTCGATGCTGGTGCCCTTGCCCCATGCCATCGACGACCACCAGACCCACAACGCCCATTATCTGGCCCGTGAAGGCGCTGCCTTCCTGATGCCACAAGCGACAACTGGCGCAGCGCAACTCGCTGAACGCCTGAACGAGGTGCTGATGCAACCGGAAAAACTCACCACCATGGCCGCCACTGCCCGGCGCCTGGCCAAGCCCGCTGCCACCCGCACCGTGGTCGATATCTGTCTGGAGGTGGCCCATGGTTGAGAATCAAAAAGCCATGCCACAACCGGAAATGCGCCGTATCCGTCGCATCCACTTCGTCGGTATCGGCGGCGTGGGCATGTGCGGTATTGCCGAAGTGCTGCTGAACCTGGGTTACCAGGTGTCGGGCTCCGACCTCAAGACCTCGCCGGTCACCGAGCGTCTGGAATCCTTCGGTGCGCAGATCTTCATCGGTCACCGTGCCGAGAACGCCGCCAGCGCCGATGTGCTGGTGGTCTCGAGCGCCATCAACACCGCCAACCCGGAGGTCGCCACCGCCCTTGAGCGGCGCATTCCGGTGGTGCCGCGGGCCGAGATGCTCGCCGAGCTGATGCGCTACCGCCACGGCATCGCCGTTGCCGGTACCCATGGCAAGACCACCACCACCAGCCTGCTGGCCTCGGTATTCGCCGCCGGTGGCCTGGACCCGACCTTCGTCATCGGTGGCCGCCTCAATGCAGCCGGCACCAATGCCCAGCTCGGCACCAGCCGCTACCTGATCGCCGAAGCCGATGAAAGCGACGCCAGCTTCCTGCACCTGCAGCCGCTGGTGGCGGTGGTCACCAACATCGACGCCGACCATATGGCGACCTACGAAGGCGACTTCAACAAACTGAAGAAAACCTTCGTCGAGTTCCTCCACAACCTGCCGTTCTACGGGCTGGCGGTGATGTGCCTGGACGATCCGGTGGTGCGCGAGATCCTCCCGCAGGTCAAGCGTCCGGCGGTCACCTATGGCTTCAGCGAAGAAGCCGACGTGCGCGCGATCAATGTCCGCCAGTCGGGCATGCAGACCCACTTCACCGTGCTGCGCCGCGATCGCGAGCCGCTGGACGTGTCGGTCAACATGCCGGGCAATCACAACGTGCTCAACGCCCTGGCGACCATCGCCATTGCCACCGACGAGGGCATCAGCGATGAAGCCATTGTCCAGGGCCTTTCGGGGTTCCAGGGGGTAGGGCGGCGCTTCCAGGTCTACGGCGAACTGCCGGTAGAGGGCGGCAGCGTGATGCTGGTCGACGACTACGGCCACCATCCGACCGAAGTCGCGGCGGTGATCAAGGCCGTGCGCGGTGGCTGGCCTGAGCGGCGCCTGGTGATGGTTTACCAGCCGCACCGTTACAGCCGCACCCGCGACCTCTACGACGATTTCGTCCAGGTCCTGGCCGACGCCAACGTACTGCTGCTGATGGAAGTCTACCCGGCCGGCGAAGAGCCGATCCCCGGTGCCGACAGCCGTCAGCTGTGCCACAGCATCCGCCAGCGCGGCCAGCTCGACCCGATCTACATCGAGCGCGGCATCGAGCTGGCGCCGCTGGTCAAGCCGCTGCTGCGCGCTGGCGACATCCTGCTGTGCCAAGGTGCCGGTGACATCGGTGGCCTGGCCCCGCAATTACTCAAGAGTCCGTTGTTCGCTGGTGCTGTTGCCAGTCAGGGGAAGTCGAAATGACTGATAACGCATACGCCACTTTGCACTCGACCATCGACCCGAAAGCCTTCGGCCGCGTTGCCGTGCTGTACGGCGGCAAGAGCGCCGAGCGCGAGGTTTCGCTGAAGTCCGGCGCCGCAGTCATCCAGGCGCTGACCAGCGCCGGTGTCGATGTGGTCGCCATCGACGTCGGTGACGATCTGCTGCAGCGCCTGCTGAGCGAGAAGATCGACCGCGCCTTCATCATCCTCCACGGCCGTGGCGGTGAAGACGGCAGCATGCAGGGCTTGCTGGAGTGCCTGGGCATCCCTTATACCGGCAGCGGCATCCTCGCTTCGGCACTGGCCATGGATAAGCTGCGGACCAAGCAGGTCTGGCACAGCCTGGGGATTCCGACCCCTCGTCACGCCGTGCTGAGCAGCGAAGCCGACTGTATTTCTGCAGGTGCGGAACTGGGCTTCCCTTTGATCGTCAAACCGGCCCATGAAGGTTCCAGTATCGGTATGGCGAAAGTGCAGGGTGTCGACGAATTGATCGCCGCCTGGAAGGACGCCGCTACCTACGATTCGCAAGTGTTGGTCGAACAATGGATTCATGGTCCGGAGTTCACCGTCGCGACCCTGCGTGGCCAGGTGTTGCCGCCGATTGCCCTGGGCACGCCGCACACCTTCTATGACTACGACGCCAAGTACATTGCCAACGATACCCAGTACCGCATCCCGTGCGGCCTGGACGCGGCCAAGGAACAAGAGCTGATCGACCTGACTGCCCGTGCCTGCGACGCCATCGGCATCGCCGGCTGGGGCCGCCTGGACGTGATGCAGGACGAGCAGGGGCGTTTCTGGCTGCTCGAGGTCAACACCGCACCAGGCATGACTGATCACAGCCTGGTCCCGATGGCGGCACGCGCGGCCGGCCTGGACTTCCAGCAGTTGGTGCTGGCGATCCTGGCGGCAAGCGTCGAGGCGCGAGGTTAAGCCCATGCAAGGCGCGATGTTACGTCATCAGCAACCCGCCCCCGGCCGTAACAAGCCGGTGCCGCGTGGTGCCAGCCGGATGGTGGCCAAGGAGCCACTGTCGGCGCGCCTGCCCAAGGCCAACTTCAGCGTGTTCAAGCGCCTGCTGTGGCCGGTGCTGCTGGTCGTCGCAGGTTTTGGCGCCTACGAAGGTGCCCAGCGCCTGATGCCGTACGCCGATCGGCCGATTACCAAGATCGCCGTACAGGGCGACCTCAGCTACATCAGCCAGCAGGCGGTGCAGCAACGGATCGCCCCCTACGTAGCGGCGAGCTTCTTCACCGTCGACCTGGCGAGCATGCGCGCGGAACTGGAGCAGATGCCCTGGATCGCCCACGCCGAAGTGCGCCGGGTGTGGCCGGATGAAGTGGTGATCCGCCTGGAAGAACAGTTGCCGGTCGCGCGCTGGGGTGACGAAGCCTTGCTCAATAACCAGGGCCAGGCCTTTACCCCGCGTGAACTGGCCAACTACGAGCACCTGCCGCAGCTGTTCGGGCCGCAGCGGGCGCAGCAAAAAGTAATGCAGCAATATCAGGTCCTGAGCCAGATGTTGCGGCCGATGGGCTTTTCGATTGCCCGGCTGGAGTTGCGCGAGCGCGGCAGCTGGTTCCTGACCACCGGTGCCGGTAGCGCCGGGCCAGGTATCGAACTGCTGCTGGGACGCGATCATCTGGTGGAAAAGATGCGCCGCTTCATTGCCATTTACGACAAGACACTCAAAGAACAGATCACGAACATCGCCCGCATCGATCTGCGTTATGCCAATGGCCTGGCTGTTGGCTGGCGGGAACCGAATGCACCGACGACGGCCCAACCCGCCGTTGCGAAGAATTAGAGAGAGGCAGGACCCATGGCAAATGCGCATAGCGGCAAAATGATCGTCGGGCTGGATATCGGCACCTCCAAGGTCGTGGCACTGGTGGGCGAAGTCGCCGCCGACGGCACCCTGGAAATCGTCGGTATCGGCACCCACCCATCGCGCGGGCTGAAGAAGGGCGTGGTGGTCAATATCGAGTCCACCGTGCAGTCGATCCAGCGTGCGGTCGAAGAGGCCCAACTGATGGCCGGCTGCCGGATCCACTCGGCGTTCGTCGGTGTGGCCGGCAATCACATCCGCAGCCTGAACTCCCACGGCATCGTCGCCATCCGCGACCGTGAAGTCAGCGCCGCCGACCTTGAGCGCGTGCTCGACGCCGCCCAGGCCGTGGCCATTCCGGCCGACCAGCGGGTCCTGCACACCCTGCCGCAGGACTACGTGATCGACAACCAGGAAGGCGTGCGCGAGCCACTGGGCATGTCCGGCGTGCGTCTGGAAGCCAAGGTCCACGTGGTCACCTGCGCCGTCAATGCCGCGCAGAACATCGAAAAGTGCGTGCGTCGCTGCGGCCTGGAAATCGACGACATCATCCTCGAGCAACTGGCCTCGGCCTACTCGGTGCTGACCGATGACGAGAAAGAACTCGGCGTGTGCCTGGTCGACATCGGTGGCGGCACCACCGACATCGCCATCTTCACTGAAGGCGCGATCCGTCACACCGCGGTGATCCCGATTGCCGGCGACCAGGTGACCAACGACATCGCCATGGCCCTGCGTACCCCGACTCAATACGCCGAAGAGATCAAGATCCGTTACGCCTGCGCCCTGGCCAAGCTGGCCGGCGCCGGTGAAACCATCAAGGTGCCGAGCGTCGGCGACCGTCCGCCGCGCGAACTGTCGCGCCAGGCCCTGGCCGAAGTGGTCGAGCCGCGTTACGACGAGCTCTTCACCCTGATCCAGGCCGAACTGCGTCGCAGCGGCTACGAAGACCTGGTACCGGCGGGCATCGTCCTGACCGGCGGTACCTCGAAAATGGAAGGCGCGGTAGAACTTGCCGAGGAAATCTTCCACATGCCGGTACGCCTGGGCGTGCCGCACAGTGTTCGCGGCCTTAGCGATGTGGTGCGCAACCCGATTTATTCCACCGGTGTGGGCCTTTTGACCTACGGCCTGCAGAAGCAGTCCGACGGCTTGACCCTGACCGGTATCAGCAGCAGCAACAACGGCTATGGCGATGAACCGAAGGCTCCAGCGTTCGAACGCTTCAAACGCTGGGTCCAGGGCAACTTTTAAAGTTTCAAAGCAGTAGTAGTAGGCGCAAAAACTAGAGAACTGTAAGGAGAGGGAAAATGTTCGAGCTCGTAGACAACGTCCCGCAAAGTCCGGTCATCAAAGTGATCGGCGTCGGTGGCGGCGGTGGCAACGCCGTCAATCACATGGTCAAGAGCAACATCGAAGGCGTCGAATTCATCTGCGCCAACACCGATGCTCAAGCGCTGAAAAACATCGGCGCGCGCACCATCCTGCAACTGGGTACCGGCGTGACCAAGGGCCTGGGTGCCGGGGCCAATCCGGAAGTCGGCCGCCAGGCCGCGCTGGAAGACCGTGAGCGCATCGCTGAAGTGCTGCAAGGCACCAACATGGTGTTCATCACCACCGGCATGGGCGGCGGTACCGGTACCGGTGCGGCGCCAATCATCGCCGAAGTGGCCAAGGAACTGGGCATCCTCACCGTTGCCGTGGTGACCCGGCCGTTCCCGTTCGAAGGCCGCAAGCGCATGCAGATTGCCGACGAGGGCATCCGTGCACTGGCTGACAGCGTCGACTCGCTGATCACCATCCCCAACGAGAAGCTGCTGACCATCCTCGGCAAGGACGCCAGCCTGCTGTCGGCGTTCGCCAAGGCTGACGACGTACTGGCCGGTGCCGTTCGCGGTATCTCCGACATCATCAAGCGTCCGGGCATGATCAACGTCGACTTCGCCGACGTGCGTACCGTGATGAGCGAGATGGGCATGGCCATGATGGGTACCGGCTGTGCCAGCGGTCCTAACCGTGCACGTGAAGCGACCGAGGCAGCCATCCGCAACCCGCTGCTCGAAGACGTCAACCTGCAGGGCGCTCGCGGCATCCTGGTGAACATCACCGCAGGTCCTGACCTGTCGCTGGGTGAGTACTCGGACGTCGGTAGCATCATCGAGGCCTTCGCATCCGATCACGCCATGGTCAAGGTCGGTACCGTTATCGATCCGGACATGCGCGACGAGCTGCACGTTACCGTGGTTGCCACTGGCCTGGGTGCGAAAATCGAGAAGCCGGTCAAGGTTATCGACAACACCATGCAGACCGCTGCGGCGCAGACCCCGGCTCCGGCCCCTGTACGCAACGAGTCGTCGGTTAACTACCGTGACCTGGAGCGTCCGACCGTGATGCGCAACCAGGCCCACGCCGGTGCTGCGGCGGCTGCAAAACTTAATCCGCAAGACGATCTGGACTACCTGGACATCCCGGCATTCCTGCGTCGTCAGGCCGATTAATGAAATTTATCAGGGGTATAAGGGTGATTGGTGTTCAGCAAAGGCCGGGTCTGGTATTATCCTCAGCCTTTGTTGATACCAGTTCGCAATTTGCGCTGAAGCGGCCAATGCCATGATTAAACAACGCACCCTGAAGAATATTATCCGTGCCACAGGTGTCGGCCTGCACTCCGGGGAAAAGGTTTACCTGACCCTCAAACCTGCACCTGTGGATACCGGCATCGTATTTCGCCGTGCCGACCTCGACCCCGTGGTGGAAATTCCCGCCCGCGCGGCCAACGTCGGCGAGACCACCATGTCGACGACACTGGTCAACGGCGATACCAAGGTAGACACGGTTGAGCACTTGCTCTCGGCCATGGCTGGCCTGGGCATCGATAACGCCTACGTCGAGCTCTCCGCGTCCGAAGTGCCGATCATGGACGGTAGCGCTGGGCCCTTTGTATTCCTGATTCAATCTGCCGGCCTGGAAGAACAGGACGCAGCCAAGAAGTTCATCCGCATCCTGCGCGAAGTGACAGTGGAAGACGGCGACAAGCGCGCTACTTTCCTGCCATTCGACGGGTTCAAGGTGAGTTTCGAGATCGATTTCGATCACCCGGTGTTCCGCAACCGGACCCAAAGCGCCAGCGTGGACTTTTCCAGCACCTCGTTTGTGAAGGAAGTCAGCCGCGCCCGTACCTTCGGGTTCATGAGTGACATCGAGTACCTGCGCAAGCACAACCTCGCACTCGGTGGCAGTGTGGAAAACGCCATCGTGGTCGACAAGGACGGCGTGCTCAACGAAGACGGTCTTCGCTACGAAGACGAATTCGTCAAGCACAAGATCCTCGACGCCATCGGCGACCTCTACCTGCTGGGCAACAGCCTGATCGGCGAGTTCAAGGGCTACAAGTCCGGACACGCGCTGAACAACCAGCTGCTGCGCAAGCTGATCGAGGAAACAGACGCCTGGGAAGTGGTGACTTTCGAAGATGCCAGCACGGCACCGATCTCTTACATGCGTCCGGTTGCGGCAGTGTAAGTACGAACACTCTCTTCTTTAGTTTTTTTCGGCCACCTTCGGGTGGCCTTTTTTATGCCTGAAGCCCCTGTAGGAGCGGGCATGCCCCGCGATAGCAGGTGCAACGGGGGCAAGTCGAGTCATACCCTCAAGAGTCCGCCGCATCCTTATCCCGCGCATGGCTGGCCAACCGCTCCAGCGCCGCCCGCAGCTTCGGATCGCTGATGCCTTCAGCCGTCGCCTGAATACTTTCGGCCGCCCGGCTCGACAGGTCGGCGGTGTGCCCGGCCGCGCGGCTCTGGGTGGTCGGTGGCTGTACCTTGAACACAATCCGCGTCAGGCTGGCAAAGGCTTCCAGGGTCTGCAACTGGCGTTGCAGGCGTTTTTGCTGGTAACGCAGGCGGGTGGCCCAGTGGCCGTCGGTGACGATCAACAACAGCGTGCCCTCGCGCCAGGAAGCGAGGTGGCAATGTTCGCGGGCCGCCGGCTGCAGCTGGCTGTCGAGCAGCTTCTGCAGTTGCGCCAGGCGCTGGGCCTGGCTGAACAGGGCTTTGAGCGGCCGGGCTTCGCGCAGAAGGACAGCGGGAGCGCGGGCTGGCGAGGGGCGAAAAGCCATGAAGGGACACCTGAAGTTACAGAGCTGCCATCTTAGCAGATCGCCACAGGCAGGCCCTGTTTGCGCTGCGAGGGTAAAACTTCATGTTGCAATGGCTTGAAGTTGGCGAAAAAGGCCTTATTTTAACCATGCCCCGTCAAAGCGCTGTGCCAGCATCGTGGAAATCCGCCACTTTCCTCACCATCGTTTCCGGGTAGAATGCTCGTTCGCATGCGGCCATTAGGGCTGCACGGGCGACTTACGGGGCCGCCCTCCATCCCCACGTGTGGAAGATCCTGCCGATATGTTTGCGCCTTTGTTAAAAAAACTTTTTGGAAGCAAGAACGAGCGTGAAGTCAAACGCATGCTCAAGACGGTACAGATCGTCAATGCCTTCGAAGAGCAGATGGTGGCCCTCTCGGACGAGCAGCTGCGCGCCAAGACCGCAGCGTTCAAAGAGCGCCTGGCCAAAGGCGAGACCCTCGACCAGCTGTTGCCTGAAGCCTTCGCGGTCGCCCGTGAAGCGGGCAAGCGGGTCATGGGCATGCGTCACTTCGATGTGCAACTGATCGGCGGCATGACCTTGCACGAAGGCATGATCGCAGAAATGCGTACCGGTGAAGGCAAGACCTTGGTCGCAACCCTGGGCGTGTACCTCAATGCCTTGTCGGGCAAAGGCGTGCACGTGGTCACGGTGAACGACTACCTGGCCCGCCGCGATGCCAACTGGATGCGTCCGCTGTACGAATTCCTCGGCCTGACCGTCGGTGTCGTCACACCGTTCCAGCCGCCGGAAGAGAAGCGTATTGCCTATGCCGCCGACATCACCTACGGCACCAACAACGAATTCGGTTTCGACTACCTGCGCGACAACATGGCCTTCAGCATGGAAGAGAAATTCCAGCGCGAGCTGAATTTCGCCGTGATCGACGAAGTCGACTCCATCCTCATCGATGAAGCCCGTACCCCGCTGATCATCTCCGGCCAGGCCGAAGACAGCTCCAAGCTGTACATCGAGATCAACAAGCTGATCCCGCGCCTCAAGCAGCACATCGAGGAAGTCGAGGGCCAGGTTACCCAGGAAGGCCACTACAGCATCGACGAGAAGAGCCGTCAGGTTGAACTCAACGAAGCCGGCCACCAGTTCATCGAAGAGATGCTCACCCAGGTCGGCCTGCTGGCCGAGGGCGAGAGCCTCTACTCGGCGCACAACCTGGGCCTGCTGACCCACGTCTACGCCGGCCTGCGCGCGCACAAGCTGTTCCATCGCAACATCGAGTACATCGTCCAGGACGGCCAGATCCTGCTGATCGACGAACACACCGGGCGTACCATGCCGGGCCGTCGTCTGTCCGAAGGCCTGCACCAGGCGATCGAAGCGAAAGAGAACCTGAACATTCAGGCCGAGAGCCAGACCCTGGCCTCGACCACCTTCCAGAACTACTTCCGCCTGTACAACAAACTGTCGGGCATGACCGGTACCGCCGACACCGAAGCGTTCGAGTTCCAGTCGATCTACGGCCTCAACGTGATGGTGATCCCGCCGAACAAGCCGTTGGCCCGTAAGGACTTCAACGACCTGGTGTACCTGACCGCCGACGAGAAGTACCAGGCGATCATCGCCGACATCAAGGAAAGCATGACCCAGGGCCGTCCGGTCCTGGTGGGCACCGCGACCATCGAAACCTCCGAGCACATGTCCAACCTGCTGCAGAAGGAAGGCATCGATCACAAGGTCCTGAACGCCAAGTACCACGAAAAAGAAGCCGAGATCATTGCCCAGGCCGGTCGCCCGGGTGCGCTGACCATCGCCACCAACATGGCCGGTCGCGGTACCGACATCCTCCTGGGCGGTAACTGGGAAGTCGAAGTCGCCGCCATGGACAGCCCGACCGCCGAGCAGGTCGCGCAGATCAAGGCCGACTGGCAGAAGCGTCACCAGCAGGTGATCGAGTCCGGTGGCCTGCACGTGATTGCTTCCGAGCGTCACGAATCGCGCCGTATCGACAACCAGCTGCGTGGCCGTTCCGGTCGTCAGGGCGACCCGGGTTCGAGCCGTTTCTACCTGTCGCTGGAAGACAGCCTGATGCGTATCTTCGCCTCTGACCGGGTGAAGAACTTTATGAAGGCCCTGGGCATGCAGTCCGGTGAAGCCATCGAACACCGCATGGTCACCAACGCCATCGAAAAAGCCCAGCGCAAGGTCGAAGGCCGCAACTTCGACATTCGCAAGCAGTTGCTCGAGTTCGACGACGTCGCCAACGAACAGCGTAAAGTCATCTACCACATGCGTAACAGCCTGCTGGCAGCCGACAACATTGGCGACACCATCGCCGACTTCCGCCAGGAAGTGCTCGACGTCACCGTCGCCCAGCACATTCCGCCGCAATCGCTGCCCGAGCAGTGGGACGTGGCCGGCCTGGAAGCGGCCCTGGCCAGCGATTTCGGGGTCAAGCTGCCGATTCAGCAATGGCTCGACGAAGACGACCACCTGTACGAAGAATCCCTGCGTGCCAAGCTCATGACCGAGCTGCTGGCGGCCTACAACGAGAAGGAAGAGCAGGCCAGCGCCGAAGCCCTGCGTACCTTCGAGAAGCAGATCCTGCTGCGTGTGCTCGACGACCTGTGGAAAGACCACCTGTCGACCATGGACCATCTGCGCCACGGTATCCACCTGCGCGGCTATGCGCAGAAGAACCCGAAGCAGGAGTACAAGCGCGAGTCGTTCAACCTGTTCCAGGAGCTGCTCGATTCGATCAAGCGCGACACCATCCGCGTGCTCTCGCACGTTCAGGTGCGCCGCGAAGATCCGGTCGAGGAAGAGGCCCGTCTGCGCCGCGAAGCCGAAGAGCTGGCTGCGCGCATGCAGTTCCAGCACGCTGAGGCCCCGGGCCTTGAAGCTGAACCGCAGGAAGACGGTGCTGACGTTGCCGTGGCCGCCGCGCCTGTGCGCAACGAGCAGAAGCTGGGCCGCAACGAGCCATGCTGGTGCGGTTCGGGCAAGAAGTTCAAGCAGTGCCACGGCAAGATCGACTGATCATCACGCCGTAGTACCTCGCTAACATCTGAACACCGCGCCGCGACTGGTCCTGACCGTCGCGGCGTTGTTCCATCTCAAGCGCCGGTAATCTTGTCCCGGTGCCTTTTTTCTAGGAGCGCTTTCATGGCTGTTGGTCTTGGTCCTTTGCCAACGTTGCACCCGGTTCCAGGTTTCGAACTCGGCATCGCCTCTGCGGGCATCAAGCGCCCCGGGCGCAAGGACGTGGTGGTAATGCGCTGCGCCGAAGGCTCCAGCGTCGCCGGCGTGTTTACCCTGAACGCCTTTTGCGCCGCCCCGGTGATCCTCGCCAAACAGCGCGTACAGGGTACCGTGCGCTACCTGCTGACCAACACCGGCAACGCCAACGCCGGCACCGGCGCGCCAGGCCTGGCTGCGGCCGAGCGCACCTGCGCCAAGCTGGCCGAGCTGACTGGCGTCGACGCCAGTGCCGTGCTGCCATTCTCCACCGGCGTGATCGGCGAGCCGCTGCCGGTCGAGAAGATCGAAGGCGCCCTGCAGGCAGCCATCGATGACTTGTCGGAAAACAACTGGGCCGCTGCCGCCACCGGCATCATGACCACCGACACCCTGCCTAAAGGCGCCAGCCGCCAGTTCCAGCATGACGGCGTGACCATCACAGTCACCGGCATCAGCAAGGGCGCGGGCATGATCCGCCCGAACATGGCGACCATGCTCGGTTACATCGCCACCGACGCCAAGGTGGCCCCGGCGGTGCTCAAGGACCTGATCCTCGACGGCGCCAACAAGTCGTTCAACCGCATCACCATCGACGGCGATACCTCGACCAACGACTGCTGCATGCTGATTGCCACCGGCAAGGCCGATGTCGCCGAAGTCAGCGAAGCCAGTGGTCCGCTGTTCGAAGCGCTGAAAAAAGCCGTGTTCGAAGTGTGCATGGAAGTCGCCCAGGCCATCGTCCGCGACGGCGAGGGTGCGACCAAGTTCGTCACTGTTGAAGTCAATGGCGGCGGCAACCATCAGGAGTGCCTGGACGTCGGCTATGCCGTGGCCCACTCGCCGCTGATCAAGACCGCACTGTTCGCCTCCGACCCGAACTGGGGCCGGATCCTCGCCGCGGTCGGCCGGGCCGGTGTACCGGACCTGGACGTCAGCCTGATCGACGTCTACCTGGGTGATGTGTGCATCGCCAGCCAGGGCGGGCGCAGCGCCAGCTACACCGAAGCCCAGGGCTCGGCAGTCATGGCCCGTGAAGAAATCACCATCCGTATCGAGCTGGGCCGTGGCCAGTGCAGCGAAACCATCTGGACCACCGACCTGTCCCACGAGTACGTGAAAATCAACGCTGAATACCGTACTTAACCTCATCGCCGGGCAAGCCCGCTCCTACCAAACCTGTAGGAGCGGGCTTGACCCGCGAAAAGCCCCTGATGGAGCCGAACCATGAGCTACCACCTGATCATCGGCGACAAGCTGTACTCCTCCTGGTCGCTGCGCGCCGCCCTGGCCCTTGAGCTGGCCGGTGCTACTTACGATGAAACCCTGATCAAGCTCAACCAGCCTGACACCCGCCAGCGCCTGCTCGAGCATTCGCCCACTGCCAAGGTGCCGCTGCTCAAAAGCGAGCACGGGGTGATCGCCGACTCCCTGGCGATTGCCGAATACCTGGCCGAGCGTCACCCGCAAGCCAACCTCTGGCCTACCGACGTCGCTGCCCGTGCCCAGGCCCGTTCTGCTTGCGCGCAGATGCACAGCGGCTTCTTCGCCCTGCGTGGCAACATGCCGTTCGACCTTTCTCGCGATCAAGCGCTGGAAAGCATGCCGCTGGACGTGCAGGTCGATATCGACCGCATCGTCGCGCTGTGGTCCGAATGCCGCCTGGCAGCCAAAGAGGCTGGCCCTTACCTGTTCGGCAGCCTGAGCCTGGCCGATGCCTTCTTTGCCCCGATCGCCGTGCGCCTGCGCACCTACCGGGTCGAAGTGCCGGCAGATGCGGCGGCCTATATCGAGACCATCTACCAGTGGCCAGCCTTCCAGGCCTGGCAACAAGCTGGCCTGGCGGAGCGTGAAGGGTGAAACGTGTGCATGTAGCCGCCGCGGTCATCCGCGGCACCGACGGACGCATCCTGATTGCCCGCCGCGCTGACAGCCAGCACCAGGGCGGCCTGTGGGAATTTCCCGGTGGCAAGGTCGAAGACGGCGAAGCGGTCGAAGTGGCCCTGGCTCGTGAGCTTCATGAAGAGCTGGGCATCGTTGTCACTGCGGCGCGGCCGCTGATCAAGGTCAAGCACGATTACCCCGACAAACAGGTGCTGCTGGATGTCTGGGAGGTTAACGGCTTTAGCGGCGAACCCCATGGCGCCGAAGGCCAGCCGCTGGCCTGGGTGACTGCGCGGGAGTTGCCGGACTACGACTTCCCTGAAGCCAACCAGCCAATCGTTGCCGCCGCGCGTTTGCCGGGGCAATACCTGATTACTCCCGAGGGGCTGGAAGTCCCGCAGATGTTGCGAGGCATCCAGAAGGCCATTGCCGACGGAATCAAGCTGGTACAACTACGTGCGCCGAACATGTACGACCCCAAATACCGCGATGTCGCGGTAGATGCGGTCGGTCTGTGCGCGGGCAAGGCGCAGTTGATGCTCAAGGGCCCGCTGGAATGGCTCGGCGACTTCCCGGCGGCCGGTTGGCACCTGACCTCTGAGCAGTTGCGCAAGTACGCCAGCAAAGGCCGGCCGTTCCCCAGGCAGCGCTGGCTGGCGGCGTCGTGTCATAACGCTGAAGAACTGGCACTGGCCGAGCAGATGGGCGTGGATTTCGTCACCCTGTCGCCGGTGCAGGCGACCCAGACCCATCCGGATGCCGTGCCATTGGGCTGGGAGCAGGCGCAGCAACTGATCGAAGGCTTCAGCAAGCCTGTGTATCTGCTTGGTGGCGTGGGCGCTGCCGAGCAGGAAAAGGCCTGGCAGCATGGCGCTCAGGGTGTGGCGGGGATCCGCGCGTTCTGGCCTGAGCTCTGAATTGATCGCGGGGCAAGTCCGCTCCTACAGGATCGCTACCTGTAGGAGCGGGCTTGACCCGCGATGAGGCCCTCAGGGTTTGGCCGCAGCCTGCCACAACACCTCGGCCACTCCCTGACGCCGTGCTATCAAGCGTGCCGCGACAAACAGCAAATCCGACAACCGATTGATATACGCCAGGCCCACCCCGGCCAGCGGCTCGATGCTGTTCAACTGCTGGCAGCGCCGCTCGGCACTGCGGGCCAGGCTGCGGCACACGTGGGCCTGGGCGATCAGCGCCGAACCACTGGGCAGAATGAAGTTCTCCAGCGGCCCCAGCTCTTCGTTCCAGCGGTCGATCGCCGCCTCCAGGCGCTCCACTTCAGCGCTGTTCAACGCTTGATACGCCGGCATCGCCAGTTCCCCGCCCAGATCGAACAGCCGGTGCTGACAAGGTGCGAGTACTTCAGTGAGCTCATCCAGCCGCTGTTCGGCCAACCCGGCCAGTAACAGGCCCAACTGGCTGTTGAGGCTGTCGACCTCGCCAATCGCTTCGATTCGCGGATGGTCCTTTGGCACGCGGCGGCCATCGCCCAGCCCGGTTTCACCTTTGTCGCCGGTGCGGGTGTAAATCTTCGACAAACGAAAACCCATGCTCAAGACTCCGTTTTGCTTGGGGCAAGCGGCAGGCGCAAGGTGAAGCAAGTACCCTGGCCCGGTGCCGATTGCACTTCCATCTGCCCCTTGTGATTGTTGGTGATGATGAAATACGACACCGACAGGCCCAGGCCCGTGCCCTGGCCGATTTCCTTGGTGGTGAAGAACGGCTCGAAGGTGCGTTTGCGCACCGCTTCGGGCATGCCGATGCCGTTGTCCTCGACCTGGATCTCCGCCCACGGCGGGTTGAGCCGGGTGCGCAGGGTGATGCGCCCGGGCTCACTGTCGTCGTGGCGCAGGTGAATGGCCTGGGCGGCGTTTTTCAGCAGGTTGAGCAACACCTGTTCCAGTTCGTTGGCGGTGCACGGCACCGGGCCCAGGTTGGGGTCGAACTGGCGGACGATGGCCTGGCCCTTGAAGTCGAAGCCGATGGTCAGGTCAAAGTCGTTGCCGGCAATTTCCACCGCCTGGTCGATCAGCGCCGGCAAATCGCAAGGCGCCAACTGGCGGTTGCTGCGTCGGCTGAAGCTGAGCATGTGGGTAACGATTTTTGCCGCGCGGGCGCCGGCCTGCTGGATGCCGTCGAGCAACTGCGGCACTTCGCGGCTTTGCAGGTAGCGGTTGACGGTCGGCAGGTCGATGCCGATCTCGTCGGCCTGTTCGAGGTTCTTGGCAAGGTCCGGCGATAGCCGCCGGCGAATGTTCTGCACGTTGTGCAGGATGGCGCCCAGCGGGTTGTTGATCTCGTGGGCCATGCCCGCCGCCAGGCCGCCGACCGAGAGCATCTTCTCCGACTGCACCATCATCTCTTCCAGCGACAGGCGCTGGGTGATGTCGTCGATGCGGATCACCACGCCGCGGCCGCCACCGCCCATCAGTGGGTAAAAGGTCAGGGCATAGTGGCGGGCGTCGTCGTCCTTGGTCCAGGTTACCCGCTCGATCTTCGCCACCCGGTGCTTCTCGACGCTCTCCTTGAGCTGCGGCAAAAACGGCTTGAGGGGTTCGAAGGCAAGGAAGATCGGCTGGTTCAGCGCTTCGTCTAGCGGCGTTCCAGAGAGCGCGCTGGCTTCCTGGTTCCACTGGGTGACATAGAGCTGCTCATCGAGGGCGATCAGCGCCGAGGGCATGGAGTCGATGATGCTGTTGAGATAGTTCTGAAAACCGGTGAGTTTTTTCTCGATCTTGCTGCGCACCTGGACTTCCAGCTCCAGTTTGCGGTTGGTGTGGCGGGTTTCTTCGGCCAGGCCCTGGGCCTGGTCGTAGGCGTCCTGGAATTCGTCGCGGGTGCGCTTGAGCTGCTGCTCGCGGGCTTCGATGCGCGAGAGCATGGTGTTGAAGGCGTCGGCCAGGCTGCCGATCTCGTCATCGTTGCCGCGCTTGGCGCGCAGGGCGTAGTTTTCTTCGCGGGTGACCTGGCGCGAGAGTTCTTCGAGCTGGTAGATCGGCTGGGTGATCAGGCGTTTGATCTGCCGGGCGATGATCATCCACAGCAGGATGCTGAACACCAGGATGCCCAGGCTCGCGGTCAGGGTGCCGGTGTAGAAGGCCATCGGCAGCTCGCTGCTGGCCACCAGCAGCAGATGGCCGGGCGGGCCGCCCGCGCGCGGCAGGTTCACCAGTTGCGTGCTGCGAAATTCGGTCAGGCGCCAGTTGTCGATGTTGCGGTAGCGCTTGGGCAACGGCAGGGCTTCGCCGTGCTGCAATTGCGCAAGCATCTTGCCGTCGCTGCCGTACAGGGCGGCGGCGCGCAGCGGGGTGTAGCTGTCGAGTTCCTTGAGCAGGGCCTTGGCGGCCTCCGGCGAATCGCTGGCCTGTTGCGCCAGTTGCGGGTTGGACACCAGCCGGCCAATGGTCTGCAGGGCCTGCGGGGCCATGCTCTCCTGGGAAATCCAGTAGGCGGCGCTGATAAAAGTCAGGTTGGCCACCAGCAGGATAGTGATCAGCAGCACCAGCAGGGCGGCCAGCAACTTCTGGCCGACCGGCAGGTTCTCCAGGCGTTCGCGCAAGGTCATGTGAAAGGCGTAGTCCCGGTCTGTAGGTGAAGGGGCAGGGTAGCGCCGTGCTCAGTCGCAGGGCAATCCGCGCGTGTTCAGGTGTTCGACCAGGCGCCGGTACAGCCGTTCCAGGTGCGGCAGCTGCCGGCCGTGGCGGCTGGCGGTGCGGCAGGCATGGCCGAGCAGGTAGTGGATTTCGGTGCGCCGGCCGTGGCGAACATCCTGGTACATGGAAGAGTAGTTGGCCGCCGTGGCATGGATCACCCGTTCCACTTCATCGACCAGGCCCTCGGCCGCTTGCGGCTGGCCGCAGTATTGCAGCAGCTCGGCAAGTTCGGCGCACAGGGTCGCGACTTCGCACTGATGCGCCTGCAGGCCGCCATTGCGACAGTCATGCAGCACGGTCAGCGGGTTGATCGCACAATTGAGCGCCAGCTTGCGCCACAGGCGGGTGAGGATGTCCGGGGTCCACTGGTGGGGAATGCCGGCGTCGCTCAGGTCATCGAGCCAGTCCGGGGCGCCGGGGTTGGCCGGATCGCCCAGCCAGTTGAAGCCGTGCCCGGCGAAATTCACCTGCCAGTCCTGCTCGCGGAACGCGCCTTCGGTGCTCGAGGCGGACACGCAGCGGGCGTGGGGTACGCGGTTGGCCACCGCTTCCTGGCTGCCCAGACCGTTCTGCAGCAGGATCAGCTCGGCATCTTTAGCCAGGCGCGGCGCCAGTTGCGCCACCGCCTGTTCGGCGTCGTAGGCCTTGCAGGCCACCAGCAAGCGGTGGATCGGCGTGTGGTCGTCGGCCAGTTGCGCCGGGATCGCCTGTAACTGCGCCTTGCCCTGTTCAACCAGGGTCAGGCCGCCTGCGGCTTCATAGGCCTGCAGCCGCGCCTTGTCGCGCAGGATCAGCCGGACCGGTTTGCCGGCGCGGGCCAGCCGGCAGGCCCAGAGGCTGCCCAGACTGCCGGCGCCGAGAATATGCCAGGTGCTGCTCATCAGCGTTTCGCAACCGTTATAATGATCCGGTATTTTAACCGTCAAACCCTGCGCGCTCCATCGCGCTCTTTCAGCAGAGCCGCGAGGGTGCCTTTATTTTTTGGAGAAAAGGTATGCCGTCGTTCGACGTGGTATCGGAACTGGACAAGCACGAAGTCACCAACGCCGTGGAAAACGCGGTCAAGGACCTGGACCGTCGCTATGACCTCAAGGGCAAGGGCAGCTTCGAGTTCAAGGAAAAGGAACTGACCGTCAACCTGACCGCCGAGGCCGAGTTCCAGCTCGAAGCGATGATCGAGATCCTCAAGCTGGCCCTGGTCAAGCGCAAGATCGACGTGCAGTGCCTGGAAGTGAAGGACGCCTTCGCTTCGGGCAAGGTCATGAAGCAGGAAGCGGTGCTCAAAGAGGGTATCGATAAAGAACTGGCGAAGAAGATCGTCGCCCACATCAAGGACGCCAAGCTCAAGGTCCAGGCCGCCATCCAGGGCGAGCAGGTGCGCGTCACCGGCAAGAAGCGCGACGACCTGCAAGAAGCGATCGCCGCCCTGCGCGCCAAAGAGTTCGGCATGCCCCTGCAGTTCAACAATTTCCGCGACTGAAGTCGCGGAGCCCGGAACCTTGGCGCCTTTTTGGCGTCCGAGGGCCGAGGTGCCGCTGAAACGTTTGCGGCAGGTCTTTTTCAGCTCTTTGCCGCTCGGCATCAGGAGAACATACGATGGATTTCAACGCTGAGGTCGACCAGTTGGTCAAGGCTTCGCAAACCTGGCTTCCACTGATCATGGAATACGGCAGCCGCCTGTTGCTGGCGCTGCTGACCCTGGCCATCGGCTGGTGGCTGATCAACAAAGTCACTTTCCGCCTGGGCAAACTGCTGGCCCTGCGCAATGCCGACCAGGCCCTGCAAGGCTTCATCAGCAGCCTGGCCAACATCATCCTGAAGATCCTGCTGATTGTCAGCGTGGCCTCGATGATCGGCATCGAAACCACCTCCTTCGTCGCCGCCATCGGTGCCGCAGGCCTGGCTATCGGCCTGGCGCTGCAGGGCAGCCTGGCCAACTTCGCCGGTGGCGTATTGATTTTGCTGTTCCGCCCGTTCCGCATCGGTGACTGGATCGAAGCCCAGGGGGTTGCGGGTACCGTCGACAGCATCCAGATCTTCCACACCGTGCTGCGCACCGGCGACAACAAGACCGTGATCCTGCCTAACGGCAGCCTGTCCAACGGCATCATCACCAACACCAACCGCCAGCCGACGCGCAAGGTGGTGTTCGATGTGGGCGTGGACTACGACGCCGACCTGCAAAAGGCCCGCAACGTGCTGCTGGAACTGGCCCAGGACCCGCGGGTGCACCAGGACCCGGCGCCACAGGCAGTGATTTCGACCCTGGGCGACAGCTCGATCACGGTATCGCTGCGCATCTGGGTCAACACCGCCGACTACTGGGACGTGCTGTTCATGCTCAACGAGCATGCCCGTGACCGCCTCAAGGCCGAAGGCATCGACATTCCCTTTCCGCAGCGGGTGATCCGCGTGGTGCAGGAAGCGGCGGTGCAGTAACGACTGAGGCAATCGCGGGGCAAGCCCGCTCCTGCACAATCCTGCAGGAACGGGCTTGCCCCGCGATGCTTTCAGCAGTCATTACACTTGTTCACGTCTTCGCGCTACCTGCGCCCGGTGCTTTCTGGCATATAGGCTCGCTTACTTCTGTTTGCCCGGTCTTATCATGCTTACCCCCCTGATCAACATCACGCCGTTGCGGGCGTTTTGTTTCGCCATGACCCTGGCGCTGTTCGAACTGCTCACTTACCTCGCCAGTGACGTGGTAATGCCGGCGATGCCGGTGGTGGTCGGTGACCTGAACGCCAGCCCCGAATTCATTCCCCACGCGCTGAACCTCTACCTGCTTGGCGGCGTTGTCCTGCAATGGCTGATCGGCCCGCTGGCCGACCGTTACGGGCGGCGACCGCTGCTGCTGGGTGGCTGCGCGTTCTTCTGCCTGGCCTGCATCGCTACCTTCTGGGTGCAGGGCATCGAGTTGTTCAACCTGCTGCGCCTGCTGCAGGGCATCGGCCTGGGCTTTGTCGTGACCGTCAGCTACCCGGCACTCAACGAGGCGTTCAGCGAGGCCGACGCGGTGCGGATGATGGCCTTGCTGGCCAATATTGCCTTGCTCTCGCCGCTGCTCGGGCCATTGGTCGGCACCCTGCTGCTGGAGTGGGTGTCCTGGCGCTGGCTGTTCGTGCTGTTCGGCGCGGCGGCGGTGCTGGCCTGGTTTGCCCTGTACCGGTTCATGCCGGAAACCCTTGGCGTCGAGCGCCGCGACGGCTCACGCCTGGCGTTCCAGCCGATCCACCTGCTGCCGTTGCTGGCAGGCTACGGGCAACTGCTGAGCAACCGCCGCTTTGTCGCCGGCAGCGCTGCCCTGGGTCTGGTCGGCCTGCCGCTGATCGGCTGGATCGGCCTGTCGCCGGTGCTGCTGATCCATGACGAGGGCCTGAGTACCCTGGATTACGCCCTGTGGCAATTGCCAGTGTTCGGCGGGTTGATCCTCGGCAACCTGATCATCAACCGCATCGCCGATCGCTACGCGCTGACTACCCTGGTACGGCGGGCGCTGTGGCCGTTCCTGATCGGTTTGCTGGGCATGATGCTGGGCACCTGGCTGCTGCCGTCGGTGCTGAGCCTGGTGGCTGGCTTGTCGGTGTACGCCCTGGGCCTGGGCATCGCCAACGCCGTGCTGTACCGCATGACGCTGTTTTCCAGCGAGCAGAGCAAGGGCCTGGTGTCGGCGATGCTGGGGATGATCACCATTGCCCTGCTGGGCCTTGGCGGGGCGTTGCTGGCGATGCTCGGCGCGGGTGCCAGCCTGGTGCACTTCGCCCTGGCGGCGGGCGCTGCGGGGATTCTTGCGCTATGGCCGCTGAGGGTCGTTCTGAGCGCTTCCAGCAACCTGCCAGAGGCTATCCCGGAGTAATCCCGGCGATAGCCTCAGCGCGGTTCAGGGGCGTTCTGCAACCTGGTGCTCGACCGGCTCTGGCTTGCCGCGCTCCTGACGCCATTGCAGGGCGATCAGGATCAGGGTCGGCACGCCAAGCAGGGCGGTGATCAGGAAGAAGTCGTGATAGCCGAATTTCTCGACCATGACCCCCGAGTAACCGCCGATCAGCCGCGGCAACAGCAGCATGATCGAGCTGAGCAGGGCGTACTGGGTCGCCGAGAACTTCAGGTTGGTCAGGCTCGACAGGTAGGCGACAAACGCCGAGGTGGCCAGGCCCGAGCTGAAGTTGTCCAGCGAGATGGTGACGATCAGCATCTGCAGGTTGGCGCCCATGTCGGCGAGCATCAGGAACAGGATGTTGGTCGCCGCCGACGCCACGCCGCCGATGAACAGGATCGGCAAGATGCCGAAGCGCACAATCAGCAGGCCGCCGAAACCGGCACCCACCAGGGTCATGATCAGGCCGAAGATCTTGCTGACGCTGGCGATCTGGTCCTTGGTGAAGCCCTGGTCGATATAGAACACGTTGGCCATCACGCCCATCACCGTGTCGGACATCCGGTAGGTGGCGATCAACCCGAGCAGCAGCAGGGCCTGCCAGCGATAGCGGGTGATGAAGTCGTTGACCGGCGTCAGCACCGGTGCCAGGCCGCGGCGGCCCATGGACGACAGGCACAGGGCGGTGAGGGTGATATAGAGGATTGCGCGCAGGAAGGCGCGGTCTTCGAGCAGCAAGTCGAGCAGGCTCACGCCTTCGAACAGCACGCTGGCGAAATCGGTGTTGTACAGCTGGGTGAAGGTAGCCGGTACCGACACCAGCAGGATGATCAGCACGAACACCGACACCAGCTGGTGGGCCAGGCCGTAGCGCGCCGCCGACAGCTGGGTGCGCAGTGGCACCGGCGGTTCGCGCATCAGCAGGGTGGTGATCAGCGCCGGCAGCATCATCACGCCGAACAGCACGTAGGTGCCGGTCCAGGCCTTGTGCAGGTAGCTGAAGCCGGTTGAGCCGAAGCCTTCGGCGAAGAACAAGGCACCGGCGGTAGCCAGCAGCGCGGCAACCCGGTAGCCGGCCATGTAGCTGGCGGCCAGCGCGGCCTGGCGCTGGTCATCGGCGATTTCCAGGCGGTAGGCGTCGACAGCAATGTCCTGGGTGGCCGAGGCAAAGGCCACCAGCACCGCCAGGGCAATCAGCCAGGACAGGTGCTTTTGCGGGTCGCAGAAGCCCATGCCGATCAGGCCGATAACCACCAGGATTTGCGACAGCACCAGCCAGGAGCGGCGGCGCCCGAGTTTGCCGAGCAACGGCAGGCGCCATTGGTCGAGCAGCGGCGACCACACCCATTTGAAGGCATAGGCCAGGCCGATCAGGCTGGCATAGCCGATGGTTTCACGGGCCACGCCGGCCTCGCGCAGCCATACCGACAGGGTCGAAAACACCAGCATGTAAGGCAGGCCGGCGGCAAAGCCGAGCAACAACAGCACCAGTGTCGACGGGCTGGCATAGGCAGCGAGCGCAGCGCGCCAGGTTTTACGGGGCATGGGCCAACATCTGCCTCAAGTTTACGAAAACAAAGCGCGCACTCTAACCGCTGTGCTCCATCGGGCGCCAGCCATGGCGCAACATATCCACACGATTATTGTGCAAGGTGATGCCTTCTGCGCGCAGCCGGGCCCGCTGTTCATCGCCTGAAGGGGTGCCCAGGGCCAGGCTCAGGCGTCCGCCGGCGCCCAGCACCCGGTGCCAGGGCAACTGGGTATCGCTGGGCAACTGGCTGAGGGTACGCCCGACCCAGCGCGCCGCACGGCCTAAACCTGCCAGTTGCGCCAGTTCGCCGTAGCTGATCACCTTGCCCGCAGGCACCTGGCCAAGCACCAGGTAGAGTGCCATTCGTCGGGCTTCGGCGCTTTCGGTCGGATCGCCGGGAATCCCGTTCATCGCGGGATTCGCTTATTGCGCGCTGCACGCGCAGGTTTGTTCGAGCAAATAAGAATTGAACTCATCGACATGGGGCAGGTCAGTCCTTGCTCTGATGGCGGGTATCTGGATAATGCCCGACTTTTTTCGCGAACCCGAGTCCGTTGCCGCTTATGTTTCCTAGAGCCTTGTTGTGCGTTGCCCTCGCTGCTGCCTGTTCCCCCGCCCTTGCCGACACCGTGTGGATGAAAAACGGTGACAAGCTGAGCGGCAAGATCAAGGTTTTCGATGGCGGCAAACTGTTGCTCGAAACGCCTTATGGCGGCTCCATTGCCCTGGACTGGAAGCAGGTGCAGACCCTGGAAAGCGATCAGGAGTTGCTGGTCAAGCAAGACGCCTACAGCGGCGAAAAAGCCAAGTCGCTACAGGCTGCCGAAGACGGCAAGGTCGTTCTGGCCAACGGCGAGGCCCCCAAGACTGTCGAACTGGCCAGCATCCAGCAGATCATGAAGCCAAAGCCTGTGGTCGAGGACCTGTCGTGGAAGGGCAATGTCGACCTGGCCATGGACTATAAGCGCGCCGAAACCGACAGCGACGACTACGACATCGACTTCAAGACCACCGCCCGTCACGGCCGCTGGCGCCATCAGGCCGAAGGCGAATACAACCGCGAAAGCAAGGACGAGGTCACCACCACCAACAACTGGAGCGCCGAATACGCGCTGGACCGCTTCATCACCGAGAAGTGGTTCTGGCAGGGCCGTCTGGAATACAAGCGTGACCACATCGAAGACCTCGCTCGCCAGCGCACCGTGGGTACCGGCCCGGGCTACCAGTTCTGGGATGACGAACTGGGCGCGTTCTCGCTCGGTTCGCTGGTCAACCGTACCGACTATGAATACGCCGACGGCGGCAAGGACAACTTCTACTCGCTGGCCATGAAGTGGGACTACAACCGCTACCTGATTGGCAAGCGCGTCGAGTTCTTCACCAACGGCGAAGTCGGCAAACCGCTGGGCGGCGTCGCTGAGTACGCCCTGGATGCCGAGGTCGGCCTGCGCTACAAGGTTACCGAGTGGGCCTCGCTCAACCTCAAGGCCGAGAAAGACATCATCAGCGGCACCCGCGACAGCGACCTGGACAAGACCCGCTATACCGCAGGTTTCGGTGTGGCCTGGTAAGCACGCTGGCAACACCGAGCGATAATGATTATTTTGTCGGTTAACTAGCCTGAGCGTGCGCGCATGCACGCTCGGCATTACGACGATTATCGAGCGGGGAGTCATACAGTGAGCGCTAAAGCCGCAACACAGGCACGGGAGCTGCTGCTCAAAGAGTACCGCGGGGTGCTGTCGACCCATTCCAAATCGATGCCGGGCTTTCCGTTCGGATCAGTGGTGCCCTATTGCCTGGATGCCGACGGAAATCCGCTGATCCTGATCAGCCGCATTGCCCAGCACACCCACAACCTGCAAAAAGACCCCAAGTGCTCGTTGCTGGTGGGCGAGCGCGACGCCGAGGACGTTCAGGCGGTGGGCCGCCTGACCGTGCTGGCCGAGGCGCAACAGTTGGTCGAGACCGAGGCAGTCGAAGCCGCTGCCGAGCGCTATTACCGTTACTTCCCCGAATCGGCCAACTACCATAAAGCCCACGATTTCGACTTCTGGGTGCTCAAGCCGGTGCGCCATCGCTACATCGGCGGCTTCGGCGCAATCCACTGGATCGATCACCTGAACCTGGCCAACCCCTTTGCCGGCAAGGCCGAACAGAGCATGATCGAGCACATGAACAGCGATCACGCCAACGCCATCGAGCACTACGTCCAGCTCAGCGGCCTGCCCCAGGGCGCGGCGGCGCAGATGGTCGGCATCGACAGCGAGGGCATGCACCTGCGCATTGGCCAGGCCCTGCATTGGTTGCCGTTCGCATCGTCTTGCAATACGCCGATACAAGTGCGCGAAGCCCTGGTTTTTCTGGCCCGCGCCGATCAATGGCCTCAACGGCAAGCCGCCGAGGCTTGAAATGGCGAGGGATCGCATCCATTAAAGGTCTACTGCAAGGACATCTTGCGCAGAGGAACCGTTGATGCGTGCTTTTCTATTGCTGTTTCTGATTTTTCCGGTGCTGGAGCTGTATGTGTTTTTCAAGGTCAGCACCGCGATCGGCTTCTTTCCCGCGCTGCTGCTGATCATCGCCGGCTCCGCCCTGGGCGTGCTGGTGGTGCGGGTGGCGGGCCTGGCCACCGCCCTGCGTGCCCGCGAGAGCCTGCAGCGCGGCGAGCTGCCGGCCGAGGACATGTTCCACGGCCTGATGCTGGCGCTCGGTGGCGGCCTGCTGCTGTTGCCCGGCTTCATCAGTGACGTGATCGGCCTGGTCTGCCTGCTGCCGTTCACCCGTCGCCTGCTCGGGCGCAAGATGCGCGAGCGCGCCGAGGCCCAGGCCATGCGCCAGCGCGCCTTTGGCGATGATCCGTTCATGGCGCGGCCGGGCCAGCCCGGTGGCCACCAGCCAACGGTGATCGAAGGTGAAGTGGTCGGCCGTGAAGATCCTGCTCAGCCTAACCTGCGCAATCCACGGGACTTGTAAAGGTTACCTGTGCTTTGCCAACGGCCCCTATCGGGGCCGTTTTGCTTTGTGCAGCGCCGATCGCTAAAAATTTTCACAGCCAAGCCTTGTAATTGCTCTTGGCGACCTCATGTATGGGTCACCGCAAGGTTTCTGGTGATTTGCACCAGACATTACATGTGTGGTCCGCCCCGCGGGCTACGAGCGGCTACGCCGCAAGCATCAACCCGCCGGTGTCGATACCGGCCGATGAAAACCACAATTAGGAGAGATCGACAATGAAGCTTCGTCCTCTGCATGACCGCGTCGTTATCCGTCGCAGCGAAGAAGAATCGAAAACCGCTGGCGGTATCGTTCTGCCAGGTTCGGCCGCTGAAAAACCTAACCGTGGCGAAGTCGTCGCTGTAGGTACCGGTCGCATCCTGGACAACGGTGAAGTGCGTGCGCTGGCCGTGAAAGTGGGTGACAAGGTGGTTTTCGGCCCTTACTCGGGCAGCAACACTGTGAAAGTTGACGGCGAAGACCTGCTGGTGATGGCTGAGAACGAAATTCTCGCTGTCATCGAAGGCTGATTCCGCTGGTTTCCCGTTACTCCAAAGTATTCAAGGATTAAACGATCATGGCTGCTAAAGACGTAAAATTCGGCGACTCCGCCCGTAAGAAAATGCTCGTTGGTGTCAACGTTCTGGCTGACGCTGTAAAAGCCACCCTGGGCCCGAAAGGCCGTAACGTTGTTCTGGCCAAGAGCTTCGGCGCTCCAACCATCACCAAAGACGGTGTGTCGGTTGCCAAAGAAATCGAGCTCAAAGACGCCTTTGAAAACATGGGCGCCCAGCTGCTGAAAGACGTTGCCTCCAAGGCCAACGACGAAGCTGGTGACGGCACCACCACCGCTACCGTTCTGGCTCAGGCCATCGTCAGCGAAGGCCTGAAAGCCGTTGCTGCCGGCATGAACCCGATGGACCTCAAGCGTGGTATCGACAAAGCCACCATCGCCATCGTCAAAGAGCTGAAGTCCCTGTCCAAGCCATGCGCCGACTCCAAGGCCATCGCTCAGGTCGGCACCATCTCGGCCAACTCCGACAACTCCATCGGTGACATCATCGCCGAAGCCATGGAAAAAGTCGGTAAAGAAGGCGTGATTACCGTCGAAGAAGGCTCGGGCCTGGAAAACGAACTGTCGGTCGTAGAAGGCATGCAGTTCGACCGTGGCTACCTGTCCCCTTACTTCGTCAACAAGCCAGACACCATGGTCGCCGAGCTGGATGGCCCGCTGCTGCTGCTGGTTGACAAGAAAATCTCCAACATCCGCGAACTGCTGCCAGTTCTGGAAGCCGTTGCCAAGGCCGGTCGTCCGCTGCTGATCGTGGCTGAAGACGTCGAAGGCGAAGCGCTGGCCACCCTGGTGGTCAACAACATGCGCGGCATCGTCAAGGTTGCTGCAGTCAAGGCCCCTGGCTTCGGCGATCGCCGCAAGGCCATGCTGCAGGACATCGCTGTCCTGACCGGCGGTACCGTGATCTCCGAAGAAATCGGCCTGAGCCTGGAGTCCGCTACCCTGGAGCACCTGGGTAACGCCAAGCGTGTGACCCTGTCCAAGGAAAACACCATCATCGTCGACGGCGCTGGTGTTCAAGGCGATATCGAAGCGCGCATCACCCAGATCCGCGCTCAGGTTGCCGAGACTTCCTCGGACTACGACCGTGAAAAACTGCAAGAGCGTCTGGCCAAGCTGGCTGGCGGTGTTGCCGTGATCAAGGTCGGTGCTGGCACCGAAGTCGAAATGAAAGAGAAGAAAGCCCGCGTTGAAGACGCCCTGCACGCTACCCGTGCAGCCGTCGAAGAAGGCGTGGTGCCTGGCGGTGGTGTTGCCCTGGTTCGCTCGCTGCAAGCTATCTCCGAGCTCAAAGGCGACAACGAAGACCAGAACGTCGGTATTCAGCTGCTGCGTCGCGCTGTTGAAGCGCCACTGCGTCAGATCGTTGCCAACGCCGGCGACGAGCCAAGCGTGGTTGTCGACAAGGTCAAGCAAGGTTCCGGCAACTTCGGTTACAACGCTGCGACCGGCGAGTACGGCGACATGATCGAGATGGGTATCCTCGACCCTGCCAAAGTAACCCGTTCGGCCCTGCAAGCTGCAGCTTCGATTGGCGGTCTGATGATCACCACCGAAGCCATGGTTGCTGACGCTCCAGTGGAAGCTGGTGCTGGCGGCGGCATGCCAGACATGGGCGGCATGGGTGGTATGGGTGGCATGGGCGGCATGATGTAAGCCAGCCTTACCCGCTCGATAAAGAGCCCCGCCTAGTGCGGGGCTTTTTTTTGGCTCTTCACGGAATCCCGGGTTGGGATGTTGAGGCTGCGAGTTTATCCATTCAGTGTGGGGCTGCTGCTGGCCCCTTCCGCCTTTACGGCGGCCTACTTTTCTCTTGGGAAGAAGTAGGCAAAACCGCTTGCTCCTGCATACGGCCCTACGCTGCGCTTCGGGTCCCCTCGCTACGGCACCTTCCGGGGCATCGCGGCCTACGACTTGCTTCGCAAGTCTACATCTCGCGTCTTCGGCTGCCGCCGAAGGTGCTGCGCACCGCCCCTACAGGCACCTCCGCTCGGCCTCCTGAAGTCGCTTTTCGCGGCGTCTGGAAGTGCGTGCATGACTATCAAGATCACGTTGGTGCTCGTTTTATCAGCGGGCTGTCCCGCTCCTGCGTCAGCATGGCTTCGCCAACATCTGCTTTCGCAGATACGTCAGTGCAGGCGCCGCCCGTAACTTCGCGACTTCAGGAGGCTGAGCGTAGGTGTCTGGAGGGGGCTGGTGCGTAGCACCCTTCGGCCGAGGCAGAAGTCGCGAGACGTAGACTTGGCGAAGCAAGTCGTAGGCCGCGATGCCCCTGGAAGGCACCGTAGCGAAGGAACCCGGAGCGCAGCGTAGGGCCGTATGCTGGAGCGAGCGGTTTTGGTTCCTTTTGCCAAGAACAAAAGGGACCCGCCGTAAGGGCGGAAGGGGCCAACAGCGGCGCCACACCGAATGGATAAGCCCGCAACCCAACCCAAGAATCATAGCCCCCGGGATTCCGTGAAGAGCCTTTTTTATGCCTGCCTTTTTACTTTGCAGCAACCAGCGCGTCCTGCTTGACCTCAACCGGCCGGCGGTACAGCACCCAGTAGTAACAGCCAAGGCTGATCAGCCAGCAAAACACCGCCGTCCATACGTTGTGCGAAAAGAAGTGCGCGCCCTGCAGCATGCGCCCCACCGAAAACAGCGTACCCAGGCCAAAGGCGAATACCAGCGCGGCCCTGGCCAGGCGCGGGCGCCGATCACGCAAAACAAAAAACAGTGCAAACAGGGTAAAACCGGTTGCCGCATGGCCGCCTGGCCAGCAGCGTCCGGGCTTGTCGGTAGCCGGGCGCGGGCTGAGCAGCTCGCTGTAGGTTTCCTTGCCACCAAACTCGCTCAGGCTCCACGGGCACTGCACCTCAGTTACTGCCTTGACCGGGGTGACAAAGCTGGTCGACAAACCCATGGCCAGCACCAGGCAACCCAGTTCCCGCCGCCAGCTGAACAGCCGCGACCAGAAGAAACTCACGGCGAAGGCGACAATCGCTAGCAAACCGAGGGCGATTACCGCCTGTTTGACCCGGTCGTGCAGGATATCTTCGAGAAAATAGCTGTGCCGGCCGATGAACTGCCCGGCTACCGGATCGAACGCCATCTTGGCCAGGTCCATGTCCAGCGAGGTCAGTTCCAGCAGGATCAATATGAGTGCGGTAATGGCGGGAATGCCCAGGGCGATCCAGAAATTCAGCGGACGGGAGTAGGCGGGTAGTGACATGGCAAGTCCAGGCAGGTCAAAGGGGAGTCCGACCGGCAATTCTCGGGCAGCCGCCATCACCTGTCCGTGAAGGCTCGGTGAAAAAAACGTTAACCTGCAATAAAGTCGCGCCGACCTAGCCTGGCGGCGCTGATGGCCTTAAGCTGCGCCTGCCAAGCAGGCAAAAGCGTCGGACCGGAGACACCCCAATGCGAATTCTACTGGTTGAAGACAACCGCGATATCCTGGCCAACCTGGCCGACTACCTGGGCCTGAAGGGCTACACGGTGGATTGTGCCCAGGATGGCCTGTCCGGCCTGCACCTGGCCGCTACCGAGCACTACGACCTGATCGTGCTCGACATCATGCTGCCCGGCATCGACGGCTACACCCTGTGCAAGCGTCTGCGCGAAGATGCCCGGCGTGATACCCCGGTGATCATGCTCACCGCCCGAGACCAGCTCGATGACCGCTTGCAGGGTTTTCGTTCTGGCGCTGACGATTACCTGCTCAAGCCGTTTGCGCTGTCGGAGCTGGCCGCGCGTATCGAGGCAGTACTGCGCCGGGCCCAGGGCGGCGGTCGCCGGACCTTGCAGATCAGCGACCTGATCTACGACCTGGACACCCTGGAAGTGACCCGCGAAGGCAAGCTGCTCAAACTCAACCCGGTGGGCCTCAAGCTGCTGGCTGTGCTGATGCAGAAGAGCCCGCACGTACTGCGCCGCGAAGTGCTCGAAGAGGCGCTGTGGGGCGATGACTGCCCGGACAGCGACAGCCTGCGCAGCCATGTTCACCAGTTGCGCCAGGTGATCGACAAACCCTTCGAAAAACCCCTGCTGCATACCGTCCACGGCGTCGGCTATCGTCTGGCCGAGGGCCGTGATGGAGTTTAGACAGAGCCTTGCCCAGCGCATCATCATTGCTTTTGCCCTGATGAGCGCACTGGTGGCCGGGGCGTTTGCCTTTGGCATTGTCGCCACCGTGCACCTGGTCGAGGAGCGGCTGATTTCCGCGGTACTGGGCGGCGATCTGCAGCGCTTGCTGCGCATGGACAGCGTCGGCGACTGGAGCCACCGGCCACGGCCGGACCAACTGTTCTATTTCAGCGGCGGGCGCGACGAATTCGAACTGCCCAAGGATTTGCGCCATCTCGAACGAGGCTTTCACGAAGTGTTTCGCGAAGACTTGTCCTACCACGCGATGGTCGAAATCGTTGATGGCCGGCGCTATGTCCTGCTCCAGGACCAGAGCGATTTCGAAGAACGCGAGCGGGTGCTGTTCGCCGTCGTGGTGGTCGGCTTCGTGTTGAGCCTGGCGCTGGCAGTGTTCCTCGGCTGGGTTCTGGCCCGCCGGGTTATGGCGCCGGTGATTCGCCTGGCGCGCCAGGTTCGTCACCGCGACCAGTTGCTCGGCCTGGCACCACCTTTGGCGCCAGATTACGCCGCGGATGAAGTCGGCCAGCTGGCGGTGGCCTTCGACGACACCCTTGGGCGTCTGCGCGATGCCCTGACCCGTGAACGCCTGTTTACCAGCGACGTCAGCCACGAGCTGCGTACGCCGCTGATGGTGCTGGCCAGCTCCTGCGAGCTGTTGCTGGTCAACCCCAACATGGAGCCCCGGGCGCGCTCCCAGGTCGAACGTATCGCCCGCGCCACCGAAGAGATGCAGGAACTGGTGAAAACCTTCCTGATGCTTGCCCGTGCCCAGCGCGACGAAGGCGCAGTGGCCTCGCAGGCAACCATGAAGGAAGTCGCCGATGACCTGATTGGCGTCTGGCGCGACACCATCGAGCAGAAAGGCCTGACCTTGCTGTACGACCCCAAGGCCGCAACCTCGACCTTGTACAACGCCACCTTTCTGCAGGCGGTGATGGGCAACCTGCTGCGCAACGCCGCGCACTACACCGACCAAGGCTTTATCCGCCTGACCCTGGAGCCTGCCGGGTTTCTGGTCGAGGACAGTGGCGTGGGGATTCCCGAAGAGCAGCGCGAAGCCATGTTCCGGCCGTTCGTGCGCGGCGACGAACGGCGTGGCGAAGGCCTGGGCCTGGGTTTGTCGCTGGTGCAGCGGATCTGTGACGATCAGGGCTGGTCGGTCAGCCTTAGCGCCATGGTGCCCCATGGCTGCCGCTTCCATGTCGACCTGAGCCTGGCACCCGAGCGGCCGCTCGAGGGGTAACAGGGCATTGGCCGGTGTGAAAGTTTGTAATTTGTTGAAACCTTTACCGCGAAAACTAACAAATTTTTCACACCAGCATGACCTGACGCCAACGCTTGCCTGCCTAAGGTGAGCGCATTGGAGTCAGGAGATGCACAATGCGTAGCCCTATCAAACTCGAGTTTTCGGAAAAGTACGACCAGCAGCACGCCCAGGAATACTTCCTCAAGCACCAGGATGGCCTGGCGCGGCGGATGTCCCACCAGCGTGACGAGCAATTGGCCCGTCGCGCCCTGGCGCTGGCTGGCGAGCCCGGGCTGGTCCTCGACCTGCCGTGCGGCGCCGGGCGTTTCTGGCCGTTGCTGGCAGAAAAACCCAACAGGGTGATCATCGGCGCCGACAACTCCGAAGCCATGCTCGAAACTGCACGCGCCTCGCAGCCGGCCCATGTGGTGGAACGGGTACGTACCTTGCAGACATCTGCCTTCGCCATCGATTTACCGGATAACTCGGTCGACAGTATTTTTTGCATGCGGCTGATGCATCACATCGGTGAAGCCGCCCATCGCAAGACATTACTCTCGGAATTTCAACGAGTTACCCGCGACAGCGTGATCGTTTCGCTGTGGGTGGATGGCAACTTCAAAGCCTGGCGGCGCAAAAAGCTCGAGCAACGGCGTTACGCCGAAAGCGGGCAGGGCAGTTACCAGAATCGTTTTGTGTTACCAGCTGCTACGGTTGAAGAAGAATTCGAAGCCGCAGGGTTCCGCATTCAGGAACGATTGGACTTCTTGCCGTTCTATGCCATGTGGCGAGTCTATCTATTGCGTAAGGGGTGAGCGGGGCATGGGGTTTGAGCGCACAGCAGCAACGACGAACAAGGATCAGTTCGATCATTTCTGGCAGCAGCAGGGTGAATGGGTCGAGGAGCCCAACCAGCGTCGCGGCGGCGAGAGTGGTGTACAACGCCTGAGCGACGACACGGGCCATACGTTCTATGCCAAGCGTCAGATCGGCCATATCTACCGCAGCCTTTTGCACCCCTTCGGCCGGCCCACCGTGCTCCGTGAGTACGAGGCCCTGAACAGTTTCGAGCAGCTTGGCGTGCGGGTGCCGCATATCGTCTATTGCGGCGTCGAGCGCGATGCCGAGCACCAGTGGCGCGCGTTGCTGGTCAGCGAGGCGCTGGAAGGTTTCGAGGACATCGACAGCTGGTTCGCTGCCGGCGCCCGTGAGCGCTATCACCCGGCATTGCACGAGCGGGTCCTGCTGGACCTGGCGCAGAACCTGGTGCGTATGCACCGTGGTCACTGGCAGCATGGTTGCCTGTATGGCAAGCACGTGTTCGTCAAGGTCGTTGGCGAGGGCGCCGAAGCCAGGGCCGAGGTGGCATTGCTGGACCTGGAAAAATGCCGCCGGCGCATCAGTTGCCAGCGCGCTGCCGCCAATGACCTTAAACAATTGCGCCGCCATTCGTCTTTCACTGACGCAGAGTGGCAAAAACTGCTCTATTTTTACCAGATGGCGTTTGGCAGCGCTGTCAAAGGTTTAGAGTAATGAAACTAGAAATAGCTCGAGGTGTGTTCCTGCTGATGGCGCTGGGCGTGGCAACTGTCGCCGTGGCCGCGTGGGAAGAGCCACGCCCGCAAATAGTCAGCAAGGTCGATGCCGGTGCGCAATGTCCGTTGCCCCGGGTGGTCAAGCCCCAGGTCGATGCCAAACCCGATCACGATCTGCTGTTGTTGCTGTTCGGGTTGAGCCAGGGCGTACGCGCCAGCGGCTGAAACCTTGCAAGGCGTTCGGGCAAAGGCCTCGTCATCGACGAGGCCTTTTGCATTTCATACCGTTTGCGTGGCGGCTTGCGGCGCATCGGCCTTGGCCAGCAAGGTATAGATGCACGGCAGCACGAACAGGGTGAACAAGGTGCCCACCGACATGCCGGTGGCGATCACCGTGCCGATGTCGAAGCGGCTGACCGCGCCGGCGCCGGTGGCAAGGATCAGCGGCACCATGCCAAATACCATCGCCGCAGTGGTCATCAGCACCGGGCGCAGGCGGATGGCTGCGGCTTCTTCCACCGCTTCGCGGGCGCTCAAGCCTTTTTGCTGGCGCAACTGATTGGCAAACTCGACGATCAGGATGCCGTGTTTGCTGATCAGCCCGATCAGGGTCACCAGACCTACCTGGGTGTAGATGTTCATGCTCGAGATCCCCAGGAACAGGGGAATCAACGCCCCGCAGATCGACAGCGGCACAGTCACCAGGATCACCAGCGGGTCGCGGAAGCTTTCGAACTGTGCCGCCAGCACCAGGAAGATGATTGCCAGCGCCAGGCCGAAGGTTACCCACAGGGCGCTGCCTTCCTGAACGAACTGACGCGCCGCGCCGCCATAGTCAAAGCCGTAGCCCTCCGGCGCTTCCTCACGGGCAATCGTGCGCACGGTATCCAGCGCCTCGCCCATGCTGACCATCGGGAAGCCCTGGATGATTGCCGAGTTCAGCTGCTGGAACTGGTTGAGCTGACGCGGGCGGGCGCGGTCGCTGATGCTGATCAGGGTCGACAGCGCCAGCATCTGCCCCTGCTGGTTCTTCACGTAGTAGTTGTTCAGCCAGTCGGGGTTGTCGCGGTAGGGCCGCTCGACCTGGGCAATGACCTTGTAGCTGCGCCCGTCGATGGTAAAGCGGTTGATCTCCGCCTCGCCCAGCAGGGTCGCCAGGGTGCCGCCCAGGGCGTCCATGGACACGCCCATCTGCGCCGCCTTGGCGCGGTCGATATCGACCACCACCTCGGGCTTGTCGAAGGCCAGGTCGATGTCGAGGAAGGCGAACTTGCCCGACGCCTGGGCACGCGCCTTGACCCGTTCGGCCACCTCCAGCAACGAGGCGTAGTCGTTGGCGGTGTTGATCACGAAGGCGAACGGCAAGCCTTCACCGGTGCCCGGTAGCGAGGGCAGGTTGAAGCCGAAGATCTGCAGGCCGCTGATGCCTTCGAGCTTGGCCTGTACCAATGGCAGCAGCTGCATCTGGGTGCGCTCGCGTTCGTTCCACGGCTTGAGCAAAAAGCCGCCGATGCCCGATTGCACGCCGTTGAAGCCGTTGATCTGGAACGACGAATAGTACTCGGGGAAGTCCTTGAAGATCTTGATGAACTCGTCGGTGTAGCTGTTCAGGTAATCGAGGTTGGTTGGCTGCGGGGCGGTGGCCATCATGAAGATGATGCCCTGGTCTTCATCGGGCGCCAGCTCGTTCTTGGTGAACATCAGAAACACCGGAATCAGGCACAGCACGATCAGCGCGAACACCAGCACCACTGGCCGGGTGTTGAGGGTGCCATGGAGGGTTTTCTGGTAGTGCAGTTTGAGCCGTTCGAAGAGTACATCCAGACGGTGGGCCAGGCCGCTGGGGTTCTGCTCGTGCCGCAACAGCAGGGCGCACATCATCGGTGACAGGGTCAGGGCGACGATCCCGGAAATCACCACGGCGCCGGCCAGGGTCAGGGCGAACTCCTTGAACAGCGCGCCGGTGAGCCCCTGCAGAAAGCCGATAGGGGCGTACACCGCCGCCAGGGTGATGGTCATCGACACCACCGGCATGGCAATTTCGCGAGCGCCTTCCAGGGCCGCATCGTAGGGCGATTTACCTTCTTCGATATGACGGTGGATGTTTTCCACCACGACGATAGCGTCATCGACCACCAGGCCGATGGCCAGGACCATGGCCAACAGGGTGAGCAAGTTCAGCGAATAGCCCATCAACTGCATGAAAAACAGCACGCCGATCATCGACAGCGGGATGGTAATGACCGGGATCAGCACCGAGCGCAAGGCGCCGAGGAACAGGAAGACCACGACGATGACGATCAGCACCGCTTCGACCAGGGTCTTGACCACTTCGTCGATCGAGGCCTGGATGAACAGCGTGGCGTCGTAGGCGATCGAGGATTTCAGGTTCGGCGGTAGCTGGCTTTCAAGCTCGGGCATGAGCTTGCGCACCTCCTTGATCACTTCCAGCGGGTTGGCCCCGGGGGTGGCCTTGATGCCGATGTACACCGACGGCGTGCCGTCGAAGGAGCTCACGGTGTCGTAGTTCTCGGCGCCCATTTCAACCCGCGCCACGTCGCCGAGCAGCACCCGGCTGTCGCCACTGGTCTTGAGCGGGATATTGGCGAAGGCTTCGGCGCTCTTGAGCTCGGTGGTGGCGTTGATACTGGTGACGATGTACTCGCCCTTGAGCTCGCCGGCCGCCGAAAGGAAGTTGTAGCCGCGCACCGCCTGGGTCACGTCGTTGGCGCTCAGGCCGTAGCCGGCAAGCTTTACCGGGTCGATCCACAGGCGCATGGCGAACAGCTGGTTGCCGAGGATCTCGGCTTCGGCCATGCCCGGCAGGGTCGCAAGCTTGGGCTGGATGACCCGCGACAGGTAATCGGTGATCTGCGGGTTGCTCAACTCGCTGCTGTAGAAGCTTACGTACATCAGCGCCGAGGCGTCGGCGGCCTCCTTGCTCAGCACCGGGTCTTCGGCGTCCTGGGGCAGCTTGTTCTTGACCTCGTTGGCCTTGGCCAGCAACTCGGTGAACAGCCGGTCGCTGTCCGAGCCGATGCGCGCATAGATCGAAATCACCGAGAAGTTCTGCCGGCTCACCGAGGTCATGTAGTCGATGCCTTCGGCGCTGGCCAGGCTTTGCTGCAGCGGCTGGGTGATGTAGCCCTGGATGGTTTCGGCGTTGGCCCCGGGGTAGGCGGTGGTCACCGTGATCAGGGCGTTTTCCATTTGCGGGTATTGGCGGATCGGCAACTTGCTCCAGGCCTGGAAGCCCAGCAGCACGATCAGCAGGCTGACCACGCTGGCCAGCACCGGGCGGCGGATGAACGGATCGGTAAAGGCCATGACGGTTCCTTGATCAGTTGCTGCGCGGCGGGCTGTCGGGGGCTTGCAGGGCTTTGTCCGGGCTGATGCTGATCGGCGCGCCCTGGGTGAGTTTCAACTGGCCGGCGGTGACTACCGTTTCGCCGGCCTTGAGCCCCTTGCTGATGATCACCAGGCCATCGCGGCGCTCGCCGGTCTCGACGAAGCGGCGTTCGGCAATCAGGGTTGGCTGGGCGTCGGCGTTGTCTGGCACTTTGCCGTCTTCAGGCTTTTTCGCCGTGGCGACATACACCGAGTTGCCATACAGGGTGTAGGTCACCGCGCTTTCCGGCACCACCACCTGTGGCTGCGGGTCGGGCAGCAAAACCTGCAGGCTGGTGAACATGCCGGGCAGCAGCTTGCCGTCGGGGTTGGCCAGGGTGGCGCGGACCTGCACGTTGCGGGTGCTGTCCTCGACCTTGGGGTTGATCGCGCTGATGCTGCCGGGGAAGTGCTCTTGCGGGTAGGCGGCGACGCTGACCAGCACTTGCTGGCCAATGCTCAGCTTGGGAATCGACTGTTCGGGGACGAAGAAATCGACGTAGAGGCTGCTCAGGTCTTGCAAGGTGGCGATCACCGTGCCGCTGGCCAGGTAGTCACCAACGTCCACCTGGCGGATGCCGATGGTGCCGCTGAAGGGCGCATTGATGCTCTTTTTTGCCAGCGCCGCCTTGAGTTGATCGACCACCGCCTTGTTGCGCTTGAACTGGGCGCTCAAGCGATCGAACTCACCCTTGGAAATCGCCTGGCTGCCGACCAGCTGGCTGCCGCGGTTGTAGTCGACCTGGGCCAGGCCCAGGTCGGCGAGGGCGGTCCCCAGCAATGCGGTTTCGACATCGCTGTCCAGTTGCAGCAACAACTGGCCCTTGCTGACTTTCTGCCCGGACTCGAACTGCAGGGCCTTGACCGTGCCGGCGATCTCCAGGCTCAGGTCGACCCCTTGCAGCGCCTTGAGGCTGCCCACGGCCGGCAGGCGGTTCTGCCAGGCACGTTCGCTGGCCTCGGTCGCCGCCACGCTGATCGGCGGCTTGGGGGCCGAGAACATCTGGATCTGCTGATAGATGGCAAAGGCCTTGTAGCCCCCCAGGATCAGCACGAGCAGCAAGACAACACCCAACATGATCAGCATGCGGCGGCGCAGCATAGTCCAGTTCCTTGGAGACGAATTGTGGTTCGCTTGGCACGACGACGGGCGATCCTGCCCACGTGCGATGTAGCCGAATATTACTCTGTTGACCGGGCCTGGGAAGCCTGTGTTCCCGGCTATTTTCAGGCCAGGTGCAGGTGGTTGTCCCAGAGCCCGGACGGCAATTGCAGGGGCTGGCCGATCAGTTCGGGCTTGCGGCAATCGTACAGGCGGCAACGGCCTTGGCCTGAGGTCACGACAAAACCGTCGGCCACTGCGCCGACACCGGCGCAATCGGGCATCGGTGCATCAAGGCGTACCTGAGCGCTGTCCAGGTCCCAGATAAACAGCCGGTTGGCCCGTGGCGCGGTCAGGGCCACCAGGCGCAGCTCGTTGTGAATGGCGACGCTGGCGGTGTAGTGGGCCATGGACTGCAATTGCTGCTCGGGCACCGGGAAGGCTTCAAAGGCCTGGCCCGGGCGCTTGATCGCCAGCAGCTCGGCAGTCTCGTGGCTGGCGCCCATGAACTGCTGGCCGGCGACGATGGTGCCGTCGGCGGCAATCGCCAAGTGGCGCACGCTGTTCATCTGCTGGCTGAGCACTTCTTTGCTTAACAGCGTGCCGTCGCGCTGCATCAGCACCAGGCTTGGCTGCATGGCATCGAGGTTCATCTCCACCCGGCTTTCGGCTTCGGTGCGAATGCCGCCGTTGGCCACCACCAGGGTTTCGCCATCGGGCATCCACGACACCTGGTGCGGGCCGATGCCGTGGGTCGAGATTTCGCCAGCATGGCTCAGGCGCTCGCCGTCGAAACGGTAGACACCGAGTACGCCACGGCCAGGGTCGGTGGTGTCGTTCTCGGTAGCGTAGAGCCATTCGCCGCTCTTGTGGATCACCGCATGGCCGTAGAAATGCCGGTTCGGCTGCGAGGTGATGGTCTGCAGCAAGCGGCCATCGCGCAGGTCGATCAGGTAGCTCTCGGTGCCGGGGCGGCGGGCGACGAACAGGGCAATTGGCTGTTCGGGATGGTTGATGATGTCATGGCAACGCTGGCCCACCTCGGTGGCGAACACCTGGGTGCCGTCCAGGCGGTAGCCGACGGCGTAGTGCTTGCCGTCGCCATCGTCACGCGCCGAGAGCAGCAGCGGCGTGCCGGCCTTGTTGCGAAACAGGGTCCAGCCGCCGAGGGTGAGGGCGCTGAGCACAACGCTACCGAGTTTGAGAGCCTGGCGTCGCAACATGATCAGTCACCGTCGTTGGCGTTGAAGCCCAGCTGGATGCCCAGCGCCTTGGCCAGCTCGCCTTCGTGCAGGCGGTGAACGGCGTTGAGGCTGTCGTAAATAGTGTTCAGCTGCTGGCGACCGGCTTCGTCGTCGAGCAACTCGCCGAGGGTTTTCTGGTTGCCGGCCAGCAGCTTGGAGGCGTTGGCGTAGGCGGCGTCGATCTTGTCCGCCAAGGCTTGCTGGTCTTTGCCCAGCAGGCCGCGCAGGCCTTTGTTGTCGACCCCGACCCAGACGGTCTGGGCAGCATTGAGGCTGGCTTCCAGGCTTTTCAGCGAGGAGTGGCTGCGCCAGGCCTCGGCCTGCAGCGGCTGCGGGATACCCTTGCTCAGGCGGCCCATGGGCGCGCCGAGTTTCTTCTTCAGGGTATCCAGGGCGGTAACCTGGGCCCGCAGCAGGTCGGCGATGGCCTCGTGGGAATCGGCGTAGCGCTGGTTGGGGAACTTGGTCATCTGCGCGAGCATGCCGTCGGTGCTGTTCCAGCCTTTGAGGATTTCCTCGGCCAGGGCCTTCTGGTGCTCGCCGATGGCCACCAGCAGCGGGCAGTAGCGGGCTTTCTGTTCGGCGTTGGCGGCATCCGGCTTGCTATCGAAGAGGATGTACTCGTAGGCCGACAGCCCGCGCACGACGACACTGGATTTGCCCAGGGTTTCGGCGTCGAGTGGCTTGTCACCGTTGACCAGTTGCTCGACCTGACGGCCAACCAGGTTCTTCTTGTCGGGCCAGAACTGCACCTGCCAGGCACGGTTGCCTTCGGCCAGCGGGCCGATCAACAGGGGCTGCAACTCGGCCCAGGCTTTTTGCGCATGGAGAAAATCGGCGCGGGCAGTGGCCAGGTCCGCCTTGCCTTCACAGAAGGCCAGGGCGCTGACGGCCAGCTGGCGGTCGGCTTCGACCCAGCGGCTGTAGGTCGGCAGGATTACCTGTTTGGCGATCGCCGCCGAGGTCACCGCTTGCGGGTCTTGCGGCGAGCAGGCGCCGAGGGCGAGGGCGGCAAGGCTGGTGAACAACAGTTTGGGACGGAACATGCCCGGCTCCTTTGCTTAAAGTGAATTCAGGAAAGCCAGCAACGCGGTGCGTTGCCCGGCGTTGAAGCTCAAGACGTACTGTTTGGCCGCTTCGGCTTCGCCACCGTGCCAGAGCACAGCTTCGAGCAGGTTGCGGGCGCGGCCATCGTGAAGAAACTGGGTGTGACCGCTGACGGTCTCGTTCAGGCCGATACCCCACAGCGGCGCGGTGCGCCAGTCCTGGCCGCTGGCGGCGAACTCGCTGCGGTTGTCGGCCAGGCCCGGGCCCATGTCATGCAGCAGCAGGTCGCTGTAGGGGCGGATCAGCTGGTTGGCCAGCTCCGGCTCGGCGGCGTCGCTGGCGGTGGTGAACTGTGGCGTGTGGCAGCCTTGGCAGCCGGCCTGGTGGAACAGGTTCTTGCCGGCCAGCACCTGGGGCGAATCGACGTCCTTGCGCACCGGCACTGCCAGGTTGCGGGTATAGAACAGCACCAGGCGCAGGATGTTGTCGCTGACTTCCTGCTCGCCGTTGGCACCGTTGCCGTTGGCGGCGTTGAGGCAGTCGGTCTGCGCCGGGGTGCAGTCGTCCATTGGCCGCAGGCTGGTGGTCAGGCCCATGTCACCGGAAAACGCATGGACGTTCTGCTGATTGAGGTTCGGCTGCCCGGCCTTCCAGCCGAAGCGGCCGACCACGGTCTTGCCTTGAGCATCGTCCCAGACCCGGTTGGCGCGGCCGCGGATGCCATCGCCGTTGCGGTCGTCGGGGTCGGCATTAGCCAGCAGCGCCGCCTCGGGGATGGCCTCGAGCAGACCCAGGCCGATCATCGGCGGGGCGACCCGGGCCGAGAAGCGCGTATCGGGGTGCATCGGCCCGTAGCCCAGCTGGGTGATCTGCAGGCGCGGCTTGCGCAGTTCGACCTGGGTGCCGTCCTTGAAGGTGACCTGTTGCGTATCGTATTCGACCCGCACCTTGCCTTCGGGGGCGACACCCGGCACCGCCATGTCCTGCAACTGACCGCCATACACCGGCTCCGGGACGATGCCCAGTTGCTCGATAACCTTGGCGTACTGCGGCTGATCGGGGATCGACAGGCGCACCAGCATCGACACCGCGTTGGCGGCGTTGGGTCCGGGCGGGTGGCCGCGGCCGTCCTTGATGTGGCAGTTCTGGCAGGCATTGGTATTGAACAGCGGGCCCAGGCCGTCGCGGGCGGTGGTGGTCGACGGGGCGATCACCCAGGGGCTGCGGAAAAAGCTGTTGCCGACGCTGAAATCCAGGCGCCGGCTTGGCGGCAGGTTGGCCGAAGGCATGGAGTAGGCGTTCTGGTCGCGCTTGTTCACCGTCGCCTTGCCACCGGCCAGCGCTTCACCGGGCTCGGCCTGGGTGAATCGCGGGGCGTCGTCGCAACCGGCCAGAACGGCGACCAGAAGCAGGGGGCTGAGACGGGGAAGCAACGAGGACATCAATAATCCTGGGGCTTGGGCAAAAAACCGGCGTGCAAGCTTAGCAGGCTCGGGGTAATTGAATAAGAGGGATTTGCGTTTGCTCGATGAAATCTATCGCGGGGCAAGCCGGCTCCTCCAGTGGACATGCCTGCACCAATCCTGTGGGAGCGGGCTCGACCCGCGATGATGCGCATAAAGAAGGCGACCCGAAGGTCGCCTCTATCAAGCCGCCGCTGAATCAGAACTCGTGATCAGCGGTGTCCGGTGCCAGGTTGGCGATGCCCAGTTTGCTTGCGGCCTGTTCGATCGCACCGGTCTGCTTGACCAGGGCGGCGATGGCGTCACGCACGATCTGGTTGCCGGCAGCGTTGTCGGCCGCGATCAGCTGGTCGTAGTGCTCGCCTTTGGCGGCATGGTCGACCATCACCTGAATCTTGGCTTCGGTTGCTTGCAGGTCGGCCTTGAGGGTGGTGTCGGTGGCGGCGTCGATCTTGGCCACCAGCGACGACAGGCTCGGGCCGCTCAGCTTGGTGCCGTCGGTGCGGGTGTACTCGCCCAGGTAGACGTTGCGGATGCCCTTGGCGTCATAGAAGTGCGAGTTGTGGGTGTTGTCGCTGAAGCAGTCCTGCTCGTCTTCAGGCGAATTGGCTTCCAGGGAAACCTTCATGCGCTCACCAGCCAGTTCGCCCAGCGACAGGCTGCCCATGCCGAACAGCATCTTGCGCAGGCCGTCGGCCACTGGCTCGGCTTCGAGGGTGGCACGGTAGTTGGTGGCAACGTTCGGTGCCCAGTTGCCGACCATTTCCTCGAGGTCGTTGACCAGCAGTTGGGTCACGGCTTTGAGGTAGGCACGGCGGCGCTCGTTGTGGCCGCCGGTAGCGCCCTGGCCTTCCAGGTAGTCGGAGGCAGGACGGGCGCCGGCGCCCGGGCCGGTGCCGTTGAGGTCCTGGCCCCAGAGCAGGAATTCGATGGCGTGGTAACCGGTGGCAACGTTGGCTTCGGAGCCGCCCAGCTCGTTCAGGCTGGCGAGCTTCTCCGGGGTGATGTCCTTGACGTCAACCTTGTCTTCGCCGACCTGAACCTGGGTATTGGCGATGATGTTGGCGGTCGCGCCAGGGTTGCCCAGAGCATGCTCGTAGCTCTTGTCGACATAGTCGATCAGGCCTTCGTCCAGCGGCCAGGCATTCACCTGGCCTTCCCAGTCGTCGATGATGGTGTTGCCGAAGCGGAACACTTCGCTCTGCAGGTATGGCACACGGGCAGCGACCCAGGCGGCTTTGGCAGCGTTCAGGGTTTCGTCGCTGGGCTTGGCAAGGAAGGCGTCGATCGCGGTTTGCAGGGTCTTGGCGGTGCTCAGCGAGTCGCTGTAGACGGCGTGGACCATGTCGGCGTAATGCTTGACCACGGCCTTGGCCGCTGCTTCGTCGACGGCGCCAGCGGCAGCAGGGGCGGTAGCCGAGGTGGTGGCCGGGGCTTGCGGTGCGGCGGCTTTGTCCTTGTCCTTGCTGTCGCCGCAACCGGCGAGAGAGATGGCAATGGCCAACAGACTGGCGGTGGCCAGAGGCATACGAATCATGGCGAATTCCTGCGTCGAGAGGTTGGACAGGCGTACCGGGGGCACGCAAAACTGCAACATAATGCGAAAGATTTGCATTTTGTGTAAAGGGGCAGTCACGTAAATATTCAAATGCGTGGGTTGACCGCTTCGAGCAATGCGTACAGGGGTTAGAGAATCGAAACCTGGTTGCGCTGGGCCTGTTTGAGGAACGCAGTCAGCTCCCGGGCCGGCAAGGGTTTGCTGTAGTGGTAGCCCTGACCTTCATGGCAACCCTGGGCGATGATGTAGGCTTCCTGTTCCGCCGTCTCGACCCCTTCGGCAATGACTTGCATGCCCAGGCTCTTGCCCAGCTGGATGATGGCGCGGACGATGGTGGCATCGTCGTCGTCATCGAGCAGGTCCTGGACGAAGCTCTTGTCGATCTTGATCTTGTCCAGCGGCAGCGACTTCAGGTAGCTGAGCGACGAGTAGCCGGTGCCGAAGTCGTCAATGGCAATCAGCGCCCCGGAGCGGCGCAGGCTCAGCAGGTGCTGGGCAGCGGTGCTGATGTCTTCCATCAGGCCGGTCTCGGTGACTTCCAGCTCCAGGCTGCGCGGCGGCAGGCGGTAGATCTGCAGCAGGTTGTTGACCACTCGCGGCAACTCGTTGTGGTGCAGTTGCACGGTCGACAGGTTGACCGCCATGCGCAGTTCGCTGAAGCCCTGGTCGTGCCAGTCGCGTAGTTGCCGGCAAGCCTGGTCGAGCACCCATTCGCCGATGCTGATGATGTTGCCGTTCTGCTCGGCCAGGGGGATGAACTGGTCCGGCGGGACCATGCCCAGTTCCGGATGCTGCCAGCGCAACAGCGCCTCGACACCGACCACGCGATGGTCGCGGTAGCTGATCTGTGGCTGGTAGACCAGGAACAGCTGGTTGCGCGGCAGCGCTTCGCGCAGGTCTTTTTCCAGCTCGCGGCGCCGGCGCATCTCGCTGTCGACACTGGCGATGTAGAACTGGTAGCGGTTGCGCGAGCGGGCCTTGGCCAGAGTCATGGTCTGCTCGGCCTTTTGCAGCAACTTCTCGGTGCTGTCGCCGTCTTCGGGGAACAGGGTGATGCCGATGGTCGCGCGCAGGCGGATTTCCTGGTGGTCGAGGGCGAACGGCGCCTCGAGGTCATCGAGAATGCTCTGGGCCAGCTCCGCCGCTTCGTAGGGCTGCTCGATATCGGCCTGGACCAGGGCGAACTGGTCGCCGCCCAGGCGGGCCAGGGCACCGAGGCGGCCACTGTGGGCGCGCAGGCGGTCGGCCAGGGCCAGCAGCAACTGGTCGCCGGCCTGGTAGCTGAACTGCTCGTTGATGCCCTTGAAGTCGTCAAGGCCCACGCACAGTACCGCCACCCGGCGTTGCAGGCGCCCGGCGTCGACGAGGATCTTGTCCAGTTGCTGCTGCAGTTGCTGGCGGTTCGGCAGGCCGGTGAGAAAGTCGTACTGGGCCATGCGCAACAGGCTGTTCTCGGCTTCATGGCGCAGGTGGGTATTGCGCTCGATCGAGGCCAGCAACTGGTTGGCGGTATTGACCCACAGGCCCAGCTCGTTCTTTTCGTGGCCCTTGATCAGCGGCAACTGGTGCTGGCTGGGACGGTCGGGGTTGATCTGGGTGAGGTGCTCGATGATCTTCGACAGCGGCTTGGTCAGCATCCAGTGATAGACCAGGTACAGCACCAGGCCCATGGCCAGGGCGCGCAGCACGCCAGAAATGAAGATGATCACTGAACTGACCAGGAAGCCCTCGCCGTAGGAGGCGGTGTCGAGGGTGATGCTCAGGTCGCCGTAATATTCGCTATAGGGGCCACGGCCGACCAGCTGGGTGGTGAAGTTGCGCTCCTGGCCGAGAATCAGGTCGGTCAGCCAGCGGCTGGAAACCTCCTGCAGCGGGCGGGATTTTTCCGCCAGCATGGTCTCGTTGGGATGGCCGATGGAGGCCATGCGCACGGACTCGTCCTGGAACAAGCCCTCCATGACCTGCATGCCCATTTCCTTGTCCAGGCTGTACACCGCCTGGGTCGAAGGGTCGCGGAACATGTCGAGGATCCGTTGGGCGTCATTGGCGACGGCCTGGCGGGTCTTGTAGGCATCAAAGACGATCTGCGCACAACTGAGAACTACACCGACGACCAACGCCGAGAGCAGTACTACCCTGAGCAACTTGACCGATAAGCTGTTCTTGAGTTCCAGCTTCAATGGGGTTTCCTTAATCCATGCGCATGGCATCATTTTGCCATCAAACTTGGCAATCCACTATCGGCCGTCAACAGGACTTCTCCAGCTCCTTGACGGTGCATTTTGCACCAGGAGCAGGTTGGCTGCCTGCCGTCACTGTATCGGTTGCCCGGCCTCGCGACTTTAATCCGTGGCAACGAGTTTCCCAACGTTTGATGTTAGCGTGCTCTGCGTGCGCGGCAAGATGCACGGCGCCTGAATAGGATGAAAAATGTTGCAGCGCAGACGCGCATAAAAAAGCCCACCGCTAGGGTGGGCTTTTCGCGCGCTCAATACCTTGTGCAAGGTATTGCTCAGCAGCCGGCTCAGGCAGTGAAGGTTTTGCCTTCGAACTGCTCGGCGACGAACTTCCAGTTGACCAGGTTCCAGAACGCCTCGACGTACTTCGGACGCACGTTACGGTAGTCGATGTAGTAGGCGTGTTCCCAGACGTCGCAGGTCAGCAGCGGAGTGTCGCCGTTGGTCAGCGGATTGCCGGCGCCGATGGTGCTGGCCAGGGCCAGGGAACCGTCGGATTTTTTCACCAGCCAGCCCCAACCGGAACCGAAGGTGCCGACCGAAGTCTTGGTGAACTCTTCCTTGAACTTGTCGAACGAACCGAACGCGGCGTTGATGGCTTCAGCCAGGGCGCCGGTTGGTTGGCCGCCGGCGTTTGGCGCCAGGCAGTTCCAGTAGAAGGTGTGGTTCCAGACCTGAGCGGCGTTGTTGAAGATACCGCCCGAGGAAGTCTTGACGATCTCTTCCAGGGTCTTGCCTTCGAACTCGGTGCCTGGCACCAGGTTGTTCAGGTTCACGACATAGGTGTTGTGGTGCTTGTCGTGGTGGTATTCCAGGGTTTCCTTGGAAATGTGCGGCTGCAGGGCGTCGTGGGCGTAAGGCAGCGGCGGCAATTCAAAAGCCATGGTGATTCTCCTAATCAGGTCTGTTGCGGTGAGCGCAAGGCCGATCACGGGCGGCCGGTGTGCGTCGGCGAGTTTGTACTCTTTGCGACGCAAGGGCTGGATCATAGCACCGGGCCCGGTGCATAACCACGCAACAAGTGTACGGGAAAGAGGTTCCAGAGCCTTTGCCGGTGCCGGACGAGCGGCGCCTCAGGTAAAGATCAGCTGCGCCGCCACGGCAAACATCATCACCGCCACCATCAAGTCGAGCAGCCGCCAGGTGCCTGGGCGCGCCAGCCACGGGGCCAGCCATGCGGCGCCCAGGGCGAGGGTGAAAAACCACAGCAGCGAGGCGCTGGCGGCGCCGGCCACGTAAGCGCCGGGCACGGTCTGCTGGGCGCCCAGCGAGCCGATCAGCAATACCGTGTCGAGGTATACGTGGGGGTTGAGCAGGGTCACCGCCAGGGCGCTGAGCAGCACCGCCCGACGCGAACGCAAGCCCTGGCCTTCGCCCTGTTGCAGGCTTTGTTGCGAGCAGGCGCGCAGCAGCGCCTTGGCGCCGTACCAGATCAGAAACACCGCGCCACCCCAGCGCGCCACCGCCAGCAGGGTCGGGTTTTGCGCCAACACCGTGGCCAGGCCAAACACGCCCGCGGCCACCAGGATGGCATCGCAGACCACGCACAGCGCCGCCACCGGCAGGTGATGTTCGCGGCGCAGGCTCTGTGCCAGGACAAAGGCGTTTTGCGTGCCGATCGCCATGATCAGGCCGAAGGCGACCAACAGGCCGTTCAGGTAGCTTTGCCACATAAGGGGAACTCCACAAGACACCCGCAGGGCGCGGGCGCAAATACAAAGAAGATGCTGGCCATTGTGGGGATTTCCTCTGTATAAGAAAAACAAATAAAGCTGATCTGGCATTAGGAAAAATAATGTTCGATTACAAACTGCTGTCTGCCCTCGCCGCCGTGATCGAACAGGCCGGTTTCGAGCGCGCCGCCCAGGTGCTGGGCTTGTCGCAGTCGGCGATTTCCCAGCGCATCAAGTTGCTCGAGGCGCGCGTTGGCCAGCCGGTGCTGGTGCGCGCCAATCCGCCGAGCCCCACCGATGTCGGCCGGCGCCTGCTCAACCATGTGCAACAGGTGCGCCTGCTTGAGCGCGATCTGCAGAGCCAGGTGCCGGCGCTGGATGCAGAGGGCATGCCCGAGCGCCTGCGCATCGCCCTCAATGCCGACAGCCTGGCGACCTGGTGGGCAGGCGCTGTGGGCGAATTCTGTGCCGATCAGCAGGTGTTGCTCGACCTGGTGGTCGAAGACCAGGAAGTCGGCCTCAAGCGCATGCGCGCCGGCGAAGTGGCAGCCTGCCTGTGCGGCAGCGAACGGCCGGTGGCCGGCGCACGCAGCCTGTTGCTCGGCGCCATGCGTTACCGGGCGCTGGCCAGCCCGGCGTTCATGGCGCGCTACTTTCCAGCCGGTTTCGCTGCCGCGCGGCTGTCGCGCACGCCGGCGCTGGTGTTCGGGCCGGATGACTTTCTTCAGCACCGTTACCTGGCCTCGTTAGGTATTCAGGACGGTTTCCTCCATCACCTGTGCCCGTCATCCGAAGGCTTCTTGCGCATGACCGAAGCGGGCCTGGGCTGGGGCCTGGTGCCGGAACTGCAGGTGCGCGATCAGCTGGCCAGCGGGCGCCTGGTAGAAATATCCGCGGATAAACCCATCGACGTGCCCTTGTACTGGCATCATTGGCGCAATGGCGGGCAGTTGCTCGGCCAACTGACGGATCACCTGCGCCTGACGGCCGGGCAGTGGCTGGTGCCCTTGTAGGCATTGGCGGCGTCAGCAGTATCTGAAAAACCTGTTTTAGGCGGAGTGCTACATGCAAATTCTGGTCACCGGCGCGAGCGGCTTCATAGGCGGGCGCTTTGCGCGCTTTGCCCTGGAGCAGGGCTTTGACGTTCGGGTCAACGGCCGCCGCGCCGAAGGCGTCGAGCACCTGGTGCGACGCGGCGCGCAGTTCATCCCGGGTGACCTTGGCGATCCGGACCTGGCCCGACGCCTGTGCCAGGGCGTCGAGGCGGTGGTGCATTGCGCCGGTGCGGTGGGCAACTGGGGGCGTTACCAGGACTTTTACCAAGGCAACGTGGTGGTCACTGAAAACGTTGTCGAGGCTTGCCTGAAGGAGCATGTACGGCGCTTGGTGCACCTGTCTTCGCCGTCGATCTATTTCAATGGCCGCTCGCAGCTGGGCATTACTGAAGACCAGGTGCCACGGCGCTTTCATGACCATTACGGGGCCACCAAGCACCTGGCCGAACAGAAGGTCTTCGGCGCCCAGGAGTTTGGCCTCGAAGTGCTGGCCCTGCGTCCGCGCTTTGTCACCGGCGCGGGTGATGTGAGCATCTTCCCGCGCTTGCTGCAGATGCAACGCAAGCGGCGCCTGGCGATCATCGGCAATGGCCTGAACAAGGTCGACTTCACCAGCGTGCAGAACCTCAACGAAGCGCTGATCAGTGCCTTGCTCGCCGATAACGCGGCGCTTGGCCAGGCCTACAACATCAGCAACGGTCATCCCTTGCCGCTGTGGGATGTGGTCAATTATGTGATGCGGCAAATGCACCTGCCGCAAGTCACCCGCTACCGTTCCTACGGCCTGGCCTACAGCCTTGCAGCCTTGAACGAAGGCGCCTGCCTGCTCTGGCCGGGCCGCCCGCAGCCGACCCTGTCACGCTTGGGGATGCAGGTGATGAGCAAGGACTTCACCCTCGACATCAGCCGCGCCCGGCAGTTTCTTGATTACCGCCCCAGCGTCAGCCTGTGGTCGGCACTGGATGAGTTCTGCGGCTGGTGGAAAGCCCAGGACCTTGCGTCCGGCCAGCACTGAACCCGATCACGGCTTTGCGGTCGATCAGTGCGCAGATCAGGCTTTATACTAATGACCATTTGCTATCACCGTGGTTGAAGGGATCCCATGCGTAACAATGCCCCAGATATTTTCGATAACGTACCGACCTTGAGTGCCGGTAGCCGTGACGACGATGATGTTGTCCCGGTTGCCGGCGTGCGTCGTGGCGGTGCGGCGGCTGTGCATGCTCAGCCCAAGGCGGCCAGCAGCGGCCCGTTGTGGGCATTGCTCGGCGCCTCGTTCATTGCCCTGGCGGGCCTTGGCTGGTGGAGCTTTCAGCAGATTTCGCTGATGGAGCAGCAACTGGTTGCCACCCAGGAGAGCTTTGCCCGCATCAGTGAAGAAGCGGCGGGGCGCCTGCAGGCGATCAGCGGCAAGGTGGCGGCCAGCGAGAGCAGTGTCAGCACCGACAGCGAAGCCCTGAAGCTGCAGATCAGGCAGTTGCAGGCGAGCCTGACCGAGCAGGGCAAGCAACAGCAGGGTGTAGCCGGGCAGACCGGTGACCTGGGTAAACGCCTGGAGCAAGTGCTGGCGCAGGCCAGCGAACAGCAAGCGGCCAATGCCAAATTGCAGGAGCAGTTGCAGGCCCAGCTCAAGCGTGTGAACGAGGAGCTGGCCGCATTGAAGACGGCCCAGGTGGATGGCGGCAAGCTTGAAGGTGAGCTCAAGAGCCTGAACGCTGATGTGGCGGCGTTGAAGAAGCAGGGCAACCCTTCAGCGGCGATTCAGCGCCTGGAGCAGGACCTGATCGTGCTCAAGAGCGAGCAGGAGAACCGCCCGGCGCCGGCGGCCAGCAGCGGTGCCTCGACGGCGGAGTTTGATGCGTTTCGTGGCCAGGTGACGCGCAATATCAATACCCTGCAAAGCCAGGTGCAGAACCTGCAACAGCAGATCAACGCCCGGCCTTGAGGGCCTCATCGCGTTCAGCACCTACAGCCGCGGATAATCGATGTAACCCACTGGCCCCTTGCCATAGAAGGTCTCCGGATGCGCTTCGTTCAGTGGCGCATCCGCCGCCAGCCGCGCCGGCAGGTCCGGGTTGGCAATGAACGGAATGCCGAAGGCCACCGCATCGGCTTTACCGCTGGCCAGCGCTGTGTTGGCGCTGGCCTTGGTGAAGCGCTCGTTGACGATATACGGGCCGCCAAAGGCTTGTTTGATCAGTGCGCCGATGCTGTCGTCGGCTTCCTTCTCCCGCGAGCAGATGAAGGCGATGCCGCGCTTGCCCAGTTCGCGCGCCACATAAGTGAAAGTCTCGGCGCGGTTGGCGTCGCCCATGTCATGGGAGTCGGCGCGCGGTGCCAGGTGTACACCCACCCGTTGCGCGCCCCAGACTTCGCTCACCGCGTCAGTCACTTCCAGCAACAGCCGAGCACGGTTCTCCAGCGAACCGCCGTACTGGTCATCGCGCTGGTTGGTGCTGCTCTGCAGGAACTGGTCGATCAGGTAGCCGTTGGCCGCGTGCACTTCAACGCCATCGAAACCGGCCGCCTTGGCATTCTCGGCGCCGGTACGGTAAGCCTCGACAATGTCGGCGATTTCTGCGGTTTCCAGTGCCCGCGGGGTCGGGTAATCGGCCAGTGGACGCACCAGGCTGACATGGCCTTTGGGCTGGATGGCGCTCGGCGCGACCGGGGTTTCACCATTGAGGTAGCTGGGGTGGGAGATCCGCCCTACGTGCCACAACTGCAGGAAAATCCGCCCGCCGGCGCCATGCACGGCCTTGGTCACGTTGGTCCAGCCGCGCACCTGGTCGTTGGACCAGATGCCCGGGGTGTCCGGGTAGCCGACGCCCATGGGCGTCACCGAGGTCGCTTCGCTGAGGATCAGGCCGGCGCTGGCGCGCTGCACGTAGTACTCGGCCATCAGTGCGTTGGGCACCCGGCCTTCATCGGCGCGGCAGCGGGTCAGTGGGGCCATGATGATGCGGTTCGGCAGCACGAGGTCGCCGAGGGTGATCGGATCAAAAAGCGTCGTCATAAATACCTCAAGGCTTATCAGTGAGTGGCAGATGCCAGTTCGGCTTTTTTGCCGCTCTGGCTGAAGGTGATCAGGGTGACGATCAGCGCCAGTACCGCCAGCGCTGCGGCGGCCAGGGGCACGCGGGTCAGGCCCAGGCCCTGGGCGATGACGGTGCCGCCGACCCAGGCGCCAAGGGCGTTGCCCAGGTTGAAGGCGCCGATGTTCAGGGTCGAGACCAGGTTCGGCGCGGCCTTGCCGAAGGTCACCACGTTGACTTGCAGGGCAGGCACGGCGGCAAAGGCGGCGGTGGCCCAGAGGAACAGGGTGATTTCGGCCGGAATCAGCGCGACGCTGGTCCAGCTCAGCACGGTGGAGACCACCGCCATGCTAGCGAATACGCCGACCAGGGTGGCGCCCAGGCGCTTGTCGGCCAGCTTGCCGCCGACGATATTGCCCAGGGTTAGGCCGACGCCGATCAGCAGCAGGGTCCAGGTCACGCCCCGTGGCGAAACGCCGGTAACGTCGCCAAGCAGCGGCGCGACGTAGGTGAACAAGGCGAACATCGAGGCTGAGAACAGTACGGTCATCGACAGCGACAGCCAGATGCCGGCGCCTTTGAGCGCAGCCAGTTCGGCGCGCATGTCGAGTTTTTCTTCGTCATGGCGAAACGGCAGGAAGCGGATCAGGCCGATCAAGGCAATCACGCCGATCACGGTTACCGCCCAGAAAGTCGAGCGCCAGCCGTATTCCTGACCCAGCGCGGTGCCCAGCGGCACGCCTAGCACGTTCGCCAGGGTCAGGCCGGTGAACATCAAGGCCACGGCCGAGGCGCGGCGGTTGGCCGGCACCAGGCTGGCCGCGACCACCGAGCCGATTCCGAAGAAGGCACCGTGGCACAGGGCGGTCACCACCCGGGCGAACATCAGCAGGTTGTAGTCGCTGGCCACCGCACACAGCAGGTTGCCGACGATGAACACGCCCATCAGCGCAATCAGCGCCGCTTTACGCGGCAGGCGCGAGGTGGCCAGAGCCATGAACGGCGCACCGATGGCCACGCCCAGGGCGTAACCGGTGACCAGCCAGCCGGCACCGGGAATCGACACACCCAGGTCTGCCGCCACGTCGGGCAGCAGACCCATGATGACGAACTCGGTGGTACCGATGGCGAAGGCGCTAAGCGCCAGGATTATCAGCGAAAGGGGCATTGCAAGGTCCTTGTCAGAGTTCTTGGCTCATCTGCTGGAGGAAGGCTTGGATGGTTTCCTCGTTGCGTTTGAAAAAATGCCACTGGCCAATCTTCTGGCTGCTGATCAGGCCCGCGCGCTGCAGGGTCGCCAGGTGGGCAGAAACGGTCGACTGCGACAGGCCGCAGCGTTGATCGATCTGCCCGGCACACACACCGTGTTCGGTGCTGTGGTGCTGGTCGGGGAACTGCGCGTCGGGGTCCTTCAGCCAGTTGAGGATTTCTCGCCGTACTGGGTGGGCCAGGGCTTTTATTATTTCGTCGAGATCGAGAGGCATGGTTGGGCTCGTGGTTGTGTAGCGGTATATCGCGATGTGGCGAAATATAAATCGGTATTTCGCGATATACAAATATGATGTGGTTCTGAGCTCAGCGTAAATCGCTATATCGGGTTATAACGATATAGATGCCGGGGTGCTAGAATCCCAGTCCATGAACTACCTCGCACACCTTCACCTCGGCGGTCAGCAGCCCGAGCAATTGCTCGGCAGCCTCTATGGCGATTTCGTCAAAGGTCCGTTGCAGGGGCGCTTTGCCCCATCGCTGGAAGCGGCGATTCGTTTGCACCGGCAGATCGACGTCTACACCGACAGCCATCCACTGGTGCTGGCGGCGCTGGCGCGTTTTCCGCGGCAGCGGCGGCGTTATGCCGGGATCATCCTCGATGTGTTTTTCGACCACTGCCTGGCCTTGCACTGGCAGGATTACGCTGAGCAGCCATTGGGTCAGTTCACCGACCGGGTCTACCAGGTCCTCGCCGCCGAGCCGGCCTTGCCTGGGCGCCTGGCGCAAATCGCGCCGTACATGGCCGCCGATGACTGGCTGGGGTCTTACCGCGAATTCGCGGTGCTCGAACAAGTGTTTCGCGGCATTGCCCGGCGCCTGTCACGGCCCGAAGGCATGGACGGTGCGATAGAGGAGGTGACGGCGCTGTACCAGCCATTGCTGAATGACTTTCGCAATTTCTACCCAGAGCTTCAGCGCTTTGCCAGGGCCAATACCTAGGCGGCCCTGGCCCGGCGTTGTGGTTGGGCAACCGGTTCGCTGCCGAACAGTGTCTGCTGGATTACCTGCTGCGCCTTGAACGCCAGGGCGGCGCGTTCTTCGCCGGCGCTGGCAATTGGCGCGAGCAGATGGATCTCGACCTCGGCGCAGTCATTGGCAAACAGCCGGAACAGGTGCGAGAGCAAATCGTCATTACCGATAAACGGTGCGATCGCATCGCTCTGGCCGTTGCGCAGGTAGCGCAGGGCGACCGGCTGCAACGGGGTTTGCGTATCGATGGCACTGGCCAGCAGGCGCCCATGAAAGGTGCGCAGGCTGCGCCCGTCGGTGGTGGTGCCTTCGGGGAAAATCAACAATGCGCTGCCTTGTTGCAGGTGCTGGCTGATCTGCTGGCGCAGCAGCTGGCTGTCGTTACCACCGCGGCGGATAAATAGAGTGCCGGCCTTGAGCGCCAGCCAGCCGGCAATCGGCCAGGTGCGCACTTCGGCCTTGGACAGGAACGACAGCGGCGCAAGCATGCCCAGCAACGGGATGTCGGTCCAGGACACATGGTTGCTGACCCACAGCATCGGTTGCTGCGGCACCTGGCCCAGCACCCGCACCTTGAACGGCAGGGCGTTGCTCAGCCTGGCCATGAACAGCTGCGACCAGCGCTGCCGGCGCTCGGTCGAGGCCGGTACGCGCAGGCGCTCGTAGAGGGTGAACAGCGCGGCCATGGCCAGGCCGAACAGCACCACCAGCAGCACCCGAATTACGCGCCCATAGACGCGCAGGCGCTGCATCAGACCGCCGCCTTGAAGTGCCGGGCATAGCGCGGGCACAGCTCGTCGCGCTTGAGCAGGATGAACACGTCGGCGACCTGGAAGTCTTCGTCCCAGCACGGCTCGCCGCAGATCTTCGCCCCCAGGCGCATGTAGGCCTTGAGCAGCGGCGGCATCTCGGCGATGACGTTACCCGGCAAGGCCAGGCTTGGCAGCGGGTTTTTCGGTTCGGCGCGCAGGTGCTCGGTGCACAGGTAACGTTCGCGCAGGCGTTGCATGATCGCATGGGCCTGCACGCCGCCATCCTGCATGGGGATGCTGGCGCAACCCATCAGGTAGCTGTAGCGGCCCTCGTTGAGCACTTCGGCCAGTTCCGCCCAGAGCACGGCGATGGTGCCGCCGTTGCGGTAGGCCGGGTCGACGCAGGTGCGCCCCAGTTCGAGGATCGGCCCTTGCAGGTGGCCGAGGCCGTGCAGGCTGAATTCCTCTTCGCTGTAGAAGCGCCCCAGGCTGCTGGCAGCCTGATGGTCGAGCAGGCGGGTGGTGGCGACCAGGCGTCCGCTGGTCAAGTCGCGCACGCCGATGTGGCGGCAATGAATGTCGTAGTCATCCATGTCCAGGCCCAGTTCGGCGCCTTTGAGCTTGGCCTTGAATTCACCGCTGAATACGCTGAACCTCAGGGCCTGGGCTTCCTGCAGGGCTGCCGGGCCGACCAGGCGTTCGGCTTGCAGACGGCGTTCAGTGCTGTTGTCGCCAGAGCGAGCGATCCGAGTCATTGCGTGTCTCCATAAGCCAGCCATGGGGTTGCGGCCGGTCGACTTTGTTGTGCAAAGTCAGCCTAGGTAGATGCGGTGTCACCCCCGTGAACAATTGGTGATGCTTGTATGACAGCCCTCAAGGAGCGCTTCGATGGCCTGGCTGCAACGACTCAACGACCGACAGCGACACCCCCAGGCGGCCACGCTGGCCGATACCTATTCCACCTTGCTGGCACGCCTGGGCACGGTTAGCCCGTTCGAGCTGGCGGTGCTCGGCGCACGCGCCATGGCCACCCCGGGCCTGGCGTTTCTGCTCGGCTACCAGGCGGCCCTGCGGGTACTGTGGCCGAGCGCGCCGCCGAGCCTCGGCGCCCTGTGCGCCAGCGAGCGGCGCAGCGTGCGTCCGGCCGACATGCAGGTGCGCCTGGATGACCTGCGCCTGAGCGGCAGCAAGGACTTCGTCACCGCCGGGCTGGATGCCGAATGGCTGCTGGTGGCGGCGCGCTGCGAGCCACAAGGGCAGGCGCCTGAGCTGAGCCTGGCGGTGGTTTATGCCGGCGAGCCCGGGGTGCGCCTCGAACCGCTGCCGGCCTTGCCATTGATGCCGGAGGTCGGCCATGCCCGCCTGCACCTGCAAGGGGCGTTGTGCGAACGGCTGGCGGGCGATGGTTGGGATGCCTACGTCAAACCCTTCCGCTCCTTGGAAGACCTCTACGTGCTCAGTGCCCTGTGCGCCTGGCTGTATGGCGTCGGCCAGGAAACAGGCTGGGCGCAAAACCTGCAACTGCGCCTGATCGGCTTGCTCGGCGCCTGTGCCGAAAGCACCCGCCAATGCGCGGAGGCTTCAGCCAGCCATTTATTGCTGGGCGGCCTGTTTGCGCAGTTCAACGCCATGAAGGAGGAGATCAACCAGGCGCTGCTGGCCAGCCCTGGTGAATGGGCAAGCCTGTGGCAGCGCGACCAGGGCCTGCTGGAAATCGCCAGCGCCGCCCGGGCCAAGCGTCTGGCCAAGGCCTGGGCTGCCGCCGGACTGTCATGAAACGCTGGCAGGCTGGGCAAACCCTGGCCTTGAGTAAGCGGCATGAGCAACGTGGCGTGGTGGATGCTGGCGCTGTTGGCCTTGAGCAAGGCCGTGCCAGCGCAGGAGTTGTGGCCTGTACCTGACTGGACCGTTGCGCCCGTGGCCAACCGTAGCGCCTGGCAGGCGGTGGAGCGTTATGCCTTCGCCCCTCGCGATGATCAGCAGCGCCAGGGCGTACGCACCGACGCGCTGCTGGTGATCGCCGACGGGCGCATTGTCTATGAACGCTATGCCGCGCCCAGCAGCGCTGCAACCGCGCACCTGACCTGGTCGATCAGCAAGAGCGTGCTGGCGACTCTGCTCGGCGTCGCCCACGGCGAAGGCCGCTTTGACCTGCACGATCCGCTGGCGCGTTTCTACCCGCCGATGCGCGCCCATCCCCAGGTGCGCATCGAAGACCTGCTGCACTGGGCCAGCGGCCTGGACTGGCAGGAAGTTTACGAGTACGCGCCGCTCAAGTCCTCGGTGGTGGCAATGCTCTACACCCGCGGGCGCGGCGACATGGCCGGCTACACCGCAGCCAGACCCGAAGCGGCCAGCGCCGGGCAGCGTTTTCTTTATTCCAGTGGCGACAGCAATGTGCTGGCGGCGGCCTTGCGCGGCATGCTCGGCGAAGCTGACTATGCGAATTATCCCTGGCACGCATTGTTCGAGCCCCTGGGCATCAGCAGTGCGGTCTGGGAGCGTGACGCTAAAAACACCCTGGTGGGTTCCTCCTACCTGTACATGAGCGCCCGCGACCTGGCCCGTATTGGCCTGTTGATGCTGCGCGAAGGCCGCTGGCAGTCGCGCCAGCTACTGTCCAGCGACTGGGTGGCGTTCAATCGCCAGCCGTTCCTGCCGGCCACCGCCCAGCCGGGTGAAGCCAACCCGGGTGGGCACTGGTGGCTCAACCAGCCGCTGCCCGGCAGCCCGCGACCCTGGCCGGATGCGCCGGCCGATACCTACGCAGCCCTCGGGCACTGGGGGCAGGCGCTGTATGTGCTGCCGGCGCAGAAGCTGGTGATCGTGCGCTACGCCGATGATCGCGATGCCAGTTACGCCCACAACGAACTGCTCAAGCGGGTACTGGCTGCGGTCGATGAGGTGCGGCCATGAAGCGCGTGTTGCTGGTGCTGGTGCTGCTGGCTGGCGCCTGGGCCTGGTATGAGCGCCAGGCACTGATGGATTTCCCTGGCATTCTCAGTGCCTACTCGGCCAAGGAGTACTGCTCGTGCCGTTATGTCATGGGTTTCGATCCGCAGTACTGTCGCAGCTACGTGCAGCAGTACCTGCCGCTCAGCCGCCTGGACGAAGACGCGCAGCAGCGGCTGATCAGTGCTGCCGGCCTGGGGGTGAAGAATCATGCGCAGTGGCTGGGGCTGCGCGAGGGCTGTCGCTTGCTGCCGTGAAGGCAGCCGGGTAAGGTTGACGACCATTGTGTTACAGGATTTCACATGTTCAGTCTGCCGCGTCTTCTGCTTGCCCTGCTGGTCGTCTTGAGTCTCCCTGCCCAGGCCAACTGGCACCTGGACGGCGAATCGTCGCGCCTGTCGTTCGTCTCCAGCAAAAATGGCGACACCGCCGAGGTGCATCGCTTCCTCGTCCTGCATGGCAAGGTCGATCGCAAGGGCGCCGCCGAGCTGCTGATCGAGATGGACTCCAACAGCAGCAGCGTGCCGCTGCGTGACGAGCGCATGCGCAAGGAGCTGTTCGAGTTCAGCAAATTTCCCGAGGCCAAGGTCAACGCACAGATTGACCTGCGTCCGATCAACGACCTGGCCAATGGCGCCCAGGTCGAACTGCGCCTGCCGGTCACGGTCAGCCTGCATGGCAAGCAGCACAGCTACAGCGCCCTGTTGCTGGCGACCCGCCTGGATGAGCGGCGCTTTCAGGTGGTCACCCTGGAGCCGTTGATGCTGCGCGCCGATGATTTCGATCTGCTCCCAGGCCTTGCCACCCTGCGCAAGCTGGCCGGGCTCAAGTCCATCAGCCCGTCGGTGCCGGTGGCTGCGGTGCTGATCTTTACGGCGCGCTGATATGGCCGGACCGGTCTTTCCCTGGCGCGATGGCAATCAGTTCGAGCTATTGATCGACGGTCCGCAATTTTTCCCTCGCATGCTCACCGCGATCGTGCGCGCCGAGCACCAGGTGGACCTAGAGCTGTACCTGGTGGAGGCGGGCGCCTGCGCCGAAACCATGGTCCAGGCCCTGGTGCAGGCCGCCGAGCGCGGTGTGCAAGTGCGTTGCCTGTTCGATGACTACGGCTCGCTGGCTTTTACCCTGAGCCTGCGCCAGCGCTTGCTGGCCGCTGGCGTCGAGCTGCGCTGGTACAACCGCTTGCGCTGGCGCCGGGGCTTGCGCAACCTGTATCGCGACCACCGCAAGCTGCTGCTGGTCGACCAGCGCTGGGCGGTGGTCGGCGGTACCGGGGTTACCGACCAGTTCTGGACCCCCAACGAAGACGTCAGCGAATGGCACGAAGTGATGGTGCAGATGCAAGGCCCGTTGGTGGCCGACTGGCAGATGCTCTTCGACCGCCAGTGGCGGGCCAACCTGCGCCGCACCGCCTGGCGGCCGCCAACCCACTTCGGCCTGCCGCGTTTGCCGCCGATCCCGCTCAGTGGCGCCGGCCTGGGCCGCGTGGCCTATGCCGACGCCCGCCAGCACCGGGACATTCTGCAGTCGCTGGTGCGCGCGCTGAACAGCGGCCAGCGGCGCATCTGGCTGGCCACGCCGTACTTCTTGCCGACCTGGAAAGTGCGCCGTTCCCTGCGCCGGGCTGCTTCCCGCGGCGTCGATGTGCGTTTGCTGCTGACCGGGCCGCGTACCGATCACCCGTCGGTGCGCTATGCCGGCCATCGCTATTACCCGCGGCTGCTGCGCGCCGGGGTGAAGATCTTCGAGTACCAGCCGTGCTTCCTGCACCTGAAGATGGTGCTGGTGGATGACTGGGTGAGCATCGGCTCGTGCAACTTCGACCACTGGAACCTGCGCTTCAACCTCGAAGCCAACGTCGAAGCCATCGACCCACCCCTGACCGCCGACGTGACGGCGAGCTTTGAGCGCGACTTTGCCCAGAGCCTGGCCGTGGACCTTGCCCACTGGCATGCGCGACCGTTGTGGAAGCGGGTGCAGCAACGCTTGTGGGGCTGGCTCGACCGGCTGGTGGTCAACATGCTCGATCGGCGCGATTGAGCCTGAGGCCGGTTGGCGGTCTCAGGCCTTTCCACTGCACCTGCTGCGGTACACGACGGGTGCGAGTGCAACGTCTCCCCCGGCATGGCTGGTTGCTTTCCTGCATTTGCAGGGGACGTGTATTACCCTGTCATCGCGGGCTTGACCCGCGATTGGGCCAGTGCAGCCTGCTCCATGTAATGCCGTGACGGTACTTGCAGTTCCCCTTGACCTGGTATTTTTGCCAGTTGTGGTGTTTCGTTGTGGGTGAAACGCTCCCTGCGTGAACAATCACAACAGGGGTAACGGCAATGGACAGTGTTCAGGCAGGCAAAAATCTCGACAGGTCTTTCGGCGAGGATGGTTATTTCGTTAACAGGAAGTATATCGATCTACAGGGTGTATGCACGCTCAATGGAGGGAAAGCAATCCGCGCTTGTGCAATGGCAGTTCAGCTTAGTTCGTCTATGTATCATGTGCTAGGCATTACGCCCGAGGGCTTGGCGGATCAGGCATTCGGTGAAAACGGCGAAGTGGCCATCTCCATTCCTGGTGGGCACTATGCTGTACCTACATCGATGCTGACAGCTGTCGTTGGCGGGGTTGAAGTATGTTATGTCCTGGGGGAAGTTGTCCACGGCGATATGTTTCGGGCTTTCATTTCTCGTTTGCACGTCGATGGTTCCCTTGATACCTCCTTTGGTAAGCAAGGGACGGTCCTACTGAATTATCCCGTTTCGGTCCCCTATGCCAGCAATTTTTCCGCTCAACGGGTAAGCGTTGATGACGACGCTGGTTCGCGGTTGCGAACCGTGCCTTATCAAACTGGGGCTTCCAGTGGGCATGTTATCGATGGCGCGGGCAGCCTGTATGTTGGGTTTAGATCACAGGAATACGGGTCTTGGATCTTTAAGGTAAACGGGGATGGCACGCTGGACCCGAGTTTCAACCAGAGCGGTATTTTACCCTTCAGCCTGTATGGCAGGCCGGCGAGTATCGGCAGCCTGGTGTACTCCCCTACGCACAAGAGAATCGTCGCCTGTGGTGGTGAAGGGCAATATGCATTTGTCGTTGGTCTGAGCGAGCGAGGGTTACTCGACCCAGCGTTCGGCGAAAACGGCTATGCCATATTCGAGGGGCCGCCGGGGGCCACATTGCACTTTGCCCATGTCGCGGCGCGCAACGAAAAACTGGCAGTGGTCGGACGGTTTGAGCCCCGCAACTCTCCCGACTGGGGAGCCGTTGCACTGTTCAACAGCGATGGCCGGCTTGATAGCCATTTTAATAATGGGCAGGTACTGCTGATACGCCGCACGGGCTTTGCGGCACGCCCTCACGAAGTGACGCTGCTGAGTGATGGCTCACTGATTGCCGTTGGCAACTCTCATATCTTCGTGCACGGTGATATTAGATGGGCTGGCTTTGCGGTAGCCATACGACCCGATGGAGTCATCGACCCGAACTTTGGCGAGGAGGGATGGCAGCTCATGGAGAAAATGTACTGGTACCACAACGCTGCCCCTCAAGATACCCATGTTCTTGTGGGCGGTGTCTCCCATGACTTTAATTTCGGGGTGCTCTGCCGGGTGTTGTTTCCAAGTGTTTGAGCGGTTACAGCGATGTTTATCAGAAAGATGAAGCGGCAGGTGTAACTCCCCCTGCCGCTTATTCAAGGCTTACTTCACTTCCACCGCCAGGCTTTCAGCGATCTTGTGCTGCCAGATCGCAGGGCCGGTGATGTGTACCGACTCGCCGTTGCTGTCGACCGCGACGGTGACCGGCATGTCCTTGACCTCGAACTCGTAGATCGCTTCCATGCCCAGTTCGGCAAAGGCCAGGACCTTGGACTTCTTGATCGCCTGGGCCACCAGGTAGGCAGCGCCGCCGACGGCCATCAGGTACACGGCCTTGTTGTCCTTGATCGCTTCGATGGCGGTCGGGCCGCGCTCGGATTTGCCGATCATGCCCAACAGGCCGGTCTGCTCGAGGATCTGCCGGGTGAACTTGTCCATCCGCGTTGCGGTGGTCGGGCCAGCCGGGCCAACCACTTCGTCACCGACCGGATCAACCGGGCCGACGTAGTAGATGAAGCGACCCTTGAGGTCGACCGGCAGTTCTTCGCCCTTGTTGAGCATCTCGACCATGCGCTTGTGCGCAGCGTCGCGACCGGTGAGCATTTTGCCGTTGAGCAGGATGGTCTCGCCCGGCTTCCAGCTCTGCACGTCTTCCGGGGTCAGGGTGTCGAGGTTGACGCGGCGGGCCGATGGGCCGGCTTCCCAGACGATCTCCGGGTAGGCGTCCAGCGATGGCGCTTCCAGGTCGGCCGGGCCGGAACCGTCGAGCACGAAATGGGCGTGACGGGTGGCGGCGCAGTTGGGGATCATGCACACCGGCAACGAGGCGGCGTGGGTCGGGTAATCCATGATCTTGACGTCGAGCACGGTGGTCAGGCCGCCCAGGCCCTGGGCGCCGATACCCAGCTGGTTGACCTTGTCGAACAGCTCCAGGCGGATCTCTTCGATGCGGTTCTGCGGGCCACGGGCCTTGAGCTCGTGGATGTCGATGGATTCCATCAACACTTCCTTGGCCATCACCGCGGCTTTCTCGGCGGTACCGCCGATGCCGATACCGAGCATGCCCGGTGGGCACCAGCCGGCACCCATGGTCGGAACGGTCTTGAGTACCCAGTCGACAATCGAGTCGGACGGGTTGAGCATGGCCATCTTCGACTTGTTCTCGGAGCCGCCGCCCTTGGCCGCTACGTCCACTTCCACGGTGTTGCCCGGGACGATGGAGTAGTGGATGACCGCCGGGGTGTTGTCCTTGGTGTTCTTACGCGCGCCGGCCGGGTCGGCCAGGATGGATGCACGCAGGACGTTTTCCGGCAGGTTATAGGCGCGGCGCACGCCTTCGTTGATCATGTCGTCCAGGCTCATGGTCGCGCCGTCCCAGCGCACATCCATACCGACGCGCACGAACACGGTAACGATACCGGTGTCCTGGCAGATCGGCCGGTGGCCGGTGGCGCACATGCGCGAGTTGATCAGGATCTGGGCGATGGAATCGCGCGCAGCCGGCGACTCTTCACGCAGATAGGCCTCATGCATGGCCTGGATGAAATCAACGGGGTGGTAGTACGAAATGAACTGCAGGGCGTCGGCAACGCTCTGAATCAGGTCGTCTTGCTTGATCACGGTCATGCAGCGCGCTCCTCTTAAAGACGGGAACATTCATTAAGGTATTCCGACGCGGACTGGCCGAGGTGTCGAAACGACCTTCAACAGGCGCCAACGCAAGGCTGTCGGCGCAAAAAAGGCGCGGCAGTATAGCGCGCATCCGCGGTTGGCACACGTACCAAAGGTCCCCACCAAGGTCGGCAGTGGCCGGGCACTGTTCTTGCCTGAATGCCTGCCAGGGCCGATATGTGCAAACATGGCAATTATTCTTCACACACCCTAAAGTGGCGGTTGGCCATGCCTTATTCCTCTGCCCTGGCCAGAGCACGGTGAGCCACCTGTGACCGAAACAGCGCTGCAGAAGCTTCTCCTCAAACGTTTTCTCATGGCGGCCGGCACCTATCTGTTGGTGTTGGCGCTGGTCTGGGTTGCGCTGTTGAATGGCCATCTGCAAGCCTCCCTGGATGTCTTGTTGCTGGGCAGCGGCCTGTTGCTGGTGAGCCAGTTGCTGCTCGGCTGGGTGTTTGCCAGTGGCCGCAACCTGCGCTTTGGCGACCCGAGCCTGACCGAATTCCAGGTATTGCTGGCGATCGCCTGGCAGACCTGGCTGCTGGCCCAGCTTGACCAGGGCCGCGGTACTTTTCTGATGTTTTATCCGTTGATTCTGATGTTCGGCCTGTTTCACCTGAGGGGGCGGGTGTTCGTGCGCTGCGCGCTGCTGGTGCTGTGCAGCTTCTTCGGCCTGATTGCCTGGGAGGCCTGGCAGGTGCCGCATTTCGCCGGTTCGCTGCTGGCGTTGCAGGCCAGTGCCTTGCTGGTGGTGCTGTGCTGGTTGTGCCTGTATGCCCGCTATGTGCAGGCCGCTCGCCAGCGCATGCGCCAACGCCGCTATGCCTTGCAAGCCCATCAGGACACCTTGCGCGGCATGATGCGCCAGCTTGAAGATCTGGTGGCCACCGACGAACTGACCGGGCTGTTCAACCGTCGGCATTTTCTCAGTCTGGCCAGCCGCGAGCTTGCGCACATGCGCGCAGACAGCAGCCACGGCCTGGCGTTGATCGACCTCGATCATTTCAAGCGCATCAACGATGTCTATGGGCATGCCGCCGGCGACCAGGTGCTGCAAGCCTTCGCCTCGATCGCCAGCGATTGCCTGGGCGACACTGCGGTGCTGGCCCGTTACGGTGGCGAAGAGTTCGTGCTGTTGCTGCCCGATTGCAGCCAAGCGCAGCTGTTCAGCTGTTGTGAACGCTTGCGCAAGGCCTTTGCCCTGGCCCAGCCGCCAGCGGTCGGCTTGCGCGTCGAACCGTTAAGCCTGTCGGCCGGGCTGACCCTGTTGGCGCCTGGCGATGATCTCGATGACGCCTTGCAACGTGCCGATCAGGCCTTGTACCGGGCCAAACACTGTGGGCGCAACCGCTGCCTGGCCGCCTGGGAGGCCGTCGATGCCTGAGTTGCGGGTCGCTGAGCGACAATGGCAGGTGGCCGCGGGCAGCAACCTGCTCGATGCCCTTAATGATGCCGGGCTGGCGGTGCCCTACAGTTGCCGTGCCGGCAGTTGCCACGCCTGTCTGGTGCGCTGCCTGCAAGGCCAGCCCGCAGATGCCCGGCCCGATGCCCTGGCGGCGGACAAACGCCAGCAAGGTTGGCGCCTGGCGTGCCAATGCAGTGTCGAAGAAGATTTGCAGGTGGCCTTGTTCGACCCGCTCGCAGATGGCCTGCCGGCCGAGGTCAGCGGCCTCGACTGGCTGAGCCCGACGGTGCTGCGCCTGCGGCTTGAGCCGCAAAGGGCACTACGCTACCAGGCCGGCCAGCACCTGGTGTTGTGGAGCCCGAACGGGGTCGCCCGGCCTTATTCGCTGGCGAGCCTGCCGGGGGAGGAGGGCTTTCTCGAGTTTCACCTCGATTGCCGGCAACCCGGTGCCTTCTGCGATGCCGCCCGGCAACTGGCTATCGGTGCGACGTTGCGCTTGGGCGAGTTGCGCGGCGGCGCCTTGCATTACGATCCGGACTGGCAGGAGCGCCCGTTGTGGCTGCTGGCCGCCGGCACTGGCCTGGCGCCGTTATGGGGGATTGTGCGCGAAGCCTTGCGCCAGGAACACCACGGCCTGATTCGCCTGCTGCACCTGGCCCATGACCCGCAGGAACATTACCTGGCGCCCGCACTGACGGCACTTGCCAGCCAGCATCCGCAATTGCAGGTCGAGCTGCTGACCCCGCAGCAGTTGCCCCAGGCCCTGGCGGCGTTACGCCTGCCGTCACGCCAGACCGTGACCCTGGCCTGTGGCTCGGCGGCCAGTGTCGAGCAGTTTGCCCGGCGCATGTTTCTCGCCGGCCTGCCGCGCAATCAGTTGCTTGCCGATGTTTTTATTGGCCACGCCTGATTCCGAGCAGGTAAAAAAAGGTTCTTCACAAAATCCCGGGTTGGGATGTTGAGGCTGCGAGTTTATCCATTCAGTGTGGGGCTGCTGCTGGCCCCTTCCGCCTTTACGGCGGCCTACTTTTCTCTTGGGAAGAAGTAGGCAAAACCGCTTGCTCCTGCATACGGCCCTACGCTGCGCTTCGGGTCCCCTCGCTACGGCACCTTCCGGGGCATCGCGGCCTACGACTTGCTTCGCAAGTCTACATCTCGCGTCTTCGGCTGCCGCCGAAGGTGCTGCGCACCGCCCCTACAGGCACCTCCGCTCGGCCTCCTGAAGTCGCTTTTCGCGGCGCCTGGAAGTACGTGCATGAACATCAAGATCAAGATCAAGATCAAGATCAAGACCAAACAAGTTGGTGCTCGTTTTATCAGCGGGCTTGTCCCGCTCCTGCGTCAGCATGGCTTCGCCAACATCAGCTTTCGCAGATACATCAGTGCAGGCGCCGCCCGTACATGTGTCCACCACGTGTCCGGTCCGTACACCAAGAACAAAAGGGACCCGCCGTAAGGGCGGAAGGGGCCAGCAGCGGCGCCACACCGAATGGATAAGCCCGCAACAACCCAAGAATCATAGCCCCAGGGATTCCGTGAAGAATCAAAAAAAAGCCCCGCAGCACAGGCTACGGGGCTTTGTTCAGCAGGGGCTGAGCATCAGACCAGCGAATCACCGACGTGCAGGATCTTCATGCCGTTGGTACCACCGATGGTGTGGTAGCTGTCGCCTTTGGTCAGGATCGCCCAGTCACCTGGCTCGACCGCGCCGCGCTGCAGCAACTCGTCGACTGCCGCCTGGCTGACTTTCTCCGCCGGCAGGGCTGCCGGATCGAAAGCCACCGGGTACACGCCACGGAACATCGCAGCGCGAGCCAGGGTGGCGCGGTGCGGCGAGAACGCGTAGATCGGCACCGAGGAACGCAGGCGCGACATGATCAGCGGGGTGTAGCCACTTTCGGTGAGGGCGATGATCGCCTTGACGCCGGGGAAGTGGTTGGCGGTGTACATGGCCGCCAGGGCGATGCTTTCGTCGCAGCGCTCGAAGCGGGTGTGCAGACGGTGGCTGGACTTCTGGCTGGTCGGGTGCTTTTCCGCGCCCAGGCAGATGCGTGCCATGGCCTGTACTGCTTCGATCGGGTAGGCGCCGGCGGCGCTTTCGGCCGAGAGCATCACCGCATCGGTGTTGTCCAGCACGGCGTTGGCCACGTCGGACACTTCGGCGCGGGTCGGCATCGGGTTCTGGATCATCGACTCCATCATCTGGGTCGCCACGATCACCGCCTTGTTGTTGCGGCGGGCGTGCTGGATGATCTTCTTCTGGATCGCGATCAGCTCGGCATCGCCGATTTCCACGCCCAGGTCGCCACGGGCCACCATGACCGCGTCACTGGCGGCGATCAGGCCGTCGAGGGTCTCGTCATCGGCGACCGCTTCGGCGCGCTCGATCTTGGCCACCAGCCAGGCGCTACCGCCGGCTTCGTCACGCAGGCGACGGGCGTATTCCATGTCGCAGGCGTCGCGCGGGAAGGAAACGGCCAGGTAGTCCAGGTCCATTTCGGCTGCCAGCTTGATGTCGGCCTTGTCTTTTTCGGTCAGCGCCGGAGCTGTCAGGCCGCCGCCGCGACGGTTGATGCCTTTATGGTCGGACAGCGGGCCGCCGATCAGCACTTCGCAGTGCAGGGCGTCGGCGGTGGCGCTGGTTACGCGCATGACCACGCGGCCGTCGTCGAGCAGCAGTTCGTCGCCGACGCCGCAGTCCTTGACCAGGTCCGGATAGTCGATGCCGACGATATCCTGGGTGCCTTCGGTCAGCGGATGGGCGGTGGAGAAGGTGAAGCGGTCACCGACCTTGAGTTCGATACGCTTGTTGCTGAACTTGGCGATACGGATCTTCGGCCCTTGCAGGTCACCGAGCAGCGCCACGTGGCGGCCCAGGCGGGCAGCGATATCGCGGATCAGGCGCGCGCGAGCCTTGTGCTCGTCAGGCGTGCCGTGGGAGAAGTTCAGGCGAGCGACATCCAGGCCGGCGAGGATCAGTTGCTCGATCACTTCCGGCGAGTTGCTGGCGGGGCCAAGGGTGGCGACGATTTTGGTACGGCGGATGGTCATGCACAGACTCCTATAGTGAAGCGCAGCGAAAGGCTACTCCGGAAAATCGCTGTAGTCATTGTTCCTTTGCACTACCTGGCGGTTAGCGCGGGTGGCGTTTGAACGGCTATAGGGCCCGAGCGCCGCTGGTGTGGGAGCGGCGGTGCGACGACTCGACTTGACCCGCGATGAGGCCAGTGCAGCCAGCCATGTCTACAGATTTTCCGCACAAAGCCGATACACTGCTCAATACAGGAGATCCCCCATGCGAGCCTTGATCGTTTTAGCCCTGGCCACCAGCGTCGTCGGTTGCACCCGCTGGTCGATGGACCATCATTTGAACAACGCCTACCGCGCCTATGACCGGGGCAACTGCGAGAAGGTCATGCTCGAGCTGTCCCAGGTCGAGCGCACCAGCCGCGCCCGACCGTTCATCCAGCCGGAAGTGTCGCTGCTGCGTGGCCAGTGCCTGGAACGGCAGAAATTGTTCGTCGATGCGGCGCAGACCTACCAGTTCATTCTTCAGCGCTACCCGCAGAGCGAGTACGCGTTCCGTGCCCGTGCCCGGCTGCAGACCCTCGAACAACTGGGCCACTACCGCAGCGGCGAAGCGGCGATTGCCCGCCCGGCAACCACCACGCCTTGGCGTTAATACTAAAGTCAGCAGGTCTGATTGTGACGCGCGGGTCAGGGTGCGCTAATCTTGTTGCTGAAATGAATGAAAAACAGCAGCCCTAGCGCGGCCCTGCTAAAAGGGTCTTCGACAGCGATCCCGACCATGTTTGACGAGCGCCGCATCGAGCGTCACCAGCTCCCTTATTTTCTCAAAGTCTTCAACCGCTTCACCGACCAGCCCATCGGCTACCTGGGAAATGTGTCCGAAGACGGCCTGATGCTGATCAGCCAGCTGCCGATGCTGGTCGGCCCGGATTTCGAGTTGCAGCTCAAAGTCCCGGGCCGCGATGGCGCAGTGCACCTGATCAACCTCACCGCCAGTTGCCTGTGGAGCCATGAAGACCAGACGCCCGGGCATTACGACTCGGGTTTCATGCTGCTGCAGGCGCCACGTGACTACGAGCAACTGGTGCGTGCCCTGCGCAACTATTTCAGCTTCCATCCGTTGAACGCTTCGGCCTGACGCTGGCCGTGACGGGCTGCTGGCCCTAGACTCTGGGCGACCTTCTGTTCAGGACGACCCCGTGAGCTCCAGCATTTTCTGGCACGACTACGAAACCACCGGTATCAACCCGCGCAACGACCGGCCCTTGCAGGTCGCCGGGGTGCGCACCGACCTTGACCTCAACGAGATCGAGGCGCCGGTCAACTTCTATTGCCAGCCCAGCGCCGATATCCTGCCGCATCCCAAGGCTTGCCTGGTCACCGGCATCACTCCGCAGCAACTGGCCGCCAACGGCTTGAGCGAAGCCGAGTTCATGACCCGGGTGCATGCCGAACTGGCCCGCCCCGGCACCTGTGGCGCCGGCTACAACAGCTTGCGGTTCGACGACGAAGTCACCCGCTACAGCCTGTATCGCAACTTTTTTGATCCCTATGCCCGCGAGTGGCAGGGCGGCAACAGCCGCTGGGACTTGATCGACATCGTACGCACTGCTTATGCCCTGCGCCCGGACGGTATCGAGTGGCCACAACAGGACGGGCGCACCAGTTTGCGCCTGGAGTTGCTCACTGCCGCCAATGGCATCGACCATGGCCAGGCCCATGAAGCGTTGTCTGACGTGCGCGCCACCATTGCACTTGCGCGATTGATCCGACAGAAACAGCCCAAGCTTTATGACTGGTTGTTTCAACTGCGCAGCAAGCAGAAAGTCCTCGACCAGATTCGATTATTACAACCGATGGTGCATATCTCTGGCCGTTTCTCTGCGGCACGCAATTATCTGGGGGTGGTATTACCTCTGGCCTGGCACCCGCGCAATCGCAATGCCTTGATTGTCTGTGACCTGCACCTGGATGTTCAGCCCTTGATAGATGAGGATGCTGATTCACTGCGTCAGCGTTTATACACTCGTCGTGAGGAAATGCCTGACGGACAATTGCCGGTGCCGTTGAAATTAATCCATATCAATCGCTGCCCGGTGGTCGCCCCGTTGAGTGTATTGCGTGGCGAAGATCAGCAGCGTTTGCAACTGGATATGGCTGTTTATCAGGCGCGCGCGGCGAGTCTGATTGCCGCCGCCGGGCAATGGCAGGAGAAATTGCCGCTGGTTTATAGCGCCGAGGAGTTTGCTCCCAGCGAAGACCCGGAACAGCAGTTGTATGATGGCTTTCTTGGCGATCGTGATCGGCGTTTGTGCGAGCAAGTGCGCAGTGTCGATCCGCAGCAACTAGGGCAGGGGCAGTGGATGTTCGATGATGAACGTTTGCCAGAATTGTTGTTTCGTTATCGCGCACGCAATTTCAGCGAAACCTTGAATGCCGAGGAACGCCAGCGTTGGCAAACCTTCTGCCAGCAACGCCTGAGCGACCCGTTGATGGGCGCGCCCAATACCCTTGGGGATTTCGAGCGGGCCCTGCAGGAATGCTGGCTGGACGCCGACGCCCAGCAACAGCTGTTGCTCGGCCAGTGGCGTAACCATGTGCAGGCGCTTAAGTTGCAATTGGGAATGTAAGCAAACGTTGAAAATAAAAAACGCCAGCAAGGCTGGCGTTTTTAGCGAGTAACACAAGGTTACCAGCGGGCTTATTAACCCAGCAGGGTTGCCCAGCCTTCAACCACGTCACCACCCCATTTGGCTTTCCATTCTTTCAGGGTTTTGTGGTTGCCGCCTTTGGTTTCGATGACTTCACCGTTGTGCGGGTTTTTGTATTGCTTGACCTTGCGCGCACGTTTGGTGCCGGTGGTTTTAACCGCGCCGCGCGGGGCTTTGTTCAGTTTGGCTTCTGGATCCAGCAGCGCAATGATGTCACGCAGGGACTTCGAATATTCGCCCATCAGTGCACGCAGTTTGCCTTCGAATTCCAGCTCGGTTTGCAGCTTGTCGTCTTGCGACAGGTTCTGCAGACGCGCTTGCAGTTCTTTGATGGCTTCTTCGGTAGCGCGATATTCGTTGATCAGGGACATGAGGCGTTCCTTGGAAATGAAGGATTTTGGACAGACAGTGCGGCAATAATAATCAGACAGTACCCCCAAGTAAACATTTAAGCAGGCAATTAGCTCAATGAATGCTTAAACACCTCGAGGGATTAGGTTAAGAAAAATTTACAAACTAAGTGGTTTTTCCAATAGTTAACTTGATCGCCAGCCCGCAGCGCTACACGGCAGTGCCCTCTACCGCGCCGCCCGGGCAGGCGACAGGGCGCGTGCAATGAGTACTGCAGTTTTGCCGGGCACTCGCTAGAATGTGCGCCTTTGCGAAAGTTTCTGGAGTCCATTTCATGCGCACCTACCGGCTGGTGATTGCCTGCCCCGACCGTGTTGGCATCGTCGCCAAAGTCAGTAATTTCCTGGCGTCCTATAACGGCTGGATCAACGAAGCCAACCACCACTCCGACGAGCAGAGCGGCTGGTTCTTCATGCGCCACGAAATCCGCGCCGAAACCCTGCCGTTCGGTATCGAGGAATTTCGTGAAGCCTTCGCACCGATCGCCGAAGAGTTCTCGATGGTCTGGCGCATCACCGATACCGACCAGAAGAAGCGCGTGGTATTGATGGCCAGCCGCGAGTCCCACTGCCTGGCCGACCTGCTGCACCGCTGGCATGCCAAGGAACTGGACTGCGACATTCCCTGTGTGATTTCCAACCACAACGACCTGCGCAGCATGGTCGAGTGGCACGGCATCCCGTTCTTCCATGTGCCGGTCGATCCGCAGAACAAGCAGCCGGCCTTTGCCGAAGTCTCGCGCCTGGTCAAGGAGCACGGTGCCGACGTGGTGGTACTGGCGCGCTACATGCAGATCCTGCCGCCGCAACTGTGCCAGGAATACGCCCAGCAGGTGATCAACATCCACCACAGCTTCCTGCCTTCGTTCGTCGGCGCCAAACCGTACCACCAGGCGTCGCTGCGCGGCGTCAAGCTGATCGGCGCGACCTGCCACTACGTCACCGAAGAGCTCGATGCCGGCCCGATCATCGAGCAGGACGTGGTTCGCGTCAGCCATAGCGACAGCATCGAAGACATGGTGCGTTTCGGCCGTGACGTCGAGAAAATGGTCCTGGCCCGCGGCCTGCGTTATCACCTGGAAGACCGCGTGCTGGTCCACGGCAACAAGACCGTGGTGTTCAACTAAGCCTCAGTGCCGGAGGTTGGCCAATGGCCGATCCACTCGACAAGGCTACCTCCAAGGCCCCGCCGACCCTCGGCGAGGGCTGCCTGAGCCGCTACGACCCGGATGCGCTGGACAGCGAAGACGGCACCGATTTTCCCGGTGCCGCCGAGCTCTGGGAGCAGCTCAAGCCGGCTAGCGACGAACCCGCGCCTGACTGAGCCGCCAGCGCTCCAGCAGCGGCCGGCCCAGCAGGCAGAGGAACACCGGGCCACCGGCGACCAGGTAGAAATAGTAGGTCACCAGCCGCCAGATCAGGATGGCCGCCGCCGCGGTCGATGTGCCCACCAAAGGCGAAAGCAATGCGGCCGAGGTCATTTCAGCCGCGCCTGCACCGCCCGGCAGCAGGCTGAATTGCCCGGCGCTGAGCGACAGCATCTGCACCAGAAAGCTCGGTATCCACTGCAGATCGACCCCAAGCCCGCGCAACGCCAGGTACAGCACGCTGTAGCGCAGCCCCCAGTGCACGCAGGTCAGGGCAAACACCAGCGCCAGGGTGCGTTTGGGTAGCCGCCAGGTTTCGCCCAGGGCGCGAAAGAAGTGCAGCAGCTTGTGCGTCCAGCGTCGGCGCCTGCGGGCGGACACCTTGAGCCTGTGCAGCAACCGGCCATTGAGGCGCAGTAGCGCGCGACGGTATCGCAGCAAGCCGAGCAGGGTGGCGAAGGCGGTGAACATCAACAGCGCGCTGCTGAGCAGCAGGCCCTCCAGGCTGCGGTTGAGACTGTGGAACAGCGCGTAGCCGGCGATCCCCAGCATGGCGCAGAAAAAGAACAGCAGATCATTGAGCTGGTCGGCAGCAAATACCGCGCTGCTGCGCGCCGGCCCGATGCGATCGCGGGCCAGCAAGGCCATCAGTGCCAGCGGCCCGCCGCTGCCGCCCGGCGTTGTACAGATGGCAAACTCGGTGGCCATGATTACCCCCAGGCTGCGCAAGCGCCCCAGCGCCGCGCCCTGGCTGCCGAGCAGCAAGCGCAGGCGCATGGCGTTGATGATCCAGCACACTACAATCATGGCGAACAGGCCCAGCAGCAGGTGCGGGGCAAAACCACGCAGGCGCGGCAACAGCTCGCTGCCTCCGAGCAGGGCTGGCACCAGCAGCGCCACGATCAGCGCCATCAGCAGCCAGAGCAGGCGGTTCACCGAGGGTGCCTGCTGGCCAGCCAGGCGGATTTGGTCATCGGCTCGCGGCCCTGGCGCAGCAAGCGCTGGACCGTTTGCAGCCAGTAGCGGCGCGAAAAGCCATGGCGCATGTCCACCGGGTGCAGGCCCAGGCGGATCACCGGCGCTTGGCGCAGGCGCGCCTCACGTACGTCGCACAACACTTTCGACAGCCCGCGGCGCCAACGGCTGCGGGCGCTCCAGACCAGGCCGGGGGCCGCGATCGGGCTGAAGTCGGGCAGTTGAAAGATGTGCTGCGGGTCGCTGGTGTAACGCAGCGGGAGTTGGCGCAAGGCCTGGCGGGTGCCGTCGCTCATCAGCCAGGCCGGGGCGACAAAACCCGCCAGGGGCCAGTCATAGCGGCGAAACAGGTCGATACCGGCTTCAAGGCGTTGCCGCGCCTGGGGCTGGTCGAGGCTGTAGAACTCGCCTTCCCAGGTATAGATGCGGCGCATGAAGTAGTCCCGCGGCGAGCGCGGCGGCGGGCTGTCATCGGCATGAAAGTAGCCATGCAGGGCCATTTCGTCGCCACGCTGCAAGCGCCGGTCGAGCATCAGGCGAAATCCGGGGGCCTGCTCCAGGGCATTGCGCTTGTGAAAGTCCGGCACCACCAGCCAGGTCATGGGAATCTTGCCCAGAGCGTCGATGGCTTCGACGAAGGGTTGGTAGTCCGGCCAGGTTTCCGGCGCGACATCATGCAGCACCAGCAGCAGGCTCGGGCGATCGGCAGGCTCAGGCATGAGCGCGTACCGGCATCGGGTGGCCGAGCACCGCCCGGTAATGCTCGAGCAGGCCATTGACTACGCTGTCCCAGGCGTAGTGCTGCTCGACATGGGCGCGGGCCTGCTGGCCCATTTGCCGGGCACCGGCCTCGAACACCTCGCGCACCGTGCGGGCCATGGCCTGGCCATCGTTGGGCGTACACAGGCGCCCGCACTGGTCGTTGACGATTTCGCTGAAGGCCCCGGCGGCCACGGCAATGACCGGGATGGCGCTGGCCATGGCTTCGAGAATCACCAGGCCGAAGGTCTCTTGGTCGCCTGCGTGCAGCAGGGCATCGGCGCTGGCCAGCAGGCGGGCGACTTCAGCGGCCGGGCAGAAGTGATCGATGACGCTGACGTTGGCCGGCACGGTGGCCGGCATGTGCGAGCCCACCAGCAGCAGGTGATAGTGCTTGCCCAGACGTTTCATGCAGTCGAGCAGCACCGGCAGGTTCTTCTCCCGCGAGCCGCGTCCGGCGAACACCAGCAGGCGCGTGGTATCGGCGAGACCCAGTTGCCGGCGCAGCGACAGGTCACGGTGCTGCGGGTGGAAGGTTGCCAGGTCGACGCCCAGGCGCTGCACATGGACATTGTCGATACCCAGGCCGCGCAACTTGTCGGCCATTACCTGACTCGGTGCCAGCACCCGGTCGAAATTGCCATAGAGTTTGCTGACATAGGCTTCGACGTTGGGCGTGAACCAGTTGCCCATGCGGTTGCTCACCAGCAACGGCAGGTCGGAGTGATAGAAGCCGATCACCGGCACATCCAGCTGGCGCCGGGCATCCAGCGCCGCCCAGGCGGTCAGGTAGGGGTCACCGACCTCGATCAGGTCCGGCTGAAGGTCGTGCAGGACATTGCGCCAAGGTGCCAGGCGCAGGGGGAAGCGATAGCCGTTGCCGAATGGCAGGGCCGGGGCCGGCACCTTGTAGATGCCGTTATCGTGGCTGGCGCTGGCGCCGGGAATCAACAGGCTGTGACGAACACCGGGGGTAAGGCCCAGGCGGCGGTGTTTGGCATCAAGATAGGTACGCACGCCGCCGCTGGCGGGCGCGTAGAACATGGTGATGTCAGCGATGTGCACGATCAGCATCCCTCCGAGATCGTCTCCAGAGTGTGTCACCAGGCGGCTTTTCGCCGCTGGAGACGCGCCCTAAGGTTGACCTCTATGAAGGATAGTTTGTTCGATTGGGTTCGGTAGCGGCTAGCGGCAAGCTACAAGCTGCAAGAAAAAGCAGAGCGCACTAGGCTCTGTTTCTTCTTGCAGCTTACAGCTTGTAGCTTGCCGCTCAAGCTCAAATACGGAAGCTGCCCACCAGTTGTTTCAGGCGGCTGGCTTGTTGCTCCAGGTCGGCGCAGGCGCGCAGGGTCGACTGCAGGTTCTCGACCCCTTCCTGGTTGAGCATGTTGATTTCGTTGATATCCATATTGATCGAATCGACCACGGCTGTCTGTTCCTCGGTGGCGGTGGCCACCGACTGGTTCATGCCGTCGATCTCGCCGATGCGCAGGGTTACGCTGCCCAGACGCTCACCGGCCTGGTTGGCGATCTCGACGCTGTCCTGGCTGTGGCGCTGGCTTTGGCCCATGGTGTCGACCGATTCACGGGCGCCGACCTGCAGCTCTTCGATCATGTTCTGCACTTGCTGCGCCGACTCCTGGGTGCGGTGCGCCAGGTTGCGTACTTCATCGGCGACCACGGCGAAGCCGCGACCGGCTTCCCCTGCGCGTGCCGCCTCGATGGCGGCGTTGAGCGCCAGCAGGTTGGTCTGCTGCGAGATGCTGGTGATCACTTCGAGGATCTGGCCGATGTTCACCGTCTTGCTGTTGAGCGTCTCGATGTGTGCGCTGGAAGTGCAGATCAGGTCCGACAGACGGTTCATCGCCTGGATGCTGCGATCGACCACCTGCTGGCCTTCTTCAGCCAGGTGACGCGCCGAGCTTGCCTGTTGCGAGGCTTGCGCAGCGTTGTGGGCGATTTCCTGGGCGGCGGCGCCCAACTGGTTGATCGCCGCGGCAACGCTGTTGGTGCGGTTGGACTGCTCGTCGGAGTTGACCATCGACGAGTTGGAGGCACTGACTACCCGCAGGGCCACTTCGTTGACCTGCTCGGTGGCCGAAGACACTTCGCGGATCGAGCCGTGGATGCGCTCGACGAAGCGGTTGAAGGCGGTGCCGAGGATGCCGAATTCGTCGTGGTTATGGATCGCCAGACGCTTGGTCAGGTCGCCCTCACCTTCGGCGATGTCCTCCATGGCCCGGGTCATGGTGTGCAGCGGTTGCATTAGTACGCGGATCAGCAGGCCGAGCAGGGCAATGATGATGACCACGGCGACCAGGGTGGCAATCACCGCCGAGGTGCGGAACTTGCTCAGCATCGAGTAGGCCTCGTCCTTGTCTACCGACAGGCCGATGTACCAGTTGGCCGAAGGCAGGCCCTTGACCGGGGCGAAGCTGAGGATCCGGGTCTTGCCGTCAAGTTCGACCTCGCTCGGTTCCTTGCTGATGCGCGGGGTGTTCTGTGGGAACAGGTCCGACAGCGACTTCATCACCAGGTTTTTATCCGGGTGCACGAGGATCTTGCCTTGATCGTTGATCAGGAAGGCGTAGCCCATGCCGCCGAAGTTCAGCGAGTTGATGATCTCGGTCAGGCCGTCCAGGGCCAGGTCGCCACCGACCACGCCAACGTTGCGCGCAGCGGTCGCCACCACCGAAATGACCATCTTGCCGGTGCTGACATCAATATAAGGTTCGGTCAGGATCGGCCCGTTGGCGGCCATGCCGTCTTTATACCAGGGGCGTACGCGCGGGTCGTAGCCGTCGGGCATCTTGGTCTGAGGGCGGATGGTGAAACCGCCGTTGACGTCACCCAGGTAAATGGTCAGGAAACTTGAGACCAGCGCTTGTTGGCCGAGCAGCGTGCCGACTTTGTCAGCCTCGGGAAACGCGGCAATGTTTTGTGCAACGTTTTGTACCAGCAGAATACGACCGTCAAACAGGTTCTTGATATTGGTCGAAGTGGTTTCGCCCATTTCTTCAAGATAGTTTTCCAGATCCTCGCGAATGGCATTACGCTGCAAGAAATCGTTGTACAAGGTAAACAGGGTAAAGGCGATCATGACGATCAGCGAGGCGGCCAATAGGATCTTGTGGCTGAATCGGAGGCTTTTGTTCATAACGTGTCGGTCCGCTAAGGTCTTGTTATCCGGGTCGTTCGCACAAAGAACAGCGTGAAAGCAGTGCAGGTCCCAATTCCTTGTCGGGCTATTCCTGTCTTCCTGGTGGTCTATCGCTATTTAATATCGGCCGTTTCAAGCCAAAGCTTTAAACAGAGGGTGAAAAAACATGCCTGACTCTTCGCAATTCGTGCTCGGCGCCGACCTCGCCGGGCAGCCGGTGGCCCAGGCCATGCGCCTGGCCAACCGTCACGGCCTGGTGGCCGGGGCGACCGGTACCGGCAAGACCGTAACCCTGCAACACATGGCCGAAGCCTTCAGCGACGCTGGCGTGGCGGTGTTTGCTGCCGACGTCAAAGGCGATCTGTGCGGCCTGGGCGCGGCGGGCAACCCCCAGGGTAAGGTGGCCGAGCGCATTGTCGGCATGCCCTGGCTTAACCATCGGCCTCAGGCTTATCCGGTCAGCTTGTGGGATATTCACGGCCAGTCTGGTCATCCGCTGCGCACCACCCTCAGCGAAATGGGCCCGTTGTTGTTGGGCAATTTGCTGGAGCTGACCGACAGCCAGCAGGCGGCGTTGTATGCCGCGTTCAAGGTCGCCGACCGCGAAGGCCTGTTGCTACTCGACATCAAGGACCTCAAGGCGCTGCTGGCGCACCTGAAGGACAACCCGCAACTGCTCGGTGAAGACAGTGCGCTGATGACCACCGGCTCCAGCCAGGCCCTGTTGCGGCGCCTGGCCACCCTCGAGCAGCAGGGCGCCGAAGCGTTGTTCGGCGAGCCGGCCTTGCAACTGGAAGATATCCTGCAGCCGGATGCCGATGGTCGCGGGCGCATTCACCTGCTCGACGCCAGCCGCCTGGTGCATGAGGCGCCGAAAGTCTATGCGACCTTCCTGCTGTGGCTGTTGGCCGAACTGTTCGAGCAATTGCCCGACCGTGGCGATGCCGACAAACCGTTGCTGGCGCTGTTCTTTGATGAGGCCCACTTGCTGTTCAATGGCACCCCCAAGGCCCTGCAGGACCGGCTGGAGCAGGTGGTGCGGCTGATCCGTTCCAAGGGCGTAGGTGTGTACTTTGTCACCCAGTCGCCGGGCGATCTGCCGGATGATGTCCTCGCGCAGTTGGGCCTGCGCGTCCAGCACGGCCTGCGGGCATTCACCGCCAAGGAGCAGAAATCCCTCAAGGCCGTGGCCGATGGTTTCCGCCCCAACCCGCAATTCGACACCTTGAGCGTGCTAACCGAGCTGGGCATCGGTGAGGCGCTGGTCGGTACCCTGCAGGAAAAGGGCACGCCGGGTATGGTCCAGCGTGTACTGATTGCCCCGCCGCAGTCGCGCATCGGGCCGCTGAGCGCCGCCGAACGGGCAGCGCTGATTGCCGCTTCACCCTTGGTCGGGCGTTATGACAAACCGATCGACCGTGAGTCGGCCTATGAAATGCTCAATGCCCGTAAAGGCGGCGCTGCTGAGCCTGAGCAGGCGCCGGCTGCGGCTGAAGAGAGCTTGGCCGACAAGGCCGGCGAGTTCCTGCAAAGCGCAGCAGGGCAGGCGATCAAGTCGGCGGTACGCCAGGCGGCCAACCAGTTCGGGCGCCAGTTGGTACGAGGCCTGATGGGTTCGTTGCTCGGTGGCAGCAAGCGCCGCTGATTGCATCAGGCATAAAAAAGGCGCCCCTCGGGGCGCCTTTTTACTGCGGGGGGGTTAGCCGATGGCTTTGGTCGCCAGCCAGAACAAAGCTGCCGACAAGCCCACGGTAGCCGGAAGGGTCAGTACCCAGGCCAGCAGGATGGTGCGCACGGTGCCACCTTGCAGGCCGCTCTTGTTCGCCACCATGGTACCGGCCACACCCGAGGACAGTACGTGGGTGGTCGAGACCGGCAGGCTGAAGATGTTGGCCATGCCGATGGCGCAGGCTGCGGTGATCTGCGCCGACATACCCTGGGCATAGGTCATGCCCTGCTTGCCGATCTTCTCGCCGATGGTCAGCACTACGCGTTTCCAGCCGACCATGGTACCCAGGCCCAGGGCCAGGGCGACCGCGAGAATCACCCAGAACGGTGCGTACTCGGTGGTGGCGGTGAGGTCCTTGCGCAGTTTGTCCAGGTCCGCCTTCTCGCGTGCCTGCAGGCCTGGCAGCTTGCCGACCTTCTTGGCGGTGTCGTCCAGGCAGAGCAGGTAACGACGTACTTCAATGCGTTTTTCCGGCGTCAGCGAACGGTAGTCGGCCACACCTTTGAGCGAATCGAGCAAGGCATTGATGGTCGGCTCGGTCTGCTGCGGGTTGCAACTGAACTGTTCTGGCAGGTCGCCTTCTTTGGCTTTGCCCAGGGCCAGGAATTCGCCCAGGGTCGCTTCGTTGCGCTGGTAGAACTGGTTCAGGTGCAGCGTGGCGTCGCGGGTCCGCTCGATCTGGTAGGTGGTGCTGTTGAGGTCGAGAACGAACGCCGACGGAACGATACCGATCAAAACCAGCATGATCAGGCCGATACCTTTCTGACCGTCGTTGGAGCCGTGCACGAAGCTCACACCCATCGCCGAAATTACCAGCACCAGGCGGTTCCAGAATGGCGGGTGCTTCTTGTCGTCGAGCTTGCGGCGCTGTTCCGGCGTCTTGTGCATCTTCGACAGTGGTCGCCACCATTTCAGGCCCAGCAGCACCAGTGCGGCGACAGCGAAACCGGCCATTGGCGACAGCACCAGCGACATGCCGATATCGATTGCCTTCTGCCAGTTGACCCCGTCACCCAGCGGAATGTCGCTGATCAGGGCGTTGGCCAGGCCCACGCCGAGGATCGAGCCGATCAACGTGTGCGAACTGGACGCCGGGATCCCGAAGTACCAGGTACCCAGGTTCCAGGTGATGGCGGCAGCCAATAGAGAGAAGACCATCGCCAGGCCGTGGCCGGTGTTCACGTTGATCAGCAGTTCGACCGGCAGCAGGTGAACGATGGCATACGCCACGCCGACACCGCCGAGCAGAACCCCGAGGAAGTTGAACACGCCGGAGAAGAACACGGCCAGGTGCGGCGGCATGGCTTTGGTATAGATGACTGTAGCTACCGCGTTAGCGGTGTCATGAAAGCCATTGATGAACTCGAAGGCGAGTACGAAGGTCAGAGCGAGCAGCAAGCTCACCAGTACCCAGGCATCAAGTCCGCTGAATAAATCGATCATGAAGGAATTCTGACCCGGTCATAAGGGGGCGCGATTATGCCAGAAATCCCCGGTAATCGATGCCCCTGCGACGGACCGCTCGACGACTTTTCTACCCCATTGCCCAAGCCGCTGAGTCGGCGATGCTTCGGTGATCGTCGGCTAAAATCGAAAAAAATCGAGAAAAATTAAACATTTGCATGATTTCATGCGTGTCAGAAAAAAATCAAACGGCCGTATGAAATTTGTGAAATTCCGTTACCGCATGCGTATGACGGCGCAAAAATCAGCTGCATCGTGTTCAGCTAAAAGCATCCCCGCACGCCATGGAGCGGCGTGTTGCGATCGCCATCAGGCGTGGCTCAGGGCGCCTGGTCCTTGAGTTCTTTCTCGATTTTTTCCAGTTCCTGGGCGAAGGCCTGGTCTAGCACGCTTGCGCGTTTGCGCCATGGCTTGCGTTCCGGGTCGGGTTGCGCGGCATAAGTGGTCACTTCACCGCCATAGACGTCCTTGTAACGTTGTTCCTGGCGCTCTAGTTCGGCGCGCAGTTCATCTTTGGTCACAGTATTACCTGTATGGATATAAACCCTGGCGTTTACGCGGGCAATTGAGTGCGCGGGGCACAACATGCACACGGCTACGCGGCCAGAGCGACATAACTGTCGCAGCAACAGTAGGTTGTGGTGGTGCAAGCGAAAGTGAACATCGAGGTGTTCACGTTAATGGCACTTGCAGCGATCCGGTTGTGTCTGCCTGGGGGCAGCAGCGGATTGGATCCGCACTATCCTCGCCCAAGGGCGTGGATACGAAGTTTTATTATAGCAAGCAGATTGTCTGACACTAGTACTCTCTATTGTTGATAAGAACAATAGAGCGGCGGTTTTGTTACCAAGTTATGAATGCGCTCAGTCCGCCGAGTATGAAATTTGAACCGGGCGCCGAGAAAAAGTTCTCTGGCCACCGACCCCGTCTTTTACGGAGGAAGGAAAAACGGCCTCGCTTCGTGGGCAAGGCCGTGCCTGGGACTTCTACGGTGGGTACCTGACCAGTCTCTCCAAGAAGCCACATGGTGGCGGGAGAAAGGTATAAGCAATTGAGGGTAGCGGTCAATTGCGATTATCGGTCGATGGTTCGATAATCGCCCCAGTGACCGTGTTGCCGAGGCTAGCCATGACAGAAGAAACCACGCCCAAAGGGCCAGGATTGAACGACAACGTGCGTAGCTCGTTTGCGTCCCTGGCGCCGCCTATCGTTGCCTCGCCGGCCAAGCGTATCCAGGCCTTTACCGGTGACCCCGATTTCATGACCTCGCTGGCCCGGGGCCTGGCGGTAGTTCAGGCGTTCCAGGAGCGCAAGCGCCACCTGACCATCGCCCAGATCAGCCACCGCACGGAAATCCCCCGCGCCGCGGTACGCCGCTGCCTGCATACGCTGATCAAGCTCGGCTACGCCACCACCGACGGGCGCACCTATTCGCTGCTGCCCAAGGTGCTGACCCTGGGTCACGCCTACTTGTCGTCGACGCCGCTGGCGGTATCAGCGCAGCCTTATCTGGACCGCATGAGCGACCAGTTGCACGAGGCTTGCAACATGGCCACCCTGGAGGGCGACGACATTCTCTACATCGCCCGCTCGGCCACGGTGCAGCGCCTGATTTCGGTCGACCTGTCGGTTGGCGGGCGCCTGCCGGCTTATTGCACCTCCATGGGCCGTATCCTGTTGGCGGCGCTGGACGACGCAACCCTGCACGAATACCTCGAGCACGCCGACCTGCAGGCCAAGACCAGCCGCACCCTCCATGACCCGGTGGCCTTGCTCGAGTGCCTGCAGCTGGTTCGCCAGCAGGGCTGGTGCGTGGTCGACCAGGAGCTGGAGCAGGGCTTGCGCTCGATTGCCGTACCGGTTTACGACGCCTCCGGCCAGGTGTTGGCGGCGCTCAACGTCAGTACCCATGCCGGACGGGTCAGCCGCACCGAGCTTGAACAGCGCTTCCTGCCGATCATGCTTGCCGCCAGTCGTGACCTCAGCGCGCAATTGTTCGCCTGAACGTTCCTGTTCGATAAACGCACAGAGATGCGTTTATCGAATTGCGCCGCGCCCGCCTGCTTATTAATGTCCCTCGCAGCGGTCAGCCTGCCCTGACCGCCCATAATAATGAGCGAGAGGCAAACGCCCCATGACCGACTTCCTGTCCCTGCACGGTTTGCACCTGTCCTACGCGGGACTGCGCGGCAGCTGATCCAGTTTTTCGATCCCGTCCCTGTTCGTCCGTGCCGTTCACGCGCGCACCCGCACACGCGCGCGCTTCTTCTGGATAAAAATAATGAATAGTCCTCAAGCTGCTGTCGGAAACTGCCTTGATGTGCAGTCCTTTATCAATAGCCAACCGCTGTCGCGCTACCAATGGCGGGTGGTGATCCTGTGCTTTCTGATCGTCTTTCTCGACGGCCTCGACACCGCTGCGATGGGCTTTATCGCCCCGGCCCTGTCCCAGGACTGGGGCATTGACCGGGCCAGCCTCGGCCCGGTGATGAGCGCCGCGTTGATCGGTATGGTCTTCGGTGCGCTGGGGTCCGGGCCGCTGGCTGACCGTTTCGGGCGCAAGGTGGTGCTGGTAGGGGCGGTGCTGCTGTTCGGTGCTTTCAGCCTGGCGTCGGCCTACAGCACCAACGTCGACCAGTTGCTGGTGCTGCGTTTTCTCACCGGGCTGGGCCTGGGCGCGGGCATGCCCAATGCCACGACGCTGCTGTCCGAATACACCCCGGAGCGGCACAAGTCGCTGCTGGTGACCAGCATGTTCTGCGGCTTCAACCTGGGCATGGCCGGGGGTGGCTTCATTTCTGCCAAGCTGATCCCGGCGTTCGGCTGGCACAGCCTGCTGCTGATCGGCGGGGTTCTGCCACTGGTGCTGGCGGTGGTGCTGGTGTTCTGGCTACCGGAGTCGGCGCGTTACCTGGTAGTGCGCAACCGCGGCACCGACAAGGTACGCAAGACCCTGGCGCCGATCGAGCCGGCCATCGTCGGCCAGGCATCGAGCTTCAGCGTGCCGGAGCAAAAGACAGTCAAAGCCCGCAACGTGTTTGCGGTGATCTTCTCCGGGACTTACAGCGTCGGCACTCTGCTCTTGTGGCTGACCTATTTCATGGGCCTGGTGATCGTCTACCTGCTGACCAGCTGGCTGCCAACCCTGATGCGCGACAGTGGCGCGAGCATGGAGCAGGCCGCCTTCATCGGTGCGCTGTTCCAGTTTGGCGGGGTGCTCAGCGCCGTGGCGGTGGGCTGGGCCATGGACCGTTACAACCCGCACAAGGTTATCGGTACCTTCTACTTGCTGGCTGGGGTGTTTGCCTACGCGGTAGGGCAGAGCCTGGGCAACATCACCCTTCTCGCGACCCTGGTGCTGATTGCCGGTATGTGCGTCAACGGTGCGCAGTCGGCGATGCCGTCGCTGGCGGCCCGCTTCTACCCGACCCAGGGGCGCGCCACCGGGGTGTCGTGGATGCTCGGTATCGGCCGTTTCGGGGCGATTCTCGGGGCGTGGATGGGCGCAACCCTGTTGGGCCTGGGCTGGAATTTCGAACAGGTGCTGACCGCGCTGGTGATCCCGGCGGCACTGGCCACCACGGCGGTGATTATCAAGGGCATGGTCAGTCACGCAGATGCGACCTGACAGCCCTCGCACGAGTTGTTAGCAAGATAACAATCAGTTCGATAATCGAACGGTTAGTCGATTATCGGATTGAACAGCCCCCCAGCCCATCTTAATCTGAACCCATGACCGGCGCCGCCCGAGGCGCCTTGAAACCGACCCCGACTCAGCATATCCAGGAGTCTGCAATGGCTGAAATCCTCTCGCTCCACGACGCCGTGAAGCAGTTCGTCAACGACGGAGACAGCGTCGCCCTCGAAGGCTTCACGCACTTGATTCCGACTGCCGCCGGGCATGAAATCATTCGTCAGGGCAAGAAAGATCTGACCCTGGTACGCATGACGCCTGACCTGATCTACGACCAGCTGATCGGCGCCGGTTGCGCCCGCAAGCTGATTTTCTCCTGGGGCGGCAACCCGGGTGTCGGATCCCTCCATCGCCTGCGCGACGCGGTTGAAAAACACTGGCCGCACGCTATCGAGATCGAAGAACACAGCCACGCTGACCTGGCCAACGCCTACGTCGCCGGCGCCTCGGGCCTACCCTTCGCGGTGCTGCGTGCTTACGCAGGTTCCGACCTGCCGAAGGTCAACCCACTGATCAAGAGCGTCACTTGCCCGTTCACCGGTGAAGTCCTCGCCGCCGTGCCTTCGGTACGCCCGGACGTCACCGTGATTCACGCGCAAAAGGCCGACCGCAAGGGCAACGTGCTGCTCTGGGGCATTCTCGGTGTGCAGAAGGAAGCAGCCCTGGCGGCCAAGCGCTGCATCGTCACCGTCGAGGAAATTGTCGACGACCTCCAGGCGCCGATGAACGCCTGCGTGTTGCCGACCTGGGCGCTGTCTGCGGTGTGCCTGGTGCCGGGCGGCGCGCATCCGTCCTACGCCCATGGTTACTACGAGCGGGACAACCGCTTCTACCAGGCCTGGGACCCGATTGCCCGCAGCCGCGAAAGCTTTACGGCGTGGATCGACCAGTACATTCGCGGCACCGCCGACTTCACTGAATTCAAGGCAAAACTGGCCAGCGCGGAGGCTGCACAATGAGCTACTCCACCAATGAAATGATGACCGTTGCCGCGGCCCGTCGCCTGCGCAATGGCGCCGTCTGCTTCGTCGGCATCGGCCTGCCGTCCAAGGCCGCCAACCTGGCGCGCCTGACCTCGTCGCCCGATGTCGTGCTGATTTACGAGTCCGGCCCGATCGGCGCCAAGCCAAGCGTGCTGCCGCTGTCGATCGGTGACGGCGAGCTGGCGGAAACCGCCGACACCGTGGTGCCGACCGGCGAGATCTTTCGCTACTGGCTGCAGGGCGGGCGTATCGATGTGGGCTTTCTCGGCGCGGCCCAGGTCGACCGCTTCGGCAACATCAACACCACCGTGGTCGGTGACTATCACCAGCCCAAAGTTCGCCTGCCAGGTGCCGGTGGCGCGCCAGAGATCGCCGGTTCCGCCAAGCAGGTGCTGATCATCCTCAAGCAGTCGAACCGCGCCTTTGTCGACAAGCTCGACTTCATTACCTCGGTCGGCCACGGCGAAGGCGGTGATTCACGCAAGCGCCTGGGCCTGCCAGGCGAGGGGCCGGTAGGCATTATTACCGACCTGTGCATTATGGAGCCGGAAGCCGGTACTCATGAGTTCGTGGTGACCTCGATCCACCCGGGTGTGACCCGCGAGCAGATCATCGCTGCCACCGGCTGGGCCATCCGTTTTGCCGACAACGTGCAAACCACCGTCGCACCGAGCGATGTCGAGCTCAACGCCCTGCGCGACCTTGAAGCGCGCACCGCCGCCGCCCACGGCCAAGCGCCAGGAGAAGCCTGATGCGTGAGGTATTTATCTGCGATGCCATTCGCACCCCCATTGGCCGCTTTGGCGGCGCCCTGGCCAGCGTGCGCGCCGACGACCTGGCGGCAGTGCCGCTCAAGGCGTTGATCGAGCGTAACCCGCAGGTACAGTGGGATCAGCTCGACGAGGTGTTCCTCGGTTGCGCCAACCAGGCCGGTGAAGACAACCGTAACGTCGCGCGCATGGCGCTGCTGCTGGCCGGCCTGCCAGACAGCGTGCCGGGGGTGACCCTCAACCGCCTCTGCGCCTCGGGCATGGACGCGGTGGGCACGGCCTTTCGCGCCATCGCCAGCGGCGAGATGGAGCTGGCGATTGCCGGCGGCGTCGAGTCGATGTCCCGGGCGCCGTTCGTCATGGGCAAGGCCGACAACGCCTACTCGCGCAACATGAAGCTGGAAGACACCACCATCGGCTGGCGCTTCATCAACCCGCTGATGAAGGCCCAGTACGGCGTCGATGCCATGCCGCAGACCGCCGACAACGTTGCCGACGATTACCAGGTCTCGCGTGCCGACCAGGACGCCTTTGCCCTGCGCAGCCAGCAACGCACGGCTGCCGCCCAGGCTGCGGGCTTCTTTGCCGAAGAGATCGTGCCGGTGCGCATCGCCCATAAAAAGGGCGAGACGGTCGTTGAGCACGACGAGCACCCGCGCGCCGACACCACCCTCGAAGCCCTGGCCCGCCTCAAGCCAGTCAACGGCGCGGACAAGACCGTCACCGCCGGCAATGCCTCGGGGGTCAACGACGGTGCTGCGGCGCTGATCCTGGCCTCGGCAGACGCAGTGAAAAAGCATGGCCTGACCCCGCGGGCGCGGGTGCTTGGCATGGCCAGTGCCGGTGTGGCGCCGCGGGTAATGGGCATCGGCCCGGTGCCGGCGGTGCGCAAACTGACCGAGCGCCTGGGCGTGGCGGTGGCTGATTTTGATGTCATCGAACTCAACGAAGCCTTTGCCAGCCAGGGCCTGGCCGTGCTGCGCGAACTCGGCCTGGCCGACGATGCGCCGCAGGTCAATCCCAACGGCGGCGCCATTGCCCTTGGCCATCCGCTGGGTATGAGCGGCGCGCGCCTGGTCCTTACCGCTTTGCACCACCTGGAGAAATCCGGCGGACGCAAAGGCCTGGCGACCATGTGTGTCGGCGTCGGCCAGGGCCTGGCCCTGGCCATCGAGCGGGTGTAAACCAATGACCCGGCCGCGCCGCCTCCACGCAAGGCGGCGCGGCCGGCGTGATTGTTCTGTGGAACGTGAGTGTTACTGAGTGTGTCTAGACTCTCAGAACCCACCAAGAGTAAGCAGCCATGACTTCAGCCTATTACACCGGTGAGGAGCGTAGTAAACGCATCTTTGCCATTGTCGGTGCGTCCTCGGGCAACCTGGTCGAATGGTTCGACTTTTACGTCTATGCCTTCTGCGCCATCTATTTCGCCCCGGCCTTTTTCCCCTCCGACGATCCGACGGTACAGTTGCTCAATACCGCCGGGGTGTTCGCCGCCGGCTTTCTGATGCGACCGATTGGTGGCTGGCTGTTCGGCCGCGTCGCCGACCGTCATGGCCGCAAGAATTCGATGATGATTTCGGTGCTGATGATGTGCGCCGGATCGCTGGTCATCGCCTGCCTGCCCACCTATGCCTCGATCGGCGCCTGGGCGCCGGCGCTGCTGTTGCTGGCGCGGCTGTTCCAGGGCCTGTCGGTGGGCGGTGAATATGGCACTACCGCCACCTACATGAGTGAAGTGGCGCTGCGCGGCCAGCGCGGTTTTTTTGCCTCGTTCCAGTACGTGACCCTGATCGGCGGGCAGTTGCTGGCGGTGCTGGTGGTGGTGATCCTTCAGCAGTTGCTCAGTGAAGACGAACTGCGCGCCTGGGGCTGGCGCATCCCGTTTGTGGTCGGTGCGATTGCTGCGCTGATCTCGTTGTTTCTGCGCCGCTCGCTGGAAGAAACCAGCAGCGCCGAAACCCGCAACGACAAGGACGCCGGCAGCATCGCCGGGCTGTTTCGCAACCACAAGGCGGCGTTCATCACCGTGCTCGGCTACACCGCCGGCGGCTCGCTGATCTTCTACACCTTCACCACTTACATGCAGAAGTACCTGGTCAACACCGCCGGCATGAGCGCCAAGACCGCAAGCTTCATCATGACCGGCGCATTGTTTTTGTACATGTGCATGCAGCCGTTGTTCGGCATGCTCTCGGACCGTATCGGCCGGCGTAATTCGATGCTGCTGTTCGGCGCGTTGGGCACGCTGTTCACCGTGCCGATCCTGCTGGCGCTGAAAACCGTCACCAGCCCGTTCCTGGCCTTCGTGCTGATTACCCTGGCGCTGTGCATCGTCAGCTTCTACACCTCGATCAGCGGTCTGGTCAAAGCCGAAATGTTCCCGCCGCAGGTACGCGCCCTGGGCGTCGGCCTGGCGTATGCGGTGGCCAACGCGCTGTTTGGCGGCTCGGCCGAGTACGTCGCCTTGGGGCTGAAATCCATGGGCATGGAAAACACCTTTTACTGGTACGTTACGGCGATGATGGCGATTGCCTTCCTGTTCAGCCTGCGCTTGCCGAAGCAGGCTGCGTACCTGCACCACGACCATTGACCTGTTCAAGGACCTGCCAATGAACCCGCGTCCGGGCAATCAGCTGTTCGATGCCTATTTCACCGCGCAGGGAATGCGCGAGATTTTCTCTGACCGTGGCCGGGTGCAGGGCATGCTTGATTTCGAAGCGGCCCTGGCCCGTGCCGAAGCGGCCACTGGGGTAATCCCCCAGGTGGCGGTGGCGGCGATCGAAACCGCCTGCCATGCCGAACGCTATGACTTTGCCGCGCTGGCCGAGGCGATTGCCGTGGCCGGCAACTCGGCGATCCCGCTGGTCAAGGCGCTGGGCAAGGTGATTGCCAGTGGCGTACCGGAGGCCGAGCGTTATGTGCACCTGGGCGCCACCAGCCAGGATGCCATGGACACCGGCCTGGTGTTGCAACTGCGGGCGGCGCTGGCCTTGATCGAGGCCGACCTGGCGCAACTGACCAACGCCCTGGCGCGCCAGGCCGAGATTCACGCCGAGACGCCCCTGGCCGGGCGCACCTGGCTGCAACATGCTACGCCGGTCACCTTGGGCATGAAGATTGCCAGCTGGCTGGGCGCCTTGAATCGCCATCGCCAGCGCCTGCAGGAACTCAAGCCGCGCCTGCTGACCCTGCAGTTTGGCGGCGCCTCCGGGACCCTGGCGGCGTTGGGCGACAAGGCCTTGCCGGTGGCCGAAGCCTTGGCCGCAGATTTGCAGCTGACGCTGCCTGAACAACCCTGGCACACCCAGCGCGACCGTCTGGTGGAGTTCGCGGCGGTGCTGGGCATGATTGCCGGCAGCCTTGGCAAGCTCGGCCGTGACGTCAGCCTGCTGATGCAGACTGAAGCGGCTGAGGTGTTCGAGCCTTCGGCGCCGGGCAAGGGCGGTTCCTCGACCATGCCGCACAAGCGCAACCCGGTCGGCGCTGCGGTGCTGATCGGCGCCGCCACCCGGGTCCCGGGCCTGCTGGCCACGCTGTATGCCGCCATGCCCCAGGAGCACGAACGCAGCCTCGGCCTGTGGCATGCCGAATGGGAAACCCTGCCGGAGATCTGCTGCTTGGTCTCCGGGGCGCTGCGCCAGGCACAGATCATCGCCGATGGCCTGGAAGTGGACGCCGAGCGCATGCGCCGCAACCTCGACCTGACCCAGGGCCTGGTGCTGGCGGAAGCGGTGAGTATCGTCCTGGCCCAGCGCCTGGGCCGTGACCATGCCCATCATTTGCTGGAAACCTGCTGCAAGCGGGCCGTGGCCGAGCAGCGCCATCTGCGCGCCGTGCTGGGTGACGAGCCACAGGTCAGTGCCGAACTTTCGCCAGACGAGCTCGATCGTCTGCTCGACCCAGCCCACTACCTCGGCCAGGCCCGTGCCTGGGTCGAGCGGGCGCTGGCTGAACATCACCGCGTCAATGCCTGAAGGAGGCTGCAGTGGCACAGGTACAACTCGCCGATGGCGTACTCAACTATCAACTCGAAGGCCCGGAACACCTGCCGGTGCTGGTGCTGTCCAATTCTCTGGGTACTGACCTGCACATGTGGGACACCCAGGTCCCGGCTTTGACTGCGCATTTTCGCGTGCTGCGTTATGACACCCGCGGCCATGGCGGTTCGCTGGTAACCCCGGGGCCGTACAGCATCGAACAGCTGGGGCAGGATGTAGTGGCGTTGCTCGATGCTTTGCACATCGAACAGGCGCATTTCTGCGGTCTATCGATGGGCGGGCTGATCGGCCAGTGGCTGGGGATCAACGCCGGTCACCGGCTCCTGCGCCTGATCGTGTGCAACACCGCGGCCAAGATCGGCGCGCCGGACACCTGGAACCCACGCATCGAGCTGGTATTGCGTGATCGCCAAGACGCGATGGTCGGCTTGCGTGATGCCTCGATCGAGCGCTGGTTCACCAAAACCTATGCCGAGGGCAATCCCGACCAGGCCAAGCGGATTACCGATATGCTCGCCGCCACCTCGCCTGAAGGCTATGCGGCCAACTGCGGGGCGGTGCGCGATGCTGATTTTCGTGAGCAACTGGGCCAGATCACGGTGCCGCTGCTGGTGATCTCCGGCAGCCACGACGCGGTGACGCCGCCGGCCGGTGGGCGTTTCATCCAGGAGAACGTGGCGGGCGCGCAGTACGCCGAATTCCACGCTGCGCACCTTTCCAACGTCGAAGTCGGTGCGCCGTTCAGCCGCCGGGTAATTGATTTTCTGCTGGGCCGAGAGGGCTGACCATGGACGAGAAACAACGTTATGACGCCGGCATGCAAGTGCGCCGCGCGGTGCTCGGCGATGCCCATGTCGACCGTAGCCTGAGCAACCTGAGCGAGTTCAACAGCGAGTTCCAGGAAATGATCACCCGCCACGCCTGGGGTGACATCTGGACCCGCCCGGGCCTGCCCCGGCATACCCGCAGCCTGATCACCATTGCCATGCTGATTGGCATGAACCGCAACGAGGAGCTGAAGTTGCACCTGCGCGCGGCGGCCAACAATGGCGTGACCCGGGAAGAGATCAAGGAAGTGCTGATGCAGAGCGCGATCTACTGCGGCATTCCGGCGGCCAATGCCACCTTCCACCTGGCCGAGTCGGTGTGGGATGAGTTGGGAGTTGAGTCCAGGGGCTGACCCTCAGGGCCTCATCGCGGGGCAAGCCCGCTCCCACAGGTTTGGTGTAAGCGCAGGGCTGCAAAGCAGCCCCGCTTAGACCGCTGCCTTCTTCTGCCGAACCGCCACCGGCCCGACATTTTCCTCGATGGCCTTCTTCAGCTCCGGGCGCAGCCCCAGCAAGAACCCCAGCTCCACCACCACGAACAACGGCCCGATGATCAAGCCCATCAGATCATCGACAAACGCCGGTTTGCGGCCTTCATAGTGGTGGCCGACAAACTGGATCACCCAGCCGATCACGAACAACGCCAGCCCGGCACTCAGCCAGACCAGGGTGCTTTGCACCGCCAGCGCCTGCCCGGCCCACAGGCACAAGCCCAGCAACAACGCCATCAGCAGGCCCAGGCGTTGGTCCAGGCGCAGGTAGAACCAGCCGGTAACCAGCGCCACCAGCAGTGCTGGCGACAGCCAGACGCCAGCTAGTTCGGTGCCCGGGCGTGACAGCAAAACCGTTACCGCCAGCACGATCAGCGGTATGCCGATGAAGTGGGTGGCGATGTTGCGTGGGTCGCGGTGGTAGGCGGCGTATTGACTCAGGTGTTCGACCAGGTTTTTCATTGTTGTTCCTCCTGTAGGTGACGTGAGCATGTCCTACAGATATCCACCTGTCTGTCGGCTAGCCGACAGAGTTCAGCTTCGAGGCGCTATGCGCGAAACCCTGCTGCAAGGTCACTGGTTCCAGGCATTGCCTCCCAGCTTTCAGGATAGCCTGCTGGCACTGGCCCGGCCGCGTCAGCTGGCGGCCGGGCAATACCTGTTCCAGCGCGGCGATGCGCCGTGCGGGCTGTATGCGGTGCTCGACGGGGCGATGCGCGTGGGCGCGGTGGCCACCGATGGCAAGGAGGCGCTGCTGACCCTGATCGAAGCGCCGCACTGGTTCGGCGAGATCAGCCTGTTCGACGGCCAGCCGCGCACCCACGACGCCCAGGCCGAAGGACTGACCCAGTTGCTGTGGATCCCCCAGGCGCCGCTGTTGAAGTTGCTCGATCAACAGCCCCGGCACTGGCGCGACGTGGCCTTGTTGATGAGCCATAAACTGCGCGTGGTGTTTGTTGCGCTGGAGCAGCAGAGCCTGCTGGCCGCCGCACCGAGGCTGGCCCACAGGCTGTTGCAGATCGCCGCCGGCTATGGCGAGTTGCTTGGCAGCCGGCGCGTGCTGCAACTGTCCCAGGAGCAACTGGCGCTGATGCTCTCGCTGTCGCGCCAGACCACCAACCAGATCCTCAAGTCGCTGCAGCAGGAAGGCGCCTTGCGCCTGGGCTATGGCGAGATCGAGATCCTCGACCCGGCACGCCTGCAGGCCCTGGCTAGTCCGGCTGGAACGGCGACTGACTGAGGAACACTCCGGTCTCCTCGACATACTTCTGCCATTCGCCCAGCAGCGCCTGCAGCTTCGCCGGTTGTACTGCGGCCAGGTCGTTGATTTCGCCCGGGTCGCTGGCCAGGTCGTACAACTGCCAGGTGGCCGGGCCGACCGGGCCGGGAATGTACAGCGCTTTCCAATGGCCCTGGCGAATGGCCCGGCGGCCGAACAGCTCCCAGCCGGTGACGGTGTTTTCGTCGTGCACTTGCTCGGTCTCGCCCGACAGGTAACCCAGCCAGGATTTACCGCGCAGCGGCGCCACCTCACGGCCGCGCCAGCGCTTGCCGGGGTGGCGCACGCCGGCAAGATCGAGCAGGGTCGGGGTGATGTCCATCACCGTGCTGAACTGCTGGCTGATCTGACCCTGGCGTGCCAATGCCGGGTAATGCACCAGCGCCGGTACGCGAATCCCGCCTTCGCTGGTAAAGGCCTTGTACAGCCGCGACGGTGCGGTGGCCGCCTGGGCCCAGTGCGGGCCGTACCAAACATAGGAGTTGGCCCGGCCGATGTTGTCCAGGCTGTTGTCGTAGTGCTGGTCGAGGTAGCTGGCCAGTTGCGGGCCGAACTTGGGGAAGGCTTCGAGCAGCGCACCTTCGGCGCCGTTGTCGGACATGAACAACACCAGGGTGTTGTCGAGCAGGCCCTGCTTGCGCAGGTAGTCGAGCACCCGGCCGATGTTCCAGTCCATGCGCTCGACCATCGCCGCGTACACCTCCATGGCCCGCGCCGAGCGCTGGCGTTGCTCGTCGCTGAGGCTGTGCCAGTGGTTGTCGACCGGGTGGGCCTGGGTGTCGGCGGCGATCAGGCCGAGCGTGCGCAGTTTTTCCAGGCGCTCCTGGCGCAGCACTTCGGGGCCGGCGTCGTAGCGGCCCTGGTAGCGCGCCACCACTTCGGCCGGCGCCTGCAACGGCCAGTGCGGCGCCGAGAACGGCAGGTAGGCGAAGAACGGCCGGCTCTGGTCGCGCTCCTTCAGGTACTGCAGCAGCTTGTCGCCGAAGGCGTCGGAAGAATAGAAATCCTTGGGCAGTTCGTCGATGAAGGTCTGGTCTTCGATGTACAACGCCGGCGTTGATTTGAGCAGGCCCGGGGTGTGTTCGTCGTAGGTCGGTTCAAAGCCGTAGTGGTTGGCCGCGCCCGGCAGCAGGGCGAAGGAGCGCTCGAAGCCGCGGGCCTGGGGCGCCAGCTCGGCGCTCAGGCCCAGGTGCCATTTGCCGCTCATCAGGGTCTGGTATCCGGCATCGCGCAGCAGCTCCGGCAAGGCCACCACGCGGTCGTTGAGGTAGCCTTCGTAGCCCGGCTTGCCGATCAGCTCCGGGGTCAGCGCCTCGGCCATGGTGCCGATGCCGGCGATATGGTGATCGGTGCCGGTGAGCAGCATCGAGCGGGTGGGCGAGCAGGTCGGCGCGGTATGAAAGTCGGTCAGGCGCAGGCCGGCGGTGGCCAGCGCGTCGAGGTTCGGCGTGGCGATTTCGCCGCCGAAGGCGCCGATATCGGAGAAACCCAGGTCGTCGGCAACGATGACCAGAAAGTTGGGGCGTTGGCTCATGGTCGGTTCTCAGTAGGCAAGGTAGGTCAAGGGCAGGTCGCGGATCTGTTCCTGCGCCGGTGGCAGGTAGCGCGCGTCGGCAGTCAGTTCGTGCAGCAGGTCTTCGCGCAGGCGGTGGAAGGCCAGGCTTGCGCGTTGGCGCGGGTGCGCCAGGTCGATCTCGACGATGCGCTTGATCCGCCCCGGGCGCGGCTCCAGCACCACCACGCGGTCGGCGAGAAACAGCGCTTCCTCGACATCGTGGGTCACCAGCAGGGTGGTGATGCGCGCGCGCTCGCGAATCGCCAGCAGTTCGTCCTGCATCTGCTGGCGGGTCAGCGCGTCGAGGGCGCCGAAGGGTTCATCGAGCAGCAGAATGCGCGGGCTGGCCACCAGGCCGCGGGCAATCGCCACGCGCTGGGCCATGCCACCGGACAGCTGGTGCGGGTAGGCCTGGCTGAAGTCCTCAAGGCCCACCAGGGCGATGTACTGGTTGATGCGTTGCTGGCGCTGCGAGGGGCTCAAGGGTTCGTTGACCAGGCCCAGGGCGATGTTTTGCGAAACGGTCAGCCAGGGGAACAGCCGGTGCTCCTGAAACACGATGCCGCGTTCGCTGCCGATGCCATCGAGCGGCTTGCCATCGATCAGGATCTGCCCCTGGTAGTCGTTGTCCAGGCCGATCAGCAGGCGCAGCAGGGTGGATTTGCCGCAGCCGCTGGCGCCGACGATGGCGACGAATTCACCGTCGGCGATCTGCAGGTTGAAGTCGCGGATGGCTTCCAGCTCGCCGCCAGCAACGGCGAAGTGTTTGCCGACCTGATTGAAACTGACCAGGGCAGGGGCGATGGCGTTCATGCTCGTCTCCAGCGCGTGGCGCGCAATTCGAGGTGTTGTCCGAGGGCGCCCAGCAAGGCGCCGGTGAGGCCGACCAGGAGCATCCCGGCCATGATGATGTCCATGCGCAGCAGTTGCTGGGCGCCGATCATCAAGCTGCCGATACCGCCGCCCGAAGGCATGAAGTATTCGGCGCCGATGGTGCCCAGCCAGGCGTAGATCAGGCTGATGCGCAGGCCGGCGAAAATCCCCGGCGCCGCGCCTGGCAGCACCAGCCGGCGCAAGCGCTGGGGCAGATCGAGGTGCAGTACGCGGGCGGCTTCCTCCAGCTGTGGCGAACGGCTGGCCACCGCCCGCTGGGTGGCAATGAACAGCGGGAAGAACGCCGCCAGGCCAACGAACACCCACTTGGCCAGTTCACCAAGGCCGAACCAGGCGGTCAGCAGCGGCACCCAGGCGAAGATTGCGATCTGCCGCAAGCCGGCCAGGCTGGGCCCGAGCAGGCGTTCGGCAGGCGTCGACAGCCCCAGCCACAGGCCCAGGGCGAAGCCCAGGCCACCGCCGAGCAGCAAACCGCCCAGTGCCCGGCCGACACTGATGGCCAGTGCGCCGCTGAGCGAGCCGTCAAGCAGGCCGTCCCAGGTGGTGTGCAAGACCTGCAGCGGGGCGACCAGGATCTGCGTGTCGACCCAGTCCAGCTGATTGGCCAGTTGCCACAGCACCAGCAGCGCCAACGGTAGCAGCAGGGCCTGCAGGCGCTGGCCACTCTGCAGGCGCGAGACCCGCAGCTCGGCGCTGGGCGGGTGCGGCCAGTGCACCAGGCGCCGGTCGAGCCAAGCCAAGCCACGGTCCATGACAAAACCCAGCAGGCCGATGACCAGGATGCAGACGAAGACGATATCGAGCATGAACAACTGCCGGGCCCAGACCATCAGGTAGCCGATGCCTTCACTGGAGGCCAGCAGCTCTACCGCCAGCAATGAAGTCCAGCCTGTGGCCAGGGCCAGGCGCACGCCGGCGAGAAAGGCCGGCAGGGCCGCCGGAAAAATCAGCCGGCTGATCAACAGGCGCGGCGGCAGGCGCAGTACCGTCGCCGCTTCGCGCAGGCGTGGCTGGGCATCGCGCACGCCGACCAGGGTGTGCAGGGTCACCGGGACGATGATCGCCTTGACCAGCACCACCAGCTTGAGCACCTCGCCGATACCGAACAGCACCATGAACAGCGGCACCCAGGCCAGGGTCGGGATCTGCGCCAGGGCATTGAAGGTCGGCAGCACCAGGCGTTCAGCGCGACGGCTGAACCCCAGCCAGGCGCCGAGCAAGGCGCCGCTGGCAACCCCCACCAGCAGGCCCAGGGCCAGGCGTTGCAGGCTGATCGCCAGGTGTGTCCACAGCTCGCCCTGGGCCAGTTCCAGGCCGCTCTGCCAGACCAGGCTCGGCGCTGGCAGTATCTGTTCGCTCATCCACTGGTTGCGACTGGCCAGCCACCACAGGGCGGCCAATGACAGCGGCAGATACCAGGCTTGCAGGCGGCGCAGGGGCAGGCCGCCGAACCGTCGCGTCCGGCCTGGGGGGCTTGCCAGTGGCAGGCTGGAAAGTGAAGCTCGGGCCATGGAAAACCTCCGCACATTGGCTATTTGCTTATTCTTAAATTGAATTATTCGGTGATTTTCAATGCGTTTAGGTGATAAGAACCTGCATTTAAAGCCGCTGCCATAACCCGTAGCCAATGCATTCGAAGCATATTTTTCTTGTGTCTGATGCATGGCACGCTGCAAGGCACGTGCTGCGGTATTTATGCCTACAGGTTATTAAAATGTAATTTATTAGTATTTATTTAATGGTTCGGGTTGTCGGTAGCGTGGGCGCACCATTACCAGGAGTCGCGTGCCATGAACCTGTCGATCAACCGTGTGTTCAACCTGTTTGCCGTTCCCGCCCTGGCCGCGGTGGTCGGCTGGCTGCCGCCGCTGGCCCTGGCTGGCGAGGTCAAGGAAATCCGCATTGCCGTGCCTGACCTGAGCGCCGGCACCCAGCATTCCGGTGGCGGTGTGACCGACGTGCTGCGCGACCAGCAGCTGCTGGAAAAAGCCTTCGCCGCCGATGGCATCCACATTCAATGGAACTACTTCAAGGGCGCCGGTCCGGTGATCAACGAGGCCTTTGCCAACGGCCAGGTCGACTTCGCCTACCTTGGCGACCTGGCGGCGATCATCGGCAAGGCCAATGGCCTCGACACCCGCCTGCTGGCCGCCACCGGGCGCGGCATCAAGCACTACCTGGGGGTGGCGCCGGGCAGCAACATCAAAACCCTGCAAGACCTCAAGGGCAAGCGCTTGGCGGTGTTCCGCGGCACCGCCACCCAGCTGTCGTTCGACGCCGCCCTGGCCAGCCAGGGCCTGAGCGAGAAGGACCTGAAGGTCATCAACCTGGATTTCAACGCGGCGATTGCCGCCCTGGCCGCCAGGCAGATCGACGCCACTTGGGGCTCGACCGGCATCAGCGCCCTCAAGCAACGCGGCCTGGCCGAGCTGCCGTTGAATACCCGCGACCTGGGCGGCGCCGGCAATGTCCAGGCGGTGCTGGTGGGCTCCGGGCGCTTTGTCGACGAGCATCCCGAACTGGTGGAAAAACTGCTGGCCGCCCAGCAGCAGGCCGTGCACTGGCTGACCCAGGACGACAACAAGGACGCTTATATCCAGCTGGTTTCGGGGCTGGCCAGCTACCCGCCGGCGATCCTCCAGCAAGACTTGCAGGATGAGCAACTGAGCAAGATCTTCCCCTCGACCCTGGATGCCGACTTCCTGAGCAAATTGCAGGCGTCAGTGGACCTGGCCGCCGAGCAGCGGCTGATCCGCAAAGGGTTCAAGGTCGATCAGTGGCTGGCACCGCAGGCTATCCGGCCAGCACCTGTACCTCTGGCTGCCGATCGAGGCTGACCAGGGTTTCGATCATTGCCCGGGCGGCGGGCGAGAGGCGGTAACCGCTGCGGCTGACGATGCCGCAGCGGGCGTTGAGGCTATCAAGGTTGGCCGGCAGGTTGCGCCAGTGCAGGCGCACCAGGCGGCCGTGGTCGATGTCCTCGGCAAAGGCTTCTTCGGTGCCGATGCCAATGGCATCGGTACCCAGCACGATTTTCACCAGGGTCGGCAGGTGCTCGGTTTGCACCTGTGGGGCGAAGTCGGTCTTGCCGCTGAGGTTGGCCAGCAGCTTGCGCACCCCCGGCGGGATCAGGGTGGTGGCCAGCGGGTAGTCGAACATGTCGTTGGTCGACAGGCTGTCCTTGGCCAGCAGCGGGTGCCCCGGGCGGCAGAAGAACAGGCCGCGGCGCGGGCTCAGCGCTTGGGTCTGGAAGTTCGGGTCGGCCTCGAAGTGGCGGATATCGGCGACGAAGAATTCGATCTCTTCACGGTTCAGCGCGCGGCTGAGTTTTTCCCAGTTATCCACGTCGAAGCAGGTGCGCACCTTGGGGTGGGCGGCGAGAAAGCGCGCCACCGCCTGCGGCACCAGGTGCACTGCCGGCGCCGGGCCGCAGCCAAAGCGCAGCTCGCCGGCATCGAGCTTGGTCATCTGCTGCACCTCGCTGTTGAGCTGCGCTGCGCCTTGCACCAGGCGCAGCGCGTGTTGCAGCACCACCTGGCCTTCGGGGGTGGGGCGCAGGTCCTTGTTGCCGCGATCGATCAGCACGCAGCCAAACTCTTGTTCCAGGCCCTGGATACTGCGGCTGAACGCCGGTTGGGTGATGCCCATCGCATCGGCGGCGCGGACAAAACTGCGGTGTTCGGTGAGGGCGATGAAGTAACGCAGTTGGCGAAGATCCATATGCTTTCCCGGCATTCCAAAAATACGGCGAAGGTATTTGCCGCCGCGCAGGCTCAGGTTTTAAATGCAAGCTCTTATTCCGTCAATGAAGCATCTGTTTATTTGTTAGAGCTTATTTGCATATCAATAGAGCAGAGCTTTCATCGGCACTTAGCGCAACCTAGCCAGATGAGGGTCAAACCATGAGCAATGCCGCACGCGCCGTAGTACCTGTCACCCATACCCTGGAGATTCACCCGGTGGCCGGGCGCATCGGTGCCGAGATTCGTGGCGTCCAGTTGAGCGCCGACCTTGAACCGGCCGTGATCGAGGCCATCCAGGCTGCGCTGGTGCAGTACAAGGTGGTGTTCTTTCGCGCCCAGACCCACCTTGATGACCAGGGGCAGGAGGCCTTCGCGCACCTGCTCGGCGAGCCGATCGCCCACCCGACCGTGCCGGTGCGCGAAGGCACCCGCTACCTGCTTGAGCTTGATGGTGGCGAAGGGCGCCGGGCCAATTCCTGGCACACCGACGTGACTTTCGTCGATGCCTACCCCAAGGCGTCGATCCTGCGCTCGGTGGTGGCACCTGAATCCGGCGGCGATACCGTCTGGGCTAACACCGCCACGGCTTACCAGGACCTTTCCGCCGAGCTGCAGGCCTTGGCGGACCAGCTCTGGGCGGTGCACAGCAACGAGTACGACTACGCCGCTGCCAAACCCAACGTGAGCCTTGAGCAGCTGGAAAACTACCGCAAGATCTTCACCTCGACGGTGTACGAAACCGAGCACCCGGTGGTGCGCGTGCACCCGGTCAGCGGCGAGAAAAACCTGCTGCTAGGGCACTTCGTCAAACGCATCAAGGGCTATTCGCAGAGTGACTCGGCGCACTTGTTCAACCTGCTGCAAAGCCATGTCACCCGGTTGGAAAACACCGTACGCTGGCGCTGGCAGGCCGGCGACGTGGCGATCTGGGACAACCGTGCGACCCAGCATTACGCAGTGGACGACTATGGCACCCAGGGCCGGGTGGTGCGCCGGGTGACCTTGCAGGGCGATGTGCCGGTGGGGGTTGCCGGGCAGCGCAGCCGCACGACTCGCGGGGCTTGAAGCCATCGCGGGTCAAGTCGAGTCGTCGCACCGCCGCTCCCACAGGTGTCCCAAATACCTGTGGGAACTGGCGTAGCAGCAGATTCAGAGAATACCGATCGGATAACTGATGATCAGCCGGTTTTCGTCAAAGGCGTTGGTGCTGTAGTCCCGGCGCATGGTCGAGTTGCGCCATTTCAGCGACAGGCTCTTCAAGGTCCCGGACTGGATTACATAAGCCAGCTCCGATTCCCGCGCCCATTCCTTGCCATCGCTGATGGCGCCGGTATGCACGTTGTCGCCGCTGATGTAGCGGTTCATCAGGGTCAGCCCGGGCACGCCGAGGGCGGCGAAGTTGTAGTCGTGACGCAACTGCCAGGAGCGCTCCTGGGCGTTGTCGAAGCTTGAGTTGTAGCTGTCGTTGGCCAGCGTGCCACCACTGGTGCCATTGACCCGCATCCAGGCATCGTCGCCGCTGACTTTCTGCAGGCCGACATAGAAGGTACTGGCGCCGTACTTGGCCGAGAGCATTGCCGAGGCAGTGCGGTTGTCCAGTTTGCCTGCGCGTTCGGCGCCGTCTTCCTTGCCGATGAAGTAGCCGAGGTTGGCGCCCAGGGTCCAGTCGCCCAGCGGCTGGCTGTGCACCAGATTGAGGTACTGCTGGTTGTAAATGTCCTTGAGCTCGGCGTTCCACAAACCGATCATCGTGCGCTTGTCGTTGAAGCTGTATTCGCCACCGGCAAAGTTGAAACGGTCGGAGGTGAAGGCCGCGCGGCCGTTCATCGACATGTCTTCCATGCTCGCATCGTTACGCGGGCTGTTGCCGCGAAACTGCCCGGCGTACAGGGTCAGGCCGGCGATTTCCTGCGAGGTGAGCTGGCCGCCACGGAAGGTCTGCGGCAGCGAGCGGCCGTCGTCGGAACGCAGGATCGGCAGCACCGGCATCCATTCGCCAACCTTAAGCTCAGTGTTGGAGATCTTCGCCTTCAGCGCCACCCCCAGGCGGCCGAAGTCGTCGGCCGGGCGGCCATCATCGTGCACCGGCAGCAGGTGGGTACCCGCTGTGCCCTTGCCGCCATCGAGCTTGACCGAGTACAGGCCCAATACATCCACGCCAAAACCGACCAGGCCCTGAGTAAAGCCGGAGCGGGCGTCGAGGATGAAACTCTGGGTCCATTCCTCGCCCTTGCCCTGGGGGTTGGCAGGGTCGACGAAGTTGCGATTGATGTAAAAGTTGCGCAGGTTGAGGCTGGCCTTGGCGTCCTCGACAAAGCCGCCTTCGGCCGCGAGGGCGGGCAGGGCGCAAGTCATTGCCAGCAAGCCGGGAAGCAGGTGTCGTGCGGGTGTGGTCATCGTCAGTTGTCTCTTGTTTTTATGTAAGCCGAAGCCATCCGCTGCGACGCTTGGAGGTCACAGGCCGGGCTACGATCTTTGGGAATACGCTTTGGAAAAGCTGCGAAGCGATGGTGCGGCGGCGGGCGGGGATGAATCAATTCGTTACGGGCGGAATTGGGCGATAATCGAACGGTAACTGTTTGGTTAATTCATTCTACGGGCAAAAAAAAGCCCACCGCCAAGGGTGGGCTCTTCTACAGCACAGGGCCTCAGCCTTTCGGCGTCTGGACCGCTGCCTGCTGCTGCGCCTGACCGGTCTGCTCGTACCAGCCGCCACCGAGGGCCTTGTACAGGTTGACCTCGCTGACCAGCTGCGACAGGCGATCGCTGATCAACGACTGCTGGGTGTTGAACAGCTGACGCTGGGCGTCGAGGAAGGTCAGGTTGCTGTCGATACCGATGCGGTAGCGACGCTCGGCCAGGCGGTAGTAGTCCTGGTTGGCGGCAACCAGATCACGCTGGGCCTGCAACTGCTGGTTGAAGGTCTGGCGCGCGGCGAGGCCATCGGAGACTTCCTGGAAGGCGGTCTGGATGGTTTTCTCGTATTTCGCGACGTTGATGTCCTTCTGGATCTTCGAGTAGTCGAGGCTGGCGCGCAGGGCACCGGCGTTGAAGATCGGCAGGTTGATCTGCGGCTGGAACAGCCAGGTGCCCGAACCACCCTTGAACAGGCCGCCCATGTCCGGGCTCAGGGTGCCGGCATTGGCGGTCAGGCTGATGCTCGGGAAGAACGCTGCGCGGGCGGCGCCAATGTTGGCATTGGCGGCCTTGAGCAGGTGTTCGGCTTCCTGGATGTCCGGCCGGCGTTGCAGCAGGTCGGACGGCAGGCCCGCCGGCACTTCGGCCAGCAGGTCGCTGTCGAGCTTCTGCGCGGTCGGCAGGTTGGCCGGCACGCCGGTGCCGAGCAGCACGGTCAGGCTGTTGAGGTCCTGGGCAACCTGGCGCTGGAACTGCGCCAGCTTGACCCGCGCGCCCTCAACCGAGGTGCGTGCCTGGCTCAGGTCCAGAGCCGAGGCCACCCCCACTTCATTGCTACGCGCGGTCAGCTGATAGCTTTCCTCGTAGGTCTTGAGGGTGTCTTCGGTCAGCTTGAGCAGTGCCTGGTCGGCCTGCCAGGTGAAGTAGGCGTTGGCCACACTGGCCACCAGGCTGATCTGCGTCGAGCGCCGGGCTTCTTCGCTGGACAGGTAGTTCTCCAGCTGTTGCTCGGTCAGGCTGCGCACCCGGCCGAATAGGTCGAGCTCGTAGGCGCTGACCCCGAGGGTCGCCGAGTACTGGCTGGTGATGCCCGATTCGCCGGTTTGCGACATGTTCGCCGGCATCCGCTGGCGGCTGCCGCTGCCATTGGCCGAAACCGCCGGGAACAGGTCGGCACGCTGGATGCGGTATTGCGCACGGTAGGCATCGATGTTCAGCGCCGCGACCTTGAGGTCGCGGTTGTTGACCAGCGCGGTCTGGATCAACTGCTGCAGCGCCGGGTCATGGAAGAACTGACGCCAGCCCTGTTCGGCGGCGGCCACCTCGGCCGACTCGGTCGGCGAGTAGGCAGGGCCTTGCGGCCACTGCGCGGCCACCGGCGATTCCGGGGTCTGGTAGTCAGGGATCAGCGAGCAGCCGCCAAGAATGAAAGCGGTTACTGCCAGGGACAACAGGGACTTACTCATTGCCCGGCCTCATAGCGTGGAGTTTCAGGGGTGGCGTCCTCTTCGGGCTTCTTGCTACCGAACAGCGACGACACACTTACGAAGAACAATGGCACCCAGAAGATCGCCAGTACCGTGGCGGTGATCATGCCGCCGATCACCCCGGTACCGATTGCGTGCTGGCTACCCGAGCCTGCACCGCTGGAAATGGCCAACGGTACCACGCCGAGGATGAACGCCAGCGAGGTCATGATGATCGGCCGCAGACGCATCCGGCAGGCTTCGATGGCTGCGTCGATCAGGCTGCGGCCCTGCTCGTGCAGCTCTTTGGCGAATTCGACGATCAGGATCGCGTTCTTCGCCGCCAGGCCGATGGTGGTCAACAGACCCACCTGGAAATACACGTCGTTGGACAACCCGCGCAGGCTGGTGGCCAGCAGCGCACCGATGATCCCCAGCGGTACCACGAGCATGACCGCGATCGGGATCGACCAGCTTTCATACAGCGCCGCCAGGCACAGGAACACCATCAGCAGCGACAGGGCGTACAGCGCTGGCGCCTGGGAGCCGGACAGCCGCTCCTCGTACGACAGGCCCGTCCATGAGTAACCGATACCCGCCGGCAGTTGCGCGGCCAGGCGCTCGACCTCAAGCATGGCTTCACCGGTACTGTAGCCAGGGGCTGGTGCACCGAGGATTTCCATGGCTTCGACACCGTTGTAACGCGACAGCTTCGGTGCACCGTAGATCCACTCGCCCTTGGCGAAGGAGGAGAACGGCACCATCTCGCCGGCGGCGTTGCGCACGAACCACTTCTGCAGGTCTTCCGGGCTCATCCGTGCACCGGCTTCACCCTGGATGTAGACCTTCTTGACCCGGCCGCGGTCGATGAAGTCGTTGACGTAGCTGGCACCCAAGGCAATCGACAGGGTGTTGTTGATGTCGGCGATGGTCACGCCCAGGGCACTGGCGCGCTCGTCGTCGACGGTCAGCTGGTACTGCGGTTCATCGTTCAGGCCGTTCGGGCGCACTGCCGAGAGGATCTTGCTTTGCGCAGCCATGCCGAGAAACTGGTTACGCGCTTGCATCAGTTTTTCGTGGCCGACACCGGCACGGTCTTGCAGGAACACGTCGAAACCGGTGGCGTTACCCAGCTCCAGTACTGCAGGCGGGGCAAAGGCGAACACCATCGCGTCGCGGAAGCTGAAGAAATGCTGCTGGGCACGGTTGGCCAGGTTGAACACGTTGTTCTCGGCCGAACGTTCGCCCCATGGCTTGAGCATGATGAAGGCCATGCCCGAGCTCTGGCCGCGACCGGCGAAGTTGAAGCCGTTGACGGTGAACACCGAGGCAACGGTATCGGCTTCCTTGTCGAGCAGGTAGCTGCGCATCTCGTCGATCACCACCTGGGTGCGCTCGGCGCTGGAACCGGCCGGGGTCTGCACCTGGGCAAACAGTACGCCCTGGTCTTCCTCAGGCAGGAACGCCGTCGGAATGCGGGTGAACAGCCAGATCATGCCGACCACGATCAGCAGGTAGGCCAGCAGGTACGGGGCCTTGTGCCGCAGCATGTTGCCGACGCCGCGCTCGTAGCTGCGCACGCTGCGGTCGAAGTTGCGGTTGAACCAGCCGAAGAAGCCGCGCTTGGCAACGTGGTGCTCGCCCTTGGCAATCGGCTTGAGCATGGTCGCGCACAGTGCCGGGGTGAAGATCAGTGCCACCAGTACCGACAGGGCCATGGCCGAGACGATGGTGATGGAGAACTGTTTATAAATCACCCCGGTGGAGCCGCCGAAGAAGGCCATGGGCAGCAGTACCGCCGACAGCACCAGGGCGATACCGACCAGGGCGCCCTGGATCTGGCCCATGGACTTTTTGGTCGCTTCCTTGGGTGACAGCCCTTCTTCGGACATTACCCGCTCGACGTTCTCCACCACGACGATGGCATCGTCCACCAGCAAGCCGATGGCCAGTACCATGCCGAACATGGTCAGGGTGTTGATGCTGAAATCGAACGCCGCAAGAATCCCGAACGTACCCAGCAATACCACCGGTACGGTCATGGTGGTGATGATGGTGGCGCGGAAGTTCTGCAGGAACAGGTACATCACCAGGAACACCAGCACGATCGCTTCGATCAGGGTGTGGATTACCCCGCTGATCGACTCGGTCACCACTGGCGTGGTGTCATACGGGAACACCGCCTTCATGCCTTCCGGGAAGAACGGTTCCAGGTCGGTGATGGTCTGGCGCAGGGCCTTGGCGGTATCCAGGGCGTTGGCGCCGGTGGCCAGTTTCACCGCAAGGCCAGAGGCCGGCTTGCCGTTGAACTGGGCGCTGATTGCGTAGTTTTCACCACCCAGGCCGACCTTGGCGACATCGCTCAGGCGCACCTGGGAGCCGTCACGGTTGACCTTGAGCAGGATCTTCTCGAACTGCTCGGCGGTCTGCAGGCGGGTCTTGCCGATGATCGTGGCGTTCAGCTGGGTACCCGGCAGGGCAGGCAGGCCGCCGAGCTGGCCGGAGGACACCTGGACGTTCTGCGCGGCCACGGCGGTACGCACGTCGACCGGAGTCAGCTGATACTTGTTCAGCTTGGCCGGGTCGAGCCAGATGCGCATGGCGTACTGCGCACCGAATACCTGGAAGTCACCGACACCGGCAGTGCGCGAGATCGGGTCCTGCATGTTGGAGACGATGTAGTTGGCCAGGTCGTCCTTGGACATGCTGCCGTCTTCGGACACCAGGCCGATCACCAGCAGGAAGTTCTTCACCGCCTTGGTCACGCGGATACCCTGTTGCTGCACTTCTTGCGGCAGCAGCGGGGTGGCCAGGTTGAGCTTGTTCTGCACCTGGACCTGCGCGGTATCGGGGTTGGTACCCTGCTCGAAGGTCGCGGTAATGGTCATGCTGCCGTCGGAGTTACTTTCCGACGACACATAACGCAGGTTGTCGATACCGTTGAGCTGCTGCTCGATCACCTGCACCACGGTGTCCTGCACGGTCTGCGCCGAAGCGCCCGGGTAGGTCACGGCGATGGCGATGGCCGGCGGCGCGATGCTCGGGTACTGGTTGATCGGCAACTTGAGGATCGACAAGGCGCCGACCAGCATGATCACCAAGGCGATCACCCAGGCAAAGATCGGGCGATCGATAAAGAATCTCGACATGGTTTACTCCCCTTTGGCCCCTGCAGTCGTTGCATTGGCCTGGGTTGGCTGGGCAGGCTTGACGTTGGTGGCTTCGCTGACCTTGACCTCGACGCCCGGCTTGACGAACTGCAGGCCTTCGGTGATCAGGCGGTCGCCCGGGTTCAGGCCTTCCTCGATCAGCCAGTCGCTACCGACGGTACGGCTGGCCTTGAGCTGACGCAGCTCGACCTTGTTGTCCTTGTTGACGATCAACGCGGTCGGCTGGCCCTTGAGGTCGCGGGTCACGCCTTGCTGCGGCGCGAGGATGGCGGCGCTGTTGACCCCGGCAGCCAGGCGCGCATGCACGAACATGCCCGGCAGCAGGTTGTGCTCGGGGTTGGGGAACACGGCGCGCAGGGTCACGGAGCCGGTGGTCTGGTCAACCGAGACTTCGGAGAACTCCAGGCGACCTTCCTTGGCGTAGGTGCTGCCGTCTTCCAGGGTCAGGGTGACCTTGGCGGCGTTGTCGCCGACCTTCTGCAACTGGCCGCTTTCCAGCTCGCGGCGCAGTTTGAGCAGCTCGGCCGAGGACTGGGTGACGTCGACATAGATCGGGTCGAGCTGCTGGATAACGGCCATGGCGTCGGCCTGGCCGTTGTTGACCAGCGCGCCTTCGGTTACCGAAGAGCGGCCGATACGGCCGCTGATGGGCGCCAGTACCTTGGTGTAGCGCAGGTCGATCTGGGCACTGCGCAGCGAGGCTTCAGCCTGCAAACGTTTGGCTTGGGCGTCGTCGTATTCCTGGCGGCTGACAGCCTGTTCGTTGACCAGCTGCTTGTAACGCTCGGACAGCGAACGGGTCGATTGCAGGTTGGCCTGGGCGCTGTTCAGGGTCGCCTCGTACACCGACGGGTCGATCTGGTACAGCTGCTGGCCGTCTTTGACCTCGCTGCCTTCCTTGAACAGACGCTTGAGAATGATGCCGTTGACCTGTGGGCGAACCTCGGCGATGCGGTACGCAGTGGTACGGCCGGGGAGGTCGGATGTCAGGGTATAGGCCTGGGTTTGCAGGGTCACGACGCCGACCTGAGGAGCTTGCGCCGCAGGCGCCGCCTCTTCCTTTTTACAGCCGCTGAGCAGTGTTGCCAGGGCGACGGCGGAAACCAGAGCGGTAACAGCTGGCTTGAATTGCATGAAGATCCTCGGGTCGCAAGAGCTGAAGACGCTCAAGAATAATGGAAAGGGTGCGCTATAAAAAATGCTGTCGAGTGGATAAATAGCTTGCTAAGGAATATACTTACATTCATGGTTGTTTGTAAATACCTCGCAGGCGACGTGTTCAGCCAATGCGAGCCCCCAAATTAATACAGCCGGTAACAGCCTGCAGAGGCTGACCCGGCCCGACTCCCAGGCACCCTGCGTGCGTGCCCGGGCCTGATGAGGTTGTACTGCCATGGTCCGTCGAACCAAAGAAGAAGCCCAGGAAACCCGCGCCCAGATTCTCGAAGCTGCGGAAAAGGCCTTCTACAAGCGCGGGGTAGCGCGTACCACCCTGGCCGATATCGCCAAGGAGGCGGGTGTGACCCGCGGTGCTATCTACTGGCACTTCAACGACAAGGCCGAACTGGTGCAGGCCATGCTCGACAGCCTGCACGAGCCGCTGGACGCCCTGGCCCGGGCCAGCGAAAGCGAGGATGAACTCGACCCGCTCGGCTGCATGCGCAAGCTGCTGGTACGCTTGATGCACCAGATGGTGCTCGATCCGAAGACCCGGCGAATCAATGAAATTCTGCATCACAAATGCGAGTTCACCGATGATATGTGCGAGATCCGCCAGCAACGGCAGGCCTCGACGATCGAATGTCATGCCCATATTGCGTTGTCGCTGGGCAATGCAGTCAAGCGCGGGCAACTGCCCGCCGACGTGGACCCAGAGCGCGCAGCGCTGGCCATCTATGCCTATATAGACGGACTGATTCGCCGCTGGCTACTGCTGCCCGACAGCTTCGACCTGCTCAACCAGGCCGAGCAGTGGATCGATACCGGGCTGGATATGCTGCGCTTGAGCCCCGCCTTGCGCAAATGAGACTTTGTGAAGCTTTGTGATCATTTGTTTCCACGTCAGTTATAAGGTCTTACGGGCGGCCGCGCAATTGTCTGTCAGGCAAGGCCAGCGCCGCCGTCAGCCCCAGCAGTGAAACTGCCGCGCTGCCGAGCAGCAGGTTGCGAAAGGTCAGCAGCAATTCAGCCTGCATTGCCGCGGTCGGTTCGCCTGCCTGCAGGCTGCCAAGCAGGGCATCGCCGGCCAGGCTCAAGCCGCCCTGGGCCAGCATCGCCAGCAACAGGGTGGACATGATAGCCACGCCCATGGCCCCGCCCAGTGAGCGGAACAGGTTGGTGGTACTGGTGGCCACGCCGATATCTCGCGGTTCTACCGCACTCTGGGTTGCCACCAGCGAGGTGGGGAACTGCAGGCCCGAGGCAATGCCGGTCAACAACATGAACACGCCACTGAACCAGGCCGCCTGCGGCGGGCTGAAGGCCATGCCGACGATGGCAAACGGCATCAGCAGTGCGCCGCCGAGAATCTGCGGTTTGTAGCGCCCTGTGTGCGAAGTCATGCGGCCGCCGCAATAAGCGCCGATGGGCAAGCCGATGGCCAGCGGCAGCAGGTGCAACGCGGCGCTGTCGGCACCGGCACCGGTGATGCTCTGGTAGCGCAGCGGCATCAGCATGGTCAGCGAGATGGCCTGGAAGCTGGTAAAGAAAATCGTGCACCAGCACAGGGTGGCGATGCGATTGGCGAAGAACTTGAGCGGCAGCAGCGGTTCGGCGGTTCGCTGTTCATGCAGTACGAACAGCAGCAGGCCGATCAGCGCACAGCCGAGCAGGCTGGCCACTTGCGCAGAATCCCAGGGCTGGCCCTGGCCGATCAGGGTGATGCCCAACAGCAGGCTGCCCAGGCCAAGAATCAGCAGCGCGGCGCCGAGGTAATCGACCTGCGCCTTGCGTGTAGGCACCTGCAGGCTGCGCAGGGCTCGGCGGGTCACCCACCAGGCGGTCAGGCCCAGCGGCAGGTTGAGCCAGAACACCCAGCGCCACGACAGGTATTCGGTGAGTATTCCGCCCAGCACCGGCCCGGCGACACTGGCCAGGGCGTACATGCTGCTGAAATAGCCCTGGTAGCGGCCGCGTTCGCGCGGCGGCACGAAGTCGCCGATGATCGCCTGGCTGACCGAGACCATGCCGCCGGCGCCGATACCCTGCAGCACCCGCGCGAGCACCAGTTGCTCCATGTTCTGCGCCAGTGCGCAGAAGATCGACGCCAGGGTAAACAGCGCAGTGCCGGTAAGAATCATCCGCCGCCGGCCGTACAAGTCGCCGAGCTTGCCGTAGATCGGCACCGCTACGGTCATGGCCACCATGTAGCCGGAAATCACCCAGGCGAGCAGGCCGACGTCGTTGAATTGCGCCGAAATCGCCGGCATCGACACGGCGACGATGGTCTGGTCGAGGGCGCCTAGGAAGATCGCCAGCATCAGCGCGACGAGCACGCTGCGCAGCACCGGTTGCGGAGTGTTCAGTTGAGTCACGGGCCAGCTCGGGGGCAGGTGAAGCCCGCAGCCGTTACGCTGCGGGAACAGGTGCTGACCAGTCTACTCGATAGCTTGCTAAGCGTCTTCTTCGATTGGCTCGTAGGGCAGGCCGACGTAGTTTTCTGCCAGTGTTGTGCGACCGGCTGCGGAGCTCACGTAATACTCAAGCTCGGTTTGCTGGATACGCTGGCTGAAGGCGTCGCTGTCCGGGAATCGATGCAGCATGGAGGTCATCCACCAGGAAAACCGTTCGGCTTTCCAGATCCGCCGCAGGCAGATCTGCGAGTAGCGCTCGAGTAGATCGGTGCGCCCTTCGCCGTAGACCTTGCGCAGGATGTTGTACAAGGTGCTGACATCGCTGGCCGCCAGGTTCAGGCCCTTGGCGCCGGTGGGCGGGACGATGTGCGCGGCGTCTCCGAGCAGGAACAGCTTGCCGTACTGCATGGGTTCGACGACGAAGCTGCGCAGCGGCGCGATGCTTTTCTCGATTGACGGGCCGGTCACCAGGCGCTCGGCAAGATCCGTGGGCAGGCGCGATTTCAGTTCAGTCCAGAAGCGCTCATCGGACCAGTCCTCGACCTTTTCTTCAGCCGCCACCTGCACGTAATAGCGGGTGCGGGTCGGCGAGCGCATGCTGCACAGGGCGAAGCCGCGCTCGTGGCGGGCGTACACCAGTTCGTCGCTGACCGGCGGGGTATCGGCCAGCACGCCGAGCCAGCCGAACGGGTAGACCCGCTCGAAAATCTTCAGCGCCTCGGCGGGAATCGATTGCCGGGCGATGCCGTGGTAGCCGTCGCAGCCAGCAATGTAGTCGCAGTCCAGGCGCAGCACTTCGCCGTTTTTTTCGAAGGTCAGGTAAGGGTGCTCGGACTTCAGATCATGGGGTCGGACATTGTCGGCTTGATAGACCGTCACGGCGCCGCAGGCCTGGCGCGCTTGCATCAGGTCACGGGTGACTTCGGTCTGGCCGTAGATCATCACCCCTTTGCCGCCGGTCAGGCCCTTGAGATCGATGTGTTCGCGGCGCCCGTCGAAGGCCAGTTCAAAACCGCTGTGGGGCAGGCCCTCGGCGTCCATGCGCGCACCGACGCCGGCTTCGCGCAGCAATTGGACCATGCCTTGTTCCAGCACCCCGGCACGGATGCGCCCGAGCACGTAGTCGGCGCTCTGGCGCTCGACGATGACGTTGGCAATCCCGGCCTTGTGCAGCAACTGGCCGAGCAGCAGTCCGGCAGGGCCGGCACCGATAATGGCGACTTGAGTCTTCATGGTTGTTATCCCAGGCAAGCTTCAGCGCAGGGCCGAAAGCAGCTTATGATTGTTGTGCTTGCATTTTTCGCTTGGAAAGACGGGCGAAGAAGGGATAAAAACCGCAGGAAGCAGGACTTTTCACTAATCAGTGCGATTATCGGGCATTGCCCTGGAGCCAGTTGATCAATGAGCAAGGCGTCGATACCGGTATTCAAACTGTATGGCGAACAGTTGCAGTGGCCGACCCCGGACCTGCTGCACTGCGAGTCGATCCCGGCGCGCAGCCGCTTGCACGACTGGGAAATCGAGCCCCATCGGCACGCCGATCTGTGCCAACTGCTGTTTCTTTATGCCGGCCAGGCCGAGATCGAAGTCGAAGGCCAGGTGCGGCGCCTGGAACAGGCGGCGATTCAGGTGGTACCGGCGCTGTGCGTGCACGGCTTTCGTTTTTCCAGCGATGTCGACGGCTACGTGGTGACGCTGGCGGCGCCGCTGGTCAACCTGCTGCACACGCAACTGGCCGGCGCACCAGCGGCCCTGGCCCAGGCCGGCACCTACCTGGCAGGCGACGATCGCAACTATCTCTACAGCCTGTTCAGCGCCTTGCAGCAGGAGTACCAGCGGGACCTGCCCGGGCGCGATTTGCAGTTGCGCTCATTGATAAACCTGTTGGTGGTGTGGATCAGTCGCCAATGTTTGCAGCGTCATGGCCAAGGCCTGGCGGTGGCACGCGGACGTGAGTATCTGGAGCGCTTCAACGCGCTGGTCGAGCAGCAGTTTCGTCAGCAGCCGAGCGTCGAGGCGCTGGCCCATGAGGTGGGGATTTCGGTGGCGCACCTGAACAGCATCTGCCGTGAACTGGCCGGGCAGTCGGCCTTGCAGATCATCCATCAACGCCTGTTGCTCGAAGCCAAGCGCGAGCTGATCTACACCAGCCTGAGCATCAAGCAACTGGCCGACAGCCTGGGCTTTGCCGACCCTGCGTATTTCTCGCGGTTCTTCCGCCGCCTGACCGGCAAGGCGCCCAGTGACTTTCGTCACCAGCCCGGGCAATCACCTACTTGAGTGCGCTCAGCGTCGCGGTGTGCGGCACGCAGTGCGCCAGGCTGCAACTGGCGGCGGAGTAGGGTTGATTGCGGATCTGTTCAACCCGCCAGGCGGCGGTGGCATACAAGCCGACCGCAGCGGCCATGGCACAGATAACGGCGCATTTTCTGGATTTGACGCCCATGATACTCACCTCCTGCCAACCACCTACAGGTGCTATTCAAAGCATAGGTCAGCTTGGCCGGGTGTGCCCGTCTAGAGCAGGTCCTGGTCCCAGATGGGCTCGGCGGTAAAGCGCTCGGCGAGAAAGTCGAGCATGCTGCGCAGGGTCGCCGGCATGTGCTTGCGCGAGGTGTACACAGCGTTGAGGTTCAGCTCGCGCGGCTTGGCCCGGGGCAGCAGGCGAACCAGCTCGCCACTGCGCAGGGCGCCGGCAGCCTGGTAGGTCGGCAGCATGGCCACACCGGCGCCAGCCAGCGCCGCCCGTTGCAGGGTCATGGCTTCGTTGGCGCTGATGTTGCCTTGCACCGGTACCGACACCACCTCGCCAGCCACGTCGAAATGCCACAGGCTGCGACCGAAGTAGGAATGGGTCAGGCAGTTGTGCTGGCTGAGCTCCTGCACCTGCTGCGGCGCCGGGTGCTGGCGCAGGTAGGCGGGCGAGGCGCAGATCACCGAGCGGCATACGCTCAGGCGCCGGGCGATCAGGTTCGGGTCCAGGTCGTTGCTGGTGCGGATCGCCAGGTCGATGCGCTCATCCACCAGGTTCACCGTGCGGTCGAGCATCTGCAGGTCGATCTTTACCCCGGGATAGCGTTTGACGTAGTCGGCTACGGCGTCCATCAACTGTGCCTGGCCGAACGAGGTGCTGACGCTGATGCGCAACTCGCCGCGCGGCGCATCGTTGGGGGTACTGACCGCGGCCTGCAGGTCGCCGGCAAGCTCGAGCATCTGCCGGCAGCGCGGCAGGGTTTCCTGGCCGGCGGCGGTCAGGCTCAGGCGCCTGGTGGTGCGCTGCATCAGGCGCGCGCCGACCCAGTCCTCAAGCTCGGCCAGGTAGCGGGAAACCACCGGCCGGGAGAGTTCCAGGTGGTCGGCGGCAGCCGATTGGCTGCCCAGGTCGACCACGCTGACGAAAACCCGCATTGCTGTCAGACGATCCATGATTTGCCCGCTTTCAGAAACAAACTAATCCTAAGCATCGCATTTTTTGTGACAGATCGTGCAACTAAGCTGTTGCTCATTGCCCACTTCACAGGAATCACCTTGATGCCTCGTTCGTTCTCCCTGCGCCGCTTGTTGCTCGCCTTTGCCACCCTTGGGGTCATGGCCCAGGCTTCGGCCGCCGAGCCGCTTAACCTGGATGTCTACAACCCGGGTAGCAATGCCTTGTTTCCGGTCAGTTCGGTGATCGTCAGCGGCAAGCATGACGCCATCCTCGTTGACGCCCAGTTCGGCAAGGCCCAGGCCGAACAGGTACTGGCCAAGCTGCAAGCGAGCGGCAAGCAACTGACCACTATCTATATCAGCCACGGTGACCCGGACTACTACTTCGGCCTGCAGACCCTGACCGACGCCTACCCCAAGGCCAAAGTCGTGGCCTCGGCGGCGACCGTCGCCCATATCGAGCAGACCATGGACGGCAAGCTGGCCTACTGGGGCCCGCAGATGGGCGCCGACAAGCCGGCGAAGCTGATCGTGCCGCAAGTGCTGCAAGGCACCGAGCTCAAGCTTGAAGGCCAGCGCCTGCAAGTGGTTGGCCTCGACGGCCCGCAACCGGACCGCAGTTTCGTGTGGATTCCGTCGATCAAGGCGGTGGTCGGTGGCGTGGTAGTCGCCGAGAACCTGCACGTTTGGATGGCCGACACGCAGTCGGCGCAATCGCACAAGGACTGGCTGGCGACCCTCAAGCGTATCGAGCAGCTCAAGCCCGACACCGTGATCCCTGGCCACTACCTGGGCCAGAGCAGCCGTTCGCTCAAGGCGGTGCAGTTCACCGCGGACTATATCCGTGCCTTCGACGAAGAAACCGCCAAGGCTGGCAACGCCGCCGAACTGATCGCGGCGATGAAAAAACGTTACCCGGACCTGGGCGAAGAGAGCTCGCTGGAGCTCGGCGCCAAGGTCGCCAAGGGCGAGATGAAGTGGTAAGCGTTGTTCAATCCTGACTGGAGAATGTCCATGAGCAAGATCGCAATCATTGGGGCTACCGGCCGTGCTGGCAGCCAGTTGCTGGAAGAGGCCCTGCGCCGCGGCCACAGCGTTACCGCCATTGCCCGAGACCCGTCGAAACTGCAGGGGCGTGAGAGGGTGAAAAGCGTGGCGCTGGACGTCAGCGATGCCGCCGCCCTTGAACAGGCAGTCGCTGGCCACGACGTGGTACTGAGCGCCGCACACTTTTCCAGCATCAAGCCGCAGGCCATCATCGAGCCGGTCAAGCGCGCCGGGGTCAAGCGCCTGCTGGTAGTAGGCGGGGCCGGCAGCCTGTTGCTGCCGTCGGGGCACAAGGTCATCGACAGCCCGGACTTTCCCGAGGCCTACAAGGCTGAAGCCACCGCCGGCGGCCACTACCTTGACACTCTGCGTCAGGAACAGGAACTGGACTGGAGCTTCCTCTCGCCTTCGGCCGAGTTCGTCGAAGGTGAGCGCCGCGGCGCTTACAAACTGGGCAAGGATCACCTGCTGATCGGCGCCGACGGCAAGAGCTGGATCAGCTTTGCCGACTACGCCATCGCCATGCTCGATGAAGTAGAGAAACCGGCACACTCGCGCCAGCGCTTCACCGTCGGTTACTAAGACACCTGGGCCTGCTCGCACAACCAGGCGAGCAGTTCCAGCAAGGCGGCTGAGGCAGTGCCTTGTGGCCGCACCAGGTAGTAAGCCTGGCCGGTGCTGACCTTGAGCGGGAACGGCGTCACCAGCCGTCCGCACTTGAGGTCATCACCGATCAGCGACCAGTCGCCGATGGCCACCCCGGTGCCCTGAGAGGCCATGGACATGGCCATGTCCAGGGTTTCGAAATGCTGGCCCTTGCCCTGCCGGGGCAGGTTCGCCCCGGCGGCATCGAGCCAGGCATTCCAGTCGCGCTGGTCGCGGGTCGGGTGCAGGAGCATGTGCTGATCAAGGTCGGCGACCTGTTGCAAGGGCAGGGCGCCGCTCAGCAGTTGCGGCGCGCACACCGGCGTCAGTTGTTCATCAAAGAGCTTCTGGGTCTGCAGGCCATGGTTGGGCCGGGCGCCATAGACCACCGCCGCATCGAACACTTCCCGACGAAAATCCACCCCGTGCTGCACCGTGGTGGTCAGCTCCACCGGCACCTCCGGGCGCAGCGCCTGCCATTCCATCAGCCGTGGCAGCAGCCAGCGCATCACACACGTCGGGGCCTTGAGCTGCAAGGTGGTGCTGCGCGCACCGACCTGCTGCACGCCTTCCTCGATCAGGGCGAACACCTGCTGCACCCGCGGCAGCCAGTCCTGGCCTTCGCGGGTCAGGCTCAGGCCGCGGGCCTGGCGTAAAAACAGCGGATAACCCAGGTGCTCTTCAAGGCCGGCAATCTGCCGGCTCACCGCACCCTGGGTGATGTGCAGCAATTGCGCGGCGCGGGTGAAGTTGCAGCACTGGGCGGTGACCAGAAAGGTGTGCAGCGCAGGCAATGGAGGCAGGCGTTTCATCAGCTTGAGCCATGACTTGGGAACATGGCTAGTATGAGCTTTTTTGCATTGTGCAGGTAGCCGTCGGGCGGTCCAATACAGGCTGTTTCCCGAACAATTACAGGCACACGATCATGGCGACTTGCGGCGAAGTACTGGTCAAACTCCTTGAAGGCTATGGCGTAGACCATGTCTTTGGAATTCCCGGCGTGCATACCGTGGAACTCTATCGCGGGCTGGCAGGCTCGAGCATCCGCCACATCACTCCGCGCCACGAGCAAGGCGCTGGCTTCATGGCTGACGGCTATGCCCGTACCCGTGGCAAGCCGGGTGTGTGCTTCATCATCACCGGCCCGGGCATGACCAACATCACCACCGCCATGGGCCAGGCCTACGCCGATTCGATCCCGATGCTGGTGATCTCCAGCGTGCAGTCGCGCGACCAGCTGGGTGGCGGGCGCGGCAAGCTGCACGAGTTGCCGGCGCAGGGCAACCTGGTGGCCGGTGTGGCGGCGTTTTCCCACACGCTGATGAGCGCCGATGACCTGCCGTCGGTGCTGGCCCGTGCCTTTGCCGTGTTCGATGGCGCCCGGCCGCGCCCGGTACATATCGAGATTCCGCTGGATGTGCTGGTCGAAGACGCCGATCACCTGCTGGCCTGTACGCCAGTGCGCATCGCCCGTGCTGGCGCCGCGCCTGCGCCGGTTGCGCAAATGGCCGCCATGCTCGCTGCCGCCCGGCGGCCGCTGATTCTCGCCGGAGGTGGCGCCATTGACGCCAGCGCCGCGCTGACTCGCCTGGCTGAATACCTGCAGGCACCGGTAGCGCTGACCATCAATGCCAAGGGCGTACTGCCGGCCAGCCACCCGCTGCAGATCGGCTCGACCCAGTCGCTGGTGGCCACCCGCGCCCTAGTCGCCGAGGCCGATGTGGTGCTGGCGATCGGTACCGAGCTTGCCGAGACCGACTACGACGTGACCTTCAAGGGCGGTTTCGAGATCCCCGGTGAGCTGCTGCGCATCGACATCGACCCCGACCAGACCGTGCGCAACTACCCGCCGAAGGTCGCTTTGGTCGCCGATTCGACCATCGCCACCCAGGCCCTGCTGGTCGCCCTGGCCGAGCAACCGGCCCCGGTGCGCGGCGCCGAATGGGGCGCGGCCCGTGCCGCGCGCCTGCGTGAGGTGCTGCAAGCCGAGCGCGACCTGCCGATGCGCAGCCAGACGCGCATGCTCACAACCCTCCTCGAAACCCTGCCCGGCGCAGTGCTGGTCGGCGATTCGACACAGCCGGTGTACACCGGCAACCTGACCCTGGACATGGACCAACCGCGGCGTTGGTTCAACGCCTCGACCGGCTACGGTACCCTCGGTTACGCCCTGCCGGCAGCCATGGGCGCCTGGCTGGGTAGCGCTGAAGTGGCGGCCGAGCGCGCGCCGGTGGTGTGTCTGATCGGTGACGGTGGCTTGCAGTTCACCCTGCCGGAGCTGGCCAGTGCCCGTGAGGCGCAGGTGCCGCTGATCGTGCTGTTGTGGAACAACCAGGGCTATGAAGAGATCAAGCGCTACATGGTCAACCGCGCCATCGAACCGGTCGGTGTCGACATCTACACCCCTGACTTTATTGGCGTGGCCAAGGCCCTGGGCTGCAGCGCCGAATCGGTGGGTGACCTTGCCCAGTTGCGTGAAGCCTTGCGCCAGGCTTGCGATCGCAAAGGCCCGAGCCTGATCGAAATCGACCAGGCCACCTGGATGCAGGCGGTGCCCGCATGATCAAGCTGCCTGGCATTTATATCGAAGGCGTCTGGCAGCATGGCCCGCAAGCGCTGACGGTAATCAACCCGAGCAACGAGCAGGTGCTGGCGGAAGTTGCCGGGGGTGACGCTGAAGCCGTCGAACGGGCAACGCTGGCTGCCCAGGCTGCGTTTGTTGAGTGGTCCACCTCCAGCGGGCCGACCCGTGCGGCGATCTTGCGGGCCATTGCCGAGGGCGTCGAAGCGCGCCGCGAGCGCCTGGTGCAGTTGCAAGCCAGCAACAACGGCAAGCCGCTGGCTGAAGCCCAAATCGATGTCGATGATGTCGTCGCCACTTTCCGCTATTACGCGGAACTCGCCGATAACCTCGGGCGTGACCGTTCGGTGGCGCTGCCCAGCGAAGATTTTGTCGCCCGGGTGCGCCGTGAACCGTGCGGGGTGGTCGGCTTGATCGTGCCGTGGAACTTCCCCATGGTCACTACCGCCTGGAAGCTCGCGCCAGCCCTGGCGGCCGGCTGCTGCGTGGTGCTCAAACCGTCGGAAGTCACGCCGCTGGCCGAGCTGGAACTGGCGGCAATCATCGCCGAAGCGGGGCTACCGCACGGGGTGTTCAACCTGGTCTGTGGTACTGGCCTTGCAGTGGGCGCGCCGCTGGCGGCCGATCCGCGTGTTGCCAAGATTTCCTTCACCGGCAGCAATGCGGTGGGTGTGCAGGTCATGCAGCGCGCGGCGGAAACGGTCAAGGGCGTGAGCCTTGAGCTGGGCGGCAAGTCGCCGTTGCTGGTGCTCGAGGACGCCGACCTCGAACTGGCAGTGGAGCTGGCTTGCCTGGGTGGCTTCTTCAATGCCGGGCAGATGTGTTCAGCGACCAGCCGGGTGCTGGTCGCCGAAGCCCTGTACCCGGCATTTATCGATGCCCTGAAGGCCCGCGCCGAAGGGATTCGCGTCGGCGAGCCGTTCAGCGGCGACAGTGAAATGGGGCCGCTGGTCAACCAGGCCCAGTACCAGCGGGTGCAGGCGCATATCGCCGCAGGCCTGCAAGCAGGGGCGCAGTTGCTGTGTGGCGGCTCACGGCCGGCGCAGCTGCCTTGCGGCTATTTTGTCAGCCCGACGGTGTTCACCGAGGTGCCACTGGACAGCGCCTTGTGGCGCGAGGAGATCTTCGGCCCGGTGCTGTGCGTGCGTTCGTTTGCCACTGAAGCCGAGGCGCTGGCGCTGGCCAACGATACCGAGTTCGGCTTGGTGGCCAGTGTACTCAGCCGGGACTTGCAGGCGGCTGAACGGGTCGCCAATGCCTTGCAGGCAGGGCTGGTGTGGATCAACGCGCCGCAAGTGATTTTCCCGCAGACGGCCTGGGGTGGCTACAAGCAGAGCAGCCTGGGACGGGAGCTGGGGCCTTGGGGCTTGAGTGCGTTTCAGGAGATCAAGCACGTAGTCAGGGCGGTGTAGGCCGCGATAGCTATCTAGAGCGCGCTGCGCAACCTTGCCAGGTCGCGCACCGGCGGCGCCCCATACAAGCGGCTGTACTCGCGGCTGAACTGCGAGGGGCTTTCATAGCCCACCCGATAACCCGCCACTGCCGCCTCCAGCCCGTCATTAAGCATCAGCCGCCGCGCTTCCTGCAGGCGCAGCTGCTTCTGGTACTGCAGCGGGCTCATGGACGTCACTGCCTTGAACCGGTGATGCAGGGTCGAAGTACTGAGGTTGACCTCGCGCGCCAGTTCGTCGATGCGCAATGGCCGATCAAAGTGCTGGTTGAGCCATTCGATGGCCTGGCACACCCGGTGGGTCTGGCTGTTGGCCATGGCAATTTCATACAGCCGGTAACCCTGCGGGCCACGCAGCAACCGATAGAGAATCTCGCGCTGGATCAGCGGTGCGAGGATCGGGATGTCCTTGGGTGAATCGAGCAAACGAATCAGCCGCAGCAACGCATCGAGCAACAGCGGATCGGTCCGTTCCACATACAGCCCGCGCCCCGACGGCAAGCTCGGTACGCCCAGCGGGCCGGCATCGGCCAGCAGGTTGTTGATCTGCGCCGGGTCGATGTTCAGGCGCACGCCCAGGCTGGGGTTTTCCGGGCTGGCCTCGAGCAGTACGCCGCTGATCGGTAGTGCCACCGACACCACCATGTAATGCAACGGGTCGTACATATAGCGCTCGTCGCCCAGGCACACCTCCTTGCTGCCATGGGCCAGGATGCACAGCGCAGGTTCCGCCAGGGCCGGCATGGAGCGCACGCTTTCTTCGTAGCGCACCAGAAACAGGTCTTCAACCGCCGACTCGACGCCAGCCTGGCGTGGTGCATGGCGCTGGATGAGATCGGCCAGCTCCTGGCGCTGGCGCTCCAGGGCAGGGTCGAGGATCAAGCGGTTGGGGTCGGTAGCGGACATGGGAGCGATTCCTCGGAGAACGACTGCAGGATAGGTTTGTGCAAGCCACGGCGCTAGTCGAAAGCTGCCGCCTGCTTGCCTGATCCTGCAAGACCCGCAGGATCAGGCAAGCGCTCGACAGGAATCGCCTAACCGCCGCGCAGGCGCGTGGCCTAACCTGTGCAGCCTGGCAATTTCATCTGGCTGCACATGGAGAAACGCTCATGACCTCGGCACAATCGGTCACCCACCTTGCTTTTATCCGCGCCAGCAGCGGTCGTTCAGACGAACTGGGCGAGCGCCTGCGTGATCTGCTGGAACCCTCGCGCCAGGCCCCCGGCTGCCTGAAATTCAGCCTGCAACGCTCCCAGGCCGACGCCGACCTGTGGCTGCTCAGCGGCTTCTGGCGCGATCAGCAATCGATGAGTGGTTACTTCGCTTCACCGACCCTCGAGCTGTTCGGCGAGTTGGTACAGGCGCGGGTGGTCGACAGCCTCGACCTGCATACCTTCGGCGAACCATCTGCAGGTTAGAATGGCGGCTTTCGGCAATTGATGTGGATTCAAGGCACATGGCACGTAAAGAATTTTCGCAGTTCGAAGCAGTATCGGCAGCCGTACGCGGCGACGACGGTTACCACGCCGCCATCGCCGTCAAAGGCCTGGGCGCCTCTGGGGCGCCGCGCTTTCACAAGGTCTTGCTGGAGCAGACCTTCAAGACCGCATTGGCCGCTGATGAAGCAGCCTGCGCCGAACTTGAACGCCTGCAGGGCGTCGATGACGACGCCGAGCTGGTCTGGCAACTCAGCTGTTGACCTGCGGGCGGGCCATTTTGAACAGGTTGCCCAGCTCGAAGTAATCCGCCGGGCCGCCGCCACGCAGGATCGGCTGGCCCGCAGCGGTATCGTAGATACCGTCCTTGAGCAGGTGCTCGGCGATATGCACCGCCACCACTTCACCCAGCACCAGCCAGCTAGGCACCAATGCCTGGTCGGCACTTTGCAGCTGGATGATCTGGGTCACCTTGCACTCGAACGACACCGGGCTTTCTTGCACCCGCGGCACCGCAATCACCTTTGACGCGACGGGCGTCAGCCCGCTCAGGGCGAACTCGTCGACCTGCGGCGCAACCGCAGCGCAGCTCTGGTTCATGGCCTCGGCCAGCGGCAAGGTGGCCAGGTTCCAGGCGAACTCGCCGGTCTGCTCGATGTTGTTCAGGCTGTCTTTACGCCCGACGCTGGAAAAACCAATGATCGGCGGAATGTAGTTGAAGGCGTTGAAGAAGCTGTAGGGCGCAAGGTTCAGGCGACCTTCGGCGTCCTGGGAGGAAATCCAGCCAATCGGGCGGGGGCCGACGATGGCATTGAACGGATCGTGGGGCAGGCCGTGGCCTTTTGCCGGTTCGTAGTAATACATCTGCGCTGGCCCGAAGGCCTTCCCTGTGAGTAAGCCTCTAGTGTGCCAAGGCTTGGCCTTGCTGAAAATGACTAAGCCCGGCCGAAGCCGGGCTGACTGCGTCGCAGCAGGGATTAGCTGATGCGGTGGGCCTGGGTGCGATCGAAGCCGTCTTCAGCGAATTTGGCGCCGCCAGTGCGATCGAAACCGTCTTCGGCAAATTTGGCCGCGCCAGTGCGATCAAAACCATCTTCTGCATAAGTGGCCGACTGGCTTTGCACGGCGCTGAAGTTGTGGCCGTATGTGCGGTCGAAGCCGTCTTCGGCGAATGCGTTGGCAGCCAGTACCGAGAAGGCCAGGGTCAGGATCAGTTTGCTTTTCATGGTCGTTGCTCCGAGGTGGTGAGGGGTTGTTTGTTTCTATGGGTTTAATGCTACGCCGATTAAATTGATTAAAAAGCGCAAAAAATAGCGTATAAAAATCGAATAACTAGATGTGTTTAGCGACAGTCCCGCCTTTATCGCGCACCTGTGGGAGCGGGCTTGACCCGCGATGCAGGCAACCCGATCTCCCATGGGTGAACAATGCCCCCCCAGGATTAATCAGTCGTTAAACCGGCCAAAACACTTTTTTCATCAGCCCACTACCGATTTTTCATCGGCGCTTGCGCAGTCTCTGCCGCACCTGACACTGGAGCGCTACCCGATGAATAAACTCCCCCAGATCACCTTGGCCTTCTGGGTCATGAAGATCTGCGCCACCACCCTCGGCGAGACCGCCGGCGACCTGCTTTCAATGACATTGAACGTGGGCTACGCCATGAGCTCGCTGATCCTGATCAGCGTGTTTCTCGCCACCCTGGTCACCCAACTGTTTTCCAGGGCCTACCACCCAGTGCTGTACTGGCTGGTAATCCTTTCCACCAGCACCGCCGGCACGACCATGTCCGACTTCATGGACCGCACGCTGGGCCTGGGCTACGCCACCGGCTCGGCGATCCTGATCGGCATTCTGTTGCTGACCTTTGCCCTCTGGCGCCTGAGCGGCAATCCGCTCAACGTCAATCACATCAAGACGCGCAAGGGCGAGTTGTTCTACTGGGTGGCGATCCTGTTTTCCAACACCCTGGGCACGGCGCTGGGCGACTACCTGGCAGACGATTCGGGCCTGGGCTTTGCCGGTGGCGCCTTGCTGATCGGCAGTGCCATTGCCCTGGTGGTAGTGGCCCGGTACTGGACCCGGCTGTCCGGCGTTGTGCTGTTCTGGATCGCCTTCGTGCTGACCCGGCCCTTTGGTGCGACCCTGGGCGACTTCCTCACCAAACCCCATGAAAAGGGCGGCCTGGACTTCGGCACGGTAGGCTCATCGGCGGTATTGGGCGGTATCTTGCTGGCGATGATCGGCCTGGCCTATTACTACAACAATCGCAATCAGCGCCAGGCGCTGGCCGAGTTGTCCTGAACCGGGTCATGCAAAAAAGGGGCGTCCATTGCTGGACGCCCCTTTTCATTTACAGCGCAAAGTTGGCTGTCAGTCAGTGGTGATCCGCGAATGCTTGCGGGTGTCCTTCATGAACACATACACCAGCAACGAGCAGGCGATACAGGCAGTCACATACCAGTAGTAGCCGGTCTCCATGCCGATGCTCTTGAACCACAGCGCGACGTATTCAGCCGTACCGCCGAAGATCGACACGGTCAGGGCGTACGGCAGGCCAACGCCCAGGGCGCGGATTTCGGTCGGGAACAGCTCGGCTTTGACCACGGCGTTGATCGAGGTGTAGCCGCTGACGATGATCAGCGCCGCCATGATCAGGAAGAACGCGCCCCACCAGGTTTCGATGGTGTGCAGGGTGGTCAGGATCGGGACCGTGCACAGGGTGCCGAGCACGCCGAAGGCGATCAGGATCGGGCGTCGGCCGATCTTGTCGGAGAGGCTGCCGATGACCGGCTGCAGGCACATGAACAGGAACAGGGTGGCCGCCGAAATGGTGGTCGAGTCGGAGATGCTCATGCCCACCGTGTTCACCAGGTACTTCTGCATGTAGGTGGTGTAGGTGTAGAAGGCCAGGGTGCCGCCCATGGTCAGGCCGACCACGGTAGCCAGCTCTTTCGGATGGCGCATCAGGGTGCGCATCAGGCTTTCCTTGGACTTTTCCTTCTTGGTGAAGGAGGCGGTTTCTTCCATGCCGCGACGCAGGTACAGGGCAACCACCGCGCACAGTGCGCCGATCACGAAGGGTACGCGCCAGCCCCAGGCATACAGCTGCTCGGTGGTCAGGGTCTGCTGCAGGATGATCAGCACCGCCAGGGCGATGAGCTGGCCGGAGATCAGCGTCACGTACTGGAAGCTGGAGAAGAAGCCACGGCGTTCCTTGGTGGCCATCTCGCTGAGGTAGGTGGCGGAGGTGCCGTACTCACCGCCTACCGACAGGCCTTGCATCAGGCGGGCGATGACCAGCAGTACCGGTGCGGCGACGCCGATGGTTTCATAGCCCGGGGTCAGGGCGATGACCAGCGAGCCTGCGCACATCAGCAGTACCGAGGCCATCAGTGCGGCCTTGCGGCCCTTGCGGTCGGCGTAGATACCCATCAGCCAGCCGCCGATCGGGCGCATCAAAAAGCCCACGGCGAAGATCGCAGCCGTGTTGAGCAACTGGGCAGTGGTGTCGCCAGCAGGGAAGAAGGCTTTGGCGAAGTACAGGGAAAACGCGGCGTAAACGTACCAGTCGTACCATTCGACCATGTTGCCGATCGAACCGCTGAAAATCGACTTGAGTCGGCTTCGGGTGGTTTTTTCCGCGGCGGGCGCAACGGCCGCCCCGGCGGGCAGGGTGGTGGAGTTATCCATCGAAGGGACCTTCATAGTTGTTTTTGTGGAGCGCGCCGAAACGCAGCCTGCCAGGGCTATAGCAGAAGCTGTGCCAGGTGCTGGAAGCCCGGTCTAGAAGGGTTGTATGGATGTGGTGAGCGGAAATCCGCCTATTCAAACGGGTGGATCGGCGAAAATCCGCTTATGTTGATCGGCGTTTCGATCAAGCAGGGCCGAGAAAATCTTCACGCAACAGGCCGTGGCGTTGCATCTTCTCGTTGAGGGTGCGCCGCGGCAGTTGCAGCTCTTCCATGACCGCCTTGATCTCGCCCTTGTGCCGGCTCAAGGCGGCGCGCAGGCACTGGGCCTCGAAGGCCTCCTGCTGGGCGGCCAGCGACTGCCCGGCTTCGATGGGCGCCGCTGTCGGTTCGCCCAGCCCCAGGGCATGGCGTTCGGCGGCGTTGGCCAGTTCACGGACGTTGCCCGGCCAGTCGTGCCCCAGCAGCTTGCCCAGGTGCGCGCCACTGAGTAGCGGCGCACTGCGGCCAACGCGCTCGGCGGCCAGGCGGGCGAAGTGGTTGAACAGCAGCGGAATGTCTTCACGGCGCTCGCGCAACGGCGCCAGGCGCAATTCGGCGACGTTCAGGCGGTACGCGAGGTCTTCGCGAAAGCGTCCGGCGCGGGCTTCTTCAAGCAGGTCGGGCTTGGTTGCGGCGATGATCCGCAGGTCGACGCTGATGCTCTGGTTGGCGCCCAGGCGTTCGAGCTTCTGCTCCTGCAGCACGCGCAGCAGCTTGGCCTGCTGGGCCAGCGGCATGCTTTCGATTTCGTCGAGGAACACCGTGCCGCCGTTGGCGTATTCAAGCTTGCCGATGCGCTTGCCCTGGGCGCCGGTGAAGGCGCCGCTTTCATGGCCGAACAGCTCGGCTTCGAACAGCTGCTCGGGGATTGCCGCGCAGTTGAGGGCAACGAAAGGCTTGCCGGCGCGCGGGCCGAAGTCGTGCAGGCAGCGTGCGACCTGCTCCTTGCCGCTGCCGGTTTCGCCGCGAATCAGCACATTGACCGGCAGGCTGGCGAGGTCCAGCACCTGCTTGCGCAACTGCTGCATGCCCTGGGACACACCCAGCAGGTTCGCCTCCAGGCGCACCTTGAAATCGGCCTGCTCATGCAGGCGGCGGTTCTCCAGCACCAGCTGGCGTTTTTCCAGGGCGCGGCGCAGGCTGCCGAGCAGGGCTTCGGGGCTGAAGGGTTTTTCCAGAAAGTCGTAGGCGCCGTTGCGCATGGCCTCGACCGCCATCGGCACATCGCCATGCCCGGTGAGCAGAATCACCGGCAGGTCGGCATCGCTGGCCTGCAGCTGTTCAAGCAACTGCAGGCCGTCCATGCCGGGCATGCGCACGTCACTGAGGATCACCCCGGGGAAGTGCCCGGGCAGTTGCTCAAGGCAGTCTTCGGCGCGGCTGAACAGTTGCACGTTGAAGCCCGACAGGCTCAGCCACTGCTCTACGGCGGTGCGGATGCTGGCTTCATCGTCGACAACCATTACTGAGTTCAACATGCAGGTTCCGGGTCCATAGGCAGGGTCAGGCTGAAACGGGCGCCGCCGGGCTGGTTTTCAACCTGCAGGCGGCCACCGGCTTCGTGAATGATGCCATAGGAAATCGCCAGGCCCAGGCCCAATCCTTCGCCCACCGGCTTGGTGGTGAAGAACGGGTCGAAGACACTGCCCAGGTGTTCGGCGGGGATACCGCCGCCGCTGTCGAGCACGCTCAGGCGCCAGTGCTCCTGCTCGGCATCGATGCGCACCTCAAGGCGTTTGTAGCTCTTTTCGGCCATGGCATCCAGGGCGTTGCGCAGCAGGTTGATCAGCACCTGCTCAAGGCGGATCGCATCGCCGCGCACCCAGGCCGGGCGGGCCAGGTACAGGGCGACGCTGACGTCTTCGGCGCGGATCCGCGCATCGAGCAACTGCAGTGCCTGGTCGACCACGGTGGCCAGGTCCAGGCGTTCGCGCAGGCCGCTGGGGCTGTTGCGGGCGAAGGTCTTCAGGTGCCCGGTGAGCGCCGCCATGCGCGTCAGCATCTGCTCCAGCGGCTCCAGGGCCTGGCGCGCTTCGTCCAGGCGCTGGTTGTCGAGCAGCAGGCGCAGGGTTGCCAGTTGCATGCGCTGGGTGGTCAAGGGTTGGTTGATTTCGTGGGCCAGGGCCGCCGACATCTGCCCCAGCGCCGCCAGTTTGGCCGATTGCACCAGGCCTTCCTGGGCGGTGCGCAGGTCGCGGGTGCGGGCCTCGACCAGGCGTTCGAGCTCTTCGCGACTGCGCTGGCGCAAGCGCGCCAGGCGCAGGCGTTGGCTGATGAACAACAGGGCGAACACCAGGCTTAGCCACACGGCAGCGGCGGCCAGCGCGGCGTTGCGCCCGTCATCGCTGACCTGCGGCTTGCGCAGCAGGTGCAGGGTCCAGCCTTCGGCCTCCAGCGGCAGGCTTTCCCACAGGTAATCGGTGCTGCCCTCGGGGCCCTGCACGCGCATCAGGTGGCTGTTGGCGTCGAAGCTGCTGAGGATATGGTGCTGCAATGGCACCAGCGGTTGCTTGTCGTACTGGCGGGTAGCGGCCAGTTCCGCGCGGTCGGCGCTGCTCAACGGTTGCAGTTCGCGGTAGCGCCAGCCGTCCTGGTTGGCGATGAAGATGATCCCGCGGGCGTCGCTGACCAGGAGGATATCGCTGCCCTGGCGCCATTCGCGCTCAAGCTCGGGGAACTCCAGCTTGACCACCATGGCGCCGAGAAAGCGGCTGTTTTCATCATGCACGGCACTGGACAAGAAATACCCCGGCACGCCGCTGGTCACGCCCACCGCATAGAAGCGGCCGCTGCCCTGGCTGCGGGTCTGCTTGAAGTACGGGCGAAAGCCATAGTTGGAGCCGACATAGGTGCTGGGCAGGCGCCAGTTGCTGGCGGCCACGGCCAGGCCGGTGCGGTCGAGCAGTTCCAGGGTCGAGGAATTGGCCGCGCCGTTGATGCGTTCCAGTTTGCGGTTCAGGGCGTCCTGCACCGGGCCTGCGACTGGCCCGCGCAAGGCGCTGATCAGTTCCGGGTCGAGTGCCAGCACGGCGGGCAAGGCGCGGTAGCGCTCGATCAGGGTGTGCAGCGACGTGGCATACAGCCCCAGTTGCTCATTGGCCCGGCGGGCATCCTCGACCATCGACTGGCGCTTGGCATGGTGCATGGCCCAGCCTGCGGTCAGCAGGGTACCGGCAAGGATGAAGAACAGAATCAGGCCCAGACGCAGGGCGCGAAAGGAAGAAGGCATGGTGCAAGTCCCGGCAGTGGGGAAGGCCTCCTGGCCTTCCCTTGGAGCATGGCAACGTTGTTACAGCAGCTCGAAGCTCTGTTGTTGCACGGCCTGCGAATCGAGGCCGACCTGGACCCGGAACTCGCCCGGTTCCGCCGCCCATTGCAGCTGGCCGTTGTAGAACTTCAGGTCGTCGGCGTTGATGGTGAAGCGCAGGGTGCGTTCTTCGCCAGCCTTGAGCATGACTTTCTGGAAGTTCTTCAGCTCCTTGACCGGGCGGCTCATGGACGCGGTGACGTCCTGCAGGTACAGCTGCACCACGGTTTCGCCATCACGCTTGCCGGTGTTCTTGACCACGATGCTGGCTTCCAGGTCCTGGCCCTGTTTGACCGTCTTGCTCGAAAGCTTCAGGTTCGCCAGGCTGAAGTCGCTGTAGCTCAGGCCGTAGCCGAAGGGGTACAGCGGGCCGTTTGGCTCTTCAAAGTACTGCGAGGTGTAGTTGCCTGGCTTGCCTGGGGTGAACGGGCGGCCGATGCTCAGGTGGTTGTAGTACATCGGGATCTGCCCGACCGAGCGCGGGAAGGTGATCGCCAGCTTGCCCGACGGGTTGTAGTCGCCGAACAGCACGTCGGCAATGGCGTTGCCGCCTTCGGTGCCGCTGAACCAGGTTTCCAGAATCGCATCGGCCTGCTCGCGTTCCCAGGCCAGCGACAGCGGCCGGCCGTTCATCAGCACCAGCACCAGCGGTTTGCCGGTGGCTTTCAGGGCCTTGATCAGCTCGCGCTGGGCGGCGGGGATTTCCAGGGTGGTGCGGCTGGACGATTCGTGGGACATGCCACGGGACTCGCCCACCACCGCCACCACCACGTCGGACTGCCTGGCAGCCTTGACCGCTTCATCGATCAGCACCGCGGCAGGGCGCGGATCGTCGATGATTTCCGGGGCATCGAAGTTGAGGAAGTTCAGGTAGTCGAGGATGGCCTTGTCGTGGGTGACGTTGGAGCCTTTGGCGTAGATCACCTTGGCCTTGTCACCGAGCGCCTGGCGCATGCCTTCGCGCACAGTGATCGATTGCTGCGGGCGGCCGGCGGCGGCCCAGCTGCCCATCATGTCGATCGGGGCATCGGCCAGCGGGCCGACCAGGGCGATGGTGCCGGCTTTTGCCAGCGGCAGGGTCTGCTGGCGGTTTTCCAGCAAGACCAGGCTGCGGCGCGCGACGTCACGGGCCTCGGCGCGGTGCAGGCGGCTGTCGGCATAGGTGTCGGCCGGGTCGTCGCTGGCCTTGCCGATGCGCCGGTAGGGGTCTTCGAACAGGCCCATGTCGTACTTGGCGCCGAGCACTTCGCGCACGGCGTTGTCGATATCGGCCTGCTGGATTTCACCGGCCTTGAGCAGGCTGGCCAGCTCTTCGCCGTACAGCGAGTCGTTCATGCTCAGGTCGATGCCGGCCTTGATCGCCAGCTTGGCGGCTTCGCGGCCATCGCGGGCGACACCGTGACGCACCAGTTCGGTGATCGCCCCGTGGTCGCTGACGGTCACGCCTTTGAAGCCCCAGTCCTTGCGCAGCAGGTCGTTCATCAACCAGGTGTTGGAGGTCGCCGGTACGCCGTTGATCGAGTTCAGCGCCACCATGACCCCACCGGCGCCGGCATCGATGGCGGCGCGGTAGGGTGGCAGGTAGTCGTTGAACATCTTGGTCGGGCTCATGTCGACCGTGTTGTAGTCGCGCCCGCCTTCCACCGCGCCGTACAGGGCGAAGTGCTTGACCGCGGCCATCAGGCTGGTTGCCGCCGCCGGGCTCGGGCCCTGGAAGGATTCGACCATCACCTTGGAGATGCGCGAGACCAGGTAGGTGTCTTCGCCGAAGCCTTCACTGGTACGGCCCCAGCGCGGGTCGCGGGCGATGTCGACCATCGGTGCGAAGGTCATGTCGATGCCGTCGGAGGCGGCCTCGGCGGCGGACACCCGGCCAACCTTGGCGATCGCTTCCATGTCCCAGCTGGCGGCCAGGCCCAGGCTGATCGGGAAGATCGTGCGGTGGCCGTGGATCACGTCGTAGGCGAAGAACATCGGGATTTTCAGCCGGCTCTTGGCGGCGGCATCCTGCATCGGCCGGTTTTCTGCGCGGGTGATCGAGTTGAAGGTACCGCCGATGCGGCCGGCGGCGATTTCCTTGCGGATCATCTCGCGGGGCATTTCCGGGCCGATGCTGATCAGGCGCAACTGGCCGATCTTTTCATCCAGGGTCATCTGCTTGATCAGGTTGGCGATGAACGCCTGTTTGTCCTGCAGCGGGGCGGCAGAGGTGTCGGCAAAGGCCGATTGACTGGCCAGGCTGACAACCAGACCCAGCAAACACAGCTTGTTCATGAATTCTGTTCTCAAGGCTTGCGGCAGTATTCACGGTGATACTGCCCAGCCGAAGTTGGGGAAGCGGCTATTGTTGTAGTTTGCTGGGGCATCTTTTAGCCGATTGGGCGATCCCGATCCAGCGGCGATGACGGATTATGCCTCAAGTCCGGTGAATCACGGCGATCAAGGAGCGTAGCGACATGCAGGTAATTCAATTCAAGGGCGTACGCCTGTGGCTGCTGCTGATGCTTGGCAGCCTGCTGGCCGGTTGCGGGATCAACAACATCCCCAACTACGACGAGCAGGTAAAGGCCGCCTGGGCTCAGGTGCAGAACCAGTACCAGCGCCGCGCCGACCTGATTCCCAACCTGGTCGAAACGGTCAAAGGCTACGCCAGGCAGGAGCAGGAAACCCTGACCGCGGTCATAGAAGCCCGGGCCAAGGCGACCTCGATCCAGGTCGATGCCAGTACGCTGGACGATCCACAAAAGTTGCAACAATTTCAGCAGGCGCAGTCGCAGCTGACCGGGGCCTTGAGCCGCTTGATGGTGGTGTCCGAGCGTTACCCGGACCTCAAGTCGAACCAGAACTTCCTGGCCTTGCAGTCGCAACTGGAAGGCACCGAGAACCGCATCGCCGTGGCGCGCAAGGATTTCATCGCCGCCGTGCAGCGCTACAACACCGAGATTCGCACCTTTCCCGGGCGACTCTGGCACAGCGTGATGTACAGCGACCTGCCGATCCGCGAGAACTTCGAGGCCACCAGCGCCGATGCCGAAAAAGCGCCTGAAGTGAAATTCTGATGCGCCTGTTCAAGCTTGCGCTGCTGCTAGCGCTGCTGATCGCTACGCCGCTGCGCGCCGAGCTCAGCTTCCCGGCGCTGAGCGGGCGGGTGGTGGACAACGCCGGCCTGCTCGACGGTGCCAGCCGCAGCCAGCTCGACAACATGCTCAAGGCCCATGAGCAGGGCACCGGCGAACAGGTCGTGGTGGTGACCCTGGCCGACCTGCAGGGGCAGAGCATCGAAGACTACGGCTACCAGCTCGGCCGTCACTGGGGCATTGGCCAGAAAGGCAAGGACAACGGCGCGCTGTTGATCGTCGCCCCCCAGGAGCGCAAGCTGCGCATCGAAGTCGGCTATGGCCTGGAAGAGCGCCTGACCGATGCGCAGTCGTCGGTGATCATCAACCGCATCATCACCCCGGCGTTTCGTCGTGGCGAGTACAGTCAGGGCATCGTCCAGGGCACGGCGGCGATACTCCAGGTGCTGGGCGGCAACCCCTTGGCCGAGCCTTCGCGGGCGCTGGGCAACGATGGCCAGGACGGTGCGCCGGCCTGGGGCATCGGTTTGTTCATCCTGCTGATCCTGGTGGTGTTCGCCCTGCAGTCGCTGGGCCTTGGCGGCAGCGGGCGCGGCGGCATGGGCGGCGGTTTCGGCGGTGGCTACGGCGGCGGTGGTTTTGGCGGCGGCGGTGGCGGAGGGGGCTTCAGCGGTGGCGGGGGCAGCTTCGGCGGCGGTGGGTCGTCGGGGGGCTGGTAAATGAACAACAACGGGTAGCGCAGCGCATGACTTTGCTCACTGAACAACAACAGCGCCAGGTCGCTGAAGCCATTGCCCGGGTCGAGCGGCATACCGATGCCGAACTGGTCACGGTGCTGGCCAGCCGCGCCGACGACTATGCCTATATCCCCTTGCTGTGGGCCAGCCTGCTGGCCCTGGTGGTGCCGGGCGTCGTCCATTACCTCAGCGGCTGGATGAGCGTGCACAGTTTGCTGATCGTGCAGTGGCTGACCTTTATTGCCTTGTGCCTGCTGTTTCGCATCCCGTCGCTGACCACCCGCCTGATTCCGCGCTCGGTGCGCCACTGGCGCGCGGCGAACCTGGCCCGCCGGCAGTTTCTCGAACAGAACCTGCACCACACCGTGGGTGGCACCGGCATGCTGATCTTTGTCAGCGAGGCCGAGCGCTATGTCGAGATTCTCGTCGATGAAGGCATCTCCCGGCACCTGGACAACAAGGTCTGGGACGCGATCGTCAAGCGCTTTACCGCACAGGTGCGCCAGGGCCAGACGCTGCAGGGGTTCGTCAGTTGCATCGAGGCCTGCGGCGAGCTGCTGCGCACCCATGTGCCGCAGACTCACGAGCGCAACGAGCTGCCCAACCGCCTGGTGGTGCTCGGTTAGCCGCGGCGGCATCGGTCGACAAAAGCTGTGCAGGGAAAGCGCATCCACGTAAAATTCCCGGCCCTGCGCATCCCTGCGCCCCCTCCGCAACCCGAGGCACCCTTTCCCGATGTCCGATTCCCCCACCGCCCAGGCCGCGCCGGATGCGCGTGCGCAGTTTCTGAGCCTGCTCGCCACCAGCCTGGAACAGAACGCCCTGATCAAGCTGGTGCTGGCGCGCCATGTCGGCAACGAAGAAACCCTGCAGCGCATCATCGCCAAGCCGCTGACGGTCAAGGGCCAGGCTTGCGTGTCGTTCGTCTACCGCTACAAGACCCGCGACATCACCCGCAACCTGGGCAACGATGAAGCCCTGGCGCTGGTCGATGAGCTGCTGCCGGCGTCGTTTCGCAACGCCCATCTGCTCAGCCTCAGCGACGAAGCGCAGCTGGAATTCAGCAAGAAGGGCAAGCCGATGCTCCATCGCAGCGCCGTGCAGCAGGCGCGCCAGGCGCCGGCCGGGGAGCATGACCGCGAGAAAAAGCGCTACCTGGAGCTGAGCCGGCCGTTCTTGCACGACCTGGGCGTGACCGACAAGCAGCAGGCGCTGATCCCGGCGATGTCGCGCAAGTGGAAGCAGATCAACAAGTTCATCGAAGTGTTTTCCCATGCCCTGAATTCGGCGCCGCTGGCCGCCGACCAGACGCTGCGGGTGGCCGACTTCGGCTCGGGCAAGGGCTACCTGACTTTCGCCATCCACGATTACCTGCGCAATACCCTGCAGCGCGAGGCGCAGGTTACCGGCGTCGAACTGCGCGCGGACATGGTCGAGCTGTGCAACGCCGCGGCCTCGCGCCTGGAGCACCCGGGCCTGGTGTTCGAATGCGGTGACGTGCGCAGTGTGGTGCCCAGCGCCATCGAGGTGATGATCGCCTTGCATGCCTGCGATATCGCCACCGATTACGCGATTCATACCGGCATTCGTTGCGGCGCGGCGATCATCATGTGCTCGCCGTGCTGCCACAAGCAGATCCGCCCGCAACTGCACAGCCCAGGCTTGCTCAAGCCGATGCTGCAGTACGGATTGCACCTGGGCCAGCAGGCCGAGATGCTCACCGACAGCTTGCGCGCCTTGTACCTGGAAGCCTGCGGTTACGAAACCAAGGTTTTCGAGTTCATTTCCCTGGAGCACACCAACAAGAACAAGATGATCCTGGCGGTCAAGCGCCAGGCACCGGTTGAGGCTTCAGCATTGTTGGAGAAGATCCAGCAGCTCAAGGACTTCTACGGGGTCAAGGAGCATTGCCTGGAGACCTTGTTGCGCGCCGATGGCTTGATTCCTGCCTGAATCATCGGGACGCCTTGACTTGACCCGCGATCGCGTCAGCCCAGGCCCCGCACAGGCGCAGGCTGCACCCGTGTCTTGCGCCCCAGCACCACCGTGGCAATCACCCCGGCGGCAAACAGCCAGGTAATCGGCTCGACCTGCTCGCCAAAGAACAGCGCCGAAAAGGCGATGGTGAAGAAGATCTGCAGCAGCTGGATCTGGCTTACCCGGGCAATGCCGCCCAAGGCCAGCCCGGCGTACCAGGCAAAGAAGCCGATGAACTGCGAGAACAGCGACACATAGCCGAACGCCCACCAGGCCTTGGCACTTACCGGCCCCTGGTGCTGCAAGGCCAGGTAGATCACCGGCCCGAGCAACAGCGGCGCCGACAGCACCAGCGCCCAGCAGATCACCTGCCAACCGCCCATTTCTCGCGCCAGCCGGCCGCCTTCGGCATACCCCAGGCCGCCCACGGCAATCGCCGCGAGCATCAGCAGGTCGCCGGCCTGGATCTGCCCGGCGCCCATGATCATCGCGTAGGCCAGCACCAGCGCACTGCCCAGCGCGGCGCAGGCCCAGAAGGCTTTCGATGGCCGCTCATGGGACAACCAGGCGGCGTACACCGCCACGCATAAAGGCTGCAGGCCGTTGACCAGTGCTCCGTGGGACGCCGGCACGCTTTGCATGGCCCAGGCCGAGAACACCGGAAAGCCGAGGATCACCCCCAGCGCCACCAGGCTCAGGCCCTTGATCTGCGCCCAGGTTGGCCATTTTTCCCGGCGCCAGAGCAGCAGCGCCGCAGCCGGGATCGCCGCCAGCAAGGCCCGCCCCAGGCCGTTGAGCAAGGGGTGTAGCTCCTGTACGACGATGCGCGTCATGGGCAGGGTCAGGCTGAAAATAATCACACCGAGAAGGCCAAGGGCCATCCCGGTGTTTTCGCGGCTGGACATACGGAGCGCCTGTGGCAGATAAGTGCTTTCATTGAGCCACAGGGCGGACGGATGATCTTGTTACAGTTGCTGACAAGTTCATCCGTACAGTTGCCTCAGAAGAAGCGGGTGATGCTGACCTTGGCGTTCCGGCCCTGGCTGTAGGCGTACTCGCCACTGAGCTCGGAGCGGTAGTCCTTGTTGAACAGGTTGTCCACCGTCAGGTTCACCTCGGTGCCTTTCAGGTAAGGCTGCTGCGGCTTCCAGTTGGCGAACAGGCCATGGATCTGATAGTCGTCGTTGGCATAGTGGTCGTAATAGCGATCACCCAGGGCGCTGGCCGGGCCTTCGCGGTAGTTGTCGCTCGGCAGGCGGTCGGTCTTGCGCACGAACTGCGCCTGCCAGCCGACCTTGGCGTCCCAGCTGGGGATCTTCACACCCAGGGTGGTGATCCATTTCGGTGCCGGAATGTCCTTGGCCCAGACGTCCGGCCCCCAAGGGTTGGTGTAGGCGCCTTCATGGCGGCCGGTCATCCACGAGTAGGACACCGAACCGAACAGGTAGGTCGAGTCGTAGAAGCTTTCGACCTCGAAGCCCTTGATGGTCACACCCTTGAGGTTGCGGTAGTTGGACATCAGGCCTTTACCGCAGGCATCGGAGATGCTTTCGCCCTTGGCCAGCTGTGCTTCGCAGCCGATGCCGGTGGCCTTGAAGATCTCGTCCTTGATCTCGTTACGAAACAGCGTGGTGCGGATCTGCATGCTGTCGTCAGCGGTGAAGACGTTGGCAAAGTCGGTGACGTTACCGGCACGCAGGGCGGTGATGCGTTCCGGGTCGAGGTTGCGGCTGCTGGCGGTGCGGCTGCCGATGCCCTGGACTTCGTATTGCTCATCAAGCACCGGAGCGCGCCAGGTCTTGCTGTAGTCGGCAAAGAAGGCGGTGTTGGCGGTGGCTTTCCAGAACACTGACAGGCGTGGCGACCAACCGGTGTAGGTTTTTTCGCTGTAGTCGTGGCCATTCTCGGCAACGTTGTAGTACGGCGCCTGGTTCGGCTTGCCCTTGTTGGCAACATGGTCGTAGCGCAGCGACGGGGTGATGGTCACGTCACCGAGGGTGATGGCGTCCTGGATGAAATAGCCCTGGCTGTCGACGGTGCCGCTGGGCATGAAGTACGGCTGGTAGTGGCCGTTGTTGTACTTGGGAATCTCGTAGCTTTTGCCGGGCATCCACATCTGTGTGTCACGGTCGTGGTGGCGGATCTGAAAGCCGCTGGTGAAGGCGTGCTCCAGCGGGCCGGTGGTAAACAGGCTGGTGTTGCGCACATCGAGCATCTGGTCCTGGTATTCGGTGTCCATCTTGCGCCCACCGGTGGACGGCTGGAAGAACGCCGTGGCATCGCGCTCATCGGTCTGCTTGGTGTCGGACTCGGAGTATTTGACCTGCAGGTCGATCAGCGGGTTGTTCACCGGCTGGTACTTGTAGGTGGTCGACCAGGTGGTGTCGGTGGTCGTGCGATTGGCCAGGAAGCGCTTGAGGGCATCCTTGTAGCCGAACCTGTTGATGTCCGACTGGGTCGGCGGCGTCGGGTAGGCGGTGGAAGAGAACGGCGCCCAGCGCTCACTTTCCGAGCGCGACCAGGAGAAGCCCAGGCTGTGCTCGTCGGTAAAGTGCATGTTGGCCTTGAGCAGCGCGCCGTCCAGGTCCAGGGCACTGTTGGGCAGGCGCTGGGGGTTGATCGGGTAGCGGCCCTCGGGGTCGGGCAGGGTACCGGCCAGTTTCATGTCATCGCCGTCGCGCTTGGTCAGGTACACCAGGGCGTCCATGCGGCCATCGTCGGTGCGACCGAACAATGCCGAGCTGTAGACCTGCTGATGGTCGTTGCTGGCATAACCATACTTGAGCATGGCGCCGCTGTTGCGACCTTCCTGGAGCAGGTCGGGGGCGTCCTTGGTGGTCATGTTGACGCTGCCGCCGAAGCCGCCGTTGCCGGTGTAGATCGAGTGCGGGCCCTTTTCTACTTCGATGTTCTTGATCAGCTCCGGCTCGATGAAGATGGTGCCTTGCTGATAGCGCTCAAAGCCGCTCTTGGTCGCGCCGTCGACGGTCATCGGCACGTCTTCGGCATCGCCCAGGCCCCAGATGTTGATGGTCTGGCCGCCGGGCTTGGCCGAACCGCCCATGTTCACCCCGGGCAGGGTCGCGAGCACGCTGGGGATGTTGCTCGGCTGATAGCGGTCGATGTCTTCCTGGGTCAGGGTCGAGCGGCCGACGGTGCTCGGGTCGACCTGCTGGCCGTTACCCACCACGCTCACCGCGCCAAGCTGGATGCTGTTGTCGGCGGTAGCATCGTTGTCTTCACGCAGGCGCACCACATAGGTGTTGCCGACCTTGACCAGGGCAAAGCGGCTGTTGTGCAGCAACTGGCTGATTGCTTCGAGCGGTTCGTAAGCACCTTGCAGCGCCGGGGCCTGGACGCTGTTGAGCAAGGATTCGTCAAACAGCAGTTGCAGCTTGGCCTGCTGCGCCAGCTGGCTCAGCGACGTCGCCAGCGGCTGCGCCGGCAGGTTCAGTTGCACCGGTGCGGCCTGGGCCTGCAGGCTCAGGGCCAGGCACGCGGCCAGCAGCGAAGGACGAACAGACAACGGCTTGAAAGGAGCAAACGCACGCAAGATAAAACCCCCCAATACGGCAACAAAGGCCAGAAAAGGCCTGCAGTGATTACGCAGACGGGAGGAAGACGCAGGGCTGCGGAAAACCCTCACATGCGAATGAAAAATATTCTCAAATTACTGTTTGCGTTCGATCCGCACCCGACCGTCGGCAAGGTTCACCGCCTTGATCGGCAGCAGCACTGGCAGCGCAGTGAGCAGGGCGTCAGGGTCGTTGACGTCAAGATTGCCCGAGACCTTGTAGCGGCCCAACGAGGGATCGGCGAGCAGCACCGGTGCCGTACGGTAGAGCGACAGTTCGTCGATCAGGCTGGCCAGTTCGCGGTTGCGAAAACTCACGTGGCCGCTGCGCCAGTCGGCGATTTCTGCAGCGCTGAGGTTGTGCACGTTGAGGCTGCCGCGGGCCAGGTCATAAACCGCTCGCTGGCCGGCGCTCAGTAGCAGCGGCGGGCGATTCTCGCCGGGGGTTTCCAGCGCTACCTGGCCGTGGGCGACGCTGAGCACCAGCTCCTGCTGGCCGCGGCGCAGGTCGAAACCGGTACCCACCACGCGTACCCGGGCGTTGCCGGCATCGACGAACAGCGGCCGCTCCTTGTCGGGCGCCACTTCGATGTACAGCTGGCCCTGGTCGAGGCGAATCAGCCGGCGTTCGTTGTCAAAACTCAGGCTCAGCCGGGTGCGGGCGTTGACGTCCAGCTGGCTGCCATCGGGCAGGGCCAGGTGTTGTGGGCGTTCGCTCTGCGCGGCCAGTTGTTGCTGGTGATGGCGGTTCGGCAGGCCGAGGTTGGCCGCCAGCAGCGCACACACCAGCCCGGCGGCGATGGCCAGGGCCGGGCGCCAGCGCAACGGTTGGCGGCTGGGCAGGGCGACCGGTTTGTTCAGGCTCTTGAGCGCAGCCAGGTCGTCCCAGAGCTGTTCGAACTGGGCATAGGCGCGGGCATGCTCGGGGTTTTGCAGCCACTGGGCGAAGGCCTTGCGGGCTGTGCGCGAGTTGTCGTTGCGGTTACGGGTAAACCAGCTGGCCGCCTGGGCATCGATGCTGCGCTTATCGATTTCAGGAGTGGGGGTCATTCTGGCTGCTCCATGCCGTTGTCACTGTCCAGGCGATGCTTGCAATGCAGCAGGGCCGCGGCGATGTGCTTTTCCACCATGCTTACGGAAATGCCCATGCGCGTGCTGATCTGCGCCTGCGTCAAACCTTCGAAGCGGTGCAGCATAAGGGCTTCGCGGCGGCGCGGCGAGAGTTCGGCGAGGACAAGTTTCAATTGTTCCAGGCGTTGTTGCTGCTGGGCATGCTTGAGCGGGTCGCTGGCTGTGCCGGCCGGTGTCTGTTCGCTGGCCTGGGCATCCTCGTCGAGCACGCTGTGGCGCACCTTCTGCCGACGCCAGTGATCGCTGAGCAGGTTGCGCGCCATCTGGAACAGGAACGCCCGTGGTTGCTCGACCCGCGCCCGGTCGCGATAGCCCAGCCACTGGGTGAACACGTCCTGGGTCATGTCTGCCGCATCGTTGGCATTGTCCATGCGCTTGCGCAAAAAATGCAGGATGTCGGCATAGAACCCGCGGCAGGTGTCGTGGGCAAAAGGGTCGGGTTTGGGGCGCGGCATGCAAGCTTTCCAGGACGGACCGGAGAGAAAGGTTGCGAATGGTATCGAGAATAATTGTTATTTACCATGCCTGTTTTTGTCGCCGCTCAATGCCGCTTGCGGATCGGCACCGGCACCGGCACTTCCAGCCCGGGCGCTCCCAGCGGGTGGCTGCTGGCATCGAAGAAGTGCAATTGCAGCGCGGGCATATCGGCAAAGCGCTGCACGTAGTGCTGCTTCTGGCTGATGATCGAGGCTGCGCTTAACGGCCGGATGGCGATGGCCAGGTGCGCCGGGCGTGCTTGCTTGATCGCCTCCAGCAGGTGGCGGTCGGTGCTGTCCAGGTGCTGGCCGAAAATGCACAGGCCGCCTTGATGGCCGGCCAGTTCACCGAGCGCCCAGCTTAAGTAATCGGAACTGCGGATGGCCTTGAGCTTGTCGTCGCTGCTGCTTTCGTTGACGAACAGCGGCACATCACCGGGGGTGTTGACGGCAAAGCCGTCGAGCAACTGGCCGTCGCTGGCGCTGCGCTGGCGAGTGCTGCCGTCCTGCTGCTTGAGCAGGTGCAGGCCGCCGTGCAGGTACAGCAGGCGCGTGCCCGGGCCGCGAGTGCGGCGGATATCGAAGTTGCCGTCTTCGTCGAACAACTGCTGGAAACCTTCCGGCTTCTGGCTGGCGGCCCAATGGCAGATCAGGTCGTAGTTGCTGGAGTAGACGCTCTGGTAGTTGCCCAGCTCGCGGTTGATCTGTTGCAAGGTCTGGCTTGGCAGCATGCGCCAGGGGATGTGCACGCTGCGGATGGCGTGGATCAGCGCTTCCTTGATCGCGTAGTAGCGGTTCAGCGGCGCCGAGGAACTGATCGCCAGCGCGGCGTTGATCCGCACCGTGGTGTTCAGGGCACTGAGCACCGGTTCGAACAGCTCGCTGCCCAGCGACTTGAACAGTGCCTGATCGCTCAGGTTCAGGGGCTTGTGCCGCACCCGCTGGGCCTCCTCGAACAGCGAGAAGTAGCTGAACGGCCGCCACAGTGCACGGCTGGCGCCATTGCCCAGCAGCAGGCCGCTGCAGGGGTGACTGGCGTTCAGGTCTGGCCAGTGGTTGAGGCTGGCGTCGAGGTCGGCGTGGGGCATCGGGCATCTCTGTGGCAGGGCAGGCAATCGCCGGCGACTTTAGCATGCAACCGGTCTGTCATCAGCGTTGGCGACTATGCTGGATTCGCTGCGCAGCAAAGGAAGGTTGAAAATGTTTAACGCAATTGTACGAGTGGCTTGCCTGGCGCTGTTGCCGCTTGCGGGGTTCGCCGAGGCCGGGCCGGGCAGTGAATTAGCCAGGGCGCAGGGCATTGCCTACCCGGCGGTGATCGCCCATCGCGGCGCCTCGTATGATGCACCGGAGTCCACGGCGCCGGCCTACCGGCTGGCACGGGAGCTGGGCGCCAATTACCTGGAGCTGGACCTGCAACGCTCCAGCGACGGCGTGCTGGTTGCTGTGCATGACGATAACCTGCTGCGCACCAGCAACGTGGCCGAGCGCTTTCCCGAACGCCAGGACCAGCCGGTGAGTGCCTTCACCCTGGCCGAGCTGAAATCCCTGGACGTCGGCAGCTGGTTCAACAAGGCCTACCCCGATCGCGCCCGGGCAAGCTTCAAGGGTTTGAAAATTCAGACCCTCGATGAAGTCATGGACATCGCCGCGGCCAACCCGCAACGCCAGCCCGGCTTGTACATCGAAACCAAGGTGCCGAACCTGTTTCCCGGTATCGAAGCCGACCTGAACAAAGCCCTGCAGGCCCGTGGCTGGCTCGAGCGGCCGGGCAGGGTGGTGCTGCAGAGCTTTGACCGCAACAGCCTTGCGCTGCTGCACCAGCACATGCCCCAGGTGCCCAAGGTGCTGTTGCTGTGGATCGGCAAGGGCAGCATCGAGCCCGCCTCGCAGCAGACCTTCGCCGAATCCGGTGAAGCCGACAAGGCCGCCTTCTATGCCCGTCAGCAACCCCGGGACAAGGCCGAGTTCGTGCGCTGGCTGGATTACGCCAAGGCCGCCGGCGCCATCGGCACCGGACCGTCGGCGGCGCTGGCCGGGGGCGGCGCGCAGAGTTACGCCGACCTGGTGCAGCCGTGGATGAACCAGCTCAGCCACGACAAGGGCCTGCTGGTGCACGTGTACACCGTCGATGAACCGGTGGATTTTCGCCAGGTGCTGGAGGCGGGTGTGGACGGTATCTTCAGCAACCGCAGCGGCCAGCTGCTGCGCTATCTGGGCCGCCCCAGTGCCCGCAGCGAGGCGCAGATCCTGCGTGCCGAGGGCTACTGAGAGGCTGGCTGGCGCCGCGCGGCTGCCGTAGACTTCGCGCCTTGCACGGACTTTCAGGACACTGCCCCGATGACCTTTTCGCTGCTGCTCGCGGTAATCGCTTCCGGTTTTATCTACGGTATTACCCCGGGCCCCGGCGTGCTGGCGGTGCTCGGCATTGGCGCCACCCGCGGGCGCCGCGCCGGCGCGGGGTTTCTTTGCGGGCACTTGCTCGGCGATGTGCTGTGGTGCAGTACCGCGTTGGTGGCGATCGTCGGTGCCCGGCAAATCGGCAGTTCGGTGTTCGACATCCTCGGTGTGATCAGCGGCCTGTACCTGTTCTGGCTGGGCATGCGCGCCTTGCGCAGCCGCCCGGGCAATGGCGACGGCGAGCAGGGGCCGGTGCGCAAGCCGTTCTGGCATGGCGTGGTATTTGGCCTGACCAACCCCAAGGCCTACCCGGTGGCGGTGGCGACGTTCACCGCCTTGCTCTCGAGCCGCGCCGAAGCGCTGGACTGGTCGATGCTGCCAGCCTTGATCGCCCTGAGCTTTGTTGGCGGCTTGCTGGCCTACCTGATTCTGATCGGCGTGGTCGGTGCCCGTCATGTGCGCACCCTGTACACCCGCTACGAGCTGTGGATCACCCGCGCCTGCGGGGTGATGTTCATTGGCTTTGCCGTCAATGCCCTGGCCCACGCCTTGCCGGGGCTGCTGCCGCGCAACAGCTGAGGGCTGGCAGAAGGCCGCACAGGTATGTGAGAATGATATGAATTCCTATTCATGTTTATCTTCCACGCCGGACCTTCATGACTTCGCTCTCCATGCCCTGGACCGCCGCTGCTCCGGCCCTGCAGGCGGTCGTCGACGATCTGCTGGCCAATTACAGCGACCTGCGCCGTTACCTGTGTGGCCGCCTGCGCAACCCGGATGATGCCGCCGACATTGCCCAGTCAAGCTTTGCCCAGGCTTACGCCCATGCTCTGAACGCGCCAGTGGTCAACGCCCGGGCGTTACTGTTCCAGGCCGCGCGCAATCTGTGCATTGATCAGTACCGGCGGCGCAGCAATGAGCTGGCGGCGCTGGAAGACTGGCTGGCCCGCGTCGATGTGCTGAGCCCCAGCGTCGAAGACATCATCATCGCCCGCGAGCAGTTGCAGCAATTGATCGAGCGTATCGAGCGCATGCCGCGCCTGCGCCGCGAGGTGTTCGTCCGTGTGCGTCTGCACGGCCAGCCCCATCGCCAGGTATGTGCTGAACTTGAGCTGTCGGCCAAGGCTGTAGAGCTGCACATCGCCCGGGCGGTGTTCGATTTGTCCGAGCTGAGCCTGGCGGCACGGCATGTCTGAGTCGTCGCCGGTTTCTCCACGCAAGGTGCAGCAAGCCCTGACCTACCTGGCCGCGCTGAACAGCGACGACCCGCAGCGGGTGCAGCAGACACGTGGCCAGCTGGAGCGTTGGCGCGGCAAAAGCAGTGAGCACGAACGGGCCTGGCAAGAGGCCGAACAACGCTGGCAACTGGTGCATCGGCTGACCCCGCAACTGCGCACGGCGGTAACGCCGGAGCCGGTTAATCTCAGTCGTCGGCGTCTGCTGCGCCAGGGCGGCGGCTTGCTGGTGGCGGTGGCCGGGGCCAGTTGGCTGGGCTGGTTGTGGCGGCGTGCGCCGCAGTTCGATCGCCTGCTGCAAACCGTGCATGCCGAGCCGCCGCGGCAGGAGATTCTGCCCGATGGCAGCCAATTGTTGCTGGCGGCCGAAACCAGCTTGCGCATCGAGTACAGCAACGGCTTGCGCCAGGTGCGCCTGCTGCAGGGCAATGTCTATTTCGATGTGGCGCGCGAGCGCATGCGACCGTTTCTGATCAGCACCCGCCTGGGCGAGGTAGAAGTGCTGGGCACGGCCTTCAGCGTCAGCGATCGTGGCGGCGAGATTCAGGTCGCGGTGGCTCGCGGGCGGGTCGAGGTGCGTGGCCTGCGTGAGGGCTCGCAGGTGTTGCAGGCGGGTGAGCGCATCAACCTCGACGCATACGGGCGCCTGCTCGCGCGCAGGGCTGATGCGCATGCTGCAGCGAGTCTTGAGCATTGGCAGCGGGGCTGGTGGTCGTTTACCGATACGCCGCTGGCCGAGGTAATCGCCGAGGTCAACGCCTATGCCCTGCAACCGGTGACCCTCGCGGCTAGCGCCGCCCAGTTGCACCTGACCGGTAGCTTCCCCAGCAACCAGCCGGAAATGCTCCTGCAGGCGCTGCCGAAAATCCTCCCGGTGAGCCTGGTCAACCAGGGGCAGCAGCGCACCCTGCAACGGCGCTGAAAATAATTTTGAGGGGTAACGCCGAGGTGGCCCGTCTTCATCGCTGAACCCACCTCTGCAAGGACAGATCATGTCGCTTCCCCATGCCCGCCCGGCACACCCTGTGGCTTTTCCCGGCACCCTGCGTCGATTGGCGCTGGCCTGTGCCCTGGGCAGCGCCAGCCTGTTGCCGTTGAGCGCGGCCCATGCCGGCGCTCTGGCCGCCGATGCGCCGGCCTTGAGCCTGAACCTGCCGGGCCAGTCCCTGGAAGCCGCGGTGCATGCCCTGGCCCGCGAAGCCGGGGTGGCCATCGCCGCCGACAGCCAGTTGCTGGCTGGCCGTAGTGCCCCGGCCTTGCAGGGTCGGTTCACCTTGCAGCAGGCCTTGCAGCGCTTGCTGGCCAACAGTGGCCTGGTGGCCAGCGAAGAGAACGGCGTGATCATTCTGCGCAGCCTCGACAGCGATGGCGCCCTGACCCTTGGCGAGCTGAACATCAACGCCAACAGCAACGCCAACGGCATCCCCGAGGCCTACAGCGGTGGCCAGGTCGCCCGTGGCGCGCGGCTGGGCATGCTGGGCAATCGCGAGGTGATGGAGACGCCGTTCAACGTCACCGCCTATACCGCCCAGCACATGGAAAACCAGCAAAGCGGCACGGTTGGCGCGGTGCTGCGCAACGACCCGTCGATCCGCTTCAGTACCGGCGAAGGCCACGCCTACGAGAACTTCATGATTCGTGGCTACTCCCTCGATTCCACCGAGCTTGCGCTGAACGGCCTGTACGGCCTGGCCCCGGACGGCCACGTGGCGACCGAGTTTCTGGAACGTGTCGAGGTGCTCAAGGGCCCCGGTGCCTTGCTCAACGGCATGGCGCCCAACGGCGGTGTCGGCGGGGTGATCAACCTGGTGCCCAAGCGCGCCGGCGAAGCACCGTTGACGCGCCTGACCAGCAGCTACGTGTCCGACGGTTATATCGCCAACCATATCGACCTGGGCCGGCGCCTGGGCGATGAGCAGCGTTTCGGCATCCGCTTCAACGGCGTCTACGGCAGCGGCGAAACCGGTGTCGACCAGCAGTCCAAGGACCGCACCCTGGCGTCGCTGGGCATGGACTATCGCGGCGATGGCTGGAAGCTCGAGCTGGACGCTTACGAAAGCCATGAAAAGCTCGAAGACGGCAGCCCGATGATGGCCGGCTTCAGCAAGCTGGGGCATGTCACCAAGGCGCCGAAACCGGACACCAACATCCTCGACGGCATCTCCGCCAAGCAAGTCAGCAAGGCCGTGGTGCTGCGCGGCGAATACGACCTCAACGACGACTGGACCGCCTACGCCAGCGTCGGCAGCGCCCGCACCCGCTACAAGGGCTTTCTCAACGGCACCCGGGTGATCGTCACCGGCGCCAACGGCGATGCCAGCGGCGAAACCTACAACCAGGCCGGCTACACCCACAGCCTGTCCACCGAAGCCGGGGTACGAGGCAACTTCGTCACCGGCCCGGTGAACCACCAGGTGGTGTTGAGCACCACTTTGCTGCACCAGGACATCGGCCGCGCCGCCACCGTTACCAGCAAGAAATACGTGACCAATATCTACCACCCGGGCAAGCCGATCATTGCCGGCGATATCGGCTCCAGCGACAAGACCGGCGACAACACCCTGTCCAGCTTCGCCGTCGCCGACACCCTGGGCTTTATCGACGACAAGGTGCTGCTGACCCTGGGCGTGCGCTCGCAACGGGTGCGGCAGAAGATGAGCAACCCGGCCTACGACGAACGCGCCCTGACCCCGGCCCTGGGCCTGGTGCTCAAGCCCTGGGACGCGCCGGTGTCGCTGTACGCCAACTACATCGAAGGCTTGACCCAGGGCGGCATGGTCACCGACCTTGCCGCTGCCAACTACGGCGAGCAGTTCGCCCCGTACAAGGCCAAGCAGATGGAGGCCGGGGTCAAGTGGGACCTGGGCGACTTCACCCACACCCTGAGCGTGTTCCAGATCGAGAAGCCGAGCATGCTTCTGGACCGCGCCAGCAACCGTTACACCGACGATGGCGAGCAGCGTAACCGTGGCGTGGAATGGAACCTGTTCGGCTCGCTGACCCCGAGTGTGCGTCTGCTCGGTGGCGTCACCTACACCCGCGCCGAGCTGACCCGCACCGCTGGCGGCAGCTTTGACGGCAACACCGCCCGTGGCGTGCCGGCCTGGTCGGCCAACCTCGGCGCCGAGTGGGACACCCCCTGGATCGAGGGCCTGACCCTGACCGCGCTGGGCATCCACAGCAGCTCGCAATACCTCGATAGCGCCAACGACCTGAAGATCCCGCAATGGACCCGCTATGACCTCGGCGGTCGCTACAGCACGCGTATCCTCAGCAAGGACGTGGTGCTGCGCGCAAGCCTTGAGAACGTCGAGAACCGCGCCTACTGGGCCGGGGTGTTCAACGACGGTTACGCCACGGTCAGCGAGCCGCGCACGCTGAAACTCTCCGCCAGCATCGATTTCTGAGGTGATCATGCAAATATTCAATCAATGGCGCTGCGCCCTGGCGCTGGCCCTGTGCATGAGTGGCAGCGCGATGGCCAGTAGCGGCAACCTCCTGCAACCCGGGCAAACCGTCAGCGCCAGCTTTGCCCAGGGCCAGCAACCGGTCTGGACCTTGCAGCTCAAAGCCGGCGACCTGGTTCAGGGGCGGCTGCAGGGCGATGCCAGCCTGCGCCTGCTCGATGCCCAGGGCCAACCTGTACGGCTGCTCATCGATGGCCAGGACCAACCGCGCGAGTTCATTTTCATCGCCGAGCGCGATGGCGCCTATGGCCTGCGCGCCGAGGCGCTGGCCAGCCGCGCGCAAGCCACTTATGCACTGACCCTGAAGCAAGTAATCGCGGCCAGCGAGCAGAAGCGCACGGCCGCCCCGTTGCCAAGCCCGACCCTGCGCGAGTTGCAGCAACAGCTGGCTCAGGGCGCGAGTACCGAAGCCTTCTGGCAGGCCCGTCAGCAGCAGGGCACGCCGATGGTCGAAAGCGTGGCAGACCAGCCCGGCATGGCCTTGGTGACCTTCCTCTGGCGCGGTGCGCGGGACAACGTGCGGGTGTTCGGCGCGCCCTCGGGCAATCATGATGAACTGCAACGCCTGGGCGACAGCGACGTGTGGTTTCGCAGCTATCGGCTGCCGGCGTCTGCGCGCCTGAGCTACCAGATGGCCCCGGACGTGCCGGCCTCGGATGATCGGCGGATGATCCTCGCCAGCACCCGCCGCGATCCACTCAACCCCAACGGCTTTGCCGATGGCAGCGGCGACCCGTTCCTCTCGCGCTCACGCCTGGAATTGGCGGCAGCTCCGGAGCAACCCTGGGTTGCCGAGCGTCCCGGCATTGCTCGGGGCAGCCTGGAACGCAAGGTGTTGAGCAGTAAATTGCTCGGCAACGAGCGTGACGTTTACCTGTACCGCCCGGCGCAGTGGCAGCCGGGCGCCAAGGGCCAGGGTTTGCTGGTGCTGTTCGATGCCCACGCCTATACCCGCCAGGTGCCGACCCCGACGATTCTCGACAACCTGATCGCCGATGGCCTGATCGCGCCGACTGCGGCGTTGATCATCGCCAACCCCAGTGACCTCAGCCGCCAGCAGGAACTGCCGCCCAACCCGCAGTTCGCCCGCTTCATGGCTGAAGAACTGATGCCCTGGGCGCGCCGGCAAGGTCTTGCGGCAGCGTCAGAACGCACGGTGGTGGCCGGTTCCAGCTACGGCGGCCTGGCGTCGGCCTACCTGGGTCTCAAGCACCCGCAGCTGTTCGGCAATGTCTTGAGCATGTCCGGTTCCTACTGGTGGGGACGTGAGGGCGAAGAGCCGGGCTGGCTCACCCGCGAATACGTCAAGGCGCCCAGGCAAGCGCTGCGCTTTTACCTGCAGTCGGGCCTGTTCGAAGGGCCGAAAATCCTCGACACCAACCGCCATCTGCGTGACGTGCTGCTGGCCAAGGGGTATGCGGTGGAGCAGGTCGAGTACCCGGCCGGGCATGATTATTTGCAGTGGCGGGGCAGCCTGCCGTGTGGCTTGATCAGCTTGATCGGCAACGTTGCGCAAGCGCCCAAGGCCTGTCAGCTCCGGTAATGGCTCGATCGCGGGGCAAGCCCGCTCCTACCCATCTGTAGGAGCGGGCTTGCCCCGCGATGTCGTTTCCATCCCCGGCACCGTTGCCCTGCGACTGCGATTGCGCCACAACCGATACGCCCGGATCCCCGAGCGTACCGAGCCAAACAACAAGCCGTTCTCCATCTCCCGGGCGATCCCCGAGCGCACCAGCATGCGCAAGAAGCGGCCGCGTGCCCGGGCGATACCGAAGTAGATGCCGCGGGCTGTCAGGGTATCGCGCACCTCGCGCAGGGCCGCAATACCGCTGACATCGATGGAACTGACCGCTTCGGCATCGAACAGCACCGCGCGCGGCTGCTCCTCGCGCTGCACCGCCTCGAGCAAACGCATCTTGAAGTAGTCGGCATTGAAGAACAGGATCGCATCGTCAAAGCGATACACCACCAGCCCCTGCACCGTGCGCGCATCCTGGTGGCGGCGGATGTCGACCTGGCCCTCGATGCCCGGTACCCAGCCGAGCACCGCATCGGTAGGCTGGTAGATGCTGTAGAGCAAACGCAGGATCGCCAGGGTCACAGCGATGATGATGCCCGGCAGCACACCGACGCCGAGCACGCCGACGGTAGTCAGCACGCACAGCCAGAACTCGAAGCGGCTGAGGCGGTAGATTTTTTTCAGCGACTGCACATCGATCAGCCCCCAGCCGGCCATCAGCAAAACCGCACCGAGGGCAGCCTGGGGAATCCAGGCCATGGGCGTGGTGAAGGCCAGCAGGATCAGGGCGATGACCAGGGCGGCGATAATCCCCACCAACTGGCTTTTGCCGCCGACCATGTCGTTGACCGCGGTGCGCGAGTCGGCGCCGCTGATGGCAAAGCCCTGGGAAACCCCAGCGGCGATATTGGTGACCCCGAGCGCGAGGAACTCATGGTTGGCGTTGATCGCATAGCCGTGGCGGGCAGCAAAGCTGCGGGCAGTCAGCATGGCGCTGCAAAAGCTCACGGTGGCGATACCCAGGGCGTCGCGCAACAGACTTTTCATTTCTTCCAGGTTGGTTTGCGGCCAGGCCAGTTCCGGCATGCCGGCCGGCACCGGGCCGAGGATCGCCACGCCAAAGCGGTCGAGGCCAAACAGCCCGACTACCAGGGTGGCCACTGCCACGGTGACCAACGCCGCCGGCAGGCGCGGGTAGCGGCGCGGCAACCAGATCAGCAAACCCAGCCCGGCAACGCCGATCACCAGGGTCAGCCAGTGGATTTCGCCCAGGCGCTGCAGCAGGTTGATCAGGCTGAGGACAAAGCCGTTACCCTCGATCTGAAAGCCCAGCACCTTGCCCAGTTGCCCGGCCAGCAGGCTCAGACCGATACCGTTGAGGTAACCGATAAGGATCGGTCGCGAGAAGAAACTGGCAATGAACCCGGCTCGCGCCAGCCCGGCACCGATCAGCATCAGGCCAACGAGGATGGTGACAATCACCGACAACTGCGCCAGCCGCGCCGGATCGCCCATGGCCAACGGCGCAATGGCCCCGGCGACCATGGCGCAGGTGGCGGCATCCGGGCCGACCATCAACTGCCGCGAACTGCCGATCAGCGCATAGACCATCATCGGCAGGATGCACGCGTACAGCCCGTACTGCGGTGGCAGGCCGACGATCTGCGCATAGGCGATGGCGATGGGAATCTGGATCGCCGCCACCGACAGGCCGGCCTGCAGGTCATGACGAAACCATTCGCGGCGGTACTGCAACAGATTGGCCAGGCCAGGCAGCCAGCGGGAGAGAAACATGCACGGATCCTTTCGAGTGTTTCGCGGTGGGCTATTAAAGCGCAGCGCGCGGCGCCTGGGCAGGGCGCCAAGTCAAAAACACTGCTGTTAAGTCTGGCTCAAGCGGTGAAGAATGCCGGCCGATTAAAGGGACAGTGAATGGATACCGATGGAACGCAGGATCAATCGCTGGAAAAAGCGCGCAATGTTGCTGAGCCTGGCCTGGTGCTGTAGCGCCCAGGGCCAGGGCGACATCTTTGGTAGCGGCGGCGACGTCGATGGCATGTTGACCCTTGGAGCCACGTTTTATCTGCCCTTCATGCTCACTGGCGCAACCACTTATGGACCCACCATGGCCTCTGAGGCCAGTTCCGGCAAAGATGGCAAACGCGTGATGGCGCAGGCTCGCGACGATGCTGCGGCGTTCATTGCCAGCGACGGGGCTTACCGGGGTGTCTATCTGGAATCGGCGTTGAACTGGTTGCGTAGCGAAGGGCGTGCGCCAGGCGCAACGGATCGCGACCTGGCCCAGGGAATACTGGTGCTGGCAGCAGTTGAAGCGAAGGGGATCTAGCGAAACAGCCACCAGAGTGGTGGCCAGGGCCTCAGCGGCGCTGAAACCTGAAGGAAGCTGGAGCGGGTGAAGGGAATCGAACCCTCGTTATCAGCTTGGGAAGCTGGAGTAATGCCATTATACGACACCCGCTTTCAGGGCTGACTTTGTACCAGAACTTCGTCGCGATTTGAAGCCCTATGTTGCTTAAGCGTCATCTGCCGGTGGCCAGTAGCGCGAGGTCGTGCATCTTCTGTTCAGCCTTTGGGGCTGTTGATGCAGGAGGCTGCGCTACCGGCGACCGTGTCGCTCAGATAGCCAGTGCATGGTGCTCCTGGGTGTAGCTGTAACGCGGGCGCGATTCTTTCAGTGCCGGCTTGAGGAAGCCAAGCAGGGCTTCGCGGGTGTCGCGGCAGGCGGCCTTGTGTTCCATATCGAGGAAGTGGCCGGTGGCGCGGATCTCGCGAAAGTGGCTGTTGCGCACGTGCTGGCCGAACTGGCGGGCATCTTCGGTGGTGGTGTATTCGTCCCACTCGCCATTCATGAACAGCACTGGAATGTCGATCACCCGCGCCGCCCGCAGGGCATTGCCCAGGTCGTGGTCGAGCACCTGGTTGATGTGAAAGTGCATCTGCGCGTATTCGTGGTTGTCCAGGCTGCTGACGTGGCGGTAGTTGAAGCGCTTGAACAGCGACGGCAGGTGCTTGCCGATGGTGTCGTTGACCAGGTTGCCGACCTGGTAGCGGTCGCAGGCGCTCAGGTACTGGCAGCCGCGTTCGAGGTAGTCGCGCATCGGTTCGTTGATCACTGGCGAGAACGAGCTGACCACCGCCTTTTCGATGCGCCGCGGCTTGTGCGCCAGGGCCAGCAGGGTGCAGGCGCCGCCCCAGGAGAAGGACATGACGTGATCGGCGCCAAAGTGGTCGATCAGCTCCAGGAGGATCTGCCCTTCGGTTTCCTTGGTCAGCAAATGTTCGTTGCGGTTGTGCGCTTTGGACTTGCCGGCGTAGGGCTGGTCATAGAGCACCACGTTGAATTGCGGGTGCAGGTTGCGCACCGTCTGGGCAAACGAGGCCGTCGTGGCCAGCGAGCCATTGATCAGGATGATCGTCTTCTCAGCGGCATCTGCGCGATAGAACTCCGTGTAAACCCGATACTGACCTTGTATATCAAGCACAGCGATTTCTGGCCTCATGTCGTCGACTCCTGGCGCAAAAAGGGTGTTCGCACATGCAAGGATGCGCGTTCTTTATGACAGGTAGGCATACGCCTTGAAGAGAAGCTGAGGGCCCTGGTCGATCCGCGTGGCACGTTGGTCGACCGGTATTGTTCTAGGAGGGCAATCTGCCGGACGCCGGGGCTTCGAGGCACTGGTCGCTGGCAAAAAGGTGTCTTGGACTACAGTCGTGACTGACTGGTCACATGCAGACCGACGATTGGATTCAAGCAGGCACCCGGCCAACCCGCAAGTGCCGTTGGGACAATTGACGAAAATTTTCCGCCCGGCGGTCGCAGGCTCAGATCGCCCGGATTTCTTCAGGGTAGAGCGCGCGGTACTGACCGGGCTGCAGGTTGGGGTCCAGCTGCAACGGGCCCATGCGTTCGCGGTGCAGGCGCACGACCTTGTTGTCGAAGTGGCCGAACATGCGCTTGACCTGGTGGTAGCGGCCTTCGACGATGCTCAGGCGCGCGCTGCGTGGGCCGAGCAAGGTCAATTCGGCGGGCAGGGTGGTGAGGTCTTCAAAGGCGAAGTAGAAACCCTGACGGAATTTCTCGATGTAGTGCTCGCCGATCTCCTGCTCGGTCTCGACGTAGTAAACCTTGGGCAGCTTGGTCTGCGGCTGGGTCAGGCGCCGCGACCACAGGCCATCGTTGGTCAGCAGCATCAGCCCGGTGGTGTTGAAGTCCAGGCGCCCGGCGATGTGCAAATCTTCGGTGTCGGCTTGGTCGATCAACTCGATCACCGTGGGGTGCTGCGGGTCCTGGGTGGCGCTGACGCAGCCCTGGGGCTTGTGAAGCATCAGGTAGCGCAATGGGCGCCCGGCCTGCAGCAGTTGCTCGTCGACCTCGATGCGGCTGAATTCGCGCACCTCGAAGCGTGGATCGCTGACCTGCTGGCCATCCACGCGCACGCGCCGTTCGACCAGCAGCAAACGCACGTGCTGACGGCTGAAGCAGGGCAGGTTGCTGAGGAAGCGATCGAGACGCATACAAAACCAGGTGCAGGGCGCGACAGTTTAACCGGCTGGCGTGGCCTTGGCTGCCTGCAATTGCGCCTCGACCTCGGCGCAGCGCGGGCACAGGCAGGCCTGGTTGCGCAGTTCGGCGGGCAGGGCTTCGAGTACCTTGGGGTCGATGCTCACGCCGTAGCACCAGCAGGCCTGGGCGGCCGTGCGCGGGTCGGCCAGGCTGCAATCGTTGCTGGCGCCGCAGGCGGGGCAGCGGCGGCTGTCATTCATGATCGGGGCTGTTCATGGTCGGTTCGGGGTATCTCGCTGCAGACACGGTTGCGCCCACTTTGTTTGGCCCGGTACAGGGCACGGTCGGCGCGGGCGATCAGGCTGTGCAGGGTATCGTCGGCCTGCAGGTTGCTCAAGCCGATGCTGGCGGTCAGGTGGATCGGCTGCTCGGCATAGGTAAAGGCCAGGGCCTCGGTCTTGCTGCGAATTTTCTCGGCCACCGCCGCGGCGTTCTGGCTGTCGGTGTCCTTGAGCAGCACGATGAATTCCTCACCACCCCAGCGGCAGATGATATCAGCATGGCGTAGGCATTCCTCCAGCACCTGGGCGAACTGGCGCAGCACTTCGTCGCCGGCCAGGTGGCCATGGGTGTCGTTGAGCGCCTTGAAGTGGTCGAGGTCGATCAGCAGGGCGATCAGTGGCTTGGGTTCGCGCTGGGCTTCCTGCAGCGCTTGCGCGGCCAGCAGGTCGAAGCCACGGCGGTTGGGCAGGCCGGTGAGGCTGTCGAGGGTGGCCAGGGCTTCGATGTTGTCCTGATGGCGCTTGACCATGGCATTGAGCAGCGACAACACCACCAGGGTGATCATCGCGCAGATCGCCAGGTTCAGGTACAGCGACTGGCGAATGGCATCCATGGCGCCGTCTTCGCGCTTGTCGACGAACAGGTACCAGTTCAGCTCCGGCACCAGGCGCACGTTGAGGAAATGACTATGGCCATCGCTGCTGTTGTATTCATGGCTGCCGCTGACCGGTTGTGGCATTTGCCCGAGCCCGTCCAGTTCGACCAGCGGCTGCCCGGTCCTGGCGCCATGGGGACCGCCATTGGAGCCGGTAAGCACGATACGCCCCTGCGGATCGACGAAGAACACCTGGCGCTGGTAGCGCTGCTGGTAATCGTCGATCAGGCGGATCACCGCCTCGACCGTCAGGCCGATGCCGGCGACGCCGATGAACTTGCCGTCGTAGTCGAACACCCGGTAGTTGATGAACACCGTGAGGCGGTCCTGGTTGGCCATGTCGAGGTCGACGTTGATCTCGTAGGGCGTGTTCATTTTCAGTACCCGCTGGTACCAGGCATCACGGGGTTCTTGCGGGTTGATTTTCTTCAGTACGCCCTTGGTCTGGTAATAGATACCGCTGTTGCTGGAGACGAAGAACGCCGTATAGGCGTGGTGCTGGCGCATGATTTCGTCCAGGTAACGGGTGACCTGGGCGGTGTCGCGCTCGCCGCCCAGGGCCCAGTCGCGCAAGAAGGTGTCGTGAGCCATCATCGACGAGATCAGGATCGGGCGTACCAGGTCTTTCTGGATTTCCGAATAGACCGTATCGGAGGTCAGCGGCAGCTCGGTGTTGACGATGTTGTCGCGAATCGAGCTGCGTGAGGCGAAGTAGCTGAGCAGGGAGGTCGCCAAGAAGCCGCAGGCGAGCAACAGCAGTAATGTCAGGATCAGCGAGCGCTGCGAAAACAGGGCGGAACGAGGCGGCATGACATTCCCGGTCTGTAGGCCAATGGCCTTCATTCTAGTGGTGTGGCAGAAAAATAACTTTACGATTTTTAAGGGTATCGGCCTTGTATCAATTTATTGCAGCAATGGCACCGGACCTGGTTTTGACAGTCTTATTCAATGTCGATGAACACTTGCCGATCGACGCCGACCAGCGCCGCTGGGATGGGCAGTTTCGCGGTCCGGGAGGCCGCCATGTATCGCCGACTTTTACTGCTTGCAGTGTTGGGTTTGCTGACCACCGCCTGTGTCCCCTATGGAGGTAACGGTTACTACCGCACCGAGGTCTACACCGCCGATCGCTATGGCTATCCGGGGTACTACCGGCCGTCGTATCCCTACAGCCGCGGCTACTATGTAGCACCGCAGCCGCGCTACTACGTGGTGCCACCTTCGCGTTACTACGCGCCGCCACCGCACTACTACCGTCCGGCGCCCCACGGCTATTACCGGGAAACGCCGCATAACTACTACAAGCCTTACCCGGGGCGCGGCCATGACCGCTACCGCCAGGGATCGTCACGTCACGAGCGCAGCCGTGACGGCTGGCCGGATCGCAACTGGCGCCGCTGAGGCGCCATTCAGACCAGGTCCGCCAAGGGGTGACGACCTTCCCACGCCTTACTGAAATGCGCTTCAACCACCGCCGTTGGCACCTGGGCGATATCTGCCCAGTGCCAGCGCGGTTTTTGGTCCTTGTCGATCAACCGTGCGCGCACCCCTTCGCTGAACTCCGGATGCTGGCAGCAATTGAGGCTCAGGGTGTATTCCATCTGGAACACCTGGGCCAGCGACAGGTACTTGGCACGCTGTATTTGCTCCCAGACCAGGTGCGCGGTCAGCGGGCAGCCTTCGAGCATGGTCTGCGCGGCCTTGGCCAGCAGCGGGTCGGCGTGGTTGCGCAGCTGGGCGATGGCACGCCAGGCGCACACCGGGTCGGCGACATCGAGCAACGCGTCGATCTGCTGGCGCCTGGGCAGCCACTGGGCTTCGGGCCTTTGCGCCTGGGCGCCGTTCTGTTGGGCCTTGAGCAGGCTGTTGAGTTGCAGGGCGGTCTGCTCCTGCCAGTTCAATTGCAGCAGGTCGTCGAGCAACTCTTCCTGCTGGCTTTCGCCCAGCAGACGGTCGGCCAGGCCCAGGTCGAGGGCATCGCTGGCGTTGATCGGCGCGCCGGTAAGGCCGAGGAACAAGCCCAGTTTGCCGGGCAGGCGCGACAAGAACCAACTGCCGCCGACATCCGGATACAGGCCGATGCTGATCTCCGGCATGGCCAGGCGGCTGCTGGGAGTGACCACGCGTACACTGGCCCCCTGCAACAAACCCATGCCGCCACCCAGCACATGGCCGTGGCCCCAGCAGATCAGCGGCTTGGGGTAGGTATGCAGGCGGTAGTCGAAGCGGTATTCGGCGGCAAAGAACTGCGCCGCCAGGGGCGGGACCCGGCCGGGATGGTCAAGGCAAGCCTGGGCCAGGCTGCGCACCTCGCCACCGGCGCAGAAGGCCTTGGCGCCTTCGCCGCGCAGCAGCACGCAGACCACATCCGGGTCATCGGCCCAGGCCTTGAGCTGTTCGTCGAGTACCTCGATCATCGGCAGCGACAAGGCATTGAGGGTTTGCGGCGTATTGAGGGTGGCAACGCCGATGCGCGCGCCGTCGACGCCGGTGAGTTCTTCGCACTGTACTGCAGCCATGGGCGACCTCGTGGTTGATCCGCACAAGTATGGCCGCTGCTGGCGATTTCGGCGGTCGCCGGTCGGATCGATTGACAAGCGCAGGCAGCTTTCCTAGTGTCGCGCCATTGTTTTACGGACCCGACCATGACTGACGACGATCGCATCAAACTTGAACCGAGCTGGAAAGAGGCTCTGCGCGCCGAATTCGACCAGCCCTACATGCACCAGTTGCGCGAGTTCCTGCGCGAAGAGCACGCTGCCGGCAAAGAGATCTACCCACCTGGCCCGCTGATCTTCAACGCCCTCAACTCCACCCCGCTGGACCAGGTCAAGGTGGTGATCCTCGGTCAGGACCCGTACCACGGCCCGGGCCAGGCCCATGGCCTGTGCTTTTCGGTGCAACCGGGGGTGGCGACGCCGCCGTCGCTGGTGAACATCTACAAAGAGTTGCAGCGTGACCTCAACATCGAGATCCCCAAGCACGGCTGCCTGCAATCCTGGGCCGAGCAGGGCGTGTTGCTGCTCAACACCACCATGACCGTCGAGCGCGCCAACGCCGCGTCCCATGCCAAAAAGGGCTGGCAGTTCTTCACCGACCGCATCATCGAAGTGGTCAGCGAACACCAGCCCAACAGCGTATTCCTGCTCTGGGGCGCCCATGCCCAAAGCAAGCAGAAACTGATCGATGCCACCAAGCACCTGGTGCTCAAGTCGGTGCATCCATCGCCGTTGTCGGCCTACCGTGGCTTTCTCGGCTGCGGCCATTTCAGCCAGGCCAACCGCTTCCTAAAGCAGTGCGGACTGACCCCGATCGACTGGCGTTTGCCGCCGGTTTGAGGCTGGGCACCTAGCATTTTTGTCAGTTTCGCGATTCGTTTGATTGGCATCTACTACCCCCATCTGTTACCGGGATGGGTACATCATGACCGATCAAGATATCGCTAACCTGCTGATCGAACCTCGTATTCCGGTAGCGCTAGATCCTGCACCGAACGACTATGCTTACCTGATTCACCGCAAGGACCGAGCAGCGCCGCTGCAGGTGATGATTGATCGGGTATGGCCCGGACATGAAGTGTTCGGGCCAACCCTGGTCACCTTGCTGTGGAATGGCGTTGAGGCGGTCGATTCGCTTGAGCTGGAGGCCGGTTTTGATCCGCAGGTCGAGTTTCCACTTGAGCTGAAGGTGCCCCAGGGCAAACTCCTGACTCCGGGTGAGTTCGAGGTCCGGTACCGGGTCGACAACGGTAACCCGTCAATTTCTCATCCTGTCATCATTCGTGTTGATTCAGAGGCGCCCAACCATGGAGGTCTTGGCAGCCGTCTGGATTTTGCTGATACACCGGAGGTAATTACCGAAGCTTACCTCGCTGCCAACGGCCAAAAGCTGAGCGCAACGACCCGTTGGCCGGATGTCGAATATGGCGATGTGCTTTATTGGTATTGGGATCAGTTTTCCACAGACGCCGCCAGTCAGGCCGAACCAAGGATCGAGGATGCCGATGGCTGGGTCGAAGTCGACGATCCGCAGCAAGTCGTTGTGGTGGAAATTCCCGGCGATGTAATCAGGCGAAAAAACAACGGCCTGCGCTATTGCCATTATGTTCTGGTGGATCGCTCGGGTAATTCAGGCCCAGGATCGCGGTCCGTGGAGTTCGAAGTTCTACTGGATGCCCTGCCCGATCTACCACACCCCGACATCCCGCTATCACTGCCCGACGGGCTTGTTGATCTGGAGGACGCGCGGATCGGGGTGCAGGTCGAGATTCCCTTCTTTGCCAATGTACGTCCTGACGATGGATTCGAAGCGTTCTGGAATGGCCACAGCCTTGGGCGACAAACCATTGATGCACAGACTCGCTGGCCCTTGCGCTTTGACGTGCCTTGGGCGGTTCTAAGCCTTGGCGCATTGGAGCAAGTCATCAATGTCGGTGTCAGGTACAACTGGGAGCGGCAGGGAATCAACCCGGTTCCCTCTCCGATACGGGTGGTGTCCGTTGACCTGAGGGTGGCCGGGCCGGTCAATCCCGAGAACCCGGGGCCGATCAACCCATTGCTGCCGCGCCCTGTGGTACTGGGGCAGACCGAGGAAGACGTACTGACCGACGCCGATTTCGGCCTCGATGCCAGGGTCCGGATCCGTTTGCATGCCGAGTTGCTGGAAGGCCAGTGGCTGGGTGTGTACTGGGGCACGCATAGCGATGCATTCGTCCATCAGCTCGACAGCGATGACATTGAACAGGGTGAAGTGCAGATAGACGTACCCTGGGAAGTGGTGTTTGCCCAAGGCAACAACACCGCCTTGCCGGTGTACTACTACACCTTCAATGATCGCAACTATCAGCATTCACCCAGTACCGCGGTGCGGGTTGAAATCATTCGCGTGGTCGATCTTCCAGCTGCGCGCTTCCCTGATGCGGACCTGCACAAATGGATCAATTGTTATACCGTTCCACCCCCTTATGAGGGTATTACCATTCGTATCCCGGCTGCCTCCGGGCTGCAAGCCGGGGACGTGGTGGAAGTCTATTGGCAAGGCTGTGCCAACAACAATGGTTCCAATCCGATCACGGGCACCGATATTGTTCTTGGTAAAGAACAACCGTTGACAGCCGTTGAGGCGCGGGATGGCTTTGATCTGCATCTTTCGCAATTTTCCCCCTATATAGAAGAGCCGGCAAAAGTTGCAGGGTCGGGCCTGGTTTATTATCGGGCAACGCGCCTGGGTGGTGGTCGTCATTATTCCCAGTATGACTTTGTGCGGGTTTCGGTTGTGTGGCCTGGCGGTGGTTTCTGCCTCGGCTAATACAAAAACAATGCAGTACTCACCGTTCTACAATCGTAATGGAGCATCTGTCATGTCGATTATCGAAATGTCTGCCGAGCTGAAAGCCGAGCCTGCACCATCGCCCAACAATACCACGACCATCCCGCCTTTGCGGCCGACCAACACTTTGCCAGACGAGCCTTCAGAGAATCCGCAACAACCTAATCTGCTGCCCAAAAGCGAATACAGCCGAGGTGTAGGCCTGGCCATTGATCCGTTTACCGCCGAGCCAGAATTTGGTACGGATGGCAGAGTTTCTATTAGTTACAACAATGTCGAGGTTTTTCACCGAGACCTGCCTTGGCCTCCGAACTTTGCTGGTGGCGCCATCCAGTTTTTTCTACCGCTGACGGCACTGGGCGACACCCACGGGCCCAGATTGCTTGAGTACGTCATCGAACCGCCCAGTGGTAATGGCGGTATCGCCGATACCTTGACGATCAGTATCGATACCCTGGCCCCGCACAATGACAGCCAGCCACCGCAGCCGTACTTTACCGATCCTGCGCTGGCTGACGGCTTGCTGACGCCGGGCTACCTGGAGAGCAATGGCGGTGTCGAATTTACCGTGCCGGCTTACGATGACTGGCAACCGGGCGACTCGATCCAGGTGTTCATCGACGGTATCGTCGCCCCGGTACATGTCCAGTCGGTGCCTGCCGCGGGACAGTTCACCTTTACCGTCACTGCCGCGAACTTCCCTGCGCTTTCAGATGCACAGCACAAGGTTTACTACCGTCTTTACGATCGCGCAGGCAACGACTATCCGGGCGGCTCCCATCCCTTCTACTTTCGCTGGTTGCAAGGCGAATTGCCGGAGAACCTGCAGGCGCCGCGCATGCCTGAAGCGCCTATTGACCTGGCGGAAGCCCGCAGCAACGTTCCACTGGTTGAAATTGACGAGTATGACGGCGCCGAGGTAGACGACTTTATTCGGCTTTACCTGGTTGAGAATGGCGCACGCAAGTTACTGTCGTTGACCCGCCTGACCCTTGGCTTTACCTGGCCGCTGGAAATGTACTTCCGTTATCCCGAATGGATGGCACTGCCTGTCGCCAACGGTTCCGTCGAGTTGCTGTACACCGTTACCCGATCAGGCGTTGATGTTACTTCTCCAGCAGACACCTTTGCTTATGATCTGCGGGTTGTCGGCCCGGAACCGGACCCGAACAACCCCGACCCGGTCAGCCCGCTGCTGTTTGCCCCGGTCATCAGACCCGCTGTTTCGGGTACCGATGACGTGTTGACACCGGAGGATGCCGACCAGGATTCGACTGTCGTCATCCAGCCTTATGAGAATGCCAAACCCGGAGACATCGTTACGGTGTTCTATGGTTCGACGAATGGCCAGCTCGCTGCGTTCCCGTTACCTGACCCTGTCGGTTCGAGCATCGAGGTACCGTTACCCTGGGACATCGTCAAAGCCATTGGCTCGGGTGAGCAGATTGCGGTGTGGTATGAGATCAGTGGAGCCCCGGGCGGTGACAATTTTCACCGTTCACCGACCAAGTACATCCACGCGACAGTTGCGGCGGTGGTAACGCTTGCTCGGCCGACAGTGCCGAATGTAGCGGCTAACGGATACGTTGCTTGCTGCCAACGTCCCTGGGAGGGTGTCGATATCAAGATGCTTGACAGTGCCAATGTCGTTGAAGGCGACACGTACGAGCTTGACTGGCAGTTGTTCCTGCTTTCCAGCGAGTATCCGATGCCAGGTCTGCCTATCGACGAAACGCGGCACACCTTTAGCGGAACTTTTGACACGGCCGCCGAAGTAGCCAACGGCAAAATTCATCGAGTGCCAGGTTCTCCCTATACAGAGGGAACGGTGAATGGCTACTTCGTTATCCGCTGGCGGTCGTATCATAATGGTGTGCAAACAGGTGAGTCGATGAGCCACTTGAATGGCTACAATATTCATGTTGTTGCCACTAACTGTGTTTGCGGGCCGGGCCAGCTTTGCGGGGTACAGTGCTAAGTTCAGGAGAATGAACAACCTCGCCGGAAGTGCTGAACTTCCAGCGAGGTTGTTGAATAACCCTCCATGTTCGTAAGAATATTCCTACATATTGTTATCCATCAGATCTTTAGTCTTCGCAGCTCTTAACCCAATGCGCTTTCGGTCAGATGACTCTAAGCGCTGATCGCAGAGAGCTGATGATGACTAACTTTGTACCTGGCAACACCACCGTATTGTCCCGAGCAGTCAAAGCTGCCTTGACCCTACCCTTTTTTCTGCTGGCCGAGCCTGTGTTGGCAAAGGTCGTGGACAAGGAATTCACCGTCGACAGCGGCACGCCCCTGGATGCCTATGATGTGCGCCCTGGCGCAGTCCTCAACATCGAGGGCAGCCAAGCCAGTACCCGCGAGCTGCTGTTGAACCAGGCCACGCTGAACATCAACGGTGGCAACGTCAATAGTGTTACGGCACCCGCTATTCGCTTGCTCGACAGTCACGCACGTATCGCTGGCGCCAACATCACCAGTGAGCGTGGCATTGGCTTGCAGGTTGCTCGTTTTATCAACTCGGGCCTGCATTCCACCGCGCAGGTCAGCAATAGCCAGATCAGCGGCGCCAACGCCGGGGCCTGGGTCACTGCCAACAGTGTCTTGAGCCTGGACAATTCACAGGTGATCGCACGCAACCAGGACGGTTGGGGAACGCTGTTGCTCAACGGTAACCTGCAGGCGCGTGACAGCCTGATCCAGGGTGGCGGTATCGGACTGCTGCTGGCCGATGAAAAAGCCTCGATGCATGGCACCGGTGGCGAAGTGAGCCTGGAGGGCACCGCCGTGATTGGTGAACAGGGGCCGGCCATTGAAGTGCGCGGCGCACAGGCGCAGATCAAGGTGAGCAATGGTTCGACCTTGCACGGCGGCAATGGCAACCTGCTGGAACTGACCCAAGGTGGCTCGGCCACTGTCGAGGTCAGCCATTCCGAATTGCTGGGCAATGTACAGGTGGGCGACGCCAGCAACCTGAAGCTTACGCTCGACCAGGCGAAAATGCAGGGTGATGTGCGGGTCGAGGGGCTTGGTGAGGCGAGCGTAAGCCTGATCAACTCCGCGCAGCTGCGGGGCAATCTGCACAATGTTCAGGCGCTGAACATCGCCAGCCAGGCCAACTGGATCATGGATGGCTCGAATCAGGTGGCAGCGCTGAACCTGGACGGTGGGCAGGTCAGCTTCGGCGATTCCGGTGCTTTCCATCAGCTTGACGTCGGCACCTTGACGGGCCAGGGCACCTTCCATATGGCCGTTGACTTTGCCGCGGGCGAGGGTGATCGTCTGAATGTCACTGGCGAAGCCAAAGGGGAGCACAGCCTGGCGATCAAAGCCAGCGGGCTGGAGCTTGATCCGGTTGAGCGGGTTACCGTGGTCACTACCGGTGGCGGCGATGCAGAATTCAGCCTGTTGAACGGTCCTGTAGACCTGGGTGCGTTTTCCTATGACCTGACCAAGGAAGGCAACGACTGGCACCTGGACACCGAGAAGAAAGTCATCAGCCCCGGCACCCGTTCGGTCCTGGCGCTGTTCAATACCGCACCGACCGTGTGGTACGGCGAGCTGTCGTCGCTGCGTACCCGCATGGGCGAGTTGCGCTACAACGAAGGTAAAAGCGGCGCCTGGGGCCGGGCTTACGGTAGCAAGTATAACGTTGCCGAGTCGTCTGGCACCGCCTACAAGCAAACCCAGCAGGGCTTCACCCTGGGTGCCGATGCCCAGGTGGGCGACAGCCAGTGGCTGGTCGGTGTGCTGGCCGGTCATAGCAAGTCCGACCTGGACCTGAGCCGCGGTACTACCGGTACGGTCGACAGCTACTACGCCGGTGCCTACACCACCTGGCTGGACCAGGACAGCGGTTACTACTTTGACGCGGTAGCCAAGGTCAACCGCTTCGACAATAAGTCCAAGGTGGCGATGAGCGACGGCAGCCAGGCCAAGGGCAACTACAAGACCAACGGTGTGGGTGCATCGGCTGAGTTCGGTCGTCACATCAAGCTCGATGACGGCTACTTCGTTGAACCTTTCGCTCAAGTGTCGGCAGTGAGCATCCAGGGTGCGTCCTACGACCTGGACAGCGGCCTGAAGGCTGAAGGTGACCGTACTACCTCGGTGCTCGGCAAGGCCGGTGCCACGGTGGGTCGCAACTTTGATCTTGGCGAGGGACGCTTTGCCCAGCCGTACCTGCGCGCTGCCGCGGTGCACGAGTTCGCCAAGAACAACCAGGTCAAGGTCAACGACAACGTGTTCAACAACGACCTGTCCGGCTCGCGTGCCGAGGTCGGTGCCGGTATTGCCGTGTCGCTGTCCGAGCGCCTGCAGTTGCATGCCGATATTGACTACAGCAACGGCGACAAGATCGAGAAGCCGTTCGGTGCCAACGTCGGCGTGCGTTTCACCTGGTAAGCGCGTAAAGAACAAGAGGAAGCCTTGGCTTCCTCTTTTTTTTGCTTCAGTCGCAGCGTTTGTCCCAGTGCCTGAACAACGGCTCGGCCAGAAACAGCACGAACAGCAAACGCATCACCTGTAGCGCTGTGACCAGTGGCACCGACAGTTGCAGGGTTTCGGCGGTCAGGCTCATTTCGGCGATGCCGCCGGGCATCATGCCCAGGGTCAGCGAGCGCAGGTCGAGGTTGGTCATGACACTGAGCACACCCGCCGCAAGGCCTGCGATCAACATGGTCAGCGCCGTGGCAATCAAGGTGCGGCCGAGAAACGACGGTGCCCGGCGAAAGAACGCGCGGTTGAAGTGACAACCCAGACCGCTGCCGATCAGCCATTGGCCGATCTGGCTGGCGCCATCGGGCAGGGCCACCTGCAGGTTGGCGCTGACACTGGCCACCGCCGCCACCAGCAACGGCCCGAACAGCCACGGGTTGGGTTGTTTCAAACGCTGCCAGCCCAGGGCCAGCAACACCCCCAGCGGGCAGATCACTACCAGCCAGCCCCAGTGCACGCTCCCGGCGTGGGTCAGCGGCACGCCATTGCCGAGCAAAAACTTGAACAGCGCCGGCACACACAGCACCACCGCCAGCACCCGCAAACTCTGCGCTGCCGCCACCTGGCTGAGCACCGCACCGTTACGGGCGCCGAGGTTGACCATCTCCCCGGAGCCACCGGGCATGCTGGAAAAGAACGCTGTGGCGCGGTCTTCGCCAGTACGGCGCAGCAACCACACCCCGACCACACTGGAAACACTGGTGATCAGCGCCCCGCAGAAAATCAGGCCGAAGTTGCTCGCCACCTGCTCGACCACCGCCGGGGTGAAGTGCAGGCCGATCCCGATACCGATGATCCACTGCCCGCACTTGCGCCCACCGGGGATCTCGCTCAATTGCCAGGGCGTCAGGCAACGCACGAGGATGATCGCCAGCAACGAGCCGACCATCCACGGCAGCGGCCAGCCGACCCTGCTGGCGAGGTAACCGCCGGCCAGGCCGACCAGGCCGGTGGCCCAGTACAGTTTCAAGCGGCCATCAGACATCGGCCAGGGCACGACGCTGGAGGCTGCGCTTGCGCCAGATGCGCAGCAGCGGCAAAAGCATCATGGCGATGGTCAGACCCCACACGCTCATGCTGATCGGGCTCGACCAGAGGATGTCCAGGGCACCATTGGAAATCGACAGCGCGCGGCGCAGGTTCTGCTCCATCAACCCGCCGAGGATGAAACCCAGCAAGATTGGCGACAGCGGGAAGTCCATCTTGCGCAGGATGTAGCCGAAGATACCGATGCCGATCATCAGGAACAGGTCGAAGGTGGTGGCATGCACCGCGTACACACCGATCGCGGTGATGATCGCGATCACCGGCACCAGCGCCCAGTTCGGCACGGCGAGGATGCGGGTGAAGATGCGGATCATCGGGATGTTGAGGATCACCAGCATGATGTTGGCGATGAACAACGACGCGATCAGGCCCCAGACGATGTCCGGTTGCTGGGCGAACAGCATCGGCCCCGGGGTGATGTTGTACAGGGTCAGGGCGCCGATCATCACGGCGGTGGTGCCCGAGCCGGGTACGCCGAGGGTCAGCATTGGCACCAGGGCGCCGCAGCAGGAGGCGCCGATGGCGGTTTCCGGTGCGGCCAGGCCGCGCTTGTCGCCCTTGCCGAAGGTGCCGCTGGCACCGGCGATGCGCTTTTCGGTCATGTAGGCCACGGCGCTGGCCAGGGTTGCGCCGGCACCGGGCAGCACGCCCATGATGAAACCGAGCAGGCCGCAGCGAATGTTGACGACGAATACCGAGGCCGCTTCCTTGAAATTGAACAGCATGCGCCCGGTGGCTTTCACCGCTTCGTGGCCATGGTGGGTTTTTTCCAGCAGCAGGAGAATCTCGCTGATGGAGAACAGGCCCAGGACCAGCACCACGAACTGAATGCCATCGGCCAGGTGCACGCTGTCGCCGGTAAAGCGGTACACGCCGCTGTTGGCGTCGATGCCGACACTGGAAAGAAACAGCCCGATCAGCGCGGCGATGAAGGTCTTCAACGGCCGGTCGCCGGCCATGCCACCCAGGCAGACAATGGCGAACACCATCAGCACGAAATACTCCGCCGGGCCGAAGGCGATCGCCCATTTCGCCAATAGCGGCGCGAACAGCACCATGCCGCAGGTAGCGATGAAGGCGCCGATGAACGAACTCCAGGCCGACAGCGACAGCGCCACCCCGGCCAGGCCCTGGCGGGCCATGGGGTAGCCGTCGAGGGTAGTCATGACCGTCGACGCCTCACCGGGGATATTGAGCAGGATCGAGCTGATCCGCCCGCCGTATTCGCAACCCAGGTACACCGCTGCCAGCAAAATCAGCGCCGACTCCGGCGGCAGGCCGAGGGCGAAGGCAATCGGGATCAGCAGCGCCACGCCGTTGATCGGGCCCAGGCCCGGCAGCAGGCCGACCACGGTGCCGATCAGGGTGCCGGCGAGGGCGGTAACCAGGTTGTAGGGGCTCAGGGCGACGCCGAAGCCCTGGCCGAGATAACCAAGCGTATCCATGTCAGTTCTCCAGAACGTCGAGCAGGCCGAGGGGCAGGGGCACATCCATCACACGGTCGAACAGCCAGTACAGGGCGATGCTCATCAGGCCGATGATCACCACGCTGGGCAACCAGCGCCCGCCATACAGGCGCGCCATCGGCACGCCGATGAGGATGCTGCTGACAATGAAGCCCAGTGGCTCGAAGGTGGCGGCAAAGACCAGCAGCAAGGCGACGCAGAGGCCGATCTTGTTCAGGGTTTCGCGGTCCAGTTCGGGTTCGTCGTCCTTGTGCACGATCGGCGTGGGACGAAAGGCCAGGTACAGCAGGCCCGCGGCCATCAGGCCGAGCATCAGCAAGGGATAGGCACGTGGCCCGACCGGTTCGTAGGAAAAGGCTGCCTGGTAGGGCCAGGCCATTACGGCCAGGGCGGCGCACAGCGCCAGCAAAAACAGGGCGAAGAGACGTTGCAGGATCATTGCGGAATCCTCTTTTCGCGGGGCAAGTGGGAGCGGGCTTGCCCCGCGATGCGTTCGAAAGGGGAGAGGCTTATTGAATCAAGCCAAATTCCTTGGCCAGGGCCTTGTAGTCAGCCACCTGCTTCTTGACGTAGGTGTCCAGCTCGACACCGGTCATGGCGAAGGGGAACAGCTCGCGCTGATCGCGCAGCTTGGCGAACTCTTCGGAGGCCAGCAGCTTGTCGAACGAGGCTTTCCACCAGTCGTACTCTTCATCGGTGACTTTCGGCCCGAGGTAGAAACCGCGCACCACCGGCCAGACGATGTCGTAGCCCTGTTCCTTGGCGGTGGGGATGTCCTTCATTTCCGGCTCGTCCAGGCGGGTTTCGGCGAACACCGCAAGCAGGCGCATGTCACCGCTCTGGATGTGTGGCATGGAGTCGGAGATGTCGGTACTGCCGACCTGAATGTGCCCGCCGAGCAGCGCCGTGGCGATTTCGCCGCCGCCTTCCAGGGCCACGTAACGCAGGTCGCGCGGGTTGATCCCGGCGGCCTTGGCGATCAGCGCGGTCTGCATCCAGTCCTGGCTGCCGACGGTGCCGCCGGAGCCGATCACCACCTTGCTCGGGTCTTTTTTCAGCGCCGCGACCAGGTCGTCGAGGGTCTTGTAGGGCGAATCGCTTTTCACGGCAATGGCACCATAGCTGGTGCCTACCGCCGCCAGCCAACGCACGGCGTTTTCATCGAAACGGCCGAACTTGCCCTGGGCCAGGTTCAGCAACGAACCACTGGACCAGGCCACCAGGGTGCCGGCATCGGCCGGACGCTGGGCGACCACCGCGTTATAGGCCACCGCGCCGACACCGCCGGGCATGTAGGTGACGCGCATCGGTTTGCTGAGGATCTTTTCGTTGACCAGGGCGCTTTGCACCAGTTTGCAGGTCAGGTCGAAACCGCCGCCGGGCGAAGCCGGGGCGATGCATTCAGGGCGTTTCGGTTCGCCCGCCAGAACGTTGCCGGCCAGCAGCAGGCAACCGGTGGCGAGGGCAATGCGGCGCAGTGAAAAAGTCATCGTGTCTCTCCGTGAACGTTATTGTTATCAGGGATTACCACAGCGCAAGGCTGTAACTCACCAGCAGTCGCACTTCGTCGGCATCGCGGGCGAAGTTGGAGCGGAAGGTGGCGTTGCGCAGGCGCACGGCGACGTTTTTCAGGGCGCCACTTTGCACCACGTACTTGAACTCGGTGTTGCGTTCCCACTCCTTGCCCTCGCCACCATTGGCCAGGCTGACATTATCGCCGCTGATGTAGCGGCTCATGAAGGTCAGGCCGGGGATGCCGAGCTTGCTGAAGTCGTAGTCGTAACGGGCTTGCCAGGAGCGCTCGTCGGCGCCGGCGAAGTCGTTGATCTGTACGAAGTTGACCAGGTACGGGTCGGCGCCATCGACATAGGGGAAGGCGGTGTCGCCGGACAGGTGCTGGTAGCCGGCGCTGAGCTTGTGGCCGTTCAGGCCGTAGCTGAGCATGCCGTTGAGCGCGGTGTTGTCGATGTTGCCACCGCGGGCCTGGCCCTGGTCGTCACTGAAGGCCATGCGCAGGTCGGCGCCGAAGGTGCCCGGGCCCCACGGCTGGGAGGCGATCAGGCCGACGAAGTGCTGGCGGTAGACGTCATCGAGCTGGGCCCAGTGGTAGCTGCCGGTGATCTTGTCGGTGAACCTGTAGTCCAGGCCGGCCATGTCGAAATGGTTGCCGGCGACGGTGCCAAGAAATCGGCTGTTCTTGTTGTTGAGGGCGATGTCCTCGTTGTTGGTGCTGTCGCGGTCGCGGGCTTTTTCCAGGCGCCCGCCGGTGAAGGTCAGGTTGCTGATTTCGCCCGAGGTCAGCAGGCCGCCCTCGAAAGTCTGCGGCAGGATGCGCCCGTCGTTTGGCTGCAGGGTTGGCAGCTCCGGGATCAGCGTGCCGATCTTGAGTTCGGTCGCGGAGATCTTCACCTTGCCGGTCAGGCCGAGCTTGGAATACTCGTCGGCGGCGCGGCCATCGTCGTGGGTTGGCAGCAGGCCGGTGCCGGTGCGGTCGGGGCTTGAGTCGAGCTTGATACCGAGCATCCCCAGGGCATCCAGGCCGAAGCCTACAGTACCGTCGGTATAACCTGACTCGAAATTGAGCATGAAGCCCTGGGCCCATTCGTCACGCTTGGATTGCTGGGCGCTGGTGCCATCGCGAAAGTCGCGGTTGAAGTACATGTTGCGGGTTTCGAAACTCGCCTTGCTGTCATCGAAGAAGGCGGCCTGGCTCAACGGGGCGACGCCGGCAAGGGCGAGGGCGCTGGCAACTGCGGTCTGGCGGGAAGGTAGACGTCGGGTAGGCGCGTACGCCTGCGGCTGCATGGACAGCATCGTGGAGTGACTCCGTTATTGTTCTTATTAGTTCGGACCTTGGGTCCGGTTTTACGGCAAGCAGAGTGAGCCGTGAGAGGATGCTAGGGCGTGAACCTTTCGCTAACCTTTCAGCAGCTTTTGATTGCGCCGAAGGCTTCACAGGCGGGCTGTCGGCTGTACACTCCGCGCCATTGAACGCGACGCAAAGGGGAGAAATCGATGCGTGTGCTGCTCGTCGAAGACCATCTGCAACTGGCCGAAAGCGTGGCCCAGGCCCTGAAAAGCACCGGCCTGACCGTGGATGTGCTGCATGATGGCGTGGCCGCCGACCTGGCCCTGGCCAGCGAGGAATACGCCGTGGCGGTACTCGATGTCGGCCTGCCGCGGATGGACGGCTTCGAGGTGCTGGCGCGCCTGCGGGCCCGCGGCAAGACCGTGCCGGTGCTGATGCTGACCGCGCGCAGCGACGTCAAGGACCGGGTTCATGGCTTGAACCTGGGCGCCGACGATTACCTGGCCAAGCCGTTCGAGCTGACCGAGCTTGAGGCGCGGGTCAAGGCCCTGCTGCGCCGTAGCGTGCTCGGTGGCGAGCGCCAGCAGCGCTGCGGGCCACTGGTTTATGACCTCGATACCCGGCGCTTCACCCTCGGCGAAGAACTGCTGACCCTGACCTCCCGCGAGCAGGCGGTGCTCGAAGCACTGATTGCGCGGCCCGGGCGGGTGATGAGCAAGGAGCAACTGGCCGCCCAGGTGTTCGGCCTGGACGAAGAAGCCAGCGCCGACGCCATCGAAATCTACGTGCACCGCCTGCGCAAGAAGCTCGACGGCCATGCCGTGGCGATCGTCACCTTCAGGGGGCTCGGCTACCTGCTCGAGCACAAAGATGCGTAACAGCGACAGCCTGCGCGGGCGACTGCTATGGAACCTGGCAATTCTGCTGGTGGTGCTGATGCTGGCCAGCGGCCTGAGCGCTTACTGGAACGGCCGTGAAGCCGCCGACACCGCCTACGACCGTACCTTGCTGGCCTCGGCGCGGACCATCGCCGCCGGCCTGTCGCAGCGCGACGGTACCCTCAGCGCCGACGTGCCCTACGTGGCGCTGGATACGTTCGCCTACGACAGCGCCGGGCGAATCTACTACCAGGTCAACGATATTCACCAGCGCTTGATCTCCGGCTACGAAAACCTCCCGGCGCCGCCGCCCAATACCCCGCGCACCGACGATTACCCGGCCCTGGCGCGCTTTTACAACGCCCGTTACCTGGGCCAGGACGTGCGCGTGGTCAGCCTGCTCAAGGCGGTCAGCGAGCCGAACATGAATGGCATGGCCGAAATCCGCGTGGCCGAAACCGAAGAGGCGCGGGTGCGCATGGCCCGCAGCCTGATGGCCGATACCCTGCTGCGCCTGGGTATGCTTGCCCTCGGGGCGCTGATGCTGGTGTGGTTTGCCGTCAGCGCCGCCCTGCGCCCGCTGGAGCGCTTGCGCAGCGCTGTGGAAGAACGCCAGCCCGATGACCTGCGGGCCTTGCCGGTGGTCCAGGTGCAGCGCGAGCTGAGCCCGCTGGTGCGCGCCCTGAACCACTTTACCGAGCGCTTGCGCGGCCAGTTCGAACGCCAGGCGCAGTTTATCGCCGAGGCCGCCCATGAACTGCGCACGCCGCTGGCGGCGCTAAAGGCGCGGGTCGAACTGGGCTTGCGCTCCAACGAGCCGCAAGTCTGGCGCGAAACCCTTGAGGCCGCCGCGCAAGGCACCGATCGCCTGACCCACCTGGCCAACCAGTTGCTGTCGCTGGCGCGGGTCGAGAACGGCGCCCGGGCGATTGCCGAAGGCGGCGCGCAATTGCTCGACCTCAGCCAATTGGCCCGTGAGCTGGGCATGGCCATGGCGCCGCTGGCCCATGCGCGTGGCGTCGCCCTGGCGCTGGAGACCGAGGGGCCGGTGTGGGTGCGCGGCGAGCCGACGCTGCTCAATGAGCTGCTGAGCAACCTGGTCGATAACGCCATGGCGTATACGCCCAAGGGCGGCGATGTGATTCTGCGCGTGGTTGAGCCGGGCATTCTCGAAGTCGAAGACGACGGCCCGGGGATTCCTGAAAGCGAGCGCGAAAAGGTCTTCGAGCGCTTCTACCGGCGCGGCGCCCAGGGCACTGGCCTGGGCCTGGCGATTGTCGGCGAGATCTGCCGCGCGCACCTGGCGCAGATCAGCCTGCACGATGGTGAGCGTGGCGGCTTGAAGGTGCGGGTCAGCTTCAGCGCTGACTAGCGGAACATCGCCTTGGCATTGAGCAGGTCGCTGGCCTGCAGTTCAGTGCCGGTAGGCAGGCCAAGGTGGCGGTAGGCGGGCAGGGCGGCCAGCGGTCGTTCCTTGCTGTTGCTGCTGAGTACCTGGGCGATCTGCACAATATCGACGTAGTCGACCTTGTCGGTGCCGCGATCCAGGTCCTGGATCAGCCCGGGCAGGTGCACCAGTTGCTCGGGGAACTCCCAGACGCTGAGGATCTTGTCGCCCAGTGCCGGGTGAATCTGTTCGATGACATAGTTCAGGCTGACCGGGTCGGAGAGCAGCTCGTTGTGCTCTTCGGCATACAGCAGGATCGGCAGCGCGCCAATCTGATGAACCAGGCCAGCGAGGGCTGCCTGGTCCGGCTTGAGCTGGGTGAATCGCAGGCACAGCTCATAGCTGATGCCCGCCACTTCGAGGCTTTTTGACCAGATCTCGCGCATTTTTTGCTCAACCACATCCGAGCGGGCATGGAAGATCTGCTCGATCACCAGGCCGATCGCCAGGTTGCAGCTGTAGTTGATGCCCAGGCGGGTGATGGCCGTTTGCAGGTCGGTGACCTCGGTGGCGGCGCGCAGCAAGGGGCTGTTGACCACCTTGATCAGGCGCGCCGACAACGCTGCATCGCGACCGATCACCTTGCTCAGGGTGCTGACGCTGATCTCGCTGTCTTCGGCGGCTTCGCGAATGCTCAAGGCCACTTCCGGCAGGGTCGGCAGCACCAGGTCATCGTTGTCGATGGCGCTCAGCAGGTGGGCCTGGATCATCTCGGCCATCTTGTTCATGGTGATTCTCTACCGCAATTGACGAGTGCCCCGCCCGTGCAGGGCGGGCGCAGGCTCAGCGCTGGATTTCGCGATCGCGGTCCAGTTCGTAAGGAAGCGTCAGCAGCTCCAGGCGCGGACCTTCGGCGCTGCCCAGGTGCAGGTTGTTGTCGGCAACCGCGTCGGCGGTCAGCACGGCCAGCAGTTCGCAGCCCTGTTCACTGTGGGCAGCCAGTACCACTTCACCAACGGAGGAGCTGTGGGTGGGCGAGAACACTTCGGTACCGGGCTGCGGCAGGTCGCCCTCGGCCAGGGCCAGGCGGTACTGGCGACGCTTGAGCTTGCCCAGGTACTGCATGCGCGCGACGATTTCCTGGCCGGTGTAGCAACCCTTCTTGAAGCTCACGCCACCCACGGCCTGCAGGTTGATCATCTGCGGAATGAACAGCTCGCGGGTTTGCAGCATGACCTGGCCGATGCCGGCGCGGATCTGTCCGAGCAGCCAGTCGTTGAGCCCGGCCTCGGCCAACTGCGCCGCCAGTTGCGCTTGCACCGCCGGGGCCTGCTCGGCAGGTACCCACAACTCGATGCGCCCAGCCGATACGGCAATGGCGGCCAAACCGTTGTGACGGGTGACCGCGTCAGTCTGCACCGGCACTTCCAGGCCCAGGGCCGGCAGCGCGGCTGCACCGTCGTGCAGGCCGAAACGCACCCAGGCAGCGCTGTCGTCGGTCAGCTTGGCCTTGGAGAACACTGCGTACTTTTTAAGGTCGGCCAGTTGCGGTTCGAGCAGTTCGCGGGTCATCGCCAGCAAGTAGCCATCGCCCTCGGAGAGGATGCGAAAGCTCGACTGCATGCGGCCCTTGACCATGCAGCGGGCGCCGAGGCTGGCGGTATGCTCGTTGAGGTAACTGATGTTGCAGGTCAGCTGGCCTTGCAGGAACTTGCCGGCGTCCGAGCCGCGGACGGCGAGAACGCCTTCGTGGGAAAGGGTGCAGAAAAAAGCGGAATCGGCCATGGTTTATCGCAAGGTGATAGGACTGGGGCCCATGATAGAGCGCTGTCGGCAAAATAGGTAGTTGAGTACAGGCCTCTGTCATTATTTGCTCACATGTCCGGACCAACGTCGCGTGTCCCCCGGGCGCTGGCTCTGTATACTGGCGGCCTATTTTAGGAGGGCTTCATGGTCGAACAAACTGAACTCAACCGGCTCTTTTGGCACAGCCGCCGCGGCATGCTCGAGCTTGATGTACTGCTGGTCCCGTTCAGCGCGGAGGTCTACCCGACCCTGAGCGAGGCCGACCGTGAGCTGTACAAGCGCCTGCTGAGCTGCGAAGACCAGGACATGTTCGGCTGGTTCATGGAGCGCAGCGAGTCCGAAGACCCGGAGCTGCAACGCATGGTTCGCATCATCCTGGACCGTGTCCAGCCCAAGTGAGCGTTTCGAATGTCGCTGGCAGGGCTCAAGGGCACTGTTGGCGGCATACCTGGCCAGCCTGCTGCTGGCCTTGCTGGCCCTGAGCCTGCTGCAGGTGCCCCTGTGGTTGCGCCTGGCGGCCATTGCCTTGTGCCTGCTGCATGGCGCCTGGGTCATTCCCCGGTGCATCCTGCTGACCCACCCCAACGCCATTACCGCCCTGCGCCGCGATGCCCACGGCTGGCAGTTGTTCAGCCGCGCCCAGGGCTGGCAGGCGGTGCAGCTCAAGCCCGATAGCCTGGCCTTGCCCGGATGCGTGGTATTGCGCTTTCGCCGGGCCGGGCGGCGTTTCAACGAGGGCCAGTGCATCGCCTTCGACGCGCTGGAGCCGGTGCAGCACCGGCGCCTGCGTTTGCGCCTGAAATTCAGTCGGCGTAGGTGGGCGGCTGCAGGATAGTGTCGCGGGCCTCTTTGAGCATGCCCGGGTAATCCAGGGTGTAGTGCAGGCCGCGGCTTTCCTTGCGTTGCATGGCCGAGCGGATCATCAGTTCGGCGACCTGGGCCAGGTTGCGCAATTCGATCAGGTCGCGGCTGACTTTGTAGTTGCTGTAAAACTCGTCGATCTCATCGAGCAGCAGGCGCACCCGGTGTTCGGCGCGCTGCAGGCGCTTGTTGGTGCGCACGATACCGACGTAGTCCCACATGAAGCGCCGCAGTTCGTCCCAGTTGTGCGCGATGATCACGTCTTCGTCCGAATCGGTCACCTGGCTGGCATCCCAGCACGGCAGCGCCTGGGGCATTGCGGTCTGGTCCAGGCGGGCGACGATGTCGTTGGCCGCCGAACGCCCGTAGACGAAACATTCGAGTAGCGAGTTGCTGGCCATGCGGTTGGCACCGTGCAAGCCGGTAAAACTGGTTTCGCCGATGGCGTACAGGCCCGGCACGTCGGTCAGGCCTTGTTCGTCGACCATCACCCCGCCGCAGGTGTAATGGGCGGCCGGTACTACCGGGATCGGCTGGCGGGTGATATCGATGCCAAAGCCCAGGCAGCGCTCGTAAACGGTGGGGAAGTGGCTTTTGACGAATTCGGCCGGCTTGTGGCTGATGTCCAGGTAGACGCAGTCCACCCCCAGGCGCTTCATTTCATGGTCGATGGCGCGGGCGACGATGTCGCGCGGGGCCAGTTCTTCGCGCGGGTCGAAGCGCGGCATGAAACGCTCGCCATTGGGCAGCTTGAGCAGGCCGCCTTCGCCGCGCAGGGCTTCGGTGATCAAAAAGCTCTTGGCCTGCGGGTGGTACAGGCAGGTCGGGTGGAACTGGTTGAACTCAAGGTTGGCCACCCGGCAACCGGCGCGCCAGGCCATGGCGATGCCATCGCCGCAGGCGCCGTCGGGGTTGCTGGTGTAGAGGTAGACCTTGGCTGCGCCGCCGGTGGCGAGCACGGTAAAGCGCGCGCCGAAGGTGTCGACTTCGCCGCTGGTGCGGTCCAGCACGTACGCCCCCAGGCAGCGATCGCCGTCCAGGCCCAGACGCCGCTCGGTAATCAGGTCGACCGCTACCCGTTGTTCCAGCAGTTCGATATTCGGCCGCAGTCGCGCTTGCGCCAGCAGGGTGGTGAAGATCGCCGCGCCGGTGGCGTCGGCGGCGTGGATGATGCGCCGATGGCTGTGGCCACCTTCGCGGGTCAGGTGGAACTCAAAGCCGCTTTCTTCATCGCCGGCGTGTTCGTCGCGGGTAAAGGGCACGCCCTGGTCGATCAGCCACTGGATCGCTTCGCGGCTATGCTCAACGGTGAAGCGCACGGCGTCTTCGTGGCACAGGCCGCCACCGGCATTGAGGGTGTCTTCGACGTGGGACTGCACCGTGTCGGTGTCGTCCAGTACCGCGGCCACGCCGCCCTGGGCCCAGAAGGTCGAGCCGTTGGCGAGGTCGCCCTTGCTGAGCACGGCGACGCGCAGGTGACCGGGGAGGGTCAGGGCCAGGCTGAGGCCGGCGGCGCCGCTGCCGATCACGAGAACATCATGTTGGAATTGTTGGCTCATGTCAGGACACTAGTATCTGAAGGGGGGGATCGGCACAATAGTCAGGCGCTTATGGCATTGTGAAACTATCGTGAATCTGGACCGGCTGCCTTTATAGCAGCCCCAAGGCCCTGATTTCCAATGGCGCTTGTGCAGTCTAGGGAGCCTTTTGTGGGAACTTTCCGTGATGTACGGATATCCATAGAAGGATGCCCGCACGCCACAATGCCGCGGCGACGCATGGCAGGCGCCCCTTGAAGGCACTGTTTGCGTATTCGAGACCCGATTATCGACGCAGCCGGCCGTGACCGCGCTGCGTTTTTCGTGCGAGCCGACCAAGGGCCGCAGGAAACTTGCTTGGAGGGGAGAACTTTTGCGCAAAGCCCGAGTCTATGGTTGCAAGCCTGAACGATGGCAGGTGCAACGCTCCTTCGAGTTCACTGAGGAGTGTTCATGCTAACCCAGGAAGAGGATCAGCAGCTTGTCGAGCGCGTGCAGCGTGGCGACAGGCGAGCGTTCGATCTGTTGGTGCTGAAGTATCAGCACAAGATTCTCGGGTTGATCGTGCGTTTTGTCCACGACACCCATGAAGCCCAGGATGTGGCGCAGGAAGCTTTCATCAAGGCTTACCGGGCGCTTGGTAATTTTCGCGGGGACAGCGCCTTTTATACCTGGCTGTACCGCATTGCCATCAACACGGCAAAAAACTATCTGGTGTCCCGCGGTCGGCGGCCACCAGACAGCGATGTAAGTTCCGAGGATGCGGAATTTTACGACGGCGATCATGGCCTCAAGGATCTGGAGTCCCCCGAGCGCGCGTTGTTGCGAGATGAGATCGAAGGCACCGTCCATCGGACCATCCAGCAACTGCCAGAAGATTTGCGTACGGCGTTAACTTTACGTGAATTCGATGGTCTGAGTTACGAGGACATTGCGAGCGTCATGCAGTGTCCGGTGGGTACCGTGCGCTCTCGAATCTTCCGCGCTCGGGAGGCCATAGACAAAGCCCTGCAGCCGTTGTTGCAGGAAACCTGAGACAGCGGCGACAGCCAAGAGAGGAACCGCCATGAGTCGTGAAGCTTTGCAGGAATCGCTGTCCGCGGTGATGGATAACGAAGCGGACGAACTGGAATTACGTCGGGTGTTGAATGCCGTCGATGATCCCGAAACCCGTGCCACCTGGTCGCGTTACCAGGTAGCCCGTGCAGCCATGCACAAAGAGCTGGTACTGCCACAGCTGGATATCGCCTCGGCCGTATCCGCAGCCCTGGCCGATGAAGCCGCTCCGGCCAAGGTCTCCCGTGGACCCTGGCGCAGCCTGGGCCGCCTGGCCGTTGCCGCTTCGGTGACTGTCGCGGTACTGGCCGGTGTACGCCTGTACAACCAGGACGAAATCAGCGGTGCCCAGCTGGCTGCCCAACAACCGGCGCAGCAAGGCCTGAGCTTGCCACAAGCACAAGGCCCGGCCGTATTGGCAGGCTATAGTGAAAGTGCAGAACAGCCAGGCCCGATGGCCAATGGCGTGCTGCAGGGGCAAACCGGCTGGCACGACCAGCGTCTGCCTGGCTACCTGCGTCAGCATGCTCAGGAAGCAGCCCTCAAGGGTACCGAGAGCGCTCTGCCGTATGCACGTGCAGCCAGCCTGGAAAATCGCTAAGTAAGGAGGATCATGCGCGCGCTACCTCTCATACCGCTGCTGCTGGGTGGCTGGTTGACGCTACCGGCCCTTGCCGCCAACTCCTCTGCGCAGGCAGGTGACTGGCTCAAGCGTCTGGCACAGGCCGAGCAACAGCAGAGTTATCAGGGTACTTTCGTTTACGAGCGTAACGGTAGCTTCTCCACCCACGACATCTGGCATCGCGTCCAGAGCGGCAAAGTCAGCGAGCGGCTGTTGCAGCTCGATGGCTCGGCCCAGGAAGTCGTGCGTGTCGACGGGCAGACCCAGTGCGTAAGCGGGGCCCTGGTACCGGGAGTGGCCAACACGCCGGAGTCTGCGGCGCGAGTGCTTGATCCTCTGAAACTGATGAGCTGGTACGACCTCGGGGTCGCCGGCAAATCCAGGGTGGCCGACCGTGAAGCGGTCATCGTCACCCTTACCCCGCGTGATCAACACCGCTATGCCTTCGAGCTGCACCTGGATAAAGACACCGGGCTGCCGCTCAAGTCGTTGATGCTCGACGACGGTGGGCGATTGCTTGAGCGTTTCCAGTTCACTCGCCTGAATACCGCCGTCGCACCAAGCGATGAACAGCTCAAGGCCAGTGGCATCTGCAAGCCGGTTGCCCAACTGACCGCGCAGGCTGCACAACCTGTCACCGGCTGGCGATCGGACTGGTTGCCACCTGGATTCGAGCTGATCACCAGCTCCGTGCGCAAGGACCCGCAAAGCAAAAATGCCGTTAGCAGCCTGATGTACGACGACGGCCTGGCGCGCTTTTCGGTGTTCGTCGAAGCCCTCGACAAAGGCTCGGCCGCCGATATCCGCACGCAGCTGGGCCCGACGGTCGCCGTCTCGCGACGGCTGACCACGCCCCAGGGCGAAATGATGGTGACGGTGGTGGGCGAGATTCCTATCGGCACCGCCGAACGCATTGCGCTGTCCATGCGCGCCCAGGATGCCCAGGCTAAAAATGAGGCGCAGGCAATGAGGCTGACAGGTCGAGGATTGCTTGGCTGACATGATTGGCAAGCTTTGCAGTTTGCAAAAACTCCAGAATTTTTCTATAGGTCAGTCCTTTCGGGGGCTGGCCTTTCCTGCTTCTGCAGGTCCCTACTGCTAACCACGCTCGTTGTGACGGGAGCCGTATGTCAATACCACGCTTGAAAACCTACCTATCGATGGTCGCCGCCGTGTTCATGCTCGGTCAGGTGCTCACCGCCCAGGCCGAAGCCCTGCCGGACTTCACCACCCTGGTCGAGCAGGCCTCGCCTGCGGTGGTGAACATCAGTACCAAGCAGAAACTGCCGGACCGCAAGTACGCCGCCGGGCAGATGCCTGATCTTGAAGGCCTGCCGCCGATGTTCCGCGAATTCTTCGAGCGCAACATGCCGCAGACGCCGCGTTCGCCGCGCGGCGACCGCCAGCGTGAAGCGCAATCGCTGGGTTCGGGCTTCATCATCTCCAGCGACGGTTACGTGCTGACCAACAACCATGTGGTCGCCGACGCCGATGAGATCATCGTCCGCCTGTCGGACCGCAGCGAGCTGCAGGCCAAGCTGGTCGGCACCGACCCGCGCACCGACGTGGCCCTGCTCAAGGTCGAAGGCAAGGACCTGCCAACCGTCAAGCTGGGTGACTCCGAGAAGCTCAAGGTCGGTGAGTGGGTGCTGGCCATCGGTTCGCCGTTCGGCTTCGACCATTCGGTGACCAAAGGTATCGTCAGTGCCAAGGGCCGCACCCTGCCCAACGACACCTACGTGCCGTTCATCCAGACCGACGTGGCGATCAACCCGGGTAACTCTGGTGGCCCGCTGTTCAACATGAACGGCGAAGTGGTGGGTATCAACTCGCAGATCTTCACCCGTTCCGGTGGCTTCATGGGCCTGTCGTTCGCCATCCCGATCGATGTCGCGCTGGATGTTTCCAATCAGCTGAAGAAAGACGGCAAGGTCAGCCGCGGCTGGCTGGGCGTGGTGATTCAGGAGGTCAACAAGGACCTGGCTGAGTCCTTCGGTCTCGACAAGCCGGCCGGTGCCCTGGTCGCCCAGGTCCTGGAAGATGGCCCGGCCGCCAAGGGTGGCCTGCAGGTCGGTGACGTGATCCTGAGCATGAACGGTCAGCCGATCGTCATGTCTGCCGACCTGCCGCACCTGGTCGGTGGCCTCAAGGATGGCACCAAGGCCAAGCTCGACATCATCCGCAATGGCAAACGCCAGTCGCTGGACATCACCATCGGCGCACTGCCGGATGAAGATGCCGACATCACCACCAACGCCAATGGCGGCGTCGAGCGCAGCAGCAACCGCCTGGGTGTGTCGGTGGCCGACCTGACCGCCGAGCAGAAGAAGTCCCTCGAGCTCAAGGGCGGCGTGGTCATCAAGGAAGTCCAGGACGGTCCGGCAGCGCTGATCGGCCTGCGTCCGGGCGACGTCATCAGTCATCTGAACAACCAGGCGATCCTTTCGGCCAAGCAGTTCACCGAAATCGCCAAAGAGCTGCCGAAGAACCGTTCGGTGTCGATGCGCGTCCTGCGTCAGGGCCGCGCCAGCTTCATTACCTTCAAACTGGCTGAATAAGCCGGCTTGAGCAGAAAAGGGCAGCCTCGGCTGCCCTTTTTTCTGGGCGCCGCGCAGGTTTCCCGGGGCATGCACCGATTTCCCACAATCGCGGTACCCACAGTTCACGTGACGCCAACGTCAAGCTTCAGGTACAATTCCCGGCTATTTTTCGGTGGGCGTCCGGCCCGCAGCCTTTTTGAGTGTTGACCCGTGAGTGATTTGAGTCATATCCGCAATTTCTCCATCATCGCCCACATTGACCATGGCAAGTCGACCCTGGCCGACCGCTTCATTCAGATGTGCGGTGGCCTGACTGCGCGTGAAATGGAGGCCCAGGTACTCGATTCCATGGACCTGGAGCGTGAACGCGGTATCACCATCAAAGCCCACAGCGTCACCCTGCACTACAAGGCGCAGGACGGCAAAACCTATCAGCTGAACTTCATCGACACCCCCGGCCACGTTGACTTCACCTACGAAGTCAGCCGCTCGCTGGCGGCCTGTGAAGGTGCCTTGCTGGTGGTCGACGCCGGCCAGGGCGTAGAGGCCCAGTCGGTCGCCAACTGCTACACCGCCATCGAGCAGGGCCTTGAGGTCATGCCGGTACTGAACAAGATGGACCTGCCCCAGGCCGACCCGGACAAGGTCAAGGACGAGATCGAGAAGATCATCGGTATCGACGCCACCGACGCCGTGGCCTGCAGCGCCAAGAGCGGCATGGGCGTCGACGAGGTGCTCGAGCGCCTGGTGCACACCATCCCGGCGCCTACCGGTGACATCGAGGCGCCGCTGCAGGCGCTGATCATCGACTCCTGGTTCGACAACTACCTGGGCGTTGTCTCCCTGGTGCGTGTCCGTCACGGCCGGGTGAAGAAGGGCGACAAGATCCTGGTCAAGTCCACCGGCAAGGTCCACTTGGTCGACAGCGTCGGTGTGTTCACCCCCAAGCACACCCAGACCGCCGATCTCAAGGCCGGCGAAGTAGGCTTCATCATCGCCAGCATCAAGGACATTCACGGCGCGCCGGTGGGTGACACCCTGACCCTGAGCACGACCCCCGAGGTCGAGGTGCTGCCAGGCTTCAAACGCATTCAACCGCAGGTGTATGCCGGTCTGTTCCCGGTCAGTTCCGATGATTTCGAAGATTTTCGTGATGCATTGCAGAAACTGACCCTGAACGACTCGTCGCTGCAGTACCTGCCGGAAAGCTCCGACGCCCTGGGCTTCGGCTTCCGTTGCGGCTTCCTCGGCATGTTGCACATGGAGATCATTCAGGAGCGCCTGGAGCGCGAGTACGACCTGGACCTGATCACCACCGCGCCGAGCGTAATCTTCGAGGTCAAGCTCAAGACCGGCGAAACCATCTACGTCGACAACCCGTCGAAGCTGCCGGACGTGTCCTCGGTCGAAGACTTCCGTGAGCCGATCGTATCGGCCACCATCCTGGTGCCGCAGGAGCACCTGGGCAACGTCATTACCCTGTGCATCGAGAAGCGTGGCGTACAGCGCGACATGCAGTTCCTCGGCTCGCAGGTGCAAGTACGCTACGACCTGCCGATGAACGAAGTGGTACTGGACTTCTTCGACCGCCTGAAGTCCACCAGCCGCGGCTACGCCTCGCTGGACTATCATTTCGACCGCTACCAGTCGGCTAACCTGGTCAAGCTCGATGTACTGATCAACGGTGACAAGGTCGACGCCCTGGCGCTGATCGTGCACCGCGACAATGCGCACTACAAGGGCCGCGCATTGACCGAGAAGATGAAGGAACTGATTCCTCGGCAGATGTTCGATGTGGCAATCCAGGCCGCCATTGGCGGGCAGATTGTTGCGCGTACGACTGTCAAGGCGCTCAGAAAGAACGTACTGGCCAAATGCTACGGTGGTGACGTTAGCCGTAAGCGCAAGCTGTTGGAGAAGCAGAAGGCCGGTAAGAAACGCATGAAACAGGTCGGTAACGTGGAAATCCCACAAGAAGCCTTCCTCGCCGTGCTCAGGTTGGATAGTTAGGTCCTATGTCGCTAAATTTCCCGCTGTTGCTTGTCATCGCCGTCGCCGTCTGCGGTCTGTTGGCCCTGGTCGACCTGCTGTTCCTGGCCCCGCGCCGGCGTTCGGCGATCGCCAACTATCAGGGCAGCGTCAGCCAGCCAGAAATGGCAGTGGTCGAGCGCCTGAACAAGGAACCGTTGCTGGTCGAGTACGGTAAATCGTTCTTTCCGGTGCTGTTCATTGTCCTGGTGCTGCGCTCGTTCCTGATCGAGCCGTTCCAGATCCCTTCGGGGTCGATGAAGCCGACCCTGGAAGTGGGCGACTTCATCCTGGTGAACAAGTTCTCCTACGGGATCCGCCTGCCGGTGATCGACAAGAAGGTCATCGAGGTGGGTGATCCGCAGCGCGGCGATGTCATGGTGTTCCGCTACCCGAGCGACCCGAACGTCAACTACATCAAGCGTGTGGTTGGCCTGCCGGGCGATCAGATTCGCTACACCAGCGACAAGAAGCTGTTCGTCAACGGTCAGGCGATCGCCGAGCAGCTGGTCGGCACCGAGCCGGGTACCCTGGGCAGCGCCGAGCTGTACAAGGAAAAGCTCGGTGAAGCCGAGCACCTGATCCGCAAGGAAATGAGCCGCTACCGCATGCCGCCTGACCAGCAATGGACAGTCCCGGCCGGCCATTACTTCATGATGGGCGACAACCGCGACAACTCCAACGACAGCCGTTACTGGGATGATCCCAACATTCCCAAGGAACTGCACGGCATGGTCCCGGACCAGAACATCGTCGGCAAGGCCTTCGCGGTCTGGATGAGCTGGCCAGAGCCTAAACTGAGCCACTTCCCGAACCTGTCGCGGGTCGGCCTGATCAAGTAACACCACAACGGCGCTGTCCTGGGACAGCGCCGAATGCGTTTCTGGCATAGGCTGTGTTCAGGGAAGCCTGGATGCAACCGATCACCCCGGCCAGCGAGCATGAGCCAAACAGTCTTTCAGGATGTTGATTTGAACAATGCGTTAAATCCGACGGTAGCCCCGATGGCGGCGTACCGAGTTGCAAAGTGTGAGCCCCGCGCCCAGGCGTGCGGGCTGAATTTCGGCCACGAACTGCGCGTGGGTACACTGTGAGCGTTTCCTTGAGTCGCCTCGAGCGCCAGCTCGGCTACACCTTCAAGAACCAGGAGCTGATGCTGCTGGCCCTGACGCACCGCAGTTTTGCCGGGCGCAACAACGAACGCCTCGAGTTCCTCGGCGATGCGATCCTCAACTTCGTCGCCGGTGAAGCACTGTTCGAGCGCTTCCCCCAGGCCCGCGAAGGCCAGCTGTCGCGCCTGCGTGCGCGGCTGGTCAAGGGCGAGACCCTGGCGGTACTGGCCCGGGGCTTTGACCTGGGCGAATACCTGCGCCTGGGTTCGGGCGAGCTGAAAAGCGGCGGTTTTCGCCGCGAGTCGATCCTGGCCGATGCCCTGGAGGCGCTGATTGGCGCCATCTACCTGGATTCGGACATGCAGACCGCTCGCGAGCGGGTACTGGCATGGCTGGCGGGTGAATTCGAAAGCCTGACCCTGGTCGATACCAACAAGGACCCGAAAACCCGTCTGCAGGAATTCCTGCAGTCGCGGGCCTGCGAACTGCCGCGCTACGAAGTGGTGGATATTCAAGGTGAACCCCATTGCCGGACGTTTTTCGTCGAATGCGAAGTGACCCTTTTGACTGAAAAAAGCCGAGGGCAAGGCGTCAGCCGGCGTATCGCCGAGCAAGTCGCGGCCGCCGCAGCACTGATCGCCCTGGGCGTGGAGAATGGCAATGACTGATACCAACACTACCCGCTGCGGCTATGTCGCCATTGTCGGCCGCCCGAACGTCGGCAAGTCGACCCTGCTCAACCACATCCTCGGGCAAAAGCTCGCAATCACCTCGCGCAAGCCGCAGACCACCCGCCACAACATGCTCGGGATCAAGACCGAAGGTGATGTGCAGGCGATCTACGTCGATACCCCGGGCATGCACAAGAGCAACGAAAAGGCGCTCAACCGTTACATGAACAAGACCGCTTCGGCCGCCCTCAAGGACGTCGACGTGGTGATCTTCGTGGTTGACCGCACCAAATGGACCGACGAAGACCAATTGGTGCTCGAGCGCGTGCAGTACGTGCAGGGCCCGGTGATCCTGGCGATCAACAAGACCGACCGGATCGAAGAGAAAGCCGACCTGATCCCGCACCTGCAATGGCTGCAGGAGCAACTGCCGAACGCCGAAATCGTGCCGATCTCGGCCCAGCAGGGGCACAACCTCGAAGCACTGGAAGGGCTGATCGCCAAACACCTGCCGGAAAACGAGCACTTCTTCCCGGAAGACCAGATCACCGACCGCAGCAGCCGCTTCCTGGCCGCGGAACTGGTGCGCGAGAAGATCATGCGCCAACTCGGCGCCGAGCTGCCGTACCAGATCACCGTCGAGATCGAAGAGTTCAAGCAGCAGGGCAAGATCCTGCACATCCATGCGCTGATCCTGGTCGAGCGTGACGGCCAGAAGAAGATCATCATTGGCGACAAGGGCGAGCGGATCAAACGCATCGGCTCCGAGGCGCGCAAGGACATGGAAGTGCTGTTCGACGCCAAGGTCATGCTCAACCTCTGGGTCAAGGTCAAGGGTGGCTGGTCCGACGACGAGCGCGCCCTGCGCTCGCTGGGCTACGGCGACCTCTGATCGCTCCAGGCCCGGTAGCGTCCGCTGCCGGGTCGAACCTTTTCTGAAGCGCCGCTCATGGAACTGCCAGTTGGCCAACCGGCCTACGTGCTGCACAGCCGGGCCTACCGTGAAACCAGCGCGCTGGTGGATTTCCTCACCCCGCAAGGACGCCTGCGCGCGGTCATGCGCCGTGCCCGTGGCAAAGGCGGCAGCCAGGTGCGGCCGTTCGTCCCGCTTGAAGTCGAGTTTCGCGGCCGCGGCGAGCTGAAGAACGTCGGCCGTCTGGACAGCGTCGGTGTCGCTGCCTGGCTGCACGGCGATGCGCTGTTCAGCGGGCTGTACCTCAACGAGCTGCTGATTCGCCTGCTGCCGGCTGAAGACCCGCATCCGGTGGTATTCGAGCACTATGCGGCGACCTTGCAGGCGCTGGCCGCCGGTCGCCCGCTGGAGCCGCTGCTGAGGGCGTTCGAGTGGCGCCTGCTGGACGAACTGGGTTATGCCTTCGCTCTCGATCATGACGTCAACGGCGATCCGCTGGTGGTCGATGGCCTGTACCGCTTGCAGGTCGATGCCGGGCTCGAGCGCGTCTACCTGTTGCAGCCGGGGCTGTTCAACGGTGCCGAGCTATTGGCCATGGCTGAAGCCGCCTGGGAAATCCCCGGTGCTCTGGGCGCCGCCAAGCGCCTGATGCGCCAGGCCCTGGCCGTACACCTGGGCGGTCGGCCGCTGGTCAGTCGCGAACTGTTTCGCAAGCGCTGAACAACGTCGTATGCTGTGGGGCTCAATCTTCAGGAGAGCCTCTTCGTGACTCAAAGCAACCGCATGCTGCTCGGCGTGAACATCGACCACGTGGCGACCCTGCGCCAGGCGCGTGGTACCCGCTACCCGGACCCGGTCAAAGCCGCGCTGGACGCTGAAGAGGCCGGTGCCGATGGCATTACCGTGCACTTGCGCGAAGACCGCCGGCACATCCAGGAGCGTGACGTGCTGCTGCTCAAGGATGTGTTGCAGACGCGCATGAACTTCGAAATGGGCGTCACCGAAGAAATGATAGTGTTTGCCGAGCGCATTCGCCCGGCGCACATCTGCCTGGTTCCGGAAACCCGTCAGGAGCTGACCACCGAAGGCGGCCTGGACGTCGCCGGCCAGGAAGCACGGATCAAGGCTGCGGTTGAGCGCCTGTCGCGTCTGGGCGCGGAAGTGTCCTTGTTCATCGATGCTGACGAGCGCCAGATCGAAGCCTCGCGCCGTGTCGGTGCGCCGGCCATCGAGCTGCACACCGGCCGTTATGCCGATGCGCAAACCCCGAGCGAAGTGGCTGAAGAGCTCAAGCGCGTGGCCGATGGCGTAGCCTTTGGGCTCGGCCAGGGCCTGATCGTCAATGCCGGTCACGGCCTGCATTACCACAACGTTGAAGCGGTGGCGGCGATCAAGGGCATCAACGAACTGAACATCGGCCATGCGCTGGTGGCCCATGCGCTGTTCGTTGGCTTCAAGTCGGCGGTGGCGCAGATGAAGGCGCTGATTCTGGCGGCCAGCCGGCACTGACAGATTCGACGCTAACCCTGTGGGAGCAGGCAAGCCAGCTCCCACAGGGTTTGCTGCGGCCCTCCTATTCGGCAGTATCCACAAACACCAGGCTAAACCGCGTCACCCCCTGCAGCTCGCTCTGCACCTCAACCCGCCCGCCATGCACCTGCATGATCGAGCGCACGATTGCCAGCCCCAGCCCGGTACCGCCTTCCAGGCGCGAGCGCCCCGAGCCCACGCGGTAAAAGCGCTCGAACAGGTGCGGCAAATGCATCGCGGCAATACCGGGACCGCGATTTTCCACTGATACCCACACCGAGCCGTCCCGGCGTTCAATCGCGATGTTGATCGGCTGGCCCTCATCGCCATGGCGAATCGCATTGCTGAGCAGATTCGACAGCGCCCGCTGCACCATCAAGCGATCCCCCATCACCGTGCCCCAGCCCTGTACGCGCAGGGCAATACCTTTTTGCTCGGCGTTGCATTCGAACAGCTCGCAAACCCGCTGCACCTCGTCGGCCAGCACCACCGGCTTGAGCGGCACCTGCGCCTGCGGCTGGCTGACCTGGGCGAGGAACAGCATGTCGTTGATGATGCGGTTCAGCCGGGTCAGCTCTTCGATGCTGTTTTCCAGCGCTTCACGGTATTGCTCGTTGGAGCGCTCGCGGGTCAGGGTGACCTGGGCCTTGCCCATCAGGTTGCCGATGGGCGTGCGCAGTTCATGGGCAAGGTCGTCGGAAAACTGCGACAACCGCTGCACGCCGTCGTCCAGGCGGTCGAGCATGATGTTGATACCACCGGCCAGGTCGCCCAGTTCTTGCGGCAGGCCGGTTTCTGGCAGGCGGTGGCTGAGGGTTTGCGCCGAGACCTGTTCGGCCACCCGGCGAAAACGGCGCAATGGCAGCAGCCCGCGCTGGACCAGCTTCCAGGCGCCCAGGCCGATCAGCACCAGCAGCAGCGGCAAAGCCCATAGGGTCGAGCCCAGGTAGGCCTGGAGCAGGGCATGGTCGTCGGCACGATTGACCGTCAGCAGCACCCGCACCAGGGTGCCGTCCTGCAGGCGCATCAGCCGCGAGGCGGTGAGCAGGTGTTCGCCGTCCTGGTCGCGCCAGGGGCTGAAAGCCAGGTGCGGGCCGCTTTCAATCTGCAGCAAGGCGTTGGCTTCCAGGGCCGGGCCTAGAGTGAGCAGGGCTGAGTGACGGCCGGTCAGGGCAATGACGCTCAGGCTCAGGTTGTCGTGGCCCATGACCACATCCAGCAACGGATGCACCGGCGTGCCCAGGTCGGCGGCTTTCAGGTCGATGGTCAGGCTGTGTTCGATCTGCGCCATCTTGTTGGCCAGGTGCTTGCGTGCACGGCTGTCCAGCTCATGGTCGAGGGCAAATACCGCAAGGCATGCGAGCAGCAGCACCAGCGCCGCGCCCATCAGGCTGACGCTCAGGCCCAGGCGCAGCGACAGGCGCGCAGGTTTCATTCGCGGGCCTCAAGTACGTAGCCGACGCCGCGCAGGGTGTGGATCAACTTGTTGTCGAAAGGATCGTCGATTTTCGCCCGCAGGCGGCGGATCGACACTTCCACCACGTTGGTGTCGCAATCGAAATTCATGTCCCAGACCAGCGAAATGATCTGTGTGCGCGACAGTACCTCGCCGCTCTGGCGCATCAGCAGGTGCAGCAGGGCGAACTCCTTGGCGGTCAGGTCGATGCGCTGGCCGCTGCGGTAGGCGCGGTGGCGGCTGGGGTCCAGTTCCAGGTCGGCGACCTTGAGGGTATTCGGTTGCAGGGCCTGGTCGTTGCGCCGCAACAGGCTGCGGATGCGCGCCAGCAGTTCGGGGAACTCGAAGGGCTTGAGCAGGTAATCGTCGGCGCCCAGGTCCAGGCCCTTGACCCGATCGGCCAGGCGGCCGTGGGCGGTGAGCATCATGATCCGTGTGCTGGACTCGGCGCGCAGGCGCTGCAGCACGGTCCAGCCATCGAGCTCGGGCAGGTTGACGTCGAGAATCACCAGGTCATAGGCCTGCTGGCGCGCCAGGTGCAGGCCGTCGGCGCCAGTGTGGGCGCAATCGACGATGTAGCCGTTTTCGCGCAGGCCCTGTTGCAGGTATTCGGCGGTGCGCAGTTCGTCCTCGACAATCAGTAGACGCATGGGATGACTCGTTGGCAGTGAAAGGCGCTGATTCTCAACCCTGTAGTAACTGTAAGGTCAAGCGCTGGAGTGCATTGAGCGGCGGATACTAAGCCATCCGCGCCTGCGGTTTGCCTGGATTACAGATTTGTAATACTTGAGTCATCCTGGCGATAAACCCCGATTACTAGAGTGCGGGCTCCGATCACGGCGCAGGAGTCCGCCATGTTTTGCACCCTGGAGCGGCCAGGCACAGGCCCTGGCCGACTATTGCTGGCCCTGTTGTTGCTGGCCTTGCCGTCGCTGGCCCTGGCGCAGGAGCCCGTATTAACGCTGGAATCGGCGCTGCAGATGGCCCGTGACAACAACCCCGAGCTGGCTGCGGCGCGTTGGGGCATCGACATTGCCGAAGGCGAGCGGCGCCAGGCCGGTGTACTGCCCAACCCGCAACTGAGCTGGGAAGTGGAAGACACCCGCAAAGGCTCGCAGACCACCACCGTTGGCGTCAGCCAGCTGTTCGAGCTGGGCGGCAAACGAGGTGCACGCCTGGACGTTGCCGGCCGCGATGCCGAACTGGCGGCGCTGGAACTGGAACGCCAGCGCAACGTGCTGCGGGCCGAGGTTATTGCTGCCTTCCAGGCCGCTGCCCAAGCCCAGGAAGGCTTGCAACTGGCCGAGCAGTCGTTGCGCCTGAGCGAGCGTGCGCTGCAAGTGGTGCAAGGCCGGGTCAGGGCCGGCAGCGCCTCGCCGGTCGAGGCTACCCGCGCCCAGGTGCAACTGTCAGAAGTGCGCCTGGAGCAGGGCCGCGCCGAGCAGGCGCTGACCGTTGCCTACCAGCAACTGGCCGCCGTCACTGGCGCTGCCAGGGTGCAGTTCAGCCGCGTTGACGGCGGCCTGCAGGCGAACAACGACATCCCCAGCCGCACACTACTGCTCGATCGCCTGGAGCAGACGGCCGACTTGCGTCTGGCCCGCCTGCAGATCGACCAGCGCGAAGCCGCCCTGGGCCTGGCCCGCAGCCAGCGTATTCCCGACCTGACGGTCAGCGTCGGCAGCCAGTACAGCGAAACCGACCGCGAGCGCATCAATGTGGTCGGCTTGTCGGTGCCGATTCCTTTGTTCGACCGCAATCAGGGCAATGTGCTGGCCGCTGCCCGGCGCGCCGACCAGGCCCGTGACCAGCGCAATGGCGCCGAACTGCGCCTGCGCAGCGAAGTGGTCCAGGCCCTGGCGCAGTGGAGCACGGCGGCCAGCGAGGTGCAGACCTTCGACCGCTCGATCCTGCCTTCGGCGCAGCAGGCGCTGGATGCCGCCACCCGCGGCTTCGAACGCGGCAAGTTTGCCTTCCTCGATGTGCTCGACGCCCAACGCACCCTGGTGGCTGCGCGCCTGCAATACCTGCAGGCCCAGGCCCAGAGCAGCGAGGCACGGGTGCGCCTGGAACGGATCTTTGGCGACCTGAGCCTCGCCAGTCGCTGATCGCGACCATCACCCGACACTTTGCTGAGGAACCTGCATGAACAACAAGTCCATCACGCTGCTGGTCGCGGCCCTGCTGCTCGGCCTGGGCCTGGGCGTGCTGCTGGCGCGCCAGGGCGGCCCGGTTGCCGCCGCCCCTGCCGCCGCCCACGCCCATGCCGAAGGCGATCATGAGGAAGAAGAACATGGCCAAGCGGAACAAGCCGAAGAAGGTCATGAAGAGGAGGGCGCGCTGACCCTAAGCCAGGAGCAGATAGATCTCGCCGGTATCGAGCTGGCCGCCGTTGCCCCGCGCCAACTGCAGCGCAGCCTGGCACTGCCCGGCGAGATCCGTTTCGACGAAGACCGCACCGCGCACCTGGTGCCGCGCGCAGCCGGGGTGGTCGAGTCGGTCGCCGTGGTGCTCGGCCAGCAGGTCAAGGCTGGCGATCTGTTGGCGGTGATCGCCAGCCCGCAGATCTCCGAGCAGCGCAGTGAACTTGCCGCCAGCCAGCGCCGCCTGGAACTGGCGCGCAGCAGCTACCAGCGCGAGAAGGACCTGTGGCAAGAGGGGATTTCCGCCGAGCAGGATTACCAGCAGGCGCGCCAGGCCCTGCAAGAGGCAGAAATCGCCCAGGCCAATGCCCGGCAGAAGATCAGCGCCCTGAGCGGCAGTGTGGTGCTGGCCGGCGGCAACCGCTACGAGTTGCGCGCACCCTTTGCCGGGCAAATCGTCGAGAAGCACTTGGTGCCGGGCGAGGTGGTCAACGAAACCAGCGCCGCCTTCACCCTTTCGGACCTGTCGCGGGTCTGGGCGACTTTCGGCGTGGCGCCCCGTGACCTGCCCAAGGTGCGCGCCGGCATGCCGGTGACCATCGTTGCCAGCGAGCTGGGCCAGCAGGTGAGTGGCACGGTTACTCATGTCGGCAGCCTGCTCGGTGAACAGACCCGTACCGCCGCCGTGCGCGTCACCCTCGACAATCCGCAAGGGGCCTGGCGCCCCGGCTTGTTTGTCGCAGTGCAGGTGCCCACCGAGCAGTATGCCGCCGCCCTCAGCGTACCGGACCAAGCCCTGCAGACCCTGGAAGAAAAGCCCACGGTGTTCGTGCGCACTGCCGAAGGCTTTATCGCCCAGGCGGTTGAGCCGGGCGCCAGTGCCAACGGTTTCGTCGAGATTCGCAAGGGCCTGCAAGCCGGCCAGCAAGTAGCGGCGCAGGGCAGCTTCATCCTCAAGTCGGAGCTGGGCAAGGCCAGCGCCGAACACGCCCACTGACCGGGAAGCTCACATGTTCGAACGCCTCATACAATTTGCCATCGAACAGCGCCTGATGGTGCTGCTGGCGGTGCTGCTGATGGCTGGGCTTGGGGTTGCCAGCTACCAGAAGCTGCCGATCGACGCCGTGCCGGACATCACCAACGTCCAGGTGCAGATCAACACCCAGGCCGCGGGCTTTTCGCCGCTGGAAACCGAGCAACGCATTACCTTCGCCATCGAAACCGCCATGGCCGGCTTGCCGGGGCTGGAACAGACCCGTTCGCTGTCGCGTTCGGGTCTGTCGCAGGTGACGGTGATTTTCGAGGAAGGCACCGACCTGTTCTTTGCCCGGCAACTGGTCAACGAGCGCCTGCAGCAGGCGCGTGAACAATTGCCCGAAGGCGTTGAAGCGGCCATGGGGCCGATCTCCACCGGCCTTGGCGAGATCTTCCTGTGGACCGTCGAAGCCGCTGACGATGCGCGCAAGACCGATGGCAGCCCGTACACGCCGACCGACCTGCGCGAGATCCAGGACTGGATCATCAAGCCGCAACTGCGCAACGTGCGCGGGGTGGCGGAGATCAACACCATCGGCGGTTTCGCCAAGGAATACCAGATTGCCCCAGACCCCAAACGGCTGGCGTCCTACAAGCTGACCCTGGGCGACCTGCTCACCGCCCTTGAACGCAACAACGCCAACGTCGGCGCCGGCTATATCGAGCGCCGCGGCGAGCAGTTGCTGATCCGCGCGCCGGGGCAACTGGCCGGTCTCGATGACATTGCCAATATCGTCCTGGCCAACGTCGACGGCACGCCGATCCGCGTGCGCAACGTCGCCGAAGTCGGTATCGGCCGTGAGCTGCGCAGCGGCGCGGCAACCGAGAACGGCCGCGAAGTGGTACTCGGCACGGTATTCATGCTGATCGGCGAGAACAGCCGTACAGTGTCCCAGGCGGTGGCGCAAAAGCTGGTGGAGATCAACCGCTCGTTGCCGCCAGGGGTGAGCGCGATCACCGTCTACGACCGCACCAACCTGGTCGACAAGGCCATTGCCACGGTGAAGAAGAACCTCATCGAAGGCGCGATCCTGGTCATCGTCATTCTATTCCTGTTCCTCGGTAACATCCGTGCGGCGCTGATCACCGCCATGGTCATCCCGTTGTCGATGCTGTTCACCTTCACCGGCATGTTCAGCAACAAGGTCAGTGCCAACCTGATGAGCCTGGGCGCGCTGGACTTCGGCATCATCGTCGATGGCGCCGTGGTGATCGTTGAAAACGCGATCAGGCGCCTGGCCCATGCCCAGCAGCATCACGGCCGCCTGCTGACCCGTTCCGAACGCCTGCACGAAGTCTTCAATGCCGCCCGCGAAGCGCGCCGGCCGCTGATTTTCGGCCAGCTGATCATCATGGTGGTGTACCTGCCGATCTTTGCCCTGAGCGGGGTCGAGGGCAAGATGTTCCACCCGATGGCCTTCACCGTGGTCATCGCCTTGCTCGGCGCCATGCTGCTGTCGGTGACCTTCGTGCCGGCGGCCATTGCCCTGTTCGTCACCGGCAAGGTCAAGGAAGACGAAAACCTGCTGATGCGCAGCGCCAAGCGTGGCTATGCGCCGCTGCTCAAATGGGTCATGAGCCATCGCCCGCTGGCGTTCTCCCTCGCCGCGATTACCGTGCTGCTTTCGGGTGTGCTGGCCAGCCGCATGGGCAGCGAGTTCGTGCCGAGCCTGAGCGAGGGCGACTTTGCCCTGCAGGCCCTGCGCGTGCCCGGCACCAGCCTGAGCCAGTCGGTGCAGTTGCAGCAGCGCCTGGAGCAAAGCGTGCTCAGCCAGGTGCCGGAGGTAGAGCGGGTGTTCGCCCGCACCGGTACCGCTGAAATCGCCTCGGACCCGATGCCGCCGAACATTTCCGACAGTTACGTGATGCTCAAGCCACAAGCGCAATGGCCCGATCCGGGCAAGAGCCGCGAGCAACTGATCGCCGATATCCAGCGTGCCAGCGCGCGGGTGCCGGGCAGCAACTATGAGTTGTCGCAGCCGATCCAGTTGCGCTTCAACGAGCTGATTTCCGGGGTGCGCAGTGATGTCGCGGTGAAGGTGTTTGGCGACGACATGGCGGTGCTCAACAGCACTGCGGCGAAGATCGCCAGTACCTTGCAGGCGGTGCCGGGCGCCTCGGAAGTGAAGGTCGAGCAGACCTCGGGGCTGCCGGTGCTGACCATCGACGTTGACCGCGACAAAGCCGCGCGCTATGGGCTCAACGTCGGCGATGTGCAGGACACCATCGCCGTGGCCGTCGGCGGCCGCCAGGCCGGGACCTTGTATGAAGGCGATCGGCGTTTCGACATGGTGGTGCGCTTGTCCGACACCCTGCGTACCGATATCGACGGCCTTTCGCAGTTGCTGATACCGGTGCCGGCCAGCAGTGGCAGTGGCGGCCAGATCGGCTTTATCACCCTTGGCGATGTCGCCAGCCTTGAGCTGGTGCAGGGCCCCAACCAGGTCAGCCGTGAAGATGGCAAGCGCCTGGTGGTGGTCAGCGCCAACGTGCGCGGTCGCGATATCGGCTCGTTCGTCGACGAGGCGGCGGCGCGCATCGACAGCCAGGTGAGCATTCCGGCCGGTTACTGGACCCGCTGGGGCGGTCAGTTCGAGCAGTTGCAGTCTGCTGCTCAGCGCCTGCAGGTAGTGGTGCCAGTGGCGTTGCTGCTGGTGTTCGGTCTGTTGTTCATGATGTTCAACAACCTCAAGGACGGGCTGCTGGTGTTCACCGGCATTCCATTCGCCCTGACCGGCGGGGTGGTTGCCCTGTGGCTGCGGGATATCCCCCTGTCGATCTCGGCGGGCGTGGGCTTTATTGCCCTGTCTGGGGTCGCGGTGCTCAACGGCCTGGTGATGATTGCCTTTATCCGCGGCCTGCGCGAGCAAGGTCGTTCGCTGCACCAGGCGATCGACGAAGGCGCACTGACGCGTTTGCGCCCGGTGCTGATGACTGCCTTGGTGGCATCCCTGGGCTTTATCCCCATGGCCCTGGCCACCGGCACCGGTGCTGAAGTGCAGCGACCGCTGGCCACTGTGGTGATCGGCGGCATTCTCTCGTCGACGGCGCTGACCCTGCTGGTACTGCCGGCGTTGTATTACTGGGCGCACCGCAAGGATGAAGAGCAGGAGGTCGCATCCGAGGTGACGAAACTGTAATTCGCCGCTCATCTTCGGGTTATTCAGCCCTTGTCAGGATACCCAAGGCGCCCGCATTGCGGGCGCCTTGGGTATCTCTGCCAATAATCAGGAGTTGAAGATGGGGAACAAATCCACAGCCTGTTTTACCGGCGCCCTGGCCCTGGCCAGTTGTGCGACCGCCAATGCCGTCAGCCAGCCCGCAGGCGGGGGCTTTGTCGAAGACAGCAGCCTGACGGTGCTCAGCCGTAACTTCTATTTCAATCGCGACTACCGTAACGGTGAGCAATCGCCTACCGGCAAGGCCGGTTACGCCGAGGCCTGGGCCCAGGCCTTTATCGCCCGCTTCGAGTCAGGTTACACCGAGGGCACGGTCGGTTTTGGCCTGGATGCCCACGCCATGCTCGCCCTCAAGCTCGACAGCGGCGATGGCCGCAGCGGCGGGCGCAGTTCGTTCGACATGCTGCCGGTGGACCGCAATGGCGATACCGCCAGCAACTTCAGCAAGCTCGGTGGCGCGATCAAGGCGCGCTTGTTCGACACCGAGCTCAAGTTCGGCGACGTGTTCCCGACCACTCCGGTGGTGCATTTCGGCGACTCGCGGCTGTTGCCGGAAAGCTTCACCGGCTGGACCCTGGAGAACACCAGCCTGGCCGGCCTGAAAGTGCAGGGCGGGCGCTTGCATGCCATGAGCCAGCCGCTGTCGAGCAACAACCGCGACGGCTTCGTGACTTTCTACGCCGGCCCCGTGGATTCGCCCTGGCTGGGCTATTTCGGCGGCGATTACCAGGCCACCGACAACCTCAGCCTGAGCCTCTACAGCAGCCGCCTGAAGGACGCCTGGGACCAGTACTACGCCGGAGTCAGCTACAAGTACCCGATCACCCGCGACCTCACCGGCTTCACCAGCTTCAACTACTACAAGGCCAAGGATGAGGGCCAGCAACTGCTCGGCACGTTCGACAACGACATCTGGAGCGCCCGCGTCGGTGTCAGCTACGGCGCCCACACCCTGGCCTTGTCGCACCAGCGCAACCAGGGTGACAACGATTTTGACTACCTGCGCCAGTCCGACTCGATCTACCTCGACAACTCGATCCAGTACAGCGACTTCAACTCGCCGAAAGAGCGCTCGTGGATGCTCCGTTACGACCTCGACATGGCCGCTTATGGCGTGCCGGGCCTGTCGTTCATGAGCCGCTACGGGCGCGGCAGCGGCATTGATTACTCCGATGCCAACGGCGTGTACATGCGCCGCGATGCCGAGGGCAACCCGCTGACCGGGCAGAAGCGCTGGGAGCGCGATATCGAGGCGAAGTATGTGGTGCAGTCCGGCAGCCTCAAGGACCTGTCGCTGCGCGTGCGCCAGGCCACGACCCGGGCCACGGCATTCGAATCGGACCTCGATGAGGTGCGCCTGATTGTCGAGTATCCGCTGAGCGTGCTGTAAGGCGAATCTTGCAGCACTGTAATGTCCGCCTCACCTTGGCGTTAGCTTGCCCCCCGTAAGATTGAACTGTCCTGAAATTCAATCACGAGGTGAGCAACATGAGCCTGAACAAGTATGTGCTGATGGCCGTATTGGCCCTGGGCAGTAGCGCGGCACTGGCCGAAGGCGGGGCGGAGCGTTCCAGGCAGTTCTGGGAAAACTTCCGCCTCAGCCAGGAGCAGATTCACGGCAAGAAGGACCAGGCCGTGGCCGAGTCCGAACGTGAGAGCAAACAGAAGCAGGTCGCCAAAGAGTAGCTCCGTTCACCTTGGAAGCTCCCCAGCTCCTTTGGAAAAGGTGAATCTTCGGCGCCCGTTACGGGCGCCTGTTTTACTTGCGCGCCACCAGTACGGCGCGGCGCGGCGCTGGCAGGCCTTCGATGGTGCGGCTGTGGTCGTCGGGGTCGAGGAAGTCGCTGAGCGACTGGTAGCGCATCCACTCGGTGCTGCGTTGTTCTTCGATGCTGGTGGTGCTGACATCGACGCAGCGCACATCGCTGAAACCGGCGCGGCGCAACCAGCGCTCCAGGGCCGGTACCGACGGCAGGAACCAGACGTTGCGCATTTGCGCGTAGCGGTCTTCCGGCACCAGCACCTGGTTTTCGTCACCTTCGATCACCAGGGTTTCCAGCACCAGTTCACCGCCCTTGACCAGGCAGTCCTTGAGCGCCAGCAGGTGCTCGATGGGCGAGCGGCGATGGTAGAACACGCCCATGGAGAACACTGTGTCGAAGCCTTCGAGGTTGGCCGGCAGGTCCTCCAGGGCGAACGGCAGGTGCCAGGCCGGCAGCTGCGGCAGGTAGCGCTGCACCGCCTGGAACTGGCAGAAGAACAGCCAGTTGGGGTCGACGCCGATGACGCTGTCGGCTCCGGCGCCGAGCATGCGCCACTGGTAGTAACCATTACCGCAACCGACATCCAGCACCCGCTTGCCCTTGAGGTCCAGGTGCGGGGCGACGCGCGACCACTTCCAGTCCGAGCGCCATTCGGTGTCGACGTGCACGCCGAACAGGTCGAACGGCCCCTTGCGCCACGGCGACAGGCCCATCAGCGCCTGCTGCATGCGCGCGCGGGTGTCGTCGTCGCAGTCGCAATCGAGGTTGAGGCCGTTTTGCAGATCGATGCGCGTGGGTTCCAGCACTGGCAAGGCATCCAGCGCCGCTTGCCAGCGTTCCAGGTCGCCATGACCTTTTGCCATCTTGGCGTCGAGTTGCGCTTGCAGGCCTTGCGCCCATTGCGCCAGGGGGGTGCCCGCCAAGCGGCGGACCAGGGGGGACAGATCAATCATGGCAGGGCAATCAACGAGGCAAAGTTAAGGCATTGGAACCAGGGCACAACCTTGGAGAAACCCGCCGCCAGCAGGCGCTGGCGGTGTTCTTCGAGGCTGTCGGGCTTCATCACGTTCTCGATGGCGCTGCGCTTCTGGGCAATTTCCAGTTCGCTGTAGCCATTGGCGCGCTTGAAAGCCACGTGCAGGTCGGTGAGCAGCGCGTGTTCATCAGCGTCTTCGAAGCGCAACTTCTCCGAGAGAATCAGCGCACCGCCCGGCAGCAGCGCCTGGCGAATACGTGTGAGCAGCTCCAGGCGTTGTTCGGGGGCGATGAACTGCAGGGTGAAGTTCATCGCCACCACCGAGGCCGGCTGGAACTCAAGGGCAAGGATGTCACCTTCGATCACCTCGACCGGCAACAGCTCCTGGAACATCGAGTCCTGGGCATTGAGGTACTGCCGGCAGCGCTCGACCATGGCCGCCGAGTTGTCGATGGCAATCACCCGGCAACCATCGCTACGCACATGCCGGCGCAGCGCCTGGGTCACCGCGCCGAGCGAGCTGCCCAGGTCATACAGGGCCGTGCTGGGCTGGGCAAACTGGGCGGCGAGCACGCCGAGGTTCTCGACAATGGTCGGGTAACCGGGCACCGAACGCTTGATCATGTCCGGGAACACCCGCACCACGTCTTCGTTGAAGGCGAAGTCGGGCACCTGGCCAAGGGGCTGGGCGAAAAGGCGGTCGGGTTCTTTGCTCACGGGGGCAATCCAGGCGTTGGGCGGTAAAAGGCCGGCATTTTAGCCAAACTGGCGTCAGGATGCATGGCCCGCTGACCAGCGCGGCCTACTTGACCGTGATTGCGCAGTCGAAGGTCTGCACCGGGCGCACTTCCGGGGCCCAGGGTTGCTGGTAGACCAACAGCAGATGGCCTTCACCGGCGCCCTGGGCCTGGAAACGCCACACCGATTGCCCGGCGCTACCGACGATGCCGGCATCTTCCGGGTGGCTGTAGACCTCGGGGCCGAGGCTACGCAGGATGCCTGCGGCCGGGTTCTGCACCAGCCAGCGATAGCCGGTGCTGGGGTTGCTCGGCAGGGTCAGGGTGAGGTTCTGGCCGTTTTGCAGTTGCAGCGGGCAGTCGGCCTGGTTGTCCAGTTCGACGTTGTGCACAGGTTTTTGTGCGCAGGCAGCTAGCAGGGCAAGGCCCAGGGGAACGAGCAGGCGGGCGGCAGTCATGATGGCTCCGGATAGGCGACGATAGCGCAGCATAACCGAAGATGATCGCGGGGCAAGCCTACTCCACAGCAGGAGCGGGCCGGCCCCGCGAAGGGCTTAGAACAACACCTTCGCTACATCACTGAAGCGCTTGGCGAAGTGCACGCTCAAACCCTCCTTGAGGTAATCCGGCAATTCTTCGAAATCACCGCGGTTGGCTTCCGGCAGGATCAGCTCGAAGATTTTCTGCCGCCGCGCCGCAATCACCTTCTCGCGCACCCCGCCAATCGGCAGGACCTTGCCGGTCAGGGTCAGCTCGCCGGTCATGGCCACGCCTTTCTTCGGCGCCTGGTCGCGCGCCAGCGACAGCAGCGCACTGGCCATGGTCACCCCGGCGCTGGGGCCGTCCTTGGGCGTGGCGCCTTCGGGTACGTGCAGATGAATGAAGGCCTCGTTGAAGAAGCTCGGATCACCGCCATATTGCTTGAGGTTGGCGCTGACGTAGCTGTAGGCAATTTCAGCGGACTCTTTCATCACCTCACCCAACTGGCCGGTGAGCTTGAAACCACGATTGAGGGTGTGGATGCGCGTCGCCTCGATCGGCAGGGTGGCGCCGCCCATGCTGGTCCAGGCAAGGCCGGTGATCACGCCTTTGCCGGTCAGCACCTGTTCGCTGCGAAACACCGGCATGCCCAATGACGTTTCGAGGTCCTTGGGGCCGATCTTGATCTTTTTCTCGGGATCTTCGAGCAGTTGCACCACGGCCTTGCGCACCAGCTTGCCCAGCTGTTTTTCCAACTGGCGTACCCCGGCTTCGCGGGCATAACCCTCGATCACCGTGCGCAAGGCGCTGTCGCTGATGCTCAGGCTGGTCTTGGCCACCCCGGCCTTTTGCAACTGCTTGGGCCACAGGTGGCGCTTGGCGATGGCCAGTTTTTCTTCAGTGATATAGCCGGACAGGCGGATCACTTCCATGCGGTCGAGCAACGGCCCGGGGATCGAGTCGAGGGTGTTGGCGGTGCACACGAACAGCACCTTGGACAGGTCCAGGCGCAGGTCCAGGTAATGGTCGAGGAAGTCGACGTTCTGCTCCGGGTCGAGGGTTTCCAGCAGCGCCGAGGCCGGGTCGCCCTGGTAGCTCTGGCCCATCTTGTCGATCTCGTCGAGCATGATCACCGGGTTCATCACCTCGACGTCTTTCAGCGCCTGCACCAGTTTGCCCGGCTGGGCGCCGATGTAGGTGCGGCGATGGCCCTTGATCTCGGCCTCGTCGCGCATACCGCCGACGCTGAAACGGTAGAACGGTCGGCCCAGGGATTCGGCAATCGACTTGCCGATGCTGGTCTTGCCAACCCCCGGCGGGCCTACCAACAGCACGATGGAGCCGCTGATCTCGCCTTTGTAGGCACCCACGGCGAGGAACTCGAGGATGCGTTCCTTGATGTCATCGAGGCCGGCGTGATGCTGGTCGAGCACCTTGCGCGCGTGCTTGAGGTCGAGCTTGTCCTTGCCGTAGACACCCCAGGGCAGGGCGGTGGCCCAGTCCAGGTAGTTGCGGGTGACGGCGTACTCGGGCGAGCCGGTCTCGAGGATCGACAGCTTGCCCAGCTCTTCGTCGATGCGCTTTTGTGCGGCTGCGGGCAGGGTCTTGCCTTGCAGACGCTGCTCGAATTGTTCGAGGTCGGCACTGCGGTCGTCTTTGGTCAGGCCCAGCTCCTGCTGAATGACCTTGAGCTGCTCCTTGAGGAAAAACTCGCGCTGGTGCTCGCCGATCTGCCGGTTGACCTCGGCGGAGATCTCGTTCTGCAGGTGCGCGACTTCGACCTCTTTACGCAGCATCGGCAGGACTTTTTCCATGCGCTTGAGCATCGGTACGCAGTCGAGCACTTCCTGCAGCTGATTGCCGGTGGCCGAGGTCAGCGCCGCGGCAAAGTCGGTCAGCGGCGACGGATCGTTGGGACTGAAGCGGTTGAGGTAGTTCTTCAGCTCTTCGCTGTACAGCGGGTTGAGCGGCAGCAGCTCCTTGATCGCGTTGATCAGGGCCATGCCGTAGGCCTTGACCTCGTCGGTCGGCTCGCTGGGTTGATGCGGGTACTCGACCTCGACCAGGTAGGGCGGGCGATGGTGCTTGAGCCAGGTACGGATGCGCACCCGGGTCAGGCCCTGGGCGACGAACTGCAGCTTGCCGTTCTCGCGGCTGGCGTGGTGAACCTTGACCAGGGTGCCGTACAGCGGCAGGGCCGAGGTGTCGAAATGACGGTGGTCTTCTGGTGGCGTGTCCATGAAGAACAGGGCCAGGGAGTGGTGCGGGGTCTTGGCGACCAGGTCCAGGGTTTCGGCCCAGGGTTCTTCATTGACGATTACCGGCAATACTTGCGCGGGGAAGAACGGGCGGTTGTGGATCGGGATGATATAGACCTTGTCCGGCAGCTGTTGGCCCGGCAAAGCAAGGTTATGGCCGCTGTTTTCGGCGGCTTCAAGATGCTCGACTTCGGCGTTTTCCTCGGGACGTTCCGGTAGATCCTGCTGATCGCTCATGGCGCACCTGCTCAATGACTATGGTGCTTAGATGGGGCGGGTGGAGCAAAGATTCAAGCTTCAAGCCACAAGCCGCAAATGAGGAGCGCGGTACTTGCAGCTTGAAGCTTGCAGCTTGCAGCTTGCAGCTAAGGCCTACTCAGCCAGTTTGTAAGCGATTACGTAATCGCCCATCTTGGTACCCAGCGAGCCGTGACCACCGGCGGTCACCAGCACGTACTGCTTGCCGTCCTTACCGGTGTAGGTCATCGGCGTGGCCTGGCCACCGGCCGGCAGGCGCGATTTCCACAGCTCTTTGCCGGTGTTGCTGTCATAGGCACGCAGGTACTGGTCCAGGGTGCCGCTGAGGAAGCCCAGGCCGCCGGCGGTGACGATCGAGCCGCCCATGCTTGGCACGCCAATCGGCAGGCCGATCGGGATCGGCGAGCTGTCGCGGCTGGTGCCGTTCTTATGCTTCCACACCACCTGGTTGGTGGTCAGGTCGATACCGGCCACGTAACCCCAGGCTGGCGCCTGGCACGGTACGCCCAGTGGCGACATGAACGGGTGCATGATCACCGCATAGGGTGCGCCGGTGTTCGGCTGCACACCGCTGGTTTCGCTCTCGCGCTTGCTGCCGGCGGCGACTTCGGCGCGCGGCACCATCTTCGAAACGAAGGCCATGTAGTTGGGGCTGGTGAACAGCAACTGGCGAACCGGGTCGACCGAGACGCTGCCCCAGTTGAACACGCCGACGTTACCCGGGTAGACCAGGCTGCCCTGCACCGACGGTGGGGTGTACTGGCCTTCGTAGCGCAGTTCGCGGAACTGGATACGGCAAAGCATCTGGTCGAACGGGCTGGCGCCCCACATGGCCTGTTCGGTCAGGTCCGGGCCGAGCAGGTTGAGGTCCGAACGGGCCTGGGTTGGCGCGGTATGATCGCCTTCGACCGCACCTTGCGGTACCGGGATTTCGCGGATCGGCACGATCGGCGTACCGTCGCGACGGTCGAGCACGTACAGGCTGCCTTGCTTGGTCGGGGCGATCAGCGCAGGTTTGACGCCGTCTGCGGTCTTCAGGTTGAGCAGGGTTGGCTGGCTGCCGACGTCCATGTCCCACAGGTCGTGGTGGGTGAACTGGTAGTTCCAGCGGACTTTGCCGTTGGCAAGGTCCAGCGCAACGATACCGGCGCTGTACTTCTCGGCGCCCGGGGTGCGATCAGCGCCCCACTGGTCGGGGGTCTGGTTGCCCAGCGGGAGGAAGACCATGCCCAGTTTCTCGTCGACACTGGCCAGCGACCACATGTTCGCCGAGTTGCGGCTGTAGGTCTTGCCCGGCGCCAATGGTGCGGTGTCGTCCGGGTTGTTGCTGTCCCAGTTCCATACCAGGCGGCCATCGTGCACGTCGTAGGCGCGGATCACCCCGGACGGCTCGTTGGTCGACTCGTTGTCGGTGACATGGCCGCCGATGATCACCAGTTCGCGGGTGATCGCCGCAGGCGAGGTGGAGTAGTAACCGCCGGCGGTGAACGGGCCGATGCCGGTGGTCAGGTCGATCACGCCCTGGTTGCCGAAACCTTCACAGACCTTGCCGGTGTCGGCGTTGAGGGCGATCAGACGGGCGTCGGCGGTCGGCAGGTAGAGGCGACGCGGGCAGGCGACGGCAACGGCCTGGCCGGCATCGCTGATTTTCGGCGCCGGGCTACCGTCAACGTTGACGTAGTTGTTTTCGTCGTAATACGACACACCACGGCAGGTCATGTGGGCGAAGCCCTTGAAGCCCACCGGGCTCTTGATCTGCGGGTCGAAACGCCAGATTTCGGCACCGGTGTCCGGGTCCAGGGCCAGCACCTTGCTGTGGGCGGTGCAGGCGTACAGCTTGCCGTTGACCTTCAGCGGGGTGTTCTGGTTGGTCAGCTCGACCGGGTCGTTGTCGGTCGGCAGGTCGCCAGTGCGGATGCGCCAGGCTTCCTGCAGTTTGTGCACGTTCTGCGGGGTGATCTGGCGCAGCGGCGAGTAGCGGTCGCCGAATTCGGTACGGCCGTAGGCCTGCCACTCGCCATCCGGCATCTGTGGCGCGGTGCTGCTCATCTCGGCGCTTTCACGGCCCAGCTCGCCCTTGATTTCACCCGGGTGGGTGAACTGGCTGGCCACTGCAGTAGCGCCCGACAGCACTACGGCCAGGCTCAGCAGGCCGCTGTTGACCTTGGACGGGTTGCCCAGCAGCGGGCGGCGTGCCCACGGCAGCAGCAACACCACACCCAGGGCGAACCACAGGGCCAGGCGCGGCACCAGCTGCCACCAGTCCAGGCCGACTTCCCACAAGGCCCACAGCGTGCTACCGAGCAGCACCAGGCCATACAGGCTCAGGGCGTTGCGGCGCAGGGCCAGCAAGAGGATGCCGGACAGGGCGAAGCCGATGCCGGCGATCAGGTAATACAACGAACCGCCCAACTGGCTCAGTTTGATACCGCCAGCCAGCAGGGCCAGGCCCATCAGCAACAACAGCACACCGATCAGTCGCGGCAGCCAGCGGGTTCTACTCAAGGCACCATCAGTGCTCATCGTGTGTTCTCCGTTAGGTGAAAAGGGTGGTTAGAAACTGCTCTGGATCTTGATCCCGCCGATCAGCGCGTCATCGACCTGGCTCACGCCACCGGGGTGGCGGATGTACTGCAGGTTCGGGCGCACGGTCAGCCAGTCGGCCAGGTGGATGCCGTAGTACAGCTCGGCGCTGTATTCGGTGTCCTGGATCGGACGGAACAGGGAGTCGTTGAAGTCGCTGACGTCGCGGGCCTGGTTGATGGCCTGGGCGTTCTTGCGGTAGGCAGGGTTGACGTGCACGCGTGCCAGGGCGAAACCGATGTCGTCCTTGGCGCGGGCATCGAAGGGCCCCTTGTACACCACACCTGCCTGAACATAGTTGTCGATGGCATTGGTCTTCTTGTCGTGCAGCGTGGCGTTGGCGAATACGCTCAAACCACGCGAATGGTCAGATGCCAGCGACGTCACCTGTTGCTGGGCACCGAGCCAGAAGCCGTGCTTGCTCGAACTGCTGCGGTAAGCCTGGCCGCTCAGTGCTGCCGGTTGATCGTTGCTGTCCTTGTAGACATCGCTTGCCTTGGCATTACTGTAGTAGTAACCGGCGCGATATTCCCCTTTCAGGCCATTGACCGCCGGGCTCCACACCAGTTCGACCGGAATCACCGCGCCCTGGGTGCCGCTGCCGCTGAGCTTGAAGCCGTTGCCGCGATCGAGGTTGGAAGGGTTCTGCTCGTAGGCGCCGATCTGCGCGTACAGCTCGGGAGTCAGGTTGTACTTGACCCGCAGGGCCCACTGGCTGACCGGCCAGTTGTACCAGATGTCACCGACCCAGTTGCCCACCTGCGAGCCGCAGAACGCCAGGTTCTGGAAGTCGCACGGGAAGCTGTTGAAGTCCTCGCCCTGGCCGAAGCGGCCGAATTTCACATCCAGCGCGCCGTCGAAGTATTTCTGCTTGATCCACATCTGCGTCAGCCGCCAGGTCTGGCCACGTCCCCAGACTTCCTGGGCCGAGGTAAAGCCGCCAACGCGCGGGTCGTTGATGCGGTCATTACTGATGTTGTTGCCGTGACGCTCGGTGACCGTCAGCTGGAACTCGGCATCATGCCAGCCAAGGATCTTCTGCAGGTCCAGGTGGGTGCCGAGGGCGAACTGGTCGCTGTAGCGCGCGGTCTTGTCGTTGTCATGGCCGCCGTGCAGGTTGGCGCCCATCTCGCCGGTATAACCGAGGGTGAAGTCGTAGCCGCGTTCAGCCAGCTCCGTGCGGGTGCCGCCCCAATCGCCAAGCATCCATGGCGAGTCGCTGGCGAACATCGCCGCGGCCTGGGCGCAAGGCGCGAGGCTGGCGATGGCCAGACCCGAAAGCAGTGTCCGGGTGGCGGGGGAAAAGCGGAAACGATCGTTCTGAGGCATGAGATAGCGCTATCTTTTGATTATTGAAAAAACGGCAAGGCCACCGAGTTCCGAGGATCATCGGCGATAAAGCTGCAGGGAAATAGACTGAAGCGGTTCAGCTTGCGGCGGGGAGGATATAGCTGAACTTGTAAGAAAAAAAGTCAATTCAGCAAGAGGCACCGTTGCCGGATTGGTAACAGTGCGGTTGAGGCAGGCGACTCTGATCCGCTGTGGGAGCCAGCAAGGCCGGCGCCCACAGGGGGCTATTGCTTTAGAAGGTGGTACGCAAGCCGACTTCGACACTGCGCCCTGGTGCCGGGGCGATGTCACGCAGGATCGAACTTGAGTAGCGCACGGTCTGGTCGGTCAGGTTCTCGCCCCGGACGAAGGCCAGCCACTGGCTCTGGCCGATATCGAAGCGGTAGCCGACGCTGGCGCCGAGGGTGGTGTAGCCGTCGGTGCTGGTCTCGTTGGCCGGTTTCTTGTGCTGGGCGCTGGCGTGCTGCACGTCCACCCGCGCCTGCCAGCGATCCAGTTCCCACAACAGGCCGCTGTTCAGGCGCAGCGGGGCGATGCGCGGCAGGTCCTCGCCGGTGTCGAGGTTCTTGGCCCGGGTATAGTCACCGGACAGCTCCAGGGCAAAGCTGCCATAACGGTTCTGCGCCAGTTGCCAGCGGTCCTGGGCCTCGATGCCGTAGAAGCGCGCGCGAACCCCGTGGTAGAGGTATTCGGGTACATCGCCGCCGTGGTCATGATCATGGTCGTGATCGTGGTCTTCATCGCCGTGATCATGGTCGTGGCCTTCGCGCAGGTTGCCGCTGGCCAGCAGGCCGATGTAATTGCGAAAGTGGCTGTAGAACACACCGACGCTGCCCTTGTGCGTGCCGTTGTCGAAGCGCAGGGCCAGGTCGCTGGAGATGGCTTTTTCCTTGCTCAGGTTCGGGTCACCGACCTCGTAGGTGCCGGTGGCGACGTGGGCGCCGTTGGCGTACAGCTCGTAGAAGGTCGGAGCACGCTCGGTGTAGCCCAGGGTCGCGGCCAGGGACCACACCGGGGTCAGCTCGTAGACCGCGCCGGAGGACAGGCTGGCGGCGGTGAAACTGCTTGAACGATCAGCCTCGGCAAAACGTTCGCTGCCCTTGCTGTCGGGTTCGACCCGGGTGTGCTCCAGGCGCCCGCCGAGGCTCAGGTTCAGGCGTTCGGTGGCTTGCCACTGCTCGAGCATGAACAGCGCCAGGCTGTTGGTGTCGGTGTGCGGCACGAAGGCTTCTTCGCCGAGGGCGGAGAACTCGTTGCGGCTGACCTGGGCGCCAATCACCCCTTCGACCGGCCCCAGTGGCTGATGCCGCGCCTCGACCCGCGCCTCGTAGCCTTTGTTCTTGAAGGTGGTGTGCACCTCGCCGCTTTCCAGCTCGCGGTGCTGGTAGTCGGTATAGCCAAGGTCGACCTTCACCGAGCTGAACGGGCCGTCGAGGTCGCGCAACTCCGAGGCGAAGCCGTAATGATCCTGCTGCATGTCCAGGCGCACGCCCGGCTCGGCCACCGAGCCGTAGTTGGAGTCATAGCGGCTGTAGGAAAGGCCGGCATAGCCGTGATCCCAATGGTAGGAACCGCCAACGGCACCGCCGTCCTGGCGACCGTCGCTGTTTTCCAGGCGGTGCTTGCTGCCCGGTTCGTCGGCGTCGCGCACTTTCGAGCTGCGGGCGTAGCCTGGGATGCGCAGGTCATTGAACTGGCGGCTGTTGGCGTCCAGGTGCAGGGCGAAGCGGCCATCACCAGCCTCCAGTTTGCCGGCGCTGCTGCGGGTGGTGTCGGCGCCGCCATAGCGCAACTCGCCGGCGCCGTGAATGCCGTCGATGGGCGAAGTCGGAATGCGGTTGTCGAAGCTGTTGACCACCCCGCCGATGGCGTTGCCGCCGTAGAGCAGGGCGGCCGGGCCGCGGACGATTTCGATACGCTCGACGGTGGCCGGGTCCAGCGGCACGGCGTGGTCATAGGACAGCGACGAGGCATCCAGGGCGCCAACGCCGTTGCGCAGGATGCGGATCCGGTCGCCGTCCAGGCCGCGGATCACCGGGCGGCTGGCACCGGGGCCGAACCAGGTCGAGGCGACGCCGGGCTGGTTGTTGAGGGTCTGGCCGAGACTGCCTTTTTGTTGCAGGGCCAGGTCGTCGCCATCGAGCACAGTGGTGGGCGCAGCCAGCTCGCTGTTGCCCAGCGGGTTGGCGGTGATCACCTGGGGTTGCAGTTCGACAGCCTGGCTCACGGGGGACGCGAGCCAGAGCGCAGCGGCAAGGGGAGAGAGGCGCAGGGGTAAGTGACGCATGGAGGGAAGGGGTCCTTGGCAGTGTTATAGTGCTGATACAGTATAACATTACCATCAAAGATAAAACGCTCAAGCGCTGGCTAGAGCCTTTGCCCACACTAGAATGTCTGTTAGCAGCATCTGGGATGCGAAAAGTCTGAAGACTTGTAGCCGTGCCTCGGCTAAGGTGCGCACCTTTCGTTGGCTGGAGCACAGGCATGACCGCCGCTAATCAAAACCCGCTGCATGGCGTGACCCTGGAGCAGATCCTTACCGCGCTGGTCGCGAAGTACCAATGGGACGGCCTGGCTGAGCGCATTGATATCCGCTGCTTCAAGAGCGACCCGAGCATCAAGTCGAGCCTGACCTTCTTGCGCAAGACCCCCTGGGCCCGCGAGAAAGTCGAGCGCCTGTACCTGAAAATGCAGCGCGGCCGCTGAGCCGGTGAGCCGGCGCAGGCTGTTGATTGCCCTGGCTGCGTGCCTGGGCTGGAGCGCGCTGGCGATCCAGATGTACCTGCTGTTGCTGGCACGCTGGCAGGAGCAGGCGAGCCTGCTGGGCGGCCTGGTGACCTTGTTCAGTTTTTTCACCGTGCTCAGCAACACCCTGGTCGCGGTGGTGCTGAGCCACGCGGCATTCGGCCGCGAGTCGGCGCTGCGACGGTTCTTCCTCGCGCCCTGGGTCAGTTCCGGGATTGCCGCGAGCATTATCCTCGTGGGCCTGGCCTACAGCCTGTTGCTGCGGCACCTGTGGCACCCGCAAGGTTGGCAATGGCTGGCGGACGAGCTGCTGCACGATGTCATGCCGCTGCTGTTCGTGGTCTATTGGTGGTGCTGTGTGGAGAAGGGCAGCCTGCGATTCAGGCATCTGCTGGCCTGGCTGCTGTATCCGCTGGGGTATTTTGCCTACGCACTGCTGCGCGGGCATGTGATAGGTGTTTATCCCTATCCGTTCATCGATGTGGCCGAACTGGGCTATGGCCAGGTGCTTCTTAATGCGCTGGCGATTCTCGCCGGGTTTGTCGCCATCAGTCTGCTGTTGCTCGGCCTCGATCATTGGCAGGGCGGGCGCCTGGCCAAGGCCAGGACGCAACCCTGAGGCAGCCGTTCAATCGTCGTGCGGGTCGAGCTGCCAGTACGAGGCGGCTTTGATCAGGTCTTCCTTGACGCCCTTGTCATCGATCAGCAGGCGCTTGGCCTTACGCATCAGCGATTTTTCCAAGGCTACCCAGGTATACAACTGACCGCTTGGCAAGGACAGATCCTTCACTACTTCAAGCAGATCCTGCTGCTGGCGCAGAACCCAGATCACTTCGACCTGCGCGGCGCTGGCCAGTGCTTGTTGCTCCTGAGCATTCTCGATCTCGATCACTGCCAGCACCTTGCGGCCGGCTGGCAGTTTTTCCAGGCGCCGGGCGATGGCCGGGATCGCGGTTTCGTCACCGACCAGCAGGTAGCTGTCGAAGATATCCGGGACCACCAGCGAGGCCCGTGGCCCGGCCATGTTGAGCACTTGGCCGACTTGCGCCTGGGCCGCCCAGGTCGAAGCAGGGCCGTCGCCGTGCAGGACAAAGTCGATGTCCATCTCGCCGCCGGCCAGGTCGATGCGCCGCGGCGTGTACTCGCGCATGGTCGGGCGCAGGCCGTCGCGGCTGAAGTCGAGGTTGTCGAGCACGGCCTGTTCTTCTGCCGAGCAGGCGAACATCAGTTTGACGTGATCGTCGCTGCCAACGCTGGTAAAGCCCTGCAGTTCTGGCCCGCCGAGGGTGATGCGGCGCATGCGCGGGGTCAGCTCGGTGACCCGCAGCACGTTCAGGCGGCGGTGCTTGATCTCGTGGTTGACGCGGTGAATGGTGGCGTTTTCGCTAACAGTCATTCGGCTTGCTCCGTTGAGGTCGCAATGGGCCCTGCGACGATGGCTTTGGCGGTGTCGTTGAGCAGGGTGCGGACCCGCTCGATTTCTGCCGGGTTCCAGCGCCCGCTGTGCATCTGCAGGGCATGGCGCAGGTTGTGGACCGCTTCGTGGATCTCGGCCGGGCGGTCGTGGCCGCGCAGCGAACGCTTGCTGACTTCAATGCGCATGCGCACCCCGTCCAGGGCGATGGCCTGGTCGGCCAGGGATTTCTCCCCGGCTGCGGTAATGCCGTAGAGGCGCTTGCTGCCCTGGGTCTGGCCGCTGATCAGCTCGGCTTCTTCAAGAAAATTCAAGGTCGGGTAGATCACCCCGGGGCTGGGGCTGTAGCTGCCATCGAAGAGGCTTTCGATCTGGCGGATCAGGTCGTAGCCGTGGCAGGGCTGCTCGGCCAGCATCGACAACAACAGCAGTTTCAGGTCGCCTGGGGCAAACACGCGGGGGCCGCGATCGCCGCGTTCACGGCCGTGACGGCGTTCGAAGCCGTCATGCCGGTCGCCATGCTCGCGGTGGGGATGATGGTCACGCATGGGGGGATCTCCGTTTGCGTTAGATGTATCTTTAGATATTACTCAAGATATATCTTAAAGCAAGCGCGAGAATAAGAATATTTCTCATGATCAGCGTGGGACGTGCTGAATTCGTGTAGGAATGCTTAAGGTTTTTCCTACAAACGCCTCAGATTGGCTTGATCTACACCCACGGAAATCACCCCTAAGATTCGCCACGTTTTCTTCACCTGTGAGTATTTCACCGTGGCGCGTTCAATTTTTTTCATCAGCCTGCTCTGGGGGCTGTCGTTTTTTGCCCAGGCCAATTTCTCCGTTACCCAAATCGCTCGCGAGCACACGGTGCGGCACGAGCTGGAAGCCAACCTCGATCGTCTGGTCGAGCGTGCACACGAGTTGATCGGCGTGCCGTACCGCTGGGGCGGTATGTCGGTCAAGGGCGGGTTTGATTGCAGCGGCCTGCTGGTCTACCTGTTCCGTCACGAGGCCGATATCAGGATTCCGCGTACCACCGCGGCGATGCTCAAGTCCGGTGCCCGGACCATCAAGCAGAGCCAGTTAAAACGTGGCGATGCGGTGTTCTTCAACCGTAATGGCCAGGGCCGGATCGGCCACGTCGGCCTGTACATCGGCGAAGGGCGTTTCATCCACGCCCCACGGACCGGCAAGAACATTCGTATTGACTCGCTGAGCAACAGTTACTGGGCCAAAAGCTACACGACCGCCAAGCGCTTCCACTAACGCTGGACCATCCGCGGCGGCTTGCACAGGGTGAGGCTGCCTGGTTCCAGGTAGGGCATCAGGATTGGCGCCATGCCCTTGAGCACCTGCACCGGCAAGGCCGAGGTAAAGCGGAAGGATTCCGCCGCACGGCCAGGTACGAAGGCGGTGAGGGTGCCGAAGTGGTTTTCGCCGAGGTAGAACACGAAAGTCGCGGTGCGGTTCAGCGAGCGTGAGCCGATCAGCCGCCCGCCGGCACCGAAGCTTTCGATGCGGTTATCGCCGGTACCGGTCTTGCCGCCCATCACCAGCGGGGTGCCGTCGGCCAGTTTGAAGCTGCCCGACACCCGCCGCGCAGTACCGGCGTCGACCACTTGCGAGAGGGCGCCGCGCAGGGCCCGGGCAACTTCCACCGAGAGCACCCGCTGGCCGAGGTCGGGGTCGCTGGTCAGGCGGGTTTCATACGGGGTGTCGGCGGCGAAGTGCAGGGTGTCGATGCGCAGCACCGGCAGACGTACGCCATCGTTCTGGATGATCCCGATCAGCTCGGCCAGGGCTGCCGGACGGTCGCCGGAGCTGCCGATGGCGGTGGCCAGCGACGGCACCAGGTGGTCGAACGGGTAGCCGACACGTTTCCAGCGCTGATGAATATCGAGGAAGGCTTCGATTTCCACCAGGGTGCGGATACGGCTGTCGCGTGCGCCCTTGTGCCGGCTCTTGAACAGCCAGCCATAGACTTCCTGACGCTCGAAGTGGCCGGCCTCAGCCGCCTCCTGGAAGGTGGCGCTGGGGTGCTGGAGCAGGTAGCCAAGCAGCCACAGGTCCAGTGGATGGACCTTGGCGATAAAGCCCTGGTCGGGCAGGTCGTAGGCGCCCGGGCGGTAGGCTTCGTACAGCTCTTGCAGGCGTTTCTCGGTGACGGTGTTCTGCTTGGTCGCCGGGGTCTTGTTCTCGACCCGGTCCTTTTTCAGGTGCGCCTGGACGAACGCGTTGAAAGTCGCCTGGTCAGCCTCGGGAAACAGGTAGCGGTGTACTGCGGCCAGGCGGATCGGGGTGACCCGCAGGCTGTCGAGGAAGGTATCCAGGCGCTGCTGCGAAGTCTTGCGCTGGTACTTCTTCCAGAACCTGCGCAGGTAATCGGTGCCTTCCTTGTCGGCAAAGCGTGCCAGGTACTCCTGGCGGCGCGGCTCGGCATCGTCCTTGAGCAGGCTGGCGCTGTTGCCCGGCTGCTGGTAGGTGCTGTAGCGCACCAGGTCGCGCATCAGGCGAATAAACGGCAGGTTGATCGACTCGCGCAAGGCGTCTTTGAGGGTAGGGATACGGCCGTTGTCTTCCTTGCGAAAGTTGTTGAACACATGCAGGCCGCCGCCAGTGAAGAAGGCTTCGCCGGGGCTGGCGGAATACTTGCGCTCAAGGGCGGCGTTGAGCATGGCGCTGAGGTCGCGGTCCTTGTTCTGGATCAGGTAGTCGATGGCCCAGCGGGTAATGAAGTCCAGTTCCGCCACCGGGACTTTTTTCAGCTCCGCAGCCGGGGTGTTGGCGTACTTGTCGTGCAGTTCGCCGATGATTTCCAGGTAGCTGGTCAGCACCCGCAGCTTGGCGGTCGAGCCCAGCTCGAGCTTGCTGCCTTCGTTGATGTCGAACGGCTGGTCGGTGCTGTCGGTCTGCACCCGCACCCTTGAGCCGTCGGCGGTGCGTTCGAGCAGGGTGAAGCTATAGCGCACCTGGGTGGTACTGGTCGGGGTCAGCAGGCGTTCGCCGAACAGGCCCATTTTTTCCGCAAAGGCCGGGTCGGCGAGGTCCTTGAGGTACTGGCTGACCTGGCCCTGCAAATCCGACTGCAGGGTGCTGGTGGCCGACAGGTCGAGACGGTCGAGGTCGTACAGTGGCCGGCCGAGGGCCGAAGACAGCCGGCTGCGGGCAACGCTGATGCCTTTGTTGGTAACGATTGGCTGAATGGTCGGCTGGGCCACCCAGTCGCGGTAGATGGCCTTGCTGGCCAGGGCGGCGTCCGCCAGCGGCTTGTCGATGATGTTGCTGGCCGCGAGGATGCGGATGTGGCTGTCGGTCAGCAACGCCAGTTCCGCCCGGCCCTTGGACAAAAAGTGCGAGGGCCGGCGTTGAGCGATCATCAGCGACAGCACCTGGCGCAGGGCCAGGCCACGGGCGGCGAGGCTGGCCGGGTCGGTGTCGGTGGACGACAGGGCCTGGTTGACCTGGGCGAAGTCGGCGCCGTACCAGACCCGCAAGCCTTCGGCCATGCCATGCACTTCACCATGCCCGGGAACCGCCGACAGCGGCACGCTATTGAGGTAATCACGGACGATGCGCTGGCGGGCTTCCAGGGTCTGCGGGCCATCCTGATAAGCGCGCACGCTGGCAGAAATCATCTGGCGAATCTTCTCGCTGCCCGAGGCGGTCAGGCCGTCGGGCGAATGCCGGTATTTTTCCAGCTGGGTCGCCAGGGTACTGCCGCCTGCCGACTGGCCGGGCAGGGCCAGGTACTTGGCCACCTGGGTGTAGGCCGCTTTGGCGAAGCGCGGCCAGTCCACGGCGGGGTTGTTCAGTGGGTCGTCGGGGTCGAGCAGGTCGCGGTTCTCGATGAACAGCAGGCTGTGGACGATGACCGGCGGGATCGAGGCGAAGTCGGGGTACAGGTGCTGCGGGTAATGAAACTGGTACAGGGCGTCGCCCTTGCAGTCGGTAATCGACAGGCCTGCCTGAATCTTCTCGGCATAAGGCACGAAAAAGCCATGATCGACGTAGTCCATCAATGCGGGCGAAAAACGCGTCTGTTCATTGATGACGTAATCGCGCTTGAGCAGGCGCGGCAGGAATTCCCCCAGCGAGCTGTAGCCCAGGCGCTTGTCGAACGGGCCGTCGCCAGGGTAGCGGATGGCATCGCTGGGGCCGGGTTGCATGGAGTAGCTGAGGGTCGCGGCGAACTGGCTGAATTCGCGCGCCTGCAGGCGCGAAGTGCGCATTTCGACGCTGGCGGCATAGCCCAGGGCGATCAGGGCGAGCAGCAGCACCAGCCACAAAAGGCGCCACCAAAGACGGCGCTGGCGTGGGCTTTTCGGCAATGGCGAAGGTTCGAGGTGTTCAGAGGGAGCTTCCGTACTGTTCGGTTCCGATTGCCACAATGCGCCCATAGTCTTCAGCCCGGCTACGTATTTTCGTCTTGCTTGCCTGAAGCTTAGACGGTGGCCGGGTTTGGTGAAAAATTTGTAGTCAGTTGCCGGGCATTTCCTAAAAACGTGTCAGAAATGCGCCTTTGGTGGAGCTTGAATTGCCCCGTTTTGGTGCTATGTTAGCCGCCCTGTTTCCTGCAGAGGCTCTAGCACGGGGAATGCCCCTCCGTAGAAGCGGTTTTTGCCGAGAGTTCTCGCCAAATATCGCGCTTTATACAGTGAAATGCCCTGCAGGGGCCTTTCTATACTGCTCGCCCCTTTCGCTCTGCCGGTTTTGCACACCCGGCAGACGGGTCCGCTCACAAGGTGGTGCCCGGCGAGGCAGCGCATCCAGCCTATCGGCGGTGCCAGGCCTGCACGAATGGTCATATCCAATAACAAAATGAGGTTGTATTTCTATGCCAGTCGGCAACCACCCTTCTCATGGTGAGACCGCCCAGGGCGGCCCACTCAAGCGAGAACTCGGCGAACGCCACATTCGCCTGATGGCGCTGGGCGCCTGTATCGGTGTCGGCCTGTTCCTCGGTTCGGCCAAGGCCATCGAAATGGCCGGTCCGGCCATCATGCTGTCGTACATCATTGGCGGTCTGGCGATCCTGGTGATCATGCGCGCCCTTGGCGAGATGGCCGTGCACAACCCGGTAGCCGGCTCGTTCAGCCGCTACGCCCAAGACTACCTCGGCCCGCTGGCGGGTTTTCTCACCGGCTGGAACTACTGGTTCCTGTGGCTGGTGACCTGCGTGGCGGAAATCACCGCGGTGGCCATCTATATGGGCATCTGGTTCCCGGAAGTGCCGCGCTGGATCTGGGCCCTGGCGGCTCTGGGCAGCATGGGCGCGATCAACCTGATCGCGGTCAAGGCCTTCGGTGAGTTCGAGTTCTGGTTCGCCCTGATCAAGATCGTCACCATCATCGCCATGGTCCTGGGCGGCGTCGGCATCATCGCCTTCGGTTTCGGCAACGATGGCGTGGCCATGGGCATCTCCAACCTCTGGAGCAACGGCGGCTTCATGCCCAATGGCGTGACCGGCGTGCTGATGTCGCTGCAGATGGTGATGTTCGCCTACCTGGGCGTCGAGATGATCGGCCTGACCGCCGGTGAAGCGCGCAACCCGCAAAAGACCATTCCCCAGGCCATCGGCTCGGTGTTCTGGCGCATCCTGCTGTTCTACGTCGGCGCCCTGTTCGTGATTCTGTCGATCTACCCGTGGAACGAAATCGGCAGCCAGGGCAGTCCGTTCGTGATGACCTTCGAGCGGCTGGGCATCAAGACTGCTGCCGGTATCATCAACTTCGTGGTGATTACTGCCGCGCTGTCGTCGTGCAACGGCGGCATCTTCAGCACCGGGCGCATGCTCTACAGCCTGGCGCAGAACGGCCAGGCGCCGGCCACCTTTGCCCGCACCTCGAGCAACGGCGTACCGCGCAATGCCTTGCTGCTGTCGATCGCAGCCTTGCTGCTGGGCGTGCTGGCCAACTATCTGGTGCCGGAGAAAGTCTTCGTCTGGGTAACCGCCATTGCCACCTTCGGCGCGATCTGGACCTGGGTGATGATCCTCCTGGCCCAGCTGAAGTTCCGCGCCGGCCTGAGCAACGCCGAGCGCGCTGCCCTGAAGTACCGCATGTGGCTGTGGCCGCTGAGCTCCTACCTGGCGCTGGCGTTCCTGATCCTGGTGGTCGGCCTGATGGCCTACTTCGAGGAAACCCGCGTAGCCCTGTACATCGGCCCGGCGTTCCTGGTGATGCTGACCGTGCTGTACTACGTGTTCAAGCTGTCGCCAAACAGCGTGGAACAGCGCGCGGCAAGTTCGGCGTCCTGATCCTCGCGTAAGTAAAAAAGCCCGTATCCATGGATACGGGCTTTTTTTGGGCTCTTCACGGAATCCCGGGTTGGGATGTTAAGGCTGCGAGTTTATCCATTCAGTGTGGGGCTGCTGCTGGCCCCTTCCGCCTTTACGGCGGCCTACTTTTCTCTTGGGAAGAAGTAGGCAAAACCGCTTGCTCCTGCATACGGCCCTACGCTGCGCTTCGGGTCCCCTCGCTACGGCACCTTCCGGGGCATCGCGGCCTACGACTTGCTGCGCCAAGTCTACGTCTCGCGTCTTCGGCTGCCGCCGAAGGTGCTGCGCACCAGCCCCCTACAGGCACCTACGCTCGGCCTCCTGAAGTCGCTTTTCGCGGCGCCTGGAAGTACGTGCATGAAGATCAAGACCAAAACCAAAACCAAAACCAAAACCAAGCAAGTCGTTCCTAGCTTTGGCTTCAGTATGACCGCGCCAGAATCTGATTTCGCAGATACGCCAGTGCAGGCACCGCCCGTAACTTCGCGACTTCAGGAGGCTGAGCGTAGGTGTCTGGAGGGGGCTGGTGCGTAGCACCCTTCGGCCTGAGCCGAAGTCGCGAGACGTAGACTTGGCGCAGCAAGTCGTAGGCCGCGATGCCCCTGGAAGGCACCGTAGCGAAGGAACCCGGAGCGCAGCGTAGGGCCGTATGCTGGAGCGAGCGGTTTTGGTTCCTTTTGCCAAGAATGTATGGACCGGACACATGGTGTGGACAGGTGTACGGGGACATGGTTGACACTTTTCGGCAAGCAAACCTGCCGGGAATTCGACCATGCCTTGGAGCGCGAGAGACGCCATGAGCTTGAGAGAAGAGTTCGTTCATCTGGCCAATCACCCAGACGCCAATGTCAGGGAGTTGTGCCGACGCTTCGGTATCAGTCCCCAGACAGGTTACAAGTGGCTTAACCGCTACCGGCAGGAGGGTGCGGCAGGCCTTTTGGAACGATCCAGAAAACCTGCCAGCAGCCCTAGGCTGACGGATCGTGGGCTTGAGAAAGAAGTGATCGCCATCCGCAAGGAGCACCCTGCCTGGGGTGGCCGCAAGATCAGGCATCTACTGGGTCAGCGCATTTGCGCCAGTACCGTCACCAATGTTCTGCATCGCCACGGGCTGATCACCTCCGAAGCCAGTGCTGCAGCTACGCCGTGGAAACGCTATGAACGCGAGGCTCCTAATGATCTCTGGCAGATCGACTTCAAAGGCTTCTTCCAGACAGGTCAGGGGCCGTGCTACCCGTTGACGTTGATCGATGATCACTCGCGCTTCAACTTGGCGATTCAAGCCTGTGCGCATCAGCGAACCGAATTGGTCCAGGAGCACCTGACCGATCTGTTCAGGCGGTATGGCCTTCCCCTGCAGATCAACGCAGACAATGGCGCGCCCTGGGGGGCACCACGAAACCCTGGAGAGCTGACGCCGCTAGGGATCTGGATAGTGCGTCTGGGCATACGCTTGACCTTCAGCCGGCCAGGGCACCCACAGACCAACGGTAAAGACGAGCGCTTCCACCGAACGCTCAAGGCAGAAGTGCTCAGGGACCGCACCTTCCGTGATTTGCGGGAGGCGCAGGAGGCGTTCGACCTGTGGCGTGGCGTCTACAACTACAAGCGACCCCACCAGCAGTTGGACTACCAAGTACCGAGGGAGCGCTACCAGATGAGCACACGGCCGTTTCCAAGCCGGGTACCAACCTTTGAATACGGACCCGAAGATATCCTAGTCAAACCCTACGACAGTCAGTTCCGCTTCAAGAAGCGCTCATTCCGGATAGCAAAAGCGCTGGTGGGCCACATTTTGGCTTTGCGCCCGAGCGAGAAGGGACCTGATCACTTCGACGTCTACTTCTGCCACCGCAAGCTGAGAACCATCGATTTCAACAACCCGGATGGCAAGCGATAATGTGTCAACCATGTCTCCGTACATGTGTCAGCGATGTCTCCGGTCCATACACCAAGAACAAAAGGGACCCGCCGTAAGGGCGGAAGGGGCCGGCAGCCGCGCCACACCGAATGGATAAGCCCGCAACCCAACCCAAGAATCATAGCCCCCGGGATTCCGTGAAGAACCTTTTTTTACCTGCGCGAATCAGGTAGCAACCGCCCGCATCGGCTGGGTCAGGCGCTTGTTGAAGTCCAGCCAGGCGCCGAGCAGGGCCATGATCGCGACGCCCACCAGGGCGGTGAATACCTGCATGGCAAAGGCATCGCCAGCCATGGCATTAATCATGTCCGCCAGCGGCGCCAGCAGCACCCCCAGGCAGAATACTTCAAGCGAATAGCGGCCCATGCGCCCGGTTTGCTGCGCCAGCCAGTTCTGCGTCCAGCCGCTGCCGGGCAGCAGCTTGGCGGTGACGTAGGCCAGGGCCAGGAAGTGCAGCAAGCGCACCGGCGACAGGTCGGTCTTGCTGATTGGGTACAGCAGGTTGTTGAGGCTGGCCGGCATCCACGCATCGTGAATCTCTGGCCAGCGCCAGGACAGGGTAATGATGCCGGCTGTCAGCGAATAGGCGGCAGCTGCCAGGAACAGTGGCTGGCGGCGCAACGGTCGGGTTTGTGCTGGCCGCGCCTGCTGCCCGTACAACGCCGCGGCGCCGCCCAGCACGAACAGGAACTGCCAGGTGACCGGGTTGAAGTACCACACGCCATCGGAAAAATTCGCCAGGTTCCAGCCCATGCCGGGGGCCGCCAGGTACACCGCCATCGATACACCGACCACCGCCAGGGTGTTGCGCATCAGCAGCCCCAGCCCCAGCGCCAGGCCGGCCAGTAGCACGATGTACAGCGGCAGCGGGTCCATCAGGTTGGGTTTGAAGCGCAACAGCAGCTCGTCGGTCAGGGCTTGCTGAGGGTTGGTGACGAAGTGGGTAAGACCCATTTCCTCGACCAGGTCGCGAGTTTCTACATGGCTGTTGGCAAAGAACACGATGCCCATCAGCATCGCCAGCAGGAAGATATGCACCACATACAGCACCCAGGTGCGGCGCAGGATTTTCACGCAGGCGATCAGATAACCGTCGCGCTGCAGCACCTTGCCGTAGGCCAGCACTGCAGCGTAGCCGGCAAGGAAGACGAAAACCTCGGCGGCATCGCTGAAACCGATGTTACGCAGGGTGATCTGGCCTAAAGGGTTGTGGGGGACGTGATCCCAGAAAATGAAGATCAACGCCAGGCCTCGAAAGAAATCGATGCGCGGGTCGCGTCCGTTAAGCATGGCAGCGGGCTCTTGAACAGTGGGTTTAATAGTGACAGGCAGACGCCGGCAAACACACGCGCCGCACGTCGGGCGGGGGGCAGGGTGGCGGTATTAGCAGCGAATTGCAAAAGTTGCGTATTACCGGATGTCTCGATTGTCCCTTGAGCAACAGACCGTTGGTCGTAAATCGTCCGTTCCTGTCATTAGTATCAGTAGACGAACCGCCAATGGCGTGGCCTGCTGAGCCCAGGCGCAACGGTCAGCGAGGCGTGACAGGCAATGGCCAACATATGGAAAGGATTTTCCACCTACAGCGTAATCGGCATCGCCAACGCCCTGGTCCATTGGCAGCTTTTTTTCGTCCTGCGGGTAGCATTCGATCTCAGTCAGGCCCTGAGTAATTTGCTGGCATTCTGTGTTGCCGCGACTCTTTCCTTTTATGTAAACGCCCTCTACACCTTTGCCGGGCCGCCCTCGATCGGCCGCTACTTGCTGTTCATGCTGTGCCTGGGCGCCGTCAGCCTGGCCGTGGGCTGGCTGGGCGATCATTGGCGGTTGCACGGGATGATCACCGTCGCGAGCTTTTCTCTGATCAGCCTGACCTGCGGCTTCTTGCTGGCAAAATGGGTGGTGTTTCGCAGGTCGGAGCCATGAACGTCTCGCTGATTGTGTCGTTATTCAACGAGGAACGCAGTGCTGATCCTCAGGCCGCTGCCACCTCCTGCGGCTCGAAGCTGTCCGCCCGCGCCATCTGCCACATCCGCGAATAGAACTCGCCGTTGACCTCGCCGTTGAGCAATTCACCCGGCTTGAGGAACACATGCATCTGCGAGAACAGCTTGATCTCGGTGGCCGAGATGCGCCGCACCAGGTGCTTGGCTTGCAGTTGTGAGGGGTGATCGAGGCCGGCGGCGGCGAGCATTTCAGCCAGGGCCTTGAGGGTGTTGTGGTGAAAGTTGTGCACCCGCTGGGCCTTGTCGGGCACCACCAGGGCGCGCTGGCGCAGCGGGTCCTGGGTGGCAACGCCAGTCGGGCACTTGTTGGTGTGGCAGCTTTGCGACTGGATGCAGCCGATGGCGAACATGAAGCCGCGCGCCGAGTTGGCCCAGTCGGCGCCGATGGCCAGGACGCTGGCGATGTCGAAGGCGCTGACGATCTTGCCGCTGGCGCCGAGCTTGATCTTGTCGCGCAGGTTCAGGCCCACCAGGGTGTTGTGGACGAACAGCAGGCCTTCGCGCAGTGGCACGCCGATATGGTCGGTAAACTCCACTGGCGCCGCGCCGGTGCCGCCTTCCTTGCCGTCGACGACGATGAAGTCAGGCAGGATGCCGGTTTCCAGCATGGCCTTGGCGATGCCCATGAACTCCCAGGGGTGGCCGAGGCAGAACTTGAAGCCCACCGGTTTGCCACCTGACAGTTCACGCAATTGGGCGATGAACTGCATCATCTCGATCGGGGTAGAGAACGCGCTGTGGCGTGACGGCGAGATGCAGTCTTCACCCATCATTACCCCGCGGGTTTCGGCGATTTCGCGGGTGACCTTGTGCTTGGGCAGGATGCCGCCGTGGCCGGGTTTGGCGCCCTGGCTCATCTTGATTTCGATCATCCGCACTTGCGGGTTGCGCGCCTGCTCGGCAAAGCGCTCGGGGTCAAAGCGCCCGTCCGAGGTGCGGCAGCCAAAGTAGCCGCTGCCCAGTTCCCAGGTCAGGTCGCCACCGTGTTCGCGGTGGTAGGGGCTGATGCTGCCTTCACCGGTGTCGTGGGCGAAGTTGCCCAGCTTGGCGCCCTGGTTCAGGGCACGGATGGCGTTGGCGCTGAGTGAGCCGAAGCTCATCGCCGAGATATTGAACACCGACGCCGAGTACGGCTGCGTGCACTGCGGGCCGCCGACGATTACCCGAAAGCTCGACGGGTCGCTGAGCGGCGCCGGGCGCATGGAGTGGCCGATGAACTCAAAACCGGACTGGTACACGTCGATCAGGGTGCCGAAAGGCTTGTCCGAAGCTTCGTTCTTGGCCCGCGCATACACCAGCGAGCGCTGCGCCCGGGAAAACGGCAGGGCATCGCTGTCGGCTTCAAGCAAGTACTGGCGGATTTCCGGGCGAATGCCTTCGACCAGGTAGCGGATATTGCCCAGAATCGGGTAGTTGCGGCGCACCGCGTGACGGCTTTGCAGCAGGTCGCCAAGGCCGATCAGGCTGAGCACGGCGGTCACCAGGGTGAACGGCCACAGCCATTCGTGGTGGAGGAAGGGCAGGCTGACCAGGGTGAACAACACACAGGCAGCGAAGAAGGCGTAGCGGCTGAGAAGTGACAGGCTCATACGGTTTCCTTGCGATGGCACGGTCAGGCTCAGGGCCTGGACAAACCCCGACCTTAGCCCGGTTGGGGTTTCCAGCGCCAGCCCGCAGCGCGCAAGGGCTGCAAGCTTCATCTTGGAATCGAAAATCATTTGTATTTGCGAGAAATTGATATGTTATATAGTATCAGCTCTTGTTCGTTCATTTTCCCAAGAGGCTTGGCCATGAAACCCGGCATTCACCCCGACTATCGCCCCGTGCTGTTCCACGACACTGCCGCCGATGTGTACTTCCTGATCGGCTCGACCGTCGACACTGACCGCAGCTACACCCATAGCGACGGCAAAACCTACCCCTACGTGGCCCTGGATGTTTCCAGCGCTTCGCATCCGATCTATACCGGCCAGCAACGCAAGACCACGGTCGAAGGTCGGGTGGCCGGTTTCAACAAGCGCTTTGCCGGGTTCGCCGCGCCGCAGGTCAAGTGACCAGAGCAGCATCGCGGATCAGGCGCTCGCGCCATTCGCCATGCGCCGCCAGTTCATCTTCTGCATTGAACTGGAGCTTGCCGGCAATCAGCATCGCCACCGGCACACCATCGCGATAAAGCAGGCGATTGCCGCTGACTGCAGGCACCTTGCTGCCCGGCAGCAGGGTGCCGACCAGGTTCAGCGGGTCGCTGGCGCTGATCGCCACCAAACTGCCATCGAGCGGGCGCCGGCGCACTTCGCGCAGCAGTGCCACGGCCTCAGGCAGGGCGAACTGCTCGCCGGCCAGGCCGCTGATAAAGCGCCCGCCACGGATTTCGCCGCGGGCTTCCAGGCGGTGGTAGCAGCGCAGCAGCTCGCGCCAGCTGGGCAGCCAGTCGGCCTCGCGATCCAGCAAGCGCCAGCACATCACGCCATAGCGGCGCAGCAAGGTGCGGGCGATGTGTTCAAGGTCCTCGTCACGCTTGGCAGTGGGTTTGCGCAACAGCGCCCAGCGCCCGGCGTCTTCCATACCGGCGAACAATGGCCCGCGACCGCGGCGATGGCTACGGCCCTGGCGTTTGCTCGCCGGGGTAATCAGTGCACGCAGGCCGGCAAAGCTGTCGGCGCTGATCAAACCGGCGGCCACCAGCTCTTGCAAGGCGTTTTCCAGTTCGCTGGGCAGCAGGTGGGCATCGTGCACCAGCTCATCGAAGAACAATGCGCCGTGTTCGCTCAACACCGTGTGTACGCGTTGGGCACGCAGGCCCAGTTCGCTGCTGTCCAGCGCCGGGCTCAGGGCCCGCCACAAGCCCAGGCGGGGGCGTGGCAACAGCACCAGCGGCGTGCTGCGCAGGGTGCTCGCCGCGGCGCTCGGGGCCAGGCGCGCCCAGGCATATTTGCCGGCGCGGCAGGCTTCGTCGAGCCAGCGCGGGCTGTAGTCCTTGAGCCGGGTGGGCAGCAGGTCGCTTTCCCAGGCCGCCGCCGCTGCCGGGTAACCTTCGAACTGATCGAGCACGGCGCTCAGCGCGGCCTGGCCTTGCAGGCGCGAGCCGGGTGCCAGGTGCTGCCAGTCGAACAGAAAACGGGTGAAGTCCTGCAGGCTGACCGGTTCGATTTCCCGGCGCAGGCGCTTGATGGTGTAGCGATGAATCCGCGCCAGCAGGTGCCGTTCGCACCATTGCAGCGCCTGCTGGCCCGGTTGCTGGCCCGGTTGCTGGTTCGGTTGCTGATTTGGTTGAAAGTAGTACCCGCGCATCACGTAGCCTTCGCCTTCCAGGCGGGCCAGGGCCTGCTCGATGGCGCTGACCGGCAGTTGCAGCGGCGCGGCAATCTGCTCGGTCGTCAGCGGTCCGAAGCCGCTCAGGCGTGCGCGCAGCAGCTCGACCAATGCGGCTTCGGCGTCCATGGCCTGATCAAAGCCGGGCAGGGCGCTGACGTCGGGTGTCAGGGGTGCGTTTGGGTACAGGGCGCGCAGCAGCATCAGGCGTTCGCGGGCCAGCCACAATGCTTGGCCACCGCTCAGTTGCAGGCGGCAGGCGCGGCCTTCATTGCCCAGCGCCGCCAGCCACTCTTGCCAGCCGTCATTGGCCTCGGCTTCGGCCTGGCTGATGCAGGCCAGGCTCATCAGAGCCTCATGCATTTCATCGCTGCGGGTGGGCGTCGGCCATGCCTCGCTTTGTACGGCGGCGATGGCCTGCGGGTCGAGCGCGCCGAGGTCATCGCTGCTTTGCGCCTCGTTCCAGCGGCGATTGAGTACGGCCTGGGTGCGTCGTTCTTCTAGCGGCGCATCATCCAGGAAGGTATAGGGCCGGGCGTTGAGAATGGCCGAGGCCAGCGGCGAAGGCGCGGGCAGGTCACGGGCAATCAGCGTGATCTGGCCGTGTTCGATACGCCGCAGCAGCGCCAGCCAGCCTTCGCTGTCCATGGCTTCGTGCAGGCAGTCGTCGAGGGTCTGCTCGACCAGTGGGTGATCGGGAATCTGCCGCTCGCCGGCGAGGTTTTCCAGGCAGGCGATCTGGTCGGGGAACACTGCGGCTATCAGGTCTTCGCTTTTCATCCGCTGGATTTGCGGCGCCACCTTGCGCCCGCCGACAAAGCGCGGCAGGGCCAGCGCGGTGCCGGCATTCCAGCGCCAGCGCACGCCGAACAGCGGCGCATCGAGCAGGGCCTGGATCAGCACCGCCTCGGCGCTGTTGCTGTGCAGGTAACGCCAGACTTCTTCGAGGGCAAAGCTGTGGCTGGCCGACAGCGACAGGACAATCGCATCTTCGCTGGCCGCCGCCTGCAGCTCGAAGTTGAAGGTACGGCAGAAGCGCTTGCGCAGGGCCAGGCCCCAGGCGCGGTTGATGCGGCTGCCGAACGGTGAATGGATGATCAGCTGGGTGCCGCCGGACTCGTCGAAAAAACGCTCCATCACCAGGGTCTGCTGCGAGGGCAGGGCGCCGAGCACCTGGCGAGTATGGGCCAGGTATTCAAGCAACTGCTCGGCGCTGTCCAGGCCCAGGCTCAGCTCGGTCGTCAGCCAGTCGAGCAGCGGTTGCAACTGGCCGTCGGCAGCGCCCAGGCGCTGGTCGATCTCGCCTTGCAAGCGTGCCACGCCTGCCGACAACTCGTCACTACGCCCCGGCGCTTCACCGAGCCAGAACGGGATGCTCGGCGGCAGGCCCTTGGCGTCCTCGACCCGCACCCGGCCGCTTTCCACGCGCAGGATGCGGTAAGAGGCGTTGCCCAGCTGGAAGATATCACCAGCGATGCTTTCCACCGCGAAGTCTTCGTTGACCGTGCCGATGTTCAGGCTCTGCGGTTCGAGCACCACGCTGTAGTCGGCGTTATCGGGGATGGTGCCGCCGCTGGTCAGCGCCGTCAGTTGCGCGCCACGGCGCCCGCGCAGGGTACCGTTGACCGCATCGCGGTGCAGATAGGCGCTGCGGATACCCTGGCGACCATTGAAGCCTTCGCCGAGCATGCGCAGCAGCGCCTGGTAGTGGCCTTGATCCAGCTCGGCGTAGGGCATGGCCCGGCGCAGGCAGTCGAACAACGCCTGTTCATGCCATTCCTGGCTGCTGACTTCGGCGACGATCTGTTGCGCCAATACGTCCAGCGGTGCCTGCGGCACCTGCAGGCGATCGAGCTCGCCGCGCCGTACGCAATCGAGCAACGCTGCGCATTCGATCAGGTCATCGCGCGACAGCGGGAACAGCCGGCCCTTGGGCGTGCCTTCGACCTGGTGCCCGGAGCGCCCGACTCTTTGCAAAAACGCGGCAATCGAGCCGGGCGAGCCGATCTGGCAGACCAGCTCGACCTCACCGATATCGATGCCCAGCTCCAGCGAGGCGGTGGCTACCAGGACCTGCAGCTCACCACGCTTGAGCCGTTGCTCGGCGTCCAGGCGGTACTCCTTGGCCATGCTGCCGTGGTGCGCGGCCACGGCGTCGCGGCCCAGGCGTTCACTCAAATGGCGGGTCAGGCGCTCAGCCAGGCGCCGGGTGTTGACGAACACCAGGGTGGTGCGGTGCTCGCGGGCCAAGGCCGCCAGGCGATCGTAGACCAGGCCCCAGACATCCGTGGCCATCACCGCGCCAAGCGGCACCGGCGGCACTTCCAGGCCCAGGTCGCGGGGGCGGGCATGGCCGATATCGACAATCGCGCACTCGCGCCCCTGGCCCACCAGAAACTGCGCCACGCGCTCGACCGGGCGTTGCGTGGCCGACAGGCCGATGCGCCGCAGTGACCGCCCGCACAGCGCTTCAAGGCGTTCCAGGCTCAGGGCCAGATGGCTGCCGCGCTTGTTGCCGGCCAGGGCGTGGATTTCGTCGACAATCACCGTGTGCACGCTGGCCAGGCCCTGGCGCCCGGAGGCCGAGCCGAGCAACACATACAGCGATTCGGGGGTGGTCACCAGAATATGCGGCGCCTGGCGGCGCATGGCTGTGCGTTCTTTTTGCGGGGTATCGCCGCTGCGCACCGCCGTGCGGATTTCCAGCGGCGCCAGGCCTTGCTCGGCCAGTACCGCGTTGATCCCGGCCAGCGGCGCCTGCAGGTTGATCTGGATATCGTTGGACAGCGCCTTGAGTGGCGAGACGTAGACCACTTGGGTCTGGTCCGGCAACTGGCCGGCGGCCAGGCCCTGCACGAACAGCTCGTCGAGGATGGCCAGGAAGGCAGTGAGGGTTTTGCCCGAGCCGGTAGGCGCTGCCACCAACAACGATTGCCCGCTGCCGATCAACGGCCAGGCCCGGGCCTGGGCGGCGGTGACCGTCGGGAACTGGCGCTCGAACCAGGTGCGGACCGCGCGGTGGAAGGCGTCCAGTTCCGGGTGCTTGCAGGCGGGTAGGTTCATGGCCTGTTTATGCGGCCAATGGCGCGGGCTTGCAAGGGGCGTTCGTCAGACCGGCCCAGGATTGAAAGGCACCTGCCAACATGTGATCCTTGCGCGCTTTCCTGTTCACGAGCGTCCCATGAGCAAAACCATCCGCATCGCCGCCGCCCTCCTGCTTGACCCGCAAGGCCGTACCCTGCTGGTGCGCAAGCGCGGTACCCAGGCGTTCATGCAGCCTGGCGGCAAGATCGAGGCCGACGAGCAGCCGGTCAGCGCTCTGGCCCGCGAGCTGTTCGAGGAGCTGGGCCTGGCGATCGAGGCGCAGGACGCCGAGTACCTGGGGCAATTCAGTGCCCCGGCCGCCAACGAGCCGGGTTTTGTCGTCCAGGCCGAGATTTTCAAGGTGCACACCGCCATGCCGGTCGAGCCCGCCGCGGAAATCGAAGAGGTGGTCTGGGTCTCGGCGCGCAAACAACTGACCCTTGAGCTGGCGCCGTTGACCCGGGACTTGATTCTGCCGCTGTACCGGCAGTTAACTACAGCACCTGCCTGATCTCACTTGCAAAGGAATGCCGATGATCCCCACCCATGAATGGCTGCTGTTTATCGGCGCCGCGCTGCTGATGGTGCTCACCCCCGGGCCGAACATGATCTACCTGATTTCCCGTTCGATCTGCCAGGGCCGCATGGCCGGGGTGACGTCGCTGCTGGGGGTGGTCGGCGGCTTTCTGGTGCACATGACGGCCGCAGCCATTGGCCTGACTGCTTTGTTCATGGCCGTGCCGCTGGCCTACGACCTGCTCAAGTGGGCCGGTGCCGGCTACCTGCTGTGGCTGGCCTGGCAGGCGGTCAAGCCGGGTGCCCGTTCGCCGTTCGAGCCTCGCGAGCTGGCGCCGGACTCGCCGCGCAAACTGGTGTTGATGGGTTTTCTGACCAGCGTGCTCAACCCCAAGGTGGCGGTGTTCTACCTCTCGGTGCTGCCGCAGTTCGTCTCGCCGGAAAACGGCTCGGTGCTGCTCCAGAGCCTGGCCCTGGGCCTGACCCAGATCGCCGTGAGCTTTTCGGTCAACCTGCTGATCGCATTGTTCGCCGCCGGCATCGCCGGTTGGTTTGTGCGCTACCCGCTGTGGCTGATGCTGCAGCGCTACGTGATGGATTTCGTCCTGGCCGGCCTGGCGTTGCGCCTGGTGCAGGAGCAACGCCGGGCCGTGTAAGGCTCAGCGTACCGCGCTGACGCCATCGAGGGTCGAGAACGAGGTGTCCTTGGCGGTCAGCAGAAAATCGCGCATGTACGGCGCATCGAGCATGTCGCTGCGCACCGCCGCGTAGAGCGTGGCGAACAGGCCTTTCTCGCCCAGTCGCTTGGCCTTCACATAGCCGCGCGAACTGTACTCGTGCAAGGCCCAGTGCGGCATGCCGCAGACCCCGCGGCCGCTGGCCACCAGTTGCATCATCATCACCGTCAGTTCGGCCGTGCGCACCTGCGCGGGCTCGACGTCGGCCGGCTCCAGGAAGCGGGTGAAGATGTCCAGGCGGTCACGCTCTACCGGGTAGGTGATCAGGGTTTCCGTGGCCAGGTCTTCTGGCACCATGTACGGCTTGTGCGCCAACGGGTGCTGGTTGGCCACGGCGAGCATGGCTTCGTAGGTAAACAGCGGCACGTAGGTGATGCCGCTGAGCTCCAGCGGGTCGGAGGTCACCACCAGGTCGAGGTCGCCGCGGGCCAGCGCCGGCAGCGGGGCGAAGGCAAAGCCCGAGGCCAGGTCCAGTTCGACCTCCGGCCAGGCATCGCGGAACTGGTCGATGGTCGGCATCAGCCACTGGAAGCAACTATGGCATTCGATGGCCATGTGCAGGCGCCCGGCAGTGCCGCCGGCCAGGCGGGCGATGTCACGCTCGGCGCCGCGCAACAATGGCAGGGTGGCATCGGCCAGCTGCAGCAGGCGCAGGCCGGCGCTGGTAAAACGCAGCGGCTTGGTCTTGCGCATGAACAGCGGCATGCCCAGGCGCTCCTCGAGTTCCTTGAACTGATGGGACAGTGCCGACTGGGTCAGGTGCAGGCGTTCAGCGGCCTCGACCAGGCTGTCGGCTTCGCGCAAGGCGTGCAGGGTTTTCAGATGGCGAATTTCCAGCACCGAGGGGCTCCATGAGTAAACTTTGAGATGAACACGAATTTATTGAGTTTGTCTCATGTTGGTCTGACTGTCGACAATAGCGTCATCTTTTACAGGGAGGACGTTTTCTCATGGCACTGGCCCACAACCTTGGTTTCCCGCGCATCGGCGCTGACCGCGAACTGAAAAAAGCACAAGAAGCCTACTGGAAAGGCGATCTCGATCAGGCCGGCCTTGAAGCCGTTGGCCGCGAACTGCGTGCCCGTCACTGGCAGGTGCAGAAAGACGCCGGGATCGAGCTGCTGCCGGTTGGCGACTTTGCCTGGTACGACCAGGTGCTGACTCACTCGCTGACCTTCGGTGCAATTCCCGAGCGCTTCGCCCAGGTTACCGGTGATAACGGCCTGCCGACCCTCGATACCCTGTTCGCCATGGCCCGTGGCGCCAGCACCTGCTGCGGTGCCAGCCACGGCCAGACGCAATATGCGCAAGAGCTGACCAAGTGGTTCGATACCAACTACCACTACCTGGTCCCGGAATTCAGTGCTGACCAGCGCTTTCTGCTCAGTTGGGAGCAACTGTTCGAAGAAGTCGCCGAAGCCCAGGCCCTCGGCCACGCGGTGAAACCGGTGCTGATCGGCCCGCTGACCTACCTGTGGCTGGGCAAGGCCAAGGGCGGCGAGTTCGACAAGCTCGACCTGCTTGAGCGCCTGCTGCCGGTGTACGGTGAAATCCTCAGCCGCCTGTCGCGCCAGGGGGTGGAGTGGGTGCAGATCGACGAGCCGATCCTTGGCCTGGACCTGCCGCAGGAATGGAAGAACGCCTTCGAACGTGCCTACCACATCCTCCAGTATTCGCCCTTGAAGAAACTGGTCGCCACCTACTTCAGTGGCCTGGAAGACAACCTCGGCCTGGCCGTCGGCCTGCCGGTGGATGGCCTGCACATCGACCTGGTGCGCGCCCCGGAACAACTGCCGGCCGTGCTCGATCGCCTGCCAACCTACAAGGTACTGTCGCTGGGTGTGGTCAACGGCCGCAACGTCTGGCGCTGCGACCTGGACAAGGCCCTGGAGCAGCTGCAACAGGCCCAGCAGCGCTTCGGTGCCAACCTCTGGGTCGCCGGTTCCTGCTCGTTGCTGCACAGTCCCGTGGACCTGTCCCGTGAAGACAAGCTCGATGCCGAGCTGAAAAGCTGGCTGGCCTTCGCCGTGCAAAAGTGTGAAGAGATCGCCGTGCTGGCCAAGGCCCTGGATACCCCGCACCTGCCAGCAGTACAAAACGCCCTGAGTCACAGCCGCGCGGTACAGAAAAGCCGTGCCGAGTCGCCACGCATTCACAAGCCGCAGGTCCAGGCGCGCCTGGCCGCCGTCACCGCTGCCGACAGCCGGCGTCAGTCGGCCTTCGCCCAGCGTATCGAAGCCCAGCGTCAGCGCCTGCAACTGCCGGCATTCCCGACCACCACCATCGGTTCTTTCCCGCAGACCTCGGCGATCCGCCTGGCGCGTCAGGCCTTTAAGCAGGGCAAGCTCTCGGCCAACGATTACACCGATGCCATGCACAGCGAGATTCGCCATGCCGTGCAGGTCCAGGAGCGCCTGGGCCTGGACGTGCTGGTGCACGGTGAAGCCGAGCGCAATGACATGGTCGAGTACTTTGCCGAGCAACTGGACGGCTATGCCTTCACCCGCTTTGGCTGGGTGCAGAGCTACGGCTCGCGTTGCGTAAAGCCTGCGATCATCTACGGCGACCTCAGCCGTCCGCAGGCCATGACCGTGGCCTGGATCGAATACGCCCAGCGCCTGACCAGCAAGGTCATGAAGGGCATGCTGACGGGCCCGGTGACCATGCTGATGTGGTCGTTCCCGCGCGAAGACGTGTCGCGCAAGGTCCAGGCCGAGCAACTGGCGCTGGCCATTCGTGACGAAGTGCAGGACCTGGAAGCCGCCGGCATCAAGATCGTGCAGATCGACGAAGCCGCGTTCCGTGAAGGTCTGCCGCTGCGCCGGGCGCAATGGCAGCAATACCTGGGTTGGGCGGTGGAAGCCTTCCGCCTGTGCTCAAGCGGCGTGCGCGATGAAACCCAGATCCACACCCACATGTGCTACAGCGAGTTCAACGATGTGATCGAAGCGATCGCGGCCATGGACGCCGACGTCATCACCATCGAGACTTCACGTTCGGACATGGAGTTGCTGGAGGCCTTCGAAGCTTTCGACTACCCCAACGACATCGGCCCGGGCGTCTACGACATCCACTCACCGCGGGTGCCGGACACGGCCGAGATGGTCAAATTGATGAGCAAGGCGGTCAAGCGCATCCCGGCTGAACGCCTGTGGGTCAACCCGGACTGCGGCCTGAAGACCCGTGCCTGGCCGGAGACTGAAGCGGCGCTTATCAACATGGTCGCTGCCGCGCGGCAATTGCGCAGCGAACTGGCGTAGAGCGCGAGCCGGGCATCCTGTTCAAGGATGCCCGGTGTGGTTTCAGAAGAGGTTGGCGAAGACACGTTCGGCCAATGGCCGGCCCAGGTCACCTCGCCAGATTTGCACTTCTTCGATCTGGCTGCTTTGCCATTCTGTGCCCAGTTTGCGCTGGGCCGGTATTTTCAAATGGGCTTTGTCGAACTCGGCAAAGCGCGGCTTCTGCTTGTTGTAATGGAAGTGCGCATACCAGAGGGTACGTCGCGGTTGTTGCGTGCGATCATAGATGACGTACTCCTGCAGAAAGTCCGGACGTCCATCGGGGCGTTTTCTTAGTTCCACAAGGCCGCCAACCTTTTCGATCTCCACCACACCCCGTTGATTCTCTAAGTACTCAAGGTGGCCGCCGTTAGGCTGTTTGGTTTGCAGAATTTGCTGGACGCGCAGTTGACGTCCATCGTTCACCAGCTGTCTTGCGGCTTCGCGCAGTTCGTTGATCAAGTCGTCGGTGGGGCTTAGGCGTTCGATTGTGTTGGCGGCAGCATTCAGGTCGTCGGCCCGTTTGAGCATCAAGTCCTCAAGGCTGGCGGGTTCCAGATTTTGAGTGGCATAACCATCTACTTTGTTGCGAAACGCAGAGGATCCGTCGAGAAACTTGCGTGCCTCGGAACGGCTTTGTGAAAGCGACGGTTGACTGGCTGAACCTGCGGACGTGTCGGGGTTTTGCAGGATGAACTTACCGTCGGCGCCTTGAATGTAGATTTCGTCACGGCCATTGATACCCGTGAGCGTGTAGGTGTTGCGCTGTTGTGTGGGAGTACCAATAAGGTAAAGGTCGTCAGTGGTCTGAAACACCCGAGCGCTTGTGGGCTGGTTTTTCGGCACGGTTGGAAGATTTTCGGTGGGTGTATTCAAGTAGCGGCTGTAGTAATTGATGCTGTCGTCGAGGCGACTCTCTAGTACCTTTACAACAGCGGCGTCGAAGTACTCATCATCGCTGATGCTCCAGTAGCGCAGATTGTTCTTGAAGGCTTGAAGTTCATCGACCCCTTGTTTGAGTATTGCACTGCGTTGCGCTCTGCTAAGGCTGACCGAAGCAAGCTGGCTCAGGGCATAGAGCATCCGGTCAAGGCGATTGCGCGGTGCTGACAATTTTATCTGAAGATTGGCCCAGCCTAGGTCGAAACCGCTTAGCGGTTTACTGATCAACTCTTTGAGCTGGTCGATTCGCAGGCCGTTGAGCACCACGGGTGTGAGGGTATCGGTCACTTGGTCGATGTCGCTGATATAGTCCCGTCGGTCAATGCCCCGGGTGATTTTGAGTTTCCAGATCCTCATGTTGTCGAGATGGCGTGCCATCAGTTCAAGCGCTTCAAGAATGTTGCGGCGAAGGGGAAGTGCCTGATTTCTCTTCTGCGCCAGTTGACGGGCAAGGGTGTAAAAAGCCTCTCCTGCGGTTCCGTCCGGCGCCAGGGTTTGCGGGATTCTCTGGACCAGTCTGTTGACCTCCAGGCCGATGTTCGCTATTTCGGTATTAATAGACTCGATGCGTGTGATGGCGTTGTTCAATCTGAGGTGGTAACGGCTGGTCAGCATTTTCGCTGTGACGCTCATTTGATCTTTTGTTGCCTGGGCATTGGAGCGTGTTGCCAGTGCCAGGAAGTCTTCGTAGGTTGTGTACAGCGCAATTGCGTCCTTGATGTCCTTTTCGAGCTCTTGTTCTGTGACAGCGAGCCCTTGGCGGTGTTTGTCATTGACTCTGCGTGTTTGCAGTTGAAAGGCTTCTCCGTCTGACCTTAACTTGTTTAAAAGCCTTTGGTATTGGCGCTGACGCAGGTCTGTCCATGATGTCGGCAGCCGCTCGCGAATCGCCGCCGGCCAGTACGGTGCCAGTGCGTCCACCAAGTGTCCCAGCACCTGCCCGCCGCCTGCACCGCCGCCGCGCAGGTGCACGCCATACAGCGCGAAATGGGTGTCCCACTGGCCGTTTTCATTCAGCGCGATATTTTTCCGCCAGGCCTTGAGCTGTGTGCCACGCAGACGCCAGGTGTGTTCCGTCTCCAGCCATTGCACCTGGCAGGGGCGGTCGCCCACCAGGATGAAGTCGCCTTTGGCGTGCTGGTAGATGCCTTTGTATTTGCCGATTCGACCCGGTTCGATTCCGGCCAATGACAAGGGGGCCTGATACTCATAACCTTCAAAGCGTGCCAGGCGTCGGGCCGTGCTGGCGCTTACAGGGCCGATGCCAGCCGTCGGGCCAGCTTGCAGCAGTTGCAACTGGCGTTTGCGAGTCAGCAGGCGCGCAGTCAGGGCCTTGATACTCAAGCCTGGCAGCAGGTCAATGGCGGCATCGATGAAGGCCAGCAGGGCTTGTTCGAGGGACTCCAGCGCCTTGTATACTTCATCCTGCAGCAATGCCCCTTGGCACAGGCGTCGAAAAAGTCGTAGACACTGACGACGCTGCCTATCACTGGTATGAAACCCAGTGCCATCTTGATGTAGTTGAAAACCATCCCGCTCTGGTAGGCAAAGTTTTCCAGCCACAGGTCACGGTTCGATCGCGAGGTCGCTCTGTGGGCTTCGAGCCTGCGTCCGGCTTGGGCATCCAGCAGGTGCTGGGCCAGGGATGTGGTCGAGGGCCACGCCGAACCCAGGCCGATGATGCCGTCGAAACGGTGCTCGATGGCCTGGCGCATCCGCGAGCGGTGATTCTCCGGATTGCCCAGCAGAGCGCGGTCGGCAAGGTAGTCGATCTCGCCGCTTTGTTTGCTCAGTTCATATAAGCCGGCGCGGGCCTCTTCGAGGCTAGAGTATTGGCGCACCAGCCGGGTTGGATGGTCGGGGCGGTAGAGCACGGTGACGCCGCTATTCTGGTCAGTGACGAAAGTGACCCCGGACAGTGTGGTGCCGTAGCTTTCGGTGTCCTCGCCCCCTGCGGTCAACCGGGCGGGGATCAGGCGAATGTCGTGGCCGTCGGCCAGGTAGGCCGCTGCGCTATCGGCGTCGATGGCGATGTTGAAAATCGTCTGGCCCTTGTCGTCCAGCTCGCCCTTGGCCCTGGCCTGAACACTGTGCAGCTTGAGCATCTGACGAAAAGGTTCGCCCAGGCATTGGCGACGATAGGCCCGGGCAAAGGGGCTTTCATGAGTGCCACGATATACTTCGGAGAGTTTATCCTCGTACTTCTGGGCCAGATCCAGGTCACTGGCCAGGTCGCTCAGGTAGGTTTTGTCGATGCCGTCTGTCAGCTGTTGAGCCAGCGTCTGGTCCGGCGTTTGCAACTTGAGCTTAAGAAAGCTCAAGCGGTCGCGCATCGCCTCGTCGACGTTCTCCAGCAAAAGATTTTCCAGGGTCAAGTCTACCCAAGTGCTGCTGGGCTTGAGCGTCAGCTTCGTGGCAATGCCCTGCGGGCTTGTGCTGTCGACCACAACCCGGACCCACGCGGCGCTCTGTGGCAGGTGGAGGGTGATGGGGCTGTCATCGTATTCAGGAAAGTCCAGCTTCAGGCGCTGGCTTACGAGCTGGCGGCAGAACAGGTCGATGGGCGGCAGGTCGCGAGCGACAAGCGCCTGGGCGCGGTACATGGCGGTAATGAAGCCAAGGGTGCCGGACTTCAGCTCTTGGCGGTCACCGTCGGACAGGCCTGCCAGCCAATCCAGGGAAATGTTGCTCAGAGCGGCACTGGTCTCCTGTTCCTGGATTAAGGTGAACGCATACTCGCGGGCGGCATGCCAAGGCACGCTCAGGCGCTGCGCCAGCGTTTCGCTCACCGCCGCGGACGATGGGTCGCCAGCGAGTGCAATCGTGGCTTGGGCAGCTTGGGCAAAGTGATGGGCCAGCACCTGGGCCAGGACATCGCCGGTCACCGGGCTCAGGCTCAAGGACTGATTTTCCTCGGCACTGACCGCGAAGCAGCGTGCAAGCTCGTCATGGTTGGCGCAGCGCAGCAATCCGCCGGCCTCGCCTGGCCAGTACAGCAGCAGGCTGTGCGCCGCGTCATCGCTCTGCAGGGTTACCACCAGGCAGCCGTGCAGGGTGGTGCTGGTAGAGGTTTCGGTGCCCTCGTCCATCGACGTCGAGGTGAGCACCGGATGTGCCGCGACGATGCTGGAACCCTGGCGCGGGAAGCTTTCGGGGTGATCGATAAGACTTTCCAGCCATCTCATTTCCTCGTCGTCGATCTGTCCCAGCAGGTTCTGGAAGCGGGCATGGGCACGTAAGCCCTGATAATGCGCCTTGAGCAAATCTGCATTGGCAGCAGGGGGGCTCGGTGGCCCAGGTGTTGGCTTGTAGCTGTTGCTCGATGGCCTGTTCTGCTTGTTGGCAAGCATCCTCCAGGGCTTGCTGATGATCCTTGAGCGATTGCAGATTGGTTTCGGCCAGGCTGGCCATCAGTGTCTGCTGGGTGATGATCTGTTGCAGGCGGATGGGGTAGGGAATGTCGAGGCTCAGGCTGCCGAAATCATAGAGCGAACGCGGCTGGGGGGCGTCGCTGTCTAGCATTTCAATGGCCGGCGCCACGCTCAATGCTATTGAATCACGCTGCTGGGTATCGACCCAATGGATGAGCGACAGGGCGAGTTCGCCAAATTGCTGGATATCTGCGCCGGGCTTGTTGTCCAGTGCGTCCAGACGCTTATTGAGAAGGCTGTTGAACAGCGAGGCGAAGCCGGCCGAGAGGCTGTCTTGGCTTTCCTAGCTGAAGCTTGAGGCCGAGGAGCCCATGGCCTTTTCCAGATTCGACTGGGAGGTGTAGGCACTGAAGTTGGGCGTGCTGCCGGGGCGATAGAGCATCAGTTGCGGTTCGTCTTCGATGTTGAACAGCAGCGCCCCCGGCATGACTTGGCCGTCGATCGAGAGTGTCCTGATATCGATGGGTTTGCCTTCCTGGCGGAGCCATTCAGGGTTATTGAGCACGCCGCTGACCGAGCGCTGCTGTTGAGCATTGAAGTTTCCCGTTGCCAGCGCCACATCCCAACTGGCCCTGAAAACCTCCAGGTACTGGTTCAGGGCATGACTGCGGCGGCTGATGGCGGTATCCGAGGCCCGCGCATGCCAGAAGTCATCCCACTGCCGTCTGACTGCTGCGGGAATATCCAGTTGGGCAAATGTGGCGAGCAACTGCGTGGGTGTCAGGCGCATAAGCGGATGATCGGCGCCCAGGCCTGTCAGTTGGGCGCGCTGGTCGAGGTCTGCCGGGGGCTGAGGATATTGGCGCGTGTGGGCCGCAAGGGCGACCAGGCTGACATCGCTGTGGTGCGTGTCAGAAATCTTGAATCGCAGAGCAGTACTGAGCGGATCGACACCCAGCTGTTCGCGTACTACGTCCTGTAGTGTCTGGTAAACGCCGGGTGCTTGTGCAAGCAAGGCGGTGAAAGTATCGCGATGGTCTTTCCAGCGTTTGCTGGCATCTGCCAGCAACGCAGTGTCGTGGTTTATGACTGAAATGAAATCCACAGGAGAGTGAGGGGCGGGGACTTCTGGCAAATCGCTCATGGCGGTATCCCAAGCGTGAAGTTATGGCCGGAAATGGCGTTCACATTGGGCGCGAGGCGTTGCCGCTAGATGCGGTACATAGGTACTGCGGATAACCGTCGGGCGACATTCATCAAACTGTCACGCAACTGTGGCAGCGCGCTTGAACGAATTTCATCAGACTCGCGCTCTACTGGGGATTTGCATTCTGGTGTTTCGCTCATGCGGGCTTTGGTTTTTTTTCTGGCGCTGATGTGCGCCATTCCTTCTTTTGCAGCGTCGCGTTGCGACGTCAACGTGCCCACTGAACGGGTCGAGCTGGCGCAGGTCAGCCTGGCTTACCAGAGCATCGGGCGTGATTCGGACCCGGTCTTGCTGCTGGTCATGGGCCTGGGCGGGCAACTGATCCACTGGCCCGATGAAGTGGTGGTGGCCCTGTGTCAGCAGGGCTTTCGGGTGATCCGCTACGATAACCGCGATGTCGGCCTGTCCAGCTGGAACCAGGCGCCAGACGACGCCAACCTGACCTTCGAAGTACTGCGCTACAAGCTGGGTTTGCCGGTGGCCGCGCCTTACACCCTGAGCGACATGGCCGAAGACAGCCTGGGGTTGATGGATGCCCTGCAGGTCGAGCGCTTTCATGTCCTGGGCGTGAGCATGGGCGGCATGATCGCCCAGCATCTGGCGGCGCTGGCACCGCAGCGGGTCGAGAGCCTGACCCTGATCATGTCCAGTTCCGGTGCCCAGGGCCTGCCGGCACCAAGCCCGGCGCTGGTGCAGTTGCTGGCCAGGCGCGGTGCGCCGAATCGCGAGGTGGCGCTTGAACAGCAGGCCGACTTGCTGGCCGCCTTAGGCAGCCCCGAGGTCAAGGATGATCGCCAGGCGTTGCTTGAGCAGGCAGCGATAGCCTACGACCGCGCCTTCAACCCCGAAGGGGTCAAGCGCCAGATCATGGCGATCCTCGCCGAACAGAGCCGGGTTGAGCTGCTCAACAACCTGCGCCTGCCGACCCTGGTGGTGCATGGCACCGCCGACCCGCTGCTGCCGGTGATGCATGGCGTACATCTGGCCGCGCACATCAAGGGCAGCCAGCTACGCCTGATTCCAGGCCTGGCCCATCGCTTTCAGGAGCAGTTCAAAGGGCCGTTGCTGGGTGCGGTGTTGCCGTATCTAGACACGCAGCGCCTGGCCGATACCCATGTGGCGGTGTATTGAGACTGCTGCTGCCCTGAACAGGTCAATGCAACCTGACCCAGACACTCACCAGCACCGTCGCCGCCACCAGCCAGGCCAGGGTCGCCAGGGCCAGCGAAGTTTCCAGGCGCAGGCGCTCGACCAGCAGGTACAGCGTCGCCAGGTAAACGAAGTAGGGGATGATCGACCACGCACTGAACAGGATGGTGGTCTTCAGGTCCTCCAGTGAACGCCCCTTGCCGACGATGTAGTGGGCGATCAGGGCGAAGGTCGGGAACAACGGCACCAGGCCGGCTATGTAGTAGTTGCGGGTCTTGGCCAGGGCGGCAAGGATCACCACCACGGCCGCACCCAGGCAGGCTTTGAGGATCAGGTCCACGTTTTGTTCCGTTTCTGCGGCCGGTCAGCCCAGGCCATACTTTTTCACTTTGTCGAACAGCGTGGTCTTGGCCATGCCCAGCTCCTGGCTGGCCTGGCTGAGGTTGCCGCCGGTACGTTGCAGGGCATCGCCGAGCAGGTTGCGCTCGAAGGCCTCGACCGCTTCGGCAAAGCCCAGGCCCTGGTTGGCGCTGGCACCGGCCTTTTTGAATGCCGGCAAACCCAGGGCATAGCGCTCGGCGACGTTGCGCAGTTCGCGCACGTTGCCTGGCCAGTCGTGGGCCATCAGCCGCGACAGGGTCTGGCTGTCCAGTTGCGGGACTTCCCGGTCGAAGCGCAATGACGACTGCTGCAGGAAGTGTTCGAACAACTGCAGGATGTCTTCGCGGCGTTCGCGCAGCGGCGGCAGTTCCAGGGTCACCACGTTCAGGCGGTAATACAGGTCGCTGCGAAACTGCCCGCTCTGGCCCAGGGCGTCGAGGTCGGACTTGGTCGCGGCGATCACCCGGCAATCGACGGCGATGCTCTGGTTCGAGCCCAGGCGTTCCAGGGTGCGCTCTTGCAGCACGCGCAGCAGCTTGATCTGCAGGTTCAGCGGCATGCTTTCGACTTCGTCGAGGAACAGCGTGCCACCGTTGGCGTGCTCGATCTTGCCGATCCGGCGCTTGCCGGCGCCGGTAAAGGCGTTGGCTTCGTGGCCGAAAATCTCGCTTTCGAACAGGTTCTCCGGCAGGCCGCCGCAGTTCAGGGCCACGAACGGCGCGCCCTGGCGGCGGCTGAAATCATGCAGGCAACGGGCGACCAGTTCCTTGCCGGTGCCGGTCTCGCCCTCGATCAACACGTTGGCCGAGGTATCGGCGACGTTGGCGATCAGTTCACGCAGGTTCTGCATGGCCGGCGAGCGGCCGATGATTCGCCCTTCAAGGGTACTCTGCCCGGCCAGTTGCCGGCGCAGGGCAAACACTTCGCGGGACAGCCCGCGCTGCTCCAGGGCACGGCGCACCACTTCGACCAGGCGCTCCGGGGCGAAGGGTTTTTCCATGAAGTCGTAGGCGCCGTTGCGCATGGCGCCGACCGCCATGTCGATATCGCCGTGACCGGTGATCAGCACCACCGGCAGGCTGCGGTCGCGGGCCTTGAGGCGGCTGAGCAGTTCCAGGCCATCGATGCCGGGCAGGCGGATGTCGCTGACAACGATGCCGGCAAAGTCATCGCCGATGCGCTGCAGGGCCTCTTCGGCGCTGCCGACGCCTTCGCAGGCAATGTCCTCCAGGGCCAGCGCCTGCTGGCAGCCGAGCAGCACATGCGGGTCGTCTTCGACGATCAGGACAGTTAGGGGCGCTTGGTTCATAGGGACTCGGCTGATTCTGTGGGGGCATTGACCAGCGGCAGGCTGAGCACGAACGCAGTACCGCCGCTGGCGGGGTGTTCGACGCTGAGGCTGCCCTTGGCGGCGGCGGCGAGGCTGGCAGACAGGGTCAGGCCCAGGCCCAGGCCGTGCTCTCCCGGTTTGGTGGTGAAAAACGGTTCGAACAGGTGCTTGCGTGCTTCGTCATCGATACCGTGACCGTTGTCGCGTACGCGCAGGCGGTACTTGTCGCCCTGCAGCTCGCCTTCCAGCCACAGCTGCGGCATCGGTTGCGCGGCCATGGCATCGAGGGCGTTGCCGATCAGGTTGACCAGAATCTGCTCCAGGCGGGTCTGGTCAATGGCCAGCTTCTGGTCTTCGTAGTTGCTGTGCAACTGCAGGTGACAGCCGGCGATGCGGTTGCCCAGCACTTGCAGGCTGGCCTCGACGGCCTTGCCTAGCGAGGCCTTGCCGCTGTCTTCGCCACGGCGGGCGAAGGAGCGCAGGCTGGCGGTGATGCGGCCCATGCGGTCGATCAGGTCGTTCATGGTGCGCAGGTTGGTGCTGACGGTTTCCAGCGCGCCGCGTTCGAGGAAGCGCACGCTGTTGCCCGACAAAGTGCGCAGGGCCGCCAGCGGCTGGTTCAGTTCGTGGGCGATGCTGGTCGACATCTGGCCGATGGCGGCCAGCTTGCCGGCCTGGACCAACTCGTCCTGGGCGTGGCGCAGGGTCTGCTCGGCATGCCGGCGTTCGCGGATCTGGCCCTTGAGGCGTTCATTGCTGGCGCGCAGGTCGGCGGTGCGTTCGGCGATCTTGCGCTCCAGCTGGCTGTTGGCTTCTTCCAGCGCTTCACGGGCGGCCAGGCGCGTGGCGATCACCTTGCGCCGTTCGTTCCAGGCAATCAGCAGGATCGCCAGCAGGGCAAAGGCGACGCCGACCAGGATGCCCTGGACCATGGATTCGCGGCGCAGATCCTGCAGCGGCGTGAGCAGGGTGAAGTGCCAGGGGGTGTCGCTCAGGCGCCGGGTTTGCGCCAGGTACGCCACTTCGCGGCGGCCATCGCCGAGTTCGGCATTGGCCGGGAAGCTCAGCTTCTCGACGCCGTCGGCGATTTTCTCCCGCGACAGCGGCTCCAGTTCATTCAGCGGCCACCAGTAGTACTGCAGGCTGCGCGCCAGGCGTTCCTTGATTTCCGGGGTCAGCGGGCGCACCGACTTGAGCCGCCGTGCCGGGTCGCTGGAAAGGATGATGATGCCGTTCTCGTCGCTGACGAACGCCTCCAGGCGAGCCCGTTGCCAGCGCTCTTCCATGGCCTCAAGGCGCACCTTGATCACCGCCACGCCGATGATCTTGCCGTGTTCTTCCAGGCCGTGGGCGAGGAAATAACCCGGCTCCCCGGTGGTGCTGCCGATGCCATAAAAGCGCCCCGGCTGGCCGCGCACGGCGTCCTGGAAATAGGCGCGGAACGACAGGTCTTCGCCGAGGAAGCTATCGACATCGCGCCAGTTGCTGGTGGCCTGGACCCGGCCGCTGGTGTCGAGGACGAAGATCGCCCGGCTGCGACTGCGGCGGTTCAGGCCTTCAAGGTATTCGTTGACCGCCTGGCGGTGTTCGCCATCGGCTTCGGTGAGCAGGCTGGAAACGCTGTTTTCAAGCTCCAGCAGGCTTGGCAGGTAGGTGTACTTGCTGATCTCGCTCTCGACCGCGCGCGCGTGCAGCTCGAGCTGTCGCTCGCCGTTTTCGCTCAAGGTGCGGATGCCGTTGTGTTCGCTGATCATGAAGCCGGCCACGCCCAGGCCGATCATCAGCAGGATGATCAGTGGCGGTAACAGCAGCTGGCGAATCAGACGGGGTTTCACGGCAAGGGCAGGCTTGGCAGGGCGAAAGAGCGTAGGGTCGCATTTCATCACAGTAGCCTTGGTACGGCCAGCACGCTCTGCCGGCGTACACCGGACAGAGCGTGATGATCACCTCAGTGTTGCAGGATCTTGCTGAGGAAGTGCTGGGTACGCTCATCGCGCACGCTCTGGTCACCAAAGAACTCTTCCTTGGTGCAGTCTTCGATGATGTTGCCCTTGTCCATGAAGATCACCCGGTTGGCGACCTTGCGGGCAAAGCCCATTTCATGGGTCACGCACATCATGGTCATGCCTTCGTTGGCCAGCTGGACCATGACGTCGAGTACTTCGCTGACCATTTCCGGGTCCAGTGCCGAGGTCGGTTCGTCGAACAGCATGACGATCGGGTCCATGGCCAGGGCGCGGGCAATCGCCACACGCTGTTGCTGACCACCGGAGAGCTGGCCCGGGTGCTTGTGGGCATGCGCCGAGAGGCCGACCCGCTCAAGCAGTTGCAGGCCCTTCTTGGTGGCTTCTTCCTTGCTGCGGCCGAGCACCTTGATCTGCGCGATGGTCAGGTTTTCGGTGATGGTCAGGTGCGGGAACAGCTCGAAGTGCTGGAACACCATGCCGACCCGCGAACGCAGCTTGGGCAGGTTGGTCTTGGGGTCGGCGATCGAGGTGCCGTCGACCACGATGTCACCCTTCTGGAAGGGTTCCAAGGCGTTGACGCACTTGATCAGGGTCGATTTGCCCGAGCCCGACGGACCGCAGACGACAACCACCTCGCCTTTCTTGACCTCGGTGTTGCAGTCGGTCAGAACCTGGAAGTCCCCGTACCACTTGTTGACGTTCTTGATGGAGATCATACGGTTATCCTTTTCTGCAGACGCTTGACCAGGAAGGAAGCGGAGAAGCTGATGACGAAGTACACGGCGCCGGCAAACACCAGGAACTCGTTGGAGCGCCCGATGATGTCGCCACTGGCCCGTGCCGAGTTGAGGAAGTCGACCAGGCCGACGGTATAGACCAGCGAGGTGTCCTGGAACAGGATGATGCTCTGCTGCAGCAGCAGCGGGGTCATCTTGCGAAACGCCTGGGGCAGGATGATCAAGCGCATGGTCTGGCCGTAGGTCATGCCCAGGGCCTGGGCGGCGCCCATCTGGCCTTTGGCGATCGACTGCACACCGGCGCGGACGATTTCACAGAAATACGCCGCCTCGAACATCATGAACGCCACGACGCAGGAGGTGAACGCCCCGATCGGGGTGTCTTCGCCAGTGATCCAGCGCAGCACGAACGGTACCGCCAGGTAGAACCAGGTGATCACCAGCAGCAGCGGGATGGAGCGAAAGTAGTTGACGTAGGCGCCGGCCACGTTCGACAGCAGCTTGTTCGACGACAGGCGCATCAGGGCCAGGATGGTGCCCAGCACGATACCGCCGACAACGCCCATGACCATCAGCTGCAGGGTCATGAGCATGCCGTTCCACAGGCCCGGCAGGGCAGGAATGATTCCACTGAAGTCCATTATTTACCCCCCACGGAGATCAGGCCGGGCACGGCGACTTTCTTCTCGACCAGGCGCATCAGCAACATCAGGCCCATGTTCAGGGTGAAGTAGATCAGGGTCGCCAGGGTGAAGGCTTCAAACAGGTTGGCCGAGAACTCGGCGGTCTGTTTGGTTTGCGCCAGCAGCTCCATCAGGCCGATCAGCGAGGCCACCGAGGAGTTCTTGAACACGTTCAGAAATTCCGAGGTCAGCGGCGGAATGATGATCCGGTAGGCTTGCGGCAGCAGCACGTTCCAGTACACCTGCGGCAGGCTGAAGCCCATGGCGCGGGCGGCGGCTTCCTGGCCGCGGGGCAGCGCCTGAATGCCGGTACGCACCTGCTCGCAAACACGCGCGGCAGTGAACAGGCCCAGGCAGACGATCACGCTGATCAACGCCGAGGTGGTCGGGTTGAGGTCCTGCTTGTACCACTCCTGCAGGTTCTCTGGCAGCAGGTCGGGCACCAGGAAGTACCAGATGAACAGCTGCACCAGCAGCGGTACGTTACGAAAGAGTTCCACGTAGGCGGTGGCAATGCCCGACACCAGACGGTTTGGCACGGTACGCATGACGCCGAGTATCGAACCCAGCAGCAAGGCAATGATCCAGGCGGCGATGGCAATGGCGATGGTCCAGCCCAGGCCGGTGATGTACCAGTCCAGATAGGTTTCGCTGCCCACGCCAGTGGACTTGAAGAATACTCCCCAGTCCCAGTTGTAATTCATCGGGATCTCCCCTCAGATCAGTTTTTCACGGGCACCTTCGAGCATCCGGGGGTGCGCGAGGCACCCTCGGATGAAAGGTTAGACACTAACTAGCTGGGGATCAGGACTTCTTTTCGTCTGCAGCTTTGTCGGTTGGTTCGGCGATCAGCTTCTTGAGTTCGTCGCTCATCTTGAACTGCAGGTTCAGGCCTTTAGGTGGCACTGGCTGGTTGAACCACTTGTCGTAGATCTTGTTGATCTCGCCCGACTTGTAGAGGGCAACGATGGCATCGTCGACGGCTTTCTTGAACGCAGGATCGTCCTTGCGGACCATGCAGCCGTAGATTTCATAGGACTGCGGGGTGCCGACAATTGCCCAGCCCTTCGGGTTCTTGGCCTTGGCCATTTCACCGGCGAGCAGTGCGTCGTCCATCATGAAAGCCACGGCACGGCCGGATTCAAGCATCTGGAACGACTCGCCATGATCTTTGGCCGAGATGACGTTCATCTTCATCTGCTTGTCGGCGTTCATGGCCTTGAGGATGCGCTCGGAAGTGGTACCGGCGGTGGTAACCACGTTCTTGCCGGCCAGGTCCGCGAAGTCTTTGTACTTGGCGTTTTCCGGCTTGCCGTCTTCTGCTTTGGTCAGCAGGCGGGTGCCCACCTCGAAGATACCGACCGAGAAGTCGACCTGCTGCTGGCGCTCGACGTTGTTGGTGGTCGAGCCGCACTCGACGTCAACGGTGCCGTTCTGGACCAGCGGGATACGGGTCTGGGAGGTGACGAGGTTGTATTTGACCTTCAGGTCCGGCTTGTTCAGGTCCTTTTTCAGGGCCTCGACGATTGCCAGCTGGATGTCATGGGAATAACCGACGGGTTTGCCCGAAGCGTCGGCGATGTAGGAGAACGGAATGGAAGCGTCGCGGTGCCCCAGGGTAATGGTGCCCGACTCGTTGATCTTTTTCAGGGTGCCGGTCAGTTCGGCAGCGAAGGCTGGCGCGCTGATCAAAGCGGCCGCAACAGCGGCGCCCAACAGATGGGGAACGATACGCATCAAAATTTCCTCGACGTTGTTTTTTTTATGGAGCCGTTGGCCGGCTCTTTCGTTCAGCGAACACTGCAGTGAAGCGTTTTGCGCATTCGGGTACTGAGTGTAGAGCATGACTCGTGCCAAGCCCTGATTTCGATCATAACGCCATGAAAAATCGGGGGATTAATCTTTTTTGACGGTTTGCGGAAGGTAGGATTCGTCCGGATGGCCGAATGGGAGGGTGTTTAGTGTTCGGAAATCCGAATGGGTGAGTTCATCGCGAGGCTTTGCCCCGCGATGATGTTCAGCGATCAGGCCGCCTGAACCCGCGCGCGGTTCAGTTCCAGGCGCTGCAGGTAATCCTGCAACGCCTGTTGTTCGGCGGCGGTGGTGAACAGCCCCAGCTTGCTCCGGCGCCAGAGGATGTCGTCGGCATTCACCGCCCATTCCTCGCTGCACAGGTAATCCACCTCGCGGGTGAACAAGCCGCCGCCAATCGCCTCACCCAGGTCTTGCGGGCCCTGTACGCCTTCGAGCAGGCGCCAGACGCGGCTACCGTAGGTGCGTGCCCAGCGCTTGGCAATCTCCACCGGCAACCAGCCACAGCGGGCCAGGATGGCATCCACCAGCGCCTGCGGGGTGCTCATGTCTTCACCGCCCGGCAGGGGAGCGGTGGCGGTCCAGCTGCCGCGCATCTGGGTGAAGAACGGCGCCAGTTCGCTCATGGCCGACTCGGCCAGTTTACGGTAGGTGGTCAGCTTGCCGCCGAACACCGACAGCAGCGGTGCTTCGCCGGTGCTGGCCGACAGCGCCAGGGTGTAGTCGCGGGTAACGGCCGACGGGTTGTCGGATTCGTCGTTGCACAGTGGGCGAACACCGGCATAAGTGTGGAGGATATCGGCGCGGCTGAGCTGGTGGTTGAAGTGCTCGTTGACCACTTTCAGCAGGTAATCGGTCTCGCCCTCGGTGATAGCTACCTTGGCCGGGTCGCCGGTGTACTCGCGGTCGGTGGTGCCGATCAGGGTGAAGCGTTCCAGATACGGAATGGCGAAGACGATGCGCTGGTCTTCGTTCTGCAGAATGTAGGCATGTTCGCCGTCGTACAGTTTTGGCACGATCAGGTGGCTGCCCTGAATCAGGCGGATGCCGTACGGTGCATCGAGCTTGAGGTCGTCCTGGATAAACTTGGCCACCCACGGGCCCGCGGCATTGACCAGGGCGCGGGCCTTGATCGACTGCTGGCTGCCATCGGCGTTTTCCAGTTGCACGTTCCACACCCCATCGACCCGGCGGGCGCTGATGCAGCGCGTGCGGGTACGGATGTCGGCGCCTTTTTCGCGGGCGGCCATGGCGTTGAGCACCACCAGGCGGGCGTCATCGACGGCGCAGTCGGCATATTCGAAGCCACGGGTAATCGCCGGTTTGAGCGGGTTGCCCGGGCCAAAACGCAGGCTGCGCGACGCACCGAGCTGCTTGCGCTTGCCCAGGTTGTCGTAGAGGAACAGGCCGGCGCGGATCATCCAGGCCGGGCGCAGGTGCGGGCGGTGCGGCAGCACGAAGCGCATCGGTTTGACGATGTGCGGCGCCTTGGCCAGCAGTACTTCGCGCTCGGCCAGCGCCTCACGCACCAGGCGGAACTCGTAATGTTCGAGGTAGCGCAGGCCACCGTGGATCAGCTTGCTGCTGGCCGAGGAGGTATGGCTGGCCAGGTCGTCCTTTTCGCAAAGGAACACCGAAAGACCGCGTCCGGCTGCATCGGCGGCAATCCCCACACCGTTGATGCCGCCGCCGATTACGGCGAGGTCATAGATTTCGGCAAGGGCGGGCGATGGCAAGCTGGATTGGGACACGGGTGGCCTCCTGAAGGTCTTTCTGGCATCGAATCTGAACATTAATGTTCACTTTCGAAAATACTAGCGCAACAGAATGCGGCTCGCCAGTCACTTCCCATAGAAAATACTGATCAGATGACAAATAAATGAAAAATAACGAACATTCGAGCTGCCACCGTTGCGGTGGCAGCGTGCGCCGGCTCAGACCACTTCGAGGCGGATCTTGTACTGGTTGAGCAATTGGCTGAGGGCGGGGACCGGCGCCTGGTCGGTCACCAGGCAGTCGATCAGGCTGATCGAGCCCAGGCGCACCATGGCGTTACGGCCGAACTTGCTCGAGTCGGCGGCCAGGATCACCTGGCGGGCATTGGCGATGATCGCCTGGGAGACACGCACTTCCTGGTAGTCGAAGTCCAGCAGGCTGCCGTCTTCGTCGATGCCGCTGATACCGACCAGGGCGAAATCGACCTTGAACTGGTTGATGAAGTCGACACTGGCCTGGCCGACCACGCCGCCGTCACGGCGCACGTTGCCGCCGGCCAGCAACACTTCGAAATCGTCCTTGGCACTGAGGATCGACGCCACGTGCAGGTTGTTGGTGATGATTTTCAGGTGGTTGTGGTTGAGCAGGGCGCGGGCGATGGATTCGGTAGTGGTACCGATATTGATGAACAGCGAAGCGTGGTCGGGAATCTGCGCGGCAATCGCTTCGGCGATGCGCTGCTTTTCATCGCGCATCTGGTCGGCGCGCATGGCATAGGCGGTGTTTTCGATGCTGGAATCGTAGGCCGCGCCCCCGTGGTAGCGGCGCAGCAGGTTGACCTCCGCCAGCTGGTTGATATCACGGCGAATGGTTTGCGGGGTAACGACGAACAGCTGCGCCATTTCTTCGATACTGACATAGCCGCGTTCGCGGACCAGCTCGAGGATTTGTTGTTGGCGAGGGGGCAGATTCATGGGCGGTCCTTTGGGGCAGCCGGGCAAATTGCGCCATGAAAACAGCTCAAGCTACAAGCTGCAAGCCACAAGATGATTCGCGTCTTACGCACTTGCAGCTTGTAGCTTACAGCTTGCGTCTACTGCTTACTCTTCGTGCGGTTCCCAGTCGCGGGTGCGATCCACCGCCTTCAGCCAACCGGCATACAGCTTCTCTTTGGCCACTTCGTCCAGTTGCGGAGTGAACTCGCGCTCGATGATGGCCTTGCCGCGCAGTTCATCCAGGCCGCTCCAGAAACCGCAGGCCAGGCCCGCCAGGTAGGCGGCGCCGAGGGCGGTGGTTTCGCGCATTTGCGGGCGCTCGACACAAGTGCCGAGGATGTCGGCCTGGAACTGCATGAGGAAATTGTTGGCGACAGCGCCGCCGTCAACCCGCAGTTCGCTCAGGCGCTGGCCGCAATCCTGCTGCATGGCGTCGAGCACGTCGCGGGTCTGGTAGGCGATCGACTCCAGCGCTGCGCGGATGATGTGATCGACCTTGACCCCGCGGGTCAGGCCAAACAGCGCGCCGCGGGCGTACGGGTCCCAGTACGGAGCGCCGAGACCGGTGAAGGCCGGCACCAGGTATACGCCGTTGCTGTCCTTGACCTTGCTGGCGAAGTACTCGGTGTCGTGGGCATCGTTGACGATCTTCAGTTCGTCACGCAGCCACTGAACGGTAGAGCCGCCGTTGAACACCGCGCCTTCCAGGGCGTAGGCCACTTCGCCGCGCGGGCCGCAGGCGATGGTGGTGAGCAGGCCGTGGGAGGAGGTCACGGCCTTGTCGCCGGTGTTCATCAGCAGGAAACAGCCGGTGCCGTAGGTGTTCTTGGCCTGGCCGGGCTCCACGCACATCTGGCCGAACAGCGCGGCCTGCTGGTCGCCAGCGATACCGGCAATGGCGATACCGCTCTTGGTGCGGCCGTAGACTTCCGAAGAGCTGCGCACCTCGGGCAGCATCTGCCGCGGGATGTTCAGCACCTGGAGCATCTTCTCGTCCCACTCCAGGGTGTGGATGTTGAAGAGCATGGTGCGCGAGGCGTTGGTGTAGTCGGTGACGTGCACTTTGCCGCCGGAGAATTTCCAGATCAGCCAGCTGTCGACGGTGCCGAACAGCAGGTCGCCACGCTCGGCGCGCTCGCGGGCGCCTTCAACGTTGTCGAGAATCCACTTGAGCTTGGTGCCGGAGAAGTACGGGTCGGTGACCAGGCCGGTGGTTTCGCGGATGTAGTCCTGCAGGCCGTCACGCTTGAGTTGCTCGCAGATCTCGGTGCTGCGCCGGCATTGCCAGACGATGGCGTTGTACACCGGGCGGCCGGTTTCCTTGTCCCAGACCACGGTGGTTTCACGCTGGTTGGTGATACCGATGGCGGCTACCTGGTCATGGCTCAGGCCAGCCTGGGCCAGGGCTTCGACCATGGTCGCGCTCTGGGTGGCGAAGATTTCCATCGGGTCGTGCTCGACCCAGCCGGCTTGAGGGTAATGCTGTGCGAATTCGCGCTGCGAGGTGCCAACCACGTTGGCATCACGGTCGAAAATGATGGCCCGCGAACTGGTCGTGCCCTGGTCCAGGGCAATGATGTAGTTCTTGTTCTGGGTGTCTGTCATGTCGTTGGCCTTGCACTAAATGGGGTAGAGATCAGGGCGCGGCGAGCCTGGCTCGCCACCGCAGGCATCAGGATGCCTGGGTCTTGCCCTGAGGGTTGGCGTCGGTCTGGGCGTTTTCGCTCTCGGCAACCGGCAGGTTGCGGGCGATCACACCGCGGTACAGGGCGGCCCCAAGGCTCGCTCCTATGATCGGCGCAAAAATCGGAATCAGGAAATAGGGAATATCACGACCGCCAGTAAAGGCGACTTCGCCCCAGCCGGCGAGGAAAGTCATCAGCTTGGGCCCGAAGTCCCGCGCCGGGTTCATCGCAAAGCCGGTCAGCGGGCCCATGGCGCTGCCAATCACGGCGATCAGCAGGCCGATCAGCAGGGGCGCCATGGCACCACGCGGCAAGCCGTTGTTGTCGTCGGTCAGGGCCATGATCACCGCCATCAACACGGCGGTGATGATCACTTCGACCAGGAAGGCCTGGCCGGTGGACAGCGCCGGGTGCGGGTAGGTGGAAAACACCGAGGCCAGCTCAAGGCTGGCCTGGCTGCCGCGGATCATTGCGTGGGCCTGTTCGAAATCGAAGAACAGGTTGCTGTACAGCGTGTAAACCAACGCCGCGCCACAGAAGGCGCCGGCGATCTGGGCAACGATGTAGAACGGTAGTTTGTGCTTCTCGAAACCGGCGAACAGGCACAGGGCGATGCTCACGGCCGGGTTCAGGTGCGCGCCGGACACCCCGGCGGTGAGGTAAATCGCCATGCTCACGCCGACGCCCCAGATGATGCTGATTTCCCACAGGCCGAAGCTGGCACCCGCCACCTTGAGCGCAGCAACGCAGCCGGTGCCGAAAAAGATCAGCAGTGCGGTGCCGAGAAATTCGGCCATGCACTGGCTTGAAAGTGTTGGTTGTCGCAGAGCAGTCGTCATTCGTTACCTCGGTTCTTGTTGTTGTGAGGCGCAGTGAGCGCTCGACAAAAACCCGACAGAAATCCCCATTTCGGTCGGGCGGCGGCAGGAAATGCACCTTATCGGGGCACAGCTATATTCAGAATCGAAAAAATATAGACAAGAAACGCTTATGTCAAAGGTCGAAAGTGAACCACCGTTCACAATCTGACTATTGGCGGCGCTGATGGGCGTTGGTTGCGCCTGGACTTTTGCCCTAAAGTAACCGGCGAAATGGCATTCACCCTTCTGCTTGGAGTCCTGCATGACCCCCGCCCTGGATCTGCTGAAAAAGGTTCGCGCCGAACACCACATCCACAGTTACGAACATGATCCCAAGGCTGCGTCCTACGGCCTGGAGGCGGCGGAAAAGCTCAACCTAGAGCCTGCACGGGTGTTCAAGACCTTGCTCGCCTGCAGCGAAAAGGGTGAGTTGCTGGTAGCGGTAGTGCCGGTAGTCGGTAGTCTGGATCTGAAAGGCCTGGCCCATGCGGCCGGGGTGAAGAAGTGCGAGATGGCCGATCCGGCGGCGGCGCAGCGTTCGACCGGTTACCTGTTGGGCGGGATCAGCCCCTTGGGGCAGAAAAAGCGCCTGCGCACTTTTATTGATGAAACCGCTCAAACCTTTGAAACAATTTTCGTCAGCGCTGGCCGCCGCGGCCTGGAAGTCGAGCTAGCTGCGGCAGTGCTGGCCGAGCATACCCAGGGTAAATTCGCCGCCATTGGCCGCGACTGACATCTGTATGCTCAAAATCGCTTGATTCTGTCTCTGTCGGCCGAGGCTGTCTGGCGGGCATGCTCTGCGGCCCGCCACTCTGAGATTCACCTCATGCCGCTTGAATTCCATCAGGTCGATGCCTTCAGCGACCGTCCTTTCGCCGGCAACCCGGCCATGGTCTATCGCCTCGACAGCTGGCTCGCCGATGAGCTGATGCAGCAGATTGCCGCCGAACACAACCTGGCCGAGACCGCGTTCGTCGTCCCCCATGCCGAAGGCTGGCAGATCCGCTGGTTTACCCCGAGCACCGAAGTGCCGCTGTGTGGCCATGCAACCCTGGCCAGCGCTCATGTGCTGTGGGAGGTCTATAAAGAGCCGGGTGAGCGCTTGTTGTTCCAGAGCAAGTCCGGTCCGCTGAGCGTCAGCCGTGACGGTCCGCGCCTGCAACTGGATTTCCCTCGCGTCGAGCCACAGCCGTTGAATGAAACGGTAGCGGTGGCCGAAGCACTGGGCTGCCCGGTGCTGGAAGTGTGGAAAACCAGTGAGCTGCTGGTTCGGGTCGAATCCGAGCAGGTGTTGCGTGCCTGTACCCCGGACATGACGGCACTGGCGCAATTGCCGGGGCTGGGGGTGATCGTTACCGCGCCGGGTATCGAACACGATTTTGTTTCGCGCTACTTTGCGCCGGGTATCGGCATTCCTGAAGATCCGGTGACCGGCTCTACCCATTGCAGCCTGATCCCGTACTGGGCGCAGCGCCTGGGCAAGAGTCAGCTGCGGGCGTTCCAGTGTTCGAGTCGCGGCGGCGAATTGTTCTGCCGGCTGGAAGGGGAGCGGGTGAAGATTGGTGGGTATGCCAGGCTGGTGGCCAGTGGGACTTTGATGCTTTGAAAGCATCGCGGGGCAAGCCAGCGCCTACATTGACCTTTGTAGGAGCGGGCTTGCCCCGCGATTGGCCCTGCATCAGACCGCCGAGCTATACCGCCGAACGCCGTTCTCCGGCACCGGCAACTGCGCTGCGACACTGCCAGGCACGGCAAACACCACCAGGTGATCCGCCGCCACTTCGATCCCCACTTCGCTGCCGACCTGATGGTCATTGTGGCTCGGGAAAATCGCTTCCAGCTGGCTGCCGGTCGGCAGTTGCAGGCGGTAGAGGGTCGAGGCGCCGAGGAAACTCTTGCCGACGATCAGCGCTTTGAGCTCGCTGTCCGGTGCATGAATGATGTCGTCCGGACGCAGCAGCACATCCACGGCGCTGCCGGGCGTCAGGGTATAGGCGCGGTTGCCGCGCAGCTCGCCGAGCTCGGTGCGTACCGACTCCGGGCTGGTCAGCTGGCCACGAATGAAATAGCCCTGGCCAATGAAGCTGGCCACGAACGGTGTCAGTGGTTCGTGGTAGAGGTTGTAGGGGGTATCCCACTGCTCCAGACGACCTTCCTTGAACACCCCGACGTGGTCGCTGACGGCAAAGGCTTCTTCCTGGTCGTGGGTGACCAGGATTGCGCTGGTGCCGCGGCTTTTGAGGATGTCGCGCACCTCGTGGCTCAGGCGTCGGCGCAGCTCGACATCGAGGTTGGAGAACGGCTCGTCGAGCAGCAGCAGTTGCGGCTCGGGCGCCAGCGCGCGGGCCAGGGCCACACGTTGCTGCTGGCCACCGGAAAGCTCGTGCGGGTAGCGTTTGCCCAGGCCGCCGAGCTTGACCAGCTCGAGCATCTCGTCGACCACCTGGCGCTGCTGCGGGTGCTTGCCGATGCCGAAGGCGATGTTCTCGGCCACAGTCAGGTGCGGGAACAGCGCGTAGTCCTGGAACACCATGCCAATCCGGCGTTTCTCCGGTGCCAGGGTGAACCCGGCTTTGGAGATGACTTCGCCGCCCAGCTGGATTTCGCCCTCGTGCACCGGCTCGAAACCGGCGATGGCGCGCAGGGTGGTGGTCTTGCCGCAGCCGGAGGAGCCCAGCAGACAACCGATGTCGCCGGCGTTCAGGTGCAGGTTGAGGTTCTGGACGATGCGCTGCTCGCCATAGCCACAGGCGAGCTCGCGCAGGTTAAGCAGTAAAGGTTGACTCATGCGTGGTGATAGGCCGGTTCAACAAGAAATTCGAGAAGCGCCTTCTGTGCATGCAAGCGGTTTTCGGCCTGGTCCCAGGCGACCGAACGGGGGTCGTCGAGCAGGTCCAGGCTGATTTCCTCGCCGCGATGGGCGGGCAGGCAGTGCATGAACAGGGCATCGGGTGCTGCCAGGTCGAGCAGTTCGCGGGTTACCTGGTAAGGCGCGAACAAGGCCAGGCGCCGTGCAGTTTCCTCTTCCTGACCCATGGAAGTCCAGACATCGGTGCTCACCAGGTGGGCGCCCTGCAGGGCTTCTTTGGGTTCACGGAAGATTTGCACGCGGTCACCGGCCTGGGCCAGGAATTGCGGATTGGGCTCGAATTCGGCCGGGCAGGCGATGCGCAGCTGGAAGTCGAACTGGATGGCCGCTTCTATATAGCTGTTGCACATGTTGTTGCCGTCGCCGATCCAGGCCACGGTCTTGCCCTGGATGGCGCCGCGGTGCTCGAGGAAGGTCTGCATGTCGGCCAGCAACTGGCACGGGTGCAGATCGTCGGACAGGCCGTTGATCACCGGTACGCGCGAATTGGCGGCGAATTCGGTCAGGGTGCTGTGGGCAAAGGTGCGGATCATCACCGCATCGAGCATGCGCGACATGACGATGGCGCAATCGCCGATCGGCTCGCCGCGGCCCAGCTGGGTGTCCCGTGGCGAGAGGAAGATGGCCTGGCCGCCGAGCTGGATCATGCCGGCTTCGAACGACAGGCGGGTGCGGGTCGAGGACTTCTCGAAGATCATCCCCAGCACGCGGTTTTTCAGCGGTTCGAACAGTACGCCGCGGTTACGCAGGTCCTTCAGCTCGATACCTCGACGGATCACACTGAGCAGTTCTTCGGGTGTGAAATCCATCAGGGAGAGAAAGTGCCTAGCGCTCATGTTTGACTACCTTTTTGCAACAGACCGCAGATCAGCCATACCGGTTTTTTTTAACAACGGAAGTGACCTGCGGCGAAAGCCGCACGGGGCGACGAATTAGGGGAAGACGCAATACTATAATTAAATGTCGCGTCATACCAAGAGGGGGTTTCGTCGCCGATGTTTCAGGCAGTGTCGTAACCCATTGGGCTGAAGCTTTTTTTATACGCTGCACAAGGGTTTTACACTGCCTGCCAGCGCCTTGGCAAACCCGGTAGCGGGCCTGCGCTGAATCGCCTTGCCTGATGGGCGAAGATTCACGCGACGAACCTCACTGGCCGCAAGCTCGGGTCAGGCTCATAGTCGGTTGATCCCAGACACCCGAGCAAGAGGTGGCCATGAACAAGACCCAGCATCACCGTGCCTGTCATCTGTGCGAAGCCATCTGCGGCTTGACCCTGGAAATCACCCACGAGCCCGACGCCCCACGGCGTATCAGCTCGATCAAGGGCGACCCCGAAGACAGCTTCAGTCGCGGCCACATCTGCCCCAAGGCGGTGGCCCTGCAGGATATCCAGAACGACCCTGACCGACTGCGCGCGCCGCACAAGCGTGTCGGTGACAGCTGGCAAGCCATCAGCTGGGAGGAGGCCTTTGCACTGGCTGCGCAAAAGCTCTGGGCCATCCAGCAGGCCCATGGGCAGAACGCCGTGGCGGTCTACCAGGGCAACCCCAGCGTGCACAACTACGGGTTGATGACCCACAGCAACTACTTCCTCGGCCTGCTCAAGACCCGCAATCGTTTCTCCGCCACCTCGGTGGACCAGCTGCCGCACCACCTGACCAGCTACCTGATGTACGGCCATGGGTTGTTGTTGCCGATCCCTGACATCGACCACACCGAATTCATGCTGATCCTGGGCGGCAACCCGCTGGCCTCCAACGGCAGCATCATGACCGTGCCGGACGTCGAGAAACGCCTTAAGGCGATCCAGGCCCGTGGCGGCAAGTTGGTGGTGGTCGACCCGCGCCGCAGCGAGACTGCGGCGATGGCCGACCAGCATGTGTTCATTCGCCCCGGCACTGACGCGGCGCTGCTCTGTGGCCTGCTCAACACCCTGTTTGGCGAAGGACTGACTCGCCGCTCGGCCTTGCCGGTGGATGGCCTGGACAGGGTACAAGCGGCCATTGCGCCGTTCACCGCCGAGGCCATGAGCGCCCTATGCGGTGTCGACGCCACGGTGATACGCCAGTTGGCGCGGGATTTCGCCAGCGCCGACAAGGCCGTCTGCTACGGGCGCATGGGCGTCTCGACCCAGGCCTTCGGCACCTTGTGCCACTGGCTGGTGCAGTTGCTCAACCTGGTCAGCGGCAACCTCGACCGTGTCGGTGGCGCGTTGTGTACCGAGCCTGCGGTGGATCTGGTGGCGAGTACTTCAGGCGGGCATTTCAATGCCTGGCAGAGCCGGGTCTCGGGGCTGCCCGAGTATGGCGGCGAATTGCCGGTGGCGGCCCTGGCCGAAGAGATGCTGGTTGAAGGCCAGGGGCAGGTTCGCGCGCTGGTGACGGTGGCGGGCAACCCGGTGTTGTCCACGCCCAATGGCCGCCAGCTTGAACGCGCCCTGGACGGTCTTGAGTTCATGCTCAGCATCGACCTGTACATCAACGAGACCACCCGTTACGCCGACCTGATCCTGCCGTCCACCTCGGCATTGGAGAACGATCACTACGACACCACCTTCAACCTGTTTGCGGTGCGCAATGTCAGCCGCTTCAATCGGGCCATCCTGCCCAAGCCCGAAGGTGCCTTGCATGACTGGGAAATCTTCGTCGGCCTGGCCAAGGCCTTTGCCGCCCTTAGCGACAAGCCTTTGAAACCGACCCTGCCGCCGGCACAAATGATCGATATCGGCCTGCGCCAGGGCCGCTATGGCGAGGCCTCGGCGTTCAAGCTGTCGCTTGAGACCCTCGACCAGCACCCCCATGGCATCGACCTGGGCCCGCTGCAGCCCAACCTTGCTGCACGCCTGAAGACGGCTAACCAACGGATTCAGGCCGCACCCCAGGAGATCCTCGGCGACCTGCAGCGCTTTGCCGGGCAGCCGCCGCTGGCGGCGGGTCAACTGCTGCTGATCGGGCGCCGCCATGTGCGCAGCAATAATTCATGGATGCACAACTATAATCGCCTGGTGAAAGGCAAACCCCGTCATCAGTTGTTGATGCACCCGGACGACCTGGCCGGTCGCCAGTTGCAGGATGGCCAGCGTGTGCGCGTCAGCTCGCGGGTCGGCGAAATCGAGGTCGAAGTGCAGGCCAGCAGCGACATGATGCCGGGGGTGGTCAGCCTGCCGCATGGCTTTGGCCATGCCCGTGCCGGGGTGCGCATGGAAATCGCCCAGGGCCAGCCCGGCGCCAGCGCCAACGACCTCACCGATGAGCGCCAGCTCGATGCGGTGTCGGGTAATGCGGCGCTTAATGGCGTGCCAGTGCAGGTGGTTGCGGCCTGATATCGGCAAGGCCGAGCGTCCTGCTCGGCTTTCCGATACAATGCGTCACCGTGCCGACAACCAGGTCGGAAAGTTCAGCCGCGAGGTGCTTCATGGATATCATCGAAACAATCAAAGAGCAGATTGCCAACAACACCATTCTGCTTTACATGAAAGGCTCGCCGAATGCCCCGCAGTGCGGTTTTTCGGCCAAGGCGGCGCAAGCCGTGATGGGTTGCGGCGAGAAATTCGCTTACGTGGATATCCTGCAGAATCCGGAAATCCGCGCCAACCTGCCAAAATACGCCAACTGGCCGACCTTCCCACAGCTGTGGGTTGCCGGCGAGCTGGTTGGCGGTTCCGACATCATGGCTGAGATGTTTGCCAACGGCGAACTGCAGACCCTGATCAAGGACGCTGCAGCCAAGGCTGAGGCGGCCAAGGCCTGACCCCAGGTTTGGTCAAAAAAAGCCCCGCAGTGCGGGGCTTTTTTGTGCCTGTAGGGCAGGGCAGCGAACTTACTCGCCCATCTGCGACTGCAGGTAGTTCTCCAGGGAGACCTTGTCGATCAGGCTCAGCTGGGTTTCCAGCCAGTCGATGTGCTCTTCCTCGGCTTCGAGGATGTCTTCGAGCAGCTCACGGCTGCCGAAGTCGCCGACGGTCTCACAGTGGGCGATGGCGGCCTTGAGGTCGACCAGGCCTTTTTGCTCGATCTTCAGGTCGCACTCGAGCATTTCCTTGGTGTGTTCACCAATCAGCAACTTGCCCAGGTCCTGGACGTTGGGGATGCCTTCGAGGAACAGAATACGCTTGATCAGTTTGTCAGCGTGTTTCATCTCTTCGATGGATTCTTTGTACTCGTGCTTGCCGAGTTTCTCCAGACCCCAGTCTTCGTACATGCGCGCATGCAGGAAGTATTGGTTGATTGCGACCAGCTCGTTTCCGAGGATCTTGTTGAGATGCTGGATGACGCTAACGTCGCCTTTCATGATGGGGTCCTGCCCTGTAAGTGTGTCTATAAAGGCAAGTCTGAGCCCCGCAACTTCCACTGTCAAACCTAAGTTATTGAATAATAAATGAAAATTAATCGGAATAAGAATGTTTGTGTTCCGCGTTAAACCCCTAACTACTTGAATTACAGGCATAAAAAAACCGGACACTGGGTCCGGTTCTTGGAATTCGTTGAATTATGCTGCAGTAAATTCTACAGGATAGGGCAGCGCAGCCTGGCTGACCTGAAGCTCGGTGAGGGTTTCGCGCACCACCTGCTTGGCCAGGCAGGCACATTTGCCACACTGGCTGGCCACGTTGGTGGCGCTTCTGACTTCCTTGTAGCTGCAGCATCCTTCATAGATCGCATCGCGGATCTGTCCGTCGGTCACACCAACACAAAGACACACATACATAGGGCTGACCATCGCTGGTTAAGGCTCAATGCGAAGAAGCTTAATGTTAATGAGAATGCTTGTCAAAACTCTTTCTGTAATAGGCGAACTAGAGCGACCGACGGCAGATTGTCGAGCGTTCGGACTGAAATTCGGCGAGCGGCGCCGGGCGGTGTATGATGGTCGGCCATTTCGCTGCCGGGCCAGTGCATGCTGGCCTGTGCAAGATGATTCCACCCCATCAGGAGATATCGCATGAGCGTACTCGTTGGCAAAAATGCCCCGGACTTCACCGTTCCAGCTGTTCTGGGCAACGGCGAAATCGTCGACAGCTTCAACCTGGCTTCGGCCATCAAGGGCAAGTACGGCCTGGTGTTCTTCTACCCGCTGGACTTCACCTTCGTCTGCCCGTCCGAGCTGATCGCCCTGGACCACCGCATGGCCGAATTCAAGGCGCGTAACGTTGAAGTGATCGCCGTGTCGATCGACTCGCACTTCACCCACAACGCCTGGCGCAACACCCCGATCAATGCCGGCGGCATCGGTCAGGTCCAGTACATCATGGCTGCCGACATGAAGCACGACATCGCCAAGGCCTACGACGTAGAGTCCGAAGGCGGCGTAGCTTTCCGTGGCGCGTTCCTGATCGACGACAAGGGCGTTGTCCGCTCGCAGATCGTCAACGACCTGCCACTGGGCCGTAACATGGACGAACTGCTGCGTCTGGTCGACGCCCTGCAATTCCACGAAGAGCACGGCGAAGTCTGCCCTGCCAACTGGAAAAAAGGCGACAAGGGCATGACCGCTTCGCCAGAAGGCGTTGCTGCTTACCTGAGCGAGAACGCTGGCAAGCTGTAATTTGCCAGGCAAAAAAAACCGGCCTTGATGGCCGGTTTTTTTATGCGCGGTGCACGGCTTCAGTCGTTGAAGTCCTGCCAGCCGCCCATTTCTTTCCAGCGGTTGACGATGCCGCAGAACAGCTCGGCAGTCTTCTCGGTGTCGTAACGCGCCGAATGCGCCTCACGGCCATCAAAGTCGATGTCGGCGCTCTGGCAGGCCCGCGCCAGCACGGTCTGGCCATAGGCAAGGCCGGCCAGGGTAGCGGTGTCGAAGCTTGAGAACGGATGAAACGGGTTGCGCTTCATGTCGTGGCGGGCCACGGCGGCATTGAGGAAGCCCAGGTCGAAGCTGCTGTTGTGGCCGACCAGGATCGCCCGTTTGCAGCCATTGGCCTTGAGCGCCTTGCGCACGCCACGGAAGATGTCGGTCAGTGCCGACTCTTCGCTGACGGCCATGCGCAGCGGGTGATCGAGCTTGATCCCGGTGAACTCCAGAGCCGCTTGCTCGATGTTGGCGCCTTCGAACGGCTCGACGCGGAAGAAATAGGTGTGTTCCGGGAACAGGAAGCCCTTTTCGTCCATGCCGATGGTGACTGCGGCGATTTCCAGCAGGGCGTCGGTGGCGCTGTTGAAACCGCCGGTCTCGACGTCGACCACTACCGGCAGGTAACCGCGAAAGCGTTCAGCCATCGGGTGGCGCGGACCGCCGCCATGACCTTCCTGGTCGTCTTCGTACTGATCTTCGCTCACGCAGTTTCCTCCAGCAGGCGCCAGCGCAGTTGCTCACCGGCGCGCAGCGGGATAACGGTCTGCTCGCCGAACGGCAAGCTGCTTGGGGCGGTCCAGCTGTCGCGGACCAGGGTAATCGAATCGGTGTTGGCCGGTAGGCCATAGAAGCTTGGGCCGTGCAGGCTGGCGAAGCCTTCGAGCTTGTCCAGCGCGTTACGCTGCTCGAATGCCTCGGCGTACAACTCGATCGCGGCATAGGCGGTGTAGCAGCCGGCACAGCCACAGGCGGCTTCCTTGGCGTGCTGGGCATGGGGCGCCGAGTCGGTACCGAGGAAGAACTTGCTGCTGCCGCTGGTGGCGGCGTCCAGCAAAGCCACCTGGTGGGTGTTGCGCTTGAGGATCGGCAGGCAATAGAAGTGCGGACGAATGCCGCCCACCAGCATGTGGTTGCGGTTGTACAGCAGGTGCTGGGCAGTGATGGTCGCGCCGACGTTGGCCGGGGCCTCGTTGACGAACTGCACGGCTTCGCTGGTGGTGATGTGTTCGAACACCACCTTGAGGGTCGGGAAGCGCTCGACCACACGGCGCAGGTGCTCGTCGATGAACAGCTTCTCGCGGTCGAACACGTCGATCTCGGGGCGCGTTACTTCACCGTGTACCAGCAGTGGCATGCCGACCTCGGCCATGGCTTCGAGCACTGGGAAGATCTTGTCGACACTGGTCACGCCGGAATCGGAGTTGGTCGTCGCGCCGGCGGGATACATCTTGGCGGCATGGACAAAACCGGTGGCCTTGGCCGCGCGGATTTCCTCGGGCTGGGTGCGGTCGGTGAGGTACAGCACCATCAGCGGCTCGAAACGGCTGCCGGCAGAGCGTGCGGCAAGGATGCGCTCACGGTAGGCACCGGCTTGGGCGGCGTTGCGCACCGGTGGCACCAGGTTGGGCATGATGATTGCGCGGGCAAAGGTGCGCGCAACGTCACCGACGGTATGCGGCAATACAGCGCCATCACGAAGATGGATGTGCCAGTCGTCGGGACGCAGGAGGGTCAGGCGGTCGGACATTGGGGATTCCAGGCGGGTCGAACTCAAGGTGAATGCTACCGGAAAAGCCGGTTACGAGCACTCGCTATCAAGTTTTGCCGCGACCGACCGATAGCGTGCAGGTATACCGTGAAAATCTGTGGAGCCGCCCGTGCGCCAGCGTTATCTAGCCCTGCTCAGTGTGTTTGCCAGCATGCCCGCCATGGCACTCACTTTCCAGACCCGTCTGGAGAACGTCGAGTGGAAGGTCGAAGGCGATCAGTTCGAATGTCGGCTGGTTCAACCCATTGCCGATTTCGGCAGCGGCGAGTTCGTTCGCCGGGCCGGCGAGCAGCCAACTTTCCAGCTGCGCTCAAGCAGTAACGTCCTCGGTGCCGGTTCCGCCACCCTGCTGGCGGCGGCCGCGCCGTGGCAGCCCGGACGTGGCGATATCAACCTGGGCGCGGTGCGCATGGCCCGCAGCGGCGTGCTTTTTACCAGTTCCCAGGGCCAGGCCAGCCGCTTGATCAACGGCCTGCTCGATGGCCGTAGCACCGTGGTGCGCAACTACGCCGGTGAAGCCGGGCGGACCATGGAAGTGCGGGTGTTGCCGGTCAAGTTCAGCAAGGCCTACGGCGACTATCAGGCCTGCGCGGCAAAACTTTTGCCGATGAATTATGACCAGGTGCGTCAGGCGCGGGTCGGCTTTCCGGGCGGCGGCATTGACCTGGATGCCGATGCCCGGGCACGTCTGGACGTGATCCTCGACTTCCTCAAGGCCGACCCCACTGTTAACCATATCGAACTCGACGGCCACTCCGACAACAGCGGCAACCGCCTGACCAACCGCGACCTGTCGCGGCGCCGGGCACTGGCGGTGATGGAGTACCTCAAGGCCCACGGTATTCCCGAAGAGCAGATCACCGTGCGCTTCCATGGCGAGCGTTACCCGCTGGCGCGCAACAACAGCGCAGCCAACCGCGCGCGCAACCGACGGGTGAATATTCAGCTTGATCGGGTTATGCCTGTCGAAAAACCGCTGGAAAAGCCCGTTGAACCTGCAGCCAAACCACCGGCCGCACCTGCTGCCGCAGCCAGTACCGCGAAGCCCGTCGCCAAGTCCTGAGGTGCGACCGTCCGTCGCGCTCTCGACAGTTCCTGTCGCTTTGTCGTCACAAGCTGTCGCCCCACTGTAAATTTTGTCGCAAGGCCGGTAGAATCGACGGCTTTCCGTACAACCCCGTGGAGTGATGGCATGGCGGACGTAAAAAAGGTCGTACTGGCGTATTCCGGCGGCCTTGATACTTCGGTGATTCTCAAGTGGCTGCAGGATACCTACAACTGTGAAGTGGTGACCTTCACCGCTGACCTTGGACAAGGCGAAGAGGTCGAACCGGCCCGCGCCAAGGCCCAGGCCATGGGCGTCAAGGAAATCTACATCGATGACCTGCGCGAAGAGTTCGTACGCGACTTCGTGTTCCCGATGTTCCGCGCCAACACCGTCTACGAGGGCGAGTACCTGCTGGGTACTTCCATCGCTCGTCCGCTGATCGCCAAGCGCCTGATCGAAATCGCCAACGAAACCGGCGCCGATGCCATTTCCCATGGTGCCACCGGCAAAGGCAACGACCAGGTCCGTTTCGAACTGGGTGCCTACGCCCTCAAGCCAGGCGTCAAGGTCATCGCGCCCTGGCGTGAATGGGACCTGCTGTCCCGTGAAAAACTGATGGACTACGCCGAGAAGCACGGCATCCCGATCGAACGTCACGGCAAGAAGAAGTCGCCGTACTCGATGGACGCCAACCTGCTGCACATCTCGTATGAAGGCGGCGTGCTGGAAGATACCTGGACCGAGCACGAAGAAGACATGTGGCGCTGGACCAAGTCGCCAGAAACCGCTCCGGACGTTCCGACCTACCTGGAACTGACCTACCGCAACGGCGACATCGTTGCTCTGGACGGCGTTGAAATGTCGCCGGCCACGGTGCTGGCTACCCTCAACCGCATCGGCGGCGAGAACGGTATCGGTCGTCTGGACATCGTCGAAAACCGTTACGTCGGCATGAAGTCCCGCGGCTGCTACGAAACTCCAGGCGGCACCATCATGCTGCGTGCCCACCGGGCGATCGAGTCGATCACCCTGGACCGCGAAGTCGCTCACCTCAAAGATGAGCTGATGGTCAAGTACGCCAGCCTGATCTATACCGGCTACTGGTGGAGCCCTGAGCGTTTGATGCTGCAACAGATGATCGACGCTTCGCAGGTCAACGTGAACGGTGTCGTGCGCCTGAAACTGTACAAAGGCAACGTCATCGTCACCGGCCGCAAGTCCGACGATTCGCTGTTCGACGCCAACATCGCCACCTTTGAAGAAGATGGCGGCGCCTACAACCAGGCCGACGCAGCGGGCTTCATCAAGCTCAATGCCCTGCGCATGCGTATTGCTGCGAACAAGGGCCGCAAGCTGGTCTGAGGCTTGTTGTGCAGAAAAACCCCGGCCTGTGCCGGGGTTTTTTTTGCCTGAAGATTAGTGTGCCGGACCATTCAACGGCCGCGTCAGCAACACGGTTTGCCTCCTGCTTTCGAGATTGCACAAAATCCATTTGCTGTCCGGTGCGGGCGGGGATTTGAGTGCGTGCAAGGCGAAGTAGCTTATCAAGTCAGCCGCTGCGGGGCCGCGCAGGGTAATCGTGATGGTAGTGCATCCGCTATTAATGGCGGGTACTTTCGCTGTTTCGATTGCTTCCGGAGTTTCTATGGGGCAGTCGGCTGGAGTATCAACCGAACTGGAAGTAACAAGGGCGGGGGGTGGAGACTCAAGAGTAGTTTTTGCATCGGCAGTGTCAGGTGTTGGAATAACGCCTGGTGTCGGTTCGTTCAACTCAGGTGAGTAAAGCGATTTGTAGTTGAAGTTAAGGGTCAGGAAGAACAATACCGTGAGGAAGAACGGAAAGCCCACCAGGAACCAGGTATAAATACCCTGGCTGTCTTCACCCAGAAATGGCAGCGAGGCTAGCGCCGAGGCTTCGATGATGCCGGCGAAAATCGCAATGATCGTCAAAGGGCTTTTCGGCTCGATTTTGCTCATCCAGGATTCCCATGTGCCCACCGGGGCAAGTTCGCAGTAGCTGCGAGGTTTACATGGGCTGCGCCATGCCAGGCAGCATGCTGTGTTTCTCGGTTGGGTAATGTGTCCAGTGCTGATATGTAACGATTATACACAAATTGCAATATTGGTTTTATCAAACAGGTCTATAGGATATTTCCTTCAGGTAATAAGGCTAGGTTTTATAGGTTATTTTATTCTCTGGTGCTACCGTGATAGAGAAAGTTTTGTACGGCCTTTACACGGTCTGCAATTACCAGCGAGGTGTTGATTCCTTAAAGAATTATTGGTATTTCCCGCTTGTAGGATAATTCTTTAATGGTTGTAGGCTGTGTCCTTGTGTGCATTTGCTTGTTAATGGCGCAATACAATATGTCGTGTAACTAGGCTATTGTGCTGGCTCAAAAAATAGAACAGCGAACAATTGGATTTTGCCCATGAATAAAGTCCTGATCGTGGATGATCATCCGGTCATTCGCCTGGCTGTACGCATGTTGATGGAGCGGCATGGTTATGAAGTCATTGCCGAGACGGATAACGGCGTGGACGCATTGCAGCTGGCACGCGAGCATGGTCCGGATATCGTTATCCTGGACATCGGCATCCCCAAACTTGACGGCCTTGAGGTGATCGCCCGGCTGACCGCCAACAATGCCAGCATCAAGGTGCTGGTACTGACCTCGCAGGCGCCCGGGCACTTTTCCATGCGCTGCATGCAGGCAGGGGCTGCAGGCTATGTCTGCAAGCAGCAGGACCTGACCGAGTTGCTTAGCGCTATCAAGGCAGTGCTTTCCGGGTATAGCTACTTCCCCAACCAGGCACTGCATTCGGTTCGCTCGAACCTGGGCGGCGCCAGTGAGGCGGACATGGTCGAGCGTTTGTCGGGCCGGGAGATGATGGTGCTGCAGCAACTGGCCCGCGGAAAAACCAACAAGGAGATTGCCGATGGCATGTTCCTCAGCAACAAGACGGTGAGTACCTACAAGACGCGACTATTGCTCAAACTCAATGCTCGCTCGTTGGTTGACCTGATCGAACTGGCCCAGCGCAACGGGCTTGTTTGAAACGCCCAGAAACAACAAAGCCTCCATCAAGGAGGCTTTTGTGATCTGTCGGTATCGATCCTTCAGAGGTCGAAGTCGTAATCGGCCAGCTGTTTTTGCAAGCGACGTTCTTCCAGCAGGTTGTCGATGGTGCGGCGTTTGCTCAGGTTGGTTTTTGCCACTTCAACAACGGGCTCGTCGTCTGCCTCGTCAGTGACGAGGTCGTCATCTACAACCAGGTCTTCTTTATCGGTGCTCATAAGTCACTCCAAGCCAAGAGGGCCATTGGCGCACCTTATAGCGAGAAATTTTGACCGGGTAAAAAAGATTTTTTCAATCGACCAAGCTGTCTTTTCACTATCGGCTCAATCGTCCGAAGTTTTCTGCTTGTACTCGCACAAATCTTCGATCCGGCAACTACCGCAACGGGGTTTGCGCGCCTGGCACACATAGCGCCCGTGCAGGATCAACCAATGGTGGGCGTCAAGCAGGTACGGCTTGGGCACGAACTTCATCAAGGCCTTTTCAACTTCCAGAACGGTCTTGCCTGGGGCAATGCCGGTGCGGTTGCTGACCCGGAAAATATGCGTATCAACGGCCATGGCCAGTTGCCGAAAGGCGGTGTTGAGCACCACGTTGGCGGTCTTGCGGCCAACCCCGGGTAGTGCTTCAAGCGCTTCGCGGGTTTCTGGTACCTGGCTGCCATGTTGCTCCATCAGCAGGCGACAGGTTTCGATGACGTTTTTCGCCTTGCTGTTGTACAGGCCGATGGTCTTGATGTACTCCGACAGGCCGTCAACACCCAGGGCATGGATGGCTTGCGGGGTATTGGCGACCGGGTACAGTTTGGCCGTGGCCTTGTTCACGCTGACGTCGGTAGCCTGTGCCGAGAGGATGACCGCAATCAGCAGTTCGAAAGGATTGGTGTAGGCCAGCTCGGTTTTCGGCTCGGGGTTGTCTTCATGCAACCTGCGAAAAATTTCCAGGCGTTTGGCGGCATTCATGGGGTCAAAGCGTTCCTTGACGACGGGAAAGGGCTCGCCGTTGGCAAACCCGGTTATACAGGGCGAGTATCAGGCCCAGAAGGATCAAGGCGCCGGGCAACATGCCGGCCAGGCGCAGGTTGGCAAACTCACTGAGCAGCTGGCGCGTGAACCCCGCGGCCATGCACAGCGCAGCAAATGCTGCCAGTGTGGTAGCTGCGGTACGCCAGCGGGCACTGTTACCCAGGGCCAGCTCGAACAGCAGGCATTGTACGGCGATCAATGCCGGATAGCGGCCCAGCTCCAGTGCCAGCGGCAGGGCCCAGGCGCGCAAGCCTAGCTCAAGGCAGGTGACCAGCAGGGCGGCCATCAGCACGCTTGCGAACAGGCGGGCGCCAGCGTCCAGCTGTTTGCGCAGGGGTGTCATGCACAGACGGTGCAGGCCGACGGCGAGCAGGCTTAGCAGCGCCATGGTGCTGGCCTGCAGCAATGTCTGGGTGGCGCCCAGCACGGGCGCCAGGCTTATTGCAGCGAGCCATTGCCTATTCATCCGCACCTGCGCTTAGCAACTGTTGGCGATGCTCGTCGAAATAGCGCAGGGCATCGTGGGTGGCTTGAATGACGGCGCGGGAGGTGACGGTGGCACCGGCCAACTGATCGAACTGGCCGTTGTCACGCTTGAGCGCCCAGGCTGAATCAGGCGTTTTTTGCCGGCTGTTGCCGATAAAGCCTTGCAGCCAGGTGTTGCCGGGTTCCACCAGCTTGCCGCCCAGGCCTGGCGTCTCCTGTTGTTGCAGCACCTTGAGGCCGATCAGGCGACCCCCCTCATCAATGGCAATCAGCAGGTCCAGCGGGCCGCCGTAACCCTGGCTCTGGCTGTGCAGCACAACGGCGCTCGGCTGGCCTTTCAAGGTTGCCAGATAGCCTGCGAGCAGCCGGCTGTGGTCCAGGTTGGTGGCGCCCAGAGTCAGGGGCTGTTGCAGCGGTTGGTTGTCGTAGGCCTGCTGCGCCAGCACGCTCAGCCAGCGTTGGGCCTTGAGCTGCTGCTCGGCGGCAGTGATGCGCGCGGTGGTGAACTGTTGCCAAAGCACCGTGCCACCCACGGCCAGCACGGCAAGGCTCAGTAGCAGGGCGGTGGTGCGAATCGACGAGGTGCTCATGATGCTTGCCCGCGTTCTGCCCAGCGCTCCAGGGACGGAACACAAAGATTCATCAGCAGGACCGCGAAGGCGGCGCCGTCGGGGTAACTGCCCCAGGTTCTGATCAGGTAGATGAGCAAGCCCGCGCCGACGCCAAACAGCAGCTTGGCCTTCGGGCTTTTCGCTCCTGAAACCGGCTCGGTGACAATGAAGAACGCCACCAGCATGGTTGAACCGGACAGCAGGTGCAGCAACGGCGAGCCGTTTGAGTCCGAGCCCGAGCCGTTCCAGCACAGCAGGCTGGCCACGAACAGGCTGGCCAGCAGGCCGAGCGGCGCATGCCAACTGATGACCTTGCGGTGCAACAGCAGCAAGCCGCCGAGCAAAAAGCCCAGGTTGACGAATTCGCTGCCGCGACCGCCAAGGTGGCCGAAGCCTGGATGACTGGCGAACAATTCATCGATGGTCAGGCTGCGGTTGTTGCGCAGGCCGTCGAGTACCGTGGCTTGCGCCCAGGCGTCGGGCTGGTTGCCCAAATCAAGGCCGAACACTTGCTGCAGCGTGTCGGTCAGGCCCAGCACCTGGGTGACCGGCCACTGGGTCATGTGCTGCGGGAACGACAGCAACACCAGCGCATAGCCGAGCATCGCCGGGTTGAACAGGTTCTTGCCGACGCCGCCGTACAGTTGCTTGCCCAGGGCAATGGCACTGCTGGCGGCAATTGCTGGCAGCCACCAGGGCGCGTAGGCAGGCAGTGCCGCTGTCAGCAGCACCGCAGTCACCAGGGCGCTGCCGTCGTTCAGCGCCGGTAGGCCTGGCCGTTGTTGCAGTCGCAGCAGCGCCGCTTCAGTCGCCAGCGCCGCAACGGCGCACAGCAGCAGGTTCAGCAGCAGCCCCCAGCCATGCAGCCACAGCAGGGTCAGCAACCCGGGTGCGCTGGCCAGCAGCACCATGGCCATGGTGCTGCGCAGGCGCTCGCTGCTATCAGCCGTGACCATTGGCGGCCGCCGGTTGCAGTGCTTGCAGGCGAGCCTGGGCCTGTTGCGCTTCGTGCTCAAGTTCAGCCAATTGTGCTTGCTGGGCCTGGTTCGGCGCCTCGCCAAAGGCGCTTCGGGCCTTGCTCAGTTGCGCCCGGCTCATGGCGGCGGCGATTTTTGCCTGCTTCAGCGCTGCATCGGCGGCCGCAGCTTTCTGCGCCTTGACCCGTTCGATGGCGGCCTTGATCGGGTCGTCGACAGTGGCGCCCGGCGTGGTGATTGTGGCAGTGGCCGCACGCTGGCTGCGGGCCAGGCGGTCGGCCTGCTTGCGGGCTTCTTCGCGCTGCAGGCGGTTGTTGCGCTGCTCGAAGCGCCGCCGCGCCTGGTTACGCTTGTGGCTGCGGGCCTCGAGGGTCTGGGTGTCTTCGGCCAGGCCGCCGACAATCGGCACGATGTTGCTGTGGGCGGTCAATGGCAGCAGGTCGATGCAGTCCACCGGGCAGGGCGCCACGCACAGGTCGCAGCCGGTGCATTCGGCGCTGATCACGGTGTGCATCAGCTTGGCCGCACCGATGATGGCGTCCACCGGGCAGGCCTGGATGCATTTGGTGCAGCCGATACATTCGGCTTCACGGATATAGGCAACTTGCGCCGGTGCACGGCCGCGCTCGTGGTCGAGCTCAATCACCGGCACATGCAACAGCTTGGCCAAGGCTGCGATGGTTTCGCCGCCTCCGGGTGGGCATTTGTTGATCGCTTCGCCCGCCGCCAGGCCTTCGGCGTAAGGCCGGCAACCAGGATGGCCACATTTGCCGCATTGGGTCTGCGGCAACAGGGCGTCGATGCGTTGAATCAAGCTCATGGGTTGAATAGTCCGTTGAATCCGAGAAACGCCATGGCCATGATCCCGGCGCCGATCAGCTCGATCGGCAGGCCGCGAAAGGCCAGGGGGATGTCATCGTGGTCGCTGCGCTGGCGCAGGTCGCTGAACAGGCCCAGGGCCAGCCAGAACCCCAGGCCACCGCCCAGGCTCCAGCCCAGGGTTTGCAAAATCCCATAGCTGCCTTCACTGGCTTGCAGGCTCAAGCCTAGCAGCGCCAGGTTACCCACCATCAGGGGCAACAAACCGTCGAAGGGCAGGGTTGGCAGCAGGCGTGTCAGCACTGCGAGCAGCGGCTTGATCGGTAACACGCACAGCGCCAGGAACACGAACAGGCGCAGGTATTCAAGCTGCAGGGGCAGCAACGCCAGGTGATAAATCAGTTGCCCAAGCCCGACCGCCACTACCAGCGACACCAGGGTCGCCAGGCCCAACGCATGCACCTGGCGCCGATCCGGATCGGTGTCGCTGCGCAGCAAGGGGTCGATGGCCAGCCCCTGGTGCAGGACCAGGTTATTGATCAGCGCGGCGCTGACCAGGGCCAGGAAGAATTCGCTCATGAGGGGGCCGAATGCTGAGGCTGTCCGCCATTATCCGGCAATGACGCGAAGATGAGAACGCCCCGGCCGCAATCGGCCGGGGCGTGAGCCTTACTTGATGCGCTGGCCCGGCTTGGCGCCGCTGTCAGGGCTGAGCAGGTAGATTTCTTCACCGCCGGGGCCTGCGGCCATGACCATGCCTTCGGAGATGCCGAAACGCATTTTGCGCGGCTTGAGGTTGGCGATCATCATGGTCAGGCGACCTTCGAGCTTGGCCGGGTCCGGGTACGCCGACTTGATGCCGGAGAACACGTTGCGTTGCTCGTCACCGATGTCCAGGGTCAGGCGCAGCAGCTTGTCGGCGCCCTCGACGGCTTCGGCCTTGAGGATCAGGGCCACCCGAAGGTCGACCGCGGCGAAGGTGTCGAAGTCGATCTCGGCCGACAGCGGATCCTTGGCCAGTTCGCCATTGCCGGTGACAACGCTGGTCTGGCTGGCGGCCAGGTCTTCCTTGGAAGCGGCGGTCATGGCTTCGACCTTGGCCGGGTCGATGCGGCTCATCAGCGCCTTGAACGGGTTGAGCTGATGGTTGCTCAGGCGGGTTTGGTGATCGGCCCAGGTCAGTGGCGCGACATTGAGGAACGCCTCGGCGTCGGCGGCCAGCACCGGCAGCACCGGCTTGAGGAAGATTACCAGCTGGCGGAACAGGTTAATGCCCTGGGCGCAGATCGCCTGGACTTCGTCCTGCTTGCCTTCTTGCTTGGCCAGCGACCACGGCGCCTTGTCGGCGATCCAGGCGTTGGCGCGGTCGGCCAGGGCCATGATTTCGCGCATGGCACGGGCAAAGTCGCGGCCTTCATAGGCTTCGGCAATACCCGGGGCGGCAGCGAGGAAGGCCTCGGTCAGTTCCGGTGCGGCGTCGCCGGCCACCATGACGCCGTCGTTACCCTTGTGGATGAAGCCTGCACAGCGGCTGGCTATGTTGACTACCTTGCCAACCAGGTCGGAGTTGACCTTCTGGATGAAGTCTTCAAGGTTCAGGTCGAGGTCGTCGACGCCGCGGCCCAGTTTGGAGGCGTAGTAGTAACGCAGGTATTCCGGCGCCAGGTGATCAAGGTAGGTGCGGGCCTTGATGAAGGTGCCGCGCGACTTGGACATCTTCGAACCGTTGACGGTCAGGTAGCCGTGCACGTTGATGCCGGTCGGCTTGCGGTAGCCGGCACCTTCGAGCATGGCTGGCCAGAACAGGGCGTGGAAGTTGACGATGTCCTTGCCGATGAAGTGGTACAGCTCGGCTTTCGAATCCTTGTTCCAGAACGCGTCGAAGTCCAGCTCCGGGCGGCGCGCGCACAGGTTCTTGAAGCTGGCCATGTAGCCGATCGGGGCGTCCAGCCAGACGTAGAAGTACTTGCCCGGCTCGTCGGGAATCTCGAAGCCGAAGTACGGCGCATCACGGGAGATGTCCCATTCCTGCAGGCCGGCATCCAGCCATTCGGCGATCTTGTTGGCCACCGCGTCCTGCAGGGTACCGCTGCGGGTCCACTGCTGGAGCATGGCCTGGAAGTCCGGCAGCTTGAAGAAGAAGTGTTGCGAATCCTTGAGCACCGGGGTGGCGCCGGAAATCGCCGACTTGGGGTTCTTCAGCTCGGTTGGTGCGTAGGTGGCGCCGCATTTTTCGCAGTTGTCGCCGTACTGGTCTTCAGCCGCGCACTTGGGGCAAGTGCCCTTGATGAAGCGGTCGGCCAGGAACATTTTTTTGTCCGGGTCGAAATACTGGGTGATCGAACGGGTAGCGATGTGCCCGGCGTCACGCAGCTTGAGGTAGATCTGGCTCGACAGTTCGCGGTTTTCTTCGGCGTGGGTCGAGTGGAAGTTGTCGAAGTCGACCAGAAAGTCGGCGAAATCCCCGCTGTGCTCGGCCTGGACGGCGGCAATCAGTTGCTCGGGGGTGATGCCTTCTTTCTCGGCGCGCAGCATGATGGCCGAGCCGTGGGCGTCGTCAGCGCAGACATAAATGCACTGGTTGCCGCGAAGCTTCTGGAAGCGCACCCACATGTCTGTCTGGATGTACTCGAGCATATGGCCAAGGTGAATGGAACCATTGGCATAGGGCAGGGCGCTGGTGACGAGAATCTGACGTGGCTCGGACATGGGGGCTCGGCTACTTTTTTCGGCTACTTGAGATGAAACGGTGATCGGCCACTATAAAACGCCGGGAAATATATTTCACCCCATGGACGTATCTGAAGAGGGATGACGGGTTAGCATAGTGGTCTGTTTTGCTCAGTCTTTATCACGGGAGTCTCCATGAGTGCCGTCACTCGCGCAGCCGTCGAAGCCGTTCTTCGCCAGTACACCGACCCATACCTGAACCAGGACCCGGTCAGCGCCGGCTGTGTCCAGGCCATTGATATCCAGGGCGATCGCGTCAGCGTGCAGCTGCAACTGGGCTATGCCGCCGGCCTGTTCAAAAATGGCTGGGCGCAGGTGCTGCAAACGGCTGTCGAAGGTCTCGACGGGGTTACCTCGGCGCGGGTCGAAATCAACTGCGTGATCGCCGCACACAAGGCCCAGGCGCAGATCCCGGGCCTGGCCAACGTCAAGAACATCATCGCCGTGGCCTCCGGCAAGGGCGGTGTCGGCAAATCGACCACCGCCGCCAACCTGGCCCTGGCCCTGGCTCGCGAAGGCGCGCGGGTAGGCATTCTCGATGCCGACATCTATGGCCCGAGCCAGGGCGTGATGTTCGGTATCGCCGAAGGCACCCGCCCGCAGATTCGCGAGCAAAAGTGGTTCGTGCCGCTCAAGGCCCACGGTGTCGAGGTCATGTCCATGGCTTTCCTGACCGACGACAACACGCCGATGGTCTGGCGCGGTCCGATGGTCTCCGGGGCCTTGCTGCAACTGGTGACCCAGACCGCCTGGGACGATCTCGACTATCTGGTGATCGACATGCCGCCTGGCACCGGCGACATCCAGCTGACCCTGGCGCAGAAAGTCCCGGTGGCCGGCTCGGTGATCGTCACCACCCCGCAAGACTTGGCGTTGCTTGACGCCAAGAAGGGCGTGGAGATGTTCCGCAAGGTCAACATCCCGGTGCTGGGCGTGGTCGAGAACATGGCCGTGCACATCTGTTCGAACTGCGGCCATGCCGAGCATCTGTTCGGTGAGGGCGGTGGCGAGAAGCTGGCGGCGCAGTACGGTGTCGAACTGCTGGCCTCGTTGCCGCTGTCGATGCTGATCCGCGAACAGGCCGACAGCGGCAAGCCGACGGCGATTGCCGAGCCGGAAAGCCAGATCGCCATGGTCTACCAGGAGCTGGCCCGTCAGGTCGGTGCACGGATCGTGTTGCAGGAAGCGGCGGCGCCGGCGATGCCGAATATCACTATCAGCGAGGACTGAGGTGATTTTCGCGTGGCAAGCCCGCTCCTACGGTAGGAGCGGGCTTGCCACGCGATGAGGTCAAAATCCAGGGCATAAAAAAAGCCCCACCTGTTAAGGGCGGGGCTTTCTTCAAGCTGTAAAGCGGAAGTTAGATAACTTCTACTTCTTCAGCCTGCATGCCTTTCTGACCGCGGGTAGCGATGAAAGAGACCGCTTGGCCTTCTTTCAGGCTTTTGAAGCCGTCAGCTTTGATGGCTTTGAAGTGTACGAACAGGTCGTCACCGGATTGTGGGGTGATGAAGCCGAAGCCTTTTTCATCGTTGAACCACTTAACGGTACCGGTTTGGCGATTGGACATGGTCTGTCTCCTTGGACAAAGTTAACTACGACTCAGGAAACGCCCTGGCCGAGACTGAGTGCAAAGAGGCAGAAAATTCATGAAGATGGGTTGATCGAAATCTTGCATCAGGTAGATATTCTCAGTGACACGTGCAGCACAGTGGCGTCACCTTAACCCTTTTTCCAGAACGTGCCAATGGTCTTGTGACGCTTTCTCATAATTCATGACTGACGGTGCCTCGCGCTCCCGTGCAGGCCCCGTGGTACGGGGATCCGACGGTTGATGCTGCATGGAACTTTGAACCCGGCGCCGGGCCCGGTAAGATGCGCCACAGAATTTTTTCACCACGCAATTTCAGGACACCCCGCCATGAGCATCAAATCGGACAAGTGGATTCGCCGCATGGCGCAGGAACACGGCATGATCGAGCCGTTCGTCGAGCGCCAGGTGCGCGGTGAGAGCGACAACCGGCTGATCTCCTTCGGCGTCTCCAGCTACGGCTACGACGTGCGCTGCGCCGACGAATTCAAGGTGTTCACCAACATCAACTCGGCGACCGTCGATCCGAAAAACTTCGACGCCGGCAGCTTTGTCGACGTCAAGAGCGACGTCTGCATCATCCCGCCGAACTCCTTCGCGCTGGCCCGCACCGTCGAATACTTCCGTATCCCGCGCAACGTGCTGACCATCTGCCTGGGCAAGAGCACCTACGCCCGCTGCGGCATCATCGTCAACGTCACCCCGCTTGAACCCGAGTGGGAAGGTCACGTGACCCTGGAGTTCTCCAACACCACCACGCTGCCGGCGAAAATCTACGCCAACGAAGGCGTGGCGCAGATGCTCTTCCTCGAATCCGACGAAGAATGCGAAGTGTCCTACAAGGATCGTGGCGGTAAATACCAGGGCCAGCGCGGCGTTACCCTGCCACGCACCTGAGGCGACAAGGCGAGGGAATTCCTTGCCTGCGGCGTACTCCAATGAGTTGAACTGTTCCGCCCGGCAACACGCCAGGCGGACGTCAACCAGGAGCCGCCCATGAAACTCGACCCGACCATCAGTGCCAAGCTGGCCGTGCTGCAGCCCAACAGCGTTGGGATGTTGGCCTGGTCGCTGCTGGCCCATCCGCACCCGCACATCCTCCACGCAGGCGGCGTGCCCGGTCAGCCTGATCCAGACACGCCTATCCCTGCACAGCCGGGTGATACCCCGCCGATGGAGCCGGGTGAGCCCACTCTGCCTGACGAGCCGCCACCGGCCCCCGTCGCCTGACCGCTACTTGAGGTTGCCGCTGAGAAACTGACGCAGGCGTTCGCTTTTTGGATTGCCCAGTACCTCGTCCGGCGGCCCTTGCTCCTCCACCAACCCTTGGTGGAGGAACATCACCTGGCTCGCCACCTTGCGTGCGAAGGCCATTTCGTGGGTCACCATGATCATGGTCCGGCCCTCTTCGGCCAGGCCCTGAATCACCCGCAACACTTCGCCGACCAGCTCCGGGTCCAGTGCCGAAGTCGGCTCGTCGAACAGCATGACTTCCGGCTCCATGGCCAAGGCCCGGGCGATAGCCACCCGTTGCTGCTGGCCGCCGGAGAGAAATGCCGGGTATTGATCGGCCACCCGCGGTGCCAGGCCGACTTTGTCCAGGTAGCGCCGGGCGCGCTCCTCGGCCTCGTGCTTGCTCACGCCCAGCACCCGTCGCGGCGCCATGGCGATGTTGTCCAGCACGCTCAGGTGGCTCCACAGGTTGAAGTGCTGGAACACCATGGCCAGGCGCGTGCGCAGGCGCTGCAGCTCGTCCGGATCGGTGACGTGCAGGCCATGATGGTTCTGGGTCATGTGCACCGGCTTGCCATCGAGGGTCATGCTGCCTTCGTTGGGTTGCTCGAGGAAGTTGATGCAGCGCAGGAAGGTACTCTTGCCCGAGCCGCTGGCGCCGATCAGGCAGATCACGTCGCCGGTCCTGGCCTTGAGCGATACGCCCTTGAGCACATGGTGCTCGCCGTAGCGTTTGTGCAGGTCTTCGATGGTCAGTTTGTACATGCGCAGGCTCTAAAGGTAAGGGGTCAAGGCGACAGCAGGTAGCCGCTGCGGTAGGCCTGGTTGCCGGCCACATGGGCGATGACCATGCCGGCGGTGGCCATGCGCCGCAGCGAGCGGGCATAGAGCAGGCCGGGCTGGCTGTTGCGCACCGGGGTGACCCGGTCGCTGAGCGGGTCGATAACTTCGGCGATCAGTTGGTCGGCTTGCAGGTACTGGCCCGGCTTGGCGTGGAACACCAACAGGCCGCCCAGCGGCGTTGCCACCGGTTCCACCCCGGCCAGCGGCGTTGCCGGGTAGCTGAGGGCGGGCAAGGTGGCAGGTTCGCCTTCAATGGCGCCGTAACGGGTCAGGTACTCGAGAATCGCCGTGCAGTCCTGTTCCGCCAACGGATGGCTGACATCGCCCTGGCCACGCAATTCGACGGTCACCGAAAAGCTGCCCTGGGGGATCGGGAACTGCTTGGCGAAGCGCTGCTGCAATTGCCACCAGACCAGGGTGAAACATTCATCGAAGGACTGCCCGCCCGAGTCGGTGGCCAGCAGGCTGGCCTGGGCGCCCAGGTAGCGCGACAGCGGTTCGACCTGCGGCCAGGCTTCGGGCGTGGTGTACAGGTGCGCCACGGCTTCGAAGTCGCAATGCAGGTCGAGCACCATCTCGGCGTCGCAGGCCAGGCGTTGCAGGGTCAGGCGCTGGGATTGCAGCGGGGTGTGGGCAGCATGGGCATCCAGGGCGCGGCGCAGGCTTTCGCGGATCAGGGCAATGTTGTGCTGCGGGTCCTGGGTCAGGTGATCGGCAATCTGGTCGCCGATCTGGTCGCTCAAGTCAACGAAGTGGCGGTTGAAGTTCTCGCCGCTTTGCAGCTCGTAACGGCCCAGCGGCACATCCATCAGTACCTGTTCCAGGCCTACCGGGTTGGCGATCGGCACCAGCACGATTTCGCGGCGCAGCAGGCCCTGGGCCTCAAGTTCGGCCAGGCGTTGCTTGAGGTGCCAGGCCACCAGCATGCCGGGCAGTTCATCGGCATGCAGCGAGGCCTGGATGTAGATCTTGCCGGCGCCGCGGGGGCCGAAGTGAAAGCTGTGTATCTGGCGGGCAATGCCTGGAACCGGCGCCAGAATGTCGTGGGTCGAGTGATGCATATCAGTCCTAGTGTGTCGGTCCTAGAAAAGCCAGCCAGCGACGTTCGGCGATGCGAAACAGCCCTACCAGGGCGAAGGTCACGCACAGGTAGATCAGCGCGGCGATGCCGAACGACTGAAAGGTCAGAAATGTGGCCGAGTTGGCGTCGCGGGCGACCTTGAGGATGTCCGGCACGGTGGCGGTGAAGGCCACCGTGGTGGAGTGCAGCATCAGGATCACTTCGTTGCTGTAGTAGGGCAGCGAGCGGCGCAGCGCCGACGGCATGATGATATAAGCATAAAGTTTCCAGCCGCGCAGGCCATAGGCCTTGGCGGCCTCGACTTCACCATGGTTCATGCTGCGGATCGCCCCGGCGAAAATCTCCGTGGTGTAGGCGCAGGTGTTGAGGGCAAAGGCGAGGATGGTGCAGTTCATCGCATCGCGAAAAAAGCTGTCGAGCAGCGGCTGCGCGCGCACCGCTTCCAGGCTGTAGATCCCGGTGTAGCAGATCAGCAACTGGATATACAGTGGGGTGCCGCGGAACAGGTAGGTATAGAACTGCACGGGCCAGCGAACCCAGAAGCGCGGCGAAACCCGCGCAATCGACAACGGGATCGAAACCACGAAGCCAATCGCCAGGGCTGCGGTGAGCAACCACAGGGTCATGGCCAGACCGGTGATGTGGGTGCCGTCGGTGTAGAGGAAGGCACGCCAGTATTCCTGCAAGAGCTCGATCATCGGATGGCCTCCCGGGTGCCGACGTTGTAGCGCCGTTCCAGCCAGCGCAGGGCGACGTTGGAGGCGCTGGTGATCAACAGGTAGATGAACGCCGCGACCATCAGGAAGTAGAACAGCTGGTAGCTGCTCTTGCCGGCGTCCTGGGCGGCCTTGACCAGGTCGGCCAGGCCGATGATCGACACCAGAGCAGTGGCCTTGAGCATCACCATCCAATTGTTGCCGATGCCGGGCAGGGCGAAGCGCATCATTTGCGGAAAGACCACGAAGCGAAAGCGTTGCAGGCGCTTGAGGCCGTAAGCAGTGGCCGCTTCGACCTGGCCGCGCGGCACGGCGAGAATTGCGCCGCGAAAGGTTTCGGTGAAATAGGCGCCGTAGATGAAGCCCAGGGTGATGACCCCGGCGGCGAATGGGTCGATCTCGATGTATTCCCACTCCATGGCGTCGGTGAGGCTGGTCAGCCAGGTTTGCAGGCTGTAGAAAATCAGCAGCATCAGCACCAGGTCAGGCACGCCGCGAATCAGCGTGGTGTAGGCCTGGGCGATCAGGCGTAGCGGGCGCAGCGGCGAGAGCTTGGCACTGGCGCCGAGCAGGCCCAGGCCAACGCTGACCAGCAGCGACATGAAGGACAGTTTGAGGGTCATCCAGGTGCCCTGCAGCAGCAAGGGGCCGAAGCCCTTCAAGCTGAATGCCGAGAGCCCCAGGAACTGCAGCAGGTCTTCGAACATGAAGCGAACCTATGCCAGTGGACGCGATCATGCGGGAACCGGCGTTTGCCGGTTCCCGCAGTGGTTATTTGCCGCTGTAGAGGTTCAGGTCACCGAAGTGCTTTTTCTGGATCGTGGCGTAGGTGCCGTCGTCGTGTAACGCTTTGATACCTTTGTCCAGGAGTGCCTTGAGCTCAGTGTTACCTTTTTTGATACCGACTGCGGTCTTGGACGGCAGCAATTCGCTGTCGACCGGCTCACTGACTTCATAGTCGGCGCCTTGTGGCGACTTGAGAAAGCCCAGTTCGGCCTGGAGCATGTCCTGGATCGAGGCATCCAGGCGTCCGGAGGTCAGGTCGGAATAGACCTGGTCCTGGTTCTGGTAGGCCTGGGTCTTGACCCCGGCCTTGTCCAGCACGGCCTTGGCGTAGGCTTCCTGGATGGTGCCTTGCTCGTAGCCGACAGTCTTGCCCTTGAGCGAGGCCGGGTCGGCGGTCAGGCCTGCACCTTTCTTGAACACCAGGCCGGTTGGGCCGGAGAACAGCTCGCTGGAGAAGTCGATGACTTTTTCCCGTGCCGGGGTAACGGTCATCGACGAGATCACTCCGTCGAACTTGTTGGCCTTGAGCCCCGGAATCATGCCGTCAAAGTCACTTTCCACCCACTTGCACTTGACCTTGAGCTCAGCACAGATGGCATTGCCCAGGTCGATGTCGAAGCCCACCAGGGAACCGTCGGCGGCTTTCGATTCGAACGGTGCATAAGACGGATCGACGCCGAAGCGCAGCTCCTTGTATTCCTTGGCCAGGGTGTTCCCCGCAGCCAGACACAACGCGAGTGCGGAAAGCGTCAGCCATGCTTTTTTCATTGTGTGTCCTTGGATTCGCAAAGTGTTGGGGTGGCAAAGGGCCGTTACCGGTCGATGCCAGACAACACAGTGATAGCAAGTTTCACACCATATTCCAGGCCAGCCCCACATTCAGTGGGAACTGGCCTTGCCTGCGAGGGGCCGCAGCGCGGCCCCGAACAGCCTCAGTATCGCGCATCCACCGGCTTGCCGCCGTTGGGCCAGTCCTTGACCTTGTCCGGGAAGTCCGGCCGTGGCTGTTGCGAGAACCAGGCCGCGACGTCCACTGCCTCCTGGTCACTCAAGCCGCCCTGGCCCAGGGGGAATTTCTCGTGAAAGCCGATCGGCATGTTGCGTTTGACGAACGCCGCAGCGGTATAGGTGCGGGCCATGCCGGCGCCGATGTTGAACGACTGGTCGCCCCACAGTGGTGGGTACACCAGGCTGCCGTCTTCACGGGCCAAGCCCTCGCCATTGCTGCCATGGCACACCGCGCACTGCTCGGCATACACCTGCTTGCCGTTGTCCAGGTCTGGCTTGATCGCCGTGTCGATCTTGCCGACCCCGCGCCCGGCCACCTTGTCGCCCGGCTGGGTGTTCATCTTCATCCAGTCGAAATAGGCCACCATCGCCTGCATGTCCGCCGATTGCGGCGGTATCGGCTTGCCGTTCATCGAACGCCGGAAGCAGCCGTTGATGCGCTCTTCAAGGGTGACTTCCTTGCCTGCCCGCGGGGCGTAGCTGGGGAAGAACGCCGAGACGCCGACAAACGGCGAGCCGTCGGCCACGGTGCCGGCATTGAGGTGGCAACTGGTGCAGTTCAGCGCGTTGCCGACGTTGTCCGGCAACAGCTCGCGGGTTTGCAGGTGCAAGCGCATGCCGCGGATCACCTGCTCGGCGTTGGCTGCGGCGAGCAGGTTGGCCAGGCGCGGGGTTTCAAAGGCGCTGGAGTCGGTGGTCTGCGGGTTGAGCTGGTCACGCAGGGTTTTCACCTGCTTGGCAGTGATCGGCGAGCTGTTGTTGCCCCAGCGGCCGCGCACGAAGGTGAGGATCTCGGCGATCTCTTGATCGGCCAGGCGGGCGAAGCCAGGCATGGTGTAGACCCGCGAATGGGTGGCGGTTTGCGCGGTTTCCCAGCCGGTGAGAGTGATGTGCAGCAGCGAGGTCGGGTTGGTCGAGGCGATGCTCGGGTTGCCGGCCAGTGGCGGGAACAGGCCCGGGACCCCACGCCCGTCCGGGCGGTGGCAATCGCTGCAGAACTGGGTGTAGCCCAGGCCGCCGCGGCTGCTGAACAGGTCATCCGGGGCGACGGCTGCGGCCAGCGGGATATCCGGCATCGGCAGGTCATCCTTGCCCGGCGGCAGCGATTTCAGGTAGCTGGCGATAGCCACCAGGTCGCCGTCGCTGAAGTGCTGGGTACTGTGATGAATGACGTCGGCCATGTTGCCCGACACCGTGGCAAAGCGGTTCTGCCCGGTCTTGAGCAATTGCACGGTGTCTTGCACGGTCCACAGGTTGCGCAGGCTCAGGGCCTGCCAGTGCTCTACGGTTTCACCGGCGAGGAAGTGCTTGCCGCTGCGGCCGGCGTCGCTCATGGCCTTTTCCTGGAAGGCGATGCCGCGTGGGGTATGGCAGGCACCACAATGGCCCAGGCCCTGCACCAGGTAGGCACCCCGATTGAGCACTTCGTCCTTGGCGGGATCGGGCTCGAAGGGCTCGCTGTCGACGAAGGCGAAGTTCCACAGCGACAGGCCCCAGCGCATGTTGAACGGCCAGCTCATGTCCGCTTCCTGGTTGGACTGGCTGATCGGCGTCACGCCCTGCATCAGGTACGCGTACAGGGCGCGCATGTCCGCTTCGCTCATTTTCGCGTAGGACGGGTAGGGCATTGCCGGGTACAGGTTGGTGCCGTCCGGGGTCACGCCTTCGCGCATGGCCTTGTCGAACTGCTCGAAGCTGTAGCGGCCGATGCCAGTGTCCGGGTCGGGGGTGATGTTGCTTGAGTAGATGGTGCCCATCGGTGTTTTCAGTTGCAGGCCACCGGCCATTTCCGGTGCTTGCGGTGCGGTGTGGCAAGCAATGCAGTCGCCGAGCTGGGCGATGTATTTGCCTCGGGCAAGCAGTTCGCTGTCGGCCGCCGCTGCCGGGGGCGGCTCGCTGGCGAATACGGAGAACGAGAACACGGTCGTGGCCACCAGGGCCAGACGGGAGAAGGCAGATGCCATTGCATTATTCCTTTAGTCACCTGGCCTGGGGTGGTCCCCTGGGCGCAGGGCTGCAATCGTTTTTATGGTTCATCAGGCAGAGGCGGGTAACGAAACCTGCCTCAGTTTCGTTGTAAGGGATTTGTCGGCGGGGGCTGTTGATATGGATCAGCGCAGCCGGCATTGCACCGGCTGCGCGTGCGGATTGCGCGGTTTTACCTGCCCGGTACCAGGGTCAGGCGCTTGTTGCCGTAGGCGCGGTCGAAGTTTTGTGGTTGCAGCGGCAGGCTCATGTAGCGGCCCTTGAACCAGGCATCCAGGCCATCGGCAAAGTGCGGGCTGGCCGGGTTGCCGGACTGGCCGCTACTGCTTTGCAGTTGCAGCGGTTCAATCTGGCCGAAGTCCACCACCATGCGCAGCGACGGTGCCAGTTGTGCGTTGAAGTCCTTGCCCCAGGCGTAGGGCGCAAGGTTCAGGGTGCTGTGGTCGCCGCCCGTGGCCAGCGGGCCGCGACTGACCGCGTCACCCAGGCCATGAAAAGTCGGCGCCGGCCAGCGGTACTGGTGCAGTTTGCCCCATTGCCAGGCGCGCTGATTATTGCCCAGTTGCGCTTCGCCGGCAGTGATTGCTGCTGCCAGGCTGCGGGCGAGAATGGCCGGCTTGTCTTCTTTTTGCGCGGTGTTCTGATCGTCCCAGAACGGGCTGTCTTCGCGACCGAGCAAGTGGTCGGCCTGGGCCGAGTACGACAGCCGGGCGTTACCGACAAAAGCCTGCCAGCTCGGGCTGGATTCAGGGCCGAGCTCGTCGAGGAAGGTCAGCTTGGCGCTTTCCTGCAGGAACAGTTGGTACAGGGCGGCATCTGCCGAGGTGGTGCTCAGTCGGCCGTCGAAGGCCATCAAGCGGGTGTAGGCTTCGCGCGCCTTGGTCCGTTGCTCGGCAGGCAGGGCGTCGATTGCCTGCTTCAGCGGTTGGGCCATGCCGGGGGCTTGGAACATTTTCTTCAGCTTGTCGGCAAACAGCGTGGTCTGGTCGCTTTGCATCAGCATCAGGCTGCGGCTGTCGTGCTTGCCGTTGCCGGCCAGTTGCGCCAGGCGCTCGGCACGCTCGGGGTAGTACCAGCTGTTGGACAGCTGCATGCCATAGCCTTTGGGCACGCTGCGCTGGTTGGCATTGCCGATCCAGCCTTGGGGCGGGTCCTGGTCGTAGGGGTGGAGCATCGGGTCGGCGTAGCCGTCCCAGTCGTAGCGACCGTCCCAGCCCGGCGACGGCAGCAGGCCCTGGCCCTCGCGGCGGTTGGGGAAGCGCCCGCTGACCTGCCAGCCGATATTGCTGGCGTCGGCAAATACGAAGTTCAGCGCCGCAGCGCCAATCTCGCGGGTGTTGTCGAAGGCGCGCTCGACATTCTGCGCCCGCGACAGGTTGAAGAACGCATCAAGGCTCTGGTCGCCCTTGAGCTCGGGCATGCGCAGGGCCAGGCCCAGGCTGGCGTTCTGCGGCTGGCCGAGCAGGGTGCCGTGGCGGGTGTCGTACAGGGTTTCACGCAGCGGGCGCTGGCCCTTGATGAAGAAGGTTTCGTTGCGGGCCTGGGCTGGCAGCCATTTACCGTCGGCCTGGTACATCAGGCGGCTGCCTTCCTTGCGCAGTTTTTCCAGGAACAGGTCCTGGTTGTCGGCCATCACCGCGCTGGCGCTCCAGGCCAGCTTGCCGTTGTAGCCTGAAAGCACCAGCGGCAGGCCGGCGATGGATACGCCAGCGGCCTGGTACTTGGGCGAACGGATCTGCACCGGGCTCATCGCCCAGGCACCAAGGGTATCGCTGGCCATCAGGCTCTTGCCGCTGCGGCTGCGCTGCGGGGCAATCGCCCAGTTGCTCGAGCCGGCGCTGCCGAGCAGGTTGAGTTCGGCCAGTTGCTCGCTGACTGCGGTCAACGGTGCCAGGCCCGCGAGCTGGGTGTTCAGGTTCAGGCCTTTGAGCTTGTCGGTTTCGCCCAGCGCCAGCGGTTCGTCAGGGTAGCTTGGCAGCAGCCAGGCCAGTTTGTCGGTACCGACTTTTTGCGCCAGGCCCAGGGCTGCGAGTTCTTCCTGCAGGTTGACCGACTGGCTGAAGTTGTACAGGCAGAAGATCAGCGCCGAGTCCTCGGGCTTCCAGTATTCCGGACGGTAGCCGCTTTGCGCCAATGGTGCCGGCAGCTTGTCGCGGTAGCGGAACATATAAGCGTTGACGCCACGGGCATACACCTCGAAGAAACGCTTGAGGCGTGGCGAGGCATCGGCATACAGCTGGTTGGCGCTGGCCTTGAGGTTGGCCGCGCGCATCAGGCGGTCGACTTCCAGCACGTCGGCACCGGCCATTTCCGCCAGCCGGCCTTGAGCCAGCAGGCGCATGCCGACCATCTGCCCGATGCGATCACCGGCGTGGATATAGCCCAGGGCGAACAGCGCGTCGTGGAAGTTGCTCGATTCAATCAGCGGCATGCCCAGGGCGTTGCGGCGCACCGACACATTCTGTGCCAGGCCTTTGAGCGGTTGCACGCCCGTGGCAGGCAGCACGCTGTCGCGCTGGCCGGCCATCTGGCAGCCACCCAGGCTGAGCAGCCCGAGCATCGCAACGGCTACGCCGAACCGGGGGTAAAAGGGGGAAGGGCTGGCGCGGCCATGATCAGGCTCCTGCAGGGCGTGGCGGTAAAAGGCGCTACGTTAGTGAGCGCGATCACACCATGCAAGCGGGGCGCAGCCTTTATTTTCACCAGCTGACGAGGCGTCGGGCCGGCAGGGGAGCTAGCGGTCGCGCCGGCGTACTGCGCAAGCGCCGACCACTAGCAAAAGGCCGCGATCAGGCGCCGTGGCACTTCTTGAACTTCTTGCTGCTGCCGCATGGGCATGGATCGTTGCGGCCGACGTCCTTCAGGGCGTTGCGCACCGGCTCCTGGTGGCCGTGGTTGCAGTGCGGGCCGTGTACATGGCCATGGTCATGGTCGTGATGATCATGATCGTGGTTGCAGTCAGGGCCATGGACATGGGGTTGCTGGGTCATCTTGGGTTACTCCGGAATAAGATCGCCGGGAATTATCTCACCACTGCGCGACAAGTGCAGGTCGCGGGCGAAGAATAATCCGCTGCTCATCTCACCTTCCAGGCGATAGCGCAGTGGGCCTTCGCTGCCTTTGAGCAGTTTGGCCAGGGGTTTGACCTGCTGCCAGAGGTTGGTGCGCACCGGGATCTTGAAGGTTCGCCGCGCGTGCGGGCCGACACTGCGCCACAGGCTGGCCTCGCCTTCGGTCAACGGCAGGTCGTTGATCAGCACCTTGTAGCCCAGGTAACGGATGAACAGGCGGCTGTCGTTGGGGTTGTCGACCTGGACATGCAGTACGAATTCCTGCTGCAGCAGGCGCATCTTCAGCGGTTCAACCTTGAGCAGATGCACCTGTGGGTCCTGGTAGTCGCTGTCCAGCCAGCTGGCGCAGCCCGCCAGCTGCAGGAGCAGAACGCTGATCAGCAGCAGGCGGGCCATCAGCTCAGCTACCCAGGTAACTGGAGCAGCACTTCTTGAACTTCTGCCCGCTTTGGCATGGGCAGGGATCGTTGCGCGTGACCTTGAGGCCGACGGTCGGGTCAATGAAGTACCAGCGGCCGTGGTTCTGCACGAAGGCCGAGCGTTCGCGATGGCAATGCTCGCCATCGCTGTCGTGCCAGCGAGCGGTAAAGGTGACAAAGGCATGTTCGGGCTTGCCGCCGAACACCTCGGCGCCTTCGACTTCAAGGCCCAGCCAGGTGCTCTGCTGGCTCCAGTTGCGGATCGCCTCGCGGTCGAGCCCGGCTTGCTGCGCTGGCAGGGTGGTGGTCACTAGATAGTCGACCAGCCCCAGCACGTAGGCGCTGTAGCGCGAACGCATCAGGGTCTGCGCGTCGGGGGCGGGGAGCCCAGCGTGATAATGCCCGCAGCAGGTATCGAGCAGATCGCCGCTACCGCAAGGACAAACCGAGACACTCATTGCTTCACCACCAGTACTTGCCAAAATTTTCCGGGTTGGCCCAGAACTTGGCGTTGAGCCAGTCCGGGACCTGTTTGTATTCACGTAGATCATAGGTGAACAGGTTCAAAACCTGCGCATCGCGCTGGAATTTTTCACTGGCTTGCAGGGCCAGGGCGAAGAAGTCGGTTTCTTGCCAATCGCAGGCGCTCAGGTCGGCCAGCACCGCCACGCGGCTGGCATTGAGGTTGCGGATGCCGCCGAGCAATTGCAGGCCATCGCGTTTGCTCAGGTGCTCGAGGCAATCGACCAGCAGCGCCAGGTCGAAGCGTTGCGCCGCAAGCTCGGCCGGCAGAGCGCCGGGGTTGGCCACGGCGATTTGCGCCTGCGGGTGCGCCTGGGCGAAAGCCTCCAGAGCCGGAAAGCGCTCACCTATCAATAGCAGGCGTTGTGGCGCATAGCGATCAAGCAGGGCGGCCAGGGCCTGTTGCGGGGTGCGCTGGGAAAAACCGTCCATCATCGGGAATCCTCGGTCAGATGGGGCAAGACTAACGGTCTGGCGCCACTTGGCATAGTGCCGCGGCGCCGCATCATGGCCTATTGCTGGCGGATATCAATGAGGCGGTCTTTACTCCCAGAGCATCGGTTTTGCACCGATTCCCCCTAGGAGATGCAACAAAATGAGCATAGTACGCACAGCATTACCTCTGGTTCTGCTAACCAGCGTGTTGACTGGTTGTGCAGGTTTGCAAAAAACCGACTGGCCGAAGTGTGCTGCCGTCGGGGGCGTAGGCGGCGCAGCCCTGGGCGCTATCGAGAGCTCCAGCTGGGCAGGCTGGGGCGCGCTGCTTGGCGCGGGCATGGCCGCCGGTTACTGCTGGGCCCACGGCGATGGCGACGAAGACGGCGATGGCGTGCCGGACAGCCGCGACAAGTGCCCGGGCACGCCACGTGGCGTGCAGGTCGATGCCAACGGATGCCCGCCGGAGCCTGTCGCCGTGGTCGAAGAAGTCGCCGTGGTCAAGGAAGAGGTCATTGTCATTCGCGATGTTCACTTCGAGTTCGATTCGGCCAAGCTGACCGCAACCGACAAGGAGCGCCTCAATACCATTGCCACGCGCCTGAAAAACGAAGCGGCGAGCGCGCGCTTGAGTGTCACTGGCCACACCGACAGCAAAGGCTCCGATGCCTATAACCAGAAACTCTCGGAGCGCCGCGCGCATTCGGTCACCGAATACCTGATCGAGAGCGGCGTGCCACGTGCCAGCTTCGTCTCGGTGCGCGGTGCCGGTGAGACCCAGCCGGTTGCCGACAACGCCACTGCCGATGGCCGGGCGCAGAACCGTCGTACGGAAATTCGCATCGAGCGCTGAAGCGCCAGCGGCCTGCGGCTTGAGAAGTACCGCAGGCCGGTCTTTACTCCTGTGTGACCGGTAGAGGCCGGTGACACAGGAGCAATTCTCATGAGTGTTCTCTTAAAGGCCACACTGCCGGTCCTTCTGGCCGCAAGCCTGCTCTCCGGTTGTGCGACCCACAGCGATGGCAGCGCCCCACTCAATCAAAGGACCTGGCCTATCTGCAGCCTGCTTGGCGGTCTGGTCGGTGGCGGTCTGGGTGCCATCGAAAGTTCCGCCTGGGCAGCCGGTGCCGGTGCTGCCGGCGCGATTGCCGGCGGCCTGATCTGTTATGCCCAGGACGGTGACGAGGATGAAGACGGCGTGTTCGACCGTCGCGACCTCTGCCCCGACACGCCGGCCAACACCCCGGTCAGCCATACCGGTTGCCCGCTGCCGCAATACCCGGCGAGCCAGAAAGCGCCGGAGCCTGCACCGACCTCGGAAGTGATTACCCTCAGCGACCAGGGCGCGGTGATGTTCGCCTTTGACTCGGCGCAGTTGACCAGCGCGGCCCAACAGCAGTTGCAGGCGCTGACCAGCAAGCTCAATGGCGCCAATGTAACCAGCGTCAAAGTCGTCGGCCATACCGACAGCCAGGGCTCGGACGCCTACAACCAGGCGCTGTCCGAACGGCGGGCCAGCAGTGTTGCCGAGTACCTGATCAGCCAGGGCCTGTCGCCCGCCAAGGTCACCAGCCAGGGCCAGGGTGAAAGCCAGCCGGTTGCCGATAACGACACTGATGCCGGGCGGGCGCAGAACCGCAGGGTGGAACTGCACCTTAATTGATCGGGCCACTGACACAAGGACTGGCACAAGGAGCGTGTCAGCCGTTACTGTTGCAGGCGATGCCAGCACCCCTGGCATCGCCACCGAAAAATAACAACGGGGGGCGCCTATGCAAGGGTTACTGGGGCTGGCCAAGGCCCTGACCGTGGTGTTCTGGTGGGTGGTACTGGTCAATCTGCTGATACCGCTGGAGCACCCCTTCCACCTGCTGATCAATGCCGCCGGTGCCGCCCTGCTTGGCCTGCACTTGCTGGAAGTATTGATGTTCAATGGTTGCCTGCGTGAGCGCAGCCATCGTTGGTTCGATCGCTTGCAGATCCTGCTGGTCGGTATTTTTCATGTTCTTTCAATTCCGGCACCCCGCAAGGAAGCTGCTAATGCGTAAATTGATCATTCTGGCTGCATTGTTCAGCCCCCTGGCCCTGGCCGACGCCATCAGCGTGGCGGCCCATTCGGTGCTGCGCCTGCCAAACAAGGCCAGCGTCGTGCATTTGCAGCGCCTGGAGGTTGCTGATTCCGCCACTCTGGTGCTGCCCGCCAGCTTGGTCGATCTCAGGGTCGATGAGTTGCACCTGGGCCAGGAGGCGCGAATTGCCATCGTGCCGGCCGAAACCACCCTGCAGCTTGAAGTGCAACGGGCCAGCTTAGGCGAGGGCAGCCAGATCGTTGCCCATGGTGCCCCGGGCACTTACGAAAAAGCGGCAAAGGCCGGGCGCAACCTGGAGCTGCAACTGCATGAACTCAAAGCCTCGACCCTGGCCATTGATGCCCGTGGCGGCGCCGGTGCGCCGGGTTATGTCGGCCTTGATGGCGCCAATGGCAAGCCGGGGGGCTGCACCTGGGGCCAGGCCAGCCGCGGCGCCAATGGCGACAACGGTGGCAATGGCCATGACGGCGCGCCGGGTGGCCGGGTGCGGCTGGCGTTGCCGGCAGGTTTTCCTGCTGAGCGCATCGTGGTCCAGCTTGATGGCGGTGCGCCAGGCGTGGCGGGTGCAGCCGGCAAGCCGGGGGCCGGTGGCGCAAGCAAGGGCTGCCTGGTGTACAGCACTGCGGGTGGTGCGGCAGGCAAACCTGGGGCTGCGGGTCAGCCGGGAGCGGCGGGTGCAGTTGGAGAGTTGATCTTGCAGCGCCTGTAAAAGCACGCGCCGGCCCCTGTTGGAGCCGGCTTTGCCGGCGACGGGCTGCAAAGCAGCCCCTTGACCTGGTTCACCACAGCACCCCACCCGACAACACCACCGCAATCCCCAGCACCAGGTTAAGCCCGACCATCCGCCGAATCCTCGCCATCACCGCCGCACCCGCCGGCCAGTCCTCAGCCTGCACCGCCTGGCGCAGTTCCGGGTACAGCAACGACTGGACACGAAAGAACACGGCAAACATCGCAATCGCACCGCCGATCATCACCTGGACATGCCGTGGCGTGGTCTCGAAGCTGGCAAAACGGGTGTTGACCATGAACATGCCGCTGATCGCCAGCACCGCGATTGCGATCCATACCCAGCCAAAAAAACGCTGAAACACTTCTACCCACAGGCGTAGGCGAGCGGGGCCTTCCAGGGCTGCAACCGCCGCCGGGCGCAGGATCAGCCAGGCAAAGAACATCCCCCGACCCACACCAGGGCGGCCAGAACATGCAGGCTGTAAGACAGGGCAAAGACGGGCATGGGGATCTCCATTCGGCGCAAAGGGCAATAGCGGGGTATGATAGCGACCCAATCGAAACACTGAAAATTTATCCAGCCCTTCGGGCGCCCGACACCATGATCAGCAACGAACTCAAAACCACGATTCAGGGCGCCTATTCGCGTTTTCTCGAAGCCAAGAGCCTCAAGCCGCGCTACGGCCAGCGTCTGATGATTGCCGAAGTGGCCAAGGTGCTTGGCGATATCGACTGTGACGACGAAGGCCGGCGCGTCGGTGAACCAGCGGTGGTCGCGGTCGAGGCCGGCACCGGTACTGGCAAGACAGTGGCCTATAGCCTGGCCTCGATTCCGGCGGCCAAGGCGGCCGGCAAGCGCCTGGTGATCGCCACTGCCACGGTTGCCCTGCAGGAGCAGATCGTCTTCAAGGACCTGCCCGACCTGATGCGCAACAGCGGCCTCAATTTCAGCTTCGCCCTGGCCAAGGGCCGTGGCCGCTACTTGTGCCTGTCGAAACTCGACGTGCTGCTGCAGGAAGGCCAGGCGCAATCGGCCACTGCCCAGCTGTTCGAGGAAGAAGGCTTCCGGATCGAGGTCGACGAGGCCAGCCAGAAGCTGTTTACCAGCATGATCGAGAAGCTCGCCGGCAACCGCTGGGATGGCGATCGTGACAGCTGGCCCCAGGCTCTGGAAGACCAGGACTGGGCGCGCCTGACCACCGACCACAGCCAGTGCACCGGGCGCCATTGCCCGAACTTCGGCCAGTGCACCTTCTACAAGGCCCGCGAAGGCATGGGCAAGGTCGATGTAATCGTCACCAACCACGACATGGTTCTCGCCGACCTGGCCCTGGGCGGCGGCGCCGTGCTGCCGGACCCGCGCGACACCATTTATGTATTCGACGAAGGCCACCACCTGCCCGACAAGGCCATCGGCCATTTCGCCCATTACACCCGTTTGCGCTCGACTGCCGACTGGCTCGAGCAAACCGCCAAGAACCTGACCAAGCTGCTGGCCCAGCATCCGCTGCCGGGCGACCTGGGCAAATTTATCGAGCAGGTGCCGGAGCTGGCCCGTGAGATCAAGGCCCAGCAGCAGTTCATGTTCAGCGCCTGCGAGCAGGTTGCCGATTTCCGCCCGGGCGAAGACATGGAAGGCCGTGAGCGGCCCCGTCATCGTTTCGAAGGCGGCGTGGTGCCTGAGCACATGCGCGAGATGGGCATCGAGCTGAAAAAGGGCTTTTCGCGCCTCAGCGACCTGTTCACCCGCCTGACCGAGCTGCTCAAGGAAGGCATGGATGGCGAGGTCAATATCGGCATCGCCAGCCATCAGGCCGAGGAGTGGTACCCGCTGTTCGGCAGCCTGCTGATGCGCGCCCAGGGCAACTGGGAGTTGTGGACCGCCTTCACCGCCGAAGACCCGGAAGACAGCCCGCCCATGGCCCGCTGGCTGACCCTGGCCGAAAGCGGCGCGTTGTTCGATATCGAGGTCAATGCCAGCCCGATCCTTGCCGCCGAAATGCTCCGGCGCAACCTGTGGAACGTCGCCCACGGCGCCCTGGTGACCTCGGCGACCCTGACGGCACTGGGCAAGTTCGATCGTTTTCGCATGCGTGCCGGGCTGCCCAAGACCGCCGTTACCAGTGTTGTGCCGAGCCCCTTCCACCACGTTGACGCCGGCGTACTGCGGGTGCCAGACCTGCGTGCCGACCCGCGCGATGCCGCCGCCCACACCGCGGCGATCATCCGCGACCTGCCGGAGCTGGTGGAAGGTTCGCGCGGTTCGCTGGTGCTGTTTTCCTCGCGCAAGCAGATGCAGGACGTGTTCGATGGCCTGGACCGCGACTGGCGCAAACAGGTGTTCATCCAGGGCAACCTGTCCAAGCAGGAAACCCTCAACAAGCACAAGGCGCGGGTCGATGGCGGTGATTCCAGCGTGCTGTTCGGCCTCGCCAGCTTCGCCGAAGGCGTCGACCTGCCGGGCGCATATTGCGAGCACGTGGTAATCGCCAAGATTCCTTTCGCCGTGCCGGATGACCCGGTCGAAGCCGCCCTGGCCGAATGGATCGAGGCCCGTGGCGGCAACCCGTTCATGGAGATTGCCGTGCCGGACGCCTCGTTGCGGCTGATCCAGGCCTGCGGGCGGCTGCTGCGCACCGAAGAGGACCGCGGCACCATCACCCTGCTTGACCGGCGGGTGGTCACCCAGCGCTACGGCAAGGCTATTCTCAATGCGTTGCCACCGTTTCGCCGGGAAATTTCCTGAAAACCCGGAGCGCAATGCTCCGGGCGTTGTCTATCACTCAGTTCAAGGCCCCATGGGCCCTCAAGGAGAGCTCCAGCCCTATGATTCGCCGTACCTTGCCTGCCGTATTCGCACTGTTGTTCAGCACGCCGTTGCTGGCTGGGCAACAGACGCTGTTCAGCTTCGTTCGCCCGGCCGCCGTGGTCAATGTGCTGACCGAAGATGCCAGCCTGCCGCAGTACAATGCAGAGCAGACGGCCGAGGGCGAGGTGCTGCGCCGCGTGGTGTTCAACCCGGTGGCGCAGCCCAAGCTGCGCCTGACTCCGCAGGCCGGGGCCTGGGACTGGTCCAGCGCCACGGCCCTGACCTTGCGTCTGCAAAGTGCCATGGACTGGGCACTGACCGTCGATGTCACGGTGCTAAGCAGCGACGGCAAGACCCTCACCAGCCGCATCGACCTGCCGGCGGGCCCGGCGCAAACCGTCTATGTGCCGCTCAAGGCCAGTTCGCCGCTGAGCCAGGGCATGCGCGCCGGGCCGCCGATGCCTTGGGTGCACGAGGGCCAGAGGGTACTGCTGACCAGCAGCGCTGGCGAGGTCGATCTCAAGCAGGTGGTGTCGGTGACCTTGTCGATGAACAAGCCCAACGTCGCCCAGAGCATCCTCATCGAGCGCGTCGGCACCCAGGATGACGAGCAACTGCAAAAGGCCGTGTACACCGGCCTGATCGACGGCTATGGCCAGTCGACCCGCGGTCGCTGGCCGGAAAAGATCGTCAGCGATGACCAGCTCAAGGCCGCCGCCGGCCGCGAACAGCAGCAGCTCAAAGGCTGGCTGGGCGAACGCAGCAAGCTCAAGCTCGACAAGTTCGGTGGCATCAGCGAAGGCCCGGCGTTCGAGGCCAAGGGCTTCTTTCGCACCGAGAAACGCGAAGGTCGCTGGTACCTGGTGACCCCCGAAGGCCATCCGTTCTATTCCCTGGGCGTCAACACCGTGGCAGCCGACGGTGGCCGCACCTATGTAGCAGGGCGCGAGAGCATGTTCAGCGCACTGCCGCAAGCAGGTGAGGCGCTGGCGCAGTTCTACGGTGAAGGCAACAACAACGACGGCAATGGCTCGGCCCGTGGTCGCAACTTCAACCAGGGGCGCTGGTTCGACTTCTATGCCGCCAACATCGAGCGCAGCCATGGCACGCCGTGCACGCCGGTGGCAGCCAGCGACAAGGCGCCGGCGCTGGAATGCCCGCCCGCGGGCCTGGACAAGCAGCGCTGGCAGGGCCACACCCTCGACCGCCTGCAGGCCTGGGGCTTCAATACCCTGGGCAACTGGAGCGAGCCGACGCTCGGCCAGGCCAACCGTATGCCGTACACCTTGCCGCTGTCGATCGTTGGTGACTACACCAGCATCAGCACCGGCATGGACTGGTGGGGCGGCATGCCTGACCCGTTCGACCCGCGCTTTGCCATGGCCACCGAGCGTGCGGTGGCGATTGCCGCCCGCGATCACCGCGACGACCCCTGGCTGATCGGCTACTTTGCCGACAACGAGCTGGCCTGGGCCGCCCCCGGTGACGATCCCAAGGCCCGCTACGCCCTGGCCTACGGCACCTTGCGCCTGACCACCGATGTACCGGCCAAGCGTGCCTTCCTCAAGCAGTTGCGCGACAAGTACCGCAACCAGGCCGGCCTGTCCAAGGCCTGGGGCATCGATCTGCCCGCCTGGGAGCTGATGGAAGACCCAGGGTTCGAACCGCCGCTGCCAAGCCCTGAGCACCCGGAAATCGAGGCCGACTTCAAATACTTCCAGAAGGTTTTCGCCGAAACCTATTTCAAGACCATTTCCGACTCGCTGAAGTGGCATGCGCCCAATCATCTGCTGCTTGGCGGCCGTTATGCCGTGAGCACCCCGGAAGCAGTCGGCGCCTGTGCCGAGTACTGCGACGTCATCAGCTTCAATTTCTACACGCCCAAACCGCAGGACGGCTACGACTTCAACCAGCTCAAGGCGCTGGACAAGCCGGTGCTGGTCTCCGAGTTCCAGTTCGGTTCCCGCGACCGTGGCCCGTTCTGGCCGGGGCCGATGGAGGTGGCCAAGGAAGAGGGCAGGGCGCCGGCCTATGCCAGCTTCATCAAGGCCGCGCTGGATGAACCGTCAATCGTCGGTGTGCACTGGTTCCAGTACCTCGACCAACCTGCCAGCGGGCGCCTGCTCGATGGCGAGAACGGCCATTTCGGCCTGGTCGGCATTACCGATGTACCGTTCCAGGGCTTTGTCGACGGCGTGCGCAAGAGCAATCTGCAAACCCAGGAACAGTTCGGTAAAACCCTGGTGACCCCGGAAAAAGCGCCGAAGACTCCCTGACACCTGCTGCCGGGCATGCACCGCCCGGCTTCTGTCTGTTCCCAAATCGTGCGCAGGCTGAAACAATGCACAGCCATTTGATAAGCCGGTTTCGCGGGAGTTGCTGGGTGCAGATTCAGGGTCATTACGAGCTTAAGTTTGAAGCGGTACGTGAAGCCTTTGCGGCGCTGTTCGACGATCCTCAGGAGCGTGGCGCGGCGCTGTGCATCCAGGTTGGCGGCGAAACCGTCATCGACCTCTGGGCCGGCAGCGCCGATAAAGACGGCGCCGAGGCCTGGCACAGCGATACCATTGCCAACCTGTTCTCCTGCACCAAGATGTTCACCGCCGTGACCGCCCTGCAGCTGGTCGGCGAAGGCAAGCTGGCCCTGGATGCGCCGGTGGCGCGGTACTGGCCGGAGTTCGCCCAGGCCGACAAGCAATCGATCACCTTGCGGCAACTGCTCAGCCATCGCGCCGGTGTGCCGGCCCTGCGTGAGCTGATGCCGGCCGAAGCCCTCTACGACTGGCACGCCATGGTCCAGGCACTGGCTGGCGAATCACCGTGGTGGACCCCGGGTACGGCCCACGGCTATGCGGCCATTACCTTTGGCTGGTTGATCGGCGAACTGATTCGCCGTGCCGATGGCCGCGAGCCAGGCGAATCGATCGTTGCCCGCACGGCCAGGCCGCTGGGCCTGGACTTTCATATCGGCCTTGGCGAAGAAGACTTCCCCCGCGTTGCGCATATCGCCCGCAGCAAAGGCAACATGGGCGACGAGGCGGCCCAGCGCCTGCTCCAGGTCACCCTGCGCGAGCCGCAAGCCCTGTCGACCCGGGCCTTTACCAACCCGCCGGGGATGCTTACCAGCGTCAACAAACCCGAGTGGCGGCGCATGCAGCAACCGGCGGCCAACGGCCACGGCAACGCCCGCAGCCTCGCCGGTTTCTACGCAGGCCTGCTCGATGGCAGTTTGCTGGAGTCGGAGCTGCTCGATGAGCTGACCCGCGAGCACAGCCTTGGCCAGGATCGGACTTTGCTGACCTCGACCCGTTTCGGTCTTGGCTGCATGCTTGACCAGCCGAGCGTCGCCAACGCGACCTTTGGTCTGGGCGCGCGGGCCTTCGGTCACCCGGGGGCGGGCGGTTCGGTGGGCTTTGCCGATCCGGAACACGATGTTTCCTTTGGTTTTGTTACCAATACCCTGGGCCCTTACGTGCTCATGGACCCTCGGGCGCAGAAGCTGGTGCGGGTATTGGCCAGCTGCCTTTGATCGGTTAACCCCCATGGGGCCTGAACCCTTTGGCTATTCTGAATTCCAAAGCCCTGCATTGCTGGGCCAAATTTCTTTCATTTTCATGGTGTATCGCTGATGTCTTCGCATAAATCCTTAGCTCTCGCCCTGTGCCTGGCCGTGACCGGCTGCGCGCAGCATCCTCAGAAAGATGGCGCCGCAGATGCCGGCTTCAACTGGTGGCCGTTTGGCTCGGACCAGGTCGTCGACAAGGAAGTTAAGGAAGTGGTCACCGAAAAAGTCGCCAAGGCCGACGCCAAGTCGGAAAGCGCCAGCCGCTGGTGGTGGCCGTTTGGTGACGACGCCAAGGGCAAGACCGCTGCCGTACCGAAAATCGACCACAAGGCCACCCAGGCCTGGCTGGACAGCTACGAGCCAAAGCTGCGCGAAGCGATCAAGGACAGCAAGTTCGAAGTCGAGCGCCGTGAAGACGTATTGGTCGTGACCGTGCCGGTCGACAGCTCCTACAACCCGGATCGCCCAGCGATGCTGCTGCCGGTCACCCTCGGCCCGATCACTCGCGTAGCCAAAGCCGTCGAGGCCGACAAGCAGACTGCCGTGCTGGTCCTGGGGCATGCCGACACCAGCGGTGTTGCCGCCGCCAACACCAAACTCAGCCAGGAGCGCGCCGGTTCCGTGGCGGCGATCTTCCGCCTCAGCGGCCTGGAGCGTGATCGCCTGATGCTGCGCGGAATGGGCTCGCAAATGCCGCGTGCAGCCAACGACAGCGTTGAAGGCCGTGCCTTGAACCGTCGCGTTGAACTGGTACTGACCCCGCAGAACACCATGGTTGCCCTGCTGGCCAAGTACAAGCAGCCAACCCCGAGCCCGGCCGAACTGGTTGCCGTACAGGATGCCAAGGCTCCGGCCAAGGCTGCTGCGAAACCGGCTGCCAAGCCTGCAGCCAAGGCCCCAGCGAAAAAGGCCACTGTGGCCAAGAAAGCCGCGCCGGCCAAGGCCGCTGCCAAGAAGCCTGCCGCCAAGCCTGCGGCGAAGAAGGCGGCGGCACCGGCGGCGAAAAAAGTCGCCGCCAACACCAGCCCTGCGAAGACTAACTGATCGTCAAGGAACGCAGTAATGACCCAGTCCCTGGCCGATATGCGCCGCGATTACACCCGCGATGGCCTGACCGAAGCCCAGGCTCCGGCGCAGCCGTTCGCGTTGTTTCGTCAATGGTTCGATGATGCCCTGAACACCGAGCAGCCACCGGTGGAAGCCAACGCCATGACCCTGGCGACGGTGGATAGCGAAGGCCGCCCGCATTGCCGGATCGTTCTGCTCAAGGGCCTGGACGAGGAGGGTTTTACCTTCTTCACCAACTACGACAGCGCCAAGGGCCAGCAGCTGCTGGCCAACCCGTTCGCGGCCATGACCTTCTTCTGGCCGGCGCTGGAGCGTCAGGTGCGTATTGAGGGCCGGGTGGTCAAGGTCAGCCCGCAAGAATCGGACGAGTATTACCAGGTGCGCCCGCTGGGCAGCCGCCTGGGCGCCTGGGCCTCACCGCAGAGCCGGGTGATCGCTAACCGCGCCGAGCTCGAGGGCCTGGTCAAGGCCACCGAACAGCGCTTTAGCGACAACCAGCCACACTGCCCGGAGCACTGGGGTGGCTACCGCCTGCTACCCGAGCGCATCGAGTTCTGGCAGGGCCGCGCCAGCCGCCTGCACGACCGCCTCAACTATCGCTTGCAGCAAGGTAACTGGCTGCGTGAGCGCCTCGCGCCTTAATCGGCCTGGTAACCGGCGGCCTCGCGTTCCAGCCAGGCCGCCAGTTCACTGCGTTTGACCTTTTGCGCCTTGGCGCTGTCCAGACGTTGTAGCATGAAGGCTTTCTTGCCTTCGTCCTGGCCTGCCAGCGACAAGGCCAGGTCACGGTCCATCCAGCGCTTGATGCGAACGTAGATCCACCAGTGGAAGTACAAGCCTGCCACGGTGGTTATGACGACGATGAAGTAATCCATGTCTATCCTTGCGCTAGAAGTTTCTACAGGCTGCCCCGATAGCAACAGGCTGTACGGAAGCTGAATGGAAGCAATTTTACCCCGCATGTGTCGTGACAGTCGTCAATGCGCGGAGTCTAATGAGCATCTGTCTTACGGAGATCATCCAATGCGTAAATCTGTTCTGCTGGTGGCAAGCTTCACCACAATGTCGCTGCTGCTTGGTGGTTGTGCCTCGAGCCTGACCGGCGATTCGTACTCCCGTGATGAAGCGCGCCGTGTGCAGACCGTGCGCATGGGCACCATCGAGTCCCTGCGGCCGGTAAAAATCGAAGGGACCAAGACCCCGATCGGCGGCGGCGCCGGTGCCATCGTCGGCGGCGTCGCCGGCAGTGCGGTAGGTGGTGGCCGCGGCAGTATCGTTGCCGCCGTGATCGGCGCCGTGGCCGGTGGCCTGGCAGGCTCCGCTGCCGAAGAAGGCCTGACCCGCACCCAGGGCGTGGAAATCACCGTGCGTGAAGATGACGGCAGCATGCGCGCCTACGTGCAGGCCGTGCAGCAGAACGAGATCTTCCGCGTCGGCGAGCGTGTGCGGATCATGACCGTCGACGGCACCAGCCGCGTCACTCACTGAGTTTTGCACCACCCATTAAAAACCCCGACTCGGCAAAGCCGGTCGGGGTTTTTTATTGCCTTGAGACTCAGGCCGTGACGGGCTTGCGACTCGACAGCGCGGTGATGCCATAGCCGATCAGCGCGGCCAGAATGGAACCGGTGAGAATGCCCATGCGGTCCATGCCGGCGTATTCGCTGCTACCCGGCACGAAGGCCAGGGAGCCGACAAACAGGCTCATGGTAAAGCCGATGCCGCAGAGAATCGCCACACCCAGCACCTGGCCCCAGTTGGCACCCGCCGGCAAGGCGGCCATGCCGGCCTTGATCATCAGCCAGGCGAAGCCGAACACGCCGAGGGTCTTGCCCACCAGCAAACCTACGGCAATGCCCATCGGCACGTGATGGGTGAAGCTTTCGAGGCTGACCCCGGCCAGTGACACACCGGCGTTGGCGAAGGCGAACAGCGGCAGGATGCCATAGGCAACCCAGGGGTGCAGGGCGTGCTCCAGGCTCAGCAGCGGCGAAGGCTCGGCGTTCTTGGTGCGCAGCGGAATGCACAGCGCCAGGGTGACACCGGCCAGGGTGGCGTGCACACCGCTCTTGAGCACGCAGACCCAGAGGATCAGGCCGACCACCATGTACGGGCCAAGCTTGACCACGCCCATGCGGTTCATCGCGATCAGTACCAGCAGGCAAGCTGCCGCCAGGCCCAGCGACAGGCTCGACAGGGTACCCGAGTAGAACAGGGCGATAACGATGATCGCCCCCAGGTCGTCGATGATCGCCAGGGTCATCAGGAACAGCTTGAGCGAAACCGGTACGCGCTTGCCGAGCAAGGCCAGCACGCCGAGGGCGAAGGCGATGTCGGTGGCCATGGGGATTGCCCAGCCAGCCACGGCAGCCGGGTTGTCCTTGTTGAGGAACCAGTAGATCAGCGCCGGTACCACCATGCCGCCGATAGCGGCTGCGCCGGGCAAGACGATCTGCGAAGGCTTGGACAGATGCCCGTCGACCACCTCGCGCTTGACCTCCAGGCCAATCAGCAGAAAGAACAGGGCCATCAGCCCGTCGTTGATCCACAACAACAGGGGCTTGGCGATTTTCAGCGCGCCAATCTGGGCGACTACGGGAACATCCAGCAAGCCGTTGTACAGGTACGACAAGGGCGAGTTGTTGATGATCAAGGCCAGGGCAGCTGCAGCAATCAGTAATAGACCGCTGGCAGCTTCCAACTGAAAGAAACGAGTGAAAGTGCTACGCAGGGGCAAGGGCGCTCTCCATCCTGAAGGTTCTGATAGGGGCACACCCTACCCTGTGGTGATATTCTTTAAAACAAAAACTATATTCGTTTTTGTTATAAGCTGTAACCAACTCACGCCATGCAGCCTAGCAGTTGCAGTCGATAATTCACCGTGGCTGTATCTGTAGCAATTATCGGAATTTTCCTAACATGTTCTGCTGAACTTCGAACTTTTTGCCCGAGAATCGACCATGACCGATCACCGCCAGTGGGCCCGTGAAGCCATCCGCATCATCGAAGCGGACTTCCAGCGCAGCGCCGATACCCACCTGATCCCGCTGCCGCTGCCTGGGTTTCCTGAGGTTGAGCTGTATTTCAAGGATGAGTCGAGCCACCCCACTGGCAGCCTCAAGCACCGGCTCGCGCGTTCGTTGTTTCTTTATGCCCTGTGTAACGGCTGGTTGCGTCCGGGCGCGCCGGTAATCGAGGCGTCGAGCGGCTCGACGGCGATTTCCGAAGCCTACTTTGCGCGCTTGCTTGGGCTGCCCTTCATTGCCGTGGTACCAGCCAGTACCTCGCAGGAAAAGATCGCCCAGATCGCCTTCTATGGTGGCCAGAGCCACCTGGTGCAGGATCCGACGCAGATCTACGCCGAGTCCGAGCGTCTGGCCCGGGAAAGCGGCGGACACTTCATGGACCAGTTCACCTATGCCGAGCGCGCTACCGACTGGCGGGCGAACAACAACATCGCCGAGTCGATCTTTGCCCAGATGCGCTTCGAGCAATTTCCCGAACCGAGCTGGCTGATTTCCAGCCCCGGTACCGGTGGCACTACCGCGACCCTGGGCCGTTACGTGCGTTATCGCCAGCACGCCACCCGGGTGTTGTGCGCCGATGCCGAGCGCTCGGTATTTTTCGACTGCTATAAGAGCGGTGACCGCTCGCTGCGCCTGGACTGTGGTTCGCGCATCGAAGGCATCGGCCGACCGCGGGTCGAGGCGTCGTTCCTGGCGCAGGTGATCGACGCCATGGTCAAGGTGCCGGACGCCCTGTCACTGGCGGCCATGCATTACCTGGCTCAGCGCCTGGGGCGGCGGGTCGGCGGCTCCAGCGGCACCAACCTGATCGGTGCCCTGGCGGCGGCGCAACACATGCGCGCGGCGGGGGAGGCCGGCTCGATCGTGGCGATCCTCTGCGACGGCGGCGATCGCTACGCCACTACCTACTATGACCAGGACTGGTTGAGCGGGCAGGGGTATCAGCTGGAGGGGATGATTGCGGCGGTGACGGCGTGTGTCGAGCGCGGTGAAGCGCTGCCGGCGTCGGTATTGCGCGAGGGTGTTTGAAGGCGGGCTGCCTTGCAGCCCATCGCGGATCACGTCGAGTCGTCGCACCGCCGTTCCCACAGGATTGCAGATATCTCTGTGGGAGCGGCGGTGCGGCGACCCGACTTGACCCGCGATAGCTACTTAGGCCTGCAGACCGAGCATGCTGCGCGCCACCGCTTCAGCAATGCGAATCCCGTCGACACCTGCCGAAAGGATCCCGCCGGCATAACCAGCACCTTCACCCGCCGGGAACAGGCCCTTGAGGTTCAGGCTCTGCATGCTGGCATCACGGGTGATGCGCAGCGGCGATGAGGTGCGGGTTTCGATCCCGGTCAACACCGCGTCTGGCAGGTTGTAGCCCTTGATCTGCCGATCGAAGGCTGGCAATGCTTCGCGAATGGCTTCGATGGCAAAATCCGGCAGGCTTGGCGCCAGGTCGCCGAGGTTCACCCCCGGTTTGTAGGACGGCTCGACACTGCCGATGGCGGTGGACGGCCGCCCGGCAACGAAGTCACCGACCAGTTGCGCAGGTGCCTGGTAGTTGCTGCCGCCCAGCACGTAAGCGTGGGCTTCGAGTTTTTCCTGCAGCTCGATACCGGCCAGCGGGCCACCCGGGTAGTCCTGCTCGGGGGTAATGCCGACAACAATACCGGAGTTGGCATTGCGCTCGTTACGCGAGTACTGGCTCATGCCGTTGGTGACTACCCGGCCCGGCTCGCTGGTAGCGGCAACCACGGTGCCGCCCGGGCACATGCAGAAGCTGTAGACCGAACGGCCGTTCTTGGCGTGGTACACCAGCTTGTAATCGGCTGCACCGAGTTTCGGGTGGCCGGCATACTTGCCCAGGCGCGCCTGGTCGATCAGCGATTGCGGGTGCTCGATCCGAAAACCGATGGAGAACGGCTTGGCTTCCATGAACACGCCACGGGCGTGCAGCATGCGGAAGGTGTCACGGGCACTGTGGCCCAGGGCCAGGACGACGTGGCGCGAGTGCAGCTGTTCGCCACTTTCCAGGACTACGCCATTGAGCTGGCCGTCGTCCATCAACAGGTCGGTGACCTTCTGTTCGAAGCGTACTTCGCCGCCCAGTGCCTGAATTTCCTGGCGCATGTTTTCGACCATGCCGGTCAGGCGGAAGGTACCGATGTGCGGCTTGCTGACGTAGAGGATCTCGTCCGGTGCACCGGCTCTGACGAACTCGTGCAATACCTTGCGGCCGTGGTGCTGCGGGTCCTTGATCTGGCTGTACAGCTTGCCGTCGGAGAAGGTCCCGGCGCCGCCTTCGCCGAACTGCACGTTCGACTCGGGATTGAGCACGCTTTTGCGCCACAGGCCCCAGGTGTCCTTGGTGCGCTGGCGAACTTCCTTGCCGCGCTCGAGGATGATCGGCTTGAAGCCCATCTGCGCCAGCAGCAGGCCGGCGAAAATCCCGCACGGGCCGAAGCCGACCACAATGGGCCGCTCCTGCAGGTCGGCAGGTGCTTGGCCAACCACTTTGTAGCTGACATCGGGGGCGACGTTGACGTTGTGATCGTCGGCGAACTTTTGCAGCAGTTCGGCTTCGTTGCTCGCCTGCAGGTCGATGGTGTAGATGAACAGCAGCTCGCTGTTCTTCTTGCGCGCATCGTAGCTGCGCTTGAACAGGGTGAAGTCCAGCAGTTGCTCGTCGCTGATCCCAAGGCGTTGCACGATGGCCTCGCGCAGGGCTTCATCAGGATGATCCAGCGGCAGCTTCAGTTCGGTGATTCGTAACATGGCAGGGTCCAGTATCCCGGCCATGAACGGCCGGCGGCTTTACACAAACCGCCAAGTATAAGCTGTTCGCCGCCTTTGCAGGCAGGTTAAACGCAGGCGCCGATGATCAGTCGTTGCGTGAGCCACCGTAGTAGGCGCAGCCGCGCAGGGTCTGGCCGTCCACCCGTAGCTCGGCGATCAGATGCTGGACACTGCCGGTGGCGCTGTCGACGCAGCGTTGCGGAGCGACCCAGAGCTCGACTTTCTGGCCGTTGGCCTCGGTGTTGAGGCTGAAGCGCCCGTCGGGCAGCTGTTCTTCCAGGAAAGGGACCGCCAGTGTTGGCTGGCCGAGGCGTTCGAGGACCATGCCCTTGCCGCCGGCCTTGAGGTTCCAGTCCGGCTCGTGGCCACTGGCGCGCAGGGTCAGGCGCTTGAAGTTGGGGTCGCTGCAGGCGCTGCTGGAGTGTTCGATGCGGTACAGGCGTTGTACGTTCAACTGGCCGTCGTTGCCGGCCTTTGCGCTGGCCGACAAGGTACCGCGCACGTCGGCGAACAGGGTGCCGGGGGTGGCCGCCAGCGCGCTGGCTTCCTGCAGCAGGCCGGTGTTGCCGCTGTCGGTCACGGCAAAGCGGCGGGTCTCTTCGCAGGGCTTGAACAGCAGCTGTCCGCCCTGGGCCGTCAGTTCGCCCTGCATGCGGGTCTGGCCGGCGGTAGAGGCGGCTTGCGGTTTTTCAGCCAGCATCTGGCAGCCGGCGAACAGCGGCAACAAGGCGACAAGCAACAGCGAAGGGGCGGCACGCATCAAGCAAACTCCAGCATCTCGAGCAAAAGGTGCCGCCACGTTACGCAGGCTGGTCGCCGATCACAAGGCCTTAGCCCACCTGGTAGGTCTGGCCGGTTTGCAAACCTTCGACGCTCTTGGCATAGGCCAGCGCCACGTCGGCGGCCGGAACGGGTTTGAATCCGCGAAAATATGGCGCATAGGCCGGCATGGCTTCGACCAGTACAGTGGGGCTGATGGTGTTGACCCGCAGGCCACGGGGCAGTTCGATGGCGGCAGCTTTGACGAACGCATCGAGGGCGCCGTTAACCAGCGCGGCCGAGGCCCCGGTGCGAATCGGGTCGCGGTTGAGGATGCCGCTGGTAAAGGTGAACGAGCCGCCATCATTGATGAACTCGCGGCCGATCAGCAGCAGGTTGACCTGGCCCATGAGCTTGTCGTTCAGGCCCAGGGCGAAGTGCTCTGCGTTCATTTCATCGAGGGCGGCGAAGGTGACATTGCCGGCGGCGCAGACCAGGGCATCGAAGCGGCCGGTTTGCTCGAACAGGCGCCGGATCGAGGCACTGTCGCTGATGTCCACCTGATAGTCGCCGCTGCTGCGGCCGATGCGCAGCACTTCATGACGTTGCTCCAGCTCTTTGGCAACCGCCGAACCGATGGTACCGCTGGCGCCGATCAACAGGATTTTCATTGAGCCATTCCTCGTAGGGTGTGTAGACAAGGCTCAAGTCTAGGGTGGATTTTTCTGTAGATAAGCGTGCTAATAGGCAACCTTTGGTTTTCATCTGGAAACAATCCATGAGCGACCTCGATGACCTGGCGGCCTTTGCCGTGCTGATGGATGCCGGCAGCTTTACCTTGGCCGCGCAACAACTGGGCTGGAGCAAGGGGCAACTGTCCAAGCGCATCAGTGCTCTTGAGGCCAGCCATTCGGTGAAGTTGCTGCACCGCACTACCCGGCGGCTGAGCCTGACTGCGGCTGGCGCCATGTTGCTGCCCCAGGCGCAGGCACTGGTGCGGCAAATGGAAGGGGCGCGGCAGACCCTGGCCATGCTCAAGGACGAACTGGCGGGACCGGTGCGAATCACCGTGCCGGTGTCGTTGGGCGAGACGTTTTTTGAAGGATTGCTGCTGGAGTTCGCCGCTCGCTACCCGGACCTGCAAGTGGAGCTTGAGCTCAATAACGGCTATCGCGACTTGTTGGGCGACGGCTTTGACCTGGCGATTCGCACCGATGTCCAGGATGACGCGCGACTGGTTGCCCGCCCGGTGCTGGCCATGCAGGAGCTGACATGCGCCAGCCCGGCCTACTTGCAGCGCTATGGCGAACCGATGGTGCCGGGCGAACTGAGCAGCCATCGCTGCCTGCTCAACAGCCATTACAGCGGCCGTGAAGAGTGGTTGTATCACCAGCAGCACGAACTGTTGCGGGTGCAGGTGGCGGGCAGCTTTGCCAGCAATCATTACAGTTTGCTGAAGAAGGCGGCGCTGCTGGGCGCCGGGGTCGCCCGTCTGCCGTCGTACATGCTCCATGCAGAACTGGCTGACGGCCGCTTGCAGTGGTTGCTGCGCGACTATCAGACGCGCAGCGTGCCGTTGTTCCTGGTGCACCCCTATCAAGGCGGGATGCCGCAGCGGGTCCAGGTGCTGGCCGATTACCTGCTGGCCTGGTTCAGGCGCAGCAGCCAGGCCTTGCGGACCCTGTAGGGGTTACATCTTGTCGTCGTGCATTTCGTTTTTCATCATCTTGTCGTTCTTTTCCATCTTCTTTTCCATCTTCATGTCGTTGCTCATGTCCATCTTCTTGTCGTCGGCCATTTTCTTGTCCATTTTCATGTCTTTCTCCATGCTTGCTTCCTTGCTCATTTTCATGTCGTCGGCGGCGTGGACAACAGGCAGGAAGGCCAGGCTCGAGCCCAGGGAGAGGATAAGTGCGGCGGCGCTGAGGGACTTGTTCATGATGAGGCTCCAGTAGTAAGGGGAGGTTAGAGCCAGCGCTTCTGGCCCACCTGCAGCACTAGAGTCCGGTGCCCTGGAGGCGTTACAGCAGGCAAGAAAAAAGGCCCGAAGGCCTTTTTTCATTTGTGGCATATAGCGTCTGGCATCAACCGCCCAGGTAGGCGTCGCGGACTTTCGGGTCGGTCAGCAGCGCTTCACCGGTGCCTTCCATCACCACCCGGCCGTTTTCCAGCACATAGGCACGGTCGGCGACTTTCAGCGCCTGGTTGGCGTTCTGTTCGACCAGGAACACCGTTACGCCATCACGGCGCAGTTGCTCGATGATGTCGAAGATCTGCTGGATGATGATCGGTGCCAGGCCCAGCGATGGCTCGTCGAGTAGCAGCAGCTTGGGTTTGCTCATCAGCGCCCGGCCGATGGCGAGCATCTGCTGCTCGCCGCCGGACATGGTGCCGCCACGCTGGCTGAAGCGCTCCTTCAGGCGCGGGAACAGTTGCAGGACCTTGTCCATCTGCTCCTGGTAATCGCCCTTGTCGGTGAAGAAACCGCCCATGGCCAGGTTTTCTTCCACGGTCAGGCGGGCGAACACGCGGCGGCCTTCAGGGACCACAGCGATGCTCTTGCGCATGATGTGCGAGGACGGCTGGCCGACCAGCTCTTCACCCAGGTAGCGGATGCTGCCGCTGCTCGCTTGCGGCGAGCCGCAGAGGGTCATCAGCAGGGTCGATTTGCCGGCACCGTTGGCACCGATCAGGGTGACGATCTCGCCCTGGCGGATCTCGACGTTGACGCTGTGCAGTGCCTGGATCTTGCCGTAGAAGGTGGAAACGTTTTCGAACTGCAGCATTTACGCTTCCCCCAGGTAGGCTTTGATCACTTCAGGGTTGTCGCGGATCTGTTCCGGCGTACCGTCGGCCAGGGGCGTGCCCTGGTTGATCACCACGATGTGGTCGGAGATGCTCATGACCAGTTTCATGTCGTGCTCGATCAGTAGCACGGTGACGTTATGCTCTTCACGCAGCACGCTGATCAGCGCCTTGAGGTCTTCGGTCTCTTTCGGGTTGAGCCCGGCCGCCGGTTCGTCGAGCATGATGATCCGAGGACGGGTCATCATGCAGCGGGCGATTTCCAGGCGCCGTTGCTGGCCGTAGGCAAGTGTACCGGCAGGGCGGTTGGCGAACTCGAGCAGGTCGACCTTCTCCAGCCAGTACCGTGCGTACTCTTTTGCTTCGAGCTCGCTGCGGCGGAAGGACGGGGTCTTGAGCAGGCCGGCGAAGAAGTTGGTGTTCAGGTGCCGGTGCTGGGCGATCAGCAGGTTTTCCAGGGCGGTCATCTCTTTGAACAGACGCACGTTCTGGAAGGTCCGCACCACACCCTTGCGGGCGATCTGATGGCCGGCCAGGCCCTGGATCGGCTGGCCGTCGAGCAGGATGCTGCCGGCACTCGGCTTGTAGAAACCGGTCAGGCAATTGAACACCGTGGTCTTGCCGGCGCCGTTCGGGCCGATCAACGCCACTACCTGTTTTTCCTTGACGGTCAGGGCTACGCCGTTGACCGCCAACAAGCCGCCGAAGCGCATGCTCAGGCCGCTGACTTGCAGAATTTCGCGGCTCATCGACGCAGCTCCATATGTGGACGTTGCATAGGCAGCAGGCCTTGCGGACGCCAGATCATCATCAACACCATCAGCGCACCGAACATCAACATGCGGTATTCGCTGAATTCACGCATCAGCTCAGGCAGCAGGATCATCACGATGGCCGCAAGGATCACGCCCAGTTGCGAGCCCATGCCGCCGAGCACGACGATGGCGAGGATGATGGCCGATTCGATGAAGGTGAACGACTCCGGTGTCACCAGACCCTGGCGTGCGGCGAAGAAGCTGCCGGCAAAACCGGCGAAGCAGGCACCCAGGGTGAACGCCGAGAGCTTGATGATGGTCGGGTTCAGGCCCAGTGCGCGGCAGGCGATTTCATCTTCACGCAGGGCTTCCCAGGCGCGACCGATCGGCATGCGCAGCAGGCGGTTGATCACGAACAGCGCCAGCAAGGCCAGCAGCAGCGCCACCAGGTAGAGGAAGATCACCTTGTTGATCGAGTTGTACTGCAGGCCGAAGAACTCGTGGAAGGTCTGCATGCCCTCGGCGGCCTTGCGTTCGAAGGTCAGGCCGAAGAAGGTTGGTTTCTCGATGTTGCTGATCCCGTTGGGGCCGCCGGTAAGACCGGTGAGGTTTCGCAGGAATAGGCGGATGATTTCACCGAAACCCAGGGTCACGATGGCCAGGTAGTCACCGCGCAGACGCAATACCGGGAAGCCGAGCAGGAAGCCGAAGGTTGCCGCCATCAGGCCGGCAATCGGCAGGCAGATCCAGAAGCTCAGGCCGTAGTAGTGCGACAGCAGGGCGTAGCTGTAGGCGCCGACGGCATAGAAGCCGACGTAACCCAGGTCGAGCAGGCCAGCCAGGCCGACCACGATGTTCAGGCCAAGGCCCAGCAACACGTAGATCAGAATCAGGGTGGCGATGTCGACCGCGCCGCGTGAGCCGAAGAACGGCCACACCAGTGCAACCATGATCAGGCCGATGATGATCCAGCGCTGGGTCTTGGGCAGGGTCAGGAAGTTGCTCATGGCCGGCGAGATCAACTTACGGCCCGAACGGCGGCTGGTTGCCGCGCTCCATTGCTTGTCGAACAGCACGCGCAAGAACATCAGCACCGAACACACGGCGATGACCGTGAGGGTGAAAGGCCCTTGGCTGTGAACGATCAGGTTGATGCCGTCGATGCTGAGTTTCAGGCCCAGCACCGGGAAGGCGACAGCCCAGACCAGCAAGGCGCTGAAGAACGCCTGTTTAAGATTTTTGTTCATACTTTTTCAACCTCCGGACGGCCGAGGATGCCGGTCGGACGGAACAACAGCACCAGAACCAACAGGCCGAATGCCACGACGTCCTTGTACTGGTCACCGAAGATATCGGCGCCAAAGGCTTCAGCCACCCCCAGCACCAGCCCGCCGAGCATGGCGCCCGGAATGCTGCCGATGCCGCCCAGCACCGCCGCGGTAAAGGCCTTCAGGCCCACCAGGAAACCGGCGTTGGGGTTGATCACCCCGTACTGCATGCTCAGCAGCACGGCCGCCACGGCCGCCAGGGCGGCACCGATGACGAAGGTCAGGGCGATGATGTTGTTGGTGTTGATGCCAAGCAGGTTGGCCATCTTGATGTCTTCGGCACAGGCCCGGCAGGCCCGGCCCAGACGCGAGCGGGAGATGAACAGGGTCAAACCGGTCATGGCCACCAGGGTGACTACGAAAACCAGGATCTGCATGTAGGAGATCAGCACTTCCTCTGCGCCGCCCGGGCCGAAGGAGATACTCCCAGGGATCAGGTTGGGGATGGACTTGTCCTTGGAGTCCTGGGATAGCAATACGGTGTTTTGCAGGAAAATCGACATACCGATGGCAGAAATCAGCGGGATCAACCGGTTGCTGTTACGCAACGGACGGTAGGCGACCCGTTCGATACTGTAGCCATAGGCACTGGTAACGAAGATCGTGGCGACGAAGGCGACGGTCATCAATATCGGCAGTGAATCGATCCCCATCATGGCCAGGCCCGCAAGGGCGATGAAGGCCACGTAGGAACCGATCATGTACACCTCGCCATGGGCGAAGTTGATCATTCCAATGATGCCGTAAACCATTGTGTAGCCAATGGCTATCAAGGCATAGGTGCTGCCAATGGTCAGACCATTAACCAGCTGTTGGAAGAAGTGATAGATCTCAGGCATTACAGCGCTCCTAAAAACCTGATACGCATTTCACTGGTGGGGATGCCCCCGGCCTGGTCTTGTGGTCTTGGCCACTTCGGCACAGGCAACTGCCAGCGAACCGCTGGTGACGGTTTTAAGATTTTCAGGTGAACCTGCTCCCGGATCGCGGGAATCAGGCCCATGAACCTCGTAAAACAAAGCCCACTGCTCGCACAGTGGGCTTGTAGTCATATAGTCAGACGGGATTACTGAGGGGAAACTTCGGTTTTAGGTTTGCCGAAATGCCATTCGTAGACCACGAATTTGAAGTCTTTCAGGTCGCCTTTGGCGTCGTACGACAGGTCGCCGGTCGGGGTCTTGAAGGTGCCGGCATGGATGGCTGCAGCCACTTTGTCGGTGTCTTCGGACTTGGCCGCCTTGATGCCTTCGGCGATCAGTTCGACAGCCGAGTAGGCCGGGAACACGAACGGGCCGCTTGGGTCTTTGCCGTCAGCCTTGATGGCATCGGCGATGGCCTTGTTCGCAGGGTCGGCGTCGAAGGATTTCGGCAGGGTCACCAGCAGGCCTTCGGAAGCGCCTTGGGCGATCTGCGAGATGGAGTCGTTACCGACACCTTCAGGGCCCATGAACTTGGCGTTCAGGCCTTTCTCTTTGGCTTGGCGCAGGATCAGGCCCAGCTCCGGGTGGTAGCCGCCGTAGTAGACGAAGTCGACATTGGCTTGCTTGAGCTTCTGAATGATCGAGGAGAAGTCCTTGTCGCCGGCGTTCAGGCCTTCGAACACGGCAACCTTGACACCTTTGCCTTCGAGGGTGGTTTTGACCGCGCTGGCGATGCCTTCACCGTACTGCTGTTTGTCGTGCAGTACCGCAACCACTTTCGGTTTCACATGGTCGGCGATGTAGTTGCCAGCCGCAGGGCCCTGGGCGCTGTCCAGGCCGATGGTGCGGAAGATCAGCTTGTAGCCGCGGGCGGTGATTTCCGGGCTGGTGGCAGCCGGGGTGATCATGATCACGCCTTCGTCTTCGTAGATGTCGGACGCAGGCTGGGTGGAGCTGGAGCACAGGTGGCCGACCACGTATTTGACGCCGTCGTTGACCACTTTGTTGGCGACTGCCACGGCCTGTTTAGGGTCGCAAGCGTCATCGTATTCTTTGGCTTCAAGCATCTTGCCGTCGACGCCGCCCTTGGCGTTGATGTCCTTGATGGCCTGTTTTGCACCGATGAACTGCATGTCGCCGTACTGAGTGACCGGGCCGGTTTTCGGGCCGGCGATGCCGATCTTGATGGTATCGGCTGCAAACGAATGGCTGGCAACCCCGGCCAGAACCATTGCGGCAAACAGTTTGGAAATCTGCTTAGTAGCCTTACTCATAGTGCTCCACTCATTCTGTTGTAATTTTTATAGTCCTGGCGGCCAGAGCTTGAGGACCGGATCAGGTTCCATGAGAGGCCACGCCTCGTCACGGACCCGGATAACCCCCGGAACGGCCCTGGCAACTGTACCGGCACAGTGTAGAGCGCTGCTTTGTCGCTTGAAAAGCAGGCCCGCCGGGGCAAAAACCAGGGGTGTCGCCTAATCGACAGAAAGTTATAGAAAAACGCCGTTGTTTTGCCAGTTTCTCTGGTCAAACCCGGGCATTTACTACCTTGTCGATCAATTACTTATTTTGAAACTGGGTTTTTCTGCAAAAATACCGACCTTTATCGCGGTCGAATTATTTCTGGTAGGAACCCATGACAGATCAACCAAGCACCCTCTATGCCAAATTGCTCGGCGAGACAGCAATAATCGAGTGGAAAGCGCTGGAGCGTTTTTGGGCCAAGGGTGACCTGATTTGGGTCGAGCCGACCCTGGACCTGATCGATGTTGCACAGGCAATGGCCGAAAACCGTAGCGAAAGCGTCGCTGCATGGCGTAATGCTGGCACTGTCGGAGCGGTCACTGCAGAGCAGGCACTAGACCTTCAGAGCCGCGATCCAGAGATCTGGGCCGTGGTGGTCTCGCCGTTTATTGTGATTCAGGAAAAGACCAACGGCTGATCACGCGCCAAAATGGTGCGTGAAAATGCACAGCGGGATGGTTTTGGTGCGCGGGACTGTTCAGCCGGGGTGGCTGTTGGTAACAGTTGGGTGTGCCAAGGCAGTGCGGTAACAGTCTGATCGCGGGGCAAGCCTGCTCCTACCGATGTAGGAGCGGGCTTGCCCCGCGATGCTTTCGATCAGTAATCCACTTTGCCGGTATGGCTGTTCAACGAGATCACCCGGGTCTTGCCGATGCGGTGACGGTAGATCTCACGCAGGTATTTCACCGCTTTCTTCACGCATTCGCGTGATAACCGGATGTCATTGATCGAGACGAACTTGCTCTTGTCGTTGATCAGCTCGCGGTATTTCTTCTCGTACATCGGTTTGATCGCGTACCAGTTGGTATCGAGGATCTTCGCCGGGTTCTCGAACTCGTTGAGCAGGTCATCGATGCGGTCTTCATCGAAGGCATCGCTGGTGATGAACTCAAGGATGGCATTGTCCAGAGTATCGTCGAAGCGGTACGGGTTACGCGCAAAACAGCGCTTGATAAAGGCCACGATCAGGGTCAGGAAGTCGTCCGACAGGCACGGGCTCTTGGCGATCAGGGTGGTCAGCGACAGGTTCGCCGAGGCACCGATCACCAGCGCATAGCGTTTGAGCGTGGTGTTGGGGAACAGGCTGTTGAGGTGAGTCTTGAGCCGGTTCAGGTCCATGTACGACAGCTTGTAGTCCTTGGGCAGCGACACGATCGACACCACCGACGAGCAGTTCTTGAAAAAATGCAGGTCGTGCAGCGCCGCCGCGTCGTAGCCGGAGGCCTGGTATTGCTCAAGGGCGGCGCGGTAGCGGCGGGATTCAATCGGCAGCAGGCTGATGCCTTCGATCGCCTGGGTCACCTTGTTGAAGTGCGGCAGGTCGATGGAGCGGAAGAACAGGTCGTCGATATTCAGCCGCGGCTGCTCTTTCTCGAACACCTTGAATTTGTCCGAGCTGGGCGAGGGCTGTTCCGGCACTACCGATTCGGCGTAGGCGATGGCCACGGGGCCTGCCAGGCTCATGAACAGGTCGTTGGCATCCAGGCGGATGGTTTCGCCGATATCGATGCCGGCACGACGGAAGTAGTTCTGGTCGTAGTCGGTGGTTACTGCCTGGGCGGTGAGGATGTTGAAGATCTGCTGGGAGATGTACTGGTTGGCGTGCTTCTCCATGGCGTTGACGTCGATGTTCTGGATGTTGCCGTCATCGTTCTCTTCGGCGTAGCGCATGATGTCGTTGGAGATCAGCATCATCGCGTTCCACGGGCGGATGCGGCCCATGACGCTGGCTTCGCTGCTGTCTTCATTGTCGAAGTTGTACGAGAAGTCCCATTCCTCGGACAGGTACTTGCACAACAACCGGCCGGCGTTGATGTGCAGGGCTTCGGACATTTCGCTGCGATGATCGGAGATGTTCGGCAGCACGCAGATACCGCTGGTGAAGATCGGCTCGAAGACGAACGAATGACCGCTCTTGCCGTCGTTCTCGTCGGCCGGCTTGGTGTCGAACGTCTTGTTCATGTACGAATATTGCTGGGCCAGGCCGAACTCCGAAGCCATGCCCGAGCCGGTACCGCCACCGGCGCTGAAGATGTAGAAATACAGGCGTGACTGGTTGGCCTTGATCCCGCAGGAGTCGATCAGGTACGAGTGGATCAGCTTCCAGTCGGCGCTGGAGAAGCGGTGGGTTTCCTTGTTGAGGATGATCTTGGCCAGGTACTGGCCGAGGATCGGCGCGTTACCGGCGCCACCGGCATGGACTTCCGACAGGTCCATGATTTTCATCTTGCTGTAGTCGCGGATAAAACCGCTCTTCTCACCCTTGCGCGAAAAACGGATGCGTCCGGCGATGTCCTTGTCGAGGTCGCCGAGCATCACCAGCGGCTCTACCAGGAACACCGGCTTGGTGCCCTTGTTCTGCACCAGGCGCAGGTTGTTGCGAATCCAGCGCGCCGGGCTGTAGTTCGGTTCGCTGCCGGCGCGGTCTTCGTTGTTGAATTCGTTGAGGTAGAAGGTCCTGGCGTTGTATACAAGTTCTGCGACATCCAGGGCGATGTTCGAGCCACAACGGCCCAGGCCAATCAGGCACACCGAGGGGAACTGCTGGTCCAGGCGCAACTGGGTGTCGTCTTCGACATGCACGCTGGGCGGGAACACCAGGTCACGCAGGCCATCGAGGTTGTCGAGGATGCGCTGGATATCGGTTTCGGTGAAGTACAGGTACTGCTGCGGGTTGAGCGCCCGCGGGCTGTAGTAGCTCGAGCCGGGAGCGCTGTACGCGGGAGTGGGTGATGTCAGCTCGGAAACCGCGTTGGCAGAAGTAGTCTTGGAGGTCATTTTGCGCCATTTGCCTGGGGGTGGGTGGCTGTTCTAGTAGGTAGCATAGAGCCATCACTGGATGAGGTTCGCGACTGTATCAGTGCGCATTTGGCGTGGGCGATAGGGGTTAACCCGATGCCTGTGTAGGAGTTTTCCTTGCCACGCCTGCAAACTGAATCGTCCGATCAGTCAACTTCTTTAATCTGTCTGGAGCTGTACATGAGCACTGCACGTCCTTCGTTGGGGTTTGCCGGTATCGGGCTGATGGGCTTGCCCATGTGTCGGCGGTTGCTGGCCGCAGGTTATCCGCTGACGGTGTGGAACCGCTCGGCGGACAAATGCGCCGAACTGGTCAAGGCCGGTGCCCGCCAGGTGGCGACTCCGGCCGAGCTGTGCCAGCACGCCGAGGTGCTGATGCTGTGCCTGGCCGACACGGCGGTGGTGCGCGAGGTGGTGTTTGGTGAGCAGGGCATTGCTGGCGCAGGCAAGGCCGGCCAGTTGCTGGTGGACTTTTCCAGCCTCGAGCCGACCGCTACCCGTGAGATGGCCAGCGAACTGGCGGCGAAAACCGGCATGCACTGGCTCGACACCCCGGTCTCCGGCGGCACGCCAGGCGCCGAAGCCGGCACTTTGGCGATCATGGTCGGTGGTGAGGCGGCCGACCTTGAGCGCGTGCGCCCGCTGTTGTTGACCCTTGGTCAACGCGTGACCCACATGGGGCCGGTCGGGGCAGGGCAGGTAACCAAGGCCTGCAACCAGATGATCGTTGCCTGCAATGCGCTGGTGATTGCCGAGGTGGTGGCGCTGGCCGAGCAATCAGGCGTCGACGCCAGCCTGATCGCCGAGGCCCTGGCGGGTGGTTTCGCCGATTCAAGGCCGCTGCAGATCCTGGCCCCGCAAATGGCCGCCAGTCGCTTCGAGCCGGTGAAGTGGCACGTGCGCACCTTGCTCAAGGATCTGGACAGCGCGGTGAAATTTTCCCGCGAACAGGGTTCGTCGACCCCGATCAGCGGCCTGGCCGCCCAACTGATGCGCTTGCATGGTAGCCAGGGCTATCTGCAAAAAGATCCGGCGACACTGATTGATCTGTACCGGCGTAAGGATTGATGCTGCTCAGCGCCTGTTCATGGCGCTGGTTGAGTTCGCCCAGGATCGGCCGCAGTTCACCCAGTGGCACGGGCCGGCTGAGCAGGTAGCCCTGGAGGTAATCGCAGCCTTGCTGGGCGAGGAACTGGTACTGCTCGGTGGTTTCAACGCCTTCGGTGATCACCTGCAGGTGCAGGGTGTGGGCCATGACGATGATGGCCTGGACGATTTCCATGTCCTGGCGGCAACGCGGTACATCCTGAATGAACGAGCGATCGATCTTCAGGGTGTCCAGCGGCAAGCGCTTGAGGTAGGCCAGTGACGAGTAGCCGGTGCCAAAGTCATCGATCGACAGCGACACGCCCTGGGCGCGGATGCGCTTGAGCAGGGCGATGGTGTTGTGAATGTTGCCCATCAGCGCGTTTTCGGTGACTTCCAGCTCCAGCTGGCGCGCCGGAATGCCGGCCTGACGCAGGGCATCTTCGACTTCCTGGGCCAGTTCTTCGCGGGCCAGGGTCAACGCCGAGCAGTTGACGGTTACCTTGAGCCCGTCGTAACCGTGGCGGTTGAGCTGGGCCAGGTCTTCGCAGGCATGGCGCAACACCCATAGGTCGAGTTCGGCGATCAGGCCGTTGGCTTCGGCAATGCCGATGAAGCGGTCCGGGCTGAGCAGCCCGTGCTGTGGATGTTGCCATCGCACCAGGGCCTCGAGCTTGGCCACCTGGCCGCTGTGAAGGTCGAAAATCGGTTGGTAGTGGATGCGCAGGCCACGTTCTTCGAGCAGGGCGATGCGCAGTTCTTCTTCCAGTTGCAGCTCGAGGGTGGCGCGGGTTTTCAGGTTGCTGTTGAAGAAGTTCAGGTTGTTGCGCCCGCAACCCTTGGATTGATACAGGGCCAGGTCGGCGTTTTTCAACAGCTCGTCACAACTGCGGCCATCATCGGGGAACACGCTGATACCGATGCTGGTGGTCATGACCATGCGCCGACCGGCCAGGTCGATCGGCTCCTTCATCTTCTGCATGATGCGCTGGGCCAAGTGCCGGGCCTCATCGCGGCTGTGCAGGGCGGTGAGGATACAGAACTCGTCGCCCCCGAACCGGGCGACCACATCCTGGCTGCGGGTGGCGGTCTTGATGTGCGCGGCAATCACCTTGAGCAACTCGTCGCCTGCATCATGGCCGAGGCTGTCGTTGATGCGCTTGAAGTGATCGATGTCGAGGAACATCACCGCCAGCATGCCGTCATTGGCGGTTTGCTCGGCCAGGCGCTCGGCGAACACCTGGTTGAAGCCGCGGCGGTTGACCAGGTTGGTCAGGGCGTCGTAGTGGGCGGCCTGCTGCAAGGACACCCGGGCCTGGTCGAGCTGGCTGAGCAGCACGTTGACCCGGCGCAGGTCGTGCTCCTTGCTTTGCAGCTTCTTGTCCGAGAGCGCGGCGCTGATGCTACTGGCGCTGATCAACAGGGTAATGAAGGCGATGGTCAGGCTCAGTTGCAGGCTGTTGTCGCTGACCGGCAGCGACAGCGCGGTGTCCGCGGGTAGTACCAGGGTCAAGGCGGCCATGCCCAGCAGATGGGTCGCGACAATGCCGCCGGCCATCAGCAGGCTGGCGCCGTATTTCATCAGTTGAAAGAGGGTGCCGCTGCCATTGCGCAAATAACGGGCGAACAGCAGCGCCGCGAGGCTGGTGGCGATGGCGGCAGCGACCGAGGCGGCGAACAGGTCGGGGCGATAGAACTGCTGGGCGCTGGAGCGCATGGCGGCCATGCCGGTGTAGTGCATGGCAATGATCCCCAGGCCGAAGCACACCGCCGCTTGCAGGTAGTGGCGCGGCAGCAGTTGCTGGCGGCTCAGGGTATTCATGGCCATCCAGCCGGCCAGCAGCATGATCAGCAGCGAGACGCCGGTCAGGGCCACGTCGTAGTGAACCTCCAGCGGCGTTTGCAGGGCCAGCATGCTGATGAAGTGCATGGCCCAGATGCCGCCAGCCAGACAGCAGGCGCCGAGCAAGCGCCATTGCCGCTGGGCCGCGGGTTGCTCGACGTGGCTCAGGCGCTCGGCCATGTCGAGGGTGGCGAAGCTACCGGCACAGGCGATCAGAAAGGCAAGCAGCACCAGGTAGGGGTTGTGCCTGCAATCGAGAAGGATCTGTCCGGTTGCCGGAAGTTCGGCGAGCATTTGCAGCCCCAGCCACTCCATAGCATGCCTCTTTTTCGAGTTGGCACTCGTCCCCCTATAGCCCGCTTGGAGACCGTTGTGCAGGAGTATAGGAACTCAGCATTAGTCCATCCTGAATAATGGCATATTGATTCCTACGATTTGGTCATTGAACCAATAGCGCCAGGTTCTAAAACCGCGAATGGTTACAATTACCCGGTATCAGTCCGGTCAATGGTGGCAGACAGATCGGCAAGTGCCCTCTAGATTCAGTTCGGCGTGCTGGAAAGCCCCGAACAATAATAACGAGGGACTGATCGATGCAGAGCTCCACTCAAGCGGCCAACGCCTGGCGAATCCTGTTCCTGCTGTTTCTGGCCAACCTGTTCAACTTCTTCGACCGCACCATTCCCGCCATCATCATCGAGCCGATCCGCCTGGAATGGCACCTGAGCGACTTTCAGATCGGCTTGATCGGTACCGCCTTCACCCTGGTCTATGCCATTGCCGGCCTGCCGCTGGGGCGCCTGGCCGATAATGGTTCACGCAGCAAACTGATGGGCTGGGGGCTGATGGCCTGGAGCGGGCTGACCGCGGTCAACGGCATGGTCGGCAGCTTCTGGAGCTTTTTGCTGGTGCGCATGGGCGTAGGCATCGGTGAGGCCAGCTATGCGCCAGCCGCCAACTCACTGATCGGCGACCTGTTCCCCGCCGAGAAGCGCGCGCGGGCCATGGGCATTTTCATGCTCGGCCTGCCGTTGGGCCTGTTGCTGGCGTTCTTCACCATCGGCGCGATGGTGCAGGCCTTTGACAGCTGGCGGGCGCCGTTCTTTATCGCCGCAGTGCCCGGGTTGTTGCTGGCGCTGTTCATGTTCATGATCCGCGAGCCGGCGCGCGGCGCGGCGGAATCGGTGGCGATCTCCCAGGCGCCCGTGGACCGGCCGTTGCGCCGGGTTCTGAGTGTGCCGACCTTCTGCTGGCTGGTGCTTGCGGGCCTTACCTTCAACTTCGCCACCTACGCCTGCAACTCGTTCATGGTGCCGATGCTGCAGCGTTACTTTTTGCTCTCGCTGCAGCAGGCCGCGGTGGCCACCGGGGTCATTGTCGGCCTGACCGGGCTGGTTGGCCTGACCCTTGGCGGCTGGATTGCCGACAAGGTACACCAGCGCTTTGCCAACGGGCGCTTGTTGTTCGGTGCCCTGAGCATGCTGATCGCCACCCTGGCCACCGCCTGGGCGTTGCACGCCGGGCGGATCGAGATCGGCGTATTCGTGGCGGTGTTCGGTGTCGGCTGGTTGTTTGCCTACAACTTCTATACCTGTGTCTACACCGCGATTCAGGATGTGGTGCAGCCGCGTCTGCGGGCCACGGCCATGGCGCTGTTCTTTGCCGGGCTTTATCTGCTCGGTGGCGGCCTGGGGCCGGTGGTGGTGGGGGCGCTTTCGGACCATTTTGCCGTGGCGGCCATGCAGGCAGCGGGGGCGGTGCAGATGAGCGAGGCATTCAAGGCTGAAGGCCTGCACGGGGCGATGTACCTGATACCGGTGGCGTTGATGTTGACGCTGGTGTTCCTGCTGCTGGCCTCGCGGTGCTTCAGCCGGGATGCGCAGAGGATGCGCGAGGGGATGGTGGCTGACAGCGAAATGATGGCCGCCAAGCCTGTGGTGGCTTGAAAAAGCATCGCGGGTCAAGTCGAGTCGTCGCACCGCCGCTCCCACAGAATCACCAATATCTCTGTGGGAGCGGCGGTGCGACGACTCGACTTGACCCGCGATTGAACCGATGCAAATTATCCGGCGACCAGCACCCGAATCGCTTCCAGGCGCAGCGCCGCTTTATCAAGCATCGCCAGGCCTTGTTCACGCTGCTTGCGCAGGGCGTCGATTTCGCTGTCGCGAACGGTCGGGTTGACCGCTTGCAGGGCGATCAGGCGCGCCAGCTCTTCATCGGTTTGCGCCGCCAGCCGGCGTTGGGCTTGGGCGACACGTTCGGCATGGCGCGGCATGATCTTGGCTTCGCCGTCGTTGATCCGCGGCGCCAGCACGTCGCGCTGGGCCTGGATGAACTTGTTGGCGCTGGCCTTGGGCACGCTCTCGAGCTGGTCGTTGAGGGTCTCGAAGGACACCCGCGAAGCCAGGTCGTTGCCGTTGGCGTCGAGCAGGCAGCGCAGCGCGGCCGGCGGCAAGTACCGGCCCAGCTGCAGGGCGCGCGGAGCCACCACTTCACTGACGTACAGCAGCTCCAGCAGCACGGTGCCGGGCTTGAGCGCCTTGTTCTTGATCAGCGCCACCGAAGTGTTGCCCATCGAACCGGACAGCACCAGGTCCATGCCGCCCTGGACCATCGGGTGCTCCCAGGTGATGAACTGCATGTCTTCACGTGACAGCGCCTGGTTGCGGTCGTAGGTGATGGTCACGCCTTCGTCGTCGCCCAGCGGGAAGCTGGCGTCGAGCATTTTTTCGCTCGGCTTGAGGATCAGGGCGTTTTCCGAGTGGTCTTCACTGTCGATGCCAAACGCGTCGAACAGGGTTTCCATGTAGATCGGCAGGGCGAACTGGTCATCCTGCTCAAGGATCGCCTCGACCAGCTCCTGGCCTTCACCGGCGCCACCGGAGTTGAGCTCCAGCAAACGGTCGCGACCACTGTGCAGCTCGGCTTCGAGGCGCTCGCGTTCGGCACGGGCCTCGTCGACCAGCGCTTGCCACTCATCGTCATCGCCGCTTTCGAGCAGCGGCAGCAGGCGCGGGCCAAACTGGTGCTGCAGGGCGTTGCCGGTCGGGCAGGTGTTGAGGAAGGCGTTCAGGGCCTGGTTGTACCACTGGAACAGGCGCTCTTGCGGGCTGTTCTGCAGGTGCGGCACGTGCAGCTCGATGGTGTGCTTCTGGCCGATGCGGTCCAGGCGGCCGATTCGCTGCTCGAGCAGGTCCGGGTGGGCTGGCAGGTCGAACAGCACCAGGTGGTGGGCGAACTGGAAGTTGCGGCCTTCACTGCCGATTTCCGAGCAGATCAGCACCTGGGCGCCGAATTCTTCGTCGGCGAAGTAGGCCGCAGCGCGGTCGCGCTCAAGAATGCTCATGCCTTCATGGAACACCGTCGCGGGGATACCGGAACGCACGCGCAGGGCGTCTTCCAGGTCCATGGCGGTTTCGGCGTGGGCGCAGATCACCAGGACCTTGACCCGCTTGAGCATCTTCAGGGTGTCGATCAGCCAGTCGACCCGAGGGTCGAAGCGCCACCAGCGCTCTTCTTCGCTGCCTTCGCTCTGGGACTGGAAAGCAACCTCAGGGTACAGCTCGGCGTGCTCGCCCAGCGGCAGCTCCATGTACTGGTCGGGGTTGGGCAGCGGGTAGGGGTGCAGGTTGCGCTCAGGGAAACCCTGGACCGCCGCGCGGGTGTTACGGAACAGCACGCGGCCGGTGCCGTGGCGGTCGAGCAACTCGCGAATCAGGCGGGCGCTGGCCTGGGTATCGCCATCGTTGACCGCAGCCAGCAGGGCTTCGCCTTCGGCACCGAGGAAACCCTCGATGGTGGCGTGGGCCTTGGGCGACAGGCGGCCTTCGTCGAGCAGCTCCTGGACCGCTTCGGCTACCGGGCGATAGTGCTCGCTTTCGGCGCGGAACGCGGCCAGGTCGTGGAAACGGTTCGGGTCGAGCAGGCGCAGGCGCGCGAAGTGGCTGTCCTGGCCCAGTTGCTCCGGGGTCGCGGTGAGCAGCAGCACGCCGGGGATGACCTCGGCCAGTTGCTCGACCAGGGCGTACTCGGGGCTGACCTGGTCTTCATGCCAGACCAGGTGGTGCGCCTCGTCGACCACCAGCAGGTCCCAGCCGGCGGCAAACAGCGCGTCCTGGGCCTTTTCGTCTTCAGTCAGCCATTCTAGGGCAACCAGCGCCAGTTGGGCATCCTCGAAGGGGTTGCTGGCGTCGCTTTCGATAAAGCGCTCGGCATCGAACAGCGCAACCTGCAGGTTGAAGCGCCGGCGCATTTCCACCAGCCACTGGTGCTGCAGGTTCTCCGGGACCAGGATCAGCACACGGCTGGCGCGGCCCGAGAGCAACTGGCGATGGATCACCAGGCCGGCTTCGATGGTCTTGCCCAGGCCTACTTCGTCGGCCAGCAGAACCCGCGGGGCGATACGGTCGGCCACTTCACGGGCGATATGCAACTGGTGGGCAATCGGTTGCGCGCGGGTGCCGCCCAGGCCCCAGAGCGACGACTGCAACTGACGGCTGGTGTGCTCGAGGGTGTTGTAGCGCAACGAGAACCACGGCAGCGGGTCGATCTGCCCGGCGAACAGGCGGTCACTGGCCAGGCGGAACTGGATGAAGTTCGACAGCTGGGTTTCTGGCAGGGTGCGCGCCTGGTTCTGCGCGTCCAGGCCATGATAGACCAGCAGGCCGTCGACATCCTCGACCTCGCGCACGGTCAGCTTCCACCCTTCGAAATGGGTGATCTGGTCGCCAGGCGAGAAGCGCACCCGGGTCAGGGGCGCATTGCGCAGGGAGTACTGGCGGGTGTCGCCAGTGGCCGGGTAGAGCACGGTCAACAAGCGGCCGTCCTGTGCCAGAACGGTCCCCAGACCTAGCTCGGCTTCGCTGTCGCTGATCCAGCGTTGCCCCGGTTGATACTGCTGCGCCATACTGCCTGACTCCCGCCATGAAAAAGCCGACTATCTTAACGGATAGCTCTGTGCAGACCAAAGAGTCTAGCAACTTCATCGACGAAAACCGCTGTCGCCATTGAGGGCCCGATACAGCCATGCCGATCTCCAACCCGTGGTTCATCCGAACGCTGGCCGTGGCGGGCGTGCTTCTGCTGGCTGCCTGTGACAACAAAGGTTTCGAAATTCTGGCGCCGATTCCCGCTGCGCAACTCGAGGCCCTGGGCGTGCAATCGCCGCTGCAGAGCGTGCATTACCACGACCGCGAGGGCGAAGGTTTGCTGGTGCTCAGCCGCAATGACGACCAGGTCAGCGATGAAGAGACCGATCAGGACGTCGATCGCGTGGTGCTCACGGCAACGCTGTATGAGCGCCAGGGCGATGACAGCTTCAAGCCGCGCTGGAAGATCGAGAACGAGACCACCTGCTCCGGGCTCGACCTGGATGTCGGCTTTTATACCGACGTCAGCGGCGTCAGTGACCTCGACAACAACGGCCTGACCGAGCTGACGGTCGCCAGCCACGCCTTTTGTGGCGGCGGCGTCGACCCCCATGAACTGCGTGTCGAGTTGCGTGAGGGCCAGGCCAGCTATGCTATCAATGGCCAGTCGCTGATCGCCATCGAGGGCGAGCAGCCATATGGCGGTGAGCGCGAAGACAGCCCGTCGCTCAAGGATGCACCACAAGTGTTGCGCGATCACGTGAACGACGTCTGGAACAAAGTGCTCAAACGGCCGTGGAGCGAAGCCCAGCCCGCTCCGACGGACGAGGACGAAGAACAGTAGCCGGCAACTGTGAAGCGCCCCGCACATTTTGCCGGCACTGGCTCAAGGCCCGTGGCCATCAGCCGACACACTGGCGACAGGAGATCATCCCATGCTGCCGCCCCTCATCCCGCTCAGCGCTGCACCCGTGACACAACAACTGGACCCGGTAAAGCCGACGCCAGACATCAAGCCCGTGGTCCCGGCGCAACCGAGCTCCAGCGACAGTACCATTGACCTCAAGCAGCGTGACCCGGAGCAGGCCGCGATCCTCTTGCGCGAAGAGCAGCGCCGCCAGCAGCGCCGACGCCCGTCGAGCCAGGACGAAGAGCTGTACCAGGCGTTGCCCGGCGATGAAGTCAACGCCGACAACACCGTGCCGGTGGCACCGTTGATGGGTGAGCAGCCGCGCCAGGGGCTGCTGGTGGACATCGAAGTCTGAAGATACAAGCGCCACTGGTCAGCGCCGGCTGCAGCCTGCATGATTGCAGCACTGCAGTCAGCTTTCCGAGCCCGCCATGAGCCAAGAAAACAACCTGATCGACCTCGGTGCCGAACGTGCACGCCGGGTCCACGACCTCAATGAAAAGCGTCTGAACGAAGTTCGTCAGGCGTTCGAGCAGGCCATGCCGCTGGGCAAGGCCAAGAAGAAAAAGCCCAAGGGCAAACCCAAGAAGCGTTGAAAACTTGATGCAGGTCAAGCCTGCACCCGCCTTGCGCGCCCGGTTCCGGGCGCTATTGACCTCGGTCAATTTCCTCCCCCGAGCCATTCGCTACCTTAAGCCCATCGGACAGGTTCAGGCGAATGGAGGCCGACATGTTCTTCGATAATGTGGTTATCGCTGGAGTGATTACGGTCGGTCTGATGCTGATGTTCTTCGTCGGATTCGGAATATTCATCTGGAAAGACTCGAACAAGCGCAAAGAGCGCTGATCCTTTCCAGTCACGAGCACGCAAGGCATTTAGGGCGACTTCGGTCGCCCATTTTTTTGTCTGGTGAAAAAACCTTTCAGCACCTCTGGACTATTAATAGTTAGCTAGCTAATAATTAAGCCCTGAACTTCTCGCTTCATCCTGACTATCTTTACTACACCGTCGTTCAAGGTGCGTCCCGTGCCCATCACGTTGCAGGCCCTGCTGGCGCCAAACAAAACCGCTGTGCAATTTGCCCTCAAAACCCTGCTTGGTGGCGGCCTAGCCCTGTGGCTGGCGCTGCGCTGGGGCTTGAGCAGCCGGCCTGGGCACTGATGACCGCGTTTATCGTTGCCCAGCCGCTGTCGGGGATGGTGGTGCAGAAGGGCCTGGCGCGTCTGCTCGGCACCCTGGTCGGCACGGTCATGTCGGTGCTGTTCATTGGCGCCTTCGCCCAGACCCCGTGGCTGTTCCTGTTCGCCCTGGCCTTGTGGCTGGCGCTGTGCACCGCCTGCTCGACCTTGCTGCGCAGTGCCTGGGCTTATTCGTTCGTGCTGGCCGGTTACACCGTGGCAATCATCGCTTTGCCGGCCATCAACCATCCGCTGCTGGTGTTCGACCAGGCGGTGGCACGTTGTACCGAGATCTGCCTGGGGATTGTCTGCGCCACGGCCACCAGCGCCTTGCTCTGGCCGATGCGCGTCGAGCAACAGCTGAGCGGGCAGGCGCGCCAGGCCTGGCAAAGCGGGCTGCAGGCCGCCAGCGCCGCCTTGAGTGGTGAAGAACAGGGGCGCAAGGGCCTGCTGGAGATTCTCGGGCGCATCGTGGCGGTGGATTCCCAGCGTGAACATGCCTGGTTCGAAGGCAGCCTCGGCCGTCAGCGCGCCCGGGCGATTCGCGGGCTGAGCCAGAAACTGCTGGTGCTGCTGCGCATTTCCCGTTCGGTGCGCCGGCAATGGCGGCAACTGGATGAACAGCAGGCGCAGCACCTGGCGCCGTGGCTGGAACAGGTTCAGGCGCTGCTGGCCAGCCCCGACCAGGCCAGCCTGTTGCTGTTGCGCCAGCGCGTCTGGGATGCAGCCCACGATGAGCAAATCAGCTCCGCCGAGCATTACTGCCTGGCGCGCCTGACCTTGCTGCTGGACAACGCCATGGCTGCGACTCTGGCCCTGCGTGGGGTAGAGGAGGGCAAGCCGGCCGTCGATGTACCCGACAGCCTGGCGGTTCACCGCGATGTATCGCTGGCGCTGCTGTTCGGCTCGCGCAGCGCCCTGGCGTTCCTGGCCATGGCCAGCTTCTGGTTGGCCACTGCCTGGCAGGCTGCCCCGGTGGCCTGGTGCTGACCTGCGTGGTCTGCAGCTTGTTCGCCAGCCGCGAGAATGGCGCGCAGATCGGCATGAGTTTTTTGCGCGGGATACTGTTGGCGATACCGGTGGCGTTCGTGGTCGGGCAGATCCTCCTGCCGGAGCTCAGCGGTTTTGCCATGCTCTGCCTGGCCATGGGCGTGCCGCTGTTCTTTGGCGCCCTGGGCATGGCCAATCCGCGTATTGGCGCCACCGCTACTTCTTATTGCCTGCACTTTATCGTGCTGGTGGCGCCGCTCAATGTCATGAGTTTCGATGTCGCCAACTTCTTCAACAGCGCCCAGGCCATGCTCATGGGTGTCGGCGCCGCAGTGCTGGCGTTCAAGTTGCTGGTGCTGCGCAACCCGGCCTGGCATGGCAAACGCCTGCGCGCTGCCACCCAAAGCGACCTGGTGCGCCTGACCCGCCGCGACCTGCGCGGCGCCGACAGCTGGTTTGGTGGACGCATGGCCGATCGCCTGTTGCAACTGGCCCGGCACTACGGCGCCTTGCCCGAACAGGAGCGCGGGCGTTGGGACGATGGCCTGCACGGCCTGGATATCGGCGACGAGCTACTGCACCTGCGCATGTGCCTGGCAGTCGCCCAGGCGCCGGTAGCGGCGGCTGAGCGCCAGTACCTGCAACAACTTGAATCAGTATTGGCCAGCGGCCCGGCCCCGGGCGTGGCCAGCGCCTGGATGCGGCCAGCGAGCAGTTCATCGACGCACTGCAGAGCGTGCCTTCGAGTGACCCGCTGCGCCTGGCCATCGGTGCTGTGCTGCAATTGCAGAAGAGCTGGGGCAAGTGGTGCCGTCGACAGGAGGAAATCCATGGGCTTGCGTGAATGGGCGCTGGGCGGTGTGTTGCTCAGTCCGTTTCTGCTGTATGTGTTGTTGGCCTTGCTGCTGACCGGGTGTTGCGCCTGTTGTTGCGCTACACGCCGTTGGGGCGCTGGGTCTGGCATGAGGCGTTGTTCGACTGCGCGCTGTTCGTTTGTATTCTGACCCTGGTGACCCACGTGCTGGGGCCGTTATAAGGAGTGTGACCATGCGTGCTGCTGTACGTATCGCAGTAACCCTGTGCCTGGTGGCGGTGGCGATTTTTGCCGGCTGGAAGCTCTGGCAGTACTACATGCTCACGCCCTGGACCCGTGATGCGAAGATTCGCGCCGACGTGGTGATCATTGCCCCGGACGTATCTGGCTGGGTACGTGAGCTGAAGGTGCGTGACAACCAGCAGGTCAAGGCCGGCGAGTTGCTCATGTCGATCGACCGTGACCGCTTCGAGGCCGCTCTGGACAAAGCCAACGCCGTGGCCGAAACCCGCCAGCAACAACTGCGCCTGCGCGAACACGAAGCTTCGCGCCGTGCCGCCCTTGGCCCTCAGGCGATCAGCGCGGAACTGCGCGAAAATGCCCAGATCAACGCCGCCGTTGCCCGTGGCGAATTGCGCGAAGCGTTGGCCGAGGTCAAGGTCGCGGCCATCAACCTGGCGCGCAGCCAGGTCAAGGCGCCGCGCAGCGGACATATCACCAACCTGCGCCTGGCCGAAGGCAACTACGTTAATGCCGGGCAGTCGGTGATGGCCCTGGTGGACGACTCGACCTTCTACGTCCAGGCCTACTTCGAAGAGACCAAGCTGCCACGCATCCGCGTCGGTGACCCGGTCAAGGTCTGGCTGATGAGCGCTGGCGAGCCGATGCAGGGGCATGTCGAGAGCATCAGCCGCGGCATCACCGACCGTAACGCCAACCCCGACAGCCAGTTGCTCGCCGAAGTTGAACCGACCTTCAACTGGGTGCGCCTGGCCCAGCGCATTCCGGTGCGGATCAAGCTTGATCAGGTGCCCGAAGGGGTCAACCTCAGCGCCGGCATGACCGCCAGTGTGCAGGTGCGCGAGGACCAAGTGCAGCGCTGAGCGCTTAAAGGAACATGCCGCCGGAGACTTCCAGACGCTGGCCGGTAATCCAGCCGCCGCCATCGCCAAGCAACTGGGCGCCCGCGGCCCTGGCTTCGAATATCAACAGGACGGTGCCACGCGGTACGAGGCAATGCCGGGGGTCATCACCGTCAACAGCAGCAACGGGTGCGGGCATTCATGGACTGGCTGGCGCAGTTGCTTCAGGCACCACTCGGTCAAGCGGCAAGCGAAAGGTAAACAGCGTACCGGCTTCGGCGCTCGACACCACCTCCATGCGCCCGCCGTGGGCCAGGGCAATCTGGTTGGCGATATACAGGCCCAGGCCCAGGCCGGGTTGCGGCGCATCATCGCGTGGCCGTGAAAAGGGCTGGAACAACTGCGCCATCACCTGGGGTGCAATCGGTTCACCGAGGTTGTGCACACCGAGGACGAACACCCGCTCGCGGATATCGGCCATGACATTTACCGGGCTGTCGGCGGCGCCGTGGGTGAGGGCGTTGGCAATCAGGTTGGACAGCAATTGGGTGACCCGTTCACGGTCGCATTGGATGTCGCCGAGATCGCCGATGTTCAGCCGAATCAAGCGCTGCGGATGCACCCGTTGCAGCTCCGAAGCCACGTGGCTGAGGGCGTCGGCCAGATCCGGGCAGGGTTGGACGTTGATCATGATGCCGTTGCCCAGGCGGCCACGGGCAAAATCCAGGACATCGCGGACCAGCTGGTTGGCGCGCCGGCCACAGGTCAGGATGTGCTGGGCGATGGCGCGGCTTTTTTCGTCTTGCAGGCGCTGGCTGAGCAGTTCGGCACCGGCGGTGATGGCGAACAGCGGATTGCGCAGGTCGTGGCCGAGCACGGCGATGAACTGTTCACGCAAGTCGGCGATGGCGCGTTCTTCTTCCAGGGCCTGTTCGGTTTGCTGGGCGTTCTCTTCGCTTTCGATCTGGATCGACAGCAGGCGGGCGAAGGACTCCATCATCGGCTGGATGGCGCTGCCCTTGAGATTGGCCGGCAATGGGTCGAGGGCGCAGATGGTGCCGAAGAAGCTGCCGTCGGTGCGAAACACCGGCACCGAAATATAGCTTTCGAACTTGTAGATACGCGGGGTGTGGTGGTTGCAGTACAGCTCGTCTTCGCTGGCCTTGTCGATCACGATGGTCTGGTGGCTGGCGCGGATCTCGTGACACAGGGTGGTGATCAGGTCCAGTTCGCCGCCGACCTCCAGGCCAAAGCCCAGCGAGTCGAGCACCGCGCAGGCCGTCCAGCTGCTGTCGGTGACCCGGGCGACGGCGGCGAAACGCAAGCCGGTGGTCTCGCAGATCACCTGCAGGATGGCCGGTACTGCGTTGATTCGGCTGATCGTGGCGATATCGGAAGTGACGGCGGTGCTCATGAATCATCCACGTTCGCTGACTACTGGAAGGCGTTGAGAAAGATAAGTCTAGCGAGCAACTGCCGCTTGGGTAAAAAAATCCTTTACCGAATGCGATGAATTTCCATTAACCTTGGTCCCCGAGTTGCCCGCCAGAGCGCAACCCCTATCGCCCAGCGTGCCAATCCCCTTTTTCAAGTGAGGTTTGACATGCACATCACATCCCAGGACATCTGCGCCGCTGCTGACCAGCTCAAGGGCTTTGTCGGCTTTCATCGCAAGCTTGGCAAGCACATCGTGCGTTTCAGCGAAGACTCGTTCGGCATGGACGTGGCTGACGACAGCATCACCCCGAGCAACGAATTCGTCTGGCAGGCCGCCGAGGCCGAGGTCATGACCTTGAGCCGAGCCTTGATCGAGATTCTTCTGGCGCAGAACGTCGATGAACGGTTGAATGTGACCGAGCCGTTGCGGGTTTACCTGCGCCGCAAGGATTTGCCGGAGATCGCCGCGCAGCGACGGCTGCGGGCCTGAGCGGCCACATCGCCGGCGTTGCCGGCGGTGCTTTTCAACTATGCGCCGCCCAGACCGGCGGGGTGCGCCCGCGCCAGGGCAACGCCTGCTCCAGTTGCCCGGCCAGGCTCAGCAGCAGGCGCTCCCCCGCAGCCCCGGCGGTAAACTGCATACCCACCGGCAAGCCGCTGGCCGGATCCTGATACAGCGGCAGCGACATCGACGGCGTACCGCCGATGTTGGCCAGGGCGGTGAAAGGCGAGTGGTTGAACACCCGGTGCATCCAGCCCAACCCGTCGAGCTGTTCCTGGCCGGCGTTGTAGGCGCCGATCACCGGCGGCAACTGGCTCAGGGTCGGGCTCAGCAGCAGGTCAAAACGCTTGAAGAACCCGCCCAGTTGCCGGCTGACCTGATTGCGCTGGTCCATCGCCGCCAGCAGGTCGGTAGCCGGCAGCGCCTGGCCGTAACGGTTAAGCGCCAAGGTTGCCGGTTCCAGCCAGTCAGCATCGAGCGGGCGACCCGTTTGGGCACTCAATGCGTCCAGCCAGGCTGCGGTATTGCTGCCCCAGAAGCGCGCGTTCATCTCGACGAAAGCATCCCACGACAGGCCGATGTCCAGGTCTACCTGCTCGCACCGGTGGCCAAGACCTTCAAGGGTGCGGACCAGGCCCTGTAGCGCCTCGAGCATCAGCGGATTGCTGCGCTGGCCATTGAGCGGATGTAACTGCACGGCAATTTTCAACGGCCCAGGCGCTTGCTTGAGCGCACTCAGGTAACTGCCCTGTGCTGGCGCCACCTGGAACGGGTCACCGGGTTCTGCCCCGGCCATGCAATCGAGCAGCAGGGCGCTGTCACGCACCGAACGGCTGAGCACCCCCTGTACCGCCAGGCCGTTCCAGGCCTCGTCCAGGAACGGCCCCATGGAAATCAACCCGCGGCTGGGCTTCAAGCCAAACAAGCCGCAGGCTGCAGCCGGCACCCGGATCGAACCGCCGCCATCGGTGGCATGGGCCACCGGCACCATGGCGCTGGCTACCGCTGCTGCCGAACCGCCGCTGGAGCCACCGGCGCTGCGGTTCAGGTCCCAGGGGTTGCGGGTCGGGCCGCACAGGCGCGATTCGGTGGTGGTGCTGATCGCCAGCTCCGGGACGGTAGTGCGCCCCAGGGTGAGCAATCCTGCGCGGCGAAACCGCTGCATCAGGAACGAGTCGGCACTGCTGCCGGTGCCCTGGGCCAGGCGGCTGCCGAACTCATGAGCACGGCCCTGCATGCTGATCGCCAGGTCCTTGATCAGAAACGGCACGCCATACAACGGACCTTCAGCAGCGCTTGGCAGAGGTTCGTCCTGCCAATGTTCAGCCAGCGCATTGAGCCGGGGTTCGACGTTGGCGATGGCCTGTTGCGCCGCCGCCTGCACTTCAACGGCACTGACTTGCCTTCGAGCAATCAGCTCGGCCAGGCCGATGGCATCGAATTGCACATATTCACTCACCTTCATTGCGCACTCCCGGGGCAATTGACGATAAAATACCGATGGGTATCGATCGATACTCAAGAGTATAGAGTGATACTGATTAGTATCGTCGTCAACCGGAGTCTGCCCATGCGTTCGCAACGAATCGCCCGCTTGCCCCCGCGCGAGCGGGTCCTGGATGCCGCCCACGAGCTGTTTTTCAACGAGGGCATCAGCCGCGTCACCGTCGATGCCATTGCTGCCAAGGCAGAAACCACCAAGATGACCGTGTACCGGCATTTTGAATCCAAGGACCTGCTGGTGTTGGAGTGGTTGCGTCTGTTGATGGCCGAATACGATGAGCTATGGGCGCGCCTGGCCGAACAGTTCAACGGCCAGCCGGCGCGACAGATCCTCGGATTTGCCGAATTCCTGGTCCAGGAACCGCTGCTGTCTTCGCACCGTGGCTGCGCCTATACCAACACCCTGGCGGAGTTGCCGGTGTGTGACAGCCCGGCACGCGAGTTGATCGAGGCGCACAAGCGTCGTCAGGCGGCGCGCCTGGTGCGCTTGTGCAAAGAGGCAGCGATGGTCGAACCGCAGCAGGCAGCGTTCGAACTGACGCTGCTGCTTGAGGGGGTACAGATCGTTGCGCAGAACAAGGGCTTCGACCAGGTCGGGCCGAACCTGCTCAAGCTGGTGCGGGCGCGGTTGGGGTTACCTGCGGCCTAGGAGACGCTGGCGCGGTTGTTGTCGGCAGATTGCAGCAGCGCCTCGAAAGCCAGTTTGTCGATCGGTTTGCTCAGGTAGTAGCCCTGCACCTCGTGGCATTGCTCCTTGCCCAGGGCTTTGAGTTGCTGCTCGGTCTCCACCCCTTCGGCGGTTACGGTCAGGCCCATGGCCTTGCCCAGGTTGATGATCGCCTGCACCACGGCGCGGTCGTTGCCATCGCTGCTGAGCCCGGCGATGAAGCGCTTGTCGATCTTGATGCTGTCGAACGGGTAGGTGCGCAGGTAGCCCAGCGACGAGTAACCGGTGCCGAAGTCATCCATGTTCAGGCGCACGCCCAGTTCCTTGAGCGCGTTCATGGTACCCAGCGCGCCTTCGATATCGTTGAGCATCACGTTCTCGGTGATCTCCAGCTCCAGGCGCTGGGCCGGGAAGCCGGTCTCGACCAGAATCTGGTGTACATCCCTGACCACGTCGCTGCGCGAGAACTGCGCAGGCGAAAGGTTGACCGAAACCAGCAGGCCGGCCGGCCAGTTGCGCGCGGTTTCGCAGGCTTCGCGCAGCACCCAGCGGCCCAGGGGCACGATCAGGTCGGTCTGCTCGGCCAAGGGGATGAAGGTGTCCGGGCCTAATAGACCCTCGACTGGATGCTGCCAGCGCACCAAGGCCTCGACCGAGACGATCTCGAGGGTCTCGAGGCGGTAGCGGGGCTGGTAGTGAAGGATGAACTCGTTGTTTTTCAGCGCCTTGCGCAAGTCGTTTTCCAATTGGCGGCGGTACTGGATCTGCTCGTTCATCTCTGGCGAGAAGTAACGCCAGGTGTTCTTGCCCTCGGCCTTGGCCTGGTACAGGGCGATGTCGGCGCAGCGGATCAGCTCGCCGGCATCGAAGCCCTGCAGGCGCGTTTGCGCCACACCGAGGCTGGCGCCGATGTGCAGGGCCTGTTCTTCGAAGTAGATCGGCTGGTGCAGGCTGTCGATCAAGCGCGCGCAAAAGCGGTCGATTTCGTTGCGGCTGTCCATGCCGTTCATCACCAGCACGAACTCGTCGCCACCCAGCCGCGCCACCAGGTCGCCGTCGCGGGTCGATTCGCGCAGGCGCGCGGCTACCTCAAGCAGCACGGCGTCGCCGGCAGCGTGGCCGAGGGAATCGTTGATCGGCTTGAAGCTGTCCAGGTCAAGCAACAGCAAGGTCAATGGAGTGGCGTCCTGGCCCTTGAGCAATGCCTGATCAAGAAAGCGTGAGAGCTTGTTGCGGTTGGCCAGGCCCGTCAGCGCGTCGTGCATCGACAGGTGCTGGATGCGCGCATGGGCCGCCACCTCATCGGTAATGTCGCTGGCGGTGCCGCGATAGCCGACCAGCTTGCCATCGAACACGATCGAGCGCGCCGAGACCCGGCAGAAGCGCACCTGGCCGGTGTGGTCGCGGTAGGCGCAGCGCAGGTTGGCGACCTGCTGCGAGTCGGAATCGGCCTGGTTGTCGAGCCACTGGATCAGCGGCGTGGTCTCGCAACTGAGCAATTGATTGAGCGGCTGGCCCAGCCAGTCTTCACTCTGAAAACCGGTCACGGCGACGAAGCGCTGGGACAGGTAGCTGAGGCGGTGATGGCTGTCGGTTTCCCAGATCCAGTCCGAGGCCGCCTCGGCCACGGCGCGAAAGCGTTGCTCGCTGGCTTCCAACGCCAGGTTGCTGGCTTGCAGGCGGCGCAGGTTGGCATCGATTTGCCGTGAAGTGCGCAGGGCATAGCGGAAGAAGTACACCATCAGCAGGCCCAGCACCAGCATGGCGCCAAGCAGCGGCGGCAACACGGCCCAGAGCAGTTGGTCGCCAGGGCGCGGGGTGATCCAGTCGAGCCGGTAGCCGGTGTCGCCGAGCATCAGGCTGGGCTGGTCCGCCAGCGGCGCGTCGGCTTTTTCGATGTGCATGCCGGCAAGGCCGACACCGGTGCCCAGGCGGGTGAGTTTTTCCGGGGTCAGCTGATCGACGAAGAGCATGACCGAGGTGGTTTGCGGGTCGATGCTCAGCACCTCGTCGTCCGGGCGAATGGCGGCGGCAACCAGCACGGCGGGCCAGCCGTTGAACAACACATGCTCGGTGATCTGCTGGCGCTCGGCTGCAACTTTGCGCGCCTTGGCGATAATCGGGCCCAACGGGTTCTCTATATAGGTGCTCGCTGGCGCCTTGCTCAACTGGCCTTTGAACAGGGCGTATTTGGTGGTTTGGTCATCGACGACGAACACCCCTTCGTAGCCGCTGGCGGTGTACAGCGAATCGCCGACGTTCTTCTCGTCATAGGCCCAATGCAGGTCGGGGCTGGCATTGAGGTGCTCGTAAGCGGCGTTCCATACCGCATAGCTGGAGAGAAACTGGCGCGACGACTCCAGGCGCTGGTCCAGGGCTTTATGGGCGTAGAAACTGCTTTTTTCCCGCTCGTTGGCATTGAGCGTGGTGGCGATGTTGAACAATGCCCCCAGGGCGATCAGGCAGGCCAGGGCGAACAACGCGGCAATCGCGGCAATAAGCTTGCGCGTCTGCAGGCTGGGGCGCTGGCTGGCTGGCGGAACATCGGCAATCCTGTCCATACGCGAGCTGTTCCTTAATGAAGCAGCATCCCTGCGGCCGTACCGCAAGGACGAACGTTCAGTCAGGATAGGCCAGCTTCAGCGCGCTGAGGTCCGAATGGGCGAAATTGACCTGGTTACGCCCGGCTTTCTTCGCGCAGTACAGGGCTTTGTCGGCCTCGTTGAGCCAGGCTTCAGGGTCGGGCAGGGCCGCGCTGCAACTCGCCAGGCCGATACTGAGGCTGATGCGCAGCTCCGGCAGTTGCGGGTTGCGGTAGCTGCCAACCCGCTCGCGCAGGCGTTCCATGGCCTGACTGGCGTGTTCCATGCGGGTATCCGGCAGAATCACGCAGAACTCGTCACCGCCGTAGCGTCCGGCCAGGTCATCTTCGCGCAGGGTGCGTTTGAGCTCATTGCTCAACTGGTGCAGGACGCAATCGCCGACCACATGGCCGTAGGTGTCGTTGATGGCCTTGAAATGGTCAATATCGATGATCGCGATCACCGCCTCGCGGCCTTGCTGCTGGCAGATCTGGAACTTGAGCTGCAGCAGGTCCTTCCACGAGCCGTGATTGAGCAGGCCGGTGAGGCTGTCGGTGCGGCTCAGGGCGCTTAGCCGGCGCTTGTGCTCAGACAGCTTCATCGCCAGGCGGTAGCAGACCCAGCCAACGGCCATGGGATACAGGGTCAGCATCGGCAGGCAGGCATAGACCTGCAGGGTGCTGGCATGCAATTGCAGCCCGGGGCCGAACAGGGCCATCGACAGCAGCATGCCCAGGCCCTGGATCAGCAGGCCCTTGATGAACAGGCGCTGGCCGCCGGCAGCGAAGTTGTTCATGGCCATCATCGCCAGGATGGTCACGCTGGGCAGGGGATTGAACTGCAGGGTGGCGGTCCAGAACCCGCCCATCAGCGAGTCCAGTTGCAGGTTGCGGTACTCGGCGTGATACGGAACCTTGGCGCGCAAGGCAATCTGATAAGCCAGGTGCGGCCACACCAGGCCGTTGAACAGCAGCAGGCCCCATACCCAGGCGGGCACCGGCAGGCTGGAAATCCCGGCCATAACGCTGAGCATGCCGATCCCCAGGCCGATGATGCGCGGCAGGTAGATCCGCTTTACAAATGAAAGTCCCTTGCCGTTTTTCTTTTCCATCTTGGATGCTGGTCTGTTCCGGGGCGCCGTTTATCGCATAAATGCTGTCAATATTGTTGAACAATCGCAGGCTGTTGAAAAATGGCCTTACAAGCCATTTCACGGTTGATGCAATCACTGTGGGGTACCATGAAACTTACCTTCATCCTTGGAGTGTTTCTGCTCATGGCCCCGCTGACTCCCCAGGCCGGTGAACCGGCGCAACGCCAGGATGGGCGTTATCGCAACCAGGCGCAGTTGCCCCAGGACGGGGTGATAAAAAAACTGCGTATCGGCCTCAAGTACCTGTTCCTGAAAAAGCCCGCCGATACCCGCCCCAGTGTCAGCATCGCCGTGCAGCCACTGAGCCGCCAGCAGTTACTCGAGGCCCCGGACCACAGCGTCTGGCGACTGGGGCATTCCACGGTACTGCTGAAACTGCGCGAGCGCTTCTTCATTACCGACCCGGTGTTCGCCGAGCGCGCCTCGCCGGTGCAATGGGCCGGGCCCCTGCGCTTTCACCCGCCACCGCTGAAACTCGAGGAGCTGCCGCCGTTGACCGCGGTGATCCTCTCCCATGACCACTTTGACCACCTCGACGAGCAGGCCATACGCCAGCTGGCCGTTAGCGCCGAGCACTTTATTGCGCCTTTGGGGGTGGGCGATATTCTGATCGGCTGGGGCGTACCGGCGGCCAAGGTCAGGCAGCTGGATTGGTGGCAGGAAACCAGCGTCGAAGGTGTGCGATTTGTCGCCACCCCGGCGCAGCATTTTTCTGGCCGCGGCCTGTTCGACAGCAACAGCACCCTGTGGGCCTCCTGGGTGATGATCGATGACCAGCTGAAAGTGTTCTTCAGTGGCGATACCGGCTATTTCGACGGCTTCAAGGAAATCGGCAGGCAGTACGGTCCCTTTGACCTGACCCTGATCGAAACCGGCGCCTACAACGTCAATTGGCCTGATGTACACATGCAGCCCGAGCAAAGCCTGCAGGCGCACCTCGACCTGCGCGGGCGCTGGCTGTTGCCGATTCATAACAGCACCTTCGACCTCTCCACCCACAGCTGGCATGAACCCTTCGACCGTATCCTGGCCCTGGCCAACGCGGCGCAGGTACCTTTGAGCACGCCGCAGATCGGCGAGCGGGTCAGTATCGAGCAGCCACACAGCGGGCCGGCCTGGTGGCAGCCCAAGCCACAACGGGAATTACGCAAGGGCGGTGAGCGGGCGCTGGCGGCGCGTGAGCCCTAGGGCTCCTTGTCTGCCGACGGTTGTTTGTGCTGCTCACGGCGGGGCAGGGCGGAGGGTGGCTTGCCGCTATCGCTGCGCACCTGGGCGTGGCTGATCAGGGCGAATATAAAGCTGCCGCCTATGATGTTGCCGATCAGCGTCGGTGCTGCGAAGTCCAGCCAGAAGGCCGCCCAGCTTACCTCTCCGGCCCAGACCAGGTAGGAAACTTCCACCGAGCCTACAACAATATGGGTGAAATCACCCAGGGCCATCAGGTAGGTGATCATCAGGATGATCCATACCTTGGCAGTCTCCATCGACGGGATCATCCACACCATGGTGGCGATCATCCAGCCCGAGATGATGCCCTTGGCGAACATCTGGTTCAGGTCGTTCTCCATCACCTTGCGGCCAACGTCGAGAAAGGCGACGTCGGTCTTGCTGTCGAAGATCGGCAGGTTGAGCATCACGTAAGACACCAGGATGGTGCCGGCCAGGTTACCGACCAGCACCACCGACCATAAACGCAGCAAGCGGCCGAAGTTGCGCACGGTCGGTTCGGTCATTACCGGCAACACCGCCGTCAGGGTGTTTTCGGTAAACAGTTGCTGGCGGGCGAGGATCACCGCGAGAAACCCGGCCGAGTAGCCGAGGCTGGCAATCACCTGGCTGCTGTCGCCTTGCGGCAGGCGCGAATAGAACAGCCCCATGGCCATCAGCGACAGGCCCATGGTCAGGCCGGCAGCCAGCGCCGACCAGAACAGTGCGGCAATGGTGCGCTCCAGTTCCTGGTCACCCTGATAACGAATGATCTCGTGTAGCACCGCCGCGCGGGGCGGCTGGTTGTGGCTGACTTCCTGCTCTTCGTCTGCAGACAGGCCCGGGGTCTTGCCGCTTTGCGCTTCACTCATGGCGGTGGCTCATCTTGTAGGGTGCCTTATCTACAGATCAACGCGGCTTTGAATAGTTGCTTTAAAGGATGGTAGCTACAAGCTACAAGCTACAAGCTACAAGCTACAAGCTACAAGCTTCAAGTTGAGCGCGGTGCCTCTGCTTTTACTTGCAGCTTGAAGCTTGCTGCTTATAGCCAAAACGCCCCTTCTGAAACAAAGTTGAAATAAGTCCTTGACGCCCCTGCAGATCTCTCTATAATTCGCCCCACTTCCGGCGCAGTCGGAACTGAAAACTCCTTGGGTTTCAAAGAGTTAGCGGTTCCAGGGTCATCCGGAGGTGCTTCGATCGAAAGATCGGCAGCGGTGAAAAAGGCAGTTGACAGCGGTTTGAAACGCTGTAGAATTCGCCTCCCGCTACGAGAGATCGCAGCGAGTCAAGTGTTTGAAGTGAAACGAAAAACTTCAAAATAAACGCTTGACAGGCTCTGAGGAAAGCGTAGAATGCGCGCCTCGGTTGAGACGAAAAGCTCTTAACCAAACGCTCTTTAACAACTGAATCAAGCAATTCGTGTGGGTGCTTGTGAGCTCAGACTGATAGTCAAAAAGATTATCAGCATCACAAGTGGCTACACGAAAATCGAAAGATTTGAAAGTAAGTCATTTGAGATTGCTGAGCCAAGTTTAGGGTTTTCTCAAAACCCAAGCAGTATTGAACTGAAGAGTTTGATCATGGCTCAGATTGAACGCTGGCGGCAGGCCTAACACATGCAAGTCGAGCGGATGAGAAGAGCTTGCTCTTCGATTCAGCGGCGGACGGGTGAGTAATACCTAGGAATCTGCCTGGTAGTGGGGGACAACGTTTCGAAAGGAACGCTAATACCGCATACGTCCTACGGGAGAAAGCAGGGGACCTTCGGGCCTTGCGCTATCAGATGAGCCTAGGTCGGATTAGCTAGTTGGTGAGGTAATGGCTCACCAAGGCGACGATCCGTAACTGGTCTGAGAGGATGATCAGTCACACTGGAACTGAGACACGGTCCAGACTCCTACGGGAGGCAGCAGTGGGGAATATTGGACAATGGGCGAAAGCCTGATCCAGCCATGCCGCGTGTGTGAAGAAGGTCTTCGGATTGTAAAGCACTTTAAGTTGGGAGGAAGGGTACTTGCCTAATACGTGAGTATTTTGACGTTACCGACAGAATAAGCACCGGCTAACTCTGTGCCAGCAGCCGCGGTAATACAGAGGGTGCAAGCGTTAATCGGAATTACTGGGCGTAAAGCGCGCGTAGGTGGTTTGTTAAGTTGGATGTGAAATCCCCGGGCTCAACCTGGGAACTGCATCCAAAACTGGCAAGCTAGAGTAGGGCAGAGGGTGGTGGAATTTCCTGTGTAGCGGTGAAATGCGTAGATATAGGAAGGAACACCAGTGGCGAAGGCGACCACCTGGGCTCATACTGACACTGAGGTGCGAAAGCGTGGGGAGCAAACAGGATTAGATACCCTGGTAGTCCACGCCGTAAACGATGTCAACTAGCCGTTGGAATCCTTGAGATTTTAGTGGCGCAGCTAACGCATTAAGTTGACCGCCTGGGGAGTACGGCCGCAAGGTTAAAACTCAAATGAATTGACGGGGGCCCGCACAAGCGGTGGAGCATGTGGTTTAATTCGAAGCAACGCGAAGAACCTTACCAGGCCTTGACATGCAGAGAACTTTCCAGAGATGGATTGGTGCCTTCGGGAACTCTGACACAGGTGCTGCATGGCTGTCGTCAGCTCGTGTCGTGAGATGTTGGGTTAAGTCCCGTAACGAGCGCAACCCTTGTCCTTAGTTACCAGCACGTTATGGTGGGCACTCTAAGGAGACTGCCGGTGACAAACCGGAGGAAGGTGGGGATGACGTCAAGTCATCATGGCCCTTACGGCCTGGGCTACACACGTGCTACAATGGTCGGTACAGAGGGTTGCCAAGCCGCGAGGTGGAGCTAATCTCACAAAACCGATCGTAGTCCGGATCGCAGTCTGCAACTCGACTGCGTGAAGTCGGAATCGCTAGTAATCGCGAATCAGAATGTCGCGGTGAATACGTTCCCGGGCCTTGTACACACCGCCCGTCACACCATGGGAGTGGGTTGCACCAGAAGTAGCTAGTCTAACCTTCGGGAGGACGGTTACCACGGTGTGATTCATGACTGGGGTGAAGTCGTAACAAGGTAGCCGTAGGGGAACCTGCGGCTGGATCACCTCCTTAATCGACAGACATCAGCTGTCTTATGAGCTCCCACACGAATTGCTTGATTCATTGAAGAAGACGATTGGGTCTGTAGCTCAGTTGGTTAGAGCGCACCCCTGATAAGGGTGAGGTCGGCAGTTCGAATCTGCCCAGACCCACCAATTACATGTGGTGCAGCCTGTAGCAATACGGGGCCATAGCTCAGCTGGGAGAGCGCCTGCCTTGCACGCAGGAGGTCAGCGGTTCGATCCCGCTTGGCTCCACCACCTTACGTCAAAGCTTAGAAATGAATATTCGGATCGAATATTGATTTCTGAACTTTTTCAGAATCGTTCTTTAAAAATTTGGGTATGTGATAGAAAGATAGACTGGACAGCACTTTCACTGGTGTGTGTTCAGGCTAAGGTAAAATTTGTGAGTCATTACAAGTTTTCGGCGAATGTTGTCTTCACAGTATAACCAGATTGCTTGGGGTTATATGGTCAAGTGAAGAAGCGCATACGGTGGATGCCTTGGCAGTCAGAGGCGATGAAAGACGTGGTAGCCTGCGATAAGCTTCGGGGAGTCGGCAAACAGACTTTGATCCGGAGATCTCTGAATGGGGGAACCCACTCAGCATAAGCTGAGTATCTTGTACTGAATACATAGGTGCAAGAGGCGAACCAGGGGAACTGAAACATCTAAGTACCCTGAGGAAAAGAAATCAACCGAGATTCCCTTAGTAGTGGCGAGCGAACGGGGACTAGCCCTTAAGTGGCTTTGAGATTAGCGGAACGCTCTGGAAAGTGCGGCCATAGTGGGTGATAGCCCTGTACGCGAAAATCTCTTAGTCATGAAATCGAGTAGGACGGAGCACGAGAAACTTTGTCTGAATATGGGGGGACCATCCTCCAAGGCTAAATACTACTGACTGACCGATAGTGAACCAGTACCGTGAGGGAAAGGCGAAAAGAACCCCGGAGAGGGGAGTGAAATAGATCCTGAAACCGTATGCGTACAAGCAGTGGGAGCCTACTTTGTTAGGTGACTGCGTACCTTTTGTATAATGGGTCAGCGACTTATATTCAGTGGCGAGCTTAACCGAATAGGGGAGGCGTAGCGAAAGCGAGTCTTAATAGGGCGTTTAGTCGCTGGGTATAGACCCGAAACCGGGCGATCTATCCATGGGCAGGTTGAAGGTTAGGTAACACTGACTGGAGGACCGAACCGACTACCGTTGAAAAGTTAGCGGATGACCTGTGGATCGGAGTGAAAGGCTAATCAAGCTCGGAGATAGCTGGTTCTCCTCGAAAGCTATTTAGGTAGCGCCTCATGTATCACTGTAGGGGGTAGAGCACTGTTTCGGCTAGGGGGTCATCCCGACTTACCAAACCGATGCAAACTCCGAATACCTACAAGTGCCGAGCATGGGAGACACACGGCGGGTGCTAACGTCCGTCGTGAAAAGGGAAACAACCCAGACCGTCAGCTAAGGTCCCAAAGTTATGGTTAAGTGGGAAACGATGTGGGAAGGCTTAGACAGCTAGGAGGTTGGCTTAGAAGCAGCCACCCTTTAAAGAAAGCGTAATAGCTCACTAGTCGAGTCGGCCTGCGCGGAAGATGTAACGGGGCTCAAACCATACACCGAAGCTACGGGTATCACTTAGGTGATGCGGTAGAGGAGCGTTCTGTAAGCCTGTGAAGGTGAGTTGAGAAGCTTGCTGGAGGTATCAGAAGTGCGAATGCTGACATGAGTAACGACAATGGGAGTGAAAAACTCCCACGCCGAAAGACCAAGGTTTCCTGCGCAACGTTAATCGACGCAGGGTTAGTCGGTCCCTAAGGCGAGGCTGAAAAGCGTAGTCGATGGAAAACAGGTTAATATTCCTGTACTTCTGGTTATTGCGATGGAGGGACGGAGAAGGCTAGGCCAGCTTGGCGTTGGTTGTCCAAGTTTAAGGTGGTAGGCTGAGATCTTAGGTAAATCCGGGATCTTAAGGCCGAGAGCTGATGACGAGTTGCCTTTAGGCGACGAAGTGGTTGATGCCATGCTTCCAAGAAAAGCTTCTAAGCTTCAGATAACCAGGAACCGTACCCCAAACCGACACAGGTGGTTGGGTAGAGAATACCAAGGCGCTTGAGAGAACTCGGGTGAAGGAACTAGGCAAAATGGCACCGTAACTTCGGGAGAAGGTGCGCCGGTGAGGGTGAAGGACTTGCTCCGTAAGCCCATGCCGGTCGAAGATACCAGGCCGCTGCGACTGTTTATTAAAAACACAGCACTCTGCAAACACGAAAGTGGACGTATAGGGTGTGACGCCTGCCCGGTGCCGGAAGGTTAATTGATGGGGTTAGCTAACGCGAAGCTCTTGATCGAAGCCCCGGTAAACGGCGGCCGTAACTATAACGGTCCTAAGGTAGCGAAATTCCTTGTCGGGTAAGTTCCGACCTGCACGAATGGCGTAACGATGGCGGCGCTGTCTCCACCCGAGACTCAGTGAAATTGAAATCGCTGTGAAGATGCAGTGTATCCGCGGCTAGACGGAAAGACCCCGTGAACCTTTACTATAGCTTTGCACTGGACTTTGAATTTGCTTGTGTAGGATAGGTGGGAGGCTTTGAAGCGTGGACGCCAGTTCGCGTGGAGCCATCCTTGAAATACCACCCTGGCAACTTTGAGGTTCTAACTCAGGTCCGTTATCCGGATCGAGGACAGTGTATGGTGGGTAGTTTGACTGGGGCGGTCTCCTCCTAAAGAGTAACGGAGGAGTACGAAGGTGCGCTCAGACCGGTCGGAAATCGGTCGTAGAGTATAAAGGCAAAAGCGCGCTTGACTGCGAGACAGACACGTCGAGCAGGTACGAAAGTAGGTCTTAGTGATCCGGTGGTTCTGTATGGAAGGGCCATCGCTCAACGGATAAAAGGTACTCCGGGGATAACAGGCTGATACCGCCCAAGAGTTCATATCGACGGCGGTGTTTGGCACCTCGATGTCGGCTCATCACATCCTGGGGCTGAAGCCGGTCCCAAGGGTATGGCTGTTCGCCATTTAAAGTGGTACGCGAGCTGGGTTTAGAACGTCGTGAGACAGTTCGGTCCCTATCTGCCGTGGACGTTTGAGATTTGAGAGGGGCTGCTCCTAGTACGAGAGGACCGGAGTGGACGAACCTCTGGTGTTCCGGTTGTCACGCCAGTGGCATTGCCGGGTAGCTATGTTCGGAAGAGATAACCGCTGAAAGCATCTAAGCGGGAAACTTGCCTCAAGATGAGATCTCACTGGAGCCTTGAGCTCCCTGAAGGGCCGTCGAAGACTACGACGTTGATAGGTTGGGTGTGTAAGCGCTGTGAGGCGTTGAGCTAACCAATACTAATTGCCCGTGAGGCTTGACCATATAACACCCAAGCAATTTGAGCGAAAGCCAGATTGCGGTGTTGTGAAGACTGCAAAGCCGAGAATTTGTAACTCACAAAACATCACATACCCGATTCGCTGGAGTGTCTAACAAGACCTTCTGGCAACAGAATTTCTTGACGACCATAGAGCATTGGAACCACCTGATCCCATCCCGAACTCAGCAGTGAAACGATGCATCGCCGATGGTAGTGTGGGGTTTCCCCATGTGAGAGTAGGTCATCGTCAAGATTAAATTCCGAAACCCCTATCTGCATCTGCAGGTAGGGGTTTTGTCTTTCTGGCGATTCAACTGCTAGTCGCGATCCCTGTGGGCGCCGGCCTTGCCGGCGATGCCTGATTAGCTGGAAACACTCGCTAGCATGATTGCCCTTTCCCCAACCCAAGACCATTCCCGCCCCGGCTTCAGACCCGCCTGACTGTCTTATCTAACCGAGTGTCCGCTTAACTGGCGTCCCTCCATAATGATAAGAAGGCCAACGCCCATGTCTGCAAATGCTGCCCCGATCAGTCTCTCTCGCGCCTGCCATCTGGTTACAGGAGCTGGCGTATGACCCTGCCCAAACTCGCCATAGGAACCCTGGGCGGAACCCTGAGCATGCTCCAGTCAGCGTCAGGCGAAGGTGTCACGCCGGGCCTGGACAGCTTGCAGATGCTCGCCGACGCGCCCGGGCTTGCAGATCTTGCGCACATCTCGGCGAAAACCCTGCAGCTGTTACCCAGTGCCTCGTTGTCGTTCATTCAACTCATCGATGTCCTGTACTGGGCCAAGGCCCAGGTGGAAGAGGGCGCCCACGCCGTGGTGCTGAGCCAGGGCACTGACACCCTGGAGGAGGTCGCGTACTTTCTCGAACTGCTCTGGCCCTTCGATGCGCCCCTGATCCTCACCGGTGCCATGCGTGCCGCCAGCGAGCCCGGCGCTGACGGCCCTGCCAATCTGCTGGCAGCGGTGCGGGTGGCGCTGGATGCGCAGAGCCGCGGTCGTGGTGCGTTGGTAGTGATCAATGATCAGATCCATGCCGCGGCCCATGTGCGTAAAACCGAGAGCCTGGCCATGGCGGCTTTCAGCTCACCGCACTTCGGCTGCGAAGGCCTGCTGATAGAGGGGCGTATCTGTTACCTAAAACCCGCCCGGCCGCGTCAGCCATTACCAGAACCCTGGCGCCTGGATCAACGTGTGGCGCTGCTGGAGGCTGATTTTGCCGCCGATACCCTGCTGCTCGAGCAAGTCGCCGGGCTTGGGTATGAAGGGCTGGTGATCGCCGGGTTCGGCGCCGGGCATGTGTCGGCAGCCTGGGCCAAGTGCTTGGGATACATCACCACCCGGATGCCGGTGATTATTGCCTCGCGAACCGGTTCGGGGCCTACGGCAAATCACACCTATGGCTTCGACGGCGGCGAAATGGACCTGCAACGCAAAGGCGCACTGATGGCGGGTTTCTTGTGTCCGCGCAAATGCCGGGTACTGCTGTGGGTGCTGATCGGCTGCGGGATGGATGACGAGCTGGAGCACTGGCTGGCCGGGTATCGTCAGCCGCGATGAGGGGAAGGTCACGTGGGGCCGCGTGTCGGCCCCACGTGTCTTCGCAGGGGCGCTTAGACGAAGCGCTGAGGTGCTACGCCGCGCGGCAGGCGGCTGCTGCCAGGCAGGGCGCTCAGGCGTGCACGCCAGTTGGCCTTGAAGCAGAACGTGCTCGGGGCAGGGCTGGCCTTGGCCATGCGTTGTTTACGCAGCTCTGCCAGGGACGGGGTGGATTTCTTGGCCGACGCAGGCGACTCCGTCTTGACCAGGGACCGCTGACACGATTTGCAGGAAACCTGGTCAGGGGTGGAGGTGCTGGTGAGGTTATTACCGGCGCGACCGCAAGCGACTGCGTCGCCGCTGGTTGAGTAGTGCATTACCAAGCTGTACATCTCCAAACATATGAACAAAAGCCCCCTATTTTCGCACAGGTTGGCGGCGGATGCGGCGCCATCGTCAACGCGATGCTGGAGGCTTGAGTCAGAAGGTTGAAGGACAGCGTTGTTTACAGGGGAGAAATGGTACCGAGTGCGCCAATCGCAATGGCCAGCGCCAGAAAACCCACGACGAAGATTGCAAGCTTACCCATGGAGCGCTCCAGATGAAGGTTTTGCGGTGCAGCGCCAGGCTGCAGTCGCGAAATGCGCCCGGTAGAGCGGGGCGCAGGACTATTTTCGCTCTGGCGCTGTTACCGAAACAGATTCAGATGGCGCGGCAAAATGCGGATCAGATCAACTGGAGTGCTGTTGTTCAACGTCGCCAGGCACCTTCAGGCACTTCAACCTCCCGCTCGGCTTGCGCCAGGGCGCGCTTCAAGCCCTCGGCATCAAAAGGTATGCAATAAGCCGGTTTGGCCCGTTCGAACCGCCAGCTTTCATCCAGGCCCCCGGCATCGACTGCGTCGTAACCCAGGTCGTCGAGCAGCCTGCTCACCAGCGATTTCGCTTCATCATCATCGCTGGCAACAGGTAGGGCGCGCCGATCTGCTGCGCCGTTACCACGGGCGTCTTTCTCCAAATCCTGGGCAAGAATTGCATTGAATACCTTCACTACCCGCGAACCCGGCAGATGCTCGGCAAGCAGGCGACTGGTAGTGGTTTCGAAACGGTCCAGCGCAGGAAACAGACCATCGCGGTCCGGGTAGTAGTTGTTGGCGTCCATGACGATTTTGCCCTGCAGCCACTGCGCGGGCACGCTGTGGTAGTGCGCGAAGGGAATTGCCAGCAGTACCACGTCAGCAAACCGTGCAGCTTCTTCTGCACTGCCCACTTCGCAGCCGAGAATGCCGCTGCGCACGCTGCTCATGGTCTGCGGCCCCCGCGAGTTGCTGAGCATCACCTTATGCCCGGCGGCCAGCGCCAGCTGCGCCACTGCCCGCCCGATAAAACCTGCCCCGATTATGCCAATGCGCATGTCCTTGCTCCGTTGCGTGATAGGAGCGTTTATGATGATTGGCAACCAGTAGTAGATAAATTACCAAGCTGTATCGAGTGTCGTTACCAGGAGTGTTGAATGATGGATCGCCTGACCAGCATGGGCGCCTTTGTAATGGCCGCTGAAGAGGGGTCCTACGCCAGTGCGGCGCAGCGTCTGGGCATGTCGCCGCAGATGGTGGCCAAGCATGTAGCCGCCCTGGAGCATCGCCTGGGCGCGCGCCTGCTCAACCGTACAACTCGACGGCAAAGCCTGACCGAGCTTGGCAGCGCTTACTACGAGCGCTGCAAGCATATCCTCAGTGAGGCGCAGGCGGCCGACTCCCTGGCGCAGATCATGAATGACACGCCGCGGGGCAAACTGAAGGTCAGTGCGCCAGTTACCTTTGGCTCCTACAGCCTGATGCCAATGGTGACCGACTTTCTACGCCAGTACCCGCAGGTCGAAATTGACCTGCACCTGACCGACCGTTTCGTCGACCTGGTCGAGGAGGGCTTCGAAGTGGCATTTCGCATCGGCCCCCTGGGCACTTCCAGCCTCACCGCCAGGCCCCTGGCACCTTACCGCCTGGTGACCTGCGCTTCACCGCGCTACCTGACCGCCCACGGTATCCCACGAACGCCAGCCGATCTCGAACAGCACGAATGCCTGGGCTACGCCTACTGGTCGCGCCCAGCCGACCGTGAATGGCAATTCGTCCAGGGCGATACGCTGCACAAGGTGCAGGTCGCCAGCCGTTTGCAGGTCAACGAGAGCAGGGCGCTGATGTCAGCGGCGCTGGATGGCTTCGGCATTGTGCTGGGGCCGGAAGACTTTCTGCGCCCGGCGCTGCAAAGTGGCGAGCTGGTGCGGGTGCTGGCGGACTACCAGCCACCGAGCCGGCAGATGCATTTGCTCTATACGGCAAGCCGTCAGCGCACGGCCAAGCTTCGGTGCTTTGTCGAGACTGTACTTGGGCGTTTCGCTGAGGCTTGAGCAGGACAAATAAAAAAGGCCGCCTAGCGGCAGCCTTTTGTTGTCGAACATGAACGTGGAAATCAATCCCAGCTCAACGCCCCACCCGTCTGATACTCAATTACCCGCGTCTCGAAGAAGTTCTTCTCTTTCTTCAAGTCCATGATCTCGCTCATCCATGGGAACGGGTTGGTGGTACCTGGGTACTCTTCCTTCAGGCCGATCTGCGACAGGCGACGGTTGGCGATGAACTTGAGGTAGTCCTCCATCATCGCTGCGTTCATGCCCAGCACGCCGCGCGGCATGGTGTCGCGGGCGTATTCGATTTCCAGCTGGGTGCCCTGCAGGATCATCTGCGAGGCTTCTTCCTTCATTTCGGCATCCCACAGGTGCGGGTTTTCGATCTTGATCTGGTTGATCACGTCGATACCGAAGTTCAGGTGCATGGACTCGTCACGCAGGATGTACTGGAACTGTTCGGCAACGCCAGTCATCTTGTTGCGACGACCCATGGACAGGATCTGGGTGAAGCCGCAGTAGAAGAAGATGCCTTCCAGGACGCAGTAGTAGGCGATCAGGTTGCGCAGCAGCTCTTTGTCGGTCTCGACGGTGCCGGTGTTGAACTCAGGGTCGGAGATCGCGCGGGTGTAGCTCAGGCCCCAGGCGGCTTTTTTAGCGACCGACGGGATCTCGTGGTACATGTTGAAGATCTCGCCTTCATCCATGCCCAGCGACTCGATGCAGTACTGGTAGGCGTGGGTATGGATCGCCTCTTCGAAGGCCTGGCGCAGGATGTACTGGCGGCACTCGGGGTTGGTGATCAGGCGGTACACGGCCAGGGCCAGGTTGTTGGCAACCAGGGAGTCGGCGGTGGAGAAGAAGCCCAGGTTGCGCATGACGATGCGACGCTCGTCGTCGGTCAGGCCTTCCGGGTTTTTCCACAGGGCGATGTCCGCGGTCATGTTGACCTCTTGCGGCATCCAGTGGTTGGCGCAGCCGTCCAGGTACTTCTGCCAGGCCCAGTCGTATTTGAACGGTACCAGCTGGTTGAGGTCGGCGCGGCAGTTGATCATGCGCTTTTCGTCAACCGCGACGCGGGCAGCAGAACCTTCCAGCTCAGCCAGGCCTTCGGCGATGTCGAGTTTGTCCAGGGCCGCCTTGGCGCGTTTGACCGCTTCGGAGTCGTCGGCAGTCACGGCGCGCGCTTCCAGGGCAGCCACACCGCCAGCGTTATCGAGCTTGTCGATGCCTGCGGCAGCAGCTTGAGTGGCGGTAGTGCCTTTGGCGGCTTCTTCGCCTTCGTCTTTATCGAATTCGTCCCAGCTCAGCATGGTGGGTCTCCTGCTTGAGGGCCATATCAGTATGGCCGGTGGATCTTGGTTGCGGTGCTTGCGGTTGGGTACTGCGGTGCACGCAAAAACTTGGAATGCTTCCCCGGGCTGAGGCCCTCGGGGGAGGTCGGGGTGGCCCCGACCTTGTTGTTCGGCGCTTTGGAAAGGGGGCGGCAGGGCCGGCCCTTTCGCGGGTCAAGCCCGCTCCTACAGGGAGCGGGCCTTCAGGCGCTTATTGGCAGGCTTCGCAATCCGGCTCGTCGATCGCGCAGGCCTTTGGTACCGGAGCAGGGCCGGCTGGCGCTGCTTGTACCGGGGCGCTGTCGCCACCGCTGGAGACGGCGTTGAGCTTGCCGGTGTTGATGGTCGACTTCTCGGTGCTGGTCGCGGCCAGGGCACGGAGGTAGTAGGTGGTTTTCAGGCCACGGTACCAGGCCATGCGGTAGGTCACGTCGAGCTTCTTGCCCGAAGCGCCGGCGATGTACAGGTTCAGCGACTGGGCCTGGTCGATCCACTTCTGGCGACGGGAGGCGGCATCGACGATCCACTTGGTTTCCACTTCGAAGGCGGTCGCGTAGAGGTCTTTGAGCTCTTGCGGAATGCGCTCGATCTGCTGCACCGAACCGTCGTAGTACTTCAGGTCGTTGATCATGACCGAGTCCCACAGGCCGCGGGCCTTGAGGTCGCGAACCAGGTACGGGTTGATCACGGTGAATTCGCCCGAGAGGTTCGATTTCACGTACAGGTTCTGGTAGGTCGGCTCGATGGACTGCGATACGCCGGTGATGTTGGCGATGGTCGCGGTCGGCGCGATGGCCATGATGTTCGAGTTACGAATACCTTTTTGTACGCGGGCACGCACCGGCGCCCAGTCCAGGGTTTCGTTCAGGTCGACGTCGATGTACTTCTGGCCACGGGCTTCGATCAGGATCTGTTGCGAATCCAGCGGCAGGATGCCTTTGGACCACAGCGAGCCCTGGAAGGTCTCGTAGGCGCCACGCTCGTCGGCCAGGTCGCAGGACGCCTGGATGGCAAAGTAGCTGACCGCTTCCATCGACTTGTCGGCGAACTCGACGGCAGCGTCGGAGCCGTAAGGGATGTGCTGCAGGTACAGCGCGTCCTGGAAGCCCATGATGCCCAGGCCGACCGGACGGTGCTTGAAGTTCGAGTTACGCGCTTGCGGCACCGAGTAGTAGTTGATGTCGATCACGTTGTCGAGCATGCGTACGGCGGTGTTGACGGTGCGCTGCAGCTTGGTGGTGTCCAGCTTGCCATCGACAATGTGGTTCGGCAGGTTGATCGAGCCCAGGTTGCAGACCGCGATCTCGTCCTTGTTGGTGTTCAGGGTGATCTCGGTGCACAGGTTCGAGCTGTGCACCACGCCCACGTGCTGCTGCGGCGAACGCAGGTTGCACGGGTCCTTGAAGGTCAGCCATGGGTGGCCGGTCTCGAACAGCATCGAGAGCATCTTGCGCCACAGGTCTTTGGCCTGGATGGTCTTGAACACCTTGATCTTGTTGTACTCGGTCAGGGCTTCGTAGTACTCGTAGCGCTCTTCGAAGGCCTTGCCGGTAAGGTCGTGCAGGTCTGGCACTTCCGATGGCGAGAACAGGGTCCACTTGCCGTCATCGAAGACGCGCTTCATGAACAGGTCAGGGATCCAGTTGGCGGTGTTCATGTCGTGGGTACGACGACGGTCATCACCGGTGTTCTTGCGCAGCTCGATGAATTCTTCGATGTCCAGGTGCCAGGTTTCCAGGTAGGCACACACGGCGCCCTTGCGCTTGCCACCCTGGTTAACGGCGACGGCGGTGTCGTTGACCACTTTCAGGAACGGCACGACGCCCTGGGATTTACCGTTGGTGCCCTTGATGTAGGAGCCCAGTGCACGCACAGGGGTCCAGTCGTTGCCCAGGCCACCGGCGAATTTCGACAGCATTGCGTTGTCGTGGATCGCGTGGTAGATGCCCGAGAGGTCGTCCGGCACGGTGGTCAGGTAGCAGCTCGACAGCTGTGGACGCAGGGTACCGGCGTTGAACAGGGTCGGGGTCGAGGCCATGTAGTCGAAGGACGACAACAGGTTGTAGAACTCGATGGCACGGGCTTCTTTGTCTTTCTCTTCCAGTGCCAGGCCCATGGCCACGCGCATGAAGAACACCTGAGGCAGCTCGAAGCGTACGCCATCCTTGTGGATGAAGTAGCGGTCGTACAGGGTCTGCAGGCCCAGGTAGGTGAATTGCTGGTCGCGCTCGTGGTTGATCGCCTTGCCCAGTTTGTCGAGGTCGAAGTCGGCCAAGGCAGGGTTGAGCAGTTCGAACTCGACACCCTTGGCGATGTAGGCAGGCAGGGCCTTGGCGTACAGTTCGGCCATTTCGTGGTGGGTGGCGCTCTCGGCGACTTCGAGGAAGCCCAGGCCTTCGGCGCGCAGGGTGTCCATCAGCAGGCGGGCGGTCACGAACGAGTAGTTCGGCTCGCGCTCGACCAGGGTACGGGCGGTCATCACCAGGGCGGTGTTGACGTCGGTGAGGGCCACGCCGTCGTAGAGGTTCTTCAGGGTTTCGCGCTGGATCAGGTCGCCATCGACTTCGGCCAGGCCTTCGCAGGCTTCGCTGATGATGGTGTTCAGGCGGTTCATGTCCAGTGGCGCCAGGCTGCCGTCGGCGCGGGTGATGCGGATGCTTGGGTGCGGCTGCACGCCGGCGTCTTCGGCGTGACCACGGGTGGCACGTTCCTTGGCACGCTGGTCGCGGTAGATCACGTAGTCACGGGCGACTTTCTGCTCGCCGGCACGCATCAGGGCCAGTTCGACCTGGTCCTGGATTTCTTCGATGTGGATGGTGCCGCCCGAAGGCATGCGACGCTTGAAGGTCGCGGTGACTTGTTCGGTCAGGCGGGCAACGGTGTCGTGGATGCGCGACGAGGCGGCGGCGGTGCCGCCTTCAACTGCGAGGAACGCTTTGGTGATGGCCACGGTGATCTTGTCATCGGTGTAGGCGACGACAGTGCCGTTACGCTTGATCACGCGCAGTTGGCCCGGAGCGGTGGCAGCCAGATCCTGGTTCGAATCAGCGGCCTGCGGCGCCAAAGCCTGCGGGTTCTCGCGAGTTGTGTCGGTTTGCATGGGTGTCTCCACGTTCTCTAAGTATGTTTAGGCGCTTTGTGAGCGCCAACCGTTCCGTCCGAAAGCCCAACAACCGACCTTGAGGGCGCGCAGGAACGAGCGTTCCGGCATGCCGCACAGGTCGGGCATACTCACTTCGGGACAGTTCAGGAATTAGGGCAAATGCTGCCGCTCCCTGGCCGAAGTCAAAGGTCTTGAATCTACGACTCAAAACTGTTGCTGTCGGGTGTGCTGAAGGCTTGCAACACCCGTACCCGAAACAACACCCTCCAAGGGTTTGCAACGGAAGCCTGCGCAGGAGCGGTTTGGCTGCTGATCTCTTCTAAAGTTCCAGCAAAAAATCTAGCCGTTGAGGGCTTGAGTTCTCTGCTTGACTTGTGCTTGGGATTTTCAGGAAACCCCAAGATGTAGTGTTTTGTTTCGCTTGGGATACAAGATAATGCGGTCTTGGGGGTAATGCAAGGTCGCGGTCTGTGGATAACTTGTGCGTATTTTGTGAGTGATTTCACTCAACCCCTTGTAGGCCGCGTCTTAGCGCGCAATGACCGCCCGTCACCGATTTTTTCGCGGGGCAAAGGGTCGCAGGCGGATTTTGCGGGCGCGAACCCTATCACAAAAAATCGGCTTGTCCGAGCGCCTTGCCCACTGGTTTTTTACTGCGGGTAACGGCGGTTGGCAGGCGCCGGTGCCCGACGTAGTATCCGGGGCCAATGTTGCCTTTTGGTGATCTGGGCACTCTTTATAACAACAAGCTGTTGAGGTGAGCCGTGGAGCAGAGCAGTCGGGTATTGATCGTCGAGGATGACCAGCGGCTGGCTGACCTGACCCGTGAATACCTGCAGGCCAATGGCTTTGTCGTGGACGTGGAGGGCGATGGCGCCCGGGCGGCGGCGCGAATCATCGCCGAGCAGCCCGACCTGGTGATCCTCGACCTGATGCTGCCTGGCGAGGACGGCCTGAGTATCTGCCGCAAGGTGCGCAAGCAGTACCCCGGGCCGATCCTGATGCTCACCGCGCGCAGCGACGACCTCGACCAGGTCCAGGGCCTGGACCTGGGCGCCGACGACTACGTGTGCAAGCCGGTGCGCCCGCGCTTGCTGCTGGCGCGTATCAACGCCCTGCTGCGGCGCAGCGAGGCTGTGGCCGAGCCGCAAGTACCGCAAGCTTTGCAGTTTGGCCCGTTGCGGGTCGATAACACCTTGCGCGAGGCCTGGCTGTACGACAGCGGCATCGAACTGACCAGCGCCGAGTTCGACCTTTTATGGCTGCTGGTAAGCAACGCCGGGCGCACCTTGTCGCGCGAGGAGATCTTCACCTCCCTGCGCGGCGTCGGCTATGACGGCCAGGACCGCTCCATTGATGTGCGTATTTCGCGCATCCGCCCGAAAATAGGCGACGACCCGGAGCACCCGCGGATGATCAAGACCATCCGCAGCAAAGGCTACCTGTTCGTTCGTGAAGCGGCCCAAGCCATGGGCCAGGTGCCATGAACTCGATCTTTTTGCGCATCTATGGCGGCATGCTCGCCGCCCTGGTGCTGGTGGCGGTGCTTGGCGTGCTCAGCCTGCACCTGCTCAACGAGGTGCGCGCCGGCCAGTACCGCGAACGCCTGGCCCACGGCACCTTTACCCTGATGGCTGACAGCCTGGCGCCGCTGGATGCTGTCGAGCGCAAGCGCGCGCTGTTGATATGGGAGCGCCTGCTGGGGATTCCCCTGGAGTTGCAGGCGCTGAGCAGTACTGCGCTGGACGGTAGCCAGCGCAGCGGCTTGCAGCGTGGGCAGGTACTGGTCGAGAAGACCGGCCCGCACGCGGCCAAGGTGCTGCGCCAGGTCGGTGATCAGGATTTGCTGCTGGTCGGTGAAGTGCAGCAGATCAGCGAGCAACTGGCCCGCGCCACTATTTATCTGCTCGCCGATGAACTGGTGCGCTACCCGGTGGCCGAGCAGCCCCAGCGCCTGGCCGCCCTCAAGCAGAGCAAGGGTTTTGGCTTCGACCTGCGCCTGCAGCGGGTCAATCAGACCGACATGGACGAAGACCAGCGCCGGCGCATCGATGAAGGCGACACGGTGATGGCCCTGGGCAAGGACGGTGACTCGATCCGCGTGTTCGCCGGCCTGGTCGGCACGCCCTGGGTACTGGAAATCGGCCCGCTGTACCAGATGAACCCCTATCCGCCGCAGTTGCTGGTACTGATTGCGGTGCTGGGCCTGTGCCTGATCGGCCTGATCGTCTACCTGTTGGTGCGCCAGCTGGAGCGGCGCCTGTCGGGGCTTGAGGCCGCGGCAACGCTGATCGCTCAGGGCAGCCTGGAAACCCGCGTGGCGGCCGACGACGCCGACTCGGTCGGGCGCCTGGCCGCAGCGTTCAACGGCATGGCCGAACACCTGCAGCGCTCGCTGACCATCCAGCGCGAGCTGGTGCGGGCGGTGTCTCACGAGCTGCGCACGCCGGTTGCGCGCTTGCGCTTTGGCCTGGAGATGATCGCCAGCGCCAGTAATGACCAGGCCCGGGACAAGTACCTGACCGGCATGGACGGTGATATCCAGGACCTCGACAAGCTGGTCGATGAGATGCTCACCTACGCGCGCCTGGAGCAGGGCGCGCCGGCCCTGCATTTTCAGCGCGTCGACCTGGATGCCTTGCTCGACCAGGTGATCGCCGAGCTGGCGCCGCTGCGCCGCGAGGTACGGGTGCTGCGCGGTCCCTGCCAGGGCGGCGAAAAGGGTCCGGACGGGCAGGGGCCGTGGGTCGAGGCCGAGCCGCGCTACCTGCACCGGGCGCTGCAGAACCTGGTCAGCAATGCCATGCGCCACGCCGAATCACAGGTCAGCCTCAGCTATCAGCTGGGCCTGCAACGGTGCCGGATCGATGTCGAGGACGATGGCCCCGGCGTGCCGGAAAGCGTCTGGGAGCGCATCTTCACCCCCTTTACCCGCCTCGACGACAGCCGCACGCGTGCCTCTGGCGGGCATGGCCTGGGCTTGTCGATCGTGCGGCGGATCATTTACTGGCATGGCGGGCGGGCGTCTGTGGGGCGCAGCGAGCGCCTGGGCGGCGCCTGCTTCAGCCTCAACTGGCCGCGCAACCAGGACGGCGCATGAGTTCGCCGATCGCCCTGCAGGCGTTGCTCGACGAAGCCTGCTTCGATGCCTTGCTGCTGGCATTGTATGGCCCCGAACTGATGCCAGCGCAGCGGCCGGTGCTGGTCTCGCAGTGGTCCAAGTACTACTTCGCGCTGCTCTGGCGGACGTTGCGCGAGGGCGCAAACCTGGCGGCTTTCAGCCAGACATCGCTGCTGCTGGATGAGCGCGGCTTGCCGCTTGCGCTGATCGCCGACGGCGCCCCCTGCCAGGACCTGCTGGCTGAGCATCTGCAACCGCTGGTTGCGCGCCTGGCCGAGCGGGGCGCGCTGGCAACGGCGGTGTTGTGGGGCAATGCCGGTGATTGCCTGGATCAACTGCTGCAAGGCAGTGGCGACAGCTCAGGCTTGCAGGTGCTGCTGTCAACGCCCGGCAGCCCTTTGTATGCCGCCGTCAGCCAGGATGCTCGAGGACTGCGTCGGCGCCGCACCTGCTGCCTGAGTTACAAGGTCGACTGGGTCGGGCATTGCGAGCATTGCCCGTTGCTGCCCTGAAACTCAGACGCTGATCAGGCTCAACAGCTGGTCATCCTGCAGGCAGAACTGCCCCTCAAGCTCCCGGCCGTGGTGCCAGTGCGCCGACAGGTCGGTCAGCAGGCGCAGGCGCGCATGGCCGTCTGCGGACCACTCCAGCACTTGGGCATGCTCGAAATAGAAGCGCTGCTTGACGATCGGGTAGAGCGCCTTGAACAGGCTTTCCTTCAGCGAGAAGGTCAGGGTCACGGTCAGGCCTACCTGGCTGGGGTCCATACGCTGCAGTTCGGCGTCGGTAAGAATCTCCCGGGCCAGGCGTTCGGCGCGCTCGTCGCTGAGCAGGCATTCCTGGTCCAGGCCCAGGCCCTGGCAATCGCTGCTGCGCGCCACCACGGCGGCGGCCCAGCCTTTGCCGTGGGTGATCGAGCCGCAGATGCCGGCCGGCCAGATCGGCGCGCGGTCTTCATCGGTGCCGGGGACATAGTCGCGGCCATCGAGCTGCATCAAGGCGGCGCGGGCACACACCCGGCCGGCCAGGTACTCGGCCTGGCGCTTGGCCACCGAGCGTTGCAGGCTGGCGGTTTGCTCGATACCGGCGCGAGCGAAGTCGTCGCTGGCAAGCAGGGCGGGGTCGAACGGGCAACTGACCAGGATCGCGCCGGGGACCGGACGCGGCAGGGGCCAGTGGTGCAGAAGCGGGGCGCAGCAGGTGGGCAGTCGGTTCATGGCCGGTATTGTGCCGTGGCTGCTGCCGGCGTGCCACTGCGTAGGAGCGGGCTTGACCCGCGATTGCGGTGTAACAGACACACCGCAATCGTGGGTCAAGCCCGCTCCTACAGGGGTCAACCGTTATTGAAGATCTTCTTGAAGAACGCCTGCAGATCCGCCCACGAGCTTTCATCCGCCGCCTTGTTGTAGCCAATATCCGGCCCGCCATGCTCGCCATGGCTGAGGCGGTCGGCATCGGGGTTGGTAAAGCCGTGCTTGGCACCGGGAATGCTGACGAACTCATAGGTCGCCCCGGCTGCGTGCATTTCTTCCTTGAATTTTTCCACCTGCTCCGCGGTCACCATGCTGTCGCTGGCGCCATGCTCTACCAGCACTTTGGCCTTGACGCTGCCGTCTGTCGCCGGCGTGTTGGTGACCAGCGCACCATGGAAGCTGGCCACCCCGGCCAGCGCTTCACCACGGCGCGCGGCGTCGAGCACCACCTTGCCGCCGAAACAGTAACCGATGGCGGCGATCTGCTCTTTATCGGTCTGTGGCTGAAGCTTGAGCAGTTCAACCCCGGCATCGAAGCGCTTAGCTGCCGCGCTCGGGTCTTTCAGCGCGGCAGCCATGAACGCCTGGGCATCGGCCGGGTGCTCGGTGTGCTTGCCGTCGCCATACATGTCGATGGCCAGGGCGCTGTAGCCAAGCCCGGCAAGGTCGCGGGCGCGGCGTTTGGCATAGTCGTTGAGCCCCCACCATTCATGCACCACCACCACGCCCGGGCGTTTGCCCTCGGCGGCGTCGTCGTAGGCGTAATAGCCGACCAGGCGCTTGCCATCGGCATCCTGGTAGGGAATCTCACGGGTTTGCACCGCCGCCTGGGCCAGGCTGGCGGCACCGATCAGGGCCAGAGCGAGCAGACAACGCATGGTCGTACTCCTTGATTGCAGTCGGTTTTGCTCTCAGTGCAGCTGTTCAGCCGAGGTTCAGCCAGGGTTCAGCGGCGGTTCAGGAGGGCTTGCTTACTCTAGCTTCCACACCAACACAGTGCATCACCTGGAGTACCACACGATGAAAAAGCTCAACACCCTGCTGCTCACCGTTGCTTTCCTTGGCGCCAGCGCCGCCGCCCAGGCCGCTGACACCACCTTCGCCGGCGTCACTTATGGTCAGACCAGCGACAAGATGAAAAAGTCCGGCCTGTTGACCCGCAACACTGATCACCTGAACACCGACGGCATCATCAGCAAGGACAGCACCTACGGCATCCGCGTCGGCCAGATGAACGACCAGGGCCGCTACTACCTGACTTATGACAACGTCTCCAACGACCACAGCGGCCTGAAAGTACGCCAGGAAAACCTCCTGGGCAGCTACGACATGTTCTACCCGCTGGGCAACACCACCAAGCTGTTCGGTGGCGCCAGCGCCGGCCTGACCAAGATGAGCATGGAATCCTCCGGCTACAGCCGCGACACCGACACCGGCTACGCCATCGGCCTGCAAGCCGGCGTGCTGCAGCAAGTCAGCGACAATGCCTCGGTGGAACTGGGCTACCGTTACCTGCGCAGCAACGCCAGCACCGAGTTGTCCGAGCATGACGGTCCGAAAGTCGGCAGCCTGCGCCTGAACAGCAGCGCCCAGACCTACCTGTCGGCCAACTACGCGTTCTAAGTCGCCTGGCGATGTCCGAACCGGCCTGCATGCGCACGGCCGGTTCGCTGTTATTCTGCATTCGTCTACAAATTTGACTGGCCAATGAAGGCCGGCACGGGTCTGGAGGAGCGTATGAAACTGCTGGTGGTCGAGGATGAGGCACTCTTGCGTCATCACTTGTACAGCCGCTTGACGGAAAGCGGGCATGTGGTCGAAGCGGTGGCCGATGCCGAGGAGGCCCTGTACCAGGCCGAGCAGTTCAACCATGACCTGGCGGTGATCGACCTGGGCCTGCCGGGCATGAGCGGGCTCGACCTGATCCGCCAATTGCGTTCCCAGGGCAAGAGTTTCCCGATCCTGATCCTCACCGCCCGTGGTAACTGGCAGGACAAGGTCGAAGGCCTGGCCGCCGGCGCCGACGACTATGTGGTCAAACCCTTTCAGTTCGAAGAACTCGAAGCCCGTCTCAACGCTTTGCTGCGCCGCTCCAGCGGCTTTACCCAGTCGACCATCGCTGCCGGTCCCCTGGTGCTCGACCTCAATCGCAAACAGGCCACCCTCGACGAACAACCCCTGGCGCTGACCGCTTATGAATACCGCATCCTCGAGTACCTGATGCGGCATCACCAGCAGGTGGTGGCCAAGGACCGCCTGATGGAGCAGCTGTACCCGGACGATGACGAGCGCGACCCGAATGTCATAGAAGTGCTGGTCGGCCGCCTGCGGCGCAAGCTTGAGGGCAGCAACGGCTTCAAGCCGATCGATACCGTGCGCGGCCTGGGTTATCTGTTCACCGAGCGTTGCCGATGATCCGTTCGTTACGACTGCGCTTGATGCTGGCGGCTGCGGTGCTGGCGCTGCTGTTCATGCTCGGCTTGCTGCCGGCCTTGCAGAAGGCCTTCAGCCTGGCCTTGCAGGAATCGATCGAGCAGCGCCTGGCCTCGGACGTCACTACCTTGATTTCCGCCGCGCGCATCGAGAAAGGCAACCTGCAGATGCCGGTGCTGTTGCCCGACGAGAAATTCAACCTGCCCGACAGCCGCCTGCTCGGCTACATCTACGACCGCCAGGGCAACCTGGTGTGGCGCTCACGGGCCACGGCGGACGAGAACATCAACTACACCCCGCGCTACGACGGGCGCGGCAACGAATTTGCGCGGATTCGCCAGGACAACGGCGAGGAGTTCTTCGTCTACGACGTCGAGGTCAAGCTGCTTGGCGGCAAGACCGCCGCCTTCAGCATCGTCGCCCTGCAACCGGTGCGTGAATACCAGCACACCCTCGACGGGCTGCGCGAAAAACTCTACCTGGGCTTTGGCGCGGCATTGCTGGCGTTGCTGGTGCTGCTATGGGCCGGGCTGACCTGGGGCCTGCGTTCGCTGCGGCAGATGAGTCGCGAGCTTGATGATGTCGAATCCGGTGCCCGCGAAGGCCTGAGCGGTGAGCACCCGCGGGAGTTGCTGCGCCTGACCGACTCGCTCAACCGCCTGCTGCGCAGCGAACGCGAGCAGCGCCGGCGCTATCGGGATTCGCTCGGCGACCTGGCCCACAGCCTGAAAACCCCGTTGACCGTGCTCCAGGGCGTCAGTGAGAGCATGGCCCAGCGCCGCGAAGACCGTGAGCAGGCGCGGGTGCTGCAAAGCCAGATCGAGCGCATGAGCCAGCAGATCGACTACCAGTTGCAGCGCGCCAGCCTGCGCAAGAGCGGCCTGGTGCGCCACCAGGTGCAGTTGCGACCATTGCTCGACAGCCTGTGCAGCACCCTGGCCAAGGTCTACCGCGACAAACATGTGCACATCAGCGTGGACGTGCCGGCCAACGCCATGGTGCCCATGGAGCAGGGCGCCTTGCTCGAGCTGCTCGGCAACCTGCTGGAGAACGCCTACCGCCTGTGCCTGGGCCAGGTACGCATCAGCCTGCAAGCCACCGCCGTACAGGTGGTGCTGTGCATCGAGGACGATGGCCCGGGCGTGCCGCCCGACCAGCGCGAACGCATCCTCCAGCGTGGCGAGCGCCTCGACCGGCAGAACCCGGGGCAGGGCATTGGCCTGGCGGTGGTCAAGGACATCATCGAAAGCTACGACGCCACCCTGACCCTCGATGACTCGCCGCTGGGCGGTGCGGCCTTTCGCATCCGTTTTGAGCTGGAGCGAAATACCTAGGCGGATTACCGCCATCATTGTCACAAACCTTTGCATGGCGTGCGGAAATCCGCCAACCCCAGCCCCTCGACCTGCAACCTCTTTGTGCATCGCAGCCCCGTAAAACCGGGGCTTGCACCGTTAAAGCGCATTTTGGCATCGGGCTTGCTATGGACTCATCAGAGTTCTGCCAGGCAGCTCGACACAACAAATCCCTCCAGTGCAGGAGGGTTCGCGCTTTAGGTACCCCGCATCCTGGGAAGGATGAGCCGGTACCCTTGAGGAATTAGCCATGACGACGCGTCAGCCACTGTACAAATCGCTGTATATCCAGGTGTTAGTAGCGATCACCATCGGTATCCTGCTGGGCCATTACTACCCTGAAACCGGCGTGGCCCTGAAGCCACTGGGTGACGGGTTCGTCAAACTGATCAAAATGGTCATCGCCCCGATCATCTTCTGTACCGTGGTCAGCGGCATCGCCGGCATGCAGAACATGAAGTCGGTCGGCAAGACCGGTGGCTACGCGCTGCTCTACTTCGAAATCGTCTCGACCATCGCCCTGATCATCGGCCTGGTGGTGGTCAACGTGGTCAAGCCTGGCGCCGGCATGCACATCGATGTCAGCACCCTCAACGCCAGCAGCGTGGCCGCTTACGCCGCCGCCGGCGCGCAGCAGACCACCGTCGGCTTCCTGCTCAACATCATCCCCAACACCGTGGTCGGCGCCTTCGCCAACGGCGACATCCTGCAAGTGCTGATGTTCTCGGTGATCTTCGGCTTCGCCCTGCATCGCCTGGGTGCCTACGGCAAGCCGCTGCTGGACCTGATCGACCGCTTCGCCCATGTCATGTTCAACATCATCAACATGATCATGAAGCTGGCGCCGGTCGGTGCCTTCGGTGCCATGGCCTTCACCATCGGCCAGTACGGCGTCGGTTCGCTGGTGCAACTGGGCCAGCTGATGATCTGCTTCTACGTCACCTGCGTGCTGTTCATCCTGGTGGTGCTCGGCGGTATCGCCCGCGCCCACGGTTTCAGCATCCTCAAGCTGATCCGCTACATCCGTGAAGAGCTGATGATCGTTCTCGGTACCTCCTCCTCGGAGTCGGCGCTGCCACGCATGCTGACCAAGATGGAGCGTCTGGGCGCGAAGAAATCCGTGGTTGGCCTGGTGATCCCGACCGGCTACTCGTTCAACCTCGACGGCACCTCGATCTACCTGACCATGGCCGCGGTGTTCATCGCCCAGGCCACCGATACCACCATGGACATCACCCACCAGATCACCCTGCTGCTGGTGCTGCTGGTGGCTTCCAAAGGTGCTGCCGGCGTTACCGGTAGTGGCTTCATCGTCCTCGCCGCAACCCTGTCGGCCGTTGGCCACCTGCCGGTTGCAGGCCTCGCGCTGATCCTTGGCATCGACCGTTTCATGTCCGAAGCCCGCGCCCTGACCAACCTGATCGGCAACGCTGTGGCCACCGTGGTCGTGGCCAAGTGGGTCAAGGAGCTGGACGAAGACAAGCTGCACGCCGAGCTGGCGTCCGGCGGCTCGCCGCTGACCGACACCCGCCCGATGGATGACCTCGGTGTGGCTGAAGGCCCTGCTCGCTAACAGGCAGGCGCTGTAATGCAAAAAGCCCATCTTCGGATGGGCTTTTTTGTGTCTGCGGGGGCTTCATCGCGGGGCAAGCCCGCTCCTGCAGATGGGGTGGGAGCGGGCTTGCCCCGCGATGCTTTATTCCACCCGGGTCTCGCCGCTATACACCAGGGTATGGCGACAGCGCCGGCACAGGTAGCGCCGCCCCTGGCGCACCAGGCTGTGGCGTTGCGCCGAGAACGGGAAGTCGCTGCCAGCGCACGGGCAGCGGTAGATGTAGCGGGTGACCGTGCGGCGTTTGACCGCGTAGTTGTGGCAGCGGTGTGGCGGCAGCTCGTACACGCCGCGCATGATCAGTTGCCATTCCTCGCCATGGGGCTGGATACGCTCGCCAAACAGTTGGTGGGCCACCAGGTGGGCGACCTCGTGGGGTACGGTCTGCTTGAGGAAGTCTTCGCTGTTTTCGCGGTACAGCTGCAGGTTGAAGCGCAGCAGGTTCTCGTGCAGGTGCGCGACGCCGGCCTTCTGGCCGCGCAGCTTGAAGCTGACTTCGGGGCGCGGGAAGGGCCGTTTGAAAAAGGTTTCGGCTTGCTGGTAACAGGTTTCGACGCGGGATTTGAGCAGTTCGGGCATATCGGGGAACACTCCTGGCCGACAATTATGCCGCAACCGCGGCGGCGCTGCCGAGCCACCTGTCAGCGCACAGTATCAGGCCGCCTTGCGGCGGCCTGATGGTGAGTGCACCTATGTTGCTGTTTCTAATAATGCAGGTCAGTTGGTGTAGACGGGCCCCACGCCCAGTCCCCAGACAATCACGGTGAAGGCCATGATGGCGACCAGCACCACCAGCCCTACCGCCAGTACCGAACTCGAGAACAGAAAGCCCTCATCGGAAGGAATGTTCATGAAGGTCGGCAAGCCGACATACAGCAGGTACACCGTGTAGCACACCGCTGCGGTGCCGACGATCATGCCCAGCCACAGGTGCGGGTACAGCGCCGCCAGGCCGCCGACGAACAGGGGCGTCGCGGTGTAGGTGGCAAAGGCGATGCAGCGCGCCAGGCTTGGGTTGGCATCGTAGGTGCGGGCCATCCAGTGGATGAACGCGCCCATCACCGCCACGCCGCCGAGCATGGCCAGGTAAGACATGATGGTCATCCACAGCGCGCTTTCCTGGGTCAGCATGACCGGCGCGCGATCGCCGATGACCCAGCCGACCTGGGTGGTGCCGATAAACGCCGAAACCGCCGGGATCGCGGCGAGGATCAGCGTGTGGGTCAGGTACATGTGGCTTATGCTTTCTTCTTCACCGCGTATTTCTTTCCATTCCTGATCGGGATGGGTAAATAGCCCAACAACGTGATGGATCATGCCGGTCACTCCTTTCGTTGTTGCCATCGCCCCCCAGCGGAGCGCTTGCGGCCCCAAGTCTGGGCCAGAGGTTGGAGGTCACCTTTGTGTGGCCTTATGTCGCAGTATAGGAAGGCGTTCGCCGCATAAAGCCGGCTTTTTAGAGCAAATCGCGCTGTCAGGGCCGTGCTTAATCACGATGCAGTCTTTATCGGATTGGCCTACGCCCACTGGCGGTTTAAGGGTAAAATGCTCGGCTTTTGTCACACCTCGCGGATTCCAAGCGCTATGGGCACCCTTTCGGTCAACCAGAACAAACTGCAAAAACGCCTGCGTCGTCTCGCCGGCGAAGCCATCACTGACTTCAACATGATCGAAGACGGTGACAAGGTCATGGTCTGCCTGTCCGGCGGCAAAGACAGCTACACCATGCTCGATGTTCTGCTGCACCTGCAGAAAGTGGCGCCGATCAAGTTCGACATCGTCGCGGTGAACATGGACCAGAAGCAGCCGGGCTTTCCCGAGCACGTGCTGCCGGCCTACCTCGAGGCGCTCGGTGTCGAGTACCACATCGTCGAGAAAGACACCTACTCGGTGGTCAAGGAACTGATCCCGGAGGGCAAGACCACCTGCTCGCTGTGCTCGCGCCTGCGCCGTGGCACCCTGTACACCTTCGCCGACGAAATCGGCGCGACCAAGATGGCCCTGGGGCATCACCGCGACGACATCGTCGAGACTTTCTTCCTCAACATGTTCTTCAACGGCACCCTCAAGGCCATGCCGCCCAAGCTGCGTGCCGACGACGGGCGCAACGTGGTAATCCGCCCGCTGGCCTACTGCAGCGAGAAGGACATCCAGGCCTACTCGGACATGAAGGAATTCCCGATCATCCCGTGCAACCTCTGCGGCTCCCAGGAAAACCTGCAGCGCCAGGTGGTCAAGGACATGCTGGTGGAGTGGGAGCGCAAGACCCCGGGGCGTACCGAGAACATCTTCCGTGGCCTGCAGAACGTGGTGCCGTCGCAGCTGGCTGACCGCAACCTGTTCGACTTCACCAGCCTGAAGATCGACGAAACCGCCACCCCGCGCTTTGTCGACGTGCTGAACATCTGACGGCCATGCGCGATTACCAATGGCTGCATGAGTATTGCCTGAACCGCTTCGGCTCGGCCGCCGCCCTCGAAGCGCACCTGCCCCAGGCGAAAAGCCCTGAGCAGTTGCGTGAGATTGGCGCCGACCGCTACCTGTCGACCCTGGCCTTGCGGGTGTTTCGCGCCGGCTTGAAGCACAGCCTGGTGGACGCCAAGTGGCCGGCCTTCGAGCAAGTGTTTTTCGGCTTCGACCCGCAAAAGGTCGTGCTGATGGGTGCCGAGCACCTGGAGCGGCTGATGCAGGACACGCGCATCATCCGCCACCTGGGCAAGCTCAAGAGCGTGCCGCGCAATGCGCAGATGATCCTCGACATCGAGAAGCAGCACGGCAGCTTTGGCGCGTTCATTGCCGACTGGCCGGTGACCGACATCGTCGGTCTGTGGAAGTACCTGGCCAAGCATGGCAGCCAGCTGGGCGGGCTGTCGGCGCCGCGTTTCTTGCGCATGTGCGGCAAGGACACCTTCATCCCCACCAATGACATGGCCGCGGCGCTGATCGCCCAGGACATCATCGACAAGCCGCCGACCAGCCAGCGCGACCTGGCCCTGGTGCAGGAAGCCTTCAACCAGTGGCATGCGCAGAGCGGGCGGCCGCTGTGCCAGCTGTCGGTGATGCTGGCGCACACCGTCAATCACTGAAATCGCTGGTGCCGCCATCGCTGGCAAGCCAACTCCCGCAAAACCCTGTGGGAGCGGCGGTGCGGCGACCCGACTTGCCCCGCGATGAACTCACCGCCTAGTGCGAACCTTCTCCGGCCAACCGCCGCTCATACTGAAAGCGCCAGCGCACATACAGCAAGGCACTGACGAACAGCGCAAGGCTGATCGCCACTTCCAGCCAGCCGAACAGCGCCCGCGCCGGGTCGAAGGCGGCGAGCACGCCCTTGATGAAGTACAGGTTGACCACAAAGCAGGTCCAGGCATGGGCGCGGGCGTTGCCCAGCAGCATGCCCGGCAGCAGCAGGGCCAGCGGCACCAGCTCGATCGCCAGGATCACCCCGACCCGCGCACCATGAAGGTCGGCGAACAGCAGGTTGTTCAGGGTCAGCAGGGCGACCAGGCCGAAAAAGCTCGCCAGGCTCAGCGCCCGGGTCAGGCGCAGGCGCGGCGCCAGCCATTCGAGCGACGGCAATACCTTGGGCTTTTTAGCCACGGCCGTTCTCCAGTAGTTTGGCGGTAGACGCCAGACGCTGGCCCAGGGCGCGGCACAGGGCGATTTCGTCGGCATCCAGGTCGCGCTTGCCGTCGGCGCCGGCATGGTGGCTGGCGCCATAGGGCGTACCGCCGCCACGGGTTTCCAGCAATGCCGACTCGCTGTAGGGCAGGCCCATGATCAGCATGCCGTGGTGCATCAGCGGCAATAGCATCGACAGCAGGGTCGATTCCTGGCCGCCGTGCAGGCTGGCGGTGGAGGTGAACGCCGCCGCTGGCTTGCCGACCAGGCCGCCGCTCAGCCACAGGCTGCTGGTGCCGTCGATGAAGTACTTGAGCGGTGCGGCCATGTTGCCAAAGCGCGTCGGGCTGCCCAGGGCCAGGCCCGAGCAGTGGCGCAGGTCGTCGAGGCTGGCATACAGGGCGCCGGTGTCGGGGATGTCCGGGGCGACGGCTTCGCACTCGGTGGAAATCGCCGGTACCGTGCGGATACGTGCCTCAAGGCCGGCCATCTCGACGCCGCGGGCAATCTGCCGGGCCATCTCGCTGGTCGAGCCGTGGCGGCTGTAGAACAGGATCAGGATATACGGCGCGCTCACGGCAGGATCTCCAGCACCTTCTCTGGTGGCCGGCCGATCGCGGCTTTATCGCCGGCAATCAGGATCGGCCGCTCGATCAGCTTCGGGTGCTGGACCATGGCCTCGATCAACTGCGCCTCGCTGAGGCTGGCATCGGCCAGGTTGAGCGTCTTGTATTCGTCTTCACCGCTGCGCAGCAGCTGGCGGGCACTGATGCCAAGCTTGCCGAGCAGGGCCTTGAGCTCGCCGGCGGTCGGCGGGGTTTCCAGGTAGCGCACCACGGTCGGGGCCAGGCCGCGGGCTTCGAGCAGCTCCAGGGCGCCACGGGATTTGGAGCAGCGCGGATTGTGATAGAGGGTCAGGTCAGTCATGTTCGGGTCGCATCCAGCAGGGTGTGGCGGCTATTCTAACCGCAGCGACTTCGCATTTTGCTTGAATCTTCGAGAAGGATTGACCCATGACAAGGCGTTTGGCAGCAGCACTGGCCATCACCGCGAGCCTGTTGCTCGGCGGTTGCGGTGCAGATTACGGCCTGGACCAGCACGGCCAGGCAGTGAAAGCCGAGCAGATTGAAGGGCACTGGCTGGTGCTCAACTACTGGGCGGAATGGTGCGGCCCGTGCCGTATCGAAATTCCCGAACTCAACGCCGCGGCCAAACAATGGCAGGGGCAGGGCGTGCAGGTAGTGGGGGTGAACTTCGACGGCCTGCAGGGTGAAGACCTGAAAAAGGCCAGCGAAGCCCTGGGTATCGGCTTCACCGTACTGGCCAGCGACCCGGCCGAGCGTTACCAATTGCCGCGCAGCGAAGCCTTGCCGGTGACCTACATCATCGATGACAAGGGCAAGGTGCGTGAGCAATTGCTGGGCGAGCAGACGCTGGAGGGCCTGAACCAGAAGATCAAGGCGCTGAAAGGCGCCTGACGGCTCAAGCTGCAAGCTGCAAGATAGAGCCAGAGCGCGTTCAGTCTGCTCTTACTTGCGGCTTGAAGCTTGTGGCTTGCCGCTTAAGTCACCCCTCCTCAGGCCAGAAACGCAGCGGCTTGCCCTCGGCGGGCCAGAAGCGCACTTGCTCGATCGGCGAGATATCCCAGCGCTGCACGGTTTCCAGCGCCTGCAGGAAGCGTTTTTCCTGCTCCATCAGCGCCGGCGCACACAGCTTGCGGGTACTGCCGACCTTGCCGAAGCTCAGCTTGTCGCCTTCCAGCTGGTACGGCGCGAACCAGTGGTTGCAGCCGCCGTTGCCATAGGCGCGGCCGTCGGCAGCCAGGGTCAGGGTCAGGTGGCTGTAGTCCATCAGCGGACGTTCGCCAATCCACTCCAGCAGGTAGCTGCGTTCCTGTTCCAGCTTCATCGGCTCGGCGGCGCAACCCAGCAGGGCAGTGCCGATCAGGGCTGAGAGCAACAGCGTTTTCACTGGGCCGTCTCCTTGCATTTCGGGCACAGGTGTTTGTCGCCGCGGCTGATCCAGCCAAGCTCGGCGATGCGTGCGCTGGCGGCCGGTTGCTGGGCTTTTTTACCCAGTTTGGCGTCGACCGCGAATTCGAAGCTCAGGGCGGCCTGGCAGCTGTCGCAGTTGACCTCCCAGGTGTGGATCGCCAGTTCGCCGAACACCGGGCCGCTGGCTACCGCGACCCATTGGCCGGTCGGGTTGATCAAGTGGCGCACCGACTCCACGGTCAGGCGCATGGACAAGTCCTTGCTGCCCTTGAGGGTCACCAGCAGAACGTCGTTCTTCTGGATCGAGCCGCCGTTGCCGGTCACTTGATAGCGGCCTGGCACCAGGGCGCGGCACTCGATCAGGGTGTGTTGCGGGTTAAACAGGGTGTAGCGGAAATCGTGTTCGACCATGGGTCCTCCAAATCTGCCGCGTATCCTAGCATCAACCCTCGACCAAGTTCTGCGGATTGCCTGCCGCCCAGCGGCTTATGTTGTCCAGGGTGGTGGCGGCGATGGCCGCCAGCGCTTCACGGGTGAGGAAGGCCTGGTGGGCGGTGACGATGACATTGGGGAAGGTCAGCAGCCGCGCCAGCACGTCGTCCTGCAAGGGCAGGTCGGAGCGGTCTTCGAAGAACAGCTGGGCTTCCTCTTCATAGACATCCAGGCCCAGGTAGCCGAGCTGGCCGCTTTTCAGCGCCTCGATCAGCGCCGGCGTGTCGACCAGGGCGCCGCGGCCGGTATTGATCAGCATGGCCCCGGGTTGCAGGTCGGCCAGGCTCTGGGCGTTGATCAAGTGGCGGGTGTCGTCGGTCAGCGGGCAGTGCAGGCTGATGACCTGGGCCTGGCGCAGCAACTCCGGCAGGCTCAGGTAGCGTGCCCCGAGCGCCAGCAGGTCGGGGTTGGGGTAGGGGTCGTAGGCCAGCAACTGGCAACCGAAACCGGCCATGATCCGCGCAAAGGCCGCGCCGATCTGCCCGGTACCGACCACGCCGACGGTCTTGCCGTGCAGGTCGAAGCCGGTCAGGCCGTGCAAGGTGAAGTCGCCTTCGCGGGTGCGGTTGTAGGCCCGGTGCAGGCGCCGGTTGAGGGCCAGGATCAGCGCCACCGCATGCTCGGCCACGGCATGTGGTGAGTAGGCCGGCACCCGTACCACGGCCAGGCCCAGGCGTTTGGCGGCGGCCAGGTCGACGTGGTTGTAGCCGGCCGAGCGCAGGGCGATCAGGCGCGTGCCAGCGGCCGCCAGGCGCTCCAGTACCGCAGCGCCAAGGTCGTCATTGATGAAGGCGCAGACCACTTCGTGGCCGGCCGCCAGCGGCGCGGTGTCTTCGGTAAGGCGCGCCGGTTGAAAGTGCAGCTCAATCTCTGGCGCCGGTGCCGCGCTGGTGAAGCTGTCCTGGTCGTAGGTCTGGCTGCTGAAAAACAATACGCGCATGGGATGTTCCTGAAGGCTTTGCCTGAAAGTTTAACCAAGGGGCAAGGATCGGGCCTTGCCCCAGGTCAGCCAGGGTTCAGGCGCTCATGCGCGCCTGGGCAGTCAGCCGGGTGATGGCCCGGTCCAGTTCGTCCAGCGCTTGCGGCGCCTGTGGGTCATCCTGTTTGAGCAAGGTTTCACTGCGTTGGCAGGCGGCGCGCAGTTGCGGCACCCCGCAGTAGCGCGAGGCGCCATTGAGGCGGTGCACGCGCTCGATCATGCCATTGCGGTCGGCTGCCTCGCGGGCGACACGAATCGCTTCGCGGTCGGACTCCAGCGACGCCAGCAGCATCGCCAGCATGTCGGCGGCCAGGTCCGGCTTGCCGGCAGCCAGGCGCAGGCCTTCCTCGGGGTCGAGCACCTTCAGTTCGCTGCTGTCCGGCGTGCGCTCCAGCGGGCGTTCCGGGCGCGGCGCACCGAGGGCCATGCCGGTCCATTTGAGCACCACCTGGGCCAGTTGGCGCTCGCTGATCGGTTTGGTCAGGTAGTCGTCCATGCCGCTGTGCAGCAGGGCGCGCTTTTCGTTGGCCATGGCGTGGGCGGTCAGTGCCACGATTGGCAGCGCCGGGCCGCTCTGGCTGGTTTCCCACTGGCGGATCTGCTCGGTGCATTCGCGCCCGTCCATGCCGGGCATCTGCACGTCCATCAGCACCAGGTCGAAGCGCTCGTCCTGCACCGCCTGAACCGCCGCATAGCCGCTGTCGACCGCCAGCACTTCGGCACCCAGGTCTTCGAGCAGGGTTTGCACCAGCAGCAGGTTGGCCGGGTTGTCGTCGACGCACAGCACCTTCGGCAACGGCTGGTCGGACACCGGCTTGCTCTCGCTGCCCGGGCGCCGCGGCTGGACCATCTCGACCAGGGCCCGGCGCAATTTGCGCGTGCAGGCAGGCTTGGCCTGCAACTGGCCGTGGGCATTGGGCAGGTAAGGGTGGTACAGCGCCTGTTCGGTGGTCGGGCACAGCACCAGGGCCTGGCAGGCGAGGTTTTCCAGTTGCTGGATGTACTGACCGAGGCGCTCCGGCGAGAGGCTGTCGAGGTTGACCCCAAGCACCGCCAGCTCGAAGGGTTGCCCGGCCAGGCTGGCGGCTTCGACCGCATGCAGCAGTTGTTCGACCGTGGTGTACAGGCTGACGCTCAGGCCACAGTCTTCCAGTTGATGCTCCAGGGCCTGGCGCGCCAGCTCGTGGCTGTCGACAATTGCTACGCGGCGGCCCACCAGCGGTTGCGTTGGCAGGTCTTCGGCGTCGTCGCGGGCCTTGGGCAGGCTCAGGCTGATCCAGAACTGCGAGCCTTCGCCGGGCGTACTGTCGACGCCGATCTCACCGCCCATCTGTTCGATCAGGCGCTTGGAAATCACCAGGCCCAGGCCTGTGCCACCGGGTTGGCGCGACAGCGAGTTGTCGGCCTGGCTGAAGGCCTGGAACAGTGCCCGCACATCCTGGCTGGACAAGCCGATGCCGGTGTCCTGAACGCTGATGCGCAACTGCACGCTGTCTTCGCGCTCGTCCTCGAGCATGGCCCGGGCGACGATGGTGCCCTCGCGGGTGAACTTGATGGCGTTGCTGACCAGGTTGGTAAGGATCTGCTTGAGCCGCAGCGGGTCGCCAACCAGCGACAGCGGTGTATCGCGGTACACCAGGCTGACCAGCTCCAGCTGTTTGGCGTGGGCCGCCGGGGCGAGGATGGTCAGGGTGTCCTGGATCAGGTCGCGCAGGTTGAACGGAATGCTGTCGAGCACCAGCTTGCCGGCCTCGATCTTGGAGAAATCGAGGATCTCGTTGATGATGCCCAAGAGGCTGCCGGCGGACTTTTCGATGGTGCCCAGGTAGTCGAGCTGGCGCGGGGTCAGTTCGCTTTTTTGCAGTAAATGGGTGAAACCGAGAATGCCGTTCAGCGGCGTACGGATTTCATGGCTCATGTTGGCGAGGAACTCGGACTTGATCCGGCTGGCCTCCAGGGCCTCCTTGCGCGCCATGTCCAGCTCGATGTTCTGGATCTCGATGGTTTCCAGGTTCTGGCGCACGTCTTCGGTGGCCTGGTCGATGCTGTGCTGCAGCTCTTCATGGGCGTTGTGCAGGGTTTCGGCCATACGGTTGATCCCCGCAGCCAGTTCATCAAGCTCGTAACTGCCCATTGCCGGCAAGCGTTCTTCGAGGTTGCCGTCTTTCAACTGGGTGACTGCGTATTTGATCTGGCCGATCGGGCCGTTGATCGTGCGGCTCATGCGCAGGGCCAGCAGGGCGGTGGCGGCCAGGCCGAGGAAAATCAGCAGCAGGCTGGTAAACAGGCTGCGGTAGCCGCGCAGCAGGGTGCCGTCGTGGGACAGCTCGATTTCCACCCAGCCGAGCAGGCGATCGGCTTCGCCGGGAATCAGCTCGCCGGCCAGGTCGCGGTGGCGGCCGAACACCGGCAGCAAGTAACGGGTGGCGTCATTGCCGGTGCGCTGCAGCAACTGCGTGCCGCCACCGGTGGGCGCCTGGTTGAGCATGCTCGGGCCGGCGTGGGCCAGGGCGTTGCGGTCGGGGCCGAGAAAAGCCACGGCACGCACATCGGACTGCTCCAGGGCCTGGGCGGCAATGCGCTCCAGCTGCGCCGGGTCGTGCCGCGCCAGGGCCGGCGCCACCAGCGGGGCCAGTTGCTCGGCAATCATCTTGCCGCGTTGCAGCAGTTGGGTCTGCAGCTCGCTCTGCTGCAACCAGGTGAAGTAGCCGCCCAGCACCAGCGCCATCAGGCCGGCTGGCAACAAGGCGAGCAACAGCACGCGGCTTCTGATCCCCAATCTATTCAGCACGCCACTCTCCTGTGCCCGGTAAGCGCTGTAAGCCTCCGCCAGCTCCTGCTGACGGACCAAGTCGGAAAAGTACCGCGCCTACTCGCGTAATGCACTCATTTGTATCTGCTTTTGTCGATTGCCAAGGATAACCGGGGCTTTGGTCGAGCTGCGGTTGCCTGTGCACGGGGAATGCCGAATAATCGCGTGATTGAGAATTGCTAGCATCGGCCAATGACTCCTGTATCTATTAGCACCTCCAACATCCTTGCCATCGAGGACGATCCGGTCCTGGGTGCCTACCTGCGCGAAGAGCTGCAACGCGGCGGCTTCAAGGTCACCTGGTGCCAGAATGGCAAGGAGGGCCTGCAGGTCGCGCAGAGCAGCCGCTTTGATGTGGTGCTGATGGATATCCTGCTGCCCGGCCTCAACGGCCTGGATGTACTGGCGCAGTTGCGCAAAAGCAGCTCGACGCCGGTGATCCTGATGTCGGCGCTGGGCGCCGAGGCCGACCGCATCAGCGGTTTCAAGCGGGGCGCCGATGACTACCTGCCCAAGCCCTTCAGTATGGTCGAGCTGCAGGTTCGCATCGAAGCGATTCTGCGCCGGGTAGCGCTGGAGCGGCGCCACCAGCAACCGGCTGCGATGCTGGCCGGTGAACTGCGCTTCGACGAAGAGGCCAGCGATGTCTGTTATGGCCAGCAGTGGGCGGGGCTGACCCTCAGCGAGTACCGCCTGCTCGACACCCTGCAGCGCAGCGATGAAGAGGTGTTGAGCAAGGCCTTCCTTTATCAGCAGGTGTTGCAGCGCGGCTATGCTCGCCACGATCGCAGCCTGGACATGCACGTCAGCCAGATCCGCCGCAAGCTCAAGGCCATCGGCTACCTGGAGCGCGAGGTGCGCACGGTGTGGGGCAAGGGCTACGTGCTCAGTAGCGTCGAGGTGCATTGAGGTGCCCAATCGTCATTCCGTGTTCTGGAAACTGGCGATCCTGCTGGTGGGCTTCTGCCTGCTGATGATCGGCCTGAGCTGGACCTGGGGCCGGCACATGGACACCCAGAACGCCTTCCTTTCCGAACAGGCCAAAAGCATCCTGCAAGGCTATGCCAGCGATGCCGAGCAGGCCTGGCTGCAAGGCGGGCAGGCCGGTATCGACGCCTGGCTGGCGGCGGTGGGTGAAAAGGAAAGCGGCTGGGTCGGGGTGATCGGCCCGAACCTGCAGTCGTTGAGCAGCACGCCGCTCAACGAGGCTGAAAGCCGGCGCCTGACCTTTCTGCGCGGCATCGACTGGCCAGTAAGCCCGCGCGCGATCGGCATGCCGTGGATGCGCCTGCCGTTCCCGCAACAGCCACATTTGGGCACCCTGGTCATGGAGCTGCCGCAGCGCCTGGCGCCGGGGCAGTACCGGGTGCTATGGCGAGTGGTGACCAACGGCATCATCCCCGGGCTGTTTACCTTGCTGTTGTGCGTAGGCCTCTACCGCATGCTGGTTGTGCCGCTGATCCAGTTGCGCGAGCAGGCCAATGCCTGGCGCGCCGACCAGCTCTCGGCGCGGGTCGCCAGCAGCACTACCAGCCGCCAGGATGAACTGGGCGAACTGGGCCGCGCTTTCGACGACATGGCCGAACGCCTGCAAGGCACGGTGGCCTTGCAACAGCAGCTGTTGCGCGACCTTTCCCACGAGCTGCGCACGCCCTTGAGCCGCTTGCGCGTGGCCTGCGACAGCGAGGCGGATGCCGAACAGCTACGCGTACGCCTGGGCCGTGAAATCGACTGCATGCAGCATCTGGTTGAAGACGCCCTGCAACTGGCCTGGCTCGATACCGAGCGGGCGCCATTGAGCAAGGAGCCGATCCAGGTCCAGGCCCTGTGGGAAATGCTCGCCGAGGATGCCTGCTACGAAAGTGCCTGGCCGGCCGCGCAACTGCGCTGCGGGCTGGATGCCTCGTGCTGGGTGCAAGGCAACCTCAACAGCCTGGCCCAGGCCCTGGAGAACATCCTGCGCAATGCCATTCGGCATTCCTCGGCCACGGGGGTGATCCGTCTGGACGGGCGGCGCCAGGGCGATACCTGGCTGATCTGGCTGGAAGACCAGGGTGGTGGCGTCGCCGAAAGCGAGCTGGAGCGCATTTTCGCACCCTTTACCCGCCTGGACGGATCGCGCCCCGGCGATGGTGGCTTCGGGCTGGGCCTGAGCATTGCCCGCAATGCCGTGGTCCGCCAGGGCGGGCGCTTGTGGGCGCAGAACACCGGGCAGGGCTTGCGCCTGAACATGCAGCTGCCAGCAGTGTGATCTCCTTTGTGTGCGGCGGTGCGGCGACCCGACTTGACCCCCGATAGGGCCGCAACAGGCTCCGCAATCCCAGCTTATAGCTCGCAGCTATAACCCCAACACATTGCGTGATATGGGCAAATCCCGTTTGCCGGTATGATAGGCGCCCCCGCAGTCTGGATTGCGAATACGCCATGACCTTGCAGTACCCAACCATCGCCGATTGCGTCGGCAACACGCCTCTGGTCCGCCTGCAGCGCATTGCCGGCGAAACCAGCAATACCCTCCTGCTCAAGCTTGAAGGCAACAACCCGGCAGGCTCGGTCAAGGACCGGCCGGCGCTGTCGATGATCACCCGCGCCGAGCTGCGTGGGCAGATCAAGCCGGGCGATACCCTGATCGAAGCGACCTCGGGCAACACCGGCATCGCTCTGGCCATGGCGGCGGCGATCAAGGGTTACAAGATGATCCTGATCATGCCCGACAATTCCAGCGCCGAGCGCAAGGCGGCGATGACCGCCTATGGCGCCGAGCTGATCCTGGTCAGCAAGGAAGAGGGCATGGAAGGCGCCCGCGACCTGGCCGACCGCCTGCAGGCCGAAGGCCGTGGCCTGGTGCTCGACCAGTTCGGCAATGGCGACAACCCTGAAGCCCACTACGTGAGCACCGGCCCGGAAATCTGGCGCCAGACCCAGGGCAGCATTACCCACTTCGTCAGTTCCATGGGCACCACCGGCACCATCATGGGCTGCTCGCGCTACCTCAAGGAGCAGAACCCGGCGGTGCAGATCGTCGGCCTGCAGCCGATGGAAGGCTCGGCCATCCCCGGTATCCGCCGCTGGCCGCAGGAATACCTGCCGAAGATCTACCAGTCCGAGCGCGTTGACCGCGTGGTCGACATGGCCCAGAGCGAAGCCGAAGAAACCACCCGCCGCCTGGCCCGGGAAGAGGGCATTTTTTGTGGCGTGTCCTCCGGTGGTGCAGTGGCAGCCATGCTGCGCCTGTCCCGCGAGCTGGAAAACGCCGTAATGGTGGCGATCATTTGCGACCGTGGCGACCGTTACCTGTCGACCGGCATTTTCGATTCAGTGAACTGATGTCCAAGAACAAACGTAACAGCGGCCTGCGCTTTCAGCCGGCCGGTGGCACCCGCGCGCCACAGATCCCCACCGGCAAAAAGCAGCGCCTGAGCATCGAGCGCCTGGCCGGTGACGGCCGGGGCATCGCCTTTCTCGACGGTCGCACCTGGTTTGTCAGTGGCGCGCTGGCCGAGGAAGAGGTCGAAGCGCGGGTGCTCAACACCCACGGCAAGGTGGTCGAGGCGCGCCTTGAGCGGGTGTTCAGTGCCAGCCCGGCGCGCCGCGAGGCCCCGTGCAAGCACTTCGACCGCTGTGGCGGCTGCAACCTGCAGCACCTGCCCCATGCCGAGCAACTGGCGCTCAAGCAACGCCTGCTGGCCGAGCAGTTGCAGCGGGTTGCCGGCGTGCAGCCCGAGCATTGGGCCGCGCCGCTGAGCGGTCCGGAATTCGGCTACCGGCGCCGGGCGCGGGTTGCGGTGCGTTGGGACAACAAGGCAAAACAGCTTGAAGTCGGTTTTCGCGCCGAAGCCAGCCAGGACATCGTCGCCATCGACGACTGCCCGGTGCTGGTACAACCCTTGCAGTCGATCATGCGTCACTTGCCTACGCTGTTGCGCAGCCTGAGCAAGCCGCAAGTGGTGGGTCACGTCGAACTGTTCAGCGGTACCGCGCTGGCGCTGCTGTTGCGCCACACCGGGCCATTGGGTGAGGGCGACCTGGCGCGCCTGCAGGCGTTCTGCGCCGAGGCCGGTGCGCAGCTGTGGCTGCAAGGCGAGGGTGAACCTTTGCCGCTGGACGCCGGTCAGAGCCTCGGTTTCCGCCTTGAACCGTGGAACCTGGAGCTTGCGTACCGGCCGGGCGATTTCGTCCAGGTCAACGCCCAGGTCAACACCGCGATGATCGAGCAGGCCCTGGCCTGGTTGGCGCCGCAGGCCGATGAGCGCGTGCTCGACCTGTTCTGCGGCCTGGGCAACTTTGCCTTGCCGCTGGCCCGGCAGGCCAAGGAAGTGGTGGCGGTGGAAGGGGTGCAGGCGATGGTCGAGCGGGCCGCCGCCAATGCCCGTAGCAACAATTTGCATAACACGCAGTTTTTTCAGGCCGATTTATCGCAGCCTTTGGCGGCGTCGGGCTGGGCCGCAGGAGGCTTTTCTGCGGTACTCTTGGACCCACCGCGTGATGGTGCATTTGAGGTTGTGCGAAAAATCGCAGACCTCGCCGCGAAACGTCTTGTTTATGTATCGTGCAATCCGGCGACCCTGGCCCGCGACACCGTTGAACTGGTCAGGCAGGGTTACCGGTTAAAAAGTGCCGGGATTCTCGACATGTTTCCTCAGACGGCGCATGTCGAAGCCATGGCGTTATTCGAAGCGGGTTAGCCAGGCTGACGCGTTCGGCGCTGCACCTTGGGTCCGGCAGGGGCAGCACCAGTGATTTCAAGCGCATCGCGAATGCGCTGTAGGGAAAGGTAAACAAAGATGGTACAGGTGAGAGTGCACCAGCCGGTCAACACCGACGGCAGTATCAATCTCGAAGCATGGCTGGATCATGTGGTGAGCGTCGACCTGGCGCTGGACCGGGAGGCCCTCAAGGCCGCTTGCGAGTTCGCCCAGGACATCGAAAAAAAGGGCAACCCGGCCAAGCATTCCTGGGCCGATGGTACGTCGAGTTTCCAGGCCGGCCTGGAAATCGCTGAAATCCTGGCCGACCTCAAGCTCGACCAGGACTCGCTGGTCGCCGCGGTCATCTACCGCGCCGTGCGCGAAGGCAAGGTGACCCTGGCTGAAGTCGGCCAGCGTTTTGGCCCGGTGGTCTCCAAACTGATCGACGGCGTGCTGCGCATGGCTGCCATCAGTGCCAGTCTCAGCCCGCGCCAGTCGCTGGTGCTGGGCTCGCAGGCGCAGGTCGAGAACCTGCGCAAGATGCTCGTGGCAATGGTCGACGACGTGCGCGTGGCGTTGATCAAGCTGGCCGAGCGGACCTGCGCGATTCGCGCGGTCAAAGGCGCCGACGACGAGAAACGCAATCGCGTCGCCCGCGAAGTCTTCGATATCTACGCACCGCTGGCCCACCGACTGGGCATCGGTCATATCAAGTGGGAGCTGGAAGACCTGTCCTTCCGCTACCTCGAACCCGATCAGTACAAGCAGATCGCCAAGCTTTTGCACGAGCGCCGGCTGGACCGCGAGCGCTTCATCAGCGACGTGATGAACCAGCTGCAGAACGAACTGCTGGCCACCGGCGTCAACGCCGACATCAGCGGCCGGGCCAAGCACATCTATTCGATCTGGCGCAAAATGCAGCGCAAGGGCCTGGAATTCAGCCAGATCTACGACGTGCGCGCAGTGCGCGTGCTGGTCCCGGAAATGCGCGACTGTTACACCGCGCTGGGTATCGTCCACACCCTCTGGCGGCACATTCCCAAAGAGTTCGACGACTACATCGCCAACCCCAAGGAAAACGGCTACCGCTCGTTGCACACCGCGGTGATCGGCCCTGAGGGCAAGGTCCTCGAGGTGCAGATCCGCACCCATGCCATGCACGAAGAGGCCGAGCTCGGCGTCTGCGCGCACTGGCGCTACAAGGGCACCGACGTCAAACCCAGCTCCAACCACTACGAGGAGAAAATCTCCTGGTTGCGCCAGGTGCTGGAATGGCATGAGGAGCTGGGCGACATCGGTGGCCTGGCCGAACAGCTGCGCGTTGATATCGAACCGGACCGGGTCTACGTATTCACCCCCGATGGCCACGCCATCGACCTGCCCAAGGGCGCCACGCCGCTGGACTTTGCCTACCGGGTGCACACCGAGATCGGCCACAACTGCCGCGGGGCGAAGATCAACGGCCGCATCGTGCCGCTCAACTACAGCCTGCAGACCGGCGAGCAGGTCGAGATCATCACCAGCAAGCACGGCAACCCCAGCCGCGACTGGCTGAACTCGAACCTGGGCTACGTCACCACCTCGCGGGCGCGGGCGAAGATCGTCCACTGGTTCAAGCTGCAGGCCCGCGACCAGAACGTCGCCGCCGGCAAGACCCTGCTCGAGCGCGAACTCAACCGCCTGGGCCTGCCGCAGGTCGACTTCGAACGCCTGGCGGAAAAAGCCAACCTGCGTACCGCCGAGGACATGTTCGCTTCGCTGGGCGCCGGGGACCTGCGCCTGGCGCACCTGGTCAACGCCGCGCAGCAACTGGTCGAGCCCGAGCGCAGCGATCATGTCGAGCTGGTGCCGCGCAAGGCCACCGGCTACAAGCCGGGCAAGCGTGGCGACATCCAGATCCAGGGCGTCGGCAACCTGCTCACGCAAATGGCCGGTTGCTGCCAGCCGCTGCCGGGCGATGCGATTGTTGGCTACATCACCCAGGGCCGTGGCGTGACCATCCACCGTCAGGACTGCGCCTCGGTGCTGCAACTGGCCGGGCGCGAGCCGGAGCGGATCATCCAGGTCAGCTGGGGGCCGGTGCCGGTACAGACCTACCCGGTGGATATCATCATCCGTGCCTACGACCGTCCGGGCTTGCTGCGTGACGTTTCCCAGGTCCTGCTCAACGAGCGGATCAACGTGCTGGCGGTCAACACCCGCTCGAACAAGGAAGACAACACCGCACTGATGTCGCTGACCATCGAGATTCCTGGCCTGGATGCCCTCGGGCGCCTGCTGGGGCGGATTTCGCAACTGCCGAACATCATCGAGACGCGGCGTAACCGTACGCCGTAAGACTGCTATCGCGGGCCAGGCCCGCTCCTGCAGGCATCCTCTGTGGGAGCGGGCTTGACCCGCGATAAGGAACCCAAGATGTATACCCTAGACGACCTGCTCCACCTCATGGCCCGCCTGCGCGACCCGCAGCATGGCTGCCCGTGGGACCTCAAGCAGACCTACGCGACCATCGTCCCCTACACCCTCGAAGAAGCCTACGAAGTGGCCGACGCCATCGAGCGCAGCGACTTCGAGCACTTGCAGGGCGAACTCGGTGACCTGCTGTTCCAGGTGGTCTACTACAGCCAGCTGGCACGCGAAGAAGGCCGTTTCGAGTTCGATGGCGTGGTCGACAGCATCACCCGCAAGCTGATCCGCCGCCATCCGCACGTATTCCCAAGCGGTGAACTCTACGCTGCCCTCGACACACCCAAGCTCGACGAAGCCCAGGTCAAGCAGCGCTGGGAACAGATCAAGGCCCAGGAGCGCGCCGAGAAGGGCGAGCCCGAGCAGTTGTCGTTGCTCGACGACGTGCCGGCCGCGTTGCCGGCCTTGTCGCGGGCGGCCAAACTGCAAAAGCGTGCCGCCCAGGTCGGTTTCGACTGGCCGCACGCCTTGCCGGTGCTCGACAAGGTTCGCGAAGAACTCGACGAAGTGCTGCAGGCCATGGCCGATGACGACAGCGTGGCCCTGGCCGACGAGCTTGGCGATTTGCTGTTCGCGGCGGTCAACCTGGCCCGGCACCTGAAGGTCGACCCGGAAAACGCCCTGCGCGGGGCGAACAAAAAGTTTGAGCGACGTTTCCGTTTTATCGAACAGGCATTGCGCGACATAGGCCGTCCGATTGAAGATTGCACCCTCGAAGACATGGATGCGCTCTGGGGCGAAGCCAAACGTCAGGAAAAGAACCTGCCCAGCTGCGGCTGAGCTGTTGCATAAGTGAGTGAACGATGAGCCTTTCCCTTCGCGACCAATTGCTCAAGGCCGGTCTGGTCAACCAGAAACAGGTCAAGCAGGTCAGTAAAGATCAGAAGAAACAAAAGCGCCTGGAGCACAAAGGCCAGGTCGAGGTCGACGATACCCAGCAGCGGCTGGCCAAGGAAGCCATGGCGGAAAAAGCCAAGCGCGACCAGGAGCTCAACCGCCAGCAGCAGGAGAAGGCCGAGCAGAAGGCCCGCGCCGCCCAGGTCAAGCAATTGATCGAAGTCTCGCGCCTGCCCAAGCTGACCACCGAGGACTACTACAACTTCGTCGACGACAAGAAGGTCAAGCGTCTGTCGGTCAACGCCCTGATGCGCAGCAAGCTGAGCAGCGGTTCGCTGGCCATCGTGGCCCATGGCGGTGGTTACGAAGTGATCCCCCGTGAAGCGGCGCTGAAGATCCAGGAGCGCGACCCGCAGCGCATTGTCCTGCTCAACACCCAGGTTGACGAGCCGGATGCCGACGATCCGTACGCGGCCTACGTGATCCCTGACGATCTGATGTGGTAAAGACGACAAACCCCGCTTCGGCGGGGTTTGTTTTTTCTGGAGGGGGTTATTGCTGTTGCCGTCTGTTCTCGAGGTATTCCAGCTCGATGCGGTAGCTGTGGGCCTCATGCTCGTTGTGGAACATGCCGACCAGCTCACCCTGCTGATGCACATCCCAGATGCGCACGCCTGCAGCCAGGCCTTCGTGAGACATTTTGCTTTCGTCGCGCTCAGTTACTTTGACAGTCATCTGCAAACTCCACTTTCAGTTAACTGCGGCACCGTGTCGCAGGTCTCTTTTATAGAATTTGTTAGCAGGCTAAGTAAATAAACGGCGCATGAAACATCTTTCATGTCCCTGTGGGGGCGGGCTTGCCCCGCGATGCGATGTGACTGGTAGCCTGCGATCGCGGGGTAAGCCCGCTCCTACCAAGGGTGTAAAAAAACCCCGCACTTGGCGGGGTTTGGGGTGTTACCAGCAGTCAGGCAATCAGTTGCCCTTGACTGTCTTGCCGTCGACCGTGCCGTCCTGCAGGACGATCACGTACTCCTTGCCGTCGGTCTCGACCTGGCGCAGTTGCACCAGCAGGTAATCCCAGTCCTTGGCGAACCACAGCTCGGTGATGCGCTTGCTCTGGCTCGGGTCGCGCACGCGCTCGACCTTGATGGCATCGACCTGGCCGGTCTTGGTGGTGACTTTCTCGCTGCCCAGGACGCGGAAGTCGTAGGTGTCGATCTCGTCGCCATCGACCACCTGGTAGCTCACGCTCTTCTTGCCGGCTGCCACGTCATGTTGCAGGGCCAGTTGATAGGTGGACTTGTCGAGCACACCGCGGTTGAGCGGCAGGTTGATCGCGTCGCCGCGGTCGGTGCCGGTGATCTTCTTGCTGCTCCAGTCGAAATCCAGATCGACCTTCTTGGCCTTGCCCAGGCCGCCACGTTCGAAGTGGTAGGTCTGGGGCAGCAGGGTGTCCTTGTCCAGCTTCAGGGTACTTTGCTCAGTCAGGCTGGCGATCATCATCGACGCCTTGAAGTTGAGGTCCCAGGTACCGTTGGCGTTCATTTTCAGGCTGCGCTCGGCAGTGCCGCTCATGGGCAGTTGCTTCCAGTCGGCGGTGTAGCTGGCCGAGAATGGCTTCAGATCGGCTGCCTGCAACGGCAGCGCGAGCACGGCGAGAGCGAAGAGCAGGGCACGACGCATAATTTCTCCTAGGGTCGAATCAAGTGGCCGCTGGCCGCCAGAGGCTGGCCATCCAGTAGAGCACCGTGCTCGCCCAGGCGCAAACGGCCCTCGGCAAACCAGCGCACCGCCAGCGGATAGATCAGGTGTTCCTGGCTGTGAACCCGCTGTGCCAGACGTTCTGGCGTGTCATCCAACTCTACCGGTATCACTGCCTGTACGACCAGCGGTCCGCCATCGAGTTCCTCGGTGACGAAGTGCACGCTGCAGCCATGCTCGGCATCGCCGGCTTCCAGCGCCCGTTGATGGGTGTGCAGGCCTTTGTACTTGGGCAGCAGGGAAGGGTGGATGTTCAGCAGGCGGCCCTGGTAGTGACGGACGAAGCCGGCACTGAGGATGCGCATGAAACCGGCCAGCACCACCAGTTGCGGGCGGTAGCCATCGATCAGTTCGACCAGTGCCGCGTCGAATGCCTCGCGGCCGTCGAAGGCCTTGTGGTCGAGCACGGCGGTGGCGATACCGGCGTCTTTGGCGCGCTGCAGGCCATAGGCGTCGGCGCGGTTGGAGATGACCGCGCAGAGCCGCACCGGGCTGTCGCCGGTGCGGGTGCTGTCGATCAATGCTTGCAGGTTGCTGCCGGTGCCGGACAACAGCACCACGACATCACAGGTCTTGCTCGGCATCAGTGTGCCTTGACGTTCTTCAGCTCAACCTGGGCAGCGCCTTCGGCGGCGATGCCGATCTGGCCGATGACCCATGGCTGCTCGCCGGCTTCACGCAGGACCTTCAGGGCGATGTCGACCTGGTCCTGGGCGACGCAGATGACCATGCCGACGCCGCAGTTCAATACGCGGTGCATTTCGTGCTCGTCGACGTTGCCTTGCTGTTGCAGCCAGTCGAACACCGCCGGGCGATTCCAGCTGGCCACGTCAACCACAGCCTGGGCGCCTTTTGGCAGGACGCGCGGGATGTTGTCGAGCAGGCCGCCACCGGTGATGTGGGCCATGGCCTTGACCGCGCCGGTGTCCTTGATCAGCTTGAGCAGCGGCTTTACGTAGATGCGCGTCGGGGCCATCAGCAGTTCGGTCAGCGGCTTGCCGTCGAGCTGGACGGTTTCGATGTCGGCACCGGAAACTTCGATGATCTTGCGGATCAGCGAGTAGCCGTTGGAGTGCGGGCCGGACGATGGCAGGGCGATCAGCGCGTCGCCAGTGGCAACCTTGGAGCCGTCGATGATTTCGGCTTTTTCTACCACGCCAACGCAGAAGCCGGCCAGGTCGTAGTCTTCGCCTTCGTACATGCCTGGCATTTCAGCGGTTTCACCGCCGACCAGGGAGCAACCAGCCAGTTCGCAGCCAGCGCCGATACCGGTGACCACGGTAGCGGCAACGTCGACATTGAGTTTGCCGGTGGCGTAGTAGTCGAGGAAGAACAGCGGCTCGGCACCACAGACCACCAGGTCGTTGACGCACATGGCGACCAGGTCCTGGCCGATGCTGTCGTGCTTGTTCAGGTTCAGTGCCAGGCGCAGCTTGGTGCCGACGCCGTCGGTGCCGGAGACCAGAACCGGCTGCTTGTAGCCGGCCGGGATCTCGCAGAGGGCGCCAAAACCGCCCAGGCCGCCCATGACTTCCGGGCGCGCCGTGCGCTTGGCAACGCCTTTGATGCGTTCGACCAATGCTTCACCGGCGTCGATGTCTACACCGGCGTCCTTGTAGCTCAGGGAGGGTTGCTTGCTCATGATCCAGGCCTTTAGGGGGGAGGGATTCAGGGGAATCGACCGTGACCTGCCAGGCAAGGCGGAGGGAATCCGGCTGCCTGACCGTCGCCGGTCTGCGAAGGCGCGCGATTTTATCAGGGTTGCCCGGTAGCGGCCATCCTCAGGCCGACGGGCAGGGCCTTAAATGTTGCGAAAAATACGCTTTAACAGTGCGCGACTGGTTGCCACGGCGCAGGCTGTATAAGGTATAGCAAAGGCGATGGGCGCAATTTGCCGCCAGCGGTTGAATGTTTTACCGGGTGCTGCGGTCTGAGCTGCGTCCGTTTTTGTCGCCCACGCTTCTTTATTACCTGGACAGGAATCCTCCATGCGTTTGCGTAATTACCTGGCCGCCGGCTGTCTGGCCCTGTTCGGCCTCTCGGCTCAGGCCGAAACCCTCTCCGGCCTTTATCAGGTCCGCGAACCGGTCACCGGCCAGGGCGCCGAAGCCCGTACCCAGGCCACCGAAAAAGCCCTCGAAACCCTGGTGTTGCGCCTGACCGGCGACGCCAAGGCTGTGCAAAGCCCGGGCCTGGCTGCGCTGCGCAAAGACCCGCAACAAATCATCAGCCAGTTCGGCTTCGAGGCCGGCCCGCCGGAAACCGTGCTGGTCGACTTCGACCCGGGCAGCACCGAGCGCGCCTTGCGTCAGGCGGGCCTGGCCCTGTGGGGCAATAACCGGCCAGCGATCCTCGGCTGGTGGTTGAACGACAGCATCGAAGGTTCGAACCTGGTCGGCGACGGCCAGGGCAGCGCCGAACCGCTGCGTCGCGCCGCCCAGCACCGCGGCCTGCCGCTGCGCTTGCCGCTGGCCGATCTGCAGGAGCAACTGGTGGCAACCGGCAAGAATCTTGAAGGCACCGACCCGGCGCCGCTGCGCGAGGCTTCCGAGCGCTACGGCGCCGATGCCTTGCTGGCGGTGCACGCCAGCGAAGCCGATGGCAAATGGCAGGGCAAGTGGCGCCTGTGGCTGGGCGAGCAGCGCGAGCAGGGCACTGCCGAGGGCGCTGATCAGGCGGCCCTGGCCGATGCCGTGATGCTCGCCGTCAGTAACCGCCTGGCGCCGCGCTTCGTCGCCCGTCCAGGGGCCAGCAGCGAAATGCAGGTGCAGGTCCAGGGCATGACCCTGGAACGTTATGCCGAACTGGGCCGGGTGCTCGAGCCTTACGGCGCGCGGCTCAAGGTGGTGCAGGGCGATACCCTGACCTACCAGGTCACCGGCAACAGCGATCAGTTGCGCGCGCAACTGGGCCTGGCCAAGTTGCAGGAGCTGCCGGCCGATGCGCCCGCGGCACCTGCAGCCGTCGATCCGGCCAACCCCGGGGCAACCCAGGCCGCCGCCCCGCAACCCTTCAACGGGCTGCGTTTTCGTTGGTAAACCCTGACCTGGCCGGGAGCCGTTCATGACTGATACACGTCGCTGGGTATGGGTAGGTGGGGCGCTGCTGTGCGCGGCCTTGCTGTATTGGCTGCACCCGATTCTTTCGCCGTTTCTGGTCGGCATTTTGCTGGCCTACCTGGCCGATCCGCTGGTCGACCGTCTGGAGCGCGCCGGCCTGTCGCGCACCTGGGGTGTGGTGGTGGTGTTTGCCCTGTTCACCCTGCTGCTGACCTTGTTGCTGCTGGTATTGGTGCCGATGCTGGCCAAACAGCTGGTGCGCCTGTATGAGCTGGCGCCGCAGATGCTCGACTGGCTGCAGCACCAGGCCCTGCCCTGGGTGCAGACGCGCCTGGGCCTGGCCGACGGCTTCTGGAAGTTCGACAAGATCAAGGCCGCCATCAGCGAGCACATGGGCCAGACCACCGACATCGTCGGGGTCATCCTGTCCCAGGCCACGGCTTCGGGCCTGGCCCTGATCGGCTGGCTGGCCAACCTGGTGCTGATCCCGGTGGTGAGCTTCTACCTGCTGCGCGACTGGGACCTGATGATGGCCAAGATCCGCAGCCTGCTGCCGCGCCAGCGCGAGGAGCGGGTGGTGGCCCTGGCCGGTGAGTGTCACGAAGTGCTGGGCGCCTTCGTCCGTGGCCAGCTGCTGGTGATGCTGGCCCTGGGTATCATCTATGCCTCGGGGCTGATGCTGGTGGGCCTGGAGCTGGGCTTGCTGATCGGCCTGCTGGCGGGCCTGGCGGCGATCGTGCCGTACATGGGCTTCATTATTGGTATCGGCGCGGCGATGATTGCCGGGCTGTTCCAGTTTGGCGGCGACCCTTATCCTTTGCTCGGCATCGCAGCCGTATTCATGGTCGGCCAGGCGCTCGAAGGCATGGTGCTGACACCGCTGCTGGTGGGCGATCGCATTGGCCTGCACCCGGTGGCGGTGATCTTCGCGATCCTGGCCGGTGGCGAGATGTTCGGTTTTACCGGGGTGTTGCTGGCCTTGCCGGTGGCGGCGGTGATCATGGTGCTGCTGCGCCATGTGCATGACCTGTATAAAGAGTCGGATATCTACGCGGGCGAAATCGACCCGGATCTCTAGCTTGATAGCACCTGGCTTGCATTGGCCTTTACCCGCTAATGCAAGCCTTTGATTTTACTTGTGGTCTGCGCCGATTGTGCGAGGGGCTCCACGGGTATAAACTTTGCAGACTTTTCACAAAAGGCCCCTTGCGGTTCCCCGGAACTGCCCAGCCAGCATGAAACCGATCCAGTTGCCCCTGGGTGTGCGTCTGCGTGATGACGCCACCTTCATCAACTACTATCCGGGTGCCAACGCCGCCGCTTTGGGCTACGTCGAGCGACTCTGCGAAGCCGACGCCGGCTGGACCGAAAGCCTGATCTACCTGTGGGGCAAACAGGGCGTGGGCCGCACCCACCTGCTGCAGGCCGCCTGCCTGCGCTTCGAGCAACTGGGTGAACCGGCGGTGTACCTGCCCCTGGCGCAATTGCTCGATCGTGGCGTCGAATTGCTCGACAACCTCGAACAGTACGAACTGGTCTGCCTCGACGACCTGCATGTCATTGCCGGCAAGCCGGAGTGGGAAGAGGCCATGTTCCACCTCTTCAATCGCCTGCGCGACAGTGGTCGGCGCCTGTTGCTGGCTGCCTCCAGCTCGCCCCGCGAACTGCCGATCAAGCTCGCCGACCTCAAGTCGCGCCTGACCCTGGCGCTGATCTTCCAGATGCGGGCGCTGTCGGACGAAGACAAGCTGCGCGCCCTGCAATTGCGTGCTTCGCGCCGCGGCCTGCACCTGACCGACGAGGTCGGGCACTTCATCCTCACCCGTGGCACCCGTAGCATGAGCGCACTGTTCGACCTGCTCGAGCGCCTCGACCAGGCCTCTTTGCAGGCTCAACGCAAGCTCACCATCCCGTTCTTGAAAGAAACTTTGGGCTGGTAAGGCAGGGGCTAGAGCCTCGGCACATAAAAGTCACATTTTTTTCGATTGAATTTGCAAATCGATGCGATAGAAGGCATAGTCTCGACTTCTTTAAATTCCAGACACGGTCGTGCCCATGCTAAATCGCTTCGCACCCCTCGTGCCCCTCGCACTCGTGACCCTGCTTTTTGGCTGCGCGACCACCGGTCCCGTATCGCAGCAGCAGGTTCAGCAGCAACCGGTTTCCGCTCAGGTTTCGACCAAGTCCTCCGTCCAGGCGACGTTCGAGGAAGAGCTGGCCACCGAAGAAGAGCTGCAAGATTTCTCCAGCAGCAAGCCTTACCAGCTGCCAGCCCTGGCCGACAACATTCTCGAGCGCGGCATGTCGCTGATCGGTACCCGCTACCGTTTCGGTGGTACCTCCGAGAACACCGGCTTTGATTGCAGCGGCTTCATCGGCTACCTGTTCCGCGAAGAAGCCGGCCTCAACCTGCCGCGCTCTACCCGCGAAATGATCAACGTCAAGGCCCCGCTGGTTGCTCGCAACAACCTCAAGCCAGGCGACCTGCTGTTCTTCAGCACCAATGGTCGCGGCCGCGTCAGCCACGCCGGTATCTACCTCGGCGACGATCAGTTCATCCACTCCAGCAGCCGCCGCAGCGGTGGCGTGCGCATCGACAAGCTCGGTGATCGCTACTGGAGCAAGACCTTCATCGAAGCCAAGCGTGCACTGGCCATGGCTCCGGCCGCGACCACGCTCTCGCGCAACTGATCCTTCGACAGGTTTGACCACGGCGACGTAGCTGAAAAGCTCGTCGCCGTGCGTGTTTACAGAAAGCGTCTAATCTAAATTCTCAACTCTTTTCGGCTCTTGGCCGAAGCGGCTTCAGACAGGATGTTCTGACCATGGCGATGATGGCGCGCTTCGCTCTACTTTCCCTCGCAGCACTGCTCGGTGCCTGCTCAAGTCATGCCCCGGCCCCGCGTAAAGTGGTCGAGCCGGCAGTCATGGCCCCGCAAGTGTATTTCTCCCCGGTTGCCGAAGACGTGCTGTTCCGCGCCCTCGGCCTGGTCGGCACGCCGTACCGTTGGGGCGGCAACACCCCGGATTCGGGTTTCGACTGCAGCGGCCTGATTGGCTACGTCTATCGTGATGCTGCGGGCATCTCGTTGCCGCGTTCGACCCGGGAGATGATCGGCATCCGCGCACCGAGCATCGAGCGCAACGACCTGCAGTCCGGCGACCTGGTGTTCTTTGCCACCAATGGTGGCTCGCAGGTCAGCCATGCCGGTATCTATGTCGGCGAAGGGCGCTTCGTCCATGCCCCGGCCACCGGCGGAACGGTGCGCCTGGACTACCTGTCCAACAGCTATTGGCAAAAGACCTACCTGAACGCCAAGCGGGTGCTGCAGCCAGCGCACCTGGCGCGCAACCCCTGACCTGTGCGAGGTAGACGATGACCGCCCAGACGCTCTACCTCGACGACCCCCTCTACCACTACCTGCAAAGCGTGTCGCTGCGCGAGACGCCGTTGCTCGCCCGTTTGCGTGAAGAAACCCAGGCCCTGGCCGAAGCACGCTGGCAGGTGGCACCGGAGCAAGGCCAGTTGCTGGCGCTGCTGGTGCGCCTGATCGGTGCCGAGCGGGTGATCGAGGTGGGTACTTTCACCGGCTACAGCGCTTTGTGCATGGCTCAGGCCATGGCACACGGGCAGTTGCTCTGTTGCGACCTTGAAGGCAGCTACAACGCCGTGGCCTGGCGCTACTGGCAGGAGGCTGGAGTCGCCGAGCGCATCGAGCTACGCCTGGCGCCGGCGTTGCAGACCCTGGCGACACTGCCATCAGCGCGCTACGACCTGATCTTCATCGATGCCGACAAGGCCAACTACCCGCACTATCTGGAAGAGGCCCTGCGACTGCTGCGAGTGGGCGGGCTGGTACTGTTCGACAACACCTTGTGGAGCGGGCGGGTGCTTGAGCAAAACCCGCACAGCGAAGACACCCGCGCCATTCAGGCCTTGAACCGCACGCTCAAGGACGACCCACGGGTGGACCTGTCGATGCTGCCGATTGGCGATGGCTTGACCCTCTGCCGCAAACGCTAAGCTCCCCCGGCTTACCGGGCCTTGCTCACCCGCCAGATCGTGTTCCCGACATCATCGGCTACCAGCAGCCCGCCGCGCTGATCGTTGATCACCCCGACCGGCCGGCCCATGGCCTTGCCTTCATCATTGAGAAACCCGCTGAGCACGTCGATCGGCTTGCCCGCAGGTTTGCCGGCAGTGCTGAAGGGTACGAAGATCACCTTGTAGCCACTGTGCGGCTTGCGGTTCCACGAGCCATGCTGGCCAATGAACGCGCCTTGCTCGAACGGTGCCGGCAGCACCCCTGCTTCGGCGAAGGTCAGGCCCAGCGACGCCGTGTGCGGCCCCACCGCATAGTCCGGGGCAATGGCGCTGGCCACCAGGTTCGGATCAGACGGGTTGACCCGCTGATCGATGTGCTGGCCGTAATAGCTGTAGGGCCAGCCATAGAAGCCGCCATCCTTGACCGAGGTAATGTAGTCGGGCACCAGGTCGCTGCCGATCTCGTCACGCTCGTTGACTGCGGTCCACAGCTGTCCGGTGTGCGGCTCCCAGGCCAGGCCGTTGGGGTTGCGCAGGCCCGAGGCGAAGATCCGCGTCTGGCCGCTGGCCGGGTCGACTTCCCAGATCGCCGCGCGGCCTTTTTCCTGGTCCATGCCGTTCTCGCCGACATTGCTGTTGGAGCCGACGGTGACGTAGAGCTTCTTGCCGTCACGGCTGGCGATCACGTTCTTGGTCCAGTGATGGTTCAGCGTGCCGCCCGGTAGTTCGGCCACGGCTGTACCTGGGCCCTTGATCGAAGTCGTGCCGGGTTCATAGTGAAAGCGCAGCAGGCGATCGGTGTCGGCAACGTAGAAATCATTGCCGACCAGGGCCATGCCGAACGGTGAATTGAGGTTCTCGATAAAGGTCGTGCGGGTTTCCGCCACGCCGTCGTGGTCGCTGTCGCGCAGCAGGCTGATGCGGTTGGCGCTGGGCACGCCGGCGCCGGCGCGGTCCATGACTTTGCCCATCACCCAGCCGCGAATGCCCTTGCCGTCATCGGGCTTGGGCGGGGCATTGGTTTCGGCCACCAGGATGTCGCCGTTGGGCAGGGCATAGAGCCAGCGCGGGTGGTCCAGGCCTGCGGCGAAGGCCGCCACCTGGGTGCCGGGCGCGGCCTTGGGCGTCATGCCCTGGGGCCAGCCAATGGCGGGGGCGATGTTGACGGTGGGGATCAGGGTCTTGTTCGGTTCGGGCAATTGCGGCGACGGGCCGACCCCGTCGCTGACCTCAAGGCGGGCGTTCTCGCCGCAGCCGCTTAACCCCGCAGTCACTGCCAGCAGCAGTGCAATCGGCTTGATACCCATGTCGTTTCCCTCGCAATGATGGCCGCTATTGCCAGTAGAGGCACGCCAGGCGTGGGAGGTTCCCCGGGTCAGGCCTGCTTGAGCAACAGGGCGATGCCGGGGTGATACTGGCCGGCTTCGTTGTGCAGCTTGCGGTAGGCGTAGGGAAAGTACCAGGCGATGGCGCAGGCGTTATGCTTTTGCAGGTCGTCGACCAGGTCCTGCAGCTCTTCGGGGCTGGCGTGCTGGCCGGCTTTCCAGGGGCTGGCGAACAACGCAGCGACTTTAAGCTGGCTGGGCGCGGCAATTTGCCGAGCAGCCTGGACGGTTTCGCCCAGGGCGTTATTCAGGTCGAGCTTGGCGATGCGTGGCCAGCGCTGGCTGGCCTGCAGGTAGGCGGCCTCTTCGCGGTTGGCGATGTACAGGTCGCAGCGGCCTTCGCGATCGCCGTCATCGCGCTGCTTCTTGCTCTGGTGCTGCTGCAGGGTCACCAGCTCGGCCTGCCAGGCGGCGGCCGAGAGCAGCCCGAGGTTGGCCTGGGCGCCGTGCCAATAGGGCGCCTCACCGTCCCCCAGGGTCTGGTTGAAGCGGTCGATGCAATCGACCCAGCGTTCCAGGGCCGGGCGCAGGAACTCCAGGCGCGCATTATTGATGATCAGGCCTTGCATGCTGCTCTCCCTTATAGTTGTGATCGAGTACAGCCGAGGTATGGCTATTTGATATCACTGAAGTCAGTGTTGCACAAGATGACAAAGGCGCCATTGATCCAGGCCAGTGCAGCGCCTTTCATTGACGCTCCGGGTGCAACCCTCTAACCTTCGCGACTTGTTTCAGGTGCTCTGCAGGCGATGGCCTGGCAGGGTGAAACAGGGAAGCCGGTGGGCGCGTAAAACGCGCGAATCCGGCGCTGCCCCCGCAACGGTAGGTGAGTCAAGGCTGTGCAGGGCCACTGGGCATTCGTGTCCGGGAAGGCGCGCAGCCCCGGGTGTCGATGGCCCCGCTCACAAGCCCGGAGACCGGCCTGTAACAGCCAACGGCATCACGGAGGGTGATGCGCGGTTCCTCCGGCCTGTGCCGCAGCCCTGCGCGTTTTCCGTCTGCCATATCCATTCATCTGTCACGCCCGTTCCTTCGATACGCTGAGCAGCCGTCGGCTGCTGCGTTCGGTGAGATCGGCCGACAGTGGTTTGCGGAGAACCTCATGACTGAATCCACCGAGCGCGACGAACGCCACCTGGCGCGCATGCAGCGCAAAAAGGCCGTGATCGACGAGCGCATCGCCAACTCGCCCAACGAATGCGGCTTGCTGCTGGTACTTACCGGCAACGGCAAGGGCAAGAGCAGTTCGGCCTTCGGCATGCTCGCCCGGGCCATGGGCCACGGCATGCAGTGTGGCGTGGTGCAGTTCATCAAGGGCCGCAACAGCACTGGCGAAGAGCTGTTCTTCCGGCGCTTTCCCGAGCAGGTGCGCTACCACGTGATGGGCGAGGGCTTTACCTGGGAAACCCAGGACCGCCAGCGCGACATCGCTGCCGCCGAAGCTGCCTGGGCAGTGTCGCGGCAGATGCTCCAGAACCCGTCGATCGCCTTCGTGGTGCTTGATGAACTGAACATCGCCCTCAAGCACGGCTACCTCGACCTCGACCAGGTGCTCAGCGACCTGCAGGCGCGCCCGCCGATGCAGCACGTGATCGTCACCGGTCGCGCGGCCAAAGACGAAATGATCGAACTGGCCGACACCGTCACCGAAATGGGCATGATCAAGCACGCCTTCCAGGCCGGCATCCGCGCCCAGAAGGGCGTCGAACTATGAGTGATGCGCGCCATTGCCCGGCGGTATTGATCGCCGCACCGGCCTCCGGCCAGGGCAAGACCACGGTGACCGCCGCACTGGCGCGCCTGCATCGCAACCAGGGGCGCAAGGTCCGCGTGTTCAAGTGCGGCCCGGACTTTCTTGACCCGATGATCCTCGAGCGCGCCAGTGGTGCGCCGGTGTATCAGCTCGACCTGTGGATGGTCGGCGAGCAGGAAAGCCGCCGGCTATTGTGGGAGGCGGCGGGCGAGGCCGACCTGATCCTCATCGAAGGGGTCATGGGCCTGTTCGATGGCACGCCATCGAGCGCCGACCTGGCCCGGCATTTTGGCGTGCCGGTGCTGGCGGTGATCGATGGCACCGCCATGGCCCAGACCTTCGGCGCCCTGGCCCTGGGCCTGGCGCGCTATCAGCCGGACCTGCCGTTTGCCGGGGTGTTGGCCAACCGTGTCGGTACCCTGCGCCATGCCCAGTTGCTTGAAGGCAGCCTGACCGAGGGGCTGCGCTGGTACGGTGGGCTGTCGCGAGAAACCGGCATCGAATTGCCGAGCCGTCACCTGGGGCTGGTGCAAGCCAGTGAACTGAACGACCTTGATGCGCGGCTGGATGCTGCCGCAGCGGCCCTGGGCGCCAGTTGCGATGCGGCGTTGCCGCCAGCGGTGCGCTTTGCCGCGCCGACCGAGTTTGCCATCGAGCCGTTGCTGCAAGGTGTGCGCATTGCGGTTGCCCGCGACGAAGCCTTTGCCTTTACCTATGGCGCCAACCTCGACCTGCTGCGGGCCATGGGCGCGCAGCTGGCGTTCTTCTCGCCGCTGCATGACACAAGCTTGCCAGCCGCCGACAGCCTGTACCTGCCCGGCGGTTACCCCGAATTGCATCACCAGGCGCTGGCGGCCAACACACCGATGCTCGAGGCTATCCGCGCCCATCACCACGCCGGCAAGCCGTTGCTCGCCGAATGCGGCGGCATGCTCTACCTGCTCGATGCGCTCACCGATGTTGCCGGCGAGCGTGCCGAACTGCTCGGCCTGCTGGCAGGCGAGGCAGTGATGCAAAAGCGCCTGGCCGCCTTGGCCCTGCAGGCCGTAGAGCTGCCTGAAGGCACCTTGCGCGGGCACACCTATCATCATTCGCTGACCAGTACCGAGCTTGAGCCGGTTGCCCGCGGCCAGAGCCCCAACGGTGGTCGTGGTGCCGAGGCGGTGTACCGCCAGGGGCGCTTGACCGCCTCCTACGTGCATTTCTATTTTGCTTCCAACCCCCAGGCGTCGGCGGCGCTTCTGTGTCCATGACTGAACATGCTTTTACCGAGGCCGAACGTGCGGCGGTCTACCGCGCCATCGGCGAGCGTCGCGACATGCGTCACTTCAGTGGCGGCGAAGTCGCCCCCGAGTTGCTCGCGCGCCTGCTTGAGGCCGCGCACCAGGCGCCCAGCGTCGGGCTGATGCAGCCCTGGCGTTTCATCCGTATCACCCAGCGCGAACTGCGCCAGCGGATCCAGGCCCTGGTGGAAGAGGAGCGCCTGCGTACAGCGCAGGCGCTCGGCGAGCGCTCCGATGACTTCATGAAACTCAAGGTCGAAGGCATCAACGACTGCGCCGAGCTGCTGGTGGCGGCGCTGATGGATGGGCGCGAAGCGCACATTTTCGGCCGCCGGACCTTGCCGGAGATGGACCTGGCGTCGTTGTCCTGTGCGATCCAGAACTTGTGGCTGGCGGCCCGCGCCGAAGGTCTGGGCATGGGCTGGGTGTCGCTGTTCGAGCCCCGGGCCCTGGCCGAGTTGCTCGGCATGCCGGCCGGTGCCAAGCCGTTGGCAATCCTCTGCCTGGGCCCGGTTCACGAATTTTACCCGGCGCCGATGCTGGTGCTTGAAGGCTGGACCACAGCGCGGCCGCTGCACGACATGCTGTTTGAAAACCAGTGGGGGGAGTCTTGATGAGCGTGGCGTTGCTGACAGTGGCCGGGGTGGCGCTGGATGCGCTGCTGGGCGAGCCCAAGCGCCGGCATCCGCTGGTAGCCTTCGGGCGCCTGGCCGGGCGCCTGGAACAGCGCTTGAATGCCGGCGGCCGTGGCTGGCGCAGCCACGGCGTCAGCGCCTGGTTCCTGGCGGTGGTGCCGCTGACCTTCATCGCCATGCTGTTGTCCTGGCTGCCGTACATTGGCTGGCTGATTGAAGTTTTGGCGCTGTACTGCGCCCTCGGCCTGCGCAGCCTTGGCGAGCACGTAACGCCGGTGGCCGAAGCCCTGCGCCAGGGCGACCTGGAAAAAGCCCGCCAGCGCGTCGGTTATCTGGTCAGCCGCGAAACCCGCGAGCTGGACGAAACCGCCGTGGCCCGCGCCGCCACCGAGTCGGTGCTGGAGAACGGCAGCGATGCGGTGTTCGCCGCGCTGTTCTGGTTTGTCGTTGCCGGCGTACCGGGGGTGGTGCTCTATCGCCTGAGCAACACCCTCGACGCCATGTGGGGCTATCGTAATGAACGTTTCGAGCGTTTTGGCTGGGCTGCGGCGAAGATCGACGATGTGCTCAACTATATTCCGGCACGCTTGGTGGCGCTGACTTACGCGCTGCTGGGCAAGACCCGCCTGGCCCTGAGCTGCTGGCGGCGCCAGGCGCCGTTGTGGGACAGCCCCAATGCCGGGCCGGTGATGGCGGCCGGGGCCGGAGCCCTGGGCGTAGAGCTGGGCGGGCCGGCGGTGTATCACGGCGAGCTGCACGAGCGCCCGCAACTGGGCGAAGGCCCGCAGGCCGATGCCGACGCCATCGAACGCGGTTGGCGCCTGGTTTGCCAGGGCGTGTGGTTGTGGTTGCTGCTGTTGTGCCTGGGGGCTGAATTCTATGCTTGAACACGGTGGTCGCCTGCAACGCGCAGTGCAGCAATACGGCATCGCCCGCGAAGACTGGCTGGACCTGTCCAGCGGCATCGCCCCCTGGTCTTATTCCATCCCCGAGATTCCGCTGCGGGCCTGGGCGCGCTTGCCTGAATCCGAAGACGGCCTCGAGCAGGCGGCCCGTGATTACTATCAGGTCGAGCAACTGTTGCCAGTGGCCGGCTCCCAGGCGGCGATCCAGGCTTTGCCACGCCTGCGTCGCCCCGGCACGGTCGGGGTGCTGTCGCCGTGCTACGCCGAACACGCCGAAGGCTGGCGCCGCGCTGGGCACCGGGTGCGCGAGTTGCCGCTGGACCAGGTCGAGTATTACCTCGACAGCCTCGACGTGCTGGTGGTGGTCAACCCCAACAACCCCACCGGGCAGCTGATTGCTGCCGAGCAACTGCTGGAATGGCATGGTCGCCTGGCCCGCCGTGGCGGCTGGCTGCTGGTTGATGAAGCGTTCATGGACAACACCCCGCAACACAGCATTGGCGCCCATGCCGAGCGCAGCGGGTTGATCGTGCTGCGCTCGTTCGGCAAGTTCTTCGGCTTGGCCGGCGTACGCCTGGGCTTTGTTCTGGCCGAGCGCCAGTTGTTGCAACTGCTCGCCGAACAGCTCGGGCCCTGGACCATCAGCGGCCCGACGCGGATCCTCGGCCAGGCCTGCCTGCTCGACGGCGCCGCCCATCAGCAGCAGATCATCCGCTGCGCCGCTGCCAGCCAGCGCCTGGCCGAGGTGCTCAGTGCGGCAGGTTTCGCCCCCAGCGGCAGCTGCGACCTGTTCCAGTACCTGGTCACCGAGCAGGCGCCGCGCCTGCATGAATTCATGGCCCGGCACGGCATCCTCCTGCGCCTGTTCAGCCAGCCGCCGAGCCTGCGTTTCGGCCTGCCGGCCAGTGAACAGGACTTTCAGCGCCTGGCCCAGGCTTTCAGCGATTACCGCAAGGAACAAGCATGACCACCCTGATGGTGCAGGGCACCACCTCCGATGCCGGCAAAAGCACCCTGGTGACCGCGCTGTGCCGCTGGCTGTTGCGCCAGGGCATTGCCGTGGTGCCGTTCAAGCCGCAGAACATGGCGCTCAACAGTGCCGTGACCGCCGAGGGCGGCGAGATCGGCCGCGCCCAGGCGGTGCAGGCGCAGGCCGCGGGTCTGGCGCCCCACACCGACATGAACCCGGTGCTGCTCAAGCCCAACAGCGACACCGGCGCCCAGGTGATCGTCCATGGCCGCGCGGTCACCAGCATGAACGCCGTGGCCTATCACGACTACAAGGCCATCGCCATGCAGGCCGTGCTGGCTTCGCACCAGCGCCTGAGCGCGGCCTATCCGGTGGTGATGGTCGAAGGCGCCGGCTCGCCGGCTGAAATCAACCTGCGTGCCGGCGACATTGCCAACATGGGCTTTGCCGAGGCAGTCGACTGCCCGGTGATCCTGATTGCCGACATCAATCGGGGCGGGGTGTTTGCACACCTGGTCGGCACTTTGGAGCTGCTCTCGCCGAGTGAGCAGGCACGGGTCAAGGGCTTTGTCATCAACCGTTTTCGTGGCGATATCGCCTTGCTCCAGCCGGGCCTGGACTGGCTTGAAGAACGTACCGGCAAGCCAGTGCTGGGCGTGCTGCCCTATGTGCTGGACCTGCACCTGGAAGCCGAAGACGGTATCGACCAGCGCCAGGGCCTCAAGGCCGGGCGCCAGCTCAAGGTGATCGTGCCGGTGCTGCCGCGCATCAGCAACCACACCGATTTCGACCCGCTGCGCCTGCACCCGCAGGTCGATCTGCAGTTTATCGGCCCCGGTCAGCCGATTCCGCCCGCTGACCTGATCATTTTGCCCGGCTCCAAGAGCGTGCGCGGCGACCTGGCGCAATTGCGTGAGCGTGGTTGGGACCAGGCGATCAGTCGCCACCTGCGTTACGGCGGCAAGGTCCTGGGCATTTGCGGCGGGCTGCAGATGCTCGGCCAGCGGGTGGAAGACCCCTTGGGCCTGGAAGGCCCAGCGGGGGCCAGCGATGGCCTCGGTCTGCTGGATTTTGTCACCGTGCTCGAAGCCGAAAAGCAGCTGCGCAATGTCGCCGGCACCCTGCAGCTGGAGCAGGCGGCCATCAGCGGCTATGAGATTCATGCCGGGGTAACCCAGGGGCCGGCGCTGGAACGCCCGGCGGTGTTGCTCGACGGCGGCCGCGCCGATGGCGCCATCAGCGCCGACGGGCAGATCCTCGCCACCTACCTGCATGGCCTGTTCGAGGCGCCGCATTGCTGCGCCGCGCTGTTGCGCTGGGCCGGGCTGCAGGAGGTCGAGCAGATCGACTACCACGCCCTGCGCGAACGCGACATCGAGCGCCTGGCCGACCTGGTCGAGCAGCACCTGGACACCGCGCGCCTGCGCCAACTCTGCGGACAGAACTGAAATGCTCAACCTGATCCTTGGCGGCGCCCGTTCGGGCAAGAGCCGCCTGGCCGAACAACTGGCGGTGCAGAGCGGCCTGGCGGTCACCTACATCGCCACCAGCGAACCGCTCGACGGCGAGATGAATGCACGGGTGCAGTTGCACCGCGAGCGGCGTCCGGCCGAGTGGGGATTGATCGAAGAGCCGCTGGAGTTGGCGCGGGTGCTGCGTGCCACTGCCAGTGCCGAGCGCTGCCTGCTGGTTGATTGCCTGACCCTGTGGCTGACCAACCTGCTGATGCTCGACAACCCTGAGCGCCTGGCGGCCGAACGCACGGCGCTGCTCGAGTGCCTGGCAGCGTTGCCGGGCGAAATCATACTGGTCAGCAACGAAACCGGCCTGGGCGTAGTGCCCATGGGCGAGCTGACCCGCCGTTATGTCGATGAAGCAGGCGCGCTGCACCAGGCCATTGCCGAGCGCTGCCAGCGCGTGGTGCTGACTGTCGCCGGCTTGCCGCTTACCCTGAAAGGACCTGCACTATGAGTCAAACCTGGTGGCGTGAAGCCTGTCGAGCTGTCGACCCGATTGTTCGCGAACAGGCCCTGGCGCGGCAACAGCAACTGACCAAGCCGGCAGGCTCGCTGGGTCGCCTGGAGCAGCTGGCAGTGCAACTGGCCGGCTTGCAAGGCCAGCTCAAGCCGAGCGTCGAGCAGGTGTGGATCGCGATTTTTGCCGGCGATCACGGTGTGGTCGCCGAAGGCATCTCGGCTTACCCGCAGGCGGTGACCGGGCAGATGCTGCTCAATTTCGTCAGCGGCGGTGCTGCAATCAGCGTGCTGGCGCGGCAGCTGAATGCTCAACTGGAAGTGATCGACCTGGGTACCATCGACCTGGCCCTAGAGCTGCCGGGCGTGCGCCACCTGCGCGTCGGCCCGGGCACGGCCAACTTCGCCCAGGTACCGGCGATGACCTACGATCAAGGCCTGCAGGCTCTGCAAGGCGGGCGCGAGAGTGCCCTGCGCGCAGCCGCCAGCGGCGCCCGGTTGTTTATCGGCGGCGAGATGGGTATCGGCAACACCACCGCCGCCAGCGCCCTGGCCTGCGCCGTGCTCGGCTGCCCGGCAAGCGAGCTCAGTGGTCCGGGTACCGGCCTGGACGCCGCCGGTGTGCGGCACAAGGCCGAGGTCATCGAGCGCGCCTTGCTGCAGCATGCCAATCTTGGCGACGACCCGCTGCAGCGGCTGTTGTGTTTTGGCGGTTTCGAGATCGCCGCGCTGGTCGGCGCCTACCTGGGTTGCGCCCAGGCCGGTGTCGCGGTGCTGGTGGATGGGTTTATCTGCACCGTTGCCGCGCTGGTGGCGACGCGTATCAATCCGGGTTGCCGCGACTGGCTGCTGTTCGGCCATCGCGGCGCCGAGCCCGGTCATCGCCGGGTGCTCGCCGAACTCGACGCCGAGCCGCTGCTGGAGCTGGGCCTGCGCCTGGGCGAGGGCAGTGGTGCGGCACTGGCGGTGCCGCTGTTGCGCCTGGCCTGTGACCTGCACGGGCAGATGGCGACCTTCGCCGAAGCTGCGGTAGCGGACCGCCCGGCATGATCATCGACCTGCTGCGCCACGGAGAAACCGAACTGGGCGGCGGCCTGCGCGGTAGCCTCGACGATGCCCTGACTGACAAGGGCTGGGCGCAGATGCGCGCGGCGGTGAGTGATGCCGGCCCTTGGGATGCATTGGTCAGCTCGCCATTGCAGCGCTGCGCACGCTTTGCCCAGGAGCTGGGCGCGCAGTTGAACCTGCCGCTGCAGCTGACGCCGGGGCTGCAAGAGCTGCATTTCGGTGAGTGGGAAGGGCGCAGCGCGGCAGCGCTGATGCTCACCCATGAAGCCGAGCTCGGCCGGTTCTGGGCTGACCCTTATGCCTACACACCGCCAGGTGGCGAGCCGGTGGCGGATTTCTCCGTACGGGTGTTGCAGGCCATCAGCGCCTTGCACCAGGCCCATGCCGGCCAGCAGTTGCTGCTGGTCACCCACGGCGGCGTCATGCGCCTGTTGCTGGCCCGCGCCCGTGGCCTGCCGCGTGAACAGCTGCTGCAGGTCGAAGTGGTCCATGGCGCCTTGTGCCGCCTGGAACTGCTGGCCGACGGCAGCCTGCGCGAGGTGTGCTGAGATGCTGGGGTTCTGGATCGCCCTGCAGTTTCTCAGCAGCTTGCCGGTGCGCCTGCCGGGCCTGCCGGCGCCGGAACAAATGGGCCGCTCATTGCTGTTTTACCCGCTGGTAGGGCTGTTGTTCGGGGTGGTGCTCTGGGGGTTGAACGCGCTGCTGGCCGGTAGCCCGGTGCTGTTGCACGCCGCCTTGCTGCTCAGCGCCTGGGTGCTGCTCAGCGGCGCCTTGCACCTGGACGGCCTGGCCGACAGCGCCGATGCCTGGCTCGGCGGTTTCGGCGACCGCGAACGTACCTTGCTGATCATGAAAGACCCGCGCAGCGGGCCGATTGCCGTGGTCACCCTGGTACTGGTGCTGTTGCTCAAGTTCTGCGCCTTACTGGCGTTGATCGAGCGCGGTGATGGGCTGCTGCTGTTGCTCGCACCGCTGATCGGCCGCGCGGCGTTACTGGGCTTGTTCCTGTGCACGCCCTATGTGCGCAGCGGCGGGCTTGGCCAGGCGCTTGCCGATCATTTGCCGCGCCGGGCGGGCCAGTTGGTGATGCTCGTCAGTGCGTTGGCCTGTGTGCTGCTGGCAGGGCTCAAGGGTATAGGGGTGCTGCTGGTTGCCGCCATCGTCTTCGCCTGGCTGCGCCACGTGATGGTGCGCCGTCTGGGTGGCACCACCGGTGATACCGCCGGGGCCCTGCTCGAGCTGCTGGAGCTGGCGGTATTGATCGCTTTGGTGCTGTGAGCGGCGAATAAAAGCTTGCAGTTGCCAAAGTGCGGGTATATACACGCATTATGTTGACCAGCGAATGCATCTGCACCCACCTGCGTCGCGCCGCCCGTGGGGTGAGCCGACACTACGACGAGGCCCTCGAAGGCTTCGGGATCAATGTCGCGCAGTTTTCCCTGTTGCGTCATTTACGCCGCCTGGATCAACCGAGTATTTCCACCCTGGCCGAGGCCATGGGCCTGGACCGCAGCACCTTGGGGCGCAACCTGCGGGTACTGGAAGCCGAGGGCCTGGTGGCCCTGGCCGAAGGGCAGGACCTGCGCAACCGTATCGTGTTGCTGACCGAGCAGGGCCGGGCACGCCTGCAAGCGGCGGAGCCGGCCTGGGAGCAAGCGCAAAGCGGCTTGATCGAGACCCTCGGCGAAGGTCAGCGTGACGAACTGGTGCGCCTGCTGGAGCTGTTGGCCTGAGCTTTTTACGAGTATAAGCGGGTATATACCCGCATAACCTTGCGGCACTGGAGACAACAAAAATGACATCAGTATGGCGAACCAGTGGGTGGATTCTGCTTGGCGCGGCGCTGATCCTGGCCTTGTCGCTGGGCGTGCGGCACGGCTTTGGCCTGTTCCTGGCGCCGATGAGCGCCGACTTTGGCTGGGGCCGCGGCGTGTTTGCCTTTGCCATTGCCTTGCAGAACCTGATCTGGGGACTGGCCCAGCCGTTTGCCGGAGCCCTGGCCGATCGCCTCGGTGCTGCCAAGGTGGTGATGGTCGGCGGTATTCTTTATGCCGCCGGCCTTGTGCTGATGGGCATGTCCGACTCGGCCCTGACCCTGTCGCTCAGTGCCGGTTTGTTGATCGGTATCGGCCTGTCGGGCACCTCGTTTTCGGTGATCCTCGGCGTGGTTGGCCGTGCCGTGCCGGCAGAAAAACGCAGCATGGCCATGGGCATTGCCAGCGCCGCCGGCTCCTTCGGCCAGTTCGCCATGCTGCCGGGTACGCTCGGCCTGATCGGCTGGCTGGGCTGGTCGGCGGCCTTGCTGGTGCTGGGTTTGCTGGTGGCCTTTATCGTGCCGCTGGTAGGGCTGCTGCGTGATCGTCCGCTGCCCAGCCAGGGCAATGACCAGACCCTCGGCCAGGCCCTGCGCGAAGCCTGCTCGCACTCCGGTTTCTGGCTGCTGGCCCTGGGCTTTTTCGTCTGTGGTTTCCAGGTGGTGTTCATCGGCGTGCACCTGCCGGCCTACCTGGTCGACCAGCACCTGCCGGCGACCATCGGCACCACAGTGCTGGCGCTGGTCGGGCTGTTCAATATCGTCGGCACCTACACCGCCGGCTGGCTGGGCGGGCGCATGTCCAAGCCGCGGTTGCTGACCGCGCTGTACCTGCTGCGCGCGGTGGTCATTGTGCTGTTCCTATGGGCGCCAATCAGCCAGTTCAGCGCCTACCTGTTCGGCATTGCCATGGGCCTGCTGTGGCTGTCGACTGTACCCTTGACCAACGGCACCGTGGCCACCCTGTTTGGTGTGCGCAATTTGTCGATGCTCGGCGGTATCGTCTTCCTGTTCCACCAGCTGGGGGCATTTCTGGGCGGCTGGCTGGGCGGGGTGGTGTATGACCGCACCGGCAACTACGATTTGGTCTGGCAGATTTCCATCCTCCTCAGCCTGCTCGCCGCAGCGCTGAACTGGCCAGTACGTGAACGCCCGGTAGCGCGCTTGCAGGCGCAGGCAGCATGAAGCGGGTCGCCATTGGCAGCCTGCTCGGCCTCGCCGCGCTATTGCTGCTGGCGCTGGCCTGGTGGGGCTGGCATGAGGGCGGCCTGGCGTTGATGCAGTTGGGCATGGGCGTGTGCTAGGAGTACTCTGAATACTTCGGGAACGTTCGAGGGAGAGAGACGATGCGCGCACGCTGGATGTTGGTTCCGTTGTTGACCTTGGCCGCTGCGGCCAATGCCCTGGCCGCTGATTGCCCGGCGCTGCTCAAGGGCTCGTTGCCGGAGCTGCGCGGCAAGGAGCAGATCGACCTGTGCCAGCGTTTTGCAGGCAAGCCGCTGGTGGTGGTCAATACCGCCAGCTATTGCGGCTTTGCCCCGCAGTTCGAGGGACTTGAAAGCGTCTACAAGGAGTACCACGAACAGGGCCTGGAAATGCTCGGGGTACCGTCCAACGACTTCAAGCAGGAAGACGCCGATGCCGAGAAAACCGCCAAGGTCTGCTACGCCAACTATGGCGTGACCTTCACCATGACCCAGGCCCGGCCCGTGCGTGGCGACGATGCCGCGCCGCTGTTCAAGGAACTGGCCGCGCAGAGCAGTGCGCCGAAGTGGAATTTCTACAAGTACGTGGTTGATCGCCAGGGCAAGGTTGTGGCCAATTTCACCAGCCTGACCAAGCCGGATGACCCGGCGTTCAAGGCGGCGATTGAAAAGGCCATTGCTTCCCGGCCCTGAGCGGCGTCAGTGGCTCGGGTGCACGGTCCAGGCCACCAGCTTGAGCACGATCGGGCGCACCACCAGCACACAGGCAAAGGCTACTGGCATGGCCAGTTGATAGGCTTTGAGCACGTTGCCCAGGTACTGCTCGTTGATGCCTGCGTTGGCGGCGGTAATCACGAAGCACATCAACAGGGCCATGATTGCCGACATGTAGAAGGCAAACACGTAGGGGGTGGCGCGAACGCCGAGTTTGCGCCGGGGGCGGGCGCTGGTCTGGAAGGTCATGCTGACTCCTTCTGGTGGGTGAGGGGGCAGCCTAGCAAGGCGGTGTCGGGCTGCGGTAGACGAGCTGGACTTAGGTCTTTATAAAGAAGATCTTACGAATGCTTGGATGCCGTCATGAACCTGCTCGGTTCGATCAAGAGTTTCATCAAGGTGGTCGAGGCCGGCAGCATCGCCGGTGGCGCTCGCAGCCTGGGCTTGAGTGCCGCCGCGGTGAGCCAGAATATCGCCCGCCTGGAAGCCCACCTGCAGGTGCGCCTGCTGTCGCGTACCACGCGCAGTATGGTGCTGACGCCCAGTGGCAGCCTGTACTACGACAAGGTCAAGCACATCGAGCGCGACCTCGAGCAGGCCCAGCAGGCGGTCACCGCCCCGGATTGCGAGCCCAAGGGGCGCTTGTGCATCGCTTCGTCGTCGGCCTTTGGCCGCCATGTACTGGCGCCGCTGATTCCGGCCTTCAGTGCACGCTACCCGCAGCTTTCAATTGAATTGGTTACGAATGATCGGCGGGTCAACCACGCCCAGGAAGGCGTTGATGTCAGTATCCGCATCCAGCCACAGCTCGAAGACGGCCTGCTGGCCCGGCACATTGCCCGGGTGCCGTTCATTTGTTGCGCTTCCCCGGGCTATCTGGCGGCGGCCGGTTGGCCACAGTCGCCAGAACAGCTCAAGGAGCATCGCTGCCTGGTGTTTCGCTACCCGGTGGATGGGCGCTTCTTGCGCTGGGGCTTTGTCCGCGAGGGGCTGCGTTTTGATGCCGAGTTCGACAAGGTGCTGATCAGCGATGACATCGACGTACTGACGCAGATGGCGGTGCGCGATGGCGGTATCGCTCGCCTGGCCGAGTTCGTCGCCCGGCCCTTGCTCGAGCGTGGCCAGCTGGTGGCGTTGTTCGAGTATTCGCAGCCGGCACGGGCCTACGCCCAGACCGAACCGATGGATATCTACCTGTGCGTGGCCGACCGTTTCGCCTTGAGCCCCAAGGTGCGGGCGTTCATGGAGTACCTCCAGCTGGAAGTCGGGCACGCCTGGCCGATTGCTCAGGCATAAAAAAACCGCCGATGACGGCGGTTTTTCGTTGCGGCGCTGTTATCAGAAGCGATAGGTCAGCGACGCGCCAATACCGTGAGCGCTGTTTTCGTACTTGGCGTTGTACGAACCCTTGGTCGGGCTGGCCAGGTTGACCTTGGTGTCTTCTTCCCACAGGTAGGAGTACGCCACGTCGATGGTCATGTCGTCGGTTGGGCTGTAGCCGGCGCCCAGGCTGAAGATCTTGCGATCGCCAGTCGGGATGCGTGGCGAACGGTCGTGGTTGTTGGTCGGCGACTGGTCGACGGTGAAGCCGGTACGCAGTACCCACTCCTTGTTCAGCTTGTAGGACGCGCCGATGGCGTGGGCCCAGGTGTCGTGCCAGTTCTGCTCTTCGCTGATGGTGCCGAACTGGCCGGCCAGCGGGGCAGGAACCTTGTTGGTGACGGTGATGGCTTCCAGGCGGCTCCAGCGGGTCCAGGTGCTACCAGCATAGATAGTCCACTGGTCATCCAGCTCGTGGGTAACCGAGAAGTCGACCGATTCAGGGGTCTTGATCTTCAGTTCAGCGTCGAACTTGCTGCCGCTGAACGGGCCGATCAGGGCGTTGTTGATTTTGGTGTTGCCTTCGAGCTTGTAGTCGACCATCGAGTGGTAGGTCAGGCCCAGGCGGGTCTTGTCGGTGGCCTGGACCAGCACGCCGATGTTGTAGCCGACGGCAGTGTCGTCACCCTTGATTTTCACTTCGCCATCGTTGAAACCCGGGGTGCGCGGGTTGAGGGTGTTGGCGCTGAGCTCACCCTTGATCTTGTTGATGGTCGGGCCGAAACCGATCGACACCTTGTCATTGAAGGCGTAGCTGATGGTTGGCTGGAAGGTGACCACTTCAACGTGGCTTTTCTTGCCCCAGTAACGGCTGGCGGCAGTGCTCTCGTAATCGGTGACCAGGCCGAACGGCGCGTAGACACCGAAACCGACGGTCCAGTGATCATCCAGAGGCTTGACGTAGTAGCCCATGGGTACGCCAACGAACGGCACCATGTCGCCGTCGGTGGTGCCACCTGGGCGCCCGCCGCCGGAAATATCGGACTTGGCGATGACGGCTGCGCCGCCAACGGTGATCTGCTCGCGTTTCAGGCGCGACATACCGGCAGGGTTGCCGAATACGGTGCTGGCATCATCGGCAGAAGAAGAACGACCCGCGAAACCTGTGCCCATGCCACTGACGCTTTGTTCGTTGAGGGCAAAGCCACTGGCGAACAGTTGAGTCGAGGCGAGAGTGACGGCGAGGCTGAGAGAGGTTTTGAGCATTACTTTTTTCATTATTAGAACTCCTTGGGATCTCCGGGGCGAAAATTACCATCAGTTCGCCCGCAGCGCTATAGGCTGTATCGCAGGAGATAGAGCGGTTTTGTAGGACAATCCGACCAAAATGGCGGGAATTTTCCGATTATGGAAAGCAGTGACTCTCAGCAGGCCTGAAGAGTCACAGGGGCGATGCAGGTTTGCCAGGCGCAGGTGAAATCGCGCAGGCGCCCCTGAGGCTGGAAGGTTTGTCGCCAGATACGTGCAAGCCCGAGCAGATCGTCGGCGGCGGGCAGTTCGGGGGCTTGTTCTTCGATCAGCATCCAGGCGATGGCGGTGGCATAGCGCAGGTTTACGGTCAGTTCCAGGTGCGGGCCGCTGAGGAAGGCATGCTGGCTGGCAAGGCCACGGACCAGGCTGGCGAGATCCGGGTCGCGGGCCAGGAACTGGTCCCAGAGGCTTTGGTGGCGCAGTTCGCCAATGCGGTACAGGCCGTGGCCGCGGCGGTCGTGCAATGCTGAGCCGAGTGCTGACTGGCTGGCGGCGACGCCGAGCAGCAGGGCTTCGGCGCTGGCGCAGTGGCGACCCAGGTAGATCAGGGTCGGACGAATGACAAACTGGCTCAACTCGCTCGCGGCGATACCCATGATGCCCTCGAACTTGAAATTGGCCGGCGGACGCTGGAGCTTGGCAGCTGGAGAGTCGGTCAGGCCCGCCGGAAGCGGCCTTTGCCGCTTGAGTTGAAGTGTAGTGTCATATTCGCGCTGTAAAGGCCTGTTTTTAAAACATTTGCGGCTTTTAGTTATAAATCATATGCCGTGCGGCAATTAGTGATTGTTGGGCGCCAGGCATAAAAAAGCCCCGCCAGAGGGCGGGGCTTGAGCGTTTGCAGCGTCGTGCGGATCAGGCCACCAGGGCCTGACGGGTGCGCTCGATAACGGCCTGCAGCGGCTCGGCTTCGGAGTATTGCTCCGGGTACAGGCGCTCGCTGTGCCGGGCAATGCCGTGCTCGTTGACCAGGGTGAAGCTGAAGCCGCCTTTGCGCGACGCCAGGATCAAGCAGTTCAGAGGGGCAAATGCCTGGGAAAGGGTGCGAATGGCAGCCTGAGTATGAGTAGAGTGATTCATAGTTATTAGATGTTCCTGCAATAGACACGGTTTCGATCCGTGCACATATAAAACGTTCCAGTAACGCGAGCATTTAAGCCGGTGCGAAGAACCTGACTGGAACAGGGCAGCCAGTTTTGGGCGCATTTATCATGTGGCGCTGGGGCTGACTGGTAGGTACGTCAGAGGACAGGCAACAGCCAGGGTCGGGTTCAATGCCGCTGGGTGAAGATCCTGATCAATCTGCAGGTTGGTTCGGTCAGAGTAAGAAGTGATTTACCTGGGGAACCATCGAGTGGGCCGGTCCTGGTTTCAACAGGCCTGTCCGATGTGAGGGGGCAGGGCACTGTAAGGACTGCTTTGGCCAGAATTGACTTTCAGCTTGGTACTAACGGCGGCAAGACTACCGCAGTTTTGCGTTGCTGGCAAGCTTTTTGGCTTTTCGTCTGGCGAGCCGATCAGTATGTCGCGTTCCAGGCTGTCTGTGAAGGGCTAATTCGCCGGCTTTGCAGTGCAACAAGGCAGGGAACGTGCCAATTTCGTGCAGGGAAATGCCTCGCTAAAGGGCGGTTGTGCACACTTGGGGCAGCCCTTGTTACAGCGCTGCAACAAGGCGGCAAGTGGCCGCCAATGACTTGGCCGTTGCCTTAAGTCAATGAAAAAAAACACTTATTTTAGCTGGTGAAAAAATCGACAGTTTGACTGAAAGCCCCATTCCATAGGGGTTTGCGGGGAGGTTTAGGGGGTTGTCCACCGAGTTATCCACAGCTTCTGTGGATTGTCCCGAGCGCTTGCTCTAGGACGGGCGTGCCAGCTTTTTGGCCGGTGTCCGACAATCCTTCGACCGTCTTCCGTCAGGGACAAAATACCCGTCCTGACGTCAAGAAAAAAACACTGAAATATTTTGAAAAAAGTGCAGAAAAGCACCGGGCCATTGTCAGAAAAATGGAGTAGAGTGGCGCGCCTCTCGAGTTGCCTTCGCTGTTTTTTATGAAGTTTCGCTCCAAAAACCTCGTTGCCCCCACTGCCCAGTCGCCTCTGCCCGAGCCCAAGCGCTTCTCCTTGAAAGTGGCCTTGTGGTTGCTCGACAGCCCGCGCCTGGGTGACAACCCCAACGTCAAGCACTTTGCCGGGCGCTTGCTCAAGCAGCCAGCGCGCCAGGGCGTGGTGGTGGCCCAGAGCCGCCTGGGGCAGATGCTCTGCCGTGATTGCGGCAATGCCCGCGACCGCCGGATCGGCCACGAACTGCTGCGCCAGGCGGCGCGCGCCGGTGATCGCCGGGCCCAGCTCGAGTACGGCCGGCTGTGCGCCTTGGGGCAACTGAACGAACCCGCCCAGGGCCGCTACTGGCTCGAACAGGCCGCTGCCCAGGGTTCGCAGGAGGCCTTGCGCCTGCTCAGGCAATTGCCTGAAGCCTGAATGCGGCGCGTGCGCCCAAGGCTGATAAGCTGAGCCGTTGATCGTTGGCCGAGGGAGATCGGGGTGGCTATGGCAGTGGATCTGACCAGCATTGTGCTGGGTATTGTGGTGGCGGCCGTGCCGTCGCTGGCGCTGGTGCTGCAGGTGCAACGGCGCCTGAGTGCGCGCCAGGCCGACGCGGCCTTGCTTGAGGAGCGCCTGAGCAGTGTGCAGCTGGCTCAGGAAGGCTTGCTCGCCCAGCTCGATGCCAGCCGCGACGAAATCAGCGACCTGAGCCAGGCCAATGCCGCCAAGCAGGCGACGCTGGCCGCTCAGGCCCGTGAGCTTGAATTGCTGCAGATCGATCGCGACGAAGCGCGCGATGCCGCCCATGCCTGGCAGCTCGAACGCGCCAGCCGCGAAGCCGAATTGCGTCGCCTGGACGCCCAGAGCGCAGCCCTGAGCGCCGAGCTGCGCGAACAGCAGGAAAGCCATCAGCAACGCCTCGACGACCTGCAGGGCTCGCGTGACGAGCTGCGGGCGCAGTTCGCCGAAATGGCCACGAAGATTTTCGATGAGCGCGAACAGCGCTTCGCCCAGACCAGCCAGCAGCACCTGGGGCAGTTGCTCGACCCGCTCAAGGAGCGCATCCAGGCCTTTGAAAAGCGCGTCGAAGACAGCTATCAGCAAGAGGCCCGCGAGCGCTTCTCGCTGGCCAAGGAGCTTGAACGCCTGCAGCAGCTCAACCTGCGCCTGAGCGATGAGGCCACCAACCTGACCCAGGCGCTCAAGGGCCAGAAGACCCAGGGCAACTGGGGCGAGCTGATTCTGGAGCGGGTGCTGGAGCACGCCGGGCTTGAGAAGGGCCGCGAGTACCAGACCCAGGTCAGCCTCAAGAGCGCCGACGGCGAGCGCTTTCAGCCCGACGTGCTGATCATGCTGCCGGGCGACAAACAGGTGGTGGTCGACTCCAAGGTCAGCCTCACCGCCTACCAGCAGTACGTTGGCGCCGACGACAGCGAGATTGCCCAGGCCGCGCTCAAGCAGCACGTGCTGTCGCTGCGCAACCATGTCAAAGGTTTGTCCGGCAAGGATTACAACCGCCTCGAAGGCCTGCACAGCCTGGATTTCGTCCTGCTCTTCGTGCCTATCGAGGCGGCGTTTTCGGCCGCCTTGCAGGCAGAGCCGAACCTGTTCCAGGAAGCCTTCGACCGCCAGATCGTGATCGTCAGCCCGACCACCTTGCTGGCCACCTTGCGGGTTATCGACAGCCTCTGGAAGCAGGAGCGCCAGAGCCAGAACGCCCGGGAGATCGCCGAGCGTGCCGGTTGGCTGTACGACAAGTTCGTGCTGTTCATCCAGGACCTGGACGAGCTTGGCAGCCGCCTGCAGCAGGTCGACAAAGCCTATAGCGCGGCGCGCAACAAGCTCTGCGAAGGGCGCGGCAACCTGATCAGCCGCAGCGAACAGCTCAAGCTGCTCGGTGCCCGGGCCAGCAAGAGCCTGCCGGCCGACCTGCTCGAGCGCGCCATGAGCGAAGGCGACCCGCTGGCTGCCAGCGCCCTTACTGGACCAGGCTCAGATGCCGATTGAGCAGGGCGCGCAAGGCCGCTGGCTTGACCGGCTTGGCCAGGTAGTCGAGCCCTGCGGCATGCACCTGGGCGACCATCTCGCTGCGCCCGTCGGCGCTGATCACCACGCCGGGGACCGGCTCGCCCAGGCGTGTGCGTAACCAGGCCATCAGCTCGGTGCCGACCTCGCCGTCGTCCAGGTGGTAGTCCACCAGCGCCAGGTGCGGGCGCAGGCCGCTTGCCAGCAAGGCTTCACACTCGGCGCGATTGCGCGCGATGGATACCTGGCAGCCCCAGCGGCTGAGCAGGCTGTTCATGCCGATGAGGATGCTGTCTTCGTTGTCGACGCACAGCACCTGCAGGCCTGCCAATGGCTGCCCGGCCTGTTCGGCAGGGCTGGCCACCGGGGCCGCCGGCGCCGTGGCCAGCGGCACGCTGACGCGGAACACGCTGCCCTTGCCCGGCCACGACTGCACCTCGAGCGGATGGCCAAGCACCTTGCACAGGCCATCGGCGATCGCCAGGCCCAGCCCCAGGCCTTTTTCCGCGCGGGTCTGGTGGCTGTCCAGGCGTTTGAATTCCTCGAAGATCACCTGCAGCTTGTCGTCGGCGATGCCGCTGCCACGGTCCCAGACCTCCAGCCACAAGCGCCCCTGCTGGCGGCGCACGCCGAGCAGAATCGGGCTCTTGCCATAGCGGAAGGCGTTGGTGAGGAAGTTCTGCAGAATCCGGCGCAGCAGTTTCATGTCGCTCTGCACCCGCAGGCGGCTGCCGCGCAGGCGGAAATCCAGGCCTTGCTGCTGGGCCAGGACCTTGAATTCGGCGCCGAGGGTGTCGAACAGTTCGTTGAGGGCGAAGGGTTTGACGTCCGGGGTGATCTTGCCGTTTTCCAGGCGCGAGATGTCCAGCAGGTCGCTGATCAGCTCTTCGGCCGAACGCAGCGAGCTGTCCATGTGCTGGACCAGTTGCTGGGCATCGGCCGACAGGCCATCGCCCTGATGCGACAGCGCCGCCGAGAACAGCCGCGCGGCGTTCAGCGGCTGCATCAGGTCGTGGCTGACCGCTGCGAGGAAGCGGGTCTTGGACTGGTTGGCGGCCTCGGCGTGGCTCTTGGCTTCGCTCAGTGCCTGGTTCAGTTGCGACAGCTCGTGGGTGCGTTCGGCGACCCGTTGCTCAAGGCTTTCGTTGGCGCCCTTGAGCGCCTGTTCGGCTTCGCGGAACGGGGTGATGTCGGTAAAGCTCATGACAAAGCCGCCGCCGGGCATCGGGTTGCCGATCAGCTCGATCACCCGGCCGTTGGGGAACAAGCGCTCGGAGGTATGCGCACGGCCCTGGCGCATCCAGTGCAGGCGCCTGGCCACGTGCACCTGGGCCTCGCCCGGGCCGCACAGGCCGCGCTCGGCGTTGTAGCGGATAATGTCGGCAATCGGCCGGCCGACGCTGATCAGCCCGTCGGGGTAGTTGAACAGCTCCAGGTAGCGGCGGTTCCAGGCCACCAGGCGCAGCGACTGGTCGACCACGCTGATGCCCTGGCTGATGTTCTCGATTGCCCCTTGCAGCAGGGCGCGGTTGAACTGCAGCACTTCCGAGGCTTCGTCAGCGATGCGCACCACGTCCTCAAGCTGCATGTCGCGGCCTTCGATCGCGGCCTTGACCACTGCGCGGGTCGAGGAGGTACCGAGCACGCCGGCGAGCAGGCGCTCGGTGTGTTCGATCCATTCGCCGTCGGCATTCTGGTTGGGGTTAAAACCCTTGCCCTGGCGATAGGCAAAACGGATGAAACTCTGCCGCGCGCGCTCTTCACCCACAAAGCGCGCAGCCAGGTGCAGCAGGTCGTCGATCTGCACCGCCAGCAGCGACCGGCTGCTGGGGCGGGCGCTGGTCTGCTGGCCGATGAAACGCCCGGCCTGCCAGTGCTCGGACACCCGTGTGCGCGAGAGGATCGACACCCAGGCGAACAGGGTGAAGTTACCCGCCAGCGACAGCACCACGCCTTGGGTCAGCGGCGTGATCGGCAGGTTCAGCGGGTTGCCATGCAGCCAGGCCAGGCCCGGGAACAGCTCCAGCGACCAGCCCAGGCTATGGGCGGCAATCGGCAGCACCAGGGTGTAGAACCACAGGAACACCCCGGCGGCCAGGCCCGCGAACACTCCGCGGCGGTTGGCCTGCTTCCAGTACAGGGCGCCGAGCATGGCCGGGGTCAGCTGGGTCACGGCGGCAAACGCCACCTGGCCGATGGTCGCAAGGCTTGCGGTAGAGCCGAGCAGGCGGTAGCTGACATAGGCCAGCAAAAGGATGACGACGATGGTCACCCGGCGTACCGAGAGCATCCAGTGGCGGAAGGCTTCGAACGGGCGCTCGGCGTTGTTGCGCCGCAGCAGCCAGGGCAGCAGCATGTCGTTGGAAACCATGGTCGACAGCGCCACGGCCTCGACAATGACCATGCCGGTGGCCGCCGACGCGCCGCCGATAAAGGCCAGCAGGGCCAGCGCCGGATGCGCCTCGGCAAGCGGCAGGCTGATCACGAAGGAGTCGGGCAGTACCGAGTCGGGCAGCAGCATCTGCCCGGCCAGAGCGATTGGTACCACGAACAGCGCGGCGAGGATCAGGTACATCGGGAACACCCAGCGCGCCAGGCGTAGGTCCTGGGGTTCGATGTTCTCCACCACGGTGACGTGGAACTGGCGCGGCAGGCAGATGATCGCCATCATCGCCACGCCGGTCTGCACGATCATCGACGGCCAGTTGATGGTTTCGTTCCAGAAGCCTTCCAGGCGTGGCGCCAGTTGCGCCTTGCTGAACAGGTCTTCGAAACCGTTGAACAGGCCGAAGGTGACGAAGGCGCCGACGGCGAGGAACGCCAGCAGCTTGACCAGCGATTCGAAGGCAATCGCCAGGACCATGCCGCGGTGGTGTTCGGTGACGTCCAGGCTACGGGTACCGAAGACAATCGAAAACAGTGCCAGCACCAGCGACACCACCAGCGCGGTGTCCTGCACACGGCTGCCAGTAGCATCGGCACCGGCGCCGATCAGCAGGTTGACGCCAAGCACGATGCCCTTGAGCTGCAAGGCGATGTACGGCAGCACGCCGATCAGGCAGATCAGCGCCACCACCACCGCCAGGCTCTGGGATTTACCGTAGCGGGCGGCGATGAAGTCGGCGATCGAGGTGATGTTTTCCTGTTTGCTGATCAGCACCATCTTCTGCAGCACCCAGGGCGCGAACAGCAGCAGTAGCACAGGGCCCAGGTAGATCGGCAGGAACGCCCAGAGTTGTTCGGCGGCCTGGCCGACGGCGCCGAAGAAGGTCCAGCTGGTGCAGTACACCGCCAGCGACAGGCTGTACACCCAGGCACGCAGGCGCGGCGGCAGCGGTGTGCTGCGGCGGTCGCCGTAAAAGGCGATGGCGAACATGATGGCCATATAGGCCAGGGCGACCACGGCGATCAGCCCACTGGACAGCGACATGACAACTCCGAAACAAAAGGGTGATTCAGCCTGACAGCGAACCTCGATCAATCAGTCTGGCACGCCGCAAAGGCTTCGTCAGCGCCGACGATGGTCGCAGTGGCAGAGCGTCGCAGGGCCTTAGCCGGGCAAGGCCAGGTCAAGCAGGCTGTAGAGCTGTTCCAGGGTCGGCGGGGCTTCGGCGAACAAGGTGCGGTAGACGGTCGGTGCGACCAGCAGATCCAGCAGGCGTTCGATGTCTGGCAGGGCCTCGCCGCGTGCCTGGGCGCGGTCGAGGATGACCTGCAGTTGCCCGCGCAGGATGTTGGTGCAGTAACCCGGGCAGGCGCTGCTGAGCACGTCGCGCATCAGGTTGCGGCCTGGTTCGGAGGTGATTTCGTCGAGGTACTGTTCGGTCCAGGCGCGCAGGTCGGTACGCAGCTCGCCGGTGTCCAGCGGCGCCACGTCAGGCAGCACGCGCTCGACGGCGACATCGGCGAGCAGGGCGGCCAATTCGCCCCAGCGCCTATAGATAGTTGACGGGGTGACGCCGGCGCGAGCGGCAATTTGCGGCACGGTCAGGCTCGCGCGGTCCTGCTCCTTGAGCAGTTCGCGTACCGCCGCATGTACCGATGCCTGCACACGGGCGCTGCGCCCACCCGTGCGGATACCTTCTTTAATCGCCATCGGTCGACCTTAACACAAAGGGTTTGCGTTAAGGAATGAAGGCGAGCAGACTGCGCAAAAGCTAAATAATTGCTTTAGCGGAGTGCTGATCATGTTCATGTTGTTCAAAGCCCCGGCCTCACGGCGTTTTCGTCTGATGTTCCTGGCACTTGCCTTGCTCGGCTTTCTCGCCGCCTCGAGCACCCCGACGCCTTTGTATCACCTGTACCAGCAAGCCTGGCAGTTCTCGGCGGTAACCCTGACGCTGATTTTTGCGGTGTATGCCGTCAGCTTGCTGGCGGCGCTGCTGACAGTCGGTTCGTTGTCGGACTACCTGGGGCGGCGGCCGCTGATCTTCACTGCATTGGTGCTGGAAAGCGTCTCCATGCTGTTGTTCCTGCAGGCCGACAGTGTCGGCTGGTTGATTGCTGCGCGCATTCTGCAAGGCTTCGCCACCGGCATGGCCACCAGCGTGCTGGGCGCTGCGTTGCTGGATATCGATCGCGAGCAGGGGCCGTTGGTCAACAGCCTGACGCCCTTGCTCGGCATGGCCAGCGGCGCCCTGGGTACCAGCCTGCTGGTGGAATTTGCGCCGTGGCCGCTGCGTTTGGCCTACTGGCTGTTGCTCGGCTTGTTCGTCACGCTGGCGTTGCTGGTGTGGCATCTGCCCGAGAGCGTCAGCCGCCAGCCCGGCGCCCTGGCATCCTTGCGTCCGGCCCTGCATGTACCGCCCCAGGCGCGGGCTGCAGTGCTGCGTATGCTGCCGGTGAACGTCGCCGGTTGGGCGCTGGGTGGGTTCTTCCTGTCGCTGGCGCCATCACTGGCGCGCGAGGCCACCGGGGCAACCTCGAATTTGGTGGGCGGAGGCCTGGTGGCGGCGTTGACGGTGACCGGCGCCGTGGCGATCTACCACCTGCGGCTGCGTCCGGCCGGGCAGATCCTGCGCCTGGGCACAGGGGTGTTGCCGGTCGGGATGCTGTTGATCCTGCTGGCGTTGCATCGCGGTGAGCTGGGGCTGTTTTTCCTCGCTACTGTAGTCACAGGCATCGGCTTTGGCGCCAGCTTCCTTGGAGCGTTGCGTAGCATCATGCCGCTGGCCGAGGCCCACGAACGCGCCGGGCTGATGGCGACGTTCTATGTGCTGAGCTACCTGGCGTTCTGCGTGCCGGCCATGCTGGCCGGGTGGATGGTGCGCAGCTTCGGCCTGGTGCCGACAGGCGAGGTGTATGCCTTGGCGGTGATCATTTTGTGCGCCGTTGCGGCGGTTCTGAGTTTGCCGCTGCGGGCTTTGTCCCGCGGCTGACTGTATTGGCCTCATCGCGGGGCAAGCCCGCTCCTACAGGATTTCATTGATCCTCTGTGGGAGCGGGCTTGCCCCGCGATGCTTTTAGTCCGAGAAAACCCGTTGCACGCCACCCCCGTCAATCACCGCATCGCTCACTGTGGCTTCGGCGCAGCGCAGCAGTTGGCCTGCGTGCAGCAGGGCCTCTTCGGCAGGTATGCCTTCGCGGACGCTGAACATGCGGTTGGTGCCGAACGATGTGCTCGCGGTGGTCGTCTCGGTCAGGTCGAGACTAGGGGGATCGGGGACGATTTTCTTCATGGGTAACCTCTGTCAGTGGCGCAACCATCTTTCGCTGCTAAACGAAAGGTGGCAGCTGTACGCGGGTTAGCAGACCGGTGACAGAGAACCGGCGCACCCGAATACCGAGCCCGCGGCTGACTGTATTGGCCTCATCGCGGGGCAAGTCGGGTCGCCGCACCGCCGCTCCCACTGGTTCATCGCAGACACCGCGATGCTTTAATTCGGCGCTCGCCGGGCCCCCAGGTAATAGAACAGCGCCGCCAGCAACACCGAAAGAATCAGCAGGTAAAAGGTCGCCACCGGCACCAGGTGCGCGAGGGCAAAGCCGCAGATCACCGGGCCCAGCGCCGCGCCGAGGTTGGACAGGTTTTGCGCGCCGTAATACACGCCGCGCAGATGTTCCGGGGCGATGCTGTCGATGAACATGTACTCGGCGGGGATGACGATGATCTCGCCAAGGGTGAACACCAGCATCGCCAGGCACCAGGCCAGCAGCGTTTGCGCCAGCGAGAAGCCCAGCAGGCCAACCAGAAACAGCGCCATGCCGGCCATCAGCCAGGGCATCAACTGGCGGCTGCTGATGCGCCGGCCAATCACGTACTGCAGGGCAATTACCGTGACCGCGTTGGTGGCCACCAGGTAGCTGATGTAGCGCGCCGCCTCGCTGGCGCTGCTGGTTACCACCAGGTACTGCGACAGGTAGGCGGTGAACTGGCCGAACACCACCGCGCTCAAGGCGCCACCGAGGGTGAAGCAGATCAGCCGGCGATCTTTGACCAGTTGCCCGCCAACGCTGAAAAAGCCGGCCTGTTCGCCGCCTTCGACCCGCGCCCGCGCCGCGCGCTCGCCCCAGCGCTGGTAGCTCAGGCACATGGCCAGGCCCAGCAGCGCCGAGAGCAGGAACGGCAGGTGATCGTCCAGCAGCACCAGCGCCACGCCGACAAAGGGCCCGACCGCGTAGGCGACGTTGCTCAGGGTGTACTTGATCGAGAACACCTCGCTGCGTTCTTCCAGCGGCAGCAGTGCACAGAAGCCGGCTTTGGCGGCGATGTCCACCACCGCCAGGGCCAGGTTGATCAGCACCAGGCAGGTGAAGAACAGGCTCAGTTCGCGGCTGACCACCGCACCGACAAAGGCCAAAGTAAAGGTCAGGGTCGCGGCGATGATCACCGTGTAGCTGCGCAGGGTGTCGATCAGGTAGCCGCCATACAGGCTCAGCAACGAGGCGACAATCAGCGCGCCGCCGATCATCAGGCCGATGCCGCTGATATCCAGGGCGAAGTTCTGCGCCAGGTAGACCACCAGGTAGGGCAGGGTGATTGCACGGGCGAGGGTGAGGATGAAGGTAGTTGCCAGCAGCAGGCGTACCTGCGCCGAGTAACCTTTGATAGCGGTGAGCATTGAGTGGCCACGTCCTTGTTGTTATCGCTGCCGAGCATACGCCGCGGGCAGTGAAATCTGTATATCTGTAAAACCGATAACAGATAGAGAAAATACCCGTTATATAGATATATTTTCCCGGCCTAAGATGGATACAACCTCACCGGAGGACAGGAGAATCCATCATGTCTTGCAGCCAAACCCGCACCTCGCCGTTACGCCCGCTGAGCCAGCTGGCGCACCCGCGTGAAGTGATCCGTCAGTTCACCCCCAACTGGTTCGCCGCGACCATGGGCACCGGCGTGCTCGCCCTGGCCCTGGCACAGGTCGATGTACCCGGCCTGCGTGGCCTGGCCGAATCGCTGTGGTTGTTGACCATCGGCCTGTTCGTGCTGTTTACCCTGCTGTACACCGCGCGGTGGGTCATGTTCTTCGACGAAGCGCGGCGGATTTTCGCCCATTCCACCGTATCGATGTTCTTCGGCACCATCCCCATGGGCCTGGCGACCATCCTCAACGGCTGCCTGGTGTTCGGCATCAATCGCTGGGGCGAAGGGATCCTGCCGTGGGTCGAAGCGCTGTGGTGGTTCGACGTCGGCCTGGCGCTGCTGTGCGGGGTGGCCATTCCCTACCTGATGTTCACCCGCCAGGAACACAGCATCGACCAGATGACCGCGGTGTGGTTGCTGCCGGTGGTGGCCGCGGAAGTCGCCGCTGCCAGCGGCGGCCTGCTGGCGCCGCACCTGGTGGATGCCCATGCGCAGTTCCAGGTGCTGATCACCAGCTACGTGCTGTGGGCGGTGTCGTTGCCGGTGGCGTTCAGCATCCTCACCATCCTCATGTTGCGCATGGCCCTGCACAAATTGCCGCATGCCAACATGGCCGCATCGAGCTGGCTGGCCTTGGGGCCGATCGGTACCGGTGCGCTGGGCATGCTGCTGCTGGGCGCCGATGCCCCGGCGATTTTCGCTGCCAACGGCCTCGGCAGCCTGGGTGAAATCGCCCGTGGCCTGGGCCTGATCGCCGGTATCGTGCTGTGGGGCGCCGGGCTCTGGTGGTTGCTGACCGCCGTGCTGATCACCCTGCGCTACATCCGCCATGGCATGCCGTTCAACCTCGGCTGGTGGGGCTTTACCTTCCCGCTCGGGGTGTACACCCTGGCCACCTTGAAGCTGGCGGCCTGGCTGGGCCTCGGTTTCTTCCAGCACATGGGCATGCTGCTGGTGCTAGCGCTGGCGGCAATGTGGTTGCTGGTCACGGCCCTGACCCTGCGTGGCGCCTGGCGCGGTGAGCTGTTTGTATCGCCGTGCATTGCCGGGCTGAACAAGTAGATTGCATTTACCTGAGTGTTTGTGGCTTTGTGCGGCCTGCGCGTATCCAATAACAAAGCCCCACTCAGGTACACGGACGATGAGTCAATCTTCACAATTCAGCCTGCTTGGCAAACGGCGCTTCTTGCCGTTCTTCGTCACCCAGTCGCTGGGTGCGTTCAATGACAACCTGTTCAAGCAGTCGGTCATCCTGCTGTTTCTCTACAAAATCGCCAGCTCCCATGGCCAGGACACTGCCATCTGGGTCAATGCCTGTGCCTTGATGTTCATCCTGCCGTTCTTCCTGTTCTCGGCGCTGGCCGGGCAGTTTGGCGAGAAGTACGCCAAGGACGCTTTGATCCGCGTGATCAAGCTGGCCGAGATCGCCATCATGGCGGTCGGCGCCATCGGCATCCTGAACCAGATGCCGGGGCTGATGCTCCTGGCGTTGTTCGGCATGGGCACCCACTCGGCGCTGTTCGGCCCGGTGAAGTACTCGATCATGCCCCAGGCCTTGCGCGAAGAAGAGCTGGTCGGCGGCAATGGCCTGGTGGAAATGGGCACCTTCCTGGCCATCCTGGCCGGCACCATTTGTGCCGGGGTGCTGATGTCCAGCGCCCATTACGGCGTCTGGGCGTCGTCGGCAGTGCTGCTGGTGGCGGTGCTCGGCTACCTGTCCAGCCGCGCCATCCCGCGCGCCGCTGCGTCCACGCCGGCGCTGAAAATCAACTGGAACATCGCCAGCCAGACGATCGCCACCTTGCGCATGGGCCTCAAGCAGACGCCAGCGGTGTCGCGCTCGATTGTCGGCAACTCGTGGTTCTGGTTCGTCGGTGCGGTGTACCTGACGCAAATTCCCGGTTACGCCCAGCAATGGCTGCATGGCGACGAGACCGTGGTGACCCTGATCCTGACCCTGTTCTCGGTGGGCATCGCTGTCGGCTCGCTGCTGTGCGAGCGCATGAGCGGGCACAAGGTGGAAATCGGCCTGGTGCCGTTCGGCTCCTTTGGCCTGAGCCTGTTCGGCCTGCTCTGGTGGTGGCACTCCGGCGAGATCCAGCCGGCGGCCGCGCCGTATGACTGGCTGGCGGTGCTGGGCATTGGCCAGGCCTGGTGGGTGCTGGGGTCGATTCTCGGCCTGGGCGTGTTCGGCGGCTTCTATATCGTGCCGCTGTATGCGCTGATCCAGTCGCGCACCCCCGAGGATCAACGCTCGCGGGTGATTGCCGCCAACAACATCCTCAACGCGCTGTTCATGGTGGTCTCGGCGATCTTCAGCGTGGTGCTGCTGAGTGTCCTCAAGCTGAGCATCCCGCAGTTGTTCCTGGTGGTGTCACTGCTCAATATTGCGGTGAACTTCTACATCTTCCGCATCGTGCCCGAATTCACCATGCGCTTCATGATCTGGCTGCTCAGCCATTCCATGTACCGCGTCGAGCACCGCGACCTGCAGCAGATTCCGGACCAGGGTGCAGCGCTGCTGGTGTGCAACCATGTGTCGTTCGTCGATGCGTTGCTGATCGGTGGCGCGGTGCGCCGGCCGATCCGCTTCGTCATGTACTACAAGATCTACCGTTTGCCGGTGCTCAACTTCATTTTTCGCACCGCCGGGGCGATCCCGATTGCCGGGCGCAATGAAGATGCCCAGACCTACGAGCGGGCCTTCAAGCAGATTGCCGCGTACCTGGCCGATGGCGAGCTGGTGTGTATCTTCCCTGAAGGCAAGCTGACCAGTGACGGTGAAATCGACGAGTTCAAGGGCGGCCTGCGGCGGATCATCGAGCAGACGCCGGTGCCGGTGATCCCGATGGCATTGCAGGGCTTGTGGGGGAGTTTCTTCAGCCGCGATCCGGCCAAGGGCTTCTTTCGCCGCTTGTGGTCGCGGGTGACCCTGGTGGCCGGTTCTGCCGTCCCGGTGGAAGCGGCAGAGCCGGCGCTGCTGCGTGAGCGGGTCAGCGCCTTGCGCGGCGACTCACGCTGACAGGGCAGGGCGGGGTCAGTTGGCGCTGACCTTGAGCCCGACCAGGCCACAGATGATCAGCGCCACGCTGACCAGGCGCACCAGGGCCATGGATTCGCCGAACAGGATGATCCCGGCGATCACCGTGCCGACGGCGCCGACCCCGGTCCAGATGGCATAGGCGGTGCCCAGCGGCAATTCCTTCATGGCCAGGCCCAGCAGGCCGAGGCTGATGACCATGGCGCCGACGGTGAGTACGGTGGGTAGCGGGCGGGAAAAGCCGTCGGTGTATTTCAGGCCGACGGCCCAGCCGACTTCGAACAGGCCGGCGAAAAACAGGATGATCCAGGACATGCAGAGTCTCCATCAAGTGATGGGGCCGTCCCCGGAATGGTCACGCGGTGCGTCGTGAGGCCGTCCTCACAGGGGGCATAAGCTATCAGCTGCAAGCGACAAGCTGCAAGCAAAGGCAGCGCGGGTGGCTGTTGCTCTCTCTTGCAGCTTGAAGCTTGCAGCTTAAAGTCAGATCCCCTGTGGGATCTCTTCCCCGCCCAATGCCTCGAACAGCGCCGGCAGGAACTCGCCAAAGGTCAGCATCATCAGGGTGAAGCTGGCATCGAGTTGGCCCAGGGCCTCGTCGCCGCCGTCTTCTTCGGCCTGGTCCTGCAGCAGCTCTTCAAAGCGCAGGCGCTTGATGACCATCTTGTCGTCGAGCACGAACGACAGTTTGTCCTGCCAGGCCAGCGACAGTTGCGTGACCACCTTGCCGGTGCCCAGGTGCATCTGGATCTCGTCGCTGGTCAAATCCTGGCGCTTGCAGCGGACGATGCCGCCGTCTTCGTGGGTGTCGCGCAGCTCGCACTCGTCCAGTACATAGAAGTCCGGCGCCGCTTGCTGGGTTTTGACCCAGTCGGTCATGGTCGCGCTCGGGGCGATCTTGACGGTCACCGGGCGCACCGGCAGCGAGCCGATGACTTCACGCAGGGTCGACAGCAGGTCTTCGGCACGCTTGGCGCTGGCCGAGTTGACCAGGATCAGGCCTTGCTTGGGGGCGATGGCGGCGAAGATCATCGAGCGGCGGATAAAGGCACGCGGCAGGAAGGCCTGGATGATCTCGTCCTTGATCTGGTCACGCTCCTTCTTATAGACCTTGCGCATCTGCTCGGCTTCGATCTCGTCGATCTTCTCTTTAACTGCGTCGCGCACGACGCTGCCGGGCAAAATGCGTTCTTCTTTACGCGCGGCGATCAGCAGGAAGTCACCGCTGACATGCACCAGGGGCGCGTCTTCACCTTTGCCGAACGGGGCGACGAAGCCGTACGTGGTCAACTCCTGGCTGGCGCAGGGGCGAGCCGGCTTGCTGGCCAGAGCGGTTTCCAGTGCCTCGGGGTCGAACGGGATGTCCTGGGTCAGGCGGTAGGTCAGCAGGTTTTTGAACCACATGGGGTGAATCTCTCCTCAACACATAAGGAGGGCATTAAACTCCGAGCGGGCGCTTCAGGCCAAGCACCGCTAAGTCTTTGGAACGCCTGAAAAATTTTTTTAAAAAAGTGCTTGCCAGAGTGTTCGGTGCTCCGTAGAATGCGCGCCACACCGAGACGAAGGGTGATTAGCTCAGCTGGGAGAGCATCTGCCTTACAAGCAGAGGGTCGGCGGTTCGATCCCGTCATCACCCACCACTTCTCAGTGTATCGCGCAGCGGTAGTTCAGTCGGTTAGAATACCGGCCTGTCACGCCGGGGGTCGCGGGTTCGAGTCCCGTCCGCTGCGCCATATTTAGCTTCAGGGCCCACTGAACACCCTGAAGCCACAAAGAAAGCGACCTTAGGGTCGCTTTTTTTGTTTCTGGAATTCGTCCAGAATCCACCAGTACGCTGGGACGCTACTGTTTTTCTCCGTGCCAGCCCCACTTCTGAGCAAGAGATCACACATGCAGGATGCAAGCACCTCCCCGGCGCCAATGCTGGGTATCGACCTGGGTACCACCAACAGCCTGGTGGCGGTCTGGCAGGACGGCCGGGCACAACTGATCCCCAACGCCCTGGGCGACGTGCTCACGCCTTCAGTGGTCAGCCTCGACGAAGACGGCAGCATCCTGGTTGGCAAGGCCGCGCGTTCACGCCTGACCACCCACCCGCAACGCACGGCTGCTGCCTTCAAGCGTTTCATGGGCAGCGAAAAAAAGATCAGCCTCGGTGAGCAGGCCTTCAGCCCGGAAGAGCTCTCGGCGCTGGTGCTCGGTGCGCTCAAGGCCGATGCCGAAGCCTTCCTCGGCTGCCCGATCAGCGAAGCGGTGATTTCCGTACCGGCCTATTTCAGCGACGAGCAGCGCAAGCGCACCAGCTTTGCCGCCGAGCTTGCCGGGCTGAAAGTCCAGCGCCTGATCAACGAACCGACCGCCGCGGCCATGGCCTACGGCCTGCACGAGCAGAAGTTCGAACGCACGCTGATTTTCGACCTCGGTGGCGGTACCTTCGACGTCACGGTGCTGGAATACGCGCTGCCGTTGATCGAGGTGCATGCCTCGACCGGCGACAACTTCCTCGGTGGCGAAGACTTTACCGGCGCTTTGCTTCAGGCCTGCCTGCAAGACTGGCAGCTCAAGCCGACGATGCTCGCGCCCCAGGCCCTGGCCAGCCTTGCCGACGCCATCGAGCAGCTCAAGTGCAAGCTGGGCGAAGGCGAGCAGCACCTGAGCTGGAACGGTGATGGCGTCAGCCGCCAGTGGCTGCTGGATGAAGCCCGCGCGCAGAAGATCTGGGCGCCGTTGCTGGCGCGGATTCGCGCGCCGATCGAGCAGGCCCTGCGCGATGCGCGGCTGCGTGCCAGTGACCTCGACAGCCTGGTGCTGGTCGGCGGCGCCACGCGCATGCCGGTGGTCCAGCAGATGGTCTCGACCCTGTTTGGCCGCCTGCCTTACCGCCACCTCGACCCGGACACCATCGTTGCCCTCGGTGCTGCCACCCAGGCGGCATGCAAGGCGCGCGATTCGGCGATCGAAGAGCTGATCCTCACCGATGTCTGCCCCTACACCCTGGGAATTGCGGCAATGGATGGCGACTACCAGACCGAGATCTTTGCGCCGATCATCGACCGCAATACGGTGATCCCGACCTCACGGATCAAGCCGTTCTACAGCACCCATGTTGAGCAAAAAGCCATCAGCATTCGTGTCTACCAAGGTGAACGGCCGTGGGTCGAAGACAACATCTTTGTCGACGCCTTCACGATCCCGCTGACCCCCAACGGCAAGATCCAGCGCCTGGATGTGCGCTTCAGCTATGACATCAACGGCCTGCTGGAAGTCGATGTGACCTTGCCGCAGACGCGCGAGCAATTCAGCCACGTGATCGATCGCAGCCCCACCGGGCTTGACGACGAGGCGCGCCAGGCCAGCCATGAGCGCCTGGCCGGGCTGAAGATCCACCCGCGCGACGCCTTGCCCAACCGCACCTTGCTGGCCCGCCTGGAGCGGGCCTGGGCGCAGAGCCTGGGGCCTGAGCGCGATGCGATCGGCGACTGGCTCAAAGAGTTCAGCGCGATCCTGGCCGGCCAGGAGTCAAGCGAGATCGCCGGGGCCCGCCAGCGCCTGATCGAGGCGCTGGACGACATGCGTTACTGACCGTTGAGCCGCCGCAAGGCGGCCTGCAGGCCACCCTCCAAGGTGTCCTGCGGCTGATTGCCGGGCGGCACGCCGTAGCGGTTGGGCAGCGGTTCGCCCGGTAGCAGCAACAGCACCAGCGGCAAGAACTGCAGGAATGGGATCAGCATCACGAAGATGATCATCATCGGGATGCCCCGGCCAATGTCGTGCAGGCGGCGCAGCGTGGCGCTGCCCAGCACACCGACGAACAGCAGGCCAAAGAAGATCTGCTCGATCGCGCTGCCGGCCATCAGGGTCAGGATCGGCCCGAGAAGGACACTCACGGCCACCTGCACACCATAACCCTTGCGGCCCAGGCGGCTGCCCAGTTTCCACAGGTGCGAGGCCGGTACCGGCTGGCTGCCGGAATTTTCCAGCAGCAGGCGTTCGGACCACGACAGCAAGGCGGTGATCGCTGCGCGAATGCCGGCGTCCATGCCCGGGTAATCCTTGCCGCGCTGCAGCTCTTTGAGCACTTTGGCTCGCGGTACCCCGGCGCGGCCGTAGCGGGCCAGGTCCTTGAGGCTGTCGAGCATGCTGTAGAACAGCGTGCTGTTGATCAGTTCGTCTTCTTCCAGCACCTTGCGTGGCGGGCGCACCGGCTCGCCCTTGATCAGGCCGTTGCGAAACGGCTCGAACCAGTCATCCGGGCAGGTCAAGGTAGAGATGCGTCGCAGCAGGCTGCCATGCTGTTCGGCGCTCAGGGTCGGGTCGTGATAGAGGACGGCGCATAGCACCATCATGCCCAGCACGTCTTCATCAAAGGCGCGCGGGTCGTTCTCAAGGCAGGCGTAGAGTTTCAGGTTGCTGGGCAGCTTGGCGCTGTCCAGGGCTTGTTGCACCGTCGACAGGCGCTGGCCGATAAAGCACTGCAGCGGATCGTTGTCATCCAGCCAGCCGAGCAGGCCATCGACATTGCCTTGCTGGCTTTGCAGGCGCAGCAACAGTTGCTGCAGGCGGGCGAACGGATGCTCCGCCGGGTAGGGCAGGCTGGCCAGCAACTGCGCCGGCACCATCGCCAGCCAACGCTCGGGCTGTTCGACCAGGGCAAGCATGAACAGGTTCTGCCGGTGCCAGGTCCACAGGCCGTCGTCGGCAGGCGGGCGCGGCAGTTCGATGCCGGCTTCGGCGAGGTCGGACAGCAGCTGCAGGGCAAAAGGCGTCGGCATCAGGTTGGCCGGCTTGATCAGCGCGGTCAGCTTCGGCAGGGTGGCGGCCGGGTAGCTGCGCATGCGCCGCAGCCAGTCGCGGGCGACTGTCTGGCATGGGCCTTCCTGCAGCACCTCGGGCAGTTGCGGTTGCGCCGCCGGGCTGTTGATAAAGGCGGTCAGGGCCAGGGCCAGCGGTGACTGCTCGAGCCAGCGCAACTGCTGTTCGGCCTGGTACTTGAAGCCTTCGATAATCAGCTGGTCGAGCGGATCGTCGCCCAGCGGCTCGGCCATGATCTGTCGCAGCAGGCCGCTGTCACCGCGGTGCAGGGCCCACGCGTGGCGGTACAGGCGCTGCAGCTGGCGATCCAGTTGGTCGTCGAGCAGCCAGGCCAGCAGCGGCAGTTCGTCCTTGCCGTCCAGGCGCCACTTGATGAACTCGCCGGCGATACCTTCCTGCTCGTCACGGGCGGCGTCGAACCAGCGCGTCAGGGTTTCCGGGCGCTGCGACGGGCTGCCCCAGATCTGTGCCGGATCGTTGAGGTCTTGCGGCCATTCATACACCGGCTCCAGGCGGTCGAGGGCCTGGATCAACAGCGCCAAGCGCTGCGGTTGATGCTTGGCGCACAGGTTGAGCAGCCAGCGTGCGGCTTCCGGATGCTGGTGCTCGCGCCACAGGCGGGTCCAGCACTGGCGGGCGAGTTCTTCCTGGCCGGTGTCGCTGGCCTGGCAGGCGAGCAGGTACAGCAGGTCGATATCGTCCGGCGCCTGGCGTTGCTGTTCGGCGATCAGGGCAAAAAAGCTGCTGCTGCCGATGCCGGCCTGGCACAGCTTGACCAGCAGGCGCTGGATATAGGCCGGGTCATCCGGGAACGGCTGGCAGGTGTGCAGGCTGACGAAGCTTTCGAACTCGAACAGCGGCCGGGTGTGGTAGAGGAAATCCAGGTTCCGGGCATACCACAGGGTTTCGACTTGCACTGGCATCGACCAGTGCTTCATCAAGCTGGTGTCGAACGGGTCCGGTTCGCTAATGCGCTCGAGGAATTCGTCAGCCTGGCGCGGATCTTCCAGGCGCAGCACTTCGTTTTCCCAGCCCAGGTGCCGGGCCATCAGTTGCACGCAGGCGTGCGACAACGGCCCGGTTTCCATCAGCCGGTACAGCAAGTGCCAGCTGACCTGCTCCTGGTCACCCAGGGTCAGGCCGCTGAAACCATCGATGAAGGCCTGCCAGGCCGGGGGATCGAAGCGGCGGGCAGGGTCGCCGAGCAACTTGGAAAAGTCGCTCATGGTCTGTTCGATCAGGGCATTGCGCACCGGCGCCGAATCGTCGTGCTGTGCATCCTCAGCGGCCTCATCCGGCTCGTCGCGGGCCAGGCGCAGGGCGTGCTCGTAAGCCTCGCGCAAGGCCTGGAAACCCTGCGGGTCGGTTTCCGGGTGGTGCTGCGGCAGCAGTGCGCGGTAGGCGCCGCGGATGACATCGGGATCGTTGGTCGGCTCGATGCCCAGGTGAATCCAGCAACTCATGACCAGCCTCCTTGCAGGGTGTCAGGGCGTTCCGGCAGGTTCAGCGGCAGGTCCCAGGGGATGCTGGCGAAAAAGCCCAGGGCGTCGTGGCTCAGGTTCATCATGATGCAGCGGTTCCAGTGTTCGCTGCCCTGGCGCTCCAGGCATTGCGCCAGTTCTTCGTCGCTGGCGCTGGAGCAGTTCCACAGCGCCTTGCCGAACAGGTAGCCGGCCAGGTAGCGGTCCCAGCCGTTGTAGTAGTGGCGGGCGCGCACGGCCAGGCGGCCTTGCAGATAGTGGCTTTCATGAATGCTCAGGTAGCCTTTGCGCAACCCGGCACGCAGCAGGTAGCCCATGCGTCCCAGGTCCCAGGCGCGCACGCCACCCTGGCCGCAGTCGCCGAGGGTGCGCCGGGCGAATTCGTACTGGATGCGCTGGCGCGGGGTCAGCGCTTCGAGCACCTGCGGCCATTCGCTGGGCAGGCAGCGGGCGGCTTGCCAATAGGCGTCCTTGAGCTCCAGGGCATGGCCGGTGTCGGCCATGCTGAGCATGTTCAGCAGCTCCTGGCGATTGTGGATGCCCCACCACTTCTTGAGGTCGGTCTCGTCTTCGTCGTAAGTCTCGAAGTAGGTCGCGGCGGTGTAGCTGGCGCCGTTGAGGGCGGCCATGGGGGCGGAAAGGGCGTACAGCCAGTGCTGCTCGATTTCTTCCATGAAAAAGCTCCGGGGCCGGTAGGAAAATGTGCGGGTGCCGGCCGTAATGGCGCGGATTGTAGAGAGCCGCGCGGTGCGCGGCAAACTGACTTAAGCGTGGACCAGCATGGCGCGCTCTTCTTCGCGCAGGGTCAGCACTTCGAAACCTTCGGCGGTGACGGCGATGGTGTGCTCCCATTGCGCGGACAGGCTGCGGTCGCGGGTGATCACCGTCCAGCCGTCCTTGAGCGTGCGCACCCCGCGCCCGCCCTGGTTGATCATCGGTTCGATGGTAAACACCATCCCCGGCTTGAGCTGCAGGCCGCTGCCCTTGTGCCCGTAATGCAGAACCTCGGGCGCCTCGTGCATCTGCCGGCCTATGCCGTGGCCGCAGTATTCGCGCACCACGTTGTAGCCCGCTGCCTCGGCATGGCGCTGGATGGCGTGGCCGATATCGCCCAGGGTCGCGCCCGGACGCACCTGGCGAATGCCTTGCCAGAGCGCGGCATAGGTGGTGTCGACCAGTCGCTGGGCGGCTGCATCGATCTGCCCCAGGCAGTACATCTTCGACGAGTCGGCAATGTAGCCGCCTTGTTCCAGGGTAATGTCGACGTTGACGATCGAGCCGGCCTTGAGCACCTCATCGGCATGCGGCACGCCGTGGCACACCACATGGTCGACCGAGGTATTGAGCGAATAGGCAAAACCGTACTGGCCCTTGCTCGCCGGGCGCGCCTTGAGCACATCGACGATAAATGCCTCGGCCCGGTCGTTGATCTGCAGGGTGCTGACCCCGGGAGCAATGAAGCTGTCGAGGTGGGCGAACACCTGGCTGAGCAATTGCCCGGCATTGCGCATCAGGGCCAGTTGTTCGGCGTTTTTCAAAACCACTTGGTTCATGGGAGGAGGTTTTTCATCTCTCGGAATGTCTGCCCATGATAAGGCCTGGCCCGCTGGCTGTGCCATCCGATGGTGCAGGCCGGCCCAATGCAGTGCGGCCGGGCAGGCGCCCTGAACGCCTGAACCGCGCCGCACAAGGCGCTGCCAATTGTGGCGCGACCCTTGCTACAGCCTGAGCATCCGGCAATCAACGCAGATTGCCCCGTTCACGACAAAGGCGCCGTGTTGCCCCCGCTGGTTCATTCAGGCCGGGGCAGCAGGGCGCCTTTTTGTTTGCGCAATCAGGAGGTAGGCCGATGAGCAGCACCAGCGTGCGCAGCGTGTGCCCGTATTGTGGCGTCGGTTGTGGCATCGTCATGAACGTCGAAGGCGGGCGGGTGACCAAGATCAGTGGCGACAAACAGCACCCCAGCAACTTTGGCCGCCTGTGCACCAAGGGCCTCACCGCCCATCAACCGTTGAGTGCGTCCGGGCGCATGACGCATGCCTATGTGCGCGAGCAGCGCCAGCGCGACCCGGTGCAGAGCGGCATCGACACCGCTATTGAACAGGCGGCCCGGCGCCTGCGGGCGATCATTGATAAGTATGGCCCGGACGCCCTGGGCTTTTATGTCTCCGGGCAGATGTCGCTGGAGGCCCAGTACCTGATCAACAAACTGGCCAAGGGCTTTGTCCGCAGCCGCCATATCGAGTCCAACTCGCGCCTGTGCATGGCCAGCGCCAGCAGCGGCTACAAGCTGTCGCTGGGCGCCGACGGGCCGCCGGGCAGCTACCAGGATTTTGACCGCGCCGAGGTGTTCCTGGTGATCGGCGCGAACATGGCCGATTGTCACCCGATCCTGTTTTTGCGCCTGCTCGACCGGCTCAAGGCCGGGGCCCGGTTGATCGTCGTTGACCCGCGGCGCAGCGCCACCGCCGACAAGGCCGATTTGTTCCTGCAGATCAAACCGGGCAGCGACCTGGCGCTGCTCAACGGCCTGCTCTACCTGCTGCTGGAAAACGGCCAGTGCGACGCCGAGTTCATCCAGCGCTACACCGAAGGCTGGGAGGACATGCCGGCCTTTTTGCAGGACTACACACCTGAGCGAGTTGCCGCCCTCACCGGGCTGAGCGAGGCCGATATCCGCCAGGCCGCCGAATGGATCGGCCAGGCTCCGGAGTGGATGAGTTGCTGGACCATGGGCCTGAACCAGAGCATCCATGGCACCTGGCACAGCAACGCCCTGTGCAACCTGCACCTGGCCACTGGTGCTATCTGTCGGCCGGGCAGCGGGCCGTTCTCGCTGACCGGCCAGCCCAACGCCATGGGCGGGCGAGAAATGGGCTATATGGGCCCGGGCTTGCCGGGGCAGCGTTCGGCATTGGTCGATCGCGATCGCGCCTTTGTCGAGCAACTGTGGCAGATTCCCGCTGGCAGCCTGCGCAGCGAAGCCGGTGACGGCACGGTGGCGCTGTTCGAAAACCTCGCCGCCGGGCAGGTCAAGGCCTGCTGGATCATCTGCAGCAACCCGGTGGCCAGCGTCGCCAATCGCCAGCAGGTGATCGAGGCGTTGCAGGCGGCTGAGCTGGTGATCACCCAGGACGCCTTTCTCGACACCGAGACCAACCGTTACGCCGATATCCTCTTGCCCGCCGCGCTGTGGGCCGAAGGCGAGGGGGTGATGGTCAATTCCGAGCGCAACCTGACCTTGATGAACCAGGCCGTCGAGGCGCCGGGCGAGAGCCTGCCCGACTGGCAGATCATCGCCCGAATCGCTTGCGCCATGGGTTACGCCGAGGCCTTCAGTTACGCCAATGCCGAAGCGGTGTTCGACGAGCTGCGCCAGGCCTGGAACCCGGCCACCGGTTACGATGTGCGCGGCGTCAGCTACGCCGGTTTGCGTGAGGCGCCGCGGCAGTGGCCGTGCGAGCCCGGGCGCAACAATGACCGCAGCCCGTTGCGCTATCGCAACGACGGCGTCAGCCAGGCCCTGCGCCACGACGGCCAAGGCGAAGTACCGGCCATTGCCTTCCCCACTCGCAGCGGCAAGGCACGCTTTTTCGCCCGGCCCTGGCTGCCCGCCGCCGAGCTGCCGGACGCCGAATTTCCGCTGGTGCTCAACACTGGCCGGGTCCAGCATCAGTGGCACACCCTGACCAAGACCGGCAAGGTGGCGGCGCTGAACAAGCTCGACCCCGGGCCGTTCGTAGAGATTCACCCGGACGATGCCGAGCGCCTGTGCATCGCTGACAAGGATCAGGTGCAGATCCGCTCCCGACGCGGGCAGGCGCTGCTGCCGGCACGGATTACCGCTCGGGTGCTGCCGGGCAACTGCTTTGCGCCGTTTCACTGGAACGACGTTTATGGCGAGAACCTGGCGATCAATGCCGTCACCAGCGACGCGGTCGATCCGCTGTCGCTGCAACCGGCCTTCAAGTACTGCGCGGTGGCCCTGAGCCGGGTTGCCGGCGAGCGCATCAACGCCACCCAGATCGATCATCAAGCCATTGCCGTGCAGGGCCAGCACCTGCTGCTCTGGGCCTCGCAGACCGGCAACAGTCAGGCCCTGGCCGAGCAGTGCGCCGCACGCCTGCGCCAGGTCGGCTTGCCGGTGCAGTTGAGTTGCATGCAAGACCTGGCCCTGGAGCAACTGGACCGCCCCGCCAGCCTGCTGCTGATCGCCAGTACCTTCGGCGACGGCGATGCGCCGGACAGCGGTGCGGCGTTCTGGCGCGGCCTGCATGGCGAGCATGCCCAGCGCTGCGTCGGCGTGCCTTATGCGGTATTGGCCCTGGGGGATTCCAGCTACGAGCAGTTCTGCGGCTTTGGTCGCAAGCTCGATCAGCGCCTGGCCGAACTGGGCGCCAAGCGCTTGCTGGAACGGGTCGATTGCGAGGGCGATTTGCATGAATCGACGGGGCAATGGCTGCAGGCACTGCTGGGCAAACTGGGCCACGGCGAACTGCTGCTCGAAGCGCCAACGCCAACGGCCAGCGGTTTCAGCAAGACCCGGCCGTTGCCAGCCACCCTGGTCGGCAACCGCCTGCTTAACGGCCCTGGCGCGGTCAAGGAAACCCGGCAACTGGTGTTCGATCTGGGCGACAGCGGGTTCACCTATCACGCCGGCGACGCCTTGGGTGTATGGCCGCGCAACTGTCCGGCGCTGGTCGATGAGCTACTGACCGCCACCCGCTTCGATGGCGGACACTGTGTCAGCCTCAAAGGCCAGGCCGACATGCCCTTGGCCGAGGCATTGCTTGAGCACCTGGAGATCGCCCGCATTACCCCGCAGTTGCTCGAGGCTTTCGCCCCGGGTGATGCGCAACTGCGCGCATTGCTTGAGCCGCACAACAAGGCTGCGCTCAAGGACTGGCTGTGGGGCAAGCAACTGATCGACCTGGTGCATGCGTGCAAGCCCCAACTGAGCCTGCAGGCTTGGCTCGACCTGCTCAAACCCATGCAGCCGCGGCTGTACTCGATCAGCTCAAGCCAGAAGCTGCATCCGGATCAAGTGCACCTGACGGTTTCCACTGTCCGTTACGGCCAGCGCAAGGGCGTGTGCTCGACCTACCTGGCCGACCGCAGCGAGCCTGGCCGGGTCGAGATATTCGCGCAGCCGACCACGCACTTTCGCCTGCCCGGCGACAGCACGGCGCCGGTGATCATGGTCGGCCCCGGCACCGGTGTGGCGCCGTTTCGCGCGTTCCTGCAGGAACGTCAGGCCGAAGGGGCCCGCGGTCGCAACTGGCTGCTGTTCGGCGAGCAGCAGGCGGCCACCGATTTCTACTACCGCGACGAGTTGCTGGCCTGGCAGCGCGACGGTCACCTGACCCGCCTGGACACCGCCTTCTCGCGCGACCAGGCGCAGAAGATCTACGTGCAGCAGCGCATGCTCGAACAGGGTGCCGAGCTGTGGCGCTGGCTGGAGGAGGGCGCGCACTTCTATATCTGTGGCGATGCCGGGCGCATGGCCCGCGATGTTGATACGGCGCTCAAGCAACTGGTGCAGCAGCACGGTGGCATGAGTGTGGAACGGGCCGAGGCTTATGTCAGCGAACTCAATCGCGCCAAGCGTTACCTGCGTGACGTGTATTGAAGTGCCCCATAAGGGGGAGCGCTGCACCAGTCTGGGTCGATAACGGCGCCAGTGGATCGCGCACAAGCCTCGGTTTCAAAGGCTTTGGCAGTTGGCACGCTCCCTGCTTTTACAGATTTACAACGTCCTCGCGGGTCAATGGCGATTCGCAACCGGGACTACAAAAACGACCAGGCAAAGGCGCCTGGAGCTTCGGCTCCAGGCGCCTTTTTTTGTTTTTCGGGGTTGGCCCCCAGCAGCAAAGCCAGCGTGATTGGCCTTGAGTGAGGAACGGGTATGAATGGGTTTACCAGCATCGAAGCGCGGCAACAGCTGATCATCGTCGGCAACGGCATGGTCGGTCATCACTGCGTCGAGCAACTGATCCAACGCGGTGCCCTGGGCCGTTTCCAGGTGCGGGTGTTCGGTGAAGAGCGCCAGCGCGCCTACGACCGCGTGCACCTGTCGGAATACTTCAGTGGCAGCGATGCCGAAACCCTGGCCCTGGGCGAGGCAGGCTTGTACACCCGGCACGGCATTGACTTGCACCTGGGCGAGCCGGTGCTGGAGATCGACCGCGAACGCTGCGAGGTAGTCACCTGCGCCGGGCGCTACCCTTACGATCAACTGGTGCTGGCCACCGGCTCCTATCCGTTCGTGCCGCCGATTGAAGGCTCGCAAGGGGCGGCGCGGCTGGTCTATCGCACCCTTGATGATCTCGATGCGATCCGCACCGCGGCCGCCAGCGCTCGCCGTGGGGTGGTGGTCGGTGGCGGCCTGCTCGGCCTGGAAGCGGCCAATGCCTTGAAGTCGCTGGGCCTGGAAGCTCATGTGGTGGAGTTCGCCCCGCGCCTTATGCCGGTGCAACTGGATGGCGAGGGCGGCGCGGCCTTGCGGGCGCAGATCGAAGCCCTGGGGGTTGGCGTGCACCTGTCGCGGGCGACCCAGGCCATCGTTGCCGGTGAAGACTATCGCTACCGGATGAACTTCGAGGGCGGCGAGTTCCTTGAAACCGACCTTGTCGTGTTCTCCGCCGGTATCCGCCCGCAGGATGCCCTGGGCCGCAGCAGTGGCCTGGAAATCGCCCAACGCGGCGGTGTGGTGATCGACAGCGCGTGCCGCAGCAGCGACCCACGGATCTTCGCCATCGGCGAATGCGCGTCGTGGAACGGCAGCGTGTTCGGCCTGGTGGCGCCGGGCTACAGCATGGCGCGTACAGTGGCGGCGACTCTGGCCGGTGAAGACGCGGGCAGTTTTACCGGGGCCGACATGTCGACCAAGCTCAAACTGCTCGGCGTCGATGTAGGCTCCATTGGTGATGCCCACGGCGTGACCCCGGGTGCGCGCAGCTATCGCTTTATCGACGAAGCGGCGTCGGCCTACCGCCGGCTGGTGGTCGATGGCAGTGGCAAACGGGTGATCGGCGCGGTGCTGGTTGGCGACAACAGCTATTACGACACCCTGCTGCAATTCGTGCAGAACAGCATTGCCCTGCCCGCCGATCCGGCCGCGCTGATCCTGCCGCAGTCGGTCGGCGCGCCGGCACTGGGCGCTGATGCCTTGCCCGCCAGCGCGACTATCTGCTCCTGCCATAACGTCAGCAAGGGCGCGATCTGCGCCGCCATCGACAGTGGCTGCGGCGAGCTTGGCCAGCTCAAGCAGCAGACCAAGGCCTGCACCGGTTGCGGTGGTTGTGCGGCGCTGCTCAAGCAGGTCTTCGAGCATGAATTGATCGCCCGCGGCGTCAGCGTCGACAAGAGCCTGTGCGAACACTTCGCCTACACCCGCCAGGAGCTCTACGCGCTGGTGCGGGTCGAAGGCATTGTCAGTTTCGACGAGATGCTCGCCAAGCATGGACGCGGGCACGTCGGCTGCGATATCTGCAAACCCACGGTCGGCTCGATCCTCGCCTCGTGCTGGAACCAGCCGATCATGGAGCCTTCGCTGGTGCCGCTGCAGGACACCAACGACACCTTCATGGCCAATATGCAGAAGAACGGCACCTACTCGGTGGTGCCGCGGATTCCCGGCGGCGAGATCACCCCCGAGAAGCTGATCGTCATCGGCGAAGTGGCGAAAAAGTACGACCTCTACACCAAGATCACCGGCGGCCAGCGCATCGACCTGTTCGGCGCCCAACTGCACGAATTGCCCGAGATCTGGGCTGAGCTGATTGGCGCAGGCTTCGAGACCGGCCACGCCTACGGCAAGTCGACGCGTACGGTGAAATCCTGCGTCGGCAGCACATGGTGTCGTTACGGCGTGCAGGACAGCGTGCAGATGGCCCTGATCCTGGAAGACCGCTACAAGGGCCTGCGCTCGCCGCACAAGCTCAAGTTTGCGGTGTCCGGCTGCACCCGCGAATGCGCCGAGGCGCAGAGCAAGGACATCGGCGTGATCGCCACCGAGAAGGGCTGGAACCTGTACATCTGCGGCAACGGCGGCATGCGCCCGCGCCATGCCGAACTGTTCGCCACCGACCTGGACGACGCCAGCCTGATCCGCACCATCGACCGCGTGCTGATGTTCTACATCCGCACCGCTGACAAGCTGCAGCGCACCTCGGTGTGGCGTGAGAGCCTGGAGGGCGGGCTGGACTACCTCAAGCAGGTGATCCTCGACGACAGCCTGGGCCTTGGCGCAGAGCTCGAAGCGCAAATGCAGCTGGTGGTCGAGCGCTACGAATGCGAGTGGGCCAACGCCCTGAAAGACCCTGAAAAGCTCAAGCGCTTTCGCACCTTCGTCAACGACCAGCGCCCCGACCCGGGTGTGCACTTTGTCCGCGAACGCGGCCAGCGCCGGCCCATCGGCGCCGGCGAACTTCACTTGATCCCGACCACCGAGGAGGTGCTTTGATGAGCCCGTCCAATGCAGCAGTAAGTGTTCAAGCGCAACCCTGGCAGAGGGTTTGCAGCCGTGCCGACCTGGTCGCCCAGTCGGGGGTGGTGGTGTGGTTCGAAGGGCGCCAGGTGGCGCTGTTCTACCTGCCCGGGCAGGCCACGCCGGTGTTCGCCGTCGACAACCATGACCCCAAGTCCGGGGCCAATGTGATTGGTCGTGGATTGGTGGGCGAGCTCAAGGGCGAGCTGGTGGTGGCGGCGCCGTTGTACAAGCAGCATTTTTGTTTGCGCGATGGGCGCTGCCTGGAGGATCCGCAGCAGGCGTTGCAGGTGTGGCCGGTGCGCATCAGTGGCGAGCAGGTGGAATTGGGCCGCTGTTGATGGCCTCATCGCGGGTCAAGTCGGGTCCCACAAAAACGGTGGGAGCGGGCCTTGCCCCGCGATCGAGCGCGAAGCGGTCGCAGTCCGGGCCGAGCCCCGATAAACTCCCCGGATGAACCTCGACACCCGGATCAAATTCCGCCACCTGCTGTGCTTTCTCGAAATCGCCCGGCAGGGCAGTTTCGCCAAGGCCGCCGATGCCATGGCGATCAGTCAGCCAGCGATCTCCAAGACCCTCAAGGAGCTTGAAGCGCTGCTTGAAACGCGGCTGTTCGAGCGCAGCAAGCAGGGTGTCGAGCTGACCCCGGCCGGGGTGCGTTTCATGCGCTACGCCGGCCCCAGCGTGCAGGCCTTGCGCGAAGGTGTGAGCACCTTGCGCGGTGAAGAGCATGCGCCGCCGCAGGTGCGGGTCGGCGTGTTGTCGACCGTCGAAAGCCTGCTGATGCCCGAAGTGCTGTGCCGTCTGCACCAGCGCCATGAGGCGCTGGTGGTCAGCGTCGCCACCGGCCCCAGCGCGCACCTGCTGGGGCAGTTGCACGTCGGTGAGCTGGACCTGGTGATCGGGCGCATGACCGACAGCCCGCAGATCCAGGGGCTGATGTTCGAGCACCTGTACAGCGAGTCGATGTCGCTGGTGGTGCGCCCTGGCCATCCTTTGCTTGGCCGCCAGCCGCTCGAGCGCAGCCAGGTCGGGCGCTACCCGCTGGTGTTGCCGCTGGCCGGCACGACCATCCGCAAGCACGCCGACAGCCTGTTCGTGCAGTGCGCCATCGAGCAACCCGCGCAGCGCCTGGAAACCCTGTCGCCGGCCCTCAGCCGTCGTTATGTACAGGGCAGCGATGCGGTCTGGGTGGCGCCACGCGATGCGGTGCGCGTCGACCTCAGCCGTGGTGAATTGTGCGAGCTGGACCTGGGTGTCAGCGAGCCGGGCGGCTCGGTCGGCATCTGCAGCAATGCCGCCTTGCCGCTGGCCTTGCCGGCACAGTGGCTGTGCGAAGTTTTGCGCGAAGTGGCGGCGCAGTACCGCGACGGCGGTTATCCCTGAGCGTCGATACAAACTGCTACAAAACCTCATCGGCGGATTTGCCCAACCGCCCGGTCCCGTCAATACTGGCCACTGGCTGCAGCCGAGGATGAAGAAGGTTTAATCTGGCTGAACTTATCCGGGTTTTCTTGCTCTCATGCCGGTAGCCATTGGTCGTGGCCGCCTGATAAGCTCGCGGCTTTACTCGATTGCCCTATTGGCGCATGAACAAGGAAATAGCATGAAACAGCATCGGTTGGCGGCTGCGGTTGCCCTGGTTAGCCTGGTACTGGCGGGTTGCGATTCGCAGACCAGCGTCGAGCTGAAGACTCCGGCACAGAAAGCCTCCTACGGTATTGGCCTGAACATGGGCAAAAGCCTGGCTCAGGAAGGCATGGACGACCTTGATTCGAAAGCTGTCGCTCAAGGTATCGAAGACGCCGTTGGCAAGAAAGAACAGAAGATCAAGGACGAAGAGCTGGTTGAAGCCTTCTCGGCCTTGCAGAAGCGCGCTGAAGAGCGCCTGGTGAAAATGAGCGAAGAGTCGGCTGCCGCCGGCAAGAAATTCCTCGAAGAAAACGGCAAGAAGGCTGGCGTGGTCACCACCGCTTCGGGCCTGCAGTACGAAGTCATCAAGAAGGCCGACGGCGCCCAGCCAAAGCCGACTGACGTGGTTACCGTCCACTACGAAGGCAAGCTGATCGACGGCAAGGTCTTCGACAGCTCCGTCGAGCGTGGCAGCCCGATCGACCTGCCGGTCAGCGGCGTGATCCCGGGTTGGGTCGAAGGCCTGCAACTGATGCACGTCGGCGAGAAGTACAAGCTGTACATCCCGTCCGACCTTGCTTACGGCGCGCAGAGCCCGAGCCCGACCATTCCGGCCAACTCGGTGCTGGTGTTCGATCTGGAACTGATCGCCATCAAGGACCCGGCCAAGGCTGAAGAGCCTGCCGATCCAGCTGCCGAGTAAGGCCAGCTGATACCTGCAACGCCCCGTCTCGACGGGGCGTTGTCGTTTCTGGGTTTTACCGAACCCATAGGGCCATGCACGGTCTTAGTCACTGCAACTGTTGATGAATCAGGGCGCAGCGGGCAAAACGTTTGCGCAATTGAAACAGGTGTGTAAAAAACGCCCGATTTAACCCGGACCCTTGCCGGGCGGGCGCCTTGAGCCTGAAACTGAGCTCTGTTCACAAGGTTATCCACAATTATTGTGGATAACCTTCCTTGGCACTGGCCCTGGAGGCCGTATGAAAGCACCGTGGAATTTCGCCCGATTTCTGCCCCTGGCCGAGCGCCTGCTCAGCCGCGGGCGTTTGCCGGCGTTGATTTTTGCCGTGGCGCGCAAAGGTCCGCGGCTGGGCAAACTGCGCGAGGACGTGCGCCTGATGCAGGCGCTGTGCCTGGCCTGGTGGCGCGGCGAGTACCGGGCAATCAGCCCCAAGGCACTGATCACCGTGGTGGCGGGGCTGCTGTATTTTGTCAGCCCGCTGGATGCGATCCCCGACTGGCTGCTGGGCGTCGGCATGCTCGACGACATCGCCGTGCTGGCCTGGGTGATGAAGGCGGTGTCTGATGAACTGGCCGCGTTCAGCGCCTGGCGCAACCGCCAGGCACCGGAAAAACTGCGGGTGGTCGAACGCCTGCCCGACACCCCCGAAGCCCTGCGCCTGGAACAGGAAAAAAGCTGATCACATCACGACCCTGCACACCCTTGTTGGCTGGTAATATAATTGGCATAAGGATTATGCCTACCGATTACATATCGTAATCCTACAAGGGGGTTGTAATGGGTATTCAGGTCATCAGCCGGGACGGTCAACCCGAGTACGCGGTTGTTCCCTGGGAGCAGTACCAGGCACTGCTTAAAGCTGCCGGGCAAGGCGAGCCACTTGCCGGCGCAAACACAGCTTCAAGCGCCACCGACAGCGCCAGCTTGCCGAATTTCAGCGAGCTGGCGCGTTTGCGTGAGGGCAAGGGCCTGGCGCCGGAGCAACTGGCGCGCAGCGTCGGTATCAGCCCGGTGTACCTGGCGCTGATCGAAAGCGGTGAACGCCAGCCGGATGCCGCGATTCGCCGCAGCCTGGCCTGGGAGCTGGGTGTGGCTGGCTGGAGCGAGCCGTCGTGAGCGTGCGCATCAGCCGCCAGCACTGGGAAGGCCTGCTCGGCGAGCTGGATGTCGCCCGCCGCCAGCGCCACCTGCTGACCTACCGGGCCTTGCTCGAGCGTCTGCAATTGCCCAGCCCGGCCATGCAAACGCTGACCGCGGCGCTGGAGCACCTGGCTGCGCTCGACGCCCGCGCCGAGCAGCCGCTGCGCAGCTCGCTGGTGATCAGCCAGGGCGCCAGCCGCTTGCCGCGCACCGGGTTCTTCGAATGCGTCGAGCGCCTGGGGCGCTTCTCCGGCCCGTCCGATGGCATGGCCGCAGCCTCCTGGCACGCCTCGGAAGTGGTGCGGGTGTTCGAGTACAGCTACCCCGAACACGAAGAAGCCTGAGCGCCAGGGGCGGTATCGATCAGGTACAGGCTGTGCCCAGGCACATCCTTGGCCTGGTGCTTGGCCTGTGAGGCCAACTCCGCCAGTTGCCCGGCATCGAGCCCGGCACAGGCCTGCGGGTGCAACTGCACCACGCCGATCGACAACGACAGCAGGGCAAATTCCTGGCGCCGGCCCTGGCGGTCGGTGGCGATGAAGCACCCGGCCTGCAGGTGCTCGGCCCGGTAGAAGCGCCGGCACTGCTTGTGAAAGTCCTCCAGCAACAACTGCAAGCGTTGTTGCCAATCATCTGAGCCGAGCACCAGCATGAAATCGTCGCCGCCGATATGGCCGACGAAATCGCGGCTGGGGTCGACCCGTTCGCCCAGGCACTGGGCCAGGCACAGCAATACCTCATCGCCACGGGCATACCCGTAGATATCGTTGAACGGCTTGAAGCTGTCGATATCGACGTAACAGATCGCCGCTGCGCGTTGCTGTTGCAGCAGGCGGGTCAGGCACTGCTGGATCGGTACGTTGCCCGGCAACAGGGTCAGCGGGTTGGCATAGCGGGCCTGTTGGATCTTCTGCTCGGTGATCAGCTTGAGCACGTCGATCACCCGCCCCAGGCCCAGGTAGCGGCCGTTGTGGGTGATGATGAAATCTTCCTCGATGCGCTGGCGGGCGCGGCTGGTGAGCAGGCGGCTGACCTGTTGCAGCGATTGGCCCAGATCCACGGCGAGAAAGTCATCGCTCATCAAGCGGCTGATCGGCTTGCGCGCGAACAGGTCGGTGGCAAACGGCTTGAGCAGTGCGTCGGAGAGCGAATGGCGATGAACGATGCCGCACGGCTGCCCATGCGCGTCGAGCACCGCCAGGGAATTGAGGTTGGCCTGGCTGCGAAACAGTTCCAGCACCTGCGGGGTGGGCGCCTCGCGGTTCACCGCCGGTTGTTCGATCAGTAGCGCGGCGAGGTTGCCGCTGTCTTCATTGAGGCTCTGCAGCGCCTGTACCGGCTGCCCGAGCATGCTTTGCACATCGCGCGCCGCCTGTTCCTGCGGGCGGCCCAGCAGGTAGCCCTGGACCAGGTCGACGCCCATCTCGGTGAGCACCTTGAGCTCTTCGGCCAGCTCGATGCCTTCGGCAATCACCTGGGCACGCGAGGCCCGGGCGATCTGCAGGATCGAGCCGACGAACTCGCGCTTGACCGCATCCAGGTGAATGCCGTCGATGAAGTGGCGGTCGATCTTGACGTAGTCCGGGCGCAGCTCCGACCACAGGCGCAGGCTCGAATAACCGGCCCCCAGATCATCCAGGGCGATGGAAAAGCCCATGTCGCGGTAGTGGTGCAGGGCGTTGAACAGCAGCTGGAAGTCGTCGGTGGGGGTCTGTTCGGTGAGTTCGATCACCACCCGGCTGGGCGGCACGCCCAGCTCGTGGAGCATCTTCAGGGTGCGCCCGGACTGGTACTGCGGTTCGAGCAGGGACTCGGGCGAGACGTTGAGGAACAGCTTGCCTTCAAGGTTCTGCTGGCTGAAGCGCCGGCAGGCGCTCTCGCGGCAGGCCACTTCCAGCTCGGTCAGGCGCCCGGCCTGGCGGGCCACGGCAAACAGGTTGATCGGCGAATGCAGCGGGCTGTTGGAGGGGCCGCGGCTCAGCGCTTCGTAGCCGAGGATGCGCCGTTCGGAAAGGCAGACAATGGGTTGGAACAGGCTGTGCAAGCCGCTTTGAGCCAGGATGGTGCTCAACGCGCTGAGCTGTTCGTTGATGGTCATGGCAGGCCTACCTAGAAAAAAGGGACTGAGCACCCGCGGCGCTCAGTCCCTTATTTCACGACAGTCTGATGACTATTTGATGACGCAATGAAGCGCGGTCACATTATTTTGCCATCACCGGTTTTTACGGGTTGTTGCGCGCCACCTGCGAATTCAGCCCCAGGTAGTCCAGCAGGATCAACCCGGACTCCTTCAGGTAGGCGTCGTCTTCGGGCTTGGTATCGTCCGGCTCGACCGGCAGCGCGTCTTCGTCTTCCTTCTTCAGTTCCTTGAGCGGTTCTTCGCCCTTGGCCTTGCGTCGGGTGTTTTCCAGCGCCAGCTGTTTGCTTTCGATATCGGCGTGCTGGGCACGGCGTTCGGCCTCGTTGAGGCTGACGGTTTTCTCGTTCATCAGCTTCTGGGTCAGGGCCAGGCGGTCGCGGATGTAGACGAACTCCGGATCCTTGGCCGTACGGCTGTCGTGACGGGCCTTGAGCTGGGCCAGGAACGGCTTGAACGGGTCGACCGCAGGCTTGATCGCCGGGCGGATGGTGTCCCATGGCATGGCTTCGGGCAGGGCGCTTTCGCCGATTTCCTTGGTGTCGATGATCGACGGGTAGTCGATGTCCGGCAGCACGCCCTGGTGCTGGGTGCTCTGCCCGGAAACCCGGTAGAACTTGGCCAGGGTCAGCTTCAGCTCGCCATGATTGAGCGGCTGGATGGTTTGCACCGTGCCTTTGCCGAAGGTCTGCCCGCCGAGGATCAGCGCGCGGTGATAGTCCTGCATGGCGCCGGCGAAAATCTCCGAAGCCGAGGCCGACAGGCGGTTGACCACCAGTGCCAGCGGGCCTTTGTAGAAGGCGCCGCTGTTTTCGTCTTCAAGCACGTCGACGCGGCCGTCGCTGTTGCGCACCAGCACCGTCGGGCCCTTGTCGATGAACAGGCTGGTCAGCTCGGTGGCTTCCTGCAGCGAGCCGCCGCCGTTGTTGCGCAGGTCGATGACCACGCCGTCGACTTTTTCCTTCTGCAGTTCGGTCAGCAGTTTTTTAACGTCGCGGGTGGTGCTCTTGTACTCCGGATCGCCGGCGCGGAAGGCCTTGAAGTCGAGGTAGAAGGCCGGAATCTCGATGATTCCGAGCTTGTAGTCACGGCCGTCCTGCTTGAGCTTGAGCACCGACTTTTTCGCCGCCTGCTCTTCGAGTTTCACCGCTTCACGGGTGATCGGCACGATCTTGGTGGTCTGGTCGTTAGGGGCGTTGCTGGCCGGGATGATTTCCAGGCGCACCACCGAACCTTTCGGCCCGCGGATCAGCTTGACCACTTCGTCCAGGCGCCAGCCGATCACGTCGACCATTTCCTTGTTGCCCTGGGCCACGCCGATGATCTTGTCGGCCGGGGCGACCAGCTTGGTCTTGGCCGCAGGGCCAGCCGGCACCAGGCGCACGATCTTGACCTGGTCGTTGTCGCTTTGCAGCACGGCGCCGATACCTTCGAGCGACAGGCTCATGTTGATATCGAAGTTTTCCGCGTTGTCGGGCGACAGGTAGTTGGTGTGCGGGTCGTAGGACTGGGCGAAGGTGTTGATATAGGCCTGGAAGATGTCTTCGGCGCGGGTCTGGTCCAGGCGCGTGAGCTGGTTCTTGTAGCGCTTGGTCAGCAGCTCCTGGATCGCCTTGGGTTCTTTGCCGGCAATCTTCAGGCGCAGCACTTCATCCTTGACGCGTTTGCGCCAGAGGTCGTCGAGCTCGGCCTGGTTCTTCATCCACGGGGCGTCCTTGCGATCGATCAGCAAGGTCTCATGGGTGGTGAAGTCGAAGTTGTCGACGCCCTTGCTCAGCTCGGCGAGGGCGAAGTCCAGGCGCGATTTGACCCGGTCCAGGTAGCGCTTGTAGATGGTGAAGCCGGGGTCGAGATTGCCGCTTTTGAGGAAATCGTCGAACTGGGTCTTCCACTTGTCGAACTCGGCGATGTCGCTGGCAGTGAAGTAGCTGCGCGCAGGATCAAGGAGTTTGAGGTAGCTGTCGTAAATGATCACCGAGCGCGCATCGTTGAGCGGCGGCTTGCTGTAGTGGTGGCGCTTGAGCAGCTCGACCACGTTCAGGCTGGCGACCACTTCATCGCGGTCGGGCTGGAGCTTATCCCAGCTGTTGGCGGCCCATGCACTGCCCGCCAATGGCAGACTGCCCAGACCGATCAACAGGGCGAGGGTGGTGCTTGGCAGAAAATGCTTCATGCTGATTCGACGTAGGGACAATTGATCACGCATATTAGGCCGTCTTTGAATTCGCCGGTTCCATGAAAGCCGGACGCATAATGCAAAAAGCCCGGGGCTACAGCTCCCGGGCTCAGTCATGACTCAACTATGGAGGCACTGTGAAGGCATTGCAAGGCGTTGACGGACATGTGGAGTGGGTTGCGACGACAAGTCCAACTTGCGATATCGGTCAAGTACGAATTCGCGTGGCCGCCGCCGGCCTCAATCGCGCCGACCTGCTCCAGCGTGCCGGGCTCTACCCGCCACCACCGGGGGCCAGCGAATTTCTCGGCCTGGAGTGCTCGGGGGTGATCAGCGAAGTGGGCGCCGGTTCTTCCTGGCAGGTCGGCGATCGGGTCTGTGCCTTGCTCGCCGGTGGCGGCATGGCCGAGGAAGTGGTGGTCGATGGCCGCCACGTACTGCCGGTGCCCGAGGGCTTGAGCCTGCAGGAAGCGGCGGCAATCCCCGAGGTGTATGCCACGGCCTGGCTCAATGTGTTCCAGCTGGCCGCGCTCAAGCCCGGTGAGAAAGTCTTGCTGCATGCCGGGGCCAGCGGTGTCGGCTCGGCGGCGATCCAGCTGTGCAAGGCCTTTGGCAGCCCGTGCTGGGTCAGCGTCGGCTCGGCCGAGCGGCTGGCCTATTGCGAAGGCCTGGGGGCCAGCGGCGGTGTGGTTCGCGGTGAAGACCTCGAGGCTTTGAATGACTTTGCCCCGTTCAACGTGATTCTCGACCCGGTCGGCGCCAACTATGCCGAGCTCAACCTCAAGCTGCTGGCCCGTGACGGGCGCTGGGTGATCATCGGCTTGATGGGCGGGCGCAAGGCCGAGCTGGACCTGGCGCAACTGCTGGGCAAGCGCATACAGGTCCTGGGTTCGACCTTGCGCACCCGCGATGACCAGTTCAAGGCAGACCTGCTCAGCGACCTCGGTCAGCAGGTGTGGCCGCTGTTCAGCGAAGGCCGGCTCAAGCCGCAACTGGCCAGGGCGTTCCCGATCAAGGATGCCGAGGCGGCGTTTGCCGAGCTTGCCGGCAATCAGGTGTCGGGCAAGCTGGTGTTGGTGATCGACGAGAGTCTGGTGTAAACCGCCGATCGCGGGGCAAGTCGAGTCGTCGCACCGCCGCTCCCACAGGAGCGGCTTGCCCCGCGATGGCTTCAATCATTTCCAGCTATGAATCGGCCAGCCTTGAGTCTCGGCCTGCTCGCGCAACACCGGATCCGGATTGACCACATGCGGGAAATCCACCTTCAGCAGCAACGGCAGGTCGTTGCGTGAATCCGAGTAGAAACTCGCGCCTTCAAGGTTCTCTTCTTCCTGGTCGAGCCATTCCAGCAAACGGGTGATCTTGCCTTCGCGGTAGGTCAGCACGCCGGTGGTGCTGCCGGTGTAAACACCGTGTGCAACCTCAAGCTCGATACCAAGAATTTCATCAATGCCCAGGCGTTCGGCAATCGGCTTGACCAGGTGGGTGCCGGAAGCCGAAATCACCAGGATCCGGTCGCCGGCCTTGCGATGGGCGGCGATGGTCTTGGTGGCGTCGCTGAAGATGATCGGTTCGATGAAATCTTCCACCCAGGGCGCTACAAGGTGCTCGACTTCTTCCGGGGTGCGGCCGATCAAAGGTTCCAGGCTGAAGGCCATGTAGTCTTCCATGCGCAGCTTGCCATGGCTGTAGGCGTCCATCAGTTCGTTGTTCTTGCGCATGAAAGACGCTGGATCGACCCAGCCCAGACGGCCCATCTGCTCGCTCCAGAGCGTGGCGCAGTCACCGTGGATCAGGGTTTCATCCAGATCGAAAATCGCGAGTGCCATATTCAGAAAAACTCCTGTGCAACCCTCAGGCGACTTCGCAGAGGGCGGTGGGATCGATCGACAAGGATACCCGCTGGCCGTCCGGGTGCAGGTCGGCGGACGAGCGGTTGAGCACATCGACCAGCAATTCTACCCCGCGCGCTTCAACCCGGTAGCGGATCACGTTGCCCAGCAGGCTGTGGCTGCGTACCAGCCCCTCCCGCTCGCCGTCCAGGCTCAGGGCGATGGCTTCCGGGCGAATTGCCAGGCGGCTGTTCACCGGGCGCTGCAGCAGGCGGCTGGCGCTGTCGGCGTCGAGCAGGTTGTAGTTGCCGATAAAGCCTGCGGCGAACACGTCCACCGGCGCGGTATAGAGGGTTTCGGCATCGCCGCTCTGGACGATGCGGCCCTGGTTCATGAGGAAGATGCGATCGGACATGGTCAGCGCTTCTTCCTGGTCGTGGGTGACGAAAATGGTGGTCAGGCCCAGCTCGCGCTGGATCGCGCGGATCTGCTCGCGCAGGTGCTTGCGAATCCGCGCATCCAGCGCCGACAGCGGCTCGTCGAGCAGCAGCAGGCGCGGGCGGGTGACCAGCGAGCGGGCCAGGGCCACGCGCTGGCACTGGCCGCCGGACAACTGGTGCGGGTAGCGCCGGGCGAAGTCCTGCAGCTCGACCAGTTGCAGCACTTCGCGGACCCGCGCCTGGCTGTCGTCGCTGTTGACCTTCTGCATGCGCAGGCCGAAGGCGACGTTCTGTTCGACGGTCATGTTGGGGAACAGCGCATAGCTCTGGAACACCATGCCGATCCCGCGTTTTTGCGGGCTCAGCGGCACCAGGTCGGTGCCATCGAGCAAGATGCGCCCGCTGTCCACCGCGGTCAGCCCGGCGATGCAGCGTAGCAGGGTGGACTTGCCGCAGCCGGACGGGCCGAGCAGGGTAACGAATTCGCCGCGTTCGATCTGGCAGTTGATGTCGTTGAACACCGGGCTGCCGGCATAGCTTTTTTGCAGGTTCTGTACGCTGACAAAGCTCATATCAGGACTTGTCCTTGTTCAGGCGGTTGGCTGCCCAGGTCAGCGCCAGCACGAAGAGGAAATAGGAAACCACCAGGGCACTGTTGAAGTGGCCGCTGCTGTTGCGCATGTTGTTGAGGTACACCTGCAGGGTCTCGTAGCGGGTGCCGACCAGCAGGTTGGCGAACACGAACTCGCCGAACAGGAACGAGAACGACAGCAGCAAGGCCACCATCAGGCCCTTGCGCAGGTTTGGCAGCACCACCAGGAACGCCGCCTGGAAGGTGCTGGCGCCCAGCAACTGGGCGGCGTCCATCAGGTCGCGCAGGTTGATCGCCTGCAGGTTGTTGGTGATTGCCCGGTACATGAACGGCAGGGCTACGGTGAAGTAGCAACCGATGAGGATCCACGGCGTGCCGACCATGGCCATCGGCCCCGAGCCGTAGAGCTGCAGCAGGCCCACTGACGACACCACCGGCGGCACCGCGAAGGGCAGCAGGATGAGGATGTTCATCAGCGCATCGAGGCGCGGGAAGTGGTAATGCACCACGAACAGCAGCGGCAATATCAACAGCACCGACAACAGCAGGGCGCCGACACACACCAGCAGCGACTGGCCGAAGGCGGCGAGAAAGCGCGGGTCGCTCCACAGCGCCAGGTACCACTTGAAGGTCAGGCCGCTGGGCAGCAGGCTCGCCGACCAGCTGGTGGCCAGCGAGTAGAGCAGGGTGCCGGCCAGCGGCAGCAAGAGGATGATGAACAGCAGGTAGACCACCACGCGGTGGTACAGCGACGAGGTGCCCGGTTCAGCGCGCGACATGGTAGCTCCGCTTCAATAGCCATTGATGGACGAAGGTCACCAGGGTCATCAGCCCGACCAGGATGACCGCCAGGGCGCTGGCCAGGTTCGGGTCCAGCGAGATGTCGCCGGCCACCAGCGCGGCGATGCGGATCGGCAGCACGTTGAAGTTGCCGGTGGTCAGCGCATAGACCGTGGCATAGGCGCCCAGGGCGTTGGCCAGGAGGATCACGAAGGTGCCCAGCAGCGCCGGGGTCAGCACCGGCAGGCCGATGTGCCGCCAGTATTGCCAGGCGCCGGCGCCGAGCAGCTCGGCGGACTCGCGCCAGTCTTCGCGCAGGGCGTCGAAGGCCGGGTAGAGCAGCAGCACGCCGAGGGGGATCTGGAAATAGGTGTAGAGGATGATCAGCCCGGTCTTGGAGTAGAGGTTGAAGTCTTCGATGATCCCGGCCTGCTTCAGCAGCATGGTCAGCGCGCCGTTGAAGCCGAGCAGGATGATGAAGGCGAAGGCCAGCGGCACCCCGGAGAAGTTGCTGGTCATGTTGGCGAAGGCGTTGACGAAATCGCGCAAGCGCGAGTCGACCCGGCGCAACGAGTAGCTGCCGAGGATGGCGATGAGGATGCCGAACAGGCTCGACCAGAAGCTGATCTCCAGGCTGTGCTGGATCGCCTGGCGGTAGAACCTGGAAGTGAATATCTTGCTGAAATTGTCCAGGCCCCAGCTTGATTCCACCTGCACGCTGTGGAGCATGACCCAGGCCAGCGGGGCGATCTGGAAGATGATGAAAAACACCGCGAAAGGCACCAGGCAGAGCAGGGCCAGCCATTTGCCGCGCTTGATCGAATTCACTTGAGCAGCTCCCGGCATACCGGTTTGTCGTGGGGCACGCCGAGCAACTCGCAAATGGTGCCACACAGTTCGGTCTGCAGCGGCTTGGCCGCCGGGTCGAGGCTGAACGCCTGGCCAAAGACGAACAGCGGCACTTCGCGCTCTTCGGCCAGCAGGCCGTTGTGCGAGCGGTCGTTGTTCATGCCGTGGTCGGCGGTCACCAATACCTGATAGCCCTCTTCGAGCCAGGTGCGCAGGTAATCGGCCAGAAGGATATCGGCGCTGCGCGCGCTGTTGCGGTACTGGCTGCTGTCCAGGCCGTGGCGGTGGCCGGCGTCGTCGATGTTCATCGGGTGCACCAGGAGAAAATTCGGTGCATGACGGCGGCGCAGGTACTCGGCGTCGGCGAACAGGTGCGAATCGGGGTAGTGGTCGGCGTAATAGAACAGCCCGTGCTGGATCGGCAGCTTGGGGGCGTGGGTGTGGCGGTCGCGCAGCGGGTCGAAGGGCGAGCGGTTGTACAGCTCGCTCATCCAGTGATAGGCCGCCGCGGCCGTGCCCAGGCCGGCCTCGCGGGCGTAGTGGAACACGCTGCGCTGGTTGGACAGGCGGTTGACGTTGTTGTGGACGATGCCGCTGTCGATCGGCGCGACCCCGGTGAGGATGCATTCGTACAGCGGCCGTGACAACGACGGCAGCTCGCATTCGACCCGGTAAAGCGCCGCACGGTCGGCTTCGACATAGGCATGCAGATGGCCCATGGCGTGGTGCGCGACCTGATGGTTGAGGCCATCGAGCAGGACCAGGATGACGTTGTGGTTCATAGGAACTCCGCAATTGTGCTGACCTCATCGCTGGCAAGCCAGCTCCCACAGACGTTGTGGGAGCTGGCTTGCCAGCGATTGGGGGTAACAGGTATTGCCTGACACCCCCTGAAGGTTCACTCCATCTCGATGATCACTTGCTCCTGCCACTTCTGCGGCAGGGCCTTGGAGGTCGCTTCCCAGGCTTCGGCATTCTTGATCGGCTGCGCGGCGCCGTACTGCTCGTTGGGCAGCAGTTTGGCCTGTACCTCAGCCGGCAGTTTCAGGTGCTCGGCACGGATCGGCCGGGCATGCCCCTTGGCCAGGTTGATCTGCCCGGCATCGCTGAAGATGTACTCGCGGGTCAGCTTGGCGGCGTTGGGGTTTTTTGCGTATTTGTTGATGATGGTGGTGTAACCGGACATCACCGAACCGTCAGACGGGATCAGCACCTCGAAGCGTTTCGGGTCGATCTGCTGGCGGTAGCTCAGGCCGTTGAAGTCCCAGACCACGCCGACTTCGATCTCGCCCTTCTCCAGGGTCTGGATGGTCGGGTTGGCCAGCGACAGGCGTTTTTGCTGGGCCAGCTTGGTGAACAGCTGCAGGCCTGGTTCGATGTTGCTCTCGTCGCCTTTATAGGCGATGGCAGCGGCCAGAACACCGTTGGCAGCCTGGGCGGCGGTGCCGACGTCACCGATGGCGACCTTGTACTTGCCCTTTTCCAGGTCATGCCAGGTTTTCGGGATGTCTGCCTCCTTCACCAGTTGCTTGTTGATGATGAAGGCAATGGTGCCGGTATAGGCCAGGGCCCAGTGGCCGTCTTTGTCCTTGGCCCAGTCCGGGACCTGCTCCCAGGTGCTTGGCTTGTACGGCTGGGTCACGCCCTTGGCCACGGCGATCGGGCCGAAGGCGGCGCCGACGTCACCGATGTCGGCGCTGGCGTTGTCTTTTTCAGCGTCGAACTTGGCCACTTCCTGGGCCGAGCTCATGTCGGTGTCCATGTGCTTGAGGCCGTATTTTGTCGCCAGGTCGTCCCAGGTGCCTTTCCAGTTGGCCCAGGCATCGGGCATGCCCACGCTGTTGACTACGCCTTCCTTGCGGGCGGCGTCCTCGAGGGCCTTGAGGTCAGTGTCGGCGGCCATGGCCGCTGTGCACATCGCGATACTCGAGCCTAACAGTGACGCCAGAAAAAGCTTTTTCATCCGAAGCTCCTTGATGGGTGCCGTACAAAACGCAAAAGGTGTTGTTGGACGTTGTTGCGGTTCGGTTGGTCTAGGTCAGCAATACCTGAGCCAAGGTAGGCCTGTTGCATGACAATTTGATGTCCAGGCATTGCCCCGGCCGGGCTTTTGCCCCTGGAAATCAAGCGTAGACCACCCTCACTGTCATCTGGCATTCATCTGCAGTGCCTAGGCTTGCACTATTCTCATAGCCCTACGGCGCCAGATTGGGGCGCTACCGGGGCTGGACTAGTCCAGATAGGTAACCTTTGATGCAGCCACTGCCACCGCGAGCAGTAACAGCCATCTGTCATGCCCTGCAGGAGCAGATCGAGCATGGCCTCCTGTCGCCCGGCTGCAAGCTACCGGCCGAGCGCAAGCTCAGCGAGGTGTTCGACACCACGCGCATCACCTTGCGTGAGGCGCTGGTGCAACTGGAGGCGCGGGGTTTGATTTACCGCGAGGAACGCCGCGGCTGGTTCGTCGCGCCCGAGCGCCTGACCTACGACCTGATCGAGCGCAGCCACTTTCATGCCATGGTCCGCGAGCAGGGCCGCGAGGCGCGTACCGAGCTGTTGTCGGCGCGCCTGCAGCCAGCAGCGGCAGCGGTGTGCGCGCGGCTGCAACTGGCGCCGCTGTCGAGCGTGATCCAGATCTGCCGGTTACGCCGGATCGATGGCCGGGCGGTGCTGTATGCCGAGCACTACCTGAACCCCGAGTACTTCCCGGGCATTCTTGAGCACGACCTGAGCCGCTCGCTGACCGAGTTGTATGCCGGCCACTACGGCATCGAGTACGGACGGGTGCGCTTCGAGATCCTGCCGACCGCCTTGCCGGTAGCGGCAGCGCTGGCGCTTAAAGTGTCGGCCGGTAGCCCCGGCCTGCACATTACCCGGGTCAACAGCGACCAGCACGGGCGGCTGATCGACTGTGACCTTGAGTACTGGCGCCATGACGCGATCCGCATCAAGGCCCAAGCCGGTTAGGACTTGGGCGGGCTTTCGCTGAACGGTGTGCTGGCGTCGGCGGTGATCACCTGCACGCTCAGGCGCGGGGTGGCCAGGTCCAGGCCGGATTCGTCGAGCTGGCGCTTGAGCGCCAGGTTGAAGGCCCGCGACACTTCCCACTGCTTGATCGGCGCGGTCTTGAAGCGCGCACGCAGGATCGCCGAGCCCGACTCGAAGCTCTCCACCCCTTGCAGCTCCAGCGGCGACCAGATGTTGCGGCGCATCAGCGGGTCGTTGCGCATCTTCTGCCCGACATCGCGGATCAGGGTGATTGCCTGGTCGATGTTCATGCTGTGCGGGATGGCCACGCGAAAGATCGCGTAGCCGAACTCGCGGGAGTAGTTCTTGATGCTCTTGATCTCGCTGAACGGGATGGTGTGGACGATGCCGTCGATATCGCGCAGGCGCACGGTACGGATGGTCAGGCCCTCGACCGTGCCCAGGTGGCCGCCGACATCGACGTAATCATCGATGGCCAGGGAGTCTTCGATGATGATGAACAGCCCGGTGATCAGGTCGGCGACCAGCGATTGCGCGCCAAAACCGATGGCCAGGCCGATGACACCGGCACCGGCCAGCAGCGGGGTGACGTTCATGCCCATGTTGGCCAGGGCGACGATCACCGCAATGATGAAGATCGTCACGAACAGCACGTTGCGGATCAGCGGCATCATGGTTTGCGCACGAGCGTTGGCCAGGCCTTTGCGCGAGCGGGTCAGGGCGTGGTGCACGGCGGTGTCGGCGAGAATCCACACCAGCCAGGCGGCGATCAGGGTGCCGGCCAGGCCGAACAGGCGCACCGCCACCTCATGGCCTTCGCCCTCGGTGAAGGTGATCAGCGAAAAGCCCCAGACGCGCAAGCCAAGTTCGATGAACACCAGCCAGATGCCCAGGTGCACCAGGGTGTAGCCAAAGCTGCGCAAGCGCTCCGAGTACACCGCCTGGCGCCGGTTGGCCCGTTGCGGCTTGAGCCCGTGGCGACGGACCAGGCCGTTGATGACCATGCACAAGATCAGCAGCACCGTGCACATCAGTGACTGGCGCAGGGCAGTGCTGGTGTCGCCGGCGGAAATGAACGTGGCAAACAGCGAAATCGCCACCAGCACCAGCGCCGGCAGGTACCAGAAAGTGCCAAGGATTTCGATGGTGTCGCTCAAGGCGCGGCGGGTCAGCCGTCGTGACAGCGGCTGGTTGCGGATCAGGTGGGCGATGGGCCGGCGAAAGCGCAGGATGAACAATCCGGTCGACAGCCCGGCGAGGATGTTGGCCAGGGTCGCCAGGGTGTGCGAGAGGTGATCGCCCAGGGCGCTGGCCATGCGCGGGTCGTTCATGGCCTCGCCGAAGGCGGCGAAGCTGCCGATCAGCCACAGCGGACGGAACGCCTGGTGGCGCAGGATGTGCAGGGCCCGGTGGCGGTGCGGGCCGTCAAGCAGGGAGAAGGCGATGACGCAGATTGCCGAGAAGCAGGTACCGACCACCAGCGCGTAGGCCAGGACCATGGCCATCGACTTGCCCAGTGACGAGGGCAGGGCAAAGCTCAGGTACACGGTGATCACCAGCGCCACCAGCCAGGGCCCGAGCTTGCGCAGGGCGAAGCGCACCAGGTCCCAGGTGCGCGGGTGTTGCGGCAGTTCTTCGGTCAGGCCAAAGCGCAGCCGGACCTGGTGGCCGACCCAGTTCAGGGCGTAGGCCAGCAGGCTCCACAGGGCGATGATCGCGGCAAAGCCGAAGAGGATCGGTGGCCATTCGTGCCAGGGCACCAGGCGGGCGTCGAGCTCGATCTGCGCCAGCTCCAGCTCGCGGGTCCAGCGGTTGAACGGGCTGGCCTCACCGCTGAACTGTTTTTCCAGCTCGCCGAAGGTCGTGCCGATAAGGCCCAGTACGCCTTGTTCGGCGCTGGGTTGCGCCTGTTTGGTGCTGTCGCGCAGCTTTTTCAGGTCGGCCAGCAGCTTGGCCCGCTGCTGGTCGTTCTCCAGGCTCTTGATGACTTCGTCCAGTGACTGGCCCAGGGGTTCGCTAGCTTCGGGCTGGGCCTTGCTGCCGCCGCCGAGCAGGCCCGGCAGGCCGGCGGCGTGCGCGGGCGCAACGAAGAGCAAGGGCAGGAGCAGGAGAAAAACGCGGAAAAAGACAGGCACCGGACAATCAACCTCAAAACGATCAATCGCCCGAGTGTAGTGTATTTGTCAGTTGAGTTTCTCGAGGATCTTCCAGCACATGATGCCGATCATGCCCAGGGTGCCGACCCACATCATCAACACGCCGATATTGCGATCGCGCAGGTTGAAGCCTACGGTCAGCAGGATCAGGCCGGCGATGACCGGAAGGAACAGAGAGGCAAAGGCTGACATGCGGCAAGGTCCTTACTTGAGAGTTATGGCTCAAGCATAGCGGGATTCGCCGGCGAGGGGTTGATCGGGGTCAGGCTGGCGGGCCTCATCGCGGGTCGACTTGACCCGCGATGCTTTCATCAAGGCAAATCGCGACTGCGATAGAACGCCGTCAGCACTTTCACCAGGTGCGCCAGGTCCTGGCTGCCGCACAGCTCGCGGATCGAGTGCATGGCGAAGGTCGGCAGGCCGATGTCGACGGTGCGCACGCCAAGGTGGCTGGCGGTGATCGGGCCGATGGTCGAGCCGCAACCCATGTCGCTGCGCACCACGAAGCTTTGCACCGGTACTTCCTCGGCCATGCACAGGTGGCGGAAGAAACCGGCGGTTTCGCTGTTGGTGGCGTAGCGCTGGTTGTTGTTGACCTTGATCACCGGGCCGGCATTGAGCTTGGGCCCGTGATTGCCGTCGTGCTTCTCGGCATAGTTGGGGTGCACGCCGTGGGCGTTGTCGGCCGAGACCAGCAGCGAGCGCTGGATCGCGCGGACGAAGTCGTCGCCGTCGGGCAGCAGGCGGCGCAGGGTCTGTTCGAGCATCGGCCCGTCGGCGCCACAGGCCGAGCACGAACCCACCTCTTCGTGGTCGTTGCACACCAGCACGCAGGTTTCATCGCTGTCGGCGTTGAGCAGCGCCTGCAGGCCGGCATAGCACGACAGCAGGTTGTCCAGGCGCGCGCCGGCGATGAACTCGCCATGCAGGCCAATCAGGGCGGCGCTCTGGGTGTCGTAGAAGCTCAGTTCGTAGTCCAGCACCACATCGGCGTTCAGGCCGTGCTCGCGGGCCAGCTGGTCGGTAAGCAGGGCACGAAAATCGACGCGCTCGTCACCAGCCACCTGGGCCAGGATCGGCGGCAGCTCGGTCTGCGGGTTGATCGCCCAGCCTTCGTTGGCGGTGCGATTGAGGTGGATCGCCAGGTTCGGGATCACTGCGATCGGCAGCTTGAAATCGACCAGCTGGCTTTCGACCTTGCCGTCACGGCGGAAGGTTACCCGCCCGGCCAGCGACAGGTCACGGTCGAACCACGGCGCCAGCAGGGCGCCACCGTAGACTTCCACGCCCAGCTGCCAGAAGCCCTGGCGCTGCAGTTCGGGCTGCGGCTTGACCCGCAGGCACGGGCTGTCGGTGTGGGCGCCGACCAGGCGGATGCCGTCGAGCAGCGGCGAGTGACGGCCGAGCTTGAAGGCGATGATCGAGGAATCGTTGCGGGTCAGGTAGTAGCGACCGCCGGCCACGGTGGCCCAGCTGTCGCGCTCGTCCAGGCGCTGGTAACCGGCGGCATCGAGGCGCTGGGCCAGGGCGGCGGTGGCATGGAACGGCGTAGGGGAGGCCTTGAGGAAGTCGATCAGGCCTTGATTCAGTGCATCGCGCATAGGTCACTCCAGACAGCAGTGGCGGCATTTTAGCGGGTGAGCTGCAAGCTGCAAGCTGCAAGAGGCGGCGCAACTCAATGCAGGGTGACTGCTTGAAGCTTGAAGCTTGAAGCTTGCCGCTGGCACCGTCAAAACGGCGCCGGACACTCGAAGCGCAACCGCTCCCCGGACACCGGGTGGGTAAAGCTCAGCATGCTTGCATGCAGGCACAGCCGCTCATGGGCCGCCAGCGCCTCGGGGCAGGCATACAGGCGATCACCCAGCAACGGATGACCGATCGACAGCATGTGCACGCGCAACTGGTGCGAGCGCCCGGTGATCGGCGTCAGCTCGACCCGGCAATGATCGCCACAGCGCTCGACGATGCGCCAGAAGGTCAGGGCATGCTTGCCCTGCTCATGGTCGACCACGTGCCGTGGCTTGGTCGGCGGATCGTAGCGCAGCGGCAGGTCGATGCTGCCGCTGTCGAGCTGCGGCTGGCCCCAGCACAGTGCGGTGTAGGCCTTCTCGGTTTCGCGGTCGTGGAACTGCCGGGACAGTTCGCGATGACTGTCGGCGTCGCGGGCCAGGAGGATGATCCCCGAGGTTTCCCAGTCCAGGCGGTGGACGATCAGGGCATCGGGGTAGCCGTTTTCCTGCAGGCGGGTGATCAGGCAATCCTTGTTGTCTTCGGCCCGGCCCGGCACGGACAGCAGCAGGGTCGGTTTGTTGACCACCAGGATGGCGTCATCTTCATGCAGGATGTGTACGTTGGACAGCGGCATTGCGTGTTCCAAAATAGCTGTGGGAGCGGGCTTGACCCGCGACGCGATATGACTGGCAGATCGCAATCGCGGGTCAAGCCCGCTCCCACAGGGTGCCCGAAAACGCTATCAGCGATCGGGCAGGGTGATGTTGAGTTCGAGGATCGAGCAGCTGCCCTGGTTCTCCAGAGCGACCTGCACATCATCGGAGCCGATGTTGACGTACTTGCGGATCACTTCCACCAGTTCCTTCTGCAGGGCTGGCAGGTAGTCCGGAGTACTGCGCTGACCGCGCTCGTGCGCCACGATGATCTGTAGACGCTCTTTCGCGACCGAGGCGGTGCTTACTTTTTTGCTGGCACGAAAGAAGTCAAAAAGGTTCATTGGTTAGTTGCCTCCAAACAGGCGCTCGAAGAATCCCTTCTTCTTCACATCAAGGAACCGATGTTCCACGTTTTTGCCCAGCAGGCGGTCAACGGTATCGCTATAGGCCTGGCCAGCATCGCTCTGGTCGTCAAGGATGACCGGTACGCCCTGGTTGGATGCCTTGAGCACCGCCTGGGATTCAGGGATCACGCCCAGCAGGGCCACCGAGAGGATTTCCTTGACGTCTTCGACGCCGAGCATTTCGCCCTGGCTGACGCGCTCCGGGTGGTAGCGGGTGATCAGCAGGTGTTCCTTGATCGGGTCTTCGTTGCGTTCGGCGCGGCGCGATTTGCTCGCCAGCAGGCCCAGCATACGGTCCGAGTCACGTACCGAGGAAACTTCCGGGTTGGTCACGACGATCGCTTCGTCAGCGAAGTACATGGCCAGGTGGGCGCCTTTCTCGATACCGGCCGGCGAGTCGCAGACCACGTATTCGAAGTCCTCTTTGAGCTGCATCAGGACTTTTTCCACGCCTTCCTGGGTCAGCGCGTCCTTGTCGCGGGTCTGGCTGGCGGCCAGCACGTAGAGGTTCTCAAGGCGCTTGTCCTTGATCAGCGCTTGCTGCAGGTTGGCTTCGCCGTTGACGACGTTGACGAAGTCGTACACCACGCGGCGTTCGCAGCCCATGATCAGGTCGAGGTTACGCAGGCCGACGTCGAAGTCGACGATGACAGTCTTGTGGCCGCGCAGTGCGAGGCCGGTACCAATAGCGGCGCTGGTGGTGGTCTTACCCACACCACCCTTGCCGGATGTAACCACGAGAATCTTGGCCAAGGTGTTTCACCCCTAAAGAAAAGGACGTCGAGTCCCAAAAAATACAAAAAACGGCAACATCGAAAAAAGTTGCGCAGAAAATGGCGGCAAGTATCCGTTAAAGACGGGTGATGTTCAACACGTCACCGGACAGGCTGACCTGTACCCCGGCCCCCCACAGCGGATCGCGGCGCAGGTCTTCGGAGACCTTGTATTGCCCGGCGATCGAGACCATCTCGGCGGTCAGCTGCTGGCAGAAGATCCGCGCCCGGGTATTGCCCTTGATCCCGGCCAGTGCCCGCCCACGCATTGCACCGTACACATGGATGTTGCCATCGGCGAGAAGTTCCGCGCCCGGGCTGACCGACGACACTACTACCAGATCGCCACCCTGAGCGTAGATCTGCTGGCCGCCGCGTACCGGGGTGGTGATGATCTTGGTCGGGCGGATCGCCGGCTCCGGCGGCGCCACGGGGGCGGGCGCAGGCTCGGGCTTCTTCACTTCCGGCTCCGGCTCCAGCGGCCGCTCACGGGCACCGGAGGGCGGCAGCACCGGCAGGTCGATGGCGATCGCCGCGGCAATGTCTTCGATACGGCTGGCGCGGATGGCCAGGGTGCGCAGGCCGTGATGGCGGCAGACGCGCATCAGCCCGGGCAGGTCGACCGCGCCTTCGCCGGCCGGGAGCTTGTCCAGGGCCAGTACCAGCGGGGTATTGCTGAAGAAATTCGGCGCCTGGGCGACCTTGGCCGCCAACTGCCGGTCGAGGCCTTCGAGGTTGTTCCTGGCGAGCTCGAGCACGGTAATGGCGAGCATGCTGCCCTTGAGCTGGAACACGGGGTCTTGGTCTGGCGTTTGGGTTTGGCTCATGGTCTGCATTAGGGCGGCTTGTTACGAAAAAGTGCCCAGACTTATAACGAGAACACCGGTTGGCCGCAACCCGTGCCGAACCGTTGTAGAATGCCCGGCCCTTGTCTTTCCGGAATCTTTAATGGATCGCCCGCGTTTTCGTCGTTACTTTCTGCACCCGCGCTTCTGGCCGCTGTGGCTGGGCCTGGGCCTGCTGTGGCTGATCGTGCAGCTGCCGTACCGGGCCTTGCTGGTGATCGGCCGTGCCCTGGGGGCGCTGATGTACCTGGTGGCCGGCGAACGCCGCTACATCGCGGCGCGCAACCTGGAACTGTGTTTCCCCGAGCTACCGTCCGTCGAACGGCAGCGCCTGCTCAAGGAAAATTTCGCTTCCACCGGCATCGCCTTCTTTGAAATGGCCATGAGCTGGTGGTGGCCAAAGGCCCGGTTGGCGCGCCTTGCGCACATCGAAGGGCTCGAGCACCTGCAGGCCGCCCAGCGTGATGGCCAGGGTGCCATCCTCATGGCCCTGCACTTCACCACCCTGGAGATCGGCGCCGCGCTGCTGGGGCAGGAACACACCATCGACGGCATGTACCGCGAGCACGGCAACCCGGTGTTCGACTTCATCCAGCGCCGTGGCCGCGAGCGGCACAACCTCGATTCGCTGGCGGTAGAGCGCGAGGACGTGCGCGGCATGCTCAAGCTGCTGCGCGCCGGCCGTGCCATCTGGTACGCACCCGACCAGGACTACGGCGCCAAGCAGAGCCTGTTCGTGCCGCTGTTCGGCATCGAAGCGGCGACCGTCACCGCCACCACCAAGTTCGCCCGCCTGGGCAAGGCACGGGTGATCCCCTTCACCCAGCAGCGCCTGGCCGATGGCAGCGGTTACCGGCTGGTGATTCATCCGCCGCTTGCGGATTTCCCTGGTGAGACCGAAGAGGCCGACTGCCTGCGCATCAACCAGTGGATCGAAACGGCGCTGCGCGAATGCCCGGAGCAGTACCTGTGGGCGCATCGGCGCTTCAAGTCGCGTCCGCCGGGGGCGCCGAAGCTCTACGAAAAACGGCGTTGAGGCTATCGCGGGGCAAGCTCGCTCCCACAGACAGTTGTGGGAGCGGGCTTGCCCCGCGATGAATTCACCAAAAATCCAGGAAGGTAAAATGGCTGAACCGATCACCGGCTTGATCCTCTCCGGCGGCGGCGCCCGCGCCGCCTACCAGGTCGGTGTGCTGGCCGGCATCGCCGACCTGCTGCCGCCCGGTGCCGCCAACCCCTTCCCGGTGATCGTCGGCACCTCGGCCGGCGCCATCAATGCCGTGACCCTGGCCAGCGGCGCCACTCATTTTGCTGACGCGATCCGCCGCCTGACCAGTTTCTGGCAGGGCTTTCGCAGCCATCAGGTGCTGCGCAGCGACTGGCCCGGGGTGATCCGCCAGGCCAGCCGCTTCGTCGGCCACAGCCTGCTTGGTCTCGGCGCGCCGGTTCCGGTGGCGCTGCTCGACAGCTCGCCGTTGCGCACACTGCTCAGCCAGCACCTGGACCTCAACGGCATCGGCCACGCCATCGAGCAGCAGCACCTGCGCGCGGTGGCGGTGACGGCCTTTGGCTACGAGTCCGGCCAGGCGGTGACCTTCTACCAGGGCAAGGGCGCCATCGACCCCTGGCTGCGCCACCGGCGTATCGGCCTGCCGACCCGCCTGAGCGTCGAGCACCTGCTGGCCAGCTCGGCGATCCCCTTGCTGTTCGCTCCGGTCAAGCTCGGTGAGGAATTCTTCGGTGATGGCGCGGTGCGCCAGTCGGCGCCGATCAGCCCGGCCCTGCACCTGGGCGCCAGCCGGGTACTGGTGGTCGGGGTCAGCGGCAACCCGCAGCGGCCCCATGAAGGCGAAATGCGCCAGCGCATCTTCAGCGGCCAGCAGCCGAGCCTGGCACAGATCGGCGGGCACATGCTCAACAGCACCTTCATTGACAGCCTGGAAGACGATATCGAGCTGCTGCAGCGGCTCAACCACCTCAGCCACCTGATGCCCGAGCACCTGGAACGCCGGCGCCTGGGCCTGGCACCGGTCGAGGTGCTGGTGGTCGCGCCCAGCCAGCCGCTGGACGAGATCGCCGCTCGCCACCGGCGTGAGTTGCCGGCGGCGCTGCGGCTGTTTTTGCGTGGCCCGGGGGCGACCAAAACCAGCGGCGCCGGGGTGCTCAGCTACCTGCTGTTCGAAGCCGGCTACTGCAGCGAGCTGATCGAGCTCGGGCGCCGCGACGCCCTGGCCAAGCGCCGCGAGCTGTGCGGCTTTCTTGGCCTGCCGGCACCCAGCTGAGGGTGCTTACTCGGCGATCTGCAGCTTGCGCGCCTCGGTGTAGACGTAGCGCACCTTCTCGTACTCGAACGGCGAGTTGAGCTGGCCATAGCGGAAGCTGGTGGTGTAGCGCTTGTCGACGGCGCGCAGTACCCAGACTTCCGGATGATTGCTGCTGACCTCGGCGACGTTGAGGAAGTTGATCCAGTTCTCGGCGCCATAGTCCACCGCCAGGCCACCGGTATCGCGCAGGTTCGACGGACCAAGGATCGGCAGCATCAGGTACGGACCTTCGGGCACGCCGTAAAAGCCCAGGGTCTGGCCGAAGTCCTCGCTCTGGTGCGGCAGGCCCATTTTGCTTGCCGGGTCCCACAGGCCGGCGACGCCGATGGTGGTGTTGAGCAGCAGGCGCGCGGTGATTTCCATCGAGCGCTTGCCCTTGAGCTGCAGCAGGCTGTTGAGCAGGTTCGGCACATCGCCGACGTTACTGAAGAAGTTGCTCACGCCGCTGCGCACAAAGTGCGGGGTGATGTAGCGGTAGCCGTTGACCACCGGCAGGAACACCCATTGGTCGAAGCGGTAGTTGAAGTGGTAAATGCGCCGGTTCATCGATTCCAGCGGGTCGTAGACGTTCAGCGCCGCCAGGGTCGAGCGTTCGAATTCGCGCTGGTCCAGGCCGGGGTTGAACTTGAGTGCCTTGAGCGGTTCGGTGAAGCCATCGGCATCGACCGGATCGGCTTCGATGACGCTGGCGCGCGGTGCGGTTTCTTCAGCCGCCTGGGCCAGGCCGCAGGCCAGCAGCGCGCTAATGATCAGTAGGCGTTTAACCACGGAAGAACTCCAGCATGGCGTCGCTGTTGACGCGATAATTGAGGTTGCCGCAATGGCCGCCGTGGGGGTACAGGGTCAGGCGATCGCCGAAGGCGCTGCGCAGGAAGCCCAGGTCGCCAGGGCCGAGGATGACGTCGTCGGCGTTGTGCATCACGGCGATTTTCGGGCTCTGTTGCAGGTAGTCCTTGAGCGCGTAGAGGCTGACCTGGTCGACCAGTTGCAACAGGCTGCCGCCGTCGGTGCGGGCACGCCACATGGGGATCACCTGCTCGGTCAGGTAGCAGTCGAAATCGCATTGCAGCGCGCGCTTGAAGAACGGCGTGAGGCTGCTGCCTTCGGTGATCGGGTACTTGGGCGGGATGATCAGGCCGCGGCGGTTGATCAGGTCGGAGGTAAAGGCGATATCGGCCGCCGAGAAGCGGAACGAGGTGCCGATGACCATTGCCATCTGCTCGTTGGACAGGTGCTGGCGTGACTGCTGGAAGTCGTACAGCAGCGCATCGTTGAGGTCGATGTAGCCCTTCTGCTGGAAGTAGCGGGTCAGCTTGTTGAGCACCAGCTCATAGAAGGTGGTGCTGTTGTTGACGCCCTTGACCTCAGTCTGCACCAGCTTGTCGAGGTTGCTGATCGAGGTGTAGAGGTTGACCGGCGGGTTGAGCAGCAGCACGCGCTTGAAGTTGAAGCTGCGCCGGGTTTCATCCAGGTGGCTGACAAACGCCGCATCCAGGGCGCCGAGGCTGTAGCCGCTGAGGTAGTACTCGCTGACCGGCAGGCGCGGGTGCTGAGCGCGCACGCCCTGCATCACCCGGTAAAGGTCTTCGGCGTCTTCCTTGGTCACCCCGGGGGTGGCGTAGCGCGAGGCGGCGGTGATGAAGTCGAAGCTGGTCGGCGATGACAACTGCACCACGTGGTAGCCAGCCTTGTAGTAGAGCTTTTTCAGGTACTCGTTGATGCTGCTGGAGTAGGGCGCGCCGGTGCCGGCAATCAGGAAAATCAGCGGCGCCTCGTGGTCCTGGCGGGCCAGGCGATACTTGAGCTTTTTCACCGGCCAGAAATTGTCGGGCAGGGTGAAGGCCCGCTCCGGGCGCATGTTCAGGCTGTAGTCGGACTGGGTGATGTCGTCGTCGCTAGGCAGCTCCGGGCGTAGCTCCGGCGGCGTCGTGGCGATGGTCGCCTCGAACGGGTTGGTCAACGGATAGCCGTAACTGGCCGCGTCGATGGTTTGTGCCCAAGCGCACGCACTCGAGATAAAGCCACCCAACAGGGCAGCGAGGCGCAGAGAACGAAGCATGACGGATCCCCAAAAATGCAGCAGCAAAGTGCGTTACGCAGGCTAGGACCATGGTGGCCCCGGCAAAGTTGCCTGGCGCTCCGGCATTTATCGTCCCAGATGTTGCCGCCGTCCAATGAGGATTCGCAACAATTGGTTCCATTTATCTACAGGACAAAGTAGCTGAGGCTGGCGCTTTTGCCTTGCATAGACGCCCCGGACGATTATGCTGGGCGCCGATTTTCATGTTTCTGGAGTGTCGCATGTCCCGCCGTTTACCGCTGATCGCATTGCTGGTGTTTCTGCCCTTGTGGCTGGCGGCAAGCTATGGGCTGCGTTATGTGCTGATGGAAGATGCCCACTGGGTGGCGACCTGCGCCGACCAGGCACAACTGTGGGGCTGCCAGGCGCGTTCGCTGATGGGGCTGATGATTCACTTCAGGATCGTGGCCTGGTCGGCCCTGGGCCTGGCACTGCTGGCCATGCTGGTGCCAGGGCGCGCGGGTTGGCGCCTGGCGGTGGCGGCACTGGTGTGCGGCATTCCGGCGTTGGTGTTGTACACCGCGAGCATTGCCGTGTTTGCAGTGGTGCTGGCGGGGTTGCGCTTGGTGCGGCGCTCCAGCTGACATTGCGGCGCTGCCATCGCTGGCAAGCCAGCTCCCACAGGGATCTTGTGGGAGCTGGCTTGCCAGCGATGGGGTGCGAAGCAGCCCCGGTTACTGCTGAACCCGAACCCGCAAGCTACGCCACAACGCCGCCACCATCAGCACGCTCACCCCGGCCCAGACCAGCGCCTGCTGGTTGCTCAGCCCTTCACGGTACAGCTGCGGGGCGATGCCGGCGCCGATGATCAACGCCAGCAAGGCCGCTTCGCCCCGGCGTGCCGCCACCGGCCGCAGCAGGTACACCACTGCCGGCAACAGCAAGGCGGGGCTGGGGAAGCTGCGATAACGCGGGTCGAACACCAGCGCCAGCATGCTCACCGCCGCGGCAAAACCCGCCGCCAGCAACCACCAGCCGCCACGCGCTTGAAGCCAGGCGAAGGCCCGCTGGCGCCAGCCCTGGCGCTGCGACAAGGCCAGCGCAGCATGGGCGAGCACCAGCAGGTTCAGGCCCACCAGCACAATCGCCCAGACCCACTCGCCGACAAAGCGGCTGTTGATGCGCAACTGTTCGCCCCACAGGCCCAGGCTGGCCGCAGCCAGGGCCGCCAGCAGTGGCAACTGCAAGGCGCTGCGAGTGCCGCGTACGCGCCCGGCCAGCAGCAGGGTGGCGGCGAACAGCACGACACCTGCGCCCAGCCACTGCGGCCAGAACACCAGGTTGCTCACCGGCCCTTCAAGGATGCCCTTGTCCTGGCGGTCGGCGTCATACAGGCCCCAGTAGCCGCCCACGGCGCCTTCGCTGGCACGCTTCCACGGCTGGTCGAAAGCTTCGATCAGGTTGTACTGCCAGCCGTGCTGTTCGGCCATGGCGACGAAGCCGCGAATGAAGCGCGCCTCGTTGACCCGACTGGGCAGGGCGGTTTCGCGCTGGCGGCCTTCGCTTGGCCAGCCGGTTTCGCCAATGACGATCTCCTTGGGCGCGAAGCGGTTGCCGAACACCTGGCGGATCTCGCCGACGTGCACCAGGGCATCGTCGATGCTCTTCGGGTCATCTTCCCAGTAGGGCAGCAGGTGGATGGTCAGGAAGTCCACCGCCGGAGCGATCTCGGGGTGTTGCAGCCAGAACTCCCAGACATCGGCGTAGGTCACCGGCACGCTGACCTGGCTTTTCACCTGGTTGATCAGCGCCGCCAGTTGCGGGCCGGTGACTTCCTTGCGCAGCAGGGTTTCGTTGCCGACGATCACCGCCTTGACCACATCCGGGTTGGCATTGGCCGAGGCGATCAGGGCCTTGACCTCTTTTTGCGAATCCACCGGGTTGGCGTTGATCCAGGCGCCGAGCATCACCTTCAGGCCATGCTTGCGGGCAAGGTCGGGGATGGCCTCAAGGCCGGTCATCGAGTAGGTGCGGATGCACTCGAAACGCTCGGCCAGCAAGGCCAGGTCGGCGTCCATGCGCGCCGGGCGCAGCTGGAACGGTTGGTCGAACGGCGACTGGTCCTTGTCGAACGGGGTGTAGGAGGCGCACTGCAGCTTGTGCGACGCGCTGGCCGCATCCGGCAGCACCACCGGCTTGCCCAGGCCGTACCACAGCCCTGCGAGGGCGAACAGGCCCAGCAGGCAGGCGAACAGGTAGGGTAATAGCGGGAAGCGCGCAGTCGAGGACATGGAACAGACCGTCTGGAAACAAAGCCGTCAATAGTACCCGCAAATGGCGCCGGCCAAAGCCTTGGGCTACAAAGATCGTCAGGGTGGGTGTTGCTTGATGTAACGATTTCAATGGCTGGCGATGTGATGTCGTTTCTCGTTGTCCCGAGGTCGCTACCAGAGCAGGTCAGCGACCATGCGCGGTTGATGATGCAGCTTCCGTGACGTGACGAGGGGATGCTTGGATGAAAATGCGACGACTCCTGGGGGTGGGCACCGCCCTGGTACTGGCCATTGGCGCGGGGCAAGCGCTGGCCAAGGAAGTGAGCATCGGCTATGTCGATGGCTGGTCCGACAGTGTGGCGACCACCAACGTCGCCGCCGAAGTCATCAGGCAGAAGCTCGGCTATGACGTCAAACTGCAGGCCGTGGCCACCGGCATCATGTGGCAGGGGGTGGCCACCGGCAAGCTCGACGCCATGCTCTCGGCCTGGTTGCCGGTAACCCATGGCGAATACTGGACCAAGAACAAGGACAACGTGGTCGACTACGGCCCCAACTTCAAGGATGCCAAGATCGGCCTGATCGTCCCCGAATACGTCAAGGCCAGCTCGGTGGCCGACCTCAAGAGCGATGGCAGCTTCAAACAGAAAATCGTCGGCATCGACGCAGGCTCCGGGGTCATGCTCAAGACCGACCAGGCCATCAAGGACTACGACCTCACCGGCTACAAGCTACAGGCCAGCTCTGGCGCGGCGATGACCGCAGAGCTTGGCCGCGCCTATGCCAAGCAGCAATCGATCGCGGTGACCGGCTGGGTGCCGCACTGGATGTTCGCCAAGTGGAAGCTCAAGTTCCTCGAAGACCCCAAAGGCGTGTATGGCGCCGCCGAAACCGTCAACAGCATCGGCAGCAAGGAACTGGACAGCAAGGCGCCGGAAGTGGCGGCGTTCCTGAAGAAATTCCAGTGGCAGTCCAAGGATGAAATCGGCGAGGTCATGTTGGCCATTCAAGAGGGCGCAAAACCTGAAGCCGCAGCCAAGGACTGGGTGGCCAAGCACCCGGAACGCGTAGCCGAGTGGACCGGCAAATAATGGCTTAAAGCCTCTATCTGGCACCTTCCAGGGCCGCACCCGCGAAACGCCGGTGCGGCCCTTGTCGTTTCAGGCTGTTACCGAATCGGTAAAAGAGTTTTGCATCTAAGACTAAGGTCGTCTGGAGTGCGTTCGAAGGCAGCATAAAGTGGAGTGGGTACTACCTAATCTGTGCTGCGAGGACAAAAACAATGAACGACAGCATTTACCTCTCGATACAAAACAGCCCGCGGTTCAAGGAGCTGGTTTCAAAACGCGAACGTTTCGCCTGGATTCTCTCGGCGATCATGCTCGGTCTCTACGCCGCCTTCATCCTGTTGATTGCCTATGGCCCGCATATTCTCGGTGCCAAGCTCAGCCCTGACTCGTCGATCACCTGGGGTATTCCCCTTGGTGTCGGTCTGATCATCTCGGCTTTCATCCTCACGGCCATCTACGTGCGTCGCGCCAATGGCGAGTTCGACGAGATGAACAAGGCGATCCTCAAGGAGGCTCAGCAATGATCCGGCGTCTACTGGCAACCCTGGCCTTCGGCGTTTTTGCACCCGCCGTCTGGGCCGCTGACGCCCTCACCGGCGCGGTGCAGAAACAACCCTTGAACGTCTCGGCGATCGTCATGTTCGTCGCCTTCGTCGGTGCCACCCTGTGCATCACCTACTGGGCGTCCAAGCGCAACAAGTCCGCCTCCGACTACTATGCCGCCGGCGGGCGCATCACCGGTTTCCAGAACGGCCTGGCGATTGCCGGCGACTATATGTCGGCCGCATCCTTCCTGGGTATTTCCGCCCTGGTGTTCACCTCCGGTTACGATGGCCTGATCTACTCGATCGGCTTCCTGGTCGGCTGGCCGATCATCCTCTTCCTGATCGCCGAGCGCCTGCGCAACCTGGGTAAATACACCTTTGCCGATGTCGCCTCGTATCGCCTCGGGCAGAAGGAAATCCGCACCCTGTCGGCCTCGGGCTCGCTGGTGGTGGTGGCCTTCTACCTGATCGCGCAGATGGTCGGTGCCGGCAAGCTGATTCAGCTGCTGTTCGGCCTGGACTACCACGTCGCGGTGATCCTGGTGGGCATCCTGATGTGCATGTATGTGCTCTTCGGCGGCATGCTCGCGACCACCTGGGTACAGATCATCAAGGCCGTGCTGTTGCTCTCCGGTGCCAGCTTCATGGCGCTGATGGTGATGAAGCACGTCAACTTCGACTTCAACGCGCTGTTCTCCGAAGCGATCAAGGTTCACCCCAAAGGTGAAGCGATCATGAGCCCGGGCGGGCTGGTCAAAGATCCGATCTCGGCGTTCTCGCTGGGCCTGGCGCTGATGTTCGGTACCGCTGGCCTGCCGCACATCCTGATGCGCTTCTTCACTGTCAGCGACGCCAAGGAAGCGCGTAAGAGCGTGCTGTATGCCACCGGTTTCATCGGCTACTTCTACATCCTGACCTTCATCATCGGCTTTGGCGCGATCCTGCTGGTCAGCACCAACCCTGAGTTCAAGGACGCTGCCGGCGCCCTGATCGGCGGCAACAACATGGCGGCGGTGCACCTGGCCGATGCCGTGGGTGGCAGCGTGTTCCTCGGCTTCATCTCGGCAGTGGCCTTCGCCACCATCCTGGCGGTGGTTGCCGGCCTGACCCTGGCCGGTGCCTCGGCGGTGTCCCACGACCTGTATGCCAGCGTGATCAAGAAGGGCAAAGCCAACGAGAAGGATGAGATCCGCGTGTCGAAGATCACCACCGTCGCCCTTGGCGTGTTGGCGATCGGCCTGGGCATCCTGTTTGAAAGCCAGAACATCGCCTTCATGGTCGGCCTGGCGTTCTCCATCGCTGCCAGCTGTAACTTCCCGGTACTGCTGCTGTCGATGTACTGGAAGAAACTGACCACCCGTGGCGCCATGATCGGTGGCTGGATGGGCCTGATCAGTGCCGTGGCGCTGATGATCCTCGGCCCGACCATCTGGGTGCAGATCCTCGGCCACGAGAAGGCGATCTACCCGTACGAGTACCCGGCGCTGTTCTCGATGATCATTGCCTTTACCGGTATCTGGTTCTTCTCGATCACCGACAAGTCCAAGGCCGCCGATGACGAACGCGCGCTGTTCTTCCCGCAGTTCGTGCGCTCGCAGACTGGCCTGGGTGCCAGCGGTGCGGTGTCTCACTAAGTAAGCAAAAAGGCAGCCTTTGGCTGCCTTTTTAGCGGCAAGCTCCAAGCCACAAGCCGCAAGTTGAAGCCGTACGCGTACTGCTTTGACTTGCGGCTTGCTGCTTATGGCTTGCAGCTTTTCTATATCTTGCCGAGCAACAACAGGATCAGCAGGATGATCAGCACCGTACCGATGATGCCGGATGGCCCATAGCCCCAACTTCTGGAGTGCGGAAAGACGGGTAAGCCACCGATCAACAGCAGAATCAGGATGATGATAAGTATGGTGCCCATGGCAGTTTCCTTGTTTGGCTTGAGAAGTAGGCGTTACGCTGCAATCCATCTCTTCGGTCATGTGTTTCATGCCCGCCTGTTAATTCCGACTGCTGCCAGTGGCTAAAAGTTTTATCCCATCTTTATTAGTCACGTTCACCGCTGTTTGCCCCGGCTATTCAGCATCCTGATACTGCGTGGGTGGCGGCCTTGGCTTCGCTACACTGGCCTGAACTTTCCAGAACAGTACAAGGCAGCTGCTATGCAAAAGCGCATGATGATTACCGGTGCCGGCTCGGGGCTTGGGCGCGAAATTGCCTTGCGCTGGGCGCGCGAGGGCTGGCAACTGGCCCTGGCCGATGTCAACGAGGCCGGCCTCAAGCAAACCCTGGCGCTGGTACGCGAGGCCGGCGCCGACGGTTTTGTGCAGCGCTGCGATGTGCGTGACTACAGTCAGCTCACCGCCCTGGCCCAGGCCTGCGAAGAAAAGTTCGGCGGCATCGATGTGATCGTCAACAACGCCGGGGTGGCCTCGGGCGGGTTTTTCGCCGAGCTGTCGCTGGAGGACTGGGACTGGCAGATCGCAATCAACCTGATGGGCGTGGTCAAGGGCTGCAAGGCTTTCCTGCCACTGCTCGAGCGCAGCAAGGGCAGGATCATCAACATCGCCTCGATGGCCGCCCTGATGCAAGGCCCGGCGATGAGCAACTACAACGTCGCCAAGGCCGGGGTGCTGGCCCTGTCGGAAAGCTTGCTGATCGAGCTGCGCCAGCAGGAGGTCGCGGTGCACGTGGTGTGCCCGTCGTTCTTCCAGACCAACCTGCTCGACTCGTTCCGTGGCCCGACCCCGGCGATGAAAGCCCAGGTCGGCAAGCTGCTGGAAAGCTCGCCGATCAGCGCCGCCGATATCGCTGACTACATCCACCAGCAAGTGGCCGCCGGCGAGTTCCTGATCCTGCCTCATGAGCAGGGCCGCGAAGCCTGGAAGCTCAAGCAGCGCAACCCGCAGATGCTCTACGACGAGATGGCCAGCATGGCCGAGAAAATGCGCGCCAAGGCGCGGCCGTCCCAGGCTTGAGCGTCGCCATCAGGTATTCTTGGCCATCCTTTGAACAGCCTTGAGTACCTGGTGTGATCAATTACCTGTGGTTTTTCCTCGCGGCGATCTTCGAGATCGGCGGTTGCTATGCCTTCTACATGTGGCTGCGCCTGGGCAAGAGCGCCTGGTGGATTGCCCCGGCCTTGCTCAGCCTGACCCTGTTCGCGCTGATCCTCACCCGGGTCGAAGCGGCGTATGCCGGGCGCGCCTATGCCGCCTATGGCGGTATCTACATCGTCACTTCGCTGTTGTGGCTGGCGCTGGTCGAGCGGGCGCGGCCGCTGGGCACTGACTGGATCGGCGCGTTGTTGTGCGTGCTGGGGGCCAGCATCATCGTCCTCGGGCCACGTTTGCAGAGTGCCTGAAGGGTCGAAAACTCAAGAAATCTGTAGGCAAAATCGCCCAGCTAAGTGGGATGGGTCTAATTCGCCGTCGGAGCATTGAAGGCGTCCGGCACCCCGTGCAGTCTCCGAATTCCCTGATTTGTGGAGGATCGGAGCATGTTGGTAATAGGCCGCGAAATAGGCGAAATCATCGCCATCGACGATGACATCAAGATCAAGGTGTTGTCGGTGGACGGCAACACCGTGCGCTTCGGCATCAGCGCGCCGCGGCACATCGAGGTGCACCGGGCGGAGATCTACAAGCGTATCGTCGAGCAACTGGCCAAGCAGGCCGGTTGAATCAGTCGAGCAGTTCCTTGGGCACGTCGTGCTTGGCCAGCAGCTGGCATTGCTGGCTTTCAAGGTCGAACAGAATGAACGCCTGTTTTTTTGCCAGCGCCTGGCGCACCCGCAGCACGCGGGTTTCCAGCGGGGTGTCGTCACCGTTGTCGGTGCCGTCGCGGGTGACGAAATCCTCGATCAAGCGGGTGAGGGTTTCGGCTTCCAGTTGGTCGTAGGGAATCAGCATGAACAGGACAGGTCTGGCGAAAAGGTAGCGCCATGCTACGCCAAACCTGTCCTGGCTGTGTAGGCGCTAGTTTTTGTTGCCGACCAGGCTGTCGACGGCCGGCACCCGGGTATCGCTTTCCATCTGTGCATCGTGCTCAAGCTGGTGGCTGAAACTTTCCAGCGAACTGCCGGTGGCTTGCGAATCGCTGGCAAACACCGGCGGGCTGAGCAGGTAGGCGGTCAGCAGGCGGCTCAGCGCCGCCAGGCTGTCGATATGCGTGCGTTCGTAGCCATGGGTGGCGTCGCAACCGAAGGCCAGCAGGGCGGTGCGAATATCGTGACCGGCGGTGATCGCCGAATGCGCGTCGCTGAAGTAGTAGCGAAACACATCGCGGCGAGCCGGCAGTTCGTGTTCGCGGGCAAGTTTGAGCAAGTGGCGCGTCAGATGATAGTCATAGGGGCCGGCCGAATCCTGCATGGCGACGCTGACCGCGTGTTCGCTAGAGTGTTGCCCAGGCGCGACCGGGGCAATATCGATGCCGACGAACTCGCTGACGTCCCAGGGCAGGGCGGCAGCGGCGCCGGAGCCGGTCTCTTCGGTGATGGTGAACAGCGGGTGGCAGTCGATCAACGGCTGTGCGCCGCTTTCAACAATGGCCTTGAGCGACGCCAGCAGCGCCGCGACACCGGCTTTGTCATCCAGGTGGCGGGCGCTGATATGGCCGCTTTCGGTGAACTCGGGCAGTGGGTCGAAGGCGACGAAGTCACCGATGCCGATGCCCAGCGACTCGCAATCGGCGCGGGTGGTGCAGTAGGCATCCAGGCGCAACTCAATGTGCTCCCAACTGACCGGCATCTGATCGATGGCGGTGTTGAACGCGTGGCCGCTGGCCATCAGCGGCAACACGCTGCCGCGCAGCACGCCGCTGTCGGTGAACACGCTGACGCGGCTGCCTTCGGCAAAGCGGCTGGACCAGCAGCCCACCGCCGCCAGCGACAGCCGGCCGTTGTCCTGGATCGCCCGCACGCTGGCGCCGATGGTGTCCAGATGGGCGGACACCGCCCGGTCGGGCGAGCTCTTGCGGCCCTTGAGGGTGGCGCGGATGGTGCCGCGGCGGGTCAGTTCGAAGGGGATGCCGAGCTCCTCGAGGCGCTCGGCGACATAGCGCACAATGGTGTCGGTAAAGCCGGTGGGGCTGGGAATGGCGAGCATTTCCAGCAGGACTTTCTGCAAGTACGTGAGGTCCGGTTCGGGAAGCTGTTGGGGCATGCGAACTCCTGTGCTCATGGCGCGGGTCGACTGTGGGGGAACAACAGGTCGACGAAGCGCTCGGCAGTCGGTTGCGGTTCATGGTTGGCCAGGCCGACGCGTTCATTGGCTTCGATGAACACGTAGTCGGGCTGGTCGGCGGCCTTGACCATCAGGTCCAGGCCCACCACCGGGATGTCCAGGGCGCGGGCGGCGCGGATGGCAGCGTCGGCCAGCACCGGGTGCAGGCGCTCGGTGACGTCCTCCAGGCAGCCGCCGGTGTGCAGGTTGGCGGTGCCGCGCACAGCCAGGCGCTGGCCGGCAGGCAGTACGCTGTCGTAATCGACCCCGGCAGCGTGCAGGGTGCGCTGGGTTTCGTGGTCCAGGGGGATGCGGCTTTCACCGCCCGTTGCCGCCTGACGCCGACGGCTCTGGGCTTCGATCAGGGCGCCGACGGCGTGCTGGCCGTCGCCGACAATCTGCGCCGGGTGGCGGATGGCGGCGGCGACCACGTCGAAACCGATGACCACGATGCGCAGGTCAAGGCCGGCATGAAAGCTTTCCAGCAGCACGCGGCTGTCGAAGCGCCGGGCGCTTTCTACCGCCGCACTGATTTCATCAAGGGTGCTCAGGTTGACCGCCACGCCGTTGCCTTGCTCACCGTCCAGCGGCTTGACCACCACCGCGCCGTGGTCTTCGAGGAAGGCCAGGTTGTCATCGGCATTGCCGGCCAGTTGCTGCGCCGGCACCTGCAAGCCTGCGGCGCTCAGTACCTTGTGGGTCAGGCTTTTGTCCTGGCACAGGGTCATGCTCACCGCCGTGGTCAGGTCGCTCAGAGACTCGCGGCAACGTACCCGCCGACCACCATGGATAAGGGTGAACAGGCCGCCATCGGCATCGTCGACCTGCACCTCGATACCGCGCCGGTACGCCTCCTCGACGATGATCCGCGCATAGGGGTTGAGCCCGGTTTCAGGGCCTGGGCCGAGGAACAGCGGCTGGTTGATGCCGTTCTTGCGCTTGACCGCGAAGGTCGGCAGGTTGCGAAACCCCAGCTTGGCGTACAGGCGTTTGGCCTGGCGGTTGTCGTGCAGCACCGAGAGGTCGAGGCAGGTCAGGCCGCGGCTCATGAAGTGCTCGATCAAATGCCGCACCAGCACTTCGCCGACACCCGGGCGCGTGCACTGTGGGTCCACCGCCAGGCACCAGAGGCTGCTGCCGTGTTCCGGGTCGGCAAAGGCCTTGTGATGATTCAGGCCCATGACGCTGCCGATGATCGCGCCGCTGTCTTCGTCTTCGGCCAGCCAGTACACCGGCCCGCCCTGATGGCGCGGGGTCAGCAACTCGGGGTCGATCGGTAGCATGCCGCGGGCCTGGTACAGGGCGTTGATCGCCTGCCAGTCGCTGTCGCTTTGCGCCCGGCGGATACGAAAACCGCGAAACACCCGTTGCGCCGGGCGGTAGTCGCTGAACCACAGGCGCAGGGTGTCGGACGGGTCGAGGAACAATTGCTGCGGGGCCTGGGCCAGCACCTGCTGTGGCGCCGCCACGTACAGGGCAATGTCGCGCTCGCCGGGGCGTTCGTCGAGCAGGGCGCTGGCCAGGCTGGCCGGGTCGGGGTAGGTGTGGCCGATCAGCAGCCGCCCCCAGCCGCAGTGCAGCGAACGCGGCTGGTCGTGGGGCTGGCTGCCATCGCCGGCCAGTTGCGCCTGCAGTCGCTCATAGGACGGCACCTGGCCGCGCAGCAGGCGCTGGCCGTAAGGTGAGGCATGGGCTTTCATCGATCAGATTCCTTGTTCGCTGAGCCACAGGTTCAAGGCAGCCAGTTGCCAGAGCTTGGAGCCGCGCAGCGGCGTCAGCTGGCCGTGGGGATCGCTGAGCAGGCGGTCGAGGGCGGCGGGGTTGAACAGGCCGCGGTCCTGGCTGGGGTCAAGCAGCAACTCACGCACCCAGTCCAGGGTTGCGCCCTGCAGGTGCTTGAGGCCCGGCACCGGGAAGTAGCCCTTCTTGCGGTCGATGACTTCACTGGGGATGACCAGCCGCGCCGCTTCCTTGAGCACCTGCTTGCCACCGTCGGGCAGCTTGAAGCGCGCCGGGATGCGCGCCGAGAGCTCGACCAGGCGATAGTCGAGGAACGGCGTGCGCGCTTCCAGGCCCCAGGCCATGGTCATGTTGTCGACCCGTTTGACCGGGTCGTCGACCAGCATCACCGTGCTGTCCAGGCGCAGGGCTTTATCCACCGCATCGCTGGCGCCGGGCTGGGCGAAGTGCTGGCGGACAAAGTCGCCGGCGGCGTCGTGATCGAGCAGCCAGGGCGCTTGCACGGTGGCGGCATAGTCGTCGTAGCTGCGGTCGAAGAACGCCTCGCGGTAGGCTGCGAACGGATCGCGCGCGCCATCGACCTGCGGGTACCAGTGGTAACCGGCGAACAGCTCGTCGGCGCCCTGGCCGCTTTGCACCACCTTGCAGTGCCTGGCCACTTCCCGCGACAGCAGGTAGAAGGCAATGCAGTCATGGCTGACCATCGGCTCGCTCATGGCGCGAAAGGCCGCGGGCAACTGCTCGATGATCTCCCGCTCATCGATGCGCAATTGATGATGGCGGGTACCGTAGTGGCGGGCGATCAGGTCGGAGTACTGGAACTCGTCGCCGCGCTCGCCGCCGGCATCCTCGAAGCCGATGGAGAAGGTCGACAGGTCATCGACACCGACCTCGCGCAGCAGGCCGACGAGCAGGCTCGAGTCGACACCGCCAGACAGCAACACACCGACATCCACCGCAGCGCGTTGACGAATCGCCACCGCCTCGCGGGTGCTGTCGAGGACGCGGTCGCGCCAGTCTTCCAGGCTCAGGTCCTGTTCGTCGGTGCGCGGGCCGTAGTGCAGGTGCCACCAGACTTGCTGCTCGCAGCGGCCCTGGGCATCGATGCGCATCCAGCTGGCCGGTGGCAGTTTCTCGATATTGGCCAGCAGGGTGCGTGGCGCTGGCACCACGGCGTGGAAGTTCAGGTAGTGGTTGAGCGCCACTGGGTCGAGCACCGGGTTGATGTCGCCGCCCTTGAGCAGCGCCGGCAGGCTCGAAGCGAAGCGCAGGCGTTCGCCGGTGCGCGACAGGTACAGCGGCTTGACCCCGAGGCGGTCGCGGGCGAGGAACAGCTGCTGGCTGTCACGTTCCCAGATCGCCAGGGCGAACATGCCGTTCAGGCGCGGCAGCATGTCGGCGCCCCAGGCGTGATAGCCCTTGAGCAGCACCTCGGTGTCGCCATCCGAGTAGAAGGCATAGCCGAGGCTTTCCAGCTCGCTGCGCAGCTCGGGGAAGTTGTAGATGGCGCCGTTGAAGGCCAGCGACAGGCCCAACTGGTTATCGACCATGGGCTGCGCCGAGCCGTCGGACAGGTCCATAATTTTCAGCCGGCGATGGCCCAGGGCAATCGGCCCCTGGCTATGGAAACCCCAGGCATCAGGGCCGCGAGGTGCCAGGTGATGGGTGATCCGCTCGACCGCGGCGAGGTCCGCCGGGCGTGGTGGGTGGGCAACAGGGGTGAAACGAAACTCTCCAGCTAATCCGCACATAAGTCCTTACCGGTTTTGCCGTTGGGGAAGGTGCCCGAAACCCGGGCACATGGAAACTGACCGGTGCGGATAGCGAGAGTTTTAGATCAATCGGTTATAAGCGGTAGCTGCAAGCGACAAGCTTCAAGCTGCAAGAGCACGCCGGGTCAATCAGCTTTTAGTGTGTGGCTTGGCGCTTGTCGCTGCTTTTTTACTCCTGATCAATTCACGCAACATGAAGCGATTCGGGTGGCAGGCTTCGGCCACGGCGCGGGGCACCGGCAGCGGCGCGTTGTCGGCCCAGGCGGCGATCAATTCGCCTGAAAGCGGCGCGGTGATCAGCCCGCGCGAGCCATGGCCGCTGTTGATGAACAGGCCCTCGAGCCAGGGGCAGGGGGTGGCGGGAATCTGCCGGGCATCGCGGGCCAGCACGGCGTAGTCGTGGTTGAACTGCGCCTGTTCGGCCAGCGGGCCGACAATCGGCAGGTAGTCGGGGCTGGTGCAGCGAAACGCGGCGCGGCCCTGCAGCGTATGCGGGTCGAGACTGTGGGCGCCCAGGCGCTGGGCCAGGTCGCTGGAGATCGCCTCAAGCAGGCCAAGGTTGCCGACGTGCTCGCCGGGGGTGGGCGTGAGGTCGGTGCTGTGAAAGTCGAAGCTGGCGCCGAGGGTGTGCTCGCCATTGCGCGGCGGCGCGACATAGCCGTCGGCGCACACCACCGTGGTCAATGCCTGGCTTTGCGCTGTCACGGGCAGGCGGGTGACCTGCCCGCGAATGCGCTTGAGCGGCAACCCGGCGCAAGGCTCGAAGTTGTGGATCTCGGCGGCGGTCGCCAACACCACCAGCGGCGCGCTGGCCAGCAGTTTGTCGCTTTCCCAGGCTTGCCAGAGGCCGTCGACCTTACGCAGTTGCAGTACCTGATGATGGGTCAGCAGGGTGATGTTCGGGTGCTGCAGTTGCGCCTGGCACAGCGCCGGCGGATGCACCCAGCCGCCTTCAGGGTAGAGCAGCCCGCCGCTGTCCAGGGCAACCCCGGCCAGTTGTTCAGCCTGCTCACGGTCCAGGCGTTGCAGCAATTGCGGGTTGAAGGCTGCGGCCAGTTGCTGCTGGCGCTGGTCTTCCTTGGCGTCGAAGGCCAGCTGCAGCACCCCGCAGCCATCCCAGTCCTGGCCGCGCTGCAGGCGTTCGAGCAGCCGCCGGGTGTAGCCGAAACCGCTGAGGATCAGGCGCGACAACGCCGTGCCGTGTGCAGACAGCTTCAGGTACAGCACCCCTTGCGGGTTGCCCGAAGCTTCTGCTGCTGGCGTCGCATGGCGCTCCAGCACCTTTACCTGCCAGCCGCGGGCGGCCAGGCTGGCGGCGCTGGCGCACCCGGCAAGGCCAGCGCCGATCACCAGCGCCTGGCGTGGGCCGCGCAGGGCAGGCGGCCGGGCAAACCACGGCGCGCTGGCGGCCGGTTGCGGCTGCTCGGCCGGCCAGCCATTGAAGGCGCCGCGCAGCACTTCCCATTTCTTGCCGATGCCGGGAATGCGCTTCATGCTAAAGCCCACGGCGATCAGGCCGCGGCGCACCCAGCCGGTGCTGGTGAAGGTGCCGAGGGTGGTGCCGGGCGCTGACAGCCGGCCGATCTCGGCGAACAGCTCCGGGGTCCACATTTCCGGGTTTTTGGCCGGGGCAAAGCCGTCGAGGAACCAGGCATCCACCTGTGCATCGAGCTGCGGCAGTTGCTCCAGCACGTCGCCGATCATCAGGGTCAGGCGCACCCGGCCCTGCTCGAACGCGAACGGCTGGAAGCCTTCGTGCACTGCCACGTACTGGCTCAGCAACTGGCTGCTGAACGGCGCCAGCTGCGGCCACAGGGCCAGGGCGCGACTGAGGTCGGCGCGGGTCAGGGGGTATTTTTCGACGCTGATGAAGTGCAGCCGCGCATCAGCCGGGGCGCACTCGGCAAACAGCTGCCAGGCGCAGAAGAAGTTCAGGCCGGTGCCGAAGCCGGTTTCGCCGATCACCAGGCACTGGCCCGGCTGCATTGCGCTGAAACGCTGGCGCAAGTCGTTCTGGTCGATGAACACGTGACGGGTTTCCTCCAGGCTCTGCTCCTTGGAGAAATAGATGTCGTCGTATTGGCGCGAGTGCGGTCGGCCCTGGTCGTCCCAGTCGATCTGGGCGTATTGGGTTACTTCGGTCATGTTCGGCTCAGCATTGGCAAGAGGGCCATTTTAGCTGATCGGCGCCAGGCTGTTTGACCTGTGGCAGGCTTTGTTTTGTGCCGACAAAGGTTTCGACAATCCGCTAGTCTTGCTTATCCAAGTAGGGAGCCTGGTATGTTCGAATCCGCTGAAATTGGTCACGCCATCGACAAAGACACCTATGACGCCGAGGTCCCGGCGCTGCGTGAAGCGTTGCTGGAGGCGCAGTTCGAGCTCAAGCAGCAGGCGCGTTTCCCGGTGATCGTACTGATCAACGGCATCGAAGGTGCCGGCAAGGGCGAGACGGTCAAGCTGCTCAACGAATGGATGGACCCGCGCCTGATCGAGGTGCGCACCTTCGACCAGCAAACCGACGAAGAACTCGCCCGTCCACCGGCCTGGCGCTACTGGCGGGCACTGCCGGCCAAGGGGCGGATGGGCGTATTTTTTGGCAACTGGTACAGCCAGATGCTCCAGGGCCGCGTGCATGGCCAGTTCAAGGATGCCGTGCTCGACCAGGCCATCCGCGGCGCCGAGCGCCTCGAAGAAATGCTCTGCGATGAAGGCGCGCTGATTTTCAAGTTCTGGTTTCACCTGTCCAAGAAGCAGATGAAAGCCCGCCTCAAGGCGCTCAAGGACGATCCGCTGCACAGCTGGCGGATCAGCCCGCTGGACTGGCAGCAGTCCGAAACCTACGACCGTTTCGTGCGCTTTGGTGAGCGGGTGCTGCGCCAGACCAGCCGCGACTACGCGCCCTGGCATGTGATCGAGGGCGTCGATCCGCATTACCGCAGCCTGGCTGTGGGCAAGATTCTGCTCGAAGGGCTGCAGGCCGCGCTCAAGTCCGATCACGGGCCGATCCACCAGGCCAACATCGCGCCGCTGGGTGAAAGCATCGACCAGCGCAGCCTGCTCGGCAGCCTCGACCTGAGCCTGCGCCTGGACAAGGACGACTACCAGGAACAACTGATTACCGAACAGGCGCGCCTGGCCGGCCTGCTGCGTGACAAGCGCATGCGCCGCCACGCCCTGATTGCCGTGTTCGAAGGCAACGATGCGGCGGGCAAGGGCGGTGCGATTCGCCGGGTGGCGGCAGCCCTCGACCCGCGCCAGTACCGCATCGTGCCGATCGCTGCGCCCACCGAAGAAGAGCGCGCACAGCCGTACCTGTGGCGCTTTTGGCGGCACATTCCGGCGCGTGGCAAGTTCACCGTGTTCGACCGTTCCTGGTATGGCCGGGTACTGGTCGAGCGGATTGAAGGCTTTTGCAGCCAGGCCGACTGGATGCGCGCCTATGGCGAGATCAACGACTTCGAAGAACAACTGAGTAATGCTGGCGTGGTGGTGGTGAAGTTCTGGCTGTCGATTGACGAACAGACCCAGCTCGAACGCTTTCAGGAGCGCGAGCAGATCCCATTCAAGCGCTTCAAGATCACCGAGGAAGACTGGCGCAACCGCGAGAAGTGGGGGCAGTACGCGGAGGCTGTGGGCGACATGGTCGACCGTACCAGCACCGAGATTGCGCCCTGGACCCTGGTCGAGGCCAATGACAAGCGCTGGGCGCGGGTCAAGGTGTTGCGCACCATCAACCAGGCGCTGGAGGCGGCGTTCAAGAAGCACAAGAAATGATAGCGGGGGCTGCGAAAGCAGCCCCAGCAGGAACTCAGGGAATGAAGTACTGAATTCTTTTCCGCATTCTTGCCTGTCTCGCCACCAACCCAGCCCGTAGAATCCAGTTTCCCCCCACCAAAGGGCTATCGAGGCTGGTTATGCATATTTCTTCCGGACGCTGGGTCTACGGTCTGTCCTTGTCGCTGCTGACCGCCGTGCTCTGGGGCATCCTGCCGATCAAGCTCAAACAGGTGCTGCAGGTGATGGACCCGATCACCGTGACCTGGTTTCGCCTGCTGGTGTCCGGCGGCCTGTTGCTGGCCTGGCTGGCGGCAAGCAAGCGCCTGCCCTCGTTCAATGGCCTCGGGCGCAAGGGCTGGGGCCTGGTGTTGCTGGCTACCTGCGGCCTGGTGGGCAACTATGTGCTGTACTTGGTCGGGCTCAAGCTGCTCAGCCCCGGCACCGCCCAGCTGGTGGTGCAGATGGGCCCGGTGCTGTTGCTGGTGGCCAGCGTATTCCTGTTCAAGGAACGCTTTAGCCTGGGGCAGGGCATGGGCCTGGTGATCCTGCTGCTGGGCTTTGGCCTGTTCTTCAATCAACGCCTGGATGAGCTGCTCACCTCCCTGAGCGTCTACACCACCGGCGTGCTGACCATCCTCCTGGCGACCTCCATCTGGGTGTTCTATGCCCTGAGCCAGAAGCAGCTGCTGACGGTATGGAACTCGATGCAGGTGATGATGGTGATCTACCTGTTTTGCGCAGCCTTGCTGACCCCTTGGGTGCATCCGTTGGAGGCGCTGCAATTGAGCTCGCTGCAAGGCTGGCTGCTGCTTGCCTGCTGTTTGAACACCCTGGTGGCCTACGGCGCGTTTGCCGAAGCCCTGGCGCACTGGGAAGCCTCCAAGGTCAGTGCGACCCTGGCGGTGACGCCGTTGATCACCTTCGTGGCGGTGGCCCTGGCAGCCTGGTTCTGGCCCGACTTTGTCCACGCCGAGCAGATCAACACCCTGGGCTACATCGGTGCGCTGGTGGTGGTGCTGGGCTCGGCGCTGACCGCCCTGGGCCCGTCGATCATGGCCGGCTGGCGGGCCAGGCGCGTTCGCCTGGCCCGGTGATTCAGCCCTTGGCGCCCGGTTCGAGCATTTTTTCCGGGCGCACCCACTGGTCGAACTGCTCGTTGCTCAGGTAACCCAGGCTCAGCGCCGCCTCGCGCAGGGTGGTGCCTTCGCTGTAGGCCTTCTTGGCGATTTCTGCCGCCTTGTCGTAGCCAATGTGCGGGTTGAGCGCGGTCACCAGCATCAGCCCGCGCTCCAGGTGCGCGGCCATCTGTTCGGGATCCGGTTCGATCCCGGCAATGCAGTGCTGCTGGAAGTTGCTGCAACCGTCGGCCAGCAGTTCGATGGACTGCAGCAGGTTGTGGATGATCACTGGCTTGAACACGTTCAACTGCAAGTGCCCCTGGCTTGCCGCAAAGCCGATCGCGGTGTCGTTGCCCAGCACCTGGCAGGCCAGCATCGACAGGGCCTCGCACTGGGTCGGGTTGACCTTGCCGGGCATGATCGAGCTGCCCGGTTCGTTGGCCGGCAGGCGTACTTCGGCAATCCCGCCGCGCGGCCCGGAGCCGAGCAGGCGCAGGTCGTTGGCCAGTTTCATCAGGGCCACGGCGAGGGTTTTCAGGCCGCCGGCGAGGGTGGTCAGCGGTTCATGCCCGGCCAGGGCGGCGAACTTGTTCGGTGCGGTAACAAACGGCAGGCCGGAAAGCGCGGCGAGCTCGGCGGCGATGGCTTCGGCAAAGCCGTGCGGGGCGTTCAGCCCGGTGCCGACGGCGGTGCCGCCCTGGGCCAGCTCGCACACCGCCGGCAAGGCCGAACGAATCGCCCGCTGGGCGTAGTCGAGTTGGGCGACATAGGCCGAGAGTTCCTGGCCGAAGGTGATCGGTGTGGCGTCCATCATATGGGTGCGACCGGTTTTCACCAGGTGCTGGTGGCGCGCCGAGAGTTCCGCCAGCCCCGACGACAGTTCGGTGATCGCCGGCAGCAGCTTGTGCTGCACGGCCTGGGCGGCGGCAATGTGCATGGCGGTGGGGAAGCAGTCGTTGGAACTTTGCGAGCGGTTGACGTGATCGTTGGGGTGCACTGGCGTTTTGCCGCCACGGCCATTGCCGGCCAGTTCGTTGGCACGACCGGCGATCACTTCGTTGACGTTCATGTTGCTCTGGGTGCCACTGCCGGTCTGCCAGACGACGAGCGGAAACTGGTCGTCCAGTTGCCCGTCGAGCACTTCGTCGGCGGCTTGTTCGATCAGTCGGGCGATGTCCGCCGCGAGGTCTCCGTTGCGGTTGTTGACCCGTGCCGCGGCTTTCTTGATCAGTGCCAGGGCATGCAACACCGCCAGCGGCATGCGCTCCTTGCCGATGGCAAAGTTGATCAGCGAGCGTTGCGTCTGGGCACCCCAGTAGGCCTGGTCAGGAACTTCGACCTGCCCCAGGCTGTCAGTTTCGATACGGCTCATGCTGCGCTCACTCCCTTGTGGTCTGAATTCGCAGTTTAGGTCCTTATTTGGCGTAGCGGTTCCATCGCGCGTCGACCCACTTGAGCACTGTGCCACTGTCGGCGCAGAATGCTCTACTCTGGGGTACTACCTCCTCTGTCTATTGAAGGAATTCCGATGACCCGTCTTCGCGCCCTCTGCACTGCTGTAGCGCTGGTCTGCGCCAGCGGCCAGGTGCTTGCAGATACCGCCAGCCACAACGCCAGTGCTGAAAAATTCCTCATGATGGCGCATGCCGACAAGCTCGGTACTCCGGTCTACATGCAGGTGCAGCAAATGTTTGCCCAGCGTTTCGAACAGACCAAGGCCCCAGCCTCGAAGAAATCCGTGCTCGACAGCTACCAGGCCAAGGCCAACGCCGCCCTGGACCAGGCCATCGGCTGGAACAAGCTCAAGCCGGACATGGTCAAGCTCTACACCACCACCTTCACTGAAAGCGAACTGAAAGACCTGGTCGCCTTCTACCAGTCGCCTCTGGGCAAGAAAGTCCTCGAGAAGATGCCGCAGGTGACCCAGCAATCGGCGCAGCTGACCCAGCAGAAACTGGAAAGCGCGGTACCGGTGGTCAACAAGCTGCTGGCTGACATGACCAAGGAACTCGACCCGAACGCCGGCAAGGCCGCCGCGCCAGCCAAGAAGTAAGCAGCGGAGCCCGACATGACCATGCAGCAAAAGATCGAGCACAGCCTGCAAGCGCTGGCACCCACGCACTTGCAGGTGCTCGATGAAAGCCACATGCACAGCCGTGGGCAGCAGACCCATTACAAGGCGGTGCTGGTGAGCGAGCAGTTCGAGGGGCTGAACAGCGTCAAGCGCCACCAGAAGGTGTATGCCACCCTCGGTGAGCTGATGAGCGAGTTTCACGCCCTGGCGCTGCATACCTACACACCGCAGGAATGGCAGAAAATCGGTGTCGCCCCGGCGTCGCCGACCTGCGCCGGTGGCAGCAAGCACTGATTTCCTCGTCAGGTTTTTGCTAGAATGATCAACGCGCCGCTTGTCGGCGCGTTTTTATTTGGCATCCGGTCCGCCCTTTGCGAGGGTGACCACCTGGAGAAGTTACTGCATGTCCCAAGCTATCGTCGTTGCGGCGCTGTACAAATTCGTCACCCTGAAAGATTACCTCGAGCTGCGCGAGCCGCTGCTCGAGAGCATGATGGCCAATGGCATCAAGGGCACCTTGTTGCTGGCCGAGGAAGGTATCAACGGCACCGTCTCCGGTACCCGTGAAGGCATCGACGGCCTGCTGGCCTGGCTGCGCAGCGATGCGCGCCTGGTGGATATCGACCACAAAGAGTCCTATTGCGACGAACAGCCGTTCTACCGCACCAAGGTCAAGCTCAAGAAAGAGATCGTCACCCTTGGCGTGGCGGGCGTTGACCCGAACTACAAGGTCGGTACCTACGTCGAGCCCCAGGACTGGAACGCGCTGATCAGCGACCCTGAAGTGCTGCTGATCGACACCCGCAACGACTACGAAGTGGCGATCGGCACCTTCGAAGGCGCGATCGACCCCAAGACCACCACCTTCCGCGAGTTCCCCGAGTACATCAAGGCCAACTTCGACCCGGCCAAGCACAAGAAAGTGGCGATGTTCTGCACCGGCGGCATTCGTTGCGAAAAAGCCTCCAGCTATATGCTCGGCGAGGGTTTCGAAGAGGTCTATCATCTTAAGGGCGGGATCCTCAAATACCTCGAAGAGGTGCCACAGGATCAAAGCCGCTGGCAGGGCGACTGCTTCGTGTTCGACAACCGGGTCACCGTGCGTCACGACCTGACCGAGGGCGATTACGACCAGTGCCATGCCTGCCGCACCCCGATCAGCGTGGAAGACCGTGCGTCCGAGCACTACTCGCCAGGCATCAGCTGCCCGCATTGCTGGGACAGCCTGAGCGAAAAGACCCGGCGCAGCGCCATTGACCGGCAGAAGCAGATCGAACTGGCCAAGGCGCGCAATCAGCCTCACCCGATCGGTCACAACTACCGCAAAGCTGCCGAGGCCTGATTGATGTCCGCACGCCTGCTGTATGTGATGGACCCGATGTGCTCATGGTGCTGGGGCTTTGCCCCGGTCGCCGAGGCCCTGATCGCCCAGGCACAGGCGGCGGGCGTGCCGACCCGGGTGGTGCTCGGCGGCCTGCGTTCCGGCAGCCGTGCGCTGGATGCCTCGACCCGCGGCTACATCCTTGATCACTGGCAGGCGGTACACGACGCCACCGGGCAGGATTTTCAATTCGAAGGCGCACTGCCTGACGGTTTTGTCTACGACACCGAGCCTGCCTGTCGGGCCCTGGTCACCGCCCGTAGCCTTGACCCGCAATACGTGGGTGCCTTGCTCAAGCTGATCCAGCAAGCCTTCTACCAGCGCGGCGAAGACGTCACTCGTGCGCCCTTGCTGGTAGAACTGGCCGAGCAGGCCGGTTACCAGCGCGCCGCCTTTGCCGAAGCCTTTACCAGCGCCGAACAGCGCGCGGCCACGGCGGCGGACTTCACCTGGGTCCAGGACCTGGGCATTGCCGGTTTCCCGACCCTGCTGGCCGAACGCAATGGCCAGCTGGCCTTGCTGACCAATGGCTATCAAGCCCTCGAATCGCTTGAGCCGCTGCTCGGCCGCTGGCTGCAGCAGGCCGCCTGTGCTTGACCTGCCGGGTTCACCCGACCCGGTACCAGGGCCAGGCCCTGTGCATGCTGATCGCTTGAGCTGGGCAGAAATCCGCCGCCTGGCCCTGCGCCATAAAAAAGCCCTGTGGATCGCCAACGGCGTGGCCGTGCTGGCGGCGTTGTGCAGTGTGCCGATCCCCTTGCTGCTGCCGTTGCTGGTCGACGAAGTGCTGCTCGGCCATGGCGATGCCGCGCTCGAATGGATGAACCAGTTCCTGCCCGGCAACTGGCAGGTTGCTGGCGGCTACATCGGCCTGATGCTGGTATTCACCCTGACCCTGCGCTGCGCCGCCCTGGCCTTCAACGTGGTGCAGGCCAAGCTGTTCGCCGGCCTTGCCAAAGACATCGTCTACCGCTTGCGCATTCGCCTGATTGAGCGCCTCAAGCGCATTTCCCTGAGTGAATACGAAAGCCTGGGCAGCGGTACCGTGACCACCCACCTGGTCACCGACCTGGACACCCTCGACAAGTTCGTCGGCGAAACCCTCAGCCGCTTCCTGGTGGCCATGCTGACCCTGACCGGCACCGCCGCCATCCTTATGTGGATGCACTGGAAGCTGGCGCTGCTGATCCTGCTGTTCAACCCCTTGGTGATCTTCGCCACGGTGCAGTTGGGCAAGCGGGTCAAGCACCTGAAGAAGCTTGAGAACGACAGCACCTCGCGCTTCACCCAGGCGCTGACCGAGACCCTCGACGCGATCCAGGAAATCCGTGCCAGCAACCGCCAGGGCTATTTCCTCGGCCGCCTTGGCCTGCGCGCCCAGGAGGTACGCAACTACGCCGTCGCCTCGCAGTGGAAAAGCGACGCGAGCGGGCGTGCCAGCGGCTTGCTGTTCCAGTTCGGCATCGATATTTTCCGCGCTGCGGCGATGCTCACGGTGCTGTTCTCGGACTTGTCGATCGGGCAGATGCTGGCGGTGTTCAGCTACCTGTGGTTCATGATCGGCCCGGTCGAGCAACTGCTCAACCTGCAATACGCCTACTACGCAGCTGGCGGCGCCCTGAGCCGGCTCAACGAGCTGCTGGCGCGGGCCGACGAGCCGCAATACCCCGGTGGCATCGACCCGTTCAAGGGCCGCGACACTGTCGGCATCGAGGTGCAGGGCCTGCGCTTTGCCTACAACGACGAGCCGGTGCTCGACCAGCTCAACCTGTCGATTGCCCCCGGCGAAAAGGTCGCCATCGTCGGCGCCAGTGGCGGTGGCAAGAGCACCCTGGTGCAACTGCTGCTGGGCCTGTACAGCGCCCAGGCCGGGACCATCCGCTTTGGTGGCTCGACCCTGCAGGAAATCGGCCTGGAAACCCTGCGCGAGCATGTTGCGGTGGTGCTCCAGCACCCGTCGCTGTTCAACGACACGGTGCGCGCCAACCTGACCATGGGCCGCGACTGCAGCGATGATGCCTGCTGGCAGGCGCTGAACATCGCCCAGCTCGACGCTACCATCGCCGCCTTGCCGCAAGGCCTGGACAGCGTGGTTGGTCGCTCCGGGGTGCGTTTGTCCGGTGGCCAGCGTCAGCGCCTGGCCATTGCGCGGATGGTGCTGGCCGAGCCCAAGGTGGTGATTCTCGACGAGGCCACCTCGGCCCTGGATGCGGCCACCGAATACAACCTGCACCAGGCCCTCACCCGTTTTCTCAGCGCCCGCACCACGCTGATCATTGCCCACCGCCTGTCGGCGGTGAAGCAGGCCGACCGGGTGCTGGTGTTTGACGGCGGCCATGTCGCCGAGGACGGCGATCACCAGCAATTGATCGCCGAAGGTGGCTTGTACGCCAAGCTGTACGGCCATTTGCAACAGAGTTAGGGCAAATTGGTTAGCAAGTGAGAAAAGCTCTGCAGGATTAATGGCAAATAGCCTAGGCTGTGCTTTGGTAGGTGGGATTCATCCGGCTCTGTTGCAAGGGACCTCATGAAGCGAAAACGGACTCTCGAAGCGCCAAAGTTGTTGGGCATTATCTGGCCATTTGTTGCTGTGGTGCTGTTTCAGGCCTTGCTCGGGAGCATCAGCCTGTACGCGCTGTCGGCAGTGCGTGGTTATGTGGCGGGCGAGAGCCTATGGTCCAAGGGCCAGAAAGACGCCATCTATTACCTCAATCAATACGCTGACAGCCGCGACGAGGCGGTCTTCAGGAAGTATCGCAAGGCCCTCGCCGTGCCCCAGGGCGGCCATGACCTGCGCGTGGCCCTCGACCTGCCGACCCCGGACATCGACGCCGCGCGCCGTGGCATCCTCCAGGGCGGCAACCATCCCGACGACGTTTCCAGTGTGATCTGGCTGTACCTGAACTTTCATCAGGTCAGCTATATGCAAAAAGCCATCGAACTGTGGGCGGTCGGTGACGGATTCTTGCGTCAGCTGGACGAAGTGGCCGAGCAGATGCACAGCGGTTTTCGCACCGGCCAGGCCGACGCCCGCAGTGTTGCTGGCTGGAAGGCGCAGATTGCCGCGATCAACGATGCCGTGACCCCGGCCGCGCGGGCGTTCAGCGATGCCCTGGGCGAAGGCTCGCGGATGTTGCTGCGGGTGCTGCTGGTCACTAACCTCGCTACTGCGCTGTTTCTGATTGCCCTGGCCTGGATGCGCTCGAGCAAGCTGCTGGCCCAGCGCCAGGCCTTTGCCAATGCCCTTGAGGTGGAGAAGGAGCGGGCGCAGATCACCCTCGAATCGATCGGCGATGGCGTGATCACCACCGATGTCGAAGGCTGCATCGCCTACATGAACCCGGCCGCCGAGCAGTTGACCCACTGGCATGCCGCCCAGGCCCAGGGCCTGCCGCTGGCGGCGCTGTTCAGCCTGCTCGACGAGAACGCCGAAAAAGACAGCCTGACCCTGGTCGAGCGCGTGCTTGAAGGTGGCCTCAAGGGTGGCAGCGAACACACCAAGTTGATCCAGCGCCTGGACGGCAGCACCGTGTCAGTGACGCTGGTGGGCGCGCCGATCATGGCCGAAGGCAAGGTCAGCGGTATTGTCCTGGTGCTGCACGACATGACCCAGGAACGCCAGTACATCGCCAACCTGTCCTGGCAGGCGACTCACGACGCCCTGACTGGCCTGGCCAACCGTCGCGAGTTCGAATATCGCCTGGAGCTGGCGCTCAACGCCATGGCGCGCAAGCCGGCACGGCATTCGCTGATGTTCCTCGACCTGGACCAGTTCAAGCTGGTCAACGATACCTGCGGCCATGCCGCGGGCGATGAACTGCTGCGCCATATCTGTGCGGTGCTCCAGGCCGGCCTGCGCGAAGGCGACACCCTGGCGCGGCTGGGCGGCGACGAGTTCGGCATCCTCCTCGAAAACTGCCCACAGGAGCAGGCCGAGCGCATTGCCGAGAGCCTGCGACAGGCCGTGCAGAGCCTGCATTTCGTCTGGAAAGGGCGACCGTTCATGACCACCGTGAGCCTGGGCCTGGTGCATATCGCCCAGGGCCCGACCACCCTCGAAGCTTCGCTGCGGGCCGCCGACATGGCCTGCTACATGGCCAAGGAGAAGGGCCGCAACCGCGTACAGGTGTACCACGCCGACGACAGCGAGCTGTCCATGCGCTTTGGCGAGATGGCCTGGATCCAGCGCCTGCACGTGGCCCTGGAAGAAAACCGCTTCTGCCTGTATGCCCAGGAAATTGCCGCCCTCGGCCCCCATGAGGGCGCCGGGCATATCGAGATTCTGCTGCGCCTGCATGACGAGAGCGGGCGCATTATTCTGCCCGACAGCTTCATCCCCGCCGCCGAGCGCTATGGCCTGATGACTGCGCTGGACCGCTGGGTGGTGCGCAGTGTGTTCAAGGTCATCCGCCAGTGCCTGGACGAGCAGCGCGAAGGCCCGTTGGCCATGTGCGCGATCAACCTGTCGGGCAGCAGTATTGGTGACGACAAATTCCTTGAATACCTGCAACGGCTGTTCAGCGAGTTCGCCATCCCGCCGCACATGATTTGTTTCGAAATAACCGAAACCAGCGCCATCGCCAACCTTGGCAGCGCCATTCGCTTTATCAACGAGCTCAAGGGCCTAGGTTGCCGTTTCTCGCTGGATGACTTTTGCGCCGGTATGTCGTCGTTCGCTTATTTGAAGCATTTGCCTGTAGACTTTCTGAAAATCGACGGAAGTTTTGTCAAGGACATGCTCGATGACCCGATCAACCGGGCCATGGTCGAGGTGATCAATCACATCGGTCACGTGATGGGCAAACGCACCATTGCCGAGTTTGTCGAAACCCCGTTGATCGAGCAGGCCCTGCAGGAAATTGGCGTCGACTACGCCCAGGGATACCTGATCGAGCGGCCACAGGTGTTCACCTGTGACAGCTTGCAGCGCAAACGGATTGCTGCAAGGCCCCTGTTGTTCAAGGCGCCGGGGACCTTTCGCTGAGATCCACCGATAATCACAAGGAACAAGGAGCTGACAGTGATTGACGCGTTCATACGTACTGGTCCATTGATGGACCCCAGCAGTTACCCGCTTTGGGCCCAGCAGTTGATCAAGGACTGCAGCGAGAGCAAGCGTCGGGTGGTGGAGCACGAGCTTTATCAACGCATGCGCGATGGCCGCCTCAGTGGCCGGACCATGCGCCAGTACCTGATTGGTGGCTGGCCGGTGGTCGAGCAGTTCTCGCTGTACATGGCCAAGAACCTCACCAAGACCCAGTACGCCCGCCACCCTGGTGAAGACATGGCGCGGCGCTGGCTGATGCGCAACATCCGTGTCGAACTCAACCACGCCGATTACTGGCGGTTCTGGGCCCAGGCCCATGGCGTCAGCCTCGAGGAGCTGCAGGCGCAGGACGTTCCCAGCGAACTCAATGCCCTCAGCGACTGGTGCTGGCACACCTGTGCGACCGATGCGCTGGTAGTGGCCATTGCCGCCACCAACTACGCCATCGAAGGCGCAACCGGCGAGTGGTCGGCGGTGGTGTGTTCTACCGGAGTTTATGCCCAGGGCTTCCCGGAAGAGGGTCGCAAGCGCGCCATGAAATGGCTGAAGATGCACGCCCAGTACGATGACGCGCACCCGTGGGAGGCTTTGGAGATCGTCTGCACCCTGGCCGGCAACAACCCGTCGGCGGCGCTGCAAACCGAACTGCGCCGGGCCGTCTGCAAGAGCTACGACTATATGTTCCTGTTCCTTGAACGCTGCATGCAACAAGAGCAGGAGCAGCGCCAGCAGCCCGCCCGGGCCCGGGCGGAGCTGGCCGAGGGCTGAGCTTACTGGGCGTTGAACGCCTGGCCGTTGATGCCGGTGCTGTCCGGGCCCATCAGGTACAGGTAAACCGGCATGATCTGCTCTGGCAGCGGATTGTTTTCCGGTGTTTCTGCAGGGTAGGCCTGGGCGCGCATGCTGGTGCGGGTGGCGCCCGGGTTGACACTGTTGGCCCGCACCGGCGCCACCCCTTCAAGCTCGTCGGCGAGGGTCTGCATCAGACCCTCGGTGGCGAACTTCGACACTCCATAGGCACCCCAGTAGGCCCGGCCTTTGCGCCCGACGCTGCTGGAGGTGAAGATCACCGAGGCATCGGCTGACAGCTTGAGCAGCGGCAGCAGGGTGCTGGTGAGCATGAACATGGCATTGACGTTGATCTGCATCACGCGCATGAAGTTGTCGCCCGAGAGCTGCTCCAGCGGCGTGCGCGGGCCGATGATCGAGGCGTTGTGCAACAGGCCGTCGATATGCCCGAACTCGGCTTCGATCATCGCCGCCAGTTCGTCGTACTGGTGCGGCAGGGCGGTTTCCAGGTTGAACGGGATGACCGCAGGCTTGGGGTGGCCGGCCGCTTCGATCTCGTCGTAGACCTGGCTCAGGTTGGCTTCGGTCTTGCCCAGCAGCAAGACGGTGGCGCCATGGGCGGCATAGCTCTTGGCCGCGGCCGCACCGATGCCGCGACCGGCACCGGTGACCAGGATGGTCCGGCCCTTGAGCAGGTCGGGGCGGGCAGAGTAATCGAACATGGGGTTACCTCCTGGAAATGGGTGTGACTTCATCGCGGGGCTGTGGGAGCGGGCTTGCCCCGCGATGCGTGTCTGAAATCAGCAGCCGCAAAGCGCGTTGTCGAGCACCTTGCGCAGCTCCAGCGGATGGTCGACCACCACATCCGCACCCCAGTTGTTGGGGTTGTCATCTGGATGAATATAGCCGTAGCGCACCGCAGCAGTACGGGTGCCGGCATCGCGGCCCGACTCGATGTCGCGCAGGTCGTCGCCGACGAACAGCACGCTGGCCGGGTCCAGGTTGAGGGTCTTGCAGGCGAGGATCAGCGGCTCGGGGTCTGGCTTGCTGTTCTTCACGTGGTCCGGGCAGATCAACAGCGCCGAACGCTCGCTCAGACCCAGTCGCTGCATGATTGGCTCGGCGAAGCGCACCGGCTTGTTGGTGACCACGCCCCAGATCAGCTTGCCTTTCTCGATGTCGGCCAGCAGTTCGGCCATGCCGTCGTAGAGCTTGCTGTGCACCGCGCAACCTTGCTGGTAACGCTCGAGGAATTCCAGGCGCAAGGCCTCGAAGCCTTCGTCCTCAGGGTCGAGGTTGAAGGTCACCGAGACCATGGCCTTGGCACCGCCCGAGACCACGTCGCGAATTTTCTGGTCTTCGATTGCCGGCAGGCCGCGCTCGGCGACCATGGCCTGGCAGATGGCGATGAAGTCCGGCGCCGTGTCGAGCAGGGTGCCGTCCATGTCGAAAAGTACCGCTCGCAAACGCATGCTTATTCCTCGCGCAGGGTCTGGATCATGTAGTTGACGTCAACGTCGTTGGCCAGCTTGTAATGCTTGGTCAGCGGGTTGTAGGTCAGGCCGGTGATGTCCTTGACGGTCAGGCCGGCGTCGCGGCTCCAGGCGCCGAGCTCGGACGGGCGGATGAATTTCTTGAAGTCATGGGTGCCGCGCGGCAGCAGCTTCATGATGTATTCGGCGCCGATGATGGCGAACAGGTAGGCCTTGGGGTTGCGGTTGATGGTCGAGAGGAACACCTGGCCACCGGGCTTGACCATACGGAAGCACGCGCGAATCACTGAGGAAGGGTCTGGCACGTGCTCGAGCATTTCAAGGCAGGTGACCACGTCGAACTGCTCGGGCATCTCTTCGGCAAGGGCCTCGGCAGTGATCTGCCGGTACTCGACGTTGACCCCGGACTCGAGCTGATGCAGCTGGGCCACGGCCAGCGGCGCCTCACCCATGTCGATACCGGTCACGGTGGCGCCGCGCAGGGCCATGGCTTCGCTGAGGATGCCGCCGCCACAGCCGATGTCGAGGACCTTTTTGCCGGCCAGCTTGACCCGCTCGTCGATCCAGTTGACCCGCAGCGGGTTGATGTCGTGCAGTGGCTTGAACTCGCTTTCGCGGTCCCACCAGCGGTGGGCCAGGGCTTCAAACTTGGCGATTTCGGCGTGGTCGACGTTGCTCATGGAACAGTCCTCTGAAACTTGGATAATTTGCTTTTGCCCGCCAGCACTGGCTGCCGGACGCTTATTCGTTGCGCGCGCCGATCCGCTGGCCCCAGGCACAGGCGGTGGCGTGCAGGGCCTGTTCGTCCAGGCGGGTCAGGCGCCGGTCGTCAAGCAGTGGCTTGCCGGCGACCCAGACATGCTTCACGCAGTCCCGGCCGCTGGTGTAGATCAATTGCGACACCGGGTCATACAGCGGTTGCTGGGCCAGGCCGGAAAGGTCGAACGCGACCAGGTCGGCGGCCTTGCCCACTTCCAGCGAACCGGTGATCGCCTCCAGGCCCAGTGCCCGGGCGCCGTTGAGGGTGGCCATGCGCAACGCCCGGTGGGCATCCAGGGCGCTGGCCGAGCCGGCCACGGCCTTGGCCAGCAGCGCCGCGGTACGGGTTTCGCCGAGCAGGTCGAGGTCATTGTTGCTGGCCACCCCGTCGGTACCGACGGCGACGTTGACGCCGGCCTGCCACAAGCGCTCGACCGGGCAGAAACCGCTGGCCAGCTTGAGGTTGGACTCCGGGCAGTGCACCACACTGGTGTTGCTTTCTACCAGCAGGGCCAGATCCTCGTCGCTGACCTGGGTCATGTGAACCGCCTGCAGGCGCGGCCCGAGCAGGCCCAGGCGAGCCAGCCGGGCCAGCGGGCGCTCGCCGCGGGTGTGCAGCGATTGCTCGACCTCCAGGGCGGTTTCATGGATATGCATGTGGATCGGCGCGTCGAGCTCTTCGGCGATGACGCGAATCTTTTCCAGGTTGGCGTCGCTGACCGTGTACGGCGCGTGCGGGCCCAGGGCCACGGTGATGCGCGGGTGGTGGCGCAGGTCGCCGAACAGCTCGATGCCCAGCTGGAGGGCTTCTTCGGTGCTGCGCGCACCAGGGATCGGGAAATCCATAAGGGGCACGGCGATTTGCGCGCGGATGCCGCTGTGGTGCACGCGCTCGCTGGCTACCTTGGGGTAGAAGTACATGTCGCTGAAGCAGGTGATGCCGCCTTTTACCTGCTCGGCGATGGCAAGGTCGGTGCCGTCGCGGACGAAATCTTCGTCGACCCAGCGCTCTTCGGCCGGCCAGATCTGCTCCTGCAGCCAGGTCATCAACGGCAGGTCGTCGGCCAGGCCGCGAAACAGGGTCATCGCCGCATGGCCGTGGGCGTTGACCAGTCCCGGGCTGAGCAGGCAGCCCGGCAGCTCGCGGGTTTGCGCCGCGATGAACGCCTGGGCCTGGCTGCGCGGGCCGATGAACACGATCTGCCCGTCGCGCACGCCCAGGGCATGGTCCTGCAAAACCACCCCGGCAGGCTCGACCGGCACCAGCCAGGCAGGCAGGAGCAGCAGGTCGAGCGGCAAAGCGGGTTTGGGCATGTCAGGTTTCCCTGGGCGATAGAAGGTGAGGGCGAAGTATACCCGAGCGTCCGCGCCTGGGGCTCGCTATAATCGTCCGCTTTTGATGTCCGAATGATGGGGTGAGGCATGCGCGATCGACTAATGGCAGCAGAGAAGGTGAAAGCCATCGATTGGCGGGATGGCACCCTCTATCTGCTCGACCAGCGCGCGTTGCCGTCGGCGCAGGTCTGGCTGGCCTGCAAGGACGCCGCCGCAGTGGCCGAGGCTATCCGCACAATGGTGGTGCGCGGCGCCCCGGCCATTGGCATCAGCGCCGCCTACGGCCTGGCCATGGCGATTGCCCAGCGCCTGGCCGCCGGCGGTGACTGGGAAATGGCCCTGGAAGAGGATTTCGAGCTGCTGGTGCACGCGCGGCCGACCGCCGCCAACCTGTTCTGGGCCCTGAACCGCATGCGTGAGCGCCTGCTGCGGCTCAAGGATGGCGATGACGTGCAGGCCATCATGGCGGCTGAGGCCGTGGCCATTCATGAAAGCGACCGTGAAGCCAACCTGACCATGGCCCAGCTGGGCGTCGACCTGATCCGCAAGCACCAGGGCAACGAACAGGCCATTCTCACCCATGGCAACACCGGGGCCCTGGCCACCGGCGGCTTCGGTACCGCCCTCGGGGTGGTGCGCGGCGCTTACCTGGAAGGCATGATCGAGCGCGTCTATGTCGATGAAACCCGCCCGTGGCTGCAGGGCTCGCGCCTGAGCGCCTGGGAGCTGGCCGGCGAGGGTATCCCGGCTACCATCACTGCCGACTCGGCGGCTGCCCACCTGATGAAAACCAAGGGCATCACCTGGGTGATCGTCGGCGCCGAGCGCATTACTGCCAATGGCGATGTGGCGAGCAAGATCGGCACCTACCAGTTGGCGGTCAATGCCATGCACCACGGCGTGCGCTTCATGGTCGTGGCGCCGAGCTCGAGCATCGACATGAACCTTGAAAGTGGCGACGACATCCTCCTTGAAGAGCGCAGCCCCAGCGAGTTGCTGGAGCTCGGCGGCGAGTCGCTAGGCGCCGACTTCGAGGCGTTCAATCCGGTCTTTGATGTAACTCCGGCCGACCTGATCGACGTGATCATCACCGAGAAAGGCATCGTCGAGCGCCCGGACACGGTGAAGATGGCGCAACTGATGTGTCGCAAGCGTTTGCATTGAGTCTTTGCCGTCGTCTGCGGCCTGTTGTAGCGGCTAACGGGCGTTATCGACGAGCAGTAGGGTAGTAGTGCCGCAGGCTACTCCCACCCTCTGGGCGATTGTGGTAACATCCGACGGTTTCCAAGGCCGCCCTGCGGGGCTGTCTTTACTGCGCAGATCCATGGCATAACTCGTTGATTTGTCGTAAGTCGTTGCAAGGAGTCACTTTGCAGCGGCGAGCTTCGTTCGTCCCATATGGATGTGACGAGGTTTCACCAGAAAAAGGAATCAGGCTTCTCATGGGCGAACTGGCCAAAGAAATCCTCCCGGTCAATATCGAAGACGAGCTGAGACAGTCCTACCTCGACTACGCGATGAGCGTCATTGTCGGGCGTGCACTGCCCGATGCGCGTGATGGCTTGAAGCCCGTGCATCGCCGCGTTCTGTATGCGATGAGCGAACTGGGTAACGACTGGAACAAACCGTACAAGAAATCCGCCCGTGTGGTCGGTGACGTGATCGGTAAGTACCACCCGCATGGTGATACCGCCGTTTACGACACCATCGTACGTATGGCCCAGCCGTTCTCGCTGCGTTACCTGCTGGTCGACGGCCAGGGTAACTTCGGTTCGGTCGACGGCGACAATGCCGCCGCCATGCGATACACCGAAGTGCGCATGACCAAGCTGGCCCACGAGCTGCTGGCCGACCTGCATAAAGAGACGGTCGACTGGGTACCCAACTACGACGGTACCGAGCAGATCCCGGCGGTCATGCCGACCAAGATCCCCAACCTGCTGGTCAACGGTTCCAGCGGGATCGCCGTGGGCATGGCGACCAACATTCCGCCACACAACCTCGGTGAAGTCATTGACGGTTGCCTGGCGCTGATCGACAACGCCGACATTACTGTCGACGAACTGATGCAGTTCATCCCCGGCCCGGACTTCCCGACCGCGGCGATCATCAACGGTCGCCAGGGCATCATCGAGGCCTATCGCACCGGCCGTGGCCGTATCTACATGCGCGCCCGCTCGATGGTCGAAGACATCGACAAGGTCGGTGGCCGCCAGCAGATCGTCGTCACCGAGCTGCCGTACCAGCTGAACAAGGCGCGTCTGATCGAGAAGATCGCCGAGCTGGTCAAGGAGAAGAAGCTCGAAGGTATTACCGAGCTGCGCGACGAGTCCGACAAGGACGGTATGCGTATCGTCATCGAGCTGCGTCGTGGCGAAGTGCCTGAGGTGATCCTCAACAATCTCTACGCCCAGACCCAGCTGCAGAGCGTCTTCGGCATCAACGTGGTAGCGCTGATCGACGGCCGTCCACGGGTGCTGAACCTCAAGGAGCTGCTCGAGGCCTTCGTTCGCCACCGCCGCGAAGTGGTTACCCGCCGTACCGTGTTCGAACTGCGCAAGGCGCGTGAGCGCGGGCACATCCTTGAAGGCCAGGCGGTTGCCCTGTCCAACATCGATCCGGTGATCGCCCTGATCAAGGCTTCGCCAACGCCTTCCGAGGCCAAGGAAGCGCTGATCAGCACGCCGTGGGAGTCCAGTGCCGTGCAGGTCATGGTCGAGCGCGCCGGCGCCGACTCCTGCCGTCCGGAGAACCTTGATCCGCAGTTCGGTCTGCGCGATGGCAAGTACTTCCTGTCGCCGGAACAGGCCCAGGCCATTCTCGACCTGCGCCTGCACCGCCTGACAGGCCTTGAGCACGAGAAGCTGCTGGCCGAGTACCAGGAGATCCTCAACCAGATCGGCGAGCTGATCCGCATCCTCAACAGCGCCGAGCGCCTGATGGAAGTGATCCGTGAAGAGCTGGAGCTGATCCGCGCCGAGTACGGCGACGTGCGCCGTACCGAGATCCTCGATGCGCGTCTGGACCTGACCCTGGGTGACATGATTCCGGAAGAAGACCGGGTCGTGACCATCTCCCATGGCGGCTACGCCAAGACCCAGCCACTGGCCGCTTACCAGGCCCAGCGTCGCGGTGGTAAAGGCAAGTCGGCTACCGGCGTCAAGGACGAGGACTACATCTCGCACCTGCTGGTCGCCAACAGCCACACCACCCTGCTGCTGTTCTCCAGCAAGGGCAAGGTGTACTGGCTCAAGACCTATGAAATCCCCGAAGCCTCCCGTGCCGCGCGCGGTCGGCCGCTGGTCAACCTGCTGCCGCTGGACGAGGGCGAGTACATTTCGACCATGCTGCCGGTCGAGGAATACACCGAAGGTCACTTCATCTTCATGGCCACCGCCAACGGCACCGTGAAGAAGACCCCGCTGGAATCCTTCAGCCGCCAGCGCAGTGTCGGCCTGATCGCCCTGGAGCTGGACGAAGGCGACGTACTGATTTCCGCGGCCATCACCGATGGCGAGCGTGAGGTCATGCTGTTCTCCGACGCCGGCAAGGTGACCCGCTTCAAGGAATCCGACGTTCGCGCCATGGGCCGTACTGCCCGCGGTGTACGCGGCATGCGTCTGGCAGAAGGGCAGAAGCTGATCTCGATGATCATCCCGGAAGAAGGCAGCCAGATCCTCACTGCCTCCGAGCGCGGCTACGGCAAACGTACTGCCATTAGCGAGTTCCCGGAGTACAAGCGTGGCGGTCAGGGCGTAATCGCCATGGTCAGCAACGAGCGTAACGGCCGTCTGGTCGGGGCTGTGCAGGTGCTCGACGGCGAAGAAATCATGCTGATTTCCGACCAGGGCACCCTGGTCCGTACCCGTGTCGGTGAAGTCTCCAGCCTGGGCCGTAATACCCAGGGTGTGACCCTCATCAAACTGGCCAGCGACGAGACCCTTGTGGGTCTGGAGCGGGTCCAGGAGCCATCCGAAGAGGAAGGTGACGAGGACTTCGACGCCGACGTGGATGGCACCGAAGTGGATGCCGATGCGGCTCCACAGGCCGATGCCGTTGCCGACGAAGAGGCACAGCCGGAATAACCTATTAGTAGCGCAATCCTGGTGGGGGAGGTCGCGGCAGTCGGGCACGGCTCGCTGCCCGACCGGCTCCTGCGGACATCAAGAGCAGAGCGAGAGTGGATGTGAGCAAACGAGCCTTTAACTTCTGCGCAGGCCCTGCTGCGCTCCCTGACGCTGTACTGCAGCGCGCCCAGGCTGAAATGCTGAACTGGCGTGGCAAAGGCCTGTCGGTGATGGAGATGAGTCACCGTAGCGACGACTACGTGGCCATTGCCGAGAAGGCCGAGCAGGATCTGCGCGACCTGATGTCCATTCCTTCCAATTACAAGGTGCTGTTCCTGCAGGGCGGTGCGAGCCAGCAGTTCGCCGAGATTCCGCTCAACCTGCTGCCTGAAGACGGCACCGCCGACTATATCGAAACCGGTATCTGGTCGAAAAAAGCCATCGAAGAAGCCCGCCGCTACGGCAACATCAACGTTGCTGCCAGTGCCAAGGCCTACGACTACCTGGCCATCCCCGGTCAGAACGAATGGAACCTGAGCAACAACGCCGCCTACGTGCACTACGCCTCGAACGAGACCATCGGTGGTCTGGAGTTCGACTGGGTGCCGCAGACCGGTGACGTGCCGCTGGTGGTCGACATGTCCTCGGACATTCTCTCGCGTCCGATCGACGTCTCCAACTTCGGCCTGATCTACGCTGGCGCCCAGAAGAACATCGGCCCGAGCGGCCTGGTGGTGGTGATTGTCCGTGAAGACCTGCTCGGCCGCGCCCGCAGCAGTTGCCCGACCATGCTCGACTATAAGGTCGCGGCCGACAACGGCTCGATGTACAACACCCCGGCAACCTATTCCTGGTACCTGTCGGGGCTGGTCTTCGAGTGGCTGAAAGAGCAGGGCGGCGTCGAGGCCATGGAGCAGCGCAACCGGGCCAAGAAAGACCGCCTGTACGGCTTCATCGACAACAGCGACTTCTACACCAACCCGATCAGCGTCAACGCCCGTTCGTGGATGAACGTGCCGTTCCGCCTGGCCGACGAGCGCCTGGACAAGGCTTTCCTCGCCGGTGCCGACGCCCGTGGCCTGCTCAACCTCAAGGGTCACCGTTCGGTCGGCGGCATGCGTGCCTCGATCTACAACGCCCTGGGCCTGGACGCGGTCGAAGCGCTGGTTGGCTACATGGCTGAATTCGAGAAGGAGCACGGCTGATGTCGGAGCAGGAACTCAAGGCGCTGCGGGTGCGCATTGATAGCCTCGACGAGAAGATCCTCGAGCTGATCAGTGACCGTGCTCGCTGCGCGCAGGAAGTGGCGCGGGTCAAAACCGCGACCCTGGCCGAAGGCGAGACGCCGGTGTTCTACCGTCCCGAGCGCGAGGCGCAGGTGCTCAAGCGCGTCATGCAGCGCAACCAGGGGCCACTGGGCAACGAAGAGATGGCGCGGTTGTTCCGCGAAATCATGTCTTCGTGCCTGGCCCTGGAGCAACCGCTGAAGGTCGCCTACCTCGGCCCTGAAGGTACCTTCACCCAGGCCGCGGCGATGAAGCATTTCGGCCATGCGGTGATCAGCAAGCCGATGGCAGCCATCGACGAAGTGTTCCGCGAAGTGGCGGCCGGCGCCGTCAACTTCGGCGTGGTGCCGGTGGAAAACTCCACCGAGGGTGCGGTCAATCACACCCTCGACAGCTTCCTCGAGCACGACATGGTGATCTGCGGTGAAGTCGAGCTGCGTATTCACCACCATCTGCTGGTGGGTGAGAACACCAAGACCGACAGCATCAGCCGCATCTACTCCCACGCCCAGTCGCTGGCCCAGTGCCGCAAGTGGCTGGATGCCCATTACCCGAATGTCGAGCGCGTGGCGGTGTCGAGCAACGCCGAAGCGGCCAAGCGGGTCAAGGGCGAGTGGAACTCGGCGGCCATTGCCGGCGACATGGCGGCTGGCCTGTACGGCCTTACGCGCCTGGCCGAGAAGATCGAAGACCGGCCGGACAACTCCACGCGCTTTCTGATGATTGGTAACCAGGAAGTGCCGCCGACCGGCGACGACAAGACCTCGATCATCGTCTCCATGAGCAACAAGCCGGGTGCCTTGCACGAGCTGTTGGTGCCGTTCCACGAGAATGGTATTGACCTCACTCGTATCGAGACCCGTCCGTCGCGCAGCGGCAAATGGACCTACGTATTCTTCATCGATTTCGTCGGCCACCACCGCGATCCGCTGATCAAGGCCGTGCTCGAGCAGATCAGTCAGGAAGCCGTGGCCCTGAAGGTGCTGGGTTCCTACCCGAAAGCGGTACTCTGAGGTATGAATGGCGTGCATGCAGTTTTGAACAGGGTCCAGCTCCGTGGTTGAAGTCGTGGTAAACAAGCCTGGGCCGATCATCGGCCGGCTGGTGGTGGTCGGGTTGGGCCTGATTGGCGGGTCTTTCGCCAAGGGCTTGCGTGAAAGCGGTCTGTGCCGCGAAGTGGTCGGTGTCGACCTCGATCCGCAGTCGCGCAAGCTGGCGGTGGAGCTGGGCGTGGTCGACCGCTGCGAAGAAGACCTTGCTGCCGCCTGCGTCGGCGCTGATGTCATTCAGCTGGCCGTGCCGATCCTGGCCATGGAAAAGCTCCTCGCGCGCCTGGCTCAACTGGATCTCGGCCAGGCGGTGCTGACCGACGTCGGCAGTGCCAAGGGTAATGTCGTGCGCGCCGCCCGCGAGGCCCTCGGTGCGCGATTGCCGCGTTTTGTACCCGGGCATCCGATTGCCGGCTCCGAGCAGAGCGGGGTGGAGGCTTCCAATGCTTCGCTGTTCCGCCGCCACAAAGTCATTCTCACGCCGCTGGCTGAAACCGAGCCGGCCGCGCTGGCGCTGGTCGACCAGCTTTGGCGTGTGCTTGAGGCCGATGTCGAGCACATGCAGGTCGAGCGTCACGACGAAGTCCTGGCCGCGACCAGCCACTTGCCGCACCTGCTGGCCTTCGGCCTGGTCGATTCCCTGGCCAAGCGCAATGAAAACCTCGATATCTTCCGTTACGCTGCCGGAGGTTTCCGCGATTTCACGAGAATCGCCGGAAGCGACCCGGTCATGTGGCACGACATCTTTCTCGCCAACCGCGAGGCTGTCCTGCGCACGCTGGATACATTTCGCAGCGACCTCGACGCCTTGCGCGACGCGGTCGATGCAGGGGATGGGCATCAACTGCTGGGCGTCTTCACGCGCGCCCGTGTTGCCCGCGAGCATTTCAGTAAAATCCTGGCCCGCCGGGCCTATGTGGACGCTATGAACTCCAACGACCTGATTTTCCTGGCAAATCCTGGTGGCCGCGTGACTGGCCGTATTCGTGTACCAGGTGACAAATCGATTTCCCATCGCTCGATCATGCTCGGCTCCCTGGCTGAAGGCACCACCGAAGTGGAAGGTTTCCTCGAGGGCGAAGACGCCCTGGCAACCTTGCAGGCCTTCCGCGACATGGGTGTGGTCATTGAAGGCCCGCACCATGGCCGTGTGACTATCCATGGTGTCGGCCTCAATGGCCTGAAGCCGCCACCGGGCCCGATCTACCTGGGTAACTCCGGTACCTCCATGCGTCTGCTCTCCGGCCTGCTGGCGGCGCAGCCGTTCGACACCGTGCTGACCGGCGATGCCTCGCTGTCCAAGCGGCCGATGAATCGCGTGGCCAACCCGCTGCGGGAAATGGGCGCGGTGATCGAAACTGCCGCCGAAGGTCGTCCGCCGATGACCATCCGTGGTGGCCACACCCTCAAGGCCCTGACCTACACGCTGCCGATGGCCAGTGCCCAGGTCAAATCCTGCCTGCTGCTGGCCGGCCTGTACGCCCAAGGCAAGACCACGGTTACCGAGCCTGCGCCAACCCGCGACCACACCGAGCGCATGCTCCGTGGCTTTGGCTACAGCGTTGACGTTGAGGGTCCTACGGCTTCGCTGGAATCTGGCGGCAAGCTGACGGCAACTCATATCGAAGTGCCGGCGGATATTTCCTCGGCGGCGTTCTTCCTGGTGGCTGCATCGATTGCCGAAGGCTCCGAACTGTTGCTCGAGCACGTCGGCATCAACCCGACCCGTACCGGCGTCATCGATATCCTGCGCCTGATGGGCGGCGACATCACCCTGGAAAACCAGCGTGAAGTCGGCGGTGAGCCGGTGGCTGACCTGCGCGTACGCGGGGCTAAACTCAAAGGTATCGAGATCCCCGAGCACCTGGTACCGCTGGCCATCGACGAGTTCCCGGTGCTGTTCGTCGCCGCGGCCTGCGCCCAAGGCCGTACCGTGCTGCGCGGTGCCGAAGAGCTGCGGGTCAAGGAATCCGATCGCATCCAGGTCATGGCCGACGGCCTGCTGGCCCTGGGCGTAAAGTGCGAGCCAACCCCGGACGGCATTATCATCGACGGCGGCGTGATCGGCGGCGGTGAAGTGCACGGTCATGGCGACCATCGCATCTCCATGGCCTTCAGTGTGGCCTCGTTGCGCGCCACTGCGCCGATCCGCATCCATGATTGTGCCAACGTCGCGACCTCGTTCCCGAACTTCCTCGCCCTGTGCGCCGAAGTCGGCATCCGTGTGGCAGAAGAGGGCAAGTCGTGAATTCCAACGCACCGGTCATCACCATTGACGGGCCAAGCGGCTCGGGCAAGGGCACCGTCGCCGGCCTGCTGGCCCGCGAGCTGGGCTGGAAGCTGCTGGATTCCGGCGCGCTGTACCGCTTGCTGGCCTTCAACGCCAACAACCACGGTGTCGACCTGACCAACGAAGAATTGCTCAAGGCCCTGGCCGCACATCTGGATGTGCAGTTCATCGCCGCCGAGCCGGGCAAGCTGCAGCAGATCATTCTCGAAGGTGAGGATGTCAGCAATGTCATCCGTACCGAAACCGTGGGTGCCGGTGCTTCCATGGTCGCCTCGCTGCCGGCGGTGCGTGAAGCCTTGCTGCAGCGCCAGCGGGCGTTCCAGGAAGCGCCGGGGCTGATTGCCGACGGCCGCGACATGGGCACCGTGGTGTTCCCGAATGCGCCGCTGAAGGTTTTTCTGACCGCCAGCGCCGAGGAGCGTGCCCGCCGTCGTTACTTGCAGTTGAAGGGCAAGGGCGAAGATGTTAGTCTGTCGAGTCTGCTAGATGAGATTCGTGCGCGTGATGAGCGCGACACCCAGCGCGCAGTGGCCCCGCTCAAGCCGGCGGCCGATGCGATCCAGCTGGATTCCACGGAGTTGTCCATCGAGCAGGTGTTGCAACGCATCAAGAGCGAGATCGCCCTGCGCGATATCGCCTGATGACCAGGAGAGCAGGCAGGGGCACCAGTCAACGTCCTGTCGGCTTTCCTTTATATGAACGAAACCCACATTGTCTGGAATGTGGCTGATGGGCGTATGTCCCGCCCTAATCTACAGGAATTAAAATGAGCGAAAGCTTTGCAGAACTCTTTGAAGAAAGCCTGAAAACCCTCAATCTTCAGCCGGGTGCGATCATCACCGGTATCGTTGTCGACATCGACGGCGACTGGGTTACCGTACACGCTGGCCTGAAGTCCGAGGGCGTCATCCCGCTCGAGCAGTTCTACAACGAAGCTGGCGAGCTGACCATCAAGGTCGGTGACGAAGTTCACGTTGCGCTGGACGCGGTCGAAGACGGCTTTGGCGAAACCAAACTGTCCCGTGAAAAAGCCAAGCGCGCCGAGTGCTGGATTGTTCTGGAAGCAGCTTTCGCCGCCGAAGAAGTGGTCAAGGGCGTTATCAACGGTAAGGTTAAAGGCGGCTTCACTGTCGACGTTAACGGTATCCGTGCGTTCCTGCCTGGTTCCCTGGTTGATGTCCGCCCAGTGCGCGACACCACCCACCTGGAAGGCAAAGAGCTGGAATTCAAGGTCATCAAACTGGACCAGAAGCGCAACAACGTTGTCGTTTCCCGTCGCAGCGTCCTGGAAGCCGAGAACAGCGCCGAGCGCGAAGCTCTGCTGGAATCCCTGCAGGAAGGCCAGCAAGTCAAAGGTATCGTCAAGAACCTCACCGACTACGGCGCATTCGTTGACCTGGGCGGCGTTGATGGCCTGCTGCACATCACCGACATGGCTTGGAAACGTATCAAGCACCCATCGGAAATCGTCAACGTTGGCGACGAGATCGATGTCAAGGTTCTGAAGTACGATCGCGAGCGCAATCGTGTATCCCTGGGTCTGAAGCAACTGGGTGAAGACCCATGGGTTGCTATCAAGGCTCGTTACCCAGAAAGCACCCGCGTCATGGCGCGTGTTACCAACCTGACCGACTACGGCTGCTTCGCAGAGCTGGAAGAAGGCGTGGAAGGCCTGGTACACGTTTCCGAAATGGACTGGACCAACAAGAACATCCATCCTTCGAAAGTCGTACAAGTCGGCGACGAAGTGGAAGTCATGGTTCTGGACATCGACGAAGAGCGTCGTCGTATCTCCCTGGGCATCAAACAGTGCAAGTCCAACCCATGGGAAGACTTCTCTGGCCAGTTCAACAAGGGCGACAAGATCTCCGGCACCATCAAGTCGATCACCGATTTCGGTATCTTCATTGGTCTGGACGGCGGCATCGACGGCCTGGTTCACCTGTCGGACATCTCCTGGAACGAAGTCGGCGAAGAAGCCGTACGTCGCTTCAAGAAGGGCGACGAGCTGGACACCGTCATCCTGTCGGTTGACCCAGAGCGCGAGCGCATCTCGCTGGGTATCAAGCAACTGGAAAGCGATCCGTTCTCCGAGTACGTTGCTAGCAACGACAAGGGTGCAATCGTCAAGGGTGTTGTAAAAGAAGTTGACGCCAAAGGCGCCATCATCACCCTGGCCGACGACATCGAAGCCACTCTGAAAGCTTCCGAAATCAGCCGTGACCGCGTTGAAGACGCGCGTAACGTCCTGAAGGAAGGCGAAGAGATCGAAGCGAAGATCATCAGCGTTGACCGCAAATCGCGCGTCATCCAGCTGTCGATCAAGTCGAAAGACGACGCTGAAGAGAAAGAAGCTATCCAGAGCCTGAAAGAATCCGCTCCGGAAGCTGCTGCTGACACCACCATGGCTGCGCTGCTGCGTCAGGCAATGGCCAAACAGAACTAAGTTCTGCTGGTGTTAAAAAAGGGCGACTTCGGTCGCCCTTTTTTATGCCTGCGATTCTTGCTTGCGGCTGAAACCCTTACGCCAGTGAGCTTCGGCGTAATCAATGGCAAACAGCTATCATCCATTACGCCAAGGCGTATTTCTTCAAAATCCGATTAAGTCAAGAACCGCCCTGTTCAAATCCCTCAGGTCATGCTAAAAACAACGGAGCAATGATCTAGCTGCTTGATAAAGAAGGGAAAAATATGACGAAGTCGGAGCTGATCGAACGTATTGTCACCCATCAAGGGCTGCTCTCATCCAAGGATGTCGAGCTGGCCATCAAGACCATGCTTGAGCAAATGTCCCAGTGCCTGGCCACTGGCGATCGCATCGAAATCCGCGGCTTTGGCAGCTTCTCCCTGCACTATCGTGCCCCCCGCGTAGGTCGCAACCCAAAAACCGGTCAGTCCGTCAGCCTGGATGGCAAGTTTGTGCCACACTTCAAGCCAGGCAAGGAGCTGCGGGATCGGGTGAATGAGGAAGAGTCCCAAGAACACTAATCGGATAAAAGGAAGCCTCCGTGCGGAACTTCAAGCGGTTGATTTTGGTCGTATTTCTTTTGCTGCTAGCAGCGATGGTGCTGATTTTTGTGCTGGATAATCAGCAGCCGGCGTCATTGCATTTCATGGCCTGGACACTGCCTTCCCTGCCGTTGGCTGTATTTGTACTTATCGCATTGCTGGTTGGTCTGGCTGTGGGCCCCTTGTTGGTGCTGGCCGGCCGATTGCTTGGCAAAGAAGGGCGGGGGCGAGCTAAAGTTTGATTTTCGTAGCCTGCTTGGCGATTGCCAATGGCAAGGGCGTGGCTGTTATAGATGTAAAAACGCTCAACGATAAGAGCGCAGCGAAACCTGATAAGGACTGAATTATAAATGCGCAACACCTCCGAGAGTAATCGGTTAGATCCAGAGTTGGACGTGCTTGAGTTACTTGGAAGCCTTTGGGCGAAAAAACTGATTATCTTGTCAGTCATGTTCCTCGCCGTCCTGGCAGCTGTGATTTATCTGTTCATCGCCAAGCCTGTTTATGAAGCCCGGGTTTTTGTCATTCCGCCGACCCAGAATGGTATCGCCGATTTCAACTACGGTCGTACTGCCGAGGCTGAGCTGAAACCGTACTCGGTCAAGGATGTGTACGAGGTTTTTTTGCGTGATCTTCAAGCGGAATCGTTGCGCCGTAGTTTTTTTGAAGAGTTTTATCTGCCATCGCTCAGCGAGTCAGAGCGTGCGGGTTCGCAAACTCGACTTTACGAAAAATTTTCTCGTGAGTTGGTGATTTCACCCAGTGGAAAAGACTCCCCTGATCGCTATTCGTTGACAGTGCAAGGCGAGGATCCACAGCGTGTGGTCGCCTGGGCCAAGACTTACGTTATGCGCGCCGGTGATTCGGCTCGTGAAGAGATGATAAAGAACGTCACCCGCGAAGCAGAAGTTCGCGCGAGGAATCTGGCTCAACAGATTGATCGTTTGCGCGAAGGTGGGCAGAAGGTGCGCGAGGACCTTATTATTCAGTTGCGCGAGGCGCTGAATGTTGCGCGTGCAATTGGTTTGAAAGAGCCGCCGATTATCAGTGGGAATTTGTCTACCGAAGTGTCTGCGGGTATGGATGGGCACTTGAGCTACATGCGTGGTACCAAGGCGCTGGAGGCGGAGATTCAGAACCTCGAGCAGCGCAGGTCTGACGATCCGTTCATTACCCGTTTGCGTGACCTGCAGGCCCGGTATGCATTCTATATGAGTGTTGAAGTCAACCCTGAGAGTGTAGCGGTTTTTCGCATCGACGGTCCTATAGAACAGCCTGACGCCCCGATCAAGCCAAGAAAATCTGTGGTGCTGGCCATGGCGGCGCTGGCTGGATTGCTCCTGGGTGTAGGCTATGTCCTGTTGGCGGCAGCGATGCGCCGGCGGCCGGTTCGACCGCAATAATTAAAGTGCTCGGTCATGACTCCAAAAGCGGCGGCGCCGCTTTTGGTGTTTCCGGGGCAGGCTCTGTTTTATCGTGAGGCCCGCTTTGCTATCGTGCAGCAAGGCGGCCTGAAAGCGAATTTTCGAGGGTGTAGCATGATTCCGTTCAACAAACCACCTTACACCGGTGCGGAAGATCAGTACGTTATTGCGGCGATGCGCAGCGATAAAATGTCCGGAGATGGCGAGTTTAGTCAACGCTGCCAACAGTGGTTTGAGACAAGCTTTGCTTGCTTGCGCACGTTGTTAACGCCGTCCTGTACCCAGGCGCTCGAAATGGCAGCACTGCTTCTGGATATTGGCCCTGGCGATGAAGTCATCATGCCAAGCTATACCTTTGTCAGTACCGCCAACGCCTTTGTTTTGCGCGGTGCCAAAATTGTCTTTGTTGATGTTCGGGCTGACACCATGAATATCGACGAAACCTTGGTTGAACAGGCGATTACCGAACGAACAAAAGCGATCGTTCCTGTGCACTATGCCGGTGTTGCCTGCGAAATGGACACGTTGATGGCCATTGCCGAGAAGTACGGCCTGTTCGTTGTCGAAGATGCGGCTCAAGGCATGATGTCGACCTACAAAGGACGGCCGCTGGGCACCATTGGGCATTTGGCGGCTTACAGCTTTCACGAGACCAAGAACTATACCAGCGGTGGTGAGGGGGGCTTGCTGCTGATTAATGACGAGCGCTTTGTTTTGCGTGCAGAAGTCATTCGTGAGAAAGGTACGAACCGCTCGCAGTTCTTTCGTGGGCAGGTCGACAAGTACACGTGGCGTGACATTGGCTCAAGTTTCTTGCCGGGTGAGTTGCAGGCTGCTTACCTCTATGCACAGTTGGAAAAATCGAAAGAGATCAATGCCCGTCGACTGCAAATCTGGGATATGTATCACCAGGCCTTTGCGGCTTCGGAATTGCATGGGCTGGTTCAGCGTCCCCAGGTTCCGGAGGGCTGCGAGCACAATGGCCATATGTACTACCTGAAACTCCAGTCGCTCGACCAGCGTGCGCAGTTCATCAGCCATATGCGTCAGCGCGAAATCTTGACGCCATTCCACTATATCCCTCTGCATGCCAGCCCTGCAGGCCAGCAGTTCGGCAGGTTTGTCGGTGACGACGTAGTAACGACTCGTGACAGTGAACGACTGGTTCGCCTTCCGGTCTGGTTCAACATGACGGATGCCATGGTGGCTACCGTCATTGATGCAGCGCTCGAGGGGCTGAGTTCAATTCAATGAGTGCTGTCCGTTCAGCCCTGTTCACGGGTGGCGCCCATGCATCGAAAGTGCTCATGGGCTTCATCCTTCTTAAAGTCATGGCTGTTTATCTTGGTCCGGAGGGCGTGGGTAAGCTCGGGCACCTGATGAGTGTTGTCAGTGTGCTGACGATTCTTTCCGGAGGCGGCATCATCAATGCGTTGGTCAAGTACTGTTCTGAGTACCACCAGACGCCCAGGAAACTGCTGCGTTTCATTTCGGCTGCGGTCACCTATGCCCTGTTATTCTCCCTGTTGGTTTGTATTGCGGGGATAGTGCTTTCACGGCCGCTTTCACTGTTTGTATTTGGTGTCGATGACTATCAGTCGATCATCATTCTGCTGGCCATTGCCCAGTTGGCACTGGCGTTTGCAAATGTTGTTTTCGGTGTCACCAATGGCTTGCGTGTAACCCACGTTTTCGCTTACAGCCAGATTCTTGGCAACGTCCTGGCGGTCCCTTTGTTATGGTTCTGTATCTCCCGTTATCTGGAGTATGGGGCCGGGGTTTCCATCGTTCTGGCTTCATCCTTGTGCGCGCTACCAGCACTGTACTTTTACCGTCGCTCACCTTTTTGGGGGCGGATTCGCCTATTCAAGATTGATGGGCTGTCGTTCCGGCAATTGTTTGCCTATACCACAATGCTGGTGGTCAGCACGCTGGCATTCCCGCTGGTAGAAATCACTGTGCGCAGCATGTTGATTTCCCAGGTGGGCTATCACGATGCGGGGATCTGGCAGGCGGCGATTCGCTTTTCTGCGGCGTACCTGGGTTTCTTTACCATGTTCCTGGCCTTCTATTTTGTGCCACGGATTTCCCCTGAACAGAACAGTACTGTCGTGGTGAAGATGACTCTCCGGCACCTGTATCTGGTTCAGGCTATTTTTGTCCTTGGTGCGGGGACGCTGTACCTGGGGCGAACGATCTTCATAAAGCTTATTTTTTCCGAAGAGTTTAGCCCGCTGGCCGACCTGATTATTTATCAGTTGCTGGGGGACTTTTTCAAAATATCGGCCTATGTAATCGGTTTTATCGCCGTGGCGAAGGCGGCAACGAAATTATATATTATTGCCGAGGTGCTCCAGGGCGGTTTGTTTTTGTTGGGTGCCTGGCTGATGAGTCGCGCTCAGGTGGGCGTTGAAAGTGTTATGCAAGCATACGTTGTTACTTATATCCTGTACTTCGTTATTTGCTTGATCGGTTTGCGGGTTTATATGAGGAAGCAGCGTTGAGTCTCAAGGAAACCGGTGCGTCCGAGCGGGCGCAGCAAGCGCTCAGTGCCAGGGTCATTCACTTGTCTACCAATGATTTTGGTGGTGCCGGCAGTGCGGCTTTGCGCTTTCACGCGTCCTTGCTGGCAGCCGGGCACGACTCGCAATTGTTTGTGGCTGAATCCCGATCGTCCCATACCGTGCCGGCGGTAACGCGGGTGGTGAGCGAACTGTTCAAGGTCCGCATCAAGGCGTTTGCCAGGAAGCACTTGCCATCAAAAGTGTTCTCCAGGGTGCGGGCCCACTTTGCCGCTCGCGAGCGATTTTCGGCAAAAAGAAAGTACCTGTTCTTTTCTGTCGGCGAGTCCGCGGTTCAAGGCATCAATCCCGAGCTGGTTCAGCGTATTACCTCGGCAGATGTGCTCTTTGTGCACTGGGTTGCGGGCTTTGCCAACAGCTTCGATGTCCTGCGGATCCAGAGAAAAACTGGTTGCAAGGTGTATTACACCTCAATGGACATGGCGCACCTGACCGGTGGCTGCCACTACTACTGGCAGTGCACGGGTTTCCAGGTCGATTGCTCTGATTGTCCGGCGCTCGATCAGCGCCAGAAAAATTATGCGGCTTATCAGTTGCGCGCCAAGTCGGTGAACATTCTGCAGATGAAGGCGACATTATTGTCGGGTAGCCAGCGCATTCATGAGGCCGGAAAGCGCTCTGCCATTCAATATGCTGACCATCAGCTGTTGTCGCTGCCGCTGGACGCCGACCTGTTCAAGCCAGAATTGGCGCAGCGTGCTCCGGAGCGTTCGGTGCAGTTCCGGATGCTTACCAATGCCAATGATGCTGACGACCCGCGCAAGGGTTTTGAATACCTCTCCCTAGTGCTCGTCTGTCTGGAGCAGCAGTTGCTCGCGGGGGAGGAGATTGGTCTCCTGTGCCTGGCGCCGGATCGCTTCTCTCATCTGGGTCTTGAGCGTGTTAAAGTGATCCAATTCGACTACTGTCAAGGCGATGCCGCGTTGGCGGCGCTTTATCGTAAGTCTGATCTGTTTGTCAGTACGTCAATCGAAGATGCTGGCCCTATGATGGTAGGGGAAGCGCTAATGTGTGGCGTACCCGTAGTGGCATTTGATGTCGGCATCGCCACGGAGCTCGTGGAAGAAGGTCGCAATGGTTTTATCGTCGACCGGCTTGATGTCCGGCAAATGGCAGCACGTATCCTCAGTGTTTACCGGGCGCAAGCGCCTGATCTCGAGCAACCCGGCGTCATTCACGAGCGCGCAGCGCGTGTGTTCAGCCATCTGCACTGGGCTGACAGGGTTTCTGATTTGATTTCGGCTGAAATATAGAACTGGATAATTGAAATGAAAAAGAAAGCTTTAATTACTGGCGTTACCGGGCAAGACGGTTCTTATCTCGCCGAATTGCTGCTGGAAAAAGGTTACGAAGTTCACGGAATCAAGCGCCGGGCTTCTTCATTCAATACCCAGCGTGTGGACCATATCTATCAGGATCCACATGTTGCCAATCAGAATTTCGTTTTGCACTACGGTGATCTTTCCGACGCTTCCAACTTGACCCGCATCATCAAGGAAGTTCAGCCTGATGAAGTCTACAACCTGGGCGCCCAGTCTCATGTTGCGGTAAGTTTTGAGTCGCCTGAGTACACCGCGGATGTCGATGCCTTGGGTACCCTGCGGATTCTCGAAGCCATTCGCTTGCTCGGCCTGGAAAAGAAAACCCGCTTCTATCAGGCGTCGACCTCTGAACTGTATGGCCTCGTCCAAGAGACGCCGCAGCGTGAAACCACGCCGTTCTATCCGCGCTCGCCCTATGCGGTGGCGAAGATGTATGCCTACTGGATCACGGTCAACTACCGTGAAGCCTACGGTATGTATGCCTGTAACGGTATTCTCTTCAACCACGAGTCGCCGCGTCGCGGCGAGACTTTCGTGACCCGCAAGATTACCCGTGCCTTGGCCAATATCAGTCAGGGGCTGGAAGATTGCCTGTACCTGGGCAACATGGACGCGCTGCGTGACTGGGGGCATGCCAAGGACTACGTTCGCATGCAGTGGATGATGCTGCAGCAGGAAGTTGCTGATGACTTCGTCATTGCTACGGGTGTGCAGTACTCGGTTCGCCAGTTCGTCGAGTGGTCAGCAGCGGAGTTGGGTGTCTCGTTGCGCTTCGAAGGCACGGGTGTTGATGAGGTTGCGATCGTTTCCGCCATCGAAGGTGACAAGGCGCCAGCGCTGAAGGTTGGCGATGTCATTGTGCGTGTCGACCCGCGCTACTTCCGTCCTGCGGAAGTAGAAACTTTGCTGGGCGATCCAGCCAAGGCAAAAGAGAAGCTGGGCTGGGTGCCGGAAATTACCGTTCAGGAGATGTGTGCGGAAATGGTCAGCGAAGATCTCAAGGTGGCCCAGCGCCACGCGCTGCTCAAGTCCCATGGTCATGACGTGCATGTAGCGGTGGAGCGTTAATCGTGAGTAAAGAAACGGTTTTCGTTGCCGGTGACCGCGGTATGGTCGGCTCGGCATTGATGCGTGCATTGAAGCAGCAGGGCTACACCAACATCGTTACGCGAACCCGGGAAGAGCTCGACCTGCTGGATCAGCGCCAGGTCAGTGCGTTCTTTGCCGAGCAGCAGATCGATCAGGTTTACCTGGCAGCGGCCAAGGTAGGGGGTATTCATGCCAACAATGAATACCCAGCTCAGTTCATTTATGAAAACCTGATGATTGAGGCCAACATCATTCAGGGCGCGTACGCCAGCGGCGTAAAAAAGCTGCTGTTTCTCGGGTCTTCGTGTATCTATCCAAAGTTCGCTGAGCAACCAATTGAAGAGCGAGCGTTGTTGACTGGCGTACTGGAGCCTACCAACGAGCCTTACGCCATCGCCAAGATTGCCGGTATCAAGCTGTGTGAAAGTTACAACCGCCAGTATGGGGTGGATTACCGCAGTGTCATGCCGACCAACCTGTACGGCCCTCATGACAACTATCATCCGCAAAACAGCCATGTGATTCCGGCGCTGATTCGTCGTTTTCATGAAGCCAAGGTGCGGGGTGACCAGGAGGTGGTCATCTGGGGCAGCGGCACACCGATGCGCGAGTTTCTGCACGTAGATGATATGGCGGCGGCCTGCCTGCATGTCATGAACATGGAGTCGCAGGTGTATCAGCAACATACCCAGCCGACCTTGTCACACATTAACGTGGGGACAGGCGTCGACTGCACTATTCGTGAGCTGGCTGAAACCATTTGTCGAGTGACCGGTTATCAGGGGCGTCTTGGCTTTGATGCCAGCAAGCCTGATGGCACGCCAAGAAAGCTGCTGGACGTCTCTCGTTTGAAGAACCTCGGCTGGCAGGCCTCTATCAGTCTCGAAGATGGCCTGGTCGATGCCTATCAGTGGTTTGTCGATCACGAAAGTTCGGCCAGACGCTAATGGCCGGCTATCTGCAGGCGGATGCATTCCGCACAGTCGTCATGCATACGCCTCTGATAGCGATTGACCTGCTCGTGTTGAATGAGCACGGGCAAGTGCTTCTGGGCGAGCGTTTGAATCGTCCCGCCCAGGGATACTGGTTTACCCCCGGGGGGCGGGTGCGCAAGAACGAGTCACTGGAACAGGCGTTTCGCCGCATCAGTCACTCCGAGCTCGGGGTGCAACTGTTAATGGCGAGCGCGACGTTTCGCGGTGTGTACGAACACTTCTACCGCGATAGTTACTTTTCGGCAGATGAGTACGATTCGGGCACTCACTATGTGGTACTCGCCTATACCCTGTTACTGGCAGATTCGGCACTTGAAAGCCTGCCACGTGAACAGCATGCTGAATATCGCTGGGTCGACGTGCGCACAACTTCGTTGTGCGTGCATCAGCATGTCTTGGACTATTTCGATCAGGGCTGAGGGTTAAGCGAAGCGGGCAGTTGCTCTGTTTCACATGGTCGCTCGGGGTTCTGTCTAGGGTTGCGTCGTATGCTTTTCTACTATCTGCCTTTCCTGGTTTCGGCGCTACTCTCGTTGCTGGGTGGCAAGCGCAAGCTTTGCTACTGGGGCTTGGCCGCCTTGCTGATTGCCATGTGTGCCTTCCAGGCGCCCGGGGTATCGGACGATCACGGGAACTACCTTGATTATTATGCAGGTATTGTTTCTGGTGAATTTGGGCCGTTTTTTGTCGAGCCAACTTTTTTCGGTCTGGCTAAGCTGTCTTCGCTACTGACGGGTTCAGCGATACTGCTGTTTGTTTTTTACGCGGTTTTGGGCGTCGGTAGCAAATTTTATGTGATGGAGCGGGCAACACCGTATCGTTGGTTGAGTGTTGCAATTTACCTGTCTTACTTCTTCTTGCTGCAGGACTTCACGCAGATTCGTATCGGTGTGGCCACCGGCTTGGTAATGTGTTCAGCTTACCTGGTGTTTAACGGGCAGTGGTCGAAAAGTCTGGCGGTCTTGTGTGGGGCCGTGTTATTTCATTATTCGGCCATTCTGTTTCTGCCCTTTATGTTGCTCCGCGCAGCCGGGGTGCGTACGGTATTTTATATATATTTGTGTTGCTGCGCGCTGTTTGCACTCTACTTGCTGGACATCAGTGTGCTTAAAGGGTTTTTACAGCTCTTGTCGCTGCTGGAGAATCCTAGGCTCGACTTTTATATTAATAATATTCTTAGTGGTCAGGGTGGTTCGATCAACTTTTTTCGGGCGATATTTCATTTTGCGCTGTTATCGCCGTTGGTCTTCATGTTTGCTCGTATACAGCGCCAACAGCCCTTTATTGCTTACTCGGTGATCCTCCATCTAAGTGGCTTGCTGATCTTGCTGGCGTTGCACGATGCCCAGGTTGTGGCCTACCGGATATCGGATATTTTCAATCATTTCATGGTATTCTCGCTGCTTGCGTACGCCATTCTGTTTGGTCGCGTTGTCGGCGCTGCAGGGATGCTCGCAGTATCAACATTCCAAATCATCTATGTGTTGCAAGTCCTAGGCTTTGTGCAACCGTATACTTCGGTCCTGGGTGGCTTATGATTTTACCTATTGTGATGGCTGGCGGCTCCGGGTCGCGTTTGTGGCCAATGTCCCGTGAGCTCAACCCGAAGCAATTCCTGTCATTGGCAGATGAGCACACCATGCTCCAGGTGACGGTCGAGCGCCTGTCCGGTCTTACCGATCTGAAGCCGCAAATCATCTGCAACGAAGCCCATCGTTTCGTTGCCGCGGAACAGATGCGCCAGTTGGGTTTCGATGATTGCGAGCTACTTCTCGAGCCTGTGGCGCGCAACACCGCCGCTGCTATTACGCTTGCTGCCCTGAAGGCCGTACAGGACGGTCAGGATCCGCTCCTGTTGGTACTGGCGGCAGATCATTTGATCAGTGATGCCGAAGTTTTCCAGCAGTGCGTTCGCAGCGCATTGCCGCTGGCTCAGGCAGGCAAGCTAGTCACCTTCGGCATCCAGCCGCTGTCTCCGGAAACCGGCTACGGCTATATCGAACAGGGGCCGGCCATGGGTTCTGGGTATGCGATTGCACGGTTTGTCGAAAAGCCAGACCTGGCCACCGCCCAACGCTATCTGGCCAGCAAGAAGTTCCTGTGGAACAGCGGTATGTTTCTGTTCAAGGCAAGCCGTCTGCTTGACGAGGTCAAGGCGTTTGCTCCGCAGATCCATGCTTGTTGCGCCGAAGCCCTGGAGCAAAGTTCCCGTGATCTGCATTTCACCCGCGTCGGTGCCGAGGCCTTTGCACGCTGCCCGAGCGACTCCATCGACTACGCCGTCATGGAAAAGACTGCCGATGCGGTAGTAGTGCCAATGAATGCCGGCTGGAACGATATCGGTTCCTGGTCCGCCTTGTGGGATGTTGGCCAGAAGGATGAAAGTGGCAACGTCGTCAGCGGCGATGTCATGGCTGATGAAGTGGAGCACAGCTACATCAAGTCGACCAGCCGCCTGGTGGCTGCCGTAGGGGTCCGCGACCTGATCATCGTTGAGACCAAGGATGCTCTGCTGGTAGCGCACAAGGACAAGGTCCAGGGGGTCAAGAAAATCGTTGAGAACCTCAAGGCCCAGCAGCGCCAGGAGTTTCATTGCAACAGCGAAGTGTATCGCCCGTGGGGTAGCTACGAGGCCATAGACCAGGGGCATCGCTACCAGGTCAAGCGTATCACTGTAAAGCCGGGCGCCAAGCTGTCGGTGCAGATGCATCATCACCGTGCCGAGCACTGGATCGTGGTCAGCGGTACGGCGAAGGTCACCAATGGCAAGGAAACCTATCTGGTGACCGAAAACCAGTCGACCTATATTCCTATCGGTCAGGTGCATGCCCTGGAGAACCCAGGAAAAGTGCCCCTCGAGCTGATCGAGGTGCAATCGGGTTCTTATCTGGGTGAAGACGACATTGTTCGTTTCGAAGATATCTACGGGCGGGCGTAAGCGAGGGGTTGCGGTTGAAAGTCTTAGTTGCGAGTTGTGTTTTTCCGCCCGAGCCGGTGGTGAGTGCCAGAACCAGTGCTGATGTCGCCCAGTACCTGCATGCCCAAGGGCATGAGGTGCTGGTGGCATGTCCGACACCAACCCGCAACGTCGCCGCCGAAGGGCTGGATGAGAAGATCGCCGGTTTGAACATGCCGTTTCCGGTGTCACGCCTGTTTGCCTTTTCTTCGAAAAAATCCAGCTTCGTCTCACGATTTCTGGAGAACATCTCCTTCGGGTTGTCAGTATTTTTCTTCATCTTGCGTCAGCGCAAGGTTGATGTGATCTACGCCAACGTGTGGCCGTTGTTCTCCCTCGGCCTGCTGCTGATGGCGGCCAGGCTCAAGGGCATCAAGGTGGTCGCCAGTGTCCAGGACCTGTATCCGGAGTCCTTGGCCGTGCAAAAGCGTATCGAGGAAACCGGCGGCATTTATCGCGGCCTGCTCAAGCTTGATACGCTCATCGCGCGTAACTGCGATCACTTGGTGGTGATTTCCGATGGATTCCATCGTGCTTATACCGAGACGCGAAAAATCGATCCATCGAAGGTGACGCTTGTCAGAAACTGGGTACAAGGCAGTCAGATTCAGGCCTTACCCAAGGAGCAGGCGCGAGCGGAGCTTGAGAAGGTGATGGGCTTGCGCCTGGCGCCTGAGCAGTTTCTTTTTGTGTATGGCGGCAATATGGGCGTCGCTTCCGGCCTGGATGAGTTCATGGGTTATCTGGATGGCGTCGATCCACGGGCAGTGTTCCTGTTTGCAGGTGACGGATCGCTGGTGCCGGAGCTCAAGCGGTTGCTACAGGCCCGCGGTCTGGAGTCCCGTTGCCACTTCCTTTCGCCTTGGCCGTTCGAACTGACTCCGGCAGTGTTCGGTGCCGCAGATGCTTTGTTGCTGCCAACCGCCGCAGGTCAGGAGTTCGCCTCAGTGCCTTCCAAGCTGATCACCTATATGCTGGCTGGCCGGCCCATTCTGTTGCTGGCCGATGAGCGCAGCGAGTCGGCGATCGAGCTGGGCAAATCGGATGCGGGCCATACCATTGGTGTGCGTACCAATGCGGCAGTGCTGGAGGGGATGAACTATTTGCTCAATGCCTCATCTGAGCGTCTGGCCGCAATGGGACGCAACGGTCGTGAATACGCCCAGGAGTTTTACTCGGCTGAGCGAGCAGTGCCCAAACTGAAGGCAATTGTTGAGGATGTCTATGAAGCTTGAACGGGTTAGGTTGGTTGACAGTGCTCAGGTCCAGGCATTTGCCGACTTGCATGTTCAGGCGTTTCCAGGCTTTTTTCTCAGTCAGTTGGGGCCGAAGTTTCTGGCCTTGCTCTACACCCATTACCTGCAGTCCGAACAGTGCGCCTGCATCCTTGCCTCTGATGATTCGGCAGGCCGGGCGCCCAAGGGGTTGGCGGTTGCCATTCGCCAGCCATCGCTGTTCTACAAGGACCTGTTTGCCAAGCATTGGCTGGCATTTGCCTTGCGCGCCTTGCCGAGCCTGCTGAAGAACCCGTTGTTCGTCGCCAAAAAATTATGGGCGGCGGTGTTTTATCGAGGCGATCAGGTCGAGAGTCTCGATACCGAGAATGCGGTGCTGCTGAGCACCATTTCGGTGTCGCCGCAGGCGCAGGGGCAGGGTGTGGGCAGGCAACTGCTGCAAGAAGTAGAGGCGTGGGCTGCCGAATCCGGCGCCGCTTTTGTGTACCTGACAACTGATCGCGATGCCAATGTCGAGGTCAACGGTTTTTATCAACGCAATGGTTATGTGCTGGAGTCCACGCTGAAGAAAAGTGGCAATCGCATCATGAACCGTTACATCAAACGCTTGCGGTGAACCTATGCAGAATACTCCGTTCCTGCCCTTCGCTCTTCCTGAACTGGGTGAAGAGGAAATCAATGAAGTTGTCGACACCCTGCGTTCCGGCTGGGTGACCACCGGGCCAAAAGCCAAGCAATTCGAAGCGGACTTTTCCAGTTTTCTTGGTGGTGATGTTGAAAGCATTGCCGTGAACTCGGCAACCGCCGGGCTGCACCTGGCGCTGGAAGCCATTGGTATCGGCCCAGGCGATGAAGTCATTCTGCCGTCCTATACCTTCACGGCAACTGCCGAGGTTGTCCGGTATCTGGGCGGCACGCCGGTTATCGTGGATGTGCTGGAGGAGACCTTCAATATCGATCCGGCGGCGATCGAGGCGGCGATTACCGACAAGACCCGTGCGATCATGCCTGTGCACTTCGCCGGACTGAGCTGTGACATGGATGCGATTTTGCAGATTGCCCGTCGCCATGGCCTGAAGGTGGTGGAAGATGCTGCGCATGCACTGCCAACCACCTGGAAAGGCAGCAAGATCGGTACCCTCGAGTCCGATATCACAGTGTTCAGTTTCTACGCCAACAAAACCATGACCACCGGTGAAGGCGGCATGCTGGTGACCCGCAATGCGGAACTGGCCAAGCGCTGCCGGATCATGCGCCTGCACGGTATCAGTCGCGATGCCTTCGATCGTTATGTGTCGAAGACGCCGGCCTGGTTCTACGAAATTGTCGCTCCCGGTTTCAAATACAACATGAGCGACGTCGCCGCCGCCATGGGCATTCACCAGTTGCGTCGTCTTGAAGGCTTCCAACTCAAGCGTCAGGCCATGGCCGAGCGTTACCTTGAGGCGCTGAGCGATCTGCCATTGGTGTTGCCGCCTGTGGCCGCTGCTGGCGACATGCATGCATGGCATCTGTTCCCGCTGCGTCTGCGTGCAGAGGCAAATATCAAGCGCGACGACTTCATCATCAAGATGGCCGAACTGGGCATTGGTTGCTCGGTGCATTTCATTCCGCTGCACCTGCAACCCTACTGGCGTGAAAGCTGTGCCCTGAGTCCCGAGCAGTTCCCGGTAGCCCAGAGCCTGTTCGAGCAGGAGGTTTCGATCCCGCTCTACACCAAGATGACCGAAGCCGACCAGGAACGTGTGATTGCGGCGGTGCGATCGGTGTTGGCCAATGCTTAAGCGGCTCTTTGACATTGTCTGTGCTGCGCTGGGTCTCCTGGTGCTGTCGCCGTTGCTGTTGGCGATTTTTCTGTGGGTCAAGCTGGATTCGCCCGGGCCGGTATTCTTTCGACAGGAGCGTGTCGGACGTTTCGGTAATCTGTTCAGGATTCATAAGTTCCGGACCATGAAGCTGCACGCGGAAAGTGCCGGGCGCCTGACCATCGGCGAAGATTCGCGCATCACCCGTTCGGGCCGTTTTTTACGTCGCACCAAGATCGATGAGCTGCCGCAGCTCATCGACGTGTTGCTGGGGGACATGAGCCTGGTCGGACCGCGCCCGGAAGTACCAGAATTCATGAACTGCTATGAAGAATCGGTGCGCCGCAAAGTGCTCTCGGTGCGCCCAGGGATCACTGATCGGGCATCCATCGAGATGGTTGATGAAAGTTTGATCCTGGGCCAGTACCCGGATCCTCGGCAGGCCTATATTGATGTAATTCTGCCAATCAAGCAGAAGTACTATCTGGAGTATGTCGAGCAACATGGTGTGGTGACCGATATCAAGATCATTTTTGCCACACTTGCAAAGATCGTTTCTCGATGAGGTAGCCGTTACCCTGGTAAATCACAGGGTGGTGATGAATTGTTGCCACCGCTGGAGCGCCGGGAACGGGGTGTATGAACATGGAATGCTGCAGCAATGGCAGTGTCGGCTCAGGCGTAGTGGAGTTTGAAGATGGTGAAATACGATAGGCTACGGCTCTGGCTGGTTTCATTGCCGCGCCGTTACAAACGGTTGATTCAAGTCGCGGCAGACGTGGTACTGGTCTGGATTGCGCTGTGGATGGCGTTTGTCGTTCGCCTGGGTATTGAAGAAGCCATCAACCCTTTCACCACGCACCTGTGGATATTTGTTACCGCGCCGTTGATTGCCATTCCGCTGTTTATCCGTTTCGGCATGTACCGTGCGGTGATGCGCTACTTCGGCAACGATGCGCTGGTGACCATTATCAAGGCGGTGAGCCTGTCCTCGCTGATACTGGGCGTAGCGGTTTACTGGTACAGCAACCATCAAGTCGTGATCCCCCGTTCGATCGTGTTCAACTATTGGTGGCTGAGTCTGATCATGGTCGGAGGCTTGCGCCTGGCCATGCGTCAGTATTTTCTCGGTGACTGGTTCGCGGGCATTCAGAATGTACCTTTTACCAACCGTGACGATGGTTTGCCCAAGGTAGCCATCTACGGTGCCGGGGCTGCGGGCAACCAGCTTGTGGCCGCGTTGCGCATGGGCAAGGTGATGCGTCCGGTTGCATTCATCGATGATGACGCCAGCATCACTGACCGGACGATTTCCGGTCTGCAGGTTTTCAAGTCCAAGCATATCCAGCGCATGGTCGATATGACTGGCGCCCAGGAGATTCTCCTGGCCATTCCGTCTGCCACGCGCGCGCGCCGGCGGGAGATACTCAGTTACCTGGAAGGCTTCCCGCTGCATGTGCGTAGTGTGCCCGGCTTCATGGATCTGGCCAGTGGCCGGGTCAAGGTCGATGATATCCAGGAAGTGGATATCGCCGACCTGCTGGGCCGCGACGCGGTTCCGGCACAGGATGACCTGATCGAACGTTGCATCAAGGGGCAGTCGGTAATGGTGACCGGGGCCGGTGGTTCGATCGGTTCGGAGCTGTGCCGGCAGATCCTCAAGTCGCAACCTACTACCTTGCTGTTGTTCGAGCACAGTGAGTTCAACCTCTACACCATTCTCAGCGAGCTGGAGCAGACCATCAGCAGGTCTTCGTTGCCGGTAAGGGTCTTGCCTATTCTTGGCTCCATCCGTAATCAGGCGCAGTTGCTGGATGTCATGAAGACCTGGAGTGTCGATACGGTGTATCACGCTGCAGCCTACAAGCATGTTCCCATGGTTGAGCACAATATCGCCGAAGGCGTGTTGAACAACGTCATCGGCACGCTCAATACGGCGCAAAGCGCATTGCAGGCCGGAGTTGCCAACTTTGTCCTTATCTCCACGGACAAGGCGGTTCGTCCCACCAATATCATGGGCAGTACCAAGCGTCTGGCGGAAATGACCCTGCAGGCGCTCAGCCAGGAGCTCGCGCCGGTTCTGTTTGGTGACTCGGACAAAGTCTCCCAGGTCAACAAGACGCGTTTTACCATGGTGCGGTTCGGCAACGTGCTGGGCTCGTCAGGCTCGGTGATTCCGTTGTTCCACAAGCAGATCAAGGCGGGCGGGCCACTGACGGTCACCCACCCGAAGATCACTCGCTACTTCATGACCATCCCCGAGGCGGCCCAGTTGGTTATCCAGGCCGGCTCCATGGGGCAGGGTGGGGATGTGTTCGTGCTGGACATGGGCGAGCCGGTCCGCATTGCCGAACTTGCGGAAAAAATGATCCACCTTTCCGGGCTAAGCGTGCGTTCTGAAAAGAATCCGCACGGCGATATTGCTATTGAGTTCACCGGGCTGCGTCCAGGCGAGAAACTCTATGAAGAATTGCTGATCGGTGACAACGTCGTTGCTACCCGACACCCGATGATCATGAGCGCTGCCGAAGATCATCTGCCTTGGGAGACGCTCAAGGAGCGTCTGCACCGGCTACTGGCGGCGGTTGCCGGTGATGACTACGGGCGGGTTCGCCAGTTGCTGCGTGAAACCGTTAGTGGCTATACGCCGGACGGTGAAATTGTCGACTGGATCTATCAGCAGCGCCGCCTGGATCCGTGATCTGTACCATTAAATTGTGAGCCGCGCGCTGCCTTGTCTTCATCTGGGAGTGTTGATAGGGTGGTTCTTCGTGAAGCGTATAAAACGGTGAGGCGTTAATGGCATTCCTTACACCTGCTGAACTGGCGTCAAAAGGGTTCAAGAAACTGGGTTCCAACGTACTGATCAGTGACAAGGCCTCTATTTACAACTGCGACCAGATCGAGATCGGCGATAACTCCCGAATTGACGATTTCTGTGTCGTCTCCGGTAAGGTGTCGATCGGTCGCAATGTGCATATCGCCGTTTTCTGCAATGTTGCCGGGGGCGAGCCAGGTATCACCCTGGAAGATTTTTCCGGCCTGGCCTATGGCTGTCATGTATTTGCCCAGTCCGATGACTATTCCGGCAAGACCATGACCAATCCCACGGTCCCCGCGCAGTTCAAGGGCGAAACCAAGGCCGCGGTCCGACTTGGTCGTCACGTGATCATCGGCACCTCCTCGATCGTAGTGCCCGGAGTCAACGTCGAGGATGGCTGTTCTGTCGGGGCGATGACCCTGGTGACCAAATCCACTGAAGCCTGGGGTATCTATTTCGGAATCCCGGCCAAGCGAATCAAGAATCGCAACAAGGGCCTGCTCGAGTTGGAAACGCAGTACCTGTCGACACCCTGAGTCAAAACGCGCCGCCCTGGCGCGCCAGGATATTGTCGATCAATTGTGCTGGAATACCTTGCCTGCCGTTCGTCTGTTTCTGACGGGCAAACCCGAAAAAGTGCCAATTTTGCTGGGCTTTGCGACCTTTTGGTCGGGAACTTTTCCTGCAAAGATTGGCCAGAGAGTGGTTTGCCTTTGCATAAACTGTCACAATGCGCGCCTTTCTCGTCTGATGACAGGGAAGTTTCTCCGGGATCGAGTCAATGGGGCAGGGAGCGCTGCTTACCAGGATTTTGGTGATACCTCGCTTGTCGTTGGAGCCATTGTTACTCGACCAGGCAGGCATGTGCGTGACCAGCATTTCCCGTATACCCCCCGTAAGCCAAAGTAGCGATATCGATTTTTTTGCCGTGGTTCAAAACCTCTGGAAGCAGAAATTTCTGATCGTTGCTGTCACTCTGGCAGTTGGGGCGGCGGCGGGAGCCTATGCCTTCCTCACCACTCCCGAGTATCAGGTCAGCACCACGCTGCGCCCTGCTGCGCTCAACGATCTGGATGCCCTGAACCGCTCTGGTGTTTACTCGCTGCCGCGTGAGCAGGCGCTCACCCGCGTCGGCGCCGCGCTTGATTCCTACGATGTGCGCCTGGGTTACTTCCGCGCCAATCCTCAGCTTTTCGCTCCTTTGCGCATGCCTGGCCAGACCGACGAACAAGCTTTCGAAGAGTTCAACCGCAATTCCATCAAGCTGGTGCAGCCGGACCCCAAAAAGAAGGTTGACCTGCTCAGCGCCTACATTGGCATGGAGTTGCGCTATCCAAAGAATGTCGACGGTGACGAGATCCTCAACGGCTTCGTTAAATACGCCATTGAAAGCGAGCGCCAGCAAGTGGCCTCGGACTTGTCGGTCATTATCAAGAACCGCTTGAACGAACTGGATGGCAAGCTCGACGCAGCCCGTGCTGGATATGAAGCAGGCAAGGAGTCACAAATTGCCACGCTGCTGGAGAAGGACAATCTCACGCGCGCGCAACTGCAAGATGAACTTCGGGCACTGCGCGTTCAGCTCAAGGCGCGCCGTGCCGACCGAATCGCCCAACTGGATGAAGCCATCAGCATCGCCCGTTCGCTGGGCTTGAAGAAACCGTCTACCCCTTCGGCCATGGCCAGCGAAGGCGAGTCTGGTGGCAATGTGATCCGTACTGAGGTCAATAACCAGCAGATCCCGCTGTACTTCATGGGTACTGATGCCCTGGAGGCCGAGCGCAAGGCCCTCCGTCAGCGAACTTCCGATGACTTCACCGACCCGCGGGTGGCGCAGATCGGCAAAGAACTCATGCTGCTGAAGAACAATCGCCGGATCGAATCATTGAAACAGCGTGAGAACGAAGATGTGTTCTTGCAGAACATCGAACCGTTGCGTTCTGAAATGGCCCGCTTGAAAAAGCTCGATATCGATGTGATGCGCTTGAATCTGGTCACCATTGACCAGTACGCGCTGGAGCCACTCAAACCTGTCTGGCCGAAAAAGTCGCTGATGATTCTAGCGGGCCTGGCCGTGGGGGGTATGTTGGGGGTGTTGCTGGCGATCATTCGTTACTTTGTCGTCTTGCGGATGACGAAGGTGGCAAAGGGCGGCGAGCCATTGGGCAATCCCCAGTAAGTCAACACAGGTTCGCAGCCCTTGTACGGGCTGCGGGCAGATCCGCTACCTGGCTCCGTGAAAGGGGCATGGTTACTTCTCAAGTTAATGTGCACGGCAGACGGCTTTCTTGAAGGGCCGCGGCCAGCATTATTCAGTTCATCAAGACCAACTGGTCAGATTTTACATAGGGACGCGTTACATGTTCACTAACAAGACCATTCTCATCACCGGTGGTACCGGCTCCTTCGGCAACACGTTCGTGCCGATGACACTGGCCAAGTACAACCCCAAGAAGATCATCATCTTCTCGCGTGATGAAATGAAGCAGTGGGACATGGCGAAGAAATTCGAAGGTGATTCCCGCGTGCGCTTCTTCATTGGTGACGTGCGTGACAAGGATCGTCTGTACCGGGCGCTGGATGGCGTCGATTACGTGGTGCACGCGGCGGCAACGAAGATTGTTCCGACTGCGGAGTACAACCCGTTCGAATGCATCAAGACCAACATCAATGGTGCAATGAACCTGATCGACGCCTGCATCGACAAGGGCGTGAAGCGGGTCGTGGCGTTGTCCACCGACAAGGCCAGCAGCCCGGTTAACCTGTACGGCGCCACTAAACTGGCTTCCGACAAGCTGTTTGTTGCCGGTAACTCCTACGCTGGCGGCCATGACACGCGCATGTCGGTGGTCCGTTACGGCAACGTGATGGGGTCGCGTGGTTCGGTCATCCCGTTCTTCATGTCGATCAAGGACAAGGGTGAGTTGCCGATCACCGATGAGCGTATGACGCGCTTCATGATCTCCCTGGAAGAGGGCGTGGAACTGGTCTGGCATGCTTTCGAAGATATGGAAGGCGGCGAAATCTATGTGAAGAAGATCCCGTCCATGAAGGTGACCGACCTGGCACGGGTTGTCGCTCCCGAGGCTCGGCAGAAAGTCGTCGGTATCCGCCCGGGCGAGAAACTGCATGAACAGATGATCAGTGCTGAAGACGCTTATTACACCTACGAGTATGCCGAGCACTTCAAGATCCTGCCGGTCATCAATGACTGGGCCAACTGCGAGAAGCGCATCAAGGACGGCAAGAAAGTGCCGGAAGGTTTCGTCTACGCCAGTGACAACAACACGGAGTGGATGAGTGATGCCGATCTGCAAGAGTGGATCACCATCAACAAAGAAAAAATCGGGAGCATCTGAGCCATGATCCCTTATGGTCGCCAGGACATCAGCCAGGCTGATATCGACGCTGTCGTCAGCGTCCTGCAGTCCGACTTTCTCACTCAGGGCCCAATGGTGCCGGAGTTCGAGCAGCGGGTTGCACAGCATGTAGGCGCGCGTCACGCACTTGCGCTCAATAGTGCAACGTCGGCATTGCATGTTGCCTGCCTGGCCCTGGGGCTGGGGCCTGGTGATCGTTTGTGGACTACCCCGGTTACTTTTGTCGCATCGGCAAACTGCGCCTTGTACTGTGGGGCGCAGGTCGATTTCGTGGACATCGACCCACGCACCTATAACCTCTGCCCACAAGCCCTGGCGCGCAAGTTGGAGCTGGCGGAGCAAGCGGGGACGCTGCCCAAGGTTGTGGTCCCGGTGCATCTTTGTGGTCAGCCCTGCGACATGCAGGCGATCCATGCGTTGGCCGTGCGATACGGATTCAAAGTCATCGAAGATGCCTCGCATGCCATTGGTGGCCAATACCAGGGCGAGTTCATCGGTAACGGCAAGTACAGTGACATTACTGTGTTCAGCTTCCATCCGGTGAAGATCATCACCACCGCCGAAGGCGGTATGGCGGTCACCAACGACGACGCATTGGCACAAAAGATGGCCTTGCTGCGCAGCCATGGCATCACCCGCGACCCGCAACAGATGACCCATGAAGCTGATGGGCCCTGGTACTACCAGCAGATCGATCTGGGTTTCAACTACCGCATGACCGAACTGCAGGCGGCCTTGGGTGTGAGCCAGATGCAGCGCCTCGATCAGTTCATCGCTCGCCGGCATGAGCTGGCGGCGCGCTACAATGAACTGCTGGCAGCATTACCGCTGACCCTGCCGTGGCAGCATCCAGACAGTTATTCCGGATTGCACCTGTATGTGATTCGCCTGCAACTGGACAAGATCGACAAGACCCATCGCCAGGTTTTCGAGTCGTTGCGTGAGCAGGGTATCGGAGTCAATCTTCACTACATTCCGGTACATACCCAGCCTTACTACACCGCCATGGGGTTTGCCCGCGGCGATTTCCCTGAAGCTGAAGCCTATTACCGGGACGCCATCAGCATCCCGATGTTCCAGACCATGAGCGAGTCTCAGCAGGACGTGGTCGTCGCTGCACTGACCAAGGCTTTGCAGGCATGAAACTGGCGGTCATTCCCGCCCGTGGCGGCAGCAAGCGTATTGCGCGCAAGAACATCAAGATGTTCTGCGGCAAGCCGATGATCGCCTGGTCGATCGAGGCCGCCCTCAATAGCGGTGTTTTTGACCGGGTGATCGTCTCGACCGACGATCTGGAGATCGCCGAGGTGGCCCGCCAGTCCGGGGCACAGGTGCCATTTATCCGTCCCGCGCAACTGGCTGACGATCACAGCGGCACAGTGCCGGTGATTCAGCATGCCATTGAGTGGTTCGAACAGGACGGGCAGCAGATCGATTACCTGTGCTGCCTTTACGCAACGGCACCCTTTGTAAGGCCCGAGGATTTGCAGGCAGGGCTCGACGCCTTGATCCGTGAACAATGCGATTTTGCCTTTGCCGTTACCCGCTATGCATTTCCTGTCCAGCGGGCAGTACGGATCAACACCCAGGGCCGGATTGAAATGATCTATCCGGAGCAATTCAATACCCGCTCGCAAGATCTACAGGAAACCTTTCATGACGCTGGCCAGTTCTATTGGGGGCGTACGCAGGCCTGGCGGTTGGGCAAGCCCGTGTTTGGGCCCGGCTCGGTACCGGTAGTGCTGCCAGGCCACAGGGTCCAGGATATCGACACGCTTGAAGATTGGGTTCGGGCTGAATGGATGTTCCGGGAAATGAACCGGTAAACCTTGATCCGGCTCAGGAGTCGCGAAAGGGCTTTCAGGGTAAGTTGCCAGGGTTGTTGTGATGCTGCGTAAGATCATTGAGGTAGGCGGGTGGATCGATTGAAAGTTGTGTTCCGTGCAGACGCCTCCGTCGAGATTGGCATCGGGCATGTCATGCGCTGCCTGACCCTGGCCGATGAGCTGACCGCACAGGGCGCGCACTGTCACTTCATTTGCCGGGCGCATACCGGGAATCTGATCGAGCAGATCAGGTCCCGCGGCTATCAGGTCCATCCGCTGCAAGTGGTGACCGGCATTGCCGGCAATCCGGGGGCGGACCGCGGAATCTACGGTTATTGGCTGGGGGCCAGCCAGGCAGAGGATGCGGCTGCGTGTGCTGCGCTGCTTGAAAGCATCAGGCCGGACTGGCTGGTTGTTGATCATTACGCTCTGGACCAGCAATGGGAGGGCAGTATTGCGGGGTTGTCCCGCAAGTTGATGGTCATAGACGACCTAGCCGATCGAGCCCATCAGTGCGACCTGTTGCTTGATCAGTCGTTGGGACGTTCGCCTCAGGATTATTGCCGATGGGTGCCTGCGCACTGCAGGTTACTGTGCGGTGTACAGCATGCATTGCTGCGACCGGATTTTTCCGCGTTGCGGGGCGATAGCCTGCAGCGCCGGGCGGCATTTGCCCTCAGGAACGTGTTGATCACCATGGGTGGCGTCGATAAGGACAACGTCACGGGACGCATTTTATCGGTCCTGGAAACGCTTTCCCTGGCCACTATCTCCCGGGTAACCGTAGTGATGGGGGCTACCGCGCCCTGGCTCGAAGAGGTTCGTGCCCAAGCCCGGACCCTGCCATTCAGCACCGAGGTCAAGACCAATGTCAGCAACATGGCAGAGCTGATGGCTGCCTCTGACCTTGCTATCGGTGCGGCCGGTGCAACCTCATGGGAGCGTTGCTGCCTGGGTTTGCCGACGCTGATGGTTGTGCTGGCGGAAAACCAGGTATTTGCCGCCCGACAACTGGCAGCTACCGGCGCCGTGCTGACGCTGGCGCTGGATGAGACTTTGGGCCGCGACCTTGCCCGGTATCTGGAACAGGCGAGTGGGGATCCGTCCATGTTGGAACAAATGAGCCAGCAGGCACGAAAGATTGTCGACGGCTCCGGCTGCCGGGTCGTCGCGCAGGTTATGGCTGAATCGGAAAAGGATTGAACACGTGCAGGCATTTGGAAAACTGCGAAATATCGAGGCTGACGAAGTCGGCCTGATGCTTGAGTGGCGAAACGCACCCGCCGTGCGGGCCAACATGTACACCCGGCATGTAATCAGCGAGCAGGAACACCTGGCATGGTGGCAACGCTTGCAGCAGCGCCAGGACCAGCAGTACTTCATGTACGAGTGGCAGGGGGGGGCTGCGGGGATTGTCGGCTTCACCGACATCGACACCCACAGCGCCAATGCCAGCTGGGCGTTCTATGCCGCCCCGGATGCCGCCAAGGGCACTGGCAGCCGTATGGAGTTTCTCGCGCTGGAGCATGCGTTCAACGTGCTGCAGCTGAACAAGCTCAATTGCGAGGTGCTGGCATTCAACAGTGCCGTCATCAAGCTTCACCAGAAGTTCGCCTTCCAGGTGGAAGGTATTTTTCGCGAGCAGCACCGTGTGGACGACGCGTACGTCGATATATACAGGCTGGCGCTGCTGTCCCGTGAGTGGGATATGCACCGTGATGTCATGCAAGAAAAACTGAATAAATTAATTCGAGGCCAATGATGAATCCGATGATATCCATTGCAGGGCGGGCAATCGGTGCCGCGCATGCGCCTTACATCATTGCCGAGCTGTCTGCCAACCATAATGGCAAGCTCGAAACAGCAATGAGGATCATCGAGGAAGCGAAGAAAGCCGGCGCCGATGCGGTCAAGCTGCAAACCTACACCGCAGATACCATCACGCTGAACAGCGATGCTGAAGAGTTCCGCATTCACGGGGGGCTGTGGGATGGCCGTACCCTGTACGACCTCTATCTGGAGGCGCAGATGCCCTGGGAGTGGCACCAGCCGTTGTTCGAGCATGCCCGCAAACTGGGTATCACCATTTTCAGTTCGCCCTTTGACTTTACTGCCGTCGACTTGCTGGAAAGCCTGAATGCCCCGGCTTACAAGATTGCCTCCTTCGAGGCAATCGACCTGCCATTGATCAAATATGTGGCTGGCACTGGCAAACCCATGATCATTTCTACCGGCATGGCCGATGCCGAAGAGATCAGCGAAGCGATCGAGGCCGCGTGTGAGGGCGGCTGCAAGGAGCTGGCAATTCTTCATTGTGTCAGCGGCTATCCGGCGCCGGCTGCGGAATACAACTTGCGCACCATTCCCGACATGGTTCGCCGTTTTGGTTTGGTCACCGGGCTTTCCGATCACACCCTGGACAACACCACTGCGATTGCCGCCGTTACCTTGGGCGCTTCGATCGTCGAGAAGCATTTCACCCTGGATCGCAAGGGTGGAGGACCGGACGACAGTTTCTCGCTGGAGCCACTGGAGCTCAAGGCGCTGTGTCAGGACAGCAAAACCGCGTGGGCGGCACTGGGTGACGTCAACTACGCGCGCAAATCCAGCGAGCAGGGCAATGTGCAGTTCCGTCGCTCGCTCTACTTCGTCAAGTCACTGGCCGCAGGTGATGTGGTTACCGCCGATGCGATCCGCAGCGTCCGTCCAGGGCGTGGTGTTGCGCCGAAATACTTCGATGACGTTGTTGGCAAGCGAGTAAAGACTGCGGTGCTGGAAAACACACCTGTCGATTTTGCCTCTCTCGATGTTGACTGAATAACCCGGTGCACGCTGGGCTCGAACCCGTAGTTCAAGGAGTTGAAAATGGCTGGGAGTACATTGAAGAAGATTGTCGGAAGGGTCTATCCGTTTCGTCGGCTGGCCTTTTTTACCCAGCGCCTGATCACCAGGCCTGGTCACCGCGAAGCGCTTTCCGAGGTGGCCTGCAAGCGACTTCCAGCCAAGTCTTCTTCGAGCCCATTGCCGCAACATGAACTGGGCGAACTGGGCCGCAACGGTTATGTCATGCTCGACGACCTGGTCACCTCCGACCAGGTTGCCCAGATGAAGGAATACTTCCAGGACAAGCAGGCATTCGACCGCTGGAATGCGGCGTCGGGGTTGTTCGATCCCGCGCATCCGCCTGCAGATTGCCATACCGCGCCATTCCTCAATTCCGATATCGCGCAGTCGCCATGGGCGTTGAAATGGGCCAACGACAGTCGCGTGCTGGCGATTGTTGAGAACTGGCTGGGCGCCAAACCGACATTGTCGAACCTCAGCGTGTGGTGGTCTTACCCCGGTCATGACACCCCACAAGAGGCCGAGTGCTTTCACCGCGATGTTGATGACCTGCGTTTCATCAAGTTGTTTATCTACCTTTCAGATGTCGACGAAGGCGCCGGTCCCCACGTCTTCGTGCCGGGCAGTCACAAACATGATGGTTTCAACAAGATCCGACGTTACAGCGATTCAGAAGTGATCGAGGCCTTTGGTCAAGACGGGATCAAGTACTTTACCGGAGAGCAGGGCAGTGCCTTCCTGGAAAACACCTTTGGCCTGCACAAGGGGCAACTGCCGACGCATAAGCCACGGTTGCTGTTTCAGGCGCAGTATTCACTGCATCCCATAGGTATTTACGAATATGCACCGGTAAGCGTCGAGCTGGGTGCGCCCCTGGATAATTATATCAATCGGTTGTACGTCAAATGAAAGGCACGCTGAAGCGCTTGTTCGAAAGCTTTTTCCGACTGTCGTTGGTCAGGGCGCTGGTGCGCGCGATGATTCATGTAGTTGATCTGCTGGGACGGTTCTGGACCTTTGTCAAAATCAGGGCTGTCGCCGATGTTCCACGCGGTAGCAACTGTCACTGGAGTGTCGTCCTGAAGTACCCCGAGAACATCAAGTTTCATGGCCGGGTCATGATCAGTCCCGATTGCGTTATCGGGGCAAAATCACCTGTGCACCTGGGTAATGAAGTGCGCCTTTCCCAGGGTGTGCATATTGAAACGGCCTCCCTGGATATCAATGGTCCGTTGCCCTATCAGCATGTCTCGAAGCCGGTCTGTATCGAAGACGGGGTCTGGCTGGGCGCGCATTGCATCGTACTGGCCGGGGTAACCATTGGCCGTAACTCAGTGATTGGTGCCGGCGTCGTGGTCAGCAAAAGTGTCCCGGAAAACTCGATCGTAGTCGGATCGGGATTCAGGTTTATCGAGCGGAAAGAAAGCTACTGACCTATGAATATTGTACTGATAGAAAATAGGTACAAGACCTATTTCTGGGATGCGCTGGCCAAGTGCTTCATTGCTGATGGCCATAATGTCCAGTGGATTGTACAGAACCCGCTTTTTGCACCGGCCCATGGTCAGGCCAGGCTGATCGGCTTTCCCCGAGTGAAGGACTTCAGCCCGCTGGGTGGCGACGATCTGTTCACCCGGACACGTCGGTCAGATCGTTTCGTCAATTATTTTGGCGGTCAGCCTACCCACTACCACTACTACCGGCAGGCCATCTGGCAGGCGCTGGATGACGCCAAGCCGGACCTGGTCATTGGCGAGGCCACGCTGTTTCATGAACTGCTGGCGGTAGAATGGTGCAAGGCTCGCGGAGTAGCCTTTTTTCATCCCTCCATGCCCGGCTATCCGGGAGGGCGCTACAGCATCTACGCCGCAGACAGCAAGGAGGCTATTGGTACGTCCGCGGACTGCCCGGCGGACGAGGACTGTTTTGCCCTGGCTGAAGCTATTCGCAAGCGCGAGAAGGTTCCGGACTACATGCGTCCCGCCCTGCCTTCGGATCCGGGGCGGGTGTTTCCGTTGCACGGTTCCTGGCCCAACCGGCTGACGTTGATCAAAAGCTACCTGGGGGGGGAGCGGTTCAATACGCCTTCACCGGTAAGGAAGTGGTTGCTGGACCGGGCGGTAAAAGCGCGGCTGGCGCGTTGGGCGCAACTCAGTGGCGAGCGCTTCAGCCTGGATGCCGATCAACATTACCTGCTGTACCCAATGCAGATGCAACCCGAATCCAACCTCGACCTGTGGGGACAGGATTTCCGTAACCAGGCCGAGTTGATTGCAGCGTTGGCACGAGCGCTTCCCGCCCACTGGAAACTGCTGGTCAAACTTAACCCCAAGACCAAATATGAACTGGACGATGCCCTGCTTGAACAGATCGTATCCGTGGACAATATCATCCCGGTTCCCTACGAAGTCGCAATGGGTTCCCTGCTCGAGCACGTCAAACTGATCTGTACCGTTACCGGGACTATTGCCGTGGAGGCGGTCTTGTCGCGCAAGCCACTGGTTCAATTCGGTCCAGGCGTGCTTGCCGGCGAGCCAGGATACGTACAGTTGAGTGATGTCGAAGGGATTTCGCAGGTTATTCAGGACGTGGAAAGCGGAACATTCACGCTTGCCGACGATGCGGCCAGAACCCAGTTGGTCCGCAAGCTGTATACCACCACCTTTGCCGGGCTGGTCTCCGACCCTGCATCGTTGCCAGCAGTGCTCGACCAGGACAATGTCCGGCAAATTGCAAACAACCTGGTTCGAGTGGCGGAGCAACACAGATGAAACGCACCTTGGCGTCGCTGTTGGGGTTATGCCTGCCAGCATGTGCCCTGAAGAATATGATCCTGCGCGCCCTGGGCTGGCATATCGGTGCCGGGTGCCGAATCGGATTTTCCTGGATTCGTGCCGAATCGGTCATGCTCGGCGAACGGGTTTCGATTGGCCACGGTAACTACCTGGACTGCAAATGCCTGGTCATGCGGCCGGCGGCTTACATTCAGCACTTCAACCTGGTGAAGGGCGACATCTGGGTGTTCCTGTTGCCGAATGCGGCACTTGGCAACATGAACAAAGTGTACCGGGCACGCCGTGGCGTTACTTGGGGTCGGGCAGTGTTGCGGCTTGGGGTCTACTCGAAAATCACCTCGAAACACATCGTCGACTGTACCCGAAGTGTTCGCTTTGGCGATTACTCAACGCTCGCTGGATCGGGCAGCCAGATCTGGACGCATGGATACATGCATGCGCCTTCGGGGCTGGATCGTTTTCGGGTCGATGGTAGCGTGCGTATCGGTGACAACGTCTACATCGGCTCGATGACAGTGGTCAATGCAGCAGTGTCGATCAGCGATGGGGTTACGGTCGGGGCCGCTTCCTGCGTTTCCAAATCGTTGCTCAAGCCAGGGCTGTATGTCGCGCAGCCGCTGCGCTGGATCGCCCTGGATTATGAGCAGGCCATGGTTCGCCATCCCAAAGTCGAAGTCCGGGGATTGGTGGAGCGGGTCTATAACAAGAAGCCGGGGATTTAGCGTTGCTCATCCATGCCAAGCGCCTGCTGGTACAGGCAGGTCTTTTCGGGTTATCGAAATCAGCAGTGTTGTTCGCGCCGTTTCTCGCTGCCTGGACGTTGAGCAATGCCCAGTATGGTGCGGTTGAGTGGTGGCTATCAGTGTCGATGGCGTTGGGGCCGTTGCTTGCACTGGGCATGCATGGCGTCATCGCCTATGGCACCTTGAGTGGACCTTTAGCCAGTGGCGTACAAACTGCCACCGCGTATGTGCTTATCGCCTGCGCGACGGTCATGGCTGCGAGTTGGCTGGCATTTCATCTGGTCACGGAGCCATCGCTGGCTGCTGCCGCGGTTATCGGCTTGCAAAGTGCACTTGTCGTGCTGCAACTGGCAACCTCAGCCCGGCTTAAAGCGTTGGGCAAAGGCGCGGTGGCGTCGATATTCGAGAGTGCCCTGTATCTCACCCTGCTTTTTGGCTTGGCCTCACATTGGCTGGGTGTGGACTTCATGGCCTTCTATGTGCAGGTCATGGCGCTCTGTGGCGTGCTCATGATCGGGGTATTGCTCAAGGTCTCGCAACTGCCCGGGCGTGAGGCGCTGCGTTTGGGTGCGTTGCGTGGAGTATTTCGCCACAGCTACAAGTTCCTGCTGGGAGGGGTGTTGATGGGCGCGTTCATGGGCGGCCCGCGAATAGTGCTCGGGGTACTGGACACAGAAACCACCGTTGCGGCGTTTTCAATTGTATTTCGCTGGCTGTCCATTGCCATTGTCGTGCATCAATTTATCAACACTGTGTTCTTCCGGCGCGTCTATGGCAGCGTGGTCGCATTCAGAAGTACAGCGATCATGGCTTGCGTGACGCTGGTTGCCCTGGCTGCGGCCGTTATAGCGACAGTGCTCTGGTTTGTTCCCGGGGCCGAACTCGGCCTTCCCTGGCCGTTGCCGCAAGATCGCTGGTTGGTAAGTAGCATGGCGCTGGTCATGGTGCTCTGGGCGACCAGCGCAAGCCTTGAAGGCGTTTTGGCCAGTGCGGCACGACCGGGCTTGCAAACCCTGTGTGTCGCCGCGGGGATCAGTGTATTTGTGCTGTTTGTAGGCATTGGTTACCTGTTGCCGACTGTCAGCTTCACTGGGTTGATCACGCTGGCCTGGATCGCCGGATTTCTGATGATCGTGGGCATGCAACTGTATTGGGCAGTGAAACTGGAACTGTTCACCTTCAGGCTGGAGAACATATTGAAAGTGGGTTTGCGATGACGCCGTTGTTGATAAGGCTTGCGGTGTTTCCGCCCTACCGGATTTTTCTCTGGGGTGGCTTGTGCTGTCTGTTGATCTGGTTTTTTGCCCCGATTGACTACCTGTATGAAGCTGGCCCGTCTTCGCTCTTTATCCTCGTGGCCTATGTCTACCTGTTCTTCCTGGCCTTGTTTTTTTCGGCTGGCTTGACCCGGGCGAAAGTTCTGACGCTTGAATGTGATGCGCGCTCCATTGGCCGCCTGGTGTGGCTTGTTTATGGCCTTGGAAGCGTCGGTTTGGTGCTTCGGGTTATCGAACGGATCTTTATCCGGGCCGGCGGCAATATCAGTTCCGATTTTATGGAAAACCGCGAGCTGATTGCCACCGGTGGCTCGGGCAGCATTGCGCTGGTCGGTGCGGTTTTGTCTTCATTCTTTCTATTCTTACCCATCTTCATCTGCATGATGCGGGTGGCCGGCGCGCGCCGCTGGTATCACTTTCCGATGTTGTTCTGCTGCCTGTTGTTTGCCGTTTTCGACATGGTCCTGCAGGGCTCCAGAAGTGGACTGGTGGTGTTCATGGCGACTTCGTTGACCGCTGCACTGATGACCGGATATGTCAGGCTTTCCCTGCGCAACCTGTTGCTTGGCCTTGCACTGGCCGTTGCTTTTATCTGGCTGGGGGGCATGGTCTTCTGGATCCGTACCCAGCAAATGGGTCTGGATCCGGTAGCGTCAATGGAGCTTTCCGGTTATGCCCGATTTGCCCCGGCCAGCGCTCAGGTCGTGGAGTATCTGGGGCAGAACGACAGCTCGGGTCTGGCCGGACTGATTTATGCGCTGACCCACTTTTCTCAATACATCACCCACGGGTTGTACGAGTTTTTCTATCTGGCCTCGTTAGTTGATGGAGCCAGTACCTATGGGCTGCAGAGCTTCTACATTCCCGCCAAGATCATCATGTCGGCCCTGGGTAAAGGGGATATCGAGGAGGTGTTGATTGACGGTGTCATTCGCCCGGGTGTGTACACCACGTTGTTCGGGCCCGTGGTCTATGACTTTGGCATCTGGGGTGGGGCTCTGGCATGTCTGATCTTTGCCGTGGTGCTGGGGCTGGTAGCCAGGGCCGTGAGCCGTCAGGGTATCGCCTGGTTGCCGATGTACCTGATTTTTTGTTCGTTCTTGCCGTTCTTTCTGGTCGTCAATCTGTTTGTCAGTGGTATCGGGCAGTACGCAATGATTGCCGCAGTGCTCCTGGGATTGATACTCCGCGTGTTCTATTCAACGTTGTTCAAAGCGTCTGACGCGGTGTAACAGGCAGTCGCGGCAACACATTGATTTTTTGAAAATTTGCGATGGTGATGTAGTGAATATCAGGGTAGCGGTTGTTCATGATTGGCTGGTGACATTCGCAGGTGCAGAGAAGGTGTTGGCTGAAATTATCAGTCTCTGGCCTCAGGCAGATCTGTTCTCTGTGGTGGATTTCTTTTCTGACGCCGAGCGTAAAAAGATCGGTGGCAAAGTTGCCACGACGACCTTCATCCAGCGTCTTCCACAGGCCCGCAAGCGCTATCAACTGTACTTGCCGTTGATGCCACTGGCGATTGAACAACTGGACCTGTCGGGTTATGACCTGATCATCAGCAGCAGCCACGCGGTGGCCAAAGGGGTGATGACCGGCCCTGACCAGTTGCACATCTGTTATTGCCACTCACCGATCCGCTACGCCTGGGACCTGCAGAACCAGTACCTGATCGAGTCCAACAAGAGTGAAGGGCTCAAGGGCTGGCTGGCCCGTTACCTGCTGTTCAAAATTCGCAACTGGGACGCGCGCACGGCCAACAACGTCGAGCATTTCGTCTCCAACAGCAATTACATCGGCCGCCGTATCGGCAAGGTCTACAAACGTGAGGCGACCACCATCTACCCGGGGGTGGATGTTCAGGACTTTGCTTTCACGCCTGACAAGGAAGACTTCTACCTGACCGCTTCGCGCATGGTCCCCTATAAAAAAATGGACCTGATTGTCAGGGCCTTCAGTGCCATGCCCGACAAGAAACTGGTGGTGATCGGCGACGGGCCGCAGTTCGATAAAGTCAAACAGGCGGCAGGGCCTAATGTGCGGGTTCTGGGGTATCAGCCTTTCGAGGTCCTGCGTGACCATATGCAGCGGTGTCGGGCATTTGTGTTCGCTGCCGAGGAGGACTTTGGCATCACCCCGGTCGAAGCCCAGGCTTGCGGCACGCCGGTCATTGCCTTCGGTAAGGGCGGTGCCCTCGAAACCGTCGTCGAGGGGAAAACCGGGATGTTTTTCTATGAGCAGACCGAGGCTGCGATTTGTGCCGCCATCAGCCAGTTTGAAAGCGCTGGGGATTTTGATCCGGCAAGCATTCGTGCGCATGCCGAACAATTTGCTCCCGAGATTTTTCGAGAGAGGTTCAAGCGTTTTGTCGATGACAAGTGCCAGACGTTTTTCGCTGGCTGGCGACACCATCAATAACGTGTGATGAAAGCTGGTGCTGTCGGGAGCAGACCAGCAGCCAGTCAACTTCGGGTTGGCTGCATCGATGGCGATCATGGGCAAAGAACCCAGGCGCCATAGGGCAATAACAAGCAACATTTTTATAGGACTTCCGGGGCGCGGCCAAGAGGCCGTCAGGCTCCGGAATGGGGGAGGATGTGTAGGGTATGGAACTGATCAATCGTTATCAGCCCACGTTTTCAGAGCGCTATCCGGTACCGTTCGTTGTAGCGTTGCTGGATATGTTGATTGTTATTGTGGCCTCCTTGCTTGCCCACGATTATCGATTTACAACGTTTGACATGGCAGGGCGCTATAACACCACGACTTTGCTCATTGCGGCAGTCGTTGTGCTGTGTATTACCTTTGGCGGCGGCTATGGGTCGCAACGCGGCGTGTCCATCTGGCGGCAATTGGGCATCCTTCTGGCGTGCTGGTGTCTTGCTGCGGGTATCTTGTTGTCGCTGTCATTCTTCTTGAAAGTGTCGGGTAATTACTCGCGGATATGGTTTTCTTCGACCTTGATTCTGGGCGCAGTATTTAGCCTGTCGTTTCGTGTGATCGTTTATCTGGTCTTGCGCCAGCTGCGATCTTCGGGGATGAACCTGAAGTCTGTTTTGCTGGTAGACACCGGTGGTGAAACGGCACGGCGCCTGAACCGTACACGCAAGTTGAACGAGTTTGGCTTCAAGGTGGCGACGTCCTTCAACTATCGGGCAGACGAAAGCTGGTTGGCCGAGCTGGTCGAACAAGTTGAAAGGCATGGGGCTCATGAAGTCTGGCTGTGCTTGCCGCTTAGCGAGGGCGGCGGTATTCAGGCGGTAATGTACGCCTTGAGGCATCACACGGTGGCAGTACGCTTCATTCCGGAGTGGGGCGATATCCGCTTGCTCAATCATCGTGTCAGCTACATTGCCGGGCTGTATTCGCTGGACTTGAGCTGCAGTCCGATCGACGGGCCGGCGCAGATCGTCAAGCGCCTGGAAGATCTGGTGGTCGGCGGCCTGATCAGTCTGATGATCCTGCCGGTATGTGCCGTCATCGGCATTGTGGTCAAGCTCAGCTCGCCTGGCCCGATGTTGTTCAAGCAGTACCGCACCGGGATCAATGGGGTGCGCTTCAAGGTGTACAAGTTCCGTTCGATGGTCGTCCACGATGACAAGGACGTAACCCAGGCGACGCGCAACGATATGCGTGTGACCAAAGTGGGCGCGTTCTTGCGGCGCACCAGCCTTGACGAACTGCCACAGTTCTTCAATGTCCTTCAGGGGCGCATGTCTCTGGTCGGGCCACGTCCTCATGCACTGGTACATAACGAGTATTACAAGGACCTGGTCGAGTCTTATATGCAGCGGCACAAAGTCAAGCCGGGTATCACCGGTTGGGCTCAGGTCAGCGGTTTTCGTGGTGAAACCGACACCCTCGAGAAGATGCAGAAGCGGGTGGAGCATGATCTCTGGTACATCGATAACTGGTCGCTGTGGCTGGACCTGAAGATCATTGCCAGCACCGTGTTCAAGGGGTTCATCAACAAAAATGCGTTCTAGAAGGCGGTTTGATGTGAGTGCTGACCATGGGTAGCTACTGGAATGATGACAGTCGTTGGCGGTACCTGACAGGCTGGGTGTTGGCACTGGGCTTGTTCGTGCTGATCAGTGGCAAGGTATGGTTGACCTCAGGGAGCGCGCGTAACAGTCAGGTGTATTTCTTCTTGCTGTTGCCAGCCCTGATTTACCTGGTGGCCGTTGTCGCGACCAGAAGGGCCCGGCTGCCAGGTGTGTGTTATTGGGTGTGGGCGAGTTACCTGGTTTGGGTGGCGCTTTCCGGACTGTGGTCATCGGGCAGTGAAGTGGATGCCCTCGCGTTAGCCAAGCGCGGCCTATTTATAGCGTTGTTCATGGTCGCGGTACATATGCTTGTCGATAGTTCGCCTCAGGTGTTTCGCAGGGTGTTATCTGGTGCGGTGATCGTGGTTGCACTCGGTGCCTTGGCGACCCTGTACTTTCAGTTTTACTGGCTTGATCGCTCCTTTCACTACCGTGCTTTTCGGCTGGATCGACTGGGGATCGGTGAATTTGCCAATTACCGTTATCCTGTTGCCGCCGGGATGTTCCATGGTGCCATCGCCAGTTGGGCGTTTGCCCTCGCTGTTGATAGAACGGCGTCGCTACGCAAGGCCGTTGTCTGGATGCTGGTGTTTATGGTGCTTGCGGCCTATGTGCTCTTAACCTATGCACGAGGTGCGTGGATTGCGCTGGCGGCAAGTTGCTTGTTGGCAATCCTCCTCCAGCGCTCAAGGCTAGGGTGGTGGCTGTTTAGCGGGGGCCTGGCTGTCGGGCTGGTGGCTGCTCTTATCTGGAAAGATCACTTGCTAAACGAGCTTCTGACGCGCCGGCTTTCTGGTCGTAGCCCCATCTGGGAGTATTTTTTTTCGAGCATGTCAGGCTCATGGATCGCAGGCCATGGGCTCGGTACGCCCTTTGCTTACCATTGGCCGGACGGCAAGACAGTCTCACCCCATGCCCACAGCCTTTATCTACAGCAGGTGTATGACAGCGGGTTGGTTGCATTGGGGCTTTTATTGGCGGGACTCGGCTGCGTTATGAAAAAAGCCTGGAAAATGCGCCATGATCCATTGGTATGTCTGGCGTTGCCAGCGTTGTGCTATGCGCTGATTGTCATGCTTACAGACGTAGAAAGGATCTACACGCGGCCAGGGGATTACTGGACTATTGTCTGGCTGCCATTGGCGGTACTGCTTGCCGTTACCCAGCGGGGCAGAGGGCTTGAACGTTGCGCCAAGAACGACTGAAGTCAATGTGACTGTCGATATTGTTGGTATAAAAAGTCGCCCGCAGGCGACTTTTTTATACGCATGTACCGAACTACTTAAACTTCGCTGAAATGCAGTACTTGACCGCCTTTATCGCTTACAAACTTGCCGACTGTATTATTGGCGTGATGGAGTACCGTGCCTTCACCGGCAACCCGCACTGACGTCCCCTTGGTGTTGCCTTCACTGCAATGTTCCATCCAGACGGTGCGTACACCTTGAGCTCCGAAGTTCATCGGATGCGTCCCCAGACTTTCCTCGCAGTGCACGCCATACCACCAGGAGACGCCTTGGCTACCGGCGCCGGCACCGCTGTCGACGATATTAGGGCCAAACGATTTGCGAATGTCACAGCCCATGATGACGGCCAGCCCGCTATCATTCATCGATAAACCGCTTTGGCTGTTACGCGTGGAGCCGTATGTATCTACATCGCCGGCGTACCTAACCTTGGTATTGATAACGATGTGCTTGGGTTGGGTATCACCGCTTTTACGTGAGACCAAACCATGGTCGCGGTTACGATAGATTTCGCAGCCATCGAGAACAACATAGCCGCCTTCGTTGGCGATACCTGAACCCGGGGAATACCAGAACGCGCAGTTCTTGAAGACCGCCTTGGACACCAGGCCAGAGGCATTCAGTACCCACGGCAGGACACCGAGGAACAATAGGTTTTCGAAATAGGCTTCACCGCCTTGTACGCGCATTGTAGTAGTGCCGGGCTGGCGATACACAATGCCGAGGATATCTTTCAGTGCGTTGACATTAGTTGCAAGTTTTTTGCTGACATAGAGCGTGCGTTCTTTCTGATCAAAGAACCAGCCTTCCTCGCCAGCCTGTTCCAGGTCGGCGAACTCGTGCAGCGGCTTTGGCCGGGAGTATTCGTCCAGCACATTCGATACAGTAACGGCCCGTGGATCGGAGCCGGCCGGAATCAACGCGCGGTAAAACTTGCCGCCCTGGGCCCAGTCGAGCGCTTTGGGCTCAGGCCCCGGCGCGCGGATGACGGTCAGCTTGCTCAGGTCAAACGGGCCTTGGTTTGGATTGCTGGCGCCAATGAAACTGCGAGCACTGGCACCCGAGCCGTTGTCGATGCGGATCTGGAAAGGATCATGCGCGCCGGCTGCCAGCGACTCGGCATCGGCCGACGGCAGCATGGAAATCTTGTCCATGATCTTGGCCGCGTCTTTACTTACTGTAACGGTTCCATCGGCATTCAGGGCCAGCAAGTCAAACGGCAGCCAGTCCATGCCGGTTGGTGTTTTAAGTGCATTCGACGAACCCGAAACAATAACTTTCGTGGCGATCCCTGCCAGGGCAACCACGCCCAGGCCAACAATAAATTCCCTTCTACGCATTTGACTCCCCCTCACAAAGTGCGCGGGAGTTTACTACATCTGTTGTAGTGGGGCGCGTTTGCACAAGCGTTTGTGCTACAGCTACGCTCGAATACTGTTGAGACTTGTTTGGTAAAACAATCCGCTGTGGACACATTTGCGCCGACTCTCTTGCCGGTCTAGGTTTCGGTAGCAGCCAAGGAAATGCTGCTCTGCAAATTCATAGCCAAGGAGTTTCCCCATGCGCAACACCGTCCTGTCGTACCTCTTTCTGCCACTGTTTACTGCCGTCTCGCTTTCGGCAATGGCGGCGCAACCACAAGTCGAGCCGACGGCCGCCATGGTCACTTTGCCGGTTGCCAAGCTCGATTTGAACCAGGCCGATGCCACAACCCTGCAAACCACCCTGACCGGCATTGGCAAAACCAAAGCCGAAGCCATCGTCGCCTACCGTGATGAGCACGGCGCCTTCACCTCGGTGGATGAACTGCTCGAAATCAAGGGTATTGGCAAGGCACTGCTGGATCGCAATCGGGACAAGCTCACGGTCAATTGATCACCCACAGGGAAGGAGCCGGTCATTGACCGGCTTTTTCTTGGCTGTGCGATGCCTTTGGTCGGCTCGGGTTGATAAAATATTATGATCATAATATTTTTATCTGGCGCACTTGTTCCTCTCTTTCGTCGAGCCTTTGGAGATCACTGTCATGTCGAATTCTTCATTAACCACTACGGCACTGGTCACCGGTGCATCGTCAGGAATCGGTGCTGTCTACGCCGAGCGCCTGGCAGCACGCGGGCACGACCTGCTTCTGGTCGCACGGGACGGCCAACGCTTGCAGGCGCTGGCGAATGAGTTGCAGGCCCGTCATGGCGTAAGTGTCGAAGTGCTGACTGCGGACCTTGTCGAAGCCGCCGACCTTGCCCGGGTCGAGAAGCGTCTGCGTGACGACCACCGCATTGCGGTAGTGGTCAACAATGCTGGCATCGCCCTGCATGGCACCCTGGCGGAGGTTACCGCGCAACAGATCGATGCAGTGGTCGCACTCAACATCGTCGCTGTCACCCGCCTGGCTTCTGCTGCTGCGACACAGTTCGCCAACGCCGGCCGGGGGACCCTCATCAACATCGCTTCAGTCGTGGCCCTGGCGCCGGAAATGTTCAACGCCGTCTATAGCGCGAGCAAGGCCTATGTCCTGAGCCTGACCCAGACGCTGAGCGGTGAGTTGAAAGACAAGGGGATACAGGTTCAGGCTGTACTGCCCGGGGTGACCCGTACGGAAATCTTCGAGCGTTCAGGCCTTGACGTGAACCAGATCGACCCGCAGATGGTGATGGAAGTAGGGGAGATGGTTGACGCGGCACTGAGCGGGCTGGACCAGAACGAGCTGGTAACCATTCCTTCATTGCCGCAAGCGGCGGATTGGCAGGCGTACATCAAGGCGCGGGATGCGCTGGGGCCGAATCTTTCGCGCAGTTCGGCGGCGGCGCGCTACAAGTAACGCCGTGCGTTGCCGGGCCGTGCAGAAGGCTCAGCGGTCTTGCGCATCCTTGGCATCCATCTCGGCATTGCGCTCATGCACACGTTTGAGCTGCTCCTCGGTCAAGGGCAGCTTTTTCGCGGTATCGCGCAGCAACATCAGGCCACCGACGATGGAGCCGATTGCGAGCACCAGAATCAACCAGGCATACCAGGGCATGTAATTCTCCTTTTAAACAGCAAATGACACTGCTTCACTAAATTGGAGCCAAAGCATCATTCATTGGTTCAATTATAGGGGCAGGGGTGGGCCGCGGCCATTTCGCGATCATCGGCCCCCCACGGGCCGCCGCTTCGTTTACAATGCGCGCCGTTCAAGACTTGCCAAGAGACCCGCCCATGTCCGCCTGCCAGACGCCCATCATCGTCGCCCTGGATTTCCCTACCCGTGACGCCGCCCTGAAGCTGGCCGATCAGCTCGACCCCGCCCTGTGCCGGGTCAAGGTCGGCAAGGAGCTGTTCACCAGCAGCGCATCGGGCATTGTCGAAACCCTGGTCGAGAAGGGCTTCGAAGTGTTCCTCGACCTGAAGTTCCATGATATCCCCAACACCACCGCCATGGCCGTCAAGGCCGCCGCGGAGATGGGCGTGTGGATGGTCAACGTGCACTGCTCCGGTGGTCTGCGCATGATGTCGGCCTGCCGTGAGGTGCTGGCCCAGCGCAGCGGCCCGCAGCCGCTGCTGATCGGCGTGACGGTGCTGACCAGCATGGAGCGCGAAGACCTGGCCGGTATTGGCCTGGACATCGAGCCGCAGGAGCAGGTGCTACGCCTGGCGGCCCTGGCCGAGAAGGCCGGCATGGACGGCCTGGTGTGCTCGGCGCTGGAAGCGCCGGCACTGAAGGCTGCGCACCCGTCGCTGCAACTGGTGACCCCGGGCATTCGCCCGGCCGGCAGCGCCCAGGACGACCAGCGCCGCATCCTGACCCCGCGCCAGGCCCTGGATGCAGGCTCCGACTACCTGGTGATCGGTCGCCCGATCAGCCAGGCCGCCGACCCTGCCCAGGCGCTGGCAGCAGTGGTCGCCGAGATCAGGGCTTAAGCACCAGCTTGCCGAAATTTTCCCCGCTGAACAGCTTCAACAGTGTCTCGGGGAAGGTTTCCAGGCCTTCGACCACATCCTCCTTGCTCTTCACCTTGCCGGTTGCCAGCCAGCCGGCGATCTCCTGTGCCGCCTTACCGTAGTTGGCGGCATGGTCCATGACCACGAAGCCTTCCATGCGTGCACGGTTGACCAACAGTGACAGGTAGTTGGCCGGGCCCTTGACCGCCTGCTTGTTGTTGTACTGGCTGATGGCGCCACAGATGATCACTCGCGCCTTGAAGTTCAGACGGCTGAGCACGGCATCGAGAATCTCGCCGCCGACGTTGTCGAAAAACACATCGACGCCTTTCGGGCATTCGCGCTTGAGGCCTTCCAGGACGTCCTCTGCCTTGTAGTCGATGACCCCGTCAAAGCCCAGTTCATCTTTAAGGTACTGGCACTTTTCGCTGCCGCCGGCGAGACCCACTACACGACAGCCCTTGAGCCTGGCGATCTGCCCGGCAATGCTGCCGACCGCGCCCGCAGCACCGGAAATCACCACGGTATCGCCTTCTTTCGGGGTGCCGACGTCGAGCAGGGCGAAGTAGGCGGTCATGCCGGTCATGCCCAGCGCGGACAGGTAGCGCGGCAGCGGCGCCAGTTTCGGATCGATCTTGTAGAAGCCCTGGGGCTCGCCGACAAAATAGTCCTGGATACCCAGGGCGCCGTTGACGTGATCGCCGACGGCGTAGCCCGGGTGTTTCGAGGCAATCACCTCGCCGACGCCCAGGGCGCGCATCACCTGGCCCAGGGCCACTGGCGGGATATACGACTTGCCTTCGTTCATCCAGCCGCGCATGGCCGGGTCCAGGGATAGATACAGGTTTTTTACCAGGATCTGGCCTTCGCCAGGTTCGGCCACCGGCACCTGTTCGTAGCTGAAGTCGTCGCGGGTCACGGCGCCGGTCGGGCGTTTGGCGAGCAGGAAGCGGCGGTTGGTCTGGGCAGTCATGGCAAGGCTCTCGATTGAAGGGCAATGCTTGTTGATAGACCTTGTTTGGCCAGGCGGCAAGGTTTACCCGCCTGGCGAATGCAGGGTAATCCACTGCGCTGATTGATACTGGGGAAGACAATCACCCAGGCCGATAGTGCGCCAACCGGCGCCCTGATGATGCTGCCCAATGGCGCTAATCGCTGCCTAGACTCCTGATCACTGACCTCACTTTGTTGCAGGAGCTAGCGATGAGCATGCGTTTTTCTGGCCAGGTTGCCCTGGTCACCGGTGGTGCTGCGGGGATTGGCCGGGCGACGGCGCTGGCGTTTGCCGCCGAGGGGTTGAAAGTGGTGGTGGCCGACCTTGATGCCGTAGGTGGCGAAGGCACGGTCGAGCTGATCCGCAACAGCGGCGGCGAGGCGCTGTTCGTCAGTTGCAACGTCACCCGCGAGGCCGATGTGCGGCAGTTGATGGGGCGCACGGTCGAGGCTTACGGGCGCCTGGACTACGCCTTTAACAACGCCGGCATCGAGATCGAGCAGGGCCGCCTGGCCGAAGGCAGCGAGGCCGAGTTCGACGCGATCATGGGCGTCAACGTCAAGGGTGTGTGGTTGTGCATGAAGTACCAGTTGCCGTTGATGCTCGCCCAGGGCGGCGGCGCCATCGTCAATACGGCATCGGTGGCCGGCCTTGGCGCCGCGCCGAAGATGAGCATCTACAGCGCTTCCAAGCATGCGGTGATCGGCCTGAGCAAATCGGCGGCCATCGAGTACGCCAAGAAGAAGATTCGCGTCAACGCCGTGTGCCCGGCGGTGATCGATACCGACATGTTCCGCCGCGCCTATGAGGCCGACCCGCGCAAGGCCGAGTTCGCCGCCGCCATGCACCCGGTCGGGCGCATCGGCAAGGTCGAGGAGATCGCCAGTGCGGTGCTTTACCTGTGCAGCGATGGTGCGGCGTTTACAACGGGCCAGGCCCTGGCAGTCGATGGCGGCGCCACGGCTATTTGACGCCTGCCAGCGCAGGCAGAGCGAGCGCCTTGTGGCTGCGTGCCAGGGCCAGGCCCACCAGCAGGCAGCCAACCACTAACACCAGGCCGAACACCAGCAGGGCATTACCCGGGCCGAGGCGATCGACCAGCAGCCCGGTAAGGATGACTGGCAGGCTGAAGCCCATGTAGGCCAACAGGAAGAAGCCTGCGCTGGCGCGGGTTTTTTCCTCGCCCGCCAGGGTGTTCACCGCTGACAGCCCGCCCAGGTAAATAAAGCCATAACAGGCACTGCTGGCGGCGATGGTGCCCAGCAGCACTGCCGCCAGCGCGCCGCTGTCGGCGCCCCAGGCCAGCAGCGCGTAGCTGCAGGGCAAGATCACCAGGCCAATGGCCGTGGCCCGCACCGGCGCCAGGCGCTTGGCCAGGGGCTGGAACAACAACCCGCAACTGATCACGCAAAAGGTCGAGAACCCCGACCAGTTGGCCAGGCCATGCTGTTTGAGGATCGACGGCAGCAAGGCAATCACCAGGCCGACACAGGCCCAGGCCAGCAGAATTGCCAAACCGTAGGGCAGGCTGCCGGCCGGGTAGCAGGGCAGGCGCAACAGCGCGGCAGGTGGGGCCAGGCGCCGGTCGGGCAATTGCCATACCGCCAGCATCGCCAGGCAGGCCAGCGCCAGGTGCAGATAGAAGCTGCCCGGGGTCAGGCTTGGGCCATTGAGCAGGAACAGGCTGGTCAGCGCCGCGCCGAGGCCAAAGCCCAGCGAAGTGCTGGCGGTGACCCAGGTGGCGGCATGGCGGTTGTCGCCGCCGTGCATCAGTTCGCCCATGTAGGCAGTGCCGGTGGCCGACGCCAGCGCAGTGCCGATGCCCAGCAGCAGGCGCGCCAGGCCCAGGGTCTTTAGCCCCGGCGCCAAGAGCATGAGCAAGGTGGCAAGCATCGACAGGGCCAGGGCGATGAGGATCAGCGGCCGCCGCCCGACCCGGTCGGCCAGGCCACCGAGCAACAGCAGTACCGGGATTACCCCCAGCACATACCCGCAGAAGGCCATGGCCGTGGCCCCGGCGCCCTCACCGGAAAGCTCGGCGTAAGCGGTGTACAGCGGTGCCTGCAGGTTGACCGCAAAGGTGATCAGGCACAGGGCGAAGGCCAGGAGGGCGGGGTGGCGCGGGGTGGGCATGGTTCGGCTCCTTGTCGATGGGCCGACTATCCGGTGATCGCGTGGGCGTCACAAGGCACACTGGCGAGGGTTTTGTGGTTAACTGTTCGGATAAAATCAGCGAACACTTTGCCATGCACCTGAGCCTCGATCGCCACTCCTCCCGCCCGCTCGTGCAGCAACTGAGTGAGCAATTGCAGGCCTGGATCGAACACCAGCGCCTGCGCCCGGGTAGCCGCTTGCCGTCGATTCGCCAACTGGCCCGCGAGCAGGGTGTCAGCCAGTCCTGCGTGATCGAAGCCTACGACCGGTTGGTGGCGGCGGGCTGGCTGCAGGCGCGCCATGGCGCCGGATTCTTCGTCGCCGAACAGCGCCTGCAGGCGTCGCTGGTTGATCAGCCGATCCATGACGAGGCCTTCGACAGCCGCTGGCAGCAGTTCACCGATGACCCCGGCGAGTTGCTCAAGCTCTGCTGTGGCTGGGTACCTTCCAGCTGGCGCGCTACCGAAGCCATTGCCCAGGCGCTGCGCCAGGTCAGCCGCGGCGCGGTCGAGGACTTGATCGACTATTGTCCGCCGCTGGGCCTGGCCAGCCTGCGTACCCAGCTGCACAAGGGCCTGGGGCAGATCGGCATCGACGCCGCGCCCGAGCAGATCCTCACCACCCAGGGCGCCAGCCATGCCCTCGATTTGCTGGTGCGCACGTTGCTCAAGCCCGGCGACAAGGTGCTGGTGGAAAGCCCGGGCTACTACAACCTCTACAGCCTGTTGCGCCAGCATCACGTCGACATGCTCGAAGTGCCGCGTACTCCGCAGGGGCCTGATCTGCAGGTGCTCGAGGCGCTGCTCAAGCAGCACCGGCCACGTTGCCTGTACATCAACAGCCTGTACCAGAACCCCACCGGCAGCAGCCTGTCGCCCAAGGTCGCCTATCGCTTGCTGGAGCTGGCACGCGAACATGACCTGCTGATCATCGAGGACGACATCTACGCGGACTTTCAGGACGGTGCGGTGACGCGTCTGGCAACCCTGGACGCTGAACAGCGGGTGATTTACCTGGCGAGCTTTTCCAAGACCCTGAGCAGTTCGCTGCGGGTTGGCTACCTGGTGGCCAGGGCGGAACTGGTTGCGCGCCTGGCGGAAGCGAAAATGGTCAGTGGCCTGGGGACTTCGCGGTTTACCGAGCAGGTGGTGGCGCAAATGCTCGGCAACGGCAGCTACCGCAAAAGCACGGCGCGTCTGCGCCTGCGCCTGGCCCAGCACATGGCCAAGGCGCTGGGCCAACTGGAGGCCTATGGCTGGGAGGTGTTTACCGAGCCCTATGGCGGCATGTTCGTCTGGGCGCGCTGCCCGGGACGCAGTTTTGCCGAGCTCAGCCGCGAGGCCCAGGCCTGTTCGGTGCTGTTGGCGCCGGGCAGTGCCTTTGACCCCCAGGGCGCTGCCTGTGACTGGCTGCGGATTAATGTCGCCTATGCCCAGGACCAGCGCGCGCAGGCGTTCTTTCAGCGCGCCGGACGACCTCGGCAGTCCTGAAAACGACGCAACTGTAGCTTTTTGCCATTATTCCGACGCCGGGATCTTGTGCCGCTGGCCGTGCCATTGCCACTCTTGAGGCTTGATGCATTTGCGGGCAGCAGGGGGTAGTGCGATGAGTTCGGCCAAGCGTGGTTTTTTCGCCAACCTGGGCATGGCCCGCAAACTCGGGCTGGGCTTTGCCCTGGTGCTACTGCTGACGGCGGTGGTGGCGGCAGCGGGGGTTGCCGCCCTGCACGGCGTCGGGCAGCGCTTCGATGGCTTGAAGCAGATGGCGGCGCTCAATACCGCGCTGCTCGATACCCGCTTGCAGGAACAGGCATTCGCCCTGCGCTCCGATCCCAAGTCGGTAGACGCGGTGCACCAGCGCCTCGACGCCCTGCAAGAGCAAGCCCGGACGCTGGAGCAACTGAGCGGCGTCGAACAGGCGCTGAACGACTACCGCCAGGCCTTTGACCAGTTCGTCGAACTGACCCAGGCCAAGGAGCTGGCGCTGGACATGGCCAGCTGGTCGGTCTCAAGCGTGGCCAACAACCTGGATGTGCTGCAGTCCGGGCTCGCCGACGACGGCACCTATACCCTGAAGGACACCCAGGGCCAGCAGGGCGCCGAGTTCGTCGAGCAAGCCGGGCAGGTGGCACAAGTCGCACGGCTGATGCTGCAGGCCATGGACGAAGCGCGCGTGCGTCTTGAGCAGAATCGCAAGGGCGCCGACGATGCCCGCCAGGGCCGCATCGAACAGACCGAGCAGGCAGCAGCACTGGTCGAGCAATTGAAAACCGCGGTGACCGACGCTGGCTATCAGACCGTGCTCGGCGAGGTCAGCACGCACATCGCCAGTTTCACTGAAAAACTTGCTGAATACACCGACCTGCTTGGCCGTGAGCAGCAGCTCAAGCAGCAATTGCAAGCGCGTGCCGAACAGGTCACCCGCCAGGTCGACCAGGCCCGGATCGCTGAAGACCAGGCCATGCAAGGCGAACTGCAGCGCAATGCCGTGCTGATCCTTGGCGCTGCGCTGATGGCGCTGCTGGTCGGGGTGCTGGCGGCCTGGTTGATCACCCGTGCGGTGGTCGGGCCGTTGCGCCAGGTGATGGGCCGCGCCCAGCAGATAGCCGCCGGTGACCTGCGTGGTGAAATCAGTATCGATCGGCGTGATGAGGTCGGTCAGCTGATGCTGGCCATGCAGCAGATGGGCTCGGGCTTGAGCGCCATCGTCAGTGGCCTGCAAAACGGTATCGAACAACTGGCCAGCAACGCCCAGTCGCTGTCGGCAGTCACCGAGCAGACCAACCGCGAGGTCAACAGCCAAAAGGATGAGACCGAGCAGGTGGCTACCGCCATGCAGCAGATGACCGCTACCGTGCATGATGTTGCGCGCAACGCCGAAGAGGCTGCCCTGGCGGCGCAAACGGCGGACGACAAGGTCGAGAGCGGTCAGCAGGTGGTACGCCAGAGCATGCAGCGGATCGAGCAACTGGCAAGCTCTGCTGAATCAGCCAGCCAGAGCATCGACAACCTCAGCAGCGAAGTGCAGAACATCGGCCAGGTACTTGAAGTGATCAAGAGCGTCGCCGAACAGACCAACCTGCTGGCGCTCAATGCCGCCATCGAGGCCGCGCGGGCCGGCGAGCAGGGCCGCGGTTTTGCCGTGGTCGCCGACGAGGTGCGGGCACTGGCCCGGCGTACCCAGCAATCGACCGAGGAGATCGAGCGCCTGGTCAGCAGCTTGCGCAGCGGTGCCCAGGCCTCGGTGGCGCAGATCCAGGGCAGTGCCGAGCTGGTCAAGCTGGCCGTCAGCGATGCCCTGCACACCGAAAGCGCCCTAGGCAGCATTGCCGCGGCAGTGTCATTGATCCAGCAGATGAACCAGCAGATTGCCGCAGCGGCGCAGCAGCAGAGCTCGGTAGCCGAGGAGATCAACCGCAGCGTCACCCAGATCCGCAGCAGCGCCGATCAGTCGGCGCTGGCCATGCAGGGCAATGCCAGCTCAAGTATCGAGCTGGCGCAGTTGGGCAATGACTTGAAGGGGATGGTCGGGCATTTTCGCCTGTAGGAGCGGCGTCCCTACGACTATTTACGCCAGTTGAGAATCATCAAGGTCAGCACCCCGGCGACGATCCCCCAGAATGCCGAACCGATCGAGAACAGGGTAAAGCCAGAGGCGGTGACCATGAAGGTGATCAGCGCCGCCTCGCGCTCCCTGGCCTCGTTCATCGCCACGGTCAGGCCATTCATGATCGAGCCGAACAATGCCAGGGCGGCAATCGACAGCACCAGCTCCTTGGGCAGGGCGGCGAACAGCGCCGCCAGGGTGGCGCCGAAGACCCCGGCGATGCCGTAGAAAATCCCGCACCAGACGGCCGCGGTGTAGCGTTTGCTGGAGTCTTCATGGGCATGCGGGCCGGTGCAGATCGCTGCACTGATGGCGGCCAGGTTGACGCCGTGGGAGCCGAACGGTGCCAGCAGCAATGAAGCCAGGCCGGTCACCGTGATCAACGGCGAGGCCGGCACCTGGTAGCCGTCGGCGCGCAGCACGGCGACACCGGGCATGTTCTGCGAGGTCATGGCCACCACGAACAGCGGAATGCCAATGCTGATGGTCGCCGCCAGAGAGAAACTCGGCGTGGTCCACACCGGGGTGGCCACTTCCAGGCTGAAACCGCTGAAATCCAGCAGGCCCATGGCCCCGGACAGCACCGTGCCGACTACCAACGCTGCCAATACCGAGTAGCGCGGCGAAACGCGCTTGATCAACAGGTAGCTGAAGAACATGCCCAGCACCAGCGCGGTCCGATGCTGGGCGGCAATGAAAATCTCGCTGCCGATCTTGAACAGGATCCCGGCCAGCAATGCCGAGGCCAGCGAGGCCGGAATGCGTTTGACCAGGCGCTCGAAACTGCCGGTCATGCCGCAGATCACCACCAGCACCGCGCAGGTGACATAGGCACCGATCGCTTCGCCGTAGCTGACCCCGCCCAGGCTGGTGATCAGCAGTGCCGCGCCGGGGGTCGACCAGGCGACAGTGATCGGGGTGCGATAGCGCAGCGACAGGCCGATACTGCACACCGCCATGCCGATCGACAGCGCCCAGATCCACGACGAGATCTGCCCCGTGGTCAAGCCGGCAGCCTGGCCGGCCTGGAACATCAGCACCAGGGAGCTGGTATAACCGGTGAGCATGGCGATGAAGCCGGCCACCACCGCAGACGGCGAGGAGTCGGCCAAAGGGCGCAATTGCGCAGACGTGGCGTCGGGCATGGGGGCATTCCTTGTTCTGGATGTAAGCAGTTTTTTCAGACTACCGTGCGTACTGTTGATCTTTGCCATACAGCAGGCATTGCAATTAGCCGTACAGTCGCCAACTATGGGCGCGGGTTCGATTCAGCATTACGAAGAGGGGGAGCGATGTACAAGGTTTACGGCGACTACCAGTCGGGCAACTGCTACAAGATCAAGCTCATGTTGCACCTGCTCGACCTGCCTTATGAATGGCATTCGGTGGATATCCTCAAGGGCGAGACGGAAACCCCTGAGTTCCTGACCATGAACCCCAATGGCAAGGTGCCGGTGCTGGAACTCGAGGATGGCACCTACCTGTGGGAGTCCAACGCGATTCTCAACTTCCTCGCCGATGGTAGCGAGTTCCTGCCCACCGAACCGCGCTTGCGCACCCAGGTGCTGCAATGGCAGTTCTTCGAGCAGTACAGCCATGAGCCGTACATCGCCGTGGCACGCTTCATCCAGTTTTACCTGGGGCTGCCGCAAGAGCGGCTGGAGGAGTACAAGACCCTGCACAAAGGCGGCTACAAGGCCCTGCGGGTGATGGAGAAGCAACTGCAGCTAACGCCTTACCTGGTGGGTGATCGCTATTCGATCGCCGACGTCGCGCTGTACGCCTACACCCATGTCGCCCACCAGGGCGGTTTTGACCTCGACGGCTACCCTGGCATCCAGGCATGGCTGGAGCGTGTGGCCAGCCATCCCCGTCATGTGACCATGCTCGGTTGAGCGATCAGGCGGCAAAACGCTTGTTGAGGTAGTCGATGATCACCTTGGATTCATACATCCAGGTGGTCTTGCCGTCTTCCTCGATACGCAGGCACGGCACCTTGATCTTGCCGCCTTCGGCAAGCAGGGCCTGGCGATCCTGTTGGTTGTTCTTGGCATCGCGCAGTGCCACCGGTACGTTCAGGCGGTGCAGGGTGCGGCGGGTTTTCACGCAGAACGGGCAGGCATGAAACTGGTACAGGCTCAGGCCCTTGGCCTGTTGCTCGACCAGGGCCTGGGCGGCCGGGTCGCGCTTGAGCTTGGCCGGGCGGCTGATCCAGTCACCGAACACAATCAACTGGCCGAGGCCCACACGCAGTGCTTTGACGATCATGGCAACTCCAAAGGATAAAAAAAGCCGACCACGAAAGGTCGGCTTGCAGTCTGGCCCGATTACTTGATCAGGCTGAGAAACTCGCTGCGGGTCGCGGCGTTTTCGCGGAATTCGCCGAGCATCACCGAAGTGATCATGGTCGAGTTCTGTTTTTCCACACCGCGCATCATCATGCACATGTGTTTGGCCTCGATGACCACGGCAACGCCCAGGGCGCCGGTGACCTGCTGGATCGCTTCGGCGACCTGGCGGCTGAGGTTTTCCTGAATCTGCAGGCGGCGTGCGTACATGTCGACGATCCGCGCCACCTTCGACAGGCCCAGGACCTTGCCGTCAGGGATGTAGGCCACGTGGGCCTTGCCGATGAACGGCAGCATGTGGTGTTCGCACAGCGAGTACAGCTCGATGTCCTTGACCAGGACCATTTCGCTGTTATCGGAGCTGAACAGGGCGCCGTTAGTCACTTCTTCCAGGGTTTGCTCATAACCGCGGCAAAGGTACTGCATGGCCTTCGCAGCCCGCTTGGGCGTGTCGAGCAGGCCCTCGCGGGAGACATCCTCGCCAAGCTGGCCAAGGATCGCGGTGTAGTTCTGTTCCAGGGACATGGATCTACCTGTGGGATTTATCGCAAACGCGAAGGGTACGGCGGTGACGGCGGCGCTGCAAGTACGGCGTTACTCGTCACGGCCTTCGAGCATGGTTCGCTTGAGCATGACATACACCGCGCCAGTACCGCCATGGCGGGCCTGACATGAGGTAAAACCGAGCACTTGAGGGTGCTGGCGCAGCCAGGTGTTGACGTGGCTCTTGATCATCGGTCGCTTGCCATCCAGGCGCACTGCCTTGCCGTGGGTGACGCGCACGCAGCGCACTTCGAAGCGGGTGGCTTCGGCAAGGAAGGCCCACAGGGTTTCCCGGGCCTTTTCGACGGTCATGCCGTGCAGGTCGAGGCTGCCTTCGAAGCCGATCTGGCCGAGCTTGAGCTTGCGCATCTGGCTTTCCTGGACGCCGTCACGGCTCCAGTGCAGATCGTCTTCGGGGCCGACATCAATCACAAACTGGTCCGACAGGCCATCGACCACGGTCTGGTCGCTACGGACCGTCGCGGCCTGGCGCAGGCTTGCCAGTTTCTTGCGGTCGGCCTTGGGTTTGCCGACTTCGGCGCGATCATGGGTGATCGGCTTGACGCCGCGCATCTCGCTTTTGAACAGGGAAAAATCGTCGTCTTGCATGTAAGCCTCCGCCAGGGCGGCGTAGTTTACGCGACTCCCCCAAAGCGTGCAGTCAATCGTGTTTTTTCATCAGGTGCGGTGACAGGTTGAGCTCGCGGCTGCGGCGCAGGCGCAAGCGGCTGCGGCGCCAGAACCACACACCCAGGTACAGCAGCAACAGGCCAAGGCCCAGCAGGACGCTGGCGCCGGCCGGGTTGGCGTTGAGCTCGCCCAGAGCAGCGGGGTGGCCCAGCAGGCTGGCGGCGCCGGCCATGGCCAGCAGCACGCCGGCGGTTGCCAGCAACGCCGAAAACGCCGCCGCCAGGCGCATGCCCCAGTTACGGGGCGTGCGTGGGCGCAAGCGTTTGGCATCAAAACCATCGGATATTTTCATTCCGATTTCCTCTATGGATATCCGGCGTTGGACCGAAAAGCCTTGAGGTGGTTCCGCCCGGCTGCCGGGCGGTCGCTCAGATCAGGCTGGTGGTTGGTGCCACGCAGGCAAAGTTGTCGGCCATGATCGCCATCTCGCTCTGCTGGATCTGCGCGGCTGCAATCACGCCGTCCTTGAACGGCAGGTCGCGGGTGGCGCAGGCATCCTCGATCAGGGTGCAGCGGTAACCGTAGTCTTTGGCCCGGCGCACGGTGGTACTGACGCTGGAGTGGCTCATGAAGCCGCAGACGATCAGGTCCAGGTGCCCGTACTTTTGCAGGGTCTCGTGCAGGGTGGTGTTCTTGAAGGCATTGGGCATGCGCTTTTCGATGATTACTTCATCGCCCACAGGCTCCAGGCCCGGGATGAATTCGCCGCGTGGGCCCTGCGGGTCGAACATGCCGCCGACGGTACCCAGGTGACGCACGTGGATGATCGGGCGCCCGGCCTTGCGGGCCGCCTCGAGCATTTTAGCGATGTTGGCCACGGCCGCGTCCATGCCCGAGAGCGCCAGGGGACCGCTGAGGTACTCCTTTTGCGCATCGATAATCACCAGGCTGGCGTTGTTCAGCTTGGCCGGCGGATAGCCGCGGCCGCTGAGGTGGAACATCGTCGTTGGAACAGACATCAAGGGCTCCTTTGGATAGGGCTTTTACCCTATTGTCCCCTGCCTGAGCAGTTATGTGAATCGCTTCGCGTACAAGCAGCGTCGTTAGTGGCCTGCAGCCACCCTGGCGATATCCTTACAGGTTGTTTTTGCCGATCATTTCTTTTGCCGGGCTGTTAGAATCGCAGGTCGTCTTTCAAGGAGTCTGTTGTGATCACTTCTCGCTTGCGCACCCTGCGCGATCATATCCGTTGGGCCGTCAGCCGTTTCCACGAGCATGGCCTGTTTTTCGGTCATGGCGCCGACAACGCCTGGGATGAAGCGCGGCTGCTGGTGCTGGGCTCGGTGCACCTGCCCTGGGAAGTCGCCGATGCCTACCTGGACTGCCAGCTGGAAGACGACGAGCTGGTCAACCTGCAGCGCATGCTCAAGCGCCGCATCGAAGACCGCGTGCCGACCGCCTACCTGCTGGGCGAGGCGTGGTTCTGCGGCTTGTCGTTCATCGTCGACGAGCGCGTGCTGATTCCGCGCTCACCGATCGGCGAACTGATCGAAAAACGCTTCGAACCGTGGCTGGCCAGCGAACCTGCGCGCATCCTCGACCTGTGCACCGGCTCCGGCTGCATCGGCATCGTCAGCGCCGAAGTGTTCCCCGAGGCTGAAGTGGTGCTGGCCGACCTGTCGTTCGAGGCACTGGAAGTCGCCAACCAGAACATCGAGCGCCATGGCCTGGAAGAGCGTGTGTATACAGTGCAGGGCGACGGTTTTGCCGGCCTGCCGGGTCAGCGTTTCGACCTGATCCTGTCCAACCCGCCGTACGTCGATGCCGAAGACTTTGCCGACATGCCCGCGGAATATCACCACGAGCCGGAGCTGGGCCTGGCCTGCGGTAACGACGGCCTGGACCTGGTGCGACGGATGCTGGCTGAAGCGGCCGATCACCTGACCGACAAAGGGTTGCTGATTGTCGAGGTGGGCAACAGCCAGGTGCATGTCGAGGCGTTGTACCCGGAGGTGGATTTCGCCTGGCTGGAATTCGAGCGCGGCGGCCACGGGGTGTTCATGCTCACGGCTGAGCAGTGCCGCCAGCACCAGGGGCTGTTTGCCTCGAAGGTGTAGGCACCAAGCCCGCTCCTGTAGGAGCGGGCTTGCCCCGCGATAGATTCAGCGGTGAGTCGCGATCCAGATCAACAACCCCGCCTGAAACACCGCAAAGGCCACCAGGCAAGTGATGGTAAAACGCAGCCCGCTGTCTTCACGGCGGTACTTGCTGACTCGCTCGTCACGCTCGCGCAGTTGCGCCTCTTTTTCCTGCAAGGTCTGCTCGGCCTGTTGCAGCATCTGCGCGGCATCGAGGATCTCGACCCGCTGCACCTTGTCAGTGTTCCAGCCGCCCTTGAGCTCGCCAACCTGGACATCGACGAAGCGCCCCTTCAGGTGCTGGGCATCGGCGTACTCGACCTCCAGGCCATGGCTGCGCAGCACATGGTCGCGGCGCAGGCGAGTGTCTTCGTTGAGCGCATCCTTGCTTGGCAGGGCCGCACCTTCGACCCGGTAGTGCGGCCACTTGCGCTGCGCCCACTGCACCGCCTGGTTGAGCAGAAAGCGCCCCAGGCCGCGGTTCAGCGGCTCGATCTGCAAGCCGGTGTCGGGCGTGAAGGTCACATGCTTTTCTTCATGGTCGACCCACACATCGAGGTGGTTCTGTTCCTTGCGCACTTTTTGCGCCGGCAGCTGGATGGCCATGCGCAGCAGGCTGGTCTGCTTGCTGTGGCGTTCGGCATAACCGTACTGGACAAAGCGCAGCGGCCGCGCACCGCTGTTGCGGTCGGTCGGCAACGGCGCCAGGCGCAGCATCTGGAAATGTTCGGGGGTAACATCGGCCCAGGGCAGGGGGGCAACTTCCGCTGCTGCCTGCTCGGCAGTCGTCTCGGCGGTGTCCTGGGGGGCGGCTTCGGTCATCACGGCAATCCTCATGTGCGCAGCGGGCTGGTCGCATTGACGATGCCAGCACCGCTTTATCGGCAGGATTGGCCTGGACTGGAGGCGTAATTTCTGCGAATTGGCCTCAGCTGGCGGGCAACCGCTGAATGAAGTCGACAACGCGCTGGCCAAGTTCGGCCGCTTGCGGCAGTTGCGGGTCAAGGTAGCTGTCGCGTTGCTGGCTGATTTCTTCGGGGGCGATGCGCAGCATGTGGTTCATGCCCTTGATCAACGCCAGTTCGGCATCCGGCTTGGCCGCCTTGAGGATCTCGGCGTTATCGACACCGACCTGGAAGTCATGGGTGCCCTGGATGATCAATGCCGGTACCTTGACCTTGGCGAAGGCCTCGGCCGGGTCCTGGCGGAACAGCGAAATCAGGTAGGGCTGCACGCTCGGGCGCAGGACGTCCTGCAGTGGCAGCGGCACGCGGGAAGAAGTCTTGCCGTTTTTCAAGCGGTCAAGGATGTCATGGGCACTGGCCATGTAGCGCCCCGGGATGCGGTCAAACATCTGCGCGCGCAGCGCCTTGTCGATCGGCCAGCCGCTGCCGGCAATGCTGATCACCGCGCTGGCGCCGCTGTGCTCGGCGGCAAGGCTGGCGATCAGCGCCCCTTCGCTGTGGCCAAGCAGAACCAGGCGGCCGAAGCGTGGGTCGGCCTTGATTTTCTGGCTCCAGGCCACCGCGTCGGCAACATAGCGTTCCACCGTCAGGTCACGCTCATCCGGCGTAGCAGCCAGGCTGGCGGCGACGCCGCGCTTGTCGTAACGCACGCTGGCGATATTGTTTTTCGCCAGGGTCAGGGCCAGTTGCTTGAGGTTGTCGGTATTGCCGCCGTAGGGGTTGTTACCGTCGCGATCGGTCGGCCCGGAGCCAGCAATGATCAGCACCACCGGTGGCGGCTGCTCGGTGCGCGGCAACAGCAGGCTGCCGTGCAGCACGCCGCTGCCGGTATCGAGGCTGAGCGGGCGCTGGAATACGACGGGGGCAGCAGCCTGGACCAGGCCACTGAACAGCAAGGCGATTACTGCAACAATACGCAACATCATCGGGCCACTATCGAGAGAGTGCGGTTTGGACCGGCGCGGGCGCAGAAGGTTCGCCGTCAGGGATGAACTGAATGGTTAGCCTGCGTATACTGGCGGCCTTGTTCAAATCTGGCTGATTCGCGGAGCGTCCTGCATGTCCGGCAATACCTACGGCAAGCTGTTCACTGTCACCACCGCTGGCGAAAGCCATGGTCCGGCGTTGGTCGCCATTGTCGATGGCTGCCCGCCGGGCCTGGAAATTTCCCTGGCCGACCTGCAGCACGACCTCGATCGGCGCAAGCCCGGCACCAGCCGCCACACCACCCAGCGCCAGGAAGCCGACGAAGTCGAAATCCTCTCGGGTGTGTTCGAAGGCCGCACCACCGGTTGCTCGATCGGCTTGCTGATTCGCAACACCGACCAGAAGTCCAAGGACTACTCGGCGATCAAGGACCTGTTCCGCCCGGCCCACGCCGACTACACCTACCACCACAAGTACGGTGAGCGCGACTACCGCGGCGGTGGCCGCAGCTCGGCGCGCGAAACCGCCATGCGCGTGGCCGCCGGCGCCATCGCCAAGAAGTACCTGGCCAGCCAGGGTATTCGCATTCGCGGCTACATGAGCCAGCTCGGCCCGATCGAAATCCCTTTCAAGACCTGGGATTCGGTGGAGCAGAACGCCTTCTTCAGCCCCGACCCGGACAAAGTCCCTGAGCTTGAGGCCTACATGGACCAGCTGCGCCGTGACCAGGATTCGGTCGGGGCAAAGATCACCGTGGTCGCCGAAGGTGTCATGCCGGGCCTGGGCGAGCCGATCTTCGATCGCCTGGACGCCGAGCTTGCCCATGCGTTGATGAGCATCAACGCAGTCAAGGGCGTGGAGATCGGCGCAGGTTTTGCCAGCGTCGCCCAGCGCGGCACCGAACACCGTGACGAGCTGACCCCAGAGGGTTTTCTCAGCAACAACGCCGGCGGCATTCTTGGCGGTATTTCCTCCGGCCAGCCGATCGTTGCCCACCTGGCCCTCAAGCCGACGTCGAGCATCACCACCCCGGGCCGCTCCATCGACGTCGATGGCAACCCGGTCGAGGTCATCACCAAGGGCCGTCACGACCCGTGCGTGGGTATCCGCGCCACGCCGATCGCCGAAGCGATGATGGCCATCGTGCTGATGGACCACCTGCTGCGCCATCGCGGGCAGAACGCCGAGGTACGCGTGAACACCCCGGTACTGGGCCAGCTGTAATGCCCGCCTCGGCCAATCGCGCTGCGGCTCGCTGAGCCGTGGCGGCGATTCCCTACTGGCGGCTGTCCAGCTTCTACCTGTTCTACTTCGCCTTGCTTGGTTCGACCGCGCCGTTTCTGGCGTTGTATTTCGATCATCTGGGTTTTTCCAGCGCGCGCATCGGCGAGCTGGTCGCCATTCCCATGCTGATGCGTTGCGTGGCCCCCAACCTGTGGGGCTGGCTGGGTGACCGCAGTGGCCAGCGCCTGCTGATCGTGCGCCTGGGGGCGTTGTCGACCCTGGCGACCTTTTCGCTGATCTTCTTCGCCAAGAGCTACGCCTGGCTGGCGCTGGTAATGGCCCTGCATGCGTTCTTCTGGCATGCGGTATTGCCGCAGTTTGAAGTCATCACCCTAGCCCATCTGCAGGGGCAGACCGCGCGTTACAGCCAGATCCGCCTGTGGGGGTCGATCGGCTTCATCCTCACCGTAGTCGGGCTTGGCCGCTTGTTCGACTGGCTGAGCCTGGACATCTACCCGCTGGCGCTGGTGATTATCATGGCCGGTATCGTCCTGGCCAGCCTCTGGGTGCCCAATGCCCAGCCGCCGGGGCAGAATGAGCGGGCCAGCGGCGGCGGCTTTCTCAAGCAACTGGCCAGCCCCGGGGTTGCCGCGTTTTACCTGTGCGTGGCGCTGATGCAACTGAGCCACGGCCCGTACTACACCTTCCTGACTCTGCACCTTGAGCACCTGGGCTACAGCCGTGGCACCATCGGCATGCTCTGGGCGCTGGGGGTGGTGGCCGAGGTGCTGATGTTCCTGGCCATGAGCTGGATTCTGGCGCGGGTATCGCTGCGCCGGGTGCTGCTGGCCAGCTTTGCCCTGGCGGCAGTGCGTTGGGCGTTGCTCGGCAATTTTGCCGAACATTTGGGCGTACTGTTGCTCGCCCAGCTCTTGCATGCGGCCACCTTTGGCAGTTTTCACGCGGCCGCCATCGCCTTCGTGCAACGCAGCTTCGCGGCCCGCCAGCAAGGTCAGGGGCAGGCGTTATATGCCGCACTGGCCGGCACTGGCGGCGCCTTGGGCGCCCTGTATTCGGGTTACAGCTGGAACCTGCTGGGGCCGGCTACCACCTTTAGTATTGCCAGCATCGCAGCCCTGGCTGCAGCCGTTATCATTGCGCTTCGAATGAAAGAGGATAGTTGCCCCGATGAGCAGCCTTAGCGTGTATCACCAGTCCACCCCGGACACCCCAAACAAGGTACTGACTCACCTGGAGGACATCGCCGCGACCCTGCAAGAGCAGGGCGTGCGTTTTGCCCGTTGGCAGGCTGGCGCGCCGATTCAGGCGGGCGCCAGCGACCAGCAACTGATCGGCGCTTATCAAGCCAGTATCGATGCGCTAAAAGCCGAGACCGGTTACGCCCGTGTCGAGGTAAGCCGCGAAGCGGATACCAGCCTGCGCGATGAGCACACCTGTGGCGAAGAGCGACTGCACTTTTTTGCCGCCGGGCGCGGGCTGGTCAGCCTGCGGATCGAGGACTACATCTATGCGGTGTTGTGCGAGAAGGGCGATTTGATCGGCGTGCCGGCAGGGGTTCGGCACTGGTTCGACATGGGCGAGGAGCCGCGGTTCGTGGCGATCCGGGTGTTCAACCGGCCGGAAGGTGGGCTTGTACGGTTTACTGGCGATTCGATTGCCAAGATGTTCCCGCGGCTTGACGACTGATAAACGCCATCACGGGGCAAGCCCGCTCCTACAGGTAGGAGCGGGCTTGCCCCCGCGAAGTTACCGATAAGTCGGCAAGGCAAACCGCTGCTGGCTTTGCAGCATCGAAATCACCGGCAGCTCACTGGCCTGTTCAGCCAGGTCGCGGCGAATCGCACTGATCGCCCACGACAGTTGTTCGGCGCTATGCAGCTGGGCATAAGAAATCGAGCGCTTGGTCTGGGTACCGTCGGCTGCCCGCAGGGTCAGCAGAATTCCGCCATCGGGGCGCGCCTGGGTGGTGACATCGTAGGCGGAGAATACCGAGGCAAATTTTTCCTGGATGAGGTCCATATCAGCTCCTGACTGTTAGTGGCAGACATGGAGTGACAGGTGCAGCGACTGTGCCAGCTTTTTGATTTTATAAAATCCTTATAAATCAATGGCTTAAGATTTAGTTGGGAAAGGTGTGCCGTGCATTCTGCATGGTCGTGCATTTTGCACAGTGCATTTTGCAGTATCGCCTTGGCCAATAGATTTCTTCTGTCATGGCCATGACTTATCCACCGTTGACCCGCCGCGCTCCCTGCTCAAGACTTGGGCCTTTCCGATAGCCAGGAGGTTCCCCATGTCTGACCAACGCAGGCCAACGCCGATGAACGACGACGAGGCGGCAGCGTTTGCCGAAGAGGTCTTCGACCGGGCGCGCAAGGGCGACGCGGTGATACTCGGGCGCTTGCTGGAAAACGGCTTGCCAGTGAACCTGCGCAATGGCAATGGCGACACCTTGCTGATGCTTGCCAGCTACCACGGGCACCTGGATGCCGTGGCGGTACTGCTCGAGCACGGCGCCGACCCGCAGATCGCCAATGACAAGGGCCAGTTGCCGATTGCCGGCGCGGCCTTCAAGGGTAACCTGGAGATGGTCCAGTTGCTGGTGGACAAGGGCGCCGAGGTCGATGGCGCGTCCGCCGATGGACGCACCGCGCTGATGATGGCGGCGATGTTCAACCGCACGGTGATTGTCGACTACCTGCTGGCCCAGGGCGCCAACCCGCGCCATCGCGACGCTCGTGGCACCGATGCCCTGGGCGCGGCGCAAACCATGGGCGCGCCCGAGACCACCGAGCAGTTGCTCAAGCTGCTCGGCTAACCCCACGGGGCCTTTTGCGGCTATCCTTGGCGACTTTTTTCAGCGTCGCAGGGCCCCTTCATGAAACTCCAACTGGCCGAACTCATCGGCAAAATCAGCGCTGGCTGCATGGGCGAGGACGAAGTCGCGCGTATCGCCGACGAAGCCGCCCAGGCCTATGCCGACCCGCAGGCGTTTCTCGCCGCCAACCCGGACATCAACTACGACGACAGTTTCCCTATCCCGCTGGGTGAGTGGATTGTCGTCGGCAGCCTGCCCGACACCGTGTTGTTCCAGGCTGATAGCTATCAGGATCTGTTCCAGCAGATCACCGACTCTTTCGACAAGAGCGTGCCGTTCAACCTCAAGCCCAAGCAACTGGCCAAAGTCGAGGCGCTGACCGCGCTTAACCGCATCCAGGTGCAGATGGGGGCGATGAACAAGGAAGCCGGCGGCTATGTGCTGATGAACTTCAGCCAGTTGCTCGATGACGAGCTGCAGATGGTGCTGGTCGGCAACGACGACCTGCCGCGGGTGCTGGAGCTGTGTGCCGAAGTCGGCATCGCCGCAGCGCCGGCCCTGGAAGCGCTGCGGGTGGCCGTGCACGTTTAACCCAGGGCGGTGTCGAGGAACATCATCACCGCAAAACCGCCCATCAGGCCCAGGGTTGCCGAGGTCTGGTGGCCGTTGCGGTGGGTTTCCGGAATCACTTCGTGGGACACCACGAAAATCATCGCCCCGGCTGCCAGGCCCATGCTCACCGGGTAGGCAATGGCAAAGCCGGTGGAAATACCCAGGCCGATCACTGCGCCAATGGGCTCCATCAAACCAGAACCGATGGCCACCAGCGCCGCCTTGAAGGTCGAGAGACCGGTGGCGCGCAGTGCCAGCGCCACGGCCAAACCTTCGGGAATGTCCTGGATGGCGATGGCGCTGGTCAGCGGCAGGCCGACATTAAGGTCACCGTTGGCAAAGCTGACGCCGATGGCCATGCCCTCGGGCAGGTTGTGCAGGGTGATGGCCAGGACGAACAGCCACACCCGGTTGATCCGCTCCGCCTGTGGGCCGCAAGGGCCGGTACTTTCGTGCTCATGCGGGGTGAAGCGGTCAAGGCCGAGCATCAGCAAGACCCCCAGACCCATGCCGACCACCACCGTCAGTGCCGCGTACGGGCCGTTGCCGGTGATCTCCCGCGCGGCGTCGAGGCCCGGCAGAATCAGTGAGAAGGAGCTGGCGGCGAGCATCATCCCGGCGGCAAAGCCGAGCATCACATCCTGGGTGCGCGCGCTGACCTCGCGCAGCACCACTGCCATGACTGCGCCAAGGGCGGTGGCGGCAAATCCGGCGAGGCCGCCGAGTATGGCCATGTGCAGGTTTTGCTGGTGGTCGCCATGCACAGCATTCCACGCGCTGGCGACCAGCAGGCCGAGCACCGCCAGCAAGCTCAGGCCCAAGCCTGCGCTGAGCCACGGGCTGCTTTGTGCCTGTTGCATCCAGGCACTCCACAAGGGGACGGGAGCGGGGCTGCTGTGACTGTGGGCGGGTGGCATAGGAACCTCTCTGGCGCAATTCAATCAATCGAGTGTAACCAGCGCTGCCTGGGCGCGGCGAACGATTCGCCTCTATGGGCCTGATAGCCAGCTATCCTGAGGGCAGACGCGACCAAGGGAGCAACACCATGGGTTCTACCTTCAATAGCCTGGTTGGGCTGATCATCCTTGCCCTGGACATCTGGGCGATCATCAATGTGATCAAAAGCGGTGCCAGCGGGGGTGCCAAGATTCTCTGGATCCTGCTGATTCTGCTGCTGCCGGTGCTGGGCCTGATTATCTGGGCGATAGCCGGGCCGCGGGGCAATGTGCGGCTGTAGCCCGAGATAATCTTCAGATCAGCCAGGTCCCCTCCAGTTCCAACAGGATCTGCTTGCGCTCGATCCCGCCGGCAAAGCCGGTGAGGGTGCCATTGCTGCCGATCACCCGGTGACAGGGGATGATGATGGCAATCGGGTTGGCGCCATTGGCGGTGCCCACAGCCCGTACCGACCTGGGGTTGCCGATGGCCTGGGCAAGTTCGCCGTAGCTGCAGGTGGTGCCGTAGGGAATGCGCTGCAGGGCCTGCCAAACCTCGCGCTGGAACGGTGTGCCGCGGGGCGCCACACGCACCTCGAAGGTCTCGCGCTTGCGCGCGAAATACTCGTCCAGTTGGCGCGCCACGTCGTCCAGCTGGTTGCTGGCCGGCAGCCAGTCCGCGGCCAGTTCCCAGGGCTGGGCGGCGTCCATGTGCAGCAGGCGCAGGCCCTGTTCATCGCCTGCCAGCAGCAGCGGGCCTAGCGGGCTTGGTAGGTAGCGAAAAAACATGGGGTAATGATCTCCCTGCGGATAACCCTGATTCTATTACGAAATTTTCACAAACGATTGCCGACAATTTGCGCGCGCAATTATCCGTTCGCCGAATGACCGTGCAACGCGCTCGCGTTTAGGGCACATTTGCCGATTCGTTTTACCGCCTTCCTCGAACCTGAACCCTAGGATCTTCCAATTCATGGCTAACACGGACGCCTTGAGTCAACAGCGGGCTGCGTCGCGCCCGTTGCAACCGACGCTGAAATCGCATCTGGCCTACACCCTGCTGTGCGGGCTGGTGATCATGCTGATGCTCAGCCTGGTCCGCCTCGCGTTGCTGGTCTACAACAGCGACATGATCGGCGACACGCCGACCTCGACCGTAGCCGAGGGTTTCCTCAATGGCCTGCGGTTCGACCTGCGGGTTGTGGTGTACCTGAGCATCCCGCTGCTGCTGGCGATCCTCAGTGCCCGCGCCATGGCTGCCCGCGGCCTGTTCCGGGCCTGGCTGACCATCGCCTCGAGCATCGTCATGTTCCTCGGTCTGATGGAGATGGACTTCTATCGCGAGTTCCACCAGCGCCTCAACGGCCTGGTGTTCCAGTACGTCAAGGAAGACCCGAAAACCGTGCTGAGCATGCTCTGGTATGGTTTCCCGGTGGTGCGCTACCTGCTGGCCTGGGCTTTTGGCACCTGGCTGCTGAGCCTGTTGTTCAAGGGCATCGACCGCCTGACCCGGCCTGCTGGCGGGTATGAAAGCCAGGTAGCCGGCACGCGCAGCGTTGCGCCCTGGTACGTGCGCGGCGTGGTGTTCTTCATGGTCTTGCTGGTAGCGGTCATCGCCGCTCGCGGTACCCTGCGCCAGGGCCCGCCGATGCGTTGGGGTGATGCCTTCACCACCGACTCGAACTTCGTCAACCAGCTGGGCCTGAACGGCACCCTGACCCTGATCGACGCGGCCAAGAGCCGTTTCGGCGAAGACCGCGCCAACATCTGGAAGTCGACCATCGAGCAAGGTCTGGCGACCCAGACCGTGCGCGACATGCTGCTGACCGCCAACGACAAGCTGGTCGATGCCGACAGCGCCGCCGTGCGCCGTGACTTCACCCCGCCGGCGGACAACACCCTGCCAATCAAGAACGTCGTGGTGATCCTCATGGAGAGCTTCGCCGGTCATTCGGTTGGCGCCCTGGGCAGCCCGAACAACATCACCCCGTACTTCGACAAACTGGCGAAAGAGGGCCTGCTGTTCGACCGCTTCTTCTCCAACGGCACCCATACCCACCAGGGCATGTTCGCCACCATGGCCTGCTACCCGAACCTGCCGGGCTTCGAATACCTGATGCAAACCCCGGAAGGTGGCCACAAGCTGTCCGGCCTGCCGGCGCTGCTCAGTGCTCGTGACTACGATGACGTCTACGTCTACAACGGTGACTTTGCCTGGGACAACCAGTCCGGTTTCTTCGGCAACCAAGGCATGACCACCTTCATTGGCCGTAACGACTTCGTCAATCCGGTGTTCTCCGACCCGACTTGGGGTGTGTCCGACCAGGACATGTTCGACCGTGGTAACGAAGAGCTGGCCAAGCACGATGGCAAGAAGCCGATCTACGCGCTGCTGCAGACCCTGTCCAACCACACGCCGTATGCGCTGCCCAAGGATCTGCCGGTCGAGAAGGTTACCGGCCAGGGCCGCCTGGACGAGCACCTGACTGCCATGCGCTACTCCGACTGGGCCCTGGGCCAGTTCTTCGAGAAAGCGCGCAAGGAGCCTTACTTCAAGGAAACCCTGTTCGTCATTGTCGGCGACCATGGCTTCGGCAACCACCAGCAGGTCACCGAGCTCGACCTCGGGCGCTTCAACGTGCCGCTGCTGCTGATCGCCCCGGGTATCCAGGAGAAGTTCGGTGCGGTCAACCACACCGTGGGTACCCAGATCGACATCGTGCCGACCATCATGGGCCGCCTGGGCGGCGAAACCCGTCACCAGTGCTGGGGCCGTGACCTGCTCAACCTGCCAGCCGGTGACCAGGGCTTCGGCATGATCAAGCCATCGGGCAGCGAGCAGATCGTCGGGCTGGTCAAGGGCGACCGGATCCTGATCGAGTCCAAGGACATGTCGCCACGCATGTACCGCTACGAGCTGGGCGCCAACTTCAAGGCCGAGCTGATCGAAGCCCCGGACCAGACCGAGCTGACCCACAAGCTTGAGTCGTTCATCCAGACCGCGACCAAGAGCCTGCTGGATAACACCGCGGGTGTAGTGCACGGCACCCCGGAATAACGACGTTGCTGGTGCTGTAAACAGGACCCCGGCTTGCCGGGGTCTTGGCTTTCTGGGTCATGGATGCTCAAATCGCGCGCTTGAGGAAGCGGGGGCTGCAACGGCGCCCATCAAAAAAGGATTTTTGCGTGCGCGTGTTCGTATTGTTTGCCGGCCTGTGCCATTCACTGTTGGCGCTGGCCGATGTTGCACCGGCGGATTACCAGACGCCCCCCGGCTGGCGTACCGAATGCATGGGCCGGGTGCAGTTCGATGTGCCCAAGGACATTGCCTGGCACACTTCCAGTGGCTACTGGCAGTACTACAATTTCGAGCTCCCCACTCCCACAATCACCCCTGGGGACAAGCAGATTGCCTACGGCGAAGGGTTGACCGGCGAGCTGCCCTTTCTGGTCGACATTGAGGTCAGCCCGTTGACCACCCGTGCACTCTACGAACAGATCCGCTATGTGCAGGGCCTCACCCGTGGCCCGGCGCAGGAGCGGGTGGTGAAGGCGCAGATGGAGGCGCTGGATGTCGCCATCTCTGCGAGCCGTGACGACGAAACGCGCTACAGGGCCCTGAGTGATAAGTACTACGACTTGCGTGAAAAGCTCCAGCGCATAGGCTATGTGACTTCGCAACTGGTGGTGCTTGACGACATGATCAAGCAATTTACTGGCGAGGGGCGGTCGGTGGCGAAGCTGCAGGTCGAGCGCGATGCTTTCTTCGAGGAGCAGGCGCAATGGCCGACCGATGTAGAGTACGAGCATGAGCGCTTTATCGAGCTGGGTGTGCCGGACGCCTCTGCAAACTGGTATGAAGGCAATCTGACTGCCTACCTGTGGCGCGATCAACGCATCTACCGATTCAAATTCTACAGTGGCGCCAATACCGCGACAGACACCGCGGCGCTGGCCCGGCTGGAGCCCAGGGCGCGCGCAGTGCTGGCCGCGTTCCGCATCCGCAAGCAATACGAAATTCCCCAGGACAACGGCTTCTGTGTGCCCTTCGGCTTCATTGCCGATGATGGCACGCCGCGCCATGCCATCACCTTGGGCCTCAACCCCGCAGACAACCCGAACCTGTTGCACCGCCTGGGCATGAGCAGTGACAGTGACAAGGCCGTCGAGATGGTGCCGATGCTGCTGGATCGACTGATTGCCAACCCGTTTCCGCTGCAGATCAGCGTCGATAAGTTCGGGCCCTCAAGCGTGCGGATCGGCGCCGCCAAGGGCAGGTTCGGCGGTGCACGCTTTCGCGTCTATGAGCCTGACAGTTTGAAGCCGGCGGCCACAGAAACGTTCAGGATGGTCGCCGGCGCCTTGGGCTCCGGCTACCAGCCCACTGTGGTGCTGGGAGTGACCGATGAACACTCCGAGCCGCCGCTGCAGTTCGAGCCTTCCAGGGACGATTTTCTACGCACGCTGCAAAGCATACGCGCGCTGCCAGGCGCTCATCGCTTCGAGCCGCAAGAAGACTGAACAACCACCGCTGTATCGAGGTCAACGGAAGGTAAGCCCGATTCACCCTGAACATCTGTACAGAGGAGAGTCCAATGAAAGCATGGGTCATTACCTTCGTTGACCAGAAGGGCGAGCGTACCTCGCTGCCGCTCAGCGCAGAGCTTGAGCCGAGTACCGAAGAGGCGGCGCGGCTGATTCGCTCCCATTTGTATCCGGTCCTGGGCGAGCTGGACCTCAATGATTTCCAGGACCGCGAAACCTCGCCAACGGCCAAATGGCTGAAGGAGCAGAACGGGGTGGAGATCACTGCCATCACTGAAGGGCCTTGAACCCGCATGCCGGCTGGCACGCTGGGCAATCAGGCGCTACGCTGCAGACAAGGTCGGGCGATTTTTTCTGATTGTCCGGGCTTGCCGATCCACGTCACGCAACAGCTCGAATTGCCCCCGCACGGCTTGTGTGGCGGGCAGGTGCGTTTTGCACTGAAAGTCTATCCATCGGTAATGAGGAGGACGATTCATGAGCAGCCAATACGAGGACATCAGCAGCACGGTCTTGCGTCGGATGAAAGAAGGGGGGTTCAACTTCGCGCAGATTCATCCCATCGAGTTTTATGCGGTCTTTCCGGACGAGGCACGGGCGCGGCGAGCGGCAGGTAAGTTTCGCGGCGAATCACTCAGTGCCCAGGTCCACGAGCGCGATGATGGCGCCTGGCACCTGGAGCTGAGCAAGGTGATGTTTGCAACCTATGGCGGTATCGGCGAATTCGAACAGGATTTCGAGGCGGTGATCGCCCCGCTGGGCGGAGAAATAGAAGGCTGGGGCGTCAAGCAGGAACGTCAACTGGCTTGACCGGCAAGCAAGCGCGGCGCTTCGCAATGAGGCGCCGCCGTCAAAGCGAGCGCAGCGGTTGCACAGATCTGGTGCGACCGCTCTTCGTTTAAAACGCAACATACTGAATAACAAGGAATTGTGCCGCTGGCACGGGGCTTGCGATGGCTCCGGTGCACGGGTGACAAGGAGTTCGGCATGATCCGCACCTTTTATGACGAAATGTACGCCGCTGACGGCCAGGTCCGTCCGCACTACCGGGAATTTGCCCGCTGGCTGGCCGAAACCCCGCCAGAGCTGCTGGCCCAGCGTCGACGTGAAGCCGACCTGCTGTTTCACCGCGCCGGCATCACCTTCACCCTCTATGGCGACGAGCAGGGCACCGAGCGCCTGATTCCCTTCGATACCATCCCGCGCAGCATCCCGGCCAGCGAATGGCGGGTGGTCGAGCGGGGCTGCATTCAGCGGGTCAAGGCGCTGAACCTGTTTCTAGCCGACCTGTACCACGACCAGCGCATTATTCGCGCCGGGATCATTCCGGCCGAGCAGGTGCTGGCCAACGAGCAGTACCAACTGGCGATGCAGGGCCTGGACCTGCACCGCGACATCTATTCGCACATTTCCGGGGTCGACCTGGTGCGCGACAGTGATGGCAGTTACTACGTGCTCGAAGACAACCTGCGCACCCCCAGCGGCGTCAGCTACATGCTCGAAGACCGCAAGATGATGATGCGCCTGTTCCCCGAGCTGTTCGCGGCCCAGCGCATCGCGCCGATCGATCATTACCCCAACCTGTTGCTCGATACCCTCAAGAGCTCAAGCCCGCTGGACAATCCCAGCGTGGTGGTATTGACGCCCGGGCGTTTCAACAGCGCCTTCTTCGAGCACGCCTTCCTCGCCCGCGAGATGGGTGTCGAGCTTGTCGAGGGCGCCGATTTGTTCGTGCGTGACGAGCGGGTATTCATGCGCACCACCGACGGCCCCAAGGCGGTCGATGTGATCTACCGGCGCCTGGACGATGCCTTCCTCGACCCGCTGGCCTTCAACCCCGATTCGATGCTCGGTGTGCCCGGGCTGCTGGCGGCTTATCGCTGCGGCAACGTGGTGCTGGCCAATGCCATTGGCACCGGGGTGGCCGACGACAAGTCGATTTACCCCTATGTCACCGACATGATCCGCTTCTACCTCGACGAGGAGCCGATCCTCAAGAACGTGCCGACCTGGCAGTGCCGCAAGCCTGAAGAACTGTCCCACGTGCTGGCGCACCTGCCGCAGCTGGTGGTCAAGGAAACCCAGGGTTCCGGCGGCTACGGCATGCTGGTCGGGCCGGCGGCCAGCCGTGCCGAGATCGAGGCGTTCGCCGCCCGGATCAAGGCCCGGCCAGCGGCCTATATCGCCCAGCCGACGCTGTCGCTGTCGACCTGCCCGACCTTTGTCGAAAACGGCATCGCCCCGCGGCATATCGACCTGCGCCCGTTCGTGCTGTCCGGGCGCGAGACCCGGGTGGTGCCAGGCGGCCTGACCCGGGTCGCGCTGCGCGAGGGCTCGCTGGTGGTCAACTCGTCCCAGGGCGGCGGTACCAAGGACACCTGGGTGGTCGAGGATTAAGTCATGCTGAGTAGAACTGCCTCTGATTTGTACTGGATGTCGCGTTACCTGGAACGGGCGGAAAACCTCGCGCGGATGCTCGATGTCAGTTATTCGCTGTCGCTGATGCCGCAAGACGGGCGCGGCGACGGTCTGGATGAAATGGCCATGCCGCTGCTGATCACCGGTACCCTCGACGACTACCTCGAGCGCCATGGCCAGCTGCATGCCGAACGCCTGCTGCACTTCTTCGCCCTCGACCCGGAAAACCCGGCGAGCATTTACAGCTGCCTGGGTGCCGCGCGGGCCAGTGCCCATGCGGTACGTGGGCGGATCACCGCCGACATGTGGGAAAACATCAACGCCACCTGGCTGGAAATTCGTGGCATCGCCGAGCAAGGCCTGGGCCGCTATGGCATGAGCCGTTTCTGTGAGTGGATCAAGGAACGCTCGCACCTGTTCCGTGGCGCCACTTACGGCACCATCATGCGCAACGACGCCTTTCGCTTCATCCGCCTGGGCACCTTCATCGAGCGCGCCGACAACACCCTGCGCCTGCTCGATGCCCGCTACGAGATGCTTGGCGACGAGGCCGAGGCGGTCAGCGACAGCTCGGCGCGCGGTTATTACCAATGGAGCGCCTTGCTGCGCGCGCTGTCGTCATTCGAGGCCTACACCGAGATCTACCGTGATGCACCGGCCGCTCGCCATGTTGCCGAGTTGCTGCTGTTGCGCGCCGACGTGCCGCGCTCGCTGCGTGCCTGCACCGAGGAAATCGACCTGATCCTCGCCAGCCTGCCCGGTGGCAACGGCCGCCCGGCCCAGCGCCTGGCCGCCGAGGTGGACGCGCGCCTGCGCTACACCTCGATCGATGAAATCCTTGCCGAGGGCCTGCACCCCTGGCTGACCCATTACATCCCGCTGGTGCGTGAACTGGGCAACGCCATTCACAGCGCCTACCTGGAGGCCGTATGAGACTGACCATTAGCCACGAAACCGCCTACCACTACGAAGACCAGGTGCGTGCCAGCATCCAGTACCTGCGCCTGACTCCGCACGACAGCGAGCGTCAACAGGTGCTCAGTTGGCAACTGGACCTGCCGCGGCCGGTGCGCGCGCAACTGGACCCGTTCGGCAACATCCTGCATGTGCTGAGCCTGGAAGAGCCGCATTCGGACCTGGTCATCGGCGCCCGTGGCCTGGTCGACATTGATGAAAGCCGCGAGGCCGAGCACGAGTTGCAATCGCCGCTGCCGTTCCTGCGCTTCACCCGCCTGACCGAAGCTGACGAAGCCTTGCGTGCCTTCGCCAGCCAGCAATGCCGCAAGCGCCGTGACCGCTCGGCGTTGATCGAACTGATGAATGCCCTGAACCAGCGCATGGCCTACCGGCCCGGCAGCACCGCCGTGGATACCAGCGCCGCCCAGGCGTTTGCCGGCGGCGCCGGGGTGTGTCAGGACCACACCCATGCCTTCCTGGCCTGCGCGCGCAGCCTGGGCATCCCGGCGCGCTATGTGTCCGGCTACCTGTTCGACAGCGACAGCCAGCAGATGGCCAGCCACGCCTGGGCCGAAGCCTGGCTGGAGGATGCCTGGTACAGCTTCGATGTCACCAACCAACTGGCCCGGCCTGAACGCCACCTGAAACTGGCGGTGGGCCTGGACTACCTGGATGCCTGCCCGGTGCGCGGCATGCGCCGCGGTGGTGGTTTCGAGCAGATGCACGCCAAGGTGCTGGTGACCCCGACCCTCAACGCCCAGCAGCAGTGAGCCTCAGGGTTTGCGCGTGGCCATGTGGGCCAGGTACGCGAGCAGCGCATCCAGCTCGCTATCGCTGATGACCGCTGCGGCAAACCCGGGCATTTTTGCCTGGGGCCACTGGCGCAGGCTTTGCGGGTCACGGATGTAACGCCGGAGGAAGTCGGCCTGGAAGTACTCGGTCGGGTTGTGCGGCAGGTTCAGGTCCGGGCCGAACTGGGCGTCCCCAGCGCCATTGAGACGATGGCAGGCCAGGCAGTTCTTCTGGAACACGGCAAAGCCCTGGTTGACCGGGTCGTCGGCGCTAATGCCTGGCGCCGGGCGCATGGCCGGGAAACGCTCGGCCACTGCCGCCAGGCGGCGAATGCTGGCGACCTGGAAAGGCCATTGCTCAGGGCTGATGCGCCCGGCTTGCGGGTCGGTCCAGACCAGGTAAAACGGCCCGGCACCGGGCTTGCCCTTGGCCAGTGCCGGCCAGGGTCTGGCCGGGTCTTCAATGGCCAGCCAGGCCCGCGCAGGGCCGTCCTTGAGCAAAGGCGCGGCGGGCATCTCGGCGGCGAAACCGTCCAGGGCAATGGCTTGCAGGTGATCATCGGCCTGCACTCCCTGTAGGAGCACAGCCAGTGGTACCGCGCGGTAATGCATGGTTCGCTTGTAGGAAACGTCGTTTTCAATCTGGATATCCTGCGCCAGCGGATGCGCCAGCAACTCGGCGCTCTGCCAGTGGCGGCTGCCGTTGCCCAGGTCGAGGGTCAACTGCGCCGCCTGCAGGGGCAGGCACAGCAGGGCGAGCAACAAGCTGAAACAGTGGCGCATGGGCAGTCTCCAACCATCAGGGTCGGCAGATTACCTGCACACAACCGGCTTGTGCCAGGCACAAACCGCGGGAAGAGGGCATGCCGCTCAGCCGAACAGGCGTGAAAGGTTCGGCAGGATCAACAGCAGCGTAGTGGCGAAGAGAATGAGCCCGGCTTGACGTACTTTGTGTTGTTTGAACATGGCTGACCGCCTTTTTGTTGTTATTCCTGAGTGCCCAGAGGCTTCCTTGTCGTCGATCTGGCGAACATCATTTAACGTGGTGAAACATTAAGTCGCGAACCGTTGCTAATGGGTATACAGCTAACCTTAGGGTCAACGTCACCCGTGTTTTAGAACGCTTTAATCTGTACTTATTGCACTTCAGATGTTTTTCGCTATGAGGCCTTTGGCCATCCACCAGCATTCCCCTTGCTAGACGCCTGCGCCACATCGGCAAGTGGATCCCAACCTCATGACCGTTCGTCCGAGCATCATACTTGCCTGCGCGCCTTATTCGGGGCAGGCTTTACGGGGCAATCCCGCCTTTGTCGTTCAGGACTATCTCTATGTCGCTACGCATCTGCATCCTGGAAACCGACGTCCTGCGACCGGAGCTGGTCGAGCAGTATCAGGGCTACGGACGGATGTTCGAGCAGCTGTTTACCCGCCAGCCCATCGCCGCCGAGTTTTGCGTCTACAACGTGTTGAGAGGCGAATACCCCGATGATGATGAGGTGTTCGATGCCTACCTGGTTACAGGCAGCAAGGCCGACTCGTTCGGTGATGATCCGTGGATTCACAAGCTCAAGGCGTTCCTGCTGGAGCGCTATCAGCGTGGCGACAAACTGCTTGGCGTGTGTTTTGGTCATCAACTGCTGGCGCTGCTGCTGGGCGGCAAGAGCGAGCGCGCGCACCAAGGCTGGGGGGTGGGTACCCACCGCTATGTGATGAACGCCAAGGCGCCGTGGATGAGCCCACAGGTCGAAGAGCTGACCTTGCTGATCAGCCATCAGGACCAGGTCACCCGCCTGCCGGAGAACGCCACGGTGATTGCCTCCAGCGACTTCTGCCCGAACGCCGCCTATCACATCGGCGACCAGGTGCTGTGCTTTCAGGGCCACCCGGAGTTCATCCACGACTATTCGCGGGCGCTGCTCGAGCTGCGCCAGGACAGCCTCGGCCAGGAGGTCTACCGCAAGGGCATCGACAGTCTGGCGCAGCAGCACCAGGGCAGTACGGTGGCTGAATGGATGATGCGCTTCGTCGCGCACAAGCCCCAGGGCAGTTCGGCCTGAGGCCTGCCGTTACAGCCAGCCGGAGCGCTTGAAGCTGGCGTACAGCGCCGTGCAGCCCACGGCGATCCCGCCCAGCACGGCAAAGTAGCCGTAGTGCCAGCTCAGCTCCGGCATGTTCTGAAAGTTCATCCCGTAGATCCCCGCCACGGCGGTGGGGAAGGCCAGGATCGCCGCCCAGGCGGCGAACTTGCGCTGCACGATGCTCTGGCGTGACGACTCCAGCAGCATGCCGATTTCGATGGTCTGGCTGGCGATGTCGCGAATCCCTGCCAGGTCCTCCATCTGCCGGGTGACGTGGATCTGCACATCACGAAAGTACGGGCGCATGTTCTTGTCGATGAACGGGAAGGTCAGACGCTGCAGTTCTTCGCTGACCTCGACCATCGGCGCCACATAGCGGCGCAGGCGCAGGATGTCGCGGCGCAGGCTGTGGATGCGCTGGATGTCTTCTTCCTTGAGCGAGCCGCTGAGCACGCTGCGCTCAAGCTCCTCGATCTCGCCATGAATGGCTTCGCTGACCGGCTGGTAGTTCTCGGTGACGAAGTCGAGCAGGGCGTAGAGCACGAAGTCTTCGCCATGCTCGAGCAGCAGCGGCCGGGCCTCACAGCGCTGGCGCACCAGGGCGTAGGATTTCGAGTGGCCGTTGCGGGCGGTGATGATGTAGCCGTTGCCGGCAAAGATGTGGGTTTCGATGAACTCCAGCTTGCCTTCATGGCGCACTGGCGAATAAGTGACGATGAACAGCGCATCGCCGAAGGTCTCGAGCTTGGGCCGGCTGTGCTTTTCCAGCGCGTCCTCGATGGCCAGCTCATGGAGGTTGAACTGGCGTTGCAGGTTGGCCAGTTCCTGGGCGTTGGGCTCTTCCAGGCCGATCCAGACAAAATGCCCGGGTTTGCTTGCCCACTGGCTGCCTTCATTGAGGCTGATATTGGTGACTTTTCTGCCGGCGCTGTACACCGCCGCCGCAACGACTCGACCCATAGTTGTCCGCTTCTTCTGTTAACCGTGCCAGTAGCTTGGTATGACCGGCACGATTCGGCAACCGTTCACGCCTGGGTCAGTTCACTTTCCATGCGATCGATGCAGTGTTGCATCTGCAGGCGGCACTGTTCGGCCAGGGCCGGCACATCCTGCTGGGTCAGGCCGCTGGTGGCGATCGGCGCCAGCGAACGGATGATGACCTTGCTTCGCCGCCAGCCGTTGAGCTTCAGGCGGCTGGCATAGCGGCTGACGCACACCGGCACGATCGGCACACCGGCTTCCACGGCCATGTGGAAGGCACCCTTTTTGAAGGTGATCAGATGCTCGCCGGCATTGCGTGTGCCTTCGGGGAACACCCAGATCGAGGTGTCGTCTTCGCTCAGGGTGCGGGTGGTGGTCTGCATGGCCCGCCGCGCCTGGTAGGCATTGCCGCGATCGACCAGCACGTTGCCGCCCAGCCAGAACAACTGGCCGAACAGCGGGATCCATTTCAGGCTCTTCTTGCCGATGCACACGGTGCGCGGCGGCACCACATGGCCGAGCACGAACAAGTCGTAGTTGGACTGGTGGTTGGCGATGATCACGCAGCCCGGCGGCTGGTCGAACAGCGGGCCGACCTCGGCCTTGATCTCAAGGCGCATCAGCCAGGTGGCGGGCAGCCCGTAAAGGCGTGCACAAATTCGGCTGTTGTCCGGGTTGAACGGTCGGCACAGGCCGACCAGCACACCAAGAACACCGGCCAGGAGAAAATGCAGCCCCAACAGGAACATGCGGATTATAAAAAGCATTCGTACGACTCACACCAGGCAAACGCGGCGCAGTGTACGGGTGTGCACTTCTATCGGCAAACGCTCATTGGGCGGGACAGGCCTGATTACACAATTAGTTGCAATCAGGCCTTGGTAGGGGGTCAGCCGAGGTGTTCCTGGTCGCGGATGATCGCGTCGTCGAGCAGCTCCAGCAGAGCTTTGCGCACCTTGAGCTTGGTGTGCTTGTGGGCGTTCATGTTGATCTTCTTCAACTGCCGGGCGGCAGTCAGCGCAGCTTCCTGAAGTTGCTCGACCGGCACGACCTTGTCGAGGAAACCGGCGTCCACGGCGCTGACCGGGTCGAACATCTCGGCATTGATCACCGAGCGGTGGAATGCTGCACGGCGCAGTCGATCGCGGGCCAGTTCAATACCGGCGTGGTGCATGGTCATGCCGATCTGCACTTCATTAAGGCCAATGCTGAACGGGCCTTCGACACCGATGCGGTAGTCGGCCGAGAGCAGCAGGAAAGCGCCCTTGGCCACCGCGTGGCCCGGGCAGGCGACGATGATCGGGAACGGGTGCGAAAGCATGCGCCGGGCCAGGGTCGAGCCTGCGGTGACCAGGCTGACGGCTTCTTTAGGGCCTGCGGTCATGACTTTGAGGTCATAGCCGCCGGACAGAATGCCGGGCTGGCCGGTGATGATTACCACCGCGCGGTCCTGCACGGCCTGGTCGAGAGCGGCATTGAAGGCCTTGATGACGTCAGGCGAGATGGCGTTGACCTTGCCGTTGTTCAGGGTCAGGGTGGCAATGCCGTCTTCGAGGTGGTAGGTAATCAGCTCACTCATGACAGAGTTCCTTAAAGGGGAGTGGGGCAGACGTTACTCAGGCAAGTGCCCGAGGTAAAGCGCTGTGACTGACTGACCGGTCAGCTTGACGGCCCGTTCGCTCGTGCTGACGGGAGTAGGTGAATCGGCGCTGTCAAAGCACGCCAGAGAATGGCGGCTTTGCCCTGTGTACCGTGGTTTTTTGCTTGAATGGCTTAAGCGCATGAATATTCTGAAAAAAACCTTTGCCATCAGAACCTCTTTCGACTACATTAGCGCGCCTCGACAGGCTGAACTGCTTGAAGAGAAACGGTGAAGTGTCCGAGTGGCTGAAGGAGCACGCCTGGAAAGTGTGTATACAGGAAACTGTATCAAGGGTTCGAATCCCTTCTTCACCGCCATATCTAGAAAAGCCCCCGACCTGAACAAGGTCGGGGGCTTTTTGTTTTGCCCATGAAAAAGGATGTTTCAGATGCTCAAAGAATGTTTTACCAAGGCGCAGATCCTCGCCGCCGAACAATTGCTGACCTTGGTCAGCCCGTCGGCGGCAATGGCCAGCCAGCATGTCCAGGCCCTGCGCGAGGTCGAGCTGGATGAAGACGACATCGAGGAATTCGAGGACGATCCGCAGCAACTGATGTACATCGTCAAGGACGTGGCGGACTGGGAGTCGGTGTTCTTTGTCGACTGGAAAGACACCGAGTCTTTTGTGCAGAGCGTGCAGCAGCTGGCCGAGGCACGGGATGCCGACGTTACGTTCGGCGTTGAGGACGCGGAAGATGAAGACTTCCTCGAAGGCACCACGGTGCCCGAACTGATGGTCACCGCACACGACGAACTGCACAAGCAGGGCCTGGTGCTGTGGAACTGGTCTACCGATGGTGACTGCTACAGCGGTTTCATTACCACCAGGGACGTGGCGACGCAGCTGGTGGCGTTGGGCAAAGTGCTGGAAGTAGAAATCCGCGAGGGTAGCGAGCCGTTCTGACGGCGGTGTCTTCATCGCGGGTCAAGTCGACCCGCGATGAGCCCCTCAGAAGCTCACAGACGCCGAAACCCGTGCAGTGCGCGGCGCCCCCTGAAACAGATAACCATCCCCCAGGTACTCCCCGGCATCGCGCCAGTAGCGTTTGTCGAAGACGTTATCCACCATCAGCCGCAGCACCGTGTCGTAACCACCAATCCTGGTGCTGTAACGGCTGCCCAGGTCAAACACCGCATAGCTGCCGACCTCAACCGTTCCAGCCTGATTGGCGTACTTGCTGGCGCTGTAGCGCGCACCGCCGAGCAGGGCCAGGCCCGGGATCGGCAGGCTGTAGTCGGCCTGCACCGCAGCGCGCAAGTTCGGTACGTTGAGCGCCTGATGGTCTTCGTAGTCCGCCGTGCCGCTGTTTTTGACCCGCGCGCGAATTGCCGCAGCACTGGCGTTGATCTGCAGGTTGGAGGTCAGCCAGCCGCTGGCGCCCAGCTCCAGGCCGATGTTTTTTTGCTGGCCTTGCTGCACATAGGTGAAACCACCGGCACCGTCAGGTTGTGAATACTGATAGGCCTGGCGCAGCTGGAACAGCGCGGCGCTCAGGCTCAGGCGTTGCCAGTCGCGCTTGATGCCGACTTCCAGTTGATGGGACAGGGTCGGCGCAAGAATCTCGGCACCGTTACTAGCGAACCACGGCGCAGTACCGCCGGAAGACAGGCCCTTGCTATAGCTGGTGTACAGGGCGATGTCCGGGCGCGGCTTGTAGATCAGCGCGGCATTGGGCAACAGTTGGTAGTCGCGGGTGTGGCGGCCTGAGTTGCCATCTTCGCCGAAGGTTTTTTCATCCAGGCGCACCAGGCGTGCGCCCAGCACGGTCTGCCAGTGCTCATTGAAACTGATGCGGTCGCTGGCGAATATCCCGTATTGGCGGCTGTCGAGTCTGCGGGTGCTGTGGCCAGGGGTTTTTTCAGACGGCTCCAGCGCCGGCGTTTGTTGATAGATGTTGCCGCTGCCGATCCACTCGTTGAAATAGGGGCGCTGATCGAGGGTTCGACGCTGAGCGCTGCTACCGATGGTCAGCTCGTGGCCAACGCCCAGGCTGTCGAAGCGGCCATTGAGCGCCACTTGAGCCTCATCGGTGCGTCGGGTGTCGTCGGGGCTGCGGTAGTCATAAATGTCATAGTCGCCTGCCTCGCTGAAGTAGGCGCCTTCACTCGACCCCCAGGCAAACGAACTGTAGTCATCGATCACCACCTTGCTGCGCGAGGCGCTGACGCTGCCGGTCCAGTTGTCACTGAAGCGATATTCGAAGCGCCCGCCAAGGTTCAGCGAGTCGATGCTCACCGGGTTGGCCCAGTGCTGATAGGCCAGGCGGTCATGCGGGTCGATGCCGTGGGGCAGGCTGTTGCCGCCGAGCAACTGGTAGCCCGGCACCGAACGCTGCTCGCGCTGCTGGTATTCGGCATCCAGCTGCAGCACGGCGTCGGGGTTGATCTGCCAGTCGAAGGCCAGCGAGGCGAAGTCGCGCTTGCCGTCGGCGTGGTCGACGTAGCTGCGGATGTCCTCATGCGCCAGGTTGGCGCGCAGGCCGAACTGACGCTCGCTGCCGAACCAGCCGCCGAGGTCGGTGGCCAGGTAGCGCTCGCCTTGTTCGTTGCTTGAAACCGTCACCGAGCGCACATCCTCCGGGCGCTTGGTCACGTAGTTGATCAGGCCACCGGGTTCCGACACGCCGCTTTGCAAGCCCGACAGGCCCTTGAGCAACTCGACCTGTTGCTTGTTCTCCAGCGCCACGTTCTGCTCGCCGGCGATGGTCTGGCCGTTGATCTTGTAGCTGCTGGCGGCGTTGAGCTCGAAGCCGCGCACGTTGAAGTTTTCGTAGTATCCGATCGGCGCATAGCTTTCACCCACCGAGGCATCGCTTTGCAGCACTTCACTGAGCTTGCGCACCTGGCGGTCGGCCAGCAGTTGCTCGTTGAACACTGCAATCGAGGCCGGCGTATCGAGCAGTGGCGCCGGCTGGAAACCGCCGACCGCGGCTTCGCGGGCCTGGTACCCCTCGCTATAGACCTGCGACACCTGCAGCGGGGCCAGGGTGATGCTGTCCTCGGCCAGGCTGTGTGTAGCCGGCAGGGCCAGGCTCAGGCCGAGCAGGCGCAAGGGCAGGCGAGGGCGAGGCAGGGTCATGCAGGAGCTCCTTGAAAACGAACGCGAACGCGCCGTTATCGATCGGCTGCTGTCCGGCAGGGCGTATTTGCCCGATAGGCGATGAGGGGCGCGAGCCCGGGTGGCGAAAGCCTGCCGGGCTCGCGCCGGGCAGGCGGGGGCGCAATCTTAGCAGGGGCGACCGGTTGGCGGCGCCCCTGTTTTCAATCGATTGTCATGACCATGAACGTACGAGGGCTGTGCGGATTCAGCCGTTCGCTGCCGCCTGGCTGTGGCGTCGCCAATTGCCGTCGATTTTCGACCAGGTCTTCTTGTCGGTGATGGCCATCAGCTTGCGACCATCCTTGAAGGTCGCCAGGAAGGTCACTTCTTCTTCCTTGCCGCCTAGCCAAAGGCCGGCGATCAGGCCGACCGGGCCGGCCACCAGGGCGCCGGCAACGCCCCAGCCCAGCGCACTGCTCAGGCTGCGGCTAGATTCCTGATTGGCGACGATCAGATCGGTAATGCGGGTCAGGGCGATTTTCTCGCCAGGTGAGGGGCTGCGGGCGGTCTTGAGTGTGAGCGATCCATTGCGGTACTCGCCTTCACCTTGCAAGAAATCGCCGGATTGAACCGTGAGTCTTGTCATAGTGGCATCCAGGTTGAAAGGGCTGTTGACCAATCCCTACTCAGCGCCCGGCCCCGTCACAAGTCAATGGCCAGCCGACGGAGGGTCACCCGCTAGTTGTCACAAAAAAGTAAAGGCTCAGAATCAGCGGGTTATAACGGCATGTCGCATTCTTATAATTAAACTTCGATTATGCAACTAAAACTGTCGGGTCAGTTTTCGTCTAGGGCCGGGGTTTTTGTCAGTCTCGATATATCGTCGTTTGCGCAAATGTATACGCATTGGCTAAATCAAGGGTTTGCGCGTGTAGGACAATAAACAATTAGTCTTATTGAAAATTGACGTCAAAAAAAGCTGGACAGTTCAATTCCACCTGTGTCAGTTTTTCCCCGCCTCATTCAGGCGAGTGATAGGACGATCTCGCCGCAGGAGCGTCCTATCGGACAACAACTGCTTTTTTGTAAACAAGGAAGTGTCTGTATGTCGAAAGTCAAAGAAAGCGCTATTGTTTCAGCTGGCTCTGTATTGCAACCGCACGGTGCAAGTTCCGCTTACAGCCTGATCAATAGTTTCGGCCATCAATATGATCGCGGCGGCAGTGCGACAGTCAATGGCAAACCTTCGTTCTCGGTCGACCAGGCCGCTACCCAGTTGCTGCGCGACGGCGCTGCCTGGAAAGACCTGAACAAGGACGGCACCATCAGCCTGACCTATACCTTCCTGACCAAGGCACCTTCTGACTTCTACGGTCAGGGGCTGGGCTCGTTCAGCGCCTTTTCCGCGCAGCAGAAAGCCCAGGCCAAACTGTCCATGCAGTCCTGGGCGGACGTGGCCAAGGTCACCTTCAAGGAAGGCGCCTCGGGCGGCGACGGTCACATGACCTTCGGCAACTACAGCGATGGCAGCACCGGCGGCGCGGCATTCGCCTACCTGCCGTTCGACGGTCCGGGCTCGCACAAGGGCGAATCCTGGTACCTGATCAACAATCAGTACCAGGCCAACGTCAACCCGGAAAACGGCAACTACGGCCGTCAGACCCTGACCCACGAAATCGGCCACGTCCTGGGCCTGTCCCACCCCGGCGACTACAACGCCGGCGAAGGCTACCCGACCTATGCCGATGCTACCTACGGCCAGGACACCCGTGGCTACAGCGTCATGAGTTACTGGGGCGAGAGCAACACCAGCCAGAACTTCACCAAGGGCGGTGTGCAGGTGTACTCCTCGGCACCGCTGATGGATGACATCGCCGCCATCCAGAAGCTCTATGGCGCCAACTACGCGACCCGCTCCGGCGACACCGTGTACGGCTTCAACTCCACCGCTGACCGCGACTTCTACTCGGCCACCTCGGCCTCGTCGAAAATCGTCTTCTCGGTGTGGGACGGTGGCGGCAACGACACCCTGGACTTCTCCGGTTTTACCCAGAACCAGAAGATCAACCTCAATGACGCGTCGTTCTCCGACGTCGGCGGCATGATCGGCAATATTTCCATTGCCAAGGGTGCCATTGTCGAGAACGCCATCGGCGGCTCGGGCAACGACCTGCTGATCGGCAACGCCGTGGCCAACGAGCTCAAGGGTGGTGCCGGCAACGACATCATCTACGGCGGCGGCGGTGCCGACAAACTCTGGGGTGGTGCCGGTTCCGACACCTTCATCTTCGCTGCCAGCAGCGATTCGACCCCGAGCAATCCCGACCGGATCATGGATTTCGTCAGCGGTCAGGACAAAATCGATCTGTCGGCAATGTCGGCCTTTGCTGTCAACAAGCTGCCGCTGCAGTTCGTTGATGCCTTCACCGGCCATGCCGGCGAAGCGGTGCTGAGCTTCGATCAGGCAAGCAACCTCGGTAGCCTGTCGATCGACTTCACCGGCAACAGCCTGTCTGATTTCCTGGTGACCACTGTAGGTCAGGCGGTCGCCACGGATATCGTGGTCTGATAGCAAACTGAAAGGGCGGCGCCGATGCGCCGCCTTTTCCGAGGCGGACAGATAATGGCTTTGAAGCGAATGATCGCGCTCGGCGCGATTCCCCTGATGTTGATGACCGAGGTCGGTATGGCAAGCAGCCTGCTACTCCCCACGCCCGCGCAACTGGCCGGTGACTGGATGCTTTACCCCGAAAACGATCGGGCCGCAGGGTGTGAAATGCACCTGGATGCAGCGCAAACCTTGCGCGGCGATCTCGAATGCGTAGCAGGGCTGATTGGGCAGCGCCCCAGCGGCTGGCTGCCGACCACTGATACGCTGGCTTTGCTTGATGGCAGCGGTAGCGCGATGGTGCACTTTAACCGTTATAAGCCAGGTATCTTCAAATGGACTTCCATATCCGGAAAGATACTCTTGCTGGAACGTAAGAATAAAGAATAAAGCCTTGTAGGCGATTGCCGATTTTTCAGTGATAGAAAGGCGGACAATGAACAAGCCGACTCATAAAGCCGGGGCACCCCTGTGGGCAGCACTGGCCGATCACAAGTCCACGCTATTGAGTGTGGGTTGTTTTACCGCGTTGATTAACCTGCTTATGTTGGTGCCCTCGATTTATATGCTGCAAGTGTATGATCGGGTACTGTCTTCGCAAAACGAAACAACCCTGTGGATGTTGACGTTGATGGTAGTCGGCTTCTTCGTATTTATCGGCGCGCTGGAAGCGATCCGCAGTTTTATTGTTATCCGGGTTGGCAACCAGCTGGAGCAGGGCTTTAACCTCCACGTCTACCGTGCAGCCTTTGAGCGCAACTTGCGCCAGGGCGACGGGCAGGCCGGGCAAGCACTTAACGACCTCACGCAAGTGAGGCAATTTGTCACCGGTCCTGCACTGTTTGCCTTCTTTGATGCACCCTGGTTTCCGATTTATCTGGCAGTGATTTTCCTCTTCAACGTCTGGCTGGGTGTCATGGCCTGTGCCGGGGCGCTGCTGCTGATTGCCCTGGCGGTGCTCAACGAACGCCTGACTCACAAGCCGCTGGTTGAGGCCAGCGGTTTCCAGCAGCAGTCCACGCACCTGGCCAGCAGCCAGTTGCACAATGCCGAGAGCATCCAGGCCATGGGCATGCTTGGCGCCTTGCGCCAGCGCTGGTTTGCCTTGCATTCGCGCTTTCTGAACCTGCAAAACCAGGCCAGCGATACCTCGGCGGTGATCACCGCGGTGAGCAAGTCGCTGCGCCTGTGCCTGCAGTCCCTGGTGCTAGGGCTGGGCGCCCTGCTGGTGATCGAGGGGCAGATGACCCCGGGGATGATGATCGCCGGTTCCATCCTCATGGGCCGGGTGCTCAGCCCGATCGATCAGCTGATTGCCGTGTGGAAGCAGTGGAGTGGCGCGCACATGGCCTATCAGCGCCTGGATGGCCTGCTGCGCGCGTTTCCCGAGCCGCCGGCGCCGATGGCCTTGCCAGCGCCAAGCGGGCGCCTGGGCTTCGAACAGGTCAGCGCCGGGCCGCCTGGCAAGCGCGTGGCCACCTTGCAGCAGATCAGTTTCAACCTGGGTGCCGGCGAAGTACTTGGCGTGCTCGGCACCTCCGGCTCGGGCAAGTCGACCCTGGCCAAGGTGCTGGTCGGCGTCTGGCCGACCCTGGCCGGTACCGTGCGCCTGGACGGCGCCGACCTGCACCGCTGGGACCGCGAGGCCCTCGGCCCGCATATCGGCTACCTGCCGCAGAACATCGAACTGCTGCGCGGCAGCATTGCCGAGAACATTGCCCGCTTTGCCGAGCTCGACGGCCTCAAGGTGGTCGAAGCCGCGCGCCAGGCCGGCGTGCACGAACTGATTCTGCGCCTGCCGCAAGGCTATGACACACGCCTGGGCGAAGACGGCGGCGACCTGTCAGGCGGGCAGAAGCAACGCATCGCTCTGGCCCGGGCCCTGTACGGCGGGCCGAGCCTGATCGTGCTCGATGAACCCAATTCCAACCTCGACACCAGCGGCGAAGCGGCGCTGGCCACTGCCATCGCCCAGATGAAAGCCCAGGGCCGCACCGTGGTGCTGGTTACGCACCGCTCGGCCGCCCTGGCCCAGGCGGATAAACTGCTGGTGCTCAGCGAGGGCCGGATGCAGGCCTTTGGCCCGACCCATGAAGTCATGCAGGCCCTGAGCCGGGCTCAGGAGCAGGCCCAGCGCCAGCCCGCAAATGCCGCACTGGCAACCGGAGGTGGCGCATGAGCCAGGTCGATAAAAGCCGCAGTGCCCGGTTTTACGTGCGCCTGGGCTGGCTGCTGACCCTGGTCGGTTTTGGCGGGTTCATTGCCTGGGCAACCCTGGCGCCGCTCGATCAAGGCATTGCCGTGCAGGGCACCGTGGTGGTCTCGGGCAAGCGCAAGGCGGTGCAATCCCTGGCCGGTGGCGTGGTCAGCCGCATCCTGGTCAGCGAAGGCCAGTTGGTTAAACAGGGTCAGCCGTTGTTTCGCCTCGACCAGACCCAGGTCCAGGCCGATGTGCAATCGCTGCAGGCCCAGTACCGCTTGGCCTGGGCCAGCCTGGCGCGCTGGCAGAGCGAGCGCGACAACCTCGGCGCAATCATCTTTCCAGCGCAGCTTGCCAGCAACCCCGACCCGCAACTGAGCCTGGTGCTCGAGAGCCAGCGCCAGCTGTTCAGCAGCCGCCGTGATGCCCAGGCCCGCGAGCAGGCCGGGCTGACCGCCAGTATCGACGGCGCCGTGGCTCAGTTGGCCGGCATGCGCCGCGCCCGTGGCGACCTGCAGGCCCAGGCCGATTCGCTGCGTGAGCAGTTGGAGAACCTCAAGCCGCTGGCAATTCAGGGCTACATTCCGCGCAACCGCTTGCTCGAGTATCAGCGCCAGTTGTCCCAGGTCCAGCGCGACCTGGCGCAAAACAGCGGCGACAGCGCGCGGCTGGAACAGGGCATTGTCGAGTCGCGGCTGAACCTGCAGCAGCGGCGCGAGGAATATCAGAAAGAGGTGCGCAGCCAGTTGGCCGAAGCGCAACTGAAAAGCCTGACCCTAGAGCAGCAACTGACCTCGGCCGGTTTCGACCTGCAGCACAGCGAGATCCTCGCCCCGGCCGACGGCATTGCGGTCAACCTTGGCGTGCATACCGAGGGCGCGGTGGTGCGCGCCGGCGAAACCTTGCTGGAGGTGGTGCCCCAGGGCACCGCCCTGGAAGTGGAAGGGCGCCTGCCGGTCAACCTTGTGGATAAAGTCGCGATGCAGCTGCCTGTGGATATCCTCTTCACCGCCTTCAACCAGAGCAGCACGCCGCGGGTGTCGGGCGAGGTGGCGCTGATTTCCGCCGACCAGTTGCTCGATGACAAGACCGGCCAGCCGTATTACGTGCTGCGCAGCACCGTCAGCGAGCAGGCCCTGGCGCGCCTTGACGGGCTGGTGATCAAACCGGGCATGCCGGCCGAATTGTTCGTGCGTACCGGCGAGCGCTCGATGCTCAATTACCTGTTCAAACCCCTGCTCGACCGGGCAGGCACCGCGTTGACCGAACAATAAGGAAGCCCGTGGATGAAAAGCTTGATGACCGGGCTGCTGGCGGCGTTCGCCCTGACAACAGGGGCGGGCGCGCAGGCCATGGGGCCGTTTCAGGTGTATGAACAGGCGCTGCGCAAGGACCCGGTGTTCCTCGGCGCGCTCAAGGCCCGCGACGCCGGGCAGGAAAACCGCACCATTGGCCGCGCCGGTTTGCTGCCAAACCTGTCGTACAACTACAACAAGGGTCGCAACGATTCCAAGGCCCGCTACCTGGGCGATTCGCCGCGCGAAGATGAAGACCGCCACTACAACAGCTACGGCTCGACCTTCATCCTTCAGCAGCCGTTGCTCGACTACGAGGCCTACGCCAGTTACCGCAAGGGCGTGGCCCAGGCGCTGTTCGCCGATGAAGCATTTCGCGGCAAGAGCCAGGAACTGCTGGTGCGGGTGATGACCAGTTATACCCAGGCGCTGTTTGCCGACGACCAGATCAGTATCAGTGTCGCCAGCAAGCAGGCCTATCAACAGCAGTTCCAGCAGAACCAGCAACTGTTCCAGCAGGGCGAGGGCACCCGTACCGACATCCTCGAAGCCCAGGCCCGCTATGAGCTGGCCGACGCCGAGGAGATCCAGGCCCGTAACGATCAGGATGCCGCCCTGCGCGAGCTGGGGGCGCTGATCGGCGAGCCTTCGGCGCGCATCGACGAGCTGGCGCCGCTCAACGACGGCTTTGCCCTGCTGGCGCTGCAGCCAGCGACCTACGAGGCCTGGCATGAGCTGGCCCTGGCCAACAACCCGCAACTGGCGTCCCAGCGCCAGGCCCTGGAAGTGGCCGGATTCGAGGTGGAGCGCAACCGTGCCGGGCACCTGCCCAAGGTCACGGCTTACGCTACCTCACGGCAAATGCAGTCCGACAGTGGCAACACCTATAACCAGCGCTATGACACCAACACCATCGGCATCGAAGTCAGCCTGCCGTTGTTTGCCGGGGGCGGGGTGTCGGCGGCCACCCGTCAGGCCAGCCGCAACCTGGAGCAGGCCGAATATGAACTGGACGGCAATACCCGTACCACCCTGATCGAGCTGCGCCGCCAGTACAACGCCTGCCAGTCCGGCGTCAGCCGCCTGCGGGCCTATCAGCGCGCGCTGACTTCGGCCGAGGCGCTGGTGCAATCGACCCGCCAGAGTGTGCTGGGTGGCGAGCGGGTCAACCTCGATGTGCTCAATGCCGAGCAGCAACTGGCGACCACCCGCCGCGACCTGGCCCAGGCCCGCTACGACTATCTGCTGGCCTGGATCAAGCTGCACTACTACGCCGGGACCCTGCGCGAGGAGCACCTGGCGAGGGTCGATGAAGCCTTTGTGCGCCGTTAGGCGATACCCGGGCGCACGGCGCGCTGGCGCTCAGCCAGGCCCCAGACCAGCAGGGCCAGGGCGCCGATGCTCAGGCCGGCGATGACGATGCCGTCCCAGCCATAGCGCTGGAACAGCTGCGTGCCGAGCAGCGAGCCGAGCGCGCCGCCGATGAAGTAGCAGGTGATGTAGCCGGCATTCAGGCGGTTGCGCGCTTGCGGACGCAGGACAATCACCGCGTTCTGGTTGCTCACGTGCACCAGCTGCACCGCCAGGTCGAGCAACAGCACGCCAACCAGCAATGCCGCCAGCGACGACTGCGCAAAGGCCAGCGGTACCCACGAAAGCAGCAGTACCAGCAAGCCCACCGTGGTGCCCAGCGGGCCTTTGCCGCGGTCGGCCAGGCGCCCGGCCCAGTTGGCCGACAGGGCCCCGGCGGCACCGGCCAGGCCGAACAGGCCGATCACTGCGTCGCAATAGTGGTAAGGCTCGGCCGACAGCAGAAAGGCCAGCGGCGTCCAGAACAAGGCGAACAGGCTGAACGACAACAGCCCCAGCAGCGAGCGCAAGCGCAGGATCGGCTCGTCGACGAACAGGCGGAACACCGAGCCGAGCAGCGCCGGATAACTGAGCCCGGCGTGCTGATGGCGCTCGGGCAGGGCACGGAACAGGGCGATCGCCGACAGCCCCATCAACCCTGCCGCCAACAGGTAGATGCTGCGCCAGCTACCCAGTTCAGCCATGAAGCCGGCAGCCGTGCGCGCCAGCAGGATGCCCAGCAGCAGCCCGCTCATCAGCGTGCCGACCACCCGCCCGCGTTGTGACGGGTCACTGAGGCCCGCCGCCATCGGCACCAGCACTTGGGCGACCACCGAAAACAGGCCGGTGAGGGTGGTGCCGATCAGCAGCCATATCAGGCTTGGCGAAAAGGCGCTGATCAGCAGGCCCAGGGTGCTGATGGCAATCATGCTGACGATCAGCTTGCGTTGTTCGAACAGGTCGCCCAGCGGTGCCAGCAGCAACAGGCCGGCGCCGTAGCTCAGTTGTGCGGCCATGACGATGGCCCCGGCGCTGGCAGTAGTCAGGCCGAAATGCTCGGCGATGCTGTGCAGCAAGGGTTGTGCGTAGTAGTTGCTGGCGACCGCGAGGCCTGTGGCAGTGGCCATCAGCAAAATCAGGCCGCGGCTCAGGGGGTGGATGGCAGAGGTCATGGACCGTCTCTAATCAGTGGCAGTTGGAGGTGACAGTATGGGAAATGCGCTAGCATGACGCCAATGTATCGTTTTCATTCTATCCATCTTGAAAATAGATCGATCCATGAATCTCAAGCAGATTGAATATGCCTTGGCGGTAGTCGACACCGGCAGCTTCACCCGCGCCGCCGAGCGCTGCCATGTGGTGCAGTCGGCCTTGAGCCATCAGATTGCCCGGTTGGAAGAAACCCTCGGCGTCAGCCTGTTCGAGCGTAGCTCGCGGCGCGTGCGCCTGACGCCTGCGGGGGAAGCTTTTGTGCAAAGCGCGCGGCCAGCACTGGAGGCGACTCGAAGGATTGCCGAGGATGTTGCCGCCGCCTGCGGTGAAGTGCGCGGGCAATTGTCGATCGGCGAGATCACCTCGCTGACCGAGCTGGACCTGGTCGATCTGCTGGCTGATTTTCATGCCCAACATCCACGGGTGGACATCCGCTGGCTGATGGCCAAGAGCGAGTTGCTGATCGCCGACGTGCGCGAGCGACGCCTGGACGTGGGTTTTATCGGAATCTGGCCGGGCGAGCGGCTGGAAGGCGTCGAGTACCGCCTGCTGGCCGAAGAAGAATTGGTGGCGGTGATGGCTGTCGAGCACCCTTTGGCAGGCAAGATTCGCTTGTCTCTGGCCGATCTTGAAGCCCAGCCGCTGGTGGATTTTCCCGCCGGTAGCGGCGCGCGCCGGCAAACTGACGAAGCCTTTGCTGCCGCCGGAGTGCGCCATCGGGTGCAGTTCGAAATGACCAACATCCGCCTGGTGGAGAAATTCGCCAAGCGCGGCCTGGCGATCGGCCTGGTGCCGGCGCGAATTGCCAACGGCTTCAATGGCGTGGCGTCGGTAGCGGTCGAGGATGCGCCGGTGCGTCACGTTTATGCGATCTGGTCGACGCACCCGACCCCGGCCGCCAGGGCCTTTGTCCAGTTGATTGAACAGCGCCTGGCCGACAGGGACGGTCATTGACTGGCCTCAGGCCGCGAAGCCGCCATCAATGCTCAGGCTTGCGCCAGTGATGTACGCCGCCTCCGGGCCGGCCAGGTAGGCGACGAAGCTGGCGATCTCATCGACGTGGCCGTAGCGACCCACCGCCATCAAGCCCATCAGGCTTTCAGCGAACTCGCCCTGGGCCGGGTTCATGTCGGTGTCCACCGGCCCCGGCTGGACGTTGTTGATGGTGATGCCCAGGGGGCCGAGGTCACGGGCCAGACCGCGGGTCAGGCCGACCAGCGCCGACTTGCTCATGGCATAGGGGCCGCCACCGGCGAAGGGCATGCGCTCGGCATTGGTGCTGCCGATGTTGATGATACGCCCGCCCTGGCCCATGTGCCGGGCAGCGGCCTGGGTGGCGACGAAAACGCTGCGCACATTCACCGCCAGGGTACGGTCGAAGTCTTCCAGGCTGAAATCCGCCAGTGGCCCGACGGCCAGTACCCCGGCGTTATTGACCAGGATATCCAGGCCACCGAAGGCCTCGACGGTGCTTGCCACAGCCTGCTGCACGGCGCTGGCATCGGCGCTGTCGGCCTTGATTGCCAGGGCCTTGCCGCCGGCGGCGATGATGCTCTGCTGCAAGGCATCGGCCTGGGCCGGGGCATTGGCGTAGGTGAAGGCGACACTGGCGCCTTCGGCGGCCAGGCGTTTGACGATGGCAGCGCCGATACCGCGCGAGCCACCCTGGATCAAGGCTACTTTACCGTTGAGGCTGGATTGGGTCGACATGCTGTGCTCCCGAAAGAACAAGGCCGGATGCCTTGGATGGGGCCCAGTATCGGCCGCTGATTACCCTGCCGGTAGCCAGTAATCGCTATAGTCTGTGTAAACCAGAAGTATGGAATCGCCGCGATGGAGTCGTTCAGCAGTATCGAGTGTTTTGTCCGCAGCGCCGAGGTCGGCAGCTTTGCCGAAGCCGCGCGGCGCCTGAGCCTGACCCCGGCGGCAGTGGGCAAGAACGTCGCCCGCCTGGAGGCACGTCTGGGTGTGCGCTTGTTCCAGCGCAGTACTCGGCGCCTGACCCTGACCGAGGCCGGCCAGCGTTTTCTCGGTGAGGTAGCGGCGAGTTTCCAGACCATCCAGTACGCCGTGGCTAACCTTGCCAGTGCCGAAGGGCAGCCTGCCGGTACCCTGAAAGTGAGCATGGGCACGGTGTTCGGCCGTCTGTACATTGTGCCGCTGCTGGCTGAGTTCCTGCGGCGCTACCCGGCCATCAGCCCTGATTGGCATTTTGATAACCGCCAGGTCGACCTGATTGGCCAAGGTTTCGATGCGGCCATTGGCGGCGGCTTCGATCTGCCGCAAGGCGTGGTGGCGCGCAAGCTGACTCCGGCGCACCGGATTCTGGTAGCGGCGCCGGCCTACCTGCAGCAGCATCCGCCGATCACCCAGCCTGGCGACTTGCACGCACTCGATGGCATCCTCATCCGTTCGCCGCAAACCGGGCGCGTGCGCTCCTGGCCGCTGACCAGCCGCGAGCGGGAACAAAGTCCGTTGAGCCTGCGCCTGCGCATGACCATGAGCGATTCGGAAGCCGCCTGCGCGGCAGCGGAGCAGGGCCTGGGCGTAGCGCTGGTGAGCATGCCATTTGCCGTGCCATACCTGCAGGCCGGGCGGCTGCTGCGAGTGTTGCCGGACTGGTATGTGGACGACGGCAACATCTCGCTGTACTACGCCGAACACAAACTATTGCCGGGCAAGACCCGGGCCTTTGTCGATTTTATCATCGAGCAGTTTGCCAGCCAGGGGTTGGCGCAGCGCTTTGATGCCTTGGGATCTTTGTGAAGGCGCAGCCTTCCTGATCACAGAACCTTGAGGATGTAGTAACGCTGGGACACCCCGCCAAGCACCAGGCTGACCTCATCCTCTTCGACCTTGCCGAGCAGTCCCTGACCCAGTGGCGAGCGCGGGGTGATCACCGTGACCAGGTGCTCGCCCTGGCCAATCTTCAGGCCCGCGCCTTCGGGGCCGAGGAATAACTGCTGGCAACTGCCGTTCTCGGCCTCGAGGGTCACCAGGTTGCTGACCTGGATGCCGCGTTGCGGGTCATAGTCGCGCAGCAGCAACTGCTGGTACGCCGCCCGCGCCTGGCGGATCTCTTCCATGCGCCGGGCTTGCCCGGTGGCCAGGTACGAAGCCTCAAGGCCCAGGGTGTCGTACTTGTTCTCGGCGATGTTCTCTTCGGCGGTGGCCGCTTCATAGGCGGTTTGCGCCGCGCGCTGGGCGACGTCCAGGTCGAAGGTCAGGGTATCGATGATGCGTTGCAACAGGTCGGCTTTGTTCATGGTGTCAGTTGCAAAATTCCAGGACATGGGCGCGACTTTTTTCTGTGGGCAGGTTGCGGTTTTGCTGCAGCCAGAACTGGCACTTGGGGTTGGACAGGTTGCGCATGCTGCCTTGTGCCTGTTCTTCGGCCTGCTGTACCTGCTGGTTGCGCAGGATCTGCTGGTACTGCTCGAACATCTGCTGTTGCGGGTCTGCCGCCGGCGGGGGCGCCGGGGCGATGGCAGGCGGCGCAAGCACCTGGCCGATCGGCGGCACCGTCGCGGGAAGCAGGCGCCCGGCCAGCCACAGGCTCAGGGCGATGGCCACGGCGCCAAGCCACAGGCCCAGGGCAATGCACAGGATCAGTTGCAGCGGCTTGAGGGTGATCTTCAGTTCGCGAGGGCGGGGCATGATGGCCTCCTGGCCAGGACACGGGTGGCCATTGTCGCATGGTGCAGCAGGTTTTTTACCTGCCATGCTTTTGTCTGCGATGATTTACCCGGACAATCGGCGCTTTTTCCAAGGGGCTCGCGATGAAAGCGCACTGGGACATCTTCTGTTGTGTCGTCGACAACTACGGCGACATCGGCGTGACCTGGCGCCTGGCCCGGCAATTGGTGGCCGAGCAGGGCCAGGCGGTGCGCCTGTGGGTGGATGACCTTAAGGCGTTCGTGCGTATTTGTCCCGCGGCCCGGGCCGATGCCGCCCAGCAATGGCAACAGGGCGTTGATGTGCGCCAATGGCCTGGCGAGTGGCAGGACACGGCGGTAGCGCAGGTGGTGATTGGCGCGTTCGCTTGTCAGTTGCCGCCCGCTTATGTGCAGGCGATGCTCGATCAGCCACGTGCGCCATTGTGGCTGAACCTGGATTATCTCAGCGCCGAAGACTGGGTCGAAGGCTGCCATGGTTTGCCGTCGCCCCAGGCCAATGGCTTGCGCAAGGTGTTTTTCTTTCCGGGCTTCACCCGCAAAACCGGCGGCTTGCTGCGTGAGGCGAACCTGTTGGCACAACGCGACGTGCTGCAGCAGGACCCTGCCGCACGCACCGCGTTTCTGCAGCGCCTGGGCGTGACGCCAGCGGCAAACGCCCGCCTGATTTCGCTGTTCGCCTATGAAAACCCCGGTGTGGCCAGCTGGCTCGAGGCCCTGGCTGGCGACAGCCGCGCCAATCATCTACTGGTGCCCGAAGGCCGGGTGCTGGGCGATGTTCAGGCCTGGCTCGGCGAGCCGCTGTGCGTCGGCAGTGTTGCCCGGCGCGGCGCACTGACCGTGCAGATCCTGCCGTTCGTCAGCCAGGACGATTACGACCGGCTGCTGTGGAGCTGCGATTTCAATGCAGTGCGCGGTGAAGACTCTTTCGTTCGTGCGCAATGGGCGGCACGGCCGCTGCTTTGGCATATTTATGTGCAGGAAGAGTATGCCCACTGGGAAAAACTCGAAGCGTTTCTGGATCTGTACATCCAGGGCCTGAGCGCTGCGGCAGGCGACGCGCTGGTACAATTGTGGCGCGCCTGGAACATGGACTGCGACATGGGCCAGGCCTGGCAGCAGGTGCTGCTGCACTGGGACGAACTCGACCAGCACGCCCGCCGCTGGAGCGCCGCGCAGGCCGCTCAGCCGGACCTTGCCACGGCGCTGGTACAGTTTTACCGAAATTGGCTATGATATGCGGCCTCGATTTTTGTAAATCCATCCAAATTCGGATATATCGCAATGAAAACTGGTAAAGAACTGAAACCCGGTACCGTGATCCGTATCGACAACGATCCATGGCTGGTTCAGAAGGCTGAGTTCACCAAGTCGGGCCGTAACAGCGCGATCATGAAAACCAAGCTGAAGAACCTGCTGACCGGCTACAAGACTGAAACCGTCTACTCGGCCGACGACAAGCTGGACGACGTAATCCTGGATCGCAAAGAAGCGACCCTGTCGTTCATCAACGGCGACACCTACACCTTCATGGACACCACTGACTACACCATGTACGAGCTGAACGCCGAAGACATCGAGGCCGTTCTGCCGTTCATCGAAGAAGGCATGGAAGACGTCTGCGAAGCCGTGTTCTTCGAAGAGCGCCTGGTTTCGGTTGACCTGCCAACCACCATCGTGCGTCAGGTTGACTACACCGAAGGTTCCGCTCGCGGCGACACTTCGGGCAAGGTCATGAAGCCTGCCAAGCTGAAGAACGGCACCGAGCTGAGCGTTGCTGACTTCATCGAAATCGGCGACTGGATCGAGATCGACACTCGCGAAGGCGGCTCCTACAAGGGCCGTGCCAAGGTCTAAGCCTGGCATTCCTGCGCAATCGAAAAACCCGGCCTTGGCCGGGTTTTTTTATGCCTGGGGTTTTATCACTCAGACAGTGACATGCAAGCGTACATCAACGTTGCCACGGGTGGCATTGGAGTACGGGCAGACCTGGTGAGCGGCGTCGACCAGTGCTTGTGCCTCAGCCTGGTCCAGGCCCGGCAGGTTGATGTTCAGGTCGATATCCAGACCGAAGCCACCCGGAATCTGGCCGATGCCGACCTTGGCAGTGATCGAGCTGTCAGCAGGCAGGGCCTTTTTCTGCTGGCCAGCGACAAACTTCAGGGCGCCGATAAAGCAGGCCGAATAGCCGGCGGCAAACAGCTGTTCGGGGTTGGTGCCGTCACCACCGGCGCCGCCCAGTTCCTTGGGGGTGCTCAGTTTGACTTCCAGCTTGCCGTCGCTGGAGCTCGATTTACCGTCGCGGCCACCGGTGGATGTGGCTTGGGCAATGTACAGCGGAGTGACTTTTTGCATGATGAGCCTCGCTTGTGAGTGGCGCCGCGGCGCTGAGTGGGTACGGAAATTAAATTAGCGCGCAATTATTTAGTGCGCAAGATAATTTTTCGGCTGACCTACGAACGGTCATCTACCAGCATAGCCCTCAGAGGCTTTTTTGCAGGTTGGCGCGCAGTTCCAGCAAGTCGGCCTGCAGCTTTTGCAGGCGTTGGAGGTTCTCGCCACTGGCGGCGAGGATGCAGTGCGGCACATCCTTGGCCCGGGCTTGCAAGGCGCGGCCCTGGTCGCTCAACTGCACCAGCACGACCCGTTCATCTTCACGGCTGCGGGTACGCTTGAGCAGGCCTTCGGCTTCCAGGCGCTTGAGCAAGGGAGTGAGCGAGCCTGGATCGGTGAGCAGGCGCTGGCTTATCTCGCCGACGGTCAGGCCGTCCTGTTCCCACAGCACCAACATCGCCAGGTATTGTGGGTACGTCAGCCCAAGCTTGTGCAGCAGCGGCTTGTAGACCTTGGTCATCAGCAGCGAAGTCGAATGCAGAGCAAAGCACACCTGGTTATCCAGGCGCAGTTCGTCGCAGGGAGCGGGCGCTTTCGGGTCGGCGTTCATGCACATCCTTTCATGGGTTGAGTCCTTTAAATTTAGCACGCAAGTCATTAGCGCACTTACTGCCAGCGCAGCTCGCTTTGCAGCGCCAGGTCCCATGGCGGGATCGGGCTGAAGCGGCTCTTGAGGAATTCGAGCAGCAAACGGCTGCGAGAGTTCGTTTCATGTTCCAGGCGCAGGGCATAGATGCCACTGCTTTCGGCGCCGGGCAGGCCGTTGTCACAGAATAGCGGCAGCAATTCGCCGCGCAGCAGGTACTCGCTGATCAGCCAGGTGGGCAGGTGGGCGATGCCCAGGCCGGCGAGGGCGCCGAACAGCAGGGTTTCGGCATTGTTGGCACTCATGCGCATGCGCGTCGGGCGGTACAGGCGCATCTGCCCCTCGACCGCGAAGCGCCAGGCGAAGGGCGGGGCCAGGCCGTCCCAGTCCAGGCCATCGTGTTCAGGCAGTTCAGCCGGGCTGGCGGGAATGCCGCGCTGGGCCAGATAGCCGGGGCTGGCGCAGGCAATGCGCACCATATAGGCCAGCGGCGTGGCCACCAGGCGAGTGTCGGCCAGCGGGCCGGCGCGCAGTACCAGGTCGACTTCGCCCAGGTGCGCGCCGTGCAGGTCGACGAAGCTGTCGATCAGGCGCAGTTGTACGTCCAGGCCGGGATAGGCAACGAGGAAATCGGCGATGGCCGGGGCCAGGTGGCGGCGGCCGAAGGCGGCCGGGGCGTCGATGCGAATCAGGCCTTCCGGGGCATTGCTCAGCGACACCGCTTCAGCCCGGGCCAGGCGCAGTTCTTCGACAATTCGCCGGGCGCGCTCGGCAAAGGCATTGCCCGCCGGCGTCGGCCTTAGCGCATGGGTACTGCGCACGAACAGGCGGCTGCCGACTGCGCTTTCCAGGCTGTCGATACGCCGTGCCACCGCCGAAGGCGTCAACGGATGACGCCTGGCAGTAGCGGAGAAGCTGCCGGTTTCCAGCACATCGAGAAATAGGCTGAGTTGTTCGGTCAGGGCGTCGGGGTTCATGGCGGCAGATCTGCTTTTGCGTATATGGCACAGCCATTGTGCGTTGTTGTGCGTTTCCCCGCTAGCGCCAGCTCGGTAGCATGCAGCGCTTGGCACTTAAGAGAGACAGCAATGATCGAGTGGGTGATGTACATAGCGCTGGGCGCGGCACTGGGTACCGTGGGCGGGTTGTTCGGCATTGGCGGCGGGCTGATCGCGATTCCGGCGCTGGGGGTGCTGTTCGGCCTAGACCAGCAACTGGCCCAGGGCACGGCGTTGGTGATGGTGGTGCCCAACGTGCTGCTGGCACTGTGGCGGTATCACCAGCGCAATCGCATTGAGCTCAGGCATGCGCTGCCGCTGGCGGCGAGCAGTTTTGTGTTTGCGTGGCTGGGTTCGATCTGGGCGGTGGGCGTCGATGCCCAGGCGATGCGCTTTGGCTTCGTGTTGTTTCTGGTGGCGCTGGCGGCCTGGAACCTGGCGCGGATGTTCATGCGCACGGCGCAGCCATCCAGTGAACTGCGCCAGCCCTGGCCGTGGCTGGGCGTGCTGGGCAGCGGCGCCGGGGTGCTGGGCGGCTTGTTCGGGGTCGGCGGGGCGGTGGTGGCAACGCCGGTGCTGACCAGCGTGTTCGGCACCACCCAGGTGGTTGCCCAGGGTTTGTCGCTGGCGTTGGCGGCCCCGAGTACGGCCGTTACTTTGCTGACTTATGGTCTGCATCAACACGTGCAGTGGAGCATGGGCATCCCGCTGGCGGTCGGTGGCTTGCTGAGCATCAGTTGGGGTGTGAAACTGGCTCACGCCTTGCCGGAAAAAGTCCTGCGTTCGCTGTTCTGCGGCTTTCTGGTGCTGTGCGCGGTAATGCTCGCGTTCAAGATCTGAAGCCCTCGATGATGTAGTCGGCCAGGCAGTCGGTCATTTCCGACTGCGTGGTGCGATTGCGCAGCAGCATGATGCTGGCGGTGGGCAGTGGGGGCAGGCCTTCGGCCTCGCCGATGATCTGCAGGTCGCTGGTGATCAGGCTGTGCAGCTGCGCGGTGACCGCCAGGCCGGCGCTGACCACGGCCATGATCGCCGCAGTGCTGGCGCTGGTGTAGGCGATCCGGTACTCCTTCTCGATGGCATCCAGGGCGTTGCAGGCCCAGGTCCGGCAGTAACAATCGCAGTTGAACATCGCCAGCGGCAGCGGGTTGTGCTCATGCGGGCAGAAGCCCTGGGCCTGCACCCAGACTGCGCGCTCGCGGCGCAGCAACTGGCCGATTTCGTTGCCAGGCTCGCGAGTGACGATGGTCAGGTCCAGATCCTGGCGTTGCATCAGCTGCCGCGAACTTTCGCAGTGCACCTCGACCTGCACCAACGGATAGGCCTGGGCAAAACTTGAGAGGATGCCTGGCAAAAAGCGCATGGCGTAGTCGTCCGGGGTGCCGATGCGCACCACCCCGACCATGTGCGGCATGCGCAGGGTATTGAACACCTCGCCGTGCAACTTGAGGATCCGCCGGGCATAGCCCAGCAGCACCTGGCCCTCGGCGGTCAGGCGCACCTGGCGGCCATCGCGCTCGAAAAGCTGGCGCTGGATGATGTCCTCTTCCAGGCGCTTCATCTGCATGCTTACCGCCGACTGGGTACGGTTGACCACTTCGCCGGCGCGGGTGAAGCCGCCGTGTTCGGCAATGGCGACAAAGGTGCGCAGCACGTCGGAATCGATACTCTGGTACTGGGACAAGGCATCAATCTCCTAGATGTATTACATAAGAAACATTCGTTGGATTGATCTTATGCCCGACCTGACACTGTCGTCATCCCAACAGGAGGGTAAGACGATGAAAGGTCAGAAGTCGCTTGTTCTGCAGTACTCAACGTCCCGGCACAGCTGGTTTTACTACCTTGGCCAAGGCTTCAGTCAGCAACTGCTGCGCTGGCGCCAACTGCATCGCCAGCGCCTTGAACTGGCGCGCCTGAGTGACGCGGCGCTGGACGATATCGGCTTGAGCCGCGCCGATATCCTGCGCGAGGTGGAGCGCCCGTTCTGGGATGATCCGCTGAAAAAATGAGTCGCGTCATGGCGGTGCCACGACTAGTGTAAGTGGGCTTGTTCACAAGGAGCCGGGCATGCCCACCACACAGTCCCTTTCCCTGGCCCAGGCGCGCCGCCTGGCGTTGTCGGCTCAAGGCTTCAACAATCGGCAGGCGAGCCCGTCGCTCGGAGCCGCGCAACTTAGCCGGATGATCGAACGCCTGGGTGTGGTGCAGATCGATTCGGTCAATGCCCTGGTGCGTTCGCACTACCTTCCGCTGTTTTCCCGCCTCGGCAGTTATCCACAGGCGCTGCTCGATCAGCTGGCCTGGGGGCGCAACCGTCAACGCAAACTCTTCGAATACTGGGGGCATGAGGCCTCGCTGTTGCCGCTGCAGCTGTATCCACTGCTGCGCTGGCGCATGGAGCGTGCGCGCCAGGGGCAGGGGATCTATCAACAGCTGGCGCGTTTTGGCCGCGAGCAGCAAGCGACCATTGCCCGGGTGCTGGCGGCGGTGACCGAGCACGGCGCCCTCGGCGCTGGCAGCCTGTCGACCCGCCAGGAGCGCGCCGGGCCCTGGTGGGACTGGAGTGCGGAGAAGCACGCGCTGGAATGGCTGTTTGCCGCAGGGTTGGTCAATGTCGCCGGCAGGCGCGGGTTCGAGCGCTTGTATGATTTGCCCGAGCGGGTACTGCCGGCTGCATTGCTTGAGCAACCACCACTGCCGGAGGCCGACGCTCAGCGTGGGCTTTTATTGCATGCCGCACAGGCGCTGGGCGTGGCCACCGAGAAGGACCTGCGCGACTACTTTCGCCTGGCCCCCGGCGACAGCCGCGCACGCCTGGCCGAACTGGTCGAGGAGGGGCAATTGCAAGCCTGTGCGGTACAGGGCTGGACGCAAGCGGCGTATTGCCTGGAGGCGCCAAAGGTGCCGCGCAAAGTGAGCAGCAGCGCCTTGCTTTCACCCTTTGACTCGCTGGTCTGGGCGCGTGAGCGCACCGAGCGGCTGTTTGACTTTCGTTACCGCCTGGAGATCTACACGCCGGCGCCCAAGCGCGTGTACGGCTATTACGTGTTGCCGTTTTTGCACAACGAACGGATTGCCGCGCGGGTCGACCTGCGCGCCGAGCGTGCCAATGACTGCCTGGCAATCCACGCGGTGCACGAAGAGCAGCCGGGGCTGGATGACGCGGGCATGCAGGCCCTGGCCGACAACCTGCAGCGCATGGCCAGCTGGCTGGGCCTGGCCGAGGTGCAGTTGCACTGCCCGCGCGCCAGCGCCGCACGCTTGCGCGTGGCGCTGGCCGCTGGCCGCTGGCCGCGTTAGCGACGCACTTGCTTGAGGGTTTCGGCGATCAGGAACGCCAGCTCCAGCGACTGATCGGCATTCATTCGCGGGTCGCAATGGGTGTGGTAGCGGTCGCAGAGGGCGTCTTCGGTGATGGGGCGTGCGCCGCCAATGCATTCGGTGACGTTCTGCCCGGTCATCTCGATATGGATACCACCGGCATGGCTGCCTTCGGCCTGGTGCACCTGGAAGAACTGCTTGACCTCGCTGAGGATCTGGGCGAAATCGCGGGTCTTGTAGCCGCTGCTGGCCTTGATGGTGTTGCCGTGCATCGGGTCGGAACTCCACAGCACCTGGCGGCCTTCGCGCTCGACGCTGCGAATCAGCGCCGGCAGGTGTTCGCCGACCTTGTCGGCGCCCATGCGCACGATCAGGTTGAGGCGGCCGGGGTCGTTGCTGGGGTTGAGCACGTCGATCAGGCGGATCAGCTCTTCGGTGTTCATGCTTGGCCCGACCTTGACCCCGATCGGGTTGTTCACCCCGCGCAGGAACTCGACGTGGGCGCCATCGAGCTGACGGGTGCGATCGCCGATCCAGAGCATGTGCGCCGAGCAGTCATAGTAGTCGTTGGTCAGGCTGTCGCGGCGTACAAAGGCCTCTTCGTAGTTCAGCAGCAGCGCTTCGTGGGCGGTGAAGAAGCTGGTTTCCCGCAGCTGTGGCGAGCTGTCCAGGCCGCAGGCGCGCATGAATGCCAGGGTTTCGTCGATGCGGTCGGCCAGCTGGCTGTATTTTTCTGCCAGCGCCGAGTTGGCGATGAAGTCCAGGTTCCACTTGTGCACCTGATGCAGGTCGGCGAAGCCGCCCTGGGCAAAGGCGCGCAACAGGTTGAGGCTGGCGGTGGACTGGTGGTAGGCCTGCAGCAGGCGCTCCGGATCGGGGATCCGGCTTTCTTCGTCGAAACCGATGCCGTTGACGATGTCGCCACGGTAGGCCGGCAGGGTGACGCCGCCAATGGTCTCGTCGCCCGCCGAGCGCGGCTTGGCGAATTGCCCGGCCATGCGCCCGATCTTGACCACCGGGCAGCCGGCGGCGAAGGTCATGACAATGGCCATTTGCAACAGGACCTTGAAAGTGTCGCGAATCTTGGCTGCGGAAAACTCGGCGAAGCTTTCGGCGCAATCACCGCCCTGGAGCAGGAAGGCCCGGCCCTGGGTGACTTCGGCAAACTGGCGGCGCAGCTCCCGCGCTTCACCGGCGAACACCAGCGGCGGATAGCTGGCCAGGGTCTGCTCGACCTTGAGCAGATGGGCAGCATCGGGGTAGCTTGGTTGCTGCTGGATCGGCAGGGCGCGCCAGCTGTCAGGACTCCAGGGGTGGTTCATTGCGGGCTCGATCTGTTCGGAAAGGGGCTGTCTGCCATGTTAACAGGTGGCGCATGCCTTGTTGCACTGGCGCTATTGACAGACAATGGCGGTTTTTGCGCGATACGGCGGCGTCTGCCGGGAGACAGCATGACAGTGGAACGGGTAGAGCGACTGCTGGCCCAGGTGCAGGACCAGTACGGCACCATCAGCGTGCTGGAAGTCGACGACTATCGCTTTCTCGAATTTGGCGAGGCGATCGAGCAGAGTTGCGTGTTCACCGCCGACCCGAGCTGGCTGGAGTACGACTACACCCGTGCCATGCTGATCGGCGCGCTGGCTCACGCCGAGCCCGAGAGCGCGTTGTTCCTGGGGCTCGGTGCCGGCACCCTGACCCAGGCCTGCCTGAAATTCCTGCCGCTGGAAGACGTCGAAGCCATCGAGTTGCGCCCGGATGTGCCGCGCCTGGCCATCGAGTACATGGGCCTGGATGACGACCCGCGCCTGTACATTCGTATCGGCGATGCCATGGAGCTGCTGGAGACGGCCGAATCCGCCGACCTGATCTTCGTCGACCTCTACACCGACCACGGCCCGGGTGTCGCCCACCTGGCCTGGAGCTTTCTGGAAAACTGCCAGAAACGCCTGAACCCCGGCGGCTGGCTGGTGATCAACCAGTGGGCCAGCGACGACGGCAAGCCACTGGGTGCGGCGCTGCTGCGCGGCCTTTATCATCGGCATTACTGGGAATTGCCGGTCAAGGAGGGCAATGTGATCCTCATGGTCCCGGCTGACCTCGACCAGCAGCTCGATCTGCCGGGCCTGACCGCGCGGGCCGAGGCGCTGGCGCCGCAACTGGGCTACTCGTTGCAACCGCTGATCGGTGCGATTCGCCCGGCGTCCTGAGGCGCGTCACCGTGTCACTGGCGGAAAATCGATTCAGCCGCCAGTGTCGTCCACTTTCCGGGCCCGCCGTTACGTGGCCTGGCGCTGGCGTGTTTCATGAAAAAAATCTCCCGTGAATGGCGAATTCAGGTATAGTACGCGCCGGTCTTTCACCGGACCTCGTTTAAGGTGTGCAATTCCCCGAAGCCAGCTTCGGCTGCGCGTCCGCACTGCGGACTCTCCTTGACGTTCCTTTTTTTCTTCAATCGTTTTCGCAAATCCCCGCCGACAAAGCTGCCAGGGTGACCTTCGGGTCTTACAAGGCATGTGCAGCTTTGGAGCATGGGTCTTTGCGGATGCACTTAGAGGCAGACCCATGACCCAGGAAACCGGCGGCTTCGCCGCTCTCGAACTTCATCCGAGCATTGTTGCTGCAGTGCTGGCTACCGGCTACGAAGAGCCGTCCGCCATTCAGCAGCAATCGATCCCGATTATTCTCGCTGGTCACGACATGATCGGTCAGGCGCAGACCGGCACCGGTAAAACCGCTGCCTTCGCTCTGCCAATCCTGCACCGCATCGACCCGAGCAAGCGCGAGCCGCAAGCCCTGATCCTGGCGCCAACCCGTGAGTTGGCGCTGCAAGTAGCCACCGCTTTTGAAACCTACGCCAAGCAAATGCCGGGCGTAACCGTGGTGGCCGTATACGGTGGTGCCCCGATGGGCCCACAACTGAAAGCTATCCGTAACGGCGCGCAAATCGTCGTTGCTACCCCGGGCCGTCTGTGCGACCACCTGCGTCGCGACGAGAAAGTCCTGGCAACCGTCAACCACCTGGTGCTCGACGAAGCCGACGAAATGCTCAAGCTGGGCTTCATGGATGACCTCGAAGTGATCTTCAAGGCCATGCCGGAAAGCCGTCAGACCGTACTGTTCTCGGCCACTCTGCCTGCATCCATCCGTGCCATCGCCGAGCGCCACCTGCGCGAGCCGAAGCACGTCAAGATCCAGAGCAAGACCCAGACCGTTACCGCTATCGAACAAGCCCACCTGATGGTCCACGCCGACCAGAAGGTTTCTGCTGTCCTGCGTTTGCTGGAAGTGGAAGAGTTCGACGCGCTGATCGCCTTCGTGCGTACCAAGCAAGCCACCCTGGACCTGGCCAGCGCCCTCGAAGCCAAAGGCTACAAAGCCGCTGCGCTGAACGGTGACATTGCCCAGAACCAGCGTGAGCGCGTCATCGACTCGCTCAAAGATGGCCGCCTGGACATCGTCGTCGCTACCGACGTCGCTGCCCGTGGTCTGGACGTACCGCGCATCACTCACGTGTTCAACGTCGACATGCCGTACGACCCGGAGTCCTACGTTCACCGTATCGGCCGTACCGGCCGTGCCGGTCGCGAAGGCCGCGCGCTGCTGCTGGTTACCCCGCGCGAGCGTCGCATGCTGCAGGTGATCGAGCGTGTTACCGGTCAGAAGGTTGCTGAAGTTCGCCTGCCGAACGCCCAGGCCGTTCTCGATGCGCGCATCAAGAAGCTGACCAACAGCCTGGCGCCGCTGGTTGCTGACGCCGAGTCGACCCACGGTGATCTGCTTGATCGCCTAACCGCCGACATCGGTTGCAGCCCGCGTGCCCTGGCCGCTGCCCTGCTGCGCAAGGCTACCAACGGTCAGGCCCTGACCCTGGAAGCGGTCGAGAAAGAGCAGCCGCTGGTTCCGACCTACACTCCGCGTGAGCGCACTGGCGATCGTCCAGAGCGTGGCGAGCGTGAGCGTCGTGCACCCATGCCGCTGGGCGAAGGTCGTGCGCGTTGCCGTACCGCGCTGGGCGCGCGTGACGGTATCGCCGCCAAGAACCTGCTGGGCGCGATCCTCAACGAAGGCGGCCTGGCCCGCGAAGCGATCGGCCGCATCCAGGTGCGCGACAGCTTCAGCCTGGTCGAGCTGCCGGAGGAAGGTCTGGAGCGTCTGCTGACCAAGCTCAAGGACACTCGTGTTGCCGGCAAGCAGCTGAAGCTGCGCCGCTACCGCGAAGACTGATCCGCGAGCGATAAAAAAATCCCCGACTGGTTCGGGGATTTTTTTTGCCTGTACGAGGTGATGTGTTGGCTTGACCCGCGATCGGTCGCAATCCAGCGACAGGATCAATCGAACCGGTAAATATCCATCCCCAGCGCCCCCAGCGTAAACCCCTGATGGGCAATCCCGAATCGCCCGCCCGCACCCCGGGCGAAATACAGCGGCAACAGGTGCTCATCACTGGGATGATTGCGCACGGCAAACGGCGCCTGCTGGCGGTAGTCGTGCAAGGCGGGGGTGTCATCGGCTACCAGCTTGTCGATTATCCAGTCGCGAAACGCCAGGGCCCAGGGCTCGACGCTTTCGGGTCCAGCCTGCCAGTCGAGCTCGCGCAGGTTGTGGGTAATGCTCCCCGAGCCAATCAGCAGGATGTTGTCCTCGCGCAATTGCGCCAGCGCCTTGCCCACCTGCTCCTGCAGCTGCGGGCCCATCTGACTTGGTAGAGACACCTGTACTACGGGGATGTCGGCTGCCGGGTACATCAGCGACAGCGGCACCCACACGCCATGATCAAACGGGCGCTTGGGGTCGAGGTGCGCGGCTAGCCCGGCATCGCCCAGCAGGCCGATCAAGCGCTCGGCCAGTGCCGGCTCGCCAGGAGCGGGGTACTGCACGGCATACAGGGCGGCAGGAAAGCCACCGAAGTCATGCCAGGTTTCTGGTTGCGGGTGGCTGCTGACCCACAGCTCGCGGCTCTCCCAGTGCGCCGAGACCACCACGATGGCTTTGGGTCGCGGTAGCTCTGCGGCCAGGCGCGTCAGGGCCGGGCCGCTGGCACCGGGCTCGAGGGCGAGCATGGGCGAGCCGTGAGAAATAAACAGGCTGGGCAGCATGGAGAGGGTCCTGGCGGTTAAGATGGGCCCATCTTCCGGCAGATCATTGATCTGATTCCAATATAAGTTTTCGCATAATCTGATCGAATAATTCGAGGTATGCCATGCAGGCAGAGTTCTGGCACAAGCGTTGGGCAGATAACCAGATCGGCTTTCACCAGCGCCAGGTCAACGGCGACCTGCAACAGTACTGGCCCAGCCTGGGCCTGGCGCCCGGCAGCAAGGTGCTGGTGCCGTTGTGTGGCAAAAGCCTCGACCTGGCCTGGCTGGCCGGGCAGGGCCATCAGGTGCTCGGCATCGAGCTGTCCCAGCGGGCGGTGGAGGATTTCTTCAACGAACAGCGGTTGACGCCCGAAGTCGGCCAGCGGGGCGCGTTCAAGACCTATCGCAGTGGCAACCTGCAGCTGTGGTGTGGTGATTTCTTCGCCCTGAGCGCCGAAGATGTTGCCGACTGCACCGCGCTGTATGATCGGGCCGCAGTGATTGCCTTGCCGCCTGCGTTGCGCCAGCGCTATGCCGCGCTGCTCAGTGGCTATATGGCGTCCGGGTGTCGGGGGCTGTTGATCACCATGGATTACGACCAGGCCCTGCTGCCGGGCCCGCCCTTTGCGGTGGTTGATGCCCAGGTGCGGCAACTGTTCGCTGACTGGCAGCCGCATGAGCTTGAGGCGCGGGATATTCTCGCCGAGAGCCCGAAGTTCGTTCAGGCCGGGGTGCCGATGCTATTTGAGCGGGTGTACCGCCTGCAGCGCTGAAATGCAAAAGGGCGACCGAAGTCGCCCTTTTTTATTGCTGCTACCGATCAGCCGCGACGGCGCAGGGCTTCGATGCGCTCTTCCAGCGGCGGGTGGCTCATCAGCAGGCCGGCCAGGCCCTGCTTGAGGCCGCCGTTGATGCCGAAGGCGTTGAGGGTGTCGGGCATGTGCACCGGCACACCTTGTTCCGAGCGCAGGCGCTGCAGGGCGCCGATCATCGCGTTGGTGCCGGCCAGGCGGGCGCCGGCTTCGTCGGCGCGGAACTCGCGTTTGCGCGAGAACCACATGACGATGATGCTGGCCAGGATGCCCAGTACCAGTTCGGCGACGATGGTCGCGATGTAGTAGGCAATACCCTGGCCTTCTTCGTTCTTGAAGATCACCTTGTCGACGAAGTTGCCGATGATGCGGGCAAAGAACATCACGAAGGTGTTGACCACGCCTTGCACCAGGGCAAGGGTGACCATGTCGCCGTTGGCCACGTGGCCGATCTCGTGAGCCAGTACGGCGCGCACTTCATCGGGCGAGAAGCGCTCGAGCAGGCCCTGGCTGACCGCTACCAGGGCGTCGTTGCGGTTCCAGCCGGTGGCGAAGGCGTTGGCCTCGTAGGCCGGAAAGATACCCACTTCGGGCATCTTGATGCCGGCTTCGCGGGACAGTTCCTCGACGGTCTGCAGCAGCCATTGTTCGTGGCGGGTGCGCGGTTGGCTGATGATCTGGGTGCCGGTGCTCATCTTCGCCATCCACTTGGAGATGAACAGCGAGATCAGCGAGCCGGCAAAACCGAACACCGCGCAGAAAATCAGCAGCTGGTCGAGTTTGAGGTCAACCCCGTTGGCCGCCATGAACCCGTTGAAGCCAAACAGGCTCAGGGTAATGCTGGCAATCAGCACAACCGCGAGGTTGGTGGCCACAAACAGTAAGATGCGCATCATGGTTGTTACGTTCTCCTGACGGATAAAAGTGTCACGTATGCGGGGTATATAAGGTGCGCGCTGCAGTGATTCAACCGGGCGACTATTTCAAACTGTGTACTTGCCTTTATTACAGACGAATTCCAGCAACCCGCACGCCAGAGCGGCGGGTGCTGTAAGGGCTGAATGCTGGGTCTGAAAGGTCTGCGCCGAGGGCGGCGCAGACGTTTCCATATGCGCAGTAGGTTACTGCTGATATGTCTTCAGGAAGTTTCCGATGCGGCCAATGGCCTGCTCGAGGTCGTCGACCCGTGGCAGGGTCACGACGCGGAAGTGATCCGGCCACGGCCAGTTGAAGGCAGTGCCCTGGACGATCAGCAGCTTTTCCGACAGCAGCAGGTCGAGGACGAACTTCTCGTCGTTGTGGATCGGGCAGACTTTCGGGTCGATGCGCGGGAACGCATACAGCGCGCCCATCGGCTTGACGCAGCTGACCCCGGGGATGCTGTTGAGCAGCTCCCAGGTGCGGTTGCGCTGCTCAAGCAGGCGGCCTTGTGGCAGTACCAGGTCGTTGATGCTCTGGTAGCCGCCCAGGGCGGTCTGGATCGCGTGCTGGCTCGGCACGTTGGCACACAGGCGCATGTTGGCCAGCATGTCGATGCCTTCGATGTAGCTCATGGCGTGATGCTTGGGCCCGGAGATGGCCAGCCAGCCGGAGCGGAAGCCCGCCACCCGGTAGGACTTGGACAGGCCGTTGAAGGTCAGGCAGAGCAGGTCCGGGGCCAGCGAGGCGGTGCTGATGTGCACGGCTTCGTCATAGAGGATCTTGTCGTAGATCTCGTCGGAGAACACCACCAGGTTGTGCTGGCGGGCCAGCTCGAGCATACCCAGCAGCAGTTCGCGCGAGTACACCGCGCCGGTCGGGTTGTTCGGGTTGATGATCACCAGGGCCTTGGTGTTGGAGGTGATCTTGGCCTTGATGTCGTCCAGGTCCGGGAACCAGTCGGCCTGCTCGTCGCACAGGTAGTGCACCGGGTTGCCGCCGGCCAGGCTCACCGCGGCGGTCCACAGCGGGTAGTCCGGGGCCGGGATCAGCACTTCGTCGCCATTGTTGAGCAGCGCCTGCATCGACATCACGATCAGCTCGGAGACGCCGTTGCCCAGGTAGATGTCTTCGATACCGACACCTTCGACCTGTTTTTGCTGGTAGTACTGCATCACCGCCTTGCGCGCGCTGAACAGGCCCTTGGAGTCGCTGTAACCCTGGGCGGTCGGCAGGTTGCGGATCACATCCTGGAGGATCTCGTCCGGCGCCTCGAAACCAAAGGGCGCCGGGTTGCCGATGTTCAGCTTGAGGATGCGATGGCCTTCCTCTTCCAGGCGTTTGGCGTGCTTGAGCACCGGGCCGCGAATGTCATAGCAGACATTGGCGAGCTTGTTCGATTTGCTGACCTGCATGATGTGATCCCGATTAGAAAAGATCGCCGCGCATTGCGCTGTGAAAACGTTTGAAATGCGTATGACGCGGGTGCCAGACTGATGTCTGATGAGGCGCAATAATATACGTGCCGCCCGCCCTGTGGAAAAGCCATGGCGCGGGGTTTTTGGACAGATGAGGCCTGATGATGGAAAAACTCGCGAAAACCCTTGAAGAATGGCGTGCCATGCTCGACCCCGAGCAGTACGACGTGTGCCGCCTGAAGGGCACCGAGCGGCCGTTCAGCGGCAAATACAACGCCACCAAGACCGACGGCGTCTACCATTGCATCTGCTGCAACGAGCCGCTGTTCGATTCGAGCAGCAAATTTGATTCCGGGTGCGGCTGGCCTAGCTTCTATGAGCCGATTGCCGACAGCGCGATGATCGAAATTCGCGATACCTCCCACGGCATGATTCGTACCGAAGTCACCTGCGCCAAGTGCGACGCCCACCTGGGCCACGTATTTCCCGACGGTCCGCCGCCGACCGGGCTACGCTACTGCATCAACTCGGTCTGCCTGGACCTGGTGCCACGCTGACAAAGGAGCAAGGTCATGGCCGACGCAATGCTGAAGATTCCCTGCATTACCCTGACCGGTGAGCAAAAAGCCCTGGCCGATTACCCGGCCAAGGCAGTGCTGGTGGTCAACACCGCCAGCCAGTGCGGATTTACCCCGCAATACAAGGGCCTGGAGCAGCTCTGGCAACGTTACCGCGAGCAGGGGCTGGTGGTGCTGGGCTTTCCCTGCAACCAGTTCGGCAAGCAGGAGCCGGGCGATGCGAGCGAGATTGCGCAGTTCTGCGAGCTCAAGTTTGGGGTCAGCTTCCCGTTGTTTCGCAAAATCGAAGTCAACGGCGCCGGAGCCCATCCGCTGTTTATCGAGCTGAAAAAGCGCGCCCCAGGGCTGTTCGGCTCCGAAGGCATCAAGTGGAACTTCACTAAGTTCCTGCTCGATCCGGCCACCGGCAAGGTCACCCGCTATGCTCCGAGCACCAAGCCGGACGCCTTGGCCGGTTCGATCGAGAAACTGCTCAGGTAGCCGTCAACGGCACCCAGTGATCGATCAGCGCCAGCAATTCCTCGCGGCGAAACGGCTTGGCCAGGTAGTCGCTCATCCCTGCGGCCCGGCAGCGCTCGCGCTCTTCGGGCATGGCGTTGGCGGTCAGGGCGACGATCGGTAGGTCTGGCCAGCGCCCGCTCTGGCGGATCCGCCGACTGGCTTCATAGCCGTCCATCACCGGCATGTTGCAGTCCATCAGCACCAGGTCGAAGGGTGACTGCTCCAGCTGTTCGAGGGCGTCGGCGCCATGGGCGGCGACGCTGACCTCACAGCCGAGCTTGGCCAGCATACCCTTGGCCACCAACTGGTTCACCGGGTTGTCCTCGACCAGCAGGATGCGTGCACGGCGTTCGCTGTGCGAGGCGCCGCCAAGCGGTGACTGGTTGATGTGGTCGGCGCCGTGCAGGGTGCGCCGAAGTGTCTGATACAGGGCGTTGCGGGCCAGCGGTCGGGCCTGCTGCTGCAAGGGCGCCAGGTGCGCGGCCTGTTCGCCGGGCAGGAAATTGCCATAGGCGGTAACCAGCAGGATTGGCGCACTGACCTGCGGACGCAAACTGAACAGGCAATCCAGGTCGTCGGTGATCAGCAGGTCCGGGGTCGCGTCCTTGAGTTGCTCTGGCGTGTCGTAGCGCTGGTAGTCCAGGCCCCAGCCGGGCAGCAGTGTCTGCAGCAGTTCGGCCAGGCCGCTGCTGGCATTGCTGATGGCCGCAACGCTGCCGTGCAAAGGTTGCGCGGGCACCGCCGCAGTATGGCTGGGCAATGGCAGCTCGGCGCTGAACTGGCTGCCGAAGCCGGCTTCGGAACTGATGCTCAGGCGCCCTTGCATGGCTTCGCAGAGGTTATTGGTCAGCGCCAGGCCTAGGCCGGTACCGCCGTATTGGCGGGTGATACCGGCGCCGGCCTGGGTGAAGGGCTGAAAGATCCGTACCTGGGCTTCGCTGGGGATGCCGATGCCGGTGTCGCAGACATCCAGGCGAACGCCGCCGGCGTAGCTGCAAAGGCGCACATCGACACGGCCAAAGCGAGTGAACTTCAAGGCGTTGGACAGCAGGTTGCTGACAATCTGCCGTACCCGTGTCGGGTCGCCGAGCACCATCGAGGGAAACTGCGGGTCGATCAGGCAGGTCAGCTCGACACTGGGCGCGGCGTTCTGCGACAGCAGGTTGGCGGTGTCTTCGACCAGCGCGCCGAGGTCGAAGGGAATGCGTTCAAGCTCCAGTTGCCCGGCATCGAACTTGGACAGGTCGAGAATATCGTTGAGCAGCTCGACCAGAACCTTGCCCGAGTCGTGGGCAATCGACAGCTGCTGGCGCTGCTCGGCATTGAGCGGGCTGTCCAGTGACAGCGCGATCATCCCCAGCAGGCCATTGAGCGGGGTGCGAATCTCGTGGCTCATGTTGGCCAGAAAGGCCGCGCGTGCCTGGGCCATGTCCAGGGCGCGGCGCCGGGCGTCTTCGAGTTCTTCGTTGGACTGGCTGAGGCGAGTGTTGCTGGCCTTGAGCTCGTTGGTGCGCGCCGAGACGATGTTCTCCAGCTCGTTGAGGTAGTCGGTCAGGCGGTTTTCGGCGTTGCGCCGCTGCTGGATCTCGGTGGCCATGCTGACGAACTGCTGGTTGGCGACCTTTACCAGCACGCCGATTTCGTCCTGCTCGTGGCCGGGTGGAAACGACAGTTTGGACTGCGCCGGGTTGCGCGAATCACTGTTGCTCAGGGCGCTGATCACCCGAACCAGCGGCTGGGTCAGCATGATGTAGAACAGGCCGAGAAGAATCCCGGTCAGGACCAGGCTGCGCACAAAGCCATTGAGCAAGGTGACTTCGGCGCGCTTGAGAAAGCGGCTGCCAAAGGCAAAGGTATCGACGTCCAGGTACAGGGTGCCGAGGTATTCGTCGGGCATATGGCTGAGAAACAGCTGGTCGCGAAACTGGCGCGATTCGCCGAAGAGGAAATCGCTGATCAGCCGGTAGCTGCTTTCCTGGCGTGGGCGCTGAACATCGGCGAGGACGGTGTCGTTGTTGTCGATCAGCCAGGCGCGGGTGATCGCCGGCGATTGCAGCAGCCCGCGGGTCAGTTCCTGGGCCAGTTCGGCATCGATGTTATAGGCGATGCGCGAAGCCGGGTTATGGCTGATTTGCAGCAGCGCCTGCATCTCGCGGTTGATGGAGGCGTCTTCACTGGCATAATCGATACCGATCTGGATGAGACTGAGCAATGTACCCAGGATGAAGCCGACCAGGACCGTCAGCCGGGCTTGCTTGTAGGACAGGCGATTGGTGAACTTGATATCCATGAGTCCCGAGCCAGTTTCACGTTCCGTGCGCTGCGCAAGCATAGCCGATCAGTCCCGGCTGCTGGCACGCCCTGTCACACATTCAGCTGTGCTTTTGTCCTTGCATCTGTCTTGAGGAATTCTTGTGGACTCACGTTTGAATGCTTTTCTGGAGCGCGCCGAAACCGTACTTGCGCGCCTTGAGCCCCTGTTGCCGGCGCCACGCCCGAGCATCGACTGGTCGCAATGCCTGGCTGCGCGCTGGCAGCGCGATGGCCGTAGCGGCTACCTGCTGCCGCTGCAGGTCAGCCTCGACATGCGCCTGTCCGACCTGATCGGCGTCGATCAGCAGCGCGAGCAACTGGGGCGCAACACCCGCCAGTTTCTCGATGGCATGCCGGCCAACCACGCATTGCTGTGGGGCTCGCGCGGTACCGGCAAGTCGTCGCTGGTGCGCGCACTGCTGGCCGAGCATGCAGAAGCCGGCCTGCGCCTGATCGAAATCGAGCGCGATCACCTGGCCGACCTGCCGCGGGTGGTCGAGCAACTGCAGAAACTGCCGCAACGCTTCGTGTTGTTTTGCGATGACCTCTCGTTCGAAGCCGGGGAGGGCGACTACCGGGTGCTCAAGAGCGTACTCGATGGCTCGCTCGAACAGGCGCCGGATAACGTGCTGCTGTATGCCACCTCGAACCGCCGCCACCTGGTGCCGGAAAAACAGAGCGACAACGAAAACTGGAAGATGGTTGACGGCGAGCTGCATCCCAACGAAGCGGTGGAGGACAAAATTGCCCTGTCTGACCGCTTCGGCCTGTGGCTGTCGTTCTACCCCTTCACCCAGGAGCATTTCCTCAACGTGGTCGAGCACTGGATCACCCAGCTGGCGCAGAGCGCTGGCCTGGCCTGGCGCCGCGACGAGGAACTGGACATTCTCGCTGTGCGCTGGGCAACCGGTCGCGGCAACCGTAACGGCCGTTGTGCCTACCAGTTCGCCCGTTACTGGGTGGGACTGAAACTGTTGGAGCAAAAATCATGATCGACCTCAACGCTACCGGCGCCGGCCTCGAAGGCTACGGTCTGCTGGCGGCACAACTGGAAGCCCTGCTGGCCGATGAGCGTGACTTCATCGCCAACGCCGCGCAGTTTTCGGCGTTTCTCTACAGCCAGGTCGAAGACCTGAACTGGGCCGGCTTCTACCTCAACCGCAACGAGCAACTGCTGCTGGGGCCATTCCAGGGGCAGGTGGCCTGCGTGCGCATCCCGTTCGGGCGTGGTGTGTGCGGCGCGGCTGCGGCCAGCCGGGAAACCCAGCGGGTGGAAGATGTGCACGCGTTTCCCGGGCACATTGCCTGCGACAGTGCATCGAACAGCGAGCTGGTGATTCCGCTGGTAAAGGATGGCCGGTTGATTGGCGTGCTGGACCTCGACAGCCCTAAGCTTGCACGTTTCAGTGAAGTGGATCAGGCGGGGCTGGAGCGTTTGGCGGGGATTTTCCTGCGACTGACCGATTGCTGATGAGCGCTTTGCACTCGATCGCTGGCAAGGCCAGCTCTCACAGGTCTTGTATGTAGCGAACCTTGTGGGAGCCGGCCTTGCCGGCGATTGGGTCAATTAGAACTCAGTCGTAGATGACCTTTTTCTTCCAGTCTTCGGTGGTATCGGTCTTCAGGCCTTCGGTCAGGGCGTTGGTTTCGTCCTCGGCCGGTTCCAGCTGGCTCAACACCTGGGCATTGGCGCGGGCCAGCAGCTTCTCCATGTATTCCAGTTGTTCGCGGTAAATCACCGGGTCAGGCTGCTTGCGCAGGTATTGCACGCCACGCTCGAAGGCCAGGCGCGCGTGCCCGGGCTGGTTCTGTTGCAGCGCCTGCTGGCCGAGGTTGTTGAAGAACTCGATGTGCAGCAGCACCAGGATGTGGCGAATTTCCTTGACCCAGTACTTGGCCTCGTTGGTCGGCAGGAAGCCTTCCTGGGCGGCGCGGGTGATCTGGTTGTGCATGCCTTCCAGCAAAAAACGCACATCCTTGGCCCGGGCTTCGGTCTGGATCGGCATCGGCGGGTTGTTCACCGGCAGTGCTTCACCTTTGGCAATCAGCCCTTCGAGTTCGGCGATCCGTGCGCGAATATCGCGGCTGTGCTTGTCCAGGGCCAACTGGCGCTGGTTGAGGTTGAGTTCCAGGCGGGTCAACAGCAACTTGAGGGCCGGGGTCATCAACTGGCCAGGAAAGGTTTCGGTGATTTCGCCACAACGGCGCAAACGTTCGGCCAGCTCGATCTTCAGCCGGGCACGCTCGAGCTTGTTGTTCTCGACCACGTTGTTCAGGTAGCCGATCACGATCAATAACGCGATCCCCGCTACTATAAGCAGGGTGATCAGAAGTGGTGTCACCGTTAACGCCTCATACAGGATGATTTACTGTTTGAGTGTAGTGGCTAAGCTTTTAGCCGGATAGAGCTGTTTGGCGGTTGCCCGGGGGCGATTGATGGCCTTTTGCTGGTAGATCGCCGTGGCTGCTGGGCCGAAGGCGGGTAGGGCGTCAGAAAATAATCGTCAAGCCTCAGGCGCGCGTTGCCCTGGCGCAAGGCTGCAAAGCGCCGGGAAGTCATTGATTTAAATAAATTTATACAGAGGGGTTGACGGCTTATCAAAGCATCCCTAGAATGCGCGCCACTTGCAGCGTAAAGCACACAGCGGAACGCGGCAGGGAGTGAATGTTGTAGCGTGTCCCCTTCGTCTAGTGGCCTAGGACACCGCCCTTTCACGGCGGTAACAGGGGTTCGAGTCCCCTAGGGGACGCCAATGCGGGAATAGCTCAGTTGGTAGAGCACGACCTTGCCAAGGTCGGGGTCGCGAGTTCGAGTCTCGTTTCCCGCTCCAGTTTACAAAGGCTTTGCTTAACGGCAGGGCTTGTAAAAACCCAGCGTCAGATCTTTATGGTTTGAGTTGGTAACTGAAGCATGCATTGCATGTTTCGGGCTTCGTCCCCTTCGTCTAGTGGCCTAGGACACCGCCCTTTCACGGCGGTAACAGGGGTTCGAGTCCCCTAGGGGACGCCATTTTTGCGGGAATAGCTCAGTTGGTAGAGCACGACCTTGCCAAGGTCGGGGTCGCGAGTTCGAGTCTCGTTTCCCGCTCCAAATATGGTGCTCCAGCGTTTGATAACGCTGTAGTGATGGAACAAGGGCGTCAGTGCTTGTTCTTGCCGGTCCAGCCGGTCGCTACAAATTTGCGGGAATAGCTCAGTTGGTAGAGCACGACCTTGCCAAGGTCGGGGTCGCGAGTTCGAGTCTCGTTTCCCGCTCCAAATAAAGAAACGCCGTTCGTTTGAACGGCGTTTTTTTTCGTCTCGATTTTATCCGCTGTCTGCGTGCGGCAGGGCTGTTGTCAGCCCTGCGCAGCTTCATCGCTTAATGCTTGCTGTCGTCGTCCGACATGCTCAGCAGCTGTTTTTCCTGGTTCCAGTCGAAGGGTTCATCATTCTGCTCGGCCTCGAAGCGGCGCTCTTCCAGTTCCTGGTACATGTCCAGTTCGTTCTCCGGCATGAAGTGCAGGCAGTCGCCGCCAAAGAACCACAGCAGGTCGCGCGGTACCAGGTGCGCGACCTGTGGATAACGCTGGATGACCTGGCACATCAGGTCCTGGCCAAGATAGGTGCTTTCCGGGTCGACGGGCAGTTGCAGCATCAGATCGTCGAAGCGCTCCAGAAACAACGCGTGGCTTTCTTCCGGCACCTGCTCGGCTTCGCCCAGGGCAACCAGGATGGTGCGCAGGTGGGTGAGCAGGGCGAGATGGTATTCCAGGCGATCGGTAGCCATGCAGGCAGTCCTCTTGAGCAAAAACGGGCGCGGGAGTATACGGCTCCCGGCGCCCGATGTCCCGGCCCTTAGCGAATCTTGCCGTCGGCCGGTAGCAGTTGCCCCTTGTCGAAGGCGTCGACATCGATCACCCGCCGGCGTGCCGACTCAGCAGCATGCAGGCTTTGCGCCTCACTGGCTTGCAGCACGCCAGCGTGCAGCGCCGCGTCGATAATCGACTCGCCTGGCGCAGGGTCAACCTGGCCACTCTTGACGGCCTGGTGCAGTTTTTTACGCAGCGGCGCGCCGGCGCTGAGTAAATCGCAGGCCTGTTGCAGGGCGGCAACCGGATCGCCGTCCGTTTGCGGCCGATAACAACCGGCAAGCAGCTCCTCCAGCGCCGGGTCACCCTTGGCGCGGCCGATCAGTTCGGCAATCTCCGCGTCCAGTTCGTCGCTTGGCCCGGTATGCCGGCGGCCGAAGGGGAACACCACCAGGCGCAGGGCGCAACCGAGCAAGCGGTTGGGGAAGTTGTCGAGCAAGCGGTCCAGGGCTTTTTCGGCTTGGCCAAGGCTCTCCTCCAGGGCCCAACGCAGCAGCGGTTGCAGGTGCTCGGGCGAGTTCAGGTCGTGGTAGCGCTTGAGCGCCGCCGAGCCCAGGTACAGGTGGCTGAGCACATCGCCCAGGCGCGCCGACAAACGCTCGCGACGCTTGAGTTCGCCGCCCAGGAGCATCATGCACAGGTCGGCGAGCAAGGCGAACGCCGCCGCCTGGCGATTGAGGGCGCGGAAGTAACCTTGGCTTAACGCGTCGCCCGGGACTTTCTCGAAATGGCCCAGGCCCAGGCCGAGCACCAAGGTACTGGCGGCGTTACCGACGGCAAAACCAATATGCTGCATCAGCAGGTGATCGAACTCCTTGAGCGCCTGGTCGTGGTCTTCGCGACCGGCCAGGGCCATTTCCTTGAGTACGAACGGATGGCAGCGAATCGCCCCCTGGCCGAAGATCATCAGGTTGCGCGAGAGGATGTTGGCGCCCTCGACGGTGATGAAGATCGGCGCGCCTTGCCAGTTGCGTCCCAGGTAGTTGTTCGGGCCCATGATGATGCCCTTGCCGCCGTGCACGTCCATGGCGTGCTGGATGCATTCGCGCCCGCGCTCGGTGAGGTGGTACTTGAGAATCGCCGACAGCACCGAGGGTTTTTCGCCCAGGTCCACGGCCTTGGCGGTGAGCAGTCGCGCACTGTCCATCAGGAAGGCGTTGCCGCCAATGCGTGCGAGGGATTCCTGGATACCTTCGAAGGCCGCCAGCGGCACGTTGAACTGCTCACGGATCTGCGCGTACTGGCCGGTCACCAGGCTGGTGTACTTGGCTGCACCAGTGCCCACGGCTGGCAAGGAAATCGAGCGGCCCACCGACAGGCAGTTCATCAGCATCATCCAGCCCTTGCCGAGCATGTCCTGGCCGCCGATGAGAAAGGCCAGCGGCACGAACACATCTTTGCCGCTGTTGGGGCCGTTCATGAACGCCGCGCCCAGGGGCAGGTGACGCTTGCCGATTTCGACGCCGGGGGTGTCGGTGGGAATCAGCGCGAGACTGATGCCCAGTTCTTCTTTATCGCCCAGCAGGTGTTCGGGGTCGTAGGCCTTGAAGGCAAGGCCGAGCAGGGTCGCGACCGGTCCGAGGGTGATGTAGCGCTTTTCCCAATTCAGGCGCAGGCCGATGACTTCCTCGCCTTGCCACTGGCCTTTGCAGATGATCCCGGTGTCGGGCATGGCGCCAGCATCGGAGCCGGCCAGCGGACCGGTGAGGGCGAAGCAGGGGATTTCGTCGCCGCGGGCCAGGCGCGGCAGGTAGTGATTGCGCTGCTCGTCGGTGCCGTAGTGCAGCAGCAGTTCGGCCGGGCCGAGGGAGTTGGGCACCATCACGGTGGAAGCAAGGTCGCCGCTGCGGGTCGCCAGCTTCATTGCCACCTGCGAGTGGGCGTAGGCCGAAAAGCCCTTGCCGCCGTACTCCTTGGGAATGATCAGGGCGAAGAAGCCGTGGCTCTTGATGTGCTCCCAGGCCGCGGGGGGCAAATCCAGGTCCTGGCCGATCTGCCAGTCGCTGACCATGGCGCAGAGTTCTTCGGTGGGGCCGTCGATAAAGGCTTGTTCTTCTTCAGTGAGTTCGGCCTTGGAGTAGCCGAGCAGGGTGTTCCAGTCCGGTCGGCCGCTGAACAGCTCGCCGTCCCACCACACGGTGCCGGCGTCGATGGCTTCGCGTTCGGTCTGCGACATTGGCGGCAAGGTGCGCTGGAACCAGCCGAACAGGGGCGCGGTGAGCACTTTGCGGCGCAGGTCGGGGAGCAGCAGGGGCGCGGCGACGGCGGCCAGCAGCAGCCAGAAAATTGTCAGCAGCCAGCCTGGGGCGTGGCTGAAAATGCCCACCGCCAGCAGGTACAGGGCAACGATGCCCAACGCCGGCAAGGCGGCGATGCGACGGTGGGCCAGGTAAGCCACGCCGATCACCAGGACCACTAACCACAACAGCAACATAGGAATTCCTCCGTGAAACATCGGGGCATTTCGCCATCCATCGAAGCTTAGACCGCATCGGCTAAACGGCTTGTCTGAACAGTGACAGGACATGACCTCAGGAGTTCGCCTGCACGCCAAACGATTGCCAGCGCGAGCGCCTGGAGTAGACTGGGCGACCAGCCAAATCATCAGGGAAACGACATGCTCAAGATCTGGGGCAGGAAGAATTCGTCGAATGTCAGGAAAGCACTGTGGTGCGCCGCAGAGCTTGGTCTGGAGTATGAGTCGATCGATGCCGGTGGCGCCTTCGGCCTGGTCAACGAGCCGCAGTACCGGGCGCTGAACCCCAACGGCCTGGTGCCGATGATCGAGGACGACGGCCTGGTGCTGTGGGAGTCCAATGCCATTGTGCGCTACCTGTCGGCGCAGTACGGCTGCGAGTCGGGCTGGTATGAGCAGGACGCACGCAAGCGTGCCGAGGCCGACAAGTGGATGGACTGGGTTACTTCCTCCCTGGCTACGCCGTTCCGGCCGTTGTTCTGGGGCATCCTGCGCACGCCTGCCGATCAGCAGGACTGGGTGGCAATCAATGCCGCACACAAGACCTGCGCGCAGTTGCTGTCGATTGCCGACCAGGCCCTGGCGCACCAGCCGTATTTGTCTGGCGACAAGCTGGGCATGGGCGATATCCCCCTGGGCTGCTTTGCCTACGCCTGGTTCGAGATGCCCATCGAGCGCCCCGAGATGCGCCACCTGCGCGCCTGGTATGAGCGCCTGCAAGAGCGTCCGGCCTATCAGGCGGCGGTGATGACGGCGCTGACCTGATTGACGGTTACCGGGAAAGTGCGGTCAAGCTGATAGTTAATATCGATACACATGACTGTACTTGTCTGGTCTGCACAAGCACCATGCTCCTATTCACTGCGGCTGGCCTCGCCCGGCCGCGTCTAGAACCTTCCACACTGGTACGCGACCCGCTATGAGTTCTGCTCTGTCCATAAGGCAGCTAACCAAAACCTACGGCAACGGTTTCCAGGCCCTCAAGGGCATTGACCTGGATGTCGCCGAAGGTGACTTCTTCGCCTTGCTCGGCCCCAACGGCGCCGGCAAATCCACCACCATCGGCATCCTCTCGACCCTGGTCAACAAGACCAGCGGCAGCGTCAACATCTTTGGCCACGACCTCGATCGCCAGCCCGCCGCGCTCAAGCGCTGCATCGGCGTGGTGCCGCAGGAGTTCAACTTCAACCAGTTTGAAAAGACCTTCGACATTGTCGTCACCCAGGCCGGTTACTACGGTATCCCGGCCAAGGTCGCCAAGGAGCGGGCCGAGCAGTACCTGACCCAGTTGGGCCTGTGGGACAAGCGCGATGTGCCGTCGCGCTCGCTGTCGGGCGGCATGAAACGCCGCCTGATGATCGCCCGCGCGCTGATCCACGAGCCGCGCCTGCTGATCCTCGACGAGCCGACCGCGGGTGTGGATATCGAGCTGCGCCGGTCGATGTGGAGCTTTTTGACCGAGCTCAACCAGAAAGGCATCACCATCATCCTCACCACCCATTACCTGGAAGAGGCTGAGCAGTTGTGCCGTCACATCGGCATCATCGACCACGGCACCATCGTCGAGAACACCAGCATGCGCGCCTTGCTGAGCAAGCTGCATGTCGAGACCTTCCTGCTCGACCTCAAGCAGGACCTGCCCCAGGCGCCAAACCTGGTCGGCTATCCGTGCCGCTTGATCACCCCGCACACCCTGGAAGTGCAAGTTGACAAGGAAGTGGGCATTACTGCGCTGTTCGGCCAGCTGGCGCTGCAGAACATCGAGGTGCAGAGCCTGCGCAACAAGACCAATCGTCTCGAGGAGCTGTTCGTGTCCCTGGTTGAGAAAAACCTGGCAAAGGTGGCGGTATGAGTTCGGAACTGAGCGCCAACCTGGTCGCCCTCAATACCATCGTCTACCGCGAAGTACGCCGTTTTACCCGGATCTGGCCGCAGACCCTGCTGCCCCCGGCGATCACCATGGTTTTGTACTTCGTGATTTTCGGTAACCTGATCGGCCGGCAGATCGGCGACATGGGCGGCTTCACCTATATGGAGTACATCGTCCCGGGGCTGATCATGATGTCGGTGATCACCAACTCCTACGGCAACGTGGTCTCGAGCTTCTTCGGCAGCAAGTTCCAGCGTTCGATCGAGGAACTGATGGTGTCGCCGGTGTCGCCGCATACCATCCTCGTCGGCTACACCCTGGGCGGCGTGTTGCGCGGCTTGGCGGTAGGGGTGATCGTCACCTTGCTGTCGCTGTTCTTCACCGACCTGCAGGTTCATCACCTGGGCGTGACCATTGTCGTGGTGCTGCTGACGGCGACAATCTTCTCGCTGCTGGGCTTCATCAACGCCGTGTTCGCCCGCAACTTCGATGACATCTCGATCATCCCGACCTTCGTGTTGACGCCGCTGACCTACCTGGGCGGGGTGTTCTACTCGATTACCCTGTTGCCGCCGTTCTGGCAGACCGTGTCGATGGCCAACCCGGTATTGCACATGGTCAACTCGTTCCGCTACGGCATTCTCGGCGTGTCGGACATCCGCATCGGCGTCGCCATCAGCTTCATGCTGGTCGCCACGGCAGTGCTGTATATCGGCTGCGCGCGGTTACTGGTCAGTGGGCGAGGAATGCGCACCTGATTGTTTGACCTTGCGCCGGCGCCACTGCCTGCCGACCCACCAGCGCCAGTAGAGCATGGTCAGGCAGTAGGCGAGGGCGCCGAGCAGCACGCCACACACCACTGAGCCGAGCAGGAACGGCTGCCACAGGGTCGACAGCTGGTCGGTGATCCACTCGAAGGTCAGTTCTTCAGGCAGGGTGCGTGGTGGGATCTGCATCAACCAGGCGCCCATCTGGTAGGTGCAGAAGAACACCGGCGGCATGGTGATCGGGTTGGTCAGCCACACCAGGCTGACCGCGATCGGCATGTTGCCGCGGACCATGATCGCCAGGCTTGCGGCCAGCAGCATTTGCATCGGAATCGGAATGAAAGCGGCGAACAGGCCGACAGCCATGGCGCGCGCAACCGAATGCCGGTTGAGGTGCCAGAGGTTGGGGTCGTGCAACAGCCGGCCGAGAAAGCGTAAGGATTTGTGTTCCCTGATGCTGGTCGGATCGGGCATGTAGCGTTTGAAGAGACGACGCGGCATGTGGGGTCTCGGCAATCTGAAGGGTGCCAGTATGCACGGATTCTAAAAGTGCCTTATTCAGACTTTGTGACAATTATTTAGCGAGCGGTTGCCGTCACTGATCTAAGCCTCAGGGGGTGGTTTACTTCTGGAGCTTCACGCTTATGCGCACAGGGATGTTGGCGCTTGCACTCGGGCTGCTCAGCCTCGGGTTCCTGCCGGCTTTGCCGCCCGTCTGGATACTTGTCCTGCTGACAGTTGCCGGGCTTTGCTGCCTGCCTACGCGGCTGTGGCCCGCCGGGCTGTTTCTGCTGGGCTTGAGCTGGGCGTGCGTCTCGGCGCAATGGGCGTTGGATGAGCGTCTGGCGGCGCAGTTCGATGGCCGTACCCTGTGGATAGAGGGCCGGGTTGCTGGCTTGCCGGAGCAGGGTGCGCGCTCGGTGAGGTTCGAGTTGAGCGATGCCGAGTCGCGCCGGGGGCAATTGCCAAGGCGCATGCAGCTCAGCTGGTTCGGCGGCCCGGCGGTCAACAGCGGTGAGTACTGGCGTTTGGCAGTCAGCCTCAAGCGCCCCGCAGGTTTGCTCAATCCTCACGGCCCGGACCAGGAGGCCAGTTTGTTGGCCCGGCGCATCGGCGCCACCGGCAGCGTCAAAGCCGGCGAGCGGCTGCTGCCGGCAACGGCGGCCTGGCGGGATGATCTGCGCCAGCGCTTGCTCAGCGTTGATGCCCAGGGCCGGGAGGCGGCGCTGGTGGCCTTGATACTCGGCGATGGCGGCGCTTTGGCGCGCCAGGACTGGCAAGCGCTGCAGGCCACCGGCACGGTGCACTTGCTGGTGATTTCCGGCCAGCATATTGGCCTGTTGGCCGGGCTGGTATACGCCTTGATTGCCGGGCTGGCGCGCCTGGGCTGGTGGCCGCAACGGCTACCCTGGCTGCCTTGGGCCTGTGCGCTGGCCTTTGCCGCAGCACTGGCCTATGGCTTGCTGGCCGGGTTTCAGGTGCCGGTGCAGCGCGCCTGCATGATGCTGGCCATGGTGCTGCTCTGGCGCCTGCGCTTTCGTCACCTGGGTGTCGGGCTGCCGTTGTTGCTGGCGCTCGATGCAGTGCTGCTGTGGGAACCATTGGCCAGCTTGCAGCCGGGCTTCTGGCTGTCGTTCATGGCCGTGGCCATTCTGATCTTCACCTTCAGCGGCCGCCTTGGCGCCTGGAACCCCTGGCTGGCCTGGAGTCGCGCCCAGTGGTTGATCGCCATCGGCTTGCTGCCGGTGCTGCTGGCGCAAGGTTTGCCGGTGAGCCTGACGGCGCCGCTGATCAACCTGCTGGCAGTGCCGTGGATCAGCCTTGCGGTATTGCCAATCGCGTTGCTAGGCACTGTGTTGCTGCCGGTGCCGCTTCTGGGGGAAGGCTTGCTGTGGCTTGCCGGCGGCCTGCTCGACGGTTTGTTTCGCTTGCTGGCGCATGTGGCGGTTTGGCAACCGGCCTGGATGCCAGAACCATTGCCGTTCTGGGCCTGGTTGCTGGTATGCCTGGGGGCATTGCTGGTGTTGTTGCCGCGTGGCATACCGATGCGGGTGCTGGGCTGGCCATTGTTGCTGTTGGCGGTGTTTGCGCCCCGAGAGCGCGTGCCGCAGGGGCAGGTAGAGGTCTGGCAGCTGGATGTCGGCCAGGGGCTGGCCTTTGTGCTGCGCACCCGGCACCACGCCATGTTGTATGACGCCGGCCCGGCCATGGGCGATTTCGATCTGGGCGAGCGGGTAGTGCTTCCCAGCTTGCGCAAGCTGGGGGTAAGCAAGCTCGACCTGATGTTGCTCAGCCACGCCGACGCCGATCACGCCGGGGGCGCCCGCGCCGTGCAGCGCGGGTTGCCGGTGCTGCGGGTGCAGGCTGGTGAGGCTGCGGCCTTGCCTGAAGTGCTGCAAGCGCAGCCGTGCAGCAGCGGCGAACGCTGGCAGTGGGACGGGGTGAGTTTTTCACTGTGGCAGTGGCAGGATGCTGGCGACAGCAACCAGGATTCCTGTGTGCTGCTGGTCGAGGCAAATGGCGAAAAACTGCTGCTCACCGGCGATCTCGATGCCCGCGGCGAACGGGCCTGGGCGCGGGGCTGGCAGGCGACCACGGTCGACTGGCTGCAATCGCCCCATCACGGCAGTCGCAGCTCCTCCAGCGAGGCCTTGTTAAAGGCTACTACCCCGCGCGGCGTGCTGATTTCGCGCGGGCGCTACAACGCTTTCGGGCATCCGCACCCGGAAGTCATGGCGCGCTATCGGACGCACGGTATTCAGGCCTATGACAATGTCGACCACGGTGCCTTGCGCCTGCGCCTGGGTGTGTTCGGCGAGCCTGAGGGGTTGCGTGCCCAGCGGCGTTTCTGGCGTGAACCAAGATGACGACCTTCGGCAGATGAGCCCCCTGGGGTCCTATGGTAAAGTGGCGGACTTTTTCGAGGGGATGCTTACTGTGTGGGAATTGGTCAAGTCCGGTGGCTGGATGATGCTGCCGATCATTCTGAGTTCCATCGCTGCCATGGCGATCGTCGCCGAGCGTCTCTGGACCTTGCGCGCCAGCCGGGTCACGCCACCGCACCTGCTGGGCCAGGTGTGGATGTGGATCAAGGACAAACAGCTCACCAGTGACAAGCTCAAGGCCCTGCGCGCCGATTCGCCGCTGGGCGAGATCCTTGCCGCAGGCCTGGCCAACTCGCGCCATGGCCGCGAAATCATGAAGGAATGCATCGAAGAGGCCGCAGCGCGTGTCATTCACGAGCTGGAGCGCTACATCAACGCCCTGGGCACCATCGCCGCCATGGCGCCGCTGCTGGGCTTGCTCGGCACCGTGCTGGGCATGATCGACATCTTCAGCGCCTTCATGGGTACCGGCATGACCACCAATGCCGCAGTGCTCGCCGGCGGTATCTCCAAGGCACTGATCACCACCGCGGCCGGCCTGATGGTCGGTATTCCGTCGGTGTTCTTCCACCGTTTCCTGCAGCGTCGTATCGACGAGCTGGTGGTCGGTATGGAGCAGGAAGCGATCAAGCTGGTCGAAGTGGTGCAGGGCGACCGTGATGTCGACCTGGCCGAGGGCAAGGCGTGAAATTCCGGCGCAAGCCACGGGAGACCGTGGACATCAACCTGGCCTCGCTGATCGACGTGGTGTTCATCCTGCTGCTGTTTTTCGTGGTCACCACCACCTTCACTCGCGAAACCCAGTTGCGTGTCGAGCTGCCGGAGTCGGTCAGCGGCGCGCCGGCACCGGATTCGGAGCTCAAGCAACTGGACATCACCATCAGCGCCGACGGCGTCTATTCGGTGAACAACCACCTGTTGCCCAAGAGCGACCTGGCGACCCTCATTGAAGCCCTGCAGCAGGAATCCGCAGGGGACACCAAACTGCCGTTGTCGATCAGCGCCGACGGCAAGACCCCGCACCAGGCGGTGGTGACTGCCATGGATGCGGCCGGCAAGCTCGGTTTCAGCCAGTTGCGCATGACCACGGTCGAGGCGGCTCAGGGGACGCCCTGATGGCCTTTGCCGATCGTCTGCTCGATGCCTGGTACGCCGGGCATCCGGCCCTGGCGCTGCTGCGTCCGCTCGAAGCCCTCTATCGTCGCGTGGTGCTGAGCAAGCGCGCGCGCTTTCTCAGTGGCGAGAGCCCCAGCTACCGCGCGCCGGTGCCGGTCATCGTGGTGGGCAACATCACCGTCGGCGGCACCGGCAAGACACCGATGATCCTCTGGTTGATCGAGCATTGCCGCCAGCAGGGCCTGCGTGTCGGCGTGGTCAGCCGTGGCTATGGCGCCAGGCCGCCACAGTTGCCGTGGCGCGTGCGTGCCGAGCAAAGCGCGGCTGAGGCGGGTGATGAACCTTTGCTGATCGTCCAGCGCAGCGGCGTGCCGCTGATGATCGACCCGGACCGTTCGCGTGCGGTTCAGGCATTGCTGGCCAGCGAGCCGCTGGACCTGATCCTGTGTGACGACGGCATGCAACATTACCGCCTGGCCCGCGACCTGGAGCTGGTACTGATCGATGCCGCCCGTGGCCTGGGTAACCGCCGCTGCCTGCCGGCCGGCCCCCTGCGCGAGCCGGTGGAACGCCTGCAGGACGTCGACGCGGTGCTTTACAACGGCGCCACGACCGACCGCGAAGACGGTTTTGCCTTTGCCCTGCAACCTACTGCACTGGTCAACCTGCGCAGTAGCGAGCGCCGTGGCCTCGACTTCTTTGAGCCAGGCCAGGCCGTGCACGCGGTGGCCGGCATTGGCAACCCGCAACGTTTCTTCAATACCTTGCAGGGGCTAAACTGGCGACCTGTGCCACACCCTTTTGCCGATCATGCCCAATACAGCGCCCAGGCCCTGAGCTTCAGCCCTGCGCTGCCCCTGGTCATGACCGAGAAGGACGCGGTCAAATGCCGCGCCTTCGCTGCCGACGACTGGTGGTACCTTGCGGTCGATGCTGTGCCTTCGCCGGCCTTCAAGGCCTGGTTCGACACACAGCTTGCACGCTTGCTGCCCGGGTCGCGGCCCTCCTGATTCGTTTCTTTTTCCGGCCACTGGCCTGAGGAATTTCCATGGACACCAAACTGCTCGATATCCTTGCCTGCCCGATCTGCAAGGGCCCGCTCAAGCTCAGCGCCGACAAGACCGAGCTGATCAGCAAGGGCGCGGGTCTGGCCTATCCTATCCGCGACGGTATCCCGGTGATGCTCGAAAGCGAAGCCCGTACCCTGACCGATGACGAGCGTCTGGACAAATGAGCCTGGCCTTTACCGTTGTGATTCCGGCGCGGCTGCGCTCCACGCGCTTGCCCGGCAAGCCGTTGCTGCCGATTGCCGGCAAGCCGATGATCCAGCACGTCTGGGAACAGGCTCGCAAAAGCAGCGCCAACCGTGTGGTAATCGCCACCGACGACGCGGATATCTTCAAGGCCTGCGAGGCCTTTGGCGCTGAAGTGCTGATGACCCGCGAAGACCATGACTCCGGTACCGACCGTTTGGCTGAAGTCGCCGCCAAGCTGGGCCTGGCTGCCGATGCCATCGTGGTCAACGTGCAGGGTGACGAGCCGCTGATTCCGCCGGTGATCATCGATCAGGTGGCGGCCAACCTGGCGGCCCATCCCGAGGCCGGCATCGCCACCCTGGCCGAGCCGATCAGTGACGTCGAAGCGCTGTTCAATCCCAATGCGGTCAAGGTGGTCAGCGATTGCAATGGCCTGGCCCTGACATTCAGCCGCGCACCGTTGCCCTGGGCGCGGGATGCCTTTGCCCAGAACCGTGAGCAGATGCCGCAAGGCGTGCCGTACCGTCGCCACATCGGCATGTACGCCTATCGCGCCGGCTTCTTGCAGGACTTCGTCGCCTGGGGCCCGTGCTGGCTGGAGAAGACCGAATCGCTGGAGCAGTTGCGGGCGCTCTGGCATGGCGTGCGTATTCACGTTGCCGATGCCATCGATGCGCCGCCCGTGGGCGTCGATACCCCTGAAGACCTGGAGCGCGTACGGCGCTTGCTGGAGGCCTGATGCGGGTTTTGTTCGTGTGCCTGGGCAATATCTGCCGCTCGCCTACCGCCGAAGGCGTGCTGCGTCAGCAATTGCGCGCCGAAGGCCTGGCCGAACTGGTCGAAGTGGCGTCGGCTGGCACTGGCGACTGGCATGTCGGCAAGCAGCCTGATGCGCGCACCTGCCGCACCGCGCGCATTCGTGGCTATGACTTGTCGCAGCAGCGTGCGCAGCAAATCAAGGCCGCGCACTTCAATGACTACGACCTGATCCTGGCTATGGACAAGAGCAATCTTGGCCATCTGCAGGGCATGCGCCCGGCCACGGCCAAAGCCGAGCTGGACCTGTTCCTACGCCGCTATGACGGCGCGCTGGATGAGGTGCCGGATCCTTACTACGGCGCCGAGGAGGATTTCGAACAGGTCCTCGACCTGATCGAAATCGCCTGCAGCCGTTTGGTCACCGAACTCAAGGGTCGTCTATGAGCGGGCAGTGGCAGCAACAAGTTTCGCTCAAGCCGTTTAACACCTTCGGTATCGACGTTAAGGCCCAGTTTTTCACTGAAGCCCACAACGACGAAGAGGCTCGTCAGGCCTTGGCCCAGGCGGCTGAGCAGGGATTACCGGTGCTGGTGGTGGGAGGCGGTAGCAACTTGTTGCTGACTGCCGATATCCAGGCGCTGGTGCTGCGCATGGCCAGCCGTGGCCTGCGCATCTTGTCTGACGATGGTGAGCGGGTGGTGGTCGAGGCCGAAGCTGGCGAACCCTGGCACCCGTTTGTGCAATGGAGTCTGGCCCAAGGCCTGGCCGGGCTTGAGAACCTCAGCCTGATTCCGGGCACGGTCGGCGCCGCGCCGATGCAGAACATTGGCGCCTATGGCGTCGAGATCAAGGACGTGTTCGCCGGGCTTACCGCACTGGATCGCCAGACGGGCAAGCTGCGCGACTTCAGCCTGCAAGAGTGCGCCTTCGCCTACCGCGACAGCCTGTTCAAGCGCAACCCGGGGCGCTGGTTGATCCTGCGGGTGCGCTTTGCCTTGAGCCGGCTCATGCATGCCCACCTGGACTACGGTCCGGTGCGCCAGCGCCTGAACGAGCAAGGCATCAGCCAGCCGACTGCGCAAAATGTCAGTGATGCGATTTGCAGCATCCGCCGGGAAAAACTGCCTGACCCGGTCGAGCTGGGCAATGCCGGAAGTTTCTTCAAGAACCCGGTGGTGGCAGCTGTGCTAGCCGACAAGATCCGTTTGCAGTATCCGGGGCTGGTGGCTTATCCACAGGCTGATGGCCAGTTCAAGCTGGCTGCCGGCTGGCTGATCGAACAGGCGGGCTGGAAGGGCCATCGCGAAGGCGATGCCGGGGTGCACCGATTGCAGTCGCTGGTGCTGGTCAACTATGGCCAGGCCACCGGTGTGCAGTTGCATCAGTTGGCGCAGAAGATCCAGGCCGATATCCTCGAGCGTTTCGGGGTTGAGCTGGAGATGGAGCCAAACCTTTATTAACCGCTCCCAACGGCAATAAAAAAGCCCCGCCAGTCACCTGGCGGGGCTTTTTTTCAGCCTGGAAGATCAGACGAGCGGTTTGTGCTCTTCTTTCTCTTCAACCACTTCTTCAGCCGGTGCAGCAGGCGCCTCTTCAGCGACTACAGCAGCGCTGGCTTCGGCGGCGGCCACTGCAGCAGCGGCTGCGGCAGCTTCGGCTTCACGCTTGCGACGGCGTACTTCACGTGGGTCGTTCGGTGCGCGACCGTTGCTGGTCAGAGCACTGGCAGGAGCTTCAACCGCTGGCTCTTCAACCGCTGCAGGCTCGGCAACTACTGGCGCAGGCGCTTCGACCACTTCAGCAACGACTACCGGCTCGGCCACTACAGGTGCCTGGACTTCAGGCGCTGGCTCGACCGCAGCAACCGGCTCGACCACTTCAGCCGGGGCAGCAACAGGGGTTTCGATAACCGGCGCGATGCTGGTTTCTACGACTTCTGCTGCTTCGACCGGGGCAGTGAAGGGCTGTTCGACAACCGGCGCGGCAGCGACTTCAGCGACCTGGGCAGTTTCTACCACTTCGGTTGCTTCAGTTGCTTGAACCACTTCGGCGACTTCAGCCGCTTCAACTACTGGCTGAGTTGCTTCGACGACGGTTTCGCTGGCCGCGACTTCAACAACCGCCTGCTCTTCGACAGTAGCGGTGGCGCGTTCAGCCTGCTGGTTGGCTTGGGCTTCGGCAGCGGCGCTGATGTTGCTGGTGGCAACAGCGGCGGTCACGGCCAGGCCTGCGGCCAGTTCAGCACCCAGTTCGCTGGCTTGAGGCTGCTCGTCGCTGCCGTCTTCCGAACCTTCTACCAGGTTACCGTTGGCATCGCGTTGACGCTCACGACGGTTGCTGCGACGACGCTGGCCACGGGAGCGGCGGCGAGGGCGTTCGCCTTCGGTACCTTCCTGGTTGTCATCCTGCAGCAGCTCTTCGTTCGGCAGTTGCTCTTCAGCAGCGTCGGCAGCCTGTTCGGCTGGGCGCGGCTGGCGTTCTTCACGCGGTGGGCGCGGAGCGCGCTCTTCGCGTGGGGCACGCTCTTCACGCGGTGCACGTTCTTCGCGCGGTGCGCGCTCTTCACGTGGGGCGCGTTCTTCGCGTGGAGCACGTTCTTCACGAGGCTGGCGCTCTTCACGTGGGGCGCGCTCAGGGCGTTCTTCACGGACCGCCGGGGTAGCGGCGTCCAGCGGCTCGCGCAGTTCGCGGACCGGACGCTCTTCACGGGAGCGGCGCTCTTCACGTGGGGCGCGAGCTTGACGCTCTTCGCGCGGCTGACGTGGTGCACGTTCTTCGCGGGCCGGTGCTTCTTCGCGGGCTTCGCGAGGCTGACGCTCTTCACGCGGGGCGCGCTCGGCACGCTCTTCACGCGGCTTGCGGTCTTCGTCGCGACGGCCGTTGCGGTTGCGGCTCTGCTGGCGACCGTTGCGGCGCTCTTCGTTGCGCTGCGGGCGTTCGGTGGCGGGCTTCTCGGCAACCACAGGGGCGGCGGCAGGCTCGTCCTTGCCGGCGAACAGGCTGACCAGCGACTTCACCAGGCCTTTGAACAGGCTTGGCTCAGGAGCGTGGACTGGAGCAGCCACTGGCGCGGCAGCTTCGGCAGGTACTGGAGCGTTGGCGCGGGCCGGAGCGGTCTTGACCGCAGCTTCCTGGCGCACCAGGGTGCGGGTAGCGGCAGTCGGCTGGACTTCTTCGGTCTCGGCGGCGGCGATTTCGTAGCTGGACTGGCTGCTCAGGGCTTCCGGGCTGTCGTCGCGCAGGCGCTGGACTTCGAAATGCGGGGTTTCCAGGTGGTCGTTCGGCAGGATGACGATACGCGCCCGGGTGCGCAGCTCGATCTTGGTGATCGAATTGCGTTTCTCGTTGAGCAGGAAGGCGGCAACCGGAATCGGCACTTGCGCGCGGACTTCGGCGGTGCGGTCTTTCAGGGCTTCTTCTTCGATCAGGCGCAGGATGGCCAGCGACAGCGATTCGACGTCACGGATGATGCCGGTGCCGCTGCAGCGTGGGCAGACGATGCCGCTGCTTTCGCCCAGCGAAGGACGCAGGCGCTGACGGGACATTTCCAGCAGGCCGAAGCGCGAGATGCGCCCAACCTGTACGCGGGCACGGTCGGCTTCCAGGCATTCGCGGACTTTTTCTTCCACGGCGCGCTGGTTCTTGGCCGGGGTCATGTCGATGAAGTCGATCACGATCAGGCCGCCGATATCACGCAGGCGCAGCTGGCGGGCGATTTCCTCAGCCGCTTCCAGGTTGGTCTGCAGGGCGGTTTCCTCGATGTCGCTGCCTTTGGTGGCGCGCGCCGAGTTGATGTCGATGGAGACCAGGGCTTCGGTCGGGTCGATAACGATCGAGCCGCCGGACGGCAGGTCGACGACGCGCTGGAAAGCGGTCTCGATCTGGCTTTCGATCTGGAAGCGGTTAAACAGCGGCACGCTGTCTTCATACAGCTTGATCTTGCTGGCGTACTGCGGCATGACCTGGCGGATGAAGGTCAGGGCTTCTTCCTGGGCGTCGATGCTGTCGATCAGTACTTCGCCGATGTCCTGACGCAGGTAGTCACGGATGGCGCGGATGATGACGTTGCTTTCCTGGTAGATCAGGAATGGCGCGGCGCGGTCCTGGGAAGCTTCCTTGATCGCGGTCCACAGCTGCAGCAGGTAGTCGAGGTCCCACTGCATTTCTTCGCTGCTGCGGCCAAGGCCGGCAGTGCGCACGATCAGGCCCATGTCGGCAGGGGCGACCAGGCCGTTGAGGGCTTCGCGCAGTTCGTTGCGCTCTTCGCCTTCGATACGACGGGAGATGCCGCCGGCACGCGGGTTGTTCGGCATCAGCACCAGGTAGCGACCGGCCAGGCTGATGAAGGTGGTCAGGGCGGCGCCCTTGTTGCCGCGCTCTTCTTTCTCGACCTGGACGATGACTTCCTGGCCTTCGCTGAGCACTTCCTTGATGTTCACCCGGCCTTCGGGCGACTTCTTGAAGTATTCGCGGGAGATTTCCTTCAGCGGCAGGAAGCCGTGACGCTCGGAGCCGAAGTCGACGAAAGCGGCTTCCAGGCTAGGTTCGATCCGGGTGATCCGGCCTTTGTAGATGTTGGCCTTCTTCTGCTCACGCGCGCCGGACTCGATGTCCAGGTCGTAGAGACGTTGGCCGTCCACCAGAGCTACACGCAACTCTTCGGGTTGAGTCGCGTTAATCAGCATTCTTTTCATGTAATACCGTCGGTTTCCGGGCTGCCGGAAACGGCGTTCGGCACACACGACTTCTCACGGTCGGTGTCAGGTGCGCAAGGGGTGGCGGGCCACCCCCGTGTCCAGCAACTTTCGAGTCCGACTGGTCACCCAGTACTGCCGAAGTCGCGACGACGCGTCCTGCTTGCTGTGGTGTCAAATGCACTCAGTCAGGAGGAGGAATCAGCCTTCGGCCGTGGACGCCCGTGGGGCATCTTGATCAAGACCGGGTCCGGTCGCCTGGCCAATAGGCCGGTGGACTGGACGCAGTACTACACGGTCCGACGGTTGTGCATCTCCACCCTACACGTATCCCTGATAATTCGGGTGCTGCCGCGCGCTGAATCCGCAACGGGTTGCATTTTCGCCAGCTCCATACGGGAGCCCGCGCCTTTTATGTCCAAGGCTGGTATTTCCGAAGCCGTCGCCATGACTGCGTGAAATTGACGGCACTGACAGAGTGGCAGCGAAAAAAACGTGGGGGAGGGTGAAATACCGCTCTTGTAGTTTTTTATCGGTCTTCTCTGCACGGCGCTGGTGGCGATTCCAGGCATTTCTGTAAACTGGCGAAAGCCCCGTCGGACGGCCTCGCGTCCTCGAGAATTGCGTCGGTCAGGGCCGGCTGAAAGCCGTGAGTCCGCTGGCCAGCCGCTTTTGGCGGCGTTCGCGACTATAGCAGCAATCATTAAGTGCTTCAAATCCATAAAAAATTGTTATGATTGGCAAATGACGACTACTGCCCCTCCGACCTCCGGCGTCCAGCTGATCGAGGTCGCGCCGGAACTTGCCGGCCAACGAATCGATAATTTCCTCGTAACGAAGCTCAAGGGTGTTCCCAAGACCTTGATTTACCGCATTTTGCGTAAAGGCGAAGTGCGCGTGAACAAGGGCCGGATCAAGCCCGAGTACAAGCTGCAGGCGGGCGACATCGTGCGCGTGCCGCCCGTTCGTCTGCCCGAGCGCGACGAGCCGGTACCGGTGGCCCAGGGTTTGCTTCAGCGCCTTGAGGCGGCGATTGTCTACGAAGACAAGGCGCTGATTGTGCTCAACAAGCCGGCCGGCATCGCCGTGCACGGTGGCAGCGGCCTGAATTTCGGCGTGATCGAAGCCTTTCGTCAGATGCGCCCGGACGCCAAGGAGCTGGAGCTGGTCCATCGCCTGGACCGCGACACCTCGGGCCTGTTGATGATTGCCAAGAAACGCAGCATGTTGCGCCATTTGCACGCTGCCCTGCGCGGCGACGGTGTCGACAAGCGCTACATGGCCCTGGTCCGCGGTCATTGGGCCACCGCCAAGAAGCAGGTCAATGCGCCGTTGCTCAAGAGCAACCTGCGCTCCGGCGAGCGCATGGTCGAGGTCAATGACGAAGGCAAGGAAGCGCTGACGATCTTCCGCGTGCTGCGCCGTTTTGGCGAATTTGCCACCATTGTCGAGGCGCGGCCGATCACCGGTCGTACCCACCAGATCCGCGTGCATGCCCTGCATGCCGGGCATTGCATTGCTGGCGACAGCAAGTATGGCGATGAAGATTTCACCCGCGAGATCCGCGACCTGGGCGGCAAGCGCCTGTTCCTGCATGCTTATGCCCTGACCGTGCCGCTGCCTGATGGCGGCGAGCTCAAGCTCGAAGCGCCGGTAGACGAAATGTGGGCCAAGACCGTGGAGCGCCTGGGTGCAGCGTAATTACGACCTGCTGATCTTCGACTGGGACGGCACCCTCGCCGACTCCATCGGCCGCATCGTCGAGGCCATGCACCTGGCCGCCGGTCGCGCCGGCTATGCCATCTGCGCGGATGACGCGGTCAAAGGTATCATTGGCCTAGCGTTGCCCGAGGCCATCAGCGTGTTGTATCCGCAGCTGGATGCCGAGCAGATCGTGCAGTTTCGCCAGCACTATGCCGACGTGTACATGGCCCTGGATGACCAGCCTTCGCCGCTGTTCGAGGGGGTGGTTGAGTCGCTGGAGGCCTTTCGGGCCGAGGGTTATCGCCTGGCGGTAGCCACCGGCAAGGCCCGGCGCGGGCTCGACCGGGTCTTGCGCGCCAACGGTTGGGAAGATTACTTCGATATCACCCGTGCAGCCGACGAAAGCCGCGGCAAGCCGCACCCGCAGATGCTTGAAGAGATTCTTGCCCATTGCCAGGTCGAACCGCAGCGGGCATTGATGGTCGGAGATTCTTCCTTCGACTTGTTGATGGCCAGCAATGCCGGCATGCATTCGGTGGCGGTGGGTTACGGCGCCATGTCGCTTGAGGCCTTGAGTGCCTTCGGGCCACAGGTGTGTATCGATCATTTTTCACAGTTGCAGGCCTGGCTTCGCTGCACGCCTGCAGCAGTACATTCCAGGGTAGGTGAGCATGGCTGACGAGTGGAAGGCGCCCAGCGCCGAAAGTAACGACAGCAACGAAGAACAGAAGAGCTGGAAGCTGCTGGAGAAAACCCTCCTGGCCGGTGTTCAGGAGCAGCGTCGGGCGCGGCGCTGGGGATCTTTTTCAAGCTGCTGACCTTTGTTTACCTGTTCGGCATTTTTGCCCTGTTCACGCCTTTGATGAACATGGACAAGGCGGCCTCGCGCAGCGTCAGCCATACCGCGCTGGTCGAGGTGCGCGGCATGATCGCCGACCAGGAGCCGGCCAGTGCCGACAATATCGTCAGCGGCCTGCGCGAAGCGTTCAAGGACCCGAAAACCAAGGCGGTGATCCTGCGTATCAACAGCCCGGGCGGCAGTCCGGTGCAGTCAGGTTACATCTACGATGAAATCCGCCGCCTGCGTGCCGAATACCCGACCATCAAGCTGTATGCGGTAATCAGCGATCTCGGCGCTTCCGGCGCTTACTACATCGCCAGTGCCGCTGATCAGATCTACGCCGACAAGGCCAGCCTGGTGGGCTCCATCGGTGTAACGGCGGCCGGTTACGGTTTTGTCGGCACCATGGAAAAGCTCGGCGTCGAGCGTCGTACCTATACCGCGGGTGAGCACAAGGCCTTCCTTGATCCGTTCCAGCCGCAAAAGCCTGAAGAGACGGCGTTCTGGCAGGGCGTGCTGGAAACCACCCACAAGCAGTTCATTGCCAGTGTCAAGCAGGGTCGTGGCGAGCGCCTCAAGGACAAGGAGCACCCTGAGCTGTTCAGTGGTCTGATCTGGTCGGGCGAGCAAGCCCTCTCCCTGGGCCTGGTGGATGGCCTGGGCAGCGCCGGCTACGTGGCGCGCGAGGTGGTAGGGGAGAAGGAGCTGGTTGACTTCACCGTCGAGGAGTCGCCGTTCGATCGCTTCTCCAAGCGCCTGGGGGCCAGTGTGGCCGAGCACCTGGCGATGTGGATGGGCTTTCAGGGGCCATCGCTGCGTTGATTGCCTGGTGCATTGAAAAAGCCGACCTTCGAGGTCGGCTTTTTTGTGCGCGTCAGGGCAGGCTGACGCCTTCGGCCTGCAGCATATCTACCAGGCGGATCAGTGGCAGGCCGATCAGGCTGGTGGCATCCACGCCGTGGGTGCTCTGGAACAGGCTGACGCCCAGGCCTTCGGCCTTGAAGCTGCCGGCGCAGTCGTAGGGCTGTTCGGCGCGCAGGTAGCGCTCGATGCGTGGCAGGTCCAGTTCGCGCATGTTTACCGTGAACGGCACGCAGTCGACCTGGCAGTGGCCGGTGGCGCTGTTGAGCAGCGCCAGGCCGGTGAGAAAGGTCACATGGTTGCCGCTGGCTGCCAGCAGTTGCTCGCAGGCGCGCTCGAAGGTGTGCGGCTTGCCGAGGATCTGCTCGCCGAGCACCGCGACCTGGTCGGAGCCGATGATCAGGTGCCCGGGATGGCTGCCGGCCAGGGCCTGGGCTTTCTCCCGGGCCAGGCGCTTGACCAGCTCAAGGGCGGGCTCTTCGTCCAGCCGATGTTCGTCGATATCCGGCGATGCCCAACTGAAGGGCAGGCGCAGACGCTCGAGCAGTTCGCGTCGGTAGGGTGAGCTGGAAGCCAGTAATAAAGGCAGCATGATAGACTCCTGAACAGGTGAAACGATTCTAACATGCTGAACGGAGCCGAATTTCCTTTGACAGGGGCGGGGGTCATCCCTAGAATGCTGCGCCTATGTTGAATGACCCGATTCCACCTCACGTTGACCCGCGCAAATTGGCCGATCGTGGTGTTTCCCTCGAAGGAACACTGCAGCTCGCCGATTTGGAGAGACTCTGCGACCCGCTTTCCGACACTGTCGGTACGGTGCAGGCTAAATTCGATTTTGAGCGCGACGAGCAGAAGGCTGTGGTTATCCACACCGACCTGCGTGTCGAGGTCAAGATGGTTTGCCAGCGTTGTCTTGAGCTGGTCACCCTGCCGATCCACAGCGAATGTACTTACGCCGTGGTGAAGGAGGGTGCGAATACCCAGTCGTTGCCGAAAGGTTATGACGTGCTGGAACTGGGCGAAGATCCTTTGGATCTGCAGGCCTTGGTCGAGGAAGAGCTTCTGCTCGCCTTGCCTATCGTGCCTGCTCATCATCCGGAAGAATGCCAGCAGCCGGCGGGCGCCGATGAGCCCGAACCGAGCAAGGACGAGGTAACACGGTCCAACCCGTTCAGTGTATTGGCGCAGTTAAAGCGTGACCCAAACGTTTAGGAGTTAATCAATTATGGCTGTTCAGCAGAACAAAAAATCCCGCTCTGCCCGTGACATGCGCCGTTCGCACGACGCCCTCTCGGAAAACGCTCTGTCCGTAGAGAAAACCACTGGTGAAGTGCACCTGCGTCACCACGTATCGCCAGAAGGCGTATACCGTGGTCGTAAAGTGATCGACAAGGGCGCTGACGAGTAATCCTTGTCCGCTCAGATCATCGCGATTGACGCAATGGGCGGGGACTTCGGTCCCCGCAGCATTGTTCAGGCGAGTATTGCTTGCCTGTCGGCTACCCCCTCGCTGCACCTGACCCTTGTCGGTCAACCCTCCCTCCTTGAAGATCTGATCGCTGGCCCGTCGGCAGCGGATCGCGCGCGCCTGCAGATCGTGGCCGCCAGCGAAGTGATCGGCATGGACGAGCGGCCGTCACAGGCGCTGCGCAGCAAGCCCGATTCGTCCATGCGCGTGGCCCTCGAATTATTGCGTGATGGCAAGGTTCAAGCCTGCGTCAGTGCCGGCAACACCGGTGCGCTGATGGCCCTTTCGCGCTATGTGCTGAAAACCCTGCCCGGTATCGATCGCCCGGCCATGGTTGCCGCCATTCCCACCCAGACCGGCTATTGCCAGCTGCTCGACCTGGGCGCCAATGTCGACTGCAGTGCAGAAAACCTCTATCAGTTTGCCGTGATGGGCTCGGTGGCCGCCCAGGCCCTGGGTATCTCGCGTCCGCGCGTAGCCTTGCTCAATGTTGGCACTGAAGACATCAAGGGCAACCAGCAGGTCAAGCTTGCGGCCAGCCTGCTGCAGAACGCCCGCGGCCTGAACTACATCGGTTTCGTCGAAGGTGACGGCTTGTACCGTGGCGAGGCGGATGTGGTGGTGTGCGACGGTTTTGTCGGCAATATCCTGCTCAAGTCCAGCGAGGGCCTGGCGACCATGATCGGCTCGCGCATCGAGGCGTTGTTCAAGGGCGGGCTCGGCGCGCGCCTGGCCGGCGCCGTGGCCATGCCCCTGCTGCGCCGCCTGCAGGCTGACCTGGCGCCGGCGCGACATAATGGCGCAAGCTTTCTCGGCCTGCAGGGCATTGTCATCAAGAGTCATGGCTCAGCCGGTGTACAGGGCTTGCAGAGCGCCATCCAGCGTGCCTTGATCGAGATCCAGGAGAACCTGCCGCAACGTTTGCACGGGCGCCTGGAAGACCTGTTGCTTTAGGCATATGCCTCAGGAAGTGGTTAAATGTGACCGCTTGGTCCTCGTTACCATCCAACTCTTCAGTTTCTTGTGCTCAGCCTGGTGCTGGGCGCTTTATTTCCGACGACAAGATCACTAGGGGCTTGTTCAATGTCTGCATCCCTCGCATTCGTCTTTCCCGGTCAAGGTTCGCAGTCCCTCGGCATGCTCGCCGAGCTGGGCGCCCAGCATCCGCTGGTCATTGATACCTTCCGTGAGGCCTCCGAGGCTCTGGGCTATGACCTCTGGGCGCTGACCCAGAACGGTCCGGAAGAGCAACTCAACCAAACCGACAAAACCCAGCCGGCCATCCTTACCGCCTCGATCGCTTTGTGGCGCCTGTGGCTGGCTGAGGGCGGCGCGCGTCCGGCGTTCGTTTCCGGTCACAGCCTGGGTGAGTACAGCGCCCTGGTCGCCGCCGGCAGCCTGAGCCTGGGTGACGCCGTTAAACTGGTCAAGCGCCGCGGCGAGCTCATGCAAGAGGCCGTACCGGCCGGGCAGGGCGCCATGGCGGCAATTCTTGGCCTGGACGACGCCGTTGTCGTGGGTATCTGCGCAGAAGCAGCCCAGGGCGAAGTGGTCAGTGCGGTGAACTTCAACTCGCCAGGCCAGGTAGTCATCGCCGGTGCCAAGGCCGCCGTTGAGCGTGCCATGGAAGCCTGTAAGGCTGCTGGCGCCAAGCGCGCACTGCCACTGCCGGTCAGCGTGCCGTCGCACTGTGAGCTGATGCGCCCGGCAGCCGAGCGCTTTGCCGAGTCGGTCAATGCCATCGACTGGCAGGCCCCGCAAATCCCGCTGGTGCAAAACGTCAGCGCTGCCGTTGCCGCGGACCTCGACACCCTCAAGCGCGATCTGCTAGAGCAGCTGTACAAGCCAGTGCGTTGGGTCGAGTGCGTGCAGACCCTGGCCGCCAATGGTGCGGTCAACCTGGTCGAATGCGGCCCGGGCAAGGTTCTGGCCGGTCTGAACAAGCGTTGCGCCGATGGCGTGACCACCTACAACCTCAATACCCCAGATGCTGTCGCCGCCACTCGTGCGGCGCTGGCCTGATTTAGGAGAAACTTGCATGAGCCTGCAAGGTAAAGTTGCCCTGGTTACCGGCGCCAGCCGTGGTATCGGCCAGGCTATCGCCCTGGAGCTGGGCCGTCTGGGCGCTACCGTGATCGGTACCGCCACCTCCGCTTCGGGCGCCGAGCGTATCGCCGCGACCCTCAAGGAGCACGGCATCACCGGCACTGGCCTTGAGCTGAACGTGACCAGCGACGAGTCGGTCACCGCTACCCTGGCCAAGATCCAGGAGCAGTTCGGTGCGCCGACCATTCTGGTCAACAACGCCGGCATCACCCGCGACAACCTCATGCTGCGCATGAAGGACGACGAGTGGTTCGACGTCATCGACACCAACCTGAACAGCCTCTACCGTCTGTCCAAGGGCGTGCTGCGCGGCATGACCAAGGCGCGCTGGGGTCGTATCATCAGCATCGGCTCGGTGGTCGGTGCCATGGGTAACGTCGGCCAGGTCAACTACGCTGCCGCCAAGGCCGGCCTGGAAGGCTTCAGCCGCGCCCTGGCGCGTGAAGTCGGCTCCCGCGCGATCACCGTCAACTCGGTGACCCCGGGCTTCATCGACACCGACATGACTCGCGAGCTGCCTGAAGCTCAGCGTGAAGCGCTGCAGACCCAGATCCCCCTGGGGCGTCTGGGCCAGGCTCAGGAGATCGCCAATGTGGTGGCTTTCCTGGCCTCCGAAGGTGCAGGTTATGTCACCGGCGCGACCATTCCGGTCAACGGCGGCATGTACATGTAAAATTGAATGTGACGGATTGCATCAAAAAAATGTCATACGAGCTGTCTAAAATCCGTTATAAAGCTGCAACCAGATTCTAGTCGGTTGGCAGGTGTGGTCTTGCAAGGCGTGTTGCGCTTGAAAAGCAGACGTCTTTCTATACACTTACACACCGGCCAGCTGCCTGACATATGTCCATTAGGAGTGAAAACAAGGTATGAGCACCATCGAAGAACGCGTCAAGAAAATCGTCGCCGAGCAACTGGGCGTTAAAGAAGAAGAAGTAGTGAACACTGCTTCCTTCGTCGAAGATCTGGGTGCCGATTCCCTTGACACCGTTGAGCTGGTGATGGCTCTGGAAGAGGAATTCGAGACCGAAATCCCTGACGAAGAAGCCGAGAAGATCACTACTGTTCAAGCTGCTATCGACTACGTCACCAGCCACCAGGCCTAAGACGTTGTAGTCGTCGCTTCTTGTCATGGAAAAACCGCACTGCCTTCGCCGGCGTGCGGTTTTTTCTTTACAAGAGATGTAGTCAATTGAATAAGGAGAGTGCTGTGTCGCGTAGACGCGTCGTGGTCACCGGTATGGGTATGCTGTCGCCACTGGGTACGGATGTGCCGAGCAGTTGGCAGGGCATTCTGGCTGGCCGCAGTGGCATAGGTCTGATCGAGCATACTGACCTGTCTGCCTACTCCACCCGTTTTGGCGGCTCGGTAAAGGGCTTTGAAGTCGAGCAGTACCTGTCGGTCAAGGAAGCCCGCAAGCTCGATCTGTTCATTCAGTACGGCCTGGCAGCCGGTTTTCAGGCAGTGCGTAACGCCGGCCTGGAAGTGACCGATGCCAACCGCGAGCGCATTGGCGTGGCCATGGGCTCGGGTATCGGTGGCCTGACCAACATCGAAGAAACCAGCCGGACCTTGCATGACCAGGGCCCGCGGCGTATTTCGCCGTTCTTCGTGCCGGGTTCGATCATCAACATGATTTCCGGTTTCCTGTCGATCCACCTGGGTGTACAGGGGCCTAACTACGCTATTTCCACCGCCTGCACCACCGGTACCCACTGTATCGGCATGGCTGCGCGCAACATCGCCTTCGGTGAAGCCGACGTGATGATCGCCGGCGGTGCGGAAATGGCCGCCTGTGGCCTGGGCATGGGTGGTTTCGGTGCGTCGCGGGCGCTGTCGACCCGCAACGACGACCCGACCCGCGCCAGCCGTCCGTGGGACAAGGGCCGTGATGGCTTCGTCCTCGCCGACGGTGCCGGTGCGCTGGTACTCGAAGAACTCGAGCACGCCAAGGCCCGCGGCGCGACCATCTATGCCGAGCTGGTAGGCTTTGGCATGAGTGGCGATGCCTACCACATGACCTCGCCGCCAGAAGATGGCAGCGGTGCCGCGCGCTGCATGGCCAACGCCCTGCGCGATGCCGGCCTGAACCCCGGCGAAGTCGATTACATCAACGCCCACGGCACCTCGACGCCGGCCGGCGACCTGGCAGAAAGCTCGGCGATCAAGTCGGTGTTTGGCGATCACGCCTACAAGCTGGCCGTCAGCTCGACCAAGTCGATGACCGGGCACCTGCTTGGCGCTGCCGGTGCCGTCGAGGCGATCTTCAGCGTGCTGTCGATCAACAGCCAGGTGGCGCCACCGACCATCAACCTGGACGAGCCGAGCGAAGGTTGCGACCTCGACTTCGTGCCGCACCAGGCGCGCAACATGCCGATCGAGGTGGTGCTGTCCAACTCCTTCGGTTTTGGTGGCACCAACGGCTCGCTGGTGTTCCGCCGGTTCGCCGGCTGATGCACAGCTGGGTCGATGGCCTGCCGGCAGATGCACTAACCCTGCAAAGCCGGGGGCTGGCCTATGGCGATGGTCTGTTCGAGACCATCGCCGTGCGCGCCGGTCGGCCATCGTTGCTCGAGTACCACCTCGAGCGCCTGGCGCTGGGTTGCCAGCGCCTGGCGATCAGCGCCGATCACGGCCTGATTCGCGACGAGCTATGCCGTTATGCCAGCTTGCTGGGTGACGGCGTGCTCAAGCTCATTGTTACCCGCGGCGACAGCCAGCGCGGCTACGCGCCGGCCGCTGGCGTGGCGCCACGACGAATTCTCCAGGGCAATCCCTTGCCCACCTATCCCGCAGGGCATGCCGAACAGGGCGTTCGCTTGTTCGATTGCCAGACCCGTCTGGCCGAGCAACCCTTGCTGGCAGGCTTGAAACACCTCAATCGCCTCGAGCAGGTGCTGGCCCGTGCCGAGTGGCAGGATGCCGCGCACGCCGAAGGTTTGATGCGCGATGTTTCCGGGCGCATCATCGAGGGGGTGTACAGCAACCTGTTCCTGGTGCGCGACGGCCAACTGCAGACTGCCGACCTGAGCCGCTGCGGGGTGGCCGGGGTCATGCGCGCAGCCTTGCTCGATCACGCCAGGGACGCCGCAATCGCTGTGCAGATTACCGACCTGAGCCTGCAGGACCTGCAGCAAGCTGACGAAGTGTTTGTCTGCAACAGCGTCTACGGCATCTGGCCGGTACAGGCTTTTACATCGCTGAACTGGCCGCCGGGGCCGCTCACCCGTAAACTGCAGGCCATTGCCCGTACGCTACTGGATGCCTGATTTGTGAGACGTAAATTCTTGGTGCTGCTGGAGATCGGCTTGATCCTGGCCGGCCTGACGCTGGGCTATTCGGCCTGGAAGGTAAAATCGGCGCTGGAGCAGACCCTGCACGTGACCCAGGAGCAGTTGCTCGACGTGCCCACCGGTACCACCCCCAACCGCATGTTCTACCGCATGCAGAACGACGGGGTGCTGGAAGACGCCTTCTGGCTGCGCCTGTACTGGCGTTTCAACATGGCTGGCGTGCCGCTGCATACCGGCGAGTACCGCATGACCCCGGGCATGACCGTGCGCGAGCTGTTCGAGGTCTGGCGTCGCGGTGATGTGGTGCAGTACACCCTGACGCTGGTCGAGGGCTGGAACTTCCGCCAGGTACGTGCGGCGCTGGCCAGGCACGAGAAGATCAAGAAAACCATCGACGGCCTGAGTGATGCCGAGGTCATGGACAAGCTTGGCCATCCGGGGGTGTTCCCTGAAGGTCGGTTCTTCCCCGATACCTATCGCTTTGTGCGCGGCATGAGCGATGTCGAGTTCCTCCAGCAGGCCTACGCGCGCCTGGAAGAAGTGCTGGCCAAGGAATGGGCTGAGCGCTCCAGCGATGTGCCGTATCGCGACCCGTACCAGGCGCTGATCATGGCGTCGCTGGTCGAGAAGGAAACCGGCGTACCGCAAGAGCGCGGGCAAATTGCCGGGGTGTTCGTGCGGCGCATGCGTATCGGCATGCTGCTGCAGACCGACCCGACGGTGATCTACGGCATGGGCGAACGCTACAACGGCAAAATCACCCGCGCCGACCTGCGCGAGCCGACGCCGTACAACACCTACACCAACGCCGGCCTGCCGCCGACGCCGATTGCCATGGTTGGCCGCGAAGCCATTCATGCCGCGTTGAACCCGACGCCGGGCAGCAGCCTGTATTTCGTGGCGCGTGGCGATGGCAGCCATGTGTTCTCCGATGACCTCGATGCGCACAATTCGGCCGTGCGCGAGTACCAGATCAAGCGCCGTGCCGACTACCGTTCGAGCCCGGCCCCGGTTACCGAACCTGAACCCGAGGCCCAGCCGCCGGCGCCGCAATCGCCGGATGTCAGCCCTGAGCCGGCGACCGAGCAAGCGGCGCCGGCCAGCGACGCGGCCTCCCCGCAATGACCCACTGTAAGGACTGCCTGTGAGCGGCTTGTTTATCACCCTGGAAGGCCCTGAAGGCGCGGGCAAAAGCACCAATCGCGAGTACCTCGCCGAGCACCTGCGCGGCGCCGGCCTGGATGTCGTGCTGACCCGCGAGCCGGGCGGCACGCCACTGGCCGAGCGAATCCGCGAACTGCTGCTGGCCCCCAGTGAAGAGAAGATGGATGCCGACACCGAGCTGCTGCTGGTGTTTGCCGCCCGTGCCCAGCACCTGGCCGAAGTCATTCGCCCGGCCCTGGCCCGTGGCGCGGTGGTGTTGTGCGACCGTTTTACCGATGCCACCTACGCCTATCAGGGCGGCGGGCGCGGCCTGTCGCTGGAGCGCATCGCCACCCTGGAGAATTTCGTCCAGGGCGATCTGCGCCCGGACCTGACCCTGGTGTTCGATCTGCCGGTGGCGATCGGTCTGTCGCGCGCTGCCGCCCGCGGCCGCCTGGACCGTTTCGAACAGGAAGGCCAGGCCTTCTTCGAAGCCGTGCGCCAGGCCTACCTGGCTCGCGCCCAGGCTTCGCCGCAGCAATACCGGCTGATCGATGCCGCTTTGCCGCTGGCTCAGGTACAGCAGGCGCTGGACGCCTTGCTGCCGCAGATTCTGGAGCGTTGCCGTGGCTGAGGCCTTTCCCTGGCAGCAGGCGCTGTGGCAGCAACTGGCCGGGCGCACCCAGCATGCCCATGCCTATCTGCTGCACGGTCCGCAAGGCATTGGCAAGCGGGCCCTGGCCGAGCGCCTGATGGCCTTGCTGCTGTGCCAGCGTGTGCAAGGGCTGCAGGCGTGTGGGCAGTGCAAGTCATGCCTGTTGCTCGCAGCCGGCAGCCACCCGGACAACTACGTGCTGGAGCCGGAAGAGGCCGACAAGCCGATCAAGGTCGACCAGGTCCGCGAGCTGGTGTCTTTCGTGGTGCAGACTGCGCAGTTGGGCGGGCGCAAGGTGATCTTGATCGAGCCGGTCGAGGCGATGAACGTCAACGCCGCCAACGCCTTGCTCAAAAGCCTTGAAGAGCCCTCGGGCAATACTGTTCTGCTGCTGGTCAGCCATCAGCCCAGCCGCCTGTTGCCAACCATCAAGAGCCGCTGCCAGCAGCAGGCCTGCCCGCTGCCGAGCCGCGAGCAAAGCCTGGCCTGGCTCGAACAGGCCTTGCCCGACTGCGACGAGCAGGAGCGCCTGGAGTTGCTCAGCCTGGCCGCCGGCTCGCCGTTGGCGGCCGTCAGTCTGCAGGCCCAGGGTGTGCGCGAGCAGCGCGCGCTGGTGGTCGATGGGGTGAAGAAGCTGCTCAAGCAGCAGCAATCGCCTAGCCAGCTGGCCGACGCCTGGAATGCCATTCCCTTGCTGCAACTGTTCGACTGGTTCTGCGACTGGTCCAGCCTGGTCCTGCGTTATCAGTTGACCCAGGACGAGGAGGGGTTAGGCTTGAGCGATATGCGCAAGGTGGTCCAGTACCTGGCGCAGAAGAGCAGCCAGGCCAGGGTCCTGGAGATCCAGGACTGGATTCTGGCCCAGCGCCAGAAGGTCCTGGGCAAGGCCAACCTCAATCGGGTGCTGTTGCTCGAGGCGCTGCTGGCGTCCTGGGCGATGTTGCCGGGCCAGCGTTGAGCTGCGCCGTTCCTTCATTTCTTTTCAGCGTTGTCATGCACCCATGCTTGTAGATTCCCATTGCCACCTCGACCGTCTTGACCTCACCGCCCACCAGGGCTCCCTGGATGCGGCCCTGGACGCTGCCCGCGCGCGCGGCGTCGGCCACTTCCTGTGCATCGGCATCAGCGCCGACAACGCCCAGGCGGTCAAGGACCTGAGCGAGCGTTACAGTGATGTCGACTGCTCGGTGGGCATCCACCCGCTCGACCTCACCCCCGATGGCGCGCCGCCGCTGGACTGGCTGCTCAAGGAGCTGGAGCACCCGCATGTGGTGGCGATTGGCGAGACCGGCCTGGACTATCACTATGAGCCGGAAGCGGCTCAGGTGCAGCAGGACTCGTTCCGCCTGCACCTGGAGGCAGCCAGGGTAACCGGCAAGCCGGTGATCATCCATACCCGCGCGGCGCGCGCCGACACCCTGGCCTTGCTGCGTGAAGCGGACCTCAAGCAGGCCGGCGTTCTGCATTGCTTCACTGAAGACTGGGACATGGCCAGGGCGGCGCTGGACCTGGGCTACTACATTTCGCTGTCGGGCATCGTCACCTTCCGCAATGCCGATGCGTTGCGCGATGTGGCCCGCCAGGTGCCTGCCGATCGGCTACTGGTCGAGACCGACTCGCCGTACCTGGCGCCGATCCCCTACCGCGGCAAGGCCAACTTGCCAGAGTACGTGCGTGAAGTGGCGGAGTTCGTGGCGATGGTGCGCGGTGAAAGTTATGAGCAACTGGCTGAACAGACCACGGCCAACTTCAAGCGCCTGTTTCCGTTGGCGCGGGTGGCCTGAGCCCGCGGGCGGTAAAAACCGCAGGCAAAAAAAACCCGGGTTCTGGGGGGTGAATCCGGGTTAAGACCATTAGGAGTAAAACAAAGGCACGCGGTCCCTGAGCACCTTTATCGGCGCGCCACATGGGGGGATGCGCTGCGCCAACACCTGAAGTATTGGCCAGGATTGACGCGCCGCCAGCCACAGCTGGTCGTTTTTTAAACAGATTTGGAATACGCCTGCCGCTGCTGAGCACTCATCGCTCTGCGATCTCGCGCACAATGGCCAGAGTTTCGTCGATTATCTGCCTAGGTGTGTAGAAGTGCGGGGAAAATCGCACCCCGGGGCCACGCGGAATGCAGATCACCTGTTCCTGCTTGAGGCGCTGATAAACCTGGGCATTCTCGACGCCCTCAATGCTGAAGGACACGATCCCTGAGCGACGCGCAGGCTCCTGCGGGCTGTGTACGCGGACCCCAGGGATCGCTGCCAGGCCTTCGTTGAGCCAGTACACCCGCTCCAGCAGCGCTGTGGCCACTTGATTGATGCCCACTTCTTCGAGTAGCGCCAGGCTGGATTCCAGTGCCGCTGCACCAAGCATGTTCGGGCTGCCGCATTCAAAGCGCCGGGCGCTGTGGGCCGGCTGCCATTCGCTGCGGCTGTAGTCGCCCATGTGTTCGAGCATGTGCCAGCCGTACTCGCTGAGCTTGAGCAGCGGGCGTACCTCGGCGCGGCAATAGAACACCCCGAGGCCTTCCGGGCCGAGCATCCATTTGTGCCCATCGGCCATGGCAAAGTCGCACTGATAGGCCTGGACGTCGAAGGGCAGGGCGCCCAATTGCTGGATGGCGTCGATGCAGAACAACACCTCACGCTCACGACAGCCTTGGCCCAGACGCACCAGGTCAAGGCGCAGGCCGCTGGCAAACTGCACGGCGCTGATTGCCAGCAGGCGCACCTTGGGGCCGCAGGCCGCGAGCAAGGCCGCCTCCGGGTCGCTGCCCTTGAGGCTTACCTGGATGACGCTGACGCCTTTGTCGGCCAGGGCTTCCCAGACAATCCGGTTGGAGGGGAATTCTTCGTCGCTGATGACGATCTGGTCGCCGGCCTGCCAGTCGATACCGAAGGCGACGAAAGACAGCGCTTCGGAGGTGTTCTTGACCAATGCGATGTCATCCGTCGACGGTGCATTCGTCAGGCGCATCAGGCGTTCACGTAAACGCTGCTCCATGGCCATCCAGTCCGGATAGTCCCTTGCACCGAGCAAAACGTTCTCGCTGGCGAAGCGCGAAACCGCCTGGCTGGCGCGTTTGGGCCAGGGTGCGACCGCGGCATGGTTCAGATAACGAAGCCCCGGGGCCTGTTCAAACTCATCAAGAAACATAGACATGGTTGGATGATCCGTGCATTTTGGCGCAAGTTAGGCATAATAACCGGCTTCGATTTTGATCCAGTCCTTCTTATGCAGAAAGAACCTCGTAAGGTCCGTGAGTTTCGTCGCCGAGAGCAAGAAATTCTCGATACCGCGCTCAAGCTGTTTCTCGAACAGGGTGAAGACAGTGTCACCGTCGAGATGATCGCTGATGCCGTCGGTATCGGCAAAGGCACGATCTACAAGCATTTCAAATCCAAGGCGGAGATCTACCTGCGCCTGATGCTCGACTACGAGCGCGATTTGAACGAACTGCTGCACTCTGCCGACGTCGACCGCGACAAGGAAGCCCTGTCGCGCGCCTACTTCGAATTCCGCATGCGTGATCCGCAGCGCTACCGCCTGTTCGACCGTCTCGAAGAGAAGGTGGTCAAGGGCAACCAGGTGCCGGAGATGGTCGAGGAGCTGCACAAGATCCGCGCCTCCAACTTCGACCGCCTGACCCTGCTGATCAAGGGTCGCATCAGCGAAGGCAAGCTTGAGGACGTACCGCCGTACTTCCACTACTGCGCGGCCTGGGCCCTGGTGCATGGGGCCGTGGCGCTCTACCACTCGCCGTTCTGGAGCAACGTCCTGGAAGATCAGGAAGGCTTCTTCCAGTTCCTCATGGACATCGGCGTGCGCATGGGCAACAAGCGCAAGCGCGACCCGGATACCGCCGGTAGCTGAGACATTCAGCCAAACCATGGCGCTACTGGGATTGGGTGGCGAGGAATATACTCAGGTATGAGGCTTGCAAAAACCTGATTTTTGAGTCAGGTTTTGCAGGCCCGATTCACCCATGCCGGAGTCACCCATGATCGTCGACCGCCAAGGCAGGCGTTTTCGCAATTTGCGTGTCAGCCTCACGGCTGCCTGCAACTACGCCTGTACCTATTGTGTGCCCGACGGCAAGCGTCTGGTCGCGGCCCAGGACGAGCTCTCGGCCGAGGCCATGGCCCGCGGCGTGGCTTATCTGGTCGAGGCCGCCGGTATCGAGCGGGTGCGCGTCACCGGCGGCGAGCCGCTGGTCAGCCCCAAGCTGGAAACCTTCCTCAGCGCCATTGCCAATCTGGGCCTGGATGAAATCAGCCTGACCACCAACGGCCAGTTGCTGGCGCGCAAGCTGCCGTTGCTGCGCGCGGCGGGTATCCGTCGCCTCAACGTTTCCCTCGACACCCTTGATCCGGATGCCTTCCGGCGCATTGCCCGTGGCGGCGACCTGGCCACTGTGCTCGACGGCATGAGCCAGGCCAGCGCCGCCGGCATGCAGATCAAGGTCAACATGGTGCCGTTGCGCGGGCAGAACTTCGACCAGGTGCTGCCGCTGCTGGAGTACTGCCTGGCCCACGGCTACGAGCTGCGCTTCATCGAGCTGATGCGCATGGGGCACCTGGCGCGCGACAGCAATGCCTTTTTGCAGCAGTTCGTCAGCCTTGAGCACTTGCTGCAATTGATCGGCGAGCAGTACGAGTACCTGCAGGCCAACGCGCCGGTGGATGCCACCGCCTTGCGCTACCAGATCCCGGGCCAGGGTTATTTTGGCGTGATCGCCAACGAGAGCGTGCCGTTCTGCCGTACCTGTTCGCGTTTGCGCCTGTCCTCCACCGGCTGGCTGCACGGTTGCCTGTCGTCGAGCAACCGTCACTATATCGGCGACCTGCTCGACAAGCCGCGCCACCAGGCCTTGCCGGCGCTACAGGGCTTGCTGGTCAAAGCCCTTGGCGACAAGCAGCCGGTGGCGTTTTCCGGTGGCGCGACGGTGATGAAAATCATCGGCGGCTAAGACTGGCGCAAAAGCTGCATCTGCCAGCTGTTCGCCGGTTTTCCGTCACCGGCCACTGGAGGATAGATGCGTAGCCTGGTTTTGCTGCTGGCGCTGACGGCGCTGGGCGGCTGCATGAATGTCAGCGATATGGGCGAGGGTGCCCGTTATCACATGAGCGATGCCGGTCTGCTCGATCACAGCGACACCCGTCGTTCGCTGTCGGTGCGCCTGCAGCCTGATTCATTCATTTACATTGGCCAGGGTGCTTTCGTGCCATCAGGCAAGGGCCCGTACCCGCGGCCCAACGTCGTGGCTGAAGAAGCCTTCAAGGGCTTTGTCGAGTACTTCCCGCTGGTTCGCCGTGCCCCTGCGCCGCTGGGCCTTGAGCAAGCGCTGATCGAAGCGCGTGAAGTCGGCGCCCATTACCTGCTGTACACCCGTTTTGCCCGCACCGACGATCGCATCGGCAATGGCGATGAGTGGTATGACGAGCAGGCGGTCGATCGTCTGGGTATCGATACTGGTGTGGTGCAGCTGATGCTGATTGAAACCAGCACCCGTTACCTGATCGACACCGCGCGGATCAAAAGCCGCGGCGGTTTGCTGACGTTCCACGACAACAAGCCGGAAGATTTGCTCCGCCCGCCACTCGAGGATTACGCTCGCAGTCTGTTGGGCATGAGTCGTTAAGGAGAGGGTGATGCAAGACACCGGCAAGGCCAATGATCTGCTGGCGCAGATTCCCAAGGCAGAAAAGGGCCTGCCGCCCGTGCACCTGTGGAACCCGGATTTTTGCGGCGACATCGACATGCGCATCGCCCGTGACGGCACCTGGTACTACCTGGGTACGCCGATCGGGCGCAAGCCGATGGTGCGGCTGTTCTCGACCATCATCCGCCGCGACGGTGACGACTACTTCCTGGTGACGCCAGTGGAGAAGGTCGGCATCAAGGTCGATGACGCGCCCTTTGTTGCGGTCAGCCTGGAGGTGCAGGGCGAGGGTGAGCAGCAATTGTTGCGCTTTACCAGCAATGTCGACGACCAGGTCGAGGCCGGCCCCGAGCATCCGCTGCGCGTTGAAATCGACGCGCAGACCCAGGAGCCTTCGCCGTACGTGCACATGCGTAGCAACCTCGAAGCGTTGATCCATCGCAATGTCTTCTACCAGTTGGTCGAACTGGCGGTGCCCAGGCAGATCGATGGCCAGCAGTGGCTGGGCGTCTGGAGTGGTGGCTGTTTCTACCCCATCGGCCGGACCTGATCGTCCGCCCGGTTTTCCCTGAGGGGTGACCGGGCTGCGCGATTTAATCTGCCAGAAACGAAAAAACCTCCAGTGCTCAGGGCAACTGGAGGTTTTTCAGGTGTTTGGCTCCGCGACCAGGACTCGAACCTGGGACCCAATGATTAACAGTCATTTGCTCTACCGACTGAGCTATCGCGGAATCTGTGGCGTATCTTACTGATTGCTAAGGGGAAGTCAAGCCTCCCCTATGCAATTGAGTAAATTACAGGACCTCGACGATCGCCTTGGTCACCACATGGATGTTGCTTTGGTTCAGCGAGGCGACGCAGATGCGACCGGTATCCAGAGCATAGATACCGAACTCGTTCTTCAGGCGCGCGACCTGCTCAACGGTCAGGCCCGAGTAGGAGAACATGCCGCACTGGCGACCGACGAAGCTGAAGTCCTGCTTGGCGCCGTACTCGGCCAGCAGCTCGACCATCTGCTTGCGCATGCCGTGGATGCGCTGGCGCATCTCGGCCAGCTCGTCTTCCCACATCTTGCGCAGCTCTGGGCTGTTGAGCACGGTGGCGACGATGGTCGCGCCGTGGGTCGGCGGGTTGGAGTAGTTGGTGCGGATCACGCGCTTGACTTGCGACAGCACGCGGGTGGCCTCTTCCTTGGACGCGGTGACGATCGACAGGGCGCCAACGCGCTCGCCGTACAGCGAGAAGGATTTGGAGAACGAGCTGGAGACGAAGAAGTCCAGGCCCGACTCGGCGAACAGGCGTACCGCGGCGGCGTCTTCAGTGATGCCGGCGCCAAAGCCCTGGTAGGCCATGTCGAGGAACGGCACGTGGCCTTTGGCCTTGACCACTTCGAGAACGTTTTTCCAGTCTTGCGGGGTCAGGTCGACACCGGTCGGGTTGTGGCAGCAGGCGTGCAGCACAATGATCGAGCCAGACGGCAGGGCGTTGAGGTCTTCGAGCATGCCGCTGCGGTTGACGTCGTGGGTGGCGGCGTCGTAGTAGCGGTAGTTCTGGACCGGGAAGCCAGCGGTTTCGAACAGGGCGCGGTGGTTTTCCCAGCTCGGGTCGCTGATGGCGACGACGGCGTTCGGCGACAGCTGCTTGAGGAAGTCGGCACCGATCTTCAGGGCGCCGGTACCGCCGACGGCCTGGGTGGTGATCACGCGACCGGCGCTCAGCAGTGGCGACTCGGCACCGAACAGCAGCTTCTGTACGGCCTGGTCGTAAGCGACGATACCGTCGATCGGCAGGTAACCGCGGGAAGCGTGCTGGGCAGCGCGCTGGGTTTCGGCTTCGATCACTGCACGCAGCAGTGGGATACGCCCTTCTTCGTTGCAGTAAACACCTACACCCAGGTTGACCTTGTTGCTACGGGTATCGGCGTTGAAAGCTTCGTTGAGGCCCAGAATGGGATCGCGTGGTGCCAGCTCGACAGCGGAAAACAGGCTCATTATTACCTTGGCTCTGAATGGAGAGTGGAAGAGGTCGCACGCTCCAGTCGCTTGCACTAGAGCGGTGCACAAACGGGGAGTCAGTATAGTGATACCGCTCGGTCACGGCGACAGTCTGTCGCAGCTTTTCCTGCTGTTTGACCGAATATTTTTCGACCGTTAGTCGATTTCACCGGTCCATACTCAGAAATGCCCGGGTTACTCAGTTGAAACTGGCGCAAGGGGCCCTTAATTCGGTATAACTACTGTCTATAAATACAGTTGCCCGCGCCAGCGATGAAACCATCGCGATCACACAGAGGTTTGTCATGTCCGAGTTCCAGCTCGTCACCCGTTTCCAGCCGGCCGGCGACCAGCCCGAGGCCATTCGCCTGATGGTCGAAGGAATCGAGGCGGGCCTTGCGCACCAGACCCTGCTCGGGGTGACCGGCTCAGGCAAGACCTTCAGCATTGCCAACGTGATCGCCCAGGTGCAGCGCCCGACATTGGTGCTGGCGCCGAACAAGACCCTGGCGGCGCAGCTGTATGGCGAGTTCAAGTCATTCTTCCCGAACAACGCCGTCGAGTACTTCGTTTCCTACTACGACTACTACCAGCCCGAAGCCTACGTGCCGTCCTCGGACACCTTTATCGAGAAGGACGCCTCGATCAACGACCATATCGAGCAGATGCGCCTGTCGGCGACCAAGGCGCTGCTGGAGCGCCGTGATGCGATCATTGTCACCACGGTGTCCTGCATCTATGGTCTGGGCAGTCCGGAAACCTACCTGAAGATGGTCCTGCACGTGGACCGCGGCGACAAGCTCGACCAGCGTGCGCTGCTGCGCCGCCTGGCCGACCTGCAGTACACCCGCAACGAAATGGACTTTGCCCGCGCTACCTTCCGCGTGCGCGGTGATGTGATCGATATCTTCCCGGCCGAATCGGACCTGGAAGCCATCCGCATCGAGCTGTTCGACGACGAGGTCGAGAACATCGCCGCCTTCGATCCGCTGACCGGCGAGGTGATCCGCAAGCTGCCGCGTTTCACCTTCTACCCCAAGAGCCATTACGTGACCCCGCGCGAGACCCTGCTCGAGGCCGTGGACGGCATCAAGGAGGAACTGGCCCAGCGCCTTGAGTACCTGCACAAGGCCAACAAACTGGTCGAGGCCCAGCGCCTGGAGCAGCGCACCCGCTTTGACCTGGAGATGATCCTCGAGCTGGGTTACTGCAACGGCATCGAAAACTACTCGCGCTACCTCTCCGGGCGCCCGGCCGGGGCAGCGCCACCGACTCTTTACGACTATCTGCCGGACGATGCCCTGCTGGTAATTGACGAATCCCACGTCAGCGTTCCGCAAGTCGGCGCCATGTACAAGGGCGACCGCTCGCGCAAGGAAACCCTGGTCGAGTACGGCTTTCGCCTGCCCTCGGCGCTGGACAACCGGCCGATGCGCTTTGACGAGTGGGAAAACGTCAGCCCGCAGACCATCTTCGTTTCTGCGACCCCCGGCAACTACGAGGCCGAACATGCTGGCCGCGTGGTTGAACAGGTGGTGCGCCCCACCGGCCTGGTCGATCCGCAGGTCGAAGTGCGCCCGGCCACCACCCAGGTCGACGACCTGCTCTCGGAGATCCGCAAGCGCGTGGCGGTCGAAGAGCGCGTGCTGGTCACCACCCTGACCAAACGCATGGCCGAGGACCTCACCGACTACCTGGCCGACCACGATGTGCGCGTGCGCTACCTGCACTCGGACATCGATACAGTGGAGCGGGTCGAGATCATCCGCGACCTGCGCCTGGGTACCTTCGATGTGCTGGTGGGCATCAACCTGCTGCGTGAAGGCCTGGATATGCCGGAGGTATCGCTGGTGGCGATTCTCGATGCCGACAAGGAAGGTTTCCTGCGTTCCGAGCGCTCGCTGATCCAGACCATCGGCCGCGCGGCGCGTAACCTCAATGGCCGGGCGATCCTCTATGCCGACAACATGACCGGCTCCATGCAGCGGGCGATTGGCGAGACCGAGCGGCGCCGCGACAAGCAGGTCGCCTTCAACGCCGCCAACGGCATCGTGCCCAAGGGCGTGGTCAAGGACATCACCGACATCATGGAAGGCGCCAACGTGCCCGGCTCGCGCAGCAAGAAGCGCAAGGGCATGGCCAAGGCGGCAGAGGAGAGCGCCCGTTACGAAGCCGAACTGCGCTCACCGGGCGAGATCGCCAAGCGCATCAAGCAGCTGGAAGAGAAGATGTATCAGCTGGCGCGGGACCTGGAGTTCGAAGCGGCGGCGCAGTTGCGCGACGAGATTACCGCGCTGCGCGAGCGGATGATCACCACCTGAGGGCCTTATCGCTGGCCCTATGATTGCCATAACTGTGGGAGCGGCGGTGCGACGCCTCGACTTGACCCGCGATAAGGCGCCGCGATTAGTGCGCTTCCCCAGCCTTCAACCCCTGCGGCAATTTGCGCGTCATCACCACCGCCAGCATGCTGATCGCCAAGCCGATGCCGACAAAGTGGAAGGCATCGTTATAGGCCATGATCATCGCCTGCTGGTGGGTGATTTCACTCAGCTTGCCCAGCGCCGCCGCATCGCTGCCCAGTCGCTCTGCCAGTTGCGCCAGACGCTCCGCCACCTGCGGGTTGCTTGGCACGATGGCCTCGCGCAGGTAATCGAAATACACCTTGGTCCGTGCATCCAGCAAGGTCGCCAGCAAGGCGATGCCGATGGCGCCACCCAGGTTGCGCAAGATGTTGAACAGGCTCGAGGCCGAGCCGGCGTCCTGCGGCTGGATGTACGCGGTGGCAATCAGCGAGATGGTCACCATGATCATCGGTTGGCCGAGGGCGCGGATGATCTGGATATGGTTGAACTGCTCGCCGGCAAAGTCCGGGTTGAGCACCCCGGAGCCGAAACTGGCCAGGCCGAACAGGCCGAAACCCAGGGTGCAGAGGATCTTCGGTGAAATCACCTTCATCAGCTGCGGCACCAGCGGAATCAGGAACAGCTGCGGAATGCCCATCCACATGATCACTTCACCGATCTGCAGGGCGTTGTAGTTCTGGATCTGCGCCAGGTAAAGCGGCAGCAGGTAGATCGAACCGTACAAACCCACGCCCATGCCCAGGCTGGCAATGCTCGACAGGCCGAAGTTGCGGTTGCCAAGGATGCGCAGGTTGATCAGCGGGTTGGGTTTGGAAAACTGCAGGATCACGAAGGTGATCAGGCTGAGCAGGGCGATGCTGCCCAGGGTGACGATCAGGCTCGATTCCAGCCAGTCCTTGCGGTGGCCTTCCTCGAGAAATACCTGCAGGCAGCCAAGGCCGACGCCGAGCGTGACGATACCGGCATAGTCAGTGCTTTTCAGCAGTTCCCAATGGGCTTCTTTCTTCTCCAGGCCGTACAGCAAGCCGCCGATCATGATCAGCCCCGGCGGGATGTTGATATAGAAGATGTACTCCCAGCCCCAGTTCTCGGTCAGCCAGCCACCCAGGGTCGGGCCGATCGAGGGGGCGAAGGTGGCGGTCATGGCGAACATGGCCATGCCCTTGGCCCGGTGGTGTTCGGGCAGCTTGATCAGGGTCAGGGTGAAGGCCAGGGGGATCAGCGCGCCGCCGGTAAAGCCCTGCATGGCGCGGAAGACGATCATGCTCTCCAGGTTCCAGGCCATGGAGCAGAGTAGCGATGAGGCCAGAAAGCCCAGCGACACCCACACCGCCAGGCGCCGCGCCGACAGCAGTTGCACCAGCCAGGCGGTGAGCGGGATCATGATGATCTCGGCCACCAGGTAGGAGGTGGAAATCCACGAGCCTTCCTCCAGGGTTGCCGACAGCGCGCCCTGGATGTCCTTGAGCGAGGAATTGGTGATCTGGATGTCCAGCACCGCCATGAAGGCGCCGAGCATCACGCTCATTACCGCGATCCAGTCGCGCCGGCTGGGTTCGCCGGCGGGACGGATCAACTGGTCACCGGCCATGGTCGGCGTTGTCGCGGATATCAACGGTGGCGGTTACCGACATGCCCGGGCGGATCTTGCCGTGCAGCGGGTTGTTGGCGGCGAAGGTCAGTTTTACCGGAATGCGCTGCACCACCTTGGTGAAGTTGCCGGTGGCGTTGTCGGGCGGCAGCAGGCTGAACTGCGCGCCGGAGGCGGCGAACAGGCTGTCGACCCGCGCTTCGATCGGGGTGTCCGGGTAGCTGTCGAACAGCAGTTCAGCCTTTTGCCCGGGCTGCATGTGGCCGATCTGGGTTTCTTTGAAGTTGGCCTGAATCCAGATGTCTTCATCGGGGACGATCGACAGCAGGTAGGCGCCGGCCTGGACCACCTGGCCATTGCGCGCGGCGCGCTGGCCGATGATGCCGCTGATCGGGGCGTGGATTTCGCTGCGGGTCAGGTTCAGCTCGGCCTGGGCCAGGTCGGCGCGGGCGTTGACGATCTGCGCATCGAGGCGCTTGATCTCGGCGGCCAGGGCGTTGACCTGCTGGCGCTGGCCTTGCAGGTCGGCCTGGGCCTTGCTCACCTGGGAGCGGGCGACGTGGTTTTCGGCTGACAGTGTGGTGACCCGTTCTTCCGAGACAAAGCCCGGTTTGCGCAGGGCCTCGGCGCGGTTCAGGTCCAGTTGCGCACGGCCGAGGGTGGCCTGGTTGGCGGCAACCTGCGCTTTTCCTGCGGCAATCAGGCTGGCTTGCTGGGTGAGCCGGCTTTCGGCCTGCAGGCGTTCGGCTTCGCGGGTATCGAGGGCGGCGCGGGCGCGTTCAACGGCCAGGCGAAAATCTTCGGGCTCAAGGCGCACCAGCAGGTCGCCCTTGGCCACGTGCTGGTTGTCCTGTACCAGCACTTGATCGATGCGCGCGCTCAGCTGGCTGGAAACCCGGGTTATTTCGCCCTGCACGTAGGCGTTGTCGGTGCTTTCATAGAAGCGTCCCTTGAAGTACCAGTGGGCCAGGAAGGCGAGGGCAATCAGCAGGACAAGGGCAAGAAAAATCAGCAGGCGACGCTTGAGTTGGGCAGGCATGGGTACGATCGTTGTAAAAATGTAAGCAAATTTAACAGCGTTTGCAGCCGTGCTTACAAGTGCCGATCGCGCCCATTGCTGGAGCCCGGTGCCCGCTCCCTGTTAACATCCAGCCTTTGTTTCATCTCTAGTTCGAGACTGTCCATGACCACCGTTCGCACGCGTATCGCGCCTTCGCCTACTGGCGATCCCCACGTCGGCACCGCTTACATCGCCCTGTTCAACTACTGCTTTGCCAAGCAGCACGGCGGCGAGTTCATCCTGCGTATCGAAGATACCGACCAGCTGCGCTCGACCCGCGAGTCGGAACAGCAAATCTTCGACGCTCTGCGCTGGCTCGGCATCGAGTGGAGCGAAGGTCCGGACGTCGGCGGCCCGCATGGCCCTTACCGGCAGAGCGAGCGGGGCGATATCTACAAGCAGTACGCCCAGCAACTGGTCGACCTTGGCCACGCCTTCCCGTGCTTCTGCACCGCCGAAGAGCTCGACCAGATGCGTGCCGAGCAGATGGCCCGCGGCGAAACCCCGCGCTACGACGGTCGCGCCTTGCTGCTGTCGGCTGAAGAAGTGCAGCGCCGCCTGGCCGCTGGCGAGCCGCACGTGATCCGCATGAAGGTGCCGAGTGAAGGCGTCTGCGTGGTCCCGGACATGCTCCGTGGCGACGTCGAAATCCCGTGGGACCGCATGGACATGCAGGTGCTGATGAAGACCGACGGCCTGCCGACCTACTTCCTGGCCAACGTCGTCGATGACCACCTGATGGGCATCACCCACGTGCTGCGCGGCGAAGAATGGCTGCCGTCGGCGCCCAAGCTGATCAAGCTGTACGAGTACTTCGGCTGGGAACAGCCGACCCTGTGCTACATGCCGCTGCTGCGTAACCCGGACAAGAGCAAGCTGTCCAAGCGCAAGAACCCGACCTCGGTGACCTTCTACGAGCGCATGGGCTTCATGCCCGAAGCCATGCTCAACTACCTGGGCCGCATGGGCTGGTCGATGCCCGACGAGCGCGAGAAGTTCTCCCTGGCCGAGATGGTCGAGCACTTCGACCTGTCGCGGGTGTCCCTCGGCGGGCCGATCTTCGACATCGAGAAGCTGTCGTGGCTCAACGGCCAATGGCTGCGCGAGCTGCCGGTAGAGGAATTCGCTGCGCGCCTGCAGAAGTGGGCATTCAACAGCGACTACATGATGCAGATCGCGCCGCACGTGCAGGGCAGGGTAGAGACCTTCAGCCAGGTCGTGCCGCTGGGCGGCTTCTTCTTTGAAGGTGCGCTCAAGCTCGACGCCAAGCTGTTCGAAAGCAAAAAACTCTCGGCCGACCAGGTACGCCAGGTGATCCAGCTGATCCTGTGGAAGCTCGAAAGCCTGCGCCAGTGGGAAAAAGAGCGGATCACCGCTTGCATCCAGGCTGTGGTCGAAGCCCTGGAGCTGAAGCTGCGTGATGCCATGCCGCTGATGTTTGCCGCCATCACCGGCCAGGCCAGCTCGGTTTCGGTGCTCGATGCCATGGAAATCCTCGGCCCGGACCTGACCCGCTACCGCCTGCGCCAGGCTCTGGACCTGCTCGGTGGTGTGTCGAAGAAAGAAAACAAAGAGTGGGAAAAGCTCCTGGGCACCATCGCCTGATTGCCTGACCTTGGTAAAACTTCGCGGGGCAAGCCCGCTCCTACCTGTTCAGTAGGAGCGGGCTTGCCCCGCGAAGAGGCCCGCAAACCCCTGTAAATCCGGGGTGTTTCATCCGCTCGGGCGGTAAGTGTTTGTTATCTCGGAAATTTTTTTTGAATTTTGTTGAAAATATATTTGACAGGTTCGCCATCCGATCTTAATATGCGCCCCGTCCACAGCGATGAACGAAAACGAAACGCGAAGCACCCAGCCAAGCGGTTCAAGTTCAAAGCGACATTGTGGGGCTATAGCTCAGCTGGGAGAGCGCCTGCATGGCATGCAGGAGGTCAGCGGTTCGATCCCGCTTAGCTCCACCAAATTCCGATTCGCAGTCAGCTAGACTGACTGCGAAATCAACCGGGTTCCAGCGACCGGGTTGGTAAGGTAAGAAGGTTCGTCCCCTTCGTCTAGTGGCCTAGGACACCGCCCTTTCACGGCGGTAACAGGGGTTCGAGTCCCCTAGGGGACGCCAGTTTTACACAAGCGACATCGAAAGAAGTCGCTGGGCCGCGAGGCTAGAAATCTGGGGCTATAGCTCAGCTGGGAGAGCGCCTGCATGGCATGCAGGAGGTCAGCGGTTCGATCCCGCTTAGCTCCACCAATTTTGCCAGGATTCGTGAAAACGGATCTGCACGAAGGTTACAAGTCCCCTTCGTCTAGTGGCCTAGGACACCGCCCTTTCACGGCGGTAACAGGGGTTCGAGTCCCCTAGGGGACGCCATTTTACCCACTTTGTGGGATTTCAAGGCTCATTCGATTATTGAATGAGCCTTTTGTTTTTGTCTCGAAAAAACTTCTCCGCACACCTTTCTTGCCTGACGCGACCAGCGGCAGCAATTTCTGCTTGCGAAAAAATATTATGAGAATAATATTCTAACCATAATATTTTGGAGGCGAGCATGAACGACAAAAAGGCCAAGACCCGCGAACGGATTCTCGATGCTGCCTGCAGTGCGCTGATCCAGCATGGCCCCGCCGAGCCGAGCGTCAATCAGGTGATGGGCGCCGCCGGCCTGACCGTCGGTGGCTTCTACGCCCATTTCGACAGCAAGGACGCGTTGATGCTCGAAGCCTTTCGCCAGTTGCTGGGCGAGCGTCGGGCGCTGCTCGCCGAAGTCGACCCGAACATGAGCGGCGAGGAGCGCCGGGCCCTGGTTGCCGCCTTCTACCTGTCGCGCAAGCACCGCGACGCCACCGAGCGTGCCTGCCCGCTGCCCACCTCGCTGGGCGAAATGGCGCGCCTTCCGGAGGCCTTCCGCGAAGTGCTGGCCGAACACATTGAACTGATGATGGCCAACCTCGCCGACAGCCCGGAAGAGGCCGACAAGGTGCTCGCCGACATGGCCCTGATGATTGGTGGCCTGGCCCTGGCCCGGGCCCTGGGCACTGACGAGCTGTCTGACCGCATCCTGCGCGCCGCCAAGTCGGCGGTTGTCTGAACTACGCGATATCCACCGGAGTGAAGCGATGAATACCTTGAGCTGGATTCGTAGCGTTAACGGCACCCTCGGGCATCTGGCGCCGGAACATATCGCGCGCAAGATGCGCCGTGCCTTCATGACCCCGCGCAACCGGCCGCCGCGAGACTGGGAGCTGCCGCTGCTGGCCCGCGCCGAGCGCATCACCTTGCGTTTCGGCCTCTCGGCACTGCGCTGGGGCCAGGGCCCGACCGTGCTGCTGATGCACGGCTGGGAAGGGCGCCCGACCCAGTTCGCCCACCTGATCGACAGCCTGGTCGACGCCGGTTACACCGCCGTGGCCCTGGAAGGCCCGGCCCATGGCCGCTCGCCGGGCAACGAAGCTAACGTGGTGCTGTTCGCCCGTGCCTTGCTGGAAGCCGCCGCCGAACTGCCGCCGCTCAAGGCCGTGGTTGGCCATTCCATGGGCGGCGCCAGCATGCTCCTGGCGTTGCAGTGGGGGCTGCGCGCCGAAGTGGCGGTGAGCATCGCCGCGCCGGCGCAGTTGCTTGGCGTGATCCGCGGTTTCGCTCGTCACCTGGGCATGCCGGCGCGGGCGCGGGCGGCGTTCATTCGCCAGATTGAGCGCGATGTCGGCGTGCAGATTTCCCGCCTGGATGTCAGCGGCTACCAACTGGAGCTGCCCGGCTTGATCGTGCATGCCGAGGACGACCAATTGGTACCGGTAGACGAGTCCGACGCCATCCACCGCGCCTGGTTCGACAGCCGCCTGCTGCGCCTGCCCGACGGTGGTCACCTGCGGGTGCTGGCTGACCCACAAGTGCGCGAAGGGGTGCTGGCGCTGCTGCAGCGCAGCAGTTCACCGGCCCGGCAATCGGCCTGAGCATCCGGTACACTCTGCCCGTTAACCACGGATCTGGAGCGGGCATGAGTTGGGACCTGGCAACACCGTTCATCATCGACCTGCGGGTCGCTGCCGACGACATCGACGGCCTCGGCCACGCCAACAACGCGGTCTACGTCACCTGGCTCGAGCGCTGCGCCTGGCGCCACTCCCAGCGCCTGGGGCTGGACCTGGCCGAATACCGGCGCCTGGACCGGGCCATGGCGGTGGTCCGCCACGAAATCGACTACCTGGCCGCTGCCTACGAAGACGACGAGCTGCAACTGGCAACCTGGATCGTCGACTGGGACCAGCGGCTGAAAATGACCCGGCGCTTCCAGCTGGTCCGCCCCAGCGACGGCACCACCTTGCTGCGTGCGCAAACCACCTTCGTCTGCATCGAGTTATCCACAGGGCGACCCAAGCGCATGCCGGCCGAGTTTATCGACGGCTATGGCCCGGCGCTGATGGCCGGAGCGCTGTAAGCCGCGGATTTTGCTAGACTGCCGGCCTTTTCCAGCCGAGATGCAACCCATGCAAATTGCCCTGGCCCCGATGGAGGGGCTGGTCGACGATATTCTTCGCGACGTACTGACCCAGGTGGGCGGCATCGACTGGTGTGTCACCGAGTTCATTCGGGTCTGCGACCGCCTGCTGCCGGCGGCGACCTTCGAAAAGCTCGCGCCGGAGCTGAGCCAGGGCGCCCGCACTGCGGCCGGGGTGCCGTTGCGGGTGCAATTGCTCGGTTCCGACCCGGTGTGCCTGGCCGACAACGCAGTGCTGGCCTGTGAGCTGGGCGCGCCGGTGATCGACCTCAACTTTGGCTGCCCGGCCAAGACCGTCAACAAGTCGCGGGGCGGAGCGGTGCTGCTCAAGGAGCCGGAACTGCTGCACGCGATCTTGCGTGAAGTGCGTCGCGCGGTGCCTGCGCATATCCCGGTCACGGCCAAGATGCGCCTGGGTTTCGACAGCCCCGACGGCGCCCTGGACTGCGCCCGGGCCCTGGCCGAAGGCGGCGCCGAGCAGTTGGTGGTGCACGCGCGGACCAAAGTTGACGGCTACAAGCCGCCGGCCCATTGGGAGTGGGTGGCGCGGGTGCAAGAGGTGGTCAAGGTGCCGGTGTATGCCAACGGCGAGGTCTGGACCCTGGAAGACTGGCGGCGCTGCCGCGAAGTCAGTGGCGTTGAAGACATCATGCTGGGGCGTGGCCTGGTTTCGCGCCCGGACCTGGCCCGGCAGATTGCCGCCGAACGTGATGGCGTCGAGTTCGTGCCCATGGACTGGCAGAGCTTGCTGCCGCTGATCCAGGACTTCTGGGGCCAGGCCCGCGCGCAGATGACCCCGCGCCAGGCGCCGGGGCGTCTCAAGCAATGGGTGGCGATGCTGACCCGCACCTACCCCGAAGCGGTGGCGCTGTTCACCGAATTGCGTCGGGAAACCGACTGCGATCGGGTCGGGCAGTTGATTGGTGTACCGGTCAGCGAGGCGGCCTGAAAAAATTTTTGCAGGGTTGCTTGAAAAGCAGGCGAGGGTCCTTATCTAGGGAGTACGCGATGCCGAAGTCGGGTCGCGCTACTACACAACCTCGCTGATTTTCAGGAGATGCATCATGACTACTGCTTTTTCTCTGGCTCCACTGTTCCGTCATTCCGTAGGTTTCGACCGTTTCAATGACCTGTTCGAGTCTGCGGCGCGTAATGAGGCGGGTAGCAGCTACCCTCCCTACAACGTTGAAAAACATGGCGATGACCATTATCGAATCGTCGTTGCTGCGGCCGGTTTCCAGGAGCAGGATCTGGACCTGCAGGTGGAAAAAGGCGTCTTGACCGTGACTGGCGGCAAGCGTGACAGCAACGCTGATAGCGTTACCTATCTGCATCAGGGCATCGCCCAACGGGCGTTCAAGTTGTCGTTCCGGTTGGCTGACCATATCGAGGTCAAGGCGGCTGGTCTGGCGAACGGGCTGCTGAGCATTGATCTGCTGAGGATTGTGCCGGAAGAGGCCAAGGCCAAGCGGATTCCTATCAATGGTGAGAGCAAGCCTGCTCTGAATTGATTGTTTGATGTGAATGAGGGCACCTTCGGGTGCCCTTTTTGTCTTTGGTGATTATCCATTGGCGAGGGTGCTGCCGAGGCACCTTTCCGCCCTTACGGCGGCTTACTTTTTTCAGTCGAAAGAAAAGTAAGCAAAAATTCTCGCCCCACCAGTGGGCCCTACGCTGCGCTTCGGGTTCCCTCGCTCCGGTGTCGCTACGGCCCTTCTGGTTAACGGGGCCGGCAGATCAAGAGCACGATTCGAGTTGCTTTTGTGGGAGCGGGCTTGACCCGCGATGCGATGTGGCGGGCGGGACGATATCGCGGAGCTAGCCCGCTTCTACATTTTCGAAAGCTTCAGTAGCCCGCCGGCGCTTCAAGCAACATCGCCCGAAACTCCCCCAGCGGCAACGGCCGGCTATGCAGGTAGCCCTGGTACAGGTGGCAGCCCAGCCGCTCAAGAAACTCCAGTTGCTCCGACAGCTCGACCCCTTCGGCAATCACCGCCAGGTCCAGGCTGCGGGCCATGGCGACGATGGCGCGGACGATTTCGGCGTCGTTGGGGTCGATCGGGGCGTCGCGGACGAAGGACTGGTCGATCTTCAGGGCATCCACCGGCAGGCGCTTGAGGTAGGTCAGCGAGGAGTAGCCGGTGCCGAAATCATCCATGGCAAAGCTCACGCCAAAGGCCTTGAGCTCGCGCATTTTGCTGATGGTGTCTTCGAGGTTCTGGATGACGATGCCTTCGGTGATTTCCAGCTTGAGGATCTTGTGCGGCAGGCGATAGTCGTCAAGGCTGCGCATTACCCGTTCGACGAAGTCGTTCTGGCGGAACTGGCGCGGGCTGATGTTCACGCACAGGCTGAAGTCGTCGGGGTCGATCAGGCCGTCGCGCAGCATACCGGCGCAGGCGTCGCAGGCTTCGTCGAGGATCCAGCTGCCAACTTCGAGGATCAGCCCGCTTTCTTCCAGTACCTGAATGAACTGCGCCGGCGGCTGCTGGCCCAGTTGCGGGTGGTGCCAGCGCAACAGCACTTCGGCGCCGACGATGCGGTTGTCGCGGGCGTCGACCTGGGGCTGGAAGTGCAGGGCCAGTTCGCCGCGGGCCAGGGCCAGGCGCAGGTCGTTTTCCATGCGCAGGCGCTCGCTGGCAGCCTTTTGCATGGTGGTGTGGAACATTTGCGTGGTGTTGCGCCCGGAGTCCTTGGCCCGGTACAGGGCGATGTCCGCACGCTTGAGCAAATCGGCCGGGGTCGAGCCGTGGTCGGGGATCAGCGCCACGCCGATGCTCGGCGTCACCTGCAGGCGCTGGCCGTCCAGCGACATTGGCTCGGCCAGCAGTTCGCGCAGGGTGTCGGCCAGTTCGCGGACTTTTTCCGTGACTTCCTCGCGGCTGCCTTCAAGGCCGCTGAGCAGCACCACGAACTCGTCACCGCCCAGGCGCGCGACGGTGTCTTCCAGGCGCACGCTGGCTTCCAGGCGCGCGGTGATGATCTTCAGCACCGTGTCGCCGACCGGATGGCCGAGCGAATCGTTGATGTGCTTGAAGTGGTCGAGGTCGAGAAACAGCAGGGCGCCACGCAGGTTGTGGCGCTTGAGCAGGGCGATCTGCTGGCTCAGGCGGTCCATCAACAGGGCGCGGTTGGGCAGGTTGGTCAGTGGGTCGTGGTAGGCCAGGTGGCGGATCTGCGCCTGGGCATTCTTCAACTGGCTGACGTCGCGGGCGGTGAGCAGCAGGCACTCGGTTTCGTTGAGGTTGATCGGCTCGATCGAAACCTCGACGGTGAGAATGTCGCCACGCTTGTTGCGCCCGAGCATTTCCCGGTGATGCACGCGGCCTTTGTCGTGGAATTCGTTGAGCAGCGCGGCGCGCTGTTTGTCGTCAGCCCAGATGCCGATGTCGTGCACAGTCTGGCCGATCACTTCAGCGGCGCTGTAGCCGGTCAGGCGGCAGAAACCGTCGTTGACCTCCAAGTAGCGGCCGCTGTCGCGTTCGGTGATGGTGATGGCGTCGGGGCTTGAATGGAAGGCCTTGGCGAATTTCTCTTCGCTGGCCTTGAGCGCCGCTTCGGCGCGCTGCTGCTGGGTGATGTCGCGCAGGGTGGTGACGCTGCAGGGCTGGTTGTCGACCTTGATCAGGCGGCTGGAAATCACGCAGGTCAGCGGCTGCCCGTCCTTGTGGTTGACCACCACGGCGACGTTGTTCAAGGCCTGGTCGCGGATCACCCGTTCGATGCGCCGGGCGCGTTCGGCCGACTCGGCCCACAGGCCGATCTGTTCGGCGGTGTTGCCCAGTACCTGTTCGGCGTTCCAGCCAAACACCTGGGTAAAGGCCGGGTTGATCTCGATGAACTGGCCGCTGTCCTGGCGGGTCACGCAGATCGGGTCGGGGCTGGCCTGGAACAGGCTGGCGAACTTTTCTTCGGAACTGGTCAGGCGCTGCTCGCGCTCCACTTGTTCGGTGATGTCCAGCAAGGTGCCGGCCATGCGCAGCGGGTTGCCCTGTTCATCGCGGTACAGGCGCGCGCGGCTTTCAATGAAGCGCGAGCTGCCGTCTTCCATCTGGATGCGGTAGGTGATCTGGTAATTGCCGGCCGGACCTTCGCGCAGGCTGCGGTAGGCCTGGCGCATGCTGCTGCGTTCCATTTCCGGCACGCCTTCGAAAAACGACTCGAAGGATTCGTGAAACGGCACCGGCTCAAGGCCGTGCAGTTCGGCGGCGCGCGCCGAGCCATAGAGCATGCCGCTGGGGATGTGCCAGTCCCAGGTGCCCAGTTGTGCCGAGTCCAGGGCCAGGTCCAGGCGTTCCTGGCTGTCCTTGAGCGCTTGTTCGGCGCGTTTGCGCTCGCTGGTGTCGACGAAGGTGCTGAGCAGGTAGGCGGTGCCTTCCAGGTCGATGTTCTGGGTACAGAGCAGGCCGTCGTGGACTTCGCCGCTGCTGCCGCGAAACTGCACCTCGAGGGTCACCGGGCCGCTGGTGCCGCTGGTCGCCGCCAGCACCTGCAGGCGCTGCTGTGGATGCACCCACAGGCCAAGTTCGAGGGTGCTCTTGTTGATGATCTGGTGGCCCGGCCAGCCGAGGATGTTCTCGAAGTGCTGGTTTACCTCGTAGATCATGCCGTCGGCGCGGCGGGTCAGGAGGATGACATTGGGGCTCAGGTGGAAGAGCGTGGCAAAGCGCTTTTCCGAGTTGATCAGCGCCGCTTCCCGTTCACGCTGGCGGGTAATTTCGCGAATCACCCCGACCATCTGTCGCCGGCCGTTGCGGTCCTTGGTCATGCTGCCGTTGATTTCCAGCCAGTGCAGGCTGCCGTCGGGCCAGCGGATGCGATGGCGCAGGGCTTGCTCGACCGGCTCGCCGTTGACCACCGCATGAAAGGCCTGCAGGGCGCGGGCGCGGTCTTCCATGGGCACCAGTTCCAGGTAGTCCAGGTCATTGGGCAGCGGCTGGTGCGGGTCAAAGCCGAACAGCGCCTGGGTGCCGCGCGACCAGCTGATCTGCCCGGTCTCGACATCCCAGAACCAGGCACCCAGGCGCGCACCGTTAAGCGCCGCCAACAGTTGCGGGGCGTTTTCCCAGGTTTGCTCCGATTCCTGGGGGTCCGCTGCATGAATTCGGGGCATGCGCGGAAAACGGTTTGCTGATTTGGGCATCGATACCAGACCTTTGGCAGATAACGCGTCCTTGAGCGGGCGGGTGTGCCCGGGTACTACCTCAGTGGTTCAAGGGGCTTGCATGGCTGTCGAGCAATGCCATAAAGGCCCTGGCGGCATTCGATAACGTTCGTTCGGTGTGCAGAATGTAGCCTAGCTGGCGCGACAGCTGTATGCCCGGCAAGGCGATGGGCGCAACCTGCTCGTCGAGCATAGTACGCGGCAGCACGCTCCATGCCAGGCCGATGGAGACCATCATCTTGATGGTTTCCAGGTAGTTGGTGCTCATGGCGATGTTCGGCGTCAGGCCCTGGGCTTCGAACAGGCGCTGGACGATATGGTGTGTGAAAGTGTTACCACCGGGGAACACCGCCGGATGGTGGGCAATGTCGGCCAGGCTGACCGCGCCTTTGCGTGCCAGCGGGTGCTCTGGGGCGGCGACGAAGTCCAGCGGATCGTCCCATACCGGCACGGCACGCACCAGATGGTGCGGCTCCGGGGCCAGGGTGATGACGGCGATCTCTGCGCGGCCATGGAGGATTTCTTCGTAGGCAACTTCCGAGTCGAGAAACTGGATATCCAGCGCCACCGCCGGGTACTGGCGGGTGAAGGCTCGCAGCAGCGGCGGCAGGCGGTGCAGGCCGATGTGATGGCTGGTGGCCAGGGTCAGGCGCCCGCTGACTTCGCCGGTAAGGTTGGTCAGCGCCCGGCGGGTGTCGTCCAGCACATTGAGGATCTGGTAGGCGCGCGGCAGCAGGGCACGCCCGGCCTCGGTCAGGTTGACCTCGCGGCCGAGGCGGTCGAACAGGCGCACATCCAGTTGCTGCTCAAGGCCGGCGATGCGTTTGCTGATTGCCGGCTGGGTCAGGTGCAGGCGCTCGCCGGCTCCGGAAAAGCTGCCGGTCTCGGCAATCGCGATAAAGGCATTGAGGTTGGCCAGGTCCACTACTCGAATTCCTTTTGGTTATCCAAAGCATAAAAATTATGAATTTGAGTTATTCAATCTACCGGCATAGCATCGTCCGTACAAGCCAAGGGGTTATTGGCATAGAAAGACGCTGATGAGGAACAGTCTGATGGCCGGCAAAACGCTTTACGACAAGCTCTGGGATTCGCATTTGGTCAAGCAGCGCGACGATGGTTCGGCGCTGATCTACATCGACCGTCACATCATTCACGAAGTGACGTCGCCGCAAGCCTTCGAAGGCCTGCGTCTGGCCAATCGCAAACCCTGGCGCATCGATGCCAACATCGCCACGCCTGATCACAACGTGCCGACCACCCCGGAGCGCAAGGGCGGTATCGATGCCATTGTCGACCAGGTCTCGCGCTTGCAGGTTCAGACCCTCGATGAAAACTGCGACGAGTATGGCATCGTCGAATTCAAGATGAATGACGTGCGTCAGGGCATCGTCCACGTCATCGGCCCGGAGCAGGGCGCGACCTTGCCGGGCATGACCGTGGTCTGCGGCGACTCGCACACCTCGACCCACGGTGCCTTCGGCGCCCTGGCCCACGGTATCGGTACGTCCGAGGTCGAGCACGTGCTCGCTACCCAGTGCCTGGTGGCCAAAAAGATGAAGAACATGCTGGTGCGCGTTGAAGGCACATTGCCGTTCGGCGTCACCGCCAAGGACATCGTCCTCGCCGTGATCGGCAAGATCGGCACCGCCGGCGGCAACGGCCATGCCATGGAATTCGCCGGCAGTGCGATTCGCGAGTTGTCGGTCGAAGGGCGCATGACCATCTGCAACATGTCCATCGAAGCCGGCGCCCGGGTAGGTCTGGTGGCCACCGATGAAAAAACCGTCGAGTACGTCAAGGGCCGCCCCTATGCACCCAAGGGCGAGCAGTGGGCGCAAGCGGTCGAAGCCTGGAAAGACCTGGTGTCCGACGCCGATGCTGTGTTCGACACGGTGATCGAGCTGGACGCTGCACAGATCAAGCCGCAGGTCAGCTGGGGCACCTCGCCGGAGATGGTCCTGGCCGTCGACCAGCGCGTACCGGACCCGGCTGCCGAGGCCGATCTGGTCAAGCGTGGCTCGATCGAGCGGGCGTTGAAGTACATGGGCTTGAATGCCAACCAGGCGATCACCGACATCCAGCTCGACCGGGTGTTTATCGGCTCTTGCACCAACTCGCGCATCGAAGACCTGCGCGCCGCCGCCGAGATCGCCAAGGGCCGCAAGGTGGCCGCGACCATCAAGCAGGCGATCGTGGTGCCGGGCTCGGGCCTGGTCAAAGCCCAGGCCGAGAAAGAAGGCCTGGACAAGATTTTCCTCGAAGCGGGCTTTGAGTGGCGTGAACCGGGTTGCTCGATGTGCCTGGCGATGAACCCCGACCGCCTGGAGAGTGGTGAGCATTGTGCCTCGACCTCTAACCGCAACTTTGAAGGGCGTCAGGGCGCCGGTGGCCGTACCCACCTGGTGAGCCCGGCCATGGCCGCCGCCGCCGCCGTTACCGGCCGTTTTGTCGATGTACGCGAGTTGATCCAAGGGAGCGCAGCATGAAAGCCTTTACCCAGCACACCGGCCTTGTCGCGCCATTGGACCGTGCCAACGTCGACACCGACCAGATCATTCCCAAGCAGTTCCTGAAGTCGATCAAGCGCACCGGCTTTGGCCCCAACCTGTTCGATGAATGGCGTTACCTGGATGTCGGCCAGCCGTACCAGGACAACAGCAAGCGCCCGCAGAACCCGGATTTCGTGCTCAATCACGCGCGTTATCAAGGTGCCAGCGTGTTGCTCGCCCGCGAGAACTTCGGTTGTGGCTCAAGCCGTGAACATGCGCCGTGGGCCCTGGAAGAGTACGGCTTTCGCAGCATCATCGCGCCGAGCTATGCCGACATCTTCTTCAACAACAGCTTCAAGAACGGCTTGCTGCCGATCATCCTCAGCGATGAGGAAGTCGACGAGCTGTTCAAGCAGGTTGAAGCCGATCCGGGTTACCAGTTGAGCATCGACTTGCAGGCTCAGACCGTGACCCGCCCGGACGGCAAGGTGCTGACCTTCGAGATCGATGCATTTCGCAAGCACTGCCTGCTCAACGGCCTGGATGACATCGGCCTGACCTTGCAGGACGGCGATGCGATTGCCGCCTTTGAAGCCAAGCACCGGGCCAGCCAGCCCTGGTTGTTTCGTGACGCTTGATTGATGCCAATCGCGGGGCAAGCCCGCTCCCACATGCCCCGCGATAAGGCCCCAGGAGATGCAGATGACCAGCACCACCCATAAGGACGTCGTCCAGCGCCAGTTCGGCGAACAGGCCAGTGCCTACCTGAGCAGCGCCGTGCATGCCCAGGGCAGCGAGTTCGCCCTGTTGCAGGCCGAACTTGCCGGCCAAGGCCGGGCACGCCTGCTGGACCTTGGCTGTGGCGCCGGCCATGTGAGTTTCCACGTTGCCCCGCTGGTGCGTGAAGTGGTGGCCTACGACCTGTCGCAGCAGATGCTCGACGTGGTCGCCGCTGCCGCCGCCGAGCGTGGCTTCGAGAACATCGTCACCGAACGTGGCGTCGCCGAGCGCCTGCCGTTCGCCGATGCATCGTTTGATTTCGTCTTCAGCCGCTACTCGGCGCACCACTGGAGCGACCTGGGCCTGGCGCTGCGGGAAGTGAAGCGGGTGCTCAAGCCCGGCGGCGTGGCAGCCTTCATCGACGTCATGTCGCCGGGCAGCCCGTTGCTCGACACTTACCTGCAGAGCGTCGAGGTGCTGCGCGACACCAGCCATGTACGCGATTATTCGGCCAGCGAATGGCTGCAGCAGGTCAGCGAAGCCGGCCTGTTCACCCGCAGCCACAACCGCCAGCGCCTGCGCCTGGAGTACAACTCGTGGGTCGAGCGCATGCGCACCCCCGAGGTGATGCGTGGCGCCATCCGCCAATTGCAGCAGGCGATGGGCGAAGAAGTACGGCAGTATTACCAGATTGAAGCCGACGGCTCGTTCAGCACCGATGTCGTGGTGCTCTGGGCCGAACGCTAGGTTTTTTCCGGCAGGCCAACAGGGCGTGCCGCTTGAATTGAATAGAGGAAAGCATGAGCAAGCAGATTCTGATTCTTCCAGGTGATGGCATCGGTCCGGAAATCATGGCCGAGGCGGTCAAGGTGCTGGAACTGGCCAACGACAAGTTCCAGCTCGGTTTCAGCCTGGAGCACGACGTCATCGGCGGCGCCGCCATCGACAAGCACGGCGTGCCGCTGGCCGACCAGACCCTGGAGCGCGCACGCAAGGCCGATGCCGTGCTGCTCGGCGCCGTTGGCGGGCCGAAGTGGGACAAGATCGAGCGCGACATTCGCCCTGAACGCGGCCTGCTGAAAATCCGCTCGCAACTGGGCCTGTTCGCCAACCTGCGTCCGGCGATTCTCTACCCGCAACTGGCCGACGCTTCGTCGCTCAAGCCAGAAATCGTCGCCGGCCTGGACATCCTCATCGTTCGCGAGCTGACCGGCGGCATCTATTTCGGCGCACCCCGCGGCACCCGCGAGCTGGAAGGCGGCGAGCGCCAGTCCTACGACACCCTGCCATACAGCGAGAGCGAAATCCGCCGTATCGCCCGGGTCGGTTTCGACATGGCCCGCGTGCGCGGTAAAAAACTCTGCTCGGTCGACAAGGCTAACGTCCTGGCCTCCAGCCAGCTGTGGCGCGAGATCGTCGAGGAAGTCGCCAAGGACTACCCGGACGTCGAACTCAGCCACATGTACGTCGACAACGCCGCCATGCAACTGGTGCGTGCGCCCAAGCAGTTCGACGTGATGGTCACCGACAACATGTTCGGCGACATCCTGTCGGATGAGGCTTCCATGCTCACCGGCTCCATTGGCATGCTGCCATCAGCGTCGCTGGATGCCGACAACAAGGGCATGTACGAGCCTTGCCACGGCTCGGCACCGGACATCGCCGGCCAGGGCATCGCCAACCCGCTGGCGACCATCTTGTCGGTGTCGATGATGCTGCGTTACAGCTTCAACCAGCAGGCGGCAGCCGAGGCCATTGAAAAGGCCGTCAGCCTGGTATTGGATCAGGGGCTGCGTACCGGCGACATCTGGTCGGACGGTTGCAGCAAGGTAGGTACGCAGGAAATGGGCGACGCAGTAGTCGCAGCGCTGCGGAATCTGTAATCTCTCGGGCCCGCTGCTGTTTTTCCTAGTGAAGCAGCGGCCCACTTTTTAGCAAAGGTGTAGTTGCGATGAAACGTGTAGGTCTGATCGGTTGGCGCGGTATGGTCGGTTCCGTGCTCATGCAGCGGATGCTGGAAGAGCAGGATTTTGATCTTATCGAGCCGGTGTTCTTCACCACCTCCAACGTCGGTGGCCAGGGTCCGGCAGTGGGCAAGGATATTGCTTCACTCAAGGACGCTTACAGCATTGAAGAGCTCAAGACCCTCGATGTGATCCTGACCTGTCAAGGCGGCGACTACACCAACGAAGTCTTCCCCAAGCTGCGTGAAGCCGGCTGGCAGGGCTACTGGATCGACGCCGCCTCCAGCCTGCGCATGCAGGATGATGCGGTCATCGTTCTCGACCCGGTCAACCGCAAGGTCATCGACCAGCAGCTCGACGCCGGTACCAAGAACTACATCGGCGGCAACTGCACCGTCAGCCTGATGCTGATGGGCCTGGGCGGCCTGTTCGAAGCCGGCCTGGTCGAGTGGATGAGCGCCATGACCTACCAGGCAGCCTCCGGCGCCGGTGCGCAGAACATGCGCGAGCTGATTCGCCAGATGGGCGCGACCCACGCCGCGGTCGCCGATGACCTGGCCAACCCGGCCAGCGCCATCCTCGACATAGACCGCAAGGTTGCCGAGGCCATGCGCAGCGACGCCTACCCGACCGAGAACTTCGGCGTGCCGCTGGCCGGCAGCCTGATCCCGTGGATCGACAAAGAGCTGCCTAACGGCCAGAGCCGTGAAGAGTGGAAGGCCCAGGCCGAGACCAATAAGATCCTCGGCCGCTTCAAGAGCCCGATCCCGGTCGACGGCATCTGCGTGCGCATCGGCGCCATGCGTTGCCACAGCCAGGCACTGACCATCAAGCTGAACAAGGACGTGCCGATTGCCGACATCGAAGGCATGATCAGCCAGCACAACCCTTGGGTGAAGCTGGTGCCGAACCAGCGTGAAATCAGCATGCAGGAGCTCAGCCCGACCAACGTCACCGGTACCCTGAACATCCCGGTGGGTCGCCTGCGCAAGCTGAACATGGGTTCCCAGTACCTGGGCGCCTTCACCGTTGGTGACCAGCTGCTGTGGGGCGCGGCCGAGCCGCTGCGGCGCATGCTGCGCATCCTCCTGGAGCGTTGATCGCCAGGCAGTGTTGAACCCAAGCCCGTGCTGGAAACAGCACGGGCTTTTTTGTGGGTGGTCCACGCTGTGGGAGCGGGGTTGACCCGCGATTCAGGTGTTCCGCGCATGAGAATCCAAGTAAAGTGCCGCTCCCGCCGTTTCAGCAGAGGATTTTTCCATGAGCCAGCCTATTGATATCGCCGTTATCGGTGCCACCGGTACTGTCGGTGAAACCCTCGTGCAGATCCTCGACGAGTGCGATTTCCCGGTCGGCACCCTGCACCTGCTGGCCAGCAACGAATCGGCGGGCAGCGGCGTGATGTTTCGCAGCAAGAGCCTGCGCGTGCGCGAGGTCGACAGCTTCGACTTCAGCAAGGTCAAGCTGGCCTTCTTCGCCGCCGGCCCGGCAGTGACCCGCAGCTTCGCGCCACGGGCCCAGGCGGCTGGTTGCGCAGTCATCGACCTGTCCGGCGGCTTGCTGGCCGAGCAGGCACCGGCGGTGGTGCCGGAAGCCAACCCGGCAGTGCTCGACAGCCTCAAGGCGCCGCAGCAACTGAGCAGCCCAAGCGCCGCAGCGATTGCCCTGGCGGTAACCCTGGCGCCCCTTAAGGGCTTGCTGGAGCTTGAGCGCATTAATGTCACCGCGTGCCTGGCGGTCTCGGCCCAGGGTCGCGAGGCGGTCAACGAGCTGGCCCGGCAGACCGCCGAGCTGCTCAACGCCCGCCCGCTGGAGCCGCGCTTCTTCGACCGGCAGATGGCCTTCAACCTGTTGGCCCAGGTCGGTGCCAGCGATGCTGACGGCCATGGCGCCCTTGAACGCCGCCTGGTCAGTGAGTTGCGCGAAGTGCTCGGCTTGCCTTCACTGAAGATTTCGGTGACCTGCGTTCAAGTCCCGGTGTTTTTCGGCGATAGCTACAGTGTGTCCGTGCAAAGCCGCACGCCGGTCGACTTGGCGGCGGTCAACGCCGCACTGGAAGCCGCTGACAGCATCGAACTGGTGGAGGAGGGTGATTATCCGACGCCGGTGGGTGACGCAGTGGGCCAGGACGTGGTCTATGTTGGACGGGTACGGGGTGGAATCGACGAGGTTGAGCAGCTCAACCTCTGGCTGACCACCGACAATGTGCGCAAAGGTGCGGCCCTGAACGCGGTCCAGCTGGCGCAATTGTTGATAAAAGGCCTTGTGTAAAAGATACTTGCCGACAATTTGCTCCACTTGTTCTCGCTTGCCGGGGAAGGTTCATTCAAAGGAAGAGGTCATGCTTCGAATTCGCAAACTGGTCTTAGCAATAGCCGCGGCGTCGGCGCTGTCGTCCGGTATGGCGCATGCCCTCGGGTTGGGCGAGCTGACCTTGAAGTCAGCGCAGAACCAGCCCCTGGATGCCGAGATCGAACTGCTCGATGTCCGCGACCTGACCGCGGCCGAAGTAGCGCCGAGCCTGGCGCCGGCCGAAGAGTTCGCCAAGGCCGGTGTCGAGCGCCAGGCGTTTCTCAATGACCTGACCTTCACCACGGTGATCAACCCCAACGGCAAGAGCGTGTTGCGGGTGACCTCGAGCCAGCCGCTGCCGGCGCCGATGGTCAAGTTCCTGGTCCAGGTCATGTGGCCGAGCGGTCGCCTGCTGCGCGACTACAGCGTGCTGGTCGACCCGGCCAAGTTCAACGCTCCGGCCGGGCAACCGGCGCCGGCCGGCGTTGCGCCTGCGGTAACCGCGGCCAACTACACCACCGTGCGTCGCGACACCCTGTGGGAAATCGCCTCGAAAGCCCGTCAGGGCGGGTCGGTGCAGCAGACCATGCTGGCCATTCAGGCGCTGAACCCGGATGCCTTCATCAACGGCAACATCAACCTGCTGAAAACCGGCCAGGTCTTGCGCCTGCCCGATCAACAGCAGATCACCAGTATCCCTCAGGCCCAGGCCGTTACCGAAGTGGCCGAGCAGTACGCTGCCTGGCGCGAAGGCCGGCGCCTGGGCCCGCGCGCACGCCAGCTGGACGCCACCCGGCGCAGCGGCACCGAGGCGGCGCCGGCACGTATCGCCAACCAGGACAACCTCAAGCTGGTCGCACCCGGCAGCAAAGGCGCTGCGGGCAGTAAAGGTCTCAACGACAAGCTGGCTGTGGCCCAGGAAAGCCTGGACACCAGCCGACGTGACAATGAAGAGCTCAAAGGCCGCATGGCCGACCTGCAGAGCCAGCTGGACAAACTGCAGCGCCTGATCGCGCTGAAAAACGACCAACTGGCCAAGCTTGAAGCCCAGGGCGCCGCTGGCGCGCCGGCGCCTGAAGCTGCCGCGGCCCAGCCGCCGGCCATTGCCGCCGAGTTGCAGCCGGCTCCTGCCGAACCGGTGGTCACCCCGGCACCGGCTGCGGTCGATACCGCACCGGTTGATCCGGCGCAGCCTGCTGCCGACCAGGCACCGGCCGACTCGAACAAGATGCTCGACGATCTGCTCGGCAACCCGTTGTTGCTGGCGCTGATCGCCGGTTCCGCGTTGTTGGTGCTGTTGCTTCTGCTGCTGTTGCTGGCACGCAAGCGCAAGGCCGACCAGGAAGCGGAAAAACACCTGCGCATGGCCCGCGCCCTGGCCGAAGAGGGCGAGCGCGCCCCAGACCTGGACCTGCCGCCAAGCAGTTTTGAAGGCCTGGACATCGCGCCGCCGAGCGTGACCCTGGCACCGGCAGTGGTCGCGGCATCTGCCGCCGCCGCCACAGCCGCCGCCTTGCCTGCCGAAGAGCCGGCGCCTGTGGTGGCGGAGCCAGCGCCGAGCAAGCCGGTGCAAGGCCCGATTGCCGCGCCATTGGTTGCTCCGGCGGCCAGCCCGGCAGCCCCGACCGGCGACGCTGTGCTCGACGAAGCAGAGTTGAGCATTGCCCGTGGTCGCCTCAATCACGCTGCCGAACTGCTCGAACCTGCGGTTGCCGCAGCCCCTGAGCGCAGCGACCTGCGCCTGAAACTGATGGAAGTCTATGCCCGCCAGGGCGATCGCGATGCCTTTGTCGGCCACGAGCGGCAGCTGATTGCCACCGGCCAGAACCATGCCGATGTCGAAGCCCTGAAAAACCGCTTCCCGGCCATGCTCGCCGTCGCGGCGGCGGGCGTCGGCGCGGCGGCGCTGGCGGCCGAACTGGATGCCCAGTATGTCCAGGAGCTGCTGCAGGACGAGGCGCCAGCCGAACCGCCGGCAGAAGCCGAACCAGCCGTCGAGCCAGCCGTTGAGCCAGAAGCAGAGGCCGAGCCTGAACCTGAACCTGAACCTGTGGTTGAAGAATCGCTGGCCGAGCCTGAGTCTGTTCCTGAAGACGACCTGGACAGTGCCTTCGACCTGAGCCTGGATGACGACCTGCAAGGCCTGGAGCTGGACGCGCCGCCACTGCTCGACGAGCCCTCGCTGGCTGTTGAGGCGCCACAAGCCGAAGCAGTCGCGAGCGAAGCCAGCCCGGCGCAACCGGACTTCGACGCCTTGCTCGCAGAGCATCTTGCCGAGCCTGAGCAGGCCCTGGACGACCTCGCCGATTTCGACCTCGATGTCGCTGGCGACGAGCCGGCGCTGGCGCCGAACAGCGAGACCGTCGATATCGCCGCAGAGCTTGCAGCGTTCGATGAAACCATGCCCGAGTTCGACCCGCTGAGCGAGCTGGACCTGCCGGAAGACTTCGACCTGTCGCTGTCGCTGGAGGACTCGCAGGCGGATAAAAACTTTGCCTCGGAGCTCGATGACGTCAACGCCGAACTCGACAAGCTGTCGCAAAGCCTTGAGCAGCCGTCGATCGAGCCGCACTTCAGCGAAGCGGACGCCGCGATCAGCGACGACCTCGACGATGATTTCGACTACCTCGGCGGCGCCGATGAAGTGGCCACCAAGCTCGACCTGGCCCGGGCCTATATCGACATGGGCGACCATGACGGTGCCCGCGACATTCTCGACGAAGTGCGCAAGGACGGCAGCGATGCCCAGCGCCAGGAAGCCGACGAGCTGCTCTCGCGCCTGGTCTGAGTTCACCCTGTGTAAAACCAACGGCAGCCCAAGTGGCTGCCGTTGTCGTTATAATTGCCGCCATCTGCTAAACCGACAGGCTGTATCCCCTTGGAAATCATTGATAACGCGGCTGCCGAAGTGGCCGCCGAAGGCTTCTTTCGTATCGCCCTGGGCGTTGAGTACAAAGGTTCGCGCTACCGCGGCTGGCAGCGCCAAGCCAGTGGCGTGGCAAGCGTGCAGCAAACCCTCGAAGAAGCCTTGTCGCGGGTGGCCGATTCGCCGGTCACCCTGCACTGTGCCGGGCGCACCGATGCCGGCGTGCATGCCTGCGGCCAGGTGGTGCATTTCGACACCCAGGCGGTGCGCAGCATGAAGGGCTGGACCATGGGCGCCAACATCAACCTGCCGCACGACATCAGCGTGTCCTGGGCCAAGCAGATGCCGGCGCACTTCCATGCGCGCTTCAAGGCCATTGCCCGGCGTTACCGCTATGTGATCTACAACGACCAGATCCGCCCGGCGCACCTGGGCGAAGAGGTGACCTGGAACCACCGGCCGCTAGACGCCGAGCGCATGGCCCTGGCCGCCGAGTACCTGGTCGGCACCCACGATTTCAGTGCTTTTCGCGCCGGCCAGTGCCAGGCCAAGTCGCCGGTCAAGAACCTCCATCACCTGCGTGTTACCCGCCACGGCCAGATGATCGTCCTCGACATCCGTGCCAGCGCCTTCCTGCACCACATGGTGCGCAACATTGCCGGTGTGCTGATGACCATCGGCGCTGGCGAGCGCCCGCCGGAGTGGGCCCTGGAAGTGCTGCAAAGCCGCGAGCGGCGCGCCGGCGGGGTGACCGCGCATCCGTATGGGCTGTACCTGGTGCAGGTCGAGTACCACGACGAGTTCGAACTGCCCGAGCGTTACATCGGCCCACACTTCATTACCGGCTACGAGGCATTGACGGGCTGACGGCCCGCAAGCCATTTGCTAACATCCGGGACTTTCCGCTTTCTGCTGAGGTTCACAGGTCATGAGCGCCGTTCGCAGCAAAATCTGCGGCATTACCCGCATCGAGGATGCGCTGGCCGCAGCCGAGGCGGGCGCCGATGCCATCGGCCTGGTGTTCTATGCCAAGAGCCCGCGGGCGGTCGATGTGCAGCAGGCGCGGGCGATCATCGCCGCCTTGCCGCCGTTCGTCACCACCGTCGGCCTGTTCGTCAACGCCAGCCGTTGCGAGCTGACGGAAATCCTCGAAGCGGTGCCGCTCGACCTGCTGCAGTTCCATGGCGATGAAACCCCGGCCGATTGCGCAGGTCACAACCGTCCATGGATCAAGGCCTTGCGGGTGCGCCCGGGCGACGACCTGGAGGCCAGCTGCAAGCGCTACAGCGGTGCCAGCGGCATTCTTCTCGATACCTACGTGGCCGGCGTGCCCGGCGGTACCGGCGAGGCGTTCGACTGGTCGCTGGTGCCTGCGCAACTGAGCAAGCCAATCATCCTCGCCGGCGGCCTGTCGCCGGATAACGTCGCCCAGGCCATTGCGCAGGTGCGGCCTTATGCGGTGGATGTCAGCGGCGGCGTGGAGCAGGCCAAGGGCATCAAGGACCCGGCGCGGATCGAGGCGTTTATCCGCGCGGTCAAGCAGGCGTGAAAGCGCTGCGTGCTGCGGATGTGACGGCTGGCCGCGCGCCATCGTCCATAGCTTTCGCAGCCCGGTGCTGCCGGATCGCGCCCATGGGCCGGTCGAAATTAGCGGGTGACGCCACGGGCGTCGCCCTTACAGGTTGACGAGGGTGCGGTATCGGGGTGGCTCGCTGCAGGCGGGCGCCGGAGCCGCATCTTCATCGCGTCATACACGAATTGAGCTCAAGGGCATACGCGCGAGCCGGCAGCCATAGCCTGCCGGTCGCCGCTACTGGAGAAAGAAAGCATGAGCAACTGGTTAGTAGACAAACTGATCCCTTCGATCATGCGTTCCGAGGTGAAGAAGAGTTCGGTCCCTGAAGGCCTGTGGCACAAGTGCCCGTCCTGCGAGGCCGTGCTGTATCGTCCGGAGCTGGAAAAGACCCTGGATGTCTGCCCTAAGTGCAACCATCACATGCGTATCGGCGCCCGCGCCCGTATCGACATCTTCCTCGATGCCGAAGGCCGCGCCGAGCTGGGCGCTGACCTGGAACCGGTCGACCGCCTGAAGTTTCGCGATGGCAAGAAGTACAAGGACCGCCTGACTGCTGCCCAGAAGCAGACCGGCGAGAAAGACGCACTGATCTCCATGAGCGGTACCCTGCTGGGCATGCCGATCGTGGTCAGCGCTTTCGAATTCTCCTTCATGGGTGGTTCGATGGGCGCCATCGTCGGCGAGCGTTTCGTCCGTGCCGCCAACTACGCCCTTGAAAACCGCTGCCCGATGGTCTGCTTCTCGGCCTCCGGTGGTGCGCGCATGCAGGAAGCGCTGATCTCGCTGATGCAGATGGCCAAGACCTCCGCAGTACTGGCACGCCTGCGCGAAGAAGGCATCCCGTTCATCTCGGTGCTGACCGATCCGGTCTACGGCGGCGTTTCTGCCAGCCTGGCGATGCTTGGTGATGTCATCGTCGGTGAGCCCAAGGCGCTGATCGGCTTTGCCGGCCCGCGGGTGATCGAGCAGACCGTACGCGAGAAGCTGCCAGAAGGCTTCCAGCGCAGCGAGTTCCTTCTGGAGCACGGCGCCATCGACATGATCATCCCGCGTCAGGAGCTGCGTCAGCGGCTGGGCAACCTGCTGGCCCAGATGATGGGCCTGCCGACGCCCACGTTCGTCGCCCCGGTGATCGAGCCGATCGTCGTGCCGCCGGCGCCTGCCACCGTATGACCCAACGTACCCTTGGCGACTGGCTCGCCTACCTCGAGCAGTTGCATCCGTCGGCCATCGACATGGGCCTGGAGCGTTCGCAACAGGTCGCTGCGCGGCTCGGGCTGGGCCAGCCGGCGCCACGGGTAATCACCGTGACCGGCACCAACGGCAAGGGTTCGACCTGCGCCTTCGTTGCCGCGTTGCTGCGCGCCCAGGGCCTCAAGGTCGGCGTCTACAGCTCGCCGCACCTGCTGCGCTACAACGAGCGGGTGCAGATCAACGGCGCTGAAGCCGGCGATGAGCAGCTGTGCGAAGCCTTCGCCGCGGTTGAAGCGGCCCGCGGCGACATCTCCCTGACCTACTTCGAAGCCGGTACCCTGGCGGCGTTCTGGCTGTTCAAGCAGGCGGCGCTCGACGCCGTGGTGCTCGAAGTCGGCCTGGGCGGACGCCTGGATACCGTCAACATCGTCGATGCCGACCTGGCGCTGGTCACCAGCATCGGCGTTGACCATGTCGACTACCTGGGCGACACCCGTGAGTTGGTGGCCTTCGAGAAGGCCGGGATCTTCCGCCAGGGCAAGCCGGCCCTGTGTGGCGACCTCAATCCGCCGCAGCCGTTGCTGGACAAGGCCCGCGCCCTGAACAGCCCGCTGTTTTTGCGCGGTCGCGATTTCGACCTGGCCAGCACTGACCAGTACTGGCAGTGGCGTGGGGTCAATGCCCGTGGCGAGGTGGTCGAGCTGCAGGATTTGCCGCTGCTCGACCTGCCGATGGAAAACGCCGCGTTGGCATTGCAGGCCTACCTGTTGCTCGACCTGCCGTGGGATGCCGGGCAGATTGCCGAGGCCCTGCGCAGCACGCGCATGGTCGGCCGCCTCGATCGGCGAGCCTTTACCTGGCAAGGCAAACCTTTGACTATCCTCATGGATGTCGGGCACAACCCGCATGCTGCCGAGTACCTGGCTCAGCGCCTGGCCACCCGGCCGCTTTCGGGCAAGCGCCTGGCGGTGTTCGGTTTGCTCGCCGACAAGGACCTCGACGGCGTGCTCAAGCCGCTGCAGCACCAGGTTCAGGCCTGGGCCGTGGCGCCGCTGGACACCGCCCGCAGCCGGCCGGCTGCCCAGTTGCAGGCGGCGCTGACGAACCTTGGCGCTGCGGTGCAGTCTTACCCCAGCGTCGCCGCCGCCCTGGAAGGGCAGTGCGCGCAGGCGACGGCGGATGACGAAATCCTGCTGTTCGGATCATTTTTCTGTGTCGGCGAAGCCCTGCAGTGGCTCGACCGGCAGGCCACGGAGGACGGGGCAAATGGCATTGCTGGATAAAGTGGTCAAGCAACGCATGGTCGGGGCGCTGGTGCTGGTGGCGCTGGCGGTGATCTTCCTGCCGATGCTGTTCTCGCGCGAAGACGAAATGCGCCAGGTGCGCGTCGAAGCCCCCGAGGCACCGGCTGCGCCGACCCTGCCGCAAGTGCAGGTAGAGCCGGTGCAGGTCCCCGAGCCGCAGGTAGTGCCTGAAGAGCCGCTGATCGTCGAGCAGGCCACGGCACCGGTGCAGGCGCCAAGCACGCCGATTGCCCCGGCGCCGGCCGCCACGCCGCTGCCGACACCGGCCCCGGCCGCACCGGCTGTCGCGGCAAAACCGGCGACGCCAGCGCCCGCCAAGGTAGAAGCCAAGCCGGCAGCCACCGTCGCCGCTGCGACCAAGCCTGCTGCGGGCAAGATCGACGCCAATGGCCTGCCGGTCAGCTGGTCGATTCAGATGGCCAGCCTGGCCAACCGCGCCAGCGCCGACAACCTGCAGAAAACCCTGCGCAGCCAGGGCTACAACGCTTATATCCGTTCGGCCGAAGGCATGAACCGGGTGTATGTCGGACCGTTGATCGAGCGCGCCGAGGCCGAGCGCCTGCGCGATGTGATCAACCGCCAGCAGAAGCTCAAGGGCTTTGTCGTACGCTTCCAGCCCGAGCGCAGTTGAACCCTTGCCGCCCGGCCCGTACCGGGCGGTAAATCACTGCTTACCGACAGCCCGTTGCTCTGGTAAAATGCGCCGCCTTATCCGTTTGCAGGCAACACTGTGGCATTTACCTGGGTCGACTGGGCGATTCTCGCGATCATCGCCATTTCTTCGCTGATCAGTCTCAAGCGCGGCTTTGTCAAAGAGGCCTTGTCGCTGCTTACCTGGATCATCGCCGGTGCCGTGGCCTGGATGTTCGGTGGCTCGCTGTCGCAGTACCTGGAAGCTTATATCCAGACGCCTTCGGCCCGGGTCATCGCCGGATGCGCCATTCTTTTCGTCGCCACCCTGCTGGTGGGGGCCATGATCAACTTTCTCATCGGCGAGCTGATTCGCGTCACCGGGCTGTCCGGGACCGATCGCTTCCTGGGCATGGCCTTCGGCGCCGCCCGCGGGGCCTTGCTGGTGGTCGTGGCGGTCGGGCTGTTGAGCCTGGGGCCGGTACAACAGGATCAGTGGTGGCAGGAGTCTCGCCTCCTGCCACAATTTCTATTGGTGGCTGACTGGTCGAAAAACCTCATTCTGGGGTTCACCAGTCAGTGGCTAGCCAGCGGGATCAGCGCACCGGCTGATCTCCCGTTCCAGGAACAGCTGCTGGGGCCCAAAACGCCTTGAGCGCTTTTCAATCCAGTTTCATTAAGTAGGGGTTGCGTCGCATGTGTGGCATCGTCGGTATCGTCGGTAAGTCGAACGTCAATCAGGCGCTGTATGACGCGCTAACCGTCCTCCAGCACCGCGGCCAGGACGCTGCCGGTATTGTGACCAGCCATGATGGCCGGTTATTCCTGCGCAAGGACAACGGCCTGGTCCGTGACGTATTCCAGCAGCGCCATATGCAGCGCCTGGTCGGTCACATGGGTATCGGCCACGTGCGCTACCCGACCGCGGGCAGCTCGACCTCGGCCGAGGCCCAGCCGTTCTATGTCAACTCGCCCTACGGCATCACCCTGGCGCACAACGGCAACCTGACCAACGTCGAACAGCTGGCCAAGGAGATCTACGAGTCCGACCTGCGCCACGTCAACACCAGCTCCGACTCGGAAGTGCTGCTCAACGTCTTCGCCCATGAGCTGGCGGTGCGTGGCAAGCTGCAACCGACCGAAGAAGACGTGTTCGCCGCAGTCACCGACGTGCACAACCGTTGCGTTGGCGGTTACGCGGTGGTGGCGATGATCACCGGCTACGGCATCGTCGGTTTCCGCGATCCCAACGGTATCCGCCCGATCGTCTTCGGCCAGCGTCACACCGACGAAGGCGTCGAGTACATGATCGCTTCCGAAAGCGTCTCTCTGGACGTGCTGGGCTTCACCCTGATCCGTGACCTGGCGCCGGGCGAAGCGGTGTACATCACTGAAGAGGGCAAGCTGCACACCCGTCAGTGCGCGACCAACCCGCAACTGTCGCCGTGCATCTTCGAACACGTCTACCTGGCCCGCCCTGACTCGATCATCGACGGCGTCTCGGTGTACAAGGCGCGCCTGCGCATGGGCGAGAAGCTGGCCGAGAAGATCCAGCGCGAGCGCCCTGACCACGACATCGACGTGGTCATCCCGATTCCCGACACCAGCCGCACCGCAGCGCTGGAGCTGGCCAACCACCTGGGCGTCAAGTTCCGCGAAGGCTTCGTCAAGAACCGCTACATCGGCCGTACCTTCATCATGCCCGGCCAGGCCGCGCGCAAGAAATCGGTACGCCAGAAACTCAACGCCATCGAGCTGGAGTTCCGCGGCAAGAACGTGATGCTGGTTGACGACTCGATCGTGCGCGGCACCACCTGCAAGCAGATCATCCAGATGGCCCGCGAAGCCGGCGCGAAAAACGTCTACTTCTGCTCGGCCGCCCCGGCGGTGCGCTTCCCTAACGTCTACGGCATCGACATGCCGAGCGCCCACGAGCTGATCGCGCACAACCGCAGCACCCAGGATGTCGCCGAGCTGATCGGCGCCGACTGGCTGGTCTACCAGGACCTGCCGGACCTGATCGAAGCGGTCGGCGGTGGCAAGATCAAGATCGAGCATTTCGATTGCGCAGTGTTCGACGGCAAGTACGTCACCGGCGACATCGACGAAGCCTACCTGGACAAGATCGAGCAGGCGCGCAACGACGCCTCCAAGGTCAAGAACCAGGCGGTCAGCGCGATCATCGACCTCTACAACAACTAAGTTAGGAGCAGCGGCATGACACAGGAATGGGATGCCGGGCGCCTGGACAGCGACCTCGAAGGGGTCGCTTTCGACACGCTGGCGGTACGCGCCGGCCAGCATCGCACGCCGGAAGGTGAGCACAGCGATCCGCTGTTCTTCACCTCCAGCTATGTGTTCCGTACGGCGGCCGATGCCGCCGCGCGGTTCGCCGGCGAGGTTCCAGGCAACGTCTATTCACGCTACACCAACCCCACCGTACGCGCGTTCGAAGAGCGCATCGCCGCCCTTGAAGGCGCCGAGCAGGCGGTTGCCACCTCCACCGGCATGTCGGCGATCCTCTCGACCGTCATGGCCCTGTGCAGCGCCGGCGACCATGTGCTTGTGTCGCAGAGTGTCTTCGGTTCGACCATCAGCCTGTTCGAGAAGTACTTCAAGCGCTTCGGCGTGCAGGTCGACTACGTGCCGCTGACCGACCTGGCCGCCTGGGACCAGGCGATCAAGGCCAACACCAAGCTGCTGTTCGTCGAGTCACCGTCCAACCCGTTGGCGGAGCTTGTGGATATTGCTGCCCTGGCTGAAATCGCCCATGCCAAGGGCGCGCAGCTGGTGGTCGACAACTGCTTCAGCACCCCGGCCTTGCAGCAGCCGCTGAAGCTGGGCGCCGACATCGTCGTGCATTCGGCGACCAAGTTCATCGACGGCCAGGGCCGTTGTATGGGCGGCGTGGTTGCCGGGCGCAGCGAGCAGATGAAAGAAGTGGTGGGCTTTCTGCGCACCGCCGGGCCGTCGCTGAGCCCGTTCAACGCCTGGATCTTCCTCAAGGGCCTTGAGACCCTCAACCTGCGCATGCGCGCCCACTGCGCCAATGCCCAGGCGCTGGCCGAATGGCTGGAGCAGCAGGACGGTATCGACAAGGTCCACTACGCGGGCCTGCACAGCCATCCGCAGCACGAGCTGGCCAAGCAGCAGATGAGCGGCTTCGGTGCAGTGGTGAGCTTTGAGGTCAAGGGCGGCAAAGAGGGCGCCTGGCGCTTCATCGATGCCACCCGGCTGATTTCGATCACCGCCAACCTGGGTGACAGCAAGACCACCATCACCCACCCGGGCACCACCTCCCACGGCCGCCTGTCGCCGCAGGAGCGTGAGGCCGCCGGCATTCGCGACAGCCTGATCCGGGTTGCCGTGGGGCTGGAAGACGTCGCTGACCTCAAGGCCGACCTGGCCCGCGGGCTGGCGGCACTGTGATCGACTGGTCGGTGGGCGACAGCAGCCATAACGGCCGCGTCGCCCTGGTCACCGGTGCGGCGCGGGGCATCGGCCTGGGCATTGCCGCCTGGCTGATCAGCGAAGGCTGGCAGGTGGTGCTCACCGACCTCGACCGGGCCCGTGGCGCGAAAGTGGCCAAGGTGCTGGGTGACAACGCCTGGTTCGTCGGCATGGATGTCGCCGACGAAGCCCAGGTAATGACCGGCGTGGCCGAAGTGCTGGGCCAGTTTGGCCGGCTCGACGCCCTGGTATGCAACGCGGCGATTGCCGACCCGCACAACACCACCCTCGAAAGCCTGAGCCTGGCCCACTGGAACCGGGTGCTGGCGGTCAACCTCGGCGGCCCGATGCTGCTGGCCAAGCACTGTGCGCCGTACCTGCGCGCCCATTGCGGGGCGATCGTCAACCTGGCCTCCACCCGCGCCGGGCAATCGGAACCCGATACCGAGGCCTATGCCGCGAGCAAGGGTGGGCTGCTGGCCCTGACCCATGCCCTGGCCATGAGCCTGGGCCCGGAGATTCGCGTCAACGCCGTCAGCCCCGGCTGGATCGACGCCCGTGATCCTGCCCAGCGCCGTGCCGAACCCCTCAGCGAAGCCGACCATGCCCAGCATCCGGCGGGCAGGGTAGGGACGGTAGAAGACGTAGCGGCGATGGTGGCCTGGTTGCTGTCGCGCAACGCCGGCTTCGTCACCGGCCAGGAATTCGTAGTCGACGGCGGCATGACCAAGAAGATGGTTTATCGGTAGCGGCAAGCGGCAAGCGGCAAGCGACAAGCGACAAGCGACAAGCTTCAAGCTTCAAGACGTCCGCGTTGTGCTTTTGATTTTGCTTTTTCTTGTAGCTTGCAGCTTGAACCTTGAAGCTGTTTTTTTCACCCCTGTGAAAAAAACTTCAATCAGGCTATTGACTTAGGTTCGATACCTGCGTAAATTTCGCCACCTCAGCGAAGCACACGGGTGATTAGCTCAGCCGGGAGAGCATCTGCCTTACAAGCAGAGGGTCGGCGGTTCGATCCCGTCATCACCCACCACTTCCTGAGATGTTCCTGACCCGACACTTTCGCAAGAAGGTGTTACCAGAGAGGAACCGGACGCAAGTCCATATGCGCAGCGGTAGTTCAGTCGGTTAGAATACCGGCCTGTCACGCCGGGGGTCGCGGGTTCGAGTCCCGTCCGCTGCGCCACTTTTCTCCAGATCGGTTTAATGACCGGTTTGAGGTTCCAGGGCCAAACAGCCTTGTAGCCAGATCCCAGTTTCAAGCGGGCGCAAGCCTGTACGATACGCAGCGGTAGTTCAGTCGGTTAGAATACCGGCCTGTCACGCCGGGGGTCGCGGGTTCGAGTCCCGTCCGCTGCGCCATCTTCGCTTCGAGGCCCTTGAACTCCTCGAAGCAACAAAGAGAGCGACCTGAGGTTGCTTTTTTTGTGCCCGGGATTTGCAGCCTTTGCGCAGCCCGGGTGAGCACGACACGCAGCGGTAGTTCAGTCGGTTAGAATACCGGCCTGTCACGCCGGGGGTCGCGGGTTCGAGTCCCGTCCGCTGCGCCATATTGCAGTACCAGAGAAAGCGACCTTCGGGTCGCTTTTTTTGTGCCGAAATTTTGGCACCGTGGTACGGCCATCACCGGCAAGGCCGGCTCCCACTCTGTGGGAGCGGCGGTACGACGCCTCGACTTGCCCCGCGATGCTTTTCAGGCCTGCTTGGTCTGCATCCAGTCCGCACAAGCGGTATGCTAGCGCCTCAAGTCTTCCACTGAGGTTCAGGATGAACAATCTTCAAGACTCGATCGCGGTCATCACCGGTGCCGGACGCGGCCTGGGTGCCGCGTTGGCCATCTCCCTGGCCGACGCTGGTTGCAAGGTGGTGCTCTGTGGCCGCAACGAAGCAGCCCTGGCCCAAGTCGCTGCCACGATCGAAACCCGCACCGCTCAACTGCCATTGACTGTCCAGGTCGATCTCGCCGACAGCGCCAGCGTTACCCAGGCAACGCAGGCCATCAGCCAGCGCTTCCCCACTATCGATCTGCTGATCAACAACGGCGCCATGTGGCTGGAGCACAACGAGGAAGGTTATTCCCCTGAAGAGGTCCACGGCGTGATCAACGCTGCGGTCACCGGTACCTTTCTCTTCACCCAGGGCTTGCTGGCCTCTCTGCGTCGCTCTCAGCGCCCGGACATCGTCACCATAGGCTCGATCAGCGCGCTGCCCAATGCCGCCTTGCACAGCGTCTCAGTGCCGTTCTACGCCGCCAAGCAGGCCCAGCGTGCACTGGCAGAAGGGCTGCGCCAGCAACTGGCCGGTACGCCGATCCGTTCGCTGTGCGTGCACCCGCCGTACCTGGACGACATCTGCCCGACGCAACCGGCCTGGGAGGCCGCCGCCCAACGCCAGAAAGGCGAGCGCGGCACCAACCGTGACGTGGTCGAGGCCGTGCTGTTTGCCGTGACCCGGCCGCGGCATGTGAGCCTGTCGTCGATCGTTATTGACAGCGACGACGGCGGCCTGTTCGGCTGACTTACCGGTTACACCCGAAAGCGCGCCACCAGCTGTTGCAGTTCACTGCCCAGGCGCGCCAGTTCCACCGACGAAGCCGCCGTCTGCTGCGACGCGGTGGACGACTGTTCGGCAACGTCGCGCACGCTGAGCACACTGCGGTTGATCGATTCGGCGACGCTGCTCTGCTGTTCGGCGGCGGTGGCGATCTGCAGGTTCATGGTCTGGATGCCGGTCACGGTCTGGGTGATGGCCTGCAGCTCGATACCGGCCTGGTTGGCCAACTCCACAGTACCGCCGACCTGTTGCTGGTTGGCGTGCATCATTTCGGCGGCTTTCTGCGCGCCTTGTTGCAACGACAGGATCAGCGACTCGATCTGCGCTGTTGATTGTTGTGTGCGCTGGGCCAGCCCGCGCACTTCATCGGCGACCACGGCAAAGCCGCGCCCGGCCTCACCCGCGCGCGCCGCCTCGATGGCGGCGTTGAGCGCCAGCAGGTTGGTCTGTTCGGCAATGGCGTTGATCACCGTCATCACGGTGCCGATGCGCTCGCTTTCTTGCGACAATTGGCTGACCGCACTGGCGCAATTGCCGATGTCGTCGGCCAGCTGGCCGATCTGGCTCAGGGCCTGCTGCACTACGCGGTTGCCCTGTTTGGCCTGGCTGTCGGCCTGGTGCGTGGCTTCGCTGGCTTCTTCGGCGTTACGCGCGACTTCCTGGACGGTGGCAACCATCTCGCTCATTGCCGTGGCCACCTGGTCGGTTTCGACCTTCTGGCTGGTGATGCCGGCGCTGGTCTGTTCAGTGATGGTCGACAGCTCCTCGGCGGCGGTCGACAGCTGGCGGGTGACATGCCCGGCCTGGCCAAGCATCTCGCGCAGGTTCTCGCCGCTTTGCGCCAGCGCCTGCAACAGCTGGCCGAATTCGTCGCGGCGTGGTTCGCTGGCAGTGTTGGTCAGGTCGCCTTGGCCAATGCGCCGGGCAATTTCCACCGCCTGGCGCAGCGGCTGGGTGACCTGGCGGATGATCAGCGCACTGATCAGCACGCCCAGCACCAGGGCTGCGAGCAGCAAGCCCAGCATCAGGCTGCGGCTGTCGCTGGATTCCTCGGTGCTCTTCTGGTTCTGCAGGGTGATCAACTGGTTGATCGCCTCCAGGCCCTGATGCACGGTCTGCAGCAACTGGTCATGCAGCTTGCTCTGCAGCAGGGTGCCGCCGCTGGCCGCCTTGAGTTGCTCGAACTGTTGCAGGTACTGCTTGAGATCATCGCCAGTGGCCTTGAGCAGGCGCTGCGAGTCGGCATCGGGCAGGGCGCCGAGGTTTTCCTCGACCAGGCGGCTGGCCTCCTGGTGGGCCTGTACCAGCTGGCTGGCGAAGCTGCCTTCGCGGCGTTGCTCGAAGCTCAGCTGGGCGGCGCGCATTTCATTGAGGTTGTCGAGGATGTAGTTGACCGACACCAGGCGATCGGCGCGCTGGGTCAGGGTGTTCAAGCTGTTGATGGCGGTAATGGCGAGTAGCGCCATCAGTACCAGAATGGGCGCAAAGCCAAGCAGCAACTTGATTTTCACAGATAGGTTTTTCACCGAGATAACTCCTGTCGACCGGTAGGTGGTGATGGCTAGTTGCCAGCGTAGTCGTAGAATGGGCAGGGCAAAAGTCGGATGGGTCCGATCTGTTCGTAGGGCTCGAGCGAAGGATTTGTGGGTTTATCGACCAATGGTCAAACCCCGGCATCAGGGGCGATCACTGGCCCCTTGTATGAATTTTCTGCGGTGATTGCCCGCCTGTGGTTTCAGCATTCCGTCGATGTGTTGCACAATAGGCGCCGACCGTTTCCTCAGGATTTGCAATGTCAAAGTCAACCGTCTGCGGTGCGCTCGGGCTGGCCCTTGTGCTGGCGGGTGTTTCCGGCTGTTCTTCGAAGAAAGCTGCCATTTACGAACACGAGAATTTCGACGACTCGGGTACCTTCTCGCGCAGCTTTGCGGTGAGTGAAGCCGGTACCTGCGAAGCGGCGCGCCGTGCCTTGCTCAGCCAGGGCTATATCATCACCAGCAGCGACGCTGGCCAGGTCAATGGCAACAAGAGCTTCCAGCAGACTGGCGATTCGCACCTGCAGATCAGCTTCAACGTGGTCTGTGCCCGCGACAGCGGCGACGAGCAGCGCTCGACCATGTTCGCCAACGCCCTGCAGGATCGCTATGCGCTGAAAAAATCCAACACCTCGGCCAGCCTCGGCGTCGGCGTGCTGGGTTCGGTGTCGATGCCGATCGGCTCCAGTGACGATTCGATGGTCAAGGTTGCCAGCGAGACCGTGACCTCGGCCAAGTTCTACGAGCGTTACTTCGCCCTGGTGGAAAGTTTCCTGCCCAAGGAAACCAAGAAGAAGGCTGAGGCAAAGCCTGCAGCCAAGCCAGCGGTGGAGCTGGGTGTGCCCGAGACCGCGCCGGCAGCACCAGCGGCCGCCCTGGCTCCGGCTCCGGTTGAAGCACCAGCGGCTGCAGCGGCTGGCGTACCGGTCAGCGAACCGTCGCCGGCCCCGACGGCGGAAGTGCCGGCCGCACCGGTGGTGGATGACAGCAGTGGCTCGCAGCCGGTGCCGCCGCCCGCCGAAGCTGCGCCGATCAGCGTCCAGGACAGCAGCACGCCGGCACCCGTAGAGCCGACCCCGACCATCGCCCCGGTAGCACCGGCCAGCAGCGAGCAGGCGCCGCTGTAAATTCGCCCGTCTCTGCTACGTTGTTTTGATAAGCGTCATTGTCATTTTTCTTTCATCGCGGCACTTTAGGCTCGTTGATGAATCAATGACATGAATGAGAAACAACGGAGCAGACGATGGACGACTATCAAGAAGAACTACTCGAATACCGCGCCATTGAGCTCGACCCGGTCGAGCCAGCCGAAGACGCTACCGAGCTGTAATCAGCCGGTACGCCGCTGGCTGCGGCGAAACTCGCCCGGGGTGATGCCGTTCCAGCGCTTGAACGCGCGCTGAAAAGCCTCCGCCGAGGCAAACCCGAGCAAGTAGGCAATCTCGCCAAAGGCCAGTTCCGTGTCACGGATATAGGTCATGGCCAGATCGCGCCGGGTATCGTTGAGGATGGCGCGAAACTGCGTGCCTTCCTCGGCCAGCTTGCGCCGCAGGGTCCAGGTCGGCAATTGCAGGTGCCTGGCCACTTCCTCCAGATCCGGTTCCCGTCCGCCATTCAATAGCGGCCCCAGCAGGTGGGCGATGCGCTCGCCCAGGCTGCGTATGCGCGTGCGTTGCTCAAGCTCGGCCTCACACAGTTGCAGCAGGTGCTGCCAGGTGCTCGGACAGTGCGCCGGGTTGCGCAGGGCCAGGTTGGCGCGGCTCAGGCGCAGTTGATTGGTGGCGGCGCCAAACTGCACCGGGTTGCAGCTCAAGGCCTGGTAGTGGGCGGCGTAGGCGGGCGCCTCGAACTCGATCTCGACCCGTTCGGCCAGCAGCATCGTACCCGCCAGGCTCGACAGCTGCGCCAGCCAGCCGGCCAGCAGCGAATCCACCACGAAGCGGTTATAGGCGTTGTACGGGCTGATCGAATAGAACCGTAGCCAGGCGCCGCTGCTGTCTTCATGAAAGCTTGAGTGCCCGCGGTAGTTGGCCGCGTACAGCGGCTCGAAGCGCAACAAGGTGCGCGCCGCTTCGCCCACGGTGGGTGCTTGTGCCGCAGTGACGCCGGCCAGGCCGGCCTGGCCCAGGCGGCTGATGTGGCCCATGTGCAGGCCCAGGGCCGGGTCGCCGGTCAGTTCGATGGCGGCATGGCCCAGGTGCATATAGCGCGGGATCGACAGGCGCGCGCCGGCTTCGGCCAGGCGCGCTGGCTCCAGGCCGTAGCGGGCGAGCAGGGCCGTAGGATCGATGCCGCGTTGCTGCAGGGTTTCGCTCAGCGGCTGGATAAAACCGACCGACAGGTCGCCCAGGCGCACGCGGGGACGGTTCATGCCCTACAACCAGAGGTTCAGCAGGCGCGCACCGGGGCTGGACGTGCCGCCCAGGTTCACCCCGTTGAGCTGGGCAAAGCCCTGGCCATCGGCGGCCAGGTCCCAGAAGCGCCCGCGCAGGAACACACTCATGCTGCTGACCCTGGCGGCGTTGGCGTTCAGGGTCAGGCGTTGCCAGGCTTCGTGTTCGCTCACCTCACCGGGCTTTAGCGCCAGCGACGAGGCCAGGGGTTGATGCCGGTTGCCGCGCCACGGCGCGTTCCAGCTGTCATGGCCGCTGAGAAACACCGGGTTGGCGACGATCTGGGCAAACTGGTTGGCCAGTTGCTGCTGGTTGCTCGGGTACCAGCTGTCGCTGCCGATCAACACGCCCAGGCGCCCGGCCGGGGTTTGCAGCACCTGTGGCGGTTGATCGGTGCCGCTGCTGATAAAGCGCCGCACTTCACTGTCCGGGTGCTGCTGGCGTTGCGGCTGGCCGAGCACCGAGCCGTCGCTGGCGAACACCAGGCTTGCGTTGTACAGGGCGCCGGAGCCGATGCGCAGGGTGCCGCGCTCGACGTAAGGTTCAGGCAGGACGATGGAGCCGGCCACCAGGGTCACGCCGAACTCCTTGGCCAGGCCGCCGAACAGTTGCTGATAATCCTCGGCCATCTGCCCGGCTTTCATGCGCAGGTGGGCGTCGGCACGACGGTCGTCACCCTCGGCGCCGAGCAGGGCCAGGCCGTAGCGCAGCGGGTTGCTCAGTTCCAGCCATTGCAGGGCTTCGCGGCGTTGGGTGACCTGGTACAGCTCGCTCTTCTCGCCTCGGGCCCACAGCCAGGTGCCGATGTGTTCGGGCAGGATGACGATGGTTTTGGCGTTGACCAGGCCCTGGGCGCGGGCGTGTTCAAGGTAGGCGGCCAGCTTGCGGTGCAGGCGCTGCAGGCTCTGGTAGTCACCGGGGAACAGCTGCGGCTCGACGCCCAGCAGGTTGCCGTGATCGGCCGGCACGCCTTCGCTCAGGGCCAGCTCGATGCGCAGGTCCGACAGGTAGTGCCCGGCCGGGCGCTGCTCGGTCCAGAAGCCGTAGCCACTGAGGACGGCAATGACAACCAGCGCCAGGGCGCTCAACAGAAGTTTTCGCATGAAACGGGACAGCGCCGAAAAGGGATTCGGCCCCTAGGGTAGACCCCGAGTGCAGCAGGATCAATAACTTGTCACTTTCGGTCATTGAGCCGCGCCCGCAGGCTCTTTAATGTCGGCCTCAGATAACTGACGGGCCCCGCCAGCCTTGGCGAGGCGCCCGCATTCCGTGATTACGCCTGTTGTGGAGTTCACTATGGCCGCCGCTCAATACCCGCATTTGCTCGCCCCGCTGGACCTGGGTTTCACCACCTTGCGCAACCGCACCCTGATGGGCTCGATGCACACCGGCCTTGAAGAAAAGCCCGGCGGTTTCGAGCGCATGGCGGCCTATTTTGCCGAGCGTGCCCGTGGCGGCGTTGGCCTGATGGTGACCGGCGGCATCGGCCCGAACGTGGAGGGCGGGGTGTATTCCGGCGCGGCCAAGCTGAGCACGCCGGAAGAAGCCGATAAACACCGCATCGTCACCCAAGCGGTGCATGAAGCCGGTGGCAAGATCTGCATGCAGATCCTCCACGCCGGGCGCTATGCCTACAGCCCCAAATCGGTAGCGCCGAGCGCGATCCAGGCGCCGATCAACCCGTTCAAGCCGCGTGAGCTGGACGAAGAGGGCATCGAGAGGCAGATCCAGGACTTCGTCACCTGCTCGCTGCTGGCGCAAAGCGCCGAGTACGACGGCGTCGAGATCATGGGGTCGGAAGGCTACTTCATCAACCAGTTCCTCGCCGCCCACACCAACCAGCGTACCGATCGCTGGGGTGGCAGCTACGAGAACCGCATGCGCCTGGCGGTGGAGATCGTGCGCCGGGTGCGCGAAGCGGTAGGGCCGAACTTCATCATCATCTTTCGCCTGTCGATGCTCGACCTGGTCGAGGGCGGCAGCAGCTGGGAAGAGATCGTGCAACTGGCCAAGGCCGTGGAGCAGGCCGGCGCGACCCTCATCAACACCGGTATCGGCTGGCACGAAGCGCGGATCCCGACCATCGCCACCAAGGTGCCGCGTGCGGCATTCACCAAGGTCACCGCCAAGCTGCGCGGCGCGGTGCAGATCCCGCTGATCACCACCAACCGCATCAACACCCCGGAAGTCGCCGAGCAGATCCTTGCCGAGGGCGACGCCGACATGGTCTCGATGGCGCGGCCGTTCCTGGCTGACCCGGAGTTCGTCAACAAGGCCGCCGCCGGGCGTGGCGACGAGATCAACACCTGCATCGGCTGCAACCAGGCCTGCCTGGACCACACCTTTGGCGGCAAGCTGACCAGCTGCCTGGTCAACCCGCGCGCCTGCCACGAAACCGAGCTCAATTACCTGCCGGTAACCCAGGTCAAGCGTATCGCCGTAGTGGGCGCCGGCCCCGCCGGCCTGGCGGCTGCCACCGTGGCGGCCGAGCGCGGCCATGAAGTGACCCTGTTCGATTCGGCCAGCGAGATCGGCGGCCAGTTCAACGTGGCCAAGCGCGTGCCGGGCAAAGAGGAGTTCTATGAAACCCTGCGCTACTTCAAGCGCAAGCTGCAGACCACCGGTGTCGAGCTGTGTCTGAACACCCGCGTCGATGCCGAGCAACTGGCGGCGGGCGGTTTTGACGAGATCATCCTCGCCACCGGTATCGCCCCGCGCCTGCCGGCCATCCCTGGCATCGAGCACGCCAAGGTGTTGAGCTACCTGGACGTGCTGCTGCAGCGCAAGTCGGTAGGGCAGAAGGTCGCCGTGATCGGCGCTGGCGGTATCGGCTTTGACGTCTCCGAGTACCTGGTGCACCAGGGCGTGGCCACCAGCCAGGATCGTGAAGCGTTCTGGAAGGAGTGGGGCATCGATACCCGGCTTGAAGCCCGCGGCGGCGTGGCCGGGATCAAGGCCGAGCCGCATGCGCCGGCGCGCCAGGTGTTCCTCCTGCAACGGAAAAAAACCAAGGTCGGCGACGGCCTGGGCAAGACCACCGGCTGGATTCACCGTACGGGCTTGAAGAACAAGCAGGTGCAGATGCTTAACAGCGTCGAATACCTGAACATCGACGATGCCGGCCTGCACATCCGTATCGCCGAGGGCGAGCCGCAGGTGCTGCCTGTGGATAACATCGTCATCTGCGCCGGCCAGGATCCGCTGCGCGAACTGCAGGACGGCTTGCTCGCCGCCGGGCAGTCGGTGCACCTGATCGGTGGCGCCGATGTCGCTGCCGAACTGGACGCCAAGCGCGCCATCAACCAGGGCTCGCGCCTGGCCGCCGAGCTCTGACCGGCGCAGCGCGGCGGGCCGCCCGGCCCGTCGCGCTGTTACACTGCGCTGCCCTGGCAGCCCTGTTGTGCCCCGCCCATGATTGGCAATTTCGACGACCTTCCGCTCGCGCCCCTGCAACCCTTGCCGCTGAACTGGCTACGCCCTCATGGCGTGAAGCTCGCGGTGTTGCGCCTGGACCTGATCGACCCGCTGATCAGTGGCAACAAGTGGTTCAAGCTGCTCGAGCACCTGCGAATCGCCCAGGCCCAAGGGGCGCCCGGGGTGATCAGCCTTGGCGGCGCCCATTCCAATCACCTGCATGCCCTGGCGGCGGCGGGCAAGCGCTTCGGCTTTGCTACCGCCGGGCTGTTGCGTGGCCATGCCCAGGACACCCCGACCGTGCGCGACCTGCAAGCCTTTGGCATGCAGTTGCACTGGTTGGGTTATGGCGGTTATCGCGAGCGTCATCAACCGGGGTTCTGGCAGCCGTGGCAGGCGCTTTATCCGGGTTGGCAGTGTGTCGCTGAAGGCGGTGGCGGGGCGTTGGGCGCCAAGGGTTGTGCGTTGATCGTCGAGCAGGCGCAAGCGCAGTTGGCGGCGCTGGGCTGGGCGGATTACCACGGCTGGTGGCTGGCGGCCGGCACCGGCACCACCCTGGCCGGGTTGGTGTTGGCCGAGGCGGGCCGGCGTGAGGTGCATGGCGCCCTGGCCGTACCGCTGGACCACGGCGTGCCCGAGTCTGTCGAAACACTGGTTGGCAAGGCAGGTTACAGGCTGCATGAGGCCTGCCGTGGCGGCTTTGCCAAGGTCGATGACGAGTTGCTGGCGTTTATGGCCGACTGCGAATCTGAAACGGGCATGCCGCTGGAGCCGCTGTACACCGCCAAGGCCTTGCTGGCGCTGCGCCGGGAAGTCGAAGCGGGGGCTTTTGCCGCCGACACCCGGCTGATCTTTTTGCACAGCGGCGGCCTGCAGGGCCGCCGCGGGTTCGCCTAGTTATTGCGTGGCAACATGCGCAGCAAGGTGTTGTCGCGCTGCACATAGTGATGGAACAGGCCGGCAACAGCATGCAGGCCGATCAACCAGTAGCCCCAGGTGCCGATGCGCTCGTGCCAGCCCTTGATGAACTTGGCCAGGTCCGGGTCCGGGGCTATAAGCGCCGGCAGCTCGAAGCCATAGAACGGGATCGGCTTGTTGGCAGCGCTGAGCAGCAGCCAGCCGGCCAGCGGCAGGCCGATCATCAGCAGGTACAGGGCCAGGTGCATCAGGTGCGCCAGGCCGGTCTGCCAGGCCGGCGGCGCCGGAATGATCGGCGGGGTCGGGCGGCCCAGGCGCAGGGCCAGGCGCAGCCAGACCAGCACGAATACCGTCAGGCCGAGCATGAAGTGCAGGTCTTTCATCAGCGCGCGCTCGGCGCTGTCCTTGGGGAACATGCCGCGCAGTTCGATAAAGGCGTAGACCGCCGCCAGCAGCACCAGCATCAGCCAGTGCAGGGCAATCGACAGACCGCCGTAGCGGGCCTGGTTTTGGCTCAACGTCATGGGTATTCCTCATCATCAGGTCGAAGTCCGCGCTCTTGTGGCGCAGTCAGCTAACTGTAACCGCTTGCCAGCCGATTACCCGGCCATTGCAGCAGAAATTGGTCACGCAGGCCTTGATCTGTCGCTAGAATCCGGCGCTTGAGTCCGATTTCTACAAGGCTTGTACTTCATGCTGATGGCATCGCTGATATTCCTCCTGACCATTACCCTGGTGATCTGGCAGCCCCGCGGCCTGGGCGTTGGCTGGAGTGCCACGGGCGGGGCGCTGCTGGCGTTGCTCTGCGGGGTGGTGCAGTGGAGCGATATTCCGGTGGTCTGGCAGATCATCTGGAACGCCACCGGCACCTTCATTGCCCTGATTATCATCAGCCTGTTGCTCGATGCTGCTGGCTTTTTTGCCTGGGCGGCGCTGCACGTGGCGCGTTGGGGGCGCGGCAGTGGCCGGCGGCTGTTCTGCTACATCGTGCTGCTGGGGGCGCTGGTGTCGGCGTTGTTTGCCAACGACGGCGCGGCGCTGATCCTCACCCCGATCGTGGTGGCCATGCTCCTGGCCCTGCGCTTCAGCCCGGCGGCGACCCTGGCTTTTGTCATGGCCGCAGGTTTTATTGCCGATACCGCGAGCTTGCCGCTGGTGGTGTCGAACCTGGTCAACATCGTCTCCGCCGACTTCTTCGGTATTGGTTTCAACCGTTATGCGGCGGTGATGGTGCCGGTCAACCTGGTTGCCGTGGCGGCAACCCTGGCGGTGCTGTTGTGGTACTTCCGCCGCGATATCCCGGCGGATTACGACCCGCTGCAACTGGATGCGCCGCGCAGCGTGGTGCAAGACCCGGCGACGTTTGTTGCCGGCTGGCTGGTGCTGGCGATCCTGCTGCTCGGCTGTTTTGCCCTTGAGCCGCTGGGCATCCCCATCAGCGCGATTTCGGCGGTTTGTGCACTGGTGTTGCTGCTGGTGGCGGCACGCGGGCACAGGATTTCCACGCGCAAGGTGCTCAAAGAAGCGCCCTGGCACATCGTGGTGTTCTCCTTAGGGATGTACCTGGTGGTCTATGGCCTGCGCAACGCCGGGCTGACCGATTACCTGGCCGGTTGGCTCAACGCATTCGCCAGCGGCGGGGTGTGGGGTGCGGCGCTGGGTACCGGGCTGCTGACCGCGGTGCTGTCGTCGATCATGAACAACCTGCCGACGGTGCTGATCGGCGCCTTGTCGATCGATGCCAGTGCCGCCACCGGGGTGGTCAAGGAAGCGATGATCTACGCCAACGTGATCGGCAGTGACCTGGGGCCGAAAATTACCCCGATCGGCAGCCTGGCGACCCTGTTGTGGTTGCATGTGCTGGAGCGCAAGGGGGTGAAGATTGGCTGGGGGTATTACTTCAAGGTCGGGATTGTGCTGACGCTGCCGGTGTTGCTGCTGACGCTGGTGGCGCTGGCGTTGCGCTTGACGGTGGCTTAGGGCTGGCCTGATCACGGGGCAAGTCGAGGCGTCGCACCGCCGCTCCCACAAAACCATTTACCCGGGAAGATTGGGCCAAAGGTCAGAGACCAGGAACAAGCGCTCGGCTTCCTCCCACTCGCCACGCTCGCCCTCGACCAGCCTTACCAGCAACTGCGCCGGTGCCAGCGGGTCCAGGGCCTGCAGCCAGGTTTCGAAGCGCTGCACCGACCAGCAGTCTTGCGCCGGATAACAGGCCGGCGCTAGCCAGGCATGGCGCGGTAGCGGCTGCCAGCGACCAGCCGCGCTTTGCGCCTGCAATGACGCCCAGTCCCGCTGATGCAACCAGAGCCCGCGCAAATGCTGCGGGTTGGCCCCTCGCGGCGCTTGCGCCTGCCCCGGCCAGGGGTAGAGCAGGTAACCGCCCAGCCACAATTGCGCACTGAACTGCTCGATCTCCAGCGCCGCCAGCGCTTCGCGGCTTTCCGCGCGCGCCGAAATCGGCAACTGGTGTTCGGCCAGGTGGGCAAGCTTGCGGTCCAGGCGGTCATGGCAACCCGGCCCCAGCCACTGCGCCGGGTTCTCTCCCGTGCCGTTCTGCGGCCCCAGGTACAGCTTGATCGCCAGCTCCAGGTGGTGCACACCGTCGCTGTCGCGCAGCAACAGGTCCAGCTCGCCTAGGGTGTGCCCGCCATTGCGGATCGGCAGGTTGGCAGCCAACAGGGTCACGCCGGGGGCATGCTGGAGGACGAACTGCCATAGACGTTCGTAGTACAAACCCAGGCGCCGGGTGCTGGCCTGGGCCAGCCAGTGCAGCAGGGCCTGGCTGTCGCGGTCTTGTGCCAGCAGCCACTGGCGCAGTTGTTCAGGCTCGGCTACCCAGCGGCTGGCCGCCAGCGGGTGGCGCTGCGGCCACGGCGTGTCGCGCAGCATCGGCGGCGCCAGGATCACCCAGGCCAGGTCGCGCACCTGGGGCTGGCGCAACTGGCGGGGCAGGTCGGTCAGGCTGGGGAACGGGTTCATTCTGCGAGCATAGCCGCTCAGCCTGCGCGCTTGCTGAATTTCTCCGGCGTTTGCCGCTGCCCGGCGCTTTCGCCCATAATCGGACTCTTTGGCGAGAATCGCCTCTTTACCCGCCGCAGAGCCCTGGAGCCCCATGGAGCAATTTCGCAATATCGGTATCATCGGACGTCTGGGCAGCTCCCAGGTGCTCGATACCATTCGCCGACTGAAAAAATTCCTGCTGGCGCGGCATCTGCACGTGATCCTCGAGGACACCATCGCCGAAGTCCTGCCCGGCCACGGCCTGCAAACCTCGACCCGCAAGCTGCTGGGCGAGGTCTGCGACCTGGTGATCGTCGTCGGTGGCGACGGCAGCCTGCTCGGCGCCGCCCGCGCCCTGGCCCGGCACAACATTCCGGTACTGGGCATCAACCGTGGCAGCCTGGGCTTTCTGACCGACATCCGCCCCGATGAGCTGGAGGTCAAGGTCGCCGAGGTGCTCGACGGCCACTACCTGGTGGAAAACCGCTTCCTGCTGCAGGCCGAAGTGCGCCGGCACGCCGAAGCCATCGGCCAGGGCGACGCCCTCAACGATGTGGTGCTGCACCCGGGCAAGTCGACGCGGATGATCGAGTTCGAGATCTACATCGATGGCCAGTTCGTCTGCAGCCAGAAGGCCGACGGCCTGATCGTCGCCACCCCGACCGGCTCGACCGCCTACGCGCTGTCGGCGGGCGGGCCGATCATGCACCCCAAGCTCGACGCCATCGTCATCGTGCCGATGTACCCGCACACGCTGTCGGGGCGGCCGATCGTGGTTGACGGCAACAGTGAGCTGAAGATCGTCGTGTCCAAGGACCTGCAGATCTACCCGCAGATTTCCTGCGACGGCCAGAACCATTTCACCTGCGCGCCTGGCGATACCATCACGGTCAACAAGAAGCCGCAGAAGCTGCGCCTGATCCATCCGCTGGATCACAATTACTACGAGGTATGCCGGACCAAGCTCGGCTGGGGCAGCCGCCTGGGTGGTGGAGGCGAGTGATGCTCGATCCCGCTCGCAGTTTCGACCTGATCGGTGACGTGCACGGCTGTGCACATACCCTCGAACGCCTGCTCGACGCCCTCGGCTACAAGCGCCAGGGTGGCGTCTGGCGGCATCCGTCGCGCCAGGCCGTGTTCCTTGGCGACATCATCGACCGTGGCCCGCGGATTCGCGAAGCGCTGCACATCGTCCATGACATGGTCGAGGCCGGCCAGGCCCACTGCATCATGGGCAACCACGAGTACAACGCCCTGGGCTGGAACACCCCGGCGTTGCCCGAGAGCGGCAAGCACTACGTGCGCGAGCACACCCCGCGCCACGGCCGGCTGATCTACGAAACCTTGACCCAGTTCGAACAGCATCCAGGCGACTGGCATGACTTTCTCGAGTGGTTCTACGAACTGCCGTTGTTCATCGACGCCGGGCGTTTTCGCGTTGTCCATGCCTGCTGGGATGCGCGGCTGATCGACCCGTTGCGCCAGCAGTACCCGGACGGGCGCATCGACGAGCATTTCATCCAGGCTTCGGCAGTGCCTGAGAGCTTTGCCGCCACAGTCTGCAACCGCCTGTTGCGCGGCACCGACATGCGCCTGCCGGACGGTTTGACCCTGACCGGCGGCGACGGCCTGACCCGGGCGTTTTTCCGCACCAAGTTCTGGGAAGAAGACCCGCAGACCTACGGCGATATCGTCTTCCAGCCCGATGCGTTGCCCGAGCAGGTGGCCAGTGCGCCGCTCAGCCACAGCCAGAAGAACGCCTTGCTGCGCTACAGCGAGGACGAGCCGATGCTGTTCGTCGGCCATTACTGGCGCAGCGGCAAGCCGGCGCCGATCCGCGCCAACCTGGCCTGCCTGGACTACAGTGCGGTGCTGTACGGCAAACTGGTCGCTTACCGCCTGGATGCTGAAACCCGCATCGACCCGCGCAAGTTCGTCTGGGTTGATGTCGACCGGCCGGAGGCCAGCCAATGACTGCAGTGGTGGTACTACGCATGCCGTTGAGTACCGATCTCAGCGGCTTTGTCGGCCTGTTGCGGCGCCTGCAGGTGCCGCACCGGGTCAGCGAGGAGGGCGGTGACCAGGTGTTGTGGGTGGCCGAGAACCTCGCCGAAGACGTACGCCAGCTTTACCAGCGTTTCCCCGCGGGCAATGCCGAGTTCGAACTGCCGGCCGATGCCGCCCTGGCGCCGCCGGCGCGTCCGAGCATCGGCGAGCAGTTGCGCGCCAGCAAGGCCACGGCGGCGATCCTCCTGCTGTGCCTGATCGTCGCCGGCCTTACTGGCCTTGGCGACAACTTCGCGACCTTGAGCTGGCTGACCTTCCTCGATTTTCGCGTGCAGGGCGACTACCTGTACTTCACCCCCTTGGCCGCCAGCCTTGCCGATGGCCAGTGGTGGCGCCTGTTCACGCCGATGCTGGTGCATTTCGGCATCCTCCACCTGGCCATGAACGGCCTCTGGTACTGGGAACTGGGCCGGCGCATCGAACTGCGCCAGGGGCCATGGAACCTGCTCGGCCTGACCTTGCTGTTCAGCCTGGTGTCCAACGCGGCGCAGTACCTGTTTGGCGGCCCGAGCCTGTTCGGCGGCTTGTCGGGGGTGCTCTACGGTTTGCTCGGACACATCTGGCTGTACCAGTGGCTGGCGCCCAACCCGGTGTATCGCATGCCGCGCGGCGTGCTGGTGATGATGCTGGTGTGGCTGCTGCTGTGCCTGTCCGGTTTGATCAGCCTGCTCGGCTTCGGCCAGATCGCCAACGCCGCCCATGTCGGCGGGCTGTTGGTCGGTTGCCTCAGCGGGCTCTTGGGCGGGGCGCTGGCCCGGCGTAAACTGACCGCTTGATTTTGGGAGACCTTATGTCCACTTTTGCGCAAATGATTGAAAACATCACCCCGGAAATCTACCAGAGCCTGAAACTGGCGGTAGAGCTGGGCAAATGGGCAGACGGGCGCAAGCTCACCACCGAGCAGAAAGAGCTGTCGCTGCAGGCGGTGATCGCCTGGGAGCTGCAGAACCTGCCGGAAGAACAGCGTACCGGTTACATGGGCCCGCAGGAATGCGCCTCGAAGTCGGCACCGGTGCCGAACATCCTGTTCAAGTCGGATGCGATCCATTGATCGAACTCGGCCGCGGCTCCATCAGTAAAATGTCGGCGCGTCTCGATGCGCCGGTGGTGCAGTACGCTTTTCGTCTGGGCGAGCAGGAAGTGCCGGTCAACCCCTTGATCGGCAAGACCCTGCGCCTGGAATACCTCGGTGCCATCCATTGCAGCCACTGCGGGCGCAAGACCAAGACCAGCTTCAGCCAGGGTTATTGCTACCCGTGCATGACCAAGCTTGCGCAGTGCGACGTGTGCATCATGGCTCCGGAAAAATGCCACTACGATCAGGGCACCTGCCGCGAACCTTCGTGGGGCGAGCAGTTCTGCATGACCAATCATGTGGTGTACCTGGCCAACTCCTCAGGCATCAAGGTCGGCATTACCCGGGCGACCCAGTTGCCCACCCGCTGGCTAGACCAGGGCGCCAGCCAGGCGCTGCCGATCGTGCGGGTTGCCACCCGCCAGCAGTCGGGGCTGGTCGAAGACCTGTTCCGCAGCCAGGTGGCCGACCGCACCAACTGGCGCGCCTTGCTCAAGGGCGATGCCGAGGCGGTCGACCTGCTTGCCGTGCGCGATCAACTGTTCGACAGCTGCGCCGAGGGCCTGACTGCCCTGCAGGCACGATTCGGCCTACAGGCCGTGCAGCCGTTGAATGATGGTGAAGTGCTGGAAATCCGCTACCCGGTCGAGGCCTACCCAAGCAAGATCGTCAGCTTTAACCTGGACAAGAACCCCGTGGCTGAAGGCACGCTGTTGGGCATCAAGGGCCAGTACCTGATCTTCGACACCGGCGTGATCAATATTCGCAAATACACGGCGTACCAGCTCGCCGTGCATCAGTAAAAAAGGACCGCCACATGCGTACCGAACAGCCGCAAGTGATCTACCTCAAGGACTATCAGGCCCCCGAATACCTGATCGACGAGACCCACCTGACCTTCGAACTGTTCGAGGACCACAGCCTGGTCCACGCGCAGCTGGTCATGCGCCGCAATCCGGCCCGTGGTGCCGGCCTGCCGCCGCTGGTGCTCGACGGCCAGCAGTTGGAGCTGCTCAGCGTCGCCCTGGACGACCAGGCCCTGGCCGCCGGCGACTACCAGCTCGATGACAGCCACCTGACCGTACAGCCCAAGGCTGCGACCTTCACCCTCGACACCAGCGTGAAGATCCACCCCGAGCGCAACACCGCCCTCGAAGGCCTGTACAAGTCCGGCAGCATGTTCTGCACCCAGTGCGAGGCCGAGGGTTTTCGCAAGATCACCTACTACCTCGACCGCCCGGACGTGATGAGCAAGTTCACCACCACGGTGATCGCCGAGCAGCATCGCTACCCGGTGCTGCTGTCCAACGGCAACCCTGTCGGGACTGGCCCGCAGGAAGATGGCCGGCATTGGGCGACCTGGGAAGACCCGTTTATGAAACCGGCCTACCTGTTTGCCCTGGTCGCCGGTGACCTGTGGTGCGTCGAAGACAAATTCACCCGTCAGTCGGGCCGTGACGTGACCCTGCGCATTTATGTCGAGCCGGAAAACATCGACAAGTGCCAGCACGCCATGACCAGCCTGAAGAAGTCCATGCGCTGGGACGAGGAAGTCTATGGCCGCGAGTACGACCTGGACATCTTCATGATCGTCGCGGTCAACGACTTCAACATGGGCGCCATGGAAAACAAGGGCCTGAACATCTTCAACTCCAGCTGCGTGCTGGCCCGCGCCGAAACCGCCACCGACGCTGCGCACCAGCGGGTCGAGGCGGTGGTCGCCCACGAATACTTCCACAACTGGTCGGGCAACCGCGTGACCTGCCGCGACTGGTTCCAGCTGTCGCTCAAGGAAGGCTTCACGGTGTTCCGTGATTCGGAGTTCAGCGCCGACATGAACTCGCGCACGGTCAAGCGCATCGAGGACGTCGCCTACCTGCGCACCCACCAGTTCGCCGAAGACGCCGGGCCCATGGCCCACGCCGTGCGCCCCGACAGCTTCATCGAGATCTCCAACTTCTACACCCTGACCGTCTACGAGAAGGGCTCGGAAGTGGTGCGCATGGTCCGCACCCTGCTGGGCGCCGAGGGTTTCCGTAAAGGCAGCGACCTGTACTTCGAGCGTCATGACGGCCAGGCCGTGACCTGCGATGACTTCATCAAGGCCATGGAAGACGCCAACGGCGTCGACCTGACCCAGTTCAAGCGTTGGTACAGCCAGGCCGGCACGCCGCGCCTGGCAGTCAGCGAGGCTTACGACAGCGCCACGCAGACTTACAGCCTGACGTTCCGCCAGAGCTGCCCGGCCACCCCGGACAAGGTCGAGAAAAAACCATTCGTGATCCCGGTGGAGCTGGGCCTGCTCGATGCCCAGGGCAACGACATTGCCCTGCGCCTGCAAGGTGAAGCGGCAGCAGACGGCACCTCGCGGGTGTTGTCGGTCACCGAAGCCGAGCAGACCTTCACCTTCGAAGGCATCGCTGCCAAGCCGCTACCCTCCTTGCTGCGTGGCTTCAGTGCCCCGGTCAAGCTGAGCTTTCCGTATGACCGTGACCAGCTGATGTTCCTCATGCAGCACGACAGCGATGGTTTCAATCGCTGGGAAGCCGGCCAGCAACTGTCGGTACAGGTGCTGCAGGAACTGATCGCCCAGCACCAGCAGGGCGCCAAGCTAGTGCTGGATCAGCGCCTGGTGACCGCGTTGGGTACGGTACTGGCCAACGAGCAACTGGACCAGGCCATGGTCGCCGAGATGCTCTCGCTGCCCAGCGAAGCCTACCTCACCGAAATCAGCGAAGTGGCTGACGTCGATGCCATCCACGCCGCCCGCGAGTTCGCCCGCAAGCAGATCGCCGAGCAGCTGTTCGATGCCCTCAACGCACGCTACCAGGCCAACCGCGCGCTATCGCGTGGCACCGAGTACGTTGCCGAAGCCGAGCACTTTGCCCGTCGCAGCCTGCAGAACATCGTGCTCTCGTACCTGATGCTCAGCGCCCGGCCCGAAGTGCTGGCTGCAACCCTGGAGCAGTTTGACGCCTGTGACAACATGACCGAGCGCCTCACCGCCCTGGCCGTGCTGGTCAACTCGCCGTTCGAGACGCAGCGGGCCAAGGCCCTGGAAAGCTTTGCCGAGCACTTCAAGGACAACCCGCTGGTCATGGACCAATGGTTCAGCGTACAGGCGGCCAGCACCCTGCCGGGCGGCCTGGCGCGGGTCAAGGCGCTGATGCAGCACCCGGCCTTCACCATGAAGAACCCGAACAAGGTCCGCGCCCTGATCGGTGCCTTCGCCGGGCAGAACCTGGTCAACTTCCATGCCGGCGATGGTTCGGGCTATCGCTTCCTGGCGGACCTGGTGATCGAACTCAACGCCCTCAACCCGCAGATCGCTTCGCGGCAACTGGCGCCGCTGACCCGCTGGCGCAAATACGACAGCGCCCGTCAGGCGTTGATGAAAGGCGAGCTGGAGCGGATTCTGGCTAGTGGTTCGCTGTCCAGCGATGTGTATGAAGTTGTGAGCAAAAGTCTGGCTTGATGGCCTCATCGCGGGTCAAGCCCGCTCCCACATTTAGTGTGGGAGCGGGCTTGACCCGCGATTGTTTCCCCGCAAATCCTGCGCTTAACAAAAGATAACGTCCCGTTCGTTGTCAGCCCTTTGCAAACCCCGATAGGATGGCTCTCAGCTATTGCGGGGCTCTGGAACACGGTTTTTGCAGTACCTGCATATAGATTGACCCAAATAACAATAAACGGGGGATAGATCTATGACTGAGCCTGTCATGGCGGGTCTCGGCGCTGCTGCGCGTAAAGCCGGCAATCGCCCTTGGGCATTGGCCGCCAGCGGCTTGCTGGTCTTGGCAATCGGGCTGTGGGCCAATACGGCCGAAGCCGCAGCCGCGCAAACCGATGACTACTCCACCCAATCGTCCAAGGCGGTAAAAAGCTTGCTGCTGGACGTCACCAAGGCCGGTGCACGCCTGGTCGCCGTGGGTGATCGTGGCCATATCCTGTTTTCCGATGACCAGGGCAAGTCCTGGACCCAGGCCAAGGTGCCGACCCGGCAACTGCTCACCGCCGTCTATTTTGTCGACGACCAGCACGGTTGGGCGGTCGGCCACGATGCGCAGATCCTCGCCAGCACCGACGGCGGCGCCACCTGGAACAAACAATTCGAAGACCTCAAGCGTGAAGCGCCGCTGCTCGATGTCTGGTTCAAAGACACGCAGCACGGCATCGCCGTGGGCGCCTATGGCGCATTGCTGGAAACCACCGACGGTGGCAAGCACTGGAACGATGTTGGCGATCGGCTGCTTAACGATGACCAGTTGCACCTCAACGGCATCGCCGCAGTAAAAGACGCCGGCCTGTTCATCGTTGGCGAGCAGGGCAGCATGTTCCGCTCCAGCGACGACGGCCAGACCTGGGAAAAGCTCGAAGGCCCTTATGAAGGCTCGCTGTTCGGCGTCACCGGCACCGCCCAGTCGCGTACCTTGCTGGCCTACGGCTTGCGCGGCAACCTCTATCGCTCCACGGATTTTGGCGATAGCTGGCAACAGATCGAATTGAAAGCCGCGCGCGGCAACCTCGAATTTGGTCTGGCAAGCGCTACGCTTCTCGATGATGGCAGCCTGGTACTCGTGGGCAATGGCGGCAGCGTGCTGCGCAGCAGCGACGATGGCCAGAGCTTCAGCGTGTTCAACCGGGCCGATCGCATCGCCCTGTCCGGCGTCAGCGGGCTGAATGCAGGGCGCCTGGTGCTGGTGGGCCAGGGTGGCGTGCACCTGGCTTCGGCCAAGGGCGCCGAAGGAGTGCAGCCATGACCCGTCAGGAGCAGTTCAACATGAATCAGCAGCAACACCATCAGGACAAGGCGACCTTGCTTGAGCGCCTGATCTTCAATAACCGCCCGGTGGTGATCCTCATCTGCCTGCTGGTTAGCGTGTTCCTGTTCTGGCAGGCCACGCAGATTCGTCCGTCCACCAGCTTCGAAAAAATGATCCCGCTCGAACATCCGTTCATCGAGAAGATGCTCGAGCACCGCAACGACCTGGCCAACCTCGGCAACACCGTGCGCATTTCGGTGGAAGCCACCGACGGCGATATCTTCAGCAAGGACTACATGGAAACCCTGCGTCAGGTGCATGACGAGGTGTTCTACATTCCCGGCGTCGACCGCTCGGGGCTTAAGTCGCTGTGGAGCCCCAGCGTGCGCTGGACCGAAGTGACCGAAGAGGGCTTCGCCGGCGGCGAGGTGATCCCGCAGACCTACGACGGCTCGGCCGACAGCCTCGACCAGTTGCGCAACAACGTGCTCAAGTCCGGGCAGGTCGGGCGCCTGGTGGCCAACAACTTCAAGTCGAGCATCATCGACATCCCGCTGCTGGAGTCCTACCCCGACCCGCAGGACCAGGGCAGGCTGATCAAGCTCGACTACCAGCAATTCTCCCATCAGCTCGAAGAGAAAATCCGCGACAAGTTTCAGGCCCAGAACCCCAACGTGAAGGTGCACATCGTCGGCTTCGCCAAGAAGGTCGGTGACCTGATCGACGGCCTGATGATGGTGGCGATGTTCTTCGGCATCGCCCTGGTGATCACCTGGGTGCTACTGTACTGGTTCACCTGGTGTATCCGCAGCACCATCGCCGTGCTGATCACCACCCTGGTGGCGGTGGTCTGGCAATTGGGCCTGATGCATGCGGTGGGCTTCGGCCTCGACCCGTACTCGATGCTGGTGCCGTTCCTGATCTTCGCCATCGGCATCTCTCACGGGGTGCAGAAGATCAACGGCATCGCTTTGCAGTCCAGTGATGCCGACAACGCCCTGACCGCGGCCCGGCGCACCTTCCGCCAGCTGTTCCTGCCGGGGATGATCGCCATCCTGGCCGACGCCGTGGGCTTCATCACCCTGTTGATCATCGACATCGGCGTGATCCGCGAGCTGGCCATCGGTGCCTCGATCGGGGTGGCGGTAATCGTCTTTACCAACCTGATCCTGCTGCCGGTCGCCATCTCTTATGTCGGCATCAGCAAGAAGGCCATCGAGCGCAGCAAGAAGGACGCCACCCGCGAGCATCCGTTCTGGCGCCTGCTGTCGAATTTTGCCAGCGCCAAGGTCGCGCCGGTGTCCATCGTCCTGGCCTTGCTGGCCTTCGGTGGCGGCCTCTGGTACAGCCAGAACCTGAAGATCGGCGACCTCGACCAGGGCGCGCCGGAGCTGCGTCCGGACTCGCGCTACAACCAGGACAACGCCTTCATCATCAACAACTACTCGACCAGCTCCGACGTGCTGGTGGTCATGGTCAAGACCCCGACCGAAGGCTGCTCGGTGCACTCGACCATGGCGCCGATCGACGAGCTGATGTGGAAGATGGAGAACACCCAGGGGGTGCAGTCGGCGATCTCCCTGGTGACCGTGTCCAAACAGATGATCAAGGGCATGAACGAGGGCAACCTGAAATGGGAAAGCCTGTCGCGCAACCCGGACGTGCTCAACAGCTCGATCTCCCGAGCCGATGGCCTGTACAACGCCGACTGCTCGCTGGCGCCGGTGCTGATCTTCCTCAACGACCACAAGGCCGAGACCCTCGACCGCGCGGTCAAGGCGGTGCAGGAATTTGCCGACACCCACAACAAGGAAGGCCTGGAATTCCTCCTGGCGGCCGGTAACGCCGGTATCGAGGCGGCCACCAACGAGGTGATCAAGTCGGCCGAGCTGACCATCCTGATCCTGGTGTACATCTGCGTGGCGGTGATGTGCATGATCACCTTCCGCTCGTTTGCCGCAACCTTGTGCATTGTTCTGCCGCTGGTGCTGACCTCGGTGCTGGGCAACGCCCTGATGGCCTTCATGGGCATCGGCGTCAAGGTCGCGACCCTGCCGGTGGTGGCGCTGGGCGTGGGTATTGGCGTGGACTACGGCATCTACATCTACAGCCGCCTGGAGAGTTTCCTGCGTGCCGGGCTGCCGCTGCAGGAAGCCTACTACCAGACCCTCAAGTCCACCGGCAAGGCGGTGCTGTTCACCGGTCTGTGCCTGGCCATCGGCGTGTGCACCTGGATCTTCTCGGCGATCAAGTTCCAGGCCGACATGGGCCTGATGCTGACCTTCATGTTGCTGTGGAACATGTTCGGCGCGTTGTGGCTGCTGCCGGCACTGGCGCGGTTCCTGATCAAGCCGGAAAAAATGGCGGGCAAGCAGGGCGGTTCGATTTTCGCCCATTGATTGCTGGTGATAATCGCGGGTCAAGTCGAGTCGTCGCACCGCCGCTCCCACAGTGGGAGCGGCGGTGCGACGACTCGACTTGACCCGCGATGCTTTCAGGTATCATGGGCTTTTCCCGCCAGTGATACCCCTGCAATGACAACCCTCTCCCAAGCCCTCGAATCCTGCGACATGCTCCTGATCGACGGCCTGCACGCTTTTGACTTCACCTTCGACGAAACCGGCCTGCATATCGCGCTGATGGACGGCCGCGTTCGTAAACAATGGTCGTTCACCCCGGAGCAGATCGGCGCCGCCCGGCTCGAAGGTACCGACTGGCTGATCACGGCCGACACCGGCGAGCATCGGCTAGTCTGTATGAGTGCCTTTAGTGCCCGCGAAGAGGATGACGATGACGCGCCTGCTGAAGAACCTGCTGATCGCCAGTAGCATGAGCCTGATGTTCACCGCCCAGGCCCATGAGCTGCTGGTCGGCAGCTACACCGCAGGCAGCAGCGAGGGCATCTACCGTTATCGCTTCAACAGCGACAGCGGCCAGATCGACCCCACGCCGCTGCAGGTGCTCAACAGTGAAAACCCGTCCTGGCTGACCCTCTCGGTCGACAAGCGCCTGCTGTTCGCGGTCAACGAGAATGGCGCCGGCAACGGCCAGGTCAGCAGTTTTGCCATCGGCAAGGACGGCAGTCTCAAGGCTCTGAACCAGGTGCCCAGCCTGGGCGACGAGCCGACCCATTCCAGCCTCAGTCATGACCAGCGCTACCTGTTCGTCGCCAACTACGGCGTGTTGCCCGCCCCGGGCGGCAGCCTCAGTGTGTTGCCGGTAGACCGCAACGGCCACTTGCAGGCCTCGGTGCAGCAGGACCGGCACAAGCCCAGCGGCGTCAATCCGGAGCGCCAGACCGGGCCGCACGTGCATTCGGTGGTGTCCTCGGACGACGGCAAGTACGTGTTCGCCAGTGATCTTGGCGCCGACAAGGTGTTTGTCTACCGCTACGACGGTGCCAGCCCCACCCAGCCCCTGAGCGCGCTCGAGCCGGTCAGCCTGCCGCCGGGTAGCGGGCCGCGGCACTTGCTGTTCGACCGTGACGGCAAGCATGCCTACCTGACCCTGGAAATGAGCGCGCAAGTGGTGGCGTTCGAGTACCAGGACGGCAAGCTGCTGGAGCTGCAGCGCCTGCCCTTGACCGAACAGGGTGATGCCTCGGCCCGCGCGGCGGGGGCCTTGCACCTGTCGGCTGACGGGCGCTTTCTGTATGTCAGCAACCGCGGTACGGCCAACGAGCTGCTGGTGTTTGCCGTCGATGACAAGACCGGCAAGCTGATGCAGGTGCAGCGGCGCAGTGTCGAAGGTGATCATCCACGGGAATTCACCCTCGACCCGAGCGGCAAGTTCCTGCTGGTGGCCAATCAGAAGAGTAACCAGATCGTGGTGATCCGCCGTGATCCACGCAGTGGCTTGCTCGGTGAAACCGTGCAGAAGCTGGCCCAGGATGCGCCCTCGGACCTGAAGTTCGTCAACTGACTATCAATTGCGCTGATGTTTGCTACTGCTGCAATGAATTTCTGTGCGCCGCGCTCGCGGCGTAAGTTTGAACTACGGCCCCAGACGGCCACTTCAAACCACAGACTTCGAGGGTCAGCGCCATGAACTTCAACCTTTTCCCGGTCATCGCCGCTTCCGCCATTTCTGCTTCGGTGGTCCTGCCGGCCAACGCCCATGTCGAGCTCAGCGAGCGCAAATCGTCGACCCAGAGCTACACCCAGAAGTACCTGCAACAAAGCGCCAACTTCTACGCCGCGCTGGACCACAAGTCGCAGCACTAGCGCGCCATGATCGCCTTGAACAGCGCCGACTCCAGCCAACCCTGCAGCCACGCCCGCAAGTGCGGGTAGGGCGCCTGGGCAAACCATTCAGGCTCGACCCCGGCGAACTGGCGCATCAATGGCAGTAACGCCGCATCCGCCAGGCTTGGATGGTCAGCGAACAGGTAGCCCTGGTGTGCCAGTCGCTCATTCAGTTCGGCCAGCCAGGGTTCAGCCTGTGCCCGGTACTCCTCACGCGAGTGCTGTGGGTAGCGTTCAGCGTACTTGTACAGATTGACCTGCACCTTGAACTGGCGATCATTGCGCTCGATCAGCGCCTCGGCGGCCTGCGCCGCCTGCGGGTCGGCCGCCAGTTGCCAGTCTTGCGGATCATGCCGGGCCAGGGCCCAGCGCATGATCTCCAGGCTTTCCTCCAGCACCAGGCCGTCTGCACTCAACACCGGTACCGTGCCCTTGGGCGACAGTGCCAGTAGTTCGGCCGGCTTGGCCTTGAGGCTGACTTCGCGAATCTCTACCGGACACTCGGCATAGCGCAGCGCCAGGCGCGCACGCATGGCCCACGGGCAGCGGCGGAACGAGTAGAGGATCATCCGCTGACCTCCACCGTGCTCAGGCCATTGCCCTGGCGACGCACCTGGATCTGCACCGGGATACGCTCGTGCATTTCCTGTACGTGGGAGATCACCGCGACCTTGCGGCCCTGGGCCTGCAGGCCGTCGAGGGCGTCCATGGCCAGTTGCAGCGACTCCGGATCAAGGCTGCCGAAGCCCTCGTCGATGAACAGCGACTCGATGCGCAAGGTGCTCGAGGCCATCGATGCCAGGCCCAGGGCCAGGGCCAGCGAGACCAGGAAGGTTTCACCGCCCGACAGCGAATGCACCGAGCGCAGCTCGTCGCCCATTTCCGTGTCCAGCACCAGCAAACCGAGCAGGCTGCCACCGCGCTTGAGCCGGTAGCGCCGGGCCAGCTGACGCAACTGGGCGTTGGCGTGGTGCACCAGCAAGTCGAGGTTGTAGCCCTGGGCGATCTTGCGGAAGGTGTCGCCGGTGGCCGAGCCGATCAGGGCGTTGAGCCGCGCCCAGCGCTGCCATTCGCCGTAGGCGCTGGCGATCCGTTCGGCCAGGGCCTGGTGCGCCAGTTGCCGGCGCTGGTCTTCAGCCTGGGCGGCACGCAGTTCGGCGCAGGTCTGTTCGCTGGCCGCCAGCTGTAGCTGCAGGCTGTCGATTACCTGCTCCAGGGCTTCGCGGGTGAGCTCGGCGTTGCCCTGGGTCTGATGCTGGTCCAGGCGCTGCTGGCGCTCCTGCAGCAGGGTGCGGGCCTGTTCGATGGCTTTTTCGGCGTCCTGCAGACCCTGACGCAGCTGCGCTACGGCGTTGTCGTCCAGTGCCAACAATTGCTCCAGGCCACTGTCGTCCAGCTCCGGGTGGCCCTGGCGCCATTGTTCGATCTGCGCGCGAACCTCGTTGTGTTCCTGTTCCAGGTTGCTCAGGCGTTCGTCTTTGGCCTTGAGCTCGGCGGCCAGTTCGATCAGTTGCGCCTGGGTTTGCTGCAGTTGTTGCAACGCCTGGGTTTCAGCCTGGCGTGCGTGCTCCACGGCCTGTTCCAGATGCTGCTGCCAGTGTTCGGCGCTGGCCTGTTCGCCGAGCAGGGCGGTGAGGCTGTCGCGGCTACTTTGATGCTGGTGTTCCAGCTCAGTGCACTGCTGTTGCAGCTCTTCGTGTTTTTGTACCCGCGCCTGTTGCTGCAGCTGGGCTTTGTCCAGGCTCTGCTGGCGCTCGGCATGTTCCTGCTGTTCGTCCTTTTGCCGTTGCAAAAGATCCAGGCGCAGGGCCAGTTGCTGGTCCAGGCGCATGAAGGCGGCGGCCGGCTCCTGGCGCAGGTCGTTGAGGATGTCAGCGGGCAACAGGCTGGCGAAGCTGCCCAGTTCCTGCTCCAGGCGTTCTTCGTCACTGGCCAGCGCTGTTTGCTGCTGGCTCAGGTGCTGGCTGGCCTGTTGGCTGGCTTCTTGGGCTGCCTGCAGCTGCTGTTGCAGGCGGCTGGCGTCTTTTTGCAGGGTCAGCAGGGCGTTCTGGCGCTGCTCGTCACGACCGATGTCGTGGTTCAGGTTGCGTGCCTGCAAGTCCAGCCAGGTGCTGCGCTGGCTTGCGTCCTGAGCGGCCAGCGACGGGTACAGCGGGTGCGCTTGGAGGCTGGGCAGCAGCGCCTGTTGCTGGCTGCCCAGTTGCTCCTGCTGGTGCAGGTACTCCTTGATCTGGCCGTTGACCCCGCCCAGTTGCGTGCGCAGCTCATCGAGTTGCTTCTTCAGCCCGTCGACCACCTGCTGGGCATTGGCTTCTTCGTTCTGGTCGTGGCGGCCGAGGCTTTGCAGCAGGGCTTCGGGCTGATGGTAAGGGTGTTCCTGGCTACCGCAGACCGGACAGGGCTGGTCGTCCTGCAATTGCGCGCGCAGTTCTTCGACGCTCTGGCTGCGGGCCAGGCGCTGGCGTTCGAGCAACTGGCGAGTAACGTTCAGCGCCTGTTCGGCGGCGGTCAGCTGGTTTTTGCCATTGAGGCCTTCGCTGATCAGCTGTTCGCGTTGTTGCAGGGCAGCTTGCTGGCGTTCGCGCAGGGCTTGCAGGCGCTGTTCGAGCTCTTGCTGGTTGCTCCACAGCCGGCTCAGTTCTTCGACCTGGCGTTGCTGCTGGCGGTTTTTCTGCAACAGCTCGCCAAGCAGGCCGATCTGTTCGGCCAGTGCCTCGGGTTCGGCCTCGGCTTCGCGGTAGAGCAGGGCCAGGGCGGCGCGTTGCGTTTCAAGCTGGGCGTGGGCCTCGCTGGCGCGTTGCTGCAGGCCCGGCAGTTCGGCACGGCCCTGGTTTAGGCGGTTGCCCAGTTGCATCAGTTGCTGCAGGCGGTGGCGATAGGCATTCCAGGCTTCGCTCAAGCCAGCCAGCGCCACGCTTTGCTCAAGCTGCGCGCCGATCTGCTGCAAGCGTTGTTCGCTCAGGCGTTGCTGCTCATTGAGGCTCAGCAGCTGTTGCTGGCCTTCGGCACTGGCCTGTTCGGCCTGCTGCTTGAGCGCTGTGCTGTTGGTCAGCTCCTGCTGCAGGCGGGTCAGGGTGTTTTGCTCGGCAAAGGCCTGGCGTAGCGCAGGTGCGCTGTCGCTTTGTTGCGCCAGGGCCAGGCCCAGGGCTTCGCGGGCCTTGGCCTGTTCGTCCTGCAGCTGCTGCTGACGGCCTTGCAACTGCTCATGTTGCTGGCGCTGCGCGGCGATACTTGCGGCCAGCGGGCTGAGCTGGGCATTGAGCGCCTGCTGGCGGGCGAACTGGTGACGCTGCGGTGCCAACTGTTCCAGGCGCGCAAGCTTCAGCCGCTCACCGTGCAGGCTGTCGTGGTGGTGTTGGGCGCTGTGCAATTGCGCGCTGGCGGCCTGCACTTGCTCTTGCAGTTGCAGCAGCTCGCTGAGCCAGCTGCGTTGCTGTTCGAGCAGGCGCAGTTGCGCCTGTTCGGCCTTGAACCCGTCGAGCGCTTGGGTGTAGTGCAGGTCCAGTTCGGCGCGAGCCTCGGCGGCCATGGGCAGCACGCCGCTGGCCTGGTCCTGCAGGGCTTTGTGCGCCTCTTCGGCTTCTTTGCTCTTGCTGTAGGCGCGGCGCCCCAACTGGCTGTAGATCGCCGTGTTGGTGAGTTTTTCCAGCAGCTCGCTGCGCTCTTTGTCATCGGCCTTGAGGAAGGCGCTGAACTCGCTCTGGGCGAGCATAACGGCGCGGGTGAACTGCTCGAAATTAAGTCCCAGGCGCGACTCGATCAGTTGCTTGTATTCGGCCTTGCTCTGGTTGCTCAGCAGTTGCTCGCTGTCCAGGTCATGCAGGCTCTGGCGGCTGCCTTGCAGCTTGCCGTTGGCCTTGTCGCGGGCGCGGTTGGTTTCCCAGCGGGCGCGGTAGCGACGACTGTCGATGCCGACGAAATCCACCTCGGCAAAGCCGCTGCCCGAACCCCGACGCAGCAGGGTGCGCGGGTCGCTGGTAAGGATGTCGCTGTCGACTTCCGGCAACTTGGTTTCGCGGCCGATGTTGCTCAGCCGCGGCACCGCGCCGAACAGCGCCAGGCACAGGGCATCGAGCAGGGTGCTCTTGCCGGCGCCGGTAGGTCCGGTAATGGCGAACAGGCCGGCGCTGGCCAGCGGCTCGGCGCTGAAGTCGATCTCGATCGGGCCTTCCAGGGAGGCCAGGTTCTTCAGGCGGATGGCGAGAATCTTCATGGCTGTTCTTGCTCCTGCTGGACGTCCTGCAGCAACAGGGCAAAGTCGGCCAGGGTCTGTTCATCGACGGCGTTGCCGTAGGCCTGCTCCCAGGCGCGGCTGAACAGCTCGTGCGGGGTCAGTTGGCCGAGTTCCAGCAGGTCGGCGCTGCTGTCGTCTGCGCTGCGGCCGTTGCCGGCATACTCGGCGGCGATGCGCACCAGGCGCACGGCCTTGCCGTGCAGGGCGTCTTCCAGTTGTGCCCGCAAGTCGGGCAGGGGCTCGTCCAGGCGTACGCGGATCTCCAGCCAGGGTTGGCGCTGGGGATCGTCGAGCAGGTCGACCACCGGCAGTTCGGCCAGTTGCTCCAGCACCTCGGCCAGCGGCGCCGGGCCGAGGCGTTGCAGGTGCACGGCACGTGGTACCAGGCGCGATTCGACGCTGGCAAGCTTGGCGCCTTCCAGTTCGATTTCCAGGACCTGGTGCTGATAGCCGATTTCCGAGAACGACAGCGGGATCGGCGAGCCGCTGTAGCGGATGCGCTCTTCGCGGTTGACCTTCTGCGGTTTGTGCAGGTGGCCGAGGGCGACGTAGCTGATCTCCGGGGCGAACAGCCGCGCCGGCAAGGCTTCGGCGTTGCCGATGATCAGGCTGCGTTCGGAGTCTTCCGAGATCGAGCCGCCGGCCATGTGCGCATGGCTCACGGCAATCAGCGCCTGGCCGTTTTTGCGCCGTTGCAGGGCGGCGGCGATGAGTTTTTCGTGGACCTGGGCGATGCCGCGCAGGTAGTCATCGCCCAGGTGCGCACCGGTGACTTCTGCCGGGCGCAAAAATGGCAGCGCCAGGCACCAGGCGGCGACCTTGCCTTTGGCGTTGGTCAGTGGGATCAGCAGGCGTTCGCTGTCCAGCTCGCCTTCATCCAGCCACTGCACACGGCCCAGGGCGTGGGTGCGCAGGCTGCGCATCAGCGGCGCCGGCAACTCGATGCGCGAACCGGAGTCATGATTGCCGGCAATCATCACGATGGTCAGCTTGGGCTGCTGTTCGTGGGCCTGGACGATGAAGTCGTAGAGCCGTTCCTGGGCTTTGACCGGCGGGTTGACGGTGTCGAAGATGTCGCCGGCAATCAGCAGGGCATCGGGCTGGCGCAGCTTGAGCTGGCCGAGCAGCCACTCGAGAAAGCAGGCGTGTTCGAAGTCGCGTTCCTGGCCGTGCAGGGTTTGACCCAGGTGCCAGTCGGAGGTGTGAAACAGACGCATGAAGGGTTCCGCAGTGTGCCGGCGTGGCGCCCGGGGCGTCACGCCTTGAGGTTATTTGGGGTACAGCGGCGGCAAGCTGCCGTTCTCGCTTTGTGCAGGCTGGACCTGCTCGGCGGCCGGGATGGTACCGATGGCCCGCCATAATTCTTCGCCTTGCCAATACTGCCCGCTTTCGCTGTACAGCGCGCCGTTGAGGCCATCGAGGGCATCGGACAGCGGCACGAAACGCGCGGCCATCTCGGCCAGGGTTTCCGGTTGCTGGCGCGCCCAGGCATCCAGGGCCTGGCGCGTTGCTTGAGGGTCGTTGGCCTGGCACGCGCGTTTAAGGTCATCAAGCAGGGTGCGCGGGCTCGGCCCGCTTTGCGCCGCGCGCAGCACCGCCGGTTGCGAGCGCGCCCGCCACCACAGGGCGAAGCCCAGCAGGGTGGTCAGGGCCAGCACCAGGGTACTCAGTTGCCAGGGCCAGAGCAGGTAGGTGTGCACCGTGACCGGGTCGACGCTGGCCGGCTTGTCGGCACTCAGCGCCGGGTTGTCCTCGATCTGCAGGCTGCGCGCCGGCAGATTGCTGCGCTCCAGATGATCTTCGCGGGTGTTCCACCAGACCACTTCCTGGCTCGGCAGTTCCAGCCTGCCGGCGTGGGTCGGTACCAGCGCTTCGCGCTCTTCACGCACCCCGAGCAGGCCGCGGTCATTGACCTGGTTGCGCAGTTGCGGCTGGTCCGGGTAGCGGCGCAGGCCGCTCACTTCGGTGCCGGGCAGTGGTGGCAACTGGGCGCTGGACAAACCCTCGGCCTGGAGGATCACGGTGCGGGTCAGCGAGTCGCCGATTTGCGTCTGTTGCTGGGCCGGGTCCGGGCTCCAGTGTTCTTCCAGGGTCAGGCTGTTGGCCGGCAGCCACGGCGTATCGGCTGGGTAATCGGCCGGGATCGGGTCGACCGTCAACACCAGCGGCGTCGAGCTGACCTGCACCTGCTTGCCGGCGCGCGGGGTGTTGAGTTCCTGCTCGGCGTCGTTCTGCGCGGCGGTGGCGCTGAAGGTCAGGGCCGGGATTTTCAGGTCGCCGCTTTGCTGCGGGTAAATTGCATAGCGCATCTCGATCACGCCGTGGCGCACACCGTCGATGACTTTTTCGAAGGTGCGCGACTCACCCAGCGGCTCGACCCTGGCGTTGTCCAGCTGCAGCGGGCTGAGGCTGCTGTCGTCGTACAGCGGCACCGAGTGATAGATGCTCAGGGTCAGCACCGCCTGGGCCTGGACGTAAACCTCGGGCTGGTCGAGGCTGGCGTCGATGAACACCGGCCCGTGGTTTTCGCTGCTGATCTCGTTGGCCTGGATCTGCAGGCTGATCGGCTGGCTGCGCACCTCGCCCAGCTGCAGGGCGGGAATTTCCACGCTGCCGCTCTGGCGTGGCAACAGGGTGATGATCCAGCGGGTGTTGGCGCTGTTCTCGTCGAGGCTGTTGAGGCTGTTGACCTGGCGGGTACCGCGCACCTCGAAGCTGGCAGCGAGCGGCGTCAGGTCGGGCTTGCCGAATTGGGTGACATCCTGGGTCTCGAGGGTCAGCTCAAGGGTTTCGCCGGCATTCAGGCGGGTGCGGTCGACACTGGCGAGCAGCGCCGCCGCCTGCACCTGCAGGGCGATAAAGAGGCTGAAGATCAGGACGCAGACGCGACTCATCGATGGGTTTCCTGATGTTGTTGCTGTTCATACCAGAATTTACGCCGCAACAGCTCGGCCGGGTTGTCCGGAATCTGTCGCAGCCATTGTTCCAGGGCCTGGCGCTGTTCGGCATCAAGGCTGCTGTCGGTCGGGCGCTGGGGCGGGCGGGTGGTGTCTTCGTCGTCCGCGCCGCTGGCCTGGTTTTGTGCCTGCTCGTTGGCGTTGTCTGCAGGTTTGCCCGCTTCATCGGCCTCTTGCGGTGGTTTTGCAGCGGCCTGGTCCTGGGCGTTCTGCGCGCTGCTGGCAGCGTCGCTGCTGCTGTTGGGGTCGCTTTGCTGGCTGTCTTCGGGCGGCTGCTCAGGCGTCTGTTCGGCCTGGCGTTGTTGCAGCAATTGCTCGACCAGGGCCTTGTTGGCCAGCGCCGGTTGCAGTTCCGGCTGGCGCTCCAGGGCCTGTTCGTAGGCATCCACTGCGGCTTCCAGTTCACCGCTGCGGGCCAGGGCGTTGCCGCGATTGTAATGGTCGGCGGCGCTGTTGCCCTGGGCGAACTGGCGCGCGGCGCCGTTGTAGTCGCCGGCCTCATACAAGGCCAGGCCTTTCCATTGCGGGTCTTCGAAGTGCCGCGCAGCTTCGGCCGGGCGCTGCTGCTCAAGCAGGTGCTGGCCTTGCTGGTCGGGGCGCAGCCACAGGTCGTTGAACTCGAAGGCGTAGCTTGGTTGCGGCAGGGCCAGCAGCAACGGCAGGCAGAACAGCCAGCCACGGCGGCCGGCGCAGGCGGCCAGCAGCAACAGTGGCAGCAACAGCCAATAGCCCTGGTCGGCCCAGCTGTCGAGCTGCACGGTCTGGCCATCGTCTCGCAGGCTGCGCGGGTTGTCGAACAGGCGCAGGCCGCGCAGGTCGAGGTCGTCGATGCGGGCGCTGCGATAACGCCCGCCGGTACTGGTGACAAAGGCTTTGAGGCTGGCGCTGTCGAGGCGCGGCAAGAGGATGCCGCCCTGATCGTCCTTGAGGAACTCGCCGTTGGCCTGCCTGACCGGCGCCCCCTCGGCGCTGCCGACGCCGAGCATCAACAGGCTCGGGCCTTGGCGGCCAAGCGCCTGGACGATGCCCTGGCGCTCCTGGGTATCGAGCGATGAGCCGATCAACAGCAGCCGGCCCTGGCCGATGCCTGCCTGGGCGAGCAGGGCCAGGCCCTTGCGCACGGCAAGATCCGCGCGCTGGCCGGCTTGCGGCATGATCGCCGGGTCCAGGGCTTCGAGCAGGTTGCGGCTGGTGGCCAGGTCGTCGGACAGCGGCACCAGGGTGTGTGCGCTGCCGGCGTAGACGATGATCGCGGTCTGGCTGTCGCGGCGGTGCTCGAGCAGGTCGAGGATCTTGCGTCGGGCCTGTTCCAGGCGGTTTGGCGCGGCGTCGTCGGCAAGCATCTGCGGGGTCAGCTCAAGCAGCACCACCAGCGGGTCGGCCGGGCGCTGGCGGGTGTCCTCCAGGCGCTGCCAGCTTGGGCCCACCAGGGCCAGCACGGTGATCAGCCAGGCCAGGCCCAACGCGATCCACGGCAGTTTGCTGTCGCGACCGTTGCCGCCACCGAGCAGCACGGCATGGAAGGCCGCGGGCAGGATCATCTGCCAGCGCCCGGCGCGTTTTTGCCGGTGCCAGAGCTTCCACAGCAACCAGGCCAGCAGCGGCAGGACGACCAGCCACAGCGGGCGTAGCCATTGCGGCCACAGTTCGTTCATCGCCGCCTCCTCAAGCGCAGCCGTTGCAGGCGCTGGCGCCATTCCGGGTGCGGCTGCAGGAAGCGTGGGCGGCGCAGCAGGCGCTGCAACAGGTTGTCGGGCCATTGCTGTTCGACCACCAGCAGCACGCTGAGCACCAACGCCAGGGCCAGCGGCCAGCTGTACAGCGGCTCGGCGGTGCGCGCCTGGGTCGGCTGCTGGGCCACAGGCTCCAGGCGGTCGAGGGCGTCGCCGATGGCTTGCAGTTCTTCGCCGTCGTGGGCGCGGAAGTAGCTGCCGCCGGTCAGTTCGGCGATTTCCTTGAGCGAGGCTTCGTCCAGGTCCAGGCTCGGGTTGATGCCCAGCAAGCCGGCGGTGCCGGTCTGCTCCGGGTCGGCACCAATGCCGATGGTGTAGATGCGCACGTTTTCCTGGGCGGCCAGGCGCGCGGCGGTCAGCGGGTGGATCTGCCCGCCGTTGTTGGCGCCGTCGGTGACCAGCACCAGCACCCGGCTCTGCGCCGGGCGCTGACGCAGGCGCTTGAGCGCCAGGCCGATGGCATCGCCAATGGCAGTGTTCTTGCCGGCGATGCCGATCTGCGCTTCGTCGAGGAAGGTGCGTACGGTGCGCCGGTCGAAAGTCAGCGGTGCCTGCAGGTAGGCCTGGCTGCCGAACAGGATCAGGCCGACGCGATCGCCCTGGCGCTCTTCGAGAAAGTCGCCGAGCAGGGCCTTGACCAGGGTCAGGCGGCTGACGTCGTCGCCTTGCCACTGCATGTCGGGAAAGTCCATGGAGCCGGAAACATCCACCGCCACCAGCAGGTCGCGGCCACTGGCGGCCACCGGCAGCGGTTCGCCCAGCCACTGCGGGCGGGCGGCGGCAAACAGCAGCAACAGCCAGACCAGCACGAATGGCGCTTGCTGGCGCCAGGTCGGCAGGTTCAGGCGCGCCCGGCGCCCGGCCAGGCCTTCGAGTTCATCGAGGAAACTGACCTTGAGCACCGGCTCGCCGCTGTCGGCGGCCGGCAGCAGCAGGCGCGCCAGCCAGGGCAGCGGCAGCAGCACGAAGATCCACGGCCAGGCCAGTTCAAACATGTTTGCGGATCCAGGTTTCGACCGACTGGTTGAGGCCGTTGATGGCTTTGTCGTCGAGTTTGCATTCGGGCTTGTAGGCGCCTTCGACCAGTACCATCCAGCGGGTCAGACCGGCGGCCGGGCAGCGGTTATCAAGAAACGCCAGCCATTGGCGGCCGTTGAGGGTATGGCTGTGGCTGCCCGGGTAATGGTTGCGGCACAGGCGCTTGAGCAGCGCGTTGATCTGCTGCAGCCAGGCCCCGGCCGGGGCACCGTCGTAGGGTTTGGGCAGGCGCGCGAGTTCGGCCAGTGCCTCGATGCGTACTGGGTCCAGAGGCAGTTCGGCGCGCACGATGGGCTTTTTGCCCGGGCGCCAATGGCGCAGGCGCCACAGGCCCCAAGCCAGTAGCGGCAGTAGCAACAGCAGTGCCCACCAGCCTGGCGCCAGCGGCCACCAGCCGATCGGCGGTGGGGCCAGCAGCGGCTGCAATTGATCGAGCGGGTTCACGAGGTTTTCCCCGGTCGTTGCGCGTTAAGGTACTCGCGCAGTTGCTCGATCATCTCGCTCTGGGTGCTCAGCGGCATCAGCACCACCCGCAGCTTTTGCGCCAGCAGCTCCCAGCGTTCGATGCGCGCCTCGCTTTGCTGGCGGTAGCTCTTGCGCAGGGTCGGGTCGAGGGTGTCGAGCTCCAGTTGCGCACCGTGCTGGGCAAAGCGCAGCAGGCCGGCGGCCGGCAGGGCATGGTCGAGCGGGTCGGACAGCGGCAACAGCAGCAGGTCGCAATGACGCGAAAGCAGGCTCAATTGCTGCTCGACCGCAGGCGTCAGCGCCCGCTCGTCGCAGATGATGATTGCCAGGCTGCCCGGGCGCAGCACTTCGCGGGCGCGGCGCAGGGCGATACCGAGGCTGTCGGCCTGGGGCACGGCTTCGGTGTGCAGCGACTGGTTGACCCGTGCCAGGCGGTTGAGCAACTGCAACAGGCTCTGCTTGCTGCGCCGTGGCTTGATTTCGTAGTGCTCGTTGTCGCCGAACACCAGGCCGCCAATGCGGTCGTTGTGGCCCAGCGCAGCCCAGCCGATCAGGGCGGCGGCCTGGGCGGCGAGCACCGACTTGAACATCAGCCCGGAACCGAAGAACAGACGCTGGCTTTGTTCGACGAGGATGAAGATCGGCCGTTCACGCTCCTCATGGAACAGCTTGGTATGCGGCTCCTGGGTACGCGCGGTCACCCGCCAGTCGATGTTGCGCACATCGTCGCCGGCCTGGTACACCCGCACCTGGTCGAAGTCGACCCCGCGTCCGCGCAGTTTCGAGTGGTGCAGGCCGACCAGCGGGCTGCGCTGGCCGGGCCGGGAGAACAACTGCACTTCGCGCACGCGATGGCGCATCTCGATCAGCTCGGCGAGGCTGATGCGGATTCCGGGCGCGGCCAGCAGGCGATTGGGCATGGGTTCAGGCGACGGCGACGACGTCGAGGATGCGCTGGATCACCCGGTCCTGGTCAATCCCGGCGGCCTCGGCCTCGAAGGAAAGAATGATGCGGTGGCGCAGTACGTCGAACAGCACCGCCTGGATGTCTTCAGGGCTGACGAAGTCGCGTCCGGCCAGCCAGGCATGAGCCCGCGCGCAGCGGTCGAGGGCAATCGATCCGCGCGGGCTGGCGCCGTAGGCGATCCAGTCGGCCAGCTCCAGGTCGAACTTGGCCGGGGTGCGGGTGGCCATCACCAGTTGCACCAGGTATTCCTCTACCGCGTCGGCCATGTACAGGCCGAGGATTTCCTTGCGCGCGGCAAAGATCGCCTGCTGGCTGACCCGTCGTTCCGGCTTGGTCTCGCCGTTGAGCGCCTCGCCCCGGGCCTGCTGGAGGATGCGCCGTTCGACGGCGGCATCGGGAAAACCAATCTTGACGTGCATGAGGAAGCGGTCGAGCTGGGCTTCGGGCAGCGGGTAGGTGCCTTCCTGCTCGATCGGGTTCTGCGTGGCCATCACCAGGAACAGCGGCGACAGCTCGTAGGTACTGCGCCCGACACTGACCTGGCGTTCGGCCATGGCCTCGAGCAGCGCCGACTGAACCTTGGCCGGGGCGCGGTTGATTTCGTCGGCCAATACCAGGTTGTGGAAGATCGGCCCCTGCTGGAACACGAAGCTGCCGGTTTCCGGGCGATAGATCTCGGTGCCGGTGATGTCGGCCGGGAGCAGGTCGGGGGTGAACTGGATACGATGGAACTCGGCTTCGACGCCTTCGGCCAGTTCCTTGATGGCCTTGGTCTTGGCCAGGCCCGGGGCGCCTTCGACCAGCATGTGGCCGTCGGCGAGGAGCACGATGAGCAAGCGCTCGACGAGTTTTTCCTGGCCCAGGATCTGGGTTGAAAGAAAGGTGCGCAGCGCGATCAGCGCCTCACGGTGTTCCATCGTTGACGGTTCCTGGAAAAAAGCCAGGGCGTGCGGCGTAAAAGCGCCCGGGCGGGGGCTGATACTTTAATCCATCCGGGGGCTTGCGACTAACGGCAGCAGGGAAAATTGTTCAAATCGTGAAGTCGGGGCTGCTGTGCAGCCCATCGTCGGCAACGCCAACTCCCACAGGGATCGCGCTGACCCTGTGGGAGCCGGGGTGTCAGTTCTTGAAGCTGGAATGCTTGCGGCCCTGGTCACACAGGGCAAACACCACCACGAACACCGCCGCCACCGCCAGAATCAGCGCCACGCCGTCGGTGGAGTGGGTCGCCGAGTTGGCCACCAGCGCCAGGCCGCCCAGCGGTGCCAGGCCGCCGGCCACGGCGGTGCCGATCTCGCGCCCGGTGCCAAAGCCCGAAGAGCGGGTCTGGGTCGGGAACTGGCGGCTGAGGAACGAGCCCTGCGGGGCAAACATCATCGGTGCGAGGATGCCGGTACCGATGGCAATCGCCAGGTAGATCATCATCGGCTCGCCGGTGTTGAGCAGGCTCAGGAACGGGTAGGCGAACAGCACCGAGAACAGCCCGCCGAGCATCAGCACGGTCTTGCTGCTCCATTTGTCGCACAGCCAGCCGAAGAACGGCACGGCGATGATCGCTACCAGGCTGGCGATGGTCACTGACAACGAGGTGACATGGGCTTCAACGCCTTTGTACTGGGTCAGATAAGCCAGCGAGAAGGTCTTGAAGATGTAGCTCAGGGCGTTGTAGCCGATGGCCACGAAGAACACCACGGCCAGGCCTTTGAGGTCGTTGCGAAACAGCAGTTTGAGCGGCGATACCTGGTCCTTGGCCGGGGTTTTGTCGAGCTCTTTGAAGTCCGGGGTTTCCGGGATGCTTTTACGCACCCACAGGCCGACGCCGACCAGCACGATGCTGCAGATGAACGGGATGCGCCAGCCGCCGGCGAGCAGGAACTCGTTGCCGTTCATGGTCAGCAGGTAGACGGTCAGCGACGACAGCAGCAGGCCCAGGTTCAGGCCCAGCGCCGGCCAGGCGCCCTGGCTGCCGCGCTTGCCTTCGCTGGCGTGTTCATAAGAGGTCACCGCCGCGCCAGACAGCTCGGCACCGGCGCCCAGGCCCTGAATGATGCGTACCAGCACGAGGATGATCGGCGCCCAGATACCGATCGAGGCGTAGCTGGGGATCAGGCCGATCAGGGTAGTGCACACGCCCATCATGCAGAAGGTGATGACCAGTACCTGCTTGCGCCCGAAGCGGTCGCCCAGGTAGCCGAACAGTACGCCGCCGAAGGGGCGGGCGATAAAGCCGATGGCGAAGGTGGAGAACGCCAGCAGCGACGCCACCGCGGGGTTGCTCGGGTCGAAGAAGATCTTCGAGAAGACGATCGCCGCCATGGTCGCGTACAGGTAGAAGTCGTACCACTCCAGCATCGAGCCGAAGATGGTCGCGGCGGCGACCTTGCGCAGGCGTTTGCGTTTTTGTTCCGGGGTTTCGCTCGCGGCCGCAGCCGCCTCATGTACCGACATGTGGGGTGTTCCTTTTTTGTCTTTGTAGTTAGGTGTGCAGCAGGATTCAGCGGGCCTTGAAGATCCTTTCGGCGATCATCTGGCCGATCGGGATGGCCGAGGTGGCCGCCGGTGACGGCGCGTTGCAGACGTGCACCATGCGCGGCGTCTCGGCGAACAGGAAGTCGTGCACCAGGGTGCCGTCGCGCATCACCGCCTGGGCGCGGATGCCGGCCTCATAGGGCAGCAGGTCTTCGACATTCAGCGACGGGCAGTACTTGCGGCATTGCTCCAGGTAGCCGCCTTTGAACAGCGAGTTCTTCATCTCGGCGGTGCCGGAACCAAGGTTGTTCCAGATGGTTTTCCAGAACCCCGGAAAACGCGCGTATTCGGCAACGTCGCGCCAGTTCACCGAGAACTTGCGGTAGTTTTCCCGGCCCAGCCCCAGTACCGCGTTCGGCCCGACGGTAACGCTGCCGTCGATCATCCGCGTCAGGTGCACGCCAAGAAACGGCAGCTCCGGGTCGGGGATCGGGTAGATCAGGTGGTTGACGATGTCGTTCTTGGCCGCAGGCAGGCGGAAGTATTCGCCGCGGAAGGGGATGATCTGGTGGTCGATCTTGACCCCGGCCATGGTTGCCAGGCGGTCCGATTGCAGGCCGGCACAGGCCACCAGCTGGCGGGCGCTCCAGACCTTGTCGTCGCTGCTGATGGTGACCTTGTCGGCGGTTTCGACAATAGCGCGCACGGTGGTTTGCAGCTGCACTTCGCCGCCGAATCGCTGGATGACCCGGGCCATGGCTTCGCAGACCTGCTGGTAGTCGACAATGCCGGTGGCATCGAGGAACAGGCCGCCGAGGCCGACGATGTTCGGCTCGCGGCGTTGCAGCTCCTTGGCATCCAACTGTTCGACCTTCAGGCCGTTCTGCTGCGAGCGCTCGTACAGGGCACGCATGCGCTCGACTTCCAGCGGCGTCGAGGCCACCAGCAACTTGCCGCAGACTTCGAACTTGATCTGGTGCTCGCTGCAGAACGCTTTGGTGGCCTGGGCGCCGCGCTTGCACAGGTCGGCCTTGAGGCTGCCCGGCGCGTAATAGATGCCTGCGTGAATCACGCCGCTGTTATGCCCGGTCTGGTGCTTGGCCAGGCTGCTTTCCTTTTCCAGGATCAGCAAGGAGGCGCCCGGTTGGCGTTCCAGCAGCGCCATGGCGGTGGCGAGGCCGACGATGCCGCCGCCGATGATGCAGTAGTCGTAGATCATGCAGGTGTCACCTTGGCTTGTTCTTATCAGAGAGTCTGCTTATCAGGTTGTCAGACTAAGTAGGTCAAACAAAAGGGCGCCATGCCGCAGCGCCCGTTCTATAGGGTGTTCAGTCGATACTCGGCAGGTCCAGTTTCAGGCGTTTGGCCGAGGCCCGCAGGTGCGCTTCGGCGCAGGCTGCGGCGCCAAGCCGGTCGCCATCGGCGATGGCCTGGTACAGCGCCTGATGCTCGCGATGGGCATCGGCCGAACCGCCGACCGAATGCGCCGCCGAGTTTTCCCAGGCGGTGCGACGGGCTGCGGCCAGCTGGCCACGCAGAAAATCATGGAAAGCGACGAAATAATCGTTCTTGCTGGCCTCGGCGATGGCCCGATGAAACTCCACGTCGGCAGCGGCGGCCACGGCAAACTCGCTGCGCTTGTCGAGCATCTCCTGCAGGGCCTTGCCCATGCGCGCCAGGTCAGCGGCGTCGCGGCGCTGGGCGGCTACCGAGGCGGCCTGGGTCTCGATCCACAGGCGCACTTCGAACATCTGCACCAGGTCCGGGCTGCGGCCTTGCGCAGCAGGGAAGCGGAAGACCGTGCCGGTCGGGGTTTGCGAAATGTACGAACCCAGGCCGCGGCGGGCGATCAGCACCCCGTCCGCCTTGAGCTGGGCCACTGCCTCGCGTACCACCGAGCGGCTGACGTTCAATTGCTCGGCCAGTTGCTGTTCGGTGGGCAGGCGCGATTCGGCCGCCAGGCGACCGGAATCGATTTCGGCGCGGATGGCGCCGACAACCCGTTCGACCAGGGTGTCGGGGCGCTGAAGCTCAAGCATGAGGGGTGGCTCATTAATCAGGTTGTCAGACAATGCCTTTTGCAGCGGTTCCTTGTCAAGAAACCGCGTGGGCGATTACAGCTCGCTGATGTAGGTGCCGGTGCCCTTGAGGATGTTCTGCAGGGTTTCTTCGACTTCGGCGAGGTCGGTGCCGTCGGCGGTAAGCAGGATTTCCAGAAAGTCGTCGCCATTGAGCGCATCGGTATCGCCCGCTGCCACTTCGATCATCAAGCGTTTGGCACTGAAGGTCACTTTGAGGCCATCGAGGGTGCTTGGCTCGTCATCCAGGGTGATGTCCACCGTGTCTTCGTCCGGATAGCGCGTCATGAGGAACATCTGGCCCTTGTCGCTGTGGCAGCACAGGGTGGCCATGTTGTCTTCTTCATCATCGCAGGGGGTGGCGAAGAGCAGGGCGGTCTTGAATTGCATGAGCGGCTCGATCAATAAGTTGAAACACGATTCTGCCAGTCTTCGGCCTGTGGATAAACGTACGGTTGCACCTCAATGACCGAATATGTCGCAGCACCGCAAGCAGGGGCGGGCGGGCACTCGTTAAGCTGCGCTGTCGATGGACACCCGTAAAGACACAGCCGCGCTGGCAGTCGTTTTTGCAGATGCCCATCCGTGGAGCGGGAAGATGTGACTTGCGGGTCACCTTGAGCGCCTGTTTCTATGGTTTTACCGTCCTCCTGCTACGGGTTGGCTATCGTTGATCCGTAAACGGCGGACGCGCGCGACGCTTCACTCAATAATAAAGCCCAAGCGGAGTACCACAGATGGCGTTTTTCACCGCAGCCAGCAAAGCCGACTTCCAGCATCAACTGCAAGCGGCCCTGGCGCAGCACATCAGCGAACAGGCACTGCCACAAGTGGCGCTGTTCGCCGAGCAGTTCTTCGGCATCATCTCTCTGGACGAACTCACCCAGCGCCGTATGTCGGACCTGGCCGGTTGCACCCTCTCTGCGTGGCGCATCATCGAGCGTTTCGATCACTCCCAGCCTCAGGTTCGCGTCTACAACCCCGATTACGAGCGTCATGGCTGGCAGTCGACCCACACCGCGGTCGAAGTCCTGCACCATGACCTGCCATTTCTGGTCGACTCGGTGCGCACCGAGCTCAACCGCCGCGGCTACAGCATCCATACCCTGCAGACCACCGTACTGAGCGTGCGTCGCGGGCCGAAAGGCGAGCTGCTGGAAATCCTGCCCAAGGGCACCCAGGGCGAAGGCGTGCTGCAAGAATCGCTGATGTACCTGGAGATCGACCGCTGCGCCAATACTGCCGAACTCAACCTGCTGACCCGCGAGCTTGAGCAGGTGCTGGCTGAAGTGCGTGTCGCCGTCGCCGATTTCGAGCCGATGAAAGCCAAGCTGCGCGAGGTCGTGGCGCTGGTTGAACAAACCGCCTACGCCCCGGCACAAAATGAAAAGGCCGAGGTCAAGGCGTTCCTCGAGTGGCTGCTGGGCAACCACTTCACCTTCCTCGGCTACGAAGAATTCGTCGTCCATGGCGACGCCCAGGGCGGCCAGCTGCAATACGACGAGCAGTCGTTCCTCGGCTTGACCCGCATGCTGCGCGTCGGTCTCACCGCCGAAGACCTGCGCATCGAAGACTACGCCGTCAATTACCTGCAAGAGCCGCTGCTGCTGTCCTTCGCCAAGGCCGCGCACCCAAGCCGCGTGCACCGTCCGGCCTACCCGGACTACGTGTCGATCCGCCAGCTGGACGCCGACGGCAAGGTCATCAAGGAATGCCGCTTCATGGGCCTGTACACCTCTTCGGTGTATGGCGAGAGCGTGCGCGCGATCCCCTACATCCGTGGCAAGGTCGCCGAAGTCGAGCGCCGCTCGCACTTCGACCCCAAGGCCCACCTGGGCAAGGAGCTGGCGCAGGTCCTGGAAGTGCTGCCGCGCGACGACCTGTTCCAGACCCCGGTCGACGAGCTGTTCAGCACCGTCATGTCGATCGTGCAGATCCAGGAGCGCAACAAGATCCGCGTGTTCCTGCGCAAGGACCCGTACGGCCGCTTCTGCTACTGCCTGGCCTACGTGCCGCGTGATATCTACTCCACCGAAGTGCGGCAGAAGATCCAGCAGGTGCTGATGGAGCGCCTCAAGGCCAGCGACTGCGAGTTCTGGACCTTCTTCTCCGAGTCGGTACTGGCCCGCGTGCAGCTGATTCTGCGCGTCGACCCGAAAAACCGCATCGACATCGACCCGCAGCAACTGGAAAACGAAGTGATCCAGGCCTGCCGTTCGTGGCAGGACGACTACGCCAGCCTGACCGTCGAAAGCTTCGGCGAAGCCCAGGGCACCAACGTCCTGGCCGATTTCCCGAAAGGCTTCCCGGCCGGTTACCGCGAGCGTTTCGCCGCCCATTCGGCGGTGGTCGACATGCAGCACCTGCTGACCCTGTCCGAGCGCAAGCCGCTGGTCATGAGCTTCTACCAGCCGCTGACCCAGGCCGGCAAACAGCAGCTGCACTGCAAGCTGTACCACGCCGATACGCCGTTGGCGCTTTCAGATGTGCTGCCGATCCTGGAAAACCTCGGCCTGCGCGTGCTCGGCGAGTTCCCCTACCGCCTGCGCCACGCCAATGGCCGCGAGTACTGGATTCATGACTTTGCCTTCACCGCCGCCGAAGGCCTGAACCTCGACATCCAGCAGCTCAACGACACCCTGCAGGATGCATTCGTGCACATCGTCAATGGCGATGCCGAGAACGACGCCTTCAACCGCCTGGTGCTGACCGCCGGCCTGCCATGGCGCGACGTGGCGCTGCTGCGTGCCTACGCCCGCTACCTCAAGCAGATCCGCCTGGGCTTCGACCTCGGTTACATCGCCAGCACCCTGAACAACCACACCGACATCGCCCGCGAGCTGACCCGGTTGTTCAAGACCCGCTTCTACCTGGCGCGCAAGCTCACCAGCGAAGACCTCGACGACAAGCAGCAGCGTCTGGAACAGGCGATCCTCACCGCCCTGGACGACGTTCAGGTGCTCAACGAAGACCGCATCCTGCGTCGCTACCTGGACCTGATCAAGGCCACCCTGCGCACCAACTTCTACCAGACCGATGCCCAGGGCCATAACAAGTCGTACTTCAGCTTCAAGTTCAACCCCAAGCTGATCCCCGAGCTGCCCAAGCCGGTGCCGAAGTTCGAGATCTTCGTCTACTCGCCACGGGTCGAGGGTGTGCACCTGCGCTTTGGCAACGTCGCCCGCGGCGGCCTGCGCTGGTCGGACCGTGAAGAAGACTTCCGCACCGAAGTGCTGGGCCTGGTAAAAGCCCAGCAGGTGAAGAACTCGGTGATCGTGCCGGTCGGCGCCAAGGGCGGTTTCCTGCCGCGTCGCCTGCCGCTGGGCGGCAGCCGCGACGATATCCAGGCCGAAGGCATCGCCTGCTACCGGATCTTCATTTCCGGCCTGCTGGACATCACCGACAACCTCAAGGACGGCGCCCTGGTGCCGCCGGCCAACGTCGTCCGGCATGACGACGATGACCCGTACCTGGTGGTGGCTGCCGACAAAGGCACCGCGACCTTCTCCGATATCGCCAACGGCATTGCCATCGACTACGGCTTCTGGCTCGGCGATGCGTTCGCCTCCGGTGGCTCGGCCGGTTACGACCACAAGAAAATGGGCATTACCGCCCGTGGCGCCTGGGTTGGCGTGCAGCGTCACTTCCGCGAGCGCGGCATCAACGTCCAGGAAGACCCGATCACCGTGGTCGGCGTCGGCGACATGGCCGGTGACGTGTTCGGCAACGGCCTGCTGATGTCCGACAAGCTGCAACTGGTGGCGGCGTTCAACCACCTGCACATCTTCATCGACCCGAACCCGGAGCCGGCCAGCAGCTTCGCCGAGCGCCAGCGCCTGTTCGACCTGCCGCGTTCGGCCTGGAGCGACTACGACACCAGCATCATGTCCGAAGGTGGCGGGATCTTCCCGCGCAGTGCGAAAAGCATCGCGATCACCGCGCAGATGAAAGAGCGCTTCGCCATCGAAGCCGACAAGCTGACCCCGACCGAGCTGCTCAATGCACTGCTCAAGGCGCCGGTCGACCTGCTGTGGAACGGCGGTATCGGCACCTACGTCAAGTCCAGTGAGGAAAGCCACGCTGACGTCGGCGACAAGGCCAACGACGCCCTGCGCGTGGACGGCAACGAGCTGCGCTGCAAGGTGGTGGGCGAGGGCGGCAACCTCGGCATGACCCAGCTGGGCCGGGTCGAGTTCGGCTTGAACGGCGGCGCCACCAACACCGACTTCATCGACAACGCCGGTGGCGTGGACTGCTCCGACCACGAGGTCAACATCAAGATCCTGCTCAACGAAGTGGTGCAGGCTGGCGACATGACCGAGAAGCAGCGCAACCAGCTGCTGGGCAGCATGACCGACGAAGTGGCCGGCCTGGTGCTGGGCAACAACTACAAGCAGACCCAGGCGTTGTCGCTGGCTGCGCGTCGGGCCAAGGAGCGCATCGCTGAATACAAGCGCCTGATGGCCGACCTTGAAGGCCGTGGCAAGCTGGACCGCGCCATCGAGTTCCTGCCGACCGAAGAGCAACTGGCCGAGCGCCTGGCCGCCGGTCAGGGCCTGACCCGTGCCGAGCTGTCGGTGCTGATCTCGTACAGCAAGATCGACCTCAAGGAGCAGTTGCTCAAGTCGCTGGTGCCGGACGATGACTACCTGACCCGCGACATGGAAACCGCGTTCCCGCCGTCGCTGGTAAGCAAGTTCGCCGAGGCCATGCGCCGCCATCGCCTGAAACGCGAGATCGTCAGCACCCAGATCGCCAACGATCTGGTCAACAACATGGGCATCACCTTCGTTCAGCGCCTGAAAGAGTCCACCGGCATGAGCCCGGCGAACGTCGCTGGCGCCTACGTGATCGTGCGCGACATCTTCCACCTGCCGCACTGGTTCCGTCAGATCGAGGCGCTGGACTACCAGGTCCCGGCTGAAATCCAGTTGACCCTGATGGACGAGCTGATGCGTCTGGGCCGCCGTGCGACCCGCTGGTTCCTGCGCAGCCGTCGTAACGAGCAGGATGCCGGGCGTGACGTGGCGCACTTCGGACCGAAGATCGCTGCTTTGGGGCTCAAGCTTGACGAACTGCTGGAAGGGCCGACCCGCGAGCGCTGGATGACCCGTTACCAGGGCTTTGTCGAAGCCGGCGTGCCGGAGCTGCTGGCACGCATGGTGGCCGGCACTACGCACCTGTACACCCTGTTGCCGATCATCGAGGCTTCCGACGTCACCGGCCAGGACCCGGCCGAAGTGGCCAAGGCCTTCTTCGCCGTTGGCAGCGCCCTGGACCTGACCTGGTACCTGCAGGAAATCAGCAACCTGCCGGTGGAAAACAACTGGCAGGCCCTGGCCCGTGAAGCCTTCCGCGATGATATCGACCTGCAGCAACGGGCGATCACCATCTCGGTGCTGCAGATGATCGACGCACCCGAGGACATGGACGCCCGTGTGGCCCTGTGGCTGGATCAGCACCGGGTCATGGTCGAGCGCTGGCGCGCCATGCTCGACGAGCTGCGTGCCGCTACCGGCACCGACTACGCCATGTACGCGGTGGCCAACCGCGAACTGGTGGACCTGGCCCTGAGTGGCCAGGCAACGGTGATGCCGTCTTAAGCGGCTAGCTTTAAGCTACAAGCTGCAAGTGGAATGCGTTGTTTCCGCTTGCAGCTTTCAGCTTGCTACTCGTGCAAGCTAACAACGTTCTCACCAACAGCGCCGCCTGCTTTTTCTTGTCGCTTGAAGCTTGCAGCTTGCAGCTTGCAGCCTACTTAAACCTTCGCTCTACACCTTTCTCGACCAGAATCTTCGCCGCAATCTCTTCCACGGAGAAATGCGTGGAGTTGATGTGCGCAATGTTCTCGCGGCGGAACAGGTTCTCCACTTCACGTACCTCGAACTCGCACTGGGCAAAGCTTGCGTAGCGGCTGTTGGGCTTGCGCTCGTGGCGGATGGCGGTCAGGCGGTCGGGGTCGATGGTCAGGCCGAACAGCTTGTGCTGGTGGTTTTTCAGGGCCTGGGGCAGTTGCAGGCGCTCCATGTCATCTTCGGTCAGCGGGTAGTTGGCCGCGCGGATGCCGAATTGCATGGCCATGTACAGGCAGGTCGGGGTCTTGCCGCAACGCGACACGCCTACCAGGATCAAGTCGGCCTTGTCGTAGTAGTGGGTGCGCGCGCCGTCGTCGTTGTCGAGAGCGAAGTTGACCGCCTCGATGCGTTCCATATAGTTGGAATTGCCGCCGATCGAGTGGGATTTGCCCACCGAATAGGACGAATGGGCGGTCAGTTCCTGTTCCAGCGGGGCCAGGAAGGTCGAGAAGATGTCGATCATGAAGCCGTTGGAGGTGGCGAGGACCTCGCGGATATCCTGATTGACGATGGTGTCGAAGATGATCGGACGGACACCGTCTTTCTCAGCGGCGCTATTGATTTGTTGTACCATCACCCGCGCTTTTTCTACGCTGTCGATGTACGGACGCGTGAATTTATTGAACGGAATGGTATCGAACTGCGCTAGAAGACTCTGTCCCAGCGTCTCGGCGGTAATGCCGGTGCCATCGGAGATAAAGAAAGCAGATCGTTTCATTTGCGCCTTGGGCCTTAAGCTGGTGACGAATCTTGGATATGATAGGTTCGGTTTACCGAACACTGCGTTCGGCATTCTCACTTATTTTCCAGGTCCAGGCCACAAGCGCCCGGCCAAGCCAGAGCTGGCAGGCGGGCGACCTGAGCTTTTCCAACACAGTTAGTGGAGAGATCACCTTGGTAGAGTACGTAGTTTCCCTCGATAAGCTCGGCGTCCATGATGTAGAGCATGTGGGGGGCAAGAACGCATCCCTCGGCGAGATGATCAGTAACCTCGCGGGCGCCGGTGTCTCGGTCCCCGGCGGCTTTGCCACTACGGCTCAGGCGTATCGTGACTTTCTCGAGCAGAGCGGCCTGAACGCCCAGATCCACGCTGCCCTCGACGCGCTGGACGTTGACGACGTCAACGCCCTGGCCAAGACCGGTGCGCAGATCCGCCAGTGGATCATGGAGGCCGAGTTCCCCGAGCGCCTGAACGCCGAAATCCGCACTGCCTTCGCCGAAATGTCCCAGGGCAACCCGAACATGGCCGTGGCCGTGCGCTCCTCGGCCACTGCCGAAGACCTGCCGGACGCCTCGTTCGCCGGCCAGCAGGAAACCTTCCTGAACATCCGCGGCGTCGACAACGTCATCCGCGCCGCCAAGGAAGTGTTCGCCTCGCTGTTCAACGACCGCGCCATTTCCTACCGCGTGCACCAGGGCTTCGACCACAAGCTGGTGGCCCTGTCGGCCGGCGTGCAGCGCATGGTCCGCTCGGAAACCGGCACTGCCGGCGTAATGTTCACCCTCGACACCGAGTCGGGCTTTCGTGACGTGGTGTTCATCACCGGCGCCTACGGCCTGGGTGAAACCGTCGTTCAGGGTGCAGTCAACCCCGACGAATTCTACGTGCACAAAGGCACCCTGGAAGCCGGCCGCCCGGCGATCCTGCGCCGCAACCTGGGCAGCAAGGCGATCAAGATGGTCTATGGCGAAGAAGCCAAGGCCGGTCGTTCGGTCAAGACCGTCGATGTCGACAAGGCCGACCGCACCCGTTTCTGCCTGAGCGACGCCGAAGTCAGCGAGCTGGCCAAGCAGGCGATGATCATCGAGAAGCACTACAAGTGCCCGATGGACATCGAATGGGCCAAGGACGGTGACGACGGCAAGCTGTACATCGTTCAGGCCCGCCCTGAAACCGTGAAAAGCCGCGCCCAGGCCAACGTCATGGAGCGTTACCTGCTCAAAGAGACCGGCACCGTGCTGGTCGAAGGCCGCGCCATCGGCCAGCGCATCGGCGCCGGCAAGGTGCGGATCATCAAGGACGTCTCGGAGATGGACAAGGTCCAGCCCGGCGACGTACTGGTTTCGGACATGACCGACCCGGACTGGGAACCGGTGATGAAGCGCGCCAGCGCCATCGTCACCAACCGTGGCGGGCGTACCTGCCACGCGGCGATCATTGCCCGTGAACTGGGTATTCCGGCGGTGGTTGGTTGCGGCAACGCCACCCAGCTGCTCAAGGATGGCCAGGGCGTGACCGTGTCGTGCGCCGAAGGCGATACCGGCTTCATCTTCGAAGGTGAGCTGGGCTTTGACGTGCGCAAGAACTCCGTCGACGCCATGCCGGAGCTGCCGTTCAAGATCATGATGAACGTCGGCAACCCGGACCGTGCCTTTGATTTTGCCCAGCTGCCCAACGCCGGTGTCGGCCTGGCGCGCCTGGAATTCATCATCAATCGCATGATCGGCGTGCACCCCAAGGCGCTGCTCAACTACGCAGGCCTGCCTGCCGAGCTCAAAGAGAGCGTCGACAAGCGTATTGCCGGCTACAACGACCCGGTCGGCTTCTACGTCGAGAAACTGGTCGAGGGCATCAGCACCCTGGCGGCGGCGTTCTGGCCGAAGAAGGTCATCGTGCGCCTGTCGGACTTCAAGTCCAACGAATACGCCAACCTGATCGGCGGCAAGCTCTACGAGCCGGAAGAAGAAAACCCGATGCTGGGTTTCCGCGGTGCTTCGCGCTACATCAGCGAAACCTTCCGTGACTGCTTCGAGCTCGAATGCCGCGCCCTCAAGCGCGTGCGCAACGAGATGGGCCTGACCAACGTCGAGATCATGGTGCCGTTCGTGCGCACCTTGGGCGAGGCCAGCCAGGTTGTCGACCTGCTTGCCGAAAACGGCCTGGCCCGCGGTGACAACGGCCTGCGCGTGATCATGATGTGCGAATTGCCGTCCAACGCCATCCTCGCCGAAGAGTTCCTCGAGTATTTCGATGGTTTCTCCATCGGCTCCAACGACCTGACTCAGCTGACCCTGGGCCTGGACCGCGACTCGGGGATCATTGCGCACCTGTTCGACGAGCGTAACCCTGCCGTCAAGAAGCTGCTGGCCAATGCCATCCAGGCCTGTAACAAGGCTGGCAAGTACATCGGTATCTGCGGCCAGGGCCCATCCGATCACCCGGACCTGGCTAAATGGCTGATGGAACAGGGCATCGAAAGCGTCTCGCTGAACCCGGACTCGGTCCTCGAGACCTGGTTCTTCCTGGCTGAAGGCCAGGCCGCGAACTGATGCGCTGAACCGGAGCCTTCACCTGGCGGTTACGCCGGTGAGGGTTCCGACCGTATTCCAGGGCGTGTTCCAGTGATGGATCTCGCCCTTTTTTGTGCAAGAACCCTATGCAAAGCAGCAGTACCCTTTTTTCCCGTGGCCTTGCTCAGTGCCGAGCGCCGTGGCGACCTGAGCGAGGACGTGTACCGGATCAAAGCCGGTAACAGCCCGGATCGCAGCGTCGAGCTGGCGCTCACCCGCCTGGGCATGGCCGATCAAGCCGAGGTGCGTGGCACCCCGGTGATTCTGCTGCACGGCAGCTTTTCCAACCGGCGCTTCTGGTATTCGCCCCGGGGCATTGGCCTGGGCGCCTACCTGGCGCGCGCCGGTTTCGATGTGTGGATCCCGGAGATGCGCGGCCACGGCCTGTCGCCGCGCAACCATGGCTATCGCAACAACCGCGTGGCTGACTATGCCCGTTACGACCTGCCGGTAATTGCCGCGTTCGTCTGCGAGCAGGCCGGCAGGCCTGCGCACTGGATCGGTCACTCGCTGGGCGGTACCACCCTGGCGGCGGCCCTCGGTGGCCAGTACCTGGGCGCCGAGCAGGTGGCCAGCGTGGCGTTCTTCGGTACCCAGGTCAGCCGAACCTACTGGCCACTGAAGCTGCCGCCGGTGGAGTGGGGCGGGCGCCTGTTGCTCAAGCGCTTTGCGCAGATTTCCGGCTCGCGGCTCAAGCGCGGCCCGGAAGACGAGCCGATTGGCCTGGCGCTGGAAAGCATGCGCTGGTTCGGTCTGTTTGGCCGCTTTGGCGACAAGGATCGCGACTGGTGGGCGGGGCTGGCCGAAGTTGATGTGCCAGTGCTGGCGGTGGCCGGCGCGGGTGATCACCAGGACCCGGTGTGGGCCTGTCGCAAGCTGTTCGAGCAACTGGGCAGCGAGCACAAGCAGTTTGTCCGCCTGGGCCGTGAGGAGGGCTTCGACAACTTTGGTCATGTCGACATGCTGGTCAGCAAGCCGGCGCAGGCGCAGGTCTGGCCGTTGGTCGAGCGTTGGTTGCAGGATCCGCTGGCGGCGTTGCTGCCGGAGGCGGCGCAGGCCGTTTCGCCGGCGAGCTGATGCCGTTAAGATATGACGATTGTGAAGGTTTTGGTCATTTTTGGGTTTTTCAGCGAACATCTGTTCGCTGACTCCTTGCCCAACGTGACCGCAACGGCAGTGACGTGTAGCCTTGGGCCTAAAGCCGCATCGCCGGGCCTCGTTCACTGAGTGAAACTGCGACATTCATCGTCTCGATAATCGACAGGAGTTTCCCATGCATTACATCACCCCCGATCTGTGCGACGCCTACCCGGAACTGGTGCAGGTGCTGGAGCCGATGTTCAGCAACTTCGGCGGCCGCGACTCCTTCGGGGGTGAGATCGTCACCATCAAGTGCTTCGAGGACAACTCGCGGGTAAAAGAGCAGGTCGAGCTCGATGGCACCGGCAAGGTCCTGGTGGTCGATGGCGGTGGTTCGCTGCGCCATGCCCTGCTCGGCGACATGCTCGCCGAAAAGGCGGCGAAGAATCACTGGCAAGGCCTGGTGATCTACGGATGCGTGCGTGATGTCGATGTCCTGGCGCAGACCGACGTCGGCGTCCAGGCCCTGGCCAGCCACCCGCTCAAATCGGTACGCCGCGGTGTTGGCGAACTCAACATCCCCGTGACCTTTGCCGGCGTGACTTTCCGTCCGGGCGAATACATCTACGCCGACAACAATGGCGTGATCGTCTCGCCAAGCCCGTTGAAAATGCCTGAGTAAAGCTCTGAAACCGGTCAGTGGGGTAGGGATGTTCGAGGAAGAAAACGCGCAATGGGGGCTGGTGCATGCCCTGGTGCTGGATGGAAAAGGCGGTGCCCGTGCGATCGCCCGAACTGAACTGGACGCCCTTGCGTTGCAGCCCCAGGAAAGCCTGTGGCTGCACTGGGACCGCAGCCACCCGCAGACCCGCACCTGGTTGCGCCACGACAGCGGCCTGAACGAGTTTGCCTGCGACCTGTTGCTGGAAGAAAACACCCGTCCACGCCTGCTGCCCCTGCCGGATGCGCAGATGCTGCTGTTTTTGCGCGGGGTCAACTTAAACCCCGGCGCTGAACCCGAAGACATGGTCTCGGTGCGCATCTTCGCCGAGGCCCAGCGGGTGATCTCGCTGCGCCTGCGGCCGTTGCGCGCCAGTGACGAGCTGCTCCAGCAACTGGCCGAAAATCGAGGGCCGAAGACCGCCTCCGAGCTGCTGCTGAGCATGGCCCAACTGCTGACCGAAAAGGTCCAGGCGCTGATTAGCGACCTCTCGGAAGTGGTTGACGGCGAAGAAGAGCAGCTTGAAGCCGACAAGCGCTATGCCCCGGACCAGGGCAGCCTGCAGCAGATCCGCCGGCGTGCGGCGGGGCTGCGGCGCTTTCTCAACCCGCAGCGGGAAATCTACGCACAACTGGCGCGCAACAAGTGGAGCTGGTTCGCCGCCGACGATGCCGACTACTGGAACGAGCTCAACAACAGCCTGACCCGCTACCTCGAAGAGCTGGATCTCACCCGTGAACGCGCCGCCCTGGTGCTCGAGAGCGAGGACCGGCGCCGCAGCGAGCGGATGAACCGGACCATGTACCGCTTCGGTATCATCACCTGCATCTTCCTGCCCATGAGTTTCGTCACCGGGCTTCTGGGCATCAACGTCGGCGGTATTCCCGGCTCCGACAGCCCCTACGGCTTTCTGTTCGCCAGCCTGCTGGTGCTGGCCCTGGCGTTGGGGCAATGGTGGCTGTTCCGCCGCCTGCGCTGGGTGTGAAGATGAAATCTGTGAACATACAGTCACAAACTGCCTGGGCGGTTCATGTGACCCGTTGTCTGGCGACCTCGTCTTTGACAGATATTGCGCGAGGTGCCTATGCACGATCCGTTTGAAGAATCCCTGCGAGACCTGCTCAAGGCATCGCCGTCCGGTCAGGACCGCGACGACGACGCCTGCCTGGGCCGGGTCCTGAAAACCGCCAACCGCCAGGTTGGCGCGGGCGATCTGTTCAGCCTGCTGGGCCGCTGGAGCCAGGCGCTGATGATTGCCGTGAACAATGGCTCGGCGCATGTCGCGCCGGTGCGCCGTAACGCTACCGCCCGTAAAGCTGATAAGGCCGATTGAATATGGAACTTGATCTCTGGACCCAGAGCCTGGTCACCGCGATGACAGCGCTGTGGACCAAAGTGGCGAACTTCATCCCCAACCTGTTCGGCGCCCTGGTTGTGGTGCTGCTCGGTTTCGTCGTGGCCAAGCTGCTCGACACCCTGTTGTCGAAATTGCTGGCCAAGCTCGGCCTGGATCGCCTGATGGGCGGCACCGGCCTGACCAAGATGCTCAGCCGGGTCGGCATCCAGGTGCCGATCTCGACCCTGATCGGCAAGATCGTCTACTGGTTCGTGCTGCTGATTTTCCTGGTTTCTGCCGCTGAATCCCTGGGCCTTGAGCGCGTCTCGGCGACCCTCGACATGCTCGCCCTGTACCTGCCGAAGGTATTCGGTGCGGCGCTGGTGCTGCTGGCCGGTGTGTTGCTGGCACAACTGGTCAACGGCCTGGTACGCGGCGCCGCCGAAGGCATCGGCCTGGAATATGCCGCAGGCGTCGGGCGCATCGCCCAGGGCCTGGTGATTATCATCAGTATCTCGGTGGCAATCAGCCAGCTTGAGGTCAAGACCGACCTGCTCAACCATGTGATCGTCATCGGTTTGATTACCGTTGGTCTGGCCGTAGCGCTGGCCATGGGCCTGGGCAGCCGGGAAATCGCCGGGCAGATCCTGGCCGGAATTTACGTGCGTGAACTGTATCAAGTGGGCCAACAAGTGCGGATTGGCGAGGTCGAAGGGCAGATCGAAGAGATCGGCACGGTCAAGACGACCCTGCTGACCGATGATGGCGAACTAGTGTCGTTGTCCAACCGGATTCTGCTTGAGCAGCGAGTCAATAGCCGCTAACCGGGCAAATCCTGCTAATGTATGCCGCCGCAAAAATGCCCCAGGCAGGGGTATGCGGCGACATTGACCTGACTGTCGGCCAGATCCGTTTTGAATAAAGTTCACTCGCTGCCCATGCGTTACGACCCCCGCGAGCTCACTGATGAGGAGTTGGTGGCGCGTTCGCATGAGGAGCTGTTTCATGTTACTCGCGCGTATGAGGAGCTCATGCGCCGCTACCAACGGACCCTTTTTAACGTCTGTGCACGTTATTTAGGGAACGATCGGGATGCTGACGATGTCTGTCAGGAGGTGATGCTCAAGGTGCTCTATGGGCTGAAGAACTTCGAGGGCAAATCGAAGTTCAAGACATGGCTCTACAGCATCACCTACAACGAATGCATCACCCAGTACCGCAAGGAGCGGCGCAAACGTCGACTGATGGATGCCTTGAGTCTTGATCCACTCGAGGAGGCCTCGGAAGAGAAGGCGCCAAAACCGGAAGAGAAAGGCGGGCTGGACAAATGGCTAGTGCATGTCAATCCGATTGACCGCGAGATTCTGGTGCTTCGATTTGTCGCAGAACTGGAATTTCAGGAAATCGCCGATATCATGCACATGGGCCTGAGCGCAACGAAAATGCGGTACAAGCGTGCGCTTGACAAGCTACGTGAGAAATTTGCGGGCCTTGCTGAAACTTAGTAGCGCGCAAATATCTCTAACGTACCGGCAAGTTCTGCTAGACTTGCCGTCGAGTTGTCCCCCGGATGTTGGTGGGACTGCTTAACTATCACCAGATGGGGATTTAACGGATGAAATTGAAAAACACCTTGGGCTTGGCCATTGGTTCTCTTGTAGCCGCAACTTCCTTCGGCGCTCTGGCACAAGGCCAAGGCGCAGTCGAAATTGAAGGCAACGTCACCAAGCAGTACTACGACAGCGAACGTAACTTCAAGAACGACGGCACCAATCCTGGTGTTCGCCTCGGTTACTTCCTGACCGACGACCTGTCCCTGGACCTGGGCTACAACGAGACTCACAACGCTCGTGGCGAAGTCTTCAACAAAGACATCAAAGGTTCCAAGGCCAAGCTGGACGCTACCTACCACTTCGGTACCGTCGGCGACGCTCTGCGTCCATACGTTTCGGCTGGTTTCGCTCACGAAAGCCTGGGTCAAGCTACCCGTAACGGCCGTGACCACTCCACCTTCGCCAACGTTGGCGCTGGCGCCAAGTGGTACATCACCGACATGTTCTTCGCCCGTGCTGGCGTTGAAGCCATGTACAACATCGACAACGGCAACACCGAGTGGGGTCCGACCGTTGGTCTGGGTCTGAACTTCGGTGGTAGCGGTGGCAAGGTTGAAGCCGCTCCTGCTCCAGTCGCTGAAGTCTGCTCCGACAGCGACAACGATGGCGTCTGCGACAACGTCGACAAGTGCCCTGACACCCCAGCCAACGTTACCGTTGACGCTGATGGCTGCCCAGCTGTTGCTGAAGTCGTCCGTGTTGAGCTGGACGTCAAGTTCGACTTCGACAAGTCGGTCGTCAAGCCAAACAGCTACGGCGACATCAAGAACCTGGCTGACTTCATGAAGCAGTACCCACAGACCACCACCACTGTTGAAGGTCACACTGACTCCGTCGGTCCTGACGCTTACAACCAGAAACTGTCTGAGCGTCGTGCAAACGCCGTTAAGCAAGTTCTGACCAACCAGTACGGTGTTGAGTCGAACCGCGTTGAGTCGGTTGGCTACGGTGAAACCCGTCCGGTTGCTGACAACGCCACCGACGCTGGTCGCGCTGTTAACCGTCGCGTAGAAGCACAAGTAGAAGCCCAAGCCAAGTAATTGGTCCAGGCGCTACTGAAAAGCCCGGCCTAGGCCGGGTTTTTCTTTGCCTGCGATTCAGGCTGTCAGTTGCTGCAGCACTGCGCTGTGCGCTGCTGCCACCTCGCCGATCACCACAATCGCCGGGCTGCACAGCTTGAAGCGGGCGGCGTCCTGGCACAGCTGCGCCAGCGTGCTGCGCTGCTCACGCTGTTGAGGCAACGAGGCGTTCTCGATCATGGCCACCGGCGTCTGCGCCGCCAGGCCACCTGCCAGCAAGCCCTGCTGCACGTCCTCCAGTTTGCTCACGCCCATGTACACCACCAGGGTGGTACCGCCCTGAGCCAACGCCTGCCAGTTCAACGGGCTGTCGTCCTGAGTGTGGGCGGTGACCAGGGTCACGCCACGGCTGACGCCGCGCAAGGTCAGCGAGATACCGCATTGGGTCGCGCCGGCCAAGCCTGCGGTAATGCCATTGACCAGCTCGGTTTCGACGCCATGAGCCTGCAACCAGGCCGCCTCTTCGCCGCCGCGGCCAAAGATGCACGGGTCACCGCCCTTGAGCCGCGCCACGCAGCGGCCCTGACGGGCATAGCGCAGCATCAGGCGCTGAATGAAGGCTTGCGGCGTGGAGCGGCATCCGCCGCGCTTACCCACGGCAACCACCCGCGCCTGCGGGCAGTGTTGAAGAATGTGCGGATTGACCAGGTCGTCGATCAGCACCACTTCGGCTTCCCCCAGGGCGCGTACCGCCTTGAGGGTCAGCAGCTCCGGATCACCGGGGCCTGCACCAATCAGCCAGACTTTCGCATGCATCGGGTATTCCTCATCGGCAAAGGGGTTGTCAGCCTTTTAGCAGGCTGATCAGCAGGATCAGGTTAAGCAGCAGGGACAGCAGCGCCAGGGTGCGCCAGACTTTCAGCGGCTCGCGCTCAAGCAGCGGCCGCGGGCGCACGCTGAGCGCCTGGCGGTCGCCCTGTTCAAGCAGCAACAGCCATTGCTCGGCGGTTTCAAAGCGTTGCCGCGGGTCGGCGAGCAGTGCCTGAGCGAGGTTGTGCTCGAGCCATTCGGGCAGGTCCGGGCGATAGCGGGCGGCGCTGATCGCCTGGGTGAAGCGCGGGCGCTGAAAGGCTTCGATTTCGCCATAGGGGTAATGTCCGGTGAGCAGGTAGTACAGCGTTACCGCCACGCTGTAGAGGTCCTGTTGCGGGCTGGGCGGCTCGGCGTCGAAGGCTTCCGGCGCAATAAACGAGGGCGTGCCTGGCAGCTCATGGGCGCGGTCCTCGGAAAGCCCCGGGCAGAACGCCAGGCCGAAATCCAGCAGGCGCAGCTGGCCGTCATCGCCCAGGAGCAGGTTCTCGGGCTTGATGTCGCGATGGAGGATGTTGCGTCGGTGCAGCGCGCCTACCGCCTGCAACAGTTGACGGGCCAGCGCCTGCCATTGCGCCAACGGCAGGGGGCCGCTGGCGGCGAACCGTTGCGCCAGGGTTTGCCCGGAGTACTCGCGCATCAGGTAATACAGATGGTGGCGCTGGCTGGCCGGGTGCACTTCGGGGAAGTAGCGCCCGGCCACACGGCGCAGGAACCACTCTTCAAGCAGCAGGCCTTGCTGCGCGCCGGGTTCATCTTTGCGTTCGGCCGGCAGGGTTTTCAGCAGCCATGCCTGTTGCTGCGGGTCGCGCACGCGATACAGCAAGGATTGGCGGCTGTGGCCAAGCGCCCGCTCGACCTGCCAGCCGTCGATTGTCTGCCCGCTGCGCAAGGCGGGCGGCAGGGGCCATTGCTGCAATTGCGCCAGGGAATCACCGAGGTTGCTCGCACCCAGTTGTTCGACCCGCACCAGCAGGGCGCTGGCATTGTCCTGGCTGCCGCTGTAGTGAGCCGAGCTGACCAGGGTCTGGGCGGCGTCCTGCAGGTCGATCTGCTCGCGCAGCACCGCGCGAATCTGCGCTTCGCTGAGGCTGGCCCAGACGCCGTCGCTGAGCAGCAGGAAACACTCACCGGCCTGCAGCTCGCCCTCCAGGTAGTCGACCTGCAGGTGCTGGTCCAGGCCCAGGGCGCGCTTGAGCACGTGCTGCATGCCGGGTTGGTCCCAGACGTGGTCTTCGCTGATGCGCTGCAGTTGCCCGGCGGCCCAGCGGTAGATCCGGCAGTCACCGACATGCGCCAGGGTAAAACGCCGACCCCGCAGCACCAGTGCGCTCAGCGTGGTCAGCAGCGGCTGGCCGCCGCCATTGGCACGCAGCCAGCGGTTCTGCGCCAGTAGCAGGCGGTCCAGCGCCTGGGCCACGCCCCAGGTGGCCGGCGTGGCGTAATAGTCCAGGGCCAGCGCCTGCAGGCTGGCCCGCGCCGCCAGGCCGCCATCGGCGCACTGGCTGACGCCGTCGGCGAGGGCGAACAGGTAGCCTTTGCTGGCGGCCAGTTCCGGGTTGGGGGTGACCAGGCGCAGGGCGTCCTGGTTTTCCTCCCGGGGGCCGCTGGCGCTGGCCTGGGCAAAGCTCAGTTGCAGGCTCATGTTGTCATCCTCAAACCCGCGCCGCAGTCACCGCTGCCGAGCCCCAGGTGGTGCGCCAGCGCTGCTTGACGCCGTGCAGGCCGAACCAGGCAAGAATGCCCAGGCTGGCGAACAGCCACAGGCCCAGCTGATAGTCGCCGCTGTGCTGTTTGATCGCCCCCAGGCCCGCAGCGAGCAGAAAGCCGCCGATGCCGCCGGCCATGCCGATCAGCCCGGTCATCACGCCGATTTCCTGGCGAAAGCGTTGCGGCACCAGTTGGAACACCGCGCCGTTGCCGGCACCCAGGCCGAGCATGGCGCTGACGAACAGGGCCAGGGCAGCCACTGCGCTGGGCAGGTTGAAACCGACGGCGGCAATGCAGATGGCGGCAACGCTGTACATTGCCAGCAGGGTGCGGATGCCACCGAAGCGATCGGCCAGGGCGCCGCCCAACGGCCGCATCAGGCTGCCGGCAAAGACGCAGGCGGCGGTGTAGTAGCCAGCGGTCACCGGGCTTAGGCCGTACTGGTCGTTGAAGTAGCCGGGCAGGGCACTGGCCAGGCCGATAAAGCCACCGAAGGTGACGCTGTAGAAGAACATGAACCACCAGCTGTCGCGATCGCCCAGGGCCTTGAGGTAGTCGGCCACGGCTTTCGGTTTGGGCCGTTCGGGGGCGTTGCGCGCCAGCAGGCTGAACAGCACCAGGGTCAGCAGCAGCGGGATCACGGCAAAACCGAACACGTTGTTCCAGCCAAAGCCTGCGGCCAGGGCCGGGGCCAGCAGGGCGGCGAACACCGTGCCGGAGTTGCCGGCACCGGCGATGCCCATGGCCTTGCCCTGGTGCTGCGCCGGGTACCACTGCGAGGCCAGCGGCAGTGACACGGCAAACGAGGCGCCGGCAACGCCGAGGAACACCCCGAGCAACAAGGCTTGCTCATAACTGTGAATGCCCAGGCGCCAGGCGCAGAACAGTGCGACGATGACAATCACCTGGCCGATCAGCCCGGCGGTCTTGGGTGACAGGCGGTCGACCAGCAGGCCCATGACAAAGCGCAGGATCGCCCCGGCCAGGATCGGCGTGGCCACCATCAGCCCGCGCTGCTGGGTGGTCAGTTGCAAGTCGGCGGCAATCTGCACCGCCAGCGGGCCGAGCAGGTACCAGACCATGAAGCTCAGGTCGAAATACAAAAAGGCGGCGAACAGGGTGGGGACATGCCCGGACTTCCAGAAACTCGTATTCATCGAACACCTCGTTGAACAGGGACGGAAACGAAAAAGACGTCGCCACCCGACCCGCTGGCGCGAGTGGGGGTGCGACGTCTTTGTCGTGAAGGGGGCAACCGCCGTTGGCTACCTGTGCTGTGGTGATAGCAAGAGCCGGGCCAGAGTGCTTCAGCCGAGCAGGTCGCTCATGGCAATGATCTGCTCGGCCACCTGGATCAGCTTCTGCTGCTTGCTCATGGCCTGGCGGCGCATCAGGGTGTAGGCCTGTTCTTCGTTGCAGTCCTTCATTTTCATCAACAGGCCCTTGGCCAGTTCGATGCGCTTGCGCTCCGCCAGTTGCTGGTCGCGGGCCTGCAGTTGGGCCTTGAGCGCCTGGTCGCTTTCAAAGCGGGCCATGGCCACATCGAGGATCGGCTGCAAGCGCGTAGCCTGGATGCCTTCGACAATGTAGGCGCTGACCCCGGCCTGGATCGCCTGGCGCATCACCCCGGGGTCGTGCTCGTCGGTGAACATGACGATCGGTCGCGGCCGGTCACGGCTGACCAGCACTACTTGCTCCATGACATCACGGCCCGGTGACTCGGTATCGATCAGCACCACGTCCGGATGCACCGTTTCGACGCGTGCCGGCAGGTCGATGGTCAGGCCCGACTCTTCGATCACTTCGAAGCCGGCCTGGACCAGCGCAGCCTTGAGGCGACCGACTTTTTTCGCGGTGTCGTCGATTAGCAGGATTCGCAGCATGAGAGCGTCTCCGTTCAGCGTCGGGCGAGGGCGGCGGGCGGCTCGGCCAGCGCGTGCAGACGAAAGCTGCGGGCGTAGCCGTGCGGGTCGCTGCCATCCCAGCGGCTGCCATCGATCAGCTGGCTGCTACGCATGTCGGAACCTGCGCAGGGCACGCCGACCGCCGTGGCGGCGTCGCGGTACAACGCCAGTTGCTGCACCTGGCGGGCTACGGCGAGGTAATCGGGGTCTTCACGCAGCAGGCCCCAGCGGCGGAATTGGGTCATGAACCACAGGCCATCGGACAGGTACGGCAAGTTGGCCCGGCCCTGGTCATACAGGCGCAAGGCGTGGCGATCCTGCCACTGGTTACCCAGGCCGTCCTGGTAGTGGCCGAGCAGGCGCGGCTCGATGCTCGACAACGGCGCATCCAGGTAGGCCTTGCTGCTGAGCAGTTGCGCGGTGCTGCGGCGGTTTTCGCGGCTCTGCTCGATAAAGCGGCTGGCGGCCAGCACTGCCATCACCAGGGCCCGCGCACTGTTCGGATACTGTTCGACAAAGGCCCGGGTGCAACCCAGGACTTTTTCCGGGTGATCCGGCCAGATTGATTGGCTGGTGGCCAGGGTGAAGCCCTGGCCCTGTTCGATGGCGCCCGCCGACCAGGGTTCGCCGACGCAAAATCCGTCGATGCGTCCGGCTTGCAGGTGTGCGAGCATCTGGCCTGGCGGCACCACCACGCTGTTGACGTCATGCAAGGGGTGGATGCCCTGGCTGGCCAGCCAGTAATACAGCCACATGGCATGGGTGCCGGTAGGAAAAGTTTGTGCAAAGGTCAGTTTTGTCCTGCTTTGGTGCACGAAGTGCTCCAATGCCTCGGGACTGGTCACGCCCTGACGTTGCAGCGCAGCGGACAGATTGATGCCCTGGCCGTTCTGGTTCAGGCCCATCAGCACCGCCATGTCGGCGGCCGGACTACCGCCGATGCCCAGTTGCAGCGCGTAGATCAGGCCGTACAGGCTATGCGCGGCATCCAGCTCGCCGCTGGCCAGCTTGTCGCGCAGGCCGGCCCAGGAGCTCTGGCGCTGCAGGTTCAGGGTCAGGCCGTAGGTCTGGGCGAAACCCTGGGTCGCGGCCACCACCACCGAGGCACAATCGCTCAGGGCCATGAAACCGAGATTCAGGCAGGGCTTTTCCGGGGCATCGCTGCCGTTGACCCAGGCCAGCGAGGTTGCGGGAATAGGGTTGGTCACGTCATTGCGCCTGTGTCGAAGGTCAGGCCGTACCGCTCGCGAGGCAGGCGTTTGATCAGGGTGCAAGCAACGCATATGCCAAGGCGGCCCTGTCCCCCGGGCGACGCCACCGCTATAATCGCCCCCTCACTCACGTCGAGCTAAACCCGCCCATGTATACCCTGGCCCGCCAGCTGCTGTTCAAGCTCTCCCCGGAGACCTCCCATGACCTGTCCCTGGACCTGATCGGCGCCGGTGGCCGTCTGGGCCTCAACGGCTTGCTGACCAAGGCGCCGGCTTCCTTGCCGGTCACTGTCATGGGCCTGAACTTCGCCAACCCGGTCGGGCTGGCGGCGGGTCTGGACAAGAACGGCGCGGCCATCGACGGCTTTGCCCAGCTGGGTTTCGGTTTTGTCGAGATCGGCACCGTTACCCCGCGTCCACAGCCGGGCAACCCCAAGCCGCGCCTGTTCCGCCTGCCGGAAGCCGAAGCGATCATCAACCGCATGGGCTTCAACAACCTGGGTGTCGACAACCTGCTCAACCGTGTGCGCGCCGCCAAATACAGCGGCATCCTCGGCATTAACATCGGCAAGAACTTCGACACTCCAGTCGAGCGCGCGGTCGACGATTACCTGATCTGCCTCGACAAGGTCTACGACCAGGCCAGCTACATCACCGTCAACGTCAGCTCGCCGAACACCCCGGGCCTGCGCAGCCTGCAGTTCGGCGATTCGCTTAAGCAACTGCTCGACGCCCTGGCCGAGCGCCGCTCGCAACTGGTGAGCGAACGCGGCAAGCATGTGCCGCTGGCGATCAAGATCGCCCCGGACATGAGCGACGAAGAAACCGCGCTGGTCGCCGCAGCCCTGGTCGAGTCGGGTATGGACGCGGTGATCGCCACCAACACCACCCTCGGCCGTGAAGGCGTCGAAGGCCTGCAGCATGGTGACGAAGCAGGCGGCCTGTCGGGCGCGCCGGTGCTGGAAAAGAGCACCCATATCGTCAAGGTGCTGGCTGGCGAGCTGGGTGGCAAGTTGCCGATCATTGCTGCGGGCGGGATTACCGAAGGCAAGCATGCGGCGCAGAAGATTGCTGCCGGTGCCAGCCTGGTACAGATCTACTCGGGGTTCATCTACAAGGGCCCGGCCCTGATCCGCGAGGCAGTGGACGCCATCGCCGCCATGGGGCGCTGAAACCGCAGGCATAAAAAAGGGCCCCCTCAAGGGGCCCCTGGGCCTCAGCCCGCCGCCCGGATAGGGCGCGCATGGTAATCGGATTCAGTTCCTCGTTCAGCCAACGGCGTGAAGTTCGTTGAGTCTATGGATACCCGCAGTGCCGGTCATACCGTCCCAGTTGTCGCCGCGTCCTTCGCGCCAGCCATTGATCCATGCCTGGCGTACAGACGGTAGAGTAAAGGGGCAAAGCTCGCGGGATTTGCCGGTGACCCCATATTGGTAGCCACGTGAAAAAGCTCGTTCCAACGGATCACGCTTAAGTCTTCTCATAGGGTGTTGCCCTCACTTGTTGACTGTAATGTCCCGTCGACCTCTAGAAGGTCGGGCAGAATCGTTCTGCCGGTTTGCGCTCGCTGCCGGCGTCGCGAGCGGAAGTGTTGCCCCGTTGCGGTGACAACCTGAGACCAGTTCTAACCAATGCAGGACACAGTGTGAATGATCGTTTTGTCATAAGGACGTAACCTTTCATAGGGTCACAGGATAAGTAAATAAATGCGTCTGATTAGGATCTGGCGCAAAGCCCGCTATGATCAGGGTTTGACCTGCTGCAAAGTCATCTGGCCATCGCTGTGTGATAATTTGTAACAACATCGGCAAAACGACGAAGGGTCATTTTTCCCGGTTTTTTGCCTGAATTTTTCGTTCTGCCCGGCAATCAAAGACTTTTCAGCCCTCGGCAAAAGTCGGATTGGCGGGCGGCCCGGCGCGAGATAAAGCGCCACTCGAACGCTGTGGAAAGGCGTTCGATTAAACATCGGAAGGGCGATGCGCTTGCCTCTCCACTTTATTGCTCAAGGCTCTGGATACCCCATGTCGGACCGTTTCGAACTTTACCTCACCTGTCCCAAAGGCCTTGAAGGCCTGCTTGCCGAAGAAGCCCGCGGCCTCGGCCTTGAAGAAGTGCGCGAGCACACTTCGGCGATCCGCGGCACGGCCGACATGGAAACCGCCTACCGGCTGTGCCTGTGGTCGCGCCTGGGCAACCGCGTACTGCTGGTGCTCAAGCGCTTCAACATGAAGAACGCCGACGACCTCTACGACGGCGTCAACGAAGTCGAGTGGCAGGATCACCTGGAGGCCAGCGGCTCGCTGGCGGTGGAATTCAGCGGCCACGGCTCGGGTATCGACAACACCCACTTCGGCGCCTTGAAGGTCAAGGATGCAATTGTCGACAAGCTGCGTACCAGCAGCGGCGAGCGCCCGTCGGTCGACAAGCTCAACCCGGACCTGCGCGTGCACCTGCGCCTGGAGCGTGGCGAGGCGATACTGTCCCTGGACCTGTCCGGCCACAGCCTGCACCAGCGCGGTTACCGCCTGCAGCAAGGTGCGGCGCCGCTCAAGGAAAACCTCGCGGCCGCGGTGTTGATCCGCGCTGGCTGGCCACGCATCGCTGCCGAAGGCGGCGCCCTGGCCGACCCGATGTGTGGTGTGGGGACCTTCCTGGTCGAAGCCGCAATGATCGCCGCCGATATCGCACCGAACCTGCGCCGCGAGCGTTGGGGCTTCAGCGCCTGGCTCGGCCACGTGCCGGCCCTCTGGCGCAAACTCCATGATGAGGCGCTGGCCCGTGCCGAAGCCGGCCTGGCCCGCCCGCCGTTGTGGATTCGCGGCTATGAGGCCGACCCGCGGCTGATCCAGCCGGGCCGCAACAACGTTGAGCGCGCCGGCCTGAGTGACTGGGTGAAGATCTACCAGGGCGAAGTCGGCAGCTTCGAGCCGCGCCCGGACCAGAACCAGAAAGGCCTGGTGATCTGCAACCCGCCGTACGGCGAGCGCCTGGGCGACGAAGCGAGCCTGCTGTACCTCTACCAGAACCTTGGCGAGCGCCTGCGTCAGGCCTGCCTGAACTGGGAAGCGGCGGTGTTCACCGGCGCCCCGGACCTGGGCAAGCGCATGGGCATCCGCAGCCATAAGCAATATGCCTTCTGGAACGGCGCCTTGCCGTGCAAGCTGCTGCTGATCAAGGTTCAGCCCGACCAGTTCGTCACCGGCGAGCGCCGTCAGCCCGAGCGCAATGGCGAAGCAGCCGAACCGCGTACCCCGGCCGCCGTGGCCAGTGAGCCGGCACGCCTGAGCGAGGGCGGGCAGATGTTCGCCAACCGCCTGCAGAAGAACCTCAAGCAACTGGGCAAGTGGGCCAAGCGCGAGAACGTCAGTTGCTACCGCCTGTACGATGCCGACATGCCCGAGTACGCCCTGGCCATCGACCTGTACCAGGACTGGGTGCACGTGCAGGAATACGCCGCGCCGCGCTCGATCGACCCGGAAAAGGCCCAGGCGCGTCTGTTCGACGCCCTGGCAGCGATCCCTCAGGCCCTGGGCATCGACCAGAGCCGCGTGGTGGTCAAGCGTCGCGAGCGTCAGAGCGGTACCCGCCAGTACGAGCGCCAGAGCGCCCAGGGGCAGTTCCTCGAAGTGCAGGAAGGCGGCGTCAAGCTGCTGGTCAACCTCACCGATTACCTGGACACCGGGCTGTTCCTCGACCACCGCCCGATGCGCCTGCGCATTCAGCGCGAGGCTGCCGGCAAGCGCTTCCTCAACCTGTTCTGCTACACCGCCACCGCCAGTGTGCATGCGGCCAAGGGCGGCGCGCGCAGCACCACCAGTGTTGACCTGTCCAAGACTTACCTGGACTGGGCGCGGCGCAACCTGTCGCTCAATGGCTTCTCGGACAAGAATCGCCTGGAGCAGGGCGATGTCATGGCCTGGCTGCAAGCCTGTCGCGAGGAATACGAGCTGATCTTCATCGATCCGCCGACCTTCTCCAACTCCAAGCGTATGGAAGGCGTGTTCGACGTGCAGCGCGATCATGTCGAGTTGCTTGACCTGGCCGTGGCGCGCCTGGCGCCGGGCGGTGTGCTGTACTTCTCGAACAACTTCCGCAAGTTCCAGCTCGACGAAAACCTGGCTGAGCGCTACGCGGTGGAAGAGATCAGCACCCAGACCCTGGACCCGGACTTTGCCCGTAACAGCAAGATTCACCGGGCCTGGAAAATTCAGGCGCGCTGATTGGCTGATTGTCGCGGGTGATGATTGCTACGTTAATGGCTAATGGCTATAACTCAATCAGAGCCCGCGATCCGCTGGACGCTGGCGTTTTGAGTGCTTTCTATGTCGATGCACGCCGCTCGTCCGAAGATGCTCGGCTTTGTCAGCGAGGAAGTGTCCGCCTGGCTGGTGGCCGGCGTGGCATTTGTCGCCGGCGGCCTGTTGACTGCGCTGCTGGCGCTGGCCACCCATGACCTGTACCGCCAGCAGTTGCGTCAACGCTTCGAACTGCTCGCCAGTGAGCGTTACAGCCGTATCGAAGAGCGTTTCGAGGACCAGGTGCAGCGTCTCGATGGCCTGCGCCGCTTCTTCGTGTTCTCCGAAAGCGTCACTCTCGCCGAGTTCAACGGCTACGCCAAGCCCCTGTTGTACCGGACCCAGGCCTACGCCTGGGCGCCGCGGGTGGCGGGCGATGAGCGTCAAGCGTTTGAGCGCAGCGCCGCGCAACTCCTCGGCAAGCCCTTTGCCATCCACGAGCTGAATGACGCCGGCAGCCTGCAGGTAGCGGCTGAGCGTGCGCTCTATTACCCACTGTTGTACACCCAGGTCTCCAGCCACCAGGTCCAGCCCCTGGGCCTGGACATGCTCTCCCAGCCGCTGCGCCAGGCGGCCCTCGACCGTGCCCGCCAGCCCGGCAGCATGGCGGTGTCGGCACCCTTGAACCTGACCCATGTCGACCCGGCCTTCGCCCGCGGGGTATTGATGGTGGCGCCCGTTTTTGCCCCGGGCAGCGCCGCCGCCCCACCAGATGGCTACGTACTGGCGGTGATCAGCCTGCAGCAGCTGATGGCCGAGGGGCTGCCCAACCCGAGCGAGGACAACCTGGTGGTGCGCATTCTTGACCTGTCCGGGCAGGGCCAGCATGAGGTGTTGTTCCAATCCGGCAACCAGGGGGCCGACACCGATCTGACCGCCACCCATCTGTTGCGCCTGGCCGATCACGACTATCAACTGGATATCCAGCCCAGCCTTGCCTTCATGGACGCCAATCGCTCCTCGGCGGTCGTTGCCGTGGTGCTGCTTGGCGGCCTGCTCAGCCTGTTGCTCAGCGCCTTGCTGTTCAGCCTGTTCGGCCAGCGCCAGCGTGCCCTGACCCTGGTCGAGCAGCGCACCGCCGAGTTGCGCGTCAGCGAACAGTCGCTGCGCGATACCCACAACCAGCTGCGCAGCGTGCTCGATGCCGCCACCCAGGTGGCGATCATTGCCACCAGCCTGCGCGGGGTGATCAGTACCTTTAACGCCGGCGCCGAACGCATGCTCGGCTACCACAGCGCTGAAGTCATCGGCCGCCTGACCCTGGAAGAGCTGGTCTCGCCAGAGGAGCTGCAGGCCCGGGCCCGCGCCTTGAGCCTGCGTTATGGGCGCGAGGTCAGCCCGGCCCAGGCGATGTTCGCCGAGACCATCCAGGAGGGTGAGAGCGAGCCTGGTGAGTGGACCCTGTTGCGCAAGGATGGCAGCCACCTGCTGGCCAACATGATGGTCAGCGCGGTGCTCGATGAGCACGGCCTGTGGGTCGGCCACCTGGCCATCTGCATCGACGTTACCGAGCGCAAGCGCGTGCATGAGGCCCTGGCGGCCCGCGACCGGCTGCTGGAAAAGCTCAGCGCCGAGGTGCCCGGCGGCATTTACCAGTTTCGCCTCGACCCCGACGGCAGCTCGTGCTTCAGCTATGCCAGCGAGGGCTTGCGCGATATCTACGAGATCGAACCGCAGCGCTTGCGCGAGGACGCCACGGCCGTGTTCGAGCGTATCCACCCCGATGACCTGGAGCGGGTGCGCGCTTCGATCCGCTATTCCGCTGATCACCTCACGCCCTGGCGCGAAGAGTACCGGGTGCTGCTGCCGGTGGCCGGGATGCGCTGGATCCGCGGCGAAGCCACGCCGGAGCCGGCCGAGCAGGGCGGTACTCTGTGGCACGGCTACCTGACTGATATCTCCGATCTGAAGCGCGTCGAGGAGGAGCTGCGGGCGTTGTCGGTAACCGACTCACTGACCGGCATTCACAACCGCCGCTACTTTCAGGAGCGGCTCAAAGCCGAGCTTGAGCGGGCCCAGCGCGACAGCCAGGACCTGGCAGTGATCATGCTGGACATCGACCACTTCAAGCGCATCAACGATTTGTACGGCCATGCCGTGGGCGATCATGTGCTGCGCAGCCTGTGCCAGCGCATCAATCACCGCCTGCGCCGTACCGATGTGTTCTGCCGCCTGGGTGGCGAGGAATTCATGGTGTTGTGCCCGGGCAGCAATGCCGAGCAGGCCTACAGCCTGGCCATGGAGCTCTGGCAGGGCCTGCGCAGCGTGCCGGTGGACGGGGTGGGGATGGTCACGGCGAGTTTCGGCGTGGCCGGCTGGCGCCCGGGGGAGGGCGCCGATGCCTTGCTGCTACGCGCCGACTCGGGGGTCTACGCGGCCAAGCAGGCTGGCCGCGACCGCGTCGAGGGCGAACTGCCCTGAGTCAGGCTCAGGGCTGAACGGCGGCGGTGCTGTTGACCAGTTTCGGCTGGCGGTACAGGTCGAGCAGGACCTGGTCGAGCACGGCAGAAGCCCCCCAGGGTTTGGGGTCGTTGAGGATTGCCGCGACCGCCCAGGTGTTGCCGTTGCTGTCGCGGCTGAAGCCGGCGATGGCGCGCACGGTGTTCAGGGTGCCGGTCTTGATGTGCGCCTCACCGGTCATGGCGGTGCGCTTGAGGCGCTTGCGCATGGTGCCGTCCATGCCCACCAGCGGCATCGAGCTGATGAACTCGGCAGCGTACGGGCTGTTCCAGGCCGCTTGCAGCAGGGCGGCCATTTCCCGGGTGCTGACCCGTTCGGCGCGGGACAGGCCCGAGCCGTTTTCCATGATCAGGTGCGGCGCGGTGATGCCCTTTTTCGCCAGCCACTGGCGCACCACGCGTTGGGCGGCGCGGGCGTCGTCGCCGTCGGCGTCGGTACGGAACTGCGCGCCCAGGCTCAGGAACAACTGCTGGGCCATGGTGTTGTTACTGTATTTGTTAATGTCGCGGATGATCTCCACCAGGTCCGGGGAGTAGGCGCGGGCCAGCAGGCGCGCGCTTTTCGGCACGTTGTCGACCCGGTCACGGCCCTGGATGCTACCCCCCAGTTCGTTCCAGATGGCGCGCACGGCGCCGGCGGCGTAGGTCGGGTGATCGAGCAGCGACAGGTAGGTCTGCGAGTTGCAGCCATCGCCCAGCTGGCCGCTGACCACGACGCTGACGCCGTCAGCTTGCACCACGGGGTTGTAGCGCACGTCGCCGCTGCACTGCTTGGTGTTGACCGCCTTGACCTGGTTGTCGATGCGGATGTTGGCAATCGGCGGCTCGACCGAGACCAGCACCTTGCCCCCGTCGTTGCGGGCGACGAAGCGCAGCGCCTTGAGGTTGATCAGCAGCGAGTCGGGCTTGACCAGGAAGGGTTTGTTTTCGTCGCCACCATCATCGTTGAACTGCGGCAGTTGTGGCTGGATGAAGTGGCTGCGGTCGAGCACCAGGTCACCGCTGATGGTCTGTACGCCATTGGCGCGCAGGTCGCGCATCAGCAGCCAAAGCTTTTCCATGTTCAGCTTCGGGTCGCCGCCGCCCTTGAGGTACAGGTTGCCCTGCAGCACGCCGTTGCGCAGCGGGCCGTCGCTGTAGAACTCGGTTTTCCACTGGTGGGTGGGGCCGAGCATTTCCAGGGCGGCGTAGGTGGTGACCAGCTTCATGGTCGAGGCCGGGTTGACCGAGACATCGGCATTGAACACGGTCGGTGTGCCCGGGCCGTTGAGCGGCAGCATGACCAGCGACAGGGCCGAGTCCTGCAATTTGTTGGTTTTCAGCGCCTGCTGAACTTTTGGCGAAAGCGTGGTGTTGACCGCGGCGGCGTGGCTGGAAAGCGCCAGGGGCATCAGCAGGCCGGCAAGCAGAAGAGGGCGAAGAGATCTGATCATGTGCGATAAAACCCTGCGAGCGAGGGGTGAAAAAAACGGAGCGAAAAAAGGTGAAGGCCCCGATACGGAAAAATATAGCGCGCATTATGCCCCAAGCAGAACGCCCATGGGCCTGTGAATACAGGATCAAACAACAGCTTATCGGCTTTTATTCCGGCAATCGCGCGGTGAAACTGGTAAAGTGCCGCGCGTTAATACTCAAGAGGATTGTTTCATGGCCACTAACCGTTCCCGCCGTCTGCGCAAAAAACTCTGCGTGGATGAATTCCAGGAGCTGGGTTTTGAGCTGAACCTGGATTTCAAGGAAGATCTGTCCGACGAAGCCATTGACGCCTTCCTCGATGCATTCCTGGCTGACGCCATGGATGCCAATGGTCTGGACTATGTTGGCGGCGACGACTTCGGTCTGGTCTGCAAGGCCACCCGTGGTTCGGTCACTGAAGAGCAGCGCGCTGCTGTTGAAACCTGGCTCAAGGGCCGCAGCGAACTGACCAAGATTGAAGTCAGCCCGTTGCTGGACGCCTGGTATCCGGAAAAACCGGTCACCCCGGCTTCCTGATCCTGCTGAAACGGCGGCCCCAGTGGCCGCCGTTTTCGTTTCTGCTCCCCCGCCGCCTGTTCAGGTGGTGCCGCTGGAACAGCGCTGCTCCGGCAAGTGTTCGTGCAAATACCCCTGTAATGCCTGCTCAAGCACCGAGAGGATGTGCAGGATCTGCCGTTGCCGACGCTCCAGCATGGCCGGCGCCAGGTTGGCCTGGCAATCGGCCTCGAGCTGTTCGCAGGCGTGGATCAGGCCGTTGGCCTGAATGATCCGCGCCGGGCCGAGAATCTTGTGCGCCTGGCTCATCATTTGCGCTACATCGCGGCCAGGGTCGAGCGCCTTGAGTTGGGCGCCGTCGCGCTTGAAGCTGCGCAGCAGTTCTTCAAGCAACTGGCGCAGGTCGTTGATGCTGTTGCCGACCACAGGCTCCAGCCCTTGCAGATCGAACGGCAACTGCGCAGGCGGCGCCGGCCGGGCGCTCATCAGTGGCGCCCGGGCCAGGCGCTGGCCCAAGGCGTTGAGGCTGATAGGCTTGAGCAAACAATCATCCATGCCGACCTGGCGACAACGTTCGCGCACTTCCGGCTGGGCATTGGCGGTGTAGCCGAGAATGGTGCAGGGTGACCATTGGTACTGTCGCTCGTGGTCGCGCAACGCCTGGGTGAACTGGTAGCCGTTCATTTGCGGCATGTTGCAGTCGACGATTACCACATCGAAGTGCGCCTGACGCCAGGCATTGAGGCCGCTGAAACCATTGTCGGCACTGGCGTGTTCGAGCCCGAGAAAGTTCAACTGCTGGGCGATCAGCAGCAGGTTTGCCGGATGGTCATCGATCACCAGGATCCGCAGCGCTGGCAGCACCGCACAGGGCACCGCTACGGGGGCGTCCGGCTTGGCCGTTTCAGCCAGCAGGGTCAGGGGCATGCTGATGCACGCACGGGTGCCCTGGCCGAACACGCTGTGCAAGCTCAGGTTGCCGCCCATCGACTGGCACAGGTCGCGGCTGATGGCCAGGCCCAGGCCGGTGCCGCTGCGGGCCAGGTTGCTGTCCGGATCGGCCTGGGCGAAGGGCAGGAACAGGCGCTGCTGGTCTTGCGGGCGAATGCCGATGCCGCTGTCCTCGACCGTTATCTTCAGGGTCGGGTGATCCGCTTGTGGGCCGGGCTCCAGAACCAGGTGCACGGTGACCTGCCCCTGTTCGGTGAATTTGATCGCATTGCTGACCAGGTTGGAAAGAATCTGCTTGAACCGCAGCGGGTCGAGCAATACTTCGCAGCGTGCTTGCGCGGCGATGTCCAGGTTCAGGCGCAGGTCTTTCTGGCGGGCCACGCCATCGAACACACGCCCGACCGACTCGACCAGCCCGGCCAGGTTAACGGGCTCTGGTGCCAGGCTCAGGTGGCCGGACTCGATACGGGCCATGTCGAGAATGTCGCCGATCAAGGCCAGCAGTTCTCTCGCCGAGTTGTAGGCCACTTCGATGGCCGGTCGGTCGATATGCCCCTGGTCGCCCCGCTTGAGGGTCAGTTCGAGCATGCCGATGATGGCGTTCATCGGCGTGCGGATTTCGTGGCTGATGGTCGCCAGGAACACGCTCTTGGCGCGATTGGCATCGTCGGCGCGTTGCTTGGCCAGGCGCAGGTCCTGGATCAGTTGGCGGCGCTCGCTGATGTCGATCCAGCCGCCAATGATGCCCTGTACTTCGCCAAGCGAGTCGCGGTAAGGCAGGATCCAGTGGTAGATGGTCAGTTCCCGTTCCCTGAGCAGCAGGGGCCGGTCAACGATCAGCGGAATGCCTTCGCGCATGACCTTCTGGTAATCGGCCTGGATCTGGCTGGCATAGCAGCTGTCGCCCAGGGTGCTGTCCTGGATGCGCTTGCCGAGGACGTCCTCAAGGCGCGCCTGCACCGCTTCCAGGTAACTGTCGTTGCAGCTTTGCAGCAACCCGGCACGATCGCGAACGTACATCGGGTGGGGGGTACCGTTGAGCAGTGCGCGCATGAACTCGAGCTGGTCGTTGAGGGCGCGCTCGGCGGCCTCGCGCTGCTTGATCTGGCGGCGCATCCAGGCGTTCCAGGCCAGCGACAGCAGCAACAGCAGGCTGGTACCCAGTACAACCTGGAGGATCAGGCGCTGGTACTTCTGCCAATAGGCGTCGGTTTCGGTGCTGTAGCCACGCCAGCGGCTGTTGATGATGCCCAGCTCTTCCGGGGCGATGCTCAGCAACGCCTTGTCGAGGATTGACGCCAGCTCCTGGGCGCCTCGCGCCGTGGCCATGGCGAAGGTCGCAGGCTCGGCGCCGACCGAGGCGCGGATCGTTAGGTCGCGCTGGGAGGCCAGGCTGAAGTTGGCGTTGATCAGCGCGGTGATGGCCGCATCGACATGCCCGCTGGCCAGCAGCGAGGTTGAGAAGAAGGTGCTTTCCGTTTCGATCAGCTGGATGCCGGGAAAACGCTGGCGCAAGTCTTCGAACAGCGGGCTGTCGCGGGTCAGGGCCAGACGCCGGCCGTTCATCTGCTCCAGCGAGTCCGGCTGGTCGCTGCCTTTGCGTGTGAGTAGGACGTAGGAGTTTTCCAGGTAGGGGCGGCTGATCGCCAGGGTGCCCGCGCGCCGCGGGCTGGGGGAAATTGCCGCAATCACATCGGCCTGGTCATGGTTGAGGCGGTCGATCATGTCACTGATGCCGCTGGCCCGTTGTACCTCGAAACGCAACCCGGTGCGCAGGCGGATCAGCTCCAGCAGATCGGCGGCGATGCCGCGAAAATTGCCGGCGCTGTCAAAAAAAGTCAGCGGCGCGGCGGTTTCGTTGACCACCACGCGCACCACCGGGTGGCCGCTGAGCCAGCGCTCTTCGCGTTGCGACAGCTGCAGCTTGCGGTCGGTGAGCAGCACGTCGCTGCCGGCGCTCCAGCGTTTGAAGATGCTTTCGCGGGTGCTGCTGGAGACGCTGTCGAGGGTGGCGTTGATCAGTTCCAGCAAAGGCTGGTTGTTGCGCTGCACGGCAAAGCTGAAACCGACCGGTTCGTGCTTGCCGAAATTGGCCATCTTGATGTTCTGCAAATGGCCCTGGTTGATCAGGTAATGGGTCGAGATGGTGTCACCGAGAAACACATCGGCCTGATCGAAGGCCACGGCGTTGAGGGCGTTCTGGTAAGAGGGGTAGGACTGGATGGTGGCGTCCGGGTAACTGGCCAGTACCTCGTCCATCGGCAGGTAGTGATAGACCATGCTCAGGCGCAGGCCGGCCAGGCCCATGTCGAGCGGGCGCGCCTCGTTCTCGCGGGTGACCAGCACCGGCTGGTCGACCGCGTAGGGCTTGGACAGGGCAATGCCGGGAGTTGCCGCCTCGTAGCCGTTGGTGCTGCCCAGCAGGTCGATCTGCCCTTGGGCCAGGGCCTTGACCGCATCCTGGCGGGTGGCGAAGCGCTTTACCTGGATGGGCAGGTCCAGGGCTGAGCCAATCAACCCGGCGAAATCGGCGGTCAGGCCTTCGTAGTCACGGCCGCTGGCGGTCATGTCGAACGGCGGGTAGTCCGGCGCTGAAGTACCCAGCACCAGCTGGCCCTTGCCCTTGATCCACAGGCGCTGGGCCGGGGTCAGCGACAGTTGCATGGCAATCGGCCCGGCCCGGCTGAACAGGGTGAACGGGCTGGCGGCGACTTCGTCTGCCTGCGTGACATGGCTCAGGCAGGCCAATACGCCGCACAACAACAGGGTCAGGCGCCGCCTAAGCATGAGTGGCCTCACACCAGTGCATTGCGTTTGGCCATTTCAATCAGTTCGACCAGCGAGCTGGCCTTGAGCTTTTGCATCAGCCGTTTCTTGTAGGTGCTGACAGTTTTGTTGCTGAGAAACATGCCCTGGGCAATTTCCTTATTGCTTCGGCCTTGGGCAAATAGTTGCAGCACCATTAACTCGCGGTCATTGACCTGTTTGAAAAGGTCCAGTTCCGAGGCGCAATCTTCGTGTTTGCGTGGCGGATTGATCGCTTGGCTGGGGAAGTAGTTATAACCGGAAAGCACCGCTTTTATCGCACTGAGCAGTTCACTGAGATCTTCCTGTTTGCACACATAGCCGGCAGCACCGGAGTGCATGCAGCGAATGGCAAAGAGTGCCGGCGATTGTGCGGTCAATATCAGGATTTTCAGCGGGATGCCCATGGCGTGAAAGCGTGAGAGCACTTCCAGGCCATCGAGCCGGGGGATGCTGATGTCGAGGATGATCAGGTCCGGCAGGCATTCGCGGACCATTTGCATGGCGTCTACGCCGTTGTCCGATTCGCCGACGACGCGATAGCCCTCATTCTCCAGAAGCATGCGCACCGCCAGGCGGATGACCGGGTGATCGTCGACGATGAATACAGAGTACATGGTGAAGTTTCCATAAAGGTGCCAGAGGGAGAAACGGCACCTTAGCGCAGATAGAACAGGTCGCACATGAACTCAAGGGGAGTTAAATGATATATAGGAAAAGTCCTACTGGTTTTGAAATGTAGGATTACAGGGGTTTCTGTATGGTGGCAGTGTCAATAGTGTTGATAGTAAGTTGATGTTGCGAAGGATAAGGTAAGTTTATTGTTGTTTGCAGTGTGTAGGTGGTTTCTCACGTCTTATCGGCGAAATCGCACTGCCCGAATGCCGGGCAGTACGCTGTGGTCGCGATCAGGTCGGGCTTGAGCGGCCGGTCATTTCGCGGGCCATTTCGCTGGCATAGCTGTCGGTCATCCCGGCGATGAAGTCGATCATGCGCAAGAACGAGCTGTGCAGCGAGGCGTCAGGGTCGGGTGCGTTCTTGCCGAGCAGGTCGAGGATGCGTCGGCTCTTGAACGACGGCGTGCGTCCGCCATGTTGCTCAAGGGCCGCCCCACAGAACGAGTTGAGCAAAATCTCCAGGGTGGTGTAGGCGCCAATTTCGTGCAGGGTCTTGCGTTTATCCTGGAAGATTTTCTTGCGCGCAATGTCCTTGGCCTGCAGCACGCAGCGTTTGGCCGGGCCGTGCATGTGTTCGACCAGATCGCCGCCGAGGGTGCCGGCCAGCAGGGCGTCCTGTTGCTCGACAAAGGCACGCGCGGCGGCGTTGGTCAGATGTTCGATGGCCTTGCCACGCAGGATCGCCAGCTTGCGTCGGCGCGAATCGTCGGGGCCCAGCTGGCGATAGGTTTCCGGCAGGTCGTCGCCCACCAGGCTGAGCAACAGCGACTCGACCTCGGCATAGTCGAGCAGGTCCATTTCCAGGCCGTCCTCGAGGTCGATCAGCGCATAGCAGATGTCATCGGCGGCCTCCATCAGGTACACCAGCGGATGACGCGCCCAGCGTTGCTCTTCAAGCTGCGGCAGACCGAGCTTGCGGGCGATCTGTTCAAGCAGCGCCAGTTCGCTCTGGTAGCAACCGAACTTGTGCTTCTTGTAGCCCAGGGCGTCGGCATGGCGGGCGGTCCAGGGGTACTTGAGGTAGGTGCCGAGGGTGGCATAGGTCAGCCGGGTGCCGCCGTCGAACTGGTGGTATTCGAGCTGGGTAAGCACGCGAAAGCCCTGGGCGTTGCCTTCGAAGTTGAGGAAGTCGGCGCGTTCGGCCTCGCTCATGGCGTCGAGCCAGCCACGCCCGGCGGCCTGCTGGAACCAGTGGCGGATGGCGTCTTCGCCGGAGTGGCCGAACGGCGGGTTGCCGATGTCATGGGCCAGGCAGGCGGACTGCACGACCATGCCCAGGTCGCTGGGTTCGCACCATTGCGGCAGGCTGGCGCGCAGGGTTTCGCCGACGCGCATGCCCAGTGAGCGGCCGACGCAGCTGACTTCCAGGGAGTGGGTCAGGCGGGTGTGGATGTGGTCGTTGCTGGACACCGGATGAACCTGGGTTTTGCGCCCCAGGCGGCGGAAGGCGCCAGAGAAGATGATCCGGTCGTGGTCTTTGTGGAACGGGCTGCGGCCGAGTTCTTCGGGGCTGTGCAGGGGTTTGCCGAGGCGTTCGCGGGTGAGCAGGGTGTGCCAATCCAAGGCCATTTCTCCGGGGTTTTGGGGCAGGTTGGTAGCTTCGGGGTTTGGGTCGGGGGGTGCAAGTGTGTTCTTGCGATCTGTGGGCTTATCCATTTGATCGGGTGTACTGGCGGGCCCCTTCCGCCTTTACGGCGGCTTACTTTTTTCAGTCGAAAAAAAAGTAAGCAAAAATTCTCGCCCCACCAGTGGGCCCTGCGCTGCGCTTCGGGTTCCCTCGCTCCGGTGTCGCTACGGGGCATTGCGAACTTCGAGTTGCAAGCAACTCTACGTTTCGCAACTTCGGCTAACGCCGAAGGTGCTGCGCACTCGCCCCTTCGCAACACCTGCACTCGGCCCTTCTGGTTAACGGGGCCGGTGGATCAAGATCAAAAGCAGATCAAGGTCAAGATCGCAATGCGCTTCGCTCTTGCTTTTTAACGCTTGCTACCAGCCCCTTGCATGGCCAGTTTCAACAATGGAATCAAGCTGGTGCCCAGGCGCACCAGGCGGCTGACGCTGCCGCTGCGGGCGCCTTTGCCGGTCAGGAAGCCCAGCAGCACCACGGCGCCAATGCCCCACAGCGGCGCGTGCTTGATGCCCAGGCCGCCTTGCAGCGAATCGCCCATGGCGCGCAAGCGGGTCAGGGGGTTGAGCAGTTGCCCGGATTCGTGGCGAATTTCCTGGCGGTGCATCTCCAGGCGCAGGCGTACCAGGGCCTTGCGTAATTCGCGGCGGTTGGTGGTTTGCGGCAGTTCTGGCAGGCTCATGGCAACAGGCGCTCCCGGTCCTTGGCAAGTTCTTCGAGGGTCGAGCTGAACGGCGACGATTCATCGAACACCGCTGCCTTCAGGCGCAGGCCGCAAAACACTGCGGCAAGCCCGTAAAACACGCACAGGCCGATGATGCCGGCCAGGCGGTAGCTGTCCCAGAGCATCACCAGCACCAGGCCGGAGAGGGCGGTCAACAGCAGCAGGGCAAACACCAGGGCCAGCCCGGCGAACAGCAGCAGGCTCAGGGTTCGGGCTTTCTGCTCCTGCAGCTCGATGCCGAACAATTCGACATGCCCATGCAACAGGCCCAGCACTGCCGCGCCCAGGCGCTTGCTGGAGGGGCCGGCACCGGCCAGTGGTTCGCTTTCCATGCTCGGTCCTCAGCGGCGGGTGGCCAACAGGCCGATCAGAAACCCTACGCCGGCGGCAATGCCGATCGACTGCCAGGGGTTGCTCTGCACGTAGTCTTCGGTGGCGCTCAGGGCCGCCTGGCCGCGCTCGCGGACCGAGTCCTGGGTCAGTTGCAGGGTTTCCCGGGCGCGCAGCAGGCTGTCGTGGATCTGCTCGCGCAGGTCGTCGGCCTGATCGCCGGCCAGGGTTGCAGTGTGTTCCAGCAGCTTCTCGGTATCGCGTACCAGGGCCTGGAAGTCAGCCATCAATATGTCTTGAGCAGTCTTTGCCGATTTGCTGGCCATGGGGCTCTCCCTAACAGTGTGTGTGGCTATTTCGAGTCGTGGGCGCGGGCGAAGGTTCAAGTGCAATTGGCTGGTACAGCTTTTGCTTTGCCTTGGTGCGCCAGGACCGGTGCCCGCGCCGATTGTGGGCGCGGGCCCTTACCGGACCTGTAAACCTTAACCCAATCCACGACAAACCCAAGGAAAAACTCCCGTATCACCCGGATCGGCCAGGGAGGTGGCCGTCACAACGATCCAGGCTGGTGCACCAAGGAGTACTTCTGGGCTGTCTTGGTGCTTTTTTTGCGGGCCTGCCGACTCCATGGAAAATTTGCAAAGCGCGGTGGACACCCTGGTCCACGGTTCCAACACGCTGTTCATCCTGCTGGGGGCGGTGATGGTCCTGGCCATGCACGCAGGCTTCGCCTTCCTCGAGGTGGGCACGGTGCGGCACAAGAACCAGGTCAACGCCTTGTCGAAGATTCTCAGCGACTTTGCCGTCTCGACCCTGGCGTACTTTTTTGTCGGCTACTGGATTTCCTATGGCGTGAGTTTTCTCCAGCCGGCCCAGGTATTGAGCCAGGAGCATGGCTATAGCCTGGTGAAGTTCTTCTTCCTGCTGACCTTTGCCGCAGCCATTCCGGCGATTATCTCCGGTGGCATTGCCGAGCGGGCGCGCTTTGCCCCGCAATTGTGCGCCACGGTGCTGATCGTTGCCTTCGTCTATCCGTTTTTCGAAGGCGTCGTCTGGAATGGCAACTTCGGCCTGCAAGCCTGGCTGACGGCACGCTTTGGCGCAGGCTTTCATGACTTTGCCGGCTCCGTGGTGGTGCATGCCATGGGCGGCTGGCTGGCGCTGGCGGCGGTATTGTTGCTGGGGCCGCGCAACGGCCGCTATCGCGACGGCAAGCTGGTGGCCTTTGCGCCGTCGAACATTCCGTTTCTGGCCCTGGGTTCGTGGATTCTGATTGTCGGCTGGTTCGGCTTCAACGTCATGAGCGCGCAAACCCTGCAAGGGGTTAGCGGCCTGGTGGCGGTCAATTCCTTGATGGCCATGGTCGGCGGTACTGTCGCCGCCTTGCTGGTCGGGCGTAACGACCCGGGCTTCCTGCACAACGGCCCGCTGGCCGGGCTGGTAGCGGTGTGCGCAGGTTCTGACCTGATGCACCCGGTGGGGGCGCTGGCCACTGGGGCGATTGCCGGGGCCTTGTTTGTCTGGTGTTTTATTGCCGCGCAGAACACCTGGAAGATCGACGACGTGCTGGGCGTGTGGCCGCTGCATGGTTTGTGCGGGGTATGGGGCGGGATCGCTTGTGGAGTCTTCGGTCAGAGCGCGCTGGGTGGTTTGGGTGGGGTGAGCCTGGCCAGCCAGCTGATCGGCAGCCTGGCCGGGGTGCTGGTGGCGTTGCTCGGTGGCTTTGCCGTCTATGGCAGCATCAAGTTGCTGCACGGCTTGCGCCTGAGTCAGGAGCAGGAGTACTACGGCGCCGACCTGTCGATTCATAAGATCGGCGCCACCAGTCAGGACTGAACGGCTCAGCGCCCGGCGAGCAAGCGCGCCTCACAGGCTTCTACCGCGCTCAATGGACCGCTGACCAATACGGCATCGCCGGCGTGCAGGCAGGTGCCGGTGTCGACATTCAGCTCCTCGCCCTGGCGCTGCACCGCCTGCAACTCAACGCCCAGTTGCTCCAGGCCCAGCTCGCTCAAGGGGCGGCCGCAGGCGTAGGCTTCGGCGCCGAGGTTGACCGCGTGCATCATCGCCTTGGGCAGGCCCTCGCTGTCGACCGGGCTGGTCTGGGCGCCATGGTAGAAGGCATGCAGCAAGCGGTAGCGGGTTTTGCGCACTTCATCGACGCGCTGCTGCACCTGCTCTTGCGGCAGGCCGAGCATGACCAGGGCGTGGGAGGCCAGCATCAGGCTGGATTCAAGCAGCTCCGGGACCACCGCCGTGGCGCCGGCGGCGCGCAGTTCTTCACGCTGGCTGTCATCACGGGTTCGCACCAGGATCTGCACCTGGGCGTGCCGCTCGCGGGCGGCTTTCAACACGCTCAGGGCAATGTCGGTCTTGTCCACGGCAATCACCAGCAGGCGCGCGCGTTCAAGGCCGATGGCGGTGAGCAGTTCGCCGCGCCGCGAGTCGCCGTAATGCACGCAGTTTTCCCCGGCGGCAGCTTCCTGAACGCGCACCGGGTCGTCATCCAGGGCAATGAAGGCGATGTTCTCGCGCCGCAGGAATCGCCCGATCGATTGGCCGACGCGGCCGTAGCCGCAGATCAGCACGTGGCCATTCATTGCCGCGCTTTGCGCTTCGATCTCTTCCAGGTGGATCTCCTGGTTGGGCTTGCGGTGCAGGCGGGCGGCGATGCTCGGCGCTGCGCGCAGCAGTAGCGGGGTGACCAGCATCGAGCAGAAGGTCGCGGCCAGCAGCAGGTTGCCCAGCTCTTCTGGCAGCAGGCGGGTCTGTTGCATCTGCGCCATCAGGGCGAAACAGAACTCGCCACCCTGGGCCAGGGCCAGGCCGCTGCGCCAGGCGGTCTCGGCATCACTGCCGCGCAAGCGCACCAGGGCGGCCACCACCACACCTTTGATCAGCAGCAGGGCGAGGGTCAGGGCAAGCAGCTGCCAGCCGTGGCTGGCGAACAACTGCAGGTCGATGAGCATGCCGATACTGACGAAGAACAGCCCGAGCAGAATGTCGCGGAACGGGCGGATATCGGCTTCGATCTGATGGCGATAATTGCTTTCACCCAGCAACATGCCAGCGAGAAACGCGCCCAGGGCCGGGGACAACCCCAGCAGGTGGGTCAGCCAGGCGGTCAACAGCACGATCACTAGCGCCAGCAAGACGAACAGCTCAGCTGAGTGCGAGCTGGCTACCTCATGGAACAGCCGTGGCAGCAGCCAGCGGCTGGCCAGCAGCAGGCCGAAGAAGAGGATCACGGTCTTGCCCAGGGTCAGCGGCAAAGCCCAGTACCAGGCCTGGCCGCCTTGACCGGCAAACACCGGGACCAGGGTCAGCAGCAGCACCGCCACCACGTCCTGGAACAGCAGCACGCCGATGGCATTCTGGCCATGGCTGCTGAAGATTTCGCCAAGGCTGGTCAGCTCCTTGCTGACGATCGCCGTCGACGACAGCGCCAGGCCTGCGCCGAGCATCAGGGCGACGTTGGGTTGCATGCCAAGCAATACCAGCAGCCCGGCGAGGAGGATGCTGGTGCAGATCACCTGCAGGCTGCCGAGGCCAAACACCACCTTGCGCAAGGCGAGCATTTTCGACAGGGAAAATTCCAGTCCCAGGGAAAACAGCAAAAACACCACACCCATTTCAGCCAGGTCCGGCAGCTCTTCGCTTTCGTTGACCCAGTCCAGGGCGGTAGGGCCGACGAACAGGCCGACACACAAATAGCCAAGTACCGGTGGCAACTTCAGGCGCCGGAAGAACGCGATGACGACCAGCGATGAGGCCAGGATGATCAACAGGTTGGCAAACACAAAACACTCCCTTGCGAAAACAGCGAAAAAACCATTAAGTCTGAACGACTTACGCGATTTGGCCGTTGATGTACATCAGCACTTCATTGCCGTTGGCCGGCTTCAGGGGCGGCGCTCGACTGGCCCCGATTGCAGACCTAGAATAATGATCCGTTCCTACAGATGCTGGTACCCATAAATGCCTCCTGAATGCCAATTGTTCGGCACCTTGGGTTGTCACCTGTGCGAAGTGGCCGAGGCGCTGCTGATGCCGTTTGTCGAGCATGGCCTGATGGTCGAACTGGTCGATATCGCCGAGCACGAGGGGATGATCGACACCTATGGCCTACTCATTCCGGTGCTGCGTAGATGTGATACCGGTGCAGAGTTGAACTGGCCGTTTGACCCTGAACAGGTGGTGACCTTCTTGCAGTAAAGCAGGGCGCGCGGGGAGCGGCTTCCTGTCGTGCGTTGATTCAAGGGTGCGAGGACAATCCCTGGCGAATACACAATGCCAAGGAATGGTCCCATGCAGCTGTCCGCACATTTTTCCCTCGCCGAGATGATTACCTCGGAGACTGCCGCTCGTCGTGGTATCGACAATAACCCCGAAGCGCAGGTCATCAGTAACCTGCAACGACTGTGCATTGTGCTTGAAGAGGTTCGCCGCCTGGTCGGCCGGCCGATTAGAGTCAGCAGCGGCTACCGTTCGCAGGCCCTCAACAAGGCAATCGGTGGCTCGCCCAGGAGTGCGCATACCCTCGGCCTGGCGGTGGATATCAATGTGACCGGGCTGGCGCCGAGCGAACTGGCCAGGCGAATCAAGGACAGTGAGGTGATGTTCGATCAGTTGATCCTCGAATACGACCAGTGGGTGCACTTTGGCCTCAGCACGCAAGTGCCACGCCGTCAGGTGCTGACCATTCGCCGCGGTAGTGGCTACCTGCCGGGTCTGGTCTGACAGCTGTCGTCTGATTGACGCAGGCGACTTCTCTGAATATGCTGTATATAAATACAGTAAAGGGGTGGCGCTTGCGTCGAGGGTCCGGATCAATGGTCAATGTCGAACAACTGAAATACTCCGTCAATCGCATGGCTGTCGAGGTCGTGAGTGAAGCGGTGCTCGAGTTGCGCCTTGACGGCCTGGTGCTGGAAGGCAAGACGCCGTTCAATAAAGTGCATTTCAATACCTGCTTTGCCGAGATCGAGGCGCTGTTCCAGCGCGCGGGTTACCACCGGCCGCTGGATGTGGTCGGTTACCAGGGGTTGTTGTACGCCCTTTACGACCCCGGCCGCTGGGAGGCGGTCGAGGTGCTGCGCTGGCTCAAGGAGTTCACCGAGGCTGCAGCCACCGAAGCTGGCTGAGCGGGCGGGCATGGGCGATAATGCCCGGTCCTTTCGTCCTGAGTGTTTCCATGGCCACGCCTCCCTTCGATCCGGCACAGCATCAAGCCAGTACTGTCTGCCTGCCGCCCGGCAACTGGGCGACGGTGGTCGATTGCCTGAGCGAGCACTTCAAGGCCATCGGTCGCGAGCAGTGGCTCGATCGTATCGCCCGCGGCCGGGTGCTCGATGCCCAGGGTGCGCCGATCAATGCCGCGCTTGCCTACCGTCCGGGCCTGCGCATTCACTACTTTCGTGAAGTGCCGAACGAAAAACCGATCCCGGTCGAAGAGGCCATCCTGCACATCGATGAGCACCTGGTGGTTGCCGACAAGCCGCATTTCCTGCCAGTCACCCCGACCGGCGAATATGTCGAGCAGACCTTGCTGCGCCGGCTGATCCGCCGCCTGGACAATCCCCACCTGGTGCCCTTGCACCGCATCGACCGGCACACCGCCGGGCTGGTGCTGTTCTCGGCCAACCCGCAGAGCCGTTCGGCCTATCAGTCGCTGTTTCCAAACCGGCAGATCGACAAGCGCTACCAGGCCATCGCCCGCGCCTTGCCCGCGCGTGAGTTTCCACTGGTGCACAAAAGTCGCCTGGTCAATGGCGAGCCGTTCTTCCGCATGCAGGAAGTGGAAGGGGTGAGCAACAGCGAAACCCTCGCCCAGGTGCTGGAGAAGAATGGCGAGCTGTGGCGCTACGGGCTGTCGCCGGTGACCGGCAAGACGCACCAGCTGCGCGTGCACATGACCTCCCTGGGCGCGAGCATTTGCAACGATCCGTTCTATCCGGACATCGTTCAGGGGCCGGACGACTACAGCAAGCCGCTGAAACTGCTGGCGCACAGCCTGCGTTTCAATGACCCGTTGAGCGGTGCAGAGCGATACTTTGAAAGCCGGCTGACGCTCGACTGGTAAGGCGGGGAGCCGCGCACCGCCAATGGCGATGCGCGGCCGGGCTTAGCGGTTGAAGCGTTCCACCAGCGAGTACTGGCTGGTGGCGGTGCGGGTCAGTTCTTCGCTGAGCAGCGCCGAGTGCTGGGCCTGTTCCGAGGTCTGGTCGGCCAGCTGGGCGATGGTGCTGATGTTGCGGCTGATCTCGTCGGCCACCGCGGTCTGCTCTTCAGTGGCAGCAGCAATTTGCGTGGCCATGTCGGTGATGTTGGCTACCGCTTCGCTGATGCCGACCAATGCCTGGTCGGCTTCCATCACCCGTGCAACGCCTTCTTCAGCCTGGCGATGACCGCTTTCCATGGTCTGCACTGCGCTGTTGGCAGTCTGTTGCAGTTTGGCGATCAGGCCGTGGATCTGCCCGGTGGATTCGGCGGTGCGTTGCGCCAGCTGGCGCACTTCGTCGGCCACTACGGCAAAGCCGCGGCCCATCTCACCGGCCCGGGCCGCTTCGATGGCGGCGTTCAGGGCCAGCAGGTTGGTCTGGTCGGCAATGCCCTTGATCACATCGACCACGCCACCGATTTCGTCGCTGTCGCGAGCCAGCTGAGTCACGGTCAGGCCGGTCTCGCCGACGGCAGCCGACAGGCGCTGGATGGCTTCGCGGGTTTCCCCGGCGATGTCACGGCCGCGCCCGGTCAGGCGATTGGCTTCCTGAGTGGCATCGGCCGTGCGCTGGACGTGGTTGGCCACTTCCTGGGTGGTGGCGGCCATCTGGTTGACGGCGGCGGCAACCTGTTCGGTTTCCACGCGCTGGCGTTCCAGGCCCGAGGAGCTGTTGTGGGCCAGGGTATCGGACTGGCGCGCCTGCTCGTTGAGGTGCTCGGCGGTATCCTGCAGGCGGGTCAGGCAGGTTTTCATCCGCGCATCCTGGCTGAGCATGGCCATTTCCAGGCGCGCCTGCACGCCGCGGCTGTCGGTGTACATCTGCGCGATCAGCGGGTCGGAAGTGGCTTGTTCGGCCAGGCGCAGCAGGCGCTTGAGGCCGCGTTGCTGCCAGCTCAGGCCAAGCAGGCCGAGCGGCACCGAAAGGCCGGCTGCCAGGGCAAAGCCCCAGGAATGGCCGAGCCAGTTGCCGATCAGGAAGCCGATCTGGCTGATGAGGATGAACGGCAGCCAGTCCTGCACCACCGGCAGCCACTTGTCGCGGCGCGGAATGGCCGGCTTGCCCTGGTTGATGCGCTGGTACAGCGCTTCGGCGCGGCGTACCTGTTCGGCGGTGGGCTTGACCCGCACCGATTCGAAGCCCACCACCTGGTTGCTCTCGAACACCGGCGTAACATAGGCGTTGACCCAGTAATGGTCACCCGACTTGCAGCGGTTCTTGACGATGCCCATCCATGGCAGGCCTTGCTTGAGCGTGGTCCACATATGCGCAAACACAGCAGGCGGCACATCCGGGTGGCGGACCAGGTTGTGCGGTGCGCGCATCAGCTCCTCGCGGGAGAAGCCGCTGATTTCGACGAAGGCGTCGTTGCAGTAAGTGATAACGCCCTTGGCATCAGTGGTCGAAATCAACCGTTGCTGAGCTGGGAAAGTCCGTTCGCGCTGGGTAATCGGCTGGTTGTTACGCATTAGCTGTTCAATCCGCAAGGCTTTCGAGAGGTATCGGCACGCCGGGGGTTTTGTTGAATGAATATTTGCAGGGCTTGATTTCGATCAATGAGTCCTGATCTGACCTGCGCTAAGTCACTCGTGCAAAGTTCAACAAATTAGCTGCATTCTTTCATGTTTTTGACACAAAAGTCAGCTAATGACCGCAAGTTCACAACGGCGCCAGCATCGGGTAACTGAAACCGGCGAAATGCGCCAGGTTCAGGCCGAAATGGCAGAGTACTGCGGCGAAAATGCCGCCATGACGGTATGCCAGGCCGTAGCCGACACCGGCAAGCCCAGCCAGCAGCACCCATTGCCAGCCGCCACCAAGATGAGCCAGGCCGAACAGGCTGGCGGCCAGCAGCAGGGCCAGGTTCTGGTTTTTCAGCAGGCGTTGCAGGCCGCCCTGGATGTAGCCGCGAAACAGCAGCTCTTCGGTCAGGCACACCAGCAGCAGGTTGTTCATGGCCCAGATCCACGCCTGTTCAGGCCACTTCGGCGCCCAGGCGATTATTGCCAGCAGCCAGGCGCCGCCCAGGCAGACCGCGATGACCAATGGCAAGGTCCAGGCCAGGCTCGCCAGTGGGCGCTTGTTCTTCAGGGCCAGCACCCAGGGGCACGCCAGCAGCAGCCAGAAGCCGATCAGCGGCTTGTCGAGGTTCAGGTACATGGAGAAGGGCAGGGCTTCGCTGCTAAAACGCACCTTGTCGATGACCTTGGCGCCGCTGAAACCGGGCAGCATGTGCAGGGCCAGGGCAAAGGCCAGGAGCACGAACAGGGCATGGCCGACCAGCTTTTGCCAGAGGCTCGCGCGGCGTACCAGCAAGCCTGCACACAGCAGGGCAATCAGGGTGGGCAGGGCCAGCAGGCCGAGGTTGCCCTTGAGCAGGGCGAAGAGGTAACCGAGGCCGAGCAGCGCCAGGCCGATCCATTGCGGGGCAAGCATGAGACATCCTTTGAAAAGCAAAACGTGAAACCTTCGACTGCGCTTTTACAATCGAGGACACGCCACTCGGCCATCCTTTGGCCATTACTGCTTATCGTACGTGGTCTGCTCCATCAGGCAAAGGCCCGGTCACAGGGACCGGGCCGTTACTTCAGGCTGCGATCAATTGCCGCAGTACATAGTGAAGAATCCCGCCGGCCTTGAAGTACTCCACTTCATTGAGGGTATCGATGCGGCACAGCACTTCGATCTGCTCCTGGCGACCGTCCTCGCGGGTGATCTTCAGGTTCAGGGTCATGTGCGGCTGCACCTGTGCATGGCTCAGGCCAAGAATGTCGATGCGCTCGCGGCCGTCCAGGGCCAGGCTCTTGCGGTTCTGCCCGGGCTTGAATTGCAACGGCAACACGCCCATGCCCACCAGGTTGGAGCGGTGGATGCGTTCGAAGCTCTCCGCCAGCACCGCCTTGACCCCCAGCAGGTTGGTGCCCTTGGCGGCCCAGTCGCGGCTGGAGCCGGTGCCGTATTCCTGGCCGGCAATCACCACCAGTGGCGTGCGATCGGCCTGGTAGCGCATGGCCGCGTCGTAGATCGCCATCTTCTCGCCGCTGGGCACATAGAGAGTGTTGCCGCCTTCTTCACCGCCGAGCATCTCGTTGCGAATGCGGATATTGGCGAAGGTGCCGCGCATCATCACTTCATGGTTGCCCCGGCGTGAGCCGTAGGAGTTGAAGTCGCGCGGCTCGACGCCTTTTTCCCGCAGGTAACGTCCGGCCGGGCTGTCGGCCTTGATGTTGCCGGCCGGGGAAATGTGGTCGGTGGTCACCGAATCGCCCAGCAGGGCCAGGACCCTGGCGCCGTGAATATCCTCGATGACCGGCAGCGGCCCGGTAATGTCGTCAAAGAACGGCGGATGCTGGATGTAGGTGGAATCGTCCTGCCAGACATAGGTGGCCGCCTGCGGTACTTCGATGGCTTGCCATTGGGCGTCGCCGGCAAACACCTCGGCGTACTCCTTGTGGAACATCGCGGTATCGACGCTGGCCACGGCGTCGGCAATTTCTTTCTGGCTGGGCCAGATGTCGCGCAGGTACACCGGCTGGCCATCCTTGCCGACGCCCAGCGGTTCGCGGCTGATATCCACGCGCACGCTGCCGGCCAGGGCATAGGCGACCACCAGCGGTGGCGAGGCCAGCCAGTTGGTTTTCACCAGCGGGTGCACGCGGCCCTCGAAGTTGCGGTTGCCCGAGAGCACCGAGGCGACGGTGAGGTCGGCGCTGGTGATGGCTTTTTCGATGGCGTCGTCCAGCGGGCCGGAGTTGCCGATGCAGGTGGTGCAGCCATAGCCCACCAGGTCGAAGCCCAAGGCGTCGAGGTATTGGGTCAGGCCGGCGGCCTTGTAGTAGTCGGTAACCACCTTGGAGCCGGGGGCCAGCGAGCTCTTGACCCAGGGCTTGCGCTGCAGGCCTTTCTCCACTGCCTTTTTCGCCACCAGCCCGGCTGCCATCATCACGCTGGGGTTGGAGGTGTTGGTGCAGGAGGTGATCGCCGCGATCACCACCGCGCCGTTTCTGAGCAGGTGTTGCTGGCCCTGGTATTCATAGCTGACTTCACCGGCCTGGTCGGCATTGCCCACCGCCACGCCGCCACCGCCTTCGCTTTCAAGGCGACCTTCTTCCTTGCTCGAGGGCTTGAGTTGCAGGCCGATGAAGTCATCGAAGGCCTGGCTGACGTTAGCCAGGGCGACGCGGTCTTGTGGGCGCTTGGGCCCGGCCAGGCTCGCTTCGACTTCGTTCATGTCCAGGGCCAGGGCGTCGCTGAACACCGGCTCCTGGCCGGGCAGGCGCCACAGGCCCTGGACTTTGCAGTAAGCCTCGACCAGTTTCACCGTGGCTTCAGGACGGCCCGACAGGCGCAGGTAATCGAGGGTGATCTGGTCGACCGGGAAGAAGCCGCAGGTGGCGCCATACTCCGGTGCCATATTGGCGATGGTGGCGCGGTCAGCCAGGGGCAGGTCGGCCAGGCCGTCGCCGTAGAACTCGACGAATTTGCCGACCACGCCTTTTTTACGCAGCATCTGCGTGACGGTCAGCACCAGGTCGGTGGCGGTGATGCCTTCGCGCAGCTTGCCGGTCAGCTTGAAACCGATCACTTCCGGGATCAGCATCGACACCGGCTGGCCGAGCATTGCAGCCTCCGCCTCGATACCGCCGACGCCCCAGCCGAGCACGCCCAGGCCGTTGATCATGGTGGTGTGCGAGTCGGTGCCGACCAGGGTGTCGGGGAAGGCGTAGGTGCGCCCGTCTTCTTCACGGGTCCAGACGGTGCGCCCCAGGTACTCGAGGTTGACCTGGTGGCAGATACCGGTGCCCGGCGGCACCACGCTGAAGTTGTCGAAAGCATTCTGGCCCCAGCGCAGGAAGGCGTAGCGTTCGCCGTTGCGCTGCATTTCGATGTCGACGTTCTGGGCAAAGGCCTGCTGGCTGGCGTAGCGGTCGACCATCACCGAGTGATCGATGACCAGGTCCACCGGCGACAACGGGTTGATCCGCTGCGGGTCGCCGCCGGCCTTGGCCATGGCCGCGCGCATGGCGGCGAGGTCGACCACCGCCGGTACGCCGGTAAAGTCCTGCATCAGCACCCGCGCCGGGCGGTACTGGATTTCGCGGTCGGAACGCCGCTCCTTGAGCCAGTTGGCCAGCGCCGAAAGGTCGCCGCTGGTGACGGTCTTGCCGTCTTCCCAGCGCAGCAGGTTTTCCAGCAGCACTTTCAGCGACATCGGCAGGCGCTGCAGGTCGCCGAGGCTGTGGGCGGCGTCGGGCAGGCTGTAATAGTGGTAGAGACGATCATCGACCGTCAGGGTCTTGAGGGTTTTCAGGCTATCGAGCGAGGGCATTACCAACTCCTTCTGCGCCGGTGATCGGCAATCTTCCCTGCTGTCGCCGGTTCACCGCCTCTGTGACAGTCCGCACGGCACGGACCTGGCTGAACGGTCAGGGTAGCCCTGTTTGGCGGACCTGACCATGTACTGGACCGGCCGGAAGTGTCGCAGGTTCCGATCTTCCTTTATCATTCGCCGATTTACCGGCGCTGCGTATTGCGCCCGGTCAGGGTTGGCGGTAATGGCCGTCAGCCGTCCTGGAGTGAAGATGAATACCCTGTTTATGCATTGCCGGCCCGGTTTCGAGAGCGAAGTCTGTGCCGAAATCGCCGAGCACGCCGCGCGCCTGAATGTCGCCGGCTATGCCAAGGCCAAGCCGCAGAGCGCCTGCGCCGAGTTCATCTGCAACGACGCCGAAGGTGCCGAGCAACTGATGCGCGAGCTGCGTTTTGCCCAGCTGATCTTCCCCCGGCAATGGGCCCGCGGCGCGTTCATCGAGCTGCCGGAAACCGACCGCATCAGCGTTCTGCTCGAGGCCCTGGCCGATTACCCGCAGTGTGGCAGCCTGTGGCTGGAGGTGATGGACACCAACGATGGCAAAGAGCTGTCGACCTTCTGTCGCAAGTTCGAAGTGCCGTTGCGCAAGGCCCTGAGCAAGGCCGGGCGCCTGGTTGAGGATGCGCACAAACCACGATTGCTGCTGACCTTCGTCAGCGGCCGGCGGGTGTTTGTCGGCCTGGCGGCGGCGGATAACTCGGCGATGTGGCCGATGGGTATTCCGCGCCTGAAGTTCCCCCGCGAAGCGCCGAGCCGTTCGACCCTCAAGCTGGAAGAGGCCTGGCACCACTTCATCCCTCGCGATCAGTGGGATGCGCGCCTGTCCGATGACATGACCGGGGTTGACCTGGGCGCTGCGCCGGGCGGCTGGACTTACCAACTGGTCAAGCGCGGCATGCTGGTAACCGCCATCGACAACGGGCCGATGGCTGAGAGCCTGATGGACACCGGCCTGGTCCAGCACCTGATGGCCGACGGCTTTACCTACAAGCCCAGGCAGACCGTGGACTGGATGGTCTGTGACATCGTCGAGAAGCCGGCGCGCAGTGCCGCCTTGCTCGAAACCTGGCTCGGCGAGGGCTTGTGCCGCGAGGCGGTGGTCAACCTCAAGCTGCCGATGAAGAAGCGTTACGCCGAAGTGCGGCGCCTGCTCGAGCGCATCGAAGAGGGCTTCAAGGCGCGCAAGGTCAAGGTCTCGATTGGCTGCAAGCAGCTGTATCACGACCGTGAGGAAGTGACCTGCCACCTGCGGCGCCTGGATCTGAAACCGCGCTGAGGCTGTGGGAGCGGCTTGAGCGACAATAGCTGATTGTTTCCGGAGTTCTACATGACTGACTTCACCCCAGATGCCATCCTCGACGCCACCGGCCTGAACTGCCCGGAGCCGGTGATGATGCTGCACCAGTACATTCGCGACCTGGCCCCCGGCGGCTTGCTCAAGGTGATCGCCACTGATCCCTCGACCCGTCGCGATATCCCCAAGTTCTGCGTGTTCCTCGACCATGAACTGGTCCAGCAACAGGAAGAGGCCGGCACTTACCTGTACTGGATCCGCAAGAAGCTCGGTTAACGCTTTTCAGCGCGGCGAATGTGCTTGGCGCTGCTGCGCGCCAAGCGAATCGCCAGCATCAGCGCCGCGCAGGTGAGGCCGGCAATCAGGCCTTCCCACAGGCCGTTAGGGCCGCTGGCTGGGCCGAACAGGTCGGTCAGGCCGAGCACGTAACCCACCGGCAAGCCGATGCCCCAGTAGGCGAACAGGGTCAGGATCATGGTCACCCGGGTGTCCTGGTAACCGCGCAGGGCGCCGGCGGCAATCACCTGGATGGCGTCGGAGAACTGATACAGCGCGGCATACACGATCAGCATCGCGGCAATCTGGATCACCGCCGTGTCCGGGGTGTAGATCGAGGCGATGGGCTCGCGCATCAGCAGGATCAGGCTGGCCGAGAAGCAGGCAAACACCAGCGCCGCACCCAGGCCCACCAGAGCGGCGAAGCGCGCCTGGCGCGGTAGCCCGGCGCCGATCGCCTGGCCAACCCGCACGGTCACCGCCATCCCCAGCGAATACGGAATCATGAACAGCAGCGAGCTAATGTTCAGGGCAATCTGGTGCCCGGCCACCACGGTCGGGCCGAGGCTGCCGATCAGCAGGGCAATCACTGCGAAGATGCTCGACTCGGCGAATACCGCGATGCCGATCGGCAGGCCGACGCCGACCAGGCGCTTGATCACCGGCCATTGCGGCTTGTCCAGGCGCACCAGCACGCGCTGGCGGGCATAGGCCGGGGCCCAGTGGGTCCAGGCGGCCATGCTCAGGGCCATGAACCACATGACGATGCCGCTGGCCCAGCCGCAACCGACGCCGCCCAGGGCCGGCATACCGAAGTGGCCGTAAATCAGTACATAGTTCAGTGGAATGTTCAGCAGCAGCCCGGACAAGCCGATGACCATGCTCGGCCGGGTCCGGCCCAGGGCATCGCTGTAGCAGCGCAACACGTAATAAAGGGCGACACCGGGGAAGCCGAAGGCAATGCCCTGCAAATAGCCCATGCTCGGCGCCACCAGTTGCGGGTCGACTTTCATCACCTGCAAGATCGGTTCGGCGCTGAGCAGCAGGCCACTGGCGATCAGGCCGACGCACAGTGCCAGCCACAATGCCTGGCGCACCAGCGGGCCGATCTCGGCATGCTGGCCGGCGCCATAGCGCTGGGCAACCTTGGGCGTGGTCGCCAGCAGGATGCCGGTCATCAGCAGGTACACCGGAATCCAGATCGAGTTACCCAGCGCCACGGCTGCCAGGTCGCGGGGGCTGACCCGGCCGGCCATCACCGCATCGACAAAACCCATGGCGGTGGTCGCCAACTGGGCAATGATGATTGGCGTGGCCAGCATCAGCAGGCCGCGCAGCTCGCTGCGGATCCGCGTCGGGCGCGACAGGGCGGGGGTTTGGGTCTCGGCGGTCATCGGTGTCACAAGGCAGGCGTCCACAGGAAAGATGGGCAAAGCCGGCTAGTCTACGCCTTGACGCGGCAGTCAGGAACCTCGCCTGCCTGTGGATCGCCCCACCCGTATCGGCCTACACTGCGCACCCCGATAGGAGAGCGCCATGCTGATTGTTGCTGACGAGAATATCCCGCTGCTCGATGCCTTCTTTGCCGGTTTTGGCGAAATCCGCCGCTACCCCGGGCGGGCGATCGATGCCGCCTGCGTCAAGGATGCCGATGTGCTGCTGGTGCGTTCAGTGACCAAGGTCGATCGCACTTTGCTCGAAGGCAGTCAGGTGAAGTTTGTCGGCACCTGCACCATCGGCACCGATCACCTGGCCCTGGATTACTTCGCCGAGGCTGGTATTCACTGGTCCAGCGCGCCAGGCTGCAACGCCCGCGGGGTGGTCGACTATGTGCTCGGCAGCCTGCTGACCCTGGCCGAGCTCGACGGCGCCAGCTTGCCTGCGCGCACCTATGGGGTGGTCGGCGCCGGGGAAGTCGGTGGGCGTCTGGTCGAGGTGCTGCGCGGCCTTGGTTGGCAGGTGCTGGTCTGCGACCCGCCGCGCCAGGCGCGCGAAGGCGGCGACTATGTGAGCCTGGAGCAGATCATCGAGCAGTGCGACGTCATTAGCCTGCACACCCCGCTGACCCGTAGCGGCGAGCTGCCGACCTGGCACCTGCTGGGCCAGGCGCAACTGGCCCGCCTGCGCCCCGGCGCCTGGCTGATCAATGCCAGCCGCGGCCCGGTGGTCGACAATCAGGCTCTACGCCAGCTGTTGCGCGAGCGCGACGATATCCAGGCGGTACTCGACGTCTGGGAGGGCGAGCCCCAGGTCGACCTGGCCCTGGCCGACCTCTGCGTGATCGCCACCCCGCATATTGCCGGCTACAGCCTGGACGGCAAGCAGCGCGGCACCGCGCAGATCTACCAGGCGTTTTGCGCCTGGCGTGGCGAACCTGCCGAGGTGCAACTGAGCGACCTGCTGCCACAGCCGTGGCTGGCCGAAATCGCCTTGCAGGCCGAGACGGATCCGGCCTGGGCCCTCGCGACCCTGTGCCGCGCAGTGTATGACCCGCGCCGTGACGATGCCGATTTTCGCCGCAGCTTGAGCCGCGACCCGGCGCAGCAGAAGGCCGCCTTCGACAACCTGCGCAAGCACTACCCGCCGCGCCGTGAAATCGAAGGCCTGGCCGTGCGCCTGCACGGTGAAGCGCCGCAACTGGCACAGCTGGTCCGCGCCCTGGGCGGCGTGCTGGTGTAAATAGCGGGCAATAAAAACCCGGCGCGTGCGCCGGGTTGAAGAATTCGGGTGGGTCAGTCTTTCTTGGCGAGTTCTACCCGGCTTTTTTCCAGCTTCTCGCAGGCCTGCTGGATCATCTCCTCGGTGATGGTGATCTCATTGCCATCCTTGTCGATGATCGTGCCGCCTACCGATGCCTGCGGGTTAGGCGCGGGTTTTTCCTGGGTGTTGCCTTGATGTTGCAAGCTCATTTCCTGTCTCCTCATCAGGTTGCAAGCTCAGACTAGAATCGCCTCGTGACCGGCCTGTGACAGCTCCTTCGGTTATCACTGTGCGACGTGTCCAGTCCATCAGAAAGCCGAGTAAACCTCCAGTAGTACTTTAGACCGAAACGGTCTAGCCGGCTGTGGCCTGGGTCTTATATGCCCAGGTTCTGGTTCCGACGCCCAATCATTGCCCGCAGTTCCTTGGCGCTTGATCAACGGTCCGGTGTAGGCTGCTGTAAATAGCGGACAAACGGCGTACTCCATGCTCAACCGGTTTTCTTCACGCCAGCGCCAGGCCCTGCGCCTGGGCTGGCGTTTTATCCGTCCTTACCGCACGCAGGCGCTGCTGGCCTTGCTGGCACTCATCGTTACCGCAGCGATTACCCTGTCCATGGGCCAGGGTATTCGCCTGCTGGTGGACCAGGGCTTCATGACCCAGTCGCCGCACCTGCTCAACCAGTCAATCGGCCTGTTCCTGCTGTTGGTGCTGGCCCTGGCGATCGGTACCTTCAGCCGCTTCTACCTGGTGTCGTGGATTGGCGAACGCTGTGTGGCCGATATCCGCCAGCAGGTGTTCGATCATCTGATCTACCTGCACCCGGGTTTTTTCGAAAGTAACCGCAGTTCGGAGATCCAGTCGCGGCTGACCGCCGACACAACCTTGTTGCAATCGGTGATCGGCTCGTCGCTGTCGCTGTTCCTGCGCAACGCGCTGATGGTGCTGGGCGGCATCGTCCTGCTGTTTGTCACCAACCCCAAGCTCACCAGCATCGTGGTGCTGGCCTTGCCGCTGGTGCTGGCACCGATCCTGATTTTCGGCCGCCGGGTGCGCAACCTGTCGCGGCAGAGCCAGGACCGGGTCGCCGACGTCGGCAGCTATGTGGCCGAGACCCTCGGCCAGATCAAGACCGTGCAGGCCTACAACCACCAGTCCAGCGACCAGCAGCGTTTCGGCGCCACGGTCGAGGCGGCCTTTGAGGTGGCGCGCAAACGCATCCTCCAGCGCGCCTGGCTGATCACCCTGGTGATCGTGCTGGTGCTCGGGGCGGTTGGGGTAATGCTCTGGGTCGGTGGCATGGACGTGATCGCCGGGCGTATTTCCGGCGGTGAGCTGGCCGCCTTCGTGTTCTACAGCCTGATCGTCGGCAGCGCCTTCGGCACCCTCAGCGAAGTGATTGGCGAGCTGCAGCGCGCTGCCGGTGCCGGCGAGCGGATTGCCGAGCTGCTGGCAGCGCGCAGCGAGATAGTCGCGCCTGCTGACCTGCAGCGCTCGGCGCCGCGGGTCAGTGGCCGGGTCGAGTTGCAGGACATCCGTTTTGCTTATCCATCACGGCCAACACCGCCGGCCATCGATGACCTGAAGCTTACCGTCGAGCCCGGCGAAACCCTGGCCCTGGTCGGGCCGTCGGGGGCGGGCAAGTCGACCCTGTTCGACCTGTTACTGCGTTTTTACGACCCGCAGCAAGGGCGCATCCTGCTTGATGGTCAGGACATCAGGTGCCTCGATCCGCAGGACCTGCGCCGCCACTTCGCCCTGGTAGCGCAGAACCCGGCGCTGTTCTTTGGCACGGTGGAGGACAACATCCGCTACGGGCGCGCCGATGCCACGGCCGAACAGGTCGAGGCTGCTGCCCGCAGCGCCCATGCCCATGAGTTCATCTTGCAGTTGCCCAAGGGCTATCAGACTCACTTGGGTGACGCCGGCCTTGGCCTCTCGGGCGGTCAACGCCAGCGCCTGGCGATTGCCCGGGCCTTGCTGGTGGATGCACCGATTCTGTTGCTGGACGAAGCCACCAGCGCCCTCGACGCGCAGAGCGAGCATTTGATCCAGCAGGCGCTGCCGACCCTGATGAGCGGGCGCACCACCCTGGTGATCGCCCATCGCCTGGCCACGGTGCAGCATGCCGACCGCATTGCGGTGATTGATCAGGGCCGGCTGGTGGCCATCGGCACGCATCGCCAGTTGATTGCCCAGAGCCCCTTGTATGCACGGCTGGCGGCGTTGCAATTCAATAACGTGACGGAAATGTGACAGCGTCCTACAGACTGTCACATTTCTGTAGCAATCCCTTGAGACTATCTGTTCCAGCTGTTGCGTAATGCTCGAACCTGGCTGCTATCGATCGATGGCAGCTTTTTTTTGGCCTGCCGTCAGTGGCCAGTGAACGAGGACAGGGACGTCTTTGCCTGGTTGGCGCCGAGTGGCGCCGCTCCCTTATTCCTTGTTCCGGGACTTCTTCCGATGTTGCGTAAATCCCTCAGAGTGCAAATTCTCGCCCTGCTCGGCGGCAGCCTGGCGGCGATCCTGCTGATCGCCCTGGTGTGCTTTCAGTTGTTGTCCTCCAGCGTGCGCGGCTACGGCCAGCTGATCGACGGGCCATTGCAGGCGTCGCAGTTGATCGATGAAGCCAACCTGCAGTTCAAGGTCCAGGTCCAGGAGTGGAAGAACGTGCTGCTGCGCGGCAAGCAGCCCGCCGAGCTGGACAAGTACTGGCAGCAGTTCCTGGCCCGTGAGCAGCAGGTGCAGGGCATCCTTGACCAGTTGATCGCCCGCAGCGAGCAGCCGCTCAAGGGCCGTGCCGAGCAACTCAAGGCCAGCCACCGACAGTTGGGTCAGGCTTACGCACAGGGGCGTCAGGCGTTTCTGGCGGCGGGCGCTGATCCTGTTGTAGGCGATCAGGCAGTCAAAGGTGTTGACCGCGCTGCCAGCGAGCAAATGAGTGAGTTGGTCAGCCAGTTGCGCAGCGATGCCCAGGCGCGTGCCCAGACCATCAACCAGTCGGCAGAGCGTACGGTCTGGCTGGGGCTGCTGGTGATGTTCGGCTCGGCGTTGCTGGTCGGGCTGTTCAGTCTGTGGCTGGTCAACCGCAGCCTGATCGAGCCGATCCGTGGCTTGATCGATTATGTCGCGCAGTTGAGCCAGGGGCGCTTCGCCGCGCGGGTCGCCAGCGATCGCCAGGATGAGCTGGGGCGGCTGGCGGTGGCGGCCAATACGCTGCGCGACTTTCTTGCCGACACCTTCAGCCGCCTGCAGCGCAATGCCGGTGAGCTGGAAAGCGCCAGCGGCGAGCTGCGCGGCATTGCCGGCAACATGGCCCGCGGCACCGACGACCAGTTCCAGCGTACCGACCAGGTCGCTACGGCCATGCATGAAATGTCGGCGACCGCCCAGGAAGTCGCCCGCCATGCCGCCGACGCCGCGCGCGCCGCCGATGAAGCCGACCACAGCGCCCAGGCCGGCGAGCAGGTGATGCAGGCAACCATTGCCACCATTGCCGGGGTCAACCAGGAAATTGCCGACACCGCCAAGGTGATTCGCCATCTGGAAGCCGACAGCGACCGCATCGGCAAGGTGCTGGAAGTGATCCGCGCGATTGCCGAGCAGACCAACCTGCTGGCGCTCAACGCCGCCATCGAGGCGGCACGGGCCGGTGAGGCCGGACGCGGCTTTGCCGTGGTCGCCGATGAGGTGCGCAGCCTGGCCCAGCGTACGGCCGCGTCGATTGCCGAAATCAACCAGATCATCAGCGCCGTGCAGTCCGGCGCCGTGGCGGCGGTAAAAGCCATCGAGAGCGGCCAGCAGCGCAGCGAGGAGGGCGCCGAGCAGGTGCAGCAGGCCGGGCAGATGCTGCAGCGCATCACCGTTGCCGTCGAGGCTATCCGCGACATGAACCGGCAGATCGCCACGGCGGCGGAAGAGCAGACCAGTGTTGCCGAGGACATCTCGCGCAACCTGGTGGAAATCACCCGGATTGCCACCACCAACCAGCAGGCGGTGCAGCAGACCGAGCAGGCCGGGCAGCACTTGCACGGCTTGTCCGGGCAGTTGGGGGAGGTCACTGCGCGCCTGAGTGCTTGAGCAAAAGCGGGGGAAATCCGCCACATCCAGCGGTAAAGGCCTGGCAATGTGGCGGATTGTCGCCAGCTAAACCGTTAAAGTTGGGGTGCGACGACACGTCCTAGCTATTAGCCGTTGGTCTTGTAAAAGTTGGCCCGCTTCCTGCTTTAAGGCGACCCACCCTGACAGCGGCGGCCATGCCCCGCGTCTGGCGTGACGACCGTTCCCGATCCATCGAACAACCCCAGCCGCCATCCAGTGCGCGGGTGTCCGGGCCGATTGCCCGAGCACCAGCTACGCTAAGCCTTGGACTGCGCGAGCAACAACAAGAATCCGGGCGTGCACTACGGGACCTGCGGTCATTGCCAATTACTTCACTTCAATTGGATTGAACTATGAAAAAAATCCTGCTGACGCTCCTGTGCCTGAGTGTCATCGGTTGCTCCAAGCCCAGTGAGCCCGAGAAAACCGTAGACGTGCTGCTGATCGGCGGCGGCATCATGAGTGCAAGCCTGGGTACCTACCTCAATGAGCTGGAGCCCGGTTGGTCGATCGACATCTACGAGCGCCTGGACAAGGTCGCCGAAGAAAGCTCCAACGCCTGGAACAACGCCGGTACCGGTCACTCCGCGTTCTGCGAGCTGAACTACACCAGCGAAGGTGCCGACGGCAAGATCGACATCAGCAAGGCCGTTGGCGTCAACGAGCAGTTCGAGATCTCCAAGCAGTTCTGGGCCTACCAGGTCGAGCAGAAAGTGCTGAACAACCCGACCTCGTTCATCAATAACGTGCCGCACATGAGCTTCGTCTGGGGCGACAAGAACGTCGAGTTCCTCAAGAAGCGTCATGAGGCCCTGCAGCACAGCTCGCTGTTCCGTGGCATGGAGTACTCCGAAGACCACGAGCAGATCAAGAAGTGGGTACCGATCGTGATGGAAGGCCGCGCTGCCGACCAGAAGATCGCCGCCACCCGCATGCCGATCGGCACCGACGTCAACTTCGGCGAGATCACCCGCCAGCTGTTCGCCTCGCTGACCAAGCACGACAACGTCAAGCTGCACGTCCAGCACGAAGTCCGTGACATCGTCCGTAACGCCGACAACACCTGGACCGTGGTCGTCGCTGACCTGGCCAACAAGGGCGTCGAGAGCAGCATCAAGGCCAAGTTCGTCTTCATCGGTGCCGGTGGTGGCGCGCTGAAGCTGCTGCAGAAATCGGGCATCCCTGAAGCTGACGGCTATGCCGGCTTCCCGGTCGGTGGCCAGTTCCTGATGACCGACAACCAGGACATCGTTGCCCGTCACAAGGCCAAGCTGTACGGCAAGGCTTCGGTTGGTGCGCCGCCGATGTCGGTTCCGCACCTGGACACCCGCGTGATCGACGGCAAGGAAGTGCTGCTGTTCGGCCCGTTCGCCACCTTCTCGACCAAGTTCCTGAAGAACGGCTCGCTGCTGGACATGTTCGCTGCGCTGACCACCCACAACATCATGCCGATGACCCACGCCGGTATCGACAACATCGACCTGAGCACCTACCTGATGGGTCAGTTGATGCTGAGCTTCGATGACCGCATGGCGGCCCTGCGCGAGTACTTCCCGAACGCCAAGAACGAAGACTGGAAACTGCTGCAGGCCGGTCAACGCGTCCAGGTGATCAAGAAGGACCCTGAGCACGGCGGCATCCTGCAGTTCGGTACTGAAGTCGTTGCTGCCCAGGATGGCACCATCGCCGCACTGCTGGGTGCCTCGCCAGGTGCTTCGACCGCTGCGCCGATCATGCTGAGCGTGCTGGAAAAGACCTTCAAGGATCGCATCAAGACTCCTGAGTGGCAGGCCAAGCTGAAGGAAATCGTGCCGACCTACGGCCAGAAGCTCAACAACAACCTTGAGCTGACCAACAAGACCCGTGAGTGGAGCAGTTCGCGTCTGAACCTGCTGTACGTTCCGGTGCTGCCGGAAGAAGCGGCTGCGGTACAGGCTGAGCCTGCGCTGTAAGCTTTCGCTTTGCTAGAAACAAACAAGCCCCTGTACAGGGGCTTGTTTGTTTCTGGCCTGGCAAAAATATCGCCGGCTACTCGGTTGCGGATCAGTGGCGTTTCTTGCGATGACTGTCCGCCAGGTTGTTACCCAACGCACCACCAGCCGCGCCGCCCAGGCCTGCGCCAATTGCCGAGCCGGTGCTGCCACCGAGCTTGCCGCCGACCAGCGAGCCACCGGCCGAACCCAGGCCGCCACCAATGGCCGCCTTGGTCTTGTTGCCTTTCTTCGCGCCCATGGCACTGCCTGCCGCGCCGCCGACGCCGGCACCAATGGCCGCACCGGTGCTGCCGCCAAGCTTTTGCCCGACCACGTTACCCAGAACACCACCCAGGCCACCGCCTACAGCGGTCTGGCCATCACCGGCCATGGCGCCTTGTGCGCACAAAAGGCCCAGGGTCAGGGCGGCAAGAGTCTTACGCATGTGAATCAACCTTACTGTTCAAAAAGGCGCGCATTCTGCTGGCAGCGTCGCCGCCGCGCAATGCTGGCCACTGCTGCTCGTCTGCCAGGCACGAAAAAGCCCGCGCGAGGGCGGGCTTTTTGCTGAGTAAAGTGGTCGGAGAGACAGGATTCGAACCTGCGGCCTTCTCGTCCCGAACGAGACGCGCTACCTGGCTGCGCTACACTCCGATGGAGAAAATATTACTCAAAATCTTCTCCTCGACAAGCCCCCAGAGGCGGCCTGTCGATCAGCTCACAGGTCCTTGACGGTGCGGACCTGGTCCTTGTTGATGCGGGTGCGCTTGCCGTCCAGTTGTTCGAATTCGTAGAAGCCCGAGTCTTCGTCGTATTGCGGAGTATCGACCGCCTGGATTTCGCGGCCGTCGTTCAGGGTAATGACGGTCGGCGAAGCGCAGCCAGCCAGAGTGCCAAGACCCAGGGCGAGCAGGAAAGCGGGAAGAGTCCGTTGAATCATTGTGTTTCTCCAGTAAAGGATGGTGCGTAATGTTTCTTGAGACGCATGGCGCCTGCGCAAGTTCCATGCAGATTTCAGCATAGCGGCAATCTAGCATTATTGACCGGCAACAATGCCTGGGCCGCTGACGGGCGCGAGGCAGGCAGGGCTGTGATATAACACCGCTCATTCGTTCCTATCAATGGATTCAAGGTCCCATGAAAGCCAAGGCAGATGTACCTTTCGTGCCGCTGAACATTGCCGTCCTGACGGTCAGCGATACCCGCACCCTGGAAACCGACACCTCCGGCCAGGTGTTCGTCGACCGCCTGAGCGAGGCCGGCCACGCTCTGGCGGCGCGGGTGCTGCTCAAGGACGATCTGTACAAGATTCGCGCCCAGGTCGCCACCTGGATCGCCGATGAGCAGGTGCAGGTGGTGCTGATCACCGGCGGTACCGGCTTTACCGGGCGCGACAGTACCCCGGAAGCCGTGGCCTGCCTGCTGGACAAGCAGGTCGATGGCTTTGGCGAGCTGTTCCGGCATATCTCCCTGGCCGATATCGGTACCTCCACCGTGCAGTCCCGGGCCCTGGCCGGGCTGGCCAACGGCACCCTGGTGTGTTGCCTGCCGGGCTCGACCAACGCCGTGCGTACCGGCTGGGACGGCATCCTTGCCGAGCAGCTCGACGCCCGTCATCGCCCGTGCAACTTCGTCACCCACCTCAAGCAGGCCGCGCCCTGCGAAAGCCGTGGTTGAGGCGCCCATGCACACTCAACTGATGCCGGTCGAAGAAGCCCTGGCAAAACTGCTGGCGCTGGCCGAAGCCGCGCCTATCACCGCTACCGAGCAGGTCGCCCTGGCCGACGCCGAGGGCCGCGTGCTGGCACATGAGCTGGTCTCGAGCCTCGACCTGCCGCCCTGGCCCAACAGCGCCATGGACGGCTACGCGCTGCGCCTGGCCGACTGGACGGGCGAGCCCTTGACGGTCAGCCAGCGGGTATTCGCCGGGCATTCACCCGAGCCGTTGCAGCCGGGTACCTGTGCGCGGATCTTTACCGGGGCGCCGGTGCCGGTGGGGGCGGATTGCGTTGAGATGCAGGAAAACGCCGACGTCCTGGACGATCAGCGCGTGCGCTTTACCGAGGCGCTTCGCGTCGGTCAGAACATTCGCCCGCAAGGGCAGGAAACCCGCGCTGGCGAGGCGGTTTTGGCCGCGGGTACGCGCCTGGGGCCGATCGAGCTGGGCCTGGCAGCTTCCTTGGGGTGCGCCGAGCTGACCGTCGTGCGGCGGGTCAAGGTCGCTGTGCTGTCGACCGGCGACGAACTGGTCGAGCCCGGCTTGCCCCTGGGGCCCGGGCAGATCTACAACAGCAACCGGCGGCTGCTCGGCAGCTGGTTGCAACGCCTGGGCTGTGAAGTGATCGACGCTGGCATTCTGGCCGATGACCTGGAGAAAACCCGCAACTGCCTGGCTGCCCTGCAGGGCGTCGACCTGATCCTTTCCACTGGCGGTGTTTCGGTGGGCGAGGCCGATTACCTGGGCATCGCCCTGCGTGAAGAGGGCGAACTGTCGCTGTGGAAGCTGGCAATCAAGCCGGGCAAGCCGCTGACCTTCGGTCATTACAAGGGCGTGCCGGTCATTGGCTTGCCGGGTAACCCGGCTTCGACCCTGGTGACCTTCGGCCTGCTGACCCGCCCCTACCTGTTGCGCCGCCAGGGTGTTACCGAGGTCACGCCGCTGCAGTTCGCGGTGCCGGCCGGGTTCGACTGGCCCAAGGCTGGCACTCGCCGCGAATACCTGCGCGGGCGGCTGGAGCGGGGTAGTGCATTGATCTACAAGAACCAGAGCTCGGGTGTGCTGCGCAGCGCCGCCTGGGCCGAGGGCCTGGTCGAAGTCCGTGAGGGCCAGACCCCGGGCAAGGGCGATATCGTGCAGTTCATTCCCTTGAGCGAGCTACTTGGTTGAGCGGCTGAGCAGGGTGTCGCCCATCAGGGTGGCACCGCTCGGCGCGCGCAGGCTGGGGCGCGCATGTACGCTTTCCAGCTGGGCAGCGGCGATGCTCCAGTCGTGCCGGCTGCAGACAAACTCCCGCGCCGCTTGCGACAGCTGGCGCAGGCGCCAGGGCTGATTGAGCAGTTGGTTAATCATCAACGCCAGCTGGTCGCCGTCGTCACTGGCCAGGTAGTGCTCGCCATGGGTCACCTGCAGGCCTGACACGCCCTTGGCCGTGGTTACCACCGGCAGCCCGGCGGCCATGGCTTCCAGTATCTTGATCTTCGAGCCGCCGCCATAACGTAGCGGCGCAAAGAAGATCGCCGAGTTGCGTTGCAGCTCGCGCAGGTCAGGCAGGTAGCCAATCCATTCGATTCGCGGGTCGCTCCAGCGCAGTTTCCAGCTGGGCGGCAAGGCGTGGCCAACCACGGCCAGGCGTACTGCGGGGTTGCTCAACCAGACTTGCGGCAGAATGTCTTCCAGGGCCCATTCGATGGCTTCAAGGTTGGCGCCGTATTCGAAATTGCCGACGAACAGCAGGCGCTGGCTGCACAGCGACGGCTGGATATCCTGGTAATGCGCGCAATCCACGCCATTGATCACCACCGACACCGCAGCGCCGGTCGCCTGGCTGATGTGTTCGGCGTCGGTTGGGCTGACCGCTACCACTTCATGGGCCTGGCTGAGCACGCGGTTTTCCCAGCGCCGGTAACGCCAGCGATCAAAGGCATTGAACGGTCGCAGCCACAGTGGCAAGCGGTCGTGGCAAGCGGCGCCATTGACCGATTCGATGTTGTGCTCGCTGAGCACGAATGGCAGCCCGCGAGCCTGCAGGGCCTTTTCGAACGGCTGGAAGCTGTAGCTGTGCTCGATCTGGATGACATCCCAGGGCTCTTCCAGCAATTGCTCGAAGCAGTGGCGCAGGTGCGGCGCCAGGCCATTGATGCTGGCGCGCATCGGATAGCTGGGGTAGATCGCCGCCAGCAGGTTCAGGGGGCTGTGGAAGGGGCGCCTGGGTAGCACGATCAGGCGTTCGAGCAAAGGTTCCAAGGCCTGTCGGGCCGCGTCGCTGGGCGGGATTTTCGATTGCACCAGCAGGGTGATGCGGTGACCCCGCTGCGCCAGGCTGCGCAGCAGGTGGTATTGCCGTGTTTTACCGCCGCTGGTGGTGGGCCAGGGCAGGTAGGGTAGTGTCCAGAGTACGCGCATGACCCCTTTCCTCTGTGTTCAGGCGGGTAACGGCATGCAGATAAAAATGGACGCGCCGGGGGAATCAGCTTGCGGCTGGCTCCGGGGCGCGTCCATAGATATCAGTAAAGCGCACGATGTCATCCTCGCCCAGGTATTCGCCACTTTGTACTTCAATCATTACCAGATCGATCACCCCGGGGTTGGTCAGGCGGTGTACCCGGCCGGGTTTGATGAAGGTCGATTCGTTGGTATCGAGCAGAAATTCCTCTTCACCATTGGTCACACAGGCCATGCCGCTGACCACGATCCAGTGCTCGCTGCGGTGATGATGCATCTGCAGCGACAGCGAAGCCTCGGGGCGGACCATGATGCGCTTGATCTTGAACCGCGGGCCTTCCTCGAGCACCGTGTAGGTGCCCCACGGGCGGTTGACCGTGCGGTGCAGGCGGAACGCGTCGTGGCCCTGGCGCTTGAGCTGCTGGGCAATCACCTTGACCTCCTGGCTGCGTGCGGCATCGGCAATCAGCAGGGCATCCGGGGTATCGATGATGATCAGGTTGTCCAGGCCCACCGCGCCGACCAGGCGCCGTGGCGAGTCGATATAGCAATTGTGCACATCGTGCAGCACGGTTTCGCCGGTGCAGCGATTGCCTTGAAGATCACCGGCCTTGAGCTCGCGCACCGCCTCCCAGCTGCCGATATCGCTCCAGCCCAGCTGGCTGGGCAGTACCGCGACCTGTTGCGAGGTCTCCATCACGGCATAGTCGATGGAAATGTCCGGCACCAGGGCGAAGCTGTCCGGGTCCAGTTCCACCTGACACTCGCGGGCGCCTTCCTTGCACGGGCTCAGGGCCAGGCAGTGATTGACCGCCGCCAGCAGTTGCGGGGCGTGCTGTTCCAGCTCATGCAGGATGGCGTCGACACGCATGCAGAACATCCCGGCATTCCACAGGTGCTGGCCGCCATCGAGGTACTGCTGGGCGGTGTCGGCGTCGGGCTTTTCGACAAAGCGGGCAACCCTGAAGCCGTGGGCATCCAGGGCCTGGCCTTTTTCGATGTAGCCAAAACCGGTTTCAGCACGGGTCGGCAGCAGGCCGAAGGTGGTCAGCCAGCCCTGGGCAGCCAGCAAGCGGGCCTGGCTGACGGCCTGGTCGAAGGCGCTGAGGTCGTTGATCAGGTGATCGGCCGGCAGTACCAGCAGTTGCGCATCCTCACCGTACAGCCGGGCGCAGTGCAAGGCGGCAGCGGCAATGGCGGCGGCGGTATTGCGGCCAAAGGGTTCGAGGATGTAGTCCAGGGCCAGGTTGGCGGTGTTCAGTGGGCGGAACTCGTCCTGGGTGCGGAAGAACACTTCGCGATTGGTCACGGTCAACACCCGCTCGACGTCGGCCAGGCGGCTGGCGCGGGCGAAGGTTTTCTGCAGCAGGCTCTGGCCGTCAGGCAGGCGCATGAATGGCTTGGGCATGGTTTCGCGCGAAACCGGCCACAGGCGGGTGCCGGCGCCGCCAGCGATGATGCAAGGGATCAGAACACTCATCTCACAGCCTCGAGTCAGGGGCACTGCCTGGGCAGTGCAGCAAAAGTAAACAGAGCAACCTGGCAGGCTTTTGCGCAATGAGTCAATAAACTGACTTTTACCACTGGCATCGTCCGTGAAGGCCAAATATTTGTCGAATGATGCCCCTCGGCGACGAAGCTTTCAATGATATTTGTGTGAATGACATGCGAAACTCTGCTGAAACGTTACCTGCAATGCAGTAAAGGGACGCCGGAAACGGTCGAGATACTCGACGCTCAATTCATCGGGGAACGCACACATGGCGCAGCAAAAGGCATTGATGATCCTGCATGGCAAGCAGGCCATGAACGACGAGGTGCGTGCTGCGGTGACCGGCATGCGTGAGCGCGGCTGGCAACTGGACGTGCGCCTGACCTGGGAGGGGGGCGACGCCCAGCGCCTGGTCGAAGAAGCGCTGGCCGCCGGCTACCCGCACTTGGTGGCTGCGGGTGGCGATGGCACCCTGCGCGATGTCGCCGAGGCCATGGTGCGTGCCGACGCTGACGCCAGCCTGGTGTTGCTGGCGCTGGGCACCGCCAACGATTTTGCCAAGGCTGCCGGCGTGCCGCTGGAGCCGGCGCAAGCTTTGGACTTGCTGGAAGTGCCGGCCCGGGCCATTGACCTGGGCGAGGTGGGTGGGCAGGTATTCCTGAACATGGCCACCGGTGGCTTCGGCAGCCAGGTTACCGCCAATACCTCCGAAGACCTGAAAAAGGTATTGGGTGCGGCGGCCTACCTGTTCACCGGCCTGTCGCGTTTTAGTGAGCTGCGCGCAGCCTCGGTGGAGCTGCATGGCCCGGATTTCCAGTGGCAGGGCGAGTTGCTGGCGCTGGGCATCGGCAACGGGCGGCAGGCCGGCGGCGGGCATGCGCTGTGCCCCCAGGCGCAGGTTGATGATGGCTTGCTCGACATCAGCATCCTGCCGGCACCCCAGGAAGTGGTCGGCACCTTGCGCGGCCTGCTCAGCGATGGCCTGGGGCTGGACAGCATGTTTGTCCGTGCGCGCTTGCCATGGGTCGAGATCAAAAGCTCGCAAGGCCTGGACATCAACCTCGATGGTGAGCCCTTGCAGGGCGACAACCTGCGTTTTGAAGTGCTGCCCGCGGCCTTGCGCGTGCACCTGCCGGTCGACTCACCGCTGCTCAGTCGTCGAGGCTGATGATTTGCTCGCGCACGGCAAACAGCACCAGGCCAGCAACGTCGTAGATCTGCAGGCGTTTCATGATCTGCGAGCGGTGGGTTTCCACGGTCTTGATGCTCAAGCCCAGGCCCTGGGCGATTTCCCGGGTCGACTTGCCGCGCACGATCAGGCGCAGGATTTCCAGTTGGCGGGCGGTGAGGTTGTGCTTTTCCGCTGTCTCCGGCTTGCCCGACTGGGCGCGCAGCAGGGCCTGGTTGATTACCGTGTGGGCAATCGCCGGGCTCAGGTAGCGCTCGTTGCCGCGCAGTGCTGCCAATGCCTGCTCAAGCTCGGTGGCGGTGGTGTCTTTGAGCAGGTAGCCATGGGCGCCGCTTTCCAGGGCCTGCATGATCAGCTCCGGGTCGGTGTGCATGGAGAGGATCAGCACCTTGCTGCGACAGCCCAGGGCGCGCAGGCGGGTCAGGGCATCCAGGCCGCTGGTGCAGCGCATGGAGATATCCAGCAGGACGATGTCCGGGTCCAGTTGCATGACCAGTTCCGGCACCTGGCTGCCGTCGTTGGCTTCGCCGATCACGGCATAGCCGGGAATGTCGGACACCAGCGCGCGCACACCTGCGCGAATCAGTGAATGGTCATCGACCAACAGCAATGTACAGGTCATGGGGCGTTACTTGTCTTGGCGCGTTCGAGGGTGCGCGCAGGCCAGGGGAACAGGGCGTCGATCTGGGTGCCCAGGCCGGGCTGGCTGTTGACCGACAGTGTGCCATTGAGCAGGCCGACGCGCTCGAGCATTCCGGCCATGCCGCGCTGGCCTTCATCGGCTGGGCTGCTGGCCGGCGAAAAGCCCAGGCCGTCATCGCTGATCGACAACGCCAGGCCTTCGGGCTGGCGCTGAATGCGCACCACCAGGTTCTTTGCCTTGGCGTGACGCAGGATGTTGGTCACTGCTTCCTGGGTAATGCGAAAGGCGGCGATGGCCATATCTTCCGGGAGGCCGCCCAGGCGCTGGCGGCATTCCAGGCTCCAGTGCACCTCGGTGTTTTCCAGGGCGCGCAGCAGGTGCGCGCGCAGGCTGGCTTCCAGGCCCAGGCTGGACAGTTGTCTTGGGTTGAGGATGGCCGAAACATCGCGCACGCTGGCCAGGGTGTCGTCCAGGGTGCTGCGCAAGGTTTTGCAGTGCTCCTGCAGCTCGCTCGGAGCGCGGCGCGCGAGCCAGTCGGCCTGGAGTTTGGCGGCGGTCAGCAACTGGCCGATATCGTCGTGCAGTTCGCGGCTCAGGCGCTGGCGTTCGCTTTCCTGCACTTTGAGCAGGCGGTCGGCCAGTTCCGCCGGGCGCAGGGCAATCGAGCGCGCCCACTGGCGCAGTTGCCAGGCAATGCTCGACAGGGCAACCAGTTGCAGGGCCAGGGCGATGCCTGGCAGTGGTTGCTCAAGCAGGTACAAGGCCAGGTTGACGGCAACCGAAGCCAGGCACAGCAGGGCGGTTGCCCAGCGCAACAGAGAGGCTCCGGGGTGCCAGCGCTTGAGTGTCTTGAGGCTTGAGAACATAGAAATTGAAGCCACTGAAATATCGCTGTTGAAAGCCTTGCAAAGGTCGAACTAGAGGCGTTTGTCGAATTGCCTTCAATAACGTTTAAATGCCGGCGCCGGGGTAACCGCGATGAAAGTCTGCACGCGGTGTCTGGGGAGATCCGGGTAAGGTGCATGTGTCCATCAGTGCGCATGGTATCACTTCAAATACAATTGGTCGCGAACTCTGATAACTGACTGAATAGCCAGATTTTACGGGCTGGTACGACGGTTCCGATTGTCTTCGAATCTAGCATTTTGCCATCAGTTTGCGGGGCTGGGATTTTGCCCGAAATCAATTAAACGAAATGTTTGTTGCAGATAATTAGAGAGACCTGGAAATACACTAAGTTGGGTCTTAGTGTGCACTCGTCACAGGCTTGGTTAATCTCGCCGGGGCAGTATTGTTATGTCCCTTAGTTGCCCCTGGTTGGCGAAGAAAGTGCAGTGGCGTTCGCGCTGGTGGGCGCAGCCATTGAAGGGGCGGGGTGTTCGCAAGTGTGCCGGGTTTCGATGCAAGAGTCGCAGGCCAGAGCCTCCTGCGGGCTCAGGGCGGTGGCCAGGGTGTCGAGCAACTGCACCTGTTCCTCGGTATCCAGGCTCAGGCGGCCGGTGTGCGGATCGATCAATTCCAGCTGCCAGGCCAGCAGGGTCAGGCAGCTTTCCAGGGCTTGCAGGGCTTCACCTTGCAATGCCGGTTGCGCCTGCGCGGGTTCCAGCAGTGCCTGCAGATGCTGGCTGTAGCTCGCGACCTCGACCAGGCCAAGGGCCTGTGCGCGTTCTACCAGGGTGGCCAAGGTATCGTTGAGGCAGTGACAGGCATCCGGATCGTTGTCGATCAGTTGCAGGTGCAGCAGGCATTCCTCTGCCTTGGTCAGCAGCACCTGGGCGTCGATCAGGAAATCCTGCAGGGCGCTGTTGTGCAGTGCGTCGTTAGCCATCATTTGGCTCCAGCGCGTAAGGCTGGAGCAGGGGCTGGCCACCATGAGGCGATCGCTGACAAAAGCCTGACTCCGTTCATGCAATGAGAATGGCGTCACATTAATGGCTAATGGATATTGCGAACATCAGGTCTCACCCGATTGTCACTAGGGGATTCCCTGATGCGGTGTTTTCGATACGACCCTTTGCGGGTGTTTGCGACAGCGGAGAGGTGAGCGCAGTAAAGCATGATGGTAAAATGACATCAATGGGCTGCGGAGCATTTTCTTCACAGGGTCAAGCTCTGCGGCAAACGGCCGATACAGGGCCATTGGGATCATTTTCGACACACCTTGGGGGCTCTTCGATGGCTGGCATTCTCGACACGGTAGACCAAAGAACGCAGCTGGTGGGCGAGAACCGCCTGGAAATCCTGATGTTCCGCCTGGCTGGCCGGCAACTGTTCGCGATCAACGTGTTCAAGGTCCAGGAAGTGCTGCAGATGCCCAAGCTGACCCTGATGCCGCAGCGCCATGCGTACGTCTGCGGCGTGGTCAACCTGCGCGGCCAGACCCTGCCGGTGATCGACCTGTCCCAGGCCATCGGCATGCGCCCGCTGGAGCCCGGCCCGGGCAGCACCATCATCGTCACCGAATACAACCGCTCGGTGCAGGCCTTCCTGGTCGGCGGCGTCGACCGCATCGTCAACATGAACTGGGAAGCCATCATGCCGCCGCCGACCAGCGCCGGTCGCCAGCACTACCTGACGGCGATCAGCAAGGTCGACGAGCAACTGGTGGAAATCATCGACGTCGAGAAGGTTCTGGCGGAAATCGTCCCGTACAGCGCCAAGGTCTCGCGCGACAAGCTCGAAGACCCGGTGCTGGCCCGTGCCCGCGGCCGCGAAGTGCTACTGGTCGACGACTCTACCGTGGCCCTGGCGCAGTTGCGCGACACCTTGTCGCAACTGGGAGTGAAAATGCATGTGGCCAGCGATGGCCTCAAGGCGCTGCGCATGCTCAAGGGCTGGGCCGATGCCGGCGAGGATGTTTGCGAGAAGCTGCTGATGGTTTTCACCGATGCCGAAATGCCGGAAATGGACGGCTACCGCCTGACCACTGAAATCCGCAACGACCCGCGCCTGCGTTCGTTGTACGTGGTGCTGCACACGTCGCTGTCGGGCAGCTTCAACGAATCGATGGTGAAGAAGGTCGGCTGCGACAACTTCCTTTCCAAGTTCCAGCCCGACAAGCTGGTCGATGTCGTGCGCCAGCGGCTGATGCTGGATGAAGCCACGGCCTGAGTCGGTATAAGCTAGGGCTTTAACCGACACAAGGCAGGTCATGATGCGCCTCAGTGCGTTGTACCGATATCCGCTCAAATCAGCGCGCGGTGAGGCGCTGCAGACTTCCTCGCTGGACCTTCTGGGGTTGAGCGGGGACCGCCGCTGGCTGCTGGTGGAGCGCGCCAACGGGCGCTTCCTGACCCAGCGCATGTACCCGCAGATGACCCGGCTGGCCGCGCTGCACAACGCCGATGGCAGCCTCACCCTTGAGGCGCCGGGCCATCCCACGCTGCACGTGGCCGTACCCGAGCCCGAAAACGACCTGCGCGGTATCACTATCTGGCGCGACACCTTTCGCGTACCCGATGCCGGCGATGCGGCTGCGCAGTGGCTTAGTGCATTCATCGGCAAGGACGTGCGCCTGGTTTACGTGCCCGATCAACGTGCACGCTTCCTGCCCAGCGGGTATGGCCTGAACAGCGACCGTGTGGCGTTTGCCGATGGTTTTCCCTTGCTGCTGATTGGCCAGGCATCGCTGGATGACCTGGTAGCGAAGGTCGGGCGGCCGCTGCAGATGCTGCGCTTTCGTCCCAACCTGGTGGTGGAGGGCAGTGCTGCCTTTGCCGAGGATGGCTGGAAGCGCATCCGTATCGGCGAGGTCGAATTCCGGGTGCTCAAGCCCTGCGAGCGCTGCATCATGACCACCATCGACCCGAAGACCGGCGAACGCAGCCCGGACCGTGAACCACTGGCGACCTTGCAAACCTACCGGCAGAAGGAAGGCGATGTGCTGTTTGGCCAGAACCTGGTGGCCGATGGGGTAGGAAGGCTTGAGGTGGGGATGGCAGTGACGGTGCTGGAGTAGTTCGGCTGTGGACTTCTATCGCGGGGCACGTCGAGGCGTTGCCCCGCGATGGCGTCAATCACTGATCGTCAAAATATCGCTCATGCCAGTCCACCAGCGGCTGCGGCGAATTGAGCTTTTGCCCGTAGATCACCGAATACGACAGCACGTTCTGCACGTACTGGCGTGTCTCGTCGAACGGGATCGACTCGACCCAAACGTCAAAGCTCAGGTGGTCTGCGCCCCGCAGCCACTGGCGTACCCGGCCTGGCCCGGCGTTGTAGGCGGCCGAGGCGAGCACGCGGTTGCCGTTGAACTGGCTGTGCACCTGGCTCAGGTAGGCAGCGCCGAGCTGGATGTTCTTGTCCGGGTTGAACACCTGCGCCGGCGAGGCCAGCGGGATGCTGAACTTGCGCGCGGTCTCTTTGGCGGTGGCCGGCATCAGTTGCATCAGGCCACTGGCGCCAACGCTTGAGCGGGCATCGTCCATGAACGCGCTTTCCTGGCGGGTGATGGCAAACACCCAGCTCGAATGCAGGCCGCGCACCTTGGCCTCGCGCACCAGGGTGTCGCGGTGGGCCATCGGGAAGCGGATGTCCAGGTCGTCCCAGTACTTGGCCTGGCTGATGGTGCGAATGGCTGGGAAGTACCAGCGCATGTCATAGGCCAGCTTGGCCTGGGCGACCATCTCGTCACGGTTGAAGTGCCGGCTGACGTGATACCACTCGCGGCGACCGTCGACGATCTGCCCGCGGGCGTGGAACTCCAGTGCACGTTTGACCCCAGGGGTGTTGCGAACCTTGCTGATGAGCTGCTGGCTGAGTACCAGCGGCTTGTTGTTCAACTGGTAGGGGGTTTGCGCGCGGTCGGCGGCGAGGAAGCCGTAGAAGTCGCGCTCACGGGCCACGGTTTTGTACAGCAGCGGGATCTGCGGGTTCTTCGGCTGCGCCAGCTCCAGGCTGCGCGCCTGCCAGTAGCGCCAGCGGTTGCTGCTGGCCAGGTCCTGGGGCAGGCGCTTGGTCAGCTCGTAGGCATCTTCCCAGCGGCCCAGGCGCAGCAGCAGGCGCAGGCGCCATTCGGTGACGGTGTTGTCACGCAGCTCCGGGTCGTAGCGGGTCATCAGATCCAGCGCCCGCGGGTCGTAGCGGCGGGCCAGGGTCAGGCCGATTTCGCGGGCGATGGCGACCTTTTCGTCGCGGGAGAAATGCATGCGGTTGGCGTAGTCATCGAGCAGGCTCATGGCCCGCTCCGGGTCCTGGCGGGCCAGGCGGCGCAGGCCGAGGCTGACCACGTCGGACATCGCCTCGTTGACCGGAGTGAAGCGCCCAGGCTGGTTGAGCAACTCGGGCTTTTGCGCCACGTCGATCAGCAGGCGGCCTTGCGGTGCCAGGGTGTTGAGGCTTTTGACCAGGGTGTTGGCCAGCGCGTAGTTGCGGGTTTGGGCCGCCAGCTTGGCGCGCTCCCAGCGCTTTTGCTCGGTCAACTGGCCTTCGGCGGCCCAGCGCTCGAACAGGGCATCGCAGGCAGCCGGTTGCGACTTGCCGACCAGCCAGAGTTTCTCGGCGCTGGCGAAGCCTTCGGCGCGCAGGCCGTGGCTGAGCTGGTACTGGCCGTTGAGGCAGTCCAGCTCGGTGAAATTGAGCTTTGGATCGTAGTACTTGGTGAAGGTCGCCCAGTCGCCGCGCTCGGCCAGCCAGCGCAACCAGCGCAGCTTCATCCAGTTGGCCTGGGGCAGGTCGCCGTGGGCGGCGAGGAATTTCTCGATTTCGTCGTTGCTGGCAGTTTTAAGCCGGGCGGTGAGTTCGTCGTAGGCCAGGTAAGGCGTCAACGGATAATCGCGCAGGGCATCGGCGTAACGCAGGTACGGGCCCTTGTCGCCCTTGGCCAGGGCGCGTTTGGCTTCATCGTAGTATTGACGTTGCTGGGTGATGTCGGTGGCCTGGGCGACACCCACTGCCGAGGCAGTGAGAAGCAGGCTGGATACGAGGCAGAACAGGCGGCTGCGCATGAGACTTCCGGGCAGTTTGACCATGAAAAGTGACGGCGAAGCCAGCACTGTTGGAGTTGCATTGCCTTAGCTTAGCCGGTTGCAACAGGCGGATGAAAGCATTGTGCTTGTATCTGGTTGTAAAGAAGCGGCCCGTCGTCGGAAGGTACAGTAGGACGCGCTGCTTAATGTGAAGCCGGCCCAAGTCGGGTAGAATGCGCGCCCGGTTTTTGGAGAAGATCATGACCCTGCTCAAATTAAGCGATGTGTCCCTTGCGTTCGGCGCCACGCCGTTGTTGGACAAGGTGTCCTGGCAGATCGCCCGTGGTGAGCGGGTGTGCATCATCGGCCGCAACGGCACTGGCAAGTCGAGCATGCTGCGCCTGGTCAAGGGCGATCAGAAGCCTGATGAAGGCGACGTCTGGCGTGCCCCGGGCCTGAAGATCGGCGAGCTGCCGCAAGAGTTGCCGGTGGCTGACGGCCGTACCGTGTTCGACGTGGTAGCCGAAGGTCTCGATGGCGTCGGCGCCTTGCTGGCCGAATACCACCACCTGAGCCAGAACATCCATAGCGATGCCGACCTGGAAAAGCTCATGCATGTCCAGCACGACCTCGAGTCGCGCGATGGCTGGCGCCTGCAGCAACTGGTCGACAGCACCCTGAGCCGCCTGCAATTGCCGGCCGACAAGACCCTGGCCGAGCTCTCCGGTGGCTGGCGCCGCCGCGTGCTGCTGGCCCAGGCGCTGGTGTCCGAGCCTGACCTGCTGCTGCTCGACGAACCGACCAACCACCTGGACATCGGCGCCATTGCCTGGCTTGAAGATGCCCTCAGTGGTTTCGGCGGCGCCGTGCTGTTCATTACCCACGACCGTTCCTTCCTGCAGAACCTGGCCACGCGCATCCTCGAGCTGGACCGCGGCGGCCTGATCGACTGGAACGGCGACTACGCAAGCTTCCTGGTGCACAAGGAAGCGGCGCTGGCGGCCGAAGAAACCGCCAACGCACTGTTCGACAAGAAGCTGGCCCAGGAAGAAGTGTGGATCCGCCAGGGCATCAAGGCCCGACGCACCCGCAACGAAGGTCGCGTACGCGCCCTCAAGGCCCTGCGTGTTGAACGTAGCGAACGCCGCGAGCGCCAGGGCAAGGCCAACATCATGCTCGATGTCGCGGAGAAATCCGGCAAGCAGGTGATGGTCCTGGAAAATGTCAGCTTCAGCCACCCCAACGGCCCGCAGCTGGTCAAGGACTTCTCCATGGTCCTGCAGCGCGAAGACCGCATCGGCCTGCTCGGCGCCAACGGCACCGGCAAGACTACGCTGCTCAAGCTGATGCTCGGCGATCTTGAGCCCACCAGCGGCAAGGTCGAGTCCGGCACCCGTCTGGAAGTGGCCTATTTCGACCAGCTGCGCCATCAGCTGGACCTGGAAAAGACCGTGATCGACAACCTCGCCGAAGGTCGCGATTTCATCGACATCGACGGCCAGAGCCGTCACGTGCTGAGCTACCTGGGCGACTTCCTGTTCAGCCCGCAGCGTGCCCGCACGCCGGTCAAGGCCTTGTCCGGTGGTGAGCGTGCGCGCCTGCTGCTGGCCAAATTGTTCAGCAAGCCGGCCAACCTGCTGGTGCTCGACGAACCGACCAACGACCTCGACGTCGAGACCCTTGAGCTACTCGAAGAAGTGCTGTCGGCGTTCAAGGGCACCGTGCTGATGGTCAGCCACGACCGGGCCTTCCTCGACAACGTGGTCACCAGCACCCTGGTGTTCGAAGGCGAGGGCAAGGTGCGCGAGTACGTCGGCGGTTACCAGGACTGGATCCGCCAGGGCGGTTCGCCGAAGCTGCTCGGCGTCACCGAAAGCAAGTCGGGCAAGTCCGAGCTCAACACGGCGGTGGTCGAGGCCGTTGCACCTGCGCCGGTAGCAGCACCAGCAGCGGTTGACGCGCCGAAGAAAAAGCTTAGCTACAAGCTGCAGCGCGAGCTCGAAGCCCTGCCGGGCCAGATCGACGCACTGGAGCAGAAGATGGCTGCGGTGCAGGAAGAAATTGCTGCCCCGGCCTTCTACCAGCGCCCGATCGAGCAGACCAGCGCCGTACTGGCAAGCCTGGAGAAGATGCAGGGCGAACTGGACGTGCTGGTCGAGCGCTGGGCTGAGCTCGACAGCTGAGGGGCAGGGCCCGGCGCTTGAAAGTGCGCCGGGTCCGCCAGAGGTTTACTCGGCTTTTTTCTGCAGGCGTACCGCCAGCACATCGCACGGTGCGCCATGCAGCACGTCATTGGCGGTCGAGCCCAGCAGCAGGGCCAGGCCGTGGCGGCCATGGCTGCCGACCACGATCAGGTCGCATTTCTGCTCCTTGGCCAACTGGTGGATTTCCTGGCGCGGCTGGCCGTAGGTCAGGTGCGAATCGCCGCGGTTGATGTCGGGGTACTTGTTGTACAGGCGCTCCATGCGCTCCTTGGCCTGGTCGAACTGCTGCTGTTGCAGCTGCGACAGGTCCATTGGCACGTCGCCGCCAAAGGCCATGGCCATGGGCTCGACAATGTGCACCAGGGAAACCTTGGCGCGGGTAGGTTCAGCCAGCTTCATGGCGCGCTTGATGACCGGGTCGCATTCTTCGGTCAGGTCGACGGCAACCAGTATGTGTTCGTAGGGCATGAGAAGCTCTCCTGACAGTCGCGATAGTTAAAGTATGGTCGGTTTCAGGCTGATCGCTTCGAACCACGGCTAACCAGCTCATTTGCAAAGCTTTATGGGAACAACAGATATGACGGTCTGGGTAGTGGTGTCAATCCTTGCGCTGATTCTCAGCCCTTTGGCCTGGTTGCGTCCTTCACGCAAGCAGAGCGGCCAGATGGCCTTGCGCATGGAAGCCCGGCGCATGGGCCTGGCCATGCAACTGGCGCCCCAGGAGTGGCCGCACTGGCTGCCCAAAGAGCCGCCAAGCCCCTGTGCCCAGTACCTGCGACCGCGGCGCCAGGGCCGCAGCGACAGCTGGAGCTATTGGCAGACCACCCCTGGGGTATGGCTCAACCAGTGGCGCGAGCCGTGCACCGATGCTGTGCATGCCGGTCAATTGGCACGCTTGCCAGAAAGCGTCTACAAGGTCGAGGCGGGTCCGCAGATGGTTGCCCTGTACTGGGGAGAGCGCGGTGAAACGGCTGTATTGCAGGATATTGCCGAGGTCCTCAAGGCACTGGCCTGATCATCATCAATAAAAAGCCCGATTCACAGATCGGGCGGACAGGCCAGGCAGGCCGGCTTAAGGTTCAATCTCTCCCAGTGTAGCCATCTCGCGGCTATCTGCTGCAAATCCCAACTTTTTCCGTGTTGATCAATAGTAACGGCGTGTAAGCCGTTGAACACTATCGCGCCAGTGAATGGCTCAGCATCACCGCCACGGCGGTTTACCCGCGCTCAGCAGAAAATGACCGGAAAGTCGCGTTTTGCCGCTGCTTTTGGGTATTTGACAACGGCGATCTTTTCGTTGAATGTGTGCATACCCAAATCAAACGGGCGTATGAATTGAGCGTTTGTATTGTCAGACGGCTCTTACAGAATCCCGACTATCGCGCTGGCGGGTGTGCCTGGCGCAAGGGTTCGGCAACAACGGCCATTGGCCGGCCGGGCCTTTCACCAGCGATCGGCGTGTACAGTTCAGCTTCCATATCGTGGAGATCAGTTGATGATTTACGAAGGTAAAGCCATCACGGTTAAGGCTCTTGAAAGCGGCATCGTCGAACTGAAGTTCGACCTCAAGGGTGAGTCCGTCAACAAGTTCAACCGTCTTACCCTGAACGAATTGCGTCAGGCCGTAGACACCATCAAAGCCGACGCATCGATCAAGGGCGTGATTGTCAGCAGTGGCAAGGACGTGTTCATCGTCGGCGCGGACATCACCGAGTTTGTCGACAACTTCAAGCTGCCCGAGGCCGAACTGGTCGCCGGCAACCTGGAAGCCAACCGGATTTTCAGCGATTTCGAAGACCTGGCCGTGCCGACCGTTGCCGCGATCAATGGCATCGCCCTGGGCGGCGGCCTGGAAATGTGCCTGGCGGCGGACTACCGCGTCATGGCCAGCAGCGCCAAGATCGGCCTGCCGGAAGTCAAACTGGGCATCTATCCGGGCTTCGGCGGTACCGTGCGCCTGCCGCGCATCATCGGTGCCGACAACGCCATCGAGTGGATTGCCGCCGGCAAGGAAAACCGTGCTGAAGACGCGCTGAAGGTCGGCGCCGTCGATGCCGTGGTGGTTCCCGAGCTGCTGCAGGCTGCGGCCCTGGACCTGATCAAGCGCGCCATCAGCGGCGAGCTCGACCACAAGGCCAAGCGCCAGCCGAAACTGGAAAAACTTAAGCTCAACGCCATCGAACAGATGATGTCGTTCGAAACCGCCAAGGGTTTCGTCGCCGGTCAAGCTGGCCCGAACTACCCGGCGCCGGTCGAAGCGATCAAGAGCATCCAGAAGGCCGCCAACTTCGGTCGTGACAAGGCCCTGGAAGTCGAAGCCGCAGGTTTCGTCAAACTAGCCAAGACCTCGGTTGCCGAGAGCCTGATCGGCCTGTTCCTCAACGACCAGGAGCTCAAGCGCAAAGCCAAGGCCCACGACGAAATCGCTCACGACGTGAAGCAGGCCGCCGTACTCGGCGCCGGCATCATGGGCGGCGGCATCGCCTACCAGTCGGCGGTCAAGGGCACCCCGATCCTGATGAAGGACATCAACGAAGCCGCCATCCAGCTGGGCTTGAACGAAGCCTCCAAGCTGCTCGGCAAGCGCGTTGAAAAAGGCCGCCTGACCCCGGCGAAAATGGCCGAAGCGCTGAACGCGATTCGCCCGACCCTGTCCTACGGCGACTTCGGCAACGTCGACATCGTCGTCGAAGCCGTGGTCGAGAACCCCAAGGTCAAGCAGGCCGTACTGGCTGAAGTGGAAGGCCAGGTCAAGGAAGACGCGATCCTTGCGTCCAACACCTCGACCATCTCCATCAACCTGCTGGCCAAGGCCCTCAAGCGTCCGGAAAACTTCGTCGGCATGCACTTCTTCAACCCGGTGCACATGATGCCGCTGGTCGAAGTCATCCGTGGCGAGAAGTCCAGCGAAGTGGCCGTCGCTACTACCGTGGCCTACGCCAAGAAGATGGGCAAGAACCCGATCGTGGTCAACGACTGCCCGGGCTTCTTGGTCAACCGCGTCCTGTTCCCGTACTTTGGCGGCTTCGCCAAGCTGGTCAGTGCCGGTGTCGACTTCGTGCGCATCGACAAGATCATGGAAAAATTCGGCTGGCCGATGGGCCCGGCCTACCTGATGGACGTGGTCGGCATCGACACCGGCCACCACGGCCGTGACGTCATGGCCGAGGGCTTCCCGGACCGCATGAAGGACGACCGTCGTTCGGCCGTCGATGTGCTCTACGAAGCCAAGCGCCTGGGCCAGAAGAACGGCAAGGGCTTCTACGCCTACGAGACCGACAAGCGCGGCAAGCCGAAGAAGGTCGCTGACGCGGCAGTCCTCGAAGTGCTCAAGCCGATCGTCTACGAGCAGCGTGAAGTCAGCGACGAAGACATCATCAACTGGATGATGATCCCGCTGTGCCTGGAAACCGTTCGCTGCCTGGAAGACGGCATCGTCGACACCGCGGCCGAGGCCGACATGGGCCTGGTCTACGGTATCGGTTTCCCTCCCTTCCGTGGCGGCGCGCTGCGTTACATCGACTCGATCGGTGTAGCCGAATTCGTTGCCCTGGCCGACAAATACGCCGATCTGGGTCCGCTGTATCACCCCACCGCGAAGCTGCGTGAAATGGCCAAGAACGGCCAGAGCTTCTTCGGTTAAGCGCCCAACGATATAGAGCGAGAGTGAATATATGAGCCTGAATCCAAGAGACGTGGTGATTGTCGACTTCGGTCGCACCCCGATGGGCCGCTCCAAGGGTGGCATGCATCGCAATACCCGCGCCGAAGACATGTCCGCGCACCTGATCAGCAAGGTGCTGGAGCGCAACACCAAGGTCGATCCGAGCGAAGTCGAAGACGTCATCTGGGGCTGCGTCAACCAGACCCTGGAGCAGGGCTGGAACATCGCCCGCATGGCCTCCCTGATGACCCAGATCCCGCACACCGCTGCCGGCCAGACCGTCAGCCGCCTGTGCGGCTCCTCGATGAGCGCGCTGCACACCGCCGCCCAGGCGATCATGACCGGCAACGGTGATGTCTTCGTCGTCGGTGGTGTCGAGCACATGGGCCACGTCAGCATGATGCACGGCGTCGACCCGAACCCGCACATGTCGCTGTATGCCGCCAAGGCCTCGGGCATGATGGGCCTGACCGCCGAAATGCTCGGCAAGATGCACGGCATCAGCCGTGAGCAGCAGGACCTGTTCGGCCTGCGTTCGCACCAGCTCGCCCACAAGGCGACGGTCGAAGGCAAGTTCAAGGATGAAATCATCCCGATGCAGGGCTACGACGAGAACGGCTTCCTCAAGGTCTTCGACTACGACGAAACCATTCGCCCGGACACCACCCTGGAAAGCCTGGCGGCCCTCAAGCCGGCTTTCAACCCCAAAGGTGGTACCGTGACTGCCGGTACTTCGTCGCAGATCACCGACGGTGCCTCGTGCATGATCGTCATGTCGGCCCAGCGTGCCCAGGACCTCGGTATCCAGCCTCTGGCGGTGATCCGTTCCATGGCCGTGGCCGGTGTCGACCCGGCAATCATGGGCTACGGGCCGGTTCCGGCAACCCAGAAAGCGCTCAAGCGCGCGGGCCTGTCGATTGCCGATATCGACTTCTTCGAGCTCAACGAAGCCTTCGCCGCACAGGCCCTGCCAGTGCTGAAGGATCTGAAAGTGCTCGACAAGATGGATGAGAAGGTTAACCTGCACGGCGGCGCCATCGCCCTGGGCCATCCTTTCGGTTGCTCCGGTGCGCGGATTTCCGGCACTCTGCTCAACGTCATGAAGCAGAATGGCGGGACCTTCGGCGTTTCGACCATGTGCGTCGGCCTGGGCCAAGGCATCACCACCGTCTTCGAACGCGTTTAACGCTTCGCTGGACGGAAACCGGGGCCTGGTGCCCCGGTTTTTGTTTTTGCAGCAAATTTTTTTCAAGAGGGTGAGCAACATGCAGATACAACCAGGCGTATACCGGCATTACAAGGGGCCTGAGTATCGTGTGTTCGGCACCGCGCGCCATTCCGAAACCGAGGAGTGGGTGGTGTTCTACCAGGCCCTGTACGGCGAATTCGGCCTGTGGGTGCGACCGCTTTCGATGTTTCTGGAGTCGGTCGAGGTTGACGGCGAGCAAGTGCCGCGCTTTGCTTTGGTCAAGGCTGAAACCGAGCTGTTTTCCCGCTCCGATGCCGAGGGTGGCTAAAGCCCCGCGCTTGACCTCACTCTGTTGCCACTATATATAGCGGTGCCGCGTCAGGTACCTGCCGTGTTTTTATTTTCAGTATTCAGGAATTTTCCGATCCATGGGCAAATCGCTGGTCATTGTGGAATCCCCGGCTAAGGCCAAGACCATCAACAAGTACCTGGGCAGCCAGTACGTGGTGAAGTCGAGTATCGGCCATATCCGAGACCTGCCCACCAGCGGTTCGGCCAGCGCCAGCAAGGAGCCTGCCGCCAAGCGCGGCAAGGCCGCTGCGGGCGAAGCGCCGGCCCTGTCGCCGAAAGAGAAGGCGCGCAAGCAGCTGGTTGCGCGCATGGGCGTCGACCCTGACCACGGCTGGAAGGCCAAGTACGAGATTCTCCCGGGCAAGGAGAAGGTCATCGACGAGCTGCGTCGCCTGGCCAAAGATGCCGACACCATCTATCTCGCAACCGACTTGGATCGCGAGGGGGAAGCCATCGCCTGGCACCTGCGCGAAGCCATCGGTGGGGACGACAGCCGCTACAAGCGCGTGGTGTTCAACGAAATCACCAAGAAAGCCATCCAGGAGGCGTTCTCGCAGCCTGGCGAGCTGGATATCGACCGGGTCAACGCCCAGCAGGCGCGGCGCTTCCTCGACCGCGTGGTGGGCTACATGGTTTCGCCACTGCTGTGGGCCAAGATCGCCCGCGGCCTGTCTGCCGGCCGGGTGCAATCGGTGGCGGTGAAGCTGGTGGTCGAGCGTGAGCGCGAAATCCGCGCCTTCATCCCTGAAGAATACTGGGAAGTGCACGCCGACCTGGGTACCGCCAAGGACGCCAAGGTGCGTTTCGAAGTGGCCCGCGAGAACGGCGAAGCCTTCAAGCCGCTGAACGAAGCCCAGGCCATGGCAGCGCTTGCGCAGCTCAAGTCGTCCAGCTACACCGTGGCCAAGCGTGAAGACCGCCCGACCAGCAGCAAGCCGTCGGCGCCGTTCATCACCTCGACCCTGCAGCAGGCCGCGAGCAACCGCCTGGGCTTCGGCGTGAAGAAAACCATGATGATGGCCCAGCGTCTGTATGAAGCCGGCTACATCACCTACATGCGTACCGACTCGACCAACCTTTCGGTCGATGCGGTGGAAATGGCCCGCAGCTACATCGAAAGCGAGTTCGGCAAGAAGTACCTGCCCGAAGCGCCGATCGTCTACGGCAGCAAAGAGGGTGCCCAGGAGGCGCACGAAGCGATTCGTCCGTCCGACGTTAACACCCATCCGACCAAGCTCAGCGGCATGGAGCGTGACGCCGAGCGTCTGTACGAGCTGATCTGGCGCCAGTTCCTGGCCTGCCAGATGCCGCCTGCGCAGTACCTGTCGACCACCGTCAGCGTCACCGCCGGCAACTTCGAACTGCGCGCCAAGGGCCGTATCCTCAAGTTCGACGGCTACACCCGGGTACTGCCGCAGCAGAGCAAGCCGGGCGATGACGATGTGCTGCCGGAAATGAACCAGGGCGAAGTGCTCAAGCTGATCCAGCTCGACCCGAGCCAGCACTTCACCAAGCCGCCGGCGCGCTACTCCGAAGCCAGCCTGGTCAAGGAGATGGAAAAACGCGGCATCGGTCGTCCTTCGACCTACGCGGCGATCATCTCGACCATCCAGGATCGCGGTTACGTGACCCTGCACAACCGCCGCTTCTACTCCGAGAAGATGGGCGACATCGTCACCGAGCGCCTGTCCGAGAGCTTCTCCAACCTCATGGACTACGGCTTTACCGCCGGCATGGAAGAGAACCTCGATGACGTGGCCCAGGGCGAGCGCGACTGGAAAAACGTGCTCGACGAGTTCTACGGCGACTTCAGCAACAAGCTCAAGCTGGCCGAGGACGGCGAGAAGGGCATGCGTGCCAACCAGCCGACCCTGACCAACATTGCCTGCAAGGAATGTGGCCGGCCAATGATGATCCGCACCGCCTCCACCGGCGTGTTCCTCGGCTGCTCGGGCTACAGCCTGCCACCGAAAGAGCGCTGCAAGGCCACCGTCAACCTGGTCCCTGGCGATGAGATCGCCGCCGATGACGAGGGTGAATCGGAGTCGCGCGTGCTGCTCAACAAGCACCGCTGCCCGATCTGCTCGACTGCCATGGATGCCTACCTGCTCGATGAGAAGCGCAAGCTGCACATCTGCGGTAACAACCCGGATTGCACCGGCTACGAAATCGAAGAAGGCAACTACCGCATCAAGGGCTACGAAGGGCCGAGCCTTGAGTGCGACAAGTGCGGCAGCGAGATGCAGCTCAAGACCGGCCGTTTCGGCAAGTTCTTCGGTTGCACCAACGCCGAATGCAAGAACACCCGCAAGCTGCTCAAGAGCGGCGAGGCGGCGCCGCCGAAGATGGACGCGGTGAAGATGCCGGAGCTCAAGTGCGAGAAGGTCAACGACACCTACGTGCTGCGTGACGGCGCTTCGGGGTTGTTCCTGGCTGCCAGCCAGTTCCCGAAAAACCGCGAGACCCGCGCACCGCTGGTGATCGAAATCATCCCGCACAAGGACGAGATCGATCCGAAGTACCACTTCCTCTGCGAAGCGCCGAAGAAGGACCCGGACGGTCGCCCGGCAGTCATTCGCTACAGCCGCAAGACCAAGGAGCAGTACGTGCAGACCGAGGTTGACGGCAAGCCGACTGGCTGGCGTGCGTTCTACGACGGCAATGCCTGGAAGGTCGAAGACAAGCGCTGATCACCAGGTCAGGTAAAAATCGCGGGGCAAGCCCGCTCCTACAGTCTGTAGGAGCGGGCTTGCCCCGCGATGCTTTTCAGGCCTGCACTAGTGTAGATTGATAGACCGCCTTGCAGCCTTTCGGAGGGCACCCAGATGGCCCAGGAACTCTACACCCGCACCAACCAGAAGATTTACTTCGCAGGCCTGGCCCTCGAAGCCCTTGGCAAGGCGCAGGAGAGCCGGGCCATGAACGCCCAGGCGCTGATCCAGGCCGAGCGCGAATCGGCGCTGTTCCACCTGTACGGCGCGTTGCTGGGCTTGTGTCACGAGATTGCCGGGTTCTATCGTTTGCCCCAGGCCGGCGCACCCCGCGCCGAGCTGCTGCTGACCCGTGAAGTGCTTGAGGCCATTGCCATTCCAGAGATGGCCGAACTGGTCGAACTGGCTGAGCAGCGCGAAACCTGGCTGGCGCAACTGCTTGACGCTTATGCCGATTTGTTCCGACCGCCGGTCGCGAAAAAAGCAGTAAAAACCGACGTCACCCAGCCGCTGATCCAGGCGGTGAGCCTCGACGAACCCGAGGCGCCAGCGCTGTCGCGCGAAGAGCTGGAAAGCTGGCGGCAAAATCTCAAGCGCCTTACGGTTCGTTTTCGCGAGGGTTTGAGTGAGTGCTGATTGGGGCAACGGCTGGTACAATGCCGGCCTTTCGTGGAGAACAGCCCCTTATGCCAACGTCCTTTCTAGAAATTGTCGAGTTGCCTGATGGCCGGATCGAGCTTCGCCGTGCCGAGGACGAGGGTTCGTTGGTAACCCTGGATTTCTCCGAGGACGCCAAAGCCTTTTTGCAGGGTCAACACGTCGAAGTGGCCAAGGCCATGCTCAGTGTTGGCGTGCAGATGGCTGGCAAGCTGGTGGAAGGTGAGATCGAGCGCGACGACGGGCCGCGGGTTCTGCACTGATCGCCTGCATGGCTTCCTCGTCCTGAGGAAGCCTGGCGAAATCAACATTTGAAACAGACCTGAATATCAGCCGAGGCGGATGTTCAGGCTTTGTGCGTCTCCTGCACGGGCGGCATTGCTCAGTTGCTGACGGGCGCTGCTGCTGACGGTATTGAGCCAGCTGACCACAGTGTGGCTGCGGCCCAGGCGCAGGGCTTCGCAGGCCAGTTGCAAGGCGCTCTGGTTGCCGCGCGGTTGCAGCAGCAGGATGCGCTCGCGGTTCAGCCCGGCCTCGCGCAGCCAGGCCTGGGTCAGGCTGGCGGGTGGGGCTATCAGGGTCAGCCAGCGGGCGTCATGTTCTTCGCTCAACTCGCTCAGTTCACGCAGCATCGGTGCCAGCAGGCTCTGGCAGCTACCCAGTGCGCCACGCAAGGACAGCTCGCTGAAAACCTGGGCCGCGCCGGGGTGGGGTGCAGGCCTGGAGTTTTTCAGTCCGGGCAGTACCGGCTGGGCCAGGAATGCTTCGAACAGTGGCAATTGTGCTTGCAGCGGTACGTTCTGTGACGCAGGGGGGAACTGCATGATGCCTCCTTTACCGGCGTATGACGCCGACACTCAAGCCCTCGATCACCAGTTCCTGGTCTTTCAGGTTGACTTCGATAGGGGCGAATTCGGGGTTCTCGGCAATCAGCCAGACCTTGCTGCCTTCGCGCTTGAAGCGCTTGACCGTGACTTCATCGCCGATGCGGGCGACGACGATCTGGCCGTTACGGGCTTCGCGGCAGGTGTGTACCGCCAGCAGGTCGCCGTCGACGATGCCGACATCCTTCATGCTCATGCCGTGAACGCGCAGCAGGTAGTCGGCACGCGGATGGAAGAACCCCGGGTTGATGTTGCAGGACTCCTCGATGTGTTGCTGGGCGAGGATCGGTGCACCGGCTGCTACCCGGCCGATGATCGGCAGGCCGCTGTCGTCGGGCTTGGCTTCGAAGCCCGGGATGCGAATGCCCCGTGACGCCCCGGGGGTCATTTCGATCGCACCCTTGCGGGCCAGGGCCTTGAGGTGCTCCTCGGCGGCGTTGGGCGATTTGAAGCCCAGCTCCTGGGCGATCTCTGCGCGGGTCGGCGGGAAGCCGTTGTCTTCCAGGCAGCGTTTGATAAAAGCCAGAATCTCAGCTTGGCGTGGCGTCAGTTTTAGCATGTCGATCGCTCTGTCTTTTTATACAGTGACTGGGATTATATACAGTGGGTGGCAAGCTGCAAGCGCCAAGCTTCAAGAAACGGCACAGGGGCGTTCTTGCAGCTTGCAGCTTGTGGCTTGCAGCTATGGTTTAATACGTGACCATATGGCCGCAAAACGGCTGCGCGGACTTGACAAATCACCACTTTGAAACGTATGTTTCAAACAAGTGTTTGTCAGGCGGAGAAGTCATGGCCCAGTCGGAAACCGTAGAGCGCATTCTCGATGCTGCCGAGCAGCTGTTCGCGGAAAAAGGTTTTGCCGAAACCTCATTACGGCTGATCACCAGCAAGGCCGGCGTCAACCTGGCGGCGGTGAACTACCATTTCGGTTCGAAGAAGGCCCTGATCCAGGCGGTTTTCTCGCGTTTCCTCGGGCCGTTCTGCGCAAGCCTTGAGCGCGAGCTGGAGCGTCGCCAGGCCCGCCCCGAGCAGAAGCCCACCCTTGAAGAGCTGCTGGAGATGCTGGTCGAACAGGCCCTGGTGGTACAGCCACGCAGTGGCAACGATCTGTCGATCTTCATGCGCCTGCTGGGCCTGGCCTTCAGCCAGAGCCAGGGTCACCTGCGCCGCTACCTTGAAGACATGTACGGCAAGGTATTCCGCCGCTACATGCTGCTGGTCAACGAAGCCGCGCCGCGCATTCCGCCAATCGAGCTGTTCTGGCGCGTGCACTTCATGCTCGGCGCTGCGGCGTTCAGCATGTCCGGGATCAAGGCCCTGCGCGCCATTGCCGAAACCGATTTCGGCATCAATACCTCGATCGAGCAGGTCATGCGCCTGATGGTGCCGTTCCTGGCCGCCGGCATGCGCGCCGATAGCGGCGTCACCGACGAGGCCATGGCTGCCGCGCAACTGCGCCCGCGCAGCAAGTCCTCCGGCGCTCCGGTCGCCGCCAAGGCCTGATGCCACGGCTGGGCGCGGCGGGCCGCATCGGCTAAGCTAGCGCCCCATGGCCAGTCTCGATTTCCTGCATATTTCCCTCGCTGATCAATGCCTCTATGGGTTCGCCCAGGGGCAGTTGCGCCTGCGCCTCGAGATCTCCACCGCGCGCAATGGCGCGGGCGAGCTCAATGGTTCAGGTTGCACGCCGCGAGGGCGCCACCAGGTACGTGCCAAGATCGGCGCCGGCCTGCCGCAAGGCGCGGTGCTGCGCGGGCGGCGCTGGACTGGCGAGACCTGGTCGGCCGAGCTGCATGAACAATTTCCCGGTCGCGACTGGATCCTTACGCGCATTCTCTGGCTCAGCGGTTGCGAGCCGGGCGTCAATCGCCTGGGGCCAGTCGACACCTTTCGCCGTTACATCTACCTGCATGGCACGCCCGATAGCGAACCTATGGGTGTGCCGTTGTCCCATGGCTGTGTGCGCTTGCGCAACGCCGACCTGCTGAGCCTGTTCGACCAGGTGCCGGTGCATTGCCCGGTGCAGATCGACGAAGCCGCGTGCCCCCAATGGGCTCACATCAGCGTCAACTGAAGGATCAATTATGAGTGCCAGCCTGCAAGGCTCCCTGATGGTCGACATCGCCGGTACCTGGCTGACCGCCGAGGACCGCCAGCTTTTGCGCCAGCCCGAAGTGGCCGGCCTGATCATCTTTGCCCGCAACATTGAAAGCCCGCGCCAGGTGCGTGAGCTGTGTGCCTCGATTCGCGCCATTCGCCCGGAACTGATCCTGGCGGTGGACCAGGAGGGCGGTCGGGTCCAGCGCCTGCGCCAGGGCTTTGTGCGCCTGCCGGCGATGCGCGCGATTGCAGACAACGACAACGCCGACTATCTGGCCGAACAGTGCGGTTGGCTGATGGCCACCGAGGTGCTGGCGGTGGGCCTGGACCTGAGCTTTGCGCCAGTGCTGGACCTCGATCACCAGCGCAGCGCGGTGGTCGGCAGCCGTGCCTTTGAAGGCGATCCACAGCGCGCCACGTTGCTTGCCGGTGCTTTTATCCGCGGCATGAACGCTGCGGGCATGGCCGCTTGCGGCAAGCATTTCCCCGGTCATGGCTGGGCCGAGGCCGATTCCCATGTGGCGATCCCTACCGACGAGCGCAGCCTGGAGCAGATCCGCGCAGCCGACCTGGTGCCGTTCACCCGCTTGAGCGGGCAAATGGCGGCAGTAATGCCGGCCCATGTGATCTACCCGCAGGTCGACAACCAGCCGGCCGGTTTCTCCCGCCGCTGGTTGCAGGACATCCTGCGTGGCGAGCTGGGTTTCAACGGGGTGATCTTCAGTGATGACCTGTCCATGGCTGGCGCCCACGTGGTCGGCGATGCGGCCAGCCGCATCGAGGCGGCGCTGAGTGCCGGCTGCGACATGGGCCTGGTGTGCAATGACCGTGCAGCGGCGGAACTTGCCCTGAGCGCGGCCCAGCGCCTGAAGGTCAAGCCTTCGCCGCGGATTGCGCAGATGCGCGGGCAGGGCTTTGCCCGTACCGACTACCGTCAGCAGCCGCGCTGGCTGGAGGCCCTGGGGGCGCTCAAGGAAGCGCAACTGGTCGATTGATGGCAATCGCGGGTCAAGCCGGGTCGCCGTACCGCCGCTCCCACAGAGGATCGCAATCTTCTGTGGGAGCGGCGGTACGGCGACCCGACTTGACCCGCGATGAATTCAACCGGATCTAGAGCCGTGCCGCTTCCCCGGCAACGGCGCAAACAGCGCATCGATATCCTCCGCCGCCAAACGCCAGTCCCCCGCCTGGCGCCCATCCAGCACACCTGCCGCCAACGCCGATTTCTCCAGTTGCAACTGCTGGATCTTTTCTTCCACCGTGCCCCGGGTAATCAGCTTGTAGACGAACACCGGCTTCTCCTGGCCGATGCGATAGGCACGGTCGGTGGCCTGGTTTTCTGCGGCCGGGTTCCACCACGGATCGTAGTGGATCACGGTGTCCGCAGCGGTCAGGTTCAAGCCCACACCACCGGCCTTGAGGCTGATCAGGAAGATCTGCAATTGCCCGCTCTGAAAGTCCTGCACCGGCGAGCGGCGATCGCGGGTCTCGCCGGTCAGCAGGGCATAGGCGATACCGCGGTGCTGCAGTTCGGCCTCGATCAGCCGCAGCATGCTGGTGAACTGCGAGAACAGCAGGACGCGTCGCCCTTCGGCCAGCAGTTCTTCGAGCATTTCCATCAGGCTGGTGAGTTTGCCGGAGTGGGCGCCGCGCGCGGTCGAGGCTTCGCTGTTGATCAGGCGTAAATCGCAGCACACCTGGCGCAACTTGAGCAGCGCTTCGAGAATGATGATCTGGCTGCGCGCCACGCCCTTGCGGGTGATTTCGGCGCGCACTTTCTGGTCCATGGCCAGGCGCATGGTTTCGTACACGTCACGCTGGGCATCGCTTAGCTCGACCCAGTGGATCATTTCGGTCTTGGCCGGCAGTTCGGTGGCCACCTGCTCCTTGGTGCGCCTGAGCAGGAAGGGCTTGATTCGCGCATTCAGGTACTGCAGGCGTTCATCGTTGCCCTGGCGCTCTATCGGCACGCGGTAGTCGCGATTGAAGGCCTTGGCATCGCCCAGCCAGCCAGGCAGCAGGAAGTGAAACAGCGACCACAGCTCGCCCAGGTGGTTTTCCAGCGGCGTGCCGCTCAGGCACAGGCGCTGGCGTGCTTCGAGCTGGCGCGCGGCCTGGGCCGCCTTGCTGTTCGGGCTCTTGATGTACTGCGCCTCGTCGAGGATCAGCACATCCAGCATCAGGCCCTTGAAGTGCTCCAGGTCCTTGGGCAGCAGGGCGTAGGTGGTCAGCAGCAGGTCGTAGTCCTGCAGGTTGTCGAAATGCTTGCGCCGGCCAGTGCCCTGCAGGGCCAGTACGCGCAAGCCTGGGGCGAAGCGCGCAGCTTCGTCCTGCCAGTTGGGGATCAGGCTGGTAGGCATCACCACCATCGCCGGGCGGGTCAGGCGTCCGGCGTTCTTTTCGCAGAGCAGGTGGGCGAGGGTCTGCAGGGTTTTGCCCAGGCCCATGTCGTCGGCGAGGATGCCGCCAACCTGCAGCTCGCGCAGGGCCTGCATCCAGCTCAGGCCTTCGAGCTGATAGGGGCGCAGGGTTGCGTTCAGGCCATCCGGGGTTTGTGCCGGCTGCAAGCGAATATCGCGCAGCCGTTCGCCCAGGCTGCGCACCTGTTCGCCACCTTGCCAGCTCAACGGCAGGTCTTCCAGGTCGTTGAGGCGAGTGGCGTCCAGGGTTGGCAGGCGCACGCTGGTTTCGCCGGGTTCGCGCAGGTAAAAGTCACCCAGGGTGGCCAGCACCGGCTTGAGGCGGCCGTAGGGCAAGGCCACTTGCAGATTGCGCCTTGCTTCACCGGCGGGGGCGGGGATCTGCACCAGCAACTGCTCGTCGTCGCGACGCTTGTGCAGTTGCGCCGGGTTAAGCAGCTCCGGGTGGCTGCGCAGCACGTTGAGCAAGATCGGCAACAGGCTCAGGCGCTGGCCATTGACCTCGATACCCAGCTCCAGGTCGAACCAGTCGCGGCCGCTGGCTTCGTCGATGTGCGCATACCAGTCGTCAACCTCGGCGAGGTTGAAGGCGAAGTCCTCGGTGTACTCGATCTCCCAGCCTTGCTCGCGCAGGCTGGGCAGATCGTTGAGCATGAAACGCAGCCAGGCCGCTTCGGAAGCCAGCTCCAGCAGGTCGCCGGCACTCTCCGGCAAGGCTTTGCTTTGCCGGGTGGCCACCTTGAAGCCCAGGCGTTGAAGGGTTTGGCGGATCTGACTTTCGGCTTCGGCGTGGCGCTGTATGCGTTGGCTGCTGACGTCCAGGCGGCCGGCTTCCTTGCCTTGCCTGCCGCTGGCACGAATGCCGTCATAGTTGAACGACAGCGCCGCCCGGTGCTGGTGCTGGCGCTGCATCCGGCCGGTTTGTGGCACGTAGGCGCTGAACTCGTGGCTGCCCAGGATCAGGTGAGGTGTGGGGGCAAGACCATCGTTAGGCATCGGGTTACTGCTCCATCATCTCCGCAGGCGCAGTGGGAGCGCTGACTGGGCGGTGGGTAGTAACTTTCAGCAGCACGGCCAGGTGTCCGCCATCGAAGAAGGTCAACTCGCCATTTTTTATGTTGCTGTTGCTCTGCTTGAATGCTTCGCTCTGCAGCACGCTGCCGTTGCCGTCGAACTGGTTGACCCAGAAGTTGGCTTCTGCGGCGATGAAGCGCTCTTCCTTGATGCTAAGGTTGCCGGCGATGGGGAACTGGCCGAAGTGCTCTTCGCCGTCGCTGATCGCCACTGTGCCTGCGTCCTGTTTCCAGGCCTTGTGCAGCAGCACGGTGTACTGCGGGTCGGCGGCAAGCTTGGCCGCTTCGTCATTGAGCGCCGGTTGGCGCAGGTCACCTTCCTGGATGGCCTGGGCGCCGTTGCGCCAGTCTTCCGGAGCCGACTTGATGGTGATCGCCGGCACGGCGTTTTGCCGTACCAGGATCATTTCGACCTGAAAAGTGCCATCGGCAAAGGCTGCCGGGGCGATCAGCGCCAGCAGCAGGGTCAGGCTACGCATTACACGCATGGAACTTCCTTCACGCAGATTGTGGGGTCAGGCGCTCGAACAGCGCCTCAAGGTTGTTGAAGCGCTCTTCCGGACGCTCCATCGGCACCAGGAACTTGAACTGGGTGGCGCCTTCGAACTTGTAGCGTTTTGGCTGGCTCTGGATCAGCTTGATCAGCACCAGCGGATCGACCGGGGTTTCCGATTCGAACTCGATCTTGCCGCCATTGGGCCCGGCATCGACTTTCTTGATGCCGAGTTTTTCCGCCTGCAGCTTGAGCAGGGTCAGGCGCACCAGGTTCTTGGTCGGCTCCGGCAGCAGGCCGAAGCGGTCGATCATCTCCACTTGCAGGTCCTTGAGGCCGTCTTCATCCACCGCCGAGGCGATGCGCTTGTAGAGGATCAGCCGCGCGTGGACATCCGGCAGGTAGTCCTCGGGAATCAGCGCCGGCAGGCGCAGGTTGATTTCCGGGCCGCCGCCCAGCGGCTGGTCGAGGTTCGGCTGGGCGCCCTTGCGGATGGCCTTGACCGCGCGCTCGAGCATTTCCATGTACAGGGTGAAGCCGACTGCCTGGATCTGCCCGCTCTGGCCTTCGCCGAGCAGCTCACCGGCGCCGCGGATTTCCAGGTCGTTGGTAGCCAGGACGAAACCTGCGCCCAGGTCCTGGGTGTTGGCGATGGCTTCCAGGCGCTTCTCGGCGTCCGGAGTGATCTGCTGGCGCGGCGGGGTGAGCAGGTAGGCGTAGGCCTGGTGGTGGCTGCGCCCGACCCGGCCGCGCAACTGGTGCAACTGGGCCAGGCCGAACTTGTCGGCGCGCTCGATGATGATGGTGTTGGCGCTCGGCACGTCGATGCCGGTCTCGATGATGGTCGAGGCGATCAGCACGTTGAAGCGCTTGTGGTAGAAGTCGCTCATCACCTGTTCGAGTTCGCGTTCGCGCATCTGCCCGTGGCCGATGCCGATGCGGGCCTCCGGCACCAGTTCGGCGAGGTCGGCGGCGCATTTCTCGATGCTCTTCACATCGTTGTGCAGGTAGTACACCTGGCCACCGCGCAGCAGTTCACGCAGCAACGCCTCTTTGACCGTGCTCTTGTTCTGCTCCATGACGAAGGTGCGTACCGACAGCCGGCGTGCCGGCGGCGTGGCGATGATCGACAGGTCGCGCATGCCGGCCACGGCCATGTTCAGGGTGCGCGGGATTGGCGTGGCGGTCAGGGTGAGGATGTCCACCTCGCTGCGCAGGGCCTTGAGCTGTTCTTTCTGGCGCACACCGAAGCGGTGTTCTTCGTCGATGATCACCAGGCCCAGGTCTTTGATCTTGACGTCGTCCTGCAACAGCTTGTGGGTGCCGATGACGATGTCGATCTTGCCTTCGGCCAGGTCCGCCACCGCGGCAGCGACTTCCTTGGGCGACTTGAAGCGGCTCATCACTTCGACCGTTACCGGCCAGTCGGCAAAGCGGTCGCGAAAACTGTTGTAGTGCTGCTGGGCGAGCAGGGTGGTGGGCACCAGGATCGCCACCTGGCGACCGCCATGCACGGCAATGAACGCCGCGCGCATGGCCACTTCGGTCTTGCCGAAGCCGACGTCGCCGCACACCAGGCGGTCCATCGGCTTGGCCGCGAGCATGTCCTCGCGCACCGCCTCGATAGCGCTCTGCTGGTCGGGGGTTTCCTCGAAGGGGAAGCCTGCGCTGAAGGTGGCGTAATCCACCGACGGGTCGGCGAAGGCATAGCCTTTGCGCGCGGCGCGGCGGGCATAGATGTCGAGCAGTTCGGCGGCCACGTCGCGCACCTGTTCGGCAGCCTTGCGCTTGGCTTTCTGCCAGGCTTCGGAGCCGAGCCGGTGCAGCGGCGCCAGGGCGTCGTCGCTGCCGGTGTAGCGGGCGATCAGGTGCAGGTTGGCTACCGGCACATAGAGCTTGGCGCCCTCGGCGTATTCGAGGGTGAGGAACTCGGCGGCCTGGTTGTCGATTTCCAGGGTCGCCAGGCCCAGGTAGCGGCCCACGCCATGGTCGATATGCACCACCGGCGCGCCTTCGCGCAGCTCGGTGAGGTTTTTGATCACCGCATCGTTGTTGGCGTCGCTGCGCTTGTCGCGGCGCCGGCGCTGCATCACCCGCTGGCCGAACAGCGGGCTCTCGGCGACCAGGGCAATGGCCGGGTCGTCCAGCAGCAGGCCTTCGTCCAGCGGGGCGATGGTGATCGCCAGGCGCGCCTTGCCAGCGACGAAAGCGCTCCAGCTGTCGACGGTCTGCGGGCGCAGCTTCAGGCGTTCGAGCAGTTCCAGCAATACTTCGCGGCGCCCCGCCGATTCGGCGGTGAACAGCACGCGGCCAGGGAACGTCTCGAGAAACCCCGACAGCGCCGCCAATGGCTGGTTGGCCTTGGCTTCGATGGCAAGGTTGGGCAGGACCTGGGCCGGGGAGCGTTCGCGGCCGACCCCGCTGTCGAGGTCATCCTGGCTGACCACCACCCGCGGCCAGCTTTTGAGCCGGGCAAAGCAGTCTTCCACCGGCATGAACAGCTCGGCCGGCGGCAGCAGCGGCCGCGCCGGGTCGATGCGACGCTCCTCATAACGGTTGCGTACATCGCTCCAGAAGTGTTCGGCGGCCTGCTCGACACCGGGCAGGGAGAACACCTGGGTGTCCTGGGGCAGGTAGTCGAACAGGGTCGAGGTGTCGTCGAAGAACAGCGGCAGGTAGTACTCGATACCGGCCGGGGTGATGCCGCTGGAAAGGTCTTGGAAGATCGGGCAGCGGCGAAAATCAACGTCGAAGCGCTCGCGAAAGCGCGCCTTGAAACGCGTCACCGCATCTTTTTGCAGCGGGAACTCGCGGGCGGGCAGCAGCCGCACCGACTCGACCTTGTCGATCGAGCGCTGGGTTTCCGGGTCGAAGGTGCGCAAGGTCTCGATTTCGTCATCGAACAGGTCGATGCGGTACGGCAGCTTGCTGCCCATCGGGAACAGGTCGATCAAGGCGCCGCGCACGGCAAATTCGCCGTGCTCGTAGACCGTGTCGACACAGCGGTAGCCGCTGGCTTCAAGACGCGTGCGCATCTGCTCGACATCGAGCTTCTGGCCGATGTCCAGCACCAGGCTGCTGCCGAGCAAGAAGCGCGTCGGCGCCAGGCGGTGCAGGGCGGTGGTGATCGGCACCACGAGAATGCCGTGATCGAGCTCCGGCAGCCGGTACAGGCTGGAGATGCGTTGGGAGATGATGTCCTGGTGCGGCGAGAACAGGTCGTAGGGCAGGGTTTCCCAGTCGGGGAACGGCAGCACCGGCAGCTCGGGCGCAAAAAAGCGCAGCTCCTGCTCGAGGCGGTCAGCGCTCTGGCTGTCGGCGGTCAGCAGCAGGGTGAAGCGTTTGGCGGCGCTGGCCGCTTCGGCAATGGCCAGGCTCAGGGCGGCGCCCGGCAGGTTGCCCCAGGTTTGTTTGCCGGCAGTGGCCGGCAGGTGCGGTAGACGCAGAACAGGCACGGGAGGTCGAGCTCCAAGCGTTGCGACAAAGACGCCAATTGTACCGGGCGCAGGCCCGCGCTGTCAGGTTTGTGCAGGCTAAAAGCATGTAGTGCGATGCTGGCGACAGGCGCTCATTGCCCGATGGGCTGCGGGGCGTCATAATGTAGCCCCTTTTTTCTGTCCCTACATGTGGAAGGTTCCCGTGACTCAGAAGCCCGACCAGTGTCTTGGTGAGTGGATTGATCGTGAAGCGCTTGCAGAAGCGATGATCCCGCTTATCGGTCAGCTCTACCGCAATAACAATGTGGTGAGCTCGATCTATGGCCGTAGCCTGATCAACCGCTCGGTGATCTCGATCCTCAAAGCACACCGCTTTGCCCGTCATCGCCAGACCGACGAAACCGAACTGTCTGTACACGAGACATTCCCGCTGCTCAAAGCCATGAGCGAGCTGAAACTGGGCGCCGCCTCGGTCGACCTGGGCAAGCTGGCCAACAAGTTCAAGCAAGAAGGCAACGGCCGTACTGCCGAGCAGTTCGTGCGTGAAGAAATGGCTGACGTGGTTGGCCAGCAAAACGCTTCGGCACGCAAAGGCACCGACGTCGTGTTGTACGGCTTCGGTCGTATCGGCCGCCTGCTGGCGCGCATCCTGATCGAAAAAACCGGTGGTGGCGACGGCCTGCGTCTGCGCGCCATCGTCGTGCGCAAAGGCGCCGAGAACGATCTGGTCAAGCGTGCCAGCCTGCTGCGTCGTGACTCGGTGCACGGCCCGTTCGATGGCACCATCACCATCGACGAAGCCAACAACACCATCACCGCCAACGGCAACCTGATCCAGGTTATCTACGCCAAGAACCCGAGCGAAGTCGACTACACCCAGTACGGCATCGAGAATGCCCTGATCGTCGACAACACCGGTGTATGGCGCGACGCCGACGGCCTGGGCCAGCACCTGGCCTGCCCGGGCGCTGCCCGCGTGATCCTCACCGCACCTGGCAAGGGCGCGCTGAAGAACATCGTGCACGGCATCAACCATGGCGAAATCAGCGCTGATGACAAGATCATCTCCGCGGCTTCCTGCACCACCAACGCCATCGTTCCTGTGCTCAAAGCGGTCAACGACAAGTTCGGTATCGTCAACGGCCACGTTGAAACCGTTCACTCGTTCACCAACGACCAGAACCTGATCGACAACTTCCACAAGGGCAGCCGTCGTGGCCGCGCCGCGCCGCTGAACATGGTTATCACCGAGACCGGTGCTGCCACTGCAGCCGCCAAGGCACTGCCAGTGCTCAAGGGCAAGCTGACCGGCAATGCGATCCGCGTACCAACGCCGAACGTGTCGATGGCCATCCTCAACCTGAACCTGGAAAAAGCCACCAATCGCGAAGAGATCAACGAGTACCTGCGCCAGATGGCCATGCACTCGGACCTGCACAAGCAGATCGACTACGTGAGCTCCCAGGAAGTGGTCTCCACCGACTTCGTCGGTTCGCGCCACGCCGGTGTGGTCGATGCCGAAGCCACCATCTGCAACGATAACCGTGTTGTCCTGTACGTCTGGTACGACAACGAATTCGGTTACAGCTGCCAGGTAGTGCGCGTGATGGAAGACATGGCTGGCGTCAATCCGCCTGCTTTCCCACGCTAAGCTTGGCTTGATCGTGAAAGACGGGAACCTCAGGGTTCCCGTTTTTTTTGCCTGAATTTTCCCAGGAGGCTGGATGCGCAAGGCAGTGTTGATCGGTGTGATGCTGGGCCTGGCCGGGTGCGGGCAAGGCAACACCCTGGAGCGCATCAGTGGCCCGACCATGGGCAGCAGCTACACCGTGCAGTATGTGCGTACGCCCCAGGGGCCGGCACCGGAGCTGGTCAAGCGCGAGGTCGAGCGGATTCTCGAGGGTGTCGACAGGCGTTTTTCCACCTACCGTAGTGATTCTTTGACCGAAGCTTTCAACAGGCTGCCGGCCAATAGCTGCCAGTCGATGCCGGCCGACGTACTGCAACTGGTGCGGGTCGGCGAGCAACTGGCGCAGCAAAGTGACGGCGCTTTTGACCTGACCGTGGAGCCCTTGCTCGACCTGTGGGGCTTTGGCCCGCAGTCGCGGATGGAAAAAGTACCGGATGCCCAGGCCCTGGCTGCCACTCGCCAGCGGGTCGGGCATGGGCATTTGCGCATAGTTGGCGAGCAGCTGTGCAAGGATGCGCCGGTGGAAGTGGACTTCAACAGCATCGCCGCCGGGCACGCGGTAGACCTGCTGGTGGAGCGGCTAAAAGCCCTGGGGGTCGCGGATTTGCTGGTCGAGGCGACAGGTGAGCTCAAGGCGATCGGGCGCAAGGCCGACGGCAGCCCGTGGAAAGTGGCGCTGGAACTGCCCCGCGCTGACCGCCAGATAGCCCAGCAAGTGCTGGACGTGGACGGGTTTGGTGTATCGACCTCCGGTGACTATCGCAATTATTTCGAGGAGAATGGCCAGCGCTATTCACACACCTTCGATGCGCGCCAGGGAAAACCCGTGAAACACGAGCTGGCCTCGGTGACGGTGTTTGACCGCTCGACGCTGATGGCTGATGGTTATTCGACCTTGCTGCTGATTCTCGGGCCTGAGCGCGGCTGGGAGTTTGCCCTTCGGCACGGGATTGGCGCAGTGTTCGTGACCCGGGTTGCCGATGGTTTCGTCTCCCGCAGCACGCCGGCGTTTGCCCAGGTGCTGGTGAACTGACAATGAATACATGTAGTGCAGAGAAAAATAGCCTACGACGCGACCAAGGGTTAATGTGCGCGGCGTTCAAGCTTGATTAGACTGCACCCGAATTTTTGCATGGCGCCGCTGGCGACATGAGGTAGCCCCGCCCGCCGATGTGGCGCGTGGGCCTGTTCTGAAGGAGTACGCATGGCTGTCTACAACTACGACGTAGTGGTGCTGGGTTCCGGCCCCGCAGGAGAAGGGGCGGCAATGAATGCTGCCAAAGCAGGACGCAAGGTGGCGATGGTCGATAGCCGTCGCCAGGTCGGCGGCAACTGCACCCACCTGGGTACCATTCCGTCCAAGGCCCTGCGTCACTCGGTGCGCCAGATCATGCAGTTCAACACCAACCCGATGTTCCGGGCCATTGGTGAGCCGCGCTGGTTCTCGTTCCCCGACGTGCTGAAAAGCGCCGAGAAGGTGATCTCCAAGCAGGTGGCCTCGCGCACCGGCTACTACGCCCGCAACCGCGTCGACGTGTTCTTCGGCACCGGCAGCTTCGCCGACGAGCAGACCATCGAAGTGGTCTGCGCCAACGGCGTGGTCGAGAAGCTGGTGGCCAAGCACATCATCATCGCCACCGGTTCGCGCCCGTATCGCCCGGCCGATATCGATTTCCACCACCCGCGTATCTACGATAGCGACACCATCCTCAGCCTCGGCCACACCCCGCGCAAACTGATCGTCTACGGCGCCGGTGTGATCGGCTGCGAGTACGCCTCGATCTTCAGCGGCCTGGGTGTGCTGGTAGAGCTGGTAGACAACCGCGGCCAGTTGCTGAGCTTCCTCGACTCGGAAATCTCCCAGGCGTTGAGCTACCACTTCAGCAACAACAACATCACCGTGCGCCACAACGAAGAGTACGAGCGTGTCGAAGGCCTGGACAACGGGGTGATCCTGCACCTGAAATCCGGCAAGAAGATCAAGGCCGATGCCTTGCTCTGGTGCAACGGCCGTACCGGCAACACCGACAAGCTGGGCCTGGAAAACATCGGCATCAAGGTCAATAGCCGTGGCCAGATCGAAGTCGACGAAAACTACCGCACCCACGTGGCGAACATTTACGGTGCCGGTGACGTGATCGGCTGGCCGAGCCTGGCCAGTGCCGCCCACGACCAGGGCCGCTCGGCTGCTGGCAGCATCGTCGACAATGGCAGCTGGCGCTTCGTCAACGATGTGCCGACCGGCATCTACACCATTCCGGAGATCAGCTCGATCGGCAAGAACGAGCAGGAGCTGACCCAGGCCAAGGTGCCTTACGAAGTCGGCAAGGCCTTCTTCAAGAGCATGGCCCGGGCGCAGATTGCCGGTGAGCCACAAGGCATGCTGAAGATCCTGTTCCACCGCGAAACCCTGGAAATCCTCGGCGTGCACTGCTTCGGCTACCAGGCCTCGGAGATCGTTCACATCGGCCAGGCGATCATGGACCAGCCGGGTGAGCGCAATACCCTGAAGTACTTCGTCAACACCACCTTCAACTACCCGACCATGGCCGAAGCCTATCGGGTAGCGGCTTACGACGGCCTCAACCGGCTTTTTTGAGCGGCTCCGGCCGGTGGCCTGAGCCGGCCGGGGAGACCGATTTCAGCGATTCTCGAGGGTGGCGCTGGCCAAACCGGGAAAGTCTGTAATCAGGCTGTCTACGCCGAAGTCGGCGAGCCTGCGCATCAGCGCCGGCTCGTTGACTGTCCACACCGACACGTGCAAACCCTGGCGCTGGGCCTTGATCAGGCGCTCGGGGGTGCACAGTGTCCAGTTCAACGCCAGCAAGTTGCAGCCGTAGTTCTGGGCGACCTTCAGCGGGTCGAGCCAGGCGTATTCGGCCACCAGTCCTCTGGAAATATCCGGAGTCAGCTCCAGCGCTGCGCCCAGCACTTCCCGTGAGCTTGAGGTGATGGTGATCTTGTCGAGCAGGCCGAACTGCTGGGCCATTTCGCGGATCGCCAGCACAGTGGTGGCGGCGCGGGTGCGCGAGGCGCTCTTGACCTCAAGCTGCCAGTGCTCGAAATCGCACTTTTCAAACAGCTCCTCAAGTCGCGGGATCGGGCAGGGCGAGACCCAGCCCGGGCCACCCTTGCGCGCGTCGTAGGTGGCAAGGTCGGCGGCGCTGTGTTCAACCACCTTGCCGCGCCGGCCGGTGGTGCGCTTGAGGCTGGGGTCGTGAATCACCATCAGCTGGTTGTCAGCCGACAGGTGCAGGTCGAGCTCGCAGCGGCGCACGCCATGCTTGAGGCACTGCTGGAAGCTGGTGAGGGTGTTTTCGGGGGCTTCGCCCTTGGCGCCGCGGTGGCCGTAAATCGTGGTCACGTCTGTTCCTTCAACAAATAAGTGAAACTCAGGAGGCGCTTGGGTCGTTCTGCTCCAGGGCCTGGCGTCGTTGTTGCGCTTGGCGTTGCAGGATGTAGCGGGCCAGCAGCTGGCGCTGGGCGTCGGTGGTGTCGACGAACTCGGTGCCGATCTCGTACTGGCCGTCGGCCTGGCGGTCGCAATGGGTGACCTTGGCGCGCAGCAGCAAGCCCAGGGCCTGGGGCATCAGCACCATCTTCACGGCCACGCGCTCGCCGGCCGCCAGCGGCTCGGCGCGGTTGAACTCGATGCCGCCCTCGGACAGCACTACCGCCTGCGGCGCGCTTAATTGCCCGAGCAGGGTCTGCGCAACCACGGCACTGAGCAGGTCGATGCGTTTGTTCTGGGCCTTGAGAAAGGCCGCCAGGGTGCGGTCCTTGTCACTGAGCTGGCGCAGCAGGTGCTGGGACTCGAACTCGCTCAGGTGCAGTTCACTGAGCAGGTTGAACAGCGGTGAAGTATCTTGCAACAAGTCTGTGCCAAGCGCTTCGGCGGCGCTCAACGGGCTAATTTCCAGTGCGATCCGATCCTCGATACGGTAGTATTCGCGGCGATCTTCTTCATCTAATGTCGACATGGCGAACCCATGGTAGCGGCGGTGGTCTGAGTGTAAAGCTGCTAATCAAGCCCCGCCACAAGGACGTTCCTCTTTCATCCGAACAAGCCCCGACATGTTCAGACCTCTCTTCGTATTCATCGGCACGCGTTATACCCGTGCCAAGCGTCGCAACCACTTCGTCTCGTTCATTTCCCTGACCTCGATGATCGGCCTCGCCCTGGGCGTTGTCGTGATGATCGTGGTGTTGTCGGTCATGAATGGCTTCGATCACGAGATGCGCACCCGGGTGTTGGGCATGGTGCCCCACGCCACACTGGAAACCGGCCAGCCGATCAACGACTGGCCCGCCCTTGCCAGTCAAGTAAAGCAGAACCCGCAGGTTCTGGCGGTGGCGCCCTTCACCCAGATGCAGGGCCTGCTGACCCATGACGGCAAGGTGCAGAAGGTGCTGCTCAACGGCATCGACCCGGCCCAGGAGCGCAAGGTCTCGATCATCGACGACTTTATCCGCGAGGGTAAGCTCGATGACCTGGCCCCTGGCGGCTTCGGCATCATGATCGGCGACAAGGCGGCGGCCAAGCTGGGCGTCGGCATCGGTGACAAACTGACCTTCGTCGCCCCCGAGGTCACCGTCACTCCGGCCGGCATGTTCCCACGCATGAAGCGCTTTACCGTGGTCGGCATCTTCCATGTCGGCGCCGGTGAAATCGACGGCTACCTGGGCCTGACCAACCTGTCGGACCTGTCGCGCCTGCACCGTTGGAAAGCCGACCAGGTGCAGGGCCTGCGCCTGAAGTTCGACGACCTGTTCCAGGCCCCCCGGGTTGCCTGGGACATCGCCCAGAAGCTGGGCGAGCAGGAGTTCTACGCCCGCGACTGGACCCGCAGCCACGGTAACCTGTACCAGGCGATCCGCATGGAAAAAGCCATGATCGGCCTGCTGTTGCTGCTGATTGTCGCGGTGGCCGCGTTCAACATCATTTCCACCCTGGTGATGGTGGTCAACGACAAGAAGGGCGACATCGCCATCTTGCGCACCCTGGGCTCGACGCCGGGGCAGATCATGGCCATCTTCATGGTCCAGGGCACGGTGATCGGCGTGGTCGGCACCCTGATCGGCGCGTTGGTGGGCATTTTCGCCGCGCTCAATGTCAGCGCCGCGATTGCCGGCATCGAGACCCTGATCGGGCACAAGTTCCTCAATGCCGACGTCTACTTCATCGACTACCTGCCATCGCAGATCATGGCCGAGGACGTGTGGATGGTCTGCGGCGCGGCATTGGTCCTGAGTTTCCTCGCCACCTTGTATCCGGCCTGGCGTGCGGCACGCACCCAGCCTGCGGAGGCGCTACGTTATGAGTGAGTTGGGCATGAGTGATAAAGCAGTGCTGAGTTGCCGCAACCTGGGCAAGTCCTACGAGGAAGGCCCGGAGAAAGTCCAGGTGTTGTCCGGCCTGCAGCTGGAGCTGCACCCGGGCGAGCGGGTGGCGATCGTCGGTAGCTCCGGTTCAGGCAAGAGTACTTTGCTCAACCTGCTCGGCGGCCTCGATACCCCGACCGAAGGCAGCGTCTGGCTGGCCGGCGAAGAGCTCTCGGCATTGGGCGAACGCGCCCGTGGCCTGCTGCGCAACCGCGCCCTGGGCTTCGTCTACCAGTTCCACCACCTGCTGCCGGAGTTCACGGCGCTGGAGAACGTGTGCATGCCGCTGCTGATCGGTCGCACCGCCATCCCCGAAGCCCGCGAGCGCGCCGAAGCGCTGCTCAAGCGCGTCGGCCTGGGCCATCGCCTGAGCCACAAGCCGGCCGAGCTGTCCGGTGGCGAACGCCAGCGCGTGGCCATCGCCCGGGCGCTGGTCAACCGTCCGGGGCTGGTGATGCTCGACGAGCCTACCGGCAACCTCGACCATCACACCGCCCAGGGTATCCAGGACTTGATGCAGGAGCTCAGCAGCTCTTCGCAGACGGCCTTCCTGGTGGTGACCCACGATCTCAACCTGGCGCGCCAGATGGACCGCGTACTGCGCCTGGAAGACGGGCACCTGGTACCGATCTGATTGCCCGCGCAACGTGCCCGCCGCTGTCAGGCGGGCACCTGGTTCCTTTTCTTTACCCGGGTGCTTTCGTTCATGTTCAGACCCTTGTCTATTTTCATCGGCGCGCGCTACACCCGCGCCAAGCGCCGCAACCATTTCATCTCGTTCATTTCCATGACCTCGATGATCGGCCTGTCCCTGGGCGTGCTGGCGATGATCGTGGTGCTGTCGGTGATGAACGGCTTCCAGCGCGAAATGAGCTCGCGCATCCTCGGCATGGTGCCGCACGCCAGCGTGCTCGGTGCCCAGCCGCTGGACGACTGGCGGCCGGTGGCGGCGCAAGCCTTGAAAAACCCTGAAGTGATCGCCGCCGCGCCACTGACCGAGATGGAAGGCATGCTCTCTTACAAGGGCTCGATGCAGCCGATCCAGGTCAGCGGCATCGACCCGGCCGAGGAGGGCAAGGTCTCGATCGTTGCCCAGCATATCGTCCAGGGCAACCTTGAAGACCTCAAGCCGGGTGAGTTCGGCGTGGTCATCGGTGAAATCACCGCGCGCCGCTTTCGCCTCAATGTCGGCGACAAACTGACCCTGATCGTGCCCGAAGTCAGCAGCGCGCCGGGTGGCATCACCCCGCGCATGCAGCGCCTGAACGTGGTCGGGGTATTCAAGGTTGGCGCCGAGCTCGACGGCTCGCTGGGCCTGATGCACATGGCCGACGCCGCGCAGATGCAGCGCTGGGCGCCGAACCAGGTGCAGGGCGTGCGCCTCAAGGTCAAGGACCTGTACGCGGCGCCGCAGGTGTCCAAGGCGATTACCACAAGCCTTGGCGAGCAATACCGCGCCGATGACTGGACCCACACCCAGGGCAGCCTGTTCAGCGCCATGAAGATGGAAAAGACCATGATCGGCCTGTTGCTGCTGCTGATCATCGCCGTGGCGGCGTTCAACATCATTGCCACGCTGATCATGGTGGTCAACGACAAGGGCGCCGACATCGCCATCCTGCGCACCATCGGCGCAACGCCGGCGCAGATCATGGGCACCTTCATGGTTCAGGGCAGCCTGATCGGTATCGTCGGTACCTTGATCGGCGGCGTGCTGGGGGTGATTGCCGCGCTCAACGTCAGCCAGATCGTCGGCTGGCTGGAGCGGGTCAGCGGCCAGCACATCTTCACCTCGGACGTGTACTTCATCAGTACCTTGCCGTCGGAACTGCAATGGGGCGACGTGGCGCTGATCTGTAGCGCCGGCCTGATCATGAGCTTCCTGGCCACCCTGTACCCGGCCTGGCGGGCTTCGCAGGTAGAGCCGGCGTACGCCTTGCGTTACGAGTGATGGCTGATCGCGGGGCAAGCCCGCTCCTACACCGGCTGTAGGAGCGGGCTTGCCCCGCGATGGTATTCACACCGTCGGCAAGTCGATCACGAACCGCGTCCAGCCCCCAGCTGACTCCCCGCGAATACGCCCGCCGTGCGCCTGCACGATCGAACGGGTAATCGCCAGCCCCAACCCCGCATGCTCACTGCTGCCTTCGCGCCGTGCCGGGTCTGCCCGGTAGAAACGATCAAACAACTTCGGCAGCAACGCCGGGTCAATCGGCTCACCGCGGTTGGCCACCTGCAGCCTTACTCCGTCTTGGTGTCGCTCGATGGTCACACGTATCTCGCCGCCGGCCGCGGTAAAGCGCAGGGCGTTGTCGAGCAAATTGGACAGCGCCCGGCGCAGCATATGCCGGTCGCCGGCAAGCGGCGCCTGGCCCTCACGGCTCAGGCTTACCTCGGCATCTTCAGCCAGCGGTGCGTAGTATTCGAGCAAGGCATCGGCCTCGTCTTCAAGTGCCAGTTGCTGGCGGCTGGGCATCAGCAAACCGTGGTCAGCCTTGGCCAGGTAGAGCATGTCGTTGACCAGTTGCGCCATCCATTGCAGCTCTTCGAGGTTGCTGTGCAGCGCCTCGCGGTAGTCATCCAGGCTGCGCGGCCGGGTCAGGGTTACCTGGGTGTGGGTTAGCAGGTTGGACAGCGGCGTGCGCAGCTCGTGGGCAATGTCGGCAGAGAACGCCGAGAGGCGCTGAAAGGCATCGTCCAGGCGTTCGAGCATGGCGTTGACGGTCTGCGCCAGTTCCGCCAGTTCCACCGGCATTTGCCCTTCGGGCAGGCGTGTGGTCAGCGAGCGTGCCGATACCCCGGAGGCCACCTCGCCCATCTGCCGCAGTGGCCGCAGCCCGCTGCGCGCGGCCCAGGCGCCGAGCAGCGCGGTCGCCAGCGCCGAAAGGCCGACGGTCAGCCAGATCAGCTGCTGCATGCGCTGGAGGAAATGCTGATGGTGGGTGATGTCGAGAAACAGCGTCAGCTGGGCGTCGCCACCGTTGAGGTTGACACACAGGCTGCGAAAGTCGACGCCGCTGCTGTGCAGGGTACTCAGGCCGAGCACTTGCGGCGACTCGGGCAGGCCGGCCTGGCTGTCGAACCAGATGCGCCCGTCCCGGCCGCGAATGCGCACGGCAAGGTCGGCCTGGTGGCTGAGTTCGGTTTGCAGGGCAGGCAGGCGCGGGGCGAGGCTGGCCGGGTCGTCCACGCCTTCGAGCATTTGGCGCAGCAATGACAGGCGGCTGTTGAGCAGTTGCTGGTCGAGCTCGATGAAGTGGGTGGCACTGGCGCGGCTAAAAAGGATACCGGCAGTCAGCGACACCACTGCCGTGCAGGCGGCAAACAGCAGTGCCAGGCGACTACCGAGGGACAGGCGGCGCATCAGGCGCTGCGCTCTTCAAGCACATAACCCATGCCGCGCACGGTATGGATTAGCTTGTTGTCGTGGGCATCGTCGATCTTCAGGCGCAGGCGGCGGATCGCCACTTCGATGACGTTGGTGTCGCTGTCAAAGTTCATATCCCATACCTGCGAGGCGATCAGCGACTTGGGCAGCACTTCGCCCTGGCGGCGCAGCAGCAGTTCGAGCAGGGCGAACTCCTTGGCGGTCAAGTCGATGCGCTGTCCTGTGCGTTCGACCCGGCGGCGGATCAGGTCCAGGCGCAGGTCGGCCAGGCCCAGGCTGGTTTCCTGTGCCGGGCTGCTGCCGCGGCGCAGCAGGCTGCGCACCCGTGCCAGCAGTTCAGAGAAGGCGAACGGCTTGACCAGGTAATCGTCGGCGCCCAGTTCCAGGCCGTGCACGCGGTCTTCGACGGCGTCGCGGGCGGTGAGGAACAGCACCGGGATTTCCAGGCCGGCGGCGCGCACCGCCTGGAGGATCTGCCAGCCATCGCGGCCCGGCAGCATGACGTCGAGGATCAGCAAGTCATAGTCGCCGGTCAGGGCCAGGTGCTGGCCGGTATTGCCGTCGCTGGCAAGCTCGGTGGCAAAGCCCGCTTCACTGAGGCCCTGGCACAAGTACTGGCCGGTCTTGGTCTGGTCTTCGACGATCAACAGTTTCATCGGCTGGCTCTTTTACGTGGATTGCCGCAGGGTTATACCGCGGCGGGCGTGGCGGGTGGCCAAGCTGACAAAGTTGTAATGTTTTTGTCAGGTGACTGCCAGCGGCGATTTTCTACAGTGAAGCCTGAACCGTCGCAACCCTGGAGTGGGCTTGAAATGAAACACCTTTTTATCATTGGCGCACTGGCGCTGTTCAGCCTTCCAGCCTTGGCGTCGCCCGCGCATTCCTACACCTTCGGCCAGCCTGCGCCTGCGAGCAAGGCCACCCGCAGCGTCGAGGTGGTGATGGGCGACATGTATTACGCGCCGCGCAGCCTTGAGGTCAAGGCCGGGGAGACCGTGCGCTTCGTGCTGGTGAACAAGGGCGCGGTAGTCCATGAGTTCAGCCTCGGCGATGCTGTGATGCACGCCAGGCACCAGAAAGAAATGCTCGCCATGCAGGGCCAGATGGACCATTCGGCCATGGGCCACGGCAACATGAATCACGCCAGCATGCAGCATGACGATCCGAACACGGTGATGGTCGAACCTGGCAAAAGCGCCGAGCTGACCTGGACCTTTAGCCAGTCGACGCCAATCGAGTTCGCCTGCAACGTGCCCGGTCATTATCAAGCGGGCATGGTCGGCAAGCTGACCATCGGCCAATAACAGCCGATTGCCCAAAGCATGGCCTAAAACCGATAAACTAGGCGCATTTGCTCCTACAGGTTTTAGCCATGCATCCTGCCGCCGAACATTCTCCGCTGGGTAAATCCAGCGAATACGTTTCCACCTACACACCCTCGCTGCTGTTCCCGATCCCGCGGGCGGCAAAATGGGTCGAGCTGGGCGTCAGCGCCCAGACCCTGCCATGGCAGGGCGTCGATTTCTGGAACTGCTTCGAGCTGTCCTGGTTGCTGGCGTCGGGTAAGCCGGTGGTGGCAATCGGTGAGTTCGCCATCCCGGCCGACTCGCCGAACATCATCGAGTCGAAGTCGTTCAAGCTGTACCTCAACTCGCTGAACCAGACCGTGTTCGAATCGCCCGCTGCCCTGCAGGCATGCCTGGTCAAGGACCTCTCGGCTGCCGCCGGCAAGCCGGTGGGCGTGCAGGTCCGCAGCCTGGCTGAGGTCGAAGGGCAGGGCGTGGTCGGCTTGCCGGGCGTGTGCATCGATGAGCTGGATGTCAGCATCAGCAACTACGAGCAACCGCAGCCGGAGTTGCTGCGTTGCGACAGCGACAACATTGTTGAAGAAACCCTGCACAGCCATTTGCTCAAGTCCAACTGCCCGGTCACCGGCCAGCCGGACTGGGGCAGCGTCACCGTGCACTACCGTGGCGCGGCGCTGGAGCATGCCAGCCTGCTGACCTACCTGATCAGCTTCCGCCAGCATGCCGACTTCCATGAGCAGTGCGTCGAGCGCATCTACCTTGACCTCAAGCGCCTGCTCAACCCCGAACACCTGACGGTTTATGCCCGTTACGTGCGCCGCGGCGGCCTGGACATCAACCCGTACCGCAGTACTTCCCAGGTGACCCTGGAGAACCTGCGACTGGTTCGCCAGTAACGAAAAGCCCCGTTCGATGACGGGGCTTTTTTATTCCGGCGGGCTTAGATGCCCATGCTTTGCAGGCTCTGAACGATATTGCGCAAGGTGGCGGTCAGGCCCGGGTGCTCGACTTCAAAGCGCTCCACGGCGAGGTTGACGCCATCGACCAGGTTGTTGTCCTTGGTCGCGGCTTCCAGCTTGATCTCGGCCTCGATCTTCTCCATCAGCTCATGCAGGTGTTGGCGCTCTTCTTCTGAAAGCGGCGGGTTCTGCTCCAGTTGCTCGCGCAGCTCAGTGAGTTGCTTTTGCAGTTCTTGGGCAGGCATGGGTGTTCTCCCTCTATGAATAGGCACAGTCATGGACCCCGTTAGCGGGTGAAAGGTCCATGCCCTGTCTACTAGAGTAATCCACCGGCCAGCGCTTTGCATGACCCTGATCAAAGGTGCTGTTTCAGGGTTTTTCACCTTTGCGCCGGCGCTGGCCGATGTCTGCCAGGCAGTCGGCCAGGGCTTCGAGGTGGTCGATCACCGAGTGCACGCCCAAGGCAAACAACTGCAAGGTGGCCTGGCCACGCTGGCGTTCCTGCTCCTTGGGGCCAAGGGCTTGCCACTGGCTGCTGGGCCCGCAGGCGGCCAGGCCGATGGTCCACAACCCGGCGTTGAGGCCCGACTGCAGCAGGCGTGGTTCGCCACTGACCAGCACGCAACCGTCGAGTTTGCCCGCCCTGAGGCTCATCAGTGCCTGCCAGCAGGCATCCGGTGCCGGCCAGGGGGTCTTGCAGGCCGGGAAGGCATTGAGCCAGGCCGGCAAGGGGCTGGCCATTTGTTTGCCGTCTGCAGCGGGCAGCTCATCGAGCCAGGCACAGGGAACCTTTTGCTGATACAGCCAGTCAAGGGTGGGCAGCGCGCCCGGAGTGGGGCAGGGTGCCTGGGCATCAGAGCCCGGGTTCACTTCGACAAGGCAGCCGCGCAAGCCGAACAGCAGGGCAGTGATGGCGGGGGAGTCTGGCATGGCAACGTCCCTGAAATACTTTGCAGGCTACGCTTGGGTTGTTACTTTTTGGTGACGCTGCCGATACACAGTTGTTCACATTTTTGCGACGTTGTTTATGCCAAGCTGCTTAACGGCAGCAGAGCCTTTATACTTGCTTCATTTTTTGGCGTAGGACGCGCGGCGTCTGCCTAGTTCGAGGAGTAACACTATGCGTAGGATCGGCCTGATCGATCGGATGACCCGGGCTTGTGTCTGTGCCGGCCTACTGTTGGCGCCTGTCGTCGCGGCCCAGGCGGCCACTGAAGAAGATCCCTGGGAAAGCATCAACCGGCCGATCTTCCGCTTCAACGACACGCTCGACACCTACGCGCTCAAGCCGCTGGCACAGGGGTACCAGGCGGTCACCCCGCAGTTCCTCGAAGACGGCATCCACAATATGTTCCGCAACCTGGGTGACGTCACCAACCTGGCCAACAACGTGCTGCAGCTCAAGCCGCACGCGGCCGGGGTTGATACTGCGCGGCTGATCGTCAACACCACCTTCGGTATTGGCGGGTTCTTCGATGTCGGCACCAAGATGGGCCTGCAGCGCAATGACGAAGACTTTGGCCAGACCCTCGGCTACTGGGGCGTGAGCAGCGGCCCGTACGTAATGCTGCCGTTGCTTGGCCCGAGCACCGTGCGCGATGCCATCGGCAAGTACCCGGACACCTACACCGAACCGTACCGCTACATCGACCACGTGCCGACCCGCAACACCGCTGCCGCCGTCGATGTGGTCGACACCCGCGCGAGCCTGCTGTCGGCTGAAAAGCTGATCAATGGCGACAAATACATCTTCATTCGCAATGCATACCTGCAAAATCGCGAATTCAAGGTCAAGGATGGCGCCGTCGTCGACGACTTCTGATCCGAGCGGGTAAACAAAAGGCGACCTTCAGGTCGCCTTTTTTGTGTCTGCAATTATTTCATGCTGAGGATGCGCAGGCCGAGTTTCTGCTTGCCGTCTTGCTGGTCGGCAATCCACACCACCTCTGTGCTCGCTTCCAGGCCCTTGAGTGCCGGATGGTCGGAGTCGATACGCACCTCGAGTTGATCGCCAACCGTGAACGGCTGCGGCGCCTGGACCTGCATGCCACTGCTGGAGAGGTCGAGGCAGACGGCGGCGATGACCTGCCCCTGGTGGATCAGGCTTATATCTGCTTCCACCCGCATGCGAATGAAATCGCGCTTCTCGCTGTAGTCCATGGGCCCTGAGCTCATCTCGGCATCCTTTCATTGCGTTGCGGTTGGAGGGGTTTTTATAACTCCCGGTGCTTTCGGCTGTAAAGAGCATTGGCGACCATCGGTGTGCCCTTGAAACGCCCGGCGGATGGGAGTACCGTCTGCGCCTTACAAGGCACCTCTGCTATTTGCCGGACAGGTTTTGATGTCCTACAACTCATAGAAGAGTAGCTCGAAGTGAATCCAGTACGTGGGCCGATGCTCACCTACGCCCAACCTATTCCTGGCGCCGTTTGCCCACATGCAGAAAACCAGTGCAACGCTGCTGATAATCGATGACGACGACGTCGTACGTGCGAGTCTTGCCGCCTACCTGGAAGACAGCGGTTTCAGCGTCCTGCAGGCAGCCAATGGCCAGCAGGGCCTGCAGGTCTTCGAACAGGAACATCCTGATCTGGTGATCTGCGATCTGCGCATGCCGCAAATGGGCGGCCTGGAGCTGATTCGCCAGGTAACCGAGCGCGCGCCGGAACTGCCGGTGATCGTGGTATCGGGCGCCGGGGTGATGAACGACGCCGTCGAGGCCCTGCGCCTGGGCGCGGCCGACTATCTGATCAAGCCCCTCGAAGACCTCGCGGTGCTCGAGCATTCGGTACGCCGGGCCCTGGACCGCGCGCGTCTGGTGCTGGAAAACCAGCGCTACCGGGAAAAGCTCGAAACCGCCAACCGCGAGCTTGAGGCCAGCCTGCACCTGCTGCAGGAAGACCAGACCGCCGGGCGTCAGGTGCAGATGAACATGCTGCCGGAAAGCCCCTGGGTGGCCGACGACCTGTCGTTCGAGCACCAGATCATTCCGTCGCTGTACCTGTCGGGCGACTTTGCCGACTATTTCCGTGTCGATGACCGGCGAATTGCCTTTTACCTGGCAGACGTTTCCGGGCATGGCGCGTCTTCGGCCTTCGTCACCGTGCTGCTGAAGTTCATGACCACGCGCCTGCTGTTCGAATTCAAGCGCGGCGGCAACTTGCGTGACTTCAAGCCGTCGGAAGTGCTCGGGCACATCAACCGCGGCCTGATCAACTGCAAGCTGGGCAAGCATGTGACCATGGTCGGCGGCGTGATCGACGAAGACACCGGTATCATGACCTACAGCATCGGTGGTCACCTGCCGTTGCCAGTGCTGTACACCCCGGGCCAGAGCCGTTATCTGGAGGGCCGCGGATTGCCGGTCGGCTTGTTCGAGGAGGCCACCTACCAGGACCACGTCCTGGAGTTGCCGCCGCAGTTCAGCCTGACCCTGCTGTCTGATGGCATTCTGGACCTTTTGCCCGGTGACACACTCAAAGATAAAGAGGCGGCCCTGCCTGAAATCATCAAGGCCGCAGGCGGTAGTCTGGATGGGCTGCGCCAACGATTCGGATTAGCTACGCTTGGGGAGATGCCGGATGATATCGCCCTATTGGTGTTGAGCAGGAACCTTCAATGAGTACGGGTAGAATCCAGTTCGCCGAGCAGAATGGCACCTTCGTGCTGAAGTTTGTCGGTGAAGTGCGCCTGACCTTGTGTTCGGCGCTGGATGCGACGATTGAAAAGATCTTCACGGCGCTGAATTTCTCGGCGATCGTCATCGATCTGACAGAAACCCACAGCATCGACAGCACCACCCTGGGCTTGCTGGCCAAGCTCTCGATCCTGTCGCGGCAAAAGGTCGGGCTGTTGCCAACGGTGGTCACCACCCACGCCGACATCACCCGCCTGCTGCAGTCGATGGGTTTCGACCAGGTGTTCAACATCGTTGACCGGCCGATCCCGTGCCCGGAATGCCTGACCGACCTGCCGTCGCAGGATCAGAACGAAGACGTGGTGCGCTCCAAGGTGCTTGAGGCGCACAAGATCCTCATGGGTCTGAACGATTCCAACCGCGAAGCCTTCCACGACCTGGTCAACGCTCTCGAGCGCACCTGATCGTCGACCGGGCGCCGTTCTGGCGCCGGTCAAAAATCACTTAACAGTCAGCTTCGCGCGGTGGAAACTCGGTCGCCGCGCTGCCATCGGCGTTGAGCTGGAAAATCCGCGCCGGCTGCCCCTGTTCATTGAAAAATACCTGGCCCAGGCCCGCGCTGTTCCACAGCCGCTCGCCGGCCTTGCTGTGCGTGGGGGTGCGCGGCATCACCTGCATCTGCCGGCGCTTGGTAAACCAGTTGAGCGGTGAGCGCGGCGAGTACAGCCAGCGGTTGAGGCGATCGAAGGTGTCCAGCAGGCGCTTGGGGAACTGGTTCTTGATGCCGCTGCTGGTGATCTGCCACAGGTGCGGGGCGCGCTGGCGGTGGCGGATCAGCACCTCATAGACGAACGAGTAGTGCACGTCACCGGAGAGAATCACGTAGTGCCCCGGTGTGCGCGAGTGGCGGAAGATGTTCAGGATCACTTGCGCCGCGCCGCGATGGGCCATCCAGTTCTCGGCATCCACCAATAGCGGATAACCCAGCCAGCTGAATACCCGCTGCACGCTCTCGATCAGCTTGACGCCGAAGATCGGCGCCGGCGAGACGATGATCGCCGAAGGATGGTCGAGCAGCGCCTGCTGCAGCTCGCTTAAGGCTTCCCAGTCGAGCAGGCCCGAGGGTTTGTTGAAGTTGCTTTCACTGCGCCAGCGCCGGGTGCGGGTATCGAGCACCAGCAGCGCCGGGCTGCTGGGCAGGACGAACTGCCAGCCCTGAAAGCGCAGTACTTCGTTGATCAGCGCATCCTGCAGCGGCGTGTCGAGGTAGTCATCGGCGTCGGCACTGTGGCTGAAGGCCTGGCAATGCTCCAGTAGTCCGGTAAAGGCATCCGGGTTGTTGCCCCAGCCCTGGCACAGCATATAGCCGAGCAGGGCGTTGCCGATGATGCGCTTGGAGAACGGGTGGCCGTAGGCGGTTTCTTCCCATTGCGCCGACAGGTTCCAGTCATCGGTGATGTCGTGGTCATCGAAAATCATCAGGCTCGGCAAATGCGCCAATACCCGCGCCACCCCGCCCAGGCCGCTGGCAAAGCCGTCGATCAGTTGCTGTTCCTGGCGGTAGCGGGCCTGGCGCTCGGCATTGAGGCCGGGCGGCATCTGCACGTCGATCAGGCCCCAGGGCAGCGGGGACCAGACCAGCAGGTACATGGCCATGACTTCGGCGAAGGTCACCAGGTGGTTGTCGGCGTTGCTGCTGGTGAAGATCGGCTTGCGTGTGCCACCGAAAAAGCGCTCGCGCAGGGTTTCGTTGCTCTCGAGCGCCGGCAGCAGGTCGGCGCGGTGGTAATAGCTGGCCGGGTGCTGGTAGAGCGCGGCGCTGTCATCGACCACCGCGCCTTGCAGGTGCTCGCCAAACAGCCCCAGGCGCTCGATCAGCGCATGTATGGCGCGCAGCATGGGCCCGGCGACATCGTCGGCATACACCTGGTCACCGCTCATCATCAGCAGGGCCGGGCGCTGCAATGGCGCGGGCTGTTCCAGCAACAGGCGGTCGGCGCACAGCAGGCCGTCGGCCGCCGGGTGGTGGGGTTTGCGGCAGGAGCCGTGGAGCAGGTGCTCAAGGTGCGAGCGCAGGACGAAATTCGGCCGTTGCGCGCCCGGGTAGAGCAGGTGTGGCGCGTAGTCGGCGATGCCCCGGTTATTGAAGATCAGGTCGTAGTCGATCTGCTCATCGCACGGCAGCGGGCGGTCGAGGCGGATGTCGAGCAGGTGGACAAAGGCGTGGCGGCCGATCGGCACAACCGCGCAGTGGATGTCGGCAGTAATGCCTGCGCAGCTCAGGTGCAACTCGGCCTGCAGTGGCGTGGAGGCTACCAGCCAGAACACTATCCGGGTGGGTTCGAGGCGGCGCAGTAAAGGCCCGGCCAGTACTGCGGGTAATTCGGAAGATTCAGACATCAACATCTCTGAAAGCAAAGTCGAAAGCATCGCGGGTCAAGTCGAGTCGTCGCACCGCCGCTCCCACTTGATGGGTGGGAGCGGCGGTGCGACGACTCGACTTGACCCGCGATGAGGCCCTGAAGGCCGATAAGATGCTCTACGCTGCACCCCTCACTGGCAAACCCAGATTTGTATCAGGCCTTTGCCAACAACAACGCCTCAAGCTTCTCCTGATCCCGGGCAAACTGGCGAATCCCCTCGGCCAGTTTCTCGGTGGCCATGGCATCTTCGTTCGACGCCCAGCGGAACTGGCTCTCCGTCAACTGCTGGCGCGCCTCGCCGGTTTTGCCAGGCTTGAGGATGCGCGGCAGCTCGCCCTGATCATCGCTCAACTGCTGCAGCAGCTCGGGGCTGATGGTCAGGCGGTCACAGCCGGCCAGTTGCTCGATCTGGCCGATATTGCGAAAGCTCGCGCCCATGACCACGGTCTTGTAGTCATTGGTCTTGTAGTAATCGTAGATGCGCGTCACCGACTGCACGCCCGGGTCTTCGGCGCCGACATACTCCTTGCCGGTGGACTTCTTGTACCAGTCGTAGATGCGCCCCACGAACGGCGAAATCAAGAACACCCCGGCGTCGGCGCAAGCCTGGGCCTGGGCGAAGGAGAACAGCAGGGTCAGGTTGGTCTGGATGCCTTCCTTTTCCAGAACCTCGGCGGCGCGGATGCCTTCCCAGGTCGAGGCCAGTTTGATCAGCACCCGGTCACGGCCGATACCGGCCTGGTCGTACAGCTCGATCAACTGCCGGGCCTTGGCCAGCAGCGCCGGTTGGTCGAAGGACAGGCGGGCGTCGACCTCAGTGGAGATACGCCCCGGAATCACCTTGAGAATGCCGGCGCCAACCGCCACGGCAAAGGCGTCACAGGCGAGGCCGACATCGCCCTTGCTGTGCGCGACCGATTGCTGGAGCAGCTCGGCATAGCCAGGCATGGCCGCGGCCTTGAGCAGCAGCGAAGGGTTGGTGGTGGCATCGACCGGTTTCAAGCGGCTGATGGCATCAATATCACCGGTGTCGGCAACCACAGTGGTGAACTGCTTGAGTTGTTCCAGCTTGGAAGTCATGGGCGTGCTCTGTCCTGTGCAATGGATCGACATTACCCGAGCGCTGCCAGCCGCTCAAGGGCTGGCTGGCAGGCGGGGCGAAGGGGATAAGCCTTCGAGTGCCAAAGCGCGCACAGGTTCCGGGGTTAACGCCCCTGCAGCAGCTCGCCGGCCTGGTCGAGCAGGGCCAGTGGGTCCTTGCTCTTGTGGATATCCACCGACAGCAACTGGCGAAACTTGCGCGCCCCCGGGAAGCCCTGGCCAAGGCCGAGAATATGCCGGGTGATGTGATGCATAGCGCCGCCGCAGGCCAGGTGCGCAGCAATATAAGGGCGCAATTTGGCCAGCGCTTCGCTGCGGCTGATCACCGGCGCGCTGCTGCCGAACAACTGCTGGTCAACTTCGGCCAACAGATACGGATTGTGATAAGCCTCGCGCCCGAGCATCACCCCGTCGAAAACCTTCAAGTGCTCCTGGCATTCCGCCAGGGTCTTGATCCCGCCGTTGAGCACCAGCTCAAGGTCCGGGAAGTCGGCCTTCAACTGCGCGGCGACGTCATACCGCAGCGGCGGAATCTCACGGTTCTCCTTCGGTGACAAGCCTTCAAGAATCGCAATACGCGCATGCACGGTAAAGCTGCGGCAACCGGCATCGCGCACCTGACCGACGAAATCGCACAGCTCGGCATAACTGTCGCGGCCATTGATACCGATGCGGTGCTTGACCGTCACCGGAATCTGCACCGCATCCTGCATCGCCTTCACGCAATCGCCGACCAGCGCCGGATGGCCCATCAGGCAGGCGCCGATCATATTGTTCTGCACCCGATCGCTTGGGCAGCCAACGTTGAGGTTGACCTCGTCATAGCCTGCGGCCTCGGCCAGCTTGGCGCAGGCGGCCAGATCAGCCGGCACACTGCCGCCCAACTGCAGCGCCAGCGGATGCTCGGCCTCGCTATGACGCAGGAAACGCTCGGCGTCACCGTGCAGCAAGGCGCCGGTGGTGACCATTTCGGTGTAGAGCAGGGCGTTGCTGGACAGCAGGCGCAGGAAGAACCGGCAGTGGCGGTCGGTCCAGTCCATCATAGGCGCAACGCTGAACCGGCGGGAGGGTTCAGGACGCGGGTTTACTGGGGTTGAGGCGGATTCTAGAGGCATGTTCTACGACGCATTTGCAGCCATTCAGGGGTGTTTTTGCTTTGCGTGGTTTGCTAAAGCATGCCGGCGCTAATCAAAAACAAAGGTGCTCTAGTCTACCAAGAGTACCGAGCGTTCGCTCGTAACCAGTCTACTACGAGAGGCGTTTCGTACAGCCCCTGAACAGGGCTCATGTAACCCGACAATGCGCCGATACCGTGCTGCGGAAAGTCCATAAAAGGCAGGAGCCTGAACATTGTTCGAACACATCTGGCGCAGCATCCATTCCCCGGGCTACTTCCCCAACGTACTGGAATGGATGATCGATATTCTCCTCAACCCGTTCATGGTGGTTATGTGCCTGATGGTCGGGGCGCTGGCCGGTAAAGGGTGGCGAGCCATCCCCTACGGCAGCCTCACCTGTTATGTGCTGTTCCTGAGCCGCTCGCCATTCTATCGGTGGGAAAGCATTTTTCCCGTAGCCGGGCTGCCCGCGCTGTTGATTGATGGCGCACTGTTGGCCCTGCTCGGTTTCTATTTGAAGGGCGTACTCAGAACCCGCTCAGCAGCAAGACCCGAAGGTCATTGGTTGCGCTGGCTTTATCAAAGCCTGAAGGTTGTCATGCTGACAATCGTGGTGGTGTTCTGGGTACTCGTTGTGCTGTTTGTCTTGATCTTCACCGTCTCGGTCGCTACCCAACCGTCACTGGCGCACTGACCCAATTCCTGCTTGGCAACCCAGAACCGTTTCAGGCCGTTGCAGCCGGCAAACTCATGTGCAACAACGGGAACGGCCGGCCTTCGCCATCCAGCGGGGAACGGCCAGTCTGTACAAAGCCGTAATGCAGATAAAAGCCCACCGCCTGGGGGTTTTGCTCGTTTACGTCAACGCTCAAGGTATCCCGCGAATTGCGCGCGTAATCCACTAGCGCTCGGCCAATGCCTTGCCCGCGCAGGTCGGGATCAATGAAGAGCATCTCAACGTGGGTTTCGTTGAGCCCGATAAAGCCCAGCGGGCGGTCTTCAGTGTCTACTGCAACCCATAACTCAACCGCGGGTAGGTAGACGTCGCGCAGTTGCGGCAGCAGCGCGTCTATGTCGGATGCTTGCAGGAAGTGGTGGGTGGCGCGCACGGAGCGCAGCCAGAGGTCGAGCAGTTGCGGGTAGTCGGCAGCGTTTGCCTGACGAATGATCATGGAATCATCCTTGTGCACTTGATATCGGAGTAGAGGTACGCCAGGGAAGTGTCGGCATCTGTATGACCGCTTCGCGAGTTAACGCCTGGGCAGTGCACGGCAGAGGTAGCCGAAAAGGAGGGGCGGAAAAATTACTGAGTCTCTTTCGATGTGTCAAGAAAACTGGACGCTTGCGAGGCGTCAAGGAGCAACGCTGGGACATCAGTGCTCAGGATGCGATAGCATTGAGCCATTAACGAAGATTTTGCTCACCTGCAAGGGAATGTCTGATGTCGAAAAAAATGGGTTCTCTCGGATTGGCCTTGGCCGTGACCCTCGGAGCCAGCTCGTCGGCAATGGCCGAAGAAAAGCTGTTCAAGGATTTTGCCTTTGACTCGCCACGGTCAGCCTATACCGAAGCCAAGGGCTATTACGACTGCTCGGAAGATCTTCTCGCTCCCGCCATGTGCAAGGATGATGTGGACTTTATCGGCCACAAATTTACCCTGGCCCTGGTGTTTGCAGGCGGCAAACTGAACACGGTTTCGCTGATCAGTGACTTCGATCAGGAGATTTACAACAACGCCATGACAGCACTGAACAAGACGTTCATGTTGAGTTCGATGTCGGACGCCAACACGCAATTGGACTTGATCGAGCTGGCGAGCAGTGCGCGCAATCGCGACGACTACTTGACCCGGTATACCCGCTATGAAGAAGTGGGCGTCGCGGCGGGGGATTTCACTTACACCTTCCTTGAGGGGGCCGATACCTCGAAGAAATACTCCAGTGTCCCCACCTTGCTAAATAGCTCTGCAGATAACATCCGCTGCGCCGAGCTGATGCTGACCGGTGAGGGGGCTGACTCGGCGCTGTACATCCGCTTCTCCTTTCCTAACCTGGAGATGAAAAAAGCCGAAGCTGCGGCGCAGAAGCCGGTCGAATCCTTCTGACCGTCACCGCCAGAGCAAACCCCGCCCCGAGCGGGGTTTTTCATGTCTGTCGGGCAAGCAGAAATAATAAATCTTCCAGGTATTCCAAGTTGTTATAGTTGTGTTCGTTATTTTTATTTCAACTTTGACTGCCTGCTTTATAGGCTGTTTGGAATAGCAAGGAAGCCGCTGCCTTGCCGATGTCTGAAAGTATGTTATGCTCGGAAAATAACCCCCGCCGCACCCTCTCTCCCTACCTGTTTTTCTCGCCTAAATTGATGATCTGCATCAGTTTTTTGCTCGCCTGCGGGCTCTATATTGAATTTAAAGGAATGAACAACTCTCCCCGCCACGCTGCGAAGTTCTGGTGTGAAAGTTTATAAAACAATAAGGAATCGCCCGTTAGGTTGAGTGCTGTTTTTACGGCGCTCGATCATCATCCGGTGTTACCCATGAAGTCGACCGTTGTCTCTGTTGCGCGCAAACTCAAACTCTATCAATTGGTGGTCTTCGACCAGGTCCTGCGTAGCGGCTCGCTGGTGGGCGCGGCCCAGGCGTTGAACCTGACCCAGCCGGCCGTGACCAAGATCATCCACGAAATGGAAGCCTTCCTCGGCGCCGCCTTGCTGGTGCGCGGCAACCGCGGGGTGCGTGCCACCGAGCTGGGCGGGGTGGTGGTGCGCCGCGCCCATGCCATGCTCACCGAACTGCGCAGCCTTACCGATGAGGTCAATGCCTACCACAGCGGCACCACCGGCCAGGTCATGGTCGGCTCGCTGACCTCGTCATCGGCCTTGCTGTTGCCGCATACCCTGCGCCTGCTCAAGGAGAGCGCGCCAGGGGTGCTGGTGACGGTGCGGGTCGGGCATATGGACCAGCTGTTCTCAAGCCTGTTGGCCGGTGAGCTGGATATTGTCGTCGGGCGCATTCCCGATGACTGGCGCTGGCACGAGCACGAGCCGCGGCTCAAAGTCGATGTGCTGTGCGAAGAGGGATTGTGCATCGTCGCCGGTGCCGAGCACCCGCTGCACGCCAGCGGCGGGCCGCTGAGCCTGGCCGATCTGCATCCGTTCCCGTGGATTCTGCCGCCGCGCAGCGGTCTGTTGCGGCGTACCGTCGACCGCCTGTTCGAGGAACTGGACCTGGGCCCGCCGGCCAACGTCATCGAGTCGATCGCGGCCCTGACCAACTACGAATTGATGCAGGACCAACAGACCGTCGGCTTCTTCCCCCTGCAAACCACCCAGCAACTGGCCCAGGGCGGCAAGCTCAAGGCCTTCGACCTTGGCAAGCCGCTGAGCTTTGGCAGCATCGGCTGCTTCTACTCGGCCAATCGCAGCCTCGACCCGGCCAGCCGGCTGTTCCGTGAATGCCTGACCCTGGCCAACCAGCCCGGCGAGCAAAATTAACCAGGTATTCCATATCGCTATAGCTACAGCCGCTCTATTCATGAGGTATGGCCAATTGCCACACCTACAATGCGGGTAATTACACCCGATTGATCTCGTAATAACGGATACCCAGCGCATGAGAAGCAATCTGCCGGTCACCCAGCAGGAAGTCATCTTCCAGAACCAACAGCGGCTGATTTCTGCCACCGACCTGCACGGCAACCTGACCTACTGCAACGACGAGCTGGTGGCCATCAGCGGCTTCAGCCGTGAAGAGCTGATCGGCAGCCCGCACAATATCGTCCGCCACCCGGACATGCCCGAAGCGGTGTTCGCCCACATGTGGTCGTACCTCAAGGCCGGCAAGAGCTGGATGGGCATCGTCAAGAACCGCTGCCGCAATGGCGATCATTACTGGGTCAGCGCCTATGTCACGCCGATCCTCGAGGGGGCGACGGTCGTCGGCTACGAGTCGGTGCGGGTCAAGCCGCAGCGTGCCGATATCGAGCGTGCCGCCGCGCTTTACCAGCGCATCCGTACGGGCAAAAAGAGCTGGAGCTTCAAGCACCTGGCCAAGGCTGTGAAAGAGCAGGCGCTGGCGCCGGTGGCGCTTGGCGTGCCTTGCCTTGCCGCCGTGTGGTACCTCGATAGCTGGGCGGCGCTGGCCGTGCTGGCCTGTGGTTTTGTCGGCATGCAGGTGGCTGCGCACTGGAACCTGCAGCGCAAGTTCGCCCTGGCCCGGCGTGCCACCGCCGACAGTTTCGACAGCGAACTGATTGCCCGCACCTACACCGACGAGCACGGCGCCGTGGCGCAGTTGATGATGTCGCTGATCAGCGAACAGGCCAAGGTGCGCACCGCCCTCAGCCGTTCCGGCGACTACGCGCAGAAGACCGAAACCATGGCCGGCGAAAGCGGCAAGCTGGCTCAGGCCTCCGAGTCGTCGTTGCAGCGCCAGCGTGACGAGACCGACATGGCCGCTACCGCCATGACCCAGATGGCGGCGTCGATCTCCGAGGTTTCGACCCACATCCACGACACCGCCCGTGAGGCCGACGACGTCAACCAGCTGACCCGGGTCGGCTCCGAAGAAGCCGGCAAGACTCGCCTAGTGATCGAGAAACTGCAGGACACGGTGAACCAGATCAGCCAGTCGGTGGAAAATTTTGCCGACGAGACCCAGTCGATCCAGATCGCCTCGAACATGATCCGCCAGATCGCCGACCAGACCAACCTGCTGGCGCTCAACGCCGCCATTGAAGCGGCCCGGGCCGGCGAGCAGGGTCGTGGTTTTGCCGTGGTCGCCGATGAGGTGCGGGCGCTGGCGTTCAAGACCCAGGAGTCGACCGAAACCATTCAGACCATCATCCAGTCGCTGCACAGCGCCGCCAACCAGGCGGTGGATATCGCCCGCCAGGGCAGTGACGAGGCCCATGCCGGTGTCGATCAGGTGATCGCCACCCAGAACGCCCTGGAAGGCATCGGCGTGGCGGTCGAGCATATCCACCAGATGACCGAACAGATGGCCGCCGCCTCCGAGCAGCAGGCCCATGTCGCCGAAGACATCAGCCGGCAGATTACCACCATCGCCCAGGTGTCCGAGCAGAACGTCGACATAGCCGCCAGTTCCGCCAGCATCGGCCGTGAGCTTGAACACACGGCGCATGAAATGTATGCGCTGGTGGACCGCTTCAACCGCTAGGCCGCGATCATGACCCGAGAGGATTTCGACAAGCTCGCGGCCCACGCCGAGCGCGAGCTGACCAGCATTCCCTACGCGATTTTCGAGGCCGCCGCCGATGCGATTGTCATCACCGATGAATGGGGGCGGGTGCAGGCGATCAATGCCGCGGCGCAGAAGCTGTTCGGCTACAGCTTCGCCGAACTTGCCGGTGCGAATATTTCCCGGCTGATGCCCAGGGCCTACGCCGAGCACCATGATCAGTGCCTGGCGTCCTACCGTGCGGGCGGCGGGCGCAAGCTCAACGGCCTGGTACGCGAGCTGCTCGGCAAGCGCAAGGACGGCTCCTTGTTCGATTTGCACGTAAGTGTCGGCGAGCTGTTGCTGGGTGGCCGGCAACTGCTGATCGGGGTGTGCTATGACATCAGTGAACAGTTGCAGATGCACCGGCGCATCAACCACCTGGCCAGCCATGACACCCTGACCCACTGCATGAACCGCAGCGCCCTGCATACGCGCCTGCAGCAGGAGATCGCCCTGGCGCAAGCGCAGGTGCAGCAACTGGTGCTGGTGTTCATCGACCTCGATGGCTTGAAAATCATCAACGACAACCATGGTCATTACGTCGGTGACCGGGTGCTGGTTGGCGTCGCCGAGCGCTTTCGCCAGTGCCTGACCGGTGCGGGGTTGCTGGCCCGGGTTGGCGGCGATGAGTTCGTGGTGGTGATGCGTCAGCCGTTTGCCGAACAGGGTGGCATGGGCCTGGCCACACGGCTGTTCGAGTGCCTGCAGGCGCCGCTGCGGATCGACGGCATGGCCTTGGCTGTGCGCGCAAGCCTTGGCGTCAGTACCTGCGCCAATTGCCGGGAAGGGCAAGCGCCGGCGCCGGATCAACTGATCATCGATGCCGACTTTGCCATGTACCAGGCGAAGAAGGCCGGCGGCAATCGCATCGCCTGTTTCAACCCGGCCATGCGCATCACCCAACAGCGCGAGCAGCAGCGCCTGGAGCGCTTGCGCCAGGCGATCGAAACCGAGCAATTGCAGCTGCATTACCAGCCGCAGTTCGAGCTGGCCGACCCGCAACGGATCACCGGCCTTGAGGCCCTGCTGCGCTGGAACGACGGCGCCAACGGCCCGGTATCGCCGGAGGTGTTCATCCCCCTGGCTGAGCAGAACGGGCTGATGTCGGCGCTCAATGTCTGGGTGGTGACCCGTGCCTGCGCCGACAACCGGGCGCTGATCGAAGCCGGCCTGCTGGATGTGCCGGTGGCGGTGAACATGAGCGGCTACTCGTTCATGCAGTGCGATTTTGTCAGCAAGTTGGCGGCGGTTCTCGAGCGCAGCGGCCTGGCGGCCAACCGCCTGGAAATCGAAGTGACCGAAACCGCCGCGCTCAAGGATATCGAGCAGGCCCGGCAGAACGTTTTGCGCTTGCAAGGCATGGGCGTGCAGGTGTCGATCGATGATTTCGGTACCGGCTACTCATCGCCTAGCACCTTGCGCGCCTTGCCGTTCGAGAAGCTCAAAATCGACCGGGTGTTCATCAGCGAGGTGCAGAGCAACCCGATCGACCAGGCTATCGTCAATGGCTACCTGATGCTGGCCGAGAGCCTGGATATCCAGGTGGTGGCCGAGGGCATCGAAACCCGCGAGCAGCTCGATTACCTCAAGGCCCAGGGCTGTAGCCTGGGTCAGGGCTTCTGGTTCTGCCGGCCATTGCCGATGGATAGGTTGCTGCAGTTCATCATGGGCCGTGAGCATGCCGGACGTCGGTTGGTGAGGTAGCGCCAGCAAGGCTTGCCTACACTCATCGGTCGCCTGTGCAATGGATGCATGGGGCCATTTCATGGAGATCAGTGGCAATGAATTCACCCGGAAAAGGACTTCCCGAGACCTTCCTGCAAGCCGCCGCCCTGCGCGAGCACGACCGCTACCCCGAGGATATGGACTGGCAGGCGCTGGTCCATGCGTTTTTCCCCGACAGCGTGGTCGGCATGGCCCAGTCGCTGTCGAACATTACCGCAGCTTTTTACGGCCTGATGCTCGAGCAGGCAGGGGAAATGTTCGGCCGCGAGCACATCAATCGCCTGTCCGAGCGCATGTTCTATCGCCTGGGCCGGCGCATGGCGGCGCGGCATATGGCCAGTAAGGTGCTGCTTGAGCGCGACGCCCGTGGGTTGGGCCGGTTGGTGGTGGCGGCGATCTTTACCTCCAGTCCGGAATACCGCCTGCACATCCTCGAATTCGGCGCCGAGCAGGTGTTTATACGCATCACCGGCGCTGATCGCTACCACCGCATCGCCCGTGAACTGGGCTTCGAAGACGTGCTGCAGTGGCCGGTACTGCGCGAGTTTTTCCGTGGGCTGGGGGATGAGCTGGGGATTACCGAGCGCTTCGCACTGGCCATGGAACTGGTAAGCCTGGATGACGACAGCCGGTGCGATTATTCGCTGGCTATCGTCAGGCGCTCAGATCGAACGCTGGCCGACCCGCTGTGACAAAGCCTCGGCCGACTCCTTGCGCTCGGAGTAGCGATCGACCAAATGCTCGCTGCGCCCGCGCAGCAGCAGGGTGAACTTGACCAGCTCTTCCATGACGTCGACCACGCGGTCGTAGTAGGCCGAAGGTTTCATCCGGTCGTTACCGTCGAATTCCAGCCAGGCCTTGGCCACCGAGGACTGGTTGGGGATGGTGAACATACGCATCCAGCGCCCCAGTACCCGCAGCTGGTTGACCACGTTGAATGATTGCGAACCACCACACACCTGCATCACTGCCAGGGTTTTACCCTGGGTCGGACGCACCGCGCCCATGGCCAGCGGCACCCAGTCGATCTGCGCCTTGAACACCGCCGACATGGCGCCGTGGCGCTCGGGCGAGCACCACACCTGGCCTTCGGACCATTGCATGAGGTCGCGCAGTTCGACCACCTTGGGATGGTCCTCGGGCGCGTCGTCGGGCAGGGGCAGGCCGCTGGGGTTGAAAATCCGGGTTTCGGCGCCCAAGTGCTCCAGCAGGCGCGCAGCTTCCTCAGTCAGCAGGCGGCTGAACGAGCGTTCGCGGGTCGAGCCGTAAAGCAGCAGGATGCGCGGCTTGTGCCCGTCATGGGCGGCGTTGGCAGGGATCAGGTCGAGGTCGAGATTGGGCAGTTGATCGTTCATGGGAGAGTCCTTTCACAGGGTGCCGATGCGGTCAATTTCAGCCTGCAGCTGATCGCGGCTCAGGCGCTCGAAGGGCAGGGCGAGGAAGGTTGTGCAGCGCAGCGCGATACGCGCCAGGGTGGCGTCGAAGGCGGCATCGAGCTGGGTCTCGGTGCCGTGGATTTCGGACGGGTCCGCCAGCCCCCAGTGGCTCTTCAGTGCCGGTCCGAAGTACAGCGGGCAGGCTTCGCCAGCGGCGTTGTCGCAGACAGTGATGACGATGTCCGGTGGGTTGTCGACGAAGGTGTCGTTGCCTTTGCTGGTCAGGCCGCTGATATCGATGCCGGCGCGTTGCAAGGTCGACAGGCTGCGAGGATGCACCTGGCCCTTGGGGAAGCTGCCGGCACTGAGCGCTTCGAAGCCGGCCGGGGCCAGGTGGTTGAACAGCGCTTCGCACAGAATGCTGCGGCAGCTGTTGGCGGTGCACATGAACAGGATTCGCATGGGGCGGACTCCTCAGCAGCAGGTTGCGCGGGCAGGGCGATCACCCATGCCATCGAGGCGGGTGCTGTCGGCGCTGAGCCACTGGCCGTTGGCTTCAAGGGTCAACTGCAATACCTGGTTGACCCAGGCCGGCAGTTGCGGGTTAAGCCGGTAGTACACCCACTGGCCCTGGCGGCGGTCGAGCAACAGGCCGCAGCTGCGCAGTTGCGCCAGGTGGCGGGAGATCTTTGGCTGGCTGTGGTCGAGCGCGCACATCAGCTCGCAGACGCACAGCTCACCTTCGCGGGCGATTAGCAGCGTGGCGCGGGCACGGGTTTCATCGGCGAGGCATTTGAACAGGGCGGTGGGGCTGAGCATCGAATCGGCCTTTTACATATGGAAATTCGAATATACGGATTTCCATATGTTTTTGGCAAGCCGGTTGTCTAATCAGCCAGCCGCTGGTGAACTCAGCATCATTACCCTGGAGCAGTACTTTCAGGATGCCCAGCGTTAGAATGCGCCGTTTACCTGAAACGGAATTCATCATGAGCGCACCGTTGCACGCCGCTTTTTTCACCTTGCTGGCCTTGCCCGGTGCTGCCCACGCTGCGGCGGCAGAACCGGTACCGCTGTACCAGCCCCTCAAGGACTGGGTGGTGGGCTGTGACAATACCCGCCAGTGCACGGCGTTGGCGGCCGATACCCGGGCGGACATGCCGCTGGGTATCCAGGTGCTGCGCGGGGCCGGCCTCGATGGCCAACTGCAGGTGACGATCTTCAGCAACAGCTCGCTGGAGGCGCCGTTGCAGCTCGATGGCCAGCCGCTGGCACTGCCGGTGAGCGAGGCTCAGGAGGACGGCGTGGTGTTCTGGCACGCCAGCGGCGAGCAGGCCATGGCCCTGCTCAAGGCCATGCGCAACGGCGCGCGCCTGACCTCGCAGAGCAATGATGGTGAGCTTGGCAGCTCTCTGAACGGCCTGACGGCTTCGTTGTTGCTGATCGATTCGGTACAGGGGCGGGCAGGGCATCGCAGCGCCTTGGTGCGCACAGGGGATGCGCCGGATAGCGCCGTGCCTTCTGCGCCAGTACTGCCCAAGCTGGCGCCATTCGTACGCCCCGCGCCGATGGGTGAAGCAGAGGCCAGGCGCATCAGCGAGGTGGTCATGACTGCCACCGCAAACGACTGGCGCGATCCCGACGCGGACTGGACCCCGGACAGTGCCCAGGCCTATGCCTTGAGCAAGGACACGGCGCTGGTGAGCTTTCGTTTCGGCTGCGGTGCCTACAACTGCGAGTACGCGCTCTACACCACTTCGCGGGCGCATCCCGAGCAGGCGAAGGCGCTGCAACTGGAGAAGATTGCGGCGCAGGAGCAGTGGGGCGACTTTGGCGGTTCGGTGGGCTATGACCCGGACTCCGGGGTGCTCAGCAGTTTCATCCTGGCGCGGGGCATTGGCGATTGCGGCATGGAACAGAGCTGGCGTTTTGACGGGGAGCGCATGCGACCGCGCTCGCTGTCACGCATGGGCAGTTGCACTGGGAACTGGCCAGACAAGTGGCCGGTGCTGTGGCGTACGCAGGATTGACCCTGGGGCTGCTGCGTAGCCCATCGCCGGCAAGGCCGGCTTCCACAGGGATTGGTGTTGCCTGATAGCCTTGATCAGAACGCCAGCTTGTAGCCAATCATCAGCAGCATGCCCGCCAGGCACGGGCGCAGGATGCTGTCGGAAATTCGCCCGGTCAGGTGGCTGCCCATGTAGATGCCCGGCAGCGAGCCGAGCAGCAGGTAGCCGAGCAGCGACCAGTCCATGTTGCCCATGCTCGCATGGCCGAGACCTGCGACCAGGGTCAGGGGCACGGCGTGGGCGATTTCGGTGCCGACCAGGCGGCGGGTGACCAGGTACGGATAGAGCAGAAACAGCGCCACGGTGCCCAGGGCGCCGGCACCGATCGAGGTCAGCGAGACCATGACGCCGAGCACCACGCCGGTGACTACGGTCAGCAGGTTGAGGCTGGTGCCGCTCAGGTGGTAGCGGTCGCCGGCGTGTTTGCTGGCGAAGGCCTGGAGTTTGCTTTTGAACAGGATGGCCAGGGCGGTGAGCACCAGGACCACGGCCAGGCCTTGCTTGATAATGGCGTTGGCGGCCTGGGTGTCGGCATCGAGGCTGGCGAGGAACCACAGGGTCAGGGCGGCGGCCGGGACGCTGCCGAGGGTCAGCCAGCCGGTGATTTTCCAGTCGATATTGTTGTTTTTGCCGTGGACCCAGACGCCGCTAGCTTTGGTGATGGCGGCGTAGAGCAGGTCGGTACCTACGGCGGTGGCGGGGTTGATGCCGAACCACAGCAGGATCGGGGTCATCAGCGAGCCGCCGCCGACGCCGGTCATGCCGACGATGAATCCAACTACCAGGCCTGCAATGGTGAAACCGAAAGAACCTACATCCATAAGTAACCTAAACGCCCAACGTGCCCGTGATCGGATGGCAGCCAGCATAAAGGTTTTTTTATAGCCAAATAGACTTGTTCGTTATTAGGTTATAACTGGGTCGAGCTTCGGGAGGGTTTGCACCATCCATTTGCCAGGGTGTGGCTTAGTCACCTTTCCGCCCTTACGGCGGCTTACTTTTTTCAGTCGAAAAAAAAGTAAGCAAAAATTCTCGCCCCACCAGTGGGCCCTACGCTGCGCTTCGGGTTCCCTCGCTTCGGTGTCGCTACGGGGCATTGCGAACTACGAGTTGCAAGCAACTCTACGTTTCGCAACTTCGGCTAACGCCGAAGGTGCTGCGCACTCGCCCCTTCGCAACACCTGCACTCGGCCCTTCTGGTTAACGGGGCTGGGTAGATCAAGAGCAGATCAAGATCAACAGCACAATTCGCTTCGCTCTTGCTGTGCGACGTCTCGACTTGACCCGCGATGCGGTGTTACAGACAACGCTGTTACCGATCCGTCATCACCACCATCACATGCGCATCCCCACCATCTTCGGTCTCCGACAGATAGATATGCCCGACATTGCTGTTGAAGTAGGCCGTCTCCTGCGGGCCGATACTCACCGCCTCACCGGTCTCGAATACGATGCGCACACGCCCGCTCAGCACCAGGGCAAATTCCTGCCCGGGGTGGCGGATGAATTCGTCGAACTGTTGCCGCTCGCGAGCGATGATCCGGGCGTACATCGGGGTCATCAGGCGCTGCGGGAATTCGCCGGCAATCGGGTGGTAGTCGTAGGTGCCGGTGCTGTAGCCGGGGGCGCTGGGCAGGGAGTTGACCACGACGGTGGTCGGCACTGGCACATCGCTTACGCCTGAAGCGCGAAACAGCTGGGCGATATCCACCTGCAACGCCCGCGCCGCCGCCGCGAGTTTTTCGTAGCTCACCGAGACCTGCGCCAGTTCCATTTTCGACAGGGTCGAGACCGGTACCCCGGACAGCGCCGAGAGTTGCTTGAGCGTCAGTTGCTGGGCCTTGCGCACGCTGCGCAGGCGCGCGCCAACTTCGGCGCGGTCAATCAGCGGCAGCGCGCCAGGGCGGGTGTCGGCAGGGGAGCGGTCGGCACTCATCAAGCATCTCGGTCAGGCAAAACGGATGCGCATCTTACCGTGAGCGCTTGCATAATCCGAAATTCTCAGATATTAGAATTCTCACAAATGATAATTTCATCTCGCAGGTGATTGCATGGCTATGACACAGACCTTCGACATCGTGATCATCGGCGCCGGTATTGCCGGTGCTTCATTGGGCTATCGGCTGGCGCCAGGGCGCCAAGTGCTGATGCTTGAACGCGAAGCCCAGGCCGGCTACCACTCCACCGGGCGTTCGGCGGCGATGTTCATGGAGGCCTATGGCACCCCGCAGATCCAGGCGCTGACCCGCGCCAGCCGGGCCTTTTATGAGTCGCCGCCGCCGGGCTTCTGCGAGCATGCACTGCTCGAACCGCGGGGTTGTCTGTATGTGGCGACCCTGGAGCAACAGGCGCTGCTCGACAGCACCTATGCACAGAGCCAGGCCAACGGTACCGAAGTCACCTTGCTCGACCGCGACGGGGCGTTGGCACTGGTGCCGAGCCTGCGCGCCGAGGTAGTGGCCGGCGCGGTGCTCGAACCCGGCGCCATGGACCTGGATGTACACGCGCTGCACCAGGGCTTCTTGCGCGGTTACCGCCAGGCCGGCGGGCACTTGCGCTGCAATGCCGAGGTGGTCGAGGGCAGTTACCACGAAGGTTACTGGCAGCTCGTGATGGCCGATGGCAGTTGCATTCAGGCGCGCCAGTTGGTCAATGCCGCTGGCGCCTGGGCCGATCACATCGCGGCGGTCTGCGGCGTACAGCCGGTCGGCCTGCAGCCGTGCCGGCGCTCTGCCTTTACCTTCGACGGCCCGCCAGACCAGGCCTTCAGCCGCTGGCCGGCAGTGATCGGCGTCGATGAGAGCTTTTATTTCAAACCCGATGCCGGGCAGTTGCTCGGCTCACCGGCCAACGCCGACCCGGTCGAGCCCCAGGACGTGATGCCCGAAGAGCTCGACGTCGCCATCGGTATCTACAACATCGAGGCCATCACCACCCTGGCGATTCGCCGCCCCAGTCATAGCTGGGCCGGGCTGCGATCGTTCGTTGCCGATGGCGACCTGGTGATTGGCCGCGATCCGCACAACCCGGCGTTTTTCTGGCTGGCGGCGCAAGGCGGTTATGGTATCCAGTCCGCTGCTGGCGCTTCGCAACTGGCCTGTGCGCTGTTGCTTGAGCAACCGTTACCGGCAACCCTGAGCGCCGAAGGGGTCGAGCCGCAACGCTTGTCCCCGGCGCGTTTTCGTTAATTCCCGAAGGAGATTTCCCATGAGTTCGACTATCGAGCGTATCCCCAGCCACCTGCCATATCCGTTTTCCAAAGCGGTCAAGGTTGGCGGTTTTCTGTTTCTTTCCGGGCAGATCCCCCTGCACGCCGACGGCGAAGTGGTGCGCGGCGACATTCAGGTCCAGACCCGGGCGGCGCTTGAGCGTATCGGTGAAACCCTGGCCGAGTGCGGCGTCGGTTTCGACCAGGTGGTGAAGGCCACCGTGTGGCTGTCCGACATGGCTCATTTCGCCGGCTTCAACGAGGTCTACAAAAGCTTCTTCGCCAGCGGCTACCCGGTGCGTTCCACTGTCAGCGCCGGCCTGGCCCTGGGCGTGGATGTCGAGATCGAAGTGCAGGCCTGGCTCGGCAACGACTGAGTCAGCACGGCAACACTGGGTAAAAACAACAACAAAGGCCCCGCAGGGCCATCGATACCAGAGGGCTGAAAATGAAAGAGCAGCTGAAAATTGCAGGCGCCTTTATCGGCGTGATCGTCGGCGCAGGGTTCGCCTCGGGGCGGGAGCTGTTGCTGTTCTTTGTCGACTTCGGCCTCTGGGGCCTGCTTGGGGCGCTGGTCAGTGCGGCGTTGTTCACCTTTCTCGGCATGGCCCTGGCAAGGCTCGGCAATCGCTTGCAGGCGGCCTCGCACAAGGACGTGGTGTACGCCATCTGCGGGCGTTACCTGGGCTTGTTCGTCGATTTGCTGATCACCTTTTTCATGTTCGCCGTCACTGTGGTGATGCTTGCCGGCGGTGGGGCCTTGCTCGAGCAGCAGTTTGGCATTCCGGCGCTGGCCGGCAGTGTGCTGGTGACCGTTCTGGTGGTGGCGGTGGTGTGCCTGGATGTGCAGAAGGTGATACTGCTGATCGGTGCGGTGACGCCGTTCCTGATCCTGGTCGCCACGGCGATTGCCTTGTACGCGGTATTTACCCGCGAGCTGAGCTTTGCCCAGCTTGACCAGGTGGCCAGCCAGCAAGAGGCGGGCACCCGCCATTGGCTGCTCGGAGCGTTCCTGTATGTGTCGTACAACATCGTTGCCGGAGCGCCGATCCTGGCGATTCTCGGTGGCTCCGCACGCCTGGAGAAAACCGCGATCTGGGGCGGGATTCTTGGCGGCGCGGCGTTGGGCGGGCTGATGCTGGTGATGAGCGCCGGGCTGTTGTCGCGCCTGGACAGCGTGGCCGAGCTGCCGATGCCGATGCTGTCGATTGCCAGCGAAATCTCCCCGGCACTGGGCGTGATCATGTGCGTGATCATCTTCGGCATGATCGTCAACACCGCCGTGGGCACGCTGTATTCGTTTCTGGCGCGGCTGTTGCCGGCCGGCACCCGCAGTTTTCGCCTGGGTTCGGTGGCGGCGGGGGTGGCGGCGTTTGTCTGCAGCCTGATCGGCTTTATCAGCCTGGTCGGCCAGGTCTATCCGTTCTTCGGTTACCTGGGTTTTGTGCTGATGCTGGCGGTTTTGATCGGCTGGCTGCGCCTGGGGCGGGCCAAGCAGGTACTTGCGGTGTAGCGCGAGAGGATGAAAAAAGGGGCCGCAAGCGGCCCCTTTTGTTTTTCACAGCGGTCAGATCTTGAAGCTGTCGACCAGTTGCTTGAGGCGCCCGGCCTGCTGGGCCAGGGCATCGCAATGACGCAGGGTGTCATTGAGGTTGGCCACGCCTTGCTGGTTGAGCACGTTGATCTGGGTGATATCCAGGTTCAGGCTTTCTACCACGGCGGTCTGCTCTTCGGTCGCGGCGGCCACCGACTGGTTCATGCCGTCGATCTCGCCGATGCGCTGGGTCACGCTGCTCAGGCGCTCGCCGGCCTGGTTGGCAACCATCACGCTTTCTTCGCTGGAGACCTGGCTGGCGTTCATGTTGTGCACCGCCTCGCGCGAACCGACCTGCAGGGTGGTGATCATCTTGTGGATCTCTTCGGCCGACTCCTGGGTGCGGTGGGCCAGGTTGCGGACCTCGTCGGCCACCACGGCAAAACCACGCCCGGCTTCACCGGCACGGGCCGCTTCGATGGCGGCGTTGAGCGCCAGCAGGTTGGTCTGCTGGGAGATGCCCTTGATCACGTCGAGGATCTGGCCGATGTCGTCGGTGCTGGCGTTGAGGGTTTCGATCTGCTCGCACGATTCGCTGATCTTCTGCGACAGCGAGGTCATCGCCGAAATGGTTTCCTGCACCACCTGACGACCGTCGTTGGCCTGCTCGCTGGCGCCGCTGGCGTGTTGCGAGGCATCGGCGGCGTTGCGGGCGATTTCCTGGGTGGCTGCGCCCAGCTCGTTGATCGCCGCGGCCACGCTGTTGGTGCGCATGCTTTGCTCTTCGGAGCCGATGATCGAGGCGTTGGAGGCGCTCATCACGCGCTCGGACAGGTCGTGGACCTGGCGAGTGGCCGAGGACACTTCGGCAATCGAGGCATGGATACGCTCGACGAACTGGTTGAAGGCACCGGCCAGTTCACCGAACTCGTCCTTGTTCTCGACGACCAGGCGGCGGGTCAGGTCGCCTTCGCCCTGGGCGATGTCCTGCATGGCGCGGCCCATGGTGGTCAGCGGACGCATCAGCACCGGGATCAGCAGGCTCAGCAGGCCGGCGATGGCGGCCACGGCAATGAGCATGGCGATAATGGCCGAGGTACGGAACTGGCTCAGGCCGGCGTAGGCTTTGTCGCGATCGATCGACAGGCCGATGTACCAGTCAGCCGTCGGCAGGCCGCTGACCGGGGCGAAGGAGATGATCCGCTCCTGTTTGTTCAGGGTGACCTCGTGGGTGCCCGGGGCGATGTGCAGGTTGCTGCCCGGGTAAATGTCCTTGAGGTTCTTCATCACCTGGTCTTTGTCCGGGCTGACGATCACCTGGCCGTTACGGTCGACCAGAAATGCATGGCCGATACCGCCGAAGTCCACGGCGTTGATGATGTCCACCAGGGTCGCCAGGCTCAGGTCGCCACCGACCACGCCGAGCAGCTCGCCGCTGGTTTTGCTTTTCACCGGCATGCCGATGGTGACCACCAGGCCGCCGACCGCAGCCATGTATGGCGGGGTCAGCATGGTCTGGTTGGCAGCGACGGCCGCGGTGTACCACGGGCGCTGGCGCGGGTCGTAGCCGTCAGGCATCTTCGCGTCCGGGCGCTGGGTGAACACGCCGTTGGCCTGGCCCACGTAGGTGAACTGGAAGTTGTTGGTGTACGAAGGCTGGTCGACCAGGCCCGGCAGGTCGGCGTTGGCGCCTTGCTGGGCGACGTCCTGGGCGAGGTTTTCCAGGACCAGAATGCGCCCGCTCATCCAGTTCTGCACACTGCTGGCAGCCAGTGCCCCGGCCTGTTTGACCGACGAGTCGATGTTCTGTTTGATGGTGTTGCGTTGCAGGTAATCGTTGTAAAGGGTGAACAGTGCAAATGCCAGAACCACGACGCCGCAGGCGCACAGCAGGATCTTGTGGCGAAATTTCAGGTTCATGTTCCGAGACCTTGTGCCAGTAAAGAGGAGTGCCGAGCGGCGCTTTTGGCGTGTGCTCGTACCTATCCAGACGGGTATCGGCCGCAAAACTGAAAAATTGATAGGAGTTTTTGCCGCAGGGGCTGACAGGATTTTCCTACTGCCTGCTCTGGAATGCGTGTTTCAGCCGGGCGCTTTATTGCACGCCCAATAAACGCACCAGCGCCTGGGCAGCTTTTTGCAGTGGCTGGTGCTGGCGCCAGAAGGCATGCACCGGCAACTGCAACTCGTTGCGGGTGTTGCTGAAGTCCAGGCGCACCAGGCGCCCGGCGCCGAGCAACGGTGCTACCCGCGACAACGGAAAGTCGCCCCAGCCAAGGCCGGCTTCGACCATTTCGATGGCCATGGCCAGGCTGTCGGTGCGCCAGTACGCCTTGCCGATCAGCGCGCGGGTGTCGCTAAGGGGCAGGTCGCGGCTGGCCACCAGGATCTGCCGGACGTTGGCCAGGTCTTCGAGGTAAACGATTTGCCGGGGGCGCTGTTGCAGGGCCGGGTGCTGCGGGCCGATACAGGCCACTAGCGACTCCATGCCGATGTTCTGAAAACGCTGGCGGGCGTCCACCGACAGCCCGGCGAAGGCCAGGCACAGGCTGACGCGGCCGTCGTGCAGCAGTTGCAGGGCATCTTCCTGCGGTGCGCTCAGCACCTCGACATTCAGCAGCGGGTGGCGCTCACTGAGGGTTCTGATCGCCGCCAGCAGGCGGGTGTGGTCGATGTCCGGCACCACGCTGATGCTCAAGGTGCTTTCCAGCCCCTGGGACAGCTCCAGGGCATGCACCTGCAATTGCCCCAGCTGGTTGGCGATCATCCGTGCGTGCGGCTCCAGGGCCTGGGCCATGGCGGTGGGGCGGGTTTCCCGGTGGGTGCGTTCGAACAGGCTGAAGCCCAGTTCCGCTTCCAGGTTGCCGATGGCCATGCTCACCGCCGACGGCACCCGGCCCAAAGCCCGGGCGGCAGCGGAAAACGAGCCGCGGTCGAGTACGGCGAGAAACAGTTCGATGTTATCGCTGGAAAAGTTCATGGCAATCTCCTGTCAGCTAATCTGATAGCTGCTGACTTTGGCTGTCAAGAAGATTGACGCATGCTTGCCCGCCTCAGCTGCCCAAGAGGGCGGCGTTTTACGGCAAAACCGAGGTTAGCAACGTGCAAGGTGTCAAACGCAAACTGGTCTACGTGACCGCCTATGAACTGATCGGTCTGTGTATGTCGACCCTGGGCCTGGCCTACCTGGCCGACAGCGCGCCGAGCAATACCGGGCCGCTGGCGGTGATGATCACCACCATCGCCATGGCCTGGAACTTCATCTACAACACCCTGTTCGAGTACTGGGAAAGCCGCCAGGCCAAGCGTGGGCGCAGTGTTGGCCGGCGGCTGGCGCATGCCATCGGTTTTCAGCTGACCCTGGTGGTGTACTTGATCCCGCTGATTGCCTGGTGGCTGGACATGAGCCTGCTGGAGGCCTTTGTCGTCGACCTGGCGTTCATCATCCTGATCCCGTGCTACACCTTCATCTACAACTGGCTGTTTGACCGCATCTTCGGCCTGCCGACCTCGGCCCAGGCTCAGCCCGACAACCGCGTCGCCGCATAAGCCGCGCGTTTATTGGGCCGGCAGGGTGATCACCTGGGCTGCGGGTTGCGGCTCGCGCTCGGGGCCTTCGGCGGCCAGCAGGCTGTCTTCTATCTCACCCGACAGGTAGTAGACCCCGGCCATGGCGCCGGTCTTGCGGTTCTCCATCAGTTCCCGCCATTCCTCGTTCAGTGCGACGTTGAGGATCACCCGCAGTTGCTCGATCATCGCCGGTTGTTCGCGGTTGTGGGTCATCACCCCGATGCCGGTGGCCGCCAGGGAAATCACCGTGCCCGCCGCACGCCCGACGGCTGCCGCCACGGCGCTGGCGATGCCCCGTGGCGCCAGGGTGGCGCCGAGCTTTTCACTGGCTTGCTGGGCGACCGATGACAGGCCGATGTCGGCGCGCTGGGTGCCGGCGCGCACGGCGCTGTGCAGGCGTTTGACCAGTGCGGCGTAGGCGGGCTGCTGTTCCAGCGGCTTGCTGAACAGCAATTGATGGAGCGAGGCATTGTTGTTTGCCGGGGGGCCGAGGCCGATGGCCTGGATTCGCGTCAGGTGCAGGTTGAACTGCTCCGGCGGCGCCCGGTAGCGCTGGGCAATCTGCTGCAGTTGCTGGCCAAGCAGCTGGATATACAGCTCCATGGCCCGGTCGCGAATGGCCTCGGGGTCGATCTCCTTGGCCACCGGGTCCAGCACCCGTTCGTGGTACTGCTCCTGCAGGTATTGGGCCAGGCGCTTTTCCGGGGTTTCGCTGCCGTCGCCACTGTTCATTTTGTACCAGGCCACTTTCATGGTCAGCCATTGCTGGGTCCAGTAGCCGGTGAACCAGGGGATGAACTCGCTTTCGGTGTACTGCTGCACGCGGTCTTTCCAGACCCGCATGGAGCGCCGGGCATAGTCGTTGACTGAACTGGTGACCGCCAGCGAAGCGTCGATGATGTCGCGGTCGATCTGTTGCCAGGTCGCCGCATTGACCGGGATGGGCGGCGGCTCGCTGACCTTTTGCCGTGAGCCGCAGCCGCCCAGCGCCAGGAGCACGGCGAGCAGCAGGGCGATGAGCGGGGAACGCGGAATCAAAGCGCAGCCCCCCTGTGGTCAGGCAAGCTCGAATGGTGTGGTTACCTGAGTATAGGTGCCGTCACTCGCGCTGCTGTTCGGCCTCGGCCTCGTCCAGGGCGAGGAGGATGTCGGCCCAGATCTCCTTGCAGAAAAACCACACCCAGGTGGCGTTCAACAGGCGGTCGATATGGCGCCGCCACCAGCTGTCGCGGCGTGCCTGGAGGGTTTCTTCGATCTCCTCCTGCAGCCAGGTTTCGTCGAAACCGGTCCAGACCGGCGGTACCGGCGTCATGATGTTGCCGTAGCAGGCGGGGGCGACTTCGCTGTAGAAGATTTCCTTGAGCAGCTCGCGGTCAAAACCCACCAGGTGGCGGGCGATCCACAGGTATTCGACGTGGGTGTCGACGAAGGCATCGGACATTGCTGCGCGCACTTGCTGGCGCTGCTGCGGTGTCATGTGCGGCGCAGGTGTCATCAGGGTGCCCTCCAAGGCGGTCATCGGTCCATCTGTTAGGAGCGGGCTTGACCCGCGATAGCGTCCTGTCGGCCACATCGTATCGCGGGGCAAGTCCCGCTCCCAGGCGAAAATGCTCAACCCTCCAGGTCGAGCTTGGCCTCGATATGATCCAGATGCTCATGCATCAACGCCAGCGCCGCCTCGCCATCGCCGTTCTCCAGCGCATCGATGATCGCCGCATGCTCCTGCCAGGCGCAATGGCTGCATGGTCGTGCTTCGTACTGGGCAATGATCAGCGAAGTCTGCGGTACCAGGCCGTTGAGAAAACGCGCCAGCGGCAGGTTGTCGGCCATGTCCGCAAGTTTGAGGTGAAACTCGCCGCCCAGGCGGATCGCCGTGCAGCGCTGGCCCTGTTCATGGTGCTGGCGCTCGCGGGCCACCAGTTCGCGCAACTGGCGGATCTTGGCCGGCCGTGCGCGTTTGGCCGCGAGGCTGATCAGGGTGGTTTCGGCCAGGCGCCGGGCGCTGAGGATCTGCCGTGCATGCTGCGGGTCGGGCGCGGCCAGGCGTGCGGTGTGGCTCGGGCGCTGGACGATCACCTGTTGGTCCGACAAACGCCCGAGCACCCGCCGGATCACCGTGCGGCTAACCCCGAAAGCATCGCCCAGGGCTTGCTCGGTCAGGGCGCTGCCAGGAGCCAGGCGCTGCTCGAGGATGGCATCGAACAGCCGTGGGTAGATCTGCTCGGCCGACAACCTGCGCTCACCTTGGGCAAGCAACGAGGGCAGGGCGGTGTCATGGGCGTGGGCGCTGGCGTTCATGGTCGCACTCCTGGGGTCAGTTGCCCGGATGATCGTCCGGGATGTTCAGTTCGATGCCCATGCGCCGGCCTTCCTGAAGGATATGGTGGCGCATCTGCGCGCTGGCCTGGGCGCTGTTCTTGTTGCGGATGGCGCGCACCACCGCTTCGTTTTCCTCAAGTCGCGCCGCCAGATGCTCGGGCGAGTTGCGCAGCACTGCGGCGCTTTGCTTGAGGGCGTTGCTGGTCTGCTGCACCACGCTCTGGAAGATCGGGTTGGCGGTCAGGGTGAACAGCTCTTCGTGAAAGGCGATGTAGGCGTTGACCCCGGCTTCGCTGTCTTCGGCCTCGAGGGCTTCGCGCATGTCCATCAGGGTCAGGCGCAACTGACCGATTTCCTTGCTGCTGATCGACTGCGCCACCAGGCCGACGATAAACGGCTCGAGGGTGTAGCGCAGTTGCAGCACATCCTCGAGGCTGGCCTCGGCGACACCGCTCTGGGGCGAGGTGCTTTGCGCCGCATCGGCGTCCAGCACCAGCACGCCCTTGCCCGGCATCGAGCGCACCAGGCCGAGGGTTTCCAGCACGGTCACCGCTTCGCGCAGGCTTGGCCGGCTGATGCCCAGTTGCTCGGCCAGTTCGCGCTGGCCCGGCAGCATGTCGCCGGAGCGCCACTGGCCGCGGGCCAGGGCCTGGCGGAGTTTTTCCACCACTGAGTTGACGACGGTTGATGAAGTAATCATTGGTCACTCCATGAGAACACTTGCATGGTTTGCTCCTGTGGCCGGCAGTTTTGCTGCCGGCCCTGTTGCTCAGAACTCTTGTTGATGGGCGTTGGGGGTCTTGCGCTGGGCAAAGCCGAAGCCCTGTTTGCCCGACAGCACATTGTTGGCCCGTTCCATGTCGATATCGCCTTCCCAGCGGCCGATGGCCACGGTGGCCACGCAGTTGCCGATCAGGTTGGTCAGCGCCCGGCCGATGCCCATGAACCAGTCCACCGCCAGCACCAGCACCAGGCCGACCACCGGGATCGCCGGAATCGCGGTGAGGGTCGCGGCAAGGATCACCAGCGCCGAGCCCGGGATGCCGTGGGCGCCCTTGGAGGTAATCAGCGACACCAGCAGGATGGTCAGCAGGTCGGTCATCGCCAGCGGCGTGCCGGTGGCGTTGGCAATGAAGACGATGGCCAGGGTCAGGTAGATCGAGAAGCCGTCGAGGTTGAACGAGTAACCGGTAGGAATCACCAGGCCCACCGTCGAGCTGCCGATGCCCAGGTGCTCGAGCTTGCGCATGATCTGTGGCAGCACGGCGTCGGAAGAAGCGGTGCCGAGGACGATGGTCAGCTCTTCGCGCAGGTACTTGATGAACGGCAGGATCTTCAGCCCCGACAGGCGCATCACGGTGCCCAGGATCAACAGCACGAAACCGGTGCAGGTCAGGTAGAACAAGGCCACCAGGCCGCCCAGGTGCTGCAGCGATTCCAGGCCGTACTTGCTGGTGGTGAAGGCGATGGCGCCGAACACGCCGATCGGCGCCAGGCGCACGATCATGCCCATGATGCGGAAAATGATGTGGCTCAGTTCGTTGATCAGCCGCGAAATGCCCGAGGCCGCTTCACCGACCAGGTTCAGGGCGCTGCCGAACAGCACTGAAAACAGCAGGACCTGGAGGATGTTGTTGTCGGCAAAGGCGCCGACCACCGAGGTCGGGATCAGGTCCATGAGGAACGCTGCAGTGCCATGGATGTGCTGGCCGCGTTCGGCCAGGTTGCTGGCTTCGCTGCTGGCCAGTTGGTCCAGATGAATGTTGGCGCCACTGCCGATGCCCGAGGTAAAGGCGAACACCAGGCCGATCACCAGGGCGATGGTGGTCAGGATTTCGAAGTAGATCACCGATTTCAGGCCGATGCGCCCGACCTTCTTCAGGTCGCCAGCACCGGAGATGCCGCTGACCACCACGCAGAACACGATCAGCCCGATCAACATCTTGATCAGCTTGATGAAGCCGTCACCGAGGGGTTTGAGTTGCAGGGAAACTTCAGGAAAGCTCAGGCCGCAGGCTATGCCTAGCACAAGGCCCAACACCACTTGGAGGAAGATCGAACGCGAGCACCATTTGAGCATGGGAGGGATCTCTGGTCGGTGTCCCTGCTTCGATGCCACGGCGGGCGAAAGAGCGGAGGACTTAATTATTGTGGTCTTACCGGTATGTCCAGTGCGTGGGCAGTGTAGGCGCGATTTTTTTGGGTTTGCAAGGGGTTTTCGGCTGAGCGGGCAAGAATTGGCTTTACCGGTCTGACCAGTTACGGTGCAATAGCCAGGCAAAAAAAAGCGGCAGGGTCGACCTGCCGCTTTTCGGGGTTGCCGCCACTAAGGCTTGGACAAGGCCAGGTCTACCGCTGCGATCAGCTTTCCCAGGTCCTGGGAGGGCGTTTTGTGAATGACGCCGAAGAGGTAGGCACGCTGCTCGTCTTCGTCGTTCTCTTCGGCGAAGAAGGCTTTGAGTTTGATCCCCAGCACTTCGGAAAAGCTCGACAGGGCTTCCACGCTGGGAGTGTAGGTGCCGGTTTCGAAGCGACTGATGGTCTTGGGGTCAAAACCGGTTTTCTCGCCAAGTTCAGCCTGAGTGAGCCCGGCTACCTTGCGGTAACGTCTGATGGCCGAACCCAAACTTGAAATTGTCATCGCTTAATTCCCATTTAGAATCAAGAACTTAACGATATCTATCGGCAAGAGGCAACGCCACAATTCATCACCTTTGTTTGCATAATGTGATGTAATTCGTAGAATTGATCGTTTGGACAGGTCAAAAGCCATCGAGTTTCAACCGCGCTGACCCAGCTGAGACTATTCAGCAAAGCACCCCGGTAGAAGGCTGATCTCGGTGTCGGACGAATGGTTTGGGCGCTGCGCAGGACAACCTGGCAGACCCCTGCAAATGGAGTTTTATCGTGCGTCTCAACATGCCGGTTACCTCGGTCGAACAGACTTTCGGCGAGGATCAACGGCTTATTTCCGCCACCGACACTGCCAGCAATATTACCTACTGCAACGCCGAATTCGCCGCCATGAGCGGGTTCAGCCAGGCCGAGCTGATCGGTAGCCCGCACAACCTGGTGCGCCATCCGGACATGCCGCCAGCGGTGTTTGCCCTGATGTGGCAGTACCTCAAGGCCGGCCAGAGCTGGATGGGCATCGTCAAGAACCGCTGCAAGAACGGCAACTTCTACTGGGTCAGCGCCTATGTCACGCCGATTCTCGAGGACGGCCGCCTGGTCGGCTATGAATCGGTGCGGGTCAAGCCCACTCGTGAGCAGGTGCGCCGTGCCGAAGCACTGTATGCACGCTTGCGCGAGGGCAAGCCGGCAGTGGCGAGCGGGCGCCGGCTGGCCCAGCTTGGCCAGGTGATGAGCCTGCCCCTTGCCGCAGGCGCGCTGGCGGTGGCGGCCAACCAGGTGCTGCCGGGATGGCCGGGCCAGGGGATCACCCTGGGCCTGTTCGCGCTGCTCGGCCTGTGGGCGCATGGCCGTCTGGGTCGTCAGTTGGGGCAGATCGTCGGGTGTTCGACGCACACCTTTGCCGACCAGATCAGCGCCCTGACCTACAGCGACCTACTGGGCCCGGCGGCGCAGTTGCAGATGATTTTGATCAGCGAAGAAGCGCGGCTGAAAACCGCGCTCACCCGCCTGAGCGACCTGGCCACGCAAATGGCCGAAGCCGCCAGCGACTCCAGCCGTTTGTCGCGCAACACTGAAACGGCACTGCTGGAGCAGCGCGGCGAAACCGACATGACCGCCACCGCCATGACTGAAATGGCCGCCTCCATCGGCGAGGTGGCCGAGCATGTGCAGCAGACCGCCGTGCAGGCGCAGACCGCCAACCAGTTGGCCGAGCAGGGCAGCCAGGTCGCCGGCACCAGTCGCGAGGCCATCCAGTTGCTGGCCACTACCGTCAGCCAGATCAACCAGGCGGTCACCCACCTGGCCGGGCAGACCCAGGACATCATGCTCGCCGCTGAAGTGATTCGCGCGATTGCCGAACAGACCAACCTGCTGGCGCTCAACGCCGCCATCGAAGCGGCCCGCGCCGGCGAGCAGGGCCGTGGCTTTGCCGTGGTCGCCGATGAGGTTCGCGCCTTGGCGGCCAAGACCCGGCACTCGACCGTGCAGATCCAGGGCATCATCGAGAACCTGCGCAGCGGCGCCGACGAGGCGGTGAGCATCGCCAGCCTCGGTATCAACGAGGCCGAGCAGGGCGTGGCCCAGGTGCTGGAAGCGCAGCGCGCCTTGCAGGGTATTCGCGCCGCGGTCGAACGCATCAGCGACATGAGCCAGCAGATGGCCGCCGCCTCGCAAGAGCAATCCTCGGTGGCCGAAGACGTGTCCGAGCAGATCAACAAGGTTGCCAGCACCGTGCAGGCCACCGCGCTCAACGCCAATGCTGCAGCCAGCCGCGGCGCCGAACTGGAAAGCATTTCTTCGGGCCTGCGGGCCCTGGTCGAGCGTTTCAATCGCTAGCCACCAGGGTGCAGAGGAATTCATGGACGATAACTACCGCGCGGCAGTCGATGCCGCTGCGATCTTTTCCGAAACCGACCTGAGCGGCCGGATCACCTACGTCAACGAGCAGTTCTGCAGCATCTCCGGCTACAGCCGCGAGGAACTGCTGGGCGCCAACCACCGGATCCTCAACTCCGGCCTGCACGGGCCGGAGTTCTTCATCGGCATGTGGCGCGCGCTGGTTGCCGGGCGGGTGTGGAAGGGCGAGATCTGCAACCGCGCCAAGGACGGTTCGCTGTACTGGGTCGACAGCACCATGGTGCCGCTGATCGACCCGGCCACGGGCAAGGTGCGCAAGTACGTTTCGATCCGCTTCGACGTCACTGAAAAACGCCAGCTGCTGCATACCCTGCAATGGCGGGTCGGCCACGACGTGCTCACCGGCCTGCCCAATCGGGCCTACCTGTCCGACCTGCTTAACCAGGCCCTGGAGTTCTCGCGCAACGAGGACATTCCGCTGGCGGTGTGCATGCTCGACCTGGACGGCTTCAAGGCGGTCAACGATGGCTACGGGCATGCCAGCGGCGACCTGCTGTTGGTCGAAGTGGCCACCCGGCTCAAGGGCATCCTGCGTGGCGGCGATGCCGTGGCGCGCTTGTCGGGCGACGAGTTCGTGCTGATTCTGCGCCACGTGCAGGCCCCCACCCACTTGCAGGCGGCGCTTGACCGGGTGCTGACCGCGATCGCCGCGCCATACCGGATTCGCGAGCAGGAGATTCGCGTCAGCGCCAGCATCGGCGTGACCCTGTTCCCCCAGGACAACGAAGACACCGACACCCTGGTGCGCCACGCCGACCAGGCCCTGTACGTGGCCAAGCAGAGCGGGCGCAACCGCTTTCACCTGTTCGACGTGTCGCTGGACCAGGAGGTCAAGGCCACCCACCAGACCGTGGCGCGCCTGCGCCAGGCCTTGCACCAGGGTGAGCTGTGCCTGCATTACCAACCCAAGGTCAACATGCACAGCGGCGTGGTGATCGGCTTCGAGGCGCTGCTGCGCTGGCAGCACCCGGGCAAGGGCCTGGTGCTGCCCGGCGATTTTCTGCCGCAAGTCGAACAGACCGACCTGATCGTCGAGATTGGCGAGTGGGTGATCGACCAGGCCATGAGCCAGATGCAAAGCTGGCAGGCGCTGGACCATCAGTGGCCGGTCAGCGTCAACATCGCTGCCCGCCATGTGCAGCGCGACGACTTTGTCGAGCGCCTGCAGTTGCTGCTCGGGCGTCATCCGGACGTGGCGCCGGCGATGCTCGACCTGGAGATCGTCGAGTCGGTGGCGATCGAAAACATCCAGCGCGTCAGCCAGTGCCTGGAGGCCTGCCAGCGCTTGGGCGTGCAGTTCTCCCTGGATGATTTCGGCACCGGCTATTCGTCGCTCAGCTACCTCAAGCGCCTGCCGACGCGGACCATCAAGATCGACAAATCGTTCGTGCGCGACATCCTCCACGACCACGACGACCTGGCCCTGACCCGCGCCGTCATCGGCCTGGCCCGGGCCTTTGGCCGCCAGGTGATCGCCGAGGGCCTGGAGACGGTAGAGCATGGCCAACTGCTGATGGGCCTGGGCTGCGACATCGCCCAGGGCTACTGCATCGCAAGGCCGATGCCGGCCGAGCAGGTGATCGGCTGGGTTGCCGGTTACCAGCAGCCAGCGCAGTGGAAAGTCCTGTAGGGGCGGGCCTTCTGTGGGAGCGGGCCTTGCCCCGCGATCGAGCGCGCAGCGGTCGCAATCCAGGCGACGCTGGGTCGCGTTATTTACGCATTCTTTATGCCTACTCCAGGCTCTCGATCTCGTCCCTTTACAGCCCCTCTACCGACAATGACCGTCAGCGGCACGTGCCGTAAGGACGGAGAGTTTTCATGAGCATTCTGGACGGGGTGTCACTGCTGCTGGCAGTGGCCTTGATGATCTACCTGCTGGTCGCGCTGCTGCGCGCCGATCGGGGTTAGGAGCGACCATGCACAGTTACGATTACGCGTTGCTGCTGGCGTTCTTTGCGCTGGTACTGCTCCCGGCACCCTTGCTCGGGCGTTTCTATTTCAAGGTGATGGAGGGGCAGCGCACCTGGCTGTCGCCGCTGCTGGGGCCGGTCGAGCGTGGCTGCTACCGGCTCGCCGGGGTCGATGCCAGCAAAGAGCAGAGCTGGCAGCAGTACACCCTGGCCTTGCTGGCCTTCAACCTCGCAGGCTTTGTGCTGGTGTTCGCCGTACTGCTGTTGCAGGGCTACCTGCCGCTCAACCCGCAGCACCTGGCGGGGCAGGAGTGGTCGCTGGCGTTCAATACCGCCGTGAGCTTCGTCACCAACACCAACTGGCAGTCCTATAGCGGCGAAGCCTCGGTCAGTTACCTGAGCCAGATGCTCGGCCTGACCGTGCAGAACTTCGTCAGCGCCGCCACCGGCCTCGCCGTGCTGGTTGCCTTGTGCCGTGGTATCGCCCGCCGTTCGGCACAGACCCTGGGCAACTTCTGGGTCGACATGACCCGCGCCACGCTCTACGGCCTGCTGCCGCTGTGCCTGGTGCTGGCTTTGCTGCTGGTGTGGCAGGGCGTGCCGCAGACCTTCGCCGATTATGTTCATGCCCTGACCCTGCAAGGCGCCGACCAGACCATCCCGCTGGGCCCGGCTGCCAGCCAGATCGCGATCAAGCAACTGGGCACCAACGGCGGTGGCTTTTTCGGCGTCAACTCGGCGCATCCGTTCGAGAACCCGACGGCCTGGAGCAACCTGTTCGAGGTGGCCTCGATCATTCTCATTCCGGTGGCCCTGGTGTTTACCTTCGGCCATTACGTCAAGGACATGCGCCAGAGCCGGGCGATCATCGCCGGCATGCTCGCGCTGTTCCTGATCGGCGGCGGCACCGCGCTGTGGAGCGAGTACCAGGCCAACCCGAACCTGAGCAGCCCGCTGGTTGAACAGACCGCGCCGCTCGAAGGCAAGGAAAGCCGTTTCGGCACCACCGCCAGCGTGCTCTGGACGGTGACCACCACCGCCGCTTCCAACGGCTCGGTGAACAACATGCACGACAGCCTCAACCCGCTCAGCGGCATGGTCGCGCTGGTCAACATGATGGTCGGCGAGGTGATCTTCGGCGGCGTCGGCGCCGGGCTCTACGGCATGCTGCTCAACGTGCTGATCGCGGTGTTCCTCGCCGGCCTGATGATCGGCCGCACCCCGGAATACCTGGGCAAGAAACTGCAGGCGCGGGAAGTGCAGTTGCTGGTGGCGACCCTGCTGGTAATGCCGGTCGGCGTGCTGGTGCTCGGCGCCCTGGCGGCCAGTTTGCCCGGCCCTGCGGCGACGATCAGCAACCCCGGTGCCCACGGCTTCAGCCAGTTGCTGTACGCCTACACCTCGGCCAGCGCCAACAACGGTTCGGCCTTTGCTGGCCTGGGTGCCAACACCACCTTCCACAACCTGATGATCGGCCTGGGCATGCTGATTGGCCGCTTCGGTTACATCCTGCCGGTGCTGGCCCTGGCTGGCAGCCTGGCACTGAAAAAATCCGCACCGGTGGGGCAGAACAGCTTCCCGACCCACGGCCCGCTGTTCGTCACCTTACTGGTGGTGACCATCCTGCTGGTTGGTGGCCTGACCTTCCTGCCGGCCCTGGCCCTGGGGCCGGTGACCGAATACCTGAGCCTGGGCTTGTGAGGAACAACTGATGAACATGCCGATTCCTGAAGTAAAGGCGCAGGCCCCCGAGGCTGCGCGCACTACCTTTGCCGCCCTGTGGCGCCCGGCGCTGGTGCAGGCCTTCGTCAAGCTCGACCCGCGCCAGCTCAAGCGCTCGCCGGTGATGCTGGTGGTGGAACTGACCGCGATCTTCACCACCTTGCTGTGCCTGTTGCCCGACAGCCGCGTGCCGACTGGCGTGGCGCTGCAGATCGCCCTGTGGCTGTGGTTCACGGTGCTGTTTGCCAACTTCGCCGAAGCCCTCGCCGAGGGCCGCGGCAAGGCCCGCGCCGACAGCCTCAAGGCCGGCAGCCAGGGCCTCAGTGCCCGCCGCCGGACGGCCTCGGGTAGCTTCGAGATTGTCCCGGCCACCAGCCTGCGCAAGGGCGATGTGGTCAAGGTCTCGGCCGGGGAGATGATCCCTGGCGACGGCGAGGTGCTCGAAGGTATCGCCGCGGTCAACGAGGCGGCGATTACCGGTGAGTCTGCGCCGGTGATCCGCGAGTCCGGCGGTGATCGTTCGGCGGTGACCGGCAATACCCGGCTGGTCTCCGACTGGTTGCTGATCAGTATCACCAGCAACCCCGGCGAGTCGACCCTGGACCGCATGATCGCCCTGGTCGAAGGCGCCAAGCGGCAGAAGACCCCCAACGAAATCGCTCTGGACATCTTGCTGATCGGCCTGACCCTGATCTTTCTGGTGGTGGTGGTGACCCTGCAGCCGTTCGCCCATTTCGCCGGTGGCAGCATCCCGCTGGTGTTCCTTGTGGCGCTGCTGGTCACGCTGATCCCGACCACCATCGGCGGCCTGCTGTCGGCCATCGGCATCGCCGGCATGGATCGCCTGGTACGCCTTAACGTCATCGCCCGTTCCGGCCGTGCGGTAGAAGCGGCAGGCGACGTGCATGTGCTGATGCTCGACAAGACCGGCACCATCACCTTCGGCAACCGCCGCTGCAGCGCCCTGCATGCCGCGCCCGGCGTCACCGCCCGCGAGCTTGGCGAGGGCGCCTTGCTGGCGTCGCTGGCCGACGACACCGCCGAAGGTAAATCGATTGTCGAATACCTGCGCCAGTTGCATGACTTCAACGAACCCAACGCCGAACAGTTCACGCCTGTAGCCTTCAGCGCCGAAACCCGGCTGTCCGGCATCGACTACCAGCAGCGTCGCTACCGCAAGGGCGCGGTGGACTCGGTGCTGGCCTTCGTCGCCATGCAACGCCTGGAAATGCCCGCGCCCTTGGCCCGCGAAGTGGACAAGATCGCCCAGAGCGGCGGCACGCCCTTGCTGGTCTGCGCCGACAAGCGCCTGCTGGGGGTGATTCACCTCAAGGACGTGGTCAAGCCGGGCATCCGCGAGCGCTTTGCCGAATTGCGCAAACTGGGTATTCGCACGGTGATGGTCACCGGTGACAACCCGCTGACCGCCGCCGCGATTGCCGCCGAAGCCGGGGTCGATGACGTGCTCGCCGAAGCCACCCCGGAGAAAAAACTGGCGCGCATTCGCCAGGAGCAGAACGACGGCCGCCTGGTGGCGATGTGCGGCGACGGCGCCAACGACGCCCCGGCGCTGGCCCAGGCCGATGTCGGCATGGCCATGAACGACGGCACCCAGGCCGCGCGTGAGGCGGCGAACATGGTCGACCTCGACAGCGACCCGACCAAGCTGCTGGATGTGGTCCAGGTCGGCAAGGAGCTGCTGGTGACCCGCGGCGCGCTGACCACCTTCTCGATTGCCAACGATGTGGCCAAGTACTTCGCCATCCTCCCGGCGCTGTTCGCGGCGATCTACCCGCAACTGGGCGTGCTCAACCTGATGCACCTGAGCAGCCCGCAAAGCGCGATCCTCTCGGCGATCGTCTTCAACGCCCTGATCATCGTCGTGCTGATCCCCCTGGCCCTGCGCGGGGTGCGGGTACAGGCGGCCAGCGCCGCCCACCTGCTGCGTCGCAACCTGCTGATCTATGGCCTGGGCGGGCTGATCGTGCCGTTCGCCGGGATCAAGCTGATCGACCTGTTGCTCACCGCCCTGAAGCTGGTCTGAACCAAGGAGATGACCATGACTACCCCTATTCGTCCGGCCCTGAGCCTGATCCTGTTGATGACATTGATCACCGGCGCGGTGTACCCGCTGGTGGTCACCGGGGTGGCCCAGCTGGCCTTCCCCGAGCAGGCCAATGGCAGCCTGCTGCGCGACGGCCAGGGCCAGGTGCGTGGCTCGCAGTTGATCGCGCAACGTTTCGAGGGTGACGCCTGGTTCCAGTCGCGGCCGTCGGCCGGTGACTACGCCACGGTATCGAGCAGCGCCAGCAACCTGGCGCCGAGCAACCCGGCGCTGGCCGAGCGGGTCAAGAGCAGCGCCGCGCAGTTGTATATCGAAGCGCAGGGGCCGGTGCCGCTGGCCTTGCTGACCACCTCCGGCAGCGGCCTGGACCCGCACCTGTCGCCGGCGGCGGTGGCTTACCAGCTGCCGCGGGTGGCGGCGGCGCGCAAGGTTGCCCCCGAGGCCTTGCAAGTACTGGTCGAGCAGTCCACCCTGCACCCCTTGATCGGCCCGCCGGTGGTCAATGTACTGGCCCTGAACAGCGCCCTTGAGCAGCTGTCGCCGGCGTCGAAATAAGGACAGGCAGTGAGCATGAGCAATTCCGAACGCGCTGATGCGTTGTTGGCCGGGCTGCCGCGCGAAGGGCGCGGCCGGCTCAAGGTATTTCTGGGTGCGGCACCGGGGGTAGGCAAGACCTACGCCATGCTCCAGGCCGCCCATGCCCAGCTGCGCCAGGGCGTGGCGCTGCTGGCGGCGGTGGTCGAAACCCATGGCCGCGCCGAGACCGAGGCGCTGCTCGGCGGCTTGCCCCAGCAGCCGCTGCTACGCAGCGAATACCGCGGCATGCTGCTGGAAGAAATGGACCTCGACGGTCTGCTCAAGGCCCGTCCGCAACTGGTGCTGGTCGACGAGCTGGCCCACAGTAACGCCCCCGGCAGCCGCCATGCCAAGCGCTGGCAGGATGTCCAGGAACTGCTGGCCGCCAGCATCGACGTCTACACCACGGTCAACGTCCAGCACCTGGAAAGCCTCAACGACCAGGTGCGTGGCATTACCGGTGTGCAGGTGCGCGAAACCCTGCCCGACTGGGTGCTGCAGGAAGCCTTCGAACTGGTGCTGATCGACCTGCCGCCGCGCGAACTACTCGAGCGCCTGCGCGAGGGCAAGGTCTACGTGCCGGAGCAGGCACGGGCGGCGATCGATGCATTCTTCACCCAGACCAACCTTACCGCCTTGCGCGAGCTGGCCATGCAAACCGCTGCGGCCCAGGTCGATGCCGACCTGGCCCACGGTTACCGCCAGCTTGGCCAGGATGCGCCGGCCTTGCGCGGGCGTTTGCTGGTTGGCGTCGATGGCGATGCCCAGGCCGAACGCCTGGTGCGTCACGCCAGCCGGGTGGCGCAGCGGCGTCATCTGCCGTGGACCCTGGTGCACGTCGACAACGGCCGGCTACGTGACGAAACCGCGCGCCAGCGCTTGCAGGCGGCCCAGCAACTGGCCGAACGGCTGGGCGGCGAAGTGGTGCTGCTGCGCGCCGGCGAGGTGGCCAAGACCCTGATCCAGCATGCCCTGGAGCGCCGCGCCAGCCTGGTGCTGGTCGGCCAGTCGCGCGATCGCCTGCGTCGGCGGCTGTTCGGCGCTGGCGTGGCGACGCGCTTGCTGCGCGATGCCCACGGCCTGGAAATCAACGTGCTCGACCGCGACACCCAGCCCGAGCCGCCCAGTGCAGCGGCGAAAAAGGTCTGGGTCTGGCGTCATTACCTGTTGGCCTTCGCCGCCACGGTCCTGGCCACCGGCCTGGCCTGGGCGGTGGCCAGCGTGCTGGCGCTGCCGAACATCTCGCTGGTGTTCCTCGCGGCGGTGTTGCTGGTGGCGGTGCGCAGCAGCCTGGGCCCGGCATTGGCCTGTGCAGTGATGTCGTTCCTGGCCTACGATTTTTTGTTCATCCCGCCGAATTTCTCCTTCAGCATCCAGCGTGAAGAAGACGTACTGACCTCGCTGTTCTTCCTGTTGATGGCGGCGCTTACCGGCAACCTGGCGGCGCGCCAGCGCCGGCAATTGCAGGCTTTGCGCGAAACCCAGGAGCAGACCAGCCAGTTGCTCGACCTGTCGCGCAAGCTCACCGCTGCCACCGATCGCCAGGCGGTATTCACCGCCGCCGGCCAGCACCTGGATGGCTGGCAGGACCTGCAGGTGTGCCTGCTCGAGCGCGACGCCGAAGGCCGTCTGCAGGTGGCCAGCGGCGGCAACCTGCAGTTCAGCGACAACGAGCGTGCCGCCGCCGACTGGGCCTGGCAGCACGACCAGGCCGCGGGTCTGGGCAGCGATACCCTGCCTAACGGTCGTTGGTGGTGGTGGCCGCTGTCGGTGGACGATGCGCGTCTGGCGCTGCTCGGCGTGCGCCCGCACAAGGGCGAGCAACTGACCGCTCAGCATCGGCGCCTGCTCAAGGCCCTGAGCCAGCCGCTGGCCCAGGCCCTGGCGCGGGCGCGCTTGGCCGAGCAGCTGGAATCGGCGCGTTTGCACGGCGAAACCGAGCAACTGCGCAGCGCCTTGCTGGCCTCGGTGTCCCACGACCTGCGCACGCCGCTGACCGCCATGCGCGGCAGCATCGACAGCCTGCTGGCCCTCGGCGAGGCGATCCCCAAGGCCGACCGCCAGGAACTGCTTGAAGGCACCCGCAATGAAGCCGAGCGCCTGGATCGCTATATCCAGAACTTGCTCGACATGACCCGCCTGGGCCATGGCGGCCTCAAGCTTGCGCGCGACTGGGTGGCGCCCAGCGACATCGTCGGCAGCGCCCTGAACCGCCTACGGGTGGTGCTGGCGCCGTTGCAGCTGCGCACCGAAGTGCCGGCCGACCTGCCGCTGTTGTTCGTGCATGCGGCGTTGATCGAGCAGGCGCTGATCAATGTGCTGGAGAACGCCGCGCGCTTTTCGCCGGCGGCTGGCCGGCTCGATCTGCAGGTCAGCGTCGACGGCGAGTTGCTGTGCTTTGCCGTCAGCGATGAGGGCCCGGGCATTCCCGAAGCCGACCGCGAGCGGATTTTCGACATGTTCTATACCGCCGCGCGTGGTGATCGAGGCGGGCAGGGCACGGGGCTGGGCCTGGCGATCTGCCAGGGCATGATCGGCGCCCACGGCGGGCACATCCGCGTCGCCGACGGTATCGATGGCAAGGGCACCTGCATCACTCTATGCTTGCCGCTGCCGACCCAACCCGAGCCTGAAAGCGAAGCCCCATGAGCCAGAGCGCGACCCTGCTGGTCATCGATGACGAACCGCAAATCCGCAAGTTCCTGCGTATCAGCCTGAGCTCCCAGGGCTACAAGGTAGTGGAAGCCGGCAGCGGCGCCGAGGGCCTGACCCAGGCGGCACTGGCGCGCCCGGACCTGGTGGTGCTTGACCTGGGCCTGCCGGACATGGACGGCCAGCAGGTGCTGCGTGAATTGCGCGAGTGGAGCGCGGTGCCGGTGCTGGTGCTGTCGGTGCGTGCCAGTGAAGTCCAGAAGGTCGAAGCCCTGGACAACGGCGCCAACGACTACGTGACCAAGCCCTTTGGCATTCAGGAATTCCTCGCTCGCGTACGCGCCTTGCTGCGCCAGGCGCCGCAGGCATCAGCCAGCGCCTCGGCGCTGAGCTTCGGGCCGTTGACCGTCGACCTGGCGTTTCGCAAGGTGACCCTGGACGGCGTCGAGGTGGCGCTGACGCGCAAGGAATATGCACTGCTGGCGCAGCTCGCCAGCCATCCCGGGCGGGTGATTACCCAGCAGCAACTGCTCAAGGACATCTGGGGGCCGACTCATGTCGACGACAGCCATTACCTGCGCATCGTCGTCGCCCATGTGCGCCAGAAGCTTGGCGATGACCCGACGGCGCCGCGGTTCATCGTGACTGAGCCCGGGGTGGGGTACAGGCTGATCGGACCGGAGTAGGGCCAAGCCCGCTCCCACAGCAAGTGTAGGAGCGGGCTTGCCCCGCGATGCTGTTAGTCATCAACGCCGCTCCGCCTCATAGTTATCCAGCGTGTCCCGGGCAATCTCCCGCCCCAGGGCGATCAGTTCCGGCGCCTTGTAGAACTCGAAAAACCGGCACACGCGCTTGGGCACGTTGATCAGTACATCCGGCGGGTAGCCGGCAATCTTGTACTGCGCAAGCGACGTCTGCATCACCTCGAAACTCTGGTTGATCAAGTCCAGCAATGACGCCGGCCCGACGTTGTCGATGATGAACGAGCCGGTCGCCGATTTCGGCGCGCCTTCAATTTCTGGCGCTGCCGCCGGTTGCTGGGCTTCGGGGTCGGCGGCATCGCTGAGCCAGGGGTTGGGGATTTGCGCCGCCTCCGGTTGCAGGCCCTGCTCGATACGCATCAGTTGCTCGGCCGGTTTGCGCCGGAACGGCAAGTGCGAACCCAGCGAATTGATCAGGTTGTCAAAGCGCAGCTTGAACGCCGCCGGGCGTTCGATCACTGGCAACTGGTACTGCTTCTGGTTGGTCGAGTTGAGGTTCACGGCGATGATCAGGTCGCAGTGGCTGGACACCACCGGGATGATCGGCAAGGGGTTGAGGATGCCGCCGTCGACCAGCATGCGATTGCCTTGCACCACGGGCGTGAACAGGCTGGGGATCGCCGCCGAGGCACGCATGGCCTGGTGCAGGCAGCCTTCCTGAAACCAGATTTCCTGCTGGTTGGTAAGGTCGGTGGCCACCGCCGTGTAGGGGATGCGCAGGTCTTCGATGTTGATCTCGCCGACGATCTTGCGGATCTGGCCGAAGACTTTCTCACCACGGATCGCCCCCAGGCGAAAGCTCACGTCCACCAGGCGCAGGACGTCGAGGTAGTCCAGGCTTTCAATCCAGTTGCGGTATTCATCGAGCTTGCCGGCGGCATAAATTCCGCCAATCACCGCGCCCATGGAGCAGCCGGCGATACAGGCGATGTCATAGCCACGGCGTTCGATTTCCTCGATCACGCCGATGTGTGCATAGCCCCGGGCCCCGCCCGAACCCAGAACCAGTGCGACGCGTTTTTTCATGATGCTTCCCCGGTGTTCTGCTTCCATGGTCTAACAATGCGCCCAATTGTGTCTGTGCTTCAATCGTCACTGGCACTGGGCTACGCTGAACAGGGCACTTTTCTCGCTGTTTACCGTCGAAGTCGCCACCCTGAACTTTTTCTTTTGAGGTATTGCCGATGAAAGCCTGGATTTGCCTGCCCCTGATTGCTCTGGTTCTGACCGGTTGCGCTGGCAAGACAGCCTACCGCGACAGCTGCGCCAATCAGCTGGACTCGGCCTGGAAGGAGCTCGACCTGGCCAAGGCCGAAGGTTTCGCCGGTACTGTCAGTTATTCAAAAGCCCTGTCGCTGTTGACCGGGGCCAAGACCCAGCAGCAGTTCGAAGCGTTCGAGGGCTGCAGCAAGAAGGCCGAGAAGGCCCGCTTCTACATTCGTGAATCCCGCGCCGGGCGCTGATACAGGAGTAGACCATGTCGTCGGCCATGCTCGACCACGTCATTGCCCAGGTGCTGAGCCTGCAGGTGCGCCTTTTGGCCTGCCAGGCGCGCCTGGTTGCCGATACCGACAGCGAGGCGCTGCACGACCTGCGCATCGGCGTGCGGCGCTTGCGCAGTGTGCTGCGACCATTACGGGCGCTGCCCGGTGTCGATCAGCTGGAAGCTGCGGCCAAGGCCCTGGGCAGCTTGACGACGCCGTTGCGTGACCGTGAGGTACTGGCCGCGCAGCTGCTTGAGCGCCAGCAAGTGGCCGCGGCGCAGGCACGCCTGGCCCAGCGCCGGCAAAACTTCGCCAGCGTTGCCGCCAGTGCCGAACTGGCGCGCCTGCTGGCGATCATCGACGCCTTTCCGGTGTTCCTGCGCGCCGCCCAGCGCCAGGGCTTGATCCGCCGGCTGCAACAGCGCATCGACAAACGCCTGGAAAAACAGTGGAAGCAACTGCGTCAGGCCCTCGACGACCCGGCCCACGACCGCCATCGCCTGCGCCTGCTGATCAAACGGGTGCGCTACGCGGCTGAAGCCTACCCGCAACTGCAGCACTCCAACTCGCGCCTGCAAAAGGCTCTCAAGCGTGCCCAGAGTGACCTGGGCAGCTGGCACGACCTGTTGCAGTGGCTGCTGCAGGCCGAGCAGCAACGCGATCTGGCGCCGTGCGTCAGCCATTGGCAAGCGCAGTTGGCCAAAGCCGAACAAGACGCCGACGCCACCCTCGAACGCCTGCAGGCGCAGCTTGCGCAGCGATAGCCCGCTGAAATGGCCGAAATGCGTGCTGTAGACCGCTTGCTGGCTGGTTAAGATCAGTTTTTTCCTGATCGCTGAGGTCGGCATGAACTTCTCACAATTGCTCACGGCGGTCCGCCAGCATCCCCAGTCGGTAGTTATTGATTCCAGCTGGGCGCAGGGCCGCGCCTGTTTCGGCGGGCTGATGGCGGCCTTGCTGTATGAGGCCATGCTGGCCAAGACCTCGCCGGGGCGCCCGGTGCGTTCCCTGGCCATCACCTTTGTCGGCCCGGCCGAGCCGCAAATGCCGATCAGTTTTGAAGTGGAACTGCTGCGCGAAGGCAAGGCGGTCAGTTCGCTGCTGGGCCGCGCGGTGCAGAACGGCCAGGTGGTTACCCTGATGCAGGGCAGCTTTGGCAGCGGCCGCGATTCGCTTATCGATGTTCCGGCCTTGCCGGCGGTAGACATGAAACCACTCGAGCAGTCGAGCACGGAGCTGCCGTACATCAAGGGCGTGACCCCCGAGTTCATGCGCCATGTGTCACTGCGCTGGGCCATCGGCGGCATTCCGTTCAGCAACAACAAGTCCCGCGACATGGGCGGCTGGGTGCGTTTTCGCGACAGCGAGCGTGAAGAGCCGATCAGCGAGGCGCACTTGCTGGCGCTGGTCGATGCCTGGCCGCCGACCTTGCTGTCACACCTGAACAAGCCGGCGGCTGGCAGCACCCTGACCTGGACCATCGAGTTCATCCAGCCGGTGGCGAGCCTGACCACCCTGGACTGGTGCCGCTATCACGTCGAAACCGAACATGCCCGCGATGGTTACGGGCATGCGGCGGCTGCGCTGTGGAGCGACAAGGGCGAGTTGCTGGCGCTCAGCCGCCAGACCGTAACAGTGTTCGGCTGACGCCACTCAATGCCGGTGGCGCTCGCGCCAGGCGCGCCACCAGGCACCGCTGAGCACAAAGCGCGGGAAGGTGATGAACTGCTCCACCAGCAGGCGGCCGATGGCGTCCTGGCGGTTGGCGAACGGCTCGGGTTGCTGGGCCTCCAGGCGATGCCCCTGGCGTTGCAGGCCGAGCCCGGCGATCAGGGCGATGATGCCCACCGCCAGTTGCCCCAGGTCCAGCGAGAACAAACCGGACAGCACCAGCAGCACGCCGAGGATGAACAGCGGCACGGCAATCAGGTGCAGCACCAGGTTGGTCGGGTTGCGGTGGTTGTGGTGGTAGCCACGCCATTGCCAGGCGGGCAGGTTGGGCAGGCGTTTGCTCATGGAAATGTTCCTCAGGGTCTTGCCTGAAGAATAGTGCGGCCCCGGTGAAGGGGCCAATCGATGGCGGCTATGACGCCTATAGCTTGAGCTGACCGATGGCCTTGTTCAGCTCACCGGCCAGGGTCGCCAGCTCGCTGCTGGTGGTGGCCGAGTCGACAGTCTGCTGTACGGTCTCTTCGGTCACATCGCGGATGCTTACCACTGCCCGGTTCATTTCTTCGGCCACCTGGCTTTGCTGCTCGGCGGCCACGGCAATTTGCGTGTTGCTTTCGCGCATCTGTGCCACCGCGCTGGTGATTTCCGCCAGGGCAGCGCCGGCTTCCTGGGCCTGCTGCACGCAGTCGTCAGCCTTGAACGAGCTTTCCTGCATGAAGTCCACGGCGTCGCGGGTACCGGCCTGCAGCGCCGAAACCATGGTGGTGATTTCGTCGGTGGAGGCCTGTACGCGCTTGGCCAGGTTGCGCACCTCGTCGGCGACCACGGCAAAGCCGCGGCCCAGGTCACCGGCACGGGCGGCCTCGATGGCAGCGTTGAGGGCCAGCAGGTTGGTCTGTTCGGCAATGCTGTGGATCACCCCGACCACGCCGTTGATCTTCTGGCTGTCGTCGGCCAGTTGGCGAATCATCTCGGCGGTCTGCTGCACGCCGCTGGACAGCCCGGCAATCGAGGTCTGCACCCGGCTGACCACCTCCTGGCCACTGCCGGCCAGGGAGTCGGCGCTCTGCGACAGGTCGCGGGTGGCACCGGCGTGCTGGGCAATGTGGTAGACCGTGGCAGTCATTTCGTTGATGGCGGTGGCGGCCTGGTCGGTTTCGCTCTGTTGGCCGAGCATGCCGTGGCGCACATCGTTCATGCTCGCGGCCAGGCGCGCGGCGCCGGAATCCAGCTGCGCGGCAGTGCGCGCGACGGTGTTGACCACCCGGTGGTAGGTGGTTTGCATGGCATTGAAGGCGCTGGCCATCTGCCCGACCTCATCGCCACAGGCCAGCGGCACGCGGGCCGACAGGTCGCCGGTTTTTTCCACGTGCAGCATCACATCCTTGAGGGTGTTGAGCTGGCTGAGCAGAAAGCGGATCAACAATTGCGAGGCACAGAGCATCGCCAGCATCAGGATCAGTACGCACACGGCGTAGTTGGTGAAGCGGTCGGTGAACACCTGGATCAGGCTGGGGGAGGGGGCGAGCACGGCAATCTGCTGGTCGCCGCGGCTGATCACCTGGGCGCCGGTCAAAGGGTTTTCACCCAGCAACGGCAAGCCTTCGAGTTCGACCCAGCCTTGGGCCGTGGCCAGCGCATCGAGGCTTTGCCCTTCAAATTGCGGTACCTGGCCGGGGCTGTAGGTCAGCCACAGGGCGTTGCTCGGCAAAGTTTGCCCGGCAGGCCAGGCAGCCAGCAACTGCGCCTCGGCTTCAGCTTTGCTTTGGGCGGTCTGGGCCCGCGCCTGTTGCTCCAGGTGCACGGCATACAGCACCAGGAACAACGTGGTGACAAAGGCGACCGCGTTCACGGCCCAGAACTTGTATTTCAGGGAGATATTGCTAAGCCAGGCACCCATGGTAGGTCTTCTCTGATTGAGCGGAAACATTGTTGGCAAGGTGCCATCATTGTGCCGACTCGATCATCAAGACGTTTTGATATGCGTCAAATAATCGCGGGCAGGTTAAAGAAGGCCCGTGCCGTGGCGGTGCTGTGGGCGGCCAGTTGCTCGACGCTTTCGCCACGGTGCAGGGCCACTTCACGCAGCACTTCGGTGAGGAACGCCGGTTCGTTGCGCCCGCTTTTCGGTTTGGGTCGCAGGCTGCGCGGCAGCAGGTAGGGCGCATCGCTTTCGAGCATCAGGCGGCCTTGGGGGATGCTGCTGACCAGCGGGTGCAGGTGGGTGCCGCGGCGCTCGTCGCAGATCCAGCCGGTGATGCCGATGTGCAGGTCCAGGTCCAGGTAGCCGAACAACGCTGCGCGCTCGCCGGTAAAGCAGTGCACTACCGCTGCCGGCAGGCGGTCGCGAAAGTCCTTGAGGATCGCCAGCAGGCGTTCGCTGGCGTCGCGCTCGTGGAGGAACACCGGCATCTGCAACTCGACCGCCAGGGCCAGCTGTTCTTCCAGGGCCTTTTCCTGCTGCGGGCGCGGCGAAAAATCGCGGTTGAAATCCAGCCCGCATTCACCCACGGCCTGCACCCGCGGCTGCTCAAGCAAGGCCCGCAACTGACGGCTGCTGGCACTGCTCCAGCTGCTGGCGTCATGGGGGTGCACGCCTGCGGTGCTGAACAGGTGCTGGGCGCTTTCATCGAGTTGCTGGCACAGCTCCAGGGCCTGTTCGCTGCCCTCAAGGCTGGTGCCGGTGACCATCATCTGCACCACCCCGGCGGCCAGGGCGCGTTCGAGAATTGCCTGGTGTTTGTCGGCAAAACTTGGGTTGGTCAGATTGACGCCGATGTCGATGAGTTGCATGGTGCTACCTCAGGCCGGAAGCCGGCCAGCATAACAAAGCTCGACCGAAATCGATAAAGCCAAGAACTTCAACGAGTTGTCGTGGTCTTTTGCGGTCAATTGTCATGGAACGACTGCAAACTATGGCGCCAACCCCACACGCGCGGACCTCGCAACGGATGACCCGAGCGCTGTTTTTGTTGATCGTGCTGAGCTTCTCGCTGCTGCCTACCGGGCCGGCCAGCGCGCGTCTGGCCGGGCCGCAACAGGCGGTGCCCAAGACCCCGGCGCGCGACCTTGCGCAAATCCGCAGCAGCCGGGTACTGAAGGTGCTGGTCAACCAGAGCCGCAACAGCTCCGGCGAAGTCAAGGGCGAGCCGGTGGGGGTCGAGTATCACCGCCTGCGCGCGTTCGAGCATTACCTCAATGCCCGCGCCCGCGATGGCGAGGAAATCCGCCTGAAGATCATCCCTCGCGCCAAAGACCAGTTGCTGGCCGCCTTGCAGCGCGGCGAAGCCGACCTGGTGGCGCCTGGCGAGCTGGTCGACCCGACCTCTACCCGCGGTCTCAGCGCCAGCGATCCGGTGGTCGACAAGGTGCCGCTGGTGCTGGTCGGGCGCAAGGGCGAGCGCAGCGTCCAGCGCGTCGAGCAGTTGTCCGGGCGTACCCTGGCGCTGACCAGCTCCAGCGCGGCCGGCGACACCCTGCACGAGATTAACCAGAAACTGGCCCTGCGTAAGCTTGCGCCGATCAAGGTCGAGTGGGTCGACCCGACGCTGGCCGTGGAAGACGTGCTGGAGATGGTCCAGGCCGGGATCTTTCACCTGACCGTGGTCGAGCAGCCAATTGCCGAACGCTGGGCCAAGGTCATGCCCAAGCTGCGGGTCGAGCGCAAACTGCACCTGGCCAGCCCCGAGGCCATGCGCTGGTACGTGCGCCGGGATGCGGTGATGCTGCACGCCAGCGTTGATCGTTTTTTGCAGGGCTACAAGGCGCCGGCCAACCAGGACGCAGCGTTCGAGCGGATCTACCGGCGCCTCTACCGGGTGCACAACCCGTTGGCGCGTAGCGACCGCAAGCGCCTGGAGGCCTTGCGGCCGGTGTTGCAGCGCCATGCCAGCGCACAGAATATCGATTGGCTGAACCTTGCAGCGGTGGCCTTCAAGGAGTCTTCCCTTGACCCGAGCGCGCGCGGCGCTGGTGGCGCTCATGGGCTGATGCAGATCACCCCCAGCGCTGCCCAGCGGGTGGGGGTGAGCAATATTTCCAATGTCGATGGCAATGTTCAGGCCAGCGCCCGCTACATGGCGCTGATCCGGCGCAAGTTCTTTGCCAGTAACCAGCTCAACGAGCGTGAGCGCATGGCCTTCACTCTGGCGGCCTACAACCTGGGGCCGGAGCGGGTCCAGGCGATGCGCGCCGAGGCCCGGCGGCGGGGGCTCAATGGTAACCAGTGGTTTTTCCAGACCGAGCGCATTGCCATGGAGCAGGTGGGCATGGGGCCGGTGAGCTATGTGAACAGTGTCAACAAGTACTTCCTGGCGTTTGATCGGGAGCGGGCTTCGCTGGAGCCCAAAGGGGGGAAGGGTAATGGGCGCAAGTAGGGGTGGTGTCGCTCATTAGGGTTCAGGGAGATCCGGATGGGGCGGGGATGCTGAGTCACCTTTGCGCCCTTACGGCGCCTTACTTTTTTCAGTCGAAAAAAAAGTAAGCAAAAATTCTTGCCCCACCAGGGGCCCTGCGCTGCGCTTCGGGTCCCCTCGCTCCGGTGTCGCTACGGGGCATTGCGAACTACGAGTTGCAAGCAACTCTACGTTTCGCAACTTCGGCTATCGCCGAAGGTGCTGCGCACTCGCCCCTTCGCAACACCTGCGCTCGGCCCTTCTGGTTAACGGGGCCGGATAGATCAAGAGCAGATCAAGATCAAGAGCACAATTCGCTTCGCTCTTGCTGAGCGCGGCTTGTCGAAATTCCGGGGTTTTTTAGTCCCAGGGCCGTTGACATTCCACCCGCAGCGCCTCTAGGATGCTGACTTGCGCCGATTTAAACAGCTACTTGCGGGGCGCAGGGTTACCTCTTAGGGGGTTTCACCAAATACCGCTAAAACGCTGGTTCGGTGACGCCTCCCACCGCAGCCCAGCGGGTTTTGCGAGGCGGAGATCTAACCCCATGAGTTGTCCACGTTCCAGTGTTTGCCTGACCCCGTTGCCCGCCAGCCAGGGCACGCGCACGCCGCGTATTCTTCTGGGCGGCAGCCATCAGCCAACCCTCCTGCGCTACCTTGACGGCTGGCCGCGTCGCAACAGCCGCAACACTGCCTTCCTTATCCAGTTCGCCGACAGCCGCGATTCCCTTGGCCAGTTTGCCAACGACCGTTTCGATCTCGCCGTGATCCAGTCGCCCAGCGCCGACGACGCTGCCGAAGTTATCGGCCACCTGACCCGCGTCGCCCGCCAGGGTTTGATCACCCGGGCCTGAGCAGCCCGGGCCCGGGCGTCAATGCGCCTTGGCTTTCCTGATCCGTAGCAAAATCACCAGCAGGGTCAATATCACCACCGGCGCCATGCCCAGCAGCGCTTCGCGGGCAGTGATCTGTGCGCCGAGGGTGTGCAGGCCGGCATATAAGAGCTTGAACAGGCTCAGCAGGTAGTAGCTGATGGCGATGATCGACAGGCCTTCGACTGCCCGCTGGATCTTGATCTGGGTGTCGGCGCGGGCGTTGAGGCTGCGCAGGATCTCGGCGTTCTGTTCTTCCATCTCCACCTGCACCCGCGCCTGCAACAGGTCGCCGAGGTTGGCGACGCTTTCGGCCAGGTGCTCCAGACGCTGCTCGCTGGCCGCGCAGTAACGCACGGTGGGCTTGAAGCGCCGCTCGATGAACACCCCCAGGCGCTGGCAATCGCCGACATGGCTCTCGCGCAACTCGCCCAGGCGCTCGAACACCAGTTGCGCATAGGCCTGGGTGGCGCTGAAGCGGTGGCGGTGCTTGACCGTGCTGCCGACCACCTGGCGCGACAACTGGGCGATATCGGCCAGCAGCGCCTTGGCGTTGCCGCCGTCGCTGCTGACGTTACGCTCCGACAGGCTCACCAGTTTGCGGTCATAGGCGTCCAGTTGCGGGCCCAGGGCCTTGGCGGCGGTCAGCGACAAAGACGCCATCATCCGGTAGGTCTCGATCTCCAGCAGGCGGCGGATCATGCGCCCCTGGCGGTAGGCATTGAGCCGGCGGTTGATGAACAGGAAGCGGTTGGTGCCATCGGCAGTCAGGCGAAAATCACTCCACACCACGGCATCGCCACCGCCCACGCACGAGCCGCTGGGGTCCTTGAAACCGTAACGGCTGAGGTCGAGGTCGTGTTCATCGCGTACCAGCACCTGCACCGAGTTAATCATCTGCTCACGGTAGGGCTCCACACCTGCAGCCAGGGCGGCGGGCAAAGTGCTCCAGTGCAGCTCGGCGCTGGCGGCGGGCACTACCAGGGTCAGGGTGAAGAACTCGGAATGGCGCTCCCATTTGAACGGATGGCCGTCCAGCGTGGTGATGCCCTGGGCGGCATCGGGCTCGATGGCGCCCGGGCAGCAACGCTGCAACAGGGCATTGCAGTCGGCATCGGCGCCGAGAAACGCCAGGTGGAAAACATGCGCGGGCTCATCGAAATACAGCGACGGGCGGGCGTGCAACTCGTTGTGCAAGGCGGTGCGTTGGGCGTGCATGCGGGTCAGACCGTATTGTTGTGGTTGTCTGCGGTTTCACTCTTGGGACTGGAACCGACAGGCACAAGTCACGTGCAGTTGCGCCGTGCTTCGACAGGGTTGATGATCAGGCCCTGCAAGCCACTCAGTCAGCCTGGAAGCGAGAATTTTTGTTGAGTACGCAAATCATCACGAAGGAAGGTCACGAAGCGCTCAAACAGGAGCTGGACCATCTGTGGCGGGTCAAGCGCCCCGATGTCACCCAGAAAGTCACCTGGGCAGCGTCGCTGGGCGATCGCAGCGAGAACGCCGATTACCAGTACAACAAGAAGCTCTTGCGCGAGATCGACCGCCGCGTGCGCTACCTGCGCAAACGCCTGGAAGACATGCGCGTGGTCGACTATTCGCCAGAGCAGGAAGGCCGGGTGTTTTTCGGCGCCTGGGTCGAAATCGAGAACGAGGAGGGCGAGAGCAAGCGCTTTCGCATCGTTGGCTACGACGAGATCTACGGGCGCATGGACTACATCTCGATCGACTCGCCCATGGCCCGCGCCTTGCTGAAAAAAGAGGTCGGCGATGAAGTCATCGTCCAGACCCCTTCCGGCGAGATGTGCTGGTGGGTTAACGCCATCGACTACGTCAAACCCTGATCAGCCCTCGCGCAGTACCGCCAGCGGGCTGGCATTGAGCGCCCGGCGCGTGCCGTAGACCCCGGCACCGCCTACCAGCAGGGCGCCGAGGACCGGCAGCAACAGCAGCCATGGGTGCGGGCTCCAGTGCAGGTCGAAGGCGTAGCGGTACAGCACCAGGGTGATCAGCTCGCAGCCAATCGCCGCCAGCAGGCCGCTGGCCGCCCCGAGCAAGCCAAACTCGATGCGTCGGGCCTTGACCAGCAAACCGCGCCCGGCGCCCAGGGCGCGCAGCAGGGCGCCCTGGCGAATACGCTCGTCGAGGGTCGCCTGCAGACCGGCGAACAGCACCGCCAGGCCCGCCGCCAGCACGAACAACAGCACGTACTCCACCGCCAGGGTGACCTGGGCGAGGATGCTGCGCAGTTGTTCCAGCAACGCATCGACCTGAAGGATGGTCACCGCCGGGAACGCCCGCGACAGCGCCACCACCTGCTGGTCATGCCCGGGGGCCAGGTAGAAGCTGGTCAGGTAGGTGGTCGGCAGGTCCTGCAGGGTCTGAGGCTGGAAGATCATGTAGAAGTTGGGCTGGAAGCTGTCCCAGTTGACCGTGCGCAGGCTGCTCACCTGCACCTGACGTTGCAGGCCGCCGATGCTGAAGGTCAGCTGGTCACCGAGTTTGAGCTTGAGGCTCAGGGCCAGTTCGGCTTCCACCGAGACGCCGGGCAGGGCGTCGGCCGGCGGTTGGGCCTGCCACCACTGGCCTTCGCTCAGGGTGTTGCCCTGGGGCAGGTCGGCAGCCCAGGTCAGGCTCAGGTCGCGCTGCACCGCGCGGTCGCCGGTGGATTCCTTGCTGACGATCTGTTGCACCGGCTCACCGTTGATTGCGGTCAGGCGTCCGGGGATGACCGGGTACAGCGGCGCGGCTTCGGCGGAAAATTCGCTCAGGCGCTGGGCAAAGCTGTTCTTGTCGTCGGGCAGGATGTTCAGGGCGAAGTAGTTGGGGGCGTCCTTGGGTAGCTGGTTCTGCCAGGTGTCGAGCAGCTCGGCGCGCAGCAGGGCAATCAGCGCCATGGCCAGCAGGATCAGGCCGAAGGCCAGCGATTGCCCGGCCGCCGCCAGCGGATGGCGCAGCAACTGGCCAAGGCCCAGGCGCCAGGCCAGCGGGCTGCCGGCGAGCAGGCGGCGCAGGCTGCGCAGGCCGAGCAACAGCAGGCCGCCCAGCAGCAAGGCGGCCACCAGGCCACCGCCGAGCAGGGCGAAGGTCAACAGCAGGTCGAGGCTCAGCCGCCACATGATCAGCCCAAGGGCGAACAGTGCGGCGCCATACACCAGCCAGCTGCTGGCCGGTACCGGCAGCAGGTCGCGGCGCAATACCCGCAGCGGCGGCACCCGGCCCAGGGCGGCCAGCGGCGGCAGGGCGAAACCGGCCAGGGCCACCAGGCCGGTGGCAATCCCGGCCAGGGCCGGGCCGATGCCGCCAGGTGGGATCTGCGCCGGCATCAACCCCTGCAGCAACTGGAACAGGCCCAGTTGGGCCAGCCAGCCGAGCGCCGCGCCACACAGCGCAGCGATGCTGCCAAGAATCGCCAGTTGCAGGCAGAACAGGCTCAGCGCCTGGCGCCGCGACAGGCCCAGGCAGCGCAGCAGGGCGCTGGCATCGAAACGGCGGGTAGCGAAGCGGCTGGCCGACAGGGCCACGGCGACACCAGCGAGCAGCACTGCCACCAGGCTGGCCATGTTCAGGTAGCGTTCGGCCTTGCCCAGGGCGCCGCCGATTTGCTGGTTGCCATCGCGCGAATCCTGTAGGCGCTGGTTGGCGGCAAGGTTTTTACTCACCGCGTCACGGTAGCTGGCCAGGGCTTCGGGCTCGCCGCGCCAGAGTTCGCGGTAGCTGACCCGGCTACCCGGTTGCACCACCCCGGTGGCCTCAAGGTCGGCAAGGTTGATCAGTACCCGTGGGGTCAGGCTATAGAAGTTGCCGGCGCGGTCGGGCTCGTAGGTCAGTACCCGGCTCATGCGCAGGGTTTTCATGCCGACATCGATGCTGTCGCCGATCTTCAGCTCCAGCGCTGCCAGCAGACGTGGCTCGACCCAGGCCTCGCCCGGTGCCGGGCCGCCACCGGTGGTTTCGCTGGCATAGGGCTCGGCGGCGCTGCGCAGCTCACCGCGCAGCGGATAACGGTCGTTGGCCGCCTTGATGCTCGACAGCTGGATGCCGTTGTCGGTGGCGATCACGCTGGAGAACTCGACCACCTGGGCATGCTGCAGGCCCAGGGTGGTGCCGCGGCTGATCTGCTCGGGGGCGGCCGGCGAGCTGCCCTGCAGCACCAGGTCGGCGCCGAGGAATTCGGTGGCGCGCAGCAGCATGGCGCCATTGAGGCGGGCGCCGAAGTAGCCGATCGCGGTACTGGCCGCCACCGCCACCAGCAGGGCGAAGAACAGCACGCGCAACTCGCCGGCGCGGGCGTCGCGCAGCAACTGGCGCAGGGCCAGGGGGAACAACGGCAGGCGTTTCATCAGGGCTCCAGCGGCGCGACCAGGTGGCCGGCGTCCAGGCGGATCAGGCGACGGCAGCGCTGGGCCAGGCGTTCGTCATGGGTGACCAGTACCAGGGTGGTGCCGCGCTCCTTGTTCAGTTCGAACAACAGGTCGCTGATGCGCTCGCCGGTGTGGCTGTCGAGGTTGCCGGTCGGCTCGTCGGCAAACAGCACCGCAGGCTCGGCGGCAAAGGCGCGGGCGATGGCCACCCGTTGTTGCTCGCCACCGGACAACTGGCGCGGCGAGTGGCTCAGGCGCTGGCCCAGGCCCACCCGTTCGAGCAGGCTGCGGGCGTGCTCGCGGGCATCGCGGCGACCGTCCAACTCCAGCGGCAGCATGACGTTTTCCAGGGCGTTGAGGCTGTCGAGCAACTGGAACGACTGGAACACGAAGCCGACATGCTCGGCCCGCACCCGTGCGCGCTGGTCTTCATCCAGCGGCCCGAGGTCGTGGCCGGCCAGGGTCACGGAGCCTGCGCTAGGCAGGTCGAGGCCGGCCAGCAGGCCGAGCAGGGTCGATTTGCCCGAGCCCGAGGCGCCGACGATGGCCAGGCTGTCGCCTTGTTTCAATTCCATCGAGAGTTCGTGCAGGATGGTCAGGTCGCCTTCCGCGCTGGGGACCACTTTGCTAAGGTTGCGCGCACTGAGAATGCTGGGGCCCATGGAGAATCCGATGCGAGTGTGGTTATTGAGTGCTGGCCTGGCCTTGATGTGCCTGGCCCAGGGCGCAGCCGCGGGGACCGTGCTGATTGTCGGCGATAGTATCAGTGCCGCTTTCGGCCTGGATACCCGCGAGGGGTGGGTTGCCTTGCTGGAAAAACGCCTGAAGAGCGAGGGTTTCGACGCCAAGGTGATCAATGCCTCGATCAGCGGCGACACCAGTGCCGGCGGCCAGGCGCGGCTGCCGGCGCTGCTTGCAGAGCACAAGCCGGAGCTGGTGGTGCTCGAATTGGGCGGCAACGATGGCCTGCGCGGGCAGCTGCCAACGCAATTGCAACAAAATCTTGCCTCGATGATCGACCGCTCGCGGGCTGCCGGCGCCAAGGTGCTGTTGCTGGGCATGCGCCTGCCGCCCAACTATGGCAAGCGTTACAACGAGGCTTTTGCCCAGGTGTATGAAAACCTGGCGACGGAAAAACAGGTGCCGCTGGTGCCGTTTTTCCTCGAAGGGGTGGGCGGTGTACCCGAGCTGATGCAGGGCGATGGCATCCATCCGGCGCAGGGCGCCCAGGCCAGGTTGCTGGAAAATGCCTGGCCGCAACTAAAACCGCTGCTTTGACGCTTTTATAGTGACCGGCTTTCGGCTAATGTTGCGCCCCCGATTTGGAGCCCCCGATGCCGCGTCCCGCCTGGTCCCTGTATGCCTATCAATTGATCGAGCCTGACGAACAGCTTGACCTGTTCGCCTGCCAGGAGATCCGCGTCCACCTGGTAGCCCGCCAGCTCGAGCTCGGTGGCTCGGCCGACCGCACCCTCTGCGGCACCCTGTTGCCGGCGCAACCGCGCTGGTCGCAGGCCGAGCGCAGCATCTACCGTGACCGCCGCCTGTGCTCGCTGTGCCGGGCAATTCTCGATGCCCAGCGCCGTGGCACGCGGCCAGTGTGGCCCGAGCTGTAACGCGCTGATATAACCTTTCATCCCCTGCACCGCCAACTGCGCCCGGGACATCTCCCTGTTCCGCGGGGGGCGGTGTACAATCGATTGCTTGACTCAATTGAATTAGCGAAGGATTTCCCGGATGTTGCCGCGCTTTCCCGCCGTCACCCGTTGCCTGTCCCTGGCCGCCCTGCTGGCGGCAGGTCCCGCTGCTGCGCTGGAGTTCCCCCTGCCGCCTCCCGGTGAAGACGTCATCGGCCAGGTCCAGGTGATCAAGGCCAAGTACGAAGACACCTTTGCCGACATCGGCACCGCCAACGACCTTGGCTACCTGGAAATGATCGCCGCCAACCCCGGCGTCGACCCGTGGCTGCCGGGCGCCGGCACCGAGATCATCCTGCCGACCCGTTTCATCCTGCCGCCGGGCCCGCGCGAAGGCATCGTCATCAACCTTGCCGAGTACCGCATGTACTACTACCCGAAAGGGCAGAACGTGGTGCACACCTACCCGCTGGGCATCGGCCGTGAAGGCTGGGGTTCGCCGATTGCCAACACCAGGGTCACCGCCAAGACCCCGAACCCGACCTGGACGCCGCCTGCCTCGATCCGCAAGGAGCACGCCGAAGACGGCGACATCCTCCCGTCCGTGGTACCGGCAGGTCCGGACAACCCGCTGGGGCCGTTCAAGTTCACCCTCGGCGTGCCGGGCTATCTGATCCACGGTTCGAACAAGAAGTTCGGCATCGGCATGCGCACCAGCCACGGCTGCTTCCGCATGTTCAACAACAACGTGCTGGAACTGGCCAAGATGGCCCCGGTCGGTGTGCCGGTGCGCATCATCAACGAGCCGTACAAGTTCGGTATCAGTGCCGGCAAGGTCTATCTCGAGGCGCACACGCCGCTGGACGACAAGGGCGATCCGTCGGTGGTCGACAAGCACACCGCGGTCATCAACGCCCTGCTCAAGCGCGAAGACCTGGCCAACAACCTGCGCATGAACTGGGACATGGTTCGTGATGTGGTCGCCGCCGAAGACGGCATGCCGGTGGAGATCGCCGTGCCCAATGGCGCTGGCAACCCGGCGCCGATGGTGTCCAGCGTGCCTTACGACATGCAGTAAGCCATTCCTGCTGTACCTGAGGCCTGCCATCGTGCAGGCCTCGTCGTTTCTGCTGTTGCACTTTCACGGCGGCAATAAAAAAGCCGACCCACAAGTGGGTCGGCTTCCAATAACAATCCCGAAGGACTATTACTTGCGGCTGGCTTTGTCCAGCATACGCAGAGCGCGCTCGTTAGCTTCGTCAGCGGTCTGTTGTGCTTTTTGAGCAGCAGCCAGAGCGTCGTCAGCTTTGCGATAGGCTTCATCGGCACGAGCTTGTGCACGAGCAGCTGCGTCTTCGGTAGCGGTCAGACGAGCTTCGGTTTCTTTGGATACGCTGCTGCAACCGGTAGCCAGGACTGCGGCCAGAGCCAGAGCAGAAAATTTCAGAACGTTGTTCATCGTGTTCCCCTTCAAGGACTTTCTATTAAATAGCCATCTCTCAAGAAAGAGAAACTGGCCGGCGTACATAGTACCCATTACTTGTAGTAAGTAAACTGACAGAGCGCAAGAACTGCAAAAAAATGCGCCTGTCCCGGGTCCGCCACAGCCTTATGTAGAAAAACTGTGAAGGCGCCGCATGCGCGGGTGCTAACAAGTGTAGCAAGTGTGTAATTTGTTGAACTAAAAGTGACTTAAAGTGTCATCCTTCGTCATAGCACTACAACATCCGGCAACTGTTCAGGCCGATGCTCGCCGCCGTGTCCGCTTGCCACAAGTGGGTGAAATTTGCGACCAGCCACCTTGAGCATCCGGGCATCGGGCGCCTACTATTTGTACGTGCTCATTTGCCAGAGAACAGCCATGCTCTTCTCGTTGTCCAATGGGGCACGGGGTGGCGTAGAGGTTCCTTCGCCGGACAAACATCGGTAAGGTAGGGTCATAGCACAAGACCCGCGAGGAGTAGTGATGAGCGAGGCGTTGTCCATCCACCATGACCAGGCTGGTCATCAGTTCGAGACCAATGTGGACGGTCATCGTGCTTACCTGACCTACATGGACCTGGGTAAGCAGACCCTGGATATCTACCGCACGTTCGTGCCCAACGCGTTGCGTGGCCGGGGTATTGCTGCGGCGCTCACCGAGCAGGCGCTCAAGTACGCCGAAGACATGGGCTATACCGTGATTCCGTCGTGCTCCTATGTTGAGCGCTACATGGAACGTCAGCAAAAGCACGCCACCAACAAGGCCTGAAGATCACGAAGGGCAGCCCTTTGCGCTGCTGTTCAACGCACCAACAAAAACGCCGGGCAATTGCCCGGCGTTTTTGTATCTGCCTGTCAGCCGCGCTGGCGTTTGGGCAACACGTCCTTGAGCTTGGCGTGCATGCTGCGCAGGGTTTTCTCGGTGGACGCCCAGTCGATGCAGGCGTCGGTGATCGAGACACCGTACTGCAGGTCGTTGAGGTCTTTCGGGATTGCCTGGCAGCCCCAGTTCAGGTGGCTCTCGACCATCAGGCCGATGATTGACCGGTTGCCTTCGAGGATCTGGTTGGCGACGTTCTCCATCACCAGCGGCTGCAGGGCCGGGTCCTTGTTGGAGTTGGCGTGGCTGCAGTCGACCATGATGTTCGGCTTGATCCTGGCCTTGGCCAGGGCCTGTTCGCACAGGGCGACGCTGACCGAGTCATAGTTGGGCTTGCCGTTGCCGCCACGCAGCACCACGTGGCCGTAGGCGTTGCCCTTGGTGGTGACGATGGACACGCCGCCTTCCTGGTTGATACCAAGGAAGCGGTGCGGGCTCGACACCGACTGCAGGGCGTTGATGGCAACGGTCAGGCCGCCGTCGGTGCCGTTCTTGAAGCCGACCGCCGAGGACAGGCCCGAGGCCATTTCGCGGTGGGTCTGGGATTCGGTGGTGCGCGCGCCGATGGCCGACCAGCTGATCAGGTCCTGCAGGTACTGCGGCGAGATCGGGTCGAGGGCTTCGGTGGCGGTCGGCAGGCCCATTTCCGCCAGGTCCAGCAGCAGCTGGCGGCCAATGTGCAGGCCGTCCTGGATCTTGAACGAGTCGTCCAGGTACGGGTCGTTGATCAGGCCTTTCCAACCGACGGTGGTGCGCGGTTTTTCGAAATACACACGCATGACCAGGTACAGGGTGTCGGACACCTCTGCCGCCAGCACCTTGAGGCGCTCGGCGTATTCGTGGGCAGCCTTGATGTCGTGGATCGAGCAGGGGCCGATCACCACGAACAGGCGGTGGTCCTTGCCGTCGAGGATATTGCGCACCACTTCGCGGCCGGCAGTCACGGTCTGCAGGGCGGTAGCGCTGAGGGGGATTTCCTTCTTGAGCTGATCGGGGGTGATCAAGGTCTCGTTGGAGGCAACGTTTAGGTCATCGATCGGTAAATCAGCCATCGTGTTACTCGTCAGGTCACGGGTGCCGGCCGCCAGCGATCCCCGTGCGGCGGAGCAGCGAAAATTGTACGCAGCGGGGAGCCGAACCTTAGCGCGTTACACCGTGGCTCGACAATGGGCAAGGGCGGCTTTCCTGCAAGGAAAAGCCCACAGCCACGGGGTTTTTACCCCGGAAGGAGGATTTCCCGGGTATGGCTTGCCTCAAGGCTGGCCTCGGAGAACTCGCCGGCGTGCAGGCTGACCCACTGCTGGGCGAGGGCTTCGACATCGGTATCGGGGTTGGCGGCGTGTTCCCGGGCCTGACAGAAGTGCTGGATCTGGCACACCTGTTCGCCCATGCGTGCGCCAAACAGCGCCTGTTCGTCGATAAAGGCAATACCCACCCGGTAGCCGTCCTGGTGCTTCTGGCACCAGGCCACGTAACCTGGGTAGCGCGCCTCGGCGCCGAGGGAGGGGATGAGCATTTCCACCGCCATGCCGCGTCGGTAGGCCCGAGGGTGGTTGCAGGCGATTCCGCCCAGGCTGATAGTGTGCAGCCGTTGGCGGAACAGTTTGGGCGACTGACGCAGGGTCAGCTCCACCGGAACATCGTCCGGGTGCAGCAAGAAACCACGCATGCTCGACTCCGTGTCGATTTTTTGACCTTGTTCGCCTCAGTATAGTGAAGGTTCGTAAAACGTATGATTTGCGTGTAAAAAATGTGAACAGAAAATGAACGCTTGAGGAGAGCAGGATGAACACGAACAGCCCGCGTATCGGCGTAATCGGCACCGGTGCCATTGGTGGCTTCTATGGCCTGATGCTGGCGCGTGCCGGGTTCGAGGTGCACTTTCTCTTGCGCAGCGAGTTCGACGCCGTTCAGCTCAACGGTTTGCGCCTCGACAGCGCCGTGCATGGCATCGTGCAGATGAAGGTTTCGGCCTACGCCGATGCCGCCGACATGCCGCCCTGCGACTGGCTGCTGGTGGGCGCCAAGACCACCAGCAACGCTGAACTGGCGCCGTTGATTGGCAAAGCGGCGGCGCCGGATGCCAAGGTGGTGCTGCTGCAAAACGGCCTGGGCGTCGAAGAGCAGCTGCGACCGTTGCTGCCGGCCAACCTGCACCTGCTCGGCGGCTTGTGCTTTATCTGTGTCAACCGCGAAGCGCCGGGGGTGATCCGCCACCAGTCGCTGGGCGCGGTGAACCTGGGCTACCACAGCGGCCCGGCGGTCGATGATGACAGCCGCCAGCAGATTGTCGAGACCGGGGCGGCGCTGTTCCATGGCGCCGGCATCGATTCCCAGGCCATGAGCAACCTGGCCCAGGCGCGCTGGCAGAAGCTGGTGTGGAATGTGCCCTACAATGGTTTGTCAGTGCTGCTCAAGGCCAGTACCACGCCGCTGATGGCCGATGCCGACAGCCGCGCATTGATCCAGGCGCTGATGGCCGAAGTAGTGCAGGGTGCCCGTGCCTGTGGCCATGAACTGTCGCAAGGCTATGCCGAACACCTGTTTGCGGTGACCGAGAAGATGCCCGACTACTGGCCGAGCATGTACCACGATTTCGCCCAGCAGCGGCCACTGGAACTGGCGGCGATCTACGCCGAGCCGTTGGCCCAGGCACGGGCGGCGGGCTGTGAGTTGCCGAAGATGCAGGTGTTGTATCAGGCCTTGGCTTTTATTGACCGGCAAACAGCACCGCCCCTGCAGGAGCGAGCTTGACCCGCGATGAGGCCCGCTAGAACAGCGCAAAAGGAGCAGCACATGAGCAAGAACCTCGGCGACAAACTGGTCGTCGCCATCTCCTCCCGGGCGCTGTTCGACCTCAGCGAGAGCCATCGGCTGTACCTGGCCGAGGGCGTTGAGGCGTATCGCCAGTACCAGATCGAACACGAAGACGAAGTGCTTGAACCCGGTGACGCTTTCCCGCTGGTGCAAAAGCTCCTGGGCCTGAACGCCCATCTTGGCCAGGCGCGGGTCGAGGTGGTGCTGGTGTCGCGCAACAGCGCCGACACCGGCTTGCGGGTGTTCAATTCGATCGAGCACCACGGCCTGGGTATTTACCGCGCCGCCTTCGTCGGCGGTCGTAGTCCTTATCCGTATCTGGCGGCGTTTGGTTGTCACCTGTTCCTGTCCACCGATGCCGATGACGTACGCAGCGCCCTGGAGGCTGGCTTTGCCGCCGCCACTATTCTCTCCGGTGGCGCCCAGCGTGCGGCCAGTGACGAGCTGCGCATCGCTTTTGACGGCGACGCGGTGCTGTTCTCCGATGAGTCCGAGCGGGTCTACCAGCTCGGCGGCCTCGAAGCCTTTCAGGCCAGCGAGCGTCAATCGGCGCGTGAGCCGTTGCGTGGCGGGCCGTTCAAGCCGTTCCTGGCGGCGCTGAACCTTTTGCAAAAGGAGTTCCCGCAAGGCGCCTGCCCGATCCGCACGGCGCTGGTCACCGCCCGTTCGGCACCGGCCCATGAGCGGGTGATCCGCACCTTGCGTGAGTGGGATATCCGCCTGGACGAGTCGCTGTTTCTTGGCGGCCTGGACAAATCGGCGTTCCTCGAAGCCTTCGCCGCCGATGTGTTCTTCGACGATCAGGCCGGCCATTGCGAACGGGCCCGCAGCGTCGTCGCCACTGGCCATGTGCCCCATGGGATCAGCAACGAACCGACCCTGGGCTGACTGGCAAACCTCGGCGCCGGACGGCCCTGCGGCCGATCTTGGCGCTGCTAAGCTGAAGCTTGCTCTGCCGTCGTGGCAGTCGAGGAGGTCGAATGATCCGTTCCATGCTGTATGCCACTGACCTCGGTGTGTACGCGCCTTTTGTCATGCAACACGCGCTGGCGCTGGCGCGGACCTTCAACGCAGAGCTCTACGTCATTCATGCAGTCGAGCCCATGGGCCAGTTCGCCGAGTCGCTGCTGCAAAGCTACCTGGACGAGCAGACCCTCGATGAACTGCACAGCGAAGGCGTCACCACGGTGATGGCCAACATCGAGCAGCGGGTCCTGGAAAACTTTCGTGACGAATTAGGCGAGGAGGCTGACCTGGCCCTGATCAAGGCCGTACGCGTGCGCCAGGGCGACCCGGCGCAGGTGATTCTCGAGCAGGCCCAGCGCCTGAGTGTCGACCTGCTGATCTTCGGCAGCCACAGCCAGGGCGCCGGCGTCGACATTCCGATTGGCCGCACCGCCGTGCGCTTGCTGCAGCTGTCGCCCGTGCCGGTGTACATGGTGCCGCTCGCGCAACATCTCGGTCGTAGGAAGTCTTAACTGGGTGACGTAGGTGGGTTCCTTGAAGACTGCTAAAATAGTTCTAGATTTATTCTTCAAACCACTAATATAGTTATAAATCGTCGCTGCTGCCGGTGACGCCCAGCTGATTTGAGGGATACCTATGAAGCTTCAACAATTGCGCTACATCTGGGAAGTGGCGCACCACGACCTCAACGTCTCCGCGACAGCGCAGAGCCTGTATACCTCCCAGCCGGGCATCAGTAAGCAGATCCGCCTGCTCGAAGACGAACTCGGCGTCGAAGTGTTCGCCCGCAGCGGCAAGCACCTGACCCGCGTGACCCCGGCCGGTGAGCGCATCATCACCACCGCCGGCGAGATCCTGCGCAAGGTCGAAAGCATCAAGCAGATTGCCCAGGAGTTCTCCAACGAGAAGAAGGGCACCCTGTCGATCGCCACCACTCACACCCAGGCGCGTTATGCCCTGCCGCCGGTGATCAGCAGCTTCATCAAACAGTACCCGGAAGTGGCCCTGCACATGCATCAGGGCTCGCCGATGCAGATTGCCGAAATGGCCGCCGACGGCACCGTCGATTTCGCCATCGCCACTGAAGCCCTGGAGCTGTTCGGCGACCTGGTGATGATGCCCTGCTATCGCTGGAATCGCTGCGTGGTGGTGCCTCAGGGCCACCCGCTGACCAAACTGCCAAAGCTCACCCTCGAAGCCCTGGCCGAATACCCGATCGTTACCTACGTGTTTGGTTTCACCGGCCGCTCCAAGCTCGATGAAGCCTTCAGCCATCGCGGCCTGACCCCGAAAGTGGTGTTCACCGCCGCTGACGCCGACGTGATCAAGACTTACGTGCGCCTGGGCCTGGGCGTCGGTATCGTCGCCAAGATGGCGGTCGACACCAAGCTCGACAACGACCTGGTGGTGCTTGATGCCAGCGAGCTGTTCGAGTCCAGCGTGACCAAGATCGGTTTCCGTCGTGGCACTTTCCTGCGCGGTTTCATGTGCGACTTCATCGAGAAGTTCGCCCCACACCTGACCCGCGAAGTGATGGCCAAGGCGATCGCCTGCCACAACAAGCAGGAGCTTGAAGAGCTGTTTGAAGGTGTCGAGCTGCCGGTGCATTGATCCGCGTGGTCGCTTGATACACAGAAAACGCCCCTGACGGGGCGTTTTTTTATGGGCGATTGAACGCTGACTTTCTTTGGGAAATTTCCCAATCTTGCTGGGAGTGATCCGACTTTTTGCGTCGGATATTTGCCAAATAATCCTCCTCGCCAACCGCCTTGCGCGGTGCGGCAATCGCCGCTGGCACGTCACCTGTGACGATTTCACAGGTCTATTCGAGGAGATCACTTTATGAAGCGCACATTTCTGGCCCTGCCTCTCGCCTTGCTGGCTGTTGGTAATGTATTCGCCGCCGAGCCCCTGGAGAAACAAGTTACGGTAACGGCCACCATCCCGACCGAGAACTTCTATGTCGAGCCGGTGGGCGGCAACTGGATGAACGAACCGCAGAACATGGCCTGGAACACCATCCGCGAATCGCTTGAGCCGATCAGCAAGCAACTGCAGGTCAAGAGCACCACTGGGGCGATTTCTGCCCGTCTGCTCAGCCCCGCCGTGATCAATAGCGGCGCCAACAGCATCGGCCTTGACGTGGCGGTCAACGGTACCGGCCTGACCACCACTTCGGTTCCGGTGGTGCCGGCAGCCGCAGCAGCGGCAGGCGCCCGGGTCGCTTTCGGCATTGCCGCCCAGTCGGCGGGTGCTGGCGGCTACGTGCCAGGCAACTACCAGGGCATCGTCAGCATGCTGTTCGAGACTGTCACGCCGTAATTCGCCCGCCAAGCGCTTTTCCATCCCCATCTATTCACCCTGTTACTCGCTCGCTTGAGCGGGTGCGGGGTGAGTATTGCCTGTGAAAAAATGGACATGGCTAACTATCTGTCTCTCGCTGCATCCATCCGACTGGCCCTGGGGTGTCTTGTGCTCTCGGGTTCAGCCTGTGCCTGGGCCAATGCCCAGGTGCAGCCCGGACCCTTGGGGGTGCTGAGTCAGGCGCAAGGCTTGCCGCAAGAATTCAGCGAGCACTTCTTTGATGTGCCCCTGGCGGTCCGCGTCGACCTCGATGGTCGCTACCTGGGCGATGCGCTGGTGGTGCTCTCGCGCGATGAGCGCGTGCACCTGCTCGACTTTACCGACACCTTCGACAGCCAGGCCGCTGACAGTGAGCGTTCACGCTGGCGCGAACAGTTGCAGGAGCCGAGGTTGCTGGGCAACTGCCTGTCCAGTTGCCCGCTGGGGCTGGTGGCCTTGCACTACAGCCTGGTCAATTCGCAGCTGTCGATCCTGACCTCGGCAGCGGAACGCAGCGATCAGCCGTCGCTTTATCATCAATTGCCCGAACGTGGCAGCCACGGTTTGCTGCTGCGCAACCAGTTGAACCTGGTCGGCGGCGACCTGGAAACCACCGGCCGTTATGCCGTGCAGGGGCAGGGCAGCTTCGGCAACTGGACCACCGTTGGCGAGGCGCGGCTCGACCGCAACAGCGACTATGCCGAGCAAACCCGGCACCGCGTGGACCAGCTCTACGCCGAACGTTTGCACGACCAGCATTTCTTTCGCCTGGGATATTTCACCCCGGGCGCCCAAGGCCTTACCCGCCAGCCGCGCTTGCTTGGCAACCTGCCCGACACCACCCGTGGCCTGATGCTTGGCAGCAGCGACAGCCTGGCAGTCAACAACGGTCAGGCCAGCACCACCCCGGTCTATGTCACGCCAAACCGCGCCGGCGTCGCCGAAATCTACCGTGACGGCGTGCTGATCAACAGCCAGGCAGTGCAGGCTGGCCTGCAGGCGCTGGACACCCGGGTGCTGCCCGGCGGCATCTATGAGGTTGAGATCCGCCTGATTGAAGACAACCAGGAAACTTCGCGCAGCGAGGCCTTCATCTACAAACCGAGCAACTGGAGCAACGCCGAGTCCCCCTGGCGCTACAACGTGTATGTCGGGCAACAGAGCAGCCTGTGGAGCAATTGGGACAAAGAGTATGACAACAGCCTGACTGCCGGTGTGTTCAGCAATTACTTGGTGCACCCGCGGGCGGTCCTCGGGCTGTCGGCCCAGCGCATCGACGAACTCATGCAGTACGGCGGTTCGCTGGACTGGGATGTACTCGATCCGCTCAAACTGTATGGCAGTGTTTTCCACACCGAAGACCACGGCAACGGCTACGACCTGCAAGGCATCTATAACTATGCCTCGGGCTCGCTGGTGTTCAGTCAGAGCCGCTCCTGGCTGGACAGCCGGCGCTTCGACGATCAACAGCCCGCCGCCTATCGCCCGTTCGACGTTCGCGAGGTGCGTCAGAGTGCGTTGTCGCTCAACCACCGGGTCGACCGGCAAAGTACCGCAACATTACGGGTGTCGCACAGCAGCGGTACAGGGGCTGATGGCATGGGCTTCGATGTCGGTTGGGGATACTTCGGCAAGTTGCTGAACTCCGATACCAACTGGCGTCTGTCGCTGTTTGACCGGCCCGGCAGCAGCAGCTCCGGCGACGCCCGCAACCGCGGCGTCACCTTGAGCATGAGCATGAGCCTCGGCGGGCCGGGCCGCAGGATTTCGGCAACCCTGGGCAGCCGCACGTCCCGCGACGGCGGGCGCGATCAGAACGCTTCGCTGACCTATCAGCAAGATGTCGACTACGGCGCACTGCAGAGCCTGGCCGGCACGGTTTCGCTGGACCGTTATGGCACCGGCTTTGGCGGCAGTGCCCTGTTCGAGAGCCCGTTGCTGCATGGCGATGCCTATGCCCAGCGCTCCTCCTACAACGGCGAGCTGACCGCCGGCTTGAACCTCGACAGCGTGCTGGCGATTGGTGCCGGCCAAGTGGCGATGTCCGGGCAATACCAGCCCCAGGAGGCAGGGCTGATCGTCGATGTCGATTCCGACCTGCAAGGGGTGCGCATGCGCGCCGATGACCATCACGGCCACAGCGCCTTGCTGCGCCCGGGGCGTAATGTGATTCCGGTCAGTGCCTACAAGGCCGGCCAGGTGCACTTCGATTTCGAAGGCACGGACGCCCATGCCGCTGTCATCCAGCCCGCGACGGTGGAGTACCACCTCAACCGCGGCGGGGTCGACTATCACCAGATCCGCGTGATGCAGACCCTCACGGTGATTGGTCGACTGGTCGATGCAAAAGGCCAGCCGCTCAGGGGCGCGATGGTGATCAACCACGCCAGCCGCAGTGTCAGTGAAGCGGATGGTTTCTTCGCTATCGAAATGAGCGAGTCGACACCCACCCTGGAAATTCGCCGGGGCGCCGAAGCCTTGTGCCTGGTCAGTTTCGATCAAGGTAAGTACACCCGTGAGAACGACGTCCTGCTGGTCGGCGATCTGACCTGCGCCGGAGCCAATGTGGCCCGGGCCGAGTTGAAACACATGAAGGAGGATGCGTGATGCGATGGCTGGAAAAACCTCGGGGTGCGCCGTTCAGGACACTTTTTGCGGCAGTAGTAACTTTGTGTTTGGGGACATTCACAGATGCTGTACAGGCAAGCGTGGTGGACTTCACTGCCGAGTACGTACCCAGTCATGCAGGTAGCACGCAAAGAGAGTTTATAGTTACCTCGCCGCGGCCGGCTTTCTGTTCGGGGCTAGTGTCTTGCGCCGGGAGTCAGTATCGATACACGGTAAATGTGCCGTTAAGCTTCTCTACTGCATTCATCCACCGGGCGCCAAGCACGCGCGACAACTATTACATCAATCTACCGCCGGCCAGGACTCTGAGCCTGGTCAATGAACACGGAGACACTTTCTCGACCCCGTTTCGACCGACGCATATCGGTCTGAGAATCACGCCGGGTCTTACGGTTTTGATCGGAGGGCCTTCCAGCGGCGCGTGCGAAAATGTGGCTCAGATTGAAGATCGAGTCGCTAGCCAGTACCTGGGTCGGCTCATGGCGCACGTGCCTGGAGGCTGCTATATGAATGCCCGAAGCGGCAGTCCCGGCACCGTGGTAAATGTCGACAGCACAGTTCAGGGTCTGGGTTTTGAGCTGCAACTGCCGTCACCCCTTACGCTAAAGAACGGTGTCTACCGGGCACAGTTGCAATTGAGCGTCGGTGGCAATGGGGCGGATTTCGATCTGGGTAATCGTTTTACCAGTGTAAGCACCAACGTGCTGACCCTCAATTTTGCATTCACCGTAAAACATCCTTTGAAAATCGAGTTTCCAGCGGGTTCCGACCGCGCGGTGCTTGAACCACCCGGTGGCTGGACGGGCTGGATCAATCGTGGCGCACCGCCCCAGCGCCTGTATCGGGTCCTGCCGTTCCAAATCTGGACCAACAATGCGATCCGCGTGCACACCCGCTGCGAATACGACATGGGCGGACGCTGTGGCATTCGCGGGCGCGGCGGTCATCAGGTTCCGTTGAAAGTCGCCCTGACCCTGCCGGCCAGCATGAGGCACCTGGGGGCGCCGGTGGACAACCTGGTGTTGCCGGTCGGCGCGCCGGCCGCGCTGACCATCGACACCGTAGAGGCCACGATCGACCGCCAGGCGCGGCTGCTGTTCGAAGTGAACCAGGCCGATACCGCGTCGATGCTGGTTTACCCGGGCGATACCTTTCAAGGGAATGTGACGCTGGTGGTGGATGCTGCGCTTTAGGCCGCCGCTGGCGTATCCAATGGAAATTTCCCTACCGGTTAAGGAAGTTTCCTACGGGTCGTGTGGGTTGCTCACCTAGGTTGAGTGCCCGAGAATGATATTAATTAGCCAGTTTGCTGGGAGCTAAAGTTATGAAGGGAATACTGGCAGTAGTACCCCTGCTGTTGCTGATGAGCACAACCACCTTTGCAGGGCCCGAACTCAACATCGGTACGTTCTACGATTACCTGGATGGCGACAAGAGCACGCTGCTCAAGCGGGTGCGCAATGCTGGCGATACCACCGCCTTCGTCAAGGTCAGCGTCGTCGAGCTGATTTATGACCAGCAGGGAGATGCGCACGAGGTCGAGATGGACGGCCGCGAGGCGTTGCAGCGTGGCCTGGTGGTGAGCCCGGCGCGGTTGATCATCCCCGCCAATGGCATGCAGGCGGTGCGCCTGCTGTATCGCGGCGAGCGTGAACACGAGCGCTATTTCAGGCTGCGTTTCATCCCGGTGCTGCCTGAGGTCAACGACGGTTTTGCCGTGACCGAAGATGAAGCCGAGCGCTATGAAAACGCCCTCAAGGTCGGGGTCAACATTTTGGCCGGCTACGGCTCGATCCTGTTCGTGCGGCCCCAGGCCAGCCGCTACCAGGTCGAAGTCGAGCATGAGGCCGGGCGCTTTCTGATTCCCAACAAGGGCAACACCACCATCGTCCTCGATCATTTCAATGATTGCGCCGCCGGCAACAAGGACTGCGCCCCGGCGACCAAGCACCATGTGTTGCCGGGCAAGGTCCGTGCATTCGAGAAACAGGCCGGACGCCACTATCGCTTTGAGCTGGTAGAGGGCGAGCAACGTCGCGAAATTGCCTTCAAGGGGTGAATCGGACCGAGTCACCGTCGTGGTATGAGGGAAGGTATGAGTAGTGTTCTGATCGTGGACGATCACCCGTTTATTCGCTCCAGCGTCAACCTGCTGCTGGTCAGCGAGCGCTTCGAAGTGGTCGGCCAAACCGACAACGGCATCGATGCCGTGCGCCTGGCCCGTGAGTTGAGCCCGGACCTGATGATCCTCGATATCAGCATTCCGGGCCTGGACGGCCTGGAGGTGATTGCCCGGGTCAAAGCAATGAAGCTTGCGCTGAAAATTCTGATCCTGACCTCTCAGCAGGCTGATTATTTTTCCCTGCGCTGCATGAAGGCCGGCGCGGTCGGCTATGTATCGAAAACCGACGATTTATGCGAGCTGAGCAAGGCCGTGCATGCGGTCATGTCCGGCTACACCTACTTCCCTGAAGTCGCCTTGAGCTCGGTGAGCAGGGTCGATGTGCGCGCCTCGGAAGCCGAGTGCATCGCCAGCCTGACCAACCGTGAACTGCTGGTGCTGCAGCAACTGGCCCGCGGCCTGAGCAACAAGGCCATCGGCGATGCGATGCTGTTGAGCAACAAGACCATCAGCACGTACAAAACCCGTCTGATCGAGAAATTGAGGGTCAAATCATTGGTGGACCTGGCGGATGTCGCCAAGCGCAACCTGCTCATTTAGGTTGCCCAATTGTGTGCATGCTCGCTTGCTGCAGGCGCTGGTGTTGCTGGTACTGCAGTGCCTGGCCACAGTGGCCGGGGCCGAAGAGGTAGCGCCAGGCATCTGGCCGGATGCCATCCGCGGCCTGCACGCCTTTGAGGCGCAAGCTCATGCGGTGGTGGCGCAACACCCCACGCTGGCGATTGTCGACAGTTTCTGGCACGAAAACGGGCGCCTGATTGCCCAGGCTTGTGCCGTGGTCGGCAGCTTGCTGGCGCTGGCGCTGGTGTGGATTCACTACCTGCGCCAGTCAATCCGCAAGTGCGAACGGGCCGAGCGTGCCCTGACCGAGATGTATGCTGAACTGCAAGCGGCCAAGGAACAGGCAGAGGCGGCCAACCAGGCCAAGACGACGTTTCTGGCGACCATGAGCCACGAGATCCGCACGCCGATGAACGCCCTGTTGGGCATGCTCGAACTGGCCCAGGAAAAGGCCGATCAGGGTGTGCTCGACCGGCTGGCTATCGAGGTGGCCTCAAGCTCGGCGCGTGGCCTGCTTGAGCTGCTCGGCGATGTGCTGGATGTCACCCGCATCGAATCCGGCCATTTGCTCCTTGAACCGCGCCGCACCCAGCTGCGCCAGCAGGTCGAAGGGGTGGTGCGCATGTTTGAACAGCAGGCCCTGGGCAAGGGCCTGCGCCTGCACCTGGAGGTTACCGGCGCCCTGGACAGCGACGTGCTGCTCGACGCCCTGCGCTTCAAGCAGGTTCTCTCCAACCTGATCAGCAATGCCATCAAGTTCACCCGTGAAGGCTCGGTGCGTGTGCGCCTGCACACCCAGCGCCGGCTGCGCCGCGTGGAGGTGAGCCTGGTGGTGGAAGATACCGGCGTCGGCATTCCCATGGCCGATTTGTCACGCCTGGGTACGCCCTATTGCCAGGCCAGCAACAACCGCCAGGCCGGGCGCAATGGTGCCGGGCTGGGGCTGAGCATCTGCCGGATGCTGTGCGAGCTGATGGGCGGGCGTATGCAGCTGGACAGCAGTATCGGTGTCGGTACCCGTGTCGAGGTGCAGTTGAACCTGGCCTGCCTGCCACCGGCGGCATCCAGCGATGCTCCGGGCCGGCGCCGGGAGAGCGCAGGCCTGAGCAAGCCGCTGAAGGTGCTGGTGGTGGATGACTACCCGGCCAATCGCATCCTGCTTATGCACCAGCTCGGTTACCTGGGCCATCGCGTGCGGGTCTGCGAACACGGCGGCGAGGGCTTGCGCTGCTGGCTGCGCGAGTCGTTCGATGTGGTCATCGCCGACTGCAACATGCCGATCTTCGATGGCTATCGGCTGGCCAGGGCGATCCGCGAGCATGAGCGGCGCGCCGGCCGCGAGGCTTGCCGGGTGCTGGCGGTGACCGCCAATGCCCAGGCGTCGGAACGTGCCCGCTGCCTGGCGGCGGGAATGAATGCCTGCCTGTTCAAGCCCTTGAGCATCGACGATCTGCAGCAGGCGCTGGAGGGCCTGACGGGCCGTGTCGCGGTGCCGGTGGTGGCCCAGGCAGCGCCGGTGCTACCGGGCATGGACATCTCCAGCCTGCTGGTGCTGGCCGCCGGTGATCAGGACAAGGTCCGGGCCTTGCTCGGCGATCTGGTCAGCAGCAATCGCCAGGACCTGCGCGGTCTGGACCGCTTGCACGATGGTAAGGATCGGGTGGCGTTGGCCGACCTGGTGCATCGGCTCAAGGGCGGGGCGCGGATGATCCGCGCCCATGAGGTGCTGGCAGTTTGTGTGCAGCTGGAACAGGCCTGCAGTACACAGGCGCCGGCCCACCGCATCAGCCAGCTGGTGCAGATGCTGCGCCAGGCGATTATCGACCTTGAGCAGCACCTGGAGCGCTATTGCCAGCGCGAGGAAGTCAACCCTTGGTGATCAGGTTGCCGGCGTGCAGCCCGCATTCCTTCTGGGTCGACTCTTCCCACCACCAGCGGCCTTCGCGCTCGTGCTGGTTCGGCAGCACCGGGCGGGTGCAGGGCTCGCAGCCGATACTGATGAAGCCGCGCTCGTGCAGGCTGTTGTACGGCAGCTCGAGCATGCGGATGTAACCCCAGACTTCCTCGCTGCTCATCTGCGCCAGCGGGTTGAACTTGTACAGGGTGTGCTCGGGGCTCGAGAAGGCGCTGTCGATTTCCAGCGTTGCCACCTGGCTGCGGGTGCCCGGGCTCTGGTCGCGGCGCTGGCCGGTGGCCCAGGCGCTGACAGTGCTCAGCTTGCGCCGCAGCGGCTCGATCTTGCGGATGCCGCAGCACTCGCCATGGCCGTCCTTGTAGAAGCTGAACAGGCCTTTTTCCTTGACGAAGGGCTCGAGTTTGCTGTGATCGGGGGAGAGGATCTCGATCGGCAGCTGGTACTGTTCGCGCACCTGGTCGATGAAACGGTAGGTTTCCGGGTGCAGGCGGCCGGTATCCAGGCTGAACACCTTGAGGTTCTTGTTGAGCTTCCAGGCCATGTCCACCAGCACCACGTCCTCGGCGCCGCTGAAGGAAATCCACAGGTCATCGCCGAAGTGCTCGAAGGCCAGCTTGAGGATGTCTTGCGGCGACTTGTTGGCGTAGGTCGCGGCCAGGGCGGCGACGTCGAAGGGTTGGCTCATCAGGCGGCTTCCGGTCATTGAATGGCGCTTGGCGCTCGTAATGCCCTGATCTTAACAAAAATTGCCCGGGTAGACGCCGCGCATGTAGAGTGCGGCTTCCCATTTTTGGCGTTGTTCGAGGAGTGTGCTGTGGAAATTGCCTGTCTCGACCTGGAAGGCGTATTGGTCCCGGAAATCTGGATCGCCTTCGCGGAAAAAACCGGAATCGAATCGCTGCGGGCCACCACCCGTGACATTCCCGATTACGACGTGCTGATGAAACAGCGCCTGCGCATCCTCGATGAGCACGGCCTGAAGCTTTCCGATATCCAGGCGGTGATCGCCACGCTCAAGCCACTGGACGGCGCCATCGAGTTCGTCGACTGGCTGCGTGAGCGTTTCCAGGTGGTGATTCTTTCCGACACTTTCTACGAGTTCTCCCAGCCTCTGATGCGCCAGCTGGGCTTCCCGACGCTGCTCTGCCACCGGTTGATTACCGACGAAAACGACCGGGTGACCGGCTACCAGCTGCGCCAGAAAGACCCCAAGCGCCAGTCGGTGCTGGCCTTCAAGAGCCTGTACTACCGGGTGATTGCCGCAGGTGATTCATACAACGACACCACCATGCTCGGCGAGGCAGATGCGGGGATTCTGTTCCATGCGCCGGACAACGTCATTCGCGAGTTTCCGCAGTTCCCGGCGGTGCATGATTTTGCGGCGCTGAAGAAAGAGTTCATCAAGGCCTCGAACCGCTCGTTGAGCCTGTAGGGCCTCATCGCGGGGCATGTGGGAGCGGGCTTGCCCCGCGATGCTGTTCAGAGACCTAGCAAGGTCTCGAGCAGCACCTTGACCTTGGTGATCGACTCTTCATATTCGGCTTGCCAGTCCGAATCCGCCACCACTGCGCCACCCCCCCAGCAGCACACCTGACCGTCCTTGACCAGCAGGCTGCGGATGGCGATCGAGCTGTCCATCTCGCCGCGCACATCCACATACAGCAACGACCCGCAGTACAGCGCCCGACGGCTGGGTTCCAGCTCGTCGATGATCTGCATGGCGCGGATTTTCGGTGCGCCGGTGATCGAGCCGCCGGGGAAGCTGTCAGCGATCAGGTCCAGGGCATCCTTGCCGGCCGCCAGGCGCCCGGTGACGCTGCTGACCAGGTGATGGACGTTGGGGTAGCTCTCCAGGCTGAACAGCTCCGGGACCTTCACCGAACCGATCTCGCAGGTGCGCCCGAGGTCGTTGCGCAGCAGGTCGACGATCATCAGGTTCTCTGCGCGATCCTTGCTGCTGCCTAGCAGTTCGGCGGCGTTGCGCGCATCTTCGTCGGCATCGCTGCTGCGCGGGCGGGTGCCCTTGATCGGCCGGGTTTCGACCTGGCCATTGCTGACCTGGATGAAACGCTCCGGCGAGAAGCTCAGCAGCGCGCTGCCGTCGGCCAGCAACTGGAACCCCGAATACGGCGTCGGGCAGGCCTGGCGCAGGGCCTGGTAGGCGTGCCAGGGGTCGCCCTGGCAGGGCGCGCGAAAGCGTTGGGTGAGGTTGATCTGGTAGCAGTCGCCGGCATGGATGTACTGCTGCACGCGGTCGAAGGCCTGGCGGTAGCTGTGTGCGCTGATATCGCCGCGCATCGGTGCTTGCAGGGCGAAGCTGGCGGCATCGATAGCAGGTGGCGCCTCGAACAGTTCAATCAGGCGCTGGCGTTCGGCCGCTGCCAGGCTTGGGTGAAACAGCAGCTGGCTGCACTTTTGCTGGTGATCGCTGATCAGTGCCCAGGCATACAGGCCAAGGCTGGCATCGGCCAGGCCCAGGTCATCGACAGCGATGCTTGGCAGTTGCTCCAGGCGCCGGCCAAAGTCGTAGCTCAGGTAACCGATCAGGCCGCCGGCAAACGGCAACTCGATGCCATCCGGTACCTGCGCCTGGCCCAGTTGCGCCAGGCTTTCACGCAGCCGTTGCAGGTAGGCGCTACCACGTTCATCCATCGCGGGCGCCAGGGTTTGCAGCGGCCAGGCGCTGAGCAGGTCAAAGCGGCCGCGCTCGGCGCTTGGCCGGGCGCTGTCGAGCAACACGGCGCCGGGCGCCTGGCGAATACGCGCGAAGTAGGCTGCAGGGTCGGCCCGGTAGGGCAGGGGGTGGAGCGTACAGGTCGGCATGCAAGTAACAGCTATGAATGCGGGGAGGCGATTGTAGTCCTCTGTAGGAAATGCTCCTAGCGCTGACTACGACATAGAGGCTCCAGGGCACGCCAGCCGGGCAGGCTGGCGCGCACAGGATGTGGACTCAGCTCGGCACGTGGCCGAACAGCTCCTGGGCGAAGCGTACGCGTTCTTCGGGGCTTTCCTGGCGGCCGTCTTTGGCCAGTTGCTCCAGGTGCGCTTCCACCGCGTGGGTACGCAGGGTCAGGCCGCAGTCGTTGGCGATCTGAATGTTCAGGCCGGGGCGGGCGTTGAGTTCGAGGATCAACGGGCCCTTGTCCTGGTCCAGCACCATGTCGACACCGATGTAGCCCAGGCCGCACAGCTCGTAACAGCCGGCGGCAAGCTTCATGAAGCCGTCCCAGTTCGGCAGTTGCACGCCGTCCACCGCGTTGGTGGTGTCCGGGTGCTTGCTGATGATGTTGTTCAGCCAGGTACCGCGCAGGGTCACGCCGGTGGCCAGGTCGACGCCGACGCCGATGGCGCCCTGGTGCAGGTTGGCCTTGCCGCCGGACTGGCGGGTCGGCAAACGCAGCATGGCCATCACCGGGTAGCCCATCAGCACGATGATGCGGATGTCCGGCACGCCTTCGTAGCTGATGCTCTTGAAGATCTGGTCGGGGGTAACGCGGTACTCGATCAAGGCGCGGTCGCGGTGACCGCCCAGGGAGTACAGGCCGGTGAGGATGCTGGAGATCTGGTGCTCGATTTCCTCGTGGCTGATGATCTTGCCCGAGACCGTGCGGTAACGGTCTTCGAAGCGATCGGCAACCACCAGGATGCCGTCGCCGCCGGCACCCTGGGCAGGCTTGACGACGAAGTCGCTGCGCCCGCCGATGATCTCGCCGAGCTTGTCGATCTCTTTCTCGGTGGAGATGATCCCGTACATTTCCGGCACATGGATGCCGGCCTGGATCGCACGCTCCTTGGTGATGATCTTGTCGTCGACGATCGGGTACAAATGGCGCTTGTTGTACTTGAGGACGTAGTCCGCATTGCGCCGGTTGATACCCATGATGCCCCGGGCCTCCAGGGCTTTCCAGGTTTTCCAGAGACCGAACATCAGGCGTCAGCCTTCACGAAAGCCTTGAAACGCACCAGCTCCGTCAGGCGGTAGCCGCGGTAGCGACCCATCGCCAGCATGAAGCCCACCAGAATCAGCAGTACCGCCGGGAAGGTGAAGACGAAGTACACCAGCTCCGGCACGCTCATCAACAGATGCGCCAGGGAGGCAGCGAACAGGGTGCCGATCGCCACTTTCATGGCATGGCCGCCGCCGCGTTCTTCCCAGGTGATCGACAGGCGTTCGATGGTCATGGTCAGGATCACCATCGGGAACAGCGCGACCGACAGGCCGCGTTCCAGGCCCAGCTTGTGGCTGAACAGGCTGATGGCGGCGATCAATACCACGACGAAGGTCAGCACCACCGACAGGCGCGGCAGCATCTGCAACTTGAGGTGTTCAAGGTAGGAGCGTAGCGACAGCCCGAGCGCGGTAATCACCGTGAACAGGATGATGCCGAAGCCCAGCTGGGTTTCGCGGAAGGCCAGGGCGATCAGCACCGGGGTGAAGGTACCCAGGGTCTGGATGCCGATCAGGTTGCGCAATACCAGGATCACCAGCACGCCGATCGGGATCATCACCATGATCATGAAGGTCTGCTGGGTCTGCAGCGGCAGGCCGTACAGCGAGTACTCGAGGAAGTCGGCGTCGGTATTCTCGTCGGTCAGCTTGGCCAGGCGAATGGCGTTCATTTCGCTGTTGTTGAGGCTGAAGCTGACGTTGGCTTTCTTGCCGCCATCGACGGTGATCAGGTTGTCGTCACCGGTCCACCACAGCAGGCGGTCGGCCGGCAGGCCTTGCTCGCCGGTGTCCGGGTTGAAGTACAGCCAGTCGGTGCCGTTGAAGCTGCGCAGCCACAGTTCAGGGGTTTGCGGCTGGTCGGCGACCAGGCGGATGGTGTGGACCTTCTCCACCGGCACGTGGGCAATCGACAGCAGCAGGTCGATGACCTTGGCCTTGTTCAGCGACGAGGTATCGCCGGCCAGCAGCAGCTTGACGTTGTCGTCGTTGAGGTTGTTGACCCGCTTGATGGTCTCGCCAACGAAGGTTTCGACGTCGGCCGAGTGCTGGCGAATAGGCGCCATCAGGGCTTCGGCGGCGATCTTCTCGGGGCCTTCGACCGCCAGGCTGTCGCGGAAGGTCGGGCCCTTGATCTTGGCTTTTTCGGTGCTGTAGCGCTTGGTCAGCACCAGGCGGTAGTAGAGGGTCTGGTTGCCGCTGGCGCGACGGGCCGACCAGGTCACCTTGCGGTTGCCGTCGACGCGGTTGACGCTGACGCCGTAGTTGTTGGAGATGAAACTCTCGTTGAGGCTCACATAGTCGCGGCTCAGCGGCGGCACGAACATCTGGACCTTGACCGGGTCCTTGGGGCTGGCGACGAACTCGACCTTGGCGTCGATGTTCCACAGGTCATCGGTTTCGTCCTCGGTCACCGGAATGCCGAGAAAGAAGATCTGATAGGCCGTGACCAGGATGCCCAGTAGCACCAGGACGGTAATCAGGACTTTCAGATGGAGGGTAAGAGAGCGCATCAGGATTACTCTGCGGTGTGAGCGTCAGTGGCGCAGGCGGGTTTGCCGGCAGCGTATTTAAGGCTTGGATCGACCAGCGCGTCGAAGTGCTTGAGGGCCTCGGAGCCGATCAGCAGCGGATACTGGAACGCGCTGCGGTCGGTCAGGTTCACTTCGATGCTGCGCAGGGCCGTACCCATGCAGATGTTCATGGCAATCACCGGGCGGGCGGTATAGGCCTTGCCTTCGTCCGGGTCGTAATCTCCGGCGCGTCGCTTGATCTTGCTGACGCGGGCCAGTGGTCGTTCTATCGGATGCGAGTGGGCAGCGTCAATTGCCAGGTAGAAGCGCACCCATGACTCACCATTGCGCTTGAAGCGCTTGATGTCGCGGGCACTGAGCGAGGCGGTCTTGGCCCCGGTGTCGAGTTTGGCCGCCACTTCCAGGTCGATATCGGCCAGGCGGGCGTATTCATTAAGGCCGTACACGGTCTTTTCCGCAGCCTGGCCCAGGGCCGGCAACAGACAGAGGCTGAACAACAGGGGAAGGGGCGTAAGTCTCATAAATCCTGGCGCGGTGCTGTGCGATGTTCGGGTCAAGGCCACTGGCAGTACTGCGCAAGCTTCCTCGTTTACCTGGCACCTGCATAAACAGATGACAGACACACTATTCGTGCCCCGTCGGGAGGCGCGGCATTCTATCACGCTGGTGTGCTGGCGCCAGCGGCTGGACTCAGACAACAGTGGACACCTTGAAGTTCGTTCTTAGACGATTGTCGACAATGTTCATTTTGTCTTTGACTCCGCATGCTGTTTTAGCTAGTTTTGCCCTCATTGATTTATGAGGTGTCGACAATATGCTGGACACAGCCCAAGCCCCCGGCACAGTGGCAGACGACAGCGAAACCCTCTCGGAAAACGTCTTCCGGCGTATCCAGGCGGCCATCGTCAAAGGCGAGATCGCCCCCGGCAGCAAGATCTCGGAGCCGGAGCTGGCACGCACCTACGGCATCAGCCGCGGGCCGCTGCGCGAGGCCATCCACCGCCTGGAAGGCCAGCGCCTGCTGGTGCGCGTACCGCATGTCGGGGCGCGGGTGGTGTCGCTCAGCCATGCCGAGCTGATCGAGCTGTACGAGATCCGCGAGTCCCTCGAAGGCATGGCCTGCCGCCTGGCCGCCGAGCGTATGAGCGTAGCCGAGATCGACGAGCTGCGCCGGGTGCTCGACACCCACGAGCGCGACGCCACCTTCCAGGCCGGCCTGGGCTATTACCAGCAGGAAGGCGATTTCGACTTCCATTACCGGATCATCCAGGGCAGCGGCAACCGCACCCTGGTGCAGATGCTCTGCGGCGAGCTGTATCAACTGGTGCGCATGTACCGCATCCAGTTCTCCGCCACGCCCAACCGGCCACGCCAGGCGTTCGCCGAACACCACCGGATTCTCGATGCCATCGCCGACCGTGACGGTGAACTGGCCGAGCTCTTGATGCGCCGGCACATCGGCGCCTCCAAACGCAATATCGAGCGTCACTATCTGGACGCTACCAGCCCACGAGGTGAGTCATGAGTCAGAAAAGCAGTCCCGGCCAGCGCTTTCGCGATGCAGTTGCCGCCGAACACCCGTTGCAGGTGGTCGGTGCGATCAACGCCAACCACGCGCTGCTGGCCCAGCGTGCCGGTTTCAAGGCCATCTACCTGTCTGGTGGCGGTGTTGCCGCAGGCTCCCTGGGCCTGCCTGACCTGGGCATCAGTGGCCTGGACGACGTGCTGACCGACGTACGGCGCATCACCGACGTCTGCGACCTGCCGCTGCTGGTCGACGTCGATACCGGTTTTGGCTCCTCGGCGTTCAACGTCGCCCGTACGGTCAAGTCGATGATCAAGTTCGGCGCTGCCGCCATTCATATCGAAGACCAGGTCGGCGCCAAGCGCTGCGGCCACCGCCCGAACAAGGAGATCGTCACCCAGCAGGAGATGGTCGACCGCATCAAGGCCGCCGTTGATGCCCGTACCGACGACAGCTTCGTGATCATGGCGCGTACCGACGCCCTGGCCGTTGAAGGCCTGGAAGCGGCCCTGGACCGCGCTGCCGCCTGCATCGAAGCCGGCGCCGACATGGTCTTCCCGGAAGCCATCACCGAGCTTTCGATGTACAAGACCTTTGCCGACCGGGTCAAAGCCCCGATCCTCGCCAACATCACCGAATTCGGCGCGACGCCTTTGTACACCACCGAAGAGCTGGCCTCGGTCGATGTCTCGCTGGTGCTGTACCCGCTGTCGGCCTTCCGCGCCATGAACAAGGCCGCGGAAAACGTCTACACCGCGCTGCGCCGCGACGGCACGCAGAAAAACGTCATCGACACCATGCAGACTCGCATGGAACTGTACGACGCCATCAACTACCACGTGTTCGAGCAGAAGCTCGACGCCCTGTTCGCCCAGAAAAAGGGCTGAATGCTCGAACCTGTAGGCGCGGGCTTGCCCCGCGATTAGCCAAGATTCCATAACAATTTCAAAAGTGGAGAAAGACAATGGCCGAAGCAAAAGTACTCAGCGGTGCCGGCCTGCGTGGTCAAGTGGCCGGGCAAACCGCACTGTCGACCGTGGGCCAGGCCGGTGCCGGCCTGACCTACCGTGGTTACGACGTGCGCGACCTGGCCGAGCACGCGCTGTTTGAAGAAGTCGCCTACCTGCTGCTGTACGGCGAGCTGCCGAGCAAGGCGCAACTGGCCGAGTACCAGCAAAAGCTGAAAACCCTGCGCGACCTGCCGCAGGCCCTCAAGGAAGTGCTTGAGCGCATTCCGGCCAACGCCCACCCGATGGATGTCATGCGTACCGGTTGCTCGGTGCTCGGCACCCTGGAGCAGGAGCTGACCTTTGCGCAGCAGCACGACAAGACCGACCGCTTGCTGGCGCTGTTCCCGGCGGTTATGTGCTACTGGTACCGCTTCAGCCACCATGGCGTGCGCATCGACTGCACCAGCGACGAAGACACCCTCGGCGGCCACTTCCTGCACCTGCTGCACGGCAAGAAGCCGAGCGAGCTGCACGTCAAGGTGATGAACGTCTCGCTGATCCTTTACGCCGAGCACGAATTCAACGCCTCGACCTTCACCGCGCGGGTTTGTGCCTCGACCCTGTCCGACCTGTACTCCTGCGTCACCGCCGCCATCGGCTCGCTGCGCGGCCCGTTGCACGGCGGCGCCAACGAAGCGGCGATGGAGCTGATCGAGCGCTTCCAGAGCCCGCAGGAAGCGGTCACCGAGCTGCTGCAGATGCTCGCGCGCAAGGACAAGATCATGGGCTTTGGCCATGCCATCTACAAAGAGTCCGACCCACGTAACGAAGTGATCAAGGCCTGGTCGAAGAAGCTGGCGGACGAGGTGGGCGATACCGTGCTGTACCCGGTGTCCGAAGCCATCGACAAGACCATGTGGGAGCAGAAGAAACTGTTCCCCAACGCCGACTTCTACCATGCCTCGGCGTACCACTTCATGGGCATCCCGACCAAGCTGTTCACCCCGATCTTCGTCTGCTCGCGCCTGACCGGCTGGGCGGCGCATGTGTTCGAACAGCGTGCCAACAACCGCATCATCCGCCCGAGCGCCGAGTACACCGGCGTCGAACAGCGCAAGTTCGTGCCAATCGAACAACGCTGAGACTAGGCCGAGCTGCAAGCTTGAAGCGCCAAGCTGCAAGTAACAGCAGGGATGTGCCCCGGCAGTAAATGCTGACGCACCACTCATCTGCTTTGCTTGCCGCTAGTGGCTTGGGGCTTGTAGCTGGCTTTCGACCCTACCGTGATTGAGTCCCTGTGCCATGAATAGTGAATTTCGCAAGAACCTGCCGGGCACTGGCCTGGATTATTTCGACGCCCGCGCGGCTGTCGATGCGATCAAGCCCGGCGCCTATGACCGTCTTCCCTATACCTCGCGGGTGCTGGCGGAAAACCTTGTGCGCCGCTGCGACCCGGCCAGCCTCAATGCTTCGCTGGGCCAGCTGATCGAGCGCAAGCGCGACCTCGACTTCCCCTGGTTCCCGGCCCGTGTGGTGTGCCACGACATTCTTGGCCAGACCGCGCTGGTCGACCTCGCCGGCCTGCGCGACGCCATTGCCGAAGGCGGCGGTGACCCGGCCCAGGTCAACCCGGTGGTGCCGGTGCAACTGATCGTCGACCACTCCCTGGCAGTGGAATGCGGTGGTTTCGACCCGCAGGCGTTCGAGAAGAACCGCGCCATTGAAGACCGCCGCAACGAAGACCGTTTCCACTTCATCAACTGGACCAAAAAGGCGTTCAAGAACGTCGACGTGATTCAGCCAGGCAACGGCATCATGCACCAGATCAACCTGGAGAAAATGTCGCCGGTGATCCATGCCGAGCGCGGCGTGGCCTACCCGGACACCTGCGTCGGCACCGACAGCCACACCCCGCACGTCGATGCCCTGGGCGTGATCGCCATCGGCGTCGGCGGCCTTGAGGCCGAAAACGTCATGCTCGGCCGTGCCTCGTGGATGCGCCTGCCGGAGATCGTCGGCGTCGAGCTTTCGGGCAAGCCGCAGCCGGGCATCACCGCCACCGACGTGGTGCTGGCCTTGACCGAATTCCTGCGCAAGGAAAAGGTCGTTGGCGCCTACCTTGAATTCTACGGCGAAGGCGCTCGCGCCCTGACTCTGGGCGACCGCGCGACCATCTCCAACATGGCCCCGGAATACGGCGCCACCGCGGCGATGTTCTCCATCGACCAGCAGACCATCGACTACCTCAAGCTCACCGGCCGTGAAGACCAGCAGGTCAAGCTGGTAGAAACCTACGCCAAGGTCGCAGGCCTGTGGTCCGACAGCCTGGCCAGCGCCGAGTACGAGCGAGTGCTGCGTTTTGACCTGTCCAGCGTGGTGCGCAATATGGCCGGGCCGTCCAACCCGCACGCCCGGGTCGCCACCAGCGACCTGGCGAGCAAGGGCATCGCCGGCCAGTGGGAGGAAGTACCGGGGCAAATGCCCGATGGCGCGGTGATCATCGCTGCCATCACCAGTTGCACCAACACCAGCAACCCGCGCAACGTGATTGCCGCCGGTTTGCTTGCGCGCAACGCCAACAAGCTGGGCCTGGTGCGCAAGCCGTGGGTCAAGTCTTCGCTGGCACCGGGTTCCAAGACGGTTGCCCTGTACCTGAAAGAGGCGGGCCTGGATGACGAGCTGGAGCAGCTCGGTTTTGGCATCGTCGCCTTTGCCTGCACCACCTGTAACGGTATGTCTGGCGCGCTGGATCCGCTGATACAGCAGGAAATCATCGACCGCGACCTGTACGCCACCGCCGTGCTCTCGGGCAACCGCAACTTCGACGGGCGGATTCACCCATACGCCAAGCAGGCGTTCCTGGCGTCGCCGCCGCTGGTGGTGGCCTACGCAATTGCCGGCACCATCCGTTTCGACATCGAGAAGGACGTGCTGGGCGTGGTCGACGGCAAGGAAATCCGCCTGAAAGACATCTGGCCAAGCGACGAAGAGATCGACGCGGTGGTCAAGGCCGCGGTCAAGCCCGAGCAGTTCCGCCAGGTGTACATCCCGATGTTCGCCGTGCAGGAAGACACAGGGCCCAAGGTCACCCCGCTGTACGACTGGCGCCCGATGAGCACCTACATCCGCCGCCCGCCGTACTGGGAAGGCGCCCTGGCCGGCGAGCGCACGCTCAAGGGCATGCGCCCGCTGGCGGTGCTGCCGGACAACATCACCACCGACCACCTGTCGCCGTCCAACGCCATCATGCTCGACAGCGCCGCCGGTGAATACCTGGCGAAAATGGGCCTGCCGGAGGAAGACTTCAACTCCTACGCCACCCACCGTGGTGATCACCTGACCGCTCAGCGCGCAACCTTTGCCAACCCGAAACTGTTCAACGAAATGGTCCAGGAAAACGGCAAGGTCAAGCAGGGTTCGCTGGCGCGCCTCGAGCCGGAAGGCAAGGTCACGCGCATGTGGGAGGCGATCGAAACCTACATGCAGCGCAAACAGCCGCTGATCATCGTTGCCGGTGCCGACTACGGCCAGGGCTCGTCCCGTGACTGGGCGGCCAAGGGCGTGCGCCTGGCCGGTGTCGAAGCCATCGTCGCCGAAGGCTTCGAGCGTATCCACCGTACCAACCTGGTGGGCATGGGCGTGTTGCCGCTGGAGTTCAAGGCGGGCGTCAACCGCAAGACCCTGGGCATCGACGGCACTGAAACCTTCGACGTGCTCGGTGAGCGCACCCCGCGGGCGACCCTGACCCTGGTCATCACCCGGGCCAACGGCGAGCGCGTCGAGGTGCCGGTGACCTGCCGCCTGGACACCGCCGAAGAAGTCTCGATCTACGAAGCGGGCGGGGTGCTGCAGCGCTTTGCCCAGGACTTCCTCGAATCGGCAGTCGCGGTTTGAGGTAGGGCCTCATCGCGGGTCAAGCCCGCTCCCACTGAACTGTGGGAGCGGGCTTGACCCGCGATAGCTCCCCCAAAGCACTCACAGGACAACTCAGCCATGGCTCACGTACCCCAGATCAAAATCCCCGCCACCTACATTCGTGGCGGCACCAGCAAGGGCGTATTCTTTCGCCTCGACGACCTGCCGCAAAGTGCGCAGATCCCGGGCCCGGCCCGCGACGCGCTGCTGCTGCGGGTAATCGGCAGCCCCGACCCCTACGGCAAGCAGATCGACGGCATGGGCGGCGCGACGTCGAGCACCAGCAAGACCGTGATCCTCTCGCGCAGCATCAAGCCCGGGCACGATGTCGACTACCTGTTCGGCCAGGTCTCGATCGACACCGCGTTCGTCGACTGGAGCGGCAACTGCGGCAACCTTTCGGCAGCCGTTGGTTCGTTCGCCATCAGCTCCGGCCTGGTCGACAGCAGCCGCATCCCGCACAACGGCGTGGCCGTGGTGCGCATCTGGCAGGCCAATATCGGCAAGACCATCGTTGCCCACGTGCCGATCACTGACGGTGAAGTGCAGGAAACCGGCGACTTCGAACTGGACGGCGTGACCTTCCCGGCCGCCGAAGTGCAGCTCGAATTCATGGACCCGGCCGCCGACGAAGACGGCGAGGGCGGCTCGATGTTCCCCACCGGCAACCTGGTCGATGACCTGGTGGTGCCCGGCGTCGGCACCCTGAAAGCCACGCTGATCAATGCCGGCATCCCGACCATCTTCATCCAGGCCGAGGCCCTCGGCTACACCGGTACCGAGCTGCAGGATGCGATCAACAGCGACTCGCAGGCTCTGGCCCGTTTCGAAACCATCCGTGCCTATGGCGCGGTGCGCATGGGCCTGATCGAGCATATCGACGAGGCCGCCAAGCGCCAGCACACACCGAAAGTCGCCTTTGTCGCGCCAGCGGCGGCTTATCAGTCATCCAGTGGTAAAGCCGTGGCCGCCGGCGACGTTGATCTATTGGTACGGGCGCTGTCCATGGGCAAGCTGCACCACGCCATGATGGGCACCGCTGCGGTTGCCATTGGTACTGCCGCGGCAGTGCCTGGCACCCTGGTCAACCTCGCCGCCGGTGGTGGCGAGCGCACGGCCGTACGTTTCGGTCACCCCTCGGGCACCCTGCGCGTGGGTGCTGAAGCCCGCCAGGTGAACGGTGAGTGGACTGTCACCAAAGCAATCATGAGCCGCAGCGCTCGCGTACTGATGGAGGGCTGGGTACGGGTACCCGGTGATGCCTTCTAACCAGTAGCGGCGCTTGGCTCCCTGTTACCTACGTCAACAGAGAGATGTGAAATGAGTGCCAACGTTGATCTGAATAACCGTCCCGACTACGACCGGGTGCTGCAGGACATCGCCGATTACGTCCTCGGCTACAAGGTCGAGTCGCAGGAAGCGCTGGACACCGCGCGCAACTGCCTGATGGACACCCTGGGCTGCGGCCTGCTGGCCCTGCGCTTCCCGGAATGCACCAAGCACCTGGGGCCGCTGGTGGAGGGCACGGTGGTGCCGTTCGGTGCGCGGGTGCCGGGTACCCGCTACCGCCTGGACCCGGTCAAGGCCGCCTGGGACATCGGTTGCATCGTCCGTTGGCTCGATTACAACGACACCTGGCTGGCTGCCGAATGGGGCCACCCCTCGGACAACCTCGGCGGTATCCTGGCCGTCGCCGATCACCTCTCGCAAAAACGCGTGGCCAATGGCGAAGCGCCGCTGAGCATGCGCGTAGTGCTTGAGGCGATGGTCATGGCTCATGAGATCCAGGGTGTGATTGCCCTGGAAAACTCCTTCAACCGCGTTGGCCTCGATCATGTGCTGCTGGTCAAGGTCGCCTCGACCGCGGTGTGCGCCAAGCTCATGGGCGCCAATCGCGAACAGCTGCTGGCGGCGTTGTCCCACGCCTTTGTCGATGGGCAGGCGTTGCGTACTTATCGCCATGCGCCGAACGCCGGCTCGCGCAAGTCCTGGGCGGCGGGCGATGCCTCCAGCCGTGGCGTGCGCCTGGCCGATATCGCCCTGCGTGGCGAGATGGGCATCCCCGGGGTGCTGACGGCGCCGCAGTGGGGCTTTTATGACGTGCTGTTCAGCCACACCAACAAGGACCTGGCGCTCAAACCCGAAGGCCAACGTGCTTTCAGCCTGAGTCAGAAGTACGCAAGCTACGTGATGGAAAACGTGCTGTTCAAGATCAGCTTCCCGGCCGAATTCCATGCCCAGACTGCCTGCGAAGCGGCAGTCACCTTGCACCCGCAGGTGCGCAACCGCCTGCATGAAATCGAGCGTATCGTCATTACCACCCATGAGTCGGCGATCCGCATCATCTCCAAGGTTGGCACCCTGGCCAATGCCGCCGACCGTGATCACTGCATCCAGTACATGACCGCCGTGCCGCTGATTTTCGGCAACCTGGTGGCCGAGCAGTACGAAGATGATTTCCATGCTGCGCACCCGATCATTGACCGTCTGCGCGAGAAGATGGAGATCGTCGAAGAGCCGCGATTCACCCGCGAGTACCTGGAGGCCGACAAGCGCTCGATCGCCAATGCCGTGCAGGTGTTCTTCAACGATGGTTCGAGTACCGAGCAGGTGGTGGTGGAGTACCCGATCGGCCATCGCCGGCGCCGGGCCGAGGGCATTCCGCTACTGGAAGAGAAGTTCAAGGCCAACCTGGCGACGCGGTTTACCGGGCAGCGCAGCGCCGAGATCTTTGCCCTGTGCAAGGACCAGCAGGCGCTTGAGGCGACGGCGGTGCAGCGGTTTGTGGATTTGTTTGTGATCTGAGGGCCTCATCGCGGGGCAAGCCCGCTCCTACAGGCTCAATAAAAAACCCCGCCAATTGGCGGGGTTTTTTTACGCTAAGTCAGCTTAGGCTTGAACAACCGGGATCTTGGCGTTCGCAGCGGCTTCACGGAACTCGGCGATCTGGTCGAAGCTCAGGTAGCGGTAAACGTCGGCAGCCATGCTGTCGATGTTCTTCGCGTACTCCATGTACTCTTCGACGGTTGGCAGCTTGCCCAGGATCGAGGCAACAGCGGCCAGCTCGGCAGAGGCCAGATAGACGTTGGCGCCATCACCCAGACGGTTCGGGAAGTTACGGGTCGAAGTCGACACTACGGTCGAGTTCGCCGCAACGCGTGCCTGGTTACCCATGCACAGCGAGCAGCCCGGCATTTCCATGCGCGCGCCAGCCTTGCCGTAGATGCCGTAGTAGCCTTCTTCGGTCAGCTGGTGAGCGTCCATCTTGGTGGGCGGCGACAGCCACAGACGGGTCGGGATCGAGCCTTTGACCTTGTCCAGCAGCTTGCCGGCAGCGCGGAAGTGACCGATGTTGGTCATGCACGAACCGATGAACACTTCGTCGATCTTCTCGCCCTGTACCGAGGACAGCAGACGGGCGTCGTCCGGGTCGTTCGGGGCGCAGAGCACAGGCTCTTTGACGTCGGCCAGGTCGATCTCGATGATCTCGGCGTATTCGGCGTCCTTGTCGGCAGCCAGCAGTTGCGGGTTGGCCAGCCAGGCTTCCATCGCTTGCGCGCGGCGTTCCATGGTGCGGGCATCGCCGTAGCCTTCGCTGATCATCCAGCGCAGCAGGGTGATGTTCGACTTCAGGTACTCGGCAACGGCTTTTTCTGGCAGCTTGATGGTGCAACCGGCAGCCGAACGTTCGGCCGAGGCGTCGGACAGTTCGAACGCTTGCTCGACGGTCAGCTCGTCCAGGCCTTCGATTTCCAGGATGCGGCCGGAGAAGGCGTTGATCTTGCCTTTCTTCTCGACGGTCAGCAGGCCTTTCTGGATGCCGTAGTAAGGGATGGCATGGACCAGGTCACGCAGGGTGATGCCTGGCTGCAGCTTGCCCTTGAAGCGCACCAGTACCGACTCCGGCATATCCAGCGGCATGACGCCGGTGGCCGCGGCGAAGGCGACCAGGCCGGAACCTGCAGGGAACGAGATGCCGATCGGGAAGCGGGTGTGCGAGTCACCACCGGTACCGACGGTGTCCGGCAGCAGCATGCGGTTCAGCCAGCTGTGGATGATGCCGTCGCCTGGACGCAGGGACACGCCGCCACGGGTGCGGATGAAATCCGGCAGGGTGTGGTGGGTGGTGACGTCGATCGGCTTTGGATAGGCCGCGGTGTGGCAGAACGACTGCATGACCAGGTCGGCGGAGAAGCCCAGGCACGCCAGGTCTTTCAGTTCGTCACGGGTCATCGGGCCAGTGGTGTCCTGGGAGCCGACGGTGGTCATCTTCGGTTCGCAGTAGGTGCCTGGACGCACGCCTTTGCCTTCCGGCAGGCCGCAGGCTTTACCGACCATCTTCTGTGCCAGGGTGTAGCCCTTGCCGGTGTCGACAGGTGCTTCAGGCAGCTTGAACAGGTCGGTTGGGCCCAGGCCCAGCTCGGCGCGGGCTTTCTCGGTCAGGCCACGGCCGACGATCAGCGGGATACGGCCGCCAGCGCGGACTTCGTCGAGCAGCACCGGGGTCTTCAGTTCGAAGGTGGTGATGACGTCTTCGGTGCCGTGCTTGCAGACTTTGCCAGCGTGCGGGTAAACGTCGATGACGTCGCCCATGTTCAGGTTCGACACGTCGAACTCGATCGGCAGGGCGCCGGCGTCTTCCATGGTGTTGTAGAAGATCGGGGCGATTTTCGAGCCGAAGCAGAAGCCGCCAGCGCGCTTGTTCGGTACGTACGGGATGTCGTCGCCGAAGAACCACAGCACCGAGTTGGTGGCGGATTTACGCGAGGAACCGGTACCGACCACGTCACCGACGTAGGCAACCGGGAAGCCTTTGGCTTTGACTTCTTCGATCTGCTTGAGCGGGCCGATGGCGCCTTGTTGCTCAGGCACGATGCCGTCACGGGCCATTTTCAGCATGGCCAGGGCGTGCAGCGGGATGTCAGGGCGCGACCAGGCATCCGGGGCAGGGGACAGGTCGTCGGTGTTGGTTTCGCCAGGGACCTTGAACACGGTCAGGCTGTACTTGTCAGCGATGGCTGGCTTGCTGGTGAACCACTCACCGGCGGCCCAGGATTCCAGCACGGCCTTGGCGTGGGCATTGCCCGCCTTGGCTTTTTCGGCGACGTCGTGGAAGGCATCGAACATCAGCAGGGTGTGCTTGAGCTGTTCGGCGGCCACAGGGGCCAGTTCGGCGTTGTCCAGCAGCTCGACCATGGTGGCGATGTTGTAGCCGCCCTGCATGGTGCCCAGCAGCTCAACGGCGCGCTTCTTGTCGATCAGCGGTGAGGTGGCTTCGCCTTTGGCGATGGCGGAAAGGAAACCGGCCTTGACGTAGGCGGCTTCGTCCACTCCTGGTGGAACGCGATTGGTGATCAGGTCGACGAGGACTGCTTCTTCGCCAGCAGGGGGATTCTTCAGCAGCTCGACCAGGCCTGCGGTTTGTTCGGCGTTAAGCGGCTGGGGCACGATACCCTGGGCGGCACGCTCTTCGATGTGTTTGCGGTAGGCTTCAAGCACAGTTATTACCCTCATCAGTGGTCCCAAATGGGTGTCCGGGACGCTCATCCAGAAATTCCGGCAGCCATGCGCAATACGGCTTCTTGGGCCGCGTAGCCAGGGTTGCAGGAAATCCTTACAGAAGCTGCTTTCAAAGTTTTACGCCTGTAGAACGGAGGCTGATGAGGGCTGGCGCGGGACATGCGCGAAGCGAATATCCCGGGCCAACGCCGTTCTACCGGATGAACTGTGCTCGTGACGCTTTGAAAACAGCTTCTAACGGACATTGCTGCCTTAAAAAGGCCGGATGATTCTACGGTAAAAAGTCGATAAAGGTAAGGCGCGCTGGATGACTTTAGCGGGTGACCCTCGTTAGACAAAGGGCTAACATGGCAGCCTGTTCCACCGCCAAGCTGTCGGTTTTTTCATGTCCAATCAGTCAATTAAAACGCCTTGCGTCGGCCTCTGTTCCACGGTTTACGGGGACTTGGTGTGCCGTGGCTGCAAGCGTTTTCACCATGAAGTGATCAACTGGAACGGCTACAACGAAGATGAAAAGCGTGCGGTGTGGCTGCGCCTGGAGCAATTGCTGGTGCAGGTCATGGTGGCCAAACTTGAAGTCTTTGATGCCACGCGTCTGCGCCAGCAACTGGAGCTGCGCAAGGTCCGCTTCGTAGCGCATCAGTCTGAATATTGCTGGGCTTATCAACTGATTGCCCGCGGCGCACGGGTGATCCGTGAGCTGGAGGCTTACGGCATGGTGCTGCTGCCGGAGTTTCGCGACTGGGAATTGCCCGAGCTGCGCGATGCCATTGATCGGGAATTCTTCCTGCTGTCGGAGGCCCATTACCAGCGCTATATCGCGCCAGGCTTTCTCAAGGATGCCTTGGGGTAGGTGGTCAAGCCTGCTCCTGTAGGAGCGGGCTTGACCCGCGATGAGGCCCTCAGCCCCTGGCCAGTTCCGTCAGCTGCACCTTCACCTCCTCGGTCTTGAGCACCAGCACATCACACTCCAGCGCATCGAGCACCACTTCCGCGGTGTTGCCGATCAGCGCCCCGGAAATCCCGGTACGGGCCACGGTGCCAATCACCGTCACCGCCGCTTCGTACTTTTTCGCCGTATAGGGAATCAGCACATCGGCCGGCCCTTCGGCAACATGCAGGCGCTCGTCCTTGATGTCGAACTCGGCCTGGAACGCTGCGCATTCCTCGCGGTACTTGCGCTCGATGGTGTCCTTGAGCTGGTACACCGGGTCTGCCGCTGACAGCATCGGCGACGGGTGGGCACTGATTACATGCAGCTCGCCCTTGGCCAGGCTGGCGATCGCATAGCCGTGATCGATGATGCTGGTGTGCAGCAGGCGATGGGCCTCGTCGTGGTTGCCGACGTCGACTGCGGCAAGGATCACCCCGCCGGTCCAGGGCCGCTCGCTCTTGACCATCAATACCGCGCACGGGCACTGGCGCAGCAGCTTCCAGTCGCTGGGGGTGAGCAGGGCGCGCTTGAGCGGGTTGTCCGGGCGATGCTCCTTGATCACCAGCTCGCAGCCTTCGGCCTGCTGCACACTGACGATCGACTCGTGCAAGGTGTCGTGCCAGGCCTGCTCATGGGTCACGTTGTTGTAGCCGTCATCATGCAGCTGGCTGGCCAGCAGGCTGAGCAGGGCGCTGTGGTCGTGTTTCTTGTCGCACATCAGCAAGTGCAGGCGCGCGCCGGTGACCCCGGCGATCAGTTTGGCCCGGGTCAGCGCCCGGCTGTGAGCGTGATCGGGATCCAGTACCACCAGGATGCTGCGTACTTCTTGCATGAGCGTGAACTCCCTTCATAAATGGCGGCCAATGCCTGACTATAGTCGGCGCCAACTGCACCGGGCGTTGATATGTATCAAGCATAGTTCACTGGTGATCGGCGCTGCTGCCGGTATAATCGCCGGTCTTGCCGTTTGCCCTGCCTGTTTGTGAGCCTATGTCCCTTATCCCTGAAATCGAAGCCTTCCTTGGTTGCCGTACCCCTGATGCCTGGGTCCAGGCGGCGCTCGCCGACCAGGAAACCCTGCTGATCGATCACAAGAACTGCGAGTTCAAGGCTGCCAGCACCGCCCTGAGCCTGATGGCCAAGTACAACACGCACCTGGACCTGATCAACATGATGTCGCGCCTGGCCCGCGAAGAGCTGGTGCACCATGAGCAGGTACTGCGCCTGATGAAGCGGCGCAAGATCGCCCTGCGGCCGTTGTCGGCCGGGCGCTATGCCTCGGGCCTGCGCCGGGTGGTGCGCACCCACGAGCCGGTGAGGCTGGTCGACACCCTGGTGGTCGGCGCCTTTATCGAGGCGCGCAGTTGCGAGCGCTTTGCCGCCTTGGTGCCGCACCTGGATGAAGAGCTGGGCAAGTTCTATCACGGCCTGCTCAACAGCGAAGCGCGGCATTATCAGGGTTACCTCAAGCTTGCCCATCAATACGGCGATGGCGCAGATATCGAGCGGGTGGTGGAGAAGGTCAGGGCGGTCGAGGCCGACCTGATCAGCAGCCCGGATGAAGAGTTCCGTTTTCATAGCGGCGTGCCGGCCTGACTGACCTGTTTTGATCGGGGGCTGCCTTGCAGCCCCTTTTATCAGCCAAATACTAAGCTAGCTAATTAATGCCTTGACGTTAGCTGCCTAAGCAGTAACATTATGTAACTTACTGCCTAAGCAGGTATCTGTGTCCATGCAGCACTACACCCCGGAAAACTTCCAGAACTGCACCCTCGGCATGCTTCTGGGCCGCACCGCGCTGGTCAAGGACCGCATCATCGACAGCCACATGCAGCCTTACGGCGTGACTGCCGCGCAGTTCAAGGTGCTGATCATCGTCGCCCAATACGGCGTCGACACCCCGGCCGAGCTGTGCCGCTACCTGTCGGTTGACAGCGGTTCGATGACGCGCATGCTCGACCGCCTCGAACAGAAAGACCTGATCATCCGCCGCCGTTGCCCGGACGACCGTCGGCAGATTCGCCTGGGTCTGAGCGAAGAAGGCCAGAAGCTCGCCGACCTGCTGCCACAGATCGGCGCTGCGGCGATGAACGAGCTGGTCGGTGTGCTCGAGCCCAGCGAGCTGGCCACCCTCGAAGCGATCCTGAGCAAGGTGCTGCTGGCCGCCGGCGACACCCTGACGGCCATGCGCCTGGGCGCCAAGTAAGCGCCCATTTCACCCATTCACTCAGCCAAGGTATTAGCAATGGCCACTACTTCTTCTGCGCACGACACCACGCAGGACCTCAACAACCAGCGCAAGCGCAAGACCTGGCTGTTGGCCCTGGCGTTGCTGATCGTCGTCGCCGGCGCTGGCGTCTGGGCCTGGCACGAGCTTTACGGGCGCTGGAGCGAAGAGACCGACGATGCCTATGTCAACGGCAACGTAGTGGAGATCACCCCGCTGGTCACCGGCACTGTGGTCAGCATCGGCGCGGACGATGGCGACCTGGTCCACGAAGGCCAGATGCTGCTCGAATTCGACCCCAGCGACGCCGAGGTCGGCCTGCAGGCTGCCGAGGCCAAGCTGGCGCGTGCGGTGCGCCAGGTGCGTGGCCTGTACAGCAACGTCGATGGCAAGAAGGCCCAGGTGGCTGCGCGCCAGGCCGAGCTGAAAAAAGCGCAGGAGAACTTCAACCGGCGACAAACCCTGGCCGCCGGTGGGGCGATCTCCAAAGAAGAGCTGTCCCATGCCCGCGACGACCTGTCTTCGGCGCAAAGCGCCTTGAATGATGCAAAACAGCAGCTCAACACCACAGCGGCGCTGGTCGATGACACCGTGGTGTCGTCGCACCCCGAGGTGATGGCCGCGGCCGCCGAGTTGCGCCAGGCCTACCTCAACAACGCCCGCACCACCCTGGTGGCGCCGGTCACCGGCTACGTCGCCAAGCGCACCGTGCAATTGGGCCAGCGCCTGCAACCGGGCACTGCGACCATGGCAGTGATCCCCCTCGACCAGCTGTGGATCGACGCCAACTTCAAGGAAACCCAACTGCGCAACATGCGCATCGGCCAGCCGGTCGATATCGTTGCCGACCTGTACGGCAGCGACGTCAAGTACAGCGGCACCATCGACAGCCTCGGCGCCGGCACTGGCAGCGCCTTTGCCCTGTTGCCGGCGCAGAACGCCACCGGCAACTGGATCAAGATCGTCCAGCGGGTGCCGGTGCGTATTCATATCAATGCCGAGCAACTGGCCAAGCATCCGCTGCGGATCGGCCTGTCGACCCAGGTCGAGGTCGATCTGCATGACCAGAGCGGCCCGGTGCTGGCCCAGCAGCCGCCGCAGAAGGCCTCGTTCGCCACCCAGGTGTACGACCGTCAACTGGTCGAGGCTGATCGCCTGATCACCAGGCTGATCCATGACAACAGTGCCGGTTCCAGCAAGACGGCGCAGCGATGAGCGCCAATCAGGCTTCCTTTACCCCGCCAAGCCTGTTGCTGACTACTATCGGCCTGTCGCTGGCGACCTTCATGCAGGTGCTCGACACCACCATCGCCAACGTGGCATTGCCAACTATTTCCGGCAACCTCGGCGTCAGTTCGGAGCAGGGCACCTGGGTCATTACCTCGTTTGCGGTGAGCAACGCCATTGCCTTGCCGCTGACCGGCTGGCTCAGCCGGCGCTTCGGTGAGGTCAAGCTGTTCATCTGGGCCACGCTGCTGTTCGTGCTGGCTTCGTTCCTTTGCGGCATTGCCCAGTCGATGCCCGAGCTGGTCGGCTTTCGCGTGCTTCAGGGCATCGTCGCCGGGCCGCTGTATCCGATGACCCAGACCCTGCTGATCGCAGTCTATCCGCCGGCCAAGCGCGGCATGGCCCTGGCGTTATTGGCGATGGTCACGGTGGTGGCGCCGATTGCCGGGCCGATTCTCGGCGGCTGGATCACCGACAGCTACAGCTGGCCGTGGATCTTCTTCATCAACGTGCCGATCGGCCTGTTCGCCGCCGCCGTGGTGCGCCAGCAGATGCGCACGCGTCCGGTCAGCACCAGCCGCCAGCCGATGGACTACATTGGCCTGCTGAGCCTGATCATCGGCGTCGGCGCCTTGCAGATCGTGCTCGACAAGGGCAATGACCTGGATTGGTTCGAGTCGAATTTCATCGTCATTGGCAGCCTGATCTCGGTGGTGTTCCTGGCGGTGTTCATTATCTGGGAGCTGACCGACAAGCACCCGGTGGTCAACCTGCGGCTGTTCGTGCACCGCAACTTTCGCATCGGCACCATCGTGCTGGTCGGCGGCTATGCCGGCTTCTTCGGCATCAATCTGATCCTGCCGCAGTGGCTGCAGACGCAGATGGGCTACACCGCCACCTGGGCAGGCCTGGCGGTGGCGCCGATCGGCCTGTTGCCGGTGCTGATGTCGCCGTTTGTCGGCAAGTACGCGCACAAGTTCGACCTGCGGGTGCTGGCGGGGCTGGCGTTCCTGGCGATTGGCACCAGTTGCTTCATGCGTGCCGGTTTCACCAACGAAGTCGACTTCCAGCACATCGCCCTGGTGCAGCTGTTCATGGGGATCGGCGTGGCGCTGTTCTTCATGCCGACCTTGAGCATCCTGCTCTCCGACCTGCCGCCGCACCAGATCGCCGACGGCTCGGGGCTGGCGACCTTCCTGCGGACCCTGGGCGGCAGTTTTGCCGCGTCGCTGACCACCTGGATCTGGATTCGCCGGGCAGACCAGCACCATGCCTACCTGAGCGAGAGCATCAGCACCTACGAGCCTGCGACCCGCGAGGCGTTGAACCAGCTGGGCGGGGCGAGCGGGCAGTCGTATGCGCAGCTGGAGCGGATGCTCAGCAGTCAGGCGTACATGATGTCGACGGTGGATTACTTCACCCTGATGGGCTGGATTTTCGCAGGCTTGATATTGCTGGTGTGGCTGGCCAAGCCGCCGTTTGCGGCCAAGGCCGGGCCGGCGTCGGCGGGGCACTGATAATCGCGGGGCAAGCCCGCTCCTACCAGGAATGTAGGAGCGGGCTTGCCCCGCGATCAGTCTTCAGGGAAAAGCAAAAGGCTGCAGTTGAAACCCTTGCTCATCCACCTCCAGCGCCCAGCCTTGGCGGTCCCAATCGCCCAGCACGATACGCCGCGCCGGTTGATCGCCGACCACCAGCTTGTGAATCGCCGGCCGATGGGTGTGGCCATGCACCAGGGTGCGCACACCGTATTGCTGCATGATCCGCGGCACTTCCTCGGCGGTCACGTCGACAATGTCGTTGGCCTTCATCCGCGTCTGTGCCCGGCTTTCGCTACGCAGCTTGCGTGCAAGCTTCTGCCGGGTGCTCAGCGGCAGATGCCGAAGAATCCACAGGCTCAACGGGTTGCGCAGGTAACGACGCATCTTCATGTAGGCCAGGTCGCGGGTGCACAGGCTGTCGCCGTGCATCAGCAACACCGGCTCGCCGCCCATCTCGACCACGCTCGGGTCGGCCAGCAGGGTGCAGCCAGCGGCCTTGCAAAAGGCCTGGCCGAGCAGGAAGTCGCGGTTGCCGTGCATCACAAAGACCTGCGTGCCGCTGTCGCTCAAGGCGCGCAGGGCCTGGCAGATCGAGGTCTGGAAGGGCGTCATGGCGTCGTCGCCGATCCATGCCTCGAAAAAATCGCCAAGGATGTACAGCGCCTCGGCGTGCCGCGCACGACCGTCGAGCAGATCAACAAACGCCCGGGTAATGTCCGGGCGTTCTTCTTGCAGGTGCAGATCAGAGATCAGCAGTATCACTCAATGATCTCGGCTTTCTCGATGATCACGTCGTCCTTCGGCACGTCCTGGTGACCGGACTTGGAACCGGTGGCGACTTTCTCGATGGCGTCGACAACCTCGGTACCTTCGGTCACTTTGCCGAATACCGCGTAACCCCAGCCCTGCACGTTCTTGCCGCTGTGGTTGAGGAAGTCGTTGTTCGAGGCGTTGATGAAGAACTGCGCCGAGGCCGAATGCGGCTCCATGGTGCGAGCCATGGCGATGGTGTACTTGTCGTTCTTCAGGCCGTTGTCAGCTTCGTTCTGGATGCTGGCACGCTTGTCACGCTTCTCGTTCATGCCTGGCTCAAAACCGCCGCCCTGGATCATGAAACCCTTGATCACACGGTGGAATACGGTGTTGCTGTAGTGGCCAGCGTTAACGTATTCGATGAAGTTGGCCACGGTGATCGGGGCTTTCTCGGCGTTCAGCTCGATGACGATGTCACCGTGGTTGGTAGTCAGTTTGACTTTGGACATGCTTGAAACTCGCTCTGTTCGGGGGTTTTGCGGTGGTGTAGCTTCAAGCTTCAAGTGGCAAGCTGCAAGAAAAAGCGCACGGCGTTCGTCTTGGAGCGTGTTGCTTGTAGCTTGAAGCTGCTATTTGACCTGTCGGCAGCTCGACCGCTTCGGCTATGATAAGCGCTTTGATTCAGTCGGCCTACCCAGGCCGTGCACCCCGTATTCAAGGATCCTATGAGCAAGCCCACTGCCGACACCGCTCCCAACGCCGCTGCCAAAGGCGCTCCCGCCATCCCTGCGAACTTCCTGCGTCCGATCGTGCAGGCAGACCTGGACTCGGGCAAGCACAGCAGCATCGTCACCCGTTTCCCGCCAGAGCCCAACGGTTACCTGCACATCGGCCATGCCAAGTCGATCTGCGTGAACTTCGGCCTGGCCCAGGAATTCGGTGGGGCCTGTCACCTGCGTTTCGATGACACCAACCCGGCCAAAGAGGACCAGGAGTACATCGACGCGATCCAGAGCGACATCAAGTGGCTGGGCTTCGAGTGGACCGGCCCGGTGCGCTACGCTTCGCAATATTTCGACCAGTTGCACGACTGGGCGGTCGAGCTGATCAAGGCCGGCAAGGCCTACGTCTGCGACCTGACCCCGGAGCAGGCCAAGGAATACCGTGGCAACCTGACCACCCCTGGCCAGAACAGCCCGTTCCGCGAGCGCTCGGTTGCAGACAACCTCGACCTGTTCGCGCGCATGAAAGCCGGTGAGTTCAAGGATGGCGAGCGCGTGCTGCGGGCCAAGATCGACATGGCCTCGCCGAACATGAACCTGCGCGACCCGATCCTCTACCGCATTCGTCATGCCCATCACCACCAGACCGGTGATGCCTGGTGCATCTACCCCAACTACGACTTCACCCACGGTCAGTCGGATGCCATCGAAGGCATCACCCACTCGATCTGCACCCTCGAGTTCGAAGGCCATCGCCCGCTCTACGAGTGGTTCCTCGACAACCTGCCGGTGCCGGCCAAGCCGCGCCAGTACGAGTTCAGCCGCCTGAACCTGAACTACACCATCACCAGCAAGCGCAAGCTCAAGCAACTGGTCGACGAGCAGCACGTCAACGGCTGGGACGACCCGCGCATGTCGACCCTGTCGGGTTTCCGCCGTCGCGGCTACACCCCGGCGTCGATCCGCAACTTCTGCGAAATGGTCGGTACCAACCGCTCCGACGGCGTGGTCGACATGTCGATGCTCGAATTCAGCATCCGTGACGACCTTGACCGCACCGCGCCACGCGCCATGTGCGTGCTGCGCCCGCTGAAAGTGGTCATTACCAATTACCCAGAAGGCCAGGTCGAGAACCTCGAACTGCCGCGCCACCCCAAAGAAGACATGGGCGTGCGCGCACTGCCATTCGCCCGCGAAATCTACATCGACCGCGACGACTTCATGGAAGAGCCGCCCAAGGGCTACAAGCGCCTGGAGCCGGCCGGTGAAGTGCGCCTGCGCGGCAGCTACGTGATCCGCGCCGACGAGGCGATCAAGGACGCTGACGGCAACATCGTCGAGCTGCGCTGCTCGTACGACCCCGACACCCTGGGCAAAAACCCTGAAGGCCGCAAGGTCAAGGGCGTGATCCACTGGGTGCCGGCCGCGGCCAGCGTCGAATGCGAAGTACGCCTGTACGACCGCCTGTTCCGCTCGGCCAACCCCGAGAAGACTGAAGATGGCGGCAACTTCCTTGACAACATCAATCCTGATTCGCTGCAGGTGCTGACGGGTTGTCGTGCGGAACCTTCCCTGGGCCAGGCCCAGCCAGAAGACCGCTTCCAGTTCGAGCGCGAAGGCTACTTCTGCGCCGACCTGAAAGACTCCCAGCCGGGTCGCCCGGTGTTCAACCGCACCGTGACCCTGCGCGATTCGTGGGGCAGCTAAGGAACTCTCGTGCTTACCATCTACAACACGCTCAGCAAGACCAAGGAAGTCTTCAAACCGCTTGAAGGCAACAAGGTGCGGATGTACGTCTGCGGCATGACCGTCTACGACTTCTGCCACCTGGGCCACGGGCGCAGCATGGTCGCCTTCGACCTGGTGACCCGCTGGCTGCGTTACAGCGGCTACGACCTGACCTATGTGCGCAACATTACCGACATCGATGACAAGATCATTAACCGGGCCAACGAAAACGGCGAAAGCTTCGACGCCCTGACCGCCCGCATGATCGACGCGATGCACGAAGACGAGCGCCGCCTGAACATCCTGCCGCCGGACCAGGAGCCGCGTGCCACCGACCATATCGCCGGCATGCACGCGATGATCCAGACCCTGATCGACAAGGGCTATGCCTACGCGCCGGGCAACGGCGACGTGTACTACCGGGTCGGCAAGTTCGTCGGCTACGGCAAGCTGTCGCGCAAGAAGATCGAAGACCTGCGCATCGGCGCCCGCATCGAGGTCGACGAAGCCAAGCAGGACCCGCTCGACTTCGTCCTCTGGAAGGGCGTCAAGCCCGGCGAGCCGAGCTGGGAATCGCCCTGGGGCGCGGGTCGTCCGGGCTGGCACATCGAGTGCTCGGTGATGTCCACCTGCTGCCTGGGCGAGAGCTTCGACATCCACGGCGGTGGCAACGACCTGGAGTTCCCGCACCACGAGAACGAAATCGCCCAGAGCGAGGCCGCCACCGGCAAGCAGTACGCCAATTCGTGGATGCACTGCGGCATGATTCGCATCAATGGCGAGAAGATGTCCAAGTCCTTGAACAACTTCTTCACCATTCGCGACGTGCTCGACAAGTATCACCCGGAGGTGGTGCGCTACCTGCTGGTGTCGAGCCACTACCGCAGCTCGATCAACTACTCCGAAGACAGCCTGCGCGAGTCCAAGGGTGCCCTCGAGCGCTTCTACCACGCCCTGCGCGGCTTGCCACGGGTGGCGGCTGCAGGTGGCGAGGAGTACGTCGAGCGCTTCACCGCGGCGATGAACGACGACTTCGGCACCCCTGAAGCCTGCGCCGTGCTGTTCGACCTGGTGCGCGAGATCAACCGCCTGCGCGAGAACGATCCACAGGCCGCTGCCGGCCTGGCCGGTCGCCTGCGCGAACTGGGTGATCTGCTCGGTGTGCTGCAACTGGACGCCGATGACTTCCTGCGTGCCGGCGCCGAAGGCAAGGTCGACGCCGCCGAGGTTGAAGCCTTGATCCAGGCACGCCTGCAAGCGCGTGCCGACAAGAACTGGGCCGAATCCGACCGCATCCGCGACCAGCTGACCGCCATGGGCGTGGTGCTGGAAGACGGCAAGGGCGGCACCACCTGGCGCCTGGCTGACTAAGCAATCGCGGGTCAAGCCGCTCCTTGTAGGAGCGGGCTTGCCCCGCGATGAGGCCCTAACTGACGACACCCGTCCTGCAGTGCAACACCAGTTTCGCCCCACCCAGCTCACTCTCGCCGACCTCCAGTTCAAAGCCATGCAGGTCAACGATCGCCGCCACAATCGACAGGCCCAGCCCGAACCCCGGGTGACGCTGGCCTTCCTCACTGCGATAAAAGCGCTTCAACACCGCCCCACGCTCGTCCACGGGAATCCCCGGGCCGCTGTCGTGCACCTCGATATGCAAGCCCTTGGCATCGCTCAACGCGCGCATCAGCACCTGGCCCTGGGCCGGGGTGAACTTGATCGCGTTGCCGACCAGGTTGGCCAGCGCCTCGAACAGCAACTCGCGATCACCGTGCAGCGCCGGCAATTGCTCGGGCATTTCCAGCGTTAGTCCAATCTCGCCGTCTTCGGCCAGCGGCAGGTAGAAGTCGTGCAGCTCCTGCAGCAGCCCGTGCGGGTCAAGCTCGACAAAGCCTGCGCGGCGCTGGCGGTCTTCCAGCTCGCTGATGCGCAGCAACCCGCGAAAGCGCGCCATCAGCGTGTCGGTTTCGCCAATCGCCTGTTCCAGTGCTTCGGCCTGCGGCGAATCATCGCCAGCCTGCTGGCGGATGCGGTAGAGCTGGGCGCGCAGGCGGGTCAGCGGGGTGCGCAGGTCGTGGGCGATGTTGTCACAGACGCCTTTGACTTCATGCATCAGGCGCTCGATGCGGTCGAGCATGGCGTTGACGATGGCCGCCAGCATGTCCAGCTCGTCGCGCCGCGCCGACAACGGCAGGCGCCGGGTCAGGTCGCCGGAAACAATCTGCTCGGCGCTGGCCTGGATCGCGCGGATACGCTTGAGCGGCCTGCGCCGCAGCAGGTACCAGCCGGCGATGCCGGGAATGATGGTCAGCGACAGGCCCCAGAGCAGGGCGTGGAGGATGATCCGGGTGACCACGAACAGCGAGCCGTTGTCGCGCACCAGCACCAGCCAGCGGCCATCGCGGACCTTGATCGCCACTGCATCGCAGCTGTCACGGGGCAGGTGCGGGTCGTCGGCGTCCAGGCAGCGGCTCAGTTCATGGATCTTGCCGTCCAGGCCGAGCTCGGGCGGGATCTGGCGAACCTGCCCGCCGAGCGCATTGAACTGCGCGTCGAACAGCCCATAGGCATCAAAACTGCGCTCTTCGAAGGCCTGGCTGGCAATCAGCGCATCATCGAGCTGCTTGCCGCTCATGTGCGCGAACAGGTGCTGGCGCTGCAGCAGGGAGTGGCGGGTGAGCTTGTTCAGGTAGCCTGATACCTCGAAGTACAGCACCCCCATGAGGATGCTGCTCCAGGCCACGAACAGAAAGCTGTACAGCGCCAGCAGGCGGCTGGTGGACGAGCTCCAGCCCTTAGACGGGTTCGGCAATGGCATAGCCCGAGCCCCGCACGGTGCGAATCAGCGGTGTCTGGCCGGCGGCGTCGATCTTCTTGCGCAAGCGTCCGATGTGCACGTCGATCAGGTTGGTGCCCGGGTCGAAGTGATAGCCCCAGACTTCCTCGAAAATCATCATCCGGGTAATCACCTGGCCAGCGTGACGCATGAGAAATTCCAGCAGCTTGTACTCGGTGGGCAGCAGGTTGAGGGTCTGCTCGCCGCGCTTGGCCTCGTGGCTGATCAAATCCAGCTCAAGGTCGGCAACCTGCAGGCGGGTCTGCGCCAGCGGCACGCTGTTGCGGCGCAACAGCACCTCGACGCGGGCGGCCATTTCATCGGAGGCGAACGGCTTGGTCAGGTAGTCATCACCGCCGGCGCGCAGGCCACGGACCCGTTCGTCGACATCCGAAAGGGCGCTGATCATCAGGATCGGCGTGGCGATCTTCAGGGTGCGCAGGGTGGTGACGATGGTCAGGCCGTCGACTTCCGGCAGCATCCGGTCCAGGGTGATCAGGTCGTAGCCACCGGCAATCGCCTTGGCCAGGCCTTCACGGCCGTTGTCGGCCCAATCCACTTCCAGGCCATGGCTGGAAAGCTCGGCGACGATCTCCTGGGCGGTGACAGCGTCGTCTTCGATAGTCAGTACGCGGGGCATGCTTTTACCTGGGCGGCGGGTAGAGACTTGATTGTGCCAAAGAATAGGCGGTGCCCGGGTTAAAGAAAAATTCATCTAGGGGGGAGAGCATCGCGGGTCAAGTCGGATCGCCTTGACCCGCGATGGCGGTTCAGCGCATCAGGCGACCTTGACGATCCAGCCCGCCGGGCCTTCGATGTCGCCGCTCTGGATACCGGTCAGCTCGTTGTAGAGCTTCTGGGTAACCGGGCCAACCTCGGTTTCGCTGTAGAACACGTGCAGCTTGTCGCCATACTGGATGCCGCCGATCGGGGTGATCACCGCAGCGGTGCCGCAAGCGCCGGCTTCGACGAAGCGGTCCAGGTTGTTGATCAGCACGTCGCCTTCGATGACCTTCAGGCCCAGGCGCGATTGCGCCAGTTCCATCAGCGACAGGCGGGTAATGCCCGGCAGCACGGAGGCCGACTTCGGCGTGATGAACTCGTTGTTGGCGGTGATGCCGAAGAAGTTGGCCGAGCCGACTTCCTCGATTTTGGTGTGGGTCAGCGGGTCAAGGTAGATGCAGTCGGCAAAGCCGGCTTGCTTGGCCTTGTAGCCCGGTTGCAGGCTGGCCGCGTAGTTGCCGCCGACCTTGGCAGCGCCGGTGCCTTGTGGCGCGGCGCGGTCGTAGTCGGAAATCAGGAACTTGTGCGGGGTCATGCCGCCCTTGAAGTACGAGCCGACCGGGATGGCGAAGATCGAGAAGATGAACTCCGGCGCGGTCCGCACGCCGATGTTGTCGCCCACGCCGATGACGAACGGACGCAGGTACAGCGCACCTTTGCCATACGGCGGAATGAAACGCTCGTTGGCCTTGACCACTTGCTTGCAGGCGTCGATGAACTGTTCGGTCGGCACCTGCGGCATCAGCAGGCGGTCGCAGCTGCGCTGCATGCGCAGGGCGTTCTGGTCCGGGCGGAACAGGTTGATCGAGCCGTCCTTGCAGCGGTAGGCCTTCATCCCCTCGAAGCATTGCTGGCCATAATGCAGCGCGGTCGAGCCTTCGCTGATGTGCAGCTGGTTGTCTTCGGTCAGGGTGCCCTTGTCCCACTCGCCGTTACGGAAATAGGACAGGTAGCGCTTGTCGGTCTTGATGTAGTCGAAGCCCAGCTTGTCCCAGTTAATGCTTTCGTTACTCATGGCACCCTCGATTCGGTTGCAGATGCCTGCTCAGGCAGGCGGTTCTTATTGCGCACTCGGCCACGATAATACATCCCGTGCAGATCGGGAACGCCCAGTCATAGATTGGACCTTGGTCGCAGTGAAAATCTTCAGCCACCGAGCTGGCGCAGCAGTGCCAGACGCATGCCGAAGCCGATCAGCAGGGTGCCGAACACGCGGTTCTGCAGTTTCTGCTTCCAGGGGCTGGCAGCCAGCCAGCGCCCCAGGCGATCGCCACTCAGGGCATAGAGCCCGTCAAAACCCAGGCCGACCACCACCAGCACCGTGCCGAGCACGGCAAACTGCTGGCCGACCGCAGCGCCGTGCGGGTCGATGAACTGCGGCAACAGCACCGAGCAGAACAGCAGCGCCTTGGGGTTGAGCAGGTTGGTCAACAGGCCCTGGCGCAATGCCGCCTGCCAGTGCTCGCGCTGCTGCACCCCGCTGTGACGTGGCGGCAGCGGCGCAACCGGGGCGCAGAGCAATTGCCAGCCGAGCCAGGCCAGGTAAATACCGCCGGCAATGCTCAGCAGGTCAAACGCCCAGGGGTGGCTATGTAGCAGGGCGGCCAGGCCCAGTGCCGCCAGGCTTACGTGCGCCGCGCGGGCAAGCGCCAGGCCCAGGGCGGTCACCAGGGCCTGGCGCTTGCCCTGGCTGGCGCCGGTATTAAGCAGCAGGAACATGTCCGGGCCGGGCACCAGGTAGACCACCAGCAAGGCGGCGCAAAACAGGCTGTATTGAGACATGACGGGCTCCTGCGCAAATAACGGGACGAGAAAATTCTAAGCGCGAAAGGCCTGGCAGGTGCTTGCGATTGTTGCGTGTTTGCCCGGGTGTATTGCTATAAACTGCCACGATCTACCGTTCAGAATTAAGATCATGCCAAAACTCACCCTCGACGCTTTTGATCGCAAGATTCTCGAAGCTTTGCAGCGCAATGCCCGCCTGAGCAATGTCGAGCTGGCTGAAGCCATTGGCCTGTCGCCGTCGCCGTGCCTGCGCCGGGTGCGTCTGCTGGAAGAGGCGGGGCTGATCAAGGGCTACGCCGCGCAACTGGACCGCGATGAAGTCGGCCTGGGCCTGACCGTGTTCGTCGGGGTCAAGGTCGAGCGCCACCACGAGCCGGCCGCCCAGGCCTTTCAGCAGGCGGTGCTGGCGCTACCGCAGGTAATCGCCGCGCACCTGGTGTCCGGCGAGTCGGACTTCCTTTTGCAAGTGGTGGTGCCGGACCTGCGCAGCTATGAGCGCTTTCTCATCGATACCTTGCTCAAATTGCCCGGCGTCAGCGATATCCGCAGCAACTTCGCCATCCAGACCGTCAAGGCGCACGGCCCGTTGCCGCTGGATCACCTGGGCCTGGCCGAGGAAAACAAGCGTTGACCACTGCCTGGCCCGGGCGCATTATCGAGCTATGAAGATTTGCCTGCTGACCTCGTCGCGTACCACTACCACCGCTATACGCGGGGCGGGTACGGCTGCTTAACCTTAGGCAGCAGGTAATCCAAGGCCCCGCCAGCAATGGACGGGGCCTTGTCTTTTCTCCGTCCGGGCTGGCCAATCACACGGAGATGAAGATGCAAGCAAAACGCGCACTGCTGGTCCTGGATATGCAAGTGGGTTTGTTCCACGGCCCCGAACAACCCTGGCAGGGTGAGCAGGTGCTCAACCGGATCAACAGCCTGATCGGCGTTGCGCATAACACCCAGGCCCCGGTTTTTGCGGTTCGCCACACCGGGCCCGAAGGTTCGCCGATTGCCGCCGGCAGCCCCGCGTGGCAGTTGTTGCCGGCCCTGGCGATCGACCCCGCGCGGGACACGGTCTTCGATAAAACCCGGCCCAGTGCCTTCTTTGCTACCTCGCTGGCCGATCAGCTGCGCGAAGCCGGTATTGATGAACTGGTCATCGTCGGCCTCAAGACCCAGTACTGCGTCGACACCAACTGCCGGGTTGCCCGCGAGCTTGGCTTCAACGTCGTACTGGTCAGCGATGCCCACACCTGCATGGACACCCCAGGCTTGCCCGCCGAGGCGATCATCGCCCACCACAACCTGACCCTGGGCGGCGCCTTTGCCCGTCTGCAATCAAGCGCGGATGTGCAGTTCTGAGCCTTCGTCCAGCTGCAGGTAGCCGTCCAGCACCAGTTGCTGCATGAATACCCAGTCGTGGGACGCAACCAGCAAGGTCCCACGATACTGGCGCAGCATCGCTTCAAGGGCAGCGAGGGAGGGCAGGTCGAGGTGGTTGCTCGGCTCGTCGAGCAACAGCAGGCCCACCGGGGTGTCGCGGTACAGCACCCCGGCCAGGGTTGCCTTGAGCCGTTCGCCGCCGCTGAGCACGCCGCTGGGCAAACTGATGCGCTCGGCGCCCAGGCCCAGTTGCGCCAGGCGCGTACGCAGCAGGCTTTCATCCGGGTTGGCGCTGGCGCTGCGCAGGTAGTCGAGCACCGATTGCCCGGCGGGCAGCAGGCTGCAGTGCTGGTCGAGCAAGGCGACTTCGCTGCGTACTTCACACGTCCCCGCGGCCGGCGCCAATTGCCCGGCCAGTACCTTGAGCAAGGTGGATTTACCGCTGCCATTGGCGCCGACCAGGCCCAGGCGTTCGCCGCTATACAGGCTGAGATCGACCAGGCCTTGGTGGGCGAAGGGCAATTGCAGGTCTTGAAGTACGACTACCTGACTGCCGCTCGGTTGTAGCGGCGCGGGCGCATGGATCACGATCGGGCAGGCAGATTCAACCTGCTGCGCCGCATCGCGCACCTGTGCGTTAAGCGCCTGGCGCGCCGCCTGATGATCACGCTGCTGCTTGCCAGCGGTGGTTTCGCTGCGTTGCTGCTGGCGGTCGAGAAGGATCTTCGCCTGATTGGCCGAACGCGCAGCCTTGCTGGCGCGCGACTGCTGGCGCTGCAGGCGCTCGCGCTGTTGCTGTAGCTCGCGGGCCTGGCGCTGGCGTTCGAGCTTGAGGCGTTCCAGGGTGCGTTCGGCCTGCTCGGTCTGCGCGCTTTTGCACTGGGCGTAGACGCTGTAATTACCGCCGTAGCTGCTCAGGCCCAGGGGCGAGAGTTCGACGATGCGCTCCATGCGCTCAAGCAGCGCGCGGTCATGACTGATCACCAGCAGGCCCTTATTCCAGCCCTCGAGCAGGGTCATCAGCGCCTCCCGGCTGGTGGTGTCCAGATGGTTGCTGGGTTCGTCGAGAATCAGGTAATCGGCATCACTGACAAAGGCCCCGAGCAGCGCCACGCGCATCGCCTGGCCGCCGCTCAGCGTCGCTGCACAGTGCGCCCAGTTCAGTTGCCCCAGGCCATGCAGATCAAGCTGCGCCTGCAGGCGTTCGCGAATGTCCCAGCGCTCGCCGACGCAATCGAAGTCCGCGTCTTGGGTGCTGCCGGCCTCGATGCGCAGCAAGGCATCGATCACCTCGCGCACCTGGGCCAGGTCCGCCACTGTGGCGTCGGCATCGCTCAGATGCTGACCCACATAGTGCACCCGGCCACGACGCAAACAGCGGCCTTCGCTGGGCGGCAAGCGCCCGGCCAAAACTTGCGCCAGCAACGACTTGCCCACGCCATTGCGACCGACCAGGCCGGTGCGGCGCTGGTCGAAGGTCTCGACAAGATCGGAAAACAAAAGCCGGCCATCCGGCAAGGCCAGGGTGACGCTGTCCAGCGTCAGGATCGACGTATTCGTCATGCAAAACTCCAAGAAATGCCCGCGACGTCCCCCGCAAAGGGGCTGAAGACTGGCCGTCGCAAAGACGGCGGCATTAATGGCGCATTGGACGAATACCTCGGGGAGATGGGGGAGGGGACAGCTTAGGGCGCAGAGCGGTGCGGGTAAAGAGCCATTTAGTCCAGGTGGTCAAACCTGCGACGCCTGAAGAATAAACTGGAGCCGGAACCTGAGATGAGCAATGACACCAGCCAGATGTCCAGTCCGTACCAGTACGTGTCAGGGAATGCGAACAGACCATAAGTGCCGCCCGCCCAAAGCGAAATCCCCAGCCACTTTCTGATCGGGTAAGGTTTCAGGCAGTGGTCCACCACGGACATCAGGATCATTGCGAAGCACATTTGTGTAATTGCAGACATGGCTTACACCCTGCTCAGGCCCAGCGTTCGGGATTGAATCGGTGGCGCCTGAAGAACAGCTCCAGCCCACCGACAACGGCAAAGAGTGAAACGAGGTGCAAGTCAAAGCCAAGCCAATGGCTTTCGGTCAGCGTTAACCTGCCAAGCAAGCCGCCACCCAGGAAGGTAAGACCGAGCCATTTTCGTGGCCTGTAGGGCTTGATCAGACGGTCTATGAGGATGAAAAACGCCAGGACGAGGAAGAATTGATTGGACTCTGACATGGTCTTTTTCAGCCTCGACTTTCGATGATCATTGAGGAAGCTGAACGTTGAGGGCCAAAGCCGCCACTGACCGAAGCTTGGAGGCTGACGATGACATCTCCAGCATGGTAGGTGGGTAAGCGGCCTTTTATGAAGTCGCCTGATTCAGAGTTGGTGGCTTTTCCAAACAATGGATTGCTCAGCCAAGTGGTTAAGCCACCAAAGCCTGAGGCTAAAGTAGTTATCACTGTGTGACGTTGGTCGTTCAACCTATCCGCCTGCTGACGGCTCAACGCTCGAGAAACAGCGACTCTCATCTCACAAACACGATTACCGGCCTGCATTCTGTCGTAGAGCGCCACGAGCATTGTGTTGACTTGGTAGTGCGCCCCCTTCGCCTCGCTGATATGCAACTCGCGCAGCCTCGTGCGATCTTCCGGCAGGACCACAATGTGCGAGGCGTGGAAAACAATGCCGAAGTTGCCGGCGTACTCATAGGTTTTTTCGATCTGCACAACAACCTTCCCTGTGTAATACAGACGCGCCAGGCGCACCTCATCGACGTGCAGGGAAAGATGCCCAAATCAATTTCGGGCGTATGTCGTACTACTCCGGTATCAAGGTAGGACCGATCCCAAATTAGCGATCAGCCCCAGGAAACGCTCAGCCAACCGGCGCAAACCGACGACGTTTGAGGAACAGCCCTACACCCAAGGCGACGGCGAAGATCGACAGCAGCCCCAGGTCAGCCCCCAGCAGGCGGGCCTGGCTTGCCGCTACGCAGCCGACCGCGCCAGCGGCCACCAGCGCCAGGCCCAGCCACTTGCGCAGCGGGTAGGGCTTGAGAAAGCGATCAAGCAAAAAGAACAGCACCAGGGCCAGAACCAGCTGGGTAATCTCGGACATGTGCGGCTCCACTCAGGTCTTGATGATCAGGGTCGAAAGGGTGCTTTGCGGGCCGATGCCGCCGTTGACCCGCGCTTCAATGCTGACCAGCACGTCGCCGGCATGGTAGGTGGGCAGGATTTCGTTGGCGTACATGCGCACACCGGCACCCACCGGGACGCCGACATAGGGCGAGGCGACGGAACTGGCGGCGCCGGCGAAGGCCGAGGCGGCGAGGTTGGCGACCTTGGTGCGCTGGGCATTGAGCACGTCGCCCTGCTGGCGGGTCAACGGCTTGGAGATGCCGATCATCATGGTGCACGGCAGGTTCTTGGCGAGCATCTTGTCGTAGACCTCGACCACCTTGCTGTTCACTTCATAGTGAGCGCTTTTCGCTTCGCCAAAATGCAGCTCACGCAGGCGCCCGCGTTCGCTGTCGGTGAGGGTGATCTGCGAGACGTTGAAGACGATCCCGTGTTGGCCCATGTATTGGAAAGTCCCTTCGAACTTCATTGCACGCATCCTTTCGAGGCAAAGGCGGCGATTCTGTACAAGGATCGCCGTCGGTGCAAATCATTGTGCCAGGGTTGTGATCAACTCGTGGCTTGGAGGTGAGAGGGCCCCAAGGGGTTCACTTCACCGTCTGCAGACGCAGGTCGCTGTAGTAAAAGGCGTTCTTGTCGGTGCTGGCATTGAAGAAGTAGCCGTAGTCTTCCAGGTAGAACAGGTGATTCACGCGTTTGTACTCGTCACCCTTTACGCTGCAGTCGAGTGCCTTGGCATTGCCACTCAAGCTGGCGTTGAGGGTGTTGGCCGGCAGTTGCTGTTGCACGGTGCACTCGGTGATCTTCAGATCCTTGTCGTACTGGCCAATCACGCTGTTGTTGGTCACACCTTGCTGTGAATAGCTGAGTTTGCTGCCCACCACCATGGTCTTCCAGTCACCCTTGAAGCTCAGGCTGGTCAGCGCGCTGCTTTCACTCATGCCGGTAAAGTCGCTTTTGCTTACCAGCGGGATCAATCCGCGCCAGGTGACCTTTTGCGCCTCATAGCCTTTGCCACGCAGGATCAGCACTTGCTGGCGGCTGTTGGCATCGACGGAGAGAAAGTGCTCTTCGCGCATGGGCGACGTCTTGCCTTTCATGGTCGAGGTGCCGACGGTTTCCAAGTAGCTGAGCGGTTGAATCGGCTTGGGCAGTTGCAGGCGCTCGAGGGCGACCATCACCGACGGGCTGACCGGCGGCATCACCCCGGTGACGATCGGTGCCTTGAAGCGCGGGCTGAACGGCGCCAGTTGCGCGAGTTTGTCCGGCGTTGCACAGGCCAGATCGTACAGCGCCTGGTAATCGGCGTTGCTGCCGGCCACAGGCGCGGGCTTGGGCAGTGACGGGACCATGCCGTCGGTGACCCGGTTGTCGGCATCGACATCGTAGCCGGCCAGCAGGGTGTAGGTGCCGGTGCTGCAGTTGAAGCGGTGATGCTCACGCTTTTGCGCGTAGGGGGCGTTGTACGGCAGGTCGAGGAGGATGCTCGGCTGGTCGAAGGCGGCCCACAGGCTGACCTCGTCGCCGATTTTGGCGATGCTGTTGCGGTCGACCAGCACCCATGGCTCGCCCTCTTCACCTTTAAGCTTGCGCCAGTCGGGCTTTGCTTGAGCCTTGCAGGCCTGGGCGAAGCTGGGGTTATTCAGCAGGGTGGCATGGTAGCGAGCCGGCATCGGCTGCGGTGGGGCATAGCCGCTGGTGCTTTTGAAGTAGGCACGCTGGTCGGCGTCCAGGTACATGATCGCCACGTTCGGCTCGATGCACGAGGCTTCGAGCTGGAAACTGCGATCACTCAGGCCGTTGTTGGCCGGTACCTTGATCTGGAAACTCAGCACATCGCCTTCGCGATACAAACTGTTGGCCGACAGCGGCTGGGCGAGCATGTTGCCGATGTACTGGTCGAGGCTGTCCTTGGAAGGCGTCGCGCAGCCCGTGAGGGTCGCGGCTGCCAGTGTGGTGATGATCAGACGTTGCACAACAAGCTCCGGTGAGTCCATTCAAGGTGGCGGCATTGTAGCGAAACTTGTCTTGGGTGCCTTGGGCAATTCGCGCTTGTGCCGGGTCTTGTCGTAGGCACTGATGATGGTTGTGGCCACGGCGTCATCGACCTCTTCGCCATGCAAAAAGGCATCGATCTGCGCGTAGCTGACGCCGTAGACCTGCTCGTCGGCCAGGCCCGGGCGTAGCTCTTCAAGGTCGGCGGTCGGCACCTTGTGTACCAGGTGTTCAGGCGCACCGAGGGCGGCGGCGATGGCCCGCACCTGGCCCTTGCCCAGCCCGCTCAGCGGTGCCAGGTCGCAGGCGCCGTCGCCGAACTTGGTGAAAAACCCCATCACCGCTTCGGCGCCATGGTCGGTGCCGATCACCAGGCCATTGCGCGCATTGGCCAGGGTGTACTGAGCGAGCATGCGCAGGCGTGCCTTGACGTTGCCGAGGACAAAATCCCGCTGGCCGTCGGCAAGCGTGGCCAGTTGCGGCAACTGCCCGGCCAGGCCCTGAACGCCGTCGGCAATGTTCACCGTCACGCACTCATCGGCGCCGACAAAGGCCAGTGCCGCCTGGGCATCGGGCTCGTCGTGCTGGGTGTTGTGCGGCAGGCGCATGGCGATGAAGCGGTAGCCGTTGTCGGCCTGCTCGCTGCGCAATTGCTCGACCGCCAGCTGCGCCAGGCGCCCGGCGGTGGACGAGTCGACGCCGCCACTGATGCCCAGCACCAGCACCTTCAAGCGCGCATCGAGCAGGGTCTGCTTGATGAAGTCGATGCGCTGGCGGATCTCACTCGCCACTGCCGCACCGTCTGCGAAGGGCGCCACCACGCCCAGGGCCTGGGCAATCTCGATCTGACGACTGTTCATGTGCTGCTCCTTCACTGGCCTTCAACCTTGAACACGTGCTTGAGGTAGCTGACGAAGTTCTCGTCGCGGCATTGGGTCTTGCCCGGGCTGTCGGAGATCTTCGCCACCGGCGCGCCGTTGCAGGCGGTCATCTTGATCACGATGTTCATCGGCTCAACACCTGGAATGTCGCAGGTCAGGTTGGTGCCGATGCCGAAGCTGACGTTGATCCGCGGGCTGAGCTCGCGGTACAGGTGCAGGGTCTTGGCGAAGTTCAGGCCATCGGAAAACACCAGGGTTTTGCTCTTGGGGTCGATACCGAGTTTTTCGTAGTGGGCGATGGCCTTGTTGGCCCAGAGCAACGGGTCGCCGGAGTCGTGGCGCAGGCCGTCGAACAGCTTGGCAAAGTACAGGTCGCAGTCCTTGAGGAAGGCGTCCATGCCGATGCAATCGGTCAGGGCGATGCCCAGCAACCCGCGGTATTCCTTGACCCAGCATTCCAGCGCGGCGACCTGGCTGTCGATCAGCCGCGGGCCCAGTTGCTGGTGGGCCATGAACCATTCGTGGGCCATGGTGCCGATCGGCTTGATGTCCAGCTCGCGGGCCAGGTGCACGTTGCTGGTGCCGACAAAACGCCCCGGGAAATCCTGCTTGAGGGTGTGTACCACGTGTTCCTGGACCCGGTAGGAGAAGCGCCGGCGGGTGCCGAAATCAGCCAGTTGCAGGCCGGCCAGTTCCGCAGGCGAAGCCTCGGCCTTGAGCCAGTCGAGTTTCTGGTACAGGCGCTCGCCGACCTGCTCCATCACCACTTCGCGGTAGCGGTAGCGGTTGCGCACCTCCGAGACGATTGCCAGCAACGGGATCTCGTAGAGGATCACGTGCAGCCAGGGTCCGCGCAGGCGGATCGCCAATTGCCCGGCGTCATCGATGCCAACGTGCACGTAGCGCAGGTTGAAGCGGAACAGGCTGAGAAAGCGGATGAAGTCCGGCTTGATGAAGGGGATGCGCCCCAGGTACGCCAGTTGATCCTGAGTGATCGAGACCTCGGCCAGTTGCTCGATCTGGTAGCGGATCTCGGCCAGGTAGGGGGTCAGGTCTTCACTGTTGCGGCAACGGAATTCCCATTCCACCTCGGCGTTGGGGTAGTTGTGCAGTACCGCCTGCATCATGGTGATTTTGTAGAAGTCGGTGTCCAGCAGGTTCTGGATGATGCTTGGGCCGAAGACGCTCTCGCTCATGTTCATGCTCCCTTGAATGCGTTCAGTTGCTGGTCGAGGCTGGTGAGGTCGGCGCAGGCGATCACGCCGTGCCCGGTCATCTCGGCCAGGGCCTCGGCGCCGCCCTGGGCACAAATCGCCCGGCACGCCGGTTGATAGAGGAACACCTGCAAGCCTGCAGCCTGCAATTGCAGGGCGGTGTTCTTGACGCAGAAATCCAGGGCCAGGCCGCCGACGATCACCGCCTGCACGCCGTGCACCTTGAGGTATTCGATGACTCCGGTGGAGCGGCGGTTGGCCAGGTCGTGGTAGCAGGCGCCGTAAGGGTGCAGGTCGGGCTCGATGCCTTTCCACACGAAAAAGTCGTAGTCGATCGGCGCGGGCAGGCCGGCCAGCAGCTCGAAGCCCGGGGTGCCCGGTACGCAGTGGCTGACCCAGGTCAGGTCGGCGTTGGCCATGCCCAGCGGCTGCAGCATCTCGGCGTGGCTGCCGACCACCCAGGCGGCTTTTGGCGTGTGCGCATCCTTGCTGCCGATGCGCAGGCTGGCGCGTTCGGCCATGGCGTTGAGGGCCGGGGCGATCTCGGCGCCGCCGGGTACCGGTAACTCATGGGGGGCGTTGTCGGTGAAGCCGTTCTGGGCGTCGACATCGAAGCTGGCGATTTTCATGCGGTGCCTCCTGCGCTGGGTGTGGACACATAATTCACTAGGTGTAATATGTATGTCAACCGCTTTTTCTTTTTCACAAGCAATCATGGTGGATATAGTATGCATAGTGAAATATATGAGTCGGCTCCGGTACGGTTTCGCCTGGCGGTCTACGGTGGGGCCTTTGACCCGCCGCACCCCGGGCATTTGAGCGTGATCACCCGGGCGCTGCAGTGGGCCGAGCAGGTGCTCGTGGTGCCCAGTTACCGGCATGCCCATGGCAAGCGCATGGTCGACTTCGACCTGCGCTGGCGCTGGTTGCAGCGGCTGATCGCGCGCCTGGATAACCCGCGGGTCAGTTGCTCGGCGGTGGAGCGCGAGCTGGGCGGCGAGGGCGGGGCGGTGTACAGCTATGATGTGCTCTGTGCCTTGAGCGAGCGCAGCGGTATTGCCCGCGCTGATATCGCCCTGGTCATCGGCGAGGATAACCAGGCCAATGTCGCGGGTTTTTACCGAGGCCAGGAACTGCTGGCGGACTTCGGCCTGCTGGTAGCCGAGGAGCAACTGGGCGTGCACAGCTCGGCGATCCGCGCCGGCCTGCGCAGTGGCCAGGCGCTGCCGGCGGCCTGGTGCCTGGCCGACATCGTTGACGAGTTTGAGGTGTATAGGAGTCCACAGTGAGTGCTGCAGAAGTACTGGCCAGCGTCGACATCGTCGCGTTGCGCCTGCATCCCGAAAGCAAACAGCTGCAAGTGTTGCTGTACCGGCGCGAGCGCGCGCCCCACGAAGGTGAATGGGCGCTGCCGGGGGTGATCGTCAACGGCCGCACCCCGGACAACACCCTGGCGGCCGCGGCGGACCGGGCGATGAGCGAAAAAGCGCGGATTTTGCCGCGTCACCTGGAACAGGTGGGCACCGAAGGCAATGCCTTTCGCGACCCGCGCGGCTGGTCGATGAGCACCTACTACCTGGCCTTGCTCGGCCCGCAGGTCGAGGCCGGCAGCGAGCAGCTGTGCTTTGTCGACGTCGCCAGCGTCATCGGCCGCAAGCGGGTACTGCCGTTCGACCACAACCTGCTGGTGCAACTGGCCTGCGAGCGCCTGGCCTCCAAGGCGGTGTACACCAACCTGCCGCTGTACCTGGCGCCGGAGCGATTCACCGTGCTCGATGCCTTGAACGCGGTGCAGGCTTGCCTGGGTCACCCGGTCAACAACACCTCCCTGCGCAAGCGCCTGGAGCGCATGAAGGACGAAGGCTGGATTCGCGACACCGGCGAAAAGAACTTCCCGAAAATGGGCCGGCCGCAGCAACTGTTCGAACACACGCCAAAAGCCGAGACGCCGTTCGTATTTGACCGTAGCCTGTTGCCCGAGCGCTCTGGCGCCTGAGCCAAAATACAAAAAAGGACATCACATGCCGAACCTGGAATGGCTTGAACAGCACATGCAGCACTGCGACACTTTCGCTGAACGGCTGTACCGGCAGTTCAGCTACGAATACGCCGGTATCCCGCTCAAGCAATGGCAGCGCGAGTTTGCCGAGGGCCAGCGCAATGGCGACTGGCAATGCCTGGTGGCGCTGCAAGACGGCCGCTTGCTCGGTGGCGCTGCGCTGGCTCGCGACGACTTGCCCGGGCGCCCGGAGCTTGGGCCCTGGCTTGCATGTGTGCTGGTTGAACCGCAAGCGCGCGGGCAAGGCCTGGCGGAAAAACTGATTGAAGGAATCTGCCAGCAGGCCCGGGAGCGCGGCGTGGCCACCCTGTACCTGCACACCCATGACCAGAGCGCGTACTACGCCAAACGCGGCTGGAGCGTGCGCGAGCAGTTCGAGGCGTGGGGCAAGGCGCAGTGGTTGATGTCGCGGGAGTTGCTTGGCCAGTAGGCCCTTAGCTTCGCAGGTAGTTGTCGTGTAGGTCTTTGAGTGGCCGAGCAACTTTCAACGCCTGCTCAACCGCCATGAGCTCCCGACCTTCCAGCGTGCGCCGGCCTAACGAATAGAAAGCCCCGCCCGGGTCGACATGCGCCGAGAACAGCCCGAAAACCTCATCGCCTGTCACCTCGAGCAGCAGTTCCATATGCGCTTCAAACGGCGTGCAGGCACTCAGGTAGGTCAGCCCCCCAACCACCGCGCTGGCACTCCAGCAGGCTTCTTCCAGGGCAATGATCGGCCCTTGTTCAGTAGCGATTTGCCCCAGCGACCAGGCGCTCTGCTCGTGTGGCAGCGACCTGAGCATGGGCAGTAGTTGCTCGCTGCCAAGGATGTCGAGTTCATGGCTGTCGCCCCTGCTGCAGAGCACCTTTGCCTTGAGCAAGTAGCTCTGGGCAATTTCCGAAGGCTGTTCGCTCCAGCCATTGACGGCGGACAGCGGCGGGCACCATAGCAGTTGCACGGTCTCGCCAGCCTGCACAGCATCGTGCCGGTCGAACTGCGCCCAGGTCTTGTCGCCGGCTTTCGGCACAAGGGCCAGCAGGTCGAGGCTCGGCGCGCTGTAGTCAATGCCGGGCACGTTGCGCCAGCTTGAGGGCCAGCAGGTTTTCAGCGCAGGAGGCATCAGATCGGTTTGCTGGTTGGCCAAGGGTAGTACGGATGCTAGTGAGTGGTTAGCATTGCTGTCCACTTCGCAAGGATCGCCGATGAACATCTTCAAAAAACTGCTCGACGCATTTAAACAGCCAGCGTCCCAGGAAACCCCGCCAATCCTGCAAGCTGAAGCCGACAACCAGGCCGCCAGGCTTGCCAGCGAAGCCTGCCTGGATCGTCACTGGAGCAGTGTCGGCACAGTGGAGCGCGATGTCCTGGCCTACCTCATCAGCCCCAGCTTTGCCGGTGGCCCGCACTGGCCCTCGACCCGCCAGGCCTACCGCGTGGTGCGCCGTGGCGACTCGATCATCCTGGCAACCGAAGGCTTGTCCGACCCGTTCGACGATGACCAGGGGCAGGGCAATGGTTTCGAGATGGAGTTGTTCGTCGAAACCCCGGACATTCCCGAACATGCCCGTGGGCCGTTGGGCGAAGTCGACCCGTTCAAGCGCAGCTGGGCCTTCGAGCTGATCGAGAACATCGCCAAGACCGTGGCCGATGCCGGTGGCATCACCCAGCAGTTGGAGCGCTACGGCGCGCTGTCCCTGGAACTGCCCGGGTTCAGTGAATCGCACCACATAGCCAGTCAGGTGCCCAAACACTTCGTCACCGACGACGACAGCATCGGCGTACTGTTGGGCGGCCCGGCGCCAGACTTCCCGACCCGCCTTCAAGACATGCCGCTATCGCCCGTCACCTTGGTACCGGTGGTGCTGATCACCGCGGCGGAGCTTGAATACATCCGCGCCGGCGGCGGCGCGGCTCGTGCCGATCTGGTCAGCCGCCTACAGGCGGCCGGAGTGGGGCATGTCAGCAGCCTGCAGCGCGCCAGCGTGTTGTGATGCGACCGCTACGCGTTCGATCGCTGGCAAGGGCAGCGCCCACAAGGTTTACGCTGCTCTGCGGATCAAGCGCCCTGACGGCGCATGGTCAGGATCGCCGCGCCAAAGCAGATAAACGTCGAACCCACCACCCGGCTCACCCAGCGTGAGAACGCCGGCCGGGTCAGGACGCCCTTGGCCCGCGAGGCGAGGGCGGCGTACAGGCTTAGCGAGGTCAGCGACAAGGCCATGAAGATCGCCGTAAGGATCAGGAACTGCGGCAGCAGTGCGGCGCTCTGGTCGATGAACTGCGGGAACAGCGCGGTGAAGAACATCGTCGCCTTGGGGTTGGTGGCAGCGGTGAGGAACGCCGATTTGTACAGCTTCAAGCGCGATGGCTTGACCTGTTCCTGGCCTGCGGTAACCTCGCTCGCCAGCATCGGGCTCTTTTTCATCAGCTGTTTGGCACCGAGGTAGAACAGGTAGCCGGCGCCGAGGATCTTCACCGCGTTGAACAGCCATTCGGAGCTGGCCAGCAGGGCACCCAGGCCGAGCATGGCCGCCGCTGACAGGCAGAACAGCCCGCTGGCATTGCCCAGTGAAGACCACACCGCGAAACGCGGCCCATAGGCCAGGCTGTTGTTGATCGCCATCAGTGTGGCGGGGCCAGGGCTGGCGATGGCAATCGCGGCAACCAGGGTGAAGGCAAGCAGTGCGTGAAGATCCATTTTCAGGCTCTAGAAGGTGGAGTAGGCACAGAATGTAACAGGATCAGCCACCGCTCTGCTCGGCAAACCACTGCATCACCAGCGCACACGCCGGATGCCCGGCCCCTGCCGCCAGCCATCGCCCGCCTGAGCCCTGGCGGCGCCATCAAACCTTGGCAGGCGCCTGCAGCGAGGCCATGTCGATGACGAAGCGGTAGCGCACATCGGAGCGCTCCATGCGCTCGAAGGCCTCGTTGATCTGCTCCATGCGGATCATTTCGCAGTCGGGCAGGATGTTCTTCTTGGCGCAGAAGTCGAGCATCTCCTGGGTCTGGGCAATCCCGCCAATCGGCGAGCCGGCCAGGCGCCGGCGGCCGAGGATCAAGGGTACGGTCTGTTGCTCGTCGATCGGCCCGACCTGGCCGACGATCACCAGGGTGGCGTCGATGTCGAGCAAGGCCATGTAGGGCGAAACGTCGTGGCGCACCGGGATGGTGTCGATGATCAGATCGAAGCTTGAACGGGCGCTGGCCATGGCCTTGGCGTCGGCAGACACCAGCAGCTTGTCGGCACCCAGGGCCAGGGCGTCAGCGAGCTTGTCGGCGCTGCGGCTGACCACGGTGACATCGGCGCCCATGCCAGCAGCCAGTTTCACCGCCATATGGCCCAGGCCGCCCAGGCCCAACACCGCCACCCGGCTGCCGGGGCCGACATTCCAGGTGCGCAGCGGCGAGTAGGTGGTGATCCCGGCGCACAGCAGCGGCGCCGCCTTGGCCAGGTCCAGGCCTTCGGGCACGCGCAGGACGAATTCCTCGCGCACCACAAGGTGCTTGGAGTAACCGCCGTAGGTCGGTGCCCTGGTGATGCGGTCCAGGCCATTGTAGGTCTGGGTGTTGGTCTCGCGGCACAGTTGTTCTTCACCCTTGCGGCATTGGTCGCACTGCTGGCAGGAGTCGACCATGCACCCCACCGCCACGGCGTCGCCGACCTTGTAGCGTTTCACCTCGCTGCCGATTGCCGTGACCCGGCCGACGATCTCGTGCCCGGGCACGATCGGGTAGCGGCTGATGCCCCAGTCGTCGCGGGCCTGGTGCAGGTCGGAGTGGCACACCCCGCAGTAGAGGATCTCCATGGCTACGTCGTTGGCGCGCAGCTCGCGGCGTTCGAACGGGAAGGGGGCGAGGGGCGCGTCGGGCCGTTGCGCTGCATATCCGATGGTGTACATAGGCACCTCTGAAGTTTACGGACGGAGGGCAAGCTCAGCGCTTCAATATAGCTACCCGGGCGACTTTTGCCGGCCGTAGCCTCAGGCGACCAATGGTGGCGTTATGTCAGTTAAGCGGTTTGACAGGGTATTCACCGTGGCTATGATCCAGAAACAGCCCATGAGCAGGGAGCACAGGGCATGAGCACCGTTTCAGTTGTGCCGATCATCGATATATCGGAAAGCATGAGCCAATATGGGCACGTCGAGCAGGCGCTGATCGACACCCAGGCGTTCCTGCGCTTGCACAAGGCCGGCGACAAGCTCGCGGTGGTCGCCTGTGACCACAAGGCGCGCACGGTATTCACCGGCAACGGTGGCCTGGCCACGGTCGACCCGCTGCTCAACATCACCGCCAGCGCTGCCACTGCGGTCGCCGGGCTGGCCTTTGACGGGCTGTCCAGCGCCATCGGCCTGGGCTTGCAGCACAGTCGCAGTTTTCTCGACGCCTCGCGGCTGTCCCGCGCCTGCGTGCTGCTCAGCGACGGTCAGCATAATGACGGGCCTCCACCGCTGGAGGTGCTGCCGATCTATCCGGTGATGGCCTGCGCCCTCGGCCCGCAGGCAGACCAACACCTGTTGCAGCAGATTGCCCAGCGCACCGGGGGCCGCTACTTCTATGCGCCGCGGGCAGTAGATTTGATGAAGGTCTACAACCAGATCCGCGCCTCCAGTGCCAGGGCGGCGCTACTGAACAACCAGTTGTGCGATATCGCCCAGCATGGCTACCAGTTGATTCCGGTGGTGATCGGCCAGCGCCCGGGTGCTGCGCAATTGTCGCTGGTGTGGTCGCGCCGCGAAGTCAGCTATACCAGCGCCAGCCCGCGCGGCAATCAGCTCTCAGTAAGCCTGGTCGACCCCAGCGGCGCCGTCAGCCTGCGGGCGCCGAGCATCATCGGTGCCGGTTTTGTCATCTTCAATATTCCCCAGCCGGCACCGGGGCAGTGGTACCTGCAGGTCGAGTTCGCCGGCAGCGGGCAATCGATCAGTTGCACCGCCGGGGCGTTGCAGCACGGGGCAACGGTGCGCAGTGGCCTGGCCGACATCCGCCTGAGCGTGGAAATGGCCGCGCGGCACACGGCCGGCCAGCCGCTGTCGCTGACGGTGCACCTGGAGGCCGGTGGCGAAGTGCTCAGCAATGTCCGCGCCCATGCCATCGTGCAGGGGCCGACCATCAGCCTGGCCGACGCCCTGATCAAATACGACGACCAGCTCTACACCGTGCAGGCGCTGCCGTTCGACCGCGCCCAGGGCATCGCCGAACCGCTGGCGCGCCTGGCTGCGCTGCGTCATACCTTGCTGCCGGAACTGGACATCCTCGCCCATCAGGAACGGGTGGTGCACCTGGGTAGCGGCGCCGGTCAACTCGGTACCTGGCTCGACACCCCGGTGCCGGGCTCCTACAGCGTGCAGGTAGTGGTCAGCGGCGAAAGCCAGGCTTCGGGACCGTTCCAGCGTTGTGGGCTGGTCAGTGTGCTGGTGACTTAAGTAGCGATCACTGAGCGCCGTTGCAGGCCCACCAGTAGAAGGCGGCCATCTCTACGTCAGCAGGCGTCCATTGCTGAAGATGCCCGCTAGCGGCGCACTGGAAGTAATGGCCGGTGGCGTTCATGGCAGCGGCAATACCGTCGAGCAGCGGAAGATAAGCGTCGATGTAGTGGTTCAGATTGCGGTTGAGGTCTGGCGCGTTGAATGTTTCCAGGCGGGAACGATCATGGTTTGCGGTGCTCCATCTGCGTAGAAATTCGGTTTGCACACCTGGGGGGGACAAGGAGTTGGTGAAGTAGGAGGCATGGCGGTCGACAGCGGCACCTTTCACTGGCTGGCAGAACCGGTAGATTTTCGACGCAATCACCAGGCTTACTCCCGGCAGTTGGCAAAGCGCGTGCAAGCCAGCGGTTAGAGAGTTTGGTGACGAGCAAAGCTGCAAGGCATTTTGCATCAGCTGTCGCTCATGAGCTGTAGCTTGAGCGATCAGCTGGTGAATGTTGGCCTGGTTCCCTGCCCAGGCCGAGACATTCAGGACAATCAAATGTGCTGTTGTTGGGGTAAGCGGATCTAGCCAAGCGGCGACCTGGGACTCCAGGTTGATGATGCGTTGCTGACTGCAGGCATTACTGTCGTGTAGCGGCCAGGCGTAGCCGTGGCGTGCTGTAAGCAGCAGGTCTACCAACACCGGACTGGGTGACCAAATACCTGCGTTGTGCGTAACAAAACTGCCTGCAGGCAAACTTGGTGCCGAGAGTGGAGGGGGCATTGAAACTCCGCAGTTGAGGCGTGTAGCTACAGATGGATTGATTCGGGGCGGGCTTCGACTGCTCCCGGGCGCTCCCAGGATAGCGCTGGCTGGGTGCGTACCAGATCGAGTCGGGTCCCGCTGAGACGATAGCTGTTCAGATGTTTGAACCAGCGGTCGCCGCTGTCCTTCTCGAAGGTAACGATGAACAGCAACAGTGATTCGTCGGCCTGTTGCCATTCGCTCTGAGCCTTTTCGAGCACAGATTCAAGCGCCGCAGCATTGCAATAGGAGATAAAGGTCGAAAACAGCGGCTGGGCTTTTCGAGCATGCAGTTTGCGGATTTCGTTGACGGTATCCTTCTGCGCTTCGATCCATTCCCATTCAATGTGCGAGACGACCTGACCATTGGGATAGGACATTACTGCATCGAGGCGACCGTTTTTTTCGTACAACGTGCGCGCTCCCAGCAGACTGCCACATTCGCGCACCACGAAGCCCACATGGGCTGTCCAGTTTGCCGGGTTGGTGTACTGGCCTGTGACGACGGGGAAGTCCTTGTACCAGTGGCAATTGAACAGAGTCATGAAGTCTTGTTCGATCTGTTGCATGCAACCCGCTCCATGGGGGATGAAAGGCATAAATGCTACTAAAAGGCCATCATCTCATCCAGAGATGTTTACTCCACTTAATTTATTGCACCTGTCGTTCGTTCTCTTGAAAGCCACCGTACGCCATTAGCGTGACGGGCCCAATCAATCGAGGAGACAGGCAATGACATCGGTATTCGACCGCGAAGACATCGTGTTCCAGGTGGTGGTCAACCACGAAGAGCAGTATTCGATCTGGCCCGACTACAAGGCGATCCCGGCGGGCTGGCGGACCGTGGGCAAAAGCGGCCTGAAAAAAGAATGCCTGGCCTACATCGACGAAGTCTGGACCGATATGCGTCCTTTGAGCCTGCGCCAGAAGATGGCCGAAACCGCTGCGGCGCAGTAAGGGGCGGCCGTGTCTGCATTGACCCTGCTGTGCCTGCCGTATTCCGGCGCCAGTGCCATGGTCTACAGCCGCTGGCGGCGCAAGCTGCCGGCCTGGTTGCAGGTGCGCCCGGTGGAACTGCCCGGGCGCGGCGCGCGCCTGGGCGAGCCGCTGTTGACCGACATGCAGGTGCTGGCCCGCCAGTTGGCCAGCGAGCAACGGCTGGCGGCCAGCCAGCCCTATGCCTTGCTCGGCCACAGCCTGGGCGCCTTGCTGGCCTTCGAGCTGGCCCACGAGCTGCAGGCGCTGGGCTGTCCGCCGCCGGTGGCGCTGTTCGCCTGCGGCACGGCCGCGCCCACCCGGCGTGAAGACTACGACGGCGGCAAGTGGCGCGAGCCCAAGAGCGATGAAGTATTGATCGACGAGTTGCGCACCTTGCAAGGCACGCCGGAAGAGGTGCTGGCCAATCAGGAGCTGATGAGCCTGACCCTGCCGGTGCTGCGCGCCGATTTCCTCTTGTGCGGGCGCTACGTATATCGCCAGCGCCCGCCGCTGCGTTGCCCCGTGCATGTGCTCGGCGGGGAAGACGACAAGGCCAGCGAAGAGCAACTGCTGGCCTGGCGCCAGGAGAGTGTCGGCGACTTCTCGCTGGAGATTTTCCCCGGTGGCCACTTCTTCATTCACGAGCATGAAGCGCGCGTGCTCGGCGTGCTCAGCGCTGCCCTGGAGCCCCATCGGCTGTCGGCTTGAGCATTGACGCAGCGCGGTCTGATGGGCGAGCCTTGGGCTTTACCCGCAACCCAGGGGCAGAGGATGTTGATCAAGCCGAACCAGGCCAGCTTGCTGGTCATCGATGTTCAAGAAAAACTCATTGGCGCGGTCAGCGACCCGGCCGGCACCCTCGCACGCACCCGCTGGCTGTTGGCGGCGACCGCTACCCTGGGCCTGCCGACGGTGTTTTCCGAACAGTATCCCAAGGGCCTGGGGCCGACCGTGGCGCAGCTCAAGGAGGCTTCGCCCGGCGCTGCGGTGGTCGAGAAGCTGCACTTTTCCTGCGTGGCTGCCGAGTGCCTGCCGGCAGCGCTGCTGGCCCGCGAGCAGGTGATCGTCTGCGGCATGGAAACCCATATCTGCGTCTTGCAAAGCGTGCTCGGCCTGCTTGAGCTGGGTAAGCAGGTGTTCGTGGTCGAGGATGCCTGCGATTGTCGCGGCGCCCACAACCGTGACGCCGGCATTGCCCGCATGCGTGCCGCCGGGGCGCAGATCGTCACCCGCGAGATGGTGGTGTTCGAACTGATGGGTAGCTCGGCCCATGAGCAGTTTCGCCACATCAGCAAGACCTACATGGTGGGCGAACAGCCGTGAGCGCTACACCTTCGATGCTGTATGTGGTGATGCTCGGCGGCAAGCACCCGCGGGCCAGGATCGAGGTGCACGATGTGGCCTTTGTCGTCGGGCCGTCGCTGGCGGCCTGTTACCCGCAGTTGCGCGAGCAGTGGTTCGGCAGCGCCAAGGGCCTGCATATCGACTCCTGGCTTGAGGTCGACGGGGTAGAGGGCTTCAAGCTGGGCTGGTCGGACCTGCAACCGGCGCCGGGCGAGCCGCGCCTGTACTTCATCAACCTTGGCGGTTACGAGCCGGGCTGCTTTGGCGAGGCGCATCACTACCTGCTGGTGGTCGCCAGCAACAAAGAGCAAGCCAAGGCCAAGGGCAAGCAGCAGATGGCCCTGCACTGGAGCAAACCGCACACTGACGCGCTGCTGGATGTCGACGACTGCGTGGCGGTCGACCAGGTCGGCGGGCGCTATGTGACGCTGCAGCCGGGGCCGCACGCAACCTTGGCCCAGTACAGCGACTACATCATCCTGTCCTGAGCCGCAGGTGGTGGTGTTGCGCGCTGCTGTGCATTACAGTGCGCGCCACTTCATTACTTACAGGATGTTCAGATGAAACCGCGTGCATTGCTGACTATCGGCTCGACCCTGGCCCTGGCCTGCCTGCCGTTGTTTGCCCAGGCCCAGGCCACCGTTGCCCAGGTCTTCAATGGTGAAATGCTCGGCACCAACCTCAAGTACTTCGAGTCGGTCGCAGGCATTGCCCGCACCAGCTTCGGTGACAAGCACACCTATAAGGTACAGGGCTGCGAAATTACTGCCGACGCCGCCGGCGGCAGCATCAACGACCTGCGCCTGCAGCTGTCGCCGACCTGCAAGGCCGACCTCAGCTCGTTCATCGGCACCTTCGCGCCAGCGGCCAACCAGCCGCTGACCATCGCCGCCCTGCATGAATCCACCGGTGGCCCGCTGGAGTTCTACGCCGACTGCCTGGAGATGTGTGGCAACGCCGCCGACCCATCGGTGTATGCCTTGTGGGAAGGGCCGCATGCGGTCGGCTTCACCCAGGTCCTGGCCGAGGTCATGCTCACCGACGACGCAGCCATCGCCGCCTCGAGCAAATGGGCAGACGAGATGAAGAAGCACAAGGGCGAAGACTTCGTCATGGAAAACCAATACAACTGCGAGCGCAGCTTCGATCCGGCTGCCCTGCAGAGCTTCAAGCCGGTGGCGATCACGGCGGTGACCATCGGCACGCAACTGAGCAAACCAGGCTGCTGATTGCAGTCGTGTCCGCGCGCCGCTACTGTGCAGCTATTGCCCGATGCGGCGGGAGGGCTTATGCAGGTAACCGGTTGGCTGGTTGTGATCAGCGCGCTGCTGGCGCTTCAGGGTTGCGTCACCCAGAGTGAAGCCCCTGAGCAGGACCCGGCCAAGGTGCGCGCGCAGATCGTGCGCCTGCTGCCGGCCAGCGCCAACGACCGTGAAGGTTGGGCGCGGGATATCCAGGGCGCCTTCGCCGCGCAGCAGCTCAGCGCCAGCAAGAGCAACCTGTGCGCGGTACTGGCGGTCACCGAGCAGGAATCAACCTTCCAGGCCGACCCGAAAGTACCGGGCCTGGGTCGCATCGCCCGGCAAGAGATCGACCGCCGCGCCGCCAGCCTGCACATTCCCAAACTGCTGATCGACGCCACCCTGCAGACCCGCTCGGCAAGTGGCAAAACCTACGGCCAGCGCCTTGATGCGGTGCGCAGCGAAAAACAGCTCAGTGACCTGTTTGACGAACTGATCGGCGCCTTGCCCATGGGCAAGACCCTGCTCGGTGGTTTGAACCCGGTGCGTACCGGCGGGCCGATGCAGGTCAGCATCGACTTTGCCGAGCAGCATGCCAAGGGTTATCCCTACACCTATGCCGGAACCATTCGCCAGGAGGTCTTCAGCCGCCGTGGCGGCATGTATTTCGGCATCGCCCACCTGCTCGGTTACCCCACCCACTATAACCGTCAGCTGTACCGCTTCGGCGACTTCAATGCCGGTTGGTACGCCAGCCGCAATGCAGCGTTCCAGAGTGCTCTGAGCCGCGCTACCGGGGTGAAGCTGGCGCTCGACGGCGACCTGATCGCGCCGGGGGCGATCATGCCCGGCAGCACCGAGCAGGCGGCCAGGCGCCTGGGGCAGAAGCTGGACTTGCGCAATGTCAGCATCCGCAACCAGCTGGAGAAGGGCGATAGCCTGGAATTCGAAGACACCCGCCTGTACAAGGGCGTGTATGCCCTGGCCGACGGTGCGGCGGGCAAGGCGGTGGCGCGGGCGCAGCTACCGGGGATCGAACTGAAAAGCCCGAAGATCACCCGCAAACTGACCACGGCCTGGTTTGCCAAGCGCGTTGATGAGCGTTATCAGCGCTGTATGAAACGTTGAGCATCGCGGGTCAAGCCCGCTCCTACAGTAGATCTGCGTACACCGGACCTGTGGGAGCGGGCTTGACCCGCGATGAGGCCCTCAGCCATTGCCTGCGACCAAAGCCCCCACCACTTGCTCGACACTGGCCTTCAACCCCGCCAGTGAATCCTGGGCATCGGTCTCCACCACCAGCAGCTTGGCCCCGGACGCGGCAATCACCTCGGCGACTTCCTTGCCCGGCTGCTTGTGATGCAGCACCAGCGCCACCTCCTGGTTCTTGAGCTCATCGCCCAGGCGCTTGAGCGCCGCCGCATCCCACTGGTCATCGGCCACCTGCGGGTGGTCGATCAGGTCCAGGTTCAGGCCGCTGACCAGGTAATCCAGGCGATCCGACAGGTTCACCACGCTGAGGTTGTCCGCTTCGGCCAGGCGCGCTTCGCTGCCGGCACTGAGCTCGAGCAACTGGCGTTTGAGCGCCGCCAGGTTGCTCTGGATTTTCGGTTGGTCGGCCGGGCTCAAGCGCCCCAGGTCGTTGGCCAGCACGTCGGCCATGCGCCCGAGGTTGCTCGGGTTCAGCCAGGGGTAGCCGGCAAAGGCATTGTTGCCCTGCACGGCGATGCCCGGCAGGGCGCCATCGACCGGGCGCGCGGCGTCGATCTCGACGATGCGGATATTGCTGCGCCGCGCCACCGGGTACAACGGGTCGTCGCTCCAGATCGAGCGCAGGCCGATCACCGCATCGGCGCCGCCAGCAGCCTTTTGCAGGCTGGCACCACCGCGGCCGCTGAAGTACGAGGGCTGGCGCGAGGCCGGAATATTCGCCGGCGCTGCCCGTTGCAGTTTTACCGAGGTGCCGTCGAGCAGGGCGCTGGCCAGGGTGTTGGTCACCGGCAGTGAGGCCAGGACGGTCACCCCGGCCGCTTGTTGTTTGGCCGCTGCCGGGGCGCTCTGGGCCAGGCTCAGGGTCGGCAGGCCGGCCAGGGCCAGGGCCAGGCACAGGTGCTGGAGTTTGAAGGTCATGCCGGGTTTCCTTGCAGGCGTGGAACAAGGCCGCGGGCGAGGGCGGCGAGGGCGAAGCAGCAGCCGGCGACGAGGATGATCGCCGCACCCGAAGGCACCGGCAGGTCGAAGACGATCGGCAGCAGGATGCCTACCAAAGTGCTCAGGGTGGCGATCAGCACCGAAGCCCAGAAAAAGCCCTTGAGCGACTGGCTGATCAAGCGCGCCGCCGCTGCCGGAATCACCAGCAAGGCGCCGACCAGAATTGCACCGATGACTTTCACCGCCGCCACCGTGACCAGGGTCACCAGCACCACGAACAGGTAGTCCAGGCTCTTCACCGCAACGCCGCGCACCGCCGCCAGTTGCGGGTTGAAGCTGGCCAGCATGATGCGGTTGTACAGCGGCAGGGCCAGGGCCAGCACCAGGCTGCCGACAATGCCGAGCACCAGCAGGTCCTGGCCGCTGACGGTCAGCACCGAGCCGAACAGCACGTTCTCGAGGATGTGCACGTTGATCTTGCCGGCCAGCATCAGCAGCAGGCTGGCGCCCAGGGCCAAGGATACCGAGAGGAACACGCCGATCAGGGTATCGGGCGACAGCCCGGTGCGGTTGCGCAGAAAGTTCAGCAGGATGCCGAACAGCAGGCAGTAGCCGAACAGGCTGCCATAGGGGCCGGTGTAGGGTTCGCCAAGCAGGATGCCAATGGCAACGCCGGTCAGCGCCGCGTGGCCGACCGCTTCGGAGAAGAAGGCAAAGCGCTTGACCACCACCAGGGTGCCAAGGCCGCCGAGCACCGGGCCGATCATCAGGCCGGCGAGCAGGGCATTGACCACAAAGCCGTAGGCCAGGGCCTCGGGCAGGTAACCGGCAGTGGCCCAGCCCTGGATCAGCAGGCGAAATTCTTCGTAGTTCATCAGGCAGTGCTCTCGCTGCGCGGGTGGATGGAGAACAGGCTGAGCAGGCGGTCCGGGGTCAGTGCCTGTTTCGGCGGCGCATCGAACAGCACCCGGCGACTCAGGCCGGTAACGCGGTCGGCCAGGCGTGCCACGGCTTCCAGGTCGTGTTCGATCCACAGCACTGTGGTGCCGGCAGCGCGCCACTCGTGCAGCAGGCGCTCGAACACCTGGATACCGGCCTCGTCCAGCGCCGACATCGGCTCATCGAGCACCAGCAATTGCGGCGCCGGGATCAGCCCCTGGGCCAGCAGCACGCGCTGGCGCTCGCCCCCGGAGAGCGCGCCCATGCGCCGCTTGCGCTTGTCGAGCATGCCGACCCGCTGCAGCGCCGCGTCGATGGCCGGCGCCACCTTGGCTGACAGGCCGAGAAAGGCCGGGCGGCGCTGGCACATGGCGGCCATAAAGTCGTCCACGGTCATTGGCAGGCCACGGTCGAATTCCAGGGCCTGGGGTACGTAGCCGATGATCTGCGGGTCGCCCGGCCAGGTCAGGGTCAACTGGCCCTGGTGCGGCATCTGCCCGAGCAGGGTCTTGATCAGCGAGCTCTTGCCGCCGCCATTGGGCCCGACCAGCGCATGCACGCTGCCGGCGGCAACGTTGAAGCTGACCTTGTCGAGGATGCGCGTGCGGCCCAGGGTCAGGTCGACCTCGGCGAAGGCAATGTCCGGCCCGCAGGCGCGGTTGAGCAGCGGCTGGGCCACGGTCATGCCTGGGACTCCTTGATCGCCCGCACCACGGTGTCGAGGTTGCGCTTCATCTCGACTTCGTACTTCTCCTTGCTGTATTCGCCGTAGGAGATGTGCGTCAGCGGGTAGATCTTCACCCCTGACTCGCGCTGGATGGTTTCGACATAGGCCGAAGGGAAGTCCATCTCCGAGAAGATCACCTTCACATCCAGAGCCTTGAGCTGGTCGATGGTCTTTTTCAGCTGGCTCGGGCTGGGCTCGATGCCATGGGCCGGTTCTACCACGGCGGTGACCTCCAGGCCGAACTCGCGCACCAGGTAATCGTAGGCGGCGTGGATGGTCGCCACGCGAAATTCGGCGCCCGGCGCTTCGGTGACCTGGGCCAGGGCTTCGGCGCGCAGCTTGCGCAGGCGCTTGGCGTAGGCGCGGGCGTTCTGGCTGTAGTACTTGGCGTTGTCCGGGTCGAGCTTGCCCAGTTCGCGGGCGATGTTGTTGACCTGGGCGATGCTGGCGCTGATCGACAGGAAGGTATGCGGGTTGACCACCTTGCCGGCGCCGCGCGCGGCCACGCCGGTGGCGGCCAGCAGCGGTACGTTGCGGTTCGATTCGATGGTGGCGATGGCGGGTTTTTCGCTGGCGGCGATCATCCGGTCGGCAAAGTCGTCATGGCCGACGCCGTTGAGCACGATCACGTCCAGGGTACCGATGCGCTTGATGTCCTCGGCCCGTGGCTCGTAGGCATGGGGGTTGAAGCCGGCCGGAATCAGCGGCACCACCTCAGCCTTGTCACCGACGATATTGCTCACGTAGCTGTAGTACGGGTGCAGGGTGATGCCGATGCGCAGCGGCTTGCCGTTATCGGCCACGGCCAGGGCGGGCAGGGCGCAGGCGAGGAACACACTTAGAAGGCGACGGGCGAGGGTGGCGCGAAACATGGGGCGTCCTTGTGTCAGTGACGATGCTGGCGGGTGACGCCGGCGTCGTAGTGGGCGGCGATCTGTTGCCAGCCGGCGGCGATCAGCGCGGCCTGGCTGAAGTCGGCAGGGGCGCTGGCGGAAGGACTGCGCTGCAGCCAGACATCAGCGACACCATCGTGGGCCTCGGGCACCAGCAAGAGGAAGCTGCCGGCCACCGTGCTGGCCTGGCTCAGGCCCAGGTAGGCGCGTTCCTGCAGCAGTTGCCAGTGGTGCTGGCCGCGGCTGGCGGCGCTGGCATCGGCGACGAAGGGCGGGAAGCCTTCTTCGGCCAGGTCTTCGACGGCCAGCAACTGTGGGGCTTCTTCGCGGCGTGCCTGGATCTCGTCGAAGGCCACCCGCAGGTCGGCATACACGCCTTGCTCCGCGGCCGTCAGGTCGCGGCGGGCATCCAGTTGGTGGGCCTCGATGCTGACCTCGTCATGCCGTTCGCCGCGCAGGGCGACGATGCCGGCGGCCACCGCCAGGATCAACAAGCTGACCAGCAGCACGTACAGGGTTTCATGCCCGGCACCGGCCGGGCGCACCACCTGCACGCGGCTCATTGCTCGATATCTGCGTAGTCGATTTCCACCACGTGGCCGGGGCCTGCGTCGAACAGCACATAGAACTCGCCTTCAGGGCGCTTGAAGGTCAGCTTGGAGTTTTCCCCCAGCTTGCCCGGCACCAGGATCTCTTCGTTGTAGCCGATCACGTCGAGGGTTACCCCGGGCGCGCCGCTACCGTCGGAAAAGCCGCCGGTGCATTCGATTTGCCCGCCATCGATCGGCTTGCATTCGCACATCGGGTTGTGGGCCATGGCCTGGCCGCTTGCGCCAAGCAGCAGCAACGCCAGCAGCAGTTTGCGCAACGTCATCATTTGCCTCCTTGTTTGTTCAGCCAGGCGACGGTGGCCGGCGAGGCCTTGCTCAGCGGCACGGCAGCCTGGTGCATGCTGCCGTCCCAGCCTTCGAGGGTGATCCAGATTTCGGCATCGGCGCGGGTCTTGGCCGGCACTGGCAGGCTGGTGCTCATGCGGTACGGGGGGCCGAAGAAAATCGTCCCGGCGGCGCGCAGGCTGCGCGGCTTGCCGATGCGCAGGTAAGCCGCCTTGACCTCGGGAATGCAGGCCTGGCACAGGGCAATGTTGAAGGCCTTGAAGTGACCGGCAGGGCCATCGGCGCGCGGTGCTTCATCGCGCAACTCGGCCAGCTGCACGCTCCACGGCCCGACCTTGATCTCGCCCAGCTCGCGCTCGCCCAGACCGCTGTCACCGCGAAACAGCGCGGCATCGGCAAAGTACTTGGGCATGAAGCCGAGCGGGATCAGCAACAGCAGGATGTTCAGGTGAAAGCGCCACTTGTGCCAGAAGCGGCTCAACGGGCTTTGCGGCGCAACTGCTGCCTTGCTCATAGGCTGGCCTCCGTGGCGGTGTCGGTAGCACTGGCGGTTTGCTTGCGCGGCCGTTGCTCGCGCTTGAGGGCGGCAGCGGTGGCCTGGGCGGTGCGCTTGGTCCAGATCAGCAGGCCGCTCAAGACCATCATCGACAGCACCAGGCCGAAGAACGCCCAGATCAGCTTGATCGCCAGGCCGCCGAAGTCACCGGTGTGCAGCGGGCGCATGGATTCGGTGACGAACTCCAGGGTCGAGCGGTCGTTGATCAGGAACTGCGCCTCGATCTTGCTGTTGTACGGGTTGACGTTGACGGTCTGGAACATCAGCGGGTACCAGCCGCGCCCGCCCAGGTAGACGTGGGCGTAGGCGTTGCCGGGCAGCGACACGAAGCTCACATCAAGGCCGGGGATCTGCTCTTTGGCGATGCGCGTGGCGTCATCCAGGCTGATGCGTGGTGCCGGTGCCCCGGATTCGGTGCGCGGCACGTCTTCGCGGGCAATCACCGGTACCACCGGTTCGGTGGAAATGGTGATGTGGTTGTCACCGAGGATCGCCTGGATCAGGAACCAGGTACCGGTGATGGAAATCACCGCAATGAACCAGATCGACCAGATGCCGCTGAGGCGGTGGAAGTCGCCCCAGAAGATCCGCGCGCCATGGTTAAAGCGCAACGTCGGCTTAAAGAAACCCTTCCAGAAGCGTTTATAGACCACCAGCCCGGTAACCAGCGAGGCCAGCATCGGCAGGCCGAGCAGCGACACCAGGTACCAGCCCCAGCTGTAGCCATTGGTGAACGGCACCAGCCACCAGCCGTGCAGGGCACGGGTGAAACCCTCGAAGTTGAACGCCGGGCTCTTGCCCTGGATCGCCCCGGTATAGGGGTTGACGTACAGGGTCGGGGCGCTGCCGTCGGGGAAGGTGACCGCCGCGGTCAGGGCAAAGTGCGAACCGTCCGGCTGGCTGATAAAGCGCACGGCCATGTCCGGCTCGGCCTTGTGCAGGGCATCGAGCACCTGCTGGAAGCTCAGCCGCTCGGCGTCGCCGTCGGGCTTGCTGGCGCGCACATCGGGGTTGGCCAGCCAGACGATCTCCTGGCTGACCACCGCCAGGGTGCCGGTGACGCAGACGATCAGGACGAAAAACCAGATCGGCAGGGCGAGCCAGCTATGGACCAGGAACCACAGCCTGGATTTGGACTTTTTCGCTTTCTGGGACATTGCAGGTGTCTTTTCAGAGAAATTGAGGTCGAGCCAATGCTCAGCCTTGGGACTGCAATAGATAAGACGAACGAGAATCGTAAAACCCGCAGGGTTAGTTGAAAGCAAATGTTTCAAAGCTCCTGGGTCATCAGCCCGATGCGCTTAATTTTCATTCGCGGTCATCCGTTTTTCTTGAATTACCGGGCCTGCAGGCTCGTTGTTCCCCTGGATGGATGAAAGTCGATGAATGCCGAAGATGCCCGCAAGCTTGCCCGCCGATTCATAGAGTTGCCGTTGGAAAAGCGCCGCATCTTTCTTCAGGGGCTGGCCCGTGAAGGGGTCGACTTTGCCCAGTTCCCGATCCCGGCCCAGGTGCCGGTGGCCGGGCAGGGCGGCTTGTCCTATGCCCAGCAGCGCATGTGGCTGTTGTGGCAACTGGAGCCTGGCAGCGCGGCCTACAACCTGCCCAGCGCCGTGCGCCTGCAGGGCAACCTGGATGTCGAGGCGCTGGAACAGGCGTTTGCCAGCCTGGTACAGCGCCACGAAACCCTGCGCAGTGTGTTTGTTCAGCAAGCCGATGAACGCCTGGCGCTGATGCCGGCTGCGCAATGGCCGCAGGTCGAGCACCTGGACCTCGGTGTGCTGGATGCCGCCGAACGTGAACAGCGCGTGCGGGACCTGGCCGAGCAACAGTCGCTGCAGCCCTTCGACCTGGCCCGGGGGCCGTTGCTGCGGGTGCTGCTGCTCAAGCTCAAGGCCGATGAGCACGTGCTATTGATGACTTTGCACCATATCGTTTCCGACGGTTGGTCGATGAACGTCCTGATTGAAGAGTTCAGCCAGTTGTACGCCGCGCACCTGGGCAAGCAGGTGCCGGCCCTGGCCGCGCTACCCATCCAGTACAGCGATTACGCCCTGTGGCAGCGCTGCTGGCTGGAAGCGGGCGAGAAGCAGCGTCAGCTCGACTACTGGCGCGCGCAGTTGGGCGAGGAGCACCCGCCGCTGGAACTGGCGCTGGATCATTCGCGCCCGGCGTTGCCCAGCTATCGCGGTGCACGCCAGCGCTTGAGCCTGGACCCGCAACTGGCCGAGGCCCTGGGCGCGTTTGCCCGCAGCCAGGGCGTGACCCTGTTCATGCTGCTGCTCGGTGCGTTCAACATTCTCCTGTACCGCTACACAGGTCAGCGTGACCTGCGCGTTGGCGTGCCGATTGCCAACCGCAACCGCAGTGAGATCGAAGGCCTGATCGGCTGCTTCGTCAACACCCAGGTACTGCGTACCCGGCTCGACGGGCAGACGACCGTCAGCCAATTGCTGGCGGCGGTCAAGGACACGGTGTTGGGGGCCCAGTCGCACCAGGACCTGCCGTTCGAGCAACTGCTGGAGGCCTTTGCCCTTGAGCGCAGCCTCAGCCACACGCCGTTGTTCCAGGTGATGTACAACCATCAGCCGCAGGTCGCCGACGTCACCACGCTGCACCTGGCGGGCGGGCTGCAGATGAGCCAGGTCGACTGGCAAAGCCGCACCACCCAGTTTGACCTGAGCCTGGATACCTTTGAGCAGGGCGGGCGTCTGCAGGCTGTAATCACCTACGCCAGCGACCTGTTCGAGGCGCCAACCATCGAGCGCATGGGCCGGCATTGGCAGAACCTGCTGGGTTCGATGCTGGCCGCACCGCACGCGCCTGTCGAGCAGTTGCGCATGCTTGATGATCAAGAGTTGCAGCGTATCGTCGTCGACTGGAACGCGACATCCGTTGATTATCCGCTGCAGCAACCGCTGCACCGGCTGATCGAAGCCCAGGTCGAGCGCAGCCCCCATGCCACGGCGTTGCTGTTTGCCGATCAAACGCTCAGCTATGCCGAGCTCAACGCCCGCGCCAACCAGCTTGCCCATTGCCTGATCGAAGCCGGCATCGGTGCCGACAGCCTGGTCGGCATTGCTGTCGAGCGTTCGCTGCAGATGGTTGTCGGCCTGCTGGCGATCCTCAAGGCCGGCGCCGCCTACGTGCCGTTCGACCCCGACTACCCGGCCGAGCGGCTGGCCTACATGATCGAGGACAGCGGCGTGCGCCTGGTACTGACCCAGGCGGCGCTGACCGAGCGCTTGCCGCTGCAGGCGGTGCAGGTGATGGTGCTGGACCAGGCCGGTGCCTGGCTGGGTGGCTACGCCACGAGCAACCCGAACATCGTCGTCGACCCGCTGCAGCTGGCCTATGTGATTTACACCTCGGGCTCCACCGGCCGCCCCAAAGGCGCCGGTAACAGCCACGCGGCGCTGGTCAACCGGCTGTGCTGGATGCAACAGGCTTATGGCCTGGAGGCCGGCGACACGGTACTGCAAAAAACCCCGTTCAGCTTTGACGTGTCGGTCTGGGAGTTCTTCTGGCCGCTGCTCAGCGGTGCCCGCCTGGCGGTGGCCGCGCCGGGCGAACACCGCGAGCCTGCGCGGCTGATTGCCACGATCGAGCGTTATCAGGTCACCACCCTGCATTTTGTTCCGTCGATGCTCCAGGCATTTATTCATGAGCCGGGTGTCGAGGGTTGTCGCAGCCTCAAGCGTATCGTCTGCAGTGGCGAGGCGCTGCCGGTGGATGCCCAGCAACAGGTGTTTGCCAAGTTGCCGCAGGCCGGGCTTTACAACCTATACGGCCCTACCGAGGCGGCCATCGATGTTACCCACTGGAGCTGTGTGGACGAGGGCCGCGACAGCGTGCCGATCGGGGTGCCGATCGCCAACCTGCGTACCCTGGTGCTGGATGCTAGCCTCGCGCCCGTACCGCCCGGTGTTGCGGGTGAGCTGTACCTCGGGGGGCAAGGCCTGGCCCGCGGTTATCACCGCCGCCCGGGGTTGACCGCCGAGCGCTTTGTGGTTGACCCGGTTGGCAGTGGCGAGCGCTTGTACCGCACTGGCGACCGTGTGCGACAGCGGGTCGACGGGGTTATCGAGTACCTGGGGCGCTTTGATCATCAGGTCAAGATCCGCGGCCTGCGCATTGAACTGGGCGAAATCGAGGCGCGCCTGGTTCAGCATGCTCTGGTGCGCGAGGCCGTGGTGCTGGCCCCGGAGGGCAAGCAACTGGTGGCGTACCTGGTGTTTGAAGGTGAGGCGCCGGACGACTGGCAAGCCCGGCTCAAGGCCTGGCTGCTGCAGAGCCTGCCCGAATTCATGCTGCCCAATCACCTGATGGTCTTGCCGGCGTTGCCGCTGACACCCAACGGCAAGCTCGACCGCAAGGCGTTGCCTGCGCCCCAGGCTGCCCCCAAAGGCGCCTACCAGGCCCCGGGCAGTGAACGTGAACGCGCCCTGGCGCAGATCTGGCAGACCCTGCTGGGGCATGAGCGCATTGGTCTGGATGACAACTTTTTTGAGCTGGGCGGTGACTCGATCATTGCCATCCAGGTGGTCAGCCGCGCGCGCCAGGCCGGCCTGCTGCTGGCGCCGCGCGATCTGTTCCAGTACCAGACGTTGCGCAGCCTGGCGCAGGCGGCGCAAGCCGGTACGGTACGCGAAATCGAGCAGGGGCCGGTGCATGGCGATGTAGCCTTGACCCCGGTGCAACAGGGCTTTTTTGAGCTGTCACTGACGCAACCGGCGCACTGGAACCAGTCATTGCTGCTCAATGCGCGGCAAACGCTGGAGCCTGCGTTGCTGGAAGCGGCGCTCAAGGCGCTGGTCGATCACCATGATGCCCTGCGCTTGCGCTTTGAGCCGCTGGGCGCGAGCTGGCGCCAGTTTCACCAGGCCCCGCCAGCGGCCCTTGAGCTGTGGCAGCGTCAGGCCGATACGCCGACCCAGCTACTTGAGCTGTGCGAAGCCGCCCAGCGCAGCCTCGATCTGCAGCAGGGGCCGTTGCTGCGGGCCCTGTTGGTGCACATGGGCGATGGCAGTCAACGCCTGTTGCTGGTGGTTCATCACTTGCTGGTCGACGGGGTTTCCTGGCGGATCCTGCTCGAAGACCTGCAGTCGGCCTATACCCGGTTGCAGGCCGGGCAAGCTGTTCAACTGCCCGCCAAGACCAGTGCCTATCAGGCCTGGTCTGTGCAGTTGCAGGATTACCTCGAGCGTGCCGGCGAGCAACTGCCGTATTGGCAAGCGCAGCTTGAGCACGCTGTGGACCTGCCCTGTGACAACCGCCAGGGCACGCTGTACAACCGCGACGCGGCAAGCATTGAAATCCGCCTCGATGTGCAGCACACCCGGCAATTGTTGCAGGACGCGGTGGGCGCTTACCGCACCCAGGTCAATGATCTGCTGCTGACCGCCCTGGCGCGGGCGGTGTGTCGCTGGACGGGGCATGACAGTGCGTTGCTGCAGTTGGAGGGCCATGGCCGCGAAGATCTGTTCGAGCACCTGGACCTGACCCGTACCGTGGGTTGGTTCACCAGTATTTTCCCGCTTCGGCTGGTGCCCGAGGATGATCTTGGGGCTTCGATCAAATCGATCAAGGAGCAGTTGCGGGCGGTGCCTGATCGAGGCCTGGGCTTTGGCGTGCTGCGTTACCTGGGGAGCGCGCAGCAGCGCGCAAGCCTGGGCGGCGATGCGCTTGCACCGCGGATCACCTTCAACTACCTGGGGCGCTTTGACAGTCAGTTCGACGAGCGCGCCTTGCTGTATCCGGCCAGTGAGCCGGGTGGTGCCGGGCAGGCCAGCGATGCGCCATTGGCCAACTGGCTGAGTATCGAGGGGCAAGTCTATGAAGGGCAACTGGGCCTGCGCCTGACGTTCAGTCAAGCCATGTTCCAGGCAAGTACCGTCCAGGTCTTGGCCGATGCCTACCTCGATGAGCTGCAAGGCTTGATCGGGCATTGCTGCCAGCTGCCAGGCGCGCAGGCGACACCGTCGGATTTCCCCCTGGCCAGGCTTGGGCAGGCGCAACTCGATCAGCTTGCGCCGCTGCTCGGCCAGGTCGATGAGCTTTACCCGCTGTCGCCCATGCAGCAGGGCATGCTGTTTCATGCCCTGTACAGCAACAACGGTGCCGAGTACGTCAACCAGCTACGGGTTGACGTCGACGGCCTGGAGCCGGAACGCTTTCGCCAGGCGTGGGAGGCGACGGTGCAGGCCCACGATATTCTGCGCAGTGGTTTTATCTGGGACGGCGGCCTGGCACAGCCGCTGCAGTTTGTCTGCAAGCAGGTCCGGCTTGATCTGCGCGAGCATGATTGGCGCGGCGATGCCGGGCTGGCGTCCAGGCTCCAGGGCCTGGCCCTGAGCCGGCGTCAACACGGCTTCGACCTGCAGGTCGCGGGCTTGTTGAACTTCGATCTGGTGCGCACCGGTGAGCAGCGGCATCACTTGATCTACACCCACCACCATATCCTGATGGATGGCTGGAGCAATGCCAGGCTGCTCGGCGAAGTGCTGGCGCGTTACAACGACCAGCCTGGCGCCTTGCCGGCAAGCCGCTACCGCGACTACATCGAGCATTTGCAGGGTCTTGATGGACGGGCGGCCCAGCAGTTCTGGACTGCGCAGCTGCAGGCGCTGGACGAGCCACTGCACCTGGCGCGCTACCTGCCCGAAGCGGGCCGGGCACAGGCCCAGGGCCTGCGTGCAAGCCTGGTCCAGCGCTTCGACGCGCAGCACACCGCGCAGCTAAGTGCCTTCGCCCGTCAGCAGAAAATCACCCTCAATACCCTGGTGCAGGCGGCCTGGTTGCTGTTGCTGCAGCACTATAGCGGGCGCCGCAGCGTGGTGGTGGGCACCACGGTGGCCGGGCGCAGCCTGCCGCTGCCGGGGATCGAGCAGCAGATTGGCCTGTTCATCAACACCCTGCCGATCATTGCCAGCCCGCGGCCCGAGCAGACCCTGGCGCAGTGGCTGGAGCAGGTGCAGGCGCTCAACCTTGCGGTGCGCGAGCACGAGCAAACCCCGCTGTTCGAAATCCAGCGCTGGGCGGGGCATCAGGCCCATGCGTTGTTCGACCATATTCTGGTGTTCGAGAACTACCCGCTGGCCGAGGCGTTGCAACAACAGCAGGGCCCGCGGTTTGGTGCGGTGGCGAACCAGGAGCAGACCCACTACGCGTTGTCGGTGGCGGTGAGCGTGGGCGATGAGCTGCAGCTCGATTACGACTATGCCTGCGACGCCATCGGCGAGCAGGCGCTGCAGGGCCTGGCCGAGCATTTGCGCACTGTGCTCGAGCAATTGCCGCACGCGTTGTCGACGCCGCTGGGCGAACTGCAGATGTTGGCGCAGGCCGAACGCGAGGCGGTGTTGCAGCGGGCTCAACCTGAGCCGCCGGTGGACGTGCCGCCGTTGGCTATCCATGACTGGGTGCGGCAGCAGGCGGCGCGCACGCCGCAGGCCTGTGCCGTCGAGTATGCCGGCCAGCGCCTGAGCTACGAGCAATTGAACAGCGCAGCCAACCAGTTGGCAGTCCGTTTGCGTGAGGCTGGGGTAGGGGCCGAGGTGGTCGTCGCCATTGCTGTCGAGCGAAGCCTGGAGATGATCATTGGCTTGCTGGCGATCCTCAAGGCCGGTGGCGCCTATCTGCCACTGGACCCCGGTTATCCGCAGGCGCGCATCCGCTTCATGCTCGACGACAGCGCCGCGCGCTTGTTGCTCGTTCAGCCGGGCCTTGCGCTGGACGTGCCGGCGGGCGTTACCCGCCTGGTGCTCGACAGCGCAGCCTACGCCGGGCCGCCAATCGCCGATGTCAGCACCTGCCTGCACCCGGACAACCTGGCCTACATGATCTACACCTCAGGCTCCACCGGCACCCCGAAAGGCGTGCAGGTGCGGCACGGGGCGCTGGCCAATCACATGCACTGGATGCAGCGCACCCTGCAACTTGAGCCTGCCGACCGGGTTCTGCAAAAGACCGCCCTGAGCTTCGACGCTTCGGTCTGGGAGTGCTGGCTGCCATTGATCTGCGGGGCGCAACTGGTCATTGCCGAGCCGGGCTTGTCAGCCGATATGTCCAGGCTCTGGGCCCGGGTCGAAGCACTGGGCATCACCATTGTCCAGGCGGCGCCTTCGCTGCTGCAGGCGGTACTGCCGGCGGCGACGGCGCAGAGCATGGCCAGCTTGCGCTATCTGATGGCAGGGGGCGAGGCCTTGAGTGCAACCCTGGCCAACCAGCTGTTGCAGCGCTGGCCGGGTACGCTGGTCAACCTCTACGGGCCGACCGAAGCCACCATCCAGGTCACCTTCGCCATGCTCACCGGGGCGCTGGAACGGGTCATGGTGCCGATCGGGCGGCCGCTCGATAACGTCCGGCTGCTGGTTTTGGGGCCGGCCCTGCAGCCAGTGCCTGCGGGCGTGGTTGGCGAGTTGTGCATTGCCGGCGACGCACTGGCGCGGGGTTACCATGCGCGGCCCGGGTTGACGGCCGAACGCTTCGTGCCGGACCCGTTCGCCGCGCAACCTGGCGGGCGCCTGTACCGCACTGGCGATCTGGGCTGCTACGCGGCAGATGGGCAGATCGAGTATGCCGGGCGCGCCGATCATCAAGTCAAGGTCCGTGGCTTTCGTATCGAAACCGGTGAGATCGAGCGTCATTTGCTGGCCGATGCGCGGGTCCGTGATGCGGTGGTTGTGGCCCAGCAAGAGCAAGGTGTACAGCAGTTGGTGGGCTACCTGGTGGGGGCCGACCGGCAGCTGTTCGAGGACGCGGCGCAGGGCCAGCAACTGTGCAGCGAGTTGCGCCAGTCCCTGGCTTTGAACCTGCCGGCGCACATGCTGCCGACACGCCTGAGCGTCATTGCCCATCTGCCCTTGACCCCGAACGGCAAGCTCGACCGCAAGGCCTTGCTGGCGCTGGCCGACAGCAGCGTCGCCAGCAAGCCTTATCGGCCCGCCAGCACCGCGCTGCAGCAGCAGGTCGCCCAGGTCTGGCAGGAGGTCCTCAAGCTTGAGCGGGTCGGGCTCGACGACCAGTTCTTCGAGCTGGGCGGCCATTCATTGCTGGCGACCCAGGTGATCAGTCGACTGCGCCATGAACTGCAGCTGGACCTGCCTTTGCGCGCGCTGTTCGACAGCCCGTCGCTACAGGCATTCGTCGAGCAGTTACCGGCAACCGGAAGCCGACGCGTGCTGCCGGACTTGCATGGGGTCGATGCTTCGCAGCCGCAGCCGCTGTCTTATGCTCAGCAGCGCTTGTGGTTCCTCTGGCAACTTGAACCGCAAAGTTCGATGTACAACATTCCGCGCGCGCTGGAGTTGCTCGGCCCATTGCAGGTCGAGGCCGTGCGCCTGGCCTTCGAAGCCCTGGTTGCGCGCCACGCGGTGCTGCGCACGACGTTCTTTGAGGATCAGGGCGAAAGCTGGCAGCGGGTCCAGGCGCACTTGCCCGTGCCGTTCGAGAGTGTCGATCTGCAGGCCCTGGACAGCGCCAACCGACAGGTGGTGCTGGCGCAACAGGTGCAGCAAGAGGCCCTGCGCCCCTTCGACCTGCAGCGTGGGCCGCTGTTGCGGGTGCAGTTGCTGTGCACCGAGCCAGAGCGCCACGTGCTGCTGGTGACGCTGCATCACATCGTCGCCGACCACTGGTCGTTTGCCATTTTGATCCGCGAGTTCAGCGCGCTCTACCAGGCATTTGCCACCGGTGTGGCGCCTGGCTTGAGCGCGCCAGGCCTGCAGTACCTCGATTTTGCGGTGTGGCAGCGTCAATGGCTGGCGGCTGGGGAGCATGACCGGCAGTTGCAGTACTGGCAGCAGCAACTGGGCAGCGAGCATTTCTTCACCACCTTGCCGGCCAGTGGCAGCGGCGCATCCGCCGATCAGCAGCAAGACTGCGAGGTGTACGAGTTTGCCCTTGAGCAGGGCTTGAGCGAGCGCTTGCGTCAGTTTGCCAAGGCACAGGGCCTGACCCTGTACATGCTCCTGCTGGCCGGCTTTGCCCTGGTCGTCAGCCAGCGCTGTGGCGCTGCCCGGGTCCGCCTGGGGACGGATGTCGCCAACCGAAATCACGCCGGCGTTGAAGAAATGGTCGGCTTCTTCGTCAATCAATTGGTACTGCAACTCTCGGTAGATCAACAACAGACGATCGGCAGTTTCCTGGCGTCCTGCCGCACCACGGTCATCGGTGCTTCGGACCATCAGGACCTGCCGTTCGATCGCCTGGTGGAGGCGCTGCGGTTGCCGCGTCGTTCAGGCAAGTCGCCGTTGTTCGCGATCAAATTCATCTACCAGGAACAAGGGGCGCAGCCGGTGGCTATCGATGGGCTGCAGATCAGCCCCTGGGCCGCGGGACAGGCGGCGGCGGAGCTGGACCTGATCGCCGAGTTCGTCAACTCGTCGACGACCATCGGGGTTGGCTTCAAATGCATTGCCGGGCTGTACGAAAGCAATGACATGGCCTGTCTGTTTGCGCAGACGGCCTTGGTACTCGAACAGATGATTCAGGCGCCAGAGCAACCGCTCCAGGCTCTGCTCGACGCCTCGCGGGCCGTGCAGGAGCAGGCCGGCAAGGATCAGGCGCTAGCGCGCAGAACGCAATTGCTGCAGCAGCACCCGATTCGTCGGCGCTCGCCGCAGCGCGCAGGCAGTAACCAGGTGAATTGAAGCAGCGCCCGGACGGATCTATCGATTGGCTTTGCCGCCAATGTCGAATCAGCGAATGGAAGGTGTTAAATGTCGGATTTCCAGTCTCACGTCATACCGGCACTGGCCAAAGGCAGAAGAAAGAGCCTTGGTGCCAGCGCCCAGCAGTTGGTGGCGTTTTCGCCGCTGCTGGAAGGCGGCTCTATGCCCTTGCTGTGTCGCCCGACCGTACCCGGCGTGGGCCTGGTGCAATGGGCCAGCGAAAACCGCGAACTGATCGAGCAACAGCTGGACAAGCACGCGGCGATTCTTTTTCGTGGTTTCGATGTACAGGACATTGAAACCTTCAACCGCTGTGTCGATGTGATCTCCGGCGGCGCGCTCGAGTACCTGTTCCGGGCTTCGCCACGTACCCAGATTACCCGCAAGTTGAATGTCTACAGCTCCACAGACTACCCGGCGGTGGAGAAGATCTTCCCGCACAACGAGCACTCCTATTCGCCAGTATTTCCCTTGCACCTGTATTTCTACTGTGACCTGGCGTCACAGACCGGGGGCGAGACGCCCTTGGGTGATACACGGCTGATTCTCGATCGGATCGATCCTCAGGTGCGTGAAGCGTTTGCCCGCAAAGGCGTGCTGTATGTGCGCAACTATGGGGATGGCATGGGCTTGCCGTGGCAGACCGTGTTCCAGACCGAAGACCGCGAGGCGGTTGAAGCCTACTGCCGCAAGATCGGCGTCGAGCCGCAGTGGAAGCCCGGTAACCGGCTGCGCACGCGCCAGCGCGGTCCGGCCATGGTCCGTCATCCGCGTACGGGCGAGACGGTCTGGTTCAATCACGCGACCTTTTTCAATGCGCTGACGCTGCCAGACAGTATCCGCACCAGCCTGCTGGCCGAGTTCGCGCCGATGGACCTGCCGCAGAACACCTTCTTCGGTGACGGCTCGGCAATCCCCGAGCACTACATCACCCACCTGCAACAAATCTATCGAGAGGTCATGGTCGAGTTCCCCTGGCAGCAGGGCGACGTGGTGATTCTCGACAACATTCTTACGGTTCACGCGCGCAACGAATACACCGGGCCGCGAAAAATACTCACTGCAATGGCTATCGCGCTGAACAGCGTCGATGTGGCAATTGGTTAAGGATTCCCCATGAACGCTCCAGTCGACCCTTCCGAAGTTTTCCAGGTTTCCGCCCAGCAAGCGTCCATTCTCGATGCCCAGCAAGCCCGTGGCACGATCCTCGGCGCCCAGTTGATCATGACGTTCGATGCCCCCATCGATCGCCAGCGGCTCGAGCAGGCGGCGATTGACCTGAGTGAACGGCACGAGATCCTGCGCACCGAGTACCGAAACATGCCGGGGATGAAACGTCCGGTTCAGGTGATTCATGCCCAGCCGCGCCTGTGTCTGCTGTCGGTGGCGCCGGGCACCTTCGAACAGGCGGGTCCAGCGTGCCTGGCGCAATTGGCAAACCACAGCCTGGTGCTGGGCCTGGGCAGTGGCGAGGATGCACACCGCTTACGAGTCGCTGCGCCCCTGGCGAGCCTGGATGAGGTTGCCCTGGGCTTGCTGGAGGAGCAATTGCGCGCGCTCTACCAGGGGCAGTCGCTGGCCCCCTTCGACGGGTTGCAATACGCCGACTACGCCGATTGGCAGACCGGTCTTGCGCAGGAGGACATCGGCCGCAAGGGGGGTGAGTTCTGGCGCAATCTGTACCGCGACATGCAGGTCGACTCGCGTCTGCCTTATGAACGGCTCACCCCGTTCATGGGGGCATTGCAGCAACACGAGCAGCATTTGCCAGCGGTTGTGCCGGCGCTGCGCACCCTGCGCCAGCAATGGCGACTGGACTCGGACGCAGCATCACTGCTGTTGCTCTGGGGGCTGTTCGTCGGTCGCCTGAGTGGCCGCGAGCATTGGCTGGTGGCCTGCGCAATGAGCGGGCGCAACGAGCAGTTGCACTCTACCCTGGGGCATCTGGCCTGGCGTTTGCCGGTTGCCTTCAGTCGCCAGGCTGATCTGTCCGTGGACGGCTACGCCGAGCACTTTGCCGCGCAGCTGCAGTTGAGCCAGTCCTGGCAGGACTGCTTCAACGAACTGGACATGCTCGGTGGCCAGGGCGCGGGGCTGGACTTCGGTTTTTCCTGGGCTGATCAGCCGCTTGAGGGGGGCCGGCTGGATCGCCCCAGCCTGGAAAAACTCCACCTGCAGGTAGCTCCCAGCGGTGATGATCTGCTGTTGCGCCTGCTGTCGCCGACCGGCTCATTCAGCGCCGAACTGGGGTGCGCCTGGCTGGCTCAGTTTGCTGAGTTCGTCACTCAAGCCGTGGCTGACCCCCGGCAAGCAGCACAAAAGGTTGCCCTGGTGGATGCCGCCCAGGCCCGACCGTTGCAGCAGGCACTGGATCGCAGTCTGTCGCTGGGCGAGAGCGCCAGCCGCCAGTTGCACCAGTTGTTCGAGCGCCACGCGCAGCAGCATCCCGAACGGACAGCGATCCAGATCGGCGAGCAGCAGGTCAGTTATGCCCAGCTTGAGCGCCGTGCCAACCAGCTGGCCCGCGTTCTGAACCAGCGCGGAATCGGCCGTGAGGCGATTGTTGGCGTCTACGGCGCACGTTCGGTGGAGATCATCGTGGCGTTGCTGGCTATCCTCAAGGCGGGAGCGGCGTACCTGCCGCTGGACCCGCAGTATCCGGCGCAGCGCCTGGCCTTCATGCTCGAGGACGCTGGGGTAGAGTGCCTGATTGCCTTGCAGGCGCTTGATCCGGCTATCGCCATGCCGGCGACGACAACCCTGCTCAGCCTGGATGACGAGGCGCTCGATCAGGTCGATGACAGCCCGCTGGCCAGTTGCGGCGAGGCGGATGACCTGGCGTACGTGATCTACACCTCAGGCTCCACCGGCACACCCAAGGGGGTGATGGTCAGCCACGCCAATGCGCTGGCCTCGACCCAGGCGCGGGTGCAGTTCTATCAGCAGCCGGTGCAACGCTTCCTGATGCTCTCGTCGTTCTCGTTCGACAGCTCCGTGGCGGGGATTTTCTGGTCCCTGGGGCAGGGCGGCAGCCTGTGCCTGCCGCTTGAGCAGGCGCACAAGGACCCTCAAGCCATTGCCCAACTGATAGAGCGCCAGGCCATCTCGCACTTTCTCGCCCTGCCGTCGCTGCACGCCCAGGTGCTTGAGCATCTGCAGGCGGCGCCCGCGTTGCGTTGCGCCATTGTTGCCGGCGAGGTCTGTCCTCCCGAGCTGCTGCGCCGCCACCGCCAGGCACTGCCGGGGGTAACGCTGGTCAACGAATACGGGCCCTCGGAGAGCACTGTCTGGTGCTGCGCCTACCAGGTGGCGCCAGGGGATCGCGTTGATCACGAACTGCGCGTCGCCATCGGCGAGCCCATTGCCGGCACTCGCCTGTATGTGCTTGATGATCAACAGCGCTGGGCGGGGGTTGCCCAGGAGGGTGAGTTGTACGTTGCCGGTGCCGGGCTTAGCCGGGGATATCTCAACAGGCCCGGGCTGACGGCCAGCCGCTTCGTTCCGGATCCGTTCGCCAGCGAGCCGGGCCAGCGCTGTTATCGCACCGGCGACCTTGCCTGTGTGCGCGCCGACGGCCTGGTCGATTACCTCGGTCGGCTGGATCATCAATTGAAAATTCGTGGCCACCGCATCGAGCTGGGTGAGATCGAAGCGCTGCTGGGTTCGCAGGAGGGCGTGCGCGAGGCGGTGGCCATCGCCCGCGACACCGCCGCCGGCAAGCAACTGGTGGCTTATGTGGTGTTGGCCGCCATGGCCGATGCGCAGCCGCGGACCGTGCAATTGCTGGGACTGTTGCGAGAGCAGTTGCCTGAGTACATGGTGCCCTCGACGTTGCAGGCGGTGCAAAGCCTGCCCCGTACCCCCAATGGCAAGCTTGACCGGACCGCCCTGGCTGCGCGGGCATTGGACGGTGTTGCCTACGTCGCGCCGGGCAATGAGCTCGAGCAATTGTTGGCCGAGGTCTGGCAGGAGGCTTTGCAACTGGAGCGGGTGGGCATCAACGACAACTTCTTTGCCCTGGGCGGGCATTCGTTGCTGGCCACGCGGATTCGTTCCCAGGTTCAGGCGCGGCTCAATGTCACCTTGCCGCTCAAGGTGTTCTTCGAGGGCGAAACCGTGGAGCTGCTGGCCCGGCAGATCGAGATGCACCGTGACGAGGCGGTCAGCGAAGACAAGGTCCAGGCGCTCGAAGCGCTGTTTGCCGAGGCTCAGGAGCAATGAGCATGCTTGAGCAACGAATGCTGGCGCTGGCTGAGCGCTTCACCCGTTTTTCCGCTGCTGAACGGCGCGCCTTGCAGGCGCGCATGCTTGAGCAAGGCCTGTCGCTGGAAAGCCTGCCGATTCCCCGGCGCGAAGACCCCAGCGAGGCGACACTCGCCTCGCATGCCCAGCAGCGGATGTGGTTTCTCTGGCAACTGGAGCCGGACTCCACGGCCTATAACCAACTGGCCGTGCTGCGCTTGCGCGGACAGTTGAATGTCGAAAGCCTGCGGCAAAGCTTCGAGGCGCTGGTGACCCGCCATGAAGTCCTGCGCACCCGTTTTGTGCTGCAGGACAGCCAGGTGTTGCAGCAGGTCGAGGCCGTTGCGCGCTTTGAACTGCAACTGCTCGACTTTAGCGGCGAGAACGGCCAGGCACTGGCGGATCAGGAGATTGAACGCCAGGCCCGGCAAGCCTTCGACCTGGAGCAGGGGCCGTTGCTGCGGGCCACGCTGCTCAGGCTGGATGCCGAGCAACATGTGCTGTTGTTCTGCACCCATCACATCGTCTGTGATGCCTGGTCCCTGCCGATTCTGGTCGAAGAAGTGACCCACGGCTATGCGCGCCTGGTCGCGGACGCCGAGCAGGCCGCACCCGCGCCGCTGGCCGTGCAATATGCCGACCATGCACGTTGGCAGCGCCTGTGGCTGGACGCCGGTGAAGCGCAACGGCAGCTGGCGTACTGGAAAGCCAACCTTGGAGAGGAGGCGGTCAAACTCGAGCTGCCCCTCGATTACCCACGCCCGGCGTCGCGCAGTGCACGTGGCGCACGGGTGCCGATTGCCTTGTCCGAGAGCCTTGCGCAAGCGGTGCGCGCATTCGCCGCGAGCATGGGCGCGACGCCGTTCATGGTGCTGCTGGCATCGTTTCAGGCGGTGCTGCATCGCTACAGCGGCGCATCGGATATCCGCATTGGCACGCCGATCGCCAATAGGACACGGGCCGAGGTCGAGCCGCTGATCGGTTTCTTCGTCAATACCCAGGTACTGCGGGCACAGGTCGATGGGCAGATCTCGTTCGTCGAGCTGGTGCAGCAGGCCAAGCAGCGCGTGCTCGAGGCCCAGGCCCATCAGGACCTGCCGTTCGAGCACCTGGTCGATGCCTTGCAGCCGCAGCGCAGCCTGAACCAGAGCCCGCTGTTCCAGGTGATGTTCAACCACCAGGTGGCGCAACCGGCGGTTGACCAGTGGCGCCTGCCGGGATTGACCGTCGAGGCGCTCGATCGGGGCAGCGACACGGTGCGTTTCGATCTGACCCTCAACACCGAGGACCAGGGCGGGGTACTCAAGGCGTCGCTGGCCTATGCCTGTGACCTGTTCGAGCCAGCCACCATCGAGCGGCTCGGCGAGCACTGGCGTTACCTGCTTGAGCGCTGCCTTGCCGAGCCGCACCAGCGCCTGGCGGAACAGTCGCTGTTCGACGATGCCCAGACTCGTCAGTTGCTCGACGCCTGCAATGACCCGCAAGCCAGCGTCCCGGCTTGCCTGCTGAGCCTGATCGCCGAGCAGGTCGCAACCCGGCCCCAGGCAACCGCGCTGGTGTTTGCCGAGGCGACCTTGAGTTATGCGCAGCTCGACGCCCAGGCCAACCGGCTGGCCCAGCGCCTGCGGGCGTCGGGGGTTGGGCCGGACGCTCTGGTGGGCATCGCCGTCGAGCGTTCGATGGCGTTGGTCGTGGCCGTGCTTGCCGTGCTCAAGGCCGGTGGCGCCTATGTACCGCTGGACCCTGAGTATCCGCGCGAGCGCCTGGCCTACATGATCGAGGACAGCGGTATCGCCCTGCTGCTGAGCCAGGCGCCGGTGCTCTCGCGCCTGCCCGCCGACCTGCCGTTGCCTGTGCAGTTGCTTGACGATCCGTCTCTGGAGCAGTGCAGCGACCAGCCTTTGCCGATTGTGCAGCAGGCCGAGAACCTCGCCTACCTGATCTATACCTCCGGTTCCACCGGCCGGCCGAAAGCGGCGGGTAATCGCTATGGGGCCTTGAGCGGGCGCTTGCAATGGATGCGCGATACCTATGCCATGAGCCCCGCAGACGCGGTGCTACAGAAAACCTCAAGCAGTTTTGATGTCTCGGTCTGGGAGCTGTTGCTGCCGTTGACCTGTGGTGCGCCGGTGGTGCTGGCGCAACCGGGCGACCAGCGAGACCCGGAGCGTCTGCTGGCGCTGATCCAGGCTCATCAGGTCAGTACCTTGCACTTTGTTCCCTCGATGCTCCAGGCGTTCATTGAAACCCCTGGGCTTGAAGGCTGTACATCGTTGCGCAATCTGTTCAGTGGGGGCGAGGCGTTGTCCCGCGAGCTGCAGCACAAGGTGCTGCAACGCCTGCCCCACGTAGCCTTGTACAACCGTTACGGGCCCGTGGAGGCGACCATCAATGTCAGCCACAGCCAACGCGCAACCGCCGGCGATACACGGGTAGGCATTGGCCGGCCGCTGGTTGATACCGCCTTGTACGTGCTCGGTGGCGGTCTTGAGGTGCTGGCCCCGGCGGCCATCGGTGAGCTGTACATCGGCGGCGCGGCGCTGGCGCGTGGTTATCACCGCCGCCCTGGGCTGACGGCCGAGCGCTTTGTCCCCGATCCGTTCGGCCGCAGCCCGGGCGCACGTCTGTACCGCAGCGGTGACCTGGTGCGGCGGGGGGCTGACGGCGAATTGCAGTTTGTTACCCGTATCGATCACCAGGTGAAGATCCGCGGCATGCGTGTCGAACTGGGGGAAATCGAGTCGCAGTTGCTGGCCCTGGCACCGGTGCGCGAAGCGGTGGTGCTGGCCGTAGACGGCAGCCTTGGCAAACAGCTGGTTGCCTACGTGGTCGCCGATGCTGGCACCCCGCCAAGCCAGCTGCGCGAGCAATTGCAGGCAGTGCTGCCGGACTACATGGTGCCCGCGCACGTGGTGCTGCTTGACCAACTGCCCGTGACGGCCAATGGCAAGCTCGACCGCATGGCCTTGCCGCAGCCCGGGCTGGAGCGCGCGCAGGAAGATTATCAGGCACCGGCCAATGAGCTGGAGCAGCGCATTGCAACGATCTGGGAGGCGGTGCTCAAGCGCCAGGCCATCGGTCGTCAGGACAACTTCTTCGAGCTCGGTGGCGACTCGATCATCTCCATTCAGGTGGTGAGCCGCGCACGCCAGGCCGGCATTCATTTCACCCCGCGCGATCTGTTCCAGCAGCAGACTGTCCAGGGCCTGGCCAGTGTCGCCCGGCTGGGTGGCGTGCAGCGCTTCGAACAAGCGCCGGTGGTCGGTGAGGTGCCATTGCTGCCGATTGCCCAGGCGTTTTTCGAGCAGTCACTGCAGGCCCCTGGGCACTGGAACCAATCGGTCCTGCTGCAACCGCGAGCGCCCTTGCAAGCCGAGCTGCTGGAGCAGGTGCTGCAAGCGCTGGTGGTGCATCACGATGCGCTGCGCTTGAACTTCCAGCGCCAGGCCGACGGTAGCTGGCAGGCCACCTACGGTGCGTTGACGCGCCTGCCAGCGGCATTGCTGTGGCAGGCTGACGTGGCGGATGAGCAGGCCCTGACCGCGCGCTGCAACGAGGTTCAGCGCAGTCTGGACTTGCAGCACGGGCCGCTGCTGCGCGGGTTGCTGGCAACCTTGGCCGATGGCTCGCAGCGGCTGCTGCTGGTGGTTCACCACCTGGCGGTCGATGGTGTGTCGTGGCGCCTGTTGCTCGAGGATATCCAGCAGGCCTACCAGCAGCTGATGGCTGGCCAAGCGCTGCGCTTGCAGGACAAGACCAGTTCGCTCAAGGCCTGGAGCGAGCGTTTGCAGGTGCGAGCCCGCGAGCGGCGCATGGACACCGAGCTGGCTTACTGGCGTGAGCAGTTGAGCTGCGCCAACGACTTGCCATGCCGTGACCCGCAGGCGAGCCTGTTGGCCAGTCACGCCCGCAGCGTCCAGACCCGGCTCGACAGCACCGCGACGCGCCAGTTGCTGCAACAGGCGCCTGCTGCCTACCGTACGCAGATCAACGACTTGCTGCTGACGGCCCTGGCCCGTGTCATCAGCCGTTGGACCGGCGACCGGCATACCTTGATCCGCCTGGAAGGCCACGGCCGTGAAGCGCTGTTTGACGATATCGACCTGAGCCGGACCCTGGGCTGGTTTACCAGCGTGTTTGCGTTGCGCCTGACGACTTGCGACGACCTTGGGCAATCGATCAAGCAGATCAAGGAGCAACTGCGCCAGGTGCCTGACAAGGGCATCGGCTACGGTCTTCTGCGCTATCTGGCCGATGAGCCGACGCGCCTGCAGTTGCGTGGCCTGGCGCAACCGCGGATCACCTTCAACTACCTGGGGCAGTTCGATGCCAGCTTTGCCGATGGGCAAGGCCTGTTTGTCCCCAGTACCGAGGACAAGGGCGAGGAGCGCAGCCCGCAGGCACTGTTGAGCAACTGGCTGACCTTGAACGGCCAGGTCTACGCGGGCGAACTCAGCCTGGAATGGACTTTCAGCGAGCAGATGTTCGACCGTGCGCAGATGCAGACGCTGGCCGATGAGTATGCCAACGAGCTGCGCAGCCTGATCAGCCATTGCTGTGATCCACGCCACCGTGGCGTCACCCCGTCCGACTTCGCGCTGGCGCGCTTGAGCCAGGCGCAACTGGACCGGCTGGCGTGCAATGGCGCGGATATCGAGGACCTCTATCCACTGTCGCCGATGCAGCAGGGCATGTTTTTTCATTCCCTCTATGAGCAGGGGGCGGGTGACTATATCAATCAGTTGCGCGTGGATATCCGCGGGCTGGATCTGCAGCGCTTCCGCGATGCCTGGCAGGCGTGCCTGCAGGCCCATGAAGTGCTGCGCAGTGGTTTTATCTGGCCTGACGATGCCGACACGCCTGTGCAAGTGGTGCTCAAACAGGTCGAGCTGCCGTTTGAGGTCCTTGACTGGCGCGGGCGGCCGGGCAGTGCCCAGGACCTGCAGGAACTGGCGGACACTGAGCGGGCACGGGGTTTCGAGCTGAGCTGCGGGCCATTGCTGCGTTTGCTGTTGGTGCGTAGCGGCGAGCATGACTATCACCTGATCCACACCAGTCATCACATCCTGATGGACGGCTGGAGCAGCTCGTTGCTGATGGGCGAAGTGCTCCAGCGTTACCAAGGGCACGCCGTGCCAGCGCGGCCTGGGCGTTATGCCGATTACATCGGCTGGTTGCAGGCGCAGGATGATGCGCGCAGCCGCGTGTTCTGGGAGGCGCAGTTGTCTGACCTCGCCGCGCCGACCCTGCTGGCACCGGCCCTGGCTGGCGCGCACGGGCGGGCCGCTAGCGGTCAGGGCCAGTACCAGGCGAGCCTGACGCCGGGGCAAAGCGCTCGCTTGAGCGAGTTTGCCCGGCAACAGAAAGTCACCCTCAATACCCTGGTACAGGCAGCCTGGCTGGTATTGCTGCAGCGCTATACCGGCCAGCCTTCAGTGGCCTTGGGCGCCACGGTGGCGGGGCGGCCGGCGGAGCTTGCCGGCATCGAACAGCAGGTTGGCCTGTTCATCAACACCCTGCCGGTCATTGCCAGCCCGGCTGCAGAGCTCAGCGTCGGGCACTGGCTGCAACAGGTCCAGGCGCAGAACGTGGCGCTGCGTGAACATGAGCAGGTGCCGCTGGCCGATATTCAGCGGTGGGCTGGACGGGCGGGCGAGCCGCTGTTCGACAGCATCCTGGTGTTCGAGAACTATCCTATTGCCGATGCGCTGCAACAAGGTGCGCCTGAAGGGCTGCAGTTCGGCGAGGTGCAGATGCAGGAGCAGACGCACTTTGCGCTGACCCTTGCGGTGGGGCTCGGCGAGGTGCTGACCTTGCAGTTCAGCTACGACCGGGCGCTGTGCGATGACACTGCGGTGACGAACCTGTGCGGCCATCTGACCCAACTGCTGCAAGGCTTTGTCGAGCAGGTCGATCAGCCGCTTGGCCAGTTGCCGATGCTGGGTGAACGCGCGCAACGCCAGGTTATCGACGGCTGGAACCATACCGCGCAGCACTATGCCGACTCGCGCTGCGTGCACCAGGTGATTGCCGACCAGGCCCAGCGCACGCCCGCGGCCACTGCCCTGGTCTTCGCCGGTCAGGCCATGTCCTACGCGGCGCTGGAGCTGCAGGCCAACCAATGGGCCCAGCGCCTGGTTGGCGCAGGCGTGGGCCCGGAGGTGCTGGTCGGCATCGCTGCCGAACGCAGCCTGGAAATGGTCGTCGGCTTGCTGGCGGTGCTCAAGGCCGGCGGCGCCTATGTGCCGCTGGACCCCGATTACCCCGCCGAACGCCTGAGCTACATGATCGAGGACAGCGGTATCGGGCTGTTGCTGACCCAGTCGGCACTGCTCGAGCGCTTGAGCCTGCCGGGCAGTCTGCAGACCTTGCTGCTGGACCGGCCCGAGGCACTGACGCCCGCCCAGGGCATGGCGCCAGTGCCGTGCACGCCTGATGCGCAGAACCTGGCCTACGTGATCTATACCTCAGGCTCGACCGGCAAGCCCAAGGGCGCCGGTAACCGCCATGTGGCCCTGAGCAACCGCCTTAACTGGATGCAACAGGCTTACGGCCTGACACCTGACGATGTTGTGCTGCAGAAGACCCCGTTCAGTTTCGACGTCTCGGTCTGGGAGTTCTTCTGGCCGCTGATGTTCGGTGCCCGCCTGGTCATTGCCGAGCCCGGCGATCATCGGGATCCTGCAAGGCTGGTTGCTTTGATCCGCAACCAGGGCGTCAGCACCCTGCATTTTGTGCCGTCCATGTTGCAGGCGTTCATGCAGGACGAGGCGGTGGCCTGTTGTACCTCGCTCAAGCGGATAGTCTGCAGTGGCGAAGCACTGCCGGTGGATGCCCAGGCGCAAGTTTTTGCCCTGTTGCCCGGTGCGGCGCTTTACAACCTGTATGGGCCGACTGAAGCGGCCATCGACGTCACCCACTGGACCTGCCGGGAAGAGCCGGGGGACAGCGTGCCGATCGGTGAGCCGATCGCCAACCTGCAAACCTGGATTCTCGATGCGAGCCTGCAATTGCTGCCGGCGGGGGTGATCGGCGAGCTGTACCTTGGCGGCGAAGGCCTGGCCAGGGGATATCATTTGCGTCCAGGACTGACCGCCGAGCGTTTCGTCGCCAGCCCGTTCGACGCTGCTCAGCGCCTGTACCGCACCGGTGACCTGGCGCGCTACCGTGCCGATGGGGTGATCGAATATGCCGGTCGCATCGACCACCAGGTAAAAATTCGCGGGCTGCGTATCGAGCTGGGCGAAATCGAGGCACGCCTGGTCGAACACGCGTCGGTTCGCGAGGCCGCGGTGCTGGCGGTGGGCGACAACGCCGCCCAACGCCTGGTGGCCTATGTAGTACCGAGCGCGGACTTTGCCAGCGCCCAGGCCGAGCAAGGCGCCTGGCGCCAGGCGCTGGACCAGCACTTGAAGGCAAACCTGCCCGACTACATGGTGCCCGCTCGCATCCAGTTGATCGAGCGGATGCCACTCAGCCCCAACGGTAAACTGGAGCGCAAGGCCCTGCCTGCGCCTGACCTGGAACCGAGCCAGCAATACGTGGCACCGGTGGCGGAGCTGGAGCGGCAGATTGCCCAGATCTGGCAAAGCGTGCTCAAGTGCGAGCGCGTCGGTTTGACCGACAACTTTTTCGAACTGGGCGGTGACTCGATCATTTCCATCCAGGTGGTCAGCCGCGCGCGTCAGGCGGGTATCCATTTCACCCCCAAACAGCTGTTCCAGCATCAGACCGTGCAAAGCCTGGCGGCGGTTGCGGCAACCGGCGCCGCGGCCCTTGAGATCGATCAGGGGCCAGCCAGCGGGCGGGTGCAGTTGCTGCCGATCCAGGCGCAGTTCTTCGAACAAGACATGCAGACACGCCAGCACTGGAACCAGTCGGTGCTGCTCAAGCCCGCCGAACGCCTGCAGGCGCCAGCACTGGAGCAGGCCCTGCAAGCGCTGGTGCAGCATCATGACGCGTTGCGCCTGAACTTCAGCGCGGCAGACGGGCAATGGCGGGCCGATTACCGCAGCCTGCAACAACAGGCGCAGCACTGGCGGCACGAAGGGCTGCTGTGGCAGGCAAGCGTGCACGACCAAAGCGAACTGGCTGCAGCCTGTGAACGGGCCCAGTGCAGCCTCGACCTTGCACAGGGGCCGCTGCTCAGAGCGTTGCTGCTCGACCTGCCTGACCAGCAGCAGCGCTTGCTGCTGGTCATCCACCACCTGGTGGTGGACGGGGTTTCCTGGCGCATCCTCTTTGAGGACCTGCAGGCAGCCTACGCCAGCGCCGTGGCCGGCACGCCCGGCAACCTGCCGGCCAAGACCAGTTCGGTGCAGGCCTGGGCTGCACGCTTGCAGCGCTATGCCCAAAGCGAGGCCGTGCGCGGGCAGGTCGACTACTGGCAGGCGCAATTGTCGGTGGCGGGCAGTGCGCTACCCTGCGACGATCCGGGCGCCAGCCTGCATAGCCGTTACGCCCACAGCGTGGTCACTCGCCTGGATGCCGGGCTCACCCGGCAATTGCTGCAAGTGGCGCCGAATGCTTACCGGACGCAGGTCAACGATGTGCTCCTGGCGGCGCTGGCGCGGGTCATCGCGCGCTGGAGCGGGCAGGCCGATACGCTGATCCAGCTGGAAGGGCATGGCCGCGAAGACCTCTTCGATGACATTGACCTGACCCGGTCGGTTGGCTGGTTCACCAGCCTGTTCCCGGTGCGCCTGAGTGCCCGTGATGACCTGGGCGCGACCCTGAAAACCGTCAAGGAGCAGTTGCGCGCGATCCCCGACAAGGGGCTGGGCTATGGCGTGCTCGGCCATTTTGCTGAACCAGGCGATCGCGCCCGGCTCACAGGGCTGGCGGTGCCGCGTATCACGTTCAACTACCTGGGCCAGTTCGACAGCAGTTTCACCGACGACGCGGCGCTGTTCACCCCGACTGGCGAGGCGCGGGGGGCCGAGCAGGGCGCCGATGTTCCACTGGCCAACTGGTTGATGCTCAATGGCCGGGTGTTTGATGGCGAGCTGAGTATCGGCTGGACGTTCAGCACGCAAATGTTCGCTGCCTCGACGGTGCAGCGCCTGGCCGATGACTATGAGCAGGAACTGGCAGCGTTGGTCGCCCATTGCTGTGACCCACGCAGCCAGGGCGCCACGCCGTCGGACTTTGCCCTGGCGCAACTGACTCAGGCACAGCTCGATCAGTTGGACCTGAGCGCAGTCGAAGACCTCTATCCGCTGTCACCGATGCAGCAGGGCATGCTGTTCCATGCCCTCGATGGTCGCGAGCAGGGCAGTTACGTCAACCAGATGAGCGTCGAGGTTTTCGGCCTCGATGTAGAGGCTTTTGCCGCCGCCTGGCAGGCCACTGTGCAGGCCCACGACATCCTGCGAACCCGTTTCATCTGGCAGGGCGTTGGCGCACGTCCCTTGCAGGCAGTGCAAGCATCGGTGGAGGTGCCCTTTACCGTTCTTGACTGGCGTCAGCGTGCCGACCTGGACGAGGCGCTGGGCGCGCTGGCGGCCAGTGAGCGCAAGCGCGGTTTCGACCTGGGCTGCGCGCCGTTGCTGCGCCTGCATGTGGTGCACTGCGACGGGCAACGCTACCAGCTGATCTACACCAGCCACCATATCCTTATGGACGGTTGGAGCAATTCACAACTGATGGGGGAGGTGCTGCAACGCTATCGTGGCGAGCAACCGGCTGCGCTGCACGGCCGTTACCGTGACTATATCCAGTGGCTGCAGGCTCAGGACGAGCAGGCCAGTGAAGCGTTCTGGAAAGCGCAACTGCAGGACCTGGTCGGCCCCACCCGGCTGGCCGCAAGCACGGCACATGACGCTGGCAACCGCCACCAGCGCGAGTACCGGCACGTGCTGGAAGGCTCGCGCAGCCAACGCTTGCATGGGTTTGCCCGCGAGCAGAAGGTGACCTTCAACACCCTGGTTCAGGCCGCCTGGGCACTCTTGCTGCAGAGTTACAGCGGCCAGCAAACGGTCGTGTTCGGTGCCACGGTAGCCGGGCGTCCGGTCGAACTGCCTGATGCCGAACGGCAGATGGGGTTGTTCATCAATACCCTGCCGGTTGCAGCCACGCCGCGCCCGGAGCAAAGCGTCGGCAGCTTCCTGCAGGCGCTGCAGGCGAAAAACCTGAGCCTGCGCGAGCATGAACATACCCCGCTGTTCGACATTCAACGCTGGGCCGGACACAGTGCTGAATCGCTGTTCGACAACATTCTGGTGTTCGAGAACTACCCGGTGTCGCAGGCCCTGGAGCAGGGCGCAACCCAGGACTTGCGTTTTGGCCGGCTCAACAGCCACGAGCAAACGCACTACCCGCTGACCTTGCTGGTTTCGACGGGCGAGGAACTGGTGCTGCAGTTCAACTATGCCTGCGCGTTGTTCAGCGATGCCCAGATCGAGCGTATCGCCAGCCACCTGGACAACCTGCTCGAGCAACTCTGCCAGGCGCCGCAACGGGCCCTCGGCGAGTTGGACATGCTAACCGGCAACGAGCGCGGGCTGCTGCTCGAAACCTGCAACAGCAATACCCTGGCCTTTGCTCACCAGCGCTGTATCCATCAGCATATCGAAGCGCAGGCCGCGCGCAGGGCTGACGCAACGGCATTGATCGACGGTCAGGCGCACATCAGTTATGCCCAGTTGAACCAGCGGGCCAATCTTCTGGCCTGTGCCTTGATCGAGCTTGGCGTGGGCCCCGAGGTGCGGGTCGGCGTGGCGATGCCGCGCTCGAGTGAAATGCTGGTGGCCTTGCTGGCGGTGCTCAAGGCAGGTGGTGCGTATGTGCCGCTGGACCCCGACTACCCGGCCGAGCGTGTGGCCTACATGCTTGAAGACAGTCGCGCCCGTGTCCTGCTGAGCCAACAGCAGGTGCTGGAGCACCTCAGCGTGCCCGCCAGCGTTCAGGTCGTGCCGGTGGAACGTGGCTATGGCGAGCAGGCGGCGACCACGCCTGGCAACCCGCAGACAGCGGTCTCGGCGCAGAACCTGGCGTATGTCATCTATACCTCCGGCTCCACCGGCAAACCCAAGGGCGTGGCGATTACCCATCGCAACGTCGGCGCACTGATTCAGTGGTCGCAGCAGGTTTACAGCCAGGAAGATATCCAGGGTGTGCTGGCGTCGACGTCAATCTGCTTCGACCTGTCGGTGTGGGAGCTGTTCGTCACCCTGGCCAATGGCGGTCAGGTGATCATGGCGCGCAATGCCCTGGAGCTACCGACGCTGGCGGCCCGCGAGCGGGTACGTTTGCTCAACAGTGTGCCCTCGGCAGTCGCGGCCCTGCAGCGTGCCGGGCAGATTCCGCCGGGCGTGCGCATCGTCAACCTGGCCGGCGAGCCGCTCAGGCAGGCGCTGGTGGAGCAGATGTATGCCAGCGGCACCATCGAGCACGTCTACGACCTGTACGGACCGTCGGAAGACACCACCTACTCGACCTGGACGCGCCGTCACCCTGGCGGCACACCGAGTATTGGCCGGCCGTTGGCCAACACCCGCGCCTACGTCGTCGATGGCCGCTTGCAGCCGACCGCCCTTGGGGTGGCCGGTGAGTTGCTGCTGGCCGGCGACGGGGTTACCCGTGGCTACCTGCTGCGCCCGGGTCTTACCGCCGAGAAATTCGTGCCGGATCCCTTCGGTGTGCCCGGCGCCCGCCTGTACCGCAGCGGTGACCTGGTGCGCTACCGCGACGACGGCGAGCTTGAGTACATCGGCCGCCTGGATCATCAGGTCAAGGTCCGCGGGTTCCGCATCGAGCTGGGCGAAGTCGAAGCACGCCTGCAGGCCCTGGCCCAGGTGCGCGAGGCTGCGGTGCTGGCGCTGCAGGGGGCGCGGGGCGCGCACCTGGTGGCCTACCTGGTGGTGGATGGCGACCTCGCGCCAAGCGCCTACGCCCAGGCCGGCGAAGCCATCAGGCACGCGCTGCGAGCCGACCTGCCCGACTACATGATTCCAGCCCACGTGCTGTTCCTTGAACAGTTGCCGCTGACCCCCAACGGCAAACTTGACCGCAAGGCGCTGCCGGCAGTCGACAGCCAGGTTGGCAGCAGCGAATTCATTGCGCCAGGCACTGAGCTGGCCTGCCAGGTGGCACAGATCTGGCAGCAGGTGCTGCAGGTCGAGCGGGTTGGCATGAACGATAACTTCTTCGAGATGGGCGGTCACTCCTTGCTGGTGGTGAGCGTCGTGTCGCGAATTCAACTTGAGCTTGGTATGAAACTGACAGCGCAAACGGTTTTTCAATTCCCGGTCCTCGGCGCCTTGGTCGCCGAGCTGGAACAGAGTGGGTCTTCGCTGAACAGTGACAAACTCAGCAGGCTCGATGCGTTGCTCGACGAAATGGAGGCCATCTGATGGATCAGCAGGTCGCCTTGAAGATTGCTCAGCGTTTCATTCTTCTGCCGCTGGAAAAACGCCGGCTGTACCTGGAAAAAATGCAGGCAGAGGGCATCTCGCCCGCCAACCTGCCGATACCGCGGGTGAGCGATGAGTTCGAACAACTGCCACTGTCTTTTGCCCAGGAGCGCCAGTGGTTTCTCTGGCAACTGGACCCTGACAGCGCCGCCTACCACATCCCCACCGCGCTGCGTCTACGTGGCCCGCTGGACATCGCCAGCCTGCAGCAGGCCTTCGACCTGCTGGGCGCGCGGCATGCCACATTGCGCACGCGGTTTGTCCAGAACGCCCAAGGTGGCACTTGCCAGGTCATTGATGCCCAGGCCAATTTGCGCATTGCGGTGCAGCCGTTGAGTGTGCCGCCGGGGCAGTCGGCCGAGCAGGCGCTCAGGCAGTTCATCAGCGCCGAAACCGCGCAGCTGTTTGACTTGCGCCAAGGGCCCTTGTTGCGGATCAAGCTGCTGACCCTGGGCAACGACGATCACGTGCTGGTGTTGACCCAGCATCACATCGTCTCGGATGCGCGCTCCATGCAGGTCATGGTCGAGGAGCTGGTGGCCCTGTACAGCGCCCGCTTGCAAGGACAGCCTTGCAGCCTGCCGGCAGTGGCGCTGCAGTACAGTGACTATGCGATCTGGCAGCGGCACTGGATGCAAGCGGGTGAGCGCGAACGCCAATTGGCCTACTGGCTTGAGCAACTGGGCGATCAGCAACCGGTGCTGGCGTTGCCCACCGACCGGCCGCGCCCGGCCAGCAGGAGCTTTCGCGGTGCACGTGTGGAGATACAGCTGGACAGCGACCTGAGCCAGGCACTGCAAGGGCTGGCGCGACAACAGGGTGCAACGCTGTTCATGCTGTTACTGGCATCGTTCCAGGCGCTGCTGGCGCGCTATAGCGGCGAGCGGGATATTCGCGTCGGAGTACCGGTGGCCAACCGCAACCGCCCGGAAACCGAGCGCTTGATCGGTTTTTTCGTCAATACCCAGGTGCTGCGTGCCGAGGTTGACGGGCACCTGCGTTTCAGTGAGCTGCTGGCCCAGGTTCGCGAGCGGGCGCTGGGCGCCCAGGCGCACCAGGACCTGCCCTTCGAACAACTGGTCGAAGCCCTACACCCGGAGCGCAGCCTGAGCCATAGCCCGTTGTTCCAGGTGATGTTCAATCATCGCAGCGACACCCCGGGCGCGGCGCCTCAGGCCGCGCTGGCCCTGCAGGTCGAGGCGGTTGGCCAGGACAGCCAGGATGCACAGTTCGACCTCACCCTGACCACCCATGAATCCGCGCAAGGCATTGGCGCCAGCCTCAACTACGCTACGGACCTGTTCGACGCGGCCACCATCGAGCGGATGCTCGGGCATTGGCAAGCGCTGCTGCGGGCGGTGGCCGCTGACCCGCAGGCACGTCTGGGCCAGCTGGCGTTGCTCGACCCGGCGCAACAGCAGTCAACGCTGCGCTGCTGGAACCCGGCGCCGCAACAGTTCCCTGTGCGCCATTGCATCCATGAACTGTTCGAAGCCCAGGTCGAACGCAACCCGGATGCGCTGGCGGTGTCGCGCGGTGAGCAGCGCTTGAGCTACGGCCAGCTCAACAACCGCGCCAACCAGCTGGCCCATCGGCTGATTGCCATGGGGGTGGGGGCCGATGTCCGGGTGGGCCTGGCGGCGACCCGCGACCTGCCGATGATCGTCGGCCTGCTGGCCATCCTCAAGGCCGGTGGCGCCTATGTTCCGCTCGACCCCAACTACCCGCAGGACCGCCTGGCCTACATGATGCAGGACAGCGGCATGTCGATGTTGCTGGCGCAGGAGCAATTGCTGGCGCAGCTGCCGGTGCCGGAAGGCGTACCAACCCTGCTGCTGGACGTGGCGGATGACGGTGATTGCAGCAACCCGCAGCTCAAGCTCGACCCGGACAACCTGGCCTATGTGATCTACACCTCGGGCTCGACCGGGCTACCGAAGGGCACCTTGCTGGCGCATGCCAATGTCGTGCGTCTGTTCGCGGCCACCGAGCAGTGGTTCGCCTTCAACAGTGCCGATGTGTGGAGCCTGTTTCACTCATTCGCCTTCGATTTCTCGGTGTGGGAAATCTTTGGTGCCTTGCTGCACGGCGGCCGGCTGGTCATGGTCGACCAGGACACTGCCCGCTCGCCCGAGGCGTTCCTGGCGCTGCTGCAGCGCGAGCGGGTCACGGTGCTCAACCAGACCCCCTCGGCGTTCAAGGTGCTGGCCCAGGTTGCCTGCGCCGCGCCCGCCGGGACGCTGGACCTGGCCTTGCGCTATGTGGTGTTTGGCGGCGAAAACCTCGAGGTCAGCAGCCTGGCGCCGTGGTTCGAGCGCTTTGGTGACGAGGCACCGCGCCTGATCAACATGTATGGCATCACCGAGACCACGGTGCACGTGACCTATCGGCCGTTGTCCAGGGCTGATCTGGGCAGTGCCCAGGGCAGCCCCATTGGCGAACCGATTGGCGACTTGTCCTGGTACGTGCTCGATGGCGACCTCAACCCGGTACCTCACGGCTGTGTGGGTGAGTTGTATGTCGGGCGCGCGGGGCTGGCCCGTGGCTATTTGAATCGCGGTGGTTTGAGTGCCAGCCGCTTTGTTCCCGATCCGTTCGGCAACCCCGGCGGGCGTCTCTATCGCACTGGAGACCTGGCGCGCTTCACCGCCAGCGGCACGGTCGAGTATGCCGGGCGGGCTGACCATCAGGTGAAGATCCGTGGTTTTCGCATCGAGCTGGGCGAGATCCAGGAGCGTTTGCAAGCCCTGGCAGAGGTCGACCAGGCCCTGGTTCTGGCGCATCAGGGCGTGGCCGGGCAACAACTGGTGGCCTACCTGATCGCTTCGCGCGCGGACATCGCCCTGGCCAGCGCCGAGGACCAAGCTCAGGCCGTGGAGCGTTTGCGCGGCTTGTTGTTGCAGGCGCTGCCCGAGTACATGGTGCCGACCCACATGGTCTTCCTCGCGGCGTGGCCGTTGACCGCCAACGGCAAGCTTGATCGCAAGGCCCTGCCGACGCCTGACCAATTGCAGGGATCACGCCGTTATCGCGCCCCGCAGAGCGCGCTCGAGTTGCAACTGGCAGAGGTCTGGCAAGAGGTACTGCAGGTGCCCCAGGTTGGCCTCGACGATGACTTCTTCAGCCTTGGCGGGCACTCGCTGCTGGCCACCCAGGTGATTGTCCGCATCCGTGAGCAGGTGAACCTCGAAGTGCCGTTGCGTGAATTGTTTCAGGCCCGCGACTTCAAGGCTTTCTGTGCGCTGGTGGCAACGCTTCAGGCGCAGAGCTCGCCGCTGGAAGACGAATTGGCTAAATCTCTGCAGGCCCTCAAACGTTTAACTGGAGATGAACTTGAAAAGCTAATTTCCTAATGAGGGTCTGGGTGTGCAAGAGCTGATCGGGGCAGTTGGAGCGCTTTCGTCGAAGGAACGCAAAGCCTTGGCGATACTGCTGAAGCAAAAAGGGATCAACCTCTTCAATGTCGCGCCGATTTTCAAGCGCAAAGCCGACGAGCCCTTGTTGTTGTCCTATGCGCAGGAGCGCCAGTGGTTTCTCTGGCAGATGGAGCCAGACAGCGCCAACTACCATATTCCACTCGCGCTGCGCCTGCGCGGCGAGCTCGACCTTGGCGCCTTGCAGCGCAGTGTCGAGGCGTTGCATCTGCGCCATGAAGCGTTGCGCACCACCTTTGTCGACGACGACCTGCAGGCTCTGCAGGTCGTCCACCCGTCCATGACTGCGGACTTCACCTGCCTGGACTGGTCGAACGAGCCTGCGTCGGCGCGTTCTGAGGCGCGGCTGAAGGCCTTCGTCGAGGAGCAGGTCGGCCAGCTGTTCGATTTACGCAAGGGGCCGCTGTTGCGCGTCTGCCTGCTGCGCCTTGATGCCGATGATCACGTATTGCTGCTCATCCAGCACCATATTGTCTCTGACGGTTGGTCCATGGAGATCCTGCTGCGCGAGATTATCGAGTATTACAGCGCGTTCACCCAGGGCCGGGCCCCGGACCTTGCGCCACTGCCGATCCAGTACGCCGACTACGCCCTCTGGCAGCGCCAGTGGATGGAGGCAGGCGAACGTGAGCGGCAACTGGCCTACTGGACTGCGCAGCTGGGTAGCGAGCATCCCTTGCTTGAACTGCCCACTGACCGACCGCGTCCGGCTGAGCAAAGTTATCGCGGTGCGCGGCTGGCGCTGAGCCTGCCCAATAGCCTGGCCGATGCGCTCAAGCGTTTCGCCGGGCAGGAGAATGTCACCCTGTTTACCCTGCTGCTGAGCAGCTTCGAGCTGTTGCTGCACCGCTACAGTGGCCAGGCCGAGATTCGTGTCGGGGTACCCTCGGCCAACCGCAACCGGGTAGAGACCGAGGGGCTGATCGGTTTTTTCGTCAACACCCAGGTGATCAAGGCCTGCTTTGACGATCAGTTGACCTTCCGCCAGTTGCTGCAGGCCGTGCACCAGACAGTGCTCGATGCCCAGACTCATCAGGATTTGCCGTTCGAACAACTGGTCGAGGCGTTGCGCCCGGAGCGCAGCCTCAGCCACAGCCCGCTGTTCCAGGTCATGTACAACCACCAGAGCGACGCGCGCACGCGTCACCAGCTGGCGGGGCAGGGCGGGCCCCTGATGATCGAGGCGCTGGCGTGGGAAAAGCACACCGCTCAGTTCGACCTGATGCTCGATACCCATGACAGCCCGAGCGGGCTTGCCGCCGGCCTGACCTACGCCAGCGACCTGTTTGAACGCGCGACCGTCGAGCGCATGGCTGCGCACTGGCTGGGCCTGTTGCAGGCGATCGTGCAACAGCCCGATCAGCGCGTCGCGGTCATGCCCCTGCTCGACAGCGATCAGTGGCAGCAACAGGTCGTGCGCTGGAACGACACGGCGATGGACTACCCCTTGGCGTGCTGCGTGCATCAGTTGATCGAACAACAGGCGCAGGCCACACCCGACCGGGTAGCCCTGGTTCTGGGCGAAGCGCAGCTCAGTTACCGCCAGCTCAATGAAGTCGCCAACCAGTGGGCACACCGCTTGCTGGGCGCAGGTGTCGGGCCCGATGTGCTGGTGGGTATTGCCGCCGAACGCAGCCTGGAAATGGTTATCGGCCTGCTGGCGGTGCTCAAGGCTGGCGGCGCTTATGTACCGCTGGACCCGGATTATCCAGCGGAGCGCCTGGCCTACATGATGCAGGACAGCGGCATGCGCCTGCTGCTGACCCAGCAATCGCTACGTGAGCGCTTGCCGGTGCCGGCCGATGTCGAATGCCTGCTGCTCGATCAACCTCAGGATGGCTGGCCTGTCAGCAACCCGGCGTGCTACCCGCACCCGCAGAACCTGGCCTATGTCATCTACACCTCCGGCTCCACGGGCAAGCCAAAAGGCGCGGCCAACCGCCACCTGGCCCTGACCAACCGGCTGTGCTGGATGCAACAGGCCTATGGCCTGGGCGAACAGGACCGGGTCTTGCAGAAGACGCCGTTCAGCTTCGACGTTTCGGTGTGGGAGTTTTTCTGGCCGCTGATGACGGGGGCACGCCTGGTGCTGGCGGCGCCGGGTGATCACAAGGATCCTGCGCGGCTGATCGAGGTCATCCGCCGTGAACAGATAACCACCTTGCACTTTGTGCCCTCGATGCTGCAGGTGTTCATGCTCGATGACCAGGCGGGTCTGTGCACCTCGCTGAGCCGAGTGATTTGCAGTGGCGAGGCGTTGCCGGCGGATGCCCAGCAACAGGTTCTGAGCCGCTTGCCGCAAGCCAGCTTGTACAACTTGTATGGACCGACCGAAGCGGCAATCGATGTTACCCACTGGACCTGTCGCGACGAAGGCCGCGACAGCGTGCCGATTGGCCAGCCGATTGCCAACCTTGGCACCTATGTGCTGGACGACGAGCTGACGCCGGTGCCCGTGGGGGTAACGGGTGAGCTGTACCTGGCCGGTATCGGGCTTGCGCGCGGCTATCATCGCCGTCCGGGCCTGAGCGCCGAACGGTTTGTCGTCAGCCCGTTCGCCAGCGGCGAGCGTATGTACCGCACCGGCGACCTGGCGCGTCAGCGCAGTGACGGGGTGATCGAGTACCGCGGGCGGATCGACCATCAGGTAAAAATCCGTGGACTGCGCATTGAGTTGGGCGAGGTCGAGGCACGCTTGCTGGAACAGGATGAAATCCACGAGGCGGTTGTTCTGGCCGTTTCCACTGGCAATGGCCAGCAACTGGTGGCGTATCTGGTGCCGGCCCGGCGCGACTGGCCTGGCGACGACCGCCAGCGCCAGGCGCAGGCGCGCGAGCTGCTGCGGTCGCGCTTGCTGGCGGCCTTGCCCGACTACATGGTACCCAGCCAACTGATGTTCCTCGACAGCCTGCCGTTGAGCCCCAACGGCAAGCTGGAACGCCGGGCGCTGCCGGTGCCTGATGCAGAGCAGATGCAGCAGGCCTATGTGGCCCCGGGCAGTGCCGTGGAAGTGGCGCTGGCGGCGCTTTGGCAAGAAGTGCTCAAGGTTGAACGGGTGGGTCTGAACGACAACTTTTTCGAACTCGGCGGCGACTCCATCGTGTCCATTCAACTGGTCAGCCGCGCGCGGCGCCAGGGCATCGTGTTCACCCCCAAAGAGCTGTTCCAGCACCAGACGGTGCAGAGCCTGGCGGCTGTCGCCCGGTCTCGCGAGGTCGGCGAAGGCGATGCAGTGGACCAGGGCCTGGTCAGTGGCGCGGCGTTGCTGCTGCCGATCCACCAGGCGTTTTTTGCCAGTGACATCCCCCAGCGTCACCAGTGGAACCAGTCGGTGCTGCTCAAGCCATCGCAGCCGCTGCAGGCCGACCTGCTGGAGCGTGCGCTGCAAGCGTTGGTGATGCACCACGATGTCTTGCGTTCGTGCTTCAGCGCCGAACAGGTGCGCTATCTGCAGCCCGAGCGCCTGCTTGCGCACTGGGCGCAGGCCCCGCTGCTGTGGCAAACTGCGCCAGTCGACCTGGCCGCGCTTTCAGTCGACTGCGACGAGGCCCAGCGCAGCCTGCAACCGGCACAAGGGCAGTTGCTGCGGGCGCTGTTGGCGACCCTGGGCGACGGTCAGCAACGGCTGTTGCTGGTGGTCCACCACCTGGCTGTGGATGGTGTGTCCTGGCGCATCCTGTTCGAAGACCTGCAACAGGCCTACACACAGTTGGCGGCAGGCCAGCCAGTGGCCTTGCCGGCCAAGACCACTTCGGTCAAAGCCTGGGCCGAACGTCTGCAAACCTATGCGCGGGGCGACAACCTGCAGGCGCAGCTGGGCTACTGGCAGCAGCAGTTGCAGGGCGCATGCGCCGAGCTGCCCCAGGATCACGCCGACGGTACGCTGCGCAGTCGCGATGCGCTGACGCTGTACAGCCAGTTGAGCCCGCAGCTGACGCGCAAGCTGTTGCAGCAGGCCCCCGCGGCTTACCGCACGCAGATCAACGACCTGCTGCTGGCAGCCCTGGCCAGGGTGTTGCAGCGCTGGACCGGCGCCGACCATTGCCTGATCCAGCTTGAAGGCCATGGCCGTGAAGAGCTGTTCGATGAGGTCGACCTGACCCGCACCCTGGGTTGGTTCACCAGCATGTTTGCGCTCAAGTTGCAGGCCTTCGAGCAGTGGAGCGACACCCTCAAGGGGATCAAGGAGCAACTGCGGGCGGTGCCGGACAAAGGCATCGGCTACGGGGTGCTGCGTTACCTGGGTGATCAGCAGGCGTGTGAAAGCCTGGCGCAATTGCCGGTGCCGCGGGTGACCTTCAACTACCTTGGGCAGTTCGACGCCAGTTTCAGCAGCGATCAGGCACTGTTCGTTCCCGCCGCTGAAAACCGAGGGCTTGAGCGCAGCCTGGACGCGCCGCTGGGCAACTGGTTGAGCCTCAATGGCCAGGTGTACGACTCGGCCTTGAGCATAGGCTGGACCTTCAGCCGCAGCATGTTCGATGAGGCGACGATCGCGCACCTGGCCGCGAAGTACAGCGAGGAGCTCGAGCGTCTGATCGAGCATTGCTGCGATCAGGGCGTTGGCGCGGTGACCCCCTCGGACTTCCCGCTGGCGCAGGTTTCGCAGGCCTGGCTTGACCAACTGCCGATTGCCGCCGGCGAAATCGAAGACATCTACCCGCTCTCGCCGATGCAGCAGGGCATGCTCCTGCACACCCTGGAAGACAACGAGTCGGCGCTTTACATCAACCAGGTGCAATTGCCGGTGCAGGGCCTGGATGTCGAGCGATTCTGCCAGGCCTGGCAGGCGGCAATCGACCGCCACGAGGCCCTGCGTACCAGCTTTCATTGGCCGGATCGGCAGACGCCGGCGCTGCAAGTCGTGCAGCGCCGGGTCAAGCTGCACGTACAGACCCTCGACTGGCAGGATCAACCCTGGGATGAACAGCGCGTCGCGCAATGTGCCAGCGCCGAACGGGCCCGCGGCTTTGATATCGGCGCCGCGCCGTTGCTGCGCCTGTTGCTGATTGGTACCGGCCCCGGGCAATACCGGATGATCTGGACCAGCCATCACATCCTGATGGATGGCTGGAGCAATTCACGTCTGCTCGCAGAAGTGCTGCAGCACTACTGTGGCGCGCAGGTTGCGGCGCCAGGCGGGCGCTTTCGCGACTTCATCGGCTGGCTGCAGGGGCAGGACGCCAAGGGCCTCGAACAGTTCTGGAAGCAGCGCCTGCAGGCCTTGGTCGAGCCGACTTCGCTGAGCCAGGCGGTGCATCCGCGGCACAGCAGCAGCGAGCCCGGTCACCGGGCGCTGTACACCCGCTGGGATGCAGCGCGCACTGCACGGTTGCAGCAGGTGTGCCGTGACTTGCGTATCACCCCCAACACCCTGATTCAGGGCGCCTGGCTGCTCTTGCTGCAACGCTACACGCGCCAGGACACCGTGGTGTTCGGCGCCACGGTTGCCGGGCGACCGGAGGGCCTGGCCAATGCCGACACCCTGCTGGGCCTGTTTATCAATACCTTGCCAGTCATTCACCGCATCAGGCCGGAACAAGCGCTGGATGCCTGGTTGCGCGACCTGCAAGCCTACAACCTGGACGTGCGCGATCATTCCCATGTGCCGCTGGCGGATATCCAGCGTTGGGCAGGCATGGGCGGACAGGCGTTGTTCGACAGCATCATCGTGTTCGAGAACTACCCGATCGATGAGCGGCTTGGCGAGGCCCGGGACAGCGGCCTGCACTTTGGCGAGTCACGCAATCACGATGTCACCAACTTCCCGATGGACCTGGCCGTCCACCTCAACGACAGCCTGTCGATCGAATACCTGCATTTGCGCAGTGCCTTCAGTGAGCAGGCCGTCGAGGGCATCCGTCACGCCATGGAGGGGCTACTGACGGCCATGCTCGAGACACCGCTGCAGCGGGTGGGTAACCTGCAACGCCTGGATACCGCGCAGTGGCAGCAACTGCAGGCCTGGGGGGCACAGCCGGCGCGGCAGTACCGTCCGCTGTCGGTGGTCGAGCTGATTGACGAACAGGCCCGGCGTCAGCCCGGGGCGATTGCGGTGGAATGTGCGGGGCAGCGCCTGGACTATGCCGCCCTGCAGCGCCAGAGCAATGCTCTGGCCGCGACCTTGATGGCGCAGGGCGCGGGCCCTGAAGTTCTGCTCGGGGTGGCCCTTGAGCGTTCGCCGCAGATGATCGTGGCACTGCTGGCCGTGCTCAAGTGCGGCGCGGCGTATGTGCCGCTGGACATCGATTACCCGAGCGAGCGCCTGGCCTACATGATCGAGGACTCGGGCATGGCCCTGGTCATTACCCACAGCGATCTGCTCGGGCGCCTGCCGCTGCCGGCGCTGTTGCCACGGGTAGAGATGGATCGACTGCCGCTCGATGAACAGCGCGTCGGGCCAGCGCTTGCCTGCGGCGATGATCGCAACCTGGCGTACCTGATCTACACCTCCGGTTCCACCGGTCAGCCCAAGGGCGTGGCGGTTACCCGCGGGCCCTTGAGCATGCACTGCCAGGCAATTATCGAACGCTACGAAATGAACGCCAGCACCCGCGAACTGCACTTTATGTCGTTTGCCTTCGACGGTGCCCATGAGCGTTGGTTGAGCGTCCTCGGCAGCGGCGGGGCGCTGGTCATTCGCGACGCCGAACTGTGGACACCGGAGCAGACGTTCAAGGCCCTTGGGCAGCAGGCAATCACCATCGCCTGCTTCCCGCCGGCCTACCTCAAGCAGGTTGCCGAGTATGCCCGCCAGTGTGGCGAGCCTGCGCCTGCGGTGAACATCTACTGCTTTGGCGGCGACGCCGTACCCGAACAGACCTTCGAGCTGGTCAAGGCAGCATTGCGCCCGCAGTACTTCACCAATGGCTACGGACCGACTGAGACCGTGGTCACCCCGCTGCTATGGAAAGTGCCGGCCGATTCGACCTGTGAAGCTGCGTATGCACCGATCGGCCGCGCCGTCGGCTTGCGCGCCTTGCAGGTCCTGGACGATGACCTCAACCCGTTGCCTGCAGGTTTCGCCGGCGAGCTGTACATTGCTGGCGAGGGGGTCGCCCGAGGCTACCATCGTCGCCCGGGCCTGACCGCCGAGCGCTTCGTACCGGACCCTTTCGGCCAGCCAGGAACCCGGGCCTACCGCAGTGGTGACCTGGTGCGCCTGCGTGAGGACGGCATCATCGACTACGTCGGTCGCATCGATCACCAGGTAAAGATTCGCGGCTTTCGCATCGAGCTGGGCGAAGTCGAGGCCTGCCTGCGTCAGCAACCCGGGGTCAGCGATGCGCTGGTCATTGCCCGTGACTTTGCCGCCGGCAAGCGCTTGATTGCCTACGCGGTCACCCCGCACGGCATCGATCAGGGGCCGGCGCTGCTCAGCGGTCTGCGCGCGGTGCTGCCCGACTACATGGTCCCGGCACAGGTTATCTGCCTCGCGGCACTGCCGATCTCGCTCAACGGCAAACTCGACCGCAAGGCCTTGCCAGAGCCGGATTTCAGCGCCGATAGCTACCTGGCCCCGCGCAGCGAGCAGGAACACCTGCTGGCGCAGGTCTGGGCCGAGGTGCTGCAAGTCGACAGGGTTGGCATCAGTGACAACTTCTTCGAGCTGGGCGGCGACTCGATTCTCAGCTTGCAGGTCATTTCCCGCGTGCGTAATCACCCGCAGCTGGACATCAACCTCAAGCTGCGCGACCTGATGCGCTACCAGACCATTGCCGGCCTGTTCGATCAGCAGGTCTTTTGCGGTGCTGCGCAGCAGGAGGACCTGAGCCATCTGGTCAGCGATGGCCGGTTCAGCCTGTTGCCGATCCAGGAATGGTTCTTCGCCCAGAACATGCCAGAGGCGCACCACTTCAACCAGGCATTGATGCTGCGCTCGCGCCAGGCACTCGAGCCGCAGGCGCTGGAGCAGGCTTTGCAGGCTGTGGTGCAGCAGCATGATGGCTTGCGCTTGTGCTTTGCCAAGGAGGGCGAACGTTGGTATCAGGCGTATCGGCCACAGCAGGCCCAGGCCGACAAGCCGCTGCTGGAGCAGGTGAGCGTGGCCGATGAGGCGGCGCTGGAAGACTTGACGGCCCGGGTGCAACGTAGCCTGGACCTGCAGCAAGGGCCATTGATGCGCGCCCTGCATATCACCTTTGCCGGCGAGCAGCGCTTGCTGCTGGTCATTCACCACCTGGCGATTGATACGGTGTCCTGGCGCATCTTGCTGCAGGATTTGCAACAGGCCTACGAGGCTTGCAGCCAGGGCAACAGCCCAGCGTTGCCGATTCGCACCAGCAGCTACCAGGCCTGGGCGACCCGTCTTGAACAACAAGCGCCGCTGCTGGTGGAGCGCGAGCTGGGGTACTGGCTCGAACAACTGCAAGACTCGGGGCAGCCTTTCCCTTGCGATAACCCCCGCGGCAAGAACCTGGTCAGCTTCCATGCGGTAGAGCGCATGGAGCTCGACGCCCAGCGCACCAGTGAACTGTTGACCCAGGTGCCGGCGGTCTACCAGACGCAGATCAATGACCTGTTGCTGGGCGCCTTGAGTCGCGTGCTGTGCCGCTGGACCGGGCAGGATGCGGCGTTGATCCAGCTTGAAGGTCACGGTCGTGAAGACCTGTTCGACGAGCTGGATTTGAGCCGTAGCCTGGGCTGGTTCACCAGCATGTACCCGGTACGCCTGGTGCCCGGTGCCGAGGATGACATCCGCGCCAGCCTGCTCGGGGTTCAGCGCCAGTTGGCGGCGGTTCCCGACAAGGGGCTGGGTTACGGCGTGTTGCGCTACCTGGCGGGCAACAGCCTCAGGCAGCAGTTTGCCGGGCTGGCCCAGGCCAGAGTGACGTTCAACTACCTGGGCCAGTTCGACCAGAGCTTTGACGAGCGCGCCTTGTTGGTGCCGGCCGAGCAAAGCGTGGGGGCGTGCTACAGCCTGCAAGCGCCGCTGGGCAACTGGCTGGAGATTGTCGGCCAGGTGTTCGACGGCCGCCTGGCCTTGCGTTGTGTGTTCAGTACCCGGCGCTATCGTCGTGAAACCATTCGCCAGTTGATGGACGACTATCAGCGCGAGCTGCAGGCGATCATCAGCCATTGCCTGGCCCAGGCCGCCTGAGCCGCCAACCTGTGTGCCGGCAAACCTTTGCCGGCACGATTCGATACACCGTTTAGGAAGCTCAAATGTCTTTGCACCCTGATCTTGCTGATTTCCTCGACCTGGCCGAGGAAAGCCGCGGCCCGCTCGATCTGCCTTTTCATCAACAAACCCCGGAGCAGGCCCGGGCCGCGTTCGAGCAGACTACCCAGCAACTGCGCTGGCCCGTCGAGCAGCGGCTCGACTGTCAGGAACTGACGGTCACCAGCCGCGACGGCGGCGCGGTGCCGGTGCGCCTGTATCGTGCCCGGCAATGCGAGGGGGCCTTGCCGTTGCTGGTGTACTTCCACGGCGGTGGCTACGTGGTGGGCAGCCTGGATTCGCACGACGGCGTTTGCCGCGAGTTTGCCGCAGGCGGCCAATGTGCGGTGCTGTCGGTGGGCTACCGGTTGGCGCCCGAACACCGTTTTCCGCAGCCGCTGCTCGATGGCGAGGATGTCCTGGCCTGGTTGCCCGGCCAGGCCCGGGCCCTGCAGCTGGACCTTGCCCGGGTCGCGTTTGCCGGCGACAGTGTCGGCGCGACCATTGCCACCGTGTTGGCGACCCAGGCTGCCCAGGCGGGGCCGGACGCGGCGCTGCAGCCGCGCTTGCAACTCCTGTGCTATCCGGTGACGGATGCCTCCCGGCGCAGCGCCTCCATGGAGCTGTTCGCCGAAGGCTACTTGCTCGAGAGCCAGACGCTGGAGTGGTTCTACCAGCACTACCAGAGTGCTGCGCAAGACCGCTGTGACTGGCGCTTTTCGCCGTTGCTGACAGATAAGCTGAGCAACGTTGCCCCCGCCTGCATTGCCCTGGCCGGGCTTGATCCGCTGCTTGATGAGGGCCGGGCCTATGCACGCCGGCTGCAGGAGCAGGGCGTACCTGTAACGCTCAGGGAATACCCCGGCCTGACCCACGACTTTTTGCGCCTGGGCTCGGTGGTTGGTCAGGTCACGGACATCTACACGCAGTTATGCACAGACCTGCGCCAGGCGTTCGAGCGTTGAGGCAAAGGTTTCACCCTGGCCATGAAAAAGGGGCACTGAACCGACGTTCAGTGCCCCTTTTTCCTGTGCCCTGGATCAGAACGAATACTTGAGGCTGGCCATCACATTGCGCGGCTCGCCGTAGAAGGTCGAACCGTAGGAGCCCATGCCGCTGAAGTACTTGCGGTCGGTCAGGTTGTTGAGGTTGATGTTGCCGCGCAGGTTGTCACTGAAATCGTAACCGGCCAGCAGGCCGACCAGGGTGTAGCCCTTCTGGTCGAAGCGGGCGGGGATTGCGCCGGGGCCAAAGCCCAGGGTGGTGTCGTAGTAGATATTGCTCTGCCACGAGACGTTGCCACCCACTGTCATGCGGTTGAGCAGGCCGGGCAGGCGATAGGTGGTTGCGAACCGGGCAATCTGTTCAGGCTGGGTGGTGCTGACCTTGTTGCCGTCCTTGTCTTCGGAGGTGCGGTAGGTGTAGCCACCATGAACATTCCAGTCGGGAAGCAGTTCACCCGAGACTTCGATTTCAAAGCCTTTGGTGGTAGCGCCTGACACCGCCTTGTAAGCCGTGGCGTTGGGAATGTCCACACGCAGGCCGTCGGCTTCGGCGACGTTGTCCTGCTTGGAGGTGAACAGCGCGAGGCTGGCGTTCAGGCGGCCCTCGTAGTATTCGCCCTTGATCCCCACTTCGTAGCTTTCACCGGTCAGTGGCTCCAGCGGCGTGCCGTTGCGATCGGGGTTGAACGGTTGCGGTTTGAAGATATCGGCGTAGCTTGCGTAAACGGTGTGGTAGTCGTCCAGGTCATAGGTGATGCCCGCGTAGGGGGTGACCACGCCACTTTCGCGGGAGTTGTAATGGGTGTTGGGGTTGGGCAGCAACGGGTTGAAACCATCCTGGTTCCAGTAGTGGTCGGTGACCCGTGAACCGAGAATCACGTTCAGCCGGTCAGTCGGTTTGAGGATGGTCGCAAAGTACCCGGCACGCTCACGGGCAACGGTGTCGTAAGGCACGGTGAACAGCAGTTTGCTGGGCTTGAGCGGATTGTTGTCCCAGTTGAAAAAGTCATCGATCTTGTAACTGCCGAACGAATGGGTACCAGATTCGTTTTCGTTGCGTGCCCAGTTCAGGCCCATGACCATTTCATGGGTGCGCCCGAACAGCTGGAAAGGGCCGGTGGCATAAGCCGCTACGTCGACTTCCTTGGAGGTCGAGTAGTACTTGCTGGTAAAGGCGTTGGCCGAGTGGGTGACCGCGTCGATCTGGCCGTTGGCGGTGGCGGTGAGGTTGTCGACGTCATAGCGGCGGAAATTGGTCTCGACCTTGAGCAGCCAGTCATTTTCAAAATGGTGTTCGATGTTGGCGAAGTAGCGTTGGGTTTCGGTGTTGCTGTACGACCATTTTGCCCCGGAGTTGGTCGAACGCGACGGCTTGACCGTCGCGCCGTTGGTGTAGAACGCCGGCAGGTTGGAGTTGGTCGAGCCGTCGGCATTGCCTTTCTGATAGTCCATGCCGAAAGCGAAGGTGGTGCTGTCGGACAGGTCGGCCTCGATGATGCCGTAGAACACGTGGTCTTCACGACGCAGGTAGTCGATGTAGCTTTTTTCATCCTGAGTGGCAGCCACCATTCGGCCACGAATATGCTTGCTGTCGGTCAACGGGCCGGACAGGTCGACTTCGGTGCGGTACTGGTCCCAGCTGCCCGCGCCGGCGGTCACATGCCCCTGGAACTGCGCGGTCGGTTTTTTGCGCACGAAGTTGACCACGCCCGACGGGTAGCCGGTGCCATTGAGCAAGCCGGCCGAGCCGCGCAGGATCTCGATACGGTCATAAATGGCGGTGCCGATCAAACCGTAGTTGTCGCGCAACGGGGCGTTGGTGCTGAGGCTGGGCAGGCCGTCGAACTGAAAGTTGGAAATCTCAAAGCCGCGGGAATAAAAGGTATTGACCTCGGTATTGTCCTGGCTGACCGTCACCCCGGGCGTCTGGTTGAGCACATCGGCGATGCTCAACAGCCCTTGGTCTTCGATCTGCTGACGGGTGATTACGCTGACAGACTGCGGGGTCTTGCGCAGCGACAGGTTCATCTTGGTCGCCGTACTGGTTTCACCGGTGGTGTAGGACCCGGTGCCCTCAGTGGTAAGGCCCAGGGATGAGCTGTTGACCGTGGTGGCATCCAGGGTCAGGTCGGCGCCGCCCTTGTTGCCATGGATGGTCAGCACATCGCCTTGCAGGTTGTAGCGCACGCTGGTCCCGCCGAGCAGTTCGGCAATCGCCTGGGCAGGCTCCTTGGTGCCGTTCAGTGCGCGGCTTCTAAGCCCGGCGACGTCGTCGGGGCTGTAGAGAATCTGGATGTTGGCCTGGGTGCCGAACGCCTGCAGGGCGCTGGCCAGCGATTGCGCTGGAATTGCAAACGCGACCATCTGCGCATGGGCCTGGGCAGTGACAGCCAGGGCGCTGAGGCCGACCAGGCTGCTCAGTGCCAGTGGCCTGGTTAAAGTCCGACGAATCAGCAAAGCCCTGGTGAAGGGTGGCAAGCGGTATGCAGTGGTCAACGGAGGCTCCAGCGCGAAGGCAAACAAGTGAGAATGATTAGTATTTTTTGTAAGACGCTCTAGCAGGCCAAATCCGGAAAACTTTTTTCTTTTTCAAGCCATGGCACGTTCGGCCACGACTTGTCCGTTCTTCATCCGGATCAGTTGATCGGCGATATCGAAGTAACGGTCGTCGTGGGAAATGACGATGATGGTCTTGCCCAGGCGCTTGAGGTCGGGCAACAGCTCGGTGTAGAAAATGCGCCGGAACGTCGGGTCCTGGTCGGCGGCCCATTCATCGAACACCAGCACCGGGCGCTCTTCGATCCAGGCATTGACCAGTGCCAGGCGCTTGCGTTGCCCGGTCGACAGGTCGGTGGTGCTGAAGGCGCCGTCACGGATACTGACTTTGTGAGCGATCTCCAGGCGTTCCAGGTATTGCGAGGCCTGGGCAGGTACCTGCAGGCCGTCATTGACCAGGTCGTCGAACAGGTAATAGTCAGCAAAAATGGTGGTGAAGAGTTGCCGGTAGTCATCGCGGGCGCGATCGTCGATGACCTCGCCGTTGAGGCGGATCTGGCCTTGCTGTGGCGGGTAGAGCCCCAGTAACAGCTTGATCAGCGTGGTCTTGCCGCAGCCGTTTTCGCCGACGATGAAGACAATGTCGCCCTGGCGGATATCCAGGTTGACCGGCCCCAGGTGAAAGGGCGCGCAGCCGTCCCGGGTCGGGTAGCTGTGACAGACATCAAGCAGTTGCAGGCGCTCGACGCTCACTGTCGGCGCGCCCTGGTCGCTGAGCAGCAGGTGCGGCTCGGGCGATGAAAACTGCTCGGACAACTCGGCGATCCGGCGAAAGGCGATCTGCGCCCGGCTGACTATGGGCAGGGTGCTGACCAGATGCTCCAGCGGCCCCTTCATGTACAGCAACACCAGCACGAAGCCACTCATTACCGCTTTGTCGGCGCTCGGCCAGAACGACTGCAGGGCCAGGGCCAGGCCGATGACCACGAAGAACAGCATCGAGCCGAGGCTTTTGGCAATCACGAAAGTATTGATCGAGCGAATCTGGGTATTGCAGATATGCTCGGCAACCTTTTGTATCCCCGCGACGAACATGCGCTGGCGCCGGGGGCGGTGGATGCGCAGCTCCTTGGCGCCCTCGGCGATCGCACTGTAGTGTTTCTGCAGTTCATCCTCGGCTTCGCGAGCGGCCATGAAGCCCTTGATGCCACGAGCCCTGGCCACGTACTGGATCACCGTGCCGATGCCGATTGCCAGCAGCATCATGACAAACATTGGCCAGGACAGCATTGCCAGGTAACCCAGGCAGCCCAGGGTCACGGTCAGGGAAATGGCCAGGGGCGCAAAGGCGAAGGCGAACGAGCTGATGGTATCGATGTCGTGGGTCAGCACCGGAATCAAGCGATGGCTGCGGTAGCGTTCGATCTGCCCGATCGGGGCGCTGAGGACCTTTTCCCCCAGCTCCTTGCGCAGGTTGGCGATGATCTTCTGACCGATGCGGTTGCTGCCGATATCGGACAGAATCGAGCTCAGTAACGCCACCACACACAGCCCGGCGAAACTGGCAATCAGCGACGGGCCAAGGCCTTGCGGGCTGTGCAGGCCATCGTTGATGGTCGCCAGCAAGGCGGTGACACTCAAGCCACCGATCATGCCCAGAACAATCGACACGACCACCTGCGGCCAGAAAGGGCGCAACAGCGCCAACAGCTCGCGCATTGCGCCACGGTATTGCTTGCTCATGAAGGGTTCCTGGCTCAGGCGCTGGTCAGCGCAGTCGGCGCATGGGAAGTGGCAAAAGCAGGTACTGCCTGCTTGCCCAGGGTGTCGTACAGCGACTGGCCAATTTCGGCCGCGCGAATCGGCAGCACCGAGAGCAAGGTGTCGCTCAGGCCATGGGTGGCTTCACAGAAACCCTGCAAGTACACCGCGGCCTGCAGGTCGCTACTGGCCAGGGCGCGGTAGTCGCGGCCGACGCTGTAGTCCTCCAGGTAGTCTTGTAGCGGTGCCAGCAGCTCGCGGTGCGAGCGGCGCTCGTAGCCGGTGGCGAGGATCACGGCATCGTAACGATGGGTCTGCTGTTGCCCGGTCGAGAGGTCTTCCAGGGTCAGCTCGATGCCATCGGCCGTGGCGGTGGCCGCCTGCACCTGGCGGCGGCAGAGCACGGCGTGACGGAACTGATGGGCGACCTTCTGGCGATAGAGGATGCCGTAGATGCGTTCGAGCAGGTCGATATCAACGACCGAATAGTTGGTGTTGTGATATTCATCAATCAGCTTCTTGCGCTCCGGGCTGCTCTGGTTGAACACCAGGTCGGTGTACACAGGGGCGAAGACTTCGTTGACGAAGGGGCTATCGTCGGCCGGCTTGAGCGCCGAGGCGCGCACGATCATGTCGACCTTGACCGACGCAAAGCTGTCGTTCAGATCGATGAAGGCTTCCGCGGCGCTTTGCCCCGAGCCGATGATCGCAATGCGCATGGGTTTGCCTTCGGTGCAGGGCAAGCCGGCCAGGCTGCTGAGGTAGCGAGAATGGTGGAAGACTCGCGGATCGTCCTTGAAGGCCGCAAAGATGCCGGGGACTTTCGGTGTGCCGCCACTGCCGACGACCACCGAGCGGGTCAGGCGGCCATGCTCCTGGCCCTGTGCGTCACGCGAAATGACCTTCAGGTGGCGGATCCGGCCGCTGTCGAGCACCGGCTCAATGCGCAGTACTTCTTCGCCGTAGCTGGCCTGCGTGGCGAAGTGCTCGGCGGCCCAGCGCAGGTAGTCGTTGTACTCCAGGCGGCAGGGATAGAAGGTGCCGAGGTTGATGAAGTCGACCAGGCGCTGCTTCTGGTGCAGGTAATTGACGAAGCTGTAGGGGCTGGTGGGGTTGCGCAGCGACACCAGGTCCTTGAGAAAGGAAATTTGCAGTTCGCTCTGGGTCGCCAGGGTGTTGCCGTGCCAGCGGTAGTCCAGCTGCTTGTCGATGAACAGCGCATCCAGCGCGTGACCATTGGTTTGCGCGAGCTCTTCCAGGGCAATGGCCAGGGCCAGATTGGAAGGGCCGAAGCCCACGCCGACGAGGTCGTGGACCTTCTGGGGGAAATGGATCTGGCTCATGCTATCGGTTCCTTCAGTGTCGGGGCCGATAGCCTCGAAGGCGGCCCCCGGGGCTTGGGGATTACAACGATAGGACGAGTGGCTTGCGGGACAATTTAGCGCCGTTGGCCCGTCACGGTTCGCGGACCAGGCGTACGCCAATCCAGTCTCCGCGGTTGCCTGGCAGGTTGGCGTTGCGGTTGCCGGAGCGCGAGAAAATCGGCGCCTCGCCCCAGTCGTTGCCACGAATCACCACCACCTTGCAGTCGGCCTGCTGCCAGGCACTGCCGTCGTTCGGGGCGCCTTCGTAGCTGTCGTGATAACAGTCGGCGACCCATTCGTAGACGTTGCCGTGCATGTCGTACACACCAAAGGCGTTGGCCGGGTAGCTGCCCACCGGCGAGCTGAAACTGAAGCCGTCCCTGGGCCCGTAGACGTTGGCGTTGCGGCTGATCTGGTAGTCGCCGTCCGGGTCCATGTCGAACGGGAACGGCCCGTTGCTGCCGGCGCGGGCGGCGTATTCGCGCTGTGCTTCGCTGATCAACTGGTAGCGCTTGCCGGTCTTTTTCGTCAGCCAGTCGGCATAGGCCTGGGCATCGTGATAGCTCATGCACACCGCCGGTTGTCGCGGGCCTTGCTGGTAGCGCGGCTTGCTGGCCTTGCACTCGCGGCCCGGGCGGGTGTCGCCGTCGGCAATCTTGGCCCCGGACTCGCGCAGGTAGGCGTCCCATTCACCGGCAGTTACCTGGTAGCGGCTGACCGCGAACGGCTTGGCGAAGGTCACGGTGTGTTGGGGGCCTTCGTCGGGCTGGCGGCCGACTTCGTCGTCCGGGGTGCCCATGGTGTAACGGCCGGCCGGCAGCATGACCATTTCCGGGCAGCTGCTTTTACAGTCGCGAAAGACCTTGCCCGGTTGTACCGCGTCGGCGGCCTGGGCGCTGGCGATGCTGGTCAGCAGCGCGAGTACGGATAGCGGGTAGAGCAGTGGTGAAGACATGCGAAGGCCTTTTCAGAGTTTTTTGATCAGCAGGGCCATGGCCCGATCGATTTCCTGCTCGTTGTTGAGCAGGCCCGGAGCGAAGCGAATCACCGGGCCGACGTCGCGCGACACGGCGTCGACCATTACCCGGTTGTCGACCAGGTAAGCGGCGATGGCATCGGCGTTGCGTTCCTTGACCCTGAAGAAGGTGAAGCCCGCCGAGTGTTCGCTGCTGAGCGGGGTGACCAGTTCGATGGCCTTGTGCTCTTTGAGCCGCTGCTTGAGCAGGTCGTTGAGCTGGTGGATGCGCGCCTGGACATCGGCCTTGCCCAGTTGCAGGTGCAGCTCGAAGGCCTTGCCCAGTGCCCAGCGGTGCTCGAAGGCGTGGTAGCCGCCGGGGGTCATGATGGTGGCGAAATCTTCGTCCTCGGAGAAGGTGGCGAAGGTCGGGGTCAGGTGCTGCATCTTCTCCGAGGCGGCGCAGATGATCCCGGTACCACGCGGGCCGAACATCCATTTATGGGTGCCGGCGATGAAGTAGTCGCAGTTGAAGTCGGCGAAGGTGCTGTTCTCGACACCGAAGCCATGCACGCCGTCGACCACGTAAATGATCCGCTGGTTTTCATCGCGGTCACGGTTGTGCCGGCGCACCAGCTCGCCGATCTGCCCGACCGGCAGCTTTACGCCGCTGCCCGAGTGCACCCAGGTCATGCCCAGCACCCGGGTGTTGGGGGTGATGGCCTGGTCGATCGTGCTCAGCACCTGGTCGGTGGAAATTTCCCAAGGCTGGCTGAACAGGCGCAGCTTGCGCACCTGGGTGCCTTCGTGGCGCTGGCGAAAGGCCAGGGTGCGGTTTGTGGAATAGTGCTCGTGTTCGGTGGTGAGGATTTCCTGCTGCGGGCTGACCTGCAAGCGCCCGTAAATCATCCCCAGGCCTTCGGTGGTGCTGCCGGTCAGGGCGATCTGCCGGGGCCTGACTTGCAGGTAGCGCGCCGCCCACTGGCGGACCTCGCCTTCACGCTGCCATTCGTACTGGCTCTCCCAGTCCATGCGGCTGGCCGGGTTGCGGTCGACTTCAGCGCGGTAGTAATCGATGGCTTCCTGCACCGGGCGTGGGTGGGCAGTGACCAGGAAATTGGCAAAGTGGGCGTAGTCCGGATCCAGGGGGAACAGCTGGCGCAGGTTGCGCCATTTGTCGCTGCCGCTCAGCGGCGCCGCAGTGGCCGCCAGCGCCTCGGGTAGCAACGGCAGGCTGGCGGCGAGCAGGCCGGCCTGCTTGAGAAAGGTACGGCGATCTGTCATGGCGGGCGGCTTCCGGCTCAAGGGGTGGCGGTGGCGGCAACGGGCTGGGCGGTTTTTTGCACCTGCGCCCACACCCGCAGGAAGTTGCCGGCCCACAGCTTGCCGATGTCGGCCTCGGAGTAACCGCGGGTGAGCAGTTCGGCGGTGACGTTGCGGATCTCGCTGACATCCTTGAAACCCTCCAGGCCGCCGCCGTCGTTGAAGTCGGAGCTGATGCCAACGTGGTCGATGCCGACCTTCTTCACCGTGTAGTCGATGGCATCGACAAAGTCCTTGAGGGTGGCTTTGGGTTCTTGATCGAGGATGCCGTAGAGGCTGCTGGCGTACTCGCCAAAGCGGGCCTCGGGCCAGATGGCGATTACCGCGTCGCCGGGCATCAGGGCGTTGGCCAGGCCTTGCAGCGGTTGCAGGTCGAAGCGCACGCGCAGGGCTTCGAGCTTGTCCAGGGTCGGCTTGCTCAGCGGTTTGAGGTACTGGCCAAAACCGACCACCTGGATGACGCCGCCGCTGTCCTTGATCAGCTGCATTTCCTTGTCGCTGAGGTTGCGCGGAATATCCACCAGCGCCCGCGGCGCCGAATGCGAGGCCACGAACGGCGCCTGGCTCAGGCGTGCGACGTCCTCCAAGGCCAGGGTCGACATCTGCGACACATCGATGATCACCCCCAGCGCGTTGAGGCGCTTGACCGCCTGCTCGCCCAGTGGCGACAAGCCGCCGAGGGCGTCGGCGGTGTCGTTGAAGAACGGCAGCGGGCGCGAGGAGTCGGCCCAATCGTTATTGCCGGTGTAGCTGAAGCCGAACATGCGCATGCCGCGCTTGGCCCACAGGTCCAGCTGTGACAGGTCGTGGCCCAGCGGGTAGGCGTTGAGCATGCTGATGAACACGGCGAACTTGCCTTCGCCATTGAGGCGCCGGAAATCATCCGGGGTATAGGCAATGCCGACCTGGTTGGGGAAGTCGCGGACCATGTTGCTGATGATCTTGTAGCGCACCTCCTGCTGGTGCCGGGCTTCGTCGACAAAGCCCGGGGTCGGGCGGTGCGGGGCATTGGCGCCGTTCCACAGCTCCGGCCAGCCGAAAATGGTCAACGCCGCACCCGACAAACGCCCTTGCCCGGCCTTGACCAGATCGAACTGGCCGTGGCCGTCCTTGTCGATCTCGTTGCCGGCGTTACCGAAGTTCAGCGGCACAGTGACATGGCTGTCGAACGACAGCATGTGCTCGTGCAGGGCATTGGCCTGTTCGACGATCGGGCGCGGGTAGCCGTGCTGGGATTTGAAGTACAGGTAGCCGGCGCTGGCAGCGGCCACTGCCAGGGCCAGGGGCAGGCCGATGTAGAGGGCTTTGCGGGAACGGGATGTGGTCATTGCCATCTCGACGTTAGGCTGATCGGAGCGGTTTGCCCGGTGCACAGGCGTGCCGTGGGCAAAGCTTGGGTATCAGGAGGGACGAGTGGCGTGCGGGCAAATTTATCCGGGGGGGCGCCGGGTTCAAGTTTGCGCCTATGTGGCCGATAGCTGGGTTAACCCCAATACCATCAGGACGATAGAAACATGGCAGGTTTTAGCGCCGTATCAATCAACGGGACCCCATTGAACAGCAGCATCAACACCGGCATCACCGTCACCGGCCAGGAAAGACAGGCCGGGATGGAAGCGGCGGGCGCGGTCAGCGTCGACCTGTCCAAGCTGCGTGAAAGCGTCAAGGGCGAAGAGGCCAAGGAAAAGGAAGAAGCCAGTGCCGGCGACGAACCGGCGCACATCAAGCAATTGCGCGAGATGATCAAGAAAATGCAAAAGCAGTTGGCCGAGCAGCAGAAACGCTTGCAGGAAGTCCTGGCCAGCGACATGGAGCCGATCCTCAAGGCCTCCGCTGTTGCTGCCGCGCAATCGGCGGTGGGCGCGACCACGGCGTCGATCGCCAGCGCCACGGCAACGCTGCTCAAGGCGCTGACCGAAGCCGGTGGCAGCAGCTCAGGTTCGTTGGTCAGCACCAACGCCTGAAACGAAAAAGGGCCTGTGCATGCACAGGCCCTTTTGTTTTCAGTCAGCCAGTTGCCGGTTCTGCGTGCGCTCTGACTTGTAGCGCATGGCTACTGCCGGGGCCGGCTTGGTGCTGCCGGTCTCAAGCCACTGGCGCATGCGGCTGGCGTCGGCAAAGTGGGTGTACTTGCCAAAGGCATCGAGGATCACCATGGCCACCGGGCGGTTGTCCATCTTGGTCAACAACACCAGGCAGTGGCCGGCATCGTTGGTGAAGCCGGTCTTGGTCAGCTTGATGTCCCAGTTGCTCTTGTTGACCAGGTGGTCGGTGTTGCGAAAGCCCAGGGTATAGTTGGGTTTTTTGAACGCCACGGTCTGCTCGCGGGTGGTGCTCAAGCTGCTCAGCAGCGGGTAGTTGCGCGCCGCCATCAGCAGCTTGCTGAGGTCGCGGGCAGTGGACACGTTGCTGGTCGAAAGCCCCGTCGGCTCAACATAACGGGTGTGGCTCATGCCTAATGCACGGGCCTTGGCGTTCATCGCCTTGATGAAGGCGTTGTAGCCGCCCGGGTAGTTGTGCGCCAGGGTTGAGGCCGCGCGGTTTTCCGACGACATCAGGGTGATCAGCAGCATGTCCTTGCGGTTGAGCTGGCTGCCCAGCTTGACCCGCGAATACACCCCTTTCATTTCCTTGTTCTGGGCGATGGTGACCGTGAGCATCTCGTCCATGTTCTGCTTGGCGTCGAGCACCACCATGCCGGTCATCAGCTTGGTCACCGAAGCGATCGGCACCACCCGGTCAGGGTTGTTGGCGTAGAGCACCTTGTTGGTTTGCAGATCGATCAGCAGGGCGCTGCCGGAGGCCAGGTGCAATTTCGCTGGATCGCGTTGTTGCTGGGCCGGGGGTTGAGCAGCAGCGGTCGACGTGACAGTCGCAGTACCTGTGAGCAACAGCAGCAGGCTTAGAATCGAAAGGGAAGTTTTCACGTTGAGGCTCACTAGAAGTTGTTATGTCGTTGGCTGTGCAAGGGTTTTCCCCCAAAAAACCGCTGCATTTTGGAGTATGGCTCAGATCCTGTCGATTGCCCGGGCGGTGCTATCGTGCAGATGAAAAAAACTTAATCCAAGCGCCTTTCAGAGGCCCATAAAAAGCCCCGCCAAAGGGCGGGGCAAAGGGCTGTGCGGAGCAACGCACGATAAAACAGTGGGCAGGCCTCAGGCTTGCAGGCCGGGGCCCTCGAGACGCTCGGCGAGGGCCTGGGCGGCCGGCAGGGAGGTCAATGGCCCGGAGATCGCTTCGCCATTGCGCACCAGGTACCAGCAGGCCAGCAAGCCCAACTCCCTGAGCGAGGTGGGGACGGCGCTGCCGATGACGGACATGATGTTGATAGGGGCCATTGGGGTTCCTCCCGTGAGTCATGGGCCTACCTTAGCGTCGAGTGCCGGGTGGTTGAAATCAACGCGCTTGATAGTGATCATCAGCCACGACAGTTCATAGCCACTCCTCACAGCACAACGCCGACGTCGGGGATATTTATAAGACTGCGGGAACCGAAAAAATCACACAGGTTCAGAGTAAAGGTTATGTAAGGGCCGATCAGCGGTCTGCGGCGGGCGAGGGCGCAGTGCCAGTCCGTTTCCTGAGGAGATTTCAATGGCAACATTTCCAGGCAAAGACACCCAGCTGTGCATCTCGTTGGCGGGACGGCCGGGCACCTTTGGCGTGCGCTTTCACAACCATCTGTATCAGCAGCTGGATCTGGATTTCTACTACAAGGCCATGACTACCGATGACCTGCCGGCAGCCGTTGCCGGTATTCGTGCCCTGGGCATCCGCGGCTGTGGCGTGTCGATGCCTTACAAGGAAGCCTGCCTGGCCCTGGTCGACGGCATTGACCCGTCGGCGGCGGTCATCGAGTCGATCAACACCATCGTCAATACCAATGGCCACCTGGAAGGCTATAACACTGACTACCTGGCCGTGCGCCATTTGCTCCTGCGTCACCAGGTGGATCCGTCGACGGCGTTTGCCCTGCGCGGCAGCGGCGGCATGGCCAAGGCGGTGGCCAGTGCCCTGCGCGATGCCGGCTTTAGCCAGGGCATCATCGTTGCCCGCAATGAACAAGCCGGGCGGCAACTGGCCGACAGTTGCGGCTATCGCTGGCAGGCAGAGCTGGGCGACCTGTGCCCACCGATGCTGGTCAATGTCACGCCGATCGGCATGGCCGGTGGGGTTGAAGCCGAACAGTTGGCCTTCGCCCCCGAGGCGATAGCGGCGGCGCAGCGGGTATTCGATGTGGTGGCGATGCCGGCGCTGACGCCGTTGATCGTCGAAGCCCAGCGTCTGGGCATACCGGTGATTACCGGGCTGGAGGTGATTGCCTTGCAGGCGCTGGAGCAGTTCGTGCTGTACACCGGGGTGCGGCCAACGGCGGAGCAGGTGGCGCGGGCAGTGGCGTTTGCCCGCGGCTGAAGGGTAAAACCTATCGCGGGGCAAGTCGGGTCGCCGCACCGCCGCTCCCACAGTGGGTCTGATGGTACACAACCCCGCGATGCTGTTACTCGAACTGCGCCAGGCGCTCTTCCAGCGCCGCAATCCGTGCTTCCAGCGCTTCGACCCGCTCCAGCGATACCGCGCCACCGGCCGAACGCTCCGGCCCTTGCTGGCGCGCCGCCAGGATCGCCTCGATCTCGGCCGGATCGCCCAGCGCATGGGTGTAGCGATCTTCACGCTGCCCGGCCTGGCGCGGCAGGTGCAGGGCAAAGCCGCGGGCGATCAGGCGCTCAAGCTGGTGCACCACCTGCTCGGCATCTTCGAACTCATGCATGCGGCTGCTGCGGGTCAGCAGTTCGTTAACCGTTTGCGGACCGCGCAGGAACATCAGCCCCAGCAGGGTTACCTGCGCCGGCACCAGCTCCAGGGCCTTGTCCACGCGCTGCTCCCAGCGGTCGGCGCGGCTGCCCATCTGCAGGCGGGTCAGGCCCTGGCCTTCGAGCGCGCGCAGGGCCTGGCCAACCTGGCCCTGGCTGAGGTTGGTGACCGGTTCCCGGCTGGTCTTCTGGTTGCAGGCCAGCACCAGGGCGTTGAGGGTCAGCGGGTAGGTTTCCGGGCTGGTGGCCTGTTTTTCGATCAGCGAGCCGAGCACGCGGATCTCGGTGCTGGTGAAGCGGGCGTCGGAAGCGGTTTCGTGTTCGGCGGACATGGCCCTGTCTCTATGCGAAGAAAGGCCTCTAGCCTAGGTGCGCAACAGGGTAAAACACAAGCAGCCGGTGCAGGACGCACCGGCTGCAGGTCAAGCTCAGGCGGCCTGGCGCTCTTTGGCCAGGCAGGCCGCGGCGGTGAACAGTACGTCGGTGGAGGAGTTCAGCGCGGTTTCCGCCGAGTCCTGCAGCACACCAATGATGAAACCGACGGCCACCACCTGCATGGCGATCTCGCTGGGGATGCCGAACAGGCTGCACGCCAGCGGGATCAGCAGCAGCGAGCCGCCGGCCACGCCCGAGGCGCCACAGGCGCAGACAGCGGCGACAACGCTGAGCAGGATCGCGGTCGGGATGTCGACGGCGATGCCCAGGGTGTGTACGGCAGCCAGGGTCAGCACGGTGATGGTGATTGCCGCGCCGGCCATGTTGATGGTCGCGCCCAGCGGGATCGACACCGAGTAGGTGTCTTCGTGCAGGCCGAGTTTCTCGCTCAAGGCCATGTTGACCGGGATGTTGGCCGCCGAGCTGCGGGTGAAGAAGGCGGTGATGCCACTTTCACGCAGGCACAGCAGCACCAATGGGAAGGGGTTGCGGCGAATCTTCCAGAACACGATGATCGGGTTGACCACCAGCGCCACGAACAGCATGCAGCCGATCAGCACGGCCAGCAGGTGCAGGTAACCGAGCAGGGCGTCCAGCCCGGACTGCGCCAGGGTCGAGGCGACCAGGCCGAAAATCCCCAGCGGCGCGAAGCGAATCACCACGCGTACGATCAAAGTCACGCCGTTGGACAGGTCGGCAACCACCGTGCGCGTGGTCTCCCCGGCGTGACGAATGGCCACACCCAGGCCAATGGCCCAGGCCAGGATGCCGATGAAGTTGGCGTTCATCAGCGCGCTCACCGGGTTGTCGACCACGCTCAGCAGCAGGCTTTGCAGCACTTCAGTGATGCCACCGGGAGCACTCAAGGCAACGTCCGAGGTGCTCAGCGCCAGGTTGGACGGGAAGGCCATGCTGGCAATCACCGCGACGACGGCGGCGGCGAAGGTGCCGAACAGGTACAGCACCAGGATCGGGCGGATATGGGTTTCGGTGCCGTGACGGTGGTTGGCGATCGAGGCCATGACCAGGATGAACACCAGGATCGGCGCCACCGCCTTGAGCGCGGAGACGAAGACCTTGCCGACGAAGCCGAGGCTTGCGGCGGTCGTGGGGGCGAACACGGCCAGGGCAATGCCGGCAGCGAGGCCGATCATGATCTGGACCACCAGGCTGGTGCGGTTCAACAGGTTTAGAACAGGGGTCATGGCAGGTGTTTCTCTGTCTTGTTCAGGGCGCGGTGGGCGAACCACGGCGCTGGAGCATGGGGCACCTGGCGGGGCAGGGCCGAGAAAAAGGGCGCGACTTTAGCACAGCAGGGCACATTTGGTGTTTGCGCTGCGTCAGACGGTAGGACGCAAGTGTAGTCTGCGCGCCCTTTGCAAACGACGATGAACCCGCGCCGGCTACCAGTTGAACAGCTCGCGGCGGGCGCCTTCGGTAATGGCGACGATACCCGGGTGCTTGACCTTGCGCTCCACTGAAATGGCATAGAACGACTCGTTGACCGCGTCGGTCTGGCCGATCAGCTCGACGCCATACTGCTTGCAGACCTCGTCGGCGATCACGCTGGGGGCAATGAAAATGCCGCTGCCCGATTGGCCGAAGGCCTGCATCAAGGCGCTGTCGTCGAACTCACCGACGATCCGCGGCTGTAATTGCTGTTCGGCGAACCAGCGCAGCAGGCGGCTGCGCACCACGGTTTCCTGGCCGGGAATCAACAGCGGCGCGTGTTGCAGGCAGGCCGGGAAGTTGCGCCCGTACTGTTCAGCCAACGCCTGTGTGGCAAAAAAGCTGATGCCGCATTCACCCAGCTTCTGGCTGTAGCCCTTGATGTCCAGGTGGCTGGGCATGGGGCTGTCGGAAATCACCAGGTCCAGGCGCTGGATCGCCAGGTCTGCCAGCAGCCGTTCGAGCTTGTCTTCGCGGCAGCTCAGGCGCAGGGCGTCTTCCATGTCCATGGTCGGCGCCAGCAGGCGGTAGACGATGGACTTGGGCACCACATCGGCCACCCCGACCCGGAACAGTATCTGCTGTTCATCCGGCCGGGCCCGCAGCATCGCCTCGAGCTCGCCGCCAATCTGGAACATCTGCTCGGCGTAGGTCAGGGTCTGCCGGCCGCTCTCGGTCAGCTCCAGCTGGCGCCCGACCCGGCGAAACAGCTCGATGCCGTAGGTTTGCTCAAGCAGGGTGATCTGCCCGCTGATGGTCTGCGGGGTCAGGTTCAGTTGCTCGCAGGCACGCACGATGCTGCCGGTCTTGGCCACTACCCAGAAGTAATGCAACTGGCGGTAATTGAGCATGGCGATTTTCCGATTCGTAAAAACCGAAGTATAACCGCTGAAAATACGAATTTTCCTGATGTATCTGGCTCTTTAGAATCCCTTGCCATCACGGTGCCCCTGAATGCGCACCGATTTAATTGCATGGAGACCCACAGATGCTTCACTTCAAATCCATCGGTACACCCCTGGTGTTGCTGTTGGCCCTGCTGGCCATGAGTGGTTGCGAGCAGGCGGAAAAGTCCGCCCAGCAAATGCTCAACCAGGCGGCGGAGTCGGCCAAGGAGGCCATCGACAAAACCAACGAAGCCGCCCAGCAGGCCCTGAGCGAAGCCACCGGCTCCGAAGGCAGCGACAAGGCAGGCAAACCCGAGCGCGACGCCAGCGCCCAGGACATCTGACCCACCCCTTACCCCGATGCAGGATTTGATTCATGGAATACTTGTTGGAACTCGCTGCAAGCCCGACCGCCTGGGTCGCCCTGGCCACCCTGGTGGCCATGGAGATCGTCCTCGGTATCGACAACCTGATCTTCATCTCGATCCTGACCAACAAGTTGCCTGAAGAGTACCGCTCCAAGGCGCGGCGCATTGGTATCAGCATGGCCCTGATCATGCGCCTGGGCTTGCTCAGCACCGTGGCCTGGATCGTCCAGCTGACCGAGCCGGTAGTCGATGTATTCGGTCATACCTTCTCCTGGAAGGACATGATCCTCATCGCCGGTGGCCTGTTCCTGCTGTGGAAAGCGACCAAGGAAATCCACGAGAGTGTCGACCCGCGCGCCCAGGCTGAAGCCAAGGCGTCCTCGACCATCACCCTGGGCTTTGCTGCGGCGATTGGTCAGATCCTGGTGCTCGACATCGTCTTCTCGATCGACAGCATCATCACCGCCGTGGGCATGACCGAGCACCTGCCGATCATGATCATTGCCGTGATCAGTGCCGTGATCGTGATGCTGGTGGCCGCCGACCCGCTGGCCCGCTTCATCAACGACAACCCGACCGTGGTGATGCTGGCCCTGGGCTTCTTGATCATGATCGGCATGACCCTGATCGCCGAAGGTTTCGGTGCTCATGTACCCAAGGGTTATGTGTATGCGGCGATGGCCTTCTCGACGGCGATCGAGATCCTCAACATCATGTCGCGCCGGGCACGCTTGAAGCGCGAGGCGGTTGAGGGCTGATAAAGCCATCGCGGGGCAAGCCCGCTCCTGCAGTCACTGTGGGAGCGGGCTTGCCCCGCGATGCTTTTCAAAGATTTCTAATGCGCCCCGGCATGCCGGCGGCTGCGCCGTAGCGGTACAGCGTCTTTGCCTTCAGGCTGGATGCGATGGTGCGGGTGATGACGCCGGGCGATGCGCAGCACCCCCCAGAGCATGGCAGCAGCGACGCTCAACCAGGCGCCGAGCAGCAGCAAAATTGCCATTGTCAGGCTCATGTGTGCCTCCTCAAATCCGCGCCAAGGCAACGAGGCTCGCCACGCGGACACGTCTTCAGTCTAGCCCGTTGCAGGTTGCAGGCTATTGACCGATGGTCTAGAGGCTTGGGCCGCTTTGTTCTAAGCCTGCAACGGGCTATACCCACGGCGCGCGCCAGCCTATGATCAGCGCTCAGGGCCGGGCAGTGGCTGCCGGCCGTCATCGAGCGAGTGTTCATGCCTGCACCGACTTCCCTAACCGCCTTCACCCCGCGCCGCCTGCTGCTGGCCTGTGCGCTCGGCCTGGCCCTGGCCGGCTGTGCCAGCCAGCCGCCATCCCAGCTGAAAAACCTGCCGCAACGGGTCGAGATCGGCTCGGTGCCTTTCTACCGTGGCGAAGCCAACCAGAGCGCCTCGATGGCCCTGGCGGCCTTGCTCTCGCAACAGGGGGTGCGCATCACTCCGGGGCTGCTCGACAAATCGCTGGGCCTGCCGCAGCACATCGACCAGCTTGAGCAGGCGATCCCGCGGGTGGGCCGCGAGTACGGCATGGTCGTGTATCCGCTCGAACCACGCCTGGACGCCTTGCTGGCGCAGGTAGCGGCGGGCAACCCGGTGTTGCTGCGCTTTCAGCAAGGTTCGACGTTCTGGAGCGAGCCGCGCTATGCCTTGCTGGTCGGCTATGACCGTTACAAGCAGCGGGTATTGTTGCGGGCAGGGATGAACCGGCGCCTGCTGATGGAGTTCGATGACTTCGAATCAGCCTGGCAAAAGCAGGGGAGTTGGGCGGTGCTGGTGCAGCAGCCGGGCCAGTTGCCGGCCCAGGTTGACCGTCAGCGCTGGCTGAAAGCGGCCAATGACCTGGCCCAGGCGGGCCAGGAACAAGCGGCCCGGCAGGCCGTCAGCGCCCTGGGGCAGTGACGGCGCGAGCCGGGCAGGGGGCTTAGAAGCCCAGACGATCGCGCAGGCTGTAGTACCAGGCGCCCAGGGCGCTGAACGGTACACGCAGCAGTTGGCCACCCGGGAACGGGTAGTGCGGCAGCTCGGCGAAGGCATCGAAACGCTCGGCTTGGCCACGCAGGGCCTCGGCCAGCACCTTGCCCGCCAGGTGGGTGTAGGTGACGCCGTGGCCACTGCAACCCTGGGAGTAATAGATGTTGTCGCCCAGGCGGCCCACTTGCGGCAGGCGCGACAGGGTCAGCAGGAAGTTGCCGGTCCAGGCGTAGTCGATCTTCACGTCCTTGAGCTGCGGGAAGGCCTTGAGCATTTTCGGGCGGATGATCGCTTCGATGTTGGCCGGGTCGCGCGCACCGTACACCACGCCACCGCCGAAGATCAGGCGCTTGTCGCCGGTCAGGCGGTAGTAGTCGAGCAGGTAGTTGCAGTCTTCGACGCAGTAGTCTTGCGGTAGCAGGCTGCGCGCAAGCTCTTCGCCCAGCGGCTCGGTGGTGATCACCTGGGTGCCGCATGGCATCGACTTGGCGGCAAGTTCCGGCACCAGGCCGCCGAGGTAGGCGTTACCGGCAACGATGATGAACTTGGCGCGTACTTTACCTTGTGGGGTGTGCACCACCGGGTTGGCACCGCGCTCGATGCGGATGGCCGGCGATTGCTCGTAGATCTTGCCGCCCAGCGACTCGACCGCGGCAGCTTCGCCCAGGGCCAGGTTCAGCGGGTGGATGTGGCCGCCGCTCATGTCGAGCATGCCGCCGATGTACTGGTCGCAATCGACCACTTCACGGATGCGCTTCTGGTCCATCAGCTCCAGCTGGGTGTGGCCGAAGCGTTCCCACAGGCGCTTTTGCGATTCCAGGTGGCCCATCTGCTTGGGCGTCAGGGCGGCGAACACGCCACCGTCTTTAAGGTCGCACTGGATGTTGTATTTGGCCACGCGCTCACGGATGATGCGCCCGCCTTCAAAGGCCATGTGGCCCAGCAGTTGTGCCTGCTTGGGGCCGACGGTGCGTTCAATGACGTCGATGTCGCGGCTGTAGCTGTTGACGATCTGGCCGCCATTACGGCCCGAGGCGCCAAAGCCGACCTTGGCAGCTTCCAGCACGGTGACCTTGAAGCCGCTCTCCAGCAGGAACAGGGCGCTGGACAGGCCGGTATAGCCGGCGCCGATCACGCAGACATCGGTCTGTACCTCTTCCTGCAGCGCCGGGCGCGGCGGAACCGGATTGGCCGATGCGGCGTAGTAGGACTGAGGGTAGGGGGTATTGGCCATGCTGCGAAACCTCTGTTTTATATTTTTTACGACTGTACCGATGCTATCAATAATAATAAACACCCGCTAGTCGTGTGTTGAAAATCCTTTACCCCGGCTTTTGGCAAATACTTTTGATATTCAGTGGCTTAGCGTTAAAAAAAGAGTTGACACCTTTCGGCGATTGGGTAGAATGCGCCCCACAGCAGGCACATAGCTCAGTTGGTTAGAGCACCACCTTGACATGGTGGGGGTCGTTGGTTCGAATCCAATTGTGCCTACCAAATCAAATCCGCCCCTGCTGGCGGTACACAAAAAGGCGATCCGCGAGGGTCGCCTTTTTTGTTTGCGGGCATTTTTTGCCGGCAAAGCAAAGCTGCTGATTTTTTTATGAAATTTCGCTTTACGAAGGTTAAAGACCTGCGTATTATGCGCCCCACAGCAGGCACATAGCTCAGTTGGTTAGAGCACCACCTTGACATGGTGGGGGTCGTTGGTTCGAATCCAATTGTGCCTACCAAACAAATCCACACTGCTGTGTGGTAACAAAAAGGGCGATCCGCAAGGGTCGCCCTTTTTGCATTTCAGCTGTAGGAGCGGGCTTGCCCCGCGATAGGGCCCTAAAGGCCAGCCAAGAATGCTAAAATCCGCCGCTTGCATTCAGGAGATAGACGCGTGCGCAAAGTGGCGGTGGTAATGGCGGTGCTGGCTCTGGCCGGTTGCGAAAACGAAGTCGAAGGCGTGCACAAGCAGGTAGCCGAACACCTGCAGAACCCCAAGACAGCCAAGTTCGCCAACGTGCGATTCGACCAGCAAGGCATTATTTGCGGCCAGGTGCGCGGCAAGGACGACGCCGGCGTGTTCGTGCCGTATCGCAGCTACGTGGCGATCAAGCAGGCCGCGGGCGACTATCAGCTCATTATTGCCGATCAGGGCAGCAACCTGGCCATTCGCGAAAAATGCGGTGGCGCCGACCTGCAGCGCGCCGCCGACGCTGCGGCAGACAAACCTGCGCCCCAAGGCTGGGATGTCGAGATCGTCCAGGGCGCGAACATGGGCGCCCTCAGCGACATGACCGCACGCCTGATCGAAAAGCAGATTCCGTCCTCGGTGGTCTACCGCAACGGCAAGCCGGTGGTGCTGCTCGGCCCTTATCCCGACAAGGCGCAAGCCGAGGCGCAGCAAGCCGATGTCATGGCGCGCCTGGGCACCGACTCGATCGTCATCCAGCACGACGCCCCGCGCTAGTTTATTAAGGTTGAGAGTTATGAGGGCGAGGTATTCATTCTCAACTGATTGACTATGCTATGCGTGACGGTGAGTTGATCGATGTCTACAGCATGGCGCGTCTACGACGCCAGCCGCGCTGAGCAGGAGGGCCATATGTCTACGCTGGAGCGGGCCATTGCGGTTGCGGCGAGGGCACATGAAGGGCAGCGCGACAAAGGCGGAGCGGCCTATATCCTCCACCCGTTGCGGGTGATGCTGAGGGTGGCGACGGCCGAGCAGCGCATTGTCGCGGTGCTCCACGACGTGCTCGAGGATTCACCGATGACCCTCTCTGACCTTGCCCGCGAAGGCTTCGCCCTGAAGATCCTGGCCGCCGTGCAGGCGCTGAGCCGGCGCGATGACGAAAGCTACGAAGCCTTCGTGGTGCGGGTCGGCGATGATCCGCTGGCGCGGGTGGTCAAGCTGGCTGATCTGGCCGACAACAGCGACCTGTCGCGCATCCCCATGCCCGGCCCCGATGACATCGCCCGCCTGGCCCGTTACCAGCAGGCCAGCGCCTACCTGCAGGCGCTGGCCTGAGCCTCAACCGCAGGCGCTGAGGTTGACCGGGCCGACGAACTCGTTGCCATGGCCCATCACACAAGCCACCCGCTGGTTGCGCTGGCGCTCCCAGGGCTGCGGCGGGTAGGTCTTGTTCCAGGCTTCGTACAGCTGGCGGTCCTGCTTGGACAGTTTGAGGCTGTACTGCTTGCTCATATAAAAGTAGGTGCGCGCAATCATGCCGCGAATGGACGGCCGCGGCATGACCTTCTTGGCTTTGAAGTCCACCTGGGTCAGGCATGAGCCATATTGCCCACGCTGCTCGGGCAGCCAGCCGAAACTGAAGTTGCTGCGGTCGCCATTGACCTCGCCAATGCTCGGCACCAGGTTGTGCAGGTCGGCCTCGGCGCGCTGGTAGACCTTGTCATTGCGCGAGCAGTTCTTGCGCCCGCCGCTTTGCCAGCACTGGCGCTGGTGGCCGATCTGCCAGGCCGGGACGATATGCTCCCACTCGATGCGCGAGGCGCGGTTGGCATTTTTGCGCGGCACATACCCGCAGGCCTGCAAATCGACCTTGTTGCCGTTGTATTTGCAGCCGCAATAAAACTCGGTGGACTGCGGCGCATATAAACGCCAGGCGACCTTCTTGGCTTCGCTGAAGGTGCGCGGTGCATCGGCGTGGGCGGTGGTGGCACTGAACAACAAACAAGCTACTGCAAAAACCGGAAATCTCATGCGCTTTCAATCTTCCTTCGGCACAACCCAGAAAATCTGCACGCCACCGTCATCGCGGTAGGCGAGGGTGACGTTGTCGTTCTCGGCGATTTCGTCGAGCAGGGTGGCCCAGTCTTCAGGCGTTTCGTGCTCCAGGCGGAAGATCAGCGCGGCCCGGGCTTTTTGTGCGGTGGGGGAATTGATGATTTTCTGGATGCGGGTGCCCAGTTGCTCGTAGCTGCTGGCAGGGGCGGAAGTGGTGGCCACAAAGCGTTCCTTTTTTAGCTGTATGCGCATACAGTATTTTACTGTAAGCAATTTCGCAACAGCTCGTCGGTGAAAGAGCGCATGTGACCGCAAACCGCGCCATTTGCTGCGGTCTGTTTAAAGTATTTTTTGCCAGGGTAGGGGAGGCAGGCTTGCCCGTCCTACAGGGCGGGCAAGCGCTTGGGGGCTACTCGATCAGTATTCCCAGAAGATCCGCTGCAGCTCTTTGCTGTCCTGGGTCTTGGTCATTGCAACCATGGCCAGAATCCGGGCTTTTTGCGGGTTCAGGTCGTGGGCGACGACGAAGTCGTTCTTGTCGTCAGGCTGCTCGGCGTTGCGCAGCACGAAGCCGCCGGCATTGACGTGGGAGGAACGAATGATCTGCACGCCTTGCTTGCGCAGGTCGATCAGGGTCGGGGCTACTTTCGAAGACACCGAGCCATTGCCGGTACCGGCGTGGATGATCGCCTTGGCGCCATTTTGTGCCAGGGCCTTGTAGGCGGTGTCGGTGACGTTGCCGTAACCGTAGGCGATGTCGACGGCAGGCAGGCTGCTGATTTTCTTGATGTCGAATTCCGAGTCGACGGTGTGACGCTTGGCCGGCAGGCGGAACCAGTAGGACTTGCCTTCGACGACCATGCCCAGCGGGCCCCATTGGCTCTTGAAGGCTTCGGTCTTGATGTTCACCGATTTGCTGACGTCGCGACCCGACTGGATCTCGTCGTTCATAGTGACCAGCACGCCCTTGCCGCGCGAGTCCTTGTTGCTGGCAACAGCCACGGCGTTGTACAGGTTGAGCATGCCGTCAGCCGACATGGCGGTGCCCGGGCGCATCGAGCCGACCACGACGATTGGCTTGTCGGTTTTTTCTACCAGGTTGAGGAAGTAGGCGGTCTCTTCCAGGGTGTCGGTACCGTGGGTGATGACGATGCCGTCGACATCCTTGCTGTCGGCAAGCTCGGCAACGCGCTTGCCCAGTTGCAGCAGGTTTTCGTTGCTGATGCTTTCGGAAGCGATCTGCAGCACTTGTTCGCCGCGCACATTGGCCAGGGTGGCCAGTTCCGGAACGCCGGCGATCAGCTTGTCGACACCGACCTTGGCGGCCTGGTAGGTGGCGCTGTTGGCGGTGCTGGCGCCGGCGCCGGCGATGGTGCCACCGGTGGCGAGGATCACCACGTTGGCCAGTTTCTGTTGGTTTTCGACTTCCTTGGCGTTGACGCCTGCGGGCATTAACAGCAGCAGGGCCAAAGCGCCCGGAACGAAGGAATTAAGCGCAGCTTTCATCGTTGATCTCTCTTGTGTCTGGAGTTCGCTGTGTAACGCGCTAACAGAGGCAGATTCCGTACCAGAACAGCCGTTCGTCGGTTTTCATCTTCAATCTATTGATTTTCATGGGCTCAGAGCGCCTGGAAAAACATCGGCAAAGCATTTTCCTATTCGGAATTCCGAATATTGTGTACAAGAGGTGTTCGGTTTTCCGGTTATTTTTAGGATAATTCCTACGTGCGCTTTCCAAATGGTCTGCGGCAGCGGATTTGACAAAGTTTGGTTACGTTTTCATAGTGAGTTAACGCAAACGTTTGCGGCCCGATAAAAATCATAAGATCCGGAGTAAACCCATGAAGCTGCCCTTTGCTGGACGCCTGCTGGCGCTCGCTATGCTTTCCTCACTGTCCCTCGCCGCCCCCGTTTCCCACGCCCTGGCCGACGACGCCAAGCCGAAAGTCGCGCTGGTGATGAAATCGCTGGCCAATGAGTTCTTCCTGACCATGGAAGACGGCGCCAAGGCCTACCAGAAAGACCACGCCAATGAATTCGAGCTGGTGTCCAACGGCATCAAGGACGAGACCGACTCCAGTAACCAGATCCGTATCGTCGAGCAGATGATTGTTTCCGGGGTCAACGCCCTGGTCATCGCTCCGGCCGATTCCAAAGCCCTGGTGCCAGTGGTGAAAAAGGCCATGGATGCCGGCATCACCGTGATCAACATCGACAACCGCCTCGACCCCGAGGTGCTCAAGAGCAAGCACCTCAGCGTGCCGTTCGTAGGCCCCGACAACCGCAAGGGCGCGCGGCTGGTCGGTGAATACCTGGCCAAGGAGAAGCTCAAGGCCGGCGATCAGGTGGCCATTATCGAAGGCGTCTCGACCACCACCAACGCCCAGCAGCGCACTGCCGGCTTCAAGGATGCAATGGAAGCGGCGCAGATCAAGGTGGTCTCGGTGCAATCGGGCGACTGGGAAATTGCCAAGGGCAATGCCGTCGCCGCCTCCCTGCTCAACGCCAACCCCGACCTCAAGGCACTGCTGGCCGGCAACGACAGCATGGCCCTGGGCGCTGTATCGGCGGTGCGCGCCGCAGGCAAGGCCGGCCAGGTGCAGGTGGTCGGCTACGACAACATCAACGCCATCAAGCCGATGCTCAAGGACGGTCGCGTGCTTGCCACCGCCGACCAGTACGCCGCCAAACAAGCGGTGTTCGGCATCGAGGCGGCGCTGAAGATGCTCAAGGGTGAGAAAACCGATGTCGACGCCGACAACGTCATCCAGACCCCGGTCGAGCTGGTTACCCAACCCTAGTCGCAGCGTGCGCGCCTGCCACGGGGTGGGCGCCAGGAGAACAGGCAATGTCAGCGACTGCGGATGTCGTACTTTCAGTCAGCGCCATCGGCAAGACCTACGCGCAGCCGGTGCTCGGCGATATCGAGCTGAGCCTGCTGCGGGGCGAAGTGCTGGCCCTGACCGGTGAAAACGGCGCGGGCAAGAGCACCCTGTCGAAAATCATCGGCGGCCTCGAACGGCCCACCACCGGCCATATGCTTTACCAGGGCCAGCCGTACCAGCCCGGTAGCCGCGCCGCTGCCGAGCGCTTGGGCGTGCGCATGGTCATGCAGGAGCTCAACCTGCTGCCGACCCTGACCGTGGCCGAGAACCTGTTTCTCGACAACTTGCCCGGGCGCGCCGGCTGGATCAACCGCAAACGCCTGCGCCAACTGGCGGTGGCGGCCATGGCCCAGGTCGGCCTGGACGCCATCGACCCGGACACCCCGGTGGGCGAACTGGGCATCGGCCATCAGCAGATGGTCGAGATTGCCCGCAACCTGATTGGCGACTGCCATGTGCTGATTTTCGATGAGCCGACGGCGATGCTCACCGCCCGCGAGGTGGAGCTGCTGTTTACCCAGATCGAGCGCCTGCAGCAGCGCGGCGTGGCCATCGTCTACATCTCCCATCGCCTCGAAGAACTCAAGCGCATCGCCCAGCGCATTGCCGTGCTGCGCGATGGCAAGCTGGTGTGCGTCGAGGCGATGCAGCGCTACAACAGCGAGCAACTGGTCAACCTGATGGTCGGCCGCGAGCTGGGCGAGCATATCGATTTGGGCGTGCGCAACATCGGCGCGCCGATCCTCAAGGTCAACGGCCTCGGCCGTAGCGACAAGGTCAAGGACGTCTCGTTCGAGGTGCGCAGCGGCGAGATCTTCGGCATCTGCGGCCTGATCGGCGCCGGGCGCACCGAGCTGCTGCGGCTGATCTATGGCGCCGACCGCGCCGACAGCGGCACTATCGAGCTGGGCAATCCCTTGCGCGAAGTGTGCGTCGATTCGCCGGTGGCGGCGGTGCGTCAGGGCATTGCCCTGATCACTGAAGACCGCAAGGGCGAAGGCCTGCTGCTGAGCCAGTCGATCAGCGCCAATATCGCCCTGGGCAACCTGCCGGCGATTTCCCGCGCCGGCATCGTTAACAGCGGCGCCGAGCGCGAACTGGCCGAACGGCAGATCGCCGCCATGCGCATCCGCAGTTCCAGCCCCGAGCAGGTGGTCGGCGAGTTGTCGGGCGGCAACCAGCAAAAGGTGGTGATCGGCCGCTGGCTGGAGCGCGACTGTTCGGTGCTGCTGTTCGATGAGCCGACCCGCGGCATCGACGTCGGCGCCAAGTTCGACATTTATGGCCTGCTGGCCGAGCTTGCGCGCCAGGGCAAGGCGCTGGTGGTGGTGTCCAGTGACCTGCGCGAGCTGATGCTGATCTGCGACCGCATTGGCGTGCTCAGTGCCGGGCGCCTGATCGACACCTTCGAGCGCGACAGCTGGACCCAGGACCAACTATTGGCCGCAGCCTTTGCCGGCTATCAGAAACGTGATGCGTTGCTGCACGAAGCGGCGCCCAGGACGACCCCATGAAAACCACCCAACTGGACACCGCTGCCCCCAGCGCCAAGCGCAGCGGCAGCTACTACGGCCTCGGCACCTACCTGGGCCTGGCCGGCGCCTTGCTGGCGATGATCGTGCTGTTCTCGTTGTTGAGCAGCCACTTTTGGTCTTACGCCACCTTCAGCACCCTGGCCAACCAGATCCCCGACCTGATGGTGCTGGCGGTGGGCATGACCTTTGTGCTGATCATCGGCGGCATCGACCTGTCGGTGGGTTCGGTGCTGGCCCTGGCCGGTTCCGCGGTCAGTGTGGCGATGCTCGGCTGGGGCTGGAGCGTGATGCCGGCAGCCTTGCTCGGCATGGCTGTGGCGGCGCTGGCCGGCAGCATCACCGGCTCCATTACCGTGGCCTGGCGCATTCCGTCGTTTATCGTCTCGCTCGGCGTGCTGGAAATGGCCCGGGGCACGGCCTACCAGCTGACCGATTCGCGCACCGCTTACATCGGCGATGCCTTTGCCTGGCTGTCCAACCCGCTGGCTTTTGGCATCTCGCCGTCGTTCCTGATCGCCTTGCTGGTGATCATCCTCGCCCAGCTGGTGCTGACGCGCACGGTGTTCGGCCGCTACCTGATCGGCATTGGCACCAACGAAGAGGCGGTGCGCCTGGCCGGCATCGACCCGCGCCCGTACAAGATCCTGGTGTTCTCGCTGATGGGCCTGCTCGCAGGGCTGGCTGCGCTGTTCCAGATTTCCCGCCTGGAAGCCGCCGACCCCAACGCCGGCTCCGGCCTTGAACTGCAGGTGATCGCCGCCGTGGTCATCGGCGGCACCAGCCTGATGGGCGGGCGCGGCTCGGTGATCAGCACCTTTTTTGGCGTGTTGATCATCTCGGTGCTGGCCGCAGGCCTGGCGCAGATCGGCGCTTCGGAGCCAACCAAACGCATTATCACCGGGGCGGTGATCGTCATCGCCGTGGTCCTCGACACCTACCGCAGCCGGCGCGCGCGCAGGCGGAACTGAAACAATGGCAACCATCAAAGATGTCGCGGCACTGGCGGGGATTTCCTACACCACCGTGTCGCATGTACTGAACAAGACCCGCCCGGTCAGCGAGCCGGTGCGCCTCAAGGTCGAAGCGGCGATCGCTGAGCTCGACTACGTGCCCAGCGCCGTGGCCCGCTCGCTCAAGGCGCGCAGCACCGCAACCATCGGCCTGCTGGTGCCCAACAGCGTCAACCCGTACTTCGCCGAACTGGCCCGTGGCATCGAGGACGGCTGCGAGCGCAACGGCTACTGCGTGATCCTCTGCAACTCCGACGACAACCCGCAAAAGCAGCGCAGCTACCTGCGCGTGCTGCTGGAAAAACGCATCGACGGCCTGATCGTCGCCTCGGTCGGTGAAGACAACGACCTGCTCGATAGCCTGGCCAGCGTGCGCACGCCGATGGTCATCGTCGACCGCGCCCTGGAAGGCGTGGCCGCCGACCTGGTACGTATCGACCACGAGCAGGGCGCTTATCTGGCGACCCGCCATCTGCTCGAGCTCGGACATCGCGACATCGCCTGCATCGGCGGCCCGGCGACCACCAGCGTCGCCCAGTTGCGCCTGGCCGGTTTCCATCGGGCGCTGGCCGAAGCCGGGGTCAGCCCGCGCCAGGAGTGGCTGCTGAGTAGCGAATTTACCAGTATCGGTGGCTATAGCGCGGCAGCGGCGCTGCTCGAAGGCGAGCGGCCGACGGCGATTTTTGCCGGCAACGACATGATCGGCATCGGCGTATTGCGCGCCGCCGCCGAACGCAACATCTGCGTGCCCAGCGAGCTGTCGGTGATCGGCTTCGACGATATCCAGATCAGCCAGTACGTATTCCCGGCGCTGACCACCGTTGGCCAGTCGATTCGTGAGCTGGGCGAGAGCGCCGCCGAACTGCTGCTGCGGCGCATCGCCGAGCCGCTGCGTGGCGCGCCAGAGCAGCGCATTGTTGCGCCGAGCATCGTCCTGCGCGAATCCACCGCGCCGCGCCCCGACCTTTTCAATGATTACCGCTGAGAACGAGCCCGCACATGCAAGCCAATGTAGTAGTGGTAGGTAGCCTGAACATGGACCTGGTGACGCGTGCCCAGCGTCTGCCGCGCGGCGGCGAAACCCTGGTGGGCGAAAGCTTCGTCACCGTGCCGGGCGGCAAGGGCGCCAACCAGGCGGTAGCGGCGGCGCGCCTGGGCGCGCAGGTGGCGATGGTCGGCTGCGTCGGTGACGATGCTTACGGCCAGCAACTGCGCCAGGCCCTGGCCGATGAGCAGATCGACTGCCAGGCAGTGAGCATCGCTGCCGGGGTGTCCAGTGGCGTGGCGCTGATCGTGGTCGATGCTGCCAGCCAGAACGCCATCGTCATTGTTGCTGGTGGCAATGGCCAGTTATTGCCCGAGTCGGTGCAGCGCTTCGACGCCTTGTTGCAAAACGCCGAGGTGATTATCTGCCAGCTCGAAGTGCCGATGGCCACCGTCGCCTACACCCTTGAGCGGGGCAGGGCGCTGGGCAAGACGGTGATCCTCAATCCGGCACCGGCCAGCGGCCCGCTGCCGGCCGAATGGTTTGCCCATATCGACTACCTGATCCCCAACGAAAGCGAAGCCGAAGCCCTGTGCGGGCTGCCGGTCAACGACCTGGACAGCGCCAAAGCGGCCGCCACGCATTTGCTGGCCATGGGCGTTGGCAAGGTCATCGTCACCCTCGGTGCCCAGGGCGCGCTGTTTGCCGATGGCCAGGTGTTCAGGCATTTCCCGGCGCCAGTGGTGCAGCCTGTGGACACCACAGCGGCCGGCGACACCTTTGTCGGCGGTTTCGCCGCGGCCCTGGCGCGTGGCGAAGCGCAGGGCGCGGCGATTGCCTTCGGCCAGCGCGCAGCGGCGTTGTCGGTCACCCGAGCCGGTGCGCAGCCTTCAATCCCGCACTTGAGCGAGCTGCAGCCATGAAGAAGACGCCCTTGCTGAACATCGCCCTGTCGCGCCTGATCGCCTCCCTCGGCCATGGCGACATCCTGCTGATTGGCGATGCCGGTTTGCCGGTGCCGGCGGGGGTGGAGCTGATCGACCTGGCGCTGACCCCGGGTATTCCGGATTTCGCCAGCACCCTGCGCATTGTGCTGACGGAAATGCAGGTCGAAAGCCACGTGCTGGCGGAGGAAATCCTTCAGCATCAGCCGCCGGGCCTGACCGCCGTCGAGCAGTTGACCGCCCAGGGCGAACTGGGCGCCCGACGCCTGCTCAGTCACGAAGAGTTCAAGCAGTTGAGCCGCAGTGCCCGCGCCATCGTGCGCACCGGCGAGTGCCAGCCCTACAGCAACATTGCCTTGGTTGCCGGGGTGACCTTCTAGCTGTTCCATCTGATCATAAGGACGTGTCTTATGTTGAGCTGTGCCAAACGTTTGCTCCAAGGAGTGTTGCTGATGTCCGTGCTTTCGGCTGGCGCCCAGGCGGCGCCCATTGACCTGATTATCGATACCGACCCCGGCGCTGACGACGTGGTGGCGCTGTTCCTGGCCATGGCTTCGCCAGATGAACTGAAGATTCGCGCCATCACCACCGTGGCCGGCAACGTGCGACTCGAGAAGACCTCGCGCAATGCCCGCCTGGCCCGCGAATGGGCCGGGCGCGAAGACATTCCGGTATACGCCGGCGCGCCGAAACCGCTGGTGCGCACGCCGATCTACGCCGCCGATATCCATGGCGAAGAAGGCTTGCCCGGGGTAACGGTCAGCGAGCCGCAGAAGGGGCTGGCCAACGGCAGTGCGGTGCGTTACCTGATCGACACCTTGAGCAGCGCCAAGCCGCACAGCATCACTATCGCCATGCTCGGCCCGCAGACCAACCTGGCTTTGGCGCTGATCGAAGCGCCGCAGATCGTCAATGGCATCAAGGAAGTGATCGTCATGGGCGGTGCTCACTTCAATGGCGGCAATATCACCCCGGTTGCCGAGTTCAACCTGTTCGCCGACCCTCACGCTGCCGAAGTAGTGCTTAATAGCGGAGTCAAGCTCACCTACCTGCCGCTGGACGTCACCCACAAGGTGCTGACCAGCGAGGCGCGGCTCAAACAGATTGCCGACCTCAACAATGGGGCGAGCAAGCGCGTGGTGGATATCCTCAATGCCTACGTCAAGCAGGACATGAAACACTACGGCATGCCCGGCGGCCCGGTGCATGACACCACGGTGATTGCCTACCTGCTCAAGCCCGAGCTGTTCCGCGGCCGCCAGGTGTTCATGCAGGTCGACAGCCGCGACGGCCCGACCTTCGGCCAGACCATTACCGACTGGTATGGCACCCTGAAAGAGCCGGGCAACGTCACCTGGATTACCGAGGGGAATGCCCAGGGTTTTTTTGATCTGCTCAGTGCCCGTCTGGCGCGTCTGCCATAACCGGCTGGCTGTAACGCTCAAAGACCTGGTCGACGTAGCTGCGTGCGTCGTCCGGGCCCAGGTCCTTGACCAGCAAGTCGAGGGCGATCAGCAGCAGTTCTTCGGCGCTGGCCGGGCTGTAGGCGCTCTGGCCCTCGGGCCATTTGACCTTGATGTCGGCATCGATGATGTGGCTTGTCATGAACATTCTCGAATGAAACCTGCGCGCGCTGTCGGTTCAAATGCCGGGCCCTGGCGTTTGAAGGGGAGGCTGGCCTGCGCTCCGCCGATAGCTGCAGTAAATCATGGCCGCTGCGTGCAACGCACTGCGACTTAGGCATAAGCGCAGGGGGCGTGGCAAACTATCGGTGTTTTAGCTTGCCGGGACAGCGCAGTGCAGATCGACCTGAACAACCCCAACGACTTTACCCTCGACAACGTCCGGGCCCTGCTGGTGGCCGGCAATGGTGCGGTTCACAACCAGCTGCGGGTCAATCACAAGGGCATCGCCTGGTTGTCCCAGGTCACCGGTGGCCGCGAACTGCAGGGCCTGTCCTTTCGTCTGGAAACCTGGGCGGCAGGCTCCGGTTGTGTCGGCCCGCAGGTGGCCGATGACGAGCGCTGGATACGCCAGGTGTACAAGGCCCTGAAAAATAACTGGCCCAAACCTGCCAGCGATTACATCGACCTGTATTGAGCCTGTGCAAAATCCGGTCACGATTGCCCTTGGCCTGGAACGCTCTGGCTCGGGCACAATGGTCCGGTTTTGCAACGAAAAACCAGGAGTGCTGTCACATAGGCAGCATTCAAGTATTTAAGGAGGATTCATGTTCCGCACGCGTGCATCATTGGTAAGCCTGTTGGCTGTCGCCGTATTGGCAGGTTGCAGCAGCACTGGCGGCTCTTCGTCGAAGGCCCCGCAGGCTGCTGCCAACACCGATGGCCGTTGCCAGGCCAGCGGCGCCGAGTTCGCCATCGGCAAGCCGGCCACCCCCGAGTTGCTCGAGCAGGCGCGTAAAGCCAGCGGCTCGCAACTGGCCCGTGTGCTCAAGCCTCACGACGTCATGACCCTGGAATACCGCTCCGAGCGCCTGAACCTCAACGCCGACGAACAAGGCGTGATCACCCGGGTAAACTGCGGCTAAAACGGTCTCTGAGGGAGCGGGCTTGACCCGTGATAGGGCCATTACTGGTTCTATCGCGGAGCAAGCCCGCTCCCAAATCCCAGGCACAAAAAAACCCGCCACAAGGACGGGTTTTTTTATTCGGTCAGATCTTACTCTGGACGAACTTGTGCAGCCTGCATGCCCTTCTGGCCTTTTTCGGCAACGAAGGAGACAGTCTGGCCTTCCTTCAGGCTTTTGAAACCGTCGGTTTCGATAGCCTTGAAGTGAACGAACAGGTCGTCGCCGCCACCTTGTGGAGTGATGAAGCCGAAGCCTTTCTCATCGTTGAACCATTTTACGGTGCCGGTTTGGCGATTAGACATGGGTGTATCTCCAGGAAACATGATTTTCAGTAGTGCGGTGTTGCCGAGGCCAACAGGGTGCACGCCGACCATCATAGTCTAATTATGGGCTTGTAGCCCCTTTTACCTTCGCAGATTGCTGATCTGGAGCAAATTAGCGATGGATAACTGGCCAAAGGCCCTATTATTTCGGGTTTTTCGGGCCGCAGACCGCTGCAATATTTTTTTGCGCGCGCTCCATTACCGCTGCATCAACGCCATCCTCCAGGCTATCGAGGTCTTTCATCTCTTTGTCGCTGAGATTTTTCTGGAGCACGTCTCCGGCGCATTTGCAGTGCTGTTCGGCTTTATCCTTTGCCAGGCCTTGCTTCTGCGCCTGCGCTACGCAGGTCGACTGGTAGTTGCCGGGCAGTTTGCCGGCATGGGCTCCCAACGGCAGCAGCAGGGCAGAGGCAGCCGCCAGGGCCAGAAGAGACTGAAGTCGCATAACCAAACACTCCTTGGGGTCGAGTCTCACAAGAGTAGGACGCTTCACAAACTCTGAGCGGAAAAAATCCACGCAAGTTCACCGCCAAAGCTCAATTTGCGAATATTTCTGCCCAGCCGGCCAATCTGCCCGCAATCGCCCGAAGCCTTGTGCTAGCATGCTGCCCTTGAGCTCGCCGCCGGCTGTTTCTTGCAGCTTGCAGCTTGCAGCTCCCAACTGTTTTTTACTATTCCAGTCACTCTGGTTCGTTCCCTGGCAGGCCTTCGGGCTTCTGCCACTGTGAGGCAGGCTTTGCTTGTGCAAAGACAGGGGCGGATCGCGTACTGGCTCATCCCAACCCACGTGACCTTTGGTAGGGGTCACCACTAGGAGAGGAGGCGCCATGCCCATTATTACTCTTCCCGATGGCAGTCAACGTTCATTCGACAAGGCAGTTTCGGTTGCCGAAGTCGCCGCATCCATTGGTGCGGGCCTCGCCAAAGCCACCGTCGCCGGCAAGGTCGACGGCAAGCTGGTCGACGCCTGCGACCTGATCGAGAACGATGCCAGCCTGCAAATCATCACGCCCAAGGACGAAGAGGGGCTGGAGATCATCCGTCACTCGTGCGCCCACCTGGTCGGCCACGCGGTCAAGCAGCTGTACCCGACTGCGCGCATGGTCATCGGTCCGGTCATCGATGAAGGCTTCTATTACGACATCGCCTACGAGCGTCCTTTCACGCCCGAAGACATGGCGGCGATCGAACAGCGCATGCAGCAGCTGATCGACACCGAATACGACGTCATCAAAAAAGTCACTCCGCGCGCCGAAGTGATCGAAGTGTTCAAGGCCCGCGGCGAAGACTACAAGCTGCGCCTGGTCGAGGACATGCCGGATGAACAGGCCATGGGCCTGTACTACCACGAAGAATACGTCGACATGTGCCGCGGCCCGCACGTGCCGAACACCCGTTTCCTGAAATCCTTCAAGCTGACCAAGCTGTCCGGCGCCTACTGGCGCGGCGACGCTAAAAACGAGCAGCTGCAGCGCGTCTACGGCACCGCCTGGGCCGACAAGAAGCAGCTGGCTGCTTACATTCAGCGCATCGAAGAAGCAGAAAAACGCGACCACCGTAAAATCGGCAAGCGCCTGGGCCTGTTCCACCTCCAGGAAGAAGCGCCGGGCATGGTGTTCTGGCACCCGAACGGCTGGACCCTGTACCAGGTACTCGAGCAGTACATGCGCAAGGTTCAGCGCGACAACGGCTACCTGGAGATCAAGACTCCGCAGGTTGTTGACCGTTCGCTGTGGGAAAAGTCTGGCCACTGGGCCAACTACGCCGACAACATGTTCACCACCCAGTCGGAAAACCGCGACTACGCCATCAAGCCGATGAACTGCCCATGCCACGTGCAGGTGTTCAACCAGGGCCTGAAGAGCTACCGCGAGCTGCCGCTGCGTCTGGCCGAGTTCGGTGCCTGCCACCGTAACGAGCCGTCGGGCGCGCTGCACGGCATCATGCGCGTGCGTGGCTTTACCCAGGACGACGCGCACATCTTCTGCACCGAAGAGCAGATGCAGTCCGAGTCCGCCGCCTTCATCAAGCTGACCATGGATGTCTACGCCGACTTCGGCTTCAAAGACATCGAAATGAAGCTCTCGACCCGCCCTGAAAAGCGCGTCGGCTCCGATGAGCTGTGGGATCGCGCCGAAGCCGCACTGGCCGCCGCCCTCGACAGCGCCGGCCTGCCGTACGACCTGCAGCCGGGCGAGGGTGCCTTCTACGGGCCGAAGATCGAGTTCTCGCTGAAGGATTGCCTTGGCCGCGTCTGGCAGTGTGGTACCCTGCAGCTCGACTTCAACCTGCCGATCCGTCTGGGCGCCGAATTCGTCTCCGAAGACAACGGCCGCAAGCATCCGGTGATGCTGCACCGTGCAATCCTCGGTTCGTTCGAGCGTTTCGTCGGAATTCTCATCGAGCATTACGAAGGTGCATTCCCGGCCTGGCTCGCGCCAACCCAGGCGGTGATCATGAATATCACCGACAAGCAGGCCGAATTCGCCCAGAATGTTGAAAAAACTCTCAATGAAAGCGGGTTCCGTGCCAAGTCCGACTTGAGAAATGAGAAAATCGGCTTTAAAATCCGCGAGCATACTTTGCTCAAGGTCCCTTACCTTTTGGTTATAGGGGATCGCGAAGTCGAAACGCAAACCGTCGCTGTGCGTACTCGTGAAGGCGCTGACCTGGGCTCGATGCCCGTCGCTCAATTCGCTGAATTCCTCGCTCAAGCGGTTTCCCGGCGTGGTCGCCAAGAATCGGAGTAATTACTATTAAGCGTGAAATGAGAAACGATAAACGAGCTGCACCGAAGGCCCCGATCAACGAGAATATCTCGGCACGCGAGGTTCGGTTAATTGGCGCTGACGGCGAGCAGATTGGCATCGTCTCGATTGATGAAGCGCTTCGTATCGCTGAAGAAGCGAAGCTGGACCTGGTAGAGATTTCTGCCGACGCAGTACCGCCTGTCTGCAAGGTCATGGACTACGGCAAGCACCTCTTCGAAAAGAAGAAGCAAGCTAACGAGGCCAAGAAGAATCAGAAGCAGGTCCAGATTAAAGAAATCAAGTTTCGTCCAGGGACGGAGGAGGGGGATTACCAGGTAAAACTACGCAACCTGGTACGTTTCCTGAGTGATGGGGACAGGGCCAAGATTTCCTTGAGATTTCGCGGTCGTGAGATGGCCCACCAGGAGCTGGGTATGGAACTGTTGAAGCGGGTCGAAACTGACCTTTTGGAATACGGTTCCGTCGAACAGCATCCTAAGATGGAAGGACGCCAGCTGATCATGGTCATCGCACCCAAGAAAAAGAAATAACCACCAGGGCACGGCAGGCCTTGCGGTTATGTTTATCAACTGAATGCGGAGTATCCGAACATGCCAAAAATGAAAACCAAAAGCGGTGCGGCCAAGCGTTTCTTGAAAACGGCTAACGGCATCAAGCACAAACACGCTTTCAAGAGCCACATCCTGACCAAAATGTCGACCAAGCGTAAGCGTCAACTTCGTGGTAGCAGCTTGCTGAACCCGTCGGACGTGGCAAAAGTCGAGCGCATGCTGCGCCTTCGTTAATTTTTGGTTCTAGATAGAGGAAGTTACTCATGGCTCGTGTAAAGCGTGGCGTCATCGCTCGTAAGCGTCACAAGAAAATTCTGAAACTGGCTAAAGGCTACTACGGCGCTCGCTCGCGCGTATTCCGTGTTGCCAAGCAAGCGGTCATCAAGGCAGGCCAATACGCCTACCGCGACCGTCGTCAGAAAAAACGTCAGTTCCGCGCTCTGTGGATCGCTCGTATCAACGCTGGTGCGCGTATCAACGGTCTGTCCTACAGCCGCCTGATCGCTGGCCTGAAAAAAGCGTCGATCGAAATCGACCGCAAGGTTCTGGCCGATCTGGCAGTGAACGAAAAAGCGGCGTTTGCTGCGATTGTCGAGAAAGCTAAAGCCTCGCTGGCTTAAGTACCCCCGACAATCACCAGGTGTCATTTCCGGCGCCTGGTGTTAAACGTCTTAATAGGGGAAGAGCCTGCGCTCTTCCCCTATTTCGTATCTGGAGTCTGTACATGGAAAACCTGGACGCGCTGGTCTCCCAAGCCCTGGAGGCCGTGGAACGCGCTGAAGACATCAATGCCCTGGAACAGATCCGGGTGCAATTCCTTGGCAAGAAAGGCGAACTGACCCAGGTGATGAAGACCCTGGGCAACCTGCCAGCCGAAGAGCGGCCGAAAGTCGGTGCGCTGATCAACGACGCCAAGGAACGCGTCACCGAGGTCCTCAACGCGCGCAAAGCGGCGTTTGAAGAGGCCGAGCTCAGCGCCCGACTGGCCGCCGAGTGCATTGATGTAACCTTGCCGGGCCGTGGCCAGACCTCCGGTGGTCTGCATCCGATCACCCGTACCCTGGAACGCATCGAGCAGTTCTTCACCCACATCGGCTACGGCATCGCCGAAGGCCCTGAGGTCGAAGACGACTACCACAACTTCGAAGCGCTCAACATTCCCGGCCACCACCCGGCCCGGGCAATGCACGACACCTTCTATTTCAATGCCAACATGCTGCTGCGTACCCACACCTCGCCGGTGCAGGTGCGGACCATGGAGTCCACTCAGCCGCCCATCCGCATTGTCTGCCCGGGCCGCGTTTACCGCTGCGACTCGGACCTGACCCACTCGCCGATGTTCCACCAGGTCGAAGGCCTGTTGATCGATCGCGACATCAATTTCGCCGACCTCAAAGGCACCATCGAAGAATTCCTGCGGGTGTTCTTCGAAAAAGAGCTGGCGGTACGTTTCCGTCCGTCGTTCTTCCCCTTCACCGAGCCTTCGGCTGAAGTCGACATCCAGTGCGTGATCTGCAGCGGCAAAGGTTGCCGTGTGTGCAAGCAGACCGGCTGGCTGGAAGTCATGGGCTGCGGCATGGTTCACCCGAACGTGCTGCGCATGTCCGGCATCGACCCGGAAGAGTTCCAGGGCTTTGCCTTCGGCATGGGCGCCGAGCGCCTGGCCATGCTGCGTTACGGCGTCAACGATTTGCGCCTGTTCTTCGACAACGACTTGCGGTTCCTTGCGCAATTTCGCTAGGTCGCGCACCCGTAACGAATCTTTCAGGAGAGCAGGATGAAATTCAGTGAAAAGTGGCTGCGCGGTTGGGTCAACCCGCAGGTATCCCGTGACGATCTGGTCGCCCGTCTGTCGATGGCCGGCCTTGAGGTCGACAGCGTCACCCCGGCCGCCGGCCAGTTCAGCGGCATCATCGTCGGTGAGGTGCTGAGCACCGAGCAGCACCCCGATGCCGACAAACTGCGCGTGTGCCAGGTCAGCAATGGCAGCGAGACCTTCCAGGTAGTGTGCGGCGCGCCCAACGTGCGCCCTGGCCTGAAGATCCCGTTCGCGATGATCGGCGCCGAACTGCCGGGCGACTTCAAAATCAAGAAAGCCAAGCTGCGTGGCGTTGAATCCAACGGCATGCTCTGCTCGGCGGCCGAGTTGCAGATCAGCGAAGAAAACGACGGCCTGCTGGAGCTGGCGGCCGACGCCCCGGTGGGCACCGACATTCGCCTGTACCTGGACCTGGACGACGCCAGCATCGAGATTGGCCTGACCCCGAACCGTGGCGACTGCCTGTCGCTGGCGGGCCTGGCGCGCGACGTCGGCGCCCTGTACGACGTACCGGTGACCCGTCCGCAAGTGCCGGCTGTTGCCGCCACTCACGACGAAGTGCGCCCGGTTGAAGTGCTGGCACCGGCTGCCTGCCCACGCTACCTGGGCCGCGTTATCCGTAACGTCGACCTGACCCGGCCGACCCCGCTGTGGATGGTCGAGCGCCTGCGTCGCTCCGACCTGCGCAGCATCGACGCTGCCGTCGACATCACCAACTACGTGATGCTCGAGCTCGGCCAGCCGATGCACGCCTTCGATCTCGCCGAAATCAACGGCGGCATCCGCGTGCGCATGGCCGAAGAGGGCGAGAAGCTGGTACTGCTCGACGGCCAGGAAGTCACCCTGCGCCCCGACACCCTGGTCATCGCCGACCACAGTCGCGCCCTGGCCATCGCCGGCGTGATGGGCGGTGAGCACAGCGGCGTTGCTGCTGGCACCCGCGACATCTTCCTCGAGAGCGCCTTCTTCGAGCCGATTTCCGTGGCTGGCAAGGCCCGTTCCTACGGCCTGCACACCGATGCCTCGCACCGGTACGAGCGCGGCGTCGACTCGCAACTGGCCCGCGAAGCCATCGAGCGCGCCACCGGCCTGCTGCTGGAGATCGTCGGCGGCGAAGCGGGCCCGGTGATCGACGTCACCAGCGAAGCGCACCTGCCCAAGGTGGCCCCGGTCACCCTGCGTGCCGAGCGCCTGACCCAGATGCTGGGCATGGAAATGGCCAGCGCCGAGGTCGAGCAGCTGCTCAACGGCCTGGGCCTGAAAACCACCGCCGGCGAAGGCCAGTGGCAGGTTGAAGTGCCAAGCCATCGCTTCGACATCAGCCTGGAAGTTGACCTGATCGAAGAACTGGCGCGCCTGTACGGCTACAACCGCCTGCCAGTGCGTTACCCGCAAGCGCGCCTGGCCCCGCAAGCCAAGGCTGAGGCCCGTGGCGAACTGCCAGCCCTGCGCCGCCTGCTGGTGGCCCGTGGTTACCAGGAAGCCATCACCTACAGCTTCATCGACCCGAAACTGTTCGAGCTGTTCAGCCCGGGCGTCGAGCCGCTGCTGCTGGCCAACCCGATCTCCAACGACATGGCGGCCATGCGTGCCTCGCTGTGGCCGGGCCTGGTCAAGTCGCTGCAGCACAACCTCAACCGCCAGCAAGACCGCGTGCGCATGTTCGAAAGCGGCCTGCGCTTCGTCGGCCAGCTGGGCGACCTCAAGCAGCAGCCGATGCTCGCCGGTGTGGTCTGCGGCAGCCGCCTGCCGGAAGGCTGGGCCAACGGCCGTGACAGCATCGACTTCTTCGACGTGAAAGCCGACGTTGAAGCGGTACTGGGTTTCTCCGGCTCGCTCGCCGAGTTCACTTTCGTTGCGGGCAAACACCCGGCGCTGCACCCGGGCCAAACCGCACGCATCGAGCGCGACGGTCGCGAAGTCGGCTACCTGGGTGCCATCCACCCGGAGCTGGCCAAGACCCTGGGCCTGGATCGTCCGGTGTACGTCTTCGAGCTGGTCCTGGGTGAAGTGGCCGAAGGCCGCCTGCCGAAGTTCAGCGAATTGTCGAAATTCCCGGAAGTGCGTCGTGACCTGGCCTTGGTCGCAGGACGTGATGTTGCTTCGAGCTCGGTGCTTGAAGTAATTCGTGACAATGCAGGCGAATGGCTCACAGACCTCAGGCTGTTTGATGTTTATCAGGGTAAAGGCATTGATCCTGATAGAAAAAGCCTGGCCGTCGGCTTGACCTGGCAGCATCCATCGCGCACTCTTAATGATGAAGAGGTGAATACTGCAACCCAGAACATCCTCACCTCGCTCGAACAAAGGTTGAACACCACGTTAAGGAAATAGCGTATGGGTGCTCTGACGAAAGCTGAGATGGCCGAACGGCTGTACGAGGAGCTGGGCCTGAACAAGCGCGAGGCCAAGGAATTGGTCGAGCTGTTCTTTGAGGAAATCAGGCACGCTCTTGAAGACAACGAGCAGGTCAAATTGTCCGGATTCGGCAATTTCGACCTGCGCGACAAGCGCCAGCGGCCGGGCCGCAACCCCAAGACCGGGGAAGAAATCCCGATCACGGCGCGTCGGGTCGTCACCTTTCGTCCAGGGCAGAAGTTGAAAGCCCGAGTTGAGGCCTATGCTGGAACCAAGTCATAACGACGAGCTTCCGCCGATTCCAGGCAAACGCTACTTCACCATTGGTGAAGTGAGCGAGCTTTGCGCGGTAAAACCGCACGTGCTCCGCTACTGGGAGCAGGAATTCCCGCAACTCAACCCGGTAAAGCGCCGCGGCAACCGGCGGTACTATCAGCGCCAGGACGTGCTGATGATCCGCCAGATCCGCGCGCTGCTGTACGACCAAGGCTTCACCATCGGCGGGGCGCGCCTGCGCCTCTCTGGCGACGAAGCCAAGGACGACACCACCCAGTACAAGCAACTGATCCGGCAGATGATTGCCGAGTTGGAAGACGTCTTGGTGGTGCTGAAGAAGTAACCCTTATCGGGCCCGGAATTTTGGAAAAAATGCTTCCATAATTCAAAAGGTTAGGGTACATTCTTCAACGTTCTCAGCAACCAGGGGAACATGCTTCAAGCCCAGTCGGGGCGTAGCGCAGCCCGGTAGCGCACTTGCATGGGGTGCAAGGGGTCGAGTGTTCGAATCACTCCGTCCCGACCATTATTTACTGAGTAAAATCAGGCAGTTAAGCCGGTTATCTGAACCGGCTTTTTTGTGCCCGCGCAAAACATGCGCAAAACTCGCGCAAAACTACCCGGCGAAATCGCCGATATCCAGGTCAGCTTCGACCTCGGACCACACCACATCTTCGTGCCCTTTCTGGTAGTTCCTGGTCATGCCCTCGGTAGCATGCCCGGCGATCTTCTGCCCATCTTTGCCTGCTCGTTTGTACAGGTGAAGGGATAGGGCGCGCACCTCATGAAACCCCGGCATCTCCTCCTCTTTGAGGTCGCTGTAGCAGCCGGCGGCATCTCTCGCATCCTTGAAGGCCCGGGTGAGAAACCTCTCGTCCACCTTCGTCCAGTGATCTTTCCCTTCGCGTTTCTTCTTTCTTTCCGGCCGGCGGTGCACCAGATACGGCGACAGGATGTCGTCCCGGCACCTGGTCAGCACTTCGCCCAGTTGGTCGGTGATCTTGATTTTCAGCCAACCTGCGTCAGATGCTTTCTCGGTCTTGCTCTGGACCACGTACAGGAACCCGTCTCGCGCATCTTCAAACTTCATGTTGAGGATGTCGCCGCGGCGCTGTGCGGTGATCAACGCCAGGTCGATCGCGTTCTGCAGCCAGCGCGGGGACTTCTCGCGGATGGCCTTGAGGCCTTCGACGGTGTGGCGCTTGCGCTGCTTCTTCTCGATCTTGGGGATGGTGCTGGCCGCCGGGTTGTCCGGGCACAGCCCCTTCGCCGCAGCGTGATTGAACACATCGATGAGGATTGCCCGGGCCTGGTTGCTGGCGCGGGCCGTCAGTGGCTCCAGGAACTCAGCGACCATGCGGATGGTGATTTGGTCCACCGGCCGCTCGCCGAGGGCAGCCCTGACTTGCTTGAACCTGACTGCGTACAGGTCGAGCGTTGCCTTTGCCAGCTCCCGGGGCGGCAGTACGTCCCGCTCGTAGGTATCCAGGAACTCGGCGGTGGTGACTGTGGTTTCGCCCAGGACAGCGGCCACCAGGTCGCCGCCGCGCAGGAAGGTGGTATTTAGTTGCGAGGCAGCGTCGATAGCGTTGCCGCGGTCGGCGCCGAACTGGAACCACTTCCCGTCTGTGGGGCGCCGGTAGCGGTATGTGCCCCGGCGCGCGTCGAAGTAGAGGTTTTGGGGCAGGCCCTTGTTGGCCTTGTTCCTTGGTCGAGGAACCATCACGCAGCTCCTTTCAGCACCATGTCGACCAGCGGATTGCCGGTGGTCCGTTGGTAGGCAGACCAGTCAACGTACCAGATTTTCCCAATGCGCTCGCCGGGCAGCTTGCGGTTGCGCAGGTAATTGCGAATGGCTTGGGAGCAGAGCGGAGTGCCGTTCTCGCCCCATTTTCGGCGCTGGAATTCACTGATCTTGATCAGTTCTCTTTTCATGATTTTCTCCACGCCGCGCATGGCGGCAGAGGTGGGGAGGGGTTAGGCGATCGCTTCGAAGAGATCGATCTGCGGTACCGGGGTGTCCCGGGTGGTGATGGCGTCAGCGATGCGCTGTTGCGCGGTACCGAAATGGTCCTGGTCTTGCTCGATGCCGATGAACTGCCGGCCGAGCTGGATGCACGCGACGCCGGTTGTGCCGCTGCCCATTGTGTTGTCGAGCACCACCTGGCCCGGGTTGGTGTAGGTGGCGACCAGAAAGCGCATCCAGCTGACGGGCTTCTGAGTGGGGTGGTAGTTCGCCGTTTGCTTGTCGCTCGAGAAGAACTGCACCGATCTTGGGTACCGCTCTGTCGAGTCGTACTCGGTGAGCGACAGGGCCTTGCCGTAGCATTCCGAATTGACTGTCTTGCGCTTGGCTGTCCGCCGCTCGTGGCCTCTGGTCATCTGCGGGTTATACACGGGCTGGCGCCGATAGAAGACCTGGGCGCTTTCGTGGGCGCGCAGCGGCTGCTTTTTGGCGTTGAGAAATCCGGTTGCGTTGCCTTTCTCCCAGATCCATTCGTAGCGGTAGTCGGCTGGGTTACTGGCGATGACCATCGATGCGAACGGCTGGGCCGCGCAGAGCACAATGGCTGCCTCTGGCTTCGCGATCCTCAAGTACTGCTGCCACAGTGGCGCGAAAGGGATGATCACATCCCAGGCGCACTGGGTGGTGCCGTAGGGCAGGTCAGCCAGCACCAGGTCAACGCTGGCGCTGGGTATCGACTTCATCACCTCCAGGCAGTCGCCGTGGTGAAGGCTGATCTCTGTCATGGCCTCGGCCCCTTCCAGATCATCCAGGCCATGTAGAGCGGGGCGGCGATGGGTAGGAGGATCATGGTGTCAGTCCTTCAGCGGGAAGCAGTTCGGCAGCCATCTCGGCAGCGAAACCCACCGGCCACCAGTAGCGCGGGCGGTGATGCTCGGGGTAGCTGGCTTCGCGCAGAACAAGGCCTTTGCGCTCAAGGGCTTTGAACGTGCTGAGCACAGATGCAGCGGAGAGGTCGAGGCGGGCACCCACCTGGTAGCTCAACCCGCCCAGGCCGAAGGCGCAGGCTTGGTCGCCGCGCGCAAGCTTTTTGCAGTCTTGCTCATAGAGGTACGGCGTTTTGTTTCGGTATCGGAGCACGTTTGTGCGGGAAACCTCGCGAAGGGCATCGAGAACACCCTGCTGTTTGTCGGTCAGCTTCACAGCTCATACCTCTCTTCATTCCAGCGCACTGGCGCCTTTGCAGGGGTAGGGGTGTCTTGTTCGTGCGGGGAGAGCTGGCGTTCGGTGCCGGCCACTTGCGGCAGCCAGACTTTCACGCAGCTGATTGCGTTGTTGCCTAGCGAGTTCATGACGTAGCAGACGACACCGCGCGGCTTATCCTCGAAGGACCAGACACCGGACGGTAGGTCGCCTGCGCTGGCGCCGGTGGCCAGCAGCAGGAGGCAGAGGGCGAGGCGGGTCATGGTCAGCCCTCGGTGCCAATCAGGTAAGAGGGCTCTGTGGCTTCTTCCAGCCACTGGCGAAGGCAGCCGCACTCCGCGTGTGGTGGATCCTCATCGACCCATTGCTTGTCGAGCATGCTCTCGCTGGTCAGCTCAACGTCCCAATCCGCGTAATCGGAAGGGTCATCGCCGTTCATTTCGGCCAGTACGCGCCGCGCCTCCTCTTCGTTGGTGGCTGCCACCCAATCGCAGTCGCCGACCTGGAAGCAAAGGAGAAGCGGCCGAGCAGGCTGGCTGCCGTTGAGTTCAAAATCTGGGGCTTGGTTTTCAGCAGGCATGACTTCGTCCTTGCCGCCATATAGCGGCTGTTCAATAGAGGGGAGAGGGGTTAAAGCGGAAAGAGTACAAATGTACTCAATTGGTGAGAGTCAGGCATCGGGCCGCACGCCGTTGCCATTTACGTCTTCGCTCAGCTGAGCGTCGCACTCCGGGCAATCGGTAAGCCCGCAGGCCTCTGCCTCTTCGCACTGCTTGCAGCCTGGGGTTGGACCGTATTCAACAGGCGGCACAGCGCTGCCAGACAGAGCTGCCCGTGCGATAGAGCCGTCTTCAACAAACCATGCCTCGGACTCATGCCAGAGGATGTTCGCTGGCTCGCCGCTCACGTTGTCCCAATCGCCGCCCATGTCTTCCGAGAAGTGGTCTCGATCGGCGTAGAACTGCAGGGCAGAGCGCAGCGCCTTAACTTCCGGATCACGCGCAGCGAACGCCTTGGCACCCTGGTCGGCCATGTCGCCGGCGCTAAAGCCGCCGGAGCTTGGAGGGTGGAGGAAGATTTCGGCGCTTCCGTCTTCGTCGCACAGGTCGTTGGCAGTTGGCAGAGCGAATAGAACCTGGCCAGGGAATTCCATTTCAGCGATTCCACCTTCAAGCAGCCACTCCAGGCGCAGGCCTTCATCGGCATCCGCACGGGTGACTGCCACCGCTTGTATCAGGATTGGCTCGCCCTGGTGCTGGGCGGCTGGCTGGGCGAGAAGGGCGCGCAGTTGCTCCCGCGAATCTCCCAGGGCAAAGCCATTACGCGGGTTCGCGATGCTTTCGGCCAGTTCACGCGGCACGCTGACCATCTGTTCGGTGTTGCTGGATCGGTTTTCTGTGGGCATGGGGATACCTCGCGGCTATAGTTCTGGTGTTAAGTGCGAAACCTGGGAGAGAAAGTGGTGATCAAAAACAAGTTTCATGTTTTCTTGCTTGGTGCGGGGGGCGTGGCGTTATCACTGATAGTTTTAGTGGCTTCAATGTACGTTAATTATTTTTCGGCTCACATAGTGGTGGATCAGGAGAAATGGGGTCAGTTTGGTGACTACTTTGGTGGTGTTCTTAATCCAGTTCTTTCATTTATGGCGTTCGTGGCTGTTCTTTATAATGTTAAGTTTGGTGTAGGTGCGGAAGAGAGAAGTGAGATTCGGCATCGAGAACAGCTGGCGGAGCAACGGTTGTTTCAGTTGTTAAGTCTGATGGGAAATGCCGTTGAGCGCTCTGCAATTGTTGTTTCTGGCGCCACCGTTTCTGAATTCGAAACACATGTTGGCCTGCAGGCGCAACATTCCGCGGCGAGTGATTTGCGCATGATTCTGTCGACGGCAGCCAGGAAGGCGCAAGATCTTCAATGCGTAGAAGTGTACGGCGAGCTAAGAATGGAGTTTCGCTCGTGGAGGAGAAGGTGTTGGGGTGGTGTGGGTCAATATCTTGATTCAGCCTTTCTTGTATTGGATTACATTATGCGTGGCTCGACTTTGCCACCGGATTTTAAAAGGTTCGCGCTAAATGCACTTCGGGTTCAGATGACTGAGAGTGAGAGGCTTTCGCTCTGGTATTCAGCATTATTTTCTGCGGAGTACTCACACTTTCTTGAGCCGATGCTCGATGCCGGGTTTGTCGATGATCCTCATGGCTCATTGAATGATTTTATCAAGCCTTGGCGTGGTGAGTTAATGGCTGCAGCGATGGGTGCTCCCTCAGGTCAAAATTGAGCTGAGCCATTGCCTCAAAGGGCGTCATCTTTTCGTGCGAGGAGCGTTCCTTGCCGGGGTGGCGTGATTCGTTGAAGTGGGGAGGCGCTGGCGGGCAGCGTGGGAGGGTCAGTCGGTAGCGGCGTCGTCAGCTGCAGGCTTTGGCTGGTAGGTAAGCGTGCCGTCGAGGATGGCGGCCTTGATCGCTTCGAACTCCCAGGCGTAGTACTGCGACTCTACATAAACCCGCAGCTCGGGATAGTCGTGCTGCTTTCGGCGAATGAACGCTTCGGCCGCTTCCTTGGTGAAGTGGCTGTTCACGATTTCCCAGCGCTTGTTCCAGCCAGTGACGGTGTGGTCGTCGTGTTCGCCCAGGACTTCCCATTGGTCATCGGCATCAAGCTCCAGAAAATCGCACTCGTTTCTGGCCTGCACCACCCGATTCAGCTCTTCCTGCTCTTCCTCGTCGAGATCTGACCAGTATTCCTCGGGGCTGAACCAGCTGCTGTCTTCCAAGCACACCACCAGCCCCTCCGCGTAGTCAGGGTCATAGCCGTAGTCGATGCGCTTCTGCTGCACGGTAAACAGCGCGCATGCCGTGTGGTGCCACTTCACGCCCTGGCCGTTGCAGTGGTGGCGAAGGCGGGTGACGAAGTCCGACCAGGTGTCCGTGGTCATCGGGTGGCCGGTTGCCAGGCTTGGGCTGGCTTCGGTATCGCTCATGGCTTTCTCCATGCATGCGCCGCCCTCCGTGGCCGGATGCGGCATGGTGGCAATTTGGTTTTGGATGGGGTATTACGGGTGACCGGCATGGGGCCGGATCAAGGATAGAAAATGGTCGACTTGAAAGTAATTGATGAAGCAAACAAGCTTTCCGCGGCGATACCGGCTGCAATCAGTAAGCTTCAGGAATATGTGACTGAGCACGAAAAATCAGAAGACGATTATCTTGAGGTGGTAAGAGAGCTCGAAAGAGCAATCTCATCTGCTCATTCGAAGTGGCAGAAATTTGCAGAACAAAACTTCCCTAATTGGGGCTGATGATCTCGTCGCCAGGATCGCGTTTCAGCTCGGCCCGACTGGCTTGATCAAACTGTCGCGCTAGCTTTGGTGATATCTCAAAAGCTGGCGCGTCAGGTTGTTGCAGTCGGCGCGCCTGCTCTTGCGGCGAGGCTGCCAGGAACGACCGGTGCAGGTTCTGCAGTAGCTCCTGTAGTTGGGTGTAGCCGTGGGTTTTCATCGCTCCCTCCATTCCCACCCGCGTTCCGGCAGCCATCTCCACTTGCATCCGCTCGATGCCAAAGCGTTCTGCTTCGGCCTTCTTTCTGTCGCGGTAGTCCGCCGAGTGCTTGGCTGCCCCTGTCTTCTTCTCGGCCATTGCCGATACCTCGCAAGCCGCTGGGCGGCAAGTTGATCCATTGCTGGCGCCGGCCGTGCCGGACGCGGTTCATGCGTTTCAAGGCCTGTCGCTCCAGCGCGGAAAGTCGATTCCGTTTTCCTCGGCCAGGCGTACCAGGTAGTGGTTGCTGATGCCGAGTTTCTTGGCAACGAAGTTCCGGCTCAGGCCGATGCCGCTGTTCGCCCTGATCAGCTCGACCAGCTTGGCCTTTTCTTCGGCTTTGGCCTGGCGGGCAACTTCGCGCCGCTGGCGCTCTTTGTCGCAGCTCTGGAAGAAGATCCCGGCCTCTTTGGCAAGACGGTGCAGCTCCGTGCGACTGATGCCGAGGGAGCGATAGGCTTCGTCGAGGGTCATGGTCTTCGCCGCCACCCTCGCGCGCTCTACCAGTTGGCGCTTCTGCGTGGCAGCAGCCCGGGCGGTTGAGTCGCCTTCGGCGTTATGGCTGCTGTGGTGCGGCCGGCGAGGGCAGTATTCGAACGCGGGCAATTCGACTGGCTGCCCACCACCTGCAAAGAACTGGTCAATGCTGGCGCTGAGCTGATCCAGCACCTGCTGGCGCTCATTGGGGATAGGGCCGCCGATCATTGCCGCCCCACCAGCTTGCGCGTCGCAGCTGCCTCCAGAGCATCAACAAACCGCAGGGCTGCCTTGTAGGTGAAGCAGAAGCAGCGCGTCTTGCCGGTCTCCACGTCGACGATGTGCCACGCCTTGCCCTTGGCTACGGCCTTGTACCGCGGCTCGGTCGTTGGAGCGGGAAGGCCGATCTTGGCGTAGAAGTCAGCGGTGGCCAGGATGGTGCGTTCGCGCAGGGCGGCCAGGCCGTCCACGCGCTGCTGCATGGCTGGGTGCATGGTGAACTCCTCGGGGTGGGTGTCAGGCGTGCAGGTCGAAGGATTCGGCCTTGCGGATGATTCGAACTTGGGCAATGCGGCGCTCTGGCACACGGCGGTCGCGGCGCATCGGGTCGGTGTCGCCCGTGACAGCGTGCATAGCCATCAACCCGACCAGCAGGATGCACATCGGGCTGATGATCTGGCGCTTCATGGCTTCGGCGACCAGGGCCGCACGGCGGTGAACGCCGAGCTTGTACATCGCGTTTTCGATTCGGTTGGCCACGGTGCCCGGGGTGATCTGCATCAGGCGGGCAATCTCTTTGGCTGTCATGCCCTGAGCTACTGCAAGCAGTGCTTCAAGTTCACGCGGAGCCAGGCCGCGCCCGAGGAAGCCCTTCCAGGAGCCGCTGGTGATCGTTTCCATGATGAGTAACCTCGGGTGTTGGCTGCATTGGGGTGTGATCTGCCGGCGCTGATCTCCGGCTTGGCGGCCTAACTCTCTGATGCCTCAGTAGCTCGCCAACGAGACTAGGTTTGCGCATCAGCCTGCGCATTCAGATCACACTCCGATGCAGCCTGGTGATGGGGAACCAGGTGATCGGGCAGTTAACGTCAGGCTGACGTGGCGCTGGTTGTTACTGCTGAGTGCGCAGCTCGCTGCGCGGCACCCAGGAGGCGCCGGTTTTCACCATGCAGCCGACGTAGGGTGCGAAGCGGGTTTGGCGCTCGGTCTGATAGCCGTACCAAGAGCAGGATGCCCAGTTGGCGGCAGCGCTAATGGCCAGAGCCATCGCGCCGATGCCTGCTACTGCTGCCAGGCCTAAGCGCTTGCGCTTCAAGCTTCGATCCCGAAGTCTTTGAGGCGCAGCCCCAACTGGGTGCCGATCTCGGCCAGCACCTTCAGTTCTTCGGCGCTGATGTTGCCGTCGCCTTCCGCCACGGTGATCATGTTTACGAACACCTCCTCAGCATCGAGTGGGTTGTTTTTGATGTCTGCGATCTCACGCATGATGTTCATGCGACCCAGGCGGAAACCGGCCTGCAGTTGCTCGGTGAACAGGTTTACCGTGGTGGTGATTTCCTGGCCGAAGTGCTCCAGGTTCTTGTTGGCGCGGATCTGGATGTCGATCTGCGCCGCTTCGTTCTTGCTGATCTCGCCATCTGCCGCGGCGACCAGCAGGCAGCCGCCGACGATGGCTTGCATCAGGTCGCGATTTTCCAGTTTCTTGACTGCGCGCTTGGCGCCGAACAGTTTCTTTCCGATACCGAACATGGGGTGTTCCTCTGGTTGATTTCCCGTCTGGCCCTGTCGCCAAGGCCAGCCAGTGAAATCTGCCGCGACCCGCTACTGGCGTCGGTCTTTGGCAATCTTCGAATTGTTCTCTCCGGCCGCGACCCTGGTCCGCCGGATAACTGTTCTTGGCGCTTTACGCTGCACGCCTGGGTCAGTTGCCAACCCTCTGGACTGTTGAGGCCTGTCCATCGCTGCCTTCGTTGCTGGCCGGTGGTGATCCGGCATGGCGCTAATATCACGCAACGTGTTTATTCAAGTCAACACGTAACGTGATTATTTTTTTCGAAGGCAACAAAAAGCCCGGCACTTGGCCGGGCTTCAGGGTGTTGAGTGGGGCGCTACCAGAGCACTGAGGACCAGAACACCTTACCGAGAACAATGATCTCTTTTGCGATCATCTCCTCTGCGGTGTACTCCTCATCGGGGTGTTCATCGCGATTAAAGCTGCGCATCCTGATACCGCCACCAGGCAGGCGGTAAAGGGTCTTCACCCGTAATTGCCCGCCGTGGTTTATCGCGTACATCTTGCCGTCAACGATTGATGTTGAGCCTTGATCGACCCCGACAGTACTTCCGTCGGGAAGAACAGGCTCCATGCTATTGCCGCCAACGGTGACACAGACGGCTTCACTTGGCTGCACGTTTTGGCGCCGCAGTGTCAGCTTGCCAAATCGCAACCTGCGAGACTGTGACTGCTCGATGACCGTTCTACCTTGGCCTGCTGAAAGCTCAACTTCTTTGAGGTAAGGCACGTAAACCTCATCTCCATCCAATGGCGTGTCGTCATCCCATACGTCAATGGGGCCCAGGTAAGTCGCGTTTGCTTCCACCTTTGTTGCCGGCATTGCTTCAGCTTCGGTCTTCGGTTTGAAGTCGAGAATGAGCTCGGACGCCTCTACGCCAACCGCCTTGGCGATCAGGCTTAGATCGGCAAGGGTGGGCTCCCGGGTGTCCGTTTCATAGTTCCCGACACGGGATTGGGACTTCCAGCCGCACGCTGCTGCCAGGGCCGCCTGTGAAAGTCCGGCAGCCTTTCGGTGCCTTTTGATGCGCTGTCCAAGGGTCTCTTTCATAGGCGTGATTGTAATCACGTTATGAAATACCTTCCTTTCACTATTCGTGATTGTCATTAACACGATACGTGTTTATCCTGAGCGTACGTTAATGAGGAACCCCTATGAACAACGTTCGAAAGATTCGAGAGGGGGCGCGAATCAGCCAGGCCGCTTTGCGGCGGCAACTCAACTGGAACCAGTCGCGCCTCGCAAATTATGAGGCCGGGCGTCGAAGCCCAGGCCTTGAAGAAGCCCGGCTGATTGTGGCTGCGCTCAATGCGCTCGGTGCCGCTTGCTTGCTGGATGACGCTTTCCCGCCAGCGGATGGAAACAAAGACGCCGCCTGATTGCGAAACGAAGTATCCCGATCCTGGCACTGCGCCAGTAGATGACCAAAACACCTGCGAATCCATCCAGTACTGGAACTGCAGGCGAAAAAAAACCGCCTGGCAGGGCGGCTTCTTCAAAACAACGTGAGGTCGATTATGCACACTGCAGTCGATGCAAGCAACACCAAGCCCAGCGCGTCAGTTTTCGACAATTCGCCAAACCTGTCGCGTCAGGTCATGTCGTCTCGGGAGGTCGCCGAGCTGACCGGCAAGGCCCACGACAACGTGCTGCGGGATGCCCGCGCACTGGTAAAGCAGGGTGTCCTCAAATCTGAGGAGACCCCATACACCCACCCGCAGAACGGCCAGTCCTACCCGGAGTTCCTGCTCGGCCAGCGTGACACCTTCGTGCTGGTATCCGGCTACAACGCCAAGCTGCGCGCGAAGATCATCGATCGCTGGCAGGAGCTGGAGGGCAGGGTGGTTGGCCAGTTCCAAATCCCGACCACCTTCGCTGAGGCGCTGCGTGTTGCCGCTGACCAGGCCGAGCAGAATTTGCAGTTGCAAAAAGTGGTTGAGCAGCAGGCGCCGAAGGTCGCGGCCATCAAGCGCCTGGCTGCCGCCGGTGGCGCCATCTGCATCACCGACGCCGCCAAGCACCTGCAGTTGTCGCCATCCAAGCTATTCGACTGGCTGGAGCAGCACCGCTGGATCTTCCGTCGCAAGGGCTCTCGCCGCTGGATAGCTTATCAGCCGCGCATCACTGCCGGCCTGATGAAGCACAAGGTGACCGGCCTCAAGCCTGATGCTGAAACCGGCGTAGAGCGCGCCGCCTTTGATGTGCTGGTGACGCCGAAGGGCATTGCCCGCTTGGCTGAGCTTCTGCTGGAGGGCGTGTGATGGCTGGCGACTGGATCAAGTTTGAACTGACCACCCTGGACAAGCCTGAAGTCTGCCAGATCGCAGACCTGGCCGACATCGATCTCGACGCGGTGGTTGGAAAGCTGATGCGCGTATGGGGCTGGTTCGATCAGCAAACCGAAAAAGGTAACGCTCCCAGCGTTAGCAAAAAGTTACTGGATCGCTTGGTCGGCGTTATCGGCTTCTGCGAGCACATGAAGTCGGTCGGCTGGATGGTTGAAGCTGAGGGGGTTATTACCCTGCCTCACTTCGAGCGTCACAACGGCAAGACCGCTAAAAATAGGCTTCTCACGGCAAAGCGCGTAGCCAGCCACAAGGCTGCTAACGCAAAAGGTAACGCTGCTAGCGTTAGCGGCGCGTTACCTAAAGAAGATGTAGAGAAGAATGAAGACCCTCTCTCTGCGCACGAGCCTGTCGACCCTCGCATGCCTGGCGAGATGACCCTGGCTTGGGCGCCAGATGCCAAGCTGCTGAAGACCTATGCCGTGCACAGCGGCGTGGCGTTGACCCTGTTCACCGAGGAAGTGCGCCGTGCTTTCACCGCCCACTACCAAGCTCGCGGCCAAGTGAACACCCAGGCCGAGTGGGTGCAGATGCTGGTCAAGTGGGTGATCACCGATAAGGCCCGGGCGGCCGCCTCCAATGTCACGCAATTCAGGCCAAAGGGCGCACCAGTCGACGACTTCGATGCCGACGACGATCAGTGGGTGCCGGAGGTGCAATTGTGAAGAGCGTATCCGTGATTGCTCAGGGGCTGTGGTCCGATGCCAAGGCTGGCGAATTTATCCCGGCTACCACCCGCGATCAGCAGCCTCGCGACAGTGAAGACCGCAGCACGCTAGTCGCGGCGATCAACGATCTGTTCAAGGAGCTTCGTTCGATTCGGTCTGCATGGCGTCAGGCCTGGCCGGACAAGGAGACTTACCAGGCGGCGAAGCGCCAGTGGTACCAGGCGTTTCTCGAAGAGGGAATTTGCAGCCAGGGCCAGGTCGCGTTCGGCATGGCACAGGCCCGCAAACAACCCGGTGACTTCATTCCCAGCCCTGGCCAGTTCATCGAGTGGTGCAAGCCGTCGCCTGAAATGCTCGGGCTTCCACCGCTCGCCAAGGCCTATCGCGAAGCCTGCCGCAATGCTCACCCGGGAATGGCCGGGCAGGGCAACTGGTCGCATGACGCTGTCTGGCATGCCGCCAAAGAGTGCGGTTTCGAGAATCTGAACCGTCTGGCTGCCGACTTGAGCTTGAAGCTCTTCGAGCGGAACTATGCCATTGCGGTCCGCCGCGTCCTTGCCGGCCAACCTCTTCAAGCCATGCCGCTGGCAATTACGCTGCATGCCCCAACGCGCTCCACGCCAGAGGTAGCCCGTGAAGCATTGGCCGCATTGCGAGCGTTGCGAGGCGCCCGGACATGATCGATCCGATGCTGATCAAGCCCGAACTCACCGAGTACCACTGGGCTCTGTACGCCTGTGGCCATCTGCTCGACCTCACCTCCGAGCCACATCCGCCTGTGGGCCTGTATCGCGACGAACAGTCGGCGACCTTGCATGGCCTGCAAATGTGGCCCGCCACTTTCACCGTCATCGACCTCAACAAGGACGACCGAGCATGAAGCAGAGCAAGTTGACCAAAGCAGCGCGTGGCCGGGAATGCCAGGTGCGCATTCCGGGCGTCTGCAACGGCGATCCCGGCACTACCGTGCTGGCCCATTACCGCATGGCCGGCACCTGTGGCGTCGGCATGAAGCCGAACGACCTGCAGGGCGCCCATGCCTGCAGCGCCTGCCACGACGCCTGCGATGGACGCAGCAACATCGTTGATCGCGAGACCGCGCGCCAGTATCACGCCGAGGGCGTCATGCGCACCCAGGCCCTGCTGATCCGCGAGGGGGTGATTGCCGCATGAATAGCCAGAAACCTCCGACTCGAAATCCGCCACCACTCTTCCCCGGCAAGAAGACCCGCGCCAAGCCGGTAGACCGTGAAGGCCTGGAGCAGGCCTCGCTGATGCAGGAGCTGAAGTTGCGCTTCCCTGAGGCCTACAAGCTGACCTATCACGTCCCGAATGGCGGGCACCGGGTGAAGGCGGTCGCCGCCAAACTCAAGGCCCAGGGTGTGAAGGCCGGTATCCCTGACTTGGTGCTGCCGATGGCGCGCGGCGGGTACTTCGGGCTGTACATCGAATTCAAGGCGAAGCCGCCATACGACGCCGCCGTGTCGCCGAGCCAGGACGCCTGCATCCAAGCGCTGCTCGAACAGGGCTATCTGGCCATCGTGTGCCGCGGTGCCATCGATGCGATTGAAGCGATCCGCGCCTACCTGCTGCAGCCGCAGACGAGGGCGGCGGCATGAGCAAGACCCGCGCTGTGAAGTTCACCGACGCCGAGATTCGCCGGCAGGCCGCCGACCCTGCCGTGCACGACTTGCGCGACCCGCGTCACCCCGGCCTGTACCTGCGTTTCGGCCAGGACCGGCAGCGCGGGTCGTGGTACCTGGTCAAGGGCAAGGCCTGGAACCAGATCGCCCGTTATCCTGAGCTGGGCGCCGCCGCGGTGCTGGCCGAGCTGCCTGCGCTGCGTCAGCGCCTGCTCCGTGATCCAGACGCCGCCGTTGCTTTGGGCGGCCTGTCCACCGTTGGCCAGTTGCTCGACTGGTACAGCGACCGTATGAGCCGCGACCGCTCGCTGTCGGCCAAGCGCAAGACCGGCGCCAAGTCGGCCATTGCGTGCCACCTGAAGCCACGGCTGGCCGATCTGCCGATTCGGGCCCTGTCGGCACCTGAGTTGGACAAGCTGTTGATGTGGCCCGCGCAGGAAGTGCTTTCTCTGTCCTACGTGCGCCAACTGTTCGGCCTGCTGGTCGTCGCGTTCCGTCAGGCCCATAAGCTGGGGCTGATCGATACCAACCCCATGGCCGCGCTGAAGTTCGTCGACTTCACCAAGGCCCGGATCATGCCCAAGCCTGCCCGGCTGCGTGGCGTGCACCTGGTCGAGCTGGTACCCATGCTGGCCGGCCTGTTCGACAGCGAGCCCGGCGAGGCCATGCTTGCGCTGATGATGCTGTGCCACGGTACCCGGGTGGGTGAGACCCGCCTGGCGCGCTGGTCCGATATCTCGATGGCCGACAGCGAGTGGTTCATTCCGGCCGAGCACACCAAGACCCGAACCGAGCACCGGCTGCCGCTGACGAACCAGACCAAGGCCATGCTGAGCCGATACCGCGCTGCTCAGACCGCCCAGGGCTATGAGGGCATCTACCTGTTCCCGTCGCGGCGTGGCCGGGCCCTGAGCGAGGGTCAGGCCAGCGCCGTGTTCACCCGTCTGGGCCAGGGCGAGTGGACTAGCCATGACCTGCGCAAGGTCGCCCGCACTGCCTGGACTGACCTGGGCATCGACGGTCACATCGGCGAGATGCTGCTGAATCACTCGCTGGGCAAGATCGCCTCCACGTACATCAACACCCAGGCCCGGGAGCAGCGTCTGGCCGCGTTGGAGAAGTGGCACGCCTGGTTAGATGAACGCGGATTCAATGCGGTTCACAACCTGACAGGCGCCCAATATGAAGATTCGCAAAACCCTGTGCAGCCCTTGAGCGACGTGGCCTGCAAGGCAAATCCGAAAATTGTTAATAGCGAGGTTTCGAAATGACCAAAGACCCGTTTGCTCCGAGCATCAGCGTCTGCCAGCACGCATCCACCATCCTGGCGCTGCTCGTTGCCTGGCTCATGGGTTTCACGGGCTGGAGCGCGCTGCTTTTCATCTTGATCGTTGCCGGTGGAGGCGCCCTCGAGGGTGCCGTGCTGGCCCTGCGCAAGACTGGTTACCGAGGATGAGAAATAGCCACGGACCGGCCTTTGGCAAGCAGGCGGTGGAGCTGGATCAGTGCCCGGCCTGCCACGGCAAAGCGGTGATCAGGGGTGTGTTCCATGACCTGGCCTGCGTGCAATGCAACGCCTCGGGCTGGGTGGCTACCGCGACGGGGGAAGCGCTGCCAGTGGATGAGCTGGTCACCCAATTGAGCCTGCGCCTGCAGGCCGCACAGCGACAGATCAACGAATTGAAACAACCTCGGGCCGTTGGGCCGGAGGCGATTTATCAGGAAGGCAACCGGCTGGGCGCCGGGGGCATCAACTACACCGGGGATTGAGGGGAAGGACATGATCTATAGCAGTGTACTGGCGGCGGTCGTTTCGGCTCTCGCAGCGGAGGCGATCGACAATACAAGCAAGCAGGCCTGGCAGGAGCTGTATCAGCCCGGCAGCGAAGATGGGCACGACCTGGCGACATTGAGCCGGTCGGTGGAGCAGGGCGGAGTTACCCGCATGGATGCTGACTGCTGGGTATTCGCTCGGCTGCACAGCCTGTTGAAGCCGCGACACTGGGATGTCCTGGTTGCGAAGTTCAGCACCCACAAAGGTCGCAAGGTCCAGTCAATTGGCCGCCTGCAACCACTGGTGGCATCGCATGCGCCAAGCCTGTTCATTGTCAGTGCGGTGACGGCCTGGGCAATTCCAAAGCTGAAAGGTGCCGATGGTAAGCGCTCCAGCGACATGATCGTGCTGCCAGTAGAATTCTACGATATCAACCGCTGGGACCCGGAGGCCCGACCGGAACGCACTCGACGCCGCTGGAAGAAGGGCATTGAAGACCTGCTTGAGGAGATGGTGACTGAAGCGCTTGAGGCTGCCGCCGTGATTCTCGACTACGAAGGGCTCGCGATGAAAAATGCCGCTTGACATCAAATGGCCGCATGGCCGATTATTTACCCATGATGTCATTTCTGCGCGTTATCAGTAATTGCATCTTCAGAAGGTTTTAGGCAGCAGCGGCTACAGTGTCCGCTGATGCAGGTAGCAGGTCGGCGGCTTCACGACCCGTCAAGGTACTTGGGTTCCTCCTGGCATTCGTTCTTTTGGTTGGTCTCAGTTTTTCATCGAGCCTTCTTTTGAATATGCCGACCACGGCGGCACAGAGCGTGGAATGGAGTTTGTTTATGGTAAAAGCCCTTGTTTCGTCCCTGCTGGCTACTCTTAATTCGCTTGGAGTGAACTACCTTTCTTCAAGCCTGCTGCCTAAAGCCTTCTGAGATCATTTAACCCCGCGATTGCGGGGTTTTTTGTTTTTGAGTCAAGCCCGCCAAGTGCGGGCTTTTTCATTTCCGCTCCCCGAAAGGGAGGAATCGAGATGGCCCATATGCCAGAGAAAGACCCCGGCCTCTGGGCCGCCTTGATCGCCTGGGTGATCGCCCATCAGCCACAGCTATATGCCGCTGGCCTGTCCGTTGTTATCGCTGCGCTGCGTGTTGTGTACGGCGGCGGGACGCGGCGACAGATGTTCTTGGAGGGCGCCTTGTGCGGCCTCATCACCCTGGCCTTGGTGCCGCTGCTCGAATGGATGGGCCTGCCGCAGGGCATGGCCACCTTCGCCGGCGGTGCTGTCGGCTTCATGGGTGTGGAGAAACTGCGCGGCTACTCGGACCTTTTCCTGTCGCGCAAGGCGCAGGGCTGACCAATGAATCGAAAGCAGATTGCTACAGCAAACAGCCTGTTCTTCACGCGCGACCAAGTGCAGCGTCGCCTGGACACCGTTCTGAGTGGTTCCGGTGTCTCGCTGATGATTACTGGTGACTATCAGGTGCCGACTGTTCTGGCTGCTGTTGTGGAGCCGCTGGCAGATCACTTCAGGAAAGAGCTCGCCGACATTGATGGTCAGCTCAAGCTGATGGGATGGAGCGGCGAGTAAGCGGCGGGCCTCCAGAGCTGCGCCACGAATTCAAGAAGCGCCATTTCGTGGCGCGTCCAACCAGAGGTTCACCATGGACAACCAGCACAAGAAAATCACCGGCTACCGCGACCTTAGCCAGAGCGAGATCGACGGCATGAATTCGATCAAGGCCCTGGAGGCTGATGCCGGCGAGCTGTTCAAGCAGATCGGGCAGATTGAGGGGGTCGACCCACGCCTGCTGGCTCTGGCCAAGACCAACCTGCAGCAGGGCTTCATGTGGTTCGTGCGCTCGATTGCCAAACCTGCCGACCCCTTCAGCTGATGGCCAGGCTCACCTCCCTCAAGCCCCCCATGCAGGCGCAGCCGTCCCGGCTTGCCTCGGTGAACTCTGACTCATGGCGATCAACCAAGGGCACAGCCGCGCAACGCGGGTATGGGTACAAGTGGCAGAAGGCGCGGGCTGCCTGGCTAGAAGCTCACCCGCTGTGCGTGTACTGCCAGCGCGAAGGGCGGGTAACTGAAGGCTCAGTCGTCGACCATATCATCCCGCACAGAGGCGACATGAAGCTGTTCTGGGATCGGAGCAACTGGCAGACCCTGTGCCGTCCCTGCCATGACGTGGTCAAGACCGCCGAGGAGGCGTCAGGCCTGATCGGTTGATGCACGTCAGTGGCGTGCTGCATCGAGTTGAAGCACGTCAATTCCCCGATCTGGCGGGGGGGGGTGGGTCGAGAGTTCGAGGCTTTTCGCTCCTAGACCACCCCTCCCCGCACGCGCAGATTTTATTTCCCTATTGAGGTTTTTGTTAATGGCTTTAACACCCAAAAAACGCGACTTCATCGCCGCGGTGAGGGGAGGTGCGTCCAATCGCGACGCGGCCATTGCGGCTGGATGCCCCGAAAAGACTGCCTCTGCGGCTGGTTCCCGGCTCGCAAAAGACCCGGATGTGATCGCCGAACTGCACAAACTGAACGCCCTGCATCCTGTTAATGGGGCTGTTAAAGGTGTTAAAGGCGAAGCGGATGAGTCGGGCGTGGCGGAAGCGGTCGGCGAGGTCGAGCCTGCCGGTTTTGATCTTGGCGCGGCCTTGATGCATCGAGATCCCAAGTCATTCCTCCTGGCAGTGATGAATGACTTGGGCACCGAGCCAAAATTGCGCGTCGACGCGGCAAAAGCGCTCATGCCTTTTGTGCATCAGCGCAAAGGTGAGGGCGGCAAAAAGGAAGAGCGCCAGAAAGCCGCCGAGCAGGCTGCGAGCAAGTTCGGCCGCCAGGCGCCACCAAAGCTGGTCGCTGAGAACGGCAAGAAGGTGTAGCGATGGAATGGACCACCGCCTGCATCGATTGGGAAGAGCGCTTGATTTCAAGGCGTTCGATCATTCCGCCGCCGATTTTCCCTGAAGAAGCCGAACGAGCCCTGCAGATTTTCAAGGAGCTCAAGGTTCCCGATCTGCCTGGCAAGCCGCGCATGGCGGATTGCTGCGACGAATGGGTTTTCGATTTTGTCAGAGCCATCTTTGGTGGGTACGACAGCGAAACCGGTAAGCAGCTGATCCGTGAGTTTGGCCTGCTGATCAGCAAGAAGAACACCAAGTCCACTATCGCTGCGGGAATCATGCTGACAGCATTGATACTCTGCTGGCGTGAGGAAGAGGAACACCTGATCCTGGCGCCGACGCGCGAGGTTGCAGACAACGCCTTCAAGCCGGCCGCCGCGATGGTTAGGGCGGATGAAGAGCTAACCGCGATGTTCCACGTCCAGGACCACATTCGGACGATCACCGACCGCACCACCAAAAATAGCCTCAAGGTAGTGGCGGCCGATACCGACACGGTATCCGGCAAGAAGGCCGGCAAGGTTCTGGTGGACGAGCTGTGGGTTTTCGGCAAGAAGGCCGGCGCCGAGGCCATGTTCATGGAGGCCCTCGGCGGCCAGGTGTCGCGCAATGAGGGTTGGGTCATATACCTGACCACGCAGAGCGACGAGCCGCCAGCCGGCGTGTTTAAAGAGCGGCTGAAATATTGGCGTGATGTTCGGGATGGGATTGTCGAAGACCTCAAAACGCTGGGTATCTTGTACGAGTTCCCGGCCTGCATGGTCAGCGACAAGGATTACCTGAAACCCGAGAACTTCTACATCACCAACCCGAACCTGGGGCTTTCCGTCAGTGCCGAGTGGCTCGAAGATCAGCTCAAGAAAAGGCTGGCTACCAGCGACGGCTCGCTGCAGAAGTTTCTGGCGAAGCACCTCAATATTGAGATCGGACTCAACCTGCGCACCGACCGGTGGGCTGGTGCCGACTATTGGGAGTTTGCTGCCGAGACCGGTTTAGAGCTGGAGAGCCTGCTGGAGCGCTCCGAAGTAGTGACGGTGGGAGTTGATGGCGGCGGCCTTGATGACTTGCTCGGCCTGACCGTGCTTGGCCGGGAACCTGTCACGCGTCGATGGCTCCACTGGTCTCACGCCTGGGCGCACAACATCGTATTTGAACGGCGGAAGGATATCGCCAGCGCGCTGCGAGACTTCGAGCGGGCCGGCGACCTCACTGTCGTCGACCGACCTGGTGACGACGTCCAGCAGGTTGCCGACATTATCTGCGACATCAGGGATCGGGGCTTGCTGCCGGAGAAGCTGGCAATCGGCGTCGATGCGGCAGGCATCGGCGATATCGTCGACGAGCTGACCACCCAAGAGCGCGGGATCGTCATGGAGCAGATCGTGGCTATCTCCCAAGGCTGGAAACTCAACGGCGCGATCAAGATGACCGAGCGCAAGGTGGCCGGCGGTGAGCTGGTCCACTGCGGCAGCGCACTGATGAACTGGTGCGTCGGCAATGCCCGGGTCGTACCTCAAGGCAATGCCATCACGATTACCAAGCAGGCCAGCGGCTCGGCAAAGATCGACCCGCTGATGTCGACGTTTGACGCTGTTTCGCTGATGGCTCTCAACCCCGAAGGCGCTGGTGATATCCAGGGCTTCTTTGATAACCCGATCATGGTAGGAATCTGATGGCCGAGAAGAAACCGGGCCGGGTGAAGGCTGCGCTGCAAAACTGGCTTGGGGTGCCCATCGGCCTGAAGGACGGCGCATTTTGGCAAGAGTGGTTCGGCAGCTCTGCATCTGGAAAGCATGTATCGGTCGATAAGGCCATGCAGCTGTCCACGGTGTGGGCGTGCGTGCGATTGCTGTCCGAATCCGTTTCCACTCTCCCGCTTAAGCTATACCGGCGCCTCCCGGATGGGTCGCGCGAGGTGGCCAAAGAGCACCCACTGTACCGCTTGCTGTGCCGCATACCGAACGCCGAGATGACGCCGCAGCGCTTCATGCTGCTGGTGGTGGCGAGCATTTGCCTTCGAGGCAATGCCTTCGTAGAGAAGAAGATGATCGGTAGCCGGGTGATCGCCCTGGTGCCGCTCTTGCCTCAGTGCATGAAGGTCAAACGGCAGGACAACGGACGCCTCAAGTACACGTATAACGAGAATGGCGTTGAGCGCGACATTCCCGAGAAGAACCTGATGCACATCCGGGGGTTTGGTCTGGATGGAGTGTGCGGGATGCTCCCTGTCACCACCGGCCGCGAGATCTTCGGCTCGGCCATGGCGATCGAGGAGGCCGCGGCGAAGGTGTTCGCTCAGGGCATGCAGGCCTCCGGCATTCTGAGCAGCGACGCCAAGATCACGCCGCAGCAGCGCGAGCAACTTCGGACCAGCATGCAGGCGTTCATGGGATCGAAGAACGCCGGCAAGATCATGGTGGCGGAAGCAGGCTTCAAGTACCAGGGCATCACGATGAACCCTGAGGCTGCGCAGATGCTGGAATCCAGGTCTTTCGGGATCGAAGAAATGTGCCGCTGGTTCCGCGTGCCGCCCTTCATGGTTGGCCACATGGACAAGCAGTCCAGCTGGGCTGCCTCGGTCGAGGCGCAAAACCTCCACTTCCTCACCAACAGCCTGCGACCACTGCTCGTCAACATCGAGCAGGAAATCACCCGCTGTCTCATTGGCGAGGCTGATGCTGAAGAGTTCTTCGCTGAGTTTTCGGTGGAAGGCCTGCTGCGCGCGGATAGCGCCGGCCGCGGCGCCTGGTACAACACTGCGCTGCAAAATGGCTGGATGTCTCGCAACGAGGTGCGCCGCCTGGAGAACCTGCCTCCTATCCCTGGTGGCGATACTTACACGGTGCAGTCCGCGCTTGTCCCCCTGGATCAGCTCGGAAAGCCGGCCGCGGGTGTCTCGCCGGCAGCTTCGGCATTCATGCTTCGGCTGGTTTCGGCGCGCAACAACGACGACCGAGAGGCCATCAACAAGGCGGTCGAACTGGCTTCCGAGGCCCTCGAAACCGGAAACCCCGATGGGCCAATGATGGCTCACGCGCTGATATCGATGCCGCTGCTCAAAGCGGCCTGACCCGGAGCACCCCATGACACTGAAGACCCTTCCGGCAGCGCCGGCGGTGCGGCCGCACGCGCGCGTCGAATCCGACCTACTGCCAAAGGCCATGGAGCGCTGGAATCCAGCGATCAAGGCGGCAGCCGGTGACGACTCTACCACCATCACAATGTACGACCCGATCGGCATGGACTGGTGGACGGGTGAGGGCGTCACTGCCAAGCGCGTTAGCGCTGCACTTCGCAGCATCGGCGACAAAGACATCACCGTGAAGATCAACAGTCCAGGCGGCGATGTTTTCGAGGGCTTGGCGATCTACAACTTGCTGCGCGAGCACAAGGGCAAGGTAACCGTCCAGGTGCTTGGCCTGGCCGCCTCCGCTGCATCGTTCATCGCCATGGCCGGCGATGAAATCCAGATCGCCCGAGCCGGCTTCATGATGATCCACAACGCCTGGACCATCGCCGCTGGCGACCGAAACGACTTCACGGAAGTCGCTGACTTCCTCGACCAGATCGACGCAACCCTGGCCGACATCTACTCAGTCAGGACGGGTGATGAAGCCGCGGCGATGCGCAACCTCATGGACGTAGAGACCTGGATGGGCGGCAGTTTGGCAGTCGAAGCCGGCTTCGCGGACGGCCTGCTCCCATCGGATGCGGCACAGGAAGACCCGCAGGCCATTGCGCCTCAGCAGGTTGCGGCGCGCCGCCTGGACACGATCCTGGCCAAGCAGGGAATGCCTCGCTCAGAGCGCCGCTCCCTGATTCAAGAACTCAAGGGTGGTACGCCTGGCGCTGCCCCCTCCGGTACGCGCAGCGCTGCCGAAAACCAGGCCGACTTGGCCAACCACTTTGCCGATCTACAGGCCGCCATGTCGCGGTTCTCGGCAGCAGCCCTCAAGTAACCGGAGAAGATCCCATGGCAGACAATACCGCTGACCTGTTGAAGCAGGTCTCCAACGAGCTCAAGCAGGCCACCAGCGATTTCAGCAAGCAGGCTGAGAACGCGCTGGCTGAGGCCAAGAAGGCCGGAAGCCTGTCCGAAGAAACCAAGAATGCCGTCGACGAACTGGCGACCAAGTTCAACAGCCTGACCGAGGCCGAGAAGCAGCTGAAAGCCCAGCTGGGCGAGCTCGAGCAGGAGTTCGCCCGCCGGCCTTCGGCTGGCACCCCGCAACCCCAGGACAGCCTCGGCGGCGTTGTGATCAAGAGCGAAGCGCTCAAGCAGTTCGCGGCCAGTATCGAAGGTGGCAAGCGCGTCAACATTCCGGTCAGTGCCGCCCTGCTGTCTACCGATATCCCGGCCGGCATCGTCGAGCCCCAGCGCCTGCCCGGCATCGACACCGCGCCGAAGCAGCGCCTGTTCATCCGCGACCTGATCGCCCCGGGCCGAACCACTGCCCCGGCGATCTTCTGGGTGCAGCAGACCGGCTTCACCAACGCCGCCAAGGTCGTGGCCGAGGGTACCGCCAAGCCGTACTCGAACATCGAATTCGCATCGAAGCTCACCGGCGTGTCGACCATCGCCCACATGTTCAAGGCCTCCAAGCAGATCTTGGACGACTTTGCCCAGCTGGGTTCGACCATCGACGTTGAAATGCGCTACGGCCTCAAGTACGTCGAGGAGCAGGAGATCCTGTTCGGTGACGGCACTGGCGTGCACCTGCACGGTATCGTCCCTCAGGCCTCGAAATACGTCCCGGCATTCGAGGTGGAGAAACGGTCGGGCATCGATGATCTCCGCCTGGCGATGTTGCAAGCTCAGCTGGCGCGCTTGCCTGCTTCTGGTCATGTCTTGCACTTCATGGACTGGGCCAAGATCGAGCTGACCAAGGACTCCCTGGGCCGCTATATCCTCGCCAACCCGCTGGGTCTGGCTGGCCCCGTGCTGTGGGGGCTGCCTGTCGTGGCTACCGAGGTCGCTGCTTTCCTGGGCAAGTTCCTGACCGGCGCATTCCAGACCGGCGCTCAGTTGTTCGACCGTGAAGACGCCAACGTGGTCATCTCGACCGAGAACGCCGACGATTTCGAGAAGAACCTGATCTCGATCCGCTGTGAAGAGCGTGCAGCCTTGGCGGTGAAGCGTCCAGAAGCGTTCATCTTCGGTGAGTTCGCCGCCCCGGTCACTCCGTAACCCAATGTGAGGGCCGCACAAGATGCGGCCCCTGGAGGCATTCATGAAGCTGAAAACCCTGAAACCTCTGTACCTGGGCGGCCAAACGCTGGTGGAGGGCACGCCATTCGAGACCATTGAGCAGCACGGGCGCCAGTTGATTCAGAAGGGCTATGCCGAATTGGAAGACTCGGAGCGCGAGGTGGTGGTGACCATCTCGCAGGAAGATGCAGTTGGCGCGGGCGTGCTGACCGCCGGTAGCTTGGGCGCCGTCACCTTGCCGACTGCCCAGCCAATCGCCGCCTTCAAGGCGAAGCACAAAGGCGGCGGTAAGTGGATCGTGGTTGATGCCGGTGGAAATCAGGCCGGCGCCTTCTCTGGCGATCAAGAAGCAGCCAATGCGGAAGCCGAGCGTCTGACCGCCGGTGGCGAGCCAGAGCAGGCCGAGGAGTAAGCCATGTCCGTGATCGCCATCGACATTGCCATGCATCACTTGCGCGCAGAATCTGACGACCAGGTGCTGGTTCAGGCGCAACTGGAAGCGGCGGAAGAGGCGGCAATGCGGTTCCTCAATCGCCGTTTCTACTTGGATCAGGTAGCCCTCGACGAGGCCAGGGCTGGCGTGTCACAAGCGATGCAGGATGCCAAGGCGGCCAACGTGGCGGCTGTTGCCGCTGCCGAGGCCGAGCAGGATCACGCTCTTCGCTGCCGGCTGCTCGAGCATGCGCGACAGGCGCTGGCCGAAGCCTATGACCAGGCCGACACCATCGCCTATGGCATGGTGCTCAACCCGGCAATCCAAGCTGCCTGCCTGCTCAAGCTGGGCCACCTGTTCGCTAATCGCGAGGAGGTGGTGACCGGCACCATCGCCACCGAGCTTCCGCTGGCTTCACAGCACCTGTTGATGCCTTACCGCATCCGGATGGGTGTGTGATGCGAGCCGGGCCACTACGTCATCGTTGTATGCGTCGCGGTTATGTCGAGGGTAAGGACGCCCTCGGTCAGCCAACAAAGACCTGGGGCGACCTCGGCAAGCTGTGGGCTGAGATCAACATTCCATCGGGCCGCATGTATGAAGCCGCAGCGCAGATGCAGGTTCAGGTCAGCGCTGAGATCAACATCCGGTACCGCAAGGATGTGGTCGCTGGTCAGCACCTGGTCCACGACGGCATCAGTTACGAAATCATCGCCCCGCTGGCAACCAACCAGCGGGACATGCTCAAACTCATGTGCAAGACGGTGAAGCCCAAATGAGCAACGGATCATTGACTGTCGTCGGCCTGGGCGACCTGCAGGCCGACTTCGAGCGCCTGGCTCGGTCGGTGGGCAACAAGGTCGTGCGCGATGCTGTCATTGCTGGCGCGCGGGTCGCCCGGGACAAGACGCGGCAGGCGGCCCCATTCAAGACCGGCAAGCTGAAGAAGAACATTGAAGCCACCCGCGTGAAGCAAGGGGAAACCCCTGGTGGAGCGACGGCCGGAGTTCGCGTGAAGAGGCCAGCCGGCAAAACAAGTAAACCCCGCAAGCGTCCAGGCAAGGCAGGGAAGTCGACCACAACCGACTACGACGCGCCGTTCTACTGGCGATTCCTCGAGTACGGCACATCGAAGATGCCGGCGGCGCCGTTCATTCGCCCAACCTGGGATGCCAACCTGGCCGAGATCGAGAAGGCCACCGCCGACAAGCTCGCCGAAGGCATCGACAACGCAATCACCCGGTAACCCCCATGATTGAGCAATCCCTCATCGCCAGGCTTTCGCCCTTGGTGGACGGGCGCGTTTTCTTTGGCGTTGCCCCGGCCGATGCCGAGCAGCCGCGCCTGGTGATCCAGACCATCGGCAGCGATACAGGGTTCACCCTGGCCGGCTGGGATGGCTCCAAGGACCTCACCATCCAGCTCGACGCCTGGGGGGAGAGCTTCCTTCAGGCGTTGACCCTGGCCGGCGAGGCTTTCGCGGTCATGACCGCCGACGGCGATGACTTCACCACCGGCAGCGCAGATCGCCTGCCGGACGTTTTCGAAGATGATACCAAGCTCTTCAGCGTCAGCTGGGAGTACACCCTGCAACCATAGGAGGCCCCATGGCCGCGCAGAACCCAACCAAAGCGAAGTTCGTCAAAACGCAGGGTACCCAGCTCAGCGTTTCCAAGACCACCACCCTCGACCCGGCCGAGGTCGGCCTCGAGTTCGCGGACCTCTCGGTCACCATCAAGCAGCCCCAGTTCCAGGGCGGTCAGTCGGATGAGATCGAAGTGACCACCCTGGCCAGCGAGGCCAAGGAATACACCGTGGGCCTGGCTGACAACGGCACCTTCAGCATGTCCGGCAACTGGAAAGCTGACGATGAAGCCCAGACCGTGCTGCGCACCGCCCGAGATGATGGCGAGCCGCGGGCATTTAAGTCGGTGTTCAAGGACGGCACGTCCTCTGAGTTCCTTGGCCTGGTTACCCAGTTCACCTGGGACGCCGCACCCAACGGTACCGTTAACGGCACCTTCAACGTGCGCATCACCGGCAAGGTCGCCTTCAAAGTTCCTCCGGTGACCCCGTAATGGCGCGCGCAAAGATTGCAGGCGCACAAAGCCTGCGTACCATGGCGCTCGACCCTGCTCGCAACTTCAAGCATGAGCTGCTGGACGTGACGGAGTGGGATGGCGCAAAAGTCGTCGTGATGGCGCTCAGTGCTGGCGATTGGGCTGAGTACCGCCGCCGGGCTGCAGCTGCCGTGGCCGCCGCTCGCGCGGCTGTCGGGCTGAGCGAGATCCCTGAAGCGGAAGAGGGGGAGGCGCCGGCCGCGCGGCTGGTCGATATCGACTCCTCGCCGCTCTACGCCTTTGTTCTGGTGCGCACCCTGCTGGACGAGTCGCACGCCCGAATCTTCGAGGATGCGGATGTTGAGACCGTGGCCAAGGCGTTCAGCCCTGTGCACGACCGTCTGGTCGGCAAGGCCTTCGAGCTCAGCGGCGTTGAGGCTGGTGCTGGCGCTCAAGATCCAGTGGAAGCAGCGGGAAACGACTGACGGAGGAGCCAGAGTTGGCTTTCATGCTGACTCTGGCCCTCCGGCTGGGCATGACTTTGCAAGACCTGCGGGAGCGCATGAGCGCTGAAGAGCTGTTCCTATGGATGGCCTACAACGAGGAATCCCCGCTCAGCGATGCCCGGGGTGATATCCAGGCCTCGATCATCGCCGCGTCTACGCTCCAGGCCCAAGGCGCCAAGGTCACACCGATGGACCTCTTGCCGAAGTGGAAGCCGGACGCAGTGCGATCAGCCGAGGAAACGCCAGAAGAAGGGGAGGAGCTGTTCAAGGCATTCTTGATGGCCAGCGCCGACGGCGAATAGCGCCAACATTTTTAGAGCAGCATCCGTAGTGATAGAGTTCCCATTTTGCCGTCGAATAGGTGGGCAAGTGCTCAAGTACACGGAGTTCGATCGACAGAAGGTCAGGGATCTTCTGGATGAACATAACGCTGCAGTTGAAAGAGACGAAAGGATTATTGGTCATTCGCATGAAGCTATTGCGAGAAATAATCAAGAAATTGAGCGGCTTCGCGAAATCATGAGCGATTCCGAAAGAGCAATTTTTGATGAACTACTCGACTCCGAGATGCGAGTTGATGAGCGCAAGGTTAGAGAGGCATTGATCATTGCGCGACATGAGAGTCGAGAGGCTCAGGCCTCTTTGAAGTCTGAGCAAGACCAAGATCTAAAAGAAGCAGAAAACGGAGCGAAGATCACCTATTACCTGGTTTTTGGGGTATTGGGCGTGCTGCTTTTGCTGTTCCTTTTCCGTTAGTTTCAAGCCAACCTCAAACCCGCTTACTGCGGGTTTTTTTATGCCTGGAGAAAAGTATGGCAGGGCAGACTCTGCGCTCTCTGATTGTTAGCGTCTCGGCGGAAACAAGCGCGTATCAGCGTGAGATGGCTAGAGCTGGGCGAATGGGGCAGAGCTACCTCCGGACTATCACTTCTGGAAACCGGGACGCGACCAGTTCGTGGCGATCGCAAGAAGCTGCTGTTCGCGCTCAGGGTGCTGCGATGCAGTCGCTTACCTCGACGGTTGGGAGTTATGCAGCGGCTATGGCTGGCGCGCTGGCGGTGGGCAATGTTATCCATCAGGCTGATGCTTGGAATCAGGTCAATGCCCGGCTGAAGCAGGCCACCACCAGTACTGAAGATTTCGCAGTCAGCCAGAAATCGCTGTTTGAACTCAGCCAGCGAACCGGCACTTCGTATTCTGATAATGCTGGACTGTTTAGCCGGTCAGCATCATCGATGCGCGAATTTGGATATTCAACCTCCGAAGTACTTGGAGTAACCGAAGCGCTATCTATTGGGCTGCAGGTATCCGGCGCAAGCTCTGAGGGCGCATCAGCTGCTATTACTCAGTTTTCTCAGGCACTGGCTCAGGGCGTACTGAGAGGTGAAGAGTTCAACTCTATCGCTGATAGCGGAGATCGCGTTCTTCGAGCCCTAGCGGCCGGGATGGGAGTTGCACGGGGTGACCTCAAGGCAATGGCGGACCAAGGGCTCATCACTATTGATAAGCTCGTTCCGGCCCTGATCAGTCAGCTTGGCGTGCTGAACGCTGAGTTCGGCAAGCTGCCTCCTTCGGTAAGTCGCTCATCGACGGCATTTACCAACGCGTTCCAAGCTTGGATTGGTGGGGCGGATGAGGCCTCAGGAAGTATTGCTCTTCTGGCTGGCTCGATAGACCTTGTCACCAAGCACATGGACACCCTTGCCGCCTCTGTGCTGGTAGCCGGCGCTGCCTATGGCGGCTTGAAATTCGGTGAGATCGTCAAGGGGCTGAAGGATCAAGCTAACGCATCGCGCGATGCTCGCGCCGCCGAAATTGGTCGTACTGCTGCGCAGCTCGATGCCGCCACTGCTGCAGCCAGGCGCACTGCTACCGAGGTTGCTGCTGCTGAATCGCAAGTGGTTGCCACCAGATTCACCGATGCGCATACGGCTGCTCTCAGCCGCCTGCGCCTGGCTAGGTTGGCAGATGCCCAGGCAACGGCAGCGCAGACGGCAGCGCAGGTCGCGCAAACGGCAGCGTCCTCCCTGGCTGGCCGCGCTGGTTCGGCGCTGTTAGGCGTCCTGGGCGGACCGGCTGGATTGGCGATTACTGCCGGCACAGTTGCAGCGAGCTACTTACTGTTTCGCGACAGCAGCGACCAGGCTCGCCGCGCAACTATCGACCTGAAACGACCGGTGGAGGAGTTGCGCAAAGAGTTCGCAGCACTCGGCAAGGAACAGGCAAATTACAAGCTTGATGGCGTCTTGGAGCAGCAGGCTGCGGCGCAAGTAGCCGCCCAGAAGGCGCTTCGGGAAATCAGGGCTTCCGCTCAGGCGGGAGATAAGTGGGGAGATACCTTTAGCGCGAATCCATTTCAGCGGGATCGTGCGGTCACAGACTTCAATCGGCGAATTGCCGGCGGTCAGGATATCTACTCTGCTAGTCAGCAACTTGTTGCGGCTATCGGTCCGAATGAGCAGATGACCAAGGCAATCAATGCCTCGGCTGCTGCGTATGGCGATGCGATAAAAGCGTCGGGCGAGTATGGCGATGTAGCCAACATGCTGCGCGGCAGGTTGGATGACGTTGCTGCAGCTGCGGCCGGGGCTGGCGCAGGGCTCAAGAAGATTGAGGGGCCAGACCAGAAGACGATCGACGGCTGGACCAATTACACCAAGACCCTGGTGGAGCGCCTGAATGCTGCCCGCGATGGCGGCGACCCCATGGGCGAGCTGAATCGCCGCATCCAGCGCGAAGGTGTTGACCCCGGGGTTGCAGAGGGCTGGCGCATCCTGGTGCAGGCTGAGACGCAGGCCAAGGAGGTGGCGAAGGCGGCCGACGAAGCGCAGCAGAAGGCCAAAAAGGCTTCGGAGGACATCCAGCGGCAGGCCGAGCGGCTGAACGATGCCTACAAGCAAACCCTGGGTAACCTGACCCAGCAGGTCGCGCTCTATGATGAAACGACCGAGCTGGGCCGACTGCGTTACGACTTGGCCAACGGTGAGCTCTCTAAGCTGAGCGACCGGAACAAGGCCTTACTCGAAGGTAAGGCCATCGAGCTTGATGCGCTGAATGCCCGCAAGGCTTACGACGGTCTGATGTCCAGCCTGCAAAGCAAGGAGCAGGCTCTACTCGCTACCACACGCGAGCGGATGAAGGTGCTGGAAACGGCCAAGCGCGCCGGCACCCTGAACTCGGACCAGTACCGGGCGGGCGCTGATGCGATCTCCAAAGCGACCATCACTGAGGCGCCGGAGTATGGCGGCCTCGATGCTTCTGTCGCCGGGGCTTCCGGTGAGCTGATCAAGATCGCCGAGGCCGAAGCCGCGCTCAAGAAGTGGCACGACAAGCAACTGACGCTGCAGGCCGAGCTGCGCGACCAGATCCTGGCCGACCAGCAAAGTACGAATGAACAGCGCCTGGCTGCCGAACAGCAGTACCTGGACCGCGTAGCGGATATCACCAGGACCAACAACGAGCGCCTTTCCGGCATTCAGGATTCGTACAAGGTGGCGGTGGTCAGCACCTTCAGCGAGCTTTCGGGCCAGGCAGCGGACATGGTCGGCAAAATCGCCGGCGAGCAGTCCGGGGCTTACAAGGCCTTGTTCGTCGCGCAAAAGGCCTTCGCGGTCGCCTCGATCATCATGAACGCGCAGATCGCCGCGGCGAAAGCGCCGGCTGAGCTGACAGTGCTGGGCGGTATTCCAGTGGGTGCGGCGCTGCTGGCTGCTGGCTACGCGAACGCCGGCATGGTCGCCGGCATGGCCCTGGCTGGATTTTCCAGCGGCGGTTACACCGGCGACGGTGGCAAGTTCGAACCCAAAGGGGTGGTGCACGGCGGGGAGTTCGTCCTGCGCAAGGAGGTAGTGCAGCTGCCGGGCATGCGCGACTACCTCGAAGGCCTGAACAGGCGCGGCTATGCCACTGGCGGCTACGTCGGGTCGGCTGCTGCGCCTGCTTCGCTCGGGTATTCAATGCCACCTGTCGCCGATGGCGCTACTGCAGCGCCGCGAATTTCCATCCACATCAGCGGCGATGGCACGGGCGGCTCGGTTACATCCACTGAGGGCTACGAGGCCATGGGCCAGGCCATTCTCAACACGGTGCGCCAAGAAATGCCCAAGGTTGCCCGGGGCGTAATCATCCAGGAGAAGGGCCAGAACGGCCTGCTTGACCCCAGCAACAGGAGGAATGGGTGATGCCTGAAGTATTCACCTGGTCCCCGCGGGTGGGGTCGAGCGGGGACGTACAGGCCAATGTGCTCACTTCCCAGTACAACAACGGCTACAGCCAGCGTCTGTCGGTCGGGATCAACAACCTGGCCGGGTCTCATCAGGTTTCGTTCACGGGGACTGAGGCCTATCTGGCACCGATTCTGGCGTTCTTCATTCGCCACAAGGGCGCGATCAGCTTCCTCTGGAAGCCACCCTTGCAACCCCAGGGTCGGTACATCACCACAGGTGGATGGCAGACAGCGAGCCACGGCAAGGGGCGATACACGCTCAGCACCACCTTCCAACAAGTCTTTAGTCCATGAGGTAAAACATGATCACGGCAGACGACCAGAAGCTTGAGCCCGGCGACCTGATTCAACTGCTCGAGCTGGACGGCGAGTCGCGGGGTATGGGCACTTTGCGTTATCACGCGCATCAATGGGATGGCCCGATCTATTGGAAGGGGCAGGCCTACCTGCCAAGGCCGTTCGAGGTTGGCGGCTTTGGCCGTGGCACCGAGGGCAACACCAGCACCCCAATGTTGAAGCTGGGCAACCTCGACGGCGTCATCACGGCCCTGTGCGTTCAGTTCCACCACCTGGTGGGGATCAAGGTCACTGTCCGTGAGACGTACGCCAAGTACCTCGATGCCGCCAACTTCCCTGGCGGCAACCCGACGGCCAGCGACCAGGAGCGCACCAGTATTTCGTTTATCAACGTGCCGACCAGTATCGGCCGGCCGGAGATTGTGTTCGGCCTGGCGCCGCCGACCTCGGTAAAGGGGCAGATGCTGCCGGGCGGCTTGATCATGAACCGCTGCGAGTGGTGCCTGTGGGGTGAGTACCGCGGGCCCGACTGCAACTACACCGGCACCAAGATGTTCGATGCCGACGGCAACCCCGTCGACGATCCCGCGCTGGACCGGTGCGGTGGGCGCCTGAGCGATTGCAAAAAGCGTCACGGCGAGAACAGCCCTTTACCCTTTGGTGGCGTCCCTGGCGCCGGCCTGGTGTGACCATGAACAAGACTTTGCTGAAGCAGGTGCAGGCCCATGCCCAGGCCGAGCTACCCCGCGAATGTTGCGGGGTAGTGATTCGGGAGAATGGTCGGCGTGTGTACGTCCCGTGCCGCAACGACGCCCAGACGCCGAGCGAGCACTTCATCATCAACCCGGAAGACCAATGCGCCGCTGAGGATCGCGGCGAGATCGTCGAGATCGTGCACAGCCATCCGAATGCGCTGGCCGCGCCCAGCATGGCCGATCGCGTCAGCTGTGAGCTGCACGGCGTGCCCTGGTTCATTCTGGGCTGGCCGGGAGGCGACACGGCGACTATCAAGCCGGAGGGTTACCAGGCTCCGCTGCTGGACCGCGAGTTTCACCATGGCATTCTCGATTGCTATGCCTTGGTGCGCGACTGGTACGCCCGGGAGTGGAGCATCGACCTGCCGAACTTCCCGCGCCGCGATGGCTGGTGGAACGAGGGCGAAAGCCTGTACACGCGCCACTATGAGGATGCCGGGTTCTATCGTGCCGCCGACCTGCGCAAGGGCGACCTGATCGTGATGCAGATCGCCGCCCATGGCGGCGCCATGCCGGCAGCACCCAACCACGCCGGCGTGTACCTGGGGGACGGCCTGCTTTCCAGTGCGCCGGACCTGCATGCGGCGCCTGGCACTTTCCTGCACCACCGTTACGGCAAGAGGTCTACCCGGGATGTGTATGGCGGGATGTGGGCTGAGCGCACGGTGATGATTCTTCGCCACCAACGAGCACCGGAGAGCACCTGATGGCTATGCCAGTACCAGCCCCGGCTTTGCCGCCGGTTGTTGCCGTCCGCCTTTATGGCGTATTGGGCTCGCGCTTTGGCCGGGTTCACTACCTTGCAGTCGCATCTTGCAGCGAGGCGATTCACGCCCTGTGCGTGATGCTGCCGGGCTTTAGGCGCTTTCTGCGCCTGGGGCATGAGCGGGGGCTTGAGTTCGCGGTATTCCGCGGCAAGCAGAACCTCGGCGAAAGTGAGCTTGAAATGCGCTCGACCCAGGCTGATGACATCCGCATTGCTCCAATTGTGGTCGGCAGCAAGTCCGGCGGCTTGTTCTCCACCATCGCCGGTTTCGCCCTGATCGTGGTTGGCGCAATCACCCAGCAGTACTGGCTGGCTGCAATCGGCGCCGGCCTCATGCTGGGCGGTATCGCGATGAACATGGCCCCGTCCACTGCCGGCCTGCTGGGCGAGGAGGGCGACGGCAACAAATCGTCCTATGCGTTTGGCGGCGCTGTAACCACCACAGCGCAAGGACGCTGCAAGCCATTGCTTTACGGTGAACGCGATGTAGGGGGTGCCCTGGCCTCGGCGGGCGTTTATGCCGAGGACCAGGTCTGATCGAACAGCTTCAACGAACCGCCTACGGGCGGTTTTTTATTGCCCGGAGGAAAGCATGGGTGCAGCACTGAAGATTAGTGGAGCCAAGGGCGGAGAGAGCAAGCCTCGGCAGCCGTACAAGGCGCCCGACAGCGCGTTGTCGATCGCCACCGCCAAGATGCTCTACATCATCAGCGAAGGTGAGGTTGCAGGGCCGGTCAACGATGCACGGTCCTTCAAGCTGGACGGCACGCCGCTGATTGCACCCGATGGCAGCGAAGCGTTTCCGGGCACAACCTGGGAGTTTCGCTCGGGATCAGTTGATCAGGAGCATATCGCCGGCTTCCCGGCTGCCGAATACGAGCAGTCCGCCGGGCTGCCTGTGGAACTGCGGTCGGATGCCCCATGGACGCGTGCCATCACCAACCGCGAACTGTCGGCCGTCCGGGTTCGGCTGTCCTGGCCGCAAATCTGGGAAGTGAAAACCAATGGTGATCAGGTCGGCTACCGCATCGACTACACCATCGAACTGTCCGTGGATGGCGGGGCGTTCAGCACCGTGCTGTCTGCCACCCTCGATGACAAGGGAACCACCGAGTACGAACGCAGCCATCGCGTCGATTTGCCCCAGGGGTTCAGCTCGGCCGTTATCCGGCTTCGCCGCCTGACCCCGAACCGTAACGACAGCAACTTCGCCGACATCATGCGGGTGAAAGCCTTCACCGAGGTGATCGACGCCAAGCTGCGTTACCCGAACCTGGCCCTGGCGGCGCTGCAGTACGACGCTTCCCAGTTTTCCAACTTTCCCAAGTTCAGCCTGTTGTGCCGTGGCCGCATCATCAAGGTGCCAAGCAACTATGACCCGGCGACCCGCACCTACACCGGCAACTGGGATGGCACCTTCAAGCTGGCGTATTCGAACAATCCCGCCTGGGTCTGGTACGACCTGCTGTTGCATCGCCGATATGGACTTGGGCGACGCATCACCGCCGACATGGTGGATCGCTGGTCCCTGTATGAGATCGGCCGCTATTGCGACGTGATGGTGCCAGATGGCAAGGGCGGCCAGCAGCCGCGAATGACCACCAACGTTTACATTCAGGACCAAGCCGAGGGCTATGCCTTGCTGTCGGACCTGGCCAGCGTGTTCCGCGGTAGCAGTTGCTGGAATGGCTCTCAGGTGACAGTCATCGCCGACATTCCGGGGAATGATGACGGTTACGTGTTTACACGCTCGAACATCGTCGGCGAGTTTGAATTCGGTGCGATCGCGCTGCCTGACCGCCATACCCGCGCCAAGATCGGCTGGGACAACCCGGAGAACGAATTCAAGACCGAGCCTGCGGCGGTCACCAACGAGGACATGATCGGCGTGCTCGGGCACCGGATGCTCGATGTTGCCCGTTTTGCCTGCACCGTCGAGGGGGAAGCGATCCGCCACGGGGTGTGGGCGCTGAAGTCGGAGCAGTTCGAGACCTGGACCGTACGCTTTACCACCGGCATGGAAGGCCGCAACATCGAACCGGGTTCGATTATTGGAGTGGCCGATGAGCTGCTTTCGGGGCGCCCGAACGGTGGCCGCATCAGCTCCGCCACCAAACGCGTGATCACGCTCGATATCGATGCCCAGGTGCAGCCGGAAGACCGTTTGATTATCAACCTGCCGAGCGGCAAGGCTGAAGGTCGTATCGTCAAGTCGGTCGCTGGTCGTGCCGTCACTGTCCTGGCCGACTATTCGGAGCTGCCTGAGGCAGAGTGCGCGTGGTCTGTTGAGAGCGCTGACCTGGCTGTCATGCGGTTCCGCGTGCAGACCATCGAGCCGAAGGCGATGCATCAGTGGGAGATCAGTGCTGTTCAGTATGAGCCGGACAAGTTCGACGCGATCGACCACGGCGCGCGGGTAGACCCGCAGCCGATCACGATTTTGCCGCCAGGCGTGATTGATCCTCCGGCAAGCGTTAGCGTCGATTCGCGCAGTGTGGTGTCGCAGGGAATCGCCGTCACTACCATGCGGATCTCCTGGCCCGCGGTGAAAGGCGCAATCTCCTACAACGTCGAATGGCGCAAGGATAACGGCAGCTGGATCAGGCTTCCGCCAACCGGAACGCTCGGCGCGGAGGTCGAGGGAATCTACTCAGGGCTGTACACGGCCAGGGTCAGCGCCGTCAGCGTCATGGATGTTGCTTCTGTCTTCGCGATGAGCGCGGCCACTCAGTTGAATGGCAAGGACGGCTTGCCGCCGGCGGTCAGCCACCTGAACACCACCCCGCTGGTCTACGGCATCAAGCTGGCCTGGGGCTTCCCTGCTGGCGCCGAGGACACCCAGCGGACGGAAATCTGGTACAGCAAGACCACCTCGCGCGACGACGCGATCAAGTTGGGCGACTTCGCCTATCCGCAGGCCGAGCACGAAATGCACGGCTTGGCCGCCGGCGTGTCCTTCTTCTTCTGGGCGCGCCTGATCGACCGCACCGGAAACATCGGCCCGTGGTTTCCGGCAGGCGTTGGCGTCAACGGCCAGTCCAGCTCTGACCAGAGCGAGTACGAAGAGTACTTCAAGGACAAGATCGGCAACGGCGCGCTGTACCCGGTAGTGCGTGAGGAGATCGAGAAGATTTCCGGCGATGGCCCAGGCTCTGTGAATGAGCGCCTGGGCGAGCTCAACGAGCAGCTGCAGGAGCAGATCGGCAACCTGGTTGACGCGCTGGAGTACAACCCAGAGCAACCGTACCTGAAGGATGACGCTGTCCGCCTGGGCCAGCGCCTGTACCAGGCCAAGCAACCGGTTCCGGCAGATCCCTCTGGGGCGAATGCGCCACCGAACCCGCTGTACTGGCTGGATATCGGGCAGGTGGTGCAGAGCGCCAATGCCCTTGCTGCGCAGGTAGAACAGAATACGACCGACATTACCGATCTGGACGGCGTGGTCACCGCCCAGGCAACAAGCCTGCAATCGCTGCAGGCAGCTTGGCGTGCTGACGTTGACGACGATGGCGGCATGTCCGACGCCAACGCAGCCTGGGATGCCCAGGCCGGTATCAGTGAGCAGCGCAAGGTGTTTGCAACTGAGCAGCAGGCATCCGCTGAGCGCTTCATCGCGATTGACGCCAAGGTCGGGCAGAACGCCGCCGGGCTTTCCACCCTGGAAAAGGCGGTGGCCACCCAGAACGAGGCCACGGCCACGCGCCTGGATCAGCTGAAGGCGAAGGTCGACGACAACGCGGCGGACATTCAGGAGGTGTCCGAGGCGCAGGTGACAACCGACCAAGCCGTGGCTTCGATACGAACCTCTGTCGAGGCGGTTTACACCGCCGGCCGGGATGATACGGGGGAGGGCGACCTGCTCAGCGCATTGGACGCCCAGAAGTCGCAGGCCAAGTTCGCAAGCGATGTTCGCATCCTGGCGGATGCCGATCAGGCCCTGGCCCGGAAGTCCGAGACGCTCGAGGCCTCGATCGGCGAGACCAGCGCTTCGGTTCAGCAAGTCAGCCAGGCCGTGGTGAACCTGGATGGGAAAGTGAGCGCCCAGGTGACCATCAAGGCACAGACCACATCCGGCGGCAGAACCGTAGTTGCCGGATTGGCAGTGGGCAGCAATGGGGAAACCTCGGAGATCCTTGCATTCGCACAGCGCTTTGCGGTGGTCGATGAGGTTTCTGGCCAGATCTCTGTGCCGTTCGTGGTGCAGAACGGTCAGGTGTTCATCAACCAGGCGTTTATCAGCAAGGCCTTCATCGAGGAAGTGATCCTGGGGTCGACACTGCGGTCCACTGCAGTGAACTCGCAAGGGCTCCCGCTGCTGGAAATCAACATTCCGGCGGGCACATTCGTGCTTCGTGGCCAGGACGCCGACGGCTCGACGCTGCTGAATAACGGTGGCCATTACGTCTATGACGCCAACGGCAAATTGAGAACGGCAACCGGTCGATTGGTTTTGTGAGGGATTATGTCTATTTATGGAATGAGCGTGAGGGATGCCAATGAAGTGGAAACATTGGGCATGTCAGATTTCACATTGTCCAAGTTGGCACAAGTCATTATTCCGGCCTCTAACTCTACCGGCCAAGGTTTGCGGTCTGACTACATCGAACTTGATGTTCCGGGGTACGATCCTGCGACTTGCTTCGTAACGATTGTACCGCGTGTTTATGCTCAGTACGAACAGCCTGGATACTTCGATGGGTGGGGGTGTGTTCCTGTATATCGTGATCTGGGTGGCACTAAGATCGCGATATACACGTACACCAACAGGCGCTTCGCAACGGGTGTTGGCGGTAACTACCGTGACGAATGGATTTCATCGGTCGTTGAAAGCGTTGTTGAAGTCGTGAGGGTGATGTAATGGCCGAATATGGTTTTTACGCATCCAATGACTTTGGCTCTGTCACCATCACAAGTACCTATAAGGTCATGGTCTTTTCCGAAAGAGGCACCTTCAACATCACCTCTCGGTACACGGACCGCCCAGGAAGCGGACTTGTTACATTTGCGAAGCCCATCCTGACCCTGGAGCCCCCGCAGGTTTTTCTCCGGCATGTCTCAGGGGTGCACAGCACTCTGGGGCTATACGTCACGATGCTCGGATCATCGGGCGGCTGGACAGGGTTCTTAATCACTTCGGCGGTAAGGGGCGGCAATCAGTTGCAGAACTACCTGGTGGAGTATGTTGCCTGTAAGTATGCAGATGCGCCCAGCGCTGAAGTGTATGGGCGAAACATATGGGACGCCAACGGTCGAATTGTTTTTTCCTCCAGTGATCGTGTTGTCAGGTTCAATAAATTTACAAAGAACTGGACGAAATCACAGGGCGTTAACGTAGATGAGTATTTCAGCGGTTTAACGATTGACTCCGATGATTATATTTCTGTCACCAGTTTCGATCGAGGGGTTGAATGGTTTGCTGGTGGCGCTCGCTATGCCGGGGTAACCATTTGGGATTTTAACGCGCCTGCGCTAACTATCTTTTGCGACAAGCAAACGGGTGGCGGCTACAGCTATCCGTATGGTACTGACGGGACAAGCTTTTCAATTCCCGTCTGTAAGTTTCCAATTTCCAAGTATTACAACTAGGGGCGATCATATGCCATGGTACAGAACAGGCACGGTCGCCATCACGGCCGGCCAGAACACGGTGACCGGTACCGGCACGACGTTCACCTTGAATGCCCGGGTCGGTGACGCCTGGGTTGGCCCGGACGGCCGGCAGTACGAGGTGACTAACATCGCCAGCGGAACAGTACTGAGCATTCTCCCGGCTTACCAGGGCGCCACCGTAACCGGTGGCACCTACTCAATCACACCGATGCAGGGGTACGTGAAGGAATCAGCTGATCGGCTGCGCCAGGTCGTCGAGCAGTACGGCGCAACGCTGGTTCTGTTTGGTGGTGCTGCTGATGCGGTGACGCTAAGGGCAAACATTGCTGCCGCGACCCGGGGCCAGAACTCCGACATCACGGCGCTCCTGGGCCTGACCACCGCACTCAGCGTTGCCCAGGGCGGCACCGGCGGCAACACAGCTGCGGCTGGCCGCGCCGGGCTGGGGCTGGGAACGGCCGCCACGGCAAATGCCGTTGGCACGGTTTCCCAATCGGGCGGGGTATCGACGGGCGCGATCATCGAGCGTGGCTCCAACGCCTCGGGCCGCTACACGAAATTCGCCGACGGCACGATGATCTGTTCGGCAACGCTGAACTTCTCCCAGGCGGTCACCTTTGCCCAGGACGGGCTATTCATCGGGGCCACGCCGACGTTCGGCTTTCCGGCGGCCTTCATCGCGCCACCTCAGTTCACATTCAGCGCGCGGGCGCAGACGGTTTCCACCCAGCCCAATGCGGTGACCGCGACGACCTATCAGGGCCTGGTCATGTCCATGACTTCAAGGACCATCACAGCAGACTTCGTAATGACAGCCCAAGGCAGGTGGTACGCATGAGACTGAAACTGACCCCGATCCGCTCCGACGCCACCCTGGCCATTCACAAGCTGGGTGACGTGCTGACCATCAATGGCCTGGCCTATGACTTCGGTCCGCTGCCAGATGGCGCCACGCTCCCGGCCGAGGCCATTGGCTGCCCGTGGATCAACCAGCCGGTGGAGCGCATCAACGGCGTGTTGGTCATTCCGATCACCATGCCGCACGGCGCCGAAGCCGGGGAGCGATCGCGCTTCCCCGCGGACATTGTCGGCGCCCCGGACGGCCCGATTGCGCTGCCGACCGACCAAGATCCCAAGCCAACCGTAGCGGAAGCAACAGAGGAGACCGACGCATGATCGACTTCAGCCAGGTCAAAACCGCAGAGCAGAAAGCCAATGAGGCCCGCCAGGCAGAGCGCGAGGCGGCGCTGGCGTCCCGGCGTGCCGCCTATACCGCCGAGAGCGATCGCCTGAAGTTCGAGGCTGAATATGACGCGCTGGCGGCCAGCACTGAGCCCGATTACAGCACCTGGATCGCCGCGGTCGCCGCCATCAAGGAACGTTACCCGCTCCCGCAGTAACGGTCAGAGCGTCAGCGCACCCGCCATTGAGCGGGTTTATTTTTGCCTGGAGAAAAGCATGCCCTGGAGCAGAGCAGGAACAGTGGCCGTAACGGCTGGCCAGAAGACGGTCACCGGTACCGGCACGGCGTTCACCTTGAATGGCCGGGTCGGTGACGCCTGGGTCGGGCCGGACGGCCGGCAGTACGAGGTCACGAACATCATCAGCCCGACGTCGCTGAGCATCGAGCCCGGGTATCTGGGTTCGACGGTTACCGCAGGCACCTACGCCCTGGTGCCGATTCAGGGGTGGCCCAAGGCTGCAGCTGATCGGATGCACCAGATCATCGACCAGTGGGGCGTAGCGCTTTCCTCGCTGGGCGCCGTGTCGACAGAGAACGTGGTGCCGGTGACCAAGGGCGGGACGGGCGGCACGACGCAGGCTGGTGGTCGGAATGGTCTCGGCCTGAAGACAGCGGCGGTGGCGGATATCGTCGGCACCGTCTCGCAGGCCTCGGGTGTGCCCACCGGCGCGATCATCGAGTCAGGCACCAACGCGAATGGCGAGTACGTGAAGTTTGCCAACGGCACCCTCATCTGCACGGCGGCGGTTGTGCTCGAGTTCAGTTCGGCCACCACATTACTCAAGACCTGGCCATTTCCTGCCGCCTTTTCGGCAGCGCCAAAGGTCACCGCCACTCCGATTCAGGGCTCGTCAGCAGACTCAGCGCCAGTAACGTTTGCTGAGTACGGTCCCGCGATGGCCGCCTCTATCAACACCGTCCAGTGTGTGCCGCGCTTGTGGCGTACTGCCGGTGGCACCAACAGCTTCATCAGCACGTCCGTGGTCACCGCGCACTGCCACGCCATCGGCCGCTGGTTCAACTAGGAGAAACGCATGCCCCCTTTGACCGAGCAGCAGTTGCTGCAGATCCTCCCGAACGCCCGCCCAGTCGCGGGCATTTTTTTGCCTGCGTTGAACCGGGCCATGGCGCGCTACAAGATCGACAGCCAGGTGCGCGTGGCGGCGTTCCTGGCCCAGGTGGGGCATGAGTCGGGTCAGCTGCGCAACCTGGTGGAGAACCTAAACTACAGCGCCGAGGCGCTGGTGCGTACCTGGCCCAGCCGGTTTACCGCAGTGTCGGCCGCCGCCTGCGCGCGGCAGCCGGAGAAGATCGCCAACATCGTGTACAGCGGTCGCATGGGCAACACTCGCCCAGGGGACGGCTGGCGGTACCGTGGGCGCGGCCTGATCCAGCTCACCGGCCGGTCGAACTATGTCGCCGCCGGCGCCGGCCTGGCCCTGCCGCTGGAGGATAACCCCGAGCTGCTCGAGCAGCCCGAGCACGCCGCCATGTCCGCCGCCTGGTGGTGGTCGACCCACGGCCTAAACGAGCTGGCCGACGCTGGGCGCTTTCAGGATATTGGCAGCGTGATTAACACCGGCAAGCCCGGCCGGGTGCCGCACGGCGCCGCTGAGCGAAAGGCCCTGTATGACCGCGCGCTGAAGGTGCTGGCGTGATCAGCTGGCGCACGATCGGTGCAGCGGCATCGCTGGCGCTGGTGCTCTGGGCGTTCTGGGGCACCTACGAGCACGGCCGCTCGACCATGGATGCTGAATGGCAGGCCAAGAGCGAGAAGCAGGCCAATGAATTCCAGGCTGAACGAGAAGCTGCTGCTGTGGCGGTGATCAACTGGCAGGACGCAGAGCAGGCCCGGCGCCGCGCCCTTGAAGATCGGCTACAGGCCAACGATAAAACCCACCACCAGGAGCTGACCAATGCTCAAGCAACCCAGGCTCGCCTGCGCGATCGCCTCGCTACTTCTGATCTCCGGCTGTCAGTCCTACTCGCCGCCCCAGCCCAGGGTAGTGGCTGTGGGGTGCCAGCCGCCTCCGGCACCGGCGGCATGGTTCATGGAGCCGCGCGAGGCGAACTTGACCCAGCGGCTGCTCAACGAATTGTCGCCATCACAGATGCCGGCGACCAAGGATTGATTGCCTTGCGGGCGTGCCAAGCGTACGTGCGGGAAGTGCATAAATAGGGGGAGGTAATCAGTCGGCAGAACGCCGGAGGAGGGTGTTTTCTCTGTCTAATACTGCCGGTGTAAATGGCCTATTTGTTGGCCGAAAACCGTCGAAAATGGCGAATGCATATTAGACACTTGCAATGCATACGCCACGGATTTCAAGGCCTGGAGCCGATCTTTACCCATACTGCTGCAGTACTGATGGCTGGTTGCTACTTGGAGAAAAAAGTGCGCTCTACCTCAGCGATAAATTCTTGATAGAACTGCAGCCCCATTCTGGCCAGGATCGTAGGGTGCTTATCGGAAATCGGGTTACCCAGATGCGATGCTGGAGGGTTGTACCATTGACCATTGTTTTTTACGGGGAGGGCTACTGGGCGCGGCGGTATCTCAATGACATGGATAGGATCGCCACGGTACTGCAAAATCTCCCCGTTGGCGCCGATCTCTAAACTCTCGATGCGCCCTCCGCGAGGGTTAACAAAGTTCAATCCTCTGCCGCCAGGTTCGATTTTCGTCAAATCCTGAATGGAATGGGTGTCAGCATCGCGGGCGGCTTTCAGATAACGGAGCAGCATGTCTTTCCTGCGGAGTGCCTGGTACTTCCCCTGCCAGGGCTGAAAACTTGCCTGGATGGGAATGCAAGCCCGCTCCACCTTTATCCATGCCTTCTCAATGTGCCCCAGGAAATCCCTCCAATCGCTCTCGTACTGCTCAAATGAGCGAGCTTCCAACATGGCATCAACAGCTTGCTGAGCGGCTGTAAGGTTTGCTTTCGAGTGTTTCAGCTGATCGGTCATATCGCATCCTTTCTAGAGGCAGGCCTTGAAGTCAGTGTCTCATGCCGCGATTGGCCTGCGCAAAACCACCCGTCCAGGCCGCGTGTTTCCGTTTGCAAAACCACGAAAAACCCGATACTGTGGCGGTCCGGTTTAGGGTTTAATGTGAGTGAAATCAGCTACTTACTGACCTTTCGCCCGCTGCATGGGGTGCAAGGGGTCGAGTGTTCGAATCACTCCGTCCCGACCATTATTTAGAACGACTAAGCCACCTTCGGGTGGCTTTGTTGTTTCTGGGGTAGGGGGCTTTTTGGTTGAATTGGCCTTGTCAATATCCCGATTTTCTCCTCAGAATGGTTAGTGCTGGTCCTCGTGAAGCGGTGGCTCACATCGTATTTGTCGCCACTATCAACTGGTAAGCCCGGCGTCTGAGTTGTGGCTGCTGGTGCTTCCGTTCTTGAGATTAACCTTAATGAAAGGCCTGAGGTGCTTGGGCATCAATGTGCCGGGGGGATTTGAACCCCCGTCTTCAGCAAACTACTATACGAGAGCCCAAGCAAACCACTTCTCGCACAGACCCTAAGCAGGCCAATAAAGCCTCTTCAAGGGAACAATCCTCTTCGTCTCAGCATCCGTAGCATCGTAATGCTCAATCAACGCTCTAACTACATGATCCAGCGTCCACAGCGATAACGGAATCGATGCACGATCCGCTTCGTAAAGTGCGTCCTTACTGAAACCACCTGTACTGACGTACAAGCCACGATCGTCTTTATGCCGGCCACCGAGGAAACTACGAATATTCTGGCTACCCATCTGTCCCTTGCGGTGTTTCACCTCGACAACGATGCGAGGGTTCTCAAAGCCAAATCCGTCTGGGGAAGCAACAATGTCTTTCCCTCGGTCTGAACCCGGTGGTGAAACCTGAGTTTTGTAGCCCATCGCACGTAAAATCCCCGCAACCAGATGCTGCATTTCGTCCCAATCAATCTCGCTCAACCGGTCTTTGATTCGCTCGACTGCTTGAGATTCGATATCAGCAAGTGGGTCGGCAATAGCTTCATCGGTGACGTCGTCGGGCTCTGGTGCTGGGCCACCTTTTAACGCAGCCAAGACTTCTGCTGCCGCTCGGGCGGGCACTTCGAAAACGGTCAGGGTAGAACCCAGGCTGTTTTTGGTGGTTACACCCAGTTTCTCGCGTGACAGTTCTAGCGGTTGCCACTGTACTTTTCGAGCCAGCGCCATACCTTGCTCTGCCCATTCTGGGTGGTGTTCTGCCGCGCCGGTGAATGTGCCCACCTGGTAGAGCCGGTTTGCAGGAGAGTAGGTGATGACCCAATCTCCACTCTGGATTTCGTTCACGAAACGCCAAACTTGAGATGCACCCGAGACGATGGTGCCTTGCTTCATCTGAGGCTCGATTGACTGATACAAGGACATTAGCTGTTTGCGTCCGACGCCCGGTTTGGCATGTGGCGCTAACTGGACCCATCCGATGGCCGCTACTTCTCTTTCGCGAAAAGCGTCGTACAAGCTTCCCCCTTCGCCGCGAACCATCCACATCCGTGTCATATCATTTGCCTTGTCAGTTGATTTTGATGCCAGGCCACTGGGGCCGTGCAGGTCAGTAGGTCTATAGCGCGGAGTTTACTCGATCTGGAAAACGCCCCTACGCAAAACTAAATCGCTTGCGGTGCTTCTCAAGGTAGCGGCGATTGCCCTCACTCAAGGTAGGAATTGATGTGTATTGGTCTAGCCCCAGGATCTTGTGTTCCTCCGCTGCCAACTCGTCGCTGATCAGCAGTTGCCCATCCTCACCAAAAGAAATCAATCCACAGTCGAAGAGTCGATCAATGTGGGTGGCCAGCAGCAATCCGTTATCTGTATCCAACCTGGCTTTGTTGTCGGCTAAGGCCCAAGCTTGAATGTGCGAGGCGACTAATAGGTTGGGATTTTTTAGCCCGGTCAACGCACACTTTTTCTCCCAGCGTTTGAGCAGCCCTGTTCGAAACGCACCTTGGCCAACTCGAGCCTTTACGAGCGCTTCTCGCGTCGTAACGGAAGGGCTTTTTCCTGGCGATCCGGCATCTACGAGCTGGTCTTCGTAGTCAGCAACAACCTCGGCTTGTTCCAACAAATACAGCGCAGCATCGGCAGGCAACTGCGCCATGTAGATCTGATTCACACTGCCTTTGTTGTTGAACAACGATGGCTCTGTGCGGGCATCGAATTGCGCCTGGTAGGTGGGTGCAATGTCGTCGCTGCGTAAGAGGTGCTTGAGGTCGGTGAGGGTGATATCGACTCGGTGCCCTTGGTTGCTCCACTCGTTGAACGAGCGAGTTGGAGGGCGTTCGGCTTGGTAGGCATCGCGCTCGGCTTTGGCAATCGCGCGTAGGTAGTTGTCGTGGTAACAGAAGATCAAGTCTCCGGCTTTAACTTTACCGACGTTGTCCCAGTGGCGACGGGTTTGTACCTTGCCGGCTTGTGTACGCGAACTCAGTGGGGCCCAGAGAAAATTGCCGGCCCTGGCCTCTTTGTGCGTGGTACCTAGGTTCACCCAGAAAAATTGCATCTCGCGTCCTTACAGGTCTGGCATATCGCCAGCAACCATACCGCGAGATCCTACGAAAATGAAGGAATGGTCCTACTTGTTGTTACCAAATCGAGCGCAGGAAGGAGGTCCTCTGGCCAAGTCCTGATCTTGTCCAGCATGTCTGCATCAGGCACGGAAATCGCTGGGGGATCTTCGCGCCTGATGGAAAAACACTAAGCCAACGGCTCAATTACAGGTGGAAATCGCCCGCAGACTCCGGCTGGTACAGCACTTTCCTGATCCCGATCCGGCGGGTGCGGTCAGAAACTCGCCAGTCGATGGCGTCCCCCTCCTGATAGCCCAGGATGGCGGCGCCGATGTCGGAGCACACGGAGTACTTTCCGGCGCTGCTGTCTGCGTCTTCAGGGTAGACCAGGGCCACTTCGATCTCTTCGTCGTCCAGTTGCAGCAAGGCCCTGGAGTTCATCGTGACGACATTGCGCGCCACCTGCTGCGGTGTGACGACGATGGCTCGCTCAAGCTCATGTTCGAGCTCAACAACGGCCGGGCCTTGCTCGAGCGCGATCAGGCTCTCGAGCCTGGCTTTGTCGATTTCGGTGATGTAGATCTCGGTGGAGTCGGCAACGGCACCTTCGCGCAAGAACTGCAGATAGCGCGCCGCCGTCATGGAAAATGACTTCAATGTCGGCGTTTCGCTTTCAAGCAGAAAACCGCTGCGCACAAAGGCTTTCAGCGAGCGGGTGTTGTCGGGGTGGATTTTGGCGATGAGCTTCTCGGCGCGCATGTCGAGGAAGGCCAGTTTCATGCCTTCGCGGATTGTGCGCGCGCCAAGGTTTCGGCCCCATTTGTCGCTGTCTCCAATAACCAGGACGATCTCGCAATTGGAGCCGGTCTTGATCAGGCGGACAAAGCCCACCGGGGCATCATGCCGGTCGTAGGCCATGAAGAATCGGCCGCCCCGGTTGAATAGATGGGTCAGGATCGGCAATTGAGTCCGATCGATAACTTGCTCGATGGAGCGGGAGACATGACGCGAATCGCTCAAGTAGCAGGTAACGCGCTCATCTTCCAACCAATCCATGAGCGTCAGTGCATGTGCCCGAGTAATTTCCGGGCACAGCGAAATGAAAGGCTTGTTCATCTTCACCACAGTTATTTGGAAAGAATGAAAGCCCTTCATGGCTATGGCCATGACGGTTCTTTCGGCAACCGGCCATTTTATGGCAAAACGCTAGTGAATGGCGAATAGCCTGCGCACTCTGGCAGGCTTTTGCCGTTCTTTTCGATGACCTTGCCGATGAACATCCGCCCCTCAAATTCTTCAGAATTTCCTGATTCCCTGTAGTCCATTTCCCAATCATACTCGCACCGCCTTTAAGCCATTGCAGTGGTTCCTTGAGCGCTCTAGTCTCCGCCAGTCGTTGCCAATTCAACGACCGGTTTTGACAGACCGCAACAAATGAAACCATCTGTGCACCTGCGTAATGGCGGCTGTGCGTGGGGCACCTTCGTGTGCGCCGGGTTTCTTCGTTTACCGGTCTGTCAACCCGCGTACAGCTGCCACCTCTTTGTTTGACAGCTTGGGTGTGGCGGCTCCATCTAAACGGAGCAATACCTGATGTTAAAAATCGTCCCCGACCCACCTCACCACCCCAACCAATCCCTCGAAGACCTCCTGGTCCAGACCTCCGAATACCTGGTCCGCGCCCAGACCATCGCCCGACAATCCGTCCTGCTCTATCCCAAAGCTCCCGACCAGGTCCTCACCTTGGCGACCCTGCATGAAATCGAACACGCCTGGGCTCTGGTCGAAGTGGCCTTGAGCAAGGTGCAGTCACGCCACTGAGTTGCCAATAAGCAGACGCCCGCGTTGCTGACGAAATCCCTTGGCAACGCGGGCTAGCGATTTCAGCAGGAGGACCTGTCAATGGATGAGGATTTGAAGGCAGCCAGTACCTTGAAGACCGCTGGCATCGCGGCCTTCGGTGAAGGCGAAAGTGGGCATTCCACACAAAGGCTGTTCCGCGTCGAGCCCGGACACAGTGCGGCGTTCGCTCTGGAGCAGTCGTCGCTGCTGATGGGCTGCGTAAACCGGCTGACCCTGCAAGCCGGCATCGAGCACGACCCCAAGCTGGTCTGGGCGGCGCATTACCTCAGCGGCATGGCCAAAGCTCTGGTGGAGGATGTGGCTCACGCCATGCTGGACCGGCCGCAATGACGCAGCTGTTGGACCAGCGCTCGCCGAAGAGGCCGAGGCGATGACTGCGGGCGGGCAGCGCGGGCTAGTCCTGCGCCTCGTCTTCAAGCAAACGCAGCACCAGCGGCTCGATATCCAAAGCGCCTTTATGGTTAGCGTCCAGCAACTCGAGGTTCAACACCCAGTGCTTTTTCCCACGGCTCACTAGCTGAATCACCCCGAGGTCCTCAAGGATCGCAGCCAGGCGGCTCGACTCCGGCACCCGCTGTTGCCGGTTGATTGCCTGGTAGTAAGCGGTGCCGATGCCTGCTTCGCTGGTGCCGGCCGGCACACCGTCGGCGCTGTTGGCCAAGGGGAATTGCCCGCGGCCGAACTGCTGCCACAGGTAGTTGAGAGTGTCGTTGATTACCTGCAGCGGATAGCGGGTGATACTCGTGCCGCGGGCTTCAAAGCCCTGTTCGGTCAGGCGATAGAGAAAAGCCTTGCGCTGTGTGGGCGTCCAGCCTTCAGTCCAGCCAACTGTTGGTGCGATCATCGCGCTCTGGCTGGTAGCCTTTGGCTGCGGATTCGTTACCGTACCGCCGCCCAGGTCGTAGCCGATCATGAACAATGCCGCTTCCAGGCGTCGCAACGGGTTGCTGCCTGTACCGTCGTCCTGGTTGAAGCCGCTGTGCTTTGCATTGTCATGGGCAAGTACCGCCGCCAGTATCTGGCTGGCGCGGATGTTCCACTGCGCGTGCAGCGTACCGGCCTGCAGCGGCGGGAACTGCAAGTTGCCCTGGGACGGATCGCGCTGTTTGGATATGCCCTTGTTCGGCCTGGCCGACGCCCAGGGGAAGGCGAGCTCGGGCGGTACCTGGGTAAGTTCAGGCTCGACCTGCTTGCAGAACTTCACCACCGCCCAGCCCAGCGCGGCAGCAACGCGGCTGTCGTAGATCACCAGCTGCTTGCAGATCAGCGAGTAAACCTTGGTCATGCCGGCGTTGAAGCGCAGCTCGGGGTCAAGCAGCAGTTGATGATTCAGAGCACCGCTGTCGATTGCGTCGCGGGTGTCGATCAACACCTGGGCCAAGCCCTCTGCATTGTTGGTCAGCCAACTGACGTTACCGTTTTGTACGCCACCCCAGATCATCACATCAATGGCCGCGCGGCTGGCGGCCAGGTCTTCAGGCGCGGGCGCCAAGGCGCGTTGCAGTTGCTGCTCAAGCGCCGTCAGTGCGCGGGTGTTACTGGTGATGTCGCTGCCCTTGTCGATGTCCAGGTGCGCAATCGCCGGGTGCGGCCAGTGGTAGGTTTCATAGGCGTTGAACAGGCTACTGCAGTGCCAGGGCTCGCCACTCATGCGGTTCTGGTAGCCGTGGGCGAGGGTGGCGTTGTCCAGGTTGGCGCTCATCCATGCAATGAAGGCGTCGAGCAGGGGCTGGGCCATGGCGGTTTCCTTGTGGGGCGGCTTGGGCGTGCTGGGGGCGGGATTTTGGGCTAATCGGTTGATAGTGGCAATGTAGTATTATCGACAGAGATTCGTACAAGGAAGCCGACGATTGAAGTTCACTAGCAATATCGTGCCGCTGATAAAAGAACAGCTGCAAAACGACAAGGTTGATCTGAAGATTTTCTCGCCGTACCTGACCGGCTCGGCCGCGCTGGAAATTGCCCAGCTGGGTAAAAGCGCCAAGGTTTATACGTTGGTCAATGTGCAGGTGCTTGCCTCGGGCGCTTCGAATTGCGACACCATCAAAACCCTATTGGACAATGAGATCCCGGTCTACGTATTGCCCAAACTTCACGCGAAGATGGTTGTGGCCCGAGACCGCTTCGTGACGTTAGGTAGCCAGAATTTTACCGAGCGGGGTGCGACTGCGAACCTTGAAACCAACATTCGCGTTCGTGGGGTCAGCAAGGGCGTGCAGGCGTTGGTGGCGAAGATGGAGCGCCAGGCCACCTTGCTGACGCCAGGCTTTTTGGAGTCGGTGAATAAAGCCGCGCAGGTGCTGGTTGGCAAATACGATGCGTTGCGTGAGCAGGCCGACAAACTGGATCGCGACTTGATTGCTGCCGAAAAATCGCGCGCAAGTGCGCAACGCGGCGAACGGGCAATCGATGCCGAGGTTCGCTCGGAACTAGCCAAACGGCCGCAGTCCAATCCCCGCAAGTGCAGCATCGTTTCTCGCTTTGATGAGAAATACGCACGTCTTCAACACTCATTGAAAGGCGAAGAGTTGCTGACCTGGCCTATCGGCAAGAAAACCCACGACCTCAAACCCCAGCATCGCTATTTGTGTATCTCCGGTGCCGGCAAGCTTGGCTGGGTCAGGGTGAACAAGACCGTGTATTCGTTCATCGAGAATCGGATCGGCGTTGACAGAGGTCAAATCAAGGGCCAGGCGCAGTGGGGGGTGGCAATTGATGCGAGCGACAAAGCCTGCAAGGCCAAGAAGGGCGATTACAACTTGCGCGTGGCCGTGATCGATCGCGAGGATAAAGAGCTGTGCCATGTGTTTATGCGCTACAACACCGAAGACCTTGATGTTTATCCTGCCGTGATGCTCCGCAATTCAGGTAAACCCAAGGCGCCTGCCGATGAACGACGCAAGGCGGTCGAGTGGATCGATGCCAACACCGAAAGCTTCGCGCGGGACATCAAACGGCTGATCACCACGCCGTTCAAATTCGAGGAAAACCTGACGGGCGAGAGGGCGGATAAGTTCTTTGGCGCGGAGGGTACATCGCACACTTTGTGCCTGGTCAAACTGCGCTCCAACGTTGCGTTGCGGGTGCTTGAGCCCGAGGAAGAACCGGCTGGGTAGGGCAAAGTATGTTTATCTCACGCTCTGCAGGACTATTCCTACATATCATTGTTTTTCTTCTGGCTTTTGAAAAGTAGGACGACATACCTGGCAAAAATACACTTCTGAAACGTTGATTTTTAGCTGCTAAAACTAGGCCGCTCAAGCGCCTGCAACCTTCGGGTTTGCAGGCGCTTTCACGTTTCAGGAGACCCCATGAACGACTCAAGAATGAGCGGGCTTGGCGCGAGCCCGTCGCAGTACTTTGGGGGAAGCAGTGCTGTACAGTCAGTAGCGCTTAGCCTAACCGAGGAAGTGAATCGTGATCAGCCAGGCCCAGATGTGGGTATTTATTCGTCGATTCTATCCGTGTTTGATCGGTACATACCTATTGGCACTTTTCGCTACGGCAATGGCTACATTAAGCGTAATCAATACCTATTTTTTGAAGCACGCCTACGAGTCAGAGCTTGCGATGGGCATGCTGGCGGTCGGTACGCTGGCGATCACGTTAGGGACCTTCATCCTGATTCGTGGTCGCACTTGGGCGGTATGGATGATTGTTGTGCTGCTGTTTGTTTGCTTCCTTGCCACGCTCTCAACCTACGGTCGGTCATCTCATATGCTTCTGTTTGTGGCCTCATTGGCTGCATCCTTGTTCGGTTTGCTAATCATCAACAGCCGACGTTACCGCCAAATGTGCAAACGTGTGGTGGTCATACGCAGGATGCGGAATCGATGGCTAGCAAGCGGTGGTAAAGCATGATTGGCAAGGTAAGCAGTACAGGCTTCATCGCGGGGCAAGCCCGCTCCCACTCTGGCCGACAGAGGTTAAAGGGAGAGGGGATGGCCGTTCCTGGAGTTGTTACTCGGCGTCATTGCCCAGCCATGAGGTCAGTCCTTTGAAAGCGCCAAGCTTGCACGCCAAGAAAGCCCATTGCGCCAAGACACGTCAGTCCAATTATTCGGCCAGCCTGCGTCTCGCAGGCATCGATGTCACACCGGATGATGCTGAACGCAAGCTACCTGCCCGTGAAGCGATCCTCGAAGCCTATCGACAACAAGCCAAGGGCTAATTCTTGATCAGTATGGGGTAGGTCAGGATCCATACCGCTATACCGGTATGACGATTCAAGACGGCACTCTGCTGCGCGCTTAAGATTTGTATCGAGTGTCTGGCATGACTATTGGCACGACTTAAAACGTGTGCATAGCAGACGTTTGTCGTATCACTCGTGTACACCGGTCCAGGATATCGGCAACTAGCAATCTGATGGGGCACGATCATTCAAGCATCAAAAGATGCGTCCTACGCCCCTTCGTTTACTTCCTCTTTTGAGCGTGTAGGACGACACACACAGCAAAAATACACTTCTGAAACGTTGATTTTTAGCTGCTAAAACTAGGCCGCTCAAGCGCCTGCAACCTTCGGGTTTGCGGGCGCTTTCACGTTTCAGGAGACCCCATGAACGACTCAAGGATGAGCGGGCTTGGCGCGAGCCCGTCGCAGTACTTTGCGCGCCAGCGGATTGAAAGCCTGGTCAACGTGCCGAGGCTGTTTGCAGCGATTGATGCCGATCCTGGGATCGTTGGGGCAGGGGTGGTGTACATCGATGCGGACTACAACGTGGTGACGTTGCGGGAGTTTCGGCCGATTTGTAGTGTATTGCCCAAGCGGGTGGTGTTGCGGGAGGTGAAGCGACACTTGGCGCCAATGCAATACGTGGATCACTTGGTGCATCACCCCAGAGAGTCACAGGTTGTAACGGAAGCGTTGAAAACTTCCGTGACATGCGCTGGGGCGGTGATAGCGCTACGGGCTGTACTTGATGGTCCGGCAGTGAAGTTGTTTTCGCCCCCTATTGCATTGGCGATCAAGATCGTCGGGACGGTGGTCGCGGGCGCTGGGTTATTACTGTGTGGCATTGGTTCAGTCAGTACCGCTCTAGAGATTCATGATCCTGAGCTCAATGACAAGATGATGGAGCAGGAGTGGTATCGAACGATAGTCCCTCTGCTCGATTCGATTTCTTTGTTGGGGGCTGCGATCTCAACGCATGTGATCTTGCGATACCTTCAAATGCGAAAGGCTGCCACAGGGAACAGCTGGTTTGATCTTAGTAGGCCGCTGAGTCGTCAACAACGCAAAGCGTTGACCAAGGAAATTCTATCGATTCGCCATCCGTCATTGACTGCTAATCAGTTGAAGCTGAAACAGCACTTGGAATCGCTTCCGAAGCGTTACTCCAATACAGAGCTAAATAGCATCACCCTTTCGATGATCAGAGACGCAGTTGGAGTGGCCTTGGCAGTGCCGGGGAGCGCAATTTTGTACAGCATAGTCGTTGCATTGTATGAGGAATTTGAATCGTGACTTATCCCGTGAGGAACAAGAAATTTCTGAATCGCTACTTCCCCGTATACGCCGCAGCATTGATGCTGAGCTGTTTTTCCTTCTCACTGGCGATAGCACTCGCGAGCCTGCTTCATTTCAAGACCCATCCCGACCTACCCGAGTACATCATTTCTTCACTCGTGGTCTGCTCTTTGCTGCTGAGCGTGGGCAACATGCTTCAGCTTCGAGGGCGGCGCTCCGGCATGTGGCTTGTCGTCATGGTGCTTGGCGCGTGCATGCTACTAACTCTTTCCACCTATGGCCCCCGCACGCCCATGCCACTTTTTACCTTGGCGCTGTTGGCACCGTTGCTGGCTCTGCTTTTGTTCAACAGCGAGCGCCACCGCGAGATGCGACGGCGGCTGATGAGGTTGCGGGAGAGGGAGAACCGAGGACGGGGCGGGTTCACTTAGCGAGTTCGGCAAGGAGAACGGGCCAGTGCTAGATCCGTCGCAATTGCCGGCTTACATACGTCAATGCTCACTCCTTGCTATGGAGCGGATTTTTCCTGACTTTCATCTCCTTCACCGATGCGATCATCCGCCTGGGAGAGGCGTGTTTCGCAGGTGGCGCTGTTGGCGTATAACAGCCGCCGTTATCGAGAGATGAGCAAAACCCTGTCGGACATCCGGCGCAATCACTTCAAGCCTGTATCGGGCAAACGATAAAATCGAACCCTCACCCTCAAAGGTTCACGGATGAATCACCAAGAACAAATCAACGCCTGCCTGCGCCGCAATTTCCCGCTGCTGACCTTGAGCTGGTTGCTGTCAGTTGCTTCCCTCATGAGCCTGATGCTGGTGATTAACGGCGCACACTCTCTGAGCGCCATGAGTTCATCCGACATCCTGCGCGGCGTGAGGAACGGCGTGGTTATCCCGACCCTGCTGCACCTCTTGCTGGTGTGGGGGAGCACGCGGTTGATCTGGTGGTTGGTGGCACTGCTGGTGTGCTGTTTGCTGGTCGCTTTGGGGATGTATGCCCAGCGTCCACCTGGGCTGGTTTATTACCTGGCGCTTTTCTGTCCCCTGGCTGGTCTGCTGGTGTTCAACAGCCAGGGCTATCGGCGGCTATATGCAAGGTTTGTCGAGATCAGCAAGGCTCCGCGGGCCAAGCGCTTGCCGGGGCAGCCTGTGGATGTGTTGCGGTATCCGGGGATGGCGGCGTTTTTAAGGCGCTACATGGGCCGATCTTTCGCCGCGTTTTTCTTGACCATGGCCTCTATTGCGCTGGCAACGGTGCAGCTGGAGTACGCCTACTTTGCCGGGCATCTCGAGAACATGGGGTATGTGCTGATTGTGATTTTGCTCGGGGCGGCGGTGTGTGGCGTAGGCGCTGGTCTGATCGCTAACGGTTTTGCCTGGGGGGTATGGTGTCTCGTTGCGGTTGCGGTGACGAGTCTGCTGATGGCCATCGCCAGTTTGGGAGGCGGTCTCCATCTGTTTTTTTCCGCGACGTCGATTGCACTGCCTGCGGTGGCGCTGGTTTTGTTGAACAGTCACCACCATCGGCAGTTTTGTAAGCGTTTTGCTGTGGTTAGGCGGTTGCGTAAGGCTGGTCGGTAATGTGCTGGCCTCATCGCGGGTCAAGCCCGCTCCCACACGGTTCGGCGATGCTGGTGGCGGCTGCGCCCGCCTGATCGTCAGCGCATCTGGAACAACTCCTGATGAAAGTCTTTCGGCTTCAGCCCATGGGCCACCAGGTCGTCACGCAGGGCCTGGCCAAAGTCCGCAGGCCCGCAGTACCAGAAGCTCGCCTGCTGCCAGTCGGCAATTTCCTTGCGCAGGCGTTCGCCACTGAGCCGGCCATTTTGGCCAGACACACACAGGTGCAAACGCACGCCGGCCGCGGCCGCGTCGGCGCGCAGGTTGTCGATGGCGTCGGCAGCATCCGCGCCGCACGGGTGGAACAGGTCGATACTGTGTTGCCGGTCCGGCTCCAGCGCCAGTTGCTTGAGCCGGGCCACGAAGGGGGTGATGCCAATGCCGGCGCCGATCCAGACCTGCCGGGGCTTTTGGTCTTCGAAGGTGAAGCAGCCGGAGGGGCCTTCTACTGTCACCGGGTCGCCTTCTTTCAGCCGCGTTGGCAGCCGCCGGGTGTGGTCGCCCAGGCCTTTGGTGATAAAGCGCAGTTGCGCCGCTTGCGGGTCCCAGGCCGAGGCGATGGTGTACGGGTGCGGCCCCTCCGATTCGGATGAGGTCACAAAAGCAAACTGGCCAGCCTGGTGCCCGGGCCAGCCCGCTTGCAGGGCGATGTGGGTTTCCAGCAGGTTCGCCTGCGGGTAGTGGATCAGGGTCTGGATCTGGCCCTGGACCTTGCGCTGCTTGCCGATGCGCTTGAACAGTGCCTGGAGCGCCGCCAGCGTGCCGCCGACCAGCAGCAGGGCGGTGACGATGCCGATGGGTTGCAGCCAGTAGTCGAACTTGAGCAGCACCACGGTGTGGAACACCAGCACCAGATAGAGCGCCGCCAGCACCGTGTGGGTCTTGGCAAACCAGTGGTACGGGAAGCGCTTGACCAGGGCCAGGATGATCAGCACGCCGATGGCGTAGAACGCCCATTCCCCCAGGGTTTCGGCCAGCCCGCGCTGGCTGCGCAGCGCCTGCTCGATCGCGCCGAGTTCCGGCGCCGCGCCGCCGCCCTTGGCCGGCTTGACCAGCCAGCCCCAGCCAACCGCCCACTTGGTGCCCTTGGCCCAGACCCAGTGCACGCTGGCGAATACCAGGGCGCTGATGCCGAGCCATTTGTGCAGCCGGTACATTTTGTCGAGCCCGCCCAGCAGCGGTTCCGGGGGGCGCGGGCGCACGGCCAGCATCATCGCCACGCTCATGGCGGCGATGGCGATGACGCCGGTGTATTGCACCAGCACCGTGCGTAGCGAGAAGTAAGTCAGTGGGGTGGGCACAAAGGTATCTGCCAGTGCCCATAGCAGGGTCAAGCCGACGAACAACGACCACAACACTATCTTGATGCGCTTCAACTCTACTCTCCACCGTGAATGGTGTAGACATTCTCGGCGTTAAGCGGGCATCTGCGGGCGTGCTCTTATTGGTTAATTAGTTAAATATTGATATGGATCAATCAGTTAGCGAATAAAGTGAAAAGTTTCGCTGGACTTTGCTGTGAACGTTACTCATTACGCCTTTAGCGGATCGCCACCGGGTTGATATTTGACGGGGACAATCAGTTTTGCCCTGGGAGCACGGATGGCCGGGTTTTGCTGAGCTATGGCAACGCTGATAGCATTCGGCCATATTCTACGGAGGGAATGCTGTGGCACGTTGTTTTTACGGGCGGCTAGGGTTGGCCCTGGTACTGGTGTTGGCGGCGTCCACGGCGTTGGCGGGTAATAAGCCTTGCTCCGGGCGCAAGGGTGGGATTGCTGGATGTGATGGCGATCTGTTTTTGTGTAATGACGGGTCGATCAGTGCTTCTAAGAAAAGTTGCTCGGCGACCATGGGCGGCAGGGCGGCTCGGCCCGCGCTACAGCCGTTGCGCGGGGCAAGTGAGGGCTGTGGCTGTGGGACCGGGAGCTTCTGCACGGGGCCGCGGGGTGGGGTGTACTGCCTGACGCCCAGTGGCAAGAAGAGTTATCGGCGGCGGTGAGATCGTGCATTGGCTGCTGGTCTCATCGCGGGTCAAGTCGAGTCGTCGCACCGCCGCTCCCACAGGGGAGTGCTACACCCGGAACATCTGCATCAACCCCTGCTGATGATTGGCCAGGCGGTTCAGCGCCTGGCTGATCTGCGCCGATTCTTGCGCCTGCCCCGACAGCGACTCGGTCACATCGCGAATCCCCGCCACGTTGCGGTTCACTTCTTCGGCCACCGCGCTTTGCTCTTCGGCCGCCGAGGCGATCTGCAGGTTCATGTCGGTGATCACCGTCACCGCTTCGCCAATTCGCTGCAGCGCCGGTAGCGCCTGTTCGGCCTGGGCGACGCTGTCCTGGGCCTGGCGGTGGCTGCTGTGCATGGTGTCGACCACTTCGCGGGTGCCTTGTTGCAGGCCTTCGATCACCACGCGGATTTCGTCCACCGAGTCCTGGGTGCGTTTGGCCAGGTTGCGTACTTCATCGGCCACTACCGCAAAGCCGCGCCCGGCCTCGCCAGCGCGGGCGGCTTCGATGGCGGCGTTGAGGGCCAGCAGGTTGGTCTGCTCGGCGATGGCGCGGATCACTTCCAGCACCGAGCCGATCTGCTCGCTGCGGCTGGCCAGTTGCTGTACCTCTTGCATGCCGGCGGTCATTTCATTGGCCAGGCGTTCGATCGCCTGGGTGGTGTTGCGGATCATGCTCAGGCCTTCGCGGCTGGCAAGGTCGGCGCCGCGCGCAGCTTCGGCGGCTTGCGCGGCGTTGCGGGCGACATCCTGGGCGGTGGCGCTCATTTCCTGGGAGGCGGTGGCCACCTGGTCGACTTCGCGGTATTGCTGCTGCATGCCGGCGCTGGTCTGGCTGGCAATCGCCGCCGATTGGTCGGCGGTGCTGCGCGCATCCTGCACCGAGGCTTTGACGTCGGCAATCACCGGTTGCAGCTTGTCGAGAAAGCGGTTGAACCAGTGGGTCAATTCGCCGAGTTCGTCCTTGTTGGCGTAGTCCAGGCGCCGGGTCAGGTCGCCTTCGCCGCTGGCGATGTCCTTGAGCATCGCCGCCACACTTAAAATCGGCCGGGTCACGCCACGGGCGGTCAGCCAGATCACCACCAGGCCCACCAAGGCCGCCGCCAGGGCCATCAGCAGGCTGCTGAGGTTGGCACTGCTGTTGTGCGCGTCCAGGCGTGCGTTGAGTTCAATCGCCGGCGCTTGCAGTACCTGTTCGGGCACTTCCAGCAGCACGCTCCACGGTTGTGCGCCGGGCACCGGGGCGAACGACTGGCTGACCTGCAGCACGCCGTTGTCGCTGAACTCAGCCGCCTTGCCGGCGCGCATCTGCGCGGCCACGGCGCTGGCGTGCTGGCCGAACACTTGCTCGAATTTCTTGCTTAGCTGCGCGGCATCGCGGCTATGCCCTGCGAGCAAACCGGCGGGGCTGACGATGCTGACCTGGCCGTTGCCGTCGAACAGCTCCTTGCGCCCGTCCAGGCTCAGTTGCTGCAGGTTGTCGAGGCTGATGTCCAGGCCCATGACGCCGACGATCTTGCCGTCCTGCTTGAGCGGGAAGGCGATGCTGGTCATCAATGGCGTACGGTCGCCGACGCTGTCGAAGTACGGATCGACTACACAGGCTTCACCGGTTTCCAGCGGGCAGGTGAGCCAGCGGTTGTAGGCCGAGCCGTTGGCCGACAGGCTGGTGTCGGCAAGCATCGACTCGGGCATGGCTTCAGACTCCAGCTCGCCGGGCTTGGGCTGCGACCAGTACAGCGAGAAGCGTCCGTTCTCGTTGCTGCCGACCGCGGCCTGATCGCTGAAGGCGCTGTCCTTGCCGTCCAGGGCGTTGGGCAGGAACACCAGGTACAGGCCAAGCAGGTCGGGGTTCTTGCCCAAGGCCTTGCGGGTCTGTTCGGTCAGGTCGTGACGCAGGTTGTCGTTGCCCTGGGCCTTCAAGAACATCACCAGTTGCGCGACGCCATCGCCATACAAATACGCATCGCGAAAGTAGCGCTGGATATTCGCCGCCTGCAGCTGGGCCGAGGTGTGCAGGCGCAGCCGTGCGTTGTGGTCGAGCATCTGCGTGTTGGCAGTGTTGACCAGCGCGGCGCTGCGGCTCGACTGCATCAGCGTGGCCGCCATCAGCACCACCACGATGGCCAGCAGGCACAGGCCGGCGAGCAAAGTGATCTTCCATTGAATCAGCAGGCGGCGCAGCAGCATGAGGGCGTCCTTGTTCTGTCGGGTTGTTGAATGCACAAAGCCCGTCAGTATCGACGGGCTGTTTCCTACGGGCAGTTACTCGGCAATGAAGCTGGGCGGTGCAACCCTGAAGGCCTTGGTCAGGTATGCCAGGTACAGCACCCCCAGCGTCGCCCACACCCCGCCGAACAGCAGCGAGTGGCTGTCCAGGTCCAGCCAGAGGATGGCGATGATACAAAAGCCGATGGTCGGCACCACCAGGTACTTGAGCTTGTCCAGCCAGGTCTTGTTGCAGCCCTCGCGCAGGTAGCAGTGCACGATCACCGAGAGGTTGACGAAGCTGAAGGCCACCAGCGCGCCGAAGTTGATCACCGAGGTGGCGGTCACCAGGTCGAAGAAGATCGCCGACAGCGAGATCAGCCCGACGATGGCGATGTTGATCACCGGGGTTTTCCATTTGCCGTGCAGGCGGCCGAAGTAGCGCCGCGGGATGACGTTGTCGCGGCCCATGACGTACAACAGGCGCGACACACTGGCTTGCGAAGCCAGGCCCGAGGCCAGGGTATTGATGAAGGTGCAGCAGATGAAAATCGACTGGAACAGCTTGCCGCCGACATACAGGGCGATTTCCGGCAGGGCCGCTTCGTGGTCCTGGAACCGGTCCATGGTCGGGAAAAACGCCTGGATGTAGTAGGACACGACGATGAACACCAGGCCGCCGATCAAAGCAATCAGGAAGATCGCCCGTGGGATGACTTTCTGCGCGTTCTCGGTTTCTTCCGACAGGGTGGTCACCGCATCGAAACCCAGGAACGAAAAGCAGAGGATGGTGGCGCCGGCGACTAGGGCGTTGAAGTGCGTGCCTTGGTCGGCAAACGGCAGCAGGCTCCACGAAGTGCCGAGGCCTTCGCCGCTGTGCAGGCCGCGTAGGGTGAGGTAGATGAACACGCCGATGATCAGCGCCTGGATGGCGACGAACAAGGTGTTGAAGTTGGCCACCAGGTTGATGCTGCGCATGTTGATCAGGCTCATCACCGTGACGAAGCCCACTACCCAGACCCAGGCCGGCACCTCGGGGAACATCACCGACAGGTAGAGCTTGGCCAGCAGGGCGTTGACCATCGGCAGCAGCAGGTAATCGAGCAGCGACGACCAGCCGACCAGAAAGCCCACGTGCGGGTTGATTGCCCGGCGCGTGTAGGTATAGGCCGAACCAGACTCGGGAAAGCGCCGAACCAGCACGCCATAACTGACCGCGGTGAAGAGGATGCCCAGCAGCGCCAGCACGTAGGCGCTGGGCACATGCCCATGGGTGATGCCGGAGACGATGCCGAAGGTATCGAACACGGTCATCGGGGCGATGTAGGCCAGGCCAATGATGACCACTTGCCAGAGTTTCAGGGTCTTTTTGAAGTATGCGTCCGCTGCGGAGTCGAGAACCGTTCCTGTGTTCTGCTGGTGTGCTGCACGCGAAGAGACTGGCATGGATGGCGCTTGCCCGTAGGGTTTGAAATTATTTTTATGAAGGTGAGGCAGGGAGGGAAAATAAGAAGAGTGACAGAGGTGTGTCAATTAAATTTTTACAAGAAATTTCTGGTTGGTACGGTGCGGGGTTCGAAAAAGCGATCTGTGTGGCTCTATGGCGGGGTTTTTGGGTAAGAGTGCGTGTTGAATAAAATAGACGCTGAGCTTTGTGTTTTTCAAAGTAATCGATTTATATCGATTACCTTGTCGCCATCGCGGGGCAAGCCCGCTCCTACTGACGCCGCCCATGCTTGACCAGCAATTTCTCAAGCTTCTCCCACAACGCCGCCTCGGTACTGAACGCGACGTTGAAGCGCATCCACCCGGTCGCTTGTGAGTCGACCATGAACAACTGCCCGGGGCCGAGCATGATGCCTTGCTCCAGGGCGTCGTCGACCAGCGCCGCGCTGTCGGCGATGGCCGGGTGGCGGGTCCACAGGTACATGCCTTCATCGCCTTCGATAAAGCGCTCGAAACCCAGCCGCGTGAGCTGTTCGCTGACCTGCTGCTGCGCATCGGCCAGGCGCTGGCGCAGGCGTTTGAGGTGCTTACGCCAGCGGCCGTCGGTGATGGCCGCGTACACCACCCGTTCCATCACCTGCGAGGTGGTCAGGCCCGAACGCATTTTCAGTTGCAGCAGTTGCTGCATCAGTTCGGGGTTGGCCAGCATGAAACCGACCCGCACATTCGGCGAGATGCTCTTCGAGTAGCTGCCGACGTACACCACCTGCTGTAGATGATCGAGGCTGGTCAGGCACGGCAGCGGCTCGTTGATCATGTCGGCGTAGAGGTTGTTCTCCACCAGGCGAAAGCCGTGGCGCGCGGCCAGTTGCAGCAGGCGGTGCAGTTGCGCCAGCGGCGTGCGCGAGGCGGTCGGGCTGTGCAGGTGCGGCTGGGTGAAGAACACCGTCGGCCGGTGGTGTTCGAGCAGCCGTTCGAGGTGGTCGAGGTCGTAGCCGTTGGGCGTGCGCGGTACGCCCAGAAGGGTCGCGCCCTGAAAGCGCAAAATGCTCATCAGGTTGGGGTAGCCGGGGTCGTCCACCAGCACCACGTCGCCCGGGCGCACCAGGGTGCGCACGGCCAGGTCCAGGGCCTGGCTGGCGCCGTGGGTGAGCATCAGCTGGTTGGGGTTGGCGACGATGCGCAGGTCCTGCTGCAGGTTCTGCGCGGTGAGGGTGCGCAGTTCCAGCAGGCCCATGGGGTCGCCGTAGCCGCTCAATTCCAGCACGCTGCTGGCAACCTGGCGCATGCCCCGGCGCAGGCCGTCTTCGAACATCCAGTCGTTGGGCAGCCAGCCGCAGCCGGGCTTGAACGCAAGCTGGCGGCTTTCGAAGATTTGCTGCAGGTACCACTCGGAGTTGAATTCCGGCTTGCCCGGCGCCGGCTCACTGGCCTGGCTTTCGATCAGCTCCACGGCCGAGCGGTTGACGAAGAACCCGGCATTGCCGCGGCTGACCAGCAAACCCTGGGCGACCAGGCGGTCGTAGGCTTCGACCACGGTGAATGTACTGACCGAATAGGTGGCGGCGAAGGCCCGGATCGAGGGCACCTTGGCACCGGGTTTGAGGGTCTGGTTCTCGATCAACTCCCGCAGCCCGTTGATGATCTGGTTGACCAGCGGGGGCGATGCGTCGGGTCGTAATTCAAGCATGGGGAAGCTGTGCCTTCAGGTGTGCGTAACGCCGGGCGCCTGCAGGAAAACGCGGTGTACTGCATCGGCGGCCTGTACAGTGCAGTGGATTTTTCATCGCGCTGTGCATGGCTCTATGTGTCGGACATTTTTACATTAGGGGTCTGTTATCGCTAGCTAAAGCACGTTGAAGCAGTATGAATAATCACAATGACACACATGCTTTCACCCTTGGGCACCGCCCAACCGCTCCTTGCGCACAGGTGGCACTGACCCGCCATCGCGCCATTGCACCGTTCAATCCGACCAGAGGTAATTCGCTGGCCCTGTGAGCAGCGTCGCCGACCCATGACTTGGGCCGGGCGATTGCGGCTGCCCGCACCTTTACCGATTCGAATGGGTGAGACCGCTGTAGCAGGCGGTGTCACGAGTTTCCTTGCATAAAAAGAACACGAGGTAGCTACTGATGGACGCAACATCCACATCCACTTCCACAGCGAAGGTGGAGCACGAGAGCAAGCTCAGCGCTTCGCTCAAGTCTCGCCACCTGACCATGATGTCGATCGCCGGGGTTATCGGCGGGGCATTGTTCGTCGGCTCCGGCAGTGTGATTCACAGCGCCGGCCCCGCGGCCATCCTGGCCTACCTGGCCGGCGGCATCCTGGTGGTGCTGATCATGCGCATGCTCGGTGAAATGGCGACTTCATCGCCCGACACCGGCTCGTTCTCCACCTACGCCGAGCGCGCCATCGGCCGCTGGGCGGGCTTTACCATCGGCTGGTTGTACTGGTGGTTCTGGGTGATTTTGATGGCCTGGGAAGCCTACGTCGCCGGCAAGATTCTACACGGCTGGTTCCCGTCGATCAGCGTCAACGTGTTCGTCCTGGCCACCACCCTGGTGCTGATCAGCGTCAACTTCTTCAACGTCAAGCATTACGGCGAGTTCGAGTTCTGGTTCGCCTTGATAAAGGTGGTGGCGATCATCTGTTTCCTGGTGGTCTGCGGGTTGGCGGTAGTCAACCTGTGGCCCACCGGTGAAGTCCACGGCCTGAGCAACCTCACCGCGCAAGGCTTCATGCCCAACGGCATGGAGGCGGTGGTGGTGGCCATGCTCGGGGTGATGTTCGCCTTCCTCGGCGCCGAAATCGTCACCATTGCTGCCGCCGAGTCGAAGAACCCGTCCGAGCAGATCGTCAAGGCGACCAACTCGGTGGTCTGGCGGGTGTGCCTGTTCTACGTCGGCTCGATCTTCCTGATCGTCGCCCTGGTGCCGTGGAACGACCCGCTGATGGGCACCTCGGGTTACGGCTCGTACCGTCGTACCCTGGAGCTGCTGGGTATTCCGGGTGCGGAGTTTGTAATGAACTTCGTGGTGCTGACCTCGGTGAGCAGCTGCCTGATCTCGGCGCACTACACCGCCTCGCGCATGCTGTTCTCGCTGTCGACCCGTGGTGATGCGCCGTCGTTCTTCAAGATCACCCGTGCCGGTACCGGCGTGCCGGTGTTCTCGATCATCGGCTCGTGCTCGGTGGCGGTGTTCGTGGCCCTGATCAACTTCAGCGAAACCCTGCGCCCGAAAGACGTGCTCGACGTGCTGATGAACACCACCGGCATGATCGCCTTGCTGGTGTACCTGGTGATCGCCTTCTCGCAACTGAAGATGCGCCGCAAGCTCGAAGCCGAGGGCAAGCCGATCCGCCTGAAAATGTGGCTGTTCCCGTGGCTGACCTACCTGGTGATCGTGTTCATCATCGGCTGCCTGGTAACCATGGCCTTTGTCCCGGACTACCAGGTACTGGTGTTCTCCACCGGTGCGGCGGCGATTGTCGTGGCCCTGATGGGCGCGGTGTTGCACGTGCGGGCGGCGAAAAAAGCGCTGTCCTGACCCATCTGATCGCCGGCAATGCCGGCTCCCACAGGATTTGTGCTGTACACATGACCTGTGGGAGCGGGCTTGCCCCGCGATGTGGCCCTCAAGTTACCCGCAAAATCTCCCCCACCAACCAGCCCAGCGCCCGGTCCTGCCCGCGCTGGGCCAGGTGCACCAGCTCAAGCTCGAACGCCTCCAGCGCAAACGGCAAGTCATGCAGCTGCAACGGCAGCAGCGTGGCGAAGTGACGTGCCAGTTGCGTCGGCAGCACCACGCACAAGTCCGACGCCGCCACCAGGTGCGCCGCCTGCAAGTAGTTGGGCGTGGTGTAGACGATCTGCCGCGCCAGGCCTTGTTCCCCCAGCCATTGATCGACCATGCCGCGGGTCTGCCCGCCATGCACCCAGAGGTGGCGCAGGCGCAGGAAGGTGTCCAGATCCAGTGCGCCGTTCACCAGCGGATGATCCTGGCGCAGGGCAATCTGCAAGGTCTCGTTGCGCCAGTGATGACGGGCAAAGCGCGCCGGAATCTCGTCGAAGCGCCCCAGCACCAGGTCCAGCTGGCCACGGTCGAGGGCATCCACCGGCAGGCTTGGCGCCAGCGGGGCGATGTCCAGGCGCAGGTTCGGCGCGCGCTCCTGCAGGCGGCGCAGCAGGCCGGGCATGCACAGCTGTTCGACGAAGTCGGTCATGGCAATGCGAAAGGTCTGCCGGCTCAGGTGCGGGTCGAAGCTTTCACCGACATTCAGCGTTTGCTCGATCTGCTGCAGCGCCGAGCGGATCGGGCCTTCCAGGGCCAGGGCCTTGGGCGTCGGTTGCATGCGCCGGCCGATGCGCACCAGCAGCGGGTCGTCGAGCAGTTCACGCAGGCGCGCCAGGGCGTTGCTCACCGTCGGCTGGCTGAGGGCCAGGCGCTCGGCGGCGCGCGAAACGTTCTGCTCGCGCAGCAGCACGTCGAGGATGCGCAGCAGGTTGAGGTCGAAGGTAGATATATTCATATTGCAAATATCACACATATGAAAATGAAATTTCTCAAATAGTAGGCAGCTGCTTAGGGTGTCGGCAATCCTTCTTTTCGACTTAGGGGTGCCGGTGTGAGCAACGACTTCGATGTGCAGCAGGCCGCAGTGATAGGGGCGGGGACCATGGGCCGGGGGATTGTCATCAGCCTGGCCAGTGCCGGCATTCCGGTGTTGTGGCTCGATGCCAGCGCGCAGATGGTCAGCGCCGGCCTGAAGATGGCTGCTGACACCTGGGCCCATCAGGTGGTCAAGGGACGTATCAGCGAGGCGCAGGCCGAACAGAACCTGGCGCGCATTCGGCCGGTGGACGACTACGCAGCGCTGGCCGATGTCGACCTGGTGATCGAGGCGGTGTACGAGAACCTCGAGCTCAAGCAGGAAATCTTCCGCACCCTGGACCGCACCCTCAAGCCCGGCGCGATCCTCGCCAGCAACACCTCGGCGCTGGATATCGACGCCATTGCCGCCGTCACCCAGCGCCCGCAGCAGGTACTGGGCCTGCACTTTTTCAGCCCTGCGCACATCATGAAACTGCTGGAAATCGTTCGCGGCCAGCACACCTCGGCGGCCGTGCTCGAGCAGGCCAAAATCTTGGGCCAGCGCCTGGGCAAGATCGCCGTGGTGGCTGGCAACTGCCGCGGCTTTATCGGCAACCGCATGCTTAAAACCTATGCCGACGAGGCGCGCAAGATGCTCCTCGAAGGCGCGCTGCCCCACCAGGTCGATGGCGCCTTGCAGGCTTTCGGTTTTGCCATGGGCCCGTTTCGCATGTACGACGTGGTGGGTGTCGACCTTGAATGGCGCGCGCGCCAATTGGCCGGGCAGGGGATGGACAGCCCGCTGGTGCAGGTCGACAACGCCCTGTGCGAGCTCGGCCGCTTCGGTCAGAAGGCCGGCCGTGGTTACTACCAGTACGCCGAAGGCAGCCGCGAGGCCGAGCACGACCCAGAGGTCGATGCCCTGATCGAGCGTGTTTCTGCCGGCCTGGACTATCGCCGCCGGCTGATCAGCGCCCCGGAAATCGTCGAGCGCAGCCTGCTGGCGCTGGTCAACGAAGGGGCGAAGATCCTCGAAGAGAACATTGCCGCCAACAGCCACGACATCGATCGGGTCTACCTCAATGGCTACGGCTTCCCGGCCGCGGTTGGCGGGCCGATGCGCTGGGCTGACAGCCAGGGCCTGGCGTCGATCCAGGAACGTCTGGAGCGCCTGCAGCGCATGCTGGGTGAACATTGGCGGCCAGCGCCGCTGATTGCCCGCTTGGTCGCCGCCGGCAAAGACTTTGCTGTTGTCCAGGAGGGCCGGGCATGAGCTATCAGGCACCGCTACGCGATATGCGGTTCGTGCTGCACGAGCTGTTCGATGTCAGTGGCCATTGCCAGCAACTGGGCAGCGGCCTGGACCGCGAGACCATCGATGGCGTGCTCGAAGAGGGCGCCCGTTTTGCCGCCGAAGTGGTCGCACCGCTGAACCGCAACAGTGACGAGCAGGGCTGCCGCTTACAGGACGGTCAGGTGACCACGCCCGATGGCTTTCGCCAGGCCTACAAACGCTACGTCGAGCAGGGCTGGGCGAGCATGACCGGGCCGCTGGATTTCGGCGGCCAGGGTTTTCCACAAATGGTTTCGGCCAGTTTTCACGAGATGCTGATGGCCGCGTCGCTGTCGTTTCGCATCTACTCCGGGCTCACCGAAGGCACGGTGCTGGCGCTGGATCGCCATGGCAGCGCCGCGCTCAAGCAACGCTACCTGGCGCAACTGGTCAGCGGCGAATGGACCGGCACCATGTGCCTTACCGAGCCCCAGGCCGGCACCGACCTGGCCCTGTTGCGTACCCGCGCCATGCCCCAGGCCGACGGCAGCTACCAGCTCAGTGGCAGCAAGATTTTCATCAGCGGCGGCGAGCAGGACCTGAGCGCCAACATCATCCACCTGGTGCTGGCGCGTTTGCCCGACGCACCGCCCGGGGTCAAGGGCATCAGCCTGTTCCTGGTGCCCAAGCGGCTGGTCAACGCCGACGGCACCCTCGGCGCGCGCAACGCTTTGAGTTGCGGCGCGCTGGAACACAAGATGGGCATCAAGGGCGCTTCCACCTGTGTGATGAACTTCGACGGCGCCAGTGGCTGGCTGGTGGGCGAGGCCAACCAGGGCCTGGCCTGCATGTTCACCATGATGAACGACGCGCGCTTTCAGGTCGGCCTGCAGGGCCTGGGCATTGCCGAGGCGGCGTTCCAGGGGGGGCTGGTGTATGCCCGCGAGCGCTTGCAGTCGCGGGCCATCAGCGGCGCCAAGGCGCCGAACAAAGCCGCCGACCCGATCATCGTCCACCCCGATGTGCGGCGCATGCTGCTGACCCAGAAGACCCTCAGCGAAGGCTGCCGCATGCTCGCCGCCTACACCGCGCGCCAGCTCGATCTTGAACACCATTGCAGTGCTGCAAAACGTCGCGCCGCCTTGCTGATCCCGATCGTCAAAGCCTTCTTCACCGACTGCGGCCAGGAAGTCGCCAGCCTTGGCGTGCAGCTCTACGGCGGTCATGGCTTTATCCGCGAGTGGGGCATGGAGCAGTTGATGCGCGACAGCCGCATCACCCAGCTGTACGAGGGCACCAACGGCATCCAGGCCCTGGACCTGGTTCGCCGCAAGCTGCTCGGCGATGGCGGCAGTGAGCTCAATGCGTTGATCGATGAGCTGGCAACGCAGGTAAACCAGGCTACCCGTCAGGCGCAGATGGCCGAGCGGGTAGGGCAGTGCCTGCAGCAGTGGCGGGCGCTGGGCGAGTCGGTGCTGCAAGCCTGCCGCCACGATCCGGAAGAGATCGGCGCGGTGTCGGTGGATTTTCTCGCCTACTCGGCCTATGTGTTGTTGGCGGCCTTGTGGCTGCAAGCGGCAGAGCGCGCCAGCGCGGCCCTGGCGGCCGGCAGCAGCGAGGCGGCGTTCTACCAGGCCAAGCTGCAGGCGGCGGACTTTTACCTGCGCAGAGTCTTGCCCCGTGCTGGCGCCCACCGTGAAGCCTTGCTGGCCGGTGCGGGTTGCCTGATGAGCCTGCCGGAGGCCGATTTCGCTTTCTGATTTACCTGCGGGCATCACAACAACAACAACGAGGGACGCCGCATGCACTCATTCAGTTTTGCTACCACCGCGCAGATCCTCTGCGAAGCCGGCGCCGCCTTGCGCCTGGCCAGCCTGTGCCGCGAGCGGGGGGCGCGGGCGGTGTTGATCGTCACCGACCCGGGCATTGCCCGCCTGGGTTTGCTCGAGCCACTGTTGCCCGCTTTTGCCCAGCAGGGCCTGGCCGTAGAGGTGTTCGACCAGGTGCAGGCCGACCCGCCGCAAGCCTGTGTGCTGGAGGCAGTGCTGCAGGCGCGGGCGATGCACGCCGACCTGATCGTCGGCTTTGGCGGCGGCAGCTCCATGGACGTCGCCAAGCTGGTGGCGCTGCTGGCGCACCCGCAATGCCAGCAACTGCTCAGCGATATCTATGGCGTCGACCAGGCCCGTGGCCGGCGCTTGCCGTTGATCCAGGTACCGACCACCGCCGGCACCGGTTCGGAAGTCACCCCGATTGCCATCGTCACCACTGGCGAGCACAGCAAGATGGGCGTGGTCTCCAACCTGTTGCTGCCCGATCTTGCGCTGCTCGACGCCGACCTGACCCTCGGCCTGCCGCCAGCCGTTACCGCTGCGACCGGCATCGACGCCATGGTTCATGCCATCGAAGCCTACACCAGCAAGCTCAAGCGCAACCCGTTGTCCAACCTGCTGGCCCGCGAGGCGTTGAAGTTGCTGGCGGGCAATCTTGACCAGGCGGTGCACAACGCCAGCAACCGCGAGGCGCGCCAGGCCATGCTGCTGGGCGCGTGCCTGGCCGGCCAGGCGTTTGCCAACGCGCCGGTGGCGGCAGTGCATGCGCTGGCCTATCCGCTGGGCGGGCATTTTCATATCCCCCACGGGCTGTCCAACGCCCTGGTGCTGCCCCATGTGCTGCGCTTCAACGCTGAAGCGGCGGCGCCCTTGTATGCCGAGCTGGCGCCGCTGCTGCTGGGTGAGCGCCTGCGCGCCGGCGATGTGCACAGCCTCACCGCGCAGTTGATCGATGAGCTGGCGGAACTGAGCCCGCGCTGCGGCCTGCCGAGCCGTTTGCGCGATGCCGGTGTGCCTGAGGGCAGTCTCGAACAGCTGGCCCGCGATGCCATGCAACAGCAACGCCTGCTGGTCAACAACCCGCGCGAGGTCAGTGAAGCCGATGCCCTGGCGATTTATCGGGAGGCGTTCTGATGGAGCAGCCCGGGCGCGAGGCCTTTCGTCACTTCCAGCCGATCACCACGCGCTGGCACGACAACGACGTCTATGGCCACGTCAATAACGTCGTTTACTACAGCTTTTTCGATAGCGCGGTGAACAGCTACCTGATCGAGCACGGCGGGCTGGATATCCACCAGGGTGAAGTGATCGCCTTGGTGGTCAATTCCAGCTGCGACTACTTCGCCTCGATCGCCTTTCCCGAGCGCATCGAGGTCGGCCTGGCGGTGAGCAAGCTGGGCAACAGCTCGGTGCACTACCGCCTGGGCATCTTCAAGGCCGGGCAGCCGCAGGCCAGTGCAGTGGGGCGCTTTGTTCACGTATTTGTCGAGCGCGCCAGCAACCGTCCGCTAACCATCCCTGAACCCCTGCGGGCGGCATTGGGCCGTTTGCGTTGTGACTGACTGGAGTACATCGCCATGCAAGACGCCGTAATTGTCTCAACCGCGCGCACGCCGATAGCCAAGGCCTTTCGCGGCGCCTTCAATGACTTCAAGGCGCCGTCGATGAGTGCCGTGGCCATTCGCGCGGCGGTCGAACGCGCCGCCATCGAACCCGGCGAGATCGACGACCTGGTGCTGGGCACCGCCATGCAAAGCGGCACCGCTGCGACCAACCTGGCGCGCCTGTCGGTGCTGGCGGCGGGCTTGCCGCTGTCGGTCAGCGGCCAGACCATCGACCGCCAGTGCGCCTCGGGGCTGATGGCGATTTCGATTGCCGCCAAAGAGATCATGGTCGACGGCATGCAGGTGGTGATCGGCGCCGGCCAGGAGCAGATCAGCCTGGTGCAGAACGCCCATATGCAGGCCGCAGCGGCCGAGCAGGACGCAAGCGTAGTGCGCATGGCCGAGCATGCCTACATGCCCATGCTGCTCACTGCCGAGCTCGTCGCCAAGCGCTACGGCATCAGCCGCGAAGCCCAGGATGCCTATAGCCTGCAATCCCAGCAGCGCACGGCAGCAGCCCAGGCAGCGGGGCTGTTTGCCGATGAGGTCGTGGCGGTCAGCGTGCGCAAGAAAGTCGTCGACAAGCTCAGCGGGGCGATCAGCTACCAGGACGTGCAGCTGACCCAGGATGAAGGCAACCGCCCGCAAACCACCTTGGCGGGCCTGCAAAACCTGGCGCCGGTGCGCGAAGGCGGCTGCATCACCGCCGGCAACGCCAGCCAGTTGTCTGACGGTGCCAGTGCCAGTGTGCTGATGAGCGGGACGCTGGCGGCGCGTAGCGGGGTCAGGCCACTGGGCCTGTATCGCGGCATCGCCGTGGCCGGCCTGGCCCCCGAGGAGATGGGCATCGGCCCGGTGCTGGCGATCCCCAAGTTGCTGCGTCAGCACGGTTTGCGCGTCGATGACATCGGCCTGTGGGAAATCAACGAAGCCTTCGCCTGCCAGGTGCTGTATTGCGCACAGACCCTGGGCATCGACCCGGCGCGGCTCAACGTCAATGGTGGCGCCATCGCCATCGGCCACCCCTACGGCATGAGTGGCGCACGCATGGTCGGCCATGCCTTGCTCGAAGGCCGGCGCCGTGGCGTCAAGTACGTGGTGGTGAGCATGTGCGTGGGCGGCGGCATGGGCGCCGCCGGCTTGTTCGAAGTGCTCTGAAACCCTCAGCGCCCTGGCGCTGAACCACCCTGGCGCTCGGCCACCGCGCGCAAGGTGCGCAAGGACACGCTGGGGGCATCGAGGACGAACTGGTTGGCCAGCCACGAGGGAATGTCGCCGGCCGGATCGGCCTGCAGTTGGTAGGTCACTTCGGTGAGTTGCTCGCCCTTGGGCACGAAGGTCCACAGGCCCTGGAGCTGGCGCACGCGGATCTGCCCCGGCACATGCTTGACCATGCCCGGCACGGCCTTGATGCGCCGTACCAGGCTGCCGTCGTCGCGGCGCTCGCTCTGCACCTGGATGACCATGTCGCGGGTGCTGGCCGGCCAGGGCAGGGCGGTGGTCAGGTAGACCCAGGTGCTGTCGCCCTCGACCTTGAGCAGGCGCATGTCGGCGCAGCCGTACAGCCATTTGCAGGCAACCCGCAGGTTTTCCTGCAGCTCGCTCAAGGTCGACACGCTGGCCTTGATCAACGCCACGCCGCGAAACTGCTGGTAGGGCGAACCCGGCACCTCGCTGAGGTACACCTGGATGCCGTCTTCATCCTGCGCCAGGTGCCACTGTTCAGTGGCGCTGGCGCCGCTGCTGAGGGCCAGCAACAGGCACAAGACAAGGCGAAGGCGCATGAACAGGCTCCAGCGGTTGGGCGACTGTTCAGAGCATAGTGCCTGGGATCAGATCTGGACGAGCCGGCCCTTGTGTTCGGCTTGCAAACGGTCGCCGCGGCCGAACAGCTTGTGGCGCAAGGTTCCGTCTTCATATGCCGTGGGATAACGGCCACGGCGTTGCAGCTCGGGCACCACCTGCTCGACCACCGCTTGCAGGTCGTCGGGCACTACCGCATAGGTGAGGTTGAAACCGTCGATACCGGTGTGGTCGAGCCAGTCTTCCAGTTGATCGGCAATCTCTGACGCTGAACCGAGCAACACCGGGCCGCGGCCGCCGAGGCTGACGAACTCGGCCGCTTCGCGCACGGTCCAGCGCCGGTTCGGGTCGGCCTTGGTGAACACCGCCAGGGCAGTGCGGCCGGCGTCGTTGTCGATGTATTCGATCAACGCGTCGGGGTCGGCCCCTGCGAAGTCGATGCCGGTCCAGCCCGACAGCAGGGTCAGCGCCGCCTCGACGTCCACGTACTGGCGGTACTCCTGCAGCCTGGCCTCGGCCGCCTGGCGACTGTCGGCGACGATCAGCAGCGCCTGGGCGTAGATCAGCACGTCCTGCTCAGGCCGGCCGGCGTCGCGGGTGGCCTTGCGGATGCTCTCGACATAGCCGCTCAGCGCCGCCTGGGTCGGCGCGCTGATAAACACGCATTCGGCATGGTCGGCGGCAAAGCGCAGGCCGCGCGGCGAGGCGCCGGCCTGGAACAGCACCGGCGTGCGCTGCGGCGAAGGCTGGCTCAGGTGAATGCCGGGCACCTGGAAGTGCTCGCCCTGGTGGTTGATCGGGTGCACCCGGGCCGGGTCGAGGAACTGGCCGCTGGCGCGGTCCTGCAACACGGCATCGTCGTCCCAGCTTTTTTCCCAGAGCTTGTACAGCACCTGCAGGTATTCCTCGGCCAGCTCGTAGCGCTCGTCGTGGCCCAGTTGCCGCGCCAGGCCGAGGTTGCGTGCGGCGCTGTCGAGGTAACCGGTGACGATGTTCCAGCCCACCCGCCCGGCGCTCAGGTGATCGAGCGTGGACATGCGCCGGGCGAAGGGGTACGGGTGCTCGTAGGTCAGCGAAAAGGTGATGCCAAAGCCCAGGTGTTCGGTGACCCCGGCCATGGCCGGGACGATCAGCAGCGGGTCGTTGACCGGTACCTGCACGCCGCCGCGCAGGGCGCCGTCGGCGCTGCCCTGGTAGACGTCATAGATACCCAGCACATCGGCAATGAACAGCGCATCGAACAGCCCGCGTTCGAGCAGGCGGGCGAGGTCGGTCCAGTAACCCAGGCGATTGAAATCGACGCTGGTGTTGCGCGGATGGCGCCACAGCCCGGGGGACTGGTGGGTGGCGGCGTTCATGCTGAAAGCGTTAAAGCGGATGGTCTTGGACATGGTCTGTACTCAGGGCAGGACCGACACCGGGTAGACCGCATCGGCCACCTTCAGCGCTTTGGGGATCAGGCCCAGGCCCTGGAAGGTGTCGGCAAGCTTCTGCTGCTCGGCGGTGATTTTTGCGTCAATGGCCACGGCGTTGTAGTTGCGCCGCTCGCTGGCCACCTGTAGCACATCGGCGCCGATACCCAGTTGCGGTGCCAGCAGGGCAGCGACTTCGTCGGGCTTCTGGTTGGCCCAGCTGCTGACCTTGGCCAGTTCGCTGAAGAAGGTTTTCAGCAGCGCGCGGTTGTCGTCGGCAAAGGCCACCGACGACAGGTAGAAGGTGCGGTTGTTGGACAGCCCGCTGCCGTCGCGCAGGTTCTTCAGGCCCGGTTGCTGTTCGGCGGCGGCGAGGAACGGGTCCCACAGGGTCACGGCCTGGACGCTACCGGACTGCAGTGCGGCCACGGCGTCGGCGGCATTGTTGACGTAGGCCGGGGTGATGTCCTTGTAGCTCAGGCCGGCATCCTGCAGGGCCACGGCCAGCAGGTACTGGGCGTTCCAGCCGCGGCCGGTGGCCACGCGCTGGCCCTTGAGGGCGGCGACGTTGGCGATGTGGTCCTGGTCGCGCACCACCAGGCCGATGCCCTTGGGGTAGGGCTGCTCGGCGGCCAGGTACACCACCGGCTTGCCGGCAGCCTGGGCAAATACCGAGGGTGCATCGGCGGCATGGCCAAGGTCGATGGCGCCGGTGCTCAGCGCTTCGAGCAGCTGCGGGCCGGCGGCGAATTCGTACCAGCTGACTTTCACCCCTTGTGGCTCCAGGGCTTTTTCCAGGGCGCCGCTGCCTTTGAGGATGTTGATGCTGTTGAACTTCTGGTAGCCGATGCGCAGGGTCTTGCTCGCTTCGGCATGGGCCAGCGGGGCGGGCAGGATCAGCGCCGCCAGGGCGGCAAACAGGCCGCCGGTGAGCAGGCGACGCAGAGGGGAATGGGGCGTGTGCGACATGGGCGGACTCCTGGGATTCAAGGGCAAGGCATGCCCGAAAATATAAGGAGCCCGCGCAGGCCCTTCAATTTGTTTATTCCAAATTGTTAGATTGCTTTGTTATTTTTATATCCTTTTGTTGTGGGAGCGGGCTTGCCCCGCGATTGCGATATGACTGACAGACCGCTATCGCGGGGCAAGCCCGCTCCTACAGGGTTAAAACTGCCACTGCACACCCAGGGAATAGCCAGCCTGATTACCCTCGCTATGGGCAAAGCGGCTGTTGACCTCGGCAAACACCCCCAACTGCTCGGTGAACATCAACTGCGCGCCCACTTGCGCGCGACCAAAGTCCTTGTCGACGCTGCCCATGTCCGCTACCCGCACACGGCCGTCGGCATTGCTGGTGAGGTCGATCTCGTCCAGGCGGCCATCGGCCAGTTCGCGTACCCAGCGCACGCTGGCGTAGGGTTGCAGGGCCATGTTCGCCCCCAGGCCAACGCTGCCATGCAGGCGCCAGCCGAGGCTGGCTTCGAGGGCGTCGTAGTTCTGCTTTTCGTAGCCCAGGGCAGTGCGCAGGGCCTGGTCTTCGTGGAAGTCATCGATGCGATAGTGCATGTAGTCCAGGCCCGCCACCGGGCCGGTCTTCAAGGCGCCGAAGCTGAAGTCGTAGCCGCCGTCGAGCCGCGCGCCCCAGAACCACGCCGAGGTGTCGCCGGACAGGCGCTGGTCGAGCAGCACCGGGCCGTTGCTGGCCTGGATGTACACCGAGCGCTTGGTATCAAAGCTTGTATGCCCGGCGCTCAGCTCGCCGGCCAGCCATTGCGGGCCGCCGTCGTTGAGCAGGGCAAACAGCCCGGCCTGCCAGGCGTCGCCTTCGATGCGCCCGCCGTGGTCGAGGGCGTCACGGCTGCGCTGGAAGCTCAGGCTGGCACCGACAGTCAGGGCGTCATTGAGACGGTAATCGCCAACGCCATAAACGCCCACGCGTTTCGACTCGGGGTTGCCCGGCGCATCGAAACCGCTGTCTGGCGAAACTTCGCCTTCGACACCCACTTCACCATCAAAGCTGCCGACTGCCCGTGTGGCGTCCAGCAGGCTCAGCCAGCGGCGGTCATGCAAGCGGGTCAGGGCCTGGTGCTGGCGTTGCAACTGGTCTTCCATCTGCCGCGCCATAGCGCCGCCGGAGGCGGTGGAGGCGAGCAGGTCGGCGTTGGTCAGTTCCAGCACCAGGCGCGTCAGCAGCCGCGAGAAGTCGCTCAGGCGCTGGTCGATGCGCTGCTGGCCGAAGGCGTTGGTCAGCACTTGCTGGTTGTCTTCAGCCGGGTCGTGCCAGGTCGAGCCGCCGGGGATCGCCGGGTTGTCGGTCTGCTCGTAGCCGTCCAGGTCACCCAGCTCCCAATTGGTGGCCTCGATGAACAGCACCGGCACGTTGAGGCTGTTGAAGCTTTCGCCGTCGCTGCAGCAGCCGGTGCCGGCCGGGTATTCGGGGTTCAGGCCGGGGTTGGTGAACAGCGCGATGTTCATCTCCTGGGCGATGCGCAGCAACTGGTCGCGGTAGGCGCCCAGGGCCGGGTTGGCAATGCTGTTGCTGGCGGCGTGGGCGTACATCTTGTCGCCGGTGATCAGGCTGTCGAGGTTGATCATGCCCAACAGGTTGGCGCGCTGGCTGTCGCTCAATGACGCGACATAGGCGCGCGAACCGCGCAGGCCTTCTTCTTCGGCACCAAAACCGACCACTTCCAGGCCGTTCTCCAGGGCCACGCCGCCCAGGTTGCGGGCGATCTCGGTGAGCACGGCGGCGCCCGAGGCGTTGTCGTCCAGGCCTTGCAGGGTAGGGCGGCCGAAGTAGGTGTCGTAGTGGGCGCCGAGCACCACGTAGGTGCTGTTCTGGCCCGCGGCGGAGGCGATGACGTTCTGCGAACTGCGGTTGCCGGCCCAGGTGAAGTCCTGGCGGCGGGTCTGGTAGCCGAAGCCCAGTTGCGTTTGCATCAGGGCGGTAGCACCTTCGAAACTGGCGGTACCGCGGTAACGTCCGGGGTAGTCGTTGATCAGACGGTCCAGGGTCTGCCCGGCATATTGCCCATATTCATAGGCGCTGGCGCCGGAGGACAACATTGCACAACCCAGGCTTACAGCGACTGCTAACGGTTTGAACACGGCACTTTTCCTTATGTGTCGTTACGAAAGGCGCATCATAGGATGCGTCGCCTCGCAGTAAGCAGGATGTGTACCGTTTTGTGACTGATGTAGGAAATTAACGGCATGAAGGTTCAGATCAAACCTGCACTTGAGCGTGAAAAACAACACTTTGAGGCGATGCTTCCGGAGTATTTGCGCGAACTCGGTGTCGACGGGGACTATCCTTATTTACCGCTCTACTGGCAGGAGCCAGGGCGATTTGCCTACCTGCTGCTGGTTGAGGACGAAATAGCAGGGTTTGCCCTGGTTCGCCAGCAGCCAGAGCGCGCGGTGTACGAACTGGCTGAGTTCTATGTCGTCAGTGCCTATCGCCTGGCAGGGGTCGGCCATGCTGCGGCGCAGGGGCTGTTCGATTTGCACCGTGGCCCGTGGCAGCTATCGGTACTGGCGGACAACTTCGCCGGCCTGCGCTTCTGGCCAAGGGTCTTGCCGGCGGGGGCACATGCCGAAACCATTGAGACGCCCGAAGGGGTGCAATACACCCAGTTCGAGTTTGTCAGTGTTTAGCCGGCCAACTGGGCCAGCAACGCGGCGATCGCCACCTTGGCCACCTGCGCATCCTGCTCGGACCTGACCCCGGAAACACCCACCGCGCCAATCACCTGGCCGTCCACCCGCAGCGGCACGCCGCCTTCGAGGTTGGCGTTGAGCACCGGCACCGAGAGAAAGGCCGTGCGCCCGCCGTTGATGATGTCTTCGTAGACCTTGCTGTCCTTGCGCCCCAGAGCCGCAGTGCGGGCTTTTTCCTGGGCGATGTAGGCGCTGATCGGCGGGCAGCCGTCCAGGCGTTCGAGGGCCAGCGGGTGGCCGCCGTCATCGACCACGGCGATGCTCACCGGCCACTGGTTGGCCTGGGCTTCGGCGCGGGCGGCGGCAAGCAGTTGCGCGACTTCGTGTTGGGTCAGTACGGCCTTGCTGAGCATGGGGAGGGCTCCACGAGTGAGAGGCGAGCAGGATGCGTCATTACTACCGTAGACGTTGCTGGATGTTTCTTGTCACTGCCTGCGACAACAGGCCGCACCCCGTAATTACTGGGATACAGACGTACGGGGCGCTGCGCGCTGGAACCTGCGTCCACCACCATGACAAAATGCGAAGGTTTCTCGACATGCCCTCTATCCAGGGGCTGGCACCTTCCCGAAAGGATGGTTACATGACTGATTTACTGACCCGGCGCCAGGTTGTTGCCGGGATCAGCCTGCTGGGCCTCGGCGCCCTTGCAGGTTGCGACCCCCGTTCCGGTGGCGCGCTGGACTTCAAGTACGGCAAGGACATGAGCAACAAGATCCTCGGCCGTTCGTTCAAGCTCAAGGATACCCAAGGCAACGTCCGTACCCTCTCGAGTTTCTGGGGTTCGATGCCGATGGTGTTCTTCGGTTTCACCCAGTGCCCGGCGGTGTGCCCGACCACCCTGGCGCGCGCGGTGCAGATCAAGAAGCTGATGGGCCGCGATGCAGGCTTTTTGCAGGTGGTGTTCATCAGCCTCGACCCCGAGCGCGATACCCCCGAGGTGCTCGACGCCTACGTCAAGGCCTTCGACCCCTCGTTCGTGGCGTTGTCCGGCACCCTCGAAGAAACCGCGGCAGCCGCCCGCGAGTTCGGTGTGTTCTACGAGAAGGTGCCAGCCGGCGATACCTATACCATCTCGCACACCTCGACCAGCTACGTCTTCGATTCCCGCGGCCAGCTGCGCCTGGGCCTGTCCCATTCGCTCAATGCAAAAGAGTGCGCAGAAGACCTGCTCACTGTCATGGAGGTGTGTTAATGCTTCGCAACCCTGTCAAACGTACCCTGGCCGCGCTGGCCCTGATCGGCCTGGCCCTGCCGGCCATGGCCGAAACCACCGTCAGCGACGCCTGGGCGCGTGCTACCGTGCCCAACCAGAAGTCCAGCGGTGCTTTCATGACCCTCACCGCCAGCACCGACAGCAAGCTGCTCAGCGTCGCCTCGCCGGTGGCCAGGACCGTGCAGGTGCACCAGATGACCATGGAAAACGACGTGATGAAAATGGGCGAGGTCGACAGCCTGCCGCTGCCGGCCGGCAAGGCGGTGAGCCTTGACCCCAACGGTTATCACGTGATGCTCATGGACCTCAACCAGCAACTCAAGGAAGGTGAGCACGTGCCGCTGACCCTGGTGGTCGAGGATGCCAAGGGCGTCAAGCAGACCATCGAAGTGAAAGCGCCGGTGCGGGCGTTGAATGCGCAAGCCATGCATGGGCATGATCATCAGCCTATGCAGCACTGATAGAGGGCTGCTGCGCAGCCCATCGCTGGCAAGCCAGTTCCACAGTTCGGTGGGTGCTGGCTTGACCCGCGATCGTTTCAGCGCCGCCGGCGCCTGCCGGTGAGCATCGACAGCGGCAGGTTCTCCTTCAGCCGCCAGCTCTCGAACAGCGCCGCCGCAATGTGCAGGCACACCAGCGCCAACAGGGCATCGGCCATCAGCTCATGGATATCGCGCAGGCCGTCGTCGCCCCAGAAGTAATAAATCTCTTCCATCATGAAGCCGCTGACGCCAAGGCCGGCCATCAGCAGCAACATCAGCACCATCACCAGCGCGCCCAGCGGCGAATGGCCGAGGCGGTGGTAGTCTTGGCCGCTGAACAGGGCCTGCAAGTGCCACTTCAAGCGCGTGGGCGTTGGCCAGAAGTGCGCCCAGCGCGCCGCCGGGCTGCCGACAAAGCCCCAGACACTGCGCAGCAGTACGATCGTCAGGCCGTAATAGCCCAGCCAGCGGTGCCAGCCATCGCCTTCTTCGGTGAGAAAATAGCCGCCGACAAACACCACCACCAGCGACCAGTGGCACAGGCGCACCAGTGGGTCCCAGAGGCGCAGGCTATCGTCGCTCACCTCAGTCGATCTCTTCCTTGACCTTCTTGCCGGTGACCGGGTCGAAGTAGATCTCGACTTTTTTACCGTCTTTGTTCTTGCCGTAGATCTCGTAGCAATTGCCCTTGGTGACCTTGAACTCCTTGATTTCGTAGCCCTGTTTTTTCAGTTCTTCCTGAAAGTTGTTCTGGTCCTGCCATTGGTTCTTTTCAGCAGTGCTGCATTCGGTCTTGGCCAGGACGGCGGGGCTGATGACCAGCAGTGAGACAAGCAGAAGATGACGCATGACGAGTCCTCGGGTTGTCGAACAGGGGTGCCCGTTTGAGCTTATGCCAGGCTTGGCGACTTCGCTAGCGCCTCGTCCACCAGCTCGATCCAGTGCCGCACCGGGGTGCGCCCGGCGCCATCGAGGTGGGTCTGGCAGCCGATATTGGCGCTGACGATGACATCCGGCCGGCCGCTTTCCAGGGCATCGAGCTTGTTGTCGCGCAGTTGCCGGGCCAGTTGCGGCTGGGTCAGCGAATAGGTGCCCGCCGAGCCGCAGCACAGGTGGCCGTCGGGCACATTGCTGAGGTTGAAACCCAGGCGCTTGAGCAGGGCCTCGACGCTGCCGCCAAGCTTCTGCGCATGCTGCAGGCTGCACGGGCAATGCACTGCCAGCAGCTGGCCGCTGTGGCAGGTCAGTTTATCCAGGGGCTCGGCCGCGACGACCTCGACCAGGTCCCTGGCCAGTTCGCTGACCCGCCGGGCTTTGCTTGCGTACTGCCCATCGCCGTGCAGCAGCTTGGCGTAGTCCTTGACGAAGGCGCCGCAACCGCTGGCGGTTTGCACGATGGCTTCGGCGCCGGCCTCGATGGCCGGCCACCAGGCGTCGATGTTGTGCCGGGCGCGTTCAAGGCCACGGGCTTGGGCATCGAGGTGATAGTCGACAGCGCCACAGCAGCCGGCTTGGGGCGTGGCGGTGACGCTGATGCCCAGGCGATCGAGCACCCGCGCCGTGGCGGCATTGGTGTTGGGCGACAGGCCCGGTTGCACGCAGCCTTCAAGCAGCAGTACCCGTCGCTCATGGTGCGCTTGCGGGCGCGCCTGGGCCGTGGCTGCCGAGCGCGGCAGCTTGGCCTTGAGCGCTGCCGGCAGCAGGCTGTCGACGCTGCGCCCCAGTTGCACCAGGCGCTTGAACGCTGTCGGGTGGCTGGCCAGGTTACGCAGGCCGCTGCGCAAGGCCCGCTGCAGCGGCGGGCGGGCCACCGCCTGGTCGACCACGGCGCGGCCGATGTCCAGCAGGCTGTGGTAATCGACCCCGGACGGGCAGGTGGTTTCGCAGTTGCGGCACGACAGGCAGCGGTCCAGGTGCAGTTGGGTCTTGGCGCTGGCCGGTTGGCCTTCGAGCACCTGCTTAATCAGGTAGATGCGCCCGCGCGGGCCGTCCAGTTCGTCGCCGAGCAACTGGTAGGTCGGGCAGGTGGCGTTGCAAAAGCCGCAGTGCACGCAACTGCGCAGGATGCGCTCGGCCTCTTCGGCGCGGGCCAGACGCTTGGCGGCATCGCTCAGGGTAGTTTGCATGGCTCAGATCTCCGCGTACATCCGCCCGGGGTTGAAGATCCCTTGCGGGTCGAGGCGCTGCTTGAGTTGCTGGTGATAGCGCAGCAAGGCCGCGGGTAGCGGCTGGAACGGGCTGTCGCTGGCGCTGTAGCAGGTGGCATGGCTGCCCAGTCGGCTTGCAGCCGCGCGAATGGCCTCGGCCGGGGCCTCGGACTTGAGCCAGCGCTGGGCACCGGCCCAGTCCAGCAGTTGCTCGCCGGGCAGCTCCAGCAGCGGGCTGTGGTTGGGCAAGGATATGCGCCACAGCGGGCGCGGGTCGGCGAAAAACCCCAGACGCTGGTGGTTCAGGTCTTGCCACCAGCAAGCCTCGAAGCGCTCGCCGCCGAGCCGGTCGCGGGCGGCCTTGACCGAACCTTCACCGCCTTCCAGGCGCAGACGCAACACCGTGCCGTCATGGCAGGCGGCGCTGATCGGCAGCGGTTGCTGGCCCCATTGCGCCAGTTTCAGCAGGGCTTGCTGCGGGTCGAGCTGCAGGGCGATGTGCGCGTCGCAGCGCGGCTTGGGCAGCACTTTGAGCGACACCTCGCTGATCAGCCCCAGGCAGCCGAAGCTGCCGGCCATCAGCCGCGACAGGTCGTAGCCGGCGACGTTCTTCATCACCTCGCCGCCAAAGCGCAGGTGCAGGCCCAGGCCGCTGATCACCCGGGTGCCGAGCACGTAGTCACGCACCGAGCCGGCCCAGGGCCGGCGCGGCCCCGACAGCCCGGCAGCGAGCATGCCGCCGAGGGTGGCGCCGTCGTCACTGTGCGGCGGCTCGCAGGGCAGCATCTGCCCGGCGGCCTCAAGCGTCGCCGTCAATTCCGTCAGCGGCGTGCCGGCGCGGGCGGTGATCACCAGCTCCGTCGGGTCGTAGTTGACGATGCCGCGGTGCTCGCGGGTATCGAGCTCGATCCCGGCCACCGGGCGGCCGAGATAAGCCTTGCTGGCGCCGCCTCGAATGCGCAAGGGCGTGCCCTCGGCGCGGGCCTGGTTGACCTGTTCGAGCAGCGCCTGGCTGGCATCGTTGTTGTGCGCCAGCATCAGAAGCGCTCCAGCTCGGGGAAGGGCAGTTGCCCAGCGTGTACATGCATGGCGCCAAACTCGGCGCAGCGCTGCAGGGTCGGGATGTTCTTGCCGGGGTTGAGCAAGCGATGGGGGTCGAAGGCGGCCTTGACTGCGTGAAACAGGGTCAGCTCGTCGCTGCTGAACTGCGCGCACATCTGGTTGATCTTCTCGCGGCCGACGCCATGCTCGCCGGTGATGCTGCCGCCGACACTCACGCACAGTTCGAGAATCTCGCCGCCAAAGGCTTCGGCGCGCTCCAGCTCGCCGGGTTGGTTGGCATCGAAGAGGATCAGCGGGTGCATGTTGCCGTCGCCGGCATGAAAGACGTTGGCCACCCGCAGATCGTATTTATGCGATAGCGCGGCGATGCGTTGCAGCACATGGGGCAACTCGCGGCGCGGGATGGTGCCGTCCATGCAGTAATAATCGGCTGAAATTCGCCCGACCGCCGGAAAGGCGTTCTTGCGCCCAGCCCAGAACTTCACCCGCTCCACCTCGTCACGGGCCTGGCGTACTTCGCTGGCACCGGCCTGTTCGAACAGGGTACGTACCCGCTCGCAATCGTCGTGCACATCGGCTTCGACGCCATCCAGCTCGCACAGCAGAATCGCCTCGGCGTCGACCGGGTAGCCGGCATGAATGAAGTCTTCAGCGGCGCGGATCGCCAGGTTGTCCATCATCTCCAGGCCACCGGGAATGATCCCGGCAGCGATGATGTCGCCAACCGCGCGCCCGGCTTTTTCCACCGAGTCGAAAGCCGCCAGCAGCACCTTGGCCACCTGCGGCCTGGGCAGCAGCTTGACCGTTACTTCGGTGATGATCCCGAGCATGCCTTCGGAACCGGTGAACAGCGCCAGCAGGTCAAAGCCCGGGGCATCGAGGCTGTCGGCGCCGAGGGTCAGGCATTCGCCTTCAACGGTAAGGATCTCGACCTTGAGCAGGTTGTGCACGGTCAGGCCATATTTCAGGCAGTGCACGCCGCCGGCATTTTCGGCGACGTTGCCACCGATCGAGCAGGCGATCTGCGACGACGGGTCGGGTGCGTAGTACAGCTCATAAGGCGCGGCGGCCTGGGAGATCGCCAGGTTGCGCACCCCCGGCTGCACCCGCGCGGTGCGCGCGGCGGGGTCAATGGCGAGGATCTTGTTGAAGCGCGCCATCACCAGCAGCACGCCTTTTTCCAGGGGCAGGGCGCCGCCCGACAGGCCAGTGCCGGCGCCACGGGCGACCACCGGCACCTTGCGGGCAAAACACAGCCTGAGGATGCCTTGCACCTGCTCGAGGGTATGCGGCAGCAACACCAGCAGCGGCAGTGTGCGGTAGGCCGAGAGGCCATCGCATTCGTAGGGCTTGAGGTCTTCCTCGGCGTGGAGGATATCGAGATCGGGCAGTTGTGCCTGCAAGGCCTGCAGCAGCGCCTGTTTGTCGACGGCGGGCAGGGCACCATCGACGTTTTCGTCGTAAAGGATATTCATTGACAGCCAGTCACCGGAATGTGCCAGAAGTTGCTGGAAATCGTAGACGATAAACAGCACCTGGCACTGGCGACCCAGGCTCTTGGGCGATTGACCTCACGCGTGTCGCACACCCGCCACCCGCCTTTGCGGGCTAGCGGAAACGCGGCAGCGGGCGTTCGACGCTCAGCGAGGTGAGGGTTTTTCTGACCAGCTGATCATCGGCTTCGACGGCCTTGAGGGTGTCGCGGATCTTGCCGGCCACCGGCACATCGCCCTGGCGGTCGATCCAGTCGGCAATCTCCTTGCACGCCGAAGCGAGCCGGGCCTGGCGCTGGTTGATCAGGTTAAGGGCTGTGGTGATCTCTTTATCGGACATGAGGGAATCCTCCATCTGCGCGAATAAAGTGTAGCAGCGCAGAAAAATCCTGCGCTGGGCCCTCAGCCAGCCAGGCGCTCGCGCACGCGCATCAGCGCATAACCGAGCAGGTTCAGCCCTTGCCACTGGCGTGGATCGTCCGCTTGCGCGGCCTTGGCGTCCAGGCCGATGCCCCAGATGCTGTCCACCGGGCTGGCCTCGACCAGCACCTGGCCGGCGGTAGAGCGTAGAAATGTGCGCAGCCCCGGGTTCTGTTCGAACTTGAGCAGGTTGGCCTGCTCGACGATCGCCGAGCGCTCGGCCACCCAGGCGGCGTCATCGTAGCCGGCGACTTCGCGGCCCAGCTTCTTGGCCTCGGCCGGCGTGCGCGCGGCGAGAATTTTCGCCAACGTTGCCTGGTCGTCGAACAGCCGCGCCTTGCCGGCCATCATGTAGTGCTCGGCGCTGGGGTAGTGGAGGCCTTGCTCTTTGAAGCCGGCCTCGAACCACTGGCTGAAGCAGCTTTTGTCCGGCTTGCCCTCGACCTTTTGCCGGTGGCCCCAGAAGTACAGGTACTGCGGCGCCAGGCCCCGGTCGATAGCGCCAATCAGGCTGTCATTGTCGAGGATGTTGGCCAAAGCCTGGGAGGGTTGCGACATAGCGGGGAGTCTTCCATGAACGAATCGGGCCATGGTACTCCACGCCTGCGCGGTTGTGACAGCTTCGGTGCTGACGTACTATCCTTGCCAGCAAGCGATACCCCGCATACTTATAAATCTTTCCTCAGCGCACACGCTTCACTCAGGCCCGACCGGCATGAGTGTCTGGCGCTGGGCGCGTTTTCGTTCCCGGCAACCGCAAACGACTCGGAGCAAGGCTTTACTCATGAATACATCCGTGGATGCGCGAACCGGCAGTTGGCTGAGTGTCATCGCCCTGGCCCTGGCGGCCTTCATTTTCAACACCACTGAATTCGTCCCGGTGGCGCTGCTCAGCGACATCGGCCGCAGCTTCGACATGTCCACCGCCCAGGTCGGCCTGATGCTGACCATCTATGCCTGGGTGGTGGCCCTGGCCTCGCTGCCGATGATGCTGCTGACCCGCAATATCGAGCGGCGCAAGTTGCTGATCATCGTCTTTGCCTTGTTCATCCTCAGCCATTTGCTTTCGGGGGTGGCGCAGAGCTTTGGCATGCTGCTGGTCAGCCGTATCGGCATCGCCCTGGCCCATGCGGTGTTCTGGGCCATTACTGCCTCGCTGGCAGTGCGCGTAGCGCCGCCGGGGCAACAGGCCAAGGCCCTGGGGCTGCTGGCAACCGGTACCACCCTGGCGATGGTCATGGGCATTCCGCTGGGGCGGGTGGTGGGCGAGGCCCTGGGCTGGCGCACCACCTTCCTGGCGATTGCCGGGGTGGCTTTGGCAACCTTGTTGTGCCTGGTCAAATCGCTGCCGCTGCTGCCGAGCCAGAACTCCGGCTCGTTGCGCAGCGTACCGGTGCTGTTCAAGCGCCCGGCGCTGGTCACCGTGTATGTGCTGGTGGCGCTGGTGATTGCCGCGCAGTTCACCGCCTACAGCTACATCGAGCCGTTTGCCCTGAACGTCGCGCAGATCGGCGGCGAACTGACCACCGTGCTGCTGTTGCTGTTTGGCGGCGCCGGGGTGTTCGGCTCGGTGCTGTTCAGCCGCTACAGCGAGCGATTCCCGCAGGGCTTTCTGATCGGCGCGATCGCCATGCTGGCGACCTGCCTGCTGCTGTTGCTGCCGTTGGCCGCCGACTTCAGCCTGCTGGGCACCTTGAGCGTGTTCTGGGGCGTGTCGATCATGTGCTTCAGCCTGGCGTTGCAGTCCAAGGTGCTGATCCTCGCCTCGGACGCCACCGACGTGGCCATGGCCATGTTCTCTGGCATCTACAACATCGGCATTGGTGCCGGGGCGCTGATCGGCAGCCTGGTCAGCGTGCACATGGGCCTGGGCAACATCGGCTATGTCGGCGGATCACTGGCCCTGGCGGGGTTGCTGTTGTGCGGGGTGACGACCTACCGTTTTGCCCGCGCCTAGGGGCTGCGTTGCAGCCCATCGCCGGCAAGCCAGCTCCCACACGGACTGCGCAAAACCTGCGGGAGCGGGCTTGCCTCGCGATCAATCGCGAATCTTCAGCAGCCCATCGCAGCCCAGGCAACGCACCTTTTTCAGCTTGCGCACTTCGCTGAAGCCGACCCGGCGGGACAGCGCGGTGCCAACCTCATCCTTGTACAAGTGCATCATCGCTGCGTTGCACAGTGGGCAGCGCACCAGCATCGACAACGGAAAGGTCAGGCAGCCAAGGCCCAGAACCACCAGGATAATGGTGGTGCCCAGGCTTTTCGGCATCCAGTCGAACAGGGTCAGCACCATCAGCGGCGCGCCGATATAGATGATGAAGTCATTGATGTAGATATTCAGAAACGCCACGCGGCGGTAGTCGAGCTGGGGCATTTCAGTTCATCGAGTCATAGGGCAGCAGGGCGGTGTCGACCACCATGTCCGCCGGCAGGGTGACAATCGCAGCCACCGGGCAGACGATGGTCACCCAGCAGAATATCGTTGAATAACCTTCGTAGCCGCTGGCGCCAATCGTGGTCAGTAACTGGACGTTGGCCTGGGTGCCTTTGTAGTAGTCGCCGCTGCCATAGCTGTTGGAGCCGCGCGCAAGAAAAGTGCCGCAACTGGCCAGGAACAGGGTCGAGGCCAGGAGCAAAGAGGTGAGGATTCTGATGATGCCATTCCTTAGCAGATAGAGAAGCGAAACCTGCGCGCATTCTCGCACAACAGCGCTAGTATCCGCGCATCCCGCGTGCACTGAAGTACTCTTCGAGCACCTCTGGCCCGGCGCCGACCTGGGCCAGCGCGACGTAGCTGTCCGGGCGCAGCAGGTACACGCCGTCCCGCTGCAAGCCGGCCGCCTCGTGGGCGTCGCACCATTCGAACACTTCCAGCGGCATGCCGCGGTCGCTGCACCAGGCCACCAGGCTGCCGCTGGCGGCACCATACACCTGAACCTGCCAGCGCATCCGCGCCAGCCCGGCAAAGTTGTCGTGGGCGCCGTCGCTGACCCACGGCAGGCGCTCGCCACCATGTACCTGGCCGGCGCTGCCGACGCTCAGGGGCATGTCGCGGTAGTTCAGGGTGATTTGCGAAACGGTGCGGAACAAAAACGTCCGCGCAGCTTTGAGCGCCGCCACCCGCGGCAGCAGCACGGGGGCCAGGCGGGTGCGCAGCAGGGCGGCCAGGCGGCCGTCGGCGGTGATGAAGTTGAACACCTGGTCGGTGGTCGCCACCAACCGCTGGGCAAAAGCACTGCGCTCGATTTCGTAGGTTCCGAGCAGGGCTTCGGTGGCGCTGCCTTGCAACACGGCGGCAAGCTTCCATGCCAGGTTGATGGCATCGCCGATGCCGGTGTTCATGCCCTGGCCACCGGCCGGGCTGTGTACGTGGGCGGCGTCGCCAAGCAGGAAGGCGCGCTGGTGGCCAAACTGCTCGGCCACCCGGTGGTGCACGCGGTAGGTAGAGAACCAGTTGACCTGATGGATCTCGACCTTCAGGTGCTCCATGGCACGCTGGCTGACATCCTCGAAACGCAGGTCGCGGGGGTGTTCGGCACGCGCGTCGCGCACCGTGCCGATCAACCGCGCGCGGCCGCTGCCGGCCAGTGGGAATACGGCGAGAAAGTCGGCCTCGTCGAGGTCGACGTGCAGCTCGCCATTGAACGCCGGCCCCGCGCCATCGACATCGGCGACATAAAACACCTGCTCGTAAGTGCCGCCGGGAAAGCCGATGCCCAGGACCTTGCGCACCGTCGAGCGGGCGCCGTCGCAACCGGCGATGTAGTCGGCTTGGCAGACTTCCTCGACGCCGTCGGCATGGCGCAGGCGGGCGGTGACGCCTTCGGCGTCCTGGCTGAAGCCGAGCAGCTCGGTTTGCCGTTCGACGGCCACCGCAAAGCGCTGCAGGCGCTCGATCAGCAGTTGCTCGTGCTGGTCCTGCGGGTAGATATGCAGGAACGGGTAGGGCGTAAGCTCGGCGCCAATGCTGCTGAACGGCAGCCGCGCGGCGGTTTCGCCCTTGACCCACAGGTTGGCCGCCGGCACCTGGTGGCCCTGGGCGAGGACTGCCTCGGTCAGGTCCAGCTGGCGGTACAGCTCCAGGGTCCGCGCCTGCACCGCCAGGGCCCGGGAGGTGGTGCCGGGGCCGCTGGTCCTGTCGATGATCCGCACCTTGATGCCCAGCTTGCTCAGCCACAGCGCCAGCACCAGCCCGGTGGGGCCGGCGCCGATAATCAGTACGTCACAGCGGTTCATCGCAAGCGCTCCTCAGCGCTGGGCGAACGCCAGGTTCAGGCCCAGGCCGGCAAAAGAGGCAGCAAAACTGCGGCGCAGCCAGTTCTGTACCCGCGGCGATTCAATCACCGCGCGACGGAACAGGTTGGCCAGCAGGCCATACAGCACAAATACCACGAAGGTCATGAGCATGAACACTGCGCTCAGGCTGAGCATCTGCCCGCTCACCGAGCCCGCCTCGGCGCTGATGAACTGCGGCAGGAACGCCAGGAAGAAAATCGTCAGTTTCGGGTTGAGGATGTTCAGCAGGCAGGCCCGCAGGATCAGGCTGCCAGCGCTACCCACCGCGCTGTTGCTGTCGACGGCGAAGGCCGAGCGGTCGCGCCAGGTGGCGTAGGCCAGGTACAGCAGGTAGGCGACGCCGGCGAACTTCAGGCCCTGGAAGGCCAGGGCACTGGTGTGCAGGATCGCCGACAGGCCGAGGATCGAGGCCAGCAGGTGCGGGACGATCCCCGCCGTACAGCCCAGCGCGGTGTAGAGGCTGGCGCGCTTGCCGGCCACCAGGGCGGTGGAGATGGTCAGGATCACGCCGCTGCCGGGAATCAGCACGACGATCAATGAGGTAATGAGAAAATCCAGGCTCGGCATCGCGACAGGCTCCATCTCGTCTAGGTTGGCTGCAAGCATGTCTACAGACGTCAACCGTTCAGATCAAGTGTAAGAGCCCTGGCAGCTTTTGCTAGTCAGTCGTCGGCGCATGGCCTGGCTACTCGGCCTTGCCACGCACGATGCGCCCGACCTTGATTTCGTCGGCGTAGGCCTTGAGCTTGTCGGAGTCTTTGTACAGGCGATTCATCAGGTGCAGCACGGCAACCACGTCGACGCCGTCGATGCGCTCGGCCAGCTTGCTGATTTCACCGGCGGTGCGTTCCAGGTTGCCGGCGACGGCCTTGAGGTCGCGCTTGAGTTCGGCGGAAGATTTCTTGATGCCCATGGGGGTTCCGGGTGTGGGGTGAAAAGGGGGCATCGCGGGGCTTGCCCCGCGATAACTTTATCAGCCAGGAAACAGAAACGGGCTGACACCACTGCGCCCATAACCCTCGCGCTCCACTTCGGCGTCCAGCGCCAGGGAAGCGAGGTCATCGGCCAGCACTTCCTGGTCGCGGTCCTTTTCCGGGTACAGCACTTTCAGGTAGCTGTGGCAGTCGTTGCAGCTCTCGGCCTTGATCGCCGCATCCTGACGCTCCAGCGACCAGTAGTCGAGGGCGCCGGTGGCTTCGCAGTTGCTGCATTTTACCCGAACCATGTGCCAGCGGCTCTCGCACAAACTGCAATGCAGGTAACGCAGGCCGGCCTGGGCGCCGTTCATGATCACGCTGGCCACCGGCGCGCTGGCGCATACCGGGCAGTGCTGGCGCTGTTCGCCCAGCGAGGCTCTGGCCGAAGCCGGCAGGGCATTGGCCAACTGGGTGAAGTACAGCGACAGCGCGCTCCAGAGGAACAGCGCCTGGCCGCTGTCGACCTGCTCGTAGTTACCGGCCAGCAAGGCGCTGGCGCGCTCTTCCAGTTGCGCTGGCGAGTAGCCGCGCAAGGCGTCGAGGGTGCTGCGCACCGCTGGCGTGGCGTCGCCGTACAGTGCCTCGATCAAGGCGCCGAGCAGCTGCTGCCAGTAAGCGTCGCGCGGGTACTCTGCGCTTGCCAGCGGCGCCCGGCCGGCGTCCAGGCGCGCCGCCAGCCCGGCCGCCAGCGCTTCAGGCAGCGCCAGGGTGGCAAGCAGTTGCTGCTGAGCCTCGGCGATACCGGCACAAAACCCCAGGTAATCGCCCATGGCGTGGCCGTCGGCCAGCTGGCGCAGGCGCGCCGCGCGTTTTGAGTAACGGTCCTTGAGCGACGGCAGCAGCACCGCGACGATCTCGTTGACGCCACCGCTGGGCGTCTGCACCGGGGTCATCTGGATGCTGCTCATTTGTCGCTCCCGGCTTTGCCTTGCTTGCTGTTCAGCTGGCGGTACCAGCGGTCGTGGTGGGTCTTGGCCCAGCTGCGGCTGACGTAGCCGGTGACCATGCCGCGGATCGAACCCTTGACCCAGAATGCCAGGTAGGCATGGCCGATGATCAGCAGAATCAGGCTGATGCCGGCCAGTGCATGCACCAGCAAGCCGATGCGGATGGTCGGGATACTGAACAGCGGCGCGAAGTACGGCCGCCAGATCACCACGCCACTGAGCAGCAGCAGGCTGATCAGGCCCATGATGCCCCAGAACAGGATCTTCTGCCCGGCGTTGTATTTGCCGATGTTCAGCGCCGGCTCATGCTTGCCGGCCAGTACTTGCTTGACGTTCTTGAACCACTGCAGGTCTTCGCGTTCCGGCAGGTTGTAGCGCACGAAGCGCACGAACAGAAACATCAGCAGCAAAAACACCACCACGCCGAAAAACGGGTGGAGGATGCGCGCCAGCTGCGGGGTGCCGAACACCGCGTTGAGGCCGTTGAGTGAGGGGAAGAACCACGACAGCCCCGACAGCGCCACGGCGAAGAAGCAGATCACCATGAACCAGTGGCTGGCGCGCTCGATGAAGCGCGTTCGCAGGATCAGTTTGTCCTTGTTCATGCGTGGGTATCCTCTTCGATCTTCTGGTCCTGTTCATCGACTTCGTTGGGGCCGACGCCGATGTAATGGAACAGGGTGCCGGCCAGGGTGGCGAAGAACGCCGCCGCGGCCACCGGTTTCATCCAGCCTTTCCAGCCCTGGATGGCGTTGCTGATGCGCGGGTCGGTGGGCAGCTTGTGGTACAGCTGCGGCTTGTCGGCATGCTGCAGCACGTAGACCACGTGGGTGCCGCCAACGCCTTGAGGGTCGTAGATGCCGGCCCCGGCAAAGCCGCGGCCCTGCAGCTCGGTGACCCGTTCGCTGGCCTGGTGCAGCATGTCTTGCTTGCTGCCGAAGTTGATTGCCCCGGTGGGGCAGGTCTTGACGCAGGCCGGCTCCTGGCCGACCGACACGCGGTCGACGCACAGCGTGCACTTGTAGGCCTTGTTGTCCTTCTTGCTGATGCGCGGCACATCGAACGGGCAGCCGGCGATGCAGTAGCCGCAACCGATGCAGTGCTCGGACTGGAAGTCGACGATGCCGTTGGCGTACTGGATGATCGCTCCCGGTTGCGGGCAGGCTTTCAGGCAGCCGGGGTCGGCGCAGTGCATGCAGCCGTCCTTGCGGATCAGCCACTCGAGCTTGCCGCTTTCGTCTTCGACTTCATCAAAACGCATCAGCGTCCAGGTTTCGGCCGACAGGTCGGCCGGGTTGTCGTACACGCCAACGTTGTGGCCGACCTCGTCACGCAGGTCGTTCCACTCGTTGCAGGCCACCTGGCAGGCTTTGCAGCCGATGCAGATGCTCACGTCGATCAGCTTGGCCACTTCGGCCTGGTGATCGCGGGTGTGCGGCGCCGGGGTCAGCACGTTGGTGGCTGAGCGGCGGACGATGTCTTGGGATTGCATGGACATGGTATTCGCCCTCAGACCTTTTCAATGTTCACGAGAAACGCCTTGTACTCCGGCGTGTGGGTGTTCGACTCGCCGATGCCCGGGGTCAGGGTGTTGGCCAGGAAGCCCTTGCGCGTGCTGCCTTCGTAACCCCAGTGGCAAGGAATGCCGATGGTGTCGACATCCTGGCCATCGACGGCCAGGCGGCGGATGCGCTTGGTCACCACGGCCTTGGCCTTGATGTAGCCACGCTTGGTGCTGACCTTGACCAGGTCGCCCTGAACGATGCCCTTGTCGGCGGCGAGTTTCTCGCCGATCTCGATGAACTGCTCGGGCTGGACGATGGCGTTCAACCGCGCGTGCTTGGTCCAGTGGCGGAACAGCTCGGTGATCGAGTAGGTGGTCGCCACGTAGGGGAACTCTTCGCGCTTGCCCATGCGCTGGCGGTCGCTTTCGTACAGCCGCGCGGTCGGGCTGTAGGTCACGTTCGGGTGCAGCGGGTTGCTCGCCAGCGGGCTTTCGGTCGGCTCGTAGTGCTCGGGGAACGGCCCGTCGTTCATGGCGCCGACCGAGAACAGCCGGCCCAGGCCTTCGGGCAGCATGATGAACGGGTTGACCTTGCCACCGGGGGCGGCGGTGACGGCGAAGTCCGGCACGTCGACGCCGCTCCAGCGCACACCGTCCCAGCCGATCAGCTTGCGTTTCGGGTCCCACGGCTTGCCCTGCGGGTCGGCCGAGGCGCGGTTGTAGAGGATGCGCCGGTTCTGCGGCCAGGCCCAGGCCCAGCCCGGGGTGCAGCCCAGGCCGCTGTCGGCGTTGTCGCGGCGGGCCATCTGGTTGCCCTGTTCGGTCCAGGAGCCGGCGAAGATCCAGTTGAAGCACTGGGTCGTGCCGTCGTCGCGCAACTGCGAAAAGTCGCTGAGCAACTGGCCCTTGCGCAAAATCAGCTTGCCTTGCTCGTCGTGCAGGTCGGCCAGGGCGCGGCCGTTGGACTCCTTGGCCACTTCCTCGGGCTTGGGGTCCAGCGGGTCGGCGTAGTCCCAGGCCATATTGAGGATCGGTGCCGGGTTGGCGCCGCCTTCCTTTTCGTACAGCTCGCGGATCTTCAGGAACAGGTGGCCGAGGATCTTGCCATCGTGCCAGGCCTCGCCCGGAGGCGCCGCGCCGGCCCAGTGCCACTGCAGCCAGCGCCCGGAGTTGACGATCGAGCCGTCTTCCTCGGCAAAGCACGAGGAGGGCAGGCGGAACACTTCGGTCTGGATCGCCGCGGTGTCGACGTCATGCTGCTCGCCGTGGTTCTGCCAGAAGCTCGAGGTCTCGGTGGCCAGCGGGTCGATGATCACCAGGAACTTGAGCTTGGCCAGCGCTGCCTGGGCCTTGTTCTTGTCGGGGAAGGCCGCCACCGGGTTGAAGCCCTGGGCGATGTAGCCGTTGACCTTGCCTTCGTACATGCGGTTGCTGAAATTGAGCACGTCGTAGCTGTCGTCCCACTTGGGCAGCCAATCGAAGCCCCAGTCGTTGTCTTTGGTGGCCTTGTCGCCCCAAAGGCTTTTCATCAGGCTGACGAAGAATTTCGGCGTGTGTTTGTAGTAGTTGACCTGATCCTCCAGCAGCGCCACCGGCGTCACCTGCTTGAGGTAGGTGGCCATGTCGGTCTGCTCGTCGGACGGCAGGTTCATGTAGCCAGGCAGGCGCAGCGACAGCAGGCCCAGGTCGGTGTAGCCCTGGATGTTGGAGTGGCCGCGCAGGGCGTTGACGCCACCACCGGCCATGCCGATGTTGCCCAGCAGCAGCTGGATCATGCCCGAGCCGCGGATCATCTGCGCGCCGTTGGTGTGGTGGGTCCAGCCCAGGGCGTAGAGGAAGGTCGCGGTCTTGTCCGGGGCGCTGGTTTCGCCAAGGATCGCACAGATCTTCAGGAAGTCATCTTTCGGCGTGCCGCAGACGTTGGTGACCATCTGCGGGGTGTAGCGGCTGACGTGGGCCTTGAGCAGGTTCCACACGCAGCGCGGGTGCTGCAGGGTCAGGTCGCGCTTGGCGTAGCCCTTGCTGTCGAGCTCGTAGGTCCAGGAGCTGCGGTCGTAGCTGCGCTTGTTGGCGTCGTAGCCGCTGAACAGGCCGTCGTCGAAGTGGTAGTCCTCGCGCACGATCAGGCTGGCGTTGGTGTAGTGGCGTACGTATTCGTGCTGGATCTTGTCGTGGCTGATCAGGTAGTTGACCACGCCCATCAGGAAGGTCACGTCGGAGCCTGCGCGGATCGGCGAGTAGATGTCGGCCACCGCGGCGCTGCGGTTGAAGCGCGGGTCGACGACGATGACCTTGGCGCCGTTGCGGATCTTCGCCTCGATCACCCACTTGAAGCCCACCGGGTGCGCCTCGGCGGGGTTGCCGCCCATGATCAGTACAACGTTGGCGTTCTTGATGTCGACCCAGTTGTTGGTCATGGCGCCACGGCCAAAGGTCGGCGCCAGGGCCGAAACCGTCGGCGCGTGGCAGACCCGCGCCTGGCTGTCGGTGCCGAGAATGCCCAGGGCACGGGTGAAGCGCTGGTCGAGCGAGCCGGTTTCGCTGCTGGCCGCCGACGAGCAGAGCATGCCGGTGCTGAGCCAGCGGTTGACCGTGGTGCCCTTGGCGTTCTTCTCGATGAAGTTGGCGTCGCGGTCGTCCTTCAGCAGCCGGGCGATGCGCTCGATAGCGTGGTCCCAGCTGATGCGCTGCCATTTGTCCGAGCCCGGTGCGCGGTATTCGGGGTAGAGCAGGCGCTGTTCGCTGTGCACATAGTCGACCAGGCCGGCGCCTTTAGGGCACAGCGAGCCACGGCTGACCGGGTGATCAGGGTCGCCTTCGATATGGAAGATGCGCGCCTTGGCGTTCTTGGCGCCGTCGCCGAGGCTGTACATGAGAATCCCGCAACCGACCGAGCAATAGGTGCAGTTGTTACGGGTTTCCTTGGCGCGCAGCAGCTTGTACTGGCGCGACTGGGTCGCCTGGGCCACGCCCGGGGCAAAGCCCAGGCTTGCACAGGTGGCGGTGGCGACGCCGGCGGTACACAGCTTGAAAAACTGTCGTCTGCCAAGTCCCATGGGTATCTCCTCATTCTTATCGGCTGCACAAAGCTGCGGGCATAGGCATGCCCGGCAACAAGGCGTCGCAAGCGCAGTTGGCTGGGGTGTCGAAGCACGGTGTGTCGCAGGTCCCTGTCTGGCGCAGGGTTTTAAGCGGACGTATGCGCGCTAGTGTATTCCCGTACGGAATGTGGGACTAATCGACCTTGTTGATAGGTCTATCGACAGGATCTATCAAGGCCTGGGCCATGATCAACTGTTCGCCAGGCAACAGCAGTTGGACAGATACCCGCAATTCGAACAATTGTTTAAACCTTTGAAACCGCTCAACCCCAAGGTTTTCAAGGGATTTTGTGGTTGGCACGGACGCTGCAACAGCTCCCTTCGAGATTGACTATACCAATAGAAACTCGCCTATTTTTTAATCAGGTGGGGAGCAAGACCTTGAATTTCGTGCCTCGGGCAACATCCGTTTTATCCAAATCTTCGACCAAAGTAGTAGGCAAGGACTGGAAGCTGGCCAGCGTCGGCGCCGCCCTGTTGAGCCTGGCGCCGCTGGCCCAGGCCGAAGACGCCGCACAGACTGAAAAACGCCTGGAGACGGTTACCGTCCAGGCCGCCAAAGCCACCCCGGTAGAAGCGGCGCAGGCGCAACTGGACGAGATCCCCGGCGGTACCGGGCTGGTCCAGCAGGCGGAGGTGGAGAAGGGCCGCTCGGCCACCCTCGAAGACACCCTGGCCTATCAGCCGGGGGTGTATGCGCAGGCGGCCGGCGGCAACGATGCGATCAAGATTTCCATTCGCGGCTCGGGCGCCAACACATCGCCTGGCTACTTTCGCGAAGGCACCAAGTTTCTCTTCGACGGCCTGGCCCTGACTGGCGCCGGTGGCACGCCCTACGAGCTGCTCGACACCCAGGGCCTGAGCTACACCGAGGTACTGCGCGGTGCCAACGCCTTCGAATACGGCGCCTTGTCGCTGGGCGGGGCGATCAACTTCGTTACCAACTCCGGCCTCACTGCGCCGGGCAACCGCATCAAGGTCGAAGGCGGCAGTTTCGGCTGGCAGAAGCAGACCCTCAGCACCGGTGGCGTGGCTGGCAATGCCGACTACTTCATCAGTGTCGACAACTCCAAGCGCGACGGTTACCAGGACTTCACCTTCACCAAGGCCAAGGGCGTGGTGAGCAACTTCGGCTACCGCTTCAACCCCAAGCTGGAAACCCGCCTGTACATCCGCTACCGCGAGGAATACCACGAAAACTCCGGGGCCCTGACCCTGGCGCAACTGAAGAAGAACTCCTCGCAAACCAACCCCAGCACCCGCGCCACCCGCGGCGACTCGACCAAGGAAGGCTCGACCTGGGTCGGCAGCAAGACCACCTACACCTTCGATGACGATTCGACCCTGGTGGCCGGGCTGGTCTATCACAATTACCCGCAGATCCTCAGCAAGAAGAGCACGGTCAACCCCAACTACTGGGACTGGCGCGACATCAACTATTCGCTCAAGTACACCCGCAGCGACCAGCTGTTTGGCCTTCCGAGCACCACCACGGTCGGCTGGAGCAGCACCCAGCACATCCGCTCCGGGGTGCGCACCTACAGCGGCGACAAGGACCTGGGCCGGTTGCAGAAGCAGGTCGAGTACGACGGCTCGTTCGACCATGTGTTCTCACTGGGCAACGACCTCGGCCTGACCGACAACCTGTACCTGTCCACGGGCCTCTCGGCCATCGAGATCAAGCGCAATGTCGATGTCAATTTCAGCGACCGGCCCAACACCAGCGGCATCCCCAGCCACTATCGCTATCAGCAATGGAAACTGGCGCCACGGCTCGGCCTGCGTTACTACCTGACCCCGGACGTGCAGGTGTTCGGCAACGTCAGCCGCTCGATCGACCCGCCCAGCTCCTGGTCCAGTTCCGGCTCGGGGGTGACCACCAACTTCGCCAAGACCCTGGTGCCACAAAGCGCCAACACGGTTGAACTGGGGATTCGCGGGCGTTCGGAGATTTTCGACGGCAGCCTGACCCTGTACAAATCGTGGATCAAGGACGAGTTGCTCAACGTCGAAATCCTCCCGGCCACCAACACCTCGGCCGCCGTGGTCTCGACCTCCAACGCCAGCCCGACCATCCACCAGGGCATCGAGGCGGGGCTGACCACCAAGCTCTGGCAACGCGATAACGGCGATGTGCTGAGCTGGCGCCAGGCCTACACCCTCAACGACTTTCACTACCGCAACGACCCGCTGTTCAGCAAGAACGAGCTGCCGGGCCTGCCCAAGCACATCTACCAGGGCGAGCTGTTCTACCAGTACGCCAACGGCTTTTACGCCGGGGTCAACGTGCGCTCGGCATCGAGCACGGCGGTGGACTACGCCAACAGCTTCTACGCGCCGTCCTACACCCTGTGGGGCGCACGCCTGGGCTATGACGCGCCGAACAAGACCTGGCAGGTGTACCTGGACCTGAAGAACCTCACCGACAAGGACTACGTCACCGCCCTGGTGCCCAGCTACGACGCCAAGGGCCAGGACACCGCCTCGCTGTACCCGGGTGACGGCTTCGGCGCCTACACCGGGATTGCCTACAACTTTTGAGCCAGGGGCGGGTGCCGTTCGCGCGGCACCTGCAGGAGAACCGCATGAGAGTAATCGCAAGGCTGGGCGCGCCCGCCGTGCTTGGTGCGCTGCTGGCCCTGGGCGCCTGCAAGCCGGTGGAGCAATCGCCGGGGCAGGGCAGCAGCGGCATCGACGGCACGCTGCACAACGGCACCCTCAGCTATGGCGCGCAGGACTATTACGAGGCCGCCCCGGGCAAGCCCGGTGGCACCCTGCGGGTGTCGACGGCCTCCGACACCACGACGCTGGACGTGCATTCGATTTCCCACGGCAATGTGCAGTGGCTGGGGCGCATTCTGTTCGACTGCCTGCTGTACCAGGACGAGCAGGGCAATATCTCGCCGTGGCTGGCCAAGTCCTGGGAGATCTCTGACGACGGCAAGACCTACACTTTTCACCTGCGCGACGACGTGACCTTCAGCGATGGCGAGAAATTCAACGCCCGTGCCGTGCAGGTCAACCTTGAACACATGCGCGACCCGGCGACCAAATCGCCGCTGGCCGCTGCCTACATCGCCCCATATGTCGACGGGCGCATCGTCGATGAGTACACCTTCGAAGCGCACTTGCGCGAGCCGTATTCGCCGTTCCTCGATGTGCTGGCGCAGTCGTGGCTGAGCATGATCTCGCCCCGGCAGATCCTCGAAGCGCCAAAGACCATTGCCGAACACCCGATCGGCTCCGGGCCCTTCGTGCTGGAAAGCTACACCCGCGACCAGGGCGCCAACTTCGTCAAGCGCAAGGGCTACAACTGGGCGCCCGCAGTCACCCGCCACCAGGGCGAGGCCTACCTCGACCGCCTGGAGCTGAGCATCGTCCCCGAGCCGATGATCCGCTTCAGTACCCTGGAAGCCGGCCAGTCGGACTTCACCGTCGACGCCCCGACCCAGAACGCCCGGGCTATCCGTGACAACCCGGACTTGCAGATGCGCAGCCGCATTCGCAAGGCCAACCCGTTTCGCAGCCTGACCTTCAACGTCGAGCGCTTTCCCTTCGACGACGTGCAGGTGCGCCGCGCCGTGGCCAAGGCCATCGACCGCGACGGCCTGGCCTGGATCACCGGTTTTGGCGAGTACCTGGCCAAGGGTGATTTTCTCGCCGCCAACACCCGTTACTACGACCCGGCATTCAAGGATGTACTGGCCTATGACGTCGCCGAGGCCAACCGCATTCTCGACCAGGCCGGCTGGAGTGAGCGCGACGCCGAGGGTTACCGGGTCAAGAACGGCCAGCGCCTGGCCGCGCACCTGCTGACCTACGAAACCGCGGCCTACCCGAGCAGCATCGCCGTGGCCATCCAGGCCGACCTGAAGAAGATCGGCCTCAAGATCGACATCGACCTGCTGCCCCTGGCCCAGGTCACCCAGCGCCGTTACGCCAGTGATTTTCAGCTGATCGGCGGCGGCTACTGGCACACCAACACCCCCGATGGCCTGTACATCCTCTATCACAGCCAGGCAATCAGCACCGCCAAGCTGATCGGCCAGAACGCCGGGCGCTTTCGCGATGCCGAGCTCGACCGGGTACTCAGCGCGGCCCGGCAGACCACCGACCCGGTGGCGCTGAACGGCCTCTACCGCATCGCCCAGCAGCGCCTGGCGCAGACCATCCCGGCGGTGCCGGTGTTCGAAAGCCATGTGCTGCTGGCCTACCGCAAGCAGGTCAAGGGGCTGATTTTCGACACTTCGCACAACACCCCGTTTTTCACCAGTGTCTGGCTCGACCCGGAGGGCAAATGACTAGCTTGCAACGATTGGCCTGGCGCCTGCTGGCCGGCATCGGCGTGCTTTGGGGCGCGGCGACCCTGACTTTCCTGGCCATCAACCTCAGCGCCGGCGACCCGGCCCTGGCGATTCTCGGCGGCCCCGACGCCATGCCCAGCGCCGAGCTGATTGCCCAGGTGCGCGCCGAATACGGCCTCGACCAGCCGTTGTGGGTGCAGTACGGCCAGTACCTGGCGCGCCTGGCCCAGGGCGATCTGGGCGAGTCGTACCGTTTGCGCATCCCGGTGCTGCAGGTGATCGGCAGCCAGCTGGGCGCCACGGTGCAGTTGTCGCTGGCCGCCGCCTTGCTGTCGATTGTGCTGGCGGTGAGCTGCGCGGTGCTCACCGCCAACCGGCCGCGCTGGGTGCGCTCGCTGGTGTCCGGCACTGAACTGGTGCTGTCGTCGGCGCCGTCGTTCGTGATCGGCATCGTGCTGTTGCTGGTGTTTTCGTTCGGCTGGCACCTGCTGCCGCCATCCGGTTCCAACAGCTGGCAGGCGCTGATATTGCCGAGCCTGGCCCTGGCCCTGCCGATTGCCGCGGTGCTGACCCAGGTACTGCGCCAGGAGCTGGAAGACATCCTCGAACAGCCGTTTATCGCCATGGCCCGCGCCCGCGGCATGTCCGAGACCGGCGTGCGCCTCAAGCATGCCTTGCGCCATGCCCTGGTGCCGCTGGTGACGTTGTCGGGCTTTGTTTTCGCCAGCTTGCTGGGCGGTGCGGTAATCATCGAAATGCTCTTCGCCCGCCAGGGCATCGGCCGCTTGATGCTCGACGCCGCCGTGACCAAGGACATGCCCTTGCTGCTGGGCATCACCCTGTTGGCGGCGGCGATTTATGTGCTCGTCAACTTTCTCGTCGACCTGATCAACCACTGGGTCGACCCGCGCAGCAAAAGCCTATGAACCCGAATTTCAAGGACCAGCCATGAGTGCCCATGAACTGCCAACAGCCCTGGCTGCGAACTACGCAGGCCAGGACTACGTAAACCTGCAGGCGCGCTTTGCCCCGGTGTTTGCCCGCATTGCCGAAGGTGCGGTCGAGCGCGAGCAGCAGCGCACCCTGGCCCATGAGCCGGTGGCCTGGCTACGCGAAGCCGGCTTTGGCGCCCTGCGCGTACCCCAGGCATTGAACGGCGCCCAGGCCAGCCTGCCGGTGCTGTTTCGCCTGCTGATCGACCTGGCCGAAGCCGACTCCAACCTGCCGCAAATCTTTCGCGCCCACTTCGGTTTTGTCGAAGGCCGGTTGTCCAGTGGCGATACCGCTTCGCAACAGCACTGGCTGGCCAAGGTGGCGGCGGGGCAGTTGTGGGGCGCGGCCATGGCCGAACGCACCGACACCACCGGCAATTCGGTGCGCCTGCGCGCTGCCGACCCGCAGGCGCCCGAGGCCGGCTGGCTGCTGCACGGCGAGAAGTACTACTGCACCGGCGCCATCTATGCCGACTGGGTGGCGGCGGTGGCCATGCTCGATGAGGATTTTGTCAGCGTGGTGGTGCCGACCACGGCGCCAGGGGTCAGCCTGGAAGATGACTGGGACGGTTTCGGCCAGCGCCTGAGCGGCAGCGGCACTACCCGTTTTGCCAATGTCGCGGTGCCGCCGCAGCAGGTGCTGCGGCGCTTCAAGCCCGGCGAGCTGCGCGCCGAATCCTACCTGTCGGCCTTCTACCAGCTGTACCACCTGGCGACCCTGGCCGGTATCGCCCGCGCCGCGCAGCGCGATGCCGTGGCCTTCGTCCAGGGCCGCACCCGCGCCTTTGGCGTGCCGGGCCAGTCCAGCCCCAAGGACGACCCGCTGGTGCAGCGGGTGATCGGTCGTCTGTCGAGCCTGGCCTATGCCGCCCAGGCCCTGGTGCTGGATGTCGCCCAGGTGCTGCAGACCGTGCATGAAGCCGAGCTCGACGGTTCGATTGGCGAGGAGCACTACGTCGAGGCCGACATTCGCACCTACCAGGCCCAGCAGATTGTTCTCGAGCAGGTGCTCGAAGCCACCACCTTGCTGTTTGAAGTCGGCGGCGCCTCGGCCACCAGCCAGGCCCGGCGCCTCGACCGGCATTGGCGCAATGCCCGCACCCTGGCCTCGCACAACCCGGCGATCTACCGCGAGCGGGCGCTGGGCAATTACTACCTCAACGGCATCAGCCCTGGTGCCGCCTGGCGCCAGTTGCACGCCCAGGATAACGCCGCCCGCGATGAAGCCAGCGCGGTCTGACCCCACTCAAGGAGTTGCCATGAGCCAGCCTGCAAAACACATGAGCATCGGCATGAACATCCTCGGTTTCGGCGCCCACTCCGGTGCCTGGCGCCAGGCCGAGGTGCCGGCCAATGCCTATCTCGATCACCAGTACTACAGCAACATCGCGCGCATTGCCGAACGCGGCAAGCTCGATGCGATCTTCCTCGCCGACGGCCCGGCGCTGATCGGCGATGTTGGCCAGCATCCGGCCGGGCGCCTGGAACCTACCGTGCTGCTCACCGCCGTGGCCCTGGCCACCCGCCATATCGGCGTGATCGCCACCGCCTCGAGCAGCTATAACGACCCGTATAACCTGGCCCGGCGCTTCAGTTCGCTGGACCATATCAGCGGCGGCCGCGCGGCCTGGAACGTGGTCACCAATGCCGGTGATGCCGCCGCGCAGAACTTCGGCCTGGCCGGTGCGCCGCGGCACGTCGACCGTTATGCCCGGGCCGATGAGTTCATTGATGTCACCCTCAAATTGTGGGACAGCTGGGAAGATGACGCGGTGATCGGCGATGCCCGCCGTGGGCGTTTTGCCGACCCGGCCAAGGTGCATGCCATCGACTTTGTCGGCGAGCACTTTTCGGTCAAGGGCCCGCTCAACTTGCCGCGCTCGCCCCAGGGCCGGCCGGTGCTGGTGCAGGCCGGGTCTTCCGAAGGCGGCAAGGCCCTCGGCTCGCGCTATGCCGATGCGATCTTCACCACCCAGACCACCCTGGTCGACGGCCAGGCGTTCTATCAGGAAATGAAACAGCGCGCCCGCCAGTGGGGGCGCAACCCCGAGCACCTGAAAATCATGCCGGGGCTGTCGACGGTAATCGGCAGCAGCGAGGCCGAGGCCCAGGCGCGTTTCGACGAGCTTAACGCCTGGTACGGCGAAGAAGGGCTGATCAACCAGGTGGCGGCGCGGGTGGGCCTGGCGGTCAGCGAGCTGCAGCTGGATGCGCCGTTGCCCTGGGAGCGGATTGGCCCGGTGGCGGATTTCGAGCGCGGCTCCCACGGTTTTCTCGAAGCTCAGTTGAACCTGGCGCGGCGCGAGAACCTGACCATCCGCGAACTGTCGCGGCGCATCCTGGTCGGCCACCGGCTGATCGTCGGCACCCCGGAACAGGTCGCCGACAGCCTTGAGCACTGGTTCCGTGCCGGCGCTGCCGATGGCTTCAACATCATGCCGGACATGTTCCCTTCCGGCGTCGAGGTGTTCGTCGACCAGGTGGTGCCGCTGCTGCAAAAACGCGGGGTGTTCCGCCATGAGTACCAGGGCAGCACCTTGCGCGAGCACCTGGGCCTGCCGTACCCGGCCAGCCAGTACCAGCGCGCCGCCGAAGCGGTTTGAGCTTTTTACTTTCGATACGGAGCGAGCATGATCAAACGTAGATTGGGCCACAGCGACATCCAGGTCAGCGTGCTGGGGCTGGGCAGCATGACCTGGGGCCACCAGAACAGCGAAAGCGATGCCCACCGCCAGCTCGACGCGGCGCTGGCCGCTGGTATCAACCTGATCGATACCGCCGAGATGTACCCAACGCCGACCTATGGCGAAACCTGGGGCAGCACCGAGCGCTTCATCGGCAGCTGGCTAGCGAACAGCGGGCGGCGTGCCGAGGTGGTGCTGGCCAGCAAGATCATCGGCCCGGCACGCCAGCCGGGGGCCGGCGCGCATATCCGTGAGGGGCTTACACGCCACGACCGGGCCAATATCGTCGCCGCCCTGGACGGCAGCCTCAAGCGCCTGCAAACCGATTACCTGGACCTCTACCAACTGCACTGGCCGGACCGCACCACCAATACTTTTGGCCAGCGCGAATACCCCTATGTCGAGGATGACCGCGAAACCGTGAGCATCGCCGAGACCTTGCAGGTGCTGGCCGATCAGGTCGCCGCCGGCAAGATCCGCCATATCGGCGTGTCCAACGAAACCCCGTGGGGCGTGGCCGAGTTTTTGCGCCAGGCGCGTGAGCAAAACCTGCCGCGCATCGTCAGCATCCAGAACCCCTATAGCCTGCTCAACCGCCTGTACGAGGGCGGCCTGTCGGAGTTCAGCCAGCGCGACAACATCGGCTTGCTGGCCTATTCGCCGCTGGCCTTCGGCGCCCTGACCGGCAAGTACCTCAACGGCGCCTTGCCGCAGGGCTCGCGGCTGTCGTCGGTGTACCGCACCTTCAACCGCTACGACAGCCCCGGCGCCCATCAGGCCATCGCTGCCTATGTGGCGCTGGCGCAGGAGCTTTCGATCAGCCCGGCGCAACTGGCCCTGGCCTATGTGATCAACAAGCCGTTTGTCAGCAGCGCACTGACCGGGCAGACCAGCCTGGCGCAACTGGCCGACAACCTCGGCGCATTGCAGGTGAAGCTGGGTAGCGAAGCCTTGGCGCGCATCGAGCAGATCCACCGGCAGATCCCTAACCCGGCTCCCTAACGTTCAGTTCATGGAGGTGCCCGATGGCGCCGATCAATTCAACGGCAGCGGTGCTGCCGGTCAGCGGCCTGATCCCGGCCCCGGCGCGTTTTGCCAGGCGCCGGCCACTGGCGGTGCGCCCGGGGCTGGTGCTGGCGGCGCTGTTCGTCGTCTTTTTGCTGCTGGCGGCGCTGCAGCCAGGCTGGCTGGTGGCCGCCGACCCGCTTGATGCCAACGCCCGCCAGGCGTTCCAGCCACCGGGTAGCCTGCACTGGCTGGGCACTGACGAGAACGGCCGCGACATCCTCGCGCGGTTGGTCTACGCGGTGCGCCCGTCGCTGGTACTGGGCCTGAGTGCCACGGCGCTGGGATTGCTGCTGGGCACCGTGCTGGGGCTGCTGGCCGGCCTCGGCCCACGGCTGGTCGACGGCGCGGTGATGCGCCTGGTCGATGTGCTGCTGGCCTTTCCCGACCTGCTGCTGGCGCTGGTGATCATCACTTTTTTTGGCCAGGGCGCGCTCAACACCATCATCGCCGTGGGCATCGCCAGCGTGCCGCGCTATGCGCGCCTGGTGCGCGCGCAAACCCTGGTGGTGCGCAATGCCGGCTACGTCGAGGCGGCCACGACCCTGGGCCTGCCACGACGCCAGGTGATCTGGCGGCACGTGCTGCCCAATGCGATCAAACCGATTTTGATTCTCGCCACCATCGGCATCGGCAGCACCATCGTTGCCGGCGCCGCCCTGAGCTTCCTTGGCTTTGGCGCGCCACCGCCGCAGCCGGAATGGGGCGGCATGCTCGCCATCGGCCGCAACTACCTGGCCAACGCCTGGTGGCTGGTGGCCTGGCCGGCCCTGGCCATCACCCTCACCGTGGTTTCGATCACCGCCATCGGCCGCGAACTGCTGCGCCGCAACGAAGGTAAACGCCTATGAACGCTGTTCTTCAACACCCCGCGCCGCTGATCGAGGTCAGCGACTTGCAGGTGCGCTTCGGCCAGGGCGTGCCGGTGCTCAAGGGCATCAGCTTCACCGTGCAGCAGGGCGAATGCCTGGCGCTGGTGGGTGAGTCGGGCTCGGGCAAGAGCGTCACTTCGCGCACCCTGGCCGGGCTCACCGGAGCCCATGCGCAGTTGCAGGCCAGCCGCCTGGCCTTTGCCGGGCAGGACCTGCGCCAGTTCGACGAGCGCGCCTGGCGCCGGGTGCGCGGCGCACAAATCGGCTTTGTCATGCAAGACGCCCTGGGCTCGCTCGACCCCCTGCGCCCGGTCGGCAAGGAGATTGCCGAGCCGCTGCAACTGCACAGCGCGCTGAACCGCGAGCAGCGTCAGGCGCGGGTGCTGGAACTGCTGCGCGCGGTCGGCGTGCCGGAACCTGAGCTGCGCGCCCGCCAGTACCCCTGGCAGCTCTCCGGCGGCTTGCGCCAACGGGCGCTGATCGCCTCGGCGATTGCCTGCAACCCGCGCCTGCTGATTGCCGACGAGCCGACCACGGCGCTGGATGCCACGGTGCAGGCCCAGGTCTTGAGCCTGCTCGAATCCCTGCGCGGCGACAGCACGGCGATGCTGATTGTCAGTCACGACCTGGCGGTGGTCTCGCGCCTGGCCAACCGCGTGGCAGTGATGCACAACGGCGTGATCGTCGAGCAGGGCAGTGTCGAGGCGGTGCTGCAAGACCCGCAGCACCCCTACACCCAGTACCTGCTCAAGGCCGGTGCCGCCGTGCATTTTCGCCGGCCGCAGGCAGCAAAACTTGCGGCCGTGGCGCCACCCGTGGTGGAAACCAGCGCGCCGCTGTTGCAGGTGCAGCAACTGAGCAAGGCCTTCAGGGGCCCGGACGGCGCCTTGCGCACCGTGGTCGACAAGGTTTCGCTGCAGCTGCACAAGGGCCGCACCTTAGGGATTGTCGGCGAGTCGGGCTCGGGCAAGACCACCCTGACCCGGATGATCCTCGGCCTGGAAACCCCCGACAGCGGCGCGATCCAGATCAAGGGCCGGCCCTGGCTGCAACTCGATGACCAGGAGAAACGCGCGCTGCGCCGCAGCATCCAGGTGGTGTTCCAGGACCCGCTGAGCTCCTTCGACCCGCGCTACACCGTGCAGCGGGTGTTGTACGAGGCGCTGCAAGTGGCCGGGCACCTGCGCGCGCAGTGGCGCCCGCAGGCCGTCGAGTTGCTCACCCTGGTGCGCCTTGACGAAAGCCTGCTGGAGCGGCGCCCGATCGAGCTGTCGGGCGGCCAGCGGCAACGCATCGCCATTGCCCGCGCCCTGGCCGCGCAGCCGCAGATCCTGGTGTGCGACGAGCCGGTGTCGGCGCTGGATGTGTCGGTACAGGCGCAGATCCTCGAACTGCTCGACGACCTAAAACAGCGCCTGGGCCTGGCCTGCCTGTTCATCTCTCACGACCTGGGGGTGATCAACCACGTCAGCGACCAGGTGCTGGTGATGAAGGACGGCGTGGCGGTGGAAAGCGGCGCCGTGCGCGATGTTTTCGACCGTCCGCAACACCCCTATACCCGTGCCTTGCTTGACGCCATTCCACACCTGGAAAGCGGCCGTAAGGTCAGTTTCGAATTTCTCCGCCTGGCGATCTGATCGCCTGATTTGCACAAGGAAAGTCCATGCCTGGTTTATCTGCAGTACCGCATTTTGATCGTCGTAACCTCGACGACCTCAAAGGCAACACCGAAAACCTGCTACCGCTGATTGCCGCCGGCGCCGCGCAACGTGAACGCGAGCGCCAGCTGCCCTATGAAGCGGTACGCCAGATTGCCCAGGCCGGGCTCTACACCTGCCGCATTCCCGAGCAATATGGCGGCCCGGGTGGCAGCGTCAGCGATGTGATCGGCCTGCTGCTGCGCATCGCCTCGGTGGACTCCAACGTCGCCCAGGCGCTGCGCCCGGGCTTCGGTTTTGTCGAGGGCTTGTTGTCGTCAACCGCCGACGGCGCCGAGGCCGAGCGCCAGCGCTGGTTCGCCCGCTACCTGCAAGGCGCGGTGCTGGGCAATGCCGGTTGGGAAGTGGGCGGCGCCAATGGCGCGATCAGTGCGCGCATCGTGCGTGACGGCGAGCATTACCGCGCCAGCGGCAGCAAGTACTACAGCACCGGCTCCCTGTACGCCGACTGGGTCAGCGCCGTGGCCCTGGATGAAAACGATCAGCCGGTGTCGTTCGTGCTGCCGCGTGAGCGCCAGGGCCTGGAGTTGCTCGACGATTTCGACGCCATGGGCCAGCGCCTGACTGCCAGCGGCACCACGCGCCTGAATGATGTCGTGGTGTACGCCGACGAGATCCGCACGCGCACGGTGGAGGAGGGCAAGCGCACCATCGTCACGCCGTTCCTGCAGTTGTTCCTGGCCACGGTGCAGGCCGGCATCGCCCGCAATGCGCTGGACGACGCCAGCCGCTTTGCCCGCGAGCATGCGCGGCCGATCAAGCACAGCAGCGCCGCGCGTTCGGTGGATGACCCTTACGTGCAGCTCAGCGTCGGCGAGATCGCCGCCCGTGCCTTTACCGCCGAAGCCGTGGTGTTGCGCGCGGCGGCGTCGATCGACCGCGCCTGGGCCAGCGGGCTTGATCCACATCAGGTTGACCAGGCCGCCATCGACGTCGCCCAGGCCCAGTACATTGCCGCCGAGTCCGCGCTCAAGGCTGCCGAGTTGCTGTTCGACGTCGGCGGCGCCTCGACCACCGGCCGCAGCCACAATCTCGACCGCCACTGGCGCAACGCACGCACGGTCGCCAACCACAACCCGCGGCACTGGAAGGCCGCAGCGGTGGGTGCCTGGCAACTGACCGGCACGCCGCCGCCGACGTCGGGCTTGTTCTGAGGTGGGCAGTTTGCAGGCGCCGCTGTTGACCCACAGCACCGGGCAATCACGGCGGGTACCGATGATCATCGGCTGTGCGTTGCTGATGGAGTTGATCGACTCCACCGTGGTCATGACCGCATTGCCACAGATGGCCAGCGAGTTCGGCGCGCCGAGTGTGCGCATGAACCTGGTGGTGTCGCTGTACATGCTCGCCGCGGCCCTGGCAGTGCCGGTCAGCGGCTGGGCGGCGGACCGCTACGGGCCGCGGCGGGTGTTCGTGCTGGCGATAGTGTTGTTCACCCTGTCGTCGCTGGCCTGCGCCCTGGCCGGGTCGTTGCTGCAACTGTGCCTGGCGCGCCTGTGTCAGGGCGCGGCGGGGGCGATGATGGTGCCGGTGGGCTTGATGATCCTGCTGCGCTGGTCGCCGCGCGAGCAGCTGCTGCGCAACATGTCCTACCTGACCATCCCGCCACTGGTGGGGCCGATGCTCGGCCCGCCGCTGGGCGGTCTGCTGGTGACGCTGCTGTCGTGGCAGTGGATTTTTCTGGTCAACCTGCCCATCGGCGTGCTCGGGGTGTACCTGGTGCTGCGGCATATTCCCGATTACCCCGGCGACAGCCAGCAACGCCTGGACCTGCACGGCTTGCTGCTGGCCAGTGTGGCCCTGGCGTCACTGGTGTTCGGCTTCGAGGCGCTCGGCCATGGTTTGCTGGCGCGGCGCTGGGTGCTGCTGTTGCTGCTGATCGGGCTAATAACAGCGCTGCTCTATGTGCGCCATGCCCGGCGTTGCGCCCAGCCGCTGCTGGACTTTTCGCCTTTGCGCGTAGGCAGTTTTGCCGTGAGTTTCTGGGGTGGCAACCTGTTTCGCCTGGGCACGGCGGCGCAGCCGTTCTTGATGGTGTTGTTGTTCCAGCTGTGCTTTGGTTTAAGCCCTTTGCATGCCGGTTTGCTGACCTTCACCGGGGGTGTCGGCGCCTTTGTGGTCAAGCTGCTGGCGGTGCGTATCGTGCGCCGCTTTGGCTTTCGCCGCACCTTGAGTATCAATGCGTTGTTCACCGGTTTGAGCCTGGGCGCCTGCGCCAGTTTCAACCTCGACACGCCGTACTGGCTGGTGGTGTTGATCCTGTTCGCCAGCGGCCTGATCCGCTCCTTGCAGTTCAGCGCCATGGGTGGCCTGACCTATGCCGACGTGCCCGCCGAACTGCACAGCCGCGCCAGCAGCCTGTCGGCGGCGACGGTGCAGTTGACCATGAGCTTGTCGGTGGGGGTGGCTGCTTCACTGCTCAGTGTGTTGATGAGCTTGAAAGGTGAGCAGCAAGTGGCGGTGGCGGATATCGCCCTGGTGATTGGCGTCGGGGCGCTGCTGTGCATGGCTTCGGCGCTGGTGTTTCGCACGCTGGCGGCGGATGCGGGGAGTGAGATCTACCGCTGAGCTTTTCTCGACTGGACTGCGACCGCTGCGCGCTCGATCGCGGGTCGAGCCCGCTCCCACAGGATGGGTACAGGGCCTGCGATAAGGCCATTAGATCGACAAATTCAGCACCCGCTCGCCCTGGGTACTGCCCCCGGGCTGCCGGCGATTCACCGCCAGTTCGCCCATCTTGATCAGCCGGGTGCGGGTGACGTTGCGGCTCAGGCCGAGCAAGTTGGCGGTGTGCACCTGGTTGTAATGACTGAAGCGGTAGGCCGCGCGCAACAGTGCGTCCTCGACCTTCTCGTGCAAGGCGCCGCCAGGTTGTTCGAAGAGTTTCTGGAAAGCCCGCGCCAGCAAGCCTTCCGCCGAATCATCGCTGCCGGGGCTGTCGTCGGCGCGTTCGATGCGCATGTTCGACAGGCGCAGGTCCTCCTGGCGGATCACGCCGTCACGGCAGATCAGCAAGGTGTGATGGATGACGTTTTCCAGCTCGCGGATGTTGCCCGGCCAGCCGTAGCTGCGCAGCTTGGCTTCGGCCTCGCTGCTGAGGCTGACCTGGCCATAGCCCAGGCGCTGGCTGTAGGCCTGGATGAAGTGGCGGGTCAGCGGCAGGATGTCGCCCGGGCGTTCACGCAGTGGCACCAGTTCCAGGCTGACGACGTCGAGGCGGTAGTACAGGTCTTCGCGAAAGTGCCCGGCGTTGATGGCTTTTTCCAGCTGCACGTTGGTAGCGGCCAGTACCCGCACATCGATGGCAATGCTCTTGCGCGAGCCCAGGCGTACCACTTCGCGCTCCTGCAGCACGCGCAACAGCTTGACCTGGATCGGCATCGGCAGGTCGCCGATCTCGTCGAGGAACAGCGTGCCGCCGTTGGCTTCTTCGAACCAGCCGGCCTTGGCACTGAGGGCGCCGGTGAACGCACCTTTTTCGTGGCCGAACAATTCGGCCTCGACCAGCGACTCGGAAAACGCTCCGCAGTTGACCGCCACGAAAGGCTTGTCACGCCGGCCGCTGAGGTTGTGGATGTGCCGGGCGACCAGCTCTTTGCCGGTGCCGGTCTCGCCGATGATCAGCACGCTGGCTTCACTCGGCGCGACCCGCTGCAGGTGCGCCAGCAAGGCCCGTGACTTGGGGTCTTCGAACACCTGCGCGGTGGCGCGGATCGAGGTGGCCAGGGCCGGGGAGGGCGGTAGGGTCAACAATTGCATGGCGGTCACACTATGAGTAGAAGGTCGGAGTCGGCAATTGCCCGCGCAGGGCCCATTCACCGAGTTCGTGCAGCTTGTAGTCGAGCGGGTCGTGCAGGCTCTGGGTGCGCAGGTTGCGCCAGTGCCGGTCGAGGCCCACCGAGGCCTGGGTGGCGCGGGCGCCGGTGACTTCAAACACCTTGCTGCAAATCTCCAGGCCATCGCGGCTGGCGGCGACCTTGGCGGTAGCGATGCTCACCGCCAGGCGCCCGCGTTGTTCGGCGTTCAGCGCCGCGCCTTTGGCCCAGGCCTGGTCCAGCTCCTGGGCGGCCTGGTCAACCAGCAGCCGCGCACCCTGCAGGCGCACCCAGAAGTCGCCGAAATGCTTGAGTACATACGGGTCGGCGCTGCTCTGTTCGGCGAGCGATTTGAACCATGGCCGCGACTCGCGCAGGGCATAATCCCGGGCCTCTTCGAAAGCGCCCTCGGCGATGCCGAGGAAGATATTGGCGAAATGCAGCTGGGCAATCAGCGGCCGCAGGCAGGCGAACGGCGTGCTCAAGGGACCAGGGTCGAGCAGCAGGTCGCTTTCTTCCACCCGTACCCGTTCGAAGCTGGCGCTGCCGCTGTCGGTCTGGCGCTGGCCCATGTTGTGCCAGTCGTTGTGCAGGGTGATGCCGGTGCGCCCGCTGGGGATCGCCGCAATCAGCAGCTTGCCGCCGGCGCTCTCGTCCACCGCCGAGGCGATGAGCATCTCTGAATCGCTGGCGCCGGAGCAGAAGCTTTTTTTACCGGAGAACTCGCGAAAGCTGCCACGGTCCTTGACCACCGTGCGGGTGTCCAGCGGGTTGAGGGCATTGCCCCAGAACCAGCTCTTGTGCGCGGTCAGTTCGAACCATGGCTGCCACTGCGCGGGCGTGGCAAACAGGCGCACGGTGGCGAGCATCAGGTGATGAAAACCAAACACGTGGGCCAGGGAACTGTCGACCCGGGCGAATTCACGAACCACCTCGAAGGTTTGCCTCCAGCTGGCGCCCAGCCCACCGAACTCGCGGGGGATGCTCAAGGCCAGCAGGCCGCTGCTGCGGATGGCATCGCGTTCAGCCTTGGGCGTGCCGCCCTGGCGGTCGCGCTCGACGGCGCTGCGGGCGAACTCGCTGGCCAGTTCCCGGGCGATGTGCAAAGGGGTCGATGGAGTGCGGTGCAAAGGTGGCGCTCACTTGCTCGATGAGGATTGGCACCGATGCTAAAGGATCTAAAAAACTGAAAATAAATAACGTTTGGGTCTTTCGATATGTCGATTTGTATATTTCGTTTTGTTCTATATTCGTAAGTATTTATTCTTTTTAATTTTATTCGCTCGAGCGCAATCTGCACCTCAAGCACTGCGCGGCAGTGCACCCCAGGACGAGGAAGCAGCACATGACCATCAAGGCGATCAACGTACGCAATCAGTTCAAAGGCACGGTCAAGGAGATCATCGAAGGCCCGGTGGTATCGGAAATCGACGTACAGACCTCCGCCGGCATCGTCACCTCGGTGATCACCACCCGCTCGGTGCACGAGCTGGAGCTGCGGGTCGGCAGCGAAGTGATTGCCTTCGTCAAATCCACCGAGGTGTCGATCGCCAAGCTATGAAGGGCAGGAACAAAAACAGGCCGAGCCCCGGTGACGGGGCTCGGCCTTTTTGTTTCAGGACTGGCTGGTTTGCGGCAGGATCATCTGCGCCGGGGCATCGGCGGCCTTGCGCCGCGCCACCAGGTAATACAGCACGCTCGGTACGACCAGGCCGATGATCCACGACAGGTCAACGCCGCCCAGGTGGGCAACCATCGGGCCGGTGTAGAGCTTGGTGGAAATGAACGGCATCTGCACCAGCACGCCGATGGTGTAGACGATGATGCCAGGCAGGTTCCAGCGCCCGTAGCGGCCGTTGGGGTCTGCCAGCGCCGGCACGTCGTAGCGCTCCTTGGTGATGAAGTAGTAGTCCACCAGGTTGACCGCGCTCCAGGGCACGAAGAAGGTCAGCAGGAACAGGATGAACGACTTGAACGCGGCCAGGAACGAATGCTGGCCGAGCAGGGCGATCAACGTCGAAGCGCCAACGATGGCGAGGACGAAGAACAGCCGCTGACGGCGGGTGACTTCGATGTGCCCGCGAAAGCCACTGATGATGGTGGCGATGCACATGAAGCTGCCGTAGGAGTTGAGAGTCGAGATGGTCACCTTGCCGAAGGCGATGCTGAAGTACAGCAGCGCGGCGGTGGCGCCGGTACCGCCCAGGCCGACGATGTAGGCCACTTCACGGCCGGAGAACTGGCCGTTGGCAATCGCCGCGGCAAACACCCCGAGGACCATCGACGCCTGGGCGCCGACCACCGAGCCCAGGCCTGCGGCGAGGAAGGTCTTGAACGATGAGGTGTTGCTCGGCAGGTAGCGCGAATAATCCGCGACATAAGGGCCGAACGAGATCTGCCAGGACGCCGACAGCGACACCGCGAGCAGGAACGAGGCCCAGCTGAAGTGGCGGTTCTCCAGTAACTGGCCGATGTCGCTGATGACCATGATGCGGCTGAACAGGTAGACGAAGGCGATGATTCCCAGCACGCTGGCCACCCGGCCGATCCAGTGGATCATGCGGTAGCCGAACACCGTGGCAAGGACGATGACCCCGGCGAAAATCAGAATGCCGGCGCTGTCGCTGACGCTCAGCAACTGGCCGATGGCCTGGCCCGAGAGCACCGTGCCGGTGGCGGTGAAGCCCAGGTACATCAGGCACACCAGGGCAATCGGGATGGCCGCGCCGTACACCCCGAACTGCACGCGGCTGGAGATCATCTGCGGCAGGCCGAGTTTCGGCCCTTGGGCGGCGTGCAGGGCCATGACCGCGCCGCCGACCAGTTGCCCGAGCAGCAGGCCGATCAGCGACCAGAACACATCGCCACCGAGCACCACGGCCAGGGCCCCGGTGACGATTGCGGTGATTTGCAGGTTGGCACCCAGCCACAGGGTGAACTGGCTGTAGAGGCGTCCGTGTCGTTCGTTTTCCGGGATGTAGTCGATCGAGCGCCGCTCGATCAGGGGCTTGCTGCGCGAGGCATTGGCCTGGGTCATTGCTCGGGATCTCCGCCTATTGTTGTGTTGTCGCGGTCGGGTCGCCAGCCGAACGCAGGCGGGCGACTGAAACAGATATGAGCATGTATATACAAATACAGTCAAGTGGAGGTGTCGGCTTTGCGGCGTCCATCCGTCGCGATGGATGCTGCGATGATTTCGTGCATAAGGTTATGCTGTTGCGAAATATTACAAAGCCGTTGAGGGAAGCATGCCGTTAAAGGATTTACTGCTGGCGCTGGTGGTGATTGTCGCCTGGGGCGTCAATTTCGTCGTGATCAAGGTCGGCCTCGATGGCCTGCCGCCGATGTTGCTGGGCGCCTTGCGCTTTGCCCTGGTGGCGTTTCCGGCGGTGCTACTGGTCAAGCGCCCGCAGTTGCCCTGGCGCTGGCTGATTGCCTACGGCGCGACCATCTCCCTGGGCCAGTTCGCCTTTCTCTTCGAGGCCATGGGCAATGGCATGCCGCCGGGGCTGGCGTCGCTGGTGCTGCAATCCCAGGCGTTCTTCACCCTGTTTTTTGCCGCGATCTTCCTCGGCGAGCGGCTGCGCGCGGCCAGCGTACTGGGCCTGCTGGTGGCCGCCGGCGGCCTGGCCCTGATCGGCAGCGAAAACGGCGCCAGCGTGCCGTTTTTTGCCTTGCTGCTGACCCTGTGCGCCGCCGCGATGTGGGCCATGGGCAATATCATCACCCGGCGTTTCGGCAATATCGACCTGGTGGCCCTGGTGATCTGGGGCGGGTTGGTACCGCCGCTGCCGTTTCTGGCGCTGTCGTGGTGGCTGGAAGGCCCCGAGCGGATCGAAAGCTCGCTGCGCGGCATCGGCTGGAGCTCGGTGCTGGCGCTGGCCTACCTGGCGTTTATCGCCACCATGCTCGGCTACAGCCTGTGGAGCCATCTGCTGTCGCGCTACCCGGCCGGCAAGGTGGCGCCGTTTTCGTTGCTGGTGCCGGTGGTGGGCCTGAGCTCTTCGGCCTTGCTGCTGGACGAGCGCCTGACCCCGCTGCAAGGCTGGGGCGCGCTGCTGGTGATGGCCGGGCTGTTGATCAACGTCTTCGGCCCGCGCCTGCGCCAGTTGTTGCTGGCGCGGATGGCCTAGCAATGGGTGATTACGTCGGCATAACCCGGTAGACACAACGCCGATCACCGCTCAGCAGGTGTTCGCAGCGCTCCACCTGCGCCTGCTCACCGAGCGCGGCCTGGAACACCTGCAACTCCGAGCGGCAAAACCCCTGGCAGCGGCTGGCGGCCACGCAGATCGGGCAGTGGTTTTCGATGATCAGCCAGCCGTCGCCGCAGGCCTGCATCTGGGCCATGTAGCCGGCCCGCTCACGCAGTTGCACCAGCACCCGCACTTTGTCTTCCAGCCCCTGGGCCTGGTTGCAGGCCTGCTGGTATTCGGCGCGGCTGCTGGCTTCCATGCGGCTGATGAGCTGGTCGACCCCCTCGGGGCCGAACACCTGTTCGACGCTGTCGATCAGTTGCAGGGTCAGCACACTGTGGGTGTCGGGAAAGCGCCGCTGGGCGGCGTCGGTCAACATCCACTTTTGCGAAGGCCGCCCGGCGCCAGTGCTCGGGACACTGATGCCATTGATTTGCCCGGCGGCCTGCAGCTTCTGCAGGTGCTGGCGCGTGGCCTCGAAGCTGATCTGCAGCAGGCTGGCCAGGTCGGTGGTTTTCAACGCGCCGCGGGTCTTGAGCAAGAACAGGATGCGCTCGGCGCTTGAGGCGCTATCGAGGTTGCTGAGGCTCATCGGGCCATGACCTTGGGTGCAGTGCCAGTCAGGCGCCAGACCAACAGCCAGGTCAGCAGTGGCGCGATGGCAAACACCGCGAACAGCCAGGTCGCGGCCTGTTGCGCGCCAGCGACGCCGCCCGGCTCGACCAGCCCGGCACTGTTGCTGACCACCCCGGCCAGGGCTGCCGCCAGCGCCGTGGCGTAGAGCTGCACGGTGGTGATCGATGCCGAGGTCAGGTTTTCTTCACCGGGTGGCGCGGCGCTGAGCACCTTGGTCAGCAGGTGCGGCCAGCCCAGGCCGATCCCCAGGCCCACGCCGGCCAGCGCCAGGCAATACACGGCCAGGCCGCCAGTGCTGCCCAGCCAGGCCTGCTGGCCGGTCATCAACGCCAGCCCCAGCAGGGCCGCAAGGACGATGCCCGGGCCGACGCGGATCATCCGCTCGGCGGCCTCACCGGTGCGGCTGGCGCTGCACAGCGCGGCCAGGGTCCAGCCCGCCGCCATGGCCGCGGTCATGTAGCCGGCGGCCAGCGGGCTAAGGCCGTGAATGGCCTGGAGGAAGTAGGGGACGAAAATTTCCGTGGTCACTGCCGCAATCAACAGGCACATCACCGCATACAACTTGCCCAGTGAGGTGCCCAGGGAATAAGCACCAGAAGGCAGCAAGCGGCGCTCGGGCTGGTGGTCGAGGCGGGCGATGAGCACTGCGATGGCCAGGCCCGCGCCAATCCCGAGCAGGTTCCACAGCAGTTGCTGGGCCAGGCTGGCGGCAGAAATCGCCAGCACCGAGGCGACCAGGCAAGCAATCAGGCCATAGGGTGGGCGAGTGGCCCGGGTGCTGGCAGCCACCTTGCCGTGCAACTGGTTGATGACGATCAGCGCCAGCAGCGCCGCCACCGGCAGCAGCGACCAGAACGCCCAGCGCCAGTGGCCGCCCTGGGCAAAGATACCGCCTACCGCCGGCCCGCACAGGGTGGCCACGCCCCACATGCCCGAGACCATGGCCATGGCTCGGGGCCACAGGCGCTCATCGAAGATCAAGCGGATCAGGGCATAGCTCAGGGCGAACAGGATACCGCCGCCCAGGCCCTGGACGCTGCGACCGATCAGCAGCACCGGCATGCTCGGCGCGGCGGCGCAGATCACCGAGCCCAGGCTGAACACCGCCAGGGCCAGGAGAAAGGCCGCCCGCGCGCCCAGGCGCTCGATCAATTGCGCCGAGAGGGTCGAGCCGATGATCGAGGTGGCGACAAACAGCGTGGTGCTCCAGGCATAAAAGGCCAGGCCGCCGATATCCGCGATTACCGTGGGCAGGATGGTGGTGACGATATAGACATTGATTGCATGCAGGGCGACCCCGCCGGCCAGGGCAATCGAGCGCAGGGCGTTGCGCCCGTGGAGCAGTTCGGCCCATGACGCGGGCTGAGGGTGGGCGGTGTTCATCGGCGACTCCTTCGCAAGTAAGGCGGCAATGGAAGGGGAGTCTAGGTGGCTGGCATGTATTACACAACCAATTGCTTGTATAAATGGCCACGCAGCGGCCGACGGTTTTGTTACCATCGCGCTTTTTCCGCCCGCTCAATTGCGGGCGGCTGACAGGCAAGGCCGAAGGAGAGCAGCATGATCATTACCACCACAGGGACCATCGAAGGCCGGGAAATTTCCGCCTATCTGGATGTGGTCAGCGCCGAGTCGGTTCAGGGTATCAACGTGGTTCGCGATATGTTCGCCAGTTTCCGCGACTTTTTCGGTGGCCGTTCGCAAACCCTGGAAAGTGCGTTGAAAGAAGCGCGCATCCAGGCCACCGACGAAATCCGCGCCCGCGCGCGCAGCCTGCAGGCCGATGCGGTGGTCGGCCTGGACTATGAAATCAGCATGCCCTCGGCCCGTGGCGGCATGGTCGTGGTGTTCGTTACCGGTACCGCGGTGAAGCTCAGGTAAACGCCAGGGGTGCGACAAAACAGCCCGGCCATTGGTCGGGCTTTTTTGTTCTTGCCCGTGCGGTCCACAAATGACCGGCTAGTCTCAGAGTCACCAGGGTCAGTACTTTTCTGGGCAATCATCTGCTTGCCGGTACTGGTCCGCCATCGGAGGGAGACTGGGGCATGATTGAATCCTACATTGAGGACCAGGGCGACGAATTTCCCATCAACAGTGTGGTGCGCTGTGGCCAGAGCGGCTATCGCCTGGGCTTTGCCAACATGACGCTGGATGATGCGCAGGTGCGCCTGAACGCGCTACAGCGCAGCAAGAAGGGTAAGTTCACCCCGCGCTTGCCAGCGAAGAAGTAAACGAATCGACCACCACCCCGCCCAACGGCGGGGTTTTTGGGTTCTTCACGGAATCCCGGGGGCTATGATTCTTGGGTTGGGTTGCGGGCTTATCCATTCGGTGTGGCGCCGCTGTTGGCCCCTTCCGCCCTTACGGCGGGTCCCTTTTGTTCTTGGTGTAGAGACCGGACACATGGTGGACACATGTGCGGGGACATGGTTGACACATTATGGACCGTAGTCAGGCTTGTTCACGTCGATAGTCCGCAGGTGCTGATTGCAGAAATAGATTTCAAATAGGTCCTCGCCATCGGGGCTGGGACGTATCGCAATATGTTGCCCGCCCAAGCCTTTCGCGGCCCTGAAGTCGCGAAGTTACGGGCGGCGCCTGCACTGACGCATCTACGAAAGCAGATGTTGGCGAAGCCATGCTGACGCAGGAGCGGGACAGCCCGCTGATAAAACGAGCACCAAATTGTTTGGTCTTGATCTTGATGTTCATGCACGTACTTCCAGGCGCCGCGAAAAGCGACTTCAGGAGGCCGAGCGTAGGTGCCTGTAGGGGCGGTGCGCAGCCGAAGACGCGAGATGTAGACTTGCAAAGCAAGTCGTAGGCCGCGATGCCCCGGAAGGTGCCGTAGCGAGGGGACCCGGAGCGCAGCGTAGGGCCGTATGTAGGAGCAAGCGGTTTTGCCTACTTCTTCCCAAGAGAAAAGTAGGCCGCCGTAAAGGCGGAAGGGGCCAGCAGCAGCCCCACACTGAATGGATAAACTCGCAGCCTCAACATCCCAACCCGGGATTCCGTGAAGAACCTTTTTTTTGCATTGTTTGACCTTGCGCAAAGGTTGCGCGGCTGGCGCTCGCCTGATGCCGGGTTGTGTGCCTTACTAATGCCGCCATCAATACAGGAGCCATTCGATGCGTATCAGGGAAGAGACCTACTGGAACTGGGCTGACGCACAACTGCACAGCCGCAGTCATGACGAACAGCTCAGCGACGGCACCAGTATCGACGTTCAGGTGAGGCTGTCGCGCACCGGCGCCACTCAGTTGTTCCTCGGCATTTATACGCGCCAGGGCAAGGCGCTGGTCGAGGAGTACCACGACAATCGCCCCGGCGAGACCATGACCCGCGCCATGGTCTGGGGCGTTGACCGCGCCAGGGCGCTGGCCACCGGTGCCTTGCCACTGGAGAAGGCGCCGCTGCGCCGTCAGGCCTGAGGGTGACGGGCGCGGCTGGCCTGGACGATGCGTTCGGCCGGCACGCGCAGTTGGCGCAACAGGTACTCGGCAAATTCTGCAGAATACTCCTGCAGGTTAATCGCCTGTTGCATGCAGCCCAACCAGATAGCGCTGTGGCTTTCATTGATCGGCCATTGGGCATGGAAGGCCGGGATGGCGATCGGGCCATAGCGCTCACTGAACAGCCGCGGGCCGCCGAGCCAGCCACTGAGAAAACACGCCAGCTTATCGCGCGAAGCTTCCAGGCTTTGCGGGTGCATCTGGCGCACGGTCCGTGCCTCGGGGTTTTCATCCATCAAGCGGTAGAAGTCATCGACCAGGCGGCGCAGGCCGTCGATGCCTCCGGCGGCCTGGTAGGATGCATCGTCGGTTCCGAAAGTGGGGTGGGTCATAAGCGGGTTCTTGGCGCAAAGAGGGCATTCTAGCCCTGTACCGCCATAAATAAAAAAGCCCAATCCGCGTGGATTGGGCTCAAGCGTGGCTGGGGCAGTGCCGCACCCCAGCGACCCTTAGCAGAGACGGTCGATCACCGCGACGCCAGGCTTGTTCTGCAGCGCAGCCCACTCGCTTTGCAGGGTCTGCAGAACCCGACCGACATATTGAGTGTCGGCGGCGGCCTTTTTGCCAACGTAGCCCTGGCCGCGACGGTACATCTTCAGGCGGGCACGCATGTTCGGCTTGCGTTCTTCGAACTCGGCTTCGTCGCTCATGGTTTCCAGGCTGTCCAGGTGAACTTCACCGGTTTTGCAGACCCAGAGGATGTGGCTGTCGAGAGTGTCCTTGCGCGCGGCGAACAGCCGGGCCAGTTCTTCAACAGTCGGTTGATTGTTCAGATTCATCATAAAGCCCCCTTGACCATTCGTTGTTTGTTCGCACTTGGCGCATAACATGTAGCGTTAAATGAAAGCTGCTACAGCAGCGTCACAACTGGGGGCTTCTACACGCTGCCTTTTGGGCAGTACCCATCCGCACACAGCTCATGGATCTGTCGAGCTGCCTGGAACACCCTTGCCAGTACCCCCGATCGGGGAGACGACCTCATCATGCAAGGGGCGACGAACGGCGTCAACAGGTTTTGTAGTGTTTTTTTCAAGGCACTACATCTTGTCGGACAATGCCTCGAATTCGGGGCATTGATGCGTATCAGTCTGCGCAAAAGCGATCTGCGCAATCATGGACGCACATGTTCTAAAGGGAGTTACCGATGAATTCGCCGGCCAATGTGCCTGTCTCACAAACCGCCAGAGCCCGCGTGCCGATTGGCCTGCTGGTCGGTATCGCAGCGCTGGTCGGGGTGCTGTTGCTGCCGATGCCCGCCGACTTGCCAGTGGCCGGCCACCGGGTGCTGGCGATTCTGGCTTTTGCCGTGGTGGTGTGGATCAGCGAAGCGGTGTCGTACGAAGCCAGCGCGATCATGATTACCTCGCTGATGGCCTTTTTGCTCGGCACGGCGCCGACGGTGGCCGACCCTTCGGTGATCTACGGCTCCTCGGCCGCCATCACCCTGGCCCTGACCGGTTTTTCCAACAGTGCCCTGGCCCTGGTAGTCGGCGCCTTGTTCATCGCCGCGGCCATGACCCACACCGGGCTGGACCGGCGTATCGCCCTGGTGACCTTGTCGAGCATCGGCGTCAGCACCCGGCGCATCCTTCTGGGGGCGGTGGCCGTCACCGTGCTGCTCAGCCTGGTGGTGCCCAGCGCCACTGCGCGCAGTGCCTGCGTGGTGCCGATCATGATGGGGGTGATCGCCGCCTTTGGTGTCGACAAACGCTCGAACATCGCTGCCGGGATCATGATCATCGTCGCTCAGGGCACCAGCATCTGGAACATCGGCATCCAGACTGCCGCGGCGCAGAACCTGCTGACCGTCGGCTTCATGGACAAGATGCTCGGTGCGCGGGTGTCGTGGATCGACTGGCTGATCGCTGGCGCGCCGTGGGCAGTGATCATGTCGGTGGTGCTGATCGTCCTGGTGCTGAAAATGCTGCCGCCCGAAAGCGATGCGATTCCGGGTGGCAAGGCGGCAGTAAGCAAGACCCTGGCCGAGCTCGGGCCGATGACCGGCGCGCAGAAACGTCTGTTGGGCGTGTCGCTGTTGCTGCTGCTGGCCTGGGCCACCGAGGGCAAGCTGCATCACTTTGACACCACTTCGACCACCTATGCCGGGCTGGTGATCCTGCTGCTGCCACGGGTAGGGGTGATGACCTGGAAAGATGTGCAGGCGCGCATTCCCTGGGGCACGGTGATTGTCTTCGGGGTAGGCATCAGCCTGGGTACTACCTTGCTCACCACCCAGGCCGGGCAATGGCTGGGCGCGCAAGTGGTGGCCCATACCGGGCTGGATCAATTGGGTACCCTGGGGGTGTTCTCGATCCTTGCGGCCTTTTTGATTCTGATTCACCTGGGCTTTGCCAGCGCCACCGCCCTGACCTCGGCGCTGCTGCCGATTTTGATTGCGGTGTTGCAGACCTTGCCGGGGGACTTCAGCCGCCTGGGCATGACCATGGCCCTGGGCTTTGTGGTCAGCTACGGCTTTATCCTGCCGATCAACGCGCCGCAGAACATGGTCTGCCTGGGCACCGAGACCTTCACCGCCAAACAGTTCGCCCGGGTGGGGATTATCGTCACCTTGATTGGCTATGGGCTGATGCTGGTGTTTGCCGCGACCTGGTGGCAGTGGCTGGGCTGGATGTAGCAGCAAGGTTCATCGCGGGGCAAGCCCGCTCCTACACAGGTCTTGTAGGAGCGGGCAAGACCCGCGATCGCACCATCAGAAGTTCGCCGGGGTGTTGGCGCTGATGATCTCGGCCTCATCCTGGCCGATATTCTTGAAGCTGTGGGGCAGGGTGGTGGGGAAGTAGTAGCCGTCACCGGAGTTGAGGATGCTGACCTGGCCATCGACCCGCAATTCGATGGTGCCACGGGTCACCAGGCCGCACTCTTCGCCCTCGGCGTGCACGATCGGCTCGCCGGAGTCGGCGCCCGGCGCGTACAGCTCGCGCAACATGCGCATTTGCCGGCCTTCGACACTGGCCCCGACCAGCAGCATGCGCAGGCCGCTGTTGCCCAGGTCGGGCTGTTCGGTCGAGCGGAACACAAAGCGTTCTTCGCGGATCGGCTCGTCAAAACTGAAGAACTCCGCCAACGACATCGGAATGCCTTCAAGCAGCTTTTTCAGGGAACTGACCGAAGGGCTGACGCGATTCTGCTCGATCTGCGAGATCGTCGAGTTGGTCAGGCCACTGCGCCGAGCCAGCTCCCGTTGGGAGAGTTTGTTGCGTTCACGCACCAGTTTGAGTCGTGTCCCCGTGTCCATAGCCGCCTTATGTGTCAAAAATTTTGGGCGAGGCATTAAAACACATTCGAACCGGCTTTAGCGGCCCACCTGTTAGGCGGGCTTTTTCGGCTGCGGCCACAGCCCGACCAACAACAGCAGCGCCGCGACAATCAGGTACGGCAGGCGCGGATCGACGGCGTAGATCAGGGTCCCGGCCAGCGGCCCGATGACCACGCCCAGGCCCTGCACGGCGCCGATGGAACCGGCCGTGGCGCCTTGCTCGGAGGCGTCCATGGCGTTGGCCGCCAGCGCCGAAAACGCCGGGAACACCCAGCCCATGCCGCAGGCCGAGAAAAAGAAGCACGCCCACAGGCCCACGGCGCTGGTGGCCAGGGCGCTGGCGGCAAAACCTGCGGCGGCGATGCTGGCGCCGACGCGGATCATCCGCAGCGGTGGCCATTCGAGCTTGCGTACCAGGATCTGCGCCAGAATCAACGCCACGCCGACCATGGTCAGGGCGACGCCAGCGGTTTGCGCAGCATCGGCCGGGGCCATGCCCAGGCGGTCGAGGGCGAAGAAACCGACGGTGATCTGCGCCACCGACACGCTGAGCATCGCCACGAAGGCCACCAGCAGTGGCCGGCGCAGGCGCGGGTCGGCCAGGCGCACCGGGCGCGGCGGCTGTTTGAGGTGCAGTTCCTGGCGCTTGAGCTTGAGCAGCAGCACAAACGCCAGCATCGGCAGCACCGCCATTACATAGAACGGCAGGCTCAGGCTGAAGCGCGCCAGCACCGCCGCCAGGGCCGGGCCGATGACCAGGCCGAAAGCGTTGGCCGCCCCCAGCGAAGCCAGGGCCCGGGCGCGGTGCCGGGGTTCGATATTGTCGGCGATCAGCGCCGCGCCACCGACCGGCAACGCCGCGTAAAAAGCGCCGATCAGGCCGCGGCCCAGCACCAGCCCGGCAAAGGCCAGGGCGGCGCTGGGCAGCAGGTGCAAGGCGGTATCGATGAACAGGCACAACGCCCAGTAGGCGACGGTGAAACCCGCGGTACCGAGCAGCAACACCTTGCGCCGCCCCAGGCGATCACTGGCACGGCCCCAGGGGCGGGCCAGGAGCATCCAGATCACCCCGGCAACCGTTACCGCCGCGCCGGCTTGCCAGGTGGCCAGGCCGAGGGTGCGGGCAATCGGGCCGATCAACGAGACGAACGCCATCATCGCCATGGTGCAGGCCATGTTCGCCGCCAGCAGCGGGCGCAGGTCAAAGGGGGAGCGCTCGCTATGGTCGAGCACGGCAGGGTCCGTTGCGGTGGTCATGGGCTATCCAGGGCAGGTGAGGGCAAAGCGGTCGACGACCGGCAAAAGATGATAACGATTATCATCGGTTGACGTCGACCGCAAATTGCCGGCCTCAGAAATCGCCTTTGAGGGTCACCATGAAGTTGCGCGGTTCACCATAGAAGTTGCCCCAGGCCAGGGCGCCGACGCTGGAATAGTAGTGCTTGTCGAACAGGTTGTTGCCGTTGACGGCAATGCTCCAGTTGTCGTCCAGTTTGTAACCCACGCGCGCGTTCCAGATCGCATAGCCGGGCTGTTCGGTTTTCGCCGCGCGGTCCTGGTAGTGGTTGTCGCTTTGCGCATTGACCCCGCCGCCCAGGCTCCAGCGTTGCAGCGGGCCGTCCAGTTGGTAGTCGGCCCAGACCCGCAGCAAATGGCGCGGCACGTAGCTGGCGGTGAAGGTGGCGTCCTGGCTGGTGCTGTTGGTCTTGAGGTACTCAAGCTCGGTGTAGGTGTAGCCGGCCAGCACCTGCAGGCGTTCGGCCAACTCGCCGCTGAGCTCGGCTTCGAAGCCCTGGGCGCGGACCTTGCCCTTGTCGCTGTAGCAGTAACCGTCGGAGGAGCCGGCGCACACCGAGTCGTAATCGGCTTCGGCGCGGTGCGCCTCGATGGTGCGGAACAGGTTGAACGCCGCGTTCAGGCCGCCATCGAGCCATTCGCCCTTGATCCCCAGCTCGTAGTTGGCGCCGGTCTTGGGCTGCAGCGGACTGCCCTGGGCATCGGTGTAAGTGCCTTGGGGCTGGAAGATGTCGGCGTAGCTGCCGTACACCGACCAGGTCTCGTCCAGATCGTAGATCAGTGCGGCGAACGGTGTGACCTGGCCGTTTTCCTGGCTGCGGTCGTGCTGCCAGTAGTTCCAGGCCTGGGTGTAGGAGTCGCGCTGGCTGCGGTACCAACTGACCCGGCTGCCGAGCACCAGGGTCAGGGGTTCGGCCAGTTTCAGGCGCAAGGTTGCATAGGTGCCGATCTGCCGGGTGTCGCTTTCCACCGGCAGCGGGCCGCCACGGTAGGAGGCCGTCTGGTACAGGCTGTCTGGCGGCTTGGGAATGTCGCGGTCGGGGGCGAAGGGGTTCATGGTCACGCCCATCAGCTGGGTCATGTTGATCAGCGCGTAGCTGTCGCTGCCCTTGGCCCGGCTGGCGTTGGCGCCGACGATCAGCTCGTGCTCCAGGCCCCAGGCGGTGAATTTGCCGTCCAGGTAGGCATCCATGCCGTAGTCGTGCTGGTCGTAGTCGAACACGCCGGAGTACAGCTGGCTGTTGGCCGAAGTGCTGCCGACCGGCACGCTGCCCAGGGTCATGGCGTACTGCATGTCCTGGGTGTTGTGGCTGTGCATGGCGGCGACTTTCAGCAGCCACTGGTCATTGAAGTGGTGGGTAAGGTCGGCGAACAGGTTGACCCGCTGGCTTTCCCAGCTGTTCCAGGTCGCGCCCAGGCAGGTGGAACGCGACAGTTTCAGGTCCGAACCATCGCTGTAGCGTGGCAGGCCCTGCCAGCAGGGGGTGGCATTGAGCTTCTCGTAGGCGGCGCCGATGCCCAGGGTGGTGGCGTCGTTGAAGTCGTAGTCGAGGGCGCCGTAGACCACCTGGTCGTCGCGCTTGCCCATGTCGTAGAAGTACTGGCGGTCCTGGCCGGCGACCACCAGGCGGCCGCGCAGGCTGCCGGATTCGTTCAGCGGGCCGCCGGTGTCGAGCTGGGCGCGGTAGTTGTCCCAGGAGCCGGCTGAAAGGCTGACACTGGTGGCGGCCTTTTCCTGCCCGCGTTTGCGAATGAAGTTGACCCCGCCGGCGGAACTGCCCGAGCCCTTGAGCATGCCAGCGGCGCCGCGCAGCACTTCGACGCGGTCGTAGTAAGCCATGTCGCTGGCGAAGCTGTTGGCCTGTACATAGTTGCCACCCAGGTCCAGCGGCACACCGTCGTACTGGTACTGGCCGGCGAGCATGAAACCGCGCGAGTAGAAGTATTTACCGCCCATGGGCGAATCGTGCACGGTGATCCCCGGGGTTTTCTCCATCACCTGTTCGAGGGTGGTGAGGTTCTGCTCATCCATCATCTTGCGGGTGATGACCGTCACCGATTGCGGCGTTTCGCGCAGCGAATGCTCGCCCTTGGCGAAACTGACCTGGCGCGCGGTGAAGCTGTCGGTGGTTTCCATCGGCGCCTGCAAGGTGCTGGCGCCAATGGTGGTTGCACCCAGCTCCAGCGCACCGTTGCTGGCCGGCAGCGGGCGCAGCGAGTAGCTGCCATCGGCCTGGCGATAAGCCTGCAGGCCGCTGCCGGTGAGGATCCGGCTCAAGCCTTCGAGCACCCCGAAGCGGCCCTGCAGGCCCGGGCTGTGCAGGCTGGCAGTCAACTGCGCGTCATACGACAGGTTGACCCCGGCGGCTGCGGCAAAGCTGCCCAGCACTCGGCTCAGGGAACCTGCTTCGATGGCAAAGACCTGGCCGCTGCTGGTGCTGTCGGTCTCTGCCGCCTGGGCAACAGTGACGGGCAGCAGGGGCAGGGCCAGGGCGGCAGCCAGCAGATGGCGGCCAATCAACTGGGGAAGGGGGGCACGGGGGAAGCGGGGTTGCATGGAAATCCTCTTCGTTCGCAAATGAGATTATTTCCTACAGAGGCGGACGAACGAAAAAAAACAGGCACCCCCTGGCTGAAAAAATTCAACTCAGGTCGACACTGACCCAGAAGCGGTTGTAACGACGCACCTTGAGCTTGAACGAGGTGGCCAGGGCCGACAGCGCCGCATCGCTGTCGGTGAGCGAGAACGTCCCGGAAACCCGTAGCCCTTCAAGCTCGCTGGAGTAGGACAATAGCCCGGGGCGGTAGCGGCCGAGTTCGTCGAGCAACTCGCCCAGGCGCCAGTCCTCGACGATCAGGTGCCCACCGGTCCAGGCCGCTTCGCTGCTGGCGACGGCCTGCGCGGCCTGCACCGCATGGCTGTCGAACTGGCAACGCTGGCCGGCCTCGAGGCGTCGTGCCGGGGCCTGGCGCGGGTTGATGCGCACCGCATGCTCGAACACTTCGACCCGGCTGGCGGCCTCGCGCTGATCAACGCTGAAGCGCGTGCCCAGGGCTTCGACCAGGCCCTCGGCGGTTTCCACCCGCAACGGGCGCTGGCGGCCGTCTATGCCGCTAGTAAGAAAAATCCGCCCGTGGCGCAGGCGAATCAGGCGTTGCTGATCATCGAAGCGGATGTCCACGGCGCTGGCGGTGTCGAGCACCAATTGGCTGCCATCGGCGAGGCGCAGGTGACGGATTTCGCCGGTGGCGCTGTGCTCATCCGCCAGCCACTGCTGCGCCGGCTGGCTGCGGTAGCTGGCCCAGCCACCAAGGCCAAGGCCGCTGGCCAGCAGCAGGCCTTTGAGCACACTGCGCCGGGGCAGGCCCTGGGCTTCGCTGCGTTGCAAGGTGTCGAAGGCCAGCGCCCCCGGCACACTGGCCAGGCGCCCCTGCAACTGCTCGACCCGCGACCAGGCCCAGCGGTGCTCGGCGGCGCTGGCCAACCATAGGTGCCAGGCTTGCTGCAGTTCGGCCGGGGCATCGCCGGCGGCCAGTTGCACATGCCAGCGGGCGGCGGCTTTAAGCGCCTGGCGTTGGCGTTCGCGGTCAGTCATGGCTGGACATCGTAGGCGAGCAGCAGGCAGCGCTCGGTAGTCTTGATCAGGTATTTTTTCACCGTGGTCAGCGACACGCCCAGGGCCTCGGCAATTTCCACGTAGGTCATGCCCAGCCAGTTGGCCATCAGAAACGCCTTGCGCGCTTTGGCGCCACAGCCGGCCAGCAGTTGGTCGATTTCACGCAGGGTTTCCAGAATCAGCACCTGCTCTTCGGTGGAGATCTGTTCGGCTTCCGGTTGCGCGGCCAGCGCTTCCAGGTAGGCGCGCTCCAGTTGCTGACGGCGGAAATGATCGATCATCACCCGGCGTGCCACGGTCGCCAGGTAGTTGCGCGGCTCACGCAGCAGGCGCACCAGCTCCAGCGCCTCGGACGAGGCGAGGATGCGCACGAAGGTGTCCTGCATCAGGTCGGCGGCGCGCTGCGGGCAGCTCAGGCGCCGCCGCAGCCAGTGTTGCAGCCACAGGTGATGGTGCTGGTAGAGCTGGCCGAGCTCGGCATTGGGCGGTGACGGCGGTGCGCTCATCCTGGCTGCATCCCGAAAAAATGATGCAGATGATAAGCATTCCCAAAAAACTAATAAAGGGTTGTTTTCACCCCGCCGTCACCTGCGTTTACCAGAGGGCCAGGGTGTAGCCGACGATCAGGCGGTTCTCGTCGATGTCGCTGGTCAAGCCACCGCTGGAGCGGAAGGTGGCATTGCGCAGGCGTACGCTGACATTCTTCAGCGGCCCGCTTTGCACCACGTAGGCAATGTCGGTATCGCGCTCCCATTCCTTGCCGCCACTGACACTGGCGGTTTCGATATGGCTGCCATTGACGTAGCGGGTCATGAAGCTCAGGCCCGGCAGGCCGAGGGCAGCGAAGTTGTAGTCGTAGCGCGCTTGCCAGGCATCGGTCTCGGCCTTGGTGAAGACGTTGACGGTGACCAGGTTGACCGAATAAGGGTCCAGGCCCGGGTAGGCAAAATCGCCGTCGCCAGAAAGATTCTGGTAACCGAGGCCGAACTTGTGTGCACCCACGCCCAACGTCAGCATGCCGTTGAAGAAGCGGTTGTCGATCTTGCCGCCGTCGACCCGCGAGGCGGCGCGCAGGTCATGGCTGCCCTGTTCGCGGGTGTCGAAGTAGCGCAGGTCGCTGCGCAGGTTGATGCCTTCGGCCAGGGGCAAGTCGTGGACCAGGCCGGCATAGTGCTGGCGGTAGATGTCCTGCATCTGTGCGTAGTAGTAACTTACGGCCAGACGCGGGTTGATCGCATAGGTGCTGCCGGCCAGGTCCAGGTGATTGCTCTCGACCCCGGCGTAGCTCATGTCGTCGTTGCTCGAGGAGTCACGCAGGTTCTGTTTTTCCAGGCGGCCGAGGTTCAGGGTCAGGCCATTGATGTCTTGCGAGGTCAGCAGCCCGCCGCTATAGGTCGAAGGCAGCAGGCGTACGTCGTTGATCGCCGCCACCGGCAACATCGGCTGCAGGGTGCCGAGCTTGAGGGTGGTCTTGCTGACCCGCAGCTTGGCGGTCAGGCCCAGCTCGCTGTAGTCGTCCACTGGCTCCTGGCTGGCGCCAAAGGGCAGCAGACCGGTGCCACGGCGGTCGCGGCTGGAGTCGAGCTTGACCCCCAGTTCACCCAGGGCATCAAGGCCGAAACCTACGGTGCCTTCGGTAAAACCCGACTCCATTTTCAGGATAAAACCCTGGGCCCACTCCCGCGCCTGGCTCTGTGGCGCGCCGCTCTGGCGAAAGTCGCGGCTGAAGTAGAAGTTGCGCGTCTCAAGGCTGGCCTTGCTGTCCTTGATGAACTCGGCCTGGGCGAGGTAGGGGGTGAATGCGGCGCACAGGCCGGCACTCACCGTCAGCGAACGGGGCAGAAGCATTAGGGCTACCTTTGTTGTTGTTGTGTGTGGCGGGTGCCAGGTGTCTCTGCCTATATTGTTAACATATTATCTTTATTTTTGAATAGACATCTTTAGGTTGGAAATGGCCAGGAATGAAAAATAATTAAGATATTAATCCTTTGGTAACGGCCCCGGCCACATGCTGCGCAGCACGCCATCACGGCGGATCAGCCCGTGCACCAGCGCTGCGCCCAGGTGCACCAGCACGGTGGCAAACAGCACATAGGCCAGCCAAGCGTGGGCCTGGCGCAGCAGGGCATACAGCTGCAGGTCGTGGGGCAGCAGCGCCGGCAGTTGCAACGGCAGCGGGTAGCCACCGGCAGACTGCATGCCCCAGCCCAGCAGCGGCATCGCCAGCATCAACCCGTACAACAACAGGTGCGAAGCCTTGGCCGCCCAGCGCTGCGGTGCTGGCACGTCGGCGGGCAGCGGCGGGTGCGGCAGGCTCAGGCGCAGGCCGATGCGCACAATCACCAGCAGCAACAGCGCAAGGCCAATGGCCTTGTGCAGGCTGATCAACCAGGTATGGCGCGGCGACAGGTCGCTGACCATGCTCACGCCCACAAACAGCATGGCCAGGATCAGCACGGCCATCAGCCAGTGCACGGCGCGGGCCAGGGGGTGGAAGGCAACAGGTTTCATGGGCGGGCTCCCAGCTGCCCGGCTTCACGGGCGCGACGGTTGAAGGATTCCGAGTAGGCCGCCGAGCGGGCTGCGAGGATCGGGTCTGCGGACGGCCGGATGCCGCTCGGCAGAATCAGCGGGTCGAAGTTCAGGTCGCGACAGGCGCCTTGCTCCGCGGCATCGACCTGGTCGATCACCAGGGTGCCGGCGTTCACCGTGGGCCGTTGCGCGGGCCAGGGCTGGCTGGGGTCATCGACGGCATCGCCGGCTTCGGCCAGGGTCAGTTGCAAGGTCCAGCGCAGCGGGCCCTGGCCCAGGCGCTGGCGCAGGTCGTGTTGCAGGTAGTCGCGATCATCGACCTGGGCCGGCAATGCGGCGAACGGCGTTTGCGGCAGCAGGCTCCAACGCACGAAGCGGGCCTTACCAGCGGCGTCGATCAGGGCAAAGGCATTGATGCTGTTGTAGCTTGAGTTGGCGAAACTGTCCGAAGCTTTGTAGTCCTTGGCCCATTGGCGAAAGGCGGCGCTTTCCGGATGGGCGGCGAAAAACGCCTGCAGGCGCGCTGGGTCCGGTTTGCCGGTGGCCGGGTCCGGGGTCATGGCCAGTACCTGCTGGTAGAAGGCTTCGGGCGTGCCTACCGCCAACACCGGCGGGGTATTCATGCCGGTTCGCCACAGTTGGCCATCGTCGCTGCTCAGTTGCAGCGCCAGGCTACGGGTCGGCACGCTGGCATCGGCGCTGTGGGGGTTGGCGCCGCCGATGGCGAAGCGGCCGATCACCGGCACCCGGGCCTGGCTGAATGCCCGCGCGGTGGACAGCTTGGCCGCCGCGCCGCTGCTCTGGAAGTAGCCGCTGACGCACAGGCCCTTGGCGTGATTCTTACGGTAGCCGGGATAGTGCCCGGCCTGGTCTTCGAAGGTGTCGATAAAGCGCTTGGGGCTCAGGCGTTCGGCGCCGATCCAGCCTGCGGTGTAGGCAAAGCCAGCGGCCAGGGCCGCCAGCCCGAGGCCAATGGCAGCCAGGCGCAGGGCGCGGGGGCGGCCGTGTAACGGAGTGCTCATGGCGGTGATCCGGGTCAGTGAATGAGCCGGTACGACGCCGGTCGCAGAAATTTATTCCAACGCCCGGGAATAATTCTTCACCGCCAGCGTCTGCCTCGTACACTGATCGCCTACAGGCCAAGACTGCGGCAATGAACGAACTAGACGACGAGCAATTGCGCGAAATGCTTCAGCGCCTGCGCCGCTTCGCCCTGTGGCTGACGCGCGAGGCCAGCAGCGCCGATGACCTGGTCCAGGCCACCGTCGAGCGCGCCTTGAGCCGCCGCGGGCAACAGCGGCAAGAGGGCAGCTTGCGCGCCTGGTTGTTCTCGATCCTGTACCGGCAGTTTATCGACGGCAAACGCCGCGAACGCCGCCAGGCGCGCTGGCTGGCCTGGTTCGGCCGTGGCGAGGAGGCGGGCAGCAACACCGAAGACATCGTTGTTGCCCAGTCGGGCCTGGCGGCGTTTGCGCAGTTGCCCACCGAGCAGCGCGCCTTATTGTTGTTGGTCAGCGTCGAAGGCCTGAGTTACAAGGAGGCCGCGCTGGCCCTGGATGTGCCGATTGGCACGGTGATGTCACGCTTGTCGCGCGCCCGTGCGGCCATGCGCGAACTGGCCGAGGGCAACACCCCGCCCGCGGCGCTGCGGAGGTTGAAATGAGCTTGATCCCGTCTGATCACGAATTACACGCCTATGTTGACGAGCGCCTGGACAGCGAGCGGCGCCGGGCGGTGGAGCTGTACCTGGCGGCCAACCCCGAACAGGCGGCGCGGGTCGAAGCCTGGCGCAACGATGCCCGCCAGTTGCGCGCGGCGCTGTCCGGCTTTGCCGGGCAGGCGCCCAACCCGCGCCTGGACCCGGCCAACGTACGCCGTGAGCTGCGCCGTCGGCGCCAGCGGCGCTGGGCCAGTGCTGCGGTGCTGCTGGTTACCCTGGGCATCGGCGGCCTGGGCGGCTGGCAAGGGCGCGAGGCGATTCTGCTGGCCAGTAACCCGCCGATGGCTGATGCCGTGCAGGCCCATCGGTTGTTTGCCGATTCCAAGGCCCTCGACCTCAGCGCCCAGGACCCGGCGCGCCTGCAGGCCTGGCTGGGCCAGCACTTTGCCCATGTCGGCAACCTGCCGGACCTCTCGGCCTACGGCTTCACCCCGGTGGGCGCGCGGCTGCTGAGCAACGAGCAGGGGCCGGCGGCGCTGCTGCTGTTCGAGGACGCCCAGGGTCAGCGGGTCAGCCTGTTCTTGCGCTCGCCGGGTGAGCACTACGTGCGCATGCCCAGTGGCGAGCGCACCGACGGCCAGTTGCAGGCCCGCTACTGGTCGCGAGGTGACTACAACTACGCCCTGGTCAGCGCCGCGTCTGACAGCCGCGGTGAGCAGTTGCGTCAGGCCCTCGGTATCACTTTGTAGCTGGAATACCATTAGCGGCGTAAGCTCGAAACCGTTGTTCCTGTTGTCATTTCACTTCATTCGAGGTATCCGCCAATGAAGCGCATGCAAGGTTTGGTAATGGCCGCAGTGGTTCTGCTGGCCGGCCAAAGCGCACAGGCTTCGGCACCAGAGGTAAAGGATGCGCGTCTGGTTGCCCATGAGCAGGCAGTGCAGGCCTATGCAGCAAGAACCGGCAAGACTGCCCCCACTATCCAGGACTTTACCTACGGCAAATCTGTGGATGTCGCCCGTCTGATCGAACAGACGCCCATGGCCCGCGGCTGCGAAGCGGCGCCGATGCTGATGACCTTCGAGGACTCCAGTGGCCAGCTGGTTACCCTGCGTTATCGGCTCGAAGGTCTGTGCCCGCGTTTTCAGTCAACGCGATAAAGCGCCCCGGCAGCGGCGAGGGATCGTCGCTGCGCCACATCAGGTACAGCCCCAGGCGCGGGCTGGCCTCGCGCAAGCGGCAAAAGCGCAGCCCCGGCTGGGCATTGGCCTGGGCGGCTGCGGCCGGCACCAGGGCGATGCCGAAGCCGCAACCGACCAGGTTGATCAGCGTTTGCAGTTGCGCCGCCTGCTGGCTGATGCGCGGGTAAAAACCCGCGCTTTGGCACAGGTCGAGCAGTTGCTGGTGATAGCCTGCGCCCAGGGCTTGTGGGGTGAAGACAAAATCTTCATCGGCAAAATCCGCCAGGCTGACAGCCGCTTCGCCAGCGCGCGGATGTTCACTCGGCAGTACCAGCAAGATTTCTTCTTCCAGCAACAAACGGCTGCTCAGGCGTTCGCTCATCAGTGGCAACTGGCGGACCACGGCAATATCCAGTTGATCATCGAGCAACTGTTCGACCAACTGCGCCGACGACCCCTGTTGCAGCTCCAGCTGTACCTTGGGCCAGTCGCTGCGAAACTGCTTGAGCGCCTTGAGCAGCAGCGGATAGGGCTGCCGATACGCAGTTGGCCGGCGATGCCTTCGGCGACCTGGCGTGCCTGGACGATGCCGTGCTCCAGGGTTGCCAGGGTCGCCCGCGCGGTATGCACAAAGCTCGCGCCGGCGGCCGTCAGCGCCACGCCTCGGGAGTGTCGGGTAAACAGGGCAAAGCCCAGGCGCTGCTCAAGCCGGGCGATGGCCTGGCTCAGCGGCGGCTGGGCCATGTGCAGGCGCTCGGCGGCGCGGTGAAAGTGCAACTCCTCGGCCACGGCGATGAACTGGCGCAGCAGGCGGGTTTCGATCACGGGGGGCGTCCTTGGATCAGAAAAGCAGCCTGATTATGACCGAAAAATCGCCGTCTCAGATTGATGGCACTTTGTATGCGCTCTAGTATCTGCCGATTTGCCCGAGCCTGAGGACAGTCCATGAACGCAACAGGGAGGTCGCGCAGCGATTTCACGCCATTGACGGCGGCGGAAAGTCATTTGCAAGTGCATTGCAGACAAGGAACGACGGCGCAACTTGGTTCATCGCGACCGACCCAGGCAACGTTTGAAAACAGCATTCGGGCCGATTTTCTGCGGTTTCTGCTGCTCGGCGGCGATCGTTCTGCTCCCGTTCATGAGCGCGGGGTTGATCTGGCTGGGGCGTACATCGTCGGCCCGCTGGATTTGCGCAGCGCGGTGGTCACCCGTTCAATGAGCCTGAACGACTGTACCTTCAGTGACCCGCCCAATTTCACCGATTCACAGGTTTGCGGCTCTCTGGTCATGTCTGGCTGTTCAAGCCCGGGTCTGGAGGCCCAACGGTTGGAGGTTCGCGGCGCGGCGAACCTGAGCGGGTACCGTTGTTTTGGCCCGATGAACTTGCGCGATGCCCGGGTGGGCGCAAGTCTGTTGCTGATTAAGGCTAAGTTGAACGGGCGCAAACAGGCTGCGCTGGTCGCTGCACGCATCGAAATTGCAGGCTCACTGGTGATGCCTGGCGTTCTTGCCAGGGGCATGGTGTCTTTCCAGGAAGCCCGCATATCAGGTGAAGTGATTGGCCGGGGCGGGCGTTTCAATGGCAGAGGCGCCATCGCGTTACTGTTTGCCCATGCGCACGTCGAATCGGCAGTCCGTTTTTCCGATGAGTTCAAGGCAAAGGGGGTGGTGGTCTGCCTGGGCATTAAGGTTAAGGGAGTACTGGATTGCAGTAATGCGTTGTTCGATGGCATGGGGGAGAAGTCGCTGTTCCTCAACGAAGCCTGGGTGCAAGGCAATGTCTGCTTGAACAGCGCTTTCAGGTCAAGGGGAGCGGTTTACTGTCAGAACGCCCGGTTTGACGGCCAGCTTAATCTCGAAGACGCCCGCCTCAATGGTATGGGTGACTCGGCGCTGGACGCGGAAGGCCTGAACGTCAGACAGGATGTAGGCATGCGTGGCGATTTTGCTGCCGTGGGCGAGGTCCGCCTGATAGGTGCCCGTATTGACGGACAACTGGTTTGTGAGGGGCGTATTGAAGGGCAGCAAGGCATAGCGTTGTTCGCCGATGGGGTGGTTGTCGCGGGAGGCGTATTTTTCAGTAACGCCTTTCAGGCACTGGGAGAGGTGCGCCTGATCCGGGCCAGGATCGACGGCCAGTTGAATTTTAACGGTGGTGTCATAGATGGACAGGGTGGCGATGCGTTATCGGCTGACGGCATAGTTCTCCAGGGGGATCTGCACCTTAACCAGGGGTTCAGGGCGCTAGGTACATTTCGTCTTATGGGGGCCCAGATCGATGGCACTCTGATGTGCGGGCACGCCGAATTATGGGGCGGCGATCAGTGCTCCCTGGATGCGGCAAGAGTGGAAGTGAAGGGGCAGATCAAACTAGGTGAAGGGTTTCACGCGCGAAAAGCGGTGAGTTTCGACGGCGCCAGGGTCGCCGGTAGTTTCGATTGCACCAAGGCACGCTTTGCCGCTGAGGATGAAGTCTCGCTTGATCTGGAAGGCTTGCATCTGCAGGGGCCATTGTTACTCAGGGCGCTGGATCATCCGTTGAGCAACGCCTCGCTCGCCGGTGCGAGAATTGGCGAGCTGGACGACGATGAAAACACCTGGGGCGACAACATTGTGCTCAACGGTCTGGACTACCAGTCCCTGGCGGCGAGTGCACCAGTCAACGCTGCGTTCAGGGTCGCGTGGCTGGGCAAGCAGGTCCCCGCACTGTCGCGGGTAGGCCATCCTGCGAGTCCTGGCGATGACTTTCGCCCCCAACCCTGGCGCCATCTGCAACAGGTATTCGAGAACATGGGGCATACCGCCGAGGCCCGTGAAGTGGGGGTCGCATTTGAACGGAAACTGCGCGACATCGGCCATATCGGTCAGCCGCCACAGAACTGGTGGAAATGGACACATCCGATCTACACAAGCACGGCCAGAGGCTTGCACTGGCTCTACGGTCGACTCACCGGTTTCGGCTATCGCCCGATGCAACTACTGGTCTGGTTTCTGGCGATCTGGTTAGTCTGCGCTGGCTTCTATTGGTACGCTGCTTTGCAACAACGTGTGTTCGGCCCGAGCAACCCGCTGGTGTTCCAGCATGACGCCTACTTCGATTGCCGACCAGACCGGGGCGACGCCTGGCGGCAGGCCAACCCGGGGCTGGAGACGCCGCCCACCTACTACGGTGAAGGCAACTGGTACCTGTGCCAAACCCTGCGTGAGGAATACACCGGCTTCAGCCCGCTGGCCTATTCCCTGGATGTGCTGATGCCCCTGGTCGACCTGCAGCAGGAGTCGGACTGGGCGCCGCTGGTGCCGACACCCAAGCAAGGGTATTGGGACGAGTTCACATCATTTGGCTGGAAGCATTTCGTGCGCCTGCTGATCTGGTTCGAAATTCTGGTTGGCTGGGGTATCAGCTTGCTGATGGTTGCCATCGTCTCCGGCCTGGCGCGCCGCAGCGAGTAGTGCCCGGGAGCCTCCGATATCCCACGGATATCGGCGACCCTGTTCGATAGTATTCAACTTTGCAGCGCTCACTGGCTAGGCTGAACGGCCATCAGGAGACTGCTTGTGACCCCATTCAGAACCGTACTCATCACCGGCGGCGCCCGTGGCCTGGGCCTGGCCTATGCCCGCGCCCTGGCACAAACCGGTGCGCAAGTGGTAATCAGCGACCTTGGCACCGACCGCGAAGGTTGTGGCCACGATGCTTCGATTGCCGAGGGCGCCGCCGAACTGTTGCGCAATGAAGGCCACCAGGTGATTGGCCACAGCGCCGACCTTGGCGATGAGCAAGCGTGCCGACAGTTGATCAGCAAGGTGCTCGATACCTTCGGCGGCCTCGATGCGCTGATCCATAACGCCGGCTGGGTCGGTTACCAGAACATCGAAGACTGCAGCAGCGAATTCATCGAGCGCGCCCTGGCCATCAACGTCCACGCGCCGCTGTGGTTGAGCAAGCACGCCTGGCCGGCGCTCAAGGCGTCTGGCAGCGGGCGTATCGTGCTCACGACCTCGGACCGGGCCATGTACCTGCGCCATGCGCAAACCGGCCTGGGTGCCTACGCCGCCGGCAAGATGGCGCAACTGGGGATCATGAACGCCCTGGCCGCCGAGGGCGCCGAGCACGGGATTGCCGTCAACGCGATTTCGCCGGTGGCGCGCACGCGCATGTGGGGTCAGCAGGGCGAGCCCGAAGACCTCAAGCCCGAGTGGGTTGTGCCCGGGGTGTTGTACCTGGCCTCGGCAGACTGCCAGGACAGCGGCTACATCCTGCGGGCCAGCAACGGCCAGTTCTGCGCCACGCGCTTCGAGGAAAACCCGCAGGTGGACTATCCACGCGAGCTGCGCGGGGTGTCGGCAAGCACCGTGCGCGAGGTGCGGCAACGCTGGCAGATGATAAAAGCCATGTAATAGCGCTTGGTTTGCATCAGGGTATTAATTAGAATCAATCTCATTTGAGTCTAATCCATCCAGGTGCGTTGACATGAGCGAAGCGGCGGGCCCCACCGAGCAGACCCTGCAGGGCCTCTACCGAGAGCATCGCAGTTGGCTGGAGCGCTGGCTGTACCAGCGCCTGGGCAACCGCTGGGATGCCGCCGACCTCAGCCAGGATACTTTCCTGCGCGTGCTGGCCAGCCCCCAGGTGCTGAGCGAGTTACGCGAGCCACGGGCCTATCTGCTGACCGTCGGCAAGCGCTTGCTGGTCAACTTCCACAAGCGCCGCAGCCTGGAACGCGCCTATCTCGATGCCCTGGCCAGCCTGCCCGAGGCCCTGATGCCTTCGCCAGAGCAGCGCTGGCTGTTGCTGGAAACCCTGCAGGCCCTGGACGAACTGCTCGATGGTTTGCCGGCGGCGGTGCGTCGGGCGTTTCTCTGGTCGCAGCTTGAAGGCCTGAATTACGCACAGATCGCCGAGCGCCTGGCGGTCAGTGAACGTACGGTCAAACGCTACATGGCCCAGGCTTATGAGCATTGCCTGCTGGTTGAACTATGAGCCGCACCTTCAGCCGCGAAGCCCGGCAACTGGCGCGCACGGCCGCGCACTGGCTGGCCTTACTCGATTCCGGGCAGGCCAGCGCCGAGGATTTGCAGCGTCTGCAGCACTGGCGCGCGGCCAATGCCCAGCACGAGCAGATCTGGCAGCGCGCCGAGGGCTTGCGGCAGCGTTTCCAGGACGTGCCGCCAACCCTGGCCATGGCCAGCCTCGACCGTCCCGAAGCCAACCGTCGAACCCTGCTCAAGCGTGGCCTGGCTTTGGCGCTGGTGTTGCCCGCCGGCTGGCTGCTCAGCCAGCAGGTGCCGCTGCAGGCCCTGCGCGCCGACCTGCGCACCGCTGTGGGCGAGCGCCGTGGCGTGCGTCTGGCCGATGGCAGCTTGTTGCAGTTGAACACGGCAACCGCCGTCAACCTTGACCTTGCTCACCAGCGCCTGACCCTGGTCGAAGGCGAAATCGCCCTGAGCGTCAGCCGCGCCCAGGCGCTGCACGTTGACCTTGGCATGGCCCGGGTGAGCGTCGGCCAGGCCCAGGTGTGCCTGCGGCGCGACGCCGAGCAGTGTCGCATCGCCGTGCTCCAGGGCGCAGTGCAGGTGCAGCCGCGCCAGGGCCCGGCGCTGGCCTTGCAGGTCGGCGATCAGCTGACTATCACCGCCGACGGCAGTGGCGCCATGGACCGTTTCGACCCCCACCAGCCGGACTGGCGCGATGGCGTTCTGAGTGTCAACAACCAGCCGCTGGCGCAGTTTTTGCGTGAGCTGTCGCGTTACCGACCGGGCTGGCTGCACTGGCAGCCGGCGCTGGAAACGCTGCGCGTCACCGGCACGTTCCGCCTGGATGACACTGACCGGGTGCTGGCCCTGCTGGCGGCCAGCCTGCCGGTAGCGGTACAGGCGCGCAGCCGCTACTGGGTGACCCTGGTGGCCCGCGAGAAAACCGTGTGAGCGGTGCCGTGCTGTTGGTCGCCTGACATTTTTACCAGTAGCGCGCTGGCTTGCGGTTGGTGATGATGCCGGTTCAAAGGCTGGAGCCATACCGACATGGACGAGAACAACAAAGAGCGCCTTCGCCTGTATCAACCTGGAGACACCGTGGTGCTGTATGGCTGTTTTGCCGCCGAGTACGGGGTGATGGAAACCCAGTCAGGCGTGGTGCGCAGCATCGACTGGTGCACCCACCAGTTGCAGCTGTACTTCGCCTGCGATGATGAATGCCGCTGCATTCCATTCGCCAGCATCACTGCGGTGCTGGCGCCGGGTCTTTGCAGCGTCGCTGCAGGTGATCAAGGCTGAGCTTGCCTCAGGGCAGCTCGATCTGCGCGCAAAGGCCGCCGCCGTCGCGGTTGCTCAAGGTCAGGCGGCCGCCGATGGCCTGGGTCAGCTGCGCGGCGATGGCCAGGCCCAGGCCGGTACCGCCGGTGCTGCGGTTGCGCGAGTTCTCTACCCGGTAGAACGGTTGCAGCACCGCGTCGAGCTCTTCGGCGGGTATCCCCGGGCCCTGGTCGAGCACGCGAATCAGCGTGCCGTTGTTGGCGCCGCTGCGCACCTCGAGCTGCGCCGCGCCGGCAAACTTCAGGGCGTTGTCGATCAGGTTCACCAGCACCCGGCGCAAGGCTTGCGGGCGGGTTTCGAGCAGCGCGCCGGTCTTGTCGTGCAGCTCGACCTGCTGGCCGCTGTCCTGGTAGTCGAACACCAGGCTGTCGAGCAAGGCATCGAGGTTGACCCGGCACGGTGCCTCGTTGTTGCCATCGATGCTGCGGGCGTAGGCGACGCCTTCACGCACCAGGTGTTCCATGGCCTCCAGGTCGCTCCAGAGCTTGTCGCGATCACTGCTGCTGTCCATGGCCTCGACCCGCAGCTTCATCCGCGTGATCGGCGTTTGCAGGTCATGGGAGATCGCTGCCAGCAGTTGCATGCGCTCTTTCAGGTAGGCGCCGATACGTGCCTGCAAGGTATTGAAGGCCACTGCGGCATACACCACTTCCCGCGGGCCGCTTTCGTCCAGTTGCGGCCCCGGGGCATTGGGGTCGAGCTGGTCGACCGCTTCGGCCAGACGGGTCAGCGGGCGGATCGCGGTTTTCACCGCCAGCCAGGTGCACAGCAACAGCAGCGCCAGCTGGATCAGCAGCACCACCGGCAGCCAGCTCGACATCGGCACCGGCGCCGGGGTGACGTCGACGCTCAACGGTGCGCCGTCGGCCAGGCGCAGGCGCACCTGGAAGTGTGGCGTGGGCCCGGGGATGCTCTGGTAGTCCAGGGCGTACTGGCCACCCAGGGCCTTGCCGATGGACAGTGCGGCCATGGGCGCGTCATCCATGCTCAGCCGCTGGCCGGGTTCGCCGGCATCCAGGCGGTAGCGATAGGTGCGCCGCTCCAGGCGCGGCAGCCAGGCGGCGCGTTCGGCGGCCGGCAGGCGGTCGAGAATGGCCACCGAGGTAGCGACGTCCTGCTCGAGGTTACTGAGCATCATCGAGCGCGAGCTCTGGTAGCGCTCGTAGAACTGGAAGCTGAACGACAAACCGTAGGCCAACACCAGGCCGGTGAAGAAGATCAGCGCCAGGCGCGAGGCGAGGGTGCGCGGCCAACGCAGCAGGCTGCCCATGTTCAGGCCTCGACCCGCTGCACGGGCAAGGCGAACACGTAACCTTCGCTGCGCACCGTCTTGATATAGGCCGGCTCGCGGGCGTCATCCTGCAGGCGCTGGCGCAGGCGGCTGACCAAGAGGTCGATGGAGCGGTCGAAGATATCCGCCTCGCGGCCCTGGGTCAGGTTGAGCAGTTGCTCGCGGCTGAGCACCCGTTGCGGATGGTCGAGGAACACCCGCAGCAGCCGGTACTCGGCGCCGCTCAGGGCCACCAGGGTACCGTTGGCGTCGAGCAGGTGGCGCGCGGTGGTGTCCAGGCGCCAGTGGCCGAAGCCGAGCAGGCGGCTGCTTTCGCTGATGCTCAGGTTTGGCGGCAGCATGCGCGTGCGGCGCAGCACGGCGTTGATCCGCGCCAGCAGCTCGCGGGCCGAGAACGGCTTGCTCAGGTAGTCGTCGGCGCCCATTTCCAGGCCAATGATGCGGTCGGTTTCATCGTTGCGGGCGGTCAGCATCAGTACCGGCGTGGCCTTGTGCTTGCCGGCGCGCAGCTCGCGGCACAGCAGCAGGCCATCGTCACCGGGCATCATGATGTCGAGCACGATCAGGTCGACCACATTGGACTCGAGAAAGGCGCGCATCTGCCGGCCATCGGCGACGATGGTGGTGCGCAGCCCGTTCTTTTTCAGGTAGTTGCCTACCAGCTCCCTGATCTCGCGATCGTCGTCGACGACCAGGATGTGATCGACATGCTCCATCGTCCGGCTCCCGCTGTGGTGGTGGCGGCAAGTGTACAGAGCCCGGCAGGGCTTGCCTGCCGGGCTTTGTATTGCAGTGTATCTGCTGCGGCCATAGATACCTGGCGAGGCAAAGCGGGCCGATCCGGACACATTGGCGATACCCGGCGGGCCTGAAATAGCCAGCAACGGGGTGGCAGCCGCCACCTCTGTGCAAACTGATTCGGGAGTACCGCCATGAACCTCAAGACCCTTGCCACTGCCAGCCTGTTGACCCTGTTCAGCCTCGGCACCGTTGCTGCCCAGGCTAGCGAAGCGGTGGTGGTACAGCAATATCGTTACGGCCAGCAACTGGATGTGCACAAGGTCCTGGCCTTGCACGAGGACAGCAGCATGGGCTGCGGCGTGGTCAACGCTCAGATGGACTACCTTGATTCCCAGGGCAAGGAACACCGCCTGCAGTACCAGAAATTTGCCAGTGACTGCCATGAAGGCGGTTAAGCCATCGATCAGGGAGGTTCGTCCATGAACATCAATTTCAACACAAATCGCCGTCGGGCCCTGGGCATCGCCGCACTGCTGGCCGTGCTGCTGGCGCTGGCGGGCCTGGGCAACCGCCTGTTCGCCGGCACGCCGGCAAGCCTTGAGACACTGGGGCCGATGCCGGAACTGGCCGGCGCCGTGCAGTGGCTCAACTCGCCACCACTGGACCGCGCAGCGCTCAAGGGCAAGGTGGTGCTGGTGGACTTCTGGACCTACGAGTGCATCAATTGCCGGCGCAGCCTGCCGCACGTCAACACCTGGGCCAAGCGTTACGCCGACCAGGGCCTGGTGGTGATCGGCGTGCATACGCCGGAATACCCCGAGGAGCGAGTGGTCGACAATGTGCGCGAGCAAGTGGCCAAGCTGGATATCGACTACCCGGTGGCTATCGACAACGACTATGCGATCTGGAACGCCTTCGGCAACCAGTTCTGGCCGGCGCACTACATCGTCGATGGCAGCGGCCAGGTGCGCTATGTGCACTTTGGCGAAGGCGCCTACGACACCCAGGAGCAAGTCATCCAGCAACTGCTCAAGGAGCGTGACGGGCAGGCGGGGTGAAGATGTTCGGGTGGCGCTGGCCTCATCGCGGGTCCAGCCCGCTCCTGCAGAGGGCCTTGGCCAGTTGCCGGATTGCGGTTTCGATTTCACTGGCTGTCAGCGATGAATAGCCCAGCAGCCAGCCCTGCTGTTTATGTTCACCGGCATACAAACGGCTGAGCCCGGGTAGCTGCACACCGGCGCGGGCGGCCAGATTCATGGTGTGTTGCTCTGTCCAGCCTGGCTCGAGCACGCAGGGGATCTGCAGGCCTCCCGGCGGGCGCATGGCGGTGACGACGCCCGCCAGGTGCTTGCCAATCGCATCAAGCAGGCAGGCCCGGCGCCCGGCGTAGAGTTTGCGCATCGCGCGGATGTGGGCGTTGTAGTGGCCGTCGTCCATGAAGCGCGCCAGGGTCAGTTGCAGCACCTGCGGGGTGTGCCCGTCGATGATGCTGCGCGCCGCGCTGAAGGGCGCTACCAGCTCCGGCGGCAAGACCATGTAGCCGATGCGCAGGCCGGGGTAGAGGGTCTTGCTGAAGGTGCCGATGTAGAGGGTGCGCTGCTGGCAGTCCAGGCCCTGCACGCAGGCAGTAGGCAGGCCGTCGTAGTGGAACTCGCTGTCGTAGTCGTCCTCGATGATCCACTTGCCGTTCTGCGCCGCCCAGTCGATCAGCTCCAGGCGTCGCGCAAGGCTCAGGGTCGCGCCTGTGGGGTACTGGTGCGACGGCGTGACGTAGACGCAACTGGCGCCGCTTTGGTCGGCACGCAGCAGGTCGGTGCGGATGCCCTGGGCGTCGACGTCGATCGGCACGATCCGCGCCTGCGCCGCTTCAAAGGCCTTCTTCGCGCCGAAGTAACCGGGGTTTTCCAGCAGGATCGGCTTGCCGGCATCCACCAGCATTTGTGCGCACAGGAACAGCGCCTGGCGGGTGCTGCTGAGCACCAGTACCTGCTCGGGCATCACCTTGGCGCCACGTTCGAGGTTCAGGTAGGTGGCGATGGCCTTGCGCAGGGCTTCGCTGCCCTGCGGGTCGCCGTGCAGCAGGACGTTGCCGCGATGGTCCTTCACGGCCTGGCGCTGCAGGCGTTCCCAGACTGCAAGGGGGAACGAGCGGGTTTCTGGCAGGCCGGTGGCAAAGGCCTTGATCACCTGCTGGTCGCTGACGCCGCCGTTGTCGAACAGTGCCCGTCCGCGCAGGCTCAAGCCCTGGCCGGGCTCGAGATCACTGCGTTTTTGCGCCCCGGCCTTGATGCGCCGTTGCCCGCTGCCACGCAGTTGCGCGCCGAGGTTGTCCGGCACATAACTGCCCGAGCCTGCGCGGCGGACGATATAGCCGTCGCGCTGCAGCTGCACGTAGGCGTTCTCGACGGTGTCGCGGGCGACGCCCAGCGATTTGGCCAGGGCGCGGCTGGCCGGCAGTTTGACGCCGCCGGACAGCGCCCCTTCAAGGATCAGCGCGCGCAGCGCACGCTGGATGCGCTGGTGCAGGTCCAGCGTTGCGAACTCGGCGTCATTGACGCGCATCTTCAGGGTTTCAAGCTCGAACGTGGTTGCCATGTGGTCTGCCGCAAGTGAAGAAACTGGCCTGAACGATCAGCGCTTGGCCGCCTTGGCGCGCTGATTCTCGTCGCTGCGCGCCCGTGCCGGGATGTTCTCCAGCGAAGTGGGCTTGTCGGCGATGTTGATCACCGTCCACTCCCAGAACGCGCTGGTCCAGTAGGTCAGTTCACCGTCTTCGAGCAGCAGGTCGTGGCGGCCACTGCTGTGCGGCGCTTCTTTGGCCTGACGCATCAACGGCACCAGTTGCATGGCGCGTTCGCTGTCGGTGGTCTCCAGCGACAGCGAAACCTGGCGCAGGCGGTCATCCTTGTCGAAGGCCGCTTCGATGCGGCTGACCTCGACGCCGCCGAGTTTGTAGGGTTCGATGCCCGGTACCGGGTCGACAGCCTGGTAGTACTGACGGGGCACGTTGTAGTGCACGCCGTTGATCAGCCAGACCCGGGTGAAATGCCGCTCCATTACCTCCACGACCTGCGCGCGCGGCATGCCCAGCGTGAACTCGCCAAGGCTCAGCGCCGACCAGGCGGTGGTCGGGAACAGGGCACAGCAGAGCAAAAATGTCAGCATCCTTGGCACGTGGGGTCCTCCTTGAAATGAGCGCAAAGGGTACTGCAGCCCTCGCATCCACGCTAGGATCAGCAGTCCTGCACTGACAATGAGGTCACCTGTGAAATACGCCATTGCCCTGCTACTGAGCCTGATGCCGTTGCTGGCCAGCGCCGCCGAAGTCGGCGAACGCCTGGCGCCCTTTACCTTGCTTGACCAGCACGACCAGCCCTACAGCCTCAACGCGCAGACCCGCGTGCTGCTGGTGGCGCGCAACATGGACGGTGCCAAGCTGGTCCAGGCCGCCGTCGGTGAGCAGCCCAAGGGCTACCTGCAAGCACGCGACGCGGTGTTCGTCGCCGACATCCAGCGCATGCCGGCGCTGATCAGCAAACTGTTCGCGATTCCGGCCATGCGTGACTACAGCTACCGGGTGCTGCTGGACCGCGACGGCAAGGTGGTTGCGCGTTATCCGGGGGCTGAAGGCCAGGTGCTGTGGATTCAGTTGGAGCAGGGGGTTGTGGCGGGGCAGAAGGAATATGCCAGTGCCGAGGCGTTGGCCACAGCGCTCAAGGCGTTGCCGCAGCCATAGTGGATTTGAATGCAGCGCAACGCTGTGGGAGCGGGCTGGACCCGCGATCGAGCGCGAAGCGGTCGCAATCCAGACGCCACCTGATGGGGAGGCTGAACTGACCCCATCGCGGGGCAAGTCGGGTCGCCGCACGGCCGCACACACACACACATGGGCAGTGCAGGCAGGCGCAGATCTTACAGCGGCACCTGCAAGGTCGTCTTGACCCGATCCAGCACCACGATGGTGCGAAACCACTTCACGTTCGGATTGTCGTGAAACAGGCGCTGGGCGATGTCCTGGAACACGGTCATGCTCGCCACCGTCAGCACCAGCAAAAAGTCGGCGTCGCCGGTGACGTAGTAGCACTGCTGAATTTCAGGTCCCGAGAACGCACGCTTCATGACTTCCAGGTCTGCCGACTGGGTGCGGTCGGCGTGCACCTCGACCATCAGGGTAATCACCTGGCCGACTTTGTCCGGGTTGATCACCGCGGCATTGGCCTGGATTACCCCGGTCTTTTTCAAGCGCTGGATCCGTCGCTGCACCGAGGCGCTAGACAAGTGCACCTGCTCGGCCAGCTCACGCAGGGGCTGGCTGTTATCGCGCTGCAGGGCGGCAAGCAGGGCAAGGTCGAACTCATCCAGGTCCATGCAAAAATTTCTCATCTTGAGGGGTGAAAACGAGGGCACTTATCAGTGGCTGCGGAATAAATTATCACCCTCTGCTGGTCCTCATTAAGGAATTTGCAATGACCGCGCATAACTCCACGTTGGGCGTCGTGCTCAATGTTCTCGCCTCGGTGCTGTTCGCGGTGATGTACGCCTACACCAGCCTGCTCGCGCCCCTGGACGGCGCCGAAATCTATGGCTGGCGGATCCTTCTGACCGTGCCGTGCCTGACCCTGATGGTGATCGCCAGCGGGCACTGGCCGCAGGTGCGGCGGATATTCCTGCGCTTGTTCGAAGAGCGCTGGTTCTGGGCGATTCGCCTGGTTTCGGCGGTGTTGCTCGGCGCGCAGTTGTGGCTGTTCATGTGGGCACCGATCAACGGCTACGGCCTGGACGTGTCGCTGGGCTACTTCCTGATGCCGCTGGTGATGGTGATTGTCGGCCGCCTGGCGTTCAAGGATTCGATCAGCCGCCTGCAACTGCTGGCCTGTGCCTTGGCGGCGCTGGGCATCATCAACCAGATCGCCATCGCCAAGGCGATTTCCTGGCCGGTGCTGGTGGTGTCGCTGGGCTATCCGCTGTACTTCTGGCTGCGCCGGGTAACCGACACCAACAACATGGGCGGGCTGTGGTTCGACATGAGCCTGAGCCTGCCGGTGAGCCTGTATTTCGTGCTCAAGGGCGGGGTAGTGCTCGGCCTTGCCGGCGCAGCCTCAAGCTTGCCCTGGCTGGTGCTCGGCCTCGGCGCGATCAGCGCCGCAGCCCTGGGCCTGCAGGCGCTGTCGGCACCACGGCTGAACCTGACCCTGTTTGGCCTGCTGATTTATGTCGAGCCGGTGCTGCTGGTGGTCGCCGCGGTGCTGCTGGGCGACAGCATCGCCCCGGCGCAGTGGCCGACCTATATTGCGATCTGGCTGGCGGTGCTGGTGCTGGTGGTGGAGGGCGGTTTGAGCCTCAACGGCAACCGCCGCGCTTACTCGCCCAGCCGTTGCTCGCGTGAAGGCGGGTAGCCGAAGTAGGCGCAGTAGCACTTGCTGAAGTGCGAGACCGAGACAAAACCGCAGGCAATCGCCACGTCCATCAGCGGCAGGTCGGAATACTGCAACAGACGCCGGCTTTTGGTGATGCGCAGTTCCATGTAATAGCGGCTTGGCGAGGTGCCCAGTTGCGCCTGGAACAGGCGGTCGATCTGCCGGCGCGAACGGCCGCTGTAGGCCGCCAGTTGATCGAGGCTGAGGGTTTCTTCAAGGTTGCTTTCCATCAGTTCGACGATGGTGCGCAGTGGCGCGCTCATGGTTTTCTTCTGGCTGCTGTCGACCCGGCGAAAGCGCGCGCTGGAAAACGCCAGGATCTCCTCGACGCCCTCGGCCAGCGCTTCGCCATGTTGCAGCTTGAGCAGCGCCAGCATCATCTCTAGCGCGCCGTTGGGGCTGGCGGCGGTCAGGCGTTCGCGGTCGAGCACAAAGCTTGCCGGGGTGATGGTGCACTGCGGGCTGCGCTCGGCCAGGCTTGCCCGTTGTTCGGGGTGGATGGTGCAGTTGTAGCCCTCCAGCACCCCGGCACGGCCGAGAAACCAGGCGCCGTTCCACAGCCCGCCGAGGGCCAGATGGTGGGCGGCAGCATCGCTCAGCAGCTTGTCCAGCTGCGGGTACTTGAGTGGGGTACGCAGGCCGCCGCAAACAATCAGCATGTCGAGGTTGTCCAGCGCTGCGCGGTCCAGGTGCGCGGCATAAATCTCCAGGCCCAGGTCACTGGTGACCCGCTCGCTGCCCAGGGAGAACGGCGTGCTCAGAAACAGGTTGCTCTTGAGCAGGTTGGCCGTCACCAGTACATCCATGGCCACGGTAAAGCTGGCCATGGAGAAGTTCTCCAGCAGCAAAAAGCCCACCTGGTACGCCGGGGTCGAGGCAGCCTCGGGGTGCTTGAGGTTGAGCATGTTACTGGTGCTGGATTTCTTGCTGAACTGGCGAGGGGTGGGCAAGGCGCGGCTCCGCGAACTGGCAGGTTGAGGCGATGATGCCAGATATTGCCCGGCCCGCAATGGCAATCAGAATGAACCCCGGCTGGCTGCGCACACCTAACCTTCAGAACCCCTCTGGAGGCTACCCATGGAAAACGGTCATATCTGGATCACCCTTGCCGTATTGCTCACCCTGGTCGAACTCTGGGCCATCAAACGCATCATCGGCAGCAAGAGCCGGGCGGATCGCAAGATGTTGTGGATCGTGTTTATCGTCTTTGTACCCGTGCTGGGCCTGATTGCCTGGGCCGTGGCCGGGCCGAAAGCCAGCGCGGGGGTGCCGATTTCGCGGGAGGGTTGACCCGGCGGCTGGCGACAGGGATTGTAGGGGCGACGGCGCATCGTCGCGCCTGCATGACCCAAGGAAGCACTTCATGCCGCTGTTTGAAACCCCACGCCTGCTCGTGCGCGAACTCTCGCGTCAAGACCTGCCCGCCCTGACCGCCATTCTCAGCGACCCTGAGGTGATGAAATTCTCGGTGCGCGGTGTCTGCGACGAACAGATGACCGGGGCTTTTATCGACTGGTGCGTGCAGTGCTACGCCAGCTACGGCATGGGCCAATGGGCGCTGGTCGACAAGGCCAACGGCGAGCTGGTCGGTTTTTGCGGCGTCAGCCCGGAGCAGGTCGAAGGGGTAGAGCAGGCCAGCCTGGGCTATCGTCTGGCTACACGCTATTGGGGTCAGGGACTGGCCAGCGAAGCGGTGCGCGGCGTGCTTGAGCACGCGTTCAACGAGCACCGGCTGGCGGCAGTGATTGCAATTATTGAAGCGGCCAACATCGCCTCCTTGCGCGTGGCGCAAAAAGCCGGCTTCAATGCCTTCGATACTGTGCAGTTTCACGAGCGGCCGGTGCGGGTGTATCGGCTGACGCATCCGCACTGGAAGGCCCCATGACCACCAGCAGACACCTCGACCCGTTGCGCCAGGTCATCCGCCAACAAGCGGTTGCACCCGCACCTGCGCCGTGGCGGTTGACTGGCCAGTTCACCGTCGCCGGCCTGCTGGAGATCGGTTTTGACCGTGACAGCGAGCGGCTGCTGGTGGCTTCGAGTTCAGGCCGCAGTGTGATCGACTGTCGCAGCGGCGAGAAAATCGCCCGCGACCGCACCGACAACCTGGGCAGCGACCATTATCTGGAAACCCGCGGCATCGGCCCGCTCAACGAGCGGGTGATCCGCATGTCCGGCATCCAGGGCGGCGGCCTGCCGATCAGCACCAGCGATGGCTGGGTGGTGGAGAACATCACCCTGGCCTGGCCCGAGCAGCACCTGCTGCTGGTCGAGCCGGGTTCCTGGCTGCATGGCGCGCGCTACAACCGGCCCGCCAGGTTTCATACCCTGGCAATCGAGACCGAAGTGCGTGCCTTCGGGTTTTCCTATACCGGTTTGAGCCTGGTGATCGCCACCGGTGGCGAGTTGCTGATCTATGGCCGCGCGGCGGCTCTTCGCGGGTGAATCGTGTTGCCCGGGTTACGACCGCTTCGCGCTCGATCGCGGGCAAGTCCCGCTCCCACAGATTTCGGTATACAGACCCAATGCTGATGACTACCCAACCTTTCCATCCCTGCCAAGCCCTCGCTGATCTTCTGTTGCCGCACCTGCCGGCGGACAACGGCGATGGCTCTCACGACCTGACGCATATCCACCGGGTCTGGAGCAATGCCCGGCGGATTCAGGCCCGGGAGGGTGGTGATCTGTCCATCCTGCTGGCCGCCACGCTGCTGCACGATTGCGTCGCGGTCGAAAAGAACTCGCCGCTGCGCGCCCAGGCCTCGACCTTGTCTGCTGAAAAAGCTGCGCGGATACTCGCCGATCTTGGCTGGCCCGGCGAGCGCATCAGCGCTGTTGCTCATGCCGTCGCTACGCACAGTTTTTCAGCCGGCCTGGCGCCGGAAACCCTCGAGGCAAAAATCCTTCAGGACAGTGACCGTCTGGACGCCATCGGTATGGTCGGTGTGGCTCGCTGCTTCTATGTCGGTGGGCGCATGGGCTCGGCCCTGTACGATTTCACTAATCCCAGCGCGGCAGGCCGCGACTACCTGGACCACCAGTTCAGCCTCGAGCACTTTCACACCAAATTGCTGAAACTGGCCTCGGGCTTTCAAACCGGGGAGGGCGCACGTCTGGCGGCCGAGCGGCATCGGCGGCTTGAGCTGTTTGTGCAAGGTTTCATGGATGAGATTGGCGGCCCTCAAGACTGATGCGGGCGGCGCTGGAATCGTGCATTCTCGGCTGCCGAGCAACTTCAGCGAGAGCCACCAATGATCACCTGCTACCTGCGCTACGTCCTCGACCCCTACAAACTTGCCGAGTTCGAACACTACGGCAAACTCTGGATCCCGCTGGTGGAGCGCTTCGGCGGCCAGCACCACGGCTACTTCCTGCCTTCGGAAGGTGCCAATAATATCGCCCTGGCGATGTTCACCTTTCCAAGCCTTGCCGCGTACGAACGCTACCGCCAGGACTCGATGAACGACCCCGAGTGCCTGGCCGCCTTCCAGTACGCCCAGGACACCCGTTGCATCCTCAGCTATGAGCGCTCGTTCTTGCGCCCGGTGTTCGGGCAGGACTGATGAGCACGCTTTTTGACCTGGAACTGTTCGTGCGGGTGGCCGACGAGGGCAGCCTGTCTGCCGCTGCGCGCAGCCTCGACATCACCCCGGCAGCCGCCAGCCTTGCGCTCAAGCGCCTGGAAACGCGCCTGCAGGTACGGCTGTTTGCCCGTTCGACCCGCCAGCAACGGCTCACCGACGAAGGCCGGCGCTACCTCGACAGCGTGCGCCTGGCCCTGGGCGCGCTGGCCGAAGGCGAGCAGGCCCTGCGCGAGCAGGCGCTGGAAATGGGCGGCCTGCTGCAACTGGCGGCGCCCTCTGACTTTGGCCGCAGCGTGCTGCTGGCCTGGCTCGATGCGTTCAAGCGCGAATACCCGCGGGTACAGCTGCAACTGCTGCTCAACGACCAGGCCAGCGACCTGTACCGCGAACCAGTCGACGTCGCCCTGCGTTTTGGCGTGCCGGCCGATTCCGACATGGTCGCCTTGCCGATTCTGCTCGATCACCACCGCGTGGCCTGCGCCAGCCCCGAGTACCTGGCGCGCCACGGCACGCCCTCTATGCCCCAGGAGCTGGCTGACCATCAGTGCGTGATCTACCAGCGCAACGGCCGGCCCTATGACCTGTGGCGCTTTGTGCGTGGCAGTGAAGTGAACGAAGTGCGGGTGCACGGCGAATACCGCTGCGATGACGGTGAAGTGGCCCGGCGCTGGGCCCTGGCCGGGCGTGGCGTGGTCTACAAGGCCTGGCTGGACGTGGCCGCGGACGTCGCGGCCGGGCGTTTGCAGCGCTTGTTCGGCGACTGGCAGGGCGAGCACGCCCCGGTGTACCTGATGTGCCCGCACCGGGCGCAGGTGACCGAGCGGGTCAAGGCATTGCAGGGCTTTTTGCAAACACGCTGCCTGCAGTGGGCGGCCAAGGGGCTATAAGTAGGATATTTCCCACTCAATGGGAATCGAGTTTCACCTATTGAGAAAGACTGTGCACCATGGCGCCAAGGAGCACATATGACCTACACCACGCCCACCGATCGCCTGCTGCAGATCCTCGTCGCCCTCGGCCAGGCCAACGAGGCCGTGTCGGCCAAGGAGCTGAGCCTGCAACTGGACCAGCCCCTGAGCAGCACCTATCGGCACCTGAAGACCCTGCTGCGTTGGGGCCTGGCCGAAGACAACGGCCATGGTCGCTACCTGCCGGGCCCGGCCTGCCTGCAACTGGCGAAGAAGTTCGACCGCGAAGCACTGCTGGTGTCGCTGGCCAAGCCCGAGCTCAAGCGCCTGGCCGAACTCAGCCAGGAAAGCGTGGCACTGATGGTGCCGAGCAACGGCCAGGCCATTTGCATCGAACTGATCGACAGCCCGCAGCCACTGCGCTGCTGTTACCAGAAGGGCCTGGCGCAACCGCTGCGGGTCGGCGCGTCGGCGCGGGTGTTGCTGGCGCACATGGAGCCGGCGCGCAGCCTGGCGATTCTTGAAGAGCAGGGCCTGGAAGCCGAAGCACTGGACAGCTACCGCCAGAGCTTCGTGCAGATCCGTGACCAGGGCTATGCCATCAGTCTCGGTGAAATCGACGACGGCATCTGGGGCGTCAGTGCCCCGGTGCTCGACAGCCGCAACCGCCTGCATGGCGCAATCAGCCTGATGGCCCCGGCCATTCGCGCCCGGCAGAACAGCGAGCGCCTGACCCGCTGGACCTGCGACGTGGCCCTGCGCATCGGTGCGCGGCTGGACTGAATCTACTGGAGTACCCGCATGAACAGCACTACCGCACTGCCGCTCTGGCAGGGCCGCGTCGACGCCGCAGAAGGCACGGCGGCCCTGCGCTGGCACCAATGGGTGCAGCCCTGGGCTGATGACCAACCGGCTGGCAACGCCCTGGTGGGCCTGGCCTGTGACGAAGGGGTGATCCGCAACCAGGGCCGCAGCGGCGCCCGCCAGGGGCCGCCGGCCCTGCGCAAGGCCTTGGCCAACCTGGCCTGGCGTGGCCAGCGCCCGGTTTATGACAGCGGCGACTTCGTCTGCCTCGGTACTGACCTGGAAGGTGCCCAGCAGGCCTATGCCAAGCGGGTGACGCAACTGCTGGAGCAAGGGCATCTGCCGTTGGGCCTGGGCGGCGGGCACGAAATCGCCTATGCCAGTTTTCTCGGCCTGGCTGGCCATTTACGCCAGCAAGAGGCGCAGCCGCGCATCGGCATTCTCAATTTCGATGCCCACTTCGACCTGCGCCACAGCGCCCAGAGCAGCTCCGGCACGCCGTTCCGGCAGATTGCCGAGTACTGCCAGCAGGCCGGCATGGCCTTTGAATACTGCTGCCTGGGCGTCAGCGAGCTGAACAACACCCAGGCCTTGTTCGACCAGGCCCAGCGCCTGAACGTGCGTTATCGCCTCGACCGGCAGATGCAGCCGTGGAATATCGCCGCGCTGGAGACCTTCGTCGATGACTTTCTCAGCGGCATCGACCACCTGTACCTGACCCTCTGTCTGGACGTCCTGCCGGCCAGCCAGGCGCCCGGCGTCAGTGCGCCCTCGGCCCATGGCGTCGAGCTGATGGTGGTCGAGCACCTGGCGCGGCGCGCCAAGGCCAGCGGCAAGTTGCGCATGGCCGACATCGCCGAACTCAACCCCGGTCTTGACCAGGACCAACGCACCGCGCGCATCGCTGCACGGCTGCTGGCCAGCCTGGTCGACTGAAGCCCACAACCCCTATCCAACTATAAAAAGAAGAGTGTTAACCATGCTGACCCTGCAACTCGATGCTCTGACCACCGTCGCCCTGGCGCTCCTGCTGCTGGCGATGGGTGCGCAACTGAAGAAGCACAGCTACTGGCTGCGCCAGCTCTGTGTCCCGGCGCCGGTCATCGGCGGTTTTGGCTTTGCCCTGGTGGTGTGGCTGCTGCGTGACCAGCAGTGGCTGGACATCAAGCTCGACACCGCCATGCAAACGCCGCTGATGGTGGCGTTCTTCACCACCGTCGGCCTGGGCGGCAGCCTTGGCCTGCTGCGCCAGGGCGGCAAGATCCTGTTCATCTACCTGGGTGCCTGCTGGGGCCTGGCGCTGCTGCAGAACCTGGTCGGCGTGGGCATGGCCAAGGCCTTGGGCATCGACCCGCTGCTGGGGATCATGGCCGGCGCCGTGTCGCTGGAAGGTGGCTTTGGCGCCGCCGCAGCCTTTGGCCCGATCGCCGAGAGCCTCGGCACGGTCGGCGCCACTACAGCCGCGCTGGCCTCGGCGACCTTCGGCATGGTTGCCGGTGGCTTGCTCGGCAGCCCGGTGGCGCGTTACCTGATCGAACGCAAGAAACTGGTGGTACAGGCAGACCAGGTCGATGCCCTGCAAGCCCTGGAAAAAGCCAATGAAACCCCCGTTGTCAGCATTGATACGCCGGTGCTGCTGCGCTTGCTGACCTGCATGTTGGTGATCATGGTGCTCGGCTTCTGGATCGGCGATGCGCTGAAGGCGCACCTGGGTATCGTCCTGCCGGTGTACGTCGGCGCCATGTTCGTCGCCATCCTGGCGCGCAACTTCAACGACCGCGCCCGGGTCATCGAGATTCCCGACAATGCCGTCAGCACCTTGGGCGACATCAGCCTGGGCATGTTCCTGACCATGGCGATGATGAGCCTGAAGTTCTGGGAGCTGGAGCAACTGGGCCTGCCGCTGCTGGTGATCCTGGTGGTGCAAGTGCTGATCATGGTGCTGCTGTGCATCTTCGTCTTGTTCCGCCTGTTCGGCGGCAACTACGACGCGGCGGTGCTGTGCGCCGGCTACATGGGCCATGGCCTGGGCGCGACGCCGAACGCGGTGGCCAACATGGGCGCGATCTGCGACCACTACAAGGTGTTCTCGTACAAGGCCTTCATCATCGTGCCGCTGTGCGGGGCGGTGCTGATCGACATCGTCGCCTTGCCGCTGATTACCTGGTTCATCAACGCCTTCAGCTGAGGGTGCGGGGCGGGGCGCAAGGCCCCGCCGTGGCTATCCCAGCACCGCCAGCCAGGCCGAGGCAATCAGCAGCAGCGCCAACAGCTGATTGAAGCGCCGGGCCTTTTGCGGCGAGCGCAGCAAGCGTGCGCTGCCAACGCCCATCAGCGCCCAGCTGGTCATGCATGGCAGGGCGATGAGCAGAAACAAGAGCGCCAGTTGCAGCCTGTCCTGCAACGGGTTCGCGCTGGCGCTGCTGAAAACCCCGAGCACCGCGACCGCCATCAACCACACCTTGGGGTTGATCAACTGCAACAGTGCCGCGTCCCGGGCCCGCAGGTCTCGGGGGCTGTCGGGGCTGGCCAGCGGTGCTGCGCCAGCATTGAGCAATTGCCAGCCCAGCCAGCTCAACCAGGCCACGCCGAGCCAGGTCATCAGTTGCTGCACTCGCGGGTAGGCCAGCAGCACTTCACCCAGCCCCAGGCCGACCAGCAGCACCACCAGCGCGGCGGCCAGGCAAGCGCCAAGCACCAGCGGCAGGGTCGCGCGCAAACCGAAACGCGCGCCATGGCCGAGGATCAGGATATTGGTCGGGCCGGGGGTGATACTGGCGACAAAGGCGAACAGGGCAAAGGGCAGCAGATTGGGCAACATGATCGGACTCCAGTGCAGGGGAGCCCCATGTTCCCGGCTGGTGGGCTTTCAGTCTGGAAGCTTTGCGCAGCGGCGACGGTAATCGGCAGGTGTGAGCCGGTAGGCGCGGCGAAACCAGCGGCCCAGGTGGCTCTGGTCGGCAAAGCCGAGGGCGGCGGCGACCACTGCCGGGCTGTCGCCACGGGCCAGCCAGCGGCGCGCCTTGGCCAGGCGCAGCTGGATCAGGTAGGCATGGGGCGCCAGGCCAAAGGCACTCTTGAAGGCACGGTTGAGGCGAAAGCGATCGACCTGGCAGGCCTCGGCCAGCTCCACCAGGCCAATGTCCTCGGTGTAATGGGCGTGCAGATACTCGCGGGCGATGCGCGCCACCTGCGGCAGGCGTGGGTCGGGGTCGATGCGTTTGCGCCACAGGGTATGGCGGGTCATGCAGCCGAGCAGCTCGTCCATTGCCGTCTGCCGGAGCATTTTCAGCTCACCGCCATGCAACGCCTGAAAGGCCCGGGCAATGGCCCCGCACAGCTGCGGGTCGCCACTCAAGGTGTCGGCAAAGCTGGGCTGACTAGCTGCTGGCGCCTGCTCGAACAATGCTTGCAGCTCGCGCTCCAGCCACTGTGGGTCGAGGTAGAGCATCGAGTAGGTGAAGCCGTCCGCGGTCGGTGCATGGCCGTCGTGGATTTCCCCAGGTTCGAGCATGAATACCTTGCCCGGCGTGCTGAAGTGCTGCAGCTGGCGGCAATGAAACTGCTGCACGCCCTGCTCGGTGACACCGATCAGGTAGCTGTCGTGCCAGTGCGGGTCGTAGGCGTGGCCCTTGAAATGCGCGCGCACCGACTCGATGCCGGTGTCGGCGTCCTGGGCGAGATCGATCCAGTTATGGCTGGGCACGGCGGGCTCCGGGCAGTGAGGCATGCACGACCATAACCCGTTTGTGCGGCGGGGTTTAGAACAATTGTGCGCGCAGCTTACATCGGCAACGAGCGGTTCTCGATCACCCGTTTCATCACCAGGGTCGAGGTCAGGCGCTGCACATTGGGCAGGGTCGACAGTCGCTCGTCATACAACTGCTGGAAGGCTGGCAGGTCGCGGGTGACCACCTGCAGCAGGTAGTCCGGATCACCAAACAGCCGCTGCGCTTCGACGATCTGGGCAATCTCCTGCAGCGCCGCTTCGAAGGCGCTGACCGCCTGGCGATCACCTTCGCGCAAGGTGACGAAGACCATGGCCGAAAAATTCAGCCCCAGGGCGCCCGGCGCCAACTGCGCGCGGTAGCCCTGAATCACCCCGGATTGCTCCAGCGCGCGCACCCGGCGGTGACAGGGCGACAGGCTCAGGCCCACCCGGTCGGCCAGTTCGGTCAGCGACAGGCGCCCGTCGTTTTGCAGCTGCGCAAGGATCTTGCGGTCAATCCTGTCCATGGGGAAGAACCTTTCTGTTCTGGCCGTTAGTTCTGGAATATTAGAAAGATAATCCTATCAGCTTTTCTCTAATCTCCCGCTCAACGTCAGATCAGCGAGCGGAGGCAAGCATGCAGGCAAGAAAATTCCAGATTCAGCACCCGGAGCTGTGGCCATGACCTTGAACATGCTGGCCGCGTTCTGGGCGGTGTCGTTATTGTTGGTGATTACCCCGGGGGCGGACTGGGCCTACGCGATTTCCGCCGGGTTGCGCGGGCGGGTGGTGGTGCCGGCAGTGGCCGGGTTGCTGCTCGGCCATCTGCTGGCAACCCTGATTGTCGCCGCCGGGGTAGGGGGGCTGGTGGCCAGCAACCCCATGGCCCTGACCCTGCTGACTGTGGCCGGTTGCGGTTACTTGCTGTGGTTGGGCATCAACATGCTTGTTCATCCTTCAGCGCCGCAGGCCGGGCTGGCGCAACAGTCGGCGTCGTGGGCACGCTGGGCGTTCAAGGGCGTCTGCGTCAGTGGTCTGAACCCCAAGGTGTTCCTGCTGTTTCTGGCTTTGCTACCGCAGTTCACCGATGCCATGGCCGCCTGGCCCGTGCCGGTGCAGATCGTCACCCTGGGCCTGGTCCATGCTTTTAGTTGCGCGGTGGTTTACCTGCTGGTGGGCTTTGGCTCCCAGGCGGTATTGCAGGCGCGGCCGGCGGCGGCGCAGGTGATCAGCCGGGTGTCGGGGCTGGCGATGGTGGTGATTGCTGCGGTTTTACTCATCGAGCAATGGCTCGGTCACGGTTGAATGCACCGAAATTGACCGCCGATCCAGGGAAAAGCGCTTTAGCTCTTTCGACTTGGGGCAAGGGAAGGCACAATGCGTGTCCTTTTTTTGGCCGGCCTGGCCGGGGGCCTCGAAATGATCAAAACGCCGTACTACCTCATCGATAAAACCAAGCTGCTGCGCAACATGGAAAAGATCGCCTATGTGCGCGAGCAGTCCGGGGCCAAGGCCCTGCTGGCACTCAAGTGCTTCGCCACCTGGTCGGTGTTCGACCTGATGGAGCAGTACATGGACGGCACTACCTCGTCGTCGCTGTACGAGCTCAAGCTCGGTCGCCAGAAGTTCGCCGGCGAAGCCCACGCCTACAGCGTGGCCTGGGCCGACGATGAAATCGAAGAGATGCTCGACAACTGCGACAAGATCATCTTCAACTCCATCGGCCAGCTCGAGCGTTTTGCCGAACAGTCTGAAGGCAAGGTCCGCGGCCTGCGCGTCAACCCGCAGGTGAGCAGCTCCGACTACCTGCTGGCCGACCCGGCGCGCCCGTTCAGCCGCCTGGGCGAGTGGGACCCGGTGAAGGTCGAGGCCGTCATCGAGAAGATCTCCGGTTTCATGTTCCACAACAACTGCGAGAACGGCGACTTTGGCCTGTTCGACCAGATGCTGTGCACCATCGAAGAGCGCTTCGGCCACCTGCTGCACAAGGTCGAGTGGGTCAGCCTTGGCGGCGGTATCCACTTCACCGGCGAAGGCTATGCAATCGACGCCTTCTGCGGGCGCCTGAAAGCCTTCTCCGAGAAGTACGGCGTGCAGGTTTACCTGGAGCCGGGCGAAGCGGCGATCACCCAGAGCGCCTCGCTGGAAGTTACCGTGCTCGACACCCTCTACAACGGCAAGCACCTGGCCGTGGTCGACAGCTCGATCGAAGCGCACATGCTCGACCTGCTGATCTACCGTCTGAACGCCAAGCTGGCGCCAAGCGAGGGCGAACACACCTACATGGTATGCGGCAAATCCTGCCTCGCCGGTGACATTTTCGGCGAATACCAATTCGATCGTCCGCTGGCCATCGGCGATCGGCTGTCGTTTGTTGACGCAGCGGGTTACACCATGGTCAAGAAAAACTGGTTCAACGGCCTGAAAATGCCGTCCATCGTAGTGAAACAACTCGACGGTAGTGTCGAGCTGGTTCGTGAGTTTGGTTTCGAAGACTACTTGTCCAGCCTGTCGTAAGCTGGCAGTAAAGGAGAGCAAGAGAAATTGAAGAAGAACGTTCTTATCATTGGTGCAGGAGGTGTCGCCAAGGTGGTGGCCCACAAGTGCGCGCAGCACAACGACGAACTCGGTCGTATTGCTATCGCGTCGCGCAACATCTCCAAATGCCAGGCCATCATCGACAGCGTCAAGGCCAAGGGTAGCCTCAAGCAGCCCGCACAAATCAAGGCCTTCGCGCTGAATGCGCTGGACGTCGAAGCGACCAAAGCGCTGATCCGCGAAACCGAATCGCAAATCGTCATCAACGTCGGTTCCGCTTTCCTCAACATGTCGGTGCTGCGTGCCTGCATCGATACTGGCGTGGCCTACCTGGACACCGCCATTCACGAAGAACCGGGCAAGATCTGCGAGACGCCGCCCTGGTATGGCAACTACGAGTGGAAACACCTCGAAGAGTGCCAACAAAAGAACGTTACCGCCATTCTTGGCGTGGGCTTCGATCCGGGCGTGGTCAACGCCTACGCCGCCCTGGCCAAGCAACAGTATTTCGACAGCATTGATTCGATCGACATCCTCGACGTCAATGCTGGATCCCATGGCAAGTACTTTGCCACCAACTTCGACCCGGAAATCAACTTCCGCGAGTTCACCGGGCAGGTGTGGAGCTGGCAGAACAGCCAGTGGACCAGCAACACCATGTTCGAAGTCAAGCGTACCGACGACCTGCCGGTAGTCGGCTCGCAGAACCTGTACCTGACCGGCCACGACGAAGTGCACTCGCTGTCGAAGAATCTCGACGTGCCGAACGTGCGTTTCTGGATGAGCTTCGGTGAGCACTACATCAACGTCTTCACCGTGCTGAAAAACCTTGGCCTGCTCAGCGAGCAACCGGTCAAGACCGCCGAAGGCCTTGAAGTGGTACCGCTCAAAGTGGTCAAGGCGGTGCTGCCGGATCCGGCCTCGCTGGCTCCGGGTTACACCGGCAAGACCTGCATCGGCGACCTGGTCAAGGGCACCAAGGACGGCCAGCCGCGTGAAGTGTTCATCTACAACGTAGCGGACCACGAAGAGGCCTACGCCGAAACCGACAGCCAGGGTATTTCCTACACCGCAGGCGTACCACCCGTAGCAGCAGCGCTGCTGGTTGCCCGTGGCGAGTGGGACGTGCAGCGCATGGTCAACGTCGAGGAGCTGCCAGCCGAGCCGTTCCTCAAGGCACTGGATGTGATGGGCCTGCCGACTCGGGTTAAAGACGAGAACGGCGACCGTCCGTGGAACTGAGTTTCATACGGCGGTAAAACACCGGTTGCGCCTTGTCGGGCGTAGCCGGTGAACGGTCGAGGCGCCGGTCTGGCGCCTCGATTCAGAGTAAGTGGCTGTTTTAACAACAATTTGTTTGCCTGGGGGCTTCCCAGACGCAACCAAGTTTGATAAATTGCCAACCATTCTTGCAACGGCCCTCACGGGGCTGGCAGCGCAGGCCCGCAACTTCCCAGGTTGCGCCACGCTGCATCATCGCAAGCGAGTGCCAGGCACTCATCGCTACAGCTACAGGGGCGTCGCCAAGCGGTAAGGCAGCAGGTTTTGATCCTGCCATGCGTTGGTTCGAATCCAGCCGCCCCTGCCATTTTCTCGTTGCAAATTCCCAATACTTAAGAACTTCCTGGCAAGCCCGATCAGAAATGCCGCAGGGCGCCCATGCTGACCATCGCCGCCATCGCCAACAGGCAGACGATTGCCACGGCGTAGGCGATCGTGCGCCACGGTTGCCAGCGGGCCAGAAAGCACAGCGTGTGCAGCAGGCGGGCGACGGTGAACAACAGCATCAGCCCGGCCGTAAGCATGAGCGGCGGGTTGAACACCAGGCACAGCGCGCCGAGCACGAAAAACAGCGGAATGTTCTCCAGATCGTTGGCCCAGGCCTGAGCCGCACGGGCGACCTGCGGCAGTTCCTCGGCGCTCGGCGGGCGGCCGACCAGGCCGGCGTCTTCGGGGTTCTTGAAGGTCAGGCGGCTGATGCGATAGAAACCCTGATAGCAGGAGATCGCCAGCATCTTCACAAACAGCACGACCACGCACAGCGCGTAGATGGAAAGCAGCGTATTCATCTTCAATCCTTGAAAACCGGGAGCGCGATCATCGCCCGGATTGCCCGGGCGCGTATAGACCAACCGGCGCTCACCGGTGTCAGCAAGGCTCAGAACGTGGCTTTGACCTGCAGGCCGAACACCAGCGCGTTGTCGATGTTCTCAGCGGAAAACGCCCCCGGCTCGATGATGTATTGCACATCCGGGCGCAGGGTCAGCCACGGGGTGGCCTGGTAGCCGTAGCTCAGCTCAACCAACTGCTCGGCGCTGTCCAGGTTGGGGTAGGCAACCCCTGCGGCCACGGCGGCGTCTTGCTGCACATCACGGCTGCGCGGGTTGGGCACGGCGCGGCCATAGCCGAAGGCAAGCGTGTCACGCGGGCGGCCTTCGAACGGCTTGTACAGCACCACGCCTGCGCCATACCACTTGCTGAACGGCGAGGCGGCGGCGCTGGCGGCCGAGTACTGGCCGAAGGCATGCAGGCTGCGGCCCTCGGAGCTCTGCGAGGCCCACACGGCCTGGTCCACCAGCAGGTAATGGCCGCTGCGGCCGGACACCTCTTTGTCGCTGCCGATGCGTTTCACATCGGAGCTGTCGTAGTAGTAACCGAGCTTGTATTCACCGGGCAGTTCGCCGGCCAGCTTGTACACCAGCTCCACCGGGACCACAGTGCCGGTGGTGTGCTTGGGGCCCAGGTGCCAGGCGCGGCTGGAGTTGCCGTTGCTTTCGGGGTCGACGTTGAACGCCGCCACGCGCAGTTGCCAGGCCGGCGAAAGGTCGTATTTGACCCGCAGGCCCAGGTGCGCGTTGGGGTAGTTGGTCCAGCCGCTGCCGCCGGACATGTTCAGCGGATGGCCGCAGAAACCGGCGTTCATGAAGTTGCAGAGGATGCCGCTGTCGAGGCCTCCGAGGTCGTTGCCCATGGCCATGTAGCCGAGCTTGAGGTTCAGCGCCGGGGTGAACAGGCTGCGCTCGTAGCTCAGTTCAGTCAGGCGGGTGTAGAGGCCGCCGTAGTTTTCCTGAATCGGCAGGCGGTTGCCCACCAGGTCTTCGGAGGCACTGTTGCCGCGGCGGTCGTTGACTGTCAGCTGGACTTTGCCGCCGTTGTCCAGGCCGTACAGCTTGCCAAGATCAAACTGCACGCCCAGCTTGAGGTTCTGCGAGTAACGCGCCGAGCGGTGCAGGCCACCATCGGCGTTGTAGGCGGTTTCGCCGCTGTAGTCGCCAGTGAACTTGATGCCCTGTTCGTCGAGCTGACGGCGCAGGCCGCCCCAGTCGCCGGTCAGGGTGTTGCGGGTCATCAGGTCGTCGGCCAGGGCCGTGGTGCTGGCCAGGGCCAGGAGCAGGGCAGGGGTGATGCGAGAAGCGCGGGGCATTGCGGGGTATTCCTGGGAGTTCGGTAAAAGTCCCATCGCGGGTCAAGCCCGCTCCCACAGCTTCTGTGGGAGCCGGCTTGACCCGCGATGGGGGCGATGCGATTTACGGCAGCGCGTAGGCCATTACATAGTCGCCACGGTCCGTCGACTGACGCGCACCACCGGCGGTGATGACCACATACTGCTTGCCGGTTTTCGGCGACACATAGGTCATCGGGCCGCCCTGGCTGCCGACCGGCAGGCGGGCTTTCCACACTTCTTCACCGTTGGCGCTGTTGAAGGCGCGCAGGTAGAAGTCCTGGGTGCCGGCGATGAACACCAGGCCGCCCTGGGTCGACAGGGTGCCGCCAAGGGTCGGCAGGCCAACCTTGATCGGCAGGTGCATGCGGATGCCCAGTGGGCCGGTGTCTTCGACGGTGCCGACCGGCACTTGCCAGGCAACCTTGCGGGTCTTCATGTCGATGGCAGTGAGGGTGCCGAAGGGCGGCGCCTGGCACGGAATGCCGGCCACCGACAGGAAGCGGTTCTTGTTCACCGCATACGGCGTGCCCTTGAGCGGGACCGCGCCCATGCCGGTGTTCAGCGCTTCACCACCGGACGCGGCCTGGCCCTTGTTCTGCGACGGGATCATCTGAATCCACAGGCCCAGGCGCATGTCGTTGACGAAGATAAAACCATGCACCGGGTCGGTGGAGATGCTGCCCCAGTTCATGCCGCCCAGCGAGCCCGGGAAGCTCAGCGACAGGTCGGTGCCCGGTGCGGTGTACAGGCCGTCGTAGCGCATCTTCTTGAAGTCGATGCGGCACAGCAGCTGGTCATATGGGGTGGCGCCCCACATGTCCGACTCGGTCAGTTGCTGGGCGCCGATCTGCGGCATGCCCACCGATTTAGGCTGGGTCGGCGAGTACGGCTCGCCGGGGATGTTGCCCGGTTTGACCGGGGTCTCGACTACTTCGGTCAGCGGCTTGCCGCTGGCGCGGTCGAGCACGTAGATCTGCCCGGCCTTGGTGCCGATGACCAGCGCCGGCACCGACTGACCGTCGGCCTTGGTGAAGTCGATCAGGCTTGGCTGCATCGGCAGGTCAAAGTCCCAGAGGTCGTTGTGCACGGTCTGGTACACCCACTTCTCTTCGCCGCTGGTCGCGTCCAGGGCCAGCACCGAAGCGCCGTACTTGTGGTTCAGCTCGGTACGCTCGACGCCATAGATGTCGGTGGACGAGCTGCCCATCGGCAGGAACAGGGTGTTCATCGCCGGGTCATAGGACATCGGTGCCCAGCTGTTGGGGGTGCTGCGCACGTAGGTGTTGTCGCCAGTCGGCGCATTGCGATCTTGCGGGTTGCCCGGGTCGAAGGCCCAGCGCATCTGCCCGCTGATCACGTCAAAGCCGCGGATCACGCCGCCTGGCATGTCGGTCTGGACGTTGTCGGCAACCCGGCCGCCGACCACCACCGTGGTGCCGGCCATCAGCGGCGCCGAAGACAATTGGTAGAACGCGTCCGGGACATTGCCCAGGCCGGCCTTGAGGTCGACCTGGCCATTGTTGCCAAAGCCCTGGCAGAACTCACCGGTGTCGGCGTCGACCGCGATCAGGCGGGCGTCAATGGTGTTGGTCAGCAGGCGGCGCTGGCAGTTGGCACCGGCCGGCACGCTGGCGGCGATGATCGGGGTGCTGTTGGGCTGGGTCGGTTGGGCGATCGGCGCGCTGGCATCGAAATAGGCCATGCCGCGGCAACGCTGCCAGACTGCCGACTTGGCGTTGATCGGGTTCTTCCACAGCTCTTTGCCGGTGTCGGCATCGAGGGCGATCAGGTTGTTGTGCGGGGTGCAGATGAACACCTTGTTGCCAACCTGCAGCGGCGTCAGCTGGTCTTCGGCACCGTTGCCATCGCTGATGGCGACGTCACCGGTGTGGTAGGTCCAGGCCACTTTCAGCTTGTCGACGTTGCTGCGGTTGATCTGGTCCAGGGCGGCGAAGCGGCTGCCGCCTTCGCTGTTGCCGTAGTGGGCCCAGTCTTTTTGCGCGTTGGCCGGGTCGACCGCGGTCAGGCCCGGGCCGTCACCGGTGGGGGCAACGCTTGGGTGGGCGACGAACATATTGCCGGCCGCCACCGCCAGGGCGATTGCCAGCACTGCGGCCAGGCCATAGGCACCACGGCCTGGCGTGGCGCCGGCGGCACGCTTGAGCAGCGGGTACACCAGCGTCACCGCCAGGCCCATCGCGGCGAACATGAACAAGCGCGAGAACAGCGGCCAGAACACCAGGCCGACATCGGCCACGGCCCAGATCGCGGTGCCGAGCACAAAGGCGGCAAACAGCCAGGCCCCGGCCAGCTTGCGGCGGGCGATCAGCAGCCCGGAAAGCGCCATCAGCAGGCCGCCGAGCAGGAAGTACCAGGAACCACCGAGGCTGACCAGCTTCACGCCACCGGCGGCGAGCGCAAGGCCGAGCAGGGCGATGATCACGCCCAGGCCAACCAGGATGAATGTTGAGGCGCCGTTGGCGCGCGGTGAGTGCGTCATATCGAAAAGAACTCGAAGGGGGGAGTGGCCGAATGTTATACCCTTAGCAAGCTAATTAACAAGTTAGTACATAATTCGGCAAGGGCTGCATTGGCGCTGAAATCAGGGCAAATGCCCTCTCCCGCTGGGGGAGAGGGCGGGTATCAGACTTAAGTATCAGTGATGTCGCGGTCCTTGGTTTCCGGCAGGAAGAAGGTGCCGAGAATCGCCGTCATCACCGCGATGACGATCGGGTACCAAAGCCCGTAGTAGATGTCGCCGGTGGCGGCGACCATGGCAAAGGCCACGGTTGGCAGGAAGCCGCCGAACCAGCCGTTGCCGATGTGGTAGGGCAGTGACATCGAGGTGTAGCGGATGCGCGTGGGGAACAGCTCCACCAGCCAGGCGGCGATCGGCCCGTAGACCATGGTCACGTAGATCACCAGGATGGTCAGCAGCAGCAACACCATCGGGTAGTTGGTCTTGGCCGGGTCGGCTTTTTCCGGGTAGCCGGCATCTTTCAGGGCCGTGCCCAGGGTGGCGATGAAGGCGTCGTTCTGCGCCTTGAAATCGGCGGCCGGCATGCCGGTGCCTTCAAAGCTTTGCAGCACCTTGTCGCCGATATGGATCTGCGCGACGCTGCCCGGCTCTGCCTTGACGTTGGCGTAGGGGATGGCTTTTTTCGCCAGCACGCTCTTGGCCAGGTCGCAGGAGCTGGTGAATTTGGCCTTGCCCACCGGGTCGAACTGGAACGAGCACTGGTTGGGGTCGGCCACCACCGTCACCGGGTTCTTCTCCTGGGCGATGAACACGTCGGGGTTACCGTATTCGGTCAGCGCCTTGAAGATCGGGAAGTAGGTCAGCGCGGCGATGATGCAGCCGGCCATGATGATGCCCTTGCGGCCGATGCGGTCCGAGAGGCTGCCGAACAGGATGAAGAACGGCGTACCGATCAGCAGTGAGCCGGCAATCAGCAGGTTGGCGGTCTGCGGGTCGATCTTGAGCATCTGCAACAGGAAGAACAGCGCGTAGAACTGCCCGGTGTACCACACCACCGCCTGGCCGGCGGTGCCGCCGAGCAGGGCCATGATGACGATCTTGAGGTTGTCCCAGCGGGCGAACGACTCGGTCAGCGGCGCCTTCGAGGCCTTGCCCTCGGCCTTCATCTTCTGGAACACCGGCGACTCGCTCAGTTGCAGGCGGATGTACACCGAGACGATCAGCAGCAGGATCGACAGCAAAAACGGGATCCGCCAGCCCCAGGCCTCGAACGCCTCGGTGCCGAGAATGGTTCGGCAGGCGAGGATCACCAGCAGCGACAGAAACAGCCCCAGGGTGGCGGTGGTCTGAATCCACGAGGTGAAGTAACCGCGCTTGCCCTTGGGCGCATGCTCGGCGACGTAGGTCGCGGCACCGCCGTACTCACCGCCCAGGGCCAGGCCCTGGAGCAGGCGCAGGGTGATCAGGATGACCGGCGCGGCCACGCCGATGGTGGCGTAGTCGGGCAGCAAACCAACCACGGCGGTGGAGATACCCATGATCACGATGGTGATCAAAAAGGTGTACTTGCGCCCGATCATGTCCCCCAGCCGGCCGAACACAATCGCGCCGAACGGCCGTACGGCAAAGCCTGCGGCGAAGGCGAGGAGGGCGAAGATGAACGACGTGGTCTCGTTGACCCCGGCGAAGAAGTGCTTGGCGATGATCGCGGCGAGCGAGCCGTAGAGGTAGAAGTCATACCACTCGAACACCGTGCCCAGGGAGGAGGCGAAAATCACCTTGCGCTCTTCCTTGGTGATCCCGCGTTTGGGCGCGCTGCCCGTGGTTGTATTGTCGATTGCCGCCATGAGTCTTCTCCGTCTTGTGCTTGTAGGCCGGAGTTCCCACTGTCCTTGCCGCACCCAGGCCTTAGGGTGATGTCATCGGATTGCGCAAATCATGAACACAGACTGACGGCCTCGCATTGCTGCAAGGTTTCTTGAAGCATAATCAGGTTTGTCTGGATATCCACTCGCCAGCATCAGCGAGTGTGGGGATCACTCACTCGAACAGCACTTCAGAGGCCATTTGCGGATATTCGGCCTGCAGCGTAGCCAGGCACTTCTGCATCAGTTCGGCGTCTCTGGGCAAGCGCCTGGCAAAAGCCTCCCAGCCACTGAGCTGCAACTGTCGAGGCATCTGCACAAGTCCGGTAATCGCATCCCAGAAGGCATCCCAGTTACAGCCATACCATTCGGGAAAGCCGAGGGAGTCCCTTAACAGGTGATGCAATTGCCTGGCGCTGGTCACCTGGCCCAGATCAATCCTTACCACCTGCACGCGGCTCAATTGAAATGCCCCAGGTAGGTGAGCGTGGCGGTGCTTTGTGGCTGGCGCGAATGGGAGTGATCTGCTGAGCGGCGGTCGCCGTAAATGGCGTTGTCGCCGACGATGATGAAGTGGCTGAAAGCGTCCAGAGACCGGGAACACAATTGCGCTTTCTGCGCCTCGTCGGCCATCAGGCTGTGCACATATTCCAGCGACTCATCCAGCTCGACGAAGTCCGAATCCATGAACCACTCAAGCTCCTGGGCAAGCTGCCAGGACGGATTGCGATCTTCCCAGGCGGCGAATTCGGCAGCACTCGCGCTGGCGGGCGGCTCGGGTTGCCATTGCTCGAAAGCGAACTGGCGGGCGTGCGTTTCGCTTTCGAAGGTGGCGGCGAAGAGGTGGAAGGGGTAGTAGTCTGGATTGTCCATAATCTGCCTTGCGGGCTGGCCGGAAAGGGGCTGCAGGTTACCAGTGATCGATGTTCAGGATTACGACCGCTGCGCGCTCGATCGCTGGCAAGCCAGCTCCTAAAGCCAACGAAAATGTCTGGCCAACAACTAAACCTGCATATTCAACTTTGTCAGGGTGACGTTCTTGAACAGATCATCCTCTATCAACTCCGACACACCGCCTGCAGACATTTTGAACGAGATAAACGCCATGCTCTCGACCGGCACGCGTTGTAACGCGCTAATCAGGAAACTGGCGGCAAAGCCGTGGGTTACGATAATTGCGCATTCAACCTCAGCATCCAGCGTTGCGACAAAGTCGTAAATTCGACGTGCGAATTGCCGTCGGGTTTCAGCCCCGTCGCAGATGGCATGGTCCAGGCGCTCGCCGGGTTTCTCGGCGCAAGGTTTCATGATGCTGTCATGCAGCGCCTGGTCCATGCCCTCATGACTGCCGAACGACATCTCGCGCAACCGTGCGTCGAGGCTCGGCTCAAGCCCCAGGGCATCGGCAACTATTGTTGCGGTCTCTTTACAACGCAGCAGGTCAGAAGAGTAAATTGCCGGGCTTTTTGAAAACCCCTGAGTGGAAAAAAACCTGGCCAGAGCCTGGGCCTGTTCAATGCCTTTAGGTGTTAGCCTGGAATCAAACCAGCCGCCGACACGGTTATCGATGTGATGTTGTGCCTGTCCATGCGTAACAATGTAGTACCGCTTCATAGGTGGTTCACTTTTCATCCATTAAGTTGTGGTCAGAATGACCGCACGATTTTGCCCCAAACGCTGCTTCGCAGCGAGAAAACTACGGCCGGACGTCTATGGCGTGAAATAGCACGCCTGCATTTGCTGACAGCGCAGTGGTCCGGGTAGATGGCTCCAGTCTCCCGGCGACGGAAAAGTAAACGCACAGATCTGTTGCAGGGCTGCCGGGGTGAAAAACCCCTGGTTCCTGCCCAGCCTCACCGACCAGCAGTCCGCAGCCTGTTCGTTGCCACCATAGATCTGGTGGGCACATTCATGGCCGTAGATGAACAATTGAACATAGGGCGGTAGCGAAAAGTAGTCTGGGCGAAACAGCAATGCCCCAGGTTGGGCCATGGCGATGTCCGGAATATGCGCAACGTAGGAGATCGCCCCCATGCAACTGACGGGCGTGCCGGCGATGACGGGGTTGGGGCCGAGGATCTGAATGACCTGGGCGGGAGCAAGGGGAGTAAAGCCGACTGCAAGTAGCAGCAGACCGCAGGTGAACGTCGGCGCGCGCATAGAAGCCTCCTGAGCAGGGCGAAATCTTTTGACAACGTAATCACTGGGGCACTTGGAATACAGCCAACGAAGCCAGCTCGGCAGGTTCCGGGCATCGTTCACTACTTGCCGCAACCTGAGCAATCTGTGCTCTGAGCGTGGTAACCAAAGCCCCTCTGGCCATCCCGGTGACCTGCGAAGACTGCACCAGGTCGACAAAGTCCTGGGCGCGTTGGCCCGCCAGGTTGCAATCGCCCATGGACAATTCGGCAATGATCCAGTCCGAGACAATAAAAGCGCGTGTCCCGTTTATGCCGTATGCGCGCTCGTCCTGCAGCACCTTCAAGGCATCGCCATAGGCCGTGCGTCCTTCGTCGATTTTGCCGGTAAAAAACTTCAGCCTGCCTTTGAATCGATAGGCTTCAGACATCATTGAAGGGGCCGCAGTCTTGATGTTGACCGCCCGGTTGACCAGGATGTTGGCGCTCTTCCAGTCATAGATGTTCATTGCCTCGGAGATCAGTACTACCAATTGAGGAATCCCCACTTCATCACCCAAGCGTGGCAGCAGCGCCGTGGCATACTGAATATTGGCCAGCACTTGTGGAGCGATCATCGAGTTCATTGCTGCGATCATCGACGGGTTGTTTGATTCGAACTGTATTTTGACCATGCCTTGGCGAAGGCTCGACACCGCATTGACTGCGCTGTTGAACTCCTCCATGTCTCTAAGTCGTTGCTCTGTTGGTTTGTTCCAGAACACGTCGAGCAATGAGATGACGCTCAGTACGATGCCGACCGCCAGGGCAAAAAAACTCATGTTCTTTTGCATTCTTTCTATCACTGAGTCTTTTTTCGGCTTTTCCAGGTTTTCCAGCCGGGCATCGAAAGCATTTAGCGCGGCAGCTACCAGCGGATCGAGGTCTTCAAGATTGTTGTCATTCTTGCTTTCATCACTGGCCATGTTGCTCTCCTGGCGAGATGTGGACCTATCAACGTGTACCGATGTCGAACCTTGCTGGGCGGGTGGATTACCCCTGCCACCTCGTCAGGTTATCCAGAGCGCCACATGCCCCCGGTTATTGCCATAACAGTTCCAGGCATCATTGGCGTAGGCGTAGAAATATCCATCGCGCTTGGGCGTATAGCTGCAGCCATCGCCTATCAGGAAGGTCTCGGGTTTGATCAGGTAACCCTTGGCATCGACACCGTCACCATTGGCGATCGCGCCCACCAGGCAAAACCATGGGAACTGCTCGTGCCGTTTGGTAAAGCGGAAGCTGGCATCAGAATTGTTGAACAGCTTGCCGTACCAGCTTTCCACTTGGCCCAAGGCACTTGCCAGCAGGTGGGCGACTTCTCCCGGCTGGAAGTGACCGTCCGAAGCGCCCCCCGGGCCGCAACTGATCGAGCTGTCGAGCCATTCTCCGGACGCCTTGAAGGTGTAGGACTTCCCAGCCTCCAGCCAGACACCGGTCTCATTCCATGGCAGGCGAGCCGAGATATCCACGACCAGTGGCGGGGAGGGGGCGAGTAAACGCGATTGCCGATAGGGCGACTGGGTAATGGGCGGGTCGCTGTGACGCTGCCGGGCACTTTTGTGCAAGTTGGCCTGGGTGTCGGCGAGGTTGGCGATGCTTCGCGGCTGGGTGGGGAGCAGGTTGAACACGCCGTCGCAGGAGTCGTGCATCATGTCGTGGTAATCGGGCTTGATCTGCTTGATTGCAGTATTGAACTGCAAGCCGCAGTGCGCGGCTTCCTCGATCATCCACTGCAAGGCGCCGTCGGCCAGACCACATTCACGGTACCCGCCGCCGACATCAGAATGCACCCCCGGGAACCACAACTGCTGAACATCGCGTCCGGCGGGCACATTGGTCCACAGCGTGGGTTGGAAAGACGACCGGCGTTCATCCATGGCCAGCGCATGGCGCGCGGTTTTCACCGCTTTGCTCAGTGAGGTGTCGTGGAAGGTGTAGCGGTTGCGGTCGTCAAGCAAGTTAAGCAGGGCCATGTCGTCAGGAATGCCCAGGGCACCGACGGTATCCCAGACACCAATGAACCGCACCGGTATGCTCGCGCCCGGGGCGTTATGGAACATCCAGCCCTCGGCGTCCCAATCATCACGGGTTTCGAGTTTGCGTCGGTAGCCGCGCTTGAGCAATCGCTCGATCCGGCGCCATACCTCGGCCGGTTCAAGGTCTGCGATTTTCAGCAAGCCGCAACTGCTCATGAATCCGCACAGACTGCGTACGGTGTAAGCACCGCGGCTGAAACCGAACAGATAGATGTTGGCGCCCGGGGTGTAGCAGTAACACAGCTTCTGGTAGGCACTCATGATATTGGCATCCAGCCCGGCCCCGGTTCCTCCGCCAATGGCTTTGTCCCACCATTTGCCTGAAGTGCCCACGCCAGGATGGTAGTACTTTTCTTGCGACACACTCTTGGCATCGGTTGGCGCCACGGCATTGTGCAACCGGACCACATTGGTCGGAGCCGGTACGCCTTTATCGAGTTGGTCGGGAGTGTTCCAGGTGCCGTCGCAGCAAATCACGATGTTGGCCATGGCGATTTCCTTGCCCGGTGGCACGGACAAGCCTGGCAGCCACAACCTTTGGCGCGTGGGGAGGCCGGGGTGCGATCGCTGGCATAGTCAGGGTCACCTCAAAGTAGTGTGAGGGGGCGCTGACCACGAATATCCAGCGATAAATTGAGTCAAGATCAGTTCATCTGCAGCGTCAAGGCAAACCACCCCGGCCACTTGTGAGCCTTTTCAGCAAAGCTCTGTACTCAACCGGCTGCGGACAAAAAACGCACCTTGCGGACCAATCGCGCGGCCATTCGCCGAATCGAGGGTTTTGCAATATTCAGTCGCAGGTCAGCCCGCAATAGTAGCCAGCCCAACGTGACTTCCATGAGGCTGCATCGTGTATCAACGACTGTTGTGTTCGCTGTCCGTTTTGAGCCTGTCCATCGCCGCCCAAGCCGCAGAAAGTGTGCCGCTGGATACCCCGCGCCTGGCGCGTATCGACAACTTTCGCGATATCGCCGGCACCACCCATGCCTATTCCACTGCCCACGACGGTTTGATGCGCAGCGGCGTGTTCTACCGCTCCAACGCGCTGACGCCGTCGGCCGCAGACCTGGCCACGCTCAACGGCCTGGGCATCAAGGCGATTTACGACCTGCGCACCCCGGATGAGATCGCCGCCACCCCCGACACCCTGATCGAGGGCGCGCGCTATCGCAATATCGACATCATCGGCAACAACACCTCCGGCGCCGACATCACCCGCGTCAGCTTCACCAGTGCCGCCGATGCCATTGCCATGATGCAAGAGACCAATCGCGCCTTCGTCAACGATGCCGGCATGCGTGGCCAGTTCACCACGCTGTTCAATGAGCTGGCGGCGGGCGATGGTGCGGCGCTGTTCCACTGCACCGCCGGCAAGGACCGCACCGGTTGGACCGCTGCGGTGTTGCTGAGTATTGCCGGGGTCGACAGCGCGACGATCATGGACAACTACCTGGCCACCAACGACTACACCGCCGCACGCGTGGCGGCCACCCTGGCGCATATGCCGCCGGCTATGGCGGCGATCTATGCGCCGCTGCTGGCAGTGGACGCCAGCTACCTGCAAGCCGGCCTCGACCAGGTCACTGCGCAGTACGGCAGCATGGACAACTACCTCAAAGAGGGCCTGGGCTTGTCTCAGGAGACCCTCTACGTACTGCGGGCCAAGATGGTGTCCTACAACAGCCTGCCCGGCCAGCTGGGCCTGCTCGGCAACGCCGCGGCCGGCGCGCAGCTGTTGCAGCAGTTGCAGGACAGCAGCCTGTCGGGCACCTACAGCGCCTACAATTATTACCTGCAGTCGGCCATCGATGCCGGTGACCTGGCTGGCGTCGAATCGACCGTCGGTGGCCAGGTGCATGCCGACGCCGCCAGCTACCTGTTGCGCCAGGGCGCGCTGATCGACCGCGCCGCCGCGCCTTACAGCCGCGGCACTGAGCTTAAGGTTGGCCAGTACCGGTTGTGGAGTACTGCCCTGGCCAGCTACCTGGGCAGCGACGGTTCAAGCCATGCCGCCAGCAGCAACGAGCACAGCCAGGGCCTGATGATCGGCCTGACCCAGCGCTTTTCCGAGCAGCTCAGCGGCCACGCCGGCTTTGGCTACAGCCGTGGCAATGTCGGCGGCGCGGGCGGTGAGGCGGACACCGACCTGACCTTGTTCAAGGCCGGCGCGCGCTACGCTCCGGCGGGGCTTGAGCGTGGCCTGTTCGTCGATGCCGGCCTCAGTGCCGGCTGGCTCGATTACGCCAGCAAGCGCGAGCTTGGCGGTGGGCTGGGCGCGGCCAAGGGCGACAGCCATGGCACCCTCAGCGGCGCCAGCCTGGCCCTGGGCTACCGCGCACCGGTGAACGCCATCACGCTTGAGCCAAGCCTGGGCCTGCGCATCAGTCACCTGGACCTCTCGGGCTTCAACGAAAAAGGCAGCGAACTGGCCCTTGAGGTCGAGGGCATCCAGCAAACCCGGCGCAGCGCATTCGCCAATCTCGATGTTGCACTCGGCGCCATCGATCTGGGTGGCTGGCAACTGGTGCCGGGAGTGCAGCTGGGCTACGAGCATGTGCTGGGCGATCACCAGGTCGACAGCCAGGGTCACCTGCTGGGCCTGGACGTCGAACAGCGCGCCGCCTTCGACAACCGCGACCAGTTCACTGCCGGGGTCAACCTGATGGCCAGCCTGGGGGCGCTGAGCTTCGCTGCCGAAGTCGGCGCCAGCAGCGGCGGTGACAGCCACGGCGCCAGTGGCAGCCTCAAGGCCAGCTACTTGTTCTGACGGCCAGCCGGGCCAGCCCTGCGCCGCTGGCCCGCGCCGTTGCGCACGTCGGCAGGGCTGACGCCGAAGGCACTGTGAAAGTACTGACAGAACCTGCCGACATTGCTGAAGCCAAACGCCAGCGCCACCTCAGTGACCGACGCCGCGCCGCGTTGGCGCAGTGCATGGTGCGCGTGTTCCAGGCGCAGTTGGCGCTGGTAGGCGACGATCGACAAGCCCATGAAACGCCGAAAACCGTCCTGTAAGGCACGCAGGCTGACGTTGCACATTCGCGCAAGCTCGGTGCCGCTGACCTGGCTGTGCGGATGGGCCTGAAGGTACTCGATGGCCAGCTTCACATGTCGCGGCGCGATCAATGGCGCCGGGCGCTGCAGGGCCTGGCTGAAGTTGTGCGGCCAGACTTCTAGCAGTGCATCGACGAGCATTTCCTGCAAGCGCGCCGGCATCAGCGCCCCGGTGTGCAGCAGCAGGTCGAACTGGCTGCCGGTGGCCAGCTCCACCAGGGCCCTGATGCCCTGCAGGTGAGCCAGCGGCACTACTGGCTCAAAATACAACCTGCCGAGAATCGGCTTGCCCAGCAGCGTTGCCAGGCGTTCGGTAAACAGCGCCCGGCGGATCGAGATGCCGCACTGGTCGTGATCGTCCATCAAGCGCATCGCGCGCACATCGGCCTTGTCGATCGCCAGGCCCATGTGCCGAAAGCCCGCCGCGTCACGATCGGGATTAAGGATCAGGGTGCCGGAGGAGGGGATGACGAAGGTAATTTCATCCTGGGACTCGGGAAAACGGAAGGTGAAGTCACCGCGGTAATGCATGCGCCGAAAACTCACGCCGTCATGGCGGCCATAGACGCCACCGATGCTGATGTTACCGGGCAGCGGTGGGGTATCGGCGTACAGGTTGCCGAACAGGCTGCTGAACACTGCGCCGAAGTCGTCGCTGTGCATGCTGTCTGAGCGCAGGATGATCTGTTTGCGGGTCATGCTTGAGTACACCTTCGGGGTCACCTGGCGTGCGAGAGGTTTCGGGGCAGCAAAACATCAAGAGGCTAGCAGCTGGACGTGACAGCGGCGTGACCCATATGGGGGATAACAGGGTGCTTTACCCAGGCTGGCCAACCATTTGTCGGACATAATGCACTTTTGCCACCACCCTCTGGCCAGCCCGTATTTCCCTGCTTAACTGATCTGGGCTGCCAGGCAGGCAGCTATGCGCCCAGGGAGGGTTTCATACCCGTTGCACCTCGGTAAACCGTGCCCAACCGGGCATGGCCGTACCGGACCGCAGCGTCTTCGCCGCAGGCAATCTGCGCGTGACGCAGCGCGGAGGTTGCGACGCCGTTCGCCTGCATCCAACTGTGCGCCAAGGAAGTCGCCCGCCAGAAACAGCCCACGCGCTTGTTTCCACTCATTGTTTGCAATGGAGGCACCATGACTGACTCACTACAAGCACCTGTAATAGGACTCTTCCCCCTGTCCTACGTCATCGGCACCGATGCACCCGGCGCCCAGCGTCTGGTTCTCGATTTGCTGGTGCATCCGTCTGATCGTACCCTGCGCGGCAGCGCCCAGCTCACCCAGGCCACCAACCCGCCACTGGACCTGAACCTGGACGTCTGGGGCACCTACAGCTACCAGCTGTTCCTACCGCCGAGCCCGAGCAATATCCTCATCACCCTGCAAGGTAACCACGGCGGCCCGACGGCCAATTCGCCGATCATCTTCAGCCTGCACCTGGCGGTGGGCTCGGACTGGCAGAAAGGCCAGGCCGGTTACCGCTACCTGAATAACCAGGGGCAATGGATCGTGGTCGAGGCGCCAGCGCACCGCGAAGACACCCGTATCAAGGCCTTCGGTAACCTCGACATCCAGGCGCTATTGCACACCGCGACCCTGGAGGCGGCCATTGCCACCGGCGATGTCGCCCACCTCAAGGCCCTGGCGGCCGGTGATGCGGGCGCAGCCCTGAACACCGCCATCGATTCGACCAAGAGCACTTCCGGCAAAGCCGGCAAGTCCAGCCGCGCCTGACCAGACAAGGAGTCGTACCATGCCCGCAATCGGACTGTTCCACACCCGTCTCAACGTACGCACCGGCCTGCTCGGCGCCCCCGTGCTGACCCTCGATCTGTTGGTCAACACCGTGCACAAGAAGATCACCGGCGTGGCCAGCATCTTTGCTGCCACCTACCCGCCGCTGAACTTCCATGCCGATGTCTGGGGGGATTACTCGGACCTCAAGCTCGGCCTCAAAGGTGAGGGCCATATTGTTATCAACCTCACCGGCAGCCCCAGCGGCCCGTTCAGTACCCTGGAGCAGACCTTCCATCTGCACGGAATCCTTGATGCCAAGTGGGCCAGCGGCACCGCCAGCTATCGCTACCTGCGCCTGGATGGCGGCGGCTGGCAAGTGGTACCGCATGCCAACGTACGCCAGGCGCCGACCGAGACTCACCAGAGCCAGAAGGACGTCAGCGAACGTAGCCGCAGCCGCCTGCAGGCGGCGATTGGTCAGCTGGAAAGCGCGTAAAGGCGCGTGACAAGAGGGCAGCCCGGTAGCCCGGGCTGCTTATCGACTGCATCCAGGCGCTGCCAAACAAGGCTGCATCGGCGACAACGCTGACGATGGCTGCCGATTCAGCAGGGCGATGACTTTGAGTGCTTCGTGGCGGGTTTGCCCGAGTAATTGCGTCAGGCACAAGACTTCCCGGCGAAAACCCGGATAATGGCGGCCAAATCGTTTTGCTCGTATGGTATTCCCGCATGGAAATCAAGGTTAACTTTCTCGACAACCTTCGACTTGAAGCCAAGTTCGATGACTTCACGGTGGTGGCCGATCAACCGATCCGCTACAAGGGCGATGGCTCGGCACCGGGGCCGTTCGATTACTTCCTGGCTTCGTCGGCCCTGTGCGCGGCGTACTTCGTCAAGCTGTACTGCCAGACCCGCGATATCCCCACCGATAACATCCGTCTGTCGCAAAACAACATTGTCGACCCGGAGAACCGCTACAAGCAGATCTTCAAGATCCAGGTCGAGTTGCCGGCCGATATCAGCGAGAAAGACCGCCAGGGCATCCTGCGCTCGATCGACCGCTGCACGGTGAAAAAGGTTGTGCAGACCGGCCCCGACTTCGTCATCGAAGAAGTGGAAAACCTCGACGCCAACGCCCAGGCCCTGCTGATGCTCGACCCGTCCTCGGACACCAGCACCTTCATCGCCGGCAAGGACCTGCCACTGGAGCAGACCATCGCCAACATGTCGGGGATTCTCGCCGGCCTCGGGATGAAGATCGAGATCGCCTCGTGGCGCAACATCGTGCCCAATGTCTGGTCGCTGCACATTCGCGATGCGCAGTCGCCGATGTGCTTCACCAACGGCAAGGGCGCCACCAAAGAGGGTGCGCTGGCCTCGGCGCTGGGCGAGTTCATCGAGCGGCTCAACTGCAACTTCTTCTACAACGATCAGTTCTGGGGCGAAGACATCGCCAATGCCGAATTCGTCCATTACCCCGACGAGCGCTGGTTCAAGCCAGGCCGTAAAGATGCGCTGCCGGCGGAGATTCTCGACGAATACTGCCGCGAAATCTACAACCCCGATGGCGAGCTGTGCGGCTCGCACCTGTACGACACCAACTCGGGCAATATCGAGCGTGGTATCTGCTCGCTGCCGTTTGTGCGCCAGTCCGACGGCGAGGTGGTGTACTTCCCCTCCAACCTGATCGAGAACCTGTACCTGAGCAACGGCATGAGCGCCGGCAACACCCTGGCCGAGGCCCAGGTGCAATGCCTGTCGGAGATCTTCGAGCGCGCGGTCAAGCGTGAAATCCTCGAAGGCGAGCTGGCCCTGCCGGACGTACCGCAGGAGGTGCTGGCCAAGTACCCGGGCATTCTCGCCGGTATCCAGGGCCTGGAAGAGCAGGGTTTCCCGGTGCTGGTCAAGGACGCCTCGCTCGGCGGCGCCTTCCCGGTGATGTGCGTGACCTTGATGAACCCGCGCACTGGCGGCGTGTTCGCCTCGTTCGGCGCCCACCCAAGCTTTGAAGTGGCGCTGGAGCGCAGCCTCACCGAGCTGCTGCAGGGCCGCAGTTTCGAAGGCCTCAACGACCTGCCGCAGCCCACCTTCGAAAGCCACGCGGTGACCGAGCCGAACAACTTTGTCGAGCACTTCATCGACTCCAGCGGTGTGGTCTCGTGGCGCTTCTTCAGCGCCAAGGCCGACTTCGAGTTCGTCGAATGGGACTTCTCTGCCGAGGGTGAAAACGCCAACGCCGAAGAAGCCGCGGCGCTGTTCGGCATTCTCGAAGACATGGGCAAAGAGGTGTACATGGCGGTGTACCAGCACCTGGGTGCCACCGCCTGCCGCATCCTGGTGCCGGATTACTCGGAAATCTACCCGGTGGACGACCTGATCTGGGACAACACCAACAAGGCGCTGTTCTTCCGTGAGGACATCCTCAACCTGCACCGCCTGGATGACGAGCAACTGCAGTCGCTGGTCGAGCGCCTGGAAGAAAGCGAGCTTGATGATTACACCGACATCACCACCCTGATCGGCGTCGAGTTCGACGACAACACCGCCTGGGGCCAGCTGACCATCCTCGAACTGAAGCTGCTGATCCACCTGGCCCTGCAGCAGTTCGAGCCGGCCAAGGAGCTGGTCGAAACCTTCCTGCAGTTCAACGACAACACCGTCGAGCGCGGCCTGTTCTACCAGGCGGTGAACGTGGTGCTCGAAGTGGCCATGGACGACGAGCTGGAGCTGGCCGATTACGAAGCCAACTTCCGCCGTATGTTTGGCAACCCGCGCATGGACGCGGTGCTCGGCTCGGTGGACGGCAGTGTGCGCTTCCATGGCCTGACGCCGACCAGCATGAAGCTCGAAGGCCTAGACCGTCACCAGCGTCTGATTGACAGCTACAAGAAACTGCACGCGGCGCGGGCCAAAGTGGCCAATTTGTCGCGCTAAAAGGCGCCAGCAAAAACAGCACCTTCGGGTGCTGTTTTGGTTTATGCGCACAGGTTATAGCCATGTAGCCAACCGGTCTTGCCGCTCAAACGCTGGCGCTTGCCGCAGGCGGGGGTTGGCGTTTAGCTGAGGGTTCGTGTGAACAACCTCATCAGGTGCAGACCATGAGCACACCCCTGGATTTGCATGCGTTAAAGGCGCGCCAGCAGGCGGCGTGGGCCAGCGGCGACTACGCGGTGATAGGCACCACCTTGCAACTGGTTGGCGAGCGCCTGGCCGAAGCCTGCGACTTGCGCTGGGACGAAAAGGTCCTGGATGTCGCCGCCGGCAACGGCAATGTCACCCTGGCCGCCGCCCGCCGTGGCTGCCAGGTGACCTCGACCGACTACGTGCCCGAACTGCTCAAGCGTGGCGAGGAGCGCGCCCGGGCCGAGCACCTCAACGTGGCCTTTCAAGTGGCCGATGTCGAAGCCTTGCCGTTCGAGGACGGCGCCTTTGACGCCGTGGTCTCGACCTTTGGCGTGATGTTCGCCCCCGACCAGGCGCAGGCGGCCAGGGAACTGGGCCGCGTATGTCGTTCGGGCGGGCGCATCGGCCTGGCCAACTGGACCCCGCAAGGTTTTATCGGGCAGATGTTCAAGACCCTCGGCGGTCACGTGCCGCCACCGGCCGGTGCACAACCGCCGTCGCGCTGGGGCGATGAAGAGCAGTTGCACAATTTGTTCGGCGACGACATCGGTGCGATTAAGGTCAGCCGCGAACACTTCAACTTTCGCTATCGTTCGCCGGCGCACTTCATCGAGGTATTCAGAACCTGGTACGGGCCGGTGCACAAGGCGTTTGCCTCGCTCGACAGCGACCAGGCCCGCGCGCTGGAAAGCGACTTGACCCAACTGCTGAACGACAACAACGTGGCGGGAGGTGCATCGCTGGTGGTGCCGAGCGAGTACCTTGAGGTGGTCATCAGCCGCCGCTGAAATCATCGCAGGTCCTGCGCGCAAGCGGTGGGAGCGGGCCTTGCCCCGCGAAACGGTCGGTTGTGTTGTTTCATGGTCGAGCAAAGCAAAACCAGTAGTAGTAAATGAATGAGAAGTATTACCATGCACGGCTTTCCTTAGCTGCCAGGAGATCCCGTCCATGCCCCCGTCCAGCCCTCACGATGTTGGCGCGCTGTATCTGCAGCATCACAGCTGGGTGGTGGCCATGCTGCGGCGCAAGCTGGGCAATCGCGAGCAGGCGCTGGACCTGGCCCAGGACACCTTCGTAAAGCTTCTGCGCAGCGAGGTGCCGCCACTGCTGCGCGAGCCGCGGGCGTACCTTGGCACCATCGCCAGCCGCCTGTGCCTGCAGCATTTTCGCCGCCAGGCGCTGGAACGTGCCTACCTGCAAAGCCTGGCTCAGCTTGAGCCGCAGCATCAGCCGTCGGAAGAAACCCGGGTGCTGGTGCTCGAGGCGCTGGACGCCGTCGGCCAGGTGCTCGGTGGCCTGGCCAGCCGGGTGCGGGAGGTGTTTTTGCTGTCCCAGCTCGATGGCCTGACCTACCCGCAGATCGCCGAGCGCCTGGGCCTGAGCGTCAATGTCGTGCAGAAGGCCATGCTCAAGGCCTATCGGCATTGCTACGCTGCCGTGCACGGCGAATGAAGCCGATGCCCGCAGCCGAGCCGCGCCTTGACCCGCACATTCTGGAACAGGCGATGCTGTGGATGGTGCGCCTGCAATCGGGGGTGAGCTGCGATGCCGAGCAACTCGCCTGCCAGCGCTGGCGCCAGGAAAGCGCGGCCCATGAACTGGCCTGGCAGCGGCTCAGTGGTATCGGCCAAGGCCTGCGAGAAGGCACCTGCGGTTTGTCGGCGGCGGGGGCGCGCAGTCTGCTTGAGGCGCGTTCGCTGCCTTCGCGCAGGGCAGTCCTCAAGAGCCTGGTCGCCGGTGGCGTACTGATCGCCAGTGGCTACGGGGTACAGCAGCGCAGTGTGCTGCCGGGCCTGTTCAGCGATTACGCCACTGCCACCGGCGAGCGCCGCAACTGGACCCTGGCCTCGGGGCTGGCGCTGCAACTGGATACCCGTAGCGCCCTGGACAGTGATTTGCTCGATGGCGTCCGGGTGCTGACTTTGAACCGTGGGCGGGTATTGCTGGAGGTGGGGCAGGGCACCAGCGTCAGCCTGCGCACGGGCGAGACCCGGGTACGGCCAGCGGCACTGTCGCGGCTGGTGGTCAGCCGGCAACCCAGCGCGACGCTGGTGCAGATGCTCAAGGGCACCGTGCAGGTCGAGCATGGGCAGGACTCAGGCTTGACCCTGCAGGCCGGCTGGCAACAGCTTTACAGCAGCACCCGGGCCGGGCCGTTGCTGCCACTGGCAGCGGGCGCGCAGGCCTGGACCCAGGGCCTGCTGGTGGCGCAGCGCATGCCGCTGGCCGAACTGCTGGCCGAGCTCGACCGCTACCGCCCCGGCGTGCTGCGTTGTGATCCGCAGGTTGCCGGGCTGCAGGTCAGCGGCTCGTTCTCCCTCGATCAACCCGATGCCAGCCTTGAGCTGATCACCCAGGTGTTGCCGGTTCGCGTGCAGCGGCTGCTGGGTTACTGGGCCAGCGTTGTCCCGGCCTGAAATAATTTGCATTGGCGTTGGCAGGTTTTCTCGCTTCGCGCATCAAGACAAGGGAAAGCGCTGATCAGCCAGCGCCATGCCCACCTCTGCTCTCCAAGGACTGTCTCGATGCGTTGTCGCCTTACCCCCCTTGCCACTGCCGTTCGCGCCCTGATGCTGGGTGTTACCCTGGTCACCTTCAACCCAACCGTAATGGCTGCCCAGGCGAGCGCGGAGCAGGCCGGTGTGCGCAGTTATGACATCGCCCCGGGGAGCCTGGACAGCGTGCTCGGCCAGTTTGGCCAGCAGGCCGGGGTGATGGTCGCGGTGGACTCGCAGGTGTCCAACGGCCTGCACAGCCCCGGGCTGCGCGGCCAGTTCGCCGTCGACCAGGCACTGGCGCAAGTGCTGGCCGGCACCGGCCTGCAACCTGTGGTCATGGGCCAGGGACGTTACCGGTTGATACCCCGCGCCGCGGATGCCGGTGCCCTTGAGCTGGGAGCGACCAGTGTCAGCGCCGCCGGCCTGGGCGCCACCACCGAAGGCACGGGCTCCTACACCAGCGGCTCGACCAGCACGGCAACCAAGATGAACCTGTCGATCCGCGAAACACCGCAATCGATCAGTGTCGTCACCCGCCAGCGCATGGACGACCAGCAGCTGCGCAACATGTCCGATGTGCTCAACCAGACCCCAGGCGTGACTATGTCTCAGGACGGCGGCGAGCGCTTCAACATCTATTCGCGCGGCAGCGCCATCAACACCTATCAGTTCGACGGCGTCACCACCTACCAGGAAAACCAGACCCGCACCATGCCCAGCACCCTGCTGGACATGGCCATCTACGACCGGGTAGAGGTGGTGCGCGGTGCCACCGGGCTGATGACCGGGGCGGGCGACCCCAGCGGCGTGGTCAACGTCATCCGCAAGCGCCCGACCCGTGAATTCCAGGGTTATCTGCAAGGCGGCATCGGGTCGTGGGATTTCAAGCGCCTGGAGGCAGATGTCTCCGGGCCGCTGACCCCCACCGGCAACCTGCGTGGGCGCATGGTGGCGGCCAAGCAGCTCAACGACACGTTCATGGACTGGTACCAGCAGGACCGCGACATTCTTTACACAGCGCTCGAAGCCGACCTCAGCGACACCACCCTGGTGCGCCTGAGCATCGATCACCAGCGCTACCGGCCCACCGGCGGCCAGGGGGTGCCGATCCTGTTCAGCAACGGCCAGCCAACGGATTTCTCCCGTGATGCCAGTGCCGGCGCGCGCTGGGCGTCAGACCGCTTCGACACCAACAACTACAGCCTGGCGCTCGAACAGCAGCTGGCCAACGACTGGCAACTGAAGGTCGCGGGCACCTTCATGGATGTCGATCGCGACACCCGTAGCGGCTCCTACCAGAGCTCCACCGGCATGTCGTACATCACCCCCGAGGGCAATGCCACCATCAGCCAGGGCTGGTCCGAAGCCACCCAGCACCAGAAAGCCGTCGATGCCACCTTGCAGGGGCCATTCGAGCTGTTCGGGCAAACCCATGAACTGATCGTCGGCGCCAACTACCTCGACTACGTCAACCACCACTACGCCACCAGCGGGCGTTCGGCCATCGTCGACTTCAATACCTGGAACAACGAACTGCCCAAGCCCGACAAGGACAGCTTCGCCCCGGCGCTGGACTACGACGTCGACACCCGCCAGAGCGGCTACTTCGTCGCCGGGCGCTTCAACCTCAGCGACAGCCTGCACCTGATCCTCGGCGCCCGGGCCAGCAACTACCGCTATCACTACTATTCCAAGAGCCTGGCTTCCGGTTACGTGCTGGACTACAGCATGACCGAACGCGGCGAAGTCACGCCCTACGCCGGGGTGGTTTATGACCTGACGCCCGAGCAGTCGATCTATGTCAGCTACACCGATATCTTCAAGCCACAGTCGAGCCAGGACCGCAGCGGCAAGGTGCTGGAGCCGGTGGTCGGCAAAAACTATGAACTGGGCTGGAAGGGCGAGTTCTACGACGGCCGCCTCAACGCCAACGTCGCCGCCTACGTGATCAAGCGCGATAACGTCGCCGAGCTGGATGCCGGCTACACCGTGCCGGGCACCGACCAGGACGCCTACCGCGCGGTCAGCGGGGCCAAGACCAAGGGCGTTGACCTGGAACTGGCCGGCGAGCTCGCCCCGGGCTGGGAGCTGCAAGCGGGCTTTAGCCACTCGCGCACCGAAGACGCCGAAGGCCAGCGCCTGACCAGCCAGCTGCCGCTGGACACTTTCCGGTTGTGGACCACCTACCAGCTACCCGGCCAATGGCAGCGCCTGACCCTCGGCGGCGGCGCCAGCTGGAACTCCAGCAACTCGTTGTACTTCAGCCGCTACAACAGCCGCGTCAGCCAGGATGACTACGCGGTGTTCAACCTGATGGCGCGCTACCGGCTCAGCGATCATCTTTCTACCACCCTCAACCTCAACAACCTGCTGGACGAGAAGTACTACGCCGGGTTTTCCGGCAGCTACGGGCACTACGGGCCGCCGCGCAATGTGATGATGAATGTGCGTTACGACTTCTGAGGTTTGTAGTCGCAATGGATCTGCATGCTCTCTGTTTCGTTTCGATGGATGTCAAAGCCGCATTGTTTCAATGCGTCTTTGACCCTGTCGATAACCACCAGGTAGTGCGCTGCGCGTGCGCGCTGGCGAGTCAGCGAGGTAAAGACGCCAAAGGGCAGAAAGCGCAGCCTTTTTCCCTTTAACACAATGGAGACATCGACATGTGAGCCATCCACGTCATGGCCATTGGCGCCAAATATCTCGCCGACTTCATCCTTGCGACCGGGGTAGCAGGCGCAGAACACCTTGATGCCCAGCCAGCGTGAGAGTGTTCTGAACGAACCCAGATGGCTGTTTTTGTTTTCATACCCGCGTACCAGCAACAGCTCAATGTCGGGTGGCAGCGTTGATTGGGCCTCAATCAACTTATGGAAAGTTTCTTCATCGATGGCTACTTCAGAGGACGGCCAGCGCGGGGATACTCGTATCCCGTGGCGCTCTCCCTTTGGCAGTACAAGCATGCTGGGCGTTCTCAAATGGGGCTATCCGGGGAGAGGGGGCGGGTCAGATCAAGCACATCGACGACTGCACCGCTGAAAAAGTCCACGACCTCCAGACGGTGGGTCAGCAACTGATCGCCAAACCAGTCAGCGGCGAGCCGGCCGGGTGGGCCTTTGTGGCGTACAACCGTGGTTTCGATCTGGCCGCTGTCAGCCGCAAGGATGATGTCTTCACCCCAGTTCGAACGCTGCGTCGCCGAGATCGGCAGGCACAGGTGAGTAGCGGATTCATTGAACAGGATTGTCCCGGCGCCTACCTGACCATATTCGTCGATGTTCCTGGACCACAATGTCGCGCCGTTGCGATCGCAGCACAGCAGGCGGTTGTTTTCACCGGTGACAAACAGGTATTGACCATCACGGGAAAAGCGCAGGCTTCTGACCTTGGCGTCCAGCACCAGGGTGATCTTGTTGATCTCGCCACTGGCGCAATCAACCGTCAGCACACTGTTGCTGGCCCGCTCATCGGGTGCCCAGAGTTTGCCTTGCACGGGGTCGATGCAACCAAACCGGGCATCGACATTGCGGGCGATCGGTTCGCTGCATTCGCCGCTGTCCAGGTCGATGACCACCGGGCGCTTTTTATCGTTGCCGACCCCGACCAGCGCGTACCGGCCGCTGGGGTCCAGGTGCGACCAGTACGCCAGGAACCTGTCGGTTTCATGCAGCGCCGTGCGATCTTCAAGAAAGCTCAGGCGCGAGCGACTGGCGCCGCGCACCACCCGCCAATCGGTGCCTTGCAGGGCCATGCGCCGGCCATCGTGGGAGATGTCGCAAACCCTGTCGTCGGCCTGGGTACCGACGGGGTGGGTCAATGCACCGGTGTCCGGATCGTACTGGGTCAGGCAGGCGGGGCGAATACTGTCGCTTTTATCGAAGAACACCAGGCGGCGGGGTACATCAATGTACATTGCAACTCCGAAGGCCATTGGGCAAAGAGGCGCAAGGATAAAGCGTGTGCCGGCTGTATGGCGAGTGCTGTGCACTCGATCGCGGGTCGAGCCCGCTCCCACTGGTCCGGGGTGCACAGATCCATTGTGGGAGCCGGCTTTGCCGGCGATGAGGCCAGTAATGTCACGGCTATTGCTGGGGATCCTGCGGGCGGATCAGCGCCGGATCGGACTGCAACTGCCACTGGCTGCGCAGCGACTGCAACTGTGCCTCCAGGATCGACACACCGCGGTCACGCTGGGAGATGCGCTCGCGCTCGAACAGGTCAGTGAGCAGGCCAAGCAGGTTGCGTGATTCGGAGACCGACGCCGGTGTGCTCACGTCGCTTTGCAGCACGCCATCGGCGTAAGAGCGCACACGTTCATTGCGACTGGCCTGCTGGCTGACGCTGGCTTCGACCAGGCTGTTCTTGTCGTAGCGCAAGCGCGTGCTGGTGCTCGATTGGTCGCTGACCTCGTGGTAACGGTAGTTCTGCGTCGCCAGGGCGTCGACCAGCGCCATCTGCGGGTTGAGGCTGGTGTGGTAGGCGGCCGACAGGTTCGCTTGCTGATCCTGTTGCACCGCGCGGTTCGCCGGCGATGCACCACTGATCGTCGTTGACTGGGACACTTTGTAGTCGAAGCGATCCAGCTCGGTGGGGCGCAGCGGGTTGGGCTGTTGGCTGGTCTGGCTGATCGAGGCGCTGAAGTCGGCCAGGCCACTGAGCAGGGCGGTGTCTTTGGCGGCCAGCAGCGGGATGCGGCCGGTCGCTGGCCTGGCGATATCGTCGGCGCTGTTGAGCTGAACGAAGGCGTCCTTGAGCAGGCCCACCAGGTTCTCGTCGCCTTTGCCACGGCTCTGCGCCGCATCGAACTGGCTCAGGTAATTACTGATCGCCGCCTGGCGCTGGGCGCTTTTACCCAGCAGCGAAGTGTCACGGGTATCGAGGTTCAGTTGTACGTTACCGGCCGGGCCCTGCAGGCTGAGCTTGCGTGCGCTGTCATCCAGGGTCAGGTCGAACGTCAGCTGCTGGCCATTTACCGTGTCCAGCTTGGCGTTCATCTGCAGCGCGCTGAACAGGGTCGGGTCGAGCGTGGCCAGCTTGCCCAGTTGCAGGCGTGGTGGTTGCTCGCTCAGGCCGTTGATGGCGCCCTGAAAGCTTTCGGCCAGCGACGCCAGGCCCTTGAGCTCATCGCTGCTGAGCTGGCCGCCCTGTACTTCGGCGCTGACCGCCAGGCCTTGCTCATTGCTGGCCAGGGACAGGTTCACGGTGGCACCGGAAGCGGTGGTCAAGCTCAGGTTTACCGCATTGGCCGGGTGCTGGCGCAGGTTGTTGCTCTGCACCTTGAGTGCTTCGGCGCTTGGCTGGGCGCCGTCGGCGAAGGCGAACACCGATTGCGTAAACGACTGGCCGCCGTTGGCTACCAGTTGATTCACCAAGGCTGCGCCGAGCCCGTGGAAGCGCGAACCGATAGCGCTGGCCTGAACACCCACCATCATGTTCATGCTCAGCTTGTTCAGGTTGTCGTTTTCCAGCACATAGCGCAACGGCACCGCGAGGGTCCCGCGCGACGAATAAGTCGCTGCATCTTCGCTACGAGGGCTTTGGCCCAGGTTGACGGAGGTACTGGGCGGCGTCGCGAGCTGATCGGTGCGACTGCTGACAGCGTTGGCCGGTGTCGCCTGGGGGGCGGCGTATGCAGGGGCAATGCGCAGTCCTGCGTTGATTGGGTTCATGGTCGGTACCCGTGGTTTCCATACGTGTTCAGGGATATCGGCGGTGGATTTCAAAGCTTTAGTGTGCAGGGGCCGGCCTGCCCCGGGATGCGACCAACGCGCTGCCGTCGGCGTGCGCCAAGACCAGCACTTTGCGGCGCAGTGGGTTAGGATCAGCGCACGCTGCACTGCAGTCTGAACCCAAGGACGACACCTCAATGCACAGCCACTTCGCTCACATCAGCGAGCGTTTGCACAATCGCCGCTTCGCCGTCGCCAACAATGCCCAAGGGCTCTCCGGCACAGGTACGCTGTTCCACTATCAGGTTGAAGGTACTGCCATTTCGAGCACCTACCAGGGCGGCCGGATTCGTGTGGGGCATCAAGTCGGACGTGCCACGGGCGCCGATACCATCGAGTTGCTGTTTCACTGCCTGACCACCGAGGGCGAGCTGCTGTCCGGCTGGTCGCGTGGCACGATAGGCGTTGACGATGCCGGGCGGTCCACGCTGAGTTTCGTCTGGGGCTGGTTGTCGGGGGCGAGCGGGGGCGGGGAGTCGAGCTACGTCGAGGTCGCCGAGCAACCCTAGCGACGATAGTAGCGGCGGTCGTCCTCGTAACGGTAACGCATGGCCCGGTCATGGTGGCGTTCCCAATAACGATGGCGCTCGGCCTCGCGTCGGGCTTGCTCCCTGCGCCATTGTTCTCTGCGCCAGTTTTCCCGGCGCCAATCGTCCCTGCGGTCGTGCCAGCGGTGGTCATCGCGGTAGCGGTCGTCATGGGCCAGCAATGGCCCAGGCTGTTGCTCGGTCATGCTCGCCAGGCTCGGCCAGGGGCTTGGTGCAGGTTGCACAGCGCGGGCTTCGGGGGCCAGCAGCGGGGTGGACGTCTTCATCAGTGTGGCTGATGCCGAGCCCGCTGCCGCGAGTGCGAACAGGGCAGCGAGCAGCATCCGTGGGGCATGGAGTTTCATGAGCGAAGACAACCTCTGAATGACGATTGAACGTATCCCAATAGACCGGTAAACAGAGAAAAGTTCTATGGCTGCGCGGCTAAAGCGCTGGCGTATGATGCGCAGCCCTCTTTGCCGACAAGGATATCGCCATGCTCCCCAACAAGGCCTGCGCCGTGGTTGTTGCCGCCACCCCGAACCCCAGAATCCTCTTGTTTCGTCATCCGCTGGCGGGTGTGCAGCTAGTAAAGGGCACGATTGAACAAGGCGAAACGGCGGGCCAGGCAGCGCTGCGGGAACTGGCCGAAGAGTCTGGCATCAATGCCGCGACCCTTGCCGATGATCTTGGCTGTTGGGAGTCCGGGCATCTGGGGCAGGTCTGGTCGTTCCACCTGTGCCAGGCGAGCGGACCTTTGCCGGAGCAATGGACGCATCAGACGCTTGACGACCACGGCCACAGGTTCGAATTCTTCTGGGCTGCGCTCGAGCATTTGCCCCTTGCCGATTGCCATCCGGTCTTTCAGCGCGCGCTGCAGTTTTTATCGGCAAGCCTGAAAGCGCGCGGTCATTGGGCAGGCGAACAGCCGTTGCAGGACGATATACTCCGCGCCATTGATTGATGCTCAAGAGAACGTTATGCGCCAGGTTTTGCTTATCGTAGATGTCCAGTCCACCTTCAGCCCGCCCGAGTGGCTGGTCGATGGCGTGCGGGCGTTGTCAGAACGGATCCTGACGGTTGCCTCGGTCGAGTTGCACGATGAGCAGGTGACGCCGTTTGAACAGCAACTCGGCTGGCATCCTGCGGCCGAAGACGAAAGCCTGGTCGAGGCCGATAAAGTGTTTATCAAGCACGGTTACGGGCAGACCGCTGAAACCATCGAGTACATCAAGCAACTCGGCGTTGAGCGCGTGCTGGTGTGCGGCATCCAGACCGAAACCTGCGTGCTCGCCGCCGGCTTTGCGCTGTTCGATGCCGGGCTCTCGCCGACGCTGGTGACCGACCTTACGGTGGGCTCATCGCTGGACCGCTCGGGGCAGTTGGGCATCAGTCTGTGGAAGCATCACTTTCGTCAGGTTACGACCCGGGCAGAGGTGATTGCTGAGCTTGATGCTTGAGACCTCGCGGCAGATGCTTGAGGGATATTTTGATAGAGAGCGCTTTTAGCGCATCAGATAGGTGACGTTCGGAAACGTCCGACAGACGCGCGGGTCATGTTTTCCATAGTCTAGGTACTCTACTTACAAGGAGTACGCACAGTGGCGCATCATGGTTACATGTCAATTGTTGGCAAGCATCAAGGGTTGATCTCTGCAGGTTGTTCATCCTTGGACTCCATTGGCAATAGATGCCAGTCCGCTCACCTTGACAAGATCTTGGTGCTTTCTTTCTCTCACAACCTATCCAATGTAGATAACACCCAGTACGCGACGCACCGCCCCATCGTCCTCATCAAGCACGTCGACAAGGCAACACCATTGCTGGCGCAAGCCTTGGCTCGTCGCGAGAGAGTGAACTGCGAATTCGACTTCTACCGCACCAGCAGGAGTGGCAACCAGGAGCGATATTTCAGCATTCAACTTTGGGGTGGTGTGATTGTTGATCAAAGAATGGAAATGCCCCATTCCGTTCTGTTTAACGATCAAGATTCCCAGGAACAGTTGGCAATCAGTTACACCGACATCAACTGGACTCATCATATTGCCGCTACCACTGGTAGTGCCTCGTGGACGAACTCTCCGTGGATAGAGTGAGCAAACCCCACAAGGTGACCCCGCACGAATTCTGGGCGGTTAACGATGCTGCCGTCAGATTGAGCCAATATGCTTGCACCATCAGCGCTCAGCACATTGAAGACGGAGGATTGCGAAGTCGCTTCAATCGAGAAGTAACTGCCTTTGGGAAGTCGGTCGTTGAGGATGTTGAGCAGGCAAGAAAGCCCGTTGAGCACGGGCTTGAGGAAATCAACAACGAATATCGGTTTCTCAGGCAACAGGTCACTGAATATGCAAAACTGGTTGCTGGTTTGAGCGCTGGCGCCTTGCAGTTCGGTACAGGGGCGATGCTGTGTTACAGCTCGGCTGGAGTATTGTGCGGCCTGGCAGGTGCCCCCATGATGCTGCATGGATTGAACAACGCGTATGAGAGTGGTCGGAACATCATTCAAGGTCGCACAGATACGCAAGGCCCCCTCAGAAAAGCGTATCAAATGACGGCCCAGTCAGTGGGCGGGCGGGTGGTGCACGGGAACATGGCCTATGGCTTGAGTGATATCGGTTTATCAGTTTACGGGTTGTGGCGAATGGTACTTAAGCCTGATGCTTGGCGCCTGTTCCGCTATATCGACGCTGATAAAACTCGGGCTCATCGGGTCATGGGCTCTGGCCCGCTCGTCTTTGAGGTTGGCATCGACATGATGACCGGTGAGCAAGTGTACGTAGAGTCGCAGAACTGATTCCCGGGCTGTTCGTACTCTTGTCCATATCAGCAGTAGTTGTAGCCTTTGTTTTGAGGCACAAATCGTCGGGCGATGCCTTCAGCGGTTGGCGCTTCCTTGGCTGCCTGGCCTTCAACCTGTTTTTTGTGACTTACCATCTGCGCTTTCAAGACAATGGCTACTTGTTGCTGTTGGGAGAATACTCAGCGCTGGAAGGGCAATATCCCGTTGTCGGTTGGGTGTCGTTGCTCGCGATGCTGTTGCATTGTTTTGCTAGTCCGGTGAAATGGCGACTTGCTCGCTAAATGAAGCATCCTGAAATGTGCAGTCCCGACGTTCCTGAATCACGCACTGCCCATTTCTTCATACCCGGCAACAACGCGCGTTATCCGCGCTGCCCAAACGGCCCGGTGACCCCACTTCAATTATCGAATGGCAGTCCAGCGGGTGACGATTCACTCGGCAGTCGAAACGACAGCTTCGCTGGCCTCAGCTTCCAGTTTCAACCGGTCAGCCTTGCTGATGTATTTAGGCTTGCTCTTGGGCGCCAGTTTGGCGCTGGCCTTTTTCGCGTGGGCCTTTAACAGCTGCTTGATTTTCTTTTGACGGTTCACGTTGTCACTCGACTGGTAATTGCTTGAGAGCTACCCGCTGCGCGGCGCGGTGCTTCTTGATCCGGTACATATCGCCATCGGCATGGCTGAGCAGGGTATCGGCATTCTCCGCGTCCTGAGGGTAAAAGGCTACGCCGACACTGCACGACGGCATCGAGACAGCGCCGAACTCGGCACCCAGCGGCTCGGCCATGGCCGCGAGAATCTGCCCCACCTTGGCGTAGACGGCTTCCTGCGACGCGATACCCGGCAACAGCACGGTGAATTCATCGCCACCAATCCGTGCCACCGTGCCAGCCTCGCGCACACAGTCTTCCAGGCGCCGGGCAATCATGCAGAGGATGCGGTCACCCATGGCATGCCCATGAACATCATTGATCCCCTTGAAATCATTGACGTCGAGAAACAGCAACGCCAGTGCGCTTTGCTGGCACTGCGCCGTGCGCACGGCCGACTCCAGCCGATCATTGAACAGCGCGCGATTGCTCAGCGCCGTCAACGGATCATGATGGGCCAAAAAGCGTAACTCCGCTTCAGCCTCGTGCAGCGCTGTCACGTCCCGCGCCACGCCGATGCGCGCACCCACCTCCTCGGACCAGAACGCCGCCCAGAGGATGTGCACGATGCCGCCATCCTTGCGGATGTAGCGGTTACGAAAATCGACGTGGGATTGGCCGTTCATGACCCGGACAATGGAGGCCTTTGTAACCGCAAGGTCGTGCGGATGAATGTAGTCGGTGATCGGCGTGCCGGTCAGCTCGCCAGCGCGGTAACCCAGCAGCGCCTCGCAGGCATCACTGACAAAGACAATCTGGTGATCCCTGTCGACCACGAAGACCGTGTCCAGCATCAGGTGGATCAGTTTCGGGTACAGCGCTTGGAGGTCAACGGGCATAGGCTGGCACGTCCGGTGGGTGTCGGTGAATCGTAGCGCGATCGCCGCATTGCTAGTGCAGTTACGCTGCGCTTGCCAGCGTTTGTACATCAACCCTGGGCGGCTAGAAAAGCCCCGACGCTGTCTTCGAGCAAGGCCACCAGCTCCGGGTCCATGTACTGAAAATCGTCGGGAATATCCAGGGTATGGAGCCGCTTGTGCTCAAGCAGCCGCGCGTACTGCGCCTGCAGGCGATTGTGGTGCTTGCGTTCCATGACAAAAATCACATCGGCCCAGCGAATGTCCGCAGGGCCGATGGGTTTGCGCGCATTCGGGCTGGTGCCCGCCGACCGGGCATCGAAGCCTGGGCGGCGGCGCCAGAGCGCTTCTGCGGTAGGGCTGCGCCACTGGTTGCGGCTGCAGACGAACAGGAGGTTAGTCACTCTTGATCCAACAGTTGGCGGGTGGAGCGAACGGGATAGCTCAGGCCAAGCTGGCGTGCCCGTAGCAACTTGTCGCCACGGGTGTAGAGCAGCTTCCAGTTCTTTTCAGGCTTGAACAGCAGCGGGTCTGGCGCTTTAGTCTTGGCGTTTTTGCGGGCCTGGGAGCGTCTCCAGGCGCGGGTTCTGTGCATGATCATTTCCTCGTGAGTACCGGGTTCAGCAGCCGCGGTAATACGAGTTGGGCTTATAGTAAGCGCGAATCAGCGTTGCGGCTAGCTAGTCGCTGGTTTTCATGTAGGAGCGGGCTTGCCCCGCGATCAGGCCAGCCCAGCCAGCACATAAGGCGGCGCCTGGATTACGACCGCTTCGCGCTCGATCGCGGGGCAAGGCCCGCTCCCACAGGCCCCAATACACCTCTCTAGCGTAACGGCACGTAGATATCCGTCTGCCACTGCGCCTGCGGCGTCTCTGGATACACGTTCAGGTAATGAAAAAACAGCGGCTGATCGCGCAGCTCCTCACCACTGTCCGGCAACCAGTCGCGATAGATCGGATAGATGGATTCACCAATATGGTCGGGCGAACCCACATGCCGCACCACGGCATAGCGCCCGCCAGCAATCAGCCGCTCGTGCACGCCGGCTTCATTCGCCGCCACCGCCTCGTCGATCTCGCCACAAATGGCGAAACGAAAATCCTCCGCCGGCGTGGTATCGGGGTTGCTGTAAGGGATGCCAAAAGTGCGGCTCGACGCCACCGGCGACTGCCCGCTGGCCATGCGCCAGGCAATGAACCGGTTCACGCTCTGGCTGACCTGCGCGGGCGGCCCGCAGTGCTCCAGCGCCGCGACCCGGGTTTGCGCAAACTCGACAATACGTACCTGCATGATGACGCTCCTGGAAAAGTGAGGGATAGCGAACACCGCATTCCAGGCCTGCCAGTTCGGCTGCCGGCGAAAGCCGCTCGGCGACATCCCCAGCGCCCGGCGAAACGCCCGGCTGAACGCCTCGGGGCTTTCAAAACCTGCCGCGAGGGCGGCCTCCAGTACCGAAAGATCTGCATTGGCCGCCAACCGGTGCGCCGCCTGGCGCAAGCGCATCAACTGCACATAACGCGAAACCGGCACGCCGACGTACGCCGTGAACTGGCGGTGAAAGTGAAACACCGAAAAGTTCGCCACCTGGCTCAGGGTTTTTACCGACAGATCACCGTCGAGGTTGGCGTCGATGTAGGCCAGTACAGCGCTGAAGCGCAGGGTGTAGGCGGCGTTGGGCGGCAGGTCGGGCACGGCTTCAGGCTCTTGGAAGTACGGTCGGCATAGAATCGACTATACGCGCATGGCGGTGCCTAGCCGTGTTTGCTGATCTTCGTGCAACCTATGCTGAGTCACTGCTTGTAGCGCAGCATTCATCTCAATTTATCAATAAAAAAACCATACAAATCAATCAATTACTCATATGGCACAACCATTGCGAAGCCCCCCGTCTCTTTCCCCCTTGTGGAACATTGACGTTCATGACCGCTCCCTTCGCCCGCGTGCCCCTGTTGCTGGCCATCGCCGCAGCCTTACCCACGCTCCCCGGCTTCGCCGCCGAGCCAGCCCCCGAAGCCCTGCCCACCGTCACTGTCACCGCGCAAAAGCGCGAAGAGTCGGTGCAGGACGTGCCCTCGGCCATCTCTGTGGTCAGCGCCAGACAGATCGCCGACAGCGGCGGCGGTTTCAGTGCCGGCAAGGCGTTGCAGAACGTGCCCAACGCCATCGCCCCGGAGTTTGCCGGGCACCAGCGGCCGCGCTGGTACATTCGTGGCATGGGCTCGGGGGACATGGCCTCGACCACGGTTTACCCGGTGGGCATCTACACCGATGACGTGTATATCGACCCCCACGTAGCCACCGGTTTTCCGCTCTACGACATGGAGCGCGTCGAGGTGCTGCGCGGGCCGCAGGGCACGCTGTGGGGCAAGAACACCACCGGCGGGGCGATCAACTTCGTTTCGCGCAAGCCGGATTTCGAGAAAGCCAACGGTTACTTCAAGCTCGACCTGGGCAACTACAATTCGCGCCTGTACGAAGGTGCCTATGGCGATACGCTGATCGACAACAAGCTGGCCGCACGGGTGGCGTTTGTCGACCAGAGCGCCGATGGCCAACTGGAGAACCAGGTCGATGGCCACACCGTCGGCGATATCCACGACCAGGCCCTGCGCCTGCAGTTGCTGGCGCAGATCAACGACGACCTGCAGGCCACCCTGCAACTGCATGGCCGCGACTACACAGGCCAGGGCATTGCCACCCGCGCCTGGGGCTCGGGGCCGGGCGGCAACACGTTGTTTGGCCCGGCGCCGAAGCCGGATACCGACGAGGCCGCATTTACCGGCAAGGCCGAAGACCGCATCGAGCACAACGGTGTGCAGCTGGCGCTGAAGTGGGACCTGGGCGACCTGCAACTGGATTCGATCACCGCCTTCGACGACATCCACGAAAAAGCCGAAAGCCCGAACATGAGCATTTATGAATTCGGCCGCGGCTTTAACGATGACCGCTGGAAGCAGGTGTCTCAGGAGTTGCGTTTGTCTTCGGCGAAGAACCAGCCGCTCAGCTGGATCGTCGGCACCCATCTGTTCCACGAACAGCTCGACAGCCGCAACGACAACGGCCTGTTGCCCAAGCCCTACAACCAGGCCTTTGGCGTGGCCGATTATGGCCGTACCGATATCGACCAGCGCACCGACAGTTTCGCGATTTTCGGCAGCAGCACCTGGCAGGCCACTGACAACCTGAGCCTCACCGGCGGCCTGCGCTGGACCCGCGAAACCAAGGACATCGACCTGCACCGCGTCGCCGCGCCGGATGCCGACGCGGTCAGCTACAGCAGCGAACGCGACTGGTGGAAGCACTACAGCGGCGACCTGGTGACCCGCGTTGAACAGGACGAAAAGCGCACCTGGAACAAGCTCACCTACGACTTCACTCCCGAGTACCAGCTCAACGACAACGCGCGGGTGTATTTTCGTTATGCCAAGGGCTTTCGCTCCGGTGGTTTCAGCGGCGGTGCACAGGTGCAGGCCGAGGCCTCGGTGGTGGCACCGGAGAACGTCGATGCCTATGAACTGGGGGTCAAGAGCGAGTGGTTCGACGAGCGCCTGATCGCCAACGCCAACGTCTTTTACTACGACTACTCGGACATCCAGGTCAACGCCGTGTCGGTGCGCGACGGGCAGGTGGTGTCGCTGCTGACCAACAGCGGCCAGGGGGTGATTCGCGGCGCCGAGTTCGAGCTGCAGGCCTTGCCGTTCAGCAACCTGGAGCTGCATGGCTCGCTCGGCTTGCTGCATACCGAATTGCAGGACTTCGAGTCGGGTGGGGTTGATTACTCCGGTAACCGCATTGCCCGCTCGCCGTCGCGGACCCTCGCGGTGGGCGGCAGTTACCGGATACCGCTGGAAAATGGCGACGAAGTGCGCCTGGGCACGGACTGGCGCTACCAGAGCCGGATCTACTTCCTGCCCACGGCGCAGCAGGATCACAGCGTGTCCCAGGGCGGCTACAGCCTGGGCAATGCCAGTGCCACCTATCACCTGGGCGGGCGCTATGACCTGGACCTGACCGCTTATGTGAACAACCTGACCGATAAACAGTACAAGACCGACAGCGTGCCGCTGCCATTTGATATTGCCTGGGATGCGCGCGGGGATCGGCGTACCTTCGGGGTGAGTGCGACGACGCGGTTTTGAGCCGGGGCTGCCGGCCTCATCGCTGGCAAGCCAGCCACACAGGGTGCGATGACCATCGGTCGGGCTTGCGTGCAAGCCTGTCGATCCACCCCCCGGCCAATCGACCATCCTGCACATACCCCACGTGCAGGAGTACCCCCATGTCCTATGTAGACGGTTTTGTCCTCGCAGTCCCCACCGCCAACCGCGACACTTTTAAAAAGCACGCCGAAGAGGCCGCCGTAGTGTTCAAGGAATGCGGCGCCCTGAAAGTCATCGAATGCTGGGGCGACGATGTGCCGGATGGCAAGGTCACCTCGTTCCCCATGGCTGTGAAGCTCAAGGGCGACGAGACGGTGGTGTTTTCCTGGATCCTCTGGCCGTCGCGCGAGGTGCGCGATGCCGGGATGCAGAAGATGATGCAAGACCCGCGCATGCAGCCTGACAAGAATCCGATGCCGTTTGATGGCATGCGGATGATTTTTGGTGGGTTCAGGATTCTGGTGGAAGTCTAGATGTATCGCGGGGCAAGCCCGCTCCCACTGTAGGAGCGGGCTTGCCCCGCGATAGGCTCCCCGCTAAACCCTGAACCGCGCCACCAATGCCGTCAGCTGCCCGGCCAGCCCCGCCAGCGCCTGGCTGGCTTCGCGGGTTTCTTGCGCCCCGGCCGCCGAGCGGGTCGACAGGTCGCGAATGTTCAGCAGGTTGCGATCCACTTCCCGCGCCACCTGCGCCTGTTCCTCGGCAGCGCTGGCAATCACCAGGTTGCGCTCGTTGATCTCGCCAATGGCGCTGTAGATTCCCTCCAGCACCTGCCCCGAGGCCTGGGTGATGCCCAGGGTTGATTGCGCCCGCTGGGTGCTGGCGTGCATTGAGGCCACCGCCGCTTCGGTACCGTGTTGCACGCGGCCGATCATCTGCTCGATTTCCTGGGTCGATTGCTGAGTGCGGTAGGCGAGGGTGCGTACTTCATCGGCGACCACGGCAAAGCCACGCCCGGCTTCACCGGCACGGGCCGCTTCGATGGCGGCATTGAGCGCCAGCAGGTTGGTTTGCTCGGACACCGAGCGGATCACTTCCAGCACCTGGCCGATGTCGCGAATCTGCCCGGCCAGTTGCTCCAGGTGCTCGCTGCTGGTTTGCACTTCACGGGCCATGGCCTGGGTGCCGTCGAGGTTGTCGCTGACCTGGCGGCGGCTTTGTTCGGCCAGGTCATTCGAGGCGCTGGCGGCCTGGGAGGTGGACACGGCATTGCGCGCTACTTCTTCCACCGCGGTGGTCATTTCAGTGACGGCGGTGGCAGCCTGTTCCAGCTCCTGGTCCTGCTGGCGCAGGCTGTGCGAGCTCTGTTCGGTGATGCCATTGAGCGCACCGGCAGCTTCGGCCAGTTGCGTGGCGCAACTGCTGATCTGCCCCAGGGTGTCGCGCTGGCTGTGCTGCATGCGCTGCAGTTCGCTGAACAACTGGCCGATCTCGTTGCTGCTGTGCACCGCCACCGGCACGCTCAAGTCGCCGCCGGCAATACGCTGAAAGTGCTGCCCGGCGTCACGCAGCGGGCGCAACACGCGCTGGGCGATGAAGCTCCAGCACGACGCCGCGAGCAGCAAGGTCAGCAGCCCCAGCGCCACGCTCAGCACCTGGGCGCTGCTCAGGCGTCGATCGGATTCGAGCATGATCTGCTGGCTGCGCTCGTTCAACGCCGCCACCAGTTGCTGGCGCAGCGCCTGCAAGCGGCCCATGGCGTTGCCAGCGTCGGTGTTGACCCTGAAGTAATGCTGCAGGTCGTTGTTGCCGGTCGCTTCACGCTGGCCGGCCACGGCCTTGGCGTAGTCGCCGAAGGTGGTTTGCAGCTCGACGGCGAGGCCTTTAAAGGTGGGCTCCTGGGCATTGTTGACCAGCTCGCTGATCAGTTGCGCGCTGTTGCCCAGCAGTTCTTGCGACAGCTGCAGGCGTTTGTTGGCGCTGTCGCTGTGGCCGCCGCTCTGTTCGATAAAGCCCGAAGAGACATTGGCGCTGGCGCGGATCGCCATGAGCAAGGCGTTGTTCAGGCGATCCGACTGGTGCGCGGTCTGGTCCAGTTCGCTGATCTGCTGGTCGCTGCCCACCGCCGCGCGCCAGGCGCTGACGGTGGAAAACAGCAAGGTCAGGCTGAACAGCGACAGCACCCAGAACATACCGGTGCGGATTTTCAGGTCGGCGAACATGCGGGCAGTACTCCTTGAGTTGTTATCAGCACCACGCTTTGCCGCGGCAACGGCGGTGGGTGGTCTGCTATCGGAGTCGCCGGCGGCGGACTTGAGGGCGCTTAGCCTGCTTGTGTTCGATTACCGCACGCTGTTTGCCTCAGCGCCCCTCATGCTGGCGCCGATAGGCCCCTGGCTGCACGCCAACGGCCTTGCTGAAGGCGCGGGTAAACGCGGCAATCGACTGATACCCCACCGCTGCGCACACCTGCTCGACGGTGTTGTTGGCCTTGAGCAACTGGCAGGCATGGCGCATGCGCAGGGCCAGCAATACCTGCCCCGGCGATTGCCCGGCCAGTTCGCTGAAACGCTTGAAAAACGCCGAGCGCGACAGCCCGGTGCAGGCCGCCATGCTTTCCAGCGACCAAGGCTGCTCGGGGTGTTCGATCAACTGCTCGAGCAGGCTGGCAAAGTTGCCGTGGCGGGCCAGGGCGACCAGGCCGCGGATGCCCTGGTCGTCACTGACCCGCTGGCGCAGCACGTACAAGAACAGCAAGTGGCTCAAGCGTTCGAGCAAGGCCGAGGAGGGCGCAGGCAGGCGTTGGCATTCGGCCAGGATCAGCTCGAACAGCGCCCGCGCCGCGCTTAGCGCCGGGTCGCCGGCGCGCAGGATGATCCAGTCGTCCAGGCCTTCGATGATCAGCGACGACAAGCCCGGCTGAAAATGAAAGAAGCCGCACACCAGGCCCACGCCATCGGCGGCTGTACTGTCCAGCGGCTGCATGACCTGGCGCGGTTGCTGCCGGGCCAGCTCGCACTCCTCGGCGTTGGACAGCCGATAGTTGAAGTCGCGCAGCAGGAACACCGCATCGCCCGCTTGCAGGCAAATGGCCTCGGCCTGGCCATCGATATGCAGCCAGCAGTGGCCCTGGACGATCAGGTGGAAACTGGCCCGCGCCAGGCCGTGGGTGCTGGCGTGCCAGCCACCGCAGTAACGCCCGACATGGAACAGGCTGGCGTCTAGCTCAAGGCTTTCTAATAACCAATCGACTACTGGGCTGGATGAAATCATCTAATGAAAAGACTCAGGAGCAAGTAATAGCGACTGCAGAATATGGCAGGTAATTCTTATAACCAACAGACTTGTGGCACACCCTTAGTCAGCAGGAGTCCACTCCATGTCGCGCGTCACTGTCCATACTCTGCAAAGCGCCCCAGAGGCTGCCCGCCCTTACCTGGAAAACGCCCAGAAGGCTTCGGGCTTCATCCCCAACCTGCTCGGCGTGCTGGCCAGCGCCCCGGCAGCGCTGGAAACCTACGTCACCGTTTCGGCACTCAACGGCAAGGCCGAGCTGAGCCTGGCCGAGCGTGAAGTGGTGCAACTGGTGGCCGCCATCAATCATGGCTGCGACTTCTGCGTGGCCGGCCACACCGCCGTGGCACTGAACAAGGCCAAGCTGGCGCAGGAGGTGGTCGACGCCCTGCGCGCCAAGGGCGAGCTGCCAGAAGAGAAGCTCGAAGCCCTGGCAGCGTTCACCCGCGAAGTGATCGCCACCCGCGGCAATGTCAGCGAAGCCGGCTACGGTGCGTTTCGTGAAGCCGGCTACAGCGAAGGCAATGCCCTGGAGGTGATCCTCGGTGTCAGTCTGGCAACCCTGTGCAACTTTGCTAATGTGTTCGCCCAGACGCCGCTCAATGACGAGCTGAGCAAGTACCGCTGGCAGCCTTCGGCATAACGACCCTCGGCGCCAGCGCAAGCTGGCGCATTGTTAAAGGAGTAAACCCTATGCTCGATCCCGCATTGGTCGCGTGGCTGGATGCCCAGGCCGAAGCCCTCGACCAGGGCCACGGCGACCCGCAGGCGGTACTGGGGCAACTGGCGGCGGCGCAGGTGCTGCGCGTCGGTATTGACCAGAACCTGGGCGGCAGTGGCGGCACGGTCGCCGACGCGGTCGAGACGCTGGCCACGGTTGCCAGCCATTCCCTGGCGGCAGCCTTCGTGTTCTGGGGCCAGCGCGCCTTTATCGAATACCTGCTGCACAGCCCCAACGCCGGGCTGCGTGAACGCCTGCTGCCTGAGCTGCTTAGTGGCCAACTGGCTGGCGCCACCGGCCTGTCCAACGCCATGAAGTACCTCTCGGGTATCGAAGCGCTGCAGGTCAAGGGCCTGCGCGACGACCAGGGCTGGACCCTGGCCGGGCGCCTGCACTGGGTCACCAACCTGCGCAAGGGTGGTTTCGTGGTGGCGGCGGCGATTGAAGAAGAGGGCGCCTCGCCGTTCGTGCTGGCGATCCCCGATCACGCTGCAGGGCTGAGCCGCTCTGACGACCTTGAGTTAATGGGCCTGCAATCGAGCAACACCGCAGCCTTGAGTTTCGAACAGGTGTCGATCAGCCGTGACTGGCTGCTGCACGACAACGCCAAGCAGTTTCTGCCTGCCGTGCGCCCGTCGTTCCTGGGCCTGCAATGCGCCATGGCCATCGGCCTGGCGCGGCGCTCGTTGAGCGAAGTGGAAGGGCACCTTCAGGGCATGCGCTCGTTCCTTGGCGAGGCGCTGCGGGTGCTGCGCGAGCGCCTGGAAAACACCGTGGCCGAACTGAAAAAGGGCTTGCTCGACGGCCGTTTCCTGAGCCAGCCGGCGGCCTTGTTCAAGCTGCGCATCACCCTCGCCGAAACGGCTGCCGATGCCGTGCAGCTTGAGTTGCAAGCCAGTGGCGGCAAGGCTTACCTGACCGCCTACGGCGCAGGTTTTGCCCGGCGCTGGCGCGAGTCGGCGTTCGTGCCGATCGTCACCCCAAGCCTGGTGCAACTGCGCGCCGAGCTGCAGCGCCAGGCGTCGTCAGCATGACCGAGGTGTTGCTCGAAGCGCGTGGCATCAGCCTCGGCTACCCGCGTGAACAAGGCTGGCAAAGCGTGCTGGAAAATTTCGACCTGCAACTGGCGCCGGGCGAGGTGATCACCATCCTCGGCCCCAGTGGCGTTGGCAAATCCAGCCTGTTGCGGGTGCTGGCCGGTTTGCAGCAGGCCCGCGCCGGCAGCGTCAGCCTGCTCGGCGAGCCGTTGCAGGGCCCGCACCCGCGCCTGGCGGTGGCCTTCCAGGACCCCAGCCTGCTGCCCTGGCTGAGCCTGGAAAGCAACGTCGCCTTCGGCCTGGACTTCGCCCGCCAGCCCAAGCTCGCTGCCAGTGAGCGACGGGCGCGCATCGATCACGCCATCGAGGCGGTCGGCCTGCAGCATGCACGCGAGCAGTACCCGGCGCAGCTCTCCGGCGGCATGGCCCAGCGCACCGCGCTGGCCCGCTGCCTGGCGCGCCAGCCACAAGTGCTGTTGCTCGATGAACCCTTCGGCGCGCTGGATGAAGTCACCCGCGCCGACATGCAGCAACTGCTGCTGCAACTGATAGCCCGGCACAACACCGCGGCCATCCTCATTACCCACGATATCGACGAAGCCCTGCTGTTGTCCGATCGCGTGCTGCTACTGGGCAACCACCCGGCGCGCACCCTCGGCCAATGGCTCATCGACCTGCCGCAACCGCGCGAGCAGCGGGTCGAGGAACTGGGCGCGCTGCGCATCGACATACTCAAAACCCTTCGGCGGGCCAGCCGCACACCCGAACCTTCTTCTGAACCTATGCCGCTGCCGTCGGAGACTGCCCATGTGCCTGGACGACTTCACCCACACTCGTCGTGACTTCATCAAACTCAGCGCCTTGCTCACCGCCGGCGGCGCCATGCCGCTGCTGAACAGCCTGCAGGCCCGCGCCGCGAGCGACCCGGACGCACCGGTACGTATCGGCTACCTGCCGATCACCGACGCCACGCCGTTGCTGGTGGCGCACAACAATGGCCTGTTCGAAGCCGAAGGCATCAAGGCCGAGCGGCCGGTGCTGCTGCGCAGTTGGGCGCAGGTGATCGAGGCGTTCATCTCCGGGCAGGTCAATGTCATTCACCTGCTGTCGCCGATGACCGTCTGGGCCCGTTATGCCAGCAAGGTGCCGGCCAAAGTGGTGGCCTGGAACCACGTCGGCGGCTCGGGCCTGACCGTGGCCCCGGGCATCACCGAGGTCAAGCAACTGGGCGGGCAGACCGTGGCCATTCCGTTCTGGTATTCGATCCACAACGTGGTGGTGCAGCAGCTGTTTCGCGACCACGGCCTGACCCCGGTGTCCAAGGCCGCCACAGCCCAGCTGGCCGCCAACGAGGTCAACCTGGTGGTGTTGCCGCCGTCAGACATGCCGCCGGCCCTGGCCAGCAAGCGCATCGCCGGCTACATCGTCGCCGAGCCGTTCAACGCCCTGGCCGAAGACCTCAAGGTTGGCCGCGTGCAACGCTTTACCGGCGACATCTGGCGTAACCATGCCTGCTGCGTGGTGTTCATGCACGAACACGACCTGAACAACCGCCCCGAGTGGTCGCAGAAGGTGATCAACGCCATCGTCAAGGCCCAGCTGTGGACCCGCGAGCACCGCGCCGAAGCCGCCGCGCTGCTATCCAAGAGCGGGCCGAACAAATACACCCCGCACACCCCGCAGGTGCTCAGCCAGGTGCTGGCGCCGGCGGCCGCAGCCCGCGACGCCTACATCGCCAGTGGCGCGATCCAGCATGCGCAGTGGGACGAAAAGCGCATCGATTTTCAGCCTTATCCGTTCCCCAGCTACACCGAAGAACTGGTGTGTCGCCTGCAGAACACCCTGATCGAAGGCGACAAGGGCTTTCTTGCCGGCCTCGACCCGCAGCAGACTGCCCGCGACCTGGTCGACGACCGCTTCGTGCGCAACAGCATCGCAGCGGTCGGCGGGCTCAAGGCCTTCGGTTTGCCCGAGAGCTTCGAGCGTAGCGAGGAGTTTTCGATCTGATGGGCAAGCATGCAATCCATGGCGCCCTGGGCGTCGCCGGCCTGCTCGGCCTGTTGTTGCTGTGGTGGTTGGGCGTGCATGCGTTCGGCCAGGCCGATGGCCTGTCGGCGCGTTTTTCGCCGCAGGCGACCCTCAGCAGCCTTATCGAGCTGCTGGGCCAGGGCGAGGTGTACGAGCATATCTGGGTCAGCCTCAAGCGTATCCTTGTCGGCTTGCTGCTGGCCTTGCTGATCGGCGTGCCCCTGGGCTTGCTGGTGGGCAGCTATCGTCACCTGGAGGCGGCGACTACCCCGGCGTTCCAGTTCTTGCGGATGATCTCACCGCTGTCATGGATGCCGGTGGTGGTGATGCTGATGGGGGTGGGCGACCAGCCGATCTACTTCCTCCTGGCCTTTGCCGCGCTGTGGCCGATCCTGCTCAACACCGCTGCGGGGGTGCGTCAGCTCGACCCGCGCTGGCTGCAGTTGAGCCGCAGCCTCAGCGCCACACGCTGGGAGACCCTGTGCAAGGTGATCATCCCCGGCGTGCTCGGCCATGTACTGACCGGCGTGCGCCTGGCCATCGGTATTCTGTGGATCGTGCTGGTGCCGTGCGAGATGCTCGGAGTCAGTGCCGGGCTGGGTTACTTCATCCTCGATACCCGTGACCGGCTGGCGTATTCGGAGCTGATGGCAATGGTGCTGCTGATCGGCGTGCTGGGCTTTATGCTCGATGCCATTGCCCGTGGCCTGCATCGGCGGTGGGTGCATGCCTGATCGTGGGCAAGTTGCAGTGTTTTAGCGATTGATTTGCAAATTGCCTGTGGCCGTCTAGATTCTCATTCGGATCACGTTCAGTTTTTCAATGAAGCAATTGACCTTCGCCGACGTCAAGTGCGCAAGCCAGTGGATAACTCAAGGTCGCCTTACTGCCGCTGTTTGGAAATGCGTGCCGTAGATCGAACTTATCCTGCTGACAGCGTCATCGGAGAATGTCATGAGCCTCAGATCATTCACTGCAACTGTATTCCAGATCCCGATAGTGGCAATTGCTTTAGCACTATTGGCAGGGTGTGCCGAGCACCCACCAACGCCTGTTGCCCAGCCCCCTGAAAAGTCGCTCGCAACCTTGGTACAGATCAAGCGAATAGACAATTACTGCCTAGCGGTGGGGACGCGCGGTTCAGAGGCGCCCAATTATTCCCGTGTTGTTGAGCTGGCCATGTGCAATGACCGGGACCCCGCACAGCAATGGCAATACAACGAAGACAAGGAACTGCTTTCCGAGATCACCGACCCGAATGGCGAGCGATTGATGCTGTACGGGATGGATATAGTCGGTGGCAGATCGTCCGTTTCGGCGCGTTCACGACCTTCGACAATGTGGCCCCAGTACCGCTGGGAGCATGACGCCCAGCGAAACAGACTGACGACGCAAAACCCTAGCCACGCAGGGCTTGCGTTGACCGTGTTTGGCGCGGGTGGCGCTTGGCTGGACCCTTGGGTCAGTGGCCGTGTGACGCAGAACTTTACGATTGCACCGATTCAACAGCCCGTCGCTCCGTGGGTGCAAATCAAACAGAGTAATGACCACTGCCTGGCCGTAGGGGAGCTTGATGCTACGCAATCGCTCGCGACTCGCCGTGTCGGCCTGGTTACTTGCAACGCTACGGATCCAGCACAGCAATGGCGCCACACTGCAGATAACGAAATCATTTCTGCGGTGGCCGACGGCAAGGGCGGGGCATTACTGCTGGAGGGGGAAAATATAGAGGTTGGCCGAGGCGCCGTTTGGGCCCGCCCGCGCGCTTCAAAGGCACAGGCCTACCAACATTGGACGTACAACAGTCGGCGAAAGGGCCTCTTTCCTCAGGGCCCGGGCACGGCTGATAAAGCCTTGACCGCTTTTCTCGACGACCTGGGAATGTCCTGGCTGGACCCCTGGAACGGCACGCCAATGCAACGGTTCACGCTTGATCCCGTCAGCCCCTGACAGGTCAGCACGCTACCCCCACCAACTTGCCGCCTTGCTGCGGCAAGTTGATGATCGGGTTCTTGGGATGCTTTTGGCTTCAGTTCAATGGGCACCACGATGCACTCATAAGCTCTGTCGCCCATAAACCCGCGCCGCAACACTGGCAAGCGCTGCACACAACATCAGGCTAACCCCCAATGCCTGCCACTCACTCGCCAGGCTCAAGCCCGCGCCAATCAACGCGTAATACAACAACCCGAACAACGCCCCCGCCGTCCCCCGGCAATCGCCATACTCGATCAGCGCCGAACCCAGCAGCAGCGCAATCGCCATGGCGAAGGCGCCGAGCATGAAGGCCATGGCCACGGCGATCAGCCAGTGCTCGCCCAGCAGCAGGATCGCCAGCGCCGCCAGCAGGTTCACCGCGCATGCCAGGTTGAGCAGGGTTGCCTGGCTGACACCCCGTGCCAGCAATCGCGCATTGAGACGCGCGCCGAGCAGCGAGCCCAGCGCCAGCAGTACGCCGCTGTAGCCAAACAGGCTGTGCAACTGCAAACGCTGGAAAATGAACGGTGCCAGGCTGTACCAACTGAACACGCCGATGTTGAACAACGCCACCAGCAGCGTCGCCAGCAGCACCCGGCGATCACCGAGCATGCGCCGCAAGGTGCCGATCACACTGGCATGGTGGGGCGTTTGCGGGCGGGTTTCCGGCATCCGTTGCCAACTCCACAGCCATAACGCCAGGGCCATCAGCAACTGCGCGGCGAGCACGCCACGGTAACCCAAGGCCTGGGTCAGCAGCGAGCCGCTGAGCACGCCAATCGCCGGGCTGATGGCCAGGAACATGCCGATCAGGGAAAACACCCGCGCCAGTTGCGCACCGCTATGCACATCGCGCAGCGCGGTTTGCGTGACCACCGAACCGACCGCTGCGGCGAAGGCGGCGACGATGCGCGCGCCAAGCAAGCCGGCGAAATGTGTGACCAACAGGGCCGCCAGCGAAGCCAGGCCGTACAGCAGCAAGCCTGCGAGCAACGCCGGGCGTCGGCCCCAGAGGTCGCACAGGCGGCCCCAGACCAGCACGCCGACGGCAAAGGCGGCGAAATACAGCGACAGGGTTTGCCCCGCCTGTGCAGGCGTTACCCCAAAGCCCTGACCGATATCCACCAGGGCGGGGCTGTAGAGGGTTTCGCCGATCTGCGGGAACATCAGCAGGGCCGTGGCCAGGGGCAACCAGGTGCGTTGGGTCATGAGCAGGGTCCCGTGGTTAAAAGGGCGCTCATGGTAGGCGGCGGGCGATGGGTGTATTGTCGCGGTCTGGTCTAGAAATAGTGAAAATCGGACAACCTGCATGGCCTGGCTGGAACCTACCGCCCTGTTCAACCCCGAGCATGTCGATGCGCCCATCGTCGGCATCTGCTCGGCCCTGGGCGAGCACGATTCCGGCGTCCATCAGCACCGTATGGGACAGGTGCTGTTCACCCGCCAGGGCTGTGTGCGCATCGATGCCCAGGCGCCGGACCTGCTCTGCCTGCTGCCGCCGACCCGCGCGGCCTGGATTCCCGCCGGCGTAGCCCATCGGGCGCGAATGCGGGCGACCGTGGACTATCGCTCGGTGTACCTGGACACCCGCCACTGGCCGCGCTTGCCGGATGAAGTGGTGATCCTCGACGTCAATCCGCTGCTGCGCGAACTGCTCGAACGCATCGCCCAGGCGCCGTTCGAAACCGACTGGAGCCAAGGCGCCGCCGCGCACCTGGCCGGCCTGTGCATCGCCGAACTGCAGGCTGCCGGGCAGCAGCCGATGCGCTTGCCGCTGCCCAGGGACCGGCGCCTGGCGCGTCTGGTCGAGAACCTTGAGCAGTTGCCGCCGCCGCTGCAAGAGCTGGCCCGCACAGTGGGCGCCAGCGAGAAAACCATCGGTCGCTTGATTCGCCGCGACACTGGCATGTCCTACCAGCAATGGCGCCAGCAGTGGCGGCTGGTGCGGGCGGTGGAGCAGTTGGCGATCCATCAGCCGCTGACCCAGGTGGCGCTGGAGCTGGGCTTTGCCAGCGACAGTGCGTTCATCGCCTTCTTCAAAAGCATGACCGGCAGCACGCCGCGGGCGTATTGCCGCTGAGCAGAAGGTCAGCCCCAGGCTCAATCTTGCAGGTCGTCCTCGCTCATCCACTCCACGGCATCGGCCAGCGCCACTTCGGCCACCCACTCACTGAAACTGCGGGTCACCTGTTCATAGCTCAGATGCGAGCGCAGCTCCAGCTTGTCGGCAAACGACAGGTGCACGGTGATCACCTTGTCTTCGATCACCCCGTTGCGCACCACGAAAAAGGCGAAGTCTTCCCGGTCCTGGCGGCGGGCGAACAGGTAGACCTCGAAGTCCGCGCCGGTCTCCTTGGCAAAGGCCCGGGCGGCGAAGGCGTTTTTGTTCAGGTCCGGGCCTTGTTGCAGTGACGCCGGGGTATCGCAGAAATACCACGGCTCCCAGTCGGTCAGGCCTTTGTGAATGAACCAGCGGTAGGCAAGCGGGTAGGGCATGGGGTTGATCCGTCAATGAATACAGGCGCGGCGGTACTCGCCCGGCGTTACGCCATAGGCTTGCTTGAACTGCCGGTTCAAATGGCTCTGGTCGGAAAAGCCCAGGGCGAAGGCGACGTTGAACGGCAGGCAATCGTTTTTCAGCAGTTCGCGGGCGCGGCTCAGGCGCCGTTGCTTGAGCCAGGCATGGGGCGGCAGGCCGGTGGCCTGGCGGAACACCCGGGCAAAGTGGAAGGGCGAGAGGTTGACTGCCGTGGCCAGTTCTTCCAGCGATGGCGGGTAGGCCAGGCGGCTGTCCATCAGTTCCTTGGCCCGGGCCACGGCGCAGGGTTCGTTGCCGGGCGTGCGCGCGGTGCCGGCACGGGCATGGCGTTGCACCAGCAACAGCACCGCTTCGCGCCAGGCGGTTTGTTGTTCCAGGGCACTGGCGCCGTGTTCGGCCGAGCAGTGCAGCCAGCTGAAGGCCTTGGCCAGTTGCGGGTCGTGCAGCACGCTGGCGTCAAAGCGCGGCAGGCCGTCGCGCTTGAGCTCCAGCTCGTCGAGCACGCCGGTGATGCGCTCGCTGTCGGGGTAAAAACCGCGATAGCGCCAGCCATCTTCGCTGGCCTTGGCACCGGTGTGCAGCTCGTCGGGGTTGATCAGCACCATGCTGCCCACCGGCGCCAGGTGTTCGCTGCCGCGGTGCCAGAACCGCTGGGCACCGGACTCGATGATGGTGATCACGTAGCCTTCGTGCACATGGGGAGCGAAGCGCTGCTGAAAATAACGCGCGTGCAGCATCTCGGTATCACCGAGCGCCGAGGCTTGCCAGAAGCGGGTCTGTTCCTTGTGTGCAGGGTTCATGGGCTGCCGTTCAACCACCAACGAAAGACAAAAAAGAAGGCCATGCTCAGCAGCATGCTGATCAAGGTGCTGCGGGTCAACAGCACCAGCACCACCGCCACTATCGAACCGGCCAGGTACGGGTTGCTCAGGCTCAGGTCGAGCTGGTGCCCGGGCAAGAACACAATCGGCCCGCAAATGGCGGTGAGCATGCCCGGCACGGCAAAGCCGAGGAACTGCCGGGCATTGGAGCTCAGGCGCAAGGGCAGGCGCGGTTCCAGGAAGGCATAGCGGTTGAGGAACACCAGCAGGCCCATGCCGATAATCAGGGCGAAGATCATGCGCGTGCTCCACTGAATTTCTGGCAGACAAAGCCGGCGCTCATGCCCAGCAACCCGGCGGCCACCAGGCCGATGTCCCAGTGCCAGGCGCTGAACAGCACCGAGCAGAACAGCGACACCGCCACGCACACCACGGTGGGCAGGTTGCGCACCAGCGGCGCGATCAGGGCGACGAAGGTGGCGACGATCGAGAAGTCCAGGCCTAGCTGGTCGAGGTGCGGAATGTTCTGGCCGAGGATGATCCCGGCCAGGGTGAACAGGTTCCAGGCAATGTAGAACGTCAGGCCGACCCCCAGGGCATACCAGCGATTGAACTGCTGTTGGTCGTACTGGCTGGTGAGGGCGAAGAATTCGTCAGTGAGCAAAAAGCCCAGGCCCAGCCGCCAGCGGGTCGGCAGGCCCGACAGCACCGGGCGCATCGACAGCCCGTAGAGTAGATGCTGGGAAGTCAGCAACAGGGTGGTCAGCAGGATCGAGAACAGGTTGGCGCCGCCCTTGAGCATGCCGATTGCCACCAGTTGCGCGGCACCGGCAAAGACGATCGCCGACAGGCCCTGGCCTTCCCAGGGGCTGAGGTTGGCTTCGATGGCCATGGAGCCGGCCAGCAGCCCCCAGGGAGCGACGGCGAGGGACAACGGCAGGATGGCGATGGCGCCACGGATGAAGGCCTGGCGGGCGAACGGCGGACTGGACATGGACGGCAGCAACAACCAATGAACAAGGTTGTACAGCATGCCAGAGGCGGGCGCCGCTGACTTGAACGATCTTGCTGTCAGCGGCGCGGCAGAGGGCTTGGCGCTCAGTAGTGGTTGCTGGCCAGGCGGCGCTGCGCGGCGATGCAGCCATTGATGTCCACCGCTTTTTGCCAGTAGGCCTTGCTCTGCGCCGGGTCGGCGCTGGCCAGCAGGCGGTAGACCTCGGCCTGGTAGTCGCGCTGGCGGCCCCACTGCATGGCCAGGCCCTGTGGTTGCTCGCGATGGCACAACAGGCGCACGGCCGGTTGCGGGTAGTAGGGGGCGTACAGGCTGGCCAGGTTCGGCACGCTTTCGAGCGCGTTGCGGTAGTCGCTACGGCTGTAGTTGGGGCACCAGTTCTCGATGCCCAGGGCCGCCGGGGCAAAGCCCTGGCCCATGCTGGCTTCGAGCAGCGGGCAGGCGGCAGCGGAAATCTGTGCTGCCGGCAGGTAGGTGATGTAGTAGAGCGCCAGGCGATACTGGGCAGCCGGGTGGTCAAGCTCCACGGCTTTTTTCAACAGGCTCACCGCAGGTGCCAGGGTGCGGCCCAGGGCCTGGCCTTGCTGGGCAAGATCCTGGTCGGTGGTGCTGGTCTTGAGGGTGAAGCTGGCGCTCTGGTTGTCGGCCTGTTCCAGCAAACTCACGGCCTGGCGGTACAGCAGGTCGGCATGCGGGTCGATCTGTACGCCGGCAGCCAGTACCGAAGTCGGCAGCACGACGGCGAGCAGGCCGTGCAAAAGGGGCGAGCGGATCAAGGAAGTGCCTCTGAAATTCGGGGCCGGGCGGGTATGCATGTTGGCTTGGAGAAGACTGCGCTGTTCAGGGTTCAATCCGACTGTCCATAGTGTGGCTGGCCTGGGTGATAGCGCGCCATTCTAACCGCTCCGGGCCCGCGCCCGAAAGCGTAGCCCGTCAGGGCAACAGTTGCCGGATGTTGTAGGCCAGCCCGACGGCGGCGATGGCCAGCAGTACCACGGCGCTGATGGCGCTGATCAGGCGCCGGTCGAGGCGCTCGGCGAGGCGGCCGATGACCAGGATGTACAGGCCCAGAATGCCCAGGTCGAGCACCAGCCAGACCAGCGCCAACAGCATCAGGCTGTGGCTGAACTGCTCGGTGACCTGAATGAACTGCGGGAAGAAGGCGACGAAAAACAGGATGTCCTTGGGGTTCGACAGGCCAATGGCAAACCCCTGCCATAGCCCGCCCTGGCGCACCGCATACGGCGCGGCGGCGTGCGCGGGCCGGCGCAGTTCGGCCAGCGCGCCGAGGCCCAGAAAGCCGATGAACAGGCAGCCAAACACGCTCAAGGCGCTAAGCAGCAGCGGGTTGATCGCGGCGCTGCTGAAGATCAGCAGCGCCGCCAGGGCGATCAGCACCAGTGACGCGCCGTTGGTGCCCAGGGCGGTCAGCAGTGCCTGTTTGCGCCCGGCGCGAGCGGTGGTGTTGACCACCAGCGCCACCACCGGGCCGGGGCTGGCGATCAGCAGCACAACGGTCAGGGCGTAGGTAGCAAGCAGGGCACTGTTCACGGGCGGGTCTCGAGGGCGTTTGACGGGAGCGCAATTCTCGGCAGGCCCGGTCCGGTTGTAAAACGCCTGTTACTGTGGCCTTCTATTAGTTTGACTCATGCTAGAGGCGGCCATGACCGAACGCATTCCCGCATTGCAGGCGCTCAGGGCGTTCGAGGTGGCCGCGCGCTACGGTTCGTTCACCCGCGCCGGCGAAGAACTGGCCCTGACCCAGGGCGCCATCAGCCATCACATCAAAACCCTGGAAGGTCTGTTCGACTGCGCCCTGTTCGAGCGCCGCGGGCCGAAAGTGGCGCTGACCGAAGCGGGCCGGCTGCTGGCCCAGGAGCTGAAAATCGGCTTCAAGATCATCGAAAGCGCCTGCGGCCTGCTCAGGCAGGACCGCCAGCAGCTGCGCCTGAAGGCGCCCTCGACCCTGACCGTGCGCTGGTTGCTTGGCCAGTTGGCGCTGTTCAAGCAATGTGAAGAACACGCTCAGGTGCAACTGAGCAGCGTGTGGATGGACATCGATACGGTGGATTTTTACAGCGAGCCCTACGACTGCGCGATCCTGTTGGGCGACGGACATTTCGGCGCCGGCATCGCCAGCCTCAAGCTGTTTGACGAATGGCTGGTACCGGTGTGCCAGCCCGGTTACCCGGCAGATCTGGCCCATTGCGAGCTGCTGCACCCCTCTCCCGACCGGCGCGACTGGCGGCGCTGGTTGCAGCGCACCGGGGCTGCGGCCATCAGCCTTGAGCGCGGCCAGCTGTTCGACACCCTTGACCAGGGCATCTCGGCGGCTCAGCAAGGCCTGGGTGTGGCCGTGGTCGACCTGTTGCTGGCCAGCGCCGAGCTCGCCGCCGGGCGCCTGGTCACGCCGTTTGCGCAGGCGGTGGCCACCGGCGAGGGCTATTACCTGGCCTGGCTGCAGGCCAGCCCCAAGGCCCGCCAGGTGCAACAACTGGGGGCGTTCCTGGTGCAGCAGGTGCCACAATTGCCTGCCCAGGGCTTTGATTATTTATATGACTAATACTGCGGCGCGCCAGCATCGGGCAGCAGCCGCGTGCTCATGAAGTCGATGAACACCCGCAGCCGTGGCGGCACTTGCCGCCCCGAGGGCCACAGCAGGTAGAAGCTGCCGCGGCGCTCCATGTAGTCATCGAGCACGGTCACCAGGTCGCCGCGCTGCAACTGCTGGCGCACGGTGAAGTCGGGAATGCAGGTGATGCCGCGATCGCGCATGGCAAAGCAGATGCGCGTGTCGACGTGGTTGCAGACCATCGACACCGGGATCTCATAGGCGTGGCCGGCGGGCTCCTGGCGCAGCGGCCACTGTTCGAGCTTGCCGGTGCTCGGGAAACGGTAGTGCAGGCAGGTGTGGCGGGCCAGCTCGGCGGGGTGCGCGGGGCTGCCATTGCGCGCCAGGTACGCCGGCGAGGCCACCAGTACATGGTGAAAATGGCCAAGAAAGCGCGCGCTCAGGCGTGAGTCGCTGGGCGTGCCGCCGCGCATTACCACGTCAAAACCTTCGCCGATGATATCGACCATGCGGTCGTCGAAGTCCAGGTCCAGCTCGATCTCCGGATACTGCGCCATGAACTCGCTCAAGGCCGGCATCACCAGCGCAGTGACCTGCGGCAGGCTGATGCGCAAACGCCCGCGCGGCACTTCACTGGCCTGGGACAGCTCAAGCTCGGTGGCCTCGATTTCGGCAAGGATGCGCCGGCTGCGCTCCAGAAACTGACTGCCCTCGGCGGTGAGGGTGATGCTGCGCGTGCTGCGGTGAAACAGGCGTACGCCCAGGCGGCGCTCCAGGCGCGCCACGCGCTTGCCAATGGCCGAGGCGCTGACCCCCAGCGACTGCGCAGCGCCGACAAAACTGCCGGTTTCTGCCACCCGCACGAACACCACGAAACCACTGAGGCTATCCATCTGCATTTCCCGATTGCGGACACCGGTGTCCGTTATGAGCGGAATTGTACCCGGCTTTTTCCGTAGTGCCTGCAGGCTTAAAGTTCGCCCATCTTTCCTACAGGAGTTTCACCATGACCCACATCAGCTGCAGCGCCGATGGGCCGGCCGCACTGGAGCAGCCCTTGCCGGTCAGCGGCCTGCTGGCCCTGGCCATGACCGGCTTTATCGCCATCCTCAGCGAAACCTTGCCGGCCGGGCTGCTTGGGCAGATCTCCAGCGGCATGCAGGTCAGTGAGGCGATGGCCGGGCAGATGGTCAGCGTCTATGCCCTGGGCTCGCTTTTGACCGCCATCCCGCTGGTGACCCTGACCCAGGGTTGGCGCCGGCGGCCGGTGCTGTTGCTGGCGATTATCGGCTTCTTGCTGTTCAACACGGTGACGGCGTTGTCGAGTTCGTACTGGCTGACCCTGGTCGCGCGCTTCATGACCGGTGTTGCCGCGGGCCTGGCCTGGGGCGTGATTGCCGGGCATGCACGGCGCATGGTCAGCCCCGAGCAGCAAGGCCGGGCCATGGCGGTGGCGATGATTGGTGCGCCAGTGGCCTTGTCGCTGGGGGTGCCGGCCGGCACCTGGCTGGGCGAGTTGCTGGGCTGGCGCATGACCTTTGCCCTGGTGTCCGGCGCGACCCTGGTGCTGGTGGCCTGGGTGCTGTGCAAGGTGCCGGATTTCGACGGCCATGCCCCGGGCCAACGCCCCGGTATCGCTCAGGTGCTGCGCACACCCGGGGTGCTGGCGGTGCTGCTGGTGATCCTCACCTGGGTGCTGGCGCACAACGTGCTGTACACCTACATCGTGCCGTACCTGGCCTCGGTGGGCCTGGCGGCGAGCACCGGCATGGTCCTGCTGACCTTCGGCATTGCCGCCCTGGCCGGCATCGGCGTGGTCGGTGCGCTGATCGACAAGCACCTGCGCAACATGGTCCTGCTGAGTTTGTTCGGTTTTGCCGTGGTGGCGCTGGTGCTTGGTTTTGTCAGCCAGTCGGCGCCGCTGGTTTACCTCAGTGTCGCGCTCTGGGGCCTGACCTACGGCGGCGCGCCAACCCTGCTGCAAACCGCCAGCGCCGATGCCGCCGGGGAGGGCGCCGATGTCGCCCAGTCGATGATCGTCACGGTATGGAACTCGGCCATTGCCGCCGGTGGCCTGCTCGGCGGTGTGTTGCTCAGCCAGTGGGGCGTGGGCAGTTTCCCCTGGGTGTTGCTGGCGCTGATCGCCCTGGCCCTGCTGATTGCCGGTCGCGCCCATGGCCACGGTTTCGCCCCGGGCGCACGGGTGCCGAGCTAAGTTCGCCAGGCCGCCGCGCAGACGGGTAGAATCGGCGCATACACAGGCGTTTTCGAGGTTGCAGCGGTGGAGTTACAGCAGGGCTTTGTCCTGACCCGGCATTGGCGCGATACCCCGGCCGGTACCGTTGTCGAGTTCTGGCTGGCCACCGACCAGGGCCCACGGCGCTTGCGTCTGCCGCTGCAGACTTCAGTGGCGTTCATCCCCGCCGAGCAGCGGCGCCAGGCCGAGGCGGTGTTGCGCGGCGAGCGCGAGGTCGAGTTGCGCGAGCTGGCCCTGCGCGATTTCGAACAACGGCCGGTGCTGGGCTTGTACTGCCGCCAGCACCGTCAGTTGATCCAGCTGGAAAAGCGCCTGCGCGCCGCCGGCGTGCAAATCTACGAAGCCGATGTGCGCCCGCCGGAGCGCTACCTGATGGAGCGCTTCATCACCGCGCCGGTCAGCTTCAGCGGCACGGCCGATGCCAGCGGCGTGTTGATCGACGCCCAGCTCAAGCCCGCCGCCGATTACCGCCCCACGCTCAAGCTGGTGTCGCTGGACATCGAAACCACCGAACGCGGCGAGCTGTATTCGATTGCCCTCGAAGGCTGTGGCCAGCGCCAGGTGTACATGCTCGGCCCGGCCAATGGCGACGCCGCAGGCGTGGATTTCGACCTCCAATACTGCGACAGCCGCGCTCAATTGCTCGAACGCCTCAACGACTGGCTGGCCGTGCACGACCCCGATGCGATCATCGGCTGGAACCTGGTGCAGTTTGACCTGCGCGTACTGCAGCAGCACGCCACCCAGCTCAAGGTGCCGCTGCGCCTGGGCCGTGGCGGTGAGGCAATGGACTGGCGCGAGCACGGCAGCCGCGCGCATTTTTTTGCCGGGGCGGCCGGGCGGCTGATCATCGACGGTATCGAAGGGCTGCGTTCGGCGACCTGGAGCTTCCCCTCGTTCAGCCTGGAGAACGTCGCCCAGACCCTGCTCGGCGAAGGCAAGGCGATCGACACCCCGTACCAGCGCATGGACGAAATCAACCGCATGTTCGCCGAGGACAAGCCGGCGCTGGCCCGCTACAACCTCAAGGACTGCGAGCTGGTGACGCGGATCTTCGCCAGGACCGAACTGTTGACCTTCCTGCTCGAACGGGCCACGGTCACCGGTTTGCCGGCTGATCGCAGCGGCGGTTCGGTGGCGGCGTTCTGTCATTTGTATATGCCCTTGATGCACCGCCAGGGCTTCGTCGCGCCCAATCAGGGCGAGCGCCCGGAGGAGGCCAGCCCGGGCGGTTTTGTCATGGATTCGCGACCGGGCTTGTACGAGTCGGTGCTGGTGCTCGACTACAAGAGCCTGTATCCGTCGATCATCCGCACGTTTCTGATTGACCCGCTGGGGCTGGTCGAAGGCTTGCGCGAACCGGGCGATGAGACCTCGGTGCCAGGCTTTCGCGGGGCGCGTTTTTCCCGCAGCCGGCATTGCCTGCCGGCGATTGTCGAGCGGGTCTGGCAGGGCCGCGAGACAGCCAAGCGCGAGCACAATGCGCCGCTGTCCCAGGCGCTGAAGATCATCATGAACGCCTTCTACGGCGTACTCGGTTCCAGCGGTTGCCGCTTCTTCGACCCGCGCCTGGCTTCATCGATCACCATGCGTGGTCACGAGATCATGCGCCGTACCCGCGAGTTGATCGAAGCCAAGGGTTATACGGTGATCTATGGCGACACCGACTCGACCTTCGTCTGGCTCAAGCGTGCCCATGACGAGGCGGACGCGGCGCAGATCGGCCGCGAGCTGGTGCAGCAGGTCAACCAGTGGTGGCGTGAGCACCTGCGCGACAGCTATGGCCTGGACAGTGCCCTGGAGCTGCAGTACGAAACCCACTACAAGCGCTTTTTGATGCCGACCATTCGCGGCGCCGAGGAAGGCAGCAAGAAACGCTATGCCGGCCTGGTGCAACGTGGCCAGGGCACTGAAGAGATGATCTACAAGGGCCTGGAAAGCGTGCGCACCGACTGGTCGCCGCTGGCCCGGCAGTTTCAGCAGGAGCTGTACGAGCGCATCTTCAAGCGCCAGCCTTACCAGCAGTACCTGCGTGAGTATGTGCGCAAGACGTTGGCCGGTGAGCAGGATCAACTGTTGATCTACCGCAAGCGCCTGCGCCGCCCGCTGGCTGACTACCAGCGCAACGTGCCGCCGCATGTGCGGGCGGCGCGCATGGCCGATGACTTCAATGACCGTCAAGGCCGGCCGCGGCAGTATCAGAATGGCGGCTGGATCAGCTACGTGATAACCGTGGCGGGGCCGGAGCCGCTGGAGACGCGGCATTCGGCGATCGATTACGACCACTACCTGACCCGGCAATTGCAGCCGGTGGCGGATGCGATCCTGCCGTTCGTGGAGGATGACTTCACGGCGCTGATCGATCGGCAGATGGGCTTGTTCTAGCCGGACCTGCCTGCACCGACACTGTGGAAGCTGGCTTGCCAGCGATGGCTGCGTCGCAGCCGCTATTGAGTCCACACCACCCGCAGCAAGGCCACCATCAACCACGCCGTCGCCGCCAGGGCGGTGATGGTGCGCACATGGTTCCAGCGATTCCACACCCGTGCATAGGTTGGCCAGGCACTGGCCGCTTCGCTGCTGGCCGGGTCCAGGCGCGCCAGGCTCTGGTTGCGCGGCACGTTGAACAGCAGGGTCACCAGTACGTTGCCGAGCAGGTACAGGCCGCTGCCGATGCCGATGCACAGGCTGCCGGGCAGTGGCCAGCGCAGCCAGGCCCAGGCCAGCAGGATCGCGCAGGTGATGGCGGTGCCGAGAAACAACGAGAGGAACAGGCGGTTGAGCACCACCTGGTTGATCGACTGCATGGCGGTGACCGCGCTCTGTGCCGGGATGCGCTCCAGAGCCTGCATGACAAAGTTTGAGAAGGCGAAGAACAACCCGCCCATCAACCCACAGCCCAGGGCGGTAACAAGGATCAGCAGCAATAGCAGGGTGTCGGCAATGCTCATGGTTCAGGCCTTTTTCCAGGGTGGTCGACGGGCATGGCAGACGGCCTTCAGCTATCCTCAGAATCGGATGACAGACCTTTCGGTGTGTATCCAAAGTCGCACTTGGTAATCGGAAGTTACCTTTGCCTTGCCCACTCATCTGGCTCTGTAGTTTAGGCTCGCAACCCGGATCTTTCGTCGCGATTTGTAGTCTTTGATGCATGGAAATTGAAAGGAGATGCGCATGCTTGTTCGGTCACTGACCCTCGCCGCCTTGCTGGCCTTTGTTGCCGGTCCTGCCCTCGCTGCCGATAGCGATGACCCCTTGGGCCAGGAGCTGTACAAGACCCGCGCCTTGGTTGTCCTTGCTCCCAGTACCGCCGACCCGACCCTTCGCGCGTTGAACAAGGCCCTTGAAGACCCGGCCACCAAGGCTGCCTTCGAGGAGCGCAAGCTGGTGCTGTACAGCGTCGCCGGCATGATCGGCAAGCGTGATGACAAGTTTCTGGATCAGCAGGCGACCATGGCCCTGATCCGCAAGTTCAAGTTCAGCGCCCGGGATACGATGGTCACCCAGGTAGTACTGGTGGGCAAGGACGGCGAGCTGCACCGGATCGAACACACCGGCATCCTCGAGCCCAAGGCGATTTACGATGCAGTCGACCAGTTGCCGGCGGCCGAAAAGGCCATCGTGCCGCCGACCGTTGCCGACTTGAAGAGCGAGCCCGAAAAGGGCAAAAAAGACGCCAAGCCCGGCAAGGATGGCAAACCGGCCAAGCCGGCAAAACCTCCAAAGCCCCTGCCACCGCCCAAGCCGCTGGAGGACTGAGGCTCAGCGGTCGCCGAGCCCCCTTCGGGCAACTAACTGCCGGTCTTGACCTTGCTCCACACCCGGGTGCGGATGCGTTCGTACTTGAGTGGCAGCGGCTCCAGGGCGAACAGGGTGTCGAGCACTGCCTGGGGCGGGTATACCGAGGGGTTGTCGCGGATTTTTGCGTCTACCAGTTGCGCGGCATCCTTGTTGGCGTTGGGGTAGCCGAGGTAGTTGGTCGAGGCAGCGATTACCTCGGGGCGCAGCATGTAGTCGATGAAGGCCAGGCCTTGCTGCGGGTTGGGCGCGTCCTTGAGCAGGACCATGCTTTCGAGCCAGAACGGTGCGCCTTCGTGCGGAATGCTGTAGCGGATGTCGCGGCCATTGTTGGCGTTGTTGGCGGCAAGCTTGGCATCGAACACCCCGCCAGACCAGCCGAGCACCACGCACACGTTGCCGTTGGCCAGGTCGGAGATGAACCGCGAGGAGTCGAAATAGGCGATGTGCGGGCGCACCTTGAGCAGCAGCGCCTCGGCCTTGCGGTAGTCCTCGGGGTTCTTGCTGTTGTAGGGCAGGCCCAGGTAGTGCAGGGCGATGGGGATGATCTCGCCGGGTGCATCGAGCATGGCCACGCCGCAGTCGGCCAGCTTGGCGAGGTTTTCTTCCTTGAAGATCAGGTCCCAGGAGTTGAGCGGTGCATCCTTGCCCAGGCGCGCCTTGACCTTGTCGACGTCATAACCCAGGCCCGTGGTGCCCCACAAGTAGGGCGCGGCGAAGCGGTTGCCGGGGTCGTTGCCTTGCAGTTTGGCAAGGATCTGCGGGTCCAGGTGCGCCAGGTTGGGCAACTGGCTGCGGTCGAGCTCGGCCAGTACCCCGGCCTTGATCAGGTTGGGCAGCAGGTCGGCGCTGGCGAACACCACGTCATAGCCACTGCGCCCGGCCATCAGCTTGCTCTGCATGACATCGCTGTTGTCGAACACGTCATACATCGGGGCGATGCCCGAGGCCTGCTGGAACTCCTTGGTGGTGTTCGGCGCGATGTAGTCATACCAGTTATAGATGTGCACGCTGGGCGCGGCGGCCTGTGCGGCGGCCAGGTTTAGCAGCGCGGCCAGGGCCAGGGGCAGGCGACGGATCGACTTCATGAAGGGCACTCCGGATTCTTGTTATAGGGGTAGCGCTCAGGGGATCAGCAGTTCGCGGCGGCCATCGGCGTGTTCAAGGCGCTGGCCAGGCAGGTGCAGGCGCCGGTCGGCCAGGTAGTCGTAGTCGCGGCGAGCCAGTTCGAGTTGCCCAAGGTCCAGTTCGATGAGCTGCCGGCAGGGCTCGCGCCCGGCTTCGAACAGCAGGCGCCCGTGCGGGTCGACCACGGCGCTGCCACCGGCGAACACCAGGTTGTCATCGCCTGCACCGACGCGGTTGACCATCAGGGCGAAGGCCTGGTTCTCCTGGGCGCGGGCCATGATCGCGGTGCGGTGCACCGGGCCGTAGGGGTCCATGTTGCCGTTGCTGACCACGATCAGCTCGGCGCCCAGTTGCGCCAGGGCGCGGCTGCTTTCCGGCAGCTCGATGTCGTAGCAGATCAGCAGGCCGATACGCAGGCCTTTGAAGGTGGTGGTGGCGTAGCGATCACCGGGGGTGAACAGGCCGCGCTCCGAGGGCCACAGGTGGGTTTTGCGATAGCGCAGGGCGATGCCTTCGGGGGTCAGCAGCAGCGAGGTGTTGTAGAAGCGGCCATCGGCCTTTTCGGCCAGGCCGATCACCACCGCCACGTCACGTTTGCGCAGCGCCTGCAGCACCGCCTGGACGCTGGGGCCGTCCACCGTTTCGGCAACCTTTGGCAGCTGTTCGGCGCTGGCAAAACCCATCAGCTGGGTTTCCGGGAACACCAGCAGGTCGGTGTCGGCCGCACAACTGGCGATCGCTTCAAGGGTGCGTTGCAGGTTGTAGGCAGTATCGCCGTCGCGGCCGGCGAGTTGTATCAGTTCGATCTTCATCGGGGTTCCTTGCGGGGGGGCTGGAACCGAGTATGCGGCGCGACGGCGTAGGCGTTAATTACGTTGATGGAGTAACCCTGAATGGGTAATGGCGCTCAGATCTCGCGTTCGACAAAGGCAAAGTCATCGTCGATCAGTTGCTGCAGGTACTGATCGAAACTGTCGGCGATCACTTCATAACTGTCCGGGTCGTGCAGGTAGCGCACCACCTGGCCGACAGTGCCACCGGCGGCGGGGTTGAAGTCGATGTACAACTTCGAGCTGCCGCCGTTGTTCATGCAATGGGAGAAACACAGGCGCTGGTTCATGGCCAGGTCGCTGTCGATGCCCGCGCCGACAATTTCCGGGTAATCCTCCAGGTACTCGCCGTACATGCCGCGAATGCTGTCGGTGTAGCTCCGGGCGTCTTCGAGGATCTGCTCGCTGGCGCTGAGGTAATAGGGGTATTCGAACACGTCCGAACCGAGCACCAGGACGATGACCGTGCCGCCTGGGTAATCACGAAAATGAGTGCCGTCGATCTGCCCGAGCAATCGCAGCAGGCTGTCGGGGCACAGCGGGTAGTGGGCGCTGAGTTTTTGCAGGTCTGCGGCCGAAGCGCCGTGGGCGAGGTTCAGTTGTTCAAGCTCTTCGCTTGGCAGCGCCTGGCGCAGGCCGCTGAGGTAGGTTTCGACGAGTGACATGGGGCGGTTCCTTCCTGAAAGCGCAGAGGTGTGTGGCAGGCTGACTGAAATTCACCGGGATTGCCAGTGCTATGGGCGCGGCGGTGCGACGACTCGACTTGGCCCGTGATCAGCCTGACGCCGCGCTTCCACCGGCGTCCTACATTCGCATAGAATGATAGAAATTCTCATTTACTTTTTCGAGTCATCATGAGCGATTCCAACCCCGCCCTGCGCCAGCAGGTCAGCCACCTGTACCAGGCTCATCACCGCTGGCTGACCGGCTGGCTGCGCCCGCGAGTGGCGTGCCATGACCTGGCCGCCGACCTGATGCAGGACGTGTTTGTCCGCGTGCTCAGCGCCGACGATGCCGTCGACCGCCTGCGCGCCGTACGCGAACCGCGGGGCTACCTGGCGACCATCGCCCGGCGCTTGATGATCGACCATTTTCGCCGTGCGCGGCTCGAACGCGCCTGGCTGCAGGCGCTGGCCGAGCAACCTGAAGCCCTGGATATTTCCGCTGAAGCGCGGGCGATCCTGCTGGAAACCCTGTGCGAGCTGGATGCCATGCTCGCCGGCCTCGGCGCCCGGGTGCGCAAGGCTTTTCTGCTCTCGCAACTGGACGGCATGACCTACAAGGCCATCGCCGAAACCCTCGGCATCTCGGTGGTCACGGTCAATCGTGACATCGCCAAGGCCCTGCACCATTGCACGCTGTACAGCCTGCAACACGAGGCTGACTGATGGCCGCCCTCGATTCGCGCCAGCTCGCTGCCCTTGAGCAGGCCGCCGCATGGCGTGCACGCCTCGGTGACGAAAGCGCCGGCAGCGCCGAACACGCCGCCTGGCACGCCTGGCTGCAGGCCGACGAGCAGCACCGCTGGGCCTGGCAGCAGGTCGAGCGGGTGCAGCAACGCCTGCAGCAAATGCCCACGCGCCTGGCCGGGCGCACCCTGGAACTGGCCGGCCAGCAACCGGCGCTGGGCCGTCGCGGTGTGCTCAAGGGGCTGGTGCTGGCGGCGGGAGCCGGTGCTGTGGGGTGGGGCGGTTACCAGCAGGCGCGCCAGGGCCCCTGGTTCGCTGATTATCACACCCGCACCGGCGAACGCCTGAACCTGACCCTGGACGACGGCAGCCAGGTTCAGCTCAACACCGCCAGCGCCCTGGATGTGCGCTTCGACCCTCAACAGCGCCTGCTGGTGCTGCGCGATGGCGAGGTGCTGATTACCACCGCCAAGGACCCGGCCAACCGGCCCTTCCTGGTACAAACCCGCCACGGCACCGTGCAGGCATTGGGCACACGCTTTTCGCTGCTGGCCGGCGAGAACACCACGCGCCTGGCAGTGTTCGAAAGCCGCGTACAGGTGCTGGCGGGCGAGCAGGGTGGCGGTGCGCTGCTGGAGGCGGGCGAGCAATGCCGCTTCGCCAACCCGGCGCTGGTGCTCAGTTCGCCACTGGAGGGCAACCTGGATGCCTGGAGCAAAGGCCTGCTGATCGCCAACGAGCAGTACCTGGGGGCCTTTATCGCTGACCTGGCGCGCTACCGCCGCGGCTGGTTGCGTTGCGCGCCGCAAGTGGTGGGGCTGCGCATCAGCGGCACCTTCAGGCTCGACGACCAGGCACAGATCTTCCGCGCCCTTGAAAGCACGTTGCCGGTGCGGGTCAGCCAGCGCACGCCGTATTGGGTGACGGTAGAGGCACGCAAATAAAAGTATTTTTCATGCAAATGATATTAATTCGTCTTGTCGTTCGACTTATGGAAGGCAGGCCCACTGCCTGAATGCCAACCAGAAGAGAACGCATCGAATGAGAACCCGCCCGATTCACCACGCCCTGCGCTGTTGCGCGCTGTTGTTGCCCTTGAGCATGGCCCAGGCCGAATCGGCCGCGCGCAGCTACGACCTGGCCCAGGACGATCTTGGCCAGGTGCTGACCCGTTTTGCCGCCCAGGCCGGCGTGGTGCTGTCATTTGACCCGGCGCTGACCCGGGGCCAGCGTAGCGAAGGCCTGCACGGCCAGTACGGGGTCGAGGAGGGCCTGCGCGCCTTGCTCGCCAGCAAGGGCCTGGCACTGATCAAGGAGGCCGACGGGCGCTACAGCCTGGTGCGCGAAGTGAACGAGGCGGGTGCGATCAACCTCAGCGCCACCGAGGTCACCAGCAACCAGCTGGGGACCATCACCGAAGAAAGCCGCTCCTACACCCCCGGCACCATTGCCACCGCCACACGCCTGGTATTGACCCCGCGCGAGACGCCGCAGTCGATCACCGTGGTGACCCGCCAGCACATGGATGACTTCGGCCTCAACAACATTGACGACGTGATGCGCCACACCCCGGGCATCACCGTCTCGGCCTATGACACCGAGCGCAACAGCTACTACGCCCGCGGCTTTGCCATCAGCAACTTCCAGTACGACGGCATTCCCTCGACTTCGCGCAACGTCGGTTACTCGGCTGGCAACAGCCTCAGCGACATGGCCATCTACGACCGCGTCGAAGTGCTCAAGGGCGCCACCGGCTTGCTCACCGGCGCAGGCTCGCTGGGCGCGACCATCAACCTGGTGCGCAAGAAACCCACCGCCGAGTTCAAGGGCCATTTTGATCTGGGCGCCGGCAGCTGGGACAACTACCGCAGCGAACTGGACGTCAGCGGCCCGTTGACCGACAGCGCCAACGTGCGTGGCCGGGCGGTGGCGGCCTACCAGGACAAGCACTCGTTCCTCGACCACTACCAGCGCAAGACCAGCGTCTACTACGGTATCCTCGAGTTCGACCTCGACCCCGACACCCTGCTGACCGTCGGCGCCGACTACCAGGACAACAACCCCAAGGGCTCCAGCTGGTCGGGTACCGTGCCGCTGTACGATGGCAATGGCGATACCAACAATGTCTCGCACCACTTCAACAACGCAGCGAAATGGAGCAGCTGGGAGCAGTACACCCGCACCGTGTTCGCCAGCCTTGAGCATCACCTGGACAACGGCTGGGTGGCCAAGGCCCAGTTCGATCACAAGATCAACGGCTACCACGCGCCGCTCGGCTCGATCCAGGGCTACCAGCCACGCAAGGACGGCACCGCCGGCATCTATGCGCAGAAGTACACCGGCGAAACCGTGAGCGACTCCCTCGACCTGTACCTGAGCGGGCCGTTCCAGCTGTTCGGCCGCGAGCATGAACTGGTGATCGGCAACTCCTATACCGCCTCGCGCTGGAAGGGCAACGACTACCGCGACGTTACCCATGCCAATAACAACATCCTCGACTTTCCCAACTGGGACGGCGACATCGCCGAGCCTGACTGGGGCCCGGTGTCGGCGCGCACCGACGACAAGGTTCGCCAGAACGGCACTTACCTCACCGCGCGCCTGCACCCGATCGACGACCTGACCCTGCTGCTCGGCGGGCGCCTGGTCAACTACAGCTACGACGGCATCGACGCCGACAACAAGGAAAACGACCGCCTGATCCCTTACGTAGGCGCGGTCTATGACCTCAACGACACCTATTCGCTGTACGCCAGCTACACCGACATCTTCATGCCTCAGGACAGCTGGTTCCGCGACCGCACCGACCGCCTGCTGGACCCGGACGAAGGGCAGAACTACGAGGTGGGGATCAAGGGCGAGTTCCTCGATGGCCGGGTCAACGCCAGCCTTGCCTATTTCGAGATTCACCAGAGCAACCGCACCGTCGAGGACAACCAGTACAACGGCGACCCGACCAACCCGGCGGTGGGCTTCGCCTGGATGGGCGTCAAAGCCAAGACCAAGGGCTTCGAAGCTGAAGTCTCGGGTGAGCTGGCGCCGGGCTGGCAATTGCAGGGCGGTTACACCCACAAAGTAATTCGCGATGACGAGGGCCAGAAGGTGTCGACCTGGGAGCCGGAAGACCAGGTCAGCTTCTACACCAGCTACAAACTCAAGGGCGCGCTTGATCGCTTGACGGTCGGCGGCGGCGCGCGCTGGCAGGGCAAGGGCTGGCAGGTACTGCGCAACCGCCCCAAGGGCATCGACGAGGAGTTCGCCCAGGACCCGTTCTGGCTGGTGGACCTGATGGCCCGCTACCAGTTCACCGAGCGTTTTTCGGCCACGGTAAATGCCAATAACCTGTTCGATAAACGTTATTACACCAACATCGGTTTTTATAACTCGATGTCGTACGGTGACCCGCGCAATTTGATGCTGACCACACGCTGGGATTTCTGATCGGTTAAATAAAAAACGCCCCCTTGATCTATAAAAAAGGGGGCGTTCTGTTATTCCGGCTTACAATTGCTTATCGAGCGCCAGGCCCGGCTTCTACGGGCGGCTTCAGGATCAGGTAGGCTTTTAGCGCAAGGGCTGCAAAGCAGAAGGCCATGCCGGCAATGAATTGAAATGTAGTCATAAACTGCCCTCCAAAACAATTAACTGACGATTATAACATCTATAAATAATATAACTAGGCGTGGCGTTCGTGTTGCAACAACCAGCGCTTGCGTTCAATACCGCCGCCATAACCTGTCAGTGCGCCATTGCTGCCCACCAGCCGATGGCAGGGAATGGCCAGGCTCACCGGGTTCAGCGCATTGGCCAAGCCCACTGCCCGTGCAGCTGCCGGGTTACCCAGCTGTGCAGCAATCTGCCCGTAGGTGCGGGTAGTGCCTGGCGGAATTTCCCGTAACGCCGCCCACACCCGTTGCTGGAACGGCGTGCCGCCGGCATCAACTGCCAGCGCATCAAACGCCTGCAACTGGCCTGAGCAATAAGCCTGCACAGCATCGGCAAGCGCCGTCAGCCCAGCGGTTTCGCGTAATTGCACAGCGGCGCCAAAACGGGTGCGCAGCAACCGCAGCAGGCGTTTTTCTGGCTCATCGAATTCCAGCGCCAACAGCCGTTGGTCATCGCCGACGATCAGCACCTGGCCAATCGGCTCCGGCAGGTGCAGGCGGCGCAGCAGCAGTTCGCTCATGGGCAGTCCTCGTTTCAGGCGTGTTCGATCAGCATCACCGCCAGGGTGTCGGCGGCCAGGGCCTCGAACACGTGCGGGGCGTCGGCCGAATAGCTCATGTAGTCACCGGCCTCCAGAGTCACCGCTTGCTCGAGCGGGCCGACCCGGGCGCTGCCGCTGCAGAGGATCACGTGCTCAAGGGTACCCGGTGGATGCGGTTTTGACCGCCGCGGTTCACCCGGCTGCACCCGCAGCCGGTAGATATCGCGCTGCGCTCCGGCCGGGCAGGCGGCGAGCAGGGTGGCGGCGTAATGGGCCTGCTCGCTATGGCTGGCGGCGCCTTCAGCGGCGCGAATCACCTGCACGTGCTGGCGCGGCTGGCCCATCAGCCGGCTGACCGGCACCTGCAACGCAGTGGCCAGGGCCCAGAGGGTTTCCAGGCTGGGGTTGCCGACCCCGGACTCCAGTTGCGACAGGGTCGACTTGGCCAGGCCCGCGCGCTTGCCCAGCTCGGTCACCGACAGGCCCAGGCGCTCGCGCTCGCGGCGGATGGCGCTGGCCAGCAGCAGGATGGGGGAATGGGCTTCGATCATATGTTCTCTATACCGGTCATTTGTTCGCCTTGACGAACGCTGCTCATCTGTTCAGCATAACGGACCTTTGTTCGATATGACAGGAGTCGATTCAGCATGCACCTGAAAACACGTGGCACCCTGGAGATGACCGCGGCCATGGTGATCTCCGGCACGGTGGGCTGGTTCGTGCTGGCCGCAGACCAGCCGGCAGCGGCTGTGGTGTTCTGGCGTTGCCTGTTTGGCGCGCTGGCGTTGCTGCTGGCCTGTGCCGGCCTGGGCTTGCTCCGGCGCAGGGTGATTAGCGGCCGCCAGGCGCTGGCGGCGGTGTTGGGCGGGGTCGCGCTGGTGCTGAACTGGGTGTTGCTGTTCAGTGCCTATACCCATGCTTCGATTGCCGTTACCACCGTGGTTTATCACACCCAGCCGTTCATGCTGGTGGGTTTGGGCATGCTGCTGTTCGCCGAGAAGATGACCGTCAACAAGGTCGGCTGGTTGCTGGCGGCGTTCGCCGGGATGCTGCTGATCGTCATGGCCGGATCGAGCGTTGACAGCGTTGCCGCAGACTACCGCCTGGGCGTGCTGATGGCCCTGGGCGCGGCGTTTTTCTATGCCGTCGCTGCCGCTATCACCAAGCGTTTGCAGGGGGTGGCGCCGCACCTGATCGTGTTGATCCAGATGCTGGTCGGGGTGCTGCTGCTGGCGCCGTTTGCGCAGCTGCCGGGGTTGGCCCTGGCGCCCGCTACCTGGGCACTGCTGGCCACGATCGGCATCGTCCACACCGGCTTGATGTCGACCCTGCTGTACAGCGCCATCCAGAAAATCCCCACCAGCCTGGTCGGCGCCTTGTCGTTCATCTATCCGGTGGTGGCGATCCTGGTCGACTGGCTGGCCCTGGGGCATCCGCTGAGTGCGCTGCAACTGGCCGGTTCCGGCTTGATATTGCTGGCGGCGGCGGGGATGACCTTTGGCTGGATGCTGCGGATCACGACCGCTAAGTAGCGCTCTTGTGGGAGCCGCCCTTGCCGGCGATGGGCTACGCAGTAGCCCCGCAATCAGCCATCAGAACCAGCGGTCATTCTTTTTGCGCCCACGGCTCAAGGCCGGCAAGATCAAGCCCGCCAGCAAACCGGCACCGGCGATGCCGCCGCCGTACACCATGTAGCGCATCAACACCTGTTTGTTCTCGTCACCCAGGCGCGCCTGGGTGCTGCGCAGTTCCGACTGGGTGTCGCTCAGCTCGGCATTGAGCGCCTTGCTGCGTGCTTGCAGCTCGTCGATCAGCGCCTTGCGCGAGTCGAGGGTCTCTTGCATGCCTTGCACGCGGGTCTTCCAGCTGTCGTCGATGGTCTTGAGCTGTTCGCTGAGCTGGGTCACCTGCTCGGTCAGTTGCGGCAGGCGCTCGGCCTGGCCGGGCACGGCCTGCAGGTCGCTGCTGGTGATCCACACGGTGTCGCCGGATTCGCCGCGCACCTGGCTGTAGTTGCCCTGGGTGGTCAGTAGTGTGACCTTTTGCCCGGACTTGAGGTTGCCGACAATGCGGTGGCCGTCGGTAGGGCCGCTACGCACGTAGGTGCTCAAGCTGTCGCTGACCCAGCGCTCGCTGCTGGGCGCTGCCTCTTCGGCATGCAGCGGGTTGGCCAAAACCAGCAGGGCGCCTATCAGGCTGCCGGTCAGCAGGCGGCGCGCGCCCGGGTTGCAGGAGGAAAACAGCGCGGGCGCCGCAGAAACGGGACGAGAGATAGGCATGATGGTCTTCGCGTGAAATAAACAATAAAAGCCCGATGACTGGGCCGGTGAACAGTCGGCGTGCGCGCAGGCCGCCTGCTGAAAGACCATATTTCTGCGGGCAGGTTCACTGAAGGGGGTAGGAAAATAGCAGCAAATGTTGCGGGCACAGGCTGTGCCCGCAAGCGGGGGCGGGGCTTGAATCAGCTCACGACGCGGTAGCAGGGCACGTATTCGGCACCGCCCGGCAGTTTCATCCGGTGCTGGTCGACGAACGCCTGCAGCAGGTGGCCGAGGGGTTCGAGCACGGCGCTGTCACCTTTGATTTCGTACGGGCCTTTCTCTTCGATCAGGCGGATGCCCTTGTCCTTGACGTTGCCGGCGACAATCCCGGAAAACGCCCGGCGCAGGTTGGCGGCCAGTTCGTGAGGCGGTAGCGCGCGGCTGAGCTTGAGCCCGGCCATGTTCTCGTGGGTCGGGTCGAAGGGGCGCTGGAAGCCTTCTTCAATCTTCAGCAGCCAGTTGAAGTGGAAGGCGTCGTTGCGCTCGCGGCGAAACTGCTTGACCTCCTTGAGCCCGTCGACCATCTGCCGGGCCACTTCGGCCGGGTCGTCGATGATGATCTGGTAGTGCGCCTGGGCTTCGTCGCCGAGGGTCGCGCGCACGAAGGCATGCAGTTGCTGCAGGTACGGCGCGGCGCTCTTGGGCCCGGTGAGGATGACCGGGAACGGCAGGCCGCGGTTGTCCGGGTGCATGAGAATGCCGAGCAGGTACAGGAACTCTTCGGCGGTACCGGCGCCGCCAGGGAAGATGATGATGCCGTGGCCGACGCGCACGAAGGCTTCAAGACGCTTTTCGATGTCCGGCAGGATCACCAGTTCGTTGACGATCGGGTTCGGCGCTTCGGCGGCGATGATGCCAGGCTCGGTCAGGCCCAGGTAACGGCTGCCGCTCATGCGCTGCTTGGCGTGGGCGATGGTCGCGCCCTTCATCGGGCCTTTCATCACGCCCGGGCCGCAGCCGGTGCAGACGTCCAGCTTGCGCAGGCCGAGCTCGTGGCCGACCTTCTTGGTGTACTGGTATTCCTCGGTGCTGATCGAGTGACCGCCCCAGCACACGACCATTTTCGGCTCCACGCCAGGGCGCAGGGTGCGGGCGTTGCGCAGCAGGTGGAAGACGTAGTCGGTGATGCCCTGGGAGCTTTCCAGGTCGATGCGCTGGCTGGCCAGTTCGCTTTCGGTGTAGACGATGTCGCGCAGGGCGCTGAAGAGCATTTCACGGGTGCTGGCGATCATTTCGCCGTCGACGAAGGCATCGGCCGGGGCGTTCAGCAGTTCCAGGCGCACGCCGCGGTCTTGCTGGTGAATGCGTACCTCGAAGTCCTTGTAGGCTTCGAGGATGGTCTTGGCGTTGTCGACGTGCGCGCCGGTGTTGAGGATTGCCAGCGCGCACTGGCGGAACAGGGTGTACAGGCTGCCGGAACCGGCTTCACTCAGTTGCTGTACTTCACGTTGAGACAGTGTTTCCAGGCTGCCTTTTGGGCTGACAGATGCATTGATAACTTCACGTTGGGGCATTCTGGGTTTCCTGTGAGCGGGTAAACGTCCATCTTCAGAACACCACCATACCGACAAATTGTCGCAGCAACGAGTGCCTTTCGCTGTCAGGCCTTCCAGCCGACCGCCTGCAGGGCCTCAAGCAAACGCTCGGGGCGCAGCGCCAGGACCTTGCTGCCATGGGCCTCGAGGTCGGTGGCAGCCAGCAGGGCATTGACGATGGCTTCCTCGACGGCGTCCGCCGCTGCGCTGAACAACGCCGAGATATGGTCGTTGTTGACCATCTCAACCGTGCTGGTCGGCGCGCCGGGGTGGCCGAAGTTGGCTGCCGGCAGGCTGTTGCCGGTAGAGAAGGCGATGAAGATGTCGCCACTGGAGTCCTCGGTGCCGCCGCCGACCCGTGCCAGGCCGACGCTGGCCCGTTGCGCCAGGCGCGTGCATTGGTGCGGCAGCAGCGGGGCGTCGGTGGCCAGGGTGATGACAATCGAGCCCATGCCCGGCTCGCCGACATTGCGCGGCGCGCTGAACGGCGAATGCACCTCGCCCAGCACCTGGCCGACCGGGTAGCCGGCCACCCGCAGGGCGCCGCGTACGCCATAGTTGGCCTGCACCACGGCGCCGACGGTCCAGCCGCCGGCCACGCGGTCCAGGACCCGCGACGAGGTACCGATACCGCCCTTGAACTCGTGGCAGATCATCCCGGTACCGCCGCCGACGCACCCTTCGGCCACCGGCCCCGATTGCGCCGCGGCCAGTGCGGCGTGGACATGCTCGGCTGTTACGTGCTGGCCCCAGATGTCGTTGAGCACGCCGTCGTAGGTTTCCAGTACCGTCGGCATGCACCAGTAGGTGCGGGCCTTGGCCATCTCGCGCTCGGCCGCCACCAGCGCATCGCGGACCACGCCGACGCTGTGGGTGTTGGTGTAGGCAATCGGCGTGGTCAGCAGGCCGGCTTCGCGAATCCATTCAAGGCCGGTGGCATCGCCGTTGCCGTTGAGCACGTGCACACCGGCAAAACACGGCTGCAGGCTGGCGGCCTGGGCCCGTGGTTCGATCACCGTGACGCCGGTATTGACCGCGTGGTCGCCGCTGCCGCGCTGCACGGTGTGATGGCCGACACGCACGCCCGGCACGTCGGTAATGGCGTTGAACGCGCCAGGGGTGCCGACGCCGATACGAATGCCCAGATCACGTACACGCATTGATTCACAGCTCCTGTTGGAAGGTTCGAGGGGCGCGCAAGGGCCGTTGTTCGCAGCGCATGACAAGTGCTTGAGCAACGGCAATACTGCGTGCCGGTGTGCAGAGTCTAGGAGCCCGACCTGCCGCTGGCGATTCCCCCCAATCGTTACCCCCTAGGAGTTACCGGTGAACCTGCTATTCGAAGCCGCTGCCCATCACCATGGCCTGGCCCGGGTCATCGACCAGTTGGGCAAGCCGGGGTTCTGGCATCAGCTGATCGTGCTGCTCGATCAACTGCTGCCGTGCGACACCGCCCTGGCCTTGCTGGTGGAGCGCGAGGGCGCGCCGCAGGTGCTGGAGGAATTCGACCGCGGCTTTCGCGATGCGCCGGCGGCAGCGCCCCTGTACCTGGGCGGTCTGTACCTGCTCGATCCGTTCATCCAGGCCATGCGCGACGGCCTTGCCGATGGCGTGTACCGCATGGAAGAGGTCGCCCCGGACGAGTTTCGCAAGAGCGACTACTTCAACAACTACTTTCGTGCCCTGGTCGGCGAGGACGAGCTGCAACTGATCCTCAACCTCGATGCGGGCAAGGTGCTGGCCATCTCGCTGGGCGCCAACCAGCGTTACGACCCTGCGACCATAGGCCAGCTGAGCCTGCTGGCGCCGTGGCTGCTGGCCTTGATGCGCCAGCACTGGCACCAGCAGCATCCCCGGCAGGTTGCCGAGCATTCGACCCCGGTCGAGCGGGCGCTGGAGCATTTTGGCAGCGACACGCTGTCGGCGCGTGAGCTGGAAATCGCCCGCCTGGTGCTGCGCGGCAACTCCAGCAAGGCCATCGCCAAGCGCCTGGACATCTCCCAGGAGACGGTCAAGGTGCACCGGCGCAACCTCTACAGCAAGCTTGGGGTCTCGTCCCAATCGGAGCTGTTCAGCCTGTTTTTGCAACACCTGGGACAACATGACCATCAGGAGTGAATGATGCTACGGATACTCGGCAAGGCTTCATCGATCAACGTGCGCAAGGTGCTGTGGACCTGCGCCGAATTGCAGCTGCCGTTCGAGCGCGAGGATTGGGGCTCGGGCTTTCGCTCGACCGAGGATGAGGCGTTCCTGGCGCTGAACCCCAACGCCATGGTGCCGGTGATTGTCGACGGCGATTTTGTCTTGTGGGAGTCCAACAGCATCATCCGCTACCTCGCCGCCCAGTATGGCGGCCAGGCGTTGTACCCGGCCGAACCGAAGGCGCGGGCGCGGGTTGATCAATGGCTGGACTGGCAGGCCACCGACCTCAATGGTTCGTGGAGCTACGCCTTTGTCTCGCTGGTGCGCAAGGCACCGACCCACCAGGACCCGCAAGCGCTGGCGGCGGGTTGCCGCAACTGGGCGAAGCACATGACCATCCTCGAACGTCAGCTGGAACGTACCGGGGCCTATGTCAGTGGCCAGGACTTTGCCCTGGCGGACATTGCCATCGGCCTGTCGGTCAACCGCTGGCTGCAGACCCCCATGGAGCGCCCGGCGTTGCCGGCGGTCGAGGCTTACTATGAGCGCCTGAACGAACGTGAAGGCTATCGCTTGCATGGGCGCAACGGGTTGCCGTGAGGCCTACTGGCCTCATCGCGGGTCAAGCGTCGTGAGAATCTGATGCGCCACCTTCACCCGCTCGGCAATCGGGTAGTTCTTGTTCGCCAGCAACACAATGGCGATGCGTTTTGACGGCACGAACGCCACGTAGGCACCAAAACCATCGGTCGAGCCGGTCTTGTTCAAGAAGGTGTCGGCTGGCAGCGGCCGCGCCGGTTTCAGCCAGCTCACAGGTTGCGGCTCCAGCACCATCGACGGCGCATTGCCGGCCTGCAACTGCTCAAGGCTGACCGGGTAGGCATACTGCTCCCAACCCAGGCCCTGGGTCATGGCACCGACCTGGTAATAGCCGGTCTGGGTGGTGGCGATGGCCCGTTGCAGCGGTTTGCTCAGGCTGTGCGGCTGCATGTTCAGGTCCAGGTAGTGGAGCAGGTCCACGGCGGTCACTTTCAATCCATAGGCCTCGCCATCCAGCGGCCCGGGGCCCACGCGCACCGCTTGGTCCTGCTTGTTGTATCCCTGGGCATAGTTGCCCATCTGCGCGCCAGGCACTTGCAGGTAGCTGTGTTGCAGGCCCAGCTGCGGCAGCAGCTGTTGTTCCATCAACTGGGCGAACGGCGTTCCCAGGCTTTTCGCCGTGAGGTAGCCGAACAGGCCCAGGCTGGGGTTGGAATACACGCGCTGAGTGCCCGGCGCGTAGTCGGCTTTCCAGTGGCCGTAGTAGCCGGCCAGGTCGGCTTCGCCCTTGACCGCGTCAGGGAACTGCAAGGGCAGGCCGCCCGCGCTGTAGGTACCAAGGTTGAGCAGGGTGATGCCATCGAACGCGGTGCCTTTGAGTGCGGGCCAGTTCTTGCTGGCCGTATCGCCAAGGCTCAGCTTGCCACTGGCCTGGGCAAAGCCTGCAAGGGTGGCGGTGAAGGTTTTACTCACCGAGCCGATCTCGAACAGGGTGTCGGCATTGACTGGCTGGCCGCTCTGTTTCGAGGCCACTCCGTAGTTAAAGTAGTGCTGCTGGCCATCGACGCTGATGGCCACGGCCATGCCGGGGATTGCCTGTTGCTGCATCAGCGGGCGCACGACGGCGCTTACCGTTGACTCCAGCGGCGTCTGCGCAAGGCTTTGCCCGGCAACCAGGCAAAGGGTAAAGGCAGCCAGAATCCCTGGCTTGAGGTTGGTTTTTTGGTGCATGATCGGCAACCTTTCCTTAAGTGGACTGTTGTGAGCCTGGCTGCAGCAGGGAGCGCCAATCTAGGCGCTTTGCCCAGGTTGCACAAACGATGATATTTCGCAGCAGCCATTAGAAAAATTTGGGAGTCTGCATGATCCGACCACACCTGCCCCTGAATGCCCTGCGTGCCTTCGAGGCTTCGGCCCGGCACTTGAGCTTTACCCGCGCGGCCATCGAGCTGTGCGTGACCCAGGCGGCGGTCAGCCATCAGGTCAAGAGCCTCGAGGCCCAGCTCAAGGTCGCCCTGTTCAAGCGCCTGCCGCGCGGGCTGATGCTCACCCGTGAAGGCGAAACCTTGCTGCCGGTGCTGCGCGAATGCTTCGACCGCATCGCCCAGACCCTCGACTGCTTCGACGGCGGCCACTACCGCGAAGTACTCACCGTCGGCGCGGTGGGCACCTTTGCGCTCGGCTGGCTGCTGCCACGCCTGCCCGAGTTCCAGGCCCTGCACCCGTTTATCGATTTGCGCCTGTCGACCAACAACAACCGCGTCGATATCGCCGCCGAAGGCCTGGACTACGCCATCCGCTTTGGCAGCGGCGCCTGGCATGGCATCGATGCCCAGCCGTTGCTGGAGGCGCCGCTGTCGGTGTTGTGCGTGCCGTCGATTGCCGTGCAGTTGCACAGCCCGGCTGACCTGCTGCAACACACCCTGCTGCGTTCCTACCGCAGCGACGAGTGGGCCGAATGGTTCCAGGCCGCCGGCCTGCCGGGCGCGGTACAGCCGTCGCGGACCATGGTCTTCGATTCGTCGCTGGGGATGATGGACGCCGCCCTGCAAGGCGCCGGTGTGGCCCTGGCGCCACCGCTTATGTTCGAACGCTTGCTGGCCAGCGATGCCATTCGCCAGCCATTTGCCCTGGGCATCAGTACCGGCAGCTACTGGCTGACGCGCCTGCAGTCCAAGGCCGAAAGCCCGGCGATGGCGGCGTTCAAAGCCTGGCTGTTGAAGGCAGCTACAGGCTGAAACGCGAAGGCCGGCAGCCTTGCAGCTCGGGCGCCAGTCGGCTGTCGATCAGCTCTTGGGCCACCAGCCGGCCGACCACGGCCGCCAGGGTCACGCCCGAATGCATCACCGCCAGGTACAGGCCGCTGACAGTTGGCAAGGCACCGATAATGGGGATGCGATCATCCGGCATGGGTCGCAAGCCAACCTCGGTACTGATTAGCTCAAGGCCCTGGCCGCCGTGCAAACTGTTGCGGATGGTAGTGCGCGCCCGCTGGGCAATGCCCTCGGGACCGTCTTCGCCGTCGGCGTCGAGGTAGTCTTCGGCGGCCAGGATCAGCTCCGGCGTCGGTTGGCGGATTTCCAGTTCGCTGCTGGCGATCAGGGTGTGCACCAGCCGCTGTTGCGCCCGCAGGCGGATCAGGATCGACGGCGACGGATGCAGTGGCAAGCTGACGCCCAAGGGCTGCAGCAAGGCCTTGCACGCGGTGCCTGCCGCTACGACCAGGCGCTCGCAGCTGATCCGTCCCTCTGCGCTGACAAGCGCGGCGACGGCGCCGTCCCGGCATTCAATCGCCAGCACCTGTGTGTCGCTCAGCACCCTGGCGCCGTTGGCCTGGGCGCGTTCCAGCAGCAAGCGGGTCATCGCCAGCGGGTCGATTGAGCCTTCCTGCGGTGCAAACAGCGCCTGCTGCAGTGGCGCTTTGTACTGCGGCTCAAGCTTTCGCACGCGAGCCGGGTCGATCGGCTCGACGCCAGCGGCGGGTGAGGGCGCTGCACTGAACGACAGTGCGCCGCTCCAGTTGATCGGCGCCGTGCCCAGCTCGTCTTGCAGGCGGTGATACTCGCCAATCGCCAGATTGCGCAAGGCGGCGAATTCGCCAGGCTGCGGCGCCGTGGTGTTGATCCAGCCAAAGGCTCGCGAGGTGACCCCCAGGCCCGGCTGGCCCTTGTCGATCACTGTCACCTGGGTGTGCTTGCTCAGGTGATAGGCAATCGAGGCACCGACGATACCGGCGCCGATGACCACCACGTGCGGGCGCTCGGCCTCGGCTGTCATTGGCGATTCTCCGGCCAGGTGGCGGTCGGGAAGTAGCTTTCCATGCCCGGCTCCTTGTGCTCGACGCCGTCGCGTTGCCAGTAGCAGGTCAGGCGCGCGTAGTTGTCCAGGTCACCGTGGATCAGGCAGGTCGAACGGTGACCGGGCCAGGTGAAACGCAGCACCTTGGCCTTGGCAATGGCCGCGACCTCGACCTGGCCGATGGCGGTGCGGGTCTTGCCGTCAATGGTCGTTGCCAGCAGCAGTTGCCCGTCCACATAGCGCAGCGTGGCCCGGCCCGAATACGTGGCGCCGTTGTCCGGCGCTTTGCCGATCAGTGCATAAGGCCCGACCACGAAGCCGTACAGCGGGTCCGGATAGTCCTCGTCATCGGCTACGCAAACCGTGCCGACCAGCAACAGACTCAGCAGCAACAGCCTCATGGCAGGCACGGGGCGATCCTCTTGTACGTTCACTTCAAAGCCAACTGCCGGGTAATGGTCGGGTCGCTGATCTTGTCGTCGTCGATCAGCAGCAAGGCCTTGGAGAGGATGATCGACAGCAGCGCGTCGCCCTCGAACGGCAGGTACTGCGGGGTGTTTTTCTGCCGCGCCTTGGCGTCGGGGACGATGCACAGGTACTGATCGTTGGGCAGCATCAGGATGTTGCCCGAGCCCAGGTGGATCTTGTAGCTGCGCAGCTTGCCGGTGACCTCCAGGAAGCGCCCGTGCAGGGTCCATTTGTCTTTGAGGCGGGTCATGCGCGGCAGCAGTTTTTCCAGCAATTGCTTGCGCGTTTGCGCGGTGGCGCCCAGCTCGCCGAACGAGTGGTTGTGCCAGTAATCGCGGTAGCGGCCGTCCGGCCCGCCGTCGGCCCACAGCGGGTCGTTGGCCAGCGAGGCGACGCCGACGAACAGGTCGACATCGCGCATCACTTCGCTGAGCACCAACGGCGGCACCTGGTCCAGCGGCAAGGGCGCAGCGTCCACGGCGTTATCCCAGCGGTTCAAGGCATAACCGCCGCCACCGGCATGGGCGCTGCGCTGGGCGGCGTCGATGGGGTAGAAGCGTACCTGGTCGCTGCTCAGGCGCAGGAAGGCGCCGGCTTCGTTGGTATCGACGCCATAGTCGTCGCCCACGCCCTCGATCCAGAACTCGGCACGCAAGCCCCAGGCCGGCAGCTCGCGGGTGGCCGGCGGGTAGGTGTCATCGACCATCAGCCGCAGCTTGTTGCGCCAGCCGCGGGCGGCGGCCAGGGCGTGGAACTGGTGCTGGCGCAAAATGTGCGCGGCGAAGCGGTTGGAGTAGCTGGCGGTGTTGCGCTCGGCTTCGGTCAGCAGGTAGACCTCGCGGTGGGCCTGCTTGAACGGCTGGGTGATCTGCAGCGCTTCAATGCGCTCGCGCCAGGCCAGGACCTCCTCCAGCGGGCGGCCGATCGGGTGCCAGAGGCGCACTTGCGCCGCGCTGGAAGGGCTGATGGTTTTACCGTCCAGGGTTTGCAGGCAGCCTTCGTTGAACACCACGGCGTGCTGCTGGCCGCCGTCGCTGATCACCCAGATCAACCGCCGCGCCAGGGTGCCGATCAGCGGGTGGTCGAGGTAACGCTCCTGCCATTGATCGTACGGCCAGTGCTTTTCCAGCAGGAACAGGCTGTCCAGGCGCTCGGCCTGGGCCGGCAGCATGGCGCCGATGTCCTTGAGCGCGCCTTGCAGCTCCTTGAGCTCGTCCTTGTAGTCGGCCTTGACCTTGGCCGGCACCGATTTTTGCGGCGTGCCGTCGGCGCGAAACCAGCTCAGGGTAGCGGCCTTGCCATCGACCTTGAGCTCGGCGACAAAGGCGCCGTCATCAAAACTTTCGCGGCGCACGCCGACCTGCTCCAGACCGTAGGTCGGCACGCCGAGTTCTTCGATCTGGTCACGGGGCAGTTGCAGTGCTTGGGCGGCGCTGGTGAAGGCTTTTTCGATTTCCTTCTGCGCGGTGCCGAACTTGACCCGCACCTTGAGCAGGGCCAGTTGTCCGACTGCTTCGCTGGTTGGGATCGACGACAGCGCGAACACCGCCGCGTTGCCGACCTTGGGCGCCCGTGGGCCGATGCCGCGCACCTTGCGGTAGGCGCTCAGGGCCAGGCGGGCGATGGCCCGGGTCAGTTCGCTGTCGGCCAGCGGCGCGCACATCCACAACAGGCCGCGCAGCACCGTGGCGTTGCCATCGTGCATGCGTGCGCGGTCATCGGTGCTTTCCCAGCCGACGTTGAGCAACGCGCCGCAGCGCCCGGCATCGACCCGCGCAAACCAGCGCAGCAGTGCCGCCCGCAGCGGTGCTTCACCGACCTTGGCCAACAGCGCCTGGGCGTTCTTCAGCCATTTCGCCGAGGGCCGCGCCGAAGTTGCCGCAGCGGCCTGACGCAACAGCGCCAGCCAGTCTTCGCGCACCTCGGGGCTCAGTTGTTCGAGGTCTTCCAGGGCCAGTTGGGTCCAGTGTTCGCACGGTGCCAACACCTGCCAGGCGCCGCTGCCCAGCAGCGGGTCGAGCTTGGCCAGCAGTTGTTCGCCGAAGTTGCCGTAGTGGCCCAGGTCGGCGCACTGGCTGCGCAGCATGATCAGCAGGTCACGCAGGTCGGTTGGCACTGTGCTGAAGTGTTGCGCGATGACCCAGTCGGTCACCGTCAGGGTTGGCAGGGTGCCGTAATAGGCAAAGCGGTAGCTGGTGAACCACTGCAGCACAGGCTCGGCCAGCTGGCCGACGTCGGCGCCGTTTTCCATCAGCCAGGTCATCAACGCCGGCAGTACGCCGTAGTCGAAAATGTGCGAGAAGGCATGGCCGGCACTGGCGGTGCTCAGCTCACCGTTGTAGGCCACCACCCGTTCGATCAGCGCCAGCACCAGGCGCGTGCGCAGCGCCGGGTCAGGGCTCAGGGCCATCACCGCCGGCAATTTGCCGAGGGCGAAGACCATGGCGTCGGGGCGGCCGTGAATTTTTTGCAGCAGCGGTAGCAGTTCGCCGATCAGCTCATGCTCGTGGCGCAGTTCGGAGCCGGCCAGCAGCGGGTAGCCGTCCGGGCCGATGTGCTCGACCGGGCCCAGTTCGGTTTGCGCGCGGTCGTGGCGAAACGCCTGAAGTTGTTCCAGTGCCATGAGGTTCAGCCTCCTACCAGCGGGGTCAGTTTGATGAAATTGACCACGCTGTCGTGGCGGATGGTCAGGACTTCGTCGAGGCTTTCGGCCTGACGCTCGTCGAGCAGGATGAAAAAGCCATTGCGCTCGAAGGCCTCACAGGCGATGTCGACCTGCTTGCGCCAGTCGATGGTCTGGCGCTCGACGACAGGCTCGCCATTGAGCGCAGCTTCCAGCGGTTCGGGGCTGACCAGGCGCTGGCGCCGACTGTGGCCGGTTTCAGTGCTGCGCTGCAGGACTTCCTGATGGACCCGCTCGCGGATCAACTGGCGCACGGTGATGGTGTCGGTGGCAAAGTGCAGGGCGAAATCGTCGAAGACTTCGCCCGAAACCGACTCGTCGCGGACGGTGAGCGTTGCCATGGGAACTCCTTTTCTGGCAAGAGGCAAAACGAATGGGCGCAAGAGTATCAGGCTGGTCGGCGGATTTCGACGTGCAGGCGCTCAACCATCACTGCCGTTGCGTGCGCGAAAGAACTCCCCCGGCGGCAGGCCGAACTGCTTGCCGAAGGCGGCGATAAACGCCGACAGTGATTCGTAGCCGCAGGCCAGGGCCACGTCAGTGACCCGCTCGCCGCGCTCAAGGGCCGGCAGGGCGCAAAGCAGGCGCATGCGCTGGCGCCAGAGGCGAAAGCTCAGGCCGGTTTCACGTTGAAAACGCCGGCTCAGGGTTTTCTCCGACACCCCGGCTTGCCGCGCCCAGTCGGCCAGCCCGGTCGGCGAATCGGGTTGTGCCTGCAGGTGGCTGCACAGGGCGCGCAACTCAGGGTCCAGTGGCAGCGGCAGCATCAATTGCTGTTGTTCTGCATTGTCCAGCTGGTCGAGCAGCACCTGCACCAGGCGCCCGTCGGGGCCCTCGCTGTCGTATTCCACCGGCAGTTCGCTGAAGCTGCGGATCAGCTCGCGCAACAGCGGCTTGACCGCGACTACCCGGCATTGCGGCTCGCGCCAGCTTGCCGGTGCTTGCTCCAGGTACAGGCTGCGCAGGCAGGTGTCGTCGGCGCAACTGACCCGGTGCGGCACGTGCGCCGGCAGCCACACTGCGCGCTGCGGCGGCACCAGGTAGAAACCCTGGTCGGTGTGCACCTCCAGCACGCCGCGAATGGCATAGGACAACTGCCCCCACGGATGGCTATGGCGGTAGCCGAGCACCACATTGGGCAGCGCCTGCACGTGGCCATACACCGGGCGCGGCAGTGCCGTCAGCTGCTCCAGTGACTGCGGGGTGAAGGCGGGCGGTTGTCCTTTTGGCGACACTGGCGGGGCGCTGGCGTTAGTCAAGATCGGGCAAAGACCTTAACGTCTGCGGCGCCACAATAACAAGCCGGGAGCGGCCATGAAGTACCTGCGGATGCTGTTCGACAATTTCACCCTGGCGCTGCTCGGGGTCATCCTCATTGCCACGCTGCTGCCCTGCGAAGGCAGTGGCGCCGTGCTGTTCGGCTGGTTGACCAACCTTGCCATCGGCCTGCTGTTCTTTTTGCATGGCGCCAAGCTGTCGCGTGAGGCGGTCGCCGCCGGTGCCGGGCACTGGCGCCTGCACCTGCTGGTGTTTGCCTGCACCTTTGTGATGTTTCCGCTACTGGGCATGCTGCTCAAGCCGCTGTTGCTGCCGCTGGTGGGCGATGAACTGTACCTGGGCGTGCTGTACCTGTGCGCCTTGCCGGCCACGGTGCAGTCGGCCATCGCCTTTACCTCGCTGGCCCGTGGCAACGTACCGGCGGCGATCTGCAGCGCGGCGGCGTCGAGTTTGCTCGGCATCGTCTTGACGCCGTTGCTGGTGGTGCTGCTGATGGGCGTCGAGGGTGACAGCGGCTCGAGCCTCGATGCCGTGCTGAAAATCGTTGTGCAACTGCTGGTGCCGTTCGTGGCCGGGCAACTGGCGCGGCGCTGGATCGGCACCTGGGTGGCGCGCAATGCCCGCTGGTTGAAGAGCGTCGACCAGGGTTCGATCCTGCTGGTGGTTTATACCGCCTTCAGCGATGCGGTGGTCAGCGGCCTGTGGCATGCAGTACCTGCGTCGCGCCTGCTGGGCCTGGCGCTGGTCTGCTGCCTGCTGCTGGCGCTGGTGCTGTGGCTGACCGGTGCGCTGGGGCGCTGGCTGGGCTTCAACCTCGAAGACCGCATTACCATTTTGTTTGCCGGCTCGAAAAAAAGCATGGCCACCGGCGTGCCGATGGCCCAGGTGCTGTTCGTCGGCGGCGGTATCGGCGCAATGATCCTGCCGCTGATGCTGTTCCACCAGATCCAGCTGATGGTCTGCGCGGTATTGGCCCAGCGCTATGCCGCGCGTACTGAAGAGCCCTCGCTTACAACAGAACCCCTTTGACCGGTTGCAGTGGTGCCGGCGCCGCCTCATCGGCCAGCTCGCGCACGGCGATTTCCAGGTTGCGGCACATGGCGTCCAGGGCCAGGTCGTTGGGCTGGGTGTCGAACGGGTCGGCGATCTGGTCACCCAGGGCATCCAGGCCGAAGAAGGTATAGGCCAGCACGCACACGGCAAACGGCGTGAACCAGCCGATGCTGTCGACCAGGCAGAACGGCAGCAGGAAGCAGTAGACGTGGACGATGCGGTGCAGCATGAGGATGTAGGGGTAGGGGATGGGCGTGTTTTTGATCCGCTCGCAGCCACCCAGCACGTACGACAGCCGGTTGAGCTGCTGGTCGAGGTTGGCCTGGATCACCTCGCCGGCGCCGGCATCGCGGGCCTGGGCCATGAAGCGCTGGCCGAGCAGGCCGAGCAGGCGGCTGGCAGGCGCATCGCTGCTGGCCAGGGTGGTGCGCGTCGGGGTGTCGAGCAGGCGCTGGCGGTCGGCGCAGGCCGGGGTGCCGCGCAACTGGTCACGCAGCACGTAGGCGAAAGCAATCAAGGGGTCGAGCAGGGCGCGGCGCTGGCTGGCGTCGAGGTCGGGCAGCAGGCTCAGGGTCTGGCGGGTCAGGTTGCGGCTGACGATCAGCAACTCGCCCCATAGCGTGCGCGCTTCCCAGAAACGCTGGTAGGCCACGGTGTTGCGAAAGCCGAGGAAAATCGCCAGGGTCAGGCCCCAGAGGGTAAAGGGCGTGGCGGTGAGGATCACCTTGTACTCGAACAGGGTGCCATGGGTGGCTACCACTGCCGAGCTGATCAGCACGGTGTACAGCACCTTGCGCCAGATCGCCGGGATGATCGAGCCCTTGAGCGAAAACAGCAGGACGCGGATGGAGGGTTTTTGTGGCTGGATGATCATCAAGGCAAACCTTGGCAGTGGCGCGAAAATATCCGCGCCACTGTAAGGCAAAGGCGCCTGCGGTAGCTAGACGCTGCAGAAGGTAAGTTGCCGATCAACTCACCTGGACAGGCTAGGCAGTTGTTAAGGTGAAGTTGTCGAGGTAGGAGTAGTCTCGGCAGATGACCACCATCCAGGCAATCTGCTCGCCGTCTGGAGCGTTGTATTTCACCTCATGATGCTTGGGTTCTCCGGTGTATGACAAAGTGCCTAGTAGGTTGCCACGCTGCCCATAGTACTCGACCTCTCCAGGAAATTGCCTCCAGGTCCAGAAGAACTTCAGCTCGGAACACGGGAGTACGGGAGTGATCTGCAGTTTTTGCGGATTGTTCGGCTGATGGTGCTGCTGGCGCTGCAGTGTGATGGCTGGACCTTCTCGCATGCCGGGTTCTGCGGGTGTAGGTTCGATGAAGGCGTTGATGCCCAGAGGATCTTCGAGGAGCTTGATGGTCATGGTCTTGCTTAGCAGTTGAACTTCCTGACCTTGGGAAATTGTTTGTGCAGGCTGGCCATCGAGGTTTTCGGTGATAGTAACTGGGTAAATCCGGATGTCGTCGTAACTTAATTCGCTTCCCTCAATTATTGGGTTAAGCGTGTCATCGTCTCCAACCAGCGTTAGATGATGGCTTGCGTTGTCGGCTTGGAATGTCCAGCGTAGTGTTTGCCATTCGGTCCCTCGCACCACGAGTTTCTGCAGTTCAGTTTCATGGTCCACAAGGAACCATAAGAGTGGATTCATTGAGGTTATAGTTTTGCGTTTGACTCGCAAAGATACATGGTAATGAGTACCGGGTGTCAGCCCCTCGAGCATTTTTCTGAGTATGCGGCCCTTGAGGGTTCCAGCCCAGTTTTCATATCCAATGTAGTAGTTGCTTTGGTCTTCCAGAATGGTGAGCAGGCTGCCATTGGGTTCTATCCGCCAACCATTCCATGGGTCATTGGCGGGTTCGAAATCGGTGTGATCGATGAACAGTTCCATACGCCCTGCCTCCGGGGTGGAGCCTGTCGGTCGACAGGCCTCGGTGCATTCGAGCACCGCCAGGACGTGCTGGCTACTGGCAAAAATACTAGGTAGCGCGGCTATTCATGGCAGCAGTGGGGTGGTTGGGCGAGGTCTTGGTAACGGTCATGGTGGCGCACCCAGTCCATGGTGCCTTCCTCGTTGCGGCCTTTGGGCATCAGGTCGAGAAAGTTGTAGGTACCGACCAGCATGTCCAGGCCGCGGGCGTAGCTTGAGTAGGTGTGGAACAGCGTGCCGCCGGCATCGCGGTAGAACACGCTGAGGCCCGGCAGCTCGGTTTCCTCGCCCGAATACGGCTCATAGTTGTACTGGTCGCTGCCCTTGGCGCCGACGCCGAAGTCCTGGTTGAAGCTGCTGGCATGCGACGAGACCCAGGGAAACTTCCAGCCCATGCGTTGTTTGAAGGCCTGGAACTGGGCGTAGGGCGCGCGCGACACCGCCACCAGCGACACATCGTGGTGGGCCAGGTGCAGGTTGGCGCCGTCGAAATGATCGGCCAGGAACGAACAGCCCGGGCAGCCTTCATCCCAGCCTTCGCCGAACATGAAGTGATAGACCAGCAGCTGGCTGCGGCCGGCAAACAGGTCGCCAAGGCTCAGGCGGCCCTCGGGGCCTTCGAAGCGGTAGTCCTGGTCGACCCGCACCCAGGGCAGGGCGCGGCGGGCCTTGCTCAGTTCGTCGCGCTGGTGGGTCAGGGCCTTTTCATGCAGCAACAATTGGCGGCGGGCGCTGAGCCATTCGCTGCGCGAGACCACCTGGGGGTTTTGATGGTTGTCCATGGGTACGGCTCCGCTGGGGGGAATGTATTCATGGTCGATTGTCGGGTGGGGGATTCGACAGAGGTGAGTGCAGGGCTGATGAACGGTGGTGAATTCATCGCGGGGCAAGGCCCGCTCCCACTTTCAGCCGGACATCCGCCCGATCAACGCCCACAAGCGCTCATCGTCGAAATCCTCCACCACCAACTGCGCACCAGCCTCCAGCAAGGCTTCAGGCCGCTGGCTGGTCGATAGCCCGACGGTAAAGATCCCCGCGCCGCTGGCCGCCTTCACTCCCGGCAGCGAGTCCTCGAACGCCAGCGAATGCGCCGCCCGCGCCTGCAGGCGTTCAAGGCCGGTGAGGTAGGGCAGCGGGTCGGGCTTGGCCCGGGCCAGTTCTTCGGCCACCAGCACATGCTCGAAGCGTTGCTCCAGACCCATGGCGGCGAGCATGTGCACGGCGTTGGCCCGTGGCGCGTTGGTGACCACGGCAACATCGATGCGCTGGCGTTCGGCATGTTCGAGCAAACGCAGCAGGCCGGCGGTGGGCTGCAAGGTTGGCGACAGGGCGCGAAAGCGCGCCTCCTTGCGCTCGGCGAACAGCTGGTGCTCGCTCACCGGGCGGTCGGGGAACAGGTAACGGCACAGGTCGGCATTGGCCCGGCCGCTGACGTGGGCATCGAACTCGGCTTCGGTGAACACCCGGCCTTCTTCGAGCAACAGCTGTTGCATGGCCAGCAGGTGGAGTTTGTCGGTATCGGTCAGGGTACCGTCGAGGTCGAACAACAGGGCATCAAGCATGGTCGGCTTCCGCTGCGGTGGCCGGCCATGATAACCGGATCAGCGGGGCTGGTCAGATGCGTAGGAAAAGAGTACAAATGTACTCCATGAATAAACTATCGCCCAAACGCCGCGCTATCCTCGATTTCATTCGCCAGCGCATCGCCGATCAGGCCCAGCCGCCAAGCCTGGCCGACATCGCCACGGCCTTCGGTTTTGCCTCGCGCAGTGTCGCGCGCAAGCACATCCAGGCGCTGACCGAGGCCGGTTTCATCGAGGTCACCCCCAACCAGGCCCGTGGCATCCGCCTGGCCGGTGCCTTGCGCCGCCCCGAGGTGCTGGAGATCCCGGTGCTCGGCCAGGTCGCCGCCGGCCGGCCGATCGGCCCGGACGTGGATATCCACGAACAACTGATGCTCGATTCGCACCTGTTCAGCCGCTCGCCGGACTACCTGCTCAAGGTGCGCGGCGACTCGATGATCGACGCCGGCATCCTCGATGGCGACCTGGTCGGCATCAAGCAGCAGGCCGAGGCCCGTGACGGGCAGATCATCGTCGCGCGCCTGGACGGCGAGGTGACCATCAAGCGCTTCGAACGCGCCGGCGGGCATTACCGCCTGCTGCCGCGCAACCCGGCCTATGCCCCCATCGAGGTCGGGCCGGAGCACGACTTCGTCATCGAAGGGGTGTTCTGCGGCCTGGTGAGGCGCGGCTGATGGGCGCGGTGGTCAGCCTCGACGGCCTGCTCGACCAGCAACGGCTTTGGAAGGGCCGCCCGCAGGCCTTGCCCCAGGGCCTGCAGCCCAGCGGTCATGCCGCCCTGGATGCGGCACTGCCCGGTGGCGGCTGGCCGCCCGGGGCGCTGACCGAGCTGTTGCTGGCGGCCGAAGGCTGTGGCGAGCTGCAATTGTTGTGGCCGAGCCTGGCGCGCCTGACCCGGGCCGGCGAGCGGGTGGTGCTGATTGCGCCGCCGTTCATTCCCTACCCGCCGGCCTGGCAGGCGGCCGGGGTCGACCTGCAGTGGCTGGCAGTGGTCCAGGCCACTGCCGGCGAAGTACTCTGGGCCGCCGAGCAGTGTTTGCGCTCGGGCAGTTGCGGCGCCGTGCTGTGCTGGCCGCACAAGGCCGATGATCGCGCCTTGCGCCGCTTGCAGGTTGCCGCCGAAAGCGGCCAGACCCTGGCCTTTGCCTGTCGCCCGCAACAGGCTGCGCTCAACCCGTCACCGGCGGCGCTGCGCATTGCCGTCGATGCCCAGCCGGCCCAGTGGCGGGTGCTCAAGTGCCGCGGCGGCCTGGCTCCGGCCACGCCCATTGCCTGCCCCGGGCGAGGCTGATGGATCATGCTCTGGGCCTGTATCCTGCTGCCGCAGCTGGCACTCGACGCCGTGCTGCGCGCCCGCGACGACGCCGACACGCCATTGGTGCTGCTCAGCGGCCCGGCCCAGCGCCGGGTCTTGCAGGCGGTCAACCCGCCAGCCGCTGCCCTGGGGCTGCGCGCCGGGCAGGCGCTGACCACCGCCCAGGCCCTGGCCGGCAGTTTTACCTGCGTCGAGCACGACCCGGCAGCTATCGAGCAATTGCAGCAGTTTCTGGCCGCCTGGGCCTATCGCTTCAGCTCCCAGGTCAGCCTGCATTACCCACGGGTGCTGTTGCTTGAAGTCGAGTCCAGCCTCGGCCTGTTCGGGCCCTGGCCGGCCTTTGAAGCGCGGCTGCGCGCAGAGCTCAAGGCGCTGGGTTTTCGTCACCGCATCGTCCTGGCCAGTAACCCGGTGGCGGCGCGCATGCTCGCCAATGCCCACGACGGCCTGGCCCTTGAGTGCCCGCAGCAAACCCGCGCGGCGCTGGAGCAGATGCCCATCGACCGCGTCGGCCTGCCCGCCGAGGCCGCCAACGCCTTGGCGCGCATGGGCCTGCGCCAGCTCGGCCAGGTCCTGGCCTTGCCCCGTGATGCCCTGGCCCGGCGCTTTGCCGCAGCGGTGCAACTGCACCTGGACCGCCTGCTCGGGCGCCGGCCCATGGCCCTGGAATTCTATTTGCCACCGGACCGCTTCGATGCGCGCCTGGAGCTTAACTTCGATGTCGAATCCCATCAGGCCCTGCTGTTCCCCCTGCGCCGGCTGATCAACGACCTTGCCGCCTTCCTCGCCGGGCGCGACAGCGGCGTGCAGCGCTTTGCCCTGCACCTGGAGCACGGCGAAGGGCCCGACACCTGCGTGCCGGTCGGCCTGCTGGCGGCCGAGCGTGATCCGTCGATGCTGTTCGAGCTGGCCCGTGGCCGCCTTGAGCAACTGCAGATTGCCGCGCCGGTGCGCAACCTGCGCCTGCTGGCCGAAGACCTGCCGGCCTTCGTGCCGCAGCGCGCCGAACTGTTCGATCCGCGCCCGCAACAGAACCAGCCCTGGGAGCAACTGCGCGAACGCCTGCGCGCGCGGCTGGGCGACGAAGCGGTACGGGGGCTTGCGGCCCAGGCCGATCACCGCCCCGAGTGCGCCTGGCAGGCGGGCGACGGGCCGCGCCAGGCGCTGGCGCTACCAGGTGCGCCACGCCCGGGCTGGCTGTTGGCCGAGCCTCAGGCCTTGCCCGGCGTCGGCGTGCAGTTGCTGACCGGCGCCGAGCGCATCGAGTCCGGCTGGTGGGACGGCGGCGATGTGCGCCGCGATTACTACCGGGTGCGTACCGCCAGCGGTCTGTACGGCTGGGCCTACCGCACCCTCGGTGAAGACGGCCGCTTGTGGCTACAGGGCTGGTTCGCATGAACACCCCGGGCTACGCCGAGCTGCACTGCCTGTCCAACTTCAGCTTCCAGCGCGGCGCTTCCAGTGCCCAGGAGCTGTTCCAGCGTGCCCGCCAGCAGGGCTACCAGGCCCTGGCGATCACCGACGAGTGCACCCTGGCCGGTATCGTCCGTGCCTGGCAGGCAGCCAGGGCGGCGGGCCTGGCGCTGATCGTCGGCAGCGAAGTGCGCCTGCACGACGGCCCCAAGCTGGTGCTGCTGGCCGAGAACCTTGGCGGCTACCAGCGCCTGTGCAAGCTCATCACCCTGGGCCGGCGACGGGCGAAGAAGGGCGAGTACCAACTGCTGCGCGAAGACTTCGCCACGCCCCTGGATGGCCTGCTGGCGCTATGGGTGCCGGACGGCAGTGAGGCTGACCAGGCCAGCGGCCACTGGTTGCGCGAGGTGTTCGCCGAGCGGCTGTGGCTGGCGGTCGAGCTGCACCGTGGCGCCGATGACCCGCGGCGCCTGCAACAGTTGCTGGCCCTGGCTGAGCGCCTCGATATTCCGGCCGTGGCCAGCGGTGATGTGCACATGCATGCCCGTGGTCGTCGTGCCCTGCAGGACAGCATGACCGCCATCCGCCATCACTGCAGCGTGGCCGAGGCCGGCCAGCGCCTGTTCGCCAATGGCGAACGGCACCTGCGCCCGCTGGCGCAACTGGCCGAGCTGTACCCGCCGGCATTGCTCGAAGAAAGCCTGCGCATTGCCGCGCGTTGCCAGTTCGACCTGGGCCAGTTGCGCTATCAATACCCTCGCGAACTGGTGCCCGAAGGCCAGACGGCCAGCGCCTGGCTGCGCCATCTGTGCGAGCGCGGCCACCGTGAACGCTGGCCCGGGGGCATTGGCGACAAGGCGCGCCAGTCCCTGGAACACGAGCTGCAACTGATTGCCGAGCTCAACTACGAAAGCTACTTTCTTACCGTCCACGACATCGTCAACTTCGCCCGGGGCCAGGGCATTCTCTGCCAGGGGCGCGGCTCGGCGGCCAACTCGGTGGTGTGTTTCGTGCTCGGCATCACCGAGCTCGACCCGATGAAAAGCCACCTGCTGTTCGAGCGCTTTTTGTCCCGCGAGCGCGACGAGCCGCCGGACATCGACGTCGACTTCGAACACGACCGCCGCGAAGAAGTCCTGCAGTACGTGTTCCGCCGCTACGGTCGTCATCGCGCGGCGCTCACCGCCGTGGCCAGCACCTACCACGCTGCCGGTGCAGTGCGCGATATCGCCCGGGTGCTGGGCTTGCCGGTGCAGCAGATCAACGCCCTGGCCGATTGCTGCGGGCGCTGGAGCGACCGCCTGCCGCCGCCCGAGCAACTGCGCGAAGCCGGTTTCGACCCCGACAGCCCATTGCTGCGCCGGGTGCTGGCGTTGACCGGCGAGCTGATCGGCTTTCCCCGCCACCTGTCCCAGCACCCGGGCGGTTTCGTGATTTCCGAGCAGCCGCTGGACAGCCTGGTGCCGGTGGAAAACGCCGCCATGGACGAGCGCACGGTGATCCAGTGGGACAAGGACGACCTCGACCTGGTCGGCCTGCTCAAGGTCGATATTCTTGCCCTGGGCATGCTCAGCGCCTTGCGCCGCTGTTTCGACCTGCTGTATCGCCACCGTGGCCGCCGGTTGACCCTGGCGAGCATCCCGGCCGACTGCGCGGCGACCTACGCGATGATCGGCCGCGCCGACACCGTCGGTGTGTTCCAGATCGAGTCGCGGGCACAAATGGCCATGCTGCCGCGGCTCAAGCCGAAGAACTTCTACGACCTGGTGATCGAGGTGGCTATCGTTCGCCCCGGGCCGATCCAGGGCGACATGGTTCACCCGTTCCTGCGCCGGCGCCAGGGGCTTGAGCCGGTGAGCTATCCGTCGGATGCGCTGAAGCAGGTGTTTGAGCGCACCCTCGGCGTGCCGTTGTTCCAGGAGCAGGTGATGGAACTGGCGATGGTCGCCGGCGGTTATTCGGCCGGCGAGGCCGACCAGCTGCGCCGGGCCATGGCCGCCTGGAAGCGCCACGGCGGCCTGGAACCGCACCGCCAACGGCTGACCCAGGGCATGTTCGACAACGGCTACAGCGCAGAATTTGCCGAGCGCATCTTCGAGCAGATCAAGGGCTTTGGCAGCTATGGCTTCCCTGAGTCCCACGCCGCCAGCTTCGCCTTGCTGACCTATGCCAGTTGCTGGCTCAAGTGCCACGAGCCGGCAATCTTTGCCTGTGCGCTGATCAACAGCTGGCCCATGGGCTTCTACAGCCCCGACCAGATCTTGCAGGACGCCCGCCGTCATCACCTCGAGATCCGTCCGGTGGATGTCTGCCACAGCGACTGGGACTGCAGCCTGGAGCCGGGGGCAGGGGACGCCCTGGCCATTCGCCTGGGCCTGCGCCAGGTGCGCGGCTTTCGCCAGCAGGACGCCTTGCGCATCGAACAGGCGCGGGCCGAGTGCGGCTGGCGCGATGTCAGTGACCTGTGCCTGCGGGCGCAGCTCGATGCCCGTGCGCGTGAGCTGCTGGCCGATGCCGGGGCCTTGCGTGGGCTTGCCAGCGACCGTTACCGGGCGCGCTGGAGCGTGGCCGCGGTGCAGGCGCAACTGCCGTTGTTCGCTGGCATCGAGGCGCCAGTGGAGGCACCGGTGGATTTACCGCAACCGTCGCTGAGCGAGGACATGTTCGCCGACTACGCCAGTGTCGGCACCACCCTCGGCCCGCACCCGCTGACCTTGCTGCGCCGCCGCCTCAATGCCCTGGGGTGCCGCAGTTCGCAAGCGCTGGAGCAGGCCGAACACAACGATCGGGTCAGCGTGGCGGGGCTGGTGACCGGGCGCCAACGACCGGGGACCGCCAGCGGGGTGACCTTCGTCACCCTTGAAGACGAGTTCGGCAACGTCAACGTGGTGGTCTGGCGTGACCTGGCCGAGCGCCAGCGGCGGGTGCTGGTGGGCGCGCAACTGCTGCGGGTGACTGGAAAGCTGGAGTGCGAGAGCGGGGTACGCCACCTGATTGCCCAGCGCCTGGAGGATCTGAGCCCGCTGTTGCAGGGGCTGGATGTGCGCAGTCGGGACTTTCACTGAACAGCATCGCGGCCCTCATACCATCGACAGATGCTGCTTGCGTGTCGGCGGCGCAAAGGCCCGGTCAATCGCGCGCAAATCTTCACTGCTGAGCACCAGGTTGGCCGCCGCCGCATTCAGGCGCACATGCTCAAGGTCCACCGCCTTGGGAATGGCAATCACGCCGTCCTGGCGAATCACCCAGGCCAGGCTCACCTGCGCCGGCGTCGCACCATGGCGCTCGGCAATCTCGGCCAGGGTCGGGTGCTTGAGCAAGCGCCCGGCCTGGGCCAGCGGGCAGTAGGCCATGGTCGGCAGGTTACGCTTGTGGCTCCAGGGCAGCAGGTCGTATTCGATGCCGCGCTGGGAGGGGTTGTAGAGCACCTGGTTGACCGCGCAATCACCGCTCAGCTGATACAGCTCGCGCAGGTCGTCGACATCGAAGTTGGACACGCCCCAACGGCCGATCTTGCCCTCGACGCGCAAGCGCTCGAAGGCTTCGACGGTTTCCGCCAGCGGGTACTGGCCGCGCCAGTGCAGCAGGTACAGGTCGATGTGTTCGGTGCCCAGGCGCTTGAGGCTACGTTCGCAGGCCGCGGGAATGCCTTTGAGGCTGGCGTTGTGCGGGTACACCTTGCTGACCAGGAACACCTGCTCGCGACGCCCGGCAATGGCCTTGCCTACAACGGTTTCCGCGCCGCCTTCGGCGTACATTTCGGCCGTATCGATGAGGTTCAGGCCCAGCTCGATACCGTGCTGCAAGGCGGCGACTTCGGCGTGCTGGCGGGCCGGGTCTTCGCCCATGTACCAGGTGCCCTGGCCGATGGCCGGGATGTTGTGTTCGGCAAGTTTCACGGTACGCATGTCACCTCCTGTGGGCGGATATGTTCAAGCAATACATCGAGCAGCGCCTGCGCCGCTGCCGAGAGTTTATGGTCGGCCAGCAGGGTCACGCCAATACGCCGTTCTATACTCGGTTCTACCAGCGGCACGCAACGCGCGCCCAGCTCCTGCATCTGGCCGATGCACAGCGCCGGCACGGCACTGACGCCCAGGCCGTTGGCAACCATGCGGCCGATGGTCGACAGCTGATGGCTTTCAAAGGCTACCGCCAGCTTGCCGTGTTCGGCGGCCAGGTGTTGCTCCAGCAGCAGGCGCACCGCCGAAGGGCGTTGCAGGGCAATGAAGTCTTCGCCCAGCAGTTCACGCCAGCTTACCTTTGGCTGTTGCGCCAGCGGCGAGTCGGCTGGCACCACGGCGACGAAGCGGTCCAGGTACAGCGGCTTGAAACGCAGCGGCTCGCTGGCTTCGGGTTCGAAGCCGATGCCCAGTTCGACGCGGCGGTGGCGCACCAGTTCCAGCACTTGTTCGTTGATGACGTCGTGCACCGTGACGTTGACCCTCGGGTAGCGCTGGCGGAATACCTTCAGCGCCGCCGGCAGCAGGTTGCCGGCAAAGGCCGGCATGGCGGCGATCGACACCCGCCCAAGCTGCAGGGTAAAGCGCTGGCGCAGCAATTCTTCAGTGTTGTCCCAGTCGGCCAGCAGTTGCCGGGCCAGCGGCAGCAGCACTTCGCCCTCCGGCGTCAGGCTGACGCTGCGGGTGGTGCGGCTGAGCAGGGCGCCGCCGAGGTTGTCCTCAAGGGCCTTGATGGTCAGGCTCAGGGCAGGCTGCGACAGGTGCAGGTGTTCGCCAGCCTGGGCAAAGCTCTGGTATTTGGCGACGGTGACGAAGGCGCGCAGCTGTTTGACGTTCATCGGGCTAGGCTATTCTTTTGAAAAGTTAATCAATCGATCATAAAAACAAAATTAACAAATAAGTGCTCAGGGGTGAAGATGGTTCAAACGCTCGCCGACACCCCTGTCGGATCAACAACTACAAAAGGCGGATCAGCATGGCCGGACTGGACAAGCGCGTAGCAACCTATGAACAGGCCCTTGAAGGCCTGACCGACAACATGACGGTACTGGCCGGTGGTTTCGGCCTGTGCGGCATTCCGGAAAACCTCATTGCCGAAATCAAGCGCCGTGGCGTCAAGGGCCTGACCGTGGTCTCCAATAACTGCGGCGTCGACGGCTTTGGCCTGGGCGTGCTGCTTGAAGAGCACCAGATCCGCAAGATGGTTGCCTCCTACGTGGGCGAAAACGCCGAGTTCGAGCGCCAACTGCTCAGCGGCGAACTTGAAGTGGAACTCACCCCGCAAGGCACCCTGGCCGAGAAAATGCGCGCTGGCGGCGCCGGCATCCCGGCCTTCTTCACCGCCACCGGCTACGGCACCCCGGTCGCCGAAGGCAAAGAGGTGCGCGAATTCAACGGCCGCAAGTACATCCTTGAAGAGTCCATCACCGGCGACTTCGCCATCGTCAAGGGCTGGAAGGCCGACCACTACGGCAACGTTGTGTACCGCAACACCGCGCAGAACTTCAACCCGCTGGCCGCCACCGCCGGCAAGATCACCGTGGTCGAGGTCGAAGAGATCGTCGAGCCGGGCGTGCTGCTGCCGAGCGAAATCCATACCCCGGGCATCTATGTCGACCGGGTCATCGTCGGCACCTTCGAGAAGCGTATCGAAAAACGCACCGTCAAAGCCTGACCCGACCCCAGAACAATAAAGAGATCCTGACCATGGCACTTACCCGCGAACAAATGGCCCAACGTGTAGCCCGTGAACTCAAGGATGGCTACTACGTCAACCTCGGCATTGGCATCCCGACCCTGGTGGCCAACTATGTCCCGGCCGATATGGACGTAATGCTGCAATCGGAAAACGGCCTGCTGGGCATGGGTGAATTCCCCACCGAAGCGCAGCTGGACGCCGACATGATCAACGCCGGCAAGCAGACCGTCACCGCCCGCACCGGCGCCTCGATCTTCAACTCGGCCGAATCCTTCGCCATGATCCGCGGCGGTCACGTCGACCTCACCGTGCTCGGCGCCTTTGAAGTGGACGTGCAAGGCAACATCGCCTCGTGGATGATCCCCGGCAAGCTGGTCAAGGGCATGGGTGGGGCGATGGACCTGGTGGCCGGTGCCGACAACATCATCGTCACCATGACCCACGCCTCGAAGGACGGCGAGTCCAAGCTGCTGCCGCGTTGCAGCCTGCCGCTGACCGGCGCCGGCTGCATCCGCAAGGTGCTCACCGACCTGGCATACCTTGAGATCGAGAACGGCGCCTTCATCCTGCGCGAGACTGCGCCGGGGGTGACGGTTGAAGAGATCATCGAGAAGACCGCGGGCAAGCTGATTGTGGCGGATGATGTTAAAGAAATGACCTTCTGATCTGAGTTTTTCGTAGTTCTTGCTGGCCTCATCGCGGGTCAAGCCAGCTCCCACAGAGTGGACCTTGTGGGAGCGGGCTTGACCCGCGATGGGGCCTTGTGCCGTTCCAATAAAACCAATAAAAGGAAAATCCCGTGGCCGCTGATATCCAAGACAGCCGCTCCGCCCGTTTTGCCCTGCGTTGCTCGAACTGGGCCGAACGCTGGTTCCCCGACTCCTGGGTGTTCGCCGCCCTGGCCGTGGTGCTGGTGTCGGTCGCTGCCCTCGCCATGGGCGGCAAACCCACCGATACCGCCAAGGCCTTCGGTGACGGTTTCTGGAGCCTGATCCCGTTCACCATGCAGATGGCTTTCGTGGTCATCGGCGGTTACGTGGTGGCCAGCTCGCCACCTGCGGTCAAGCTGATCGACCGCCTGGCGCGCCTCCCCAACAACGGTCGTTCGGCGGTGTGCTGGGTGGCGTTGATCTCGATGGTCGCCTCGTTGCTCAACTGGGGCCTGTCGCTGGTGTTCGGCGGTTTGCTGGTGCGCGCCCTGGCCCGGCGCAGCGACCTTAAAATGGACTACCGCGCCGCCGGTGCCGCCGCCTACCTGGGCCTGGGTGCGGTGTGGGCCCTGGGCCTGTCGTCTTCGGCCGCGCAACTGCAGGCCAACCCGGCCAGCCTGCCGCCGTCGATCCTGGCGATCACCGGGGTGATCCCGTTCACCGAGACCATCTTCCTCTGGCAGTCGGGGGTGATGCTCGCCGCGCTGGTGGTGGTTTCGCTGGTCGTGGCCTATGCCACTGCGCCGGGCCCCAACAGCGCCCGCAGCGCCGAAGCCTGCGGCGTCGACCCAAGCTTCTCGGCACCGCCAACACCGCAGCGCACCCGCCCGGGCGAGTGGCTGGAATACAGCCCGATCCTGATCCTGCTGCTGGTGGCGCTGGCCGCTGGCTGGCTGTACAACGAGTTTTCGACCAAACCTGCGATCACCGCGATTTCCGGGCTGAACACCTACAACCTGCTGTTCATCATGGCTGGTGCCTTGCTGCACTGGCGCCCGCGCAGCTTCCTCGATGCCGTGGCCCGGGCGGTGCCGACCACCACCGGGGTGCTGATCCAGTTCCCGTTGTACGGCTCGATCGCGGCGATCCTGACCCAGGTCCAGGGCGCCGATGCGCAGAGCCTGGCGCACCACATCTCGACCTTCTTCGTACAGATCGCCACCCACGATACCTATGCCTTGCTGATGGGCGTGTACTCGGCGGTGCTGGGCTTCTTCATCCCCTCGGGCGGCGGTAAGTGGATCATCGAAGCACCGTACGTGATGCTGGTGGCCAACGACCTGCAGTACCACCTGGGCTGGGCGGTGCAAATCTACAACGCCGCCGAGGCGCTGCCGAACCTGATCAACCCGTTCTACATGCTGCCGCTGCTGGGCGTGCTGGGCCTGAAGGCGCGCGACCTGATTGGCTTCTCGTTCGTGCAATTGCTGGTGCACGTGCCGCTGGTGCTGTTCCTGCTGTGGATCCTCGGCACCACCTTGCAGTACACGCCGCCGGTGATGCCGACCCCGGCGGGTTGATCAGCCAGGAATCATCGCAAAGCCGACGCCGAAGCGGTTCCAGGCGTTGATGGTGGCGATGGCCAGGGTCAGGTTGACCACTTCGGCTTCGCTGAAGTGCTCGAGCAGCGCGCGGTACTGGTGCTCCGGGGCGCGCTGGTCGGGCAGGCGGGTCAGGCTTTCGACCCAGGCCAGCGCCGCCCGCTCGCGCGGGCTGAAGAATTCGGTTTCGTCCCAGACGCTCAGGGTCTGCAGGCGCGCTTCGCTTTCGCCGCTTTTGCGTGCATCGTTGGCGTGCAGGTTGACGCAGTAGGCGCAGCCATTGATTTGCGAAGCACGCAGGCGCACCAGCTCCAGCAGCGAATTCTCAAGCCCCGATTTACCCAGGGCCATTTCCAGGCCGACCATGGCTTTGTAGGCTTCAGGCGAGTGTTTGGCCCATTCGATACGATTGCTCATTGCTGCTCTCCGCTAAGGTCCGCCACAGGCGGCGATGGCGCTACCTTAGCGCCAGGTACGGCGTACTCGAATAGCCAATTTTGCCCTTTGTCAGGAGGCCAATCAGTCAAGGGCCTGGAGCACGTCGCGCAGGCGGTCCAGGGCCGGGTCGATGTCCAGCCGTTCGATGGCGCCAAAGCCCAGCAGCAGGCCCTGGCGCACCGGCACGCGGGCATGGAAGGGCGCCAGTGAATACAGGCCGACCTCGACCTTGCGCGCCATGCTGATCAGAAATTCGACGTCCAGATCGCTCCGGGCCAGGGCGCTCAAGTGATAACCGGCAGTGGCCGGCACCACTTCGAACCAGGGCGCAAGATCACCCTGCAGGCGGGCCAGGATGCATTCGCGGCGCGCGGCATAGACCTCGTGCACGCGGCGGATGTGTTTTTGCAGCGAGCCTTCGCTGATGAACTGCGCCAGCGCCCACTGGTTGAGGGTCGGGGTGTGCCAGTCGGTCAGTTGCTTGGCGATGCATATCGCCTCGCGCAGCGCTTCGGGGACGATGCAGTAACCCAGGCGCAGCTCCGGCAATAGTGTTTTGGAGAAGGTCCCGACATAGGCCACCAGGCCGTGGCGGTCGAGGCTTTGCAACGAGTCGGTGGGCCGCCCTTCATAGCGAAACTCGCTGTCGTAGTCGTCCTCGATGATGATCGCGCCCAGCGCTGCGGCACGTTCGAGCAAGGCCTGGCGGCGCGCCGGGCTCATCGGCATGCCCAGCGGGAACTGGTGCGAGGGGGTGACGTAGATCAGCCGTGTACCCTCGGCGATCTGCTCGACGCACATGCCCTCGGCGTCGACCGGCACGCATTGCAGCTCGGCGCCCTGGGCCAGGAACAACTGGCGCGCCGGGGTGTAGCCGGGGTCTTCCATGGCCACCTGGCAACCGGGTTCGACCAGCACCCGGGTGATCAGGTCGAGGGCTTGCTGGGCGCCGTTGCAGACCACCACGTCCTGGCTGCTGCAACGCACGCCGCGGGCGAAGGCGATATGCCGGGCGATCGCCTCGCGCAACTCCGGCAGGCCCTGGTGGGCGCTGTAGCGGGCGCTGCTGTGGCGGATCTGGCGCAGGGCGTATTGGCTGCAGCGGCGCCAGTCATCGAAGGGGAACTGCACCTTGCTCGAGGCGCCGCCGATAAAGTCGTAGCGCAACATCGGCAGTTTGAGGTCAGCCAGCGGGTTGGCCCGGGCCCGCCATTTGGCCAGGGTGGCGGCGCTGGCCAGGGGGATGCTGGTACTGGGTGGTGGGTTGCGGGTGGCGGCAGGGGTGATAAAGCTGCCTTTGCCGACCTGGCCGCTGAGCAGGTTGTCGTAGGTCAGGCGCGAATAGGCTTCGGCCACGGTCTTGCGCGACACCCCCAGTTGCTCGGCCAGCAGGCGGCTGGGGGGCAGTTGCGTGCCGGCCGCCAGGCGGCCGCTGTCAATGCCGTCGCGCAACTGCTGGTAAAGCTGCTCGGCCAGGCCCTTGCGGCCCTGCAGGCTGATGTGGAGTTCCATGGTGAGGGGCGTATCCGCAGGCGTTTGTCTGGCGTTCAGGTTACCTGATTCGCTGCCGTTGATCCCCTGGTGCAACGCCCATGCCCGCAGCGCGCCACACTCAACGGGTCGAGGTTCGCCGGCACTGCGGCGAACCGCTTGCGTGCACAGGAGAATCACCATGAGCCTGCGTTATCTGCCGGGTTTGAGCCTGTTGCTGGCGGCGACGGCCCAAGCCGCCACACCGGTGCCGGTCTATCACTATGGCATGCCCGTGGATGTCGCCCGGGTGCTGCAGTTGAGCGAACCGGCCAGCGACACCTGCGAGGTGGTGCTGGCCAGCATGGTCTATGTCGACTCCGCGGGCCGGCAACACAGCCTGCAGTACCTGAAACTGGCCCGGGTCTGCACCGACCGCGGTTAGTCCCAGGCTGGCGCCAGGCTCTCGGGGCTGGTCAGGCGCAGGCCGCTGTCGAGGGCGGCGATCCTGCCCATGTCGTCAGCGCTGAGCTTGAGTTCGCGGGCCTTGAGGTTGCCGGCCAGGTTCTCGCGCCGGGTCGAGGACGGGATCACCGCATAACCCAGCTGCAGGGCCCAGGCCAGGGTCACCTGCGCCGGGGTGGCGCCGTGCTGCGCGGCGATCTGCTCGATCACCGGGTCGTGCAGGACCTTGCCGTAGCCCAGGGTCATGTACGAGGTCACGGCAATCCCCTGGCGGTGCATGAAGTCCACCAGCCTGCGGTTCTGCAGGTACGGGTGCAGCTCGATCTGGTTGGTGGCGATGGCGTCCTTGCCGACCACCTCAATGGCTTGGCGCAGCAGGTCGATGGTGAAGTTGGATACGCCGATCTGCCGGGTCAGGCCCTGCTTTTGCGCTTCGGCCAGGGCGCCCATGAACTCGCTGACCGGCACTGCGCCCTGGGGCGATGGCCAGTGGATCAGGGTCAGGTCGAGGTAGTCGCTGCGCAGCTTGTGCAGGCTGTCCTTGAGGCTGGGGATCAGCTTGTCGGCGGCCAGGTTCTCGGTCCAGATCTTGCTGGTGATGAACAGCTCGTCACGGTCGATGCCGCTAGCGGCCACGGCCTGGCCGATCTCGGCTTCGTTGCCGTAGATCTGCGCGGTGTCGATGGCGCGGTAACCGAGTTCGAGGGCGGTGGCCACCGAATCGATCACTACCTGGTCCTTGAGGCGGAAGGTGCCAAGGCCAAGGGCGGGAATAGTCATGAGCGGGTTCCTCCGGTGCGAGCGTTGATAAACAAGACGTGCAGTATTGCGACTGTGCCCACGCAGAAAAATGCCCGTTGCCGCACAAGCTTTTTGCTTGCAGCGCACGAATGCTCCGGCAGTGGTAGCCTTGCAGGGTCAGTCGCAACGGATTCGGCCATGGCCCAGCACAAGCTCAGCATTCGTCAACGCAACGTTGACAACATCCTTCTGGCGGCGGAAAAGGTCTTTGCCGAAAAAGGCTTCGCCGGCACCGCCATGGCCGACATCGCCGAGGCCGCGCAGCTTCCACGCAGCAACGTGCACTATTACTTCAGCACCAAGGCCGAGCTGTACCAGGCGGTGCTGTTCGGCCTGCTCGATGTGTGGAAGCAGGATGCCCTGTGTTTTGAACTGTATGACGATCCGCGCATCGTGCTGAGCAGCTACATCCGCGCCAAGATGAACCATTCGCGCACCCGGCCCCATGGCTCCAAAGTCTGGGCCAACGAGATCATCCATGGTGCGCCGAACCTCGGCGCGGCGCTGGACGACCCGCTGTACGACTGGGCGAAAATGAAAGAAGCGAAGATCCGCCAGTGGATCGAAGACGGGCGGATCCTGGCGGTGGAGCCCTCGGGCCTGCTGTACATGATCTGGGCCTCGACCCAGCACTACGCCGACTTCAGCCACCAGGTCGGGCTGCTCAACGATCACCAACCGCTGTCGGAGCTGCAGTTCGAACGGGCGGTACAGACGGTGACCAGTGTGATCCTCAGGGGGATCGGGCTTGAGCCCTGATCAAAAGCATCGCTGGCAAGCCAGCGATAGGGCCCTGATCGTCAAAAGCTGAACTCGATCTCCTCGTACAAGCTTCCCGGCTCCAAGCCATCGGTGCTGTGCAACTCGCTCTCCTTGCCCAGCGCCTCCAGCAACGGCCGCCTTGGCACTTCGGTGCCGGCCTCGGGGTTGCCGTGCTTGCCGGGCATGGTCGACAGCACGCTGGTCAAACGTTGCGGTGTACCGGCCTTGCCGCGTTTGTTGAAGCCGCCCCAGAGGCTTTTTGGCGTGGCATTGAGGCTGCCGTGGTGGCCGACCTTGTACAGGTCGACGTCTGCCAGCAACGCGCGAATGTCCGGCTGGCTCAGTGCGTAACTCCAGTTCTCGATCTGCGCATCGCCCGGGAACAGCAGCTTCTTGCCCGCCACTTCAAACAGCAGGATCAGGCTGGTGTTGTTCATTGCCTTATCCAGCGCGGTGACGATCTGCAGCAACTGCTCGCCACGGGCTTCGCGCACCCGCCGGGCGATCCAGCGGGTGCTCATCGGCAGCTTGCTGCCACGGGTCGCCGGGTAGTCGGCAAAGGGCCCGGGGTCGTCGTCCGGCGCAGTGACCTGGGCATCGACCAGTTGCCGGTGCAGGTGCCAGAACTCGGCCGGGTCACGGCTGCGCTGCTTGCGGATCGAGGTGCTCTGCTCGACCGTGGGCGGGCCGAGAACATGGGTACGCACACCGGGCAACAGCTCGGCCAGAGCATCGTCGCTGCCGAAAAAGGCATAGGCGTTGCGCTTGCCCATACTCGCCAGGTTGTTCACCGCGCTGGCGTTGGAGATGTTGTCTTCGCCGATAAACCCCAGGCGTCTGGCCAGCTCTGCGGACAACCCATGCTTGCCCTGGTCGAGCAGCTTGACTACGGCGCTGGCCAGGGCATTCATGCTCTTGAGGGTCTGGGCCATGCTGCGCGCGCCGCGCAGGCCCGGTTGCTCGGGGGCGATGGCGTCTTCGGCCAGCTCCAGCTGTTCGGTCCAGGGTTGCAGCACCAGCTCAGGTGCCAGGCTGCGAATCACATCGCCACTGGCGGTGCCAGCGCGATTGCTGGCAAAGCCGCTGATATGGTCGGCGTGCCGGTGGGTGGCGACCACCGCATCGAGCTTGCCCGCACACTTGGCCTTGATGTCTTCGGCGATCGCTAAAAGGCGCTGGCCCTGGGCAACGCCCTTGGGCATGCCCATGGAGCCGAAGTCGATCAGCACATGGCGGCGTACGTCACCGGGGTAGTTGAAACGCAGCAAAAAGCAGTCGCCAAAACCGACCTGGTAGGCATAGAGGGTCAGGCTGGTCGGGTTCATGCTTGCTCCTCGCGCAATGGGCCGACCTGCCAGGCGCGGTGGCGGTGCAGTTGCGCCAACGGGTTGCGCAGGTCCAGCTCGCTGGTATCGAGACCTGCCAGGTAGCTCAAGCGCCGCAATTGCCACTGGCCGTCGTTGAGCGGGCGCTGGACGTGATACTTGATGCGCCCGTACTGGTCGAAAATCAGCGTGCCGGCGCCGTAGACGGTGAGCGCGTCGGTGGTCTTGATCCAGGCCGGGCGCGGGCTGATGTTGCACACGCTCTTGAGCTCGGCGCCAAAGATGTTGGCCTTCATGATGTATTCGCACACGCTCTCGCGCAGCAGCAGGCCGTCGGTGCCCAGGCGGATGCTCGGGCGCACCGACACCACTTCGGTGTAGGCGCGCTCGTCGATGCCCAGCACCGCACGGTTCTCCCAGAGAAAACGGAACACCTCTTCGTCGTCGCGCAGCATCGAGTCGAAGTGGCTGTTGCGGTATTGCACCTGGCCGTTGTCGGCAAAGCCGTGCCAGCAGCCGTCGCTGTCGGTGCGCGCTGGCGGCGGATTGATGCCGAAGGCTTCGAAGGTGGTGCGGATGATCAACCGGTAGTCGTAGCGCGAATCGTCCGGGGCCACTTGGGCATCGACGGTGAGCAGGGCGGCCAGGTAGTCGCCGAACTCCAGGTCCAGCGGCGGGCAGTAGTCCAGGGCGCGGATGGCGATGGTCAGCAACTGGTCGGCGGCCTTGGCGCCTTCTTCAACCACTTCGCGCAGGTTGTACAGGTTGTCGCCAAAATTGCCCAGCTCGCCCAGGCGCGCCACCCACAGCGCGAGCATGCTGCGAAGCATGGCGGCGGCGAAAACTTCGCCACGGTTGTGGGCTTCGGCGAACTGCTCGTCGCTCAGGTAATCCGCCGACGGCGGCAGCATCACCGAGCGGCGCAGGGCATTGGCGCGCAGGCCTTCGAGTTGCTGGCCGAACTCTTCGCCGATACCGAACAGCAGCGACTCGGCAAGGTTCTGCGGGCTCAGCTGGTCGCCGTTGAGCAGCCGGCGATCGCCCTGTACGGTGAGCTCGATACGCCCGCCATTGGTCAGGGCGTACTCGATGATTTCGCGCAGGGAAAACACCGACAGCAGCGCCACCACGTCGGCAAAGCCTTCGTGGAAGGCTGCCTGATCGGGCCCCGAGGCATTCATGAAGCCGCCGCGCAGGCCGTCGAGAATCGCGTGGGTGGCCTCGTGGGCGACGATGTCGTGGGACAGGCAGGTGAACACGTGCCGGCCGTCGAGGCCCTTGAAATAACCGAACATCAAGGCGCGGTCGGCCCGCGAGTAAAAGGCATTGGCCTCGACGAAAGCATGCGGCACCACATGCAACTGGTGGCCCTCGAAGCCCCAGCCGACCCGGCGCCCCAGGGCCATCTCGAAGCGCGCCAGGGTGCGCATGACCACCGCGTAGACGTGCTGGCAGTGGAACGCCGGATTGCCCAGCAGCGCCTCGCCGGGCTGATCGAAGGGGTCGATCATCGCGCCGCTGGTGGCGTCCTGCTGGTAGGCGTGGGCGTGGTACAGCTGGTTGCGCGAGGCGTCGAAGTCGACCACCTTCAGGCGGTAGCCGGTGGGGCCCAGGCCGAGGGTTTCCAGCGGCACGCTGACCCGGGCGAACAGCAATTGGCCGCGGGCATCACGCACCGCCGGGTCCTGGGCGAGGATGGTGAAGGTCTGGCTATTGGCTTTGACGACCATGGGCAGCACTCCTGTGCACCAGGCTTACATCATTGGAAATACTCTCAGGGTAGCTTCAATGGCTCGTATTCCAAGGGCGTTTCGTTGCCCTTGCGGTCGATCCGGTAGTGCTTGCCGTCGCGTTGTACGATGGCCTGGCCGTCGCGAAAAAAACCGGGTCTGTCATAGATATAGGGCAGCACCACCTTGCCCTTAAGGTCGATAAAGCCCCATTTGCCTTCTTTTGCCGCGCTCAGCAGATTGTCGTTGATCAGCCGTCCGCCCCAGGTATTGTAGGCGAAGCCGTCGTATTCGAAAGGCAGCACCACTTTGCCGGATGTGTTCATCAGGCCGCTTTTTTTGCTGGCGCTGTCGTTCAGCAGCACATAGCCCTTCTCGGTAATGGGTCGCGAGCTGAAGCGCAGGGGGATCACCTGCTCGCCCTTGCGGTTGATCATGCCGAACAGGTTGCCTTTGGCGACTACCGCCAGGCCATCCTTGGCGTCGTCGAAACCCTCTACCCAGTCATACTCGAACGGCACCACGGTGCGGCCCCGGGTATCGATGTAGCCACACTCGGAATACGTCAGGCAGACGCCTGCCAGGCCATCGCTGAACGGCCCGGGGCGCTTGTAGAGGGTCGGGATGAGCAACTGCCCCTTGCGGTCCATGTAGCCCCATTTGTTGTTGATGCGAACGGCTGCCATGCCTTCGTGGTAAACCGGTTGCAGCTCGATGGACGGCGCAACGATGACCTTGCCGCTGGGGTCTTTAAGGCCATACAGGTCATTTTCCTTGAAACTGACCGGGTCGGCGGGGGTGGCGCTGCAGGCCGCCAGGGCAGCGCCCAGGCACAGTAACGGGAGGGAGCGAAAGAGGGCCTTCAATTCAGTGCATTCCTTGGCAAGGCGAGGTAAGGGCAAGGCGCGCACCTTAGCCGATCGCGCCGCACTTGCCCAGCCATTCAACCGCGGGCGAAAGCCTCAAGGCCGGCGCCTTCGAGGCGGTAGCGCACCCATTCATCCTGGGGCAGGGCGCCCAGGGATTTATAGAACTGGATGGCCGGCTCGTTCCAGTCGAGCACGCTCCACTCCAGGCGCCCGCAGCCGTTGGCCAGGGCTTCGACGGCGATATGACGCAGCAACTGCTTGCCGGCACCGCCACCGCGTTGCTCGGGGGTGATGTACAGGTCTTCGAGGTAAATGCCGTTGCGCCCCAGCCAGGTCGAGTAGCTGTAGAAGTACACCGCATAGCCAATGGCCTGGCCGTCGCGCTCGCAAATCAGGCTCAGGGCCTTGGCGCCGTCGTCGAACAAGGTGCGTTCGATGTCGGCCCGGGAGGCGATTACTTCGTGGACGGCGCGCTCGTAGTCGGCAAGCTCGGTGATGAAGGCGAGGATCTGGGCGGCGTCTTCGCGCCGCGCGGGGCGGATGGTCAGGCTCATGGCAGGCTTCCGGCGGGTGAGGTAATCGCCCATGTTAGCCGGAACCGGCCTTGAGCGTCATCGCTTCGCTGCGCAGCCATTTGAGCACCAAGGCAAAGGCCAGGCTGGCCAGCGCAGTCATGCCGGCCAGGGGCCCGGCGCTGCCATCGGAGAGCTGGCCGATGACCAGGCTGCAGAGCGCAGTGAAGGCCATCTGGATGAAAAAGAACAACCCCGAGGCGCTGCCGGCGATGGCCGCATAAGGCTGCAGCACCGCCCACTGGCAGGCCGGAATGGCCAGGCCCACCGAGAGCATGATCAGCAGCATCGGCAGGACGATCGCCAGCAGCGCGTCGGGCCACAGCCGGGTGGCGAGCATCAGCAGCAGCGCGCCAGCCAGGTTGAGCACCAGGGCCTGGCCGAGCAAGGCATCGGCGCTGTAGCGGCCACTGCGCCGGCGAAACAGCTGCGAGCCTACCAGGTAGCCACCGACGGTGACGGCGAACACCGCGGCGTACTGCGCTGAACTCAGTCCCAGGCGGCGTTGCAGCAGGGTCGAGGACTCGGCGATGAACGGGAAGTAGGTGCAGTAAACGCAGGCAATCGCCAGTGAATAGCGCATGAAGTAGCCGTCACCGAGCAGGCGCAGGTAGACCTTCAGCACCGGTTGCTGACGCAGCCCGTCCACTTGCGGCGGGCGGGTTTCCGGCAGGCGCAGGGCGATCAGCAGCAGGCTCAGGGCAGCGCTCAAGGTCAGCAGCAGGAAGATCCAGCGCCAGCCCAGGCCGGTTTCGATCAGGCTGCCCAGCACGGGCGCAATCATCGGCGACAGCGCCATACCCATCGACAGGTAGCCGAGCAACTGGCCCTGCTGCTGGCGGTCGAAGTGATCACGCACCATCACCCGGCCAATCACCGCCCCGCAGCAACCGCCCAGGGCCTGGAACAGGCGCGCGGCAATCAGCACCTCGACACTGTTGGCCAGGCTGCAGGCAAGGCTTGCCAGCAGGTAGATCGTGCCGCCGAGCAGCAACAGCGGGCGACGGCCAAAGCGGTCGCACAGCGGGCCGCTGATCAGCATGCTCAGGGCGTAGCCGAGCATGTACAGGGTCAGGGTCAGGTGCAACTGAGCGTCGCTGGCGTGCAGGGCAATGGCGATGTCGGGCAGGGCGGGCAGGTAGATGTCCAGGGCCACCCGCGGCAGGCAGACAATCATCAGCAGCAATAGAAGCCAGGTTCGCGGGCCGGGCGAGAAGGGGGTGGGCATTGAACGGTTCCTTGTGATCGATGCGCAGACCTTAGCGGCCAATGTGGTTTAATCGGCAGCGCCATTAAGAACAAACCTGATTGGACCACTATGCGCACAGGCAAAGCCGCCATCGCCCTCGATCTCCCGCTGCCCACGGCATTGGCCCAGGGCAAGCAGCAAGGCGCCTATGCCGCCCTGCGCGATGCGATCCTCGACAAGCGCCTGGCGGCCGGCAGCCGCTTGCCCTCGACGCGCACCCTGGCCGAGCGTTGGCAGCTGTCGCGGGGCACCCTGGAGCTGGTGTTCGAGCGTCTGCGCGATGAGGGCTATGTCAACCGGGTGGCCGGCTCCGGTACCCGGGTGTGTGCAGTGGTGCCTGACGCCTTTATCGCTGCTGGCAGTGAGCCGGCAGCGGCGCCGGCGTGCCAGCCGCTCAGCGCACCGAGCACGGCCAGCGGCGCCGGTGTGCAGGTGGGTGTGCCGTTTGTCGCGCGCCTGGCCGACCCGGCGCTGTTCCCGCTCAAGGCCTGGTCCCAGGCGCTGGCCAAGGCCCTGGCGACAGCGCCGGCAGCCTTGCTCAGCTCGCCGGATGCGGCCGGGCTGCCGGCCCTGCGCGAGCAGATCGCCGACTACCTGCGCCGCTATCGCGGCATCCGCTGCACTGCCCAGGACCTGATCGTCACCAGCGGCATCCGCCAGTGCATCGACCTGTTGGCGCGCAGTGTGATCCGCCCGGGCGACAAGGCCTGTGTCGAAGACCCCGGCTACCGCACCGCCAGGTCGCTGTTTGCGCGGGCCGGGGCGCAGGTGGTGGCGGTGCCGGTAACCGCCGAGGGCATCGACGCGCAAGCGCTTGAGCGTCACCTGGATGCCCGCCTGGCCTGCGTGACCCCGGCGCACCAGTCGCCGTTGGGCGTGACCCTGTCGGTGTCGCGGCGGCTGATGCTGCTGGACTGGGCCAAGCGTGCCGAGGCGTGGATCGTCGAAGACGACTACGACAGTGAATTCAACTACAACAACGCACCGCTGCCGGCGCTCAAGGCGCTGGATCACGGCGACCGGGTGATCTACTGCGGCAGTTTCAACAAGACCCTGTTCGCCGGTCTGCGCGTGGGTTTCATGCTGGTGCCGGCGAGCCTGCGCGCACCGTTGCTGGCGACCCTGCAGGGCACCGGCGGCGCGGTCGGGGTTACCGAGCAACTGGGCCTGGCCGAGTACCTGGCCAATGGCAGCTTCGTACGCTACCTGAGGCAGGCGCGCCAGGCCTATCAGCAGCGCCGCGACCTGCTGCTCGCCTGCCTGGCCGAGCATGCGCCGGGCCGTTATGAGGTCAGCGGCCAGCAAGCCGGTTTGCACTTTGTCCTGTGGTTGCCGGCAGGGGCGGATGAGCAGGATTTTTGCCAGCGCGCCGCCGACCAGGGCCTGCAACTGCAACCGATCGGCAGCTTCTGCGAGCAGGTGCAACTGCGGCCTGCGGTGATGATCGGCTTCACCGCCCTGAGCGATGCGCAGCTGCGTTTTGCCGGGCGCAAACTGGCGGCGCTGCTGTACGAGGTTTCTTAATCGGCGGGTAACCGGCATGCTAGGACACGCTCGATTTCCCAAGGCCACTAAAGGAACCTGCGATGACCTGGTCCGCCGCGCAGTACAGCACCTTCGAGAACGAACGCACGCGCCCGGTGCGCGACCTGGTAGCGGCGCTGCCCAACCACACAGTCGCCAGCGCCGTGGACCTTGGCTGCGGCCCGGGCAACTCCACGCAAGTGCTCGCCAGCCGCTATCCCGAGGCGCAGGTGACCGGCCTGGACAGCAGCGAAGACATGATCGCCGCCGCCCGCCAGCGTTTGCCGCAGCTGGCCTTCGAAGTGGCTGATATCGCTAGCTGGAGCGTCGATGAGGGTGTCGATGTGATCCTCGCCAACGCCTCGCTGCAATGGCTGCCCGACCACGCGCTGTTGTACCCGCAGCTGGTACGTCAATTGACGGCCGGTGGCAGCCTGGCGATCCAGACCCCGGACAACCTCGACGAACCGGCCCACCGCCAGCTTCGCGAGATCGCCAAACTGGGCAGCTGGGCCAGCAAGGTCGGTGACCTGAAACTGCCGCCACGGCACACCGCTGCCTATTACTACGATGTGCTCAGCCCCCATTGCCGGCGCGTGGACGTCTGGCGCACCACTTATTACCACCCGCTCGCAGGCGGCGCGCCGGCGGTAGTGGAGTGGTTCAAGGGCTCGGCATTGCGGCCGTATCTGGCGGCGCTGGATGCCCAGGAGCAGGCAGACTTTCTGCAGTACTACCTGCAGGCGATGGAGCAGGCCTATCCGCCTGCCGCCGATGGCACGGTGTTGCTGCCGTTCCCGCGCCTGTTCATCGTCGCCACGCGTTAGGCAATGCGCTGCTGACGTCGCGCCTGCCACTGGCGCATTACGTGCAGGTAGACCAGGCCGTTGACCAGCACCACCACCGAGCCGAGCACCAGCTGGATGCCAGGCGTCAGCCCCGCCGGGTAGATGATCGGCCAAATGTAGTGCTCGATGAAGCCGCCTTCATAACCGGCCAGGCCCGAGGCCTGGCGCAGGCGGTTTTCCCACTCGGTGAGCGGGCAGGTGAGGTGAAAGAACTCCACGGCCATGCCCCAGCTCATCGCCGGCAGATGCCACCACATCGCACCGCGCCATTTGAGCACCAGCAAACCGCCAAACAGCACGAAGACAATGAACAACAAGTGAAACAGCACCAGACCATCGGCGCCCAGGCGGTAAAGCATGACGATTCCTTCCTCGCGGGGATATTCCTGTAACCGTCATGATATAGGCATTCGCGGGATGGCACGATTGCCATGATCAGTCTGGCCGAGGCATGCTTGAGCCTTTCTGCCCGCGGAGCCCGCCATGGAAGCCTCGACCCTGCTACTCTACGTTATCGCCGCCAGCGCGGTGATGATCACCCCCGGCCCGGCGATGCTCCTGGCCCTGAACAATGGCGCTTCCCACGGCATGCGCGTGGCCGGTTTCGGCATGGCCGGGGCGATGCTCTCCGACCTGGTGTTGATTGCGGCGGTGGGCTGTGGCCTGGGGGCCTTGCTGCAGGCTTCGGAGCAGCTGTTCAGCGTGGTCAAGTGGGTGGGCGCGGTGTACCTGCTGTACCTGGCCTGGGTGCTTTGGCGGGCGCCGAGCGGGGCCTTGCAACGTAGCACGGTGAGCGCTGGCGCCACGGGGCGTTCGGCCTTCTTGCGGGCCTTGTTCGTCGGCTTGTCCAACCCCAAGGGCTTGCTGTTCTTCTCGGCGTTCCTGCCGCAGTTCATTCGCCCCGAGCAACCGGTGGCCGAGCAGTACCTGGTGCTGGCGATCATCAGCGCGGCGATCGACGGGCTGATGATGGCCGTCTACGCCTATGGCGGGCGGCACGCCATGCGGCGCTTTTCGGCGCGCACCATGCAGTGGATCAACCGCAGTTGCGCCGGCATGCTGGCGGCGCTGGCAGTGGGCTTGAGCCTGTACCGGCGCAGTGATCTACGCTGAAACCGCGGTACCCCACTTGAGCCGAATCTACAGGAACCACCATGAATGGACTCACGGTAGTGAGCGCTCAGGCGTTGTGGCGCGAGCTGCTCAGTGGCGCAGGTATTGAACTGAACCTGAAGCGGCGTCCGGGGCGTGATGTACAGTTTGACCATCAGGTACAGCAGGCGCTGCTGGCGTCGGTACCTTCACTGGTTGCTCACCCATCGGTGGAGGCCCTGTTGAAGGCAGATGCGCGCAGTGGTTTGGCTCAGGTCAGCGTCGAGACCTTGCTGGTGGCGGTACTGACCTCCCAGCGCGATTTCGGTGTGATGATGAAGGATATCCTGCAGACCTTGGCCCTGGCTGAGGCGCAGGGGCAGCAGCCGCTGAGCGTGTCTTTTCGCTTCAAGAATGTGAGCAATCCTATCAAGTCGACGCTGGAGGCATTTCGTCAGAGTGTTGAGCGGCTGGAAAGGGTATTGGTTTCTCGGTATGAGTTAGCTTCGGCCGTTCAGCTCTGGGAATTAAGGAATAGCTTGAAATCGTTTGTGTCGGGGGTCGGCAGCACGAAATGCGAGGGGTTTCCCCAGGTGCTGCCTATGCCGGCTACTCAGCATGCCGAATTTGATCATGTAGTGCTGCGTCTTGCGCAATTGCTGAATGATCTTAGAAGCTGGTGTGGGAGCATGGCTTCAAGCAGGGATGGTCTAATGGCCTCTCGGTTGCCCAGCTTGTCAGAAGTGGATCGTGCACGGATCTCGGCAACCCACGATCAGGTAGATGCCGGAATCGAGTTCTACCTCAGGTCGATTGTCGAGGGAGTCCGCCAGGGCAGGCTCGCCCCCCAGGATATTGTGGCGAGCGTCACACCAACACTCGACGCACTGACAACACGCGAGCAATGGGTCGATCGCACCCGCAAGGAGTTGCTTGACCTGCTCAACCTGCCTTTATGGCGCAAGCGCCACGAGCTCTATTCCGTATGGGTTGGCAGCGTTATGCTGCAAACTGCAGCGCGGCGTACCGAAAGCCTGCAATTCCATCCCGATGCAAATGGGGTCTTGTCTTTCGCGTTTGGGGGTAGCCGGCTGGCGTCTTACCAGTGGCAGGGTGAGCAGTATGATGTCTGGGCAGAGTTGCGCTCCGACCTGGTAGGGACCAGTAAAAAACGCAAAGTCGGTATTCAACCGGACTTTCGCATCCTGCGCGTCGATTCTGCCGGCGACCGTAACAGCAACACCCGTTTTGTCCTTGAGTGCAAACATTACCTGAACGCCAGCCGCGGCAACTTTACCGTTGCCGCCGATGACTATGCGCGCAGTTGTCCGCAGGCGGATGTGTTCGTGGTCAACCATGGTCCCGCAGATCACACTGCTCTTGTGGCTGCCAATGACGCTCTGGCGGTCAGCCGCATTCGTTATATCGGCGAAGCGACTGCAGAAATGGAGCGTCTACAGCCGAAGCTGGCCACCCAGATCGAAAACGCACTATTCGTTGAAACGCTTGACGTTGCTGCACAAACACTAACAAAAGACACTGGCCCTGAACTTACAAACGGCCGGGCAGGAAAAGTATGCCTGAGCTGGAGCGCCGCACTCGGAGATCTGGATGTCGCCCTGAACATGCCGCATGCGTCGCTCAATGAACAGCCAAGCGTGAGTTACGCAAACAGGGGCGATCTGGAAAGGTCGCCTTACGCCCGTCTTGTCCAGGATGTAATGACGGGCCCGGGAATGGAGGTCATCGATATCTCTTATTGGTACTACAGGCGCTACGATATCGTGGTAACCAACTATTCCAAGGTTGGCGAGCTCACCGCCGAACATGTCTGCTGCACAGTCACACTGGGCACGAATGTACACACGTTTTATCCCAAGCCTGTTCAGCTCGAAGCCAACCGATGGCAGGTTGGCCGAATTGAGCTGATCAACGGCAAGCCTACGCTGTTTGAGTTCGAGCCCGAGTAGCCTTGTGAGCAAGGCGACCTTGGCGCTTTGCAACGCCAAGGTCGTAACCTCATGCCTCAGGACGCTTCGCGGTAGGGGTTGCGCGGGTCATGCAGCCAGTCAAGAAACGGCTTGCCGGTGTCCTGCGGGACCATCTCGATGCAGTCCTGTACCGGGCAGGTGATTTGGCACAGGTTGCAGCCCACGCATTCGGCGTCGATCACCTCGTAGCGGTGGCTGCCGTCGGTCTGCTTGAGGTTGGCGATGGCCTGGTGCGAGGTGTCTTCGCAGGCGATGTGGCAGCGCCCGCAACCGATGCATGCCGCCTGGTCGATCCTGGCCACCACCTGGTAGTTGATGTCCAGGTACTTCCAGTCGGTGGTGTGGCCCACGGCGCGGCCCTGGAACTCCTTGAGGCTGCGGTAGCCCTGGCTGTCCATCCAGCGCGAGAGGCCGTCCTTCATCTCGTCGACGATGCGAAAGCCATGCAGCATCGCCGCCGTGCACACCTGCACCGCGCCGCAGCCGAGGGCGACGAACTCGGCGGCGTCACGCCAGCTGCCGATGCCGCCAATACCGCAGATCGGCAGGCCGTGGGTGGCCGGGTCGCGGGCGATTTCGGCAACCATGTTCAGGGCGATCGGCTTGACCGCCGAGCCGCAATAGCCGCCATGGGTGCTCATGTCGCCGACAATGGGGTGGGCAACCATGCGTTCGAGGTCGACGCTGGTGATCGAGTTGATGGTGTTGATCAGCGACACCGCGTCGGCGCCACCACGATGGGCGGCGCGGGCCGACTGGCGGATGTCGGTGATGTTCGGTGTCAGCTTGACGATCACCGGCAGCGAGCAGTACGTCTTGCACCAGCGGGTGACCTGTTCGACGTACTCCGGCACCTGGCCGACCGCCGCGCCCATGCCGCGTTCGGGCATGCCGTGGGGGCAGCCGAAGTTGAGCTCGATGCCGTCGGCGCCAGTGGCTTCGACCAGCGGCAAAATGGCTTTCCAGGATTCTTCGACGCAGGGCACCATCAGCGAGACGATCAGTGCGCGGTCTGGCCAGTCCTTCTTCACCTGGGTGATTTCGCGCAGGTTGATTTCCAGCGAACGGTCGGTGATCAGCTCGATGTTGTTGATGCCCATGACCTCGCGGTTGGCCCCGTAATGCGCCGAGTAACGCGACGAGACGTTGACTGCGGCGGGGTCTTCGCCCAGGGTTTTCCAGACCACGCCACCCCAGCCGGCCTGGTAGGCACGGACCACGTTGTAAGCCTTGTCGGTGGGCGGTGCGGAGGCCAGCCAGAACGGGTTGGGCGCCTTGATGCCAGCGAATTCGATCGACAGGTCAGCCATTATGCAGCCTCCACATTGAGCATCAGGTGCGCATGCATGGCCTCGGCGGCCAGCTTGCCGTGCTGCACGGCCTGGACGGTAAGGTCCTGGCCGAGCTGGGTGCAGTCGCCGCCGGCGTATACGCCGGGCAGGCTGGTGCGCAGCTGCTCGTCGACGCGAATGCGCTCGCCCTCGCGGGCCAGCTGCTGGCCGCTGCTGTCGCTCAGGGCACCACCATCGAAGGCTTGGCCGATGGCTTTGAAGATCGCGTCGGCAGCCAGTTCGAAGGTCTCGCCGGTTGGCTGCAGGCGGTCATCGCTCAAGTGCGTGCGGGCAAAGCGCATGCCGCGCACCCGGCCCTGATCGTCGAGCAGCACTTGTTCGGGCTGGGCCCAGGTCAGCAGGCGTACCTGGTTGTCCTTGGCGATGTGTTGCTCGTGCGCGGTGGCGCCCATGTCCTCGACGCCACGGCGATACACCAGGTTGACGTCGCGGGCACCGAGGCGGGCCATTTGCACGGCCATGTCGATGGCGGTATTGCCGGCGCCGAGGACGATGCAACGGTCGGCCACCGGCAGGGAGGTGAGGTCATCGGCCTGGCGCAGTTCGCGGATGAACTCGGTGGCGGCGAGCATGCCCGGTGCTGCCTCGTTGGCCAGGCCCAGCTGGCGCACGGCATTCAGGCCCAGGCCGAGGAACACCGCGTCGAACTGCTGTTGCAGCTCGGCTAGGCTGAGGTTGTCGCCCAGTACCTGGCCGTGGCGGATTTCGATGCCGCCGATCTGCAGGACAAAGTCCAGCTCGCGCTGGGCGAAATCGTCGACCAGCTTGTATTTGGCGATCCCGTATTCATTGAGGCCACCGGCTTTTTCCCGGGCTTCGAAAATCACCACGTCATGGCCGTGCCAGGCCAGGCGGTGGGCGCACGACAGCCCGGCCGGGCCGGCGCCGACCACGGCAATGCGCTTGCCGGTGCTGGCGGCGCGCTGGAACGGGTGCTGGGCAAACTCGGCGTGGTCTACCGCATAGCGCTGCAACAGGCCGATCAGCACCGGCGCGCACTCCTGGTGGTTGTTGCGCACGCAGGCCTGCTGGCAGAGGATCTCGGTGGGGCACACCCGCGCGCAACTGCCGCCGAGGATGTTGGCCGAGAGAATCTTCTGCGCCGCGCCCTGGACGTTCTCCTGGTGGATGTTGCGGATGAACGAAGGGATGTCGATCTCGCTGGGGCAGGCGTTGACGCAAGGCGCGTCGTAGCAATACAGGCAGCGTGAGGCTTCCAGCGCGGCCTGACGGGCGTTCAACGCTGGCGCCAGGTCGCTGAAGTGTTCGGCGAGGGTGGCGTTGTTCTCGGACGGTCGGGGGAGGTGGTTGAGGGAATCGATCACGGTGGGTTCCTCATTTTTTTATTTTTTGGGGAAGGCTTTGCCTTCCATCGCGGGTCAAGTCGAGTCGTCGCACCGCCGCTCCCACATGTGGGAGCGGGCTTGACCCGCGATGCTCTTCAGCGCTTAACGGCGACCGGCCGGGAATGCTCGGCCCGCTTGCTGAGCAGGTCGAACACCGCCGGGTACGCCGGCCGTTCGATGTAGCGCCCGGCGCCGCGCTCGGCGCGCAGGTCGCCGTTGGCCCAGACCAGCTTGCCCTGGCTGAGGGTGTGGCTGGGGATGCCGCGCACGGTCTTGCCTTCGAAGATGTTGAAGTCCACCTGCTGATGGTGCGTGGCCGCCGAGATGGTCCGTGTGCCTTGCGGGTCCCAGAGCACCAGATCGGCGTCGGCACCGACGCGCAGGGCGCCCTTGCGCGGGAACAGGTTGAAGATCTTCGCGGTGTTGGTCGAAGTCAGGGCGACAAAGTCCTGCATCGACAACTTGCCGCTGTTGACCCCTTCGTCCCACAGCACTGCCATGCGGTCCTCAATGCCGGCAGTACCGTTGGGGATGCGGCTGAAGTCGTCGCGCCCGGCGGCTTTCTGTTCGGCGCAAAAGCAGCAATGGTCGGTGGCGGTGGTGTGCAGGTTGCCCGATTGCAGGCCGTGCCACAGCGCCTCCTGGTGGCCGTCCTGGCGCGGGCGGAACGGCGGGCTCATGACGTAACCGGCGGCGGTTTGCCAGTCGGGGTGGCGGTAGACGCTGTCATCCAGCAGCAGGTGCCCGGCCAGCACTTCGCCGTAGACCTGCAGGCCCTTGTTGCGCGCGTAGGTGATTTCATCCAGGGCTTCGCGGGTCGAAACATGCACCAGGTACAGCGGCGTGCCGAGGGTTTCAGCGATGCGAATGGCGCGGCTGGCGGCTTCGCCTTCGACCTGCGAGGGCCTTGATAGCGGGTGCGCTTCCGGCCCGGTAATGCCCTGGGCCATCAGCTTGCGTTGCAGGTGATAGACCAATTCGCCGTTCTCGGCATGCACGGTCGGCACCGCGCCGAGCTCCAGGCAGCGCTCGAAGCTGGCGACCAGGGTGTCGTCGGCGGCCATGATCGCGTTCTTGTAGGCCATGAAGTGCTTGAAGCTGTTGACCCCGTGCAGGCGCACCAGTTCGCCCATCTCCTCGCGCACCTGCTCGCTCCACCAGGTCACGGCGACGTGAAAGCCGTAGTCGCTGGCCGACTTCTCGGCCCAGCCACGCCACTGGTGGAAGGCTTCGAGCAAGGACTGCTGCGGGTTGGGAATCACGAAGTCGATGATCGAGGTGGTGCCGCCGGCCAGGCCCGCGGCAGTGCCGCTGTAGAAGTCTTCGCTGGCCACGGTGCCCATGAAGGGCAATTGCATGTGGGTGTGCGGGTCGATGCCGCCGGGCATCAGGTACTGGCCGCTGCCGTCGAGCACTTCACAGCCGGCCGGCACTTCAAGGTCAGGGCCGATGGCCTTGATCACGCCGTCGGCACACAAGACATCGGCGCGGTAGCTTTCTTCATGGGTAATCAGGGTGGCGCCACGAATCATAAGCGTCATCAGATGCTCCTCGCAGGCTTGACCGGTTGTTACCGGTTCTAGGTTTTGTACTTTTTTCAGCGTAGGCGAAAACCTGTCATCGCTGTCAGGAAATGAATCTAGTCGGCGATTTCAGATAGGGCAAATATTTAATTTATATGCATATAACAAGGTTAACTTACTGATTTGTAAGAGTTATATGATTTGAGAAGTGCTGAGGGAAAACGACCAGTGGTCCTGTCGTTCTTGACAGGTTGTAGAAATGGTCAAGATTTCTCATGGGCAACCGTGATTGCCCACATGCCCGTGCAATGCAACCAACTCCCAAAAACACAACAACAGTGGAGCGGCCATGCAGCAGACCAGATCGCAGGTGAGCGAACGCGACGGCTTGTTCGAACTCGACGCCGGCAGCGACGTCCTCGACAGCCCCAGGTATAACCACGACATCGCCCCGACCAAGGTGCACGAGCGCACCTGGAACAAATGGCACATCACCGCGCTGTGGGTCGGCATGTCGATCTGCGTGCCGACCTATACCCTGGGCGGCGTGCTCACCGCCTATTTTGGCCTGACCGTGGGCGAGGCGCTGCTGGCGATTTTGCTGGCCAACACCGTGGTATTGATCCCGCTGACCTTGAACGCTTTTCCCGGTACCAAGTACGGCATTCCCTTTCCGGTGCTGCTGCGTTCGTCCTTCGGCATCATCGGCTCCAACGTACCGTGCCTGATCCGCGCCCTGGTGGCTTGCGGCTGGTTCGGCATCCAGACGATGTTCGGCGGCCTGGCCATTCACCTGTTTCTCGGCTCGCTGTCGGCGGACTGGAAAGCCCTCGGCGGCACCGGCGAGGTGATCGGCTTCATGCTGTTCTGGTGCCTGAACCTGTGGGTGGTGCTGCGCGGCGCCGAGTCGATCAAATGGCTGGAAACCCTGTCGGCGCCGCTGCTGGTGCTGGTGGGAGCGGGGCTGCTGGTGTGGGCCTTGCCCAACGTCTCGATCAGCGAGTTGATGGCCCAGCCGCCCAAGCGCCCCGAGGGTGCCAGTGTCTATGGCTACTTCTTTGCCGGGCTCACTGCGATGGTCGGGTTCTGGGCCACCCTGTCGCTGAACATCCCCGATTTCAGCCGCTACGCGAAAAGCCAGAAGGACCAGATCCTCGGGCAGATCTTCGGCCTGCCACTGACCATGTTCCTGTTCGCCGCCCTCGGCGTGGTGCTGACCGCAGCCTCTGCCTCGCTGGTGGGCGAAACCGTGTCCGACCCGGTCAGCCTCATTGGCCATATCCAGAGCCCGATGTGGGTGGCGCTGGCCATGGCCCTGATCATCATCGCCACGCTGTCGACCAACACCGCAGCCAATATCGTCTCGCCGACCAATGACTTCCAGAACCTGGCGCCCAAATGGATCGGCCGCACCACCGCCGTGCTGCTCACCGGCCTGGTGGGCTTGCTGCTGATGGGCCATGAGCTGCTGAAAAAGCTCGGCTGGATCGTCAGCGACGTCAGCCTGGAGAGCGTCTATTCCAACTGGCTGCTGGGCTATTCGAGCCTGCTCGGGCCGATTGCCGGGATCATGGTGGTCGACTACTTCATCACCCGCAAACAGACCCTGGACCTCGCCGGCCTGTACCGCGACGACGTCTACCCGGCCTGGAACGCCGCTGGCTTCATTGCCTTCGGCGTGCCGGTGGCGCTGACCCTACTGTCGCTGCACAGCAGCGCCTTCAGCTGGTTCTACGACTTTGGCTGGTTCACCGGCTCTGCCCTGGGCGGGCTGATCTACTACGCCCTCGGTAGCTTCAGGGCCGCCCGCACGGCCAACCTCAAACCCACCGTGTAAGCCCATGGCCCGCAGAGGCCAGGCACGTGATGCAGGAGACGCACATGCAAACCGCTCAGGATGTTCTGCAATCGACCCAACGGCATATCAACGGCGAACGCCTGTGGCAGTCGCTGATGGAGCTGGCCCGGCTTGGCGCCACGGTCAAGGGTGGCGTTTGCCGGCTGGCTTTGACCGACCTCGATCGCCAGGCCCGCGACCTGTTCGTCAAATGGACCGAAGAGGCCGGCTGCACCGTCAGCATTGATGGCGTCGGCAACATCTTCGCCCGCCGCCCGGGGCGCAACCCGCAATTGCCGCCGGTGATGACCGGCAGCCATATCGATACCCAGCCCACCGGTGGCAAGTTCGATGGCTGCTTTGGCGTGCTGGCCGGGCTGGAAGTGCTGCGCACCCTCAACGACCTCAAGGTCGAAACCGAAGCGCCGCTGGAAGTGGTGGTGTGGACCAACGAAGAGGGCTCGCGCTTTGCCCCGTGCATGATGGGTTCGGGGGTGTTTGCCGAAAAATTCACCCTGGCCCAGACCCTGGCCAAGACCGACGCCGACGGCATCAGCGTCGGCGAGGCGCTTAACGCCATTGGTTATGCCGGGCCGCGGGCGGTCAGTGGTCATCCGGTGGGCGCCTATTTCGAAGCGCATATCGAGCAGGGGCCGATTCTTGAAGACCAGCACAAGACCATCGGCGTGGTGCTTGGCGCGCTCGGGCAGAAGTGGTTCGACCTGACCCTGCGCGGCGTCGAGGCCCACGCCGGGCCAACGCCGATGCACCTGCGCAAGGACGCCCTGGTCGGCGCCAGCGCCGTGGTGGCGGCGGTCAACCGCGTGGCCCTCGAGCACCAGCCCCATGCCTGCGGTACGGTCGGTTGCCTGCAGGCCTATCCGGGCTCGCGCAACGTGATACCTGGCGAGGTGCGCATGACCCTGGATTTCCGTCACCTGGAGCCGGCGCGGCTGGATTCGATGATTGCCCAGGTCAAGGATGTGATCAGCAGCACCTGCCAGCAGCACGGGTTGACCTACAGCCTGACGCCGACCGCAGACTTCCCGCCGCTGTACTTCGACGAGGGCTGCGTGCAGGCGGTGCGCAGCGCAGCCCAGGGCCTGGGCTTGTCGCACATGGATATCGTCAGTGGCGCCGGGCATGACGCGATCTTCGTCGCCGAACTGGGCCCGGCGGGGATGATCTTCGTCCCCTGCGAAGGCGGCATCAGCCACAACGAAATCGAGAATGCCGCGCCGCAAGACCTGGCCGATGGCTGCGCGGTGCTGTTGCGCTCGATGCTGGCCGCGGCCCAGGCGGTGGCGCGGGGCAGGGAAGCGGCTTAGGCCCTGATCGCGGGGCAAGCCCGCTCCTACTGTAGGAGCGGGCTTGCCCCGCGATGGGACTAAAGGCTGTCCTGCACCATCTGCAAAAACGTCGCCACCAGCCGCCGTGAGCTCTGCTCGCGCAAGCACACCAGGGTCTCGGTCAAACGCCGCTGGCAATCGACAATCGGCAACGCACACACCCGCGCATCGGCGCCGAACTCGGCGGCCGACACCACGCCCACGCCAATCCCCACCACCACCGCCTCGCGCGCAGCTTCCCGGCCTTCGACCTGGATCGCCGCGCGGATGCGCAGGCCGGCGCGGGCCATTTCTTCTTCCAGGGTCTGGCGGGTGACCGAACCCGGTTCACGCAGCACGATTGGCGTGTCGTCAAGGTCGGCCAGGCTGATCGAACCACGGCTGGCCCAGGGGTGGTTGTGCGAGACGAAGGCCACCATCGGGTCGCTGCGCAGCGGCACGCACAGCAGCCGGTCATCATCAACGTCGCGGCCGAGCAGGGCCAGGTCGGCCTGGTAGTTGAACAGCCGCAGCAGCGACTCGTCGGTATTGCCGGTCTCGACCTTGACGCTGATCCCCGGGTACTGCTGGCAGAAGCGCGCAATCTGCGGCAGCACGTGCACCGGCGCATCCACCGCCAGCACCAGGGTGCCGGTCTGCAAGGCGCGCGAATCCTGCAGCAGCTCATGGGCTTCGGCCTCGCAGACGAACAAGCGCTGGGTGATCGCCAGTAAACGCTCGCCCAGATCGGTCAGTTGCACCGAACGCTTGTTGCGGTGAAACAGCAAAACCCCGAAACGTTCTTCGAGTTTACGCACCTGGTCGGAGATCGCCGGCTGGGTCAGGAACAACCGTTCGGCGGCGCGGGTGAAGCTGCCGTGCAGGGCAACTGCGTGAAAAGCCTTTAACTGAGCGTGGGACACCGACATCGCAGCACCTGTTACAAGCTGAGCTTATTTGTGAAATACGATAAATCGATTTTATTTATCAGTCAGTAATTGTTTCTATCTGAGCAGGTGACGGGTTCGACCGGCCGTCACGCAGTGCGCAACACAACAACAAGACAGGCGTTTTTTTCAAATTCTGCCGGCACACTCAGCTCTCGAGGTCAGATCCCACCATGAACAAACACGTTGCAGATATCAAACGTTGGCGCGTGCAGATTTTTGCCATCACCTGGCTGGCCTACGCCGCGTTCTACTTCACCCGCAAAGCCTTTTCGGTGGCCAAGCTCGGCATCGCCGAAGACCCAAGCTTCACCCTCGACAAAATGGCCATGGCCAACCTCGACGCCATCTACCTGACCGCCTACGCATTCGGGCAATTTACCTGGGGCATGCTCGCCGACCGCTTCGGCCCGCGGGTGGTGGTGCTCGGCGGCCTGGTGATTTCTGCCGCCGCTGCCGTGGTGATGGGCAGTTACGCGACCTTCCCGATCTTTGCTACCTGCATGCTGGTCCAGGGCCTGGCGCAATCGACCGGCTGGGCCGGGCTGTGCAAGAACATCGGCAGCTTCTTCCCGTCCTCCCAGCGCGGGCGGGTACTGGGGCTGTGGAGTTCATGCTATGCCTTTGGCGGCCTGGTGGCCTCGCCGTTTGCTGGCTGGTGGGCCTACACCCTGATCGGCAGTTGGCATGCGGCGTTCATCTCCAGCGCGGCGGTGGTGGCGCTGGTAGCGGTGCTGTTCTTCATCTTCCAGCGCAACAAGCCTGAAGACGTCGGTTTGCCGGCGGTGGAGCCCGAGCCCGAAAGCATGCTGCCGGGCTCGACGATTTGCAGCATCTGGGCGCCGTTGCGCGAGATCCTGCGCAACCGCACGGTGCTGACCCTGGGGCTGGCGTACTTTCTGTTAAAACCGGCGCGCTACGCGATTCTGCTCTGGGGCCCGGTGATCGTCTTCGAACAGATGCCGTCGGTGGGCAAGGTTGGCGCGGCAATCATCCCCACCGCCTTCGAGCTGGCCGGCTTGCTCGGCCCGATCATGATCGGCCTGGCCTCGGACAAACTCTTCGGCGCCCGGCGCATGCCGGCCTGCGTGATCAGCCTGGTGGTGCTGACCGTGGTGCTCGGGCTGTTCATGGCCGCCCTGCATACCGGCAGCGTATTGCTGGTGGTGGCTTTGCTGTTTGTCATGGGCCTGACCCTGTACGGGCCAGACTCGATGATCAGCGGCGCGGCAGCCATCGACTTCGGCACCGCCAAGGCCGGCGCCACTGCCGCAGGCTTCGTCAACGGCTGCGGTTCGGTCGGGGCGATTCTCGGCGGCCTGCTGCCGGGCTATTTCGACAGCGTCACGGTGTTCATTGTCTTTGCCGGTTGTGCGCTGTTTTCCGCCCTGGTGCTGCTGCCGCACTGGAACAGCCGCCCGGCCAGCCCCGAACACACCCCGGCCGTTGCTCCCAACACGGCCATGGCGATCAAACCGCTGCGTACTTGAACTTATAAGGAAGCCGACATGAGACCGTTCTGGCTGCAACAGGCGCTGGACCAGGAAGTTGCACCCGCGTGCCCGCCGCTGGCGGCTGATACCGACTGCCAGGTGTGCATCGTCGGTGGCGGCTACACCGGCCTGTGGACGGCGCTCATGCTCAAGGAGCACAACCCGGCGCTGGATGTGGTGCTGATCGAGGCCGACATCTGTGGCGCCGGCGCCAGTGGGCGCAACGGCGGCTGCGCGCTGTCGTGGTCGGCCAAGTACTTCACCCTCGAACGGCTGTTCGGGGCGCAGGAGGCGGTGCGCCTGGTCAAGGCTTCGGAGCAGAGCATCTACGCCATCGGCGAGTTCTGCCAGGCCCACGGTATCAACGCCGACTACCGCCTGGACGGCACCTTGTACACGGCCACCAACCGCGCCCAGGTCGGCGCCACCGATGGCGTGATTGCAGCGCTTGAGCGCCAGGGCATCAACTCGTTCCAGCGCCTGCCGGTTGCGCAGGTGCAGCGCCTGGCGGGCTCGGCCAAGCACCTGGAAGGCTGGTTCTCGCCAGCGGCCGCCACGGTACAGCCGGGCAAACTGGTGCGCGGCCTGCGCCGGATCGCTTTGCAAAAGGGCGTGCGCATTTATGAGGGCACGGCCATGAGCGGTTTGCAGCAAGGGCCGCAGGCGCTGGTCGAAACCGCCCGTGGCAATATCCGCGCCGGTCGCGTGGTGCTGGCCCTCAACGCCTGGATGGCGCGGGCCTTCCCGCAGTTCGAGCGCAGCGTGGCGATCGTCTCCAGCGACATGATCATCACCGAGCCGCAACCGCAGTTGCTCGAACAGATCGGCCTGACCAGCGGCATCAGCGTGCTCGATTCGCGGATCTTCGTGCATTACTACCACAACACCAGCGATGGCCGGCTGATGCTCGGCAAGGGCGGCAATACCTTCGCCTATGGCGGGCGGATGCTGCCGGTGTTCGACCAGCCGTCGCCCTATGAGCCGTTGCTGCGCCGCAGCCTTGGCGAGTTCTTCCCGGCCCTGGCCCAGGTGCCGATTGCCGCGACCTGGAACGGGCCGTCGGACCGTTCGGTGACCGGCTTGCCGTTTTTTGGCCGGCTCAATGGCCAGGGCAACGTGTTTTACGGCTTTGGCTACTCGGGCAGCGGCGTCGGCCCCTGCCACATGGGCGGGCAGATCCTTTCGTCGCTGGCCCTGGGCCTGGACAACCCATGGACCCGCTCGCCGCTGGTCAACGGCCCGCTGGGCTACTTCCCGCCGGAGCCGATCCGCTACCTGGGCTCGCTGATGGTGCGCAATGCCATCCGTCGCAAGGAGCAGGCCGAAGACAACGGCCGCCGCCCGCGCCACCTTGACGTGCGCCTGGCGCGTTTTGCCGCTGCTGCGGGCAAGGCCGACAAGGGCTGAAGGGTTTTTTTGTCGATGGCCTGCGGAGCGTATAAACTGCTTGCCACTTTGGCCGGTCGCTACCTGAACCGGCACCTGAAACAAGAGAGTCGAGATGGGCGCACAGTGGAAAGCCAAGCATAGAGAAGTCGCAGCCAACGCCAAAGGCAAGATCATGGGCAAGCTGTCCAAAGAGATCCAGATCGCTGCCAAGTCCGGCGCCGACCCGGACATGAACCCGCGCCTGCGCCTGGCCATCGAGCAAGCCAAAAAGGCTTCGATGACCCGCGAGACCCTTGAACGTGCCATCCGTAAGGGTGCCGGCCTGGACGGCGACGCGGTGCAGTACACCGCCGTCACCTACGAAGGTTTTGCCCCGCACCAGGTGCCGCTGATCGTCGAGTGCCTGACCGACAACGTCAACCGCACCGTGGCGCAAATCCGCGTACTGTTCCGCAAGGGCCAGCTGGGCGCTTCCGGTTCGGTGGCCTGGGATTTCAACCATGTCGGCCTGATCGAAGCCACGCCGGCCAGCCCTGACGCTGACCCGGAAATGGCCGCCATCGAAGCCGGCGCCCAGGATTTTGCCGAAGGCGAAGAAGAGGGCGCGACCCTGTTCATCACCGACACCACCGACCTCGACGCCGTGCAGAAAGCCCTGCCGGGTCAAGGCTTCACCGTGGTCTCGGCAAAAATCGGCTACACCCCGAAAAACCCGGTCAGCACCCTGAGCGATGAGCAGATGGCAGAGGTTGAAGCCTTCCTGGAAGCCATCGACGATAACGATGACGTGCAGAACGTCTATGTAGGTCTGGCGGGTTGATGTAAACCTTCCGCTCCCACAGGTACATTGTGGGAGCGGCGGTGCGACGCCTCGACTTGACCCGCGATTCAGACGCCGCGAAGCCGCTGACAAACCTCGGCAAACCCCGGACGCAGCATCACCTCATCCCGTACACACTCGCGCTGCACCCCCCGCAACACCTCGCAATCGCCCTCGCAACACGCCAGCAATTCCCCCAGCAACACCCCAAACGCCAGCACCTCGATCCGCTGCAGCGCTTCAGTCGCCACGCTGCCATCCAGCGGATGGAACGACGCCGCGCCAAAGTCCCCCAGCAAGCAGTCGCCATGCTCGTCACACAGCACGTTGTGCGCATACAGGTCGCCATGGGTGATGCCGTGCCCGTGCAAATGCGCGCCTACCGCTGCAATGGCAGCGGCCAGGCGCCGCACGCTGGCAAGGCGCAAACGCCGCTCGCGCGGATAACAGTCGCGGGTGCATGAATCCAGGCTCGGCGGCCCGGCCAGGTTGAACCAGCTCGGCTCGATCAACTGCATCACCAGCGCCGGCAGTTGCTGCGGGTGGTTGTCGATGCGCCCGGCCAGGCGCACCAGTTGCGGGTGATCGCCGGCGGCAATGCAGGCACTCATTTCGTTGAGCGGCAAGCCGTCGCTGGTGATCTCGCCCTTGTACAGCTTGACCGCCACCGGCGCGCTCTGCTGCTGCCAGCGCGCCTGGTGAATGACCCCGGATGCGCCCTGGCCCAGTACCTGTTCAAGGTCGATCTGCTGCCAGTCAATCACCTGGCAATGGCCAGGATCTTGCGGCGTGCAGTAGCCCGCCGTCATGGGGTTGCCGGCGTAGGCCAGCCAGGCCAGGCGCGGCATCTGCAGCAACCAGTCGGGCAGGGCCGGCAGCCGGTTGGCCGACAGGCGCAGCAGTTCAAGCCTGGTGCAGCGCGCAAGGCTTGCCGGCAGTTCGCGCAGGCGGTTGCCGGCAAGCATCAGCTTTTGCAGGTGCGGGCAATCGCCCAGGGCTTCGGGCAGGGTTTCGATGCGGTTGTCGGTCAGCACCAGGGCCCGCAGCCGTGGTGGCAGCGCCGCGCCGCTGACCTGCTCGATCTGGTTGCTCTTGAAACCGACCATTTCCAGCATCGGGCACTGGCCGATGCCTTCGGGCAGGTGGCGAAAGCGGTTCTGCGAGCAGAACAGCACCTTGAGCTGGTGCAGCCGGCCCAGGTCTCCGGGCAAGTCGCTCAAGTTGTTACCGGTCAGGTTGAGTACCTGCAGGCTGTCGGCCAGGTCGAAAATTTCCCGGGGGAAGTGTTCCAGCCCGCAGGCCAGGTCGAGGCGGGTAATGCCCGCCAGACGGCCGGCTTTGAGGTCTTCAAGGGTATGCATGGGGTTGGCGGCAGGCTCGTAAATAAACGCCGGTCATCATACCGGCAAGATGCGACTTAAGTCCCATGGCAGACTGACAACTGCGGTCCATACTCGAAGCTCGCCCTTTATTAATAACAACAAGTTCAGGGTTCTACATTCGATGACATACCAGCACAGCTACGCCCGCTCCATCGCCGATCCTGCCGCCTTCTGGGCCGAACAGGCCGATCACCTGGCCTGGTACCGCAAGCCCCTGCAAACCCTTGTTGAAAATGCCGATGGCAGCCACCAGTGGTTCGCCGACGGCCGTCTCAACAGCTGCTACCTGGCCCTCGACCATCAGATCGAACAGGGCCGTGGCGAGCAGACCGCGCTGATCTATGACTCGCCGGTAACCGGCAGCCAGCAGCAGTTCAGCTACAACCAGCTGCGCGATGAAGTGGCGCGCCTGGCCGGCTTGCTGCGCGAGCTTGGGGTCGAGAAGGGCGACGGGGTGATCATCTACATGCCCATGGTGCCCCAGGCGGCCATGGCCATGCTCGCCTGTGCGCGCATTGGCGCGGTGCATTCGGTGGTGTTTGGCGGCTTTGCCGCCAACGAGCTGGCGCTGCGCATCGACGATGCCCGGCCCACCCTGCTGCTGACTGCTTCGTGCGGGCTGGAATTCGACCGGGTCGTCGACTACAAGCCGCTGGTCGACCGCGCCTTGCAACTGGCCAGGCACCAGCCGCGCCAGGTGCTGGTGCTGCAACGCCCGCAAGCCACCGCAACCCTGGTCGAAGGCCGCGACCTCGACTGGCTCGAAGCGGTGGCCACGGCCAGAGCAGTGGCGCCGGTGGAACTGGCCGCCGCTGACCCGCTGTACATCATGTATACCTCGGGCACCACCGGCAAACCCAAGGGGATCGTGCGCGAAAACGGCGGCAACGCCGTGGCCCTGAGTTTTGCCATGCGCCATATCTATGGCATGCAGGCGGGCGACGTGTGGTGGGGGATTTCCGACGTTGGCTGGGTGGTTGGCCATTCGCTGATCGTCTACGGGCCGCTGATGAATGGCTGCACCACGGTGTTCTACGAAGGCAAGCCGATCCGCACCCCGGATGCCGGCGCCTACTGGCGGGTGGTCGAGCAGTACCGGGTCAACGGCCTGTTCTGCGCGCCCACCGCCATGCGCGCGATCCGCAAGGAAGACCCCGACGGCGAATTGCTGCGCCGCTATGACCTGAGCTCCCTGCGCCAGCTGTTTCTGGCCGGCGAGAAGCTTGATTCCAGCACCCATCAATGGCTGGAGGCCACCAGCGGCAAGACCGTCCACGACCACTGGTGGCAGACCGAAACCGGCTGGCCGGTGACCGCACCGTGCGTGGGTATGGAGGGCAGTGCAGCGCGGCCGGGCTCGAGCAACCGGGCGGTGCCGGGCTACAACGTACAGGTGCTGGATGATGACGGGCATCTGCTCGGCGCCAACCAGCAAGGCTCGATCGTCATTGCCTTGCCGCTGCCGCCTGGCTGCAGCCAGACCTTGTGGGGCGACCACCAGCGCTACCTGGATGCCTACCTGAAGACCTACCCCGGCTATTACCACACCGGCGACGGCGGCTATCTGGATGAAGACGGTTTCGTCTACATCATGGGCCGCACCGACGACGTCATCAACGTCTCCGGCCATCGCCTGTCTACCGGCGAGATGGAAGACCTGGTGGCCCGCCATCCGGCCGTGGCCGAGTGCGCGGTGATCGGCGTGCACGACGAGATCAAGGGCCAGGTGCCACTGGCGCTGGTGGTGCTCAAGGACGGCCAGGACCTTGCCCAGGCGCAGTTGCAGAGCGAGCTGGTGGCCAGCGTGCGCGAGCAGATTGGTGCGCTGGCCTGTTTCAACCAGGTGCGGGTGGTCAAGCGCCTGCCCAAGACCCGCTCGGGCAAGATCCTGCGCGCAGTGCTGCGCAAGATTGCCGATCAGCAGCCGTATACACCGCCTTCGACCCTGGATGATCCGGCGGTGTTGGTGGAGATTGAAGCGGTGTTGGCGAGCCTGGCGCGGGTTGGGTAGGGCTTTCATCGCGGGTCAAGTCGAGGCGTCGCACCGCCGCTCCCACAGGACCTGCACCAACCTCAAGATCACTGTCAATCCTGGACTGCCCCCAAAAAGCTGGACAGTTTTAACCAGCAGCCTGGCGCAACTGCCCCAACCGGCTACGGGTGCGGGCCAGGTCGCTGGCGCTGCCGCCCAGGCTTGCGGCCAGCGGCAGGTTGCCGATCAGCACCAGGTGCTTGTCCTGGTCGTAGAGCACGTCCACCAGGTTGACGAAGCGCTGCTGGGCGGCAATCGAGCAGTCTTCAAGGTTCGGCAGGCAGTCGATGATCCAGTGGTCAAAACGCCGCGCCAGCTCCAGGTAGTCGATCACCGCGGTGGGTTGCTCGCACAGCTCGACAAAGTCAAAGCCCACCGTGCGCTGCTCGCTCAGGCGGGCGCGCAGGGTGCGCTTGCCAACCTCCAGTAAAACCGGTGCGTCACCTGGCTCGGGCAACTGCAGGGCCTGGCGCTGTTGGCGGCTGCCCGGCCACAGGTAATGGCCCTGGGTAAAGCGCTGCTGGCCAGCCGCGCCGGGCAGGCTGCGAAAGTCTTGCTCGCCGCCGACTTCCAGCACTTGCATACGGCTGTTTATCAGGCGGATCACCGGCTCGAAACGCTGGTGATACAGCGGGTTGGGCAGCAAGCCTTGCGGCGCGTAGTTGGAGGTTACCAGGAGAAAAATCCGCCGCTCGAACAAGGCCTGGAACAGCCGGGTGATGAGCATGGCATCGCCGATGTCATGCACGTGGAACTCGTCGAAACACAGCACCTGGCAGTCGTCGAGCAACTCATCCAGGGTGCAGGCCAGGGCGTCGTCCTGCTGGCGATGATCAAACATGCCCTGGTGCAGGCGGGCGAAAAAGTCATGAAAGTGCAGGCGGCGCTTGCGCGCCTGGGGCAGGGCCTGGAAGAAACCGTCGAGCAGCCAGCTTTTGCCGCGCCCGACCGCGCCGTACAGGTACAGGCTGCGCGCCTGGCCGCTCTCAATTTGCGCTGCCTGGGCCGCCATATGGTCGATGACGTGCAACTGGCTGGCGCTCAGGGTGTAGCCGCGGGCTTGGGCCTTGGCGGCAAAATGCTGACGAACGGTCGCCGCCACGCTGTTGTCTTCGGCCACCGGCGTGCGTAAGCGACGCCAGGCGCGCAACGGCGAACGTATCCAGGAAGGGGGCAGGGCAGGCAAACCGGGCTCCTCGGGGCAACGGCACTCAAGGGCCAGCTTGAGCGAGGGCGGCTAATTTAACCAATATGAATAAGGCCGGCCAGCGATCTCTGAACGGGATAAGTGATGGCTTCTATCGCGGGGCAAGCCCGATCCTACAGATAGATCTTGTACGGGGCTTATACATTTCCCTGCAAACTGGCAGGTTTTTCCTTCACTGCTACCCTCAAGGTCAGATCACTCCTGCGTTGAAGGATGACAAGGTGAAGGGACGCTCTTTGGCGACGCTGCTCGGGCTGAGCATGGCCAGCACGGCAGGCGCCGCCGATTTCATGGTTGAAGTCAAAGTGCAAGTGGAGCGCGGCTGCCTGCTCATCCACCAGCCCCGCGATGCCGGCGCCCAGGCCCTGGGCGTGCTCGATTTCGGCCGCACGGCGCGGCTGGACGACCCGGCCGGCCCGCTCAGCAGCCAGTTGCTCGCGCTACGCCCGCCACGCCTGGAATGCAACCCCGACACCGCTTACCAGGTGCAGGTCGATGGTGGCCAGCACGGCGGCATCGGCGAGGTGCGTTACCTGGCCAGCAACCAGCCTGCGGCGCAACCCATACCCTACCGTTTGTACCAGGACCCGGCCTGGCGCCTGCCGCTGCCGGTCAATGTTGCCCAGCATGCGCGGGTGCCCGATTCGGGCTCGGTGGCGCTGCCGTTGTATGCGCGTATCGACCGTCTGGCCCAGGTGCCGGCGGTGGGGCGTTATTCGGACCTGCTCAAAGTCACCGTCACCTGGTAACCGGGGCGGCGCCTGCTAAAGGAACTGGCAGTATGAAACGGGTATTGCTGTTGACGGTTGGCCCACTGCTGTTGCTCAGCCCCGATGCTTTCGCGGCCATGAGCGGGCATATCCAGGCGCGCCTGGTGATCAGCAGCGCCTGCCAGATCAGCGGCGGGCCGGGCACCCTGGAAACCCCAGGCGGCGGTGTACTGGATTTTGGCAGCCAGGGCCCGAGCTGGACCAACCCGCTGCGTTCCGGCATCGAAGAGGCCACCGGTGACGGCAGCCTGCAGGTGCGCTGCAACCCGGCGGTGCGCGCCTTTACCGTGAGCATCAACGGCGGTGCCAACGGTGATGGCGCCACCCGGCGCCTGAGCAATGGCCGCGAGCTGATCCCCTATGAGCTGTCTGCCGACCCGTCGGGCCGGGCCCGTTACAACATCGGCCAGACCCGCAATTTTTCGGTCAGCAGCGCCGCGCAGATTCCGATTCCAATCTACGGTGCAGTAGTCGCCCATCCCAAGGCGCTACCGGCCGGCATTTACCGCGACACCCTGATGGTGACCCTGGACTGGTAATACGCAAGGAGTGACTCATGCACCCGAACCTCTCACGCTTGATTTTCGCAGGCCTAGGCCTGGCGCTCGCCACCCAGGCCCAGGCGGCCACGGTAACCGGCAACATCACCGCCACCCTGACGCTGATCGCCAGTTGCCAGGTCAACGGGGGCGGCGGTGCCAGCGGCCTGAACTTCGGTACGCTGAACTTCGGTACCCAGGAAGCGCTGTTCACCACTGCCGGCGGGCAGGTGCTGGGCGGCGGCGGTGGCGCCATGAGCATCCTCTGTTCCAGCGGCACAGTGCCGGTGATCAAGGTGCGTGCCGGCGCCCACGACAGCCAGTCGCCCGGCGGCAGCCGCGCGCTCTACGACGGCGTGGCCAACTACGTGCCGTATGACTTCTACACCGATTCAGGGCATACCCAACTGCTGGTCATCGACGGCACCATCACCTTGCCGACCAGTACCGGCGTGGCCCAGACGGTCAACCTGTATGGCCAGGCCAAGGGCAAGGCGGGCCTGCCAGCCGGGGTGTATACCGACACGGTGGCGGTCGAGCTGAGCTTCTGAACCGTGCCCCGCGCCTTGCCCGCGCTGCTGGCCCTGGCCGCCTTCAGCGTACCGCTGCCCTTGGCGGCGGTGCTGACCAGTACCTTTCAGGTCAGCGCCACGGTGGCGGCCGGCTGCCTGGTGGTGGGCGGCGTGAGCAACTACGGCAACCTCAATTTCGGCAGCTATTCGGCGCTGTCGACCAGCAGCGTCACCACCGCCCTGGGCGGCACCACAGTGACCCTGCAGTGCACGCCGGGAGTGAGCTTGAGCATGAGCGTCGATGCCGGGCTGAACAGCGCCAGCGGCACGCGCAACCTCAAGCGCAGCAGCGGCACCTCGCTGGTGGCCTACCAATTGTTTCGCGACGCCGGCTTCAGTCAGAGCCTGGGCATCAACCAGAGCGTGGCGGTGAGCTACAGCGATCCGACCACGATCAAGTTGCCGGTTTACGCCCGGGCCCAGTTGACCGGCAACCTGCCGGCCGGCAGTTACACCGATGTGGTGCAGGTGGTGCTGACCTTTTGAACGGCGCCGCCAGATGAATATGACAATAAGGAGAGTGTGCATGGAAGTAGGCGCCGGCAGTTCGCGCTTGAGCTACACCCTGTTGAGCTGTGCCCTGGCGCTGTTGTGCAGTGCGCCGTTGCAGGCCGCCACCTCGGTACTGATCTGGCCGATCGATCCGGTGCTGGAGGCCAATCAGAAAGCCGGCGCGCTGTGGCTGGAGAACCGTGGCGATGCGCCGGCCAACCTGCAGGTGCGGGTGTTCGCCTGGCGCCAGGGCGAGTTCGACGACCAGTACCAGGCCCAGCGCGAGATTATCGGCAGCCCGCCAGTGGCCAACATCGCCCCGGGGCAAAAGCAGCTGATTCGCCTGACCCGCACCGGCAGCTCGCCGGTGGGCCAGGAGCAGGCCTACCGGATCATCATCGATGAAATTCCCCCGGCCTTGCCGGCTGCGGCCAGCGCCGACAAGGCCCAGGCGGCGATCCGCTTCCAGATGCGTTATTCGGTGCCGCTGTTCGTCTACGGTGAAGGTTTGTGGGGCAAGCCTGACCCCAGTGGCCAGCGCGGTGACAGTGCGGTGGGCAAGCCGTTGCTGAGCTGGCGTCAGGTCTCTGTACAAGGCAAGCCCTATGTGGAAATCCGCAACAGCGGCCCGGTGCACGCGCGCCTGACTGACGTGGTGCTACAGCAGGGCAGCCAGAGCCGGCCGCTGGTGGAGGGTTTGCTCGGCTATGTGCTGCCCGGCGCCAGCATGCGCTGGCCGGCGCCGCAGCCATTGGGCGCCGCTTCAGTGCTCAAGGGCCGGGTCAATGGCCAGGAGCCAGCGCAAACCCTGAGCCAGGGGCAATGAACGACAGTTAGCAGCACTACAGGGGCCAGGGAGGACCCGGTAATGGTCGGATACTGTGTGTGAGCATCTCTTCGGCGCTGCGGGCCTGTGGCCTGACCGTGCTGGGCTGTGGATCGCTGCTGGCTGGCGAACTGCCGCCGCCCCCGGCCAGCCTCGAGGCGGTCGCCGATGCGCCGTTGTTCCTGGAACTGCTGGTCAACCAGATGAGCAGCCCTGAACTGGTGGCGGTGCAGCAGCGCGCCGGGCGCCTGTACATGGCCACCGCCGACCTGCAGGCAGCTGGCATTGAGCTGCCCGGCGAGTACGGTGACGAAGTGGCGCTGGACAGCATCCCCGGCCTGCACACCGACTACGACAGCCAGGGCCAGCGCCTGGTGCTGCAGGTGCCACCGGCCTGGTTGCCGACCCAGCGCATCGGCAGCCGCCAGCTGTATCCGGCCAGCGAAGCGCGCAGCAGTTTTGGCGCCTTGCTCAACTATGACCTGTACTTCAACGATACCGACGACGGTGGCCGCTACCTGGCGGCCTGGAACGAGCTGCGCTTGTTCGACAGCTGGGGCACGCTGTCGACCACCGGCCAGTGGCGCCAGTCCCTGGGCGGCAACGACTACGCCGACAGCCAGGAAGGCTTTCGCCGCTACGACACCACCTGGCGCTACACCGACGAAGCGCGCCTGCTGACCCTGGAAGTCGGCGACGTGCTCAGCGGCGCCTTGCCCTGGACCAGTTCGGTGCGCCTGGGCGGCCTGCAACTGTCGCGCGACTTTGCCGTGCGCCCGGACCTGGTCACCTATCCATTGCCGGCCTTCGCCGGGGAAGCGGCGGTGCCGTCCTCGGTGGATCTGTTCATCAACGGCTACAAAAGCTCCAGCGCCGATTTGCAGCCAGGCCCCTACACCCTGACCAACGTGCCGTTCATCAACGGCGCCGGCGAGGCGGTGGTGGTGACCACCGATGCCCTCGGCCGGCAGGTGTCGACCACCTTGCCGTTCTATGTCACCAGCAGCTTGTTGCAAAAAGGCCTGGCGGACTTCTCGCTGGCCGCCGGCAGCCTGCGCCGGGACTACGCGCTTCGCGACTTTGCCTATGGCCCGGGGGTGGCCGCCGCCAGTTTGCGCTACGGCCTGAGCGACAGCTTCACCCTCGAAAGCCACGCCGAGGCGGCCGAGTCCCTGGCCCTTGGCGGGCTGGGCGGCAACTGGCAGGTGGGCAACTGGGGCGTGGTCAATGCGGCGCTGAGCCAGAGCAGCTTCGACAGCCGCAGCGGCCAGCAACTGAGCGTCGGCTACCAGTACAACAGCCAGCGCCTGGGCTTCAATTACCAGCGCCTGCAACGGCGCGGCGACTATGCCGACCTGTCGCTGGTCGACAGCCCCTACACGCGCCTGAGCCAGCGCAGCGAACAGGTGACCATGAGCGTCAACCTCGAACGCTACGGCAGCCTCGGCGCCGGTTACTTCGATGTGCGCGCCGGTGACAACTCGCGCACCCGCTTGCTCAACCTCAGCTGGAGCAAGCCGTTGTGGCGCAACAGCAGCCTGTACCTGTCGGCCAACCGCGAAATCGGCGACAGCCAGTGGGCGGTGCAGGCGCAACTGGTGATTCCGTTCGACCTGCGCGGCACCCTGAGCTTTAGCGTTGAGCGCAACAAGGAGGGCCAGAACCAGCAACGGGTCAACTACAGCCGCGCGGTGCCCAGCGAAGGTGGCTTGGGCTTCAACCTCGGTTACGCCGACGGCGACCGTGAGGCTTACCGTCAGGCCGACGTCACCTGGCGCCTGCAGTCGGTGCAACTGCAGGCCGGTGCCTATGGCAGCAGCGACAGCATGACCCGCTGGGCCGATGCCAGCGGTTCGCTGGTGTGGATGGACGCCGGGCTGTTCGCCGCCAACCGTATCGACGATGCCTTCGTGGTGGTCAGCACCGAGGGTTTTGCCCAAGTGCCGGTACGCTACGAAAACCAGCTGGTCGGGCGCACCGACAAGAACGGCCACCTGCTGGTGCCCTGGAGTAGCGCCTACTACCGCGCCAAGTACGAGATCGACCCCATGGAACTGCCGGCCAACGTCCAGAGCCCGCAGGTCGAGCAGCGGGTGGCGGTGCGCCGGGGCAGCGGCTACCTGCTGGAATTCCCGCTGCAACGGGTGGTGGCGGCGAGTATCGTCCTGGTCGATGGCAACCATAAGGAACTGCCCCTGGGCAGCCAGGTGCGCCATGAGCAGAGCGGGGCGCTGGCGGTGGTCGGCTGGGACGGGCTGGTGTACCTCGAAGGGCTGGCCGCGGACAACAGCCTGCAGGTGCAGATCGCCAACGGCGGCAGTTGCCGGGTGCAGTTCAAACTGGCACCCGAGCAGGACCAGGTGCCGCTGATCGGCCCGCTGGTGTGCCAATGAAGCGCCTGCTGATGCTCCTGGCCGTGCTCGCCAGCCCCCAGGTGCACGCGTTGTGCTCGGTGATCGATACCGCGCCGGCAAGCTTTGGCAGTGTCAGCTCGACCCTGGTGCGCACCACCGTGCAGTCGGCCTCGACCCTCAATGGCGGGCTGCAATGCACCGGCTCGCTGGTCAGCCTGCTGGCCAGCGACGATCACTTCTACGCCACTTTCACCCCACCGGCCGGCAGTACCGGCCTGCTCGGCCCCACGGGCGATGTGATCGGCTACACCCTGTACGCCAACAACACCACCAACTACCCGATCGCCCGCAGCCTGCCTTACGACTTTGCCCGCAACGGCATCCTCGATGCCTTGGGCCTGCTCAACGGCACCACGCCCAAGTCGGTGCCGCTCTACCTCAAGAGCCTGAGCGGCAGCAACGTCGCCGCCGGCCTTTATCAGGAAGTCCTGACGGTGTACTGGAACATCAGCTACTGCTGGGGCATCGGCATCGGCAGCATCTGCCTGGGCCGGCAGAACCTCACCGGCACCACCAGCCTCACCGTGAGCCTGACAGTCACCAATGACTGCCAGATCACCAGCCCCAACATCAGCTTCGGTAGCGCGCCGGTGGTCGGCGGCTTCAGCACGGTCAACAGCAACGTCAATGTCTCCTGCACCAAGGGCAGCAACTACACCGTGGGCCTGGACGATGGCCAGAATGTCTCCGCCGGGCGCCGGCGAATGAAGTCGGCGGCCAACAACTATATGGCCTATGACATCTTCAAGAGCGCCGGCAGCGTGCGTTGGGGCAGCGTCACCACGGCCCGGCGGGCCAGCAGCGACGCCGATATCAACCCCGGTGTGGGCACCGGCACCGGCAGCCAGATCTTCAACTACAACGCCAAGGTCTACACCGACCAAGCCACACCGCCCGCCGGCACCTACCTGGACAACGTGATACTCGACGTGCAGTTCTGAGCCCGTGCGCCTTCGCTCAGCCACCAGTAACCCAGGGCCACGGCATTGAGCAGCGCGCCATAGGCACACACCAGCAGCCAGCCGCCCCAGGCATAGGCCAGGGTCGAAGTCAGCGCGCCGAAGGCACTGCCCACCGAGTAGAACAGCATGTAAGCAGCGGTCAGCCGGCTGTGGGTGGCTTCAGGCAGGCGGTAGATCAGGCTCTGGCTGGCGACGTGCACGGCCTGCAGGCCCAGGTCGAAGACCACCACGCCGAGCAGCAGCGCCCACAGCGAATATTCAGTCAGGGCGATGGCCGCCCAGGACGCCAGCATCAATAACAGCGAGCCGCCACTGACCCACTGGCCCAGGCCGCGACCCACCAGCGCCCCGGCCCGCGCCGCCGCCAGTGCGCCCGCCGCGCCCGCCAGGCCGAACAGGCCCACTTCGCTGGTCGACAACGACAGCGGCGGGGCGCTCAGGGGCAACACCAGCGGCGTCCACAGCACCATCGCCGAGGCGAAGCTGAGCAGGGCCAGCACTGAGCGCCGGCGCAGCAGCGGTTCATCGCGCAGCAGCAACGCCAGTGAATGCAGCAGCTCGCGGTAACTGCCCGCCGCCTGCACCGGTTGTTGCCGAGGCAGCACGCGCCAGAGCAGGGCGGCAATCACCAGGGTCAAGGCCGCCGACAGCCAGTAGATCGAGCGCCAGCCGGCGAGGTCAGCCATGGCCCCGGACAAGGTACGCGCCAGCAAAATGCCAATGACGATGCCGCTGGTGATCACCCCCACGACATGACCGCGTTCGCTAGCCGCCGACAGCGTCGCGGCGTAGGCCACCAGTACCTGGGTGACCACCGCCAGCAGGCCGGTCAGGCCCATGCCCAGCAGCAGCCAGGGCGTGCTCGGCGCCCAGGCGATCAGCACCAGGGCCAGGGCCGAGAGCAGCGACTGGCCGACGATCAGTCGCCGGCGGTTGAGGCGATCGCCCAACGGCACCAGCAACAACAGGCCCAGGCCATAGCCGACCTGGGTCAGGGTCACCACCAGGCCGACCAGGCCGGGGTCGATGGCAAATTCCCGGGCCATGGCTTCGAGCAAGGGTTGCGCGTAGTAGACATTGCCCACAGCCAGGGCGCAGGCCACGGAGAACAGCAAGATGACGGCGGATGACATTCGGTGTTGGGGCTGCATGGGGTCGATCCTTCTGGTTGCATAATGAAACCAGTTGTACGCTAGAGAAACTGGTTTTATATTGCAACCACTTTCACTGGCGAGATTTCCCATGGTCCAACGTACCCGCCTGCAAGACGCCGAATGCCCGGTGGCGCGTTCCCTCGATGCCATTGGTGACTGGTGGTCGCTGCTGATCGTGCGTGATGCCTTCGATGGCCTGAAGCGCTTCAGTGAGTTCCAGCGCAACCTGGGCATGGCCAAGAACATCCTCAGCACCCGCCTGCGGCAACTGGTCGAGCACCAGATCTTCGAGCTGGTGCCGGTGTCCGAGGGCAGCGCCTACCAGGAATACGTGCTCACCGAGAAAGGCCTGGGCCTGTTCCCGTTGATCGTCGGCTTGCGCCAATGGGGCGAGGCGTTCTACTTCGCCGAGGGCGAGGCCCATTCGCAACTGGTCGACCGCGAACACGGCAAACCGGTCAAGGCCCTGCAGTTGCGCGCCGCCGACGGCCGCCTGCTCGGCCCGCACGACTGCGTGCGCCTGCCGGCCCGGGGCTGAGCCTGGCAGCCAGCTACAACCTTCACGGCAGCCACGGGCAAGACGGCCATTGCCAGCGCGCGCAGAGTAGGACCACTGTCATCCTTCTGCTCGAGGTCTTTTGCCATGTCGCTCAACGACACGCTCAGTGCGCACCTGAATCGCGGCACGGTCGGCTTTCCCACCGCCCTTGCCAGTACCATCGGCCTGATCATGGCAAGCCCGGTGATCCTCACCGCGACCATGGGCTTCGGTATCGGCGGCAGTGCCTTCGCCGTGGCCATGCTGATCGCGGTGGTGATGATGCTGGCGCAGGCGACCACCTTTGCCGAGGCGGCGTCGATCCTGCCGACCACCGGCGCGGTGTACGACTACATCAACTGCGGCATGGGACGTTTTTTCGCCATCACCGGCACGCTGTCGGCCTACCTGATCGTCCACGTCTTTGCCGGCACCGCCGAGACCATGCTGGCCGGGGTCATGGCCCTGGTGAACTTCGAGCACCTCAACACCCTGGCCGAATCGGCCGGTGGTTCGTGGCTGCTGGGTGTCGGCTTCGTGATCATCTTCGCCATCCTCAATGCCTTTGGCGTCAGCGCCTTCGGCAAGGCCGAGATCATCCTTACCTTCGGCATGTGGACCACGCTGATGGTCTTCGGCGTGCTCGGCCTGATGGCCGCGCCGGCGGTGGAGCTGGAGGGCTGGTTCGGCGTGTCGCTGGTCGGCACGGACCTGGTGACCATCCTCTCGCTGGTGGGCATGGCCATGTTCATGTTCGTCGGCTGCGAGTTCGTTACGCCGCTGGCGCCGGATTTGCGCCAGTCGGCGAAAAGCATGCCGCGGGCCATGGCCCTGGGCCTGCTGGGGGTGGCGACGTGCATGTTCATCTATGGCGCGGCGATGAAGCGCCAGGTCGACAACGTGCTGCTCGACGCCGCCAGCGGCGTGCACTTGCTCGACACGCCCATGGCCATCCCGCGCTTTGCCGAACAGGTGATGGGCGATATCGGCCCGCTGTGGCTGGGCATCGGCTTTCTGTTCGCCGGTGCGGCGACCATCAACACGCTGATGGCCGGGGTGCCGCGGATCCTCTACGGCATGGCCGTGGACGGCGCCTTGCCCAAGGTGTTCACCTACCTGCACCCGCGCTTTAAAACGCCGCTGCTGTGCATCCTCGTTGCCGCCCTGATTCCGTGCCTGCATGCCCTGTGGCTGGGCGGCAACACCGACCGCATCATGCACCTGGTGCTGGCGGCGGTGTGCGCCTGGAGCACCGCGTACCTGCTGGTAACGCTGTCGGTGGTGATCCTGCGCATTCGTCGCCCGGACCTGCCACGGGCCTATCGCTCGCCGTGGTTCCCGCTGCCGCAAATCCTCTCGAGCGTCGGTATTGTCCTGGGCATGTGGTTCATCACCCCGCCGGGCATGGACCCGGCCGACATCTACGTGCCCTTTGGCCTGATGCTGGCCGGCACCGCGGTGTATGCGCTGTTCTGGACGCTACTGGTGCAGAAGGTCAACCCGTTCAAGCCGGCTTCGGTGGAAGAGGTGCTGGCGCGCGAATTCGCTCATCAACCGGGGACTGCACATGGCTATTGCCCTGCGCCAACTGTGGCAAAGGCTGTCTGATCGGGCGCCGGCCGGCTATCGGCCGGGGCTGACCCTTGAAAAGCTGCAACGCAACCTTGGCCTGGACAGCTTCGAGGTGCTCGGCCCGGGCTTTGGTCGCTTCAACTGGGCCGGGCAGGCGGTGCAGGTGCGCGAGCGCTGCGAAGCGCAGTTGCTCATGCACCTGGTGCTGAGCGAATTCAGCCTGAGCCTGCCTGCCACAGGGCAGGGCAGCGCCCACCTTGAACTGCACCACAGCGGGTCGTTGCGCCGCAGCGGCCTGCGGGTTCAGCTGCGTCAGGGCGAGCCGGCGTTGCAGGCCGAACTGCAACGGCGCCTGCTGGCCGATAGCGCATTGCTGCAGGCGCTGATGCCGCTGGACTTCAAGCGCCTGCGCCTGCACAGAAGCGACGGCCAATGGACCCTGACCCTCGAGCACATCGGCGCCAGCGAGGTGGTCAACCGCCTGCCGGCCTTTCGTCGCTACATTCGCCTGAGCCCCGAACAACGCCAGCACCTGCTGGCCGCGCTGCAAGGCGTGCCGGGGCTGTTGGCCGGGCTCTGAGCCGGCCATCTGGCATCAAACCTGCTTCCACTCTGGCTGCTTCACGCAAGTTGCGCGCACATAGATAACATGTTAACTATTGCCCAACAAAAACAAGATGCCATTGTGGAGGTACCCATGAGTATCCATCACGCCAGCAGCCCTGCGCTGGAACGCTGGAACGCAACGATGCAGAACATCTGCGGGGTGTACGAGACGGAACTGGCGTTCAACCCCTCGCTGTTCATCGGCGAGATTTCCACCTGGTCGCGCGGCGGCCTGGCCCTGGCCAATCTGCGCACCAACGCCGGGCTGATCCGTCGCAAGGGCCTGAACAGCGACCGCGACAACGACCAGCATTGCTTTCTGGTCAGCCAGCGCACCGGCTTCTCGCAGATCACCCAGAACGGCGTCAGCATCCAGCTGGCACCCGGCGAAATGCTCCTGATGGACGCAGCCGGTGCCTGCGAAATCATGCCCTTCGGCCTGATCGAGCACGCTTCGCTGTCGTTGTCGCGGGCCGAGGTGTGCAAGCAGCTGGGCAGCGACAGCCGCACCTTCGGCAAGATCTCCCAGACCCGCGCCTGCGGGCGCATGCTGCACCTGCTGATGGACCAGCTGTGCAAAGAGCAAAGCGCCGGCGAAGACGAGCAGGGCGAAGGTCAGGCGCTGCACAGCGCCTTCCTGTCGCTGCTCGGTTCGGCCCTTGAAGGCAGCGACGACCTCTGCGCGTTGCCGGCCTCAATACAGGGCGCCAACCTGCGCAGTTATGTGCAAAAAGTCATCGATGACTCCCTCGGCCAGGCCAACCTGACCCCGGTCAACCTCGCCAACCGCCTGAACATTTCCGTGCGCCACCTCTACCGCCTGTTCGAAGAGCAGGGCGACAGCGTCTGCCGCTACATCCAGCGCGCGCGCCTCAAACGCAGCGCCGCCGACCTCGCCAACCCGGTGCTCAAGCGCGAGTCGATCACCACCATTGCCTACAAATGGGGCTTCACCGACTCGGCGCACTTCAGCCGCTCGTTCAAGAAGCAGTTCGAGCAGTCGCCCAAGGACTACCGCGCCAGCAGCCTGGCCTGATCAGCGTTTGATCGTTGCTGGCTTGACCGCAGGATGCGGTCTGTATAGGCTCGTCCGACCTGGATACCTACCGATAGGTAGGTAGAGCACCAAGCGCCAGCCAGGTCCCGTTTTTATCTGGAATCAAGTCTATGCACAGTGCAGCCTCCACGCCGACCGCCCGGGTCGGCTTCGCCATTTCCCTGGCCCTGATCGGCGCCCTCGGGCCCTCGGCGGTCGACATGTACCTGGCCAGCATGCCAAGCATCGCCAGCGAGTTCGCCACCTCTTATGCCGGGGTGCAACTGACCCTGACCGTGTTCCTCCTGGCCATGGGCGCCGGGCAGTTGTTGTTCGGGCCGCTGGTCGACACCCTCGGTCGGCGCCGGCCGTTGCTTGCCGGTTTGCTGGTGTTTGTCTTGAGCTCGCTGGCCGCCGCTGCCGCGCCCGACCTCAACAGCCTGCTGCTGGCGCGTTTCATCCAGGGCCTGGGTAGCGCCCTGACCCTGGTGGTGATCATGAGCATGGTCCGCGACGTTGCCGAAGGCGCGCGGGCGGCGCAGATCTTCGCCTTGCTGATGACCATCGAAGGCCTGGCGCCGGTGATCGCCCCGGCATTGGGCGGCTTTGTCGGTGCGCACTTTGGCTGGCGGGCGATCATGCTGGTGCTGGCGGCATTGGGCGTGCTAGTGCTGATCAACTCGGCGCTGATGCTCAAGGAAACCTTGCCCGAGGACAAACGCATGGCCTGGCAGCCTCGGGAGTTCTTGCGCACCTACGTACGGATCGCCCGCGACCGCCAGTTCCTGCGCCCGGCCCTGGCCTTGTCGGCGGTGTTCTTCTTCTTGTTTGCCTACATCGGCGGGGCCGCTTTCGTTTACCAGCATCACTTCGGGCTGTCGGTCGAGGCGTTCGGCACCTTGTTCGGCGCCACCGGCGTGGCCATTCTGCTCGGCGCCATCACCGCGGGCCGCCTGGTGGCGCGCAAGGGCCTGGTGCGCCTGGCCCGCTGGGGCGCTGCGTGCATGCTGGTCGGCGCCGTGCTGGTGCTGGCCGGTGCGCTGAGTGCGGCGGGGCTGGTGGGTATCGTTGCCGGCATGGCGGTTGCCATGTTCGGCCTGGGCATTGCCGAGGCCACGCTGATGTCGCTGGTGATGTCTTCGCAGAGCACCGCGCTGGGCTCGACTGCTGCGTTGCTCGGTGCCTTCCAGTTGATCATTTCGTCGTTCGCCACGCCATTGTCGGGCATCATGGCGCCTTTGGGCGCGGCGCACTGGGCGTTGTTGCTCGGCCTTTCGGCGCTGTGCGTGGCGCTGCTGGTGCACATCAGCACCCGCCATGCCGAGCCGCAGGTGCACAGCCTGGCTGGGCATTGATCCGTATTTGTTGGGGGAGACACCGCTATGAGAAGCCTGACGCCGTCGGCGGAAAAGATCTGCGCGATTGCCGTCGAGCAGTTTGCCGAACTGGGTTATGACGCCTCGTCGCTCAACGATATCGCCGCCGCGGCGGGCATGCGCAAGCCGTCGTTGTATGCGCATTTTGCCGGCAAGGACGACCTGTTCCAGGTGGTCTATGCCCGGGCCCTGCACGCCGAGCACGAGTACCTGGAGGCGTGCTTTGCCGAGCAGGTGCCGACCGGCGAGCTGCCGGGGCAACGTTTTGCCGAGCGCTTGAACGCGCGCTACCAGGCCTCGGCGCATTTGCGCTTCATGCTGCGCACGGCGTTCTTCCCGCCCAGTGAACTGCGGCCGGTGATCTGTGCCGGCTTCGAGGCCTACCTGGCGAGGCTGGGCGAGTTGTTTGCCCAGGCGTTGCGCACGTTCGCGCCGGGGCTGGAGGAGGGGCAGCAGCGCTTGTATGGCGATGCCTACCTGGGGATCGTCGACAGTTTGAATGTCGAGTTGATCTATGCGGGGGCGGAGGCGTTCGAGCGGCGGTTGGCGGCGCTTTGGTGGATGTTCGGGATGTCGTTGGCAAAGCTTTAGGGCCTCATCGCGGGTCAAGCCCGCTCCTACAGAGTGGCTCTGTGTGAGCGGCGGTGCGGCGACCCGACTTGACCCGCGATGCGTCTAGTCAGACCACCGCAAAATAATGCTTCACAAAGCTCTCGCTGAGAATCTCCCAGAGCACCGGCGTGCCCTTGGTCACGAACCAGCTGTCACCCACGTTGTAGGTGCGGCTCACACCCGTGGCTTCGTCGGTCAGGCGCACCTGGCCGGTGACTACCACGGCCTGTTCGTTGAACGGGTAGACCATGCGGAACTTGCCGGTGGTGGTGCCAAAGTAGGCGCTGCTGACCGGGTCGGTCGGTGCACCGAAGGTCATTTTGCCGAAGGCGCGTACTTCGCCTTCGAGTATCTGCGAGCCCAGGTCGGCAACGGTGCCCCAGGCGTCGAGTTGGCTGAGCTGGAGGTTCGGGGTGACGGCAGTCAGGGTCATGGCAGTGTTCCTTGAGGGTTGAAAGAGTTGGGGCTTAGCGCCGGCCATTCCAGTAGCCGGACAGCTGGTGCCAGGATTTGCCGGCGGTCAGCAGCACCGAGCGCAGTTGATCCTTGGCCGGGATGGTCGGGCGTGGCACCGAGCTGATCAGGTCATAGCGCGCCGAGCCTTCGCTCATGCCTTCGGCCAGGGCCTTGCAGATGATGTGGCTGGGGGTGACGCCAAAACCGGAATAACCTTGCACGTAGAAAGCGTTGCGCCGACCGGGCAGGGTGCCGATCTGCGGGAACAGGTTGGGGCTGCAGGCCATCGGCCCGCCCCAGGCCAGGTCGATTTTCACGTCCTTGAGGTAGGGGAAAATCTTCAGCATCAGGTTGCGGTTCCAGGCCTTGAGATCGCCCGGGATGTGTTCGACCAGCGGCGTGGCGGCACCAAACAGCAGGCGGTTCTCGTTGGTCACCCGGTAGTAATCGATCACCGGGCGGATGTCGCTGTAGGCCCCGCGAATCGGGCTGATGCGCTGGATCAGCTCGTCCGGCAATGGCTCGGTCATCATCTGGAAGGCGTAGGTGTTGATGGTCGAGCGGTGCAGCTCCGGCTCCAGCTTGTTGAGGAAACTGTCGCAAGCCCACAGCAGCTTGCTGGCGGTCACCGAACCGCGCCCGGTGCGCACGCGGATGCGCTCGCCGTACTGCACCTGCAGCGCCGGGCTGTTCTCGAAAATGCGCACGCCGTGTTCGCTGAGCGCCTTGGCTTCACCGAGCAACAGGTTCAGCGAGTGCACATGGCCACCGCCCATGTGCAGCAAGGCGCTGCTGTAGGCGTCGGAGCCGATGATCTGCTTGACCTCGCTGCCACCGAGAAATCGGATCTCATGCTGGGAGTTGACCGACTTGAAGTCCTTTTCCCAGGCGCGCAGGGTTTTTTCCTGGCGGGCGTTGAAGCCCATGTAGCCATAGCCGTGACAGAAGTCGGCGTCGATGGCGTACTTGGCGATGCGGTGCTTGATGATGTCGGCGCCCAGGTCGCTGATCTCGAAGATCTGCCGCAGGCCATCGTCGCCGACGTGCTGCTTGATCTTCTCCAGATCATGGCCGATGCCGGCCATGATCTGCCCGCCATTGCGCCCGGTGCCGCCAAAGCCCAGGTAGCGGGCTTCGAGCACGACGATGTTGGTGATGCCTTTTTCCGCCAGCTCCAGGGCCGTGTTGATCCCGGAAAAGCCGCCGCCGATGATGACCACGTCGGCGTCCACGTCCTGTTCCAGGGTCGGGAAGCTCAGGTTGTATTTTTTGGTGGCGGTGTAGTAGGTCGGCGTTTCGATGTTGATCATGGCGCAGCCTGAAAAGTGAAGTACTGATGGGCTCTATTAAGGCCTTGCCCGGCGCCTGCGTCTTGACCCTGCGTGCCGCCGGCCTTGACTGCCGGTGCCAGGGCTGTGGCAAGGCGTTGATTTTGTTAAAGTGTTAACAAAGTAGCCTGATGATTAGCCTTCCCATGCCCCAGCCGCGCCCGTCGTTGACCCTGACCTTGTTGCAAGCCCGCGAAGCGGCCATGCGTTTTTTCCGCCCCTCGCTCAACCAGCACGGGCTCACCGAGCAGCAGTGGCGGGTGATCCGTATCCTGCGCCAACAGGGCGAAATGGAGATCTACCGCCTGGCGGAACTGGCCTGCATCCTCAAGCCGAGCATGACCGGGGTGTTGGTGCGCATGGAGGCGGCCGGCCTGGTCAGCCGGCGCAAGGCCGAACAGGACCAGCGCCGGGTACTGGTCAACCTGGCGCAAAAGGGCGAGGAGATTTTTGCTTCGATGAGCCAGTGCATGGAGAGCAATTACCGGCGCATTCAGGAGCAGTTCGGCGAGCAGAAGCTGCAGGCGTTGCTGGGCTTGCTGGAGGAGTTGAAGCAGGTGGGGCGGTGACTGCATCGCGGGGCAAGCCCGCTCCTACGGGGATGTGCAGGAGCGGGCTTGACCCGCGATGAGGCCAGTACAGTCAATACACAGAAGGCCCAGACGAGCCCACTACCACATCCCCCTTGAACTTACCCGCCAACCCCTGCAAGCCCTTCATCAGCACCGTGGTATCGACCCCCACCGCCACAAAGCCTGCGCCCAGTTCCAGGTAGCGCCGCGCCAGGCCCTCATCGGCACTGAGAATCCCCGCCGCCTTGCCGGCCTTCTGGATCTGCACGATCGCCTGTTCAATCGCCGCCTGCACCTCGGGGTGCCCGGGGTTGCCGCGATAGCCCATGGAGGCACTCAAGTCCGCCGGGCCGATGAACACCCCGTCAACGCCCTCGACTGCCGCAATCGCCTCAAGGTTGTGCAGCCCTTCAAGGCTTTCGATCTGCACCAGCAGGCACATCTGCTCATCGGCCTGGTCGAGGTAGCCGGGGATGCTGTTCCAGCGCGAGGCCCGCGCCAGGGCGCTGCCGACGCCACGCACGCCCTTGGGCGGGTAGTGCATGGCGCGCACCAGTTCGCGGGCCTGCCCGGCGCTTTCGACCATCGGCACCAGCAGGGTTTGTGCGCCGATATCCAGCACCTGCTTGATCAGCGCGGTGTCGCCGATCACCGGGCGGATGATCGCCTGGGCCGGGTAGGGGGCGATGGCCTGCAACTGGCCGAGCATGCCGCGCAGGTCGTTGGGCGCGTGTTCGCCGTCGATCAGCAGCCAGTCGAAACCGGCGTTGGCGGCAAGCTCGGCACAGTACGGCTCGGCCAGGCCAAGCCACAGGCCGATTTGCGCCTCGCCGCGTTGCAGGCGTTGTTTGAAGCGGTTGACGGGCATGTCCATGGGCAATTCCTCAAACGAAACGGCAGGCAATCGAACCGAGCATGTCGTAGTCGACATGGAAGGTATCGCCGGGGTTGGCCGCCACCGGGCGGGTGAAGGAGCCGCCGAGAATGATTTGCCCGGCTTCAAGGGTGACGTCGTACGGCGCCAGCTTGTTGGCCAGCCAGGCGACGCCCTTGGCCGGGTGGTTGAGCACCGCCGCCGAAACCCCGGACTCTTCGATCACGCCGTTGCGGTAGAGCACCGCCGGCACCTTGCGCAGGTCGATATCGCCCGGACGCACCGCGCGCCCACCCATGACCACGCCGGCGTTGGCGGCGTTGTCGGAGATGGTGTCGAAGACCTTGCGGGTGGCCTGGGTTTGCGGGTCAATCTGCTGGATGCGCGCATCGATGATCTCCAGCGCCGGGATCACCCACTCGGTGGCATCGAGCACGTCGAACAGGGTCACGTTCGGGCCCTTGAGCGGCTTGCCGAGGACGAACGCCAGCTCCACCTCGACCCGCGGCACGATAAAGCGCTCGAAGGGGATGTCGCTGCCTTCGTCGAAGAACATGTCATCGAGCAGCGCGCCGTAGTCCGGTTCGGTGATGTTCGACGACACCTGCATGGCCCGTGAGGTCAGGCCGATCTTGTGGCCGACCAGCTTGCGCCCGCCCTCGATTTTTTGTGCGACCCAGGCGCGCTGGATGGCGTAGGCGTCCTCGATGCTGATGCCCGGGTGCTCCAGGGAGAACTGCCGCACCTGTTCGCGGCTGCGTTCGGCGCGCTCGAGCTGGGCGGCGGCGTGCAGGATCTGGCTGTGGTCAAGCATGGCGAAATCTCTTACTGAGGGTTGACGATGGCAGCCTTGGTGCGCAGCACCAGCAAGCCGCCGAGGGTGATGAACAGCGCCAGTACGTACAGGGCCAGGCTGGCGCTCTGGGTGGTGTCGCGCATCCAGCCGATCAGGTACGGGGCGAGGAACGAGGCGATGCTGCCGAACGAGCTGATCAGGGCGATACCGGCGGCCTGGGTGGTGTTCGACAGGAATGCAGGCGGCAGCTGCCAGAACATCGGCAAGGCAGCGCTGGCGCCCATGCCGGCGATGATCAGGCCGCCCAGCACCATCACCGGGTTGCCGGGTGCCAGGCCGGCCACGGCGATGCCGGTGGCCGACATCAGCAGCGGCACGCACAGGTGCCAGCGGCGTTCACGCTGACGGTCGGAGGAACGGCCACAGGCGATCATGAAGAAGCACCCGGCCAGGTACGGCACGGCGCTCAACAGCCCGACGCGGCCATCGCTGCCGATGCCAGCGCCGTGGATCAGGGTCGGCATCCAGAACGCCAGGGTGTTGACCGCCAGCATCACCGCAAAGTACACCGCCACCAGCAGCCAGACCTGGCTGTCACGCAGGATGCCGGCAAACGAGGTGATGGATTTGCGCTGCTCTTCCTGGTTCAGTTGCTCGCGCAGTTGCTGCTTTTCAGTGCCGTTCAGCCAGCTGACACTCTCGAAGCTGTCGGGCAGGCACTTGAGCACCACCAGGCCGAGCAACACCACCGGCGCGCCTTCGATCAGGAACATCCACTGCCAGCCACGCAGGCCGGCGGCGTCGTGGAACAGCTCGAGGATGCCGCCCGACAGCGGCCCGCCGACCACCCCGGCCATGGGCACGGCGATGGCGAACAGCGCGGTGATCTGCCCACGACGGCGGGCCGGGTACCAGCGGTTGAGGTAAACCAGGATGCCGGGGAAGAAGCCGGCTTCAGCGACGCCGAGCAAAAAGCGCAGGACATAGAAGCCCGAGGCCGATTCGACCCAGAGCATGCTGGTCGACAGCGTGCCCCAGACCACCATCAGGGTGGCGATCCAGCGCCGTGGGCCGACGCGGTCCAGGGCCATGTTGCTGGGTACGCCGAACAGCGCGTAGGCAATGAAGAACAGCCCGGCACCAAAGCCGTAGACCGTGTCGCTGAAGTGCAGGTCGCTGCTCATCTGCATCTTGGCAAAACCAATGTTGATGCGGTCCAGGTGAGCGAACAGGTAGCAAATCAGCAGCAGCGGCATCAGCCGCCAGGTGATCTTGCTGTGGGTCGAGTCATGTTGGGCAAGGGCAGCGTGTTGGGCAGTATTGGCTGTGCTCATGATCTTGTACTTTTTGTCAGAGGGCCGTTGGGGAGGGCGGGTGGCTGTGGTTCAGCCCGCCTGGTTTTGCAAAAAGGCGTGAACGTTGTTCTGTTTGAAATTCAGCTGCGGGTGCAGCTCGATCATCTCGAACGACAGCGCCAGCAGGCGTTGGCTTTGCAGCTCGGCAAAGTGCGCGGTGATCACCGCGAACAGCGCCTCGGCGACCTCGGTGCGGGTTTGCAGATCGCGGCCGTGGCCGACCTTGAGGGTCATGTGGACGAAGGCGTAGTCGTGCTTGCCATCGGCCATGCGCCAGCTGTCCAGGCGCACGCCACGGCTGCGGATGCCGCCCAGGGGAAACACGCCGCTGGCGCCCAGGCTGGCGTGGACCTTGGCGAACAGGCCGGGCAGGTCGGCCTGTTGCTCGATGTTGTCGGTGTACTCAATGATGAAATGCGGCATGAAGATCTCCGTTTGAACGGCGGCAAGCGGCAAGCGGCAAGCTACAAGCGGCAAGAGCGCGTGCTCTTCGCTTGCAGCTTGTGGCTTGAAGCTTGTGGCTGCTGCCTTCGCGCTACAGCGGGAAGATGGCGTTGATCTGGCCGGTGCCGGAGCTGCCGAACGGCTCGGTCAGGACCTCGACCGGCTTGTTGTAGTCGGCACCGCCCAGCAGGCCCAGGAGCATCGCCGTGTCGTGCATGCCGCCTTCGCCGTAGCAGTGGTTGGCGTAGTCCGGGAGCATCGCGCAGAACTCCTTGAAGCGGCCCTGCTTCCACAGCTCGACCACGCGCAGGTCCATCTGCTTGTCGAATTCGCGGGTCCAGTTGTGGATGTTGGCTTCGGCGTTACGGTCATCGGAAAAACGGTGCGACAGCGAACCTGAGGCCAGCACCAGCACTTTGCGGTCGCTCTTTTCGATGGCCCGGCGCACCGCGGCGCCGAAGGCGAAGCTGTCTTCCAGGCGGTGCCAGGCGCACCAGGCGGCAATCGACACGACCTTGAGCTTGTGCGCGTCGGGCACGTCCATGTGCATGTAGCGCATCGGCACCAGGGTGCCGTATTCAAGCTCAAGGCTTGGGATGTTGTGGGCCAGGGTGCGCACGTCGGCGGCGTTGGCTTCAAGGCCGATCAGCTCGCCCAGTTGCGGGCAGCCGGGGTACTCGAAGTCCATGTTCTTGATGAAGTGCGGCAGCTCGTTGCTGGTGTAGGTGCCCTTGAAGTGTTCGCCACAGTTGATGTGGTAGCCGCTGTTGACCAGCCAGTGGACGTCGAACACCACGGCGGTGTCGGCGCCCAGTTCGCGGGCGCGGCGGCCGATTTCCTTGTGCCCGGCGATCGCCGCCTCGCGGCAGCCATGATGCTTGCCGGGCAGTTCGGACAGGTACATCGAGGGTACGTGGCAGACTTTGGCTGCCAGGACGACTTCGCCCATGATGGAACTCCTGGAAATTGTTGTTCTTGTGTGCGATCGGTTGCGCCTCATCGCGGGTCAAGCCCGCTCCCACAAGGCAGCCTCAAAACCTGTGGGAGCGGGCTTGCCCCGCGATGCTGTCAGACGCCCCAGCGCGGAATATGGTGACTGCCCATCGAGATACACACGTTCTTGATCTCGGCAAACACCTCGAAGCTGTACTGCCCGCCCTCACGGCCGGTGCCTGAACCCTTGACCCCGCCGAACGGCTGGCGCAGGTCGCGCACGTTCTGGCTGTTGATGAACACCATGCCGGCCTCGATGCCGCGGGCCAGACGATGCGCCTTGCCGATGTCCTGCGTCCAGATGTACGAGGCCAGGCCATACTCGGTGTCGTTGGCCAGTCGCAGCGCCTCGGCTTCGTCCTTGAAGGGGATCAAACACACCACCGGGCCGAAGATTTCTTCCTGGGCGATGCGCATGTTGTTGTTCACGTCGGCAAACACCGTCGGCTGAATGAACTGCCCGCGGGCCAGGTGCGCCGGCAGGTTGGCCGGGCGCTCAAGGCCGCCAGCGAGCAGGGTCGCGCCTTCCTCGATGCCGATCTTGATGTAACCGGTGACCTTGTCATAGTGGGCCTGAGTGATCATCGAGCCTACCTGGGTTTGCGGGTCTTGCGGGTCGCCGACGATCAGGCGCTTGGCCCGCGCGGCAAACTCGGCGACGAACTGCGGGTAGACGCTCTGCTGGATGAAGATACGGCTGCCGGCGGTGCAGCGCTCGCCATTGAGCGAGAAGATGGTGAACAGCGCCGCATCCAGGGCGCGCTCAAGGTCGGCGTCTTCGAAAATCAGCACCGGCGACTTGCCGCCCAGCTCCATGGAGTACTTTTTCAGGCCCGCGGTCTGCATGATCTTCTTGCCGGTGGCGGTGCCGCCGGTAAAGGAGATGGCACGCACGTCGGGGTGGCGCACCAGGGCGTCGCCAGCGGTGGCGCCGTAGCCCTGGATGACGTTGAGCACGCCGTTGGGGATGCCGGCTTCCACCGCCAGGCGCCCCAGTTCGTTGGCGGTCAGCGGCGACAGTTCGCTCATCTTCAGCACTGCGGTGTTGCCCAGGGCCAGGCACGGCGCGGTCTTCCAGGTGGCGGTCATGAATGGCACGTTCCACGGCGACACCAGCCCGCACACGCCCACCGGCTGGTACAGGGTGTAGTTGAGCATCTGGTCGTCGACCGGGTAGGTATGGCCGTCCATGCGTGTGCAGACTTCGGCGAAAAAGTCGAAGTTATGCGAGGCCCGCGGGATCAGCACGTTTTTGGTCTGGTGGATCGGCAAACCGGTGTCGAGGGTTTCAAGCTCAGCCAGGTGCGGCACGTTCTGCTCGATCAGCTCGCCGAGCTTGCGCATCAGCCGCGCGCGCTCCTTGGCCGGGGTGTTGGCCCATTTCGGGAACGCCTCTTTCGCTGCCGCTACCGCCTGGGCCACTTCTTCGGCGCCGCCGCTGGCGACTTCGCCAATGGCCTCGCCGGTGGCCGGGTTGTAGTTGACGAACACGTCTTTGCTTTCGACCTCACGGCCGTTGATCCAGTGTTTGATCATGCTGCTCATGCCTCTTGGCGGTTGAGGGCGAAGAACTCGGCTTCGCTGACAATACGGTTGACCAGGCGCCCGACGCCTTCGACTTCGACCACCACTTCATCGCCCGGCACCACGTCGGCCAGGCCTTCGGGGGTGCCGGTGGCGATCATGTCGCCCGGCTGCAGGGTCATGAAGCTGGACAGGTATTCGATCAGGTAGGGGATGTCGAAAATCATGTCCTTGGTGCTGCCTTGCTGCTTGAGCTCACCGTTGATCCAGGTGCGCAAGGTCAGGTTGGAAGCATCCGGCACATCGGCGACATCGACGATCCACGGCCCGACCGGGTGGTGGCGTCGCGGTTCTTCACCCGCAGGTTGGGCCGGTAGTAATTCTCCAGGTAATCGCGAATCGCGTAGTCGTTGCACACCGTGTAGCCGGCCAGGTACTCCAGCGCATCCTCGCGCTTGACGTTGCGCGCAGGCTTGCCGATCACTGCCACCAGCTCGCACTCATAGTGCATGTAGGCGACGTTGTCCGGGCGCCAGCTGACCTGGTTGTGGCCGGTGTAGGTGCCCACCGACTTGACGAACGCCAGCGGTTCGGTGGGCGGCGTGAAGGCAAGCTCGGCGGCGTGGTCGGCGTAGTTCAGGCCCAGGGCGAACATATTGCCGGTGGCCGGTGGCAGCCACTCGACCTGCTGCTCGGCGAGCAAGCGGCCATCGGCCAGGCGCACGGCGTTGTCGGCCTCGACGGTGACGGCGTGGACTTCGCCCTGGTAACGGATACGTGCGTGTTTCATCAGCGCTTCTCCTGCGCGGCAACGATGCTGTTGGTCAGGCGTCCGAGGCCGCTGATCTCGACTTCAACCTGGTCCCCGGGCAGCACATCGACGCGGCCTTCGGGGGTGCCGGTAATCAGCACATCGCCTTCGTGCAGGGTCATGAATTCGCTGATCTCGGCGATCAGCTGGGCGACGCTGCGAACCATGTTGGCGGTGCTGTTGTGCTGGCGCAGGGCGCCGTTGACGAACAGCTTGATGCTCAGTTGCTGCGGGTCGGCGACCTGCGCGGCCGGCACCAGTTCAGGGCCCAGGGCGCAGAAACCGTCGCGGCACTTGGCCTTGACCGCCGGGCGGTAGTAGCTGTCTTCGGGCAGGCTGAATTCGTTGACGATGGTGTAGCCGGCGACATGGCTGAGGGCCTCGTCGACGCTGACCCGGGTGGCACGCTTGCCGATCACCACACCCAGGGCCGGGCCCGGTTGCAGGTGCTCGATGCCTTGCGGGTAGACCACCGGCTGGCCATGGCCATTGCGGGTGTTGGGGGTCTTGATGAACAGCACCGGCTTGACCGGTGGCTTTTGATAGGGCGGCTGTTCGAATTCGGCGAGACGCTGGTCAAGCAGGCCCTGGTAGTTCAGCGCAACGCCGAACAAGGTACCGCTGGCAGCATCGTGCAAGGCACGGCTCATGGGGTTCTCCTGGCTGGGGCAGGGGCAGGGTCCCTGCTCGAATAATTGTTAATGTGTTAACGTTATAATTAAGATGTTAACGAAATGCAAGCGGCTTGCAGCAGGAGTAAGCTGGCGGCATAACAACAAGCGTGAGCAGGGCCATGCGCGAGCAACAACCAATCCCCAACATCAACATCGGCCAGGTCTACGATCAGCGCTACAGCGATGCCGAGGTGCACTACGACAAGCTCGGCAACCTCGCCGGGTTTTTCGGCCGCAATATGCCGGTGCACCGCCATGACCGGTTTTTCCAGGTGCATTACGTCAAAAGCGGCACGGTGCGGGTGTACCTGGACGACCAGCAGTACGTCGAATCGGGGCCGATGTTTTTCCTTACGCCACCGACCATCCCGCATTCCTTCGTAACCGAACCCGATGCCGACGGCCATGTGCTGACCGTGCGCCAGCAACTGGTCTGGCAGCTACTTGAAGCCGATCCCGGGTTGGCGCCGGGGCCGCAGGTGGCGCCGGCCTGCGTGGCCTTGAGCGGCCTGGAACCCAGCTACGCCGCCGAGGCGCGGCGCCTGGCGCTGCTGTTCGATGAGCTGCACAGTGAAATCAACGCCAGCGCCGCCGGGCGCGGGGCGGCGCTGGAAAGCCTGACGCGGCTGATCATGACCAGCCTGCTGCGCCTGTGCGCGCGCTCGCTGCCGGCGCGGCAAACCCGTCATGAAGACTTGCAGGTGTTTCATCGTTTCAATGAACTGATCGAGGCCCACTACCTTGAGCACTGGCCGCTGGCGCGCTATGCCCAGGGCATCGGCGTCACCGAAGCGCGGCTCAACGAAGTGTGCCGGCGCATCGCCGACCTGCCGTCCAAGCGCCTGATTCTCGAACGCCTGATGCAGGAAGCACGGCGCCTGCTGCTGTACACCGGCAGCTCGGCCAACGAGATCTGCTACCGCCTGGGCTTCAAGGACCCGGCGTACTTCAGCCGGTTCTTTTTGCGCTATGCGCAGCTGACGCCGGGGGAGTACCGTCAGCGTCAGGCTGGATTGCGCTAGGCCTGGCCGCGCAGCCAGAGGTTGTCGAAACGCCAGGTGCTGAACAGTGTCTGCTCGGCTGCGGCGCCGCCGACCTGGCGCGAAAACGCATCGAGTAGATTCACATAGCCCCAGATCAGCAAGCCGCCGCGCTCATACTGAATCTGCTGGGCCTGGTGCACCAGCGCGCTGCGCTTGGCCAGGTCCGGCTGGGCCATGGCCTGGAGGAACAGTTCGCTGAACTGCGGGTCGTTGAAGTGGGTCTTGTTGGCCACGGCGAAGGGCGCGTCGATGTGCATGGCGCTGGCCAGAAACGGTGCGCCGATGGTGCCGCCGGTGCTCAGTTGCCACTGGTCGTGCTGCGGGCCGTCGAAGGTGGCCTGGTCGACCTGGCGCACCTTGAGGTTCACGCCGATGGCCTTGGCCTGTTCGGCGAACACCAGCGCCGAGGCCAGGGCCGGGCCGCTGGTGGTCACCAGTTCGACTTGCAACTGCTCGTAGCCGGCTTCGCGCAGCAATTGCGCCGCCCGTTGCGGGTCATGGGGGCGCGGGCCGAGGCTGTGGTTGAAGGTCGGGTCATCAGGTGCGTACAGGTCGTTGGCCACCCGGCCCTGGCCGTTCAAGGCACGGCGCACCAGCTCCGGGCGGTCGGCGAGCAGGCGAAAGGCCTCGCGCACCTTGGGGTTGTCGAACGGCGGTTTGCTGGTGTTCATCTCGAACGACAACCAGTTGCCGCTGACCGAAGTCACCAGTTGCAGGCGCGGGTCGCGTTCGATGATCTGCAGCTGCTCGCTGGGCAGGCCGTTGGCCATGTCGATCTGCCCGGCGCGCAAGGCCGCCAGGCGCGAGACCTGGTCTTTGAAGTCGATGATCTCCAGTTCGTCGGCGTAGGGTTTGCCGTCCTTGTAGTAGTTCTCGAAGCGGCTGAACACCGAGCGCTGGCCGGGGCTAAAGCTTTTCAGCTTGTACGGCCCGGCACCCACCGGGTTGGTCACCGGGTGGTAATCGACCGGGACGATGCCGCCGAAGTTGACCCAGGTTTCGGCCAGCGGCAGGTAGCTGCGCCCGTCCTTGAAGCGGATGCGCACGGTGCGCGCGTCGAGTTTCTCCAGGTTGTCGCGATCGACCCAGTGCAGCAGCGCGGCGTAAGGCGACGCCAGTTGCGGGTCGGTCAGGCGGCGAATGGAAAAGATCAGGTCGTCGGCATCGATGCTCTTGCCGTTGTGAAACTCAAGGCCCTGGCGCAGGCGCACGGTCCAGCTGCTGGCGTCGGCGCTGGCTTCGGCTTCTTCAGCCAGGGCCAGGCGCGGCTGCATCTGCTCGTCCCATTCCCACAGCTTGCTGTACAGGGCAAAGCCGCGGACGATGCCGCTGCCGATCGGTTTGTGGGCATCGAGGTTGCCGACCTGGCCGCCGGCCAGCACGCCCAGGCGCAGGCGCCCACCATGGCGCGGCTGGTCGCTGGCCGGGCTGCTGGCGGCCGGTGCGTCAGGGCCGCAGCCGCTGAGCAGCAGGCCGCCGCCCAGCGCCAGGCTGTAGCCGAGAAAGCGTCGGCGCTGCTGATCGAAAAGGTCCATGGCCTCAGGCTCCTGCTGCACCCAGGGCTGGCGCCTGGGTGTCGATACGCTTGAGCGGCGCCCGCTCGCCGCGAAAGTGCGGGAGGATGTGCTCGCCCAAGCGGTAGGCTTCTTCCAGGTGCGGGTAGCCGGCGAGGAAGAACAGGTCGATGCCCAGCGCGTTGTACTCGCGAATCCGCGCCACCACGTTGGCGTAGCTGCCGACCAGCGCCAGGCCCGGCGGAATGCCGATGTAACCAAAACCGGCCCAGACGTTGGGGTAGATGAAAAAGTCGTCGAACGGCCGGGTTTCGTCCTTGGCCGCGTACTCATTTTCGTAACTGAGCTTGCGCGCGGTGCGCAGCCCGGCATGGGCGGCCACAGCCTTGACCGCACCTTTGGCCACGCCTTCGTCGAAGAAGCGCTTGGCCTCGGCCAATGCCTGGGCTTCGGTCTCGCGGGTAATCACATCGATCGACAGGCCGAAGCGGATATTGCTGCGGCCATGCTTGAGCGCGCGCTCGCGTATGTCGGCTATCAGCGTGCGGATCTCGTCCGGGTGCTCGGCGCGCATCAGGTAGAAGTCGGCGTGGCGGGCGGCGAATTCCCGCGCGGCGATCGACGAGCCGGCGGTGCAGATCAGCGGCAACTCGGCCTTTTTCTGCGGGCCGCGCAGGCCGCCGCCTTCGGCCTTGTAGAAGCGCCCCTGGTAGTGGAAGTTCTCCGAGTGCCAGTATCCCTTGACCACGTCCATGAACTCGGTGGCGCGCTCGTAACGTTCATCGTGGTCGCTGAAGTCGCCAACCTGGCGCTGCACGCTATCCGAGCCGCCATTGATGATGTTCCACACCAGGCGGTTGCCGCTGGCGCGCTGGTAGGTCGCCGCTTGCTGCACCGCGATCCAGGGCGTGTAGTGGTAGGGCTGGAAGGCGGTGACGTAGCTCAACGTGCGGGTTTCGCGGGCCAGCAGCGAGCACACTGTCCAGGGCTCTTCGCCGGACGGCGCGTTGACCATCAGCGCGCCGCCGAAGCCGTTGATTTCGGCGGCGCGGGCGATCTGCCCGAGGTAGTCGATGTAGGTGAAGTGATCACCCACGGCAAAGTTCGATACGGCGCCGGTGCTGTCGCCGCCGGCATGCCAGTCGCCGCGGTTGCGCGGGTCGCCGGGGAGGAACTGGGTTTCGCCGTGCAAGGGCAGGCGGGTGAAGAATTCAATGCTCACGGTCAGCGTCCTTATTGCACGGTGGGGTTGCAGAGGGGGGCGATGGGCTGGTCGTTGAACACCTTGCGGGCAAACGGCAGCGAGTCCTTGAGCGAGGCGTTGACCGTCTCGCTGTGGCCCAGACCCTTGTACAGGTGGCCTTCGACGATCGAGCCGGTCTTGCAGGCGTCCTGCATCAGCGCCACCTGGGTGGCAGCCGCCGGGGTCTTGTCTTCGGCGCCGGTGCCGATGAAGATCGGCTGGGCGAGTTTCAGGGTCGGGTAGGAGACCTGCGCCAGCCACGGCTTGAGCTGCTCGCCGCTGTTGGCCTTGCGGGTGTTGGCCGGGGTCAGGCCGGTGCCGAGCACATCGGCCACCAGCGACGACAGGCAAGTGCTGCGCGCTTGTTCGAACAGCGGCAGGGCCTTGTCGGTGTAGAAGTCGCGTGGGTCGATGCTCGGGTCGTACTGCTGCGCCGCCAGCAGGGTGTAGAAACCGTAGGCCAGCGAGGCGTCGACCTTGTCCTGGTCCTGTTCGCCGACGTTCTTGGCGCCGACGGTGTAGATCACCCCGGTGCCGACGCTGCCCTTTAGGCCCAGGTCCGGGGCATAGGTGGGCGCATAGGCGGCCGAGGCGAAGGCGCCGGCGCCGCCCTGTGACTGGCCGACCACCAGCACCTTGTTGGCCAGCCCCGGCACCCCGGCGATCACCGCGCGGGCGGCATCGAGGATGCCGTAGGCGGCCATGCGGTTGTTCAGCAGCGGATGGCCGCCGGGCACGCCCAGGCCCTGGTAGTCGGTGGCGACGATGGCGTAGCCCTCGTTGAGCCAGCGCGTCAGGTACTGCACGTCGCGGTAAGAGCGCCCGGCCCAGGACGGCGCGCAGACATCCGCCACGCCCACAGTGCCATGGCCCCAGGTCACTACTGGCCAGCCGCCTGCCGGCGCCTGGCCTTTGGGGATGAACAGCGCGCCGGAGACCGCCACCGGGGTCTTGCCGTCGATGCCGTCGGTAGAGCTGTAGAGAATGCGCAGTTGCGAGGCGGCGCCAGGCAGGCTCAGGGTCTTTTCCAGCGGTTCGCTGCGCAGCAGTTTGCCCGGTTTGCCAGGGATCGCCTGGCTCCAGCTGTAGAACGCCGAGACCCGGCCATCGCCTTGCAGCGGGTCGGGCTTTGGCGCGAAGGTTTCTGCGGCCACGGCGCTGAGCGACAGGGCCAAAAGGCTCAGGCCAAAGGCGAAGGTTTTTTTAAGTTTCATCGAGAGGTCCTTGCACGGTGCGTTTGCCAGGCTTGAGCGAAATGCGTGCCAGGGCGCTGCAGGGCCCGGTTTTGCGGGGCCGAAATGCCTTCAAGGGCAATCCTGGCGGCGCGTCGATGCTGGCTGGCAGCCACGGGTTGCTGGGCGACTGCTGCTGTGGCAGCAGCGACAAGCGCATATCTCTAGTTGGAATATATAAATGCTAATTAATAATTATTTGTTCTAATTTGTTTCGGGCACTATGGCCCTGCGCTTTCACTGCCAGGAATGCACCATGTCGCTGATAACCCATCCCCATGCCCGGGAACTGACCAAATCCGTACGCGCCACCGTTCTGGTGTTCAAGGACCCGCGCTCCCAGGAACTGCTCAGCCGCATCGAACGCCTGGCGCCGAGTGAAGCCAACACCCTGATCATCGGCGAGACCGGCACCGGCAAGGAACTGGTCGCCCGCCATATCCATAAACTCAGCCGCCGCGGGCGCGAGCCGTTCGTGGCGGTCAACTGCGGCGCCTTCGCCGAAACCCTGGTCGAGAGCGAACTGTTCGGCCACGAGAAGGGCGCCTTTACCGGTGCCACCAACAGCAAGGCCGGTTGGTTCGAAGCGGCCAATGGCGGCACGCTGTTCCTCGATGAAATCGGCGACCTGCCGTTGAACATGCAGGTGAAATTACTGCGCGTGCTGCAGGAGCGCGAAGTGGTGCGCCTCGGTTCGCGCACACCGATCCCGATCAACGTGCGCCTGGTGGCGGCGACCAACGTCAACCTTGCCGATGCGGTGGTGGCCGGGCATTTCCGTGAAGACCTGTTCTACCGCCTGCACGTGGCAACCATCCGCCTGCCGCCGCTGCGTGAACGGCCTGGGGATATCCTGCCGCTGGCTGAGTTTTTCCTTGAAGAGCACTGCCAGCGCCTGGGTTACAGCCGCGCCAGCCTGAGCCTGGAAAGCGAACGCAAGCTGCTCTCGCACAGCTGGCCGGGCAACATCCGCGAGCTGGAAAACGCCATTCACCATGCGCTGCTGGTGTGCCGGCAACAGGTGGTGCAGCCGGCCGACCTGCACCTGGTGGACATGCGTTCGGTGGGCATCCGCCAGGAAGAACACAGCCAGCCGCTGCGCATCGCCAGCGAGCCACCAAGCCTTGAAGCGGCGCTGACGGCGCTGTTCGAGCAGAACATCGCGGACTTGTACGAGCATATCGAGCAGACGGTGTTTCGCAGCGCGTACCGCTTCTGCCATGGCAATCAGTTGCAGACCGGGCGCTTGCTGAATATCAGCCGCAACATCGTGCGCGCGCGGCTGGAGAAAATTGGTGAGTTGAAGCGCACGGACGGTGTCGCCCTTTAGGGCCTCATCGCGGGGCAAGCCCGCTCCCACAGAGTGGGACCGGCTTGACCCGCGATGCTTAAAGTTCATCTGATCCGTATAATTACCGCCAACCTGAATCTGTAACTCAGTACACCCAAAAGCCATAGTAACGGCCTCCCTGATGAGGTCCGAACCATGTATCAGTATGACGAGTATGACCGTGCGCTGGTGTTCGAGCGCGTGGCGCAATTTCGCGATCAGGTGCGCCGGTTCATGGCTGGCGAACTGAGTGAAGAAGAGTTCCTGCCCCTGCGCCTGCAAAACGGCCTGTACCTGCAAAAGCATGCCTACATGCTGCGCGTGGCCATTCCCTACGGCACCTTGGGTGCCCGGCAGCTGCGCACCCTGGCGCAGATCGCGCGCGAGTACGACCGTGGCTACGGCCACTTCACCACGCGCCAGAACATCCAGTTCAACTGGATCGAACTGGCCCAGGTGCCGGACATCCTCCAGCGCCTGGCCGAGGTCGAGATGCATGCGATCCAGACCTCCGGCAACTGCGTGCGCAATATCACCACAGAGGCCTTCGCCGGGGTGGCCGCCGACGAGTTGCTCGACCCGCGGCCGCTGGCCGAGATCCTGCGCCAGTGGTCGACCATCAACCCGGAATTCCTGTTCTTGCCGCGCAAGTTCAAGATCGCCATCTGCTCGGCCATCGAAGACCGCGCAGCAATCATGATGCATGACATCGGCCTTTATCTTTACCGCGACGGCCGTGGCCAGATGTGCCTGCGGGTGATGGTCGGCGGCGGCCTGGGGCGCACGCCGATCCTCGGTCTGCAGATTCGCGAAGGGCTGGCGTGGCAACACCTGTTGTCCTACGTCGAAGCCATCTTGCGCGTGTACAACCGCCATGGCCGGCGCGACAACAAGTACAAGGCGCGGATCAAGATCCTGGTCAAAGCGCTGGGCATCGAGGCGTTCTCCCGCGAGGTGGAGGAGGAGTGGCAACACATCAAGGACGGTCCGGCGCAACTGACCGAGGACGAATTCCAGCGTGTCGCCGCCGCCTTCGAACCACCGGCCTACGACAGCGTCATCGATGATGAGCTGGCCTACGACACCCACCTGGCCCAGGATCACGCCTTCGCCCGCTGGGTGGCCTGCTGCGTCAAGGCGCACAAGGTCCCGGGTTATGCCAGCGTGGTGCTCTCGACCAAACCGGGCGATGCCTCGCCACCGGGCGACCTGACCGATGCGCAGATGGACGCGGTGGCCGACTGGTCGGAGCAGTTCGGTTTCGGCGAGATCCGTATTGCCCACGAGCAGAACCTGATCCTTCCCGACGTGCGCAAGCGCGACCTGCACGCGCTGTGGCGCCTGGCCTGCGAGCGCGGCCTGGGCACCGCCAACATTGGCCTGCTGACCGACATCATCGCCTGCCCGGGCGGCGACTTCTGCGCCCTGGCCAACGCCACCTCGATCCCGATTGCGCAGTCGATCCAGCGCCGCTTCGATGATCTTGACTACCTGCACGACCTGGGTGAGCTGAGCCTGAATATCTCCGGCTGCATCAACGCCTGCGGCCACCACCACATCGGTAACATCGGCATCCTCGGCGTCGATAAAAACGGCAGCGAGTGGTACCAGGTGACTCTCGGTGGCGCCCAGGGCAAGCACAGCACCTTGGGCAAGGTCATCGGCCCGTCGTTCAGTGCCGCCGAGATCCCCCAGGTGATCGAGCAGATCATCGCCACCTACTGCGCTTATCGCGAACTGGACGAACCCTTTGTCGACACCGTGCGCCGGGTCGGCCTGGAGCCTTTCAAGGAACGTGTCTATGCCAAGCGCCCGGAGGAGCTGATATGCGTAATGTGATTGGCCTGCGCAACGGTGAAGCGCAGTTGATCGAGGACGATCCCTGGCAGCTGTTGCGCGAACCCGGCGAGCTGCTGCCTGACGGCCTGGTGATCTTGCCCCTGGCCAGCTGGATTGCCCGCCGTACCCAGCGGCCCTTCGGCCGTGATGGCGTGTTGCTGGGCCCGGATGACGAGCTTGAGCCGCTGCGCCCGTGGCTGCCCCAGGTGCCACTGATTGCCGTGGATTTCCCGAGCTTTCGCGATGGTCGTGGCTACAGCCAGGCTTACCTGTTGCGTAGCCGCCTGGGCTGGCATGGCGAGCTGCGCGCGGTGGGCGACGTGCTGCGTGACCAGCTCAGCCATATGCGCCAGTGCGGTTTTGACAGCTATTCCGTGCGCGAAGACAAGTGTGCCGAGGATGCCCTCAAGGGCCTGGCCGGCATGAGCGTGCTGTACGGGCGTTCGGTGATCGAACCACGGCCGCTGTTTCGTCGGCGCTGACGCCGTCGCCGGGTTCGGGCTACCATGCCGGATCGCCCGTTCGACAGGATGTTGCTGCATGCCATTCACTACCCGCGTTGCCCGGCCCAGTGATGCCGAGGCGCTGAGCATCGTCGCTGGCCAGACCTTTGCCCTGGCCAGCCCGCCAGACGCTGCCGCCCAGGCGTTGCAGGCGTACATCGACACGCAGTTGCAGCCCGAGCACTTTGTCCTGCACCTGCTCAATCGGCGCAAGCGCCTGCGCGTGCTGGAGCACTTGGGCACAGTGGTGGGCTACAGCCTGCTCGACAGCACACCCGAGGTATTGGGAATTGCTGAAGCGGACGGCTTGCCGGAGCTCAGCCGCTGCTACGTGCTACCCGAGCACCATGGCCACGGCGGCGCCCAGCAGTTGCTCGACGACACCCTGGCGCAGGTCAGCGGCGCCATTCGCCTGACCGTCAACGAACAGAACGCCCGGGCGATCCGCTTCTACCAGCGCAATGGTTTTGGCAAGGTCGGCGAGGCCGTGTTCGAATGCGGGCCGGAGCGCCATCGCGACTGGGTGATGGTCGCGCGGCGTTGATAAAACTGGTTAAAGTGGCGTTCACCTCTTATTGCTCAAGGTTCTGTTCATGACTGATCTCAGCGCATTTCCGATCACCCGCAAATGGCCGGCCAAACAGCCCGAGCTGCTGCAGCTGTATTCGCTGCCCACGCCCAACGGCGTCAAGGTGTCGATCATGCTCGAGGAGATCGGCCTGGCCTACGAGGTGCACAAGGTCAGCTTCGAGAGCAATGACCAGCTCACCCCCGAATTCATCTCCCTGAGCGCCAACAACAAGATCCCGGCGATCCTCGACCCCAACGGCCCGGGCGGCCAGCCGCTTGCGCTGTTCGAGTCCGGGGCGATCCTCATCTACCTGGCGGAAAAAACCGGCAAGCTGCTGCCGGCCGACCCGGCCAGGCGCTACCAGACCCTGCAGTGGCTGATGTTCCAGATGGGCGGCATCGGGCCGATGTTCGGCCAGCTAGGGTTCTTCAACAAGTTCGCCGGCAAGGACTATGAAGACAAGCGCCCGCGTGACCGCTATGTGGCCGAGTCGCGGCGTTTGCTCGGGGTGCTCGACAAGCGTCTTGAAGGGCGCGACTGGGTGATGGACGAGTACAGCATTGCCGACATCGCCATTGTGCCCTGGGTGCGCAACCTGATCGGATTTTATGAGGCGGGCGAGCTGGTCGGCTTTGACGACTTTGCCAACGTCAAGCGCGTGCTCGCGGCGTTTGTGGCGCGGCCGGCGGTGGAGCGGGGGCTGAAGATCCCTGCTTAGCGCCCAATCGCGGGGCAAGCCCGCTCGCACATACCTGTGGGAGCGGGCTTGCCCCGCGATGACTAAAACACCTGCCGAAACACCCAGTACAACCCCCCGGCCAGCACAATCGCCGCCGGCAAGGTCAGCACCCAGGCCATCAGCAGGTTGAACAGGGTGCGCATCTGCAAGCCCGAGCCATTGGCAACCATGCTCCCGGCCACCCCGGACGACAGCACGTGGGTGGTCGACACCGGTAGCCCGTACATGTCCGCCGCGCCAATGGTGCACATCGCCACCAGCTCCGCCGAGGCGCCCTGGGCGTAGGTCAGGTGGGTCTTGCCGATCTTCTCGCCGACGGTCACCACGATGCGCCGCCAGCCGACCATGGTGCCCAGCCCCAGGGCGATGGCCACGGCGATCTTCACCCACAACGGAATGTAGCGGGTGGCGCTGTCGATCTGTTGCTTGAACAGCTGCACCTTGGCCTGGGTATCGACATCGAACTGCGCCAGCTGGTGCTTGTCGATCAGGCGGATGGCCTCGGAGGTCAGGTACATGTCGTTGCGCACGTTGGCCATGGCCTCAGCGGGCACCCGGTTGAGCGAACCGTAGCCTTTGACTTCGCTGCCGATCATCCCGGCCAGCGCCGCCAGGGCCGGTAGCAGTTCGTCGCTGGCCTGTGGCTGGCGGATGAAGGCGCTGAGGGTCTGTCGTGGGTCCGCCGGCGCTGCTTGCGGGGCGCTGCGCTGCAAAGCCTGCTGGGTGACCTCGGCGACGACGGCGAACTGCAGCGACTGGTCGGCCGGCATGGTCCGGTTCAGGGCGTAGGCCATGGGCAGGGTGCCGACCAGGATCAGCATGATCAGGCCCATGCCTTTTTGCCCGTCGTTGGAGCCATGGGCGAACGACACCCCGGTGCAGGTGAGGATCAACAGCCCGCGAATCCACCAGGGCGGCGGCGTGTTGCCGACCGGCGCCTGGTACAGCTCGCGGCGCTTGACCAGCATGCGCAGGGCCAGCAGCAATAGCGCCGCGCAGGTAAAGCCCACCAGCGGCGAGAGCAGCAGCGAATAGCCGACCTTGCTGGCCTGGGCCCAGTCCACGCCGCTGGTGCCGTCGCGCCCGTGCATCAGTGCGTTGGCGATACCAACGCCGATGATCGAGCCGATCAAGGTATGCGAGGACGAAGCCGGCAGGCCCAGCCACCAGGTGCCCAGGTTCCAGATGATCGCCGTCAGCAGCAGGGCGAACACCATCGAGAAACCGGCCGAGGAGCCAACCTGCAGAATCAGCTCCACCGGCAGCAAGGCGATGATGCCGAAGGCCACCGCGCCGCTGGACAGCAGCACGCCAAGAAAGTTGAAACAGCCGGACCACACCACGGCCACCGACGGCGGCAACGAATGGGTGTAGATCACCGTGGCGACGGCGTTGGCGGTGTCGTGAAAACCGTTGACGAACTCGAAGCCCAGGGCAATCAGCAACGCCAGGCCGAGCAGCAGGAAGGGGGTCCAGGTGGTGACGACGGTGCCGGTGGCGTCGATGTCGCGCAACACGCTCCAGGCGGTATACACAAGGCCGGCCACCAGCAGGCCGAAAAACAGGGTCAGGGTGGTACGGCCGGGTTTGTGATCCAGACGTGGGCGTGGATCGTGGTTGGCCAGCGATGGGCTGCCAGCCAGGGTCGGGGTGGTCATGATGACGGGTCCGGGTTACCAGAAAGGGTCTAGCCTTGCCCGGCCATGATAAAAACAATCGGTGACAGCACCGTGACCTCGGTCAAGGAAAGTCCTAGGATCAAGGGACCTGCCGATGGAGGGTAACGATGATCCGCTGCAAACGCGTTTATGACCCGCAGGACGCTGCCGATGGCCAGCGGGTGCTGGTCGACCGCCTGTGGCCGCGCAACACGCGCAAGGACCAGCTGCAGGCCCTGTGGCTGCCGCAGGTGGCGCCGTCAACGGCGTTGCGCCAGGCGTTTCATCAGGGTGAAGTGGACTTTGCCGGCTTTGCCCAGCGTTATCGCCAGGAACTGACGGCGCAGCCGGCGCACTGGTGGAAGCTGCTGGGCATGGCCGGGCAGGGCGACCTGACCTTGCTGTATGCCGGCAAGGACACCGGGCACAACAATGCGATGGTGCTCGCGCAATGGCTTGAGGATGAGCTGGAGCGCCAAGGGCCGGGGAGTTCGCCGGTGTGTTATGCCGACGAGTTCAAATCTTGAAAAGCATCGCGGGTCAAGTCGAGTCATCGCACCGCCGCTCCCACAGTGGCCAGGATCAATGCAATCCTTGTGGGAGCGGGCTTGACCCGCGAAGAGAACCACTATGACCTTGCAACTGACCCCCGCCACCGACCAGCACCGCACCTTCGCCCGCGACCTCACCCGGCGGGCCATGCTGCCCTATTACTGCGAGTTCGACCTGCTCTGGCAGGAAGAAGCCTTCGACCAGGCCTGGGGGTGGCGCGAGCAATGGCTGATCAGCGACGCCGAACAGCCGCTGGGTTACTTCAGCCTCAGCCAGGACCGCCAGGCCCTGTTCATCCGTGAACTGCACCTGCTCGAAGGTTTTCGCGGCCGCGGCATCGGCAGTTGGGTATTAACGCAACTGGCCGACTGGACCAGCCAACGGCACTTGCCGCTGCTGCGCCTGATGGTGTTCAGGAGCAACCCGGCGCAGGCGTTGTACTTGCGCCACGGTTTCGAGGCGGTCGGCGAGGACGAATGTTTCGTGCGCATGCAGCGGCGAACTGACATTTTTACCAGTAGCGGCTGAGTGAACCTCGGGCATAGAGTCGACCGGGCATGGCAGTAACCGGATCAACTGACTCAAGGTGAATTCAAATGAGCACTGTCAAACCGTTTTCTCGATCTAATTCCAGCCTGGACGTGTCGCCAGCAGAAGCTGATTACGACGCTGTCATTCACGCCACCCTGACTATCCGCAACGCCAATGGCCAACCGGTACCGGGTGTTCAAGTGGAATGGAGTGAGCGTGATGGTAAAAAGCAAATCGAGATTGAAAACCCCACCAATGCCACTGACGCCAATGGCCGGGCGACCTGTGAAGTGAGAAATGGCACTGTGCCCATAAAACCCGGCCTGGGGGGCAAGGGCACCCTCCAGGCTTTTATCGGTGATGAGTATTTCCACGCTGACGTCAGCTTCCGTGACAAGCAATAATCTCGCTAGCGAGCTCCCCGTGTCGTCATAAGGACGACCCCCTGCTGAGCAACGGTGGCTTCCAGCAGTTTGCTCTGCACCGGCAACAGGTCGCCAATCAGCAGGTTCTGCAAAATCGGCTTGCCCTCGAAGGTGTTCGGCCCCAGCACCACCTGCTGCACACCCTCGACCCGCACCACCGCCTTGCCGACCTTGCCCAGGGTGTTGCCGCTCAAGGTCAGGGGGCCGGCCAGCGGCGTGGCATTGCGCAGGCTGACGGCGTATTCCGGGCTGTTGCCGATGCGGTTGCCGATCAGGCTGACGGCGCCGACCTCGCTGGCATCCACGGCGCTGCCCTGGCTGTTGCCGATCAGGTTGTCGCTGATCAGCAACGGTGCGGCTGCGCTCGGCGTCAGGTTGCGCAGCTGGATGCCGTTGCCCCGGCTATCGCCAATCAAGTTGCCGCTCAGTAGCAGGGCACCCTGTTGCTCGCTGACTTCGATGGCCGCCTTGTGCGCGCCAAGGATCAGGTTGTGCTCGATACGTGCGCGGGTCTGGCCGCGCAGGCGGATGCCGCTGTTGTTGTCGATGCCGCGTAGCTGGTTATTGCGGACCACGACCTGGCTGTCGCGCACGTCGATGGCGTACTGCTGGGACTGGCCGAACTGGCTGTTGTCGATCTGCGCCTGGCTGTGTTGCAGCTCTACCGCGCTGGACAGTTCATTGAACTGGCTGTCGCGGATGATCAGCGTGGCCGGGCGGGTGGATGCCGCCTGCTGGCTGCTCAGGGCGGTGCTCAGGCCGCGCGAGAGGTTGGCGTTGTAGCCCAGGCGATTGAGGGTCGAGCCGATCACCTGGGTGTGGCTGCCGGCCCAGGCCACCACGAACGGCCGCCAGGTGCGCTCGGTGCTGCCGGGCTTGTCGCCGGCGACGCTCTCCAGGCGCGACTGGTTCAGGCCCAGCCAGCCCTGGTTGATCAGCGCCGTGCCGGAGTAGCTGTACAGGTACAGGCTGGTGCCTTCGAGCAACAGGCCGCCGTCGCTGGCGATCACCAGCGGGTAGCTGAGCAGGTAGCCGTCCTTGTAGCGCTTGATGATCTTCGGGTCGTTGAGGGCCTCGTGCAGTTGCGCCAGGCTGATGCTGCCGCCGCGCACCATTACCGCTTGCGGGTGATGCGCCTGGTAGCCGGCGATGGCGCGGAACAGGCCGTTGTTGACGAACGGCTCGAACGGCCAGCTGCCGGCCTGGGAGGAGAACATCGGTTGCAGGCTGACACTGGCGCGGCCGGCCGGGCGCGGGCGTTCGCTGACCTGCAGTTGCACGGCCTGGCTGACCTGTTGCTGCAACTGCTGCAGGTCGCGCTGGTGTTCGGCGCTGTCTACCGCGCGCAGTGTTTGCTGCAGCGGCAAGCTCTGGCTGGCAGCCTGGGCCAGGGCGCTGAACAACAGCGCCAGGCAGGAAAGGGTAAGCGGGCGGGCAAGCATGGCCATGACGGTTCGTCCTTGGGTTACGGCAGTGTGGGATAGAACGGCTTGAGCGGGCCGCCGATCTGGCTGTAGTTGTCGACCTCGCCATCCTCGCTGTCATACAGCTGGCGGGCCAGGCGGTTACCCGGGGCGCGCTGCAGGAAGGGGATCAGCCAGGCCAGTTTGTACGGGGCGACGTCGCTCTGCGATTTGCCCTTGAGCTCGGGCAGGCCGTCGGGGGCGAGGATGCTGCGGGCGGCGAAGTTGGCCAGTAGCTCCAGGGTCTGCTGATCGTCGCTGCTCCACGGCAGGTCGTTGGCCCGCGCTGACTCGGCCAGCAACACCAGCGGCACCAGGGCGTACTGGCTGTAGGTGGCGGCCAGCTTGCTGCGCGCCACTTCCAGCGGCAGGTAGGCGTAGCTGCCGTCAGCGGACTTCACCGCCTGCTGCAGGCCGCGGCGCAGGTTGCCGTCGGCCCACTGGATGAAGTCGTCGCGCTGCACCAGCATGCCGGTCGCCGCCACCGCCCAGGCCGCCCAGTAGTCGTGGTTGTTGAACCAGCTAAAACCGGGGCCGCGACGCGGCTGGTACTCGGCGATGATGCGCTCGCCCAACTGGTTGAACCAGGCCTGCTGCGCCGGTGACAGTTGCAGCTTGGCGTCGCTGGCGGCCTGGGTCATCAGCAGGGTCGAGGCCATGGCCGCCACCGCCCATTTGCGCGCGGCCATGCCGGTGCTGCTGGCGTCGGGGTTAAGCAGCGCACCGGCCCTGGCCCATTGCTCCAGCCACTGGTCCTGGCAGGCCAGGGCCATGTTCGCCTCCTGCGGATTCTTCGCCCGCTGGAAGCGCTTGCTGGCGTAGATCAGGCCGCCGATGAACTGTTTGACCTGCTTGCCGATCTGTTCGCTGTTGGCGTCCGGGCTGCTGCGCAGGGTCGACTTGCTGGCGTCGCGCTGGTCGTACTTGCTTTGTAGCTGCAGGCTGCCGGTGTAGGGCGGCGGTGCTTGTTTGCTGCAGCTCAAGGTGCGGTAGTCGGCGATCATCGCCGATTGCGCGGTGGCCCGTGGCGGCCAGATCGAGCTGGCCGCCAGGCTGTCGGCCAACTGCAGGCTGGCGCACAGGCCCAGGCCCAGCGCGGTCCAGGTCTTTACAGGCATACGCGGGTTTCCACTTGGGTGGCGGCGGTGCCGGGCTTGGTCGGCTCCATGAACACCGACAGCAGGTTGGCCCCGGCAAATTCCTTGGCCCGGCTCAATTCAAGGTAGTACTGGCCGCCGCTAACCACCGCCTCGCGGCGAAACCAGACCTTGTCGCGGGCGCCGTTGTCGTAATAGACGATCACGTAGAAATCCTTGACGTTCTTGTCGCTGATGCGGATATCGAGAAAGCCCTGGCCGTTGCCGAGGTGCTTGCGGTTTTCGCCTGCGTTGCTGAGCAGTTCGATGCGTTCGTTGACCCGCAGCGGCGGGCGCTCTACCCGGTTGGCCAGGACTTCGGTCGACACCGGGCAACCGCCCTTGATCGCCGGGATCAGCTGGCGGTACATCTGCTCGGATTCCAGCTGGTAGTTGGCCGGCAGTTCCCAGATGATCAGCTTCGGCGGTGCCTTGGGCTTGTAGTTCTCTGACAGCAGGTATTCGAGCAGCGAGCCGTCCTGGCCGACGCCGGGCAGGGCGTAGTTGAGGATGTCGACCTCAAGGTACTGCTTGAGGTAGCCGTCGAAGTTGAACTGCTTGCTCTCGTCTTCACGGGCGGCGGCGTTACTGTCGCCAACCAGGATCACCTCTGGGTCCGGCGCGTCGTCGAACAGCGCATCGGCACCAGCGGCCTCGGGGATGGTCTGGTAGCCGCGCACGTACTGGAAACCGTAGTTGTTGCCGCAGATATAGCTCAGCGCCAGGTTCAGGGTGCCGTCCTTGGGCACCATGACCCCGGGTTCGGTGCGGTAGCTTTTTTTGCTCAGGTCGGCGTAGAACGGCTGGCGACGGATTTCTTCGGCAACCAGCCGCGCCGTAGCTTGGGCACCGGCCGGGGTCCAGTGGTGGTCACGGCGAAAGAAGAACTCGCCCTTGGGCGGGGTGTGCACCAGTTGCATCAACGGCGGCACCACCGCGCCACCGGCGCGCAATTGCTGCAGGTAATTTTCCAGGTTGCCGCTGGCGCGGGCAAAGTCGAAGCCATGCAGCTTGTCGGCGTAAAGCTTGTCGCGGTGCATCAGGCCACGGGTCGGTTGCACCGCCATGGCCACATGGATGCCCTGTTGGCGAAAAGCGGCCATCAAGCGCGCGAACTCCGGGCGCATGGGCGCCGGGATGCCGAAGTCGTTGGTCAGGTCGACCGCCGAGCGGAACAGCCAGCGGTCCTTGGCCGGAACGATCTCGCGCATCAGCTTCATGCGCCCTTCGGCGTAATTCTGCGGGTTGCGCAGGCCCGGGCAGACCATGCACTCAAGGCTCGTGCAACTGGCCTTGGCGGGCTCTGCGGCCACGCTCGGCGCGCTCAGCAGAGGGCCCAGCAGCGCCGCCAGGCCAAGGGGAAGAATGCGCTTCATGATCACTCGCTCGGGTCGATGCTGTTGGCCAGGCTCATGCTCTGGTAGCCGGCGCCCTTGGGCAGCAGCACATAGCTGTAGGAGCGGCCCTTTTTCAGGAACAGTTCGTCGAACCGGGCAACGTTCTGCTCATCGACGTAGGCGGCAAAGCCGATCTTGATCTCGTTGACCATGCGGCTGCCGGTCTGGTCCTTGCCCAGCGGGTCGACGATCACGTGCTTGCCATCGACAGTTTTCAGCGCTGCCTGGCCCGGGGTCAGGTTGTAGAAGGCGACCTGGGCTTTCTTCGGCTCGTTGACGTACTTGTCGGCGATCAGGGTCAGCTTGCTGCCATCGAAGACCACGGTGCTGGCGGCGTTGGCCTTGAGCTGCGGCTCGATGGCAGTACCGCCGACGGCGATCTTGTGCGCGCCGGCCGGGGTGAAGCGGTAGCCGCTGAGCTGGCCGGCGGCGACCCGTTGCGCGGTGATCTTGCCGCTCAGGGTCACATCGATGTTGCTGCCGGACAGGTTGAGCACGCGCACGAAGGCCGAGTCGGCCGGGGCCACGGCGTCGTAGAGGTCGGCGTTGCCTTCGGCGGCATGAACGGCGGCGCTGCCCAGCAGCAGGGCGGAAGTGGCGAGCAGGCGTTGCAGTGCAGTGTTCATCAGTCTCTCCTTAGAAATGTTGGGTCTGGCCGGGGCGGCTCAGCGAGCCGAGGCGGTGGGCGAGCAGGGTGCGCAGGGGGAATTCCCAGACCACGGTGTCGATCTCGGGGTTGCTCAGCTGGTCGCTGGCAAGGAACTGGCTCATGGCCTCGAACGGCCCGCGGGCTTCCACCGACACGCTCAGCAGGTCGCGGTTGAGCGCCTCCTTGAGAAAGCCGACGAAGTTCCAGTCATCGATCTTGCTGTAGCTGGTACCCACCAGCATCAGGCTCTGGGTTTCACTGGCAAACAGGTCGCTGGCGCTTTGCTCGGCCTTGAGGGTTTCGTACAGGGCGATCTGGTTGGGGCCGAACTGCGGCGCCAGTTGCGCGTGGTTGAACTGGATGTAGTTCATCAGGTCGCCCTTGACCGTCTTGTCGGCGACTTTGTGCGACAGGTAACGCTGGTCACCGAGCAGTTCCGGGTGCTGGCGGGCCAGCTCGTAGGCACTCAGGCGCGCGCCTTGCGGGCTCCAGTGGGTGTCGGACTTGAGGAACAGCTCGGGGCCGGCAAGGTTGGCCAGAAATGCCGAGCGCAACGGCGTGACGGCAATCTCCTGCGCCTGCAGGCGCTCGACGAAACGGTCGTAGAGGCTGATCGCCCGTGGGTCGACGGCGCGCTCGGTGTGCGCGGAATACACGTCGACTTTCATCGGCAGCGGCAGCACGATCAGGCGCTTGTTGTGGGCCTTGAGCTGCTGCTCGATCTCGGCGATCTGCTTGAGCTGGCCGTCGAGGTTGGCCTCAAGGTTGTTCGGCACGCGGTATTCCTGGTTGGTGTAGAGCCAGCCGTCCTTGCCCAGCACCACGCCCTTGGTGCCTTCGTCGAACAGCCGGTACTGGGCGTTGGCCCACAGCTCGACCGACGGCTCACGGAGGAAGAAGCGCTTGTCGTAGACCTGCTCGAATTTGCGCAGCAGCTTGCCGTCGACGAATAGGTTCCAGGCGTCGGTCTGGTTGCGGGCAAAGCTCAACACCGGGGGCAGCGAGTAGACGAACATGCCCGCCAGCAGGACGCCGAAGGCAATGCCGTTGACCTTGCTGGCCGAATTCATGACCGGGTACATGGCGGTCTCCTAGAACTGAAAGTACAAAAAGGGCGAGAACGAATGCGCCGCCAGGCTGCTCAGCGCCAGGGCAAAGCCAGCCCACAGCAGCAGGGCCTTGAGGCCGCCGACATGGCGCATGAAGTACTGCTCCTTGTTGACGGCGTAGAAGCGCACGTTGTTGCTGCCGGCCAGCACCAGCCAGCACAGGGCGATGGCGGCGAACGACATGGCCATCTTCGAGGCGCCAAGCACGTACAGGTCCAGCGAACCGAGGCCGTTGAGGCCGAACAGCGCCTGGTAGATGTCGATGCTGTGGCGCAGGTCGTTGGTGAAGAACAGCGGCATGCTCAGGATGATCAGCACGAAGGTGCGCAGGTTGCGGCCCAGGTGGTAGGGCGTGGTGATCTTGGTCGCCAGGTTGAATTTGCGCTCGATGACCATGCCCAAGCCGAAGAACAGCCCCCAGCAGATAAAGGCAAAACTGGCGCCGTGCCACAGCCCTGACAGCAGCATGGTGTAGACCAGCGCCGGCAGCGCCCCGGCGATGCGCTTGCGCACCAGCGGCATGTACACGTAGTCGCGCAGAAAGTGCGCCAGGGTCATGTGCCAGCGCGCCCAGAACTCGGTGATGCTCTGCGACACATACGGCTGGTTGAAGTTTTCCGGAAAACGCAAACCCATCATCAAGGCCAGGCCCAGGGCCATGTGGCTGTAGCCGGCGAAGTCGAAGTACAGCTGCAGGGTCGAGACCACCAGGCCGAACCAGGCATCGCTCAATTGCAGGGTGCCTTCGCTGATGAACAGCACGTTGATCGGCGCCAGCTGGTCGGCGATCAGCACCTTCATGATGAAGCCGAGCATGAACCGGCACACGCCCAGCGAGAACAGCTCCAGCGAATGGGTGCGCTGGCGCAGCTGCGGTGCCAGCTGGCTATAGCGCAGGATCGGGCCGGCCACCAGGTGCGGGAACAGCGCGACGAAGGCGGCGAAGTCGATGAAGTTGTTGGTCGGCGTGGCGTCCTTGCGGTAGATGTCGACGATGTAGCTCAGGGCATGGAACACATAGAAGGAGATACCCAGCGGCAGGAAGATCGTCTCCAGGGTGAAGGTGTTGATGCCCAGCGGCGCGAGCAGGGCGGCCAGCACCTCGGCGCCGAAGTTGGCGTACTTGAAGTAGCCCAGGGTCGACAGGTTGCCGATGATGCCGATCCACAGCAGGCGGAACGCCCAGCGCTTGTCGCCGGCATCCAGGCGCGCCTTGATGCGCAGGCCGAACCAGTAGTTCCAGTAGGTGATGGCGACGAACAGCAGCAAAAAGTCCGGCCGCCACCAGGCATAGAAGATGTAGCTGGCGGCGACGATCACCGTCGAACGCCACGGCGCCCGGGCGAGGAAGTACACGGCCAGGAACAACGGCAGGTAGAGGAACAGGAAGACGTTGGAGGCGAAGATCATCTCGGGTTCCGTCCTTAGTAGCTGACCACGACGCCGAAGGTCAGCTGGTAGTCATCACCACTGTCCAGGGCGTTGCCGGCGTTGAGGTAGCTGGCGCTGACCAGGGCGTTGACGTCCAGGTGCTTGCCATCGATGGCCACTGGAAACATCTTCCAGTAGTAGTTGAGGTCGAGCATCTGCCCGACGTCCTTGCCGCCGCCGTGGTTGCCCTGGGCAATGGCGCGGTTGCGCGCGCTGCGCTGGTCGCCTTCAAGGCGAATCGGCAGGGTGCCGTTGGCATCGCGCAGCTTCAGTTCGGTGAGGCGAAAATCCAGGGCGCTGCGCGGTGTCGGGTTGGTTTCCAGGGCGATGCCGTAGTAGCTCAGATTGCGCAGGTCGAGGCTGACGAAAGAGCTGGCCAGGCGCGTGCTGTAGCTGCCCTGGCGGGTGATGCGGTCGGACTGGATGGCATTCAGGCGAAAGCCGTCGTTGTCGTTGCTCGGCTTGTCGGTCAGGCCGCCGCGCAGGGCCACCCGTGGTGTCCATGGCAGGTCGTGGAAGCGCTTGCCGATTTCGCCCAGGGCCGCCCAGCCGCTGGCGTTGTGGCCGCTGCTGGTGAGGCCGTTGACATCGGTGTTGTCGACCTTGCCGTCCAGACCCGCGAGTTCCAGGTGGTAGTCGCTGAACAGCGGCGTCAGGTCAAGATCGTCAGCCTTGAAGAACAGCCCGTAGCGCATGCCCTTGAAGTCGTAGCGGTCTTCGGCGTCGTGGCCGCTGTGGTCATTCTCGTGCATCAGGCGCACGCCGGCCCAGTTGTGCTCGCTCCAGCGGTAGGCGTACTCGCCCATCAGGTAGGTGGTGCGCTCCTCGCTGTCGGCCAGGCGATTGACGTCGCTGTTGTAGTTGTAGAACTTCTGCGCCACGGCGACAAAGCCACGGGAGAAGGTGTCGTTGTAGTTGAAACGCAGCGACTCGATGCTGTCGTCCCACCAGATGCCGTAATCGTCGAAATAGCGCTGGCGCCCGGCCGACAGCGAAAAACGCGGGTCGTCGCCGAGCAGGTTGCGTTTCACATACAGCTCGCGCAGTTCGGCGTACCAGCCTTCGGGCTGTTCGCGGTCGAGGTTGTTGGCGTTTTCGTTCTGCACGCTGGCCGACTCGCTGGAGTCGTAGTTAAGCCACAGGCGGCCATAGACCATCCACTTGGCCCAGCGTTTTTCCGGCGAGTACCAGGCGAACGACGGCTCGTAGCGCAAGCTGTAGAACATCTCGCGGCTGCGGCCGACTTCGGAGTTTTCCGGGCCGTAGCCGGTTTGTACGGTGAGCTTGTTGAAAAACTCCGAGGTGATCACCGGCTCGCTGCCATCGGCGACCCGCACCGGCTCGCTGCTGTCGGCCTCGGGGCCGGTGACTTCTTCCAGGGCGTGCGCGGGGTACAGCGGCGCCAGGGCCAGCAGGGCGCCGAACAGGGTGTGGTGGGCTTTCACAGGGTTGCCTCCTTCAACAGATCGTTGCGTGCCGCCAGGGCGCGCGCGATGTCATCCTTTTTCAGGGTCTTTTCCAGGCGCGTGACCAGGCTGCGGGCACCGTTCTCGCCCAGCGCCACGGCCACCTGGGCATAGGTGTAGGCCTTGACCGGGTCATGGCAGATGGCACGGCCGTAAGCGTGCAGGGTGGCCATGCGGTACCAGGCGGCGGTGGAGCCGGCCCGGGCCTGGGCCTGGAAAATCTCCAGGGCCTTGTCCTGGTCGGGCTGGTCGGCCACGCCCTTGCTGTAGTACTCGGCCAGCAGCAGCTCGGCGTCGGGGTAGCGGCTGGCAACCAGCTCGTCGATCAGCGCGCGGGCCTTGTCCGGGTCCAGGGTCAGCCAGTTGTTGACCATGTAGAACGAGGCCTGCAGCGCCTTGGCCCGGGTCGCTTCGCGGGTCCGCACCTGGTCGATCAGCGCCTGGGTCTCTTCGGCGTTGTGCTCGGTGGGGTTGGAAATCATAAAGTTGGCCTTGGACACCATCGCCGGCACGAAGCCGCGCTCGACGGCGTTGTCACGCCAGCGATGGGCTTCGCCGCGGGCCAGGTCCAGGGCATCGCTGCGCTGTTTCTCCAGGGCCAGTTGCGCGGCATCCGGCTGCACCCGCGCCGGGCCCATGGCACTGGCCTGGCGCTGGTAGCGGTCGGCTTCCTGCTCGGCGCGCTGCACGCTGTTGATGCTGTCGAGTAGCGAGCCGATGCGGTGCACGATTTCAACCGCCAGGGTCGGGCGCAGCGCTTCGAGGCTGCGGGCAAAGGCCGGGAAGGTGCGGTCCTGGTCGTCGCCGAGAAAGCGGTAGTAGCGGTCGATCGCCCGCACATCGACGCGCACTGCCTGCTGGTACCAGCGCTCGGCGCCGGCGCGGTCGCCCTGGCGCTCGGCCAGCACCGCCTGGTACAGCTCGGGACGGCAGTTGAGCAGGCACGACTGTTGGTACAGCGCCAGCAACTGCGCCGCCTGTTCGCTGGAGACCAGCTGTGGGTACACCAGGAACACCTCCAGGGTGGTACTGGCATTGCGCGGGTCGAGGGTCGCCGGGTAACGCGTCAGGGCCTGGGCCATCCACTGCTGTTGGCCCTTTTGCAGGCTCGGGGTGCGGTCCAGCAGGCGCGCCAGCGAGGCCAGCGCCGGCACCTGGCCGCGGCCGTCGGCAAACGCCTCCTGGTACAGGGCGATGACGTCTGCGCGGCTGGCGCCATCGCTGTTGGCCAGCACGTCACCGAGCAACAGCTTGGACGCCAGGTCACCGCGCTCGGCCAGGATGCGCAGGTCGGCACTGACATTGGCGCTCGGGTCCTTGTACAGCGCGTAGCGGATCTGCTCCAGGCTTTGCCCGGCCAGGGCATTACCGGCACAGGCCAGGCCAAAGCCTGCCAGCAGCAGGCGGGAGGGCGTCTTCGCATTCATTGCCTATTCCTTCCTTGGGGGTGCTTAGCGCGACGCCGTGAACGGCAGGCCCAGGTACAGGTCCACTGCCACCGGCTTCTGGTACGCGGCGCGCGGCAGCGGGCTGTCGGGGGCGATGGTCAGGGCCAGGTTCTTGTTGGCTTCATCGACGCGAGAGTCGATGACCTTGCCGCTGAAGGTCTCATCCAGGCCGAACACCTTGAGGTCCACCGAGGTCACCCGGCCGATGTCGGCGAGCTTGTCGAACGGCACGTTGGCGGTGACGAACAGGCCTTCATCCCTGGGCAGCAGATGCACCAGTGGCGCCTGCTTGTAGCCAAAGCCGTCGAGGGGCTTGCTCGGGAAGTACAGCTCGCAGTCGCACGGGCTGTTGATCACGGTTTCGATGGTGGCGCGCCCGAGCAAGGTCTGCAGGTCGCCGGGCGAGAGGTCGGCCACCGCCTTCATGTCGGCCGGGCTGGTGAAACTGGTGGCCAGCTGGGTGGAAATGCTCGCCACCGGCGCGCCGGCCTTGACCTCGGTCTGCCCCGGCGCCAGGAGGAACTTCACATAGCCGTTGTCGGGCATGCTGATGACCTGGGCATTGGCCGAGACCTGGGCCTGTACTGCCGGGATACGGAAGAACAGCAGGTAGCACTTGTAGGCGACAAAGCCCAGCGCGGCGAGGCCGGCGGCGGCATACAGCAGGGTGCCGAGGGTGGCCTTGAGGCGCTCGCCAGAGCTGCGCGCACTGGCGTACTTGTGCTTGCGTTCCTTGATGTAGTTTTCTCGCTGCATCACGTTGAACAGGCCATTGATGTCGGCGATTTCGCCCGACAGGTAGGCGCTGATGATGTAGCGCAGGATGTCGCGCTTTTGCGAATCGAGCTCGACGAACTGGGCGCCGACTTCCTGGCCGCGCTGGGAGACGATCTTGATCTGGCTGTCGATGTTCAGGTCGACCTGGTTCAGGCGCAGCTGGATCGAGGCGTGGTACAGGCTGCCGATCTTCAGCGGCTCGGGGTGGACCAGGCCGATGCCGCCCAGGGAGATGTCCTGCAGGGTGCTGTCGAACGGCGGCTGGCCGGCCGCGCTGAGCTTGACCCGGGCATTGAGTTTGGTGCGCACGTACTGGCGTTCGTCGATGGCTTCGTGGACTACGTTGGCCGGTACTGCGGGTGTGCTTGAGCTACTCATGGCAGGCGCCTTTCCTTAACGTTGCGTGAGTTCGAGAAGAACCGAGATGACCCCGAAGAAAATCGCGATGGATGAAAACAGCATCGCCTTCGAGGACCAGCGGTTCAGGGCGGCATCGAAGTTGACGGCGCCGTTGCTTAATGTGGTTTTTTGCCGGGTCCAGCTCTGCTGGTCCATGTGGAACAGGGCGTAGACTTTCATCAGCGAGCCGATGATCTGGTTGTAATAAAGAACGAACGGGTACACCGGGCTGACCGGGTGGCCGGCGAACAGAAACAGCACGGTGACGATGCTGCGCGACAGCAGCACCCAGAACAGGTACACCAGCAGGTACTGGATGCCGAACACGATGCCGGCGACCACCGAGGCGGTCAGGCCCATCAGGCAGGTCCACATCGACACCCGCTGATCGAGCAGCACGTAGAGGGTGAACAGGCCCAGGCGAGCGCGGCCGAGCAGGGCGGTGGCGCGAAAGTTCTGGCGCAGCGAGTTGCCGTACCAGCGGAACATCAACTGGCGGGTGGCGCGCCAGAAGCTGTTGTCTGGTGGATGCTCGACGGTCAGGGTGTTGCTGTCGGGCACGTAGAAAGTGTCCCAGCCGGCGCGCATCAGGCTCAGCCACGACGACTTGTCGTCCCCGGTCAAAAACTGAAAGCGCCCCAGGCGCCAGTGCTGGAGAAAATCCGCCTCGACGTCGCGGATGAAGTCCGGGTCGGTCATGACGCTGGCGCGAAAGAACGACAGCCGTCCGGTCAGGGTCAGCACCCGGTGCGACAAGGCCATCGAGCACATGTTGATGTGCCGCTGGACGAAGCGCATCGAGTGCCACTGGCGCATCAGGCTGCTGCCTTCGACTTCGCAGAACTCGTTGGTGGTCAGGCCGCCGACGTTGGGCAGGTAGGCAAACAGCTTGACTGCACGCTCGACGCAGCCGGGCAGCATCATGGTGTCGCCATCGACCACGCCGACCACCGAGTCTTCCAGCGGCATCTGCCGTGACAGGGCGCGAAAGGCATGGGCCAGGCCGTCACGCTTGCCGGTGCCACGGGCGCGGACGATCACCAGCTTGATGTCATCGCGGTCCTTGACCTCGTTGCGCATGATCTCTTTGATGAACTGCTCGTCGCCCTTTTCGACGATCGAGGCAATCACCGTGCACGGCACCTTCAGCCGCTGCACCTCCTGGAACACCGACTGGTAAACCTTGAAGGTGGTGTGGGTGGGGATGCGAAAACTGGTCACTACCATGAACATGTGCGCCGGCAGCGCCGCATCGCCCATGCGCTCGACCGCCTTGCGCATGCGCGGGAACTTCCAGTGCAGAAAGTACATGCCGCGCAGGTAATGGACGATGGCGTTGCCATAGCGCCACATGCCCAGTGCACCGATGATGAAGATGAACTTATGGTGCGCAGGGTCGAGGTACTGCGGCGCGACCATCTCCGACGCCAGCGCGATCAGGCCGAACAGGCAGGCCCAGGCGCAAAACCGCGCGCCTGCCTGCAGGTAGTCCGGCCGGCCCGAGGGCGGCTGTTGCTGTCGTTCCATGTAGTCGTTGCTCCTGTGTTCGGGCCGCACCCGGCTGAATGACATGCGCACTGTTCGCGCCTGGCCAGGACAAGGCCGGCCGGGCAGGAGGCAGGTGGGCAGTCAGTCAGGCGGGGCGCCTGGGTCAATCGCCGGGTACTCTCTGGATGGAGTACTTTCTGGCTGGAGTGCTCTTTGCTGGAGTACGGGGCCTTACCAGCAGATACCTTCACGCCGGGCATCGCTGCCGTGGGCCATGAAGCCGACCAGGTCGATGATCTGCTTGCCGTCGCTGGCATCCAGGGCTTGCGCAAAACGGTCATCGTTGTTGCCCAGCACCACCACCTCGGCGTCGCGGATCACCTGCTGCAGGTCGTTGCACAGCAGCGACGAAACGTGGGGGATCTTCGACTCGATGTATTCGCGGTTGGCACCGAACACCCGCGCGTACTCGACGTTGGCGTCGTAGATGGTGAGCTCGTAGCCTTTGCCGATGAGCATTTCCGCCAGCTCCACCAGCGGGCTTTCGCGCAGGTCGTCGCTGCCGGCCTTGAAACTCAGGCCCAGCAGGCCGATACGGCGCTTGTCCTGACGGGTGATCAGCTCGAAGGCGTTCTTCACCTGGTTGCGGTTGCTGGCCATGATCGAGGCCAGCAGCGGGTGCTCGACGTCCAGCTGGCCGGCGCGGTAGGTGAGGGCGCGCACGTCCTTGGGCAGGCACGAGCCACCGAAGGCGAAGCCGGGGCGCAGGTAGTAGCGCGACAGGTTGAGCTTGTAGTCCTGGCAGACCACATCCATCACCTCGCGGCCATCGACGCCGGAGGCCTTGGCGATGTTGCCGATCTCGTTGGCAAAACTGACCTTGGTCGCGTGCCAGACGTTGCAGGTGTACTTGATCATCTCGGCGACTTCGATCGACTTGCGAATCACCGGGGCGTCCAGGCCCTGGTACAACGACTGCAGCAGGTCGCCCGATTGCGCGTCCAGTTCGCCGATCACAGTCATGGCCGGAAAATCGTAGTCCTGGATCGCGGTGCTTTCGCGCAGGAACTCGGGGTTGACCGCCACGCCGAAGTCGATGCCGGCGCGCTTGCCGGAGTACTTCTCGAGGATCGGAATCACCACGTTCTTGGCCGTGCCGGGCAGCACGGTGCTGCGCACCACGACGGTATGACGGCTGGCCTTGTCGCGCATGGCGGTGCCGATTTCGCGGCACACCGCTTCCATGTAGACCAGGTCCAGGTCGCCGTTTTTCTTGCTTGGGGTACCCACGCACAACAGCGACATCTCTGTAGCCAGTACCGCAGCCTGGACATCCGTGGTGCCGCGCAGGCGGCCATGGCGCACGCCATCGAGCAGCAGTTGCTCAAGGCCCGGCTCGACAATGGGCGACTTGCCCTGGTTGATCATGTCGATCTTGGCCGGCGAGATGTCCACGCCCAGCACCTGATGGCCCCGTGCAGACAAACAACCGGCACAGACAGCGCCTACATAACCCAATCCAAAAATACTGATATTCATAGTTCCCTCTCCCAAGGTGCAGCGAAAGCTGACCGAGATACTCAGTTAAACGGCATGGTCGACGCGGCAGACGCGCAAGAAAAAGCAGCGCGCTAAAAGGAGGCGATGCAAGCGTTTTTCGTTGTCTTATTACATCCTAAGGGAGTTTTTTAAACTTCGGCAAGCAGTCTCTAACTCTTGCTTGGATAAAGTTTAAATCCACTCTGTTAAAGTTTAAAAACCGTTAAAAATCAATGATTTAAAGTTTGTGGTTAGTTCGGCGTCAAAAATCCGATAACAGCATTTTGCCGAGAAAATGGCGCCAGAAAGCCGTTGCCTTTGTGGCTTTTGACGATTTTCATGGTTTTTTTGACGGGGCTTTTGCATGCGCTATGGAACTTCTTTATTCTCCCCGCGTTGTTGTATTAGTGGCTGTTGATTTCGTCGGTGATGGCACTTTAGCTATTAAGCAAAGTTGTTGGCTTATTAGCGCCTTGAGTAACAAGTGTGGGGCACAGTTGCAGGTTGTCCAGACAACCCCGGACAGGTAGGGCGGGCTTTGACTTGTGCCGCGCGGCTGATCGCGGCATAGTTCGGGCTTCGTTCGAGGCACGCCATTGACGGCTGTGTGCTCATCCATCCGGATGCTGGATAAAGGACGCCAAGCAAATGAACGGAATCGGTTCGCGTATCAGGGAAGAAAGAGAACGGCTGGGCCTGACCCAGCGCGCCTTTGGCGACATTGGCGGGGTAGAGCCCAACGCCCAGGGCAAGTATGAAAGCGGCGAGCGCACGCCCAAGGCCGACTACCTGGCGGCAGTGGCGGCGCGCGGGGTCGACGCGTTGTATGTATTGAGCGGAGTGCACACGCCGGTCGAACACAGCAGCCTGAACACCCAGGAAGAACAGTTGCTCAGCAGTTTTCGCCTGCTGCAAGAGGCCGACCAGGCTGCCGTCCGGCAGTTGCTCGGCAGCCTTGCCGAACGTGCCCAGATGCCGCCGGCGAGAGCGGGCGGCTATGAGCGCGGGATGTACGGGCGACTGTCGGGCAAATGAAAAAATGACGTCAGGTAAATGACGTCTTCCGTTAGGTCTACGGCTGTATTTTTTGCTAAGGTGGCGGGATCCAATTACCGCCGCAGTGCGAGGTGTCTGCTTGATTAGGGTGCTGGTGGTCGATGACCACGATCTGGTGCGTACGGGCATCACGCGCATGCTGGCCGATATCGATGGCTTGCAGGTGGTGGGCGAGGCCGACTCTGGCGAGGCATCGCTGAAGGTTGCGCGCGAGCTCAAGCCCGATGTGGTCCTGATGGATGTGAAAATGCCCGGTATCGGCGGCCTGGAGGCGACGCGCAAACTGCTGCGCAGCCACCCGGACGTGAAAGTGGTGGCGGTGACCGTCTGCGAAGAAGACCCGTTCCCCACCCGCCTGTTGCAGGCTGGCGCCGCCGGCTATCTGACCAAGGGCGCCGGGCTGGACGAAATGGTCCAGGCCATTCGCCTGGTGTTTGCCGGCCAGCGCTACATCAGCCCGCAGATTGCCCAGCAACTGGCGCTCAAGTCGTTCCAGCCGCAAGGCTCGCCGTTCGATGCGTTGTCGGAGCGGGAAATCCAGATCGCACTGATGATCGTCGGTTGCCAGAAGGTGCAGATCATCTCCGACAAGCTGTGCCTGTCACCGAAAACGGTCAATACTTACCGTTACCGGATCTTCGAAAAACTCTCGGTCACCAGCGACGTCGAGCTGACGCTGCTGGCGGTCCGCCACGGCATGGTTGACGCCAGTCTCTGAGCGCATTCATGACACCTGTGTTCGATTCAAGCGCATTCCTGGCGACCTGTAGCGGTCGCCCGGGCGTCTACCGAATGTTCGACGCTGAGGCCCGGCTGCTGTATGTGGGCAAGGCCAAGAACCTCAAGAAGCGCCTCGCCAGTTACTTTCGCAAAGCTGGCCTGGCGCCGAAGACGGCTGCCCTGGTGGCGCGCATCGCCCAGGTCGAAACCACCATCACCGCCAACGAGACCGAGGCGCTGCTGCTCGAGCAGACCCTGATCAAGGAATGGCGGCCGCCGTACAACATCCTGCTGCGCGACGACAAATCCTATCCTTATGTCTTTCTTTCCGACGGCGACTACCCGCGCCTGGGCATCCACCGTGGGGCGAAGAAGCAAAAGGGCAAATACTTCGGCCCGTACCCCAGCGCTGGCGCCATCCGCGAAAGCCTGAGCCTGCTGCAAAAGACCTTTTTCGTCCGCCAGTGTGAAGACAGCTACTACAGCAACCGCACCCGGCCGTGCCTGCAGTACCAGATCAAGCGCTGCAAGGCGCCTTGTGTCGGCCTGGTCGAGCCCGAAGAATACGCGGTGGATGTGCGCCACTCGGTGATGTTCCTTGAAGGCCGTAGCCACCAGCTGACCAACGAGCTGAACGCCGAGATGGAACAGGCGGCCATGGCTCTGGAATTCGAGAAGGCCGCCGAGCTGCGCGACCAGATCGCCTTGCTGCGCCGCGTGCAGGACCAGCAGAGCATGGAAGGCGGCAGCGGCGACGTCGATGTCGTCGCCGCCTTCGTCAACCCCGGTGGTGCTTGCGTGCACCTGATCAGCGTGCGCGGCGGGCGGGTGCTGGGCAGCAAGAACTTCTTCCCGCAAGTGGGCATCGAGGAGGAGGTGGCCGAGGTCATGGCCGCATTCCTCTCGCAGTATTACGTGGGCAACGCCGAGCGCGAATTGCCGGGCGAGCTGATCGTCAACGTCGTCCACGAGGATTTTGCCGCCATCACCGCTGCGATCGAAACCCTGCGCGGCCGCGAGCTGACCATCAGCCACCGGGTGCGCGGCACCCGTGCGCGCTGGCAGCAACTGGCGGTGACCAATGCCGAGCAGGCACTGGGCGCGCGCCTGGCTAACCGCCAGCACATGGCCTCGCGCTTCGAGGCCCTGGCCCAGGTGCTGGCCCTGGACGAAACCCCGCAGCGCCTGGAGTGCTACGACATCAGCCATTCCAGCGGCGAAGCCACCGTCGCCTCGTGCGTGGTGTTTGGCCCGGAAGGGCCGCTCAAGTCCGATTACCGCCGCTACAACATCGAAGGCGTAACCCCGGGCGACGATTATGCGGCCATGCATCAGGCCCTGACCCGGCGCTTTGGCCGGCTCAAGGACGGTGAGGGCAAGCTGCCCGACGTGCTGCTGGTGGACGGCGGCAAGGGCCAGCTGAACATGGCCCGTGAAGTGCTGCAGGAACTGGCGGTGCCCGACCTGATTTTGCTCGGGGTGGCCAAGGGCACCACGCGCAAGGCCGGTTTCGAAACCCTGTACCTGAACGACGTGGCCCACGAGTTCACCCTCAAGGGCGACTCGCCAGCGCTGCACCTGATCCAGCAGATTCGCGACGAAGCCCACCGCTTCGCCATCACCGGCCACCGCGCCCGCCGCGGCAAGACCCGCCGCACCTCGACCCTTGAAGGCGTCGCCGGGGTCGGCCCGAAACGCCGCCGCGACCTGCTCAAGCACTTCGGTGGCTTGCAGGAGCTGACCCGCGCCAGCGTCGAAGAAATCGCCAAAGCACCGGGAATCAGTAAAAAGCTTGCCGAGTCGATTTATGCCAACCTGCATAGCGAGTAGAATGCCCGCTCACTTTGCAGCCAGTTGTGCCGATGAATATTCCAAATCTGCTTACCGTTCTTCGCGTCCTGCTCATTCCGATCTTCATTTTGCTGTTCTATGTTCCGTATCACTGGAGCTATATCGCAGCGAGCAGTGTCTTCGCCATCGCCGCGGCCACTGACTGGCTGGACGGTTACCTGGCCCGTCGCCTGCAGCAGAGCACGCCGTTCGGTGCCTTCCTGGACCCGGTGGCCGACAAGCTGATGGTGGCGGTGGCCCTGGTATTGCTGGTGCAAGTGCACGCCAACTTCTGGCTGACCCTGCCGGCGGCGGTGATCATCGGCCGCGAGATCGTGGTCTCGGCGCTGCGCGAGTGGATGGCCGAGCTTGGGGCGAGGGCGCACGTGGCGGTGTCGAACCTGGGCAAGTGGAAAACTGCGGCGCAAATGCTCGCCCTGGTGATCCTGCTGGCCAACCCACCGGTGCTGACCTTCTGGGTGATTCTTGGCTACGCCTTGCTGATGATTTCTGCCGGCCTGACCCTGTGGTCGATGGTGCACTACCTGCGCGCCGCCTGGCCGCACCTGCGCGAAGGCTCGGAGCAGAAATAAAGCTTTTTTGAATCAAGGGCTTGACGAGATTTATTGAATCGTTACAATAGCCCCCATCACAACGCGGGAATAGCTCAGTTGGTAGAGCACGACCTTGCCAAGGTCGGGGTCGCGAGTTCGAGTCTCGTTTCCCGCTCCAAATATGGCGCTACAGCATTCAGCAGAGTGCTGTGGTGATAGAAAAAAGGCCCTTCGGGGCCTTTTTTCGTTTCTGCTGTTCGGTGCTGGGCAGGTGTCTAGTCCAGGGCACTGACGCATCGTTGAACCATCAGTGCCTTGAGATGAATTCACCATCCGTGTCTACGGCAATGCGGTCCATCGTCTTCTGCGTGTCTTTGACGATTTCGCCAATTCGGTGCGCTTCCTTGGCAAAGCCTTTGGCTGCCAAAAGTGGCAGGCTTTCTTGCAGGGCCTTCAGGGTTTGGCGGATATCGGCAGCGGCCTTGAGGTTTCGGTGCGGGTTGTCCATTGGCTCTCCATTGACGGTCTGTGAAGTGGCAGTGCCCGCCCACGCAGGGCGGGGCAGCCGCTTCAGGGTTTGCGCGAAGTAACCGCCGTCAGCGACAGCGTCACGGGACCGGTCGGTACGGCAGAGGCTACGGGGGCTGTCAGTTGCATCTCCATCACACCTTCCTCGCGGGTCTGCATGTAGGGCGTGTGCTCCAGCTTCTCGACCTGCAATGAGGTGACACTGGCCTGATCACGGTGACCGGCAAGGACGGCGTGCTTGAGAACGTCCGTGTCGGGTGTTTGCCCACGGTCGATCACGCTCAGTAATCCGCCGGGACGCAGCACTTCATCGGCCAGTTCATAGACGCTGTTCTGCACGAAAATTCTATGCTCGAAGGCGGTTGGCATCAGGCGAGTGTCCACCGCGACGTTGTGGCCTCGGGCGTTGTGGGTGCCGAGCAGCCAGCAGGCCACCGCGTCGAATCGAGGTTGGGCCTTGAGCCACTGCTCAAGTTGCGGGTCACCCAGGGCATCGCCTTCGATCAGCAGGCAATCAGCCTTGGGCGCATCACCCGGCGCGCAGTAGTCGAGTCGGTAGGCGTTGTCGTCCAGGCTTTGGGCAGATTCGCGTGCAATGACCGCGACCGAGTAGCCGTGTTCTGAGAGCAGGGCCTGAGTGGCTGCTATGCAGTGGGGGTTCTCTTCCACGCAGACCACGCTGTGACCATTCTTCAGCAGCGCCAGGGTGGAATGGCCGACGCCGCAACCAATCTCCAGGATGCGCAGGTAGCCCTCAACCTGAGCGGTCATCCAGGCATAGTGTCCCTGGTTGCGGTGGCTGTTGGCATTGACCCGCCAATTGCGGGTGTACTCGCGGCGAAACTGCTCCAGCTGGTGCAGTGCGCGCGGCATATGGGTGGTCCAGGGCGGTGAGAGGCTGTCGCCTGAGTTTGGCGATTTCTTGTTGTTCACGGTAAGTCCTTTGCCTGAGTTGTTTCGACGATCTGCTATCGCCAGGCTGGATCTTCGGGCAAGGAGCGTGCACAGGGCAAGCGGCGGGATGGGGAGAAATCGCAAGTGGTCAGGGCGCGAAGCCTGCCGGTTTTGCTAAATGCTTTCAGCCAAGGCTCTGGCACGCGCCTCAACGACATTTCATACACTCGACTGACCGGTCGCCTGGACACATTGTCTTGCAAATTGGGTGAGTGGTCACCCGAGGTTGCCGCGTTCGTCGTAGACGTAATGCTTGGCGCAATAGTCGCGCAAAAGGTTGTCGAGGATGTTCGAAGAACAGCTCGCTGGCGAGGATTTCAACCTGCTCGACCAGGGTACGGGTACGTTCGTCCGTGGCGCAGAAGAACAGCACGCCGCTCCAGTGGTCATCGTCTCCGGGTTGTGGACGTTGTGCTCGACAAGCTGTTGCAGGGCTTGCTTCAGCTCGGCAATTCGGGTTTTCAGTTGGTCCATGGCCTCATCCTCCGTTGACGCTGAGGTGTGGTCGCAATCCGTGCGAACAAAGTGCTCTTTGGTTTCGGGTTATCGATGCACGCTGCCGTGAGAGGCGCTGGCAATCAGGCTGGCGCCACAGGCGGTTTTCATGCCGTCGAGCGCGACCGGGATACCGTTGATGCTGTAGGTGCTACTGCCTTCGATGATGGGGAAGATGCCTTTGCAGAGCGGGCAGGAGACTAGGTTGCCTTTGCCGGACATGGGGCGGCCGTTTAGTTTGGTATGAGGGATGGAATCGGTGACAACACCACCATGGTCTGTAAGGTCGCCAAGTCTAATTATCGGAATCATGAATGCTATTCTCTGTTGTTCGTTGCTATGGTATTGAAGGGAGTCAAATTTGTGTTCATGCTGTGCCTCCGCTAGGGGGTTATTGATGTACGTAAAATGACTATTGAGTTTCTAAAAGTCTGAAGGTTAGGGTTGAGGCTCTTTGTTCTACAGGACAGTCGGCAATTAAAGTAAGTTCGGAACATTTGTCGTGTCCCCATAACTGACAAGAGATTCTGAGCGAGCACGGTTCGGTATCTGTTCTAAAGATGTCAAAAGGAACTCTGCCTGTACTATCCGGGGTGAAGGCTACGTCAAAAGGTGGGAGCCTAAGGTCTGAAACGTTCTCACCTGATCGTTCCAGTTCTTCAGCGATTTCTTCGTAAATGGCCGGTGTTATTCCAGCAGACTCCAGCTTTGCTTCTGTACCGTCTTTTATGGTCCTGAGGAGATCGTCAGCAAGCTGGTAGGCTTTTTTATTATCAAGGTTTTCCATGTTTTTATTTCCTTCGCTTTGGGATGGTGGTGTTTGATGTTGCGGAGGCACCAATGTCTGAGAAATATGCATCCGCTTTCAGGATGCTGCATCTCGACTGTTGTGATGTCAGTCCTGCTCGTCTAACCGCTTTATAAGCAATACGACGTTCAGCTGCCAAACTTCCTCCGCCCCTCTGATCCTGAACCCGATTTGCATTATAGTGGGGAGTGCCGCGTGTAGTGCCATCCATATTCCTTCCTTGAAGTACTACAGCCGGCGCATCGTAATAGTCATACTTTGGCAAGTTGCCAACAGCTGCATGTTGATAAATATGATGTGAGTCATAGAGCCCGCCTCCAGCTGCTTTCATGTCTCGATGGCTTCCGACTTGTACGCCACCTTCTTCTAGAATTTTTTCACACTCGGCTATACTTGGTCTGCAGCATTTACTTAGGCCAAATGGGTCGGTCCATGCAACTGGATTTGGTGCGTACGAGTAAACGTTGAGTCCCCCCGCAAACCCGATCGGATCCTTGCCAACAAACCGCCCGACCCCCGGATCATAGTACCGATACCGGTTGTAATGCAGCCCTGTCTCGACATCGAAGTACTGCCCCTGAAAGCGCAACGGATTGTGGATGCCCGCGCGCTTGGCGGTGTCGCTGCGTTTCTCCTGTGCCGCGCCCCAGGCCTTGTAGGTGCCGCTCCAGGCCACTTCGCCCTGTTCGTCGGTAAGCTCCATGGGCGTGCCCAGGTGGTCGCACTGGTACCAGGCAAACGCATCGAAGGGCGTTGGCGCGGGCTTGTGCTGCCAGACGGGATCACGCTCGATGTCGTAGGGAAAGTCGTAGACGGGCTCGAGCAGCAACTTGATGGAGCGGTGTTCCAGCGCTTGAGCAACGGGCACGAAGGTGCCGGGCTCGTACACGTAGTGGGTCAGGCGGGCGCCAAGGTCATGGGGGCGGTTTTCGAAGGCCAGGGTGTCGCCATCCCAGCCGTAGAGGGTGTTGCCACAACCGTACTGCTGATCGAGCTTGCGCTGCTCGTTCTGGTTCCATGCGGGACCGGCCTCGCGGCGGTGCTGGTACTTGGCGCGGTTGCTGGCCGGGTCGAAGGCCAAGGATTCAAGCGGTAGCCCTTACTCCCTGGCAGCACTCACGGTGATACGACCTGCTTGTAATAGCTCGATGCAGATAACCGTTTCATCGCCGCGGGAGGGCATTGACTCCTGGATGATGACGCCGTCAATGCAGGCGGTGCGCATGCGGTGGCGCAGGGCCCTGCCTTGAGGGTCGAAGAACAGCTCGCTGGCGAGGGTTTCAACCTGTTCAACCAGAGTGCGGGTGCGTTCGTCCGTGGCGCAGAAGAACAGCACGCCGCTCCAGTGGTCATCGTCGTCCGGGTTGTGGACGTTGTGCTCGACAAGCTGTTGCAGGACTTGCTTCAGCTCGGCAATTCGGGTTTTCAGTTGGCCCATGGCCTCATCCTCCGTTGACGCTGAGGTGTGGTCGCAATCCGTGCGAACAAAGTGCTCTTTGGTTTCGGGTTATCGATGCACGCTGCCGTGAGAGGCGCTGGCAATCAGGCTGGCGCCACAGGCGGTTTTCATGCCGTCGAGAGCAACCGGGATGCCATTGACGCTGTAGGTGCTGCTGCCTTCGATGATGGGAAAGATGCCTTTGCATAGTGGGCAGGAGACTAGGTTGCCTTTGCCGGCCATCGAGCGACCCCCAAGGCTGGTGTGAGGGATAGAGCTAATAACTGAACCGCCGTGGTCCGTTATATCGTCAATTCTTATTATGGATGTCATTCAGTGCTCAACAATAGAATATATACTGTTTGTAGGGCTAGGTTGGTCCGGGGCGGTACCCTAAGTTTAAGTTGTGTCGCTTTTGCTCACCTTTACGTAAGAAGCGATGCCAGTTCTTTCCGCTAGCGAGGGCGGAGTCCGTCCAGTAGTGGTTGCGAACTGTATTGCCGTTAGCGTCAATTAGATTTTTGTGTGCGAGAGTTTTGAGTAGCTTTCTTAGCTCGCGATTAATTAATGTTGCGGTTTGAGAGGAGTCAGCCCCAAAGTGCGATGCGCCAATGGCAAACTCGTCCTCTCCGCCAAATGTAGCTGTTACAAATCCAACCTTGTTCTCCCTGGTTAGGTTTTTTTGCTCAGGCCCCAGTATATTTTCGTCTTTGTCCTTGGGACCAACAAGGAAGGAAGTTTGATGATGTCCAGTAGGTAGCGTGGTGGTTTCGATTGGTGTGTACGGTTTGGAATAGTCATCGGATGCATATAGATTTAGCTGGGTGCTTGATGTTAATTTCGTAACTATTTCAATGAATTCATCGAATGTCATGAATATATTTATGTCCACTTAAGGTTGTCCTTTGGTTTTGCAGGGGCAGTATGGTCTGAATTGAACTTCGGCAGGTGTGTCGTTTCCCGTTGTTTTTGTTTTTAGATCATTTATTGCGCCGACTTCGCGAGATACCGGAGTGCCATCTGCTTTTTGTCTTCCTACATTGCCGTAGATGATTTTCCCATCTTTTTCCTCGAATATTATATCCGGTCTGCGCCCTTGTTTATGTCCGCCAGGTGTAGGTATGAGCCTCTCTGGTTTCCTCCCGCCACCTGCGTGCACGGTTCCGTTAGCATCAACTACTTCTTGTCCCCACTGAGCAATAGCTTCGTTATGCGGACCTTTTCCTCCTGGTACGGGGCCCCGCTTAGCGAGCCCCAGCGGATCAACCCACTCAACCGGATTCGGCGCATAGGCATAAACATTCAACCCACCCGCAAACCCAATCGGATCCTTCCCAACAAACCGCCCGACCCCCGGATCATAGTACCGATACCGGTTGTAATGCAGCCCTGTCTCGACATCGAAGTACTGCCCCTGAAAGCGCAACGGATTGTGGATGCCCGCGCGCTTGGCGGTGTCGCTGCGTTTCTCCTGTGCCGCGCCCCAGGCCTTGTAGGTGCCGCTCCAGGCCACTTCGCCCTGTTCGTCGGTAAGCTCCATGGGCGTGCCCAGGTGGTCGCACTGGTACCAGGCAAACGCATCGAAGGGCGCTGGCGCGGGCTTGTGCTGCCAGACGGGGTCACGCTCGATGTCGTAGGGAAAGTCGTAGACAGGCTCGAGCAGCAACTTGATGGAGCGGTGCTCCAGCGCTTGAGCAACGGGCACGAAGGTGCCGGGCTCATACACGTAGTGGGTCAGGCGGGCGCCAAGGTCATGGGTGCGGTTTTCGAAGGCCAGGGTGTCGCCATCCCAGCCGTAGAGGGTGTTGCCGCAGCCGTACTGCTGATCGAGCTTGCGCTGCTCGTTCTGGTTCCATGCGGGACCGGCCTCGCGGCGGTGCTGGTACTTGGCGCGGGAGCGCTTGCACAGGCGCCGGCCGAGGGCGTCATAGGCATAGTAGACAGTCAGCCGATCATCCTCGTAGTGCGTCAAACGGTCGTAGAGGTCCCAGCTGAAGGTGGCTTTCTTGCCGTTCTCGATGCGCTCCTTGAGGTTGCCGCGTTCGTCGTAGAGGTAGTGCTTGCCACAGTAGTCGCGCAGCAGGTTGTCGAGCAGTTTGCTGCGCGGGTAGCCGTTGCGCTCCTGGGGTGCCTGCGGGTCGAGGAGGTTGCTGGCCGGGTCGAAGGCGAAATGTTCGCTATTTGCCAAACTGCCTGCTTCGAGCAGGCGGCCAACAGGATCGTAGCGGTAGTTGATGGCGCCACGGCGCAGGTCCTGGATGTTGGTGAGCTGACCGGCAACGTCGTAACGGTAGTTGCGCACTGACAAGCGGCTTGACTCACCGCGTCGAGCGACGGTCTGTTCCTGCAAGTGACCGTTCGGTGTCCAGCTCTGGCGTTGTTGCAGGCCGTTGCCTTGCTCGCGGCCAATCTCTCGGTGCAGGTCGTCACGCTGATAATTCAGCAGTTCCCGATCGTCCAGCTTCAGCGCCAGCAGGTGGCCGCTGCCATAGGTCAACCAACTGACCCGATGGCCATCGGGACGGACCGTGGCAACCCGCTGGTTCAGCGCGTCATACTCGTGCCGCCAGATGGCAACATGGGGCTTTTTCAGGTAGCGCAGGTACTGGTGTTCGCGCGTGTTGTTGCCGGCGGCATCGTAGAACCATTGCAGCTTGCAGGCGTCGTTCTCGGCGAGCAGCAGATTGCCGTTACCGTCGTAGGCGAACGTTTCGGTTTGCCATTGCTGCGCCGTCCTCTGGCCTGCCTGGCGCATTAGCAGTCGGCCCAGGGGGTCGTATTCGAAACAGGTGACGCGATCGCCATCAAGGCGGCGGGTAGGTTGGTTGCTGCCGTTGTCGTAGAGGTAGTGGGTGGTTTGCTGGTCGAAACCGGTTTCCTTCAGCAGGCGGCCAACCGGGTCGTACTTGAAGGTAGCCGTGCTGTTGTTCTCGTTGCGCAGCTCGACAAGCTGGCCAAGCCGGTCCCAGCGGTAGTTGAGGATGCTGCCATCGGCGTTCCGGCGTTGCTGGATCAGCCCCGCTTCGTTGTACTGCCAAACGGTGCGGCGCTGCAGGGCGTCGATGTGGTCGAGAAGACGGCCTTCGGCATCGCGCTCGAAACGCTCCTCGGTCTTGTCCGGGTGAACAATACGGCTGAGCTGACCTGCCTGGTAATGGTAGCTGGTGACCATGCCCGCGGCGTCGGTGACTTGGGACAGTTGCCCCAGCGCGTTGTATCGCCATTGGCTGGTTTTGCCGGAACAGTCGGTGTAGCGGATCAGCTGGCCGTCGGCGTTGTAGGCGAGTTTTTTCTCTGCGCCGTTGGCGTCGATGATGGCAACGGGCAGGTTGTCGCTGTTGTACCTGTACTGGGTCTTGTGCTCCAGCGGATCGAGGGTTTCGATGATGTTGCCGCGCGGGTCGTAGTCGTACTTCCACAGCCCGCCCTCGGCATCGCGGGTCTTGAAGCGCAGGTCCTGGTCGTCATAGGCATGGTGGACGCTGGTGCCGTCGGGGCGGGTGTGCTGGACCAGGTTGCCGCGCTCATCGTAGGCGTAGCTGTCGACACTGCCGTCGGTGTGGATGTGCTGGGTGAGGTTCTTGGCGTCGTCGCGATAGAACCACTCCTCGTTGCTATCGGGATGGATGATGCGGTAGGTGTAGCCGAGGACATCGTAGTAATACAGCGTCTCTTGACCGTTGGCGTCGAGCAGGCGTGTCAGGCGGATGTTCGGGTCCCAGCTCAGGCGGGTGTCCTGGCTGCCATCGTCGGCCCATTCTCGAACCGCTTTGGCATCCGGCCCGTTGCCTTGCCATTGCAGGTTCATGCCGCGACCGGTGCGGTCGGTGTAGCGGGTTAGCAGATGGTGCTGATAGTCATAGTTCCATTGAGCATCGTGCTCGTCGCGGGCGGCACGCAGGTCACCCTGGTGGTCGAACTCATAACGTGCCAACTGTCGAAGCGCTTGGCCGTCATGCATGAGCCAAAGTGCCTTGATTCGACCCTGGTCGTCGATCTGGGTATGGATGTGCTGGTGCGGGGTGTCGTTCTGGTAGGTGAGCAAATCCGAGAGCACGCTGTGTTCAGCGTGTTGGTGCTCGTAGTGCAAGGCAATGCGGGCACCGCCGCGCAGGCTGATGGCTGTCAGGCGGAACTGATTGCTTACCCGTTCGTAGTGCTCCTGGCTGTCATGCCCCCGAAGCAGTACCAATTTGTTTTTGCTGGTGCGCGCAATGACCAGGTTTTCAATCGGGTCGAGATGGTGATGGTGAACATCGGGAAGCGGGTAGTGGTGGCTACGCCCATCGGTCGCATGGTAGGTGAGTTGATCTTCGCTCAGATCGAAGCGGCTGGAGAACGGCGTGATCCAGCGGGCACCGAACGGGTTGTTGTCGAAGGCTGAGAGTGAGGAGCGGTAGGTCCTGTTCCACACCAGGGGGAAGGTGCCGGGAAGCTCGAAGTCGGTATGGACAATTGTTTCGCTGCCCATGGCGAAGCTGATGCTGCACTGGGTGCCAGCTTTGCTTCCCTGCTTTTGGCAGTTACCGTCAGCGCGGGCAGAGCGCTGGGCCGGACTGGCTTGAGTGCCATTTTGCGGCTGTGGCCTTCTGGCTTCGTTGGTTCTGCCAGGCGCCATGTTGGCCTGGTGTGGGGCATTCTTGCGTCGCTGCAAGGCACTGGAAAGCGCCCTGATGAGGGTAAGAAGGCTGTCCGGATTGGTTTCACTGCCTGTCTGGATGATCTTGTCGCTGGCGATATTGCCAATCTGCTCGATGCTCGCCGCAACGGGCTCAAGGGTTTTCTGCAACTGTTGCTTTTGTCTGTCGCCCAAGCCGATATCGTCTTTTCCAAAGCCGAAGCCGGTGCGTCTCTTGAAGGCATCGGCCGCTTCAACTATCAGGCTGATTCCGGGAAAGAGCACGGTTAGTGCCACGTCCTGTACAGCGCCGCTTGCCACCGAGCGGATGAGGTCAGCAAGGAATTTACAAACCTCGATGACCTTTTGTGCAAAGGCCTTGAGGATGCTGTGCAGGGTGGCTTCAACCTCCTTGACGAACGCCTCGAGATCGCCGGGGCAGACATCGGCCAGCGCGCTTTCTATGGTGGTCAGCAGCGCCTGGCTGATGTCGCCTTTGGTGGTTCTGAGTGTCTTCAGTGAAGGGCGCATGACCGCTCGGGCTGCTCCGACTCCAGGGAGAGGAACCAGGCCGAACAGGTTGATCCCCAGGCCGACCCAATTGTAGAGATCGGCCCTGTAGGTGGCGTCGCCCTGGGCCAGCTCAATGATGTCGCCGATCGCATCGGCCGCAGCGAAGATCGAGCCCGCGACGGGTAGCATTTCACCGACAGTAATAACAGTGCGCCAGTTGACGGCATCACCGGTGAGCCCGGTCAGCCACTGCGCCAGTTTGTCGGTGCCAGCCCTTACATCCTCTTCGGTAAAAGTATTCTTGGGCGCGACCGCACCTTCACATCGAGCCATTCGGGCCGCCTCCGTTACTGGTTCGATTTGCGGGAATACCGGGAAGGGAGAGGGGCAGTCCTTTATCAGCGGACTCCATTGCGAAGAGGCGGTCCAGCGTCTGCTGGATGACCTGCGACGGCCGCAAGGTAGTCATGGCGCCGGGTGTCGCTGCTGATCGTGCTGCTTGCTCTGCAAATGGCGCTGCCGAGGCGGCGCGAGTCTTGTCTGTGCCGAACAGCACCTTGACCGGTCCTGGCGCCAGGCCTGCCACCGCCGCAAAGCCGTTGTCATCCAGCGTGCCCTTGAAAACCTGCCCGAGTGCATCCTCGACCTGATACTCCGAGCCCTTGAACGCAAAACCATTGGCGTAGTGCTGGAACAGCTCAAGATTGCCTTTGCCGGCTTTTGGCCCTTCAGGAAAGGCCGCCGCCTGGCTCTTCGCGCCTTTGTAGAAAAAGTCTGTGGCGTGGGTTGTGTACACGCCGCTGGTGGCGTGGCTGATGCCGCCGGCGTTGTAGGTGGTGCTGCTGCCCGCCGCCTGGATCACCAGTTCCTCCTTGGCGCTGAGGATGATGCGTTCGGCGCTGACGGTGACCTTGAGTTTGGCCAGCAGGTTGATGCTGTCTTTCAAGGCGCGGATGTCGATATCGCCGGAGGCTGCGACCAGGCGCCAGCCGAGGCTTTGCACGAAGGTGCGCAGGCCTCGGCTGACACTGATCAGCAGGCGCTTGCCGACGGCCAGGCTGGTATGCCCGCCACTGCTCAGGCCCAGGTGTTCGCCGCTGGCCAGGTGGGTGGATTGCGGCGTGCTGCTGGCGATCCCGGCCGGGCTGTCGAGGACCAGGAAGGGTTCACTGAACTCGGGGTATTGATTGGCATTCGGGTTGCCGGTACCGCGGCCGCGTATGCCGTCGTGCTGGGCCTGCAGCGCATCGGCGACTTCGTCCTGGTCGCCGCTTTCCTGGGCCAGGTGGTCGCGGGCTTCGCTGGCGAAAGTGGCGTGGTATTGCTGGGCGGTCTTCAGGCGTTCGGCGGTTTGCGGCAGGTCGGTGTGGTGGGAGGCGGCGCGGGCGCGCAGTTCGCTGGTCAGCAGCAGGCCGCCGCCGGCACGCACCACGCCGTGGGCGTCGGTGCGCAGTTCGAAGCCTTCACCCCGGGGCTGCCCGCCACCGGGCCGGGGATGGGTCAGGTAGCCCAGGTTCAAGGCACTGGCGGCGTGATCGCTCATCAAGGTGGCGCTGATCTGCCCGCTGGTGTCGTCCAGGCGCAGTTCGTTGTGGCGCTGGCCGTGGTGCTCTTTGCTGCGCAGCGGGCTCAGTGCCTTGAACTCGGGCAAGCGATACGGTGTGCGGTTGATCGCGTGATAGCTGCGGCCCATGATCATTGGCTGGTCCGGATCGCCGTGGAGAAAGCCCACCACCACTTCCTGGCCGATCCGCGGCAGGGCCACATGCCCCCAGCCCGCCCCGGCCCAGGTCTGGGCGACGCGCACCCAGCACGAGCTGCGATCGTCTTCGCAGCCTTCGCGGTCCCAGGGAAACTGCACGCGCACGCGGCCATGCTCGTCGCAGTAGATTTCCTCTTTGGCCGGGCCGACCACCATGGCGATCTGTGGCCCTTCGATGCATGGCTTGGGGCGCGCCGGGGCATGCCATTCAACGGTATCGGGGATCAAGGTGGCGGTCAGGCTGTACCAGGTGCCGTGTTCGCTTTCGGCAGACTCTTCTTCCAGGGCGGTGTGCTGGCGGCCTTGGTGCTTGATCTGGATTGGCCGCCAGCCGCTGTTGAGGTCTTCGCGGGGATGGCCACTGAGGGTGAAGGCCTTGCCCGGCAGCAGACGCGCATCGTCGCCTTCGACCTCGGCGGTGCGCGCATCACCGCGCAGGGCCTTGAGGCGGGTCTGGGTGAAGGGTTTGCCGGCGTCGTCGTGCTTGTAGCGACCGGGGTAGTCGTAGCGCTCGTAGTCGACGGTCTGGCTGCCCATTTCGGCGGCCAGCACGTTTTGCTCCAGGTTGTAGCGCGGATGGCTGAAGGTGTAGTCACGCTGGGTCTGGCAGCTGGTCCGTACCTGTTCGCGGTAGGTGAACTGGCGCAGGGACGGTTGCCAGGCTTCGCCCCCCGGATTGGCCTCATACAGCACCGGCCCGCCCTCGATGGCGCCGAAGGTCGCGATATGGTCGGCCTGGATCAGCCGATGGCCGGCTTCGCTGTGCTCGAAGCTCGACAGCAAGCCTTCCTCGGCCGCCAGGCGCAGGTAGAAGTCCAGGTCCAGTTCGCCCGCCTGCACGCAGTACTCGCGGGGCAGGTGGGTTTCGCTCAGGTGCTGGCGGGCCTGGCCCCATTGACGCTCCTTGCACAGTTGCTCAAGGATCTGCGGCACGCTGCGTTTCTGGAAGATGCGCCAGTCGGAGCGCAGTTGCGCGCGGGCCAACTGCGGTTCGATCACGGCGCGGTAGCGGGTGCGGCGAAAGCCGGTCTGGCCCTGTTCGAAACGACTGATCAGGCCATGCACATGGCGAACGGCCTGGTTGCCCTGCCAGAGGGTCAGAGCCGCAGGCTGGTCGAGCAGGGTGGCAAAGTCGGCGTCGGCGGTTGCACTGACCAGCTCGATGGTCAAACGATAGAGTTGGGAAATACCCTCGTTCAGTTCAAAAGACACCACATCAAAGTCAATGTCAGCCGTCGAGCTGAAGGTAAAACGCACATCGCGCTGGCCGGGCATGGCAACTCCTGCTGTTCATTGCGTCGGGCAGGTCGAATGGACGTGGATGGAACGTCCAACAAGATTTGTTCTTACAGAGGGGGGAGACAGTAAGAGGTAACTTACTGCCTTGTCTTTGTTGGGCTTCCTAAATGCTTGTGGGAAAAGTCACTTGTTGTTTTTGGGGTGTTTTTTGCAGGCGTAGTCGTTTGCTCTGCTGATTACAGAGCGGTTTAAGTGCACGTTATTGAACGCAACTAAGCGCATCGCACGCGTAGTTTTTTCCGGCTCATACTCAGGGAGTGGCGGCCTGCCGGGTTCACATCACCGGCTGCTGGCCGGTGCGTGCGGGCCAGACGAAGCTGGTGTTACGCACGCTGTTGATGATTTCCAGCTGGTGAAAGGAGTTGCTGCTGGCATACAGCGCCATGAAGTGCGAGAGCACGCTGCCAAACAGTTGCAGGTCGCCCTCGTTGTCGAAGGCGCTGGGGTTGACCCTGAGCGTGGTGAGCATGCCGCGCACGGGCAGGCCCTTGATCAACCAGTCAGTCGGCGCCGTGCTGGCGTGTTCGATAGCGTTCAGGCGGCGCTGGGTGGCGCGCTTGTGCTGCAGGTCATAGGGCGCCACGAAGTCATAGACTTGCAGCACCGCCTTGAGCGCGTCGGCGCAGGACAGCGACAGGTCATTCAGGGCCAGGTTGGAAAGCAGTACCCACTGCACATCCCCGTGCAGGTCGTCATCCAGCGCCGGTGGGTAACAGCGGGTCGGGCGGGTCAGGTTGCGGTAGGTGGCAAACGAGGGCGTGGCCTGGGTGGTGAGGTTGATATCGCCGATGTCCAGTTGCAGGGGCAGGTTGCCATTGCAGCAGGTGAGGTCGATGTTCAGGGTCTGCTGCTCGCCCCGGTAAGGGCGTTGATCACCGTGCAGCAGGCGGATGACATGGCGCGCCCGCTCTTTGATCAGGTCTTGTTCGAGCGTCACGCTGTAATAGTGTGCGCTACGCTCTTCGGCGCGTTCGACACGCCGGGGCAGTGCTTCGTAGGGCGCAAACTCCAGGCTTTGTTGATCCTGCGAGGTCTGCGTGTCCCGGCGTCGGGTAGCGACCTTGTCAACGCTGAAAATCTCATAGGCCTGCGCTTGCCGCCCGCTGGGTTGCACGGCTTCGCAGACGGCCTGCCCGTCAAGCGGGATGGGCCTGGCCGGGTGGTCGAAGAGGTTGATGGCCGGTGTGCAGTACAGTGAAAGGCTGTCGCGGTCGAGCTGGAAACCGTTGGGGAAGGGCGCGTCAAAACGCAGCTCCAGGCGGATATGCTCGGCTGCGGCGTCCGGCCAGTAGCGGCGTAGTTCGGTCAGGTTGAAGCCGTGAAAGCGCTGCGGGAAGTAAAAGTACTCCTGTATCAGGCGGTAGCCATCCAGGTGCTCGCCCGGGCTTGGCAGGAGTGCCTCGCCGGGTTCGAAACCGGCAAAGGTCAAGGTCGCGGGCGGGAGGGAATAGCGATGGTCGTTGATGTGCAAAACCACCTTGTGCAGGTGCTGTGACAGCCATTGGTAGAGCGTCAGGGCGTTGCTTGCAGCGTCTCCCAGATGAAAGCTCAACCGGTCGCAGTCGAGCTGGCGCAGCGGTTGCTCGGTCAGCGCGCCAAGGTCGATGTGGACGATGGATTTGTTGGCACTGTCGATGTGGCAGATCTCATCGATGACCAAGGGGTAGAGGGTCACGTCGGTACAGGTGCGAAAGGTACAGTTCACGCCGTCGACCGGCTTGGAGAACAGCGCGGTACCCTTGGGGATCAGCTGGCTTTCGCTCAGCGCATGATCGATCGGGTCGAAGCGCACCAGGGTGACGCTGGGCAAGGGCCGAAGGAAATTGGGGTAGACCAGTTGCAGCAGCGGCTGGGTGATTTCCGGCAGGTGGTCGTCGATCTTCATCGCAAGCTTTGCAGTCAGGAATGCAAAGCCTTCCATCAATCGCTCGACGTCGGGGTCAGAGGCTTCGCTGCCGAGAAAGTGCGCCAGGCGCGGATCGTCTTCGGCAAATTCGTCGGCCAGTTCGCGCAGGCGCCGGCGTTCTTCCATATAGCGACTTTTTAATGACATGTGCGGCCCTGCGTGAACGTTTACATTCAACGTATTGGGGGAAGTTGTTTAATGTCTTTTATTGTTTGTAGGAAGCATCTTTAATGTTTTCTTTTCAAACTTCTGTGTATCGCTCGGTCTGAGTTTATTGTTTTCGCCAGAGGGGCTGAAGCGTCAATGCAAATGTTTTGACAAGATGTAAGTTCGTATTTTCTGGAGTATGTATTCAGACGTGTTTGAGCGTGCTGCTGGTAGAGAACCGGGCGCAGATGCAGCATCGTTCTCATCGCTGACGAAGGCCTGCTCGCCGGGCCAAAAAAATACCGTGTTTACCCCCTCGCACCCGCTACCGCGCCTCGAAAAACACTGATAGCATCCTGCCACTTACCTTGATTGCAGTTCGCGCATTTCCTCGCGCATGTTCCCCGCTACTACACTCGCCATGCCACCTGTGCCTGGCACGTAGGGCGGTGCCTGGGTTGCCAGCCAGCGGCTGCTGACCAACGGTAATCAGGTTCGCGCCGCTGCAACCGATACACAACGCATACAACCAATAATGAAAGGATGCAGCGAGATGAAGCACGGAGCCTGGTGCCTGGCGTTGATGATGGTCGCAAGCCTGGCGCAGGCTGCCAGCGATAGCGATCCGCTGCTCGAGGGCGCGACCTCGAGCGTCAGCGAAGTGCGCGGCGTGCTGCGCGCGCGCTCGCAGGCGGTGCTGGCCAGCGAGCTGGCCGGGCGGGTGGTGGACATGCCGTTCGCCGAAGGCCAGTCGTTCAGCAAGGGCGATGTGCTGGTGCGTTTTGATTGCAGCGCTTACCAGGCCCAGCAGAATGCCGCCGGCGCTGCCGTGCGTGCGGCCCGTGAAGAGCTGCGCAACAAGCAGCAACTGGCGGCGCTCAATTCGGTCGGGCGCTTCGAAGTGACCCTGGCCGAAGCGCGCCAGGCGCAGGCCCAGGCCGAGGCGCAGGTTTATCAGGTGCAGGTGCAGCGCTGCCAGGTCAAGGCCCCGTTCGACGGCCAGGTGGTTGCCCGTAAGGTCCAGGCCCACGAAAGCGTGGCCAGCGGCGCGCCGTTGCTGGAAATCGTCGACAACCGTTCGCTGGAGGTGCACCTGCTGGTGCCTTCGCGCTGGCTGGGCAAGCTCAAGCCGGAACAGACCTTCAGCTTCGTCCCCGATGAAACCGGCGCGCCGCTGCAGGCGGTGGTCAAGCGCCTGGGCGCGCGCATCGATGAAGGCAGCCAGACCCTGCTGCTGATCGGCACGCTGCCGGCCGACAGCCGCGGCCTGCTGGCCGGCATGAGCGGCACCGCGCACTTCGCCGGCCAGCCATGAACGCGCCAGTAGCCAATGGCATGGAGCAGCTGCTGGCGCATTACCTGCGCCTGGAGCATCAGGCCCGCGCCGCGACCACGGTCGAGGCGCTGGCCTTCAGCATGGTCAACGACCCCCAGCCGCTGTTCGCCTTTCGCCACGCCGCGCTGCTGATCGCTGGCAAGGTGCGGGCGTTGACCGCGATCAGCGTGGTCGAGGCGAATGCGCCGTTCGTGGCCTTCATCGAGCATGCTGGCGCGCAGTTGGGTAAAAGCGCCCGCCTGGACACCAGCGGGCCGCTGAACCCGGACAGTTTCGATCAGGCCAGCCGCGATGACTGGCAGTCGTTGTCAGCTGCCCACGCCTTCTGGCTGCCGCTCAAGGACCGCCAGGGTGTGGTTTTTGGCGGTTTGTGGCTGGCCCGCGACAACCCTTGGGTCGAGGCCGAGCACAGCTTGCTCAACCACCTGGGCGAGTGTTACAGCCATGCCTGGCTGGCCTTGCAGCCGGGCAAACCATGGCGCCTGCGCTGGCCGGCACGCAGCCGCTGGGCGATCGGCGCCGCAGCCCTGCTGGTGCTGTTGGTGCCGGTGCGCCAGTCGGTATTGGCGCCGGCCGAAGTGGTGCCACGCAACGGCCAGGTGGTGGCCGCACCGCTGGATGGGGTGATCGCCGAGTTCCTGATCAAGCCCAACCAAGCGGTGCAGGCCGGGCAGGTGCTGGTGCGCTTCGACGCCACCAGCCTCAAGGCCCAGGCCGATGTTGCCGAGCGCACCCTCGGGGTCGCCGAGGCCGAGCTCAAGGCCAACACCCAGCGAGCCTTTTCCGATGCTGAATCCAGCGCCCGGCTTGACCTGCTGGCCGCCCGTGTCGAGCAAAAGCGCGCCGAGCGCGATTATGCCCGCGAGCTGCTGGCGCGCGCCGATGTGCGTGCCGAGCGTGCCGGTATTGCCGTGTTCGCCGACGCCCAGCGCCTGACCGGTAAGCCATTGCAGACCGGCGAGCGTCTGCTGGAAATCGCCGACCCGGCCCAGGCCGAGCTGCGCATCGAGCTGCCGGTGGCCGATGCCTTGAGCCTTGAGCCTGGCGCCGAAGTGGCGCTGTTTCTCGACAGCGACCCGTTGCACCGCCATGGCGCCGAGCTCGAACGCGCCGCCTACGAAGCGCAGAACACTCCGGCCGGGCAACTGGCTTATCGCCTGGACGCACGCTTTACCGACGCGCCGCCGCGCATCGGCCTGCGTGGCACCGCCAAGCTGTTTGGCCAGCGTGCACCGCTGGCGCTGTACCTGCTGCGCCGGCCGTTGGCGGCCCTGCGCCAGACGGTGGGCCTTTGATGCTGCCGGCACTGCGCCCGGACCTGCAACTGTCGCCCGCCGCGCCAGGGCTGGACGGCGCTGCGCAATGGACCCTGGCCGACCCGCTGCGCGGGCGCTATTTCAAGCTCGGCGCGCCCGCCATGCGCCTGTTGCGGTACTGGGCGCTGGGCGATCCGGCGCGGGTGCTGGCCGCGGCCAATCGCGAACCGGGCATGCCGCTGCCGGGCACGGCCATTGAGGAGCTGTTGCGCTTTTTGCGTGGCCATGACCTGGTCACCGCCAGTGATGACGAGCAACGGGCCAGCTACGCCGACAAGGCCGCCCGCCAGCGCCAGGGGCTGTGGACCCAGTTGCTGCACAAGTACCTGTTCTTTCGTATCCCGTTGTGGCGCCCGGATGCCTTTCTCAACCGTACCTGGCCGTGGCTGGCGCGGTTCGGCCCGAACCTGCTGCGCTACGGCCTGCCCACGGTACTGTGCCTGGGGCTGTTTCTGGTCATGCGCGACTGGCAGCGCTTTCTCGCAACCTTTCCCCACCTGTTGAGCCTCGGCGGTGCTGCAGCCTTTGCCATCGCCCTGGGCTTTGCCAAGTTGTGCCACGAATTCGGCCACGCCTACATGGCCAAACGCGCCGGCTGCCGGGTGCCGAGTATGGGCCTGGCGTTCATGGTGCTGTTGCCGATGCTCTACACCGATGTCAGCGATGCCTGGCGCGTGCAGGACCGCCGCACCCGCCTGTTGATCGGCGCCGGCGGGGTGCTCGCCGAGTTGCTGCTGGCCTGCCTGGCCCTGCTGGCCTGGTCGCTGTTGCCGGACGGGGCAGGGCGCACGGCGGCGTTCATGCTGGCCAGCGCCACCTGGATCACCACCCTGGCGATCAACCTCAACCCGTTGATGCGCTTTGACGGCTACTTTCTGCTCAGCGACCTGTGGGCGGTCGACAACCTCCAGGGCCGGGCCTTCGCCCTGTGCCGCTGGCGCTTGCGCGAGGCGCTGTTCGGTTATGGCGAGGCGGCGCCCGAGCCGTGGTCGGCGGCCATGCGCCGGCGCTTGTTGAGCTGGGGTTACGCCGCCTGGCTGTGGCGCGCAGTGCTGTTTTTCGGCATCGCCCTGGCGGTGTATCACTTGTTTTTCAAGGCGCTGGGCATCTTTTTGATGCTGGTCGAGCTGACTTGGTTCATCGCCTTGCCGGTCTATAAGGAGGGCCAGCACTGGTGGCAGCAACGCCAGCGGGCGCAACCGCGCAAGGTGCTGGGCCTGGGCCTCGGCCTGCTGGCGGTGCTGCTGGTGCTGGTGTTGCCGTGGCGCAGCGATGTCGAGGTGCCGGCGCTGCTCGAAGCGTCGCGGGTCAGTGCCCTGCATGCACCGACCGCAGCGCGTATCCGCGAGGTGCATGTGCAGGACGGCCAGCGCGTGGCCCGCGATCAGTTGCTGGTGGTGCTGGAGTCACCGGACCTGGAATCGCGCCTGCAGATCGTACGGCGCGAAATCCAGATCCTGCAGCTGCAATTGCGTCGCCAGGCCGGGCGCAGTGAAACCGCCGCCGACAGCGGCATCCTCGAGCAGCGCCTGGCCGAGGCGGTGGCCGAATACCGCGGCCTGGCCGCCCAGCGCGAGCGCCTGAACCTGCGCGCGCCGCACGCCGGGGTGATACGCGACCTGGCCGTGGGCCTGGCACCGGGCCGCTGGATTGCCGCGCAGTTGCCGCTGGCTGCAGTGGTCGAGGAGGGCCTGCGCCTGCGTGGTTACCTGGCCGAAGCGGACTTGTGGCGGGTCGAGGCCGGCGCGCCCGGGCATTTTGTTGCCGATGATCCGCTGCGCGATTCGCTGCGGGTCAGCCTCAGCGATATCGACACCACCGGGGTCAGCGCCATCGATCAGGAGGCGCTGGTTTCCGAGCACCAGGGCCCCATCGCCATCCGCCGCGACGAGAACCGCCGGGCGCAGCCGCTGCAGGGGCAATACGGCGTACGCTTTGCCCTCGAAAACAGCCCGCCTGGGGGCCTGCAACGCCCGGTTCGCGGGCTGGTGGTGCTCGAAGGCAAGGGTCAATCGCTGCTGGCATCGGCATGGCGACGAATGGCTGCGCTGGGGGTAAGAGAAAGCGGATTTTGATAGTGCGATTGTCAGACAATTAGAATAAAATGCCATCACAATGATCTCACGCCAGGCGTGGGGCATTGGGGCGGACGGATCAATGCTCAGCATCTCGCAGGGACGCTACACACGATGAACCCACTCGGTTTGAGTTTCCGCCCCATCGGCCAAGGCGACCTGCCTTTCCTTGAGCATTTGTACGCCACCACCCGCGCCGGCGAAATGCGCCACAGCGGCTGGTCGGCCGAGCAGATTGCGCAGTTTCTGCGCCAGCAATTCAATGCCCAGCACCAGTATTACCAGGCCCATTACCCGGACGGTGAGTTCCTCCTGGTCGAACGCCAGGGCCAGGCCATCGGCCGCCTGTACCTGTTCTGGGGGCAGACTGCACTTAACCTCATCGATATCGCCTTGTTGCCCGCCTGCATTGGCCACGGCACTGGCAGCGCCATTCTCGACGACTTGCTGCGCCGCGCCGACCAGCGCGGGCTGGCCTGCGAGCTGTGTGTCGAGCACTACAATCCGGCGCAACGGCTGTATGCAAGGCTTGGTTTTATCCCGGTCGGCGAGTCGGGGGTCTACCGCCGCCTGCGGCGTGAGCCGGTGCCTGGCTGCCTGATGGCGCAGGCCTCATGAGCGCCGCCGGCCAGTTCCCCATGCCCACCTTCGCCGAGCTGCAAGCGGCCGACCGCCATGCCTTTGCGCTCTGGCTGGGGCCGGAGCAGCGCGTAGCCGTCGAACGCGTGCAACTGAGTGAGGGCGTGGCCATGAGCGCCCGCCACGAATGCTTCCTGGTGTTTTTCGCCTTGCCCGCCGGCCTGCTGCCGCAGCAGGGCGTGTACCGCGTTATCGGTCCGCAGCAGCAGGAATGGTTGCTGCTGATGACCCCGGTGCAGCCCGAGCCCGATGGCCGCCATGTGCTGCAGGCGGTGCTGCACCGTGAGCGGGAGCCGCAGGCCTGAGCGCCCTGAACTGATCTGTTCACACCCACAACCCAAAAACAGGTAATGCCAGATGAGTGATCCCTTCCTCGGTGAGATCAAGATGTTCGGTGGCAACTTTGCGCCCCGTGGTTATGCAATGTGCAGTGGGCAATTGATGGCGATATCGCAAAACGCCGCGCTGTTTTCGATCCTCGGCACGATCTATGGCGGCGACGGCCGGGTCACCTTCGGCTTGCCCGACCTGCGCGGCCGCTCGCCCGTCGGTTGGGGCCAGGGCCCGGGCCTGGGTGAAGTCGATCTCGGTGAAACGGGAGGTAGCCAGAACACCACGCTGACCGTGCAGCAAATGCCGATGCACAGCCATCCGCTAATGGTCTCGACGGAAGCTGCCGGCGCCGACAAAGGCACGGCAAGCCTGGTGCTGGCGCAGAGCGGCGATGCCAACCTGGGCACGGTCAACATCTATGGCAACCCCACGGCGCTGACCAACCTGGCAGCGCAAAGCTGTGGCGTTGCCGGTGGCAATCAGCCCTTCAACAACCTCAGCCCGTACCTGGGCCTGAGCATGATCATCGCCACCGAAGGCATCTTCCCTTCGCGCGGTTGATGAACCGGCGTGGTGGCGCGTGATGCGCGCCACCGCTGCCATAGCCGTTCCATAGCAGTTTTAGGGCAACAACCCGTACAGCCTGAGGTGCAACATGAAGTTCATCGACCGATTCAAACGCCAGGGCCGGCCAGTGCCCACCCCTGCCGTTCAGGCACCGCTGTTGTTTGCCCTGGAACCGCGGATCATGTTCGACGCCTCGGTTGCGGTGGTTGCCCAGGAGGCAACTGCCGAGGCCGCCAAGGACACCGGCAAAGACAGCGCAAGCGATACCGCGCAGGCCGACAAGGCCGCGCTGGCCACGGCCGATACGCGTGGCGCCAGTGCCAGCGAACGCCATGAAGTGGTGTTTGTCGATGGCCAGATCAGCAACCCGCAGGATGCCCTCAAGGGCCTGCCGGCGGGCAGTGAAGTGGTGGTGCTCGACCCGGGCAAGGACGGCCTGCAGCAAATGGCCGACTACCTCAAGGGCCGCAGCGACCTGGATGCCATCCATGTATTTTCCCACGGTGCGTCGGGTACCGTGCAGTTGGGCAATGTCTGGCTGAGCAGCAGCAACCTTGCCGATCACGGCGAGACGCTGCAGTCCATCGGCCAGTCGCTCAAGGCCGACGGCGACCTGATGCTGTATGGCTGCCAGGTCGGCAAGGACGATGCTGGCCAGGCCTTTGTCAGCCAGCTGGCAAGCCTGACCGGTGCCGACATCGGCGCCTCCAGCGACGACACCGGTAGCGGTGCTCTGGGCGGCAACTGGACCCTGGAGCGCAGCAGCGGCCCGCTGGCAACCACGGCCCTGACGCTCAACGATTACCAGGGGCTGCTGGCCACCTCCTGGAGTACCGGCAGCGCGCCGCTGAGCGGCACCACCATCGCCGCCGGGAGCCGGGTGGTGGTGGGCGACTTCGACAACGACGGCGACGCCGACATCCTCTACCAGACCGGGGGCAATGGTTCGCTCTGGGCATTCGCGCGCAGCAACGGCAACGGCAGCTTCACCCTGCAAAGCCTGGCGCAATCGCCCTTTGCCGGGTTGTCGCTGCCGGACCACACTGGCTCCAACTACCACGTTGCCGACTTCGATGGCGACGGCGACCTCGATGTGCTGGCCGGGGTCAACAGCACTACCGGCACCTACCTGCGCAACGACGGCGGCAGTTTCAGCAGCCAGTCGACGGCAAGCTTCCCGGCGCCAGCGGCCGGCTCACGGATGCTCGCCGCTGACTTCGACAACGACGGCGACGCCGACCTGCTGTACCAGACCGGCGCCAACGGCACCGGTTTCGCCTATGCGCGCAGCAACGGCAACGGCACCTTTACCTTGTTGACCCTGGCGCAATCACCCTTTGCCGGGTTGACGCTGCCGGACCACAACGGCAGCAACTACTACGCCGCCGACATCGACGGCGACGGTGACATCGACGTACTGGCCGGCAGTAACGCCACCACCGGGGTCTACCTGCGCAATGACGGCGCCTCCTTCAGCAGCCAGTCAACCGCCTCGTTCCCGGCCCCGGCAGCGTTCGGCCGCATGGTGCTGGCCGACTTCGACAGCGATGGCGATGCCGACATCCTCTACCAGACTGGCGGCAACGGCACAGCTTTCGCCTATGCGCGCAGCAACGGCGACGGCACCTTCACCCTGCAGACCCTGGCCCAGTCGCCGCTGGCCGGCCTGAGCCTGGTCGATCATACCGGCACCACCTATCGCGCCGCCGACTTCGACGGCGACGGCGATATCGACCTGTATGGTGGGTTCAACGCCACCGCCGGCAACCTGTATGTACAGAACGACCGCCCACCGATCGTGGTCAGCTCGACGCCCAGCGACAACGCCAGCAACGTCGACACCAACGCCAACATCGTGCTGACCTTCAACGAAGCGGTGAGCAAGGGTAGCAGCGGCAACATCTACATCGTGCGCACCTTCGACAATGTCGTGGTCCAGACCATCGCCATTGGCAGTGCGCAGATCAGCGGCTCCGGCACCACCTGGACCATCGCCCTGCCGGTCCCCCTGGCACTGGGCACCGGCTATGCCATCCGCCTGGACGCCAAGACCTTCGTCGATGGCGATGGCGCGATTTTCAAGGGGGTGAAGAACAACACCACGCTGAACTTCACCACCAAGTCCAATGACCCGCCGGTGCTGGGCAACCTCAATGGCGACAGCAACACCTTTATCGAGGGTGGGGCGCCGGTGCTGCTCGACGCCGGCGGCAATGCGCTGCTCACCGACCTGGACTCGGCGGACTTCAACGGCGGCAACGTCACCGTGGCGATCACCGCCAACCGGGTCAGCGGCGAAGACCTGCTGGGGATCTTCAACCAGGGCAGCGGGGCCGGGCAGATCGGTGTCTCGGGCAGCAACGTGACTTATGCCGGGGTGATCATCGGCAGCTTTGCCGGCGGCAGCGCCAGCAGCAACCTGGTGATCTCGCTCAACAGCAACGCGACCGCCGCTGCGGTGCAGGCGCTGGTGCGCAACCTGACCTACAGCAACAGCAACAATGGCGATATCTCAACCGCGGCGCGTACGGTGCAGGTCAGCATCAACGATGGCGACAGCGCCAGCGACGCCAGCGCCCTGGTCAGCGTCAATGTCAGCGCGGTCAACGATGCACCGACGGTAACCGCCAGCGGCGGCACCCCGACCTTCACCGAAGGTGGCGCGCCGGTCGACCTGTTCAGCGCGGTGGTGGTGTCTACCGTCGAGACCGGGCAGGGCATCAAGCAGCTGACCTTCACCGTCAGCAATGTCAGTGATCCCGGCAACGAGCGCCTGACCCTCGACGGCAGCAACATCGACCTGGTCAACGGCGCCTCGGGCACCACGGCCATCAACGGCTTCAGCTATTCGGTGACGCTCAGCGGCGCGACCGCGACGGTGACCCTGACCAAGGCCGCCGGCATCAGCAGCGGCCTGACCCAGACGCTGATCGATGGCGTGCAATACAGCAACCTCAGCCATGCGCCGACCATCGGCACCCGGGTGATCACCTTGAGCGGCGTGGCTGACACCGGCGGCACCGGCAATGGCGGTGCCGACAGCACTTCGCTGGCCATCAGCGCAACGGTCACGGTGCAGGCCAGCAATGATGCGCCCAGCCTATCGGGCGGGCCGTTCGTGCTGCCGGGCACCGATGAAGACAGCAGCTCCAGCGGCCAACTGATTGCAAGCATTCTCGCCGGGCTGAGCCATGGCGATGTCGACGGCGCCGGTTCGCTGAGCGGCGTCGCCGTGATCGGCAGCAGCGGCAATGGCTTCTGGCAGTACTCCAGCAACGGATTCAGCTGGGCCGACATCGGCGCGGTCTCCAGCAGCGCCGGCCTGCTGCTGTCGAGCACCACGCAAGTGCGTTTCGTCCCCGATGGCATCAATGCCGGTAGCGCCAGCCTGACCTTGCGGGCCTGGGACCAGACCAGCGGCACGGCCTCCAGCAACTCAGTACGCCACACTGGCGACACCACCATTAACGGCGGCAGCAGCAGCTTCTCGGTCGGCACCGCGCAGGCGCAGATCACAATCAGCGCGGTCAACGACGCGCCGCTGCTGACCCCGACTGCACCGGTGCTCATCGGCATCACTGATGGCCAGCTGAACAACCCCGGGCAAACCGTTGCCAGCTTCCTCAGTGGCGTAACCGATGTCGACACCGGCGCCCTTGTCGGTATCGCCATCACCGGCCTGAACAGCGGCACCGGCACCTGGCAGTACAGCACCGATGGCAGCACCTGGAGCGATATCGGCGCCGTGGCCGGCAACAGCGCCTTGCTGCTGCGCGGTAGCGACAAGCTGCGCCTGGTGCCCGACGGCGCCAACGCCATGGTGGCAACCCTGACCTACAAGGCCTGGGACCAGACTGGCGCCTCGGCAGGGCAGCAGGGCAGCAAGGTCGACACCACGGCCAGCGGCGCCAGCACGGCGTTTTCCATCGCCAGCGACACTGCCAGCATCACCGTCACGGCGGTCAATGACGCGCCGAACCTGAGCACCAGCGCTGGCAGCGCGCACTTCGTCGAGGGCAACAACGGCCCCTCGACCCCGGTAGTCATCGACAGCGGCCTGACCCTGAGCGATTCCGACAACAGCACCCTGGCCAGCGCCAGGGTCAGCATTATCGGTAATTTCCAGGGCGGTTTCGACGTGCTGGCATTTACCAACAACCCGGCAACCATGGGCAACATCAGCGCCAGCTACGACGTTTCCACCGGCGTACTGACCCTGACCTCCGCAGGCGCCGCTGCCACCCTCGCGCAGTGGCAGTCGGCATTGGCCTCGGTGACGTTCAGCAACCAGAGCGAATCGCCCAGCACGGCTACCCGGACCCTGAGTTTCGTGGTCAACGACGGCACCCTGGACAGCCCAGCCGCGACGCGCACCTTGACCGTGGCGACAGTAGACGACACCCCGGTGATCGCCACCAGCGGCGGCAGCGAAACCTACTTCGAGAACGCAGGGCCCGTGGCAATCGACAGCGGGCTGACGCTCAGCGACATCGACAGCAACACCCTGGCCAGCGCTACCATCAGCATTACCGGCAACTTCCGCGCCGGCCAGGATGTACTGGAGTTCAGCGCCGGTTCGCCGATTACGGGCAACATCAACGCCAGTTACAACGCCGCGACCGGCGTCCTGACCCTGACTTCGGCGGGGGCCACCGCGACCCTTTGGCAGTGGCAGGTCGCCCTGCAATCGGTGGGCTATCGCAACGTTTCCGACAACCCCGACACCTCGACGCGCACCGTCTCGTTCTCGGTCAATGACGGCAACAGCGACAGCGCCGTCGCCAGCAAGGCCGTCAACATCCAGGCCGTCAACGACGCCGGGATCCTCAGCGTACCGAGCAGCCTGAACTTCAATGAAGATGCTTCTGGCACGGTGTCGGGCATTTCCATCAGCGATGCCGATGCCGGCAGCGGGCAGGTCACCCTGACCCTGAGCGTGGCGCTGGGCCAACTGCGCGCCAACAGTGGCGCCGGCGTCACGGTCAACCCGCTGGGCAGCGGTCTGATACTGGTCGGCTCGGTAGCGGACATCAACGCCTTTATCGCCGCCAACGGGGTCTCCTACATCGGCGCCGCCAACGGCAACGGCAATGTCAACCTGACGGTGACCTACAACGATGGCGGCAACACGGGCAGCGGCGGGGCGCAGCTCACTCAGCGGGTGGTGACGCTGGCCATTGGTGCGGTCAACGATGCGCCGGTCAACCAGGTACCGAGCAGCCAGAACGTCCTTCAGGACGGCTCGCTGACTTTCAACAACGGCAACGGCAACCTGATCAGCATCAGCGATATTGACGTCGGCAGCGCCGCCTTGCAGGTGACCTTGACCGCCAGCAATGGCCTGCTGACGCTGTCGAGTTTCAGCGGCCTGGTGTTTACCGTCGGCAGCGGCACGGGCGATGCGAGCATGACCTTCACCGGCTCGCAAAGCGATATCAACGCCGCGCTCAACGGCCTGGTGTTCTCCCCGGTGGCCGGCTACCACGGTTCGGCCAGCCTGCAGATCACCACCAGCGACCAGGGCGGCAGCGGCAGCGGCGGGGCGCAGACCGACACCGACACCATTAACATCAACGTCGCCTCGTTGAACCCGCGGGTTACCGATGTCTCGGCGCAGAGCGCCAATGGCAGCTACAAGACCGGCGACAGCATTACCCTGACCCTGACCTTCGACCAGATGGTCAGCGTCGACACCACTGGCGGCATCCCGGCCTTGCTGCTGGAAACCGGCCTTATCGATCGCTATGCCACCTATGTGGCCGGCTCGGGCACTAACACCCTGACGTTCCAGTACACCGTGCAGGCCGGTGATACCAGCGCCGACCTCGACTACGCCGGCAGCGCCGCCCTGGCCCTCAATGGTGCAGTGATTCGCAACGCCACCTTCGACAATGCCGTTTTGACCTTGCCAACGCCGGGCGCCGCCCACTCGCTGGGGGCCAACCATAACCTGGTCATCGACGGCATCAACCCGCAGGTCACCAGCGTCAGCGTGCCGGCCAATGGCACCTACGTCGCCGGCCAACAGCTGGACTTCACCGTCAACCTCAGCGAGGCGGTGACGGTGACCGGTACACCGCGCCTGCAGATCACCCTGGACACTGGCGGCACCGTGTTCGCCGATTACCTTTCCGGCTCCGGGACCGGCGCGCTGGTATTCCGCCTGACGGTCAGCAGCGGTCAGCTCGATAGCAACGGCATCACCCTTGGCAGCAACCTGGTGCTCAACGGCGGATCGGTTCGCGACCAGGCGGGCAATCTGGCAGTCGCGACACTCAACAACGTCGGCAGCACCACGGGCGTCAATGTCGATGCCGTGGCGCCGGTTATCGGCAGCGTCGCGGTACCGGCTGCGGGCAGCTACAAGGCCGGCGACGTGCTGAGCTTCACCGTCAACGCCAGCGAAGCGCTGATCGTCGATACCTCCACCGGTACGCCGCGCCTGCAACTGACCATTGGCGGGCTGAGCCGCTATGCCAGCTATGTGTCCGGCTCCGGTAGCGGCCAGTTGCTGTTCCAGTACAGTGTCGATGCCGGCGTCAACGATGCCGACGGCATTCAGCTCGGCAGCACCCTGGACCTCAACGGTGGTACGCTGCGCGACGCCGCCGGCAACGGCCTGGTGCTGGCCCTCAACGGCCTGGGCAGTACCGCCGGCGTGCTGGTCGATACCCTGGCACCCAGCGCTGGAGCGCTGCTGGCCATCGATGCCAGCCCGAGCAATGCCGGCAGCGTGCGCTACAACTTGACCTTCAGCGAAGCGGTCAGCGGTGTCGATGCCAGCGACTTCAGCCTGGTGTTCAGTGGCACGGCCAACGGCAGCATCAGCAGCGTCACCTCGCTGGACGGGCGCACCTACAGCGTACTGGTGTCCGGGCTGAGCGGCGTTGGCAGCCTGCGCCTGGACCTCAACAGCAGCGCCACCGGCATCAGCGACGCGGCCGGCAACAGCTTGAGCAATGGGCAGAGCGGCGCCAGCTACCAGATCGACCGGGTGGCACCGACGGTCAACAGCGTTACGGTGCCGGCCAACGGCAACTATGTCGCTGGCCAGCACCTGGACTTTACCGTCAACCTCAGCGAGGCGGTGATGGTCACCGGTACACCGCGCCTGCAAATCACCCTCGACACTGGCGGCACAGTGTTCGCTGATTATCTGTCCGGCTCTGGCACTGGCGCGCTGGTGTTCCGCCTGACGGTCAGCACCGGCCAGCTCGACAGCACCGGCATCAGCCTGGGCAGCGGCCTGGTGCTCAATGGCGGTGCACTGCGCGACAGCGTTGGCAATGACGCGCTGATCAGCCTCAGCAACGTCGCCAGCACCAGTGGCGTACGGGTCGACGCTGTGCTGCCGACGGTGGCCAGCGTGTCGGTACCGGCAGCAGGCAGCTACAACGCTGGCGACGTGCTGAGCTTCACGGTCAACGCCAGTGAAGCGCTGATCGTCGATACCTCTGCCGGCACGCCGCGCCTGCAGCTGACTATTGGCGGGCTGACCCGCTATGCCAGCTATGTGTCCGGCTCTGGTAGCGGCCAGTTGGTGTTCCAGTACAGCGTGCAAGCCGGTAACAACGATGCCGATGGCATCCAGGTCGGCAGCACCCTGGATCTGAACGGTGGCACAGTGCGCGATGCGGCAGGCAACCCCCTTAACCTGGGCCTGAACGGGCTCGCCAGCACCACAGGGGTGCGTATCGATACCGCAGCGCCACAAGTGGCGGATATCGTTCGCGTCGATGTCAGCCCGAGCAACAGCGGTTCGCTGCGCTACACCGTGAGCTTCGACGAGAGCGTCAGCGGCGTCGACCTGGCCGACTTCAGCCTGGCCTTCAACGGCAGCGCCAGCGGGCGGATCAGCAGCGTGACGCAGCTTGACGGGCGCACCTACAGCGTCCTGGTCGACAACCTCAGCGGTGTCGGCACCCTGCGCCTGGACCTGAATCCGACCGGCACCGGCATCACCGATGCGGCCGGCAATGCCCTTGCAGGGGGCCTGCAAGGCAGCAGCTACAGTATCGACCGCGTGGCGCCAAGCGTGACTGCGGTGGCGGTGCCGGCGGCGGGCAGTTATGTCGCCGGGCAGGGGCTGGAGTTCAGCGTGCAGCTGGACGAAGCGGTGCTGGTCGATACCGCCGATGGCGCGCCGCGCCTGGCGGTCACCCTGGACAATGGCCGGGTGGTGTATGCCGACTACGTTTCCGGCTCCGGCAGCAACACCCTGGTGTTCCGCCTGACCATCAGCCCGGGCCTGCAGGCCAGCAATGGCCTGAGCGTGGCGCCGAGCCTGGACCTTAATGGCAGCACCGTGCGTGATGCACGCGGCAACGATGCCGGCACCGGCCTGAGCAACGTCGCCAGCACCGCCGGCATCCTCGTCGATGCCCGGGCACCGCGGCCTGCCGAGATCGCCGTGCAAACTCCGGCAACGCCCGGCGAGGGGACGCTGAGCTACACCTTGAGCTTTGACGAGGCGGTCAGCGGCGTCGATGCCGCTGACTTCAGCGTGCTGTCCAGCGGCAGCGCCACGGGGGTGGTGCAGTCGGTGCAGCAACTGGATGCGCGTACCTACCGGGTAACTCTGGGCAGTATCAGCGGCCAGGGCGGCCTGGGGCTGAGCCTCAACGCGCTGAACAGCGGCATCCGCGACGGCGCCGGCAATGCCCTGGCGGTGTCGATGAGCAGCCCGCTGTATCAATTGCCGAGCCAGGATGTCGGCGATCTCGAATTCCGGGTCAATCCGCCCGTCAGCAACCCGGCGGTGAGCGTGCCGCTGCTGCAGCCACAAGTTCCGCAGTTGCCGTCGGTTGCCAGCACGTCGCCGATGCTGCCCGCGCCGCTGTTCGAGGAGCGCACGCTGGGCAGTGGCATCGACACCCTGGGCAGCATTTTCATTCACAACGGCCTCAGCGCGCCGAGCTTCATCGCCCAGGTATTTGCCAGCAGCGATGGCAGCGGCGACGGATCGGGGCAGGGCTTTCTCGGTTTTGGCGGCGGTGATGGGGGCGTGTTCGGCAGCAGTACCTTTGCCGCCCTGTTTGCCCGCGAGGCGGCGCCGGAGGGCGAGTCGATGCGGGTTTTCGACGGCAAGCAGTGGCGCACCACCGACCCTGCCCAAGGCTTGCGCGCAGTGTTTGGCGCCGCCTCGCTGGAGCAGCAGTTGCAGGACATCAAGGACGCCGAACAGCGTCCTGTACGCGAATTGGCCATGGCTCTGGCACAGCCGACACAGATCGGCAACCGGACCTGAAACGCCAGCACTTATTCAGAGATGATCGAGCCGTACCAGGGGGCGGCCCAAGGATGAAAAAAAGTCAGAAACTGTTCAGCGCCAGCTTGCTGGCGCTGGCAATCAGCGGATGTGCGGTTACCAGCGAACCGATCGAGCGCAGCATCAGCGAGGAGCGCGCGCGCACCGACCTGGTCAGCATGTTCAAGGACCAGGAGCCGCTCAACGGCCCGCTGACCCTGCACCAGGCCATGGCCCGGGCGGTCAAGTACAACCTCGAATCACGCCTTAAGGTCATGGAAGAAGCCCTGGCCAAGCGCCAGGTCGACCTGGCGCGCTTCGACATGCTGCCACGCATGGCCATGGAAGCCGGCTACGCCGGGCGCAACAATGTCAGCGCTTCGAGCAGCCAGAGCGTGCAGACCGGCACCCAGTCCCTGGAGCCGTCGACCTCCCAGGACCGCGACCGTGAAGTGGCGGACCTGACCATGGTCTGGAACGTCCTGGATTTCGGTGTCAGCTACGTCAGTGCCAAGCAGCAGGCCGACCAGCGCCTGATCCTCCAGGAACGGCGCCGCAAGGTCATCCACACCATCACCCAGGACGTGCGCTCGGCCTATTGGCGGGCGGTCGCGGCGCAGCGCCTGCTGACCCAGATCGACAGCCTGATGGGCCGCGTGGCCCAGGCCCGGGACAACAGCCAGCACATGAGCAGCCAGCGCATTGGCGACCCGGTGCAGTCGCTCAGCTACCAGCGTGCGTTGATCGAGGCGACCCGCCAGCTCGAAGAGCAGCGCCGCGCGCTGTCGCTGGCCAAGACTGAACTGGCGGCGCTGATCAACCTGCCGCTGAACACCGACTTCAGCCTGGCGCCGGAAGAGGGCTACACGGTGCCGCAGTTCAAGGGCGACTTCACGCGCCTGGAGCAACAGGCCCTGGCCAGCCGCCCGGAACTGCGTGAGCAGGACTACCAGGCGCGGATCAGTGCCGCCGAAACCCGCAAGGCCATGCTGCGCCTGCTGCCGGGGCTGGAGTTCTCGGCCGGCGGGCACTACGACAGCAACTCCTTCCTGGTCAACCAGAGCTGGGCGGATTACGGCGTCAAGGTGACCTGGAACCTGTTCAACGTGCTTTCGGCCCCGGCGGCCATCAAGGTCGCCAAGGCCGGCGAAGACGTCGCGGCGGCGCGCCGCCAGGCGATGTCGATGGCGGTGCTGGCGCAGTTGTACGTGGCCAACGCCAACTACAACGAGGCCGCACGGCAGTTTCGCACCAGCGAAGAGCTGGCGGCACTGGACGGGCAGATCGCCGAGCAATTGCGCAACCGCTACCAGACCCAGAACATTGGTGAGCTGGAGCTGATCCAGGGCGAGCTGAACAACCTGCAGACACAGTTGAAGCGCGACCTGTCGTATGCCGAATTGCGTAATGCCTATGCGCAGTTGTACGTCAGCTCCGGTACCGACCTGTTGCCGGACACCCTGCCGGACGGCAAATTGGCGACCATTGCCTCGGCGCTACAAAACAGCGAGGCGCGCTGGGCACAGTGAGGCGATGCCTGGGTTCAGGGGCAGGGTCCGATCGCCTGGCCTTGCCAAAGCGCCCAGGCTGTCTCCCAACCCTGCTCGTGGGTTGCAGCCGGGATGATCACCCGTTGATTGCACCGGCTGGATGCCTGCGTGCCGCGAAAACTGGCGCTGATCTCGGCGCTGATCACCTGGTCGCGGCCGCCCAGCAGATGGCGCTGGGGCAATGCTACAAGGCGTTGGCGATAGACCATCGGGTCGAGCGAACCGTTCAGGGGCGACAAGCCTTTAAGCTGTACCCATAAGCCTGGATCAAGATTGCCGGCAAGGGTCTGGATCTGCGTGACATCGTCCCGTTGCGCGGCCAGCAGCACGGCCAATGCCGCACCACCTGAATAGCCCACCAACTCGAACTGGCGATTGCCAACGCGCTGCTTGAGCCGGTCCAGGGCCTGGCTGAGGCTGGTCACCACCTCCTGGGAAAAACGCCGATCAGTCCACAGCGCCGCCGTGCAGCCTGCAGCCGAGACAAACTGGCAGGGCCGGGCAAGGTAGGCGTTGGGGGCTGGATCATTGATCGCCAGGCGCGCCACCAGCAGGTTGCGCGGGCTGGGGTCGAGGCTCGGCTGGCTAGCCGTGGCCCAGGCATGGCCGTCGCCCTCCAGGTACACCCGCAGGCGCTCGGTGGGGCGTTGCTCAGACGGCGGCAAGAGGACCAGCGGGAATGCCTGGCCCGGCACGATTTGTACGTGGCGACCGTGCTGTTCAGCCAGCTCCTGCAGCGCTTGAAAGGGGGATTGGCAGGCACCAAGAAGGGCGCTGACCAGCAGCGCCCCCAAGGTTCGACCGACGCCGGCCCACGGGTGTGGGCCGGCAAGGTGTTGACTCATCAGAAGTCGTAACGGACTTTCGCCGAGAACACGTCGGCATCGAAGCCCGACTTGCCGATGTAGTCGTAGTTGACGCCCAGGGTTACCGCGCCCAGCTTGTAGTCGGCGCCCACGCCGGCTTCATAGCTGTCACGCGCCGCCTTGGCACCGCTGGTCACGAACGGCGTGCTGCCGAGCAGGAAGGTCGAGGTGCTTTTTGCTTCGTCAGCGGCAAAGTCGTGATACGCCATCAGCTTGGCTTGCGGCTCCAGGGTACCGGCGCCGAGGGCGACGCTGCCGGCCACGCGCAGGCCAGCACCGAGCTCGATGGCTTCATAGCGCTGGTCTTCGACTTTGAGCGCTGCCGAAGAGCCTTTTTCACGGTAGCCGTCGATGTTGACCAGGCTGTAGCGGGCCGCCAGGCGCGGTTCGACCAGCACTTGCGGGTTGATGTGATAGGTGTAGCCACCGACCAGGTTCAGGCCCAGCAGGTCGCTGTCATAGTCGGCCTTGGCTTGGGTGCCGGCAATGCTGCGCTTGCTCTGGTTGTCGTTGAAGCCGTAGGTCAGGCTGGCATCGACGAAGTAGTTGCCGTGCTCGAAACCGCCGTAGAGGGTGAAAGCATGGCTGTCGACTTCGGTCTGGTTGCCGCTCTTGCCGTTGACGTCGGTGTTGATGAAGCTGTACGCCAGGCCCAGGGTCAAGTTGTCGTTGAGCTTGCCATCGGCACCGACGGCGATACCGCGGCTGTAGGCGTTGTAGCCGGCCACGCCGTCACGCAGGTCCTGGCTGGCATCGCTGTACAGCGACTGCACCCAGACGCCAGCTTCCTTGAAGCCTTCACCCGAGGAGGCGCCGCGCAGCGAGCTGGTGCGGCTGCCAGTGACGTTGCTGACCAGGTTCTGGCTGGTGGTGGCCGCCTGGGTCGCGCCACCGTTGGTTTCCGGGGTCAGCTCGGAGGCCAGCTTGGCGACCTGGGCTTCGTCGGCGTTGAGCAGCGCCTGTTTGAACGGGTCGTTGTTGGCCAGCTTGGCGATCATGCCGTCGGCGGTCAGGCTGCCCAGGGCTTTCTGGCTGTTGGCCGAGCCGCCCTGGTTGGTGATGATCTGTTCGACTTCTTCCTTGCCCTTGCCGGTGACCACGGCCACCACCTGGTTGTTGTCGACGGTGAAGCTGTCGACCTTGAGCAGCGCCGAGCTGCTGACCAGGTTGAGTTTGCCATTCGGGTCGACTGTTTCGCCGTCGGCGCCCAGCAGTTCGATCTGGCCGGCTTGGAGCAGGGTGTAGCGGCTGCCATTGGCGTTGAAGTCTTCGCCCTTGGCCGCCAGTTGCAACTGGGCGCCCTGGCCGAACTGAGTGGTGCCGCTGACCTTGAGCACGGCGCGGTTGGCGTCGGTGGCGCTGCTCAGGTTCAGGCCCAGGGCCGAGTTGCCGGCGACGTACAGGTTACCGTCGATGCTGGTGTGCGGGGCTTCGAAGGTCAGGGTGGTTTTCAGGTCGTCGCTGAGGCTGCCGACATCGATCCAGCCGCCGTCTTTCATGCGGATGTTGGCGCCGTCAGCGCGGCTGTCGGTACCGGTGAAGGAGGTGTCGCCTTCGATCTCGATGTTGCTCAGGTCGATCAGGTTGCCGACGATGACGCTGCCTTTGCGCAGGATCAGCTCGACCGGGCGGTTGCTTTGCGAGGCGTCGATGGCTTCGTCGGCAGAGATGATCGAACCGCTGTTGAAGATGTTGAAGTCGCCTTCGGCTTTGTACCAGGGCTGGGCACCCGGACTGTCGAAGTCGCTGAAGCCGATGGCGATGGCGGCGTCTTCGGCGCGGATGGTGCCGGTGTTGACCAGGTGGTTGTTCATGCCGGTGAAGCTGGCGCCGTCGATGCGGATGCCCTCGGCGTCGTCGCCATTGGCAATGATGGTGCCGTGGTTCTCGATGCCGGCCAGGTCGACCATGTCGGTGTACATGCCCGAGCCGCTGGTGGTGGCGTCGATGCCGGTGGCGCCGGCGCCGGTGACCTCGATCAGGCCGCGGTTGATGACCTTGCCGACGATCTCGCCGCCTTCAAGGTTGATGCCTTTGGCATCTTCGCCCTTGGCGATGATCTTGCCGCTGGCGGCGTTGAGCAGGTCGCCCTTGATCACCGACGAGCCGGAGAAATCCACGGCGCGGGCAACATCACGGCCGCCGTCGTCGCTCAATGGCGCACCTTCGGCGTACAGCAAACCTTCGTTGATGACGCTGCCGCCGATCTTGGCCGGGTCGATCATCAGCGCGTTGGCGCCACCGCCGATGGCAGAAATACTGCCCTTGTTGATCACGTCGCCGCCAACGCTGTTGGCCACCCACGGCTGCGTACCTTCCCACACGTCCATATCGACGCCGCCGGCGAAGTCGCCGGTGCTGTTGATGGTGGCGTTGAGAATCAGGTCTTTCTCGATGCTCGAGCCATTGAGCTCGATGGCATCTTCGTCGCTGCCGCCGCTGTAGGCGCCGTTGATCTCGAGGTTGCCGCTGTAGCGCTGGTGCTCGCTTTTGAAGCCGGCGTTGGTCAGTTGCACGGTTTCAGCGAGGGCGGGCAGGGCGGTGGCGGTTACGGCCAGGGCGAGCAGGGTTTTGCGGAACATCACGGGGGTCACGGTTCATTCCTTTAGCGGCGTTTTAAGTGCTTCGCTTCCGTGCGGGGCTGGACCTTGCGCTGACAAAAAGACAGGGCCACGCAGAAGAGCGCGGCGATGGTAAATTAGTTGACGTCAAAATGATATCACTTGCCTGTACAAGTGCTATTTGACCCGGAACGGTTGCGCCGCCATGAACGCCACCGGCAGTAGCGGCACGGCGAGGATCATCAACACGCCATCCGCAGTGACAGTGACCGGTGTCAGCAGCACCTGGGTGACCTTGCTCTTTTCCCTGTAGGCCGAAACTTGAAGGGTGTAGGTGCTGTTCAGCGTGTTGCCCTCCAGGGCGCTGATGTCCTTTCTCGCCTTAAATCGGCTGCCTTGAATTTTGTAGCGACGCACCAGGGCGTCCTGTTGCGTTGAGACCACAAAGCCCAGCGTTTTTGCCTCGTTGATCTCATGTGCCTGGAGTTGCGCAAGCCCGGGCATCCTGAGCTCGAACTCGCCGTCCAGGGTTTCATACATGCTGACGTGAACCGGCAGAAACTCGGCCTGCATCCTGGCATGCAACCCTGAGCGAATCGCCTGCAACAGCGCGGGTTCGACGAGGATGAAGTAATGGTACTTTTTGCCCAGCACCACAAAGCTCTTCTGGTCTGCCGTCACATAGAGCTGGCCAACCTGCTCGGTATAGACTTCATCGCTGGCTCGCGGCTCGTACAACTTGCTGGTCAGGCAGCCACTGATGCTGGCGATGGCCAGTGCAGACACTGCGGCCCTGAGCAATCGTGACCTGGGTGGGGGCTTGTGCATGTTTTATCCATTCCATGGAGGGACGTTGGTGGATCATAACCTGCAAGTGGTGCGATAGCGTCTAACAAACTGCGCAAGGCAGGCCCGCCACAACAGCGGGCCTGCTGCATGGGTCAGAGCTTGGGCAGTTGCCCGACACGCCCCATCATTTCCGTCACCACCTGCAGGTCCAGAAGGAACTGCTCCACCGTCTTGAACTCGTTGTCGTTATGCCCGGTGTACTTGACGTCGGGCATGGCCAGGCCGAACTGCACGCCGTTGGGCAGTTCATGCACCGAGGTGGCGCCTGCGGAGGTGCCGAATTCGTGCTTCATGCCCAGGTTCTCGCTGGCAACCGCCAGCAGCGCCTTGACCCATTCGCCCTCGGGGTTGCGGTACATTGGCTCGGCGATCGAGTAGTCGAAGGTCGGGCTGATGTGGCTCTGCTTGCTCCATGCATCCAGCTTGCCGGCGATTTCGCTCTTCAGGGTTTGGGGGCTTTTGCCCTTTGGCACCCGCAGGTTGACCGCCAGTTTCAAGGCTTTGTCATCGAGGCCAACGTAGGTCAGCGAGGTGGTCAGCGGGCCCATGAAACTGTCGGAGAAACCCACGCCCAGTTTGCCGCCCAGGTAGTCCAGGCCCCAGTTGTCGGCGGCGTAGCGAGCGGCGTCGGTGATGTGGTTGTGTTTGAGGGCAATCTTGCCATCAAGGCCGTTGATGAAGCCGAGCATCCGCGCCACCGGGTTGACCCCGGACTCAGGTTCAGAGGAGTGCGCCGAGACGCCAGTGACGGTCAGCTTTACATCCTTGCCGTCGACCTTGGCGCTGACTTCGAAATTGCCGCCATTGGCCTTGACGTACTCAGCGCCGGCTTTTTGCAGGCTGGCTGCCAGTTCGGCGGGCTTGTCGGTCACCAGGGTCGCCACCGAAGTCGAAGGGATCTGGTTGGTGGCCAGGCCACCGCTCAGGGTGGTGATTTCAGCGCCGTTGCCTTCGCCTGCGCGGCGGGCAAAGCTGGCCATGACCGTGCCGTAGCCTTTCTCGGCGATCACCACCGGGTAACCACCGTCCAGCGCCAGGTTGTAGTTGGGCGTGGGGTTGCGTTCGAAGTAGTAGGGGATGGCGTCGCCGGTGGTCTCTTCGGTGGTGTCGACCAGCAGCTTGAAGTTGCGCGCCAGTGGCAGCTTTTCTTCCTTGATGATCTTCATCGCGTACATCGCCACGACGATGCCGTTTTTGTCGTCTTCGGTGCCGCGGCCGTACATGCGATCGCCAATCAGGGTGACCTTGAACGGGTCAAGGCGGGTGCCGTCCTTGAGTACCCAGTTCTCTGGCGTCACCGGTACTACGTCGGCGTGGGCGTGGATGCCGACCACTTCATCGCCTTTGCCTTCAAGGGAAATCTCATAGACACGGTTGTCGATGTTACGAAAGTTCAGGTTGAAAGCCTTGGCCAGACCTTTGATCTTCTCGGCGATCTTGATGAACTCGGGGTTGTCGTGCTGCTCGACGCCGTCGACCCGGAAGGTCGGGATGGCCACCAGCTCACGCAGGGTCTGGGTGGCCGCATCGCCGTACTTGACCCGCGCATAGATGCCCAGCAGGCGATGGATTTCGTTCTGTTGTTCAGCCGTCAGCTGCTGGTTGGCGAGGAAGGCGGCGATGCTCTGGTCGAGTTTGTCGGCCTTGCCGAGTTCGCTTTTCGCCAGGCTGGCGAGGAACTGGCGGAAGTCCTTGACCGAAGTGTCGCTGAAGCTCTTGAGAATGGCCGCGCTTTGCTGTGGGGTGAGGTTGGCATAGGCAGGCGTGGTGATTGACGCCAGGCCAGCCAGCATCAAGGTGGCCGCGGCCAGTTTTTTCAGGGCGAAATTCATTGCGGGGGGCATTCCTTTGCAGGCAAATAATGAGAAAGGATGGGTGCAACAAAACATTTCCAAGCTACCACCATGAGGGCCTGGTACGGGAGTGCCTGAAGTGGGATGTGTCGCACAGAAACGTAAAAGCGACGCAGAAACGAAAAAGCGTCGGGAGGGAATGGCGTGGAGTTTTCAGTCAGCCGCGCACGGCTCGGCATCGAAGCAGGCCTCCAGTGCCTCGATGTCATCCGGGCGGGGCAGGCTGATCCGGTGCGTCAACGACAGGGTCATGGCATCGGTATCGATGTGCAGGGTGTCGGTGAACAGGGGCAGCGCCAGGACTTCGCCACTGCGCAGGTGCATCAGCACGAAGGGCCGGTGCGCGGGCAGTTCGACGCAGAGTTGGCCGTTGTGGCCCAGGGCTGGAGCCGTGAGGTTGAACAGTTCGATGCGCAGCCTGGCGGGAAGAAAGTCGATTTGCTGGTCGATAGGGGCGGCGTTCCAGTAGGCAAAGTCGAAGTCGGCGGGTAGCCCGGGCCAGGGCTTTGCCTGCCAGGCTTTGTTATAGGTACCGGCCAGGGCCAGGCGTGGTGCCCAGTCCCGGCCCACCACCCCGAAGCCTGCCGGGCAGTAACCGTAGGTGGCCGATAGCTGGGCCATGTCGGCCGCACTGATGTCGCCGTCCGGGTGGTGAGTGATGTGCAGGTGGGTCACCGGCCGCTCGAGTGCTTCGATTTGCGGGGCTGCCAGGCGTTGCAGTGGCGTTTGCAGGGACCAGGCGTGTTTTTCGTGACGCTTTTCGATCCAGCCCCGGCCCAGGGGGTTGCTGTAGCAGACCTGATGGAGCAGGTAGGGCTCGGCGCTGGTGCCCGGGTAGCCGGGGTTGGCCAACACGCTGCTGCCGCCAAAGGCATACTCCCAACGCAGCGGCACGCAGGTGGCCGGCTCCGCGGCAGACAGGCGCCAGCCGCTGAACAGACCGTGTTCAAAGTAGCGCGGGCCGCTGAAACGCAGCTGTTTGTCGAGCAGTATGTCGCACGCGGTTTCGCCCTGAGGCGCACTCAAGCGGATGCCGGCGGTCCAGGACGTTGCCGGTTCGCCGCCGGGGGCGTGGGCATGGCCGTTGACGATCACATCGCAGCGCGGTTTGAACGGCGCCAGGTCGCTTTCTTCATAGACACTGCTGCGGCCTTGTTCACCGAAGTAGCGATCGGCGGCGCAGAGCAGGGCCGGTTCCTCAGCCATCACTTCGGCACTGCAGTGCCCCGGCTGGCCGGCAATCGGCAGCAGGCGATAACCAACCTTGATGACCACCACGGGATGTTCGTTGCCCCGCGGGTCGAGCGCGCTGAAACACAGCGCGGCAAAGGGCGTCTGGTTGTGAAATTCCATCGTGGGTCCTTGAATTGATGTCGACATCCTTGCCGTTGATTGGGGTAGCGCCCTGAGCCTGAGCCTAAGGCTGCAGGGGACGCGTCAGGGGAATCTAGGTGGGTGGGGCTTTCTGCCTCAAGAGACGAGATGGAAATCAGACACGTCCTACATAGCTCTTTGCTTTTGTCTGTCAGATATGTCGGATGAGATCTGGATTTTTGTTGACTAGGGGCTGTTTCTTTTACGGGCATCAAGGTGCCGTCCGTGATTCCAGGTCCAGATCTTCCGGCCATTTCACTTTGGGCGCGAGGCGTCGAGCTAGATTGAAGGTGACCTTTTCGTTGTTCCAGTCCCGGGGCGGGCGAGGGAAGGCAGGGAGCGCCTGCGGTCCCTGCTGCATGAACAACTGAGCCAGGGCCCAGTACATTTCACCCTGCTGGATGCCGTGGGCGAAATGGAAGCGATCGATGACCTTGTTGGTGCCGGGGCTGACCACGGCGAGGGTGACTGTTTCGATGAAGCCGCCAGTGCCCATGGGGCCATACACACTACAGGCCTCAGCGCGCAAATCGTCCCAGTTGTAAGCTTCAACCCGTACCCCCCAGGCACTGCGGCTGAACGGTCGGCGTCCGTCATGAAAGAAGCGGTAGACGTAGACTTTGCGGCGCAGGCGGTTGAAGCGAATGGGCTGGTCGCGAGGGGCTTCTACGTCCATTCTCCAACAGTAGATGCCTCCCCATACGCTTGTAATCAATACGATTAGAGAAGCTACATTGTCCAGGGCTGGGGGGGCGTTGCCTGTTATTTTGAGGTAAGTAGTCAGAAAAATAACCGTGGCTATAGCGCACAATAAGAGAAAGAAAGATATCCAGATTCCGATGCCCTGTGCTAGCAGTTTTGAACTGGCTATTTCAAGATAGATTTCATCGGAGTGATTAGGGGGGGTTAAAAGTATCGATGGGTGTGGGCGGGTGTTCGGAGTTTCGTTGGGGGCATTTAAGTCGCGCTTCCAGCCTGGGGCCGGTTTGTCAAGAAAGGGGGAGGCGCAGGCCATAGATGGACTCCAATAAATATAAATTGGGTATTCGCACCCGGTTCACGTGTTTATGTTATAGGCGGGAATTACTTTCAGACATGGAGTCTGTACAACAAAGCGCCGTCCGCGATTCCAGGTCCATGTTTTCTGGCCACTTCACCTTGGGTGCCAGACGACGGGCTAGATTGAAGGTGACCTTTTCGTTGTTCCAGTCCCGGGGCGGGCGAGTGAAGGCAGGGAGCGCCTGCGGTCCCTGCTGCATGAACAACTGAGCCAGGGCCCAGTACATTTCACCCTGCTGGATGCCGTGGGCGAAATGGAAGCGATCGATGACCTTGTTGGTGCCGGGGCTGACCACGGCGAGGGTGACTGTTTCGATGAAACCGCCAGTGCCCATGGGGCCGTACACGCTACAGGCCTCAGCGCGCAAATCGTCCCAGTTGTAAGCTTCAACCCGTACCCCCCAGGCGCTGCGGCTGAACGGTCGGCGTCCGTCATGAAAGAAGCGGTAGACGTAGACTTTGCGGCGCAGGCGGTTGAAGCGAATGGGTTCGTCTCGGGGAGGCTCTACGTCCATTCGCCACATATATACGCCGCCCCACAAACTAGTAACAAATGGGAGTAGCAAGCTTAAAGCGAGTAGGGGGGGTGGTGCGTTGCCCGTGTCGACGATGTAGTTAGACATGAAAATTGGAGGTGCTATAGATGAGAAAAGAAAACAAATGGCTAGCCAGATGCCGATGCCGCGGGACCTAACAGTGGCGCGGGGCAAGTCTAGGTACAATTCATCAATATGGTTGGGGGCGTTGAGCAAAATGTGAGGGTGTAGCTTTACTGTCTGTGCTTGATTGGGGCCGGGAAGGTCGTACTTCCATCCGGGCGCTGGCTTGTTGAGTAAAGGCTGGATGATGCCCATGAAATTGGCTCCTGGAACAATAGAAGAAGCAGTTGGCCCTGTAACGACAGGACGTCGAAGGTTTCTGGTTATTGTCTGATACTTACCTCGACGACGTTAACGTAAGCGTTGCATATGCGTCAGGAACATAGCGGTCCGGCCAATAGGTCAATGATAACGTGGACGCTTCAGTTTTTTTAAATTGGCGGCCAGGCGGCAGTATTAACACTCCCGTAATATCCAAGATTTGCATTGTGCTGTTATTGTTTAACTTAATTGTACGAATACTGGAGTTTGGCGTGTCGCTGTCTGCTACATAGTCAATCGCTTTCGGCGGTTTCGACGTGCCCGGCGCTGCATTGAGTTCGCTAGTTGGGGAGTTCAAGCTGCCTTTGACGGCTATTTCGGCTGTCTGCCGTTTGGACGGTCCGTCGCCTTCACGATGAAGATGGATCGTCCAATGATATGCAGAGCGGTCTGATTGGAAATATGGCAGTGACAGACAATATTGCAAACGCTGCTCATATCTGGCCGTCGCAGGCCCTCCCGCGAATAGAACCTGTGTGGACAAAATTGAACGAAATTCCATTCCGGCGTTGATGCCCAATGTTGCAGCATTAAGTTCTGCGATGGCTATATGGGCATGCTGGGGCGTGTTCCAATGGGTTTTTGGTGTTTCATTCGCCCGGCCGAAGAAACATCTTTTGGCCCAAATCTCGAGGGGGGAGGACTCTCTTCCTTCAGCGAGTTTATATAGTCCGTACCCGATTAGTCCTAGCGCTACAGCTATTCCAATAGGACCCAACAATGCATTGGCTCCCATAACGGCAGCATATATACCCAAACTCACCCCTATGCCAGATGATGTCATAGATATGACGTAAAGGTTCGCTGCGCCGATGTCACCGCTTTTTAAACTACGTTTGGCTGCCATACCGGCCTGGGTCGCGTCGAATAGGCCTGCCACCGCCCCAACGACGGCCCCCGTTCTCACAAGAACTCTGCCTGTGTTGACTGTAGCGGCAGCAGTAGCGGTTGCCCGCGCAGTCAACGCACCCGCCTGCTGAATCTTCACCGCCCCTACTTCCAGCGCCTTGCCTACGATCTCCACACTGCCGCCCAGCACCCCCAGGGTGCTGCCAAGCAAAGCCATTCTGGCTTCAAGCGATTTGTCGCCGATTGTCTGATCAACGGCTTCAAGGTTTTTTTTCATGGAGTCGGCAAGCAGGTACATTCCTCCCAGAGCAAGCAGCAGCTCGCCACTGCCTGCGATGCCGCGCAATCCGGTAAAGCCTGTGCGTACCCAGTTGGCCGCTTGCTGTGTGGAAACCTTGATCCCGTCCAGCAACGCTCGGGCCTTTGGGTCCAGGCTGCCGACGGTTACGACGATGCCTTCCAGGAGGTCCTGTGCGCCTTTGCCCGCGCGGTTGATGGCATGATTTGCTTCGCTCATCAGTTCACGCTGAAGTTTTTCCACTTCGCCTTCCACCCAGACACTGACGGTGATCATCTGGTCGGCCAGCTTGGGGTCCAGCACCGCTAGGCTCAGCAGTCCACCCTGGATCATCGGGATCACATTCCTGCGCACTTTGCGTTCGTCGTGATTCACCTTGCCCAGGCTCTCCTTGATTCCTTCGGTGCTCTGGTTGAAGGCCTCGACAGCCTTGCGTTGCCGTTCACGCAGGTGTTCACACTGCAGGGCGTAGTACTCGCTGAGCTTCATCTGCACCTTGAGCTCGGTTAGGTGAATGCCGTTGTGCAGCAGTTGAATGGCGCTGTTGAGCCGGGACACAGCTCGCTCGACACCTGGCCCGAGCGCAGGCTGCAGGCGTGCGCTGGCGGCATTGAGGGCGCCCAGCAGTTGGGCCATGGCGTCTTGCACAGACGTGCGCAGCAACTGCATCGACTCGTCGCTGGCCAGTATCTTGCTCAGTGCAGCGTAGAGTTTTTCGCTGTCGTTCCAGTCGGTATCGGTGCTGGCCTTGAAACTCGGCAGCAGCTCGGCCAGCAGTTGCCTGTCACGCCGCAGCAGCGCGCGGTAGACGGGGCTCTGCGGGTTGCGCAGCCAGGTGTCCCAGAGCATCGCCGTAGGCCCCGAGTCGGCGTCAGTACTGTCTGTTACCGGGGCCTCGCTGATCCCGCCACTCAGGCACAGCGCCATGGTCTGGCTGTAGGCCTGGCCCGAGGCAAAATCGGCACCGTCGTAATCGTGCTGTTCGCAGCATAAAAAGGCCGGCGTGCGGCAGGCCCCGGCGTAGGCTCGGCCGGCACCGTCGATGATGCGCTGGAAGCTTGCCAACTGCTGGTCATAGCGCTGCTGGAACTCAGCGCGTTGCTGCTCGTTGTAACGCTCTTCCAATCGTCTGGTGTGCTCGAGGGCGCGCTCGTTGACCAGCCTTTCGCGCACCCGTTGGGGATCGGCAAACACCGGTGGGCCATCGCCGGTGAGCGGGTCGGGGGTGGCTGGCGTTTGCTGTTGCGCCCAGTCGCGATGCATGGCGCGGATCGCCAGCAGCAGTTGCGAGGTCTGCTGTTGATAGGCCCGGTCCGGGGTGTTCATCCACTGTTGACGGTGTCCAATCCAGCCGTTGCGAATCCTGTTGAGTTCCTGCACCAGGCCGATGCTGTCGTCCAGTTCCAGGGCCAGCACGCCGTGTGGCAGATCATGATGGGCGATGGCGTTGCGCAGGTAGCCTCGCAACGCGGTCAGGCGCCCGGCTCGAGTGTAAAAACCATGCACGCTATCAAAGCTTGGACTGGGCTGCTGTCGGTACTCGTAGACTTTGTTGTCCACCTGCAGGTTTTCGGCCGTCATGGCCCAGCCGACGCTGGCCGGATCGTTGCGTGCTGTGCCCAGGTCAAGCGCTAGAAAACGCTCGGGAAAACGCCCGCTCTTGTAGGCGGCGAGGACGCTGGCGGGCCACGGATCGCTGGCAAAGGCCAGCCACGCCATGGTGTATTTTTGCGTGTCGATGTTCAGGAACGCCGCTGGGCAGTCATGCCCGGCCGCGATGCAGCTATCGGCCAACGGTGTCTCGTTGGTGGCCGCAGGCTGGTAGGGGTTGAACTGACGCAGGTAACCGTCGGGCGTGACCTGATAGGCCTGCCAGACCTGGCGGTCGAGCAGCACGTATAGGTAACCTGCCCGCAGGGTGCGCCAACCCATGCGGGTATTGTCGTCAGGCAGGGGGTATTCATGGGCCAGGCGCGGCACCACGGCCTTGCGCAGCGGCAGGATGGGCATGCCCTGACGCTGGCAGACTGTGCATTGGTCGTTGTTGACCAGGCATTCGGTGGTGGCGATGGCGAGTTGCGAAGTCAGGCTCAAGGGTATGCTCCTGCATGGCTCAGGTCGGTGACAATCCGTTGCCAGCTGTTGTCGTTGCAAGGGGCGAGCAGGGTACTGAGCGATGCTGTTCCTCGAGCCGCCTGGTCGATCAGTGCACGGACGCGGGCGTGCTCATGCAGCCGCAGATCCAGCAACAGGCAGTGCATGGCCAGGGTGATGATGTCGTGATGGTTTTTCAGGCCCAACTGACGGGCCTGGTGTATCTGGTAATGGGCCTTGGCAGCGGCATGGGGCGGCAGTGTTGTTGCACCTGTCCAGCGCGCCGGCGCGAACGTCAGCGGCAGGCTGAGGGCGCGTCGCCAGGTGGCAAGTAAGGTTGACACCAGCACCACCTCCTGCTGCACCTCGCCAGCGAGTGGACGAGGTACGACACTCGCGTGCGGATGGCTACTGATGACGCTGCTGGCACCGCTGGACATCGGAAACAGCCAGTGTTGAATCGGCCACCAGAATCCCTGTTCCGCCTGCTTCAACGTGCCGGCCAGCAATTCCAGGCGCAACGGTTCATACACCGGAAAGAACTGTGTGCCCTGTGCCATGGGCAGATGCCCGAGCGCGATCAGGTGCGCACTGAATGCAGCGGTGGTGACGCTGCTGCTGAGCCAGCCGCAGACGTAGCGTCGGGAGCGCGTGGCGTCCTCGTTTACACGCTGTGCCGAGAGTGACAGCAGACGCTCCGAAGGCCGGGCGCCGGGGCTGGCCAGGGTCACCAGCACCGGGCAGGCGTGCGGCGTGTGCTCAAGGTCCGGACGCCACACGCGGGTGAGGGCGTCGTCGCCCAGTGTCTGGCGCAGCGCCTCGATATGCAGGGGATCGTCCGAGGCACAGTCAGCCAACGGGTCGAGCAGCAGGTACAGCGTTGCTTCGGGCGTGTAGATCTCATCAACGAACTTCTGCACAAGCGCCGGCGTCATCGGTTTTTCTCCACACAGGTTTGCCCTGCCTCGGGCGAGAGCTGCAGGGAAAAGGGCTGTGCGCTGCCCGGCGCAGTCATTTGCACCGGCCCCTGTAGGGTAATGGCCAGGCCATTGAGGTGAATGCCCTGGGCATCGATCGTCAGGCTGCCGCCAGGGCCCTGAATGACCAGGCGCTCGCTGGCTTGCAGCTGGTAGGTTGTGGTGGTGCGCTGCATGCCCTGGCCGGCGCTCAGGTGATGCTGGCCGTGGGTGAGGTGCTCGCTGTGGCCGCCGACTTCGGTGCGATGGTTGGCAGTGGTGGCGTCAAAACGGTCATTGCCGACGCGCTCCCAGCGGTCATTGCCGATGCTGATCTCATGGTTCTGGCCAATGTTCAGCGAGCGGTTCAGGCCTATGTCCTGGGACTGGTTGTGACCGATGGAGAGGGTTTCATCGTTGCCCACCGTCTCACTGCGATCATTGCCAACAAACACCCCATTGTTGTGTTTGATATGAACGTTCTTGTCCTTCTGGGCATGGATGAACACCTCTTCCTGCCCCAGCTCATCCTCAAAGCGCAGCTCGTTGAAGCCCTGGCCCTTGTGGCTGCGGCTTTTGATGGTCATGCGCGTTTTGTGCTTGGGCAGTTGATACGGCGGCAGGTTGGTTTCGCGGTAGGCGCGGCCGGTGGCGATGGGCTGGTCGGGGTCGCCGTCCAGGTAGCTGATGATCAGTTCCTGGCCGACCCGGGGGATGGCCATGGCGCCCCAGGTGGCGCCGGCCCAGCCCTGGGCGACGCGGATCCAGCAGGAGCTGTGGTCGTCCTGGTGGCTGTCGCGGTCCCAGGGGAAGCTGACTTTGACCCGGCCCCATTCGTCGCAGTAGATCTCTTCGCCGGGCGGGCCGACCACGCTGGCGATCTGCGGGCCGTCGATGCGCGGCTTGGGCCGTAGCGGCGCTTTCCAGTCGGCGTCCCAGCGGATGGCGCTGGCGCTGAGCCGGTAGGCGGTGCCGCTGTCGCTGGCGAAGGCCTCTTCGAGCAGGCTGCTGTGCTGCGTGCCGTGGTGCTCGATGGCGATGGTGCGCCAGCGGTCGTTGAAGTCCTCGCGCGGGTGGTCGTTGAGGTCGAAGGCCAGGCCCGGCTGCAGACGCGCGTCATCGCCTTCCATGTGGGCCAGGCGGGCGTCGCTGCGCAACGCGGTCAGGCGGGTTTTGGTGAAGGGCTTGCCGCTGGCGTCGCGCTTGTAGCGGCCGGGGTAGTCGTAGCGTTCGTAGTCGCTGTGCTGGTGGTCGAGGTCGCTGGCGCCGACGGCGTTGTGCTGCAGGTTGTAATAGGGGTGGGTGAAGGTGTAGTCGCGCTGCACCTGGCGCGCGCTGCGCACCTGTTCGGTGTAGTGAAAGCGCTGCAGGGCCGGCTCGGCGCTGTCGCCGCCGGCCAGCGGCTGGTAGAGCACCGGGCAGTGCTCGTGGGTGCCGATGGTGCCCAGGCCGCCGACGCGGTCGGTGAGCCACAGGGTATGGCCGTCGGCACGGTGCTCGAAGCTGTACAGCAGGCCTTCTTCGGCGGCCAGGCGGGCGATGAAGTCGAGGTCGCTTTCGCCGGCCTGGACGCAGTATTCGCGCGGCCGGTGGTCGAAGCACAGGTAGGTTTTGACCTCGCTCAGGCGCTGGGCCTCGAGCACCGCGAGGATGATCTCGGGCACGCTCTGGCCCTGGAACATGCGCCAGTTCGAGCGCAGGCCGGCGCGCGCCAGGCTGGGTTCGAGCACGGCGCGGTAGCGGGTGCGGCGAAAGCCGGTGTCGCCCTGGCTGAACAGGCTGACCAGGCCGTGCACGTAGCGCACCGGGGTGTCGCCCCGCCACAGGGTGAACAGCGCGGCCAGGTCGAGCACGCGGTTGAAGTCGACGGCCGGGTCGTGGCTGGCCAGCTCCAGGCTCAGGCGAAAGGGCTGGGACAGGCCTTCCTCGAGGTGGAACTCGACCACCTCGAAGGCGTCGCCCTGCAGGGGCTCGAAGGTGAAGCGCAGGTCGCTTTGGCGGGGCATGGGGGGCTCCTTGTAGGGTCAGTCGACCAGCCAGCTGGCGTCGCCGTTTTCCAGGGTGCCGCCGTGGTCGGTGGTATCGCCGACCCGGGCCACAGAATGGCCGCCAATGGTCATCGACGACGAGCCGCTGGTGATGCTGGCGCCGCAGCCGAGGGTGTCACCAACCCGGGCAATGGCGCGGCCGTTGACGGTGAAGCTGTCGGCGCCACTGTCGACCGTGGTCGGGCCGCAGGTGGGGCAGTGATGGTTGTGGCCAAGTAGTACGATGGCAGGCATATCGCCTCCTGATCGGTGCAGCAGGAAAGGGGTGCGCCACAGGCGAGCCGTGGCGCAACGGTACGGGCGCAGCGGTTAGGCCGGTTTGCGCCAGTCGTCAGAGGCCTCGGTGCCGGCCACTTCATGGCTCCAGCTGACCTTGCGGTAGGCCAGGCTGGTCTTGATCAGCTGGGTGTAGTTGGCGTTGTCGCTGTCCTGGGCATGGGGCAGCACGGTGTGGATGTCGACCACGGTGGCGTCTTCCAGCTTGGTGGTGAAGAAGTGCTCCTGCTTGCCGTCTACCGAGGTCCGAAACCACTTCACCTCGACAGTCGGCAGCATTTCGCCGGTGGCCAGGGCCTGGTAGAGCATCGGCGAGGCCTTGCTCAGGGCGCTGGTGAAGATCAGTGGCTTGTGCACCCGCTGGCCTGACGGCTGGCCGCTCTGCGGGTCGGTCGGGGTGGTGATCTGGTGATCGATTTCCTGGGCGAGGATCTCGTCCTCATGGCCTTCGACATAGACGTTGCCGACCGAGTCGGCGGTGAAGGCGCCCTTGGTGATGTGGCCCTGGTTCTGGCCGTGGATGCTGATGTAGGCAGGTGTTGGCATGACATGCTCCGTGTCGCGTTCGATTGAACGACCCGCAGGTCGCCACCGTCGCCATGACGGTGAGTGTGTTGGCCCGATGGGCCAGGCTTTGCAGGCGCCCGGGGGCGCGCTGAAAATCGTTCAAAGGCTGAGAATCCGTTCCAGCGACACCAGCACCTGTTCGCTGATGCTGTTCAGGCGCAGGGCGTAGGCGCTGTAGGCGCCCACCAGGACCACGGCGGCCAGGGCCCAGGGTGTCCACAGCGGCAAGCTGCGCTTGAGCCGGTAATTGCGTGGGGCAATGTTGCGCAGCGGCTCGGTCAACTGCGTGGGCGTTTCGCCCCTGAGCGGGCGCAGCACGCCGTGCAACTGGGTGATGATCTTCTGCACCTCGACCTCACCGTTGGCCTGCTTGCCGTACTTGCCCTTGAGGCCCACGCACAGGCACAGGTACATGAACTCCAGGACGTGCTGGTACTTGGCCGCTTCGCTGGACATGCGCGCCAGCAGGGTGAAGAACTTTTCGCCGCCCCAGGATTCATGGTGCAAGGCACTGAGCAACGGCTGCTGTCGCCACTCGCCATGAAAGCCCCAGGCGCTGCTCATGACCACTTCATCCACCAGCAGGCAGAGGCTGTAGGAGTAGGCCTTGAGAGTGCTGGGTTGGTAGTCGAGTTGGGCGACTTCTTCCATTACCGTGACGATCTGGTTGTGAATGCTCTGGCGCAAGGCCAGCACCTCATCGTGCGCGTCCAGGCTATGCAGGCGCAGGACCAGCCCGATCAGCGGCATGGCGGCATCACACAGCGGGTTCCACGACAGCCCGCGCAAGTCGAACTGCGGGTCGCAGCGCAGCGGCCCGGGAGCGCCGGCGGGGTTGCCGTTTTTGTGCAGCACCGCATCAAAGTGGAGCTCTTGATTGCTCGGTTCCTGGCTGGCATCACGCATCTTTTTCACTCCTGATGGCCCACAGCTGCAGCTCAAGCTCAGGGAAGTCACCGGCGATGTGGAAGCCAAAGCCGCTGGCGCTGCGCAGGCTTTGCCAGGCCGGGTCGTGGCGGTCGAGTTCGAAGTAACTGAAGCCGGCGTGGAACGGCAGGTGGCGTGGCGCCACCGGCAGGGGGATCAAGGGGATGCCCGGCAGTTGCAGGCTGATCAGCCGGCCCAGGGTTTCGCTGGAACTGATCTTGATCTGCCGCGGCAACTGCTGGCGCAAGGTCTCCAGCGGCAGGTTGGCGCGTACCGCCAGAATGAACTCGGCGTTGTCCAGCAGTCGCTTGTCGCCCAGTGCGGCGCTCATGACGCCGTACTCCAGGGTTTCGATCGGCAGCGATACCGCCCGTGGTTGCAGCACCGTACCCAGGGCCCGGCGCAGGGTAAGTTCCAGGGGCTTGAAGCACAGGTGCAGGTTGTCGTGCTGGTAGGCCGGGCATTCCTCGGGCAGGTGGCTCTCATCGGTGAAGGTCACCAGCTCGCCGCAGGCCTGGGCAAAGGTGATGTACAGGCGTTCGGGGTGGATGTGGCGTTGCCGGTTCAGGTGCTGGAACAGCGGGTACCAGCGGTTGAGGGTTTGCAGCAGGTTGAAGTCGGTGACGTCGGCCACCCCGGACTGCCCGGGCGAGCCGATGCGTTCGGCCAGGTTGCGCGCCCGTTCACGCATCAGCCCGGTGATTTCGCCCAGGTAGCGCTGCAGCGCCGGCACCGCCTGCAATGACAGGCTGGTGGGATAGAACTGCTCGTCCATCACCAGGCTGCCGTCGGGGCGCTTGTCGTGGATCCTGCCCACGGCAATGCTGGTGAAGGCGCTGCGGTCATCGCGTTCGAGCATCAGTTGCAGGTTGGGGACCGCCAGGTTCATTTCCACCTGGTCGCCGCTTTCGCTGTGGATGTCATGCACCGGCTTGCGCTGGGCGATGTAGCGGCTGTTGGCGTACTGCTCGGGCCAGCGCACCTCCAGGCCTGCGGCGGATTTGAGCGGCAGCGTCAGGTAGACCACCTGGTTGACCAGGCCGCTGTCGCTGATTTCCAGTGGCGCTGGCGGGGCCAGGTCGCCGGGGATGTCGAAGACGCTGCCGTCAGGCAGGATGCCCCGCGCACGATTGATCGCCACCTTGGCAAAATTGAGGAACTCGTTGTTCAGCTCCAGCTCGCTGAAGCCGTACGGCGCCGGGTTGAGGCTTTCGACCCGCTGTTGCGCGGCGGCCTCCATAGCGCGTACCTGTTGCTGGAAGTGCTGGGGTTTGACGAACAAACCCTCGTGCCAAATGACCGGGTTGCGTGAACTCATTGTCGGGCTCTCTGAAGGTAAGGGGCGCAAGCTGGCGTCATCGGGTTTCACCCTTGAGCTCGACTTGCGCCTGGCCAAGCTCGACCAGCAGCGCGTAGCGCCGGCCCTTGGGTTCGACGCGCAGCAGCTGCTTCCACTGGCTGACCTCCTCGTTGTGGTAGTCGGCGATCACCGCGACGAAGCGCGTCTGCTCATCAAGGGGCTGTGGGTCGATGAACTTGAACTGGCCGGGCCGCAACAGGTAGTCGTCGACGCGGATATAGGTGCTGCCCAGGGCGTGTTTCAGGTCGAGCGCCAGGGCTTGGGCGCTGGCGCTGATCAGCAACGAGTCGTCGCTCAGTTGCAGGACCCTGAACGCCACCGGCGTGGCAATCAGTTGCGGGGCAAGGTGCTGTGCCGAGGTAGCCAGGTGGACGCCGGCAGCCTGGTAATCGCCCAGGGGCGACTCCTCGACCCAGGACGCCTGGGGTTCAGGCGCAGGTTCTTCACGCAGGGGTGATTGCGCCGGGGCGTTTTCGTACAGATGCTCGAGCACCGCTTGCAGCTTGTCTGCCAGGGCCTGGGGGCTGCTGGCCTTGATGTCGAGGCGGTAGGGCGCCTCGGCGGGGTGTACGGCGGCCATTGGTGCGTTGCCTGGGGTGACCAGGCGGCGGTTGACGTCATCGCTGGCGTGCAGGCTCAGCGAGTACTGGCTGGGTTGATCATCGGGCCCGCCCACCGGCGTCGAAGGGTCGACGATCACCTGGCCGAGCTTGCCCAGCAGTGTGCAGCCGCCGAGGGTCAGGGCTGCCAGCAGCAACAGGCCCAGGCGCAGTGAGCTGGCCGCTGCCGGGTGTTTCCTGCCACGCGCAACAGGTGGGTGGCGGTGGTTGGGTGCGGGCTGGCGATGGGCTGTTGCCAGCGGCATCGACGGCGGCGCGCCCAGGCCCAGCAACGGGTCGTGCTGTTCGCGCGGATCCAGTGGCCGGCACAGGCGATCGAAATCCGCGCACAAGGCCGGGGCAGGCACAGGCGCTGGCTGCAGCGGGCGGGTATTGGCGTGCCAGTCCTCCAGGCCGTCCTCGTGCCCGCTGAGCAGCTCGGCCAGCGAACGCTGGCTCAGGTGGCGTGGGTCATCGTCGGCACAGGCAGCGCTGTGCAGGTGCACGACGATCCGGTAGACACCGACCTTAAGCCAGTCGCCTTCGTTCAGGCGAACGGTGGCGCCGCGGCCCAGGGGCAGGTCATGGCCATTGAGGTAAGTGCCGTCGCACAGGTCGGTGACACAGAAGCGGCCTTCATGCCAGTGGATCCGGCAGTGCTGCGGGCGCACGCGGCCAGAGCGGTCACGCAGCAGCCAGTCGCAGCCGTGGCTGCCGATCAGGCCGCCGCGGTAATCAATGCCCCGGCTGGGCAGGCAGCCATGCAGCAGCTGCGCCGGATTAGCGATCACCAGGGTCAGCTTCATGCGCGCCCCCTGATCCGTACCACGGCAGGGTGGCGCTGTTGCTGGCTCTCGATGAAGCTGGTCCAGCCCAGGTGGGTACCGCCCTGGCGCTGCAGGTTGAACGGCGGTACGTCCTCTGCGCACAGGCGCAGCTCCAGATCGTAGGCGGTCACGTCGCGCAGCAGAAACTCCAGCAACTGTCGCAGGCGGGCGAACTGCGTACCACTGGGCAGAAACTGGCGAAAGCGCGCCTGGGACAGGTTGGGGATCACCAGGGTGAATTTGCTGGCGCGGGTCCGGGTGCGCTCGCCAACCACGAAACTGTTGCCCAGCTGGCCGTTGCGCTCGCCCAGCACCAGGCGCTGGCGCGAGGGCACGGGCACGGTGCGCCGTTCGAACTCACGTAGGTAGACGCCCTGTACATCGAAGCAATGCTCGACGATGCCGGACACCATCGACGGCGGCCGGCTGCGGCTGGCGATCAGCCCGGCAAAGCTCAGCAGACGGCCCCAGGGCAAGGGCGTAGCACCCCGCAGGTCGTTGTCGTTCAGGCCGATCAGAGAAAACACATAACGCGAAAAACGGTCGCGCGCCCCGGGCTGGAAGCGGATGTAGTAGCGGTACTTGCGCCAGCTCTGGTGCAGCAGGGTCAGCAGGCGATGATTGAAAAAGTCCAGGAATGCCGGGCGAATCCCGCGCTCCTGGGCCTGCTCGTAAGCCAGGCGGTCGAGGTAGTAGGCGGGCAGGGGCGAGTCGCTGCCCTGCAGGCCGAAGAAGCTGGTCTGCACCCGATAACGCTGGTTGCCGCTGGCGTCATCAGCCAGCACGCCCGCCCGGGTTACGTCGGACGCCGGAAAGCCGAGGCTGGCCTGGCTCTGAAGGCGAACCCGGCGGCGCGTGGCCAGGGCCGCAGGCAGCGCTTCGAGGTCGTCGCCGTGCAGGGCGTGCAGGTGCTCGAGCAGGCGATGGAACGAATAGTTGCGGGCGTCGGCCAGCAGCGCTTGGGCTAGATCAGGGGTTGCCTGCCGGTCAACAGTGGCCATTCATAGTGCTCGTTGTTGGTGGTGTTGATCACTTCCAGGCGATGGAAGGAATTGATGCTGGCGTAGAGGGCAAAGAAGCGTGACAACACGCTGGCGAACAGGTACAGGTCGCCCTCGCAGAGAAAGGCCTGCTGGTCCAGGTGCAGGCAGGTCTGCAGGCCGCGCACCGGCAGGCCCTTCATCAGCCAGTCGACCGCGCAGGTCTGGGCCTTTCCAATGCCATTGAGGCGCTTGCGTGTGGCCCGGGCCTGCTGCAGGTCATGCAGGGCGGCAAAGTCGTAGGCGCGAATCACCGCCTTGAGCGGCTCGGCCGACAGCAGCGACAGGTAGTTGAGCGACAGGTTGGAAATCAGCGTCCAGTGCAGGCTGCTGTCGAGTACCGGCCGGTAGGCGCGGGTCGGCGCGATCAGGTTGGTATAGGTGGCGAACGAAGGCGTCGCCTCGGTCGACAACGACACATCGCCGACCCCCAGGGCCTGGGGCAGGTCGCGGTTGCTGCAGGTCAGCTCGATCGAGGCGGTTTCGCGCTCGCCGATGTACAGGCTCTCGTCGCCGCGGACAAAGGCGATGCGATGGATCAGGCCATCACGGCCATGGGATTCTTCGATGTGGGTGCGAAAGTACAGGGCGGTGCGCCCGCGGGCGAGTTCGATCTCGTGCTGGAACGACTCGAAAGGGGTGAAAGTGCGCAGCGGCTCGCCCTGGCGTTCCTTGTCGCTGGCATCCCAGCCGGCCACCCGGTCGACACTGAACACCTCATACGCTTCAGGGTGCTTGCCCGCAGGCCGGATGCGCCGCTCCAGCTGGCGTCCGTCGAGGGCAATGGGCTCGGCATCGTGGCTGAACAGGTTGACCGCCGGTGCGCAGTACAGCTGCAGGTCGCGGGTGCGCAGGCGTATGTTGGCCGGCATGGGCCGGGAGAATTCGAACTCGAAGCGAATCTGCCCGCAGCTCAGCGCCGGCCATACCCGGGCAAGGCCAGTGAGGCTGAAGAAGTGAAAGCGCTGGGGGAAGACGAAGTACTCCTGCAGTATCCGGTAGCCGTCGAAGACATTGCGCGGGTAGGGCAGCAGCGCCTCTTCGGCGCTGAACCGGGAAAGCCGATGTTCTCGGCCGACAGTCCGTAGGTGTTGCCATCGATCTGCAGGGTCAGGCGTTTCAGGTAGTGGGCAATCCACAGGTACAGGGTCTGGGCCGTGGCGTCGTCACCGCTGAGGTGAAAATCCAGTTGCTCGCACTCCAGGCTGTCGAGCGGTTGCGGGGTCAGCACCTTGAGATCGATGCGCAGCATTGAGGTCTCGCGGCTGTGCGCATCACTGACCTCTTGCATGGCCAGGGGAACAGGTTGACTTCGGTACAGGTGCGAAACTCGCACGACACACCATCCACGGGCTTGGCGAACAACCGCGTGCCCTTGGGCAGCACTTTGCGCCGGGTGATCGCGTCAGGTCGCGGCTCGAAGCGCACGATGGTGGCGCTGGGCAGCGGGCGCAGGTAGTTGGGCCAGAGCATCTGCAGCAACGGATGGGTCAGCTCGGGCAGGTCGTCGTCGATCTTCATGCCCAGCTTGGCGGTAAGAAAGGCGAAGCCTTCCAGCAGGCGCTCGACATCCGGGTCGCCGGCCTGGTCGCCGAGAAACTGCGCCAGTTGCGGGTTGTCTTCGGCAAACTCGCGGCCCAGCTCGCGCAGGTAACGCAGTTCATCGGCAAAGCGTTGTTTCAAGCTCATGGTCTTCTCACTTCACCCGGGTGTAGCCGTCGCGGCCATGGATGGCCACTTCCAGTTGCACCTGTTCTTCCCTGTGCTCGAGCCGTACCTGGCAGTCGAGGCGAAAGTTGAGCTCCAGCGGCAGGTCCGGGTCAGGCTGATAACGCACACCGGTGACCTTGATCCGCGGCTCGAATGCCTCGACCGAGCGGCGAATGTCGGCGCTGATGGCGATCAGCAGGTCGTTGCTGCCCTGGGCGGCGCCGTTGAAATCGCGCAGGCCCAGTTCAGGGCTGCTTTGCGAGCAGCCCTGGCGGGCGTTGAGCACCTGTTCAAGGTGCCGCTTGATCGCTTCGATCGCCTGCCGGGCCTGGCTCTGCGCCGTGCCCGGACGGTAGTGCGGGGCGTCGGGCTCGAGGCGTTCGAACAGGCTGTTGACGCTCATCTACTGGGTGTCCAGGCGGCCAACCAGCGAGATCTCGAAGTTGGCGCCCATGTACTTGAAGTGCGGGCGCACCGCCAGCGAGACCTGGTACCAGCCCGGGTTGCCGGCCACCTCCTGGACTTCGATCTGCGCGGCGCGCAAGGGCCGGCGGCTGCGTACGTCGGCAGACGGGTTGTCCTGGTCGGCAACGTATTGCTTGAGCCAGGTGGTGAGTTCGCGCTCGACGTCCTGGCGCTCCTTCCAGCTGCCGATCTGCTCGCGTTGCAGCACCTTGATGTAATGGGCCAGGCGATTGACGATGAACAGGTAGGGCAGCTGGGTGCCCAGCTTGTAATTGGTCTGCGCTTGCTGGCCTTCGCGGGTCTTGGGGAAGGTCTTGGGTTTTTGCACCGAGTTGGCCGAAAAGAACGCCGCGTTGTCGCTGTCCTTGCGCATGGTCAGAGGGATGAAGCCGGCTTCGGACAGCTCGAATTCCTTGCGATCGGAAATCAGCACTTCGGTGGGGATCTTGGCCTGCAACTGGCCCATGGCTTCGAACAGGTGCACCGGCAGGTCATCGACCGCACCGCCCGATTGTGGGCCGATGATGTTCGGGCACCAGCGGTAGCGGGCAAAGCTTTCGGTGATGCGTGAAGCCATCAAAAACGCCGTGTTGCCCCACAGGTAGTGATCGTGATTGGCGTCGATGCCCTCGTCGTAGCAGAAGCTGCGAATCGGGTTCTCGGTGCTGTGCCAGGGCGAGCGCAACAAAAAGCGCGGCAGGGTCGCGGCCAGGTACTTGGCGTCTTCCATGTCCCGCAGGCCGCGCCATTTGGCATGCGCGGGGCCTTCGAAGATGTCGTTGACTTCCTTGACCGCGGCCAGCTCCTGGAAGCTCTTGAGGTTGAAAAACTCAGGCCCTGCGGCCATCACGAACGGTGCATGGGCCATGGCGCCAACCGCTGCCACGTAGCCAAGCAACTTGATATCCGGCGACGACGGGCCGAAGGTGTAGTTGCCGATCATCGCTGCCACCGGCTCGCCACCGAACTGGCCGAAGCCTGCGCTGTAGACGTGCTTGTACAGGCCGCTGCGGGTGATGTCGCCGGCATTGTCGAAGTCGTCGAGCAACTCCTCCTTGGTGACATGCAGCACCTCGAGCTTGATGTTCTCGCGAAAATCCGTGCGATCGACCAGCAGCTTCAAACCGCGCCAGGCCGATTCCAGTTGCTGGAACTGCGGCTGGTGGAGGATCTGGTCGATTTGCCGGCTCAAGGCCTGGTCGATTTCGCTGATCATCTGGTCGACCCGGTGTTTGTTCACCGGTTGCTGGTGATCACCGCTTTGCAGGATCTCGCTGATGTAGGCGGCCACCCCCTGGCGGGCGATGGCGTAGCCTTCCTGGGCAGGGCGGATCGTGGTGTTGGCCAGTAGTTGATCGAGCAGCGAGGCGTGTTCATCGGTCGTCAGGACCTGGGCTGCAGCGCTTTCCTTGGGCATGGTGGGTTCTCCGTTCATAACTGGGATGCAGGGCAGGGGGAGTCAGTGTTAGTTGCGCGGTTGTTATGCGTCGGTAACCGTATTTGTTGCATCCAGTACCAGGTCGAGTTCCTGGGCCAGGCGCTGGCGAGTGGCTTCGTCACTGAGCAGGCTTTGCAAGTGCTTGCGAAAGGCCGGTACATTACCCATCGGCCCTTTAAGGGCGACCAGTGCTTCGCGAAGTTGCAGCAATTTGTTCAACTCCGGTACTTGCCGGGCGATGGCATCCGGGCCGAAGTCATTGATCGAGCGAAAGTGCAGGTGCACGTTCAGGTCATTGTCGCGGTCGGCGCACAGTGTTGACGGTACTGCCATCTGCAAACCCACCTCAGCCTCGGCCAGCACGGCGTTGAAGCTGTCCTTGTCAATGCGCACCGGGCGGCGCTCCTCGAGGCTCGAGGTATCGCCGCGGCCCAGAAAATCCCCGGTGACCAGCAGTTTCAGCGGCAGTTCGACTTCTGCCTGCTGATCACCGGTAGCGGGTACATATTTGATATTGATGCGCTCTTTGGGGGCGACGGAACCGTGCATTTTAGACATGGGAATATCCATTTCAGGCTGTAGGTCATTTATATTAGGAATGGATCCAATACCCTTTGTCATGTCGGATGCTTCCTAAAATGTTCTGATTAATGCGTAGGATAATTCGCCAATATTCCGATTTACGTTTAAAGCTGTGTTTATGTTTCTTGCTTGCTCTTCCTGTATTTGGCGGTTTGCTGTTTTTTTGCCTGTTGCAGCTTGCATTTCATTTTTTAATTGAGTGATGCTTTAAATACGTTTTATTCGACTGAACAACTATCGGCAAACTTGTATGAGTTGCAGCTGAGGAGTGGCGATGGGCGCTATGGGCAAGGAGTGGCGATACAGGTGGCTGGGCCTGTGCGTAGCGGTATTGATGCCAGCCAGTGCGCTGGCGGCGCCGCTGGACTGCACTTCGATCGTTTCGCCGCTCAAGCGCCTGGCCTGTTTCGACGAAGCCGCTGGTACGCCACCGGGCCCGGCGCCGGTGGCGAGCCCGGCTTCGCGGGTAGGCCTGGTACCGGCTGTCGTCGACCTGGTGCAGCGCAATGAGCAGCGCCGCGCCGCGGACGACTTTCGCTTCCTCGCATCGCTCTGGCCCGAAGCCGATGATGACAGCCGCCAGCGGATGATCATTTCCGCGCCCGCGCTGGGCGTCGCGCCGCCGCGGCCTTACCTTGCGATCAGCTGCGAGGCGAGTATTTCCCGGGTGCAACTGGTGCTGGATGAGCCGCCCGGGCCCAACCGAATCCGCCTGCAACTGCTCAAGGACGACCAGCCGGTTGCCGATGCCTACCCCTGGCAAGTGCTCGACGATGCCGGTTTGGTGGTTGACGCCGGGCGCGGGCTGCAAGCTATTGCCCTGCTGCGGCGCATGGGCGACGGCCAGCGCCTGAGGGTGAAAAGCGATTACCCGCCACTGGACGGGCTGGTTTTCGATGCGCAAGGTTTGGGTGAACTGATAGAGCAGGAGCGCCAGTTATGTCGCTGGTGATCGACCTCCCGGCCGGCGCTCTCACGCAGCTGTTGGCGCCCATCGAGGCCGACCGGCCCGCCGGCTATTTTGATGTGGAAGATGAAACCTTCCAGGCCATCGACCAGGAAATGGTCAAGCTGGGCGGCCTGCGCGAGAACACCATCGACTGGCCGTACATCGATGAAGCCTCGCGTCAGTACCTTGCCACTCAGTGCAAGCACCTGCGCATTCTCGGGCATCTGCAGGTGGTGTGGCTGCGCACTGCAGAGTGGGGGCACTGGAGCGCTGCCCTGACACTGCTGGCGGGCATGGTCGAGCATTACTGGGACAGTGCCCACCCGGTGCCAGGGCCGACCGGCTACCTGAACAAGCGCAAGCAGGTGCTGCGCCTGCTCGAAGGGCTCGGCCAGGCGCTGCCGAGCCTGCAGCGCAGCAGCTTTGCCGAGGTTCATCAGGCCGACGCCGAACAGGCCCTGGCCAGCTTGCTGGACGGCATCGAAACCACACGGCTCGAGCCCGCAGCGATCGAAGCGCTGCAATTGCAACTGGGCAAGTACCGCGAACGCTGCCTGCCGGCCCCGGCAGGTCGCGCGGTAGCTGCCGACGCCGGCCTGAGCCCGGCATTCTTCGCAAGCACGGCGCCGGTGGGCAATGAGCGCGAACAGCGCCGGGCCTTGCTGAACATGGCTGAACAGATCAACCAGCAGGACCCCTACGACCCGGTGGGCTATCAGTTGCGGCGCTTCGCACTGTGGACCCCTGTGCGCACCGCGCCGTCGGTCACCCGCGAGCGGCGCACCGAACTCAGCGCGGTGCCCCGGGATATCGTCGACAGCTACCACGACGCCCTGGCCGCCAACAACGTCGAGCCCGCGTTGCTGATGCGCATCGAGCGCAGCGTTGGCGCCTCACCCTACTGGTTGCGCGGCAGCTTTTTGGCGGCCAGCGTGGCCTCGCGCCTGGCCATGGACGAAGTGGCGGGTGCCATTCGCCAGGCCTGCGAGCGCTTCGCCTGCCGATTACCGGGTTTGACCAGCTTGTGCTTCAGCGACGGCACGCCGTTCGCTGATGCCCAGACCCTGGCCTGGATCAGCGGCGCCGATCAGCCCGAGGCGGCGCACAGCCCGGTGCAGGAGTTCGCCGGGCTGCGCGACGAACTGATTGCCCAGCTTGATCGCGAAGGCGTCGAGGTCGTGCTGTTGCGCTTGCAGGAACTGCAAGCCGAGCAGCAGGCCCCGCGCCAGCGCTGCTATGCCACGGTGATTGCCGCCGACCTGTTGGCGGCCCGCGGTCTGGCGTGGCTGGCGGACGATCTGTATGCCGGCGTTGCCCGGATGATGCGCGAGACCAGCGCACAGGGCTGGGAGCCCCAGTTGTACCTGAAGGTGGCACAGCGCTCTGGCGCCGACCCGCTGATCACTGCAGTCAAGGAGTAGCGAAAATATGGATAGGGTCTGGAGTCACCTCAAGCGTTGGCGGCTGCCGATGCTGCGCCAGTTCAACCGGTCACTGGCGTTGCTGGTGCTGCTGGGCGTGTTGCTGGTGCTGGGCGCAATCTGGTGGCTGGGCCCGCAATGGGTCTGGAATGACCATCGACCCCTGGCGCAACTGCCCATGCGCGTGGCCGCCAGTGTCGTGGTGCTGGTAGCGCCGCTGCTGGCTTGGGCCTGGCGGGTACGCCGGCGATACCAGGCGTTTCAGGCCGAGCGCCAACAGCAGGCGGCGCGCCAGGCCGACCCCTGCCTGCCCCATGTACAGGCGCAGGAGCGGGCGCTGGCGCGCAGCCTCGATCACCTGCTCAACAACATGGAGCGCCGCCGCTCGCTGTACCAACTGCCCTGGTACCTGGTGCTCGGGGCGCAGAATGCCGGCAAGACCAGCCTGATTACCCGCTCCAACCAGAGCTTCGCCCTGTCCCAGGTCACCCGCGCGGGCGCCAGCGCCCAGCAGGATCCCGACCTGGTGTACCCGATCGACTGGTGGATAGGGGACGAGGCAGTGCTGTTCGACCCGCCGGGTGAACTGCTCAGCCAGCCTGAAGGGCCATTGCCCCACCAAGCCAGTGCCGAGGGCGAAGACAGCGTTCAGCAGGGGCTCCCCGTCGGTACTCACCAGCGGCTGTGGCTGCACCTGCTCGACTGGCTGGCCCGCACCCGCAGCCGTCGCGCCCTCAATGGCGTGGTGCTGGTGATTGACCTGCAAAGCTTGCTGACCCAGGCGCCGGAGCAGCGCAAGGCCCAGGCGAACCTGCTGCGCACACGCTTGTATGAACTGACCCGGCAGTTGGGCACCCGCCTGCCGGTGTACGTGACCCTGAGCAAGGTCGACCTGCTGGAAGGTTTCGAAGAGTGCTTTGCCCGGCTTTCGCCGAGCGGGCGTGAAGCATTGCTGGGCTTCACCTTCAGCCTGGCGGCAGTGGACGACTTCGATGCCTGGCAGCAAGAGCTGGCCAGCCGTTACGACAGGTTTGTCGAGCTTCTGGGGGCGCAGGTATTCGACAGTTGCGCCCAGGCCCATTCGTTGAGCGAGCGTCAGCGGCTGGTGGCGCTGGTGCGCCAGTTATCCGCCCTGCGTCCGGCACTGCTGGGTTTTTTCGCCGAGATGCTCGGCAGCGACCGCTTCACCACGCCGGTACTGGTACGGGGGGTGTACTTTTCCTCGGTGTACCAGCAGGGTACGCTGAGCAACGCCTTCGTCGACGAGGCCGGCAAATCCTATCAACTGCCGTCGCCGGCAGCCGAGGTAAAGCCTGCCGGCGGCAAGGTGGTCTATTTCGCCCAGCAGCTGTTCCAGCGCGTCATCTACCCGGAGGCGGGGCTGGCCGGCGACAATATCAAGGTCGCCCGCAGCAAGCGCCGGCTGTTGCTTGCCGGGTTTGCCGTCGCTTCATTGGGCTGCTTGCTGGCGGTGGGGCTGTGGCAGCTGTACTTCAGCGTCAACCGTGACAAGGCGGCCAGTGTCCTGGCCAAAAGCCAGGAGTTCAGTGCACGGGATATCGATGCCAAGGTTGACACCACTGGCCGTAATCTTTTGGCGCCGCTGGACCAGATTCGTGACGCGGTGTCGGTGTACGGCGACTATCGTCAGGCCTGGCCGCTGCTGTCCGACATGGGCCTGTACCAGGGCAAGAAGATTGGCCCGACGGTGGACGAAGCCTACCTCAAGCTGCTGTCCAAGCGCTTTTTGCCGGCCATCGCCAGCCGCGCCCTGGAAGCTGTCTTCGCTGCGCCTGCCGGCAGTGACGAGCAACTGCAGGCGTTGCGCGTGTACCGCATGATTGAAGATCGAGGCAATCGCCAGGCGGCCATTGTCGAGCAGTGGGCAGCTCGGCAATGGCAGCGCGCCTACCCCGGGCAGGGGCAGGTGCAAGCCGACCTGATGCGCCACCTCGACTACGCGCTGAAGTACGCCGACGCCGATCTGGCGCAGCACCACGAAAAAATCGCCCAGGTGCAGCAGGCCTTGCGTCAGCGGCCCATGGCCGAGCGGGTTTATCTGGCTCTCAAGCGCCAGGCGCAGGCGCGTCTGCAGCCGGCGCTGGACCTGCGCAGCGAAGTGGGCCCGGCCTTTGACATCATCTACCAGGTGCCGTCCGCCAGTGAGGGCGACAGCCTGTTGCTGGCTCCGCTGCTCACGGCCAAAGGCTACAAGGCTTACTTCGAGTCGGGTAGCCGTAACCTCATCGAGCTGGCAATGATCGACCAATGGGTACTCGGCGAACGTCAGCGCCTGGATTACTCCGAACATGACCGCGAGGTGCTCGGCCAGCGCGTTCGCGCCCTGTACCACGCCGACTATGTGGATAGCTGGCGCCGGGCACTGAGCCAGGTTTCGATCGTCGATTTTCGTGACCTGGGCCACGGCGTGGCGGTGCTGGAGCAGGTGACCGGGCCTGGCGCACCGGTGCGCCGCCTGCTGGAAACCCTGCGCGACAATACGGTGATCTTCGCATCGCTGCCGGTGGCCGAAGTTGAGCCGCTAGCCGGTGCGCAAATGGCTACGGATGGGCCGCCCCAGGCGGTGGCGATCCGCCGGGCATTTTCCGGCCTGGCGGAGTTGATCACGCCCCAGGCTGACCGGCCGTCCTACTATGACGAAACCCTGCGTGCGGTCAGTGCGGTGTACGACTACGCCAAGGCTGTGCACGACAGCCCCGACCCGGGCGAGGCCGCATTGAAAGCGGTGTTGCAGCGCTTCGCGCTGGGCGGCGCCGACCCGATTGCCAACCTGCAGCGTATCGCCGCCGGCTTGCCCGAACCGCTCAACCAGCAGGCCAGAAAGCTTGCCGACCAGACCGCCCAGGTGTTGATGATCACCGCCCTGGGCGAACTGGAAAAGCGCTGGGACAGCGAGGTCTACAGTTTCTACCATGAGCGCCTGGCCAATCGTTACCCGTTCAGGCCTGCTGGCGAGGATGCCTCGCTGGAAGACTTCGAGAGCTTCTTCGGCCCCAAGGGGCGCTTGCAACAGTTTCAGGACCAGTACCTGAGCGTATTCCTCAAGGACAACCTTGACGCGCTGTACTCCGATGCCCTGGGTGGCTACCTGGTGCGCAGCGATGTGCTGGAGCAACTGCAGCATGCCGAACGCATCCGTGACACCTTCTTCAACAACCGCGGCCACCTGGCAGTGCAATTGAGCATCGAGCCGCTGGCCTTGAGCAGCAGTCGCCTGAGCAGCCTGCTGAGCATCGATGGCCAACTGGTCCCGTACCGCCATGGCGCGCCGCAGCGCACCGGGCTGGTCTGGCCCAATGACCTGGGCAGTGCCAGTGCCAGCCAGCTGACGCTGGTGAACAGCAGCGGTAACACCGCCAGCCTCAGCTATCGTGGGCCCTGGTCGCTGTTTCGCCTGCTCAGCCGCGCCCAGCTCAATGGCCGCACCGACACCAGCGTCGATCTGACCTTTGCCGTCGCCGATGGCCTGATGCGCTACCGGGTCGAGGTACAGAAGGCCAACAACCCGGTGACCCAGCGCAGTTTCGCCGGGTTTGCCTTGCCCAGGACCTTGCTTGAGGCGCGCCGTCCTGAAGAGTCGTAGATACGCGCCGGTGTACCCGCGGGCTCGCCCCTCGGGCTTTGTTGATTGCCGTCAACCACCACAGCGCGCCTTCGCGCTAGTCTCGAGCCCAGTGCCAGACTCGCGCCGAGGCCCCGATGCTCTACCCGCTGCTGTTAACCCTGCACCTGTTCGCCGCGGTGATGTTCATCGGCACGGTGTTGTTCGAAGTGTTGTTTCTTGAACATATCCGCAAGCAACTGCCGGCCAGGCTCATGCTGCAACTGGAACAGGCCATCGGCCAGCGTGCGCGGCAGTTGATGCCGTGGGTGTTGCTGGTGCTGTTCAGCGCCGGGGCAGGGATGGTCTGGCTGCGCTACGTGCCGCTGCTGGCGGCGCCGCTGCAATCGTCGTTCGCCACCTTGCTGCTGGTGAAAATCATCCTTGCCGCCAGCGTGCTCGGGCACTTCCTGCTGGCCATGCTGTGGTTTCGCAGCGGGCAGATGAGCAGCGGCCGGGTGAAGTTCATTCATCACAGCGTGTTTGCTCATGTGCTGCTGATTCTGCTGCTGGCCAAGGCCATGTTCTACCTGAGCTGGTAGCCAGCCGCGCCACGCTTGATGCAAATCAAGGCCTGTGCGCCGCTCAGGGCAGACACTGAGGCTCCGCAGCCCGCCTGGGAGCCCGCCATGCTTGATTTACACCATCGCCACCCGCAGCCCGTCAGCGCGCACGGGCAATGGCCGGGCGAGCCCGGCGGGCATGCCGATACCCGCAGGTTCCACACCGGCATCGGTTCGCTGGATGTGTTGCGCGCCCTGCGCGCGAGCCGTAAACAGCACCGGCCGTTGTCGCTAAGCGTGCAACTGGCGGCCGGGCTCGATGAGTTGGAGCAGGGCGCCTACCTGCGCGGTCTGCAACGAGAGATCGCCCTGGTCGGCTGCCACCTGGGGGCCGACCAGAGCATCGAGCAGTTCCGGTTGAGCGGTGCCACCCCAGGCCATGAGGTATTGCAGCAGTTGATGGAGCACCTGCGCCAACGCTTCAGTTTTTTGCCACACGAACTGGGTGACTACGCTGTTGAAGTTGATTTGCACCACACCCGGTGGGCGACCATGGGGCTGTTGCGCGACCTGGGTTTCAACCAGGTCAGCATCGGTGTGCCCGATTGTGGCCAGGGCGGTGTGCTGTCGGCTGCCGACTGGCAGAACCCGGCGCCGATCCATTCGCTGATCGATGCCGCGCGCACCTTCGATTTTCGCTCGGTGAGTGTCGACCTGGGCTATGGCCATGCCTGGCAGACCCCGGACAGCTTTGCCCGCAAGCTTGCCACCCTGATCGAGCTTGAGCCCGACCGCCTGCAGGTCTTCGACTACAGCCAGCCGCCGGCGCGCTACGCCCACTGTGCCCGACAGGCACCCTGCAGCGAGCAGGACAAAGCCCTGATGCGGCGCCTTTGCTTTGCCCAGTTGCTGGCTGCAGGTTACCAACACATCGGCCTGGGCCAGTTCGTGCGCGCCGACGACGACCTGGCCATCGCCCAGGAGCGCGGGCGCCTGCGGCGCAATTGCCAGGGGTTCACCCGGCACGGCTATTGCGACCATGTCGGCCTGGGCCTGGGCGCGATCAGCCAGTTCGATGCGCTCTATGCGCAGAACGCCCTGACCCTGGCGCACTACCTGCAGCCGTTGCGCAACGATCAGTTGCCTACGTGCCGCGGCTGGCGCTGCGCGGCCGATGAGCAACTGCGCCAGTGCGTCAGCGAGCGCCTGGCCTGTGACCTGGAGCTGGATATCCAGGCCATCGAGGCGCGCTACGGCGTGGATTTTCGTCAGCACTTTGCCAGTGCCTGGCGCCAGCTGGAGGCCATGCAGCGGGACGGACTGGTCGAGCTGTCGGCGCGTTACATCAGTATCTTGCCCGTCGGCCGGGTGGAAGTGGATGCCATCTGCCAGCTGTTCGAACAGAACAGCCAGGGGCTTGCCTTCCATCAGCAATGGGTCGATCACGATGCCAGCCTTTGAATTCAACCGCGCCCTGGTGCACAAGTACGATCGTCCGGGGCCGCGCTACACCTCGTACCCGACCGCGCCGCAGTTTCACCCGGCCTTCGCCGTCGATGACTACCTGCAGGCCGTGCAGGCCAGCAACCAGGCGCCGAAACCCAAGCCGCTGTCGGCCTATATCCATATCCCGTTTTGCCAGAGCCTTTGCTATTACTGCGCCTGCAACAAGATCATCACTCGCAAGACCCATCGCGCGGCCGAGTACCTGGGCTACCTTAAGCGTGAGATCGCCCTGCAGGGCGCGCTGTTCGAACGCAGCCGCAGGCTGACCCAACTGCACCTGGGCGGCGGCACGCCGACCTACCTGAGCAACGCGCAACTGGCCGAGCTGATGGACTGCCTGCACCAGGCGTTCAACCTTGATGACAGCGACGATCATGAGTTTTCCATCGAAGTCGACCCGCGCACCCTCAGCACCGGGCAAATCCAGACACTGCGCAGCCTGGGCTTCAATCGCCTGAGCTTCGGCGTGCAGGATTTCGATGCCGATGTGCAGGCAGCGGTCAATCGCCGGCAAAGTGAAGCGCAGATCTATGCATTGGTGGCCGCCGCACGGCAGGCGCGCTTCAAGTCTGTCAGTGTCGATTTGATCTATGGCCTGCCACTGCAAACGGTACAGAGCTTCGACGTGACCCTGGAAAAGATCGTTGCCCTGCGCCCGGACCGTATCGCCGCCTACAGCTATGCGCACTTGCCCGAACAGGTGCGCGCGCAGCGGATGATCCGCCCCGAGGACATGCCGCCGCCGCAGCGCAAGCTGGAGTTGCTGGAGCTGACCATCCAGCGCCTGACTGAGGCCGGTTACGTGTATATCGGCATGGACCACTTTGCCTTACCGGACGACGAACTGGCCCTGGCCCGTGCCAACGGTACCCTGCAGCGCAACTTTCAGGGGTACTCGACCCACGCCGACTGCGACCTGATTGGCCTTGGTGTGTCGGCCATCGGCAAGGTCGGCGACAGCTATAGCCAGAGCGTCAAGCTGCTGTCGCAGTACTATGCGCGGCTTGACCAGGGCCTGCTGCCGATCCAGCGCGGCTATCGCTTGAACGCTGATGACCTGCTGCGCCGTGAGGTGATCAACCAACTGATGTGCCATGGCCGAATCGATTTTGACCGCGTTGAGGCAGCCCACGGCATCCGCTTCAATGACTACTTCGCCGAGGCCCTGGAACAGCTGGCCGAGCAGGTGGATGATGACCTGCTCATGCTGCAGGGCGATGCCCTGGTGCTTTTGCCCCAGGGCCAACTGATGATGCGCAACACCGCTATGGCCTTTGACGCCTACCTGGGGAGCGGGCGCAAGGGCCGGTTCTCGCGCACGGTCTAGTGTGGAGTTGGGTAGGTCTTATCTGCCTGGCCGGGCGCTCTGGTCGAGCGCGGCAGCAGCAAAATGCGCCGGCTCGCGCAGCACCTGCTCGGCGAACAACCCGACCACTGTGCCGATCACTGTCAGCGTTGGCGTGGCGGCCGGGCATCGCCGAGCCAGGGTTGGCAATGACGCGAGGGTGCCGCGCAGCACTTGCTGGTCGGCGCAGGTGCCGCGGCTGATCAGCGCTGCCGGGGTGTCGGCGGCGAGCCCGGCGGCTATCAACTGTTCGCTGATCAGTTGCAGATTGGACAGGCCCATGTAGAACACCAGGGTCTGGCTGCTGTCGGCCAGGCTCTGCCAGGGCAGGTTGAGTGCGCCGTCGTGTTGCAGGTGGCCGGTGACGAAGCGGCAGGAGTGGACCAGGTCGCGGTGGGTCAAGGGGATCCCGGCATAGGCGCTGCAGCCGGCAGCGGCGGTGATGCCCGGCACAACCTGGCAATCGATGCCGTGGCGCAGAAGAAAGTCGAGCTCTTCGGCGCCGCGACCGAAGATGAACGGGTCACCGCCCTTGAGTCGCACCACCCGCTGGCCGCGTGCGGCGAGGTCGGCCAGCAGTTGGTTGATCTGCGCCTGGGGCAGGCTATGGTAGCCGCTGATCTTGCCGACGTAATGGCGGCTGCAGGCGGGCGGGATCAGCGCCAGAAGTTCACCGCTGATCAAGCGGTCATAGACCACCGCGTCGGCCTGCATCAGCAGGCTCCAGGCGCGCAGGGTAAGCAGGCGTGGATCACCGGGGCCGGCACCGACCAGGGCGACTTCGCCGGGGCTGAAGGACGAGTGCAGGGCGGCAGGTAGAACGGAGGCACAATGCATGAGGGCGTTCCTTGTTCCATCATCAGGAGGGCCGGCTGGCCGCCTGTGTCGGCGGCTTGCCGGTCAGGTTGTCAGTGCGTTACGCAAGGAATGCCGGCAGTGGGCGGTAGGCCGATTTCTTCATCGCTCAGGTGGCAGCCCGGGTCCTGGCCCCAGAGATCACCGGCGGCCCAGGCGCGGGTGCGGGTGTTGCCATTGCAGATGCTCAGCCAGCGGCAGGCGGCGCAACGCCCGGTCACCGCGCGCGGATGCTCGCGCAGGCGCAACAGCAGCGGGTCGGGCTGCTCCAGCCACAGGGTGCGAAACGGTGTGCGGCGCACATTGCCCACCGAGTGCTGCCACCAGTAAGTGTCGGGGTGCACTTCGCCGGTGTTGTCGATATTGGCAATGGCACAGCCCGAGGCATTGCCACCCCAGGCGCGCAGCATCTGTTCCAGCTGCGGATAATGTCCGGGCAGGTGGCGGGCAGTCCACTGCAGCATGAGGATCGCGTCGGCATCGTTGTTGCCACTGACAAAGTCGCTGTCGCGCCCGTGCTGGATGTCGTCCCAGGCCTGGTCGAACAGCAGGTTCATCGCCTCACGGCTCATCTGCTGCAACGCGTCGAGCTTGCGGCTGCGTTTGCCGCGGCCGCTGTAGTTCAGGTGTGAAAGGTAGAACTTGTGCACGTCACAGTCGCGCATCAGGGTCAGCAGCGCTGGCAGCTGGGCGTGGTTGTCCTGGGTCAGGGTGGTGCGCATGCCGACGCGAATGCCCTGTTCGCGGCACAGGCGCATGGCCTTGAGCGAACTGGCGAAGCTGCCCTTGAGCTGGCGAAAGGCATCGTGGGTGGCCTCCAGGCCATCGATGCTGATGCCGACGTAATCAAAGCACGCCGCGCGAACCCGGGCGATGTTGTGCTCATTGATCAGCGTGCCGTTGCTCGACAGGGCAACGAACATGCCTTTGTCGCGGGCGTGGGCGCTGAGCAGGAACAGGTCGCCGCGCAGCAGCGGCTCGCCGCCGGAGAGGATCAGCACCTTGACCCCGGCATCGGCCAGGTCATCGATCACCTGCAGGGCCGCTTCGGTGTCCAGCTCGTCACGAAACACACTGTCGGCCGAGGTGGCGTAGCAGTGCTTGCAGGTGAGGTTGCAACGCCTGAGCAGGTTCCAGATCACCACGGGTGCGCGCGGGCTGCCCGCTGGGCTGGTGCGCGGGGCAGGGCCGTGGCCGGCCAGGGCGCGCAGGTAATGGCTGATCCTTAACATGCAACGCTCCTTGCTCAGTGGCTGGTGGGCAGGCGTAAACCGGTTTTCTTCAGGATGCGGCTGCTGACCAGCATGTCGTCGGCCTGGCACGCCCCCCCCAGCAAGTAACGCAGGTGCTCGCGGTAACTGTCGATTTCGCAGGCGCTGCGGCCGTGGACCATGGCGAACAGGTTGTAACGCCAGGCGCCGTTGCGCGGGCGCCGGTAACAGTGGCTGACAAACGGCTGAGCGCCAATCAGCCGGCCCAGACGTGGCATCTGCGCATCGTCGACATCCCAGACGGTCATGCCGTTGAAGCGATAGCCCAGGCGGTAGTGGTTGGGCACTGCGGCGATGCGGCGGATGGCGCCCTCGGCCTGCAGGCGCCTGAGCAGCTCAAGAGTGGCTTCGACGCTCAGTTGCAATTGCCCGGCCAGCCAGCCCCAGGGGTCGTCGACCAGCGGCAGGCCGGCCTGGGTCAGTTCCACCAGGCGCAGGGCCAGGGTCTGTTCAGACCGGGAAATACAAACCGACATGGTAGGTCTCCTCCTTGGGCAGGTTCAGCGGGGGCAGGCCGGTACGCTGCTGGATGCGCAGCAGGGTATCGTCAAGTGCCTCGCGGCTGGCGCAGCCAAGTACGAACCACATGTTGAAAGCGTGTTCGCGACGATAGTTGTGGGCAACTTCAGGCATGTCCTCAAGTTCGGCGGCGACGGCTTCGAAGCGCGCTTCGGGCACCTGCAGCGCCGCCAGGGTAAAGGCGCCGCCGAGGCGTTCGATGTCGAACATCGGCCCGAAGCGGGTCAGGGTGCCGTCGTCGAGCAAGCCTTGCAGGCGTTCGCGCAACTGCACGCTGCTGCTGCCCAGTTCTTCGGCCAGCACCTGCCAGGGCTGCGGCACCAGCGGCAGGCCCAGCTGCAGGCGGTTGATCAGGCGGCGGTCGAGTTCATCCATGGGCGTTTGCTCCGCTGCTGGCGGGGGCGAAGCGGCCACCGCACTGTTTGAACGCCTGGGTGCTGAACAAGACCTGGTAGGGCAGGTCGCTGAGCAGGTGCTGCTCGAGCAACGCCGCGATCTGCGCCTCGACGCGCTCGCGCTGGCGGCCATGGACCATGCAGAACAGGTTGTAGCGCCACTGCGGCAAGCGCCGCGGCCGCTGGTAGCAGAGGCTGACCAGCGGCTCGCGGCCCAGGCGCTGGCCGACTTCGTCGACCAGCGCGTCAGGAATGTCCAGCACCAGCATGGCGTTGGCAGTAAAGCCCAGGGCGCGGTGATTGAGCACCAGACCCAGGCGGCGGAACAGGCCTTGCTGCTGCCACAGGTTGACCTGTGCCAGCACGTGCTGTTCTGGTGCGCCGATCTGCCGGGCCAGGTGCTGGTAGGGCCGCGCCAGCAGCGGCAGGCCAGCTTCGAGCAGGCGCCGCAGGGCCAGGCTTTGCTCAGTATCGAGCATGCAGTTCATGGGGCGTCTCCCAGGGCAAAACCGAGGTCGATGCGGTAGGCGGTGAGCATCGGCAAGTCCAGCGGCACCAGGCCGGTGTCGGCTTGCAGTTCGTCGAGGATGCGCTGCAGGTGCGGGCGGTCGGGCCCGGTCAGCACGAACCAGAGGTTGTAGTGGTGCTCGCGGGCATAGTTGTGGTTGACCTCGGGGTACTGGCTGACGCGTTCGGCCACCTGCTGCAGGCGCTCGGCGGGCACGGCCAGGGCGGCGAGGGTGCTGGCGCCGGCGTGGCGGTGTTCGAACACCGGGCCGATGCGCGACAGGCTGCCGCGCGCGGCCATCTGCTGCAGGCAGGCGATGACTTGCTCCTCGCTGCAGTCCAGTACCCGGGCCATCTCGCGGTAGGGTTCGGCGCAGATCGGCATGCCGTGCTGGTAGTGTTCGATCAGGCATTGTTCAAGGGTTGTCAGCGGCATCTCAGTACCCCATCCGTTGCGCGCGGCTGCTGAAGAAAATGCCACTGGGGGAGGCGGCCTTCAGGGTGGAGAGCTGCTTGAGGCTGTACGGATCCCAGATCTGCACCTGGTCGCTGTCACGCACCGACAGCCACAGCTGGTCGCCACGGGCGCTGAATTCCATGTGCAGCACGGCGGGGCCGGGCTTGAGCTCGGCGACCAACTGGTGGGATTCACTGTCGATGACCTGCACTCGGTCGTTGTCCGGGTAGGCGAAGTTGACCCACAGCTGGCGCCCGTCCGGGCGCGCGGTGACGAACACCGGTTGCCCGGCGACGGCGATGGCGTCGGTTTGCTGCCAGGTGCGCGCATCCATCACCAGTACCTGGTGGCGCCCGACCGCTGGCACGAATGCCTGGTTGTCGGCCAGTGCCCAGCCTTCCAGGTGCGGCATCTTGTACACCGGTAACCTGGCCTGGCCGCGGCCGTAGTCGCCGAGCACACGCTTGACCCCGCGCTCCGGGTGCCAAAGGTCAAGCTGGGCCATGCCGTCCTCGCCGAACAGCCCGGCCATGTAATAGCGGCCATCGGCGCTGATCAGCGCGTCGTAGGGTTGCTTGCCGATATCGGTGAAGCGGGTGATCTGCGGCGTGTTGCCGTGGCTGAAGTCGGCGCTCCAGATCTCACCGCTGTCGAACAGGCTGAACACGAAGCGCTGGCCGGGCGCGTCCACCAGGCCGACCACCCGCGAGCGCTTTTTACCGTCGGCGAGCAGGGTCGCCGGGATGTCCGCGACCAGCTCGAGGCTCTGTGCATCGAAAACCTTGACCCCGCCCGGCTCGTAGTTGGACACCGCAATCAGCTTGCCGTCCTGGCTGATGGCACCGCCGATGCTGTTGCCGCCCTGGATAAGGCGCTTGGCGATGCGTTGCTCGAGCAGGTCGATTTTGCTCAGGCCGCCGTCGCGGCCGAACACATAGGCGTAGCGTTGATCGCGGGAAAACACCGCCGAGGCATGGGACAGGTCGCCCAGCCCGTCGATGCGCGCCAGGGCTATGCCGGCGCTGCTGTCGATGATCTGCACGCTGGCGCTGGCGCGCTCCACCACCAGGCCCAGGTCGCCGGTGCCGCGCAGCGGCGCCTGGGTGCAGGCGCACAGCAGCAGTGCGCAGGTGGCGGATAACAGTACGCGTCGGATCATGGGGCGGGTGCTCCTTGTAATAGATGATCGACCAGCCAGTCGATGTCGTCGGCGCTCAGCAGCGCCTCCCAGGCCGGCATGGCGGTACCGGGGCGGCCCAGGCGCACGGTGGCGATCAGGCCGTCGCGGGGTTTGCCGGCCAGGGCCGCCGGGGTCAGTTGCGGACCCAGGCCGCCGGTCAGGTGCAGGCCGTGGCAGGCGCCGCAGTCCTGGGTCAGCAGGTGTTCGAGCTGCGCCTGGCGCTGGGCGTCAGGCGCAGCGAATACAGGGGGGCAGAGCAGGAGGGTCGCCAGGTAGGCAACACAGCGGTATGACTTCATGACGCCCTCCCTGGATGGGTTACTTGAGGCTCAAGACCCAGTTGGCCAACTGTTTGGCTTCTTCATCACTGACCGCATTGGCCGGCATCGGGATCGGCCCCCAGTTACCCTGGGTGCCGTTCTTGATGTGGCTGGCCAAGGTTTCAGCGGCGCCACTGACTCCGGCGTTCTTTGCCGCTACTTCCTTGAGCGCCGGGCCCACCAGTTTGGCTTCGACGGCATGGCAGGCGACACAGGACTTGCTCTGGAACAGCGCCAGCCCGTCATCGGCCAGGGCCGCCTGCAGGCTCAACGCAGTGGCCAGGGTCCACAGTGAAAGCAGGGTATTTTTCATGACCGCTCCTTGCGTTGATAAAGCTCAATAAATGTCGTGTTGGGTGTTGTAGACATTGAACTTGCCGGTTGGCGTGATCAGCCGCTTGTCCTTGATCACCTGCTTGAGCGCCAGGGTCTTGTCGTCGATCACCACCAGCGCCGACTCTTCGGTCTGGCCGTTCCACACCGAGAACCACACCTCGTCACCGGCTTTGTTGTATTCGGGCTGGACCACACGCAGGGCGCCTTGCTTGATCCCCGAGTACTCGGCAATCGGCAGCACCTTGTAGCCGGCATCGAGCTTGTCGATATCGAACACCGCCACTGACTGGCTTAGCTTGGCATCGGGGTTGAAGGTGGTGTCGACATACAAGTGACGCGATTGGGGGTGGGTCTTGATGAACAGCGAGCCGCCGCCCTGGCCCTTGAGCGAGCCGACCTGTTTCCAGGCGTACTGCGGGTGCTTGAGCGGGTCGGTGCCGATCATCGAGATGCCGGCATCACCCAGGTGGCTGGTGGCCCACACCGGACCGAACTGTGGGTGCACGAAGTTGGCGCCACGGCCCGGATGCGGGATCTTGCCGACGTCGACCAGGGCCGTCAGGCGCCGCTCCTTGGAGTCGATCACCGCCACTTTGTTGGCGTTGTTGGCGGCAGTCATGAAGTAGCGGTGGCTGCTGTCCCAGCCGCCGTCATGCAGGAACGGCGCGGCGTCGATACTGGTGATGGTGAGGTTCTTGATGTCTTTGTAGCTGACCAGCATGACCTTGCCGGTTTCCTTGACGTTGACGATGAACTCCGGCCATTCGTGCGAGGCGATGATCGCCGCTACCCTGGGTTCTGGGTGGTACTCCTGCTTGTCGACGGTCATGCCGCGGGTCGAGACGATTTGCCGGGGCTCCAGGGTCTCGCCGTCCATGATGGTGAACTGCGGTGGCCAGTAGGCGCCGGCGATGGTGTATTTGTCTTCATAGCCCTTGAACTTGGAGGTTTCCACCGAGCGCGCCTCAATGCCGACCTTGATCTCGGCGACCTTGGTCGGCTCTTTGGGCCACAGGTCGATCATGTCGATGCGCGCATCGCGACCGATCACCAGCAGGTAGCGGCCGGAGGCGGAGATCCGCGAGATGTGCACGGCATAGCCGGTCTCGATTAGCTTGACGATCTGCTTGCTGTCGCCATCGATCAGGGCGATCTTGCCGTCGTCGCGCAGGGTCACCGAGAACAGGTTCTGCAGGTTGAGTGTGCTCAACTGCCGGGTGGGGCGGTCTTCGGGTTTGACCAGCAGCTTCCAGGTGTTGCGGGTTTCGGCCATGCCCCATTCCGGCGGTGTGGGCGGGGTGTGCTGGATGAACTGGGCCAAGCTGGTGATCTGCGCCTTGGTCAGCGCATTGGAGGTGCCCCAGTTGGGCATGCCGGCGGGCGAGCCGTAGCTGATCAGCGCCTCCAGATAGGCCTGGCCACGGGCTTGGGTGATGTCCGGGGTCAGCGGCTTGCCGGTGGCGCCCTTGCGCAGTACGCCGTGACAACCAGCGCAGCGCTGGAAGTAGATCTGCTTGGCGGCATCGAAGTCGGCCTGGGTCATGTCCGGCGCGCCGGGGCTGGTGACCATGGCTGCTTGCGCGCTGGCGCTATTCTGTTCGGCGCCGACGCTGGTGGGCAACGCCAGCGCCAGTGCCGAACAGAGGCTGGCGAGGCTCAGGGCAAAGGTTTTTCGGTTACTGATCAGCATTCCTTCTCTCCTCAGGCTAGACCTTTGCGATGTGCTGGAACGCCAGAACAGAGCGCAGGTTCTTGGTGCCGGGAAAGGCTATGCCGGAGCAGGCCGCCGACCGCTTGACGGCGATCAAGTTTGCCGGCCATGGCGCTTGCCAGGTTGTCGCAGGGGCTCTTAGCGTGGTCGTCGAACCCGCTGTCTATCCAGGTAAGCCATGGACCTCACAGAACCCCGCTGCGAACCCTTTTACCAAGCGCAAGGCAACGAACTGACGCTGTTCGAACAGGCCTGGCGCCACGGCATGCCGGTGCTGATCAAAGGCCCCACCGGCTGTGGCAAGACCCGCTTTGTCCAGCACATGGCCCACCGTCTGAACCTGCCGCTGCACACCGTCGCCTGCCACGACGACCTCAGCGCCGCCGACCTGATCGGCCGCCACCTGATCGGCGCCCAGGGCACCTGGTGGCAGGACGGGCCGTTGACCCGGGCGGTGCGCGAGGGTGGCATCTGCTACCTCGACGAGGTGGTCGAGGCGCGCCAGGACACCGTGGTGGTGCTGCACCCGCTGGCCGATGGCCGCCGCGAGCTGTTTCTCGAACGCACCGGCGAAGTGCTGCAGGCGCCGCCGTCGTTCATGCTGGTGGTGTCTTACAACCCCGGTTACCAGAACCTGCTCAAGGGCATGAAGCCCAGCACCCGCCAGCGTTTCGTGGCCCTGCGGTTCGACTATTCGCCCGCTGCCGAAGAAGCGCGCATCGTGCGCCGCGAGGCCGGGGTCGATGGCGCCCTGGCCAACCAGATCGTCAAGCTCGGCCAGGCCTTGCGGCGCCTGGACCAGCATGACCTGGAAGAAGTGGCCTCGACCCGCCTGCTGATTTTCACCGCGCGGATGATCGGCGCCGGCATGAACCCGAGGCAGGCCTGCCTGGCTTGCCTGGCCGAGCCGCTCAGCGATGACCCGGTGACGGTGGCGGCATTGATGGACGTGGTCGATGTCCACTTCGCTTGAAGCGGGCGAGCGACGTTTGCCGGGCGACCTGGCGATGTGGCTGTTCATTCTCGCCGAGCTGTCGGTGTTCGCCATCCTGATCCTGGCCTTTGCCGTGACCCATCACCTCAAGCCGCAGCTGTTTGCCGCCAGCCGCGCCTTGCTCGACGCCTCCACGGGCCTGGCCATGACCCTGAGCCTGCTCAGTGCCGGGGCTCTGGCGGCGCTGGCCCAGGTGCAGGTGCGCCAGGGGCAGTCGAGGCGGGCGGCATTGTTGCTGCTCGCCGCCTTACTGGTCGCCTGCCTCTACGTGTGGCTCAAGCTCGGCGAATACCGCCACCTGCTCGGCGCCGGGCTGGGTATCGAGCGCAATACCTTCTTCACCTTGTACTGGATTCTCACGGGCTTTCATTTTCTCCATGTGCTGCTCGGCATGCTGATCCTGGCCTGGCTGGCGCGCACGGCCTGGCGTCGCGGCTATGGCGCTGGCCAGTGCCGCGGCTTCGAATCCGGGGTGCTGTACTGGCACATGGTCGATCTGGTCTGGGTGCTGCTGTTCCCGCAGGTTTACCTGCTCGGTTGAGGAGGGCGCATGCCCACATCGATAGTTCTTTTGCTGTGCTGGCTGGCCCTGGCGTGCCTGAGCCTGGGCACGGTGATGCTCGGCCAGGGCACGTTCATCCTGCTACTGGCAGCGGCCAAGGCCTGGCTGATCACCGACGGCTTCATGGAACTGCGCCATGGCCCGCAGCACTGGCGCTGGTTGTTGTTGAGCTGGGCCCTGGTGCTGGCGGCGCTGGTGGGCCTTGGCCTGCACCTGCGCGGCTAATACCTGAGTAAAACCATCGGCGTTTCTTGATTGCCATCAAGCAGGTTTTGCCCCCGCACTTTCTATCATGGCCGGGCCAAGCAATGAGGACGCGACCATGTCAGAGACCTTCACCAAAGGCATGGCCAGGAACATCTATTTCGGCGGAAGCGTGTTCTTCTTCCTGATATTCCTGGCCTTGACCTACCACACCGAACAAACCTTTCCCGAACGCAGCAACGTCGCGCAATTGACCGACGCGGTGGTGCGCGGCAAGACGGTCTGGGAGCAGAACAACTGCGTCGGCTGCCACACGCTGCTGGGCGAGGGCGCCTACTTTGCGCCGGAGCTGGGCAACGTGTTCAAGCGCCGCGGCGGCGAAGAAGGCTTCAAGCCGTTCATGCATGCCTGGATGAAGATGCAGCCGCTGGGGGTGCCCGGACGTCGGGCCATGCCGCAGTTCAACCTGAGCGAACAGGAGGTCGACGACATCGCCGAGTTCCTCAAATGGAGCTCGAACATCAATACCAATGGCTGGCCGCCAAACCAGGAGGGCTGAGTGATGAACGTTGCCAATCCACATCTGAAATTTGCCTCCCAGGCCGTTGCCAAACCCTACTTCGTGTTCGCCCTGATCCTGTTTCTCGGTCAGGTGCTGTTCGGTTTGATCATGGGCCTGCAGTATGTGATCGGGGACTTCCTGTTCCCGGCCATTCCCTTCAACGTGGCGCGCATGGTGCACACCAACCTGCTGATCGTCTGGCTGCTGTTCGGCTTCATGGGCGCGGCCTACTATCTGGTGCCGGAGGAGGCCGATCGCGAGCTGCACAGCCCGAGGCTGGCGATGGTGCTGTTCTGGGTGTTCGCCGCTGCCGGCGTGCTGACCATCCTCGGCTACCTGCTGGTGCCCTATGCCGGCCTGGCGCGGCTGACCCACAACGAACTGCTGCCGACCATGGGCCGCGAATTCCTCGAGCAGCCGACCATCACCAAGCTGGGTATCGTCGTGGTCTGCCTGGGTTTTCTCTACAACATCGGCATGACCCTGCTCAAGGGTCGCAAGACCACCGTGAGCATGGTGATGATGACCGGCCTGATAGGTCTTGCGGTGTTCTTCCTGTTCTCTTTCTACAACCCCGGTAACCTTGCCCGTGACAAGTTCTACTGGTGGTGGGTGGTGCACCTTTGGGTCGAGGGCGTGTGGGAGCTGATCATGGGCGCGATGTTGGCGTTCGTGCTGATCAAGGTCACCGGGGTCGACCGTGAGGTGGTGGAGAAATGGCTGTACGTGATCATCGCCATGGCGCTGATTACCGGCATCATCGGCACCGGTCACCACTTCTTCTGGATCGGTGCGCCCCAGGTGTGGCTGTGGGTCGGCTCGATCTTCTCGGCGCTGGAGCCGCTGCCGTTCCTGGCCATGGTCATGTTCGCCTTCAGCATGGTCAAAAACCGTCGGCGTCAGCACCCTAACCGCGCTGCCACGCTGTGGGCCAAGGGCACCACGGTGACGGCGTTCTTCGGCGCCGGGGTCTGGGGTTTCCTGCACACCCTGGCCCCGGTCAACTATTACACCCATGGCACGCAACTGACCGCCGCCCACGGCCACCTGGCCTTCTATGGTGCCTACGCGATGATCGTCATGACCCTGATCAGCTACGCCATGCCGCGCCTGCGCGGGCTTGGCGAAGCGGCCGATGAGCGTTCGCAGACGCTCGAAGTGTGGGGCTTCTGGCTGATGACCCTGTCGATGGTGATGATCACCTTGCTGCTCACCGCTGCCGGCGTGGTCCAGGTGCTGCTGCAACGCTGGGCCGAAGACGGCAGCGCCTTGCCGTTCATGTCCACTGCCGATCAGTTGCGCGGGTTGTTCTGGGCGCGGCTGGTCAGCGGCGTGGGCTTTCTCGCGGGCTTGCTGTGCTACCTGCTGAGCTTTCGTCAGCGCGGGCGGGCAGCGCTGCGCGCGCCGGCCAGGGTCGTGCCGTCATGACCCCGGAGTTTGCTTGATCAACTGCGGCCCGGCTGTTGCAGCGGGCCGCTTTCTGCTTTGTGCAAAGGAGGCAACATGGCCTTCACGGTTGAAATGGAAGAGTGGGTTGGCAGTGTCTGGCATCGTTTCATCACCCGCCGGGCGAGTGCCGATTTCCCCGAGGCGCAAGTAGCGCTGGCGCCGCGACAACGGGCCCTGGCCCTGTTGTTCAGGGCCATGGGCGGGGCGGCCGGTATGGGCGTGGAAGCGGCCAGCGAGCGTGACCTGCTGCTGCGCCGCAGCCTGTTGCAACAGATCGCCGGCACCTGCAAACAGGCGCCTTTGGCCTGGTGCGATCGGCATAACCTGCGCCTGCCGGCGCAGCTGGCGGTGTTCGCGGACGCTGCCTTGAACCAGGAGCTGTACCGCTGGCTGGCCATGCTCGCGGCGCAATCGGGGCCGATGCGTCATTGGGGGCGGGACAATCAGCGCTGGACGCGCGAGCTGCTGCAACGCTTTCCGGGATTGGTGGGCCGTTACCAGCGGCTGGTCGATGCCCATCTGCAACTGCGCCCGGATCCGGCCGCGTTGAGCGCCGATGAAGCGCGGCTTGAGCGCGCCTTGCGCCAGGCCCTGCGCGAGCCGGGCAGCGTCGAGGAGTTTCCGCGCAGCGAACGGGCGGCCTGGCCACTGCCGTTGTGGCTGTATCCACCCCTGCAGCTTGCCAGCGCCCAGGCTGGCGACCTTGAAGACGCCCAGAACGAGCTGCCCAATACCCCCGGCGAGCAGCAGGGCGGCCGCAAGCGCGCCAGCCGTATCGATGACAGCCCGACCAAGGGCGGCCTGTTGATCGTGCGCCTGGAGAACCTGTTCAGCTGGACCGAACATGTCGATCTCGACCGCTGGGAGGATGACAGCGAAGACCCGGACGCCGCCCGGGTGGCTGAAGACCTTGATCAACTGACCCTGTCGCGCACCCGTATTCGCAAGGGCGGCGGGCTGAAACTGCACCTGGACCTGCCGCCGGCCCAGGTCGACGACATTCCCCTGGGCGACGGCATCAAGTTGCCGGAGTGGGACTATCGCCAGAAGCGCTTGCAGGCCAACTTCGTCAACCTGCAACTGCTTGAACCCCGCGACTGCGAGCCCCAGCCACTGCCAGCACGGCTGCAAACCTCGGCACGGCGCTTGCGCCGGCAGTTCGAGCAACTGCGCAGCGATCGCCAATGGTTGCGCCAGCAACCTCAGGGCAGCGAGCTGGATTTGCAGGCCTGGCTGGATTTTCATGTCGAGCGCGTGCATGGCCCGTGTGCCGAGCGCGGCCTGTTCATGCAACAGCGCCACACGCGCCGGGATCTCGCCTGCCTGCTGCTGGCGGATGTGTCGATGTCCACCGATGCGCACCTGAACGATGAACAACGGGTGATCGAAGTGATCCGCGACAGCTTGCTGCTGTTCGGCGAAACCTTGTCAGCAGTGGGGGATGACTTTGCCTTGTACGGCTTCTCCTCGCTGCGTCGCCAACAGGTGCGCCTGCAGCAATTGAAAGCCTTCGAGCAACGCTACAACGATGTCACGCGCGGCAAGATTCAGGGCCTCAAGCCCGGTTACTACACCCGCATGGGCGCGGCGATTCGCCAGGCCAGCCAGTTGCTCGGCGGCTGCAAACGGCGGCGCAAGCTGTTGCTGCTGCTCACCGATGGCAAGCCCAATGACCTGGACCTCTATGAAGGGCGTTATGGCGTTGAAGACACCCGCGAAGCCGTGCACGAAGCCCGGCGCATGGGCCTGACACCCTTTTGCATCACCATCGACCGCCAGGCCGGTGCCTACTTGCCGTACATGTTCGGCAGCAACGGCTACGCACTGATACGCCAGCCCGAGCAACTGCCGCAGCGTTTGCCGCAGCTGTATCGGCAGTTGACCCAGCCCTAGCGCGGCAACCACAACACCATCGCTACGCAGAACAGCGTCAGGCCGATGCAAAACCACAGAAAACGCAGTTGCTGGCGTGCCCCGGCCAAGGCTGCGCTGGCCGGCAGCGGCATGCCGCAGTGCTCGCAGGTGCTGGCCTTGGCTGGGTTGGTGTGTTCGCAGTACAGGCACACGGGCAGGGCATTCATTCAAATTGCTCCAGGCGCGGTCGATCAAGAATGGCGATGCGCCGACCGTCCTGAGTGATGATCTTTTCATCAATCAGGCGCCGGATGATCCGCGAGAAGGTTTCCGGCTGGATCGACAAATGCCCGGCGATCAGTTGTTTGGCCATCGGCAGTTCAAACTGTGGTGCCATCGGTTGTGCGCGCATCAGTTGCGTCAGCAGGTAGCGCACCACCCGGTGGGTGGCGTTCTTCAGCGATAGCGTTTCAATTTCGTTGACCCGCTGGTGCAGGCGCACGCACAGCTTGCCCAGCAGGGCGAAGGTCAGCCGGCTGTTGCTCTGCAGCAGGCGCATGTAGGTGCTGGTCGACAACCGATACAACTGCGATTGCCCCACCGCGTCGGCCGATGCCACATAGTTGGGGGTGTCCATCAGCATCATCGCTTCGGCGAAGGTCTGCCGCGGGCCGATGACTTCGAAAACCTTCTCCTGGCCGTCGGGGGTCAGGCGGTAGATCTTCACCGCACCGGCAATCACGAAGTAGAACGCTTCGGCCGCCTCGCCCTGGCGGAACAGCGGCTCGCCCTTGTCGACGCTGAGCAACTGGCTGCTACCCATCAATTCGTCTAGTTGTTCGTCGTTCAACGGCTCGAACAGGTGGTGCGAGCGCAGTATCTGGTGGTGGACGCGGTGAAGCACCATGGCGATTCATCCTCAAGCGGGAAAGGGACACGGACCTGATCGAGCAAGAGCCGGGCCAGGCGGCAAGCCCCGGGGCGGCGGGGTTGTAATTACCTGAGGGTAAAAAATACCCTGTAAAACAAGGTTCAATTGACCGTGAAAGGGTTGTTCGTACCTTTGTACTGCCAGCTTCACTGCGCATTTGCGCCAGGGCACAACCCTTGCAGCAAGGTAGTCAACAGCGATTGGCAGCCTACGCTGTAGCCCGCTGTACGCCTTGACGTACGACAAGGGCGCCAGGCTGCCGATGGCAGATGATGACGCCGGGCTTTGTCCAGGCTCGGCAACCAGGTAAGGAGAGGCTTGATGCAAGTTCTTGATCGGCGTAAAGCGTTGGCCATCGCGCCGCTGTTGCGCTTGGCGTTCCGGCCACTGTTCCTCGCGGGCTGTGCGCTGGCAGTGCTGGCGATACCGCTGTGGCTGGCGGCCCTGAACGGCACCCTGGGCAACTGGCAGCCGGCCGGCGGCTGGCTGGCCTGGCACCGGCATGAACTGGTGTTCGGTTTTGGCCTGGCGATCATCGCCGGTTTTCTGCTTACGGCGGTGCAGACCTGGACCGGCCAGCCGGGCCTGAGCGGCAAGCCGCTGGCCGGCCTGGCGTTGCTCTGGCTGGCCGGGCGGGTGGCGTGGCTGGTGAATGCGCCCTGGCCGTTGCTGGCGCTGCTGGAACTGGGCTTCCCGCTGCTGGTGGCAGTGCTGATGGGGCGCACCCTGTGGCAGGTGCGGCAAAAACGCAATTACCCGATCGTGATGGTATTGCTGCTGTTGACGGCGGTCGATGGCCTGTCGGTGTATGGCCTGGTGCAAGAGCACGACGGTTGGCAGCGCCAGGGCGTGCTCGGCGGCATCTGGCTGGTCGGGGCGATGATGGGCCTGATTGGCGGGCGGGTGATTCCGTTCTTCACCCAGCGCGGCTTGGGCCGCACCGCGGCGGTAGTGCCCTGGCCCTGGCTCGACTGGCTGCTGCTGGCGGGCTCGGCGCTGGTGGCGCTGTTGTCTGCGGCAGGGCCGGCGTTGCAGGTCAATGCCGGCATTGGCTTGCTGTTCGCGGCACTGGCGCTCGGGCATATCGTGCGGTTGTGGCGCTGGCATGATCGTGGGCTTTGGCAGGTGCCGCTGCTGTGGTCGCTGCACCTGGCCTATGCCTGGTTGGTGCTGGCCTGCCTGGGCATGGCCCTGTGGCATTTCGGTGCGCCGTTGAACCCGAGCCTGGCGGTGCATTGCCTGACCATCGGCGCCATGGCTGGGTTGATCCTGGCGATGATCGCCCGGGTCAGCCTTGGCCATACCGGGCGGGCGTTGCAGCCGCCGGCGGGGATGACCCTGGCGTTCATCCTGCTCAATCTGGCCGGGGTCAGCCGGGTGTTGCTGGTACTGTGGCTGCCGCTGGGCGGTTTGTGGCTGGCGGGCGTGTGCTGGGTGCTGGCGTTTGCCTTGTATGCCTGGCGCTATGCGCCGATGCTGTTGCGCGCCCGGGTTGACGGGCACCCTGGTTAAGCGCCTGGAGGCGAAGGATGCTGTATCCGTATTTGCTGGTGGTTCATCTACTGGCGGCCATCGCCTTTATCGGCACGCTGTTTTTTGAACTGCTCATCTGGCAGGCGGCGCGCCGCCACGTGCCGGCTGCGGCGCTGGCCGGGGTAGACCAGGCGCTGTCAGTGCGTTCACGCAAGGTGCTGCATGGCGTGGTGTTGCTGCTGTATGGCGCGGGGCTTGGCCTGGCCTGGCATCACCGCGCAGCCTTGAGCGAACCGTTGGCCAGCAGCTTTGCCAGCCTGCTGAGCCTGAAGATCGTCCTGGCCCTGAGCATCATTGGCCATTACCTGTTGCTGGCGTACTGGCTCAAGCGCGGACGCTTGAGCGAGGGGCGTGCGCGTTGGATTCGCTGCAGTATTCTTGGCCATATGTTGGTGATCGTGGTACTGGCCAAGGCAATGTTCTATTGGCATTAAACTGCGCCGTACTCAGACGGGCCCTTGCCTGGATTACAACTGCTGCGCGCTCGATCGCGGGTCAAGCCCGCTCCCACAGGTTTGGCGTACACAGACCCATTTGTAGGAGCGGGCTTGCCCCGCGATGAGGCCAGTGCGTCAAGCCAGGGCTTTGACGAACAGCACATCGTTCTCCAGATGAATATGCTGCAGCAAATCCTCGCGAAATTCCGCCAGCCCACGGTACAGGGTACGCCATGTGTTGCAGGCACCTTCCGGCGCGCTGATGTCGTCGGTCAGCAAGCTCAAACGCTCCAGCGCCTCACCATGCTGGTCGTGCTCCATGCGCATCACCTGGATCGGCGCACCCGCCTGGCGACCCATGCCCCGTTGCAACATCGGGAACAGCACCTGTTCCTCCTTGAGCATGTGCCCTTCAAGTTCCTGCTGCATGTCCTGCAGGTGGTCGGCCAGGCCGTTGGGGCACTGGGCGTGGCCGCCATGGACCTGCTCGACGCGTCGGGCCAGGCGGATCAGTTCCGGCAGTTGCTCACGGTGACGATCGTGGTAGCGGGTGAGGATATGGGCGATCAGTTCGGTCGGGTTCATCAGGGGGCCTGCTCTGCTGGCAAAGTGTCCCAGGGTGATTGCATCGCCCATGCCAGCTTTACTTGCCCGAAATCAAGGTCTGGCGCCGGGCTTGTGGTGAAATCTACCCGCCTGCCTGCGGGTAGCGATAACCATAGAGGGTAATAACTACCATGCTGCGTGAAAGCCTGGCCGCCGACCTGATCGTCGAACTGCCCAATGCCGTGCGCTTGCAGCGTCTGGTGCAAACCCTGCGCGAATACTTCAACTGCGGCGCGGTCGGCCTGTTGCGCCTGGAGGGCGACAGCCTGCGCCCGCAGGCCAGCGTCGGGCTGGTCCACGAAGCCCTCGGCCGGCGCTTCGTGATCGCCCGGCATCCGCGCCTGGCAGCGATCATGGCTTCGCGCGAGCCAACCTGGTTCGAACCCGACAGCCGCCTGCCGGACCCTTACGATGGCCTGCTCGACAGCGCACTGCATGAGCCCTTGGCTGTGCACGACTGCATGGGCGTCAGCCTTTACGTAGAAGGCCAACTGTGGGGTGCGATCACTCTCGATGCGTTGCAGCCGGGGACCTTCGACAGCGCTGCCCGCGATGAACTCAAACGCTGCACCTTGCAGATCGAAGCGGCCCTGCGGGTGACCCGCCTGGAGCAGGAAAACCGCAGCCTGCGCCTGTCGCGCAGCGAACCCCAGGACCTGCGTGCGCCGCTGGAAGCGAGCGAGATTCTTGGCCACAGCCCGGTGCTGCAGCAGTTGCTCAACGAGATCGAACTGCTCGCCGACGCCGAACTGCCGGTGTTGCTGCTGGGCGAGACCGGGGTCGGCAAGGAGCTGTTCGCCCGCCGCTTGCATGGTTTATCGCGGCGCCGCCACAAGCCGCTGATCCAGGTCAACTGCGCGGCCTTGCCCGAATCCCTGGCCGAAAGCGAGCTGTTCGGCCATGTCAAAGGTGCGTTTTCAGGCGCCAGCAGCGACCGCGCCGGGCGCTTCGATGCGGCCAACGGTGGCACGCTGTTTCTTGATGAAGTCGGCGAACTGCCGTTGAGCGTGCAGGCCAAGCTGCTGCGCACGTTGCAGAACGGCGAGATCCAGCGCCTGGGCGCCGACAAGCCGCTGCACGTGGATGTGCGCATCATCGCCGCGACCAATCGGCACTTGCCCGACAGCATCCGCGACGGTCTGTTTCGCGCCGACCTCTACCATCGCCTGTCGGTGTATCCGCTGCCGATCCCGCCGCTGCGCGAGCGCGGCGACGATGTGTTGATGATTGCCGGGCAGTTCCTTGAGCTCAACCGCACCCGCCTGGGCCTGCGCGGCTTGCGCCTGTCGCCGGCGGCCGAGCGGGCGCTGCTGGCTTACCACTGGCCGGGCAATGTGCGTGAGCTTGAGCATGTAATCAGCCGCGCCGCGCTCAAGCAACTGAGCCGCGAGGGCAGCCGCAACCTGATCATTACCCTGGAGCCGCAGGTGCTCGACCTCGACAGTGCGCCGGCTGCCGCGCCAGTGGCAGAGCAGGGGGCACCACCGGCGCTGGCGTTCAGTTCCCTGAGCGAAGCCGTCGACGCCTGCCAGCGCCAGGCCATTGCCCAGGCCCTGCGCCTGAGCGGCGACAACTGGGCCAGCGCCGCGCGGCTGCTGGCGCTCGACCCGAGCAACCTGCACAAACTGGCCAGGCGTTTGCGCCTCAAGTAACGCCGCTGGCGTTGATGGCGGTCAAGGTGCGGGCGTGGCGCTGCTTACAGACTGCGCACAACTAAACAGGAGCTCACCGCCATGCCGTTGTCCCTTGCCCAGATGCGTCGCAACTACACCCTCGGTGGCCTGCAGGAAGCCGAAGCGCCGCTGGAGCCTCTGAGCCTCTTTGCCCAGTGGCTGCAACAGGCCCGCGAAACCGAGCGCGAGCCGGTGGAGGCCAACAGTATGCACCTGGCCACGGTTGACGCCACTGGCCGCCCGCATTGCCGGGTATTGCTGCTCAAGGGCGTTGACGAGCAGGGCTTTACCTTCTTCGGCAACTACCAGAGTGCCAAGGGCCAGGAACTGGCAGCCAATCCCTATGCGGCGATGACTTTCTTCTGGCCGGGGCTGGAGCGCCAGGTTCGCATTGAAGGGCCGGTGGCGCGGCTTGACCCGCAGCTGTCCGATGCTTACTTCGATTCACGCCCCGAAGCCAGCCGCCTGGGCGCCTGGGCGTCGCCGCAAAGCCGGCCGCTGGCCGACCGCGACGCGCTGCAGGCAATGCTCGCGCAGACCATTCGCCGCTTCGTCGAACAACCCCTGCGCCGCCCCGAGCACTGGGGCGGCTACTGCCTGAGGCCTGAACGCATGGAGTTCTGGCAAGGCCGTGCCGACCGCTTGCACGACCGCCTCGACTACCGCCATCAGGGCGGGCAGTGGACGCGCCAGCGCCTGGCGCCCTGAACCCGAAGAGATACCTCCAAGGAGGAATAGGTTCGCTCAGGCTTTAGGTTCAGGCTTGGGCCCATCCCTATCTCACCGGAGCCCAGGCCATGGCCCATCTGGCGCAACGCACGTTTGAACCCCTGAACATCGCTGTGCTGACCATCAGCGACACGCGCAACTTTGATACCGACAGCTCGGGGCAGACCCTTGTCGACCTGCTGCAGGCGGCCGGGCATGTGCTGCTTGAGCGCGACCTGGTCAAGGACGATATCTACCAGATCCGCGCCACGCTCTCGCGCTGGATCGCCGACCCCAAGGTGCAGGTGGTACTGACTACCGGCGGCACCGGCTTTACCGCCCGCGACAACACCCCGCAGGCGGTGCTGCCGTTGCTGGACAAACACGTCGAGGGCTTTGGCGAGTTGTTCCGCCAGGTGTCGCTGGCCGAAATCGGCATGTCCAGCCTGCAGTCGCGCGCGCTGGCCGGCATGAGCAATGGCGTGCTGGTGTGCTGCGTGCCGGGTTCGCCCGGCGCCTGTCGCACGGCCTGGACGCAGATCCTCAATAGCCAGCTCGACAGCCGCACCGGTCCGTGCAATTTCGCCCCGCATCTCAAGGCTCAACCCGAGCAGGCCATCGACGCCTGTGGGACGCGGCCATGAGCGGGCGTGTGTGCGACAGCGGCAAGCTGATCCCGGTCGACCAGGCCATCCGCCATTTGCTTGAACAGGCGCCGCCACCACCGGCGGCGCAGATGGTTTTGCTGGAGCAGGCCCTGGGCCGGGTGCTGGCGGCCGATATCCATGCCCCGCGCAGCCTGCCGGGCTGGGATAACAGCGCCATGGACGGTTTTGCCTTCAGGGCCGCCGACCTGCCTGCGGCGGGCGGTTGCCTGACCCTGGCCGGGCGCATCGCTGCCGGCCAGCAGGCCAGTACTGCATTGCAGCCAGGCCAGGCGCTGCGCATCTTTACCGGCGCACCCTTGCCGCCAGGCGCCGACACGGTGGCCCCGCAAGAGCTGTGCCGGGTTGACGGCGAGCAGGTCTGGCTGCCGGCCGCAAGCCTTGGCGCGCATGTGCGCAAGGCCGGCGAAGAGGTGCGCGAAGGTCATCTGCTGCTGCAGGCCGGCAAGCGCCTGCGCGCCCAGGAGCTGGGCCTGCTGGCCGCCTCGGGGCTGGCCTGGGTCGAGGTCCATCGGCCCTTGCGCGTCGCTTTGCTGAGCAGCGGCGACGAGCTGCGTGAACCCGGCCAGCCGCTGGCCCCGGGGCAGATCTACAACAGCAACCGCTATTGCCTGACGGCCCTGTTGCAAGGCTGGGGCGTGGAGGTGCATGACTACGGGGTGATGGCTGATGAGCTGGCGGCCAGCAAGCACGCGCTGAACCTGGCGGCGGCCGAGTGCGACCTGTTACTGACCTCTGGCGGTGTGTCGGTGGGCGAGGAAGATCACCTCAAGCAAGCCATCCAGGCCCTGGGCCGTGTCGATTTCTGGCGCCTGGCGATCCAGCCGGGCAAGCCCCTGGCCTTTGGCGAGGTGGCGGGGCGGCCGTGGATCGGCATGCCGGGCAACCCGGCCGCGGCGCTGATCACCGCGCTGGTGGTGGTAAGGCCATGGCTGCTGCGCGCCCAGGGCGTGCGGGACGTGCTGCCACAGCCCGTGGCGCTGCCGGCGGGTTTTGACTGGCTGCAGCGTAACAAGCGCCGCCAGTACCTGCGGGCGCGCTTGTTGCCCGAGGCCAACGGCCAGTCCAGCGTGCAACTGCACCCGCAGCAAAGTTCGGCGATGCTCAGCGCCGCCTGCTGGGCCGACGGCCTGGCGCTGGTGGAGTGCGAGCAACAGGTGCACAAACACGACAGCGTACAGTTTTTGTCATTTGCCGAGCTGATGCAGTGAGTGGCCTTGATTGCCGTCAAGGTTCTGCTGGAGGCGCTGGCTAGACTGGCAGCGCTTTTTCCAGTGCTCCGGGCCTGTGTCAACCGCGCAGGCCAGTGGAGATAGGTTTCTTTGATGAGGAAAACCCATGCAACTGGTCTGCCCGGCAGGCAACCTGCCTGCGCTTAAAGCCGCGGTGCGCCAAGGCGCCGATGCGGTGTATGTCGGCTTTCGCGATGACACCAACGCCCGCCATTTCGCCGGCCTGAACATGGACGACAAGCAGTTCGACGCCGCCGTCGGCCATATCCGCCAGCACAATCGCAAGCTCTATGTCGCGGTCAACACCTACCCGCAACCGCTGGGTTGGGAGCGCTGGCAGCGGGCGGTGGACCGCGCCGCCGACCATGGTGTCGATGCCCTGATCGCCGCCGACCCGGGGGTGCTCGGCTACGCCGCCGAGCGCCACCCGCAGCTGAACCTGCACCTCTCGGTCCAGGGCTCGGCCACCAACGCCAGCGCCCTGGCTTTCTACGCCCAGCACTACAACATTCGCCGCGCCGTGCTGCCGCGGGTGCTGTCGCTGGCCCAGGTGCGTCAGGTCGCTGCCAGCACCACGGTACCGATCGAGGTGTTCGCCTTCGGCAGCCTGTGCATCATGGCCGAAGGGCGCTGCCACCTGTCCTCGTACATCACCGGCGAGTCGCCGAACCTGTGCGGCGTGTGTTCGCCGGCCAAGGCGGTGCGCTGGAGCGAAGATGCCGATGGCCTCAGCGCGCGCCTGAGCGAGGTGCTGATCGACCGCTATAAAGCTGACGAACCCGCCGGCTACCCGACCTTGTGCAAGGGCCGCTTTATGGTCGGCGGCAAGCGCTTCCACGCCCTGGAAGAGCCCACCAGCCTCGACACCCTCGACCTGCTGCCAGAGCTCGCCGCCATGGGCGTCGAGGCGGTCAAGATCGAAGGCCGTCAGCGCAGCCCGGCGTATGTCGAGCAGGTCACCCAGGTCTGGCGCGCCGCGCTCGACGCCCACCGCCTGGCGCCGCAACGCTTCACGGTCAAGGCGCAGTGGCGCCAGGTGCTGGCCGGTTTGTCCGAAGGCAGCCAGACCACCCTGGGTGCTTACCATCGATCATGGCAATGAGGGACTGCACATGAAACTCAGCCTGGGACCCGTCCTGTACTACTGGGACAAGGAACAATTGGGGCGTTTCTACAGCGAAATGTCGGCTTTGCCCCTGGATGTGATTTACCTGGGGGAAACCGTCTGCTCGAAACGCCGGGTGATGAACCTCGACCACTGGCTGGGCCTGGGCCGCGAGCTACAGGCCTGCAGCCCGGCGCAGATCGTGCTGTCGAGCCTGACCCTGATCGAAGCTGCGTCCGAGCTCTCCAGCCTGCGCCGCCTGTGCGATAACGGCGAGTTGCTGGTGGAGGCCAACGACATGGGCGCGGTGCAGTACCTGGCCGAGCGCAAGCTGCCGTTCGTGGCCGGGCCGGCGCTCAACCTGTACAACGGCCATGCCCTGGCCAGGCTGCTCGAGTGCGGGATGATCCGCTGGGTGCCGCCGGTGGAGTGCTCGGCGGCGCTGATTCGCGCGGTGCTCGACCAGGCCGTTGAACTGGGCCGTGAACTGCCCGAGGTCGAGGTCTTTGCCTATGGCCACCTGCCGCTGGCCTATTCGGCGCGCTGCTTTACCGCGCGGGCGGAAAACCGGCCCAAGGATGACTGCCAGTTCTGTTGCATCAACTACCCCGATGGCCTGGCCCTGAGCAGCCAGGAAGGCCAGGCGCTGTTCACTCTCAACGGCATCCAGACCATGTCCGCCGAAGTCACCAACCTGCTGGCCGACTATGCCGGGTTGCAAGCCTGCGGCGCCGACCTGCTGCGCCTGAGCCCGCGCGCCCAGGGCATGGCCGAGGTGATCGAGGCCTTTGCCCGGGTGCGCCAGGGCGAGGCGCCGCCGCTCTGTGTCGATGGCTGCAACGGCTACTGGCACGGCCAGGCGGGCATGTTGCGGGTCGAGGAGGTGGGCCTGTGCTGAACCGTACGCAATGGCTGTTGAAAGGCGCCGACAAGGTCCTGCCGTTGGTGCGCAAGGTGCCTTTTGTGATCCAGCGCGTGGCCTTGCAGCAGGCGCTCAACCGCTGCCTGGCCGAGCCCTTGCGCGACGGTGAGTTCGACCTGCTGCGCGGGCGCTGGCTGTGCCTGCGCATCCCTGACCTGGACCTGACCTGGTACCTGACGCGCACCCGCGAAGGCCTGCAGATCGCCGAGCGGGCCAGGGCCGATGTGACCATTCGTGGCAATTGGCGCGAGTTCCTGTTGCTGGCCAGCCGGCAGGAAGACCCGGACACCCTGTTCTTTCGCCGCCGCCTGGTGATCGAGGGCGACACCGAGCTGGGCCTGACCCTGAAAAACCTGATCGACAGCCTCGACCCCGAGGTGCTGCCGGTGTGGTTGTGGCGCAACCTGGAACGCGCCGGCAAGGGCCTGGCAGCAAGCTCTGGGCAGCGCCGGCGCGCGGGCTAGCCCGTGTAGCCGGCCAGCTCGTCGGCTTTGAGGATCTGGATGCTGCGCCGCTCCATGGCGATCAGGCCGCGTTCCACCAGGCGGTGCAGGGTGCGCGAAAAGGTCTCCGGCTGGATCCCCAGCTTGGAGGCCACCAGGCGCTTGGACACCTGCAACTCGAGCCGGCCGCTGTCCGAGTCGCACTCCTGCAGCAAAAAGTTGATCACCCGCCGGCTGGCGCTGGCCGAGGTCAGGGTGTCGATGTCCTTGAGGCGCTGGTGCAGGTGGATGCTCATGCTCGCCAGGATCGCCAGGCACACCTGCGGCTGGTCTTCCAGGGCATTGCGGTAGTGGCCGCCGTCGATGCTGATCAGCAGGCAATCCTTGAGCGCCGTGGCCGTCACCGGGTAGCTGCGCGCCTGGCTGAACAGCAGCGTCTCGGCAAAGGTCTGGCCCGGCTGGATGATCTCCACCAGGTGTTCCTGGCCCTCGGCGCTGAGCCGGTACAGCTTGATCTGGCCGCTGACCAGCAAGAAGAAGCGCTTGGCCGGGTCGCCCTGGTGCATGAGCGTGTCATGACAGCCCAGGCGCCGGAGCATGGCCAGGCTGCAGACGGATTCGAAGACTTTCTCCGGCAGTTGGCTGAACAGGTGATGGCGACGTAAAAGCAGAACGCTAGAAGGGTGGGTCAGCATGGCGTACCTCCGCTGGCGCCTATGGTAGAACCCGTGGCGCCGGCGGCCTATGCCTCTGCCGGTCTACCTCCAAAGGGGCAGTCGCCGGCTCAGGCACTGTGGCGCAGGTGCTCAAGGGCCCACACCGCCGCCTCCACCCGCGAGCGCAGGCCGAGCTTGTGCAGCAGGTTCTTCACATGCACCTTGACCGTGCCTTCGGTGATCCCCAGCTTGTGGCCGATGACCTTGTTGCTGTAGCCGCTGGCGATGGTTTTCAGCACCTGGCGTTCGCGTTCGGTGAGCTCGACGTCGGCCTGGCGCGGCGGTGAGCGCAGGGCCTGGGCCATGACCCGGGTCAGCCCCGGGCTGATCACCAGGGCGCCGTTCATGGCATCGCGGATGTACTGGATCAACAGCTCCGGCTCCATGTCCTTGAGCAGGTAGCCGTCGGCGTCCAGGCGCAGGGCATCGCGGATATCGTCTTCGGCATCGGACACGGTAAACAGCAGCACCTTGCCGGCAAAGCCCTGGCTGCGCAGATGGCGCAGGGTTTCGATGCCGTTCATCTGCGGCATGTTGTTGTCCAGCAGTAGCAGGTCAGGTTGCAGCGGCGCGATCAGGGCCAGGGCTTGTTCGCCGTGGCTGGCCTCGCCGACGATCTCGAAGTCGTCTTCCAGTTCAAGCATCTGGCGAATGCCATGGCGCATCATCGGGTGGTCGTCGACCAGCAGTATCCGGTAGCGCGGGGAGGGGTTCATACAGGGTTACCTTCGTTCAAGTGCCCGAGAAATTCCGGGCGAAATTCCATCTGTACCCGGGTGCCTTGCGGCGTCCGGCCAACAATCTGCAACTGGCCGCGCAGGCTGCGCGCCCGCTCGTCCATGATGTTCAGGCCGTGGTGTTCGCGCAGGTCGTGGGTGGCGCTGAAACCACGGCCATCGTCCTCGATCGACAGGCAGACCTGCTCGCCGTGCTGGCGCAATTGCAGCCAGGCGTTTTGCGCATGGGCATGGCGCAGGCAGTTGGACAGCGCCTCGCGGGTGATCTGCAGAATGTGGATCTGTTCGCTGGCCGAAAGCTCGAAGGCCAGGCTGTCGACGTGCAGGTGCACCTGGAACTCGCCCCGGCGGGAGAACTCCTCGGCGGTGTCCTTGAGTTCCTGCACCAGGCCTGCGTCATGGATCTGCAGGCGAAAGGTGGTGAGCAGTTCGCGCAACTGCCGGTAGGCGTTGTTCAGGCCTTCGCGCAGCTCGGCGGTGACGTTCTCAAGGGTTGCCACCGGCTCGCCACGGCGCATCAGGGTTTGCATGCGGCTGACCTGCAGCTTCATGTACGACAGCGCCTGGGCCAGCGAATCGTGCAGCTCGCGGGCGATGATCGCGCGTTCTTCGAGCAGCACCAGGCGATGGTCCTGTTCGCGCTGGCGCTTGAGCGACAGCGAGGTGCCGATCAGGTTGGCCAGGGCCTGGATCAGCTCGGTTTCCCAGGCTTGCGGCTCGTGGCCGTCGATAAAGTGCGCCTTCAGCTCACCGAGGGTGCTGCCCTGGTTGCTGATGCTGAAGGTATGGCGCAGGGTGCGCTGGTGGCGCTGGCAACTGGCGCAGTCGCTGCTGGCGCAGATCTTGCGGCTGGCGGCGCCATGCAGGGCCAGCAGTTGCTGGGCCGGGGCCTGCAACTGGCCTTGCAGGCACAGCGACAGGCGCAGGCCCGGCAAGCGCTGCTGAAAGCGCCGGATCAGCTCATCCAGGCCCTCGGCGTTGGCCAGCCGCGTGGCCAGGCTGCGGCTGCTCTGGTACAGCAGTTCAAGGGCGGCATTGGCCTGCTGCAGGTTGAGGGTTTTTTGCTGCACCTGGCTTTGCAGCGTGCGGTGCGAGTGTTCGATGGTTTCGGCCATGGCGTTGAAGCGGGTGGCCAATTCGCCGAGTTCGTCTGCCGACTGATGATTGACCCGCGCCTGGAACTCGCCACGGCGAAAGCGCTGGGTGGCGTCGACCAATTCCTTGAGCGGCGTGATGACGTTGTACTGCAGCTCGTACAGGCCGAACAGCAGGACGATCATGGTGGTGAACAGCGCCGCGCCCTGGATCACTTGCTGCCAGCCCTGCTTATGCTCGCTCTGGCGCTGCAGCAGGCTGACGAACTGGTTGAGCTGGTTGACGAAGGGCAGGGTGCTGGCCTGAAACGTGGCGGCGTCGTCGCGCTGCAAGGCCGGCAACAGGGTGTGCTGCCAGTAGTCCTGCAAGCGCTGGTAGCTGGCCTGCAGTTCAAGGTTCTTGCCGTCTTCGAGCACCGCTTGCAGGGCCGGGCTGTTGAGCCGTTGCTGCAGGCTGTCGCGGATGCGCTCAAGCTCGGCAGGCTCGGCACCGGCGGCGAGCTTCCAGCTCAGGTGGTAGGTCTCCATGCGCACCGAGCCTGCGGTATTGATCGCCGCCGCATCGCCCTGGCTGAACCAGGCGATCAGGCCGGCGCTGAGCGAGCTGGCCAGGGCCAGCACGGCAATCAGAATCACCGCCAGGCCGGCGCGCGCGGGCAACGAGCTGCGCAGCCAGCCGATCATGGACGGCGGCCGGGGGCGATGAGTGGAAAGCGGTACATGGAGCACTCCAGGGTGTTGCAGCTGATCGTTTCGCAGCCTTCCCTGGCGCTCTACCTCTAAAGAGTTTGCAACTGTCAGATTTCTTGCGATGGCGCTGAGGAATCTGACAAGGCCCTGATAAATAAAGGGTTTAGAGGTTTTTCGGCGCTACCTCGTTGGAGGTAGGCCGTACAAGCATAGGCCCAGGGGCGCCAGGGCTTCTTTGATCGGGGTCAAGTTTTATCGGGGTTTGCCTCTCTAGTCTGCCGGCCATGGCTACCTGACTGGAGACCCGAGATGACTCAACCGCGAATACGCCAAGGCCTGGTATTGGGCATGAGTACGCTGGCCTTCACCGTCTGCTTCATGGTCTGGATGATGTTTGCCGTGCTCGGCGTGCCGATCAAGGACCTGCTCCAGCTCAACGAAACCCAGTTCGGCCTGCTGGCCGCCACCCCGGTACTGACCGGCTCGCTGGTGCGCCTGCCGCTGGGCATGCTCACCGACCGCTTTGGCGGGCGCAGCGTGTTCTTCCTGTTGATGCTCGCCTGCGTGCTGCCGCTGTACCTGATCAGCCACGCTACGGCGTACTGGCAGTTCCTGGTCCTGGGTTTGTTCGTCGGCCTGGCCGGTGGCTCGTTCTCGGTGGGCATCGCCTACGTTGCCAAGTGGTTCGAGCAGGACAACCAGGGCCTGGCCATGGGCATCTTCGGTGCCGGCAACGCAGGCGCCGCGGTCACCAAGTTCCTCGCCCCGGCGCTGATTGCCGCCGGCAGCTGGCAGCTGGTGCCGAAGGTGTTCAGCGCCATTCTGTTCATTACCGCGCTGCTGTTCTGGTTCCTCAGTGCCGACAACAAGGCCCATCGCAGCGCCAGCGGTGCGAGCCTTGGCGAGCAGCTCAAGGCCCTGGCCGAGCCTGCGGTGTGGCGCTACTGCCAGTACTACTCGATCGTCTTCGGCGGCTACGTGGCCCTGGCGCTGTGGATGACCAAGTACTACGTCCAGGAATACGGCTTCAGCCTGCAAAGCGCGGCGCTGCTGGCCGCCTGCTTCTCACTGCCGGGTGGCGTGCTGCGCGCCGTCGGCGGCTGGATGTCGGACCGCTGGGGTGCGCAGAGCGTGACCTGGTGGGTGCTGTGGGTCAGCTGGATCTGCCTGTTCCTGCTCTCGTACCCGCAAACCCAGCTGCAGGTGCAGACCATCAACGGCCCGCTGGACTTTCACATCGGCCTGAACCCTGCGCTGTTCACCGTGCTGCTGTTCGTCATGGGCATCGCCTTCGCCTTCGGCAAGGCCTCGGTGTTCAAGTACATCGCCAACGACTACCCGCAGAACATGGGCGCGGTGTCCGGCATCGTCGGCCTGGCCGGCGGCCTGGGCGGCTTCATTCTGCCGATCCTGTTCGGCGCGCTGGTCGACCTCACCGGCGTGCGCTCCTCCTGCTTCATGTTGATGTACGGCGTGGTCTGGGTCTCGCTCATCTGGATGTACCTCAGCGAAATCCGCAAGCGCCCGCTGCTGGGTAGGCAGCCTGCAGCCGTAACGCCCCCGTTTTCCAGCATTGCCCAAGGAGAAGACCATGTCGGTTCTTAAACAGCCTGACCAAGGCCCGGTGATTCACGACTGGCGCCCGGAAGACCCCGCGTTCTGGGGGCAAAGCGGCAAGCAGACCGCCACCCGCAACCTGTGGATCTCGATCCCCGCACTGCTGCTGGCCTTTGCCGTGTGGATGGTGTGGAGCACGGTGATCGTGCGCCTGAATGCCATCGGCTTTACTTTCAGCACTGACCAGTTGTTCTGGCTGGCAGCCTTGCCCGGGCTCTCGGGGGCGACCTTGCGGGTGTTCTACTCGTTCATGGTGCCGATCTTCGGCGGCCGGCGCTGGACTGCCCTGAGCACCGCCTCGCTGCTGGCACCGTCGCTGTGGATGGGCTTTGCCGTGCAAGACCCGAACACCCCCTACAGCGTGTTCGTGATCATCGCGCTGCTGTGCGGCTTTGGCGGCGGCAACTTCGCCTCGAGCATGTCCAATATCAGCTTTTTCTACCCCAAGTCGCAGCAGGGCACCGCCCTGGGCCTGAACGCCGGGTTGGGTAACCTCGGCGTTTCGGTGATGCAGTTCTGTGTGCCGCTGGTGATCACCTTCGGCCTGTTCGGCGCCTTCGGTGGCCAGCCGCAGGCACTCGCCGACGGCGGCCAGCTGTGGCTGCAGAACGCCGGTTTCATCTGGGTGCCGTTCATTGTCCTGGTCACGGTGCTGGCCTGGTTCGGCATGAACGACCTGTCCAGCGCCAAGGCCTCGTTCAGCGAGCAGGCGGTGATCTTCAAGCGCAAGCACAACTGGCTGATGTGCTGGCTGTACCTGGCAACCTTCGGCTCGTTCATCGGTTTTTCCGCGGCCTTTCCGCTGCTGATCAAGACCGCCTTCCCGCAGGTCAACGCCCTGACCTTCGCCTTCCTCGGCCCGCTGGTCGGCGCCCTGGTACGCCCGCTCGGTGGCTGGCTGGCCGACAAGCTCGGCGGCGCACGGGTGACCTTGTGGAACTTCGTGCTGATGATCGTCATGGTCTTCGGCGTGCTGGCGTTCATCCCCGCCCAGGGCGAGAGCGGCAACTTCTACGGCTTTCTCGGCATGTTCATGCTGCTGTTCATCACCACCGGCATCGGCAACGGTTCGACCTTCCGCATGATCCCGGTGATCTTTCGCACCCTGCACGAACAGGCCGCCAGCGGCAAAGGCGCCGCCGCCCGCGAACAGGCGCTGAAGAACGCCGGCAAGGAATCGGCCGCAGTGCTGGGCTTCAGCTCGGCGATGGGCGCCTTCGGCGCGTTCTTCATCCCCAAGACCTTCGGCACCTCCATGGCCCTGACCGGTGGCCCGCAGATGGCCTTCTACCTGTTCGTCGGCTTTTACCTGAGCTGCATCGTCGTGACCTGGTGGTGGTACGCACGCAAAGGCGCTGCGACCCCCTGCTGACAGAACCCCGAATTCACACCTTGCCCGGGCGGGGCGCAGAACCCCGCAGCCGCAAGCCTGAGAGGAAAGCACCATGAGTCATTTACTGGATCAACTGCGGTTCTTCAATCGCAAGCAGGGCGAGTTCGCCGACGGTCATGGCGAAACCCGCAAAGAGTCGCGCGACTGGGAGAACGTCTACCGTTCGCGCTGGCAGTACGACAAGATCGTGCGCTCCACCCACGGGGTCAACTGCACCGGCTCCTGCTCGTGGAAGATCTACGTGAAGAACGGCCTGATCACCTGGGAAACCCAGCAGACCGACTACCCGCGTACCCGCAACGACCTGCCCAACCACGAGCCGCGCGGCTGCCCGCGGGGTGCCAGCTACAGCTGGTACATCTACAGCGCCAACCGCCTGAAGTACCCGAAGATCCGCAAGCCGCTGCTCAAATTGTGGCGTGAGGCGCGCCAGAACCTGGCGCCGGTCGAAGCCTGGGCCAGCATCGTCGAGAACCAGGCCAAGGCCGACAGCTACAAGAGCAAGCGCGGCATGGGCGGCTTCATTCGTTCCAGCTGGGATGAAGTCACCGAGATCATCGCCGCCGCCAACGTCTACACCATCAAGCAATACGGCCCCGACCGGGTGGTGGGCTTCTCGCCGATCCCGGCGATGTCGATGGTCAGCTACGCCGCCGGTGCCCGCTACCTGTCGCTGCTGGGCGGCACCTGCCTGAGCTTCTACGACTGGTACTGCGACCTGCCGCCGGCCTCGCCGATGGTCTGGGGCGAGCAGACCGACGTGCCGGAATCGGCCGACTGGTACAACTCCAACTACATCATCGCCTGGGGCTCCAACGTTCCGCAGACCCGCACCCCCGACGCGCATTTTTTCACCGAGGTGCGCTACAAGGGCACCAAGACCGTGGCCATCACCCCCGACTATTCGGAAGTGGCCAAGCTCACCGACCTGTGGCTCAACCCCAAGCAGGGTACCGACGCCGCCCTGGCCCAGGCCTTCAACCATGTGATCTTCAAGGAATTTCACCTCGACCAGCCCAGCGCCTACTTTACCGAGTACGCCAAGCGCTACACCGACCTGCCGGTGCTGGTGCTGCTCAAGCCGATGCTCGGCACCGCGCCGGGCAACGGCTATCAGCCGGACCGCTTCCTGCGCGCCTCGGACCTGGCAAACAACCTTGGCCAGGACAACAACCCCGAGTGGAAAACCATTGCCCTGGACGCCAACGGCGAGCTGGTCTCGCCCCAGGGTTCGATTGGCTACCGCTGGGGCGAGCAGGGCAAGTGGAACATCCTTGCCCGTGAAGGCGGCGAAGGCCGCGAGATCGACCTGACCCTGAGCCTGATCGGTGGCGACGTCGCCGAAGTGGCCTTCCCGTACTTTGCCGGCGAGAGCCACGAGCACTTCCAGCATGTCGCCGGCGACGCCGTGCAGTACCGCCGTGTGCCGGTGCGCAGCCTGACCCTGGCCGACGGCAGCCAGGTCAAGGTCGCCACTGTGTTCGACCTGTCGGCGGCCAACCTTGCCATCGACCGTGGCCTGGGCGGCGCCAACGTCGCCCGCGACTACGATGACGCCAGCGTACCCGGCACCCCGGCCTGGCAGGAGCAGATCACCGGCGTCAGCCGCGAGAAAGCCATCCAGATCGCCCGCGAGTTTGCCGACAACGCCGACAAGACCCGTGGCCGCTCGATGATTATCGTCGGCGCGGCGATGAACCACTGGTACCACATGGACATGAACTACCGCGGGCTGATCAACATGCTCATGCTCTGCGGTTGCGTCGGCCAGACCGGTGGCGGCTGGGCCCACTACGTCGGCCAGGAAAAACTGCGCCCGCAGTGTGGCTGGCTGCCGCTGGCCTTCGGCCTGGACTGGAGCCGGCCGCCACGGCAGATGAACGGCACCAGCTTCTTCTACGCCCACAGCTCGCAATGGCGCCACGAGAAGATGAGCATGCACGACGTGCTCTCGCCGCTGGCCGACAAGCGCGAGTTCCCCGAACACGCCCTGGACTACAACATCCGCGCCGAACGCGCCGGCTGGCTGCCCAGCGCGCCGCAGCTCAACACCAACCCGCTGCACATCTGCCGCGACGCCGCCGCGGCCGGCATGGCGCCCAAGGACTACGTGGTCAAGGGCCTGCACGAAGGCAGCCTGCGCTTTGCCTGCGAGCAGCCGGACAACCCGGTCAACTTCCCGCGCAACATGTTCATCTGGCGGTCCAACCTGCTCGGCTCCTCGGGCAAGGGCCACGAGTACATGCTCAAGTACCTGCTCGGCACCCGTAACGGGGTGATGAACGAAGACATCGGCCAGGTCGGCGACTGCAAGCCGCAAGAGGCCGAATGGGTCGACGACGGCGCCATCGGCAAGCTCGACCTGGTGACTACCCTGGATTTCCGCATGTCTTCGACCTGCGTGTATTCCGACATCGTCCTGCCGACCGCGACCTGGTACGAGAAGGACGACATGAACACCTCGGACATGCACCCGTTCATCCACCCGCTGTCGGCGGCCATTGACCCGGCCTGGGAATCGCGCTCGGACTGGGAAATCTACAAGGGCATCGCCAAGGCCTTCTCGGCCATGGCCGAAGGGCACCTGGGCGTCGAGCAGGACCTGGTCACCGTGCCGCTGATGCATGACAGCGTTGGCGAGCTGGCCCAGCCGTTTGGCGGCACCGACTGGAAAACCGCCGGCGTCGCCCCGCAGCCGGGCAAGAACGCACCGAACCTGCAGGTGGTCGAGCGCGACTATCCGAATATCTACAAGCAGTTCACCTCGCTCGGCCCGCTGCTGGAAAAACTCGGCAATGGCGGCAAGGGCATCAACTGGAACACCGATGAAGAAGTGAAGTTTCTCGGTGAGCTGAACTACCGCGAAGTCGAGGCGGGCATCAGCCAGGGCCGGCCGAAGATCGACACTGCGATCGATGCGGCGGAAGTCATCCTCTCGCTGGCCCCGGAAACCAATGGCCACGTGGCGGTCAAGGCCTGGGCGGCGCTGTCGCAGTTCACCGGCATCGACCACAGCCACCTGGCGCTGTCCAAGGCCCACGAAGCGATCCGCTTTCGCGACATTCAGGCGCAGCCGCGCAAGATCATCTCCAGCCCGACCTGGTCGGGGCTCGAGGACGATCACGTCAGCTATAACGCCGGCTACACCAACGTCCACGAGAACATCCCGTGGCGGACCATCACCGGCCGCCAGCAGTTCTACCAGGATCACCCGTGGATGCAGGCGTTCGGCGAGCAGTTGATGAGCTACCGGCCACCGGTCAACACCCGCACCATCGCCGGGGTGAAAGACAAGCGCAGCAACGGCGAGACCGAGATCGTCCTGAACTGGATCACCCCGCACCAGAAGTGGGGCATCCACAGCACCTACAGCGACAACCTGCTGATGCTCACCCTGAGCCGTGGCGGGCCGATTGTCTGGCTCTCGGAGATTGATGCGAAGAAGGCCGGCATCGAAGACAACGACTGGATCGAGTGCTTCAACGCCAACGGCGCGCTGACTGCGCGGGCGGTGGTCAGCCAACGGGTCAAGGAGGGCATGGTGATGATGTACCACGCCCAGGAACGGATCGTGAACGTGCCCGGCGCCGAGACCACCAAGACCCGCGGCGGCCACCACAACTCGGTCACCCGCGTGGTGCTCAAGCCGACCCACATGATTGGCGGCTACGCGCAACAGGCCTATGGCTTCAACTATTACGGCACGGTCGGCTGCAACCGCGACGAATTCGTCGTGGTGCGCAAGATGGCCAAGGTCGACTGGCTCGACGGCTCGCGCGGCGATGAGCTGCCCCGTCCGCTGCCGACCGAGATGGAATAAGGAGCACTGTCATGAAGATCCGTTCACAAATCGGCATGGTCCTCAACCTGGACAAATGCATCGGCTGCCACACCTGTTCGATCACCTGCAAGAACGTCTGGACCAGCCGCGAAGGCATGGAATACGCCTGGTTCAACAACGTTGAATCCAAGCCCGGGGTCGGCTACCCGAAAGAGTGGGAAAACCAGGACAAGTGGAAGGGCGGCTGGCAGCGCAACGCCAACGGCTCGATCAATCCGCGCATTGGCGGCAAGTTCCGGGTGCTGGCGAACATCTTCGCCAACCCCGACCTGCCGAGCCTGGACGACTACTACGAGCCGTTCGACTTCGACTACCAGCACCTGCACACCGCGCCCCTGGGCGAGCACCAGCCGACCGCGCGGCCGCGCTCGGTGGTGTCCGGCAAGCGCATGGAGAAGATCGAATGGGGGCCGAACTGGGAGGAGATCCTCGGCACCGAGTTCGCCAAGCGGCGCAAGGACAAGAACTTCGACCAGATCCAGGCCGACATCTACGGTGAGTACGAAAACACCTTCATGATGTACCTGCCGCGCCTGTGCGAGCACTGCCTCAATCCTGCGTGCGCGGCGTCCTGCCCGAGCGGGGCGATCTACAAGCGCGAAGAGGACGGCATCGTCCTCATCGACCAGGAAAAATGCCGCGGCTGGCGCATGTGCATCAGTGGCTGCCCGTACAAGAAGATCTACTTCAACTGGAAGAGCGGCAAGTCGGAAAAATGCATCTTCTGCTACCCGCGCATCGAAGCCGGTATGCCTACGGTGTGCGCCGAAACCTGCGTCGGGCGCATCCGCTACCTCGGCGTGCTGCTGTATGACGCCGACCGCATCGCCGAGGTGGCCAGCACCGCCAACGAGCACGACCTGTACGAGAAGCAGCTGGAAATCTTCCTCGACCCCAACGACCCGGCGGTGATCCGCCAGGCCCTGGAGGACGGCGTACCGCAGTCGGTGATCGACGCCGCGCAACGCTCGCCGGTGTACAAGATGGCCGTCGACTGGCAGCTGGCGCTGCCGCTGCACCCGGAATACCGCACCTTGCCGATGGTCTGGTACGTGCCGCCGCTGTCGCCGATCCAGAACGCCGCAGCTGCCGGCACCGTGGGCATGAACGGGGTAATCCCAGACGTCGACAGCCTGCGTATCCCATTGCGCTACCTGGCCAACCTGCTCACCGCCGGTGACGAAAAGCCGGTCAAACGCGCCCTCAAGCGCCTGCTGGCCATGCGCGCTTACAAGCGCGCCGAGCAGGTCGAGGGCGTGCAGGACCTCAAGGTGCTGGAGGACGTCGGCTTGAGCGTCAACCAGGTCGAGGAGATGTACCGCTACCTGGCCATCGCCAACTACGAAGACCGTTACGTGGTACCGAGTGCCCACCGCGAAGAGGCCATGAGCGATGCCTTCGCCGAGCGTTCCGGTTGTGGCTTCAGCTTCGGCAGCGGCTGCAGCGGCAGCTCCGACACCAACCTGTTCGGGGCGAAGAAGGCCAACCGCCGCGACATCCTCAAAACCGTACAGCTGTGGGAGGAATGAGCATGCGCATCCTGAAAGTGATTTCGCTGCTGCTCGATTACCCGAACGAAGCCCTGGTGGCCGGCCGCGACGAGCTGGAGCAGGCGATCATCCAGGCGCGGGAAATCAGCCCGCGCCAGCGCGGCGCGCTGTTCGAGCTGCTGGAACTGATCTGCAACAACGACCTGATGGATGGCCAGGAGCATTACGGCGCGTTGTTTGGCCGTGGCCGTTCGCTGTCGCTGCTGCTGTTCGAGCATGTGCATGGCGAGTCCCGCGACCGTGGCCAGGCCATGGTCGACATGCTCGCCCAGTATGAAGCAGCGGGCTTTGCCATCGGCGTCAAGGAGCTGCCGGACTACATTCCGCTGTACCTGGAATACCTCTCGACTCGCGAAGACCTCGAGGCCCGCGAGGGCCTGGCCGATGTCGCGCACCTGCTGGCGCTGCTTGCCGCACGCCTGGAGGAGCGCGAGAGCGCCTACGCCAGTTGTTTTCGCGCGTTGCTGCAGATTGCCGGCGCCGAGCCGCAGCAGGCGGTGGCTGATTTGCGCGAGCAAGTCGCCGCCGAGCAACGCGATGATTCTCTCGAAGCCCTGGACAAGATCTGGGAAGAGGAGGCGGTGGACTTTCTCAAGGCCGAGCAGCAAGAGCGTTGCAGCTCACTGCAAAGCCCGCCGGGCAAGGCCCGGGAAGAAAGCGCGGTGCCGCTGCACTGGGTCGATTTTCAGCATCAAGGCCAGGCTTCTGCGCCGGCCGGGGAGGTGGGTAATGTCTAAGTGGAACCTGTTGATGTTCGGGGTCTATCCCTATGTCGCCCTGGCGATCTGCTTGCTCGGCAGTTGGGCACGGTTTGACCTTTCGCAGTACAGCTGGAAGGCCGGCTCCAGCCAGATGCTCGACAAGCGCGGCATGCGCGTGGCGAGCAACCTGTTCCATGTCGGCGTGCTGTTCGTGTTGGCCGGGCACTTCGTCGGCCTGCTGACCCCGGCGTCGGTCTATCACCATGTGCTCAGCACCGAGCACAAGCAGCTGCTGGCAATGGTCTCCGGGGGCTTCTTCGGCCTGCTGTGCCTGATCGGCCTGATCATGCTGCTGCACCGGCGCCTGACCGAGCCGCGGGTACGGGCCACCTCCAGCACCTCGGACATCCTGATTTTGCTGGTATTGCTGGCGCAACTGGTGCTCGGCTTGCTGACCATCGTCGCCTCCACCGGCCATATGGACGGCTCGGTGATGGTCATGCTCGCCGACTGGGCGCAGAACACCGTGCTGCTGCGCCCGGTGGATGCGGCGGCGGCAATCGCCCCGGTGAGCCTGGTGTACAAGCTGCACGTGCTGCTGGGCCTGACCCTGTTCGTGCTGTTCCCCTTCACCCGCCTGGTGCACATCGTCAGCGCGCCGGTGTGGTACCTGGGCCGGCGCTATCAAATTGTCCGGCAGAAAGCCTGAGGAGGTCGCCATGACGCACGCAAGCGAAGCGCAACTGATTGCCAGCAGCGAACAGCAGTGGCCGGTCATCAGTGTCAATGACGTGGTCATCAGCCAGCAGGCCCTGGCCCAGGAGCTGCAATACCACCCGGCCAAGGATCGTGAGGAGGCCGTGTACATGGCCGCCCGCGCCCTGGTGATCCGCGAGCTGATGCAGCAACGCATCGCCGAACTGGGGCTGGCGCTGCAGGTGGGCGCCGGCGAGAACCCGGAGGAAGCGGCCACGCGGTTACTGCTGGAGCGCGAAGTGCAGGTGCCCAGCTGTGACGAGGCCACCTGCCTGCGCTACTACCACAGCAACCGCGGGCGCTTTCACAGCGCGCCGCTGCTCGCGGTGCGGCACATCCTGCTCGAATGCGCGCCGGACGATGCCGAGGCGCGCAGCCTGGCCCTGGTCCAGGCCGAGATCCTGCATGAGCGGCTGTTGCAGTTCCCCGAGCAGTTCGCCGAGCTTGCGCAAAAGTACTCGGCCTGCCCGTCGAAGGCCCAGGGGGGTGAGCTGGGGCAGATCAGCAAGGGCCAGACCGTGCCAGAGCTTGAGCGCCAGCTGTTCACCCTGGCGCCGGGCCTCGCGCTCAAGCCGCTGGAAAGCCGCTACGGCTGGCACCTGGTCAGTGTCGACCAGCGCATCGAAGGCCAGGCCTTGCCTTACGAGGCAGTGGCCACGGCGATCCGCACCCAGTTGCAGCAGGGCGTGTGGCAAAAGGCCCTGGTGCAGTACCTGCAAACCCTGATCGGCGCCGCCGATATTCGTGGCATCCGCCTGCAGGGCGCCGATTCACCGCTGGTGCAATAAGGGGACGCTGATGAGCACTGTGATGCAGGACGGCTTCGGGCGGCAGATCGATTACCTGCGCATGTCGGTGACCGATCGTTGTGATTTTCGCTGTGTGTACTGCATGGCCAAACACATGACCTTCTTGCCGCGCCAGCAGGTGCTGACCCTCGAGGAGTTGCGGCGCCTGGCCACGCTGTTCGTCGGCCAGGGCGTGGGCAAGATCCGCCTGACCGGCGGTGAGCCGCTGATTCGCCCGGGTATCGTCGATCTGTGCCGTGACATTGCCGCCTTGCCCGGCCTGCGTGAACTGGTGATGACCAGCAATGGCTCGCAGCTGCAGCGCCTGGCCCGGCCGCTGGTAGAGGCCGGGGTCAAACGCATCAACATCAGCCTCGACAGCCTCGATGGCCAGCGCTTTCGGGCAATTACCCGCACGGGCGATCTGGATCAGGTGCTGCGCGGCATCGAGGCGGCGCGCGAGGCCGGTTTCGAAGGCATCAAGCTCAATTGCGTGGTGATGAAGGGGCGCAACTACGATGAGGTGTTGGCGCTGCTGCAGTACGCCATCGACCAGCGCATCGACATCACCTTCATCGAGGAAATGCCCTTGGGCGAGGTCGGCCGTGCGCGCGCTGAGTCGTTTTGCGCCAGCGACGAGGTACGGGCGCTGATTGCCAGCCGCCACGCTTTGCTCGACAGCGCCGAGCACAGCGGCGGGCCGGCGCGCTATGTGCGCCTGGCCCGGCACCCGGCAACGCGCATCGGTTTTATCTCGCCCAACAGCCACAACTTCTGCGCCAGCTGCAACCGGGTGCGGATGACGGTGGAAGGGCGCTTGCTGCTGTGCCTGGGGCAAGAGGATTCGCTGGATCTGCGCGGCTTGTTGCGCCGTTATCCGCTGGATGACCAACCGATCATCAGCGCGCTGCAACAGGCGTTGCGGCGCAAGCCGTTGCGCCATGATTTCAACCCGCAAGGGGAGGTGCAGATTTTGCGGTTCATGAGCATGAGCGGCGGGTGAGGGTGGCTGTCAGGGCCTTATCGCGGGGCAAGCCCGCTCCCACCCTGTAGGAGCGGGCTTGCCCCGCGATTCTTGATATCGATCAATTTCTTTCACCCGCTTTACCCGTAGCCTGCACTGCATATTGTGTTTCCAGATCAATAAACGTCTATATGTAGTGTCAGGAGGGCAAATGCACAGCACGCTGATCAGGGTAGGGCACAACCGGTTGCACAAGCGCGATGGCAGCCTGGTGGCCTTTGACGCCGACAAGATCCGCCAGGCGTTGATCGCCGCCGGCAAGGCCACTGGCGAATATGCCGAAGCCGAGGCAGACGGTTTGCTTGAAGCAGTCCTTGCCCACCTTGAGGGCTACTCCAAGCTGCACGTCGAGCAGATCCAGGACCGGGTCGAACGGGTGCTGATGGACGCCGGGCACTTCCTTTCGCTACGCGCCTATATCGTCTACCGCGAACAGCACGGACGCCTGCGCCGTGACCGCAAGACCCTGGTCGAAGTCGCCACCTCGATGAACGAGTACCTCAACCGCGAAGACTGGCGGGTGCAGGCCAACGCCAACCAGGGTTATTCCCTTGGCGGCCTGGTGCTCAATGTCTCCGGCAAGGTCACTGCCAACTACTGGCTCGACGAGGTCTACAGCGAAGCCATCGGCCGCGCCCATCGCGAGGCCGACCTGCATATCCACGACCTCGACATGCTCGCCGGCTACTGCGCCGGCTGGTCGCTGCGCAGCCTGCTGCACGAGGGCCTCAATGGCGTGCCCGGGCGGGTCGAGGCCGGCCCACCCCAACACCTGAGCAGCGCCCTGGGGCAGATGGTCAACTTTCTCGGCACCCTGCAGAACGAGTGGGCCGGAGCCCAGGCCTTCAGCTCCTTCGACACTTACCTGGCGCCCTACGTGCGCAAGGACCGGCTGAGCTATGAAGAGGTGCGCCAGGCCCTCCAGGAGTTCATCTACAACCTCAATGTGCCGTCGCGCTGGGGCACGCAAACGCCGTTTACCAACCTGACCTTCGACTGGGTCTGCCCGCAGGACCTGCGCGAGCAGATCCCGGTGATCGGCGGCGAAGAAATGCCCTTTGCCTACGGCGAGCTGCAAGCGGAGATGGACCTGCTCAACCGTGCCTACATCGAAGTGATGCAGGCCGGCGACGCCAAGGGCCGGGTGTTCACTTTCCCGATCCCGACCTACAACATCACCCACGACTTTCCCTGGGACAGCGACAACGCCGAGCGCCTGTTCGCCATGACCGCGCGCTATGGCCTGCCGTACTTCCAGAACTTCCTCAACTCGGACATGCAGCCCAACCAGGTGCGCTCGATGTGCTGTCGCCTGCAACTGGATGTGCGCGAACTGCTCAAACGTGGCGGCGGCCTGTTCGGCTCGGCCGAGCAGACCGGCTCGCTGGGGGTGGTGACCATCAACTGCGCGCGCCTGGGCTACCTGTACAAGGGCGACATCAGCGGCCTGTTGCAGCGCCTGGATGGGCTGATGGAGCTGGCCATGGAGAGCCTGGAGGTCAAGCGCAAGGTGATCCAGCATCACATGGATGCCGGGCTCTATCCGTACACCAAGCGCTACCTGGGCACCCTGCGAAATCACTTCTCGACCATCGGCGTCAACGGCCTGCACGAAATGCTGCGAAACTTCAGCGACGAGCAGATGGGCCTGCACACCGCCCAGGGCCGGCGCTTCGCCCTGAACCTGCTGGACCACGTGCGCGCCACTCTGGTGCGTTTCCAGGAAGAAACCGGCCACCTGTACAACCTCGAAGCCACCCCGGCCGAAGGCACCACCTACCGCTTCGCCAAGGAAGACCTCAAGCGCTTCCCCGACATCCTCCAGGCCGGCTGCAGCCAGGCGCCGTACTACACCAACTCCTCGCAACTGCCGGTGGGCTATACCGACGATCCGTTCGAGGCCCTGGAACTGCAGGACGAGCTGCAATGCAAGTACACCGGCGGCACCGTGCTGCACCTGTACATGGCCGAGCGGATCTCCTCGGCCCAGGCCTGCAAGCAACTGGTGCGCAGGGCCCTGGAGCGCTTCCGGCTGCCGTACCTGACCATTACCCCGACGTTCTCCATTTGCCCGGTGCATGGCTACCTGGATGGCGAACACGAGTTCTGCCCCAAATGCGACGAAGCGCTGCTGCTGGCCCAGCAGCAGGGCAGCGTGCATTGACCCGTTTTACCCTCAACAGCAAGGAGCTTCATCATGACTGCACAGCAAACCCTGCCGGCGGCGCAACGCCAACGGTGCGAAGTCTGGACCCGGGTCATGGGTTATCACCGCCCGGTGTCGGCGTTCAACCCCGGCAAACAGTCCGAGCACCACGAGCGGCTGCACTTCAATGAGGGCGCGGCAACGGCCGGGCATCCATGAGCCGAGCGCTGCGGGTCGGGGGCATGGTGCCCCTGACCACCCTCGATTACCCCGGCAAGCTCGCCTGTGTGCTGTTCTGCCAGGGCTGCGCCTGGCGCTGCCGTTACTGCCACAACCCGCAACTGATCCCGCCCCGGGGCCGTGATGAACTGCCCTGGGCGCAGGTACTGGCGTTTTTGCAGCGTCGCCGCGGCTTGCTCGATGCCGTGGTGTTCAGCGGCGGTGAGGCAACCCTGCAGGACAGCCTGCCCGAGGCCATGGCCCAGGTGCGGGCCATGGGCTTTGCCATCGGCCTGCACAGTGCCGGGATCAAGCCCGATGCGTTTGCCCGGGCATTGCCTGGGGCCGACTGGGTCGGCTTTGACGTCAAGGCGCTGGCCGAAGACTGCCAGTTGGTTACCGGCGTGCGCGGCAGTGGCCAGGCCAACTGGCGCAGCCTGGATTCCCTGCTGGCCAGCGGCGTCGACTACGAATGCCGCACCACGGTGCACTGGCACCTGATCGATCCACCGCGACTCCTCACCCTGGCCCGGCGCTTGAATGCGCTTGGGGTCCAACGCTTCGTCGTGCAGCGGGTACGCACGGCACGCATGCTCGACCCGCAGCTGCCCGGTGCTTCGGCACACAGATTGCTACCCGAGCTGTGGGACACCCTCCACACGCTGTTTCCCGCGTTTGAAGTACGCGACTAGTAAGGCTTTGAAATGACCAGATTGACCACAGCACAACGTATCCTCATCGGTTTTGCCATCGCGCCCCTGGCGCTTCTGGGCCTGGCCTTTTATGCATTGCATGACCTGGCCACGCTCAAAGAGCAGGCGGTGGTGATCGTCAAACAGGACTGGCCGAAGATCGAACCGATCATGGTCATCGCCACCGGGGTTCGCGACAACGCACGCAACACCCGCGACCTGTTGCTCGACAAGGACAACCTGCAGGTGCAGCAGGCCATCGACACCACCAAGCAGCGCATCAGCCAGGCCCTGGCAACGCTTGAGCCGCTGTTCTACCTGCCCGAGGGCAAGGCCGCCTACGCTGCGCTGAAAGCCAGCCGCGAAACCTATGTCGCGGCGTTTACCCAGGTACAGACACTGATCCGCCAGGGTGACGCGCAGGCGGCAATGACCCAGCTCAAGCAAAACGTGGTACCCGCCGAGCACGAGGTATACCAGCACCTGGAAAGCCTGATGGCCTTGCAGGGGCAGATCTTCGTCGAGCGCGAACAGGCCGCCCAGGCCCTGTACAACGACGCCCGGCTGAACATGCTCGGCCTGGTCGTGCTGTGCCTGCTGGCGGTGATCGCCGCTGCGCTGCTGGTGACCCGCAGCGTCACCCGGCCGTTGGGCGGCGAGCCGGATACCGCCGCGCGGGTGCTCAGCCGGATCGCCGAGGGCGACCTGACCATCGCCGTGCCGACCCATGGCAGTGCCGACGGCAGCGTGATGCTCAACATGCAGCAGATGCAGCAGAGCCTGAACAGCATGGTCAAGCACATCGCAGCTTCGGTGGAGCGCGTCGCCAGTTCTTCCGAGGAACTCAGCGCGGTCAGCAGCCAGACCAGCAGCAGCCTGCAGCTGCAGGGCCTGGAAATCGAACAGGCGGCAGCGGCGGTCAACGAGATGACCGCCGCGGTGGACGAAGTGGCGCGCAACGCGGTGAGCACCAGCGAAGCCTCGAAGGTCTCCGAACAAACCGCCCAGCGTGGCCGTGAACAGGTGCGCGAGACGGTCGCCTCGATCAGCACCCTGGCCGACGGCGTCAGCGATACCTCCGCGCGCATCCAGCAACTGGCCGGGCGTGTGCAGGACATCAGCACGGTGCTGGATGTGATCCGCAGCATCGCCGAACAGACCAACCTGCTGGCGCTCAACGCCGCCATCGAAGCAGCCCGCGCCGGTGATGCCGGGCGCGGCTTTGCCGTGGTCGCCGACGAGGTGCGGGCCCTGGCCCATCGTACCCAGGTGTCGACCCAGGAGATCGAGCAGATGATCGGCAACATCCGGCAGGACACCAGCGAAGCGGTGACCGCCATGCTCAGCAGCAGCGAGTTGGTGCACACCACCCTGGATGTGGCCCAGCGTGCCGGCGAAGCGCTGGAGGCGATCACCCGGTCGATTTCGCAGATCAACGAGCGCAACCTGATGATCGCCAGCGCCACCGAAGAACAGGCCCTGGTGGCCCGTGAGGTGGACCGCAACCTGGTGGGTATTCGCAACCTCTCCGAACAGGTGCTGCTGGGGGCGCAACACACCGACAGCGCCGGCCAGGACCTGGCGCAGATGGCCGGCAGCCTGAGCCAGACCGTGGCGCGCTTCAAGGTTTGATACCAGTCTGGATCAGCGCCCTTGATCTGTATCAAGGGCAAACCCGGCACTGGGCGCTAGCGTGAACGCTCGCCCATTGCCGCCTGAGGCACTTCATGGCCAAGCCCTTTCCTGTCAGCCCCAAGCACCCCGAGCGCATCTGCTGGGGCTGCGATCGCTACTGCGCGGCCAACGCCCTGGCTTGCGGCAACGGCGCCGACCGCACCATGCACCCGGCAGAAATGTTCGGTGACGACTGGAACGAGGAAGTTGACTACGGGCTGGCGTCGCCGGCCGGCAACGAAGGCGCAGCGCAGCGGGCCACACTACTTAAATAGCACCCGCGCAGACCATGGCCAGGGTCTGCTGCTGACTTTTCCAACACCAGGAAGTCAGCATGAACGACCACGACGATGCCTCGATCGACAGCTTTATCGCCCAGCGCCTGCCAGGCTGGTTACGGGATGCGCCGTTGGCTGCGGTGCAAGCTTTGCAGCAGAGCATGGGCGACAGTCAGCGCGCCCAGGTGCCGATGCAGGCACTGCTGGACTCGCTGCAGTCTCCTGAAGATTTTGCCGCGCCACTGTTGAGCGCAGCGCTGGGTGCGCGCTTTGCCCAACGAGTAAATGTGCGCACCTGGCGCTTGCGCCTGGTGCGGCGCATTCTCGACGGCCTGCCGCAAGCGTCACTGCCGCCGGTTTTTCGCGTGCAGACCACTTACCAGAGCCTGTTGCATGCCGCGCTGCACAATTTTGCGGCTGAAGAAACGGTGGAGGGTAGCCATGACGAACTGACCGCGATCATCGACGAAAAGGGCGTAGTGCAGCCGCTGTCGGTGGCAGCGTTCGCCAGCCTGTGCCGGGAACTGGACCTGGGTGGCCAGTACCAGGCTCACCTCAAGGCGCTGCTAAGCCCTGCTGGCGAGGTGGCCAGGCAGGTAAGCAAGACCCTGGAGCAGGCCAGCCGCAGCGGCCTGGCCGTCGCCCTCAACCAGGCCTGGATCAAGGGCGACCTCGACGCCGCCAGCCATGACTGTCTGTTGCGCGTCCTGGCGCTCAGGCCGCTGGTGCCCAATGCCACCTTGAGCAGTTTTCCCCACCACCTCAATCTGCTGGGCAAGCGTCTGGTCGGGGTGGTGGCGTTTGAGATGCGCGAGAAACTGTTCGATCCCAATGGCTATTCCGATGTTCTGGGGGTGGTCTTGTATGTGCCGGATGATCCGCTGCACCCGGTCAAACACTACAACTCGTGGAGTGCGGCGTATTCGGCGCTTGCCACACGCTTTGCGCAAGCAGGGTACGGGAAGTTCTTTCAACGCTTTGTCAGCGAACGCGATCGTGCGACATTCGTGATCACCCTGACGCGGCTGCTCAGGCAAGCCACGGCGGGCTCGGCAATCGAGCTCGATGGTCGACAGTTCTCCTTTGCCGGGCCGCTGCTGGCCACGCTGGCAGGCGCACGGATCAGCAAGATCGAGGACGACGCCCGGGTGCTGGCGGTGCCAACCGATGATGAAGACCGCGCCAACCGCAACGTCAGGTTGCAGGAGTACCTGGACGCCGGGTTGACCCTGGCGAACCTGGCGGCGTTTTTTGTTCCGGGGCTTGGGGAAGTGATGCTCGGTGTCGCCATCGGACAGATGCTCGGCGAGGTCTATCACGGTTATGAAGACTGGCAGCAGGGGGATCGAGAGGGGGCCTTGAACCACTTGCTCGGGGTGGCGGAGAACCTGGCGGCCAACGCCTTGCTGGTGGCCGGTGGCACGGCGTTGGTCAAGGCCGTGAAGCGTTCGGGCTTTGTCGATGGCCTGGTGCCGGTAACGCTAGCTGACCAGCACCAGCGCTTGTGGAGTCCCGACTGGCAATCGTACCGGGCCAATGCGTTCGAGCATCGCCTGGAGCTTCTCGGTACCACGGGCTGGCGCCCGGCCTGGGACAGCCCGCAGCACTGGCAGGATAGCCGGTTGATGCTCAGGCGTTACGGCGGGCAATGGGCCCGGGCATCCGACGCGCAACTGGACCGGGTACTGGCAATTACCGGCACCGAGGAGGCGCAGGTCAGGCACTGGCAGGTGCAGGGCGCGGCGGTGCCGGCGACGCTGGTCGATGCGCTGGAGCGCGTGCAGCTCGACCACCAGCTCGCCTCGATGCTCAGCAGCCTGACCGTGGGTAACGTCGGCCAGCCGGTACCCTTGCTATTACGGGCGCTGACCGCTATTGAGGGCTGGCCCGCACAAGTGCTGTTGCAGCTTGGTGATGAGCGTTTCGGCCAGCAGGCGCTCGAGCAATCGCGCACCATTGAACTGACCGGTGTGCCTTCGGCCAGTGGCGATTGGCTGAGTCAGGTTCTGCAGGCACTGGATGAAACCGAAAAGAGCACGCTGCTGAGCGATGACGCAGAGGGCCTGAGCGAGCGCCAGCAATTGATCGCGCGTCTGTCCAGTCACCTTGAACAGCAACGACCGGATGCCTTTGACTACCTCTATGCCCATAGGCGGACAAACCCCGGTGCCGGGGCGCAGATCCTCCAGCGCAACTTTCCCGGGCTGCCGCTGGTGGTTGCCGAAGAGATCTGCAGCCACGCCCGGGCCGATCACCTGCAGAGCCTGCTGGACACCTCGAAAGTGCCCTTGGCGATGCTGGAAGAGGCTCGCCTGTTGATGCGCGAAGTGCGCATCAACCGCGCCCTGGAAGCTGTCCACCTGCAGAGCCCGGGCCGGGCCAGCAGCGCTACGCTGGCGGCCCTGAGCGGGGCGCGACGCGAGGAGGTGGCTGGCATTATCGGCCTGAGCGAGCCGGGGCAGTGGTTTCACCCGCCGCAGCGCCTGGCCGACGGGCGTATTGGTTACCCCTTGAGCGGGCGTGGAGTGGGCGGGCGGCAGGCAGTCAATCGCGCCGTGCGTGAGTTGTACCCCACGTTCAGCGACGCCGAGGTTGGCGAATTCCTCACCGAGTTGCGGGTGTCTGGCCGCGAGTTGTGGAGCGGCTTGCAGGCACTGCATCAGGAGCTGGCAACCCTCAATGAAACCCTCTACAGCTGGCAAGCGGCCGACCCGATCCGTGGCGCTGCCCGCGAACGGGTCGCCGCGCGCTTGCGTCGCTGCTGGCGCCGGCAGACGGCGCGGGTGCGCAATCGCGGCGCCGACTATCGCCTGCTGCTCGAGCACGAGCCGATAGGTGCATTGCCGCAGCTTCCCGAGAGCATCAGCTTTGCTCATGTGGCGGAGATTACCCTCAATGACTTGCAGATCACCGAATTGCCGCCAGGCTTTCTCCAGCGCTTTAGCGCATTGCGCTGGCTGGATGTGGTGCACGGTGATCTCGCCCGAGTGCCTGAAGGCATTGACGGGCTGAATCATCTGACCTGGCTGAACCTCAGTCACAACCGGATTGCCTGGACCCCGGCCGACAATCAACTGCTGGTATCGCTGGGCCGCCTGGAGGTGCTCGACCTGGATCACAATCCGCTGGCGTCCCCGCCGGATGTGACCGCGCTGTCGCGCTTGCGCTTGTTGCGCCTGCGCAGTACCGCCATCACCACGGTCCCGGCCGGCTTGCTCAGCCGCCCGGCGCTGGAGAGCGCCGACCTGCGCGAAAACCCCATTGTGGTGTTGCAGGAGGGCCTGTTCAACGCCCCGCGGCGCATCCTCGAACGCATCAACTTCCACGACAACCCGCTCAACGCCGAGAGCCGCGAACGCTTGCTGGCGTTCGAACGCGCCGGTTTGTTGCCGGCGGTCGCCGGCTTCAGTCATGCGCGCTTCGACAACCTGCAGGAGGAGTGGCTGACGGGATCGCAAGACGAGGTGCGCGTGCAGCGCGCCCGGCAATGGCAGGCACTGCAGGGGGAGGAAGGCTCCGCCGACCTGTTTCGCCTGTTGGGTGACCTGCGTGAGACGGCCGACTTCAGGCGTCGGCGCCAGGACCTCACGCGCCGTGTCTGGGAGGTGCTTGAGGGTTGTTATGACGATACCGGCTTGCGCAACGAACTGTTCGCCCTGGCCGGCGCACCGCGAAGCTGCTCGGACAGCGTCGCCCTGAACTTCAGCGCCCTGGAGGTGCGCGCCCATGAACTCACCGCGACCCGTGGCCTTACCGGAGCCAGTCGCCAGCAACCGTTGCTGAACCTGGCCCGTTCGCTGTTTCGCCTGGATGAAGTGGACCGCCTGAGCGCCGAGGAAATCCAGCTGCGTCGCGCGATGGGCATGGCCCCGGACGAAATCGAAGTCCTGCTGGCTTTTCGCACCGGGCTTGCCGACGAACTGGAACTGGTCGGGCAGCCACGGAGCATGGCTTACCGTTTTGTCGCCGGCGTCGATCGGCATGCCTTGAACACCATGCGCGACCAGGTCCGCATGGCCGAGCGCACGCCACGCCTGGCGGCATCGGTGGCGGCACGGGGATTCTGGGTCCGCTTTATCGAAGCGCATCAACAGGCGGCGTTCGATGCGCTCGACCAGCCGTTCTTCCAGCAACTGGAATCGCTGCAGGCGATGCAGGCCGAACTCACCGACCAGCAGTACCTGCAGCGCAGCAATGACATCGGTGCGGCCCGGGAAGCGGCGCGTGGCGAACTGGTCCTGCAGTTGACCACCCTTGCCCTTGGGCAACACCCCTCGGCCAGCGCCGGTGGCATCAGCGAGGAGGGGCGATGAGCACGCCAGGCCCGCAGGCGCACGTGCCAGTGAACGACAGCCAGGTCCATGACTACCTGCCTCAATGGCTGCTGCAGGCGCCGGCCGAGCGCCTGCTGGCCCTGAGCCGCGCAATGCAGTTGAGCCAGCAGCAACGTACCCGGGTTGCTGGCGTACTGTCGAACATTCAACCACTCGATAGTTTCGCCCGCACCTTGCTGCGGCAACAATTGCGCAGGCAGACCGGCGTGGACCTTGACGTCGAGCACAACCAACTGGTCCACACCCGGCACCTGAGCCGAACCTCGACTTTGCTGTCGCTGCCGCGCCAGGGTTCAACCGCAGTGGTCTCCAGCCACAGCCTGTTACAGGCGGCGCTACAGAACTTCAGCGCGGCCGAGGCGGCCAATGGCGGGCTTGCGGGCAAGGCCCGGCTGCAGTTCGTGCGACCGCTGGCAACCTCGGCGCAATTGACTCCCGAATCCTTCGCCGGCTTGTGCCGCACACTCGACCTGGGTGGCCGCTACCAGCGGCATCTGGATCAGGTGCTGACGGACGAGTTCACGCAAATGCTGCGGCGCAGCCACTACCACGACCTGGAAGTCGCCGCGTTGCTCGCGGTACTCAGTGGCGCGCTCGATGAGTACGGCTTCACGGCACTCCTGCAGCATATTCATGCAGATTTTCTGCAGCCGGGCGATGACCCGGTCATCCGCCCCCTGCAGGTGCGTTTGGGTGGGGTGAGGCTCAGTGGCATGGTGGTCTTCGAGCTATTGCCGGAGTCGGCCTTCAATACATCGCCGGGCGTGGTGCGCCTTGGCCAACTGAACTGGCTATTGTACATCCCCGGTGACCCACAACGTCCGTTGGTTCAGTTCAGTGCCCGGGAAGATATGCTGGGTGAGCTGGGAGTGCGCTTGAAATCGCCCGGCTACGCGCGCTGGTTCACGCGCTTCGTGCCCCAGGCCGAGCAACCGGCATTTGCCGCGACCCTGGGTGAGCTGCGCCAGCGCGCTGCGCCGGGCGCGCCGCTGGCAATAAGCATGGGCTTGTCGGCCTTCGCCGGGCCGTTGTTCAGTACCCTTGCCAGCCAACAGCTGGCGAAGATCCGCAACGATGCGCGCACCCTGGCCGTGCCTACCGATGACGAAGATGAAAAACAGCGGGTGGAACGCCTGCATGCCTACGAGACCGCCGGCTTGTTGTTGCTCAATGTTGCCGGTTTGTTTGTGCCGGTACTGGGTGCGGTAATGCTCGGCGTGGCTGCAGCGCAGTTGGCCTCGCAATTGTTCGAAGGCTTTGGGGACTGGCTGCAGGGCGACAGCGACAAGGCGCTCGAACACCTGACCGACGTGGTCGAGAACCTGGCGTTGTTTGCGGCCGCTGGCGCCGGCGTGCACCTGGTGGGCAAGGCGCTGCGCCACGCAGCCTTCATCGAGGCGCTGGTACCGGTCAGTAGCCGGCAAGGCCAGGCGCGTTTGTGGAAGCCCGACCTGGCGGGTTACCAGGCCCGGATCGAACCGGGTACGGCTGATGCCCAAGGGTTCATTGGCGGCGCCCCGGGCCCTTATCTCACCCTGGACGACCGGGTTTACGCGGTGGAGCACGACAGCGCTCTGGGGCAATGGCGCATCGTCCATCCCGAGGGGGGCGAACGCTATTCGCCGGTCCTGCAGGGCAATGCTCGGGGAGGGTGGCGCCATGGCGGGGAGAACCCGCTGCAGTGGCAAGACACGCGGTTCATGCTCAAGCGCCTGCTACCTGAGCTGGCAACGCTGGCGGAGCCTGCGCAAGAACAGATTCTGACCATAAGCGGCCTTGATGGCGGGCAGTTACGCCGCTTGCACCTGGACAACCTGGCGGCTCCAGGCCTGCTGCGCGACTGCCTGTTGCGCTGGCGTCTGGATCAGGACATCGAGCGTTTTATCGACCAGCTTGCGGCTGGGGCACCGCTGGACACCACAGAGGCGCAGATGCGTGACTACCTGGTGTCGCGCCTGCCCGCTGACACTACCGCCAGCCCTGCGCCCGGGGTGCTGGCCCGGCACGCAAGGATGCTGCGCCAGGCGCTGTTCAGCCATTGCTATGGCCTGCGTACGCGCCTGGCGGGCATCGCCGAATCCGTGGTCCAGGTGGATTTTCCCGAGCTGCCTAGCAGCCTCGTCGGTGATCTGCTCGAGGCGGCCAGTGACGCTGAGCTGGAACGCCTGGTGGAGCAATGGCGGGTGCCTCTGGCGATGGCCAACCGCATACGGGCGCCGTTGCACGATGTACGGATCAGCCGCGCCGTCGAAGGGCTGTACCTGCAATCGGTGCGCAGCCGCGACAGCGACAGGTTGTTCCTGGCCTTGCTTGGGCAACTGCCAGGCTGGCCGCAGGCGCTGGCTATCGAGGTGTTCGAAGGCAGCCTGTCAGGGCCCAGACTCGTCCCGGCCGCGATAGCGACCGGCAGCCGTCGCGTCCAGATCGTCAGGCTGGAGTCGGGATACCAGCTGTATCGCCAGGCGGGGGAGCACGCGGGCGAGTTTTACCTTGATCTGTTCAGTGCCTTGAGCAACGCGCTGTCTGCCTCGGAACAGGCGGCGCTGGACACGCCGCTGCGCAGCCGCCTTGGCGAGCTGTTGCACCTGCACCGCGGCAAGGTTGGGCAGTGGCTGCAACCGACGCCCAGGCAACGCCCCTGGTTCAACCCGCCACAGCGCTTGGCCGATGGGCGTATCGGCTATCCCTTGAGTGGTCGCGGCCTGTTCGGTGGGCGCCGCGCGGCCCAGGTGCGGGATATCCGCCAGCTGTACCCGGGGCTCTCGGATACCGACGCCGATGCCTTTGTCGACGCACTGCAGCGCAATGGTGTCGACGTCGCGGCGCGCATCAAAGCCTATCAGCGTGAATACCAGCTGCTCGACGGCACCTTGCGGGCCTGGAGCCAATCAGTAGCCGTCGATGAAGCGGGCCAGGCCCTGCGCCGCAGCCGTCAGCAGGCGGCGCTGCTGATCCGCCGTGCCTGGCGCAAGCTGTCGCCCAAACGTTGGTCCAACCACAGCGTCATCGGTTACAGCCTGAGCCTCGAAGGGCTGTACACCGGCGACTTGCCAGGCTGGCCGGCCGAGGTCAATTTTGACCATGTGGTCGATCTACAGTTGCACAACATGGGCCTGGGCGACGCCTCGGCGGCTTTCCTGCTGCCCTTCAAGCGCTTGCGCGAGTTGAACCTGGGCAACAACGCCCTGACCCGTTTGCCCGACGCCCTCAGTGGCATGCCGGCGCTGGCGCGCTTGTTGGCGCCGGGTAACCATATCGAACTCGACCAGCAGGCGGCCCGGCAACTGGCCGGGCTGTCGCAACTGCGCATCCTCAACCTCAATGACAATCCTGTGGGGCCCTTGCTGGACCTTGAACGTTTGTCGCGCCTGGAGGAGGTGCAACTGCGCAACACCGGGCTGCAAGCCTGGCCGCACGGGCTGTTGAACCGCTATCACGGCTACCGCCTGGACCTGCGCAACAACCAGATCGACAGCCTGCCGCAAGCGGTGCTCGACGCCCCGGGCTGGATCAACCGCGGGCTGGCGCTGCATGACAACCCGCTGTCGCAGGCAACCTTTGAACAGCTTGAGCAGTACCAGCAGCGCACCGGTATTCGCCTGGCCAGCCGCCGTAGTCATCAGTCGCCAGTGAGCAAGGCGCGGCGCCTGTGGCTGCAAGCGGCGCCGGCCGGCGACAGCGCCCAGGCGCTGACTACCTGGCAGGCATTGGCCGACGAGCCGCAGGCGACAGGTTTGTTCCAGCTGCTGGCCGACCTCAGCGTGACTGCCGAGTTTCAGCGCACGCCTGCTGACCTGGGGGGGCGAGTATGGGCTTTGCTTGATGCCGCCAGCAAAGCGCCCGAACTGCGCGAGTCGCTGTTCGAGCTTGCGGCCTCACCAATCACCTGCGGTGACAGCGTCACCCTCAATTTTGCCACCCTGGAAATCCGCGCGTCGGTATACATCGCCTCGCACCTGGCGACCGACCAGCCTCTGGCACAGCGGCTATTGAGCCTGGGTCGGCGGCTGTTTCGCCAGGAGCAACTGGACCTGCTGGTTGCCGAGCAGGCGCAGGCGCCAACAAACGCGGCGGCAGTTGTCGATGTCGTCGAGCTGAACCTGGCCTACCGCATTGCCCTGGGCGAGGCCCTGGACTTGCCGAGCAAGCCACAGAGCATGTTGTTCCCGGCCCTGGCGCCGCTGGATGAGGGCGAGATCGCCAGCGCCCGCCAGCGCATCGAGGGCCTTGAACAGACGCAGGCGTTGCAGCGCTTCATCGGTGGCCGGGACTTCTGGCTCGACTACCTCAAGGAGCAACACAAGGCGCAGTTCGAAGCCCTTGACCTGCCTTATCGCAACCAGCTGGAGGCGATCATGGACAGCCAGGGCGAGCTGCGCGATGACGATTATCTTCAGCGCATGCGGGCATTGACCAGTGCCCGCGAGCACGCCGAAGCGAACCTGGCGTTGCGTTTGACCGAGGAGGCGTGGGCCGCCTTCGTGGCCCAGGCGGCCGAACCGTGAAGGTGCCTCAGAACAGTTGCTGGCGCCTGTCCAGTTGCTGATCGACCAGCCACTTGCCGTGGGCCAGCGCCGCATGCTGGGCGTTTTCCAGGTCGGCCAGGTAGGCCATCTTCACTGGCAATGACAAGCGCCGGCTGGTGTGGCCTTCGGGATCGGTGATCAGGCAGCCGGCGTTATAGGGCGTGGGGATGCCGGGGTGGGTTTCGACGCTGGCGGTGATGGTGTGGTTGCGATGCTCGCATTGAAGGGTTTTCATCGTCCTTACCTCGCTGCTGTGGTATCGAAAGCGCCTCAGTCAGGGTGCTTTTTCGGGTATACCACAGCAGCGGCGCGGTTGGATCCGGGCCGACGAACGTCAGCTTCAGCGAAACGCCGGCAGCAATCCGTTGATGGGGCGTGATCCTCGGAAGCTAGACCGTAATACGTGATTTGCAGGTGTAATAGTTGGCTGCGAGCGCTGGCAAGTCCGGCTCCCACAGCTCTGGCGCACACCGTGGGAACCGGCGAGAAGGATCAGAACTCGGTCGGCTGGATGATCTCGACCCAGTAGTCATCCGGGTCCTTGATGAATGCCAGGTGCTTCATGCGGCCGTCGCTCAGGCGCTTCTGGAAGGTGACGCCCAGTTGCTCGAAACGCTCGCAGGCGGCGCGGATGTCCGGCACCGAGATGCAGATATGACCGAAGCCACGCGGGTCGGTGTTGCCGTTGTGGTAGGCAAACCCGGCGTCGTTTTCAGTGCCGTGGTTGTGGGTCAGCTCGAGAATGCCCGGGATCGATTTCATCCACTCGGTGCGCTGGGCAGCATCGGCCGGGATCTGCGCCTTGTCGACCAGGGCGAGGAAGTACAGGCTGAACTCGGCCTCGGGGAAGTCGCGCTTCTCGACCAGGCTGAAGCCCAGCACGCGGGTGTAGAAGTCCAGGGACTTGGCAACGTCCTTGACCCGCAGCATGGTGTGGTTGAAAACGAAATTGTGGGTCGCGGCATCCGGTTGCGCGGTGACACCAGGGAGGGTGTCGAGATGGTTCAGGCTCATGGGCTCTCCGCATTTGAGGCTGGCAACAGCGTTGCCAGCAAAACAGTCAGGGCGTCATGATACGGAACTGAAGCGATTGCGCAAACGATTTGCGCCCCGCCTTTGTGGGGCGGGGCGCAAGAATTAGAAGCCCGCCGAAGCGGGCGTATGGGGCGCTAGTCCGTTAGCAGTCTTCATCCTGAGCCAGTCGATGTGAAAAAAGTGTGAAGGGTTTTTTCACCTGCGCAACCAGCTGTCGACAGTCTTGGCCCCGTACTGCTCCTTCCAGGCCTTGAGGCCGCGGTGGTTGCCACCCTTGGTTTCGATCAACTCGCCGGTGTGCGGGTTTTCATAAACCTTTACCACCCGCGCACGGCGTTGTTTAGGTGCACTGGGCGGGGCTTTGTGGGTAGCCTTCGGGTCGAGGATCGCGACAATATCGCGCAGGCCCTTGTCGTAGTGTTTCATCAGGTCGACAAGTTTCTTCTCGAACTCGATTTCACGCTTCAGGCCGGCGTCTTTTTTCAGCGCCTCCAATTGCGCCATTTGTTCCTGAAGGGCCTTTTCGGCGGCGCGGAACTCTGCAAGTCTGGACACTGTCATCACTCCTTTAAGTCTGCAGTGGCCCGGCATGCGTGTAGATAGCAACATTCTGTATAACGCAGCCGCCACCGGGTTGGGCACAACATCGCACTAATAAAGAGTGTAGTAGTCGTCGCGCAGTGGGTAAACATTAAACTTTTATATTGTGTGTTATGGAACTTTCTTAATTGCCACCAGACCTTGACCAAAGAACTAGTCAATATTCCGCCAGCGGCCTTAGACCATGGTCCAATGGCCCGAAATAGAGCGGTTGCGAGATCATGATCGGTCACCGTCGACTGCCATCGACGCTGGGAGCATTGTCGGCGCCGGGATCGGCGCCGGTTGTTTTTTGCCTTTCTTTCGGATTTCGCTTCTCATGTTTGCCCCATACCCTCTCGCGCCCGGGCGCAGCCTTGTCGGCCTGCTCGCGATGTTTGCTGCTGTCTCGACACAGGCCGCTGGTTTTCTTCAAGACAGCAGCGCCAAAGTCGAAGCACGCAACGTCTACTTCAATCGTGACTTTCGCGATGGTCATACCAGTTCCGACCAGGGCGCGTCGAAACGCGAAGAGTGGGCCCAGGGCTTTATTCTCAATGTGCAGTCTGGTTATACCGAAGGCACTGTAGGATTTGGTGTAGATGCCATCGGCATGCTCGGCTTCAAACTCGACTCCAGTCCGGCCGATAGCAACAGTGGTCTGTTGCCCTCCAGCGGACATGATCCGCGTGGTTCGGTAGACCAGTACGCGAAGATGGGCGTAGCCGGCAAGATGCGTTATTCGCAGACTGTGCTCAAGGTCGGTTCGATGATGCCGGACATGCCGCTGCTCAAGTACAACGACGGCCGCCTGTTGCCGACGATGTTCCAGGGCGCGATGCTGAGCTCCGAAGAATTCAAGGACCTGAAGTTCACCGTGGCGCGCCTGGACAAGTACACCGCGCGGGACTCGACCGACCGCGAGGACATTCGCGTTCACTGCAAGAACAAGCGCTACGCCTGTGGTACCACGGCCGATCATTTCGACATGGCCGGGATCGACTACAAGTTCAATGACCGCCTCAGTGCGCAATACCAGGTAGGCAAACTTGAAAACATCTACCGCCAGCACTTTTTCGGCCTGGTGGTCAGCCAGCCGCTGAGCGTCGGCAGCCTGTCGGCCGACCTGCGCCTGATAAAAAGCGATGACATTGGCCGTGCCCGCGCCGGTGACATCGATCACCGCGCCTTCAGCGGTATGCTCGGCTACAGCCTTGGTGGTCACAAGGTCAGCGCCGGCTGGCAGCGCATGTATGGCGAGAACGCCATGCCGTACCTGGATGGCAGCAACCCGTACCTGGTCAACTACGCTCAGGTCAACGACTTCGCGGCGGCCCAGGAGCGTTCCTGGCAACTGCGTTACGACTACGACTTCAAGGCCATGGGTGTACCGGGCCTGAGCTTCTTTACCCGTTACATCAACGGCGACCATATCAAGGTCCCGGGCAGCCTGGCCGAGGGCAAGGAGTGGGAGCGCGACAGCGAACTCAAGTACCAGGTCCAGAGCGGCACCTTCAAGGATGTCAGCGTGCGCCTGCGTAACTCCACCTACCGCAGCAACTATGAGAAGTATGCCCGCGACATGGACGAAACCCGGGTGATCGTCAGCTACAACTTCTCGATTTTCTAAAGCGCAGTACATTGCCATTGTGCTTCGGCCAGCCGACTATGAAGGCTGGCCGAATCATGGAAGCGACGTGCAATGAAACAACTGCTGTTGATCGGTATCGGGCCGGGCAATCCGCGCCAGATCACCTTGCAAGCCATCGACGGGCTGAACCGGGCCCAGGTGTTCTTCGTGCTCGACAAGGGTGCGGTCAAGGACGAATTGCTGCAACTGCGCAAGCACATTCTCGAGTGTTACATCGATAAGCCCGGCTATCGCCTGGTGCAGGTCGAAGACCCCCTGCGCGATGGCGCTGCCAGCGATTACGTTGGCGCCGTCGAGGACTGGCACCAGCAGCGTGCGGCGTTGTACGCCAACCTGATCGAAAACGAACTGGCTGACGGCGAATGCGGCGCTTTCCTGCTCTGGGGCGAGCCGACCCTGTACGACAGCACCCTGCGTATTCTCGACCTGGTCCAGGCCCGTGGCGTGGCCCTGTCGCTTGAGGTGATCCCCGGCATCAGTAGCGTCCAGGCCCTGGCCGCCGCTCACCGTATTCCCTTGAACCGTATCGGCGAGCCACTGACCGTGCTGCCTGGCCGGCGCCTGGCTGAACAGCCGTGCATCGACAACCTGGTGGTGATGCTCGACGGCCAGTGCGCCTTTGCCGCGCTGGACGATCCGCAGTTGCATATCTACTGGGGCGCTTACCTGGGTAGCGCCGATCAGGTCCTGATCGCCGGGCCGCTACTGGAGGTCAAGGCGCAGATCCTCGCCGCCCGTGAACAGGCACGGGCGCGCAAGGGCTGGATCATGGACACTTATCTGCTGCGTCGGCCGCTGTAGCCAGGCGGTTCTTGGCCTCGATCCACTGCGACATGTACTGGGTACTTTTGTGCTGGTGGTGACGGAGCATGGCGCCGGTGAAGTTGAACAGCCGGTGCTGGTCGAGGTCGGCCAGGGCGTACTCGATACGCTCGACCAGGGCGCTGGCGTGCTGGTGCCGGTCGTAGCGTGCGCCGAGCAAGCGCAGCGCGTCCTGCTGGGCGCGGTTCCAGCGTGCTTCATCGCTGTACAGGGCGGCGGCGGCTTCGGCCAGGCCTTCGGCGGTTTCGGCGATTGCCCCGGGCCAGGGCAGGGCGCCGTGCATGGCTTCGGCGCCGATGGGGGTGGTGACGCTGGGGGTACCGCACTGCATGGCGTCGGTGAGCTTGCCCTTGATCCCGGCGCCAAAGCGCAGCGGCGCCAGGCAAATGCGCGCGCTGCTCATCACTTCAAGGGCGTCTTCGGCCCAGTTCATGATGTGAAAGCCCTCGGCGGGTTTGTGCAGCGCCGTGGCCTTGGGCGGGGTGTAGGCGCCGTAGATGTGCAACTGCGCCTGGGGCAGGCGCCGGCGGATCATCGGCCACAGGCTGTTCTTCATCCACAGCACCGCGTCCCAGTTAGGCGCATGGCGAAAGTTGCCGATGCTTAGAAAATGCGCGCGCTCGGCAAATGGCTTGAACGGCTCGCTGGGGGCGTCGAGCATCAGCGGGCACCAGTGCAGCAAGTGCTCGGGCACGCCGAAGCCGTTGATCAGCAGGTCGATCTCGACATCGGAAATCATCAGGCTCAGGTCGCTGCGGTAAATGGCGGCGAGTTCGCGCAGGGTCAGGTCGGCGCTGGCCATCTGCCGATAGAGGTCGGGGCCGGAAGTGTTGAACAGCGCGCGAAAGTCATTCGGGTCCAGGCCTTCGATCAGGCGCCGGCGCAGCAGTTGCTGGCGGGCATCGCGCAGGCTTTGCAGGTCGGAGGTTTCCAGCACGCGCAAGGCGTTGGGGCAGTGTTTTTCGACGCGCCAGCCGAACTGCTCTTCCATCATGAAGCGGTCGAACAGCACCACGTCCGGGGCCAGTTCGCTGACAAACGCGTCGAAGCTGCTGTCGTTGAGGGCAATGGTCTGTTCGCCGATGCCCAGGCTCGCCAGGTCGGCCTTGTGCTCGCCAATGGCTGCGGGGCTGCTGAAGGTGACGCGCCAACCGCGCTGCACGAAGGTTTCAAGGATCTGCATCATGTGCGAGCCGGCGGCCGAAGAGCGCGGCTCGGGCCACACGTAACCGATGACCAGGACGTTGAGGGCAGGGGCGGGCATGGGCATCGGGGACCTTGGCAAAAAGTGTGTATTAAAGCAGATTCCGTGCTGGCCGGTAGGTGCACTAAATGGCCTGGAGAATACCCTGCACCTTGTCACGCAACTGGTCGATGCTGAACGGCTTGGTTATCTGGTGCATGCCGAGGGGTATGTCAACGTCGCCATAGCCGCTGGCAAACAGCACCGGCAGCTCCGGCCGCAGTTCCCGGGCTTTGACGGCCAGGTCCTTGCCGTTCATGTCCGGCAGGCCGACATCGGTGAGCATCAAGGCCAGGGATTGTTGCGTGTTTTGCAAAACCACCAGCGCCGTGTGCGCATCAGCCGCTTCCAGCACCTGATAGCCCAGCTCTTCAAGCACCTCGACCGTCAGCATGCGCACGATATCGTCATCTTCAACGACGAGCAGGGGCGGGGATGTCTGCGGCATGGCGGTATTCCTGTACAAAAGTCTGTTCATTATCTGTAAGCCGGGCACGCCCTGAAGTTCCCTCTGCGCTGAAAAAAGCCTCCCGAATGAACAGCATAGCGGTCATTGAAAAAGCAGGGAACGTTTGCGCGCGACACCTCTCAAATGCTGGCTAAGTGCCCTGCCAGAATGGCCAAAGGCGTTTAGACTCGGAGTAGGAAGGGCTGGCAGAATGGCCGTTCCCGCGGAAAATAGAACGATTACTCGAAAATTCCGCCACACTCTTTCGTTTGCTTCCTTAGCTCGGGCGTCTTGAGATGATTCAACCAGCCTCAATCGATCAGCGCAGCTTTCGCAAGCTGCTGACCCGCAACATCGGCCTGCCCCTGGGGGTAGGGCTGCTCAGTGCGGTGGTGTTCGTGACGATCATCAGCTACCTGCTGTCGGCCATTCAATGGGTTGAACACACCGACCGGGTGATCAACAACGCCAACGAGACGGTGAAACTGTCGATCGACATGGAAACCGGCATGCGCGGCTTCCTGATCACCGGCGAGGAGCGCTTTCTCGACCCCTATGAGGTGGCCAAGCCGCAGGTGATTGCCGGCATCAAGGGCCTGGAACAACTGGTGGCCGACAACCCGCAGCAGGTTGACCGCCTGCAGCGCCTGCTGGGCCTGCAGGATGAGTGGAACACCTTCGCCGCAAACATGATCAGCCTGCGCCGCGACAACGGTAATTTCCGCGAGGCCGTCGGCTCCGGGCGGGGCAAGCGCCTGACCGACGAAATCCGCAAGGAATTCGACGCGTTCATTGCCATGGAGCATCAGCTGCGGGTGGCCCGCAACGACACGGTGAATACCACCACCCTCGTGTCGATTTCGGCATACCTGGTGTTTGTCATCCTGCTCAGCGGCCTGCTGGCCTACCTGGGCCGCCGCGACCTGCTGGCGCTGTCGGGCAGCTACGCCAGCAGCCTTGAGTCGCAGCAACGGGCCAACCAGCGCCTGGAACGCCAGGCCTGGCTGCGTACCGGGCAGACCGAGCTGGCCAGCCAGGTGCTCGGGCAACTGACCCTGCCTATGCTCGGCAACAACATCCTGCGTTTTTTTGCCGGTTACCTGGGCAGTGCTGTCGGCGCCATGTACGCCCGTGACGAGCACGGCGGCCTGCGCCGGGTGGCCACTTACGGTATGTCGGCGGAGCAGGCCGGGCAAGAGCAACGGGTTGCCAGCCACGAAGGCATTCTGGCCCAGGCGGTGATGCAGGAGCGCCTGTTGCGCCTGGACGAGTTGCCGGCTGACTACTTCAAGGTCAGCAGTGGCCTGGGCCAGGGCCTGCCGCGCAGCGTGCTGGTGATGCCGACCAGCAACGACGGGCAGATCAACGGCGTGGTCGAACTGGGCTTCTTGCGCAGCCTGGATGAACGCGACATCGAATTCCTCGAACTGGTGGCCGGCAACATGGGCACTTCGATCGAGAGCGCCCGCTACCGCCAGCGCCTGCAGGAAGTGCTGGCCGAAACCCAGCAGCTCAACGAAGAGCTGCAGGTGCAACAGGAAGAGCTGAAAACCGCCAACGAAGAGCTCGAAGAGCAATCGCGGGTGCTCAAGGAGTCCCAGGCGCACCTGGAAACCCAGCAGGCCGAGCTTGAGCAGACCAACGAGCAACTGGCCGAGCGCACCGAAGCCCTGGCCGAGCAGCGCGATGTGCTGGACCGCAAGAACGGTGAACTGAACCAGGCTCAGGTCGAGCTGCAGGAGCGCGCCGAAGAGCTGCAGCGCTCGAGCAAGTACAAGTCCGAGTTCCTCGCCAACATGTCCCACGAGCTGCGCACACCGCTCAACAGCTCGCTGATCCTGGCCAAGCTGCTGGCCGAGAACGGCGAAGAGAACCTCACCGGCGAGCAGGTCAAGTTTGCCGAGTCGATCTACTCGGCGGGCAACGACCTGCTCAACCTGATCAACGATATTCTCGACATCGCCAAGGTCGAGGCCGGCAAGCTTGAAGTGCGCCCGGAAACCACCCACGTGGCGCGCCTGAGCGAAGGCCTGCGTAATCTGTTCGAGCCGCTGGCCAGCGAGAAGCAGCTGAGCTTCACGGTGTCGGTCGAGCCGCAGGTGCCGGCGACCCTGTACACTGATCGCCAGCGCCTGGAGCAGATCCTCAAGAACCTGTTGTCCAACGCGGTGAAGTTCACCGAACGCGGCGAAGTCAGCCTCACTATCGGCTGGCAGCCCGGCGCCGGCATTGTCTTCTCGGTGCGCGACAGCGGCATCGGCATCGCCGCCGACCAGCAGCAAAGCATCTTCGAAGCCTTCCACCAGGCCGATGGCACCACCAACCGCCGGTATGGCGGCACCGGCCTGGGCCTGTCGATCTCGCGTGACCTGGCGCAGTTGCTGGGCGGGCAGATCAGTGTCGACAGCAGCCTGGGCCAGGGCAGTGTGTTCAGCCTGGTCCTGCCGGAGCGCTACGAGCCGATTATCGATCAGAGCCCGGTGCAGATCGTTCATCAGCCAGCGCGCCTGGTCAGCGCGCCGTTGCCGGCACCCGTTGCGCCTGCGCCGCTAGCACGCCCGGCGCCGAGCTTTGCCGACGACCGCGACAAGGCGCCGTTCAGCAACCGCTTGATCCTGGTGATCGAAGACGAGCCGAATTTCGCCCGTATCCTCTTCGACCTGGCCCACGAACTGGGCTACAGCTGCCTGGTGGCCCAGGCTGCCGACGAGGGCTTTGAACTGGCGGCGAGCTTCATTCCCGATGCGGTGTTGCTGGACATGCGCCTGCCGGACCATTCCGGTCTCACCGTGCTGCAGCGCCTTAAAGAGCAGGCCAGCACCCGGCACATTCCGGTGCATGTGATCTCGGTCGAGGACCGGGTCGAGGCGGCGCTGCACATGGGCGCCATCGGCTACGCGGTCAAACCTGCCACCCGCGAAGAGCTCAAACAGGTGTTCGCGCGCCTGGAAGCCAAGCTGACCCAGAAGCTCAAGCACATCCTGCTGGTCGAGGACGATGACCTGCAGCGCGAAAGCATTGCCCGCCTGATCGGCGACGAAGACATCGAGATCACCGCGGTGGGCATGGCCCAGCAGGCCCTGGACCTGCTGCGCGAGAATATCTACGACTGCATGATCATCGACCTCAAGCTGCCGGACATGCTCGGCAACGAGCTGCTCAAGCGCATGTCCGACGACGACATCCGCGCGTTCCCGCCGGTGATCGTCTACACCGGGCGCAACCTGACCCGCGAAGAAGAAGCCGACCTGCTCAAGTACTCGCGCTCGATCATCATCAAGGGTGCGCGCTCGCCCGAGCGCCTGCTCGATGAAGTGACGCTTTTTCTGCACAAAGTCGAATCCAAGCTGTCCCATGAAAGACAGCGCATGCTCAAGACCGCGCGCAGCCGCGACAAGGTCTTCGAGGGCCGCAAGCTGCTGCTGGTGGATGACGATGTGCGCAATATCTTTGCCCTGACCAGCGCTCTGGAACACAAGGGCGCGATTGTCGAGATCGGGCGCAATGGCCGCGAAGCCCTCGAGCGCCTGGAGCAGCACGAGGACATCGACCTGGTGCTGATGGACGTGATGATGCCGGAGATGGACGGCTACGAAGCCACCCGCCTGATCCGCAAGGACCCGCGCTGGCGCAAGCTGCCGATCATCGCCGTCACCGCCAAGGCGATGAAGGATGACCAGGAGCGTTGCCTGCAGGCCGGGGCCAATGACTACCTGGCCAAGCCCATCGACCTTGACCGGTTGTTCTCGCTGATCCGTGTCTGGCTGCCGCAACTGGAGCGAATTTGAGTATCGAACGCAACACCGACATTGAAATACGGCTGCTGATCGAGGCGATCTACCTCAAGTACAGCTATGACTTTCGCGATTACTCCGGCGCCTCGATCAAGCGCCGGATCCAGCACGCATTGCGCCAGTTCGACTGCAAGACTGTCTCGGCCCTGCAGGAGCGGGTGCTGCACGACCCGGGCATGTTCATGCAGTTGCTGCAGTTCCTGACCATCCCGGTCAGCGAGATGTTCCGCGACCCCGAGCACTTCCTTGCAGTGCGCCAGGAAGTGGTGCCGCTGCTGCGTACCTGGCCGTCGATCAAGATCTGGATCGCCGGTTGCAGCACCGGCGAGGAGGTCTATTCGATGGCCATCCTGCTGCGTGAAGAAGGCTTGCTGGAGCGCACCATCATCTATGCCACCGACATCAACCCCAGCTCCCTGGAGAAGGCCAAGCAGGGCATCTACAGCATGCACAACATGCGCCTGTACGGTGACAACTACCGCAAGGCCGGCGGGCGCGGTGAGCTCAGCGACTACTACACCTCGGCCTATGGCAACGCCATCGTCGACAGCAGCCTGCGCGACAACGTGACCTTCGCCGACCACAGTCTGGCCACCGACAGTGTGTTCTCCGAAACCCAGTTGATCTCCTGCCGCAACGTCCTGATCTACTTCAACAAGACCCTGCAGGACCGCGCGTTTGGCCTGTTTCACGAGTCATTGTGCCATCGCGGCTTTCTGGTGCTGGGCAGCAAGGAAACCCTGGACTTTTCGGCCTATGCCGACAAGTTCGAGGCGCTGGTCAAGCCCGAACGGATCTACCGCAAATCATGAACGGCGTTCAGGCGATTACCCTGGGCGCTTCGGCGGGCGGCGTCAGTGCCTTGCTCACGGTGTTTCATGCCTTGCCGCCGGCGTTTCGCATTCCGCTGCTGTGCGTGCTGCACTTGCCGGATGACCGGCGCAGCCACCTGGCCGAGGTCCTTGCCCGCAGGCTCAAGCGCCCGGTGCGCGAAGCGCGCGACAAGGAAGACATCGCCCCCGGCACCATTTATGTGGCCGGGCCCGGTTATCACCTGTCGGTGGAGCGTGACCACAGCCTGTCGTTGAGCCAGGAAGAGCGCGTGCATTTTTCCCGGCCTTCAATCGATTTCCTTTTCGAGTCGGCCGCCGATGCCTACGGCGCGAGCCTGCTTGGCGTGCTGCTGACCGGTGCCAACGAGGACGGTGCCCGCGGCCTTGCCTGCATCAAGCGCCAAGGCGGCCGGACCATTGTCCAGGACCCGCTTGAAGCGCAAGTGTCGACCATGCCGCGTGCGGCGCTGGCCCTGCATCGGCCCGACTACATACTCCCTTTGAATGGCATCGGGCAACTGCTCGCCAGCCTGGAAGCCCCAGAATGCTAAGGCACATACAAGCAAAACTGCTGATCGTCGACGACCTGCCGGAGAACCTCCTGGCCCTGGAGGCGTTGATCAAAGGCGAAGATCGCGAAGTGCACCAGGCCCAGTCCGCCGACCAGGCCCTGGCGCTGCTGCTCGAGCACGAATTCGCCCTGGCCATTCTTGACGTGCAGATGCCCGGCATGAACGGCTTCGAGCTGGCCGAACTGATGCGCGGTACCGAGAAGACCAAGAACATCCCGATCGTCTTCGTCAGCGCCGCCGGGCGCGAAATGAACTATGCCTTCAAAGGTTATGAAAGCGGCGCGGTGGACTTCCTGCACAAGCCGCTGGACAGCCTGGCGGTGAAAAGCAAGGTGGCGGTGTTCGTCGACCTGTTCCGCCAGCGCAAGGCCCTCGGCCAGCAACTGGAAGCCCTGGAGCGCAGCCGCGAAGAGCAGGAACTGCTGCTGGCCCAGTTGCAGGTGACCCGCCGGGAGCTTGAGCACGCGGTGCGCATGCGCGATGACTTCATGTCGATCGTCTCCCATGAGGTGCGCACGCCGCTCAACGGCCTGATTCTGGAAACCCAGTTGCGCAAGCTGCACCTGGCCAAGGACAACGCCGATGCCTTTACCCTGGACAAGATGCGCGCCATGGTCGAGCGCGACGAGCGGCAGATCAACAGCCTGATCCGCTTGATCGAAGACATGCTCGACGTGTCGCGGATCCGCACCGGCAAGCTGTCGATCCGTCCCAGCCAGTTCGACCTTGGGCAACTGGTCGGCGGCTTGATCGAGAACTTCCAGGCCCAGGCCGCAGCTGCCGAGTCGCATATCGAGTTCAATGCCGGCGTGCCGCTGGCCGGCGTATGGGACGAGTTTCGCATCGAGCAGGTGGTCGCCAATCTGCTGACCAACGCCCTGCGCTATGGGGCGAAAAGCCCGGTGCAGGTGCGCACCTTCGAGGAAGGCGGCATGGCCTGCGTCGAAGTGCGCGACCACGGCATCGGCATCAGCGAGCACAACCAGCAGCGGATTTTCCAGCAGTTCGAGCGGGTTGCCTCCAGCCAGAGCAGCGCCGGCCTGGGCCTTGGCCTGTATATCTCCGAGCAGATTGTGCTGGCCCATGGCGGCAGCATCAGCGTGCACAGCATTGAGGGTGCGGGCGCGACCTTTACCGTGCGTCTGCCGCTGCCGCAATCGCTGCGGGAAAATGACCGGCACCAGGCAACCTCTGCCTGAGGCCGGGGTCGTATAGCCAAACAGCTGAATATTTTATCGAACAAGGCATTGGCATGAGTGAAGATGCGCAAGACGTAGTACTGGTGGTCGAAGACGAGCCAGTGATTCGCATGATTCTCGAGGACTACCTCAAGGGCGAGGGTTACCACGTGCTGGTGGCGGAGAACGGTGAGCAAGCTTTCAAGATTCTCGCGAGCAAGCCGCACCTGGACCTGATCGTCACCGATTTTCGTTTGCCGGGAGGAATCACCGGGGTGCAGATTGCCGAACCTGCGGTGAAGATGCGCCCGGACCTGAAGGTGATCTTCATCAGCGGTTACCCGGCAGAAATTCGCGAATCAGGCAGCCCGATCGCCTTCAAGGCGCCGATCCTGGCCAAGCCGTTCGACCTGAACAGCTTGCGCGAGCAGATTCAGGAGCAATTGCGCTAGGAGCCTGTTGACTCTTCCCACGCCATCCAGCATGGGTGGCTGATGTTCCCCGCCGAGTAAAAAAGCGTCCGATAGCATCCTTGTGAGTCGCCACAGGGAGTCGGCGCATGCGCTTTATCGCAAGGGAGACGCCACCAGCACCGGTGGTGAAGTACGCAATGGCTGCGCAAACAGGGGATAACACGCAAGTTGATGGCCTATGCCCTAGGTGAAACCAGCAGCCCTGAACTGGTCTGGGAGGAAGAGAAGTTACTTCGGACCAAGTACATTCACTTGTCGGCCCATTGGAATCCCGCAGGCTACCCCATCAGCGACAGTGCTGATGTGATGTTTATCCATCGGCCTAATGACAGCGGCGAACGTAGCGTATACCCCAATGAATAGAGGGCTTCGAACCGCGCTACTTTGTGTTTTTTTGATTTTGACCGGCTGTGCCAAGCAAGGCGTATCCAGCCTGCCGTATGACGCCTGGTACCTGGGTTTTGTAGCACCCACTCATATGGCTGTCTGGATCGAGGCCGCCGACGTACTGGACATTCGCGATCGGGGGTTCTGGAGGGTCATGGGCGGCGGCGCCAGGATGGACTTTTCGCACAGGCCTGAGGACGGCTGGTCTGAACGTACCGGTGTTGGCTCGGGCAAATACATAAGCGGCAGTGATCTGCCCAAGATGATTCGTGTTCGATGGCAGTCGCTGGCTGAAATGAAAACCTATGACGTGGTCGTTGAGATACCGCAACCCGCTCGTAACACCATGTTGACAGCGCAAAGGGCCTATTGCCGATTGGACGGCAAAGTGGTTCCTCAGTACCGCACCTACCTTACCATCGGCCTGGCCCCAGGCGGCATTGCCCAGGCCTGGCTACGGGGTGTTTGTCTGGACCGCATCCAGGTCACCCGCGCGGTCGGTCGCAGCGTGCCATCGGAGGACGGCTACCTACCACTGGAACCCGAATCCCAAGCCTACATTGACGCCCACGGTATCCCCTATGGCGCCTGGTAAGTCAGGCCATCGAGTTCAGGCTTTCACCGCGCAGGGTCCGCTCGATTCCGCCCAGCAGCATGCTTTCCATCAGCGCCAGGCCCTGGGCCTGGGGCAGTTGCGAGGCTTGCAGCCATCCGGGCAGGCTGTTGAGCAGGTTGGCGATGACATGGGCGGTGGCTTGCAGTGCCTTGCCGTGCAGAGTTGCCTTGGGCGTCAGCAGGCGCAGCAGGGCGCTTTCATACTGTTGACGCAGTTGGCCGATGCGCGCTTGCTGCTCGACACTCAAACAGCACAGGTCACGCTCGGCCAGGCGAAACTGCAGCGGCCGCTCGGCATGCAGGCTCCAGTGCGCGGCAATCACCTCGCCGAGGGTCTGCTGCTGGCTGCGCCGCCCCGGGTTAAGGGTGGCCAGCAGCTCCTCGAACAATTCCTCGATGAGGTCGAACAGCAAGTGCTGCTTGCTCGGGAAGTGGTGGTACAAGGAGCCTGCGGTCAGGCCCAGGTGGGCGGCCAGTTCGCGCATGCTGACCTGGCCGAAACCCTTCTCGGCGAACAGCTCCAGGGCCTTGTCACGCCGCTCTTCAAAGTTCGCACAACGCAAAGCGGCGTCCATGGCAGGGCTCCCTAGTAGGTGAAAAAGCCGCGACCGCTTTTACGCCCCAGGTAGCCGGCGGCAACCATTTCCTTGAGCAGCGGCGCAGGGCGGTACTTGCTGTCGTTGTAGCCTTCGTGGAAGGCTTCGATGATCGCCAGCAGGGTATCGAGGCCGATCAGGTCGGCCAGGGCCAGCGGGCCGATCGGCTGGTTGCAGCCAAGGCGCATGCCGGTGTCGATGTCTTCGGCGCTGGCCAGACCTTCCTGGAGCACGAAGATCGCCTCGTTGATCATTGGCACCAGGATGCGGTTGACCACAAAGCCGGGGCGATTGCCGGCGCTGATCGGGGTCTTGCCGACCTTTTCGGTCAGGGCCAGGGCCTTGGCGTAAGTGGCGTCACTGGTTTGCAGGCCGCGGATGATCTCGACCAGGGCCATCATCGGCACCGGGTTGAAGAAGTGCACGCCAACAAAGCGCTCCGGCTGGCTGACCGCCGCGCCCAACTGGGTGATCGACAGCGACGAGGTGTTGGTGGCGATCACGCACTGCTCGCTGACGCTGGCGGCGATCTGCTTGAGGATGCGTAGCTTGAGCTCGAGGTTCTCGGTGGCCGCCTCGATCACCAGTTCGGCCTGTTGCAGTTGCGCGTAGTCGGTGCTGGTGCGGATGCGTGCCACGGCGGCTTCGGCATCTTCTGCGGCCAGGGTCTGCTTGCTGACCTGGCGCTCGAGGTTCTTGCGCAGGGTGGCCAGGCCGCGCTCCAGGGCGGCGTCGGAAACGTCGATCAAGGTGACCTGGTAACCGGCAACCGCACAGACCTGGGCAATGCCATTGCCCATGGTGCCGGCGCCGATTACTGCAATGTTCTGAATACTCACTTTTAAATCCTTGCTCAGACGCGTTCGAAGACGATGGCGATACCCTGGCCGCCGCCGATGCACATGGTTGCCAGGGCGTAGCGGCCCTGGATGCGCTGCAGTTCATGAATGGCCTTGGTGGCGATGATCGCCCCGGTGGCGCCGACCGGATGGCCGAGGGAGATGCCCGAGCCGTTGGGGTTGACCTTTTCCGGGTCGAAGCCCAGTTCACCGGCAACCGCGCAGGCCTGGGCGGCAAAGGCTTCGTTGGATTCGATCACGTCGAGGTCGGCAACGCTCAGGCCGGCCTTGTCGAGCACCTTGCGGGTCGCCGGTACCGGGCCCAGGCCCATCAGCTCAGGTTCGACGCCGGCGTGTGCGTAGGCCACCAGGCGTGCCAGCGGCTGCAGGTTGTGGCGCTTGACGAAGTCACCTGTGGCCAGCACCAGGGCGCCGGCGCCGTCGTTCAGGCCGCTGGCATTACCGGCGGTGACCGTACCGTCCTTCTTGAACACCGCCTTCATGCCGGCCAGTTGCTCTGCGGTGACTTCGCCGCGCACATGTTCATCCACCTCGAAACGCACCGGGCCTTTGCGGCTGGGGATCTCGATCGGCACGATCTGGCTGGCGAAGCGGCCCTCGGCGATGGCGCGGGCGGCGCGGCGCTGGCTGGTCAGGGCCAGTTCGTCCTGCATCTGGCGGGTGATGCCATTGCGTTCGGCGACGTTTTCCGCGGTGATACCCATATGAAAGCCGGCGAACGGGTCGTGAAGGATGCCGAGCATATAGTCGATGCCCTGCAGGTCACCCATGCGTGCGCCCCAGCGGGCTTGCGGGAGCAGGTAAGGGCCGCGGCTCATGGATTCGGCGCCAGCGGCGACCACTGCTTCAGCGTCGCCCAGCAGCAGGCTTTGCGCCGCCGAGACAATGGCCTGCAGGCCCGAGCCACACAGGCGGTTGACGTTGAACGCCGGGGTTTCCTTGGGAATGCCGGCGTTCATGGCCGCTACCCGCGCCAGGTAGGCGTCGCGCGCCTCGGTCGGAATCACGTTGCCCATGACCACATGGCCGATCTGCTCGGGGGCAACGCCTGCACGTTCGATGGCGGCACGGGTCACGCTGCTGGCCAGGTCCGCCAGGGGCAGGTCCTTGAGGGCCCCGCCGAAGCTGCCGATGGCCGAGCGTACAGCGCTGACTACATAGATGTCCGGGGTATTCATGATCGACTCCAGTGTGCGAAAGCGTGGCGGGGCAGGCCCGGCGTCTGCCAGAATGCTGCCCGCAGCCACCTTCAGGTTGGCTTCGAGTCTAGGCAAAGCCTGCGTACGGGCCTATGCCATAACTGTCCAGTGACACTGGTATTTTTTGCCACACCCTTGCGGAATCCGCCATGCGGGAAAACGATACAGTCGCCGTCTATTTCGTCCATACCATGCTCCATGCCCTGCGCGCGCAACCGGCGCGGGCGGCGGCGCTGCTGGTCGAAGCCGGAATCGACCCGGCGGTGCTCCAAGCGCCTGGCGCACGGGTGCCAGCGTCTGCGTTTGCACGCCTGTGGTTGCTGCTGATCGAGACCCTTGACGACGAATTCTTCAACCTCGACAGCCATGGCATGCCGTTGGGCAGCTTTGCCCTGATCTGCCGCGGGCTGATCCAGGAACCGAACCTGGAAAGGGCGCTGCGCCAGTGCCTGAACAACTTTGCGTTGTTCCTGCGTGATATTCGCGGGCAGTTGACGATCAAGGGGGGGCGCGCGGTGATCAGCCTGCGCACTGACATCGAAGATCCGCTGACCCGGGTCTACGCCGAGGAAACCTTTCTCGCCCTGGTGATCAGCCTGGCGTGCTGGCTGGTCGGGCGACGCGTGGTCATCGATCGAACGGCACTGGCCGACACACGCCCGGCCCAGGACGATGACCCGTTGCTGTGGGGCGCCAACGTGCAGATGGGCGGTGGCCGTACCGAGATCGAGTTTGCCGCCGATTACCTGCGCCTGCCGGTGGTCCAGGACCTGGCGGCGCTGAAGACCTTCCTGCGCAGCGCACCGCAGTGGCTGGTGATTCGCTACCGCAACCAGAATGGCCAGGTGGCCCAGGTGTACCGTTACCTGCGTGCCCGTCAGTACGGCCAGTGGCCGACCCTGCTGGCCATGGCCGAACGCCAGGGCCTGAGCCCCAGCAGCTTTCGCCGCCAGCTGGAGCGCGAGGGCCGTTCGTACCAGCAGATCAAGGATGAAGTGCGTCGGGCCATGGCCTTTGAGTGCCTGCGCCAGACGCACCTGAGTATTGCCGAAGTCGCCGAGCACACCGGCTTCCAGGAGCCCAGTGCGTTCCACCGGGCGTTCAAGAAGTGGACCGGCGAGAGCCCCGGCAGTTACCGCCAGCGCATGCTCAGTCCCGCAGCTGCGCTGCCAGTTGCTTGACCCTTACCAGGTCGCCACCGGCAACCTTGGCCACGCCCTTGCCATAGGCAGGGTCGGCCTTGTACAGGTACGCGAGGATGAGGTGCTTGCTTTCGTCGTCGCTGGTGGCCAATGAGCCACCGAAGCTATTGATCAGGTCGCGGCGGTCGTTGGCGCTATAGGAGCGGAACAGCTCGCCGGCCTGCTTGAAGTTCTGCTGACGCTCGATGCCTTGCTGCTGGGTGCTGCCGCTCAAGGGTTGCTGGCTGTAACGTGCCGACTCGGTCGGGGGGCGTGGCATCAGGCGGCTGGGCTCGTAGTTGACCCCGCTGACACTACGCGCGCTGTTGAGGGCACCATCCTGATTGGCGTTATTGATCCTGACCCTGGGCTGATTGATTGGCAAACCGGCGGCATTGGCGCCGACCCGGTACATCTGGGTGTCGGCATAGGAGAACAGCCGGCCTTGCAGCAGGCGGTCTTGCGAAGGCTCGATGCCCGGCACCAGGTTGGACGGCGCCAGGGCCACCTGCTCGGTTTCCTGGAAGAAGTTGCCGACATTGCGGTTGAGTACCATCTGCCCGACTTTTTGTTCAGGCACATCTGGCCAGATCTTGGTCGGGTCCAGTGGGTCGAAGTCAAAACCGGCGAGCTGCTCGGGCTTGAGCGTCTGGATGTACAGGTCCCACTTTGGATGATCACCACGATTGATCGAATTGACCAGGTCGTTGGTCATGTGGCTGAAGTCATGCCCCTGAATCTTGGCCACTTCGCCAGGGCTCAGGTTTTTCTGACCTTGCAGGGTTTTCCAGCGAAACTTCACGTAGGTGATTTCGCCATCGCGGTTGACGAACTTGTAGGCATGCACGCTATTGCCATCCATGTGCCGGTAGCTCAGCGGCGTGCCTTCGTTGGAGTAGAGCAACGTCAGGGTGCGGGTGGCTTCTGGCATGTGCGAGAGCAGGTCGAAGCGGCGCGCGTCGTTGCCAAGGTTGGTGCGCGGGTCAGGCTTGAAGGCGTGAACCATGTCCGGGAACTTGATGGCATCACGAATGAAGAAGGTCGGGAAGTTATTGCCGACCAGGTCCCAGTTGCCATCGGTGGTGTAGAAACGTGTGGCAAAGCCGCGCGGGTCGCGCAGGGTTTCTGGGGAATGAAGGCCGTGCACCACCGAGGAGAAGCGCACGAACACCGGGGTTCGCTCCCCCGGGGTGAATACCTTGGCCTGGGTCAGTGCGGAAATATCGGCGCTGGCGGTGAACTCGCCATGGGCACCGGTACCGCGGGCATGCACCACACGCTCAGGCACCCGCTCGCGATCAAAACGCTGCAGCTTCTGGATCAACTGCACGTCCTGCAGCAGGGTGGGGCCGGTACTGCCAGCGGTCTGCGAGTTCTGGTTGTCGCCCACCGGGGCGCCATTGTCGCGAGTTAGCGGGGCGGCGAATGCCGTGCTGGCAATCAATACGGCCGAGGCGAGTACGCCCAGCGTAAAGCCTGAAAAACGTCGGGTGCTCATGGTGACTGTCCTGTCATGGGTTAGAGCAGCCGATGATAAAAACGGCAGGACACCAGCCCCAGATGGGCTTTCTTCAAGCAGTGTCGGACTTCTCCGGAACTGCTGGGTGACTCTGCATCGGTCCCCGGCACCGTTGCAGTGCCGGGTTGTTACGGTCGTCCTACAGCATGTGTTTGAGCAGTTGTTGCAAGTGCGCCCGACCTGCGTTGTCGAGGGCAAAAACCGGCCGCCGCGGCTCACCCACCGGCAAACCGGTCATGCCCAGACCGGCCTTGATGGTTGCCGGCAGGCCACCTTTGAGGATGAACTCCAGCAGCGGCAATTGACGGTAGAACACCGCCTTGGCTGTGCCCAGGTCGTTGGCCTGGACGGCCTGGTACAGCTGCTGGTTGAGGGCCGGGATCAGGTTCGCAGCGGCGGTGCACCAGCCGCTGGCGCCAGCCACGAAGGCTTCCAGGGCCAGCGGGTTGCAGCCGTTGTAGAACGGCACCTTGCCTTCACCCAGTAGCTGCAGCTTGTGCATGCGCTGGATGTCGCCGGTGCTCTCCTTGACCATGGTGACGTTTTCGACCTCGCGCACGATGCGCAGGATCAGCTCCACCGACATGTCGGTACCGCTGGTGGCCGGGTTGTTGTAGAGCATGATCGGCAGTTCGATGCTGGCGCCGATGGCCCGGTAGTGCTCGAGTATCTCCTCCTCGGTGAGCTTCCAGTAGGCGGCCGGCAGCACCATCACCGCATCGGCGCCGTGTTCCTGGGCAAAGCGCGCGCGGCGAATGGCACCGGCGGTGGTCAGGTCGGAGACGCTGACGATGGTCGGTACCCGCCCGGCGATCTGGCGCAGGCTGAAGGCGGCTACCTGCTGCCATTCCAGATCGCTCAGGTAGGCGCCTTCGCCGGTGCTGCCCAGCGGCGCAATGGCGTGAACGCCACCCTCGATCAGGCGCTCGATCGAGCGGCCCAGGGCCTCGAGGTCAAGCTGTTCGCCGTCGGCGCTGAACGGGGTGATGGTGTAGCCGATGATGCCGTGAAAAGTCTTGGACATGAAATCTACTCCGCAAGGTCAGTGACAGGCTTGGTTCAGTTCAGGCAGTCGCCATGTACCCGCAGGCATTGGCGCGCATAGTAGTTGAAGGCGGCGCTGTGGCGCTTGGGCCGGGAGATCCAGTCGTGGGCTTCACGACCCAGCTCAGGGGCGATCGGCTTGATGCTGCCGGCGGCCATGGCCAGCAGTTGCAGCTTGGCGGCGCGCTCGATCAACTGGGCGATCACGCAGGCTTCCTCGATGCTGGCACCGGTCGACAACTGGCCGTGGTGCGACAGCAGGATGGCGCGCTTGTCGCCCAGGGCGGCGCTGATGATCTCGCCTTCTTCGTTGCCCACCGGCACGCCGGGCCAGGCCTCGAGGAACGCGCAATCGTCGTACAGCGGGCAGAGGTCCATGTGCGAGACCTCAAGTGGCACTTCCAGCATCGACAGGGCGGCGACGTGGGTGGGGTGGGTGTGGATGATGCAGTGCACATCCGGGCGGGCACGATAGACCCAGCTGTGGAAGCGGTTGGCCGGGTTGGGCATGCCCTGGCCTTCAAGCACGTCCAGGTCTTCGTTGACCAGCAACAGGTTGCTGGCGGTGATTTCGTCGAAACCCAGGCCCAGTTGCTGGGTGTAGAAGGTGCCTGGCTGCGGGCCGCGGGCGCTGATCTGCCCGGCCAGGCCGGAGTCGTGGCCGTTGTCGAACAGAATCCGGCAGGTCAGTGCCAGCTTTTCGCGCACAGTCCACGTATTATCGGCAAGCGAGCCTTGCATCTGCTTAAGGGCCTGCTGGATCAGTTGGTCCTTGGGGAGTGCCATTGTCTTGGCCATGGGGCTATCCTCGGTGGCGTGATGGAGTGTCACGGCTGGCCCACCCCGGTTGCTTGGAAGGTGACGGGGTGGTCAACTGCATGACACAATCAAGGCTATATGACACAAGGTGTCATTAGCAAGAAAATACTTGCCCATGGCATTGGGAAAATCGCGTCACATGTCTATCCGATTGAAACTGTTGAGAAAAAAACTGGGTATTACCCTGGAGGCGCTGGCTGAAACGGCTGGCATGACCAAGAGTTACCTGTCCAAGGTCGAGCGCGGCTTGAATACGCCCTCCATCGCTGCAGCGTTGAAGCTGGCGCGTGCCTTGAACGTCAATGTCGAGGAGCTGTTTGCCGAAGACCAGCCAGGCCAGGCCCGCTACAGCCTGGTGCGCAGCCATGAACGCCAGGCGGTGTCGGGGCAGGGGCCGGGTTATTCGGTGCTGGCCAAGCAGATCGGCAGCCGCAGCCTGCTGCCGTTCATCATCAGCCCGCCGCCGGAGTTCAGCGATGCCTCGTTCAAGGAGCACCTTGGCGAGGAGTTCCTGTTCGTCCATGAAGGCCAGGTCGAGGTCGACTTCATGAACGAGCGAGTGATCCTCGAGCGTGGCGATGCCCTGTATTTCAACGCCCAGACCCCGCACCGCCTGCGTTCGTTGGGGTCGGTGCAGGCCCAGTTGCTGGTGGTGGTGCACGACGCCGAGGGCTGAAGCCTATGCACGCAAATTCGCGATTCTGGCGTGACCCGGCGCTGCCCTTCGTTGAAGTGCGCAGCGTCGCCGATGGTCGCAAGGTCTGTTACGCGGCGCATTCGCACGAGAGTTTCTCGATTGGTGCGATTACCGCAGGGCGCAGCACCTACATCAGTGGCGACCGCCAGCAGCAAGTGGCTGCCGGCACCGTGGTGCTGATGAACCCCGCAGTGGTGCACACCTGCAATCCCATCGCGGGCGAGCCCTGGTCCTACCTGATGCTGTTCATCGACTGGGCCTGGTTGCAGGGCCTGGGTTTCTCGCCGCTGGCGGCTGTCAGCAGCACCGAGGCGGGGCTGTTCGATGATTTGCTGCAGCTGTTTGCCGTGCTGCTGGATGAGCAGCAGCCGCCAGTTGGTAAAGAGGCGGCACTGCGAGTGTTTTGCAGCGCACTGAGCCTGCGCCTGGGCGAAAGCGCAAGCGCACTGGACCAGGGCGACCCGCGCCTGCTGGCCGCAGCCGAATTCATCCGCGCGCACTGTACCGCGCCTTTGCGCCTTGAAGACATCAGCCGCGCTGCCGGCTTGTCCGCGTCCTACCTGATCCGTGCGTTCAAGCAGCAGTTCGGCTTGACGCCCCATGGCTACCTGCTCGATCAACGGGTGCAGTATGCCCGTGCCCAGTTGCGCCGCGGGCGGTTGATCGCCGAGGTGGCACTGGAGGCAGGTTTCGCCGACCAGGCGCACTTGCAGCGTGCCTTCAAGCGCCACCTGGCGGCGACGCCTGGGCACTATCGTTCAGCCCACTAGCAGGTACAGCGCGCTAGCCAGCAACAGCAGCGCCAGGCAGCGGTTGAACCGGCGCATACGCTGGGCATTGCTCAGGGAGTGGCTGATTGCACTGCCGGCCCAGGCCCAGCTGGCAATCGACAGAAAACAGATTACCAGGTAGATCGCGCTGAACTGCCACAAACGGCTGCTATCGCCCTCGCCGACATAGGCGCCGATGCCGGCCACGCAGGCCAGCCAGGCCTTGGGGTTGAGCCATTGCAGGGTGGCACCGGCAAGCACCGAGGGCGCGCTCGTAGCGCCGCCAGCGCCCAGTTCGCCGTTATCGCTGGCCAGTTTCCAGGCCATGTACAGCAAGAACACCACGCCGGCCCAGTGCAACACTTGGGTCATGGCCGGCCAATGGCGCAGCAACTGGTGCAAGCCAAGGCCGATCAGCACCAGCAGCAGAGTAAAGCCGAGGGTTGCGCCGCTGACATGCCGCAAGCTGGCGCGAAAGCCGTGGCGGGCGCCGGCGCTCAGGGCGACGATATTGACCGGGCCGGGGGAGATTGAGGCGGCCAGGGCGAAGGCGGCCATTGATAACATCAGGCTCATGGGGGGTATCCAGCAGTGGAAGACCGACACAGCCTAAGGCGCGGCGAATGGCCGGGTATTGAAGAAAATTACCCTGGATATCTTCAAGCAATGGTTACAGGTGCTTGGCGTACAGCCTGGTTTTTCCCTGATTGTTCGCAGAGCAAGATGTAATCACTTTCAAGCACAGGCAGTGATCATCATGTACAACGTTCATCAATCCTTGTTGCACCAGACCGTGCTGGTGCTCGGCGGCGCCAGCGGTATCGGCGCGGCGGTAGCGCGCCAGGCCAGGGCACGTGGGGCACGGGTCATCGTTGCCAGCCGCCAGGCGGTAAGCCCGGGTGAGGGGATCGAGGCATGTGTTGCCGATATCACCGATACCCGGGCGCTGCAGGCGCTGTTTGCCGGCGTTGGCACCGTCGATCATCTGGTCATCAGCGCTGGCCCCGCCGTGCAGGCCAGGCCCCTGGCGCAGAGCGACCTGCAACTGGCGCGCGAGGCTTTCGAGGTGAAGTTCTGGGGCGCCTTGCAGGCGATCCAGCTGGCGTTTCCGCACCTTTCGGCGCACGCCAGCATCAGCCTGACCTCGGGGTTGCTGTCACGCAAGTTCGTCGCCGGGCAGATGATCAAGACCACCCTCAATGCGGCGCTCGAAGCCCTGGCCAGGCAACTGGCCAAGGAGCTGGCGCCACGCCGGGTCAACGTTGTCAGCCCGGGGCTGACCGAAACCGAAGCCTACGCCGGGATGGACGCCGAGTCGCGGCAGGCGATGTTCGCCCGCGCCGGCGCGGGCCTGCCGGTCGGACGGGTGGGGGCGGCGGATGAAGTGGCGGCGGGGTATCTGCTGGCCATGGAGAACGGCTTCATGACCGCCAGCGTCATTGATATCGATGGTGGTGGGTTGATCTAGGCAGTTGTTAGAACGGGTGGGTACAGAATTTGAAATAGTTTCGCGCTGTGAGAAAAGCCTGCTGAAATTGTAGGATCACATCCCCAATTGATTTCAGGTTGATATGACTTCGTTCTCGGAGCCTCCCAGTACCCGGCCGTCCCGGCCATTCTCCCGTCCTTGCGACGTTTCCCGCCCGTTCTCGCACATGAGTAATCGCCCATGGAATGGCTAGCTGACCCCACGGCCTGGCTGGGCCTTGCCACGCTGATTGTGCTGGAACTGGTACTGGGTATCGACAACCTGGTGTTCATCGCCATCCTCGCCGACAAACTGCCGCCCCATCAGCGCGACCGTGCGCGGGTGATCGGCCTGTCGCTGGCGCTGATCATGCGTCTGGGCCTGCTGGCCAGTATCTCGTGGATGGTGACCCTTACCGCGCCGCTGTTCGAGGTGTTCGGCAAGAGCTTCTCCGGGCGCGATCTGATCATGCTCTTCGGTGGTGTGTTCCTGTTGTTCAAGGCCACCATGGAGTTGCACGAGCGCCTCGAAGGCCACGTTGCGCAGAACACCGGCAGTGTGCGCCATGCCGCGTTCTGGCCGATCGTCGCGCAGATCGTGGTGCTCGATGCAGTGTTCTCCCTCGACGCGGTGATCACCGCCGTGGGCATGGTCGAAGAGCTGTCGATCATGATGATCGCGGTGATCTTCTCCATCGGCATCATGATTGTTGCCAGCAAGCCGTTGACCCGCTTCGTCAACAATCACCCGACGGTGATCATGCTGTGCCTGGGCTTCTTGATGATGATCGGCTTCAGCCTCACCGCCGAGGGCCTGGGCTTTCATATTCCCAAAGGCTACCTGTACGCGGCCATTGGCTTCTCGATTCTGATCGAGCTGTTCAACCAGTTGGCCCGGGCGCGGCGCAAGCGCAGCCTGCAGCAACACCGGCCGCTGCGTGAGCGCACTGCCCACGCGGTCCTGCGCCTTTTGGGCGGGCGCCGGGTCGAGGCTGATGATGTCGGCGAGGAGATTGCCGACCTGGTCGAAGGTGGCGAAGAACAGGTGCTGTTCGACCGCCGCGAGCGGGTGATGATCAGCGGCGTGCTGAACCTGGCCGAACGGCCGATCAAGACGCTGATGACGGTGCGTGCCGAGGTCGATGCCATCGACCTGGCGCAGCCGGCCGAGGCGATTCGTACCGCACTGATGCATTCGTCCTACTCGCGCCTGCCGTTGATTCGTGACGGGCGTATCGAAGAACCGCTGGGCTTCGTGCACAAGAAGGAGCTGCTCAAGGAACTGCTGGCCGGCAATCAGCCGGATCTGGAAAGCCTGGCCCGGGCGCCGGTGAACCTGCTGGAGAGTTTCAGCATCCTCAACGCCCTGGAGCAGATGCGCAGCCAGTCGACGCACATCGCCTTCGTGGTCAACGAGTTCGGTGATTTCACCGGGGTGCTGACCATGACCGACATCCTTGAGTCCATCGCCGGTGAACTGCCCGATGCCAGTGAGGTGGAAGGCCCGGGCATCGTCGAGGACGGCCACGGCTTTGTCGTCAGCGGCGCCCTGAACCTCAGCCAGATCCAGGCACGCACCGGTTTTGCCGCCAAGCCCACCGAGGACTACCAGACCCTCGCCGGCCTGGTCATGAGCCTGCTCGACCGTTTGCCGATGGTCGGCGACAGCCTGGTGTGGAATAACTGGAAGATGACCGTGGTCGCGGTGGAGGAGCGCCGTGTGCGCCAGGTGCGCCTTACACCGAACGCCGCCGTTGACGCAGCAGGTGCCTGACGCCTTCGGCGATCAATACCAGCACCGCCAGCCAGATCGGCAGGTAGGTCAGCCACTGGTCGGGGCCGATGGTCTCGCCCAGCAGCAGGGCCACGGCCACCAGCAGCACCGGCTCGACATAGCTGAGCAGGCCGAACAGGCTGAAGGCCAGCAGGCGGCTGGCCAGCACATAGCAGATCAGCGCCAGGGCGCTGATCACCCCAAGCAGCGGGATCAGGCCGTACAGCCCCGGATGCGCGGCCAGGTCCTGGGCTGACAGCGGCCCCTGGATGACAAAGTACAGCGCCGCCGGCAGCAGCAGGCACATGTCGGCCCACAAGCCGCCGAGGTGGTCGGTCGCGCATTTGCGCCGCAGCACGAAGTACAGCGGGTAGCCTGCGGCGACCAGCAAGGTCTCCCAGGCAAAGCTGCCGTGTTGGTAGAGCTCATGGCCGACACCGGTCATCGCGCAGGCGACCGCGACTTTCTGCAGCCGCGACAATTGTTCGCCATACACCAGGCGGCCGGTCAGGACCATGGTCAGCGGCAACAGGAAGTAGCCCAGCGACACTTCCAGGCTGCGTCCGTGCAACGGCGCCCAGAGGAACAGCCAGAGCTGCACGCCCATCAATGATGAAGTACCCAGCAGGCCGAGCAACAGCACCGGCGTGCGCCTAACCCGCGCGAGCAAGCCGGTGACCAGCGGCCAGTCGCGGGTAAACAGCATGAACAGGGTAACGCAGGGCAAGGTCAAGAGCATGCGCCAGCCGAACACCTCCTCGCCGTCGAGCGGGGTGAGCAGCGAGGTGTAGTAGTACATCACGGCAAACAGGAACGAGGCCGTGACCGATGTAATGATGCCTTTTGACACAAATGCCTCGGTTGCAGAAAAAACAGAGCGGGGAACCCGCCATGATCTCAGGGCGCAGGCCTAACCGGCAACCTTCGCGACCTGCGGCGCGGTTTCGGCCTGGGCCGCCAGGGCGGCGACAAAGTCCTCGATCGGCATCGGCCGGGCAAACAGGTAACCCTGCTGGAAATCGACATTGTGGCGCGCCAGGTAATCGCGCTGGGTTTCGTTCTCGACGCCTTCGGCGACGATGCCCAGCTCAAGCTTGGCCGACAGTTCGATAATGCTGTCGAGAATGTGCAGCGACAACGCATCGACCCCGATCAGGGCGACGAAGCTTTGGTCAATCTTCAGGTAATCGACCTTGAACTGGCGCAAGTAGCTGAGGCTGGACTGGCCGGTGCCAAAGTCGTCGATGGCGATCATCACCCCCAGTTCGTGGAGTTTGCCGAACAGCGTCTGGGTAACTTCGCTGGGGGCGATCAGCTTGCGTTCGGTCAGCTCCAGGGTCAGCAATACCCGACCAGGCGGGAAGGCGCCGAGAAAGGCCCGGCAGTCGTCGTACAGGGCCAGGTCCTGGCAATGATCGGCGGTGATGTTGATGCCGACATGAAAACCCTCGCCCATCAATGCTGCATGCGGCGCCAGCAATTGCGCAGTGCGCTGCATGAGCATGCGCGTCATCGGTACGATCTGGCCGCTGTGCTCGGCGTAGGGAATGAACAGGTCGGGGCGCACCAGACCGTCGCGCGGGTGCTGCCAGCGCATCAGCACTTCGGCGCCGGCCCAGCGGTAGTCGCCCTTGCGCACCACCGGCTGGAAGTACGGCAAGAACTCGTTGGCTTCCATGGCCCGCTGCAACTCGGCCCGTGGTGAGCTGGCACGGCGCAGCATCCAGCGGCATACGGTACCGGCAATCACCCCGAGAAACACCAGCAGGCCGAACAGGGCAGGGTATTCATCGCGCATTACCTGGCCGACCTTGCCTGGCGCATAACCGCTGTGGATCGAGAACGGGTAGTGGCTGGAGGTCAGGCGCACTGGCGCGACCTCAGCGGCGGGGGCGATCCCTTCATGGACCACGCCGTCCTTGCCCATCCAGTAACGGCCCACCTGTAGCAGCAACTGGGTCTGCGGGCCGATCAGGCGCAGGGCGGTGAGCAGGTGGTCACCATCGACGGTAGTGATGGCGCCGCGCTCGCCTTCATAGACCCGATACACCAGCAATGGGTGGCCAGGAGTCACCGAGTTGCCGTTCATCAGCCAGAGCTTGCCGTCGACATAGTCGCTGGCATTGACCGGTTCGCTGTAGGGGCCGAACAGCGAGCTGCAATACAGCTCGTTGCGGTACACCAGGTTGGTCGAGCGTACGAACGAGCGGCGGGTGACCTGGTCGCGCAGGGCCAGTTTCTCTTCCACGCACGGCATTCCGGCCAAGGGCAGCAACGACCTGGCCGCGCCAGAAATGTTGTCGAGGATCAGCTCTACCTGGGCCACCACTTGCTGCGCCGTGGCGCGGCTGCGGGCGTCCAGCTCGCGCTGGGCCTGCAGGTGCATGATCAGCAGCCCGCACAGCACCGGCACCGCGCCCACTACCCAGGGCAGCAGGGCACGCAGGGTCCAGCGTCCGGGGCGTTTTACCGTGAGCGGCATGGCGGCTAACCTGTACAAGCGGAGGGAAGTAAACGGCTGTGTGCCAAGGATAGCCGTTCGTCGCCGCTCGGGCGTCAACTAAAGTGCGGACAAAACGGTTTACGCACTGTAGAATCCCGTTACGCATACAATAATAAGGTTCTCCACCTTCGGGGAATCAACCCGCCGAGAATGGGTCCATATGAAGTGTCATGGGTTCAAGCTGATCTATGGTGACTACCTCGCCAGAAGTGTGAGGGGCATCTCTTGCGCGCCACCACGCCTGCTCGACATCGATAGCAATTAACGACCGTTATTTACCCGCTTTGATGATGAGGAAACGAGCATGGCTGATATCTTTGAAAACCCGATGGGCCTGATGGGCTTTGAATTCATCGAGTTCGCATCGCCGACCCCGGGCGCCCTGGAACCGATCTTCCAGATCATGGGCTTCACCAAGGTGGCCACCCACCGTTCCAAGGACGTGCACCTGTACCGCCAGGGCGGTATCAACCTGATCCTGAACAATGAACCGAAAAGCGTCGCCTCGTACTTTGCCGCCGAGCATGGTCCGTCGGTGTGTGGCATGGCCTTCCGTGTGCGTAACGCCCACGAAGCCTACGCCCGCGCCCTGGAACTGGGCGCCCAGCCGGTTGAGATCGAAACCGGGCCGATGGAGCTGCGTTTGCCGGCGATCAAGGGCATCGGCGGTGCGCCGCTGTACCTGATCGACCGTTTCGAGGAAGGCAGTTCGATCTATGACATCGACTTCAACTTTATCGAAGGCGTCGATCGTCACCCGGTCGGTGCGGGCCTGAAGATCATCGATCACCTGACCCATAACGTTTATCGCGGGCGCATGGCCTACTGGGCCGGCTTCTACGAGAAGCTGTTCAACTTCCGCGAAATCCGTTACTTCGACATCAAGGGCGAATACACCGGCCTGACCTCCAAGGCCATGACCGCGCCGGATGGCATGATCCGTATCCCGCTGAACGAAGAGTCGTCCAAGGGCGCCGGGCAGATCGAAGAGTTCCTCATGCAGTTCAACGGCGAGGGCATCCAGCACGTGGCCTTCCTCAGCGACAACCTGCTCGAGAGCTGGGATGCCTTGAAAAAGCTCGGCATGCGCTTCATGACCGCGCCGCCAGAAACCTACTACGAGATGCTCGAAGGGCGTCTGCCGGGCCATGGCGAGCCGGTCGGCGAACTTCAGGCCCGTGGCATCCTGCTCGATGGTTCCTCCGAGGCCGGTGACAAGCGTCTGCTGCTGCAGATCTTCTCCGAAACCCTGATGGGCCCGGTGTTCTTCGAGTTCATCCAGCGCAAGGGAGACGACGGCTTCGGCGAAGGCAACTTCAAGGCCCTGTTCGAGTCGATCGAGCGTGACCAGGTCCGTCGTGGTGTACTCAGTACCGACTGATCCGGACCGTCACTGAAAAAGGCCATTGAGCAAACGCTCAATGGCCTTTTTTCATGGTGGAGCTCACGCTGTTTTTCGTCGTTGCCTGAACAGCCCCCAGTAGGCCACGGCGCTGGTGATAATGCCGACCAGAAGCAGGGAAGGCGCTGTGGAGGCCATGGCCTGGCTGAGCATCTTGCGGGTGTGGCCATCGGGGTAGCCGGCGTGGACGGTGTAGCCGTACTTCTCCGAGACCATGCGCTGGCTGTTTTCTTCATGGTTGGGTACCTGCTTGGCGCTGCCACTGCCGGTTGCCCAGACAAAATCGCTGCCGAACTGCAGGGCCAGGACAATGGCGTTCTTGAAGCCCTGCAGTTCTGTTTGCAGGGAGCGCGCATCGCTGATGGCGATGACGCCCATGGGATACTCCTGCAGGCGGTAGTGCAGCACCGGCATGTCCGGGGTGATTTCGTTGCGCGAGTCCAGGCGCAGGCGCTGGTTGAAGTAGCTGCCCGGGTCGATTGCCGTGTCGATGCTGCCGAGCAGGGTGCTGCAGTAGGCACGGTTTTCCCGGGTCAGCACCAGCGAGCGCACGCTTGGCTGCCTCAGCGCTTCCTGGCGCAGAGTCGGGAGGATTTTCTCGCAGGGTTGCCCGACCAACCCGAGCACAGCATTGCTGGAGCCGTGCATGGCATCGAAGACCCGGTCGATAGCATAGATAGCCTCGACCACAGACACCTCGGCGGTTTCTTCCTGCTTGCGCTCGACCTGCAGGGCCAACACCAGAAGGCCACAGGCCACGGGCGCCAGGCCGATCAGCAAGGTTATCAGAAACTCGAGCAGGCTGCGGCCGGCAAGACGGGTTGGAGCCATGAGTGCACCTCTATGCTGAACAAGAGCCCGACCTTCCTGGTCGGGTGACACTCGTCAGCATAAAGAGCGCAATCAGCGGCGGATGTAGGCCGCGTTTACCCTCGGCGAAGTATCTATCGGCAAGCCAAGTAGGCGCCTCAGCGCTTTTTCAGTGCGGCCACCACCAGGTCAGCCACCGCGCCCCCGGAGGCGGGATTCTGTCCGGTAATCAAGCGTCCGTCTTTCTGGTCGGCGATGGCGAAGGCCTGCCACGGCTCTTCTGCCTTGCGGTACAAACCGCCGCGGGCCTTGAGCTCGGTTTCGGTGAGGTAAGGCACCACTTTGTCCAGTTCGGCCAGTTTCTCTTCGGTATCGGAAAAACCGGTGACTTCGCGGTCCTTGACCAGCAAGGTGTTGTCACTGAGCTTGATATTGAGCAGGCCAACCGCGCCATGGCACACCGAGGCCACTACGCCGCCGGCCTCGAAGATGCGCCGGGCCAGGTCCTGCAGCCCACTGTTGTCGGGAAAGTCCCAGATCACCCCATGACCGCCGGCATAATAAATGGCGCTGTAGTCCTGGGCCTTGACCTCGCCGGGGCTCAGGGTCTTGCCCAGGCGGTTCATGAACGCCTTGTCCTGGTACCACTGCCAGTCGATATCCGCGGCCATCTGCAGGCTATGGGGGTCAATCGGCACGTAACCGCCGCTGGGGCTGAGGTAATCGACCTTGTAGCCGGCGTTTTCGACCTTGTCGACAAAGTGCACCGCCTCGCCCAGCCACAATCCGGTGGCGCGCTTAAGCGTCGGGTATTTGGCCGTATTGGTCAGCACCACCAGTATTTTCTTGCTCATCGCAACGCTCCCTATACTGGAACGGACCCGGACTGCCCAGGTCGCAGAGGAGAAACCTGTTCAGCATAGTAGCGACTGGCATGGATGCCATTCCTTGCTGGCGGTATGCTAGCCTGCGAAGAAAACCGCTTTGCCACAGGGAGTCGACCAACCGATGAGCACGTTGAACCAAGACGTAGATGCGTTCATGCAGGCTGCTATCGATGAGGCCCAACTGGGCCGCGAAGAAGGCGGCATACCGATCGGTTCGGTGCTGGTACACAATAACCAGATCATCGGCCGTGGCCACAACCGCCGGGTTCAGGAGGGCAGCGCGATCCTGCACGGCGAAATGGACGCTCTGGAAAACGCCGGCCGCCAGCCGGCCAGGGTTTATCGCGAGGCGACCCTGTACACCACCTTGTCGCCATGCCCGATGTGCAGCGGGGCGATCCTGCTGTATGGCATCAAACGCGTGATTGTTGGTGAAAACCAGACTTTCATGGGCGAGGAAGCGCTGCTCAAGGCCCGCGGCGTCGATGTGCAGGTGCTGCACAATGATAACTGCGTCAAGATGATGCGCGCTTTTATCAAGGACAGCCCCGAACTCTGGAACGAAGATATCGGCGTTTAGGTCCGATTGTTCAGGCCCCCACCGTCAGCCGAGCTTGCCCATGCCAGGATCAATGAGTGTAAAGGTGCGTAACCACGACTGGGCCAGTACCGCCCTTGGGCCTTTGCACCTGTGGCCGGCGCCCTTGCGCATTGCCGTGGACATGCTGCTGGCGTCGAAATTCCCCGGTTGCCTGGTCTGGGGGCCGCAGTTGGTGACCATTTACAACGATGCTTTCAAGCCGATCCTCGGGGCCAAGCCCGAGGCACTGGGACGCGGGTTTGACCAGGTGTGGAGCGAGGCCTGGGAGAACATCGGCGCGCTGGTCTTCCGTACCCTGTCGGGGGAGGCGATCTTCATCGAGAACTTCCCGTTGATGATCAATCGCAACGGCAGCCTCGAACAGGCCTATTTCACCTTCTGCTATAGCCCCATTCGAGACGAGCGCGGGGCGGTGGCCGGCTTTCTCGACACGGTGATCGAAACCACCGCCAGCGTCGAATCGGCGCAGCAGTGGCGTCACCTGGCCAATACCTTCGAGCGCCAGGTGCAGGAGCGCACCTCTGATCGAAACCATTTCTGGGACTTGTCCGGCGACATCATGGTGATTGTCCTGCCGGATTTGCGCATCAGTGCGGTCAACCCGGCCTGGAGCCAGATCCTTGGCTGGGCAGCAGACGAGGTGCTGGACACCTCGATCATGGACTTGCTGCATGCCGACGACCAACCGCAAGTCGCCTCGCTGGTTGAGCGCCTGCGCGCCGGCCAGCGCACCGAGAACACCATCAGCCGCTTGCGTCACAAGGACGGGCACTACCGTTGGTTCAACTGGGCAGCGGTACCCTCGGAGCTTGGTTTTACCGCCGTGGGCACCGACATCAGCCAGGAGCGCGAGCGCGAAGAGGCGCTGCGTCACGCTGAAGAACTGTTGCGCCAGAGCCAGAAGATGGAAGCCATCGGCCAACTGTCCGGCGGCATGGCCCATGACTTCAATAACCTGTTGACCGGCATCAGCGGCAGCCTGGAGTTGCTCGAGCGACGCATTGCCCAGGGAAATGTGGACAACCTGCAGGTCTACCTTGATGCCGCTCGGGGTGCGGCCAAGCGCGCCGCCACGCTCACCCACCGCTTGCTGGCCTTCTCCCGGCGCCAGGCGCTCGACCCTAAGCCCGCTTGCGTCAATCAGCTGGTGCAGGACATCGAGCAGTTGGTCCAGCAGACCGTGGGTAGTCATATCGACCTGCAGGTCCAGGTGGAGCCGGCGCCCTGGTGGGTACTGATTGATGCCAACCAGCTGGAAAATGCCCTGATCAACCTGTGCATCAATGCCCGCGATGCTATGGGCGCCGGTGGCTGCCTGCGCATCACCACCGCTAACGAACGTCACGAGCTGGCCCTGGAGGGCGAAGACAGCCTGGGCCCGGGCGATTACTTTGCCTTGCAGGTGCAGGACAACGGCCACGGCATGAACGCCGATATCGTCGCACGGGCCTTTGACCCGTTCTTTACCACCAAGCCGGTCGGCCAGGGCACCGGGCTTGGCTTGTCGATGGTCTATGGCTTTGTCCGTCAGTCAGGGGGCCGGGTGTGGATCGATTCGAGCCCTGGCCAGGGTACCCGGGTGAAGGTCCTGCTGCCGCGCTATGTGGGCGAGCTGCCGCAGCCACTGGCCGGCGAGCCGGGGCGCAAGCGCTACCCACGCGCCAATGGCGAACGCATCCTGCTGGTCGACGACGAGAGTACCTTGCGCTTGCTGATCAAGGAGGCGCTGGAGGAGGAGGGCTTCGAGGTGTTTACCGCCGCTGACGCCAACAGCGCGCTGCAGCAGTATCGCCAGTTGGGTACAGTTGACTTGCTGATCACCGATATCGGCCTGCCGGGCGGCTTCAGTGGCCGTCAGCTGGCCAATGCCCTGCGCATGCTGCAGGCGCAGCAGAAGGTGCTGTTGATCACCGGCTTCGCCGAACAGGAAGTGACCGACCAGAAGGTGCTGGAGCCCGGCATCGCCCTGATGACCAAGCCCTTCGCCCTGGAAGACCTGGTGTACCAGGTTCACGAGATGCTCGAACCGGTTCAGCCGGTGGTTTGCGAACTTTCCCCGCTGGCGCGCTGACTGGCCAGGCGCTCGAGCATCAGGTAGGTCAGCGTGGCTACCAGCAACGGCAACAGAAAGTAGATCGCCCGGTAGCCAATCAGCGCCGCGAGCAGCGTGCCCTTGCCGTAGGTGCCTTGCAGCAGGGTCAAAAACACCGTCTCGAGTACCCCAAGCCCGGCCGGAATATGAGTAATGACCCCGGCAATGCTGCTGATCATCAGTACTGCCAGCATGGTCGGGTAGCTAGCCCCCTTGGGCAGCAGGATGAACACCACCAGCGCCATCAACGACCAGTTCAGAGCGCCCATCACCACTTGCAACGCTGCCAGGCGGATGCCTGGCAGGGTGATCTGCTGCTTGCGAAAGTGCCAGGTGCGGCGAGTCGCGAAGGCGCAGGCCAGCAGGTAAGCGATGACCACCAATAACAACGCTGCACCGATCAGGCGCAGGCCGGTATTGCCGATCTCCATGCCCGCTGGCAACTTCGGCAGCCCGCAGACGAACAAGCTGCCGGCCACCGCGAAATAGCCTGCCCAGTTGGTCAACAGCCCCAGGCTGAGGATGCGGGTGATGGTCGCGACCTTGAGGCCGAGGCGGCTGTACAAACGATAGCGCAGGGCGATGCCGCCGACCCAGGCGCTGAGGTTGAGGTTGAAGGCGTAGCACACGAAAGCCAGCGGCAACACCTGGTGCGCCGGCAAATGATGCCCGGTGTAGTAGCGCCCGAGCAGGTCGAAGCTGCTGAACAGGGCAAAGCTGCACAGGGTTACGCCTGCGGCCATTGCCAGGGTGCGCCAGCGATAGGAGGCCAGGGCTTGGTACACCTCTTGCCAGTCGAGGTTTTTCAGCACGCTGAACAGCAGCACCGGCACCAGAATGAAGAATGCCAGGGTCAGCGCCTGGCGGGCACGGCGCCAGTGCTTATGCTGCTTGCTCATGTCGGCTTGCCCGCAGGTTGCTCGCCGTCATACAGCGGCTTGAGCCGTGGTACATGGGCTGGCAGCCAGCCGATCACGGCCGGGAATCGGCGGATGAAGTGAAAGGTCAAAAAGATCAGCGGCGCCCGCCACCAGTAGCCACGCAGTGCCCGCTGCAGGCTCACCGGTATGCAGCGGTGGGCGGTAAGCTCCTGCAGGTGTTCATGCAGGCGGCTGTTGAAGGTCTGGTCGCGGATGACCAGGTTGGCCTCAAGGTTCAGGGCCAGGCTCAAAGGGTCGAGATTGCTTGAGCCGACCGTCGACCAGTGCTGGTCCACCAGTGCCACCTTGCCGTGCAAGGGCCGTTCGCAGTATTCGAAAATGCGAACGCCGTCGCGGATCAGGTAGTTGTACAGCAAGCGCGAGCACAAGCGCACCCAGGGCATGTCGGGCATACCCTGCAGCACCAGGGTAACCTTCACGCCCCGGCGCGCGGCGTTGCGGATCGCCCGCAGCAGGCGGTAGCCGGGAAAGAAGTAGGCATTGGCAATGGTGATCCGCTCGCGGGCGCCGTTCAGCGCCCGCAAGTAGTGCTGTTCGATGTCGTTGGGGTGATCCTGGTTATCGCGGATGCACAGGGTCATGCTCGCCTGTTCGCTGTCGGCGGCGATCGGCACCCGGCGTTGCCACCAGCGCCGGGTTCCGGGCTTGAGCGCGCTCTGTTGCTCCAGCAGGGTCAAGGTGGCGCGCTGCAGGTCGGCGACGATCGGCCCGCGCACTTGTACCGCGTAGTCCTGCTTGGCCATCGGTCCGAAATCGGCCAGGTGATCGGCGCAATAATTGATGCCGCCAACAAAACCGACCTCGCCATCGACCACCAGGATCTTGCGGTGCAGGCGGCGAAACAGATTGGTGCGCATGCCCAGGCGTTTCGGGCTCGGGTCGAAGGCCTGCAAATGCACGCCGGCGTCGCTGAGCTCGCGCAGGTAGTCAAGGCTCAGGTCGGCGGTGCCATAACCGTCGACCAGCATCTCGACCTTTACCCCGCGCCGGGCGGCGGCGATCAACAGTTGCTGCAACTGCTTGCCGACCTTGTCTTCAAAGATGATGAAGGTTTCCAGGAGGATTTCTGCCCGGGCCTGCTCGATAGCGGCAAAGGCGCTGGCGAAATAGTCCTCGCCGTTGATCAGCAGTTGCACCTGGTTGTCAGGTCGCCATTGGCTGTTCACAAGAGCACCTCCACTGCCAATGGCAGGTGATCGGACAGGTGGGTCCAGGGCTTGCGCGCCATGACCTTGGGCGTCTGTGCGCGGGCATTGCGCAGGTAGATGCGGTCCAGGCGCAACAGCGGCCAGCGTGCCGGAAAACTGCGTGCCGGGCGACCATGGGCCTGGCTGAACACTTCATTCAGGCCGCATTCGGCCAGCACTGCATCCGCGCGCTGGCGCCAGTCATTGAAGTCGCCGGCGACGATCACCGGCGCGTCGATCGGCAGGCTGTGCAGTAATTCGCAGAGCAGGTGCAACTGCTGCTGGCGCTGGCGCTCGTCCAGGCCCAGGTGCACACAGACGGTATGCAGCTCGCACTCGGCGGGCAAGGCCAGTACCGAATGCAGCAAGCCGCGCTGCTCGGTGCCATGGACGCTGACATCGAGGTTGGCGTGGCGCCGGATCGGGTATTTCGACAGCAGGGCATTGCCGTGTTCGCCGTCCGGATACACCGCATTGCGGCCGTAGGCGAATTCTGGCCAGAGGCTGTCGGCAAGAAACTCATATTGCGGCACATCCGACCAGTTGCGGTGGCGCAGAGCGTGCTGGCGGTGGCTGCCGAGCACTTCCTGGAGGAACACCAGGTCGGCGTTTTCGCTGCGCACCGCCTCACGCAGTTCTGGCAGCACGTAATAACGGTTAAGCGCGCTGAAGCCCTTGTGCGCATTGACCGTCAGCACCCGCACCCTCTGCACGGCCGGCGCCGCCGCCAGGGCGGCGCTGGGTTGCACCTGGCTCATGAGGTGCTGCCCTTGCCAAGCATCTGCGCGACCTTGGCGGTCAACTGGGCGAACTCGAAGGGTTTGCAGATCATCTGCATGCCGGGGTCAAGAAAGCCGCCACGGGCCACCGCAGTTTCGGCGTAACCGGTGATGAACAGCACCTTGAGTTGCGGGCGCAGTTGCCGGCCGATTTCCGCCAGTTGCCGACCGTTCATGCCTGGCAGCCCGACGTCGCTGACCAGCAGGTCGACGGCTTCTCCGGCCTGCAGAATGGCCAGGGCGACATTGGCATCCTCGGCCACCTTGCACGGGTAACCCTGGTCACTCAGCACCTGATGCACCAACTGGCGCACAGCGGGGTCGTCCTCGACGATCAGCACCGTGTGGCTGTTGCCGCAAGGTGGCGCCGGCGTTGCTGGCTCTTCGCTTTCACGGTTGGGTGCGGCGTGGCGCGGCAGGTAGACATCGACCCGGGTGCCGTGGCCGATGCGGCTTTGCAGCGCCACATGTCCCTGGGACTGCTTGCTGAAGCCATACACCATCGACAGCCCCAGGCCCGTTCCCTGGCCGATTGGCTTGGTGGTGAAGAACGGGTCGAAAGCGCGGTCCAGGGTACTTTGCGGCATGCCACAGCCATTATCGTTGAAGCTGATCAACACATAGTCGCCAGCGGCCAGCGAGTGGCCACCGAACAGGCTGCCGTCCTGGCGCTGATTGCTGGCGCTGACGGTCAGGCGCCCGCCGTTGGGCATGGCGTCGTGGGCGTTGCTGAGCAAGTTGCCGAGGGCTTCCTGCAGCTGCGCCGGGTCGGCTTCCACGGCCCACAGATCCGCCTCGATATGCAGTTGCAGCTTGATCTGCGGGTCAAGCAACGGCTGCAAGCGCTCGGCCGTGAGCAGGGTGGCAACTTCCACGGGCTGGGCATCGAGCGATTGCCGGCTGGAAAACGCCAGCAGGCGGTGGGTCATGCTGGCGGCGCGCTTGACCGCCGCCTGGCTGAGGCTGAGCAGGGCGGGCAGGGCGTCGTGGCGACCCTGCTGCAGGCGTTTGCCGATCATTTCCAGGCTGCCGCCGATGCCGGTCAGCAGGTTGTTGAAGTCATGGGCGACGCCGCCTGCGAGCTGACCGATGGCTTCCATTTTCTGCGCCTGGCGCAGGTACTGTTCTTCTTCGCGCAACTGGCGCAATTGCTCTTCGACCCGTTGGCTCTGGCGCTCCAGTTCCTGGCCCTGGTTGCGTGCCTGGTACTGGCGCCGCCGCGCGCGCAACGAGGAATGGGTCAGGGCCAGCAGGTTGTCGGGTTCGAATGGATACTGCAGCAGGAACAGGTTGCCGAGCGCGGCGTGCTGGCTTTGCGGCGGGCTCTGGCCCTGGACTGGCGGGCCCGTCAGCAGCACCACCGGCAAGTCCGACCAAACCGGCTGCTTGCCAAGGTAAAGGTGCAAAGGCGAGCGTACGCTGCCGTCCAGGCAAGTGTCGGCAATGATCGCCAGGCCCACGCCTTGCTCCAGGGCAAGGCCCAGGTCTTCCATGCTGGCCGCTTGCAGCGCCTGGATGCCGGCCTGGTCGAGCAGGCGCTGGGCCAGCTGGCTAAGCTGGGCCGGGGCCAGGATCAGCGCTCGTTCGGCATTGGCTAACGCGTCGCCCACGGGTGTTCTCCTTTGATAACGCTCAGGCAAGCACCGCCGGTGCCTGCCGTGTTCGCACTATCTCTGGACCACAGGCTGGGTTGAGGGGTTCAACCGGGTTGTCAGACGGTCGTTTGCAAGCCTACAGGCCTTGCTGCACCAACGGATCGTCGGGATTCTGCTGCTCCAGCTGGGCCAGCAGCACCTGCACATTCTGCAACTGGCCGGTCTCTTTCCAATACTCGATCAGCAGCACCCGGGCCTTGCGGTTGGCCGGTTGCCGGGCAAGGATGGTTTCCAGTTGCTTTTGCGCGGCGTCGACCTGCTCCAACTGATGCAGGCTGGTGGCCAGGGTGTAGCGGTAGTCATTGTTGTCCGGCTCCAGCTCCAGGGCCCGGGCAAAGGCCAGCAGGGCGTATTCGTCCTGGCCGTGGCGCAGCAGCCAGCGGCCCAGTTCATGTTGTAGAAAGGCCGAGTCGGGACGTTGTTGCAGGGCCTTGGCCAGCACCTGGCGCGAGGCGTCGGTCTGGTTCTGGCGCTCCAGCAACTGCACCTGCGCGGCCAGTGCTTCGAGGTTATCCGGCGCCAGCTGCAAGGTGCGCTCAAGCGCCTGCGCGGCCTCCTGGTAGCTGTTTTCATGCAGGTACAGCTGCGCCAGGTGCAACTGCGCGCTGGCATCGTCGTCGCGCTGCGCCAGCACCTGCTGATACTGCTCCAGCACCTCTTGCAGCGGGCCGAAGTACAGGCCGATGTCATCGGCGCTGAGCCCCAGCAGGGCATCGACCACGGCGAAGCGTACGCTTTGCTCCTCATCATCGAGCAACGGCCCGAGCACCAGGCTGCGCTGGGCGCCGGGCAGCATCGTCTGGATACTGGCGATGGCCGCGCGACGCACCAGCGGCTCGTCATGCTGCAGGTCGCGGCTGGCCAGTTTCAATGCCAGCGGCGAGGGGTAGTTGGGCAGTTCTGCATACAGGCTGGCGCGGCGGATCGGCGACAGGTCATTGCGCCCCAGTTGCTGGTAGAGCACCCGGGCGGCGCCGGGCTGGCCGTCCTGGGCCATGGTCAGGGCCTTGGTGTAGCTGTGCTTGAGGGCAGGCGTCGGCGCCGGGCTGTCGTCACGCCAGAAATAGCCACCCAGGCCGAGGATGATGAGCAGGGTCAGGCTGATAAGCGTGTACTGGCGCTGTTTCGACATGGTGAATCCGAAGCGTGTCGCGGCTGCAAAGGCTTGAGCTTGGGTCACGAGGGCCGGTGGCGTCAAATGTAAAAGGGGGGTGGGGCCCTATCGCGGGGCAAGCCCGCTCCTACAGATATCGCAGCGATGCCAAATCTGTAGGCGCGGGCTTGCCCCGCGATCGGCCATAAAAAAGCCCCGCAAGCGGGGCAAAAGGCCGGTCAGAAACCAACCAAAGGAGCCGTTGAATCAGTTCGCCGCAGCCACGCTTTCGGCCTGCCAGCCGCCACCGAGGGCCTTGTAGATGGCGACGATGCCGCGGTACAGGTCGACTTCGCCCTGGGCCTGGGCATCTTCGGCGCTCAGGCGTTCGCGTTCGGCGTCGAGCAGCACCAGGTAGTCGACCGTGCCTTCGCGGTAGCGAATCGAGGCGAGGTCGGCCGCCTTGCGGCTGGCTTCGCTCTGGCGCAGCAGGGCCAGCAGCCGTTGCTGGCGTTTGCTGTAGTCGCTGAAGGCGTTTTCCGATTCTTCCAGGGCCAGCAATACCTGCTGCTCATAGTTGGCCAGCGCACCCTCGGCATCGGCGTTGGCGCCGCGCAGGCGGGCGCGCACGCTGCCCAGGTCGAAGGCCGCCCAGGTGATGCTCGGGCCCAGGGCCCAGGCCTTGGCGGCCGAGGAGCCCAGTTGCGAGCCGCGCCCGGCGGTAAAGCCGAGAAAGCCGCTGAGGCTGACCCGGGGGAACAGGTCGGCGGTGGCCACGCCGATGTTGGCGGTTGCCGCTGCCAACTGGCGCTCGGCGCTGCGGATATCCGGGCGGCGCTTGAGCAGCTCGCCGGGGTCGCCCACCGGCAGCGCCTTGGCGATGGCCGGCAGTTGCGCCGGCGACAGGTCAACCGCCAGGGCATCCGGGCGCTGGCCGAGCAGAGTGGCGATGCGGTTGCGCGCCCGTACCTGTTCGGCCTGCAGTTGCGGCACGCTGGCCTCGACCGCCGCCAGGCGGGCATCGGCCCGCACCACATCAAGGTCGTTACCGACCCCGGCGTCACGCAAGGTTTCGGTGATACCCCGCGAATCCTGCTGGGTCTTGAGGTTGGCCAGGGCGATCTTCTCGCGCAATTGCGCACCGCGCAGCTGGCCATAGGCATCGACCAGTTCGGCGATCAGGCTCACCTGCAGTTGCTGCAGGTCGGCCTGGGCGGCGTCCTGCTCGGCTTCGCTGGCTTCAAGTTGACGCTGGATGCGGCCGAACAGGTCCAGCTCCCAGGCCATGTCCAGGCCCAGGTCGTAGCGTTCGCTGTTGACCCGGTCCTCGCTCTGGCCAGGCACCTGGCCCTTGCCCAGGTCGGCGCTGGCACGGCTGGTGACGGTGGGCAGGGCGTCGTTGCTGACATCGTCGCGAATCGCCCGCGCCGCTTTCAGGCGGGCGAAGGCCACGCGCAGTTCGCGGTTGCCGTCCAGCGACTGGCTGACCAGTTTGTTCAGTACCGGGTCGTCGAACTGATTCCACCAGATGCTTTCAAAACGGCTGCGGTCGAAGGTGGCCTTGGCGCTCGGTTCGTTGGCCGCGCTCAATTGCGCCGCCGCGGTGTCCGGGGCCTTGTAGTCCGGGCCCACCGCACAAGCGGCCAGGGCCAGCACCAGCAGGCTGGGCATAAAGAGTTTAATACTGCGGTTCATGCATGAGTCTCCAGCTTCAGCGCACGCGCCGCTTTGCGGGCCTGGCTGCGTTCCACGTAACGGCGGATCAGAACAAAGAACACCGGCGTCAGCAGCAGACCGAAGAAGGTCACCCCGATCATCCCGGAGAACACCGCCACACCCATGGCATGACGCATTTCAGCACCGGCGCCGGAGGAGAACACCAGCGGCACCACACCCATGATGAAGGCGATCGAGGTCATCAGGATCGGCCGCAGGCGCAGGCGGCAGGCTTCCAGTACCGCGGCCAGCGGGTCGAGGCCTTCGGCCTGTTTGTCCTTGGCGAACTCGACGATCAGGATGGCGTTCTTGCACGCCAGCCCCACCAGTACGATCAAGCCGATCTGGGTGAAGATGTTGTTGTCGCCACCGGACAGAATCACCCCGGTAATCGCCGACAGCAGGGTCATCGGCACGATCAGGATCACCGCCAGCGGCAGGCTCCAGCTTTCGTACTGGGCGGCCAGCACCAGGAAGGCCAGCAGTACGCAGAGCGGGAAGACGAACAGCGCGGTGTTACCGGCCAGGATCTGCTGGTAGGTAAGCTCCGTCCATTCGAAAGTCATGCCGTTGGGCAGTTCTTCCTTGAGCAGTTTCTCGATGGCTTTTTCCGCTTGCCCGGAGCTGTAGCCCGGTGCTGCGGCACCGTTGATCTCGGCGGTGATGAAGCCGTTGTAGTGCATGACGCGGTCCGGCCCCGAGGTGTCGCTGACCTTGATGAAGGTCGCCAGCGGGATCATCTCGCCCTGGTTGTTGCGCACCTTGAGCTGGCCGATCTGCTCGGCTTCAAGGCGGAACTGCTGCTCGGCCTGGACGTTGACCTGGTAGGTGCGGCCAAAGCGGTTGAAGTCGTTGGCGTACAACGAACCCAGGTAAATCTGCAGGGTGTCGAAGATATCGCTGATCGCTACACCGTGGGTCTTGGCCTTCTCGCGGTCGATGGCAGCATCGACCTGCGGCACGTTGACCTGGTAGCTGGTGAACAGCCCGGCCAGCTCCGGCACGTTGTGGCTCTTGGCGATGATGTTCTGGGTTTCCTTGTACAGCGCTTCATAACCCAGGTTGCCGCGGTCTTCGATCTGCAGGCGGAAACCACCGATGGTGCCCAGTCCCTGTACCGGCGGCGGCGGGAAGATCGCGATGTAGGCGTCTTCGATATCGGCGAACTGCGCGTTCAGCGCGGCAGCAATCGCGGCGGCCGACTGGCTCGGGTCCTTGCGCTCGTCGAAGGGCTTGAGCGGGGTGAAGACGATGCCGCTGTTCGGGCTGTTGGTGAAGCCGTTGATCGACAGGCCCGGGAAGGCCACCGAGTCAGCCACGCCCGGTTGCTTGAGGGCGATCTCGCTCATTTTCTTGATCACCGCCTCGGTGCGGTCAAGGCTGGCGGCATCCGGCAGTTGCGCGAAGGCGACCAGGTACTGCTTGTCTTGCGCCGGTACAAAGCCGGTAGGCGTCGACGAGAAGCCCAGCCAGGTCATGATGATCAGGCCGCCATAGACGAACAGGGCGATGCCGCTGCTGCGGATGACCCGGCCGACAGCGCCGACATAGCCATGGCTGGCACGGTCGAAGAAGCGGTTGAACGGGCCGAACAGCCAGCCACCGAGCAGGCGTTCGAGCACTTTCGAGAAGCGGTCTTTGGGTGCGTGGTGCTCCTTGAGCAGTACCGCGGCCAGGGCCGGCGACAGGGTCAGGGAGTTGAAGGCCGAGATCACCGTGGAAATAGCGATGGTCAGCGCGAACTGCTTGTAGAACTGCCCGGTAAGGCCGGAAATGAACGCCGCCGGCACGAACACCGCGCACAGCACCAGCGCCGTGGCGATGATCGGCCCGGTCACTTCGCCCATGGCCTTTTGCGTGGCTTCCAGGGGCTTGAGGCCCAGGCCGATGTTACGCTCGACGTTTTCCACCACGACGATGGCGTCGTCCACCACGATACCGATGGCCAGTACCAGGCCGAACAGCGACAGGGCGTTGAGCGAGAAGCCGAACAGGTGCATCACCGCGAAGGTACCGATCAAGGAAACCGGAACCGCCACCAGCGGGATGATCGAGGCGCGCCAGGTCTGCAGGAACAGGATGACCACCAGCACCACCAGGATCAGCGCTTCGAACAGGGTGTGGACCACCGCCTCGATCGAACCGCGAACGAATACCGTTGGGTCATAGACAATGCTGTAGTCCATGCCTTCAGGGAAGTCCTTCTTCAGCTCGGCCATTTTCGCCCGGACCTCGTCGGAGATCTCGATGGCGTTGGAGCCTGGGCGCTGGAAGATCGGGATGGCCACGGCCGGCTGGTTGTTCAGCAGCGAGCGCAGGGCGTACTGGCTGGAGCCGAGCTCAACGCGGGCGATGTCCTTGAGGCGGGTGATCTCACCATCGGCGCCGGAGCGGATGATGATGTTCTCGAACTCTTCTTCGCTGACCAGGCGGCCCTGGGTGTTGACCGACAGCTGGAAGCTGGTGGCCCCGGGTGCGGGTGGCGCGCCAAGTTGACCGGCGGCTACCTGACGGTTCTGCTCGCGAATGGCGGCGACCACGTCGCTGGCGGTGAGGTTGCGCGAAGCGGTCTTGTTCGGGTCGAGCCAGACCCGCAGCGAATAGTCGCCCATGCCGAACAGTTGCACGTCACCGACACCGCCCAGGCGCGCCAGCTCATCCTTGATGTTGAGGATGGCGTAGTTGGACAGGTAGAGCATGTCGTAGCGGTTGTCCGGCGAGGTCAGGTGCACGACCATGGTCAGGTCGGGCGAAGCCTTGTCGACGGTAATACCGATACGCGTAACTTCCTCGGGGAGCTTGGGCTGGGTGCGGGTCACTCGGTTCTGCACCTGAACCTGTGCGTTGTCCAGGTCGGTACCGAGGGCGAAGGTGACGGTCAGGGTGACCTTGCCGTCGGCGGTGGACTGCGAGGACATGTAGAGCATGTTCTCGACCCCGGTAATCGCCTGCTCAAGCGGCGCGGCGACGGTTTCGCCGATCACTTTCGGGTTGGCGCCGGGGAAGTTGGCACGCACCACCACGGTGGGCGGTACCACTTCCGGGTATTCGCTGATCGGCAGCTGGAACAGCGAGATGCTGCCGGCGATCAGAATCAGCAGCGACAGCACCGCGGCGAAGATCGGCCGGGTGATAAAAAACTTGGAAAAATTCATCGGACTGATCCCTTAACCGCGCGGTGCCGAGGCACTGGCGAGTTTTACGCTGGGGGTGGCCACTGTTTTGCCCTGGATACTGGCTTCGAGCGCCTGACGTTGTTGGGCGAGGGCGGCGATGGTCGCGTCACTGGCCATTGGCGTGTCCTGCGGGTCGACTGGCGAGCCCGGGCGTACCCGTTGCAGGCCCTTGACGACGATGCGGTCATCCTTGCTCAGGCCGTTGCGCACGATGCGCAGGCCTTCGAGTTTCGGCCCCAGCTCAACGGCGCGGTAGGCGGCCTTGTTGTCCTTGTCCATGACCAGCACGAACTTCTTGCCAAGGTCGGTGCCGACCGCTTCGTCGTTGATCAGCACCGCCGAGTAGGTGGCGCTGCCGACCAGTTTCAGGCGTGCGTACAGGCCCGGGGTGAACTGCCCGTCGCGGTTGTCGAACACCGCGCGGCCACGGATGGTGCCGGTCTTGGGGTTGACCTGGTTGTCGACGAAGTTCATCTGGCCCAGGTGCGGGTTGCCGTTTTCGTTGGACAGCCCCAGGTACACCGGGGTGCTCTGGCCGCGCTGGCCGTCGCGCGCCAGCTGGGTGTACTTGAGGTACACGCGCTCGTCGGCGTCGAAGTAGGCGTAGACCTTGTCGGTGGAGACCACGCTGGTCAGCGGCGTGACGTCAGCCGTGACGATGTTGCCGGCGGTGAATTGCGCGCGGCTGACCCGGCCGCTGATCGGCGCGGTGACGCGGGTGAAGCTTAAGTTCAGGCGCGCCAGGTCCAGTTGCGCCTGGATCGCGGCAACGCCGGCGCGGGCTTCGGCAGCGGCGCTGGTGCGCGACTCGGCAAGCTCGGCGGAAATCGCGTTGCTGCTGCGCAGGCGCTCGCCGCGCTGGGCTTCGTTTTCGCTACGGATGGCGGTGGCGCGGGCTTGTTGCAGTTGGGCTTCGAGGCGGCGGACCTCAGCCTGGAACGGACGCGGGTCGATCTGGAACAGCAGATCGCCTTTTTTCACCTGGGCGCCTTCGGTGAAGGCCACCTGGTCGATCTGCCCGGAGACGCGCGGACGCACCTCGACGGTTTCCGGCGCTTCCAGGCGGCCGGTGAACTCGTCCCACTCGTTGATCGGTTGTTCCAGTACCTTGGCCACGCTGACCTTGGCCGCGGCCGGCGCCTGTACGGCCTCCGGGGTGCGACCGCAGGCACTCATCACCAATACAGCCAATAGAGCAAGGGGGTAACGCAAAGGTTTGAGTGACTGTTCCATGGGGAGTCCGCCAATTTATTGATAGTGGGCGGATTCTGCGATTTGAAACTATCAACGACGAATCGAATGGGGCGAAGGTTATTATCATTGGGAATGATATGAGGAGTGTAAGGGCAGCGTTTCGAGGGTATGCTCCTGGCGATTGATGGCTAGAGGCCATGCAGGGATAGGACCGGAGTAGCAATGCCAACGCATGAAGTACAAGGTGCAGTTGAAGGCCACGACAGAGCCGCGCAACAGCGCGAAGACGATTTGCTCGATCGCTGGAGCATCGCCCGATCGGTACTGCGCGCCGCCAGCGCAACACCCGCATGGTCGACGCGAATTGCCTTGTGCGGCAGGTGGGGTAGTGGCAAGACCAGCGTGCTGAATTTCATTGAGCGTCAGGCTGGGCAAGAGAATCGCCGACGTTGTCAGGCAGATAGGCAATGGGTGATTGTGCGATTTTCAGCGTGGAATGCCACCGAGCAAGGGGGGATCGGCAGTTTTTACCAGGCATTGCTTGGCCAGCTGGGTAAACAGCAGATCAAAGTACCCAGGCTGGCCCGATGGGCTAAAAACGCCGCTGCGAAACTGGGCGGTATGGCCGATGTCGTGAAGGTCGTTATCGACGCGGGGGTGAAGCTCCTGCCTGGCGCAGAGGTCACGACGGCCGCAGTCGGGGGAGTGCACAAGTTGCTCGCCAGGCTACCAAAATGGCTGCAACCAGGTGCCGAGGATTTGCGTGCTTTGCAGGCGGAACTGCATTCGGTTCAGGTGCTGGTATTTATCGACGACCTCGACCGCATCGACCCCAAATTGATCCCCAGCGTATTGATGAGCTTGAAAGAGCTGCTGGACTGGCCAAGGTTCGTCTTTGTCCTGGCGTTTGACCTGGAGGTTGTCAGCAAAGCGCTCAAGGATCATTCGCAAGCCTTCGGCCCTGATGCCCAGCGGTTTCTGGAAAAAATCATTGATATTCGCTTCCACTTGCCGGAACCAGAGGCCGAGCAGGCAGCCAGCCTGGCCTGGTCATTGTATGAGCAGAACTTGGCGTTCATACCCAGGCCGGCCTATGCCAGGGTCGTTGACTGTATGCCGGGTAACCCGCGCTTGGCGAAAGCGATTGTCCGGGAACTCTGTTTGTACCGGGAGGTGGCAGGAAGGCACGCCAGCCACGAGCTACGCTGGGAAGTCATTGTTTTGCAAACCATCTTGCGCCATGAAGCGCCGGCAACCGAACGTGCACTTGCGAGGGCTTTGCAATCTGCAGAGAGTGGCTTGAAAGCAAAAAAAGACAGTTTTGTAGCTGAATCCATCAAGGCAGACGAGGTGGGTTTCGAGGCATTGCAGCGCAAGGTTCAAGAGTTCCTCTTGCTGTGTGAGCGCGTGCCCGCAACATTGCTAGCAAAACAGGCAAAGTTGCTGATCAGCGAGCCCGTTTTCACTGACAAGGAATATCAGGACTTTCTTCGCCGATGGAACGCACAAGAAGAGGCCGAGCAGGTGTCTGCATTTATCAGACAGTGCGTTGACATTGCCTTCAAGCGGCCAGGTGATGTGGCCCGTGAATTTCTCGAAAAGGTTCTGGCTGACTACGGGGATGCTTCACGGAAAATGGTCGATCAGCACAGTGAAGGGTTGCGTCGGTCATCTACCGATGCGGCTCATAAGCAGCTTTCGTTACTTGAAACTAGCTGGCGCATGAGTGATCCGGCGATCCAGGAAAGTTGCCAGAGCCTCGACGCCTTCACGCGCCTATGGGGTAATACGTTGTTGAGCAGAATGTCCTTCATGTCGGCATCGGCGCCTCGGGACTTTGTGCAACGCGAAGAGCAGCTGCTCGAACGTGCGCTGGAGGGGTGTCGTAGCAAGATCGAGCTGTTCGAGTGGATGCAGGCGATGCTCTATCGGCATTCGCTGGAAAAAAGGACGAGCCAGCGCCAACTTCAGTTCATCGATAAACTGGCGCGGTCATTAGATTCTGAGGTTATCGACAGCACCCTGCAGGCGTTTATCCAAGCCAGGGGAGTGGCCCGTGCGCAGGCGCAGTCAGGCAATCCACACGGTTCGTTGTACTGGCGGTTAACCTCTGAGGATTCACCACTCTACACTCCGGCGGGATGCCGCCGGCTGTGCCAACTGTTCGAGGACGTGCCATCGGCGGTTACGGCGCGGGCTGATTTCACGGAGAACGTCGTTGATTATCTGGTTATGTTGGCAAGTCGCATCATGCCCACCCAGAAAATGGAAACCTACACTGCGCAGCAGGTACGGCAAATGCAGGACATTGCTGCGACGGCTTGGCGTACCTTGCTCTCGACCGCTCAGGATTATAAAGACCCGGGGAGGTTGATGGATAATCACAAGTACCTGTCCTCTTACCTTGATAGCGCGCTCATCCCAGTACCTGAATGGCTATCGCAATGGCATGAGCGTACGCGGATGAGCAGGGTCGAAAATTAGCAGCAATAATAATCGGGCCATGCCCAGCATGGCGGGCAGGATGTGGGAATGGAAACGGTAGACGAAGTGAAGGATGTATTGTTGGCAGGTATTCGTAGCGGTCTTGAACTCGGCTATGTAGCAATGGTGCTGCAGTACGCCGGTTTTATCTGCATCGCCGCAATCATTGGTTTTTTGTGGGTGACTCGCCGGGTCAAGGAAAATAAGGTTCCGCTCACCGAGAATAGCTTCCAAACGTTTTATTGGATCAATCGGCGGGGCGTTTTCTCGATCATCATACTGCTATCGATTTTTAGTTTATTGAATGCGATAGTTATTGTCTGTTCCGCAGAGGGCGGCGACTTCCATAATAGCCTGTCCGTGCACCCAGAGGTTTTGTTGTACTCGACGGTTATTGTGTTATTGATGGTCATTTTCATGCGCGGGCAGGGGTTCGCCCTTCCTTTGGGCGGCGGGGTTTCGCTGGGTGTCGACGCTACAGAGCTTCAGGCTGGCAAGCCAGTCAAGCGCGTCATGAGTTTTCACCTGAGTTGCGATTTTGAGAAAAATCGGTCCTTTGTACTGGAGAAAGTTGAAAAGGCGGTCCGTGAAATTCAAGGTGGCGGGCCAGCGTTCGAGGTGGTACTGAAAAGCTGGTTTCTCGCCAGCAAACATGGAATGGATGACGCCTTGGTCAGGCAGTTTCGGCAGCACATGCGTGGCACACGATATGCTGTGCTATCCATTGTTGCTGCGTTGGTATCTCTGTTTGTGGCGATGGTGATATATGAACTCTTCACTTACGTTGCTGCGCAGCAGTGTGTGGGCTGGCAGTGCGTGTCCTACGCAGGGTTTATTGTAAAGGTCTGTGGTGCAATAACGCTGATCGGCATGTTCGATGTGCTAATCGAGTTGTTTTACGCTCGTAGAAAAATGAAGGAGATCATTAGTCGCTACCGAAAGGCGCCGTCACTGGTTAACAACCGCAACGCATTCGAAAACGGCAATTGTGAAGTGGTCGCAAAGCGAATGCAGCGTAAAGCCGCTGTTCACTGTCGGTTCATCAAACCTGAACCGATGAGCCTGAGAAATTTTCTTTCCATCAGTGTGTTGATGCCCAATGTTATGAACACCTGTGTCGGGGCTGAGGCCGGCTTAATTTTCTCCGGGTGAGGCGAGGGCTCTCAAGGGCACTGCACCTCTACAGTGAGCGCAGGAATTCCAGTAACTCCTGGCGCTCCTGCCGCGAATAGCCTGCAAAGCGCTCCCGCGCCACTGCCGCCTCCCCACCATGCCACAACACCGCCTCCTCAAGCGTACGCGCCCGGCCATCATGCAGATACCCGGCACCGGGGTTGATCCGTTCGAGCAAGCCCAGGCCCCACAGTGGCGGGGTGCGCCACTCGCGGCCGGTGGCCAGGTAATCGTCACGGCCATCGGCCAGGCCCGGGCCCATGTCATGCAGCAACAGGTCGCTGTAGGGGGCGATCTGTCGCGCTGACAGCAGCGGGAACAGCGGATGCTGGCCCGTGCTCAGGCGCGGGCGGTGGCATTGTGCGCAGCCAGCCTGGTTGAACAACTGCTCGCCACGTTGCACCTCGGGTTTGCTCCGGTCGCGGCGCGGCGGTGGCGCCAGGTGGGCCAGGTAGAAGTGCAGGTCGCTCAGTTGCACGGCATCGAGCTCCGGTTCGCCGCCGCTGGCGGCCTGGCGACAGGCCGTTTGCAACGGCGTGCAGTTCTGTTGGGGATACAGCGGCGAAGTGATCCCCAGGTCACCGTGCATGGCGCCGGCAATCTGCTGACGCAGGTCCGGCTGGTTGGCCTTGAGGCCAAAGCGCCCGGGCTCAAGGCGCTGGCGTTCGACGCTCCATACCTGGTTGATGCGGCCCTTGACGCCATCGGGCTTGGGCGCGTCGGCCAGTGCCTGCAGGGTGCTGGCCTCGATGGCTTCGAGCAGGCCCAGGCCGAACACCGGCGAGCCGACCCGCATCGAGGTGCGCACGTTACCCAACGGGCCGTAGGCCTGTTCGCTGAAGCTCAGGCGCGGCGAACGCAGGCCGATGCGTTCGCCATTGGTCAGGGTGGCCCACTGCTCTTGCCAGCGCACTTGCGCCCGACCTTCAGCGGCCACGCCGGGAACAGCCGATTCGCTGAGCTGATCACCATAGACCGGATGTGGCAGCGGCCCGCCGTGGGCATCGTGCCCGGGTAGCGACAGGCGCACCAGCATCGTGCGCAGCGGTTGCTGTTCACTGGCAGGTGCCTGCCCGCGACCATTCTTGGGGTGGCAGGCAATGCAGCTGATGCGGTTGTACAGCGGCCCCAGGCCATCGACCGCTTCGTCCCGTGAAGGCGCCACCACCCAGGCCTGGCGGAACAGGCTGCGGCCGTGAAAGAAACGCTCCAGTTGCTGCGCATCGTCCAGCCCCGGCAAGGGCTGGGCGAAGGCTTCACGGCTGACGGCGGCGCTGGCGGGCGTGCTCAGCAGCGTGGCGAGCAGCAAGCAGATACCGCGCTTCACAGGCCCATGGCCGACAGCAGGCGCTCGGCTTGCGCCTGTTGCCGGGCGCTATGGAACTGCCAGGCGATTTCCTCGCGGCCGAGGGCATCCTGGTCGCTCGCGGGCTGGCGCTGCATGCCATGGTCCTGGCGCTGGGCAAACAGTGCCAGCAACGGCGCCGACGTCGCTTGCTCCTCGTCGATCGGCGGCACGCTGAGAAACTCGCGCACCGCGGTCAGGTCGCGGCCCTGGGCTTCACCGGCATGCACCCGCGCCCACAACACGGCGAGGCGTTCATGGGGTTGGCCGAGCCATTGCTCGAACAGCGAGGTGATCAGCGCCAGGCGCTCGCGCGAGCTATCGTCGGTGTAGCCATAGGCGCCCTGGCGGGCGGCGGCGAAGGGGTCGTGATAGCCCGCCGGCAAGTCGGCATAAATGCTGGGGCGCACCGGCAACTTGCGAATGTCCGGGTCGGCCAGCAGGCGTTGCCCTTCAGGCGACAACACGAAGCGCACGAAGGCCCGCGCTCCCTCGACCTGCCTGGCCTGGCGAGGGATGGCGATATGCGCCGGGTTGAGCCCGCCGTGGGCCGGGTAAACAAACTCGACCGCTTCGCCGTTACTCACCGCCGAAGCCACGAAAAAGTCGATCGACACACCCACTGCCGAACGCCCGCTGGCGACCTCGTCACTGACCAGGGTGCCACCGCGACTCACCAGCCGCGATTGCCCGGCGAGCTCGCTCCACAGCGCCCAGCCTTGATCCCAGCCGTAGGCCTGCAAAACGATATCCAGCAGCACTGGGGCAAAGCCGACGCGCGCAGGGTCGGGCAAGGCGACGCGCCCGCGCAGGCGGGCATCGAGCAGGTCCGGCCAGTCTTGCGGGGCAGGCATGTTCAGCTTGGCCAGTTCTTCCGAGTTAATGGCAAAGCCGTAACCGGCAAGCTCCGTGGCCTGGTAGCGCGCCGCGCGATCGCGCAGGGCGATGCCGCCAATGCGCGGCGGCAAACCGTCCAGCTCGACCCCTAGCGGCTGCCAGCCGGCGTCCTGGGCCAGACGCTTGAAGTTGCCCGGTGACGGCGCCCAGTAGACATCGACCCCGCCCTGATCGGCCTGACGCAGATAGGGCAGGGCATCGAAGCCCTGGCGCCAGAGGATCTGCAGGCGATAATCAGGGTTGGCGCGCTCGAAGGCCTCTTCGAAGCGCGTCATCATCTCCTCGGGGTAGCTGGTCAACACCACCACCGGCTGCGGCGCGCCCGCCCGGGCACTGGCTGCGCCCAGCAGCAGCGCCAGCAGCCAGGCCTTAGAGCGGCACATTGAACTGTACGAAGTAGCTGCGGCCAATTTCCGGGTACCCCTCGCTGTATTCATAAAGGCGATCGAACAGGTTGCGGATGCCCGCTTCGATGCGCACGTCATTGCTCAAGCGATAGCCGCTTTTGAGGTTGTACAGCGCGTAGCCGCCGCTCATCTGGCTGCCATCGGACATGTTGTAACGCCGCGAAGCGGCTTCGACGCTGGCGGTGTGGCGCCAGGCGTCGAGGTTCAGGCTGGCCGAGGCGAACAGGTTGTGGCGCGGTGTATCGATCGGGCGCAGCTCGGGATTGCTGCGGTTTTCACGATCGAGGTAGGTGTAGCTGGTGTTGAATTCCCAGTTGCCCAGATCGCCGCGCAGGCCCAGTTCGACACCCTGGTTACGCGCCTTGGCGATGTTCTGGTATTGGCCGCACGGCGCTGCGCAACCGGCGACCGGGGCGACGGTGACCTGCTGGATGGAGTCTTCGATGTTGCTGACGAACAGCGCCGTGTCGAGGGTCCATTGGCGGCTGATCGCGCCGCTGTAGCCCAGCTCGTAGTGGGTGGCGCGTTCGGACTTCAGATCGGGGCTGGGGATCACCGTGCCAAAGCGGGTCGAGTAGCGGTCCTTGATGGTTGCAAAGCGGCTCTTGCGCGCCACGGTCAGGCGCACCTGGCCGTTGTGGTCGATGTCCAGCAAGGGACCTGTGTTGATGAACAGGCCCAACTGGCTGTTGACCGCATCGTCGCTGCCGGTCGGCTCGTCATACAGGGTCTTGACCCGGGGTGAGGCGGCGCTGGTACCGAAGTTTTCGGCCTCGAGGCTCTTGCGGTAGTTGTACGACACCCCGCCGACCAGGCTGAAGATGTCGTTCAGGCGCAGGGTATCTTCCAGGGCGATGGACTGGGTCTGGTCGCGAAAGTGGGTTTGCGGGTCGCTGCCATCGCGCGAGCGGTGCACATCTTCCTTGAAGTGATAAGCGATGCCCAGGCGGTTGCCGGTGCTCAGCGCCAGGTCGCCCTCGACCGAGAAACCGGTGGACTCGTCATCGTATTTGCTCGGGAACCCCGGCTGCATCGCGCCATGGATACCGTTGTTGTAGACAAAGCTTTCCAGCGAGTTCTTGAAGGTGTCGCGGAACACCCGGGTCTTCAGGCCGTGCTCGCCGAAGCGCGTATTGGTGGCCAGGAACAGGCTGGTCTTGTCCCACTGCGGCCACTCCCACCAGCGCTTGCGCTGGCCGCTGGCGGGCAGGTCGCCGGCGTAGGGCGGCTGGCCCTTGCGGCCTTCCTGCTGGACATAACCGAGCACGTACTCGTCGGTATCGTTGGGGGTGAAGCCGAGCTTGAAGCTGAACTTGCCGTCGCGCTTGTTACTGTTTTCCCGACGGCCCTTGCCTTGCTGGTTGTTGGTTGGCTCGAAGTCGTCGGGCAGCATCGTGTAGTCATAATCGACATACGATACGCCACCCTGCATCCACCAGTTGCCCTGGTTGGAACCCAGGTTGGCGTAGCTGCGATAGGCGTTGACGTTGCCGTGGTCGGTCAGCTCCAGGCCGCCACCGACTTCACCTTCGAAGGTTTCGGTGGGCCGCCGGGTGATCAGGTTGATCGCCCCGCCCAGGGTATTGGGGCCGTACAGCAGCGAGGCGAAACCCTTGGCCACTTCGATGCGCGACAGGTCGTAGGTGGTGAAACGTCCCAGGTCGATGTTGCCGTCATAGGGCACATAGGTGGGAATGCCGTCGATATACACCGGCACCTGCAGGCGGTCGAATCCGCGCACGTACACCACCTGCTCGGCGCGCCCGCCCATGTAGGCGAGGTTGACCCCAGGTGCCAGGGCCAGGGCGCGGTCGACGGTCTCGCGGTCATGCAGGCGCATGTCTTCGAGCTCGACGACGCTGCTGCCGGTGGCGAGTGCCTCATCCTGCGGGGCCCAAATCTGGATTTCACCGAGGCTGAAGGTTTTCTTCTGCTCGGCCACGGCAGCCTCGGCGCTGATGGCGGCCAGGGCGAGCAGCAGGGTACGGGGGGCGAACGGGGTCATGACGCTCCTTTGTCGGTATCGTTATATATTATTTTATATAGCGCGTGGCGCAAAACGCCCGACAGCTCCCTCCCCGGAGCCGTCTGATCGCATCGATCAAGCGGGTACGCGCAACGGCAGAACGCCGCCGATACTAGAGTCAGGCGAGCAAATTGACAACGCTATATAAGAATTTATATAGCGTATGGCTTACAGAGGGGCGAGGGTTTGTACGAAAAGTCGCCGAGCGGCGATCAGGCAAGGCGAGAACAGGCGAGGAACGGCCGGGGTCGCGCACGACTTTACGAGTTGTAAATGAGCATTCCGAGCCTGTTCTCAACGCCGCATGATCGTCGCGCAGGCACTTTTCGTACAAAGCCTAGCGTTTGCACTCGGCCAGCACCACCTTGCAGGTCCTGGGCTGGCCGCCGGAGCGCCCGGCGTAGCGGATGCAGTTGTTCATGGATTTCTGCCGGGCGATCTGCAAGGTCGGGCCCCACGCCAGGCCGCCTTCGCCGGCTGTGGGCACGGCTTTGGCGTGGCAGTTGGAACCGGCGTTGGCGGCCAGGTATTTGGCCTTGGGTTTGCTCGAGCAACCGGCCGTAAGTGCCAGGCAGAGGGCGAGCAGGCAGGTGGTGAAGAGGGTAGTGTTCATGTCAGAGGCAGTCCGGATCGCCGAAGGGGGCTGTGCCCGGGTTGGCTACCGGTCCAGCTAATTATAGGTTCTTAGTGCAAACGGTGGAAATTGGTCCTTGGGTCTGTAAGTTGGGGCACCGAGCTTATCCATTCGCTGTGGCGCTGCTGCTGGCCCCTTCCGCCTTTACGGCGGCCTACTTTTCTCTTGGGAAGAAGTAGGCAAAACCGCTCGCTCCAGCATACGGCCCTACGCTACGGCGCCTTCCGGGGCATCGCGGCCTACGACTTGCTACGCCAAGTCTACGTCTCGCGTCTTCGGCTGACGCCGAAGGTGCTGCGCACTGCCCCTACAGGCACCTACGCTCGGCCTCCTGAAGTCGCGAAGTTACGGGCGGTGCCTGTGCTGGCGTATCTACGAAATTGGATATCGGCAGAGCTTAGCGCCACGTCGAATGGATAAGCCCATCATCACCCCATTCAAGCCTGCAACGCCAACTGCATCCCCGCAAGCTTGATGCAGGTCTCCTCGTATTCACTGGCCGGGTCCGAGCAAGGCACGATGCCGCAACCGGCGAACAGACGGGCCTGCTCGCCGTTCAACAGCGCCGAGCGCAGGCCGACGATGAATTCGCCGTTGCCCCGCGCGTCCAGCCAGCCCAGGGGCGCGGCGTACCAGCCACGGTCAAAACCTTCGCAGTGGCGAATATGCGCCATGGCCTGCTGGCGCTCGTGGCCGCCGACGGCGGGTGTCGGGTGCAGGGCTTCGACCACTTGCAGCAGGCTTGTTTGCGGGCGCAGGCGACCTTCGATCACCGTACTCAGGTGCTGGACCCGACTCAGGCGTTGCACCGACGGGGTCGCCGGTACCTGCAACTGGCTTGCCCACGGCGCCAGGCCGCTTTCGATGATCTGCACCACCAGTGCATGTTCGTGGCGGTTTTTCTCGCAGTCCAGCAGCGCCTGTGCCAGTTGCGCGTCTTGTTGCGGGTCGGGGTCGCGGCGGCTGGTGCCGGCCAGCGCCAGGGTCTGCAGGCGGCCGCCGTCGAGCTTGACCAGGCGTTCCGGCGAGGCGCCGATAAAGCAGCTTTGCTGGCGGCGAAAGGCGAACAGGTAGGCCGCCGGATCGTTGCTGGCCAGGCGCGCCAGGGTGCGTCCCGGGCTGACGGCCCGGGAAAACTCGCTGAGCACTTCGCGCGCCAGCACCACCTTTTTCATCGAGGTATCGCGTAGCGCGTCCAGGGCCTGGACGATTTTGCTCTCCCAGCAGGCGCGCGGCAGGCTCTGGTCGCGGCGGTGCTGCGCGGGCGGCGTGACAACCGGCGCCGACAGGTAGCGATCCATCAGCCCGTGCCACTCATTGAGCACCTGCTCGCAGCGGCTTTGGGCAGTGTCCGCAGGCCCGACCAACTGCTGGCACAGCAGCCAGCAGGCGTCGGCGTCGCGTATCAGCAGCAAGGTCATCAGTCGCATCGAGGCGTCGCCAAAACCCTGCCAGGCGCTGCTGGCCTGGACCTGGTGGTCGAAGCGAAACCCCCCGCACAGCAGCGGCGGCTGCGGGCCGTGGATCACCGCGCTGCGCAGCCAGTGCTGCCACTGCTGGTCAACGCTGGCGAAACGCTGCTCGCCAGCACCGCTCAGCTCTGCAGCCACGCCCCAGCCGAACAGGCTCCTGCCGCCATCGGCGGCGCGCCAGAACACGGCTTCGGCGCAGGGCTGGTCGACCCGGCAAAACAGCTCCAGCAGGTCCACCGCATCGATCGCCAGGGCGTAACTGGCCAGCACCGGCTCAGCTTGCAGCACCGCGCGCTGGCGGGCCTGCTCGAACACCTGGGTCAGCTCGCCGAGGTGCTCCTCCAGTCGGGTCAGGGCTTTCATGCGGGCACCCTCATGCTGCGCCAGTGCACGACTTGCTGGGCGATGTACCAATGAATGATCTGGGCAAACAGGGTTTCGACAAAGTGTGCATCGAGCCCGGCGTCCTCGGCCCACTGGCGCCGTTGCGGGAGCATCTGGGCGACGCGCTCGGGCGCGGCGATGCTGTTTTCGGTCGGTTTGAAGCGGGCGGCGGCTTTGACGTAAGCCATGCGTTGGCGCATGAGTTCGATGATCTGGTGGTCCAGTGAATCGATGGCGATCCGGATGTCCGGCAGGCCTTCACAAGCGTCAGGGGATTTCATCAGAGGGCTTCCTCAAGGGCAGGTGATGTCAGCGGGCGACGGCCGAGCAGGCTGGCCGCCAGGGCATCGAGCAGCGCCTGGCGCTGCTCGATGAGGTAGAAGTGCTCGCCCTGCCAGCGCTGCAGGTGCAGTGGCTGGAGGCTGGCGGCTTGCCAGGCCAGGGCTTCGTCAAGGTCGATCTCCGGGTCCTGCTCGGGGTAGAACACGGTGATGCGGCTGTTGAGCGGCTGCGGCGCGGCGCGGCTGTAGGTCTCGACGATCTGGTAGTCATGGCGCAGGCTGGGCAGGAACATCTGGCACAGGGCCGGATCTTCGAGCAGCGGGTTGGGCCGGCTCGACAGCCGCCGCACATCGTCGAGCAACGCTTGGTCGGGGCCGCTGTGCAACTGCCCGCCACGCTGGCACTGCGGCGCCGGGTGGGCGGAGACGAACAACTGCTCGACGGCGATTGTCTGCTGCGCCAGGCGCACCGCCACTTCATAGGCGACCACCGCGCCGAGGCTGTGGCCGAACAGCGCCAGCGGCCGGTCGGCATAGCCATGCAGCGCAACGCTCGCGGCCTCGGCCAGGCTGGGCATGTCGCTCAGGCAGGCTTCGCCGAAGCGGTCTTCACGGCCCGGGTACTGGATGGCCAACAGGTCGATATCGGCGGGCAGGGCGCTGGCCCAGTCGCGGAAAAAACTCGCACTGCCGCCGGCATGGGCAAAGCACACCAGGCGCCAGCGCGGCATCGGCGTCAATCGATACGGGCGCACCCAGCGCTCGCCCTGGGACAACAGCCCGGCCATCACGAGGCGACGCTCCCACAGTTGGCATCGAGCCAGGCCTGGCGCAGGGTTGCGCGCAGGTCCTTGCGGCTGACCTTGCCGACCCCGGTCTGCGGGAACTGCGCCACGAACTCGATGCGGTCTGGCACCTTGAACGCGGCCAGGCCCTGGCTGCGCAGGTGCTGCTTGAGGCCAAACGCCGAGGGCGCCGGATCGCGGGCGACGATAAAGGCGCAGGTGGACTCGCCCAGCACCGCGTCGGGCATCGCCACCAGCGCCGCGTCATGCACCTGGGGATGGTTGATCAGCAGGTTTTCCACTTCTTCGGCGGCGACCTTTTCGCCGCCGCGGTTGATCTGGTCCTTGTCCCGTCCCTCGACCACCAGGTAACCCTCGGCGGTGCGCCGCACGCGGTCGCCGCTGCAATAGAAGCCATCAGCAGTGAAGGCCTTGGCGTTGTGTTCGGGCAGCCGGTAGTAGCCGCGAATGGTGTAGGGGCCGCGCACTTGCAGCTCGCCGACTACACCGTCGGGTACTGGCTGGCCCTGTTCGTCGACGATGCGCAGCTCGTCATCGGCGCACAGTGGCCGGCCCTGGGTGTGCAGAAGCAATTCCTCGCGATCGTCCAGGCGGGTGTAGCAGAGCAGCCCTTCGGCCATGCCCAGCACTTGTTGCAAGGTGCAGCCAAGCACCGGCTTGACCCGCGCCGCAGCAGTGCTGAGCAGCTTCGCGCCGCCGACCTGGAGCAGTCGCAAGCTCGACAGATCGGCCTGGCGCTGGGCCTGGGCGTCGAGCCAGAGCATGGCCAGCGGCGGCACCAGGGCGGTGACGGTGACCCGCTCGGCGCTGATCAAGGCGAAGCAGGTGTCCGGGTCGGGGCGGCGGCTGCACACCACCCGGCCACCGGCGAGCAAGGTGCCGATCACCCCGGGGCAGCAGAGGGTGAAGTTGTGCGCCATGGGCAGCGCGGCAAGGTACACGGTCTGCGCGTCGAGCCCGCAGACCGCGCTGCTGGCGCGCACGTTGTAGAGATATTCGGCGTGCCGGCGCGGAATCAGCTTGGGCGTGCCGGTGGTCCCCCCCGACAACTGGAAGCACGCCACCGCCTCGGGATCGCCGGCGTCCTGCTCCATTGCTTCGCCGCCGTACAGCGTGCCGAGGGCAATGAACTCTTCGGCGTCACCGTCGATCAGCACATGCCGCAGGTGCGGGTTGGCAGTGCGCAACTGGCGCGCCATCTGCCGGCAGTCGAAACCTTCGAGCTGATCGCAGCCGATGTAGGCCGTGGCCTGGGCGAAGCTGCAGAAGCCGCCGATCTCGTGCTGACGATGAGCGGGCAGGGCCAGGATCGGCCGCGCGCCGAGGCGAAACAGGGCAAAGCACACTTCGACAAAGGCGCTGCCATTGGGCAGGTGCACCACCACGTTGTCACCGGCGTTGAGGCCAAGGGCACGCAAGCCGCCGGCCAGGCGCTGGCAGCGTTCTGCCAGGCTGGCGTAGCTCAAATGCAGGGCGCCGTCGCTGATGGCGATCGCTGCCGGGTTGCGGGCCGCGGCGGTGTCGAGGGCCTGGGCAAAGGTCTGCGCTTGCCAGTAGCCGGCCTGGCGATAGCGCCGGGCAAAGGCCGGCGGCCAGTCGGGCGCGTCGCCTACGGCATCTGGCAGGGGCGTCGAAGTGTTCAAGGACATGAAATCTCCTATTTGTAGAAATAATTGGCTACAAATGGCTTAATGAGATCTATTATCATTATCCTTCGCCGAGCGCTTCTCAACGCCAAGGCTTTCGGTGCCGCGACTTTTTCATTAGATGAAATACGCAGTGGCTTCAAACAGGGAGGTTGAGGGTTTACAAACCTCCCGTTATTTCAGGTCAGGCCCCACGTAATGGCCTCAGGAAAAGGGAAAACCCAATGACTATTACGATCATCGCCCCCACTCACCCAGAGAAGCAGGCCGAACCCAAGGGCAACCAGCCCGGCACGGTCTACCTGGAACCGCACATGACCCTGGTTACCGGCACCCTCTGGTCCGAGAGCGAGGCCTGGGTCGAAGACCCGCTGGAGCGCGGTCTGAAGCTGATCCTGGTGCAGAGCGGCGAGTTGTCCTGCCGGATTCCGGGGCACGCCGAGCAATCGATCCGCGGCCCGAGCCTGTGCACCATCGTCAATGACGGCGAGTTCACCTCGTCGCAGATCTACGGCACCTCGACGCCGTTGCGCTACACCATCGTCCAGCTCGACCTGGAGTCGCTCGACCGCCACCTGGGCATGGCCCCGCGCAAGCTGCTGGCGGCCAGGGGCGGCGACCCCTACATGATGGTGCGCCCGGCGCCGCGGGCAATGCAGGCCCTGGCCACGCAGATCGCCACCTGCCCGATGCAGGGCCCGAGCCGCTCGCTGTACCTGGGTGGCAAGGCCCTCGAGCTGACCGCGCTCAGTGCCCAGTTTTTACTGGATGAACGCGCCCAGCCAGAGCAGAAACTGCGCATCACCGCCTCGGATGTCGAGCGCGTGCACGCCGCCCGTGACCTGCTGGTGCGCTCGCTGCTCGAGCCGCCGAGCCTCAATGCCCTGGCCGCCCATGTCGGCATGAGCCCGCGCAAGCTCACCGCAGGCTTTCGCAAAGTGTTTGGCACCAGTGTGTTCGGCTACCTGCACGAGCATCGCCTGAGCGAAGCGCACCGCATGCTCAGCGATGAAGAGAGCAACGTTTCGACCGTCGCCTATGGCGTGGGCTACAGCCCGGCGCATTTTTCCATTGCCTTTCGCAAACGCTACGGCGTATCGCCCAGCGAGATCCGCTGACGCGCGCTGACTCTGAATCGAATAAAAAGGCCTGTGCATCTAAAGCCTTGAGCGCTTCCTGAAAACCCGCCTGCGATAAAGTCTCATTTGATAATGGCTTGCATCTTGGTGAGCCACGCAGACTTTATTCTTACGGGCTACAGGAAGCTTTTCATGCGCGAGCTGACCACAGCAGACACCCCCTCGGCCAACCCGTTGCGCCTCTGGCTGATCGAACACCTCGCCCAGTTGCTGGGCGCCTCGGTGGCTGAAATCGACAGCCTGGGCGACGAGCAGAACCTGCTCGGCTGCGGGCTTGATTCGATCCGCCTGATGTACCTGCAAGAGCGCCTGCGCAGCCACGGCCTGCAGGTCGAGTTTGCCCAGCTGAGCGCTGAACCGAGCGTGGCCGCCTGGCTGGCGCTGCTGCACGGGCAAACCTTGCAACCTGCGCTGGCGCCTGGCGTTGCACCGGTATCAGCTGACGAGCAGCACTTCGAGCTCAGCGCCGTGCAGCAAGCCTATTGGCTGGGCCGGGGCGCCGCCGAAGCGCTGGGTAATATCAGTTGTCACGCCTGGCTCGAGTTCGACTGCCAGGGCATCGACCCGCAGCGCCTTGAAGCGGCGGTGAACCTGGTGCAACGCCGCCACCCGATGCTGCGCGCCCGTTTCAACGACGGCCAGCAACAGATCCTGGCGGCGCCGACCGCGCAGGTCTTCGACCACCAGGACTGGCGTCAGCAGTCGCCCCTGGGCGCGCAGCAGGCCTGGGCTGAACTGCGCCGCTGGCGCTCGCACCAGTGCCTGGCGGTGGAGGCGGGGCAGGTGATGCTGGTGGGCCTGGTGCAACTGCCGGGTGGCCGCGACCGGGTCTGGCTGAGTGTCGACCTGCTGGCCGCCGACGTAGAAAGCCTGCGCCTGCTGATGGCCGAACTGGGCCAGGCTTACCAAGCGCCGGCGTTGCTGCCGGCGCCGCCGACCCTGCACTTTGCCGACTACCTGAGCCGCCGCCAGCAACGGCGCGCCGAGGCTTACGGCCGCGACCGCGAGTACTGGTGCCAGCGCCTGGCGCAATTGCCCGATGGCCCGGCGCTGCCGCTGGCCTGCGCCCCTGAGTCAATCCGCGAACCGCGTTTCAGTCGCCAGGCGTTTGTCTTAAGCGCCGCTGAAGCCGAGCGTTTGCAGCGCCAGGCCAGCGACCATGGCCTGACCTTGTCCTGCGTGTTCGCCACTGCTTTCAACGCAGTGCTGGCGCGCTGGAGCGGGCAGTCGAAGTTCTTGCTCAACGTGCCGTTGTTCGACCGCCATGATGACCATCCGGACATCGACCGGGCGATCGCCGACTTCACCACCTTGCTGCTGGTGGAATGCCAGGACGCGCCGCAGTTGCCCTTCGCCGAGGCGGTGCGCGAGTTTCAGCGCAGCCTGCACGGCGCCATCGACCGTTCGGCCTTCCCGGCCCTGGAAGTGTTGCGCGAAGGCCGTCGCCAGGGCCATCCGCGCTCGGCGCCGGTGGTGTTTTCCAGCAACCTCAACGAGACGGGGTTTGTTCCGGCAAGCTTTCGCCAGGTGTTTGGCGACCTCGACGACATGCTTTCGCAAACCCCGCAGGTATGGCTCGATCACCAGCTGTACCGGGTTGACGACGGCCTGTTGCTGGCCTGGGACAGCATCAGCGAACTGTTCGCCGAGGGTGTGCTGGCGGCGATGTTCCAGGCCTACATCGAATTGCTGCAGCGCCTTGCCGACAGTGACTGGAGCCTGCCGCAACCGGTGCTCCTGCCGCTGGCGCAACAGGCCCGGCGCGAGCGCCAGAACAGCGTACCGGCGCTGGCCCCGGGGCGCGGCCTGCTGGACGACTTTTTCCGCCACGCCAACCAGCGCCCGGATGACCTGGCGCTGATCTGTGGCGCCCAGCGTTGCAGCTACGGCGAACTGGCCACGCGCGCGCTGCGGGTGGCTGCCGGCTTGCTGGAGGCCGGCATGCGCCAGGGCGAGGCGGTGGAAGTCTGCCTGCCGCGCGGGCTTGGGCAGATCGTCGCGGTGTTCGGCGTGCTCGCGGCAGGTGGCTGCTATGTACCGGTCGACACTGCGCAACCGCCGGCGCGCCGTAGCCTGATCGAATCGGCGGCGGGCATCAGCCTGGTGATTGCCGAGCAAGCACCAACGCCCACGGCGCATAGCCCGTCATTGCGCTGGCTCAACCTGGCGCAGCTGGAACAGTGCGCAGCATTGGCAGCGCCGCGGGCGGTGGCGGCGCAGGCCAGTGCCTATGTGATCTACACCTCCGGCTCCACCGGTGTGCCCAAGGGTGTCGAGGTCAGCCATGGCGCGGCGATCAATACCATCGACGCGCTGCAGGCCGAACTTGGCATCGACCGCGACGACTGCCTGCTGGCAGTGTCGGCGCTGGATTTCGACCTGTCGGTGTTCGACCTGTTCGGAGTGCTGGGGCAGGGCGCGCGCCTGGTGTTGCTGGAGCCCGAAGAAACCCGCGATGCGGCGCGCTGGGCGCAATTGATTGCCGAGCACCGGGTGAGCCTGTGGAACTCGGCGCCGGCGTTGCTGGAAATGGCCCTGGGCATTGCCGCCAGCGACTGCCACTACCAGAGCCTGCGGGCGGTGTTGCTGTCCGGCGACTGGATCGCCCTGGACCTTGCCGCGCGCCTGCGCCGGCATGCCACGGCGCAGTGCCGGGTGTATGGCCTGGGCGGGGCCACCGAGGCCGGGATCTGGTCGAACCTGCACAGCATCGACGAGGTGCCGGGTCATTGGACCTCGATCCCCTATGGCAAACCTCTGGCCGGCCAGGCCTATCGGGTGGTCGACGACAGCGGCCGCGATGTGCCCGAGCAGGTGGTCGGGCAATTGCTGATTGGCGGCGCCAGCCTTGCCCGTGGTTATCGCAACGACCCGCAATTGACTGCCCAGCGTTTTCGCAGCGACGAGCGCGGGCGTTGGTACCACACCGGCGATCGCGGGCGTTTCTGGGGCGACGGCACCATTGAGTTTCTCGGCCGTATCGACCAGCAGGTCAAGGTGCGTGGGCAACGCATCGAACTGGGCGAGATCGAGGCGGCGCTGAGTGCCCATCCTTTGATCGACAACGCCTGCGCGGCGGTGCTGCCAGGCACTGTCGCCAGCCTTGGCGCGGTGCTGGTGAGCAGCCCGGCGCCGGTGACTGTGGCCACGGATGCCCTGCAAGGCGGCTCGATGCTGGACGACACCCTGCAAGCTGAAGCACGGGTTAGCGCCGAGCTGCTGCAACGCCTGCTCAATGGCCAAGCGTTGCCGGCGCCGGCGCTGCTGGACACCTGGCGCCAGTGGTTGGGCGAACAACCCACCCAAGCCATGAGCCTCGGTGATGCCCTGGCGCAACTGGGCTGGCGCGAGGCCGACCTGCAGGCCATGGTCGCTTCGCTGCAGTCGCTGTTGGCGGTCGAGGGTGGCGCTGCCCAGGTGCTGTTCGATCCGCTGCTGGCGCCCCAGGCCATGGCCCTTAACCTGCCGGCCGGGCGCCAGTTGCTCGATGCCATGAGCCAGGCGCTGCAGCAGCAGTGCAGCGCCCAGGCCGGGCCGCTGAAGGTCGCGGTGCTGGATGTGCGCGGTGGCCAGTTGCTCGAACAATGGCTCGACCACCTCGGCCAGCGCGAGCTGCAATTGACCCTGTTCGACACCAGCCCCGGCCTCTTGGCCGCCTCTACCGGCAAGCGCCCGGGCGTTGCCAGCCAACTGCTGGTGGATGGCCTGTTGCCCGTCGAGCAGTGCGCGCAGTACGACCTGGTGATCAGCTTCGCCGCCTTGCACAGCTATGCGCAGCCGGCTGACTGCCTGAACCTGGCCCAGGCGCTGCTCAAGCCGGGCGGGCGCCTGCTGCTCGCCGAGCTGTTGCGTGACTCGCCGCTGAGGCTGGTCAGCGCAGCACTGCTCGACAGCCGCAGGCCAGTGCTGCCTGACCCTGCGCAGATCGCCCAGCTGCTTGGCCGCAGTGGCTTTGCCGAGCTGCACAGCCTGTGGCAGAACCCGGCGATGCTGTTGCTCAGCGCCACCGCCACGGCCGATGCCCTGAGCGCCGACAGTCTGCAGCACTGGCTGCAACAACGCCTGCCGCAAGCGATGCGCCCCGAACACCTCTGGTGCCTGCCGCGCCTGGAGCTCAACGCCAACGGCAAGATCGACCGCAAGCGCCTGCAAGCCTGCATGATGCAAGCGCTGCAGCGTCAACAACCGGCCAGCAGCGAGGAGGGCGAGCTCAATCCTGCACTGCAACCCCTGGCCGGGTGCTGGGAGGCGGTGCTGGGACGCCCGGTGCGCAGCGCCCAGGGCAGTTTTTTCAGCCTCGGCGGCGACAGCCTGCTGGCGACCCGGCTGCTGGCCAGCGTGCGCGAGCAACTGGGCGTGAGCCTGCGCATGAGTGACTTCTACCTGCAGCCAACCTTGGCCGGCATGGCCGCGCTGCTGGCCAGCAGTGCCGCAGTAGAGGAGGGCGTGCTATGAGCCTGAATGACCTGTTGCACATCTGCCGTGAGCGCCAGATCGAACTCTGGGCTACTGAAGGCCAGTTGCATTTTCGTGCGCCGCAAGGGGCGCTGGACCCGGCCCTGGCCGAACGTATCCGCGCCCAGCGCGAGGCGTTGATGGACCATCTGTTGCCACGTTCGCAATGGCGCTCGCAACCCGATCAGGCGCTGCAACCTTTTGCCCTGAGCGCGGTACAGGGCGCCTACGTGCTGGGGCGCAATCCGGCCTTCGACTATGGCGGCAATGCCTGCCACTTGTATGTTGAATACCCCTGGCCGGCCACTGTCGACAGCGAGCAACTGAACCAGGCCTGGAACGCCCTGGTGCAGCGCCACCCGATGTTGCGCGCGGTGGTGCAAGACAACAGCCGTCAGTGCGTGCAGGCCCAGGTGCCTTGGCAATGCCTGCCGTTGCATGACCTGCGCCAGGCTTCGGCGCAAGCCTTCGATGCGCACCTGCAGCAGGTACGCGAGCGCCTCGATCATGCCTGTCATGCCCTCGACCAGTGGCCGGTCCTGCTGCCGGAACTGAGCCTGGGCGCCGATCGCGCGGTTCTGCATTGCTCGGTGGATTTCACCCTCATCGACTACGCCAGCTTGCAACTGCTGCTGGTAGAGCTGAGCCAGCGCTACCTGGAGCCAGACCGGCATTGGCCGGTGCTGGAGGCGACCTTTCGCGACTACCTGCAGCATGAACAACAGAGCCGTGAAAGCGCTGCCTGGCAGAGCGACAAGGCCTGGTGGCTGGCGCGCCTGGAGAGCCTGCCGGGGCGTCCGGACCTGCCCTTGAGCGATGACGCCGGGATTACCTCGCGGCGCTTTCAGCACCACCATGCCAGCTTGAGCGTGGCCCAGTGGAATGCGCTCTGCGCCCTGGCCAGCGCCCAGGGTTTGAGTGCGACGGGGGTGACCCTGGCGGCATTCGCCGAGGTCATCGGGCGCTGGAGCCAGAGCGCTGACTTTTGCCTCAACCTCACCGTCCTCAACCGCCCGGACCTGCACCCGCAACTGGGCCAGGTGCTGGGCGACTTCACCGCTTTGAGCCTGTTGCAGGTCAATGGCGCCAGTGGCGCCAACTTCGTCCAGCGGGCACGGCGCATCGGCGCGCAGCTGTTCGACGACCTCGACCACAGCCGCTTTACCGGGGTCGAGGTGTTGCGCGAACTGGCACGGGGCCAGGGCCGTGGCGCCGACCTGATGCCGGTGGTGTTCACCAGCGGCATCGGCAGCGTCGAGCGCCTGCTGGGGGATAGCGGGCGCTTGTTGCAGCCGCCAAGCTACATGATCAGCCAGACCCCCCAGGTGTGGATCGATTGCCAGGTCAGCGACCAGTATGGCGGTTTGCAGATTGGCTGGGACGTGCGCGTCGGCGTCCTGCCGGACGGCATGGCGGCGCAGATGTTCGAGGCCTATGTCGCGTTGCTGCAGCGCCTGTCTGCGGATGCACAGCTTTGGCAGCAGCGCGGCGATATCGTCCTGGCACAGCAGCGGGTCGCGCATCTGCCGGGGGCGAAAGCCGAGGATCGCAACATCGCCAGCGGCTTTGCCGGTCAGGCGTTGCGTAGCCCGGATGCGCCGGTGATCAGCGATCGCGACGGGGTTTACAGTTACCGCCAGGTCGCCCGGCACGCCGACGCGGTGCGCGCGGCGCTGGAGGCCCTTGATGTTGCCCCCGGGGCGCGGGTGGCGGTGATGCTGCCCAAGAGCGCCTGGCAACTGATGGCCGTGCTCGGCATCAACCAGATGGGCGCAGCCTATGTGCCCATCGATATCCGCCAACCGGCCCTGCGTCGCGAAGCCATTTTGCGCGATGCCGGGATTGCTGCGCTCATCTGCCTGGAGGCCGAGGTGCTGGCGGAGGGCCTTGAGCTGCCGCGCATTGCCATCGACAGCCTCACGGCCGCCAGCCACTGGCCGCCACGCGAACCGCTGGCGGTGCAGGCTGGCGACCTGGCCTACATCATCTACACCTCCGGCTCCACCGGCACGCCCAAGGGCGTGATGCTCAGCCATGGCGCGGTGGTCAACACCCTCGACGACATCAACCAGCGCTACGGCGTCAATGCCCGGGACCGGGTGCTGGGGCTGGCGGAGCTGAGTTTCGACCTGTCGGTGTACGACTTCTTCGGTGCCACCGCGGTGGGTGCGCAGGTGGTCTTGCCAGACCCCGAACGTGGCGCCGATCCCTCGCACTGGGCGCAGTTGATGGCCGAGCACGGTGTGACCCTGTGGAACTCGGTGCCGGCCCAGGGGCAGATGCTGATCGATTACCTGGAAAGTGAACCGGCAGCCATTCCTGGGCCGCGTTGCGTGATGTGGTCTGGCGACTGGATTCCCACCACCTTGCCAACCCGCTGGTGGCAGCGCTGGCCCGACAGCCAGCTGTTCAGCCTCGGCGGTGCGACCGAGGCGGCGATCTGGTCGGTGGAGCACCCGATTCGCCCCGCCGACACGGCCTTGCCGAGCATCCCCTACGGCCTCGCCCTCAACGGCCAGACCCTGGAAGTGCTCGACAGCCTCGGCAGGCAATGCCCGCCGGGGGTACGCGGCGAGATTCATATCGGCGGCCTGGGCCTGGCATTGGGCTACGCCGAAGACCCGCAACGTACCGCCGAGCGCTTCATCACCCATGCCAGCGGCCGGCGCTTGTACCGCACCGGCGACCTCGGCCGCTACCTGGACGAGGACGGCCTGATCGAGTTCCTCGGGCGCCAGGACGATCAGGTGAAAATCCGCGGCCATCGCATCGAGCTTGCGGAGATCGACGCTGCCTGGCTCGCTCATCCACAGATCGCTGCCAGCACCACGGTACTGGTGGGCGAGCGTCACGAGCGTTCGCTGTGCAGCTTTGTCACTGCACAAACTTCGGCTAACGATCAACAACGGGTTGGCGAGGAATTGGCCGAGGTTATGGCCAAGGCGCGTGACACCCTGGAACAGGCCGATTTCGGCCCGCGTGAAGAAATTCACGCCGCCCTGGCGGCGCTGGACCGGGCGGCCGATGCCTCGCTGCTGCACTGGCTGGCCAGCAGCGGCCTGCTCGCAGCGGGCGAGGAGGTGGCCTTTGCCCCGCTGTGCCAGGCGCTCAAGCTTGAAACCGGTCAGCAGCGGCTGCTGCAGCATTGGCTGATGCTGTTGACCGACAGCGGCTATCTGCAACGTGCGGGGGCAGGCTGGCGCTGCCTGGTAGACCCCGGCGCGTTCGATCAGGCCCAGGCCTGGGCGCGTTTCGCCCAATTGGCCCCGGCGCCGTTGTGGCCGGTGGAACTGGTCGACTACCTGCGTGGCAGCGCCATGCGCCTGGCCGAGCAACTGGATGGCCGGCTGAGCCCGGCCAGCCTGATGTTCCCCGAGGGCTCGGCGCATATCGCCGAGGCCATGTACAGCCGTGGCCTGCATGCCCAGGTGCTGCACCAGGCCATGGCCGAGGCGGTCAGGGCGATTGTTGCCCGTGAAGGCATGCGCAACTGGCGCATTCTTGAAGTCGGCGCCGGCACCGCTGCCGCCAGTGCCTCGGTCATTGCCGCGCTGGCGCCTTTGGCGGCAGCCGGGGTGCAGATTGACTACCTGTTCTCGGATGTCTCCAGCTACTTCCTCAATGCTGCCCGGGAGCGCTTTGCCGAGTACCCGTGGGTGCGCTTCATGCACTTCGACATGAACAAACCCGCCTGCGAGCAAGGCCTGCAGCCAGGCTCGGTGGACCTGCTGCTCAGTTCCGGGGCCTTGAACAATGCCCTCGACACCCCGCGCTTGCTGGCCGGGCTGCGTCAGCTGTTGCAGGCCGATGCCTGGCTGGTGATCCAGGAACTGACCCGCGAGCACCGGGAAATCAGCATCAGCCAGAGCCTGATGATGGAAACGCCGCAAGACCTGCGGGCGAGCACCGGGCAATTGTTCGTGCACCGCCAGCAGTGGCTGGACTGGCTCAACGCTCAGGCCGGCGACCATGCCCAGGCCCTGGGGTCAGCGGACAGCGTATTGTCGTTGCTGGGCTATGACCTGCTGGTGGCACGGATGAAAACCGACCGCCCCGTGCTCGCCAGCAACGACCTGCTGGCGTTTATCGCCGAGCGTGTGCCGCGCTACATGGTGCCGGCCCAGGTGCGGGTGCTGGACGCGCTGCCGGTCACCGCCAACGGCAAGATCGACCGCCGCGCCCTGACCCATCAGGCCCAGCAGCGCCAGCTGGAGCCGGTGCGCCAGGTGCGCAGCGAGGTCAGCGATGAGTTGGTCCAGCGCCTGATCGGGCACTGGCAGCGGGTGCTCGACTGCAACGAGCTGTCGGCCGATCAGGACTTCTTCGCCGCCGGTGGCGACTCGCTGCTGATCGCCCAGTTGATCGCCGGCCTGCGCGAGCAGGAAGCGCTGGCCCGTGCACACCCCTTCGATCGCCTGTTGCGCTGGGCCCTCAGCCAGCCGACCCCGGCCGGCCTGGCCCAGCGTTTGCGTAGTGAGTCAGGGGCTGAGGCGCCGGCCGCTGAACAGCCGGCAACGCCTGTTTTGCAAGCCACCCGCGCGCCGCTGGCCGGGCGCGTACGGGTCGACGCCTTGAGCGAGCTGGCCGCAGGCGAGGGCATCGCCCGGGTGCTGGTGCATGAAGGCCTCGGCACGCTGTTGCCGTATCGCCGGCTGATTGCCGAGCTTGCCGGCAGCGGCCCGCTGCTGGGGCTGGCGGTACACGACAGCGAGGCCTACCTGCGCCTGGCGCCGCAGCATGTCAATGCCACCCTCGGCAAGCGTTATGCCCAGGCTCTGTGGGACAGCGGCCGGCGCAGCTTCGACCTGCTGGGCTACTGCTCCGGCGGGCTGGTGACCCTGGAACTGGCCAAGGCGCTGCTGCAACTGGGCGCCGAGGTGCGCCGGGTGGACATTGTCTCCAGCTACCGCATCCCGTATCGGCTGGATGACGAGTTGCTGATCCTCTACAGCTTTGCCGCCACCCTCGGCCTCGACCCGCAGGCGCTCGGCTTGCCGTCGGCCGAGCAATTGCAGGCGGCCCTGGCGCCGCTGCTGCAGGCATCCGTGCAACACCTGCCGGCGGGCAGCTTGAGCGCAGCCTTGCCGGCCTTCGACGTTGCCCAGCTCAAGGCCCGGGTGCTGAGCGCCGCCAGTGGCATCGCCGATGAACAGCTGTACCGGGTGTTTGCCCATTCGGTACGGGCCAGCCACTACAGCGACAGCGCGCCGTACATCGGTGCCGTGCGCCTGTTCGTGCCCAGTGTCGGCAACCCCTTAATCGCCAATCACCAGGCCAGCCTGCAGGCCTGGTGGCAGGCCGCGTCGCTGGCGCCGCTCAGTGTGCAGACCCTGCGCGGCAATCACTTCGATTGCCTGAACGCCGGGCTCAGTCGTTACTTGCTGGAGGAACAGCGCCCATGAACACTCCCGTCAAAACCCTGGTAGTGGGTTCCCGATTCGGCCAGTTCTACGCCGCCGGTGTCGCCGCTGCCGAGCAGCTTGAACTGGTCGGTGTGCTGGGCCAGGGCAGTCGCCGCTCACAGGCCCTGGCCCGGCATCTTCATGTACCGTGTTTCGCTGCCCTTGAGCAGTTGCCCGAAGACGTTCGCCTGGCCTGCGTGGCGGTGGGCGGCGCGGCGCGCGGCGAGCAGGGCCCGGCTCTGGCGCAAGCGTTGATGGCGCGCGGTATCGATGTGTTGATCGAACACCCGCTGTTGCCTCAGGAGCTGCACGAGCTGTTGCGCTGCGCGGCGCGCTTGCAGCGCCGTTGTCTGCTCAACAGTTTTTACCCGCAGTTGCCGTGGGTGGCGCGCTTCATCGAGCTGGGCCGGCAGTTGCATCGTCAGCAGGGCATCCGCCATATCGAGGCCAGTTGTGCGGTGCAGGTCAGCTACGCCACCCTCGACATCCTGGCGGCGTTGTTGGAGTCGGTGGGGCCGTGGTCGCTGGACAACCTGGCACCGGCGCTGTCGCCGTGGCGCGATGTCAGCCTGGTGATGGCCGAGGTGCCGGTGTCGTTACGGGTGCTCAATGAACTGGCGGCGGCCGATGACGGGCGCATGCAGATGCTCCAGCGCATCAGCCTGGCCACCGACAGCGGCACCTTGCTGCTGGCCTCACCGCACGGGCCGCTGCTGTGGATGCCAGCGGTGCGCGCGCCGCGCGAGGACGAGGACGGCTTGTTTGTGCTGAGCGGCGGCGCCTTGCCATGTGCCGAAGTGCTGATGGACGCCGCCACGGACTGGGGCCAGGTCTATCGGCAGCTCTGGCCACAGGCTGCGGCCAGGGCCTTGGAGCCGTTGCTCGACGGTGCAGGGCTGGTGCGCCGGCAACAGCGCAGCCTGGAAGTGGTCGCGCTGTGGCAGCAGGTGACAGCCGCCATCGGTTTTCCGCAAACGCCCGCACAGGCCTTGCCGGCAGCCACCCTGGCGCAGGCGCTGGAGGGGTGCCAATGAACCTGTTGGGGCCTGAACTGCAGTCACTGCTGCGCCCGTTCCGGGTGCGTTTGTGCCTGGCGGTGGCGGTGCAGGCCATTGCCGGGGTCAGCTCGCTGTTGCCGCTGATTGCCCTGGCGCACCTGGCCGACAGCCTGCAACAGGCGCCGCCGCTGGCGCCCGGGGTGATGAACTGGGTGCTGCTGGCGGTGCTCGGCTCGGCCCTGTGGCTGTGTGGCCAGACCCTGGCCCTGCACCTCACCCACGGTGTTGATGCCGACCTGTGCGAGCGTTTGCGCGTGCGCCTGGCCGAGCATCTGCAACGCTTGCCGCTGGGCTGGTTCGCCCGCCTCGGGCCCGAGGGCGTGACCCGCTATGCCGAGCAGGACGTACGTGCATTGCACCAGTTGGTCGGCCATGCGCCGACCGATCTGGTCAACCTGCTGCTGATCCCCCTGGCCACCTTCGGCTACCTGCTGTGGAGCGACAGCGCCCTGGCGCTGTGGTGCCTGCTGCCATTGGCACTGGGGGTGCTGGGGTACTGGCGGCTGGGCTCGGCGCACTACCGCGAAGATGTCGAGCAGCGCAATGCGGCGGTGCAGCAGTTGTTCAGCGACTACAGCCAGTTCGCCGCCAACTTGCGCCTGGTGCGCCAGTTCCCGGGGGCCGGCGTGCAGCGCAGCCTGCAACAGGCGGTGCAGCGTTTTGATCAGCGTTTCAGCCACTGGGTGAGCCGCGCCGGGCAACTGGCGGCGTTGGTCCAGGTGCTGCTCAGTGCGCCCTGGCTGCTGGCCTGGGTGGTGCTTGGCGCGTTGCTGCCGGGGCTCAGCGAGGTCGGCGCGGCGCAGTTGTGCGCCTTTGTGTTGCTGGTCCGGGCCATGGCCGCGCCGGTGCTGGCCATGGGGCACGGCCTCGATGCCCTCAATAGCGCGCGGGTCAGTGCGCAGCGCTTGCAGGCAGTGTTGAGCACGCCGCCGCTGGCCGAGCCCGACGCGCCGCAAGCGCCCAGGGACGCCAGCGTGGAAATGCGCGAGGTGTCCTTCGCCCATGGCGAGGTGCCGGTATTGTCAGCGATCAACCTGCGCCTGGAGCCAGGCACCACCACGGCCCTGGTGGGGCCGTCGGGCGCGGGCAAAAGTACCCTGGCCGGCTTGATTGCGCGGTTCATGGACGTCGACAGCGGCCAGGTGCTGGTCGGCGGGGTGGATGTTCGGCAGATCGCCAGCGCGCAACTGCAACGGCATCTGGCGCTGGTGTTCCAGCACGCCGGAGTGCTGCGCCTGTCGCTGGCACAGAACATCGCCCTGTACCAGCCCGACGCCAGCCTCGAGCAGATTCGCGAGGCTGCACGGGCGGCCTGCCTCGACAGCCGGATCATGGCGCTGGCCAAGGGCTACGCGAGCATAGCCGGTGACGATGTGCAGTTGTCGGGCGGCGAGCTGCAACGCCTGGCCATTGCCCGGGCGCTGCTTTCGAGTGCGCCGATCATGCTCCTCGACGAGCCGACCTCGGCCACCGATCCGCACACCGAGCGGGCCTTGCGCATGGCCCTGCACGAGGGCGCGGCCGGGCGTACGCGGTTGATCGTTGCCCACCGCTTGCAGAGCATCTGCCATGCCGAGCAGATCCTGGTGTTGAACCAGGGCCGGATCGTTCAGCGTGGCAGTCATCAGCAGTTGCTGGCCATGGACGGCCTTTACCGTCAGTTGTGGCGTGAACAAATGTCCGATGCCGAGCAAATGGAGCCTGTGTCATGAGTGTTTTTTCGTCCTTGCGCCAGTTGCCGCAGCGCACCTGGCAAGCCCTGCGCGCGGCGCTGATATGGATGGTGCTGGCCGCGGTGCTTGATGGTCTGGCGGGGCTGGCACTGGTGCCGCTGGTGCTGGCCTGGTTCGACCGCGCAGGCGCCGATGTGCTGCAGCCGGTGGCGCTGCTGCTGGGCCTGACGCTGCTGCAGGCCCTGGTCAGTTACATCGCCCAGCGCCGTGGTTACCTCGCCGGGGCAGGGCTGGCAGCGGGGCTGGTGTCGCGCTTGCTGGAGCATTTGCCACGGCTGGCGCAGGGCCGCCAGCGCCATCTCGATGACCTGGTGCGCGGGCCGGTGTTCAGCAGCATGAGTATCCCGGCGCATCTGTTGGCACCGTTGATTACCGCGTTGGTGACGCCAACGGTGGTGGTCCTTGGCCTGTTCGCCCTGGCGCCATCCGTGGCGCTGGCGCTGGCCGTGGCCTACCTGCCGTTGTTCGGCCTGCTGCGCTGGGCCGGGCGGCGCAGCCTGGACCTTGAGCAACAGCGCCAGGCGGTTGATCGGCATGCCGGGCAACTGCTGCAAACTTTCGCCGAACAACAGGCGCTGATGCGCAGCAGCGCCGTTGCCAGCCAGGGCCAGGTGGCCCTGCGCGAGGCCCTGCAGCAGCAACATCAGGCGACCCGTTCGCTCAACCGCCAGGCATTGCCCGCCAGCCTGGGCTTTGCCAGCGCAGTGCAACTGGTGTTTTCGGCGCTGCTGGTCGGCGGCGTGCTGGCGGTCGCCGCCGGGCATTTGCCCGGGGCGCTGCTGGTGGCGGTGCTGGTATTGCTGGTGCGCTTTGTCGAGCCGCTGTCACAACTGGCGCAACTGGACCAGGCCCTGCGCATGGCCTGGCAGGCCTTGGCACAGGTGCTGGGGGTATTGGCGCAACCGATCCTGCACAGCCCGCAACCCGGCTTGCAACCCCTGGACGCCAGCCTGCAGGGCCAGGGCCTGAGTAGCTACGGCGAACATGGCGAGCACCTGCTCAAGGACCTCGACCTGTACTGCGCGTCTGGTACCTTCACGGCCATTGTCGGGCCGTCGGGCGCCGGTAAAAGTACGCTGCTGGCGTTGCTGGGGCGGGGCATGGATGCCCAGGCCGGCGAAGTGCGTCTGGGCCAGGTGGACATCCGCCAGTTGAGCGAGCAAACCCTTGCCGCGCACTTGACCCAGGTGTTCCAGGACAGCGGCCTGTTCGCCGGCAGCCTGCTGTGGAATGTCAGCATGGCGCGGCCACAGGCGACAGCTGCGCAATTGCAGCAGGCCGCTGAAGCGGCGGCGCTGGATGAGGTGATCGCCAGCCTGGCCGAGGGCTGGCACAGCGAGGTCGGCCCGGGCGGCGCCTTGCTCTCCGGTGGCCAGCGCCAGCGCGTAGGGCTGGCGCGGGCGCTGCTGTCGCCGGCGCCGATCCTGTTGCTCGACGAGCCCACTGCCAGCCTCGATGCGCGCAGCGAGGCGCGGGTCAATCGCAGCCTGCGGGCATTGCGCGGCCGGCGCACGCTGGTGCTGGTGTCGCACAACCCGGCGCTGGTGCGCGACGCCGATCAGATCCTGGTGCTGGAGGCCGGGCGCCTGAGCGGCAGCGGCAGTCATGAGCAACTGCTGGCCACCCACCCGTGGTATGCGCAGTTCGTCGAGCAGCACGGTGTCGTCGATTGAATGCACCGGTGCCGGGCATCTATTGAAAAAGTCCCTAAATCGAAAAGTTCGCCCACTCGTTTGAAGGATACTAATGAGAATTATTATCGAAATTGGGGCGGGGCAATGTTACATCAGGGAGTCAAAAAGGCAGGACGGATGGGGCAACGCAGCCGGGCGCACTTGGCGATGGTCCTGGTACTGGGCCTGAATCCGCTGGCGCTGGCGATTGCTGCAGAGAACGGCAACGGCACGCTGCAACTGGGCAACATCGAGATCACCGGCAAGGACAGCGCCAGCAGCGTGACCGCACCCGGTGTCACCACCATCGGCAAGATGCCGCTCAAGCTGCGCGAGACGCCGCAGTCGGTGAGTGTGATCGACCATGAACGCATCGAGCAGCAGAACCTGTTCAGTCTCGACGAGGTGATGCAGCAAGCCACTGGCGTCACCGTGCAGCCGTTCCAGCTGCTGACCACCGCTTATTACGTACGTGGCTTCAAGGTCAACTCGTTCGAACTCGACGGCGTGCCGGCCTTGCTCGGCGACACCGCCAGCTCACCGCAGGACATGGCGGTGTACGAACGGGTCGAGATCCTGCGGGGCTCCAATGGCTTGCTGCACGGCAGTGGCAACCCGGCGGCGACGGTCAACCTGGTGCGCAAACGCCCGCAAAAAGAGTTTGCCGCCAGCACCACCTTGAGCGGTGGCAGTTGGGACCGTTACCGCGGCGAGGTCGATGTCGGCGGGCCGTTGACCGAGTCTGGCAATGTGCGCGGGCGCATGGTCGCCGCCTACGAGGACCGCGACTATTTCTACGACATCGGCAAGCAAGACACTCAGCTGCTGTACGGCATCAGCGAGTTCGACCTGAGCCCGGACACCCTGCTGACCCTGGGCGCGCAGTACCAGACCATCGACTCGGTGACCAACATGGCTGGTGTGCCGATGGCCAAGGACGGCTCGAGCCTGAACCTGCCGCGCTCCACTTACCTGGATGTCGACTGGGACCGCTTCAAGTGGACCACGCGGCGGGTATTCGGCTCGCTCGAGCAGCAACTGGACTACGGCTGGAAAGCCAAGGTCGCCGCCGAATACCAGGACGCCGACTCCAGCCTGCGTTATGCCGGCGCCTACGGTGCGATTGACCCCGTCACCGGTGACGGCGGCCGCCTGATGGGCGCGGCGTACAAGTTCGAAAGCACCCAGAAGAGCGTCGATGCCTCGGTCAACGGGCCGTTCTCGCTGTTCGGCCGCAGCCATGAACTGCTGCTGGGCAGCAACTACAGCCAGGGGCAAACCGAGCAGCGCACGGCGGACTTCACCACGCCGTTGAACGTGCCGGTCAACGTCTATCGCTGGGACCCGCACAGCGTGCCCAAGCCGGGTATCGGCGCCTACACATCGCCGGGTTCGACCACCACCACCTCCAAGGGTGTCTACGCGCTGACCCGCTTCAAGCTGCTCGATCCGCTGACCCTGGTGGTCGGTGCCCGGGCCAGCTGGTGGGACCAGGATGCACCGAGCGATCACTTCAAGCCCGGGCGCGAGATCACCCCGTACGGCGGGCTGATCTGGGACTTCGCCCAGGACTGGTCGTGGTACGCCAGTTACGCCGAGGTGTTCCAGCCGCAGACCGGGCAGACCTGGAGCGGCGACCTGCTCAAGCCGGTGGAAGGCAAGACCTACGAGACCGGGGTCAAGGGCGAGTTGCTGGAGGGCCGCCTGAACGTGTCGCTGGCGGCGTTCCGCATCGACCTGGAGAACAATCCGCAGGTCGACCCGGAACACCCCGGCGCCGGCCCCAACACCTACTACATCAGCGGCGGCAAGGTGCGCAGCCAGGGCTTCGAGCTGGAAAGCACCGGCTATATCACCCCGGACTGGAGCCTGTTCGCCGGCTACACCTACACCACCACCGAATACCTCAAGGACACCCGCAGCAACTCCGGCGAGCGCTATGCCGAGTTCACCCCGCGGCACATGCTGCGGTTGTGGAGCCAGTACGAGCTGCCTTGGCAGGAGCGGCGCTGGAGCGTCGGTGCCGGGGTGCAGGCGCAGAGTGATTTCTCTGCGCAGTCGGGCGCCGTATCGATGCAGCAGGGCGGTTATGCGTTGCTCAATGCACGGGTTGCCTATCGCATTGACGAACACTGGACGGCCTCGCTCAACGGCAACAACCTGGCCGACCGCAAGTATTACCAGAGCCTTTCCAACCCCAACTGGAACAACCGCTACGGGGAGCCGCGCAGCCTCAACATGACCTTGCGAGGCACGTTCTGATGGCAGCCCCGGGCCTTGGGCCATGGTCGCTGCGCATCAGCCTGGCGCTGGCTGGCAGCGTGCTCAGCAGCCTGCAACTGGCGGTGCTGCTGGCCCGCCACTACCCCTGGGGCGACGGGCTTGAGCGGCTTTATGCGGCGATCTTTATCGGCCTGGGGTTTCTCGTCACGGTGCTGTTGTGGGCGCTGCTGGCGCCGGACTGCAAGCGCGTGGTCTACCGCTCCAGCGCCTGGTTGCTGCTGTTCAGCCCTTGCCTGGCATGGGCAGGAGCCGGGTCATGATGGGCGCACCGCGGGCGCTGGTGCAGCGCGTGCATGCCGGTGCCGGCGGGGTGTTCGGCGTGCTGCTGTTGGTGATTCTGCTCAGCGGCGCCTGGAGCATGGCCCATGAGGACCTGCGCAGCTGGTTTCGCGGCCCGGCAGCCTTGACGCCAGGGCCGCTGTTGCCCTTGGCGCAATGGCTGGCGGTGGCCAGCCGCCACGGCCTGGCGCCCGAGGCGTTGCAGATTCGCCTGCCCGACGGCGAGCGTGCGGTGGTCGAGCTGTGCGCGCCTGCCAAGCCGTGCAACCTGGCCCTGGACCCGGCCACTGGCCGGGAGCTGGCGGCAGAGAACGCCGCCGATATCCTCTTCAACCTGCACAAGAGCCTGTTTGCCGGCTTCCCCGGGCGGGTGCTGATCAGCCTGCTGGGGGTGGCGCTGTTGCTGATGATCTGGGCCGGCAGCGCGCTGCACAGCGGCCGCTTGCAGGACCTCACGCGCTTGCGCCGTGACCGTGGCCCGCGGCTGCTGGCCCACGACCTGCACAGCCTGATCGGCCGCTGGGCCGGGCCGTGGCTGCTGTTGTTCGGGGTTACCGGGGCGATGTCCGGCCTTGGCGCCCTGGGTACCCTGACCCTGGCCGGGCAGGCGTTTCCCGGGGCCCCGCAACAGGCGTTCATGCAGCTGCTGGGCGCACCACCGCAGGTCGATCCGCAGGCGGCGCCGGCCCAGCCGTTCGATCTCGATCAACTGCTGAGCAACGACGCGGCGGCGCACCCGGGCTTCACCGCCCAGAGCGTCACCCTGCATCACTGGGGCGAGCCCGGAGCCTGGCTGGAAGTGGCCGGCATCGAGTCCGGCCTGCCCAGCACCGCAGTGTTCGAGCGCCATGCCTACCGCGGCGATGACGGCCAGCCGCTAGCCACCAGCAGTGCCAGTGGCCGAGGCTTCTGGCTGCAGGCGTTTATCGCGGTGCAGCCGCTGCACTTTGCCGATTATCGCTGGCTACCCCACGCCGGGCCGCTGTTGCGCGTCGTGCATTTCAGCATGGCCCTGGGCGCCGCAGTGCTGGTGCTCAGCGGCCTGTACCTGTGGCTGGAGCGCCGGCGGCTGAAGGGCGGGGCAGGCTGGCAAGTGCTGCTGCGCCTGGTGGTCGGTGGCGGCGGCGGGTTGCTGGCGGCCAGCGCCGTGCTGCTGTGCGCCGGGGCGCTGGCCAACCTCGGGCTGTTGCCGCGCAGTTCACTGACGGCGTGGTTCTGGGGCTGCTGGATCGCCAGCCTGCTGCTGGCCGCGCTGATGCCGCCGCAGCGCCAACCGCTACGCCTGCTGTTGAGCGTGGCCGGCCTGGCCTTCCTGAGTGCTGGCGCCTTGCACCTGGCTGGCAGCCTGGTGCACGCCAACCTGAGCCTATGGCCGATTGACCTGGTGCTGTTGCTCGTGGGCGCCAGTGCCCTGTGGGCGGTGCGCCGCCTGACTGTTTTTTCGCGTACGGCGCGGGCTGCCGACGCCAACGCTATCTGAATGGAGACTCGCATGCTGGATCTGTTGAAACACTGGCGCATGGTGCTGACCTTCGCCCTGTTGTACCTGTCCCAGGGCATCTGCTTCGGCATCGCCATGGACGCCTTGCCAACCCTGTTGCGCCACGACGGCGCGGCCCTCGATGCCCTGGCCTTCCTGCCATTGGTGGGCCTGCCGTGGGTAGTGAAATTCATCTGGGCGCCGCAGGTCGACAACCACTGGAGCCCGCGCCTGGGGCGGCGGCGCAGCTGGATCATCCCGATGCAGATCCTTGTGCTGCTGTGCCTGGTGACTCTGGCGAGCATCGGCCTGAGTGTCGATACCGCCGGCTGGGCCGTGGGCCTGCTGATCCTCGCTTCGTTCGCCAGCGCCACCCAGGACATCGCCACCGACGGCATGGCCGCCGAGTATTTCAGCGACAACATGCTCGCGCGGATCAACGCCATCCAGGTCGGCGGCACCATGTTCGGCTTCTTCGTCGGCGGCGCCGGGGCGCTGCTGCTCAGTGGCCATTTCGGGCAAACCACGGCCTTCGGCCTGTTGGCCCTGGTGCCGTTGGCGAGCCTGTGCTGTGTAGCCTGGCTGCACGTGGCACCGGCTAAAGAGAAACAACCCGACGTCGCCCACGCCAGCCTGTTGCGCTTCATCAAGCGCCCCGGGGCGCTGTCGCTGGTGGTGCTGGCATTGCTCTCGGCGATGACCGCGGTGTCTGGCTTCGGCCTGTCGAAACTGTTCCTCAACGATGCCGGCTGGTCGTTGCAGGCCATCGGCCAACTGGGCATGAGCGGCGGCGTGGTGACCATCGTGCTCGGTTGCGGCGGCGGTGCCTGGCTGATCCGCGTGCTGGGCTTGTGGCCGGCGTTCATGCTGGCGGTGGCCATGGCCGGGGTGGCGGCGCTGGTCTGGCTGCTGCAGGCAAGCGGGCTAGTGGCGCCCCGGGTCGAGTTGATCTGGCTGGCGGTGGGGCTGGGCTCGTTTGCCACCGGCGCGACCTCGGTGGCAATCATGACCGCCTCGATGGCGTTTGCCGGGCAAAGCGACCAGGCCGGCACCGACATGACCGCCGTGCAAAGCACCCGCGACCTTGGCGAAATGCTGTCGTCCTCGCTGTTGCTGGGGCTGACCGCGCAGGTCGGTTACAGCGGCGGGTTCCTCACCGGGGCGCTGATGGCGGTGGTGGCGCTGCTGGTGGCGCTGAATTTGGCGCGGTATCGGGTTATTGCGCAGTAGGGGGATCGTCCGCTCGAACGGCGATTAGACGGTGGGAGCGGGCTTGCCCCGCGATAGGGTCATGGCCGCGTGATAGACAATGCCCATGGCCCGGATCGCGGGGCAAGCCCGCTCTCACTTGACCGTCATGCATCGGCGGCTGAGGGTTGAACTAATGGCCGCTATCGACCCAAAGTAGCCCTTTGGCATTGCCAGAAATCTGCCAGAAGCAGCCTGTAACAGTATCAACTCTTATTGATTGGTATGCTCAAGCTCTTGACAGCAGCGGCCACCCGTTCGATGCGCGCCAGACTTGCTCACCTAGCGTTAGTAACATTGTCTGACACGACACATCAGGGAGGAAGCTCTGTAATTCTACATAGCTGAACGTCCACTGGTATTTTCGGAGTTCAGGGTACAAGGAGAGAGCAAGTGCTGCTGTCCCAAAGTCTGGGAAGGTGTGCTCACGAGCTCGTGTCTGTAAGTTAGACGCAAGCCCCGAGTACACGAATTTAGTATTCCAAAACTCCTCTAGGTCGTCTGAATAGCGTGCAGCGCTACCGGCAATATCATAGATTTTTACCGGTGCATCGTTTCCAGATTTTTTTTGCTTGTACAACAATTGAGGTCGGTGCTGCTGCTTGAGTACCTCTAGCGGAGTATCTGTCTCAATAAAATACCAACCAGCACTGCGCGGAATTTTTCCGTTGATGTGCCACTTAAGGTCATCCAGTGCCATATTGACTGGGTTGGCTAAGTGGTCGAGATGCTGAGCCAAATCGCACAATTTCCGACGCAAGACTTGAGTGGGCTGACTTGTCGTTATATCCGCAACGATCGAGGTGTTCTCTTCCATATGCTAGCTCTTCACTGGAAATTCTGGGCGGTTCATCATGCCATAGCAGATGATTTAATCTCAAATATTCGAAGTCCGGCGCTTGCAGCGAGCCAAGATGGTTCCGGCCAGATGACCGCTATCGGCCAGAAGCAGTCATTGAGTTACTACTGAGTTAGCTTGTAATATACATACTTATCTAGTTGGCAATGGAATGCCCGCCAATGGCCAGATCAACAATTTTCATACTCGGCAACCAATTACACCAGAAAAGACTCACGCGAGCCTCTAATTTTGCCTGCCTGATATTCATTGAGCTTCAGGCAGGCACGGGGTGATAAATTAGGATGTAAGTGTTTCGTTCAAGTCAATACGCTTTTTTAGCGAGCTTTCTTCAATGGAAGAAATTGGCAATGCATGCCCTCCATAAAGATAGTCATCTTGGTAGTTATGATTATTTTTAACCAAAGCATCCAGTGCAAGCCTGAACGTCAACTGGGTAGACATCACTTCAAGGTCACTAGCGACCAAGTGACCGGAAGATAGCCAGTCATAGATATACCTGCACTCATCAAAAGGAAGGACATCAAGAAACATCCGGTTCTTTTTACCATCGGCGACATACGTAAACCGCTTAGCCTCTTTAATATTCAAATGCTTCGGATAGGAAAACTGTGCAAATAACGGATAAAAGCCTAAGCCCTCAGTGGGTACATCGCATAGCTGAGGCATTTCTAACCGATAATTGAAGTCCCGAACATCTAGCATCCCCGCCCGCCACAAACCCTTATCCTCTTTGCAAGCATAAAAAGCGAGAATAGTTTCGATGGCTTTCTTTTCGTTTCCACTGGTATAAACTAGTTGCTGCATCCATCGACGAAAAAAGTTCCGTTCGCTATCCGAATACGGAACATCTTGTCCCTCATAAATATCAAGAAAGTCAATTGTTCTTAATAGCGAAAAATTGCCTCCCTCATGAACGTAGCCGCACTCATTCCCCAACAGATTTTTTTTGGCCGAGGCAATGATCTCTTCTTTTTTCAAAAACATATTATCCCACAGCTTGCTGTTGATCAGTCTCTCTGTGGGGGCGATAATAGAGCCTATATCCATTATCTGCCGCGTTATATAGGAGCCATAGTAGAAATCAAAGTTTGACTTTACCTTGTCGAATAAGAACTCATAACCTGGCTCCTCGCCCTCTATTATAGAAGAATCATCTTCGTGATCCACTGTAGAAGAATCATCTTCATCAAGATCGTGCATAGTCGTCTCGGAAACCCACATCCCGTGCTCTTCCGCACTGGATCCAGCATAGAATCTTTTTCCTGAGGTCGTGTCCAAAGTTCGCTTTGGGTAAAGATATGATGCTATCAAGTGCGAATATTTATGCAGATCGGATTCTTTATTGGTGTCTGGCGCGCTGAAGTTAGTAATAAGTACCCCCAAAGGGTTCAGTGATGAGTTTCGAAAAATTGAAGATACGGTTTGTAGAGTTCTTTGATCGCTGCTAGGAAATGTTGCACAAGCATCGTAGTATATAATATCAAATCTCCGAGGGGTGGCCGCGAAGTACTCCTCCATTTTCATTTTTATTAATTTAACGCCCCTAATATTACTATCACGAACCTCCTTGAGGGCTCGTTCAAATTCATTATCTGAAATTTCAAAGGCCCAAATATTTTCAGCGCTCACCCCTAGATCAATCAAGGTTTTTATGTCATTCATGGGCTCAGGTCCCGCGAGATATGCGATGGTTAGATCTCTCGCTTTTAATCGACCAACTACAGAAGCCCGGAAATCTTCCCATGCTGTCACATCACGATCCAAACAGCGATCAGCGGCCAACTGATATTCGCCGTAATCTAGGGCGCTGCATAAGTTTCTCGCTGTGCGCACATAAGCTCTAGGGGCTATAGTCGACTTCTGTCTACGAGTGGTTAAAAGTTTTACAGCGTGGGTCAGCGCATTAGATCGAGCCAAAGTTTTCGTGGGTTGCTTGTATGAAGTTGCATTTTTATTATCCATTCGTAAAAACCTATCCTGGTTAAACCGACTTTAAGAGCTTCCTAACTAACAATTCACAGGGTCGCACGCACAATTTTCGGGTTTGCCAAAGCTAGCAAGTATGAAAGCGTTCATCTGTGAGAAAACATGGCCTCCAGCTTGACATAATCTGTCAGTCGAGATTTTTTTCCAACTACGAAAACGCCTTAGCCTTCGCCTAATTTTGAACGGCCGCAGCTTGAAACCGCTAACCATGATGGCGGCGCGCACGAGCGCAGAGCCTAATACGGGGTTAGGGAAGCACTGGGGAATGGCCGCCTTAAGAGCCAAGTTTCTCCCTTGCCGACAGGCAGCAATTGGCCGAAAGGTGCCCCCTCGTTTCCCACGCGTGCTTGAAAGCCTGCTTTTTGCCTAGACGAATGACAGGTTCTGGCCGTATGCAGACTCCGGCGAGGGTTTGCTATGTAGTGGTCAACTAATCCCGGACACTGCGTTAACTTTTTCCTCGGCCACAGCGGGCGCCAGCCCGCTGTTAAATTGATGTGGCCGTTGCCAGTTGTAGCGCTGCATCAAAAACCGGCCGATATCCTGCTGTGCTAACGAAGCGCTCATGTAGCCCACGGTCGGTATCCATTCCGTTTTCAGGCTGCGAAACAACCGTTCCATCGGTGCATTGTCGTGGCAGTTTCCACGTCGACTCATGCTCTGTTTGAAGCGATAGCGCCACAGTCGCTGACGGAAGCCTCGGCTGCCGTACTGGCTTCCTTGGTCGCTGTGAAACAGAACGTTCTGAGGCCGACCACGCTGCTCATAGGCCATATCCAAAGCCTTGATAACCAGGTCAGCGTCAGGCTTCGATGAAAACGCCCAGCCCACCACGCGACGGGCGAACAGATCGATCACAGCCGCCAAATAGTGCCAGCGACCTTGAGCCCAGACATACGTGATGTCACCGCACCAGACCTCATTCGGCGCCGACACGGTGAACTCTCGATCCAACACGTTCGGGATATCCGGCCGCTCCACCGTCGCCTTTTTATAGGCATGTGAGCCAGGTTGCTTGCTGATCAATTTCATTTCGTTCATCAGCTTGCGCACCTTGAATCGCCCAATCTCTATGCCGTCCGCGCGCATCATGAGCATGATGCTTCGGCTGCCCGCCGCGCTGCGGCTTTGAGTGAACAGCTCGTTCACTCGGCTGCGTAAAACCAATCGCTCAACGTCCGGAGATCGGCGCTTGCGGCAGTGCGCGTAATAGCAAGATCGGGTGACTTCAAATACCGAGCACAACAGATCAACAGGCTCTTCAGCGCGGAGTTGATCAATTAACGCGAACGCTCGTGTTCCTCGGCCATCAAGAGCGCGGTGGCCTTTTTTAAGATCGATTTTTCCCGTTCCAGCCGATTGATTCGAGCTTCCAGCTCTTGGATTTTTTGCTGTTCGGGCGTCAGCGCTTTACTGGTCGGAGTTACACCATTTCGCTCTTCCTGAAGCTGGTTAACCCATCGACGCAGGGCCGACTCCACCAGCCCAAGTGAACGGGCGGCATCGATATGGCTGTAGCCCTGGTCGAGCACCAGGCTGGCAGCTTCGCGCTTGAATTCTGGGGTAAAGGTACGACGTTGCTTGGTCATCAGACACCTCTCTATGGCGAGCATTTTCGCCTAAATGGGTGTCCGGAATCATTAGACCACTACACTATTGGTCGAAAGCAGACCCCCGCAGCCGTCAGCTCTTGACCCATAGCTGCCCTTCACGAAAGGCAAGAATCGGCCATAACGCAGTCGACAGCGAGCGGCGTACCGGGACGGAATGGTACACAAACGGACGCCATCACTATGGTTGTCACCTTGGGAACTGAAGCGTCGGGGCATCATGGGCAATGACTTCTCGATTGAGGACAACGCCGACAGACTGGCAACTGAGTAAATCACTGCTTGTCACTGCTTGATTTGATGTCAAAGCTTGAAGTTGCTGAGAGGTGCACCCCCAGCAACATCAAGCTTCTGATCTTATCGCTTTTTGGTTTGTGTGGCCTTGACAATCCGAGTGACCACGAAGGCTAGAGGGGTTATGAATGCTCCAAGAACCAGCTTCTTTCTCAGTTCGCTATTTTCAATCTTGGAAGCAATCGAAGGGCTGACCCTGTAGTAATAGGCTATGAATGCCTGGCCGAGCTTGTGCTTTTGAAGGATTTCATCCCTGAACAACCTCAGCACTAGAACCTTTGGATGGTCATAGCTGCCTGTGGCTGCTGTTGCAATGAAGCAACCTGATTTTGCAGGTGGTGCTGTGTTTACTTGAATGCCAGCCGCATTTGCTTTTGAGATTAGCGAGGTTCTCAGTTGCGACAGGTAAGATGTGGCTTCCGGCTCATCTTTTAAGTAGTCCATGTACTCTGATGAATGAGAGTAAAAGGAGTCTACAGCAGCTATGATGGACTTCAAGGAGGCTTCGTTCTCATTTAATGAAAGCGATTTCTCCAGAAGCTTGATTGCTGCGATGCGCTTGGGGATGAAGCCCTTCGCAGATAACCGTGCAAATCCTTTCTGAGCTAAACGGTGGAGCACTGCTGAGCCGCCTGCCGGCATTGGCACTTTGTGGTGATCAATGATTTTTTCTTTGTGACTAGCTTCCAGGCTTTTAATGATGTCTGCATAGCAGTTTTCTATAAGCGACTGAGTGTTTTCAATGCCAAAACTTGGCGTGTGATTCTTCAAGCCCCGATCTAGGCTGAAGAGGACTTCTTCAACTTTAATGGTGTCGTCATCAACCATCATTACTGCAGCAGATAGGCCTTTGATAAGCCAAGCCTCTGACTCAGTGGGATCGGCTTCGATTATTGAGGAGCTGTACTTATAAGAGTCTCTATAGCTACTTGCAAGAAATGAGGAGCTTGCCAAGTCTTTTAGAGTGTTGATATCCATTTCTCGATTCCATCATAAACGATAGGGTCGGATCTGCGAGCAGAGGCAGGGCATCCTGCATTGCAGAGATTTCATTATGATATCATCGCTGAAGGTCTTTCAAAGATAAAGGAATTTGGCACCGCCCTTCGAAATCTAAAGCCCGAGGTCGCTCGCAAACCCCAGTTCCCCAAGCCACTCCAGGTGCTGCTTGACGTGGTCAGTTCTGTAGGTCTCAAAAAGGCGTTTGACTGGGAAGTCGTGCAGTACGGGCCCCAAGCCTTGCTTGGCGTACCAGCGATGATCTGAGCTTGCTGTCACGATGAATTCAAGCTCATCGCCGCTGGTAATAAGCTGGAAGTGGTACCTGTTTCCTGAGGCTGAATAATCTCAGTTCGCTGAGCTGCGCTGTGGGCTGTTCGTAAGGGAATGGCAGGCTGAGTCGCCCCAGCTTCGGTAGACACTCGATGACTACTATTGGCCGCAAGCTGCCCCGACATGAAGGGCAGCTTTGGGTCGAAAACGGCCTTTCGCGAGAGTCAGCAAACAGCTGTGGCTTCAACCGCAGGTGCCTTCGAAACTTGCTTCGATTCTCCGACCGGCCTTGATTCCGCACACCGCCAAAGCCTTGCACGCCTTAGAGCGCTGCACGCTATTTACCCTGTTTGTTGCCAGATTGCGCAACCGGCACCGAGGATTGCCCCGCGATTCGCTTGACCAGCGCCGCATGACTGCTGGCTTGGTCGCTGCGGGAAATGACCTGGATGACCGCCATGCGCTCGCCGGAGCCTGCGATAAAGGTGCTGTTCAAGGTTTTGCCGCCGCCCAGGGTCGCCGTGCTGTCGATTTGTCGCACGCCAAGGCCGTTGCGGTTCAGGCGCGCTTCGCCGGTTTGTCGAAAGTCCGGCAGCCCGGCACTCTGGCGTTCGACGAAACCGCTGACGGCGCCGTCGAGGAAGGCGTCGTCGTTGTCACCTGGGCGCGACGCTTCGGGGAGCGGTTTTTCGACCACCATGACCACGCGCTTTTCCTGCGCATTGGCATACAGGGTGCCCACGGCGCCGGCGCCTTCGCTGCTCTGTTCGTCGGCGCTCAGGGGGCTGGCGATGAAGCCTGCCGGCAGGGTGAAGCTGAACTTGCCGCCGAGCACCGCGACCTTTACTTCAGGTTTCGGCTGGCTGCCGGCTTTGCTTGCGGCATGCAGATTCGGTAGCGCCAACAGGCCGACAACGGCCAGGGTCAGCGTCAGGGCGGTTTTGTGGAAAATCGTCATACAGCCTCTCGTGGGGCGCGGGGCAGGGCGGGGTGGCTATGCTCACATAAACCTGCGTGCTCGGTAAGCCCCGGGTTAGCCGTCGGCCAGACGGTCATGGCAGATCGCCTTGCGAGGGCTATCGTTGCTTGTCTAAACAGCAACTACCGACCGAGGGCGGTGCTATGAACACCAGTGATCTACTCGAACAGCTGCTTCGCGCCGGGCAGGGTTCGCAAGCGCAACAAGGAAGCAGCGGCAGGTCCGCGCAAGACGGCCTGGGCGGTCTGGGCGGCTTGCTGGGCGGGCTGCTTGGCGGCGGCAGTGCATCGGCGGGCGGTGCTGGCCTGGGTGGTCTACTGGGCGGGCTGTTGGGGGGCAACGCGGGTGGCTCTACCCAGGGGCGCTCCGCCGGAGGCACCAATTACGCCGCCCTGGCGTCGCTGGGCATGATGGCGTTCCAGGCCTATCAAAGCTGGCAGCGCAGCCAGGCGGCGGCCCCGCAACAGGCGCTGCGTACGGTCGATCAATTGTCCGGCGCCGAGGCCGAGGGCCACAGTCATGCAATCTTGCGCGCGCTGATTGCGGCAGCCAAGGCTGACGGTCGTATCGATGAGCAAGAACAAGCGTTGATTTACGCTGAAATCAAACGTCACACCAACGACCCGCAACTGCAGCAATGGCTGGATGAGGAAGTCAGCAAGCCACTGGATGCTGGCGAGGTGGCGCAGTCGGCCCAGGACCCAGGCATGGCAGCGGAAATGTACCTGGCCAGCGTAATGCTGGTGGATGACCAGCAGGACGCAGAGCGGGCCTACCTTGACGAACTGGCCGGCGCACTGCAAATCGATCCGGCCTTGCAGGTGCATCTGGAGCAGCAGGCCAAGGGAAACGCCTGACGCCGCTCAACTGATGAAGATGATCTTCGACACCAGCTCTGCGCTGTTCTTGGCCTGAAGCTTCTTCATCAGCCGGGCGCGGTGGACTTCCACGGTGCGGTGGGAGATACCCAGCTTGCGCGCCACCTCTTTGCAGGTCAGGCCGTTGACGATATGCAGCGAGATCTCGCGTTCGCGCGGGGTCAGCTGGATGGTCGGCGCCGGCTGGCGGTCCAGGCGCTCGAAATGCCAGACCATCAGTTTGAACGGGTCCTCGACCGTCAGCGAAAAGCCGTGGGCCCGGGCCCAGAACACCTCGCCATTACGATGCTGCATGAAGCGCTCGTCGGAGTAGAAGGCGCCGGGGCCGTTGCGCAGCCAGTGCTCGCTGCGTTCGCCGATGCTCTGGTAGTCGGCGTGGGAGGGGTACAGCAACAGGGTCAGGTTGCCTTGCAGATGCTCGCGCTCGTAGCCGAACAGGCGCTCAAAGGCCTGGTTGCAGTCGAGCATGCGCCGATGGCCGGTGATCATCTGCGGCGCGGGGGAAACCTGGAAGGCCAGGCGCTCAAGGTCCTGGAAGTGCGGGGCGTCTTCGGTCATCGGGCGTCCTGCCTCGGGTTTGTCGGAGCGCACCGGGTTGGCGGGCACTACTTACTGGCGTAAGTAGTTGCCCCAACTAGCGTGGGATTCGGGCGCTGAATCATTGTATGGAATACGCGCTTCAAGGACAGAAGAAAATCACCATGACACACGATTCCGTATCCATCGTCGCGGCTGCCCACAGCCCTTTTGGTCGCCTGGATGGCCTCAACCTCGAAGACCTGATCGTCAAGGTCACCCGCGAAGCCCTGGCAGACGCCGAGATCGACGCCGGTGAGATCGACGCGCTGTTTCTCGGGCACTTCAACTCAGGCCTGGTGGCCGATGGCTTTCCTGCCTCGCTGATGCTTCAGGCCGACCCGCAACTGCGCTTCAAACCCGCCACCCGCTGCGAGAACGCCTGCGCCTCGGGCTCGGCGGCGATCCAGGCCGGCATCAATGCCATCCGCAGCGGCGCCGCCGACCTGGTGCTGGTGGTCGGCGCCGAGAAAATGACCGGCAACAGCACCGTCGAAGTCACCCGCGCCCTGGCCGGTGCCGGCTACCAGAACGCCATGCAGGAGGCCGGCCTGAGCTTCGCCCAGCTGTTTGGCCAGGTGGCCCAGCAGTATGCCGAGCGCTACCACAGCCCGTTGGCCTCGATGGCCGCGATTGCGGTAAAGAACCACGCCAATGCCATGGCCAACCCGTTGGCGCAGATGCACCGGCTGATGGATTTCGAACACTGCAACAATGTTTCCTCGGGCAACCCGCTGATCGCACCGCCCCTGCGCCTGACCGACTGCTCGCTGATCAGTGACGGCGCGGCGGCGATCATCCTCGCCTCGCCGCAGCGTGCACGTTCGATGCGCCGCCAGGTGGCGATTCGTGCCATGGTCCAGGTCAACGACTTCCTGCCGCTGTCGCGCCGCGATGTGCTGGCCTTCGAGGGGCCGCAGCGGGCGATTCAGGGTGCCTTGCGCGAAGCCGGGGTGACCCTAGGCGACCTGAACTTTGCCGAGGTCCACGACTGCTTCACCATCGCCGAACTGCTGATCTACGAAGCCATGGGCCTGGTCCCCCGCGGTGAAGGCCATCGCGCCCTCGACGACGGTATCGTGCGCCAGGGCGGGCGCCTGCCGGTCAATCTGTCCGGCGGGCTCAAGGCCAAGGGCCATCCGGTCGGTGCCACCGGGGTTTCGATGCATGCCCTGGGCTTTGCCCAGCTGACCGGCGAACCCATCGGCCTGGGCGTGCCCGGTGCCGAGTTCGGCTTGCTGTTCAACATGGGCGGCATGGCTGTGGCCAACTACGCCAGTGTCCTGCAAGCGGTCAAGGCCTGAGGATGAACATCGCCCATTGGCTGCGCGATGCGGCCCAGCGCTGGCCGCAGCGCCCGGCGTTGTTCGAGGGGCAGCGCCAGGTTGCCGACTACCAGGCGTTCGCCGCCCAGGCCCGGGCTCGCGCCGTGCAACTGCGCGAGCAGTACGGCATTGCGCCGGGCGAGCGGGTGGCGCTGTTGATGAAGAACAGCTGCCGCTATCTCGAACTGCTGTACGCCATCTGGTGGAGCGGCGCGGTGGCGGTGCCGATCAACAGTAAGCTGCACGCCCTGGAAGCCGCCTGGATTGCCGGCAATGCCGGCGCCCGGCTGGTCTACACAGATGACGGCCAGGTGTTCGCCAGCGGCGCCTTGCCGAGCGGCTGCCAAGAACTGGCGGCGCACACGCCGAGCCCGCAAGGACCCTTGGCGGATGAGCAACTGCCCGAGCCGTACCCGCGCCAGGACAGCGACCTGGCCTGGCTGTTCTACACCTCCGGCACCACCGGGCGCTCCAAGGGCGTGATGCTGTCCCATGGCAATTTGATCGCCATGTCCCTGTGCTATCCACTGGACGTCGATGCGGTGGCCGCTGGTGACGCGGTGGTGTACGCCGCGCCGATGTCCCATGGCGCCGGCCTGTACAACTTCATTCATGTGCGCTGTGGCGCCCGCCATGTGGTGCCGGCCTCGCGCGGCTTCCAGGCGGCGGAGCTGTTTGAACTTGCGCAGCAACTGGGCCAGGTCAGCCTGTTTGCCGCGCCGACCATGGTCAAGCGCATGGTCGACCAGGCGCGCCTGCAGGGGTATGCCGGCGAAGGCATCAAGACCATCGTCTACGGTGGCGGGCCAATGTACCTGGCCGATCTTGCCCAGGCCCTGGACACCTTCGGCCCGCGCCTGGTGCAGATCTACGGCCAGGGCGAATGCCCGATGACCATCAGCGCGCTGTCGCGCCAGGCCATCGCCGATCGCGGACACGCCGACTGGGCGCAGATCGCCGCCTCGGTGGGGCGTGCCCACGCCTGCGTCGAGGTGCGCGTGGTGGATGCCCAAGGCCAGCCGGTGGCCGCGGGCGAGCCGGGGCAGATCGTGGTGCGCGGGCCAGTAGTGATGCTGGGCTACTGGGACAACCCGCAAGCCACCCAAGAGGCCCTGGTAAACGGCTGGCTGCTGACCGGCGACATTGGCTTTTTCAACCAGCAGGGCTACCTGACCCTCACCGATCGTTGCAAGGATGTGATCATCTCCGGCGGCAGCAACATCTACCCACGCGAAGTCGAGGAAGTGCTGATGCAGCACCCCGAAGTGTTCGAGGTCTGCGTGGTCGGCGAGGCCGATGCCGAATGGGGCGAATCGGTGGTAGCCTTCGTGGCCTTGCGTTCACCCGATAGCCTCGATGCGCAGGCCCTCAACCAGTGGTTTCTGGCGCGCATGGCCTCGTTCAAAAAACCGAAAAAGTTCGTCTTTTGCCCCGAGCTGCCGAAGAACAGCTATGGCAAGATTCTCAAGACCCGCTTGCGCCAGTGGTTACAGGAGCCTTCGCAGCCTCTGATCAACCTCTGACGCGCGGTATTTCATGGATAGCACTACGACAGGAGTCCCCACTATGGGTGTGCCAGCTTCCAACCCCCAGCGCCAGCGGCGCCGGGCCTTTATCGGCGCCACCTCCGGCCACTTGATCGAGTGGTACGACTATGGCGTCTACGGCTTTCTCGCCGTGTACATCGGCAAGGCGTTTTTTGTTTCTGACGACCCCACCAGCAGCCTGCTGGCAAGTTTTGCCGCCTTTGCCCTGAGCTTCTTCATCCGGCCCCTGGGCGGGCTGTTCTTCGGCCCCCTGGCCGACAAGATCGGCCGGCGCAAAACCCTGATCACCGTGCTGGTGATGATGGCCGGCTCGACCTTCCTGCTCGGCCTGTTGCCAACCTACGCCAGCATCGGCATCGCCGCGCCGATAATCCTCGTGTTGATCCGCTGCGTGCAGGGCTTCTCGGCCGGTGGCGAGATCGGCACTATCACCAGCTTCATTTCCGAATACGCCGGCCCCGGCCGCCGCGGCTTTGCCACCTGCTGGCTGATGGTCACCGCGGTGCTCGGCCTGCTGCTGGGCGGCGCCGTGGCCAATGGCATGACCTGGGCCCTGGGCGCCGAGCTGATGCAGGAGTGGGGCTGGCGTATTCCGTTCCTGGTGGCCGGCCCACTGGGCTTCATCTCGATGTACATCCGCCTCAAGCTTGAAGACAGCCCGGAGTTCCTCGCCCTGGTCGAGGCCGGGCAGACCTCCAAGGCGCCACTGCGCGAGGTCTGGCAGTGGAAGCGGGCGATCGCCCTGGTGTTCTTCATCATCACCCTGCACAGCTCGATCTTCTACCTGGTGCTGACCTTCGCCTCGACCTACATGTCCAACACCCTCAAGTTCGACAGCGGCACCACCTTGCTCTACGTCTTCGTCGCCAGCCTCTCGGCGGCGCTGGTGATGCCGCTGGGCGGCGCCTTCACCGACCGTTACGGGCGCAAGCCGTTCTTGCTGGTGATCGGCACCCTGGCAACCCTGGCCATGTACTGGTTCTTCAAGACCGCGCCGGGCGCCACGCCTGCGACCCTGTTCTGGCCGCTGATGGCCGTGGCGATTCTGTTCGGTTTGTACGCGTCCTCGACCTACGCCTTGATGAGCGAGTTGCTGCCCACCCGCATCCGCTCCACCGGCATCGCCGTGGCCTACAACATTCCGGTGGCGGTGTTCGGCGGCAGTGCGCCGCTGATTTCTACCTGGCTGATCAAGCTGACTGGCGACATCACTGCGCCCTGGTATTTCTATGTGGGCACCGGGGTGGCGTCGCTGCTGGCGTTGGTGGTGTTGCGCAAGGAAGATTTTGTCGCGGGTGGGCATGCGGTTGGCAAGGAGGAGGGGGTGCCTGTTTTAGTCTGAGCGGGTTATCGATCCGTTTACTGCTTAAAATCAGTTTCTCGCGAACCATGTGGGCAGCCACTAATTTGCAGGGTTCATGGCCAACTGCTATTAGTTGTTAAAGCCTGCTAGGAGCGAGTCATGGCCAGAGCACTCATGCTTCATCAGATTCCCCTATCGTTTTTCGTTAAAGGCGGGGGAATCGCCATAAGCATGGCATGTTGTGTTCTGGCGATCAGCCCAGCTTACGCTGCCGAGGGATCGCTGCAGACCCGTGTAGTCTGGCAGTCAACGTGCCCCAGTGATCCTCCCCCTCCCATCGTGAAAGACAGTGATCGGTCCGGAGTGATCGCACTGATTGCTGCAGCTATGGCCCCGAAGCTGATAGAGGGGGCAGTCGATATGGCTGCCGAGGCATTGAAGGCTGCTGGTCAAACAAAGACTACGGCATCGACAGCGAAATCCGCGGACTATTTTTATAAAGTCAGCCAAGAGGCTGACATACTCAGCCGAACAAACTGCCTAGTGGTTGTTCGTGGTGAATTTGAGCCGAAGTCGATAACCCAGCATGAATTTGCAGCCAAAGTCGAGGCTTTCCAGGGGTTAACGAAATTACATTTTTACTACGAAGCAAAACTTAATCGCCTCAGAGGACTGCAGTACTTTCAGCTGACGCCAAACTATCTGGAGGTAACCGAGTTTGACTATTGGCGATTATTTGGTACCAGGAAACGCGACTTCATCGTCGCCGTTACCTTGACCGTTCCTGGGGGCGCTGCGCCGTTTGGTTCCGCTGAGATGACGTTCAAGGACATTCGTCGGGGCGAGAAAATAAAGGCAGGCGATTGGCGCCTGAGCTCAGCGTCGACGCTTCCCATTGCATTCCCACCAGCGTCCGCAGATGCCACTAAGGCTAAGGAAAAACAGGAAGCCAGGGTGGCTCGCTATTTGTTGGCGCTCGATATTCTAAACCCCAAGGACCCAACACCTTCTCAGCCGGAAAGTGTCTACCTGGACAAACGTGTTGTCGCGGCGGTCGATACGTACTGTGCGGCCATGAGCGCCCAGAACCTCAAGCTGGGTAAAGACCATCAGTTGCATGATGATCGATGCAATTACTCATTGACGGCTGATCGTGAACGCCTGGACAACGCCATTGAGGCTGCCAACTCAAATAAACACCGCAAAAAGTGGGCTGGAACGGTGTGTGATTATAGACCCGCGCGCACAGCCGATAAAAAACCCGCTACGTGTGAAAGCATGGGCGAAGACGTTGATCTTGAAGACAAGGTCTTCACCTACTTTGTAACGCAGCTAACGTTAAGTGAGACCAGTGAGGGAAGCAAGTTCGCGTTGTATCTGGGCAATGCCCTATCCTCTTCAAAGGAAGAGGTAAGTACGGTGCTTAAAGGCTATTTACCTAAATCTGCAGACGCTAAAGATGCGGATAAAGCATCCCGGCGAGCGGCGCGCGAAGATGCTTTGCTTGCCGACCTCGAAGTGCAGAAGGCAGAGGAAGCCCTGGCTGATGCGTTGCTTCCCGAAACCCCTGTGGCGGTGGACGTTACGTCGGCTCGAATTGCGTTGCTGAAGGCCAAGATTGCTGCTAACGAAGCACATCGCAAAGCGGGAACCAGTGTTCCATTTCCGTTGATACCTGGCGTGTAGGTCTGCGCTAATGAACTGCGTTCGAGCGTGGGCCGTGATTGCCGTTGTCGCACTGGCGACGGTTGGCTATGGCAACACATCGGCAGGAGCGTTGAAACAGATCAGCGACGAATTAAAAGCCTGGATAGAAAAATACGCTGAGCCGACGATCTATAACGGTAAGCCGGTCAAAATTGAGTTTTCACCCTGGCAGGTTGCGCTGCTGCAGTTTGGTGCAGCCGATACCAGGTCTGCAGTCGTCTGTGGTGGGGTGTCGATTGATTCGGTTTGGGTATTAACAGCTGCACACTGCTTTTTCGATCCGACCACAAAAAGTAGAAAGCCGGATTCGAAGTTTTATGTGGGGTACAACGCTGACGACCTTACAAAAGCTGTTGCGAAGGTCAAGATAAAGAGAGTGGTGGTGAATGAGAAGTATGATCCCAGGGGGAAAGAATTTGATGTGGCATTAGTTCGCTTGGACACACCCATACCGGTGCGAGGATTTATGCGCTTGCCCAGTCAGGCAGAGGCGACGGCCCTGATCAAGCCGGGGACGCGCCTAACGACCACCGGCTGGGGCTTGACCGAGGCTGGCGTTAAATCAAATCTGCTGTTGGAAGTTGAGGTGCCGGTTGTAGGCTTTAGTGATTGCAGCAAGCATTACAACGCTACATTACCGGCAAATGCTATTTGTGCGGGAGAACAGGGTAAAGATGCGTGCTCGTGGGACAGTGGTGGGCCACTTTTCAAGCGGGCTGAAGATGGGCAGTCAGTCCAGATTGGAATTGTCAGCTACGGCAATGTGTGTGGACGCGAGTCGCCGGGGGTTTATACGCCTGTAGCTGCGCATCTCGCCTGGATTGCGAAAACACGTTCTGCAAAATGATTGACCACGCACTATGCGCTGTCTGCCTCGGGCGCACGCAACGCCTTGCTGTAGTAGCCGGATGAATCGAAACAGCACACCTGCTTCTTGCCGGATGCAAGCATATCGCAGGCATCGCTTATGCGTTTTGCCCGGGTCTTGAGTTGCTTGGCTGACGTGATCCAGTGGATCCAGTCGACGCGTGCGAGGGTTGTCGTACTGTTCCAGACTTCACGCGCCTCGCCAGCGCTGGCCAGGGCCTGCTGAAAGTCGGCCGGGATGTCGGGCTCGGGCTCCTTCTTCACCGGGGTCAGCTCCAGTGTAACGACATCCCCCACGGCCGCGCCTGCGGCTTCGAGCAAGGCGCTGTCTACCTGCAGCCAATGGCTCAGTTGGCCATCGGGCTCAAGCGTTGCCTGGAAAGGCTGCCCGTTGATGGTGCCGTCAACGCTGGTGCGGCCGCGCCGGGGAAGCTGTTCGCTTGCCTCTCTTGGCAGGACGACGAACGCCCACGAGGTATCGTCGCCAGGCTTTGCCGGGCGCAGAAGCTTTGCTTCGAAGCGGGATTTAGCAGCGATTGTTGTCATTGCAATGCCTTGCTGTCCACTCACTGTCGCGTTTGAACGCGACAGTGAGAATAGATTCAGTACAGAAGGTCTAGCTATTGGCCACGGGTCTGTCCAGCGGCTAGGCGGGTTGGGCTGCCAGGCGATTGCTGACGTTACGCCCCAGCACCAGCACCGTGACGAAACCGCAGCCCACCAGGGCCGTGGCCAGGCTCAGCAGCACCGAGCTGCCCAGCTGGTCGACGATCTGCCCGCCGAAGAACGAGCCCAATGCGATGATCACCTGGAACATGGCGACAAACAGGGGCATGCCGCGTTCGACATCCTTGGGTGCGACCACAAACATCCAGATGCTGGCACAGGCCGGGAAGGCGCCGAAGGCGAAGCCCCAGAGCGCGATCAGCAGCGCTGCGCCGGTCATGCCGGTGGCGAAGCAGGGGAACAGCGCGGTGCTGATGGCGATCATCAGGGCGACCAGCATCAGGGTGTGACGCACGCTGCGGTTGGCGGCGAAACCGGCAAAGATATTGCCCGCCACCCCGGCCACGCCATACAGCAGCAACAGTGAGCCAATGGTCGGCCCATCGAAGCCGGCACTCTGTTTGAAGAACGGTGCGACGTAGGTGTAGGCGGCAAAATGCGCCAGGCCAATCAGCAATACCGCAATCAAGCCAACCCGGGCTTGTGGATTGATAAACAGGGCCGGCAGGTCACTGATGCGAATGGCCTTGTCGGGATTGAGCCGCGGCAGCAGGAAGACCTGCGCCAGCAGCACCGGCACGCCCACCAGCGCAGTGACCAGGAAGGTCATGCGCCAGCCCATCAAGCCACTCAGCCAGGTGCCGACGGGCACGCCCAGCACGGTGGCCAGGGTCACACCGACCATGATGATCGAAGTCGCCTGGGCCACGCCCACGCCCTTGGGCGCCAGGCGGCCGCTGAGGGCAATGGCCGTCGCCCAGAAACCGCCGATACTCACGCCCAGCAGAACGCGGCCGAACAGCAGCAGACTGAAGTCGCTGGCGTAGGCCACCACAGCGTTGGCGATGATCATGATCAGCGTCAGGCCGATCAGCAGATAACGCCGGTCCAGCGCGCCAATGCCCACCGACAGCAAGGGTGCGGCGAGGGCGGCCATTATACCGGGCAGGGTAACCATCAGCCCGGCCTGGCCGGCACTGATGCCCAGGTCGCTGGCGACATCGTTGAGCACGCCCACCGGCAGAAACTCACTGGTTACCAGGGCGAAGGCACCCACGGCGACCGAGAGAATCGCCAGCCACTGCTGCTTGACGCTCTGTTGATTATGTTCGGGAAGGCCGTGACGGCCTTGGCTTGCGCTTGGCATGGTGCGGGGTTCCAAGGGGGGATATCGCCTGGGGCAGGCGAGGGGACCGGGGAAAATCTGCAGGCGATTATAGGGGGTGGTTGTGGCAAGCAGACAGGTGGGGTACTCGATAGTAATCATTAGTGTGATTGATGAGGGCGTTGTTCAGGCAAGGCTTGGCCTTGTACTCACTCGGGTTGCGAGTGCGTTGAACAGCTGGCGCAGGTTCTGAAGTGCTTTCAGAGGCTGTCCGGATCGCCAAAAAACATTTTGACTAGGCTCTAGGACGGTGTTTTCAGGAAGAAAAAAGTCAAATGTGCCCCCATTATTGCCCCCAACCGCACTGGCTATGTGAGCGATCGCGAATGGCGATTCCTGACAAATTCCAGCATGGCTCCGGGTGGCTTTCAGTGTACGCCCAAACTGGGGTAGGGAAGTGGAACGCCCAGACGTTCTCCCTCGTTGACCTGGAAACCAAAGCTGGTTATGCGCAGCCCAGTTCTTGTTCGGCCCCGCTAACGCAAAGTGGCCGGTGCGGTTTCGACATGTGTCGGGTAGTCAGGCGCAGCTAGCGGGCGGTCGAGTGCGAGCGCCCGCGTGCCTAGGTACCGCTTATGCCGATGTCGGCCTTGGCTCTGCGGTTACATCAGGGACGTCTAGTGCCTTAGTGTCGATGCGGCAGAATAGGAACTCGCCTTTGTTCTGATCGAATACAGAAATAGCAGCTAACGGAACAGCTGTGATCAGAACACCGGTAAGTACATCGGCGACCGCATGATTGAAAAGATTCATCCCTCACCCAGTCGCGCAACTTATGCTTTGGGCTCGTCCCAGTCGCTACGCGTCGCAGCAGTCAGCGCATCCCAGTCATCAGGAGGGTTGCCGCGGCCCAGCATCTTCTCGAATACGGCGTAGGGATCTGATTTGCTGCCTGCGGACCGTAGGGTATTTTCGTCGTTGACCCATGCATAGACGATGACCTTGGACCTTGAGTCGTAGCGAAAGAACAGCCGAAAGCGCCTGCCGATTTTTGCTCGGCGCCAATGTCTGTAGGCGGTGCCCAGCGTGTTGCCTTGGCGGAACTCATCACGGCCTGGGTCGGCAGGTACAGCCTCCATGATCAGATGGCTCAATGCCCGAAACAGCTTGACGTTGGCGTTGCTCTCAAAACCTTGCGGATCGTTCTGTTCAGCTCGGGCGGCGGCTTCGTGCAATTTGCGTAGCTGTAAAGTCACACCTTCATGGAACAACAGGGTCCAGCCATTTCGCAGCATCAGATCGCGACCTCACCATCGATATCTTCGTCCAGGTTTACGGAGTGCTTTGCGTTGGCGAGCATGGTTTGCGCCAAGTCTTCTGGCAGAGTGGTGAGGTTGCGGCCGCCTCGGATATCAGCCTCCAGCAAACCCAGGAACGCACCGATGGCAGGGTCTTCGTGGGTGGTTTCTACGCGGCTGACCACGATTTCACCCCCGCGTACGTCGAATGCAATTTTGCCACCAGTGTCAATGCCCAAAAGCTGGCGAACGGATTTGGGCAGTGTGACCTGTCCCTTCGAGGTTAGCGTTGCGATTTCGTGGATGGCAGGCATGGGCGTTCTCCCGGATGTATTGATTGAATAGTAAGGAAAAATCCTTACATGGTCAATCTTGGCTTTCTGCTGATCAAGCATAGGCGGGGAGGACGCTCAATAGCGCCGCAGGATGAGTTACACCACTTCCAGGGAAATGATACGTTTCTCGGGATTGCGTACAGCCCCTAAAGCGCTTCCTGTTCGACAATAAACCCTGCCTCGAACAATTCCTTACCCAGGCTTGCCCAGCCCGCTAATTCTGCGAAATGCTTCATCCGGGTCAGTGTCCGTTTCGAGGCTGGCTTTCTCATGCTCACAGGGACGTGGTCTGGGGTCATGGCATAAGGCATGAGCGCATGACCGGCGGCCGCTGATGTCTTGGCCAGAACAGAGGCGATGCGAAAGCCGCCTTCGTCGACATCCCCCCAGTGATGAACGGGCGTTCCTGGCGCAATGCCCGACAACAATCGTTGATACATAGCCCGCCACGCCGGGGATGGCATGCCAGCTGTGTAGATTAGTAAAGTGGGACGACTAGGATGACGCTTGGCCTCAGAATGGAACGTAGTTAGGTTTTCGATGGTAAGCACGCTTTCTACTGGCCCTGAGATCGACTGAATGGCAGTCGCAGGCAAACCTGTATACGGCTCGTCGAGCATGGCCGTCACCCGAGTCCTGACGATGGCCACGTTGCCGGCCAGCAGTACAGGTTGCTCCTCCTTGAACAGGCCAAGCTCCTGCCAGACCTCTGCGGGTGTTCTCGCCGCCGCTTCAATCGACCCTTGCAGCAGAACATCCAGTTGGACTGTCAGTTGCTCGATCCTTTTGCTGTTGCGAAGCAGGCGGGCGCTCATTTCGCGCACGGGCGATAGTGTAACGTCCTGCATCTGCAAGCACTGGTCGATTACGGTGATGGCCTCGATCCAGTTGCTTGCGTCTGTCGGTCCGTAACTACGCACATTGGCCATGCGCGACCACCGCTCGATGACTTCCTCCAGCACGTCATACCGCGCCAGATGAGGTGCAAGCAGCTCTCTGGCATCGGCCATGATCTCTTGATGCGTTGTCTGCTTCAAAAAACGGGCGAGTACGGAGGTATCGATCAGCTCAATCCGCTCGATGAGCCCGTCCTCAGGATTGAGTTTGTCGCGCAAGAAGTTGATAGCGCCGGCATCACGTGCGGCGAGGAAGATTTCCTCGCACTCACGTTTCTGATGCCAGTTTCTCAGCGACCCATAAGGCTTGAGTTTGGCAGCAGTCAGCGCGGGGGCATGCTGACGCACTCCCGCCTCTGATTTGTTACCCATTTTTAGCAGTTTCAGAAGAAGCTCCTGGGCGATCTGTTCTGTCATAGCGCCGCCCCGTCAGGAGAGATCTGAGGGCCGTTTGACTTCGCCTTCATCGACAGCATCTCTTCTTCGATCAGCTCTGGATGAAACTCCCAGAGATCCTCACGGAATTGATCCCGCATCGCCTGGGTAACATCCACTCGATCAACCTGTACCGCGTGGCGCACGGCGTCCTTCTGAATCTCGAAGTAGTTGTCGAGAAATGCGTTGAGGATCCCGAGATTTTCTCCAGGGCTTGCAAGCAGGACCTGCAGGCCAAGCTCCTGCAGATACTTCATCGTGGCCACAATGTTGGAGGTGTCCATTTTGTCGAATGCTTCATCCAGCATAATCAGGCGTAAGCCGTCATTGGCACCATGGTCCATGCGGTACGCGGACCACAGGCCAGCACCGGCGATGACGTACAGCGGAGCACGATGCTCGCCTCCTGAGCCCGAGCCAATCCGCTTGCTCAGATGGCCAATGGTCTTTTCGGTGCCGTCCGGTGCGACCTGCTCGATGCGAATATCGAATTCGTAGAATTCACGATAGTCATCCAGTGGGCTTTTCTCGCCTGCATTGCCAGCAGTGGCCTTTTCCTTGAGTAACTCTTCAAACTCAGGCGGAATGGTGCCAGCCTCACCAAACAGCCCGCCGTCTACGCCGTAGTCAGCGACTTTTTTGATGAAATCGAGCAGAGTTTTGTACTGTGGCCGGGTCTTGTACATGAACTGGTAGCGCTCCCCATTGGTAAACAGTGGAGTACTGCTCAAGGCTGCGTTGAGCCGTTCGAAGGTCTGTCGAAGAAACACAACGTTGGTGTTGAGCGCGATGGCCACGTCCCGCCGAAACGTTTCCTGAGAGGCTTGATACGCATCTTGGGCCTGCGCTTTGTATTCGGGAAGCTCGGTGACTTCGAGCTTTTGTACATAGCTGTCGATCCAGGCCTTGGCGATCCGCCAGTCCTCTAGATCCTGTTGAGTCAGGGACTCTCGGTGTTCCTGAAGGTAGGCCCACAATTGGGTTTGCGCGCTGGTTGCCAGTTTGGTTCCGGCCTGCTCGTCTTGCTGGGACTCTCGGTTGCAATGGGCAACCATCGCCTGTGGCGATTCGAAACGCTCGATCAGTCGGCTCCATTCGGTAGACACGAAACCGGCGTCATAGTCGACCTGCTCACGGCATTGCTGCTTGAGCAGAACGCATTGCTCATAATGAAGCTTGCTGCTGGTATGAGCGGCTACCAGCCCGGGAATAAGTGATTCGCTTCTCGCGGCGGCTGTAGAGGCTGCTCGCTCCTTCAGCTTGAGCTGATTCACGTCACGCTGAAGTGTCGCTATACGTTCGCAGATCTCGAGGTATTCCGCGTCTGCGATGTTGGCCACCCGCTGGTCAGCAAGCTCACTCTGGCGAACGGCTTGTTCGTACGCCGTCATCCGGCTAACGAGCAGGCGGCTGGCAAGCTCGCTGCCGAAACCGTTGGTAAGGTCCAGCGTGTCTTTGACAGCGCTCAGTTGCTCCCGTGTCTGCTTGAGCTTGAGCGTAGCAGATGCCAAGTCGGCCTTGATTCGTTCGGTCTGGCTTCGCGTCCCCGCGCCGATCCGCAGTCTGTCATCATCGAGTTTGAGCCGTTCAAAGTCCCGCGGGCTGACATACATGCCGTCCACGGTCAGAGTTCTTTCACCCTTGAGCGCATCGCCGGTTTTCTCGGCGCGCTTCAGGTTGCCGAGCTGACCGCGCAGATAAGCGACGGCGATGGGATTGGTGCCCTCGATCAATTCTGCGGCCAGACCGTTCAGATTCATAGGGGCCACTTTGACTTGGTTGCTGCGAACGATCTTGACACCGAAGGCCGTTCGGCGCCCCTTCAAGCCGCGGTAGATCGCAAACGCCTGCTCTTCCTGATCTTCAGGCAGCAACAAGGCTTCGGTGTTCTTGCCCAGGTAGGCTTCGATTGCCGGTTGCCAACGTACATCGGTGATCTTCACCAGATCGCACACCGGGGTCGGATGGAGCCCATCATCCCGCAGCTCTTCCAACAGAATCTGGGCATAGTTGCTCAGCGGTGCCCGTCCTTCTTCGGCCCGTTTGAGTGAGCCTTCCAGAATGCGCACCTGATCTGCGAAATCGGACGCCTGATCCGAAAGGTCCTGATGGACGGTCTCCAGCTGTGCCCTGATCTCTTGCCCTAATACTGCCATGGCGTCCAGCGGCGCTCGTAGGGTCTCTACGCTGGCCAAGCCCGGAGTGGCGACCAACAAGCGCAGGCGCGCCGCAAGTGATCGAGCCTGCTCTTGCAGCGCTGTCAGATAAGGCGACTGGGCAACACCCTCCAGTGCGCTGCTGACCTTTTGAAAGTCTCCATTAAATACTTCTGTCTCTCTGGCCAGCTGCTGTTGAGCATTTTGCTGATCCAGCTGGGCGTCTGCATTTTCCTTGTGCGCGGCATGCAGTTGCTGACGCGTGCTCAGGTGACTGAGTTCGCCCTCCGAGGCAGCCAGCGAATCGCTCATGTGCTGGCTGGCAGTATTGAGCTGTTGAGTCGTTCTTCTGGCCTGTTCAAGAACTTCCTCGGCGGTTTCGCAAGCGAGTTGAGCCTCCTCCTCCTGAGCAATGGCTGCCAGGCCACGCCATGAGACTGCACGGCGTAGCTTGGTCTGTGCCTCGAGGTAGCGGCCGGCGACCTTCTTGCCCTGAGCGATTTTCTTTTCAACGTTTTCGATGAGCAGATTGAGGTGTTTGAAGGTGTCGACAATGGCCTTGAACTTCTTGATGTTCGTCGGCTTTCTCTCCAGCACATCGTTGCGGACGATGTGATCGACAGACTTGTCGAACTTCATCCTCAGCGCGAAGCGGAACGCCCGGATGAAGGCATCGTAGGAGGGTTGCCCATTCCTGCCCCTCAACGCGAACAGGACCTGCTTGGTAAAGCTAGACGGGTCATCGTAGAACGGGTTTTCCCCGAGAATCTTCGCGCGCTCCATCAAGCGGGTGCGAAAACTCTTCCAGGGCAGGGGGGTCAGGTCACCTTCAATGGATTGCAGGTGGTCGGCCATGGCCAGTTCAATGCCGTTGACCACATAGCGACCCACCACCGTCGCGTCCTCACTGTCGAGTGAGGCTTCAATGCAGATGCCGGTCGTGGTCGGCTCGTTCGTTTCGGTGTTTCTCCAGGTTAGAGTGATGTAGGTCGTGGCGTTAGGGCGTGCGCACTGGGTGATTTCGTCGCCGTACTGCCCCAGGCAATAGGAGCGAAGCGACCGCGACATCTTGACCCCCGATGAGTCGGCTTGGGCGTTGAAGGCCATGTGATTCTTGTTCGCCCCGAACATCGCAATCTGGACCGCATCCAACGCCGAACTTTTACCGCTGCCGTTGGGACCGAAGATGCCGCTGGTTTCTCCTACAGGGAATTCTTCGCTTTCGTACAATAGAAACTGGACCAGCTTGATGCTTTCAAGGCGCTTCATGGGATGTCGTCCGGGCTAGGCTGTTGGGCATCGCTGTCTTCTGCAGGCGGCAGTTCGACGTCGCGGTCCTTGGCTCCCCACAGGGCAAGCTGCTGCAGAGCGGCTTCGCCGAGGATGACCCGTATGGCGGGGCGGATCGCGATGCCACCATCGTCGGATTCGATGTTCAGTCCTGACAGATGGGTGTCGCCGGCCTCCAGCCGACGAACGATGCCCCACCGTCTGGCCGTGCGGATCAGGGTTTCAAGCTCACCTTTGGGCGGCAGCTCCCGGTTGGTCATCAGGCGGTATTTTTCCTGCAGCTCGATGAAGTCGCAGATGATTTCCCCACTGTCGTCCGACACCTGGCCCGCGCGCATGCCATCCTCATAGAGCCCGCGTAATACCAGGGCGAACATCGTCTGCGGGATCGTTGCTGTCGTGAGGCTGGGGTGTTGGGGAAGGGCATAGGCGTACAGCAACTGACGATCCACACCGATGGTCACTCCCAGCGGTGCCAGAGCCTTGGCGATATGGCGTTCGTACTGGTCGATGATGGAGTAGATCTTTCGCCCTTTTAGGTCTGAGTGATAGATCACTTGATCCGTGACCAAACGATAGGTGGCCGCAGCAAAATCGTCTTCTTCGTAGTATCCATTCGAATTGCTCGCCAGATCTTGCCAGTGGCTGTTCATGGCTATTCCCTTTTGTGGTCGGATTTTGTTTTGCGCAGACGGATTTGAAATGACTGCGCGATGAGGAAGGGGTGCTCGCTCGTACCGTCTTCGTCGCACACCACATCGAAGCCCGGGATCTGCTTTCGGGCCTGTATTCCGGAGGTGGCGATTTTTGATTTGAGAGCCGTCGCCAGACTGTTGAAGCTTTGGTAGGCGCGCAGGTTTTCAATGCTGTCGACGGGCAAGTCCTGGCTTTTGACCTTGTCGTGTTCACCTAACGCTGCCTTGGCATAGTCGCGTAGTTTTGCCGGAGTAATGCGCCTGCGCTCCTGAGCGCGTCGGACTAGATTGCCCACGGCCCGGGTGTGTTCCGACAACACAGCCTTTCGTAGGGGCGCCGGAGGTAGGCGCTGAATTTCCTTGCGCGGTTGTGCAAGCCTGGCAGCGCTCATCAGCGCATCTGGTGCGAACACCTGCGGCAAGGCGTCCATGGCACCTTCAAACCCGCCTTCCAGTCCGCTGCCCAGCAGCCCGTCGATGGCTTGGCGCAGCAGATCGTCAATGGGACGGATCGTTTGAAGTCGATACTGCAAAACGATCAGTGCGCATTTGTTTGCGCTGCGGACCTCATCGTCTAGGCGCTCAAGATACTCCTCGACGCGATTCAGTTCCTCCAGGCGTCGCAGGTCGCGGCCAAAAGCCGCAGCGGCTCTTGCCTCGTCTCCGTCGGCCAGTCGAGTGATGTACCAATTCATCAGCTTGGCCCGGTGTTCGGGGATCGTGGCGAGCTTCTCGACCGCCTGCAAAATATGCGGGCGTTTGGCCAAGGGGTGTTCTTGGGTGCGCAGCTCCTTGTAGTCGCCGATGAACATGTTGACGACGTAGTCCTGAAAGAAGCGGCGAGCGTAGTCTGCGGTGGTCTCCTGAGTGGAAATCGAGGCCATCAGGTCGCGTACATTGGTCCCGGTGGTCCTGATGTAGATGAGCAGATTCCGGCATTGCTCTGCTGCCTCGCGAAACAGGTCCCCGCCCCCTTCGCCCTGTATTACTTTGGTGATCAGCGCATCGATGGAGTGGATTTTTCCGGAGACGAAGACCGGGTCCTTGTCCGCGTAATCGATGAGCAACGTGAGCATCTGGTTCACGGGCGGCGCCATCGAAATGGTTTGAGCGAGCCCATGCTTCTCGGTGCGGAACCAGCCGGCCTGTACTAAGCGGCGGAAGTAGTTCGACGCCCGCTGGTCCACGCTAAGCCCTGGATCATCGCCGTCCTCCAGATGCCAATCGGGCGCGTACCGGATATGGTCTTCGACATCCTGTAAAAGGTCCCGCGGGGCAAAGCCGCGGCTCGGTGGTAACGGTGCATCTGGGCCAAAACGGCGTCGGTACAGGTAACACAGGAGCGACCAGTACTGAAGCCGGTTGGTAGAGGCGAGCGGGCTGAACAATCGATCAGGTATGCGCTCGAACAGCTTCGCGCCAGCGCCTCCTACACTGTGAACATCCATTGTCGTAGATCCTCCATGTTCTCGACAGCCAACTGAAACTCCGGAGGGAGCTGTTTCGACGTATCCGTTGCTGCGCGCAGGTCCTGTATGAAGTACGAGACCATCGCTGCACGACAGCGCTCTACCCGCGCCGCCGTACCTGAAAAGTATTCGAACCGGATCATCTCCTGCTGCGCCTGACTCAATCTAGGATGGGCGATCAGCCGAACCTGAAGTTGTGTGTTCCAGGGGTGGTCATCGTCCGCTGACCGTGCGGCAGGGGTGGCCAGCAGCTTTGGGGAGTCAATGCGTCCCAGCGCGAAATCGCGAAACTCCTGGCGGGTCGAACAAAACGCACGCACGTGCCACCGACGGCCGGCTCGCACGATGCTGTGAGGCGAGATCTCGCGCCGATGGGGTCTAGGGTTGCTCATCGAGCGGTAGTTGATTTGGATGCACCGGGAGAGCTCGATGGCTTCGCTGATCTGGGCAAACACACGCGGCACAGGTGTGGAAATGTCGGGAAACGCATTCCATATCGTTTGCTGGCTGGACGACTCGTTCTGGGTATGGGAAATCCCTACCAATGACAGATAACGATCCAGCGATGAAGAGGTGTCGATCTTTGTGCGGTAAGCCGCTGGAGTGGCCCGATAGCTTCGGGCGACGGAGTCCCACTCCATCCAGTTGGGGTGTTCGCTATGAAATTCACTCATGATCTGACTGACGCGAGTGACCTTCATTCCTAACAGTTCACGCAGGCGTGCGTTGCCGAGTCGACCGCCCCACAACAGCAGGGTCTTGAGGAGTTCGGAACGCTGGATTGGCTCGTTGATCATGAGGATTCACTGGCTCGGAGTAATGGTCGCCAACCATGGCGTACATCGAATATAGCTTACGAAAAATGTAGCTTACAAAAAATGTAAAATTATTTTTTACAGGACATTGCATTGTGAATGCTTGGCTGTAATGGCTCAGGCGGCAGGACGGGGGCTTCAGTGCAGACGAAAACGTCGGCACTAGGCACTGTACGAAAAGAGATGTCATAAGCACCGCCGGCGGCAGGCCAATGTGATCATGGCCTCATAACTTGTTGTGAGCTTGCAGTAACGCGTGGCCAGCCGGCGGTGCTCTTTCAGCCAGCCAAATAGACGCTCGATGACATCCCGCTCCCGGTACTTGGGCTTGTCGAATACCCGCGGTAGGCCTGGCTTCGGCTTGCGTTTCATGACTCGGTAATCTCTGGCCGTTGGTCAGCGCCGATAATCCTCCGCGCCAGTCTGCTGGGGCAGCCTGGTTTTCAAAGGTGGTGAGCTTAAGCGGCGGTCTTACTCTCGGGAGCACTCTGGAAAGCGAAAAATCACCGCGAAGACAGTTTTGTCACCCAAGATGAACAGCGTGGTCGGCAGATTACCGAAAGCGCTGAGCATTTTCGGTTGGGGCATCCTTTTCAAACCATCCAAAGCATGCCCTCAAATATGCCCCAAATTTAGCAATTAGCTGGAAGTAAATGGCTATTCGAGGCTAGAAAAACGCAGAAATGATCAGCTAACAAGCATCCGCGAAGCCCCTAAAGACTGTCAGGGTCGCCGAAGAACATCTGAATCCGCGACCGCAACCACCGCTCCCCCGGATCATTGTCCTGCGACCCGCGCCAGGCCATGTGCAGCTCGAAGGTCTGCACCTCGAGCGGCGGGTCTTCGGCGCGCAGGCCGCCGGCGGCGGTCAGCACTTCGGCGGTGTAGTCGGGGACGGTGGCGATGATGTCGGTGCCGGTCAGCAGGCTGCCCAGGCCGTTGAATTGCGGTACGGCAAGGACTACGTGGCGCTTGCGCCCGACCTTTTCCAGGGTTTCGTCCATGAACCCGCCCAGATCGCCGGCAAACGACACCAGGGCGTGGGGGCGGGCGCAGAAGTCGTCCAGGCTCAGGCTGCCGGGCATGCTGTCGGCACGCAGGACCTTGGGCTTGCTGCGCCGCAGCACCTTGCGCTTGGCGTTGGCCGGCAGGTCGTTGGTCCAGCTCACGCCGACCGAGATTTCCCCCGAGGCCAGTAGCGCCGGCATCAGCAGGTAGTTGACCCGGCGCACCACCAGGACGATACCCGGGGCTTCGGCGCGTACGCGCTTGAGCAGTTGCGGCAGCAGGGCGAATTCGGCATCGTCCGACAGGCCGATGCGAAACACCGCGGTGCTGGTCGCCGGGTCAAAATCCGCTGCGCGGCTGACTGCGGTGGAGATCGAGTCCAGCGCCGGCGACAGCAGGGCGAAGATCTCCACCGCCCGCGCCGAGGGTTCCATGCTGCGCCCGGTGCGCACGAACAACGGGTCGTCGAACAGGTTGCGCAGGCGCGACAGGGCGGCGCTGATGGCCGGCTGGCCGAGGAAGAGTTTTTCCGCCGCGCGGGTCACGCTACGCTCGTGCATCAGGGTCTCGAAGACGATCAGCAGGTTCAGGTCGACGCGGCGCAAGTCGTTACGGTTCATCGGCTCGGCTTCACAAGGCGGATGGGGCAGGGGTGAATCTTACGGGTAAAGGCTGCTACCCTGCACCGCATAATTTGATGGACGCTGCATTACCATCAATCAATGACAAGCATGTTGACTATTAATGGCCACTGATGGTCTAACCGTCAAAGCCCGGATAGAGTTCAGGGCATTAGAGGTTCAATTGGCGAGGTTTGCGATGTCCCGCATGATCCGTTTCCACAAGTTCGGCCCGGCCGAGGTGCTCAAGATCGAAGAGCAGGCCCCGGCGCAACCGGCGGCTGGCGAGGTGCAGATTCGCGTTGAAGCGATCGGCATCAGCTGGTACGACGTGCTCTGGCGGCAGAACCTGGCGCCGTCCCAGGCGCGCCTGCCTGCCGGTATCGGACACGAGATGGCGGGTGTGGTTACAGCCGTGGGCGAAGGTGTCGATGACCTGGCCATTGGCGACAAGGTTGCCAGCTTTCCGGCCAGCAGTGCCAACGAGCACCCGGTGTACGGCGAAGTCATCGTCATGCCGCGCAATGCCCTGACCCGTTACCCCGAGATTCTCTCGCCGGTCGAGGCCAGCGTGCACTACACGCCGCTGCTGATCGCCTACTTTGCCTTCGTCGACCTGGCGCGGGCCAAGGCCGGGCAAACCGCGCTGATTACCGACGCCAGCCACTGCGCCGGCCCGGCCTTCGTGCAACTGGGCAAGGCCCTGGGCCTTAAGGTGTTTGCCGCGACCAAAGAGGCCGAGCAGCGCGACTACCTGATCAAGCTCGGTGCCGACAAGGTGATCGTCACCGAAGAGCAGGACCTGCTCATGCAGATCAACAAGTACACCGACAACCGCGGTGTCGACATGGTCCTCGACGGCCTTGGCGGGCCGCAGATGGCCTTGCTCGGTGATGCCCTGGCACCGCGTGGCAGCCTGGTGCTGTATGGCCTGCAAGGCGGCAACCAGACGCCGTTCCCGGCCTGTGCGGCGTTCCAGAAGAACATCCAGTTCTTCGTGCATTGCATCGGCAACTTCACCGGCAAGCCGGAGCTGGGCATCAGCCAGGACCAGGTGGCGCTGCAGCGCGCCCTGCGCGATATCAACCAGTTCACCGCCGACAAGCTGCTGACGCCGCTGATCATCAAGACCTACCCGTTCGAGAAGGTGGTCGAGGCGCACCGCTACATGGACGAATGCCCTTGCGGTGGCCGGCTGGTGCTGGACTTGTCGCAGGCGGAGTAAACGCAGCACGACTGTCCATCACGGCAAAAGCCCGAGCATTGACTCGGGCTTTTTTGTGGGTATTTCCCAGGGTTGTTTAGGATGTTTCCGAGGTAACTTTGCCTGCTGACGCTTGCCTGCTTGCGCTATGTTTGTGCAATAGGAAAAAGCACAGGCAGCCTGTCTGATTATCGGTATTGTCGAAGATGATTCTGAATGGTTTTTTTACCGTGATCTGTATCTTTTATTCGCGGGGCAACGCCCGATAATAGTTCTTCAATAGTCGTCTCACGGAGCGAGGCATGATGGGTCGTAAGCCAGGGGTTAAAGGCGCTGTGCTGCCGGGCTGGGGGAGGGAAGAACGATGGTGAGCAAGAGCTTCTGAAGTTATTTCCGTAGGAAGTTGTAGGAGGTTTCTGAGGATAAGCTTATTTATCCTTCTTTGCTGATTGAAAGTTCTTCAATGGAATCTTTTTCTTTCAGGTGGCCGTTTATTGAAATCGGGTAGGCGTTATGAGCAGCATTCACGATCAAGCCATGCAGTATATCTACCAGCAAGTATTGGCGCGCTTGCTGGAGCATTTGTCCCAGGCCCAGCGGGCCTCTTTGCAGTTATTGATTCAACGCTTGATTGTCGCGGCGGGCGGGGCCGAGCGCATCAACGGCTTCAGGCTGATGTTCGCCCATGATGGCAGCCAGAATGCCAGCCATGCCCTGGCCTGCCTGCGCGCGGCGCAACTGAGCATCGCCGCGCGCTCGCCGGGCACCTTCGAGCTGCGTATCGCCGTGGTGCGCCAGGCCGGCATGAGTACTACGGCCTTGAACAATATCGAGCAGGGCTTCTCGGCGCTGTTTTTGCACGATGATCCGCGCGTCGAGCTGCTGATGCTCGATGACCAGCAGTTGCTGCCATTCGACCGCCGCCACGCTATTTCCCAGAGCCAGCAACTGGCCGAGCGTCACGAATTGCTGTTGTTCGGGCATTTGCTCGCTGGCGGGCCACGGGCCGGTTTCGGTAGCCATGGCACCCTGCGCCTTGCCGAGCTGTGCCGCCAGGCCATCGGCTGGCGCGGCGGTGTCGATGCCATCATCACCGCCCAGCCGCTGCTCGAGCGCAGGCGCCTGCTGGCCTGGAGCCGCCGCGCCCTGCGCGAGGAAGACCTGCTGTGCATCCGGCCGATACACAGTTGTGCCACGTCGCTGTGCGAGGGCATGAGCGAGTTGCGCCAGCGTTACCTGCAGCAGCTGTACGGCCAGGCCAGGCCCATGGCCACCGGGCCCAACGGCGATTACTGTGCGCCGGCGATGCGCTTTATCATCATCGATGACCTGGTGCATGACCCCGACTTGCCGTATGACGAGCGCCTGAACCGCTTTCTGGGCTGTCGCTTCGACGAGCAGTACTTTGCCTGCGCGCAGGCGGGCACCGCCAACCCGCTGTTGCTGGCGCACCTGAGCGGGCTGCACGGGCAGTTCATCGAAGACAGCGACTACCGCGAAGGCGTCGATGCCTACCTGCGCCAGGCGCGCCAGCGCATGCAGCGCAAGGGCCTGCCGCGCACGTTGCAGGTGCGCCTGCTGGGCCGCTGGCAGCACGCCGAGCAGTTACAGCAACGCCGTAGCCAGGCCAGCGACTTCGCCTTGCAGGCCTACGGCTTGAGCGAAGCGCAGCTGGTCTGCCAGTTGTTTGCGCCGTTTGTTTCCCGGGGCCTGCGCCTTGAGGTGTTTTTGCGCCGCTGTCACCCCGGCATGCTGGTGGCCTTGCCTTACCTGCACAAGGCCCTGCAACGATTGCCGGCGCCGGAGCCGGTGGTGCAGTGGATGGTCGACATCAGTGGCCTGGACCTGCCACTGCTGCAGATGCTCTATCTGCGTGAACCGGAAAGCTGGGCCCGGCCGCGTTCGTTGCTGGCGCGAATCCAGGGCCGCGGCGCCGACCTGCGCCACCTGCGCGTGCAGCCGCCGTCCTGGGCCTGGCTCAAGGCAGAGCAGCCAGGCCGGTACTGATGAAAGCCCCGCACAGTAGCGAGTTCGCCTACCGGGCGGTGTATCGCTACCTGGTTGAGCTGATCGAGCAGATGGCGCCGGGCAGCTACAGCCGGATGCCGTCGTTGCGCGACCTGGCCCAGCGCCTGAACGTGTCGATTTCGACGGTCCAGTACGCCTATTCGCTGCTTGAGCACGAAGGGCGGGTGCAGCCGGTGCCCAAGTCGGGCTACTACGCCAGGGGGCCGGCCCTTGAGCCGGCACGGCCCAGCGCTGGCGATCTGCTCCAGGATTTGCAGCAGCACGCCAACTCGGCGCGCATGCTGGTGCTCAGCGGCGGCCAGGAGCAGGCGCCGCAGTCACTGGAGGCAACCTTGCTGGGCATCGAGCGCCAGTTGCTGCGCCAGTACCCGCGCCTGGGCGGCGCCCCCCAGCCCTGTGGCGAGCTGGAACTGCGCACCGCCCTGGCGGCGCGCTATACCCGCTCGGCGCAGTTGTACTGGAGCGCCGAGGATGTCTACCTGGCGCTGGACCTGCGCTCGTTGCTGGAGACCACCCTGGCCGCCCTTGAGCTGCACAACAGCGCCGTGGTGGTGACCACGCCCTGTTCCTGGCGTTTGCTGCGGGTGTTTCAGGCGGCGCGGATACGGGTGCTCGAAGTGCCCTTGCAGGCCGACGGCGGCCTTGACCTCGAGCGCTTTGCCCGGCTGCTGCGCGACGAGCCGGTGCGCCTGGCGATGCTGGCCTCGCGCCTGAGCCTGCCCCATGGCAGCATCATGCCCGAGGCCGCGCGCCAGGCCGTGGCCAGGTTGCTCAACCAGCACGGCGTGTGGCTGCTGGAAAACGACCTGGACAGCGAACTGTGCCTCAGCCCAGGCTCTGGCGCTGACCTGCGCGAACTGGTCGACCCGCAGCGCCTGCTGGTGTTCTCGTCGCTGGAGCGCAGCGTTGGCGCCGAAGCGCCTTACGCCTTCCTGCTGTCGCGCCAGTGGCACGGGCCCTTGCTGCGCCAGTTCCTGCTGCGCGGGTTTCGCCTGCCGCCGTTGCGCCAGCAAGCCGTGGCCAGGCTGTACAGCAAGGGCCGTGTCGATGTGCACCTGGAGCAACTGCGGGCGCGTCTGCACGAGCGCCTGGGCCTCCTGTACCGGCAGATGCAGCTGTACCTGGGCTCGCAGCTGGAGTTCCAGATGCCCGCCGGCGGTGGCTGCATCTGGGCCCGGGTATGCGCCCCGGTAGAGACCCGGCCGTTGTTCCATCGCCTGCTGCAGCAGGGCCTGGTGATTGCCCCGGGCGAGCTGTTCAGCCTGCAGGGCGATTTTCGCCAGCACCTGCGCCTGGGCTGGCCCGCCGGGCCGCAAGGGGACTTGCCCTACGGCTTGAGTGTGCTCAGTGATGAGTTGCGGCGCAGCAACGGTTTAAATTAGTATTGAAAATCGTTATCAATTACAAAAAACCGCCACCCCATGAGCGATGCGCTGCCTTCTGCCGACTCCCACCTGCGTACTGTCGAGGCGCTGTACAGTGGCCATCACGGCTGGCTGTACGCCAGGCTGCGCAAGCGCCTGGGCAATGCGCTGGATGCGGCAGACCTGGCGCAGGATACCTTCACCCGCATCCTCGCTTCGAAGGTGGCGGTGTTCGACAACCCGCGGGCGTACCTGAACTGCGTCGCCGGCGGCATTCTTGCCAACTGGTGCCAGCGCAAATCGCTGGAGCGCGCCTACCTGACGGCGCTGGCGCAACTGCCGGTGCCCGAGGCGCCGTCCCCTGAGCAGCGCCTGCTGGTGCTCGAGACCCTGCACGAAATCGATGCCATGCTCGATGCCCTGCCGGCGGTGGTCCGGCGCACCTTTTTGCTGTCGCAACTGAACGGCATGAAGTACGCCGAGATTGCCGAACAGCTCGGCGTTTCGCTGATCAGCGTCAAACGCTACATGAAACAGGCCTTCTTGCAGTGCCTGACGCTGGTGGAGTGATGACGTCAACCGCGATTGACCCGCAAGCGCTCGATGAAGCGGCGCAATGGCTGATGTGCCTGAGCGAAGGCGAGGCCTCTGAGGCTGAGCAGGCGGCGTGGGCGGCCTGGCGCACCAGCAGCGTCGAACGTGAGCGCGCCTGGCAGCGCGCCGAATTGTTGCTGGGCAAACTCGGCGGCTTGCCGCCGGCGCTGGCCATGTCGGCGCTCGATCGCCCGGCAGACCCGCGCCGGCGCGCCGCCATCGCCCGCCTGGCGTTGATGCTCGCGGCAGTGCCAGCCGCCTGGGCCGGCTGGAAGGTCAGCGACGAGCAAGCGTGGATGGCCGACTACCGCTCTGCGCTGGGCGAGTGCCGCGAGTTGACCCTGGCCGACGGCACCCGGGTGTTCCTCAACACCGACTCGGCCATCGATGTGCGCTATGACGCGCAGCAGCGCTTCATCCAGTTGCTGCGTGGCGAAATCCTCGTGCACACCGCCACCGACCGCCAGCAGCCGCCACGGCCGTTGCGGGTTGGCACCCGCGAAGGCCGCATGCAAGCGCTGGGCACGCGGTTTTGCGTGCGCGAGCAGGGCGGGCGGACTTACCTGGCGGTGCTCGAAGGGGCCGTCCGCATCGAACCGGCCAATGCACGCCCTGGCGCGGTGCAGGTTGTCCGCGCCGGAGAAAAGACCGACTTCGATGCCCACAGCAGCCGTGCACCACAGGCGGTCGACGCCAGCATCAGCGCCTGGACCCAGGGCATGCTGCTTGCCGACCGCATGCGCCTGGAAGATTTTGCCGCCGAGCTTGGCCGTTATCGGCGCGGTTTCATCCGCTGCGACCCGCAGATCGCCGACCTGCGCGTATCGGGCGCGTTCCCGCTCAACGACAGCCAGCGCACCTTGAACATGCTGGCAGCGACCTACCCGCTGGCGGTCAAGGCGCACCTGAACGGCTATTGGCTGTTGCTCACGCCGGCCTAAGTCAGGCGCAGGAAAATAAACCTGGCTGGCGCTGATACTTTTTTGCGTTTCGACTGGCAAGGGGAGTGCACACCTCATTTATCCAGTCCAAAGGATCCCTCTGTCATGTCTGTTGCAAGTCGCCCTCGCGCTCAACGTCCACTGGCCCTGGCCGTGCGTAGCGCCATGCTCGGTCTTACCCTGGTCGCAGGCAGTGGCGCCTCGTGGCTTGCCGCCGCCCAGCCACTGGATGCCGTCGCCGCCCAGGCCTACGACATTGCGCCAGGGCCGCTGGGGCGCGTGCTGTCGAGCTTTGCCATAGCCTCTGGTATGGCCTTGTCGTTCGAACCGGCACTGACCGAAGGGCAGCACAGCCAGGGCCTGCGCGGCAGCTACACAGCGCACGACGGCGCGGCGCGGCTGTTGGCCGGCAGCGGCCTGCAATTGCTTGAGCGCGCCGACGGCAGTTTCATCCTCGCCAGGCTGCCTGCCGGCGCCGACGGCCTGACTCTGGACGCCACCACCATCGAGGCCACCAGTACCCGCGCAGGCGGCCTGCCCGAGGCCTATGCCGGTGGCCAGGTGGCCCGTGGCGGGCGCGTGGGCATGCTCGGCAACAAGGACGTGATGGACACGCCGTTCAGCGTCACCAGCTACACCGCCAAGACCCTGGCCGACCTGCAGACGGTCACCGTCGCCGATGCCCTGGAACGCGACCCGTCGGTGCGCTCGACCGGGCAGACCGGCGGGATCGTCGACTCGTTCTTCATTCGCGGCTTTGCTGTGGGCGAAGGCAACCTGGGTGAGCTGGCCTTCGACGGCGTGTATGGCGTGGCGCCCAACTACCGGGTGTTCACCGAATACGCCGAACGGGTCGAGGTACTCAAGGGGCCCGGGGCGCTGATGTATGGCATTTCCCCCAACAGCGGTGTCGGCGGGGTGATCAACATCGTGCCCAAGCGGCCGCTGGCCGAAGACCTGACCCGTTTTACCGCCAGCTACAGTTCCGACACCCAGGTAGGCGGGCACCTGGACATCAGCCGCCGCTTCGGTAGCGAGAAAGCGTGGGGCGTGCGTTTCAACGGCAGTGTCGCCCAGGGCGATACCGCCATTGACGATCAGCAACGCGCCCTGGATATCGGCGCCATTGCCCTGGATTACCAGGGCGAGCGCTTGCGCCTGAACCTTGACTTCATCAGCCAGAAAGAAAAATGGGACGCCTCCTCGCGGCCCTTTACCGTGGCTCCGGGCATCGACGTACCGTCGGCGCCGAACGGGCGCAGCAACCTGCCGCAGGACTGGGGCTGGTCCAATACCCGCGAGCAATCGGCACTGCTCGGCGGCGAGTATGACCTGAACGACTCCGTCACGGTGTTTGCCCACGCAGGCGGCGGCAAGGCGGACGTCAAGCGGATGTCCGACCAGGTACCGCGAATCCTCAACGAGGCGGGCGACACCAGCAACATTCCCGGCTACTACAAGTTCAACGTCGACCGTTCGACGGCGGACGTGGGCATGCGCGCGCTGTTCGACACCGGCCCGGTCAACCATACGGCCACGCTGATGGCGACCCGTTATCAGGACGAGTTGTCCCGGGGCATCAACAACGGCAGCGAAATCCTCTCCAACATCTACCACCCGATCGATGTGCCCAAGCAGTACATCAGTGCGCCGAAGGTGCTGCGCATCTCCGAGTCGGAACTCTCCGGTGTGGCGTTGACCGACACCTTGTCGGTGCTCGAAGACCGCCTGCAACTGACCCTGGGTGTGCGTCGCCAGGAAATCGAGTCGCGCAACTACAGCGCCACCGGAATAGTGAGCTCACGCTACAAGGACAGCGCCACCACGCCGGTGGTCGGCCTCGTAGTCAAGCCCTGGGACGACGTCTCGTTCTACTACAACTACGTCGAAGGCCTGAGCAAGGGCGATATCGCCCCGGCCACGGCGGCCAACGCCGGTGAGGCCTTTGCGCCCTACGAGTCAAAGCAGCATGAACTGGGGGTCAAGTACGAGCACGGCACTTTCATGACCACCCTGGCGCTGTTCCAGATCGAGAAACCCAGTGGTGAACTGGCAAGCGGCAATGTCTTCGCGGTGCAGGCAGAGCAGCGCAACCGCGGGATCGAGCTGAGCATGTTCGGTGAAGTTGCGCCTGGCACCCGCTTGCTCGGCGGGGTGACGCTGCTCGACGGCGAGCTGACCGACTCGGCCACCGCTGCCAACCGGGGCAATGAGCCGGTGGGGGTGCCGGATGTCCAGGCCAACCTCTGGGCCGAGTGGGACACCCCCTGGGCCGAGGGCTTCACCCTTACCGGCGGAGCGATCTACACCGCCAGCCAGTACATCAACCAGGCCAATACCCAGGAGCTGGACGCCTGGACCCGCATTGATGCCGGTGCCCGCTACAGCACCCGCATCGACGGCCGCCCGACCACCTTCCGGGCCACGGTGCAGAACGTCTTCGACCGTGAGTACTGGTCGGGGGTAGCCTCTTATGGCGCCATCTCGCCGGGCTATCCGCGAACCTTGCAGCTGTCGGCGACGGTGGACTTCTGATGCGCTAGGCAGCGCGTTGGTCGCCCGCGGGTTGCCAGAGGGCGGCGTCTGTATGTATAACCAGTACTCCAGCCGCCAGCCCGTACCGCGCCGTGATCGCCCATTCCGTCGACGACCCGTTCTACTACCTGCACAACTTCCAGCAAGTGCTCGACTGGATCGAGCTGCGCTATGCCGACCTGCTCGACGACCAGGAGCAAGCCTTCATCAGCCAGTTCCGCCAGCAGCCACAGGCGGCCCGGGCCTTGCTGGTGCGCATGGTGATGCGCAAGGGCCAGCTGTTTCGCCCGAGCAAGCTCGACTACGCCGAAATCGGCTCGACCCGGGCTGCCCTGGCGCCATTGCTGGCCCTGGGCTGGGTGGTCGATGACGGCGTGCTGAGCCTTGAGCAGCTGTTCCAGCTGCTGCGCAAGGACGAGTTGGCCCAGGGCTTTGCCGAGCGGCTCGAACGGCCACGGGCGGCCAAGGGCGAACTGCTGGCCCAGTTGCAGGCCCTTGAGCTGCCGCCGCAGCCGTTGCAGCAATGGCTGCCGGGCTTTGCCGAGCCGATCATCGAGCTACGCCTGCAGGCCTTGTGCGACCGTCTGCGCCTGCTGTTCTTCGGCAACCTGTACCAGGACTGGTCGGAGTTCGTGCTGGCCGACCTGGGCCTGCTGCGCTACGAGCAGGTGGCCTTCAGCGCCGACTCGCGGGCCTTGCGCCAGCGCAGCGACATCGATGTGGCGCTGGCCTTGCACCAGTGCGCCGAGCTGCTGGAGCAGGGCGTGGCGCTTGAGCAGGTGGTCGGGCACATCGAGTGCCTGGACAGCGATAACCCCTGGCTGCTGCGCCGTCGCTCGCGCTTGCTGTATCAACTCGGCCAGCACAGTGAGCGCCTCGGTGACTGGCCGCTGGCCCTGCGCATCTACCCGCGCAGCCAGCATCCGCAGGCGCGCATCCGTCATGTGCGGGTACTGGAGCGTAGCGAGCAGTGGGCGCAGGCGTTCGAACTGGCCGCGCAGATCGCCCGGCAACCGGCCAACAGCCTTGAGGTCCAGGCCCTGGCGCGGATGCTGCCGCGTTTGCAGCGCAAGTTGGGCGGGCCGCCGCAGCCACGGCGGGCCAAGCCCCAGGTCAGCCTGGTCGAGCTGCAACTGCCGGCCGAACTGGCGGCGCTGGGCGTCGAGCAGGCCGTGCAGTTGCACCTGGGGCAGGGCGGCGGGCAGGTGCATTACGTCGAGAACAGCCTGTTCAATAGCCTGTTCGGCCTGTTGTGCTGGGAAGCGATCTTCGCGCCGTTGCCGGGGGCGTTCTTCCACCCGTTCCAGAGCGCCCCGCAGGACTTGCACGACGCCGAGTTCCATGGCCGGCGCAGCGAGCTGTTCGCCCGTTGCCTGGGGCAACTGGACGACGGCAGTTACCGGCAGACCATTCGCCGTCATTTTGTCAGCAAGCAGGGGCTGCAATCGCCTTTTGTCTATTGGCAGGTGCTCAGCGAAGAACTGCTTGAGCAAGCCCTGGCCTGCCTGCCCCCGGCACACCTGAAAAGCTGTTTCGAGCGCCTGCTCGAAGACATCCAGGCCAACCGTTCGGGCATGCCTGATTTGATCCAGTTCTGGCCCGAGCAGCAACGCTACCGCATGTTCGAGGTCAAGGGCCCGGGTGACCGCCTGCAGGACAGCCAGCTGCGCTGGATCGAATTCTGCGCCGGGCACGGCCTGCCGGTGGAAGTCTGTCACGTGCACTGGGCGCCATGAGCTACAGCGTGGCGGTGCGGGCGTTGTGCGAGTTTACCGCCAAGGTCGGCGACCTCGACCTGCGCTTCACCCCGTCGCCCACGGCCCAGGAGGGCATCAGCGGCCACCGGCGGGTGGTGGCCGGGCGCGGCGAGGGCTACGAGGCCGAAGTCAGCCTCGAAGGCCAGTATGCGACCTTGCAGGTGCGCGGCCGCGCCGACGGCTACGACTCGCGGCTCAACCGCCTCGAAGAAATCAAGACCTATCGCGGCGACCTGGCGCGCCAGCCCGACAACCATCGCCAGTTGCACTGGGCTCAGGCCCGGGTCTACGGCTGGTTGTTGTGCCAGCAGCGCCAGTTGCCGGCATTGCGCCTGGCGCTGGTGTACCTGAATGTCGACAACGATGAACAGACCCTGGTCGAAGAGCAGCGCAGTGCCCAGGAGCTGGAGCAGTTCTTCAACGCCCAGTGTGCGATCTTCCTGCACTGGGCCGAACAGCAGCTGCAGCGCCAGGCCTTGCGCAATCAGGGCCTGCAGGCCCTTGCATTCCCCCACGGGCAGTTTCGCCATGGCCAGCGCGAACTGGCCGAAACTGTCTACAAGGCGGTCAGCACCGGCCGCTGCCTGATGGCCCAGGCCACCACCGGCATCGGCAAGACCTTGGGCACGCTGTTTCCGCTGCTCAAGGCCATGGTCCCGCAGCAACTGGACAAAATCCTCTTCCTCAGCGCCAAGACCCCCGGCCGCGCCCTGGGGCTGGAGGCGCTGCGCCAAGTGATGGCCAGCGGCACCCAGCCGGCCCTGCGCAGCCTGGAGCTGGTGGCCCGCGACAAGTCCTGCGAATACCCCGGCACGGCTTGCCATGGTGATGCCTGCCCGTTGGCCAAGGGCTTCTATGATCGCCTGCCAGCGGCGCGCCAGGCCGCCCAGGCCGTGGCGGTGCTGGACAAGGCAGCCCTGCGTGAGGTGGCCCTGGCCCATCAGGTCTGCCCCTATTATTTGGGCCAGGAAATGGCCCGCTGGGTCGATGTGCTGGTGGCCGACTACAACTATTACTTTGACCAGAGCGCCTTGCTGTTCGGCCTGGCCCAGGCCAACCAGTGGCGCCTGGCGCTGCTGGTGGACGAGGCGCACAACCTGGTTGAGCGGGCCCGGCAGATGTACAGCGCAAGCCTCGACCAGGGCCAGTTGCTGGCCCTGCGCAAGCTTAAGCCGGCCGGGCTGGGCAGCGCCCTGGAGCGCCTCAATCGCCAGTGGAATGCCCTGCACAAGGCGCAGCTGGCGCCTTACCGGGTGGTCGACGGCCTGCCCGACGCCCTGCTCAAGGCCTTGCAACAGTGCATCGGGCTGATCCAGGAGCAACTCAACCAGACGCCGACCGGTATTGACCCTGCGGTGTTGCAGTTCTTCTTTCAGGCGCTGCAGTTCAGCCGCGTCAGCGAGTTGTTCGACGAGCACTTTCTGTTCGATATCAGCAAGCGCCCGGGCCCGGGCAAGCGCGCCTTGTCGACCCTGTGCCTGCGCAACGTGGTGCCGGCGACGCTGATTGGCCCGCGGCTGACAGCAGCGCGCAGTGCCACGCTGTTTTCCGCCACCTTGAGCCCGCGCCATTACTACGCCGACCTGCTCGGCATGCCGGCCGATTGCGCCTGGCTCGAGGTCGCCTCACCGTTTGCCGCCGAGCAACTGCAGGTGCGGGTGATCAGCAGCGTCTCGACCCGTTACCAGCACCGCGAGGCGTCGCTGGCGCCAATCGTCGAACTGATCGCCGAGCAGTATGCCCAGGCGCCGGGCAACTACCTGGCGTTCTTCAGCAGTTTCGACTACCTGCAGCAGGTCTCGAGCCTGTTGGCCGCGCGCTACCCGGCCATCAGCCAATGGAGCCAGGCGCCGGGCATGGACGAGCAGCAGCGCCAGGGTTTTCTTGAGCGTTTTGTTCCCCAGGGCCAGGGCGTCGGCTTTGCCGTGCTCGGCGGCGCCTTTGCCGAAGGCGTCGACCTGCCGGGCACGCGCCTGATCGGCGCCTTTGTCGCCACCCTCGGGCTGCCCCAGGTCAACCCGGTCAACGAACAGATCAAGCAGCGCATGGCCCGGCTGTTCAGCGCAGGCTTCGACTACACCTACCTGTACCCCGGGGTGCAGAAGGTCATCCAGGCGGCGGGCCGGGTGATTCGCGGCAGCGACGACCGTGGCACGCTGTTGCTGATCGATGACCGCTTCGCCGAAGCCCGCGTACAGTGCATGTTTCCGGCCTGGTGGGCGCCTGAGCAGAAATAATCACCGGCGCGGGGATAGTCACGGTCGCTTGCTGGTCAAACTGCCAGTAAACTGCGTGTTTTCATCACCCTGAACATCCTTTCTTGAGGTTTTGCATGAAGCTCAGTCCTTTGGCGGGCAAACCGGCCCCGGCCTCCGTGCTGGTGGATATCCCGCAACTGTTGACCGCCTACTACACCGGCCAGCCCGATGCCCGCATCGCTACCCAGCGCGTGGCCTTCGGCACCTCCGGGCACCGTGGCAGCTCCCTGGACCTGAGCTTCAACGAAAACCACGTGCTGGCCATCAGTCAGGCCATCTGCCTGTACCGTCAGGCCAAGGGCATCGACGGTCCGCTGTTCATCGGCGCCGACACCCATGCGCTGTCGACCCCGGCAGCAGCCAGCGCCCTGCAGGTACTGGCGGCCAACGGCGTTGAGGTGATGTTGTCCAAGGACGACGAGTACACCCCGACCCCGGCGGTGTCCCACGCCATCATCTGCTACAACCGCGGGCGCAGTAGCGGCCTTGCCGACGGCATTGTCATCACCCCGTCGCACAACCCGCCGCAAAGCGGTGGCTTCAAGTACAACCCGCCCAACGGCGGCCCGGCCGACAGCGATGTCACCAAGTGGATCGAGGCCAAGGCCAACGACTTGCTGGCAGCGGGCCTCGACGGCGTCAAGCGCATGGCCCATGAGCAGGCGCTGGCGGCCAGCACCACCCACCGTCATGACTATGTCGCCAGCTACGTCGCCGACCTGGAAAACGTCATCGACTTCGACGTGATCCGCGGCGCCAACCTGCGCCTGGGCGTCGACCCGCTGGGCGGGGCAGGGGTGCGCTACTGGTCGGCGATTGCCGAGCACTACAAGCTCAACCTGGAAGTGGTCAACACCGAGGTCGACCCGACTTTCCGCTTCATGTCGGTCGACTGGGACGGGCAGATCCGCATGGACCCATCCTCGCCGTACGCCATGCAAGGCCTGATCGGCCTGCGCGAGCGCTTCGACGTGGCCTTTGCCTGCGACCCGGACCACGACCGCCACGGGATCGTTACCAAAAATGGCCTGCTCGCCCCGAACAACTACCTGGCGGTGGCCATCGACTACCTGTTCCAGCACCGTCCGCAGTGGCGCAGCGACGCCGCCGTGGGCAAGACCGTGGTCAGCAGCGGCCTGATTGACCGCGTCACCGCGCGCCTGGGCCGCCGCCTGTTCGAGGTGCCGGTGGGCTTCAAGTTCTTTGCCGACGGCTTGTTCGATGGCTCCCTGGGCTTTGGCGGCGAGGAGAGCGCTGGCGCCTCGTTCCTGCGCAAGGACGGCAGCGTCTGGACCACCGACAAGGACGGCCTGATCCCGGCCTTGCTGGCGGCGGAAATCACCGCGCGCACCGGCCGCGACCCGAGCCAGGCCTATGTCGAGCTTACCGCTGCGCTGGGCGAGCCGTTTGCCACCCGCGTCGAGGCCAAGGCCAACCCGCAGCAAAAGGCCCTGCTGAGCAAGCTGGCACCCGAACAGGTCAAGTCGACCATGCTCGCCGGTGAGCCGATCGAGCAGATCCTCAGCCATGCGCCGGGCAACAACCAGGCCATTGGCGGCCTCAAGGTGATGACTGCCAACGGCTGGTTCGCCGCGCGGCCGTCGGGTACCGAGGACATCTACAAGATCTACGCCGAAAGCTTCATCGATCAAGCGCACCTGCAGCGCCTGGTGGCCGAAGCCCAGGAACTGGTGGACGCGGCGATTGCCTGACCGCTAACAGCATCGCGGGTCAAGCCCGCTCCTACAGATGGGTGTAGGAGCGGCGGTGCGGCGATCCGACTTGACCCGCGATGGCCCTCACGCGATATCAACCAGCACTATCTCGCTGTCCTGCACCGCCATCACCCTGAGCACCTGCTCATCCTCGATCGCCAGCCCGTCACGGGCTTCGACGCTCACGCCGTTGACTTCAACCAGGCCCTTGGCCGGCACCAGGTAGCCTCGACGCCCGGCTTCGAAGCGGTATTCGGCGCTTTCCCCGGCGCGCAAGGTCGCCGCCACTAGGCGTGCATCGGCACGAATCTGCAGCGCCTGCTCATCGCCTTCACGGCCGCTGGCCAGGGTCACGAAGCCTTCGCCGCGCTCGCCTTTGGGGAACGGCCGGGTGCCCCAGGACGGCGCCTGGCCAACGCGCTGCGGGATGATCCAGATCTGGAAGATGCGCGCATCGACCTGCTCCAGGTTGTACTCGCTGTGGGTGATGCCGGTGCCGGCACTCATCACCTGCACGTCACCGGCTTCGGTACGGCCCTTGTTGCCCAGGTTGTCCTGGTGGCTGATGGCGCCTTCACGTACATAAGTGATGATTTCCATGTCGCGGTGCGGGTGCGGCGGGAAGCCGCTGCCGGCGGCGATCAGGTCGTCGTTCCAGACCCGCAGGGTACCCCAGTGCATGCGCGCCGGGTCGTGGTACTCGGCGAACGAGAAGTGGTGATGGGCGTCGAGCCAACCATGGTTGGCATGGCCAAGGCTCTTGAACGGGCGCAGTTGCAGCATGATGGTTGTCCTCGAAAGTGAGTGGATGGGACATATGATCCATCAAGAAATGATCGAAAATAAGCGTAAATTTCGGCTGATGATAATCATGTTTGTCGATATATAGATCTGCGGTAATTTGTACGCTTTATCGCCTAATTCACTGATCTACAAGTAATCGGCTGGTGATTTTTGCCCGATGGAGCGAACATGGCCGCTGGTTTTCATTCTGTTGGAGTCGGTGTGTCTGAAGAGCGTCCCAAGCTACCCCTGGAGTTGATTGCGCCGGCGCAGTTGCCTTGGCTGCGGCGCCTCGCGGCGCGCCTGCTGGGTCGAGGCCTGAGCCGTTTGCAGGCGCAGCACCGCGACTCCTGGTTCCAGGGCCATGCCAATGGTCAGCGCACCGGTCACGCCGATGGCTTGCGCGAAGGCTACGAAGAAGGGCGGATTGATGGTTACGAGGCCGGGCGCCAGGTTTTGGTGATCCGTGACACCCGCCCCGACGGCCATGGCGTGCCCGGGCTCGACGACGCCCTGTTCGACGACTGGCGCCTGGCGCTGACTGCCGAGCTCAAGAAGCGCTTCAAGGCCGACGTCGCCCAGCGCCTGCCAGCCCACGCCCAGCCGAGCGCGGCGCAGTGGAAGATGATCTTCAGCGACACGCCGTCGACCTGCGTGATCGCCGGTGCCGGCGCCGGCAAGTCGACTTCGCTGGTACTGCGCATCCTGCTGTTGCGCCATTACCTGGGCTACGAGCTGGACGCCATGACCGTGGTGACCTTCACCCGCGAATCGCGTAAGGACTTCATCAACCGCCTGGTCCAGGTCTTTGCCCTGTGGCAACTGGAACTCAGCCAGGTGCAGGCGCGCGAGCTGGTGCGCACCTTCCATTCGCGTATCCTGCCGCTGGTGCGCAGCCTGCCGGGTTTCAGCCAGGTGCGCGCGTTCGAGACCCTGGGCAGCGAAATGCCCGGCGGCAGCGAAGCTAACGCCGACAGCAACCCGTTTGACCTGCGAATCAACGATGCCCAACGCCAGCAACTCAACCTCTGTTACCGCGACCTGCTGGGCAGCAGCCCGCGCTTTGCCGAGCTGATCGCCGGCCTGCGCCGCGAGGCCCTGCAGCTCAAGGCGCTGGACCGCGACCACCCCGATGTGCAAAAGCGTGTGGCGGTGACCCAGCTGTCGGCCAGCCGCGATGAAGAGCTGTGCGACACCCTCGAAGACCTGTGGTTTGCTGCCGGTGCCTGGCCGATCAAGGGCATCGAGCCGAGCCGCGAAACCGTCGAAATCAACGGTAGCCGCTTTCATTTCCATGGCCATATCGCCGAGCTGGACGCTTACGTAGTGCTCGGTTTCGACCCCAAGGAAAACCAGCAGTACAAGCGCCCCGGGGCCAAGCTGCCGGTGTGGGCGGAGTGGGTGATAAAGCGCACCCTGTTTCAAGCTTTCTGCGATAAGCCTGTGATTTGGCTGGAAAACTACGCTGCGGCCAAGCGCCTGACATCGTCCCTGGCCGGTGATGCCGTGGCCGGGCCGGGCTTTGATTACAAGGTCAAGGGCGAGCTGGGCGCAGCGCCGCTGCTGGATGCCTTTGTTGGCGCTGCCGGCTTTATCGAAAACCTCGGGCTTGAGGTCAATAAGGCGGTCGGTGCCATGAGCTTCCCGGCCGGCGACACCGACGCCCTGTTCTTTGAAGCCCTGGGCCTGTACTGGAAAGCCCTGGAGGCGCACCTGCTGGGCCAGTCGCCGCCGATCATGAGCTACAACCGCATGTTCGCCCTGTTCGGCGAGAACAACCCGCAGAACCTGCAGCTGTTGCCCGACCCGTTGTTGCGGCCGTTGGCACACCTGATGATCGACGAGTTCCAGGACGTCTCGCCGCAGATCGTGTCCTGGCTGCGCGCCTGCCTGCGCGAGATCCGCCGCCGTGGCCCGGCCATGCAGGTCGGGCGGGTGGCGCAGCATTCGTCGCTCTTGTGCGTGGGTGATGACTGGCAGTCGATCTACGGCTGGCGTGGCAGTTCGCCCAAGTACTTCATGGAGTTTGCCAAAGAGTTCCCGGCGCCGAGCAGCACGCGGGTGATGCTCGCCGACAACTACCGCAGCCACCAGCACATCATCGATGCGGCCGAGCATATCGTCAAATCGGCGCCGGCCATCAGCGGCAAGAAGGCCAGGGCTTGCGGCCCGGCGGCCGAGACGCCGCTGCCGGTCAAGGTGCTCGAGCGTGACGAGGCGAGCCTGGCCGAAACCCTGCTGGAGCACTACCGCAACGGCGAATCGGTCATGCTGCTGTACCGCAAGAGCAGCGACAAGGCGGCGATTGCCGAGCACCTGCAGGCACTGGTCAACCACGAAGCCGGTTTGCCGGCGGCGCAACGGCGCCTGCGCCAGTTGACCTATCACAGCGCCAAGGGCCTGCAGGCCGACGCGGTGTTCATGCTCGGCGACTGCCAGCACCTGACCCATTCGCCGTACAAGAACCAGGTCTATCGTCAGGCGGGCCTGGGCCGCAGCGGCGATGCCCAGGCGTTCGACAACGCGCAAAAGGACGAAGTCCTGCGCCTGGCCTACGTGGCCATTACCCGCGCGGCGAAACACTGCTACTGGTATGTCGAGAAGCCCACGGCAGAGGCGGCCAACCTGCCTCGCGCCTCCAGCCAGGTGGATGGGCGCAAGGCCTTTTTTGCCGACGAGCGCGTGCCTGGCTAGGGCCGCTTGACCCGGCACCAGGCGGCGTACAGCGCCGGCAGGAACAACAGGGTGAGGGCGGTGGCGACGATCAGGCCGCCCATGATGGCCACCGCCATGGGCCCGAAGAAGATGCTGCGCGACAGCGGAATCATCGCCAGCACCGCCGCCAGGGCGGTCAGCACGATGGGCCGAAAGCGCCGTACCGTGGCCTCGATGATCGCCTGCCAGCGGTCCATGCCGGCCTTGATGTCCTGTTCGATCTGATCGACCAGGATCACCGAGTTGCGCATGATCATGCCCGACAGGGCGATGGTACCCAGCAGCGCGACAAAGCCGAACGGCTGCTGGAACATCAGCAGAAACAGGGTGACGCCGATCAGCCCCAGCGGGGCGGTGAGGAACACCATGATCGAGCGCGAGAAACTGCGCAACTGGACCATCAACAGGGTCAGTACCACCACGACGAACAGCGGCAGGCCAGCCTTCACCGACTGCTGGCCGCGCGCCGAGTTCTCTACCGTGCCGCCGACTTCCAGCAGGTAGCCGTCAGGCAGGCTGGCGCGGATCGGCTCCAGGGTCGGCTGGATCTGCTTGACCAGGCTCACCGGTTGCTGGTCGCCCTGGATATCGGCGCGAATGGTCACTGTCGGCAGGCGGTTGCGGTGCCAGATCACCCCCTCTTCAAAGCCGTATTCAAGAATCGCGATCTGCGCCAGGCTGACGCTATGGCCCTGGGCGGTCGGCATCGACAGGCTGGACAGTTGCGACAGTTGCTGGCGCTCCTGCTCGCTGCCGCGCACAAGAATCTCGATCAGTTCGTTGTCTTCGCGGTACTGGCTGACCGCAGCGCCGGTCAGCGAGCCCTGGAGGAACCGCGACAGGTCGGCGGTGCTGGCCCCCAGCGCCCGGGCGCGGTCCTGGTCGATGTTCAAGCGCACCACCTTGCTTGGCTCTTCCCAGTCGAGGTGGACGTTGAGCACATGGGGGTTCTCGCGAATTTTGTCGGCCACCTGGCGGGCCAGGGCGCGAACCTCCTGAATGTGTTCACCCGATACCCGAAACTGCACCGGGTAGCCCACCGGCGGCCCGTTCTCCAGGCGTGAGACCCGTGTGCGCAGGGCCGGGAATTGTTCATTGAGGGTCGCGACCAGCCACTGGCGCAGCGCTTCGCGGTCTTCGATGGTTTTCGCCAGCACCACGAACTGGGCAAAGCTTGCCGCCGCCAGTTGCTGGTCCAGGGGCAGATAGAAGCGCGGCGAGCCGGTGCCGACATAGGCCACGTAGTTGTCGATGCCGTCATGCTCGGCCAGCAGGCGCTCCAGGCGATGGACCTGTTGTTCGGTCGCGGTCAGCGATGCACCCTCGGCCAGCTTGATATCGACCATCAGCTCCAGGCGCCCCGAGGCCGGGAAGAACTGCTGCGGGACGAAGCGAAACAGCAGGATCGAGGCGACGAACAACCCCAGGGTCAGGGCGATCACGGTTTTGCGATGGTCCACGCACCAGGCCACCAGTGCCCGCACCCGGCGGTAGAAGGGCGTGTCGTAAGTGGCCTGGGCGCCGTGCGCCTGGGCTTGCACGCCGGTGTGGCTGCGCTGTGGTAGCAGCCGTGCGCCCAGGTAGGGGACGAACACCACCGCGGCGATCCACGACATCAACAGTGCCAGGGTCACCACCTGGAAGATCGAGCGGGTGTATTCGCCGGTGTCCGACTGCGCGGTGGCAATCGGCAGGAAACCTGCGGCGGTGATCAGGGTGCCGGTGAGCATCGGAAAGGCCGTGCTGGTCCAGGCGTAACTGGCCGCGGCCAATCGGTCGAGGCCTTGCTCCATCTTGATCGCCATCATTTCCACGGCAATGATTGCGTCGTCGACCATCAATCCCAGCGCCAGCACCAGTGCCCCCAGGGAGATCTTGTGCAGGCCGATGCCCAGGTAGTACATGGCGGTAAAGGTCATGGCCAGCACCAGCGGGATCGACAGGGCCACGACCAGGCCGGTGCGCAGCCCCAGCGACAGGAAGCTGACCACCAGTACGATCACCAGGGCTTCGCTCAGCACCCGGACAAACTCGCCGACGCCGGTCTTTACCGCCGCCGGCTGGTCAGAGACCTTGTGCAATTGCATGCCCGCCGGCAAGTGCTGCTGCAGGCGGGCAAACTCGCCTTGCAGAGCCTGGCCGAGGACCAGGATGTCGCCGCCGGCCTTCATCGACACGGCAAGACCGATCGCCGGCTCGCCCATGAAGCGCATGCGCGGCGCCGGCGGGTCGTTGAAGCCGCGCTTGACCTCGGCAACGTCACCCAGGCGAAAGGTATTGCCGGCCACCTGCAGGGGGAAGTTACGGATCTGCTCGACGGTCTCGAAGCGCCCGCTGACCCGCAATTGCACGCGGTCGGTCGGGGTCTCGACGAAGCCGCTGGCGGCCACCGCGTTCTGTTCCTCAAGGGCCTGGCGCACCGCACCGAGGCTCAAACCGAGGTTGACCAGCTTGGTGTTCAACAGCTCGATCCAGATCTTTTCATCCTGCAGGCCCAGTAGCTCGACCTTGCCGACGTCCTTGACCCGTTGCAGCTGCAACTGGATGCGGTCGGCGTAGTCTTTGAGCACGGCATAGTCGTAGCCCTGGCCGGTCAAGGCATAGATGTTGCCGAAGGTGGTACCGAACTCATCGTTGAAGAACGGCCCGAGCGTGCCCTGGGGCAGGGTGTGGCGGATATCGCTGACCTTCTTGCGGACCTGGTACCACAGCTCGGGCAGTTTCGCCGAGTTCAGGGTCTGGCTGGCGGTGAAGATCACCTGCGATTCCCCCGGGCGCGAGAACGAGGTGATGCGTTCATACTCGCCGGTTTCCATCAGCTTCTTTTCGATCCGTTCGGTGACCTGGCGCGCCACCTCTTCGGCGCTCGCTCCTGGCCACAGGGTACGGATGACCATGGCCTTGAAGGTGAAGGGCGGGTCTTCGCTCTGGCCCAGCTTGGTGTAGGCCAGGGCGCCGGTCACGGCCATCAGCAACATCACATAGAGGACGATCTGGCGATTGCGCAGCGCCCAGGCAGACAGGTTGAAATTCATCCGGGCTACTCCTTGCCGGCCAAGGCAACCTGACGGTTCTGGTTATCGACCGGCTGGACCTTCTGCCCCTCGCGCAGCACCTGAACCCCGGCGCTGACCACCCAGTCGTCCGGCGCCAGCCCCTGCAGCACCGCGACCTGCTGTTCGCCAAAGCTGCCGATGCTGACGAAGGCACGGCGCAGGGTCGATTGCTGCGGGTCGACCACCCACACAAACGGCCGGTTGGCTTCAGCGCTGAGCGCCGACAGCGGCACTGCCAGGGTCGCGCTGGCTTCATGGGCGATGAACACTCGCGCGCTTTGCCCCAGCTCCACCGGTACGGCGTTGTCGGTGAAGGTCACCCGGGCGGCAAAGGTCCGTGAGCGCGGGTCGGCCGACGGTGACATCTCGCGAATCTGGCCGTTGAAGCGCCGTTGCGGTTGCGACCACAGCTCTATCGATACCGGCTGGCCAATGCGAAAACGCTCGAAGGCTTGCTCCGGCAAGTTGATCAGCACTTCACGCTCGCCGTCGGCGGCCAGGCTGAACACCGTGCGCCCGGCGCTGACCACCTGCCCGACTTCGAGCATGCGCCGGGCAATCACCCCGCTTTGAGTGGCGCGCAGCACGGCATAGTCGGCCTGGTTGCGGGCACTGTTGAATTGCGCGGTGGCCTGCCTGAGCTGGGCTTCGCCTGCACGGTAGGCGTTGTCGACATTCTCGAATTGCGAATGGCTGACCATATTGCGCTGCAACAGCCGCTGGTAGCGATCACGCTCGGCCTGCACCAAGCGCAGGTTGGCCTGGGCGGCGGCCACCTGGGCGCGGCGGGCGTCGAGCTGAAAATGCAGGTCTTGCGGGTCGAGTTGCGCCAGTGGCTGGCCCTCGCGAACCTTCTGGCCAACCTCGACCAGGCGCTTGCTGACCTTGCCATCGATGCGAAAGGCCAGCTCCGGCTCGAAGCGTGCGCGCACTTCCCCCGGGTAGGCATCGGCCAGGTCGGTTGCCGCCTGCGGATGGACAATCAGCACCGCAAGGGGAGGGGGCGAAGGCGGGGCAGGGGCGTCGCAGGCCGCGAGCAGGGCAATGAGGCTGACAGGCAATACCATAGACAACACGGGGCTGTGCATGCGGATAAACCTTCCCTGGGCGTTGTAATTATTATGGGCAGCGAAAAGATCCTAGGTCTGCTACCCCCAAGCGTCCAGTAATGAAATGTAAATCCGGGCAACGCTGAAACTGCAATTTCAGCGGGAAAATAGCGTGACCGTTTGGTCACTGTAAGACCGATAGTTATTTATTAAAAAATATCAACTCATTTGAATAGCCGTTATCGCCAATCCCTCTTTATGGCGTGATGCCCGGTCTAGACTTGTTACTCGACGCCGGTGTGACAACTTCTTTACAGGTAAACAGTGCAAGTGCCCGGCGAAGGGATCCAAAAGCGATGAGCGGTGTTTTTTTTCGCTTGACGCTCGAAAAGAACCGTGCAACTTTTGGAAACAGTTAAGCGAGGAGCGCGAATATGTCGAACGGAGTCGACCACGTCATTCGGGTTGCAGTTAAACCCATCACCACACGGCTTTTGTCGTCTCGGTCCTGCTCAGATTGCTGGCGTAACCGCTGCTGCTACATGCAGTAGACACGGTCTCGGGCAATCGCTGTCAATGCTGCCGAAGTAGCCTGAATAGTCACAACTGTTTGGGATGTTTCTTACGCTGTATTACGCCACCGTAAAGTAGTCGGTCTGTTATCGTCGATTTGGCCTTGAACCCAGGGCCAACTGTTCAGCCTGCGCGCCGGTGTAGTGGCGGGCGAGCGGCTGGGCATCGGAAAGTTGTAGAAAACCAACAATAAGAAGGTGTGTGCAATGAATCAAGGTCTGATGTTTTATCCGGCGCTGGCAATGATCCTGCTGACCGTCGTGGTGCTGTATCTGATGTTTCGTGGACGGCAAAGTGCCGTGAAGTCCGGAGCGCTGAGTGCCGCTTACTTCAAGACCTATGACACTGGCGAGAAGCTGCCGCGGGCAGTACGCCAGACCGAGCGCTGCTTTCATAACCTGTTGGAGTCAACGCCACCGTTCTACTTCCTGTGTGTCGCCCTGATCAGCCTGGCCAAGGTTGACTGGGTGTTCATCGGCCTGGCCTGGGCCTACGTCGCCTGCCGGGTGCTGCAGAGCCTGGTGCACGTCACCAACAACAAGGTCGGGCCACGCTCCAAGCTGTTCATGCTGAGCTGGCTGGTGCTCCTGGCGATGTGCGTGCGCCTGGGCTTTCTGATCCTCTGACAGTACGTTTGTTTGTTTCTAATGATAGACCGCGGCTACTACTGGCAATCACCGGAGACCGTTCGAGATGAGCACAACAATAACAACAACAGCGCGTGGCAGTAAAAGCAGGCGAATGTTTATAACCGGGGTGTTGTCGGCCATCCTCTACGGCGGCTGGGCCTATTATGTAAACGCCGGGCTGGAAACCGCCATGGCCTCGGCCATGGTACAGGCGCTGGGCAGTTTTATTGGCGGCTACCTGGTTGCCGGCCTGGTAGAGTTTGCCTTTAGCGTCACGCCCAGACCCTGGCGCTTTCCAATTGCTGCATTTGTCCCCTATGGCTTGACCCTGCTGACCTATGCCGCTGCGCATCGATTGGTCGGTACGCCGGAAATTCTCAAAACCATCATGCTCAATATTATTGTCGGGACACCCTACTTTGTTCTTTATTGCGTAAAACTTGAACGCAATGAAGCGCAGCGTTTGATAGTGAGCAGTTGAGTCTCTTACGTCACAGCTAATAACACTGTTTCAATAACACGTCGGTCGCGCGCGAGTGCGCGCGAGTCAGGGCTGTGCGCTGTATAAAAATAATAACGAACCAGAGCCGTTAATCATGAATATGAACGTTGAGCGGAGCACCTCGCTGGTGAAACCGTCGGCCGCTGCATCGGTAGTTGCAACGCTGGTGGATCTCGCCCGTCATCATGCCCGGGTACAACCCGATAAACAGTACTTGTTGTGGCTCGACAAGGGCCGCGAAGAGGGCAAGACCTATACCTTCGCCGAGTTGGATTACGCCGCCAGGGCACTGGCGGTCGAACTTCAACAGCAACTGGCCCTGAAGGCCGGCGCCGAGCGGCAACCACCGGCGGCGATCATCGCCACGCAACCCGGGCCGCAGTTTGTGTTGGCGTTTTTCGCCTGCCTGTATGCCGGCATTGCCGCAGTGCCGGTTTACCCGCAGAAAAAAAATGAAAGCAGTGAACGCTTGTGCCGGGTCATCAGCGATGCCGGGGCGCAGTTGCTGATCACTGACCGGCTGTCGCTGGCGGCGCTGCTCGCGCATGAGGCCATCACCGGTCTGGTGCAGGTGGTCGACGTCGACCAGGCCGACCCCGCGCTTGCCGGGCAATGGCAGGCGCCGGCCATCGATGCTGGCTCAGTTGCCTTCATCCAGTACACCTCGGGCTCCACCGGCATTCCCAAGGGCGTGGTGGTCACCCACGCCAACCTGATGAGCAACGAGCAGATGATTGCCGAGTCGCTCAATCACGACCACAACACCGTGTATGTCAGCTGGCTACCGGTGTTCCACGACCTGGGCCTGATCGGCCTGCTGCAGGCGTTCTACCTGGGTGTGCGCTGCATCCTTATGTCGCCGCTGGCTTTTGTCGCCAACCCGCTGCGTTGGCTGGAGGCGATTTCCCGCTACCGCGCAACCACCAGTGGCGCACCGAACTTCGCCTACGACCTGTGCCTGCAGCGCACTACGCCAGAGCAACGCCAGCAGTTGGACCTGAGCAGCTGGACGGTCGCTTACAGCGGTGCTGAACCGGTGCGCAAGGGCACCCTCGAGCGCTTTGCCGAAGCCTTTGCCGACAGTGGCTTCCGGGCGCAGGCGTATTGCCCCTGCTATGGCATGGCCGAAAGCACGCTGTTCGTCACCGGCGTGCCGCAAGGCGTCACGCCGCTGACCCTGACCCTGGACAAAGCGCAGCTCAACCTCGACCGTGCGGTGCTGGTCGACGCACAGCACGCCGGGCCACAGAGCATTCACTTCGTCAGCTCCGGGGTACCGGCGCAAAGCTGCCAGGTACGCGTGGTCGACCCGCAGCGCTGCGTGGCACTGGCGGACGATCTGGTCGGTGAAATCTGGGTCAGCAGCCCGAGCGTCAGTGGCGGCTATCGCAACCGCCCGCAACTGTCCCAGGAGGTGCTGCAGGCAACCCTTGAAGGCGAGCCGCAGCAGCGCTTCCTGCGCACCGGCGACCTGGGCTTCATGCACCAGGGCGAGCTGTTCGTCACCGGCCGGCGCAAGGATCTGATCATCATCGATGGCAAAAATCACTATCCCCACGACCTTGAACAGACCATCGAAAGCACCCTCGCCGAGCTGAGCATCAGCATCGCCAATGCCTTTTCCATCGCGGCGTTTTCCGTCGATCGCGACGAGCGCGAGCAACTGGTGGTGGTGATCTCGCTGCACAAGAGCCAGGCGCAGATCTTCTCGGTCGAGCAGACCAGCCGGGCGATCAGCGCGGCAGTGTCGCGTGCCCATGGTGTGGCCCTGGATGAGCTGTTGTTCGTCAGCAGCCGCTTGCCCTTGACCTCCAGTGGCAAGTTGCAGCGCGCGCAGTGCCGCAGCCTGTACCTGGACGGGCAGTTGCAGGCGGTGGTCTCGCCGTTCGAGCTCAACCACCAGGGCACCAGGGAGGTGACGTCATGAGCCAGCAACAGATCGCCCAATGGCTGCGCGAACACCTGGCAAGCCTGCTCAAGCTTGACCTGGCCCAGGTCGACAGCGCCCTGGCGTTCGATGAGTACGGCGTCGCCTCGCGCGATGCCGTGGGCATGATCGGTGAGCTCGGTGAATGGCTTGAGCGCGAGCTCGATCCTGCCCTGGTCTACGACTACCCGTCGATCGACGAACTCAGCAACCACCTTTCCACGCTCACGAGGGCTGAACCATGAACCCAGTACCGCAGCACGGCGCGCACGTCGATTGCGAGGACGAGTTTCGCCGCCTGATGACCCGCCCGCGCTTCGCCTGGCCGACCATCATCCTGTTCGTGGTGATCATGCTGGCCTTCATCCTGTCCACGGCGCTGGCGGTCAGCGACCGCCTGGCCATGGGCTGGGCATTCGTCATCAACACCTTGTGTTCGTACCTGGCCTACACCGTGTTGCACGAAGCGTCCCACGGGCTGATCTGCGCCAACCGCTTTGCCAATGACGTCATTGGCCGCCTGGGGTTCCTGCTGGTGACCCTGACGCCGTTCTTGCGCACCTACCGCTTCCTGCACATGGCCCACCACCATCACACCAATGATCCGCGCCTGGACCCGGATTATTCCTGCGGTGGCGGCCGCGCCTGGACCCTGCCGCTGCGCTGGCTGATGATGGACAGTGCCTACATCACCACCTACTTTCGCAACGGCTCTTATCAGTCCCGGCCGACCGCCGAGAAGGTCGAGTTCTGGCTGGCCTGGCTATTTGCCGTGGCGGTGGTGGTGACCGTCTGCCTGATGGGCTGGATCGTACCGTTCCTGGTGCTGTACCTGCTGCCGACCCGGGTCGCGCAGTTCTTCCTGGCAATCACCTTCGACTACTTGCCGCACTTTCCCCACGCCACCAAGGCGCACGACAACAAGTACCAGGCGACCAACAACCGGGTCGGTATGGACTGGCTGTTCTTCCCGTTGTTCGTCGGCCAGAACTATCACCTGTCGCACCACCTGTACCCCGGCGCGCCGTTCTATCGCTACAAGAAAGTCTGGCTGTCGAGAAAGACCCGCCATGAAGCCCAGGCGCCGGCACTGGTGCCCGGGCACCGCCTGGCACCGATCAAGCAACCCCTTTCTCTGGCTGAGTAACTGAAGGCAGGTGATGGACATGAACCATTCGATTTCCAGTGTTGCCGACCCGGCCCAGGTGCGCCCTGTGTCCTTGAGTGATCAGCCACAGGCGCCAGCCTCGGCGCTGCAGGCGATTTTCGAGCAACAGACGGCAGCCTTTCTCGAACAGCCGATGCCCAGCCTTGAGGAGCGCCTGCGCGCGCTGGACGACCTCGAGCAACTGGTGCGCAGCCACATCCCGCAGATCCAGGCGGCGCTGGACAAGGACTTCGGCCACCGCTGCGAAGAAGAAACGCTGATGGCCGAGATCGTCGGCAGCCTCAAGGCCTGCACCTACGCCAAGCGTCATCTGAAGCGCTGGATGAAACGCCGGCGCTGCGCGGTGGACATCAACTTCAAGCCCGCCCGCGCCTGGGTGATGCCGCAGCCGCTGGGGGTAGTGGGAGTCATGTCGCCGTGGAACTACCCGTTTGGCCTGGTGATCAAGCCGCTGATCGCCGCATTGGCCGCCGGCAACCGGGTAATGATCAAACCCAGCGAAATGGCCCCGGCAGTCGGCCGCCTGCTGCAGGTGATGCTGGCCAAGGCCTTCAAGCCGTCGCACGTGTGCGTGGTCGAAGGCGACCAGCAACTGGCCCGGCAGTTTACTGAACTTGCCTTCAACCACCTGCTGTTTACCGGCAGCACTTCGGTCGGCAAGCAGGTGATGGCGGCCGCGGCGGCCAACCTCACGCCGCTGACCCTGGAGCTGGGCGGCAAGTCGCCGGTGATCATCGACGAGCACTTCGACATGCGGCGCGCAGTCAAGTCGATCGTGACCGGCAAGCTGCTCAATGCCGGGCAAACCTGTACCGCACCGGACTACGTGATGGTGCCCAAGGCGCGCCAGGCCGAGTTCGTCGAGGCGTTCAGCGCGCAGGTCCGGCACATGTACCCCGACCCGCTGCACAGCCCGGATTACACCAGCATCATCAACAGCCGCCACTTCGAGCGCCTGCAGGGTTACTGCGACGATGCCATTGGCCGTGGGGCGCAGCAGCACCCGGTGTACCCGCAGCAGCTGTCTTGCGCGCAGAGCCGCAGGTTGTTGCCGACGCTGTTGATCGACCCGCCCGAGGATGCGCGGATCATGCAGGACGAGATCTTCGGCCCGCTGCTGATTGTCGTGCCTTACGAGCAGCTTTCCAGCGCCGTTGGCTACATCAACCAGCGCCCGCGGCCACTGGCCCTGTATGTGTTCACCGACGACCATAACGTCGAGGACTACGTGCTCAAAAGCACAGTGGCCGGTGGCGTGACCATCAATGACACGCTGCTGCACTACACCCAGGAATCGCTGCCGTTCGGCGGCGTCGGCAACAGCGGTTTCGGTGCCTATCACGGCGAACGCGGGTTCCAGGCCTTCAGCCATTTCAAGCCGGTGTTCCGCCAGTCGCGCATCAACTTCCTCGATGCGGTGCGCGCGCCCTATACCAGCAGTTCACGCTGGTTCCTGAAGAAAATGATCGGGATGGCCTGACCATGAACGCACCCCTGCACACCTCTAACCCGGCGCGCCTGCCTGACTGGTACGTCGAGCACATGCGCCCGGCTTGCGAGTTCGTCGCCAGCCTCGACCCGTTCCCGTTCTGCCAGCCGAGCGACCTGAGCGGCTACATCGCCTTGCACCAGAACGACTACCTGCGCCTGGGCAATCACCCGGCCGTGAGTGCCGCCCGCGCCGGGGCCAATGCCCAGTTGCGCGACGAGTCGTTCATGTCGAGCATCTTTGGCGGCAGCGCCGATGAGTGCGAAGCGTTCCGCGCGCAGATGGCCCGCTGCATGCGCGCCGACGACGCGATTCTGACCACCTCCGGCTGGGCCGCCAACGTCGGCCTGCTCGAGGCGATCACGCCGCTGTTCAAGCCGGTGTACATCGACAGGCATGCCCATGCGTCGCTGTATGACGGCATCAAGTTGTCGCTGGGCAAGAAGATCGTCATCGAACACAACGACACCGACGACCTGCTGCGCCGGCTGGAGAAGAACGGCCCGGGCATCGTCGTCATCGATGCGGTATACAGCACCGACGGCTCGATCGGCGACATCCGCCGCTACCTGGAAATCTGCGAAGCCCACGAGTGCCTGCTGGTGCTCGACGAGGCGCATTCCTTCGGCATGTTCGGCAACGGCGGCGGGCTGGCGGTGGAACTGGGCCTGGCCGAACGCGTGCACTTTCGCACGGTGAGCCTGAACAAGGCGCTGGGCGGGCACGGCGGGCTGATTGCCGGCAATGCCCAAGCCATGCAGCTGGTGCGCGCCGGCTGTCGCTCGGTGATTTTCAGCTCGGCCACCTCCAGCGTCTCGGCGGCGGGGCACCTGGCTGCGCTGAACATCATCATGCACCAACCCGAGCGCGCCCGGCGCTGCCTGGACAACGCCAGCGAGTTTCGCCGCCAGCTGCAAGAGGCCGGGGTGGCGGTGGGCGACAGCCAGTGCCAGATCTTCTCGCTGTTTTTCGACGACGAACAGCAAGCCTGCGTGTTCTACGGCAAGTTGCAGCAGCGCGGGGTGTTGACCTCGGTGTTCCTGCAGCCGGCAATCCCGGCGGGCATGGGTGTGGTGCGCTATTCGATCCACTCCCAGCTCAGCGCCGCGGAGCTGGACAAGGCGGTCGCCGCCACCCTGCAAACCCTGATGGAAATGGACCTGCTCGATGCACCGCAGGCCAGCGCGCAACAGCGCGAAGGCTGAGCGTGTCTGCGCATAACTATAAAAACAAGGGAGTCATCATGAGCGATAAGAAACAAGGCAAGCTGTCGGTGCATCCGTACATCGGCGGCAGTGCCAGCAACCTGATCCGCAATGTCATCAAGCATGGCGGCGTCAGCCGCGACAAGCTGGCGACCTTCACCCTGACACTGTGCGGCACGGCGCTGACCTTGCCGCTGCGCCTGGTGGAAACCCTGCGGTTCAACAAGGCCATCGAGCGCAGCCGCCTGCAGGAAGACCCGATCTTCATCCTCGGCCACTGGCGCAGCGGCACCACCCATTTGCACAACGTCATCAGCCAGGACAAGCGCCTGGGCTACCTGACCACCCTGCAGGCAATTTTCCCTACCTGCGCGGTGATCCTCAGCCGCCACAAGCTGCTCAAACGCATGGTTGCCAGCCTGCTGCCGGCGCAGCGGATGATGGACAACATGAAGATCGGCGTCGACCTGCCCCAGGAAGAAGAATTCAGCCTGTCGTGCCTGATGACCACCTCGCACCACTGCAACCACTTTCCGCGCACCATCCGCGAAAGCTTCGACAAGTACGTGCTGTTCCAGACCAGCCCCGACGAGGTGGCGAACTGGGAAAAGGTCTACCAGCAGGTGATCAAGAAGGCCTCGTTCCTGGCCAACGGCAAGCGCCTGGTGCTGAAGAACCCCTACAACACCGCACGGATTCCGATGCTGCTCAAGCTCTATCCCAACGCCAAGTTCATCCACATCTCGCGCAACCCCTACAACATTTATGTGTCGGCGCTGCATGACTTCGTCAAGGAAGCCGAGGAAATGGCCCTGCAGGAGTTCACCAACGAGGACTTTTCCGAGCTCTGCTACAGCCTGTACGGGAAGATCATGAATGCCTATTGGGATGCGCGCGACCTGGTGCCGCCGGGCAACCTGGTCGAGGTGAGTTACGAGGACTTTGACGAAGACCCGCTCAACGAAGTCAAGCGCATCTACCAGACCCTCGACCTGCCGCTCGAGCCTGCCGTGCTCAAGGACATCGAGGCCTACCTGGCATCGATCGCCGGCTACAAAAAGAACAAATACACCTACAGCGAGCAACAGGCCCGGGCCATCGAGGCCAACTGGGGCTTTGCCCTGGAAAAAATGAAATACAGCCTGCCGCCCGACATCGTCGTCGATAACAGCCGCGACTGGTCCTGCGACATGAACTACTGAGTGCCCTGGTTCACCCGTCAATGTCCGCGTGGGCCACAGGCTCACCCCTCTATAGCGCAGGAAGTGTGTTCATGAGCATGGCTGAAGATATCCACCAAACGGTTGCCCAGGGTCAGCAGGACTGGGCGTTCAGTGTCGGTGTGCAACTGGTGGTCTGGGGGCTGCCGATCGTCGAGTGCTGGAAGTATCGCCTGGGCAAGGTGGTCGGCCACGGCGCGCAAGCGCAGGGGCAGGCGATCAACGCCTTCCAGCATATGCGCAGCCTGTCGACCCGGGCGTCGAGCAAGTTCGTCAACTCGGCCACCGATTTTCTCTATTCCACCGCAGTACTGGATTTGCACCAGGGCCCGCTGGTACTCACGGCGCCAGATTTCCAGGAGCGCTGGTATGGCCTGCAGGTGCTCGATCCGTACATGGAGACCCTGGCCAACCTCGGCACCCGCACCTATAGCCGGCAACTGCCCAGCGTGGTGATTGCCAACCGTCGCGATCAGCATCGGGTGCCGGCGCAGGCCACGGTGATCTACAGCGACAGCGACTTTCTGTATGTGGTCGGGCGCATTGCCGCGGGCGATCATGAAGACCTGAGCGCGGTTAACGCCCTGCAGGACGGCCTGCGCCTGACACCGCTGCACGGCGCCGACCACCCGGGCTTTGACCTGACGCAGGTTACCCCGGGGTCTTGTGCGCCGCTGCGCGCGGGCGATTCCAGTTGCCCGGCGGAGCTGGCGTTCTTCGAAGAGCTGGGCGCGGTGCTCAAGTTTGTCCCGCCCAGCGCCAGCGAAGGCATGTTGCTCGGGCTGATGGCCGACGTCGGTATCAGCGTTGAAAACGGCTTCGCCCACCAGAGCCTGCGACCTGCAGTGCGCGAAGGCCTGGCGCGCGCGGTGGTGCAAGCCACGGCGATCCTGCAAGGCAAGGTGTTCGAGCGCGGCGAGCTGAACAACGGCTGGAAGTTGCCGGGGGCGATCGGCAACTACGGCCATGACTACATCCTGCGTGCGCTGGTGTCGTTGCACGGCATCTGGGCCAACGTACCGGAAGAAAGCCTGTACTTCATGGCCTGGACGGATTGCGAAGGCAACCTGCTGCATGGCGACAACCAGTATGAAATCCGCTTTGAAGCCGGGCAGTTGCCGCCGGTTGAAGCCTTCTGGTCGATCAGCTACTACGACGACCAGGGCCGCCTGACCGACAACCCGCAGGACAAGTACACGGTCAATTCGCTGTATCACCAGTTGCAGGCCAATGCCGATGGCTCGACCTCGGTGTTCATTGGCAAGGCGCCGGTTGCGCCGCCGTTCGCCGGGAACTGGCTGCCTTCGCACAGCGGCTACTTCAACCTCAACCTGCGCTGCTACAACCCGGGGCCCGCCTTGCTCTCGGGCCAGTACCGAGTGGCGCCGATCGTCCGCATCCAGGGGCAGTGAAGCCGATGAACAAGATCGCATTGATTACCGGCGGCTCATCCGGCCTGGGCCTGGAGCTGGCCGGGCAACTGGCCAGAAAAGGCTATGACGTGCTGCTGCTGGCCCGCGACGAGGGCCGGCTGCAGGCGGCCAAGGCCAGCCTTGAGGCGCTGAACAGCCGGATCAACGTGCACACCTTCGTCTGTGATGTTGCCGACGAGCAGGCCATGTGCAGCACCTTTGCCACGATCAGCCGGCGCTTTGAGGCCATCGACTTTCTGATCGTCAACGCGGCGATTGCCACCATCGACCTGCTGGGCGATTACAAGAGCCTGCAGGAGGTCAACCGCAACCTGAAGATCAACCTGCTCGGCGCGGTGTCGTCCACCTACCTGGGCATCCCCTTGCTGCGCCGCGGCGCCCATGTGCTGTTCATCTCATCGGGCTTTGGCCTGGTGGGCGCGGCCGGTTATTCGTTGTACGCCGCCTCCAAGGGCGGCCTGAACAACTTTGCCGATGCCATCCGCCGCGAGCTGTTGCCGCGCCAGGTGCACGTGCACCTGGCCTGCCTGGGCGACCTGGACACGCCGATGTACGCCGGTGAGCTTGAGCATATGCCGGCCTGGATCAAGGCCAAGATGGGCCGTGGCAAGCCGATGCCCGCAGGCCAGGCGGCCGCGGCGATTCTCAAGGGCTGCTTCAGGCGCCAGTTTCGCATCAACCTGTCCAGTGACGTCAAGCTGCTGATCCTGGTGCAGAAGTTGTTACCGCAAAAACTGTCTACCTATGTCATCGACCGGGTGCTGCCGTTCCCGCCGGTTTGAACCGCCGGGCAGCCGATGACACAGCGTGAAGTGGAACTTCAACCGTTATTGCATGAGGTCGATGGACATGGGAAAAGTCGGAACCAATATCGTCTGGCATCCACAAGCGGTCGAGAAGCAGGCACGGGCCAGGCTCAAGCGGCAAAAGCCGTGCATCATCTGGCTCACTGGGTTGAGCGGGGCAGGCAAGTCGACCATCGCCAATGCACTGGATCAGTTTTTGATCGACCAGGGCTTTCATACCTACCTGCTCGATGGCGACAACGTCCGCCACGGGCTGAACAAGGACCTGGGCTTCAGCGAAGCCGACCGCATCGAGAACATCCGCCGCGTGGGTGAGGTCTCGCGCTTGTTTGTCGATGCCGGGGTGATTGTGCTGTGCTCGTTCATCTCGCCGTTTTGCGCCGATCGCCAGCTGGTGCGTGAGCTGGTCAAGGGCGACGAGTTTGTCGAGGTCTACGTCAAGGCCAGTGTGGCCACTTGCGAGCAGCGCGATGTGAAGGGCTTGTACAAGAAGGCCCGGGCCGGGCAGATCAAGAACTTTACCGGGATCGACTCACCCTATGAGGCGCCGCAGCAGCCGGAGCTGCTGCTGGACACCGAAAGCCAGGATGTCGACGCCTGCGTCGCGCAGCTGGTGGCAGTGCTGCGCGGGCAGGGCTACCTGGGCGCCTTCTGAGCCCGGCGCGGTTCAGGCCTTGAGGGCCGCATCCGGCGCCACTGCCGGCACCGGCTTGCCGGTGGCGGCCTCGACCCGGCGGGCCACCGCCGGGTCATCGGCGAAGGGTATCAGGCTGGCCTGATCGTCCACTTCGCCGCTGTGACGCTGCAGGCAGGCGCTGGTGACCAGGTAGAAGAACAGTACGCCGCTCAGGCAATACAGTGCATACAGCCAGTCATCCATGGTCGGGCCTCCTAGGCCAGGCTGGCGTTGTTCAGCGCCAGTTTTTCATCGGCCACACGTACGGTGCGCCAGGTGTTGTAGGCCATCAGCAACATGCCGCTCAAGAAGCACACGCCGCCGACGAAGCGCACGATAAAGCCCGGGTGGCTGGCCACCAGCGCCTCGACGAACGAGTAGGTGAGGGTGCCGTCGTCGTTGGTGGCGCGCCACATCAGGCCCTGGGCAATGCCGTTGACCCACATCGAGGCGATGTACAGCACGGTGCCGATGGTCGCCAGCCAGAAGTGCAGGTTGATCAGGCCGACGCTGTACATCTGCTCGCGGCCGAACACTTTCGGGATCATGTGGTATAGCGAGCCGAAGGTAATCATCGCCACCCAGCCCAGGGCGCCGGCGTGAACGTGGCCGATGGTCCAGTCGGTGTAGTGCGAGAGGGCGTTGACGGTCTTGATCGCCATCATCGGGCCTTCGAAGGTCGACATGCCGTAGAACGCCAGCGACAGCACCAGAAAGCGCAGGATCGGGTCGCTGCGCAGCTTATGCCAGGCGCCGGAGAGGGTCATCATGCCGTTGATCATGCCGCCCCAGCTGGGTGCCAGGAGGATCAGCGACATGGCCATGCCCAGCGATTGCGCCCAGTCGGGCAGGGCGGTGTAGTGCAAGTGGTGCGGGCCGGCCCAGATGTACAGGGTGATCAGCGCCCAGAAGTGCACGATCGACAGGCGATAGCTGTACACCGGGCGACCGACCTGCTTGGGCACGAAGTAATACATCATGCCGAGAAAGCCGGTGGTCAGGAAGAAGCCCACGGCGTTGTGGCCGTACCACCACTGGACCATGGCGTCGGTGGCCCCGGCGTACACCGGGTACGACTTGAACCAGCTGACCGGGATCGACAGGTGGTTGACCACGTGAAGCATGGCGATGACCACGATGAAGGCGCCGAAGAACCAGTTGCCGACGTAGATGTGCTTGGCCTTGCGGCGCATCAGGGTGGCGAAGAAGACGATGCCGTAGGCGACCCAGACGATGGCCATCCACACCGCGCCGGTGAATTCGATCTCGGCGTATTCCTTGGTGGTGGTCAGGCCCAGGGGCAGGCTTACCAGCATGATCACGATGGTCGCCTGCCAGCCCCAGAAGGTGAAGGCGGCAAGTTTGTCGCTGAACAGCCGCACCTGGCAGGTGCGCTGCACGGCGTAGTAACTGGCGGCAAATTGCGCGCTACCGGCAAAGCCGAAAATGACCAGGCTGGTGTGCAAGGGGCGCAGGCGGCCGAACGAGGTCCAGGGCAAGTCGAGGTTAAGTTCTGGCCAGACCAGTTGCGAGGCGATCCAGACGCCCATGGCCATGCCGACGATACCCCAGACCACCGTCATGATGACGAATTGCCGGACCACCTTGTAGTTATAGGCCTGCGCCTGTTGATGTGTGCTCATGGCTAGTTTCCACAGTTCCTGTATGGCTCGCCCTGCCGTGGGGCAGGGGCACAGGCGCAGACTCTAGGAAGCTGCCGACATACAAAACAGACTCAGAAACCTGTGTTAACACCGGATCAGATCAAACCCCCGTATTCATTGGCCAATACGGCACCTGTTATGGGCAAGCTGTAGTGAATTACTGCTGTTCTGCATTGATCGTGCCGGTAAATGCGTGTCGCTGTGTCGCAGCCAAAACCCCGTGGAATTATCTTGACATCACCGCAAATGCGGCCGCAGAATTTCACAAACTTTGCGCGCAAAGTTTTATGCCGGACGCCAGCACACGTCCGGCAGTGGTGCGCAACCAACCTTGACGCCATCCCGCTATTCGCCCCTGTGACGGTGCTTTCGAGCCGGGACGGGGTACGCGCGCAGCGGCGGCACACTATAAGAACGAAGGGAGCAACAGATGAAGCTTTCCAAGGAACTGGTCGTCCAGGCAAAAGCAACGTTCGGGACACCGACCTACCTCTACGATGAAGCCGTGCTGCGCAACAGTTTCAACGAGTTGCGCGATGCATTGCCGGACTGTGTGGACATCTTCTATGCGTTGAAGGTCAACCCGAACCTGTCCCTGGTAAAACTGATCCGCTCCTACGGCGGTAACACCGAAGTCTGCTCGCTGGGCGAGCTGGAAATTGCCCTCAAGGCCGGGGTCGACCCCCAGGACATCATTTTCCTCGGCCCCTACAAAAAGCCTGAAGAACACCGGCGCGCCCTGGAGGTCGGGGTGTTCGCCATCGTCGTCGAGTCCGAGACCGAGCTGCGCAAGCTCTCGGCCCTGGCCGGCGAGCTGAACTGCGTGGCGCCGGTGGCGATCCGCATCAACCCGAATTTCTCCGCCTCCGGCTCGCCGTGGAAGATGGGCGGGCGGCCGACCCACTTCGGTATCGAAGAAGACACCGCGGTGGCCAATTTCGGTGACTACGCAGCGTTGCCCAACCTGAAGATCAAGGGCATTCATGTCTACAACGGCACCAAGATCCTCGATGCGCAATCGGTGTACGACAACGCCAAGTACATCCTCGGCCTGTTCCGCAGCCTGACCCGGCGCTACAACCTGGACATGAGCATGGTCGATGTCGGTGGCGGCCTGGGCATCAAGTACTACGAGAACGAGAACGAACTCGACACCCGCCAGCTCAAGCAACTGCTGGCGCCGCTGTTCGAAGCCTTCAACCAGCAGTTCCCGCAGACCCGCATCATCGTCGAGTCCGGGCGCTTTATCGCCGGCAAGTGCGGCGCCTTGCTGGTGACGGTCGACAACATCAAGGAAAACCACGGCAAGACCTTTGCCGTCACCGATGGCGGTACCAACTGCCATGGCGCCGCCGCCGGCAGCGGCCAGGTGCTCAAGCGCAACTTTCGTATCGTCCATGCCACCGGCAGCACCGGCGCACCGCTGCGCCAATACCATATCTCCGGGCCGCTCTGTAGCCCCGACGACCTGCTGGCCCGCGACCTGCAGATCGAAACCCTGCACGAGGGCGACATCCTCGCTGTCACCGCTTCCGGCGCCTATGGCCCGTCCGCATCGCCCACCCTGTTCCACAGCCATGGCCACCCGGCCGAGGTGATCGTCAGCAACGGCCAGCTGTTCCTCGTCCGCGCCCGGCAAACCGCCCTGGACATCCGCGACAGCCATGCCGACGTACCACTGTCGGCCATGCTCGGCGCCGCACCGGCACCGGCACCCGGCGAGCCGACGCCGATCGCCCAGGCCGCGACCCAGCGCCAGCTTGGCGAGATCCTGCGGGTGGTGTTGAAGTTGCCGGAAAACACCGTGATCAGCGCCGACTCGCACCTGCGCGACGACCTCGGCCTGGACTCGCTGACCTCGATGGAGCTGCTGGTCAACCTCGAAGACGACATCGAAGGCTTCTTCGTCAATCCCGACACCATCGCCCCGGGCCACTTCAACACCGTGGCGACCCTGGCGGGCTACATCGACGCTCATCGTCAACCGGCGGTCGCGCGCCGGTCGCGTACCGAGGTGCAGCATGAAGGCGTCTGACGTCCTCCTGCAGCAGGTGCTGGAAACCCCCAACGGCCTGCACCCGGACAAAGCGGCGATCATCTACGCCGATGAAACCTACACCTACGCCCAGCTCGATGAAGCCAGCGGGCGCCTGGCCGCCGGCCTGCAGGTCAATGGCCTGCTGCGCCAGGAACGCGTGGTGGTGTGCCTGGGCAACCGGGTCGAAACCGTTTGTGCCTTCTGGGGCGTGCTGCGGGCCGGCGGGGTGATGGTCAACGTCGGCCTGGAAACCCCGGCCGACAGCCTCGACTACATCATTCGCGATGCCGAGGCCTCGGTGCTGATCACCACCTCGGAGAAATTCGCCAGCCTGGCGCCCGGCACCGCCGGGCTGAGCTACCTCAAGGCCATTGTATTGCTCGACGGCGAAGCCGACGCAGCCGATACCCACACGCTCGAAAGCCTGCTGGGGCAGGGCGCCGGCATTCCGCTGCCGTGCGGCAACCTTGACCTGGACCTGGCGGCGATCATCTACACCTCCGGCTCCACCGGCGCGCCCAAGGGCGTGATGCTCACCCACCGCAACATGCTCGCGGCGCTCAACTCGTTGCACACCTACCTGGGCTACCAGGCCAGCGACAATGTGCTGTGCTCGCTACCGCTGTCGTTCGACTACGGCCTGTACCAGATGATCATGGCCCTGAGCGCCGGGGCCACGCTGGTGCTGGAGAAGGAGTTCACCTGGCCGATCTTCCTGATCAAGAAGATCCGCCAGTACCAGGTCACGGTGATCCCGTTCGTGCCGACCATGCTCATGCTCCTGCACGAGTATGCGCACAAGCGCGAGGCGACCTTCCCGCAGGTACGCATGGTCACCAACACCGGCGCGGCCTTGAAGGCCAACCATATTGCGCAGATGAAAGGCCTGTTCCCCCAGGCGCTGATCTTCTCGATGTACGGCCTGACCGAGTGCAAGCGCTGCACCTATCTGCCGCCCGAGGACATCGACGACAAGCCGGGCAGTGTCGGCATCGCCATCCCCAACACCGAGCTGTGGCTGGTGGACGATGAGGGCCGGCGCATCGACACGCCGCATCAGGTCGGCCAGCTGGTGATTCGCGGCGCCACGGTGATGGCCGGCTATTGGCGCAACCCCCAGGCCACCGCGCAAAAACTCAAGCCGGGCCCGTACCCGGGGGAAAGCGTGCTGTACACCGGCGACTATTGCAGCCTCGACCAGGATGGCTACCTGTACTTCCAGGGGCGCATGGACCACATGATCAAGTCGCGCGGCATGAAGGTCAGCCCCAGCGAGGTCGAGAGCTTTCTGTATGGCATCGACGGTGTCGAAGCGGCGGCGGTGGTCGGTATCGAACATGCCTCGGTCGGCGAGGGGCTATGGGCGTTCGTCACCTTGGGCCAAGGTGTCAGCCTGAGTGCCGAGCACTTGCTCGAACGTTGCCGCCATGGCCTTGAAGCGCACAAGGTGCCGCTGTCGATCAGCATCGAGGGCAACCTGCCGCGCACCGCCAATGGCAAGTTCGACTTGCAGCAACTGCAACAGACAGCGCGCCATGCGCAACTGGCCGTGGCCGGTTGAGTGGCGCTTTTTTATCGGTGATTCAGGCATACAGGATGTGCGGATATGAGTCTGGGCAACAGAGGTCGCGAGCAATCGCTGGACGTCAACGGCAACCATTTCGCCTTGCGCATCTGGGGCAATGAGCGCGGCCACCCGGTGCTCGCCGTGCATGGCTGGCTGGACAACGCAGCGTCGTTCGAACGGATCGCGCCGCTGCTCGAGGACTGCTTCGTGGTCGCCCCGGACCTGGCCGGTCACGGCCGCTCCGAGCACCGCCGGGGTGACAGCGGCTATTACCTGTGGGAACACGCCGACGACATGAACGCCCTGGTCGAGTGCCTGGGCTGGAAGCGTTTTTCGGTCCTGGGGCACTCCATGGGCACCGGGGTTGCATCGATTCTGGCGGCGATGAACAAGTCGATCGACAGCATGGTGTTCATCGACGGCATGGGCGCGCCCTTTACCATTGCCGAAGAAGACACCGTCGAGCACCTGAAAAAATCCCAGCGCCTGCTGCGCCTGGCCTTGCGTACCCGCTTGCATGGGTTTTCAGCGCCGCAATCGGCACAGTTTGGCAGCCTTGAAGCGGCCATCGGCGAGCGGCGCAACAGCATCGACGGCACCCTGTGCGCCGAGGGCGCGCGGCTGCTGGCCATGCGCGACCTGCTCAGTGTCGGCGACGGTTACCGCTGGCGCCACGACCCACGCCTGGTGCTGCCTGAGCCTATGCAACTGACCGAGCGCCAGGCCTGCGACTTTTTGCGCCAGATCAGCTGCCCGCTGCACCTGCTGCTCGGGCGCCAGGGGCTGTTTGCCGGTGCCCAGTTCGATAAAAGAAAAAACGCCTTGCCCTGGGCCACCCAGGTGCACTGGCATGAGGGCGGCCATCATTTTCACCTGGAGGAACCCGGCACGGCCTTGATCGCGCAGATCAACGCCGCGCTGCTTCAGCGTGAACCCGGGCCGCGGCAACGATTAGTCAATGAGTAATGGAGTACACCCGTGAAAGAGTTCTGGATTGCACCGTCGATTCTGGCGGCCGATTTCGCCCGCCTCGGCGCTGAAGCCGAGCAGGTACTGGCCGCCGGTGCCGATGTCATCCATATCGATGTGATGGATAACCACTATGTGCCCAATCTGACCATGGGCCCGCAGTTCTGCAAGGCCCTGCGCAGCCACGGGATAACCGCGCCGATCGACGTGCACCTGATGGTGACGCCGGTGGATGCGATGATCCAGGCCTTTGCCGAAGCCGGCGCCGACTACATCTCGATTCACCCCGAGGCGACCCTGCACCTGGACCGCTCGCTGCAACTGATCAAGGACCTGGGCTGCAAGGCGGGCCTGGTGTTCAACCCGGCCAGCGGCCTGGACGCCGCGCAATACGTGCTCGACAAGCTCGACCTGATACTGCTGATGTCGGTCAACCCGGGCTTTGGCGGACAGAAGTTCATCCCTGCGGTATTGCCCAAGATTGCCGCAGCGCGCAAGCTTATCGACGACAGTGGCCGGGCGATCCGTCTGGAGGTGGACGGCGGCGTCAACCTTGACACCATCGGCCAGGTGGCCGCCGCCGGCGCCGACATGTTCGTGGCCGGTACGGCGATTTTCGCCCAGGGCGATTACCGCGCCAGCATCGAGGCCTTGCGCCGCGAGATTGCCCACGCTTTGCCCAACCGCCACTGATAGGCGGTCTTTCCAACGATTCTCGCGAATCCAGTACGAGTTACCTGTCCTTGCACACTACAACCCTAATCAAGGCCTTGCTGCGTCAGCCGACAACGCATACGCCGGTCTGGCTGATGCGCCAGGCCGGGCGCTACCTGCCCGAGTACCGCGAGCTGCGGGCCCGGGCCGGGTCGTTCCTGAGCCTGGTGAAAACCCCGGACTACGCCACCGAAGCCACCTTGCAACCCTTGCGGCGTTTCAACCTGGATGCAGCCATCGTCTTTTCCGACATCCTCAGCGTGCCCGATGCCATGGGCCTGGGCCTGTATTTCGGCCATGGCGAAGGCCCGCGCTTTCGCCATCCGCTGCGTGACGAGCAGGCCATCAAGCGCCTGCGCGTGCCAGAGCCCGAAGCGCTGGACTACCTGTACCAGGCGGTGGCCCAGAGCCGCCGCGAGCTTGACCCCAAGGTGGCACTGCTCGGCTTTGCCGGCAGCCCCTGGACCCTGGCCTGCTACATGGTCGAAGGCGGCCCGCCGGGCGATTTCCAGCTGATCAAGAAGATGCTCTACCGCCGCCCGGAGCTGCTCCAGCGCATTCTCCAGGTCACCAGCCAGGCGGTGGCGGCCAGCCTCAATGCGCAGATCGAATCCGGTGCCCAGGCGCTGATGATCTTCGACACCTGGGGCGGGGTGCTGGCCGACGGCGCTTACCAGCGGTTTTCGCTGTTCTACATGCGCGAGGTGCTGGCGCGCCTGCACAAGACACACCACGGCCAGCGCGTACCGTCGATCATCTATACCAAGGGCGGCAGCCCGTGGCTGGCGGAGATGGCCGACAGCGGCGCCGATGCCCTGAGCCTGGACTGGACCTGCGACCTGGGCATGGCCCGGCAACTGGTGGGTAACAGTGTTGCCCTGCAGGGCAACCTCGACCCCAGCGTGTTGCTGGGTGATGTGGCCTGTATCCGCCGTGAAGTGCAGCGTACCCTGCAGGCCTTCGGGCCGCCCGCTGCGGGCTTTGGCCATGTGTTCAACCTGGGCCACGGGATTTCCCCGGCGACCTCGCCCGAGGCGGTGGCCACGCTGGTCAATGCCGTGCATGAACTGAGCCGAGCGCGCGGAGGTGCCTATGCTTGACCCGACCTTCGACTTCGACCGGATGCTGTGCTTCTCGCTGTACTCGACGGCCAACGCCATGGTTCGCGACTACGCCGAGCCGCTGAAAAAGCGCGGCGTAACCTACCCGCAACTGCTGGTGATGGCCGGCCTGTGGGGCCAGGACGATGTCTCGATCAGCGCCCTGAGCGAGCTGACCCTGTTCGACCTTGGCACCCTGACGCCGATCGTCAAACGCCTGGCCGACAATGGCTTCATCACCGTGTACCTCGACCCCAACGACCGTCGCCGGCGCAACCTGTTGCTGACCGACAAGGGCCGTGAGCTCAAGGCCGAGGCGGCGCAGGTGTTCAGCAACATGGCCTGCAAGATCGACCTGGGCGAGGGTGAGGTGGAGCAGGTGCTGGATGTTTGCCACCGGATCAGGGCGCGTTTGCGCTGAGCCCGCCGCGCGGGGCAAGTCCGCTTGCCCCGCGAAAGGGGATTGTGCAATCACTCCAGCATCATGATAATGAGAGTAATTACCATTAATGTGTGATCACCCTCGTGCCGAGCTCTGTCGACTCCAAGGCTATCGTCGCCCACCTCTACAGTGACCATCACCGCTGGCTGCGTGCCTGGCTGTACCGGCGGCTGAACTGCCCGGACGATGCCGCGGACCTGGCCCAGGACACCTTTGTGCGGGCCATGACCAGCAGCGCCTTGCCCGCCCTTGACCAGCCGCGGGCGTTTCTCGCCACTGTCGCCCGCCGCCTGCTGAGCAATCTGTTCCGCCGCCGGGCGCTGGAGCAGGCCTACCTCGACGAGCTGGCGAGCCTGCCCGAGCAGTGCATGCCTTCGGCTGAAGACGTGCTGCTGGTGCGTGAAGCCCTGGCTGAAATCGATCGCCTGCTTGACGGCCTGCCGACGCGGGTGCGCCATGGGTTCATCCTGCATCGTCTCGAAGGCCTGAGCCAGCCGGCCATCGCCGAGCACCTGGGGGTGTCGCTGGCGACGGTCGAGCGTGACCTGCGCCGGGCCTTCCTGCATTGCCTGAGCGCCAGGCCAGAATGAGCAGCACACCACTGGACCGCGCTACCCACGAAGCGGTGGACTGGCTGCTCAAGCTGGAGAATGCCCCGGCCGGCAGCCCGTTGCTGCTGGCCTTCAACACCTGGCTCAAGCAATCGCCCGGCCATCAGGCCGCCTGGCAGCGGGTCAACGCCTTGCTCGGCGAACCCCTGGCCGACCTGCAGCAGGCCGAGCAGCGTAGCCCCGGCCAGTTGGCCATGGCCAGCCGCAGCCTGCGCGCCTTGCCGTCGGCGTCGCGGCGCAAGGCCCTGGGCGGCGGCCTGGCGATGCTGTTGCTGGGTTTGGGCGCCGGCGCGCTCGGCAATCGCATGACGCCACTGGGCGACCTGCTCGCCGACCTGCGCACCGGCACCGGCGAGCGGCGCACCTTCACCCTGGCCGATGGTTCGCGGCTGTGCCTGAATGCGCGCAGCGCGGTGGATGTGCGCTTCAGCGCCGGGCAGCGGCTGGTGCTGCTGCGCGACGGCGAGCTGCAAGCCGAGGTTGCTGCAGAGCCGGGCCGGCCCTTTGTCGTCGCCACCCGCGAAGGCCAGGTGCAGGCCCTGGGCACGCGCTTCAGCGTGCGACAGGAACAACAGCAGAGCCTGGTCTCGGTGCAGCAGCACAGCGTGCTGCTCAGAAGCGGCAGTGCGCCCGCCTTGCGTGTGGAGGAGGGCCAGGCCTTTCGTTTTGATGGCCACGCCAGCCAGCCGCTGGCCGCGTCGCTGCGTACCCGGGCGAGCTGGACCGAGGGCCGCGTGGATGTGCGCGACGAACCCCTGGGCGAGCTGATCGAAGCCTTGCGCCCGTACCGCGCCGGGCTGCTGCGCATCAGCCCGCAGGCCGCGCAGGTGCGGGTCTATGGCAGCTTTCCGCTGGATGACAGCGAACGCACCCTGCGCTCCCTGGCCGAGACCTTGCCGATCCGGGTCGACAGTTTTGGTGGCTGGCTGACCCGCATCGATGTGATCTAAATAAAAATAATTGCGATTTCCTTGAGGGGGTTTGTTGCGTGGCGTGTCCTCGTTATCGACAACAACTTTGAACGAGCCAACCCCTCCATGCCCGACTCCATGATCCGTCCCAGCCTGCTGGCCCTTGCCATCGCCCTGGGCAGCGGCGCGCCGTTGTACGCCGTGGCGCAAACCGACAGCAGCGTCAGCGCCAGCCAGCGCTTCGATATCCCGGCCGGCGACCTGGGCGAAGCCCTGAGCCGTATCGCCCGTCAGTCTGGGCGGGTGCTGTCGGTCAAGCCGGCGCTGCTGCAAGGCAAGCGCTCGGCGGCGGTCAGCGGCCAGTTCACGCCCGAGCAAGCGGCCAGCCAGGCCCTCAATGGCAGCGGCCTCAACCTCAATATCACCGCCGGCGGCACCTGGAGCCTGGTGCCGGCCGAGCACAGCGGGGCGCTGGAGCTGGGCCTGACCCAGATCGTCTCCAACGCCAGTGAAGACGCCTGGGGCCCGGTGCAGGGCTATGTGGCCAAACGCACCGGTACCGCGACCAAAACCGACACCTCGGTGCTGGAAGTGCCGCAGACCATCAACGTCATCACCCAGGATGAAATCTCGGCGCTGGGTTCGCAGACCGTTACCCAGGCCCTGCGCTACACCCCGGGCATTACCGGTGGCGGCTTCTCCGACCGGGTGGGGATTTTCGACGAACCGACCTCCCGCGGCTTCAGCCCGACGCCGCTGTACCTGGACGGCCTGCACCTGCCGTATGGCGGTGGCAGTACCGGTGGCGCCCTGCAGATCGACCCCTACGCGCTGGAGCGCATCGAGGTGATGAAGGGGCCGGCCTCGGTGCTCTACGGCCAGAACCAGCCAGGCGGGCTGGTCAACATGGTCTCCAAGCGCCCGACCGCGACGCCGCTGCATGAGGTCAAGATCGGTGGCGGTAGCCAGGACCGCCGCTATGGCGCCTTCGACTTCGCCGGCCCGGTGGATGACCAGGGCGAGTACCAGTACCGGGTCACCGGCATGGGCCTGGATAAGAACGGCGAAATCGACTACGTCGAACAGCAGCGCTACATGATCGCCCCGAGCCTGACCTGGAGCCCCAACGAGCAGACCCGCCTGACCGTCTACGGCCATTACCAGCGCGACAACGGCGTACCCGAAGCCCAGGGCTTGCCGGCGGTGGGCACGGTGTTCGCCAGCGCCAACGGGCGGATCAAGCGCAGCCGCTTCATCGGTGAACCGGGGGTCAACGCCTATGATCGCGAGCAGTACACCTTCGGCTACGAAGTCAGCCATGAGCTGGACGATGTCTGGACCCTCAAGCAGAACACCCGCTACGCCTACGTCGATGACAAGTTTCGGGCGCCATTACACGGCTACGCTTTCGTGCCCAACCCGGTCACCGGCGCCGACGACCAGAGCGCCATGACCCGCTTTGGCGTCGACTGGGCCCAGCGCAACAAGGTGTTCGGCATCGATAACATGGCCCAGGCCAAGTTCAACACCTTCGACCTCGCCCACACCCTGTTGATCGGTGTCGATTACTACCACTCCAACTCCCGATTCCTCGGCCTGTACGACCGCAATCCGCCGATCATCGACCTCTACAACCCGGTGTATGGCAAGCCTATGAACTTCGGCCAGCCGTTCAAATGGGACCGCACCATCAACCAGACCGGCCTGTACGTGCAGGATCAGCTCAAATGGGATAACTGGTTCCTGACCCTCGGTGGTCGCTATGACTGGGCCGAGGCCGATAACAAGGAGCCGCTCGCTGGCACCCATACCACTGTCAAGGACGAGAAATTCACCGGCCGCGCCGGCCTGGGCTACGCCTTCGATAATGGCGTCACGCCTTACCTCAGCTACTCCGAATCATTCCTGCCGCTGGCCGGCGCCGACTACGCCGGCAAAGCGTTCGAGCCGTCCACCGGCAAGCAGGTCGAGGCCGGTATCAAGTACCAGCCGCCTGGCCAGGACAGCTTCATCCAGCTCTCGGTGTACGAGATCAAGCAGCAGAACACCCTCACCGCCGATGTCAGCAACCCCGGCTTCAACAGCCAGGTCGGCGAGCTGCGTTCACGCGGTGTCGAGCTTGAGGGCAAGGCCAGCCTCACCGACAACCTCGGCCTGATCGCCTCGGTGTCGCGCAACGACGTGGTCTACACCAAGGACAACGACGGCCGCGAAGGCCGTCATCCGTCCGGCACGCCGCCGATGACCGCAGCGCTGTGGCTGGATTACCACTTCACCGGCGACACGAAGGTCGCCGGCCTCGGCATGGGCCTGGGTGCACGTTACGTGCGCGGTAGCGATGGCAGCGACTTTGCCGACGGGCATTTCAGCATCCCGTCCTACACCGTGTACGACGCCATGCTCTCCTACGACCTGCAGCAATCGCCGCTGCGCCTGAAGGGCGTGAAGGTACAGATGAACCTGCAGAACCTCGAAGACAAGACCTACGTCAGCCGCTGCACCAGCGACGTGGACTGCTACTACGGCGAAGGGCGGACCATCACCACCGACCTGACCTACAACTGGTAAGCCTTCAGGTATCGCGCAACAAGTCATGGGCATCCAGCAGCCGGTAGGCAATCTCCGGCTGCTTCTCCAGCGCCCGGCGGATCGCCGCCGGAATGTTCTGCCGGGTCTTGCGGCACAAGCCCGGCAGGTCTTCGATCTGGATGCTGATGCCGCGCATGGTCCGCACCTCGTTGAAGCTCGGGGTGATCTGCAGCCGAATCCCCAACTGCTCATACAAGCGCCGCTGCATGTGCTCCAGGTCGTCCAGGCTCTGCAGGTTTTCCAGGCGTTCGAGCAGGCGCCTTTCTTCCTGGCGCGTCAGCAGCAGGATGCGCGGGTCCTGCAGCGTCTCGCGGCCGCAGTCGCAAGCGCCGGGCGGGCAGGGGGTGCGGGTGGGCAGGGTGGCGTTCATGCCTTGCAGCATAGCGAGGCTCGAGGACTTTTGCCCATGCCTGGCAGATAGCTATTGAGCACTGGTGCGGGCGGCGCTCAGTGATACCCTTACACTTCGCGGAACTTCATCAGGAGCGAGTCGCCCATGCTGGCGCAACAACTGCAACTGCAAAGCGTATTGACCGGGCGCGCCGTGCCTTTCACCCGTCCGGGCTCATCCAGTGCCATCGCCAAGATGCCGCGTGACGGCGAGGTCGCGGTCACCGAACTGGGCCTGGTTGGCGACGAGCAGGGCGACTTGCGCGTGCATGGCGGGGTCGAAAAGGCCATCCACCATTACCCCCGCGAACACTATGCCGCCTGGGCTGCAGAGCTGGGCGAGCATCCGCTGCTGCAGGCTCCGGGCGCCTTCGGCGAAAACTTAAGCACCTGCGGCTGGACCGAGCAGACCGTATGCCTGGGCGATCGCTTTCGCGCTGGCAGCGCGCTGCTGGAGATTTCCCAGGGGCGCATGCCGTGCTGGAAGCTCAATGACCGCTTCGGGGTAAAAGACATGTCGTTGCGGGTCCAGCAAAGCGGCCGTACCGGCTGGTACTACCGGGTGCTGGAAGAAGGCATATTGGCTGCCGGCATGAACATCGAGCTGATCGAACGGCCGCATCCGCAGTGGTCGGTAGCGCGCTTGTCGTCGGTGCTGTTCGACAGGCAGGTCGACCTCGAGGTGATTCGCCAGTGCCTGGAACTGCCGTTGGCGGCTTCCTGGCGCCGGACCCTGTCACGACGTTTGGAAAAGGCCGAAGTCGAGGACTGGGCGCCGCGTTTGCAGGGGCCCGTGCAGGGGTGAGTGAGCACTCTCAGCGCTGCCTGGTCACTGCCTTAGTAACCCAACTACCAAATACGTAGACACAGATATTTTCGAGGCGATTAGGATCCTTCTTTCGACCGAGTCAGAATCTTCTTATACAAGCAATTAATTTTCTTGGTCTAGCATCTGAGTTGTTCAATGCAGGTGCCGATCCAGAGAGCTCTGTACTCTAGTTGCGTGTGAGGAGCTTAAAGCTAGCTACTGGTTCAGCACTTTTTATAATGTGCGGGAGGCAGTATGTCTTACGATATTGTACTCGTCGGTGCCGGATGTATGGGAACAGCCCTTCTCCCCGGCTTATTTAAAGGCTTTGATAAGTCGAGGATCTTGGTAATTGATGTATTGCCCTCGCGGCGCAAAGAAGTTGCCGCTATGGGTGTGGATGTGGCTAGCTCTCTAGGTGATGTTGACGATGCGGCGATAATTGTGTTGGCCCTACCTTCAAATCGCTTTTCGGAGTTTGCTGGCTGTACCTCAGTGTTAAACGGGCATCCAGGCTTGGTTGTATCTGTCATGGCCGGAGTTCGCATCGCAACCATTGAGAAAACATTGCAAGCCTGCAATGTTGTTCGAGCGATACCTAATACGTCTGCAGAAACGTTTAAAAGCATGACCGTGTTCTGCGCTGGAGCATCAGTTTCTTCTTATAGTCTGCGGCTTGCTGAACGTATGTTCTCACTTGTAGGTGAGATGGTTCGGGTTGAGGAGGAAAAACTGATGGATCCAGCTACTGCTATATGCGGTGGCGGGCCAGCATATTTAAGTTATTTTGCCGAGTGCATGCGATCGTTCGCTGTTGAGCATGGTTTTAGTGATGCTCAGTCTGATTTTATTGTAAGTCAAATTTTTCAAGGGGTAGGTTCATTATTGTCAGTGGGTGATAGGCAGCCGATGCAAATGTGCGAAGATGTTATGACCCCCGGTGGTACAACGGCCCAAGCCATCGAAGTGTTGAAGCACAGAAATTTTAAAGAAGTAGTAGGCGATGCTTTGCTCAAAGCGGCGACGCACTCCCAATTGTTAGGTTCAATGGCGGAGGAGGCTGAAAATGAAAGGTCTCATAGATAACGCATGGATGGTTGAACGTTTACTGCAGCATCCCCCAAAAAACCAGGACATCGGTGCAACGCTATCAGCTTACTTCGGCTTGGGGCATTGCGTGGAGTTAAAGCGGAATGCCGGGGTGTTCGAAGTAAGTCCTGCAGGCCTAGCGTTGGGTGCCTACTTGGTAAAGTCGACAGGGAGCGTGAAGCCAGGTCAGCGCTTTTTAGATGTGGGAACGGGTAGCGGCGTACATGCGGTCCTGGCCCGGCAATTAGGTTATGACTATGTTTACGCCACTGACATCTGTGAACGTTCTATCTCGCTCGCACAGCAAAATGAGCGGGAAAATTTTTCGGATGCTGGCATATTTTTCGAGGTTGGTGATCTTTTTGAGGGGGTAAGTGATTTTTTGTTTGATAGAGTTGTCTTTAATCCACCAGGGTGGCGTACACCGTCTGATGAGTTAGTACTGAGCTTGAATGAGAGCAGCGCGCCAACTGCTATGCCGTTGCACACTATGTTTTATGGCGATGAGGTTCTGTTGAGATTTCTGCACCAGTTGCCAAGGGTATTAGAGAGGGGGGGTGTAGCTCTGGTGGGGCTGAACTCGTTAGTCGGTATAAGGGACGTGCTTCAGAGGTATAAGTCAGAGTGTAATAATGTCCCGCCATTAAGTTATAGGCTTGTGGAGCGCCACACCTTTCCGCTGTTTTTCTATGCTGCTGAATGGTCGAGGCTTTCGGGGTTGATATTGAGTTGTTTTCAGGAATGGCGTCAAAGTAGATTGGCGGCATACTCTACAGATTCTAAGGGTGATTTATATTGGTCTTATGAAATTGTAGAATTTTACCATGCGACCCAATGAGGTTTCCAAGAAATATTTTTCGATAGAACGTTCTAAGGTGCTTGCGATTATTGCAGGGATTGGAGCAAATATTTGGCTTGGTGGTTCTTCGTTGTATTGGAATACGCAAAGTCAGATACCGCCTGTGGTACTGCTTGCTTATCGTATTTTTCTTTCACTAACACTGTTGCTACTCGTGCTTATGGTTGCAGGAGAGCTGAAGGGAATGTGGGGGAGGCTGAGCAAAATAAACATAATGATTCACACTTTTTCTGCTCTCCTGCTGGTGGTGAATTGGGGTGTATTTATTTGGGCCTCCATACAGGGGTATGTGCTGGAGACAGGGCTGGGTTATCTCATTGCTCCTTGCGTTACTGTAATGATAGGCGTCTGGGGGCGAAGTGAAAGTTTAAGTTGTAAGCATATTGTGGCCTACCTCGTTGTCGGCTTTAGTGTGGTACTTCTCGTTACGTACTCAAGTGGAATGCAACATGGGGTGTATCTAGCAATAGCGGCTAGTTGGGGTGGGTATGTTCGTTTGAAGAAAGTGTCTTCGCTTGATGTTTTGAGTGGGAGTTTATTGGAGGCTGGGGCTCTAGCGTTGGGCAGTTCGTTAGTTATCGCAATAGCTCTATGGCGATTGGAAATGTCTAGCATCGTGTTCAGCTTTCCTCAGGCATCAATTCTTTTTGCTGGTTTTGTTTCGGTTTTTCCATTGGTGTTGTTGTCCTATGCAGTTAAGCATCTTTCTTTAACGGTGATGAGCGTATTTCAGTTAGCACTGCCGATAACTCAATTGCTTCTGGCATCTGTTGTCTTCCAGCAAACGTTTAACATGGCGGTAGTGATTGTCGTATTGGCTATATTTGGGGTTATTATTTTCCCTATGGTGCTCTCATTGGCAAAAAAGTTACTTTAATATAGGCGGAGGGCGCGCAATGAAAACCAGTTATGATGTGGCTGTCATCGGGCTGGGTGTGATGGGTGAAGCGACGCTTTGGGGGTTAGCACAGAAAAATCTACGGGTATTAGGTATTGAGGCTCGCGCGCGAGGGCATTGCGAGGGCTCGTCATACGGTACATCTCGTATTTTTCGCCGTGCTTACTGGGAAGGAGAACAGTATATCGAAATGCTCAATTATGCTGACAAGCGATGGCGAAGTTTGCAGGCTTTATCGGCAACACGTTTAATTTATGAGACTGGAGGAGTTTTTATTGGTCCGAAAGGATCAGAAATGGTTGCGGGCAGCGTTGATACGGCAAGGCGAGCTTTGCTCGAACATACCGAATGGAGTGCTCGGCAGGTTAAAAACGCGTTTCCAGTCTTTAGTGTTGATAGTAATTATCATGCAGTATTTGAGCCGGGCGCCTACGCTATTGCTGCTCAGGAGGCAAGGTCGAAAATGTTACTGATGGCAACTCGTCAAGGAGTCGAGTTGTTGTATGACGATGCAGTTGTTTGTATCAAAAAACAATGGGAAGGGTATAAGGTTTATACTCGCTGTGGACGGTGCGTGACAACGAAGTCTGTTGTTGTAACTGCAGGGCCGTGGCTATCCAGATGGGTTCCAGAATTAAATTCGCATCTTTTACCTCGGAGGGTTCCAGTCTATTGGTTCGAGCCGAGGAAAGGAATGGCGTCAAAATTTGAAAGTGTGAAGTTTCCTGTGTTTCTGTATGAGCTGAGTGGTGGAGGGTTGCTGTATGGGGTGCCATCTATTAGCCCGAATGAACCGGGTGTGAAAATTGGCTTTCATAATCGTCAGCAAAGCTCTTGCAGGCTTGGTGCCAATTCGGAGGAGGTGTCGCCATTACTGGTAAAAGAAATTAGCGAGAGTCTGGCGGGGTACTTCCAGATCTAGAGGTAATGCCAGTAAAAGCTAAGGCGTGTATTTATACAATGAGTCAAGATGAGTCTTTCTACATCGGTAGAGTACAGGGGCATGAGAATATGTTTGCGGCTTCTGCATGCTCAGGGCACGGATTTAAATTTGCACCCGCAATTGGAGATGTGCTTGCAACTTTGGTAGTAGGCGAGATTCCACCTGTGGAGATTGATTCATTTGCCATTGACCGATCCTGCTTAAAGTAATCAAAACTGGCTCCAACGAATCTCGAAGGAACCAGTTCAATCAACAATCAGGCAGCCGTACCCAGCTTCTTCACCACCTGACCCTTGGCAGCCTGCTTGCGGCAGGCTTCGCCGAAGGCCTGGAACATCTTCACCGAGTCGGGGTTTTTCGCCGCTTGCCATTCCGGGTGCCATTGCACCGCGAAGAGGAACGGCGACAGGCTCGGGGCGTGGATGGCTTCGACCAGGCCGTCTTCGGCACGGGCCAGGGGCTCGATGCCTTCGCCGAGGTTTTTCAGGCCCTGGCCGTGCAGCGAGTTGACGCGGATTTCATCGCTCTGCAGCAACTTTTGCAGCCAGCTGCCTTGCTCCAGTTTGACGCTGTGAACCGCGCTGTACTGGACATCGACCGGATCGTCCGGGTTTTCCCGGTGGTCGTTGAAGCCTGGCTCGGCGTAGACCTTCTGGTAGATGTCACCACCCAGGGCCACGTTGATTTCCTGCATGCCACGGCAGATGCCGAAGATCGGCAGGCCACGGGCGATAGCCAGTTGCACCAGCGGCAGGTCGAACAGGTCGCGGTCGCGGTCCTGGGCCTTGCCCGGGGTTTCGTTCTCCTGGCCGTACAGGGCCGGGTCGATGTTGCTGCCGGCGCCGGTCAGGTAAACACCGTCGGCCATGTCCAGGTAGGCTTCGAGGTCGTCGGTACCGCAGCAGGTCGGCACCAGCAGCGGTACGCAGCCGGCGTGTTCAACCAGCGGTACGATGTATTTGTGGGTCATTACCTGATAGTCGTGGCCTTTGCGCTCCTGGGAGCCCATGGTCATCAGCACGACGGGTTTGCGAAGGGTTTGATTCTTATTGCCAATGTTGCTGTTGGGCATATGTCACCTTGGGACAGGCGCAGCCTGTCATTATTGTGCAGGCGCGCAGCTGGAACCTTTGCGCTGCCTGAGGTTTCGAGCACTGCCGGTACGCCAAGCAAGGGGCTGTATCCGGTCGAAACCTGTCATATAGCTTGCCAGAGCCGTTTAATATGTCAAACGACTTCAGATTGCACGGGCGAAGCTTGAGATTGCCTGGATGCAATTATCAGTCTGCAGCCCCCGATAACCGGTAAGGCGCCTGCTGCGGCCAGTTCATTATATTTAACAAGCGTCCGGTGTATGGCCGAAGCAGCGCCTGCGCGGCTTTGCTGCATCGCGCGGTTTCTCTTAAGCTGGCTGTCACCGATGACTACCAGCCTGAACCATGCCCACTCCAAGACCGTCCCTGACCCTGACCCTGTTGCAAGCCCGCGAAGCCGCCATGGCCTTCTTCCGCCCCTCGCTCAACGCCCATGGCCTGACCGAACAACAGTGGCGGGTGATCCGCATCCTGCGCCAGCAAGGCGAACTGGAAAGCCACCAACTGGCCGAGCAGGCCTGCATCCTCAAGCCGAGCATGACCGGCGTGCTGGCGCGCCTGGAGCGTGACGGCCTGGTGCGGCGCAAGAAGTCGACCCAGGACCAGCGCCGGGTGTTTGTCGGCCTGACCGAACAGGGCCAGCAATGCTTCGTCGACATGAGCGAAGACATGGAACACAACTACCAGCGCATCCTTGAGCAATTCGGCGAAGACAAACTGCACGAGCTGCTGGGCCTGCTCAACTGCCTGAAGAACATCAAGCCCTGAGCGCCGTTTTGGCGCACTGGCCGCTGGCTACCTATACTGTGCCTATCCGCAACAGTGTGCCGTCGTTGACCGGAGCGCGGCGTCTCTGTTCCCGTGGTCGTGACTTTCTGAAGTAGCAGGACGCGAGTCGTCAATTGATAACGCTACAAAGGGGTTGGATCATGGATATTGTCAGTCTGATTATTCAGATTGTTGCCGGTGTGGTGGGCGGCAACGCAGCCGGTATGAGTAAACAAAGCATGGGCCCGTTACTCAACTCGATTTTCGGTGGAGTGGGTGGGGTGATTGTCGGGCAGATACTCGCAGCCTTTACCGGTGAACCCGGTGCGGCGGTGGCCGCGGGCGGTTCGCTGGACCTGCCGGCACTGATCAGCAGTATTGTCGGCGGCGGTGCAGGGGGCGCGGTGCTCACCTTCATCGCCGGCCTGATCAAATCAAAAATGCACCCGCAGTAAGCCTTGCCAGGCCTGCCCCTGATTGCAGGGGCGGGCCTGTTCAGAAGTACTTCAGCCAACCGATATCGCGGCGCCGGGCCTTGAGCGCGGCGAACCAGCGCACCGGCGGATAGAGCGCAACGCTCAAGGACATCGCCGTCAGCCATACCGACCAGACCCCGTCGAAACCAAAGTAGCTGCCCTGGTTCAGGCCAAAGCAGGCGACGCCGATCAGGTACAGCACTTTCAGTGCGTACAGGTGCAGCAGGTAGAAGAACATCGGTGCGGCACCGAATACGCTCAGCACCCGGATCGCACGGCTGCCTTGCAGGTGCTCGAACCTGCGCAGCAGCAACAGGCCGACGCCCAGGGTCAGGGCCAGGAACAGCAGCGATGGCGGGTATTTGGTGATGTTGAAAAAGCTCATCAGCGTGCGCAACGTGGTTTCGCCGACCTGCCACCGGGCTTCGCCGTAACCGTTGAGCAATCGCAGCAGCAGGAAGCCGGCGAGGGCACCGAGGCCGGTCAGCAGCAACGTGCGCTGACGTGCCTGCGCATCTGCACCTTGGGCAAACCAGGGGCCCATGGCATAGCCCAGGGCAATTACGCCGATCCATGGCAGCAACGGGTACGAGGTACGCAGGCGCAAGTTGTCGGCTACCTCGATCCAGCCACGGTCATGCAGGATCGCCCAAGGGATATGCAGCGCCGAGCCCGCAGCGAAGTGCAGCGGGTCGAGCAGGTTGTGCCCGGCGACGATCAGCACGCCGATTACCACCAGCAGCGGGCGCGGCAGCCACACCAGGCCGGCCAGGGCGATCATGCTCAAGCCAATGGCCCAGATCACCTGCAGGTAGATCACCTTGGGCGGCAGTTCCAGGGTCCAGGCCAGGCTGACCAGGGTGAACTCCAGCAACACCAGGACCAGGCCACGCTTGAACAGGAAGGCCGAAACCGCAGCCTTGCCCTGGTGCTTTTCGCCGTATAGGTAAGCTGACAGGCCAGTGAGCAGGACGAACACCGGCGCGCACAGGTGGGCGAGGGTACGGCTGAGGAACAGCCAGGGGTCGGTGCTGGCGACATCCATCGGGTCGCTGACCTGGCGGTGCAGAAAGAAGGTTTCGCGTACATGGTCAAGGAGCATGAAGACAATGACCAGGCCGCGCAGGGCGTCGATGCAAAGCAGGCGTTGGGTGGCGGGTGGCATGGGTGAGGTAGCGCCGGAAGGATGAGGTGGTGCGTTATAACATAACTAGTATTGTTGCGCTGGCCTCATCGCGGGACAAGTCGAGGCGTCGCACCGCCGCTCCTACAGATTCGTTGTAGGAGCGGCGGTGCGACGCCTCGACTTGACCCGCGATCGAGCGCGCAGCGCTCGTAATCCCAGGTTAGTGCAGTATCTGCGCCAGAAAGCCCTTGGCCCGCGCACTCTGCGGGTTATTGAAGAACGTCTCGGGCGCTGCGTCTTCAATGATCTGCCCGCCATCGAGAAACAGCACCCGCTCGGCCACCTGGCGGGCGAAGCCCATTTCATGGGTAACGCAGAGCATGGTCATGCCGGTATCGGCCAGTTTCACCAGCACATCCAGCACTTCGGCGACCATCTCCGGGTCCAGCGCCGAGGTCGGCTCGTCGAACAGCATGATCTTCGGCTTCATGCACAGCGCCCGGGCGATCGCCACCCGTTGTTGCTGGCCGCCAGACAACTGACTGGGGTATTTGCCGGCCTGGCTTTCGATCCCCACCTTGTTCAGGTAGAAGCGCGCGCGGTCTTCGGCCTCCTTGCGCGACAGGCCGCGCACGCTCATCGGCGCCAGGGTGCAGTTGTCGAGCACGCTCATGTGCGGGAACAGGTTGAAATGCTGGAACACCATGCCGATTTCGCTGCGCACCTCGGCGGCCTGGCGGGTGGTCAGGGCAAGATCGGTGTCGTTGACGCGGATGTTGCCCTGTTCGGCGATTTCCAGCCGGTTGATGCAGCGGATCAGCGTCGATTTGCCCGAACCGGAAGGGCCGCACAAGACGATACGCTCGCCCTCGCGCACCTGCAGGTTGATGTCGCGCAGCACATGGAAGGCGCCGTAGTGCTTGTTCAGGCCCTCGATGGTCACCACGACCTTGCGCGGGTCGGCGGCAAGGGCAGGGGTTGGGGTAGCAAGGCTCAGTGAAGCGGTCATGTTGTTATTCTCCCGCGATCAGTTGAAGCGGTCCGCGCGGTACGGCGCAGGGTCGGTAAAGGGTGTTTCGCCGGTGATCATTTGCGCCAGCAGGCGGCCGGTCACCGGGCCCAGGGTCAGGCCGTGGTGGGCATGGCCGAAGTTGAACCACAGGCCCTTGTGGCGCGCGGCCGGGCCGATCACCGGGCGCATGTCCGGCAGGCACGGGCGGCGGCCCAGCCAGGGTTCGGCATCGATCCGCTCGCCCAGCGGGAAGACCTTGCGCGCCAACGCTTCGCAGCGCTGCAACTGGATCTGGTTGGCGGCATCGCTGCTGGCGGCGAACTCGATGCCGGTGGTCAGGCGGATGCCCATGGCCATCGGCGCCAGCACGTAACCGCCCTGGGCATCGCAGATCGAATGCTTGAGCTCGGCGCCGTCACGGGCACGATAGTGCATGTGGTAGCCGCGCTTGATTTCCAGCGGAATGCGATAACCCAGCGGCTTGAACAGCTCGGCCGACTGCGGACCGAGGGCGATCACCACTTCCGGCGCGCTGATCGGCCCCTGCCGGCTGTCGACCTGCCAGTCGCTGCCGATCTGGCGCAGGGTGCGGGCATCGCCGTGGATGAACTGGCCGCCACGCTGGACGAACAACGCCGCATAGCCGCGGGTCAGGCCGCCGGGGTTGCTGACGGTCTTGGGGTCGAGCCAGTGAATACCGCCGACCACCTTGTCGCTGAGGTCCACTTCGCGCGCGTGCAGTTGCTGGCGGTCGAGGATCTCGTACTTCAAGCCATAGGCTTTCAGGGCATGGGCGTCGGCCACGGCTTTGCGGTAGGCCTCTTCATTGCGGTACACCTCGATCCAGCCGCTGGCCTTGACCAGCTCGCCGAGGCCTGCGGCATCGATCAGCGCGTCGTGTTCCTCGACACAGCGCTGCACCAGCGGCAGCATGGCCTGGGTGGCCACGGCAAGGCCGGCGGGCGAGGAGTTCTGCCAGTACTTGAACAGCCATGGGGCGATCCTGGGCAGGTGGGTGAAGCTGTAGCGCACGTCGGGTTGGCGGTTCAGGCCGTAACGCAACAGGCTCGACAGCTCGTGGGGGAAGGCATAGGGGATGACGCTGGAGCGCTCGATCAGCCCGGCGTTGCCATGGCTGGTGCCGCTGCCGGGTTCCTCTCGGTCGATCAGGATCACCTTGCGCCCGCGTGCCTGCAGGTGCAGGGCCGTGGACACGCCGACGATGCCGGCGCCCAGAACGATGGTTTGACAATGCATTGGAGCGGTCCTCACAAACAGGCGATCAGCGCAGGTGGCGGCCCAGGCGGGCTTCGATGTGTTTCAGGCTGCGCCGCACGATCTCGACGATCAGCAGGTAGAGCACGGCAGCCCACAGGTAGATCTGGAAGTCGAAACTGCGCGAGAACGCAAGCTTGGTCACGCCCATCAGGTCGTAGATGGTCACCAGCGAGGCAATCGCGCTGGCCTTGATCATCAGGATCAGTTCGTTGCCCAGCGGGCCGATGGCAACGATCAATGACTGCGGCAGGATCACTTTGAAGAAGGTGGTCGAGCGCTTCAGACTCAGGGCCTTGGCGGCTTCGTACTGGCCGGGGGCGACTGCCAGCAGGCTGCCCCGGAAAATCTCCGCCTGGTAGGCGGCGGTGTTGAGGGTGAAGGCCAGCACCGTGCAGTACCAGGCATCGCGGAAGAACCACCACAGGCCAACCTCTTGCCAGAAGCCCTTGAGCGACCCCAGGCCGTAGTACAGCAAGAACAGCTGGGCCAGCAGCGGCGAGCCACGGAAGAAGTAGATGTAGCCGGCGCTCAGGCGTTGCAGCACCAGCTTGTCCGACAGCCGGGCCAGGGCCAGGAGCATGCCGAGCAGGGCGCCGAGGGTAAACGACAGTGCCACCAGCTTGCCGGTGACCAGCAGGCCGTCGATAAAACGCGGGCCGTAGCGTTCCAGCAGGTCGGGGTCGAGTACCAGCGCCAGCAGTTGTTCGAAGCTCATGTCCGTGCCCCCCGCAAATGGCGGCTGAAATACTGTTCGATGAAGCTGAACACCCGTCCCGACAGCGCCGAGAACAACAGGTAGCCAAGGCAGGCGACGCCGTAGAAGAACATCGGCTCCTTGGTCACGCTGACCGCGAGGTTGGTCTGGCGCATCAGGTCGACCAGGGAGATGGTCGATACCAGCGAGGTGTCCTTGAGCAGCGACAGCCAGTTGTTCGACAGGCCCGGCAGGGCGATGCGTACCAGTTGCGGGAAGACCACCTTGCGAAAGGTCGTGGCCTTGCTCAGGCCCAGCGCCGCCGAGGCTTCGTACTGGCCCTTGGCGACGGTCTTGAATGCAGCCAGCCAGATCTCGCTGGAGAACGCGGCGAACACCAGGCTGAAGGCGATCATCGCCGCCAGGAAGGTGTTGATCAGCACTTCGCCTTCATAGCCCATGGCCAGGAGGATTTTCTGCGCGGCAATCTGGCAGCCGTAGTAGATGATCAGCAGCGTGAGCAGTTCCGGCAGGCCACGAAACACAGTAGAGAACACCGTCGCCGCAGCACGCGGGAAGCGCCTGGAGGAGCGGGCGGCGAGGGCCACGCCCAGGCCCAGCGGCAGGCCGATGGGCAGGCAGGCCAGGGCCAGGGAAATGGTCACCAGGGCGCCGGCCAGCAAAGCCTGGCCCCAGCCGCCGCTGGCGAAGGAAAGCAGTGACAGTTGTTCGAGCATGGGCGAACCCTCTCGGTTCAAGAGTGATGGTGCTTTGGAGGGCCTCTTCGCGGGTCCAGCCCGCTCCCACAGGGTATTTGTGGGAGCGGGATGGACCCGCGATCAGTCACTGATAGATATCGAAGTCGAAGTAGCGACTGGCGATCTTCTGGTAGGTGCCGTTGGCGACGATTTCGTCCAGGGCCTTGTTCAGGCGTTCGCGCAGCGCTTGGTCTTCCTTGCGCACGGCAATCGAGGCGTCGGCCTTGGTGCCGTTGACGTCGCCAAGGATCTTGCAGCAGTCCTTGCCGGCCTTGCCCAGCCATTCGGTCAGCGGGAACTTGTCGGCAATCACCCCGTCCAGGCGCCCGGCGGCGAGGTCGGCGTTGGCTTCATCAAGGGTCGGGTAGAGTTTGACGTCGGCACCGGCCTTGCCATAGACGTCTTCGGCGTAGATGGCCTGGGTCGAGGAGGATTGCGCGCCGACCGTGTAGCCTTTGAAGGTGGTCTGTGCGTCGGTGATGTCGCTGTCCTTGGCCACGGCCACCGACAACGGGGTCTTGTAGTAGTGGTTGGTGAAGGCGATCTTCTTGCGCCGCTCTTCGGTATCGATCATCGACGCCACCACGGCGTCGTACTTCTTGGCCATCAGGGCCGGGATGATGCCTTCCCAGTCCTGGGCCACCAGGATGCATTCGACCTTCATCTGTTCGCACAGGGCGTGGCTGATGTCGACGTCGAAGCCATGCAGTTTGTTATCCGAATCAACGTAGTTGAACGGTGGGTAAGCGCCTTCGGTAGCGATCTTCAGGGTTTCGGCCTGAGCCAGGGTCGAGCCGGCGAGCAGCAGGGCGCAAGCCCCTGCGAAGCGGATAACAGGTTTCATGACACACCTCGATCTGTTGTTGTTTGCACTCTTGCTATTGTTTGCTCGTTGACGTGTAGCCAACGAATTCGTTGTGTAGAGCTGCAGTTGCTTCCAAGCGTTTTTCAACATCCGGTCCTAGCTTCTTGCAGACCTCGTTGACCATCAGGTGTACCCACGACAGCATCGTCGCGGTGGACTCCCAGAACAGATTGAATTCGGTGGGGATGCGAAACACCTCACTGGCGTTGGCATCGGCCCAGTCACAAAAAGTGTCGGTCACCAGGGTGACGGCAATGCCCGCAGCATGCGCCTTGCGGCACAGGTTCAGGGCATGGCGGGAATAGCGGCGGGCCTCGAACACCACCAGGGCGCAGTCGGCCGGGTCACTGAGCAGCACCTCGCCAAAATGCCCGGCACTGCCATCGACCACCTGCACGCCGTCGCGCAGGTATTGCAGCAGGTGCGCCATGCACTGGGCGATGCCGCGCTCGGTCTGAAAACCGGCGATAAACACCTTGCGCCGCTGCGCCAGGCGCTGGCTGACGGTATTCCAGGCCGGGGTGCGGCTGTATTCGTAAACCCGCACCAGGGCGCCGACCTCCTGCTCCAGGCTGCGTGCCAGGCCGGCGGCATCCTGGCCATGGCGTTGGCGAAATTCTTGCAGGCGATCACCGACCAGCCACGGGCCTTCGCCGAGGTCGTCTTTAAGATCGTGCTTGAGGGCCTTGAGGTGCTCGTAACCCAGCGAGCGGCAGAAACGCCCGACACTCGACTCGCTGACGCCGATTTTCGCCGCCAGGCTTGCGGAGGTTTCGAACGGCAGGTCGGTGAGGTGGGCGAGCATGTAGCTGGCGATCTTGCGCCCCGACGCCGCTGCGTTGTGCAGGCTGTGTTCCAGGCGCTGTTTGATCGGTTGGCTCACAGGGCGATACTCGAAGGCGGTGGCACGTGGAAACAGAAAATGAATGTTTTCTGTCATCAAGTCAACATTTGACAGTTTGCTGTCACTGGAGGAAAGTCTGGCCATTGCCCATCGCTGTCGCCCATTCCAAATCCAATAAGGGAGCTTCAGATGTCCGCACGTCCCGACACTGCTGTCGCGCAGATCGCCTTTGCCGACCTGCAGGCCTTGTTGCAGCGTATTTTCGTCCGCCATGGATGCAGCGCAGCGGTCGCCCAGGCCCTGGCCTTCAACTGCGCCAGCGCCCAGCGCGATGGCGCTCACAGCCACGGTGTGTTCCGTATTCCCGGTTATGTCTCGACCCTGGAAAGTGGTTGGGTCGATGGCCAGGCCGTACCCGCTGTCGAAGACCTCGCCAGCGGTTATGTGCGCGTCGATGCCAAGGGCGGCTTTGCCCAGCCGGCGCTGGCCGCGGCTCGCAAGCTATTGGTGGCCAAGGCCCGCAGCGCCGGCATCGCCGTGCTGGCGATCCATAATTCGCACCATTTCGCCGCCCTCTGGCCGGATGTCGAACCTTTTGCCGATGAAGGCCTGGTGGCCCTGAGCGTGGTCAACAGCATGACCTGCGTGGTGCCCCATGGCGCCCGGCAACCGCTGTTTGGCACCAACCCGATTGCCTTTGCCGCGCCGTGCGCCGGCAGCGACCCGATCGTCTTCGACATGGCCACCAGCGCCATGGCCCATGGCGACGTGCAGATCGCCGCGCGCAAGGGTGAACGGCTGCCCGAAGGCATGGGCGTCGACAATAAAGGCGAACCGACCTGCGACCCGCAGGCGATTCTCGATGGCGGCGCGCTGCTGCCGTTTGGCGGGCACAAGGGCTCGGCGCTGTCGATGATGGTCGAACTGCTGGCGGCGGCGCTGACCGGCGGCAACTTCTCGTTCGAGTTCGACTGGTCGCAGCACCCAGGCGCGAAAACGCCCTGGACCGGGCAGTTGATCATCGTCATCGACCCGGCCCGCTCAGTGGGTAACCGCTTTGCTGAACGCAGCCGCGAGCTGGTGCGGCAGATGCAGGCGGTGGGCCTGCAGCGCATGCCGGGTGAGCGGCGTTTTCGCGAGCGCGAGCAGTCGGCGAAGCAGGGCGTGACCCTGACAGTGGCGGAGCTTGAGCAGCTACAGGGCCTGGCGGGGTAGGGCAGCCAGCCGATTACCGTGCATACATGCACAAATCAGTTGCACCAAGGGTAATGTTCCTCGGCCGCCAGTACAGGTATCCTCGACACAGCTTTTAGTCCGAACTGTCCTGACCCAAGGAGCTGTGCGCTGTGTTCAAACATGTCGATGCCTATGCCGGCGATCCGATTCTCTCCCTGATGGAGACCTTCAAGGCCGATCCGCGCGGCGCCAAGGTCAACCTGAGCATCGGCCTGTATTATGATGCCGCAGGCGTGGTGCCACAGCTGGCCGCGGTGCGCGAAGCCGAGCAGCGCTTTGCCGCCCAGCCTCACGAAGCCTCGATGTACCTGCCGATGGAAGGCCTGAACAGCTACCGCCAAGCGATCCAGGCGCTGTTGTTCGGTGCCGGCCACCCGGCGGTCGAGGCCGGTCGTGTGGCCACCGTACAGACCGTCGGCGGCTCCGGCGCGCTGAAAGTCGGTGCCGACTTCCTCAAGCGCTACTTCCCCGAGTCGCAGGTGTGGGTCAGTGATCCGACCTGGGACAACCACCGGGCGATCTTTGAAGGCGCAGGTTTCAAGGTCAACTCCTACCCGTACTTCGACCCGGCCAGCCGCGGCGTCGACTTCGACGGCATGCTTGGCACCCTCAACGGCCTGCCGGCCAACAGCATCGTCCTGCTCCACCCGTGCTGCCACAACCCCACCGGCGTCGACCTGAGCCAGGCGCAGTGGCAGCAAGTGATCGAAGTGCTCAAGGCGCGCAACCTGATCCCGTTCCTCGACATCGCCTACCAGGGCTTTGGCGAAGGCCTGGGCGCAGACGCCTACGCCATCCGTGAAGTGGCCCGCGCCGGCGTGCCGTGCCTGGTGAGCAACTCGTTCTCGAAGATCTTCTCGCTGTATGGCGAGCGGGTTGGCGGCCTGTCGGTGGTCTGTGACGACAGCGATACTGCACAAAGCGTGCTCGGCCAGCTCAAGGCCACCGTGCGCCGCAACTACTCCAGTCCGCCAAGCTTTGGTGCCCAGCTGGTGGCCGCGGTGCTCGGTGATGCTGAGCTCAATGCCCAGTGGGAGGCGGAAGTGGAGAAGATGCGCCTGCGTATCCTCGACATGCGCCAGGCCCTGGTCGATACCCTGGGTGACTTGCTGCCGGGCCAGGACTTCCAGTTCTTCCTGCGCCAGCGCGGCATGTTCAGCTACACCGGCTTTAGCGTCGAGCAGGTGCGTCGCCTGCGTGACGAGTTCGGTGTGTACCTGATCGACAGCGGCCGGGTGTGCATGGCCGGCCTGCGTCCGGACAACCTGCAGCAAGTGGCCAAGGCGTTCGCTGCGGTTCAAAGGTAACTGGCACTTCCAGCTTCAAGCTGCGAGTGGGTACAACCTTTCTTGCAGCTTGAAGCTGATAGCTTGCAGCTTCGGTGCAACCACTCCTCGGCCAGGGCTTTGCAAGTGCAACCAATCGGCGCACAATCGCGCCCCTCTTTGTATGGTCAAGAGGGGCGAAGCGTCTGTTTAGCCACTCCTGGCCCTGTTGCAGTCTTGCGAGTGGAGTTGCACCCGGATGAATGAGCAGGCCCCAAGCGTTGAACAACGCTTCGAATCGACCCCCGCCGCCCTCGGCAGCTGGGCCCGTCAGGACACTACCTGGATGCTGGGCCTGTTTGGCACGGCGATCGGCGCCGGGACCCTGTTCCTGCCGATCAACGCCGGCCTCGGCGGCTTCTGGCCGCTGCTGATCCTGGCGCTGCTGGCGTTCCCGATGACCTTCTACGCCCACCGCGGCCTGACCCGCTTCGTGCTCTCCGGGCGCGACGGCGCCGACATCACCGACGTGGTCGAAGAGCATTTCGGCCTGAGTGCCGGTGCCCTGATCACCTTGCTGTACTTTTTCGCCATCTTCCCGATCCTGCTGATCTACAGCGTGGCCCTGACCAACACCGTCGGCAGCTTCATGGAGCACCAGCTGCACATCGAGCCGCCACCGCGCGCGCTGCTGTCGTTCGTGCTGATCCTCGGCCTGCTGGCCATCGTGCGCTGCGGCGAGCAGGCCACGGTCAAGGTCATGAGCTGGCTGGTCTATCCGTTCATCGTCGCCCTGGCGTTCCTCGCGGTGTTCCTGATTCCGCACTGGAGCGGCGGTATCCTCAGCACCGCCACCGAAATGCCTTCGGGCTCGGCGTTCCTGCATACCCTGTGGCTGGCGATTCCGGTGATGGTCTTCTCGTTCAACCATTCGCCGATCATCTCGGCCTTTGCCGTTGACCAGAAGCGCCGTTATGGCGCGCATGCCGATGAGCGCAGCGGGCAGATCCTGTGCCGCGCCCACCTGCTGATGGTGGCCATGGTGATGTTCTTCGTGTTCAGTTGCGTACTGACCCTGACCCCGGCGCAACTGGCCGAAGCCAAGGCGCAGAACCTGTCGATCCTGTCGTACCTGGCCAACCATTTCAGCAACCCGACCATCGCCTTCGCCGCGCCGCTGATTGCCTTCATCGCCATCGCCAAGTCGTTCCTGGGCCACTACATCGGTGCCAGCGAAGGCCTCAAAGGCCTGGTGCTGAAGACCGGCAAGCGCCCGGGCGCCAAAGCCCTGGACCGCATGACCGCAGCCTTCATGCTGATCATCTGCTGGATCGTCGCCACCCTTAACCCGAGCATCCTCGGCATGATCGAGACCCTCGGTGGCCCGGTGATCGCGGCGATCCTGTTCCTGATGCCGATGTACGCCATCCGCAAGGTGCCGGCGATGAGCAAGTACCGCGGGCAGATGTCCAACGTCTTCGTCGTTGCCGTGGGCCTGGTGGCCATCTCGGCGCTGGTGTACTCGCTGCTGAGCTGAAATGCCTGATTCGGGAGCCGGCAATCGGCTCCCGGACAACTAAAGATTGTCCACAAAAGTTGTCTGGCAATTCAACAATTTAACATTCGCCCATAGGTAGACGGGCACTTTCATGGTTAACTCTGGTCCTTTAATCACCCCCGCATAAGGACTTCGTTCATGGCTCAAGTGACTCTTAAAGGCAACCCGGTTCAGGTCAAAGGCGAACTGCCGAAAGTCGGCGCCCAGGCACCTGCGTTTTCCCTGGTTGGTGCAGGCCTTGCCGACGTGACCCTGGCTTCCCTGGCCGGCAAGCGCAAAGTGCTGAACATCTTTCCAAGCGTCGACACCCCGACCTGCGCCACTTCGGTTCGCAAGTTCAACGCCCAGGCCAACGAGCTGAACAACACCGTCGTCCTGTGCATCTCCGCCGACCTGCCGTTCGCGCAAGCGCGTTTCTGCGGTGCTGAAGGCCTGGAGAACGTGCAGAACCTGTCGACACTGCGCGGCGCTGAGTTCAAGGAAGCCTATGGTGTTGCCATCGCCGACGGCCCGCTGGCCGGCCTGACTGCCCGCGCCGTTGTTGTGCTGGACGAGAACGACAAGGTGCTGCACAGCGAGTTGGTTGGCGAAATCGCCGAAGAGCCGAATTATGAGGCTGCCCTGGCTGTTCTGAAGTAACAGTGACAGCCGATCGCGGGGCAAGCCCGCTCCTACACCATCCCTGTAGGAGCGGGCTTGCCCCGCGAAGAATTGCGAAGAGATGTAACGGCCTGGCCCTCGTCCAGGCCGTTTTTATTTATAGTTCATTACGTTAGCTACGTAAGCTCAAGGTAAAGTGCCGGTAAAGGCGCTTTGCTTATCTGTCTGCAGTGCTTATCGTTCAGCCTCCTGAAAAGAATTCTTTCCCGCACAATGGTCGATCAACCGATGCTTTCTCGTTCCCGTTCCCCTCGTCGCTGGCTTGTCGGCCTGCTGATCCTGCTGCTGGTCGCCGGCCTGTGCTGGTGGCTGTGGCCGTCGCCGGCGGCGCACAAGGCCGGTGCCGCGCCGGGCGGCAAGGGCGGGCGGCCGGGTTTTGGCGCGTTCGGCGGGCCGGTACCGGTACGGGTCGAGCCGGCCACGGTTGGCGACTTCCCGGTATACCTCAAGGCCCTGGGCACGGTGACCGCGACCAACACGGTGAATGTGCGCAGCCGGGTCGGCGGCGAACTGGTCAAGGTCAACTTCCAGGAAGGCCAGAAGGTCAAGGCCGGCGACCTGCTGGCCGAGATCGACCCGCGCAGCTACCAGATCGCCCTGCAACAGGCCGAAGGCACCCTGGCGCAGAACCAGGCGCAACTGAAAAACGCCCAGATCGACCTGCAGCGTTATAAAGGCCTGTTCGCCGAAGACAGCATCGCCAAGCAGACCCTCGATACCCAGGAGGCACTGGTCGGCCAGTACCAGGGCACGATCAAGACCAACCAGGCGGCGGTAGGCGACGCCAAGCTTAACCTCGACTTCACCCGCATCCGCGCGCCGATCAGCGGCCGTCTGGGCCTGCGCCAGCTGGACGTCGGCAACCTGGTGGCGGCCAACGACACCACCGCGCTGGTGGTCATCACCCAGACCCAGCCAATCACCGTGGCCTTCACCTTGCCGGAAACAGAGCTGAACACGGTGCTGGCGCGCTACCGCAGCGGCGCGCAGTTGCCGGTCGAGGCCTGGGACCGCAGCGACAGCAAGCAACAGGCGGCCGGCGTGCTGCGCAGCCTCGACAACCAGATCGACACCACCACCGGCACCCTGAAGTTCAAGGCCTTCTTCGAAAACCAGGACGAAGCGCTGTTCCCCAATCAGTTCGTCAACGTGCGCCTGCTCGCCGATACCCTCAAGGGTGTGGTGATGGCGCCGTCGGCGGCGATCCAGTTCGGCACCGACGGCTCGTTCGTCTATGTCATGGAAGGCGACAACAAGGTACGCATCCGCAAGCTCACGCTGGGCGCCAGCGATGGTGATCTCACCGTGGTCAACGAAGGCCTGGCCAAGGGCGAGCGGGTGGTGCTCGAAGGCACCGACCGCTTGCGTGATGGCAGCGAGGTCGAGGTGGTCAACGACAGCGCCGAAGTGCCGGTCACCCCTGGCCAGCACCTGCAGGGCCAGGACAAGAAAGAAGCCTCCGCCGCTGACGGCGCACAGGGCAAGGCCGGCGCATGAACCTCTCGCGGCTGTTCATCCTGCGCCCGGTGGCGACCACCCTGAGCATGCTGGCCATTGTCCTGGCCGGCCTGATCGCCTACAAGATGCTGCCGGTGGCGGCGCTGCCCCAGGTCGATTACCCGACCATCCGGGTGATGACCCTGTACCCCGGCGCCAGCCCCCAGGTGATGACCAGCGCGGTCACTGCGCCGCTTGAGCGCCAGTTCGGGCAGATGCCCGGGCTGACCCAGATGGCCTCGACCAGCTCCGGTGGCGCCTCGGTGCTGACCCTACGCTTCAGCCTGGACATGAACATGGATGTTGCCGAGCAACAGGTGCAGGCGGCGATCAACGCAGCCAGCAACCTGCTGCCCGGCGACCTGCCGGCGCCACCGGTGTACAACAAGGTCAACCCGGCCGACACGCCGGTGCTGACCCTGGCGATTTCGTCGAAAACCATGCCGCTGCCCAAGCTCAACGACCTGGTCGACACCCGCGTGGCGCAAAAAATCGCCCAGATCGGCGGCGTCGGCATGGTCAGCATCGCCGGCGGCCAACGCCAGGCGGTGCGGATCAAGGTCAACCCCGACGCCCTGGCCTCGGCCGGGCTCAACCTGGCCGACGTGCGCACCCTGATCGGCGCTTCCAACGTCAACCAGCCCAAAGGCAACTTCGATGGCCCGACGCGGGTGTCGATGCTCGACGCCAACGACCAGCTGCGTTCGCCCGAGGAATACGCCAACCTGATTCTCGCCTACAACAACGGCGCGCCGCTGCGCCTCAAGGATGTCGCCGAGATCGTCGACGGCGCCGAAAACGAGCGCCTGGCGGCCTGGGCCAACCAGAACCAGGCGGTGCTGCTGAACATCCAGCGCCAGCCCGGGGCCAACGTCATCGAGGTGGTCGACCGGATCAAGGCGATGCTGCCGTCGATCACCGACAACCTGCCGGCGGGCCTGGACGTCAGCGTGCTCACCGACCGTACCCAGACCATCCGCGCCTCGGTCAAGGACGTGCAGCACGAGCTGCTGATCGCCATCGCCCTGGTGGTCATGGTCACCTTCATCTTTTTGCGCCGCTTCAGCGCCACCATCATCCCCTCGGTGGCTGTGCCGCTGTCGCTGATCGGCACCTTTGCGGTCATGCACCTGGCCGGGTTCTCGATCAACAACCTGACCCTGATGGCCCTGACCATCGCCACCGGCTTTGTGGTCGACGATGCCATCGTCATGCTGGAGAACATCTCGCGGCATATCGAAGAGGGCGAGACGCCGATGCAGGCGGCGCTCAAAGGCGCGCGGCAGATCGGCTTCACCCTGGTTTCGCTGACCTTCTCGCTGATTGCGGTACTGATCCCGCTGCTGTTCATGGCCGATGTGGTCGGGCGGTTGTTCCGCGAATTCGCCATTACCCTGGCGGTGGCGATCCTGATTTCCCTGGTGGTGTCGTTGACCCTGACGCCGATGATGTGTGCGCGCTTGCTCAAGCGCGAACCGAAGGAGGAAGAGCAGGGGCGTTTCTACCGTGCCAGTGGCGCCTGGATCGACTGGATGATCGACTACTACGGCCGTGGCCTGCAGTGGGTGCTCCGCCACCAGCCGCTGACCCTGCTGGTGGCCGTGGCGACCCTGGGCCTGACCGTGCTGCTGTACCTGGTGGTGCCCAAGGGCTTCTTCCCGGTGCAGGACACCGGGGTGATCCAGGGTATTTCCGAGGCGCCGCAGTCGGTGTCGTTCAGCGCCATGAGCCAGCGCCAGCAGCAGCTCAGCGCGGTGATCCTCAAGGACCCGGCGGTGCAGAGCCTGTCGTCGTACATCGGCGTCGATGGCGACAACGCCACGCTTAACAGTGGTCGCCTGCTGATCAACCTCAAGCCCCATGGCGAGCGTGACCTCACCGCAGCCCAGGTGATTGCCCGCCTGCAACCGGAGGTCGACAAGCTGGTCGGCATCCGCCTGTTCATGCAGCCGGTGCAGGATTTGAGCATCGAAGACCGGGTCAGCCGCACTCAGTACCAGTTCAGCCTGTCCTCGCCGGATGCCGAGCTGCTGGCGCAGTGGAGCGCCAAGCTGGTCGATGCCCTGCAGCAACGCCCGGAACTCACCGATGTCGCCAGCGACCTGCAGGACAAGGGCCTGCAGGTATTCCTGGTGATCGACCGCGACGCCGCCAGCCGCCTGGGCATCAACGTCGCCGACATCACCAACGCCCTCTACGATGCCTTCGGTCAGCGGCAGATCTCGACCATCTACACCCAGGCCAGCCAGTACCGCGTGGTGCTGCAGGCCGAGGCGGCGTCGAGCATCGGCCCGCAGGTGCTCGAGCAGATTCACGTCAAGGCTGCCGACGGCGGCCAGGTGCGGCTGTCGAGCCTGGCGCGCATCGAACAGCGCCAGGCGCAACTGGCGATTGCCCATATTGGCCAGTTCCCGGCGGTGATGATGTCGTTCAACCTTGGCGACGGCGTGGCCCTCGGCGAGGCGGTCAAGGTCATCGAACAGGTGCAGCAGGACATCGGCATGCCGGTGGGCGTGCAAACCCGCTTCCAGGGTGCGGCCGAAGCCTTTCAGGCCTCCTTGTCGAGCACCTTGCTGCTGATCCTGGCGGCGGTGGTGACCATGTACATCGTGCTTGGCGTGCTCTACGAGAGCTACATCCACCCGGTGACCATCCTCTCGACCCTGCCGTCGGCGGCGGTGGGCGCCTTGCTGGCGTTGATCCTCTCCGGTAACGACCTGGGCATGATCGCCATCATCGGCATCATTTTGCTCATCGGTATCGTCAAGAAGAACGCGATCATGATGATCGACTTCGCCCTGGAGGCCGAGCGCAACCAGGGCATGGCCCCGGAAGCGGCCATCTACCAGGCCGCGCTGCTGCGCTTCCGGCCGATCCTGATGACCACGTTGGCAGCACTGTTCGGCGCCATCCCGCTGATGCTCGCCAGCGGCTCCGGCGCCGAGCTGCGCCAGCCCCTGGGCCTGGTGATGGTTGGCGGGCTGCTGGTCAGCCAGGTGCTGACGCTGTTCACTACGCCTGTCATCTATTTGTACTTTGATCGGTTGTCGAGGCGCCTTCGCTCCCGTGGCTTGACCGGAGACTTGGTATGATCGGCGCCAGCTCCAAGCCGCAAGCTGCAAGCTGCAAGCGGTCTGGTGCCGGACCGCAGTTGCAGAGGTCACCTCAAACTGCTTGCAGCTTGCAGCTTGCAGCTTGGAGCTACCGCCCATGAACCTCTCAGCTCCGTTCATCGCCCGCCCAGTGGCGACCATGCTGCTGAGCCTGGCGATCATGCTGCTTGGCGGTGTCAGCTTTGGCCTGTTGCCGGTGGCGCCGCTGCCGCAGATCGAGTTCCCGGTGATCGTGGTCCAGGCCAACCTGCCGGGCGCCAGCCCCGAAGTCATGGCCTCGACCGTGGCCACGCCGCTGGAGCGCTCGATGGGCGCGATCTCCGGAGTGACCACCCTTACCAGCAGCTCGAGCCAGGGCTCGACGCGGGTGATCCTCGGTTTCGACCAGGGCCGCGACATCGACGCCGCCGCGCGCGAGGTGCAGGCGGCGATCAATGCCTCGCGCAACTTGCTGCCCAGCGGCATGCGCAGCATGCCCACCTACAAGAAATACAACCCGTCCCAGGCGCCGATCATGGTCCTGGCGCTGACCTCAAGCGTGCTGCAGAAGGGCCAGTTGTACGACCTGGCCTCGACCATCCTGTCCCAGAGCCTGTCGCAGGTGCCGGGGGTCGGCGAAGTGCAGATCGGCGGCAGTTCGCTGCCGGCGGTGCGGGTCGAGCTCGAGCCGCACTTGCTCAACCAGTACGGCGTGTCCCTGGACGACGTGCGCCAGACCATCGCCAACGCCAACCAGCGTCGGCCCAAGGGCTTTGTCGAAGACAGCCAGCGCAACTGGCAGGTGCAGGCCAACGACCAGCTGGAGAAAGCCAAGGACTACGAGCCGCTGGTGATTCGCTACCAGGATGGCGCGGTGCTGCGCCTGAGCCATGTGGCCAGGGTCAGCGACGCGGTGGAGAACCGCTACAACAGTGGTTTCTTCAATGACCAGGACGCGGTGCTGTTGGTGATCAACCGCCAGACCGGCGCCAACATCATCGAGACCGTCAACAAAATCAAGGAGCAGTTGCCGGCCCTGGAGTCGCTGATGCCGGCCAGCGTCAAACTGGACGTGGCCATGGACCGCTCGCCGGTGATCAAGGCGACCCTCAAGGAAGCCGAGCACACCCTGATCATCGCCGTGGTGTTGGTGGTACTGGTGGTGTTCCTGTTTCTCGGCAACCTGCGCGCCTCGCTGATCCCGACCCTGGCGGTGCCGGTGTCGCTGGTCGGCACCTTCGCGGCCATGTACCTGTGCGGCTTTTCTCTGAACAACCTGTCGCTGATGGCGCTGATTCTTGCCACCGGCCTGGTGGTGGACGACGCCATCGTGGTGCTGGAGAACATCTCCCGGCATATCGACGAAGGCGTACCGCCGATGCGTGCGGCGTACATGGGTTCCAAGGAGGTGGGCTTCACCTTGCTGTCGATGAACCTGTCGCTGGTGGTGGTGTTCGTCTCGATCCTGTTCATGGGCGGCATCGTCGGCTCGCTGTTTCGCGAGTTCTCGATCACCCTGGCAGTGGCGATCCTGGTCTCCCTGCTGGTGTCGCTGACGCTGACGCCGATGCTCTGCGCGCGATGGCTCAAGCCCCACGCCGAGGGGCAACAGACCCGCCTGCAACGCTGGAGCGAGCAGCTCAACCAGCGCATGATGGCCGGCTACGGGCGCAGCCTGGACTGGGTCATGCGCCACCGGCGCCTGACCCTGTTGAGCCTGCTGGTGACCATCGCGGTCAACATCGCCCTGTACGTGGTAGTGCCCAAGACCTTTTTGCCGCAGCAGGACACCGGCCAGCTGATGGGCTTTGTCCGCGGCGACGACGGTCTGTCGTTCCAGGTCATGCAGCCGAAGATGGAGATCTTCCGCCGCGCCTTGCTGGCCGACCCGGCAGTGGAAAGCGTTGCCGGTTTCATCGGTGGCAACAGCGGCACCAACAACGCCATGGTACTGGTGCGCCTCAAGCCGATCAGCGAGCGCAAGGTCTCGGCGCAGAAGATCATCGAGCGCCTGCGCAAAGAGATGCCCAAGGTGCCCGGCGGGCGGCTGTTCCTGATGGCCGACCAGGACTTGCAGTTCGGCGGCGGTCGCGACCAGAGCAGCTCGCAGTTCCTCTACACCCTGCAAAGCAGCGAGCTCTCGGCCCTGCGCGAGTGGTACCCGAAGGTGGTTGCGGCGTTCAAGAGCCTGCCGGAGCTGACCGCCATCGACGCCCGTGAAGGCGGCGGCACCCAGCAGATCACCCTGGTGGTCGATCGCGAGCAGGCCAAGCGCCTGGGCATCGACATGAGCATGGTCACCTCGGTGCTCAACAATGCCTACAGTCAGCGGCAGATCTCGACCATCTACGACAGCCTCAACCAGTACCAGGTGGTGATGGAGATCAACCCCAAATATGCCCAGGACCCGCGCACCCTCGAGCAGGTCCAGGTGATCACCGCCGATGGCGCGCGGGTACCGCTGTCCACCTTCGCCCATTACCAGAACAGCCTGGCCGATGATCGCGTCAGCCACGAAGGCCAGTTTGCCTCCGAGAGCATCAACTTCGACATTGCCGAAGGCTACAGCCAGGACCAGGCTTTGGCCGCGGTGGAGCGGGCAGTGGCCAAGGTCGGCCTGCCCGAGGACGTGATCGCCAAGCTCGGCGGTACCGGCGATGCCTTCGCCGAAAGCCAGAAGGGCCAGCCGTTCATGATCCTCGGCGCCTTGCTGGCGGTGTACCTGGTGCTGGGCATTCTCTACGAAAGCTACATTCACCCGCTGACCATCCTCTCGACCCTGCCATCGGCCGGGGTAGGGGCCTTGCTGACCTTGTATGTGGTCGGCAGCGAGTTCAGCCTGATCTCCCTGCTGGGCCTGTTCCTGCTGATTGGCGTGGTGAAGAAGAACGCGATCATGATGATCGACCTGGCCCTGCAGCTGGAGCGCCACGAGCACCTGAGCCCGGAGGAGTCGATCCGCCGTGCCTGCCTGCTGCGCCTGCGGCCGATCCTGATGACCACCCTGGCGGCCATCCTCGGCGCCTTGCCGCTGCTGCTCAGCCACGCCGAAGGCGCTGAGATGCGCCAGCCGCTGGGCCTGACCATCATCGGCGGGCTGGTCTTCAGCCAGATCCTCACGCTTTACACCACCCCGGTGGTCTACCTCTATCTGGACCGCCTGCGCCATCGCTTCAACCGCTGGCGCGGCGTGCGTACCGACGCTGCTTTGGAAACCCCGCTATGACCCGACGTCCGCTTCTTTCCGACCGTTCGCTGCAGCCGCTGCTGGCTGCCCGCGGCTCGCGCCTGCTGGCCTCGGCCCTGTGCCTGGGGATGCTCAGCGCCTGTACCCTGAGCCCGGACTACCACCGGCCCGAAACCCCGGCACCGGTGGCCTTCAAGCACGCCGAAGGCTGGACCCAGGCCAACCCCTCGGACGCCATCGCTCGCGGCGCCTGGTGGGAGCTGTACGGCGACGCCCAGCTCAACGGCCTGGTCGAGCAGCTCAACGCCGGCAACCAGACCGTCGCCCAGTACGAAGCCCAGTACCGCCAGGCCCAGGCCCTGGTGCGTAGCGCCCGCGGCGCACTGTTCCCAAGCCTCGACCTGTCGGCCGGCAAGACCCGCTCCAGCCAGGGCACCGGCAGCTCAAGTTCGAGCCTGAGCAACAACAGCAGCGGCATCCGCAACACCTACAACACCCAGCTGGGGGTGAGCTGGGAGGCCGACCTGTGGGGCAAACTGCGTGACGGCCTGGCCGCCAACCAGGCCAGCGCCGAGGCCAGCCTCGCCGACATGGCGGCGATCCGTCTGAGCCTGCAGTCGGAACTGGTGCAGAACTACCTGCAACTGCGGGTGATCGACGAACAGAAGCGCTTGCTCGAGGCCACCGTCGAGGCCTATGAGCGTTCGCTGAAAATGACCGAGAACCAGTACCGTGCCGGGGTCTCGGGCAAGGACGCCGTGGCCCAGGCGCAGACCCAGCTGAAAAGCACCCAGGCCGACCTGATCGACCTGGTGTGGCAGCGCGCGCAGCTGGAAAACGCCATTGCCGTGCTGCTCGGCAAGGCCCCGGCCGAGTTCGCCCTGGCCGACAGCAAGGACATCCCGGCCCTGCCGCAAGTGCCGCTGGCCTTGCCTTCGCAACTGCTGGAGCGCCGCCCGGACATCGCCAAGGCCGAGCGTAACGTGATGTCGGCCAACGCCAGCATCGGCGTGGCCCGCGCCGCCTACTTCCCGGACCTGACCCTGAGCATGAGCGGCGGCTACAGCAGTAGCAGCTTCAGCGACTGGATCAGCCTGCCGAACCGCTTCTGGTCGGTTGGCCCGCAACTGGCCATGACCCTGTTCGACGCCGGCCAGCGCGCGGCAGAAGTCGACCGCAGCGAAGCGGTCTACGACCAGACCGTGGCCCAGTACCGGCAGACCGTGCTCGACGGCTTCAAGGAAGTGGAAAACTACCTGGTACAGCTCAAGGTCTATGAAGACGAAGCGCGGGTGCGCAGCGAAGCCCTGGCCTCGGCCCGCGAATCCCTGCGCCTGACCAACAACCAGTACAAGGCCGGGCTGATCGCTTACCTGGACGTGGTCAACGTGCAGACCACCGCCCTGAGCAACGAGCGCAGCGTGCTCAACCTGCTACAGGGGCGGCTGGTAGCCAGCGTGCAGTTGATCGCGGCGCTGGGCGGGGGCTGGGAGGCGCAGGCGGCGTTTGCCGAGCAGGATAGTGTTAATTAATCAATATAAATCAAAGGTATAAGTTGATTTATTAATGTTGTTTGTTCGGTAGGTTAGCTTGTGGTGCAAGCTGCACTGGGTTCTTGCTTTTCACATTAATAAAGTCATATATCTTATTGATTAATAAAGTATTTTTCTGCTAGAAATCACTTGAGATGGCAGTGATTCTTCATTGCCATCTTCCACCGAAAACTCCGTGCGTTTCGCCAAAGGTTGAGTACAATCATCGGCTTTTATCCGGGCCTCGCCAGTGCCCGGTCTACGGGTTGTGGAAGGCCTCATGCTGATCGGTAGTTACTCTTCGTCGCTGGTATTGATTTCGCTGTGTGTGGCCATCCTTGCTTCGTATACCGCCCTCGACCTCGCCGGCCGGATCAACACCGCCAAGGGCCGTGCGGTGTACCTGTGGATCGGTGGCGGGGCGCTGGCCATGGGCATCGGGATCTGGTCGATGCACTTTATCGGGATGCTCGCCCTGAACCTGCCGATCGAGCTCGGTTATGACATTACCCTGACCCTGCTGTCGCTGCTGATCGCCGGGCTGTCGTCGGGTTTCGCCCTGTGGCTGGTCAGCCAGCCGACCTTGCCGTGGCTGCAACTGGGCGCTGGCGCGTTGATCATGGGCACCGGCATCAGCAGCATGCACTACACCGGCATGGCCGCGCTGCGCATGACCCCGGGCATCGACTACGACCCCGCGCTGTTCAGCGCCTCGTTGCTGATCGCTGTCGGCGCTTCAGCAGCGGCGTTGTGGATCGCCTTCCGCCTGCGCCAGCAAACCCTTTATGTGCGCCATTTACGTGGCGGCGCGGCGATCATCATGGGCGTGGCGATCGTCGGCATGCATTACACCGGCATGGCCGCGGCGAACTTCCCCGAAGGCAGTTACTGCGGCGCACTGGGCGGCGGCCTGAGCGGCAACGGCCTGGATTACCTGGTGCTGATCACCACCCTGGCAGTGCTGGCCGCAGCTTTGCTGACCTCGGTGCTGGATGCGCGCCTGGAAGCGCGCACCGCCGAGCTTGCCCGCTCGCTGACCCTGGCCAACCAGGAACTGACCCAACTGGCCCTGCACGACACCCTCACCAGCCTGCCCAACCGTACGCTGCTGGCCGACCGTATCGACCAGGCGATCAGCAAGGTGGCCGAGCAGGGCGGTTGTTTTGCGCTGATGTTCATCGACCTGGACGGCTTCAAGCCGGTCAACGATGCCTTCGGTCACCACATGGGCGACCAGTTGCTCAAGGAAGTCGCCCTGCGCCTGCGCGGCCACCTGCACAGCCAGGACACCCTGGCGCGGATCGGCGGCGATGAGTTCGTGCTGCTGGTCGAGCTGCAGGAAGCCGACGACGCCGTGGGCGTGGCGGCCAAGCAGGTCAACCTGATCTCGCGCAGCTTCCGCGTTGCTGAACAGAACCTGCAGATCTCGGCGAGTATCGGCATCGTCCTCTACCCGGGCAATGGTATCGACCAGCACGAACTGCTGCGCAACGCCGATGCGGCCATGTACCACGCCAAGAGCGCCGGCAAGAACGGCTACAGCTTCTTCGACGTGTCGATGAACAGCAACGCCCGCCTGCAACTGCAACTGCTGCAGGATTTGCGCGTGGCCCTGGAGCAGGGCCAGTTCCGCCTGTACTACCAACCCAAGTTCGACGCCCTCGAGTGCCAGCCGATCGGCGCCGAGGCCTTGCTGCGCTGGGAACACCCGCAACATGGCCTGCTGCTGCCTGACCGATTTATCATCCAGGCGGAAAAAACCGGCCTGATCATCCCCATCGGCGAGTGGGTGCTGGACGAGGCCTGCCGGCAGATGCGCATCTGGATCGACCGGGGCCACAGCAACTGGCGCATCGCCGTTAACCTGTCGGCCATCCAGTTCTGCCACACCGGGCTGGTCGAGAGCGTTGCCAGGGTGCTGGCGCGTCATCAGTTGCCGGCCAACAGCCTGACCCTGGAAATCACCGAAACCACCGCCATGCGCGATGCCGACGCCAGCATGCAGGTGCTGCAGCGGCTTTCGGACATGGGTGTGGACCTGTCTATCGATGACTTCGGTACCGGCTATTCGAGCCTGATGTACTTGAAGCGCCTGCCGGCCAACGAATTGAAGATTGACCGCGGCTTCGTGCGAGATCTGGAGCAGGACAGCGACGACGCTGCCATCGTTTCGGCCATCGTCGCGCTGGGCCAGGCCCTGGGCTTGCGGATTGTGGCCGAAGGGGTCGAGACCGACCGCCAGCAGAGCTTCCTGACCCGCCTGGGATGTGACTCGTTGCAAGGCTATCTGCTCGGCCAGCCACAGCCGGCCGAGCGCTTCATCGCCGATATCGAGCGCGGGCGCGAGCCCCGGGTTGTCAGCTGATCAGCCGACGGCGCGCAGGTTGCAGGACGGTTCGAAGGCCTCGAGTTCGGCCTCCACCGCTTCGATGATGCGCTCGACGTCTGCCGCGTGCATCAGCGTGGCGCAGGGAATGCCGGCAATCGCCAGCAGGGTTTCGCCGGTGGCCCGGTCGAACAGGCGCGCCACCATGCTGCGCGGGGCGTCCATGCTGGCCTCGAAGCCCAGCGGATGGAAATGCCAGCGCATCATCTGGCAGGCGTTGGGGAACGTCAGCTTGTTCATGCCGGCCTCCTTGTACGGTGAACCTCACGCAAGAATGGGCGGGTCGGTGCGACCCGGCGGGAAACCTAAACATAGCATTGATGGCGCCAGTGTCGGCCCAGGATGATGACGGTTTGTCGAGAGTTTGACCCCGCTCACGTTCCCCGGCAGGCGCGGCGACCACTTTGGTATTGGCGGCAAACGTTTGCTGGCAATATTTCCCCGCCTGCCATGGCGCCGCTCTGCTATTTTTACCGGCAGTCGGCTGGGATGCTTGCCTGGGAGTTTCAGACCAATGGCGCGTCCAGGTTCAGTCAAGGAGACCGTCCATGCGTTATTCCGCGCTCACCCAACGTATCGCCGGTGACGGTGCTGCTGCCTGGAACATCCACTACCGTGCCGTCGAACTGCAAGGCCAGGGCCGGGATATCATCCTGTTGTCGATTGGCGACCCGGACTTCGACACCCCGCAACCAATAGTCGACGCCGCCATCGACAGCCTGCGCGGCGGCCACACCCACTATTCCGATGTGCGCGGCAGCGAGGCCCTGCGCCGCGCCATCGCCGCCCATCACACCCGCCACAGCGGCCAGCCGGTCGACCCGCTGGAAGTGGTGGTGCTGGCCGGGGCGCAATGCGCGCTGTATGGAGTGGCCCAGTGCCTGTTCGACCCGGGCGACGAGGTGATCGTCGCCGAGCCCATGTATGTCACCTACGAAGCGGTGTTCGGTGCCTGCGCCGCAAGGCTGGTGCCGGTGCCGGTACGCCCCGAGCAGGGCTTCAGGGTCGACCCTGACGACATCGCCCGGCGTATTACCCCGCGCACCCGCGCCTTGCTGCTCAACAGCCCGCACAACCCCTCTGGCGCCAGCTTGCCCAAGGCCACCTGGCAGCGCCTGGCGCAGCTGTGTATCGACCACGACCTGTGGTTGATCTCCGATGAGGTCTACAGCGAGCTGTTGTACGAGGGCGAGCATTTCAGCCCGGCCAGCCTGCCGGGCATGGCCGAACGCAGCGCGACCATCAATAGTCTGTCCAAGTCCCATGCCATGTCGGGCTGGCGGGTCGGCTGGGTGATCGGCCCGCAGCAGTTGACCGAGCACTTGAGCAACCTGGCGCTGTGCATGCTGTACGGTCTGCCGGATTTTATCCAGGACGCCGCCCAGGTGGCCCTGGAGCAAGACCTGCCCCAGGTGCGGCAGATGCGCGAGCGCTACCGCGAGCGGCGCGACCGGGTTTGCGCAAGCCTTGACGGCTGCCCGGGCATCCGCGTGCACAAGCCCGATGGCGGCATGTTCGTGATGATCGATATCCGCGAGACCGGCATTGGCGCCCAGGCCTTTGCCGAGCGTCTGCTGGAGGAGCATGGGGTGTCGGTGCTCGCTGGCGACGCCTTCGGCCCCAGCGCCGCCGGCCACCTGCGTTTTGGCCTGGTGCTCGACAGCGACCGTTTGGAGCAGGCCTGCCAGCGCATCGCCCGTTGCGCCATGCAGGTGCTTGAAGGCGTGCCGTCAGTTCAACAGGCCGGCGGCGATGTTGATGGTAAAGCCCAGAATCGCGGTGTTGAACACGAAACCCACCAATGAGTGGGCGAGGACGATACGGCGCATCTGCCGGTCGGCAACGCCCACGTCCGAGGTCTGCACGGCGACGTTGAGGGTGAACGAGAAGTAGTGGAAGTCCCAATAGTCGGGGTTCAGCTCGCCATCGGCAAAGCGCAGCAAAGGCTCCTTGCTGCCGGCGGTGTAGAACAGCCTGGCGTAGTGCAGGCTGAAGATGGTGCCGATCATCAGCCAGGAGCCGGCAATGGTAAAGCCGGTGTAGGCGTAGTGCAGCAGTTGCGGGCCACCGGCAAGGCCGCGGCTGGCGGCCAGTTGCAGGGTCACTGCGGCAAGGCTGGCGATCGCTGCGATGCTGACGGTGAGCAGCACCAGGCCGGCGTTTTCATCTTCGACACAGGCCACTTCGCGTACCTTCTCGGGGCTGGCGCGCAGGGTCAGCCACAGCACCAGCAGCAGGTACAGCCAGACGCCGATGTTCCAGCCAGTGAGGATGTGCTGCACCAGATTGTCGGCGGGAATCAGCCAGCCGCCCAGGCAGCCGGCAACGGCAGAAAAACTCAGGCGCGGGTGGGTGCGGGTCAGTCGATGGAAAGCCATGGGGCCTCGGGGCAGGGGGTTCCTCGGCAACTGTAGCCCATCGTTGCCGCCTGCGGGCGCGGAAATGCTTGCTGGCGGGCGCGGCCTTGGGCATTCTTGCGCGCCTCGCTTGCTCATGGATGACGCCCCTTTGTTCGCCCCCTCTTTACGCCTCGCCGCGTGCGCCCTGGGCGCTGCGCTAGCGCTTGGCGGTTGCAGCCACGGTATCGAGTCGATGCCGCTGGAATTCACCTCGTTCACCTATCACGATGGTTCTTACTCCCTGCGCTTTCGCAGCGACGAAGAGATTATCAGCCTGTTCGAACGGCATACCGGCGACGGGCAGATCGGCGAGTGGTTTACCTGCGCTCTGGACGATGACCAGGATTTCACCGTTGGCCATGCGATGATCTACAGCCTGGTTGGCGGTGTCGATTTCGAGGGCATCTCCGAAATCAAGGGCTACAACTACGTGGTCAACGCGCATTTCTACAAGACCACCCCGGACCGCAGCACGCAGACCGAACTGCTCAAGCCGGCGATCCAGCGCCTGCTGGCGGACAAGGCGCATGTCCCCTGCAAACTGAGCATTACCGCGTTTCTTTACGATGCCTACTATTCGAAAACCCTGCAGTTGCCGGTCGACCAGGTGCTCACCGAAGTGGCCCGGCACCGCGAGCGCCCGGTGCAATGGCAGCCCGAGCCGATTGTCATCGGTCGTTCGCCCCTGGTGCCGCGGATCGAGCCGTTGCCGCTGTACAGCGACCGCCTGCAAATCATCGATAACGACACCGGCCGCCCACGCGGCCACGTGGCCTATGTGGTCAAGCGCAGTGACGGCTACCTGGAGCATGGCGAGACGGATTTCAACGGTTTGACCCATGAAGTCATGTCGCTGACCCGCGAAACCGTGAAGCTGTACCTGGATGACTCGGTGCCATGAAAATGCCCTCAATCGATTCCGGGGGCGTCGATGAGGTACTATCGGGATTCTTGCCGTGGCTAAAAAGACTTGCCAATCAATGACCTGATTGTGATGCAGGTCAGTGGCCACGGTGTTGTCACGAGTCAGACTGGCCCGTTGCAGGCCCCTGACCTCAGCTGCGCTCTACAGGATTCCCGGTTTGTCCGATTCACTGCAAAACCCCTTGCTGCAATACCTCGCCCGCCTGGCGCCGTCCAGCCAGCTGACCATGAAGTACATCCTCCAGGATGCTGCCGACCGCCTGGGCTTCGAGGATTGCGACATCGCCGAGGTGCCCTGGCACCAGCTCGAGCCCGGGCATGTCACCGCGCTGGTGGCGGCCTTGCGCGTCGATGGCTATGCGCCGAACACCTCGTCGCTGTACGTCAACGCGGTACGCGGGGTAATGAACGAGGCCTGGCGCCTGAGCCTGATCAGCCAGGAGCAGTTGCTCAAGATCCGCACGGTCAAGCCGACCCAGGGCACGCGCCTGCCGGCCGGGCGCAACCTCAAGCGCAGCCTGATTCGCGAGCTGATGGACGCCTGCGCTGCCGACCCGCGCCCGCAGGGGTTGCGCGATGCGGCGGTGATCGCCTTGCTGTACGGCACCGGTATGCGCAAGTCCGAGTCGGTCAACCTGACCCTCAGCCAGGTTGACTTCAGCGAACGCAGCCTGCAGGTGCTGGGCAAGGGCAACAAGCAACTGATCAAGTACGCGCCGCCCTGGGCGTTTGCAAAGCTCAACGCCTGGCTGGCGTTTCGCCGCGAGCAATTGCCTGAAGGGCAGGCCGACGACGAGTTCCTGTTCAACCGTATCCGCCGTGGCAGCCACATCACCCGCGAGCGCATCACCAAGCACGCGATCTACTACATCGCTCGCCAGCGCGGCACTCAAGTAGGGGTAAAGATCATGCCCCACGATTTTCGCCGCTCGTTCATCACCCGGGTGATCGAAGAGCATGACCTGTCGATCGCGCAAAAGCTGGCCCACCACACCAACATCCAGACCACCGCCAACTACGACATGCGCGATGACAACGAGCGGCGGCGGGCGGTGGATCGCTACGATTACTGACCTGTGGAATCTTTAACCCTTACTGTCCAGCCGCATCCAGCCCCATCTGCCAGAAGTCGGCTTCCAGCCGTGAGGCCTGGGCGAAGACCTTGACCAGTTCCTCGAAGCGGCGCTCGGTCATGGTTCGCGCGGCCAGGTCATCCAAGTGCGCGCGGGCAGCCGTGGCCACGCCCTGGTAGCCGGCGCCTGCGTATTCGCCAATCCACTCGCGGTAAGGATGATCGCCCAGTGCCTGAACGCCGTCGGGGGTCAGGTTGCGGCCGATTTCGGCGTAGCCGATCACGCACGGCGCCAGGGCCACGTGCAGGTCCAGCAGGTCGCCGGCGGCGCCGCAGTCCAGCACGAAGCGGGTGTAGGCGACAGTGGCCTGGTGCTCCGGTGTCGCCGCGAGGTCGTCGGCCGACAGCCCCCAACGCTCGCACAGGCGCACGTGCAGCTCGGTTTCGTCGAGAATCGCCGCCAGCCCCGCCTGGGCGGCGCGAATGTCGGCGAGGGTGCGGCTCTTGTAGGCGGCCAGGGCCCAGGAGCGGGCGAACTGGATCAAGAACAGGTAGTCCTGCACCAGGTACTTGCGAAACGCCGGTTGCGCCAGGGTGCCGGCGCCCATCTGGCGAACGAAGTCGTGCTCGACGTAGCTGTGCCAGTCGGCGCTGGCGGCCTGTTTCAGGCGCTCGAAGATATCCATGGTTTAGCCCTCAATGTCGTAGGCGGCGTCGAAAAACGCCTGTTCCAGCGCCACGCTGCGCAGGAAGAAGTCGCGGCTGACCTGTGCGTGTGCAGGCCCGACGCGGTCCAGCTCGGCGCGCAGAAAGGCGACAAAATCCTGGAACGCCGGGTTGTCGTGCAGGGTGATCCACTCGGCGTGCTCGAAGCGCGGCGGCAGTTGCTTGTTGGCCCGCAGCGCCCAGTCCAGGTACAGGCCCTCGACGACGTTGAGCACCGCCAGGGCGGCGGCGTAGGAGCGGGTGGCCGCGGCTTCGCGCATGATCGCCTTGAAGCCTGCGGTCGGCGCTGAGTCCGGTGCCTCAAGGCGCTGCGCCTCGCTGACGCCCAGGGCTTCGAAAGCGCGTAGGAAGTAGGTGTTCTCTTCACCGGCGATCACCCCGGTAAAGCGCCCCAGGCGAATCCGCGCCTCGAAGGTATCGGCGCTGGCGATGGCGGCGCCGAGCAGGGTCAGGAACGCATCGATGAAACGGTGATCCTGGATCAGGTAGTTGACCAGCACAGGGTCGGCCAGACTGCCGTCGAGCAGTTCATTGACGAAGCGGTGTTCGATGCACTGGGTCCAGCTCGGCTCGCTTTGCTGGCGAAGGCTGTCGGTGAAGCGCGCGGTCATGCTGTTGTCCTTTTTATCGTGACGACAGCGGGGCCGGTGATGTCTGGCATGGTCGGCCCCGCAGTGAGGCCGGCAAAAAGGCAGGTGCACAATACCCATCCCTTCGCCGGCATGATCCGGATCAGGTTCGAAGGGTCACCGCGCTGCACATGCCAGCGGTTTCTCAGCCCGTTGCCGGGCTCCCCTTGGTGGCCGAATCTATACAGCAAGGGCCCTGGATTGTCACGCGTTGCGCTAGTGGATGCTCGAGGCCAGCTCGAAGATCGGCATGTACATGAGGATCACGATCAGGCCGATCAGCAGGCCGATGAAGGTCATCAGCAGCGGCTCGAACAGGCGCACGAACCACTCGATCCAGCGGCTGATCTCTTCGTCGTAGAAGTCGGCGCTGCGCTCCATCATCTGCCCGAGGTTGCCCGACTGCTCGCCAGCGCGCAGCAGGCGCAACGACACTGGCGTCACCAGGTGCCCGGCCTCCAGCGCCGCCGACAGCGACTGGCCTTCCTTGACCCGTTCACAGGCCTGCTCCAGCCGCAGGCCACTGGCCGCGCCGAGCAGGCCGCGGGCCATGGCCATGGCGGTGAGAATCGGGATGCCGCCCTGCAGGAGGATCCCCAGCGAGCGGTAGAACCGCGCCAGCTCATACATCACCAGGCGTTTGTGCAGGGCCGGCAGGCGTTCCAGCTGGCGGTTCAGCCAGCGCCGCACCCGCGGCTCGCGACGCAGCATGAACAGCAGCGCCATGAGTAGCCCAAAGCTGCTGGCCATGGCCAGCTGATGCGCGTGCAGGAACATCCCGGCCTGCATCAGCCAGCGTGACATCCACGGCAGCTCGGTGCCCAGGCCTTCGAACACCAGGCTGAAGCGCGGTACCACATAGCCGAGCAGAAACAGCACCACGCCGCCGCCGACCAGCAACAGCAGCAGCGGGTAGATCGAGGCGCTGATGATCTTCTGGCGCACTTCGTCCATGCGCTGGCGGTAGGCAACATAGCGGCCGAGGGCATCGCCCAGGGCGCCGGTCTTCTCGCTCGATTGCACCAGCGCCACGTACAGCGGCGGGAACACGCTGGGCAACTGCGCCAGGGCCTGGGAGAACGACTTGCCTTCATACAGCAGGCGCACCAGTTCGCCGAGGGTCTTGCGTGCCTGGGGCGCGGTCTCTTTTTCGGCCAGGCTCTCGAGGGCGTCGATCAGCGGCAGGCCAGCATTGAGCAGGGTGGTCAGCTCCTGGCTGAACAGCACCAGGTTGAACCCCTCGCCACGCCGCCAGCGCAGACCGGCCAGGCGCTGGCAACTGCGCACGCTGACCACCCGCAAGCCTTGCTGCTCGACCTGCTCGCGGGCCTGGCCCGGGTCCTGGGCGTCGACCTGGAGCAAGACCACCCCGGCCTTGCCCAGGGCCTTGAGTTCATAGCGCATGCGCAAGCCCTCCGGTTATTGCCAACTGGTGATCTCGGCATTCTCGCCATCGCCGCCGGGCTGGCCGTCCTTGCCCATCGACAGCAGGTCGTACTCACCGTTTTCACCGGGCTGGCGGTAGATGTAGTTACGCCCCCAGGGGTCTTGCGGGACCTTTTTCTGCAGGTACGGGCCCGACCAGCGGGTCTCGTCGCTGGGTGCCGCCACCAGTGCCTGCAGGCCTTGCTCGGAATTGGGGTAATGCCCCACTTCCAGCCGGTACAGGTCCAGGGCCTTGCTCAGGCCTTCGATCTGCGCCCGGGCGACCTTGGCCTCCGAGCGCCCCAACTGGCTGAAGTACTTGGGGGCAACGATGCCGGCCAAGAGGCCCAGCACGACCAGGACTACCAGCAGTTCGAGCAGGGTGAAGCCGCGTTGCGCGCGATGGTTGTTGTTCATAGCCAGGCCCTCCACAGGTGCGCTGCAAGGCCTTATGCAATTGCCGTGCGCGTCTGCGCCGGGCCTTTGCCGCACGGGCCTGGCAAGGCGGCACAGTGCTTGCGTCAAAAGGGTAACGCCCTGGCAATCGGGGCATATGCCCCACTTTCTGGGGGACGCAACGGGGAGGGTGGCACGATGCGCTGGCTCACTGCGGCAATCCTGGCCTGGCTGGCCACAGGCAATCCGGCTCAGGCCGATGTGTACATCTCGATCAAGGCCGATGGTAGCTATGTGTTGAGCAACGTCCACCGGCCGGGGCGAACCTACCAGCGGGTCATCAGCGAGGCCGTGAGCCTGGCCAGCAACGGCCCGCAACTGATCACCGGCATGCCCTACGCCGAAGTGGTGGCGGCAGCGGCGCAGGCCAACGACCTGCCGGCGGCCTTGCTGCACGCAGTGATCCAGGCCGAATCGCGCTACGACCCCAACGCCCGCTCGACCAGCGGCGCGGCCGGGCTGATGCAGCTGATGCCCGACACCGCCAAGGAAATGGGCGTGAAGAATGTCCTCGACCCGGCCGCGAACGTGCAGGGCGGGGCGCGCTACCTCAAGCGCATGCTGACCCTGTTCGACAACGACATCACCCTGGCCGTGGCCGCCTACAACGCCGGGCCAGATGCGGTGCTGCGTCGCGGTCGGGTAGTACCGCCGTTTGCCGAAACCCAGCGCTACGTGCCCAAGGTGCTGCGCCAGTACCGGCGGCTGCAGGGCCTGGCGGTGGATGCGCCTTTGTAATCGCAAAACCTGTGGGAGCGGGCTTGCCCCTCGATGAGGCAACCCCCGATTAGTGGGGAATACCGGGGAATCACCCCCAATCAAGATTCATTCAGCTTTATAAGCTACTGAAAAACAACAATAAATAATTTGGCATGGGCCTTGCTCCGGCCCCTCCAGAGTCCCCTTGCACCCCCGAGGCACGCCATGATGACTCCAATCAAAGGCTCAGTCCTGACTTCACTGCTGCTTGCGGCCGCCAGCCTTGCCTGGCAACCGCTCAGCGAAGCTGCCGTGCGCTGCGAGCGCAATCTGGTGGCCAATGTGGTGGCGCTCGATCAGCCACTGATGTTCAACCGCCTCGGTGCGCAGAATGCCAACGGCATGATGTTCGCCCTGCGCCGCGACGTGGTCGACGAGCACCAGGTGTCGCTGGCCACTGGCGGCGCCGCGGTACCGGGCAAGGTCAGCCTGCGCCCGGACAAACGCCCGCGGCCGATCGTGCTGCGGGTGGCGGCGGGCGACTGCCTGACCATCAACCTGCAAAACCTGCTGGCCTACCAGGCCAACCCGAACAAGCACGGCATCGACCACGAGCAAGAGAACGAGGTCGAAGGCGAGGAAAACGAAGGCGCTGAGAACGAAGCCGGCGAGGGCAACGAGCAGGGCGGCGAGCATTTTGTCGCCGACGAGCAGGTCAGCGACCGTCATGTCGGTTTTCAGGTCAACGGCATGCAGGCGGTCAACAGTATCGGTGACATCGCCGCCAATACCGGGCGCAACGGCAACTTCCTGATCGCCCCCGGCGCCAGCCGTTCCTACACCCTTTACGCCGAGCGTGAAGGCGCGTTTGCCGCCACCAGCCAGGGCGCGACCTTTGGCGGCGAGGGCGGTGCCGGCAACGTCGCCAATGGCCTGTTCGGCCAGGTGGTGGTGGTGCCCAAAGGTGGGCGCACCTTCCGTAATACCCTGACCGAAGAAGAGATGCGCCTGAGCAGCAGCGGCCGCACCCCCACCGGCCAGCCGATCGTCGACTACCAGGCGCGCTACCCGCAGCAGGAGCCGTGGATCCGCGAAGGCAAGGCCGGTTCGCCGATCATTGCCATGACCGATGGCAACGAGATCATCTCCAGCGAGTCCGACGCAATTGTCATGGGCCCCAACGCCGATGGCAGTTTCCCGGCCTCGACCTACCCGCTGGAAAGCATCGGCAAACGCAACCCGGCGATCCCCAACCGCCTGGAGCCGTTCCGTGATTTCGCCGCGCAGTTCACCGACGAAGCCGCCTCGACCCAGGCCTTCCCCGGTTACTGGGCAGACCCGGTAATGGGCCATGTGCTGGAGCCGACCCGCGACTCGTTCATGATCAACTATGGCTCCGGCGGCATGGGCGCCGAGGTTGTGGCCAACCGCCTGGGCGTGGGGCCGATGCATGACTGCCTGTCATGCGCCTATGAAGAGTTCTTCTTGAGTTCGCACACCGTCGGCGACGTGGCGATGCTGGTGGACGTACCGGCTAACGTCGGCCTGGAGAACATCCGCCCGGGCCAGACCCCGAGCGCCGAGCAGGTCGGGGTCAAGGCGACCATGGCCCTGTACCCGGCGGAACCGGCCAACGTCAACCACAGCTACATCGGTGACATGGTCAAGTTCCGCAACACCCACAACGGCCACGAGCAGCACATCTTTCACCTGCACGGCCACCAGTGGCTGTTCAACCCCAATGACGACAACTCCGACTATGTCGACGCCCAGGGCATCGGCCCGGGTGTCGGCTACACCTACGAAATCGCCAACGGCGGCTCGGGCAACCGTAACCGCGTGGCCGGCGATGCGATCTATCACTGCCACTTCTACCCGCACTTTGCCCAGGGTATGTGGAGCATGTGGCGGGTCCACGATGTGTTCGAAGAAGGCACCCGCCTGGAAGTCTCCGGGCAGAGCGAAAACGGCTATCACAGCGTGCCGTTCGCCTTGCGCAGCGGCAAGCCGGCCGCGGGCGCCCGGGCCTTGCCGGACGGCGAGATCGTCGCCGGTACGCCAATCCCGGCCATCGTGCCGTTGCCCGGCAAGGCCATGGCGCCGATGCCCGGCAAGGTCGCGGTGATTCCCAAGCTGGCGCAAACCCTGGTTGGCGCAAACCATGACGACGATGAGCAAGAAGAGGGCGATGATGACGCTGGCCATGACGACGCCGCGCCGCGCGCAGTCGGCTCGCTGGCCCTGGTCGATCGCAGCGAGGCCAACCGCAACGCCGACGGCAGCCTGAAGAACCCGGGCTTCCCGTTCTGGATCGGCGGCATGGAAAACACCGTCGGCCAGCGCCCGCCAACCCCGCCGCTGGACATGCTCGACCCGGCCAAGGCGCAACAGTTGAAAAACTCCGGCAACGCCCTGTGGGCCAACCTCGACCCGGCCCAGGTCGGTGGCTGGGACGGCGGCCTGCCACGCCATGCCCTGGACGGCCTGTCGGCCGGCGGCGAGGCGCTGGTGACCACCACTGCGCTGGACTTCACCAAGGCCATCACCAAGGCCAAGGCGGTGTTCCTGCCCGAGGAGGGTACCGACGTCGAACAGGCAGCGATGAGCTTCCATTCCAAGCTGGAGCACCCAAGCTACGCCGTGCTGCCCGGCAAGCAGACCGTGGCGCGCAACTTTCGCACCAACGGCGCCGCACCCACTGCCGGCGCGCCGTACTACGAGCCGTGCATGGACGACCGCGCCAAGCGCCTGACCCAACTGTCCGGCGCCGGTGAGTTCAACAGCGGCGAGCGCCTGGACGGCATGAGCTTTACCGGCAGCTCGACTTTCACCGCCGACCGCCCGCGCATCTACAAGGGCGCCAACATCCAGTTCGACGCGGTGTACAACAAGGTCGGCTACCACTTCCCGCAGGCGCGGATCATCAGCCTCTGGGAAGACGCCTGGGCGGTGATCAACAAGCAGCGCCCACCGGAGCCGCTGGTGATGCGCATGAACACCTTCGACTGCGTGATGTACCAGCACACCAACCTGATCCCCTCGTACTATGAAATGGACGACTACCAGGTGCGTACGCCAACCGACGTTATCGGCCAGCACATCCACCTGCCAAAATGGGACCTGACCGCCGCCGATGGCTCGGCCAACGGCTGGAACTACGAGGACGGTATCCTTTCCCCTGGCACCGTGGTCGAGCGTATCCACGCGATTCGCGAGTTCAACGAGTGCCGCGCCGGCGACCCGCGCGAAGGCACGGCCGAGTGCCCGGTGGCCAAGGCGCACCCGTTCTTCGGCCGCTACGGGCGCGCCGACTGGCTGGGCGCACGCACGGCCATGCAGCGCTGGTTCGTCGACCCGGTGGTCAACGTGCATAACGTCGACCGTGGCCTGGGCACCATCTTTACCCACGACCACCTCGGCCCATCGACCCACCAGCAACTGGGCCTGTACGCCACCGTGCTGGCCGAGCCTGCCGGCTCTACCTGGTACCACGCCGAAACCGGCGAGCTGCTGTACAACAGTGCCCTGCGCGAAGACGGCGGGCCGACCTCGTGGCAGGCGGTGGTGAAAACCGGCGACCTTGACGGTGACGGGCGCAACGACAGCTACCGCGAGTTTTTCCTCGAGTACAGCGACTTCCAGCACGCCTATGAGGCCGGTGTTTACGTGGGTGCCGGCCCGGACGGCATCCCCAATGCCCAGGCTTACCCGGCCAGCGCCGACAGCTTCCGCTATGCGATCAACCCGCCGGTGCGGCAGAAGGCTTCGAACCTGCTGGAATCGGTGGTCGAGTCGCGCGGCGGGCTCAACCCGGGCTGCCCGAGCCGGCCGTGCCCGCAGGCGATCTCGGTGGATGACCCGGGGATGTTCGTCGTCAACTACCGCAACGAGCCGCTGGCCCTGCGTGTCTACGACCCCAACAAGGTCGCCCCCGACGGCAAGCGCGGCATGCAGGCCGACGGCCTGGCCGGCGATCTCGCCTATGCCATGCAGAGCCGCACCGACCGCGCCATCCCGGCGATGAACCTGTCGCCGGCGGCTGTTACCTCGGCTGTGGGGCCAACCGGTGGCACCACCTTGTTCCCGCCGCACATCAACGCCGCCGGGGCCGAGCCGGGCGACCCGTTCACGCCGATGCTGCGCACCTACTCTGGCGACAACGTGCGCCTGCGCATGCATGCCGGTGGCCATGAAGAGGAACACAACGTGACCCTGCATGGCGTCAAATGGCTGCAGAACGGCTCGGGCTTCGGCAACAGCTCGAACTCCGGCTGGAAGGCCTCGCAGATGGTCGGGATCTCCGAGCAACTGGGCTTCATGGCACCGGTGTCGATGATCTCCAGCGCGTCGGCGCCCAACGGTGACTACCTGTATTCGCTGGACGCCGCCCACGAAGGCTACTGGAATGGCATCTGGGGCGTTATGCGCAACTACAGCAACAGCCGCAACGACCTGTTTGCCCTGCCCAACAACCCGTTGCCGATGGCGGCGCGCAATACCGTGGCATTCGACGGCATCTGCCCGCGCTTTACCGCCAACACCAATGGCATCGGCACCCGGCCAACGGTGCAGCGCAGCTATGAAGTCGTCGCCGCCCTGGCCAACGATATCCTCGGCAACTCGCTGGGTGTGAGCATCACCGACCCGGCCGGCGCCGGCCAGCACGTCGGCGGCCCGCTCAAGGCCAACGGCGGCACCCTGGTGTACAACAGCCGGCGCACCAGCATCCCGCAGGTGACGGTGACCGACCCCGAAGATGGCGAGACCTTCACCATCGGCGGCCACAGCGGCCCGCTGCACGACCCGACGGCAATCCTCTATGTGCGCAAGGCCGACCTCGACCCGGGCACCGGCAAGCTCAAGCCCGGTGTGCCGATCGAGCCGCTGGTGCTGCGCGCCGCTGCCGGTGAGTGCCTGAAGGTCACCCTGGAAAACCGCCTGCCGCAGGTAATGCCCGACCTGCCGAGTACCGCCGTGATGCAGAACGTGGTCAAGCGCGACCGCAATGGCAGTGAAGGCTCCACCGCCTTCAACAACAACCTCATGCGGCCCTCCAGCCATGTCGGCCTGCATGCCCAGTTGCTGGCCTACGACATCACCAAGTCGGACGGCGCTAACGTCGGCCAGAACCCGGTGCAGACCGTGCCGCCACGGGCCGGCAACAGCGGCGCCTACCCGAGCAAGGTCTACCAGTACTACGCCGGGCACCTGGAGCGCGAAGGCAAGCCGGTGCTGCAGATGGGCCGTGCGGTGGACAACATCAACACCACCGCCATCGAGTTCGGCGGCCTGAACATCACCCCGGCCGATGTCATCAAGCAGGGGCAAAAGGGCTTGATCGGCGCCATGAGCATCCTGCCGCTGGGTGCCACCTGGAGCGAAGACACGGCCAGCCGCGCCTCGGCCACCGTGCAGGTGCCGGGGCAAACCGCCTACCGCGACTTCGCCACCCTCTGGCAGCGCTCGCTGAACATGCGCTGGGCCGATGGCCGGCCGGTGGAGGGCATTGCCACTGAAGGCAACGGCGTGCCGGGCGATCCGAAGGACAACTCGAACATGGCCATCAACTACAAGACCGAGCCGTTGTGGTTCCGATTCGGCCTGGCCCCGGATGCGCCGTTCGGCCATGCCGATGGCAATGGCTGGGCCGATGTAGCCAATGCCCACATGGCCTACAGCAACGCCCTGGTCGGCGGCGATCCGCAAACCCCGGTGCTCTGGGCCAAGCCTGGCCAGCCACTGCGCAACCACGTGCTGATGCCCACCGGCGGCAGCCGCGGCATTACCTACCAGCTCGACGGGCACCTGTGGCCGCTGCACGCCTACCAGCCGGAGAAGGCCGACCCCGGTGGCTACCCGATGTACCAGCCCGGTATCGGTTCGGTGCGCTTTGGCTACAACCCGCAGGCCATGTACATCGGCGCCCAGGAGAGCGTGCTGCCGGCCGCGCACTTCAGTTTCATGCTGCCTAGCGCCGGCGGCAGCAACGCGGTGCCGGGTGACTACCTGTTCCGCGACTACGCCGCCTACGGCAACGCCTCCGGGTTGTGGGGGATCCTGCGGGTGACCAACGAAACACCACCGGCCACGCCGCCAGCACAGTGAGTGAGGGGAAGGTCATGAACAACAAGAATCGACCGCTGTACCTGGGCCTGCTGGTGGGCCTGACCCTGATCGGCCTGGGGGTGAGTTACGAAAGCCTGTGGTGCGACCCGCGCAGCGAGCAGGCCGAAGGTGACCCCCAGGGCCTGCATAGCTTCAGCCGCGACGGCGTCAGCGTCGAGTTCGAGGCGCGGCCGCTGGGCAGCGGCGGGACCTTGACCGAAGGCAGCTTCGCCAATGTGCGCTTCAAGATCACCGACCAGAACAGCGGCCAGCCATTGTCGGGGGTATCCCCCGGCGCCTGGCTGGACCCGGCGCTGACCGGCGAAGCGGCCAAGGACCGCAGCACCAGTTGCAAGGCACGGGTGGCGCTGTTTCTCAAAAGCAGCATCGGCGCACGGCCCTTGCTCGATTTGAACAGCTACTTCCTGCTGGTGCTGAACAAGGACGCCAGCCTCACGGTGATTGATCCGTCGGTGTCGGTGGGCGGGGTCACCAGCACCCTGGCGCGCATCGAACTGCCGGGCACACCGATGGACTGGGTGGCGAGCAAGGATGACAAGCAGGTCTACGTGTCGATGCCGGAGCGCGGCGAGGTGGCGCTTATCGATACCGAGACCTTCCAGCGCGTCGCCAACCTGCCGGCCGGCAAGCAGCCGCTGCGCCTGGCGATGCAGCCCGACCAGCGCCTGCTGTGGGTCGGCAACAATGCCCGCGACGCCCAGAGCAGCGGGGTGACAGTGATCGACGTGCCCAGCCGCAAGACTCTGAAGTTTTTCGCCACCGGCGCCGGTCACCACGAAATCGCCTTTAGCAGCGATTCGCGCTACGCCTTTGTCAGCAACCGCGACAGCGGCACCCTGAGCGTGATCGACGCCAGCGAGATGCGCCTGGTGAAAACCCTCAAGGTCGGCTCGCACCCTTTGTCGGTGGCTTATTCGCCGCTGTCCCAGGCGGTGTACGTGGCCGATGGCCGCGACGGCAGCATCAGCGTCATCGATGCCCGCAGCCACACCCAGCGCCACCTGATCGAAGGCAAGCAGGGCCTGGGGCCGATGCGCTTCAGCAATGACGGGCGCTTCGGCATCGTCCTCAACACCCTGCAAAGCCAGGCCATGGTCATCGATGCCAGCAGCGACCGGCTGATCCATAGCCTGCCGGTGGCCGCCGAACCCTACCAGCTGACCTTCACCCAGGCCTATGCCTATGTCCGCGGCCTGGCCTCGCCCAAGGTCAGCATGATCAACCTCAGCAGCCTCGGCGAAGGCCGCCAGCCGATCGTTCAGGGCTTCGAAGCCGGGCCCGCGGCGCCGCGCCAGGCCGGTGACCTGCCGCTGGCCCAGGGCCTGACCGTGGCCCGCGACGAGAACTCGGTGTTTGTGGTCAACCCGGTGGACAACACCACCTACTTCTACGCCGAAGGCATGAACGCGCCGATGTCCGGCTACGCCAACCGTGGCCACAGCGCCCGCGCCGCGCTGGTCATCGACCGCAGCCTGCGCGAGGTGGCGCCGGGGGTGTACAGCTCGACCATCAAGCTGCCGGCCGCCGGTACCTTCGATGTCGCCTTTTTGCTCAACCAGCCGCAGATCATTCACTGCTTCAGTACCGAAGTGGCGGCTTCCAGCAGCGCCCCGCACCGGCAGACGCCACGGGTGGAGTTCCTTATCGGCCCCTCGGTGGTCGACCAGGGCCGGCCGCTGATCGCGCGCTTTCGCATCAGCGAGGGCAACGGCACGCCGCGCACCGGGATCAAGGACCTGAGCCTGCGCTACTTTCTCGCGCCCACCTCGCGAGCCCGGACCAGCGTGGTCCGCGAAGTGGGCGAGGGCATCTACGAGGCGCCGCTGGAACAACTTGAAGCCGGTGCCTGGTACCTGCACGTGCAGGCGCCGTCACTGGGCAAGCGCTTTGCCGAGAACAACTACACCAGCCTGCGGGTAATGCCCGCCGGCGCACAGCAAGCATCCGACGCCGGACCAAGGAGTGTGCAATGAAACTGCTCGATCGCTGCAGACTGTTCAGCCTCTGCCTGCTCGCCGCCAGTTGCGGTATCGCCCAGGCCCACAACGGTGTCGACCACAGCGGCCATGGCGCGCCCGCCGCCCACCAGGAAAAGACCTCGGTGCGCTTTGCCGATGTCTCGTTGCTCGACCAGAACGGCATGCCGGTGCGCCTGGAAAAGGACCTGGTGGCCGATCACCTGGTGGTCATGGGCTTTATCTACACCAGTTGCACCACGGTGTGCCCGGTGGTTTCCTCGATCATGGCCAAGGTGCAGAAGCAGCTGGGCGGCCGGGTCGGCACCGAAGTACAACTGGTGTCGATCAGCGTCGACCCGCAGCGCGATGATCCCAAGCGCCTGCTCGGCTACGCCCAGACGTTCCAGAACGGCCCGGGCTGGAGCTGGCTGACCGGTACCCCGTATGCCATCAACGAAACCCTCAAGGGCCTGGGCAGCTTCAGCGCCGACCTTGGCCAGCATCCGCCGCTGATCCTTGTCGGTGACGGCCACAGCGGCCACTGGACGCGCTATTACGGCTTTACCGACCCACAGCTGCTGATCAGCGAGATCGACCGCCTCAGCGCCCGCCGGGTGCACGCCAAGCACACCGCCATTGCCCAGGAGGTGCAACCATGAGCGCTGTCAGCCGTGGCATGCGCAGCACCGACTGGTTGACCCTGGCGCTGTGCCTGTGGATCCTCAGCGCAGTGGCCCTGGCCCATGAAGGCCATGGCTCACCACCGCCCAACGCCACCCCGGCGACGGCCGAGGGCGGGACCCGCGACGCCCGCACGTACTTCACCGACACCGTGCTGCAGGACCAGAACGGCCGCAACCTGCGCTTTTACCAAGACGTCCTGAAAGACCGCGTGGTGCTGCTCAATGTGATCTTCACCCACTGCAATGACGCCTGCCCGCTGATTACCCGCAAGCTGCGCGAGGTGCGCGAAGCCCTGGGCGAAGACGCAGCCAGCAAGGTCACGTTCATTTCCCTGAGCAGCGACCCGCAGAACGACACCCCGGCGGTGCTCAAGGCCTTTGCCGAAAAACAGGGGGTGGACAGCGCCAACTGGCTGTTCCTCACCGGTGACAAGGCGCAGATGGACCTAGTCTTGGCGCGCCTGGGCCACCTGATTCCAAGCCCCGAGCAGCATTCGACCCAGTTGATTGCCGGCGACGTGGCCAACAAGCGCTGGAGCAAGATCCGCCCGGACGCGCCGGCGCAAGCCATCGCCCAGCGTCTGCAACTGCTGTCGCAACCCTTGGCGGGGCGCTGAGCCATGACCGCGCGCCTGGCTATCGGCCTGCTGCTGAGCGTGCTGCTGGTCAGCCCGCTGGCCAGCGCCCTCGAGCTCAGCCCGCAGGAGCAGGCCGGCAAGCGCCTGTACCGCGAAGGCCTGTCGAGCAGCGATGCCCAGGTGTCGGCGCGGGTCGGCGCCGCCGACATGCTGGTGCCGGCCAGCGTCGTACCCTGTGCCAGTTGCCACGGCAACGATGGCCTGGGCCGGGCCGAGGGCGGAGTGCGTCCGCCGTCGTTGAACTGGCAGCGCCTGGCCGGCGGGCAGGGCATGCGCGAGGTCAATGGCCGCCGCTATCCGGTCTACACCGAGGCGAGCCTGGCCCGCGCCATCCAGGAGGGTCGTGACCCGGCCGGCAACCGCCTGGACCCGGCGATGCCGCGCTTTGTCCTGAGCATGGCCGACCAGCGCGACCTCAGTGCCTACCTCAAGCGCCTGGCCGATGACCGCGACCCGGGGCTGGAGGAACAGACTCTGCGCCTGGGCACCTTGCTGCCAACCCAGGGCACCCTGGCCGCGCCTGCGCGGGTGGTGGCGGCGGTGTTGGCCGACCGTATCGAGCAGATTAACCGCCAGGGCGGCATTCATGGCCGCAGCTTGCAGCTGGTCAACCTCGACCCCGGCCCCGACCAGGCCAGTGCCGAGCAGGCGCTGGCGCAACTGATCGACCAGCAGCGGGTATTCGCCCTGGTCGCGCCGATGGCGCGGGCCCTTGATGCCACGCTGGCCGTGCGCCTGGAGCAGGCGCGCCTGCCGTTGATCGGCGCCGCCCCGCAGCTGGCCGGCAGCCGCCAGGTGTTCGACCCCTTGCCTGGGCTGCGCGAGCAACTGCTGAGCCTGGCTGACTATGCCCAAAGCAGCCTGTCGTTGCAGCAGGCCCAGGTGACTATCGTTTATGCCGAGGCCAACCAGGCCGCGCTGGCGGCCAGTTTGCGCGAGGCCTTGCTGGCGCGCGGCTGGAGCCAGGTCAAGGTCGAGGCCTTCGAGCAGCAGGCGCCGACCGGGCAGGCGCTGTTCTATCTCGGCAAGGCCTCGGCTTTCAGCCGCCTGACCGACGCCTTGCAGCAGGCCGGGCGCACGCCTTACCTGTTCGCCGCCTCAAGCCAGGTCGCCAGCGAGCTGCTGCTGGTACCGCAGGCGTGGTCGCGGCGGGTGTTCCTGGCCTATCCGTTCATCCCCAGCGACTGGACCGCCCAGGGCCGTGAGGCGCTCACCGCCCTGCGCCAGCGCCAGGGCCTGGATGGCCGCCAAGGCTTGTTGCAGGTCAGTACCTGGTGCGCCATGCAATTGCTTGAAGAAGCGCTCAAGCGCGCCGGACGTGATGCCAGCCGCGAGAAACTCACCCAGGCCCTCGAAGGCCTGCACGACGTGCACACCGGCCTGACCCCGGCCCTGGGCTTTGGCCCGGGCCGGCGTCAGGGCCTGAACGGTGCGCATGTGGTCACCGTTGAAATGCCCGGCCCGGTGTTCTATCCGGTTGCCGCCTACCAGAGTGTCCTTGAGACGAGGTCGCCATGAACCGCCTGATGCCGTTGCTGCTGTGCCTGTTGGCTGTATCGCTGCACGCCGCGGACGGGCCGCCGGCGGCGCGGGTCAACGGCGTGGAGATCAGCCAGATGCGCCTTGAGCGCTATTTTGCCGAGTATCTTGAGGACCAGGGCAGGGCGCTGACCAGTATCCGCAACCCCAGCGTGTACAAGCGCCTGCGCGAACAGGCGCTGAACGACCTGATCGACCGCGAGCTGCTGTGGCAGGAGGCCCAGCGCCAGGGCGTGGCGGTCAGTGATGCCGAGGTCGAGGCGCGCATCGGCCACCTGCGCCAGGCGTTCGGCAGCAATGAAGTGTTCGAGCGGCGCCTGGCCGATGCCGGTTTCGACCCCCAGAGCTTTGCCGCTTACACCCGTCAGGAGATGGCCGCGCAGCAGGTATTCGTGGCTGCCAGCCGCGTGCCGGAGCCAAGCGCGGCGCAGGTGTCGGCGTTCTATCAAGCCAACGCGAAATCCTTTGCGGGTGGGCAGAACCAAAGCCAGGGCGACCCTGTCCAACGGGAGCAAGGACTTGCAATGGCTAAAACCCTTCTTATCGATCAACTGCAGACGCAGGCGCGTCAGGCGTTGTTGCAACGCTTGCGCGACAGCGGTCAACTGCAGCGTATCGACTGAGCGCAGCGCCGCCCCCACTATTGGGGGCAGGGCTAGGGGCAAAACGCCATCTGTCCCCCGGGATTGGGGAAGGGGCTAGCACCCGTTTGCGTCTATGCTTACAGAATCAACGACATAGCACAGTGATTTGCGCCGTATCACGCCTGGCACGAAGCATGCGTAAGCCTCTACAAGGCCGCACTCGTGCCGGGCCGGGAAACCGGGCCAGCGATGCTTCAGGGAGTGGACCTTGGTGAACACAGTATTGGTAGTCGATGACGAACAGACCCTTGCCGGCAATATCCAGGCGTATCTGGTAGCCCAAGGCAAGAACCTGGACGTCCGTGTTGCCCACGACGGAGCAAGTGCCATCGGCCTGGCCGAGCGCACCAACCCTGACGTGATCGTGCTGGATTATCGCTTGCCCGATATGGAGGGTTTTCAGGTTCTGGAGTCTGTGCGCCAACAAGGTACGCGCTGTCATTTCGTGCTGATCACCGCCCACCCGACCGCCGAGGTCCGTGAGCGGGCCAGCCAACTGGGTGTCAGCCATATCCTGTTCAAGCCTTTTCCCCTGGCGGAACTGGCCCGCGCAGTCCTCGACCTGATGGGCATCAAGCGAGAAAGCCGGCGCGCAGCCGACAAGGACACAGGGTTCGTCGAACGACGCCAGAGCAGGAGTGAGAGTTTCCCCCTGCAGTTGTTCGACGGTAGCTGGGTCCTGGCCGATCGCCGACGTAATGGCGCACGGCCGCCGGGGCCCGACGACGACCAGCTGCTCACCGGGGAATAACGCGCGAGCAGGGCTGAACCAGGCTCTCCGCGCCCCGCGTCGGAGAGCATGCCATGGAACCGTTGTCGCTCGTTCCTCCCGTTGTAGCCAGCACCTCGGCGCCCCTTGGCCGCGCGCTGCTGGCCCAGGCCAGGGCCAGTGCCGAACTCAGCGGCGAGCGTCTGCTCGATACCCTGCAATCGCTCAGCGGCCTTGAGCCGGCAGCGTTTGTCCAGTGCCTGGGCGCCACCCTGCATTACCCGCTGCTCGACGGCCCGGCGCTGTTCGCCGCCACGCCGCTGTTCGAGCGGGTCAGCCTGGCCCAGTGCCTGAAACGCGAATTCATCCTACTCCAGCATGATGGCCAGACCCTCGGGGTGTTCGCCGACCCCTTCGACGACGCCCGCCTGGCCTGGATCGACGACTGCCTGCAAGGCGCACCGCTGTACCTGGTGCAAGCCGCCGAGCTCAAGGGCTTTCTGGCCCGCCACGAAGAGAGCTTCCACGCGGTCGATTCGCTGGACACCGAGAACGAAACCGCCAACGAGCTCGACAGCCTGCAGAGCCTGTCGCTGGCCAGCATCAGCGAAGACCAGAGCCGGGTGGTCAAGCTGGTCAACTCGACCCTCTACGATGCCCTGAAGATGCACGCCAGCGACATTCACCTGGGCGTGACCGGCAGCGGCCTGGTGATCAAGTACCGCATCGACGGCGTACTCAACAGCATCAGCAAGGTCAGTGGCAGCGAGTTCGCCGACCAGGTGATCTCGCGGATCAAGGTCATGGCTGAGCTTGACATCGGCGAGAAACGCGTGCCCCAGGACGGCCGCTTCAAGATCGGCATCAGCGCCCGGCAGATCGATTTCAGGGTGTCGATCATGCCGAGCATTTTCGGCGAAGACGCGGTGCTGCGGGTGCTCGACAAACAGGACCTGGCCGATCGCGTCAGCGGCGTGCAGTTGCAGGCCCTGGGCTTTGAACAGCAGACCTTGCGCAGCCTGCGCCGGCTGGCCAGCGAACCCTACGGGATGATCCTGGTCACCGGCCCCACCGGCAGCGGCAAGACCACCACCCTTTACGCCATGATCAGCGAGATCAACCACGGCGTAGACAAGATCATCACCATCGAAGACCCGGTGGAGTACCAGTTGCCGGGGGTGCTGCAGATCCCGGTCAATGAAAAGAAAGGCCTGACCTTCGCCCGCGGCCTGCGCTCGATCCTGCGCCACGACCCGGACAAGATCATGGTCGGCGAAATCCGCGACCCGGACACCGCGCAAATCGCCGTGCAGTCGGCACTCACCGGGCACCTGGTGTTCACCACCATCCATGCCAACAACGTCTTCGATGTGATCGGCCGCTTCAGCCAGATGCAGGTCGACCCCTACAGCTTTGTCTCGGCGCTCAACGCCGTGCTGGCCCAGCGCCTGATTCGCCTGGTGTGCCCGCATTGCGCCGCTGCCCAGCAACCCAGCCATGAAGAACTCGTCGCCTCGGGCCTTGAGCCCGGCCAGGTCGGCCATTACCGCTTCGTTCACGGCAGTGGCTGCGGCCAGTGCCGGGGCAGCGGCTATCGCGGGCGCACGGCGATTGCCGAGCTGCTGCACCTGGATGACGACCTGCGCCAGATGATCGTCGAGCGCAAGCCCCTGGCGCAAATCAAGACCCTGGCCTGCCAACGCGGCTTGCGCCTGCTGCGCAGCTCGGCGCTGGAGCTGGTGCGTGATGGCCGGACCACCCTGGAGGAGATCAATCGTGTCACTTTTATCGCCTGATCGCTTTATCGCCGTGCTCGGCGCCCAGGGTGTGGGCCTGTGCCAACGCCAGGGTCAACAGCAACGCTGGCTCGCCAGCCTGGACTTTATCGCCGAGCGCAGCCTGGCCTGGGCCGTGGCCGTGGAGTCGCTGCAGCACCTGCTGGTTGAACATGCCGGCAAGGGTGCGCAGTTGCAGGTGTTGCTCTCGGCCCAGTACAGCCGCTTCTGCCTGGTGCCCTGGAGCGCCGCCATCAGCCGCCCGGACGAGTTGCAGCAGTACGCCCGCGCCTGTTTCGAGGCGCATTACGGGCAGAGCCTGGAAGGCTGGCGCATTGTCGTATCCCCCGAAGCCGGCGGTTGCCCGCGCATCGCCAGCGCCACGCCGCAGGCCTTGCTCGATCAGCTTGAGGCCCTGTGCCGCAACCTCGGGCTACGCCTGCGCTCGACGCGGCCTTACCTGATGGCGGCCTACAACCACTTTGCCGAGCAACTGGGGCAGGGCGACTTTCTCTTCGTCCTGGCCGAGCCGCAACGCAGCGTCTGCCTGCTGGCGCAGAACGGCGCCTGGCAGCACGTCAGCGCCCAGGGCTGCAGCGACAGTGACCAGGCCCTGCAAGCCCTGATTGCCCGCCACAGCGAGTTGCACCAGGGCGAGGGGCAACTGCCGGTGTACCTGCATGCGCCCGGGCGCCTTGAGCCAGTACCGGCGCTGGCGGGCGTGCAACTGTGCGAGCTGGCGCCAGCGCCGCTGGCGGTACGCGACGTGCTGTGCAGCATGTCACGGGCGGTGGCCTGAAATGCGCCGCCTGATGCTGGACCTGCAGCCCGCCCGCACAGGTTGGCCCGCCTGGGCGCTGCTGGCATGCGCACTGAGCCTGCTGCTCGGCACTGCGCTGCTGCAGCAGGGCTTCGATCAACAACAGGCCGGGCTTGAACAGCAACTTGAACAGCTCGACCGGCGACTGGGCAAACGGCCCCAGGCCGAGCCAGCGCTCAATGCCGCGCAAAGCCGCGAGCAGGCCGAAAAACTGGCACAGATGCGCAGCGTCTCGCAGCAACTGCAACGGCCGTGGGAGCGCCTGTTCAACATGCTTGAAGGGCTGCCGCAAGACGACGTTGCCTTGCTCACCCTGACCCCCGATGCGCGCAAGGGCCAACTGCGCATCAGCGCCGAGGCCCGCGACCTGGAGGCCATGCTGGCCTTCCACAAGCGTCTGGAAGCCAGCGACGAGCTGCGCGATGTGTCGCTGCTCAACCACGAAATCATCGCCAAGCAGGCCGAGCATCCGGTGCAGTTCAACCTGTCGGCCACCTGGGAGAACGGCAATGCGCATCCCTAGCCTGATCCTTCATGAACGCGCCCGCCAGCTCGGCGTAGTGGGCCTGGCCGGTGCCGGGTTGCTGGCCCTGGCCCTGCTGTATGGCGTTACTGCCTTGCTCGGCCAATGGCAGCAGTTGCAACAGCTGGAGCAGCAGCGTGATCAGGCCCTGGCCCAGGTCGCGCAGTTCAAGCAGGGCACGCTGAAGCTGCCACAGGTGCCCCGGCACGAGCTGGAAGACTTTCACAAACAGCTGCCGGCCCAGCCCCAGGCCACCGTGGCCATCGACCGCATCTACGCCCTGGCCAAGGCCGAGCAGATCACCCTGGCCCGCGGCGAGTACGCCCTGGGAGTCGATCCCAAGACTCAGCTGGCGCGTTACCAGATCCTCCTGCCGGTGCGCGGCAGCTACCCGCAAATCCGCCGCTACGTGCATGCCTTGCTCGGCCAGTTGCCGGCACTGGTGCTCGAAGACATCGACCTGCAGCGCAAGAAGATCGGCGACCGCGAGCTGACCGGGCGCATCCGTATGACCCTTTACCTGTCGAGGTCATGATGAACACTCAACGCAGCCTGGCCTGGCTGGCTTTTCTCGGCACCGCCGCGGTGCTGGCCTGGGCGCCGGGGTATTTCTTCGACGACGCAGCTGAAGACGCCGAGGCGGCTGTTGAGGTCGCCGGCAAGGCTTCTGCACCGCTGACGGCGACCGCGCAGACGGCGGCAAGGCCGGCAGCCCTGCAGCCGCGCGACCTGTTCCCGAGCAAGAGCTGGAAGCCTGCGGTGCAGGTCACCACCGTCACCGAACAACCGGTGGTCATCGCTCCGGTGGCCGTGGCGCCTGTCGCCCCGGCACTGCCATTCCAGTTCGTTGGCCGCCTGGATGATCGCGACGACCAGCAGGTGTTCCTGCAAAGCGGCGAAAAACTCTACGTCGTGCGCCGCGGCGACGTGATTGATGACACCTACCGGATCGAGCAGATCTCCGCCACGGAGCTGAGCCTGGTCTACCTGCCATTGCACCTGTCCCAGACCTTGTCTGTAGGGAGCGCACCATGAATTCGCCAAGGCTCAGCCACAAAGCGCCGTACCTGATGCTTGCCCTGTGTGTCGCCCTGGCCGGATGCGGCACTTCGGGTGTGCGCAAGGACGCCCAGGCCCTGATCGGTGAGGGCCAGTACGAAGCCGGAATCGCCCAGCTTGAAGACGCGCTCAAGGAACACCCGCGCGACACCGAACTGAACATCGCCTTGATCCAGGGCCGGCGCCAGGCGGTGGAGGCGCTGCTGACCCAGGCCGACAGCGACCGCAGCCGCCATGACTTCGGCGGTGCGCGCACAGGTTACGGGCGGGTGCTGACCCTGGAGCCGAACAACCGCCGGGCCCTGGATGCGGTGCGCCAGATCGAGCAGATGCGCAACCTTGGCGAGCGCATTGCCCTGGGCCAGGCGGCGTTGCGCAGCGGCGACCTGTTCGGCGCCGAGCGGCACATGCGCGAAGTGCTGCTGCTCGACCCGCAGAACGAAGGTGGCCTGGCCCTGCGCAAGGACATCGAGCGGGTGCAAAGCCGCACCGCCCAGCCCAACCCGCAACTGCGCAGCAAGCTCGAACGGCCGGTGACCCTGGAGTTTCGCGACGCCAACCTGAAGACCATCTTCGAGGTGCTGTCGCAGGTGGCGGGGCTGAACTTCATCTTCGACAAGGACCTGCGCCCGGACATGAAGGCGACCATCTTCGTGCGTGACGTGCGCATCGAAGACGCCGTGGCCCTGCTGCTGGAACAGAACCAGCTGCACCAGAAGGTGGTGAACGACAACACGCTGCTGATTTACCCGGACTCGCCGCAGAAGATCAAGGATTACCAGGAACTGGTGATGCGCACCTTCTACCTGACCAGCATCGACGCCAACACCGCGCTGAACATGGTCAAGACCATGCTCAAGACCCGCGACGTGTTCGTCGACGAGCGCCTCAACACCCTGACCATGCGCGACACCCCCGACGCCGTGCGCATGGCCGAGAAACTGCTGCAGTCCCAGGACCAGTCCAACCCGGAAGTGGTGCTGGAGGTGGAAGTGATGGAGGTTGCCCGTTCGCGGATCCTCGAACTCGGCCTGCAGTGGCCCAACACCTTCGGCATCCTCAACGCCGATGGCAACCCGGTGGGCACCCTCGACCAGTTGCGCGGCATCAACTCCTCGCGCATCAGCATCGCCCCGGCACCGCAAGCCAAGATCAACGCCCAGGACAACGACATCAACACCCTGGCAAGCCCGGTGATCCGCGTCAGCAACCGTGAACAGGCGCGCATCCACATTGGCCAGCGGGTGCCGATCATCAGCGCCACCTCGGTGCCCTCGACTCAGGGCCCGGTGATCACCGAAAGCGTCACCTACCTGGACGTCGGCCTCAAGCTCGAAGTGACCCCGGTGGTGCACCTGAACAACGAGGTGGCGATCAAGGTGGCCCTGGAAGTCAGCAACGCCAAGCCGCTGGAGCCGACCCGCCAGGGCACCATCCCGGTTCAGGTCGACACCCGCAACGCCCAGACCAGCCTGCGCCTGCACGACGGCGAAACCCAGGTGCTGGCCGGGTTGATGCGCAACGACCAGGGTGGCAGCGGCAACAAGATCCCGGGGCTTGGCGACATTCCCGGCTTGGGCCGGCTGTTCGGCAGCAACCGCAGCGACAACAGCCAGTCGGAGCTGGTGCTGTCGATCACCCCGCGGATCATCCGCAACCTGCCGTACCAGAGCCCGTCGGACATGGAGTTTGCCACCGGCACTGAAACCAGCATGCAGATCCGCAAACTCAACCGCAGCATCGAGGTCGACGACGAGCAACCCATTGCGGCGGTACCGACCGCGGTGAGGCCGTAAATCATGAAACGCCCGATGGCAGGTTTCAGCCTGATCGAAGTGATGCTGACCCTGGCACTGCTCGGGTTGCTTGCCTCGATTGCCGCGCCGCTGACCGAAACCCTGGTGCGGCGCAACAAGGAGCAGGAGCTGCGCACCGCGCTGTACCAACTGCGCGATGCCATCGACGCCTACAAGCGCGCCTTCGACGCCGGCTATATCGAGAAGTCCCTCGACGCCAGCGGCTACCCGCCGAACCTGCAGGTGCTGGTCGATGGCGTGCGCGATGTGCGCAGTGCCAAGGGCGCCAAGTTCTACTTTCTGCGGCGCATTCCCCAGGACCCGCTGCTGGCCGCGCGCAAGGACGACGAGCAGGGCGGGTGGGGCCTGCGCGCCTACGACAGCCCGGCGCAGAGCCCGCGTGATGGTGAAGACGTTTTTGATGTGTACTCCCGGGCCCGCGGCAAGGGCCTCAACGGCATCGCCTACGGGCAGTGGTGAGCAGCATGAAACGCAACCAGGGCTTTACCTTGATCGAATTGCTGGTGGTGATGGCGATCATCGCCACGCTGATGACCATCGCCATGCCGCGCTACTTCAACAGCCTCGAGACCTCGCGCGAGGCCACCCTGCGCCAGAGCCTGGCGGTGATGCGCGAGGCGCTGGACCACTACTACGGCGACACCGGCCGCTACCCCGAGTCGCTGGAACAGTTGGTCGAGCAGCGCTACCTGCGCGGCGCGCCGCTGGACCCGATCACCGAACGCCGTGACGGCTGGCTGCTGGTGGCACCGCCTGAAGGCGTCGCCGGCGCCGTTGCCGACATCAAGAGCGGTTCAACCGGGAGGGCCCGTGATGGCAGCCTTTATGCCGAGTGGTAATGCCGGGCAGGCAGGCTTCACCTACCTGGGCGTGCTGTTGCTGATCGCCGTCACCGGCATGGCCCTGGCGGCCACCGGCACGCTGTGGTCGACCGTCGCCCAGCGCGAGCGCGAACGCGAACTGCTGTGGGTCGGCGGCCAGTACGCCCAGGCCCTGCGCAGCTACTTTCGCGCCTCACCTGGCCTGGCCCAATACCCGCAGAGCCTTGAGGAGCTGCTGGAGGATAGCCGTTACCCCAACCCCAAGCGGCACCTGCGCAAGTTGTACCCGGACCCGATCACCGCCAGCGATGACTGGGGCCTGCTGCGCTCGATCGACGGGCGCATCACCGGCGTCTACAGCCGCTCCCAGGGCCTGCCGCTCAAACGCACCGGCTTTGCCGGGCAATGGTCGGAGTTCGACGGCCTTGAGCACTACAGCGACTGGCAGTTCGTCGCCGAAAAGGCCTTCAACGAAAGCGCTGCCGGCGCACGCAAGGGCCTGGCCCAGGGAGCCGGGCAATGAACCGCCGCCTCAGTGCCCTGGCCCTGGCCCTGGTGCTGCTGGCCGGCACCGCCCGGGGCGGCGCCGAGGACGAGATGATGGGCTTTATCGTCGACAACACCATCTCGCACATCGGCCACGACTTCTATTACAGCTTTGCCGAGCGGCTGCGTGCCACCAGCCGCCTGGATTTCAACCTGGTGGTACGTGAACGACCCGACCCGCGCTGGGGCAGCCTGGTGACGGTCGAGTACGAGCAACGCGTGCTGTACCGGCGTTTTCTGCCACCCAACACCACTGAGCTTAAGGACGCCGCCTACGAGGCTGCGGACCTGGTCAAGGCGCAGATCATCCAGCGCAAGCTGCAGATGCTGCTGCAGGACACCACTGATCTGGAGAGGGACGAGCTATGAACAACAACAAAACCTGCAGCCTGGCCTCGCTGGTATTGCTGGCGAGCCTCGCCAGTGCAACCAGCGCCACGGAACTGGTCTACACCCCGGTCAACCCGGCGTTTGGCGGCAACCCGCTGAACGGCACCTGGCTGCTCAACAACGCCCAGGCGCAGAACGATCACGAAGACCCGGCCATCAAGGACCGCACCTCGGCCTTTGCCAGCACCTCGGCACTGGAGCGCTTCACCAGCCAGCTGGAGTCGCGCCTGCTCTCGCAACTGCTGACCAACATCAACAACGGCAACACCGGCAGCCTGCAGACCGACGCCTTCATCATCAACGTCATCGACGACTCGGGGGCCCTGAGCATTCAGGTGACCGACCGGGTAACCGGGGAAATCTCGGAAATTCAGGTCAACGGCCTGAACCCTTGAAGGGCCAGGACAACGGGGAGAAACAGCGATGAAACGAATTCTGAGCACACTGCTGATCCTGGCCGCCTTGCAAGGCTGCAGCCTGCGCGAACCGATGCCGGCCGAACAGGACAGCGAAAGCCCGACCCTGACGCCACGGGCCTCGACCTACTACGACCTGCTCAACATGCCGCGGCCCAAGGGCCGGCTGATGGCGGTGGTGTATGGTTTTCGCGACCAGACCGGGCAATACAAGCCGACCCCGGCCAGCTCGTTTTCCACCAGCGTCACCCAGGGCGCGGCGAGCATGCTGATGGATGCCCTGCAGGCCAGCGGCTGGTTCGTGGTGCTCGAGCGCGAAGGGCTGCAGAACCTGCTGACCGAACGCAAGATCATTCGCGCCTCGCAGAAAAAGCCCGACACCCCGGTGAATATCCAGGGCGAGCTGCCGCCGCTGCAGGCGGCCAACCTGATGCTCGAAGGCGGCATCATCGCCTACGACACCAACGTGCGCAGCGGCGGCGAGGGCGCGCGCTACCTGGGTATCGACCTGTCGCGCGAGTACCGGGTCGACCAGGTCTCGGTCAACCTGCGGGCGGTGGACGTGCGCAGCGGCCAGGTGCTGGCCAACGTCATGACCAGCAAGACCATCTACTCGGTCGGGCGCAGCGCCGGGGTGTTCAAGTTCATCGAATTCAAGAAGCTCCTGGAAGCCGAGGTCGGCTACACCACCAACGAGCCGGCGCAGCTGTGCGTGCTGTCGGCGATCGAGGCGGCGGTGGGGCACTTGCTGGCCCAGGGCATTGAACGGCGCCTGTGGCAGGTGGCGGGGGATGGCAGCGGCGACAAGGCGGTACTGGACAAATACCTGAGCCAGTACCAGAGCCCTGAGTGAGTGTGTCAGTGGCTGGGGCAGCCCTGTTCCTTGACGATGCGCTGGGTCGAGGCCGGGTTGTTGACCAGCTTGGCCGCCGAGCGCGCCGGGCGTCTGACCAGCTCACCGCCGCAATTGGGGCACTGGCCCTTGAGCTGACGTTCGTTGCAGTCACGGCAAAAGGTGCATTCGAACGAGCAGATCAACGCATCCGCGCTATCGCCGGGCAGGTCGCTGCCACAGCATTCACAGTTGGGGCGCAATTCGAGCATGGTCAGGTCCTCACAGGCGGAACGGAATCGTCAGTGTATACGCTCAGGGCCGATACAGGTGGGCGTGGCCAGCGCGGTACAGCGCCGACTCGCTGAAGCTGTCGTTGCCCAGCACCCGGCCTACCAGAATCAGCGCGGTACGGCGAAAGTCCTTGGCCGCCGCCAGCTCGACAATCGTCTCCAGGGTGCCCAGCACCCAGTCCTGGTCCGGCCAGGTTGCGCGGTGCACCACGGCAATTGGGCAGTCGCCACCATAGTGCGGGCGCAGCTCTTCGACGATTTTAGCCAGGTGCTTGACCCCCAGGTGCACCGCCAGGGTGGTCTGGTGGCGGGCCAGGTCGGCCAGTTGCTCGCCGGCCGGCATGGGTGATTTGTCGGCGTAGCGGGTGAGGATCACACTTTGGGCGATGTCCGGCAGGGTCAGCTCGCAGCCGAGCAGGGCGGCGCTGGCGGCCACGGCGGTGACGCCGGGGACGATCTCGTAGGGGATGCCCAGCTCGCGCAGGTAGCGGATCTGCTCACCGATGGCGCCATACAGGCTGGGGTCGCCACTGTGCACCCGGGCGACGTCCTGGCCATTGTCGTGGGCACTCTTGATGGCTTCGATGATCTGCGCCAGGTGCAGTTCGGCGCTGTTGATCAGGGTTTCGGCGCGGTGACCCTCCAGCACTGCGGCGGGCACCAGGGAGCCGGCGTAGATGATCACCGGGCAGCGCTGGATCAGGCGCTGGCCCTTGACGGTGATCAGCTGCGGATCGCCGGGGCCGGCGCCGATGAAATAGACGGTCATGGGGTGTCCTTACGGGTAAAGGGCTGATTATCAGCGAAAACCGCTGGTGCAGGCCAATGCCAGGCTGGCGTCGGCCTGCAAGGTGCGAATGACCAGCAGCCGGGCCGGCCCGCCAAGCTGCTCGGCCAGGGCCAGGGCGGCGCTCTCGGCCACGCCATAACAGCCGCTGTGCTGGAAGGCTACCGCAGAGCGATGGCTCAGCTGTGATTCGAAAGCGGCCAGCTGCGCCGCACTGTAGAACCGCAGCGGCACGCCCAGGCGCCGGGCCAGTTCATGCAGGCCGGGTTCGTCGTGCTTGAGGTCGATGCTGGCAAGGCCCATGACCGCGCCGGGCGGCAGGTCATGGGCGAGCAGGGTGCGGGTGAGCAGCTCGCTCAGGGCATCGGCCGGGCAGCCGCGACGGCAACCCAGGCCGAGGTACAACTGCATCCTCAGGCCTGACTCGAACGGCGGTACAGCCAGGCGCTGATCAGCCCCAGGGCCAGCCAGAACGCGGCGTTGGTCAGCAGCGAGGCGACCTTGAACTCGGCTTCCAGGGCTTCTGGGGCGAGCATCTGGTGGACTTCAGGCTGCGGCGCGCCAATCACGTGAGGCACCACCAGCAACACTGCACCGACTATCTTCAGCAGCCAGTTGTGGGCGAATACGATCAAGGCCAGACCGACGGCGGTGGCGGCAGCCGTGCCGACCCACCAGGCTTGGCGCTGGGCCAGGTCGGCGGCAGCAGTACCCGGCAGCTCTGGGGGCAGGCCCAGGGTCGGCGCCAGGCAGAACACGGCAAAACCGCCCAGGCCCCAGAGCGCGCCGCTGATCACGCTCTTCGGTGCGCGCAGGGTGTAGAGCGCGGCGAGGATCAGGGCGAAACCGACCGCCACCACCAGGTTGCCGCCGGTGGTCGACAGCACCCGCTGCCAGCCGTCTTCCGGCGACCAGGCTTCGCTGTCGTGATGATGCTCGGCGGTCCCGGCCGCATGTTCATGGGGCGCCTCGACCGCAGGCGCGGCGCTTTCATAGGTTTCCGCCTGGAGAATCAACGGCGCGACCCAGAAGCTTTGCAGCAGGGTCAGCAGCAGGGCGGCCAGCAGGCCGGTAAAGCCTGCGGTACTGGCAATACGCTTGATCATCGGGGCAGCACTCAGTGGCAAGGGAAGGCGGCGCTGTGGCGGGTATCGTGGGCAGCGTTGTGCACCGCTTCGATGTGCGAGAAACCGGCGAAGTACACCAGGCACAGGCCCAGCAGCGAGGCGCCGACAGCAACCAGCAGGCGCTGGCTGAGGCTTGACGGGGTAACGGCTTGGTTAATGGCGGTACTGGTACGCATGGCGCTTTCCTCTTGGTGTTGTCGGCAACAGGCAAGCGCAGCGAACCCCTGCGCGGCGTTCGCCCAGGGGTTGTAACAGCGCCCGCCCACCGCGGGTTTGTTCGGTCAAGCGTTGGGCCGGTCTCCGGGCTGGTGAGGGTTGGCCGCTGGCCACACCACAGGCGTCACCTTCCCATGCCAGACAGCGGGCACAGTGGCTCTGACGCTTTTCTCACTTACCGTTGCGGGGGCAGCACCGGACTTGCCATACACCCTATAAAAAGCGTACGACGCACCGGTTTCCCAGTTTCACCCTCAAGGGGCACCCAAACGAATGGCGTTAGCAAATCACGGGCGCGGGCAGGCGTCAATCGTGACAGCAGTTGACCGCTCACCGGGCACTGCGTAGCCTAGCCGCTTCGAGGTTCTTCGGCGCTGGCCGAAGCTAAGACGGGAACGCGGTTCAAGCCGCGGCTGCCCCCGCAACTGTAAGCATTGAAGGGTTCGACACAGCCACTGCAGCACGTGCGGGAAGGCGTCGTTCGACTGGCCACGGCGCCGGTGCAATGCAAGCCAGGAGACCTGCCTCGAACAGTTTCCGACATTCAACCGGGCGGGGTGATCCGGTGGCGAACAGGCCAGGTGCACAACACCTTTGGCGCTCGTCCCGCATGCCCGCCATCCTGCCAAGGGCATCGAAATGAAAACACTGGCCAAACTCCCCGTCACCATCGTTACCGGCTTCCTCGGCTCGGGCAAGACCACGCTGCTGCGGCACATGCTCGACAACGCCCAGGGGCGGCGCATCGCGGTGATCGTCAACGAGTTTGGCGAGCTGGGCATCGACGGCGAAATCCTCAAGCAATGCAGCATCGGCTGCACTGAAGAAGAGGCCAGCGGCCGCGTCTATGAGCTGGCCAACGGCTGCCTGTGCTGCACCGTGCAGGAAGAGTTCTTCCCGGTGATGCGCGAGCTGGTGGCGCGTCGCGGCGACCTCGACCATATCCTCATCGAAACCAGCGGCCTGGCCCTGCCCAAGCCCCTGGTACAAGCCTTCCAGTGGCCAGAAATCCGTAACGCCTGCACCGTTGATGCGGTGATCACCGTGGTCGACAGCCCGGCGGTTGCCGCCGGCACCTTTGCCGCCTACCCGGAGCAGGTCGATGCGCAGCGCAAGCTCGACCCCAACCTTGACCACGAATCGCCACTGCACGAGCTGTTCGCCGACCAGCTGGCCAGCGCCGACCTGGTGGTGCTGAACAAGGCCGACCTGATCGCCGCCGACGACCTGGCCAAGGTTCGCGCTGAAGTCGAAGAAGAGCTGCCGCCGGCGGTCAAGGTGATCGAAGCCAGCAGCGGCCGCCTGCCGCTGGAAGTGTTGCTGGGCCTGGGCGCCGAATCCGAGGCGCACATCGATGGCCGCCGCACCCACCACGACTCGCACCACGACGGTGACGATCACGACGACCATGACCACGACGCCTTCGACTCGATCTCCATCGAGCTGCCGCAAGCCGACGAAAGCCTGCTGCTCGACGCCCTGACCCAACTGGTGGTGCAACACGGTATCCTGCGGGTCAAAGGTTTTGCGGCGATCCCGGGCAAGCCGATGCGCCTGCTGATCCAGGGCGTAGGCACCCGTTTCGACAAGCACTTCGACCGTGCCTGGCGCAGCGAAGAGCCGCGCACCACGCGCCTGGTGCTGATCGGCCAGGAGCTGGATGCGCCGCAGCTGCAAGCGAGCCTGCGCGCCGCCCTGGGCGCTTGACCCATGCACCTGCTGCGGACCCAGCCCGGTGGTTTTGTACCGGACGACAGCATTGCCGACCTCGGCCAGACCCCGGCCGAGCTGGTAATCCTCTGCAGCGGTGACTCACACCTGGCGCTGCTGGCCGAAACCGCCCAGCAGTTGCCCGAGGATTTCCCCAGCCTGCGTCTGGCCAACCCCATGCAGGTACAGAATCATGCCTCGGTCGACCTGTATGTCGACCAGGTGCTGCGCCATGCCAAGGTCATCCTGGTGTCGCTGCACGGCGGCGTCGGTTACTGGCGCTATGGTGTGGAGCAACTGCTGGAACTGGCCGCGCGTGGCGTGCAGTTGATCCTGGTGCCCGGCGACGACCGCCCTGACCCGGAACTGACCCGCCTGAGCACGGTGGCGGCCGAGCAGGGCGAACGGCTCTGGCACTTTTTGCGCCAGGGCGGCAAGGCCAATGCCCTTAACCTGTTCAACTGCCTGGCCAGCCAGTACCTGCAGCGCGACTACCCGTGGAGCGAACCGCAGCAACTGCCGCGCACCGCGGTGTACCACCCGCGCAAGGCCGCTGCGGCGCTGCAGGACTGGTTCGGCGAGTGGCAGGTCGAGCAGCCGGTGGTGCCGATCCTGTTCTACCGCTCGCACCTGCAGGCGGCCAACACGGCCTTTATCGATACCTTCTGCCAGCGTTTGCAACTGGCCGGGCTCAACCCCTTGCCGATCGCCGTGGCCAGCCTCAAGGAGGCCGGTTGCCTGCAGCAGGTCGAAGACTGGCTGGACCAGGTCGACGCTGCGCTGATCATCAACACCACAGGCTTTGCCCAGTCCAGCCCCGAGCAGCCGCACCTGCGCCCGTTTCGCCGCGACATCCCGGTGTTACAAGCGATCTGCGCCCAGGACAACGAACCGGCCTGGCAGGCCAGCGAGCAGGGCCTGGGTGCCCGTGACCTGGCCATGCACATCGCCTTGCCGGAGCTGGACGGGCGCATCATCACCCGCCCGGTCAGCTTCAAGGACCTGGCCTGGCGCAGCGAGCGCAGCCAGTCCGACGTGGTCTGCTACCGCGCCCAGCCCGAACGCATGGACTTTGTCGCCGAGCTGGCGCGGCGCTGGTGTGCGCTGGCGCAGATACCCAACGGGCAGAAGCGCGTGGCGCTGATCCTCGCCAATTACCCGACCCGCGATGGTCGCATCGGCAATGGCGTGGGCCTCGATACCCCGGCGGCGGCGCTGAACATACTGCGCGCCTTGCAGGCCCAGGGCTATCCGCTGGCGCCCTTGCCCGACAGCGGCACGGCGCTGATCCAGGCCTTGCTCGGCGGCGTCAGCAATGACCTGGACAGCCTTGACCTGCGCCCGTGCATGCAGAGCATGGCCCTGGACGATTACCTGGCGGCCTTTGCTACCTTGCCCGAGGCCAACCAGATCGCTGTGCGCGAGCGCTGGGGCGAACCGAGCCAGGACCCGATGTGGCGCAGCGGGCGGATGATGATCGCCGGCCTGCGCTACGGCCTGACTTTTGTCGGCATCCAGCCGGCCCGTGGCTACCAGTTGGACCAGAGCGCGGTCTATCACGACCCGGACCTGGTGCCGCCGCATGGCTACCTGGCGTTCTATTTCTGGCTGCGCCATGGCTTTGCCGCTGATGCGCTGATCCATGTCGGCAAGCATGGCAACCTGGAATGGCTGCCAGGCAAGGGCGTCGGGCTGTCCGATAGCTGCTGGCCGGACGCCTTGCTCGGGCCGCTGCCGAACATTTACCCGTTTATCGTCAACGATCCGGGCGAGGGCGCCCAGGCCAAGCGCCGTACCCAGGCGGTGATCATCGACCACCTGATGCCGCCGCTGACCCGCGCCGAAACCTACGGGCCGTTGCGCCACCTGGAGCTGCTGGCCGACGAGTACTACGAGGCGCAGTTGCTCGATCCGCGCCGGGCCCGCGAGCTGCAGCGCGACATCCTGGCGCTGGTGCGCGACAACCATATCGATCGCGAACTGCAGATCGAAGGCGCCCTGGACGATGCCGCGATCTGGCTGCCACGCCTGGACACCTATCTGTGCGACCTCAAGGAATCGCAGATCCGCGATGGCCTGCATGTGTTCGGTGAGTCGCCAACCGGGCGCCTGCGTATCGACACCTTGCTGGCGCTTTTGCGGGTGGAACGCGGTGATGGGCGCGGGGCCAACGGCAGTTTGTTGCGGGCCTTGGCCAAGGCGCTGAACCTGGGCTTCGACCCGCTCGATTGCGACCTCGGCCAGCCCTGGCAGGGCCCTCGGCCCGCACTCCTGGCGACATTAGACGAAGCCTGGCGCACCGCCGGCGATACTCGCGAGCGCCTTGAACTGTACGCTAGCCAGCTGATCGAGCAGAGCCTCGATGGCAGCGTGCAGCTGGTCGGCGGCCCCGAATGGGCGCAGGTGCAGGCGATTCTCGACGCGCTGGCGCAGCAGGTCGCGCCGCAACTGGACAGCTGCGGTCCGGCAGAAATGCACGGCTTGCTGGCGGCTCTCGACGGTCGCTTCGTGCCTGCCGGCCCCAGTGGTGCGCCAAGCCGCGGGCGCCTGGACGTACTACCGACCGGGCGCAATTTCTATACCGTCGATGTGCGCAACCTGCCGACCACCACCGCCTGGCGCATCGGTTTTGCTTCGGCCAACCTGATCCTCGAACGCCATTTGCAAGACCATGGCGATCACCTGCGCCAGCTCGGCCTTTCAGTGTGGGGCACGGCGACCATGCGCACTGGCGGCGACGATATCGCCCAGGCCATGGCCCTGCTTGGCGTGCGGCCGGTGTGGGCCAGCGGCAGCCAGCGCGTCGACGACTTCGAAATCCTGCCCTTGAGCCTGCTCGACCGGCCACGGGTGGATGTCACCTTGCGCGTCTCAGGGTTCTTCCGCGATGCTTTTGGCAACCTGATCAAGCTGTTCGATGCGGCGGTGCAAGCGGTGGCGGCGCTGGATGAGCCGGATGAGCTCAATCCGCTGGCGGCCAAGGTCCGTAGCGAGCGCGCAGAACTGCTGGCCCAGGGCCTGGACGCCGAACGGGCCGCTCGCCAGGCCGGCTGGCGGGTGTTCGGGGCCAAGCCGGGCGCTTATGGCGCCGGCGTGCAGAATGCCATCGACGGACGGCTGTGGAATGACCGTCAGGACCTCGCCGAGGTCTACTTGAATCACGGTGGCTATGCCTATGGCACCGCCGATGACGGCACGCCGGCGCGCGCCGATTTTGCCCGGCGCCTGAGCCAGGTGCAGGCGGTGGTGCAAAATCAGGACAACCACGAGCACGACCTGCTCGATTCCAATGACTACTACCAGTTCCAGGGCGGCATGCTCGCCGCCGTGGAGAGCCTGGGCGGCAGCAGGGTGGCCAGTTATCACGGCGACCACAGCCAGCCGGACCGGCCGCGCATCCGCACCCTGAAAGAAGAGCTGAACCGGGTGATCCGCGCCCGGGCGCTGAACCCCAAGTGGATCGACGGGGTCAAGCGTCACGGCTATAAAGGTGCCTTCGAGCTGGCTGCCACCGTCGACAACCTGTTCGCTTTCGATGCCACCACGCAGTTGATCGACGACCACCATTACCAGTCGCTGGCCGACGCCTATGTGCTCGACGACGCGACCCGCGACTTTATCCGCCAGCACAACCCCGAAGCCTTGCGCGACATCACCGAGCGCCTGCTCGAAGCCCAGCAGCGCGGGCTCTGGCAGGAGCCGGGCGACTACCGTGAAGCCCTGGAAGAACAGCTGCTGGACGGCGAAGAAGAGAATTGAGATGAGCGAACCTGCACATTTTCCCCTGGCTGCCGTGGTCGGCGCCGATGAGCTGAAACTGGCGCTGTGCCTGACCGCCATCGACCCGAAGATCGGCGGCGTGCTGATCGAAGGCCCGCGCGGTATGGCCAAGAGCACCCTGGCCCGGGGCCTGGCTGATTTGCTCGGCGAAGGGCCGTTCGTGACCCTGCCGCTGGGTGCCAGTGAAGAGCGCCTGGTCGGCACCCTCGACCTGGATGCGGCGCTGGGCCAGGGCAAGGCGCAGTTTTCCCCCGGGGTGCTGGCCAAGGCCGATGGCGGCGTGCTCTATGTGGATGAAGTCAATCTTCTGGCGGATCATCTGGTCGACCTGTTGCTGGACGTGGCTGCCAGTGGCACCAACCGGGTCGAGCGCGACGGAATTTCCCACCGCCATAGCGCCCGATTCGTGTTGATTGGCACCATGAACCCGGAGGAAGGCGAGTTGCGCCCGCAGTTGCTCGATCGCTTCGGCCTCAATGTGGTGCTCGAAGGCCAGCCGCTGCCTGAAGCCCGTGGCCAGATCATTCGCCGCCGACTGGATTTCGACAGTGATCCCGAGGCCTTTTGCGCCCAATGGGCGCCTGCTCAGGCGGCCCTGCGCGAGCGTTGTCATGGTGCTCGCGAGCGCTTGGCGCAGATTGCCCTGGACGACCAGGCCCTGGCGCAGATTACCCAGCGCTGTTTTGCTGCGGGCGTTGATGGCCTGCGCGCCGACCTGGTCTGGCTGCGCGCCGCCCGCGCCCATGCAGCCTGGCGCGGTGCTCAGGTAATCGAGGCTGAGGATATCGATGCGGTGGCCGAGTTCGCCTTGCGCCATAGGCGTCGCGAAGCGCCAGCGCCACAACCGCAAGCGCCAGATAACGGTGCCGCGCTGCCGCCTGCGGCCGGGCAGCAAGGCCAGGGCCAATGGGGCGAATTACCGCCGCAAGCCACACCGAGCGGCGCCCGGCGCGAGGTGCCGAGCTGGGCAAAAAAGCCCTGAGCATCCGCCGCCGCAGCAGCGCGGATGCCAGACCCCGGCCCGGAGCACTTGCCGCAGGCCCGCGTGGGCGCAGCAAACAGGCGGCATCTGGCGCGGTGGCCTGGCCGGCCACCTTGCTCAAGGGCCGGCCGCGCACGCGCAAAGAGCTGTGCTGGCAACAGCGCACGGCCAGCACCCATGAGCTTTGGCTGGTGATTGTCGATGCGTCGGCGTCGACCCGCCGACACCAGGCGCTGAGCCGGGCCAAGGGCATGCTGGCGACTTTCTTCGACCAGGCCTACCGCAACCGCGCGCGCTTGACCCTGCTCACCGCCAGCGGCAATGCACCACACTGGCAGCGACACGGGCTCAAGGCTTCGGCGAGCTTGCAGCCATGGCTTGAGGCGTTGGGGGCGGGGGGCGGAACGCCATTGCTGGCGGCACTGGCGCAGGCACGGGACTGGCTGCAGGAGCGTCAGCGGCGTTATCCGGCAGAACTGCAACGTTGCCTGATTGTCACCGATGGCCGGCTCAAGGCCTGGGAGGCGCTGCAGCCGCTGCCGTGCCAAGCGTTGCTGGTAGATATCGAAAGTTCGCCGGTAAAGCTCGGCAGGGCGCAGTTACTTGCACAACAACTGCATGCCGATTACCAGCATCTGGAAACGCTGGCAGTACTCGGCAAATAACCAGGCATCAATAAATACAACTGCGGCCAAGTGTCGCAGTTTATCCGGCGAGTTATAACAACGTTACCAAAGACGGGCGCCTGGGCCGCGCCTTTGGTAATTAACCGGTCGTTACTTGGGCATCGACCAAGGCTGCAAGTCATAACCTTTTTCGCTCAGCTCGGCGCGCACTTGCTCGATCAGATCAGCCCACTGGGCGGGGTCGGAGTAGGTGCTGCTCGGCACCTGCTTGCTGCCAATGCGGGTACTGGTCCGGTCGATAACTGCCAGGCTTAGTTCACCGGTGCCATTGGGCGCATCCCAGGCAACACACTGGAAAGGTTCGAAGGCGTGGTCGGCAATCAGCAGTGCTTCGTTGACACGGAGCGGGGCGTTCATGGGTTCGGTCTCTCTGTGGGCCCAAACATCGAATATAACCGCATGCGTGTTTGCGTAGCGGTAAGTTACTTGTACTGATGCCCCCGACCGGGGGGCAAGTCACACTTCTTTTAAAAATAGTTGAATACCGCTCATCGGTTGATGACGGGGTACCTGGCATTTTTGTCAGTAGCGGCCAGGTCAGGAGCGGCGTTGAATAGGGCCAGCCACAGCGCTTATGCGCCAATGACTGGAGGATGGAATGCGCCAAGGTGTATTAACCCAGCAACTTTTGCCGGCGCCTGTCGTACTTGAAGCCGTTGGCAACAACCTCGCCGATAACCTTGAGCGTGCGACGGTACAAATCCCGGTGTATGCGCAAATGGCCGCCAACCAGCTGGTGCGAATGATCTGGGATGGACGGCGGGAAAACAATCAGCACTATGTGCATACCGAGGATCGGATCGTTGACGCCGACAGGGTGGGAGAGCCTATCGATTTCGTCGTGCTGGCCGAACATATCGCCCCGCTCAACAAGGGCCTGTTGATGGTGCGGTATCGTGTATTTGACTTTGAAACCGACTGGCACGAATCTGACCAGCTGGATCTGGAAGTCGGGCGCACAGACCTGGTGCTGTCTCCCCCTTTGGTAGACGAAGCCAAGGAGGGCAGGCTGGATCCAATCGGTCTGACAACCGCTACTGTGCGCGTGGTTGTCTACGATGGCATGTTAGTTGGACAAAGGGTTTATCTGGAGTGCCTTCGAACAAGTGGCGGGGGCAGCTATCTGAGGGACAAGGAGGTGACCGTCTTAACGGACCTGACCTTTGACCTGCCTGTCGAATTCATTACTCCGACCATCGGCCAAAATATTCTGTTCCGATACTGGGTGGTGGAGCCAGGTGTACGGACCCGGCACTCACAGTTACTGTCGTTATGGGTCAGGCTTGAGACTCTGGAACTACAGCAGCCCTGCGTTACTCAGGCCACGGGGGGACAGCTTGATCCTTTGCAAGCGTTATCCGGGGTAAACATCAAGGTTGGTTACCCGCACATGACTGTGCAGGAAAACATTACCTTGAACTGGACCGGCTCGGCCATTGGATCGACCATTAGCGAACCGCTCAGGGGAGATCCTCGCGGTGAAGTCGAATTTACCCTTGCCCCTGAGCTTGTGGGCGCAAACATAGGGCCCAGCTTGCGCACGGTACAGGTCCGCTATGACGTCGAGCGCCTGGGCGGCGGGGCACAGCGGTCGCCGCTGTTGAGTCTGGGCATACGGCCCCTGGCAGGGCTGGCGCAGCCCGCCGTCGCCGGTGTGATTGGAACGACACTGGACCTTGATCGAGTAACCGACAATCCCCTGGTATCGATAATGCGGTGGAATTTCGCCCACGCAGGGCAACGCGTGTGGCTGCGTTGTCATGGCACCAAGCTCAACGGTGATGCCGATGTTATCGAGTTGGGCAGCGCCGCCGAGGTGAATGAAGGCGAAGCCGCAAATGGCCTGAGCAGGGCGATCGCGCGCAACCGTCTGGTGCTTCTGCGGGATAACTCCGAACTACGGGTGGAATTCAAAGTCAGCTTCGCGCGCACGCAACAAGAAGCCGACGCGGTTACCTTCCCCTTGCTCCGCCTGACGCTGCGTACGGGTCTTAGCATTGCCCCAGAGCTCCTGGTGTTGAACGGTCCGGCAGTCCGGGTGACGAAAAACTGGCAACAGACCAGGGACTTTTCTGGCAACACTTCGCAGCGCCAGCCTACGGGTGGCCAACCGCCGTATACCTATGTCGCCGGTAACCCCGAGATAGCCGCTGTGGATCAACAGGGGAAAGTCACCGGCATGGGCAACGGGACAACCACCATCACGGTTCGCGATGCTAACCAGCGCAGCGTTGCCTACACGGTGCAGGTGTCGAACATACGCTGGCTCAATGTCGACGAGCTCTCCACGTCCTATGCGACCGGCTTGCAATTGATGCAGAGTCGGGGCGGCAGCCCGGTGCAGGCGGATGATGAAGCGTTGTTGCTGGGCCACTATGCGCAGCCGTTTCCATCGCTGATGCGGCGCTTCTTCTTCATGTTTACCAACGGTCAATGCCCCGGAGCCGAGCGCGTCTATGAAGTGGGCTCGGCTAATACCTTTCGCTGCAATTCCCGCTCTATCAATGCGGGCGGTTGGTTTCTGACAAGCACAAGGCCCGCTAACTGAATCGGGTATGGGACATTAAAACGATTCTCCACCGAGCAAAGAGGTGCATCATGTCATACCGTTCACGTCGTACCTTGGGGCGTCTGGTAGTTGCATCAGCATTCACCTTGTTAGCAGGCTGCAGCTCATCCGGAGGCGTCAGCAACGAAGAGGTTCAGGTCAGCTGTGCGGCGGTCGGGGCGGGTTATCATCCAGACCCCAGCGATTGCACGCGCTATTTCAAGTGTCAGCTAATAAGTGGGCAGTGGTATCGCTTTTCCTACGCCTGCCCGGCCGGCAACTTCTATTCCCCGTCGGCCCAGCGATGCGTGACGGCCAGCAGTTGCCCGAGTGCCGCTCAACCCCCCGCCACCGGCCAGCTCGATCCGGGCTTGCCCGAACGCCGCCAGCTGGTACGCTGAATACTGAGGATCCAGGCGTTCTAGCGTCAGCAAAATTTTAAGGTTGCCGCAGGGGTACCGACCCGGTATCCAGCTCGTTGCGGCGCCGCCTTTGACCGCAATTGCTCGACAAATACTCCCTTCCAGCAGACAGACGGTAGTGGGCGATTGACGCATCGTTGCTACTGTTAAAACGGGCCTGCCAACACACTGTTTCTATTTAAAATTCCAACTATTGGCGCCAAGGAATAGGTCATGCTAGAGCCTGCATCCAACCGCCGCCTGCTGATCGTCGATCCTTGCGATGACTGCCATCGTCTATTGCCTGGCTTGCGCAGTGTGGGCTGGGATGTGCACAGCTGTACCTTGAACTCGGCCCTGGAACATCCCTGCGACGTCGGGTTGCTGCGTTTGCAGGCCTCGCACCTGCAGCACCCGGATGCGGTCAAGGATTTGATCAGCCGCAGCAATACTGAATGGATCGCCGTACTCAGTCCGCAGGAGCTGCGGGCGCAGAATGTCGGCGATTTTGTCTGCGAATGGTTTTTTGACTTTCATACCTTGCCCTTTGATGTCTCGCGGGTACAGGTCACCCTTGGCCGCGCGTTCGGCATGGCGCGCCTGCGCGGCAAGGGCTATGTGCATGTCGATGAACCGGAGCACGAACTGCTCGGTGACAGCCGGCCGATTCGCGAACTGCGCAAGCTGCTGAGCAAGCTGGCACCCACCGAGTCTCCGGTGCTGATTCGCGGCGAGAGCGGCACCGGCAAGGAGCTGGTGGCGCGTACCTTGCATCGCCAGTCTCAGCGCCGTGACAAACCCTTCGTGCCGATCAACTGCGGCGCCATCCCCGAGCACCTGATCCAGTCCGAGCTGTTCGGCCACGAGAAAGGCGCCTTCACCGGCGCCCATCAACGCAAGATCGGCCGTATCGAAGCCGCCCACGGTGGCACGCTGTTTCTCGATGAAATTGGTGACCTGCCGCTGGAGCTGCAGGCCAATCTGCTGCGCTTTTTACAAGAAAAACACATCGAACGGGTCGGCGGCAGCCAGCCGATAGCCGTCGATGTGCGGGTACTGGCAGCGACCCACGTCGACCTGGAAAAAGCCATCGACAGCGGGCGCTTTCGCGAAGACCTGTATTACCGCCTGAATGTTCTGCAGGTGGTCACCGCGCCGCTGCGCGACCGCCATGGCGACCTGTCGATGCTGGCCAGTCATTTCTCGCACTTCTACAGCCTGGAAACCGGCCGCCGGCCTCGCTCCTTCAGCGAAGACGCCCTGGTGGCCATGGGCAAGCACGACTGGCCCGGCAACGTCCGTGAGCTGGCCAACCGCGTGCGCCGCGGCCTGGTTCTGGCCGAAGGCCGGCAGATCGAGGCACAGGATCTGGGCTTGCTGGGCCAGCACGAGTTCGCCCCGAGCATGGGCACCCTTGAAGACTACAAGCACCGGGCCGAGCGCCAGGCCTTGTGCGACGTGCTCAACCGCCACAGCGACAACCTGAGCATCGCAGCCAAGGTGCTGGGGGTTTCCCGGCCGACCTTTTACCGGCTGCTGCACAAGCACCAGATTCGTTGAGTCGTGACCAATGCGGATGAAAAAGCCCGCCGAAGCGGGCTTTTTCATGGCTGTGAACCTTAGAAGTAGTAAGGGAATTTCAGACTGAAGGAGAAATCCGGCGAGTCGTCGGTCAGGCCAATGGACAGGTTGGGGACGATGGTCAGGTTGTCGGTGGCGGCCAGGGTCATGCCGATGTTGAAGTTGGCCGCGTTGTAGTCGCTGCTGGGCACCGATTGCCAGTCACCGCCATCGGGTTTGATCTTGCTCTTGCTGGCAAACTGGTCAGTGAACGAGAACGACATACTCATCTTCTCGTTCAGGGCAAAGGCGATACCGGCGCCAATCTGCCAGGAGTCGCCCAGTTTCACGTCACCTGCGACCTTGGTGTTGATCGTCGGGCTGATGTCGCTGAACGAGTCCTGCATGTTGTAGGTATACGACAGGCTGCCGAACAGCACCGCCGGGTCGAAGGTCTTGACCAGCGAGATACCCGGTGTAATCGCCCAGACACCGTTGCCGGTGGGCAGGCTCTCAGGCACCGAGAGGTTGTCGTTGGTCGGGTCGTTGACCAGCTTGATGCCGTAGGGGTCTTTGCCGGTGGGGGCCTTGACCCGCAGGGTGGCGACCGCGTCGGGCCAGTTTTCCGACTCATCGAGGAACTTGTAGGCAATGCCGACGTTGACATCGCCAATGGTTGGATCGCGCCTGACGGTCGCATCGGAAGTAACCGGGCCGGCACCGCCGGCGCCGCCGGAGGAATAGGTGGATTCACGGTAGATCACCGGCACGTTGATATCGAACTGCCAACGCTGATCGAGGTTGTAGCGGGCGGTCAGGTCCAGGGTCCAGTTGTCGGCCTTGATGCGGTCGAGGTTGATGTTGCCGAGGAAGATCGAGTCCAGCGCCAGAAAACCGTTGAGGACCAGGGCGCGGGTGTCGTAGTGGGTGTAGGTCAGGCCGGTTTCGACGCTGAACCTGCCGCCACCAAAAAAGCCGCTGGCTTCGTCATACAGGTTGGAAACGCTTTGCGCCGGTTCCGAGTCGTCTTTGAGCGACTGCCCATAGGAGCTGCCGGTGGTTCCCGGCGCACCGGTGGCCACGGTCTGGCCGCCCTTGACGGTTTCGGCGGGGGATTTGGTCAGGCGTCTGGGCGCGGGTGCTGCCGGTGCTGTTTCGACCTGGCGAACGCGCTGTTCAAGGACCATCAACGCGTTCTGCTGGGCTTCGTAGCGTTGTTTCAACTCCATGAGTTCTTGTTTTAGTGCTTCGACCTGGGGGTCGGCTGCTGCGTAGAGCAATGTGGCCGGGGTCAGGCTACTCAAACAGACAATAGCTCTGAAGGTTAACGATCGGTGCATGGGTTAGCCGTCCCTTCTGACTACAAGTGATGAGACAGAGCGTAGATCAGAAACCGAGAGTGCGAAGGCCTTTGAGCTGGTCCAGGTTACCGTTCAGCGCCCCGGCGCTCGGCACGTTGTCACGCAGCACGACGTTCAGGGAGGTGAGGTTGCTGACCTTGTTGCCAGCGCCGAGCAAGGTGGTGTTCTGCATCAGCCCACCCTGGGCCAGGCGCTGCACGGTGCTGCCCTGGTTGTTGTTGGCGATGATGTTGAATTGCACGCCGCTGCCGGTTGAGGACACACTCAGCGAACCTGCGCCGTTGGCGCCGACCAGGGTGGAACCTGCGGCCAGGGCCTCGCCCTGTGGCTGCGTGGCTGCTGTGGGCGCCTGGTTGGCCTTGGTGACGTTGATATCGACGTTGTTGTAGGCGCTGTTGTTGTCGCCGGCGGCGCGCACCACCTGGGTCACGCCCTCGGTGCTGTTGAGGCCACTGCCACCGGTGACGCTACCGCTGCCGACACTCTGCGAGCGCGCCGCGCCGCTGCCTTTTTCGTCGATCATCGACACGTAGAACTGCGGCTTGATCGTCGTTTGCTGGATTTGCATCGAAGACCTGGCGCCAATCACTTCGCCATTGGCGTTTTGCCAGGTGCTGCTCATGACAATGCCAAAGCTGATGATCCGCCCGGGCATGACAAAGCGGCCGCGCAGGTTGGCCAGTTCCTGATCCTTCAGTTCAATGGGCTTGAGCGTCTGGGCCTGGGTTGGCAGGCTGGCGGCCAAGCAAAGCACGGCGAGCCAGATAGAAGTCTTCATGGGATGCTCCCGGAGCCTCATGCTCCCTTGTCATTAGAAGAAGTCGCTTTGGATGAAGCCGAAATCCATCAACTCAGCGTCTTGCACCGGGGTGAAGGTATTGATGCGGTTCTTGGCCGTGAGCGGCAGTGGTGGGTCGAGCAAGGCGTTGGCCTTGTCGTAGCCCCGGCCGATGACGGCGAAGAGAATGCCGTTCCAGCCTTTGACGAAGTCTTCGATCTTGTAGCGTTTATGGCCGAGCACCGGGTCGCCGATGTACACCCAGCCGTTGTGGACTTTCTGCATGACCACGAAGTGCTTGTAGCCGCGCACGTCCATCAGCACCACCACCGGAATGCGCACGCTCTGCAAGGCGTCCAGTTGTACCCGGTAACCGCGGGCGCGCATCCCGAGGCTTTCGACGTAGCGCTTCATGTCGAGCATGGAAAAGCCCTGGACCCGCACCACATCATGGTCGGAGTGGGCGAGCATGCCTTCGATGATCTGTTCTTCGCTGACGTCCAGCCAGTAGGCCTGGCGCAAGATGGTCGCCAATGCCGCGGCGCCACAGCTGAAATCGGTTTTCTGTTGCACCAGGTCGGCGAATTTGCGTTCACGTACGCTCTGGATGGGCTTGAACACCACCGCACCACCCGGTAATACCGAAAGCGGCAATTGCGCCGCTTCGCTGATGCTGCTCAGGCAGAGCAAAAATGCCAAGGCGATAACGCGCATGTCCGACGCCCCCTGATGGTGTTGAAAAAGGCCCCCGAAGGGGGCCTCCAGATCACAGCATTTACATCGAGGTGTTGGAGATGGCCAGCGAGTTGCTTTGCTGGTTGCCCACACCGGCTGCTACGTTGACGCCCAGGTTGCCGCTGCCGCCGTTCACCGAACCGCTCAGGGTTGCAGTGTTGGTTACAGGGTTGGCCCAGCCGGTTGGAGTCAGCACTTGATAAGAGAAAGTATTGCTCAAATCGTAAGAGCTGCTTTCACTGTAGCTTTTCGCTTTGTTGTACTCAGACTCGGAGGATTTGCTGCCCGATTTTTCGAACGAAGAATCGAAGGCTTTTTCGAACGAAGAGCTCTCGGACTTATTGTGCGAAGAGCTGGACTCTTTGTTCCACGACTTGTCGATATCAACATCCAGCGAGGCAGTCAGCGAAGCATCGGCCGACTGCGAGCTGCTGCCGCTGTGATGACGGCCATAGTCGTAGGACGAGTTTCTGCTGGCTTCAACCGATGCATCCAGCGAAGCGGTCAGAGAAGCACTGCTCGAGCCGCTGGCTTCATGGTTTTTAGAGCCGCTAGCTTCGGAGTTGTGCGAGCCGCTGGCATTGAAGCTGTTGGCGCCGGCGAGCTCGAAGCTCGAAGAGTTGCTCTTGCTGCCGCTGGCTTCCATGGACTTGTCGTAGGAAGCGCTGCCACTGGCGGTTTTGGTCACCGTCAGGGTATCGACACGATAGGTACGGTCAGCGTTGTTGTTGACGGTCAGGCCAGGGCCGCTTTGCTCGGCAGAGGCGGTGGCGGTTGCGTTACCCAGTGCAGCGTTGGTATTGGCAATTGCCATGGTGTTTTTCTGTTGGTTCAGGTCGCCACCGGCAATGTTGATGCCCATGTTGCCGCTGCCGTTGTTGCCCGAACCGCCCATGACCGCCGAGTTGGTGCTGCCGTAGTTGTCGACCCGGTTGTTGTTGCTGTATTGCGAGACCTTGGCGGTCGCCGTTGCGTTGCCGAACACGAAGGTGTTGTCGATTGCCGAGTTGTCGGTGGCGGCGTTGGCGATGGCGGCGGCGTTGTCTTGCTGGTTGCCGGCACCGGCGGCCACGTTGACGCCGACGTTACCGCTGGTGCCGGTGGCCGAGCTGCTCATTTCGGCTTCGTTCACAGTGCCTTCGTTGCGGATGCGGTTGTTGGTGCTGCTTTGCTTGTCCCACGCGTTGGCGGTCGCGTTGATCGAGATTTTGGTGGGAGGAGGAGGGGTGTGGTGGCCATTGTTGTGATGACCGTTATGGCCATGGCCACGTGGTTCGTTCTGCCCAGCTTGTACAGCAACAGCCATGACCGCAGCAATTGCGAAAACCAGAGGCTTGAGTGCCATCGAAGGTTTCATGGTGATTCTCCGTACTTTATTTTAGGTTAAGTGTTGTTCCTAGCTGTTTGGGTCAGTCCGCGACCCGGATGCTCAGGGTGTTGGCCGTTCGGTTTCCCACCCCGGCACTCTGATTCAGCTGAATCACCCCACGGCTACCGGTGAAGGCCTGGTCACTGGTAGTGACCTGGCGAAAGCCGGGTGCGGAGTCAGCTGAGTCGGAGTTGTTGAGCAGCGCCACGTTCTGTTGCATGAGGACGCTGTCGTCGATACTTTGCGGACCGGAACTGATGCTGATCCGCATGGCGTTGGCTTGCTGGTTGCTGGCCCCGGCACTCTGGTTGACGCCCAGGGCGCCGCTGCCGTGGCTGAAAGAGTTGCCCTGGATGTTCGACTGGGCATCGATGCTCGGGTCTACCGTTGTGCGCAGGCGCTGGCGGATCTGGGTACTGGCGCTGGCGCCATGGCCCACCGCGATGGCCCGGGCGTTGGCCTGTTGCTGCTGATCGCCGGCAGCCTGGTTGACCGTGAGGTTGCCCTGGTACTGGGCACCGGAATTGTCGATGTTGGCGTTATTGACGACGGGGGGCTGGGCGAAGGCCGGTACACTGCAGAACATGGCCAGAATCAGCAACGAGTGCTTCATCTCACTTGCCTCCGGTGAGGATCTGCAGGGGCGCGAGGCCTTTCTGCACGCTGGAATTGACCATGTTGGAGATGCCGTTGCCGGAGTTGCCGGAACGTCCACCGGCCAGGTTCGGCAGTTGCGTCTGGTTATTGATGTTGCTGCCCAGGTTATTGGTCTGCTGGGTGACCATGGCGCCGATTCCCGAGCCGCTGGTGATCGAGGCAAAATCGCCGTCGCTCAGCTCGTTGGTTTGCTTGAGGATCTGCGCCGACGGGTTGGTGTTGACCGTGGTCGGATAAGGGTCGGGCGCCAGCGGTGGGCGCATGGCGTTGCGTGGTTGCACATCGCGGGTGATGACGACGATGCCGTTTTCGGCCTGGACCGGCAGGCTCAAGCTCAGGCTTGAACTCACTGCACAGGCAAGCAGCAGGAGGCGGTAGATGCCTTTATCAATCTTTCCCACGATGGCAATTCCTTCTTATGGTGCGCTGGCCCTGTTCAGCGTTGCGAAGAAGAGAGCAGAAGGTGTGCCGGTTTTTATTTATCAAGCGAAAACAATGGCTTGGTTTTATGCTTGGCCAGGGTCAAAAAAATGTTGTAACGCCGCTGAGACACCGGCGCTGTTCAGCGCCTTATACTGCGGGCGCCACGGCCCGGCAACAGGCGTGCCCGGGGATTGTTTCAGCGGCTTAACACTTTTCTCCGGGCTCGGGCTGGCCGCTTTAGCTCGCGGCTTTGCGCAGGTGAGAGTGTTTCAGGAATGGACACTGTGCAGCGCGCAGCTGCTCAGGTCTTGAGCAACTGCGCAACTGCGGCAAAGGCTGCGCGCCGGCGCTGCGCCCAGTCGCCTTGCACGACCTGGAACGCTTGCTGGTGCTGCGCCAGCCACTCGCCCGTGGCATTGAAAAACGCCATACGTTCGGCCAGCAGCGGCTGGCAACGCTGGCCATCGTCGTGCCAGGCAACGGCCTCGGGGCTGAGCAGCAAGTGCAGGTCGTAGTGACGGGCCAGCAGCGCCTGTTCCAGCCACGCCGGGCAATCGCCGAACAGCGTGCGGCTCCAGAGCATGTTGCTCAGCAGGTGGGTGTCGAGGATCAGCAGCGCCGGTTGCCGCGCTCGCGCGGCGTCTTCCCAGGCCAACTGCCCGCGGGCAATGGCCGGGATGTCGGCATAGCAGGTGTCACGCGCCTGCTCGTCAATGAAGTGGCGCACGTACTCGCCCACCCGTTCGCCACCGAAATGCGCCTGGATTTCGGAGCTGAGCCAGCTTTTACCGCTGGATTCAGGGCCGGTGAGGACCACTACCTTCATGCGTAGGTCAACGCCGGATCGCGTCGCCAGTCGCGCCAGCCCTGTACCGCGATCAAGGTGAACAGGGCATAGAGCGCGGCGGTCAGGTACATGGCCTTGGACAGGAACAGACCGACGAAAACCACATCAAGCACCACCCACAGCGGCCAGCATTGCAGGCGCTTTTGCGCCATCCACCATTGCGCCACCAGGCTGAAACCGGTCAGCGCGGCGTCCAGCCAGGGGTGGGCGGCGTCTGTCCAGGTGGCCATGGCCGCGCCCAGGCCGAGGCTGCCGAGCAAGCCAATGCCCAGGCCAAAGGCAACCGAATGCGCCGGCAACAGGCTGACCTGGCGAGCTTCGCGCGTGCTGCCCGGCCGTGTCCATTGCCACCAGCCATAAAGCTGCAGCACGGCATACACCAGTTGCAGGAGCATGTCCGAGTACAGCTTCACGTCATAGAAGACCCAGGTGTACAGCAACACCATCACCAGGCCGATCGGCCAGCACCAGGGGTTCTGTTTGGTCGTGAGCCACACGGCGATAACGCCGAGCACGGCGGCGAACAGTTCGAGGCCGGACATCGGCGTTCCTTGGCGGGTTCGAGGGTAGGGCGGGGATTGTACCTTGTGGCACGCCAAGCGCCACTAGTGCGCTGGCGAAGTAGCCGCAGGTACGCTCCCCGGGGCCCAACTGTCAGACCCGGAACTGACTGAGCGTTCGATCCAGCTGCTCGCTCAGGCGGTTCAAAGCCACGCCGGCACTGCTCGACTGCTGTGCGGCCGTTGCCGTCTGACGCGACAGGTCGGCCGTCTCGGTAACGTTGCGGTTGATCTCCTCGACCACATGGGACTGCTGCAGGGTAGCGCTGGCAATCGAGGCATTGAGCGCGGTCAGGTTGTGCAGCGCCTGGCTGATGGCGTCCAGGCTGACTCCGGCTTCGCTGGCTTGTTCGACGGTCTGGCGCGAGGCTTCGCTGCTGGCGTCGATGGCTTTCACGGCCGCCTCGGACTGGCCTTGCAGGTGTTCGATCATGCTCTGGATTTCGGCGGTGGACTGTTGGGTGCGCTGGGCCAGCAGGCGCACTTCGTCGGCCACCACGGCAAAGCCGCGGCCCTGTTCACCGGCCCGCGCCGCTTCAATGGCGGCGTTCAAGGCCAGCAGGTTGGTCTGTTCGGCAATCGAGCGGATCACTTCCAGTACGCTGCCGATGCGCGTGCTCTGACCGGCCAGGGCGCGGATTACCTGCACCGCTTCATCGATGGTCGTCGATAGTTGGTCGATGCGCTGCAGGCTGCCGTGGATGCTGTGTTGCCCCTGTTCGGCGCGCAACTGGGCGTCATGCATTTCGCTGGACGCCTGTTCGGCATTCTTCGCCACATCCTGCACGGCGTAGGTCACTTCGTTGATGGCCGTGGCCACTTGCTCCATTTGCTGGGATTGCTGCTCGCTGCGCTGCTGGGCCTGGCCGGCGTTGTTGCCCACATCGCTGGCCGATTGCGCCAGGGCATGCACCGCGCCCTGCAACTGGCTGATCACGCCCTGCAACTTACCGGTAAAGCTGTTGAAGTGGATGCCCAGCTGGGTGACTTCATCGTTGCCGTGGGTATCCAGGCGCCGGGTCAGGTCGCTCTCGCCACTGGCAATGGTGGCCATGGCATCGACCGCTTCCTGCAGCGGCCGGGCGATACTGCGGGCAATCAGCACCACCAGCAGGGTCATGACCAGGGCGATGCCCAGGCCGAGGATCGAGGCATCGCGCAACTGGCGCAAAAACTCGTCCTGCATGTCATCGATGTAAACGCCCGAACCGATCACCCAGCCCCACGGCTTGAACAGCTGCACGTAGGAGGTCTTTTTCACCGGCTCGCTGGCGCCGGGCTTGGGCCAGCGGTAGTCGATGCTGCCGGCGCCCTTGGCCTTGGCCAGGGCGGCCATTTCGTTGAACAGGGCAAAGCCGTCCGGGTCGCGGATTGCCGAAAGGTCCTGGCCGTCGAGCTTGGGGTTGGTCGGATGCATGATCATCTTCGGCCCCAGGTCGTTGATCCAGAAATAGTCATTCTGATCGTAACGCAGGCCGCGCACCGCGCTCAGGGCCTGTTGCTGGGCCGCGTCGCGGCTCAATGTGCCGGCTGCTTCCAGCCCTTGGTAATACGCCAGCACGCCAGCGGCGGTTTCTACCACATGGCGGGTTTTTTCCGCCTTGGCCTGGTACAGGTCGCCATGAATCTGGCGCAGCATCAGCAAACCGAGGGTTACCAGCATCACCACTGCCACTACCAGGATCAGCCACAAACGCCGGCTGATCGACATACTGCGAAGAGTCTTCATGGAATGCTTACCTCGAGTTCTTTTTTATTGTTGCCCACATCCAAGCATGCTTTGCCTCCCGCCACCTACTCGACCAAGGACTAAGTGCTTGATTCGTTGAGGTCTGTTGCGTCGTCCCAGCAGCGTTTATCCGAGAGGTCTGATAGGATTTCGGCCTCGACGGGATAAACCTGAAGGCCGCGTGAACTTTTCTGCTGGCTTTGCGACCAACTGTCGCTGTAAAACGGCCAGGCGCTGAACAGCCATTGGCAACTAAAAGACTATAAAGGGGCATGCCACAGGCATTGCCCCACGGGGGAAGCATGGATCTTTGGACCGGCCTGCAGGCTGTCATTCTAGGTATTGTCGAAGGCTTGACGGAGTTCTTGCCGATCTCCAGTACCGGCCACCAGATTGTCGTGGCCGACCTGATCAATTTCGGTGGTGAGCGGGCCATGGCCTTCAACATCATCATCCAGCTGGGCGCGATCCTGGCGGTGGTCTGGGAATTTCGCCGCAAGATCTTCGAGGTGGTGGTGGGGCTGCCGCGTCAGCGTGAGGCCCAGCGCTTTACGGTCAATCTGCTGATCGCCTTCATGCCGGCGGTGGTGCTGGGGGTGCTGTTTGCCGACCTGATCCATGAGTACCTGTTCAACCCCATCACCGTGGCCGCAGCGCTGGTGGTTGGCGGCGTGATCATGCTCTGGGCCGAGCGCCGCGAGCATGTGATCCGCGTTGACCAGGTCGACGACATGCGCTGGTCCGACGCCCTGAAGATTGGTTGCGCTCAGTGCCTGGCGATGATTCCGGGTACTTCGCGCTCCGGCTCGACCATCATTGGCGGCCTGCTGTTCGGCCTGTCGCGCAAAGCAGCCACCGAGTTCTCGTTCTTCCTGGCCATGCCGACCATGGTCGGTGCGGCGGTGTATTCGGGCTACAAGTACCGCGATCTGTTCCAGCCAGACGACTTCCCGGTGTTCGCCATCGGCTTTGTGGTCTCGTTCATCTTCGCCATGATCGCGGTACGCGGCCTGCTCAAGTTCATCGCCAACCACAGTTACGCGGCCTTTGCCTGGTACCGTATCGTGTTCGGTTTGATCATCCTCGGCACCTGGCTGTTCGGCTGGGTCGACTGGACCACGGCGCACGGTTGAGATGAGCCGTAGCCCAAGCCAGCCGCGCCGCGCAGCCCAAACCAGTGGCGCCCTGCAAAACCCCCGCAGCAAGTTGCTGGCCTTTGTCGGCTTGTGCCTGCTGCCGGTGGGCGGCGCTTTGCAGATGCTTTTGAGCGGGCAATCCTGGCTACCGGCCGTGGCCTACCCGTTGGCCAGCCTGGTGAGTTTCGTGCTGTATTGGCGCGACAAGCAGCAGGCCCGCAATCAGGCCTGGCGCACGCCAGAGAAAGTCCTCCACGCCAGTGAGCTGTGCGGCGGCTGGCCGGGCGCCTTGCTGGCCCAGCAACGCTTTCGGCACAAGACCCGCAAACTGTCGTTTCAGCTCAGTTTCTGGGCCATTGTCGGCGTGCATCAGTTGTTCTGGATCGACCACCTGCTGCTCGGCGGCCGCTGGCTTGGCGCTGCCCTGGCGCCAATCCTCAGATAAGCAAGCCTGGCTGCAGGCGCTTGGGCAGGCGCCGGACCACCAGTTGATGGGAGCGTTGCAGCAGTTCGGTCAGCTCGGCGCGGCCCATGGGGTAGGGCGGTGCCATGCTGACCCAGTGCGCCCGCGCAAGGTAAGGCGCCGGGCGCACGCCGGGGCGGTCGACGTAGCCGAGAAACAGCTCGCTATCGACCTTGAACGACAACCCGGCGCCGCCCAGGTCAAGCACGGCAAACATCTTGTTGCCGGCCACCGAGAACACCCGGATGCCGCCCCATTTGTAGTCTTCGCGCGCACCCGGCAGGCTCAGGCAGAAGGCTGCGACCTGTTCTTCGCTGATTTTCTTGTCAGACATAACGCTCCCCGCATTGGGCAAATTCCGCGACCAGGTGATCGATCCATACCCGCACCGCCGGCAGCAGCCCGCGCCGATGGGGGTAGACCGCCTGCAGATAACCGCCGGGCAGCGACCAGTCTGGCAGCAGGCGCACCAGCTCGCCACGTTCGAGTTCTTCTTCGCAGTGCATGATCGGCAGCGTGGTAAAGCCAAGGCCGGCGACAGCGGCGGCTTTGCGCACGACAAAGTCGTCGATCGCCAGGCGTGCCTCCAGGGCCAGTTCGTGCTTGTGGCCCTGGCCATCGAGCAGGCGCAGATGCACCAGGCGGTCGGCATCCACCGCACCGAGTACCGGCAGGCTGGCCAGGTCTTGCGGGTGATCGAGCGCCTGCGCGGCGGCAAACTGCGGGGCGGCCACCAGCAGCATTTGCGCCTGACGCAGGCGCCGGGTGACCAGCGCCGGGTCTTCATCGCCCAGGTCGCGCACTCGCAGGGCAACGTCGACACCTTCGGTGATCAGGTCAACGCGGCGGTTGAGCAGGATCATGTCCAGTTGCACCTGCGGGTATTGCTGCAGGAAGCGGCTGATCACGTTCGGTAAAAATTCATGGGCCAGGCCCACCGGGCACGACACCCGCAAGCGCCCGCGCGGTTCGCTGGTCATGCTCGCCACCGCTTCGTCGGCCATTTCCGCCTCCAGCAGCATGGCCTGGCAGTGGCGCAAATAACGTTCACCCACGGCCGTCAGCTTCAACTGGCGTGTGGTGCGTTGCAGCAGGCGCGTGCCCAGGCGCTCTTCGAGTTCGGCGATACGCCGCGACAGGCGTGATTTGGGAATCCCGAGCACACGGCCAGCGGCGGCAAAACCACCAACTTCGACCACCCGGGCGAAGTAGAACAGATCATTGAGGTCTTGCATGTGCGTCACCATTGTCCTGCCAGTAGGACAAACTAACGCATTTTTGCTGACTTATCAGCTATTCGCCACCCAAGTAGGATTCTCCCCATCGTGATCGCCCACTCGCGGTCTTCATTCAGGAGAGTCCCATGAAACTGTTGCATATCGATTCGAGCATCCTGGGCGATAATTCCGCCTCCCGTCAGCTGAGCCGCAGCGTGGTTGAAGCCTGGAAAGCCGCCGAGCCGTCGCTGCAAGTCACTTACCGTGACCTGGCCGGCGACGCCATCAGCCACTTCTCGGCCGCGACCCTGGTCGCCGCCGGTACCCCGGAAGAACTGCGCGACGCCGCCCAGCAGCATGAAGCCAAGCTCAGCGCCGAAACCCTGCAGGAGTTTCTCGACGCCGACGCCGTGGTACTGGCCGCACCCATGTACAACTTCACCGTACCGACCCAGCTCAAGGCCTGGATTGACCGCGTCGCAGTGGCCGGCAAGACCTTCCGCTACACCGAAGCCGGCCCTGAAGGCCTGTGCGGCAACAAAAAGGTGATCCTGGTATCGACCGCAGGCGGCCTGCACGCCGGCCAGCCTACCGCGGTCGGCCATGAAGAGTTCCTCAAGGTGTTCCTTGGTTTCATCGGCATCACCGACCTGGAAATCGTCCGTGCCCACGGTCTGGCTTATGGCGATGAGCACCGGGCCAAGGCCCTGAACGCCGCGCAAGTGCAGATCAGCACCGACCTGTTCGTCGCCGCCTGATCTCTGGGCCAGCAATCAAACCGACTGTCGGCAGTGCCTGCAGTCGGTTTTTTCATTGAGGTTTCATCTGCGCCGGGCTGGCCCGTTCTATGCTGCGCACTATCAGCATTGATCGATAGCGTTGCTTAAGGTGCAAAACAATGCGGCGTCTTGGCGCATTACTCCTGTTAGTCCTGTTGGGCAGCCCGCTGATGGTGCAGGCCGAGCCGGCTGCGCACTGGAGTGTCGGCGTGCATCGCCTCAGTTTCGCCGACCCGCTCGATGCGCAGCCGGTGCAGGCCCTGGCATTCTATCCTTCCAGTGCAGTTGAGCGCAGCAGCCGCATCGACGGCTACCGGGTCCAGGCTTGGGAAGGTGCGCCGATGGTTATCGGCCGTTATCCGCTGTTGATGCTGTCCCACGGCAATACCGGCACGCCGCTGGCCTTGCACGATCTGGCCACCGCCCTGGCGCGGCGCGGCTTTATCGTCGTCGCCGTGACCCACCCGGGCGATAATGCCCGCGACCACAGCCGCCTGGGCACCTTGAGCAACCTTTACGGGCGGCCGTTGCAGATCAGCGCAGCGATCACCGCCAGCCTCGGCGATAGCTTTCTGGCCCCGTACATCAATGGCCCGCAGGTAGGCGTGATCGGCTATTCGGCTGGCGGCGAGACGGCTTTGATTCTGTCCGGCGCGCAACCGGACCTGGAGCGTTTGCAGCGCTACTGCCAGGAGCGGCCGCTGGATGCCGATGCCTGCAAGACCAAGGGCGTGCTGATCGCCGACCGCGCCGACCTGCGTGCCGCGCCCGATCCGCGGGTCAAGGCGCTGATGTTGATGGCGCCGCTGAGCCTGATGTTCGGCCGTCACGCGTTGGCCGAGGTCAAGGTCCCGGCGTTGATCTACAGCGGCGACAAGGACCAGTTGCTGGCCATCGACAAGAATGCCCAGGCCCTGGCGCGCAAGCTGCCGGTCACGCCCAACTACAAGCTGCTGGCCGGTGCTGGGCATTTCGTGTTCATGGCGCCGTGCGACGACGAGCAGCGCCAGAAAATGGCCGCCTTGTGCAACGACCCGGACGGCGTCGACCGTGAGGACATTCACCTGACGTTGCAGGCTGAGGCTGCGCGGTTTTTCAACCACACCCTGGCTGACCGCCATCAGGGCGGCCTGCACATGGCCGATCAGTAGTTGCCGGCGCGCCGTGACAGCAGGAGGGTGAGGCCGACGCCAAGCAGCGAAAGCAAAGCAGCCAGGCAAAAAATCCAGGCATAGCCCAGGTGCAGGGCCACCGCACCCATCAATGGCCCGGCAATCGCCAGGGCCAGGTCGAAGAACACCGCGTAGGCGCCCAGGCCGGCACCGCGGCTGGCGCTGGGTACCAGCTTGATTGCCTCGACACCCAGCGCCGGGTACACCAGGGACAGGCCGAAACCGGCAAAGCCTGCGCCAATCAAGGCCAGCAGCGGGCTGGGTGCCAGCCACAGCAGCACCAGGCCGAGGGCTTCGGTGGCCATGCAGGCCATCGCCACGGGGTAGCCGCCAAAGCGGTTGACTGCGTTGACGAACAATAGCCGTGAGAGGATGAAGCACACGCCGAACGCGCTGAGGCACCAGGCTGCGCCGCTCCAGCCCTGCTCGAGGTAGAACAGGGTGACGAAAGTGGTCAGGGTGCCGTAGCCGATCGACGCCAGAGTCAGGCTGACCCCGCACGGCGCAACCCGGCCGAATGCGGCCCAGAACGGCAGGCGCTCGCCACGTACCACCGGCGTCGACGGTTTGTTGCGGATTACCAGCAGGGCCAGCACTGCCAGGACGCTCAAGGCCAGGCCCAGGGTGGCGAAATTGACTCGGTCGACCAGTGCCACGCCCAGCGGCGCACCGATGGCGATGGCCCCGTAGGAGGCAATGCCGTTCCAGGAAATCACCCGCGCGGTGTGCTCGGCGCCGACCGCACCGATGCCCCAGCTCAAGGTGCCGACGCCGATCAGACCCTGGGCGATGCCCAGCAGCACGCGCCCGCCCAGCAGCGCCAGCAGGCTCAGCAACGGCACATCGACTGTCAGCGCTGAAGCAAAGGTCAGCACACCGCTGGCGGCAATACCGATCAAGCCGTAAATGATTGCCCGCTTGGTACCCAGGCTGTCTGCCGCACGTCCGGCCAGCGGCCGGCTGAGCAGGGTGGCCAGGTATTGCAGGCCGATGGTGATACCGGCGATCACCGCACTGAAGCCTAACTGGTCATGCACATAGCTGGGCAGCACCGCGATCGGCAAACCGATGCAGAGGAAGGCGATAAAGGTATAAAAGACAATCGAAAGGATCTGCCGGGTGATCGACCCGGTATCGACGGGGGCGGGTGCTTGCGCGGACATGAGCTCGTTCGCTGGCGGGCGGTGGGAGAGGGCCCATGATCGCCGGGTGCGAAGAGAAAAGGAAGCAGGCTAACGGATTTTCCAGCATCGCGGGGCAAGCCCGCTCCTACAGGATTATAGGAGCGGGCTTGCCCCGCGGTCAGATCTGGATCAGATCACCACACCCTGGCTGCGCAGGTAGTCATCGTAGGTGCCGCTGAAGTCCACCACACCGCTCGGGCTCAGCTCGATGATGCGCGTTGCCAGCGACGATACGAACTCACGGTCGTGGCTGACGAAGATCAGCGTGCCCGGGTAGTTCTCCAGCGCCAGGTTGAGCGCCTCGATCGATTCCATGTCCAGGTGGTTGGTCGGTTCGTCCATCACCAGTACGTTGGGCTTTTGCAGGATCAGCTTGCCGAACAGCATGCGGCCTTGCTCACCACCGGAGATCACCTTGACCGACTTGAGGATCTCGTCGTTGGAGAACAGCATGCGCCCCAGGGTGCCACGGATTACCTGCTCGCCTTGAGTCCACTGGCCCATCCAGTCGAACAGGCTCAGGTCCTCTTCGAAGTCGTGGGCGTGGTCCTGGGCGTAGTAGCCCAGTTCCGCGCTTTCGGTCCATTTCACCGCACCGGCATCCGGGCTCAGTTCACCGACCAGGGTGCGCAGCAGGGTGGTCTTGCCGATACCGTTGGGGCCGATGATCGCCACGCGCTCGCCGGCTTCGACGGTGAAACTGAAGTTTTCGAACAGGGTCTTGCCGTCGAAGCCCTTGGACATCTTCTCGATGGTCACGGCCTGGCGGTGCAGCTTTTTGGTCTGTTCGAAGCGGATGAACGGGCTGACCCGGCTCGATGGCTTGACCTCGGCCAGCTGGATCTTGTCGATCTGCTTGGCGCGCGAGGTGGCCTGCTTGGCTTTCGAGGCGTTGGCCGAGAAGCGGCTGACGAAGGTCTGCAGTTCGGCGATCTGGGCTTTCTTCTTGGCGTTGTCCGACAGCAACTGCTCGCGCGACTGGGTCGCGGCGGTCATGTACTCGTCGTAGTTGCCCGGGAACAGGCGCAGCTCACCGTAGTCCAGGTCGGCCATGTGGGTGCAGACGCTGTTGAGGAAGTGGCGGTCGTGGGAAATGATGATCATGGTGCTGTTACGCGCCGTAAGAATGTTTTCCAGCCAGCGGATGGTGTTGATGTCCAGGTGGTTGGTTGGCTCGTCGAGCAGCAACACTTCCGGGTCCGAGAACAGCGCCTGGGCCAGCAATACACGCAGTTTCCAGCCTGGCGCGACTTCGGTCATCGGGCCGAAATGCTGTTCCAGCGGGATACCCAGGCCCAGCAGCAGCTCACCGGCGCGGGATTCGGCGGTGTAGCCGTCCATCTCGGCGAACTCGGTTTCCAGCTCGGCGACGGCCATGCCGTCTTCTTCGGTCATTTCCGGCAGCGAATAGATGCGATCGCGCTCGGCCTTGACCTTCCACAGCTCTTCATGGCCCATGATCACGGTGTCGATCACGGTGAACTCTTCGTAGGCGAACTGATCCTGGCGCAATTTACCCAGGCGTACGTTCGGCTCGAGCATGACCTGGCCGGCGGACGGCTCCAGATCGTTGCCGAGGATTTTCATGAAGGTCGACTTGCCGCAGCCGTTGGCGCCGATCAGGCCGTAGCGGTTGCCATTGTTGAACTTGACCGAGACGTTCTCGAACAAGGGCTTGGCGCCGAACTGCATGGTGATGTTAGCGGTGGAGATCAAAGGGCTTACCTATCAATAGCTTACGTCGCTGGCATTGCGGCTGATACCGATTTGATACCAATTTGCAGCTTTTCCAGCTCGCTCCAGTCGGAGCTTGAGTTAATCCAACGCGCATACGTCGACAGCAGCATTTGCACGCTGTGGCCGAGCTGTTGGGAGATAAATGCGGGGTTGAGGCCAGACATTAAGCATATTGTCGCATAGGTGTGACGACAGTTGTATGGCGGACGGTAACGAATCCCCAGTTCTTTAAGCACCGGCCGCCACTGATGATGCAGATCGGAGGTCTGCCGGACGTACTCTGCGTTCTTCGATGGCGGGAAAATGAACGGTGACTCCGTGACCCGCCCCTTTCCTTTCCTGCGTCGCTCGGCGTACTCCCTGGCGAACTCGAGCGCATGCAAGGCCCTCTCGTTGAGTAGCACGAACCGATCTTTGCCGGTTTTGGTGCGCTCGACTACCTCGCCCAGCGCTACAGTGCGCTTCACATGGGTAACCTTCTTCTCCAAGTCGACAGCATCCCAGCGCAGCGCCAGGCCCTCCGACAGGCGTACGCCGCTGAAGAACACGAACTCGAAGAACGCCGCGTAGATCTGGCTTGGCCAGTGCGGGTGCTCGTAGAGCCTGGCGGTGATCTGGTTCGCCTCCTCTAAAGTGAACGGGTCGATCTCTTTCTTGGTGCGCTTGGGCAGTTGCAGAGCCTCGGCAGGGTTTCTGCTGATCAATCCGTCGATCACCGCTGAGCGCAGAATTGTTGACAGCTTCACCAGGGCGTTGCGCTTTACTCCCGGCGATCTCCAGGTGATTGAACTCACCACCTTGCGAACCAGGGTGGTGGTGATCAGGTCCACACGAACCATCGCGAAGTGGAGCATCCAGTAATTGTTCAGCGCGCTTTTGTAGTTGTTGTAAGTGCCGGGCGTAATCTCCCGGCTGTCGAGCCAGAGCTGGGCGTACTCACCAAACGTCGGCTTGCTGCCCGCGACAGTTTGCGAGCCCGGGAAAAGCTCGGCGTACTTGTCCTGGTCCAGAAGGCCAAGCTTGTTAAAGCTAACTACCTGATCGCGAAGCTGGGATGCAGCCTTGATGCCTTTTTGTGTCGGGGGGTAAGGGAGCGTTTCGCATCGACGGATACCGTCCCATGTGAAACGAATCCGGAGGGAGTTGCGGAAGACTTCGACCCCTCGGGGTAAATCCATTGGCTTTCCAGCCATTCGTCATACCTCTTCTTGCTATAGATGATTCGGCCCTGGTGCTTCATCCAGACGCCTTCGGGGAATACTCCGCGCAGGCGCCGCCCCTCCAGGGTTCGCTTTGTACATCCCAGTAGATCGGCCATGCGCTGTTCGGTGACCTTGTCGAAGTCACCGTCTGTTTCGGTGGTCATGATTGTCTCCACGCCGCGCATGGCGGCAGAGGTGGGGAGGGGTTAAGCGGTGGCTTTCTCGATGGCTGTTGCGAGGCGCACCTGGGTTCCGTTTCCATTTCCTACGGGTTTGATTCGATCAATCACCCTCAAGGCTTCTTGCGCCGCGCTGAGCAGGGCATCCCGCTGTTCGCGTGCTTGAGCCAGTGCTTCCAACAGCTCTTCCTGCCGAGCGCCCTCGGTCCGGCCTACATCCCAAAACTCCTTGCACCAGTGGTCGGCAGGCGGTGGATTGTTGTTCTGTTTACCGAATGCCATGGCACCAATGATTGCGTCGCACAGATCGCGCTTGTAGGCGTTTTCGACGTCAATGCTCAGGCCAGACCGGCGTAGGGTGCTGACCACTTCACCAAGGACAATGCCTTGGTCCTTCAGGACGATGTCCTTGCCGGGCTCGCCAGGCGTGTAGATGACCAGGGCGAGCTTGGCCTCGGGCCACAGGTTGTTGCTGATCTGCACCAGAGCGTCGTTGGCGGCTTCGTGAAAACGGGTTGTTGCGGTCATAGCTCATCCTCGCCCGCCTACCGGCAGGCTTGAGTTGTTGTAGGGGGAGGGGTTACTCGCTGTACTGCTTGCGGATGCGGCGGGCGATGGCGCGGAGCTCGAAGTCCATCTCGAACATCTCGTTGTTGTCCTTGCGCGAGACGACTGGCGACCTTGTAACGTTGCGGCCACCCAGTATCCAGGCGGCCAGCAGGATCAGCGCAGATTCCAATTGGCGCCGGAGAAAGCCCTGGCGCGGGATCATGGCCTCGGCCCCTTCCAGATCATCCAGGCCATGTACACCGCAGCAGGAATGCATAGGACGATCATGGCGCCACCTGCTTGCGATAACCCTTGTCGAAGATCTCGGCGCAGATGCGCCTTGTTTCGCTGGCGTTGCTGTGCGACAGGCCGTGGAACATTTCATCGATCAGGTGCTTTCTTTCTTCCGCCACCCTCTGCTCAGCGCTCAACTGTTCGGCTGTCCTCGCGGGACGGAACCGCTTGAATTCGCAGGGCTGACTGAGCTCTTGGAGCTTTGGTACGAACTCTTGGCCTGATGGGTCGCGGAGCACCACACGATCAGTGCCCACATACATGACCTCCGATAGCACCCAGTTGGCGTTGATGTCGAGGCGCTCAATGGTTTCACCCACCGAAGGAAGGCCTTCGCCAGCCCAGACTGCCAGCCTCGCGTGCAAAGACGATGCCGCCGGGAAATCATCCAGGTAGCTCGCGCAAAGCTTTTGCTTGTGCGGATCTGCATCCAGGCAGAATTCACGAATACCGATCTCATCCACGCGATACCACCCGGCCACGTGATCTTCAGTCTCTTCGCCGAAATGTGTTGCCCAATCAGGGGCCATACTCCAATCAATCTGTTTCACAGCGAATACCTCTCTTCATTCCAGCGCACTGGCGCCTTTGCAGGGGTAGGGGTGTCTTGTTCGTGCGGGGAGAGCTGGCGTTCAGTGTGGTGATCGCCACCAGGTATCCCTTTTTGAGGATCGCAGCCCTTGCCGCAGTCTTCGCTCCAGGCCGTAGTGCCCGAGCAGTTCGTGAAGTACTTGTTGCCGCCGCCGTCGAGGAAGCGGTAGACGGTGCAGCCGTCAACGGTGAAAAGCTTGTCAACCTTGTATGTTCCGGCGACGACGGTGGCGGCTGGCTTGTCAGGCTCCCGGCAGCCGGCCAGGGTGGCCAGCAGCAGGAGGCAGAGGGCGAGGCGGGTCATGGCTTGAACTCGACTGCCGAGGTGACCTGACGGGCGTAATCGAGCACGCCCTGCGACCAGTCTTCGCCCACGCCGTCGTCGAAAGCGAACAGCATGCCGCCGAGCGCACGGCGCAGATTGCGGATTTCTTCGACCATCGCGACCACGACGGCAGGTCGGGCTTGCCGGTAGTGAGCCTCAGCATGGACGTGTGGATCGCCGATCCCGTAGAACTGAACGCCCAGCGCCTGGCCGTCGTAGTTCAGGTAATCGGCCGTCAGCTCGACGGAGCCTTCACCGCCACACCCAGGGCATTCCATCCAGCCTTCTTCGGCACCGCCGACTTGGGCGCTGACGAAGTCTTGCGGCGTTGCAGCCTTGGCTGCTGCCTCGATCGCGTCGAGGTCCAACTCAATTTTCTCAGGCACGGGGAATCCTTGGCCGCCATATCGCGGCTGTTCAATAGAGGGGAGAGGGGTTAAAGCAAAAAGAGTACAAATGTACTCCTTGGGTCAAACTTGAGCCTTTGCCACGAGCACGCCCTTGTGGGTGCTGGTACCGTCTATGGCCATCGAGGTCACGAAGTAGTGGTTCTTCTGCCGGTTGTAGATGATCTCTTCGCGCGCCGTACCTGGGTTGATGATCAGCCGGGCCTGCGCGCAGATGAAACTGCCGGCTACCGTGAAGCTGAGCCAGGCGCCTTCCTGGATCTGGCCTGGCGCTGTGACCGGCTGCCATGGGCCGCGCTCAACCGGCGCGCTCTGCTCTGCGCTGGCGGATAGGGCGGCATTCGTTTCATCCCGGAGAGGCGTTGCACACCCGCCCAAATGCCCGAATTGGCCGACCCAGCGACGCAGCAGCACATCCCGCTCGGCCAGCTGGGTGCGCAGGGCGCCGGCCTCGCCACCGAGAGCATCACGCTCATCGTTGAGGTCTTGAACGATCTTCGACAGGGATAGAGCCTCACCTTGCAGCCGCTCAACCTCGCCAGCATCTGCGTGGGTGTGCAGAGGTTCGATTTCATAACCAGCGGCGCCCATGTACCAGCTACCTGGCGACTCTTGGGTTACTGACCACTTGCCACTCCCATGCTCTCGGTAACGCCACGCCACCGGCTCGCCCTGGTGCTGGGCGGCTGGTTGGGCGAGAAGGGCACTCCGAAACGCGAGCCCTGCCTTCTCATTGCGGCGCCGGGCTGAGTTGTTGGCCAGGGTTTCAAGATTGCGGGCAATCAGCTTCAGCGCAACGTCAGCTGCAGAGCGCGGCACGCTGACCATCTGTTCGGTGTTGCTGGATCGGTTTTCTGTGGGCATGGGGATACCTACTCGTATCAGTTACAGTTGATTTTTTGGCCATGGATCATTTGTTATGTTTGAGGGATTCAAGACGCACAGGTACACGCTCTATGCAGGTCATTGGCCTGTCGCATCCGCGGTTGGCCCGATACAGTCTGACGGCACTGTGCTTAATGACCAGGGAGTGCAGCGCTTTCAAATTATCGATAACGGTCTGTACGCAATGAGCGGCGAGCTGGTTGGGCCAATCTATCGAGTCGGCGAGGAGTGGGTGATTCCGGATGGCGCCAACAACTGCCTTTACTCGATACGGCCCAATATCGACCAGTAATCCTATGCAGCTCACAAAAGCGCTTCGATCACTCGCTGATGGTTGGTCGCCCAGAGATCTTGGACGCATGCGGCGCGCGCGCCGGTGCTCCATCCGCCGACGCCGGCGAATAGGTCGATTGCTGTAGACACGAGGATGCCTCTTTGAGGTTGGACTAGTATCGAGGGGGCGATTAAATGGAGCGACGAGAATGGAGTGCTTTATTTGTGGCTGTGCATCGAATGGCATCCCGCCTGCTACCACCTTTGTTGAGGTCGACTGTCCTGAGTGCGGCTATTTTGGGCTGCCAAAGGATCTTGCCGAGAAAATCGAGAGCGGGGAATGCAGGTTCCATGTCGGGCGCACCCGTGATTACTTGGTGATGCGGAATGCGCTAAAGCAGGGACCTTGGATCACACCAGTAGACATCAATATTTACCGGCTGTTGCAATCGGGTGGAACCGGGGATGGTGGTGGTTGACGCCGTTCAAGCGGCATTTATCGCCAGGGGGAGATAATCGACCCATCCGACTTTTGGCATCTTGGTTTTCTGATTGATAACCGGCTCGCCCTCGGCGTCGGTGATTCCGCACTTGGCCCTGATGCGCAGGTCGCGGCACTTGCCGGTCTTCCTCGCAAGCTCCATGAACTGCTGGGCGTACTGCGGTGCGTCGAACATCTGGCTCAGCTGTTTCACCTTCTCGCCGGCCATGACCTTGGCCGCCTGGTGCTCAACGGCCAGATTCCATTCAGCCTGGGTTAGCTCCAGGGGGGGGGCAGCCAGCTTTGCCGCTCGGCTTGGTGGTCTTGACGGTCTTCCTGGCCTCGGCCAGCGCTACGTCGGCGGTCATGCCGAAGACTGCGAATGTGCTCATGGTGATCTCCTTGTCAGGTCATGCCGATCTGTAGGGCCTCCTGGCCGCCAGTGGCCAGCCCCGGGTTGAGCTCCACGCGCTGGCCGGCGAGCAGCCCGGCAATCTGGGCATCCAGGTCGAGTTCGACCTCGCGGGCTTTTCTTGCCTTGCCAATCTCTCTCCCTGACAGGTACTGCTCGATCAGGGCTTTGTCTTTCGCTTCGACCGCCACCAGTTCGCGGCCATTCGAGTGCTGGCCGATGGCGAGATCCTCTTCACCCCGGGGCACCAGTTCGTGAATTTTGTTGTGCACTGCCGACACCCAAGCCAGCGCAAAATGATCTCCAGCAGTTTCAGGTGAATAGGAACTGCGTTGCTTGCCAGCTCGCACTTGCGACACATACTCACGCCGGGCCTGGGTTAGTTTGGTCAGCAGTGCTTCGTAGGCATACATAGCGATCTGCGGGGCTGGGCTCACTCCAACGAACAATTCGCGGTCCATGACGCGGCTTGTCGATTTGCACCAACTACGCCTGGAGAACGACCGAACTCCGAATGCCTCTCCAACGATTGAGCCCAGATGCTGGTCCCAAGTTGGCCTGCGCTTGGCCCTGGCCTTCTCCGACTCGACTTCGCCCACATCGCTCAGGTGCACGTCCATTTCGGTCAGGCGGTACTCGCGCATCAGCGCCTGCGCCTGACGCATGGCCGTGGCCGCCTCGTTCTCGTTCGAGCTCTTGGAGAGCGCCATGCAGCGTTTGATCTTGCGTATCACGCGCTCGAGCTTGCTTTCGTCGTGCTGTTTGTCGGTCATGTCGATGTCCTTACGTGCAGGCGCCGCCCTCGCCGGGGTGGCTTATTCAAAAAAGAGAGTGGGGCCGCTAGTCAGCATCCACCGACTAGTGTTTTATGTGCTGGCAATCTAATGCCCAGGAGAAAAGCAGATGACGGATACCATTGATCACAAGTCAGGCCGAACAATCGACGCCGACGTTGTAGCGGCAGGCGCCGGTACCGCTACGCTAATAACTCTGGCGATTCAGAACAAAGAAGCAATTGCAGCAGCGGGCTCTGCCGTGATTGGAGTGGCTGTTGCCAATCCGAAGATCACAGCGTCTGTCGCTGCGGCCGCGACCGTGGGCTATGGAATTTACCGACTCACTCAGCCCGGTACCAAAATCGAGCTTGGCAAGTTCAAGTACGAGCGGAAGTAATTGAGGAGTTGAACTGACCTGTGGGCGCTGGCGGGCAGCGCTGAGTGGTCTTTGCGACGCGGGCCGAGGTTTGCTATAAATCCCGGCCACTTCAACGGAATGAGCTCATGTCTCTGAAATCCCTCCTCTTTATTTCCCTCGTAGCAGTCTCTGCAGCCATTTCGGCTGGCTGCAAAGAAGACGCCGTCGACACCGCCGCCTACGAGCCGACTACCGAACACTGCCAGCCTGACTATCTGAAAACGCTGCCAGACAACAAGGCTCGCGAAGACCTGGTTGAGAAGTGCATGACCGGTGGCTCGTACAAGAAGTCAGAGCCGAAGACCTGGTAACCCATGCGCTTGGTCATTCAACGCCGCCTATCAGGGCGGCGTTTTCGTTTGCGGGGAAGGCGCTGGCGGGCAGCGCCGAAATGGGTTATTGCTTCCCTCTAGGTCAATCCACTAAGGAGTGTGAGATGAAGCGACTACTGATAGGTGCTTTGCTGGCGGCGTCGGGCGCGGCCCAAGCTGGTATTCCGCTGGTGAACGCCACATGCCCAGGAAACATCGAGGTGCACGCCGACAAGGGTGGCCCGATCTACATCAATGGCAAGGAAGGCAAGCTGAAGAAGTTCAACGAGAACTACTTCGAAGCCAAGGGCAGCGGTGTGACCATCTCGCTGTCGATCAACCCTGATGGCTCGCCTGATGTCTCATATACCGGGAAAAACCGGGCCAATGGGATTTGCCAGGTGAAAAGCGAAGGCTCCTGAGGCGCTGGCGGGCAGCGGCGGAGGGTCAGGCCGGGTCTGCGAGAGGCAGCAGAACCTGAGATGGATCAACTGAGCCGGCAGGGCGAACGGTGTTGAACCCGGTCTCTACTGCCGATAAAACCCCGATCCAGTGGCTTTCGCGCTCGGTGATGTAGGCTGCCCGGTTTGTGCAACCATCCGGGTAAGCGATCACCTCGATAACGGAAAACTCCCAGTCGGTTATGTCCGATCCGCCCAAGGCCGCGTGGAACTTGCAGCTGGTTGGGTTGCTCAGGTGCTGCCACCAACGCAGCGTGAACGGCTGAGTGGTCTGGCCGACGTAGACCCGACCGCTGGACTTCTGCCGCACCTGGTAAATCACTGGCGGCGACCGGCCTTCGCTGGCCAGGCGGAACTCCGAAAGGTCACGAAACTTAGCGGCCGCCTGGCACTTCTCGGTGCAGTAGTCGTGGCTTTTCGTTTCGGTGTGCGGGTCGTTGTACTTGTCGATCAACTTGAAAACGGTGCCGCACTCCTTGCACGGCCTGTTCTCGAAGCGCCCCAGCAGGTAGCTGTCGTTCTCGTCGATCGGCTGGATGTGCAGCAAATACTCGTGCGCGTCCATGTCCTTGCGCAGCACGCGCGATGGGAACTGGCGTTCGTACTGATCCTCGACCACTGCCTTAGCCGACTTTCGGTCGGGCGCCTCGACCATTCCGCTGAACACTGGTGGCCAGGCCCACTCAGCCTCGCCGTATGCGCTTGTTGCCGGGCGGCGTCCCTTGATCTGGTAGTAGAACTTCGCCATGGCTTTCTCCATGCATGCGCCGCCCTCCATGGCTGGATGCGGCATGGTGGCAATTAGGGTTGGGATGGGGTATTACGGGGGACCGGCATGGGGCTGGATCAAAAGGAACTTGAAATGAATCACACAGCCAACGGGCCGTTTGAAATCACACTCAATCCGGAGCTCTTAAGCAGCACCGCTAAAGGAACTGGCCTTGGCCGAATGTCTCTAGACAAGCGATTTCATGGTGAGCTTGAAGCCACCAGTCAAGGTGAGATGCTGTCCTTCCGCAGCAGTGTTCAAGGTTCTGCCGGCTACGTTGCTATGGAAACTGTGCATGGAACCTTGCACGGTCGCAGCGGTAGCTTCGTACTTCAACACAGTTCGACTATGAATCGTGGGACACCCGTTCAGTCCATCACCGTCGTACCTGATTCCGGTACTGACGAGCTTTCCGGGCTAACTGGTAGCATGGTCATCACGATCACCGATGGGCAGCACTCATACAAATTTGACTACGCGTTACCGGATCATCAAATCTGATTTTCGTTGGCTGGCTGGCAGCGCAGAAAGGTCAGGCAGTGCGGACTTTGAAGGTCAGCATTGCCGCGGCGTCTTCGAAGCACTCGTCTAGCTCTTGGTAGGCCCGATACTTGGCCTGGCTGCGAGTGGCCGCCCATACGCGCCGAACGTAATGGCGCGCGTCGCCAAGCATGTACTTCACGTCATCCCAGTCATACATGCCGTTGGTGAGCACCTCGAACTGCTTCAGCGGCAGCTTCTCGGCCATCTCGCCGTACTGCATTTCCCAGGTTGGGTGGTAATTGCGGATGCGCTTCTTCGGGTCGCTGTCGAGGATTACGCCGATGTAATGGCCGCGGTCGGCGATGATCACGCCGGGCTCGCCGTTCGCGATTACACGGCGCCCGATCTCGGCTGGCACGTCGTAGTGGCGGCGAATGTAGTCGCAGTTGTAGTTGCTCATGGATCGCTCCTTGATCAGGCCGGGATGGGGAATTGCTTGGTCAGCGCCTGCTGCACTGTCGCGATGATGCGGCAGAGGTGGGCCCAGTCTGGGTTCGGCTCTTCGGCATCAGCCGGCAGAATCCACCACTCATCACCAAACACCTGGCGCATAAACTCGCGGTGTGCACCGCCGCATTCGTCCAGGGATGAGGTGTGGCTTAAGTCCTCGGCTTCGTCGAACAGGTCTCGCGCATCCTCGGCATCCAGGTCGCGGTCACGACGCATCTGCAGGATGATCTTGCGTGCCTTGCTGGCCAAAGCCTCTGCGCTGAATCGGCGTGACTTCAGCGAGCGGTCGAAGTAGCCGATGATGTAGGCCTCGTTCAGCTTGCAGAAGAACTGGCCTACCGTCAGGCCATCCCACATGCCTCCCCATTGGGCGTGCCAGGTCTTGTCGAAGCAGCTGACGGTGATCTTGCCCTTGCAGGGCGCAAAGTCTTCCAGGTAGACGCTGATCGGGTCCAGTCCATCGACGCCTGTGATCAGCAGCTTGGTGACTGTCGAGGTCTCGACTTGCATTGCGGTACTCCATGCATTCGCCGCCCTCCGTGGCCGGATGCGGCATGGTGAATTGATTGTTTGCGCTGTAGTCAGGCCAGGTCGGCGAGCAACAGCAGGCCTGTGTCGTCCGGGTCGTCGCCGAGTTCCAGGCCGGGCGCGCGAAGTTCGCGGCTCAGGCGGAACTGGTCGAGCCTGCGCACCACGGAACTGGAAAGCGTGATTTCGTGGCGCGGAGCACTGAGGAAGTGGCGGGCCGCTTCAGGCCCTAATTCATGGATACGGTGGATCAGCAGGGTCATGGCCTCGCCGTTTTCCTCAACTTCGGCCCATTCCATGATTTCAGCCAGGGCCTGGCGGGTGCCTCGTCCGGCTTTCATCCGCAGATCTTCGATACCGGCCTTGGCCTCCTTCTTCTTGCGCTTCTCGTCGCGCTCCTGCGGCGTCATCGCCATACACCACCTCCTTCAATCCGCTAGGCGGCAAGTGAGCTTGTGCCCGGTGCTGGTGGCGCTGCAGGGCCATTCGTTTGAGTTTCATGCGTGAGTTCCATATCGGCGTCGTGCCAGCCTGCAAGCCACCACCCGCCGTCTACGGTCATGTTTCCGTAGGGCTGGGAGAGGCGGCACTTTCCGTCTTGGCGGCAGGCCCGGCCCTGGTAGTAGGCCGTGGGGTAGATGAGGCGGAACCGTCGAGCCTTCATGGCTACGCCCCAGACAGGTGATGCAGCGGGGCGAAGGGGATGTCGTCGTCGAAGCTGTCGTAGTCCGGGCCCGGGGCGCCTTGCTGGTTCTGCGGCTGGGCCTGCGGGCGGCTCTGCTGGCGCTGCTGCTGGGGCCGAGGCTGTTGCTGCTGGGTTCCCTGCTGCGCCTGTTGAGGTGGGCTACCGGCGAACTTGATGATGATCACTCGGCCGGTGAGCTTCACTCCCTGGGAGTGGTCGGCCTTGGTGTAGGTCTCGACGTGGGCGTCGTCGATGGTGAAGTGCAGTTGCTGGCCCTTGAGCAGGTAGGGCGCCATGGCTTCGGCCTGCTTGCCCCAGAGCGTGGCGTCGACCCACTGAGTGGGGCGCTTGCCATCTTGGCCTTTGCGGCCATATTCGCAGGCCAGGGCCAGGTTGCAGACGGCATTCCCTTCAGGCGTGTAGCGCAGTTCAGCGTCGCGGCCCAGGCGGCCGATATCGGTAAGTGTTGGCATGAGCTATCTCTTATTTGATGCGGATCGAGGACTTGCCTCGCTCGATGTGAGCGCCTTTCACGACCTGCCCAGATTTAATGCGGTCGGAAATGGCTTTCTTGTCGGGGACAGTCGTCACCCTTGAGTCAACCAAGTCATCGGGAAGAGCTTTTTCATCGTCGATGATTACCGACTCGCGACCTTTGGCCAGGGTGATAGTGAAAAGAGGGCAACTGATCTTCGTTATGTTTGCCGCCTCCATGTTCTCGCGCAGGAAGTCAATGATCTGGCCCTTGCGGTTAGACATGATCCGTTTGCGCTCTTGAAGACGATTGATTTCCGCATCAACAGCTTCGATGTCTCCATCCATGTTCAGGATGATCCGGCTTACTGCCAACGCCTTGTCGTTGAACTCGGCTTCGATCGCGCCCATGGTGTCGCGAACAGCTATCGCCATATCTTCGTCGGCGCCATCCATCAGAACGGCAAGCTCCTGGAACTGGCCGGTCAATTCGTAAAGGGTGCTCATGCTGCGGCTCCCTTGCTGGCGAGGTTCGCTTCCAGAATGGCCTTGCGCTCATCGAAAGCTTCGGCAAGGCGCCGCAAGAATGCCGTTTCATTACGAGCCACTGCGCTTTTGACGTATCGTGTGTTGAGCGTTTTTAGCTCATGCATGGATACTGCGCCGCTCATGGTTTCAACGGCAGTTTTGAGCCATTCCAGCCTTTCTTGCTTCTGACGCTCTTCCTCGGCGGCCTTGTCTTCAGCCTTCTCGATAGCAACCTCGCTACGAACCGTTTCGACATATGCGGCGTCATCAAACATGCCCATATGAATATCGGCGGCAAATCCGAGGGGTTGGAGGCATTTGCCGATGGCGTCAGTGAGGGACTTTTTCGCCGCCTCCCAATCGGTGATGATTTTGCCTTGTTGAAGCAGTACGAAAGGTGTGTGCCCGTAATGCTGCACCGTGCACTTCTGGCCGTCCTTGCCCAGATACCAGAGCTCAATCTTCAAAGTGTGCAGCTTGGCGTTAATGCGAGGGGCATCCGGCCACTCTTTTGTCGGAGCCTGGAGTGGACCACCTTCGTCGAACCGATCCTCAAGTACCGTCCAGCCCCAGCCTTCACCACAAGGACCGAACACTTCGGTCGCCTTGCGCATCAGGTAGGTTGGTTTGATGGCGGTGCCCTTGAAGCCGCCCATGCCCGTGAAGTTCTTTGTGGCGCTGGGGTCGGTGGTGTCGACCTGGTCCCAGATGCGCATGTTGGTACTGGACATTGATAGCTCCATGCGCAGCTTTGAGCAGCGCTGTAGGTTTGAAGAGTTACTGAGTGACCTTCCCGGCGAATGCGCTTGCAAGCATCCAGGCGGTGCAAAGGAAGAGGGTGAGAGCAGACCCACGCCAGAAGGCGATGCGCTTGGCGCGCTGGTAGCAGGTCATGGGCATGACCTCGACCTGGCAATCGGCCGGCGCTTCAGCCAGTCAGCCTTGATCGGGTAGGGCAGATCCGCAACGCGCATGCCGACTGGGAACCGAACGGTTCCGCGGACTTGGGCAGCCATGACTTCCTCAATCTGCTCATCGATGAGCGATTTAACCGGTGCAGTGCTCATGCAACCTCCTTGCGCCGCTCGGCAACCCGGCGTGCGCGCTCGCAGTAGTGTTTGAACTCGTCGGAATCGAGAGCGCCGGCGGTGAAGTGATTCACGATCAGCGCCTCGAGCCGCTTATCTGCGCGGAGCGTGTACCGTTGCTCCAGCTGCGCTATTGCTTCACCGATGAGAACGTGGGGGCTCATAGCTCGGCATCCTCTGCATCCGCCTCGACCCCGGTCTGCGCATACTGCTCAAGGATCGACTCGGCGATTTCGTAGAGCTTGCCGCGGCTGTGGTCGCTCTGGCCGACGACTTCCCCGACCATGTTCTTCACGGAGCCGCCTGTTTCAGCTTGAAGCAGGAGCAGGGCCAAGGCGTTGAGGTCGTCTTGCTCGGCCTCCTGCAGTGCCTTGAGGTGCTCGGCGACCTTGGCAACGAACTGGTCTTGGCGGATGCCCACCGGTGGGCCAAAGCGTTGGCGGACCAGAACGTCAGCACCGCCAATCAATTGCTCTGCCTTGTCTTCAATCCATGCCTGGATCGCTTCTTGATGAGCTGAATCGTCTTCAGGCTCGGCGTTGTCGTAGAGCCATTGGGCTTTGCGTAGTGCTGACATGGTCGCCTCCAGGTGGTGGGTTACTCGGTGGGTGGGGATGGGAGGGGCTGCCAGTGGGTTGGCTCGTCGTCATCGCGGAAGCCACCATCCCAAGAAAGCCAGGAAGCGCCAGAGTCATACTCAACCTGCCCAAGGTAGGCGCCGGTGGAGCCGTGAAACTCGGCTTCGGACTTGCTCCACTCGATCCAGGCGCCCGCCGTGACTCGGTCCCCTTTTCGCAGGATGATTTCGGTGCCGTCACGCGGCGCCGAGTCGATCGTTTGCCAGCCGCTCATGCCACCTCCGGCCAATGGCGATTGATGCTCTCTTTCGCGTAAGGGGAAAGTCGCTGGAAGCTTTTCACCGTGCCGCATCCGGGCATGGTCCCCTCCAGTTCAACGCAGGCCTTGATGTCGCAGCGCCGGGAGCAGACCCAGCCGCCGTAGTGGCAGCGGTGCACTTCGCCGTCTGGCTCAGGGTGGTAGGCCAGGCCGCCCTTCCAAGAAGGCGACCCGCGCAACTTGAGGCCGCAGCCCCGGCACACGGCCTGGGTATCGGTGCAGTCATGCATGTACTGATCCTCTGGACCGCATTGGTCAGGAGCCAGGCGCGGGTGACCAAACCCAGCCATAAGACTGGCCTGGCACCTGCCAATGCGATCGATATGAAGGGAAGGGGATGCAGGCGCCCGGCGCTGCCCGGGAAGCATCTGGTCTGGCCGGGAAGGCCCCGGATTCGCCTGCGGTGATGCGATCTGCATCGGGGTGTGATCTGGCCGGGATTCGAACCCGAAAGGCTTACGTCGACTTCGGCAGCGCTACCTTATCGACCGCACTCTGCACGCAGAGCGCCCCTGTACCAAACGAGGCAAACGCCAAATTACACCCCGATGCAGCCTGCGATGGGGGGCAGGGCATCGGGCCGTCTTTCCGGCTGTCAGGGAATACAGCCTGTTTTTACAGGGTCAGGCTCCCTGTTTCCTCGCTTTCCACAGTCGAGGGAAACCGGCTAGGATCTTGGATCCACAGTCGAAATAAGGAACATCGTTATGACGGATTACATGGTGCGGGTTGAGCTGCTCAAAGCGAGCTGCGATGACTATGAAGATCTTCATGCCGGGATGGAGTCCCTAGGCCTGAACAAGACGGTTACCTTTGAGGACGGCAGCATTCGAAAGCTACCGATCGGCACTTACTATGGATCAAGCAAGCTTGAGATCACCGATCTTCGCGAGAGGATCAGGAACCTTGCAAATCCGCTCTCTGCACCCGGCGGGCCTTGGATTTTCGTATCTCAGTCCGAGACATGGTCTGCTTGGTTACCAACGACCTGAGACTTCCCGCCGCCGGCAAACGGTCTGCCTTTAGGCATTCCATCGGCCCAGTATTTAAGGTGATTCATCGCGATCGAGAAGGCTTCGTCAAAGCTAATGCTTTCGTCAGTCGCGATCTCCTGAACAATTTCCTGCACTCGATCTGTCTGTTCAGCGTTCATCGTCTTGCCCTCCAGGGCGGTTGATTTCCCGTCAGCCCCTCGTGAGAAGGGCTGCCAGTGAAATCGTCATGCTTGCGGGAAAGGAGACTATTTATGTCCCTTTCCAATCTATTTGGTGACGCTTTACATCACCTCGTGCATGAGGCGACTGATTGGTCAGTGTCCAGGCTCGCTACTGGCGGCAGCCTGGACTTACATCGCTCGTTGTTCCTCCGACCGCGACCCTGGTCCGCCGGATAACTGTTCTTGGCGCTTTACGCTGCACGCCCGGGGCAGTTGCCACCCCTCTGGACTGTTGAGGCCTGTCCATCGCTGCCTTTGAATCTGGGCCGGTGTCGATCCGGCAAGGTGTGTCGCTAAAGAGCAGGGCCGCTTGAGGCCCTCTGCCGGCTGCTTGTGTTTCTAATGCAAGTCGGCTTGCACGCATAAAAGCATGCTTGCTTATTTAATGCAAGCAAGCTTGTGTTTCTTTTTTGTACTGTATGTTTATCCAGTGTTCGCAGAGAGGGAGAAAATGGCCAAGCAGCAGAAGAAGGAAGCACTACAGGCTCGACAGGAGATGACCGGCTTGGAGCGGCTGGGCCTGAGAGTGTCGTCAATGATCAATCACCCGATCGCGCAGTTGCAGCGCTGGGTGACGATCCATCGGCTCGACACAGATGGGGATTTAGAATGGGAGGAGGTGATGGGGCTGCTTTCCGAAACGCCAGAGTTGGACCTAACCTTCAATGACGACGGAAGCGTGACAGTCAAGTGGGAGAAGCAGAACTCCGAGGATCGTGATGACCTGGTGATTTCGAAGGATTGGGAAGAAGAAGTGGAGGAGGCGGCGCCTTTCTGACAGCCAACAAAAAAGCCCGCTCAATGGCGGGCTTCTGTCTTAGTTGAGAGGCTTACGGCGCGTGTCCGAATTTGCGACGGAAGTCATCTTCAAGCATCTGACATGCTCCACTAATTATGCTGCGCGCATTGGCAGGTCCCGAATAGGAAGATTCCCGGTCGCGGCAAAGATCAATCGCAGCTCGCGCCTCGGACTTTGCCTTGCCTTCGGGGGTGCTGCCAACGTAGGCACCGAATCCCAGGAACGCCACAAGCAGCGCGACAGCCGTAATTGAGATCTTGGCCAGGACGCCCATTCCTTTTGGCTTGTCAACGAAGCCAGACGGGAGGACGATCTTCTGGCTCAGATCTGCTTGGCAATGTTTGCAGCGAATGGCTTCAGCCTTGATCGTCTCGGCACAGTAGGGGCATTGCTTCTCGGAAGGTTCCAATTTTGATCTCCTTATCGGGTCGCCCATCCAACCACCCCGGCCCAGCGCCATCACGCAAGCGAAGAAAGGCCCGCTCTACGTAAGCGTTCCGAGACAACAAATTGCAAATCCCAGCATTCCGGTGTTAGGTGCCGACTGCTTAAGAGGTCGAGTTCACCGGGAATGCTGGACTCACTATGCGCCAACGAATTTCTTGAATTTGTTAGGCTTTTACATACACCCATGCTGTCAACCCGGAGACAAGCCCCACTGCAACACGCTTGTAGTCGGAAACCTCGTAGGCATCCGCTGCACGTAGCTCTTGTGGGGTGATCTGGAAGACCATGCCTGAAACAGTTTCCTCAGGGTTTGCACTAGGGATGACAATCGGATGGTGTGTTTTCCCGCTAGTGGCAAGCACCTCTGGATCAGTAATTTCAACGTAGGACTCTTTGTAGCCGGCCATGCGATCAGGCTGCCCAACTAGCTCTCGGCCAAAGTTGGCTACCTGAACGGCCTTGTCCTGCAAGGTGCCATAAGAAAACAGCAAAACTTTAAAATCCTGATGCAACGTCATATTCCTTCCTTTAAGTTATCCATCACAAAGGCAAAACATTAGCTTGGTTAGGAAGCTAAATCCGGCGTCCAGCAGTGCGGCAGAAGCAGGCTTATATCAGTCGCACGATGTGTTGGCAAACGAGTCAGAGCGTCCTTCAAATAGGTGAGTTCGCCGGACGTTTACGGACCTGAGCCATAACGCAGGCAAAGAAAAGCCCGCCTGGGGGAGGGCGGGCTAAGTGTTCCACGGATGAGAATTCACCATGCCTGCGCCGGGGTGAAAATTTCGTGAAGGTATGAAAGAGCCCGCACAAGGCGGGCTGCTTTTCCACACGGGGTGCTGATCCGTCAGCTGATTTTAGTGTAGCCAAGCGATATCAGTTCGCCAGCTTTCTCAATCCTCTGGATCCCCAGATTCTTCCGGACTCCACCTGGCGATCAAGTCGACCAGCAATTCGGCAATGGCATCGCTGTTTTCTGATAGCACTTCAAGGTGCTCACTGACACGATGGTATGTCTCAGTGGAGCCTCGCTGGTCGATCCAAATCCCGATTTCTTCAATAGCTGCGCCCAAAGCATTGATGTTTTGATTCAGCCGGCTGAGCAGGGCAGGTGTCGGATCATCTGGAAGTGCGGCCATGTTGATTCCTCTAAGGTGCTGAGGAAAGCGTAGCAGGCAGTAAAAAGCTCGCCGACGCGAGCTCTCATGACTGGAGTAGTCAGTTATGGGGTTAGCCGTCCAAGTTAAGAGAGAGCATCAGTTAGAAGCCCAGACTGAGCCTGGCTTGTATGTAAATACGAAGGGGAAGATTCAGAAAGTTGTGACGATTGCTAGGGCTAATTGGTCATCAGTCATATGTGGCGGACTGTAGGCTGAATGATAGTACCGAACTGCCTGCTCAAACTGAGCGCCGCGAATTTCACCTTCTGAGCCAATGAATGCGAGGGCGTCGTCCTTCGCCTTTATCATCATCGAGGGGCCGTAGACTGTGAATGCTGTGGTTCCACCGAGGATCATCGTTGGAACCATGGTGGTGACTGTCAGGGTTCTCTCTACGGGGTTCTTGACTTCAAACGCTACAGCGCCAGCGCTGATCGATGCCATAAAGACAATCGCTAGGGTCTTCCATGATTCCATTCCTTGATGCTTCCATTGCGATCTGAGGGCGACACGATAGCAGAGCAGGGGATCAGCAGAAACAGCAATCCCGGCGCTGGGCCGGGCTGTATAAGGGTTCTTTTGTTTTAGCTGGGAAGAGATCTTAGGATTGGGGCGAGATATTGCATGAACCATGCACCAGGTGCCGCCCACCGTCGAGCCGACTACCTCCACTAGGCCGAGAGCACCCGCAGCGCTATCTGGCCCTTGGGCACCATGTTTTTCTCGATGCGATCAAGGCGAGTCTCGATCTTTCCAAGCGAGACCACTACAGTCATCCCGCCTTCAAGCGCTCGCAATCAGGCATGAAGAAGCCCGCCGAGGCGGGCTTTATTCTGAGGGCAGTCAGAGTATGCTGGAGGTCTCGGCGCAGCTCTTGGTTGGGCTTGCCCGGGCTCATTCCTTTGTCCTTTTCACTCGGCCCGCCTTCACCTCTTCGGCATACCCCTCCAGCTTGTCCTCGACATCCTGGAAGCGCAGAGCAATCTGCATCAGCTCGTTTGTTCCGTCTTCATCGCCGGCAGCAAGCAATTTCTTGGCAAAAACGAACAGATCCACGCCCGACCACTTGAGGGCAGCAGCTGCTTCTTTCAGATCGCGGTGCAGCTCTTGGTTGGGCTTGGTCAGGGGCATGGCTACACCAGATGAGCGTTCCAGACCAACAGTACCCGGGCCTGAATGTAGGTCTCATCGACGCGGATGTTTTCGGGCGGATGATTGGTGTTGTCCGAAACCATCTTGAAATAGTCGCGACCTTTCTTCTGCAGGCGCTTGATGTACTGGTGCCCCTGGTGCGAGAAAAAGTAGATCCCATCACCCTCAAATTCACGGATGCTCACATCCACGATTAAGGGGTCACGGTTTTTGATGGTAGGGGCCATCGACTGCCCCCGGCCTGTGATCAGCTTGAGGTGATAATGCTCTTTGAACTCGACGCCCAGTTCTCGTAGGTGCCTAGGGCTAACCCGAATGTCTTGCAGCATCTCCGGAAAGTCGTGAGTCACCTCGCCATCACCCATGGCGCCACTCACATCATAGTGGGCAATCCACACCTCATCCCCGACAAGCCCAGGCCGTGAAAAGTCGACAGTGACAACGTTCCCGGCCTTCAGCTCGGCCGCTGTTTCCTCAACCGCGCTTGCGATCATTCGGCGCGCGTCTTCAGAAAGATTCTTTCCATGCTTGGCAAGCATCTGTTGAACGAGATCTGCGGATGACTTCGTCTCTTGGTCTTCCGATTCTAGGTTCGGTGCTTCTTTACGACGCGGCGGCTCTCCCTTCCCGGATAGCAACCAATCGACTGTCGTGTCATAGCCGTCCGCAAGCGCGACCAGGTTTTCGTTCTTGATGTTCTCGGTGTCGCCGGCAAACCACTGACGCACAGCCTCATAGCTGATGCCGCAAGTGGTGGCTATGTCTCGTTTAACGCTCCGAACCCCAATAGCGGGCTTCCTCGCGACTACGAGTTTCGTAATTCGATCAGTGATTTTCATGAGGGCAATCTACAAGAGTGCTTGTCAAGCATGCTTGTTTTAAAAATACAAGCATGCTTGAATATGTGTATGAGCAAAGGAGGTCGGTATGACCAAGTCGCAAGCAATCAAGCATTTCGGCTCCATTTCCTCGCTGGCCAAGGCCCTCGGCGTTACGTACGAGGCTGTCCGTCAGTGGGAAATGGTGCCGGAGTTGCGCCAGTACCAAATTGAGCGAATCACCAAGGGCGCCTTGAAAGCCAGCCTGCAAGACGAAGCGGCTTAGTCATACGCCCCACCGATCCGCACAACCTCATTCCAACCGCAAGGAGCAACACCTGTATGGCCTACGACAACCCCGCCCATAAGCGCAGTGAAGTTTGCAAGCTCCGCTACAAGCCTGAGGACTTGCGTTATCTGCGCATGGAGGCGAAGCGCGCGGGCATGCAATTGGCTACCTACATCCATGACCTTTCGCTCATGGCTCGCCGCCTGGGCGCAGCTGAACTCATTCGCGAGATGAACGGCTTGGGTGAACAGGATAAGTCGGCCTAACGGGCCTTTGGAGGCCCAATGCACGAATCAATTTTCGATGCGTTGGAGGACGAGGCGAAAGATGAAGTCCGGCAGTTGAGTGCCGAGCTCGGATGGAGTCTCGAACACACCGCACAGGAATACCTCCGGGCAGGACAGTCGCTGGCAATCCAGCTCCAAATGGAGCGGATGAAAAGGCCAGCACAAGTCCTGTCTCTGGTGGGACACAAAAAGGCCCTCGATGTGGGCTGATTGTGGGAAGCGGGAGGCCCTCTTTGGGGCTTTTTGCAGGCACAAAAAAGCCGACGTACGAGGTCGGCTCATTTGCAAAACTAGAGAGGCCCGATTATGCAGAGCCAGATCGCTTCAAGCAATACCCAGAATCTCGCGCCACGAAATGCGAACCGCGAAAACGTGGCGCGCACTTTGTCGCTGTATGCGATGTCCCGATTGGGCGGGATCTGACATGCAGTTCACCGTGACGATCAACCAGGCAAAGGCGCTCGAATGGGGGCTCAACTCCCAGCAAGCGCTGCTGTTCGCGTTCGTCTACGGCTGCCCGAGCTGGGCAAAAGCGTTGAAGACGGATGACGGGATCTTCTTTGCACTGAGCAAGGCCAAGATCGTGGAAGAGTTGCCTTTGCTGACCGACAAGCCCGACACGGCCTATCGGATGCTGAAGGCCTTGGAAGAAGCCGGTTTGATCGAGCTTTCCAGCACTTCGAACATCACCCTTTTCCGCCTGACCGACAAGGCAGCTGAGTGGAACAAGAAGCAGGATGGGTCGGAAAAATATCCGACCCCACCACAAACCAATGGTCGGAAAAAAATCCGATCTACCTCGGAAAAATCTCCGAGCAAGGTCGGAAAAAAATCCGAGCCAGGGTCGGAAAAATCTCCGACAAATCAGGATACCAATAATCAGGTTACCAATCAGGATACCAGTCACAGCTTGCAGGACGGCTCGGACAAGCCGAACCAGTCCCGCGGCTTGGTGCTGGTTGTTGATCGCACCGATGCCCCCCGGGTTGAGATCCCGGCCGACATGCCTGGCCCCAAGGATCAGACCTGCAAAACCTTCAAGGTCTGGGCGAACTACGCCATGGCTTACCGTAAGCGTTACAGCACCTGGCCGGTGTGGAACGCCAAGGTCGGTGGCCAGCTCGGCCAACTGGTCGACCGCCTCGGTGCTGACGTCGCTCACCACGTCGCCGCCCACTACCTGAAAACCAGCGATGCGGCAGTTTTGCGCAAGTGCCACAGCCTCAACGAACTGCTGGTGAACGCCGAGAGCTACCACACCCAATGGGTGACCGGTCAGCGGGTCAACGGGACCACCGCGCGCCAGATGGAACGCACCGAAGCAAACCTGTCCGCAGCGGAACAGGCGGCTCAACTGGTTCTGGCCAAGCGCCAGGCAGGGGAGCGCAATGAATACCTGTGAAATGAACGATTCCCAGGTAGCAGGATTGGCCGCTGCCATTTGCGCTACGGCTGAAGCCATGGGGCAGGAAATGAACCCTGGCACTGCCGCGATGATGGCTGAGGACCTCTGCGCTTACCCAGTGGCTACCGTCCGCGGCGCCCTGAAGGCCTGCCGGCTTGAGGTCAAGGGAAAACTCGCCATGACGGACATCCTGCAACGAGTGCAGGCCGCTGACGGTCGCCCTGGCAAGGATGAGGCGTGGTCCATTGCCCTGACCGCCAGTGACGAAAGCGAGACCGTGGTGATGACTGCCGAGATCCAGCAAGCCATGGCCGCGGCGCAACCGGTGCTTGCGCTGGGCGACAAGGTCGGCGCCCGGATGGCGTTCATGAGCGCGTACGAACGGTTGGTTGCCGGAGCGCGGGCTGAGGCGAAGCCAGCTGCCTGGAGTGTTTCCCTCGGTTTCGATCCGGTTCGCCGAGTGACTGCCATCGAATCGGCTGTGCGTATGCAACTGATCACCCAGGAGTCGGGCACCAAGTACTTGGCCGATCTGCGCATCGCGCCCATCACCGAAGACGGCCAGGCCATCGCCGGACTGCTCACCGGTGCCCCTGTCCAAGCATCCCCGAAGCTGCGCGAGAAGCTCGCAGAAGTCCGATCAATCGTTGAGGCCGCTAAGGCCCGGCAGGACCGCGAGAAGCGCAAGAAGACCCAAGCCGATCGGGTCAATACGTATCTACGCAAGCGTAAGGCCCGCGAGGCAATCGCCGCGGCGCAATCGAAGGAAGGATTCTGATGAACATCGACAAATCAAAGTTGCAGCCCCTGCTGTGGGCAGTGGTAGGCGCCTGGAGGGCCGGCGGCCAGGAACTGCAGGAGCGCACCGACGCTTTGGATGGATTCCTTGGGGAGCACGCCGTGGAGGAGGTCGCCCTCCAGCTGCTGGCAGAGCTGAATCTTGCCTGCGAAGCGAACGACGCCTACGCCGCTGACAAGAAGAGGCTGGCATTTGCGCTAAATGATGCCAGGGCAGAGGCTGCGGCGCTGCGCAAGGATGCCGAGCGATACCGGTGGCTGCGCGATGAAGAGTACCTGCACGCCTGGGCTGACGTGCACGTGTGTGATGAGCTGCGCCGGGCAGAGCTCACGGACAAAGCCGTCGACGCAGCCATGGCGAAGGAGGTATCCCATGGCTGACCGTATCAGCGTCAACTGCCAGGCCAAGCTCTCCGAGGCCATCACCTGCCTGACCACCATGTACCGCGACAAGAAATTCGTGGTGGTGAGCCTGCGCCCTGGCAAGGACCGCACGTTGGACCAGAACGCCCTGTGGTTCGCTTTCTACAAGCGCATTGCCGAGATGACGCAGATCGGTGACGTATCGGAGGCCCGCAAGTACTGCAAGCTGCACCACGGCGTGCAGATCCTAATCAACGAGGATGAGGACTACCGAGCGGCCTGGTACCGAACTACTAAGCACCTCAACTACGAAGAGAAGCTTGGCCTGATGGGCGACTGCAAGCTGCTGGGGCCGGACGGTTTCCCGGTAACCAGTCTCTTCAATCGCGCCCAGGGCATCGCCTACACCAACCGTATCGTTGCTGACTTCACCGCCCATGGTGTGGTCTTCGACGACCTGCTGAGCCAGGAGGCCGCATGACGATCGAAAGGAAGCTGCCTAAGTCGAAAAAATGCTGTGTCGCATCGTGTGGGGCCTCATTCGTCCCTTCACGCATGGGGCAGGCTGTATGCAGTCCGGCCTGTGCGGCACTCGATGCCCCGCGTCATCGGGAAAAGGCCCGCAAGGCCATAGACCAGCGCGAGCGCCGCGAGGTCAAGGTCCGCAAGGAAAAGCTCAAGAGCCGCGGTGACTACATGCGCGAGGCCCAGGCCGAGTTCAACACCTACATCCGCCTGCGCGACCAGCACCTGCCGTGCATCAGCTGCGACTCGCTGCCCAATGATCACGACCTGATCACCGGCAGCCGCTGGGACGCCGGCCACTACCGCTCTGTTGGCGCCTGCCCGGAGCTGCGCTTCGAGCCGCTCAACGTCCACCGCCAATGCGTGAAATGCAATCGCAACCTGTCCGGTAACGCGGTCGAGTACCGCATCCGGTTGGTGCAACGCATCGGCGCCGACCGGGTGGCCTGGTTGGAAGGGCCTCATCGGGCCTGCAAGCACACCATCGACGACCTGAAGGCCATCAAGGCCGAGTACCGGGCAAAGATCAAACAGCTGAAGGAGGTTGCAGCATGACCACAGCATTGGCGTTTTTTATTCTGGCCGTGATGCTTGTGGCATCCGGCGCTGTGCTTGCCTGGGGTGCCGCAGTCGCCCGTAAGCACAGCTACGAGGAGTTTCTTTTGCGAAAGGCCAAGCGGAGGGGCGGCCCATGCAACTGAACAGCGCACGCCAAGCATGGCATGACTGCCTGTACACGGCCTGGGATAGCCAGGGCTCCTTCATCGAACAACTGGGCCTACTGGGCGCCATGGTGCAGACCACTGAAAAGCAGCGCAGTGCGAGTCATGCAGTGCACCAGGCGCTGGCAGGGCGGGTACAGTCGGCGATCGGCAAGCTGCACAGCCAGGTTCGCGCCTTCGGCAACTTCATGTACGCACCGGCCTGCAGTGACGACGATCGCGAGACCGCTGAAGAGGTTGTGTTTAACAACGCGCTGGCAAGATCTGGTCGGATGACGGCGGCGAAACGTGAGCGGTGCGAATACGTGGCCAAAGGTGTCATGTTCCGGTACCGCCGCATGCACCAGGGCGGGCAGTCTTCCTGTGAAGATCCCTTCGCAAGCCCTGAGTGGTTCAAGAAGTGGATCGATGATGTCTACGGCGTGAGCCTGCCATCGTGTGCATGGGCCAGGGACTGGGAGCCTTTCGTGGAGATCTGCTTCGAGGTGTGCGAGGACATCGATAAGGAGGCCCTCTCACCAATTGGGGCTGTTTTGTACGAAATGAAGGAGGCCGCTTGAGGGCCTATTGCGTTCCCGCACGCGTAGTGGCATAGTTTCCCCATCGTTACAGTTTTGCCTTAGGCAAATACCTAAAAGAAACCGGCCAATGAGCCGGTTTTTTTTATGCCCGCCAGAAACACAAAAGCCCCGACCAGTTCGGGGCTTATTCGTTTGCGCGGAATGGAAAAGAGAGGGCGACTTCAGAAGGTGTAAAGGCCACTTCCTGTAGCCGCCAGATCGCAGACTGTACCTGCAAGCCAGCCAAGGCCCTCACTGCTCGCGCGAGCGGGACGGAGCCTAGCAGAAAATCAAACGGACTTGCAGATGTTCAAAGAATTTCGTTGCGGAAAATGCAACCGACTACTCGCCCGCGTGGGTGAGTTCAGCCAGATCCAGATCAAGTGCACGCGATGCGCGACCTTGAATCATGTAAAGACCTCGAGTCTCGATTTATCGCCTTTGAGCGACATGAATGCGGCAGAGGCCGCGCAAATCATTCGACTTTAATAGGTGACAAATTATGGGTGCTCGTACACGTGTTCCTTTCACCGGCAGCGGCTCTTCGGTTCTTCCTGCCTACCAAACCATGTCTCCAGGCCAGTTCCTGCTTTCTCCAAACGGCCGCTTCAAGTTGCTGCTACAGCAAGATGCGAACCTGGTCATTCAAGACAAAGGCGTCACCGTCTGGGTGGCCAACGAAAGTCAGCCATACAGTATGACTACTCGCCTACGGAAGAAGGACCCCACAGCCTTCTACGTTCAGTATGGTGCGTTCTTGGACGACCGTGTTCGTATGCGTGTTTGGCTGACTGAGAACAGTACGTTTACCAGTAAGGATCAGTGGAACCGTACCCATCTGATCCTCCAAGACGACGGCAACATTGTCCTGGTCGATTCGCTGGCGCTTTGGAACGGTACTGGTGGTATTCCACTTGTTCCGGGATCGATCGATTCGGTCGTCTTCCCGGCGGGTACGGAATTGGTTAAAGGCCAGGTTTACCAAGCTGGTGCTAGCAAAATTTCGTTCCAGGCGGACGGCAACGTTGCCGCTTACGCCGCGGGCGGTGCTCTTGTGTGGTCGACCAAAACCCAGAATCGCGGCGCCCAACGCGCTGTCTTCCAGGCGGATGGCAACTTCGTAGTTTATGGCGCAAACAACACAGTGCTGTGGCAGTCGGGCACTGCAGGCTTCCCGGGTGCGGTCCTGCGGCTACAGCCTAACGGCGGTGTTGCGATCCTCCAGGAGAAGCCAGTTTGGGCTCGCTTCGGTTTCAAGCCCACCTATCGCCACATCCGACTGATCAACGTCGACAACGGTAACTGGAAGACCAAGGATATCTGGAGCTGGGCGTTCTGATCTTGGTGCTCTGAGACAGCTTTATCGATTGCCGATGTTAAACGGGGCGAAAACTTCGCCCATCCAAGAGAGCCACGAGCTCCAACTCCTCGCCTTTGAGCGACATGAGTCATTTAACTCTTCATTTGCTGTGCGTCGCAATGTTCGACGGCGCACGGTAAACATTCTTTTGAGGCATCGCCATTACGCGAGGCCGGTTCGTTTTCGGCTCCACCACACCCATTGCTCCAAGCTGGGAGTGCTGCTGGGGCCGCTCTGAACCAAAGGCTCGTCATATCGGTGGGCATTACACACATCTTTCGAGCACCTCAGGCAAGGTCGATATTGACCTAAAGACGGGGGCATTCACCATCAGGGGGCCGGCCGGGAACACCGTGATCGGGGACCTGGAGACGGGCAACGTTGTTGCCAGAATCGATGAAGAGCCTGCCGTCGAGCCATTGCGCCTTGGCGGGGTAACGCTCTACGGTGACCTAGCCCGCAACCTGGGCGATGTGCAGGCGATGCTGGCAGACCACGGCGTCGGTGAGCTGAGGCTTGTTAAGCCCCGCGGCGAGCCACGTAATGACGAGGCTTAAGCATCCATCAAAGGATCATCACTGACCTGACTGTTAAGCCAGTTTTTTCGTTCAACCCTTGGTTTTTTCATGGGGCTCAGTGAACACTGGCTCCTGAGCTAAAAACCACTCCAGTTCCTCGATCGGAACAGGCTGAATAGCGCGATCAGGCATTTTGATCGTGATTCCGTTGGGTACTGGTTCCTCGATCTTCTGATCGAGAGCAGTAACTCTTTCTAAGTAAGCAATCGCCGAGCCCGCTTGATACTGAAAGGCGCCCAAGTCGGAGAGCTCAAAACCATCTTCATGCAGCAATTTATTTCGATTTCGAGCGAGGTACTTGACTGACCCAACTATCTCGGGCGGTAACAAGTGAGCCACAGAGTCACATTTTTCTTGAAGGCCTCTGCCGTCCGCGCCCAGCAGGGTCAGCAGTGATTCGAGCTTCTTTGTCGCGTTGATGACTATTTCGAGCTGTGAAGTCATGACAGATGTCCGAGGGAGGCAAGCCTTGTGAGAAAGAGTTCTGTCGCTGATTTTGAAGCAGCCGTCTAGGTTGCCACTGGCTTGGGGTCAGGTCAAATATCGTCAACAACGACAGCACGTAGCCAATGCTCGCCTTACGCGGGCTTTTTTATTTATAGCTCCCCGAAAGGGAGGAACCGGAATGGCCCATATGCCAGACAAACCAGATACCTGGCTCATTATGCTTGCGTGGCTAAGCCAGCATGCACCCGCGTTCTATGCGGCCGGTCTGGCCGTGTCGATCTCAGCGTTACGAATCATTTATGGCGGCGGAACCAAGAAGGCAGCCTTCCTCGAAAGCCTGCTGTGCGGCTGTATCACCCTGGCGATGCTTTCAGGGCTTGAGTTGCTGGGCATCCCCCAGTCGGCTGCTGGAATCGTCGGCGGGATGATTGGCCTGCTAGGGGTGGACAAGATCCGCGCCTACGCCGATCGCTTCACTGGGTTCAAGTTGCCGGGACGTAATCCCGAGCAGTAAACCGCGCCACAAATTCAAGGTGCGTCATTTCGTGGCGAATCACTCACTCCTCAACACTGGGAACAACTCAGTTGGATTGCGCGATTCCATGTTCATCTTTGCGCACGCCGCACCTGCCAGCCCTTTGTTTGCATAGCTTGGCTTGAGTCGGATCTTTTCCTGGTTGTCGTAAACATCAAAGCCGCTCGACAGAGTATTAGCGTAGAAGCGACCACCTGAATGAAACGACTCCGTTGCTATTGGAACAGCTGGAACGATAACGAATCTTGGTTGCATTTTTTGTGCCTCCCCAGGCAGAGATTTAACTATTAGTCACTCATTTGGATGGCTGCCACAAACCTTCGGGATAGGCGACGGGTGGAGTCGACCATGATTCATCGAACAAAGGAGCTACCCATGGATAACCAGCACAAAAAAATCACCGGATACCGCGACCTTAGCCAAAGCGAGATCGACGGCATGAATTCGATCAAGGTGCTGGAAGCGGATGCCGGCGAGCTGTTCAAACAGATTGGCCAGATCGAGGGTGTTGACCCCCGGCTGCTGGCCCTGGCCAAGACCAACCTGCAGCAAGGCTTCATGTGGTTCGTTCGTTCGATCGCTAAACCTGCTGATCCGTTTAACTGAGGTGAGCGATGAGCATCAAGAAGACGCTTGTTCACTTCCATAACATCACGCTGACGTTGTCAGCGGATGACCTGAAGGCTGCATTGGTCGCCAAGTATGGCAGTGCTGCGGTGGAGGTACTGGGTGAGGGGGTGATCCTCCAGAACGCCAGTTACTCCACTTATTATCCAGACGAAGGTGTGAAGTTCACCTTTGCTCAGCCGCTAGAAGGGCACAACACATGACCACCATTGCCTACAAGGACGGCTTGATCGCCTACGACTCTCGCCAGACCCGGGGCGGAGTAATCGTTTCTGATGATTCCCCGAAGTGCCAGGTCGTCGACGGTGTCAGCTTCTTCCTGTCCGGCGCCGCGTGTGACGAGAAGGCCCTGATTGCGGCCTACTTCGGCACTCCATCGGCAGTTGCTGTGGAGTGCTCGGGCTATGCCGTAGATGGCGGGAAGCTACTGATGGTCGGCCATGACGACAAGACAGGCATCTGGCGGTAGGAGCTTGCCCCGTCCAACCCTGACGCTATCGGCAGCGGCTCGGCCTATGCCTTGGCTGCAATGGATATGGGGGGCAAGCGCAGAAGACGCGGTGCGCGCCGCCGTGAAGCGGTACATCTACACCGGCGGGAAGATCAGGACGATTCGCATAAGCGGGTAGGCGTGCCGCAGGTGAGTGCGGCACTTTTCCAGAAGAATCAAGCCGGATCAACTTTGTAGCCGGTACGAGCCTCCCGGTGTTTGTGCTCTAAGTCGATGAACTCGTCCGTTGGTTCGCTATCGAGCAGAAGTTCGGCATACCTTTCGGATTCTTGGCGAGTGAGACCAGCAAGCACCTCTCTGCCAGCCTCTACGTGAAGAGCATTGGTGGCGACCAGCAGGGCCCTGTTGGCGTAGGGGAGAAACAGGATATCGACACCCCTATTAAGCTGAGCGCAAGCAGCGTCGGCCTCAGGTTTAGATTGGTAAGGTCCGCCGACGTAGTCTCCGTCTGCGAGTGAGTCCTCAATCCGATAGCAGTATTGCTCCATCGGAACGGCGGGTGTTTGGGTGCCAGTTTTAATTGCGATGAGGTCAACGCGCGGTCGGTGTACAACACTGTATCTGTCATTCATGGGGCAATCCTTGTCAGTTGACCTTCACCAATACCGGCTATCGGCCATCATTACAAGTTGCAGGTGATGCATGAGCAGACCAACGCCGCCGGCCGATCTGCTTGATTCGCCTTTCCTCATGCTCCGCCCAGGCCCTGAAGTTTGGGAATGGATACAGCGGGAGATCCTGGCCGAGACCGGCAGCATCCACAACCCGGAGCATGCTCACCTGATCGACGCAAACATTGGTGTGCTCTGGGCTTCCTCTGCGTTCACCAAGAAGGGCAGAACAGTTCTGGGCCAGGCCGAGCAGCTGATGATCCGTGCAGGTGGGTGGCAGAAAACCCGGCAAGAGCAGCAGCTCCGCGACTGGTTCGGGCATGAGCCGGAGTTTCTCATCACCCTGGCCGGTGACTACTGCGCCCAGTGCAGTGAGGCAGAGTTCTGCGCCCTCATAGAACATGAGCTTTACCACATCGGGCACAAGCTCGATAAGTACGGCGCCCCGGCATTCACCGATGAAGGCATGCCCAAGCTTGAGATGCGCGGCCACGACGTCGAGGAGTTCGTTGGAGTGGTTCGCCGCTATGGGCCGAGCCATGATGTTCAGCAGCTGATTGACGCTGCAAGCCGGCCGCCTGAGGTGGCCAAGATCAACATTTCGAGGGCCTGCGGAACCTGTCTGCTCAAGTCGGCGTGATTCTGGACAGGCTCTGGACGGATGAAAGCCTATGGCAGCCCTCAGCAATGACGTGAAGGCCTTTATCGTTCAGGCCTTGGCGTGCTTCGACACGCCTTCACAGGTGGTAGAGGCCGTCCAGAAAGAATACGGTGTCGCAGTGACCCGCCAGCAGGTTGAAACTCACGACCCGACCAAGACCTCAGGAAAGGGCCTGGCCAAGCGCTGGGTTGCCTTGTTCGAGGATACGCGTAGGCGATTCCGTGAAGAGACCGCAGAGATCCCGATCGCGAACCGCGCCTACCGTCTTCGTGCCCTGGGCCGGATAGCAGAGCGCGCCGAGACCATGAAGAACCTGCCGCTTGCCATCCAGGTGCTGGAGCAGGCGGCCAAGGAGGTTGGCGACATCTACGTCAACCGGGCCACCAAGGTCGACGACTCATTAAATTCAGTACCACCAACCTCCGTACGTGTTGAGGTGGTCGACGCGAGGAAGCGGGATGCCGACGCTTAATGTGCCTCAGGCGCGGTTCCTCGCCATGCCTCACAAGTTCCGCGGCTTCGTTGCCGGGTTCGGCTCAGGGAAGACCTGGGTAGGTTGCTCCGGGCTCTGCCAGCACGTTTGGGAGTGGCCGCGAATCAACGCTGGCTACTTCGCCCCGACGTACCCGCAGATCCGGGACATTTTCTTCCCAACGATCGAAGAGGTGGCCTTCGACTGGGGGCTGCGCATCAAGATCAAGGAGTCGGACAAAGAGGTCGACTTCTACAGCGGCGGTCAATACCGCAGCACCGTGATCTGCCGGTCGATGGAGAAGCCCGCGACCATCGTCGGCTTCAAGATCGGCCACGCCCTGGTCGACGAGCTGGATGTTATGGCCAAGCTCAAGGCTGAGCAGGCCTGGCGGAAGATCATCGCGCGGATGCGCTACAAGGTTCACGGGCTCAAGAACGGTGTGGATGTTGCCACGACGCCTGAAGGGTTCAAGTTCACCTACCAGCAGTTCGTGAAGCAGATCAGCGAAAGGCCAGAACTGAAGACGCTGTATGGCTTGGTCCAGGCCAGCACCTATGACAATGAGGCGAACCTGCCGGACGACTACATCTCGTCCCTGGAGGATTCCTATCCGCCGCAGCTGATCAGGGCTTACTTACGCGGCCAGTTCGTCAACCTCACCTCCGGCGCTGTCTACCCCGACTTCGACCGTAGGCTGAATCACAGCAACGAGGTTGAGCGGGAGCGGGAGCCGCTGCTGATCGGCATGGACTTCAACCGGCTGAAGATGAGCGCCGTGGTGTATGTGCTCCGGAGCGGCTTGCCGATTGCTGTGGCCGAAGTCACCGATGGGCGTGACACACCGTACATGGCCGACCTGCTCAAGCGTCAGTACGCGAGCAAGGGCCACCCGATCCAGATATTCCCGGATGCCTCCGGCGCCAACTCCAGCAGCAAGAACGCCAGTGAGTCGGATCTGAGCATCCTGCAGCAGGCGGGCTTCTCCATTCGCGTGAACAGTACGAACCCTGCCATCGCCGACCGAGTGAATGCCGTGAATGCCCTGATCCTCAATGGCCAGGGCGAACGACGACTGAAGATCAACACGAACAGGTGCCCGCACCTCACCGACGGCCTGGAGCAACAGGCCTACGACAAGAACGGCATGCCGGACAAATCCAGCGGCGTGGACCACTTGAATGATGCCGGTGGTTACCCGCTGGCTTTCCTGTTCCCGATTTCCAAGCCGATGACGACGACTCAATCCCTGAGAATGTGACCATGAGCGATAACCCAAGCATCACGCTGCCTGCTGTCGACGCCATGCGCGCGTACTGGGCCGTGATCACGCCGCTCATGGGCGGGACGATGGCCATGCGTGCGGCGAGCAAGACCTTGTTGCCGCAATACCCCGCCGAGGATGACGATTCCTACAAGGAGCGCCTGCGCCTCTCGACGCTGTTGCCGGCGTATTCCGAGACAGTCGGCAACATGACTTCTCGAGTGTTCGCCGAGCCGCTGCAGGTCGGTGACGATGTGCCTGAGGCCATACAGGTGATGGCGAAGGATATCGACTTCGCCGGCAATGACCTCAACTCGTGGTCAGTGGAGTTCTTCCGCGAAGGCCTGAGCCATGGCCTGTGCCATGCATTCGTAGATCATCCGCCCACCCAAGACGTACGCACCCAGGCAGAGGAGCAGGCGGCCGGTGTGCGGCCCTATGTCGTGCTGGTGAAGCCAGAGCAGGTTTTGGGCTGGCGCTCCAAGGGCGGCGTCCTCACCATGGTTCGCTACATCGAGGTAATCGAGGAAGAGGACGGCGACTTCGGCGCCAAGTGCGTCGAGCAGGTCCGCGTGCTGGAACCTGGCAAGTGGCGCACCTACCGCCGCGCCGAGAAGGGCGGCGTATGGGCGCTGCATGACGAGGGCACCAACAGCCTGACCAGCATCCCTTGGGTCACGTTCTACACCGGGCGGACTGGCTTCATGACTGCCAAGCCGCCGCTACTGGAGCTGGCTCACCTCAACGTCAAACACTGGCAGAGCCAGAGTGACCAGGACAATATCCTGCATGTGATTCGAGTACCGATTCTGGTGCGGATCGGCGTGCAGCCGATTTTCAACGACCAAGGTCTACCGGTGCCGCCAGAGTTCAAGGTCGGCACTGGCTCACTGACCGACCTGCCGGCCACGGGCGACCTCAAGTATGTCGAGCACACCGGTCAGGCGGTCGAGGCCGGCCGTACAGCGTTGCAGGACTTGATCGGCGAGATGCGCATGGCCGGGGCCAAGCTACTGACTCCTGAAAAGGCTGCGACCAAGACCGCCACGCAAGCGGAGGAAGAGGCAGCTCAAGAGCTTTCCCCGTTGGCGCGCATGGCGAGCCACTTCGGCGACTGCCTGGCGCAGCTGCTGCAGTACATGGCTGACTATCGTGGCCTGGGCGAGGGTGGAGCGGTCGAGATGCGCGGCAACTTCGACGTGGACTACATGCCGGAGGTATCGCTTCCAACCCTGGTGGCCATGGCAAACGCCGGCATGATCTCCAAGGAAACGCTGTTCACCGAGATGCAGCGCCGCGGTGTGATCAGTGACGAATACGATTGGGACGAAGAGCTTGAGAAGATCGAGTCCCAAGGTCCTGCGCTCGGTGCGCTGTGATGAAGACGGCCAACGAGAGGTTGCTGAGTGAGCTGATCGGGCATGAGGTTGATCTTTCTAGGCTCAGCAATGGCCAGGTCAGGGCGATCATCAAGATCTTGAACAGCAAGGACACCGAGCTGCGGACTGCGCTCATCCAGGCAATCGACAATCTTGGTGCTGATCTGTCGGCGCCGGCTGTGGATAGGGCGCTGGCTGAAGTACTGCGCCTAAACCAGGCCACGTTCGTCGAGATCCGCCAGGCGCTGGACCAGGCCACCGACGGTCTGATCAGCTACGAGGTCGCCTTTCAACAGGGTGCGCTGCGTGCGGTTCTGCCTGCAGTGGTGCAAGAGGCTTTCCCTGTCGTTGCGCCAGCGTTCAGCCAGGTCAAAGCGATTGCGCAGGCCAGACCATTCCAGGGACGCCTGCTCAGGGAGTGGATGGCCGGCATCGAGACGAGCCGCGCTGCTGCAGTTCGCGACGCTGTCCGCGCTGGCGTAGTTGAGGGGCGCACGACTGCCGATATTGTCCGCACCGTCATGGGCACCCGGGCACAGAACTACGCTGACGGCATCCTGCAGAAGCCCAGGCGCGAGGTTGAGGCGGTCGTCAGGTCCGCCATATCGCACACCGCTGAAACGGCCAGTGACGCCGCCTACGAGGCCAACAGCGACATCATCAGCCATGTTGAATGGCTCAGTACCCTGGACACGCGCACGTCCTCCGATTGCCGCATCAGGGACCGCCTGCCGTACACCTTGGGCACCTACAAGCCAATCGGGCACAAGATTCCATGGCTAGCCGGGCCCGGGCGGATTCACTTCTGCTGCCGGTCGACCAAGATGCCGATCCTGAAGAGTGCATCCAGGCTTGGATTCAGCGATAGCGCGACGCGGGCCAGCATGGACGGACAGGTGCCGCAGTCGACCACATACGCGGATTGGTTGCGTCGTCAGCCGGCAGCGCGTCAGGACGAGATCCTCGGGCCAGCGCGAGCGCGCCTAATGCGGGAGGGCGAGTTGAAGCTTGAAGCCTTCTACAACGACAAGGGCAAGTTCCTGACATTGGATGAGCTGCATCAGAGGCGGATATTTAAGTCGATTGGTTCTTGAGATAGCCTGCTACCTTCCAACTCGGATGGTTCAGCATGAGTGAACAAATTCAGAATCAAATTTCCGGTGCTCTGGAGCAGCTGTTCAGTGCGGTATCTCAGCTGCAGGCTGCTTATCCAGGCAAACCGTTCACGCTTGACGGCAGATTGGTTGGCGACATAGGGGAGGTTGTCGCGAGCCTAAACTATGAGCTCACGCTGAATGAGGGCCTGACAAAGCACCACGATGCGATCTCTGACGATGGGCGGAAGGTGCAGATCAAGGCGACGTTTAGCAAAAACCTGACTTTTCCGGTGCATCACGTTCCTGATTACTACCTTGGAATCAAACTAAATCGGGACGGTACTTTTGACGAAATCTATAACGGCCCCGGGTATCTGATTAAGGAAGAGTTAAAACGGCGTGCGCCGACAAGCACAGGATTGCATGGCGGCCTTATGAGTCAGCTCATACGTATCAACAAAGATGTTCCGGAAGATCAGCGAATACCCAAACGCAAACTTTCAACATAACCCGCTTCGGCGGGTTTTTTTCTGCCTGCAGTTCGGATGAGCGGGGCGCAATTGGGCCGGAAGGCCTGCCAATGGGCGGATGCCCGGAGAACGATCCATGAAGCTCAAACTTGACGACAACGGCAATGTGGTCCTGCAGAACGGCCAGCCGGTCTATGTTCACGATGACGGCAAAGAGGCTCCATTCGACGCTGCTGCTGCCGTTACCAAAATCTCGGCATTGAACCGTGAGGCCCAGGGGCATCGCGAGGCCAAAGAGGCAGCTGAGGCCCGCGCCAAGCTGTTCGAAGGTATAGAGGATGCCGAGTCCGCCATCAAAGCGCTGGAGACCGTCAAGAACCTCAAGGAGGGTGATCTGGTCACTGCCGGCAAGGTCGAAGAGATCAAGTCTGCCGCCAAGCGCGCTGCTGAAGAGCAAGTTGCAGCAGCTGCCAAAGCGGCCGCAGAGCGCGAGAAGACGTTGCAAGGTGACTTGGAGAAACTGCAAGGCCAACTGCATGGCGAACTCATAGGAGGCAGCTTCAGTCGGTCGAAACTGATCGCGGAGAAGTTCGCGATTCCAGGTGACCTGGTTCAGGCCCGCTTCGGTCAGGCGTTCAAGATCGAAGAGGGCAAGGTGGTCGCCTACGACCAGGCCGGCAACAAGATTTTCAGTCGCGCCCGCCCAGGCGAGGTGGCGGACTTCGACGAAGCGCTCGAAGCCCTTGTCGATCAATATCCCTACAAAGACCAGATACTCAAAAGCTCCGGTGCAAATGGCGGCGGCGCACCTAACGGCAGCCACACTGGCGGCAAGCCACCTGAAGGTAAGGGCAACTTTGGCGGCAACAAAGAAGACCGCCTGCAAGCAATCAAATCCCAATTCCCTGATCTAGCCCAGCCCTGATCAGACCCTAGCTGTCATCCCGGATGGGGTACGGCGCACCAGGGCGGATGCCCGACAACCATTCATTGAGCCCGTCCGGGCAACAGCTATAGGAGCTCCAACATGGCGCTTTCCGATATGGAAGTTTTCAACACCTACTTCATGCCTGCGACCATCGAGACGCTGGCGCAAATGGTCGAGCGGTTCAACGCCGCATCCGGTGGCGCGATTCTACTGACCACCGAAGGCTTTGACGGCGACTTCCTGCAGACCAGCTTCTACGCTGGCCTGGCGGGCGCGCGTCGTCGCGTGAACCGTTACGGCAACAACGGCAACGTGAACGCGGTCGACCTGACCCAGCTCAAGCACAACACCGTCAAGGTCGCGGGCGGCTTCGGCCCGGTGCGTTATGAGCCGTCCCAGATGACCTGGTTACGCAAACCAACTGCCGAGGGCGTAGAAGTGGCGTCCCGCTACTTCGCCGAATCCCTGCTGCAGGACCAGCTGAACACTGCCATCGCCGCGTTGGTGGCAGGCATCGGCAACCAGGGCGCTGCCGCGGTCATCGACGTGTCGGGCAACAAGAAGGTGGACTACATCGCTGTGAACGACAGCCATGCGCTATTCGGCGATCACTCTAGCCAACTGATCGCCCAAGTGATGGATGGCGCCCAGTTCCATGCCTTCGTGGGCCAAAACCTCACCAACGCCGAGCAGCTGTTCAAGTCTGATGCCGTCCGCGTTGTCGACATCCTGGGTCGCTTGGTTGTGGTGACCGATGCTCCTGCACTCTACAGCGCTGCTGTGGCCGACCCGGCCGCGCCGGCCATGCGTCGAGTGCTATCCCTGGCCCAGGGGGCAGCCACTGTCCACGATGCCCGCGATCTGATCTCGAACATCGAGACGAGCAACGGCAAGGAGCGCATCGAGACCACCCTGCAGATCGACTACAGCTTCGGCGTAGGACTCCGCGGTTATGCCTGGGATGTTGCTAACGGTGGCGCCTCGCCGGACGACGCGGCGCTGGCCACTGGTGCGAACTGGGACAAGGTCGCAACAAGCATCAAACACACCGCCGGTGTCATGGCTATCGGCCAGGCCTGATCAACCACATGATGCGGCCTTTCGGGGTCGCTAACCTCGGAGACTGACATGTCCGAAAAAGTCATTTACGAGCCCCATCCGGTTACCGCCGAGCGCAAAGCTGAACTGCGCCGGGAGGGCTACAGGATCATTGACGTAAGCCTTGCGCCGGCTGCGTACAAGGCCTCCATGGAGAGCAAAGAGGATCCGCGAAGCCGCAAGGCGCTGGATGTGGCTCTGGATACGCTGCCAGGCGAACAAAGCGACCCGGACTATGTGGTTGGCAGCATGCGTAGCTTTTACGGTGATCTGTTCACGCAGGACGATGAAGCCCGCGTGCGCGAACTGGTGAAAGGGTCGACCAAGAAGCCTTCCCATGGCCTGCGCATTGATGACATCAAAGCCAAGCTGGCTGAGAAGGGCTTAGATTTCAACCCGGATGCAGAGCGAGGTGATCTGGCCAAGCTTCTGGATGAGGCCGTGTAATGACCATCTACATCACCGTCGAGCAGGTGGACGCCCTGCTTGGGCCTGCCTGGGCGCCCGACGGCCAGAAGGCCCGCGCGGTGCTGATGGCCAACACCTGGCTGACCAACTTGGGGCTGCCTGCATTTGACCCCGTGCCGGACGACGTGGTCCAGGCTGGCGCTGAGATCGCCCGGGAAGCCGCCGAGGGCAACATCTTCGCGGCCAAGGAAACCGGCGTGCTGAGTAAGTCCGTGGATGCTGATGGGGTGTCAAGCAGCAAGACCTATTCAGCTTCCGCCCGAAAGATCAGCGCTGGTGAGTCATTCGCCTTGGCGCTGCTGAGCCAATACCTGGGCACCGGCCAGGCAAAGATAGTGAGGGGCTGATATGGGCCTTCGAGGCGAGCTGCAGGCCGACATGGCCGAAGCCTTCAACACTGACCTGGCTGATGCTGTAAGTGCGGTAGAGGGCAGCAGGGCGGTGAAGGGTGACTACGACCCCGCAATTGGTGGCGCCCCAGAGACAACTGTCTTCTACACCGGGCGCGGCGTGTTTGGGCAGTACAAAGCCAGGGAGATCGACGGGGCGCGCATTCTCGCTTCCGACGTTCGCCTCAAGACCCTCCAGAACGAACTGTTCATGCAAGAGGGTGGCGTGGTCACAGTCATCGCCGCGGTACCGGCCATCAACGACCGCATCAGCGGCTACCGCGTGGTCAATGTCGGCCAGGACGCCGCCAAGGCTACCTGGACCATTCAACTGAGGAAGTGACCATGGCTCGCGGCTCCCACATGAAAGAGCGGTACGGCGGCCAGTCCGGCAGCTTTGCCCTAAGCCTCGCCGAGTTTGCACAGCAGGCCACCGATGCTATCGACGCGAGCCTACGCGAGATCGTCATCGAGCTGGGCGGTTCGCTGATCCGGATGTCGCCAGTTGATACCGGGCGATTCCGGGGCAACTGGCAGTTCAGCGTCGACACGCCGGCCAGCGGCACGCTTGACGAGGCGGACCCTTCAGGATCCGCAGCCACAGCGCGCTTGATTGGTGACTCCATCGCTTTCCGCGTCGGCGACTCAGCCTTCATCGTCAACAATCTGCCCTATGCCATTCCGCTGGAGTTCGGCCATTCCGACCAAGCCCCGGGCGGAATGGTGAGGGTTACCGTCGCTCGCTTTCAGCAGATCGTGCTGGAGGCAATCAGGAATAACCAGGTATGAGCCACGCACGCGCCCGCCAGGCAATTGAGATCAAGCTGGCCGCCTGGGCGGCTGCGCGCCCGATCCGGGTCGCGCACATGGAGGAGGACTTCGAGGCCGCTCCGGGCGAAACCTACCTCCGGGCCTTCCTACTGCCGGCCAGCACCACGACCCGCTACTTGGCTGCTGAGGCCTATGAGTACCGGGGCATCTACCAGATCAGCATCATCTGCCCGGCGGGCCAAGCCCTGGCTACTGCCGAGGCCTTGGTCGACGAGCTGAGCACACTGTTCCGCGTCGACACCGAGCTCAGCCGCAACGGCTTCGAAGGCTTGATCGTCGAGCCGCTGGAGCAGGGGCCCACCATCACCGAGCCGGCGACCTACACGGTCCCAGCCAGCTTCACCTACCAGGGTGTCGCAGACCAACCGCCCGCTGGGGCATAACCAACCGCCGCCCGGCGGGCATCAATGAGGAAATACACCATGGCCGCACGCTTCCCGCTGCCGAACGGAGCTACGCTCGAGATCGCCAGAGTCATTGGCGCCGCCGTAGCGTTCACTGCACTCACCAACGCAAAGCCGCCGGTGGCGACCGCTGCCGGTCACACTATCCAGAACGGCGACGTTCTGTTGGTCAACTCAGGCTGGGCACTCATCAGCGACCGCGCCGTTAAGGCCTCAAACGTCGCCGATGACGCGTTCTCTCTGGCTGGTCTCGATACCAGTGACGCAGAAAAATTCACCGCAGGCGCGGGCGTGGGTTCCGTGTATCCGGTTTCCGACTGGGTTCAGATCTCTAAGGTCACGTCGTTCAACTCGGCCGGTGGTGAGCAGCAGTATGCGACCGTCGGCTATCTGGAAGATGACGACGACAAGCAGTTCCCTACCAACCGCAACCCGACCACCTTGTCGATCGTGGTGGAAGACCAGCCTACCGCGCCTTACGTGCAGGCTGTTGAGGGTTACGACACCTCCAAAGAGCTCGCGGTGATCCGTATGAAGCTACGCAACGGTGACCAGATCCTGTACCCAGGCTACGTCAGCATCACCCCTGACCCGACAATGGAACGGAACAACGTCATGACCCGAACCATCAGCGTCGGTCTGTCTGCTCGTTCGCTTCGTTACCTGGCTGGCGCGTAAGGAGTTCCCATGGCAAAGATCAAAATCGCGCAGAACCCAACGTTCGGCGCAGCTGTGCAGCTTCCACGGGTGGGCTCCGATCCGGTGGAGGTTGGGTTCGAGTTTCGCTACTTGAACCGTATCGCGCTATCCGAGATGTTCGATCGCTGGAACAAGGCGCGTGACGCCTGGGCGGATAAGGCGAAGGAAGAGGGTGTCAGCTGGAAGGACGCCACCGCCGCCGAGATCGAGCTTCAGGCTGAGCAACTGAAGGATATCGTGGTCGGTTGGGATCTCGACGACGAGTTCAGCGACGACGCCATTCTCGACCTGGTGCGAACTTGCACTGGCGCGCCAAAAGCTGTCATCGACGCCTTCCAGAACGCCTATAACCCGGCACGCCTGGGAAACTGAGGGCGGCGGCCCGCGCCTGCTATGAGCGTGGCCCATCCGCCGAGCAGCTAGCGGCCTTGGGGCTTACGCCAGACGACATCGAAGAGGAAGAGGTAGAGGTCTGGCCGGACGCCTGGCCAGCCTTTCGCCTGCTCGAAGCGATGTCCACGCAGTGGCGGACGGGCATAGGCGGTGCTTCAGGCCTGGACTACTCGATCATCCCGCTCACAGCCTCGATGCTCGGCATCAAACGCCGCGAACTTCCCGACATTTTTCCCGACCTTCGCGTTATGGAGGCTGAGGCCTTGGCCGTCATGGCTGAGTCAGTGGCGTAGGGCAGCGAATGATGCGGCGAGATGGCAGGTTGTTCCGTGAGCAGTTGGGCGAAGTAAAAGCTGAAGGCGCCGATCACGGCTTGGTAAGTTCCCAAGGAGCATTTCTGGGCATACATAGGTGCAGAATTGGTTCTCCTTATCTTAGAATGCACGTTTCCCGCCCCTCAAAGGAATGAAATCGTGGTGAGCAACAATGCCATCTGCTGCCCGCAGTGCCAGGGTCAGCAAGTACAGCTCTTGTCCGTCATCCATGCCGCTGGGACTTCCCGAATTCAAACAACTCACCAAGCGCAATCCGGAATCGGACCGCGCGTAACTGTCGAGACCACCGGCCGGCATCAGACCGATTTGGCCGCTAGCGTCGGTCCACCCCCAGGTAAGCGCTTGCTGGGACCCGTAATCCTCACAGGGGTTGGCGCTATTATCCTGTACGACGGCCTCAAGCTGATGAACTCGTATTGGGGCGTCGATTGGAGCAGGTTCTTCATTGGCGTGACATTCATCGCCATTGGTGTGATCGGGTTTGTGCGTCACTGGAAGTTTAACGTCGCTCAGTATGACAAGTTGGAAGAGTGGCGCCGTACTTGGATGTGCCATTCCTGCGGTACCAGATTTCAACCCTCTTAACTCATGCCGCTCTCAAACCATACCTAAGCCCGCCTAGTGCGGGCTTTTTGTTGCCTGCCTGGAGCAGATCATGACAACGATTGCCTCCCTTGGCCTGCAGATCGACTCCGGCGATGCTGTCGAGGCTGCAAGCGACCTCGACAAGCTGGCAGACGCTGGCAAGCGTAGCGAGGAATCGGCGGGCAAGACCGGGCGCGCCTGGGAGTCAGCGCTGAGCGGGATGCAGGGAGATACCCGGCAGATTGTTCAGGAGCTGCAGGCTCTCAACGCCAAGCAGGCTGAGCTGGCACAGCAGATGATCACGGTCGGCCGTGCCGTGACCACCGCCGCGGCGGGCATGACTGCATTCAAAGCCGGGGCTGAGCAGGCTGGGCAAGCCCAGGCTGCGTTGACCACCGCCACGGACGCCGGGGCCCAGGCCAGCCGCCGTGCTGCAGAAACTGCTGATGATCAGCAGGCTCGCCTGTTGGCCATGGCGCGGTCATCCCTGGAGGCGAGTGAGTACGTCCAATCGCTGAACCGTGCAACCGCACAAACCGCCGAAGTTACCAGCCAGGCGAATGCCGTGCTGTCGGAGAACGCCAGCCGGCAGGCCGCCATCAACACCCGTGCACAAGCTTTGTTGGCGACAGAAGAGCGCCTGGCCGGATCCGCCAAGACCGCAGCCGCCGCCCAGCGCGATCAGGGCCAGGCTCTCGACGACCTGCTCGGTAAAATCGACCCTACGGTCGCAGCCATGAGCCGTCTGGATCAGATGGAGCAGAAGCTGCAGGGGTTCAAAGCCAGCGGTGCCCTCGACCCTGAGACTTTCGCTGAGTACAAGGGGAAGGTTGACCAGGCGAGGGCTGCCCTGGGCAGTGCGGATGCCGCGCTGAGCAGCACTGGCATGACTGCAAAGGCTACCGCTGCAGCGCTGCGAGGTGTGCCGGCTCAGTTCACTGATATTTTCACGTCGATCGTCGCTGGTCAGCCGATCATGATGGTTGCCTTGCAACAGGGTGGGCAGCTCAAGGACATGTTCGGCGGCATCGCGCCGGCGGCGAAGGCTCTGGGCGGCTATGTGCTTGGCCTGGTCAACCCGTTCACCGTGGCTGCAGCTGCAGCCGGTGCGCTGGCCTTGGCCTACTACAAGGGCGGCCAGGAGGCTGACGAGTACAACAAGGCGATCATCTTCACCGGCAACGCCGCGGGCACCAGCGCCGGGCAGTTGGCGGCTATGGCCCAGCAGGTGAGTGCCACTGTCGGCACAACTGGCGCAGCAGCTGAAGTGCTGGCCAAACTCGCCGGTAACGGCAAGATCGCCAGCGGCAGCTTCGAAGCTATCACTGAAGCAGCGCTCAGCATGGAAAAGGCCACTGGCCGCTCCATCGATGAAACGGTTGCCGAGTTCGCCAAGATCGCCAAGGACCCGGTTGCAGCCGCCAAGGAGTTGAACGACCAGTACAACTTCCTGACTGCATCGGTGTACTCGCAAATCGTGGCCTTGAAGGACCAGGGCGACACTATCGGCGCGGCCAAGCTGCTGACCGACACCTACGCCGACACCATCAGGACCAGAACCGGCGAAGTCACCGAGAACCTCGGCCTGATCGAAAGCGCCTGGAAAGGAATCAAGAGTGCGGCTGCCGAGGCTCTCGACGCCACACTGAGTGTTGGCCGGGCTCAGACCTTGGAGCAGCAGGCGGAGGTGATTCGCCTGCGGCTGCAGACCAATCAGGGGCGTGGCGGGCGCGCCGCTGCCATGGGGATTGAGACCCGAGACACCGAGAACGACAAAAGGGAACTTGCCTACCTCGAGATGCAGATTGAGGCAGAGCGGAGTCGTACCAAGTTTGTAGCAGATCGGGTGTGGGTAGAGCGAGATGGTATCGATGCAGCCGCACGCCTCAAACAAATCAGCGATACCAACCTCACCAATGAAGAGAAGCGCAACAAGCTGATCAAAGAGTATCGGCGGGATGTCGAGGCGCTGAGGAAGGCTAACCCGAATGACCCGTTGGTGCAGGCTGATGTTGTCGCCAAGACCATTCAGAACATCAAGGACAAGAACAAGGACCCGGCGGTCCGAGCCACAGCGGTAAACCTGACTGGCTTCAATGACTCAAAGAACTCGCTCGCGGCGATTCTCGCTGAGTACAAGAACGCCGAGAAAGAGCTGGATGCTGCCCAGAAGGCCGGCATTATCTCCCAGGAGTCTTACGCGGCCCAACGCGCAGCCATCATCGAGCAGCAGAAGGACGAGGTGACCAACGCCTATCAGGCGGAGATCGCGGCGCTTGAAGCTGCCAAGGGCAAGGCCGGCACCTCGGCTGCCCAGCGGGTCCAGCTGGACCAGAAGATCGCTGATGCCCGGGCCAACATGGTCAAAGCGCAGAAGGACGCTGATTCGGAACTGGCCGTGCTGGCCACGAACGAGGAGGGGCGGCTGCGCAAGCAGGCCCACGCGGTGCAGACCTACACCAGCGCGCTGGATCAGCAGGTGAAGGCTCTGCGCTTGCAGGGCCAGCGATCTGCCGAAGGCCTCGGCCTGGGCGACCGGCAGCGCGGCCTACAGGACCAGCAGAACGGCATCGCCGACCGGATCAATCAGCAGAAGCTGGACCTGGCCAACCAGTACGGTGACGGCTCCCGCGGCATGAGCCTCGACGAGTACAACCAGAAGCTGGCGGCCCTCGACAAAACCCAGCGCGACCTGCAGGAAACTGCGATCGCCAACTACAACGACATGACCACTGCCCAGGGCAGCTGGAGCGCCGGCGCTTCGTCGGCCTTCCAGAACTACCTTGAGTCGGCCCGGGATGTCGCCGGGCAGACCAAGAGCCTGTTCATCAACGCCTTCAGCTCGATGGAAGACTCAGTCGTTAACTTCGCCATCACTGGGAAAGGCTCGTTCGCCGACTTCACCAAGTCGATCCTGGCGGACATGACGCGGATTGCCACCCGGCAGGCTGCCTCCGGGTTGCTGTCGAGCATTGCCGGCAGTGCGCTGGGGGCCTGGTTCGGTGGCGGCAGCACATCCACCACGCCTGGCGCCAGTGCGGCGGATTACAGCCCGGCGATCATGGACAACTTCGTCACCGGCCAACGTGCCGCCGGCGGCCCGGTAGCGGCGAACTCGCTCTACCAGGTTAACGAACTGGGCCCGGAGCTGCTGAATCAGGGAGGGAAGACCTACCTGATGATGGGGGCTGAGGGCGGCACGATCACGCCGCTGGGGGCTGGGCCTGTATCCGCCGCAGCAGCAGGAGCGGGTGGTGGATCGACAATCCAGATCAGTGCACCGGTAAGCGTTGTTGTTCCAGACCGCAGCAGCGAAGGCATGGAGCTGGATCAAGAACTACTGCAGCAGAACATGCAGAAGCACATGAAGACTGCTGCAGAGCGAGCTGTGGCCGAGTCCTGGCGTCCAGGCGGCATCAGCTATCGAAATGCAAACGGGAGGCGCTGATGGCTATCGAGACTTTCAGCTGGGCGACTGAGCGGGGTGAGAAACCCGAGATCAAATACCGGGTGAGGGAGTCGCGATTCGGCGGAGGGTACAAGCAAACCGTCGGCGATGGCCCGAACAACAAAGAAGATTCCTACCCGGTGACGATCACCGTGCGTAAGCAGAAAGCTTTGAAAGTAATGGAGTTCTTTGATCGCCACGCCGGTGCAAAGGCATTCCTTTGGACCACGCCTATGGGGCAGTTGGGCTTATTCACATGCAATGACCCTGCACCCGTCCCCGTAGGCGGCGGGCTCTTCAAGATCACCGCCACATTCGTTCGGTCTTTCCATCCGTAGGAAATCACTATGTCACTCATCAGCGATATCCAGACGCTTGCGCCTGGTAATGAAGTGCTGCTGTTCGAACTGGACGGCTCGGACTTCGGTGCTGACATTCTCCGCTTTCATGGGCATGCGATCCCGCACACTCCTGAGGAGCTGGCCGCAGCCGGTGTCGATGCTGACCAGCTGCCAGCTAAGCCAATCTGGTGGCAGGGCAACGAGTATGGCGCCTGGCCAATGCAGATCGAAGGCATCGAAGCCAACTCGGATGGCACGGCGGTACGGCCTGTACTGTCGGTTGGTAACGTCAACGGTCGCATTACCGCGCTTTGCCTCGCCTTCGAAAACCTCGTTGAGTTCAAACTCACCATCCGGCAAACGCTGGGCCGGTACCTGGACGCCGCGAATTTCCCCGGCGGCAACCCCGAGGCTGACCCTACAGAGGAGGCAATCGAGGTCTGGTACATCGACCAGAAAATCAGCGAGAACGGCACCATGGTGGCGTGGGAGCTGGCCAGCCCGGGGGATGTCGGCGGCGAGACGATCGGACGCCAGATGACGACGCTTTGCCATGAGGCAATGACTGGCGGCTATCGAGGGCCGGTTTGCGGCTACACAGGTCCCTATGTCGATGAAGAGGGCAACCCTACCGACGATCCGGTCAAGGATGTCTGTAGTGGTTGCCTTGGAACTGGCTGCGAAGCGCGCTGGGGTGCCGAGAACGAACTGCCGTTCGTGGGGTTCCCCGGCGTTTCTCTTATTGCACGGAGCTGACCATGCGCAAACACATCCTGGCCGCCGTGCAAGCGCACGCCGCGGCTGAGTACCCGCGCGAATGTTGCGGGCTGATCTTGGCCATCGGCCGCAAGCAGGTCTATGTGCCGTGCACCAACACCGCAAGCGACCCAGTCGAAGAGTTCCGGATCGCGCCTGAGGAGTACGCTGCAGCGGAAGACCGGGGCGAGGTGATCGGCATCGTGCACTCGCACCCAGACGCCACCAGCAGGCCGTCACCGCGTGACCTGGCCATGTGCGAAGCCACGGCACTGCCCTGGCACATCCTGTCCTGGCCTGAAGGCGATCTACGCACCATCACCCCAAGCGGCAGCACGCCGCTGCTGGGCCGACCATTCGTGCACGGCGCCTGGGACTGCTGGCAGGCCTGCGCGGACTGGTATCAGCGGGAGTGGGGGTTGGAGTTTCCGGCCTACGCCCGGGAGGACGGTTGGTGGGAGCAGGCCACCGGGCCCAGCTTGTACGAGCAGGCCTACGAGGCGGCAGGCTTCTACCAGGTCGACCGTCCGCAGCGCGGCGACATGATCGTCATGGAGGTGGGGCGCACGGCGCACCCGAACCATGCCGGTATCTACCTGGGCGCCGACCCGCAGTTGCCCGACGAGCAGGTCCAGGTGTTCGGCCAGGGCCCATTCCTGCTACACCATCTGTACGGCAGACCATCAGAAATCATCGTGTTCGGCGGGCCTTGGCTTGCCCGGACACGCCTTGTGTTGCGTCATAGGGGCGCGAAGTCACTTATATGAGGCGCTGACACTTTAGGAGAACGGTATGAATAGGTCGTCCTGGATTAGAGTTCAGTCGATTGCAAATCTTGCGACATTTTCTGGGGGCACCCCCCAGGAGCTTCACTCGGTAGTAGTGACTGACGTTATGGTAGAAGCTGCAAAAGAGTACTTTTACAGCCTCTACGATCCTTCTTTCACAGATACGATAATCGAAGATTTATTTAGGATTATGTCAGTGCTTCAGCCGAGGGCTCAGGCAGTACAAGCAGAGCCTCTTGAACTTTGTTAGCTATTTCATCGAATTGCTTAAATTTGTCTTTGGCTGCTTCGGGTGATTCACCCTGAATGAGGATGTGCGCTAGAAGCTCAAGGTTTGTACTCGTGAATATAAGGTTTAGTGAAAGAAGCTTCAGATTTTCAAGCGTAAACTCTTTTATCAGTTGTTTGCCCTCAGAGTTTAGGCGGATGTCGCAGGCCGCGTTTGCGTGCTCAGCACCTTCTGGGGATTGATACCACTGCCAGTGTGCAACTTCGTTACGGATTTTTGAAAGATCTTCGTAATCTTTAAGGCAGCTGTTTAGACGCTCCAAGATTGGTGCATGGGTTTCGGGCTGGGATGTTTTGGTCTTATAGTTTGCGAAATCCTTAACCACGCGCAAGAAGCTATTTGCGCGCAAGCCTAGAGCCTTTGCAAGAATGAAGCTTTTTGGGCTTGCTATTCCGGTATAGTGCTGAAACAGCTTAAAAAGAGGCGTCTCGCACAGCGCATGATTGACCGCTATTTGGCCTATCTCTCGCTTCATTGCATCACTAGGGCCCGCCCTATACCCCCACTTTTCTGATTCCTTACTCATCTAAATCTCCTAGGTCAGCAATACCCCAGTCCATGGGCTTGCAGGCAACGGACTGGGTTAGTTTCAGGCTTGCTCTTGGTAATAATTAATTGTTTCTTTCAAAGAGCTGGAAAATTCGTAAATCTCATCGAGAGAGTTGATCGGATGCCGGGTTTCATTTTTGTCCTTATCAAAAATTCCTAGATATTTTTGTGATCGGTTGAAATGAAGTCTTGCGATTGGCTTTCGATTGTTGTCGTCGAGTAAAATTCCGAAATAACTTTGCGTGTCACGGTGAGCAATGCGTTTTGCGTCAACTACAGTTCGAACTATTGCTTTTACAATATGGAAACCTTCAAGCTCCTCCATTGTGGTGAGAACTCGATCTTCCGCAGCTTCGATGGAGTCTGCCTGAGTCTCGTTTATAACGTTTTCGGCAGGGGTCGGATAGGGAACTCCGCTGATTGCTGATTTCAGCCGATCATTGATTTGGTCATTTATGAACTGTGAGGCGGCTTTTCGCGTGAGTAGCGCGAATTGTTCTCTTACCTTTTGGGTTATCGCACCATCGTATATTCGAGAAGCGAAAAAGCGTACGAAGTCATCGTCAGGGTTACTGAATTGAGTCGACATCTCTCGCTTTATCTGGCCGACATACTTAAGCTCGCCTGCTGCATTGATAATGGAGTCAACGTCAAAGGCTGACTTTGTAAGCTTCTGTAATTCTGGTATTACATGCTCATCAATGTCCAGTAGGTCAATTTCTAAGAATGGCTTTTCATCCATTTTATTAGGGGCGTCTAAGTCGGTAAAAAACTTATACAGTCGGCCGTTTGTTAGGATGGATATTCTTGCGGTAGTTACATGGAAGTATCGGAATAGTTGGCTTGCATGGTTGATGTTAAGTGGCTCGCCTACTTTTTTTGTCTCTATAAGGATCTGAATCTCCCCACCTTTCAGAATCGCGTAGTCGATCTTTTCACCTTTTTTGGTGCCTATATCGCACACGTATTCTGGCACAACCTCCGAAGGATCGAAGACGTCGTAGCCTAGAACAGTATGGATAAACGGCATCACGAAAGCTGTTTTTGTGGCTTCTTCTGTTTGGATCGTTGATGCCAGTTGTTTTACTTTGGCCGACATCACATTTAACCGCTCTACAAATTCCATTTTCAGCTCCAATGCAACACCGCCCGCTTTTGGGACCGTACAGGCGTAACGCTACTACGGCGCTGCAGAGATAGAGTACTGAGAATTTATCCACACTGGATGCCCGGCCAGGTCCGCGCTAAAGTCACCCATTTCAAAGGAGGGATCACATGCGAATTCTGATTGGGGCGGTTGCGGTGGCGCTGCTGGCGGGGTGCGTGTCGCCGAGCGACTTGAAAGGCAATACGCCCACTGTAAGCGCGAGCACCAAAAAGTCGCCCAAAGCGTACGCACTCTGCGTGTTCCCAAAGTGGCAGGATGCCCGCTCTGAAGCGGTGATATCGGAAACTGCAGATGGCTATCGTCTGGTTATCGGGGCCATGCAGCTAACGGACGAGTTGCTCGAGGTGAAGCAGATCCTGACAGGTAGCTCAGTCGCCTTCTACCAACGGGTTGCCTGGATGCCAGGGGTTGGTAGGTCCGCAATCGAAGATGCAGTGAAGTCCTGCCTCTAGCCACCAGCGAGCTCAACTAGCCGCCTTCGGGCGGTTTTTTTATGCCTGGAGAAAGATGTGAAAGCCACAGCAGCTCACTACACCCCAAAGACCAAAATCCGCCTGTTCGGCTTCCTTCGGAAGAAGTACGGCAAGGAACACAGTTACCTGCTGGATCGGGGTGACCCACGGGAGGCAGCCAAAGCTATAGATGTGAATCATCCTGGCTTTGCTCGCGACATGGTCGATGCCGAAAGTCGAGGGCTGAGGTTCGCGATCTTCAAGAACGGCAAAAATATCAGTGAGGGCGACCTTGATCTTGGCGGTGCGCGGGAGCTTTGGTTTGTTCCGGTCGTTGCAGGCAGCAAGCGCGCCGGCTTACTGCAAACGATCATCGGAGCCGTGATCTTTGTTGCCTCATCCTTCGTTCCAGGGATGCAAGGGTGGGGGCATTCACTTGGCGCATCACTGGCCCTGGGCGGGGCCATCCAAATGCTCAGCCCCCAGGCCAAAGGCCTGTCACAAAGCGCTGCACCGGAAAACCTGCCGTCCTACGCCTTCGGCAGTGCCAAGAACACGACCGCCAGCGGCAACCCGGTGCCGATCTGCATCGGCGAGCGCCGGTGGGGTGGAGCGATCATCTCGGCATCTATCTATGCTGAGGACAAGACCTAGTCATATGGGTGTCTGCTTGTTAAGTGAGTATCTATAAACAAATTTCTCGTCATAGACTGATTTGAATTTTATTTCTAAATCTAAATCGTCGTAACTTAGGAATGAAAATATAGCTTTTGGGACGGCGCATTTTGAGTTATTTCGAAATTTTACTAGGTCGACTTCTTCTTGGGTTTTGAATGAATCACCAGGGCGCGGTGCTCCGAACTTATAGCACATGCTGTCGATCCCTAGCTGCGAAAGCGCTGGAACAATTGAACTGGCCTCCAGCCTTTTTCCTTTTACGAAATATGTGATTTCTTCAACAAAAGCTGGGCCTAACCCGTTGTTAAAAATAACGATGCGATAGTTTTCATCGAGAGTACGATAAGCGTTGATGCGCGGCTCTACGCTTTTGAAGTAGTGCGTCCTCGTTAGATAGGATTGATAGGCGGTTGTGAATAGCGCTAGTAGGGAAATTACTATAGCGCATATCTCAATTATGGGCTTTTTGTTTGTTTGTGTTGGGCGAAACTTTACTTTTAAGTGCATGTCAGGGTTACTTGTCATTTGCTTATTCAGCAGGTTCTTAAAAATTAGTTGTCGCTATCGATTCTACACTCTCCGCCATTGGGCGGATTTTTTTGCCTGGAGGAAGCATGGGCGCAGCACAACACCTGGAGATCCGCGGCGCCAAAGGAGGTGGTAGCAAGCCGAAGCAGCCGACAGAGGCACCGGATAGTCTGCAGTCGACGAACCTGGGAAAGATGCTGATCGCCGTAGGGGAGGGCGAGTTCGAAGAAACACCAACGGACGAGGACATCTTTTTCGACAATACGCCCATTGCGGACGCCAGCGGCAATGTGAACTTCCCGAACGTGAAGTGGGATTGGCGGTCGGGCAGCATCGAGCAGAGCTATATTCCGGGCATTCCTGCGATCGAGAACGAGACCACCGTCAACGTTGAGTTGCGTAGCGATAACCCGTGGTCCCGAGCATTGAGCAACATTCAGTTGTCGGCCGTGCGCCTGCGTTTCAGTTGGCCGCGTCTGGCCAGTCAGGACGAAGGTGGCAACACCAACGGCTATCGCATTGAGTACGCAATTGATGTCGCCACAGACGGCGGTGCCTATCAGCAGATGCAGCTGGGGGCGGTGGACGGCAAGACCACCAACGGTTACCAGCGCTCCGTGCGGGTGGACCTGCCGAAGGCCACCAGCGGATGGATGATCCGCGTTCGCCGGATAACCCCGAACCAGAACTCAGGCACCATCGCCGACACGATGACCATCGCAGGCTACACCGAGATCATCGACCGCAAACTGCGTTATCCGAATACCGCGTTGCTCTACATCGAGTTCGACGCCCAGCAGTTCCAGAACATCCCGGCCGTCACGGTGAAGTGCAAGGCCCGGAAGTGGCCGGTACCGGCGAACTACGATCCGTTGACCCGGACCTACACCGGGGTATGGGATGGCACCTTCAAGCAGGCGTGGACCAACAACCCAGCATTCGTTACCTATGGCCTGTGTGTGGAAGATCGTTTCGGCCTGGGCAAGCGCATCAAGCCTTGGATGGTCGACAAGTGGGAGATGTACCGGATCGCCCAGTACTGCGATCAGCTCGTGCCGGACGGGATTGGCGGACAGGAGCCGCGCTTTCTGTGCGACTTGAACCTTCAGGGCCGGGCCGAGGCCTGGACGCTGCTGCGCGACCTGTCGGCGATCTACAGGGGCATGGTCTATTGGGCCCAAGGCTCTCTGTTCATGCAGGCAGATATGCCGCGAGCGCAGGACATCGACTACGTGTTCACTCGGTCCAATGTGATCGATGGCGAGTTCACCTATGGCGGTGCCGAGAAGAACACCCACTACAGTCGTGCGCTGGTCAGTTACGACAACCCGGCCAACAACTACGATACCGACGTAATCCCGGTCACTGACCTGGCTCTGCAGCGCAGGTACCGTGACCGGCCGATCGAGATTTCTGCTATCGGTTGTACCCGGGCATCAGAGGCCCAACGCCGCGGTAAGTGGATACTGCTCAGCAATAGCCAAGACCGCACTGTGACCTTCAAGACTGGTATGGAGGGGCGCATTCCGCTGCCAGGCCATGTGATTCCTGTGGCGGACGAACTGATCGCAGGGCGCCCGAACGGCGGCCGGATCGCCGCTGCGGCGGGCCGTGTCGTCACGCTCGACCGCGATACGCAGATCAAGGCTGGAGACCGCCTGATCATTAACCTGCCCAACGGTCGCGCCCAGGGCCGCACCGTCGAGTCGGTCAGTGGCCGTGCTGTTACGGTAACCACGGCCTATAGCGTTGCGCCGGAGCCGGAGCTGCAGTGGGCGATCGACGCCGACGACCTGGCTATCCAGCTGTTCCGCGTGCTCAGGACGGTGCGCACCGTTGAAGGCGATTACGAGATCACTGCGCTCGAGTTCAACCCGAGCAAGTTCGCGCACATCGACACCGGCGCCCGCCTGGAAGAGCGGCCGATCAGCGTGATCCCGATCACCGTCGTTCCTCCGCCGGCGAGCGTAGCCCTAACCTCGAGCTATGCCGTGGACCAGGGGATCGCGGTCAGCACTATGACCATCGCCTGGCCGGCCGTGAACGGCGCTGTGGCCTATGACGTGGAGTGGCGAAAGGACAGCGGCAACTGGATCAAGCTGCAGCGCACAGGCGCAACCTCGGTCGACGTGACGGGCATCTATGCCGGCGCCTACCTGGCCCGTGTGCGGGCGGTGAGTGCCTTCGATATCTCGTCGATCTGGAAGAGCTCCAGCCTCACGCAGTTGACCGGCAAGGCCGGACTGCCGCCGGCGGTGTCGCTCCTGAACACCACTCCGCTGGTCTACGGCATCAAGCTGGCCTGGGGCTTTCCTGCTGGCGCCGAAGACACCCAGCGGACGGAGATCTGGTACAGCAAGACCACCTCGCGCGACGACGCGATCAAGCTGGGCGACTTCGCCTATCCGCAGGCCGAGCACGAAATGCACGGCCTGGCCGGCGGCGTGTCGTTCTTCTTCTGGGCGCGCCTGATCGACCGCACCGGCAACATCGGCCCGTGGTTTCCGGCAGGCGTTGGCGTCAACGGCCAGTCCAGTTCTGAACAGAGCGAGTATGAGGAGTACTTCAAGGACAAGATCGGCAACGGCGCGCTGTACCCGGAGCTGCGCGAGGAGATCGCGCTGATCTCTGGCCCGCCGACCTTGCCGGGATCGGTCAACAATCGCCTCAAGGAGATCAACGACCAGCTGCAGGAGCAGATCGACGCGATCGGCGACGTGGTCGACGCGCTTGAGTACGACCCGGCCAAGGCCTACGCCCTGGGGGACAACGTGCGCCAGGGCCAGCGCTTGTATGTTGCGATCCAAGCTGTGCCGGCTGCCGCCGGCGGTAGCAACGCGCCTCCGAATCCAGCCTACTGGCTCGACATCGGCCAGGTGGCCAGGACGGAAAACGGCACCGCGGCGCGCGTGACCGTGGTGGAGACCAAGGTAACCGAACAGGACGGCAAGCTGACCGCCCAGGCCCAGCGCATCGATGGTGTTCAGTCGAGCCTTGACGGCAAGGCAGACGCCTCTACGGTGAATACGCTGGCCAACCGGGTGACCCAGACAGAGCAGGGGCTGACAAGCCAGGGCTCGTCCATCACCGGGCTCACCAATAGCTTGCAGACCACCGACAGCAAGGTCACCGCTGCGCAGCAGGCGGTTCAGGCGCTGAGCAACACGGTCAGTCAGCAAGGCAACACGATCACCAGTCAGGGGACGGCGATCACACAAATCAAGTCGTCTATCGGCCAGCAGCCGGACAACCTGGTGCTCAAGGGCAACTTTGAGGACGGGATTGTCGCGCCGTGGGGTGCCGCGACAACGACAGTGGTTGCCACAACGGCGCACCCGTCAGCCGGAAAGGCCATTGCGTTCTACGAGGCCAGCTTCTGCGGCCAGGACCAGAACATCCTCACCGCGCCTGGTGAGCAGTTCGACCTGTCTGCCGACGTTTACCGCGCTGAGATGACTGCAGGGCAAACCGGTAGCTTCCAACTGCGCTTCGCCGACAAGAATGGCTTGAACCTCGGCTACTTCGACGCCTTCACATTCTCTGCGGGCGGTGGTTTCCAGACCTTCAAGGGGCGGATCACCGCGCCTGCAGGGGCGGCTTCGGCTCGGTTTGTCTCTCGCCTACAGCCGGCGGGGGGCAGGGCGCTGTGGTGCAACATCGTTGGCCGCCGGGTAACCGCGGCGGATTCAGCGAATGCGGAAGCGGTCTCGAGCCTGAGCTCGACGGTGACCCAGCAGGGCACGACGATCACCAGCCAGGGCCAGGCGATCACCAACCTCACCAGCCGGGTAACCAGTGCCGAAGGCGTCAACAGCGCCCAGGCCCAGGCGATCAGCCAGCTCGATACCAATGTCACCCAGCAGGGTGACCAAATCACCGCACAGGCAACTCGCCTGGACGGTCTGTATGTCCAGGTGAACCCAGAGCAAGCGGGGACCACTGAAGGTTTTGCTGGCAGCAGTTCCAGCTCGGTCGGGGTCTGGTCCGAGCAGTCGGCCCGGATTGAGGACGGCATCGCTACGGGGCAAAGGATTGACACCGTGCAGGCGCAAGCCGGTGAGGCAAACGCCTCGGTCCAGATGCTGAGCGAGGTAGTGGCGGGTGTCGATGGAAAGGTTTCCGCTCAATCGACATGGAAGACCGAGACGAACTCAAACGGCAAAAAGGTTGCAACCGGTATCGTTCAGGGAAGCAATGGCGAGGTTGGGGAGATCCTACTTTCTGCCCAGCGTGTAGCCATCATCGATGGCATCAACGGCGTGGAAGGGAACCTGTTCGTTTTCCAGAACGGCCAGCTCTTCGTCAACCAGGCATTTATCAGCCAAGCGTTCATCAAGGAGATCGTGCTCGGCATGACATTGCGCTCTGCTGCGGTCAACTCGCAAGGGCTGCCGCTACTGGAGATTAACGTGCCAGCTGGGACGCTGACATTGCGCGGACAGACGGCAGATGGTTCGGTGTTGCTCAACAACTACGGGCTGTATGTCTACGACCTGAACTACATCGAGCGCACAGGCGTGGGGAGGATGACCTGATGGCGTTGTACGGATTCAGGACCAGGGATGCAGCAGGGGTGGTCACTTTCGACACCTCTGTTACACCTATCCGGTCCCTGAAGATGATGACAGTCGCCGGGGACGGCAGCTTCGACCAGTACATCTCGATTCCGGAGATTCAGGCACAGTCATTCGTCGTTGTTGACACCCTGGAGGACCGGGGGGAATTCACTTATTCTCCTGCCGCCTGGTACTCGGCCGGCACTCTGCACCTGCGGCAGCCGCTCACCAATACCTGGCAAGTGATGATCCTGTCTCAGGGTGGAGAGCCGTTCACCGCGACCGGCTCGTACGGCATCAGGAGCAGGAACGACAACATCCGCATGCAGATCGATGCGGTGAATCGAGTGCTCAGTGTTCGTCACAGTGGCAGCTTCCAGTTTGGCCAACAGGCCATACCTGGCCAGCAGTCGCAGGTCATCGAGTGGGCGGACATCAATTTCCCGGCACCCATCACGACGTACGAAAGGCCCATGGTCTTTTTGAATGCGGCTGACTACATGATGGTCGGCAACTTCTCGGTCAAAGGCAGCCCGGGGAACTGGACAGGGTTCAGGCTGAAGGCCTGGCCGCACCCCCTTCACGGTGATGCCTGGCGACACTTCATGACCATCAAGTGGTTCTGCTCCAGCTACATGGCAGACAGCTCGCCGCCAGGGGAGTACGGCATATCAGTTAGGGATGCCAACGGTGTACGGCTCTTTTCTACATCCACAAACATCACTTCACTGAACAGTCAGCCCGCCACCAACTCGTTCATTCAAGCAGGAGACCCGATCACTGGCTCGGCCTACTACGCGCCAAGCCAGCAGATGCCCTGGACCGGCAGCTATGAAGACTACGTGCTGGCTAATGCCTTGTTCTCCTGCACGAACATCACGCAAACGACCCAGCCAATACGGGCGAACTACGGGGGCTTCTGGCCCGGCAACAGGGGAATGCTCCAGATGTACGTCGATAACGGCTCAGGGATCAACCCCCTTACCGCCAATGGCCGGACGCTGTTCGCAGCGCGGCCTATGAAACCGATTTGAGGAGTCTTTAATGGCCAAACAAGCAATCAACCTTGGAACTGTGCCCTCTGGAGTCGGTGGTGATACGCCGCGTGCAGCCTGGACCAAAGCCGTTGCGAACTTCGATGAGCTGTACGCACAGCTGGGAGGCAACACTCTCCCGGCGGCTATTCCAGTGGCCAAGGGCGGCACCGGTGGCACCACCCAGGCGACTGCCCGGACGGGTCTTGGTCTTGGGACTGCCGCCACTTCGAACAAGCAGGCCAGCGCGACCGATGCAACTGCTGGCGCCTTGCTTACTGTCGGAGGCTTCGGCCTCGGCGCATTGGGCGGCGGTCCAGCATCAACGCCGAACTCGGCTTACCTGAATGGGTTCTACAAGTTCGGTGCTGGTGCTGCTGGAAGTCCATTCGCCGATGCCGGCGGTTCGCTGCTGGTCAACAGCCTCGGCGGAAACTACATCCAGCAGATCGCGATGACGGCGACCGCAGGCAACCTTCCTTTCATCACCGCGCGCCATTTTTCCAGCGAGGGTAATCCAGGGGCCTGGGTAACGCTCTACCACACGGGCAACACAATCCGTGCCGCTGACGGCACTTTGAAGGCGATCTGAACATGAGCAGAGCGGCAATCAACATCCTTGGCAGTACCGGGGAAATTATCGACATCGCCTCATTGGGCAAGGCTGAAATCACCTGCGAGCACGCTGGCCCTGGCCATTACCTTGTGCACGGAACGCAGGGTTTGGTCCCTGCGCCTGAAGGTTGGGGCTATGCCCTCAACACTGTCGACAGGGATGCGTCGATTGCGATCGCATTTGATGACGATGTCCTGGCCGTGACTGCAACGGTGGGCGGGCAGCCTGCGGACCTGCAGCACAGCATCACTCTGCATGTCGCGGTTGAGGCTCTGCCTGCGATTCAACCGCCGCCCCCTGCAAAGCCCGAGCCTAGCGACCCGCTGCTCCTGGCTCAGCAAACCCAGGCACGGCTGCGAGAGATTGCCGACTATCACATTGCCCCACTGCAGGATGCGGTAGACCTGGAGGAGGCGACAGAGGAGGAGGCGGTAGCGCTCAAGGCCTGGAAGAAGTATCGCGTAGCGCTGAGCCGCGTTCACGATCAAGAGGGCTATCCGACCTCCATCGATTGGCCTCAACAGCCCGCCTGACATCAAGCTAACCCCATCGCACCCGCCATCGAGCGGGTTTATTTTTGCCTGGAGAATCGCATGTCCCCTTTGACCGAGCAGCAATTGCTGCAAATCCTCCCGAACGCCCGCCCAGTCGCGGGCATTTTTTTGCCTGCGCTGAACCGGGCCATGGCGCGCTACAAGATCGACAGCCCGGTGCGCGTGGCCGCGTTCCTCGCCCAGATCGGGCATGAGTCGGGTCAGCTGCGCAACCTGGTGGAGAACCTGAACTACAGCGCCGAGGCGCTGGTGCGCACCTGGCCCGGCCGGTTTACCGCAACTTCAGCGGCAGTCTGCGCGCGGCAGCCGGAGAAGATCGCCAACATCGTTTACAGCGGGCGCATGGGCAACACTCGCCCGGGGGACGGCTGGCGGTACCGTGGGCGTGGCCTGATCCAGCTCACCGGGCGATCGAACTATGCCGCCGCCGGCGCCGGCCTGGCCCTGCCGCTGGGGGACAACCCCGAGCTGCTCGAGCAGCCCGAGCACGCCGCCATGTCCGCCGCCTGGTGGTGGTCGACCCACGGCCTGAATGAGCTGGCCGACGCCGGCCGCTTCCAGGACATCGGTAGCGTGATTAACACCGGCAAGCCTGGCCGGGTGCCGCACGGCGCCGCTGAGCGAAAGGCGCTATATGACCGCGCGCTGAAGGTGCTGGCGTGATCAGCTGGCGCACGATCGGTGCAGCGGCATCGCTGGCGCTGGTGGCCTGGGCGTTCTGGGGCACATACGAGCATGGACGCTCGACCATGGATGCTGAATGGCAGGCCAAGAGCGAGAAGCAAGCCAATGAATTCCAGGCTGAACGAGAAGCTGCTGCTGTGGCGGTGATCAACTGGCAGGACGCAGAGCAAGCTCGGCGCCGCGCCCTTGAAGATCGGCTACAGGCCAGCGATAAATCCCACCACCAGGAGCTGACCAATGCTCAAGCAACCCAAGCTCGGCTGCGCGATCGCCTCGCTACTTCTGATCTCCGGTTGTCAGTCCTACTCGCCGCCCCAGCCCAGGGTAGTGGCTGTGGGGTGCCAGCCACTACCGGCGCCGGCGGCGTGGTTCATGGAGCCCCGCGAGTCGAACTTGACCCAGCAACTGCTCAACGAATTGTCGCCATCACCGATGCCGGTGACCAAGGATTGATTGCCTTGCGGGCGTGCCAGGCCTACGTCCAAGGCATCGAGCAGTGATCTGGAAAAAACCAAGCCCAGACGGCTGCTTTCGACCCTTTGCGGCCGTTCGTGGATGACCTAAACCGGCCAATACCAGCCAGTCGCATGCTTACATGACCGGCTAGAGCAGAACCTCGCTAGAAAGCGCAGTGGATTCGGATGCTGACGGACAACAATAAGCATCCGGCTGTGCAAGGTACAGAAGGGCACTTAAGCCATCGCCTACCCCGTCACCTCAGTAGAGATGGCGCAGGTCATGCTTGACCACCGCATCGACCACCAGGCTGGTGGCCTTGCCCAACAGGCCCGTACCGTTCATGTGCTCGGACAGCATCTTGGAAAAGGCTGGAATCTGCCTTTCGTCCAGGTGTGTTGCGCGATCCCACAAGCCCGCGGCCAGCAGTGCTGGGCAGTGCTGGAAGCGATAGCGCTCGACGTTCACGACGGTAGCGACCCGAGGTGGCTTGCCGTTGATTGCCAGTGGGGCGAGCAAGTTCGAGTCGTTGTTCAACCAGGCGCGCCCGGCCACGGATAAAACCGTGTCGGTGCCGGGCTGAAGGAAGGACAGGCGCAAGGCGCCATCGACGAGAATATTGCTCAGGCTGCAGGCAACCTTGTTGCCAGGGCGTTCCGGTACCAGCAGAGTGTGGCGATCCAGTACCTGTACGAAACCAGCCGGGTCACCTCGTGGCGACATCTCGGTGGCGTCGGCCTGGCGCTGCGTAAGCATCAGCAGGTACGGCGAGGCGGCGATAAAGGCCTGCGCTGGCTCGGACAAGGCCTGCCCTGTGTCAGCTAAAAAGGGCGTGGTGTACTCTCTGGCCCGCCAGAAATCGGCGCGTACCTTGGCTCGCGAACAGTGCAGGAACAGCGCCTCGGCGCGAAACTCCAACAGCTTTCCGGCCCGCAGAGAGCCCCGGCCATTGGCGCGCAGGCTGAACCCCACGCCGGGAAGGATGAAATACAGACTGCAGGCCATCTCCTCTATCGGCTGCTGTGAGATCGCTTTGTCTGCCGGGCAGGGCAGCAGGATGTCCTGGCCCTCGGCCCGTAACACTGGATGGTGGCGCAAATCGAGGTACTCGATATCTAACCGCGGGTCGGCGAAGCCGACGGCGCAAACCGTCGCTTGGCGGATCATCAGCAGGCAGTGCTCATCCAACTTGCGCTGCAGGCGTTTGTGCATCATCGCCGGTGGTGGCGGAATCAGTGCGCGCAAGGCGCTTAACGATTCGATTCTGTGCTCGGGCATAGCAGGTCTTCCTGTGCCATGGTCGTGTCGTCGATGCTAGGCAGTCCGATGACGGCTGGCCATGGCTCTGCGGTTCAACCTGTATGGCTTTTGGTTGCAACCTGCACTTGCATGGCCGACGGCTGGCCGCCGCTCTGCACCGTGCGTTAGAGTCGTTACCCAAGCAACTACCAAGAGCAAGTCCGATGGTCAGAAGTACCACCGTATCGGCCGTCGCAGTGCTGGATCTGCACGACCAGTTGCTGAATCTCGGCGTGGTCACTGCAACCCAGTTGCGGGAGGCCGGGGTGGAGGGTGCCAAACTTCTCGACCAGGGGGCTGCGGCATCGCCGATCCAGGAGCAGCGTGTCGACGAGACCCAGTTACTGGCGCTGTGGCAGTTCGCCGCGAACAACACGCAATTGCCGCATATCGGCCTGCTGATCGGGCAGACCTTCAACCCCGCCACGCATGGCGTGCTGGCTAGTTGGTTGCGCCAATGCAGTCGGGTGAGCGAGGTGCTGGAAGTGTTCCAGCGGCATATCGCGCTGATGAACCCTTCGGAGAGCTGGCAGTACAGTGAAACGGCAGATGCTCTGGTGCTGGAGATCACCTTTGCCCCCGGCAAAACCTACCCGCAGGCCGCCATCGAACGCAGCATGAGTGCAGTGCTGCGCTGGAGCCGGGAGATGACCGGCGTAGAGCTGCGGCCTCTGGCGTGCGAGTTCGCTTTCCCATCCCCGGCCTACCATGCGCACTATGTCGAGCTGTTCGGCAGCGAGCTGCGCTTCGACAGCGAGAGAAACAGCCTCCACCTGCCGCGCGACTTCCTGCAGCATTCCATTCTCGGCGCCAGCGACTACCTGCGACAGATGCTGGAGTCTCGTGCAAGGGCGACACTCGCGCAGCTGCAAGACGCAGATACGCTTGCCGGCACGGTGCGTCGCTTGATTCTCGCAAGCCTGCCAGAAGGCGTGAGCATCAAGCCAACCTGCCAGGCGTTGCACGTCAGTCGCACCACGCTCTACCGACGCTTGAAGGAAGAGGGCACCAGTTTCAGCGCGCTGGTGGCGGAGGTACGTCGCGAGTTGTCTGCGGAGCTGATTCGCCAGGGGCTGCCCGTGGCGACGGTCAGCGAGCGGCTGGGGTTCAGGGATACCAGCACTTTCCACCGTGCCTTCAAGCGCTGGTTCGACCGCCCTCCGGGAGCCTTTCGAGACTAGCAGTGGGCTTGCCGCTTTCGGCGCCAATGGCGCGTTAAGCGAGGCGATTGAATTGCCCCTGAAAAGGTAGGTACCTGCGAACCTCAATGCAGGAGACTGGCCTGCTGCGAATCAGTCCGCTTCCGGCCGATTTCTGCACTTCGCGACCGGCAGCTATGGGTCGAAAGCAGCCGGTCATGACTGACCGCTTTTGGCCGATAGCTGCCGCTCGCGACCGGCTACAGTCGGCCAAAAGCATACACTCACGGGGCAGGCTTCGCGCCCCTCCTACTTCACCGAGAAGTGAATGTTCACATCATTCCGGCCTAACGCTTCGGCTAGCTCCTCGGGGCTATCGACACGACCAATTCGGGTGTAGGAGTAGGTCGACTCGAACGTCCGGTAGAAAATCACCAGCGTATCCGCGCCGTACAGCATCAGATCGCCAGTGCGGATCGTACCGGGCCTTACTGCGCGGGCTGGCAGCCGCTGCGGCAGGCTCGCGTATTTCTCGTCGGCATTGAGTTCGCTCATGTCGAGGGTAAGTGGTAATAGCTGTGTAAGTGCTCGTGAGGTCTCGCTATCGTCCAGGGTGATTGTGAAGCGCTGTTCGCCAACGGTCATCCACATACGATCCTCCTTCAGAGTTGTCTCCGCGAATGCGCAGTCACTCAGCATGAACAGCAGGCATAGCCGGATGCCCGAAAGGCAGAAATGTTGGCTGAGCTTATACATCTTGAAGACTCCCACCTCACCTTGGCTGACCCGGCTGCGCACGCATGGCCAGAACGGTAAGGGCCGCGCCAAGCAACAGAATGGCTGCACTTGCAGTAAAGGTGCTCTGGTAGCCGCTGTGGTCGAACAACCAGCCGCCCAGTGTTGAACCCGATGCAATGGCAAACTGCACCACTGCCACCATAAGCCCTCCACCTGCCTCGGCATTATTGGGCATCGCTTGTGCAATCCAGCTCCACCAGCCAACAGGCGCTGCCGTGGCCATCAGCCCCCACAGGCCCAGTAGTATCACCACCGGAACGACCCAGCTACCGGCAGGGATCAGCGCGAGGGCAATCACAGCCATCAGCACTGGAATGGCAATCAACGTGCGATACAGGTACTTTTTCAGCAGTGAGCCGATCAACAGCGTTCCACCCAAACCGGCTACACCGATAACCAGCAGGATCAATGACAGCGTAGTGGCATCGACCAAGGTCACCGTTTCGAGGAAGGGCCGCAGGTAGGTGAACAGCGCAAACTGCCCCATGAAGAAGGCTCCGCAAGCCGCCATGCCGAACGCTATCGAGCGAGTGCCGAGCAGCCTGAAAACACTGGGGGCGGGACTCTTTCGCTGCTGGGCCTTCATGCTCGGCAGGCTGAGCCACTGCCAGACCAGTGCGACGAGCGCCACCGGCACCAGGCAGAGGAATGCCCCACGCCAACCGATTACCGCGCCCAGGTAGCTGCCCAGCGGCGCCGCGATCACCGTAGCCAGGGCGTTGCCACCGTTGAAGATGGCTAGCGCCTTGGGCACCTGATCATCGGGCACCAGGCGCATGGCCGTGGCCGCCGACATTGACCAGAAACCGCCGATGACCACGCCTAGCAACGCTCGTCCCAGCATGTAGAGGGTGAAGCTCGGCGCGAGCGCTACCACCGCGCCGGAGACCGCCATCAGGCCCGTCAGGATGAGCAGAAGCGTCTTGCGATCCATGCTCCCGGCCAGCCAGGTGATCGACAGGCTGGTCAGCACGGCGAACGCACCGGAGATGGCGATTCCTTGCCCCGCAACGCCTTCGCTGACCTGGAGATCCGTTGCCAGTGGCGTCAGCAGACTGACGGGCATGAACTCCGAGGCGATCAGGGCAAAGACGCAGAGCGTCATCGCCAAGACCCCACCCCAGTGACTGGGGCAGGACAGCGGCTGGTCAGTGGCGAAGGCGCCTGGCTGGGCGGCAAGTTTGCTAGTCATGGTGCCTGCCTCGCGGATCGCTTCAGGCCGTTCTGGAAGAACTGGGTGAGCTTGTCGAAAGGAATCAGATTCACCCGGTCATACAGGTCGACGTGCCCGGCGTTGGGGACGATGTAAAGCTCCTTGGGTTCGCCCGCCAAGCGGAAGGCTTCTTCACTGAACTCGCGCGAGTGAGCGTTTTCGCCAGCGATAAAGAGCATCGGGCGCGGGGAGATCGTCTCGATATCCGCGAACGGATAGAAGTTCATGAACTTAATATTGCTGGTCAGCGTCGGGTGGGTGGTCAGCTCTGGGCTGGAGCCCGCCGGGGTGAACTCGCCTCGCGCAGTGCGATAGAAATCGAAGAACTCACGCTGGATCGGGTGGGTATCGTCTGTCAGCTCATGCACGGTGCCGCTGGTGTACTGCGTCTTGCCGCCAGTGAACTCCACGTAGCGCTGCTCGGCTGCGGCGGCGATTGCCTGCTTACGCTGCTCCAGGGTTTGCGAATGCTTGAGGCCGTTGCGATTGGCGGCACCCATGTCATACATGCTGACCGTTGCAATCGCCTTCATGCGCGGGTCGATCTTGGCCGCGCTGATCACGAAGCTGCCGCTGCCACAGATGCCCAGCACACCGATGCGCTGCCGATCCACGAACGCCTGGGTGCCGAGATAATCGACAGCCGCACCGAAGTCCTCCGCGTACATGTCGGGGAGAACGGCGTTGCGCGGGCGGCCCTCGCTCTCGCCCCAGAATGACAAGTCCAGCGCCAGGGTAACGAAGCCTTGCTCCGCCAGTTTCTGGGCATACAGGTTGGAACTCTGCTCCTTCACCGCGCCCATGGGATGGCCCACGATGATAGCCGGGCTGGGTGCGGACTTACCTAAGCTCTTAGGGGTGAACAGGTTGCCCACCACCCTCATCTGGTACTGGTTGTTGAAGCTGACCTTCTCCATGGTCACCTTGTCGCTCTGGAAGAAATTGTCTGCACCGTTGGACATGTCGGCTCCTAAAGCTGTGAATGAGCTGAGCAGAAGGCCCAGGGCTGCAAGAAGTCTGTTCATGGGGGCGTCCTCTTCACGGGTTGAAGATCAATCGCCGAGCGGGCTCTGGCGATTGCATGGGCCCGCTCGCGGGAAAAGGCGCAAGGGGACAGGAGGCATTGTCGTAAAATAAATAGGCCTTGATTAGCTAATTAATGCTTAAAGCCGCTATAACTTCTGCTACTTAATCAGAGGATGGGCACATGCCTCGGCATAACTTCAACGACCTCCAGGCTTTCGTGACCGTGGCTCGCGAAGGTAGCTTCACGCGTGCAGCAGCGCACCTGGGCGTTACCCAGTCGGCCGTCAGTCAGGTGGTGTCAGGGCTGGAGGCACGGTTACAGATTCGCCTGCTCACACGCACCACCCGCAGTGTTTCGCTGACGGCTGCTGGTGAACGGTTAATGGAAGCTATCGGCTACCGCTTCGATGAAATCGAAGCCGAGCTGGATGCCTTGACCGAGCTGCGCGACAAACCGGCGGGCACGGTACGTATCACCTGTGGTGACAACATCATCAAGACGACCTTGCTGCCCAAGCTGATACCCGTACTGGAGGCCTATCCGGATATCAAGCTCGAATTCGATATCAACTACGGCTTCCGTGACATCGTGGCTGAGCGCTTCGATGCTGGTGTGCGCTTCAGCGGGACGGTTGCTCAGGACATGATCGCTGTACGCATCGGCGGCGATCTGCGCATGGCAGTAGTGGCGGCCCCCAGCTATTTCGCCCAGCACCCCATCCCCACGCACCCCAATGATCTGGCTGCGCATCGCTGCATCGATATCCGTTTTCCAACCTATGGTGGAGTGGATGCCTGGGAGTTCGAGCGCAAAGGCAAAAAGCTGAGGGTGAGGGTCGAAGGGCAACTGGTGTTCAACACCACGACCCATATTGCGGACGCAGCCGTCGGCGGCCTGGGAATCGCCTATCTACCCGAAGACGAGTTCGCCCCCCACCTTGAAGAGGGCCGGTTGATTAGTGTGCTAGAGGACTGGTGCGAGCCGTTTTCCGGCTATCACCTCTACTATCCCAGCCGTAGACAACCATCGCCTGCCTTCGCCCTGGTGCTCGAAGCGTTGCGAGTAACGAGGTAGAGCCAAAATGACGGATTGGCTCCATATCTTTTCCTCGATGTCCGCTTTTGGCCGGAAGGTGACACTGGTGGTCATCGCTGATCTGGTTGATCCGTAGCGAAGCCCGAATGGCCGTTGACCTATACTGCTCTGATCAAATAGCCGGAGCAGCAGCGTGAAGAAGACCCTGGCAGGAATTATCGAGGCTGGTGAGCCACTGATACAACAGGCCATTGATGCGCAGCGTCGCTACCAAGCAGCTGTGGACGCTGGCCAGCCAGGAGAGGAAATCGAGCGCCTGCGGCTGGAGGCTGAGTCGCTGTACCAGGCGGTCACCGAATACCAGCTGCGGTCGCTTGGCGGACCTGCGCGCACGCTGCACTAAGCGCTAACCCTGCGGCGGCATTGCACCCCAGTTGGCAGGGCAGCGTGGGTGATGCAGGAACCATCGAACTCAGTCGAGAAACTGGACAAGCTGTTCTCAATTTACGCAGAGACCTCATCGTCGACAAAGCAGCCTTGAGGGCGGCGCAGACGTATATCAGGGAGTCTGCCAGCGACCCTAGGAGGCTCGGGTTTCGCTTTGTCTTTTTGCGGCCAGCTCTTTTTGACGGTTCCTCTTATCCAATCGGTAACCCCACCAGAGTGTGGCAATACCGAAAACGACCAGCAGTGCTATTTGATATATAGGCACTATTTTCTCCTTAAAAAATTAGACACGCAGAAGGATTTGGCAGCGTCGTACAGAATTTTTCCGAAGCGCTCAAGTGCGTGACGAGTGGGCGGCGATTTGACGGGGGCTATCGAAAAGAACTGCGAGCAGGCCTGTGGTGGCCTGCTGCAATATCGCTCAGGAGTGGCGAGAGTAGTAGTGGTTTTCCTGGTTGTTCTTATAGGTTTTTAGGTTACTACTCTCTTTAGGTCGCTGTGTTATTATTCAGATGCGCCTCGGCAGCTCCCGCAGCGCCATCCTTTATAAAGCTCTGACTTCTCAAGGGCTGTAACCAATTCACGACCGCCTATAGTATTTTGGCAGTTGTTATGTTTTTCATTTGGTTTTTTCGTTCCCTCGCATTTTTTTTGCAGGAAGGGGCTTACCACTGCCTGTTGCTTTGACGAAAGCGCTCTAAACCCCTTGTCGACGGCTAGCTGGGCGTAGCTTTGTACGCTTGGCTTTTCACCTTGTAATGCGTTCTGCGCGATAAGGGCCGAGAAAATCTCTCGCTCGATAGTCATTCGTTAATCCTTTATTCAACCAACAAGTTTGCTCGTGCTACTTCTTGTTCTGAGCAATGCGAAAGCATACGTTACCATTGGGTGGGGTTTTAATGAACTGGGTTTCCATCCAGCTATAGAAGGCAAGGCTTCTCATTCTTCGTCAATAAATGTTGTTTTCTTGGTGTTTAGAGTATTTCAAGAGGCCTTTGTTACAATTTATTTCTTGTTCGTTGAAAGGGGGAATTTTAATTTCTGCTTTAATGGGGATAGTGTGGTGAGCGAAATCGCCTGTGTTTCTCGATAGATTTAAGGGTGACGATATTTTTTATGAGCTTCTATTTTTTATAAGAGATGCACTGTGCTAATAGTAAGGGCCGCTATTTTTCTCTTGCGGGCTGTCAACCAAATTCGCACGAAGGAGCTTGGTCTACAGCCCGCTGGTCTACGACACTTCTTGTGGGGGCGGGAATGGCCTTGTCCGAACCGCAGCCCCGTATTTACTGGCGCTTTTCGTAGGAGCGGGCTGCTGATCTTGCTGGATCTGGGCGGCTGTGTTGCGCAGGCTCAACCGGAGGCCCGCTTCGTGCGCGTCGAAGTGCCGGTTCAGGTGCCTTGCCACGCGCCAGATGACGGGGTGCCGACGTGGGCAGTTGCAGGGCTGCGCAAGAACGCCAGAGGAGGGGTGATGCTGATACCAATTTTGATACCAATGGGTGCGCTTGGGTGGGTGCTGATGGGGGATTTCGCCCAATGAAATCAACGCATTGGCACCCGCTAACACCCATGCAGGACTGCATGGTGATGTTAGCGGTGGAGATCAAAGGGCTTACCTATCAATAGCTTATGTGACGTCTTCGCAGCTGCGGACCCATTTCGGACCAATCTGGAGCTTTTCCAGCGCCTGCCAGTCATTGGACGAGTTTATCCAGCGTGCATACGTCGATAAGAGCATCTGCACGCTATGCCCGAGCTGTTGGGCGATAAATGCGGGGTTGAGGCCAGACATTAAGCATATTGTCGCATAGGTGTGACGGCAGTTGTATGGCCGCCGGTAGCCGATCCCCAATTCCTTGAGGATTGGCCGCCATTGGTGATGCAGATCGGAGGTTTGCTGCACACATTCTGCGTTTTTTGACGGCGCAAAGATGTACAGCGGCTCCTGTCAGATTTTCGGTTTTACGTTCTTCGCTTGCTCATCAGACAGTTTCTTGCTTCGATCGGCTTCGGCGTTAGCATCACGCGCAGCCAGCTCGTCAAACATTGATTTGACGTCGATGATGGACACTGTGTAGTGAGGCACCATTTCGTCTGGTTGTTCCGAAGCGCCAACCTGGATGATTTTCCCGCAGGTCGGGCTAAACGATTGCGGCGCCGGAAACGACACACCGGGAATGTTGCTGCTGGCGCTGCGCACGCCCTTGCATGGACCCTCTGAGCTGGGGCCAAAGTACTGTTTCCCGTCGCGGTCGTACTGCCACACAAGGCCGAGCGACATCATCTGGGTAATGTTCGACGGTTTACCGAACTTTTCAGTCAAGGCAGTTTTAAGCGCCTCTGTCTTGATGCGCGACCCGTCTTCGAAGCGTTGAACACGCGCAATGAACCACACTTTCCCAGCATCATTCTGAAGCGCTGCAAACTCGTCAGAAGGCCCCCCCGCATTGCTGAGGCCGGTTCCTTTGAGTCGGTCTGCTGTAACTGCTGTAACGCCGGCTTCCTTGCCGTCACGCAGCATCAATGGCGAAAGCTTGAAGTTTGGGTTTGCCTCTGCAATAGCTTCTTTGGCGACAGCCAACGAGGATCCAAGGGCGACGCCGGAAATGTCATCTGCGGCCAGAACAGCCGTGCAGGTTAACGTGGCGAGAAGGGCGGCGATGCCCGAACGTTGAAAACGCATGAGAAATAGTCCTTATCAAAAATCAGCATACCTGCAAGGTATGCATGCTGCTCCTGTTGCGCAGTGCGGCGTGGCCGCGCCGAATATTAACATCAACCTGCCGTAACAGTGTCAATGCTGGCGCGCATGCAGGGGGCAAGACATCGGCTTCGATGCCAATCTGGTGAAGGCGATTCGGGCGAATCGATCTGGCGGGATAAATCCGAAATTCAAAGCACGCCAGGGCGGGGCCAGGAACAGGAATAAAGGCAAAGGGTGAGGCTAGCGTTGGTCACCGCGCACAGTTACCCTGATGCCCGTGGCCACAATCTCGTACTCCGTCTCGGAAATCTTCTTCACCTCACCGCCGAATTGCATCTCGAAATGCTTGCGGCCCTCATGGCGAACCATGCCGTGAGATGAGCGTTCAACGGTCTCGTCCTGATAAATGTTGATCACGTACTGCACGTTGTCCGTGCCGACACCCATGAGCTTGCCAACATATTTATCTGCCATGTCCGAACTCCTTGCGTGAAGCCTCAAGGTAGCGGGTACTAGCAGATCTATCCACTGCCTTGAACGGTGCGGGTCACCCTGCTGGTGTTTTGTGGCCTGGGCAGTGCTAGGCTTTGGGCGAACCACACCATCCAGGGAACAGGAAATGAGCTTCGACTGGCACGCAGGGCCGATTACCCGCAGCACGCCGCTGGACAAGAATTATCGCAATACCCAGGAGGTCCGGCGGTTTCTGATTGGCCAGTGCGGGGCATCATTCAAGTTCGACCGACCCTTCATGGCCTGGGTTAAAACGGCGGAACCTCTGACGATGGGCGACGTGGCGGATGAGTGGATGCGGACTCACCGTTGATCTGATGCTGGCGTTTGCCGATACGGGCCACGGTATGGACAATGGCGCGGCGCATCAACTCGCACTCGTCGTCCGAGTCGATATCCGAGCCTTCAGTCCAGTCGTCGGGGTTCTTTCCGTAGAGGTCTTTGGGCATCGCGCAGAGAAATGCGCAATCGATGTGAATACCCAGCTGCACCGCCAGGCGCAGGGCGTCGCCATCATCCAGTAGCGGGTTCCACAGCACGTGCCGTGCGTCGACGCGCAGCAGAAAACCCGCTTCACCGTCCCTCGGGTGCCCCGTATGGCCTTGCCATGCATCCGTCCATTCGATGAGTTCATAGCCGGCAGCCTTGGCTGCCAGTTCCAGTAATTCCCGGTCAGTCATGCCGTATACCCATCTTCAAGTGCCCGGCTTAGCCGTGCTATCCGTATTTTCGCGTCCCTGCGTTTACGCATGACGAAGCGCCTCATCATAACGGCCTTCACAGGTCATTTCCAAAAGGGCGGGACGCTGGCGAAGGGGAAACTACACCTCCATTTCCAGTGCCATGAGCTCCTGTATGGTCTGTCGGCGCCTGATCATCCGCAAAGCACCGTCTTCGATCAGCAACTCAGGTAGCAACGGCCGGCTGTTGTAATTCGAAGACATGGATGCACCGTAGGCGCCTGTGTCGTGGATCACCAGAAGATCACCGACTTGAGCCTGTGGCAGGTGCTGAGGGGCCAGCGCCAGTTCGTCCTGGGTAAACACATCACCTGACTCGCACAGCGGCCCGGCCACCAGGCTGGGCTGCAGCGGGCGATCTACCGGCATCCCCTGGGCGTCGAGCAGGGTCATGCGGTGATAGGCGCCGTACAGCGCCGGGCGCATCAAGTCGTTGAAGCCGGCATCGACCAGGATGAAGAGATTACGGCCCACCTGTTTCACTGCACGGACTTCGGTCACCAGGCAGCCTGCTTGCGCCACCAGAAACCGCCCCGGCTCGATCTCCATGCGCACCCCATGACCGAGTATTGCCTCGATCTCCAGCCGGGCCGCTGCCCAGGTGCGGGCGTAGCATTCAAGGTCGACCGGCTTGTCGCCGCGTTGGTAGGGCGTGGACAGCCCTCCACCGATCGAAAAGGCTTCGATGTCCATACCCAACCGGCCAACCAGATCGACCATCGAGCGGGCAACCCGCTGCAGATGCTGGTAGTCCACGCCCGAGCCGATATGCATGTGCACGCCTACCAGGTGCAGGCCATGGGACCTCACGCAGTCGAGCGCTTCGAGCAATTGCGCGTGCCAGATGCCGTGCTTGCTGTGCTCACCGCCAGTGTTGGTCTTGCGACTGTGACCGTGGCCGAACCCCGGGTTGATCCGGATCCACACGCGGTGCCCGGGGGAGTGCTGGCCCAGCTGGCGAAGCATATCGATCGAGCCAGCATTCACTTCGATCTTCGTTTCGATGACCCGCGCCAGGGTGGGCTGATCCAGCACGTCGCAGGTCAGTACCACCCCGGCAGGATCTCCCGCCACCGACGCACCCGCCGCGAAGGCCCGTTCCATTTCACCCAGCGATACGGCGTCGAGCACCAGGCCGCGCTCGCGCATCAGGCGCAGAATATGCAGGTTCGGATTGGCTTTCTGCGCGTAGCGGACCGTGTCGAAGCCTTGCAGTTGCTCGATCCGCTCACCGATGGTGTTGACATCGTAGATCCACAGCGGCGAACCGTGGCGGCGCACGGCGTCGGCCAGTAATGTTAAGGGAGCGGTCATGATGGCGTTACTCATAGGCAGGGAAGCCCCGAGGATGAGTCATTCAGGTGATCCAGAAAAATAGCTAGTTTTCTCAAGGCTATTCATATCTGATATGTCAATCACCTCCCGTTGAGTGTTGTCGTGAAGCTGACCGTTCGCCATATCGAAGTATTTCGCGCCATCATGAACGCGGGCAGCGTTACCGGTGCGGCTCGCCTGCTGTTCACCTCGCAGCCGACCGTCAGCCGGGAACTGGCGCGCCTGGAGCACCTTAGCGGTTTGCGCCTGTTCGAGCGTGAAGGTGGGCGCCTGGTGGCGACGGCCCAGGCGCTGCTGCTGATAGAGGAGGTCGAGCGTGCCTATGTCGGGCTTGAGCGTATTGATCGCTTTGCTCAGGCCATACGCAACTTCGAGCAGGGCCGATTGGCCATCACCTGCCTGCCGCTGTTCTCCCAGACCTTGCTGCCCAAGGCCTGCCAGCGATTCCACCAGCAGCACCGCGGCGTCAGCGTGAGCATCACGGCGCAAGAATCGCCGTTACTGGAAGAGTCGCTGGTCGCCCAGCAACACGATCTCGGCCTGACCGAAGTCGAGCAGATTCCGCGAGGTGCCTACGGGGAGTTGATTTTCAGTGCCAGCATGGTCTGCGTATTGCCCGACCAGCATCCGTTACTGGCGAAGTCCGAACTCGCGCTGAGCGATTTTCATGAGGTGGACTTTATCAACCTGGCAAGTCTGGATACCTACCGGCAGCAGTTGGACCAGCATTTCAGAGCGATGGCAGTCAATCGGCGCACGGTCATCGAGACCACCAGTGCAGCATCGGTGTGCGCCATGGTCAGGCAAGGCCTGGGGGTGGCGATCATCAACCCGTTGAGTGGGCTGGAGGCGGCGCAAAGTGGGCTGCCGATTCGCCGCCTGAGTGTTTCTGTGCCGTATAAGGTGATGTTGATACGCCCGGATTATCGGCCGGCCTCAACCGTGGTGGAGCGATTTTGCGAGGTACTGAGGTTGCAGGCGCAGGACATGGCTGCAGTATTGGCAAGGGGCTACTGACACGACGCCAGGGCGCGGCCACTCTGCCGTGAGTATCAGCCTTTCAGAATCGTCTGATACAGGCCGGGCCTGGGCCACGCCATCATCGGCGGATGAAATTCGAACGCAGCGTCTCGCCAGTACCCCGCAGGTTTATCGCCTCAATTGGTTTCCTCCTGGCCTTGGCCTGCGCCTGCGCACGGGCCGAGATTACCTTCGACGGCTTTACCCGGTTCGTTTTCGAGGGCACGCAGAAGCAGTTGCCGCTGATTATCGTCAATCAGGGCAATGAGCCGGCGCTGGTGCAGGTCAAGCTCGGCTGGGGCGACAAGCAGGACAGCCGCGAGTTGCCCATGGCCGTGTCGAAACCCTTGTTGCTGATACCCGCCAACAGCAAGGCATCGACCGACATTCTCTATCAAGGGCAGGGCCTGCCTGATGACCGCGAGTCGTTGCTGATGCTGAAAGTGCTGCAGATTCCGAAAAAGACTGCCGACAGCAACGCCATGGCGATTGCCCTGCAGCACAACCTCAAGCTGTTCTACCGGCCGCGATTGCCTGGCTCGGTCAAGGAGGCTGTGGAGCAGCTGCGCTGGTCTGCAAGCGCAGCCGGCAGCTATGAAGCGCGCAACGATTCGCCCTATTACCTGACCCTGACCGAAGTCGGTTTGCTTGATCATTCAGGCGCCGCCTGCGGCAAGGTCATTGATCATCTGATGATTGCGCCGTTTTCGACCTATTCATTGCCCGTAGGCGACTGCGACCGGCCCGTCGACCAGGTGGCCTACGCCTATATCAGCGACGCCGGGCTGGCCCATGCGCGTCGCAGCGAGCTGCAGTTGTGATTATTCCGGAAGGCGTTGCCATGTTGAGCAGACAGTTACTTTTTATTGGTGTTTTGTTTTTTCTGAGCATTCCTGACAGCTATGCGTTGAAATGCCAGAAGAGCGCTTCGGCGCTAATCAATGATACGACCACCATTACCGATACCACCGCCATTCCCAACTCGTTGCCTGCCGGCACCATTCTCTGGCGACAACCCACGCAAACCATCAGCGTCGAGTGTTGGGTGGACTTTCAGGGCAACCCTAGTGAAAATATTTACTTTTACATGAACCCGAACAGGGTCGATCTTGGCAAGGACATAGAAATCGGCGTCACTTACCAAGGCAAAGACTATTTGTATTCATCCTTAACCGGTGGAAAGCTGGACATCGGTTGGACTGTGGCCGGCTGTCCAAAAGGCGATACGTGCGGCTGGCAAAAAGAAAGCAAAGCCATGACCTACTCGTTGTTCTTCGTCAAGAAGTCGCCAGCAGGCGATAACAAGGAAGGGCCGATCACTTCACTTGCCAACTACCGGGCGTTCCAGTTTGACGGGGTTGGCGGTGTACGGCCCGGCGAGAGCTACAACGTCACCGTCAACGGCTTGAACAAATTTCGCTACCTGCCTTGCGAGTCGTCGATCAACATCCAGCCGAGTGTTATCAATTTCGGTGCGATCCGCACCTCAGGGGCCAAGGTCGGAGCAACGATCAAGGAGGTGCCGTTCACCATCACCGAACAGCGCACCTGCAATGCCGCCTATGGCCTGGGCGGATATCTGGAGCCGTTGACCGCGACGTTGAACACGGCCCAGGACACGCTGGTCCCGACCGACAACAAGTCGGTGGGCATCAGCCTGATCAACGAAGACGATCAACGCGCGTTGTTTTTCAAGAAAGAGTTCTTGCTCACCCCCAAGACCACTTCGACCACCAACACCCATAACTTCCTGGCACGCCTTAAATGGATGAGCGCAACGCCGACTTTTGGTGAGTTCAATGCCGGCGCGACCCTGGATATTTTCTACAAGTAAGCCGCAGCGCTGTTGTAGACTCGGCGCTTTGCCAGGGAGGCGCAGCGGTGTTTCGCTATCTTAGCTGGAGTGCACTTGCACTACTGACCGGCTGCAGCACGCAGCAGGCGCCGGTCATCGACGCGTCGTTGCTACCGGTGTATAGCCCGCAATTGCACACCAATACCTACGCACGCTGGGGTGAAGAGGGCGTGCAACGCATCAGCCGCGCCCAGCGCCAGGCGCTATACGCTATCGCCCGCCAGCCGGCCTGTGACCAGGTCACGTTTCTGGCCCTCACCGAGACCATGAGCCAGCCACCGGCAACCATCGTGACCTTCGTTGAATGCCGCAACCGCTGGCGCTTTTATATCGACCAGGATGCCCGTGTGCTCAGCAGCGAGCACCGTGGTTAGCGCTTCTTCCCTTTATGGATATGCCGATGTTCAAGATGAACGCACTGGTGCCGGAACTGATTGTCAACGACCTGCAGCGCAGCCTTGGGTTTTACTGCGAGGTTGGCGGCTTTGCGCTGGAGTACCAACGCCCCGAGGACAAGTTCGCCTTCCTGTCGCTGGGCAACAGCCAGATCATGCTCGAGCAGGACTGGCATAGCGAATCGCCCTGGCGCGTCGGCCCGCTTGAGGCGCCTTTTGGCCGAGGCCTGAACCTGCAGATCCGCTGTGAAGATGCCACTGCACTGGCCGGCGCATTCGAGGCCGGCGGTTACCCGCTGCGGCGGGCGGTGGAAGATCATTGGTACCGCAGTGATGAGCGTGAGGCCGGGCAGCGCAATTTCCTTATTCAGGACCCGGATGGCTATTTGCTGCGCTTCTTCCAGGACCTCGGCTTTCGCCCCTGCCCATAAGGAAACACGCCGATGAACAAGCCCATCAAAGCCTGTGCGGTTCCGGGTAACGCACGCATCCACCTGCAACTGGCCGGCGCCGATTTCGTCGATGCGCAGCGGGCGCAGGTGGCAAACGCCGAGCGCACGGCGCTGGGCCATTTCTTGCGGTTGATGAGCAGCATGCCGGGCTGGATCGACAACCTGATGGTGCTGCGCAATCGCCTGGTTCGCTTGTGTGGCCTGAAAGACCTGGGGCGCTTGTCGAGGATCGACCTTGATCGCGAAGAAGGGTCATACCGGGTCGATGAGCGCATCGGTATCTTCACCCTGGTCAGCAATAGCCCGGATGAAGTGCTGCTGGTCGATCGCGACAAGCACCTGGACGTTTACATCTCGTTGCTACGCCTGCCCCTGGGCGCCGACAAGCGCCGCGAGATCGTGGTGTCCACCGTGGTGCACACGCACAATCGTCTCGGCCGCTTGTACATGTTGCCGGTCGCGCCGTTTCACCGCTTTATCGCACCCATTGCCCTCAGGCGCCTGGTCAACGCCAGCTAAGCGCTTGCGCTCAGACAAAACCCTGATCGGCAAAGCCGCGGGGCAAGCGCTGGCGACCGGGCAGGGCGCTCAGGCGCTCGACCCAGGCACTGCGCCAGTCGCTGGCGGCGTGCTGGGTGCTGGCCCTGCGTGCGCGTCGGGCGGCATTGCGCTGGTCTTTGCGTGCGGTCTTGAACGCATCGGTGTTGCGGCAGCTACGGCATTTGACCCGATTGAGTTCGCTGGTGGCGACCAGGTTTTTACCGTGGTGTCCGCAGGCCAGGTGGCCGGCGGTCTTGAAGTGAGTGACCATGGGGATCCTCCTCGGCACTGTTGCTCAACAACAGGCTCTAAGGGTTGGACCGCTTGGGCAGGGTCAGGTTCGGCGCCGCTAGAGGGTGACGATGGCCAGGGCCAGCTGCATGTCGCTCATCGGCCGTGAGCCGCTGCCGGCCCGGTATTCCTGCACCGCCCGTTCGAAGGCGACACCACGTATGGCGCCGTCGGAGCCGACGAACGCGGTGGCGTCATCCTTGGCCGACTTGAACAGCGCCGGCGCACCGGTGGTGGTAATAAACGGGCTGGCCACGACGACGCTGACGCCAATTGCCACCACCATGGTGCTGCGTTCGATCGGGTTCTCGATCGGTTCACCGGCCCAGGCTGGCGTTGCCAGCCCCAGCACCACCAGCAGTGCTGCAATCTTGCCCACGTCCATGTTCATGCCGCTCCGTTACTTGAGAGGGGTGTTGCGTGAAACTGTGTGACGGTTGTATGACGGATAGCGGCGCATTTTCGTCACCGCCCAGCCCAGCAGCAGGCCGGCGATCAGCAAGGCGCCGGCAAACCACAGGTTGAACAACAGCGCCCGGTGGAATTCTTCTGGCTGCAGGTCGGCGTAGTAGGTGATGTAGCCGGAGCCCGTGCGACCACCCCGGGGCATGCGGACCCAGCCGCGTTCCTGGTCTATCCAGTACGACAGGGTCAGCCATAAGGCGCCGGTCAGCGCGGCGACGGCCAGGGCCAGTACTCCCAGGTCGTTGCTATCCCACGGGCGAGAGCGTTTGCGCATAAGCGTCCTTGCTTGCGGGCCGTCCTCTGACGGCTGGAAAACCGCCAGCATAACAGCTGATGGCTAAAAGCCCGAAGTCTGGTGCTGCACGCTGAACTGCTTGCGAAACCACGCCTGGAGCATGGCCTTTTCGGCATACAGGCGGTCGCTGTCAACGCGCCGGCCCGGGCGCTGCAGGTAGAACTTGTCGCTCACATGGGCATCGGCCTGGCTGACAACCTGGCCGGGTTGCGACAGGGCATAGTGCAGGTCGATACTGGGCCAGGTGACGTCACGCATGATCCGCACTGAATAGGCATTGGCCCGCCACGGTTCGTACTGGCCCGCCAGGTCGATATCGCGGATGTCGATGCGCAGGCTCTGGCCGGGCGCCAGGTAACGCTGGCCGAGCTTGACCAGGTAGGCGCTCAGCTCCTTCATCACATAGGCATCGGCGCCGCGTGGGTAGCCGTTGCTGTCGAGGCTGGCGTCGCGAAAGTGTTCGGGTTTGTCGAAGGTGACTTCGACGTTGGGCGTGGCCGCCGGTTGCGCCAGGCTGTTGCAGGCCAAAAGGCTCAAGGTGGCCAGGGTCAGGGCAGGGCGCATGATTCACCTCCAGATGCAGCCTTGCGCAGTGTGCTGCACAGGCTTCATTGTACGCCTGTACGGATTGAAAACAGAGGAGTCGGCAGTGCGCAGGATCGAGCGGTTTACAGCCAACAGGCGCGGGCGGGACGTGGCCGTGGGCGATATCCATGGGCATTTTTCACGCCTGCAGGAGCGGCTGGCAGCTATTGGCTTCGATCCGACGGTAGACCGCCTGTTCGCCGTTGGCGACCTGGTCGACCGCGGCCCGGAGTGCCCGCAGGCCCTGGAGTGGCTGGCCAAGCCGTGGTTCCACGCGGTGCAGGGCAACCATGAAGCCTTGGCGATCACCCACGTTGATGGCGGCACCCTCGACTACAGCCAGTACCGCGCCGCCGGCGGCGGCTGGTTCCTGGCCCTGGACAGCGATGAACAGGCGCGCTTTGCCGAGCGCTTTCGGCGCCTGCCGCTGGCCCTTGAGGTGGAAACCGCAGACGGGCTGATCGCCCTGCTGCATGCCGATTGCCCGTTCGGCCACTGGTCGCAGTTGCGTGAGCTGCTGGTGAGCACGCCACCGAGCGAGGTCCAGGAAGTTTGCCAATGGTCGCGCAAGCGCCTGGCTGCTGGCGATGAGACGCCGGTCGAGGGGCTGCGGGCGCTGGTGGTCGGACATACCCCGCAGCGTGAGGTGCGGGTGCTGGGTAATATCTGGCATATCGACACCGGCGGCTGGGCCAGTGGCCAGTTCAGCCTGCTCGACCTCGCCAGCCTCACCGTGCTCAACGCCAGGCCAAGTGAATGATCACCCCCAGCGCCAGCAACATCAGCACCACCCCCGACACCCGCTCAAGCCAGGGCAGCAGCCGGGCAAAGCGCCGGCGTACCCGCAGGTTGCCAATGGCCGCGGCCACCAGCACATCCCACAGCAGCACTGCGCTGAACATCCACAGGCCATACAGCCACTTCCAGCCAGCACTGGCCTGGCTGGCCGCGACCATGCTGGCCAGGCTGACATAGAACAGCGCGTTCTTCGGGTTGAGAATCCCCGACACAAAGCCCATCACCAGGCCCTGAAACCACGGGTTCTTTAGCAGTACAGGGTCATCGCCCACCGGAGTCAGGGCGCTGGCACCGGCATGGCGCAGGAACAGCACGCCCAGGTACAGCAAATAGGCGCAACCGGCCAACTGGATGAGGACAAACAGCGTGCTGTCCGGGCGCAGCGCCGACACTCCGGCAAAGGCTGCGACAATAAACACACCATTGGCCAGGGCAATGCCCAGGCAGGCGCCGGTTGCCTTCAACCAGCCGGCGCTCATGGAGGTGCGCGCGACCAGGAAAAAATCCGGGCCGGGTGACAGCAAGGCAAGAAAGTGCGCGGCGGCAATGAGTAAAAACTGCTCCATCGGTTTCGGACTTCTTCAGCAAGAGGGCTGCTGATTGTCCGTAGCGGCTGCAGCGCCTGTATTGAAGAAAATTGCGCGCTCAGCTGCGGTACAGGCCGGGCGTCACCCCGGTATGGGCCTTGAACACCCGCTGGAAGTGGCTCTGGTCGGCAAAACCCAGGCGGTAGGCAATGTCGGCCATGTCCTGGCCCTTGCGCAGCCACTGGCGGGCACGGTTGATGCGCAGGTTCAACTGCCAGGCATGGGGAGTGAGGCCGGTGGCGGCGCGAAACGCCCGGATCAGCTGGTAACGGCCCATGCCGGCGCTGCTGGCCAGTTCGCCCAGCGACAGGTTGCTGGCGTCTTCCTGGGCAAGGCGCTCGAGCAAGGGTTCGAGGCTGCGATCAAGCGCCTGAGCTGTGGTGGCTGGCGCCTGATCATCATGATCACCGATGAACTCGATCAGCGCGGCCTCTTTCACACCGGCGCAGGCCTCGGAGAACAGCAAGTCGTTGAGCCGGGTAAAGCGCTCATAGGTAGAAGGATTGCGGGTGATCTGCGCAGGCCTTGCCTGAACCTGCGTTGCCAGGGCCGACTCCAGGCGCAAGGCTTGCAGCCAGCCGGCGTCCAGGTGGAGCATCTGGTAGCTCCAGCTCAGCCCGGGTTCGGGGTTGCAGGCATGCACGCAGTGCGCCGGGACGAACACCAGGGTGCCGGGCAACAGGCGCGTTTGCCCTTTGCCTGCGCCGGTGAACACACTGCAGCCCTGATCGACCGCGCCAATCGAGAACGTTGGATGGCTGTGCGCTTTGTAGCAGGCACGGCTGTCGCAGGCGCGGCGGCTCTCGACAAAGGGCAGGGCCGGGTCACGCCAGAACAGGGTAGGGTTTTTGCCGGTTGCCCGCAGCATCACGACAGCCTCAAGGGGGCGAAGTTTCGAGCTTATCAAGCTGGCGGGAGTAATTCACTGGTCAACCGCTGCGCAAGGCTCGTTGCCAAGAACACAGTTTTTTCGCCCAGCTGTACCTTGACCCCGATACGCTGTGCGCCGGAACCTTATGGCTCCAGTTACCGGAGAGCCCCCATGGACCTGTCCACCCTCGCGCTGTTCATCCCGGCCTGTTTTGCCCTGAACATGGCCCCTGGCCCGAACAACCTGCTGTCACTGAACAACGCCAGCCGTTACGGCCTGCGCATTGCCTGTGTGGCAGGCATCGGCCGGTTGCTGGCCTTTGCCGGGATGATCGTGCTGGCAGCCATGGGCCTGGCAGTGGTGCTGCACACCAGCGAGTACCTGTTTTTGCTGGTCAAGGTGCTGGGTGCAGCCTACCTGTTCTACATCGCCTGGCAGCTGTGGCGCGCGCCAGTGGGCGAGGCGCTGGCGGCTGACGGCCAGCGCCGCGGTACCTTGCGCCTGGCGCGCCAGGAGTTCTGGGTGGCGGCGGGCAACCCGAAGGCGATCCTGATTTTCACCGCCTTCCTGCCGCAGTTTGTCAGCGTCGCCAGCCCGGTGCCGGTGGCCGAGCAGTTTGCCTGGCTGGGCGGGCTGTTCCTGCTGCTGGAGTGGCTGGCCATTGCGATTTATGCCTGGCTGGGTGCCTACCTGCAGCGCTGGTTCAGCCAGCCCGGGCCACGCCGGCTGTTCAACCGGGTCAGCGCCACGCTGCTGGGTTGCGCCGGCATCGGCTTGCTGGCAGCGCGGCGTGCCTAGTAGCTGATGCGTATTCCCAGGTTGGCACCGACGCGCTCCTGCTGGCGGCTGTCGAGGTTGCTGGCGTAGTCGATGCCCAGATGCACACTGAACTGCTTATGCAACTGCGCCACCAGTCCGGTGCCGACTTCAAGGGACGTTGAGCGATAATCGGTCCGGACCTGGTCGACACCGGCGAAGACCAGCGAGTCGTGCCCGCCATCGGCGTGCCAGATGTTGGTTTGCAGGTAAGCCTGCAGGGGCGTCGTGCCTGCTCGCAAGTTACCCTCAAGACGCAGCCCCAGGCGGCTGCTCACTTCGGTCCGGGTATCGAAACTGACCGTCGATACACCATCTTGCACCTTGTCCAGGCTGACCTTCTGCACCAGCACTTGTGCCTGGGGCTCCAGGCTCCATTGGCTGGACAAGGCAAACGGCCGGCCCACCTCCAGCGAGCTACCCCAGGCATGGCCGTCGAGGTCGATTTTTTCGCCGTCCTCCGAGCGCGCGCGGCCGTCCAGGTCGGTGTACTGCACGACCATATCGAGGTAACCGTGTTGTGGTCCGATCAGCGTCCAGTACACCCCGGCGCTGTCGCCATCGAGCCTGAGGTCACCGACCGGGCGATCCGCAAATCCCTGCGCATAGCCTTTGACATCACCGTTCAAACGGCTGTGGCCGACATAAACACCAATGTGCTGGCGGTAGTCTGCGGCGCTGGGCGAGGCAAACAGGTCCTGGCCTGCCTTGTAGCCATAAAGATTGCCATCCAGGCTGGGGCTCACCGAGCCGGACCAGCTTTGATGAAAGCTGTAGCCATGGGCTTGCGCCCAACTGGCGGCCAAGGCGCCCTGTTCAGTGAGCAGACGCTGGTCGCCCTGGCGTTGATGGAAAGTACCGAGGTTGAATTGTCCGATCAACGCTGCGGCGCGAGGCGCAGCGGCATACAGTGAGGCCTGCGATCGGTACAGCGGGATGACCTGGCCGGGGATCGCCCGGGGCAGTTCGGCGAGTCCCGGGGCCGGTGCGGCCAAGGGCGGCGGGCGGCCGTCAGCAGGCGCGACCAACGCCGAACTCAGGTACCAATTGTTCTCGCTGCCGGGCGTTACCCCTCCTTTGAACAGGCGATAGTCGAAAGCCCCGGCCGACAGGCGCTGGGTCTGGGTAAAGGCGGTATCGGTACTGGTTGCACCATTGGCGGCCTCGACCACCAGGATGCCGTCCTGGCGGGTCAGCCCGCCCGGGCCGTGAAGATTGGTGACCAGCAGGGCGGTATCGCCAGAAATCGCCCCCTGGCTGATAACCAGGCGGTCGGAAGGCGAGTCGTCAGTGCCTAGTACGGTGTTCACCGCCAGCCTGCCTTCGTTGCCGAAATAATTGCCAATGACGGTCAGGCGCCCCTGGCCATCGCCGCTGTTGCGCAGGTCAACCAGGCCGGTGTTGCCCAGGCGCGCGTTCAGGCCGGCAGCAAAGGGCCGGATCACACCGGTGCTTGAGAACAGCGTGCTTTCTCTGCCGATGAATAGATCGCCCGTGCCGGTGGCAACATCGATCGGGCCTCCGCCGTCGCCGAGAACCAAGGTGTCGTTGAGTGTGTAGTGGCTAACGAAGCCAAGGCTGATGCTCTCCCAGTTGGTGTACAACGCTCCGTTTGTGGGAAAGCTGTTCTGGAAATGCAACTCATCGCGTGCAGCGCCGCCATTGAAGGGTACGAACAACTGCTCGGCCCGCAGGTTGACCATCAGCACCTGGTCGGTGGTGTCGCCCATGTCGACGCTGCCGTACAGTTGGCCGCCTTTCCAGTTGAAGTGATCGTTCTCGGGGCCGGTGGAAACGTTGCCGTGAATCTCGCCACCTTCGAAGGAAATCAGGTCGATACCCTTGCCGGTGATCAGGTTGCCGCCGAGCACAGTGCCGCGAAACACCAAAAAATCATGGCCATCACCGGTGATCAGATCGCCGTCGATGGACCCGCTGGTGAGCGCTACATCACCGTTGCCGGGCTGCAATTCTATGCGGCCGATACGCCCGCCCCGCAGGGCAACGCTATTACCGTTGGCAAAAGTGCCGACGATGTGGCCGCCGGTCATGATCAAAAGGTCCCGCCCGTCGCCCTGATCCAGCGACTGTACCGTACCGCCGCTCATGGTCAGGGTATCGGCCTGCGGGGTCTGCACGATGTCGCCGAAAACGTCGCCGTCGACCACGACGCGATCTTCGGCCTCGGCATCCAGGGCAAACGCCATCCAGGGAAGGACTCCCAAGGTCAAGAACAGTGGCACTCGCATCAGACCCGCTCCCTTGGTGACTGGCAACAAAGCGCGTTCAGTAACTCAGACGCAACCCCAGGTTGGCGCCGACGTGCTCCTGCTGACGACTGTCCAGGTTGGTGGTGTAGTCGATACCCGCATGCACGCTGAGGTTCTTGTTCAGTTGCGCAACCAGGCCGGTGCCGACATTCAGGGAAGTGTAGTTGTAATCGGTCTTGACCTTGTCGACATGATCGTACGTCTGCGTGTCGCGGCCTCCGTTGCCACTCCAGAAATCCGTGGTTACATAAGGCTGCAAATGCACTCCGGCGGATTTGAACTTGCCTTCCAGACGCATGCCCAGGCGCGCACTCACCTCGGTCTGGGTGTCGAAGCTAACGTAGCTGACACTGTCGTTGGCGCTGTCCAACGAGACTTTCTGGGCGATGAGTTGTGCCTGCGGCTCCAGGGTCCAGTACGACGACAGGGCAAATGGGTAGCCGGCCTCCAATGACGCTGTCCAGGCGTGACCGTTGAGGTCGAGCTTGTCGCCGCGATCGGATTTGGCCCGGCCGTCGAGGTCGGAGTACTGCACCACGGCATCGACATACCATTGCTGTGCGCCGATCAGGGTCCAGTAGGCGCCGATGCTGTCGCTGTCGAGTTTCAGGTCGCCGACCTTGTTGTCTTCAAAGCCCAGAGCGAAGCCTTTGACATCGCCGTGCAGGCGGCTGTGCCCGACATACACGCCGACATGCTGGCGCAGGCCGTCATCGTTGAGCCAGGCCCACAGGTCCTGGCCGACCTTGAAACCGTACAGGCTGCCGTCCAGGCTTGGGCTGACAGTACCCGACCAGCTCTGGTGGAAACTGTCGCCATAGGCCTGGCCCCAACTGGCCGATAACGCGCCCTCCTGGTTCAGCAGGCTCTGGTCGCCCTGACGTTGGTGAAAGGTGCCCAGCGCCGCGCGGGCAATCAATGCCGCAGCCCGGGGCGCGGCGGCATAGACGGCAACTTCCGGGCGGTACAGCGGGATGCTCACGCCGGGCGCCGGCGGTGGCGGCAAGTCAGGCTGGCCGGGAGCAGGGCCAGGGATTGGCGGCGGCACCACCACAACCGGTGTGCCGGGTTCGACTGGCGTACCAGGATCAACCGGTGTTCCGGGGTCAACCGGCGTACCGGGTTCAACAGGTGTAACTGGCTCCGGCAACGGGGTGGGCACGACGACGGTGGAACGCAGGTACCAGCTGTTCACGCTATCAGCAGTCACCCCGCCTTTGAACAGGCGATAGTCAAACGCCCCGGCCGACAACACCTGTGTCTGGACGAAGGCGGTGTTGCTGCTGGTGGCGCCGTTGATGGCTTCGACCACCTGGATACCGTTCTGGCTGGTTACCGCACCGGCACCGCGCAAGTTGCTGATCTGCAGGTTGGTGCTACCGGAGATCCTCCCGCCGCTGACCACCAGCCGATCAGATGGCGCGCCATCGCCGGCCAGTACGCTGTTGAGCTTGAGGGTGCCGCCGTTGCCGGTGTAGTTGCCATTGATGGTCAACCGCCCTTGGGCATCGCCGCCGCTGCTCAGGTCGATAAGCCCGCTGTTGTTGACCGTCAGTTGCTGGCCGGCGGTGAAGGGGCTGACCCTTCCTGTACGCGAGACCAGCGAACTGCTGGCGTCGATGTTCAGGCGGGTGGGCGCGGCAACGGCACTGGCATCGCCCAGGGTCAGGGCGTTGTCGAGCTTGAACCGGCTGGCGTTGATGAGGCTGACCGACTCCCAATTGATATAACGGTTGCCCCCCACCGGCTGGCTGTTGTTGAAGGTCAGGCTGTCGATGCCGGCCCCACCGTTGACGGTGATGTTCAGCAGCGTGCTGCCTAGGCCTTCGAGGGCTGCCACATCATCGTTGCCGCCCATGTCGACGCTGCCGCGAATGATGCCCCCTTGCCATTTGAGCGAGTCATTGCCAAAGCTCGCCAGCAGGTTGCCCTGCAGCGTGCCGCCGGTAATCACGAAGACATCGGTGCCGCCACTGGTGCTTATGTTGCCGCCGATGAACCCGGCGTTGAGGAAGATCTGGTCATTGCCAAAGCCGGTCACCAGGTTGCCAACGATGGTGCCGCCGGACATGCTGAAAATGTTGTTGTCCAGCTTCATGTCGACCCGGCCGATTTTGCCGCCAGAGAAGAACGCGATGTCGCCGTCTTCGAAGGCACCGATAATCTCCCCCAACGACATCCTGAACGTATCGCGGCCATCACCCTGGGCCAGGGATCGCAGCGTGCCGCCAGTAACAAGGGCGTCATCGACTCCCTGTGTCTGCGTTACTGCGCCGAGGGTATCGCCGGGCCCGACCACCAGGTTCTGGGCCAGGGCCGCAAGAGGTAGGGCGCTGAGTACCGCGATAAGCGTAATTCGCATCAGCCAGGCTCCGTGTCTTCCAGGCATTGCCCCACTAGCTGTCCAGCCACCCTGTTAGTACTGGACGGGTCTTGCTTTGCAGGTATAGAGCAATCGGTAATATCGGCAACTGACAAAAATGCTAGGTGGCGAATGGCCGCTACTGTCCGCCGGTCGGTAAAAGCGCCAGGTGCTTATAGTGAAAGGGTCTGATTCGCCTGGGAAACATGGCCTAGTCTTGGGGCTGGACCGGGCAACACGGAACCGCTGTCCGCCACCTGCCAAGGAGATGTACCGATGCTCTCGACCCTGGAGTTGCGCAACATCATAGAAAGCAGTTTTTTACCCACCCGCTGCCAATGCACCCTGGCTGCCGACCGCTCGTTGACCGTGCGGGTGTTCGACCGCAGCTGTGAGCGGGTCGACTTGCTGGTGACCGGCATCAGTGCCGAGCAACTGACCAGCAGCCGGGCGATTTCCAACCTGATCGTCGGCCTGCGCAATGACCTTGAAGACCAGCGCAGTCAACGCTTGCAACGGCGTCGCGACAGCCTTTAATCGCGGTAGAACACCTGCACCAGGTGATAGCCGAACTTGCTCTTGATCGGGCCGTGCACGGTGCGCAGTGGCTTTTTGAAAATCACCTGGTCGATGGCGCCGACCATCTGCCCGGGGCGCACTTCGCCCAGGTCGCCACCGCGCTTGCCGGACGGGCAGGTGGAGTACTTCTTGGCCAGCACATCGAACGCCTCGCCCTTGGCGATTCGTTGCTTGAGCTGTTCGGCCTCTTCAGCGGTCTTGACCAGAATGTGCCGGGCCTGTGCTTTCATCTGAACCTACCTTCGCAACGGGTAAAAACCGCGCATTATGCCTGATCGCGCAGCCCTTGGCGGTCGCGAAATTGCTCAAGGGCTTCGGGGTTGGCCAGGGCGTCGGTGCCGGCGAAAGGCATACAGTACCTGTTTGCACCGCACCGCCGCTCCCACAGGGCTGTTATTCAAGCAGCAGCGCTTTATTCCACTGTAGCTTTTTTCACTTTGTTCGAAGCCGACCACACGCGGTAGCGCACTTCAACACCTTCCGGCACATACACCACCACCGGCAGCTTGCTGTTGTAGCGCAGCAGGAAACCGTCGCCAACCACCGGCACGAACGCCTGTTTCTTCTTGCCGTCCGGGCAGGCCATCAGGGTCGAGGCCGGGCCCGAGACTTTTTCCAGGCGGTAGTAGTTGTAGCCCCAGCCTTGCAGGGTTTGTTCTTCGAGGTTGCCGCCCAGGTGCTGGCGGTTGCAGTCGACTTCCAGCTGTTTGCCAGCCAGCACTTCGAGTTTGTAGGCCGACTCGTCAGCCTGTTTTGGCAGGTGGATCACCTGGCGGCTAAAGCCTTTTTCGGCCTCGGGGTAGGGCGCTACATCCTTGAGGCTGGCAGCTTGTACCGAAGTAGCGGCCGCCAGGGTCAGGGTGAACAACGCGGTAAGGGAGCGTGGGCGCATAAGGCCTCCTTGCAGGTAAAAAAACACGATGCCGCAGCCAGGGTGCAAGGCTGCCCGTCATTGGGCCAGCCAGCCGCCATCGATGTTCCAGGCAGCGCCACGAACCTGACTGCCAGCCTCGCTACAGAGGAACAATACCAGCTCACCCAGGTGTTCGGGAGTGACAAAGGCCAACGACGGCTGCTTCTCGGCCAGCAAGTCGTGCTGGGCCTGCTGCGGATCGACTCCGCTGGCGGTGCGATCATCGATCTGTTTCTGCACCAGCGGCGTCAGTACCCAGCCGGGGCAAATGGCGTTGCAGGTGATGTTGCTGGTGGCGGTTTCCAGCCCGACCACCTTGGTCAGGCCGACCACCCCGTGCTTGGCGGCGACATAAGCGGCCTTGCCGGTGGAGCCGACCTGGCCGTGCACCGAGGCGATGTTGACGATCCGTCCCCAGTTGCGCGCACGCATGCCCGGCAGCACCAAGCGGGTGCCATGGAACACTGCCGAGAGGTTGACGGCGATGATCGAATCCCAGCGCTCCACCGGGAAGTCTTCGACCGCTGCCACATGCTGGATGCCGGCATTGTTGACGAGGATATCGACGCCGCCGAACTCGCGTTCCGCATAGGCGAACAGGTCTTCGATCTGCGCCACATCGCTAAGGTCGGCCGGGTGATGGCCGACCCGGGTGCCGTGGCGGGCGACTTCGGCAATCGCCGCGCGGGCATCGCCAAAGCCATTGAGGATCAAATTGGCCCCGGCCTTGGCCAGTACCTGGGCAATGCCCAGGCCGATGCCGCTGGTGGAGCCGGTGACGACTGCTGTCTTGCCATTGAGACTCATGAGGTGCTCCTTAGACGATACCGGTGGCATAGAACGTAGCAATCACCACGAACACTGCCAGGGTCTTGATCAGGGTAATGCCGAAAATATCCTTGTAAGCCTCGCGGTGGGTCAGGCCGGTGACCGCCAGCAGGGTAATTACCGCGCCGTTGTGCGGCAGGGTGTCCATGCCGCCGCTGGCCATGGCCGCGACCCGGTGCAGCACTTCAAGGGGGATGTTGGCCGCATTGGCGGCGGCGATGAAGCTGTCGGACATCGCTGCCAGGGCGATGCTCATACCACCGGACGCGGAGCCGGTGATACCGGCCAGCAAGGTCACGGTAATCGCTTCATTGACCAGCGGATTGGGGATCGCCTTGAGCGCGTCGGCCAGCACCAGAAAGCCCGGCAGCGAGGCAATCACCGCACCAAAGCCATATTCGGACGCGGTGTTCATCGCCGCCAGCAAGGCGCCGCTGACCGCGCTTTTGCTGCCCTCGGCCAGGCGGCTCTTGATCGCGCCAAAGCCTGCCACCAGCACCAGCAGGATGCCCAGCAGCAAGGCCGCTTCCACCGCCCAGATCGCCGTGAGTTTGGCGATGTCGGTCTGTACCGGCGCGCTCATGCCTGGCAAATTGAGGCTATGGGTCTTGCCGTACCAGGCCGGAATCCAGTGGGTGAACAGCAGGTTCATCACCCCTACCAGCAGCAGTGGCGACAGTGCCAGCAGCGGGTTGGGCAGCTTGAGGTCGGCGGCGGTTTCCGGCTCGTTGCGCAGCTCGCTGCCGTAGCCTTCACCGGCGCGCTGGGCCTTGTTGCGCTGGCGCTGCAGGTAGAGCATGCCGGTGCAGAACACGAACAGCGTACCGATCAGGCCCAGCCAGGGCGCGGCCCAGGCGGTGGTGTTGAAGAAGGTACTGGGGATGATGTTCTGGATCTGCGGGGTGCCGGGCAGCGCATCCATGGTGAACGAGAACGCGCCCAGGGCGATGGTTGCCGGGATCAGGCGCTTGGGGATGTTGCTCTGGCGGAACATCTCGGCGGCAAACGGGTACACCGCAAACACCACCACAAACAGCGACACGCCGCCGTAGGTGAGCAGGGCGCAGACCAGCACGATCACCAGCATGGCCTGGCGGGTGCCGAGCAGGCGGATGGCGGCGGCGACGATCGAGCGCGAAAAGCCCGACAGCTCGATCAATTTGCCGAACACCGCGCCGAGTAAAAACACCGGAAAGTACAGTTTGATAAAGCCGACCATTTTTTCCATGAACACCCCGGTAAAAGCCGGGGCGACTGCGGCAGGGTCGGTCAGCAGTACCGCGCCGAGGGCGGCAATGGGGGCGAAGAGGATAACGCTATAACCACGGTAGGCAGCCAGCATCAGCAGCGCCAGGGCTGCCAGGGCGATGATCACACTCATCGAGTGTCTCCTTGGGTGCATCTTGTTTTTGTTGGTCAGGAGGCGATAGCGGGAATCGTGCCAACTCTTTAAGTTGTTGATTTATATAGATATAGTATGTTTTTTTGAGATGAAAGTCTCTGAATTGAGATTGAACGGTTCGCGGGGCAAGCCCGCTCCTGCCGTCGGACATCTTCCCGGTGGGAGCGGGCTTGCCCCGCGATAACAATCTCAAAAAAGAGACACATATCTCTTTATTGAGACTTGATCCCCAGCGCCACCAGTTTCTTGTACAGCGTCGAGCGTCCCAACCCCAGCTGCCGCGCCGCTTGCGGTACATTCCCGGCACAGCGCGCCAGGGTGCTTTCGAGTAACTGCCGCTCAAAATCGGCACACGCCTGTTTATAGTTCAACGTGGCGGCTTCAACCGGCAGCGGCGCCAGGTCGCCCAGCGCCGCCTGAACATCGCCCAGCCCCAGGCGCGCTTGATCGGCCAGCAAGGTCGCCCGTTCCAGTACATTGCGCAGCTCGCGGATATTGCCCGGCCAGGCATGCCGGGCCAGCAGCGCCTGGGCCTCATCGTCCAGCTCGTGCTGGCTGCCCAGCTCTTCAAGAATCGCCTCGCTCAACGCTGGCAAATCCTCCAGGCGTTCACGCAGCGGCGGCACCTGGATCGGCAGCACGTTCAAGCGGTAATACAGGTCGGCACGAAACTCGCCACGGGCCATGGCCGCCTGCAGGTCGGTGGAGGTGGCGGCAATGATCCGCACATCGCTGTGGATCATCTGGTTGGAGCCGACCGGCTCGTATTCCTTCTCTTGCAAGACGCGCAGCAGCTTGCTTTGCAGCGGCAAGGGCATGTCACCGATTTCATCGAGAAACAGCGTGCCACCCTCGGCAATCTGCAGTTTGCCCGGGCGACCCTTGCGCTCGGCGCCGGTAAAGGCGCCCGGGGCGGTGCCGAAGAACTCGGCTTCGAGCAGCGTCTCCGGGATTGCGGCGCTGTTGATGCTGACAAAGGCCTTGTGCGCCCGCGGCGAAGCGGCATGAATGGCATGGGCCAGTAGCTCTTTGCCGGTGCCGGTTTCGCCCAGCAGCAACACCGGTGAGTCACTGCTGGCGCCACGCCGGGCGCGGCGCTTGACTTCAAGGCTGGCGGCGCTGGTGCCGATGAACTGAGCGAAGCTGTACTTGGCCTGGCGGGCGCGCAGCAACGAACGGGTCGAGGCCAGTTCCTGCTGCATGCTGGCGTAGCGCTTGAGCAGCGGCGAGAGGCTGCGCAGCTCGTCGAACAGGGCAAAACCGATAGCGCCGATCAGCGTGCCGGCGGCGTCGTGCACCGGCAGGCGCATGACCACCAGCGGCTCCTTGGGGGTGTCGAGCATGTCCAGCAGGATCGGCCGGCCATTGCTCAGCACCTCGCGCATCAGGCTGCCGGGGATGACACTTTCGCACGGCTGGCCGATGGCGCTGCTGGCGTCTTCAAGGCCAAAGCGCCGGGCATAGCGCTGGTTCATCCAGACAATGCGCGCATCGCGGTCGACGATGATCGTGCCTTCGCTGGACTGCTCGATGATCTCGAACAGCGAACGAATCGCCAGCAGGCGCACCTGCTGATAGTCCTTGAGGCTGTCACTGTCCTGCATGGGCCGCTCCGCCGGGGTAAAGGCTGCGATTATGCCCGTGGATCGAAGGCTTCGCGCAAGGCATCGCCAATGAACACCAACAGCGACAATATCAATGCCAGGGCAAAGAACGCGGTAAAGCCCAGCCACGGTGCCTGCAAATGTTGCTTGCCCTGGGTCACCAGCTCGCCCAGCGACGCACTGCCGGCGGGCATGCCGAAACCGAGAAAATCCAGGGCGGTGAGGGTGGTGATGGCGCCGGTGAGAATAAACGGCAGGTAGGTCAGGGTGGCGTTCATGGCGTTGGGCAAAATGTGCCGCAGGATCACCCAGCGGTCAGGCAGGCCCAGGGCACGGGCGGCCAGCACGTACTCGAGGTTGCGCCCACGCAGGAACTCGGCGCGCACCACGTCCACCAGCGCCAGCCAGGAAAACAGCGCCATGATCCCCAGCAACCACCAGAAGTTCGGCTCGACAAAGCCGCTGAGGATGATCAGCAGGTACAACACTGGCAGCCCCGACCAGACCTCCAGCAGACGCTGGCCGATCAGGTCGACCCAACCACCGTGGTAGCCCTGCAAGGCGCCGGCGGCGATGCCGATCAGGGTGCTGATCAGGGTCAGCGCCAGGGCAAACAGAATCGACACCCGAGTGCCATACAGCACCCGCGCCAATACATCACGGGCCTGGTCGTCGGTACCCAGCCAGTTGACCGCCGACGGCGGGCTGGGGGCGGGCACCAGCAAATCGTAGTTCGGTGTATCGGCGCTGAACGGCACCGGTGCAAACAGCATCCAGCCGCCCTGGCCCTCGATCAGCTGGCGTACGTACTGGCTGCGGTAGTCCGGCTGGAATGGCAGCTGGCCGCCAAACTGCTGCTCGCTGTAACGTTTGAATGCCGGGTAATACAACTGGCCCTGGTAGCTCAACAGCAATGGCTTGTCGTTGGCCACCAGCTCCGCGCCCAGGCTCACCAGTAGCAACAAGGCAAACAGCCACAGCGAAATCCAGCCACGACGGTTGCGCCGAAAGCGCTGCAGGCGCCTGCGCGATACCGGCGACAGGCTGAACATCAGTGGGCCCTCGTGGCAAAGTCGATGCGCGGGTCGACCAGGGTGTAGCACAGGTCACCGATCAGGCGCACCAGTAGCCCGAACAGGGTAAAGATGAACAGCGAGCCGAACACCACCGGATAATCCCGCGCCACCGCCGCCTCGTAGCTCATGCGCCCCAGGCCGTCGAGGGAGAAGATCACCTCGATCAGCAGGGAACCTGCAAAGAACACGCTGATCAACGCCTGGGGAATGCCGGCCACCACCAGCAGGATGGCGTTGCGAAACACATGCCCGTACAGCACCCGCTGCTCGCTCAGGCCCTTGGCCCGGGCGGTGATCACGTACTGGCGGGTGATCTCGTTGAGAAAGGCATTCTTGGTCAGCAGGGTCAGGGTGGCAAAGCCGCCAATTACCAGCGCGCCCACCGGCAGCACCAGGTGCCAGAAGTAATCAGCGATCTTGCCCAACAGGCTGAGCTGGTCGAAGTCTTCCGAGACCAGCCCGCGCACCGGAAACCAGTTCAGCGAAGTACCGCCGGCAAACAGCACGATCAGCAGCAGGGCGAACAGGAACGAGGGCAGGGCGTAGCCAATGACGATCAGGCTGCTGCTCCAGGCATCGAACGCGGTGCCGTGGCGCACCGCCTTGCGGATCCCCAACGGAATCGACACCAGGTAGGTGATCAGTGTGGCCCAGAAACCCAGCGACAGGGTCACCGGCATCTTCTCAAGGATCAGGTCGGTGACCTTGGCGCCGCGAAAAAAGCTTGAGCCGAAGTCCAGCCGGGCGTACTGGCTGAGCATCAGCCACAGGCGCTCGGGCGCCGACTTGTCGAAACCGTACTGGCGCTTGATGTCTTCCAGCAACTTGGGGTCCAGGCCACGGCTGGCCCTGGAGCTTGCGTGCAGGGTTTCGCTGCTGGCCCCCGGCGCACCGCCGCCGATGCCCTGCAGGCGCGCTACCGCCTGCTCGACCGGGCCGCCGGGGGCAGCCTGGACGATGATGAAATTGACCAGCAGGATAATCAGCAAGGTCGGGATGATCAGCAGCAGGCGGCGCAGGATGTAGCCGATCATGGCCGGCTTCCCAGGCGCTCGGCCATCTGCGCGTTGGTCAGCGGCGTCGGGCTGACTTGCCACCAGCTGTCCAGGCCTTCGTCGTTGCTTGGCTGCACCTTGGGCAGGCCGAAGCGGTTCCACCACACGGTAGACGAGCCGGGTGGGTAATAGTTGGGAATCCAGTAATAGTTCCAGCTCAGCACACGGTCCAGGGCGTGGGCATGGCGCAGCATGTCGGCCTTGGTTTCGGCCTTGACCAGGCCGTCGAGCAAGCGGTCCACGGCCGGGTCCTGGAGCACCATGTAGTTGTTCGAGCCGGGGTCGCTGGCCGCCGCCGAACCAAAATAGTTGTACAGCTCAAGCCCGGGCGACGGCGACACCGGGTAGCCGGTGACGATCAGGTCATAATCTCGAGCCATCAGCCGGTTGACGTATTGCGAGGCGTCGATGCGGCGGATCTGCAGGGTGATGCCGATCTGCGCCAGGTTGCGCTTCCAGGGCAGCAGCAGGCGTTCGAAACCGGCCTGGCCGTTGAGGAAGGTAAAGATCAGCGGTTCACCCTGGGCATTGACCAGTTGATCACCGCGCGGCTGCCAGCCTGCCGCTTCGAGCAGTTCGAGGGCTTGTAGCTGCTGGTCACGGATCAGCCCCGAGCCGTCGCTACGCGGCGCTTCGAACACCTGGCTGAAGACCTCGTCGGGTACCTGCCCGCGCAACGGTTCCAGCAGTTTGAGCTCCTGGGCATCGGGCAGGTTGCGCGCGGCCAGTTCGGTATTGGCGAAAAAACTCTGTTGGCGAATGTACAGGTTGCGCATCATCTGCCGGTTGCTCCACTCGAAGTCCCACAGCAGGCCCAGCGCCTGGCGCACCCGGCGGTCCTTGAACACCGGCCGCTGCAGGTTGAAGACAAAGCCCTGGGCGGTTTGTGGGGCGTCCTTGGCCAGGTGCGCCCGCTGCAGGCGGCCATCGTCCAGCGCCGGGCTGGCGTAGCCGAGGGTATAGGCGGTGGCCGAGAACTCGCGGTTGTAGTCGAAGCCGCCGCCGCGCAGCACCTGGCGCGCCACTTCGGTGTCGCCGAAGTACTCGATGCGCACTTGGTCGAAGTTGTAACGGCCACGGTTGACCGGCAGGTCGCGCCCCCACCAGCGCTTATTACGCTCGAAGGTGATGCTGCGGCCGTTGTCGACCCGCCCGACGCTGTACGGGCCGCTGCCCAGCGGCGCCTCGAAGCCTGCGCCATTGGCGAAATCGCGGTCTTTCCACCAGTGTTCGGGCAGCACCGGCAGGGTCGCCAGGTCCAGAGGCAAGGTGCGGTTCTGGTTGTTCTTGAAGTAAAAGATGATCTGGCGCGGGTTCTCGACCTTTACCTCAGAGACATCGGCGAACTGGGTGCGGTACTTGAGACTACCGGCGCGCATCAACAGCGCGAAGGTGTAGCGCACATCCTCGGCGCGGATCGGCTGGCCATCGGCAAAGCGTGCACGCGGGTCAAGATAGAAGCGCAGCCACAGCCCCTGCGGATCGCGCTCAAGCTTTTGCGCCACCAGCCCGTACACGGTGTAGGGTTCATCTTGGGAGCGCACCGCCAGCGGTGAATACAGCCAGCCATCGACCTCGGCAACGCCGATGCCCTTGTCGATGTAGGGAATGATGTGGTCGAACTGGCCGATTTCGATGGCCGAGCGGCGCAGGCTGCCGCCTTTGGGCGCATCGGGGTTGGCGTAGCGCAAGTGCTGGAAGCTGGACGGATAGCGCGGTGCTTCGCCGTATACCGTCAGGGCGTGGACCGGCGCTGGCATGGCAGCGCATGACCAGGCAAGGGCCAGGCCGAAGACGAACAACAAGAAGGGGAAGGGAGCAATTCGCAAGCGCCTGACCACCTGAACCACGACTGTGGCTGAAGCTTAGCAGGTCACTTGCGCGAGCAAACCGGCCCTGAGGGCCGGCTTGCAGAGTAGCGATCAGTCCTGACGGCTGGTCACTTCCAGCAGGTGATAACCGAACTGGGTCTTCACCGGGCCTTGCACGGTGTTGACCGGCGCGCTGAACACCACGGTGTCGAACTCCTTGACCATCTGGCCCGGGCCGAACGAGCCCAGGTCGCCGCCCTGGCGGCTCGAAGGGCAGGTGGAGTTGGCTTTGGCGACTTCGGCGAAATCGGCGCCGCCTTCGATCTGGGCTTTGAGTTCGTTGCACTTGTCTTCGGTGGCAACCAGGATGTGACGGGCAGTGGCTTTGGCCATGGGAATGGCTCCTTGGGGTAAAACCTGAAGCCTAACGTAAATAAGGGTTGGCTGAAAGTTGGCGGGGCAACTCGGATCGCCCCGCGACAAGCCTTACAAGCGCTCGGCCGCCTCACGCAGCAAGCGTTCGGTCGAATCCCAGCCCAGGCAACCATCGGTAATCGACACGCCGTATTTGAGCGGCTGCGTGCCCAGTGTCTGGCAACCGTCGAACAGGTGGCCCTCGATCATCATGCCGATCAGCGAGGTATCGCCCTGCAGGCGCTGCTCGAGCACCTCGTTGAACACCGCCGGCTGGCGCAGCGGGTCCTTGGCGCTGTTGGCGTGGCTGCAGTCGACCATGATCCGTGCCGCGACGCCGGCTTTGGCCAGGCCCTGGCGGGCCAGGGCGATGCTCTGGCGGTCGTAGTTCGGGCCCTTGCTGCCTCCGCGCAGCACCAGGTGGGTATCGGCGTTGCCCAGGGTCTCGACAATCGCCGGGTAGCCTTGCACGTCCATGCCGAAGTGCCGGTGGCCGTGGGCGGCGCTGCGGATCGCGTCGCAGGCAATGCCAACACCGCCGTCGGTGCCGTTCTTGAAGCCTACCGGCAAACCCAGGCCGCTGACCATTTCGCGGTGAATCTGCGACTCGGTGGTGCGCGCGCCAATCGCCGCCCAGCTCAGCAGGTCATCGAAGTAGCCGGCCGCCATCGGTTGCAGCAGCTCGGTGGCCACCGGCAGGCCGCATTCGAGCATGGCCAGCATCAGCCCGCGCGACAGCGCGATGCCGCCGTGCATGTCGTCGCTGCCATCCAGGTGCGGATCGTAGGCCAGGCCTTTCCAGCCGACGGTGGTGCGCGGCTTTTCGACGTAGGCGCGCATCACCAGGAGCATCTTGTCGCTGACCTCTGAGGCCAGGCGGGCCAGGCGTTGGGCGTATTCGCGGGCCGAGCGCGGGTCGTGCAGCGAGCACGGGCCGACGATCAGCAGCAGGCGCTGGTCGTGGCCATCGAGGATGGCGCGTACGGCCTGGCGATGGGCTTCGACCTGGGCGGCGAGGGCGGGGGAAAGCGGCATTTGCTGCTTGAGCAACATCGGGCTCGGCAGGCGTTGGCTGACGGCGCTGTTGGCAGCGCTGGGTTCGGACAGTGGCAGAGCGAGGGTGGACGATTGCATGGTGTGAATTCCCTGGGCGGCTGGCGGGGTCTGGCCCGCGCGCTCGGCCCTATCGAGGTGTTCGACAGTTGGCCGGATTGGCGTCATGTGTATGTGTGCCACCAACAAGTGACCGATCGGAGGCGGCAGGCTGGCCCGAACGGGATTGGCTAAATCGCCAGAAGTTGAAGCTTTGGTAACGGTAAGTGGCGTAGTTCATGTTCTGTTCCTCAATGTAATTCGTTGATTGCCGGGGCCTTGAAACGCAAAACCCCCGGTCGGGGGGCCGACCGGGGGTTGAGTATTCTCGTGTTCGGCGGCCCCTTGAAAGTGGGCGCCGGTGAGGGTATCAGCGGCGCCTGTGGCTAAACCAATACCCAAAATAAAACGCTGCCGGGGAGACAGTCGCGCACTCGGCAGCGGCCACGGGGCGCGACAGGCGACCAGTGCTGCAAGCGTGAGTGAGGGTGGTGTGCGACATGTGACTCTCCAGTTGATGTGCCCGAGCTTACTTCAGGCCTTGCCCAGGTTTCAATGGCTAATTTGCATGATTGTCATGGAGCGTGACTATCGCCGCAGGTAAGCGGTGAAGTCGATGTCGCCGGCACTGAGAATCGCCTGCACGCGGTTGTGCACGTTGAGCTTGCGCAAAATCGCCGAGACGTGAGCCTTGACCGTGGTTTCGGCGATGTCGAGGTTGTAGGCGATCTGCTTGTTCGATTCGCCCTTGGTCATGCGTTCGAGCACCAGCAACTGCTTGCGGGTCAGGGCTTGCAGCAGCTCGGGGGCAAAGCCCTGATGGTCACCCTGGTTGCGCCGGCTGCTGCTCTTCTGCGTGCGGATGATGTCCGGCGGCAAGTAGACATTGCCGTTGAGAATCTGCTCGATGGCCTCGGTCATCTGTGAGCGTGGCGAGGATTTGGTGATAAAGCCGACGGCGCCGTAGGTAATGGCCTGCAGCACCACCTGCTTGTCCTGTTCGGCCGAGACGATCACCACCGGGATGGTCGGCGCCTCGTTGCGCAGGTTGATCAAACCGCCCAGGCCGTGCATACCGGGCATGTTCAGGTCGAGCAGGATCAGGTCGAGGTCGTCATGATCGCCAGTGATCGCCAGGGCGCTGTCGAGGTCGGCGGTTTCCATCACCTCGCTGCCGGGAAAGCCGTCGCTGATGACATTGTGGATGGCCTCGCGAAACAACGGATGGTCGTCGGCGATCAGAATCTTGTACATGGCTTTGCACCTTATTGTTGTGGTTGTGCTGCACCCCTTCATTACAGGCCAGGTGCAACGCTTTGGGAATGCGACCATCGACAAGCAAAACAGTACCAAAGTAGTAGGCGGGCGCCCAGGCGTGCGTTCTAGCATGGGGCAAACCTGCGGGAGCTGCGAAGATGGCGATATTGCTGGTGGATGATCACCCGATGCTGCGCCTGGGCCTGGTCGCGGCGCTGCAACAGGGCCTGGAGGGCATGACGGTGATCGAGGCGGCCAGTGGCGAAGAGGCGCTGGCCAAGGTCGGCGAGCAGTTGCCGGGGCTGGTGATCATGGACGTTGACTTGCCGGGTATCAGCGGCGTGGAAACCACCCGACGCCTGCGCCAGCGCCTGCCGCAACTGCGCGTGCTGTTTTTCAGCGAGCACACCGACCTTGGCCTGGTGCGCCAGGCCATGGCGGCCGGCGCCTGTGGTTACCTGTCCAAGGCGGCGGAGCCTGCCGTGCTGCTTGAAGCGGTGCGCCGGGTGCTTTGCGGGCATGCCTACATCGAACAGGCACTGGCCACCGAGCTTGTCTGTCAGCCAGGCGATACTGGCATTCACGGCCTGACCCAACGTGAAACGGAAATCTTTCTGATGCTGGCCAAGGGCACGCCGACCCGGCTGATCGCCGAGCAGTTGTGCATCAGCAGCAAGACCGTGAGCAACTACCTGACCCTGCTCAAAAGCAAATTGCAGGTGGCCTCCCAGGCGCAGATGGTGCGCCTGGCGATCGAGGCCGGCTTGCTGCGGGTGGTTGCCTAGTCCCAGGTGGTCGGGCAGCCCTGGCAGCCTTGCATGTTGCTGTCCTGGAAGTTGGCGTAATGCTGGCGGCTGCCGCGCAGGTCGGCCTGCTCCAGGTTGCTTTCGCCGAACTTGGCTTCTTGCAGATTGGCATCGGCAAGGTTGGCGCCCTTGAGGTCGGCCTTGCTCAACCAGGTCATTTCCAGGTCGGCGGCCTGCAGTTTGCTGTTGTGCAGTTTGGCCCCGGACAGGCGGGCGAACTCCAGGTAGGCGGCGCTCAAGTCGGCGTTCTCGAAGTTGGCGCCCTGGGCGAACATGCCCCAGGCCTGTACCGCAATCAGCCTGGCATCGCGCAGGTCGGCCAGGCGCAGGTTGCTTTGCTGCAGGCTGGCGCGGGTGAGGTTGGCGCCTTGCAGTCGGGCTTTTTCCAGGTTGGCCAGGTCCAGGCGCGCGTGGCGCAAATTCGCCCCGCGCAGGTCGGCACCGGCCAGGTTCATTTTGCGCAGGTCCTGGTTGCTGAGGTCGGCGTTGCGCAGGTTGGCGTTGGGGCACTGGCTCTCCTGGGCGATGGTGCAGCCGTTGATGGTCAATGGCGCGTCGTCGTCGGCGAGGGCGGCGGTGCAGGCGAGGGTGAGCAAGAGCGGGAGGTATTTCATGGGGATCTCCTGGGCTGTGAGATGGCTATCGCGGGGCAAGCCCGCTCCAACACGGAGCGGGCTTGGCCGGCGATGGGCTTAGCGCTGGGCCGTCTTGGTATCCCAGGCCGGGATCTTGAACACCCAGAACGAGCCACCCTGGGCCACCGGCTTGGTCAGCTCGGCCATGTCGCCACCCCACAGCGGCACCGCGCCGCCGTAGCCGACGGTCACACCGATGTACTGCTCACCGTCCTGTTCCCAAGTGATCGGCGGCGAGACGATGCCGCTGCCAGTCTGGAATTTCCACAGTTCCTCGCCGGTCTTGGCGTTGAAGGCCTTGAAGTAGCCATCACCGGTACCGGTGAACACCAGGTTGCCCTTGGTCGCCAGCACCCCGGCCCACAGCGGCAGGCGCTCCTTGTGCTCCCAGACCATCTTGCCGGTGGTCGGGTCCATGGCCCGCAGCGAGCCGACGTGGTCCTCGTACATGCGCTTGATCCTGAAACCCATGCCCAGGTAGGCCGAGCCTTTCTTGTAGTTGACTTCCTCGGTCCAGTACTCCTCTTTCCACTGGTTCGACGGCACATAGAACAGGCCGGTGTCCTGGCTGTAGGCCATCGGGTTCCAGTTCTTGCCGCCCAAAAACGGTGGCGAGACTTCCACCGGCTTGCCCTTGGTTTGCCCAGGTTCGGGCTTGGCCGGACGCTGGCCGGGGTTTTCCACCGGGCGGCCGGTCTTGAGGTCGATGTGGCTGGCCCAGGTGATGTTGTCGGCGAACGGGAAGGCGTTCTTGAGTTTGCCGTTGGTGCGGTCGACCACGTAGAAGAAGCCGTTACGGTCGGCATGGGCGGTGGCCTTGTACTGCTTGCCGTCCTTGTCCTTGTAATCGAACAGCACCAGTTCGTTGTTGCCGGAAAAGTCCCAGGCGTCGTTAGGCGTGTGCTGGTAGAACCACTTCACTTCGCCGGTCGAGGGGTCGACACCGACCTGGCCCGAGGTGTAGAGGCTGTCGAAGTCGTGCGGGTTGCCATCCTTGGAGGTACGCGCCCAGGTGTTCCACGGCCCCGGGTTGCCGGCGCCGACAATGATGGTATTGGTCTCGGCATCGAAGCTTGCGCTCTGCCACGGCGCGCCGCCGCCATGGCTCCAGGCTTCGACCTTGCCGGTCTCGGTGTTCGGATCATCCGGCCAGGACGGCGCCTTGACGTCACCGGTGGGGGTGCTGTCCTTGCCGTTCAGGCGGCCCATGTGGCCCTCGACGAAGGGCCGCATCCATACCTCGTCGCCGGTTTCCGGGTCGCGGGCATACAGCTGGCCGACCACGCCGAATTCATCGCCGGAGCTGCCGTGAATCAGCAACACTTTGCCGCTCTTCTGGTCCTTGATCAGGGTCGGGGCGCCGGTCATGGTGTAGCCGGCGCTGTGGTCGCCGAACTTTTTCTTCCACACCACCTTGCCGGTGTCCTTGTTCAGGGCGATGACCTGAGCGTCGAGGGTGCCGAAATAGATCTTGTCGCCATAGATGGCGGCGCCGCGGTTGACCACGTCGCAGCACGGGCGAATGTTGTCCGGCAGGCGATGGTTGTAGGTCCACAGGCGTTTGCCGGTCTTGGCATCGAGGGCAAACACCCGCGAGTACGAGCCGGTGACGTAGATCACGCCGTCGTTGACGATGGCCTGGGACTCCTGGCCGCGCTGCTTCTCGTCACCAAAAGAGTACGACCAGGCCGGGGTCAGCTTGAACACGTTGTGGTCGTTGACCTGGGCCAGCGGGCTCCAGCGCTGGGCATTGGTGCCCATGCCGTACTGCAGCACGTTGCCGGTGCTTTTGTGGTCGTCGGCGATGTCTTCCCAGCTCACAGGTTTCGCCAGGGCATGCGGGGCCAGGGCCAGGCTGCCCAGCAGGAGGACGGTATGCACGGCAGCAGTCAGCGGGGAAAGTGCGGCGGGTAACGATCTTATTGTCATGGTTGGAGTTCCCAATGAAGGTTTTGGCCTGCATAGCCTGGAACGCCAAGGGCGCGATCGATACGGAAAATCTCCCGGTCTTTACGGGAAAATTTCCCAGGCCGGGCATGATTTGGCACTGCCCCACAAGCGCTACTACCAAGGGAGGAGGCTGCGGCCACCAAAGCAGCATGGGGCCCTCGCCAGCACGTTTCTAAGATGCCGGCACAACCTTTCAGCCGAGAGGTTTTTGCGTGCAAACAGCAGTCGAGGGCAGAACAATGAAAACAGCAAAAAACGCCTGGTTGAGCCTGATCGTCAGCGCCAGCCTGATGAGCAGCGCCGGGGCTTTTGCCCATGGCAACGTGACGCCGACCGCGGTCAACACCGGCAACCTGGAAAAGCTCGGTGAGCAGTGGCGCGCAGAAAACCCCTACCGCAACAGCAAGGACCACGACGAGGCGGTGTCCATCGGTGCTTCGGCCTACAACCAGAACTGCGCCGCCTGCCACGGCCTTGAAGCCAAGTCCGGTGGCATCGCCCCGGACCTGCGCTTGCTCGACGAAGGCGCTGCCGGTGATGAATGGTTTGTCGAGCGGGTGCGCAATGGCGCGGTACGCGATGGCCGGGTGTACATGCCGAAGATGGCTGACTACCTCAGCCAGGAAGCCTTATGGGCGGTGCGCAGTTACCTCGACAGCGTGCATGTCGAGGAGTGACTGTAGGAGCGGGCTTGCCCCGCGATAGCGATTCAACAGTGAAATCGCATCGCGGGGCAAGCCCGCTCATACAGTAGGCCGTGTTTACAAGGTGTAGTGCTTCAACTCCCGGGCAATCAGCATGCGCTGGATTTCGCTGGAGCCTTCGTAGATCTGGGTAATGCGCGCATCGCGGTAGTAACGCTCGACCGGGTAATCTTCCAGATAGCCATACCCGCCATGCACCTGGATCGCCTTGGAGCACACCCGCTCGGCCATTTCCGAGGCGAACAGCTTGGCCTGTGAGGCTTCGCTCAGGCACGGCTTGCCGGCGCTGCGCAGGCGTGCGGCGTGGAGAATCAACAGCCGTGCGGCGTTGATCTGCACCTGCATGTCGGCCAGCAGGTTGGCGATGCTCTGGTGCTCGTTGATCGGCTTGCCGAACTGAATACGGTCACGCGAATACACCAGCGCCGCCTCGAACGCCGCGCGGGCAATGCCCAGGGCCTGGGCGGCGATGCCGATACGCCCGCCTTCGAGGTTGGACAGGGCAATGGCCAGGCCCTTGCCGCGCTCGCCGAGCATGTTGGCTGCCGGGATACGGCAGTTGTTGAGGGTTACCGCGCAGGTGTCGGAGGCGCGGATGCCCATCTTGTGCTCGCTGCGATCGACCACGAAGCCTTCGTTGTCGGTGGGCACCAGGAACGCCGAAATACCTTTCTTGCCCAGCTCCGGGTCGGTGACCGCGAAGACGATCGCCAGCCCTGCACGGCGGGCATTGCTGACGAACTGCTTGGCGCCATTGATCACCCAGTGATCGCCCTCAAGCTCGGCGCGGGTGCGCAGGTTGTGGGCCTCGGAGCCCGCTTGCGGCTCGGTCAGGCAGAAGCAGCCGATCACCTGGCCGCTGGCCAGGCGCTCAAGCCAGGTCTGTTGCTGTTCGGCGCTGCCGTAGGCGAGCAGCGGGCCGCAGCCCACCGAATTGTGAATGCTCATCAGTGCACCGGTGGCACCATCGCCGGCGGCGATCTCTTCGACCGCCAGGGCGTAGGCGACATAGTCGGTGTAACTGCCGCCCCATTGCTCGGGCACGACCATGCCCAGCAGGCCCAGCTCGCCCATCTTCTGCACCACGCCATCGTCGATCCAGCCGGCCTTTTCCCAGGCCTGGGCATGGGGGGCGATCTCGCCACGGGCGAAGTCCCGGGCCATGTCGCGGATCATGATCTGTTCTTCAGTCAGTTCCAGGTCTTGCATCTGCGTACTCCAGGCCTCAGAGGCCTTCGAAGAATTGATCCACGCGCTGGCGGTCGAGGCCGGCGAGGGTGGCGGGGTTCCAGCGTGGCTGCTTGTCCTTGTCGATGATCAGTGCGCGTACGCCTTCGATCAGGTCGCCATGCTCGAACCACTGGCGGTCCAGGTGCAGCTCCATCTTGAAGCAGTCTTCAAGACTCAGGTGACGGCCGCGACGAAGCATCTCCAGGGTCACGGCCATGGCCAGCGGCGAGCGGCTGTCGAGCAGATCGGCGGTTTTCAGTGCCCATTCATGGCTGTCGGCCACGGTCACGGCGCGCAGTTGCTCGACGATACTGGCAACGTCGGGCAGGGCGAAGAAGTGATCGATGGCCGGGCGCAACCTGGCCAGCGGTGCGTCTTCAAGCACCTGGGTGCCGAGTTTGGCCAGCACCCCTTGCAGGTCCTTGAGCGGGTGTTCGCCAAAGCTCAGGGTGTCGAGGCGCTCATCGAGGCTGGCCAGCTTGCTGCTGTCCAGGTACCAGTCGGCCAGGCCGCAGTACAGCGCATCGGCCGCCTGCACCTGGACGCCGCTGACCCCCAGGTAGATGCCCAGCTCGCCGGGAATGCGCGAGAGGAAGTAGCTGCCGCCAACATCCGGGAAATAACCGATGGCGGTTTCCGGCATGGCCAGGCGGCTGCGCTCGGTGACTACCCGCAGGTCGGCGCCCTGGGCCAGGCCCATGCCGCCGCCGAGGGTGAAGCCGTCCATCAGTGCCAGCACCGGCTTGGGGTAATGGTGGATGCACAGGTCGAGGGCGTATTCCTCGACGAAAAAATCCCGGTGCAGGCTGTCACCGGCCTTGTAGCTGTCGTACAGCGAGCGGATGTCGCCGCCGGCGCAGAAACCTTTCGGGCCTTCGCCGCGCAGGGTCACGGCATGCACCTGTGAGTCCGTGGCCCAGGCGTCAAGTTGGCGCTGCAGGCGGCGGACCATGTCCAGGGTCAGGGCGTTGAGGCCGGTGGGGCGGTTGAGGGTCAAGTGACCGATATGGTTGCGAACCTCGGCCAGTACATGGACGTCGGTTGGCGCTTGAGCGTGCGCGGTCATCGCTTTCTCCCTGCTTTGTTATTGATTTTCCACGTGTTTTAACACGGTCTGGATAGGCGCTAGAGGATCGAAGGATCGTATCAGTGCAAATTTGCCCAATACAATCCGTAAATCTGCAGGCTCAGTCTGCATTTTTGCATGGGTGGGCGCGCCTAACGCACCGGGTCTTGCCACTTTAGCCTTGTGACACTGACGGGCAAGGGATTAGTTCCGCCTGCGGGCAGCCGGGCCGGTTGCGCCAAAGCAGCACGGGAGCGCCGCCAAGGCAGGGTATGGCCGCTTGCCGGGCCTTTCGATAATCGCCTCCGACATCTGTCCCCCCGTTTTGCGGAGAGCGCCATGCACAACAATAACAATGCCAATCGCCGTTTCCTGCCGTTGCTGACCAGCCTTGCCGCCCTGGGCCTGGGCCTGAGCCCGCTGGCCGGCGCCGAGATCATGCTCTACGACAAGGAGCAGACGACCTTTTCCACCGACGGCTACATCAACGCCTTCTACGTCAACAGCGACGTCGACCGCGCCGGGGAGCAATACGACCGTCGCCAGTCGCGGGTGAAGATGGGCTTTCTGCCCAATTACCTGGGCTTCAACATGACCCGCCAGGTTGATGATCTCAAGCTTGGCGGCCGGGCCTCGTTCTGGGTGACCATCAACGACAGCGAAACCAACGGTACCGACACCGCCATCGACGTGCGCCAGTTCTACGGCACCGTGGCCAACCCCGAATGGGGCGAGGTGTTGATCGGCAAGGACTTTGGCCTGTTCGCCCGCTCCAACATCCTCCTCGACGAGTTGCTCGCCGGCTACGGCCAGGTCAGCGACACCCTGGGCCTGGTCGATGGCGGCGGGGTGTCGTTCGGCAACATCGGCAGCGGCTACCCGTACCCGTTCCCGACCTCGCAGATCACCTACCGCACGCCGGTGTTGGACGGCTTGCGCATTGCCGTGGGGATCCTCGACCCGGTGGACACCAACGACGACAGCGCGGTGGGCAAGGCCTACCAGGAAAACCCGCGCACCGAGAGCGAGATCACCTACCAGTTCGACCTCGGCGGCGCGCAGATCTACAGCTGGCTCAACGGCACCTACCAGACCTCGGACAACACCGACAGCAGCGTCGATTCGGTGACTTCCAAGGGCCTCGGCTATGGCGTGCAGGCGAAGATCGGCGGGTTGTCGCTGACCGGCTCAGGTTTTACCGCCAAGGGCATCAACCCGTTCTTCACCAACAACGCCGGCGAGGCGACCTTGCGTGAGGTCGACAGCAAGGGTTATCTGCTTCAGGGCTCGTACAAGCTCGGCAAAAACCGTCTGGCGCTGTCGTATGGCAAGACCAGGGATGACGGCAATGGCGCAGTGAACACCGGCGCCGACTATGAAACCCGTGGCATAGCGCTGTTTCATGACATCAACGACAACCTCAAGCTGGTCGCCGAGTACAACCAGTTCGAGATCGACGGCCATGAAGGCGATGCGCAGAACGAAGACACCGATACCTTCGCCGTGGGCGCGGTGCTGACCTGGTAAACGCATTGACCGGTAGGAGCGGGCTCGCCCCGCGATGAGGCTACCCGCTCTACAACCAATGCCACCCATACCCAGTACCCAAGTAGCATTCGGCGCGCTACCGCGCCTGCCTAAACTGCCTGCATCGATCAATGCCCACCCAGGAGGCACCCATGCAGCAGTTCCCGGCCGAGGGCGTGATCAGTGCCGTGTCGCGGGCCAGCGCCGCTGAGCTTGCCGCCCAGGAACTGGCCAGCCAGCTGCTGCACCCGCACCTGGGTTTCGTGTTGTTCTTCTGCTCCGCCGAGTACGACCTGCCGGCCCTGGCCCAGGCCCTGCAACAGAGCTTCGGCGGCATTCGCCTGGCCGGTTGCACCAGTGCCGGCGAACTTACCCCCGACGGTTACGGCCGTGGCTGCATCACCGCCCTGGGTTTTGATCACCGGCAGTTTTCCATCGCCGCCGAACTGATCGACGCCATGCCGGCGTTCAGCCTGATCCAGGCCCAGGCCACGGTCGAGCGCCTGGTGGGCGAGTGTCGTAGCAATACCCTGGCGCCGATAAAGGGCCACAGCTTTGCCCTGACCCTGCTCGACGGCCTGTCCAGCCGTGAAGAAACCGTGCTGGCGGCACTCAGTGCGGCGTTGGGCGATATCCCGCATTTCGGAGGCTCGGCCGGTGACGACAATCATCTGCACCACACCCATGTGTACTTCGACGGCGCCTTTCGCAGTGGCGCTGCGGTGGTGCTGCTGGTCAACACCGGGCTTGAGTTCGAGGTGTTCACCACCCATCACATCGAGCCGCGCAGTGAAAAACTGGTAATCACCCGCGCCGATCGCCAGTTGCGCCGGGTCTACGAGCTCAACGCCGAACCGGCAGCGCTTGAATACGCGCAGTTGATCGGCGTGCCGGTCAGCCAGATCAATCACCGCACCTTCGCCGCCCACCCGCTGGCGGTGCGCATCAACGAGCGTTATTACGTGCGCGCCATCCAGCAGGTGCACGAGGACCTGAGCCTGAGTTTCTACTGCGCGGTGGAGAACGGCATCGTCCTCACCGGCATGCGTCCGGGGCCGCTGTTGCCGAATCTGCAGCACCTGTTTAGCGGCCTGCAACAACGCCTCGGGCCCTTGCTGCTGACCATCGGTTGCGATTGCTTCCTGCGCCGCCTGGAGCTCGAAGGCAGCGACAGCCTGGCCGAGGTCGGCCGTTTTCTGCGCAGCCAGCGGGTGCTGGGTTTCAACTCCTACGGGGAACAGTTCAATGGCATGCACATCAACCAGACCTTCACCGGCGTTGCCATCGGCCGGCCCCGAGGCCAGCGTGAACAGTGACCCGCGCCTGGCCGAGCTGCAACGGGCCAACCACAAGCTGCTGCGCATCAACGCCGCGCTGATCGAGCGCCTGGAGTCGGGGGCGGCGCGCCCGGACGATTCCTATGCGGCGTTCCAGCATTCGGTGGTGCTGGCCGAACAGGTACGCGAGCGCACCGATGCCCTGAACCAGACCCTGGTCGAGCTCAAGGCCAGCAACCACCTGCTCAGCGAGGCCCGGCTGCGCGCGGAAACCGCCCACCAGCACCTGGTCGATGCCATCGAAAGCATCTCCGACGCCTTTGTGCTGTTCGACCCGGACTTGCGCATCGTCCTCTTCAACAGCCGTTTCAAAGCTTTCTGGGCCGGCAGCCGCTTGCGCATCATCAGCGGCATGCGCCTGGCCGAGGTCAAGCGCCTGATGCACAGCAGCGGCCTGTTGCGCGAAGAACTGCGCGGTGTCAGCGACGAACACCTGCTGTACCGTCTGCACAACGGGCGCTGGCTGCAGGTCAGCGAGCGGCCAACCCAGGACGGCGGGCGGGTGATGCTGTTCACCGACATCACCGAGGTCAAGCACAGCGAAACCCGGCGCCGCGAGCAGGCGGTGGCGCAAAAGTCCTACTTGCTGCAACGGGCGGTCGACAACCTGTCCCAGGGCGTGGCCATGGTCAATGCCGACGGCGTGCTGGAACTGTGGAACCGGCGTTTTCTCGAACTCAGCGGCCTGGCGCCGATCGCCGCCCACCGATCCTTTACCGAAGTGATCGCCGACAGCGAACTGGCCTTGCTGACCCCGGCCAGCCGCGACGGCAATGGCCGCTGTGTGCATGAACTGGAACAGCGCCTGTTCGACGGACGCATGCTGGAAATCCGCACCCATCCGTTGCCCACCGGCGGTTTCGTCAACACTTTCACCGACATCACCGAACGCTACCAGCACGCGCAAGCCCTGAGCGAAAGCGAGCGCTGGATTCGGCTGATCACCGACCATGTGCCGGCGCTGATTGCCTACCTCAATGCCGAGCTGGTCTACGAGTTCACCAACAAGGTCTACGAGCAGTGGTACTGCTGGCCGCCGGGGGTGATGCTCGGGCAGAACCTGCGCGAGGTGCACAGCCCCGGGCACTACCAGCGCCTGGAGGGTTACATCGAGCGGGCGCTGGCCGGCGAGAGCGTGACGTTCGAATGCGCCGAGACCCACGTCAACGGCCAGGAACGCTACATGCTGCGCTCCTACGTGCCCAACCGCCTGGCCAGTGGCGAGGTGGTTGGGATTTTCGTGCTGATTCGCGACATCACCGAACGCCGGCGCAGTGCCGAGGCCCTGCACCAGGCCTATCAGAACCTCGAAGTGCGGGTACGCGAACGCACCGCCGAACTGAGCAAGGCCAAGCAGCAAGCCGAGCAGGCCAACCTGTCGAAGACCAAGTTCCTCGCCGCCGTCAGCCATGACTTGCTGCAACCCTTGAACGCGGCGCGGCTGTTCACCAGTGCCTTGCTCGAACAGAGCAGCGCTAACCCTGCGCTGGTGCGCAATGTCAGCAACTCGCTGGATGACGTCGAGAACCTGCTCGGCACCCTGGTGGATATCTCCAAGCTCGACGCCGGGGTGATCAAGGCCGACCTTGCCAGCTTCGCCGTCAGCGACCTGCTCGACAACCTCGCCGCCGAATTTGCTCATGCCGCCGCCAGCGCGGGCCTGCGCATGGCCTATGTGCCCTGTGGGCTGAGCGTGCACAGCGATATCCAGTTGCTGGCGCGGATACTGCGCAACCTGCTCAGCAATGCCATCCGCTACACCCCGCGCGGCCGCGTGCTGCTCGGCTGCCGGCGGCGCGCCAAGGCGTTGTCGATCGAGGTCTGGGACACCGGTATCGGCATTGCCCAAGAGCGCCGCGAAGAGGTGTTTGAGGAGTTTCGTCGTGGTGATGCGCAGCGCCCGGACCAGGATCGCGGCCTGGGCCTGGGCTTGGCCATCGTCGACAAGATCGCCGGGATTCTCGGCCACCGCCTGCAATTGCGTTCAGTGCCGGGCAAGGGCTCGGTGTTTACCGTCGAAGTACCCTGCAGCCTCCAGGCACCCAGGCGGCTGGCCGAACCCGACCTCAGCGAGCCGCTGCGCGAACGCCTGGAAGGCGCGCGTATCTGGGTGCTGGATAACGACGCGGCGATCTGCGCTGGCATGCGCACCTTGCTCGAGCAGTGGGGCTGCGAGGTGGTGACGGCCTTGAGTGAGCAGGACCTGGCGCGCCAGGTGGCCTGCAACAGCGCCGAAGCCGACCTGCTGATCGCCGATTACCACCTGGACAACGGCCGCAACGGCGTCGATGCGGTGGCGGCGATCAATGCCCAGCGGCCTGTACCGCTGGCGGCCTTGATGATCACCGCCAACTACAGCAACGAGCTAAAACAACAGGTGCGCGAGCGCGGCCATACGTTGATGCACAAGCCGGTGCGGCCGATGAAGCTCAAGGCCGCCATCAGCCACCTGCTCGGCGCCGAACTCAGCGCGCCACGCGACCACTGACGTAGTGCGCGCTGTCGTTGTAGCCGTGAGTCGAGGCGTGGCCCGGGGTTACCAGTGAATCGATGAAGGCTTCGTCTTCAGCGCTGATCTGCACCGCCAGCGCGCCGCTGTAGGTGTCCCACTGGGCTTCGGTGCGCGGGCCGACGATCGCCGAGCTGACCGCGCGGTTGTTGAGCACCCAGGCGATGGCGAACTCGACCATGCCGATGCCCCTGGGCTGCAAGTAGGCGTGGATCTGCTGGGCGATCTGCAGCGATTCTGGGCGCCATTCGGTTTCCAGGATGCGCTTGTCCTGGCGTCCGGCGCGGCTGTTGGCATCGGGGCTGGCATTGGGCGCGTACTTGCCGCTGAGCACGCCGCGCGCCAGCGGGCTGTAGGGCACGATGCCCAGGCCGTGATGGGCGGCGGCGCTGAACTGCTCGGGTTCGGCCTGGCGGTTGACGATGTTGTACAGCGGCTGGCTGACCACCGGCTTGGGCACGCCCAGGCGCTCGGCCAGGTTGCACAGCTCGGCGATGCGCCAGCCGCGGAAGTTGGACACACCCCAGTGGCGGATCTTGCCCTGGCGCAGCAGGTCGCCGATGGCGCTGACGGTGACCTCAAGCGGGGTGTTGTGGTCTTCGCGGTGCAGGTAGTAGATGTCCAGGTAATCGGTGCCCAGGCGGGTCAGGCTGGCTTCGATGGCATTGAAGATGTGCTTGCGGCTTAAGCCGCTACGGTTGGGCAGGCCCTCGGCAGGGCCGAAGCCGACCTTGGAGGCGAGGATCCAGTCGTGGCGGTGGCGGGCAATGGCCTCGCCGACGATTTCCTCGCTGCGCCCGGCGTTGTAGACGTCGGCGGTGTCGATGAAATTGATGCCCTGGTCCCAGGCCTTGGCGATGATGCGCAGCGAGTCTTCGGTGCTGGTCGGCTCGCCGAACATCATGCTGCCCAGGGTCAGTGCCGACACCTGCAGGCCGCTTTGGCCCAGTGGACGGTAAATCATGATCGAAAGGCCTTTGGCGATTGGAATTCGATCTGTTTTACACAGTTCCACCTCTGATTTAAAGCATCGCGGGGCAAGCCCGCTCCTACATTATGTAGGAGCGGGCTTGCCTCAGTTCGCCGGTTCGGCCGCCGCCCCGGCAGCCCGCACCCGCGAAACCCGCAGCGCCACCAAACTACCAAACACAATCAAGCCCGCCAGCGAATACAGCGCGGCATCGGTCGAGCCGGTCTGGTCCTTGATGAAACCGACCAGGTAGGGGCTGAGAAAGCCGGCCATCTGCCCGACCGAGTTGATGATCGCCAGGCCCGCCACTGCGGTACCGGCGCTGAGCAGTGCGGTGGGCATCGGCCAGAACATCGGCAGGCCGGTGAGGGCGCCCATGGTGGCAATGCTCAAACCGATAATCGCAATCACCGGGCTGTGGCCGAAGTTCACCGCGATCAGCAGGCCCAGGGCACCCATCAGCATCGGCACGACAAGATGCCAGCGGCGCTCGTTGCGCAGGTCTGCCGAGCGCCCGACCAGCAGCATGAACACCCCGGCCAGCAGGTAGGGGATGGCGCTCAGCCAACCGATCAGCAGGGCGTCGCTGAAACCCAGGTTCTTGATGATCGACGGCAGCCAGAAGTTGATCGCATAGACCCCGCTCTGGATGCAGAAGTAGACGAAACCGAAGGTCCAGATCAGCGGGTTGGCAAACACCGACAGCAGGCTGTCGCTGCTGGTCACCGGCTTGCTGGCGGCATCGGCCTTGAGGTCGGTTTCGATGATCTGGCGTTCGGCCGGGCTTAGCCATTTGGCCTTGGCGTAGCCATCACTGAGCAGGAAGATCGCCAGAAAGCCCAGCAGCACGGTCGGCAGGCCCTGGATCAGGAACATCCACTGCCAGCCGGCCAGGCCATGCTGGCCGGCGGCGAAATGATTGAGAATCCAGCCCGAGAACGGCCCGCCGAGCAAGCCCGACACCGGGATCGCCGACATGAACAGGGCCATGATCCGCCCGCGACGGGTGGCCGGGAACCAGCGCGAAAGGTACAGCACGATGCCGGGGAAGAAGCCCGCTTCGGCGGCGCCGGTGAACAGGCGCAGGACGTAGAACTCCATGGGCGTAGTGACGAACAGCAGGCAGGTCGACAGCGTGCCCCAGGCGATCATCATCAGCGCGATCCAGCGCCGCGGGCCGAAGCGGTTGAGCGCCAGGTTGCTGGGCAGCCCGCACAGCACATAGCCGATGAAGAAAATCCCGGCACCCAGGCCGTAGATGGTTTCGCTGAACTTGAGCGCATCGAGCATCTGCAACTTGGCAAAGCCGACGTTGACCCGGTCCAGGTAGTTGAACAGGTAGCAGATGAAGATGAACGGAATCAGCCGCAAGGTGATGCGCCGATACAGCGCATTGCGGGTGACGTCTTGGCCTTGGTCAGGGGCAGGGCTGTATGACATGATTCTCTCTCTGTTGTTATGTTTATCGCCGCAGCCTGCATCGAGGCGGCTGCTGCGACGAGTCTCGGTGAGCGGACCGTGGCTGTCTTTGTGCTTTTGCACAGCAATTCGTGCGGCCTGCTGTGCCCCGGACCAATCATTGCGACAACAAGGATCCTCCCATGTTCGAACTGGACCATGACCTGGCGCAAGACATCGTCGAGCGGGCGATGGCGATTCTGCCGTGCAACGTCAACGTCATGGACAGCCAGGGCCTGATCCTCGGCAGTGGCGAGCCCGAGCGCATCAACACCCGTCACGAAGGTGCGCAGCTGGTGCTGGCCAACGGTCGAATCGTCGAGCTCGACGTCGAAGCGGCCAAGTGCCTCAAGGGTGTGCAGCCCGGGGTCAACCTGCCGCTGCTGCTCGACGGGCGCTTGATCGGTGTGCTGGGCCTTACCGGCGATCCGCAGCAGTTGCGCACCTATGGCGAGCTGGTACGGATGACCGCCGAAATGCTTTTGGCCCAGCGTCACCTGCAGGTCGAGCAGCAGTGGCGGCGCCAGCGCTGCGACGACCTGCTGGCATTGCTGCTGGGCGGCTCTGGCGATTCGCCGCGGCTGGTCGATGAGGCTCGCCAGCTGGGCCTCAAGCCGCAACTGCCGCGCATTCCCTGCCTGTTTGAGCTGGACGCCGGGCCTGCGGCCGAGGCGTTGGCCAGCTGGTTGATGAGCCGCTACCCGGACAGCTGGTGCGTAAGCCCCGCGCGCCAGTCGCTGCTCTGGTGCCGGCCCGCCACCGTGGTGCTGGATGAGCCGAAACTGCTGGAGCGTTTGCAACGCCATGGCTGGCAGGTGCAGCGCCTGGCCGCAGGTTCGCCGGCGCAAAGCCTGGAGCAGCTGCGCCGGGGTTATCGGCGGGTGCGCGACTTGCTGGCCTATGGCCGCGAAGTGCTGCCGGCCGAGCGCCTGCTGACCTTGAGCCGCTACCGGCTGCCAGCGTTGCTGTGGCGCCATCGCAATGATGACGCCCTCGACGAGCTGCTCGAACCGCTGCAGCGCATTCGTGCCAAGGACAACAGCGGCCAGCTGCTGGCAACCCTGCGTGCCTGGTGTGCCCACGATGGCCAGAGCCAGGCCTGCGCCGATGCCCTGGGCATTCACCGCAACAGCCTGCGCTATCGCCTGGAGCGCATCGCCGAACTGAGCGAAGTCGACCCGTTGCGCCTGGAAGGGATGCTCAGCCTGTACCTGGGCTTGCAGTTGCTGCCAGCCGCCAACTGAGGCGGTTTTGGCCAAGTGCCAAACAAGCGCGGGCGGTTTTTGTGCATCCGACCGACGCACTCTTGCAGCCCAACTGTCAGCATGCAGGCATCTGGATCAGGAGAATCCCCATGAAAATCGTCATCGCCCCCGACTCGTTCAAGGACAGCCTCAGCGCCGAAGGCGTCGCCGACGCCATTGCTGCCGGTATTGCCCTGGTGTTGCCGCAGGCGCAACGGGTCAAGTGCCCGATGGCCGACGGCGGCGAAGGTACCATGGCGGCCATCGTCGCTGCCTGTGCCGGCGAGCTGCGCAGCCTGCGCGTGCGCGGACCGCTGGGTGAGCCGGTCGACGCCGGTTGGGGCTGGCTGGCCGACAGCCACACGGCGATCATCGAAATGGCCACCGCCAGTGGCCTGCAACTGCTCACCCTGGCCCAGCGCGATGCCTGTCGCAGCAGCACCTTTGGCACCGGCCAACTGATTGCTGCGGCGCTGGATGCCGGCGCCCGGCGGATTATCCTGGCCATCGGCGGCAGCGCCACCAATGATGCCGGCAGCGGCATGTTGCGGGCGCTGGGCCTGCAATTGTTCGACGCCGACAATCAGCCGCTGGCTGAAGGCGGCCTGGCCCTGGCCCAGCTTGCCCGCATCGATGCCAGCGCGCTGGACCGGCGTTTGCGCGAGGTGCAGCTGGAAGTTGCCGCGGATGTCGACAACCCGCTGTGCGGCAGCAATGGCGCTTCAGCGATCTTTGGTCCGCAAAAGGGCGCAAGCCCCGAGCAGGTCCGGGCCCTGGACCAGGCCTTGGGACACTTTGCCGACCACTGCGGGCAACTGCTGGGCACTGATGTGCGTGACTTTCCTGGCAGCGGCGCCGCTGGCGGCATGGGCTTTGCCGCCAAGGCCTTCATGCAGGCGGCCTTTCGCCCGGGGATCGAAGTGGTGGCCGAGCTTGCCGGGCTTGATGCGGCGGTGCAGGGGGCAGACCTGGTGATTACCGGCGAGGGCCGTTTTGATGCGCAGACCCTGCGCGGCAAGACGCCGTTCGGCGTGGCCCGGGTAGCACAGCGCCATGGGGTGCCGGTGGTGGTGATTGCTGGCACCTTGGGCGAGGGTTACCAACAGCTGTATGCCCATGGCATCGACGCCGCGTTTGCCCTGACCAGCGGGCCGATGACCCTGGAGGCGGCCTGTGCCAATGCGCCAGCCTTGCTCCAGGCCCGCGCCGGCGACATCGCCCGCCTGTGGTGCCGCGCCCGGGCGTTGCCCGCCGGCTGACGGGCCGGCGTCATCGCCGCTAGCCCCCCGTCATGTTCATGAAACGCAAAATCTGCACCTCGCCATTGATATCGAAGTTATGGCTGTAGGGCTTGAGGGTCATGGCCTGGCGGATGGCCTTGTCCAGGCGTTCGCTGTCACCCGGGTGGGCACGCAGCACCTGCTTGAGGTCGGCGGCGTGCTCATTGCCCAGGCACAGCAGCAGACGGCCTTCGACGGTCAGCCGCACGCGGTTGCAGCTGGCGCAAAAGTTGTGGCTGTGCGGCGAGATGAAGCCGATGCGGATATCCGGCGCCTCAGCCAGACGCCAGTAACGCGAGGGGCCCTGGGTTGACTCGGCCGACTCGATCAGGCTGAAGTGCTCGGCGATACGCGCGCGCACTTCGTCACTTGAACAATAGGACTCGCTGCGCTGGTGCTCGCTGATCACCCCCAGGGGCATTTCTTCAATAAAGGAAATATCCAGCTGGCGATCGATGGCAAAGCGCACCAGATCGACCACTTCATCATCGTTGCGGCCCTTGAGCACCACGCAGTTGAGCTTGGTGCGGCGAAAGCCGGCGGCATGGGCGGCGTCGATGCCGGCAACCACCTGGGCCAGGTCGCCGGTGCGGGTCAAAGCCTTGAAACGCTCGGCATCGAGGCTGTCGAGGCTGATGTTCAGGCGCGAAAGGCCGGCATCGAACAGCGGCTGGGCCAGGCGGGTGAGTTGCGAGCCGTTGCTGGTCATGCACAGTTCGCGCAGGCCGGGCAGGGCGGCGATGCGTGCGCACAGCTCGACGATGCCGGCGCGCACCAGCGGCTCGCCACCGGTCAGGCGGATCTTGCGGGTGCCCATGGCGACGAAACGCTCGGCCAGCTGGTACAGCTCCTCGAGGGTGAGGATGCGCTGGCGCGGCAGGAACTGCATGTCTTCGGCCATGCAATAGACGCAGCGAAAGTCGCAGCGATCGGTGACCGACATGCGCAGGTAATCGATTTTACGACTGTAGCCGTCGACCAGTTGTTTGCCGTTTGCACTCATGCTGGGCTGGGCCTCTTATCGCGCGTCTGGGATGCGTTTGCGCACTAGTTCTTTGATGATGGTCGAGGCTATTTAAATCGTCCATGTCGGTCAAATCACTAATAATGACCAACTGATAAGGCTCATCTATCGGTAGCTTGCAGCCCCCGTATTACGAGGGTTTCAGCGTCGTGATAGAGGGTCTTGATCGGTTCGTCATTTGTTTTGATTAGACGCCTGAGTCCACGCTCAATAGCCTGAAAGGGTAGAAAACGAAGTTCGCCATTAATCAACCTGTCAATAACAAGTTGTTAGTCGGTGAAACGTTAAAGATGCCCTGCGAGCCAAGCGAGGAAGCCGCGATGAGCCAAGATGAACATATAAAAAACTATGACGCCCCCGCCGCCGGTTGGGGCGCGCTGAAAAGCGTGACCAAGAGCTGGCTGGGCAGTGAAAACGCCTTCAAGAACCTGCGCGTTATGCTCAAGACCAACCAGAACGGCGGTTTCGACTGCCCCGGTTGCGCCTGGGGCGAGTCGCCGGAAAGCGGCATGGTCAAGTTCTGCGAGAACGGCGCCAAGGCGGTCAACTGGGAGTCCACCGGGCGCCTGGTCGATGCGGATTTCTTCGCCCGCTACAGCGTCACCGAGCTGGCCCGCCAGAGCGACTACTGGCTTGAATATCAGGGCCGCCTGACCCATCCGATGCGCTATGACGCCGCCACCGACCACTACGTCGAAACCAGCTGGGAGGACGCCTTTGCGCTGATCGCCCAGCACCTCAACAGCCTCGAATCTCCTGACCAGGCCGAGTTCTACACCTCCGGCCGGGCCAGCAACGAGGCGGCGTTCCTTTATCAGCTGTTCGTGCGCGCCTACGGCACCAACAACTTCCCTGATTGCTCGAACATGTGCCATGAGGCCAGCGGTGTCGGCATGTCGGAAACCCTCGGGGTCGGCAAGGGCACGGTGGTGTTCGACGACCTGGAGCACGCCGACGCAATCTTCGTTATCGGCCAGAACCCCGGCACCAACCACCCGCGCATGCTCGAACCGCTGCGCGAGGCAGTCAAGCGCGGGGCTCAGGTGATCTGCCTGAACCCGCTCAAGGAGCGTGGCCTGGAGCGTTTCCAGCACCCGCAGCACCCGTTCGAGATGCTCAGCAACGGCTCCGAGCCGACCAACACCGCGTACTTTCGTCCGGCCCTGGGCGGCGACATGGCGGTGATGCGCGGCATCGCCAAGTTTTTGCTGCAATGGGAGCGCGAGGCCCAGGCCAAGGGCGAGCCGGCTGTGTTCGACCACGTCTTTATCGCCGAGCACACCTCAGGGCTCGACGCTTACCTGGCGGAAGTCGATGCCACCCGTTGGGCGCATATTGTCGAGCAGTCGGGCCTGAGCCTGGCCGAGCTTGAGCTGGCTGCCCGCATGTACCGGCGCGCCGAGCGGGTGATCATGTGCTGGGCCATGGGCGTGACCCAGCACCGCTACTCGGTGCCGACCGTGCAGGAAATCATCAACCTGCAGCTGCTGCGCGGCAACGTCGGCAAGCCTGGCGCCGGGCTGTCGCCGGTACGCGGTCACAGTAACGTGCAAGGCGACCGCACCATGGGCATCGACGAGCAGCCACCGGCGCGCCTGCTCGATGCCCTGGAAGCGCGCTTCGCCTTCAAGGCCCCGCGCCTGCACGGGCACAATGCAGTGCTGGCGATCCAGGCCATGGAAGAGCAGCGCGCCAAGGTGTTCATCGCCCTGGGCGGCAACTTCGCCCAGGCCACCCCCGATACCCCGCGCACCCACGACGCCTTGCGCAACTGCGCGCTGACCGCGCACATCGCCACCAAGCTCAACCGCTCGCACCTGGTCACCGGCCGTGACGCCCTGATCCTGCCGTGCCTGGGCCGTACCGAAATCGACCTGCAGGCCGAAGGGCCGCAAGGCATCACCGTCGAAGACACCTTCAGCATGGTGCATATCTCCCACGGCCAGCTCAAACCCTGCTCGCCGCTGCTGCGCTCGGAGCCTGCGATCGTCGCCGGCATCGCCAGGGCCACCCTCGGTGACCGGCCGATCGACTGGCAGTGGACGGTTGCCGACTACAGCCGCATTCGCGACCTGATTGCCGACGTTATCCCGGGTTTCGAGGACTTCAATGCGCGCCTGCAGCACCCAGGTGGCTTCCACCTGGGCAACACCGCGGCGCAGCGCGATTGGCACACCGAAAGCGGCAAGGCGCAGTTCACTGCCAGCGTGCTGCCGGCGCAGCTGGTCAACGAAGAAGTTCTGGCCCGTGGCGACACCCCGGACCTGATCCTGCAGACCCTGCGCTCCCACGATCAGTACAACACCACCCTGTACGGCCTCGACGATCGCTACCGCGGGGTGTTCGGCCTGCGTGAGGTGGTCTTCGCCAACGAGCAGGACATCCGCCGCCTGGGCTTCAAGCCCAACGACAAGGTCGATATGGTCTCGCTGTGGGAAGACGGCCGCGAGCGACGGGTCAGCGGCTTTACCCTGGTCGCCTACGACATTCCACAAGGCCAGGCCGCAGCCTACTACCCGGAGACCAACCCGCTGGTGCCGCTGGAAAGCTACGGCGAGCGCACCTTCACACCGACCTCGAAATTCATCGCCATCAAGCTCGAGAAAGCCAGCGCCGACAACCTGATTCCATCAGCGCACCTCTGACGCTGCACTCGAGTCGCTGAGGCAATCGCGCCCACCATCGCACTTTTTCCGATTTGTCGGCTCTATTCATGGCCAGGCGACGCTGACTCCCAGCGTTGCCGCTGATTACCGACCGGTGCCGATGGTTGATCCGTTTCTCGTTTTCCTGCGACACCTGCGCCTGCCGGTGATGGTGGGCGCCTTGCTTGCCAGCCTCAGCGCCTGCAGCCAGCAACAAGGCCGCGACATCGTCAGCCAGTTCAGCCAAGGCCGCCCCCAGGAGCTGTTGCAGACCAGCGTCGACCGCATGGCCACGCTGTCGATGCGCGACAACCTGCGCAGCCTTTACCTGCTGATGAACAAGCTGTACCAGCGCAACCCCAACCAGTGGCGCCAGTCCGGCTATGTCGATGCCAGCACCGCCGAGCGGCAGATCCGCCAGGCCATCGAGCAACGCCAGCCGTTGGCGCAACTGGGCGAGCGCCGCGACCTGGCTGCGCTCAGCTATGCGCTTAGCCCGGAGTTTCGCGGCGATCGGGTCGGCGCCTTCGTCTATGCCATTGGCAGCATGCTGGTCACCGCCCATGGCGGGCGCACCGAATTTTTCATGACTGACACCATCGACCCGCAGTTCGTCAGCAATGCCGCGCGCAACATTGAAAAGGCCACCTGGCTGCTCAGCCAGCGCCAGGACGCCAATGGCGTGCTGCTGCTGTTTTCCAATGAAATATCGGAGGAGGGCAGCAACCTGAGCTTTGCCGTGGAATTCGGCAAGATCGTCGCGCGCCTGGACCTGCTGGCGCAGATGCTCGACGAGCGCTATCGGCGTATTGGCCTTAACTACGCGCAAAGCCTGCTGCTGATGAACTTTCTGCCGGTGCAATAGGCCGGGGAACTCAAGGTACTTACGGCAATCCTAGTTGATGTAGGTACTCTTTATCCGGAGGCATCACCATGCGCCGTTTACTGCTCGTTTCCTCGCTTGTGCTCTGTCTGCCCTTCGGCTCGGCCCTGGCCAAAGTCGACGCCGGTGATGTTGCCACCTCGGCCGGGGTATCCGCTTCGCTGTACTCGACCTTCAAGGACGACAAACGCATCATCCCCGCCCGTGACGACGCCTCGTCGTTCATCGCCAGTAACGGTGCGATCCGCGGCGTGTACCTGGAGTCGATGCTGCAGAGCATCCGCGCGCAGAACCCCGACCTCAAAGCCAGTGATGAAGAACTGGCGCGGGCGATCCTGCTGAAAGATCAATTCGGCGCCGGGCAATAATCACCAGCGCTGCCGGGCGAGTTCGAGCCTGGCTTGAGTGACGCTGGCAAGCCGCGCCTGATCACTGACGGCCATGCCTTCGAGGTAGACGAAGTGCACATTCTGCAGACCCAACGTGCCGAGCACGTGGCGCAGGTAGGCGCTGAGAAAATCCGGCTGGCGGGCCCGTGCCCCGCGGTGGTAGCCGCCTGAACTGACGATCAGGTACACCGGCCGGTCTTTGAGCAGGCCGACCTTGCCTTCAGGGCCGGCAATGAAGGTGCGGTGGATGCGCAGCACATGGTCGATCCACAGCTTGAGCGCTGCCGGCACGGTGAAGTTGTGCATGGGCGTCGCAATCAGCAGCAGGTCACAGCCTTCGAGCTCGCTGATCAGTGCCTCGGAGCTTGCAAATACCGGGTCGTGAGGCGGTACAAAGCCGGTCAGCGCTGTCGCGTAGCCGGCACTCAACGGCGCCAGTGGCGTGGCCGCCAGGTCCCGCAGGGTCACCTTGAGGTGTGGGTACTGGTGGCGGATGCAAGCGACCATTTCGTCGGCCAGGCGCAAGCCGATCGAGGCGCTGCCGCGCATGCTGGCATTGACCAGGAGCAGGTTATCCATGGCGCTGTGCCTCGGCGGCGGGCAGTGCCTGAACAAAATGCATGCCTTTGGCCAAAAGTCCTTCGCGGTAATAGAAGCGCTGGGCCAATGGCATATGCAGCCCGGTATCGAGCACCAGGTAGGCATGGCCGTTGCGCAGGCCATCGGCGCGCGCGGCATCGAGCAATGCGGCGCCGACCCGCAGGCCGCGCATGGCCGGAGACACCACCAGGTCGTCGACGTAGGTAAAGCGTCCATAGAGCAGGTTTTCGCTGCTCCTTACCCCTGCCAGCCCCAGCAGTTGCTTGCCGTAGAAAGCCCCGAGCAAGCGGTAGCCCTGCAGCACCTGGCGCCTGACTTGCTGCGCGAACGCGTCGGCATCCACCAGGTGCGGCCGAAGTTCGCGCATTAGCTCGAAGGCGTCGCGTTGCTCGGTGCCTTCTTGCAGGTAGCGGATGGTTGCCTGTTCGCCCACGGGTTTCTCCCAGATCAATTTGAGCCGTTACTTTACGGCGGCAACGGACTACCTTATAGGTCCAAAAAATGCACAAATGACTAGGACATGCCAGCCTCCAGCCCACCGACGATGACGCCCCTCTATCGACAGATCTACCTGCGTTTTCGCGACGCCATCAGTACCGGGCGCTTGCAGCCGGGTGAGCGCCTGCCTTCGGTGCGGGCCCTGGCGGCGGAGCTCAACCTGGCGCGCGGCACGGTCGAGGCGGCTTACCAGATGCTCGGCGGCGAAGGCTATGTGCAATCCAGAGGCCCGGCAGGCACGGTGGTCGCCCCGTCGCTCAGTGCCAGGGCGGTTGATGTCGATGTGCCGGGGCCAGCGCTGGCCCCGGGGCCGCAGACGTATTTGCCAATGCCCTTGCAGATCGGCTTGCCGGCGCTGGACGCCTTTCCGCGCAAGCTGTGGACGCGCCTGGTGGGGCGTACCTTGCGCCAAAGCGGGGTGGAAGGCCTGGCGTACCCGGACCCTCAAGGGCAGCTTGCCCTGCGTCATGCATTGGCGGGTTACCTGGCGGTGTCGCGGGGCATCAGCTGTACTGCGCAACAGGTTTTCATCTGCGCAGGCTACCGTGCCTGTCTCGACCTGATCTGCTCCAGCCTGCTGGAGGACGGTGACCGCTGCTGGTTCGAAGACCCGGGTTACTTCCAGGCCAGGCGTTTTCTTGAGCAAGCCCGGGTGCAGTTGGTGCCGGTGCCGGTGGATGGCGACGGCCTTGATGTCGACGCCGCTATCGCCCGGGCTGCTGATGCGCGCTTTGCCCTGGTCACGCCCCATCACCAGAGCCCTCTTGGCGTCACGCTGTCGCTGCCGCGGCGCCAGCGCCTGCTGGACTGGGCCAGTAGCCAGGGCAGCTGGATCATCGAGGACGACTACGACAGCGAGTACCGTTACCGCGGCCGGCCGGTGCCGGCACTCAAGAGCCTCGACAGCGAGGGGCGGGTGCTGTACTGCGCGACCTTCAGCAAAGTACTGGCGCCGGGCATACGCCTGGCCTATCTGGTGGTTCCCCAGGCCCAGGTAGAGCGCTTCGCCAGCGTGGCCCGGGACATGCACAACCACTGCCCGCAGTTGTTGCAGGCGACGGTGAGCGCATTTATCGAAGAAGGCCATTTTGCCCGGCACTTGCGCAAGATGCGCAGCCTCTATGCCCAGCGGCGCCAGCAACTGGTCGAGGCCTTGCAGGCCGAACTCGGTGAGTATCTGCAACTGGACAATCAGGCAGGCGGCATGCACCTGGTGGCAGATGTGCGCGGCGGCCTCGACGATTGTGCGATTGCCCGCCGCGCGCGGGTGCTTGGCCTGGCGATCGAGCCGCTTTCAGGCTGGTACCGACAACCCGGGCAACGGCGCGGGTTGTTGATCGGCTTTACCAATGTCACCAGCCGCGAACAAGCCGTTGCGCTGGCCAGGCAGTTACGCCTGGCGATCGGCCTTTAGCCGTGGCGGCTGTCAGTTGCGGTCCACCCACACAGTCTGCGCATTGCAGAACTCGCGTACGCCGAAGTGCGACAACTCACGGCCAAAGCCGCTCTTCTTCACGCCGCCGAAGGTCACCCGCGGGTCGCTGGCGCAGTAGCCGTTGATGAACACGCCGCCGGTGTCCAGCTCATCGGCCAGTTGCTCGGCCAACGCAGCATTGGCAGTGTAGATAGTCGAGGCCAGGCCGAATTCGCTGTCGTTGGCCAGTTGCAGGGCATGGCGGGCATCGCGGGCGGTGATGATCGAGGCCACCGGGCCGAACAACTCCTGCTTGAACGAAGTCATCTGGTCGGTGACGTCGGCCAGCACGGTGGGCTGGTAGTAGTTGCCGTTGCCTTGCACCTTGCCACCGCCAAGCAGCAGGGTCGCGCCTTCGGCCAGGGTTGCCTGGACTTGCTGGTCGAGCTCATCGCGCAGGTCGAAGCGGGCCATCGGGCCGATGTAGGTCTCGCTGGCATGCGGATCGCCCATGACCAGCGCCTGGGTGGCCTCGACGAATTTGCGGGTGAAGGCCTCGACCACGCCTTGCTCGACGATCAGGCGCTTGGCTGCGGCGCAGACCTGGCCGGTGTTCTGGTAGCGGCCAATGACGGCGGCTTTGACCGCTTCATCGAGGTCGGCGTCGTTGAGGACAATGAACGGGTCGGAGCCGCCCAGCTCCAGCACGCACTTTTTCAGCGCGGCGCCGGCCTGGGCGCCGATGGCGGTACCGGCGCGTACGCTGCCAGTCAGGGTCACGGCGGCAATGCGCGGGTCGGCGATGGCCTTGGACACGCCCTCTGGGGTGACGTTGATCACCTCGAACACGCCCTCGGGGAAACCTGCGCGCTGGAACGCCTCGAGCAGCAGGTAGGCGCTGCCCATCACGTTCGGCGCGTGCTTGAGTACATAGGTATTGCCGGCCAGCAACGCCGGCACCGCGCCGCGCAGCACCTGCCAGATCGGGAAGTTCCACGGCATCACTGCCAGCAGCGGGCCGAGTGGACGGTATTCGATGCGCGCCTTGCCGACGGGCACCGGGGCCGCTTCAGCCTCGAGCATGGCCGGGCCGTTGGCCGCGTACCATTCGCAGAGCTGCGCGCACTTCTCGATCTCGCCCCTGGCCTGGGCCACCGGCTTGCCCATTTCGTCGGTGATCATCCGCGCCATGGCCTCGGCGTTGTCGCGCAGGGCGCCGGCCAGGGCAAGCAGCAATGCGATGCGTGCCGCTACCGGCGTGCGGCGCCAGGCAGCATAGCCCTGGGCGGCGCGGCTCAGGGCAGCATTGAGGACAGCGTCGCTTTCGTAGGCATAGTGGCCGATCTGCTCGCCATTGGCGGGGTTGATCGACAAGGCGTGGGTGTGCAAGTTGATCGCGGTCATCACGGCGGTCCTGAGGGGAGGGGAACGGTTTCAGACTACTGCGTTGTGCCTTTGCCTTAAACTGAATAATACTGAGCAAAACATTCACGCAGAGAGAATGACTATGGATCTGGTGCAACTGGAGATGTTCAAGGCGGTGGCCGAGCAGGGCAGCATCAGTGCCGCGGCCCAGCACATCCATCGGGTGCCGTCGAACCTGACCACGCGGATCAAGCAGCTGGAGCAGGAGCTGGGTGCCGAGCTGTTCATCCGCGAAAAAAGCCGTTTACGCCTGTCGCCGGCAGGCTGGAATTTTCTCGACTATGCCCGGCGTATTCTCGACCTGGTGGCCGAGGCGCGGCTGACCGTAGCCGGTGACGAGCCGCAAGGCGCCTTCGCCCTCGGCTCGCTGGAAAGCACCGCCGCGGTGCGCATCCCGACGCTGCTGGCGGCTTACAACCAGGCCTATGCCAAGGTCGAACTGGACCTCACCACCGGGCCGTCCGGGGCGATGATCGACGGCGTGCTGGCCGGGCGCCTGAGCGCCGCCTTCGTCGACGGCCCGGTGTTGCACCCGGCGCTCGAGGGGGTGCCGGTGTTCGTCGAAGAGATGGTGTTGATCGCACCGCTCAACCACACGCCGATCACCCGCGCTGGCGAGGTCAACGGCATGACCATCTACGCCTTTCGCGCCAACTGCTCATACCGTCATCACTTCGAGAACTGGTTTGCCCAGGACCAGGCGGTGCCGGGCAAGATCATTGAGATGGAGTCGTACCACGGCATGCTTGCCTGCGTCAGCGCCGGCGCCGGCCTGGCGCTGATGCCGCGCAGCATGCTCGAAAGCATGCCCGGCTGCAGCACGGTCAGTGTCTGGCCGCTGTCCCAGCGCTTTCGCTACCTGCGCACCTGGCTGGTGTGGCGGCGCGGCACGGTATCGCGCAGCTTGAGGACCTTCGTGCAACTGCTGGAAGAGCGCGGCGAGGTACTCAAGGTCGAGGAACCGGTGTGACCTGATGTGCTGGCCTCATCGCTGGCGAGCCAGCGTCTACAGGCCAGCTACACTGTTGCTACTGTCCGATCCCGGAGTCCATCATGAACAGGTTGTCCTCCATTGGCCTGTGCCTGGCGTTATCGACTGTATGTGCGCAGGGCTGGGCCGAAACCGTGGTGCCGCTCAAGGGCCAGAGCGCCCAGCAGGTGCAGGTCGATATCAACGATTGCCATAACGTCGCCGCCAGTTCCGCCAGCAGCGATGCCCACGTCGGTGGCCGGGTACGCGGAGCTGCCGTGGGTGCGGCCGCCGGCGCCGCGGGCGCCGAGGTACGGGGACGCCAGCATGATGAGGTCTACGACCGTGTCGATGATGACGTCAAACAGCAATACCGGCAGAACCGTGCCGGTGAAACCGCCGCTGCCGGCGCGGTTGTCGGTGGTGCCCGCCAGCGCCAGGAGCGTCGGCAGGACCGACGCAGCAATGAGGCTACCAGCGCTTCGGCCTATACCAGTTGCCTGCAGAACAAGGGTTACCAGGTCACGCCATAGCCGCTGCCGATCTGCTAGGCTGCAGGCTTTGACCCGTGTGCAGGCAGCCATGAACAACGATATTCCCGAACCCCAGGCGGTGGGCAGTCCGATCACCAGCAGCGCGATTTTCATGGTCGCCACCCTGGCCCCAGGCAGTGAGGCACTGCAAACCGTGCGTGAGTGGTGCGCCGATATCGCCGGCCTGACGCGTTCGGTCGGCAAGCGCGTGCCGGCCGGCAACCTGTCGTGCGTCTGCGGCTTTGCCTCCAGTGCCTGGGACCAGCTGTTCGGCGGGCCACGGCCACAGGCCTTGCACCCGTTCCGCGAGTTTGGCGTCGAAGGGCGCCGCGCGCCGGCAACCCCCGGCGATATCCTCTTGCACATCCGCGCCGAGCAGATGGACCTGTGCTTTGAACTGGCCACCCAACTGATCACGGCCCTGGGCGATGCAGTCAAGGTAGTGGACGAAGTGCAGGGTTTTCGTTACTTCGACATGCGCAGCATCATCGGCTTCGTCGATGGCACCGAGAACCCGGTCGGCCGCCAGGTGCCCAAGTTCACCCTGGTCGGCGACGAAGACCCGGCCTTCAGCGGCGGCAGCTACGTGCTGGTGCAAAAGTACCTGCACAACATGAGCGCCTGGAACGCGCTGCCGGTCGAGGCGCAGGAGCGGGTGATCGGCCGCACCAAGCTGTCGGACATCGAGCTGGGTGACGAAGCCAAACCCAGTAACTCCCACAGCGCACTGACCACCATCACCGACGCGAACGGCGAAGAGCTGAAGATCCTGCGCGACAACATGCCGTTCGGCCGCCCCGGCGCCGGTGAGTTCGGCACTTACTTCATCGGTTATGCGCGCTCGCCGGCGCCGATCGAGCAGATGCTCGAGAACATGTTCGTCGGTCGCCCGGCAGGCAATTACGACCGCTTGCTGGACTTCAGCAACGCGGTCACCGGCGGCCTGTTCTTCGTGCCGTCGGCCGAGCTGCTCGAAGACCTGGCCGAGCGCACCCCAGGCTAGTGCTCATGCCGGTTTCAATTCACTGTCGAGCAGTGATCGAACTTCGGCAAAACACTTCTCGGCGATGGCCGAACGCGGCTCGGTACGCCGCAGCAGCAAGCCGATCGGTGCATGCACGCTGGCAGCACTGATCGGCACGATACGCAGGTGCTCGCTAAGACCTTCGAGGCCGTAATCGAGCGGCATGATCGCGCAGCACATCCCGGCGCACACGGCCTGGATCAACTGGTAGCTGGAGTCGCTTTCGAGCACCGCATGGGGCTGCAGGCCGCGGCTGCGAAAGCTCAGGTCGACCGACTGGCGATAGTGCATGCCCTTGCTCAACAGCCCCAGCGGCACGGCGCTGACCGCTTCCCAGGGCAGTTCAGCCTGCTCGAACTGAAAATGGCGCACGTCATACAGCAGGCCCATGCGCGTGGTGCCCAGTTCGATCACTTCGAAATAGGCGCTGTTGATCTGGTCCAGGTAGCAGATACCCAGGTCCAGCTGGTTACGGCTCAGGCCATCGGTGATCTGTTCGGAGCTCAAGGACGACAGCTGGAACTGCAGCTCCGGATAGCGCTGGGCCAGGGGCTGGAGAAACTGCATGGGGTTGAAGCTCGACAGCGGCACCATGCCCAGGCGCAGGCTGCCGACGATCTGCCCGCGGCAACTGGCGGCTTCAGCCTGCAGGCCGTCATAGGCGGCCAGCAGGGTGCGAGCCCAGGCCAGGATGCGCTCGCCGGCCTCGGTAAAGCCTTCGAAACGCTGGCCACGGGTAACCAGCACCAGGTTCAGTTCGTCCTCAAGGTTACGCAGGCGCATCGACAGGGTCGGCTGGGTGATATGGCACAGCGCGGCGGCCTGGCCGAAGTGGCGGGTCTGGTCCAGGGCGAGCAGAAACTTCAGTTGTTTGATATCCATGGCGCAGCCTGGCAAGTCAGTAGGGCGGGTGGCAAAACGGTAAAGCAATGCCCCCGGGCCGTCCAATGGGCATTAGTGACCGGCTGATAGAGGCGCTTGATCAATAGACGATAGACCACCTCGATAAGCCGGTCGGATCTATCGATTGGACGCTAATGGTGTTTGCCTCTAGCGTTGGCCGCAACTTCCTGACTGCTGCCAAGGGGCTGTGCATGAGTATCAAACTGGACGCGGTGTTCGTGCCGCTGAACATCGCCGTGCTGACTGTCAGCGACACCCGCAGCTTCGACACCGACACCTCCGGTGAGCTGCTGGCCAGCCGCGCGGTGGAGATGGGCCACCGCCTGGTCGAGCGGGTGCTGCTCAAGGATGACCTGTACAAGATTCGCGCCCAGGTCGCCGGCTGGATTGCCGAGGACGACGTGCAGGTGGTGCTGATCACCGGCGGCACCGGCTTTACCGGGCGCGACAGCACCCCGGAAGCTGTGGCCTGCCTGTTCGACAAGCACATCGATGGCTTTGGCGAGTTGTTCCGCGCCTTGTCGATCCTCGATATCGGCACTTCCACCGTGCAGACCCGTGCCCTGGCCGGCCTTGCCAATGGCACCCTGGTTTGCTGCCTGCCGGGCTCTACCGGCGCCTGCCGCACTGCCTGGGAGGGTATCCTCGCCGAGCAACTGGATGCTCGCCATCGCCCGTGCAACTTCGTTGCCCACCTCAAGCCTGGCACACTGTGCGAGACGCGTAACTGATACGCCAGGCAGTCCACATAAAAGCAGGGAGCGGGTAGATGAGCGCGATTGTACTTCGCCAGGCCAGGGCCGCCGATGCACAGGCCATTTTCAACGTGCACAAGGACTCGGTCGAGTCCCAGTGTGGTGAGCATTACAGCGTCGAGCAGATCCACATGTGGCTCGATGGCCGCTCACCGGCGACTTATCTGCCGGCCATCGAGCAGGGCAACCTGTGGGTCGCGCAAGCCGGGAGCATTCTCGGCTTCGTCGAGATCGACGGCTTTGAACTCAGCAAGCTGTTTGTCTGCGGTGCGGGTGCCGGGCAGGGCATTGGTGGGCGGCTGCTGAACCTGGCGATCGAGCGTATCCGCGCGACGAAGGCCAGCAGCGTTTACCTGGAAGCCACGCGCAACGCTCAGGGCTTTTATCAAGCCAACGGCTTTGTGCCGATCGGCAACGGCGCCTTCAGCCGCGGCAACAGCCGCGTGGTGATCGAGATCGTCAAGATGCAGCGCCCGCTTCAGGACTGATCCGTCAGTTGCCCCGGGGCGCTGCCGTCGAGCAGCGCCAGCTCGCCAAACGACACCGACGCATCGATATAGCGCAGCGCCGACTTGGCGTCTTTCCAGCCGACATGGCTCATCAACGCCTTGAGCTCCCAGCCATTGCTGGTGGCCCAGGTGGCAAAGCCGCGGCGCAGCGAGTGCCCGGTATATAACGCGGCCGGTACGCCTGCGCGTTCGAGGATGCGCCGCAACAGGCCGATCAGGCTGTTGCTGTTGAGCGGCTGTTCGCCGAGGTTGCCCCAGCGGTCGAGTTTGCGAAACACCGGGCCGCGGGCAATGCCTGCCACTTCAAGCCATTGCAGGTAGGCCTGGACCGGGCACAACACTTTAAGGGCCGGTGCCCGATGGCGCACGCCCAGTGCCTGGCGGTCGCCCTTGCTGCGCGGCAAGTAGATCGACAGGCCGATACCCGCCTGAGCCTGGATATGTTCGACCTGCAGGCGCGCCAGTTCATCGCCGCGAAACCCGCGCCAGAACCCGATCAACAGCAAGGCCTTGTCGCGGCTGGCGCGCAACAGTGCCGGCAAATCGTGCCCGGTGCGGGCCTGGGCGGCTTCTTGCTCAAGTACGCCAACGGCAATTTGCAGGTGCTGGATCAACAGCGGCGCCGCCTGTTTCGGTTCGGCCGGGTGCAGGGTGCGGATGCCCTTGAGCAACTGGCGCACCATCGGTGCCTTGGTCGGGTCGGGAAAGCCCTGGCTGACATGCCATTGCCCTAGCGCTGCCAGGCGCTGCTTGAGGGTGCTGATCGAGTGGCTGTGCGCATGCTCGGCCAGGTAGCGGGCGATGCTGTCGGCGGTGGCCGGCAGAAAGCCTCCCCAGCTCACTTCGAAGTGCTCGACCGCAGCCTGGTAACTGCGCCGGGTGTTATCGCGCACTGCGGCCTGCAGGTAGCGCTCGATCGTGTTCATTGCCTCGTTCCCGCCAGGCGTACCGCTCTGGGCACATTTACCCGCCATTCTAGCGCCTCACATGCGATAAGCCGTGATTATTTTATCTCAGGACTTGATTGGTTGAGCGTGAGGAAGATCAATAGGATAGTATGTAAATACATGGTACGTATCACAGTACGAAATAGTAGGAGCTGACATGGCCCGTGGCGGTATCAACAAGGCATTAGTGCACAAGGCGCGGCAGGCGCTGCTGGCCCGGGGCGAGCATCCGAGTATCGATGCCGTACGTATCGAGCTGGGTAATACCGGCTCGAAAACCACCATTCATCGTTACCTCAAAGAGCTGGAAAGCCTGCAACCGGCGGCACCCGCCAGCACGGCAAACCTCAGCGATGCGCTGGCGGCAGTGGTTGAGCAACTGGCCGCGCAGCTGCAGGAGGAGGCTGAGGCGCGTATCGACCTTGCCCGTAGTGCCTTTGAACAAGAGCGCCAGACCCTGCTGGCGCAGGTGCAGATCAGCCAGCAGGCGCTGGCCGCATTGCAACAGCAACATGAAATCCAGACGGCGGCGCTGGCCAGCGAGTCAGAGGCCCTGGCCACCGCCCGCACCAGCTTGCAAAGCGAGCAGACCCGCAACGCCACCCTCAACCAGGCGGTGGGCGAACTGAACCTGCGCCTGGCCGATAAGGACGAGCAGGTCCGCTCGCTGGAAGACAAGCACCAGCACGCCCGCGATGCCCTTGAGCATTACCGCAACGCCAGCCGCGAACAGCGCGACCAGGATCAACGCCGGCACGAGGCGCAGGTACAGTTGCTGCAGGTGGAAGTGCGCCAGTTGCAGCAGAGCCTGATCGTCAAGCAAGACGAACTGACCCGCCTTAACCGCGACAACGAAGGCCTGCTGGTGCAGGTTCGCACCCTCAAGGAAGCCCAGCGCGGCCTCAAGACCCAGGGCGATCGCCAGCAAGCGAAAATTCACGGCCTGGAGGTCAAGCTTGCGCAGCTCAGCGGTTCACGCGATGAGCTGGAGAAGCAGAACCAGGACTTGGCCTTGAGCCTGGCCGAACGGGTGTCGGAATTGCGCCGCCAGCTGCAACTGATCGGCAAGCAGGAAGCGCAGTTGCGCCTTGCCGAGCGTGCCCGCGAACAGCCTCAGGACAACGGCTGAAGTTGCATGCGCATGGCGCAGCGGCCGATCAGTCCCTGCAGTTGTTCGCGGTTCAACTGTTGGCGCAAAGCCTGGCTCAGTTGCTGTTCAGCGAGTGTCTCGAAGCCCAGGCGGGCATAGAAGGGCGCGTTCCAGGGAACGCAGGCAAAGGTGGTCAGGCTCAGGGCTTCGAAGCCGTGTTCGCGGGCCCAGTCAGCGGCGGCGCCGATCAACCGGCGGCCATGGCCCTGACCTTGCGCAGATTGCGCAACCGAGAGTTCATGAATGAACAGGTCGCGGCCTGCGGGTTGCGCGCAGAGGAACCCCTGCGGCACGTCGTCGGCGTCGGCCAGCACCCACTCATGGCCCTGGTCGATGAACTGGCGGTGTTCGTCGCTGCTCATCACCGGCCCCGTGGCAATCCACTCAAGACCTGGCTGATCGGCAAAAACCCGGGCGGCAGAACGTTCGACGGCGGGTAGCAGTTGCGCGTCTTCGACGCGGGCAAGGCGCAGGGTAACTGACATGGCGAAGGCTATTGAAGGTGGCTTTGCAGTGTCGTCAATCGCCGTTTTTTTCGCAACAACCCAGGCGCTGCAAGCCTTTTGGACTAACGCCAAAAACGTTTAAGTGCGCTTAGGTATTAAGCCTAAAGCCAGAATCGTTTTTTTTCCCAGAACTGCTATTTCTTCAGGCAGCAGTGTGACCCCTTCGGTCATCTATGGGCAAAAGGACTGTCTAGCATGTCGATCCAGGCGCAGGTTTCCCCCCTCAATCAAAATGTCTCGTCCGCCGCTGTCACTGAAATCCCTACCAACGGCATCCTGAAACTTACCGAAAGCAGCGAAATCGCCCTCGACATCGATCCCGAGGCGGTTGCCAGCTATTCGAAAAGCGATGCCGACCTGGTGGTGCAGCTCAAGAACGGCGAGAGCGTCCGTATTGCCAATTTCTACGCCGAAGGCCAGCCACCCAGTGAGCTGTTCCTGGTCCATGAAGGCAAGCTGGTGGCGGTTAGCCTGCCGCCGGTTGCCGCAGAGGGCATCCTGGCGGCCACCTATGTCGCCCAGGAAAGCGCTGCAGGCTTTGACTCGCTGACCGCTGCCGGGGGCGCCGGTGCCGGTGCGACCGCAGGCGGCCTGGGGGTAGGGGGATGCTGCTGGCGGGCGCGGCGGTGATTGGTGCGGGCGTTGCGGTGTCGAACAGTGGCGGTGGTGGCGGTGGTGGCGGCGGCAGTGAAACCCCACCGGTGGATACCACCGCGCCGGGTGCAGCGACGGGGTTGCAGGTGGCCACCGACGGCAGTTCGGTGAGCGGCAAGGCCGAGCCGGGCGCTACCGTCGGCATCGACACTAACGGCGACGGCAAGCCTGATGCAACCGTGGTGGTCGGCGCCGATGGCAGCTTCCAGGTACCGTTGAACCCGCCACTGACCAACGGTGAAACGGTGACCGTGGTGGTCACCGACCCGTCCGGCAACAGCAGCCCGCCGACCCAGATCACCGCACCGGACACCACCGCACCGGCGCCGGCAAGCGATCTGCAAGTCTCCCCCGATGGCACCCTGGTCAGTGGCAAGGGTGAGCCGGGAGCCACGGCGGGCATCGACACCGATGGCGACGGCCATCCCGATATCACGGTGATCATCGGCCCTGACGGCAGCTTCCAGGTGCCGCTAAATCCACCGCTGACCAATGGCCAGACGGTGACCGTGGTGATTACCGACCCGTCCGGCAACAGCAGCCCGCCAGCCCAGGCCAGCGCGCCGGACACCACCGCCCCGGCGGCGCCCACGGATGTCGAAGTGGCGCCCGACGGCAGCAGCGTCAGTGGCAATGGCGAGCCCGGTGCCAGCGTTGGTGTCGACACCAATGGCGATGGCCAGCCGGATGTCACGGCGGTGATCGGCAGCGATGGCAGCTTCCAGGTGCCGCTTGATCCACCGCTGACCGATGGCCAGACCGTCACCGTGGTGGTCACTGACCCTGCCGGCAACAGCAGCCCGGGCGTCAGCGTCCAGGCCCCCGATTACCCGGATGCACCCCAGGTCAATGCCAGCAATGGCAGCGAGCTGTCGGGTACTGCCGAGCCCGGCGTAACCCTGGTGATCACCGACGGTAATGGCAACCCGATCGGCCAGACGGTCGCCGACGGCAATGGCAACTGGAGCTTTACGCCAGGCACGGCGCTGGCCGATGGCACCGTGGTCACTGTGGTGGCCCAGGATGCCAGCGGCCACAGCAGCCCGCCGGCGTCGATCACCGTCGACGCGGTGGCGCCGGCAGCACCGCAGATCAACCCGAGCAACGGTAGCGAGATCAGCGGTAGCGCCGAAGCCGGGGCGACCATCACCCTGACTGACGGCAGCGGCAACCTGATCGGCCAGGCCACTGCCGATGCCAACGGCAACTGGAGTTTTACCCCGGCCACGCCGTTGCCCGATGGCACCGTGGTCAATGCCGTGGCCCAGGATGCCGCCGGCAACATCAGTGGCCCGGCCAGCGTCACCGTCGATGGCGTAGCGCCTGGCGCACCGACGGTCAACCCGAGCAATGGCAGCGAGCTTAGCGGCAGCGCCGAGCCAGGCAGCACGGTGATCATCCGCGACGGTAACGGCAATCCCATCGGCCAGACCAGCGCCGATGGCAGTGGCAACTGGAGCTACACCCCCAGCACGCCAATTGCCGATGGCACCGTGGTCAGTGTGGTCAGCCAGGATGCGGCGGGCAACACTAGTGCGCCGGCAACGGTCAGCGTCGACGCTGTAGCGCCCGCGGCGCCAGTGGTCAACCCGAGCAATGGCGGTTTCATCAGCGGTACTGCCGAACCCGGTTCGAACGTCACCCTGACCGACGGCAGTGGCAACCCGATTGGTCAAACCAGCGCCGATGGCAGCGGCAACTGGAGTTTCACCCCGGGTAGCCCGTTACCCGACGGCACCGTGGTCAACGTCACCGCCACCGACGCCAGCGGCAACACCAGCGCCCCCGGCGGTACTGTCGTCGATGCCCAGGCGCCGGCCGCACCGCAGGTCAATCCGAGCAATGGCGCGGTCATCAGCGGTACTGCCGAAGCCGGTGCCAAGGTCATTCTCAGCGACGGCAGTGGTAACCCCATTGGTGAAACCACTGCCGACGGCAGCGGCAACTGGAGCTTTACTCCGGGCGCCGCGTTGCCCGATGGCAGCGTGATCAATGCCGTGGCCCAGGACGCCGCCGGCAACAGCAGCGGCCCGGCCAGCGTCACTGTCGATGCCGTCGCGCCACTGGCGCCGACCATCAATCCGAGCAATGGCAGCAGCCTCAGTGGCACCGCCGAAGCCAACAGCAAGGTGATCATCAGCGATGGCAACGGCAACCCGATTGCCGAGGTGACCGCCGATGGCAGCGGTAACTGGAGTTACACCCCGGGCACGCCAATCGCCGATGGCACGGTAATCAATGTGCTCGCCCAGGACGCGGCAGGTAACAGTAGCCCGCCGGCGAGCGTAAGCGTCGACAGCTCGGCACCTGCGGCTCCGGTACTCAACCCGAGCAATGGTAGCGTCATCAGCGGCACCGCCGAAGCCGGCGCCACGGTGCTGCTCAAGGATGGCAGCGGCAACCCGATCGGCCAGGTCACGGCCGACGGCAGCGGCAACTGGAGCTTCACCCCGGGCAGCCCGTTGCCCAACGGCACGGTGGTGGTGGCCACGGCCACCGACCCGACCGGCAACACCGGTGCTCCAGCGGCGACCACGGTAGACAGCGTCGCTCCGGGCGCGCCGCTACTTAACCCGAGCAATGGCAGCGTCATCAGTGGTACCGCCGAAGCCGGCGCCACCGTCACCCTGAGCGATGGCAGCGGCAACCCGATTGGCCAGGTAACCGCCGACGGCAGTGGCAACTGGAGCTTTACCCCGGGCAGCCCGCTGCCCAACGGCACCGTGGTCAATGCGGTGGCCACCGACCCGGCCGGTAACACCGGCGCACCGGCTTCTGCCGTAGTGGATGCCGTCGCGCCGCCGGCCCCGACGGTCAACCTGAGCAACGGCAACAGCCTGAGCGGCACCGCCGAAGCCAATAGCAAAGTCATTCTCACCGACGGCAGCGGCAACCCGATCGCCGAAGTCTTTGCCGACGGCAGCGGCAACTGGACCTACACCCCGGGTTCGGCGCTGGCCGATGGCACCGTGGTCAACGTTGTCGCCCAGGATGCTGCCGGCAACCTCAGCGCACCGGCCAGCGTCACCGTCGACAGCTCGGCGCCTGCGGCCCCGGTCATCAACCCGAGCAATGGCGCCACCATCAGCGGCACCGCCGAAGCCGGTGCCACGGTTGTCCTCAAGGATGGCAGCGGCAACCCGATTGGCCAGGTGACCGCCGATGGCAGCGGCAACTGGAGCTTCACCCCGGGCAGCCCGCTGGCCAACGGCACCGTGGTGATTGCCACCGCCACCGATACGACTGGCAACACGGGCCTGCAGGCCGCCACCACCGTGGACAGCGTTGCCCCGGGCGCACCGGTCATCAATCCGAGCAATGGCAGCACCATCAGCGGCACTGCCGAAGCGGGGGCCAGGATCATCATCACCGATGGTGGTGGCAATCCGATCGGCCAGACCACCGCCGACGGTAGCGGCAACTGGACGTTCACGCCTGCTGCGCCATTGGTCAACGGCGTGGTGATCAATGCCGTGGCCCAGGACCCGGCCGGCAATACCAGCGGCCCGGGCACCACCACGGTGGATGCCGTGCCGCCGCCAGCGCCGGTGGTCAACCCAAGCAACGGTAATACCCTCAACGGCACCGCCGAGGCCAACAGCACCGTTACCCTGACCGACGCCAGCGGCAACCCGATCGGCCAGACCACTGCCGATGGCAGCGGCAACTGGACGTTCACCCCCGGTGCGCAACTGCCCAACGGCACCGTGGTCAATGTCACCGCCACCGACGCGGCCGGCAACACCGGCGCGCCCGCTAGCACTATCGTGGATACCTCGTTGCCGTCGATCCCGCAGATCGACCCCAGCAACGGTTCGGTCATCAGCGGCAGCGCCGATGCCGGCAACACCCTCATCATCACCGACGGCAACGGCAACCCGATCGGCCAGGTGACGGCCGACGGCAGCGGCAACTGGAGCTTCACCCCCGGTGTGCCGCTGCCGGACGGCACCGTGATCAATGTCGTGGCGCGCAACCCCAGCGGGGTCGACAGTGCGGCGGCGGTTGCCACGATTGATGGCGTTGCGCCCGCGGCGCCGGTGGTCGAGCCGAGCAACGGCGCCGAGATCAGCGGTACTGCCGAAGCCGGCGCGACCATCCTGCTCACCGATGGCGGCGGCAACCCGATTGGCCAGACCAGCGCCGATGGCAGTGGCAACTGGAGCTTCACCCCGGCCAGCCCGTTGCCCAACGGCACGGTGATCAACGCCGTGGCCCAGGATGCTGCCGGCAACAGCAGTGGCCCGGGCAGCACCACGGTGGATGCCGTGGCGCCTGCCGCGCCGGTGATCAACCCGAGCAATGGCGCGGTCATCAGCGGTACCGCCGAGATGGGTGCCAAGGTCATCCTTACCGATGGCAGCGGCAACCCGATTGGCCAGGTCACGGCCGACGGCAGCGGCAACTGGACGTTCACCCCAGGCAGCCCCTTGCCCAATGGCACGGTAATCAATGCCGTGGCCCAGGACGCGGCCGGCAACACCAGCAGCCCGGTCAGCACTACCATTGACGCGGTGGCCCCGGCTGCGCCGGTGATCGACCCGAGTAACGGCGCGGTCATCGTCGGCACTGCTGAAGCCGGTGCCAAGGTTATCCTCACCGACGGCAGCGGCAACCCGATTGGTCAGGTGACGGCCGATGGCAGCGGCAACTGGAGCTACACCCCGGGCTCGCCACTTGCCAACGGCACGGTGGTCAATGCCGTAGCCCAGGACGCTGCCGGCAACACCAGCCTGCAAGGCAGCACCACGGTCGACGCCGTGGCCCCCGGCGCACCGGTCGTCAACCCGAGCAATGGTGCAGTCATCAGCGGGACCGCCGAGGCGGGTGCCACGGTCATCCTTACTGACGGCGGCGGCAACCCGATTGGCCAGGTTACAGCCGATGGCAGTGGTAACTGGAGCTTCACCCCGGCCAGCCCGTTGCCCAACGGCACGGTGATCAACGCCGTGGCCCAGGATGCTGCCGGCAACAGCAGTGGCCCGGGCAGTACCACGGTGGATGCCGTGGCGCCTGCGGTGCCGGTGGTCAACGTCAGTAACGGCGTGGTCATCAGCGGCAGCGCCGAAATCGGCGCCAAGGTCGTTCTGACCGATGGCAGTGGCAACCCGATTGGTGAAACCACCGCCGATGGCAGCGGTAACTGGAGCTTCGTGCCAGGCACGCCGCTGCCCGATGGCACCGTGGTCAACGCCGTGGCCGAGGACGCCGCAGGCAACAGCAGCGGCCCGGCCAGTACCACGGTGGATGCCGTGGCACCGGCAACACCGGTGATCAATGCCAGCAACGGGGCAGTTGTTGTCGGTACTGCCGAAGCCAATGCCACGGTGATCCTCACCGATGGCAGCGGCAACCCGATCGGTCAGACCAGCGCCGATGGCAGCGGCAACTGGAGCTACACACCGCTGCCGCCGTTGGCCAATGGCACGGTGGTCAACGCCGTCGCCCAGGACGCCGCCGGCAACAACAGCGGCCCGGCCAGTACGGTGGTTGATGCCGTGGCGCCCGGCGCGCCGGTGGTCAATCCGAGCAATGGCACAGCGATCAGCGGCACCGCCGAAGCGGGTGCCAAGGTCATCCTTACCGACGGCAGCGGCAGCCCGATTGGTCAAACCACTGCCGATGGCAGTGGTAACTGGAGCTTCACCCCGGCCAGCCCGTTGCCCAATGGCACCGTCGTCAATGCCGTGGCCCAGGACGCTGCCGGCAACAGCAGCGGCCCGGCCAGCACCACGGTGGATGCCGTGGCGCCTGCCGCGCCGGTGATCAACCCGAGCAATGGTGCGGTGATCACCGGCACCGCGGAAATCGGCGCCAAGGTCATTCTTACCGATGGCAGCGGCAATCCGATTGGTCAAACCACCGCTGATGGCAGCGGCAACTGGAGCTTTGTTCCGGGCTCGCCATTGGCCAATGGGACGGTAATCAATGCCGTGGCCCAGGATGCTGCCGGCAACAATAGCGGCCCGGTCAGTACCACGGTTGACGCCGTGGCGCCGGCCGCACCGGTAATCGAGCCGAGCAACGGCGCGATCATTGTCGGTACCGCCGAAGCCGGCGCCAAGGTCATTCTCACCGACGGCAGCGGCAACCCGATCGGTCAAACCACTGCTGATGGCAGCGGCAACTGGAGCTTCACCCCAGGCGTGCCACTTGCCAACGGCACCGTGATCAATGCGCTGGCCCAGGATGCCGCTGGCAACAGCAGCGGGCCGGTCAGCACTACCATTGACGCGGTGGCGCCTGGCGCACCGGTGATCAACCCGAGCAATGGCGCGATCATCAGCGGTACCGCCGAGATCGGTGCCAAGGTCATCCTTACTGACGGCAGCGGCAACCCGATCGGTCAAACCACTGCTGATGGCAGCGGCAACTGGAGCTTCACCCCCGGCGCGCCACTTGCCAACGGCACGGTGGTCAATGCCGTGGCCCAGGACGCCGCCGGCAACAACAGCGGCCCGGCCAGCACCACAGTGGATTCCGTGGCGCCTGCCGCACCGGTGATCAACCCGAGCAACGGTGCAGTCATCAGCGGTACTGCCGAAATCGGCGCCAAGGTCATCCTTACCGATGGCGGCGGCAACCCGATTGGTGAGACCGCCGCCGATGGCAGCGGCAACTGGAGCTTCACCCCGGCCAGCCCGCTGGCCAACGGCACCGTGGTCAATGCCGTGGCCGAGGACGCCGCCGGCAATGACAGCGGGCCGGCAACCACTACGGTCGACAGCGTGGCACCGGGCGCGCCGGTGCTGAGCATCAGTGCCGACGGCGCGTTGCTCACCGGTACCGCCGAGGCCAACAGCCAGGTGCGCATCGTGGTCAACGGCGACAGCGCCAACCCGATCACGGTCAACGTCGATGGCAGCGGCACCTTCAGCCTGCCGTTCGCACCACCACTGATTACCGGCGAGCTGCTGTCGGCGGTGGCGGTGGATGCGGCCGGCAACGTCAGCGGCCCGGGCAGCGTCATTGCCCCGGACCTGGCGCCGCCAACCATCAGCGTGCCGGAAGCCGCCGATACCTGGATCAACGCCGCCGAAATCAGCGATGGCATCCAGGTCAACGTGAGCGTGCGGCCGACCATGCAGGCCGGCCAGGTGGTCACCGTCAAGTTCGCCGGCCAGAACGGCTATGAAGCCGTGGTCAGCCATACCCTGACGGCCGGTGATATCAGCGCTGGCAGCGTGACCCTGACCCTGACCCCGCCAGGCGGGCAGGGGCCGTTCCCGCAGGGCGCCTCGACCGTCACGGCCGACATCAACGGCGGCGCCGCCTCGACGCCGGCACCGTTCACCATCGACACCGTGCCGCCGGCCACCCCGGTGCTGTCGCTGGTCGGCAACCTGCTGACCATCTCAGCCGAACCTGGCACCGAGCTGACCGTCAACCTGACCGTTGGCGGGGTAGTCGCTACGGTAACGGTAACCGCCGACAACAGCGGGCTGGCGTCGCTGAACCTGCTCACTGACCTTGACATCGACTTCAGCTGGGACCAACTGCTCAGTGCCCAGGTCTCGGTGGTCGGCCGCGACCCGGCCGGCAACCCGAGCAACGTCGCCAGCATCGGCATTGGCGCCAGCATCGAGCAGCCGGTGACCATCGGCGGCTTCGGGGTTGATGTCAGCCTCAACCCGCTGAACCCCAGGTTTGGCTTCAGCGGTACCACCGAGGCCGGTTCCAGCCTGGTGATTCGCGTCATCACCCCGGTGCTGAACGTCGAACTGCTGCCAATCAACGCCGATGGCACTGGGCACTTTGCCCTGAACCTGCTGAGCCCGAGCGTCCTCACCCAGTTGGGGCTGAACATTACCGACATCCTCAACCTTGGCTCGCAGATCTCCTTCAACGTTGTCTCAACCGATGGTCAGGGCAACGACAGCGCCGCCTATGGCATCACCCTGGTGCCCAACGGCCTGTCGCTGAACATTGGCCAGATCGACGTCAACGGCACCGCCGGCGACGACGTGATGGCGGGGGCCAACGGCAGCTCCGAGCATATCAATGGCGGGGCCGGCAGCGACCTGATCTTCAACGTCGGCACCGGCGATCATGTGGTGGCGGGTGACGGCAACGACACCATCCAGATCACCGCCACCAACTTTGTCAGCATCGACGGCGGGGCGGGCTTCGATACCCTGTTGTTCGCCAACGGCATCGACCTGGACTACAACTCGGTGGGGGTCGGCACGCTGAGCAATATCGAGCGTATCGACCTGGGCAAGGGCGATTCGGGCAGTGTGCTGACCCTGAGCGCAGCGGAGGTCAACGCCATTACCGATGCCAACAACACCCTGCAGATCACCGGTGAAAGCAACGACACCCTGAACGTGGTCGGGGCGGTGAACACCGGGACCAGCCAGGCGATCAACGGCGTCAACTACGACGTCTACACCTTTGGCGCCAACATCTTGCTGGTCGAGGACAATACGGTTCAGGTTGTCGTGTGATGGCAGCGCGCATGCAGTACGCGCGCAAGGGACGGCGGCAAGCGCAAGTGGCCCTGTGGCTGCTGGCGCTGGGCCTGCCGATGGTTGCGCCAGCCATGCCACTGGACCAGGCGGTCCGGGCAGGGCTGGCGATTCACCCTGAGGTGCGCTCGGCGATGGCCGAAGCCGATCGCGCCGGAACAGAAGTGGAGATTGCCAAAGGCGGCTACTACCCGTCGGTGTCGGTGTCTGGCGGGCCGCAGGAGTTCGATTTTGGCGATGTGGTCTACGACCTGACCGCCTCGCAGATGCTCTATGACTGGGGCCGGGTCAACAGCAAGGTCGACAGCGCCAGCGCCACCCAGCGCAAACTGTCGCAGGCACTGCTGGTGGCCCGCGACGATGCCGCGCTGGATATCGTCGAGACCTACCTGGATGTACTGGCGGCCGAGCGCCGGGTCGAGGCGGTGCGCGAGCACCTGCAGCGCCTCGGTGGCATCCGCCAGATGACCGAAGACCGTGGCGGCGACGGCTATGCCGACCGCAGCGAGCTGGACCGCGCCAACCTTGAACTGGCACGGGCCCAGGAGCAACTGGCGCTGGAGAAGGGCAACCTGCAGGATGCCCGCAACCAGTACGCCCTGCTGGTTGGCCAGGAACCCGATGCCCTCAGCGACCCCGAGCCGCTGTCGCTCAAGCGCTACCTGGCCTCAAGCGACCTGACCCGGGTGATCCACGACGCGCCCTTGCAACGCAAGGCGCTGGAAGACGCCAACGTTGCCCAAGCCCAGGTTCGCGAGGCCAAGGCGTCGTTGCTGCCGCAACTGAATATCGAAGCCACAGCCTTGCGCCGGGAAGTCGGCGGGCATCCGGAAAGCGACTCGGTGGTGGCCCTGCGCTTGCGCATGGACACCTTCCAGGGCCTGTCCAACTTCCGCCGCCCGACCGCCGCGCAGCAACGCCTGGAGTCCGCGCGCTTTACCGCCGATGCCATGCAGCGCGACATCCGCCGCCAATTGCAGACCTTGTTCGACAACAGCGAAACCCTGGGTTGGCGGGAGAAGTCGCTGCAGCAGCAGGTCACCGAGTCGGCGCAGGTCAGCGAGCTGTACCGCGAGCAGTTCGAGGTGGGCCGGCGCGATGTGATCGACCTGCTCAACGTCCAGCGTGAACGCTTCGAGGCCGAGCGGCAACTGATCAACCTGCACATCGAACGCAAACGCATCGAGTACCGGGCGGCCGCACAGGTCGGCTTGTTGGGCCCACTGGTGGAGAATCGCTTGAATGGAAGCTGACAACAGGATTGCCGACAACGTCGTGGTGCTCAACCATGACCCTCACAACGATCCGCTGCGCGAGGGCTTGCTGTTGCTGTGCCGGCAATTGGGGCGGCCGCTGGGCGATGCCGAGCTGGTCGACGGCTTGCCGTTGGAGCACGGCCGCCTGCCGCTGCGCATGGTCGCCCGGGCGTTGCGCCGCGCCGATATCACCGCGCGGGTCGATCAACTGCCGCTGGCGCAGATGGACAACTACCTGCTGCCCGCGCTGTTGCTGCTCAACGACGGGCGCAGCCTGGTGCTGGTCAAGCTCGACGCTGAGCACGCTCAGGTGCTGGTACCGCAGAGCGATGGCGGCGGCGAGCGTTTGCCCCTGGCTGAACTGGCGGCGCTGTACAGCGGCACGGCGGTGTTCGCCAAGTGCCGGTTTCGCGCCGACGAGCGGGTAGGGGATTACGCCAGGGCGGTGCCCGAGCACTGGTTTTTCGGCCCGCTGAAAAAGCTCTGGCGTTCTTACGCCGAAGTGGCCGCCGCCGCCCTGGTGGCCAACGTCCTGGCGATTGCCTCGGCGCTGTTCGCCATGCAGGTATATGACCGCGTGGTGCCCAACGCCGCCTTCGACACCCTGTGGATTCTGGCCAGCGGCGTGGCCCTGGCGATTGTCCTCGACGGCGTGCTGCGGATCATGCGCGGGCATTTGCTCAACGTGCTGGGCAAGCGCCTCGACCTGCAGCTCTCCAGCCTGTTGTTCTCGCGGGTGCTGAGCACGCGGATCGCCGCCAAGCCGGCGTCCATGGGCGCCTTCAGCACCCAGGTGCGCGAGTTCGAGTCGGTGCGCGAGTTCTTCACCTCATCCAGCGCCGCGCTGATCAGCGATTTGCCGTTCGTGCTGATCTTTTTGTTGATCATTGCCCTGATCGGTGGCCAGGTGGTCTGGGTTCCGATCGTCGCCTGTGTGCTGATGGTACTGCCGGGGCTGCTGACCCAGCGCCTGCTGGGTAATCTGTCGCGGCAGAACCTGCGCGAAGGGGCGATGAAAAACGGCGTGCTGCTGGAAGCCTTCGAGCACCTGGAAACGGTCAAGGCCACCCGCGCCGAAGGCCGTTGCCTGCAGCAGTGGGAAACCCTGACCGGCGAGCTTTCAAGCACGGCAATGAAAACCCACGCCCTGGCCTCGAGCCTGAGCTACGCCTCGAGCATCGTCCAGCAATTGTGCTATGTCGGCGTAGTGGTGTTCGGTGTCTACCGCATCAGCGAAGGGGCGATGACCGTCGGGGCCCTGGTGGCCTGTTCGATCCTCGCCTCGCGAGCCATTGCGCCGCTGTCCCAGGCGGCTGGCATTCTCGGGCGCTGGCAGCACACCAAGGTGGCCATGGAAGGCCTCGACCAGTTGATAGCCGCCGAGCAGGAGCGGCCCCAGGGCAAGCGCTTCGTGCACAAGCCGCACTTGCACGGGCACTTTCGCCTTGAAGGCGTGCGCCTGAGCCACGGTGACAGCCCGCCGGTGGTGGACATCCAGGCACTGACCATCCAGGCCGGCGAGCGGGTAGCGCTGCTGGGCGGCAACGGCGCCGGCAAGTCGACCCTGCTGCGCCTGCTCAGCGGCTTGCTCGATGCCCAGGCCGGGCGCCTGCTGCTCGATGACGTCGCCCTCAGCCAGATCGACCCGGCCGACCGCCAGCGCGGTATTGGCTACCTGCCCCAGGAGGTGGCGTTGTTCCAGGGCAGCCTGCGCGACAACCTCAACCTCGAAAGCGCCGCCCTGAGCGATGACGAACTGCTGGAAACCCTCGACGGCGTCGGCCTCGGCGCTTTCGTGCGCAGCCATTCGCTGGGCCTGGACATGCCGCTGCAGGGCAACGCCAGTTTGTCTGGCGGCCAGCGCCAAGCCGTGGGCCTGGCCCGGGTACTGCTGCAGGACCCGCCAATACTGCTGCTCGACGAACCCACTGCAGCCTTCGACCAGACCAGCGAAAAACAGGTGATCGACTACCTGCAGCAATGGCTGGGCAAACGTACCCTGATCATCACCACGCACAAAAAAAGCATGCTTGCCCTGGTCGAGCGCGCGGTGGTGCTGCGCCAGGGCCGGGTGATCATGGATGGCCCGCTGGACCAGGTGGTGCAGGGCAGTCAGGTACAGGCCCCACAGGCCGCAGGAGGTGCACATGGACTCTGAGCGCAAGGCGGCGAAACTGCGCCGCGAGCTGGCCGACCCGCTGCTGGCGGTGACCCACCCGGTGTACCGGCCGCTGTTGTGGCTGTTGCTGGCCTGCATCCTCATCGCTATCGCCTGGGCGGCCTGGGCCGAGCTCGACGAGGTCACCCGTGGCGATGGCCGGGTAGTGCCGTACAGCCGCATCCAGAAGATCCAGAGCCTGGAAGGCGGCATCCTCGACCGCCTGCTGGTCAAGGAGGGCGACCTGGTGGAGGTTGGCCAGCCGCTGGTGCGTCTGGATGAAACGCGCTTTCTGACCAACGTCCAGGAGTCGACCAACCAGGCCGACGGCCTGCGCGCGGCGATCGCCCGCCTGGATGCCGAGGTGCTGGGCAAGGAACGCATCGAGTTCGGCCCCGGGGTCGACCCCGACAGCCCGTTGGCGCGCTCCGAGCGCGAGCTGTTCAAGTCGCGGCGCGGCAAGTTGCTGGAAAACACCCGCTCGATCCAGGCGCAGATCCGCCTGGCCCAGAGCCAGCTCGACCTGGTGCGCCCGCTGGTGGCCAAGCGCGCGGTCAGCCAGATGGAGGCATTGAAACTCAGCCAGGACATCGCCACCCTCAACGGCAAGCTCACCGAGCTGAAGAACACCTATTTCCAGGACGCCTACACCGAGCGCTCGCAGCGCAAGGCCGACCTCAGCGCCCTGGAGCCGATCATCCAGCAGCGCCAGGACCAGTTGCGCCGCACCGAGATCCTGTCGCCGGTGCGCGGGCGGGTCAACACTGTGCTGATCAACACCCGCGGCGGGGTGATCCAGCCGGGCGAAGCGATCATGGAGGTGATCCCGGTAGAAGAGCGCCTGCTGGTCGAGGCGCGAATCAAGCCGCGGGACGTGGCCTTCCTGGTGCCGGGCATGCCGGCCAAGGTCAAGATCACCGCCTACGACTTCTCCATCTATGGCGACCTCAAGGGCACCCTGGAGCAGATCAGCGCCGACACCATCGAGGAAGACACCCCGCGCGGCAAGGAGTCGTACTACCAGGTGCTGATCAAAACCGACGGCAGCCAGCTGAAGAAGGGCGATGAGGTGCTGCCGATCATCCCCGGCATGGTTGCCGAGGTGGATATCCTCAGCGGCAAGCGCACGGTGCTCAATTATCTGATCAGGCCGCTGGTCAAGGCGCGCCTGTACTAGCGAGTCCCTGTGGGAACCGGCCTTGCCGGTGAAGGGCTGCGCAGCAGCCCTTAGTTTTTTACTCTCCAACAACCACAAAAATCATAATTTCGCCTTTCTTCGCGCTCTCCCAGAATGCGACCTACACCCTCCCACGGCCACCCGCGTGGGACAACTCAGTAGGGCGCAGACATGACAACCAATAAAACCAAGATCGATACGCTCGTAGTGGGCGCCGGGCAAGCCGGCGTGGCCATGAGTGAACACCTGAGCCGCCTGGGCGTGCCGCACCTGGTGCTGGAGCGCAACCGTATCGCCGAAGCCTGGCGCACCGGTCGCTGGGATTCGCTGGTGGCCAATGGGCCGGCCTGGCACGACCGCTTCCCGGGCCTGGAGTTCGACGGCCTCGACCCGGACGCCTTCGCTGGTAAAGACCAGGTGGCCGATTACTTCGAAGCCTACGCGCGCAAATTCAACGCACCGATCCGCACTGGCGTCGAAGTTACCCAGGTACTGCGCAACAGCGATCGTCCGGGGTTCACCGTGCACACCAGCGATGGCGTGATCGAGGCCCAGCAGGTGGTGGTTGCCACCGGCCCGTTCCAGCGCCCGGTGATCCCGCCGATTGCGCCGAAGCAGTCGAACGTATTGCAGATGCACTCGGCCGCCTACCGCAACCCGCAGCAGTTGCCTGAAGGCGCGGTGCTGGTGGTTGGCGCCGGCTCATCGGGGGTGCAGATCGCCGATGAACTGCAGCGTGCCGGCAAGCAGGTGTACCTCTCGGTCGGCGCCCACGACCGGCCGCCGCGGGCCTACCGCAACCGTGACTTCTGCTGGTGGCTGGGGGTGCTCGGCGAGTGGGATGCCGAGACCATGCAGCCGGGCAAGGAGCACGTGACCATCGCCGTCAGCGGTGCCCGTGGCGGCCACACCGTGGATTTTCGCCGCCTGGCCCAACAAGGCATGACCCTGGTCGGCCTGACCAAGGGCTTTGATAACGGCGTGGTCAGCTTTGAAGCCAACCTGGCCGAGAACATCGCCCGCGGCGACGAGAACTACCTGGCGCTGCTCGATGCCGCTGACGCCTACATTGCCCGCAATGGCCTGGACCTGCCGCAAGAGCCGCAAGCGCGGGAAATTCTGCCTGATCCGCAGTGCCTGACCCAGCCCATCCTCGAACTCGACCTGGCCAAGGCCGGGGTCGGCACCATCATCTGGGCCACCGGCTATTCGGTGGACTACAGCTGGCTGCAGGTCGACGCCTTCAAGGACAACGGCAAGCCCCGGCACCAGCGCGGCGTGTCCAGCGAGCCGGGGGTGTACTTCGTCGGCCTGCCTTGGCTGTCGCGGCGCGGCTCGGCGTTTATCTGGGGGGTGTGGCACGACGCCAAGCACATCGCCGATCACATCGCCAAACAGCGCACCTACCTCAATTACCGCGACGCTTCTCAGCGCCAGGCCGAACAGCAAGCGTCCAGCCAACCAGCCAGCCTCATGGGAGCCCGTTGATGCCTACTCATACCCGTATTCGCATGTTCAACACCAAAGACACCTACCCCAACCAGACCCTGGACAACGACCTGTGCCAGGCCGTGCGTGCCGGCAACACCGTGTATGTGCGCGGCCAGGTGGGTACCGACTTCAATGGCCAGCTGGTCGGCCTGGGTGACCCGCGGGCGCAAGCCGAGCAGGCCATGCGCAACGTCAAGCAACTGCTGGAGGAGGCCGGCAGCGACCTCAGCCATATCGTCAAGACCACCACCTACCTGATCGACCCGCGCTATCGCGAGCCGGTGTATCAGGAAGTCGGTAAATGGCTCAAGGGCGTGTTCCCGATCTCCACCGGCCTGGTGGTCAGCGCCCTCGGTCAGCCGCAGTGGCTGATGGAAATCGACGTGATCGCGGTCATCCCCGAATAAGGAGCGTGCCATGACCTTCTCCATCGTTGGCCGCTGCGCCGAAACCGGCCAGCTGGGCATTGCCATCAGCTCGTCAAGCATCGCCGTTGGTGCTCGCTGCCCGTGGCTGCGCACAGGCGTCGGTGCGGTGTCGAGCCAGAACATCACCTTGCCGGCCCTCGGCCCGCAGATCCTCGATGGCCTGGACGAAGGCCTGGCGCCGCACCAGGCCCTGGACCGCGCCTTGACCCGCAACGGCTATAGCCAGTATCGCCAGGTGGCGGTGGTTGATGCCCAGGGCCGCACCGCGGTGTTCAGCGGCAATCATGCGCTGGGCATCAACCATGCCGTGGCCGGCGAACAATGCGTGGCCGCCGGCAACCTGCTGGCCAACAGCGCGGTGATCGAGCGCATGGTCGAGGCCTTCGAGCGCAGCGAAGGCTGCCTGGCCGCGCGTTTGCTGACCGCTCTGCAGGCCGGCCAGGACGCCGGCGGCGAAGCCGGGGCGGTGCATTCGGCGGCGCTGTCGGTGGTCGGCGAGCTGGTCTGGCCGATCGTTGACCTGCGCGTCGACTGGGCCGACGACAACCCCATCGGCGAACTGGGCAAACTCTGGAACGCCTATGAACCGCAGTTGCAGGACTACCTGACCCGCGCCCTCAACCCGACCCTGGCGCCGAGCTACGGAGTGCCGGGCGATGAGTGAGCTGCGCAGCCGTGCATTGCTGGCGAGGCTGATTGGCTTTGCCACGGTCAGCCGCGATTCGAACCTGGCCCTGATCGAGTTCGTCCGCGACTACCTGCACGGCCTGGGCGTGAGCTGCGAGCTGATCTACAACACGCAGCGGACCAAGGCCAACCTGCTGGCCAGCATTGGCCCGGCAGTGGCGGGCGGTGTGGTGCTGTCGGGCCATACCGATGTGGTGCCGGTGGACGGCCAGGCGTGGACGGTCGAGCCGTTCAGCCTCACCGAACGCGACGGCAAGCTGTACGGCCGTGGCGCCGCCGACATGAAAGGCTACCTCGCCTCGGTACTGGCAGCAGTGCCGCTGTTTCTCGAAAGCCCCCTGCGCCGGCCGGTGCACCTGGCGTTCTCGTATGACGAGGAAGTCGGCTGCCTGGGCGTGCGCAGCCTGCTCGAGGTGCTGCCCCAGCGCATCGCGCAACCGGCCTTGTGCCTGATTGGCGAGCCGACCCAGCTCAAACCGGTGCTTGGCCACAAGGGCAAGCTGGCCATGCGTTGCCATGTACACGGCGCGCCGTGCCATTCGGCCTATGCGCCGTATGGCGTCAACGCCATCGAGCAGGCGGCGCGGCTGATCGCTCGCCTGGGCGAGATCGGCCAGCGCCTGGCCGCGCCGCAGCATCACGATCAACGCTTTGACCCGGCGTTTTCCACCGTGCAGGTCGGGGTGATCCAGGGCGGTACGGCGCTGAACATCGTCCCGGCCGATTGCCGCTTCGACTTTGAAGTGCGTGCCTTGCCGGCGTTCGAACCGCAGGCGGTGGTGGACGAGCTGCACACCTACGCGCAGCACACCCTGCTGCCGGCCATGCAGGCGGTCAAGGCTGACACGGCGATCCGCTTCGAAGCGATCTCGGCCTACCCGGGCCTGGCCACCGCACCTGAGAGCGGCGCAGCGCAACTGGTCGCGCAGCTGTGTGGCAGCGATGCCTTCAGCACCGTGGCCTTTGGCACCGAAGGCGGCCTGTTCGATGAGGCCGGAATCCCGGCGGTGGTATGCGGGCCGGGCAGCATGGAGCAGGGTCACAAGCCGGATGAATTTGTCAGCGTCGAGCAGATGGCGGCCTGTGACCGCCTGATGGATCGCCTGGCCGAATACCTCTCCAACAACGGATAACAACAAGGAGTCTGCAGTGAACGATTTCAACCAGTGGACCAGCCTGGCGCAACAGCAGCGCCTGATCGACAGCGCATTTATTCAAGGCGAGGCCTGTCAGGCCGAAAGCGGCGCACGATTCGAGGTGATCAACCCGGCCACCGGCACATTGCTGGCCCAGGTCGCCGCTTGCGGCCAGGCCGAGGTTGACCGGGCCGTGCGCAGCGCCCGCCAGGCCTTCGAACAAGGCCCCTGGGCAAAGATGGCGCCCGGCGAGCGCAAGGCCGTGCTGTTGCGCCTGGCGCAGTTGATGCTCGAGCACCGCGCCGAACTGGCCTTGCTCGACTCGCTGAGCATGGGCAAGCCGGTGATGGATGCCTGGAACATCGACGTGCCGGGCGCGGCCCAGGTGTTCACCTGGTACGGCGAAAGCCTCGACAAGCTCTACGACCAGGTGGCGCCGACCGCCAGCAATGCCCTGGCGACCATCACCCGCGTGCCGCTGGGGGTGATCGGGGCGGTGGTGCCGTGGAATTTCCCGCTGGACATGGCCGCCTGGAAACTCGCCCCAGCGTTGGCCGCCGGTAACAGCGTGGTGCTCAAGCCCGCCGAGCAGTCGCCGTTCTCGGCGCTGCGCCTGGCAGAGCTTGCGATTGAAGCGGGCCTGCCCAAGGGCGTGCTCAACGTGGTGCCGGGGCTGGGCGAGGAGGCCGGTCGCGCCCTGGGCCTGCACATGGACGTCGATGCCCTGGTGTTTACCGGCTCCACCGAAGTCGGCAAGTACTTCATGCAATACGCCGCGCAGTCGAACCTCAAGCAGGTGTGGCTGGAATGCGGCGGCAAGAGCCCGAACCTGGTGTTCGCCGATTGCCAGGACCTGGACCTGGCGGCCGAGAAAGCCGCGTTCGGCATCTTCTTCAACCAGGGCGAAGTCTGCTCGGCCAACTCGCGCCTGCTGGTACAGCGCTCGATCGCCGACGCGTTCATCGAGCGGCTGATCGTCAAGGCGCGCCAGTGGCTGCCGGGCAACCCGCTGAACCCGGCAAGCCGCGCCGGGGCCATTGTCGACAGCCGCCAGGCGCAGCGGATCATGCACTACATCGAGCAGGCCCAGGCTGAAGGCGCGCAACTGGTGTGTGGTGGTCGACAGCTGAGTTTCGACGGTTCGAGCAACTTCATCGCGCCGACGATTTTTACCGGCGTCACCGCCGACATGACCCTGGCCCGCGAAGAAGTGTTCGGCCCGGTGCTGGCGGTCAGCGTGTTCGATGACGAAGACCAGGCGGTGGCCATGGCCAACGATCACATCTATGGCCTGGCGGCGTCGCTGTGGACCGACGACCTCAACCGCGCCCACCGCGTCGCCCGGCGGCTGAATGCCGGCACGGTGTCGGTCAATACCGTCGATGCCCTGGACGTTTGCGTGCCCTTTGGCGGCGGCAAGCAGTCGGGCTTTGGCCGCGACCTGTCGCTGCATTCGTTCGACAAGTACACGCAGTTGAAAACGACCTGGATTCAGCTGCGCGGCTGATGGCCTGTGGGAGCGGGCTTGACCCGCGATGAGGCCAGCACAGGCAACACCTAATAACAACAATTCGGAGCACCCGATGAACAGCAATGCAAGCGTGCAAACCGGCGCCCTGGCGCCGCCTGCAAGTCGCAAGAAACTCGGCCTTACCGCGCTGCTGGCGGTGGCCATCGGCCTGGTGGTGTCCCAGGGCGTCATGGTGCTGATGCTGCAAGGCGTCGGCATCGCCGGCCTGGGCTTTATCGTGCCGCTGGGCCTGGCTTACCTGCTGGCCCTGAGTTACGCCTGTTCGTTCTCGGAACTGGCGCTGATGATCCCCCGCGCCGGCAGCCTGAGCAGCTACACCGAAGTCGCCATCGGCCAGTTCCCGGCGATCCTCGCGACCTTTTCCGGCTATATCGTGGTGGCGATGTTCGCGCTGTCGGCCGAGCTGTTGCTGATGGAGTTCATCATCGACAAGGTCTACCCACACTCGATGCCACCGCTTACCGTGGCCCTGGGTGTACTGGCGCTGTTCACTGTGCTCAACCTGTTCAACATCGACATCTTCGCCCGCCTGCAAACCGTGCTGGCGGTGGTGATGACCGTGGTGCTGCTGGTGATGGGCCTGAGCGCGATGAACAGCGACATCGTCGCGCCCAACCCGGCGCTGTTCGACAGCGCCCACTGGAACCCGTTGGGCCTGGGGGTGATCGCCCTGACCGCGATGGCGGTGTGGGGCTTTGTCGGCGCCGAGTTCGTCTGCCCGCTGGTAGAAGAAACCCGCCGCCCGGAGCGCAACATCCCGGGCTCGATGATGCTCGGCCTGACCATCATCTTCGTGATCATCTGCCTGTACGGCCTGGGCGCCTTGCTCACCGTGCCGCAGGCGGAGCTGGCCAGCAACGGCCTGCCGCATTACCTGTTCGCCACCACGGTGTTCGGGGAGGCCGGCAAAGTGTTTTTGGTTACCGCCGCGATCACCGCCACCTGCAGCACCCTCAACAGTTCGCTGGCGGCGATCCCGCGCATGCTCTATGGCATGGCCCGCAACGGCCAGGCCTTCGGCGTGTTCAAGCGCCAGGGCAAGCGCACCGGCGCGCCCTGGGTGGCGGTGCTGTTCATTGCCGCGGTCACCGGCCTGCCATTGCTGCTGATGCACGACCATGCCGACGCCATCAACCAGCTGCTGTTGTCGGCCGCCCTGGCCTGGCTGCTGGCCTACATCATCACCCACGTCAACGTCATTGCCCTGCGCCGGCGCTACCCTCACGTGGCGCGGCCGTTCCGCACGCCGTTCTACCCGCTGCCGCAGCTGTTTGGCATCGCCGGCATGCTGTTTGCGATCTGGAACGTCTCGCCCAGCCCGGACATGACCTTTTCGATTTTTGCCTACGCAGGCCTGGTGCTGCTGATCGTCTCGATCATCGCCGTGCTGTGGATCAAGGGCGTGATGGGCAAGCCACTGTTCAAGCCCGAGCCGCTGGCAAGCGTGCTGGGCACTCAAACCGATAAAGACCCGCAAGGAGATTCGCAATGACCGCTCACGTCAAACCTGCCCGTAGCACCGGCGACTACCAGGCAGCGGATGCCGCGCACCACATTCATGCCTTTCTCGACCAGAAAGCACTGAACGCCGAAGGCCCGCGGGTGATCGTCCGTGGCGAAGGCCTGGCATTGTGGGACAACGACGGCAAGCGCTACCTGGACGGCATGTCGGGGCTGTGGTGTACCAACCTCGGCTATGGCCGCAAGGACCTGGCCGCAGCCGCCAGCCAGCAGCTGGAGCAACTGCCGTACTACAACATGTTCTTCCACACCACCCACCCGGCGGTGGTCGAGCTCTCGGAGCTGTTGTTCAGCCTGCTGCCGGCGCACTACAGCCACGCGATCTACACCAACTCCGGCTCCGAAGCCAACGAGGTGCTGATCCGTACCGTGCGCCGCTACTGGCAGATCCTCGGCAAGGCGCAGAAGAAGATCATGATCGGCCGCTGGAACGGCTACCACGGCTCGACCCTGGGCGCCACAGCGCTGGGCGGGATGAAGTTCATGCATGACATGGGCGGGGTGATCCCCGATGTTGCGCACATTGACGAGCCGTACTGGTTTGCCCACGAGGGCGACCTGACCCCGGCCGAATTCGGCCTGCGCGCGGCGCGCCAACTGGAAGAGAAGATCCTCGAACTTGGCGCCGACAACGTCGCCGCGTTTGTTGCCGAACCCTTCCAGGGCGCCGGCGGCATGATCTTCCCGCCAGAAAGCTACTGGCCAGAAATCCAGCGCATCTGCCGGCAGTACGACGTGCTGCTGTGCGCCGATGAAGTCATCGGCGGCTTTGGCCGCACCGGCGAGTGGTTCGCCCACCAGCATTTTGGTTTCGAGCCCGACACCCTGTCGATCGCCAAGGGCCTGACCAGCGGCTACATCCCCATGGGCGGCCTGATTCTGTCCAAACGCATGGCCGAGGTGCTGGTGGAGCAGGGCGGGGTATTCGCCCACGGCCTGACCTATTCCGGTCACCCGGTGGCGGCAGCGGTAGCAATTGCCAACCTCAAGGCCCTGCGCGACGAAGGCATCGTCAGCCGCGTCAAGCACGAGACCGGCCCCTACCTGCAGCGTTGCCTGCGCGAAGTGTTCGGCAACCACCCGCTGATTGGCGAGGTGCAGGGCGCAGGCCTGGTTGCGGCCTTGCAGTTCGCCGAAGACAAGGCCAGCCGCAAGCGCTTTGCCAACGAAAACGACATGGCCTGGCGTTGCCGCACCCTCGGCTTTGAAGAGGGCCTGATCATTCGCTCGACCCTCGGCCGGATGATCATGGCCCCGGCCCTGGTGGCCAGCCACGCCGACATCGATGAACTGGTCGACAAGACCCGTACCGCTGTAGACCGTACCGCCCGCGAATTCGGTCGCCTGTAAACCCAAAAGTGGCCGGCGCGCGCGGGCGTGCCGGCCTATTAGAGGAACCGCTTCATGTCCAGATCCTTGCGTTGCTGTGTTCCCTTTGCCCTGGTTGTGCTGTGCAGCGCGGTGTCGGCTGCGCCGCAGAACCTCACCGTCATCTCCTTTGGCGGTGCCACCAAGCAGGCCCAGGACAAGGCCTACTTCCAACCTTTCAACGCCAGCGGCGCAGGACGCGTGGTTGCCGGCGAGTACAACGGTGAGCTGTCGAAAATCAAGGCCATGGTCGATGTCGGCCATACCAGCTGGGACGTGGTCGAGGTCGAGAGCCCGGAGCTGTTGCGCGGCTGTGACGAAGGCCTGTTCGAGCGTCTCGATCCGGCGCGCTTCGGCGACCCGGCGCAGTTCGTCCCGGGCACCCTGAGCGAATGCGGGGTGGCCACTTACGTGTGGTCGATGGTCATGGCCTATGACAACGGCAAGCTGGCCAAGGCGCCGAGTTCCTGGGCCGACTTCTGGAACGTTGCCGACTTCCCCGGCAAGCGCGGCTTGCGCAAGGGTGCCAAGTACACCCTGGAGATCGCCTTGCTCGCCGACGGGGTCAAGCCCGAGCAGCTGTATGAAGTGCTCGGTACGCCGCAAGGGGTGAGCCGCGCCTTTGCCAAGCTGGACCAGATCAAGGGCAATATCCAGTGGTGGGAAGCCGGCGCGCAACCGGCGCAGTGGCTGATTGCCGGTGATGTGGTCATGAGCGCGGCCTACAACGGCCGGATCGCCTCGGCGCAGAAGGAGGGCATGAAGCTCAGTATCGTCTGGCCGCAAAGCCTGTACGACCCGGAATACTGGGCGGTGGTCAAGGGCACGCCGAACAAGGCCCTGGCCGAGGACTTCATTGCCTTTGCCAGCCAGCCACAAACCCAGAAGGTGTTTTCCGAGGAGATTCCCTACGGGCCGGTGCACCGCGAGGCGCTGAAGCTGCTGCCGGCGAATGTCCAGCAACAGTTGCCGACCGCCGAGGCCAACCTGGCCGGGGCGCGGGCGGTAGATGCCGGGTTCTGGGTGGACCATGGCGAGGAGCTGGAGCAGCGCTTCAACGCCTGGGCTGCGCGCTGAATTCATCGCGGGTCAAGCCCGCTCCCACAGATAATGTGGGAGCGGCGGTGCGACGACTCGACTTGACCCGCGATGCTGTAGAACCCTAAGCCAGCCAGGCAGCAAACTGCTCCTTGCAGTAATCGACAAACAACTGCGCAGGCTTGGTCAGCTGCGCACGCTTGAGCCAGCCGGCCACCAGCGCGGAGCCTGTGACATCTTCGGCAATCTCCACACAGACCACTTCCTGGCCATCATAGGTGCTGTGGCCATGGGGCTTGGTCACCAGCAGGGCAAAGCCAAAGCCCTGGCCGACCATGCCGCGGACCATCTCGATCGACGGCGAGCTGAAGACGATGTTCGGGCTCAGCTGCAGTTCTTCGAAAATACTCACGAAGTAAGTGCGGCTGGGCTGCACGTCGAGGAGGATCATCGGCTCCAGGGCCAGGTCCCTGATCGAGACCTGCTTCTGCCCGGCAAAGCGATGGCCCGCCGGCACTAGCGCATAGGGGCGCTGGGGCGCGGTCAGGGCTTCGGTTTCAATGGTGCTGTCCAGGTCATGTTCGTAGAAGATCGCCAGGTCGAAGCGCCCGCCGGTCAGGCCTTGCACCAGTTCCTGCTGCTCGCCGTCCTGCAGGCGGATCTCCACCCCCGGAAAACGCTGGCGAAAGCCTGCGATCAAGCGCGGCAGGTAGAGCGGGGCGACGGTCTCGAAGCAGCCGATGTCGATCTGGCCACAGACCACGTCGTTGTCGGCCAGGGCGTTCTGCTCGAACTCGCGGGCCATACGCAGCAGTTCCTGGGCCTTGCGGTAGAAGCGTGCGCCACCGGGGGTCAGCGATACGCCCTGGGCGTGATGGCGGATGAACAGCTGCACGCCGAAGCTGTCTTCCAGGCCCTTGACCGCCGTGGAAATCGACGGCTGGGCGATGTACAGCTTGCGCGACGCCTCGGCGACGCTGCCGCATTCAACGGTGGTGACGAAATACTTCAGTTGACGCAAGGTATAGGACGCCACAGTGCACCTCTGGCTGATTATTTTGCTACACGATACCCCCTGGACGGCCCGGTGCTGCAGCGGATTTTGCTGGCCATTGAGCATATTTACCCGGGCCTGCCGTTGATCGCCTGGGTGGCACTGCGGACCCGCGCACAGCCTCGAACCTGTACGGCGCGCATTTCTTGCGCCGCTCTTGCGAGGTAACTGCCATGAGCCAGCCACGTCCCGACGATGAACCCCTGTGGAAAGATCCGCTGAACAACCCGCAACGCGAGCACGATCCGCTCAGCGACCCGAATGTCTCTGACCCGCAGCGGCGCAACCTGCCCGAGGACGTCGAGCGGGTGCCCGACGACCAGCCCCTGGACGATCGCCTGCCCGAACCCGACCAGCCGACCCCGCTGTCGGACGAACGCCGCTAATCGGCGCTCAGCTCGTGCACTTGCCAGCGCACCGAGCTGACGCCTTTCTCCAGGCTCACCCGGCTGACCAGGCGTTCCAGCTGGGTGGGCGCATCGGGGCTGCCCATCAGCTCGGCGCGTACTTCCAGCTTGGCCGGGTTGGCCAGGTCTTCACTGTGCAGCGACTGCAGGCGCAGGCCGCCGTTGCCGAAGCTGTGCAGCATCAGGCTGCGCACCTGGATTTCATCCTCGGCGCGGCAGGTGATGCGCACCTCGAAGCGCTGCTCGGCCTCGTTGGCCGGCAGCACGTCCTGATGATTCAGACGCTGGGCGATGTCGCGCAGCAGGATATTGGCGCAGAGCACCACGCAGCTGCCCAGCGCCGCCTCCAGCAACAGCCCCAGGCTGCACAACACGCCAATGGCGGCGGTGCACCAGAGCGTCGCAGCGGTGTTCAGCCCGCGTACGTTGAGGCCGTCGCGCATGATCACACCACCGCCCAGAAAGCCGATGCCCGAGACCACATAGGCGGCAACCCGTGAAGCGTCGGTGGCGGCCATGCCCGGCACTGCCTGGGTCATCAGCACGAACAGGCAAGCGCCGGTGCTGACCAGGGCATTGGTGCGCAGGCCGGTCAGGCGCTGACGCAGTTGACGTTCGGCGCCAATCAGCGCCCCGAGTACCAGCGCGACGGTGACGCGCAGCAGAAATACTTTCCAATCCATAGCAAACCTCGAATCCACGGCAATACGCCGCGTTGTCATCGCCAGTGGGCGATGTACGTGAACAAAGAGAATGCGCAGGACCACGGGCCTTCAACACCGGTGAAGGTGCAAGGTGTGCGGGAAGGAGAATGAGGATTTGTCATCCACAAGGGATGCGAATCGCCACTGACCGCCATGTTCGGCGTGCCAGTGACAGGGGGAACCTGCTGAACTAGCGCGCCGTGTGGACCTGTCGCAATCGACTAGGGCTACTGTCCAATGCAGGACTCCTGTGTAGGCATGCAAAAATGCGGGCGAGAAACTAACCCTCGGGCAGCGCAGGGTCAAGGGTAAAAACATGACAATTGTTGCATTGGCAGCGGATCGTTGCAGATATGCAACGCTGTGGGTCATCGTGTTGTCTTTCCCAGGTGCGCTTCAAAAGCTACTGTTCCCTGAAAGGACTTTCGAGAGACCTGTGTGCAACCTTTGATCAATTACTGGCGGCTGGTGCTGCATCCCGGTGCGGATACCCTGCGCTTCGCCTTGCGGACCATCGTTGCCTGCCTGTTGACCCTGTACCTGGCGTTCATCTTCGACCTCGACCAACCGAAGTGGTCGGTGATGGCGGTGTTCATCGTCAGCCAGCCGCTGGGCGGTATGACCCTGCAACGCAGCTTCGCCCAGGTGCTCGGCACCACCCTCGGCGCGGCGGTGGCGGTGTTGATCATGGCGGTATTCGCGCAGGCGCCATTGCCGTTCATTATCACCCTGGCCCTGTGGCTGGCCCTGTGTACCGCCGGCGGCACCTTGCTGCGCTACACCAGCTCGCATGCCTTTGTGCTCAGCGGCTTTACCGCCGTGGTGGTGGCGATGCTGGCGATCCCTGAGCAGGACAACACCCTGATGCTGGCCATTACCCGGGTCACCGAAACCCTGCTGGCGGTGGCCTGCGTGTGTGCGGTGAGCCTGCTCAGTGCACGGCCGCAGGCAGTAGCCACGGGCTATTTTGCCAAGGTCGACAACCTCATCAAGCTGATGGCCAGCCACGCTGCGGCGGCGATTCGCGGTGAAGAGAGCGCGGCCGAGTTCAGCAAGCGGCAGATGCAGATCCTTGGCGAGATCAGCGCCCTGGAAGGCCTGCGCCGCCACCTGTACTTCGACGCCCCGCATTTGCGCGGGGCCAACGGCCTGGTGCAACTGCTCGGCAACCAGTTGGTGCTGCTCAGCTCGCGGCTGACGGTGCTGCGTAACCAGAAGCTGATGATCGCCGAGCGCTGGCAGGGCAGTTACCCGGAGTTCATCAGCCGCTTGCTGGCCGACGAGCTGGCCTTTCTCGACCAACTGGCGCAGCAGGGCCGGGCCTTGCCAGCCGAGGCACGCGAGCATTTCAGCGCCTTGCAGCGGCGTTTCGACCAGGCCGCGCTACAGGCCGAGCAGCTGCAAAACGACCTGCCAACGCCGCTTCGCTCATTGGCCTGGGCCTTGCGCTGGGAGCAGGCGCGCCTGCTCGAACAGCTCGGCGAAATGCTCGAACTCAGCGATGCCATCCAGGAAGGCCGTGCCGGCGATTGCCTGTACCGCCAGGGCCGCAGCAATCCCTTGCACCTGGACTGGCGCCTGGCGGCGATGAACGCCAGCCGCGCCTTTATTGCCCTGGTCGCGGCCGGGCTGATCTGGATCGAAACCGCCTGGGACGGCGCCCGCGCCGGCATGATTCTGATGGGCATCCTCTGCTCGTTGATGGCGACCTTTCCGCGCCCGCTGATGGCGGCGCAGAACTACGCCCGCGGCCTGGGCCTGGCGCTGCTGGTGTCGGCGCTGTACCAGTTCTGGCTGATCCCGCAGGTGGTCGATTTCGAAATGCTCGCGCTGCTGCTGTTGCCCTTGCTCTATGTAGTGGCGGTGGGGCTGTCGGGGCCGATGACCGCCGGCATCGGCATGGGCCTGGGCTTGTCGAGCTTCTTGCTGTTCGGCCCGCAGAACATCGGCGCCTGGCAGAACACCGCGATGCAATGGTTCGAATTCGCTGGTGCCTATGTGTGTGGCGCGGCGTTGTCGCTGATGGTGTATGCGTGGATTTTCCCGTTCAACCCGCAATTGCGCATCGAACGGCTGTTTCGTGAAACCCGCGAACAGGTGTATGCCTTGCTCAAGGGCCCGGCCTCGGACGCGCGCCAGTTCGCTTTTGAGAGCCGCATGCTCGACCGCCTGACCCTGATTATCGGCCTGCTGCCAGCGACCCGTGATGAGCGCTCGCGGGGGCTGTTCGAGGTCAACCTGGCGTGCATGGCCCTGGGCGTGGCCTTGCGCCAGTTGCAGGAGCAGGGCAGGGCCAACCCATTGCTGCCCGAGGCCCTGCGCGCGCAGCTTGAGCAGGTATTGCGCAACACCGGCCGCTATATCGCCGGGCGCACCGCGCTGGTGCTGCCAAACTTGCTGCAGACCCTGCAGGCGTTGGGCGAGCACCTGGACAACCTGCACGGCGAACAACTGCAGGCGCCGGCCGAGCAGTTGCGCTCGTTGTTTCGCATTCGTGTGGCGTTGCTGGTGATCGCAGGCTTTTTGCGTCACTACAGCCCCTACCTTGAACCCGCTGCCGAAGGAGCCCCGGCCCTTGCCCATTGATTTCGAGATTGGCGGCGTCTACCTGCCGCCGATCGCCCAGGCCCTGTTGCTGGCCATACCGCTGTTGATCGCCGTGCTCTGGCTGCTGCAAAAGCTTGGGGTGATGCAGCGGGTCTGGCACCCGGCATTGTTTGAAGGCGCGCTGTACGCCTGCCTGTGCGCCTTGATCATCCTGTACATGGGGAGCTGAACCTTGAACAAACTTGTGGCCCAGGTTTCGACCCTGGTTGTGGTGGTACTGGCGCTGCTGCTCGGCTGGTTTGCCTGGGAGCATTACACCCGCGCGCCCTGGACCCGCGATGCGCGGGTGCGCGCCGACGTGGTGACGCTGTCGGCGGATGTCGCCGGGCGCATCGTCAGCCTCAAGGTGGCGGATAACCAGCACGTCGACCAAGGCCAGTTGCTGCTGCAAATCGACCCCGAGCGCTATGCCCTGGCGGTCGAACATGCGCGCCGCGCCATCGAAGTGGCGCAGGCCAGCGAAGGCCTGGCCCAGGCGGCGATCATCTCAAGCCAGGCCTTGCTCAAGCAGCGCCAGAGCGAAGAACAACGGCGCCGCACCCTCAAGCAAGGCTTTGCCATCTCCGGTGAAGAATGGGAGAAATCCAGCACCGACGTGGCCGTGGCCCAGGCCGAACTGATGCGCGGCCAGGCCAACCTGAGCCTGGCCACCGCCAACGTGCAACTGGCCACTGCCGCCTTGACCCAGGCCGAGCTTGACCTGCAACGCACACAGATTGTTGCCCCGGTCAGCGGTTATGTGACCAACCTGCTGACCCGCCAGGGCGACTACGCCACGGCCGGCGGGCCATTGCTGGCGCTGGTCGACAGCGGCTCGTTCCATATCAGCGGCTATTTCGAGGAAACCAAGCTGCCGCGCATCCATCCGGGCAGCAAGGTCGACATCGCCCTGATGAGCGGCGAACGCTTCCAGGGCACGGTGCAGAGCATCGCCTACGCCATCACTGACCGCGAGAACGCCCCTGGCAACCGCCTGCTGGCCAACATCAACCCCAGCTACACCTGGGTGAAGCTGGCCCAGCGGGTGCCGGTGCGCATCGACATCGACCCAGGCTTTGCCGGCAAAGCCGACCTGCGGGCTGGTACCACGGCGACGGTGACGGTGCGCGAATAGGGTCGAGGTGGTAGGCTTTGCGGCGTTTCTGCCCAGCCACGCGAAGCTCGACGCATGATCCTCAACCTCGCTGTATTTCTCTGCACCCTGACGGCCATGGAGGGCATCGGCTACCTGGCGCATCGCTACATCATGCACGGCTGGGGCTGGTTCCTGCATCGCTCGCACCATGAGCCGCACCTGGGGGCGCTGGAAACCAACGACGTCTATCTGCTGGCCCTGGCCCTGATCGCCTTGGCCCTGGTGGCCATCGGCCGCGCCGGGCATGCGCCGTTGCAGTGGGTGGGGGCGGGCGTGGCGGCGTTCGGGGTGATATACGTGATCGTCCATGACGGCATCGTCCACCGCCACTGGCCGTTTGCGCCACGGCCGCGCAACCGTTACCTCAAGCGCTTGTACCGCGCGCATATGCTCCACCATGCGCTGAAGGGGCGGGATAACAATGTCTCGTTCGGGTTCCTGTATGCACCGCCCATGCACAAGATCAAGCAGCAATTGCGCGCGCGGCGCCGGGGTTGACCCGCAGGCGCGCAATTTCATACAAGATTGTCCGGTGCCGCATGCGTAAGGTAGTAGTGTTCTGTACATGGAGAAGCGTATGAGCCTGCACATCGAAACCCCGTTGATCGCCTCGCGTCCGTTGAGCCTGGCCAGTGGCCTGGAGGTCTGGCTAAAGCTCGACGCGCTGCAGCCCTCCGGCTCGTTCAAGCTGCGCGGCATTGGCGCTGCCTGTGAAGCCTATGCCCAGCAGGGCAAGCGCCGCTTCGTGTCGTCCTCGGGCGGTAATGCCGGCATCGCCGTGGCCGTGGCTGGGCGCATTCTCGGCCTGGCGGTGACCGTGGTGGTGCCGGAGACCACCACCGAGCGGGCCAAGCAGCTGATTCGCCAGGAACAGGCCGAGGTGATCGTGCATGGCAAGGCCTGGCACGAGGCCAATGCCCTGGCGCTGTCGCTGATGGGCGAGGATGACGCCTATATCCACCCCTTCGACGACCCGCTGCTGTGGCAAGGCCACGCGAGCATGATCGACGAGGTCGCCGCTACCCGCTTCAAGCCCGATGCGGTAGTGGTCGCGGTCGGCGGCGGTGGTTTGTTGTCGGGGGTCTGTGAAGGCCTGGCGCGCAACGGCTGGGGCCAGGTGCCGGTGTTTGCCGTAGAAACCAGCGGCGCCGCATCGCTGGCCGCGGCCATGGCGCAAAAGCAGCGGGTGGCGCTGGACGGGGTCAACACCGTGGCCACTTCGCTGGCGGCCAAGCAAGTGTGCCAGCGCGCCTTCGAGTGGAGCCAGGAGCGGCCGGTGGTCAGCCATGTGGTCAGTGACCAGGCGGCGCTGGAGGCCTGCGAGCAGTTCCTGCTCGACCAGCGCATCCTGGTCGAGCCCGCCTGCGGTGCAGCCCTGGCCCTGGCGTACGCGCCCACGGCCGAGCTCAAGCAGCACCAGAAGGTGTTGGTGATCGTGTGTGGTGGCGTCACCGCAACCCTCGACCAGATCCGCCAATGGCGCGCGGCCTGCTAGTTGGATAGCGTCGTCCATCAGGCTCCCGGGCATCCAGGCGTACGCCTGATCGATGCCCGTTACCAGCAATTTGCCTTTCCCCGGCATTTTCACCTGGAGTACCACATCGGCCTGATCGTCACCGGCCAGCAGCGCTACGCCGCTGGCGGCACGCGCCAGCTGGCCGGGGCCGGGGACATCCTGCTGATGGCCCCGGAGCACGTGCACGACGGCGCCAGTGCCGATGACCAGGGCTACGGCATCCGTATCCTGACCCTTGATCCTGCCTGGCTGGCCGAGGTCAGCCGTGACCTGAGCGACGGCCGCCAGGGCCTGCCCAACCTCAATGCCTTGCAACTGCGCCACCCGCAGTTGCAGCAGCTGCTTAATGGTTTGCACCAGCAGCACGACCCGCTGGCGTTTGCAAGTCACCTGTGGGAAACCCTGGCGCTGCTGCTCGGGCTGGGTTCCACCCTCAAAGTGAACGAGCACAGCAACGGTTTTGATCCACAGCGTTGGCGGCAGTTGCGTGAATGGCTGGAGTCGCGCCTGGATCAGCCGCCGAGCCTGGAAGAAATGGCTGCATTCGTTGATTTGAGCCCGTGGCAGCTATTGCGCCGCTTTCGCAATCACTGCGGCTTGCCGCCCCAGCAATGGTTGACCCACCTGCGTCTGGAGCGGGCCTTGCCGCGGGTGCTGGCCGGGCAGCCCTTGAGTGAAATTGCCCTGGACCTGGGCTTCTACGACCAGGCCCATTTCAGCCGCCTGTTTCGCCGCACCTACGGCGCGCCACCGCGGGGCCTGAAGGTGCTGAAACGCTAACCCGGGCGTATTCTCAGCGCCTGGGCACATCACCGGCAACCGTGGTCCGGAACATCTCGCGGCGCATGCCATGGTAGTCAGCGATCGGCAGGTGCCAGGTGCTGCGGTTGTCCCAGATCGCCAGGGTTCCCTGACGCCAGCGCATGCGGCAGGTAAAAGCGGGTGCGGTGGCCAGGTTGAACAGGTAGTCGAGCAGCGGCCTGGCTTCTTCGCTGCGCAAACCCTGGATGCCAACGGTGTAGGCAGGGTTGATGAACAGCACCTTCTCGCCGGTTTGCGGATGACGGGTCACCAGCGGGTGGCTGCGCATGTCCTGCGAGGTGTCGCTGCCATAGTGGATGGCCATGTTTTCCAGCAGGGCGTTGTGGTTGGCGCCGACCCCGTAGGCCCGCTCGGGGCTGTGCAGTGCATCGAGAGTGTCCAGCAGCGCCTGCATGCCCGCTGACAGCCATTGATAGGCCAGTGCCAGGTTGGCGTAGCAGGTATCGCCACCGTAAGGCGGTGTCGTGGCCGTAGAGCAGGGTGAAGGCCGGCGGGCGCTGCTGAAAGGTCCAGTCGCTGTGCCAGGCGCCACCGAACACGAAGGGTGCCTTCTCGGCGGCTTCCTTGACCACGTGCACCACGTGCGGATGGTCGGCCATGGTGGTCACGTAGGGCTCGTGGCCGAATTCGCCGAACTGTCGGGTGACCCGTTCAAGGTCGGCAATGCGCAGGTTCTGCTCGCGAATGAACAGCACCTTGTGCGCCAGCAGCGCCTGGCGCAGTTCGACCCAGCCGGCGTCCTCCAGGCGGTTCAGGTCGAGGCCCTCGACGTCGGCACCGAGGGCGCCGGTGCTGGGCAAGACGCGCAAGTGGCGGTAATCGGCTGCGCGGTTGTGGTCGGGATGGCAGTAGATGAATTCGCTCATGACGGACACTCGTGTGGGCCTGCTGTCATCGGGATTGCAGTTCATCGCGCACCGCGGCTGCAACCGGGTCGGGGTCATGTCCACGGCTCACCCACCAGCCAAAGCCTGCCGCCGTAAAGAACATGATCAAGCTGTAGATTGCCGCCGGTATGGCCATGGTCGAGTTGTTCAGCAGGGTCGGGCTCAGCGCCAGGGCAATGGCCAGGGTGCCGTTGTGGATGCCGATCTCCATGCCGATGGCAATCGCCTGGCGCTTGGGGATTTTCAGCAGCCGTGGCAGCCAGTAGCCGACGCCCAGGCTCAGCAGGTTGAACAGCAGCGCCGCGCCGCCTACCACCGGGGCATAGTCGACGACGGTCTGCCAGTCCTTGACCATTGCCAGGACAATCGTGAATACCAGAAACAGCGCGGCGATGATCTTCATCGGCCGCTCCATGCGCATGGCAAAGCCCGGCGCCAGGCGGCGGATCAGCATGCCGATGGCCACCGGCACCAGGACAATGGCAAACACCTGCAGCACCTTGGCAAACTGCAGCGGGATGGCCTGGTCGGCGGCCATGAAGTAGGCCAGCGACAGGTTGACCAGCAGCGGCATGGTCAGGATCGCAATCAGCGAGTTGACCGCCGTCAGGGTCACGTTCAAGGCTACGTCACCATGGGCCAGGTGGCTGAACAGGTTGGCGGTGGTGCCGCCAGGGGATGCGGCCAGCAGCATCAGACCGACCGCCAAAGCAGGGGCCAGGCCAAAGCCCTTGGCGATCAGAAAGCAAATGAACGGCAGCAGCAGGATCTGGCAGGCCAGGCCGATCAGCACCGGCCGGGGGAACTTCACCACCCGGGCAAAATCGGCCAGGGTCAGGGTCAGCCCCAGGCCGAGCATGATGAAACCCAGGGCGATGGGCAGGAAGGCACTGAGCAAGGGCGATGCAGTCATGGCGCGGACTCACAAGAAGGCGGTGTCCGCCAGTGTAGGCAAGGATTTCGATATCCATTACAGATCTTGCGGTTTATGCCCGGCAAACAGTAGCATCGGCGCTTTTGCCCCAGGACCCGATACCCGATGCAGTTTCAGCCAGGCATTCTCGCCGCCCCCGTTCCCGCCCAGGCCCGCCACCTGTTCTTCACCTTGCACTCGCCCGCAGCATTGCCGGGCGTGCTCGATGGGCTGCTGCAGCAGGTTGATGGCAGCCGTGTGGTAGCCGGTTTCGGCGCGCCGCTGGTGCAGGCCCTGGGTGGCAGCATCGACGGCCTGCGTGGGTTTCCGCAGCTGACCGCGGCAGTCGACAACCCCTGCACCCAGCACGACCTGTGGCTGTGGCTGCGCGGTGAAGACCGTGGCGAGCTGTGGCTGCACAGCCAGGCGCTCGAGCAACTGCTGGCCCCGGCCTTGAAACGGGTCGAGGCCACCGATGCTTTCCGCCACAAGAGCGGCCACGACCTGACCGGCTATGAAGACGGCACCGAGAACCCGGTGGAAGAGGCCGCCGTCGAAGCGGCGATCCTTGCCAGCGAGGTACCAGGCTTGAATGGTTCGAGCTTTGCCGCGTTCCAGCTGTGGCGCCATGACCTCAATTGTTTCAAAGCTTTGCCGCAAGCCGAACAGGACGACATCATCGGCCGGCGCAAGGCCGACAACGAAGAGCTCGACGACGCGCCGGAGTCGGCCCACGTCAAGCGCACCGCCCAGGAAAGCTTCGCCCCTGAAGCCTTTATCGTCCGCCGCTCAATGCCCTGGGCGGATGAGCGTGGTGCCGGCCTGGCGTTCCTGGCTTTCGGTCACTCGTTTGATGCGTTCGAAGTGCAGCTGCGGCGCATGAGCGGCCTGGAAGATGGCGTGGTCGATGCCCTGTACCGCTTCAGCCGGCCGCTGACTGGCGGCTATTACTGGTGCCCGCCGCTGGGCGAGCATGGGTTGGATTTGAGCGCTGTGCTCGGGCGGTAGATCGATCGCGGGTCAAGTCGATGCAGACCTGTAGGAGCGGGCTTGACCCGCGATGAGGCCCGTACAAGTGTAAGAAAATTTTACGGACTTTTTACGAAGGTGCGTCAAGCACAAAGCCATACTGCCGGCGCATTTCTTCGAGACGTCTGACCGTGAGCCAAGCCGCAACTTCCGCAAGCGCCCATTCCCCCGTAAAAACTTCGTCACTGAGCCTGTTGATCGCCGCCGCCGGCGTGGTCTATGGCGATATCGGCACCAGCCCGCTGTACACCTTGAAGGAGGTCTTCGCCGGTCATTACGGCGTGCAGGCCAACCATGACGGTGTGCTCGGCATCCTCTCGCTGGTGTTCTGGTCGCTGATCTGGGTGGTGACCATCAAGTACGTGCTGTTCGTGCTGCGCGCCGACAACCAGGGCGAAGGCGGGATCATGGCCCTGACCGCCCTGGCGCGGCGGGCGGCGGCGCCGTACCCGCGCTTGAGCCGGGTGCTGGTGCTGCTCGGGCTGTTTGGCGCGGCCTTGTTTTACGGCGACAGCATGATCACCCCGGCGATTTCCGTGCTGTCGGCGGTGGAGGGGCTGCAACTGGCCTTTGACGGCATCGACCATTGGGTCGTGCCCTTGGCGGTGGTGGTGCTGGTGGCGCTGTTTCTGATCCAGAAGCATGGCACCGCACGCATCGGGATCATTTTCGGCCCGGTCATGGTGCTGTGGTTCAGCGTGCTTGGCGCGCTGGGCATCTATGGCATCGTCCAGCGCCCGCAAGTGCTGCTGGCGATGAACCCGGCCTGGGCGGTGAACTTCTTTATCGTCCACCCGGGCATGGGCGTGGCGATTCTTGGCGCGGTGGTGCTGGCCCTGACCGGCGCCGAGGCGCTGTATGCCGACATGGGCCATTTCGGCCGCAAGCCGATTGCCCGCGCCTGGATCCTGCTGGTGCTGCCGGGGCTGGTACTCAACTATTTCGGTCAGGGCGCGCTGATCCTCGGCAACCCCGAGGCGGTCCGCAACCCGTTCTACCTGCTGGCTCCGGACTGGGCGCTGCTGCCGATGATTGCCCTGGCCACCCTGGCGACCATCATTGCCTCCCAGGCGGTGATTTCCGGCGCCTTCTCGCTGACGCGCCAGGCGATTCAGCTGGGCTACGTGCCGCGCATGTTCATCCAGCACACCTCAAGCCAGGAGCAGGGTCAGATCTACATCGGCACGGTGAACTGGGCACTGATGGTCGGCGTGGTGCTGCTGGTGATCGGCTTCGAGTCGTCCGGCGCCCTGGCGGCAGCCTATGGCGTGGCGGTCACTGGCACCATGCTGATCACCACCTTGCTGTCTTCGGCGGTGGTACTGCTGCTGTGGAAGGCTCCGCGCTGGCTGGCGCTGCCGTTGCTGCTGGGCTTTTTGCTGGTCGACAGCCTGTACTTTGCCGCCAACGCGCCGAAGATCTTCCAGGGCGGCGCCTTCCCGGTAATCGCCGGTATCGCCTTGTTCATTCTGATGACCACCTGGAAACGCGGACGCAAGATCATCGTCGAGCGCCTCGACGAATCGGCCTTGCCGCTGCCGCTGTTCATCAGCAGCCTGGCTGCGCAACCGCCGCACCGGGTGCAGGGCACTGCGGTGTTCCTCACCGCCCGCGCCGACGCCGTGCCCCACGCGCTGCTGCATAATCTGCTGCACAACCAGGTGTTGCACGAGCGGGTGGTGCTGCTCACCGTGGTGTCCCAGGACCGGCCGCGGGTGCCGGTGGCCCAGCGTTTTGAAGTACAGGCCTTTGGCGAGGGCTTCTATCGGGTCAACCTCAACTTCGGTTTTATCGAAGAACCCGACGTACCGGCGGCGCTGCAACTGTGCCACCTCAAGGAGCTGGACTTCAGCCCGATGGTGACCACCTACTTCCTCAGCCGCGAGACGGTGATCCCGACCAGGCGCATCGGCATGGCGCGTTGGCGCGAGGCGCTGTTCGCGTTCCTGCTGAAGAACGCCAACAGCAACCTCAAGTACTTCAACCTGCCGCTGAACCGGGTGATCGAGCTGGGCACCCAGGTCGAGATGTAGCCCGGGGCCTAGGCGGTGGCCGCTGCGGCCAGCGGCGCCGCCTTGCGCACCAGGCGCTGCAGGCGGCTGGCGATGGCAAAGCCGATCAGCGCCAGCAGCATCATGGCGATGAACACATAGTTGTAGCCTTGCTGGCCGGGGAAGTGGTCAAGGAGCGCGCCGTAGCCGACGTAGGCGAACATCCCCGGCGCATAGCCGATCAGGCAGCCGATGCCAAAGGCGGAGCCGGTGATGTGCGGGGCGATCCCGACTTCACCCATCGGCGCCCAGAACACCCCGCGCATGGAAAACACGATGAAAGCGAACGACAGCGTCGCGGCCATGCCGGCATAGATGAAGCCCGGGCTCTTGGGCACCAGAAGGATGATCGCCATCATCGGCAGCAGCGCCAGGAACGCCCACTTCAGGTAGCGGCTGGGGCTCTTGAAGTGCTTGTCGGCGATAAACCCGCCGGCCGGCCCGCCGAGGATCTTCAGCATGTACTGGTTGATGATGCCGTAGGCGCCGACCAGTGCCACCGGCAGGCCGTAGACTTCCTTCAGGTAGGGGATGAAGTAAGTCAGGCCGCAGTAGACGATGTAGACCATGAACACGTTGAAGCTGACCAGCCAGATCGCCGGCACCTTGATTGCCTCCATAAGGTTGGCCAGTGGGTTCTTGGCGCTGGTCTGGGCCTGGGCCTGATTGCCTTTGAGCAAGAACCAGGTCAGCACCCCGGCGGCGATGTCGATCAGCGCGTAGAACAGGATCGCCGCTTTCAGGCCGTGTTCGCCGCTGCCCAGGGCAACGAACACACCCAGCGCACTAAACGCCACCAGGGTGTCGACCACCCCGCGGCCGCCTTCGAGCAGGCCGAACATGCGCCCTTGCTCCTGATCGTTGCCCAGGCCGCGAATGGCCTTGAGCAGCGCCGGCCAGTAGATGCAGTCGGCGCACACCGCCAGCAGGCAGAACACCAGCATCAGGCTGCTGAACGGCGGGAAGGTGGCCAGGTACAGGCCCAGGGCGCCGGTACCGATCAGGCCCAGGGGGATCAGCTTGCGGGTATCAAAACGGTCAGCGAGCATGCCGCCGACCACGAACAGGCCAGTGGCGATGATGGCGTTGGCGCTGAGCAGCAAGCCGATCTGGGTGTGCGAGAGGCCCATGAACTCCTGCATGGGTACGTAGAACGCATCCTTGAGGTTGGCCAGTTTGTAGACGGTGCCGCCACCGAGGATCAGTATCAGGAACTTGAACCATTTGGCCTTGTTTTGCGCAGTCATTGTTATTCTCCAGGCGTAGCGGGGTAGGGGCTCAAAGGCTGGCAGGGCTGGCCAGGGTCAACTCGGCGAGGGTGCGCAACTCGGCCAGCAGGGTCTTTACGTAGCTGACCTGGTTGTTGGCCCAGCGCTGTTCGCCGGCCAGCATCTGCTCGAGGGTCAGGCCGGCGGGCAGCGGCGTGTCGCTCATTTCCCGGTAGGCAATGAACGGGTCGGCCGGCTCGTTGCGCTGGCGGAAGGCCGGGGCGAGGTAGTGGTTTTCCTGTTCGAGGATGAAGGCGATCACTTGCGGCTGCTGTTCACCGAGCATCAGTAGCTCGAACAGCATGCGCGCGCCGGGCAGCTCGTCCTCGGAGCTGCCCTGCAGTACCCCGCAGTGGCCAAAACCCTGGTCTTCGGCCACCACCCGCACGCCCTTGAGGTGGCTCTGGCGGATATGCGGGGCGAGGTTGTGCAGGGCCTGCAGCGGTTGCTCGCAGGCATTGATCATGTTGCCGAAATCGAACAGGGCATTGAGCCGCGGATGATTGACCTGGCGCAGCAACTGGGCGATCTCGTCGCTCTTGAGCTCTTCATGCTGCTCGAAATCAAAATGCAGGTCGTGGGCATCGGCCAGCCGGGCCAGGTACAGCAGGTCGCCACCGATCTGGTCCATGACCTGCGAGAGCAGGCCTTCATAACGCGAGTACACGCGAATATTGCGGCTGCCGATGACCTTGGCCACGGCCACCACCGCATCGACGTCGGCCTTGCGCGTGCTGCTGATTTCCAGGTGCACGTCCAGTTGCAATGCGCGGGCTTTTTCGGCGAAGGCACACAACTGCCCGGCGTTCATCTGCGACAGGCTGTTGTGCTCGCCATCGAGCATGTGCAGGCTCAGCCCGGCCAGTTCATGGCGATAGGCGAAGTCGAGCAGGTCAAACGGCGTGACGCGGCCGTGGGTGAGGTTGGTCAGCAGCGGATAGGCGTGGGCAAACAGCCGCGCCTGGTCGAGGCGCTCAAGCAGGCGGCTGGCCAGCTCGCGGGTCAGCAGCGGCGCCTGGGCACCTTGCGCATTGTGGTTCAGTAACGTAGCGAAGCGTTCTTGTAGTGTGTTCATTCGAGTCGTTCCTGGTGCGGGCACCGGTTCTACCGGCGCCGTCTTTATCGCGCCGGCAAGGAACACTCGATAGATCCATTACGGATCATTTGATAAGGCCACTTTCAGACCCGGTGGCCAATCGCCCGCAGCGCCTGGACCAGCGCCTCGACCTTGGCCTCGGCCTGGTCCTGTGGCGTGCCGGCAAAGCCGAGCAACAGTGCCGGCGGCAAGTAGCGGTTCAGGCAGTAGTCGCTCAGGGCGTAGGTGTGCACGCCATGCTCGGCCAGTTGCCGGGCCAGGGCCTGGTCATCGAGCTGCGGCGCAAGCCAGGCGATCAGGTGCATGCCGGCTTCGACCGGGGCCACCTGGAAAAAGCCGCCCAGGCGCCGCTGCAGCACCTCGAGCAGGCACTGCTGGCGGGCCTGGTACAGCGCCCGCATGCGGCGGATATGGCCAATGAAGTGGCCTTCGCTCATGAAATCGGCGGTCACCGCCTGCAGCAGGGTCGGCGGGCTGCGGTCGAGCACTGCGCGCAAGGTGCAGAACGGCTCGACCAGGGCCTGGGGCAGAATCACATAGCCCAGGCGCAAGGAGGGGAACAGCACCTTGCTGAAGGTGCCGACATAGATCACCCGTTCGCTCTGGTCCATGGCATACAGCGCCGGCAACTGCCGACCGGCGTAGCGCAGCTCGCTGTCGCAATCGTCTTCAATGATCCAGCTGCCGCTGGCAGCCGCCCAGGCAATCAGCGCCAGGCGCCGGTTGTGGCTGAGGGTCATGCCCAGCGGGTGCTGGCGCGACGGGGTGGTGAAGGCCAGGCGCGCTTCGGGGCAATCACGAATACCCTGTTGCACGTCGATACCCTGGTCATCGACGCGCACCGGCACCACCCGGCAGCCGTGGGCCTGAAAGGCGATGCGCGCGGCGATATGCCCCGGATCCTCCATCCACAGTGGCTCGTCGGGGTTGAGCAGCAGCATCGCCAGCAGGTTGAAGGCCTGCTGGGCGCCGGAGACGATCACCACCTGACCGGCGCTGCAATCGATACCGCGGGCGTCGAAGACGTACTCGGCAATGGCCTGGCGCAGCGTCTGCAGGCCTTGCAACTCGCCATAACCGAGCAGGGCCTTGCTCGGCCTTTGTGCATGGCGATTGAGCAGGCGCTTCCACAATGCCTGGGGAAAGGCCTCGAAAGCGCCATGGCTGGGCAGGAACGAGGTCGGCGCCTGATCGCCGCAATGGGCGTAGGACACCCCGCGAAAATGATCGCTGCGCAGCGACAGCATCGTCTGGGTCAGGTCCGACAGTTTGGGCGGCGCAGGTGCTGACGGCTCGGCATCGGTACTGCGCTGCCACTCATCACCGACATAGGTGCCAGCGCCGGTGCGCGAGACCAGGAAACCCTCGGCAATCAGCTGGTCGAAGGCATTGAGCAGGGTGATGCGCGAAACCTGCAATTCCTGGCTCAAGGTGCGCGTCGACGGTAGGCGAATGCCCCCTTGCAGACGGCCGGTGAGGATCTGCTTGCGGATCTGCAGGTACAGCTGGCGATAAAGCGGGGTGGCGCTGTCGCGATCGAGGTCGATACCTGCAAACAGCAAACCGGCGGGGGACTTCATCGAGCTCTCGCAGACACTAGGAAGGGCCTGGACATGCTACGAGAAAGCCCGCCAGGCGGCCAGCCCAGGGCGCTTGTCATCAAATGAAAACAGCTTGTCGTCCGATGCGAAGCACCTGCCTGGCGTAGGGCATAGAGTCCAGTCAACAAGAATTGACGCACGGCGTCAGGATGACTGGAGTGACATGCATGGCCAAAGTCGTACGCTTCTATGAAACCGGTGGCCCCGAGGTCCTGCGCTACGAGGACGCCGAGGTCGGCGAGCCGGGCCCGGGCCAGGTGCGCCTGCGCCAGGTGGCGGTGGGGCTGAACTACGCCGACACCTACTTTCGCAACGGCACCTACCCGATCCCGCTGCCCAGCGGCATGGGCGTCGAGGCCTCGGGGGTGGTGCAGGCGGTGGGCGAGGGCGTGACCCAGGTGGCGGTGGGCGACCGGGTAACCTACACCGGCTTTCTCAACACCCTGGGCGCCTATTGCACCGAGCGGCTGATTCCGGCGGCAGCCTTGATCAAGCTACCGGAAACCATCGCCTTCGAAACCGCCGCGGCAATGACCATGCGCGGCCTGACCTCGGCCTACCTGATGCGCCGCCTGTATGACTTCAAGCCGGGTGACAGCGTGCTGCTGCACGCCGCCGCCGGCGGTGTCGGCCTGATTGTCTCGCAGTGGGCACGCCTGCTCGGGCTGACGGTGATCGGCACGGTGTCCACCGACGCCAAAGCCGAAGTGGCCCGCGCCCATGGCTGCAGCCACACCATCAACTACAGCCATGAAGACGTCGCCAAGCGCGTGCGCGAGCTGACTGACGGGGTTGGCGTCAACGTGGTGTTCGACAGCGTCGGCAAGAGCACCTTCATGGCCTCGCTCGATTCGCTCAAGCGCCGCGGGCTGATGGTCTGCGTCGGCACAGCCTCCGGGACCATCCCGCCGTTCGACCCGCAGATCCTGGCGATCAAGGGCTCGCTGCACCTGACCCGCCCGGCCCTGGCCGACTACATCGCCGACCCGGCGGAGAAGGCGGACCTGGCCGGCGAGCTGTTCGAGCATGTCAGCAGCGGGCGGATCAAGATCGAGATCAACCAGCACTACGCCTTGCAGGATGCGGTTCAGGCCCACCGTGACCTGGAAGCGCGCAAAACCACCGGCTCGTCAATCTTCGTCATCTGAAGAGGGCAACAGCATGCACATCGAACAACTGACCTGCGCCATCGGTGCCGAAATCACCGGGGTCAATCTGGCAGATGCAATTGATGACGACGACCTGTTCGAGCAGCTGCGTGCGCAGTTGCTCAAGCACCGGGTGCTGTTCTTGCGCGATCAGACCTTCAGCCGCGCCGAGCATGTGGCCTTTGCCCAGCGCTTCGGCGAGCTGGAAGACCACCCGGTGGCCGGCAGCGACCCCGAGCACCCGGGCCTGGTGCAGATCTACAAGCGCCCGGACCAGCCGGCCGATCGCTACGAGAACGCCTGGCACACCGACGCCACCTGGCGCGAGGCGCCGCCCATGGGTTGCGTGCTGCGCTGTGTGGAGTGCCCGCCGGTGGGCGGCGACACCATGTGGGCGAACATGGCGCTGGCCTACCAGAACCTGCCGGATGACGTGAAGGCGCGGATCGAGGGCCTGCGCGCCCGGCACAGCATCGAAGCCAGTTTTGGCGCGGCGATGGCGCTGGAAAAACGCCTGGCGCTCAAGGCGCAGTTCCCCGACGCCGAACACCCAGTGGTGCGCACCCACCCGGACACCGGCGAGCCAGTGTTGTTCGTCAATGCCTTCACCACCCACTTCAGCAACTACCACACCCCGCAGCGAGTGCGTTTCGGCCAGGACGCCAACCCCGGTGCCAGTGACCTGCTGCGCTACCTGATCAGCCAGGCCTACCTGCCCGAGTATCAGGTGCGCTGGCGCTGGAAACCCAACAGCGTGGCGATCTGGGACAACCGCAGCACCCAGCATTACGCGGTGATGGACTACCCAGCGTGCCACCGCAAGATGGAGCGCGCCGGCATCAAGGGCGAGCGCACCTTCTGAAGGCCAGCAACACCCCAGGACAATAACAAGACCGAGGACTACAGCATGCAATTCTTCGACGATTCGTTGCACCCGGAAAACATGGAAAAGGTGGTGATCACCGTGGCCCCCTATGGCCCAGAGTGGATGCCCGAGGACTTTCCCGAAGACATCCCGCTGACCATGGACGAGCAGGTGCAAAAGGCAGTCGACTGCTATGAAGCCGGCGCCACGGTGCTGCACCTGCACGTGCGCGAGCTGGACGGCAAGGGCTCCAAGCGCCTGTCGAAGTTCAACGAACTGATTGCCGGCGTGCGCGAAGCGGTGCCGGAGATGATCATCCAGGTCGGTGGCTCGATCTCGTTCGCCCCGGAAAGCGACGGCGAGGCGGCCAAGTGGTTGTCCGATGACACCCGGCACATGCTCGCCGAGCTTACGCCCAAGCCCGACCAGGTCACCGTGGCGATCAACACCACGCAGATGAACATCATGGAGCTGCTGTACCCGGAGTACCTGGAGGGCACCTCCCTGGCCCATCCGGCGATCCACGCCGCTTACAGCGAAATGACCGTGCCGGCCGGCCCGGCCTGGGTGCGCGAACACCTGCGCCGCCTGCAGGCCAGCAACATCCAGCCGCACTTCCAGTTGACCGGCATGCACGCCCTGGAAACCCTCGAACGCATCGTGCGCAAGGGCGACTACATGGGCCCGCTGAACCTGACCTGGATCGGCATTGGTGGCGGCTTCGACGGCCCCAACCCGTTCAACTTCTTCAACTTCATTCACCGTGCGCCCAATGGCTGCACGCTGACTGCCGAATCGCTGCTGAAAAACGTGCTGCCGTTCAACACCATGGCCCTGGCCATGGGGCTGCACCCGCGTTGCGGCAACGAAGACACCATCATCGACCAGCACGGCAAGCGCTTCGGTTCGGTGCAGCAGATCCAGCAGACCGTACGCGTGGCCCATGAACTGGGCCGTGAGATCGCCAACGGCAAGGAAGCGCGGGCCATCTACCGCATCGGTGAGCAGTACAGCAGCATCGAGCAGACCCTCAAGGCCAACGGCATGGCGCCTAACCGCCAGCCGGGCCAGAAGGGTGTGCCGCAGCGCGCCTGATTGGCCTGGTCCGGCACGTGGTTACGTGCCGGGCCGGCGATCCACAGCGCTGACCGTCGGGCTTTTCAGCTTTTCAATAAAAACAATAAGTAAGTCTCATGCCAGACAACCCCAAGGAGGCAGCATGGCCGCCTATCTCGCCAGCGCCACAGACGATGGCGCCGACACTTCACGAGGCATTTCCCGGCGATATGCCTGGATTGTCTTTGCCCTGACCTTTGGCCTGCTGATTTCCGACTACATGTCGCGGCAGGTACTCAACGCAGTCTTCCCGTTGCTCAAGGCCGAATGGGCCCTGAGCGACAGCCAGCTGGGCCTGCTCAGCGGCATTGTCGCGCTGATGGTCGGGCTGCTGACCTTCCCCTTGTCACTGTTGGCCGACCGCTTCGGGCGCATCCGCAGCCTGGTGCTGATGGCCGTACTCTGGAGCCTGGCCACCCTCGGCTGCGCCCTGGCCGACAACTACCCGCAGATGTTTGCCGCGCGTTTTCTGGTCGGTGTCGGCGAGGCCGCCTATGGCAGCGTCGGCATTGCCGTGGTGGTCGCGGTGTTCCCCCGTGACATGCGCGCGACCCTGGCCGGGGCCTTCATGGCCGGCGGCATGTTCGGCTCGGTGCTGGGCATGGCCCTGGGCGGCTTGATGGCCCAGCACTTTGGCTGGCGCTGGGCGTTCGCCGCGATGGCCCTGTTCGGCCTGTTGCTGGCATTGCTGTACCCGCTGATCGTCAAGGAGGCGAAGATCGCTCCGCAGCGGGTCAATGCCGCCGCCTGCAAGATCGCCCGGCCACTGCACACCTTGTACGGCAGCCGCTCGGTGATCGCCGCTTACGTGGGCAGTGGCCTGCAGCTGTTCGTCGGCGGCACGGTGATTGTCTGGATGCCCAGCTATCTCAATCGCTACTACGCCATGGGCACCGACCAGGCCGGCGTGGTCGCCGCCATCATCGTGCTGTGCAGCGGCATCGGCATGATCCTCTGCGCCATGCTTTGCGATCGCCTCGGCCGGCAGCGCCCGGACCGCAAGATCAGCCTGGCCATCGGCTACTGCCTGGGCAGTTGCCTGTTGCTGTCGCTGGCCTTCGCGGTGCCCTCGGGCACCGCGCAACTGGTGCTGATCTGCCTGGGGATGATGGTTGCCGCCGGCACCAACGGCCCATCCAGCGCCATGGTCGCCAACCTGACCCATTACTCGGTGCACGGCACCGCGTTTGCCACCCTGACCCTGGCCAACAACCTGCTCGGGCTTGCGACCGGGCCGTTGATTACCGGCCGCGTCTCCGACCTGATCGGCCTGCAGGCCGCCTTCCAGCTGGTGCCGCTGATCAGCATCGCGGCGGCGGCGGTGTTCTTTATTGCCAAGCGTCATTACCACCGTGACATGGCCCGCCTGGAGTTGAATCCGTGAAGCACGTTTTGTCGATCGAAGTGTTCTTCGACTTTATCTGCCCCTGGTGCCTGATTGGCCAGGCGCATCTGCAGCGGGCGCTGGAACAACTGCGCCGCGAGCGGCCGGAGGTCGAGGTCAAGCTGCTCTTGCGCGGCGTGCAATTACTGCCGCAGATGGCCAGGACCGGCCAGCCGTTCGAGGCCTTTTACCGCAAGCGCCTGGGCAGCGATGAGGCGGTACGCCTGCGCCAGGCGCAGGTGCGCAGCGCCGCCAAGGCCGCAGGGGTGGAGATCGATTTCAGCCGCATCAGCCGCATGCCCAACACCGCCGACGCCCATCGCCTGCTGCAGCGCGCGGGGGCGCTGGGTTCACCGCAGCAGGCCGAAGCGCTGCTGGCCAGGCTGTTTGCCGGCTACTTCCAGCAGGGCAAGGATTTGGGTGACCCGGTGACCTTGATGCATATCGCCAGCGCCTGTGGCCTGGAGCCTGGGCGGGTTGCCGATTGCCTGCGCGGCGATGCCAGCCCGTTCATCGGCGCCAATGACCAGGCTGCCGACGGCGTGCCGTGCTTTCGCTTCAACCAGCGCCTGCGGGTCTCGGGGGCACAGCCGGTCGAGGTGTTGCTGCAGGCCATGGCCCAAGCCCTGGAACACGAGGTGGCGGCATGAGCGGGGTGTATCCGGTACCGGCCGACAAAGTCCCGCCCCGTGGCGGGCGGGTGTTGCTGGAATGGGCGGACAGGAGCGTGGCGCTGTTCAACGTTGCCGACCGCTTCTACGCCATCGACGACAGTTGCCCGCACCAGGGCGCCTCGTTGTGCGGCGGGCGCCTGGACGGACGGGTGATCCAGTGCTGCGCCCACGGCCTGCGCTTTGATCTGGCCAGCGGTTATCTGCTCAACTCGACGCAGCTCAAGGTTGCCAGCTACCCGGTCGAGCAACGGGATGGGCAGCTGTTCATCGTGCTGGCGAGCAAGGAGGCGGGCCAATGAGCGTGGTCGCAATTGCCGCCGCCAACCACCGCGCCCGGGAACTGGCGCCGGGCTTTATCGTCAGCCTGATTGCCGCGGCGGCGGCGAGTTTTCTCAGTGAGCATTACGATGCCCCGGTGATGTTGTTTGCCTTGTTGCTGGGCATGGCGCTGAACTTTCTGGCCAGCGATGGCCGTTGTAAAGCCGGGATCGAATTCACCGCACGCACGGTATTGCGCCTGGGCGTGGCGCTGCTGGGCATGCGCATTACCCTGGGCCAGATCGCCAGCCTTGGCTGGAAGCCGGTAGCGCTGGTGGTGATGCTGGTGGTGGTGACCATCCTGGTCTCGGTGGTGGCGGCACGGGCCCTGGGTTTTCAGCGCTTGTTCGGCATGCTCACCGGTGGTGCCACGGCGATTTGCGGGGCCTCGGCGGCGCTGGCCCTGGCCGCGGCCTTGCCCCATCACCCGCAAAAAGAGCGCGCCACCCTGTTTACCGTGATTGGCGTGTCGGCGTTGTCGACCCTGGCGATGATCCTCTATCCGATGATTGCCAGCTGGCTGCAGCTGTCGCCGCAACAGGCCGGGGTGTTTCTCGGCGCGACCATTCATGATGTGGCGCAGGTGGTGGGCGCGGGGTACAGCATGTCCACCGAGACCGGCGACATTGCCACCGTGGTCAAGCTGATGCGCGTGGCCATGTTGCTGCCGGTGATTGTCTGCGCGGCGATGATCACTCGCCGCGCCGGCGGTGATGCCGGTGGGCAGCGGCCACCGTTACTGCCGTGGTTTGCGGTGGGTTTTGTCCTGCTGGCGTGCATCAACAGCACCGGCTGGGTGTCGGCTGCGGTGCAGGGCGGGGTCAACGACCTGTCGCGCTGGTGCCTGGTGGTGGCGATCAGCGCCCTGGGCATGAAGACTCAGTTAAAAGAGCTGGCCGCGGTGGGCTTCAAGCCGATTGCGTTGATGGTCGGGGAGACGGTGTTCCTGGTGCTGCTGGTATTGGCATTGATGCACTGGGGGTTGTAGACGGTTGCCCCCAACCGTTCTGCATGCTCCCACAATGTATCTGTGTACGCCGAACCTGTAGGAGCGGGCTCGCCCCGCGATCGAGCGCGCAGCGGTCGCAATCCATTCAGCGCTGTTCTTGCCGGCGCTCATGCTGCGCCCGCCAACTGGCCGGCGGCATGCCGAACTGGGCGATGAACCAGCGGGTAAAGGAGCTGGGCATCGAGTAGCCGAGCATGTCGGCAATGCGCCCCATTGTATAGCTGGGGTTTTCCAGGTAGCGGATCACCAGGTCGCGGCGCACGCCGTTGATCAAATCGCTGAAGGTCACCCCGCATTCCTCCAGGCGCCGCTGCAAGGTGCGCACGTTCATGCCCTGGGTTTGCGCCACCTGCTCGATGGTCGCCCGGCCCATGGGCAACAGCAGGTAGATGGTCTTGCGCATTTCCAGTTCCAGCGACAGCTTGCCACTGGCCTGCAGGGTGTCCAGGTAACGCTGCGCCAGGCGCGCCATGGCCTGGTTGGCCAGCGGGTTGGCGGTGTCGAGGTCGGCGGCCGGGCAGACGATACCGTTGAATTCGCTGCCAAACACCAGCTTGCAGCCAAAAATCCGCCGGTGAATGGCCAGGTCCGCCGGCGCCGCATGGGTGAAGTTGGCGCTGATCGGGTGCCAGTGGGCGCCAAGCAGGGCCGCGCACAGGCGCAACATCACGCCAATCGCCAGCTCTGTGGCCTGGCGCCCGCGCTGGGGCTGGTCGGTGACCACTTCTTCCCGAATGATCACGGTCTTGCCGGCTTCTTCGATATGAATGGCCAGGGCGTCGTTGAGCAAATGCCGGTACTGGACGATCACCTGCAGGGCGTCGCGCAGGGTGCGCTGGTGGCTGAGCAGCAGGCTGATCTCGCCAAAATCCGACAACTGGCGCAGCTCGGCCATGCGCAGGCCGAAGGTTTCGCAGCCACTGACCCGCGCCGACTCCTCCAGCAGGGTCACCACGCTGGACACCGCGATACGCTGGTTGGGGTCGTCGAGCAGGCTGGCGCTGAGGCCGACCTGAGCCAGCAGGGCATGCGGGTTGAGCCCCAGGTGCCGGGACACCTCAAGGTAGTTGGTCAGGCTTGCAGCACGTACGAGGGCGGTCATTTTATTGTTTTCCACGCATTCATCAGGCGCCCCGCTTCTATGGCGGGTAGTTCGATTCGTTATAGCGTGGGTGTCGCCAAATGAGAAGTCGTTTTCAGCGACTTGAAAAAGCCCGATGACCCGCACCCCCGGGCCACTCGGACATACGCCACAAACCCTGTCATCAAATGAAAAGTCGCTGACGCGCAATGTAAAGCGCCAGCGGGGAGGGCTGATTACTGTGGCTGTGCAAGCGCTCGGGATCACCTGCGAGCGGACTGTCCTGAGCCTAGGTGCCGACGTGGAAAAACTGCATACCACCGCTACTGTCCTGATCGTCCCCGGCCTGCGCGAGCATGTGCCCGAGCATTGGCAGACCCGGCTGGCCGAACGCCTGGCCAAGGTCCATACGCTGGCGCCGCTGCAGGTCGATGGCCTGGACTGCAATGCCCGGGTCGACGCCATCCAGCGTGCGCTTGAACAGATTGAAGGCGAGGTGTTGCTGGTGGCGCACAGCGCCGGGGTGCTGATGGTTGCCCACTGGGCGGCGCGTTACCAGCGGCCGATCAAGGGCGCGCTGCTGGCGGCGCCACCGGACCTTGCGGCCAGCTGGCCGGCGCACTACCCAAGCCCGCACACCCTGCGCGCCAATGGCTGGAGCCCGCTGCCGATGACGCCGTTGCCGTTCCCGAGCATCGTCGCCGCCAGCAGCGACGACCACCTGGCCAGTCTCGACGCGGTCAGGGCCATGGCCCGCAACTGGGGTAGCCAGTTGCTGGAACTGGGCGCTGTCGGCCACCTCAACCCGGCCGCAGGCTTTGGCCCCTGGCCACGGGCCGAACAACTGGTCCAGGCCCTGGACCTGCAGTAACGCACGGACGCTTGAACCACGCCCGCATTCGACGGGCGGCGATAACAACAATAACAATAAGTGGAGCCATCGCGATGTCCAACCCTCGCATTCACCGTGCTGTGAAGCCACAGCGCTGCCTGCTCGCCTGCGCCATCGGCTTGCTGGCGCTGCCTGGCGCCCAGGCGTTCGAACTCGATACCGGCAGTGAAGACTGGGCCGTGCGCCTGGATAACACGGTCAAGTACAACTACGGCGTACGCACCGAAAGCGCTGACAAGCGCCTGCTGGCAACCCCCAACAACAACGACGGCGACTACAACTTCCGCAAGGCCGGGACCACGGTCACCAACCGTATCGACCTGCTCAGCGAGCTGGACGTGATCTACCAGGGCAACATGGGCTTTCGCGTCAGCGCCGCCAGCTGGTACGACAAGGCCTACGACAACACCGGCTCCAACGCCAACCCGTTCGTCAACGGCAACGGCGGCCAGTCGGGCATCAACCCCAGCCTCAACGGCTTGCCCGGCACCGGCGTGCCGCTGGGCAGCCCGCACCTGAGCAACTATGCCCAGCGCTACTACAGCGGCCCGTCCGGTGAGGTACTGGATGCCTTCGTGTTCATGCGTCGCGAAGTGGGCGACTCCTCGCAGATCAGCGCCAAGCTCGGCCAGCACAATTTGTTCTGGGGCGAAACCCTGCTCAACCCGGTGCATTCGCTGAGCTACGGCCAGTCTGGCCTGGACCTGGCCAAGCTGGCCGCCTCACCCGGCACCGAAGCCAAGGAGCTGTTCGTGCCGCGCAACCAGCTGTCGGCGGCGTTGCTGGTCAACCCCGAGCTGACCATCGGCGCGCAGTACTTCCTCGACTGGGACGCCGCGCGGCTGCCGGAAGCCGGCACCTACTACGGCGGTTCGGACCTGGTGGGCGAGGGCGCACAGAGCTTTCTGCTCGGCCACACCGGCACGCCCGGGCTGATCCCGGTGCGCGGCGCGCTGACCAACATCCGCCGCGGCCACGACCTGACCCCGGACAAACGCGGCGACTGGGGGGTGATGGCCAAGTGGTCGCCCGAATGGCTGGGCGGCACCCTGGGCGTGTATTACCGCAAGACTTCGGAGATCCTGCCCCAGGCCTGGCTCGACGCCCGCGGCCTGACCGTCGCCAACGGCCCGTTCGGCAGCCCGCCGGGCAGTGCCCAGGGCGCGGTCGGCAACCTCTACAACTCGCTGCAAAGCGCCACCTACCAGTTCGCCTACGCCGACAACATCGACATCTACGGCCTGAGCCTGTCCAAGGATGTCGGCGGTATCAGCGTCGGCAGCGACCTGAACATCCGCCACAACATGCCCCTGGCGAGCATTCCGGCGATCCTCAGTGCGCCGGGCCAGGCCGGCCTGGGTGGCGGCTTCGGCCTGCTGCCGGCGCGTTTGCCCAGCAGTGGCGTGGTCTATGAAGCGCCGTCCGACGGCGACAGCATGAGCGCCACCGGCGACACCCTGCACTGGACCCTCAACGGCCTGATGACCATTGCCGATACGCCGCTGTTCGACTCGGCGACCCTGCTCGGCGAGCTGTTCTACAGCAACCTGCTCAAGCTCGATAACCACAACGCGGCCTTGTACAAGGGTAAAAGCAGCTACCGCGGCATCGACCAGCCGACCCGCGACAACTGGGGCATCGCGGTCAACTTCACCCCGACCTGGTACCAGGTGTTGCCGGGCATGGACCTGAGCATGCCGCTGTCGATCAACGTCGGCCTGGACGGCGTATCGCCGGTGCAGGGCGGCGGCGCCGAGAACACCGGCAACTACGCCGTGGGACTGAGCGCGGCGATCTACAACCAGTACTTCGTCGACCTCAAGTACGTCGATGGCTTCGGCAAGACCCAGTCCTGCAACAACGGCCAGACCGACGGCAGCACCCCCAACGCCCTGGACGGCGAGCAGGACTACACCTGCTACGGCGGCGGTTACGCCGCGTTCTCTGGCGGCGCCGCCACCACCGAGGACCGTGGCGCGCTGTACCTGACCCTGAAAACCACCTTCTGAGTCACACAGGAAAACAACAACATGAACTACGTGCACACCCTGTTGGCCACGTGCCTGTCGCTGGCTGCCCTGAACCCGGCCCATGCCGCCGTCTCCAACGACCAGGCCGCGCGCCTGGGCAACAGCCTTACCGCGGTCGGCGCGGAAAAGGCCGCCAACGCCGACGGCTCGATTCCCGCCTACCAGGGCGGCCTGCTGACCCCGCCGGCGGCGTACCAGAGCGGTGCAAGCATGCGCCCGGACCCGTTCGCCGCCGAGCAACCGCTGCTGGTCATCGATGGCAAGAATGCCGAACAGTACAAGGCTCAACTGACCGCCACCACCCAGGAACTGCTCAAGCGCTTCCCGAGTTTTCGCGTCGATGTCTATGCCACTCATCGCACCGTGGCGCTGCCGCAACCGGTGCTCGACAACACCCTGAAGAACGCCGTAGGTGCGCGCAGCCAGGAGGGCGGTAGCGCGGTCGACAATGTGCTGCCGGGCATTCCCTTCCCGATTCCGCAGAGCGGTGCCGAGGCCATGTGGAACTTCCTGTTGCGCTACCAGGGCGTGAGCATGACCGCCAAGTACGACTCGTGGAACGTCGATGCCGCCGGCAACGCCACCCTGAGCACCACCGGCCAGGCCAACATCAGCTACCCGATCTACGAGGACATGAGCAAGCCGATCGGCGCCAAGGACACCTACTACCAGATGAAACTCACCTACACCGCGCCGGCCCGCCGCGCCGGTGAAGCGATGATGCTGCGCGATGCCGCCAACCCGCTGGTGCAACCGCGCAGCGCCTGGCAGTACCTGCCGGGCCAGCGCCGGGTCAAGTTGGCGCCGAACCTGGCCTACGACACGCCCAACCCCGGCACCTCGGGTTCGGGCACCTACGATGACGTGTTCGTCTTCAACGGCGCCCTGGATCGCTACGACTGGACCCTGGTCGGCAAGCAGGAGATGTACGTGCCGTACAACACCTACCGGTTGACCTACAACACCGACGTCAAGCAACTGACCACCGCCAACCACCTCGCGCCGCAATTCGTGCGCTGGGAAAAGCACCGGGTCTGGGTGGTCGAAGGCAAACTCAAGGACGGCGCCCGGCACATCTACCACAAACGCCGCTTCTACCTCGACGAGGACAGCTGGATCGCCCTGGCCTCAGACCAGTATGACGCCCGTGGCCAGCTGTACCGCGGCAGCTTCGCCTTCCTCAGCCAGAGCTACGACAAGCAGACCCCGGATGCCACGCCGTTCATGATCTACGACCTGATCGGCGGCACCTACAACCTCAATGGCGTGGTCGGGGCCTACGGCGGCATTCGCTACATCGAGCCGCTGTCGCGCACCCAGTGGTCGCCCGAGTCCCTGGCCGGGGCCGGCATTCGCTGAGCCTGTCGAGCATGCACCGAGGAGGATCAGGGATGGCTTTTTTCAAACGCTGCAGCGTGATGCTGCTGGCCTGGGCCGCGCTGCAGGGCGCGGCCCGGGCCGAGCCTTACGTCGACGTGCTCGACCTGCCGGCGCAGCCCAGCGCCCTGGCCGCCACCAGCGCCTTGCGCGATGTCAGCGTCGCCGGTACGCGCCTGGTGGCGGTGGGGCCACGGGGGCACATCCTCTACTCGGATGACCAGGGCAGCCACTGGCAACAGGCGCAGGTGCCGGTCAGCGCCGACCTCAATGCGGTGAGCTTCGCCACCGCGCAGCTGGGCTGGGCGGTGGGCAACGACGGGGTGATATTGCACAGCCGCGATGGCGGCCAGCGCTGGGAAAAACAGCTGGACGGGCGGGTGCTCGGCGAGCAGGTGCTGGCTTATTACCAGGCACGGGCGCAAGCGGGCGGCGATCAATGGGCACGCTGGGTGGGCGAGGGTGAGCGCCTGGTCGCGGAGGGCGCCGACAAGCCGTTGCTGGATGTCTGGTTCAGCGACCCGCTGCACGGTTTTGCGGTGGGCGTATTCAACCTGCTGCTGCACACCGTTGACGGCGGCCAGCACTGGACGCCGTGGCTGGAACGCAGCGACAACCCGCAAGGCTTGCACCTGACCGGCCTGGCCAGCGTCGACGGCGCGCTGTACATCAGCGGCGAGCAGGGCCTGCTGCTCAAGCTGAGCGCTGCGGGCGACCATTTCGAGCGCCTGAGCACCCCCTATGCTGGCAGTTATTTCGGCGTCATTGGCAAACCTGGGGCGCTGCTGGCCTACGGGTTGCGCGGCCACGTACTGCGCAGCACCGATGGCGGTGCCGGCTGGCAAGTGATCAAGACCGACCTGAACACCAGCATCACCGCCGCCAGCCTCGACGCCCGCGGGCGGTTCTGGCTGGCCAGCCAGGCCGGCGACTTGCTGGTCAGTAACGATGACGGCGCAAGCTTCAGCCCGCTGGCGCAAACCCAGCGCGCGCCGGTCAGCGGCGCAGCCTTTGATAGCGGCGCCGCGCTGGTGCTGGTCGGTGAGCGCGGCATCCGCACCCTGGCCCCCGACCAACCGCAGCAGCCATAACAAGAGAAAACCCTGATGGCCGACATCCAACAAGACACCTTGCCGGTGATCCGCAACCTCGGCGACTTCGATGCACGCTCCGGCAATCGCCTCGAACGCCTGGTGTTCAACCACCGGCTGGCGTTCATGCTGTGCATGCTGCTGGTTACCCTGGTGCTCGGCAGCATGGCCATGACGCGCCTGGAGCTGCGGCCCAGCTTCGAGAAGATGATCCCGCAGAGTCATCCCTACATCCGCAACTACCTGGACAACCGCCAGGCGCTGCGCGGCCTGGGCAATTCCCTGCGGGTGGTGGTCGAGAACACCCGTGGCGATATCTTCGACCCTGCCTACCTGCAGACCCTGCGCCAGATCAACGACGAGCTGTTCCTCAGCCAAGGTGTCGACCGCGCCTGGATGAAGTCGCTGTGGAGCCCGGCGGTGCGCTGGACCGAAGTCACCGAAGAGGGCTTCCAGGGCGGCCCGGTGATGCCCGATGCCTACCAGGGCTCGGCCGCCGATATCCAGCAACTGCGCCAGAACATCGAACGGGCCAATATTGTCGGCAGCCTGGTCGCTCGCGACTTCACCTCAAGCATGCTCATCGTGCCGCTGCTCGACCAGGCCTCGGCGACCGGCGCCGGCATCGACTACCACGGCTTTTCGCAAAAACTTGAGCAGTTGCGCCAGCACTACGAAGCGGGCGGCGTCTACAAACTGCATGTGATCGGCTTTGCCAAGCTGATGGGCGACCTGATCGACGGGCTGCTGCAGGTGATGCTGTTCTTCGCCCTGGCAGTGCTGACCACGCTGCTGATCATCTACCTCTATACCCGCTGCGTGCGCAGCACCTTGCTGGTGGTGCTGTGCTCGTTGACAGCGGTGGTCTGGCAACTGGGGATCGTCGCCTGGCTGGGGTATGCCATCGACCCGTATTCGATCCTGGTGCCTTTTTTGATCTTCGCCATCGGCGTGTCCCATGCGGCGCAGAAGATGAACGGCATCATGCAGGACATCGGCCGCGGCACCCACCGCCAGATCGCTGCGCGCTACACCTTCCGGCGCTTGTTCGTCGCCGGGGTCACCGCCTTGCTGGCCGATGCGGTGGGCTTTGCCGTACTGATGCTGATCGACATCCCGGTAATCAAGGACCTGGCGATTACCGCCAGCATTGGCGTGGCGGTGCTGATCTTCACCTCGCTGCTGCTGATGCCGGTGGCGCTGTCGTATGTCGGCGTCGGGCGCAAGGCCGCTGAACGGGCCTTGCGTATCGACCTGCGCGCCGCCGAGCATCGCGGCTTTGGCAAACTCTGGGACCTGCTCGATCGCTTCACCGAACGCAAGTGGGCAACCGGCGCCGTGCTGGTGGCCGCTTTGCTTGGTGCCGGCGGTTTCTGGCTGAGCCTGCAACTGAAAATCGGCGACCTCGACAGCGGCGCCCCGGAGCTGCACGCCGACTCGCGCTACAACCGCGACAACGCCTACATCACCGGCCATTACGCGCTGTCCAGCGACACCTTTGCGGTAATGATCAAGACCGCCCCGGAAGGCTGCCTGCGCTACCAGACCCTGGTGCTCGCCGACCGCCTGGCCTGGGCCCTGCAACAGAACCCGCAGGTGCAGACCACCTTGTCGCTGACCAACGCGGTGCGCCAGATAACCGCCGGCACCTACGAGGGCAACCCCAAGCTGAGCAGCATCCAGCGCAACCAGGACGTGCTCAACTACGCCGCCCAGCAGGCCTCGGTGAACGCCCCGGAGCTGTTCAACAACGACTGCTCGCTGATGCCGGTGATCGCCTACCTCAAGGACCACAAGGCCGACACCCTCGACCAGGTGGTGGCGATTGCCGAGCGCTTTGCCCAGGCCAACAGCAGCGAGGACCGCCAGTTCCTGCTGGCGGCCGGCAGCGCCGGGATCGAGGCGGCGACCAACATCGTGGTGCGCGAGGCCAACCGCAGCATGCTGTTGCTGGTGTACCTGGCGGTGACGCTGTTCTGCCTGATCACCTTTCGCAGCTGGCGCGCAACCCTGGTGGCGGTACTGCCGCTGATGCTCACCTCGATACTCTGCGAGGCGCTGATGGTGATGATGGGCATCGGCGTCAAGGTCGCCACCTTGCCGGTAATCGCCCTGGGCGTGGGCATTGGCGTCGATTACGCGCTGTACCTGCTCAGCGTGCAGCTGCATTACCAGCGCCAGGGCCTGTCGCTGGCGCAATCCTACAAGAACGCCGTGGCCTTTACCGGGCGGGTGGTCGGCCTGGTCGGCATCACCCTGGCCGCCGGGGTGGTTGGCTGGGCCTGGTCGCCGATCAAGTTCCAGGCCGACATGGGCATCCTGCTGACCTTCATGTTCCTCTGGAACATGCTCGGTGCGCTGGTGCTGATCCCGGCGCTGTCGCACTTCCTCTTGCCCGCCAGCCAGGCGCGGGCGCCTTCACCCAGCCCCGGCAGTGTCGAGGGGCTGAACCTTAACAGCCAAAAAGCCGAGTGTTCATCGCATGTCTGATTACCTACCGCCGTTGCGTGACATGGATTTTCTGTTCAACGAAGTGTTCGACATTCCTGGCCAGTGGGCGCGCATTCCGGCCCTGGCCGAGCAGGTCGATGCCGACACCGCGCGGGCCATCCTCGAGCAGGCCGGCAAGCTCATCGCCCGGCAGGTGGCACCGCTCAACCGCAGTGGCGACGAGCAGGGTTGCCAGTGGCATGAGGGCCGGGTGAGCACCCCGGATGGTTTTGCCCAGGCTTATCGCAACTATGCCGACGACGGCTGGGTCGGCGTTGGCGGGGCTTGTGAATATGGCGGCATGGGCATGCCCAAGGTGATTGCCGCCCAGGTCGAGGAGATGCTCAACGCCGCCAACCTGTCGTTCGCCCTGTACCCGATGCTGACCGCCGGTGCCTGCCTGTCGCTGCTCAACCATGCCAGCGAGGCGCTCAAGGCGCGCTACCTGCCGCCCATGTACGAAGGGCGCTGGTCGGGGTCGATGTGCCTGACCGAACCCCATGCCGGCACCGACCTGGGTTTGATCCGTACCCGTGCCGAGCCCCGGGCCGATGGCAGCTACCGGGTCACGGGCACGAAGATCTTCATCACCGGCGGCGAACAGGACCTGACTGAGAACATCATTCACCTGGTGCTGGCCAAACTGCCGGACGCACCGGCTGGCGCCAAGGGCATCTCGCTGTTCCTGGTCCCCAAGCTGCTGGTGGAGGAAGACGGCGCACTGGGCGAGGCCAACGCGGTGAGCTGTGGCTCGATCGAACACAAGATGGGCATCAAGGCCTCGGCCACCTGCGTGATGAACTTCGACGGCGCCGTCGGCTACCTGGTGGGCGAGGCCAACAAGGGCCTGAATGCCATGTTCACCATGATGAACTACGAGCGCCTGGGCGTCGGTATCCAGGGCCTGGCGCTGGGCGAGCGCTCGTACCAGAACGCCGTGGCCTACGCCCGCGAGCGCCTGCAAAGCCGCGCTGCCACTGGCCCGGTAAACGCGCAGCAGGCGGCCGACCCGATTATCGAGCACGCCGATGTGCGGCGCATGCTGTTGACCATGAAGGCGTTGAACGAAGGCGGGCGGGCGTTCTCCACCTATGTGGCGCTGCAGCTGGACCTGGCCAAGTACAGCGAAAATGCCGATGAGCGCAGCCAGGCGCAAGCGCGGGTAGCGCTGCTGACGCCGGTGGCCAAGGCGTTCTTGACCGACATGGGCCTGGAAACCACGGTGCACGGCCAGCAGGTGTTCGGCGGCCATGGTTATATCCGCGAATGGGGCCAGGAACAGCTGATTCGCGATTGCCGCATCACCCAGATCTACGAAGGCACCAACGGCATCCAGGCCCTGGACCTGCTCGGGCGCAAGCTGGTCGCCGACGGTGGCCGCAGCTACGCGGCGCTTGCGCAGGAGATCAAGGCCTACGCCCAGACCCTGGAGGCCTCACGCGCCGAGTTCAAGACCCCGCTGTTGCTGGCGCTGGCCAATCTCGATGACCTCACCGCCTGGGTGCTCGACCGCGCCCAGGGCAACCCCGAGGAGATCGGCGCGGCGGCGGTGGAGTACCTGCAGGTGTTCGGCTACACCCTGTATGCCTATTTGTGGACGCGCATGGCCGATGTCGCTATGCAGCACCACGGCGCCTTCTACCAGAGCAAGCTGGGCACCGCACGCTTCTATTTCGCCCGCCTGCTGCCGCGCATCGATTCGCTCAGCGCCAGTGTCAAGGCCGGCAGCCACAGCCTGTTCCTGCTCAAGGCCGAGCAACTGTGAAGGACACACCCATGACCCGCACCCGCATCATCGAACCTGCGCCCGGCGCCTACAGCTACCCGTTGCTGATCAAGCGCCTGCTGTTGTCGGGCGTGCGCTACCAGCCCGGCCAGGAGATCGTCTACGCCGACAAGCTGCGCTACAGCTACAGCACCTTGCTTGAACGCATCCAGCGCCTGGCCAATGTGCTGAGCGCTGCCGGGGTCAAGCCTGGCGACACCGTGGCCTTGCTCGACTGGGACAGCCACCGCGCGCTGGAGTGCTTTTTTGCCGTGCCGATGCTCGGCGCCGTGCTGCACACCGTCAACGTACGGCTGTCGCCCGAGCAGGTGCGCTACACCATGAACCACGCCGAGGATCACCTGGTGCTGGTGCATGACGACTTCATGCCGCTGATGACCCAGTTGCGCGAGCAGTTACCGACGGTCAAGGGTTACCTGCACCTGAGTGACGGCGCTGAAGTGCACACGGAACTGCCGCTGCTGGGCGAATACGAAGCGCTGCTGGCCGATGCCGACAGCCACTTCGACTTTGCCGATTTCGACGAGAACTCGGTGGCCACGCTGTTCTACACCACCGGCACAACCGGCAACCCCAAGGGCGTGTACTTCAGCCATCGGCAACTGGTGCTGCACACCCTCAACGAACTCGGCACCTTCGCCGCCTGCGGCGGTGAGCCGCTGTTGCGTTCGGGCGATGTGTACATGCCGATCACGCCGATGTTCCATGTGCATGCCTGGGGCGTGCCCTACGTGGCCACGGCCCTGGGCATCAAGCAGGTGTACCCCGGCCGCTACGAGCCCAACCAGCTGGTGCGGCTGATGCGCGAAGAGCAGGTGAGCTTCTCGCACTGCGTGCCGACCCTGTTGCAGATGATGCTCGATTGCGACGAAGGCCAGCGCACCGACTTTAGCGGCTGGAAGATGCTGCTCGGCGGCAGCGCGCTAACCCAGGGCCTGGCCGCGCGGGCCAGCGCCAGGGGCATTCGCGTGCACTGCGGCTATGGCATGTCCGAAACCTGCCCGCTGCTGTGCGTGACCAGCCTCGGCGCCGCTGACCTGGCGTTGCCGATGCAGGCGCAACTGCCGTTGCGGATCAACGCCGGGGTGCCGATCCCGCTGGTGGACCTGCGCATCGTCGACGAACAGGGCAAAGACGTGGCCCACGACGGCGCAAGCCTCGGTGAAATCGTCGTGCGCGCGCCATGGCTGACCCAGGGTTACCTCAAGGAGCCGGAGCAGGGCGCCGCACTGTGGGCCGGCGGCTGGCTGCACACCGGCGACATGGCCTGCATCGATGAGCGCGGCGCGGTGCAGATCCGCGACCGGATCAAGGACGTGATCAAGACCGGCGGTGAGTGGATCAGCTCGGTGGAGCTGGAAAGCCTGATCAGCCAGCACAGCGGGGTCGATTCGGTGGCGGTGGTAGGGGTGGCGGATGCGCAGTGGGGCGAGCAGCCGCTGGCCCTGGTGGTCTGCGTCGCCGGCGTCGAGCTGGATCAGCCGGCGCTGGCCCGGCACCTGCAGCCATTTGTCGACAGCGGGCGCCTGAACAAATGGGCGATTCCGCGCCTGGTGCGCTTTGTCAGCGAAATTCCCAAGACCAGCGTCGGCAAGATCAACAAGAAACTGATTCGCCAGAGCCATTGTGGCGTCTGAGTAAAGCAAGTGGGCATTCGACTTGCGCCGCGATGGGCTTGACCGGCCTCATCGCGGGGCAAGCCCGCTGCTACCTGTCAGACTTCAGTGAGGTCCGAGGTGGGCGGGGTGGGGGTGTTGACGCTGTCCAGTTGCTGGTCGGCAAGATCCTGAGCCAGGGCGACCATGGTCATGGTCGGGTTCCACGAACCACTGGCCGGCCACAGCGCACCGCCGGTGACGTAGACGTTCTCCACGCCATGGGGACGGTAGTCCAGGCCAACCACGCCTTCGTCCTTGTCGCCGATCCACAGGGTCGAGCCCTCGTGCACCAGCCCAGCCACCCGCCGTTCAGGGATGCTTGGCCGTTCGCCGGTCCAGTGGCCCAGGTTCGGGTCGCCGTGCCAGTACTCGACCTTGCCTTCGGGGGCGAACACCCGCTCCATCATCTGGAAAGTGCCTTCGTCCATGGTGTCCCAGGTTTGCTGGTCGGTTTTGCTGGCCAGCACCTGCAGGTTGACGTTGGTGGTCGGGTCGGCCTGGTCGTTGAGGTGGAAGTGGTTGTCGGGGTTTCGGAAGTCGATCTCGCCAAGCACGGCGCAAACGAACACCAGATGGTCCTTCGACGATTCCAGTTGCGCCATCGACGCCGTGGCGACCACGTCCGGCATATAGCGCGCGGCTTTCTGCGCGTTCTTTGCAGGCTCGCGGTCTGACAGCACCGACAACTGCACGTGGTACTGCATGCCGCTTTGCTTGTTCTTGCCGGCCAGGTAAATGGCCGCGAGCTCAAGCTCGGCCAGCTTGTCGGCGAACGGGTAGTCCTTGCGCGGCACCCGTGCCACCACCGAGGTGATGAAGTGGGCGGTGAAGCGATCGCCGGCACGTTTGATTTGCGGGAACGAGTTCATCAGCAAGGTCGCTGGCGGCAGGGTGCCCATGGCCAGGATCAGCTTGGCGTTGCCGATGTTGATCACCCCGCGCGAGGTTTGTAGCGCCGTGGCCGCGCCATCCTGCTGGTGGATGCGCTCGACGATGCACTCGGTGATAATCCGCAGCGGGCTGCCAGTACCGGCAGCGGCGCGGTCGGCCTGTTTGCCGGCCAGCTCCATGATTGCCGCCGGGGTCGAGAACTTGGCAAAGTCCACGCCACCGGCGCGATCGGCCGCGGCGGCCAGGGGCGCCGACAACCAGCGGGTGGCCGAGTCGATCTTGCCGATGTTGTGCTCGAGCATGTTTTGCAGCTCAAGCTGCAGGGTGCCGTAGACCGGGCGTTGCTCGGTGACATGGGCGCGCACCTGCGGGTCGAGCTGGGTGTCGATCTTGTCGGCCGGGATGACGTTGAGCAGCTTTTCGGCCGACTCGAAGCGGGCCTCGGCGGCGGCGATGGTCTGCTCGGGCCAGTAGGCCATTTCCTCCTTGGTCGGCCGAGGGCACCAGGCGCTCCACATGATGCTGCGGCCACCGAAGAACGGCACCATGCCGTGCTGCCAGCCGATGTTGCCCGGTGGCTGGCTGGCGGTACGCGCCGAGAGGGTCCAGGGGAAGGTTTCGGAGAAACCGCCAAGGGTTTTCTGGTAAGGGATCGGCAGGTTCTGGAAGTGCTCGGGGAGGAAGAACGGCCCGCGCTCGACCATCAGGATCCGCGCCTTGGGCTGGCTTTCGAGGATGCGTTCGGCGAAGGCCAGGGAACAGAAACCGGTGCCGATGATGATGAAATCGAACTGTTCTTCTTCGCGGACCTGCTTCCAGGCCGATTCGGAGAGAAAGAACACGTGGTCCAGCACCTTCTGGGCGTTGGGTGTTTGCGGACCGGGGGTAGGGTAGCCGTGACCGAAGTTGGTCGAACTGGTGACTGCGCTCATTGTTGCCTCCAATCATTGTTGGCAGAGGGTCTATCGTCCTTGTGCAGCGTGCAGCCGGGGGGCTGCGCTGCTAACGCTAGCAGAGCGAAGTGGCAATTCAAGATCACTTGGTCGGGGGAGCCGCGGGCCTCAGGCAACCCCGGAGTACTTCACCGCTGCCGCCGCCCGCGACGGCACATTGAGGGTGCGCAGCAACGACGACACATGAATGCGCACGGTAAACGGCGAGATGTCCAGCGCGCGGGCGATTTCCTTGTTGGTCTTGCCCTGGGCGATCAGGCGCAACACCTCTTGCTGGCGTGCGGTCAGGGTTGTGGCGACGGCGCTGCTGTCCAGCGGCAGGAGCCCGGAGGGGGCAAAAAGCACCAGCACTTCACCTTCACGGATGGCCAGGATCGCCTGGCCGATCTCGTCCGGGGCGATGTTCTTGCCGATGAAGCCGTCAATGCCGGCGGCCATGACCTCGCCGATCAGTTCCTGGTCATCGACCATCGATACCACGATCAAGGTGGTGCGCCGTAATTGCTGACGCAGCTCGACCAGCTGGCTGATGCAGGTCAGCCCCGGGAAGCGCAAGTCGAGGATCAGGGTGTCTGGTTCCGGACCGTTGGCGACCAGCTTGAGCACCGTGTCGAAATCACCGGCCTCTTCGCTCCGGGCATCGGGCAGCAGGCGCTGGACCGTACGCAGCATCGCTTCACGAAACAGCGGATGGTCGTCGGCTATGATGATCCGGCATGCCATGGTGAGTGCCTCCCTGGGCCTGGCGTTACTTTCGGACGTGCTACTTTACCACCGGGTACGGGCACCGCCCCGGTGTTCATGCTGGATATGACGACTGTCGCACAAGGATGTTCCGATGAAGTTCGAGAAAAACTCCGAGCTCGACCAGGCTAACCTGCGCATCATTGTCGCCTGTATTGCCGTGGTTTATATCAGCGTGCTGGGCTTTCTGCCCGGGCAGCATTTTGAAACCTACCGGCCGATCGTGATCTACATCATCCTGTTCCTGCTGCTGTCGGTGGTTATACGCCAGGTTATCGTGCGCTGGCCGGGGGTGTACCCGGCGCGGCGCATTTTCAGCATGGTCCAGGACTACACCGGTACCTGTTTCGGCCTGGTGGTGGGCGGCGAGGCGGCGTTGCCGCTGTACGCGGTGATGGTCTGGGTCAACCTGGGCAATGGCATGCGCTTCGGCTCGCGCTACCTGGCGATCGCCACCGCCCTGGCGTTGCTGGCGCTGCTGTGCGTCTACCGCCTGACGCCGTACTGGCAGGCGCAACCGTTCATGGTGCTGATGCTGATGATCACCAGCACGGTCATCCCCATGTACGCGCACCTGTTGCTTGAACGTACGCGCAAGGCTTCGGAGGAGGCCACCGCCGCCAACCTGGAAAAATCGCGCTTTCTGGCCCAGGCCAGCCACGACCTGCGCCAGCCCATTCATTCCATCGGCCTGTTCACTGCCTGCCTGCGCGAGGCGCGGCTGGGCGATGAAGAACGCCGGTTGGTCGACAACATCGACCGCTCGTTGCTCAACGTCTCGCAGCTGTTTCGCTCGATCCTCGACCTCTACACCCTCGACAACGGCCGCCTGCAGCCGCGCCTGCAGCCTGTGCAACTGGGCGAGTTTGTTCACGACCTGCTGCGTCAGAACGCCGAGGCGGCGCGCTGGGCAGGCGTTGAGCTGCGCTTGCGGGCCTGCGCGCACTGGGTGCAGATTGACCCGGCGCTGCTGGCGACCATGGTCCAGAACGTGCTGTCCAACTGCTTCAAGTACGCGCCGCAGCGCCCGCTGCTGATCGGCGTGCGCAAGCGTGGCGAGGGCCTGGCCATTGTCATTTATGACCAGGGCAGCGGCATCGAGGCGCAGGAACTGCCGAAGGTTTTCGAAGAGTTCTACCGCGTGCGCCAGTTGCGCGACAAGGACGTCGAGGGCGTGGGCCTGGGCCTGTCGATTGTCCGGCGCCTGGGGCAGATGATGGGCATGCAGGTGACGATACGTTCGCGAGTGGGCCATGGCACGGCCGTCAGCCTTGAAGGTTTGCGCGAAATTTCCGCGCCCAAGCGCCAGGCCTACCGTGAAGACCCGAGCCAGGTCGGCCTGCTGACCGGTTTGAAAGTCTGCCTGGTGGAGGATGATCGCAACGTGCTGCTGGCCACCAAGGCCTTGCTCGAGCGCTGGGGCTGTGACGTCCAGGCTGAACTGAGCGGCAAGGACCTGGCCAGCGACTGCGACATCATCGTCGCCGACTATGACCTGGGTAACCACGCCACCGGCATCGAGTGCATCGATGAGCTACGGGCGCAACGGGGCAGGGCGGTGCCGGCGCTGATTCTTACCGGCCACGAAGTGGAGAAGATCCAGGCGGCCCTGCACGACCGCCAGATCGCGATCCTGTCCAAACCGGTGCGCCCGGCCGAGCTGCGCGCTACCTTGCGGGCATTGCGCGAAGCCTCGGCAGCGGCGGTTTAGCCCCTGATCAGTAGCGTTGCAGCGGATTTTGCGGGCGGCCACTGTTCTTGTTGTAGCATTGCGCGCCCATGCCCATGCCCATCGAGGCGATCCCGATCATCACGCCGCTTGGCAGCTCGCAGTTGTAGTCACCCGATGCGGTGCTGGCGATGTAGTAAGTGGAGCTGTGGTCGCTGCGCACGTTGGAAATCTTCGTCACCGGCTCGCCGATGGTGGTTTGCGCGGTGGACTTGAGACGGTCTTCGTTGGGTTTCATGGTCTGGCAACCGGCGACGGCGACCAGCAGGGCGCTGAGCAGGGTGATCTTGCTGAATGCTGATTTCATGGTGCATCTTCCTTGGTGTTGTTCTGTTTTACCGGCACAACGATCCCGCACGCCGCATAGGCGCGGCGTTGGGGAACACTGGGGGTTGCCGGGGAATATAGCGCCAGGGAGGAGGAGGGTCGATTAGCACAAATGGGCTAATGGCATATTGATATAATTTTTTATCTATCGTTGTGACAAGGATATCCGCATGCCCATTTATCTCGCAGCAGAGCAACAGCTGAACGTAGGACACGCCACCGTCATCGAGGCACCGGCGCAGGAGGGGCCTTTTGTCGTGGTCTTCGAGGACGATGAAAATACCGCCTATTTCTACGCCCTGGACAGCAGTGCCAGTGACAACCCGATCCAGGATGCGCTGCATATCTATAACGTCGAAGATATCTCCGACCGGGAGAAACCCTCGACAGTTAAGATCGGCTGGTCCATGGACCACAGCAAGGCGGTGCTGCTGATCAATGAGTATCCCCATGCCGTGTTTGATTTTACCGGCAAGCAGGGTTACTGCCATTCCGGCTTTCCGCCGTCTGTGGGGAAGGGCTGGTCGCTGCAGGGGCATGAGTGGCAGGAAGACGTACTCAAGCTGTTTGCCTAAGGCGTGAATATATAACTCAACTAAATAGTTATTTAGTTGAGTTATATTTTAGGGCTATAAAAAAGAGTAGGGCAGTAGCGTACTTCCAGGTTCACCTTTGTTCAATGGCCGCGTGTGGAAACTCCTCGCGCAACGCCTGGCTCAACCACTCGATAAACCATGCGGCATCTTCCGACAACGGCTGTTGCGGTGTCAGCACTTGATAACTTTCAAGTGCAATTTGCGCGTCGGTACAACGCACCAGCGAGCCGTCTGCCAGTTCATGTTTGACCAGCACTTCGGTGGCCAGGGCAATCCCGTGCCCACGCCGGGCCAGGTTCAAGGCAATGTCGTTGCTCATGTGCGAGGTATTCGACCTGACCTTGAGCGGTAACTGTTGCGCCGCAAACCAGCTGTTCCACCAGGTGCCGTCGTCGACGTGAATCAGCTCGCAGTTCGGCAAGTCCTGCACCTGCAGGGCTTTATTCGGCAATTTTGCCAGGTACGTCGGCGAACAGACCGGGAAAACCGGCGGTTTGATCATCCTCAGAAACACCCCTGAATGCTCGCCCGGCAGGCCAAAACCGATACCCAGGTCAGCCTGACGGGCATCCACTGACGTGAACGAGGCATTGGGTTCAATGGCCAGCTTCAGGCCCGGGCGCAGGCTGCGCACTGCATCGACATGCGGCGTCAACCAACGCGAAGCGAACGCCGGCACGCACAGAATGCGCAGCCAGCGCTCCTGCTGGCGACTTGCAACCCGCGAGCCGGCATCGGCCAGAATCTTCAGGGCCTGGGTCGCGGCCCGGTGAAACTCAAGCCCGGCCGCGGTCAGAGTAACGCCGCGGGGCGTACGCTCGAGCAGTTGCACGCCCAGCCAGTCCTCAAGGTTTTTCACGTGGCGGCCAATGGCCGGCTGGGTCACGTGCAGCGCCCGCGAAGCGGCTACGTAACTGCCCAGGCGCGCAGCCGCCTCGAAGGCACGAATGGCATTGAGCGGAGGCAGACGGTCGCTGGGCATGGCGTTCACTGTTGTTAGTTTTTGTAATATCGACCCGGACTTTATTGTTCTTTTCCCGCCTCGGCAAGTTGATAAGCTCGAAATCGACTGACGCAATTTCACTGGATGTCGAGGAAGTACCGATGTTACGCAGAACAATAAAAAAACAATCCACCCAGGTTTTTTCGCTGTTGGCATTGAGCATTGCCGCACTGGGCTTGACCCATAGCGGTATCAGCCTGGCTAGCGACCAAGGCGCACACTGTGGCGTTCCAGGGCTCAGCGTTTGCCCGCAACCCTTTGATAAAACGCTGCCCGACCCGCACAACATGCTGACCTGGGACCAGGTCACACGGGTAGTGGGTTTTCGTAATACCTACCGCCTGTACGAAGGCGATGTATTCAGCACCCAGGGCGCCAAACCATCGCCATTAATGCCGGCCAGCAGCCCATTGCCAGCCATTGACTATGCAATGAACGGCAAGCACTTCAGCATCGATAACTACATCGCCAACCAGAGCGTCACCGGCCTGTTGATCCTCAAGGACGGCAAGATTGCCTACGAGTACTACGGCAAGGGCAACAGCGAAAACACCCTGTGGACCTCGCGTTCAGTGGCCAAATCGGTGGTCAGCGTGCTGGTGGGCGTGGCGATAAAAGAAGGCAAGATCAACTCGGTGGACGACAAGATCACCCAGTACATCCCTGAACTCAAAGGCACGGCCTGGCAAGAGGTAACCTTGCACCAGTTGCTGCAGCACACCTCGGGCGTGGTCTGGGATGAAAACTACGCATCACCTGACTCCGATTTCTCCCACATGACCCAGTGCGAAGCCAAGCCTGCGCCATACGACTGCGTGCTCAACCTGGTCAAATCGGTGAAACGCAAACCCGGGGTCAATCCGGGCGAAGTCTGGTCCTACAATACCGGCGGCGCCTGGCTGGTGGGCCGCGTGCTGGAAAACGCCACCGGCATGACCCTGGCCAAATACCTCGAAAGCCGCATCTGGAGCCGTTACGGCATGCAGCAGGATGGCGTCTGGCATGCCTTGGTCAAAGACAAAGTCGACATGGGCGGCCACGGCTTCAATGCAGCACTGCGTGACTGGGGCCGCTTTGGCCAATTCGTGCTCAGCGGCGGTCAGTTACCATCGGGCGAGAAGATTCTGCCGGATGACTGGATTGCACGTTCGACACACTGGACGACAGCCAAAAGCTCGGTCACGCCATCGGCACCGAACGGACAGTACGGCTATCAATGGTGGTACTCGGCGCCGGCGCCTGATGCCAATGCCGAACCCAAGAAAACCGCCACCAGCGAACAAACGTTCTGGGCGCTTGGGATTTACGGCCAGACCATTGCAATCAACCCGGCGGAGAAACTGGTGATGGTGCAATGGTCGACGTGGCAGAACGCAGAGACACCGAGTTCGCTGTATGACGAGCAGGCGTTGTTTGTGAATGCGGTGAGTGAAGCGTTGCACGGCAAGTAACGGTGTAAGGCTGAGAACGGGTGGTGCCAGGCTTGAAATCTGTCCTGGCACTGCCCGTGAGCTGCTATAGATGACTACGCATAATGTATATTATGTTAAATCGAGTGTTATGAAAGAAAGCCCGGCATCACTGCCGGGCTTTGCACTACACGGAAGTAAATCTCCAAATTTCTGGCCTGTAAATATCCGAATCCGTAGAGCCTCCCCGGATTCGGATATTTACTTCCTGACGCATTGTGCCTTCGTACATCTCCCTGCGACTGAAAAAATCGAGACTTCCTCTTCGGAATTTGTCACGCGCCCGTTTTACTGGGGCGAGCTTGAAACAAAATCGCGTCAAGCTGCTCAATTTCGAAATTTCCTCGCCTGTCGGTTGCATGTCTGACTCGGGAATTCAGTGACCTGTGTTAGCGCAAAAATCATCGACGTATCGATCCTGTGCGCAGACCTTTAGACTTTTCAGAAATGCAACCCAACCCCACCATACTCATCAACGGTTATTTGAAAAATTCAGAGAAACCGTGCATTCCCAAGTCTAGTGCCTGGCTCATCAAGGAGCGGTCCGAATTGCTTAAAGTTACGAGCTCGCTGGAATGTGACAATTGAGACCAGGCAGCCAAGGTACAGTGCCAGCATTTTTCGAGTCTGAGAGATCGCCACCCTCTTCCTTTGTGGGTACGACACGGTTCTGCAGAGTTACCAAAGATGGGGGAATAGAACCTCAATCGAGTCTGGTGAAAGGTTCAGCGATACAGGTTTACGATCGTCCAGATAGATCAGGCCCTCGCTGGCCATCTGCGCGAGAATGCTCTGAGTGGTTCGTTCGCCTACGCGTAGGCGGGCGTAGATATCAGCACGTTGCTGGTCGCCTTGATAGAGCAACGTTTTGTAGATATCGCGTGACTCGATTCGTAGTGGTGATAACTTTTGGGCCTTGCGATTGGTGTATACCCCGCGCTGTCGCAATTCGAAGTACGCATCGATACGGACGCCGAGCAGTTGTGGCTCGAGCACCGAACTGAAGTACTGCACTTGGCCCAACGCAGTTTCGAGGAAGTATCGAGTGAAGACCAGCAGGCCCGAGTCAGACAGTTCACAACGGCCGTCAAGATCGCCTTTCCTGGGGTGGTCCGCAGCACGCAGTGCGGCATAGTACGCCTCGACGTCCCGACCGAAGCCACGACTCATCGACCACAGCCCGTACCCACCCATACCGGCTGCTTTGAGATACTGGTCCGTGAATAGCCGGCCGATCCGGCCATTGCCGTCCAGGAATGGGTGAATCCACATCAGGCGGTGATGCGCTCCTGCAGCCGCAAAGAAGCGGGAAAGCCCGTGAATCCTGTCAAGCCGGTACGCGTTTTCGAACCAGTTCATGTGGGAACGCATTTCCTCGACGCTTGGAGGAATGTGCTTACCCACGACTACGTCCTTCTGCCGAAATTCACCTGGTACCAGTCGAACTGTAGCGCCGCCATCATTAAGCTTGGGATCTAAGTACTGGTCAGACATGCTCGTATAAATCTCGCGATGCATCCGGGCAATCGCGTTACGGGAGCAGACTTCCACCTTGTGAATGGGGTCATCGGCAAGACGCTTTTGAGCCTCTATGTGACGCTTGATCTCCTGTAGGTCCTCGTCGAAGTTCTTCTCCTGGGAGCGCAGGACGTCTTCCGGATCCGTCGCGTTGCCCTCAATCTTGTTGCTATAGTACGAGTTTACCTGTCGCAGCAGATTCAACATTGGCAAGCGAAGCGGCGCAGGGATCTTCCCGTGCAACTCAATGTCGTACTGGATAAGCCTGACCACTGCTTCCTGTAGGTCCGATGGGGCTCTGTCATGTGGGATGAAGGGAGTGAGTGCCATTTGCCGGTTCTATGATTTATCAGTTGCCTTATAAATGAAGGCTTAAAACTGTAGTGGTCTAATGATTCCGGACACCCATTTAGGCGAAAATGCTCGCCATAGAGAGGTGTCTGATGACCAAGCAACGTCGTACCTTTACCCCAGAATTCAAGCGCGAAGCTGCCAGCCTGGTGCTCGACCAGGGCTACAGCCATATCGATGCCGCCCGTTCACTTGGGCTGGTGGAGTCGGCCCTGCGTCGATGGGTTAACCAGCTTCAGGAAGAGCGAAATGGTGTAACTCCGACCAGTAAAGCGCTGACGCCCGAACAGCAAAAAATCCAAGAGCTGGAAGCTCGAATCAATCGGCTGGAACGGGAAAAATCGATCTTAAAAAAGGCCACCGCGCTCTTGATGGCCGAGGAACACGAGCGTTCGCGTTAATTGATCAACTCCGCGCTGAAGAGCCTGTTGATCTGTTGTGCTCGGTATTTGAAGTCACCCGATCTTGCTATTACGCGCACTGCCGCAAGCGCCGATCTCCGGACGTTGAGCGATTGGTTTTACGCAGCCGAGTGAACGAGCTGTTCACTCAAAGCCGCAGCGCGGCGGGCAGCCGAAGCATCATGCTCATGATGCGCGCGGACGGCATAGAGATTGGGCGATTCAAGGTGCGCAAGCTGATGAACGAAATGAAATTGATCAGCAAGCAACCTGGCTCACATGCCTATAAAAAGGCGACGGTGGAGCGGCCGGATATCCCGAACGTGTTGGATCGAGAGTTCACCGTGTCGGCGCCGAATGAGGTCTGGTGCGGTGACATCACGTATGTCTGGGCTCAAGGTCGCTGGCACTATTTGGCGGCTGTGATCGATCTGTTCGCCCGTCGCGTGGTGGGCTGGGCGTTTTCATCGAAGCCTGACGCTGACCTGGTTATCAAGGCTTTGGATATGGCCTATGAGCAGCGTGGTCGGCCTCAGAACGTTCTGTTTCACAGCGACCAAGGAAGCCAGTACGGCAGCCGAGGCTTCCGTCAGCGACTGTGGCGCTATCGCTTCAAACAGAGCATGAGTCGACGTGGAAACTGCCACGACAATGCACCGATGGAACGGTTGTTTCGCAGCCTGAAAACGGAATGGATACCGACCGTGGGCTACATGAGCGCTTCGTTAGCACAGCAGGATATCGGCCGGTTTTTGATGCAGCGCTACAACTGGCAACGGCCACATCAATTTAACAGCGGGCTGGCGCCCGCTGTGGCCGAGGAAAAAGTTAACGCAGTGTCCGGGATTAGTTGACCACTACAGAGCGAGAAAAGGCCTTCATCATGCGCCTTTCACCAGAGTCGCGACACTTTCGCTTTTTGTGCCAAATCAAAGAGCCAGGTGAAGCCATGCTTGATCAGTTGATGACCGTCGATCAGCGGGAGAAAATGGCATATGTGGCTTTGGCACATGTAAAAGGCGAGCTCATAGAGGTCGGTATTAGTCGTTACGCAGCCGGCGCCCAACCAGATGAATGTGAGTGTGCGGTTACCGTTGATGATCAATGGAAGCATCGCGGCCTAGGAGCACTGCTACTTAGCCACCTGATCGATAAGGCTCGGGCGAATGGGTACAAAGAGATGTACTCAATCGACTCGGCGGCCAATACGGCGATGCATGATCTAGCTCGTGACCTCGGCTTTTCCACTGCACGTGATCCCAGCGATGCCTGCCAGGTTATCCATCGCCTTTCATTGACTTGATGAGCGCTGCGGAGCTGCAGACTGTCCACCTGAAATCACACGGTTCAAACATTGCTGCTCGTCCTCCTCAGTGATGCCTTGGAAATCACTTACTTCAAAGACTGAAGTGTTGAACAGGGCGAGCCGCAATACACCATTTCTTTCCAGAAACACCTCAGACAAACACAAGCAGATGGGCGAAGAAATAGATACCGACCTCCCACCCTCCCCCAGGAACGCAAGCTGATCGTTGAGGTTCGTTTCGCAGGCAGCGACGATGGTACGAATTGATCGAGCTGCGTAGTACAACGTTGTGGGATATCCCACCCCTAGGGCTATCAGAAAACACAAAACCAGGTTCGATTCCTTAGCGTAGGTCGAGATACGATCAACCTTATGCCGCCACCCTGTTGAGCCAGGACTGAAAATAGCTTTACCAACAAGCAGGGTGTAACGATGTTGCACAATGGCCCCAACGCACAGACTGATCGCAACAAAGCCCAGTAAGATCCAGGGCTTGGCCGTAAGCAACTCAACAGCACCATCGAACCAGCCTGCAATAGATACCAACACTACGAAGCTCACCACTCCAGCAATTATGCCGAAGCTAGCTCGTGGCCTTTTCAACCAGGCTTTAAGCTTCTCTTTACTGGTTGCGTTCATGGTCAATACCCTCACATTAGTCCGTGCCAAAGTAGGCTATACGGTGCTGGGCAACTAAAGCTCTACGGTTTCAAGGTGCTCTGGCACTGACACCGACCAACCAAGCTCAAGGCTGATTCGGCGCCGCAGCGCATCAGCTGCATGGGGTTCACCATGCACCACAAAGGTATGCCGAGGGGGCCTCTTGAAGCCCCGCAACCACTGCATGATTTCATCAGCATCGGCATGCGCCGACAGACTCTCCATGGCAGAAACCTGAGCGCGTATCGGGACATCCTCACCGTGCATACGGATTGTCCTAACTCCAGCAATGATGTCCGCTCCGCGAGTACCACCGGCCTGAAACCCAGAAAACAACAACGTATTGCGGGGGTTGGGAGCCAGCGCCTTCAGGTGATGCAGTACCCTGCCCCCGGTTGCCATGCCACTGGCTGCGATGATCACCGCAGGGTCGCGAAGCTGGTCAAGGTGTTTTGATTCGTCGACTGTACGAATGATATGGGTGCTACGGCACATCGCTGCGCACTCCTCGGCAGACAGGCGATGCTCTTGGTGAAAGCGCTGATACAGGGCGGTGGTATCTGATGCCATTGGACTATTGAGGTAAACCGGAATGTCTGGGATTCGATGCTCTCTTTTGAGCGCATACAGGTAGTACATCAATAATTGCGCACGCCCAACGGCAAATGACGGAACCAGGGTGATGCCGTGCCTTAGCAGTGTTTGATTAATGACATTGGCGAGATACGTCTCTGGAGCCTCCTTCGGGTGCTGTCGGTCACCATACGTAGATTCGACCAAAAGAATGTCTGCGTTCTCGATCAGCTCCGGGGCTCGCATGATAGGGTCGTTGGGGCGCCCTAGGTCACCAGAAAACACTATGGTTTGGTCTCCTGCATTTATTTCGACAGTCGCGGCACCTAAAATGTGACCTGCAGAGCGAAGATAGACCTGCAGACCGTCGACGATTTCAACCGAGTGATGTAGTTCCAGTGGGCGGAGATGTGCAAGTGCTCGCTTCGCCTCCTCTTCCGTGTACAGCGCCTGGGCGGGGTGGTGCTTGGAGTAGCCACGTCGGTTTGCATAGTCGGCTTCCTCTTCCTGTAGACGACCACTGTCGAGCAACAGGATCCTCACCAGCTCACAAGTGGCCGCAGTCGCATAAATCGGCCCACGAAACCCATTCCGAACCAGAACTGGAAGGTAACCGCTGTGATCGAGGTGCGCATGGGTAAGGACTACCGCATCGATTTCATCCACTGGTATAGGCAAAGATTGCCAGTTGCGTAAGCGCAACTGCTTGTATCCTTGGAACAGTCCACAATCGACAAGCACCTGCGTCGAGTTGTGCTGGAGTAGATACTTGCTTCCGGTAACCGTACCCGTCGCACCGAGAAATGTGAGCTGCATGATTCTGACCTCGATTGCTGGCTGGAGGGCTCTAGTTGCCGGAATTAACTGCCAGTACGCTGCAATGTGCCGAGTTCACTATCCGGTCTGTCGTATCACCGAGCAGTTTGCCCAAGCCTTTAGGTTGCACTATCCCCATAACCACAACATCAACAGCCAAATCGCGCACCAGATCGCTGATAGCGATCACTGGCGGCCCTTGGACAAAATGTCGACATTCAGTAGCAACGCCGTAGAAGTCGGCCAGTTCATCATAAGGTTCGCGTAATACAGCAATTAGCTCCTCAACCCAGTCCAAAGCCGCATTCGAATCGGCAACAAAGATTGGTGAAATGTCATAGGCAGAAAGTAGGTGCAACTGAGCATTGCATTGCAGCGCCATGGCCGTGGCTGCGCGGATTATTTTGTGATTGAAGTCGTTTCCTTGCTCCGAATTGGCCGTATCGACGGCTGCAAGGATTACGTTGGGAAGAGGCACATTGCCATGCTGGACAAAATGTACAGGTACCGGACTGGCGCGCATCAGCTCGCTATCGAAAGAGACCCCAAACACCCGCTTGAGCGCTGAAACCTCATCAATGTCCTTGATGACCATGTCGGGACGAAGCGTGTGAATGCAGTCAACCACGTCCTTGACGGGATCGTCGGTCAATGCTGCCTGGCTGGTAGCGCACGCATCGTCTATGTGTATTGCCCCAACCGTTTCCGTCAATCGATCACGGTATTGTGAGAACTGCTCGGCGATTTGCTGTTCAACCTCTACTTCTTCTCGCCAGTTGCTAAGCCCATGAGGTTCAAATAAACCCAAGACATGCAACCCTGCCCCCGTCGTTCTCGCCAAAGCCTTGGCGCGTTGTGCCGCTGGCGAGGTCAAATCGGCATCCAGGGCAAGCAGCAACAATTGTTGGTACTGACTCATCGCAAACCTCCAATCATGTCATCGCCTACCGGAAATTGAAGCTCAGGTACTAAATTCTGTGCCTTGACCCCGCTTCAGACTTGATTCAGATCAGAAAGGCTGCGACACGCAACGAACTTGACTCAAGTCAGAACGAGGATGCTGGTGAGCAGTACAACAGTAATCGGCAAGCTCCCTTTGATGACTGTAAGGCTGGAGAGCGCGATGAATAACGATATCGATTTTGGCGATCTGTCCAAGGAGCACTGGATAGAGTCGTTGAACGACGGTACTCCTGTACTGATTCGACCACTGCGTGAGCCCGACCGTGAGAGGGATCATGAGTTTGTAGGGCATGTGTCTTACGAGTTGAGACGCTTTCGCTTCCTAGCAGGGTTTAGCGGGGAGGCATCATCGTTTTTCGAACGGTTGATGAATGTGGACTACCACCACCGCATGGCTTACGTTGCGTTGATGCATGACGGTGGCCAACTGTGTGAAATTGGCGAAAGCCGCTATGCGGCAGTCCCCGGCAGCAAGAACTGCGAGTGTGCGGTTGCCGTGAGCGAGCCATGGCAGCGCAAAGGCTTGGGTAGACTGTTAATGAATCACCTGATCATCGCCGCACGCAGCAATGGCTATGAGTGCATGATCTCGCGGGATCTCTCGAACAACTACGGGATGCATCGACTTGCGAAAACACTCGGTTTTTCCTCACGCTACCTGGCTGGAGATGTAACTGAAATCATCCATGAGCTCGACCTACATGGATGATCATTTACCTCAGCGCGGTATTATCCGAGCTCCGAAACCGCGCTGAGGTAGGTTCTTTGTCAGACCACCGGAGTTTCCGGGGTGATGACCAGGACACTGCTAGGCATTTTGTAAAGTACCCTTTCAACCGTGCTGCCGATGTACTTGGCTAAACCACGGTGGTGCACCCGCCCCATCACTACGATATCGGTACCTTGGGCTTCGCAGAAGATGCTCAAGACTTTTGCTGGGTCGCCCATGATCATATGGCAACTCTCCGGATCAATGCCGTTGCGCTCAGCCAGCTCGCGAAAGGCATCGCTTTGGGCTTCATGCAGGCTTTCGGCAATATTTGAGCCAAACAAAAATGATTTACGCCCGAGGTTCTCCGCATCCGTTTGCATAGAGGTCAGATCATAGGCATACAAGATCTCCACCTGCGCCTTACATTGCATGGCCAATTTCAACGCTTCATTGATGATGCGGTCATTGAACCCTTGGTACTGATCCTCGGGACGCGATAGGTCAACGGCAGCAAGGACTTTGCGAGGCATAGCATGGCTGGCCTTGTCGACAAAGTGCAATGGAACCGAGCACTCCCTTAACAGCCGTATATCGAGTGTGGTGAACATCGCCCGCATCAGGCGCGACTCATGCTCTATGTCCTTGACCACCATCGCAAACGGCTGCTCTTTCAGGTGAGTCAGGATTTCGTCCAGGACGTTGTTGACCCAGACTACTTCTGTGGTGACAGTCAGCCCGTTCCTACGCAGGGGTACAGCCTGGGTTTCCAGCCACTGACGGTGCTTTTCGACATAGGCCTGGCGCATCACTGCCAGTGCCTGTTCATTGACCAGCCCTGCGGTGGCAAGCCCCTCAAGGTAATCGAAAGCCACTATATGTAATGCAATGCCTTTGGCTTTTGCCAAAGCAGCAGCACGGTCAAAGGCGTCAGTGCGCTGCATCAAAGGGGGGGCGATGAACAACAAGCGTTGATAGTCGGACATGACACACCTCGCACTAAGCGATGAGTAGGTACGCACCATCCTGCATCCGTCCAAGGCTGTGTGTTTGACTTGCATCAAAATCGGATGCACACCACCTCAAAAGGACACGGCGATTGGGTGTAGCACACGACCATCGGCGCAGTCCGACGCATGGTAACCTGACTACAAAAAATGGATTTGATTCCTTGATCCCAGTCAATTGATTCGATGATTTTCAGCGCACGCTAAGCAGAAGTGAATGCCACCATCCCAAAGAGGAACCGCTGCCATGGCTACCATGAAAGCTGCAATTTTTGTGGAGAAAAACCGGATAGTACTGGACGACAAGCCAATTCCGGACATTGGCCCCGCCGATGCGTTGGTGCGGCTCACAACCACGACGATCTGCGGAACCGACATCCACATCCTTCGTGGTGAATACCCTGTCGCCAAAGGGCTGACCATAGGTCATGAACCCGTTGGTATCATTGAAAAGCTCGGCGCCCAGGTTCAAGGCTTTAGCGAAGGACAGCGGGTCATTGCTGGCGCAATAACCCCAAGCGGCCACAGTAATGCGTGCCTGTGTGGATGCTCATCTCAGGATGGGCCGGGCACCCTTCATGGATTCAAAGCTATTGGTGGTTGGAAGTTCGGCAACACGATTGATGGCTGCCAGGCCGAGTATGTTCGGGTGCCTGACGCCATGGCCAACCTTTCACTGATCCCCGATAATCTTAGTGACGAACAAGTTTTGATGTGCCCAGACATCATGTCTACCGGGTTCAGCGGTGCAGAACGGGGTGATGTAAAAATCGGTGATACGGTCGCCGTATTTGCGCTAGGGCCTATTGGTCTTTGCGCGGTGGCCGGTGCCCGCTTGAAAGGTGCAGGCACGATCATCGGTGTCGACACCGTAAATGCGCGTATGACCGTTGCCCGTCAGCTAGGTGCTACTCACGTAATCGACTTCACACAAGGCAACATTGTCGAGCAGATCATGGCGATTACCATAGGCCGTGGGGTCGATGTTGCGATTGAAGCACTCGGAACCCAATCGACATTTGAATCAGCGCTGCGGGTGCTACGTCCCGGAGGAACCTTATCCAGCCTTGGCGTTTACTCTTCAGACTTGCGCATTCCACTTGATGCCTTTGCTGCTGGCCTAGGCGACTACAACATCGTGACCACACTGTGCCCCGGTGGCAAAGAGCGTATGCGACGCTTGATGGAAGTCATCGCCAGCGGGCGCATTGATCTGGCGCCACTGGTGACGCACCGGTTCAAGTTGGACGACATTGAAGCCGCCTACGAACTATTTGGACATCAACGGGACGGTGTCATGAAAGTAGCCATTACGCCCTGAATTAGACGTGCTTTTAGCAGCTTGAACACCTGATGGCATGGACGCCGTTCCTGATTCGATCGAATGTGGAGCGCGTCAAATGTTCAAATCACTCTTTCTGTCCATCCTGCCGCGACTAGCCCCTGGTTTAATGCTTAACCAGACTAGAAAACGCTTGCTTGGTCTCGTCGGTGGCAAGCGGAGCTACCGCGCCCCAGACTTAGAACTCATGTTGCGCCGCGAAGTGGGATTGCCCTACCAACCTGTCCTGTTCGCCAGGAACATCGGGGATCAGTTCATCGTCACCGCGGACTTGCAGTCTGTAGGTATCGACAGCTTGCAGATTGGGATTACAACGCAGCAATTCACCTTAAGCGGTTGGGTGGTGCCGGATGCTGCCGACGCCTCGACGACAGCTATCTCATCTGAGTGTGGATGGTTTAGTTCTTCACGAACCATTCCGCCGTCAATGGATCTTGACCATTTCACTCTCAATTACCATCAGGGTTTGTTGGTATTCAGCGTACCTAGAAAGCACTCACTAAACCGGCGTCCTTTGCATTCCACTGCATCGATTACGGAGTAGCATCAATGAACGTCTACATTGAAAATCATCCGCGTCAAAACCGTTGGTGGGTTCACCTGGACGTATGGATGGTGAGTTTTCGCAGTATTGACGAAGCGACAGCCTTCGTTGATCGACTTAATACTCGATTGAACGCCCCACACTCCCTGGCGATGATTGCTAGCTATCCTCTGGTACCTGGCAAGCTCATAAATCGCGACCTGCATGACCCTATTGCGTAAGCGTCCGGCGAACTCACCTTCCGAACTCCAGCTTTAAGGGCGATGGTGTCCGCGTATTTTTAAGCGGACGCGATCACCCTTATCGCCAGGATTTCCATGCGCCAACGAAGCTCTTATCCGAAACCGTTCAAAGCCCAGGTCGTTCAGGAATGCCTGCAACCTGGCGCATCCATTTCCAGTGTCGCCATCAGCCATGGCATCAATGCCAACGTTATCCGCAAATGGATGCCGCTCTATCGAGATCAGCCCGCAGCGGCTTCACTACCGGCATTCGTCCCGCTTAAAGCCGCACCTAAACGGCCAGCCGAAGCGCCAGTGATCATCGAGTTGCCCATGGCCGGGCAAGTGATCACGGTGAAATGGCCAACCTCAGACCCTGAAGGCTGCGCGCAGTTTATTCGGGCTGTCACTCGATGATCCGTATCGATGCCATCTGGCTGGCCACCGAGCCGATGGACATGCGCGCCGGTACCGAAACCGCATTAGCCCGAGTGATCGCGGTGTTCGGTGCGGCGAAGCCGCACTGCGCTTACCTGTTCGCCAATCGCCGGGCTAACCGGATGAAAGTGCTGGTGCACGATGGCGTCGGCGTCTGGCTTGCAGCGCGTCGACTGAACCAAGGCAAGTTCCACTGGCCCGGCATTCGCCATGGCTGCGAGGTCGAACTCGACAGCGAGCAACTCCAGGCGTTGGTACTGGGTTTGCCGTGGCAGCGAGTCGGCACGGGTGGCGTGATCAGCATGCTGTAATCGCCGGCCATTTGACCGGTCTGCTTGTCGTCGTTTCGGGCCTGCTCTGGCACAATCGGCGGCATGACTTTCTCGCCCAACCTCGACCAGATGACCCCGGAACAGCTCCGTGCCTTGGCGGCACAGGCGCTGCAGTTGCAGTCCCAAGTCGAGGCGATGAGCAGGAAGATCCAGAACGATGAAATCCTCATCGAACAGTTCAAGTTCGAAATCGCCCTGCTCAAGCGCCACAAGTTTGCTAAGCGCAGCGAGCAAATCAGCCCGGCGCAAGGCAGCTTGCTGGATGACCTGCTCGACACAGACCTTGAAGCTATCGAAGCAGAGCTGAAACAGCTCCTCCCAGCTTCGCCACAGGTCGAGCCACGGCAATCCCCGAAACGTGCGCCATTGCCGCCGCAGTTTCCACGCACGGTGATCCGCCACGAACCGGAAAACACTCAGTGCACCTGTGGCTGCCAACTTCAACGCATCGGCGAAGACGTTAGCGAGAAGCTGGATTACACGCCGGGCGTGTTCACTGTCGAGCAACATGTGCGTGGCAAATGGGCCTGCCGTCAGTGCGAGACACTGATGCAGGCGCCGGTGCCGGCGCAGGTTATCGACAAAGGTCTCCCGACCGCAGGGTTGTTGGCCCACGTGATGGTGGCGAAGTTTGCCGACCACTTGCCGCTGTACCGGCAGGAGAAAATCTTTGGCCGCGCGGGGCTGGCAATCGCTCGCTCGACCCTGGCCCAGTGGGTCGGACAAACCGGTGTGCGGCTCCAGCCGCTGGTCGATGCACTGCGTGAAGCCGTTCTGAACCAGGGCGTGATTCACGCTGATGAAACACCGGTGCAAATGCTTGCGCCGGGCGAGAAGAAAACCCACCGAGCCTATGTCTGGGCCTACAGCACGACGCCGTTTTCGGCGCTCAAGGCGGTGGTCTACGACTTCAGCCCAAGCCGTGCTGGCGAACACGCGCGTAACTTCCTGGGCGACTGGAACGGCAAGCTGGTTTGCGATGACTTCGCTGGCTATAAAGCTGGTTTTGAGCAAGGCATCACTGAGATCGGCTGCATGGCCCACGCCCGTCGCAAGTTTTTCGATCTGCATGTGGCGAACAAAAGTCAGCTAGCCGAACAGGCGTTGCACTCGATCAGCGGCCTGTACGAGGTCGAACGCCAGGCGCGGGACATGAGTGATGAAGATCGCTGGCGAATACGTCAGGAAATGGCGGTACCGATCAGTAAAAAACTGCATGACTGGATGTTGGCCCAGCGCGACCTGGTGCCCAACGGATCAGCCACGGCCAAAGCCTTCGATTACAGCCTGAAACGCTGGGTAGCGCTGACGCGCTACCTGGACGATGGAGCTGTGCCCATCGACAACAACCAAGTTGAAAACCAGATACGGCCGTGGGCACTCGGGCGCTCGAACTGGCTGTTTGCCGGATCGCTGCGCAGCGGTAAACGGGCGGCTGCGATCATGAGCTTGATCCAGTCAGCGCGTATGAATGGGCATGATCCATATGCCTATCTCAAAGATGTACTGACGCGGTTGCCGACGCAACGGGCCAGTGAGATCGGGCGACTGTTACCGCATCAGTGGGTGTCTGCCTAACTTACGCAAGGTGAGTTGGGCGGACGCTTACCCTATTGCCCCATCAGGATCTGCTACCCCGGTATCGGAGGTGAGAAATGCATAGCCTCCTGAACGTTGCCACTGACCTAGAGGAACGTAATCCCATAGGGGTGGTACCCCCCATCAATGTAAACCCATACAGGGCGGCTTGCGTGGATTGCAGGGTCAGTTCGTTGTGTCTTCCAACTGGCTTGTGCAAACACGGAAACGACCGTTTCAGTGAGCTGATCAGACAGCGCATACGGATCAAGAAAGGTTACGGCTTGTATCACGCTAACGACCCGTTGGAATACCTCTATGCAGTACGCCTCGGAAGTTTTAAGACCTGCTTTGCAAATGCGGAAGGACAAGGGCTGGTAACCAACTTCTGGATGCCAGGAGACACAATGGGGTGCGATGCGATCAGCACCAACCGGCATGTATGCAGTGCGTTTGCTCTTGAGGACAGTGAAGTTTGCCTTATTCCTTATCAACGCCTGGAGTCGTTAGCCCATGAGTTCCCGTTCCTACAACAAAGCCTCAATAGGCTGCTCAGCAGTGAAATTGTTCGAGAGCATAAGCGGCTGTTAATGATGTGCAACCTCACCGCAGAAGAACGAATGGCCAGCTTTCTACTAGGCTTGTCCAAACGATACGTAGAACGCGGGTTTTCCGCCCATAGCTTTGTTCTGCGCATGTCGAGAGATGACATTGCGTCCTATCTGGGGTTGAGACTTGAAACCGTCTGTAGATGCATAGCACACCTGCGCCACCTGGACGTAGTGCAGTTCAGCGGACGTACAGTGGAAATTTTGAATTTGCCTGGCTTGAAGGCTCTAGAACATGGCTACAGTAAAGGCTCAGCGGCAAATCAATAAGCTGGGATGTATTTCAGCCCGTCCCAAGCAGCCTCGACAACTGCCCTCCCCCGCGCATCGATGCGGCAGTCATGCTTGAAACCCTGGACATTACCCATCTCGCTGCTGCCTTGGGTATAGGTATGCTCGTAGGCCTGGAGCGTGAACGCAAAAAAGGTACCGGGGAGCATCGTGCGTTTGCCGGACTTAGAACCTTTGCCATCACGTCTGTACTGGGTTACGTATGCATGGCCGTAGCGGGTACGATGTTGGTCGCCATCATGAGTATTGCCTTGGCAATCATCGTTGCAGTCGCCTACTGGAAACACTCTGGCAAGGATCCAGGCATCACCAGTGAAATTGCTCTGCTTTTCGTCTTGCTACTCGGCGCCTTGAGTTATGACCAGCCCGAACTGGCTGTCGCTGTCGGGGTCGTGCTTACGGTTGTTCTCGCATTCAGGCAAGAACTGCATCGATTTGTCCGCAATCAACTGACTGAAAGCGAAGTCCGCGATGGGTTGGTACTGCTGATAGCCGTGTTGGTCATTCTCCCCTTGGCACCCGATCGCTTCGTCGGCCCATTTGGTGCCATCAATCCCCGCACAATCTGTACCCTGACCGTACTGCTGATGGGGGCTGGGGCATTGGGTCATATTGCCTTACGTGTGGTAGGCAAGCGCTATGGCTATACCCTCAGTGCCATCGCATCTGGGTTTGCTTCAGGCTCGGCGACCATCGCCCTGATGGGACATCTGGCCCGAAGTGAACAGTCGTCTGTCAAAGCGTTCAGCGCCGCAGCGATATTCTCTAACCTAGCGACTATCGCGATGTTGGGTCTGGTGCTGGGTACAGTCGATCCGGCTTTTTTGGGGAATTATGGGCTTCTATTTTGCTGGCTGCGTTCACAACAGTGGCATATGGTTCGCTGCTCCTCGCCCCATGGAACCCTGCGCTTGTGCAGGCCGCAACCCAAGTCGGCGACAGTGCTTTCAATCTCAAGGTCGCCCTCGTTGTGACTGTGGCCGTAACGGGCATCACGTTGCTGTCCTCGGCACTGCTGCATGCCTTTGGACACAATGGTGTACTGATTGCGTCGGTATTTAGCGGCCTGGCTGATGCTCACGCAACGGCAGCATCTATCGCGTCGGTGGTAAAGTCCGGGCAACTATCAATGGCCGACATTGCGGTGCCCGCGCTGACCGCAATGAGCAGCAATACACTTACCAAATGTGTTCTAGCCTGGATCAGCGGGGGCGCAAAATTTGCCGCTTATGTCATAGTCGGTCAGTTGGCGATCATTACTTCGATGTGGGCTGGATTGCTGCTCCAGTAAAGGATCCGCCCCTTCTCTCAAGGCTGAGACACGATGGCACTCATGGATCTTTAACGAGCACGCCAGCTTTCAAGCAGGCTGAAGAGCGCCATTCCCACCAACATCGCAAGTACGAATACTAGTATTTGCCAGTGGCCACTTAACACCAGGGCGAGTGCAGGCCCCGGGCAGATACCGGCAATACCCCAACCGACACCAAATACCAGGCTGCCCACCACCAACTGCCGATCTAGTGCCCGCATCCGAGGCATTTGCATCGGCAAACCAAGCATCGAGCGTGTTTGTTTGCTGCTCCACTGCATGGGCAAAAGTGCCACCCCGATAGCACCCACCATTACCAACCCGAGTGATGGATCCCAGCTTCCTGCCAGATCCAGAAAGCCGATTACCTTGGCTGGATTAACCATGCCCGCCAACAACAAGCCAAGGCCAAACACCACACCGCAGATAAAAGCCATTACCCATCGCATGCTCATACTCCTGCCAGGTGACGGCTAACGAATACAACTGCAAATCCCGCGCACATAAAGCACAGTGTTGCGACAAGTGAACGAGGCGACAGACGCGCCAGTCCACAGACACCATGCCCACTGGTGCAACCTGCCGCGTAACGTGTTCCCAGGCCAACCAGCAAACCGGCCACAAGCAACCCTACCCAGTCTGTCTGAAACTGTACGACCGGCCGACCCGCAAATAACCGCCACACTAGGGGGGCGACCAACACCCCCAGGAGAAACAGTGCTTTCTCGCCTCTGCCCTCGCCCTTCTTTTGCAGCAAACTGCCCAGCAGCCCGCTAATACCGGCAATACGGCCATTCACAAGTGCAAACAGGCTCACGGCAAGCCCGATCAACGCACCGCCGAGCAAGGCCGACCAAGGTGTGAAATTGACCCAGTCGATAGTCATTTCGGCTCCTTCGCACAGAACCATTGATACAAGGTTTTAATCACCGCCAGGGCAGCTGGACTATCGATGCGATAGAAAATCTGCTTACCTTCACGCCTTGTCGCCACCAGATCTTCGCGCCTCAAAACCCCTAATTGCTGAGACAAGGTGGGCTGCTGAATGGACTGCCCCCGGAAAGGTAGACATCCCCGGCCTATGCTAAGGCAAAGAGGTGTCTACGAAACCCGGGGGGATTCAGACCGATGGATGGCTTAATAGCAAATCAGGAGCCCTGAGGGCATTTTTTAGTACCCCGGAATTCAGTCCTTGACACCCTAGATGCACTGCAGTTACGTTAAAAATGGCTTATCTACGGACAGTCCCCAACGCACCCAAGACGTTTGTCAAGACCCATCAGACCCGCTGGGAGCAGGTTCCTGCCCATGACCTCCTACTCGCCTCGCCCTGCAGCCGGGGCCACTCTAACGCCCGCGGCAAAAAGTCGAGAACACTGAGCACGATGCCTCGCGCTCGACGGCCTGGGCCCCGGCGTCGTAGCTGGAGTTCCACCGGCCACATGCGGCACTAATTGACGACGTGTCGGAGTTCACCGACTGAGTGCTGTACCTGGGATGGTGCAGGCTGCACAGGCATTGGGATATCAAGCCTCGCCGCACATTGTGGACTGCGCCGTCCTCGACGTACCGGAGAACCAGGTACGCGTGGTCATGGTGCTGACGCGCGCCAAGGCACCGCTGATGCAGCAATTCTCGCAGATACCAGATCAATAGACCGAAGATGAGCGACTCTTTCCCCGCTCACACTACACTCCGACAATCCGCTATGTTCAACGCGCGAGCACTAAACAGTCGAACGGGTTGAAGAACATAGTCAGGCAACAGGCAGCGCAACGTCTAAGGCCCTTGAGCGGTCAGTCAAAGCTCCAAAGCGCCCCTGAGCAATGCATCCAGTTTCAAACTAGCTCCAACGTTTCGCTGATCCAGAAGCGCGATCGGAATATCGTGCAGAACTGCAATCGAGTCAGGCAACCCGTCCCCAATCAATGCAAGTGGACAGGCAATGTCCATCTGTAAGGAACATAGCTTCTTCGCCAGTGCCGTGTTTACGGGCCCCTGGAGTGCGAGCACAAGTGCTGCAGGCTGGAGGGTCGCGCACAACAATGGCAGTTCCTCGAGCGGCTGCCCACTGCCTAACACCTCGATACGCCACCGCTCACTACTGAGAAGTAAGCCGTTGCTCAGCAAATCCAGCTCAGCGCTTCCTTCAATGCCGGCCAGTAACACACATGGGGCACCGAGTTGATTTAGTTGCAGACGTAGCAATAGGCGAGCTCGCAGAAAAGTATCGAGGAACAGCCATTGGCTACGCTGACCGAAAGCGCTGCCAGACAACAGACTGCGCCAGACCGGCATCAGCACATCGAGCAACACCGTAGCCTTGGGGTACAAGGTGAAAAGCTGACCATGAATGCCCTCGAGCGCCTGCCGGTCGAATGCTTTCGTCGCTAGTAGTACAGCAGCGCGCCAATGCTCAATGGAATCGGTCTGCGGCCCGGGCGGGCGGGCGACTTCGTCGTGCTGGCGTGCGAGCAACTCACCCACCTTGCTGATCGGCAAGCCACTACCGGTCCAGCGCAGTATGTCGCGTATGCGCTGTACATCCTGGGCCGTGTACAGGCGGTGCCCGCCTTCGGTGCGTTGGGGGCGAATCAAACCATGACGACGTTCCCAGGCGCGCAGGGTCACTGGATTTATGCCAGTCAAGTTGACGACATCGCGCATGGGCAGCAAATCGGTGGAGGTCGCTTCAGTCATCGCAAGTGATCATCAGGGCGGTTGCACATTCTAAACCCATACCAACCTTCTACGGCGATCGTTCTTCCATCATGATATCGACAACCGCACCTTAGCCTTCCAGCACAAAGGTCTACGCTGCGCATACCGAAAACGCTACTTGAGTGGGTGGGCCACATGATCGACGCAAAACTCTTGCAATTAATGGTCGAGAGCTCCAACGATGGCATCGTCGTCGCCGAGCAGGAAGGCGACGACAGCATCCTGATCTACACCAACCCTGCCTTCGAGCGCCTCACCGGCTACGCCACGGACGACATCCTCTATCAGGATTGCCGCTTCCTCCAGGGCCAGGACCACAACCAACCAGGTATCGCAGCCATCCGCGAGGCAATTCGCGAAGGGCGCCCGTGTTGCCAAGTGCTGCGCAACTATCGCAAGGATGGCAGCCTGTTCTGGAATGAGCTGTCTATCACCCCCGTACACAACGATGCCGATGAACTGACTTACTACATCGGCATCCAGCGTGATGTTACGGCACAGGTCTTCGCCGAAGAGCGGGTCCGCGAACTGGAGGCAGAGATAGTCGATTTGCGTCGACAACTCGCATCAGGCAACGGCTGACCTTGCAACAAATCTATACAGGGCCGTTGACTTGTATAGATTTATACGTAAGCTCCTCTTATATCTGTACAGAATTTCACTGTTGTACAGGATTTTCGGGAGCCTTGCATGTCCACTTATCTGCAGTATTTCGCGGAGCGCTTCTCCAGCCTTGATGGGCGGAGCCTCGATAGCCTCGAAAAACTGTATAGCGATAACGTAACGTTCCGTGATCCGTTGCATCAGATCGATGGCCTGGCAGCGCTTCGTCGCTACTTCACCGAGCTTTACGCCAACGCACAGGACATTCGTTACGTTATCGCCGGCGCGGACGAAGTTCAGCCGGGCCAGGGCTACCTGCGCTGGACGCTAGAGTTCCGCCACCCCCGACTCGCCAATGGCAGGCTGATCAGTCTGCAGGGCTGCAGTTTTCTCAAGTGGCAAGAGCGTGTTCACTTCCACCAGGACTACTTTGACGCAGGTGCACTGCTTTACGAGCACGTACCAGTCATGGGCGGCGCTATCCGCTTGCTCAAGGGCCGGCTGGTATGAGCCGTTGCTGGCTGACGGGGGCAAGTAGCGGAATCGGCGCTGCCCTTGCCGTCCAATTGCTGGACCAAGGGCACCGGGTTGCCTTGGGTACACGTGATGCCAACCGCTTATTGCACTTGATGCAACGATATCCGGGGCAGGTATTGGCGGCCGTCGGCGATGTCGATTGCGCTGAGCAGGTCTCCAGGATCACCGCACAGATCGAGCACACCTGGGGGGCGCTGGACCTGGTTATCCTCAATGCCGGAACGTGCGAATACCTCGAACCAGGACTCTTCGACCCGGCACTGGTCGAACGTGTGGTGCGCACCAACCTGTTTGGTGTAAGCCACTGTATTGCAGCGGCCCTCCCTTTGCTGCATCGCGGTGAGCGCCCGCACCTGGTCGTAATGGGCAGTGCGGTGACCTGGTTGTCGCTCCCTCGTGCCGGAGCCTATGGCGCCTCCAAGGCGGCCGTGCGCTACCTGGTGGAATCGCTTCGCTTCGACCTGATCAATGAAGGTATTGCCGTAACGCTGGTCAGCCCTGGATTCGTCGATACGCCGTTGACCCGTCGCAACGACTTCCCCATGCCTCAGTTGTGGACCACCGAGCGTGCCGCCGCACATATCACTGCACGCCTGCCGCGACGCCCGCTGGAAATTAACTTCCCCACTGCATTTACGCTGGGCCTGCGCGTGATCGGCGCCCTGCCGGTGCGCTGGCGACTGAAGCTTTGCCAGCGCCTGGTGCGTGCCCCAAAGGACTAAAACTCATGCGTATCGCCATCATCGGCACCGGCATCGCTGGACTAACCTGCAGCTACCTGCTGTCCCGCCGGCACGAGGTGACGGTATTTGAGGCCGCCGATTGGATCGGCGGCCATACCCATACAGTCGATGTGCAATGGCAAGGCCAGCGGTACGCGGTGGATACCGGGTTCATCGTGTTCAACGACTGGACCTACCCAAACTTCATCCGCTTGCTCGACCATCTAAAGGTTGCCTCGCAGCCCACGCAGATGAGCTTTTCAGTGCATGACCCACGTAGAGGTTTCGAATACAACGGCCATGGCTTGGACACGTTGTTCGCGCAGCGTCGTAATCTGGTGTCCCCCGGATTCTGGGGCATGCTGAAGGATATCCTGCGTTTTAACCGCGAGGTTCTGGCCGATCTGGACAACCAGCGCATTGATAGTGAAACGACCCTCGGTATCTACCTTAAGACACAGGGCTATGGGCAACGCTTCATCGACCATTACATCGTGCCCATGGGCTCGGCAATCTGGTCTATGTCACTTGCCGAAATGCTCGCTTTTCCCTTGCAGTTCTTTGTGCGCTTCTGCCGAAATCACGGCCTGTTATCGGTGAGCCACCGTCCGCAGTGGCGGGTGATCGAGGGCGGCTCACGCAGCTATGTGGCGCCGTTGTGCCGGCCCTTTGCCGAGCGCATCCGCTTGAACTGTCCGGTCAAGCGGGTCGAGCGTGACGAAGGCGGCGTAACCCTCTTCAGCGCGGCGGGCATGGAGCGTTTCGACAGCATTGTGTTTGCCTGCCATAGCGACCAGGCCCTGGCCCTGCTGGGAAGACCCAGCGTGGCCGAACGCTCGGTGTTGAGCGCCATCACCTATGCCAACAATGACGTAGTGCTTCACACCGACACCCGACTGCTGCCGCGCCGGCGCAAGGCCTGGGCCAGTTGGAACTACCGCCTGGGCGGCGAGGAACAGGCCCCCGCGGCTCTGACCTACAACATGAGCATCCTTCAAGCAATCGAAGCGCCGGTAACGTTCTGCGTGAGCCTCAATCAGACCGCGCTGGTGGATCCCGCGCAGATTCTGGCCCGCTTCAAATACGCCCACCCCCAATACAGCCTCGCAGCATTGATAGCCCAGGCCCGCCACGGCGAACTACAGGGCAGGCAAAACAGTTACTACTGCGGAGCCTACTGGGGCAATGGCTTTCACGAGGACGGGGTGCTCAGCGCACTTAAAGTGGCCGAGCACTTTGGAGAGCGCCTGTGAACAGCAGTTTGTGCCAGGGCTGGGTCAGCCACCGCCGGATGGCCCCGCACCACCATGCATTCCGCTACCGGATCGGCTTGTTCTACCTGGATCTGGATGAGCAGGCCTGGCTAACAGGTCTCTCTCCCTGGCTGGGCCGGTCGCGGTTTGCGCCCCTGAGCTGGCGCGAAACCGATTACCTGCCGGGGCTGACCCGTGATGGAGAATCATTGGCGCAGGCCGCGCGTCTATTAGTGGAGCAAGCCACCGGACAGCGCCCCGAAGGTGCCGTGCAATTGCTCGCCCAACCACGCTGCTGGGGGCTGTCGTTCAACCCTGTGAGCTTCTATTTTTGCCATGACGTTGACGGGCACCTGGCAGCAATCCTGCTGGAGGTGCGTAACACACCTTGGCGCGAACGCTTTCACTACGTGCTGCCGGTACAGGAGGGTCAGGGACGCTCATTCGCCATGGCCAAAGCGTTCCACGTCTCGCCGTTCATGCCGCTGGATATGGATTATCGCCTGCATTTCTTCCTCGATGAGCAACGCGTGCGCATCCATATGGAGAACTGGCGTGCGGGGCACAAAGTGTTCGAGGCCGATCTAGCATTGCAACGCCAGCCGCTCAATCGCGCCACCTTGCATCGGCACATTTTGGCTTTTCCGTGGATGAGCCTACGCACCGTTTCATCCATCTATTGGCAAGCCTTGCGCCTCTTGCTCAAGCGCACCCCCATTCACGACCACACTGCCGGCCAGGGCAACCTAGTGCTCGGTAAACCTTGCAAGGACCCCGATCATGTCCAATCCCACTCTGAGCGTTAGCAAGTCAACAGGCATCACCCCATTCCTGGGCGGCCTCACCCGAAACACCGTGCTCGCTCAGTTACGGCGGTTGAGCCAAGGACATCTACGCGTGCTCAGCAAGGGTCAGCAGTGGAGCTTCGGCGACCCGGCGAGTCAGTTGCAAGCCGAGGTGGAGATCCTCGAAGACGCGACCTGGAACCTGATCGCCGGTAATGGCTCGATTGGTGCTGGGGAAGCGTATATCCACGGCTATTGGCGCAGTCCTGACCTAGCGGCTGTGACCCGTCTGTTCGTTGCCAACCTCGATGTCCTCGACGCCATGGAGGCAGGCCTGTCTCGACTCGGGCGCCCGGTCCTGCGCTTGCTGCACCGGCTCAACCGGAACAGCCGACGAGGCGCTCGACGCAACATTCTCGCCCATTACGACATGGGCAACGCCCTGTTCGAGCGTTTGCTCGACCCGACTATGATGTACTCCGCCGCACAGTTCGACAGTGCCGAACAGACCCTTGAAGCGGCCCAGCTGAACAAGCTGGAACGCATCTGCCAGAAGCTTGAGCTCAAACCCCACGAGCATCTTCTGGAGATTGGCAGCGGCTGGGGCAGCCTGGCCATCCATGCCGCTACCCGCCACGGCTGCCGCGTTACCACCACGACACTCTCCGACGCGCAGTACGCTTATACGTGCCAACGTGTGAAGGCGCTGGGCCTGGAGCAACGTATTACGGTGTTGCGCGAGGATTACCGTGATCTGCGCGGACGTTTCGATAAACTGGTATCGATCGAGATGATCGAGGCCGTCGGACACCGCTATCTACCCACCTATTTTCGCCAGTGTGAGTCGTTGCTCAAAGACGATGGCCTGATGCTGTTACAGGCCATCACCATTCGCGACCAGCGCTATGCACTGGCCCGCCGCTCGGTGGACTTCATCCAACGTTACATCTTCCCCGGAGGCGCGCTACCTTCGCTGAGCGTGATGCTCGAAACCGCTAGCCGCCAGACCGCGCTGAACCTGGTACACCTCGAAGACTTCGGTCTGGACTACGCGCGTACCCTACGTCATTGGCATGACAACTTGCGTCAAGAGCGGACGGTGCTGACGGAACTGGGCTACGACGACACCTTCCAGCGCTTGTGGGAGTTCTACCTGTGCTACTGCCAAGGCGGCTTTGAAGAGCGCGCGATCGGCGTGGCGCAGTTACTGTGGGCTACGCCGCGGGCTCGCCGGGCGCCATTGCCGGGCACGTAAAATTGGGCCGCGGGTGGATGATCGGCAATGCCCTTTGGCTTCAGGTCGGCTGGTGGGCATGCGTCTTGGGTGCACACGTTCAATGGCTTCTGCTCATTGTGCCGATCGGACTAGCTTTACACCTGCGCCTTTGTCAGGAGCGTAGCGCCGAAGTGCGTGCGCTTTTGCGCGTGGCACTTGCAGGGTGCTTGCTGGACACTCTGTTGGGCTCTGTGGGGGTGTTCAGCTTTGACCAGCGGCCCTTGCCTGTGTGGCTGGCATTACTGTGGCTGGTGTTAGCCAGCGGCTTGCGCCATAGCCTGGCTTGGACAGGACGCCCCTACTGGCGGGCGGCTCTGGTGGGCATGTTCAGTGGCCCGCTGGCATATCTGGCCGGTGCCAGGCTCACAGGTGTTGATCTGCCGATGGGGCACGTCGGCACAGGCCTGCTGCTAGCGCCGATCTGGGCGCTGGTCTTGCCCCTCGCCGTGCGGGTCGCGTCGTGGCGCTGAGCGGCGACAGCGCTCAGAACAGTAGCGAACGTGCTCCCAGCAGCGTGCCCAACGCTTGCGCCAGGTGAACGGCAAGCCACACACGACGCAGAACTTGCTCGGCAACAATCGCTTGTTCATATCGACTCCCCCGCATCCAGGTGTGCCAACAGCCTCTGGCCACGTAGCCACACCGCATCGCGCCGGGTCGACGACATGCCATCCAGACTGCGATAGACCAATGCCAGTCGAGGGTTTTTCGACAGTAACTGGCGATGACGGATGAGGAAATGCCAATAGAGTGCATTAAACGGACAAGCGTCCTCCTCCACGGCGTGTTCGACTTTGTAGCTGCAAGATTTGCAATGGTCGGACATGCGCTGAATATAACGACCGCTGGCGCAATAGGGCTTCGAGCCAAGGTAACCACCATCTGCATGCATCACCATGCCCAGTGTATTGGGCAGCTCGACCCAGTCGAAGGCATCCATGTACACGGCCAGGTACCATTCGCATATCGCGGGCGGCGCGATGCCGGCCAGTAACGCGAAATTACCGGTGACCATCAGTCGCTGGATATGATGCGCGTAGCCCAACTCCAGGGTCTGATCAATCACCTGGGCCATGCAGCGCATGCCGGTCTGCCCCGTCCAATAAAATTCGGGCAGCGATCGGTCGTTGCCCAAGTAATTCAGCGCCGCGTATTCGGGCATGCGTAGCCAGTAGATACCCCGCACAAACTCGCGCCAACCGATCAACTGCCGGATAAAGCCTTCGGCGGCGTTGAGCGGTACCCTCCCCTCGCGCCAGGCTCGGTCGACATCGTCACACAGCCGGCGCACATCCAGCAGGCCGATATTCAGTGCTGCACTGATGCGTGCATGAAAAAGGTATGGTTCGCCCTCAGCCATCGCATCCTGATAGTCACCGAAGGCCGCAAGACTGAACTCAAGAAAGTGCTCCCAGAGCTGCTGTGCTTGGTCATGAGTGACCGGGTAGTCAAAGGTATCGACTGCACCATAATGGTCGGCAAAACGCTCACGTACTAATGTCACCACCGCCGCTGTGATCGCATCATGAGCAAATTGTGCGGGAATTGGCCCGCGCAGACCACGCGGCAGTGGCTTACGGTTGTCGCCATCAAAATTCCAGGCACCTCCGGCAGGGCTTCCTTCAGGTTCCAGCAGCAGGCCACAACGCTTGCGCATTCCCCGATAGAAGTGCTCCATTCGCAAGTGCTTGCGGCCAGCGGACCAACGCGCGAAGGCTTCGCGCGAACATAGAAAGCGGGTGTCACGATGCCACACAAGCGGCAACCCGGCATCACGTAACGCCTGTTCTAGCCGCCACTCGCCACATTCGGTTACATGCACCTCGTCTGCATGCAGTAACGCCTGCCACCGCTGTAGCTCCCCGGCGATACTACCGCTGTTGCCCGGCGTATCCAGTTGTTGGTAGTGCACATTCCAGCCTCGCTCGCGCAGGGCCTGAGCGAAATGGCGCATTGCGCTGAGTATCAGCACAATCTTCTGCGGATGATGCGGCACATAGCGTGCTTCACCCTCGACCTCAGCCATCAGCAGAACGTCGCGTGCCGGGTCCAGGGCGCGCAGCACCGCCAGGTCAAAAGACAGCTGATCGCCCAGCACCAAACCCAGGCGCCTCCCCTGCGCTACCACTGGCTGGTTAGCGTAAACGGCACCCGCAGCGGGGCAACAGGACCGCCGCGCTGGCCGCATATTTCCTCGTGCACCAAATACTGCACCAGCATGCACGGCACTGGAGGCACATCGGCCAGAAATTGCCGCAGCTCGGTGGTCGAGCGCAGGCGCAAAACTTCGCCGTTCGCGTCGCACAAGGAATAGGGCCCGGTGTCGGTCAACACGCGCAACACGTTAAAGCCCCCTTCAAGTAACAGAACTTCAAGCTCATTGATATCGCGAGCGCTCGCCGACTTGATCAGCTGCTTCAGGTTCATGGTGTGCCCTCCGGCAAGCGGCGGAAGAACAAGGTTATCTGCCCAATCTCCACACCGAGTTTGCTCATGCTCGAGCGGTTTAGGAGGGTGTCATCGTCCATCAGGTACATCCAGTCATCCAGGTCCACCTCCCAGTGCCGCCCATCAACAGGCAGGTCCAGGCGGTAGCGCCAGCGCAACGTATTACCCGCTACTTCACCGATGGCCTCGCCAATCACGTCACCAGCGGTGCCGCGCCAGCGACTGGGGCCGTCCGGGGTTAGGGTCCAGGTTCTCTGCTGGCGCGTACCGTCGCTGTACAGAAAATGCTCGTCGAGGATCAGTCGTTCGCCCTCGCGGCGGCTGTCGATACGCACATGGAAGCGCTTGACTACCGCCCCCGAGCGCTTTTGGAACATGCCCCAGGCCTGCACCGGCCGCGAGAAAAACTCCACCAGGTTGAGGCGTGGATGCTCCCCAGCGTAGCGCTCAACGCCGACGTTTCCGCAACTACCTAGTAGCAAGCAGCCGATCAACAGAAGCACTTTGTACATATTTCAGTCTCCTCGGTCGCTCCCGGCCAGCCCGAGCAGGCGCTGGCGCAATTGTGGATCACGGGCCCGCGGATCAACCCAAATGGCGAAGAAAGCACGGGCGAAGGCCGGGTCGGTCACTTCAAGGCTGAGTTGGCCATCGACATAGAATCGGCAACCTTGCCCCGGTAGGTACAGACCGGTGATGCGCATGCCCGGGCGCACATCCACAAACGCTTCCTGCATCGCTTTTGACCATCGCTTCACGGTTTCCCTCGCCATTGGACGGTCAGCTAGGCGCTGCATTTCATCAATGCTGGCCTGCACCAACGTTTCCCGGGTCAATGCCCGGTGGTAGATCAGCTCGAGGGCGAACGGCTCATTCCAGCTCCATGCAGCACCGGCGCTCCACAGGCGGGCGGTGTAAAGACGCAGGCCGAACCAGGTGAATTCGCCGCTGCCGACCACGCGCGCCTCTGAAAGCGAAGGCCTCCAGTCTGACAATGCAGGCTGTGTGATCGTCATAAGAAAGGCCAAGGCGAATAGGCTGAGTGCTGAGGTTCTGCTTGCCATGTGCGGGACACCGGGAAGAGAAAATACTGTACAAGTATATTTTAATGTACAGTTTTGAGTACAAATATCGAAGGTGATGATCAATTTCGTATGACCCGGGGGTTAATACCGCGGCAACATCTTGCCGGGAGAGCAATATGACGCTGATCACCAATCTAGCTGTGGCAGCAAACACTCTTGTCTGCGGCGCCAGCGAAGGCATCGGTCTTGCGCTTTGCTCACAATTGCTAGCGCGTGATGACGTTAGGCAGGTGTTTGCTGTCTCGCGTCAGGCTAACCACAGCGCGGGTCTGGAGGCGTTGGCCCGGCAACATGGCCGGCGTTTGATACGCATCAATTGCGACGCCCGCTACGAAAAGTCGCTGGAGAAACTGACTCGTCATATCGGCGCAACTTGCGAGTGTTTGCATCTAGTGATCAGCACACTGGGCGTGCTGCACGACGCTCCAGCACGGGCGGAAAAAAACTTGCGCAGTTAGACTTAGCAAGCCTGCAGGCCAGTTTCGTCACCAACAGCTTTGCCCCCATCTTACTGCTTAAACACCTCTTCCCGCTGCTGCTGCATCAGCCTACGACCTTCGCCGCGCTTTCGGCGAGAGTCGGCTCAATCAGCGACAACCGTCTGGGTGGCTGGTACAGCTACCGGGCCAGCAAGGCGGCGCTCAACCAACTGTTGCGCACCGCCAGTATCGAACTGAAGCGGCTGAACCCCGCGTCGATGGTGCTGGCGCTACACCCCGGCACGACGGCTACCCGCCTTTCTCAACCGTTCCAGGCCAATGTACCGCCAGACAAACTGTTCGCGCCTGCGTTTGCCGCGCAGTGCATCCTCGAACTAATCGCTCGGCACGGGCCAGCTCACAGCGGCACTTTCTGGGCATGGGACCATCAGCCGGTCGCCTGGTGAACCTCCCTGCCTTTGTCACAGCAGAAAGCGTTGCATGAAACCTACCAGCATCCAGTTTGCCAACAGGGCCTGAAATTAGAGTAGGAGCGCGATTTAGGTTGCAGTTATGACTATCAATCTCGCTCTAACGTTTCATCCAGCTTGGACCCGGAGCAGACAACTACAACCAAGCCTGGAGGGACCATCAGATTACTTTCACGGCACGGCCGATGAATTGCACCGGTCCTGTGGGTTTGCCAGTCTTCGATCCAGTGGGACTTTCCAGCGTCAGTTCAAAGAGCTGGTTGGGCTCCAGCGGTGGCAGTTTATCTAGAGGAACAGAAAGTGTTTGTCCAGGTGTGACCAATCCAAGAGATACCGGTCCTTGCCAGTCGTCGGCTTTGGTCCAGAACTCAAGTGCTTTGTCGGCAGGGACTTGCGTGCCCCCCAAAGGTATCAGTTGGATTTCCCGTGGACTGCTCGCCTGAATCACCCAGCCGGGCGTCTGATTTTGTGGCGCCACCAGAACGACCAGGTAGGTGATCGGTTTCATCTGAGCGGTTTGGGTCAGGAGTGCGGTTGCGAGCAACAGCGATGCGACAAGACCTGTCGCCGCCAGCCCACGCCATAGTGCAAGACGGTTCCACCATGAGTTCGGCTGTGCGGCGGCCGTTGCTCGTGGTGCTTGTCGCTCAATGCTGTTCACGCTGCGCTCGATACGCTCCCAGAGGCGTGGCGTAGGCGATTGCGCTTCAACCAGTTCAGTCAACGGGTATAAGCGCTGCTCCCAAGCATCTACAGCGGATCGTAGTTCAGTGTCTTGGGCCAGACGCTTTTGTACTTCGATGCGCTGCTCGGCCTGCAGCGTGCCCAGAACATACTCACTGGCCAGCGCGTCGATGTCGTCCGGGCTTTGATCTTGAGGGGTCTCGGTCATCCCATGCACTCCCGCAATGCCACCAGACTGCGTTTGATCCAGGCTTTGACCGTCCCCAGTGGTGTACCCAGTTTCTGTGCGATTTGTGCATGCGAATAGCCGTCGACATACGCATGAAGTATGCAGGTGCGCCGCGCCGGCTCCAGTTGCTCAAGGCAGGTATAAATGCGCCCTGAATGGCCGTGATAATCGAAGGTTTGCGCAGTCTCTAGCGATGCCTCCATGGAGGCTGAAGCGTGCAACGCCGTTTCGCTCTGCTCACTGACCTGTACTTCCCTGGCGCCATTACGCATGAAATTAAGCGCCAGGTGCCGCGTCACGCTGAAAATCCAGCCACGTGCTGAGCCTCTTGCCGGGTTGAAACTGGCGGCACGGGTCCAGATCCTGATAAAGGCATCGTGCACGATGTCTTCGGCCAGAACGTTGTCACGCGCAATGCGCCTGGCGACACCCAAAAGCCGAGGACTTTCCTGCTCATATAAATCCCGTAGTGCCTGCTGGTCGCCTCTGGCGCAGGCAATCAGGCAGGATTCATAGTCAAAACCGGGCTCGGGCAAGGACAATTTTTCCGCCGTCAGCAAGGGGTAGCCCCCAGCCGTATAGCTGGAGTTCGATCAGAGCAGCGTAGACGACTTTGTGCGCTGTCAGGCTGCTCTGAATCGCTGGCTTAATTGGCTGTCCAGAAAATATAGTCAGCCTGATATTTGACCATCTCTTGTTTGCCCTTGTTTGCGGCGGAGCATTCGCTACTGGGGGCTACGCCGCCTTTGACGGCCACCCGCTGGATATAGCTGACACCGTTCATCGCGCCTTTGCCTTCAGCTGGGTTGGCCTTGACCAACTGATAAGGGAGGTCACCGGTGCTTGAAGGGGCAACAGACAGTTGCGTCCCGGTGACTTTGGAGCCGTCTTTGGCTTGCCAGGTGGCAGGCGGTCCAAAGTAGGTGCCGATCTGTTTGCCGCTACGATCATTGAGCACCGCCTTGGGCCCGACAAACACCCATTCGGTCTGGCCGGCGGCGTTGGCTTTGTCGCGGCATTCATAAGTGATTTCGCCCACGCCTACGGCTTCCAGTACGGTCTTGTGGCCGTCCGGAACCTTGATGCTGTCGGGCAGATTTGCCTGTCCATAGGCCGCAGGGATCATGAGTGACAAACAGGTGACAGCGAGCGTAGTACTGGTCATGCAGAGGAATCGTATGGCGTTCATGTAAGCCTCTCCAGAAGGATAATCAGCTCAGCAGCGCGATGGCTACTACCTGTACTACCCGCTGGAGGTCGATCTGGATGCAGTTACATTAGAAATATCATTACAACTAACGCCGTAGAGCAAGTCCTTGATCGCTTGCCGGTGTGAGTGTCAGCTCTTGGATTGGGGGCAGCAGATTCTGACCGGATACAGGATCGCGTGGTCTTCACGTTTGCCCTCTCCAGTACCCCAATTTCCCGCTGCTGCAAAGCGGGCTTGAATATCTTGCCCACGGCAGTCAGTGGCAACGCTTCGAGGAATTCAATTCGTTTGGGAACTGCTGCCCGCTCGCTGATGTTGACCCAGACACCGCCAGCAATCAAAGCGCCGGCTTTAAGCAGGTCCCGCCGGCCAAACCGGGTTGAGGTGTACGACATGGCGGCAGCTCTAGGGGCACGTTGCAATACGTCTCGCCGTCGCCCAGCCAGAGTTCAGATCTGGCGGGGCGACGCTGACAGGTGAAGCGAGCGGCCCTTGCTCAGGTGACTAAGCAATCGGGGCATCAGGTAACTGGCGTCTGCACCCACGCCCCTGAGTGTTGCCGAAGCGAAGTTCCTTTGTTGAGGCAAGCCCACGAAGTACAGGCCTGGCACCTGGCTGGCCACACCGTTATGCTGCAGCACACGCCCACTCCGGTCTGCGACCGGGAGGCCCGTCAGGAAATCTAGGTTTGGCTGGAAGCCCGTCGCAAAAATCAGCGCATCGACCTGAGTAGTGCTTCTGTCCGGCCAGACAACAGAATCGGGTAGCACTTGCTGGAACATGGCCCTGCGCTGGAATAGACCGGCGTTGAGAGCCTTCCGGTACTTACCGGTATCGAGCACGGGCGTGCTCTGGTCACTCAACCATCGTGTTTGCTCCAGCTTGGTGAATTTCAGCCAGGTATGAAAATCGAGTCCGAGGATTCGCTGCGGGAAGAAACGGATTTTCTCGCGGGTTGCCAGCACTACCTCGGCGACGCCTGCAAGCTCATAAGCGATCTGGACAGCTGAGTTCGCGGCTCCAACCACTACGACGCGCTGGCCAGTAAAGGGCTCTGGCGTTCGATATGCTGAGCTATGCAGACATGTCCCTGAGAAGCCCTCCAACCCAGGAACGCTGGGCGTGAACGGCCGGCTAAATCCTCCCGATGCTACGACCACAGAACGTGCGGTGAGGATCGCTCCGGTGTCGCAGCGAACCTCAAACACCTTTTCCTTCTGCGCTACGCCCACCACTCGGATGCCGCCCTGAAAAGGCAGTCGAAACTCGGCAGCATAGGCTTCCAGGTACTGCACCACCTCGTCTCGTAGCGGATAGCTCTTGGGGTCACCAGGAAACGGCAGCCCTGGCAACGCCGAGTATTCCGCCGGGGAGAACAGCTGCAGGCTGTCGTAGTAGTTCCGCCAGTTCCCGCCAGGAGATGCCTGCTCATCCAAGATGAGGAATTCCAAGCCGCGCTGCTGCAAGTGCCAGCCAGTCGCCAAACCTGCTTGCCCACCACCGATGACAACCACATCCAAAGTACGACTCAATTCATTCATATGTGCACACTCATGCATATATCAGGAGAAAAAAGCCACGCTACGGGCAGCACAGCGAAACCAGACCCTTGGTTCGCTGGAGGAGGCCCTCCAAACGCTCGACGATCGCCCCGCCATTCACTTCATAGAAAACCTGTCTGCCCACTTTGGTGGCTTTCACGATGTGAGCGTCGTGCAGCACCTGTAAGTGCCTTGAGATCACAGAGCGCTCCTGCGGCAAAGCTTTGGCGATTTCGCCGACATCCGCCCTCCCTAACTGAAGCACGCGCTTGAACACCGCGACCCTAGAGGGTTCGCAGAGGGCTTTGAAGAAGGCTTCATCCAGCGACTCAATGGCAGCATCGATGGCTTGGGCGCGGAGATTGTCAGGAGTCGTCATGAGAGCAATATATGTGCATGAAGACGCACATGTAAAGCCACCCATCATCGCAAGCTTGCGATACATTTGGAAAATCGTATATTTGGAAAACCATATACACGCAGAGTATCTAGTGATGACTGGCAAGATCCGCGTCCTGTTTGTTTGCACCGCCAACGCTGCTCGCTCCCAACTCGCCGAAGCATTGCTCCGACACACAGACCCTGTGCGCTTCGAGGCTTTCAGCGCAGGTACTCAGCCTGGCGAAGTCGACCCGCGAACCTATGCCGCCCTTGAGCACCTCGCCATCGACTCCAGCGCCCTGCGTAGCAAATCCATCGACGAGTTCGCCGGTGAACACTTCGACTACGTCATTACCCTCTGTGACAAGGCCGCCCAGGAATGCCAAGCGCTTCCGGCTTTTGGCGAGCAGCTGGTATGGAGCTTCGAAGACCCTGTCACCAGCGACAAACACGATGCCTTCCGCCACACGCTTCACGAGATTCATGAGCGCATCAAGATGTTCGTCCTCGTGAAAACCAAGCACTGAGAACCGCTATGACTGACTCGCTGACCCCTACCAAGGTTTTCAAATGCCTCGCCGACGAAACCCGCATTCGGATGATGTTGCTGATCGCTCGCGAGGAAGAGCTCTGCGTCTGTGAACTGACCTGTGCGCTGGAAGAAAGCCAGCCCAAGGTTTCCCGCCACCTGGCGCAATTGCGCACGTGTGACCTGCTGGAAGACCGCCGGCAGGGTCAATGGGTTTACTACCGGCTACATCCCGAGCTGCCCGCCTGGGTACGCGAAGTCCTGGCAACGACGCTGGAGGCCAACCGCGAATGGCTGAGCACCAGCTCCAAACGACTGGACACCATGGGTGACCGCCCACAGCGCGTGGCCTCCTGCTGCTGATCACTGCCGAGAAAAGCCGATGAAAGTTCTGTTCCTCTGCACCGCCAATAGCTGCCGCAGCATCCTGTCTGAAGCCGTGTTCAACCACCTGGCCCCGACCGGTATGAAGGCCTTCAGCACCGGCAGCCAGCCCAAGGGCGAGGTGCATCCGTTGTCCATCGCCGCGTTGCAGCGCGCCGGTATTTCCACCGATGGTCTCAGCAGCAAGTCCAGTGATTCACACGCCGAGCTTGCCCCGGACTTTGTCATCACCGTCTGCGACAAGGCCGCTGGCGAAGCATGCCCGGTGTTCTTCGGGCCAGCAGTAAAAGCTCATTGGGGGCTTTCCGATCCGTCCGACCTGCAAGGTAGCGCCGCCGAACTGGACGAGGCTTTCGACGCCACGCTTGAACACATCAAGCGCCGCATTACGGCATTTCTCGCATTGCCTTTCGAACAACTGGATGCCGCCCAGCTCAAGGCCGAGCTGGCACGCATCGGAACGCTCTGACGTTAAGGGAGATTCACCATGAGCAAGAGCCGCCTTTCATTCCTCGATCGCTACCTAACGGTCTGGATCTTTTTGGCCATGGGCCTTGGCATTGGCCTCGGCAGTCTCTTCCAGGGACTGCCTGCATGGCTGAACAGCCTGTCGGTTGGCTCGACAAACATCCCCATTGCCATTGGCCTGATCGTCATGATGTACCCGCCATTGGCGAAGGTGAAATACGAGGAGCTACCACAGGTCTTCAAAGACAAGCGCATCCTCGCCTTGTCGCTGATTCAGAATTGGGTGATTGGCCCGGTGCTGATGTTCGGGTTGGCTGTCGTATTCCTCTCCGACAAGCCCGAGTACATGACCGGCCTAATCCTCATCGGCTTGGCACGCTGCATCGCCATGGTGCTGGTGTGGAACCAGATTGCAGGCGGCAACAACCAATACGTTGCGGGCTTGGTCGCCTTCAACAGCATCTTCCAAATTCTGTTCTTCAGCGTGTATGCCTGGATCTTCCTGGGCCTTCTGCCGCCGCTGTTCGGGCTGGAAGGTAGCATCATCGAAACCAGCTTCATCGAAATTGCCCAATCGGTACTGATCTATCTGGGTATCCCATTCCTGGCTGGCTTCCTGACCCGCAAGATCCTGATCAGCCGTAAGGGCTCCGCGTGGTACGAGGAGCGCTTCATTCCGAAGATCAGCCCGCTGACGCTCGTGGCGTTGCTGCTGACCATCGTCGCTATGTTCAGCCTGAAAGGCGACATGGTGCTGCAACTGCCTCTGGATGTGCTGCGCATAGCCATCCCGCTAACCATCTACTTCGTGGTGATGTTCTTCATCAGCTTCTGGATGGGCAAGCTGCTGGAGGCCGACTACCCACGCACCACCGCGCTGGCATTTACCGCTGCCAGTAACAACTTCGAACTGGCCATTGCCGTGGCCATTGCCACTTTTGGCCTTGCCTCGCCGGTAGCATTTGCCACCGTCATCGGGCCTTTGGTGGAAGTACCGGTACTGATCTCCCTGGTCGGCGTTGCCTTGTGGCTCAAGCGTCGCTGGTTCGATCAGCCATCTGGTGCCTTGTCCCAGGAGTGAAATCATGACCGAACACCATATCCCCAACATCGACAGTGATCTGATCGATCTGCCGTCTTCCGAAAAGCTGGCTATCGAGCAGCAGTCCACTCACAAACCGCGCATCCTGCTGCTGTATGGATCGACCCGAGAGCGCTCTTTCAGCCGCCTTCTGACCGAGGAAGCAGCCCGCCTGCTGGAGCACTTCGGTGCCGAGACGCGGATCTTCAATCCGTCGGGCCTGCCGCTGCCGGATGACGTACCCGACGACCACCCCATGGTCAAAGAGCTGCGCGACCTGGTGCTCTGGTCGGAAGGCATGGTCTGGTGTTCACCAGAACGCCACGGTGCGATGACCGGCGTGTTCAAGTCGCAGATCGACTGGATTCCGCTGAGCATGGGTGCAGTGCGGCCGACGCAGGGCAAAACCCTCGCGGTGATGCAGGTCTGCGGTGGCTCGCAGTCATTCAACGTGGTCAACCAACTACGCGTGCTTGGCCGCTGGATGCGCATGTTCACCATCCCTAACCAGTCGTCAGTGCCGAAGGCCTATCTGGAGTTCGACGAGACGGGCCGCATGAAGCCCTCTGCGTACTACGACCGTGTCGTCGACGTGATGGAGGAGCTGGTGAAATTCACCCTGCTTCTGCGTGATCGCGCCGACTATATGGTCGATCGCTACTCCGAACGCAAAGAGTCGGCTGAAGAACTATCGAAGCGCGTCAATCAACGCTCCATCTGAGGCTTTTGAGCATGCAACTGCACCCGTATTCCGTGCTGACTACTCCACAGTTGATCGGCCAACTGATCTTCACCCCGTGCCCTGGTACCAAGGACACGCCGGTCTCCCAGGCTCTGGCAACACTGCGCGATGCCGGCGCGAGCGCACTGGTAACCCTGATGGCGGATGAAGAGCTGTTGCAGAACGAGGTCGATCTACTGCCTGAGGAATGCCAGCTGCTGGGCCTTGAATGGTTCCACCTGCCGGTGGAGGATGATCAGGCTCCCGGCGAGCCCTTTGCTGCCGCCTGGGAAACCCATCGGGAGCGCCTAAAAGAGCTGGTGATGGCTGGCAAATCGATCGCTATTCACTGCAAGGGTGGCTCGGGCCGTACCGGCTTGTTCGCAGCCCGCCTGATGATCGAGTGCGGTATCCCTGTGCACGAGGCCATCGCTCAGGTTCAGGCCCTGCGCCCGCGAGCGATTCAAAACCCTCCACACGTCAGCTACATCAATCAGTTCACCAGTGCCCTCTGACCGCTCGCGAACCGCGACTCGAGAACAAGAAAATGGCAATCAAAGTAGGCATCAATGGGTTTGGACGTATCGGTCGCTTGGCGCTGCGCGCGTCCTGGGACTGGCCGGAATTCGAATTCGTACAGATCAATGACCCGGCCGGGGACGCTGAGACCCACGCCCACCTGATCAACTTCGACTCGATCCACGGACGCTGGCACCGCGAAGCAGGTGCAGAAGGCGACTCGGTGGTGATCGATGGCAAACACATCAAGGTCACAGCGAACAAGACCATCGCCGACACCGACTGGTCGGGCTGCGACCTGGTCATCGAGGCCAGCGGCAAGATGAAGTCGGTAGCCGTGCTCCAGGCCTACCTGGATCAGGGCGTCAAACGCGTGGTGGTCTGTGCCCCGGTGAAGGAAAAAGGCGCACTGAACGTGGTGATGGGCGTAAACCAGCACCTGTTCGACCCGGCCCAGCACCGCATTGTCACCGCCGCTTCCTGCACCACCAACTGCCTGGCTCCGGTGGTCAAAGTGATTCACGAGAACCTGGGCATCCGCCACGGCTCGATCACCACCATCCACGACCTGACCAATACCCAGAGCATCCTCGATACCCCGCACAAGGACCTGCGCCGCGCCCGTGCCTCAGGCATGAGCCTGATCCCGACCACCACCGGTTCGGCCACAGCGATCGCCGAGATCTTCCCCGAACTGCGCGGCAAGCTGAATGGTCACGCCGTGCGCGTACCGCTGGCCAACGCCTCGCTGACCGACTGCGTGTTCGAGGTGGCGCGTGAAACCACGGCTGAAGAGGTCAACTTGCTGCTGAAGGCGGCTGCCGAAGGCCCGCTGAAGGACATCCTGGGTTACGAAGAACGCCCACTGGTGTCCATCGACTACCGCACCGATCCGCGGTCTTCGATCATCGATGCGCTGTCGACCCTGGTGGTCAACGGCACCCAGGTGAAGATCTACGCCTGGTACGACAACGAGTGGGGCTACGCCAATCGTGCAGCGGAGCTGGCCCGACTGGTCGGCACGGCGGAGTAAACGGCGATCATGAAGGCGTTGTCAGCCCTGTCTACGGAAGTGCGTCAGTACCTGCTGGTTACCGGCAATTACTGGGCCTTCACCCTCACCGACGGCGCGTTGCGCATGTTGGTGGTTTTGCACTTCCATACACTTGGCTACACGCCGCTGCAGATCGCAGCGCTGTTCCTGTTTTACGAAATTTTCGGCGTGATCACCAACCTGGTGGGCGGCTACCTCGGCGCCCGCCTGGGTCTCAATCGCACCATGAACATCGGCCTGGGCATGCAGGTCCTGGCCTTGCTGATGCTCACGGTACCGGCGGCCTGGCTGACGGTGCCTTGGGTGATGGGAGCCCAAGCGTTGTCCGGCATCGCCAAGGACCTCAACAAGATGAGTGCCAAGAGCTCGATCAAGCTCCTGGTTCCGGATAGCCAGCAAGGTACCCTCTACAAGTGGGTGGCCATCCTCACAGGCTCGAAAAACGCGCTCAAAGGCGTGGGCTTTTTCCTTGGCGGTGCGCTGCTTGCGCTGCTCGGCTTCACCATGGCGGTACTGGCGATGGCGGCGGCGCTGGCATTGATCTGGATAGGCAGCTTGCTGCTGCTGAAAAAGGACCTGGGCAAGGCCAAAGCCAAACCGAAATTCCGCGACATACTGTCCAAGAGCCGGGCAATCAACACTCTCTCAGCCGCACGCCTGTTTCTCTTCGGTGCCCGTGACGTCTGGTTCGTCGTAGCGCTGCCGGTGTACCTGAGCAGCGTATTTGGCTGGGACTTCTGGCTGGTCGGTGGCTTTCTTGCCGCCTGGATCATCGGCTATGGCATCGTGCAGTCTTTTGCCCCCAGCATCACCGGCAAGCAGCGTGGCCATGTGCCAGACGGCCGAGCATCCTTCACCTGGGCTATCGCGCTGGCCGGACTGCCAGCACTCATTGCTCTGGGGCTGAGCGCAGGCTGGTCGGGTCAGGTGGTATTGCTTGGTGGGCTGATGCTGTTCGGCGTGCTGTTTGCCGTGAATTCATCGCTGCACAGCTACCTGATCGTTAGCTATGCCAAGGAAGACGGGGTCTCACTGGACGTGGGCTTCTACTACATGTCCAACGCTCTGGGACGACTGCTCGGCACCCTGCTTTCCGGCTGGGTGTTCCAAACTTATGGCCTGGAGGCTTGCTTGTGGGTATCGAGCGGTTTTGTATTGGCTGCCGCTCTCATCTCAATCGCCTTGCCCAGGCACGGCGACACCACACAGCAGCCAAGCTGACCAGCGACCATCAGGCGGGAGCTCTCGTACCTCCGCCTTTCCCAGCAATTGCTCAATCTCAGCGACAGTACTGCGGGCTCTACGGGTAACCCCTACCAAAATCGCCGACACCGAACCCGCCCACCAGCCATAGTCTGTGTTCGTTCACAGCGCGAGCCCCCTCGACGGCCACTCGCCCTTCCTCGGTAATCATCCGAAGGCTGGCTAAGTGCCCTAAAGCCGGTTTAAATCTGGTGCACCAGATCACCGCATCGACTGCCGTCTCCGAACCATCGGCACAGACCACACTGTTGTCCACGGAATAACTCGGCAACAGGATACGCGGGAATATGGGGGTCGCACCAGGTGCCCGTGTCACTGACCACGGCTTTGGCATCCCATTGCCCCTGCCCCCTGCTATCTGATCAAGGCAGTATAGGATTCAACCAATTGGGGAGCCCATTCCCTGCTGCGGAACAGTCAAATCAGCTCCAACCTCCAGCGGCTGCTATCGGCCAGAAGCGGACATTTGATGCGCCCAATAATGAGAGCGCGAGTTAGATAACAGTCTTTGGCGGGCCGTAGGCGGCCATTCAACTCCCGGGCTGAAGATCTGACCCATGCTCCTGCGAAGCGGGCACTTATGCCTGCTTTTACGCAAAATTTACGGAAGACCGAGGTTGAGCATAGGATACTGCACGGCTATCATTTCGTAGGCTAACCGTATGTCTCTCGCAGCAATGCGGCTTGTCGGCTTCATCTTGGGCGTTTTCCTGATCACTCTGGCAGTAAGCATGGTTATTCCCATGGTTACGTTGGTAGTGTATGAGCGAGTCGATGAGCTCGGCGCCTTTCTGTGGTCGAGCCTGATTACGTTGGTCTGTGGGCTGGCGCTTATTGGGCGCAGGCATCCAGAAACATCACAGCTGCGCCCAAGGGATATGTATTTCTTGACAACGGCGAGCTGGGTTGTGGTTTGCGCCTTTGCAGCTCTACCGATGGTGTTCATCCACCACATCAGTTACACCGACGCGTTTTTTGAAACGATGTCAGGGATCACAACGACAGGCTCGACCGTCCTCACTGGCTTGGATACCGCATCTCCCGGCCTGCTGATGTGGCGCTCCATGCTTCACTGGTTGGGAGGCATAGGCTTCATCGGCATGGCTGTCGCTATCCTTCCGATGTTGCGAGTCGGTGGCATGCGCCTGTTCCAGACAGAGTCTTCTGACTGGTCGGAGAAAGTTACGCCGCGATCCCATGTGGCAGCCAAATACATCCTTGCACTCTACCTGGGGCTCACGGGTGCTGGAGCACTAGCACTCTGGTTCGTTGGAATGACACCGTTCGAAGCGATCAACCACGCAATGTCGTTGATTTCTACGGGTGGATTCTCAACGTCGGACGCCTCACTCGGGCATTGGACGCAGCCTGCGATTCATTGGGTTGCAGTGGTCGTCATGATCTTGGGTAGCCTGCCCTTCACCTTATACGTCGCGACATTGCGCGGTAATCGGCGTGCGTTACTGATGGATCACCAAGTACGCGGGTTTCTCGGATTCTTGACTGTCACTTCGCTGGCTGTGGGTACGTGGTTATGCTTTCACAGCGAATACGACTGGTGGGACGCCGTTCGGATCGTGGCGGTCAACGTGACTTCCGTCGTGACGACCACCGGAATTGCGGTCGGTGACTACACACTGTGGGGTAGTTTTGCCGTTCTGTTGTTCTTCTACCTAACCTTTGTCGGAGGGTGCTCAGGCTCGACGGCTGGCGGTCTTAAAATCTTCCGCTTCCAAGTGGCTGCCGTCCTGCTCGTCAGTAACTTGAAGCAACTGATTCATCCACGCGCGGTCATTCAGAAAAAATACAATGGACACCCCATTGACGAGGAGATCGTGCGTTCGCTTTTGACTTTCTCGTTTTTCTTCACCATCACCATTGCCCTGATTGCGCTAGGACTGGCGCTGATCGGGCTGGACTGGACGACTGCTCTGAGTGGTGCCGCCACTGCTGTGTGCAACGTTGGGCCAGGCGTGGGCACAATTATCGGGCCTGCCGGTAACTTCTCATCATTACCTGATGCAGCAAAGTGGCTGCTGACCATTGGTATGCTCCTGGGACGGCTGGAAATCCTGACGGTGCTAGTGATGGTAACCCCGGTGTTCTGGAGGTATTAGCTGCCCACTGCAAAGGGCAGCTATGGGTCGAAAGCGGTCTGTCGCGAATGGCAGCTTTCGACCCATAGCAGCCATTCGCGAAGGGCGACTATCGGCCAGAAGTAGTCATTCGCACACGTATATTCAGAGCCCATGATTGCGACTGCATGGGCAACAAACGGATTGTGTGGGCGCGTTATGCAGGTCCGCCCCCAAGGCTAATCCACAATGAACAACTTCGCCCCGGTGGTGGTGGATGACCGATGTCCCTCTGCATTGTTACCCACCTGATAACTCATGCCCGGTGTCAGCGTGAACTGACGACCATCCTCCAGTTCTGTATGCAACTGACCCTCCAGGCACAGCAGGATGTGCCCCCTCCAACACCAATGATCGGCCAAGTATCCAGGGCTATACTCGACCATCCGCACACGTGCAGAACCAAACTGACAAGTACGCCAATAGGCTGTGCCTGTCTGGCCGGCATGCGCCACTGGTTCAATCGTTAACCAGTCGGTGGTACCGAATGGGATTGCAGCAAGATCCATAGTTACCTCAGCGAAATATAGTAAATGCAGACCGTATCAATCTGGCGATGGTGCCGATAGGCACAGACGGCCCGCATTTATGGGATACAGGCGCTGCAAAAACCGGAAGGCTAGTTGCCCCGCCCTCCTCCAAACGACCACTCATCGCTGGCCGTAGTGGAAATCACCACCATGACATCCTCCGCTTTCAGTCCCGTCGCCCGCTCCAATTTCTCGACCAGATCACGGTAAAAACGCTGTTTGGTCTCAACATTTCGAGGACGGCCTGCGGTAATCGCGATTAGCACAAAGTCATGGCTACGCGGCCCGCCCAAGTAGTGAGGATCAAATATCAGCTCGTCGATCTCATGCTGGTGAATGGCCTGGAAGCGATCACTCTTCGGCACTTCGAAACTCTCGACCAAGGCGTCGTGTAAACCCTCAGACAGTGCCTGTAAATACTCGACCGACTTCCCGCGGTGTAGTGAAATTCGTGCAAACGGCATCGACGATTACTCCTGACGTATTGGAAGGCAAGCCTGTAGCTCACTGAGAAAATTCAGCGCCGAGACCGCTGTCGGCCAACCTGAATAAAACGCCAGATGGGCTATGACTTCGGCCAATTCGTCAACACACAAGCCGTTATCCAATGCACGTTTCAAGTCAAATGGGAGTTGCTCCAGACGGTACATCGCCACCATCGCGACCACCGTCGCCAGACTGCATTCACGGGGCTTCAATTCCGTACGCGTCCACATGTCGCCAAACAATACGTTGTCGTTCAGCTCGGTAAATTTCTGCGGGTATCTGTTCTGGTGCTCCCGCCCAGTGTCCATCGATGCACTCATGTTCTTTTTCCCCTGATGTACCAATTGACGGGGGAAAACTATCAAGTCGCGACAACTCCGAATATCAGATTTAATAGCACCAATCATCCCAAATTAGTGGACAATTGAATGCGTCGCCCAACCTTTGATCTTGACGTATTGCGCACCTTCGTCACAGGCGTGGAGTTCAACAGCTTCGCCAAAGCGGCGGATCGCCTTGGTCGATCGACGTCCGCCGTGAGCGCCCAGTTGAAAAAACTCGAGGAGCAGGTCGGCACGCCGGTACTGACTAAATCCGGTCGCGGACTGGCTTTGACCCCCACTGGAGAAACACTACTCAGCCATGCCCGCCGGTTGCTGGAGCTGAACGACGGTATTTTCCAGACCCTGCATGAAAGCCAAACCGCCGGGACCGCACGCCTTGGGCTTCAAGAGGACTTTGGGGAACATTTCCTGAGCGATATCCTGCGACGCTTCGTCCAGACTTACCCGAGGGTGAATCTCGAAGTCAGGATCGCCCGTAACGCCGAACTGCTTGCTCTGGTCGAAAGCGCCGATCTGGACCTGGCCCTGACCTGGGACACCGAGCACCTGTCGCCCTACGCCACACGTCTGGGCGAAACACAAATGCACTGGATCGGGGCCCGCGATATGCCATTGCTGGCGGCCCTTGATGATTCATCGTTGCCATTGATCATGTTCGACGCACCTTGCGTATTGCGCAGCGCCGCCACCCAGGCGCTGGATGCCGCGCAAATACCTTGGCGGATCGCGCTGACCAGCCCCAGCGTCGGCGGTATCTGGGCAGCCGTCGCCGCCGGATTGGGCCTGACGCTGCGAACCCGCATCGGGCTGCCGAGCTATCTCACCGTTGTTTCTGGACTACCCCCCGTGCCAAGCCTTGGCTATGTGCTTCACAGCAATGGCGACGCCCCATCACCAGTTGCCCAAAAATTGGCCGCACTAATCAAAACGACCCTGCAACAACAGGCGTATCGTTTCACGATTACGAAATAATCGAAGGCACCCAAAGGTTCAATTCGAATGATGGCTTTGGGTCGGTTAGCGCCTCTAGATTGGGCTGACCATCCTTGTCTTCCCTCACATGGAGGACAAGCCATGAACACCATTACTACCAGCAGCCAGCAGCCTTGGAACAAAGGAAAATTGGTCGGGCAGAAAGCCCCGCTCCGACTGAAAGATATCTGGGCTATTCGGGTAAGGCTTCAAATCGCGGAGGAAACTCGTGATTTGGCTCTCTTCAATCTGGCCATCGACAGCAAGCTGCGAGCCTGCGATCTGACCAAGCTTCGCGTACGCGACGTTGCTCATGGGGAGCTCGTGTTATCGCTAGCAATAGTGATGCAGCAGAAAACCCAGCGACCCGTGCAGTTTGAGATTACAGAGCAAACACGGCCCGCCCTAGAGGCCTGGATACATCAAGCCCATCTCCATAACGAGGATTGCCTTTTTCCAAGCCGGTTACACGCCTCAGTGCATCTCTCCACCCGGCAGTACACCCGAATCGGGCGACCGTAACCGCCTGCTCTCGGCCAAGAGCTGACGATCAGCACTGATAGCAATCGCGAATAATACTCCGGCTTGTGCTTGCTGCCAGGCAACCTGGTGCTGGGAGATACCAAATGAGTAATTACCATTCCGGTAACGGAAGTGGCGGCATTGTTGCCCACGGCCTTGGCCCTATCGGTGATGCATGGGTTGATTTAGCCTGCCTGAGGCGGCGGAGATTTCCGTCAGTCTAATGCTTGGTGTTCGTTATTTCTTGGACATGATCCGCAGGATGCGTAGGAACAGATTGATAATGTCCAGGTACAGCGCAGCGGCACTATCGATCGCGTTGTCAACGGTGCGCTCGATCTGGTTGGCGCGTCCCCAGTCCACGCCGATGTAGCCGCAGAAGACCGCAGCGACGATGTAGTCCATTACCGCCAGATGAATGCCGAACAACAATGCCTGGCCCAGCTCGACGACGATCGACACCACCAGGGCGATAAACAGTGACGATTCGATCCGTTTAAAGAATGCCGGGAACACGGTCCCCAGTATCATCATCCCCGCAGTAAGGAGGATAGTGGTCTGCATAGCCTGAACGATGTGGTCATGCGAGTACCTGGGCAGAACCACTACAAGCAGCAGGCCGATCGGCGCCACGATCAGGTTGTAGCCGAGGAAGCTGTACTCCGGCTCCTGCGAGCGGAAGATGATGGCGACGCCGGACATCGCCAAGACGAAGTAGCCAACGTAAAACAGTATCGGGGGAATGGCTAGAATGACCTCGGCCGGAACCGTGGTGACCAGAGACCAGTTCACCGCAAAACCCCAAAGCAGAACGGCACCGAGTATGAGGTTGTAGATGTTGGCCGAAATCTGGTGGTTGGTACCGACCCGACTGAAGGTATCGTTTTCAATCATGTGTTGGGCTTTCCTTTGCTTAGTGTCCGTGCCACGGCAAGGCCGATGAAGGCTGGCACCATATAGTTCGATGGTTGACCATGATGGCACATAGCTGCATCGCAATTAAAGAGACTAGACGGCATCCGCAAGAGCCCGAGAAAAGGCCTGGGACAAAACGAGATTAGTGAGACTGATCAGCTCTGAAGACTGATTCTCTTGGTTGTTCATTAGATGGCTGCTATCGACGCAGAGCAGCCCTCCGGGGAGGGCAAAAAACGGCCCTCTAGGAGAGTTCTATTAATTCCCGACGCGAACGTCCATGCTTTTACGGTAATGCTTCTTCCTAATTACTCGTATCTTGACCGCCATAAATACTATTGCGCGAGATCAATGATATCTACGCCCATTGGATGCCGCGCGGATGCAATGCGACTTCCAGCGATTGCTTCACTATATAGGTTCCAAATATTCTATGGATACCTCTCCGCCGACGTAAGGGCCATCATCACTATAATCCATTGCCGGCTCGTCAAAATTAACCCAAATACTGGTGATAACTATTTCTTTACCGACAACAGTTTGCTGAACACTATTTAAGTCCACCTCGCAACCCAAGGCTTCTTTTACAAATCTTGGTGGTAACGAAACTACTCCAACCCCGCCATTCGGCCACCAGAAGTGGGGCTTAACTTTTATTCTATCACCATCTTTAAATTTCATTTATTTTTGGCCATCTTGCCGACTTTAATTTTGCATGTACCGTTCTGTTAAGTGGCGGACTTTAACCCGTCCACTGAGCGAAACGAACGATTTTAGCGCATTTTCGGGTCTTGCTGTTTCCCACTAATCTTGCTGGTCAAAGATTGGCATAGGCCGCGCCGCGCATCACCAAGTGCAGCGGCTTGCCGGCTTCAATCGAAAAAAAGGCCTCCGGCGTCGATACAATCTTATAAACGGAAACCAGCGGCCCTCCCGGCGCAGTCGCCTCGGTTCTCCGGTATTTGCAGCCGATAGCAGGCGCCTCGACCAGAGACACGCCGTTTCGATAATTTTCCATCGACACCAATTCGCTAAGGATAAGCGCATGCCCCCCCCGCAGGCACAAGGTATTTTGGCGCTGGGGTAACTAGCCTGATAAATCAGAATGGGTCCAGCAATGGCCGCTCTTAGCCGTGAACTGCCCTCCAAAACAATCACTCGACTCATGGTGTTGGACTGACTCGCCTTCTAGGAAGTGTTTAATGAGGTCTGATATTACTGGCTGCACCACTGGGACTACAGCGTTCGCGTCGCCAAGCCCCTCAACTTCGGCACCGCCCTGCCGTCATGGGGTCAGCTATTCCGTACCTTTCGCCTGGGCGGCGCGCCAAGCGAGATCTGCGTTGCTGCATCAAGGCGTCCGCCAGGAGCGGCCTGCTGCATCCCCAGCAGTCGCACAGCGGTCGGATTATCCTTGCCAAGCGGCAAATAAGAGGGTTGATCGCGTTTGTGGGCGAACTGCCATCATAAGATAGGCATAATGAGGCTATTGCCTAGCCTCTCGGATTGGTCGCTGCCCGATGATTGCCCTGTTCGTCCTACTCGCCGCCTTACCCTGCCTGACTCTGCTGTGGGTACTGCACCGCCAGCGCCAGGAGTACTGTGCTCTGCTGGCGGAGTTGGACGTGGGGGTATTGCAACTGGCCCGCAATGGCCGAGTGTGTTGGCATAACCCGGCAGCGGCCGAATTGCTCGGTTATGTCAGCACTCCGCTACTGGGCCTGCGTCTGCGAGAACGCTTGCCTCAGTTGCCCGCGCCAGCCGGCACGGTGCAGGTCACGGGCGACGATGGCCAACTACGCGCGCTACACATTAGCCAGCAAAGCGCGACCAATACAACGCCATGGCTGCTGATCCGTCCGATTTTGGTTGAGGCCGAACGCTTTCAGCGAAGCCAGTACTTCGCCCGCATCGGTACCTGGGACTGGGACATCGACACCAACCATCTGTACTGGTCCGACGCCATCTTCGGCATGTTCGGCTATTCGGTCGACGAAGTGACACCAAGCTACGAGCTGTTCTGCAACGCGGTTCATCCTGACGATCGGGCTCGAGTGCGCGCCGGCGAATTACGCTGCATCGAAACCGGCGAGAACCACGACGAGGAGTATCGGGTAGTCTGGCCGGACGGTACGCTGCACTGGCTGCGCGAGACCGGAAACGTGGTCAAGGACGAATTTGGCGCGCCCATCAAGATGATGGGCGTGGTGCGCGATATCACCGAGGAGAAAGCCTGGGCCAATCAATTGCACCGGCTAGCACACCATGACCCGCTAACCGGCCTGCCCAACCGCTTAGTGTTCGAGGAGCGCCTAGAAGGCGCCCTGGCTTTGGCTCGGCGCAACCACAGCCGCGTTGCACTGGTGTTCATCGACCTCAACGGATTCAAGGCGATCAACGACAGCCTTGGCCACGCGGCCGGCGACCAGGTACTGAAGACCACCGCGACCCGCCTGCACGAAACACTGCGCAACTCGGATAGCGTGGCGCGGCTTGGAGGTGACGAGTTTGTCACCGTGCTCGAAGGTCTATCGGCCGAGCGAGCCCCCGAAGACGAGGCCCGGGTGATCGCGGAGAGGTTGCTAGTATCGTTGGACGCACCAATCAGCGTGGGTAACACGCGGCAGCGGGTCGGAGTCAGCCTGGGCATCGCCCTCTTCCCCGATCACGCGCAGACGCGCGACCAACTGATTCATGTCGCCGATTTGGCGATGTATGAGGCTAAGCGCAGCGGCGACAACCAGTACCGCCTGGGCCAGTCGCAAGTCACCTCAGTACGGGGCGGGAAGTAATCGTACCCCTATTATTCTTCTAATCTAAACGGCCGCTATGGGTCGAAAGCTGCCATTCGCGACAGACCGCTTTCGACCCATAGCTGCCGGTGGTGAAGGAAAGCAATCGGCCAAGAGTGGGCATTCGGATCCAGGTCAGTCCCGGCCAACTCGAATGAGCGAGACCCGAGCGTTTTGCTGGTCGGCCAGACGGGCTGCAACCACGCCCCCCGTCGTGCCGACACCACAGACTATGAAATCGAAGTTCCGATCACACAGATGATCCATGCGTCGATTCCGTATCGATGCAGAGTGAAATTCATGAGCGCTCAGGCGTGTCGGTGAGCAGCGATCACTGCTCGCCAACGCTGCTTACCGCCTTGAGAATCACCTTGGCCACTTCGCCAGGCTGTGACTGCTGCGGCACATGGCTGGCGCGCAGTTCGGTCAGGGTGGCGCCGATACGCTTGGCACTGGAGCGCTGGACGTCGGGGTGGATCATGCGATCGTCAGTGGCGAGCAGGTACCAGGACGGCTTGGTCTTCCAGGCAGCGACCGTGGTCCGATCATCGAAGGCCGATGCCTTGATCGGGCCTTGGGTAGCGGTCATCACCGCGGTTTGTGCCGCCGGGAGATCCTGGGCGAAGTCCTTGGCCATGCCTTCTGACGTCAGGTAGAGGAAACCGTTGCCGTCTGCCTTGATCTGGCTGATGCCAGGCGGGGTAGGCGCGCCCTTGCCCTGTTCGCCACTGAACTGGCCTGCATCAGGTGCGAAGGCGGCGACGTACACCAGGGCGCTGACTTTCTCATGGGCGCCGGCTTCGCTGATCACGGTGCCGCCCCAGGAGTGGCCGACCAGCACCACGTTGCCTGACTGGTTGTTCAGCACGCGCTGCGTGGCGGCAACGTCGTCGGCCAGCGAGGTCAGCGGGTTTTGCACCACCGTCACCGCCACCCCTTCAGCCTGCAGATACGGCACCACCTTGGCCCAGTCAGAGCCGTCGGCGAAGGCGCCGTGTACGATGACCACCGAAGGCGTTGCCTCGGCAGCCTGGCTGACACTCATCATAAGGGTGCTGGTCAGGGCGAAGGCGGCGGTGACGAGTTGCGACTTGAATGCTTTCATGGGCTGAACTCCTGTGTTGGGAGTTCAAATTCTGCGGACCCACATGCTTGGCGGGTATCGGTCATTTATCCGACCCTGGGGCTTTTTTCATGGATAGCGCGCTACGATTCGACATCTCATTGAGCGGCGCACTGGGGGCTATCTCCCAGGTCGGCGACCTCAGCATGGGCCAGCCCCTTGGCCACTCCCAACGTGTTGCCCGCCTGGCGCAGATGCTGGCCCGCGCCATGCACGGCGAAGGCGAGCATCTGATGACAGCGCAGCAGGTCGCCTTGCTGCGCTGGTCCGGCTGCACCGCCAACGCCGATGGCTTCGCCCATCTGCTGGGCAATGATGTCGATGGCCGCCGCGCGATGCTCGACCAGACCCTGGGCGCCGAACAGATGAACGCCGTGCATCAAGCGGCACCGCTCGCCGTGGTGCACTGCGAGGTGTCTGGCCAGATCGCGAAAACGCTCGAACTTGGCGCAGCGGTCGAAGCCGGCTTGTGCCGGATATTCGAAACCTATTACGGAACCGGCAGGCCGTTTGGTGTGAGCCATGCGCACATTCCGGACGCGGCCTACCAGGTGATACTGGCCGGAGACCTGGACATTCTCAGCCGCGCCCATGGCCTAGACACGGCGCTGAGCTGGATCAACGAACAGGCCGACCGCCGCTACCCCGTCACCCTCGCCGCCTTGCTGGTGCGCAATGCCAAGGCATGGTTAGCGGAACTGGAAACAACGCCCGGTGGGCTGGACGACACCCGGCTCGAACGTCCCGTGTCACTGACGCTGGTGGGTGATGTGATCGATCTGAAGTTGCCCTGGCTGGCAGGTTACTCCCGGCAGGTGGCGCAGATTGCCGTCGAGGCCGCCCGCTTGTGGGGACTGCCAGAGCCCGACCAGACGGAGATTGGCAAAGCCGCGCTGATCCATGGCCTGGGGCGGGCAGCCGTCTCCAATCAATTGTGGAACACCGCGGGGCCGCTACCCTACGGCGCCACAGAACGTATCCACCTCGTCCCTTACTGGACGCACAAGGCATCACGGCAGATCACTGAGCTGACCATCCCTGGCGAAATTGCCGCCCATGCCTACGAACGGCTCGACGGCAGCGGCTACTTTCGCGGTGCGTCGGCCGATGCCCAGTGCGCCGCGTATCGCTTGCTCGCCAGCGCTGTCGCCTGGGTAGCGTTAAGAAGCGCCAGGCCCTGGCGACCCGCCCATAGCGAATCGGAGGCGGCGCGGCTGCTCAAACAGGACGCCAGCCGCGGCCTGTTTGACGCTGAAATCTGCGCAGCGGTAATCGCTGCCGCACGTGGCGAACGCCGACTGCCTCAGCCGAAAAGCGCGCTGCTCACCACCCGCGAGTGCTCCATCCTCATGGAAATCAGCCGTGGCGCCAGCAACAAGGAAGTGGCGCGGCGACTGGAAATCAGCCCGAGTACCGTACGCACCCACATGGAAAGCATTTTCCGCAAGCTGGGTTGCTCCACCCGCGCGGCCGCCACCTTGAAGGGGCTGACCCTGGGCTTGATCGCCTGATAGCAGGCGCTTGGGGGCAATCGGTAAATTATCATAGCTGGTCTTTGCTCGGCAGATTGCCGCGGGCCAGGGCAGTGAATGCCTTGAGCGCAGCGGAGGGGTTGCGCCGGTTCGGGTAGTACAGGCACAGGTTGTCTCTGGGCGGCGTCCACTCTTCCAGCACCCGCTCGAACTGTCCGGCGTCGAGTTCAGCCTGAACGTCCTGCTGCATAAAAAAGCCCAGCCCCACGCCTTCCTGCACCACCGCCTTGGCGACACTTGGCTCGTCCAGGGTGAGCTGGCCAGTCACATCAAGCCGGGTCACCTCCCCCGCGCGTTCAAAATGCCAGGGGTAGATCGCCCCATTGGGTAGGCGGATGCGCATGCACTGATGCTGGAGCAGGTCCGCCGGGCTACGCGGCCGGCCGTGCTTGGCGAAGTAGGCGGGGGAGCCGACCACGGCATAGCATTGCGGCTGGCCGAGCGGAATAACGATCATATCGCTGGGCACAAGATTCGCAGAACGTACGCCCAGATCGAAACCGTCCGCGACTATGTCCACCAGGCGGCCTTCGGTCACCAGATCGATATGCACCTTCGGGTAACGCTGCAGAAACTCCAGCACCAGCGGCAGCAACGCGGCGCGGGCGGCACTGGCGAAGGCATTGATGCGCAACACGCCTGACGGCCCGGCATTGTGCGAACGCACCGCTTCCAGCGCCACACGCACTTCCTGCAGAGCCGGACCGACCTGCTCCAGGTACATAGCCCCCGCCTCGGTCAGAGACACGCTGCGGGTGGTGCGATTGAACAGCCGTGTTTCGAGGCTCGCCTCCAGCTTGGCAATGGTGTTGCTCAATGCCGTGGTCGAAACATCCAGATCAATGGCTGCCTGTCGAAACGACGCCCTCCGCGCCACGGCCAGTACAGCTTCCAGCTCATTGAGACCAAGGCGCGAATCTGCCATGTAATTGTCCTTATATTCGGGATAGGTCGTTAATGTCTATCCCAGTTGAGCAAACTATCAACTGAGCGGCAAGATCACAGTCGTAAACCCCAACCCACTGTGAGAGGAGATCAGGCCATGAACCTGCAACTGCCTGACGCCGTACAAACCTACTTCGATGTCAGCAATGGCGGCGACATCTCGCGCCTTGCCGCCTGCTTCTGCGCGGACGCCAGGGTGACCGACGAAAACCGCACGCACCAGGGCATTGCAGCCATCGAAGCCTGGCAACAGGAGGCCCGCCAGGCATTCACCTACAGCGTCGGGCCGCTGGCGGCGACGCAGAATGACGATTCGCTGAGCGTAACGGCGCGTCTGGTCGGTAACTTCCCTGGCAGCCCGCTGCAGCTGAATCATCTATTCCTGCTGCAGAACGGCCAGATCCGCTCACTGGAGATTGCGCCATGAACCTTGATCTTAGCGGCAAGCAAGTGCTGGTCACCGGCGGCACCAAAGGCGTCGGCCGCGCGGTCGTCGAGCTGTTCCTCGCAGAGGGCGCCAAGGTGTTGACCTCGGCTCGGCAGGCAACCAGCGATCTGCCGGCTGAGCTGTTCGTGCAGGCCGACCTCGCGACCCCAGAAGGCTGCGAAACACTGGTAGCCGCAGCTAAGCAACGGCTGGGCAGCATGGACATCATCGTCCACGTCCTGGGTGGTTCGTCGGCACCTAGCGGCGGCTTCGCGGTGTTGGATGACGCGCAGTGGCAACGCGAGCTCGACCTGAACCTGATGCCGGCCGTGCGCCTGGATCGCGCTCTGCTCCCATCGATGCTGCAGCGCAAGAGCGGCGTGATCATCCATGTAACCTCGATTCAGAACTGCCTGCCCTTGCCCGAAGCCACTACGGCTTACGCAGCGGCCAAGGCGGCGCTGTCGACCTACAGTAAAAGCCTGTCGAAAGAAGTCTCGCCACAAGGTGTGCGTGTTGTACGGGTGTCGCCGGGCTGGATCGAGACCGAAGCGTCGGTCGCCTTGGCCGAGCGGCTGGCGCAGGAAGCCGGTACGGACTACGCAGGCGGCAAACGCATCATCATGGATGCACTCGGTGGTATTCCACTCGGCCGCCCTTCCACGCCGTCAGAAGTTGCTGACCTGATTGCCTTCCTGGCATCGCCTCGTGCGGCATCCATTACGGGGAGCGAGTTTGTAATTGACGGCGGGACAGTGCCAACGGCCTAGGTGTAGTTGCTTCGCATAAACGCGTCAACCACCGGAAAAGGGGACATGGAAAAGGGGACAGATTTATTTCCTGCTGACCGTCCCCTATTGGCCGATTGCCGTCCGTCCCGGACGACGGCTATGGGTCGAAAGCGGTCTGTCGCGAATGTCAGCTTTCGACCCGTAACGGACGTTACCGCATTCAGGAAATCAGCCCTGTTTAGCGGCGGGCAACTGGTCATAAATACGATGCAGGTATGCCTGGTAGATGCAAAAAATGACAAGCAACAATCCAGCTCCGGCCTCAGCTTCTGTGGCTAAAAAAGGCTTGATTGAATACGCAGAACGGGATGCGCTTGAAAGACTCCCTGACGCCATCAAGCTCTCCGCTAGCTCTTGAAAATTGTCATGGAGCTGACTAAGCAGAGGTAGAACCGATGAAGAGTCAAAATCTGCATTGACCTAATGGGCGAGCTGATTTCGAATGTTCTTGATCGCTCTGAGGATCGCGGCATCTCTTTTAGAGATTACCGACAGGAGCAACGCGAGCTGGATCCTGGCACCAAACGAGCCGCACGGTGCACGGCCATCGCCGTTAATCCCTAGAAACGAATGTATTTCCTGCTCTGGCCCTGTCAGCGTCATGGATAGAATTTCGACAAGTGCGAGATCGAGAACCGCGCCGGCAGTAATAGCTAGCTCACGCCTCGGCAGTCCTCGATACTCTTCGTAAATTCTATCTGCACCAGGGAACACATCACGCATCCACTGCTCGATTTTCCAGGCCATTTCACCGTAAGCGTCCGGCGAACTCACCTTCCGAACTCCAGCTTTAAGGGCGATGGTGTCCGCGTATTTTTAAGCGGACGCGATCACCCTTATCGCCAGGATTTCCATGCGCCAACGAAGCTCTTATCCGAAACCGTTCAAAGCCCAGGTCGTTCAGGAATGCCTGCAACCTGGCGCATCCATTTCCAGTGTCGCCATCAGCCATGGCATCAATGCCAACGTTATCCGCAAATGGATGCCGCTCTATCGAGATCAGCCCGCAGCGGCTTCACTACCGGCATTCGTCCCGCTTAAAGCCGCACCTAAACGGCCAGCCGAAGCGCCAGTGATCATCGAGTTGCCCATGGCCGGGCAAGTGATCACGGTGAAATGGCCAACCTCAGACCCTGAAGGCTGCGCGCAGTTTATTCGGGCTGTCACTCGATGATCCGTATCGATGCCATCTGGCTGGCCACCGAGCCGATGGACATGCGCGCCGGTACCGAAACCGCATTAGCCCGAGTGATCGCGGTGTTCGGTGCGGCGAAGCCGCACTGCGCTTACCTGTTCGCCAATCGCCGGGCTAACCGGATGAAAGTGCTGGTGCACGATGGCGTCGGCGTCTGGCTTGCAGCGCGTCGACTGAACCAAGGCAAGTTCCACTGGCCCGGCATTCGCCATGGCTGCGAGGTCGAACTCGACAGCGAGCAACTCCAGGCGTTGGTACTGGGTTTGCCGTGGCAGCGAGTCGGCACGGGTGGCGTGATCAGCATGCTGTAATCGCCGGCCATTTGACCGGTCTGCTTGTCGTCGTTTCGGGCCTGCTCTGGCACAATCGGCGGCATGACTTTCTCGCCCAACCTCGACCAGATGACCCCGGAACAGCTCCGTGCCTTGGCGGCACAGGCGCTGCAGTTGCAGTCCCAAGTCGAGGCGATGAGCAGGAAGATCCAGAACGATGAAATCCTCATCGAACAGTTCAAGTTCGAAATCGCCCTGCTCAAGCGCCACAAGTTTGCTAAGCGCAGCGAGCAAATCAGCCCGGCGCAAGGCAGCTTGCTGGATGACCTGCTCGACACAGACCTTGAAGCTATCGAAGCAGAGCTGAAACAGCTCCTCCCAGCTTCGCCACAGGTCGAGCCACGGCAATCCCCGAAACGTGCGCCATTGCCGCCGCAGTTTCCACGCACGGTGATCCGCCACGAACCGGAAAACACTCAGTGCACCTGTGGCTGCCAACTTCAACGCATCGGCGAAGACGTTAGCGAGAAGCTGGATTACACGCCGGGCGTGTTCACTGTCGAGCAACATGTGCGTGGCAAATGGGCCTGCCGTCAGTGCGAGACACTGATGCAGGCGCCGGTGCCGGCGCAGGTTATCGACAAAGGTCTCCCGACCGCAGGGTTGTTGGCCCACGTGATGGTGGCGAAGTTTGCCGACCACTTGCCGCTGTACCGGCAGGAGAAAATCTTTGGCCGCGCGGGGCTGGCAATCGCTCGCTCGACCCTGGCCCAGTGGGTCGGACAAACCGGTGTGCGGCTCCAGCCGCTGGTCGATGCACTGCGTGAAGCCGTTCTGAACCAGGGCGTGATTCACGCTGATGAAACACCGGTGCAAATGCTTGCGCCGGGCGAGAAGAAAACCCACCGAGCCTATGTCTGGGCCTACAGCACGACGCCGTTTTCGGCGCTCAAGGCGGTGGTCTACGACTTCAGCCCAAGCCGTGCTGGCGAACACGCGCGTAACTTCCTGGGCGACTGGAACGGCAAGCTGGTTTGCGATGACTTCGCTGGCTATAAAGCTGGTTTTGAGCAAGGCATCACTGAGATCGGCTGCATGGCCCACGCCCGTCGCAAGTTTTTCGATCTGCATGTGGCGAACAAAAGTCAGCTAGCCGAACAGGCGTTGCACTCGATCAGCGGCCTGTACGAGGTCGAACGCCAGGCGCGGGACATGAGTGATGAAGATCGCTGGCGAATACGTCAGGAAATGGCGGTACCGATCAGTAAAAAACTGCATGACTGGATGTTGGCCCAGCGCGACCTGGTGCCCAACGGATCAGCCACGGCCAAAGCCTTCGATTACAGCCTGAAACGCTGGGTAGCGCTGACGCGCTACCTGGACGATGGAGCTGTGCCCATCGACAACAACCAAGTTGAAAACCAGATACGGCCGTGGGCACTCGGGCGCTCGAACTGGCTGTTTGCCGGATCGCTGCGCAGCGGTAAACGGGCGGCTGCGATCATGAGCTTGATCCAGTCAGCGCGTATGAATGGGCATGATCCATATGCCTATCTCAAAGATGTACTGACGCGGTTGCCGACGCAACGGGCCAGTGAGATCGGGCGACTGTTACCGCATCAGTGGGTGTCTGCCTAACTTACGCAAGGTGAGTTGGGCGGACGCTTACATTTCACCTCCGAAATCCCTATCCGAAAGGCCTTGACTCAACTTCAGATAAGCGGGCCCCATCATGGTCTACCTTGCTTTTTCCCAGTACACGATGTACGCATCTATAGCATGCGGATCTATGACGTCCTCCACGTCCTCAGAATAGTGCCAGGTAGGAGGTTTAGGGCTGGCGAGGCCAGTTGCCATTTAGGAGAAAATGCTCGACCTCAAGAGGGACTTGATAACGACGAGACATACTGCCCTTAGCTCGGTCTGACGCTCGATTATCGGGACGACCGCTTTCGGCCAAAAGCAGACGTTCGGATATAGGGACATTTCCCTTGTTTCTCGATCCCTGTACGCGCCAGCCTCAATGCTGTTTTAAGCTTATGAGTCAGATGCAGGATAAGTTAATGGATGTCGAAATCAAACAAATCTCTCGGCACAAGTGCGCCGATTATGCTCTGCGAAACCGAAATCGGAGCCAAACAAGTTCGCCGTGTGCTTCAAGCCCTTGAATGGGGAGGCACGGCCTGATGCAGGTTTGTTGAAGGCGAACGCCGGGGCCAGCTGGTGAACAACCACAGTCCCTTAGGCCGGCTCTGGCCTGTCACCAAGGGAAGCAGCCGACTTATACCGATCAATCGTGAGCGGCATAAATCGGCCAAATTTCGGTATGCAGCCTGGTGCGTTGCCGCTGTTCCCGCGGTTGGCGGCCAGCAGCGAACACCGGTCACCTGACCGGCCTCAGCTGTTTCTCGGCGTACCTTTGCGCAGCCGCTGACTACCCCCGGGCACTGGATTGCTGCTGCCGGAGTCAGCCAACTGCTGACGCAGCGTTTCGGCGCGGGCCTGCGCAGCGGCTGCTTGCTCACGCGCACTGGCCAACTCGCCATGGGTGCGCTGCAGTTGCTGCTGCAGCTCCTTAAGCTGGCCGCACCGCTCAGCCTGCAGCTGGTGCACTTGTTCCCGCTCGTGTAGCAGTGCCTGCGCCTGGGTCTGCGCGATGCTCCGCTGTTCCCGGGTTTCGGCCAGCTCTGCCTGCCCTGCTAGCAACGTCTGCTGGAAGGTCTGCAAACGGCCATTGGCCTCCTCGAGCTGGGTCGCCAAGGCTTTGCTCTCCTCGCGCGCCCGATCGATCTCCCGATACGCCCGGTCCTCGACGTCGCGGGTGTAGCGCTGCTGCTCTTCGCGTGCCTGCTCGGCCTGCTGGCGACTGTCCTGCAGTTGCTGGCGGACTTCGACCAGTTGCCCGCGCGCTTCGTCGCACTGCCCGAGCAATTCCTCGCGCTGCTGGCGCAGGTCGTCGATCTGCGCCAAGCGCTGGATCAGCAGCTGTTCCAGATCGGCCAACCGAGTTTCGGCGCTCTGCCGCGCCCCCAGCGCCTCGGCGGTCTGTAGCCGGGCCTGTGCGACGTCCAGACGCGCCCTCGCCTCCAGTGCCACCAGTTGCTCGCGTTCCTCCGCCAAAACCTGGCGCTGGCCGGCCAACGCGTATTCGGCCACGCCCTGAGCCAGGGTGGTCGCCTGCTGCCAGATGGCGACGAAGGCCTGTGCCAGTTCCGTCGGCAGGCCGGGCAGCCGGGTTTCACCACGCAAGCGCCCGGCCAGTTGTTCCCACCATTGATCGAGCAAGGAGCCAACCCGCGCTGGACTGCCGCGGCCGAGCTCCAGACGCACCCGCTCGACCGTCGGCCGCTCGCCGCGGGCCAATACCGCGTCCGCCGCGGCGAACACGTCGTTTTCCGGTACACCTACCGCCATGGCCTGCCCTCCGCTATATTAGGTCTGATAATGCAATCTTATCCGACCTTATAAATTGAAAAATCAATAAATAATACGTTGAACGTAATGAATAATACACTTCCGCTCGACGGCCTGCCGAATACCCCGCTGGCGCTGCACAGCTTGGCCGACAGCACCCGCGCCGCCGCTGAGGCTTTCATCTCGGCAGGCACGGCAGCCAATACCGTGCGCAGCTACCAAAGCGCCCTCAGCTACTGGTCCGCCTGGCTTCGATTGCGCTATCACCGGTCGCTTGGCGACGGCGCGCTACCGCCTGATGTCGCGGTGCAATTCATCGTCGATCACCTGGCCCGTCCGGATGGCGATGGCAACTGGAGCCAGTTGCTGCCGCCGCAGCTGGATGCGGCCCTGGTCGCTGCCGGGGTCAAGGGCAAACTCGGCGCCCTGGCGTTCAACACGGTCAGCCACCGCCTGGCAGTGCTAGCTAAGTGGCACCGCCTCAACGCGTGGGACAATCCTTGCGAGGCCTCAGCGGTAAAGACCCTTTTGCGTGAAGCGCGCAAGGCCCAGGCCCGTCAAGGCGTGGCGCTGCGCAAGAAAACCGCGGTAGTGCTCGAGCCGCTGCAGGCGATGCTCGCCACCTGCAGTGATGGCGTGCGCGGCGTGCGCGATCGCGCCCTGCTCCTGCTGGCCTGGAGCGGTGGCGGTCGGCGCCGTTCGGAGGTGGTGGGTCTGCAGGTCGAGGATTTGCGTCGACTGGATGCGGACACCTGGCTGTACGCCCTCGGTGCCACCAAGACCGATACCGGCGGAGTGCGTCGAGAGAAACCGCTGCAAGGACCGGCGGCGCAGGCACTGAGCGCCTGGCTGACTGCGGCACCCGCAAGCAGCGGGCCGCTGTTTCGTCGCCTGTTTAAAGGAGGGCGAGTCGGTAGCGCCGGGCTGTCCGGCGATCAGGTCGCGCGCATCGTTAAGCGCCGTGCGCAACTCGCCGGCCTGGAGGGCGACTGGGCAGCGCACAGTCTGCGTTCTGGCTTTATCACCGAGGCCGGGCGCCAAGGCGTGCCACTGGGTGAGGTGATGGCCATGACCGAACACCGAAGCGTGACCACAGTAATGGGCTATTTTCAGGCAGGTGCTTTGCTGGAGAGCCGTGCCAGCCAATTGTTTGGCGACCCCCCGGTAGCCGGGGCAATGGGCGAAGCACTCACTGCAGACAACCAACGCGCCCACCTCGAAGAGTGATAGCCGACACCGGCCTATCGGCGATATGGGTCATGTCGGCACAGTATTGATTTATTCCCAGTCGCCTCTTTGCGAAATATCATGGTTGTTCCAGCAATCATGCCGGCATCACACCTGCCACAACCTTGTTTCCAATAAGTAGCTGCAGCTCAGCTTAACTGCGCTCGAATACTATAAACAACGTCATCTAGCATCTTCACACGATGGTGTAGTTCAACGATTTGACGGTTAAGCTTAACAACTTTTTTCTTAAGTTGACCCTCGTTGTGCTCCGACCGATACAATTCACTTGCCAGTAACCCAATTTTTGTTTGCAGCTCTGCAGGATCCGATGATAATCCTGCCTGGTCTGGCTCGTACGGAATTTCAAGCATGAGCCCGCAGTTTGTACACGAATATCGTATGCCGCCTTTTGAGTTGATGCCCAGCTCTACAGACAGCTTGGATAGATCGCGAATTGATCGGGATCCTGAGCTAAAATCCGAAGTGCCGACTTCCCCATCGATAGAGTACTCTTTCTCAGCCGAGTTATTCGCAGAACACTTGTTCTTAGCCGCATCTTCAAGGAGTGATAGTTTTAAATACAACTCTGGAATGATGTACAACATTAGCCGTTCAAGCTCAGTCGCCAATTGGTAGTGGCTCATCTCTGAGAACGAAATACGCAATTCAGCTAGTGCCTGTCTGCTCCCATAATTTGGTGCATTTTGACTAAGGAGTACAGGACGTTGAATGTTAGCTTCAATCTCTCTAAGTCTAGATGCGATCGCAGGCTTGTAGAATGCAGCACTCAGTTCTTTCTGGACGTTGCTTAATGTTACCTTAGCACCTGAGCGAATAATTTTTGCACGAGCCTTGATAATAGTGTAATAGCTTGGAATCATGTCACACCTCTCTAAAATAATGCACGCACGACCTAAAACTGGCAAGCTCAATTCATTCCGCTAAATCACTAGGATTTCGTTTTTGAAAAACGTCGAGGCGCGGACCTCAGAAGGGTTCAGAATGACAAAGAGTGGGCCGTGTGACGTATAGCGAGCTATCCTAATATCGGGTCTCTCCTTCTGGCATGAACGACGGAAGCTCAATGGAGTTCTTCTCAAATATACCATCTTGTTCACCCGAGGCGAAAACGACTTCTTCTCACTACAGATGACCAAAAAATTCTTGCCCCTAGTAACCATGAATTGCAATTCACCTAGAATATGCAAAAAAAACAACGTAAGTTCTTGTGGCTTGCTCGTTCGCCCGAGAGGAGAAACGATGTCCTCTAAATTACTGATTCCAGAATTTCGGCAACTCCAAAACGACAGATTACTCGGCCAGGATTTATTGTCCAATTTCAAACGCAATAGAGCATAAGCCAACGAAACAGGACAAAAAGTGTACTCACCAGTCACGTCCATAAAAGGGTCCGTGAGCGCATCTATTATCTGCATGCAAGGGAAGTGTTTTGAAAGATATTTAACCTCTAAGTCTCGACATGCTTCAGCGACTGTTTTCTGACGCACCGCAAAATTAAGACCGTCCCTTTCGGAAATATAACCAGGGTGGTGAAGCCAATAGGTTGGGGTCGACGCTACTAAACATTTCGCCAGCCGTTCCGGGCTCGCCATCCCCACTTTATATTCCAGCGGCTCAGTCAAAATCTGTCTATATTTTTCTGAGGCGTAGTAGTCGAATACGATTTGATCTGCCCCTCCGGCAAATGGTGCAATCTCTCGATACCATGATGCCACTTGATCTCCACATCGGCTGATCGCTCTCCGCAAAGAAAGATTCTGGCACATTCTAATCTCCCGTGATGTGTCCGCGATGCTAAAACCACAGGCACTGCACCTGCTCCGGGCCTTAGCGATTGAGCCTCGAGTGATAAATCCTTGTAAAAAACCTTCCCTGCATTGATCACACGTCGGCTGCAGTGCTCGTTTATGAAGGTTGCAAACTGAATGATGAGCGATCAAGTTAAAAACAGAGTGGTAGTTAAACTCAGCACACTCAGCACAGAATAGAAACTCTTTTTTTATGTCTCGCTTAAACGCTGAGGGCACATAGTGCTCAATACGATTGAGCTTAGTGACACCCAACTGGGACAAGACACCATCCATATATACTGCACCAGTAGCTTTGGATGTATTACTCGACCGGGTTAGAAGCGTATTAAGCCGTGGAATTTCAATAAAATTAAAATACGAAGCCTTGACAAGTATGGAAGTCGTTGACTCGTAGGGGAGGACACCATAATTAGGATAGCAAAGGCTACTCATACATCACCTTGGTCAATCTTTCGACAAAATTGTTCAAAGTTACTTTCCCTTACCGCTTCAGAAATTAAGTCCTGCGGTGCATTTAAGGACTCATTGTCTTCGTGGCTAAAAATCAAGAAAAGGTAGGATACAACTTGAGTGACGTGTTCCATTGGTAAGTTCTGCACATACTTTCCACTCGCGACTCGAGACATTTCCCGCCAGATGTCGTCAGCAAGGCTGCTCATACGAAAGCCTCCGCTATAAGCACGCGGTATAGAGCTTTTAGTGTAACTACTGGTAGATCCTTCGGCACACTCATCATCGTAAAGCGCTAAGACCGTTGATAGATTTCTGAGGCTAGTGACACCGAACAGAGGCTTTATGTCACTCAAGAACCGTCCAATCATATGTTGAAAGTCATTTTCAAGAAATTCAACAACCCTTTTCTCAATGCTCGGCATCGCGAACGATATCACGGTTAGTGTTATCGAATTCATCCTCAGAGTATTATACAAGTCGGCCAACTGATCAAAATCTCTAGCAGAAAGACGCTGAAGCTCGTCTATGATCAAGACTATTTGCTTGGCTTTCCTCTCGGCCGCACGATGCTTCAATCTTTCAATCAGCATCGCCTGGCGCTGAATAAATGTGGCACGAGGTTTAGGGTTCAATCGCTCCAGTTCAATCAGCTGATGAATGATGGATGAATATTGCTGATTAAGGTCCTTATTAGTTGCCACAATCATGAACGTGTATACTTTTGGAAATTTTTTTGGAATCTCTTTCACAAGGGCTTCACAGCACCGTGTCTTTCCAATTCTCGGCTCCCCAGTAAACACTACCCCAGTTTTTCTCATTAGCACTTTGAAGCAGGCATTTTGCACTACAGCCATTACCGTTGGTGTATTCAATAAATACTCAGTGCTGAGTATTGGATGTTCATAATCCATACCCCACCCTCCCTTTAGTCAAATAGACCAAGCTTCTTCCACCGCTCTGTTGTTTCCGTAGCTGAATTTTGCGGCGCCATATTCTTTCTCGCCGTTACAGCTTGTTCTTTGCTGCTCTCCGATTCGTGTTGCACTCTTTTTTGCTCGCGATTATTTTTTGGATTCGCATTTTCTCGAAGGTGTTTTTGCCACGCAATAATCGGATCTTGGCCAGCCACTATTTTGAACTCTTTCTTTTCAAGAGCCCTATTGATTAGCTTTCTAGTGGTAACGCTGTGAGGCAACCCTCTCCAAGCTGCTTCTACCATAACAACACCTAGATGAACGCCATCTTTCAGATATAATTCTACGGTACGGTAGTCAGCAGGATTTATCCGTGCAACCGCTTTTTTACCAATAAGTTGTGGAGAATTAGCAAGCTGAACACTCGTATAGGTCGCCTTGTCGAGTACAATTCTCGGGCGAATACCATTTTTGATATTCCCCCTGATAGTCACCTCGCGCGTGAGGCTTCCTAACGCAGCAGTTGAGATGTAAGACTCCAAGCTTGCAGGAATAATACCGGTGATATTTTTAGTATACGCACGAATAATATCCAATGGGCTATTTGCTTTATTTTTCCCTCCTTGGGGAACGCCATTATAATTTGCGGTATAGACATCCATCACCTCTAGCGCATCATCTACATCTACTTGATATAATATTGCCGCTTCCTCAGGACGTTCAGCTCTGCCATCCCCATCACCCGGAGAACTTCCAGTCGTAGAAGGCAATTGGTGCATGACTTTAGTTGCGATGCGCTTGAATAATCTTTCCACGTTCGGTCTTCTAGCAGGCTGCCCAAGCGGACCAAAATTGATAGCAAATCCAATACGATGCAACGCTAGCTCATAAACTTTGTTCGCGTGATGCTGCATCGCATTATCTAAGGCAACAGCACCCCATGTATGATACCGCAATTCGGGAACTGCATAGCATGGCATTCCACCATCTGCACTATATGCCAAACCATTAACTGCCAATGTTTTTCTAGGTATCCAGTTTCCCAAGTACGCTTCGCAGATAAGATCCACGAGGTCTTGAGATCTAATTTCGCTAGAAAATACAAACTTAATAGCTAGTATTGCGCCGCTAGCTTTGCATATTGCCGCTATGATCCAGATCCGGTTGATTACGTCTTTGGTCTTAACTCTCTTATCGCCGCTGATATTAAGTACAAAAAATGCATCAACTTTATAGGAGTCAATTTCTATCAAATCGAAGACATCAAAGTAATTCAAAAAAGGTTCATAACCTGTTCCAGTGTTACTGTGGATCTGTGCTGTACGGCCGCCGACCACCAATGCAGCGCGTGAAAAATCGCTAAGAAGTATTTCGTCAATTAAGCCACTAACAGTTTTTCGCGCTCCTCTAGCCTGGTTAAATGGCCATTCATCCTCCTTGATGCCAACAGTTTTACAGATATCGTAGAATATGTCGCATAAGCCTCGCTTTTCGAAATTTCGCCCTTGTGTATGTTTTTCTGTTTGTCGAAATACCTCGTCAGTGAATTTTTGTAACAGCACAGGATATTTGTTAAGTGTATAACCTAATGCTCCGCTGCCACCTCCTTGCTGTTCGCTCCGCTTTTCTGACAAGGGCTTGGTTCGTCTATTAGGTGCAAGATGAACCTTGAAGACCAACGCTGCCTCACCCCAATACACTCCATTTTCATTAATCGTTGTGTATCTTGCAAAAAAGCGGGAAACTTCACTCTCTGAAATATTAGTCTCTAGCCTAATCTCCCGCCCGGTGAAACCATCAAGCTTCATCTCAATAGCTCGCAATCTACGACTATAAGTTTGCCTTTGTTTATTGGTGAGCAACGACTCATCAACTCTTTGAATACCTACGCGCGCAATAGATTCCCTGGTTAACTTATTAGTCATTTACCCACCACCTTGTACCCATATCAAACAGTACCTTATCAAAATCAACAGCTATTACGCCGCTGGCGTAGAGCCTACAAAACACCAGGAGGCATAAATTTTGATCATAATAATTTAATGCTGAAAGATAGGTTCTTAGGCTGCCCTGCCTCGCTTGTTCCAAATGCACGATCGCTTTGTCTACAAGAGACTGAGGCACATAGGCATGCCTACCGCCACTCAGGAAACTAGAAACTTTTAATAGCGGCAGGATTTTGTTTTTTTCCGGAGCCCAATCAGCGTCATTAAATTCACAGTATCGGTATTTTATCCGACTGGTTCTATTTGACTTTTCTGCATAGTCGAAAGAGTTCCCCTCTGTGCGCAAATAATGTAGCTCGGGAGGACCATCAGAGGGGAAGACTTCGACGTGATAGTCGATTTGATACAACTCAGCCCCAACAGAGACCTCTTTACGTCCCGGCTGAAATGAAAAGTTTTTGATTGCGGGGGAGAATTCTAGCTTAAGTAGCCAGTGGGCGAGTTGGCGGTCACTGCCAAGAAGCAGTACTTGCTCGCACTTTAGGCTATAGACAGCCCACATGTTGCCGAAATGTACGCCACGTTTTGCAAAATAAGCATTTTTACTTTTTTTAGGCATAGCCACACCCAGTAGACAGGTAGTGGAAATGCTGGTCCTTATCTCAATTCCCTATGCTTGGGGCATCCCGGAAAGTCCTCGGCTGAATATAGATACATTTCGCCATAATGACAACTCGATGGCCAGCTACATCTAGAACCTTTCCCGGGCAGTCGCGCTGGTGCTGCTTTGGCTTCAGGCGCTGTATTAACGCAGGCTGGTCGTGATCGGTATGGCTGATGTGGAGGAGCTTAAGCATCCGATTGAATCAGCCTATGCGCCGCGTTTCAGTGAAGAGATCGGCAACCAATCCCACCCCGCATCCGACGGCTCAGAACGTTTGGCCTTAACAGAGTTCCTTTCGTTGGATGGCCGAAGACTCCACAAAGGCTCAGCTTATAGCTCCGACTCGAGGAAGCCTAAATCCTCAGTTCGCGCGGTCGCCCTCGCAACGCTGTCGCTGGCTTTTGGCTGACAAGGGCTACGCCGAAACCATATGCTGCCGGTTCCCCCCTCTGCGATCAATGTAACTCAGACCCAAACCCGGCTTACCTCGCTTTTTTGATCAGCCGAAATACTGGATACGCAACACCATCGAACGCATGTTCGGCTGGCTGAAAAAGAACCGCCGCATTGTCACACGCTTCGACAAGCTCGTGAAAAGCTACGTAGCAATGGCTCGGTAGCTTGTGCTATGCGGTGTTTGCGACATTTCTTTTGTACTGTGCTAGGGCTAAGTGCCTGCCACGAATTAGGGGGGGAAGGCAGCTGCCACGGGGAACACGGCAGGGGGACTCTAGATATCTGTGTAAGCGGAGTCTATTGGAATCACCGCCCCCGAGCTACGTCGCCGCTCAGTGCTGCCTCGCCCCTGATCTCCTACACGAATTTCGATAATTACTTCCCTATCAGAACCAGGTGGACATTAACCAAAAAAAATAAAGTAGAAAAATTTTAAGGTTACTTCTCTTAATCGAAAGATAAGCCAATGATTTTATTAATTTTTGTATTTTATGAAATTTTCGGTAATTTACTTCCGGGCACTTTTGCATTCCCCCCCTAAGCGCGCCGCTTGATCGCCACCTTCGCCCACAGCGTAAACGCCTCTGGTGGTGTCCAGCCTGAGTTTGATACGTGCTCTTGCAGGCACACGTAATGATTGCCTTCGTAACTCACGCCATCTTCCTTGAAATACCGTTGGTTCAACTGCCACTCGGGGAACTCTGGATCGGTGATGTCTCCGGCCGTTCGAACGATCAGGCTCTTGCTCGGAAGCGACAGATTCCCCTGAGCGTCTGTCGCGGTGACAAAGTAGCTGTACTGAGTGTTCGCCTTCAGGCCTGAGTCTTTCAGCGTCAACGCTTGCGTATTACCTATCGCAGCCCCATTTCGGTACAGCGTGTAGGTCTCGATCGGCCGAGGGCCGCTTGAAGCGCCCCAACTCAAGGTCATGCTGATCTCGGTGACGTCCCTGGCCGACAGGTTCGCGGGCGCCGTTGGCCGCTCGCCAGGTTGCGATTCGCCGTGAATCAACGGTGCATAACGATCGTAGAACTCCCAGTTGTAGGCAACATTGTCCCGGGTAACACCGTCGTCCCAGTTGATGGACCAGGTCATCAGCCCTTTGATGGCATGGCCAGCAGTGTCGAGACGCTTGAATGCATTGACAACCGCAGCAGGATCTATCACGTAGCCAGTGGCCGCAGCGTCGTTGTTGGCCGGTAAGCCAATGACGAATTTATCTGCGGGGATGGCGATGTAATCCCGCGTACCGGTCACCAGGCTTTCGGTCAGGTAGTAGAGGAAATCCTCTTTCATGTCATCATTGTTCTGGGCAATCCAGGCACCTTGACCACCGTTGGCCTCCTGTACCCAGATTCCATCGCCACCCTGGTTGTAGTACTGCGGTGCGATGAAGTCGTAGTAGCCCTCAAGGGCCTGAAGGTAGCCAACGTACTTGCCGCCAACCCTGAGGTAGGGAAACTCGGGTGCCATGCTGATGATGAAGTGTTTCCCTTCGCCCTTGTAGTGATCCTTCACCAGTTTCAAGGCCGCCGGCAGCACCGTCTTGTTGTCGGCAAAATCAATCGCGCTTTGCTCCAGGTCGATATCCAGCCCATCAAAGCCGTAGACTTCAACCAGGCGAATGATTTCATTCGCCAGTGGCTGCTCATCGCCCTTGTGCAACTCAATATGAGCATCGGCGCCGCCCAATGAGATCAACACCGCCCTCCCCTGACTGTTGAGCACGCCGACCTGACGGCGAAACTCATCGTCGGAGAGGTTGTAAGGCCTGAAGGTAGGAATACCTTGGCCTTTCATGAAAGCCACAGCAACAACATTGTAGTCCTTGGGTACATCCACCAGATTCAGATTGGCAAAGTGCCCACCTTGATAACCGTCACTATGACCGGCTTGCCAGTTATGCCAGAACCCCATGAGGATTTTTGTATTGGCAATGCTAGGCATCAATGATGCTGAATCATTGACGTTGGACTTCAGCGATGAGAAATCAATTTTAGACATGTTCTATTCCCTCAGAACTGTATTAAGGGCCGTACATGGCCCGACTGATCTGCTCCCTGAAGGAGCACTCTGAGGCTAGCGCAAGGTCTTGGATTGTCCACCATGGAGCGTCTGGCAGGAGGACGTTACTCGATATCGATGACGACCTTGCCCACAGCCTTGCCCGAACCCTGCAAAACCTGTGCATCTTGGGCTTGGGCCAGGCCAAAACGGTTAGGTTCCACCGGCGGTTTGCTCCTACGACCAGCAACAGATACTCCCTGGTGGGTGGAAGACCAGTAAAATGTTATGTTATAACGTTTGTATTGAGTTTAAATTCCTTAGCCCCCAAAGAACCTCCGGTCTCTCCATGACAAACAAATCCACTTCCTCACGCTTTTTGCTGGCCGGGTTCGCATGCATGCTTTCCCCGCTGGCGTGCGCAGATGACGCGACTATCGAGCTGGACATGACGGAGGTTTTCGGTACCCGTGAACAAGGATACCGCTCGACCGCCGTGCCAACGGCGAACAAGAGCGCTACCCCAGCCAAAGAAACGCCCTTCTCTATTCAAACCGTTACCCGCGAGCTGATTGAGGACCGGGGAGTGACGACGTTTGGTGAGGCGATTCGGACCGTGCCCGGCGTGACCAATCAAGTGGGTTTTGGTGGTCTTAATGATCGTTTTCGACTGCGCGGTTTCACCACGGAAAGCAATCTGAAAAACGGCATTCGCCGCAGCAGCTTCGCCAGCGTCGATGAGCTGGTCAATATCGAGCAGATAGAAGTATTGAAGGGCCCTGCGTCTGCCTTGTACGGACGCTTTGAACCCGGTGGCGTGGTGAATCTGGTGACCAAGAAACCCCAGCGAGAACAGCGCACTCAAGTCGATGTGAGCGCCGGCCACTACGACTTTTACCGCACTACGCTCGATAGCACAGGCCCCCTGGGCGAAACACTTGACTATCGCTTGACCGCAGCCTGGCAGGACAACGGCAGCTTCCGTGAATTCGTCAACAACGAAAGCAAATTCTTCTCGCCGGTGCTGACTTGGCAGCTTGCACCGCTGACGTCATTGACCTTCGAGTTTGAATACGCGCGCAAGGTCGCCGACATGGACAGGGGCTTTGGTAACAACCCTCGCTACCTGGATGCGCCGATCGAACGTAACTTCGCAGGGCCAGATACCCGCAACAGCGCTGTCAGCAAGCTTGCCTCGGTGACCCTGGACCATGCACTCACGGATGACTGGGATCTTCATGCGGCCATTCAAGCCTCGGATTCGCGTTTGCAAACGTCATGGTATGCCTACGGCTTTTTCAATGGTGGAATCGGTGGCAGCGAGGAAAACCCAACGGTTAGCCGGCGACCGCAACTCAATCATGATCGCCAGATAGACGCTACAGCACTGGCAGAAGTCAGTCGCAGCTTTCGCACTGGCCCAATTAATCACCGCGTGCTGTTCGGTGCCGAGTACAGCCGGGATTGGTGGGACTACGATGCCGCTGCCGGCACCAGCAGCACAATCGATTTCAATAATCCGGTGTATGGCACTCCTCCCTCGCCGATGACCCCGGCAGGCGAAGGTCGCTTTATTAACGACTCGTGGGCGCTGTACACCCAGGACGAACTGAGCTTTGGGAGCACAGAGCAATGGCGCTTGCTTCTGGGAGGGCGTTTCGATCAAATCGACGCTTCGGCCATGGACAACTTCTACGGGTTAAGTGAGCCCTCAACAGAAACCTTCAATGCCTTTTCCCCCCGGGTGGGTATTACCTGGACGCCACTCGAAGCTTTATCAGTCTATGCCAGCTGGTCACGCTCCATGCGCACCGAGTTGAACAATGGGATCCTTGCAGGCGGTCAAGTCCCAAAGCCTGTAAAAGGCGAGCAGTTCGAAGTCGGTACCAAGCTCAACTTGCTCAACGGGCGTTTCACGCCAACCTTGGCGGTGTTCGATATTCGCCGTCGCGACGGCCTGGTTGCCGACCCGAACGACCCTACGTTTACCTACAGCATTCAAGTGGGTGAGCAACGCAGTAAAGGCTGGGAGCTTGACCTGCCGTTGGTGGTCAGCGATCGCTGGCGCCTGCTTGCCAGCTATACCCAGCTTGAAGCCACCATCAGTAAAGACAGCGACGCAGGCATGCAAGGCAATCACCTGGCCAATGCGCCGCAACGCAACGCTAGCCTTTGGAGCACCTACGATTTGCCTGGCATTGCGGGGCTGAGCATCGGCATGGGTGCCAACTACGTTGGCGAGCGAGAGGCGAACAACAGCAATACCTTTACCTTGCCGTCCTATACACGCTGGGATAGCAACATAACCTATCGCTTCGGCCAGGCAATGCGTTACCGCATACAGTTGAATGTGCAGAACCTGTTTGACAAGCGTTACTACGATTCGGGCGGCAGTTTCGTGCCGATGTATCCGGGGACACCGCGTACTGCAACGGTTACCCTTGGCGCGGTGCTTTAGCCATGCTGCGCAGCTACGCACTGGAAGTCGGCTACCGCCGAAAAGCCCTGCTCGGCCCTCTGGACCTGCATTTACCCAAAGGGCGCCTGGTATGTCTGCTGGGCGCAAATGGCGCCGGCAAGTCAACCCTGATCCGCACATTGAGCGCCATGCAGCGGGCTGTTTCAGGGCGCATCGAACTGGATGGCCAGTTGCTTGATTCCCTCACCCCGGCAGAGCGCGCACGGCGCATGGCCGTGGTGCTGACCGATCGGGTTGACCCGGGGGTGCTTAACGGCTTTGAACTGGCCGCGCTCGGACGTTACCCCCATGTCGGCTGGGCTGGAAGACTCAACGAATACGATCGGTACATCGTCGCGCAGGCGCTCGAACACGCAGGCGCTGCTGGGCTGGCAGCCAAAGCGGTAGCAAACATGTCTGACGGCGAGCGGCAGAAGGTACTGTTGGCGCGCGCCTTGGCGCAACAGCCCAAGGTACTTATCCTCGATGAGATCACCGCCTTCCTGGATCTGCCTCGGCGCATTGAAACCCTGAGGCTGCTGCAACAACTGGCTCGAGCGCGCGATCTGGCCATTTTGCTGGCGCTGCTGCCACGAATCACTTCGATGCGCTCGATCAGCGCCGGGTCGATGTTGGCCAGGTTACGTGAGGAATCGCGGTTGGTGTTCAGCGGTACGCCGTCGACCAGCACCAACATTGTCCGCCCACGCAGCGTCTGCCCGTAGTCGGTGATGGTGCGGCTGGAGTCCGCCATGCCGGGGATGCTTTTCGCCAGCAGGGTGGCCAGGCCATCAGAGCCCTGGCGCAACTGCTCCAGCTGTTCGCGCTCGATGACATTGACCTGCCGGGCTTGTGGCACCAGGTCGCTGTTCAGGCGCGACGAGCTGATCTCCAGGCTGGCCAGTTCCACTGCAGCCGAATCGCTGGCGGCCGCTTCCTTAACAGCTGAAGTGCCGGGCAGCACCAGGTAGGTATGTTCGTCGCGCTCCTGGGCGGTCAGCCCGCTCTTGCCCAGCAGCCGCTCCAGCACTTGCTGCAAGGTATAGCGCCCGCGCAGCGCAGGTGCACGCTTGCCGGCCGTGATGTCGCTGGCAAAGAGGATCTGCGCCGAGGATTGGCGGGCAACGGCGTTCAGGGATGTTTCTAGCGAGCTGGCGGGCACATCGAAATCGACCGGTGCCGATTGCGCCAGCGACCACTGGCTGAACAGCAGGCCGCTGGCCAGCAAAGACAGGCGCACAGGCGCACGCAGGAAGGGCTGACTCACGTTTTTATGCTCCACAAAGTAAGGTTGCAGAGAGATAGCCGTCAGCACCGCCGCGCAACCCTACCTCTGGCGCAGATTATTTTTTCGTGTCGCGGGAGTTGATCAGCACCGCGCCATCAGCCGCGGTTGCAACGCTGACTGGCAGGATCGCCGGCAACAGCGCCAGCAGACGCTCGACATGCTCGCTGTCGAACACCCCGGATACCGGCAAGCGGGCCGTGCCCGGGTCGATCAACCTGATTGGCTGGCGGTGATAGCGCTGCAGCGTGGCGATGACCTCGGCCAGTGGCGTGCTGGTGAACACCAGGCGGTTGTCTTTCCAGGCCGTGACATCATCGGCGCTGACCCGGGTCATCGGGCCGGCGACGCCATCGCGCACGCGCAGTTGCTGGCCAGGTTCGAGCAACGTCACCGCCTCGGTGGCACGCCCGCGCACCGCCACCTTGCCTTCGGCCACGGTCACCTGCACGTCTTGCCCGTTGCGGTTGACGTTGAAGCGGGTGCCGACCACCCGCACCCCTGCCCCGCCGGCATCGACCAGAAACGGCCGGTAGACCCTCGGCGACACCTGGAACAGCGCCTGGCCCCGTTGCAGCTCGACCTGGCGGCTGCGCAGGTGCCAGCTGATGGTCAGCGCGCTGTCGCTGTCGAGCAGCACCTGGCTGCCATCGGCCAGCTGCAGGGCCTGGCGCTGGCCGACCTGGCTGGCGATATGTTGAGTCTGATACGCAGGGTCCAGCCACAGCGCGCCCGCCGCCAGGGCCAGCACAACCAGCCCCAGGGTTTTGCCGGTGGCGCGCTTGCGCTTGGCCGGTGTTGGCGCCGGCAGCGGGAATCGCTGCTTGAGCTCCTCGCGAAAACGCGCAAGGGCTTCGTCTTCTTCGCGGTAGTCCTGGGGCTTGCGGCTCATGGCAGCAGCTCCGTGGCCAGGTGTTTGCGACACGCGTTCATGCCCAGGCGCAGGTGTTTTTCTACGGTCTTGAGCGAGATGCCGAGGCGTTCGGCCACTTGCGCTTGCGGCAGTTCGTGCAGTTTGTGCATGACGAACACCGCCTGGCAGCGCGCCGGCAAGTTGGCAATCGCATCGGTCAGCAGCGCCAGGGTGCGTTCAGCGTCAAGATGGCGCTCGAGGCTTGGGGCACCGCTGGCCACTTCAGGCAAGGCATCAACGCCGATTATCCAGCCCTGGCGACGGCGCTCGCTACGGTAGCGGCTAACCGCAATGTCGTGGGCGATCTTGCGCAACAACGCCACTGGCGTGCGCACATCCTGTTTTTCGTCCTTTTCCAGCAACTGCAGGCACAGGTCATGCACCACTTCACGGGCAAACACCCGCTCGCCAAAACGTCGGCGCACATGGTCGACCAGCTCGTCATAATGACGGACCAAGGTTGCCAGGAGTGTGGGTTTGCTGGGCTCGACCTGCACGATGACCTGCGCGAAGGGAATGCCAAGGGAGGCGTGGCCGCGCAGTATAAATGCGAATACTTTACATTTAAAGCAAATACCGCATTCCCGCCTCCAGGCCCTTGACTAGCCCTCCACCCGCGAATGAGCGCTGAAGCAAGTCTCGATCAACTTCCACTGCCCGTCGATGCGCCGGTAACGATCCTGGTAAATGCCACCCAGTTGCCGCGTGGCGCCGCTCTCGCCATCCAGGTTGAAGTAGTACAGGGCCCAGCGGCCCTGGGCCTGGTCGTCACCGGTCAGGTGTATTTCCGGGTTGGCGCCGTGATGCAGGTCGATCACCCGCGCGTTGCACGCCAGTTGCTGATAGAGCGCGACGAAACTGTCGCGATCGTGAAACGTCCCCACCGGGCCGTAGTCGATGAGGATCTCGCCTTCGGCAAAGCAGTCGCGGATGACCTCCACCTGCTTGAGGTCGCAGGCGTTGAAATAGCGGTGCTTGAGCTGGCGAATGGCGTCAAGCGCCTCCAGGCGGGCAATGCGGTGTTCCAGGCTCATTCGGCTGACCTCACAAGTGGGTGTGGCTTGAGTCTATCGAGCCGCAGGCGGGTGCTGATCGTCCGTTGGGACTAGCTGTGGCAAAGCGTTTGAACAGGGGCCGGCGCTAGTCTGTTCGGAGGATTCCGTGGTTTCGCGTTGCCCCCAGCATGGCTTTGGGTCGATACCCCGCCCGCTCATTGACCAACTGCGAAGGACCTTGATCGCCATGGAAAAAGTCATCTACCTGCTCTGGCGTGACACCCAGACCCCGCGCGAAACCTTTGCCCGGCAACTGCGCTGCGAACTTGCCGCGCAACTGCAGGCGCAGGGCGCGCAAAGGCTGCAACTCAACCTGGCCGACAGCGACGTCGACGCTGCGGCAGGCCTGCGCCAGGAGAACAACCGGCCGCTGCCGCACGCCTGCCTGTCGCTGTGGCTGGACAGCGCCAACGCCAGTGCCAGGCAGCCGTTCGACCGGCTGATCATGGCCGCAACCGCGCGTATGGCGGCCTATCTGGTGTGTGAGTCGGAAGCCATCGGCAACACACGCTTTGCTTGCGCGCCGGGCGAGCGAACCTACGGTTTTGCGCAAGTAGCCCTGCTGACCCGCCCTCCTCGCCTGACCCCGCAGGCCTGGCTGGACATCTGGCGCAACCACCACACGGCAGTGGCCATCGACACCCAGGACAACTTTCAGTACGTGCAGAACCTGGTGGTGCAGGTGCTGACCCACGGCGCCCCGCCGATCGACGCCATCGTCGAAGAGTGCTTCCCGCCGGCGGCGATGACCGACCCTCAAGCCTTCTTCGACGCGGTCGGCGACGAGGCAAAGTTCCAGCGCAACCTGGCAATCATGATGGACAGCTGCGCGCGCTTTATCGATTTCGACAAGATCGACGTGCTGCCCACCAGTCAATATCGCCTCTAGGGCCGGTCAAACAGGTTGGCCGTGACCTTGAGCTGTGCAGGTATCGGTGAGGTCACGGTTTCAAACAGGCGCTGGTAGCCTGTGGCAACGATCAACCAGCGCCCGTCACGCTTGACGTAGTCGTCCTGGTACAGCGCCGTGCCGTGCAGCATCCAGTCGCCCTCAAGGTCGATGGCGTGATCTTCCAGGTACCAGCTGCCACGCGCGGTGTCGGCCGAGAGCATTTCGATCTGCGGATGGTGCCCGTGGTGTTTGCACAGGAACGTCGGCCGGTCGAGTATCGCCTTGAGCCCTTCAATAAAGGCTGCCCGGCTGTCGAAGCTGTATTTGCCGCCGTCCAGGGCGGTGGTCAGGTCTTCGGCAAGGCACGCCTCCAGTGCCGTCCAGTCATGGCAATCAACCGCAAGAAAGTAACGGTACTTGAGCTGCTTGATGTGCTCGATCTCGACAAGGTCGTCCAAAGTAAGGGCCATCAGTGGTACTCCTGTTGGTGGGGAGGCATCGGCACAGGATAGGTCGATGCCCACTGACGTCATCGTCCGGCTAGACTACAGGGCTACACGTTTTCGGAAGCCACCATGCTGCAGATCTTTGAACGCCGCCTCGACCCCTTCCCGCCCGATGAAGTACCACCGCCACCGGTAGGCCTGTTGCGCTTTCTGTGGGCCTGCACCCGTGGTGCGCGCGGCTATGTGCTTGCGCTCGCGCTGCTCAGTGCCAGTGTGTCGATCTACGAAGCCTGGTTGTTCGCCTTTCTCGGCCAGGTGGTCGACCTGCTCTCGACCTGGCAGGCCGGTGGCGCCACCGACGGCGAGGAACGGCGGGTGCTGTGGGGCATCGGTATCGTGCTGTTGACCAGCATCGGCCTGGTGGCGCTGCGCACCATGGTCCAGCACCAGGTACTGGCGATCAACCTGCCGCTGCGCCTGCGCTGGGACTTCCACCGGCTGATGTTGCGCCAGAGCCTGTCGTTCTTTTCCGATGAATTCTCCGGGCGGGTGACCACCAAGGTGATGCAGACCGCCCTCGCCGTGCGCGAGGTGCTGTTCACCCTGATCGAAATCGTCCCCGGCATCGGCGTGTACTTCATCGCCATCATCGCCCTGGCCGGTGGCTTCGCCCTCAAGCTGATGCTGCCTTTTATTGCCTGGGTGGCGTTGTTCGGGCTGGCCATGCTGTACTTCGTGCCGCGCCTGGGCAAGGTCGGGCAGGAGCAGGCCCATGCCCGCTCTTCAATGACCGGGCGTATCTCCGACGCCTACACCAACATCACCACGGTCAAGCTGTTTTCCCACTCCAAGCGTGAAGCGCACTTCGCCCGCGCGGCGATGGAAGATTTCAAGCAGACCGGCTTTCGCCAGATGCGCCTGGTCAGCCAGTTCGAAATCGTCAACCAGGCGCTGGTGGTGGCCTTGATCATCGGCGCCGGCGGCTACGCCCTGTGGTTGTGGCACCAGGGTGACGTCGGCACCGGCGCGGTGGCGGCGATTACCGCCATGGCCCTGCGCATCAATGGCATGTCGCACTGGATCATGTGGCAAATGACCGCGCTGTTCGAGAACATCGGCACCGTGCAGGACGGCATGGCCACCCTCACCCGCGGCCCCAAGGTGCAGGATGCGCCGAACGCCGGCGTGCTGCAGACCCGCGGCGGCGCGGTGAGTTTTGACAACGTCAGCTTCAACTACAACGGCGAGCGCCAGGTGCTCGATGGCCTCAACCTGAACATCCGCGCCGGCGAAAAGGTGGGCCTGGTGGGCCGCTCCGGCGCCGGCAAGTCGACGCTGATCAACCTGCTGTTGCGCTTCTACGACGTCGACAAGGGGGTGATCCGCATCGACGGCCAGAACATCGCCGAGGTCACCCAGGACAGCCTGCGCAGCGCCATCGGCATGGTCACCCAGGATACTTCCCTGCTGCACCGCTCCATCCGCGACAACATCGCCTATGGCCGCCCGGATGCCACTGATGCGCAAATCCGCGCGGCGGCCTACCACGCCCAGGCCGATGGCTTTATCAGCCAGCTGAGCGACAAGCAGGGCCATAGCGGCTACGACACCCTGGTCGGCGAGCGCGGTATCAAGCTCTCGGGCGGCCAGCGCCAACGCATTGCCATCGCCCGGGTGATGCTCAAGAACGCGCCGATCCTGCTGCTCGACGAAGCCACCAGCGCGCTGGATTCGGAAGTGGAAGTAGCAATCCAGGAAAGCCTCGGCGAAATGATGCAAGGCAAGACCGTCATCGCCATCGCCCACCGGCTCTCGACCATCGCGGCCATGGACCGGCTGATCGTCATGGATGAGGGCCGTATCATCGAGCAAGGCACCCACGCCGAACTGCTCGGGCGCAACGGCACCTATGCACGGCTGTGGCAGCACCAGAGTGGCGGCTTTCTGGGTGAGGACCAGGGGCTGGTGCTGGCCGAGGAATAGCTGGCCGAGAAACAGTAGCCGTTGCTAGTGCAGGACTGCATAGATCGACGAAACCACCTGGCGGGTGGCTTCCTCGATCGTGCCTTCATTGCGGCACAGCACCCAGCCGTTATCGGCAACCGCCTGCTCGAACGCCTCGGTACTCGCCACGTGCTCTTCGAGCCTGTGCATCACCGTGCTGTTCAGCCCGCGGTTGCGTGCTGCGGCCCTCGCCCACGACACTTGAGGGTCGGTGACCACCCCGACATGCAGGTCCGGCACCCGTACGTTGCGCTCCAGGTTCAACTGCAGAATCTCGGCAAATGGCACTAAACGGCGAAACGCTGCATCGGACGGGTACCAGCGATCGATGAGGATGATGCTGTCGGCGGGCTGTTTGCTCAGCACATGCGCGGATATCCAGGTGCGGCTATCGGCCAGACGCTTGCACACGGCCAGTTCCAGATCCCGGCAGGGATTGCGCACCAACTGGTTGACCAGGGCCATGGTTGCACCGCGAAAGGGGTCGCTTTTTTTCTCGCACAGGCGGATCACCTTGTGCTTGTCGGCGCGCAAGGCTTTGGTCACGGCCTCCAGGAGCGTGGTCTTGCCGGTGCCCTTGGGCCCATCGAGGGAAACAAACAGCGGACGGTTCATGCTTCAAGCAACAATTGAGGGAGTAATGCGCACTCTACTGGTTTCTGCCGATCATTGGGCTTGCTCCCACAGTAAACAGCGACAAATCGCGACGCTGTAGGTGTTTTCTGTAAGACCGTTCTGAATCATACTTCCGCCGCCGTTGCGCTATTGTGCCGAGCCTTTTATGGCCCTAGGCTGCTGCCGTCGTTGGAAAATCCAATGACCGGATTTAGCAGTCCGAACATGCATCTAGAGTTCAACGGAAACCGCTATATGGCGGCTGTACGTGGGGCACCTTCGGGTGCGCCGGTTTTGCTCTAGGTGCCCGGTCTGCTAACCCGCGTACAGCTGCCACCCTTCGTTTAGCAGCGAAGCGTGGCAGCTCCACCGCACCTCGGAGCACGACATGAAAAAGCCAGTCCCCGATCCCCCCAGCCTCGACCTTTCCACCGCAACCACCGCCAGCACCCCGTTTGGCAGCAATCACATGTTCACTGTTCGCGCCGGCATTCCCGCCGAAGAAGCGCTGCTGCATGCCTGCCAGTTGCTGGAATGCGCCGAGGCCACGGTCAGCGACGCGCTCGACCACCTGACGCTCAACGACCACTCCCTGGTGTACGGCGCCGGCCAGCACATCGAGACGGCGCGGGCGCTGATTGACGCCGTGCTTGATGGTGGGGGCGTGAACCGGGTCTTTAGCCCCCGCTAGACGGTGGGATCAGGGGCGAGTGGAGCAAGGGCAGCTATTGGCTCAATACCCCAGGAGCCAATCATTGGCTATCATGCCTGCCCGTCAGACAACTGGAAGTCCGATCCTCATGCTCAAGCCCCTGGCCCTGCTGACTCTCGCTGGTGCGTGTGGCTACGCCAGTGCCGCATCCAGCGACCTTGCCGGTGTCTGGCAAGGCACTCTGGGCAAGGCGGCGATCAGCGCCTGTTTCAACGCCGCCCCCGAGCGCAACGGTAGCTACTACTACCAGCGCTTTCTCACGCCGATCCCGCTAGCCCAGGAAAACCCCGGCGAACCCTGGGCCGAACACGGCAATACGGGTTTCTGGCACCTGGACGCCCCCCAGGGCGATCACCTGAGCGGAACCTGGCGCAAGGCCCCGGGCGCCACGCCGCTGCCTTTGGCGCTGACACGCACCAGCGCCGAAGGCTGTGGTGGCGACGCCTTCAACCAGCCGATGGAGGCAGCCCCGCTGCCGGTCAAGGTCGAGAAGAAAACCTTCGGCGAGCACGCCTATCAAGTACGCACCCAAGGCGCCCAGGTCACCTTGAAGCTCAACGGCGATACCCCGGCCATCCATAAAATCAATCAACACCTGGCCCGCCTGGCCGCAAGCCCCGAAGGCCAGAACACCTTCTTCAGCGAACGCCGCGAGTTCCTCGGCCGCAACGGCTCCGCCGCAACCAGCGAGATCAGTGTCGAGCCCACCTATTGGTCATCGCAGTGGATCACCGTCAGGTTCTACCGCTGGAGCGCAGGCTATGGTCGCGGCGGCATCAGTTGGGGCCTGCACAGCTGGAACCTGCAAACCGGCGAAAGCGTCGACCCCTGGACCTGGATCGGTACGCGCTTTGCGTGGGACAGCCCCTACACCGGGCATGTCGAACTGCCGAAAAAATTCGCCAGCTGGTTGCAGACCCAGGCCAGCGCAGACAGCGACTGCCCGGATGTCGCCAGCTACAGCAGCTACGACCTGAGTTTCGACACCCAGGGCCTGCGCCTGGCCAACCAGCCCAGCGGCGATGGCTGTGATGTGGACCTGAGCTTCACCTGGCAACAGCTGCAGCCGCTGCTCTCGGCGCAGGGTCGGGCCGCGCTGCCGAGCTTGCAGGTGCCGTGACAGGTTCGCCAAACATAGACAACTCCCCGAGGTAGCCAGTCAATGGACCCGACCGACACCCAGGCCCTGCAGCAACTGCGCAGCGCCATCCCCATCGGCCTGCGCCATGCCCTGGCCTTGCTGGAGCGCTGCGCAGGCGACCCGCAGCAGGCCGCCGAGTGCTACAAGGCCGAGCTGCTGCAGGTGCTGGTGGACAAGTCCGGGCTGCCCGCCGATCAGGCCCGGGCGCACCTGCATGGCGCAGGCTATGACCTGAGCCGCGCCTTGAGCGCCATCGAGCAAATGCGCTACAGCCTGACCGAGCGCATCTTGCGCCAGCATCATCACGACAAGGGCCGCGCCCTGGACCTGATTGCCCAGGCGCTGGAAACCGCCGAGCAGCTGCCGCGCCAGTACTGGCTGGACTTCGCACGGCTGGAGCAATTGCCCCCGGCTACCCGCTGCTTCATGGTGTTGCACGAATGGCTGGCCTTCGAGGACTGGGAAGGCTTTGACTGTGCCCTGCACTTTCATTTGCCGCAGGCCATCGCCCAGCTTCGGCACCTGCAGCGGGATGCGCTGGCCGATACCCTGGACCAGGCCGAGCAACGCCAGCAACAACTGCGGGCAGCCCATGCCGGGGGCGAAAGCGCCGCAGAGCTTGCCGTTCGGGTCAATCAGGATGCGCTGTTCAACACCTGCCAGCAGCACTTCAGTGAGCAGCGCCCGCACCTCGATGAGTGCCTGTACGCGTGGGTAGAGCGCCATATCGAGCAGTTCCCCGCCTGAAACGGGGCCGTCAGGCTGCAAAAGCCGGTAGACTGCCGCCCCCACCGAACACGGACCTCGGATCAACGCCGCCATGGAACTGCACTTCAGCATCACCGCCGCCCATCTTCACACCTGGATGGCCGAACGGCTCGAGCAGGAATTGCTCAAGCAGGATCAGCAGCAAGCGCGGGCCATGGCCACCTTTGCCCGTTGGCAAAGCCGCCTGGTCGGCCCGCTGATGTTCACCCTGTGCCTGATTGGCGCGGTGCTGGCGATCTATCTTCCCGAGCGCCGTTTTACCCCGCAGAAGGTCATCGCCCTGGGGCTGTTCGTGCTGCTGTTCATCCCGCTCTGGTGGCGTTTTTCCGGGCGCTGGATCAAGCACCTGCAAGCACGCATCGCCGCCAACCACGCCAAGCCCCGGGCACCGTTGCGCGGGCTCAATCAGCGGCTGATCGAAGCCCGCTTGCGGGCGCCGCTGAAATCGCTTGAAAGCACCTATTGCCTGCGCTTCGACGAGCAGGGCTTCAGCCTCGACAAAGCCGGCGTCGGCACCAGCGTCCTGGCCTGGGAGCAGATCGTGCAGGTGCAGGAGTCGCCGTACTTCTACCTCGTGGCCAGCGCGCCGATGGTTAGCCAGGGCCAGTCCTTGGTGATTGTCAAAGACACCGAGCTGATGCCGCCTGAGCAATACCAGCAAGGCTTGCGTGCGTTCCTCGGCCACTGCCCGGTGGCGCCCTCGACAATCGTTGAGGCCACCGGGCACACCGATCAGGGTACGGCCATCACTGATAGCGAGCCGGCCAGCAGGAACATCGGCACGAACGACAGCACCGTGGACACCGCCACGACGAACGCCATCAGCCGATGATCGCCACCATACTGGGTTGCCAGCACATATGAATTGCTCGCACAGGGCGCCACCGAGTACAGCAGCACCAGCGTCGCGACCAAAGGCGGCACGGGCCAGGCGCTGATCAGCGCATAGGCCAGCAGCGGGAACAGCCCCAGGCGGATGCTGGCAGTGAGCAAGCCGGTCTTGCACAAGCGGGCAAACTCGCCGCTGGGTATCTGCAAGGCCGCCCCGACGCAGATCAGGCTCAACGGCAAGGCCGGTGCACCCAGTGCGCTCAGCGGCTGGGCAAGCGCTTGCGGCAGCAGTACGCCGCTCAGGTTGAGGGCAAGCCCCACGCCACTGGCGAGGATCAGCGGGTTGAGGCAAACCTTCAGGACAATCCCCCACACCGAGCCGTCCCTGCTGCCGAACGCCAGCAATACCACGGTATTGGAAATCGCCACCATGTAGGCAACCACCACCGCTGCAACGCCGTAGTCCTCGGGCGTGAGCAGCTGCGAGGCCACCGACAGGAAGATGAAACTGTTGAAGCGCACCGAACCCTGCATGATCGAGGTGAAGGTTGCATGCACCACGCGCAGGTAGCGACAGCCCAGCAGTACGCCCAAGGTAATCACCAGGGTGACCGCACCGAGGATCAGCACCGTCGATTTGGCCGTGCTGCCCATGGTGCCGGCGGTGGCGATGGTATGCACCAGGTACGCCGGAAAGAACAGCCAGTGGGTGAGCTTCTCGGCGCCCTTCCAGAAGCCGCTGTCCAGCCACTCGCCACGCCTGAGCACGACACCGATCAGGATCAATATGAATGACGGCGCAATGGCCGCCAGCGCTGTTGCTGCATGCATGATGCTCAGGTTTCCTTGCAATGATTGATAAAGCCCGGGGCGCTGGCATCGGCCAGCAGCCCGACCGCCACCAGCGCTTCGTTTGCCAGCGCCGGGGCAAAACGCACCCCCGAGCCGGAAGCACCGACCAACGCACAGGCGCCAGGCCCCCCGGGCAGGCACACGACCCTGGGTTCGCCATCGGCGCAGTAGCTGTCAAATGCCGCGCGCGCGCGCAGCGAACGGATGGGCAGGCCGGGCAGCTCTTGTTGGAGAATGCTCTGCGCTTCGCGCGCTTCGTCGGGCAAGGCGTCGACGCGACCGTCAGCGACAGCGCGCCAGTCGGCAGAGGTGATGCTTAACAGCCAGCCATCGCGGCGCTGGTTGGGCATCACAAAGGCCTTGCGCGCTGGCATGTAGATGACCCCTTGCGTTGGGTCCGGTAGCTGTGCAGCTTGCAGGTCGAACGCCACGATCTTCTTGATCAGGCTGCCCGGGATTGCCCCCAGCAACGCGTTGCTGCGGGCACCGCTGGCGAAGATCACGCGCCGCGCCGTCACCGCGCCGGCGCTGGTCTGTAGGCACCAGGCACGGCCATCGCCGTCCAGGCGCTCAACCCGGGCGGCAAGCCGGGTCAGGCGACCCTCGCCAGGTGCCAGGTAAGCGCTCACCAGGCCCGGAACATCGATGACAAAGGCATGCCCGGCCTGGAACAAGGCCGGCTTGGCCGAGGCGCCGCGGTACTGGTGCATGAGCGCTGCCAGGCGGCCTTCGAGTGGCTTGGCGTCGAACAACAGCGGCCTTTGCCCCTCGCTGGCGACAAAGCTGAACGCAACCTTGGCGACCCCCGGCCAGCGCTGGCTCAGTGCCTGGTAATGGGCGAAGGCCAGCTCCGAGCGCCGGCGCCGGCTGCCCGCGCCGCAAAACGGCGTCACCAGGCCCGCCGACAGCGCCGAGGCACTGGCGCGCTGGCCGTCATCGACCAGCATCAGTGACAAACCGGGCAAGCACTGGCGTACCCGGGCCACCAGGGTCGCGCCGACAATGCCGGCGCCGACCACCACCAGGTCAGCCTGCATGGACATTCCACCAAACGGTGCTGATGACCAGCGGTTGCACACCATCATTGTGAATCTGGTGCTGGTGATGCGGCTCGAACAGCAGCACATCGCCCTGCTCGACCCGCAGCTTGCTGCCCTGGTATTCCAGCACCCCGCCGCCGTTGGCGATCATCCAGCATTCGCGTACTGCGTGCTTGTCCGGGCGCGAGGTGCACTGGGGCGCCACGGTAAACAGCCCGCCCCTGAACGGCGTGACCCCTGCGCCCAGGCCGGCGAAGTCCGCTTGGCGCAGCACCACGCCCGGTACATGCGACTCGGCGGGCAGTGGCTTGACCTTGGGATTGGCAGTGCCGTTCATGCTTTTACCTCCCGAATGGAGCGTGACAGTTGCTTGAGGATCGCCTCGCGATCCTGGTCCAGTGCCGGTGCGGCGCGACGCTTGCGTGGGTCAGGCGCGTCAGAAATCTTGATCGGCGAACCCACCAGGCGGTAGCGCCCCACTTGCGGGTCATCGACGTCGATGAGCATGTTGCGCTCGGCTACCTGCGGATGGGCGACGGCCTGGTCGACGCGGTTGATCGGGCCGGCGGGCACCCCGGCGGCAGCGAAGTGCTCGGTCCAGGCGCTGACCGGTTTTGCCGCCAGGGCGGCATTGAGCGTCTGTGCCAGCAGTGCCTCGTTGTCCTTGCGTGCTTCGGCGCTCGAGAAGCGCGGATCGAGCAGCATGTCCGGGCGCTCAATGGCTTCGCACAGCACGGCAAACAGCTTGTCGTTGCCGGCCGCGATGATCAGCCCGCCATCGAGCGCCTGGTACACGCCAAACGGTGGGGCGATCGCCGGCCGGTAGCTGCCCACCGGCCCGGTCACCTCGCCAGTGGCGAAATAGCGCCCGATGAAGTACTCCATCAGGGCCAGCTGGCAATCGAACATGGCGATATCGACCTTCGCGCCATGCCCGCTGTGCTGGCGCTTGAGCAAGGCCATCAGCAACCCGCAGGTAAGAAACAGGCCAGCGCTGATATCGCCGATCGACACCCCGACGCGCACCGGGGTGCGTCCTGGTTCACCGGTGACGCTCATGATCCCGCCCATGCCCTGGACGATCATGTCGTAGGCGCGCCGCTGGGATGACGAACCGGTGTGCCCGAACCCCGAGGCGGCGCCGTAGATCAGCCGCGGGTAGCGCGCATGCAGGGTATCCCAGCCATAACCGAGCTTTTCCATGGTGCCTGGGCGAAAGTTCTCGGTCAGCACATCGGCGTGCTCCAGCAGGTCTTCGAAGATCTGCCGGTCCTCGGCCTTCTTCAGGTCCAGGGCGATGCTTTGCTTGCCGCGATTGAGCGACGAGAAATACGCAGACTTGCTGCCAAACCACGGGCCATAAGCGCGGGCGTCGTCGCCCTTGCCCGGCTGCTCGACCTTGATGACCCGCGCCCCATGGTCGGCCAGCAGCATGGTACAGAACGGGCCCGCCAGTACCCGGGTCAGGTCGACGATGAGCAATCCTTCAAGGGCAGGTTTCATGAGCTGGCCTCCAGTTGGCCGTTGGTGACGGCTCGGGTTGCAGCGCGGCGTTGCTGCTTGAACGCCTGCACGCTGACCTCACCCGGCTGCCCTAGCCTGTGCCAGATCGACTGCGCCAGCGTCGGCAGCAACGGACAGGCCAGCACCGCCAGGCCCTTGAGCCACCAGTACCGACTGTTGTCGTCAGCCAGGCTGGCGAACAGCGCCTCCCAGCCGGCGATGCTGCGGCTCACCGCCTGCGGATCGAAGCTGGCGAAGGTCAGGGCCTGGGCCTGCTCGGCGTAGGCTGCATCGAATGCAGCCATCACCGGCGCATCGACCGCCGCAGCCTTAGCGGCACCGCCGAGTGCCGTGTTCACCCGCTCGATCAGGCCCGCGTAGCGGCCATTGAGGAACTGCTCGAAGTCTTGCCGGGTGAAATCCGTGCGCTGGTGAATCGGGCTGGTGCTGGCCAGGAAGTACCTCAGGGCATCGCAAGGTACCCGCCCTTCGCGGGCCATGTCCTCGACCCACACCGCCCAGCCGAGGCTGGTGGAAAACTTGCGCCCCTCCAGCGTGTAGAAGTGGTTGATGAGAAAGTGCTCGAACGGCTTGGAAAGGCCGTCAGCCATGGCCATCGCCTGGATGCTGACCAGGTGCGAAACACTGTTGTCGATGCCAAAACCATTGACCGTGATGACCGGCGAGTCGCGATCGAACGGGTTTTGCGCCAGGCCCGTCGCCCGGGCAAAGCAGTCGCCGACAAAACGCACCGCGCCAAACAGCAGGCCATGGCCAAACAGCGTCCGCGCCTGACCGTCCAGCTGATAGGGCAAGCCCCATCCGGCATGGTTGGTGACCCGTACCCGGGCTGGCAGCCGGCGTAGATGGCGCCGGGCGATGTCGATGAATGGGTCTGGGGTCTGGGTGGCCTGCAACTGCGCGAGCAGCGCCTGCGGCTCGCGGATCTGGAAGAACAGGTTGTCCAGTGCCCGCGCGGGCACCTCTTCGCCCCAGCGTGCACGTGGCGCGCGCACCTGGTCCGGCTCGAAATGTGCGCCGCAGTCTTCACAGAAGAACCCGGAAATGGCCTGATCGCACTGCGGGCAGTGCCCGGTCAAAAAGCTGCCACTGACAAACGTCTGCCTGGCGGTGGACCACGGCATTTGTTCTTCGACGCAGCTCACCTGGCCCTGGGCGCTCAAGCGATCGACCAGGTCGACATGCGCGGCCAGGTATTGCTCGCGGTGCTCGGGGTCGAGCGGATCGACGAACAGGTCGACCTGGATGTTCATGTAGGCCAGGTCGTTGATGATCCCTGCGCAGCTTTCCTGGGCCAGCGACGCGGGATCGACGTCCGCCTGCTGGGCGCGCAGCGGAATGTAGGAGTCGAAGGGGTCGCTGGCGCAGACGATGCTGGCCCGGTGGCCTTCGCGGCGCAGGTGGCGCGCCAGTATGTCCAGGTTCAGGTACGGGCCGGCGACGTGGCCAAGGTGCAGCCGGCCGTTCGGCGCCGGCATCGCCGGTACCAGCAGGTATTGTTTTGCCGTGACCTCAGACATGTGACGCCTCCCGTTGCTGAGCAATGTCCACCTTGACTTCGCTGGCCAACTGCCCGAGCACCGCGTGGATATCGTCCTCCAAGGCGCACTGGGCAATCAGATAGGCAATTTCGTAGGCCTTGAAGCGCTCGGCGGGCAAGGCCATTTGCGCGCCCTCGCCGGCCACCACCTGAAGAAAGCGCATCTCACTGCGTTTCCACAGGCGTTCGTAGCCTTCGACCCGGGTCACCTGGCCGGTGCGCGGCGGCATGATCACCCGTTGCCCGGCGCGGGTAGCGGCGCTGGCGATGCGATCCACGCAGCCGTCCGGGATCACCCCGCACGCCAGTTGCAGCACGGCCTGATACGGGGAGTAGCCCAGCAGGCTGTTGGGCAGCAGGTGCGAGTTGATGAACTCGCCGCCCAGGCGACCGCCGATCTCGAGGATCTTCGGCCCTTGGGCGGTGACCATCAGGTCGACATGAAAGCCGCACCAGTCAATGCCGGTGGCCGCGACCGCCGCGCGAACCATGGCGCAGATACGTTCCTGCAGCGCGCCGTCGAGCTGCGAAGGTGTGGTGTTTTCGTACTGGACCGGGATCGAGCGGTCGAATGTCTTGTCGATGATTGCGTTGATCACCACCCGGCCGTCGGCGACCAGCCCCGACACCGAGTGCTCGCTGCCGACCAGTTGTTCCTCAAGCAGCGCATGCTCGCCATACAGCGCGTACATCTCGCCTTTGTCCGCGGTGTTGTAGGCACGGAAGGCGCGGTACACCTGCAGCGCATCGCAGCCTTGGTCGAGCAAAAAGATGCCGCGGCTGCCCGAGTTGCCGGCAGGCTTGAGCAAGGCTGGCAGGCCGACGCTTTGCAGGCCGTCAAGGAACGCCTGTTCGTCGCTGACCACGGCGTAACGGGGGTTGGCGTTGGCCACCGCGTCCAGGCAGCGGCGCGTGCGCGCCTTGTCACGCACAGTGGCAGCGGCCTCGGCCGAGCTCCCCACCAGGCCCAGGCGCTGGCTCAGGCGGCTGGCCAGTTCGACCTCCAGGTCCTTCCAGGCAACGATGCCTGAGAGCGTGATGCGCTGCTCGTCGAGGTAGCCAAGAATCGCCTCCTGAGCGGCGTCATAGTCGCCCAGGCGAGTGGCGATCAGCCCTGCGCAACCCATGGACTTGAACACCTCTGGCGTGGGCGTGGCGACCAGCACTTTGAAGCCAAGCGCATGGCCCGCGGCGATTTCGGCGATCCTTTCGCCGGCCAGGGCACGGGTGTCGAGGTAGAGGATGTAAGGTGCTTCAGACATGATGTGGTCCTTCATTCAGTCAGTTGTTGGTCTTGCATCAGGAACGTCGGCGGCGCCGCTTCTGCGCCCCACTCGACCAGCCCCGGCGGCGTGCCGACGTCGTAGTGCGGCTTGCCGAGCACGGCATTGGCGATCTTGGCGCTGCGCCAGGCGGCCAGGCTCAGGTTCGGGTCGGCGATGCCGCGCAGGTGACGCGCGGCATTCTGGAAGAACAGCCGTGGGTGGTCGGCCCGCGACCATTTCACCGAATAGTCTGCGCTGAGCTCGGGCAGGCCATTTTTTGTCGCCATCTCGAAACGCAGCGGCTGCAGCGCTGCCGGCATCTGAAACTCGGAACCGGTCGCCAGCAGCACCAGGTCGGCACCCAGGTTGCGCGTGCCGGTGGCATTGCCGATACGCAGCGCCAGCCCGTCGTCTACCGCGCGCAGCGACTCCAGGGTGGACCCGGGCAGCAGCCGGCAGAATTGATTGCGCCCCTCGATGTAGGTCACCTCGTAAAGGCGCCGGTAGATGCTCTCGAGCAAGGCCTGGACTACCCCGTCACTGGCCATGTGCTGCTGGGCGAGTGCGCCTTGCCGTTGCTCGGCGGGCAAGCCGAAAAAGTGATCGCTGTAGCCGGGGACAAACCACTCATTGACAAAGGGCGAGTCGTCCATCGGCAAAAAGTTGCTGCGCCGGCTGATCCACACCAGCGACGCCGGTGCGCTGGCTTCTGGCAGGTTGAGCATCATCTGCATCAGTTCCGCCCCGCTCTGGCCGCCACCGATGACCACCACGCGCTTGCCGCTCACCTGCGGGGCCTTGACCACGAACTGTGAGGAATGCATCACCGCCGGCCCCAGGCAGGCTTGCGCACACTTGGGAATGAACGGCCGCTGGCCGGCACCGACCACCAAGTTGGCGGTCCTCGCCGTTCCCTTGGCGTGGTTGATCACCCACTCGTTGCCATCCCTGGACACCCGCAGCACCTCACTGTCGAACGTCAGGTTGTGCAGCGACCGGCAGACCCAGACCATGTACTGCTCGAACTCCTTGCGGCGCACCGTGGGAAAGCGCGCGTTGAGGAACGAGTAGAACCGCTCGGTATTCTTCAGGAACGCGATGAACGAATACGGGCTGCAAGGATCAGCCGGGGTTACCAGGTCCTTGAGAAAGCTGGTGGTCAGCGAAGAGTTCACATGCATCATGCCCTCGTGCCAGCGAAAGTCGGCACGGCGCTCGAAGAACATGCTCTTGAAGCCTTTGCAAGGCTCCAGCAACGCCGCCAGGCTCAGGTTGGCCGGGCCGATGCCCAGGCCGATGACGTCGAAGCGCTCGCCGTGACGCGACACGCCCTTGGCGCCTACCGACGGGATTTCATAGGTATTCATGGATAACACACTCCCTGCATGCTTCAGGAAACCGCAGCGCGCCCGGGCGGGCTCAGCGCTGGCGTGATTGCATCGGTTGCGAGCCCGTGGTGACACCGGCCTCGGTCGCCATCCTTGCCAACTGCCGCCCGCACTGCACGGCCGTGGCAATGCCGCTGCCGCAGTAACCACCGCCCCAGGACACCGGGCCGCTGGCCCCCAGGCGCGGCAGGCCGTTGTCGGTAAAGCCGAGGCTGCCCGACCACACCCTGGCCACCGGGATTGCCGCCAGTGACGGGAAATAGCCCGCCAGCCGCGCCTGCAAGGCGGCGACCACGGCCTGGGGGCTGGCATCCAGCGGTACCAGGCCCAGGCGACTGCCGAACAACAAGCGGCCGTGGTGCACGCGAAAGTAATCCTTGTCGGCGGTGGCGGTGCCATAGACGCGGGCACGCCGGGATATCAGCTGCAAATCCCGCGCGCCGAGCACCTGGCTTTCGCACAGGTGGGTCTGGAACATCGTCAGCGGTTGCAACGCAGCCTCTGCGCAAAGGCCCCAGGCCTCCTCGCTGGCGATCAGTACCCGCGCCGCGTTGACCCGCGCCGCAGGCAACTGCAGGTTGACCGAGTCTGCCTGCGGATCGAGCGCAAGCACCGGGCTTGAGTAGTCGATGCGCACGCCAAGGGCCTGGGCGTGATTGCGCATGGCAAGCAGCAGCCCGGCGGGATCAATCAAGGCAAAGTGCTCATTGAGCAGCCCCGCCACCACCCCTTGCGCAGCGGTTTGCGCACTGACCTGACGGGCGTCCAGCCAATGCACACCGCAGCCAAACAGCGTGCTCGCCTCGGCATGACGCTGCTTGAGCGTGCGCGCCGCATCATCATCCATTGCCAGGGTAATGTGCCCGGGCTGACGCCACTGGCAGTCGTATTCGAAGGTGTCGATCTGGCGCTTGAGTTCGCTGATCGGCTCCAGCACCGCGCGCAGGCGCTGCTGCGCATCGGCGCCTTGGGAGCCTTGCGCGTCGCGATTGGGCAAGGCCGGGGGCATGGCCGCCACCGAGCCGAAATTGAAGGCGCTGGCATTGCCCGCCCATTCGCCGCGTTCGAAGACGCGTACGCCAAAACCCCGGCCAGCCAGCTCGATTGCCGCACTCAAGCCACAGTAGCCGGCGCCGATGATGGCCATTTCGCAGGCCAGCGCCTTCATGCCTCACCCCGTACGAGCGCTTGCGTAGCTTGTTGTGCTCCTTGCTCGACGAACCGGCGGTATTGGGCCTCGAAGAAAAACTCCGACTGCCCCTGCGGCGGTTGCAGTTGATCGAGCCAGCAGGCGGTCTCGCTGTACCTGGCCAGGAACGGCTTGCCCAGCCAGCGGGTATCGCGCGCCTGAATGAACTTCAGCAGGAAATAGCGTTGCCCTTGCAGGTCGAGGGTTCCGCTGACCTCGACCTTGCCCGGCCCGGCGCTCATCGAGGGGCCCCGCGCGGTTTTCGCCAGGCCCGAGACGGATTCGATGGCCTCGTTGTAAATCGACAGGGCCCGCGCCAGGGGCACCTGGAAGTAGTCCTGCGGGCCGGTATCGCGCTCCACGAACATGTAGTAGGGCACGATGCCCAGGCGCACTTGCTGCTCCCAGTTGCGTTTCCAGGTGCTGGCACTGTCGTTGATGTGCCTGAGTACCGGCCCCTGGGCACGGATCACGATGCCCAGTTGCTGCAGGGCAGACACTGCTTCCTCGGCGACTGGCGTGGTCAGTTCCCGCCAATGGTTTAAATGGGCCATGAGCGCGACGTTCTTGCCGCTGTCCACCAGGCGGCGCAATAGCGCCATCAACTGCGGCGTATCGGTGTCGCTGACGAAACGGTACGGCCAGTAGCTCAGTGCCTTGGTGCCGATCCTGATGGTGGTGACATGGCTCAGCGCCGGTTGCAGAAACGGTTCCAGGTAGCGCGTCAGGTGCGCGGCCGTCATCACCATGGGGTCGCCGCCGGTGAACAGCACGTCGGTCACCTCAGGGTGGCGCGCCAGGTAGCGGTGCAACTGTTCGCCATCGTTTGAAGCAAACTTCAGCGACTTGTCGCCAATGAACTGCGGCCAGCGAAAACAGAAAGTGCAGTAACTGTGGCAGGTCTGACCGTGGCTGGGAAAGAACAGCACCGTTTGCGCGTACTTGTGCTGCACCCCTTGCAGCAGTTGCCCATCCAGGGAAGGCGCGTTCAACTGCTGGTGCGCCGGGTGCGGGTTCATGCCGTCGCGCACGCGCTGGATGAGCGCGTTAAGTTGCTGTTCACCGACCTCGTTGCGTACGCAATACGCCAGTTGTTCGAGGTCTTCGGCGTCAAGCATTTGCGCCTGGGGAAAGGTCAGGCGAAAGATCGGATCGTTTGGCACATCCGTCCAGTCGATCAGTTTGTTGACCACGTAATCGTTGACTTTGAACGGCAGTACACGTGCCACCAGGCTGATGGATTCCATCAGGTGGGGCGCATGCCTGACCAGTTGCGGGATCTGCCCGAGGCGCTGGTGGCTGAATACACGCATGGGCGGCGACGCCAACTGCGTTCGACGTGCACTAGTGCTCACGTTACAGGTGTTACTTGCTGAAACTTTCGTAATCAGGTTATCCATAACCACTTCCGACCTCAGATTATTAAATATTGTATTGAGTCAGTTTTCAGACGAAGGAAACCGCCACCGAAACTTCAGGGTCTCGGTGTTTCACACGTTGTTATTCAGATGCACGCAAGGACGTTGATACGCGGCAGGCGCCGCAGTTCAATTACCTGTCAGGCGCAGCGTAGTGACGCTCAAGTTGATCAAACATCGTCTTGTTCACCAGGCGCTGGCGCTCGGCGAACGGCACCACCAGCGACGGATCTTCGTCCAGGCGGCCGTCGCGCAGCAGCGTAGCCAAGGCGCGTTGCATACCCAGTGAGGCGCTCTGCAGGCCGGCATTGGCGTAGAGCACGATGCCGTAGCCGAGCGCTGCCAGCTCATCGCGGCTCAAGGTCGGGGTCTTGCCACCGATGACGATGTTGATCAGGTTCGGCGTGCTGAACAGCGCCGGCAGGCGCCTGATGTCCTCGAGGCTTTCGGTGGCCTCGATGAACAGGATATCGGCACCCGCCTGCACATAACGGTGGGCGCGCTCGATGGCCGCCTCCATGCCTTCTACCGCGCAGGCATCGGTGCGGGCGATGATCAGCAGGTTCGGGTCCTGGCGGGCATCGACCGCCGCCTTGAGCTTGCCGACCATCTCGGCGCAACTGATCACTTCCTTGCCATTGAAATGCCCGCACTTCTTCGGCAGCACCTGGTCCTCGAACTGGATGGCATCTGCCCCGCTGCGCTCCAGCACCCGTACCGAGTGGCGCACGTTCAGGGCATTGCCGAAGCCGGTGTCGGCATCGACGATCAGCGGCAAGTCGGTGGTATCGCGAACCCGGGCGGCATGGGCAGCCATCTCGTCCAGCCCGACGAAACCAAGGTCCGGCAGGCCGAGCGCCATGTTGGTCACCCCTGCGCCGCTCAGGTACAAGGCCTGAAAACCGATATCGGCAGCGATCCGTGCGCTCAGGGCATTGAATACACCGGCGACCAGCAGCCCCTGGCGGGCTTCGACCTGGCGACGAAAAGCGGCTCTGCGCTGCAAGCTTGAAAGGCTCATGGAAACTCCTTATGGATTGAACTTGAACAGTTTCTTCGGGGTTTGGCATACCACGTCGTGGCGCTCGAGCGGGTCAGGTACCCAGTCGGCCAGCGCCGACTTCGCCGCGGCGTAATCGACCCATTGGCGGTGCTGGGTATGAGGCCAGTCACTGCCCCAGAGCAGCCGCTCACTGGTAAAGGCCTGCATCAAAAGCCGCGTGGCCCGTTGCCCAAAGGCCCGGCCGCCGGGGTCGGCAGCCGGCTGCGCACAGCGATAGGCAGCCGACAACTTGACCCACAGCCGGGCGCTGTCGCCCTGGCGCAGCAAATACTCAAAGCCCGGGTCGGCCTCGGCCTGGCGTGGGTCCGGGCGGCCAAAGTGGTCGACCACTACCTTGCAGCCGCTGGCCAGCAGTACGCTGAGCAGGCCCGGCAGGTCCTGGGCCTGGCACTGCACCTCGACGTGCCAGTCCAGGGCCTTGATGCGTGCCAGAAAACCTTGCCACAGCAGGCTGCGCAGCGCCGGCAGGGGGACACCGATCAGGTTCAGCCGGACGCCGACCACACCCTGCAGCGCCAGCGCTTGCAACTGTGGCTCGTCGATATCCGGCGCGACCACCACCACGCCACGAAAGCGCGACGGATAGCGTTCAAGCGCCGCCAGCAGGAAGGTATTGTCGGTGCCAAGAAAACTCGGCTGTACCAGCACACCATGGGAAATCCGGTTGGCTGCCAGGTGGCGGGCGTAATCATCCACGCAGGCGTTGTAGTCCGGCGTGTGTCGCCGCTCTGGAGCCAGGCGCAAGCCCTGGACGAAAACGTGAGCGTGGCTGTCTATCGCGCTGATCACCGCTGCGCCTTGTGCGCACCAACGATCGGCAAACCCTTCGGCGGTGTGTGCCTGGCTGATCGTCCTTTCGCCATCCTGGGTCATTGCGCTTCCTTGTTATTGCCTGCCAGTCTGCAAGGCTTTATTGGATCCGATCCTTGGTGCCATCCTATGAAAATCTTGGATTGATATCTATTATGTCAACGATCAATATTCATACCGTGGGCTTATGGAAAACCGTCACCTGCGTTACTTCCTGGCAATCGCCGACACCGGCAGCATCACCCGCGCCGCAGAACACCTGGGGATTGCCCAGCCGGCGTTGAGCCAGGCCCTGGTGCGGATGGAAAACGAGCTGGGGGTCAAGCTGTTCGAGCGGTCGCGGCGCGGCGCCGTGCTGACCCCTGCGGCTACCGCGATCATCGATGACATCCGCGTCAGCCTGGCCAGGATTGACGCCGCCACCCAGCGTGCCCGCGCCATCGGCGCCAAACGGGCCGGCCGGCTGATCATCGGCTTCGTCTCCACGGCATTGTTCGGCGCCCTGCCCCGGGCACTGGACCGCATGCAGGCAAACTACCCGGGTGTAGAAGTGGTGCTGCGCGAGATGAGCAACGCCGAGCAGGGCCTGGCCCTGCAACGGGGCGAGATCGATATCGGCCTGCTGCACACGCCGGTGTCGATCCAGGGCAACATGCGCGAAAAGCTCATCAGCCAGGACCCGCTGATTGCCGTGCTACCCAGTGGCTACGCGCTGGGCGAAGACGGCAAGGTGGGCATGGAGCAACTGGCCGCCACCGGGCTGGTATGGTTTCCCGAACAGCAGTTGCCGTTGATTCGCAATGCCATTGTCGGCACGTTTCGCCGCCTCGGGCACCCGATCGAGATTATCCAGGAGGCCAACCGCACCCTGACGGTCGTCGCCTACGTTGCCGCCGGCCGGGGTGTTTCGCTGTTGCCGGCAACGGTGCAGGCCCTGCAATTCGAAGGCATGAAGTACAGCGAGATCCGCGATGGCGCCGACTTGCCGCACTTCGAGCTCAGTGCCATCTGGCCTGCCCAGTCCAAGCCGACCATGGCCGACCGCTTCGCCGAGCTGTTGTTTGCCCGCTAAGCGCTGGCAGGTGAAATCAGGTTCCCCCCCCCTTCACTGCGCTTTACGAATCGTGGCCAGGGCTTTTTCCAGCAGTTTCATATCCGGCGGATTCTTTTGCCCGCCTTTGGAGCCCAGCCAGCGCTGCACCGGATTGTTGCGGCCATGGGTAAGCAGCTTGCCCTCCCCGCTTATCTCGCTGGCCATGAGCGCGCGTTTGAACAGCTTGCCTTGCGCATCGGTTACCCGACAGGTCAGAAGCTGATGCTTTTCGAGAAAAACCAGCAACGCTGTCAGGCCGGCTTCGACACCATCCCTGAGCTCAGGCTCTTGGCTGTAAGCCTCAAGAATCTGATCGATATCCCATACTGCGTAGTCTTCGCTCATTCAGTCCCTCACCATCGCCTTGAGCAGCGCATCATTCAAATACGCCACGTTTAACCGCGTCCACGGATTCACCCGGGCCTGCTCGGGCGAAAAGATATGCCCGGGGGCAATCATGAAGCCCTTGGGCAATAGCTGGCGGGTCAGCTCTTTGGCATCCTCGACCCCAGGAAACCGCGCCCACAGGTACAGGCTCTGCTCTGGCCGCACGAACACCTCGGCACCGATCTCGTCGAGCATCTGCAGGCCCGCCGTGGTCGCCGCTTTCAGGCGCTCCTGCAGGCGGATCAGGTGGCGCAGAAAATGCCCTTCGGTGAGGATCACGTCAACGGTGCGCTCGCACAGCTCCGAGCTGCTGGTGTGCAGGAGCATCTTCAGGTCACCCAGCTCGTCGATGACCTCCTTGCTGCCGGCAATGAAGCCGACCCGCAGCGCCGCCGACACCGACTTGGAGAAACTGCCGACGTACAGCGAGCGCTGCAACTGGTCGAGCGCCGAGACCTTGATCGCCGAGGCCGGTTTGAAATCGGCCAGGGCGTCGTCGTCCACCAGGATGAACTGATGTTCTGCGGCCAGTTGCACCAACCGATGGGCCTTGCTTGGGGAAATGTCCGAGCCGGTCGGGTTGTGGCCCACCGACTGAATGAAAAACAGCTTGGGCCTGTGCTCGCGCAGGTGCTGCTCCAGCACCTCGATGTCCGGGCCATCCGCTAAACGCGGCACCGCGAGCATCCGCGCACCTTGCAGTTGCAGCTTGCCGAATAGCGGGTAATAGCCCGGGTCTTCGACCAGCACGCTGTCGCCCGGGGCGACGAAGCGGCGGATGATCAGGTCCAGGGCATGGTTGGCGCCATGGGTGGTGACGATTTGTCGGGGGCTGGCGCTGATTGCATAACTGGCGAGCTTCTGCACCAGGTGCTGGCGCAGGCTGGCGTTGCCCAGGCGGTTGCCATAGCGGAACAGCGTGGTCACCCCGGTGCGCATGATCTGCCGGGTGAACTTGTCCAGGCGCATGTCCATCAGCCACTCGACCGGCGGGAAGCCCTCGCCCAGCGGTGAGTGGCCGGGCTCGCGGACGAACTGCTGGCGCATCAGCCAGATGGTGTCCATCGCCCGCTCGTAGGGCATCGGTTCTTCGGCTTCGTGGCCGTTGGGTGCGCCTTGCTTGACGAAAAAGCCCTGCCCGTGGCGAGCCTCGACCAGCCCCTGGGCAGCCAGCGCTTCATAGGCGTTGATCACCGTGTTTTTCGAATGGCCGAACAGGCGCATGCATTCGCGCAGCGACGGCAGGCGCTCGCCGACCCGGTAGGTGCCATTGCCGATCTGCCCGGCCAGGGATGCCGCCAGTTGTTCTGCGAGTGTCAGCCGCGCCATCGTCAGGTGTCCTGAATGCCTTTTGTCCACTGAGGGTACAGCTTGGGTACTGTCTGTCCAAACTGTACCTTCTTTAGCACAACAGTTCGGACTAGGGTGGCGCCATCTCACAACAATAACTGCAAGAGAGCCCTCCCCATGAGCATCGACTCCCGCCTGCCCATGTTCCGCGCCATGTCGCCTGCCGAACGCTTGAGCCACTTGCAAGCAGTGCTCGAACTGCCCGAGCAGGACCTCGCCCTGCTTCGCGACGCCGGCGCCCTGGCGCTGGAAATCGCCGACGGCATGATCGAGAACGTCCTCGGCACCTTCGAATTGCCTTACGCCGTGGCCAGCAACTTCCAGATCAACGGCCGCGACGTCATCGTGCCATTGGTGGTTGAAGAGCCTTCGGTGGTCGCCGCCGCCTCGTTCATGGCCAAGCTGGCCCGCGAGGCCGGTGGCTTCCAGACCTCCAGTTCGCTGCCGCTGATGCGTGCCCAGGTGCAGATCGTCGAGATCGACGACCCCTACAATGCCCGCCTGAGCCTGATGCGCCGCAAGGACGAGATTATCGAGCTGGCCAACCGCAAGGACCAGTTGCTCAACAGCCTCGGTGGCGGCTGCCGCGACATCGAAGTACACACCTTCGCCCAGAGCCCGCGCGGGCCGATGCTGGTCGCCCACCTGATCGTCGACGTGCGCGACGCCATGGGCGCCAACACCGTCAACACCATGGCCGAGGCGGTGGCGCCGCTGCTGGAGGAAATCACCGGTGGCAAGGTGCGCCTGCGCATCCTTTCCAACCTCGCCGACCTGCGCCTGGCCAGGGCTCAGCTGCGCATCGCTCCCGAGCACCTGGGCACGGGCGCCTACAGCGGTGAAGAGGTCATCGAGGGCATCCTCGATGCGTACAATTTTGCCGTGGTCGATCCCTACCGGGCCGCCACCCACAACAAGGGCATCATGAACGGCATCGACCCGTTGATCGTCGCCACCGGCAACGACTGGCGCGCAGTGGAAGCCGGCGCCCATGCCTATGCCTGCCGCAACGGCCACTACGGCTCGCTGACCACCTGGGAAAAAGACCGCCAGGGCCATCTGGTCGGTACTCTGGAGATGCCGATGCCGGTCGGCCTGGTCGGCGGCGCCACCAAGACCCACCCGCTGGCGCAACTGTCGCTGCGCATCCTCGGGGTGAAAACTGCCCAGGAACTGGCCGAAATCGCCGTCGCCGTGGGCCTGGCGCAAAACCTCGGGGCGCTGCGGGCACTGTCGACCGAAGGCATTCAGCGCGGGCACATGGCCTTGCACGCACGCAACATTGCCCTGGCAGCCGGGGCCCGCGGCGATGAGCTCAACTGGCTGGTCAAGCAGATGGTCGAGGCCCGCGATGTGCGCGCCGACAAGGCGGCAGAACTGCTCAAGCACAAGCGGGCGCAGTAATGGACGCGGTACGGCTGGTCGAAGTCGGCGCCAGGGATGGCCTGCAAAATGAAAAGCTGACGCTGTCGCCGCAGATTCGCGTGCAATTGCTCCAGCGCCTGGCCGACGCCGGGTTGCAAACCCTGGAAGCCGGGGCGTTTGTCTCGCCGCGCTGGGTGCCACAGATGGCCGGGTCCGATGAGGTGTTCAAGGCGTTGCCTGTGCGCCCGGGGGTAACCTGGACGGCGCTTGTGCCCAACCTCAAAGGGCTGGAGGCGGCAATCGCCGCGGGTTGCCAGGAGGTCGCGGTGTTCGCCGCCGCCTCCGAGGCATTCTCGCAAAAAAACCTCAACTGCTCGATCGAACACAGCCTGCGCCAGTACCAGCAGGTCATGGTCCGCGCCCGTGACGCCGGCATCCGCGTGCGCGGCTACGTGTCGTGCGTCATGGGTTGCCCGTTCACCGGTGCAGTAAAACCTGAAGCCGTGGCTGCAGTCAGCGCTGCATTGTTCGGCATGGGCTGCTACGAAATCAGCCTTGGCGACACCCTCGGCACCGGTACGCCGGCGGCGACCCGGGCACTGCTCGCGGCCTGTCGCCAAGTGGTGCCGGTCAGCGCGCTGGCCGGGCATTTCCACGATACTTACGGTATGGCCATCGCCAATATCCATGCGGCGCTGGAAGCCGGTGTACGGGTGTTCGACAGTTCGGTCGCAGGCCTGGGTGGCTGCCCGTATTCGCCCGGCGCCACTGGCAATGTCGCCAGCGAAGAGCTGGTGTACCTGCTCGACGGCCTGGGCATGAACCATGGCGTCGATCTTGGCGCCCTGATCGATGCCGGTGAGTTCATCAGTGCCGAACTCGGCAGGCCGACCGGCTCCAGGGTCGCCCGTGCCCTGCTCGCCCAACGCAGCCGGTTTGCAATGCAATAAGCGTTATCTCTTCACCTTCATAACAATAAAAGCCCGCAAGGGCAGTGGGAGAATCCCGATGAAAGCCGAACTGTTCGAAGTCTGGGGCGACACCGTCGACGGTCGTCACCTGATCTGTTCCATCGCCATTGGCGCCAGCGTCAGCCTCGGCGCGTTTTTCACCGCCCAGCACCTGCTGAGCGGCTGGGTGGAGTCGCTGCAAATGGCCCGCGCCTACGCCATGCTGGTCGGTATTGTCGGCTGCCTGGCCGGCGGCGCCATCAGCGCAGCGCTGTTCAAGCCCAAGCGCAACGTTGTCGAGCACCTGGCAGACCCGGCCTGGCGGGCGAAAATCCTTGTCGAGCTGCAAAACGAATTCGGCCCTCTCGGCAGCTTGAGCGACCTGCCTGCGGCGACGATTGCCGAACTGCGCGAGATGGACCTGTATGACCTGTTCGCCGACTACGAAAAAGGCCTGCGCTCACCCCCGGACAACCCTGACGTGACTCCTGCCGTGGTGGTCCGCGCAGCCAGCGCCGCCGGAGGCCGGTCATGATTGCCCTGTTGATGGATCAGTTTCTGATCGCCCTGGGCATGGGGGTTCTTGGCGCGGTGATCTTTGCCGGTATCGGCCTGATCTCCGGCAGCGATGAAACCACCACCCTCGCGCCGCTGACGCTGTTGGTGGTACTGCTGGGTGTACCCGCCCCCGGCGTGCTGACCTTCTTTCTGGCCGGCGCCGTGGCCAAGCACATGACCCATGCGGTGCCGACCGCCTTGCTCGGCATCCCGGGCGACACCATGGCCACGCCGTTGATGCGCGAAGCGAACTTTTTGCGCAACCTCGGGGTTCCGCACATTGCCCTGCGCAAGATGATTTCCGGCGCGGTGATTACCGCCCTGATCGCCGTGCCCATGGCGGTGTTGTTCGCGGTAATGCTGGCGCCGTTCGGCGACATGATCAAGCATGCCGCGCCGTGGGTATTCCTGCTGGCGGCGGTGGCCATCGCCTGGTTCTCCAAAGGCCGCCTGGCAGCGGTGCTGACCCTGATCCCGTTCGTCATGGTGATTATCGGCCTGCAGACCCTGACCGCGCAGCATGGGGTCAAGCTCAGCGTCAGCTACTTCCTCGGCATTGCCATCGGCCCGTTGATCGCCGCGCTGTTCTCTCTGCTGGCGCCGGCCGAGCGCGCCAGCATGCGTCGCCAGCAGCCGCGGACCTTCTCGTTGTCGCCTGACGTCAAAAGCTGGGGCGGTTTCTTTCCCAACCCGCTGCGCGTGCTCGACAGCAAGCAGAGCCTGTGGACGGCCGTTACTGCGGTGGTCTCCAGCGCCACCTTCGTGTTCAGCCCGGTGGCCATGACCGTGATTCTCGGCGAAGCGGTCGGTTCGCGGGTCAAGCACGTCTACCATCGCCTGACCACGGTGATCACCGCGCGCAACGGCGTCACCGAGTCCACCTACATCGCCGAAGCGCTGATTCCGCTGATCGCTTTCGGCCTGCCGCTGAGCCCGGTCGCCGCCGGCCCGGCTGCGCCGCTGTTCAATGCACCACCGCGCTTTAGCGTCGATGCCGCCAGCGGCCAGGTCAACAACCTGCACTCGCTGCTCAGCACCTGGGAGTTTCTCGGCTACGGCATGCTGGCGGTGATCGTCGCCATCCTCATCGCCTACCCCTTCACCATGAACTACGCGCACCGGGCAGCCTCCTACGTGTCGCGCAAAATCAGCCATGAAGCGGTGATCGCGACCTTTGTCGGCCTGATCCTGGTGATCGGCATCTGGGAAGGCGGCCTGCTCGGTTTGCTGGTGATTGTCACCATTGGCCTGCTGGGCGGATTTCTCTCGCGCTTTCTGGGCTTCAACATCGGCGTGCAGTTCATGGGCTACTACACCGCCGTGCTCACCGTGCCCGCCCTGGTTGCCCTGATCGGCGCCTGACCCCCACTCCCTCCTGTAACCGCCATTTTTCGCAGCCTTTGCGCTGCGAGGGCTTGCTGCGCTCACTAGAAAGGAAATAACAATAATGAAGATCCTTGCACGCACCAAAACCGCAAACCTTGCGTCACTGTTGATCTGCTCGACAGCCTCGCTTGGCGCCTCGGCAGCCGGCCTGGTCGACGACACCACAGCGTCGCTGAACCTGCGCAACTTCTACCACAACCGCAACTTCGTAAACCCGGCCTACCCCCAGGGCAAGGCCGAGGAGTGGACGCAAAGCTTCATCTTCGACCTGCGTTCGGGCTTCACCCAGGGTACGCTAGGCTTTGGCGTCGACCTGCTGGGGCTGTACTCGGTCAAGCTCGATGGCGGTCGCGGCACAGCCGGTACGCAACTGCTGCCAGTGCACGATGACGGCCGCCCGGCCGACGACTTTGGCCGCCTGGGGGTTGCGCTCAAGGCCCGCTATTCGAAGACGGAACTGAAAGTCGGTGAATGGGTTTCGCTGTTGCCGATCTTGCGCTCGGACGATGGCCGCTCGCTGCCACAGACCTTTCGCGGCGCCCAGCTGACTTCACGGGAAATCGACAACCTGACCCTTTATACCGGCCAGTTTCGCGGCAACAGCCCGCGCAACGACGCCAGCATGGAGCGCATGTTCATGACCGGCCGGCCTGACGCCACCTCGGACCGTTTCAACTTTGCCGGCGGCGAGTACCTGTTCAACGACAAGGCCACCCAGGTGGGCCTGTGGTATGCCCAGCTCGAGGACATCTACCAGCAGCAGTACTTGAACCTGATTCATAGCCAGGCTGTGGGTAGCTGGAAGCTGGGCGCCAACCTTGGCCTGTTTCTGGGCGATGAAGACGGCGCGGCCAAGGCAGGCCAGCTGGACAACAAAACCGCAACGCTGATGCTGTCTGCGAAAACCGGCGCACACACCTTCTCCCTCGGCCTGCAGCGGGTGTATGGCGAGACCGGCTGGATGCGGGTCAACGGCACCGCCGGCTACCCGCTGGCCAACGACACCTACAACTCAAGCTACGACAATGCCCGCGAGCGCTCCTGGCAGTTGCGCCACGACTATGACTTCGTTGCCCTCGGCGTGCCGGGCCTGACCCTGATGAACCGCTACCTGTCGGGTGATCATGTGCACACCAGCGCCACCAGCAACGGCAAGGAATGGGGCCGCGAGACGGAGCTGGGCTACGTGTTCCAGAGCGGCCCGCTCAAGGACCTGTCGCTGCGCTGGCGCAATTCGACCCTGCGCCGGGACTTCAGTAGCTACGACATCGATGAGAACCGCCTGATCGTCAATTACCCGATCAAGTTTCTTTAATCCCTGGCGCCCTCAACAATCTGCCGCCCCTGCCGATAACCACTGTGTCAGGCCGTATACTCGGCCTGACATCTATTTTCAGGGGCAGACAGGATTCGATATGAACGAGATGGGTATGGCGTTGGCCAACAAGTATTGCCAGGGTGCCGGTCTGGAGATTGGCGCTGCCAGCCATAACGCTTTTTACTTGCCAGACTGCCTCAATCTGGGCCCCTGTGACGGTGAGTCGTTTCTGTACCCGCTGGACTTGCAAGACTTCAACCTCTACAAGAACGAACAGGCCAACTACCAGGTCCCGCCTGCCCGGATCGACGCCCTGGGCGATTTCACCGACATACCGTTCGCCGATCAAACCTTCGACTACCTGATCAGCTCGCACGTCATCGAACACGTGCCCAACCTGTTTGCCGCCTATGTCGAGGCCGCGCGGGTGATCAAGGACGATGGCGTGTTCTTTTGCATCTTCCCGAAAAGAAACGCCGACCCCAATGACCGGGTACGCGCCCTGACCACCCTGGAGTCGATGATCGATGCGTTCGAAAAACGCGTCGACATGAGCGTGATGCCTGAATACAACTGGCGCGGGCACTACCATGTGTTCTCGCTACAGAGCATGCTGCGGGCGATCAACATGATCAACTCGGTAGGCCTGGGGCACTGGCTGATCGAAACCATCGAAGAGACCGATTCGAAAGTCGGCAATGGCCACACCGTGGTGTTGCGCAAGCAACCCGGGCTGTCGGCCTTGAGCGCCAGCGACGCCAGTCAGTTCAACCAGGAGTTCAACGCACGCTTTCAGGCCCAGGACCTGAACGGTGCGCTGCACCTGGTGAAGGTCGCGCTGTCGTACGATTTCTTCAATGCCCAGAACCTGTACCTGGCCTTCGCCCTCAATTGCCAGCTGGACAATGCCCGCGAGGGCGTGGAGTTCCTGCGTCAGGCACTGATCCTTACCCCTGAGAACGAAGAGTTTCGCAAGCTGTTCGTCCAGGTCACCGGTGGGCCGTTCATCAACCCGGTGCAGTAACAGTCGCAGGGCGGCGTGATCAATCATCGCCCCCCTGCACCCTGCCCCTTATTGCGTCACGCCCACCACCCGCTCAGGCGCGGCTTGTGCGTTGCCAATCGGCGCCTTGAGCAACAGGAAATACGCCAGCGCCGAACACAGCGCGACGATCGCACTGATCATGAACGCGGTGTTGAACGAGCCCGAGTACTGGATGCTGAAGCCGGTGACAATCGGCGCGACGGAGCCGGCGATGTAGCCGCCAAAGTTCTGGATCGAGCCGAACGAGGCCACCCGGCGGCTGTCGACGATGGTGTTGACGATCATCCAGGCCGTGGCACTGGCCATGTTGATGCTGAACAGCGCCAGGCACAGCAGGACGATGCACGCGGTCAAGCCGCTGACATACGACAGCGGCAAGGTGAACAGCGCGGCCAGCACCAGGCCGGTGATCACGCTGAACTTGCGACTGGCCAGGATGCTCAGGCCGCGGCGCACCAGCAGGTCGCAGAAGCGCCCGGCGACGATGGTGCCGACAGCGCCGAAACCATAGGCCAGCGACACCACCCAGGCGGTTTTGTACAGGTTCAGGCCATGCTCGCGCTCAAAATAACCGGGCAGCCAGGTCAGGTGCAGCCAGAGCATGTAGATCACCCCCATGAAACCGAGGATCGCGCCCCAGGTACTGCGGTGCCTGAACAGGTCGAGCCAGCCGGCAAAGTACGAAGCCTTGGGCTCTGCCGTTGCCTGTGGCGCCTGGTACTCACCTGGCAACGGCTTGCCTTGCGCGGCTAGTTCGGCCAGGTACTGCGCCTTGCTCTTGAAGAAGCTCAGCCAGCACAGGGCCAGGACGATGCCAAGCACGCCGGTGATGATGAACATGCCACGCCAGCCGAAGTTGACCATGAACAGCGTCAACAACGGCGGCGCCAGGCACGGGCCCAGGCAGGTCGAGGACCAGACGATGCCGGTGGGCGTACCGCGCTCGTTGGCATCGAACCATTCCGACAGCGCCTTGGCCGCCGAGGGGAACATCGGCGCCTCGCCAATCCCCAGCAGCACGCGCAAGCCCATGAAGCCGGCAAAACTGTTGACCATGCCGAACGCCGATTGCGCCACCGACCAGGCCAGCAACGAGGCGCCAAGGGCGATCTTGCTGCCCAGGCGGTCGATGATCAGGCCCATGGGCAACTGGGCGAAGGCATAGGCGATGGAAAACGCCGAGAGCAGGATGCCCATCTGCGACGGGCTGATCATCATGTCCTTCTGGATCGAGGTGTTGGCGATCGACAGCGCGCTACGGTCCAGGTAGTTGACGATGCCGATCAACAGCAGGAAGACAACGGTGATGCGTTGGTACTTCTTCAGTGCGTTCATCTGATGGCCTTTATTATTATTGTTGCAGCGGTTTTATCGCCGGGGCGATCCTTCAGGCGGTCACACACTCATCCCTGGAACGTCTTTCAATCAGCGCTGCCGGGCGCTCACAGCGGCATCGAGCAGGCCGCGCCGGGCAAGGCTGTCGATCAGCGCGCGCACGCCGAAGTCCCACTGCGGCGCCAGGTCGCTGGTGGTCACCCGGTTGCACAGGCTGCCCAGCTGCCCGTTGCTGATAGTCACCACATCGCCGGGTTTGTGGGTGAAGCCGTTGCCCGGCTGGTCGCGGTCCTGTTTGGGCGCGAACAGGGTGCCGAGAAACAGCACCAGGCCGTCGGGGTACTGGTGGTTTTCGTTCAAGGTCTGCTGCACCAGGTCGAGCGGGTCGCGGCTGATCTGGCGCATCGAGCTGCGGCCCTGGAGCACAAAGCCGTCCAGGCCTTCGACCCGCAAGTCGACCTCGGCGCTGCGCACATCCTCAAGGCTGAAGGTCTCGTCGAACAGCCGCAGCAGCGGCCCCAGTGCGGTCGAGGCGTTGTTGTCCTTGGCCTTGGACAGCAGCAAGGCGCTGCGCCCTTCGAAGTCGCGCAGGTTGACGTCGTTGCCGAGGGTGGCGCCCTGCACCGTGCCGTTGCTCGACACCGCCAGCACCACTTCCGGCTCGGGGTTGTTCCAGCTCGACTTGGGGTGAATGCCGATATCGGCGCCATGGCCGACCGCCGACAACGGCTGGGCCTTGGTGAAGACCTCGGCGTCCGGGCCGATGCCCACTTCCAGGTACTGCGACCACAGCCCCTGCTCTACCAGGACCTTGCGCAAGGCTTCAGCCTGCGCCGAGCCCGGAACGATCTGCGACAGGTCGGCGCCGATGCGGCTGGCTAGCGTCGCCCTGATCGCGTCGGCCTTGGCCGGGTCGCCCTTGGCCTGCTCCTCGACCACCCGCTCCAGCAGGCTGGCGGCGAAGGTCACGCCGGCGGCCTTGACCGCCTGCAGGTCGATCGGCGCCAGCAGCCAGGGCAAGGCCGGATCGCGATGATTCGGGTCGCTGTTGGCCAGCAGCGCCGGCAACTCGATCAGCGCCTCGCCCATCGGCAGCGAACGCAGGTAGGCCACCGGCTCAGCTACTTCGAGCAAGGCCGACACGGTCGCCACATGGGCGCTGATATCGTGCACGGCGCCGGCTTTGACCAGCACCACGGCCGGGCCCTGCTGCGCCAGCCAGACGCGGCCGATCCAGGTACCGGTGTTGAATAGCGCAGCGTCTTTGCTCAGGTGTAGCGGTGTTTGGGTGTTCGCGTGCTCTGTCATGTCAGCGCTCTTGTTGTCGGTTAATGCGAAAGTGTCGGGCACTGCAGTTGCCCGGCGAGCTGGTTGAGGTTATCGATCAGCTGTGGCGACAGGCTCAAGCCTTCGCTCAAGGCCTGCTTGCGCCGTTTCAAGCCCGCTTGCCCAGGCAGGCGCACCGGCCGCTCGGGGTCGAGCGGGCGGCTGGCGAGCAGCAGCTGGCCGAGAAACGAGGTTTCAGCGGTGAAGGCGTCAAGCCCGCCAAAAAAGCGCGGATCGATCACCACGGCGGTTGCCGAGGCGCCCCACTGATCCGGCGCGTCCTTGCGCCCATAGCCCGCCAGCCCCGAGGTCAGTGCCTCGACCAGCAGCGCCAGGGCAAAGCCCTTGTGGCCGAAAGCCTGGCCGCCCAAGGGCAGGATGCTGCCGCTGGGGGTGGTGAAAAAATCTTCCGGGTTGTCGCTCAGACGCCCGTCGTTGCCCAGCAACACCGGGTGCGGCAGTCGCTGCCCGCTGTCGCGGCACTGGCCGACCAGGCCGAGGGTCACGGTCGACATGCTCACATCGAGCAGGATCGGCTCGCCACGGGTCGGAATGCCGGCGGCAATCGGGTTGGGCGTGTACACAGGTTCAATACCGCCGTGGGCGCAAACCAGCGCCACCGACGGGTCGCTGGAATACAGCATGGCCACCAGGCCACGCTCGGTGAACGGCTGCAGGTAGGCCGCCAGGCAACCGATGTGCGCCGCCCGGCGCACCACGGCAATGCCAATGCCTTGTGCCGTTGCGCCCTGGGCCGCGCAGTCGAGGGCGCGGCTGACGCAGTACGGGCCGAGCAGATAATGACCGTCGAACAGGCTGGAAATACCGCTGTGCGCAAGCTGTTCGAGCAGCCCTGCCCGGGCCTTGACCTGCCCTGCCTGGATGCCGCCGATATAGCGGCTGACCAGGTTCAGGCCATGGGTGCGATGGCCCAGCAGTTCGCCTTCAAGCAGTACCCGGGTGACCACCCGGGCGACCTCGGCATCGGCACCGGCGGCTTCAAACAATTGCTCGACGAAGGCTGTGAGGCTTTGCACATCAACGCGGCGGGCGTCGCTCATCGCTGTTGCTCCGTGATCAGTTCAGGGCCGCGTTGCTTGGCTTGCCATCGACCAGGCGCGGGATACCCAGCGGGTTGGCATCGCGCAGCGCTTCGGGGAGCAAGGCATCGGGCACGTTCTGGTAGCACACCGGGCGCAGAAAGCGATCGATCGCCAGGGTGCCGACCGAGGTGCCGCGGGCATCGGAGGTCGCTGGGTACGGGCCGCCATGGACCATCGCATCGCAGACCTCGACGCCGGTCGGGTAGCCATTGAGCAGCACCCGCCCGACCTTGACTTCGAGCACCTCGAACAGTTGGCCAAAGGCGGCCAGGTCGTCGCTGTCGGCCAGCAAGGTGGCGGTCAGCTGGCCATGCAGGGCGTTGACCGCGCGCAACAGCTGGGCCTGATCATTGACCTCGACCACCACCGTGCACGGGCCAAAGACTTCTTCCTGCAACAGCTCGTCCTGTTCCAGCAGCAGGCTGACATCGGCCTTGAACAGCTGCGGCTGCGCCTGCTTGCCGGATTGCGCCAGGCCGCTGAGTTTTTCTACCCCCGGGTGGGCCAGCAGCGCCTGGATACCCTTGCCGTAGCTTGCCAGGGTGCCGGCATTGAGCATGGTCTGCGGCGCCTGTTCGGCCATATGGCCGCGCAACTGCTCGATAAAGGCACTGAAGGCCGGCGAGCGAATGCCCAGCACCAGGCCCGGGTTGGTGCAGAACTGGCCACAACCCTGCACCACCGAGGCGCTCAAGTCCTTGGCCAGCTGCGCACTGCGACTGGCCAGGGCCTGGGGCAAAACCAGCACCGGGTTGATGCTCGACATCTCGGCGAATACCGGGATCGGCTGCGCCCGCGCGGCGGCCATGTCGCACAGGGCGCGGCCGCCCTTGAGCGAGCCGGTAAAGCCCACGGCCTGGATGCCCGGGTGCTTGACCAGCGCCTCGCCGACACCGCCACCAAAGATCATGTTGAACACACCCGCCGGCATGCCCGTGCGCTCGGCAGCGCGCAGCAGCGCCTCGGCGACCCGCTCGGCCGTGGCCATGTGGCCGCTGTGGGCCTTGAACACCACCGGGCAACCGGCAGCCAGGGCGGCGGCGGTATCACCGCCGGCGGTGGAGAACGCCAGGGGGAAGTTGCTGGCACCGAACACCGCCACCGGGCCGACACCAATACGGTACTGGCGCAGGTCCGGGCGCGGCAATGGCGTGCGCGCTGGCAAGGCGCGGTCGATGCGCGCGCCATAAAAATCGCCCCGGCGCAGCACCTGGGCAAACAGGCGCATCTGGCCGCTGGTACGTGCGCGCTCACCGACAATGCGCCCACTGGGCAGCGCGGTTTCCTGGCAGGTCACGGCGATAAAGTCCTCGCCCAGGCCGTCCAGCTCGTCGGCGATGGCCTCGAGAAACTGCGCCCGGCGCTCGGCCGAGAGTTTGCGATAGGCCGGGAACGCGGCGCTGGCCGCATCCACGGCATTGTCGACTTCGTCCAGGCTGGCCTGGTGAAAGGCGCCCGGCAGGCGCTCGCCCGTGTGGGCATCGACGCTGTAGACCAAGGTGTCGCCCAGGGCACTGCGCTGGCCGCCAATAAAGTTGTATCCGCTAAAGCTCATGTGCATGTCGCCTCGTCAAGAAGGTTGCAGGGCTGTCAATCAGGTCACGGCACCGATCTGCCAGGGCACGAATTCGTTCTGCCCGTAGCCGTGCTGTTCACTCTTGCTGCGCTCACCGGAGGCGATGCGCAGCATCTGCTCGAAGATGTAGGCGCCGCGTTCTTCGATGCTGGTGCTGCCGTCGGCGATGCCGCCGCAGTTCACATCCATGTCTTCAAGCTGGTGCTCGAACACCCGGTTGTTGGTGGCCAGCTTGATCGACGGCGCCGGCGCGCAGCCGTAGGCCGAACCGCGGCCGGTGGTAAAGGCAATCAGGTTGGCGCCGCCGGCGACCTGGCCGGTGGCCGAAACCGGGTCGTAGCCCGGGGTGTCCATGAACACCAGGCCTTTGGCGCGCACCGCTTCGGCGTACTGGTAGACGTCCACCAGGTTGCTGGAGCCGGCCTTGGCCACTGCACCGAGGGATTTCTCCAGGATGGTGGTCAGGCCGCCGGCCTTGTTGCCGGCCGAGGGGTTATTGTTCAGCGCGGCGTTCATGCGCTGGCAGTAGTCTTCCCACCAATGGATGCGGGCGATGAGTTTCTCACCCACTTCACGGCTGACCGCGCGGCGCGTGAGCAAGTGCTCGGCGCCGTAGATCTCCGGGGTTTCCGAAAGAATTGCGGTGCCGCCGGCTGCCACCAGACGGTCAACGGCATTGCCCAGGGCCGGGTTGGCGGTGATCCCCGAGTAGCCGTCGGAGCCGCCGCATTGCAGGCCGACTACCAGATGGCGGGCGCTGACCGGCTCACGCTTGACCCGGTTGGCCTCGGCCAGCAGCGCCTCGACCTGCGCGATGCCGGCAGCGATGGTCTTCGAGGTACCGCCAATGCCCTGGATGGTAAAGGCGCGCAACTGATCACCGGTTTGCAGCTGCTGGGTTTGCAGCAGGCTTTCGATCTGGTTGGTCTCGCAGCCCAGGCCGATGATCAGCACGGCGGCAAAGTTGGGGTGGATGGCGTAGCCGCCCAGGGTCCGGCGCAGCAGGCCCAGGGCTTCGCCGCTGGGGTCTACCGCGCAACCGGCGCCGTGGGTCAAAGCGACCACGCCGTCGATGTTCGGGTAGGCGGCGAGCGCCTCGGGGTGGATGTCGCGGCGAAAGTGGTCGGCCACGGCGCGGGCGACGGTGGCCGAGCAGTTCACCGAAGTCAGAATGCCAATGTAGTTGCGGGTCGCGACCCGGCCGTCGGCACGCACGATGCCCTGGAACTGCGCCTCGCTGGCAGGCGTTGGCCTGGCATCGACGCCGAAGGCATAGTCGCGGGCAAAATCGCCCATCTCGACATTGTGCACGTGCACATGCTCGCCGGCCTCGATCACTTGCGAGGCAAAACCGATGATCTGCCCGTAGCGGCGCAGCGGCTGGCCTTGCTCCACCCGCTCGGTGGCGACTTTATGCCCGGACGGGACCGCCTGGCGCACGGTGATGGCTTCGGCGTCCAGGTGCTGGCCTTCAACCAGGGCCTGGCGGGCAATCAGTACATTGTCCAGGGGGTTCAAGCGGATAACGGCAGGGTCGCCGCTGCGGGTGCTGGCAATCAGTTGCATGGGACCTCTCAGGGCGGATGCGGCCGGCTTCTTGTTATGGCGCCGCCCGTGCTGTGCCGGGCGAATCTGCGATAACTCTAAGGAGCCGGGCGCAACATTCCCAATGAGATGATCCGATCAAGCGATAACCCAGGGTTATCGCAAGCTGTCAGTCAGCCGTTTTTATCAATCGCCAGCACTGCCCTGCTCTGCCCGTCGCTGGCGGGCGAACGCCAGCAACAGCTCGACAAACGCCTGCGCCGAGGCGCTCAAGGGTTCGTCCTTGCGGGTGATCACCCCGTACTCCAGCGGCGCCAGTTGCAACGGCGACTGCAGCTCGCAGAACTGGCCGCTGCTCAACTGCGCAGCGACCATCGAGCGCGGCAACATGGCGATCATCGGCCCGGACTCGAGCAAATGCAGGAACATCGGCATCGAGATGGTATCGACGCTGTCAGCCGGGGTGGCGATGCCGACCGCCCTGAAGGCCTGCTCCAGGCGCTCGCGCAGCGGTGTGCCGACCGGGTACAGCACCCACGGCCAGTCGCCCAGGGCCGCCAGTGGCGTCTCGCCTTGCTGAATAAGCGGGTGGTGCTTGTTGACCACCAGGCTGAAGGGTTCCGGCTCCAGGGCCTGGAAGTCGAACAGTTGGCTGAAGCGCTCCTCGGTGAAGCGGCCGATCATCAGGTCGAGCTTGTTCTGCTCAAGCATGGCCAGCAGATGGTCGCTGGATTGCTCGACCACTTCGATCGACAGCAGCGGGCTGCGCGCCTTGATCGCGGCAATCGCCTGGGGCAGCACCAGGGGCGTTGCGGCAAAAATCCCGCCGACGCGAATAAAGCCATGGCCGCCCTTGCGCAGGCGGTTGACCTGGTCGACGAACTGCTGCGACTCGGCCAGCGCCCCTTGCGCATAACGCACCACGTACTCACCGAGTTCGGTGGGCGGCATGCTGCGCGGCAGGCGCTCGAACAGGGCAAAGCCGAACTGCTCTTCAAGGTCGCGCAGCATCTTGCTCAAGGCCGGCTGGCTGAGGTTCATGCGCGTGGCGGTGGCGTGCATGTTGCGCGTGCGCGCCAGGGTGTCGATCAGCACCAGGTGCTTGAAGCGGATCCAGTTGCAGAAACTGGCGTGGGTAATGTCTGAAGCCATCAACGAACTGCCTCTTGCCGATGAATACGCGGGGCTACTGCGCCCGCAGGTAGTGCAACAGGGTTTCCAGGGCCACCGAGCGCGGCCGCGAACGAAAGGTCAGCAGCCCCAGGTTGACCATCGAGATCGGCAGTTCCACCGGCAGGATGGCAACCATGGCGTAACGGGCATAATGCTCGGCGACGTCGTTGGGCACCACTGCAATCATGTCCGAGGCCTCAAGCATGGCCGTGGTGGCGAGGATCGAGGCGGTCTCGACAATGTCCAGCGACTGCACCATGCCGGCTGCCTGCAGAGCGTTCTCGACCCGCCGGCGCATGGGGCTGCCGATCGGGTGGAGGATCCAGGTCAGCTCGGCGAGGTCGGCCAGCGCAAGGCGTGCGGCGCCGGCCAGTGGATGCCCGGCACGGGCGACCACGCGCATCTGCTCGTCGCTGTCGAACAGTTCGATGTTCAGCTCGTGACTGTCGCTCTGATCCGGCAGGCGCCCGACCACCAGGTCGAAATCGCCGCGCAGCAGCGACGGCAGCAAGGTGTCGCTGGTACCGACCTCCAGCGAAATACGCACCTTGGGGTGCTCGCGCTTGTAGGCCAGCACCGCCTGGGTCAGCAGCCCCGGCACCGGGCCCATGACGCTACCGACCCGCACCAGGCCGGAGGCGCCGCGGGCCAGTTCAGCGATCTGCGCCTGGGCGTGCTCGAATTCGTGCAGGGCGCCCTGGGCGTAGCGGATCATCACCTCGCCATACAGGGTCGGCTGCATGCCCCGGGGCAAACGTTCGAACAGGCGCACGCCGAGGCGCTCTTCCAGTTGCTGCAGCAACAGGCTGGCCGCAGGTTGCGTGGTGTGCATCGCCGCCGCGGCGCGGCGCAAATTGCCGAACTCGCCCAGGGCGTTGAGCAAGGTGATCTGCCGGCTGGAGATCTTCAGCGCCCCCAGGCTGGCAGGGGCTGGTAGCGCGTGCTCGGGCTTAGAAGACATATCAAATCCGGTATCCCTACTTAGGAATTGGCGATTATGCCTGTATCGCTCGACAACCTACAGTCAGGTCTCCCTGTGCCACCCCAGAACAAGAGCCCGCCATGAGCATACGTATTACCCACTTGAGTGTTCGCGACATCCGCTTCCCTACTTCGCTGTCGCTGGACGGCTCCGACGCGATGAACAGCGCCCCGGACTACTCGGCCTCCTACGTCGTGCTGCACACCGATGCCGACAGCCTCGAAGGCCACGGCCTGACCTTCACAATCGGGCGCGGCAACGAGATCTGCGCCGCCGCCGTGCAATCGCTGGCGCCACTGATTGTCGGCCTGACCCTTGAAGACATCACCGCCGACATGGGCGGCTTCTGGCACCGCTTTACCGCAGGCGACAGCCAGTTGCGCTGGCTCGGCCCGGAAAAAGGCGTGATTCACCTGGCAACCGCCGCCATCGTCAATGCGGTCTGGGACCTGTGGGCCAAGCACGAAGGCAAGCCGGTGTGGAAACTGCTCGCCGACATGAGCCCCGAACAGCTGGTGGGCTGCCTGGACTTCAACTACGTCACCGACGTGCTCACCCCCGAAGAAGCCATCGCCCTGCTGCGCCGTCAGGTGCCAGGCAAGGCCGAGCGCGAGGCGCAGATGCTGCGCGAAGGCTACCCCGGCTACACCACCGCACCCGGCTGGCTCGGCTACAGCGAAGAGAAAATGCGCCAGCTGACCCGCGAGGCTATCGCTGACGGCTGGACCCACATCAAGCAGAAAATCGGCGCCAACCTTGAAGACGACATGCGCCGCGCCAGCATCCTGCGCGACGAAATGGGCTGGGAGCGCACGCTGATGATGGACGCCAACCAGGTCTGGAGCGTCGATGAGTCGGTGGCCAACATGCGCCGCCTGGCAGTCTTCGAGCCGCTGTGGATCGAAGAGCCGACCAGCCCCGACGATATTCTCGGCCACGCCGCAATCCGCCAGCGCATTGCGCCGATCGGCGTCGCCACCGGCGAACACTGCCACAACCGGGTGATGTTCAAGCAGATGTTCCAGGCCGGCGCGCTGGATTTCTGCCAGCTCGATGCCGCACGCCTGGGTGGCCTCAACGAGGTGCTGATCGTGCTGCTGATGGCGGCCAAGTACGATGTGCCGGTGTGCCCCCATGGCGGCGGCGTCGGCCTGTGCGAATATGTGCAAAACATCGCCCTGTTCGACTACATCGCCGTCTCGGCCTCGTTGCACAACCGCGTGCTGGAGTACGTCGACCACCTGCACGAACACTTCATCGACCCGGTGGTGATCCGCCGCGGTCGCTACATGCCGCCGCAACGCCCTGGCTACAGCATCGAAATGCACGCGCAAACCCTGGAGCGCTACCAGTATCCCGATGGCGCCGTGTGGCTGGACATCAACCGTGACTGACTGACCTGAGCCTGCGCGCCGCAACACGTGCGGCGCGCAGTACGTACATTTGAACGGGGAAAAAACAATGACAATCCTCACTAACGCGACAACGGCCGCCGCGCCTGCCGTCGCCGACGACCAGCGCCTGAACCGCCTGCTGCTGCGCAAGCTGATGCCGCTGCTGATCGTGGTCTATGTAATGAGTTTTCTGGACCGCACCAACATTGCCCTGGCCAAGGCCAGCATGGGCATCGACCTGGGCCTTTCGGCCGCAGCCTATGGCCTGGGTGCCGGGCTGTTCTTCCTGACCTACGCGCTGGCCGAAGTGCCGAGCAACCTGATCATGCACCGGGTCGGCGCGCGTTTCTGGATCACCCGCATCATGATCACCTGGGGCCTGCTGTCGGCGGGCATGGCCTTCGTCCAGGGCGAAACCTCGTTCTACATCATGCGCCTGCTGCTGGGCGTGGCCGAGGCCGGGTTGTTCCCCGGGGTGATGCTCTACCTGACCTACTGGTTCGACCGCGAGCAACGGGCGCGGGCCACCGGCTATTTTCTGCTCGGGGTGTGCCTGGCGAATATTCTCAGCGGTCCGCTGGGCGGCGCCTTGCTCGAACTCGACGGCCTGCTGGGCTGGCATGGCTGGCAGTGGCTGTTCGTCATCGAAGGCCTGCCGGCAGTGGCCCTGGCCTATGTGGTGTGGAAGAAACTGCCGGACGGCCCGGCCTCCGCGCCCTGGCTGTCGGCGGCCGATGCCCGCGACATCGAGCAGCGCCTGAACGCGGAAAAAGCCTCGGCGCCGCAACAGAGCCGGCTCAGCCAGATGTTCGCTGACAAACAGATCTGGCTGGCGATCGCGGTGTACTTCGTGCACCAGATCACCATCTATACAGTGATCTTCTTCCTGCCGGGCATCATTGGCACCTACGCCGCCCTGACCCCGTTGCAGATCGGCCTGCTGACCTCGGTGCCGTGGATTGCCGCCGCCATCGGCGCCGCCACCCTGCCGCGCCTGGCTACCTCACCGGGGCGCTGCCGCACCCTGCTGTTCTTCGGTTTGCTGACCATGGCCGCCGGCTTGCTGCTGGCGTCGTTGTCGAACTCGTTCATCGGCCTGATCGGTTTCTCGCTGACCGCGTTGATGCTGTTCGTGGTGCAGTCGATCATCTTCGTCTTCCCCTCCAGCCGCCTCAGCGGCAATGCCCTGGCGGCGGGCCTGGCCTTCGTCACCACCTGCGGGTTGCTCGGCGGTTTTGTCGGGCCGTCAGTGATGGGCCTGATCGAACAGACCACCGGCAATACCCGCAACGGCCTGTGGCTGATCGCCGCGCTGCTGGTGCTGGCGGCGCTGATCAGCACGCGCTTGCGCCAGGGTCAGGAGCCCTAGCACAGCCCGAGGTGACTCCGTCCATCGCAAACCGGCCAGGCCTGTCCATTTTTTGACAAGGCTTGGCCTGCGGATTGCAGAGGCTGGCAATCACCGTCGGGCAGTGACGTAATACTGACGCGACGGCCAGCCCCCCAACGCTTATGGACGCCAGCAATCGCCTTGCTCGGTCACCGGAGAAGTCACGTGTCTACCCTCACTGAAATTGCAGCCAACCACGCCAGAATGACCAACGCCGTGGCCGCAGGCACGAGCGAACCGAACGAGCGCCCGGCGCTGCTGGTGGTGGGCTTGCAGGCACCCGCCGGCCTTGACGGGGTAGTCCCGGTACCGCTGGAGCTGATGCTTGCAGCCCAGGAACCCAGCCACTTCACTTGCCTGTCATAAAGGCTGGATAGTCGCTGTAGCCCAGCTCATCTCCACCAAACAGGCGGCTGCCATCGAACTGCGCCATCGGCCAGCCGTTTGCCAGCCGCGCCGGCAGGTCCGGGTTGGCGACAAAGGGCCGGCCGAAGGCAATCAGGTCGACCAGCCCGGCCTCGAGCAAGGCCTGCGCGCGATCCTCGTCGTAGCGCCCGGCAACGATGATGGCGCCGGCAAACACCTGGCGCAGCTCATGGCGGAACGGCTCGGGGATCTGCGGGGCATCGTCCCAGTCGGCTTCGGCCAGGTGCAGGTAGGCAATGCCTTGGGCGCCCAGGGCCTTGGCGGCCTGGAGGATGGTCGGGATGACGTCCGCGCAGTCCATGCCGCGGGCGGTGATGTAGGGCGCCAGGCGCACGCCGGTGCGCTGCGCACCGATTTCGTCGGCCACCGCCGCGGCCACCTCCAGCAGAAAGCGGATACGGTTTTCGCGGCTGCCGCCGTAGGCGTCATTGCGCAGGTTGGAGGTGGTGCGCAAGAACTGGTCGATCAGGTAACCGTTGCCCGCGTGAATCTCGACGCCATCAAAACCCGCCTCGCGGGCATGCCGGGCGGCAAGCCGATAATCCTCGATCACCGCTTGAATGTCTGCCTGGCTCAGGGCCCGTGGCGGGCTGACCTCGACCATGCGCCCGACGCCATCATCGCCCACCACCCACACCTGGGCATCGGCACGCAGCGCTGACGGCGCAACCGGCTGGCCATCGGCATGGAAGCTCGCATGGGACATGCGCCCGACATGCCACAGCTGCAGGAAAATCCGCCCGCCTTGGCCATGCACGGCGTCGGTCACCTGACGCCAGCCGGCCACCTGCGCGCAGCTGTAGATGCCGGGGGTGAAGCTATAGCCCTTGCCCTGCGGGCTGATCTGCGTGGCTTCACTGAGGATCAGGCCGGCACTGGCGCGCTGGGCGTAATAGGCCGCCATCATGGCGTTGGGCACATCACCGGGCTGGCTGCTGCGCGAGCGGGTCATCGGCGCCATGACGATACGGTTGGGCAACTGCAGTGGGCCCAGTTCAAAGGCTGTGAACAACGAAACTGAAGTAGACATGCGTGTGGCTCTCCTGAAGTCAGACAGGTGCGTGGTCGCACTGCTGGTAGTCGTGGGTAATGCCGAGGTCGTCGCGATCGAGCGGGCAGTCCAGTTCCAGGACCAGGCCACCGGGCAGGCTGACAAACAGTTGGCAGATGCGTTGCTCCGGTACCAGCGCGACCTGGTAGGCCAGGCCACTGGCGCGGACGCGTTCGAGCACTGCCGACGCCGGCTGCCGGGTACGCAGGGCCAGATGGCTGAGCTCGGTGTGCGGCCCCTGGATCAGATGCACCAGGGCCTGGTCGCCCTGGTACAGCCATTGCCCGGGAAATGGAAACGCCGGCCTCGGCCCGGGCTCGACGCCCAGCAGGGTTTGCAGCGCAGCCTGAAGCTCGCCGTCGGCGGCGCTGGTGAAGGCCAGGTGATCGAACTGCAGGTCAAGGGTCATACTGAGCACCTCTGTGTGGGGTGTCAGCATGATGTTTGATTGAAAGTCGCTGATAAACAGGGCTGGACTGCAATGACTTGTTAGCAATTTTTATAGATCAGTCGAAACCCGCCACTAAGTGAAGGCATGCGCCCGCAAGAACACCATCAACGCCTGCGCCGCCGGCGACAGGCTGCGGCCCTTGCGCGTCAACAGGCCAATCTGGCGCTCGACCTTGGGCGCGGCCAGGGGCAGGAAGGCCAGCTTGTCGTTCTCCTGGGGGAAGGCCAGGTACGGCAGCGTGCTGATGCCCACGCCTTCTTCGAGCATGGCGATCAGCGAAATCATGTTGGAGACGAACAGCCGGCTGTGGGCCAGCAAGCCCTCGGCGTCGGTACCTTCGAGCAGCCGCGAGGTGCCGTTGCGGATCATCGCCAGGCCCTGCAGCTGTGACCAGTGCAAGGCCTCGCCAGCCTGCGCCAGCGGGTGGTCGGCGCGGCACACTACCCCGACCTGGTCGTGCAGCATCGGCGCGAACTCGATCTGCTCGTCGGCCATCCACAGGCTGCTGATGGCGAAATCCACCTGGCCCTGGGTCAACAGTTGCTGGACGCTGTCGGCGCTGCCGTCCTGGATGCTGATCTGCACATTAGGGTGCTCGGCGACGAAGCGTGCCAGCGGCGCCGGCAGCACACGGCTGGCCACCGACGGCACGGTGGCGATGCTGACCTGGCCGATCTCGTGCTGAACCAGCAGCGCCACCTCGCGGGCAATCCGGTCGTGGTGCTCGATCAGGCCGCGAAACAATGGCAGGCAATGCTCGCCAAAGGGTGTCAGCTCGACCCGCCCACCACCTTTTTCGATTAGCGCCTGGCCCAGCTTCTGCTCAAGCTCGCGCACCGCCAGCGATACCGCAGGCTGAGTGCGGTAGGCCTGGCGGGCAGCGGCGTTGAAGCTCTTGAGCTCGGCCACCAGCAGGAAGTAGCGGATCTGGGCGATTTTCAGCTCGGGCAACATGCTTAGTAATCCTTATCGATTCATTTTTTTTATTAATTTTTATTTGTTTCATATTGCTCGCAAGATGAGAGCCAGGCAAACGGAGGCTTCTCATGTCACTCACTCCCTACAAGAACTACATCGATGGCCAGTGGTGCGAAGGTCACACCACACTGAGCAACTACAGCCCCTCGGACACCCGCGACCTGATCGGCGAGTACCACCAGGCCACTGCCGAGCAGACCCGCCTGGCCATCCAGGCCGCCCGCGCCGCGCAACCGCTGTGGGCCGCCAGCGGCCTGGAAGCGCGCCAGCAGGTGCTGATGGCCATCGGCGATGAGCTGATCGCGCGCAAGGAAGAGCTCGGCCAGTTGCTCTCCCGCGAAGAAGGCAAACCCCTGGCCGAAGGCATCGGCGAGGTCAACCGCAGTGGCCAGTTCTTCCACTATTACGCCGCCGAAGTGCTGCGCCAGATGGGCGAAACCGCCGCCTCCGTGCGCCCCGGCATCGACATCGAAGTGCACCGCGAGCCGGTCGGTGTGGTCGCCATCATCACCCCGTGGAACTTCCCCATGGCCACCGCCGCCTGGAAGATCGCCCCGGCCCTGGCCTTCGGCAACGCCGTGGTGTTCAAGCCGGCCAACCTGGTGCCGGCCAGTGCCTGGGCACTAACCGAGATCATCAGCCGCCAGGCCCTGCCCCACGGCACCTTCAACCTGCTGATGGGCAGCGGTGCCAGCGTTGGCGAAACCCTGGTGCAGTCGGCCGAAATCGATGCCCTGACCTTCACCGGCTCGCTGGCCACCGGCCGTCACGTAGCACAGGCAACCGCTGCCAACCTGGTGCGCTGCCAGCTGGAGATGGGCAGCAAGAATGCCCTGGTGGTGATGGACGATGCCGACCTCGACACTGCCGTCGAATGCGCGCTCAACGGCGCGTTCTTCGGCACCGGACAAAAGTGCACGGCGTCCTCCAGGCTGATTGTCTGCGCCGGCATTCATGACCGCTTTGTCGAGGCCCTGCGGGTACGCATGCGCCAGTTGAAAGTCGGCCCTGCACTGACCGCCGGCGTGCACATCGGCCCGGTCGCCGAGGCCCGGCAACTGCAACAGAACCTTGAATACCTGCGCCTGGCCCAGGCCGAAGGCGCCACCCTGGTTGAAGGTGGCGAACGCCTGCAACTGGACAGCGACGGCTACTACATGCGCCCGGCGCTGTTCATCGACAGCCGCAACGACATGCGCATCAACCGCGAAGAAGTGTTCGGGCCGATCGCCTGCGTGATCCGCGTGGCCGATTTCGATGAGGCCGTGGCCACCCTCAATGACACCGAGTATGGCCTCACCGCCGGGATCATCACCCAGTCGCTGCGCCATGCCAGCGAGTTCAAGCGCCGTGCCCGGACCGGCTGCGTGATGGTCAACCTGCCGACTGCCGGCACCGACTACCACGTGCCGTTTGGCGGGCGCAAAGCCTCAAGCTTCGGCCCCCGCGAACAGGGCCAGTACGCCCGCGACTTCTACACCGTGGTCAAGACCGTTTATGTCCGCCCTTGAGGGAGTACCTGCCATGCACGACCTGCTGATGATCGACGGCCTGCAGTACTCCAACTGGAGCCCGGACATATTCCGCCAGATGCAAGCCGGCGGCCTGAGCGCGGTGCACGCCACCATCGCCTACCACGAGAACGCGCGGGAAACCCTCTCGCGCCTGGGCGAATGGAACCGTCGTTTCGAAACCTGGCCCGAACTGATTCGCCCGGTGCGTTCGGCCAGCGACATCCGCCTGGCGCAGCAGGAAGGCCGGGTGGGGATTTTCTTCGGCTTTCAGAACTGCTCACCGATCGAGGACGACATCGCCCTGGTGGAAATTTTCCGCCAGCTCGGGGTATTCGTCATGCAGTTGACCTACAACAACCAGAGCCTGCTCGCCAGCGGCTGCTACGAGCGCGAAGACAACGGCATCAGCCGCTTCGGCCGCCAGGTGATCGCCGAGATGAACCGGGTCGGCATGCTTATCGACATGTCCCACAGCGCCGAGCGCAGCACCCTGGAAGCCATCGAGCTGTCGAGCCGGCCGGTGATCATCTCCCACGCCAACCCGTCGAGCTTCCATGCCGCCAAGCGCAACAAGTCCGACGCGGTACTGCGCGGCATTGCCGAGTCGGGCGGGCTGCTGGGCTTCAGCACCTACCCGTTCCACCTCAAGGGCGCCTCCAGCTGCAGCCTCGAAAGCTTCTGCGACATGATCGCCAGCACGGCCGACCTGATGGGTGTCGAGCACATCGGCATCGGTACCGACCTGTGCCAGGCGCAACCGCTGGCGGTGCTCGAATGGATGCGCAATGGCCGCTGGAGCAAGGACAAGGACTACGGCGAAGGCTCCCGCGACAACGCCAACTGGCCCGAGCCGCTGGGCTGGTTCCGCGACAGCCGCGACTTTGCCAACATCGCCCGGGGCCTGCGCGCCCGCGGTTTCGCCGAAGAGGATGTCGGCAAGATCATGGGCTTGAACTGGCTGCGCCTGCTGGAAACCGCCACCACGGCGCAGGCCTGAGCCATCCCTGCACGGACAGCATCAACAATAACAACAATCGCAGGTTCCGGAGGCTTCATGAAAAACCCAAGCACCCTGCAGGCTGACGGCCAGGCCATAGGCCTGCCCCTCGCGCGCGATATCGACTGGCCGCTGTTCGTGATCAGCGGCGGCTTTCTCGGCGCGTTCCTGATCGCCGCGCTGGTCGACATCGACGCGGTCTCGAGCCTGGTCAACAGTCTGTTCGCCTGGTCGACCAAGGCCTTTGGCCTGTATTGGCAAGTGCTGATGCTGGCGACCTTCGTGGTCAGCCTGGGCATCGGTTTCAGCAAGTGCGGGCGCGTGCGCCTGGGCGGCGTCAGCCAGCGCCCGGACATCAGCACCTTCAACTGGATCGCGGTGATCATGTGCGCCCTGCTCGCCGGCGGTGGCGCCTTCTGGGCCGCGGCCGAGCCGTTGATGCATTTCGCCAGCCCGCCGCCGTTCTTCACCGGCATCGCCCCGCACAGCGAAGCGGCGGCCACTGCGGCGCTGGCGCAGGCATTCGTGCATTGGGGCTTTCTCGCCTGGGCGGTGCTCGGCAGCCTGCTGGCCATCGTGCTGATGCACCTGCACTACGACAAGGGCCTGCCGCTGGCGCCACGCACCCTGCTCTACCCGCTGTTTGGCCAGCGCGCCCTGAAAGGCCCGATCGGCACCTTCGCCGACGCCGCCTCGATCATCGCCGTGGTCGCCGGCACCATCGGCCCGATCGGTTTTCTCGGCCTGCAGATCAGCAGCGCCCTGCATGCGGCGTGGGGCGTGCCCAACGGCATCGTCACCCAGTCGATCACCATCGTGCTGGTCACCCTGATGTACACCACCTCGTGCCTGGTGGGCCTCAAGGGCATCCGCTTCGTCAGCGAGATCAACGTCTGGCTGATGCTCGGCCTTGCGCTGTTCATGGTGGTGTTCGGGCCGACGCTGTTCATCCTCGGCGGCTTCCCTGCAGCCTTCGCCCTGCACGTGGAGCACTTCATCCCGCTGACCATGTTCCGCGCCGATCCCAAGTGGCTGGACTGGTGGACGGTGTTCTACTGGGGCTGGTTCATCGGCTATGCGCCCATGGTGGCGCTGTACGTCGCGCGGATTTCGCGGGGCCGGACCATCCGCGAGATCATCATGACCCTGTCGATCATCGCCCCGCTGGTGACCATGTTCTGGTTCACCGTGGTCGGTGGCACCGGTATCGGCCTTGAGCTGCAAACCCCGGGGATCGTCACCGCCCACGGCAGCCAGCCCGAAGACCTGCTGCTGGGCGTGACCCAGAACCTGCCGCTGGGTGGCCTGATCAGCGCGCTGTTTCTGTTTTTGAGCTTTATCTCGGTGGCCACCAATGGCGACGCCATGGCCTTCACCGTGGCCCTGGCGATGTCCAGCAACGACAAGCCGAAGAAATGGCTGTGCGGCTTCTGGGCGATCGGCATGGGCCTGGCCGCAGTGGTGCTGATTACCATCGGCGCCGGCGGCGTCACCGCCCTGCAGTCGTTTATCGTCATCACCGCGGTGCCGGTGTCGCTGGTGATCCTGCCAGCGCTGTGGGATGCCGTGCGCATCGCCCGGCACATGGCCCGCGAACAAGGCCTTTGACCATGATGCAGCCAGGAACAGTAACAATGTCCAGCTCCGCCCCTGCAGCACCCGCGTTGCGCCCCGCCAGCCAGGTCATGGACCTGGCCCGGCTGGGCAGCCACTTCCAGAGCCCGTTGAGTTTCGTGCGCAGCAGCATGCGGCGGATGATGAACCAGCAATGGCGCATCCAGCGCAGCCGCTTCGAGCTCGACGCTGAAGGCTTCGGCACCGCGATCTACCGCATCGACACGCCGAGTGCGCACTACCATTGCGTGATCTTCTCGGCCTACCTGCCTGCGGAAAAACGCAGCGACCGGGTGATCGCCGATCAATGGGATGTGTGTTTCGTGCTGGTCGCCGGCGATGTCGATGACACGCAACTGGCCGACCTGCAGCGCAACGTGCCGCTGCAGGAAGCCGGGCGCTTCGATGCGCGGGTACTGGTGCTGTCCCGGGCCAACCGCAGCCTGCGCAATTTCGAGCGTTTCGTCAGCGCCCTGGCCGAGGGCACCCAGCCCGACCCACGGCAATTGGCCGACGTCGGCTACCTGTACCGCACCACTGCGGTGTACGGCAACGGCAAGTTCGGCATCGCCGACTTCGGCTGCCTGCAGCACAACCCCGACTTCAACCAGCCGTTCAGCGCGCAGATGTTCACCGTGTACCTGCTGCGCCATTTCAGCATCGAGCAGATCGAGCACATGGCCCGTGCCCGCGCCCCGCAACGCGCGGTAAAACTCGACGTGGCGCTGCAACGCTACCTGGGCGTCGGCAACTCGACCGGGCTGGGCATGGCGCCGTTTCTGCTCAACCACCCGCAACTGGTCAACCAGTGGCTGTGGGCCCGGGAAACCGCCCTGGCCCGGGTGCTGGCGCAAGCGGCCGAGCCTGCCCGCCTGCAACGCTTGCAGGCGCTGCTGCAACGGGCGCAGCTGCACCTGGAGCAAACCCTGACCGAAGACCTGCGCCAGCACCAGCAAGACCAGCAAACCCTGGCCGAACTGGCGCCCCTGGGCGCCTGGCTCGAGCGCCAGCCAGCCAGCGCCGACCTCTGGCCACGCCTGCTGGCCTGGAGCGAAGCCCACGCCGGCATCGGTTGCCAGGAACTGCTGGTGAGCCTGTTGCTGGAACTGTACCCCGACCAGGTGACGCCGCTGGCCGAGCAGATGGGCGTCAACGAAGGCTGGCGCCTGCAGGCGCAGATGCCCCTGACCGAGCTGCGCGAGCTGATCGAAAGCCACTACGCCTGGGCCCTGGCCTACGACTTCAGTGCCAGCGATGCCGAGCACTTCTTCTGGTACCGCTCGGCGGAAAAAGAAGAGCCGCGCCTGGGCATGCGCGCCGAAGAACCGGGCGCCGACAAAGAAATGCAACTGGGCATCGCCCGTAACATCCAGCGCTGCTACCACGCCCTGCTGGCGCACCTGCGCGCCCATCCCGGGGAGTTGACCGCGCACTTTCTGATCGCCCAGCCGGCCTTCAAGGGCACGGTGCGCCGCCTCCAGGGCATGGCCCTGTGCGCCTATGGCGAGATCCGCGCCAACTTGCTGGCCCGCGACATGCTGCCGATCCACCTGCTGCGCTGCAAGCTGGCGTTTTTTGGCGCCGGCAAATTCGACCCCAAATCCAGCCGCTGGGTACGCATCACCCTGTTCCAGGGCGCGCCGCTGGTGAGTGAAATTGGCCAGCCGTTCGTCGACGACTGGAACTTTGCCGTGATGCCGGGCGGAGGCCAATGACCATGCGCGTATCGCTCAATGAAATCCAGGTGATGTGCCGCAAGGCCTTCGAAGGCATGGGCTTTGCCCCCGGCGACTGCGAAGACGCCGCCGACATGGTCGGCTGGTTGCAATTGCAAGGGCTGGACGGCCTCGGCGCCCTGGCCAAGGCCCTAGATTATCTGCAGCGCGAAGCCCACCAGCCCTTTGCCCTGAACGTTGAAGACAGCGCCTTGCTGGTGATCGACGCCAAGGGCCAGAGCGTACTGCGCTGCGCCGCTACCGCCGTGGAGCTGGCCGTGGCCAAGGCCCAGGCCAGCGGCCAGGCAGTGCTGCGGATCCAGCACTGCCACAACCGCCTGCTGTTGCTTGGCTACCTGTGCCGCGCCGCCGAGCTGGGGCTCGGGGTGCAGGCGCGCTGGAGCGATGCCCGCCAGGTACACATCGCAAGCTTTGTTGCCGGCAGCAATCGCCCGCAGTTGCAGTTGCAAGCGCAGCCCGGCGCCGTGGCGCTGGAACAGAGCATCACCGTCACCTTCAGCTGCCCCGCGGCCCCGGCCGGGCCCCAGATTGGCGAGCAGGCCACCCTTGGCCAGGGCTTTAGCGTCAGCCCGCAGACCTGGCAGCGGCTCAAGCAACTGGCCGAACAGGTGCTGGTGCAAAGCAGCGAAGCCTCACGCCGCCACGGTGCCGGTGGCGGCAGCGATGCCGATTGATTGTTTGCCCTTCGACTTAAAAGGACCACCCTCGATGAAATACGCCATCAACACCGAGCTGTTCGCCGCCAAGGCCCCGCTGGAATGGGCAGTGGTCGGCAACGGCACGCTGTACACCGCGCAAATCCCCATCGATGCCCAGGGCCAGGTGGTGGCCGGCGGCATCGAGGCCCAGGCGCGGCAAACCCTCGATAACCTCAAACACACCCTGCAGGCCGCGGGCAGTTCGCTCGACGCCGTGGTCCAGGTGCTGATTTACGTCACCGAGCGCAGCTACCTGGCGACGGTCAATGCGGTGTACGCCGAGTACTTCCAAGCGCCCTACCCCAACCGCGCGGCGCTGGTGGTGGCGGGCCTGGCGCGGGAGGAAATGCTGGTCGAGCTGGTGGTCTATGCGTGCCTTGCCGATAGCGCCGGCTGACGCCAGGTGCAATTTGCGGCTGAGCGTCGCAGGCAGGCGTTCAAATGGTGAGGATATGCTCATAAAAATATTTAATCGCAATAATTCACCAATATTTTCAATTTTAAGGCGATCAACAAAGGCTTCTTCACCACTCACTGGCAAAATTAGCAATTATTTCTAGATGTAACAGCGCTAGAATTGGATCCCATCTGCGATTGGCATCGGTTGCTTGCGGGCAACCGGCGCTGCGCAAAACCGTAGGCACAGGAGAACGCCGCCATGATGTTGAAGGATCCTTCTACCAAGTACCGTCACTTCACCACCGTCGACCTGCCGGACCGCCAGTGGCCGAACCGGGTCCAGCAGGTCGCCCCGACCTGGTGCAGTGTGGACATGCGCGACGGTAACCAGGCGCTGATCGAACCGATGAACGCCGAGCGCAAGCGGCGCTTCTTCGACCTGCTGGTCAAGGTCGGCTTCAAGCAGATCGAGGTGGGTTTCCCGGCGGCGTCGCAAACCGACTTCGATTACGTGCGCGAGCTGGTCGAGAGCGGCGCGATCCCTGACGACGTTACCATCCAGGTGATGACCCAGGCCCGCAGCCACCTGATCGAGCGTACCTTCGAAGCCCTCAAGGGCGTGCCCCGGGCGATTGTCCACGTCTACAACGCCACCGCACCGGTGTTTCGCGAGGTGGTGTTCGGGGTCGACCGCGCCGGCTGCATCGAGATCGCCACCCAGGCCACCCGCGAGATCAAGGCCCACATGCAGGCCAACCCGCACACCCAGTGGACCTACCAGTACTCGCCCGAGACCTTCTGCTTTACCGAGCTGGATTTCGCCCTGGAGATCTGCGAGGCGGTGACCGAGGTGTTCCAGCCCTCGCCAAGCAACAAGATGATCCTCAACCTGCCGACCACCGTCGAGGTCTCGACCGCCAACGTCTTCGCCGACCAGATCGAGTGGTTCTGCCGCCACTTGAGCTGCCGCGACAGCGTGGTCATCAGCGTGCACCCGCACAACGACCGCGGTACCGGCGTGTCGACCGCCGAGCAGGCCTGCCTGGCGGGCGCCGAGCGGGTCGAGGGCACCTTGTTCGGCAACGGTGAGCGCACCGGCAACGTCGATATCCTGACCCTGGCAATGAACCTCTACACCAGCGGTATCAGCCCGCAGCTGGACTTCTCGGACATCATCCACGTGCAGCGCGAAGTCGAGTTCTGCAACCAGTTGCCGACCCACCCGCGCCACCCGTATGCCGGCGAACTGGTGTTCACGGCGTTTTCCGGCTCGCACCAGGACGCCATCAAGAAAGGCTTCGCCCACCGGCGCAACCACCCCGAGGGCTACTGGCAGATCCCTTACCTGCCGATCGATCCGGCCGACATGGGCCGCAGCTACGAGGCAGTGATCCGGGTCAACAGCCAGTCCGGCAAAGGCGGCGTCGCCTACCTGCTCGAGCAACACGGCATTGTCCTGCCGCGGCGCCTGCAGATGGAGTTCAGTGGCCTGGTGCAACAAGTGGCCGACGAGGCCGGCCAGGAGATCACCAGCGACATGATCCTGTCGTGCTTCACCGACAACTACCTTGAGCAAGGCAAGCCCTACACCCTGCAGCAACCTCGGCTTGCCAGCGAAGACAGCTGCACCTACCTCGATGCCCAGCTGGACATCGCCGGCGCGCGCCTGGCGCTCACCGGCGAAGGCAACGGGCCGTTGGCGGCGCTGGTCAATGCCTTCGCCCAGCAGGGCCTGAACTTCGATATCGCCGACTATCACGAGCACGCCATTCGTGACGGTGCCCAGGCCGAAGCCATCGCCTATGTCGAAATCCGCGTCAACAGCCAGCTGCTGTTCGGCGTCGGCAAAGACAACAGCATCCTCCAGGCATCGCTCAAGGCCGTGGTCGGTGCCGTGTCGCGGGCCACCCGCCAGGGCTTGCTCAAACCCCTGCACGCCGCCAGCGTTTCTGCCTGAGGAGAAAGGCATGGAACCATTAGCGATGGACTATGAACATGGCGAGGTCGTGGGCAGCCACTGCCATGCCGAGGACCAGTTGATCTACGCTACCAGCGGGGTCATGCGCGTGTGCAGCGACGAAGGCAACTGGGTGATCCCCTGCGGGCACGCCCTCTGGGTGCCGGCAGGGGTCAGCCACGAGGTGCGCATGAGCGGCGAAGTGAGCATGCGCACCTTGTTGCTCAGCGCCCACGTCGACCGCTGTCAGGTGATCGTGGTCTCGGGGCTGCTGCGCGAGCTGATCCTGGCCTCATCACGCATGCAGGAGCAGCGCGACGAGTCGTTGGGCGAGCATGTGCGCGCGCTGATTCACCGCGAGCTGGAGGCGGCTGAACGCATCGAGGCGCATGTGCCGGTGCCGCAGCATCCACGCCTGCGGGCCTGGTGCGAGCGCTTTCTCGAAGACCCTGCGCAAGACCTCACCCTGGAGCAATGCGGCGCGCAGTTGAACATGAGTGCGCGCACCGTGGCGCGATTGTTCCAGCGCGAGGTGGGGATGTCCTACGGTGAATGGCGCACCCGCACGCGCATGATTCTCAGCCAGCAGCGCCTGGCCGGTGGCATGCCGATCCTGCATGTGGCGCTCGAACACGGCTACCAGAGTGCCAGCGCCTTTGCCGCGATGTTCAAGCGCATCCTCGGCTACACCCCACGCGACTGGCAGGTCAGCGCCCTGGAAGGCAGCGCCACGCGCAGCCACTGAGACCCGCAGCGAGGATGGCGGCCACGCCCTCCTCGTTGCCGGGCCAGGTTGTCCCGGTCACGGCCATGGTTGTCCCGCTCGCGGCAGAAGCGCTGCCCTCCCCTCGTTAATCTGGCATCACGACCCTAGATGTGACTTTCGTGATGCGTGCACTTCGATCCCCGCCGTTCCCCGCCCGGCTTCTCGCCGCCACCAGCCTCCTGACTGTGCTCTGCGCTTGCAGCGGCCAATCCGTAACGACCCCGGCGCCATTGGCACTGCAAGCCGATCCACTGGCCAGCCTGCCCGCCGGCGTCAGCCAGCAGGCCTTGCCCGAGCGCTGGTGGGAGCTGTACCAGGACCCGCAGCTCAACACCTGGGTCCAGCAAGCCCTGGCGCATAACCAGGACCTGGCCCAGGCCGAGGCCAACGTGCAGGCCATGCTCGCCGGTATCGGCGAGTACGACGCCAGACGCTGGCCCTCGACCAGCGTCGAGTTCGGTGCCAGCTACGGCAAAAGTGCCGACGACCAGACCCTGGCCCAGGCCACCGACAGCCATGCGCCGTCGCAATGGGAATTCAACCCGGGCATCGAGCTGGCCTATCAGGTCGATATCTGGGGCCAGGTGCGGGCTGCCATCGAGCGCGCCCGGGCCCAGGCCGACGCCTCCCGCGAGGCTATGGAGCTGGTGCGTTTGCAGGTGGTGACCCAGACCAGCCGCGCTTACATCGACCAGTGCGTTTACGGCGCGCGCCTGCAGGAAACCGAACAATCCCTGCAGACCCTGGAGCGCAGCGTGCAGCTCAGTGACCGCCAGCGCCAGGCCGGGATCGCCACCGAACTCGATGCGGTGCGCCTGCGCGGGCTGCGCGAGCAGGTCCGCGCGCAACTGCCGATGCTTGAAGCGCGGCGGCAAATGGCGCTGTTCGAACTCAGCGTGCTCAGTGGCCAGCCGCCTGCGGCAATCAGCGCCGGTGCCGCCAGCTGCCGAAGCATCCCGACCCTGAAAGCAGCGTTGCCTGGCGGCGATGGCTGGCAACTGCTGGCCCGCCGCCCGGATGTGCGCAAGGCCGAGCGCGACCTGCGCGCCGCCGACCTTGAAGTCGACATCGTCAAGGCCGACCTGTACCCGAAGGTCAGCTTCGGCGCCTCGCTGACGTCCTCGGACCATCACCTGTCCAACCTCGGTGACAGCCAGGCGGTGATGTTCGCCGTCGGCCCGCTGATCAGCTGGGAGTTCCCCAACATCAAGGCCAACCGCGCCCGGGTCAGCAAGGCCCGGGCCCTGCAGCAAGCGCAGATCGCCCATTACCGCGGCGTGGCCCTGGGCGCGCTCAAGGATGTGCGCCAGGCCCTGGCCGGCTACGACGGCGAACGCCAGCGGGCACAAGCCCTGGATGCGGCCCTGGCGCACAGCCAGCGCGGCTTTGCCCTGGCCCAGGACAACTACCGCGCCGGCACCGTCGATGCCCTCGAGGTACTCGACAGCGAGCGCGACCTGATCAGCGTCCGCGCTCGCCACGTCGAGGCCCAGGGACGCCTGGCGCGGGCACAAATCAATCTGTTCCGGGCCCTGGGCGGCAGCTGGCAAACGCCACCGGCCGCAGCCGCGACCCTGGTGCAGAGCGCACCTACCGACACTGGAATCCAACCATGAATATTGCCGTTGAAAAACCACCGCTGGCTGCCGATGAGCAGCAGCGCAAAGCCCCTTTGCCCACCCTCACCCGGCGGCGCCTGGCGCTGTACGCCACAGGCGGCCTGAGCGTGGTGGCGGTGCTGGTGTTCGGCGGCTACTGGTTTAGCACCGGGCGCTTTCTGGAGACCACCGATGACGCCTACGTGCGCGCCGACTGGGTGGCCTTGAGCCCGCGCGTGGCCGGCTATGTCGCCCAGGTTGAAGTCGATGACGACCAGGCGGTAAAAGCTGGCGACGTGCTGGTACGCCTGCAAAACCGCGACTACCAGGCCCGCCGCGACCAGGCCGAAGCCGGGGTGGCCGAGGCCCAGGCGGCGCTGACCGCCGCCCAGGCCAGCCAGCAGGTGGCAGTGGAGCGCATCAACCAGCAGCAGCAAGCCATCCTCCAGGCCGAATCGGCCGTGCACAGCGCCGAGGCCGAGCGACGCCGCAGCGAACTGGACATGCAGCGCTACCAGGGCCTGGTGCGCGACAACGCCGCCACCGTGCAGCGCCTGGAATCGGCCAACGCCAATGCCATCCAGGCCCGCGCCGCCTTGCAGAGCGCCCAGGCCCGCCAGCGCGAGCAGCAGTCGCAACTGGCAATGGCCAAGGCCCAGGCACTGCTGGCCGAGGCGCAGATCAAACAACGTTCGGCAGCCCTGGCCAGCGCCAAGGCCCGCCACGCCCTGGCCGACCAGGACACCCAGGACACGGTGATCCGCGCCCCTATCGATGGCGTGGTCGGCCAGCGCCGGGTGCGCGCCGGGCAATACGTGGTGCCCGGCCAGCCGCTGCTGGCGGTGGTGCCGCTGCACCAGACCTACGTGGTCGCCAACTACAAAGAAACCCAGCTGGCCCACATGCGCCCGGGGCAGCCGGTGGAAATCAGCATCGACAGTTTCTCAAGCCAGCACCTGCGCGGCCGGGTGGCCAGCTTCTCGCCGGCTTCGGGCAACGTCTTTGCCCTGCTGCCCTCGGACAACGCCACCGGCAACTTCACCAAGATCGTCCAGCGTTTTCCCGTGCGCATCCTGCTCGACCCGGCCGAGGGAGGCGTGCAGGTGCTGCCGGGGATGTCGGTGGTGACCACCGTCGACACCCGTGGGGAGCCTGCCGATGAGCAGTGAACAGCCGGTCTCGTTGCGGGCCTGGGTGGCCGTGATCGGCGGCTTGTTCGGCTGTTTCATGGCCGGCATGAACGTCCACGTCACCAGCGCTGCGCTGCCGGAAATCCGCGGTTCGCTGGGCGCCAGTTTCGAGGAAGGCTCGTGGATCTCCACCGCCTACCTGGTGGCGGAGATCGTCATGATTCCGCTCACGGCCTGGCTGGTCGAAGTGTTCTCCATGCGCCGGGTGATGTGGACCGGCTCGTTCATCTTCCTGCTGGCCTCGATCGCCTGCTCCTGGGCACCCAACCTTGAGGCGATGATCATCATCCGGGTGATCCAGGGCGCCGCCGGCGCGGTGCTGATCCCGCTGTCGTTCCAGCTGATCATCACCGAACTGCCGGCCAGCAAGATGGCCATGGGCATGGCCCTGTTCAGCCTCGCCAACAGTGTCGCCCAGGCCGCGGGGCCGTCGATTGGCGGCTGGTTGACCGATGCCTATTCCTGGCGCTGGATTTTCTACCTGCAGCTGTTCCCCGGGGTGGCGCTATTGATTGCCATCGCCTGGTCGATCGAGGCCAAGCCGATGAAGCTTGAGTTACTGCGCCGCGGCGACTGGCTGGGGATCTTCGCCATGGTCGTGGGCCTGGGCGGCCTGCAGATCGTGCTCGAGGAAGGTGGGCGCCTGGACTGGTTCGGCTCGGGCTACATCCTCGGCATGTCGGTGGCCGCCGGCATCGCCCTGGTGGTGTTTGTGGTCACCCAGCTGTACGGCAGCCGCGCCTTCATCAACCTGCGCCTGCTCGGGCGCTACAACTTTGGCGTGGCCAGCGTGGCCATGTTCATCTTTGGCGGCGCCACCTTCGGCCTGGTGTTCCTGGTGCCCAACTACCTCTCGCAGTTGCAGGGTTTCAGCGCCCGCGATGTCGGCGTCAGCCTGATCGCCTATGGCCTGGTGCAATTGCTGCTGGCGCCGCTGATGCCGCGGTTGATGGCCTGGACCAGCGCCAAGTTCATGGTTGCCAGCGGCTTTCTGATCATGGCCCTGGGTTGCTGGCTGGGCGCCAGCCTCAACGTCGACAGCGCCGACAACGTCATCATCCCCTCCACCGTGGTTCGCGGCATCGGCCAGCCGTTCATCATGGTGGCGCTGTCGGTGCTGGCGGTGGCGGGCCTGGACAAGCGCGAAGCGGGCTCGGCATCGGCGGTGTTTTCCATGCTGCGCAACCTCGGTGGCGCCATCGGCACCGCCGGGCTGACGCAGATCGTCGCCACCCGCGAGCGCTACCACAGCGAGCGTATTCACGAACATGTCACGGTGTTTTCGCCAGGTTTGCAGGAGCGCCTCAACCAGGCGGTGCACACCTGGCTGCCGCAACAGCAGCAGATACTGGAGGGTCTGGCTGCAACCATACGCCGCGAGGCGTACCTGATGGCCTACAGCGATGCGTTTTATGTCGCCTGCCTGGCCCTGATTGGCTGCGCAGTAGCAGCGCTGGTGCTGCGCACCCAGCGGGCGGCCTGAAGTTTACATGTAATTAATAGTTATAACGGTATTAGCGAACAGGGAGTTCAGTGGTATGGCATGCGCTAAATCTAATTAAATAGCGATAAAAAACGCTATTAACAGCCTCTTGCCGCTTGGCAACTTCAGTAATGAAGTTGCCTTTTTCGCGTGCCTGCAAGTTATTAATCCGCCCCTAAATTTTATGCTTGCGAAGTCTTGATTTGTAACTTCTTATGTCTTAGCTTTCCGTTGCCTGGCGCCATAACGGTTCCGGCCACTGCATGACGCAAACGCGCCAACAGGCCAGTTTCTGGCCACCTGTGCGGCTGCCCTAAAAACGATAACGCTGTTTTATATCCCGACAAAAAACCTGATAACCGAGGAAAACATGCACAATCAAAAAGCCGTTCTTGAACACAACAAAACCGAACTTGGCAACCACCCGATCTTCGCTGAAATCGGTTCTTTGCAGGTATTGCGCACGTTCATGGAGACCCATGTTTTTGCGGTCTGGGACTTCATGTCGCTGACCAAGCGCCTGCAGCAGGAACTGACCTGCACCCGCCTGCCGTGGCTACCACCGCTGGACCCCGCCGCCGCCCACCTGATCAACGAAATCGTCCTCGGTGAAGAGTCCGACCAGAACCTGCAAGGCGGCCACTACAGCCACTTCGAACTGTACCTGCACGCCATGCGCGAGATCGGCGCGAGCACCGACCGTATCGAGCATTTTGTCCGTCTGCTGCGCGGCGGCGTCGAGCTTGACGAAGCCCTGCAGCACTGCCATGCCTCGCCGGCAGCGGTGCGGTTTGTCAGCAACACCCTCGACACCGCCATCAACGCCAAGCCTCATGAAGTTGCCGCAGCCTTTCTGCACGGGCGTGAAAGCGTGATCCCACGGATGTTCCAGACCATTCTCGATGACTGGGACATCGGTACCGACCAGGCTCCGACTTTCCGCTACTACCTGCAGCGCCATATCGACGTCGACTCCGACGACCATGGCCCGGCCGCCGAAAAACTGCTCGATCGCCTGGTCCAGGGCGACCCGCAGCGCCAGCAGGAAGTCTACGCCGCCGCCATTGCCGCAGTCGAAAGCCGCCGCGTGCTGTGGGACGAACTGCGCGCCGAAATGGCCGTGCAGATCGCCGAGTGTGTCGCATGAAGTTCGAAGTCATCGAGCACGACCAGGCGACCTGGCAAGCGGTCAGCAGCGAGCGCGGCATCACCCTCACGGTGTTCAAGGACACCCTCGATGCCAACACCCGTACCGGTATCCGCACACGCCTGGTGCGCTTTAACCCCGGCGGCGGCACGCGTGAAATCTATACCCATGATTACCACGAAGAAGTGTATCTGATCGAAGGTGATCAAACCGAACAGGCCGCGCCGGGGCGTGCACAAAAGACCTACGGGCAAGGCAGTTACTTCTTTCGCGCGGCGCACACGGAACATGGTCCGTTTCATTCGGAGCAGGGCTGCCTGTTATTTGAAGTTCATTACTATTGAACGGTGGGCAAGGTTAAATGAACGCACATGAGTATCAGTCTTTCGCCGACTCCTGGGAGCGGCGAGCGACCATTCGCACGCGTCCGCGGCGCACTGTGGAAGATGACGGCAAGTTGATTTACCCGACCAGCCGTCAACCCCTGGTGACCAGCGCCGTCTTTATGGAACAGTGCCCGCACTTGACAGACTTTGCCCTGGTGCAAAGTCTCTACAAGTTCATTAATGACGTGGTGATCTTCGAAACCGAGATTGTCGACAAAACCGCACGCAGCATTGCCAAGGACAGCTTTGCGATCCGCTTTCCGTTTGCCTGCCGCTACGACGCCATGACCGTGGTGGTGGATGAGGACTACCACGCCCTGGTGGCCATGGACTACCTGCAGCAGACCATCGAGCTGACCGGTATCGAGCCCATCGCCCTGCCGCGGGAAATCGAGCTCAGCCGCTCGATCCCCAAAGCCATGGAGATGGCCCCCGAACACCTGAAAGCGGCGGTCGAGCTGATATGCGTGGCGGTTGCCGAGAACACCCTGACCAATGATGTCGCCGCCTTCGCCCGCGACGACACGGTCAAGGAATCGGTCAAGGGCCTGATGGCTGACCACCTGGCCGACGAAGGGCGGCATTCGAGCTTCTGGGCGCGGCTGACGCGCATCTACTGGAGTGCGGCGCCGGCTGAAGACCGGCAGATCCTCGCTTCGATCATGCCGGTGTTCCTCAGCCACTACCTGACCAACGACATCCAGAAAGCCTTCGACCTGGCGCTGATTGCCCACCTGGACACCAGTGAGCAGGTCAAGGCAGCGCTGCGCCTGGAAGTTGAAGCCATGGACTTCCCGATCACCCCGGGGCATCCCCTGGTGGGCAACATCATGCGGTTTTTCCGCGCCAGCGCAATGCTCGAAGATCCGGCCGTGCAGTCTTCCCTGGCCGCCTACCTGATCTGACATCAAAGGAATCAATGCCGATGAGACGTCTTGAAATTCTGCTGTGCGGGAGCAGCCGCGGGCTGGCCTGCCTGGCGGACGAGTTGCGGCGAATGGGCCATGGTGCCCATTTGCTCGACACGCCGGCCAGTTACGATCACTGGCAACTCCACGCCTCGGACCTGGTCATCGACGACGCGACCCTGGCGCCGTGGCCGGAAACGGGCAACACCTGGCAAGTCTCGTTGCAGGTCAGCGGCAGCGACCTCAGCGACCCGCTGCAAGACCTGCAACTGCACCTGCTGGGCCGCCAGGGCAGCCAGCCCTGGCAATGCCTGGAACGCCAGGATGTACCTGCAGAGGCCTCGGGCAACGGCGCCGACCTGGTGAACAGGGCCGTGCAGGAACTGGTCGAGGCGGCAGCGGCGCATGTCAGCGGCTACTCGCGCCATGACGACTACTTCAGCCAGTACCGCTTCCAGGCCCTGGGCCAGGTGCCCAGCGCCGGGCTGGGCGTGCTCGACACCCTGGCCTTCGCCCACCGCTGTAACCGCACGGCAGCACCGGCCATTAGCGAGGCGGCCAGCGTGCCGTTCATCCAGCGCCTGGCCGCCAGCCTGCGCCAGCACCATGACGCCCCGGCCTTGCTGGTCGAAGGCCGCAGCGTCAGCTATGGCGAGCTGCATGCCCTGAGCGTGGCGATCCAGGAGCGCCTGGTGCCGCTGCTGGGTGAAGACCGGCAGCAGCCGGTGGTGGCCATCGCCCTGGGCAAGGGCGTGGCCCTCTACGCCTCGATCCTTGCTGTGCTCGGCTGCGGCGCCCTGTACCTGCCGCTGGACCCCAGCCATCCTGCCGAACGCCGGGCGCTGATCGTCGAACATGCCCGGGCGCGGATCGTCATCCACGACGATAACCTGGCCATCCCCGCCGGCTGCATCGGCCTGGATGTCAGCCACCTGAGCGCCGTGCACCAAGGCGCCGATGGCCACCAGGGCATTGCCCTGGCCCAGCATCAGTCGCTGCTGCGCGGCACCTGGGAAGGTGCGCGGCCGTGCGTGGCGATCTACACCTCGGGCACCACCGGAACGCCGAAAGGCGTGCAGTTGACCGTTGCCAACCTCAGCCACTTCTGTGCCTGGTACGCCGAGCATGTCGAGGTCGGGCCCAAGACCCGCGCCTTGCAGTTCTCGACCATCAACTTCGATGCTTCGCTGCTGGACATCTTCCCGACCCTGCTCGAAGGCGGTTGCCTGGTGGTGCCCAACGAGGACCAGCGCCGCGACCCGCTGGCCCTGGCGCAACTGGTGGTCCAGGCCGAAGTCAGCCATGCCTTTTTGCCACCGGCGCTGTTGAGCATCCTGCCGCTGCACAGCCTGCGCGGCATGACTCACCTGATCACCGGCGGCGATGTGTGCGAGCCGCACGTGATCGACGCCCTGGCCGAGCACTGCCACCTGCACAACATCTACGGCCCCACCGAAACCACGGTGCTGGCCACCAGCCGGGTGATGCGCGCCGGCGACTCGAACCGCCTGCTCGGCCTGCCGATCGCCAATACCCGCCTGTACCTGCTCGACGAGCAAGGCCTGCCGGTGTCCGAAGGCCAGAGCGGCGAGATCTACATCGCCGGGCCCGGCGTCGGTGCCGGCTACCTGCACAACCCCGCCGCCAGCGCCGAGCGCTACCTGAACGGCAGCGGCGGCCTGCACGGCGAGCGCCTGTACCGCACCGGCGACCTGGCGCGCTGGGGCCGCGCCGGCGTGGAAATCATCGGCCGCCTGGACAATCAGGTGAAGATCCGCGGCTTTCGGGTCGAGCCCGAAGAGATCGAGCACGTGCTGCGCAGCAGCAACCTGTTCGGCCAGCAGGCCGTGGTAATCGATGAGCAGCGGCGCATCCTGGCGTTCTTCGCCGAACCGCGCAACGGTGATGCGCACAGCGCCACCGAAGCCTTGAAGGCCCATGCCCAGCAGCACCTGCCGGACTACATGCGCCCTGCCCGCTGGCGCCTGCTCGAGACCCTGCCCGCGACCACCAATGGCAAAATCGATCGCAAGGCCCTGCGCCTGATGCCCGACGACAGCCGTCAGCGCCAGGTGCGCGCCCAGCCGCTGAGCGCAGCCACGCAAAGCCTGCTGGCGATCTGGGCCAAGCTGCTGGAAATCGACGCCGACGACATCGGCCTGGACGAGAGCTTCTTCAACCTCGGCGGCCATTCGATCCTGCTCTCGCGCATGCTCATGGACATTCGCGAGACCTTCGCCAAGGGCGTGTCGATCAACCGCTTCATCGAGCAGCCAACCCTGACCAACTTGGCGCGCCTGCTCGAGCAGGACGACGCCGGCGATGCGGTGGTCAGCGCCCGGGCCCTGGCCGACGCCAACCTCAGTGTCGACCTTGAGGTGCTGCCGCTCAGCCGCCAGGGTGACGTGCACAAGGTCATCGTCACCGGCGCCAATGGCTTTCTTGGTGTGCACCTGGTCGAGGCTCTGCTCGAACTGGGCTCCAGCGAAGTCGCCTGCCTGGTTCGCGCATCCCCCGGGCAATCGGCGCAGCAGCGTTTTGCCCAGGCCCTGGTCGACAACCGCCTCGAACACCTGGACATGAGCCGTGTGCGGGTGCTGGCCGCCGACATCAGCCAGCCGCTGCTGGGCCTGAGCGCCGAAGAGTACGAACACCTGGACCGCGACTACGGCGCGCTGATCTACAACGCGGCCAACGTCAACCACGTGCTCGACTACGAGTCGCTGATCAAGGACAACGTGGCGCCGCTGCTTGAATGCCTGAAACTGTGCGAGGGGCGCAGCAAGAAGATCTTCAACTTCATCTCCACCCTGTCGGCCTCCAGCAGCATCGATGCCCAGGGCCGGGTGCTGGAAACCCCGCCCGCGGCGACGCCGCCGATCTACATCCGCAATGGCTACAACCTGTCCAAGTGGGTCGGCGAGCGGATTCTCTGGAACGCCTGCGAGCGTGGCGTGCGAGTCAATATCTATCGCCCCGGGAACATTGCCTTCAATACCCGCACCGGCGTCTGCCAACCGCACCAGAACCGCCTGATGCTGATGCTCAAGGGCTCGCTGCAACTGAAGGAAGTGCCGCAACTGTCGCTGAACTTCGACCTGATGCCGGTGGATTTCCTCGCGCGCTTCATCGGTTTTCATGCCAGCCGCCACACCATCAACCGCGCGGTGTTCAACCTGCACAACCCGACGCCGCTGAGCTGGGACAACTACGTCGAGGCGTTCCGCCACATGGGCCACGACTTCCAGCTGGTGCCGGTCAGCCGCTGGCAGCAGCGGCTGTCGACCATCGGCAGCGACAACGCCCTGTTCGGTGTAGTCGGTTTCTACCTCAACGGTTTTGAGGAAGACATCGGCGACATCTCGATGATCGAGCACGGCAATGCCCGCCACGGCATCGACAACATGGGCGAGGAGTACCCCGCCAAAAGCCCGACCCTGCTGCGCCGGGGTTGTGAATTCCTCAAAGAAATCGACTTCATCTAACCCGTCAAAGGAGCTCGACATGTCACATCTGGAACCCGATACCCTGATCAAAAACCCTGTTGGCGAGCCCGTGGTTGCCACGGTGGCCGTCAATGCCGACGCTCGCAGCGTGTGGAACATCGTCGGCAACTTCGCCGGTTTTCCGGTGTTTATCCCGGCGCTGTCGCACATTGAAATGACCGGCAGCGGCGTGCGCTCGGTGCGCAAGAAGCTGTTCAAGGATGGCAACGTGGTGATGGAGCAACTCAATAGCCATGATGACCAGCAGATGGTCATGACCTGGTCGTTGATCTACACCTCGCTGAACATCGGCAACCTCTGGGCGCGCATGGAGGTCAAGGCCCAGGGCGCCAATCAGTCACTGGCCACCTGGACCATCATTGGCGAGCCGCAGACCGGCGGCGCGCAAGACCTGCCGGCGTTCCAGGCGTTCCTCCAGGGCTTTGCCGATGGCGCCATGAACAACGTCAAGCAGATGTTCGCTTAAGCCGCAGCGCAAGCCCGCGCCCACCGCCCGGTAGGCGCGGGCTTTGCCTCGCGGTTCACTACACAACGCACAAGCGCAGCCGGGCAAATGCCCGCCGATGTCCTACCCTCATAAGCTGGGAGATCAATAACCGAACCGGGCATAACCATGCGCAGTGCTTTGCAGATCATCGGCTTCATTGCCCTCACCCTGTTGCTGTCCAGCCCTCCCGGGCAGGCCGCACAACCCCCTGCGCCAGCACCCGCCAGTGCTGCCGCGCCTGTGGTCAAGGTCACCCAGCAAGACCTGCAAGCCCTGCAACTGCGCCTGGACAGCCTCAAGCAGCAGATTTCCCAGGCCAACAACTACAACCAGCTCGAAGGCCCGCAAGACCGCTTGCAGGCGCTGATCGTCGATATCGACCGGCTGAGCGCGGCGCTGTTGCCCGAACAGGCGCAGTTGCGCGCGCAACTGGAAGTGCTTGGCCCGGCGCCGGTCGAAGCCCTGGTGCCGGGCACCTCGGACATCGCCGCGCAACGCACGGCGCTTACCGAGCAAAAAAACAGCCTCGACACCACCCTCAAAGCCCTGGCGGCGCTCAAGGAAAACGCCAGCAACCTGCTGACGCAGATTTCCGCTATTCGCCGCACCATGCTCGAAAGCGAGCTGACCCTGAGCACCCACAGCTTGCTCAACCCGGCATTCTGGTCGCCGGTGCTCACCCCTTCGGCAGACGACCGCCAGCGCTTGCAGGCGTTCTTCGACGAGGTCAACGATACCGCCAACGCGGTCTGGCAGCCCGGCCAGCGCTTCGCCACCCTGCTGTTGGTGCTGCTTGCCATACTGGCCTGGACCCTCGGCCGCCGGCTGCTGGAGCGCTGGCTGGCCTGGTTATGCATGAACCGCGTGCCTGAAGGCCGCCTGCGCCGCAGCTCGCTGGCTCTGGCCTCGGTAATGGCCACCCTGCTGGCCACCGGGGTAGCCCTGGAGCTGCTGTTTTACGCCTGCACCCACCACCTGCCGTTGCCGTCGATGCTGGCGACGTTTTCTGAAGAGTTCGAAAAGCTTGCCTATACCTGCGTGCTGATCACCGGCTTGAGCCGCGCACTGCTGTCGACCTCGCATCCGTCCTGGCGGCTGCCGGACATCGCCGACCCGGTGGCGCTGGCCTTGCAGCCCTTCGCCCGCTGGCTGGCCAGTACCTTGCTGGTATTGGTGGCCCTGGTGCAGATCTCCAACGCCGCCGGCATGAGCAGCCAGCTGGTGATCGCCGGGCGGGGAATCGCCGCGCTGGTGATCAGCGCCCTGATCATCGCCCTGCTGGTGCGCACCAGCCGCGCGCGCCGGGTCATGGCCGCCGCCGGCGATGCACCGGAAGCCGCCTCGACCATGGCCGGGCTGATCTACAGCATCGCCAGCATGGCCATGGTCATCTCCGTGATTGCCCTGCTGACCGGCTACGTGTCGCTGGCGCGCTTTGTGACCTACGAGGTGGTCTGGGTGTTCATCCTGCTGGCCGGCTTCTATGTGCTCATCCAGGTGTTCAAGGACAGCTGCGAATATGTCTTCTCACCGCGTCAGGCCAGCGGCAAGGCGCTCAAGGAACTGCTGGGCATCGGCGACCGGCGCCTGGACCAGATCGAGACCCTGGTCTCCGGCTTCGGCCGTGCCGCGCTGTTGCTGCTGGCGGTAATCACCCTGTTCGTTGGCGGCATCGGCACCACCCTGGGGCAGTTGATCAGCAACATCGTCGCGTTCCTGGGCGGCGCCGGCTTGCGCCAGTTCAACATCATCCCCGGGCACCTGTTCAATGCCGTGCTGGCCCTGGTGCTGGGCATCTACCTGATCCGCACGCTGCGCCGCTGGCTGGACAACGAGTTCCTGCCCAAGACCGACATGGACCCGGGCATGTGCGCCTCGCTCAGCACTCTGTTCGCCAACATCGGCTATGCCCTGGTGATCCTCCTGACCCTGTCGTCGCTAGGGGTGAAGTGGACCAACCTGGCCTGGATCGTCAGTGCGCTGTCGGTGGGTATCGGCTTCGGCCTGCAGGAAATCGTCAAGAACTTCGTCTCCGGGCTGATCCTGCTCACCGAGCGCCCGGTCAAGGTCGGCGACCTGATCAGCATCAGCGGGGTCGAGGGTGATATCCGCCGCATCAATGTGCGCGCCACCGAGATCCAGCTCAGCGACCGCTCGATCGTCATCGTGCCCAACTCGCAACTGATCTCGCAGAACCTGCGCAACGTCACCCTCGGTGGCAGCGCCCAGGGCGTGGCTAGCCTGGAGCTGGTGTTCCCGCTGGATATCGACCCCGAGCAGGTGCAGACCTTGCTTTACGATACCTACTGCGAGCACGAAACCATCCTCGACAAACCGGCGCCGTTCGTGCGCTTCAGCAAGCTCACGGCCGACGGCATCACCCTGACCGTGACCGGTTACGTCAGCAGCCCGCGGATTGTCGGCACCACCAAGAGCGACCTGCTGTTCGAGATCCTCAAGCGCCTGGGCGCGGCGGGTATCGAACTGGCCAAGCCGGCCGCGCCGGCAAGCTGAACATTGCCGGCCATGATCCCTGCTAGCGCGCAAGCTGCAGCCTTGACTGCGAACGGTAGCCCAGCGGGCTGGTGCCCAGTTGCCGCTGAAAACTGCGGCGCATGCGTTCTTCGTTACCGAAGCCGGTGGTTTCGGCGATGCGCTTGATCGGTTCCTGGCTGGTTTCGAGCAAGCGGCAGGCGGCTTCAAGCCTCAGGGTTTCGACGGTTTGCGCCGGGGTGCCGCCCGTAGCCGCGGCATAGGCGCGGGCAAAGTGCCGGGGGCTCATGCCGAGTTTTTCGGCCAGGCGTTCAACCCGCAGGTCGCCATTAAGGTTTGCCGCGATCCAGGCATGCAGGCGCACCAGGCGCTGGTCGCGGTCGCGGTGCAGGGCTTGGCTCTGCGCCTTGAGTGGCGCGCTGAGCTGGGCCTGCTCGGCCGAGCGTTGCAAAAACACTGTGAAGTAACGCGCCAGGGCCAATGCCGCCTGGGCACCCAGGTCCTGTTCGAGCAGGGCCAGGCCCAGGTCGATGCCGGCCGCGGCGCCGCCGCAGGTCCATAAGCGCTCATCATGCAGGTACAACGCCTGGTGTTCCACGCGCAGCGCCGGGTAGCTGTGTTGCAGAGCCTGGGCAAACTGCCAGTGGGTGACCACCCGGCGTCCGTCCAGCAGCCCGGTGGCGGCCAGGGCGAAGGCGCCGGTGCCGATCGAACACAGGCGCCGCGCCGTCGGCGCCCGGCGTTGCAGCCAGGCGATTGCCTGCTGGTCACGCTCAAGCTCGGCAACCCCCGGCCCACCGATGACGATCAGGGTGTCGATTGCAAGCGCGCTGTCGACCTCGGCCAACGAACGGGTCATCACGCCAATCCCGGAGATCGTCTCGATCTCACCGCCCTGGGCCGACGCCAGTATCACCCGGTAAGGCGGGTTATCGGCGAGTTCGCCGCCGAGCACCCGCGACGCCGCGGCAAATACTTCAAGGGGCCCGGCGGCGTTGAGCAGCAGCGCGCCGGGAAATGCCAGTACCAGCACCGTCCGGGCACTGTGCATGGCAGAAAAGGTGGGGTGTTTGGCATGGTGGCTGGCAGGTTGCGTCGACATACTCAAGGCACACGTGATTCGAGAGCCCAGACGATGCCGAGAAAGTCCTTCACTGCCAAGCACCTTGTGTTGCTGACCAGCCTGCTGGCCACCTTGCAGGTCTGGGCCGCGCCCGCGCCGGAACTTGAAGTCGGCGACCAGAGCGGCCTGACCCAGGCGCTGCTGGTGGCCGCCGGCCAAGACCAGGGGCTTGCCTACCGCCTCGACTGGCACCCGTTCGGCGCCGGCACCGCGCTGATGGAAGCGCTCAATGCCGCTGCCATCGACGTGGGTGTAGTCGGTAACGCGCCACCGGTGTTTGCCCAGGCCGGCGGCTTTGCGGTGCGCGTGGTCGCCGCGGCCGAAGGTGCACAGAACAACAACGCGCTGCTGGTGCAGGCGGACTCGCCGATTCGCCAGGCGGCCGACCTCAAGGGCAAGCGCATCGCCGTGGCCAAAGGCAGCAGCGGCCACTACCTGCTGCTGGCCACCCTCGCCCGCGCCGGGCTGCAGCTCAGTGACGTCAACGTGGTCTATGCAAGCCCGGTGGATGCGCAGAACGCCTTTGCCAGCGGCAAGCTCGATGCCTGGGCCGTGTGGTACCCCTTTGTCGGCCAGGCCACCGCGCGCGGTGCGCAAAAACTGCTGGACGGCAGCCAGTGGCCGGAAACCGGGCTGAACTTTACCGTGGCAAGCCTCGCCGCCCTCGACGATCCGTACAAAGCCGAGGCGCTGGGTGATTTCGTCCAGCGCCTGGCCCGCGCCCAGGCCTGGGCCACGGCCAACCCCGAAGCCTGGGCGCAACAATTGGCCAGGGTTACCCGCCTGCCCCTGGGGCTGGTGCGCGACATGCTTGCCCAGCAGCACTTGCACTACGTGGCCCTGGACGCCCGGGTCATCGGCCTGCAGCAGCGCCTGGCCGACAGCTTTGCCCAGGCACGGTTGGTTCCGCGGCCGATCAAGGTCGCCGAGGCCTTCGACGACCGCTACAACCCCCTGCTGCCCTAACCCCCCTGCCCTTGTCGCCATGCCGCAAACGCCGGCAGGGCGGCGTTCATCTGGAGAAATGTGATGCCCACCCTCGATAACACCACCTTGCGCCGCCAGGCCACCGGCCTGCTGGCCGTCGACGCCGAACGTTCGGCCGGCGGCTACACCTTGTTTGCCCCGCAAACCGCTGGCGGCAAGGTGTTCTTGATCGACCTGCACGGCGAAGAAGTGCACCGCTGGCAACTGCCCCAGCGCCCCGGCCGCGACGCGGTGATCCTCGCCAACGGCAACCTTGGCTACAACGGCAATCACCCGGATTCGCCCGAGCTGTTCCCCGGCTGGTCGGTGTGGCACGGCGGCGCCTTCAGCGAGGTAACGCCCGAGGGCGAAGTGCTCTGGCAGCACACCGACCTCGGCCATCATCACGACGCCCAGTGGCTGGCCAACGGCAACCTGCTGTACACCACCGCCGAGCCGTTGCCGCTGGACATCGCCCGCCGCGTGCAAGGCGGTATCCCCGGCAGCGAAGCGCCCGGCGGGGTGATCTACGGTGATGTGGTCAAGGAAGTCGATCGCGCCGGCAACCTGCTCTGGCAATGGCGCAGCTGGGAACACCTGGCCCCGGAAGACTACCCGCTGCACGCCTGTTTCGAGCGTTATCACTGGCCGATGACCAACAGCGTGACGCCGGGGCGCGACGGCAAGGTCATCCTCAGCCTGCGCAGCGTGTCGTCGGTGATTGCCGTCGACAAGGCCAGCGACCGCGTGCTCTGGCGCCTGGGCCATGACCTGGTGGCGCAGCAGCATTGCCCCAGCGAGCTGGCGGACGGCCGTATCCTGGTGTTCGACAACGGCATCTCGCGCCCGCAGGTGTCGATGCCGCATTCGCGGGTGATCGAGATCGACCCCTTGCGCCAGCGCATCGAATGGCAATATGCCGATACCCCGGGCTACGCCTTCTTCACCCCGTTCATGGGCGGCGCCCAGCGTTTGCACAACGGCAACACGCTGATCACCGAGGCCAACTTCGGCCGCCTGTTCGAGGTCACCCGCGCCGGCGAGGTGGTCTGGGAATACATCAACCCGCACTTTGCCGCCTACCCGGACGCCGCCTCACAGGCTTACCTGCCGGGTGAAAACAATGCGATCTTCCGTGCGCACCGTTACCAGGCGCAGGATATCGCCTGGCTGCAACGCGACTAGCGTTTTAGATCCGCCAGCCGCCGGCGCCGATCACCGGGTCCTGGCAAGGTAACGGCACCTGGGCGATGCGCGCCTGGCACGCCTCATGGGTCTTGGCGCTGGGGCGCTGGATATCGTAGCCCTGCTGGCCCAGCGGGTAAGCGCCGACCACCAGAAAGTCCTCGCTGCTGTCGATGCAGCAGTGCCCGGTACCGGCCGGCAGCACCAGCACATCGCCGCGCTTGAGCCCCAGGAGCTGGCCCTGCGCACCGCCGAGCATCACCTGGGCGTGCCCGCAGGCAACGCCCAGGGCTTCGTGGGCGTTGGAGTGATAATGCTGGTAGGCAAAGATGCCCGCGCGCCACAAGGGTGGCCATTGATGGGCGCGGAACAAGGCTTCGAAGCCCGCCGCGGCGTCGCTCTGCGGCGCGAGCCGAAGATGATAGAGCAGCACCGGCAAGCGGCTGTTGGGGGTCGCGCCGTCATCCTCGAAATACAACAGCCGGCGATTGCCGAGCATGGTTTGCGGGTCGATCTCACTGAGGTGCGGGTTCATCACGGTTGTCCATCTGACCTGCGCTGCTGGCACCCTTAGCGCTGATTGTCGCGCTCGTGCTCGCGGGCGATGCGCTCTTCGCGCCGTCGGCGCCGGGCCAACGCCGCGCCCCAGGCCAGTACCCCGACCGAGGCGATCAGCATCGCCGCCAACAGCAAGTAGCCCCAGTGAACTTCCATCATGCTGCGACACCTGGGGCCCGAATCAAGCCCTCACTGATCGATACACCTGGGTCCGCGCGACTTCGACCGGTGAGCCAGTACCTGAAGCTCAAGTATAGTCAATGATGGTAATGAGTTTGATCAGCAACAGATGCAGCGGATAGAACCAGTAGCCCCAGCGCCCGACGCGCCATACCTGACGTTGCAGCTGCAGGCGCAACAGCCCGAGGCCGAGCGGGGCCGACAGCAGTGCGGCGCCCAGGGCCATGACTGAAATGGCCTGCAGCGGATGGGCGCGCAGCCAGAGGTTGCTCAGGTTGGCCGCCACCGCCAGGCCTGCAGGTAGCAGCCACGCTAGCGGGCCCAGGCGCAGGGCCAGCAGGAATGCCGCCGGCAGCAGCACCCCGGCCAGCCCGTACATCAACCCGTCGGCTGCCAGCGTCGCCACCACAGCTGTTGCCAGGGCAACCCACACACTGCTGCGCCGACCGTGATGGTGCAGGCCCCAGGCAATCAACAGGCCCAGCGCCAGGGTCGGCATGATGTTGAGCGTCGGCGACGGGCCGTTGAGCCAGCGATACGGCCACTGCGACAGCACGGCAAAAATCACCAGCCCTTGCAGGTAGCGCGCCGTGCCCGCGGTAAAGGCCTGCCCGGGTGGGGCGCGGGCCACGTTGGCGGCAATCGCCAGGCAAAACCAGGGGAACGCCAGGCGGCCGACGACAAACAGCCAATGCTCGGCCGGCCAGATAAAACGCAGGTGATCGGCGATCATGCTGATGATCGCCAGCCACTTGAGCAGGTCCAGGCTGATGTGCCGCTGGGCGCCACGCTGCTCGCTCATGTCCGTCCCGGTCGGAAAAAGGTTAGCGAACAATGCCACAGGCACCTGCAGTTTGTCGGCTGGACTGGAAAAAGGTTGTAAACATGGATTACTGTATATGCATACAGCAACAACGAGTAACCATGATGACCGACTACGAAGAAGACTTCGCCGCACCGGATTCACCGACCCTGGTGGAAATGTGGAAGCATCAGGTGGTGCTGATGACCAACGAAGCCGAGTACCTCAACAGCGAACTGCTCAAGGCCCGGCAGAACATTGCCAAGCTGGTGGCGATCAATGCCGAGCTTGCCAAGCAGTTGCGCGGGGTGCGCAGCAGTTAAACCGGGCCCGGCCGAGCCCAGGGCAATCCCCGCGCCGATGAACATCGCCAGCGGCGGGTGATCACCCATTGCACCGCTGCAGCGGCGGCCTTGAGCTCCTGCAGGCAGACCACATCGGGCTGTTCGCGTTGCAGCCAGGCGAGCAGGCTGGGCAGCGACGGGCGGCAGCGCAGCCCGCAAAGCCTCAGACCACCACCGTCAGCGTTTGATCAACGAGATCTTCGTCCCTTCGATACTCACCCCGGCCATCAACCCCTGCTGGTCGAATACGAAGGCGTAGGCATCCTGCTTGAGGGTCGAGGTCGAGAGGTTTTTCGCCACGCCCTGGTCAACCAGCACCACGGTCGGCCCGACACCCACTTCCCAGCCTTTGGTGTCCTGGACGTACTTGACCGCCTTGTCGGTCATCAGAAACACCGCATAGGCATAGGACTGCGCCCCGGCCTGCAGGCCCCAGGAACCGGTGACCGAGTTGTAGTAGCCGGAGACCTTGCTGCCTTTGTACAGCACCCCTTCGCCATAACTGCCGCCAAACACCAGCCCGGCCTTGACCACTTTCGGGAACACCAGCACGCCCTTGGCCGTGCGTGACATGGTTTCAGCCAGCGGGTGGGCCTTGTAGAGGATTTGCAACGCCTGGCGGGCGTCTTTGTCGAGGTCTTCGGCGGTGGCGGCACTGGCGCTGTTGTTCAGGCCCACGGCGGCCAGGGCGACGAACGAAAGCACGAGGGCGAGGAGGATTCGCAATGGATGGTTCATGACGGTGCTCCAACACCGGCCGCTGCCGGCATTCAATGGATGACACACCTCAGGCTAAGCGCAATGGGCCAAGCGGTCTGTTCGCTAGCGTACAGACCCCGCCCCAACGCGCGCGGCACACTGGAGCTGTCAGCCTCAGCCCATACAAGGACATCATGGACAACTTCTGGCCCCGTGCCCTGATGCTGCTCAAGCGCCTTTCATGGCGATCCGCACCGCGTACTTTCGGCTACGAGGCGCTGCTGCGCGCGGAGCTGCTGAGCGCCGAACAAATGGCCAGCCATGGCACCCTGCTCGCCCGCCAGCACCGGCTGGACCCGACGCCCCGTGCCGATGGCCTTTTAGCACGCCTGGCCGACAATGAACGGGTCCTGGCCAGCAGTTGCGCACGCTTCATCGACGCCCAGCCCAGCAGCCGGCGAGTGACCCCCGCCGCCGAATGGCTACTGGACAACTACTACCTGGTCGAAGCCCATATCCGCCTGGCCAAGACCCACTTGCCCAAAGGCTACAGCCGCCAGCTGCCGCGCCTGGGCAACGGCCCGTCGACCGGCTTGCCGAGGGTCTACGACATCGCCCTGGAAACCATCAGCCACGGTGATGGGCGGGTCGACGACGAAAGCCTGAGCCGCTTCGTCGAGGCCTACCAGAGCGTCACCGCGCTGACCCTGGGCGAGTTGTGGGCGATTGCGATCATGCTGCGCCTGGCCCTGATCGAGAACCTGCGGCGCATCGCTGCGCGGGTCATGGCCAGCTGGGCCGACCGCAACCTGGCCAATGACTGGGCCGACCGCCTCAGCGAAACCGCCGAGCGCGACGCCAAAAGCGTGGTGCTGGTGGTGGCCGACATGGCCCGCTCCGAACCGCCGATGACCGCCGCCTTCGTTGCCGAACTTACCCGCAGGCTGCAGGGCCAGAGCGCAACCCTGATCCAGCCGTTGACCTGGATCGAGCAACTGCTGGCCGAATCCGGCCTGACCATCGAGCGCCTGGTGCACCTGGATGCCCAGCAACAGGCCGCCGACCAGGTGTCGATCAGCAACAGCATTGCCAGCCTGCGGTTGCTCTCGACCAGCGACTGGCGGGCCTTCGTCGAGCGCCTGAGCCACGTCGAGCGCCAGCTGCGCAACGACCCCGCAGGCGCCTACGCGCACATGGACTTCGCCAGCCGCGATCACTACCGCCACGTCATCGAGCGCCTGGCGCGGCATTGCCGGCACAGCGAGGAACAGGTCGCGCAACAGGCCATCGCGCTCGCCCAGCAGCGCGGCCAACCGCCGCCGGCAGCGGATGTCGCCGGGCATGTCGGCTTCTACCTGATCGGCCCGGGCCTTGAGCAACTGGAGCGCCACCTGGGCGCCGGTGTGCCGCTGGCACAACGCTGGCAGCGGCTGTTGCACCGCGCGCCGCTGGCGTTTTTTTTAACCCCGGTAGCACTGCTGTCGCTGGGCTTTGCCTGGCCCTTTCTGCTCGACGGCCATCGGGCCGGTTGGCCCGGTTGGGGCCTGGCACTGCTGGCCGTGGCGCTGCTGCTGATGACCAGCCGCCTGGCCATCGGCCTGATCAACTGGCTGGTGACCCTCACTGTTGCGCCGTGCCAGCTGCCGCGCCTGGACTACCGCGAAGGCCTGCCGGCCGAGGCCCGCACCCTGGTGGTGGTGCCGACGCTGATGGCCAGCAGTGCCGATGTCGAGGAACTGGTCGAAGGGCTTGAGGTGCGATTTCTCGCCAACCGCGACGAGCAACTGTACTTCGCCCTGCTCACCGACTTCATGGATAGCCCGGTCGAAGTACAGGAGCAGGACGCCGGCCTGCTGACCGAGGCCAGCGAACGCATCAGCGCCTTGAACCGCAAGTACCCGGCGTTGCTTGGCGAGCGTTTTTTGCTGTTGCACCGGCCGCGGCGCTGGAACCCCGCCGAACGCGCCTGGATGGGTTACGAGCGCAAGCGCGGCAAGCTGGCCGAGCTCAATGCGCTGCTGCGCGGGCACGGCGTTGAGCGCTTTGCGCTGATCGTCGGCGATATCGCGGCGTTGCCAGGAGTGCGCTATGTCATCACCCTGGACACCGACACTCAGTTGCCCCGCGATGCTGCCCGCCAGTTCATCGGCGCCATGCAGCACCCGCTCAATCAGCCGCACTTCGACGTCCAGGGGCGGATCCATCGCGGCTACGCCATATTGCAACCGCGGGTCGGCATCAGCCTGCCCAGCGCCGCCCGTTCGCGCTATGCGCGGCTGTTCGGCAGCGATGCCGGGGTCGACCCGTACACCCGCGCGGTGTCCGATGTGTATCAGGACCTGTTCCTGCACGGCTCGTTCATCGGCAAAGGCATTTACGCGGTCGATGCCTTCGAACAGGCGCTGGACGGCCGCTTTGCCGAGAACCGCATCCTCAGCCATGACCTGATCGAAGGCTGTTACGCCCATTCCGGGCTGCTCAGCGACGTGCAACTGTTCGAGGAATACCCGGCCCGCTACAGCGCCGACGTCAAGCGCCGGCACCGCTGGATTCGCGGCGACTGGCAACTGCTGCCGTGGCTGCTGCCCTGGGCGCCGTGCTGTAGCGGCTTGCAAAGCAACCACCTCAGCGCCCTGGCGCGCTGGAAGCTGTTCGACAACCTGCGCCGCAGCCTGGAGCCGGCGGCGTTCCTCGGTGTGCTGCTGTGCGCCTGGTTGATTGCCCCGCAACCGGGGCTGTGGACCCTGGCCGTGGTCGCCCTGCTGCTGACTCAGCCGCTGCTGGACAGCTTGCTCGCGCTGCTGGGCAAAACCACCGACGTGCCGCTGGCAGAGCACCTGCTGGCGGTGCTGCACGGCGCCGCCCAGCACGGCATACGCGCCACTTTCAACCTGGCCTGGTTGCCGTTCGAGGCCCATTACAGCCTGGATGCGATTGCCCGCACGCTGTGGCGCATGCTGGTGAGCAAACGGCGCTTGTTGCAATGGAGCCCGTCGCGGGAGGTCGAGCGCACCAGCGTCAACAGCCTGGCGGGGCTGTATCGCACCCTGTGGGTCGCGCCGGCACTGGCCCTGGCGCTGATCGCCGTGCTGGCGCCAACGCCGGGCCTGCTCGCCCTCGCCGCACCGTTTTTGCTGCTGTGGCTGGCTGGCCCGGCCCTGGCCTGGTGGGTCAGCCGCGCCGACAGCGGCGCCAGCCAGGCCATCTCGCCCCAGGGCGTGCAGTTTCTGCGCTTGCTGGCCCGGCGCAACTGGGCTTTTTTCAACCAGTACGTCAATGCCGAAGATCGCTGGCTGCCACCGGACAACATCCAGCAAGCGCCTTACGCCAACGTCGCCCACCGCACCTCGCCGACCAACATGGGCATGGCCCTGCTTGCCCACCTGGCCGCCCATGACTTCGGCTACCTGGGCAGCGCGCGCCTGCTGCAGCGACTGGCGGCGATGCTACAGAGCATGCACAGCCTGGAGCGTCACCAGCAGCACTTCTACAACTGGTACGACACCCGCAGCGGCTTGGCGCTGCACCCCTTGTATGTATCGACGGTGGACAGCGGCAACCTCGCCGGCCTGCTGCTGACCTTGCGCCCCGGCTTGCTGGCCCTGGGCGATGCGCCGCTGCTCGATGGGCGCCTGCGCCAGGGGCTGCTGGACAGCCTCGATGTGCTGCTGCAAGCCTACAAGGCGGCGGGTATTGACGATGAGCAATGGCAGGTGCTGCGCGCCGAGCTCGAGATCAACCCAGCACCGCAGCAACTGCCGGCGCTGCTGCAACAGCTGCTCGACTGCCCGCTGTCGCCAGCCGAGCCCAGCGGCGATTGCGCCTTCTGGCGCGCTGCGCTGCAGGAGCACTGCCAGGACCTGCTCGATGAATTGCGCGCCTTCGCGCTGCCTGCTGGCGACGACCCGGCAGCGCAGCTACCGATGAGCTGGCGGCAACTGGCGCAGCTCGACGCCCTGCGCTGGCCGCCAGCCGAGCGCGCGCGGGTTAATGCCGTGCGCAACCTCGCTCGCGAGCGTATCGCCAGCGCGGCGCACCTGGCCGAACAGGCTGGCGCCCTGGCCAACATGGATTTCCGTTTTCTATACGATCTGCAGCGCGACCTTTTCGTGATCGGCTACAACGTCGACGAACAACGCCTGGACAGCGCCTTCTACGACCTGCTGGCCTCGGAAATGCGCCTGACCAACTTCGTCGTCATTGCCCAGGGCCAGGTGCCTCAGGACAGCTGGTTCGCCCTTGGCCGCCTGCTCACCAGCAATGCCGGTGAGCCGGTATTGTTGTCGTGGTCGGGGTCGATGTTCGAGTACTTGATGCCGATGCTGGTGATGCCCTCCTACCCGGGCACGCTGCTGGAGCAGTCCTGCCGTGCGGCGGTCAACCGGCAGATCGCCTACGGCAACCAGCTGGGCATCCCCTGGGGGGTTTCGGAGTCGGCCTACAACAGCCTCGATACTCACTTCAACTACCAGTACCGGGCCTTCGGCGTGCCCGGCCTGGGTCTGAAGCGCGGCTTGGGCGAAGACCGGGTGGTGGCGCCCTATGCCAGTGCCCTGGCGCTGCTGGTGGCGCCCGCAGCGGCCTGCGCCAACCTCCAGCGCCTGACCACACAGGGGGTTGCCGGGCGCTTCGGGCTTTATGAGGCGGTGGACTACAGCGAAGCACGGCTGCCGCCCGGGCAGGAGGCGGTGGTGATCAAGTCGTTCATGGCCCACCACCAGGGCATGAGCCTGCTTGCCCTGACCTCATTGCTGCTCGATCGCCCGATGCAGCGGCGTTTCGAGTCCGACCCGCAGTTCCAGGCCAGCGCTCTGCTGCTGCAGGAGCGCGTGCCGAAGACTGCCGCCGCCTACCTGCACGCCGCCCAGGCCCCGGTCAGCGAAGACGCCAGCGCAGGCGAGCAACAGTTGCGGGTGTTCACCGAGCCCAACCGGCGCTGCCCGGCCGTGCAACTGCTGTCCAACGGCCGTTACCACGTGATGGTCAACAACGCCGGCGCCGGTTACAGCCGTTGCAACGACCTGGCCGTGACCCGCTGGCACGAGGATATCGCTAGCGATAGCCTGGGCATCTTCTGCTACCTGCGCGATGTTGCCAGCGGTGCGTTCTGGTCCACGGCGCACCAGCCGACCCTGTACCGGCCACAAAGCCAGGAGGCGATCTTCAGTGACGCGCGGGCCGAATTTCGCCTGCGCGAACGCGACATCGATTGCCACACTGAAATCATCGTCTCGCCCGAGGACGATGTCGAACTGCGCCGCCTGCACCTGACCAACCATGGCCGCCAGCGCCGCCAACTGGAGCTGACCAGCTACGCCGAGGTGGTGCTGGCCCCGGCGATCAGCGATGCCCTGCACCCGGCGTTCAGCAAGCTGTTCGTGCAGACCGAGCTGCTGCGCCCGCTGCAGGCCATTGTCTGTAGCCGCCGGCCACGTTCGCAGCAAGAACCGGTGCCATGGCTGTGCCACCTGCTGGCCGCCCATGGTGTGGACATCGAAGCGCTCTCGTACGAAACCGACCGTGCCCGCTTCATCGGCCGTGGCCGCACGCTCAAGGCCCCGGCGGCGTTGCTGCCTGAGGTTGAGCGGTTGTCCGACAGCGCCGGGGCGGTGCTCGACCCGATCGTCGCCATTCGCTGCCGGATCAGCCTTGATCCCGGGCAGAGTGCGACCATCGACCTGGTCACCGGCATCGCCCCAAGCCGCGAAAGCTGTCTGCAGCAGATCCACAAGTACCGCGACCGGCACCTGGCAGACCGGGTCTTTGACCTGGCCTGGACCCACAGCCAGGTGCTGCTGCGCCAGCTCAACGCGTCCCTGGCCGATGCGCGGCTGTTCGAGCAGATGGCCGCCTCGGTGATCTATGCCAACCCGTCGCTGCGCAGCGAAAGCGCAGTGCTGACAAGCAATCGGCGTAACCAGCCCGGGCTCTGGGGCCAGGCGATTTCCGGCGACCTGCCGATCGTGCTGGTGCAAATCAGCGACCCGGCCAACATCGAACTGGTGCGCCAGATGGTCCAGGCCCATGCCTACTGGCGGCAGAAAGGCCTGAGCCTGGACCTGGTGATCTGGAACGAAGACCAGGCCGGCTACCGCCAGCAACTGCAGGAGCTGATCATGGGCCTGGTGACCTCGGGCAGCGAAGCGGCGCTGCTCGACCGCCCGGGCGGGATCTTCGTGCGCCCGGCCCAGCAGTTGTCCAGCGAAGACCGCACGCTGATGCTCAGCGTCGCCCGCCTGGTGCTCAGCGACAGCCGTGGCAGCCTCGCCGAACAGGTACAGCAACGGCGCAGCGAGCACGCCTTGGCGCGCTTCGAAGCCAACCCCGGCAGCCTGGCGCAGGCGCCGGTACGGCCGGGGCCTAGCGTGCAGCCAGGGCTGCTGATGGAAAACCCCTACGGCGGTTTCAGCGCCGATGGCAGCGAGTACATCATCAATCACCGCCCGGGGCAGCCGACGCCGGCGCCCTGGGTCAACGTGCTGGCCAACCCGCAGTTCGGCTCGGTCATCAGCGAAAGCGGTGGCGCCTACACCTTTGGCGACAATGCCCATGAGTTTCGCCTGACGCCCTGGCACAACGACCCGGTCAGCGACCCCAGCGGCGAGGCCCTGTACCTGCGCGACGAAGACAGCGGCCGCTACTGGTCGCCAACCCCGCAGCCGTGCCCTGGCCAGGGCAGCTACCGCACCCGCCACGGCTTTGGCTACAGCGTCTTCGAGCATGACGAGGACGGCCTGCACAGCGAGCTGTGGGTATTCGTCGCCCTCGATGCGCCGGTGAAGTTCTCGCGCCTGAAGCTGCGCAACACCTCGGGCCGGCCGCGCCGGTTGTCGGTAACCAGCTATGTGGAATGGGTGCTGGGCGACCTGCGCAGCAAGACGGCCATGCACGTGGTCAGTGAGGCCGACCCGTTCAGTGGCGCGCTGTTTGCGCGCAATGCCTACTCCATCGAGTTTTCCGCGCGGGTGGCGTTCCTCGACAGCGACCTGGCCGACCGCAGCCTCAGTTGCGACCGCCTGGAGTTCATTGGCCGCAACGGCAATCTTGGCGCGCCGGCAGCCATGGGCCGGGCGCGGCTCTCCGGGCGCAGCGGCGGTGGCCTGGACCCTTGCGCAGCGCTGCAGGTGGCGCTGGAACTGGCCGACGGTGAAAGCCAGGAAGTGGTGTTCCGCCTCGGCGCCGAGCACGACGCCACCGCCGCCACCCGCCGGGTGCAGCAGTACCGTGGGCTGCGCGCGGCAGCGATCGAGCTGGAACGGGTGCGCGCGCACTGGCGCGAAGTACTCGGCGCCATCCGCATCGAAACCCCGGAGCCGGCCCTGAATGTACTGGTCAATGGCTGGTTGATGTACCAGGTGATTGCCTGCCGCTTCTGGGCGCGCAGTGGTTTTTACCAGTCCGGTGGCGCCTTCGGGTTCCGCGACCAGTTGCAGGACAGCATGGCGATGATCCACGCCGAGCCGGCCGCGGCGCGCCAGCACCTGCTGCTGTGTGCCAGCCATCAGTACCGCGAAGGCGACGTCCAGCATTGGTGGCACCCGCCGCTGCAGCGCGGCGTGCGCACCCGTTGCGCCGACGACATGCTCTGGCTGCCCCTGGCCACCAGCCGCTATGTGCAGGTGACCGGCGACCTCGGCGTGCTCGATGAACAGGTCGGCTATATCGAAGGCCGCGCGCTGAACCCTGGCGAGGAGTCCTACTACGACCTGCCGAACCGTTCGGCACTCACCGAGAACCTCTACCAGCATTGCCAGCGGGCGCTGCAACACGGCCTGCAGTGCGGCGTGCATGGCCTGCCGCTGATGGGCAGCGGCGACTGGAACGACGGCATGAACCGCGTCGGCGAACAGGGCCTGGGCGAAAGTGTGTGGCTGGGCTTTTTCGGCGTCGAGGTGCTGCAGCAGTTCGCCCGCACCGCCCAGCGCCAGGGTGACGGCCCGTTCGCCGAGGACTGCAACAGGCGCGCCGCCACCCTGCGTGGCAATCTCCAAGCCCATGGCTGGGACGGCGGTTGGTACCGCCGCGCCTATTTCGATGACGGCCAGGTGCTGGGTTCGGCGAGCAATGAAGAATGCCGCATCGACTCCATCGCCCAGAGCTGGGCAGTGCTCTCGGGCGCCGCCGCCCCTGAACGGGGCCGCCTGGCCATGGAGGCGCTGGACCGTTACCTGGTGCGCCGCGACATCGGTATCGTCAAGCTGCTTGATCCACCCTTTGACCAGGGCAGCCTGGACCCCGGCTACATCAAGGGTTACGTGCCCGGCGTGCGTGAGAACGGCGGCCAGTACAGCCATGCCGCCGTCTGGGCGAGCATGGCCTTTGCCCGCCTGGGCGACGGCGCCAGGGCCTGGGAACTGCTGCGCCTGATCAACCCGCTGCGCCAGGGCAGCGCCGAGCGGATCGACACCTACAAGGTCGAGCCGTACGTGATGGCCGCCGATGTCTATGGCGCGCCGCCCCATGCCGGGCGCGGCGGCTGGAGCTGGTACACCGGCGCCGCCGGCTGGATGTACCGGCTGATCGTCGAGTCACTGCTGGGCTTGCAGCGCAGCGGCGAGACCTTGAGCCTGCAACCGCTGCTGCCGGTCGAATGGCCGGGCTACGTGCTGCACTATCGCTATGGCGCCAGCCGCTACCGCATCGAGGTGCACCATGCGGGCGCGGGCGCGTTGAGCCTGAGCCTGGATGGCCAGCCCCTGGCCGACGGCGTGGTCAGGCTCGTGGATGACGGTCAAACCCACCAGATCAGCGCGCATTGCCTGCCGGCCACTGCCAGCCTCCCCTAGCCTGCGCGGATAGGAGTACCCTGAGGCCAGACAGCTCTCGTCTGCCATCGGTGGCTCCGTATGCCCGCATCACCCAAGCCACAGGTCAGGCCACAGGACAATCACCTGCTGGCGGCCCTGCCGACAACCGCGCTGGAGCGCCTGCTGGTGCACCTGGAACTGATCGCCCTGCCGCTGGGCAAGGTGCTTTATGAGTCTGGCGATGCCTTGCGCCACGTCTACTTCCCGACCAATGCCATCGTCTCGCTGCTGTACGTGATGGAAAACGGCGCCTCGGCGGAGATCTCCGTGGTCGGTAACGAAGGCCTGATCGGCGTTGCCGTATTCATGGGCGGCGAAAGCACCCCGAGCCGCGCCATCGTGCAGAGCGCCGGCCACGCCTACCGCCTGCCCGGCCAGCGCCTGAAAGACGAATTCAACCGCCACGGCGAGCTGCTGGTGCTGATGCTGCGCTACACCCAGGCGCTGATCACGCAGATGGCGCAGACCGCGGTGTGCAATCGTCATCACTCGATTGACCAGCAACTGTGCCGCTGGCTGCTGTTGTCGCTGGATCGGCTCAAAGGCAACCAGCTGACCATGACCCAGGAGCTGATCGCCAACATGCTCGGGGTGCGCCGCGAAGGCGTCACCGATGCCGCCGGCAAGCTGCAGCGCCTGGGCGTGATCGAGTACAGCCGCGGGCATATCAAGGTCCTTGATCGGGCGCGCCTGGAGCAGTTGAGCTGCGAGTGCTACGCGGTGGTCAGAAAGGAAACCGAGCGCCTGCTGCCGTATCTACCGACCCGGCCGCAGGCGTGAACCCGGCGCGGAGTACATTTGTACTCCACTAGTGGAACGGGAAGATATAGTTCATCCACGCCGCCATGCGCAGGAGGATCTTGCGCATGGTGGCGATGTGCGGAAAGTGCTTGCTGTACAGCGCCGCCTGGCCATAGGCACCGCCGGGCATCTGCGCGCTGTACTGGGCGTACGCCGGGTCGTCGATTTCAATGATGACCGGCACCCGCCCGGGTGGCGGTGAACCGGTGTAGCCGATCAGGGTGCCGGACGGCTGCACCTGGCCCTCGGCGATCACCGCGATGACGTTCTTGACCTTGCCACGGAAGACCTTGCCCGGAATGCCGTCGAAGGCCACTTCCGCCTCATCCCCGGGCACCAGGCGCAGCAGGCTGTTCTGGCGCATCCAGGCAGCAAAGTACTGGCCTTCCTGGGGAATGAACACCATCGATGGGCGCAGCGGCAAGGCGCTCGCGCGCATCCCGGTGCGCAGCGACACATGGGTGACATAACCCTTGCTCGGCGCCCGCACCACGGTGCTGTCGAGTTCGAACTGGGCGTTGTCCAGTTGCGCCTGCAGGTCATCGACCTGGGCGATGGCCGCTTCCTGCTCGCGGCGGGTACCGAAGTTGCGCTTGATCAGTTCGTTGATGCGGTACAGATCGCCCCGGGCCGCAACGATCTGCGCCTTGAGCGAGCGCACCCGGTACTCGAACGGCGCCGGATCGATGCGAAACAGCACATCGCCCTTCTCCAGCGGCTGATTGCCTTTGACCGGCACCTCGATCACCTGGCCGGTAACCGCCGGGATCACCGGCACCGAGACGAAGTAGGAACGCGCCACTTCCGAATACGGGTGGTTGTAGTTCATGGTGAAGATCAGCGCGCCGATCATCACGATGCCCCCCAGCACCGCCGTGGGCACTGTCCACTTGTTCAGGGGGATGCGAAACAGCTTGAAGATCGCCACGCAAATGGCCGCGTAAGTGAGGATCAGCAGCAAGTCCATGCTCAGTGCCCTCCGTTGCCATCGTCGTGGCCGGGCGCAGGCTCGGCGGGCGCTACGCCTTCGAGGCGGGCGATGCGTTGCTGCAGCTCGGCGACCTGTTGTTCAAGGCGCATCACGTGGTTTTGCGGCGACTTGCCATCGCGAAAGCCCCAACCGCGATCTTCGCGGTAGAGCATTGCCCAGATCCACAGGAACGGCCACAGCGCATGCAGGGTGAACAAACTGACCCAGCCGGTGGCGTGGATCGCATCCTGGTGCGGGTGGTTGCGGTGTACGGCGATTTCATAGGGAATGTCGTGCAGGACGATGATCCCGTAGAACAGCACCAGGCCGACAAAAATCAAAATACCCAACGCGAAGTAATCAAGCATGTTCGCTTTCCACCGCAGCCAGGGGGTCCGTGCCAGCAGTGTAGTTCACCTGTAGTGTTTTCAAGGCCGTGTTGACCGTTGGTCGCGCCAGCCGGCGTGGGCAGAGCACGCTGATCTAGGCTCAGTTCACGCTCGACAGGAGGCCGCTCCATGTCATTGGCTGAAGAACAGAAAATCGCCCGCAGAAGAGAAACGCTGCTGTTCCTGTTTCTGATCGTCTGCCTGTTCCCCTTGATGTCGGTCGCCATCGTTGGCGGCTACGGTTTTCTCGTCTGGTTTTTCCAATTGCTGTATGGCCCACCCGGCCCTCCCAACGGCTAGCCGAGACTGCCGGAGCCCGCCCATGGACGACGTTCTGCACATTGCCAGCCTGGTGGTACATGCCCGCCCCGAACTGTTCGAGGCGGTGAAGGCCAACCTGCTGCTGCTCGACAACCTCGAACTGCATCAGCACAGCCCCGTCGGCAAGCTGGTGGTGGTGCTCGAAGCCCACCATGAACAGCAGATCCTGCAGCGCATCGAGCAGATCAACAACCTGCCCGGGGTGCTCAATGCCGCGCTGATTTACCACGAACTCCTCGCCCCAGAAGGAGACTCACCATGAGCATGACCCGCCGTGAATTTGCCAAGGCCCAGGCCGCCGCCATTGCCGCCGCCGCGGCGGGCCTGCCGATCTTCACCAGCGCCAGCAACCTGGTGACCGAAGCCGACCTGGTGACCCTGAACTGGAACAAGGCGCCCTGCCGCTTTTGCGGCACCGGTTGCAGCGTCATGGTGGCGACGCGCGACAACCGCGTAGTGGCCACTCACGGCGACGTCAAAGCCGAGGTCAATCGCGGCCTGAACTGCGTCAAAGGCTATTTTCTGTCGAAAATCATGTACGGCAATGACCGCCTGACCCAACCGCTGCTGCGCATGCGCAATGGCCAGTACCACAAGCAGGGCGAATTCCAGCCGATCAGCTGGGAAAAAGCCTTCGACATCATGGCCGAAAAGTACAAGCAAGCGCTGCACAACAAAGGCCCGGAATCGATCGGCATGTTTGGCTCCGGGCAATGGACGGTGTGGGAAGGCTACGCCGCCAACAAACTGATGAAGGCCGGCTTTCGCAGCAACAACATCGACCCCAATGCCCGCCACTGCATGGCTTCGGCGGTGATGGGCTTCATGCGCACCTTCGGCATGGATGAACCCATGGGCTGTTACGACGACATCGAGGCCACCGATGCCTTTGTGCTGTGGGGCTCGAACATGGCCGAAATGCACCCGATCCTCTGGAGCCGGGTCACCGACCGGCGCCTGAGCCAGCCGCAGGTCAAGGTCGCGGTGCTGTCGACCTTCGAACACCGCAGCTTCGACCTGGCCGACATTCCCATGGTGTTCAAGCCGCAAACCGACCTGCTGATCCTCAACTACATCGCCAACCACATCATCGAAAGCGGCGCGGTGAACAAGGACTTCATCAGCAAGCACACACGCTTCGCCCTCGGCGCCGACGACATCGGCTACGGCCTGCGCTCAAGCGATCCACGCGAAGCCAAGGCCAGGAACGCCGACAAGGCCAACACCTGGAGCGACATCGATTTCGAGCAGTTCGCCGCCTTTGTGCGGCCCTACACCCTTGAGCGCGCAGCCACCGAATCGGGCGTGCCGCAAGAGCGCCTCAAGGCGCTGGCCGAGCTGTATGCCGACCCCAAGCGCAAGGTGGTGTCGTTCTGGACCATGGGCTTCAACCAGCACACCCGCGGGGTGTGGGCCAACAACCTGATCTACAACATCCACCTGCTCACCGGCAAGATCAGCGAGCCGGGCAACAGCCCCTTCTCGCTCACCGGCCAGCCCTCGGCCTGTGGCACCGCCCGCGAGGTCGGGACCTTCTCGCACCGCTTGCCGGCCGACCTGGTGGTGACCAACCCCAAGCACCGCGCCAGCGCCGAAAAAATCTGGAAGCTGCCCGCCGGCACTATCCAGGAGAAAGTCGGCTTTCATGCCGTGCAACAGAGCCGCATGCTCAAGGACGGGGTGCTCAACGTCTACTGGACCCAGGCCAGCAATAACATGCACGCCGGGCCCAATATCATGCAGGAAGTGCTGCCGGGCTGGCGCAAGCCGGACAATTTCGTGATTGTCTCGGACGTTTACCCCACGGTGTCGGCCCAGGCTGCCGACCTGATCCTGCCCAGCGCCATGTGGGTAGAAAAGGAAGGCGCCTATGGCAATGCCGAACGCCGCACCCAGTTCTGGCATCAGTTGGTGACCGCCCCGGGCGAAGCACGTTCAGACCTGTGGCAACTGATGGAGTTTTCCAAGCGCTTCACCACCGACGAGGTCTGGCCTGCCGAGTTGCTGGCCAAGGCCCCCGAGTACAAAGGCAAGACCCTGTTCGAAGTGCTGTACAAAAATGGTCAGGTCGACCAGTTCCCGGTCGAGCATCTGCAAGCCGGTTACCACAACGATGAAGCCAAGGCCTTTGGCTTCTACCCGCAAAAGGGCTTGTTCGAAGAGTACGCACAGTTCGGCCGCGGCCATGGTCACGACCTGGCCGCATTTGATCGCTACCACAGCGAGCGCGGCCTGCGCTGGCCGGTGGTCGACGGCCAGGAAACCCGCTGGCGCTACCGCGAAGGCCTCGACCCGTACGTGGAGAAAGGCAGTGAAGTGCAGTTTTACGGTTACCCGGACAAAAAGGCGATCATCTTCGCCCTGCCCTACGAGCCGCCGGCCGAAGCACCGGATGCCGACTACCCGTTCTGGCTGAGTACCGGCCGGGTGCTGGAGCATTGGCACACCGGGAGCATGACCCAGCGCGTTGAAGAATTGTACAAAGCAGTGCCCGATGCCCTGGTGTACATGCACCCTGACGATGCCAAGGCCCTGAATGCACGGCGCGGCAGCGAAGTGAAACTGATCAGCCGGCGCGGCGAGATTCGCGCGCGCATCGAAACCCGCGGGCGCAACAAGCCACCGCGCGGCCTGGTGTTCGTGCCGTTTTTCGATGCCAACAAGCTGATCAACAAAGTCACCCTGGACGCCACCGACCCGATCTCCAAGCAAACCGATTACAAGAAATGCGCCATACGCATCGAGCTGATCAGCGCGGCCTGAGGAGAACCGTCATGCCCATTCGCAGCCTGCCTTTGCTGCTGTTCGCGGTCATCGGCCTGGTGGTCGCCGCCGAAGTCGACTACCCCCTCGATGCCCCCGGCCCCGATGGCCGGCGCCCGGGCGGCACCCTGACCCAGAGTTTGCCGGCGCCGCCGCTGGCCAACGACGAGAACAAGGACCTCAAGCGCGAACGCAATTACCCCGACCAGCCGCCGACCATCCCCCACACGATTCGCGGCTATCAGGTCGACCTCAACGGCAACAAGTGCCTGTCCTGCCACAGCCGCGCCAACAGTGCGCGCAGCCAGGCGACCATGATCAGCATCACCCACTACATGGACCGCGACGGCCAGGCGTTGGCGGCGGTATCGCCACGGCGCTACTTCTGCACCCAGTGTCATGTGCCGCAAAAAGAGGTGCAGCCACTGGTGGGCAACAGCTTCGAAACCATCGACAAGCTGCTGCAAGACGACGCCAACGCCGCGCAAAAACCCTGAGGAGGCGCCATGCGAGCACTGTTCGGGCTACTCAAGCAATACTGGGGCATTCTCTGGCGGCCCAGTGTCTACTACAGCCTGGGCTTTCTGACCCTCGGCGGGTTCGTCGCCGGGATCATCTTCTGGGGCGGCTTCAACACCGCCCTGGAGGTGACCAACACCGAGAAGTTCTGCACCTCCTGCCATGAGATGCGCGACAACGTCTTTGTCGAACTCAAGGAGACCATTCACTACAGCAACCGCTCCGGGGTACGCGCCAGTTGCCCGGATTGCCATGTACCGCACGAATGGACACACAAGATCGCGCGCAAGATGCAGGCGTCCAAGGAAGTCTGGGGCAAGATTTTCGGCACCATCGACACCCGCGACAAATTCCTCGCGCACCGCCGTGAACTGGCCGAGCACGAATGGGCGCGGCTCAAGGCCAACGATTCGCGCGAATGTCGCAACTGCCACAACTTCGAGTTCATGGATTTCACCCGCCAGAGCAAACGCGCCGCAGCCATGCACTCGACCTCGCTGGCCAGCGGGCAGGCGACCTGTATCGATTGCCACAAGGGCATCGCCCACAAACTGCCGGACATGCGCGGGGTGCCGGGTTGGTAGCCGCTGCCTCATCGCGGGTCAAGCCCGCTCCTACACACCGGACCTGTGGGAGCGGGCTTGACCCGCGATGAGGCCGGTGCAGCCAACTCCCGCAGTGGGTAAAAAATCCGCAGCCCCGCGCCAGCGCCGACTATATTGAGCTAGTCCCCGCCCGCAGCCAGAGCGCGCGCCATGCTGGATACCCATCAGTTGATCATCTGCGAACATTGCGACTGCGTGTACCAGAAAGTCAGCCTCGGCAAACATCAGAAGGCCCTGTGTCAGTGCTGCGGCGCCGTGCTGCAGCGCTATAACGGCCTGAGCGTGCAGCAACGCCTGGCCCTGAGCGTCACCGCGCTGATCCTCTGGGTGTTCGCCAATTTCTACCCGATCATGAGCATCAGCCTCAAAGGCCTGCACAACAGCGCCACCCTGTGGGACTCGGTGCGGGCCCTGGCCAATGGGCCGATCACCTTTATCGCCCTGGTAGCGGCGATTTCGATCATCATCGCCCCGGTGTTCCAGTTGCTGCTGTTGATCTGGGTGCTCGGCTTTGCCCTGGCCGGCGGCCGCGCCCCGGGCTTCAGCCTGTGCATGCGCTGGCTGGAAACCCTGCGCCCGTGGAGCATGCTCGAAGTCTGCCTGCTCGGCGCCATGGTCGCGGTGTTCAAGCTGGCCGGCATGCTTGATGTGCTGCCGGGCATCGGCCTGCTGGCACTGGCGGCCCTGAGCCTGTTGATTCTGCGCATCGCCGGGCGCGATATCCGCGAGCTCTGGGACCTGCTGCCATGAGCCGCCCACCGCGCGCCGCCGAGCTCAACCTGGTGCTCTGCCATGCCTGCGGCATGGCCTGCGACAACACTCATCAGCCGCACGAATGCGAACGCTGCGGCGCGCCGCTGCATGCGCACAAGCCCGATTCGCTGACCCGCACCTGGGCCTACCTGGTCGCCTCGCTGGTGCTCTATATCCCCGCCAACCTGCTGCCGGTGATGAACACCACGCTGTTCGGCAGCGGCGCCGACAGCACCATCATGAGCGGCGTCATGGAGTTCTGGGAGCATGGCGCCTGGGACATCGCCCTGATCATCTTCATCGCCAGCATCGCTGTGCCGGCGACCAAGTTCGTTGCCCTCGCCCTGCTGCTGGTCACCGTGCAGCGCCGCAGCACCTGGGCGCAGACGCAACGGGCGCGCCTGTACCGCTTCGTCGAGCTGATCGGCTACTGGTCGATGCTCGATGTGCTGGTGGTCGCCCTGGTGGCGGCGCTGGTCAAGTTCCAGGCCCTGGGCGATATCGAACCGCGCCCGGGCATTCTGTTCTTCGGCATGGTGGTGGTGCTGACCATGCTTGCGGCAATGAGCTTCGACCCTAGACTGATCTGGCAGCACGACAAGGAGCAGGCCGATGACTGATACCCGCCAAGACAGCCCCCAACCCGGCCAGCCCGGGGTCAAGACCCGGCGCTTCAGCATCTCGCTGGTGTGGATCGTACCGCTGGTGGCGGTGCTGGTGGGCTTGTCGCTGGTGGTCCATAACGTCATGCAGCAAGGCCCGACCATCGAGATCACCTTCAAGACCGGCCAGGGCCTGGAGGCCAACAAGACCGCGGTCAAGTACCGCAACGTGGTGATCGGCCAGGTCACCGCAGTGGAGTTGAGCAAGGACCAGAAGAGCGTCACCGCCACGGTCAAGCTGGTCAAGCAGGCCGACAATTTTACCCGCGAGGACTCCAAGTTCTGGGTAGTGCGCGCGCGCATCGGCGCCGGCGGCGTGTCGGGCATCGATACCCTGCTGTCCGGCGACTTCATCGGCGCCGATTCCGGCGAATCTCACACCCGCGCCAAGGCCTTCGTCGGCCTCGAATCGCCGCCGCCGATCACCTACGGCGAGCCCGGCAAGCGCTTCTTCCTGCACGCCAGCGACCTCGGCTCGCTGGGGGTCGGTTCGCCGGTCTACTACCGCAAGATCCCGGTCGGCCAGGTGGTCGCCTATAACCTCGACGAGAACGGCAAAGGGGTGAGTATCGAGGTGTTCATCAACTCGCCCAACGATGCCTTCGTCACCGACAACACGCGCTTCTGGAACGCCAGCGGCGTCGATGTCGAGGTCGGCGCCAACGGCTTTGCCTTTCGTACCGAATCGCTGTCGTCGGTGATTGTCGGCGGCATTGCCTTTCGCGCCCCCGACTACAGCCCCGATGACCAGGTGGCCGCCGAAGACCGCCAGTTCGAACTGTTCGACGACCGCGCCCGGGCCCTGTCGCCGCCGCATGGCAAGGCGCAGTACCTGAGCCTGCGTTTCGACCAGGCGCTGCGCGGCCTCAAGGTCGGAGCGCCGGTGGAGTTCCTCGGCGTCGAGATCGGCTCGGTGGTGTCGGTCAACCTCGATTTTGACGTCGACAAGCGCACCTTCCCGGTCAATGTCGGCATCGTCATCTACCCGCAACGCCTGGGCCGCGCCCACACCAAGCTGCTCAAGGCGCTGAACCACGACCCCGACGACGAAAAAGCCGCCGCGCAGTTGCTCGGCACCTTCGTCGACAACGGCCTGCGTGCCCAGGCGCGCAGCGGCAACCTGCTCACCGGGCAGTTGTACATCGCCCTGGATTTCGACCCCAAGGCGCCAAAAGTGGTGTTCGACCCGAGCGCCCGGCCGATTACCATCCCCACCGTACCGGGTAGCCTGGAGCAACTGCAGGAGCAGTTCCAGGCCATGGTCGAGAAGCTCAACCGCCTGCCGATCGAGCGCATCGCCAACAACCTCGACGCCAACCTGGTGGAACTGCGCAAGGGCCTGCAGCAGTTCAACAGCCGTACCTTGCCGGGCGTCCAGGGCACCTTGCAGGAGGTCAGCAAGACCCTGCAGTCGGCCAACTCGACCCTGGCCGAGGATTCGCCGCAACGCGAGCAACTGACCCAGACCCTCGACGAGCTGGGGCGCATGTCGCGCTCGCTCCGGGAGCTGGCCGACTACCTGGGGCGCAACCCCGAGTCGCTGCTGCGCGGCCGCCCCAAGGATGCACCCGCTGACGCATTGAAACCTTCGTCGCGCAACTGACCGCAGGAGCACACCCATGGCGCATGCCTTCAAGATTGCCGTGTTGAGCCTGGCCTTGCTGCTGGCCGCTTGCCGCAGCGACCCGATCCACTACCACACGCTGATCCCGCAGCAGCCGGCCGCGGCCAGCAGTGCCGATGTGCTACTGGAACAGGTCAGCGTGCCGCCGCAGGTCGATCGCCCGCAGGTGGTGATTCGCCAGAGCAACAGCAGCCTGGCGATCCTTGAGACCGAATGGTGGGGTGCAAGCCTCGCCGACGAGCTGCGCAACGCCCTGGTCAACCAGTTCGCCAGCAGCAGCGCCCAGCCACGCCTGGGCCTGCGCGTGGAAGTCCAGCGCTTTGACTCGGTGCCTGGGCAATACGCCCTGTTCGATGCCCGCTGGCGTCTGCGGGCCGCCAACGGCGGCGCGGCGCTCAACTGTCGCAGCGTGATCCAGACCCCGGCAGGCGCCAGCATCGACGCGCTGGTGCTGGCCCACCAGCAGAACCTCAAGCGCTTCACCGAACTGGTCAGCCAGGCGGCCAGCGGCGGCGCCAGTCGCTGCCCGGCGCTGCGCTAAAGCGCCGATTGCCCGCCCAAGGAGACGCCGATGGCCAACAACCGCCCCCTGCACCTGGGTACCGCCCGCGAACTGCTGGATGTGCTGATCCGCGCTGGCCTGATCGCGGTGCTGGTGATGTTCTGCTTCGAGATCTTCCGGCCATTCTTGAGCCTGATGCTCTGGGCGGTGATCCTGGCGATCACCCTCTACCCGCTCAACCAGCGCCTGGGCAGCTGGCTGGGTGGCCGCCCTGGCTGGGCCGCGGTGGTGCTGGTGATTATCGGCCTGGCCTGCCTGATCGGGCCGTTGAGCCTGCTCGGCACCTCGGTGGCCGACACCGTGCAGCAAGGCATCCACGGCTTTGAGGACCAGCGCATCGAAATCCCGCCGCCGCCGGACAACGTGCGTGACTGGCCGCTGATCGGCGCACCGCTGTACGGTATCTGGGCCCATGCCAGCAGCGACCTGAGCTGGGCGTTGTCGCAGGTGGCCCCGCACCTCAAGGGCGTGAGCAAGACCTTGCTGACGCAACTGGCCGGGATCGGCTCGGGCATCCTGGTGTTCGTGGTTGCCCTGGTGGTCGTCGGGGTGATCATGGCCAAGGGCGACAATGGTCAGCGCACCGCCAAGGCCATTGCCATGCGCATTTCCGGGCCACAGCGCGGCGAGCAACTGGCCGCGCTGTGCACCGCGACCATTCGCGCCGTGGCCCAGGGCGTGGTCGGCATTGCCTTTGTGCAGATGCTGCTGGTGGGCATCGGCCTGGTGGTCATGGGCGTGCCCGCGGCCGGGGTGCTGGCGCTACTGGTGTTGCTGCTGGGCATCACCCAGCTACCGGTGCTGCTGGTGACCTTGCCGGTGGTGATCTACGTGTTTGCCCATGACGGAGTCAGTGCCAGCACGGTGATCTTCGCCATCTGGACCCTGCTCGCCGGGCTGTGCGACAACGTCCTCAAGCCGCTGCTGCTGGGCCGCGGGGTTGCCGTGCCGATGCCGGTAGTGCTGATCGGCGCGCTCGGCGGCATGTTGACCAACGGCATCATCGGCCTGTTCATCGGCCCGGTGGTGCTGGCCGTGGGTTACGAGCTGTTCATGAGCTGGGTGGCGCAGCCGCTGGCCGCCGACAGCCCGGCCGAAGAGCCTGCACGGGAGCAGCCGGGCGCTTCGCGCAGCACCATGGACTAGACTTCAAGCACGGGGGGCTGGCAACACAACGCTACCGGAGGTACCCCATGAGCCAGTACCAACGCCTGTTCCTGATGGTAGGTTCCGACCAGCGCCACACCCCGGCGCTGGAGCGCGCCGCTGCCCTGGCCCACGCCACCGGCGCCACCTTGCATATCTGCGCCTTTGTCGACGAAATCGATACCCTCGGGCTCATGAGCGGTGACGAACACCGCCTCGATACGCTGATGCAGGACAACCACCAGTGGCTGGCCGATGAAGCGACCTTGCTGCACGAGAACGGCACTCGCGTCAGTACCGAGGTGATTCTCGCCCGCGATGTGCTGCAAGCGGCCCTGGCGCAAGTGGCCGAAATCGCCCCCGACCTGCTGATCAAGGACGTTCAACACGAGCCGCTGCTCAAGCGCCTGGTGGTCGCGCCGCTGGACTGGCAACTGCTGCGCGAATGCCCGTGCCCGGTGCACCTGGTCAGCGAGGTGCACTGCCCGCTGCCGCGCATCGTGATTGCCGCGGTCGACCCGACCCACCCCGAACACCCCCACGACGATCTTAACGAAAGCGTGATCAACGCCGCCGCCGACCTGGCCCGCCAGTGCAACGCCGAGCTGCACTTGTTGCACGTGTGCGACAGCGCCCACACTCACATGGCCGACTTCGGCGCCGGCACCGTGACCATGCCGGGCTTTGGCAGTGACGTGCGCAAGTCGATCCACAAGGCTTTCGAGCAGATGGCCGCGCGCCATGGCGTACCGGTTGAGCGCCAGCACTTTTTGTCGGCGCCGATCACCCGCAGCATCGCCGAGTTCATCGCCCACAGCCGCGCCGACGTGCTGGTGATGGGCAACCACCCGCGCAAACTGCTCGAGCGCCTGACCGGTAGCACCACCGAGCATGTGCTTGAACAGCGCTTGTGCAATGTGCTGGCGATCAGGGGGGCAGCGTGAGATAGCCTCAGCCTAGGCGCAGCCAGTCGATAAAACGCGCAAACAGTTCGGACTGGGAGTTGATCTCAAGCTTCAGGTAGAGGTTCTTGCGGTGCATGCGCACGGTTTCTGGCGAAATGCCCATTTCGCCGGCGGTGGACTTCACCGAGTGGCCGCGCAGGATCATCTGCGCCACCTGCCGTTCGCGCTCGGTCAGTTTGTTGCAGCCGAAGCTGTCGAAGGCGGCCTGGACGCTGCCCTGGCTGGCCGCTTCACTGCCGAGCTCAAGGCCATGCTGGGCAAAGCGGCGGATCAGTTCGCGGATCATCGGCTCGACCGCCTGCAACACGTGCAGTTGCTCGACGCTCAGGCTGCTGCCGCCACAGCCCTGGAACAGGCTCAGGGATATTTTGCTGTGCGGGTCGATGTCGACGATGTAGTAGCTGTCTTCGCTGCAGCCGGTGCCCAGGTAGTAGGTCTTGTAGTAGTCGCTGTCGAAGAAGTGGTCCGGGGCGATGTCCTGCAGGTGGTAAAAACCCTGGGCCAGGCCTTTTTCTACCGCCAGGCAGAACGGGTCGAGCAGGTAGCCGGCACTGAAGTAACGGTTGAGGATGGCGTCGCGGTGACGCTCGGGGATGCCCTGCTGGTACAACAGTTGCGGTGGCTGGCCTTGGCGCTCAAGGCTGATCATCATCGACTCGACCGCCACCAGTTGGCTCAGGGCGGCGGCGAGGCTTGCCAGGGCGTCGGCCTCGCCGCTGCGGGCAATGGCATGCTGCAGCGCCGCATGCCAGTGCTGCAGGGCTGAGAACGACAGGCAGATCGGGGTGTCGGCAGTGGCTCGGGTCATGCCCGGCAGTCTAACCCGCCGGGGGGCTGCGATGCAGCCCATCGCCGGCGACGCCGGCTCCCCCAAGGGCTTGTCATGCACCCGCGTACAACCCTTCGCGGCGCAGTTCTTCAGCGGTTTCGATGATGCACTGGCGCAGGGTTTCGACGATTTCGTCGACCTGCGCGCGGGTGATGATCAGCGGCGGCGACATCACGTTCAGGTGCATGATCGGCCGCACCAGCAAGCCTTTGGCCTGGGCCCGGCGGTGGATGCGCTCGCCGATGTTCACTTCATCGGCAAACAGCGCCTTGCTGCGCTTGTCGGCGACGAACTCGACGCAGGCCATCAGCTTCATGCAGCGCACCTCGCCGACCAGCGGCAGCCCGGCCAGGCTCTGCAGGCGCTGTTCCAGATAACCACCCACCTCATCGACATGGGCCAGAAGCTGCTCGCGCTCGATGATTTCGATGTTCTTCAGCGCCGCCGTGCAGCACACCGGATGGCCGCTGTAGGTAAAGCCATGGGTGAAGCAGCGGCCCTTGCCCGGCTCGGCGATGACCTTCCAGATGCGCGCCGAGAAGATGCACGCACCCAGCGGCAGGTACGCCGAAGTCAGGCCCTTGGCGGTGGTGATGATGTCCGGCTGCACGCCGAACAGTGCCTCACTGGCGAAGAATTTGCCCAGGCGGCCAAATGAGGTCACCACCTCATCGGCCACGAAGAGGATGTCGTAGGTCTGGCACACCTGCCACATGCGCAGGAAGTAGTCCTTGGGCGGGATGATCACCCCGCCCGAGCCCATGATCGGCTCGGCAAAGAACGCCGCGACGTTGTCGGCGCCGAGCGAGAGGATCTTGTCTTCGAACTCGGCCACCAGAAAGTCGAGAAACTCTGCTTCGTCCATGTCATCCGGCGCCCGGTAGGGGTTGGGGTTGGAGACGTGGTGGATCAGCTCGTTGGCATAGTCGAACTCGGGCACGCGGTCGGCGGCCTTGTTGCCGATCGACATGGTCAGGCAGGTCGAGCCGTGGTAGGCGTTGTAGCGGGCGATCACGTGCTTTTTATCCGGCTTGCCACGGCAGTTCTGGTAGTACTGGATCAGCCGGTAGGCGGTATCGACCGCGGTCGAGCCGCCGGTGGTGAGGAACACGTGATCGAGATCGCCCGGGGCCAGGCTGGCCAGTTTTGCGCAAAGCTCGATGGCGACGTTGTTGGCCATGTCCGAGAACGGGTTGGAATAGGCCAGCTGACGCACCTGGTCGGCGATGGCCAGGGCCATTTCTTCGCGGCCCAGGCCGATGTTGGTGCACCACATGCCGCCGACAGCGTCGAGAAAGCGGTTGCCCTCGGTGTCGTAGATATAGGCGCCCTCGCCTTCGACGATGTTCAGCGCGCCTTGCTCGGCGTGCTCGTCGAACACGTGGTATCCGTGCATGTAGTGGGCTTTGTCGGCGGCCACCAGGGCATCGTTGGCAGCATTTGTTGGCAAGGCTTGGTTTGGCGTGGCCATGGCAGTGTCCTTGGCGAAGGGAAATTGAAATGTCAGCTACCGGTCTTGACCGTGCTCCAGACCCGGGTGATGGCGCGCATGTCCTTGCCGCTCTGGGTTTTCTGCGCGAACAGGCGCTGGCGGGTGGCGGCGTCCGGGTAGATCGCCGGGTCGTCGCGAATCTCGGCCTGCACCAAGGGCGTGGCAGCGGCGTTGCTGTTGGCGTAGTGGATGTAGTTGCTGACCTTGGCGATGTTCTGCGGCTGCAGGAGGAATTCGATGAAACGGTGGGCGTTGGCCGGGTGCGGCGCGTCGCTGGGCAGGTAAAGGTTGTCGAACCAGATCAGCGAGCCTTCCTGCGGGATGAAGAACGACAGCTTGATGTTGTTCTTCGCCTCCTCGGCCCGCGCCTGGGCGGTGGCGTAGTCGCCGGACCAGGTCAATGCCAGGCAGGTATCACCGTTGGGCAGGCTGGTCAGGTAGTTGACCGAGTCGAATTTGTTGATGAACGGCCGCACGCCGAGCAGCAACTGCTGGGCCGCCTTGAGGTCATCGGCGCTGGCGCTGTTGGGGTCGCGCCCCAGGTACTTGAGGGCCAGCGGGATGACTTCGCTGGGTGCATCCATCAAGGTCACGCCGCAATCGGCGAAGCGCGAGACGATCTTCGGGTCGAACAGCATGGCCAGCGAGCCGATGGGCGCATCGGGCATGCGTGCCTTGATCTTGTCGACGTTGTAGGTCACCCCCGAGCTGCCCCAGGTGTAGGGCGCCGAATACGCAAGGCCCGGGTCGTAGCCCTGCAGGGTGCTGAGCACCTGCGGGTCGAGGTTGTTCCAGCTGGGCAGCTGCTTTTTGTCCAGCGGCTGGAATACCCGGGCCTTGATCAGCGGCGGCACCAGGGAGGCGTTGAGTACCACCAGGTCGTAGCCCGAGCGCCCGGTCAGCAGTTTGGTCTGCACCGTTTCGTAGCCGTCGAAGGTGTCGTAGATGACCTTGATGCCGGTGGCGTGTTCAAAGTCGGCGAGGGTCGTTTCGCCGATGTAGTCCGTCCAGTTGTACAGCCTGAGTGTGTTGCCCGCCCCGTCGTCGGCGGCAAGGGCCGCCGCTGCCAGGGGCGCGAGCAACAGACTGGAAATCACCTTCAGTGTCTTTCGCATAGCCACTCCGTCGTGTCACCAGATCTGCTCGGTGTGAGCCGACGGAGTTACTATCGCGGGAGCCGTTGATGGCGACCATACCCCGAATGGGTAGGTGTCGTTTTTATCGCGGGTCAAGCCCGCGGATACAACGCCTCATCAAACTGCGCCAGGCGCGGAAACACCAGCGGCTGGTCATCGGACAGATGCTCCAGGCGCTGCTGATAGCTGCGCAAAAAGTCCTTGCGCGCCTCGTCGCTGATATACGGCACGTGCCAGGCCACGAACGGCTCCAGCACCTCGAAGCCGACGTAGGCCAGGGTGCCGCGCAGGATCGGTCGCAGCATGTCCTCCAGCGGCCCGTGAATCGCCCCTTCGCCGAACATGTGCTCGCGCCCGCCGAGGGTCACGGTGACCAGCGCCTTCTTGCCCGCCAGCCCGCCCTGGTCATAAAAGCGCTTGCCGCCGTAGCACACCCCGGACACCAGCACGCGGTCGATCCAGCCCTTGAGCATGGCTGGTGCCGAGAACCAGAAGATCGGGAAATTCAGCACCACAAGGTCCGCCCACAGCAGCTTGTCGAGCTCCTGCTGGATGTCGGCGGCAATCGACTGACTTTTGACTCCCAGGCGCTGCTCCAAGGCATACACCAGGTAATCGGGGTTCTCGCGGCTGACGAAGTCAGCGGCGCTGGCCACCGGGTTCCAGTTCATCGCATACAGGTCGCTGACCTGCACCTGATGGCCCTGGGCGGTAAAGGTTGCAACGGCCTGGTCGCGCAGGGCGGCAGTGAAGGATTGCGGCTCGGGGTGAGCGTGAACGATCAGTACATTCATGAGGGGTCCTTAAACGGTTTGCACAGGGGAAATCAGCGCCCGCTTGGCCAGCAGGCGGTCGAGCCAGTCCGGGTCCATTTCCGGCTCGCTGGAGAACAACAAGCCGGTGTAGTCGCGGTGCGGTGGGGTAAAGATCGCCTCGCGGCTGCCGTGATCGACCACCTGCCCGCGCTGCATCACCAGCACCTCGTCGGCGATGGCGCGCACGGTGGCGACGTCGTGGGTGATGAACAGATAAGCCACGCCCAGTTGCTGCTGGATGCGGGTGAGCAGCTTCAGAACGCCTTCGGCCACCAGTTGATCGAGGGCCGAGGTAACTTCGTCGCAGATGATCAACTGCGGCTCGGCCGCCAGCGCCCGAGCGATGCAGATGCGCTGCTTCTGCCCGCCGGACAACTCGCGGGGCTGGCGGTCCATGTAGCGCGCCGGGTCGAGCTCGATCATCTCCAGCAGTTCGGCGACCCGCTGGCGCAGGGCCTGGCCTTTGAGGCCGAGGTAGAAGCTCAGCGGCCGGCCGATGATGTCGACGATGCGCTGGCGCGGGTTGAGGGCGGTGTCGGGGATCTGGTAGATCATCTGCACCCGGCGCAGTTGCTCCTTGCTGCGCTGGCGATAATCGGCCGGCAGCGCTTCACCGTCATACAACACCTGGCCTGAAGTCGGCGGCAACAGGCCGGTGATCAGCCGCGCGGTTGAGCTCTTGCCGCTGCCCGACTCACCGATCACCGCCAGGGTCTGGCCGCGATGGAGCGTGAGCGAGACCTCATGCAGCACCGGCTGGTGGCCGTAACTGGCACTGGCCTTGCGCACCTCCAGCAGCGGCGTCGCCTGCGCCGGGTACGGCTTGGGTTCGGTACGAAAGCTGCGTACCGCCCACAGCGACTTGGTGTAATCCTGCTGCGGGGTGTCGAGCATGGTCCGGGTGTCGGCCTCTTCCACCAGCTTGCCGTGGCGCAGGACCATGATGCGGTCGGCCATCTGCGCCACCACCGCCAGGTCGTGGCTGATGTACAAGGCGGCGCTGTCGTAGGTTTTCAGCGCCTCGCGAATCGCCGCCAGCACTTCGATCTGGGTGGTGACGTCAAGCGCCGTGGTCGGTTCGTCGAAGATGATCAAGTCCGGGTGGCAGGCCATGGCCATGGCGGTCATGACCCGTTGCAACTGGCCGCCGGAGACCTGGTGGGGGTAACGCTGGCCGATCTGTTCGGGGTTGGGCAGGCGCAGCACGCGGTACAGCTCGACCGCTTCGGCTTGCGCCTTGGCACGGTCGATACCGCCGTTCTTCACCGCGGTCTCGACATGCTGGTCGATCAGCCGGTGTGCCGGGTTGAACGAGGCCGCCGCGCTTTGCGCAACATAGGCGATACGCAGGCCGCGCAACTTGCGCAGGGCTTCGGGCTTGGCGCCAACCAGCTCCCGGCCGTCGAAGCGCACCGAGCCACCGGTGATGCGGCAACCGTCGCGCACATAGCCCATGGCGGCCAGCCCCAGGGTCGACTTGCCCGCCCCCGATTCACCAATCAGACCCAGTACTTCGCCGCGTTGCAGGCTTAGGTCGATGCCCTTGATCAGTGGGTGCCAGGTGTCCTGGTAATGGCCTTCGATGCGCAGGTCGCGGATGTCCAGCAGCGGCTTGTCAGTTGAATGTACGCTCATGCTCAGCACTCCTTCAGGCCACTGGATTGATGCAGCACCCAGTCCACGACAAAGTTGACGCTGACGGTGATCAGCGCCACCGCCAGGGCCGGCAGCAACGGGCTGATATCGCCGAAAGTAATCAGCACGGCGTTGTCGCGGACCATGCTGCCCCAGTCGGCGGTTGGCGGCTGGATGCCCAGGCCCAGGAACGACAGCGCACTGATGAACAAAAACACAAAGCAAAAGCGCAGGCCGAACTCGGCAATCAGCGGCGCAGCGGCATTGGGCAGCACCTCGCGGCTGACCAGCCACCACAGCCCCTCGCCACGAAGCCGGGCGGCCTCGACGAAGTCCTGGACCACCACGGTCATCGCCACCGCCCGCGACAGGCGAAACACCCGGGTAGCATCGAGCAGCGCGATCACCAGCACCAGCGAGGTGGCATTGGTGCCAACCACGCTGAGGATCAGCAAGGCGAAGATCAGCTGCGGGATGGCCATGAGGATATCCACCAGGCGCGACAGGCCCTGGTCGATCCAGCCGCCCCTGATCGCCGCCACCAGGCCGCAGAAACCGCCGACGGCAAAGGCCAGCAAGGTGGTCAGGAAGGCGATCCCCAGGGTGTTGCGCGCGCCATACACCAGGCGGCTGAACATGTCGCGGCCAAGGTTATCGGTGCCCAGCAGGAACTGCCCGCCCCAGGGTGCGAAGCCCTCGCCAACCACTTCGGTCTCGCCAAACGGCGCCAGCACCGGCGCGAACAACGCCACCAGAATGTAGGCAACAATCACCAACAGGCCGAACTGGGCGCTCAACGGCGCCCGCAACAACGCTTTGATCAGGCTCATGGCTTACCCCTTCGGATGCATCAGGCGTGGGTTGCTGGCAATCGACAGCACGTCGGCCGTGGTATTGAGCAGAATGTAGGTGGCGGCGAAGATCAGGCTGCAGGCCTGCACCACCGGGATGTCGCGCTTGGACACCGAATCGACCAGCAACTGGCCGAGCCCCGGGTAGACGAACACCACCTCGACCACCACCACGCCAACCACCAGGTAGGCCAGGTTCAGCGCCACCACGTTGATGATCGGTGCCAGGGCATTGGGCAAGGCGTGGTGGAAGATGATCCGCGCCTGGCTGATGCCCTTGAGCCGGGCCATCTCGATATACGGGCTGGCCAGCAGGTTGATCAAGGCCGCGCGGGTCATGCGCATCATCTGTGCGATCACCACCAGGCTCAGGGTCAGCACCGGCAGCAGCGAACGCTCCAGCACCTCGGCGAAGGACGCACCCGGGGCCAGGTTGGAGATGCTCGGCAACCAGTTGAGCTTGACCGCGAACACCAGGATCAGGATGTAGGCGACGAAAAACTCCGGGAACGACACCGCACTCAGGGCGCTGGTGTTGAGCAGCCGGTCGAACCAGCTGTTGCGGTACAGCGCCGCGAGCATGCCCAGCAGCAAAGCCACCGGCACCGACACCAGCGCCGCCAGCAAGGCCAGGGTAAAGGTGTTGCCCAGGCGCGTGCCGATCAGCTCGGCAATCGGCCGCTGGTTGGCCAGCGACAGGCCAAGGTCACCGTGCAGCAGTTGCCAGGCCCAGTGGCCGAAGCGGGTCAGCGGCGGCAGGTCCAGGCCCAGTTGGGCGCGAAAGGCGGCGACGGTCTCGGGGGTTGCCGCCTGGCCGAGCATGGCCTGGGCGACGTCGCCCGGGAGCATACCAACGGCCAGGAAGATGATCACCGATACCGCCAACAGCGCCAGCAGGCCCAGGGCCAGGCGCTGGAGCAGCAGTTTGCAAAGACTATTCACCGTACAGCTCCTCGAACAGGCTCAACGAAAGAAGGTGCAAGCAACGTGTCGGGCTTACGCCTGCCACCAGCGCTCGATCAGCCGCAGGCCGTCGAGCTCGCCGTAAGGCGCGGTCAGCCCACCGTGGGCCACCCGTTTGGAGCGCGCGGCCACGGAGTTTGCGAACAGCGGCACGATCGCCCCGCCCTCGTCGCGGCACAGGGCCTGCATTTCGTTGTACATCTCCTGGCGCAGCGGCGCGTTCATCTCGCCGCGGGCGGCGTTGAGCAACTGGTTGAAGCGGGCGTTGTCCCAGTGCGTCTCGTTCCAGGCCGCGCCCTTGGCGTAGCCGATGCTGAACATGCGGTCGGCGGTCAGGCTGCTGTACCAGAACGAGGTGGTGAACGGCTGCTTCATCCACACATTGGAGAAAAAGCCGTCGGCAGGTTCGCGCACCACGTCGATGTCGATGCCAGCCTGGCGCGCCTGTTCCTTGAACAGCACCGAGGCGTCGACCGCGCCGGTGTAGGCGGCGTCGGAGGCCTGCAGGCGCACCTTGAGCGAATCGACCCCAGCCTGGCGCAGATAGAACCGCGCCTTGTCCGGGTCATAGCCGCGCTGCTCCAGGGCGCTATTGATGAAGCGGCTGCCGGGCTGGATCGGGTGGTCGTTGCCGATCTGGCCGTAGCCGTAGAGCACCGAGGCCAGCAGGGTTTCACGGTTGATCGCATGCTTGAGCGCCAGGCGGATGTTGTTGTCCTGGAACTGCTGGCTGTCGGTGAGCATCGGGAAGGTGTAATGCTGGGCGCCCTTGGTCTCTTCGATGACCAGGTTGGGATTACGCTTGAGCAGAGCGACGGTCTTCAGGTCGACCTTGTTGATCACATCGACTTGCCCTGTGACCAGGGCGTTGACCCGCGCCGCGCCATCGGCGATGGCCAGCAGTTCGGCGCTGGCGAAATGCGCGCGGCCGGCTTTCCAGTAATCCGGGCTGCGTTCAAGGTCCATGCGTACGCCGGGCTCGAAGCCCTTGAGGCGATAGCCGCCGGTGCCGACCCCGGCCTGCCAGTCGGCGGCGCCGTTCTTGGCCGGCATGATCACCAGATGATAGTCGGCCACCACGTAGGCGAAGTCGGCATTGCCCGAGTGCAGCTCGAACACCACGGTGTCGGTGCCCTGGGCGCTGACCTTGGCGACATCGCCGAGCACGGTCTTGGCCGCCGAGGTGGACTTGTCGCCCAGGTGGTGCTGGATCGAGGCGACCACGTCGCCGGCATCGAGGGTCTTGCCGTTATGGAAGGTCACGCCCTGGCGCAGGGTGAAGGTCCAGACACGCGCGTCGGGGCTGGACTCCCAGCGCTCGGCAAGCTCGGGAATCGCCGTGCCGTCGACGCTGATTTCGCTCAAGGTGTTGTAGACCGCAGAGAAACCGACAAAGGTGAAGGTGTCGCTCCATGAGCCCGGGTCGCGGGAGTCGGTGGTGCTGCCACCGGCCAGGCCCATGCGCAGTACGCCACCGGCTTTCGGGGCGGCCTCCTCGGCCCGGCCGTGCAGCGGCAAACCCAGGGAAAGCGCCCCGGCCACGGCCGCCGCAGCGGCGCTGTACTTGAGAAAATCCCGACGCGGCAGGCCGCTGTCGTGCATCGCTTGAGTAATCTTGTTGTTGTTATCGCTCATGGCATTGCCCCTGTAGAACTGCAGAGAAAAGGATTCAGCCAACCTCGCACGCATCGATGCAAATATTTGTAATTGTCATCGTAACAAATACATTAAACTCAAAAACACGTCGCTGCCAATCCCCTTCCTCTGTAGGAGCGGGCTTGCCCCGCGATAGGTTTTTTTCAGTCACATCGATTCGCGGGGCAAGCCCGCTCCCACAGACAAGGGACTTCGCCAGATGAGCCAGTCGACCCGCCTGATCACCGCCTCGTACATCCTCTCGTTCGTGGCCGCCAATGCGCCGCAAAAGCTGCGCACCGAGACCATCGCCAAGTGGGTCAAGACCCACCCCACGCGGGTGCGCAGCCTGGTCTCGCTGATGGTCAAGGCCAATATCCTCAAGTCCTGGCGTGGCGCCCATGGCGGCCTGACCCTGGCCCGCCCGGCCAGCGAGATCACCCTGCGCGAGGTCTATGACGCGGTGCAGGAGAGCTCGCTGATCGCCGAGAAAATCGACAACCCGTTTTCCGGCATGGAAGATCATTGCAAAGTGTTCGAGGTGTTCACCCGCCTGTTCGCCATGCTCGAAGCCAACATGCGTCTGGACCTGGGGGCCATCACCGCCGACCAGTTGTTCGTCGCCTTCGACAAGCCGCAGGACAACATCGGGCAGGCCTGAGCCTGCCCGACACTTCAGAGCTGAATGGCCTTGGTCTCGACGAACTCGGCCAGGCCCTCCTCGCCCCATTCGCGGCCATTGCCCGAGGTCTTGTAGCCGCCGAACGGCGCCTGGTAGTTGAACGCCGCGCCATTGATGAAGCACTGCCCGGCGCGCAGTTGCCGGCCCAGGTGCAGGGCCCGCTCGCGGTCCGCCGCCCACACTGCGCTGGACAAACCAAAGGGCGAATCGTTGGCGATGGCCAGCGCTTGCGCCTCATCGGCATAGGGGATCAGGCACAGCACCGGGCCGAAGATCTCTTCCTGGGCGATACGCATGCGGTTGTCGACGTCAGCGAACAGCGTTGGCGCCACGTAGAAGCCACGCTCGAAACCTGGCGCCGTGTCGCCGCCACACAACAGCCGTGCGCCCTCCTCCTGGCCGATGCGGATGTAGTCGAGCACGGTGCGCCGCTGCGCTGCCGAACACATCGGGCCGAGGAAGCTGCCGGGGTCTTGCGGGTCGCCCATGACCAGGCTGCGGGTTTCATCCACGGCGATTGCCAGGGCCTCTTCATAACGGCTGGCCGGCAACAGCATGCGCGTCAGTGCGGTGCAGGTCTGCCCGGAATTGATCATTACGTCCTGCACGCCATAGCGCACCGCGGCTTCCAGGTCGGCGTCGGCGGTGATCAACAACGGCGACTTGCCGCCCAGTTCCAGGCACACGCGCTTGACCGACGGCGCCGCGGCCTGGGCCACGCGCACACCGGCGCCGGTAGAGCCGGTGAACGACACCATGTCGACTTGCGGGTGGCGGGCCAGCGCCTCGCCGACCTTGGCGCCGGGGCCGCTGACCAGGTTGAAGACCCCGGCCGGCAAGCCGATGGCATCGATCATCTCGGCCAGCAAAAAGGCATGCAGCGGGGTTTCCTGGCTCGGCTTGAGCACCACCGTGCAACCGGCGGCCAGGGCCGGGGCGAGCTTGCCGATCAACTGGTGCAGCGGGTAGTTCCAGGGGTTGATGAAGGCGCACACACCGACGGCCTCGCGCACCACCAGCGAGTTGCCGACCTCGCGCACCTCATCCATCAGCCCGGCCAGTTCGATGTACTGCTCAAGGCCGACAATCGGCCCGTCGACCTGCACCGCCCGGCACCATTGCACCGGCATGCCCAGCTCGCGGGTGATCACGGCGGCCATCTCATCGGCGCGGGCCTTGAGCTGCTCGGCCATGGCGCGGATGAAACCTGCGCGCACGCGGGACGGGGTTTGCGACCAACTGCCAAAGGCATGGCGCGCAGCTGCCACCGCGCGGTTGACGTCGTGCTCGTCGCCCAGCGGCACCCTGCCGGCCACGGCTTCGGTGGCCGGGTTGATCACCTCGGCCAGGCCCTGCCCCGACGGCAGTTGCCAGCTGCCATCGATGAACAGCCGCGAATAGTCAGCCATGGGCCTTGCCCTCCATCAGTTCGCCAGCGCAGCGGGCAATACGCTGGCAGGCCTCGCGCAGCGGTTCGGCGCCGAGCACCAGGCCCAGGCGGATATGCCCGGCGGCGCTGGGGCCGAAGGCTTCGCCGGCAAGTACCGAGACGCCATGGTGATCGAGCAGGCGATAGGAGAACGCCTGGGCGCTAAGGCCGGTCTGGCGGATATCGACCATCACGAACATGCCGCCATCAGGCTTGAGCGCACGCAGGCCCGGGCAATCGGCCAGGCACTCGCAGACCAGGTCGCGGCGCTGGCGGTACGCTTCGCGCATGGCCGCAAGCTCCGGCAATTGTTGCTCCAGGGCCACCACGGCGGCGTCCTGGATGAAGTCCGGCGAGCCGTAGAGCATGCACAGTGCGAGGTTTTCCAGGTGCGTGGCCAAAGCCTGCGAGCCGACCACCCAGCCCACCCGCCAGCCGGTCATGGCATGGGACTTGGACAAGCTGTTCAAGGTCGCGGTGCGCTCGGCCATGCCCGGCAGGCTGCCGGGGCTGATGTGCTCGCCGTCGTACAGCAGCTCGCTGTAGACCTCATCGGAAATCAGCCACAGGTCATGGGCAATGCACAATTCGGCCAGGGCCTCCCAGGTGCTGCGCGGCAGGCTGGCGCCGGAGGGGTTGTGCGGGCTGTTGAGAGCCAGGGCGCGGGTCTTGGGGGTGATGCGCGCGGCGACATCTTCAGCCTGGACCCGAAAACCGTTCTCCGGGCGCACCGGCACCGGGATCACCGTGGCGCCACAGGCGCCGAACACCGCCTCGTAGGTAACGTACATCGGCTCGGCGACGATCACCTCATCACCGGGGTTGAGCAGGCACTGGGCCACGCAGAACAGCGCGCATTGAGCGCCGGCCAGCACGGTTACCTGATCGGCGCCGGTCTGCTGGCCGCTGCGTTGCTGATGGCGGCGGGCAATGGCCTGGCGCAGGGCCAGTTTGCCGCGCACATCGGAGTAATGGGTGTGGCCGCTGCGCAGGCTGTCGATGGCGGCCTCAACGATCGGCGCCGGGGTGTCGAAATCCGGGTCGCCGACCGACAGCAGCAACACGTCCTGGCCTTTTTCCAGCAGCTCAAGGGCGCGATAGTGAATCTCCCAGGCAGCGGCGCCGTCACCGGCGATACGTTGGGTCAGAGCGGAAAAACGCATGGCAGTCTCCCAAAAATACGGTGTAGGCTCAGCGCGCGCAGGCGTGCTTGAGCTCGATCAGGGTCACGCCATTGCGGGCAAAGCCGCTGCGCAGTTCCCGTTGCAGGTCATCCAGGCTGTGTGGCTGCGCCACGTTGCAGCCAAAGGCCCGGGCCAGGCCGATGAAGTCCGGGTTGCGCGGCAGCACGCCGATCGGCTCGATATCCAGGCCGAGCATGTCGTCGCGAATCTGCCCCAGGGCATCGTTGTTCCACAGCAGGACCACCAGCGGGCGCTCCAGCTCTTCGACTGCGGTGGCCAGTTCCTGGGCGGTGTAGAGGAACCCGCCATCACCGACCAGCACCAGGCCCGGGCGGTCAGCCGTGGCGAACATGGCGCCGATACCGGCAGGCAAACCGTAACCGAGGGTGCCGTAGCCGGTGGGGTGCAGCCAGCTACGGGGCGCGCGGCTGGCATAGACATAGTTGCCGGTGTAGGCCAGCTGGGTCATGTCGGTGCTGATAAAGGCGTTGGCAGGAAGCTCGGCCGCGACACGGTCAAGGATCGCCTGGTGGATCGCCTGCAGCGGGCCGTGGCTGGCCTTGACCGCCTGGCGCAGGCTGGCGACCGCATCACTGGCGCCAGCGGCATCACGCGGTGCTGGCGGCAAACGTTCGAGCAACGCCGCGACGGTCTGCCGGGCATCGCCCTGCAAGGCCACGGCACAGGGGTAGAAGTCGTTGAACTTGCGCGGATCGATATCCACCCGCAGCAACTCACCATTGAGTTGCAACCGTTCACGCCAGAAGTCGGTGTCGGCCATTTCGGTGCCGACCGCAAGGATCACATCGGCCTCGGCGATCAGTTGCCAGCCTGGCTCCACGCACAACGCTGAGCCGGCATTGAGCGGCGCATCGGGTGGCAGCAGGCCTTTGCCGGCAACGCTGGTGAACAGCGGCGCGGCCAGGCGGGTGCTCAGTTGTTGCAGCTCCTGGGCCGCGGCCAGGGCACCGCCACCGGCGATGATCATCGGCCGTTTGCCGCCGGCCAATTTGCCGGCGGCCTGATCCAGCGCGCTGCTGGCCGGCACGCCCCGGCCCGGGCGGCGCACCACTTCATTGCTCCAGTCGCGGGCGACCGGTGCGGCCAGCACATCCAGCGGCACCGAAATATGCACCGGGCGCGGGCGTTCGCTGTCGAACACCGCGTAAGCACGGGCGATCAGCTCGGGCAGGTCCTCGGCGCTCAGGGCCACCGCAGAAAACGCTGTGATCGGCGCGGTCATGGCGCGCTGGTCCTGGGTTTCGTGCAGGCAGCCCCAGCCTTTGCCGAGGCTCGCGGTGTGGTTGACGCTGGAAATCACCAGCATCGGGATCGAGTCGGCATAGGCCTGGCCGATGGCGGTGGCGGCGTTGGTAACCCCAGGGCCGGTGATGACGAAACACACCCCCGGCTTGCCGCTGACTCGCGCATAACCGTCAGCCATGAAACCCGCGCCCTGCTCATGGCGGGTCAGCACGTGGCGGATACCGCTGCCGGGCAGGCCGCGGTAGAGCTCCAGGGTGTGCACCCCGGGAATGCCGAACACGGTATCGACGCCGTAGTTGGCCAACAGGCGCACCAGGGCCTGGCCACCGGTCAATGGGCTGTTGTGCATGTTCATCTCCTTACACCTGGCCGAGGCGAATCAACGCATCGACCGCGGTGGTGCCCTGGGCACCGACCATTAATGGGTTGACATCCAGTTCGAGCAATTGCGCGGCGTTCTCACAGGCGTAGTCGGCCACCGCACGAATCGCCGCCACCAGCGCCTCAAGGTCCGCCGCTTCACGGCCACGAAAGCCCTGGAGCAAGGCGGCGCTGCGCAGGCCGAGCACGGCCCTGCGGATGGCGCCGTCGGTGGTCGGCAGCAGCAGGCTGGTGCTGTCCTTGAGCAACTCGACGAGGATGCCGCCTGCGCCGATCACCAGCGCCAGGCCGAAGTCGTTCTCGCGCTTGATGCCGACGATCAGCTCGGCCAGCGGCGCGCTGGCCATGGGTTCGAGCAGCACCTGGTCGAACACTACACCCGGCGCATAGGCCGCGATCCGCGTACGCATCTGTTCCAGGGCCGCGCCCAGGGCCTGCGGGTCACGCAGGTTGAGAGCAACGGCACCGGCTTCGGTCTTGTGCGGCAGTTGCGCGCTGACCGCTTTGAGCACCAAGGGATAGCCGACCGTTTCAGCATCCTTGAGGGCCTGCTCAGGGCTGCTCAGCACGCCCTTGGGCACCGCCAGGCCGAACGCCTGCAAGGCTTGCTTGGACTGCCACTCGGTGAGCAGCTCGCCCTCGCCATGCAGCGGCTGTGGGCACAACGGCGCCAATGCCGACTCGCCCAGATCAAGCAGCGCCTGGCGCCTGGCCTGGTACGCGGCAATTCGCCCCCAGGCCGCCAGGCCATCCTCGACGCCCTGCAGCGCGGCAATGCCGTGGCCATGCAGGCGCTCGCGGGCAACGGCCGGCAGCAGCTCGGGCAAGGCCGAGGTGACAAAACCGCTCTTGCCGTGGCGTTTGAGCGCCGCGCAGTACAGCTCCAGCAGCAGGTCGCACTCCTTGCGCTCGCCGGTGAACTCGGCCGGGTAGTCGAGCACCAGCATGGCGGCATCGGCCTCGGTGCGCAGGGCACTGTCGAGCATGCGTTCAAGCGCGCAGGCGTCGCCCCAGATCGCCGTGGTGAAGTCCAGCGGGTTGACCAGGTTGGCATAGCTTGGCAACACCTGGGCCAGCTCGCCGACCTGGCCGTCCTCCAGTTTCGGCAGGCTCAGCGCGTTACGTTCGGCATAGTCGGCGATCAGCCCGGCGTCGCCCCCGGAGCAGGCCAGGGCAATCAGCCTGCCGCCCTTGGGCAGCTGGCCGCAGGCGGCGGCCTTGAGGGTTTCGACAAAGCTCACCGGGCCGCTGACGCGGATCACCCCGAGGCGCTCGAACAGACTGTCATACAGCGCATCGGAGCCGGACAGCGAGCTGGTGTGGCTCAGCGCCAGTTGCGCGCCGATCTGCGACACCCCGGTTTTCAGGGCGATGATCGGGATGCCCTTTTCCAGTGCCTTGTGCGCGGCGCGGGCAAAGCCCGGCACGTTCTTCAAGCCTTCCAGGTGCAGGCCGATGGCGGTCACCCGCGGCTCATCGAGCAGCGCGTCCATCAGTTCGGCGATACCGATCTGCGCCTGGTTGCCCACCGAGGCCATGTAGGCCACCGGCAGCGAGCGGTCGCTCATCGACAGGTTGTAGGCAAAGTTGCCGCTCTGGGTCAGCACCGCCACGCCCTTCTCCACCGCCTTGCCGCCATGGGCCACCGGCCACAGCGCCGAGCTGTGCAGGTAGTCGAGCAGGCCATAGCAGTTGGGGCCCAGCAGCGCCATGTCACCGGCGGCCTTGAGCAGTTGCTGTTGCAGGGCCAGGCCTTCGGCGCCGGTTTCGGCAAAGCCCGAGGCGTAGCAAATCGCCCCGCCGGCGCCCTTGGCGGCCAGCTCGGCCACGCAGGTCAGGGTCAGTTCGCGGTTGGTGGCGATGAACACCGCATCCGGCGCACAGGGCAACTCGGCGACGCTGCGCACGCACGGCACGCCATCGAGGCTGTCGTGCTGCGGGTTGACCAGCCACATCTGCCCTGGGTAGCCGCCTTCGGCGCAGCGCTTGAAGGCCCGGGCCATGCTGCGCCCGCCGACGAAGGCCAGGTGGCGCGGAGCGAGCAGGCGTTTGAGGTTGTCTCGTAACATGAGCAGGCTCCTGGTCAGCGCAGCAGCGGGCGCAGCAGTTCACGGGAAATGATGTGCCGCTGGATCTCCGAGGTGCCCTCCCAGACCCGCTCGATGCGCGCATTGCGCCAGATCCGCTCGACCGGCCCTTCGTCCATCAGGCCCATGCCGCCATAGATCTGCACCGCCTCATCGGCGACCTTGCCGAGCACTTCACTGGCAAACAGCTTGGCCATGCCCGCCTCGCCGTCGGTCATCGTGCCCTGGTCCATTTTCCAGGCAGTGTGCAGGGTCAATAGCTCAGCGGCGCGGATTTGCGTGGCCATGTCGGCGAGCTTGAACGAAATGCCCTGGTAGGTGCCGATCGGCTGGCCGAACTGCTTGCGGTCGGCCGCCCATTGCAGCGACACATCCAGGGCGCGCTGGGCCTGGCCAACACAGTTGGCGGCAACCATCACCCGCCCGGCGGTGAGCCAGGCGTTGGCCACTTCCCAGCCCTTGCCGACCTCACCGAGCACCTTGCTGGCCGACACCTTGCAGTCATCGAAGAACAGCTCGAAGGTGTGATAGCCGCGATTGCTCACGCATTTAGGCCCGCGGCGGATGGTCATGCCCGGGGTGCCGCGGTCGACCAGGAAGGCGGTCACCGCATTGCGCGTCTTGCCGTTGTGCTGGTAGGTGTCGGTGACGGCAAAGACAATGGCGAAATCGGCATGCCCGGCATGGCTGATAAAGTGCTTGCTGCCGTTGAGCACAAAGTTGTCGCCCTCGCGCACGGCGCGGGTCTTGATCGCATTGGCATCGGAGCCGGCGCCAGGCTCGGTGAGGGCAAAGCAGTCGGTCTTCTCGCCCTGGATGCACGGCAGCAGGTAGTCGTTGATCTGTTCGTCCTTGCAAGCCATGAGGATCTTCGAAGGCCGCGCGACAAACACGTGCAGGGCCCACGACACCTTCGACAGCTCGCGTTCGATCAGCGCCTGGGACAGGTAGTCGAGGCCGCCACCGCCGACTTCCTCGGGCATGTTGAAGGCATAGAAGCCGGCGGCGATGGCCTTGCCGCGAATCTGCGCGGCAAGCTCTGGCGAGACCTCGTCGGCGCGGTCGACCGCCTCTTCATGGGGCAGTAACTCCTTGGCGACAAAACTGCGTACCGCTTCCACCAACATTTGTTGTTCTTGGGTCAGTTGGAAATTCATGAGTCGATCCTGAAGAAGTGCTTGTAAGTGTTTATTTACCAACGAAATTAGCAGTGCGCTTCTCGACGGCGGCGCGCAACGCTTCGGCGCCGTCTGCGCTGCGCCCGCACAGCAGCCCGGCGGCAAGCTCAGCCTGTAGCTGCTCGCCCAGGGTGCGCTGGGCGCCGTCGCGGATCAGCTGCTTGGTCTGGGCGAAGGCGAAGGTCGGGCCCTTGGCCAGGCGCCCGGCAAGGTCTGCGGTCACCGCCAGCAACTGCTCATCGGCGCACACCTCGCCGACCAGCCCGGCCGCCAGGGCTCGCTCGGCGCCCCACAGCTCATCGAGAAACAGCAGGCGCTTGGCCTGTTCGCTGCCGATCAGCCGCGGCAAGTGCCAGCTGGCGCCGGCATCCGGGCTGTAGGCCATGCTGGTGTAGCCAGCCTTGAACCGCGCCGAGGCCGCTGCTACGCGCAGGTCGCAGCACAGGGTCAGGTCCATGCCGGCGCCGACGGCGGTGCCGTTGATGGCGGCAATGGTGGGTTTGTCGAGGCTGTGCAGGCGCTGCATCAGGGCATGGGCGGTTTCGGTCCAGCCGTAGCTTTCCAGCGCGCCGCGGGCTTCGGCCTCGGCCCATTCGGCAAGGTCGGCGCCGGCGCAGAAGCTGCGACCCGTGCCGGTCAGCACCACCACACGCACAGCCGGGTCAGCGTTATGGGCGTCGAGCAAGGCATGCAGGTTTTTCAGGCTGGGGATGTCCAGCGCGTTGCGCTGGTCGGGGCGGTTGAGGGTGATCCAGGCAATGCCGGCTTCGACCTGGCTGAGCAGCGACGCAGGAGGGGTCATGGGTGGCCTCGAATTATTGTGATTGGACGCGGGCTTGAGGCCATACTAAACGAGTGTTCAACAACGTATCAATCTTCGTAAAACTTCTGAAAAAACTTATGGATCGACCTCATGCGTTTGTTTTTTATAGATTTTTTATTTTTTATGTGGATTGAGACGACACCACTGTTACAAACTTGAACATCTCGGCACAAAAAAAGGACCACCTTTAACGGCGGTCCTGCGGGTGGAGGTTGACAACAGCCTAGCTGAAATGGAGGGTCCTGATTATTCCGTAACCAGCGGTCATCGTTACTGTTTCTGCCCGTGTATGGGTGACATCGAAGAAGAAATAAACTGTTCGCCCTTGCCTCAAGCCCGGTATAATTGCAGTCGAACTTGAATAACCGACAATTTGCGCACCGCCCGAGACGGAAACAGCTAGTTGATAAAGACCTGAGTGAGGCGGGTAGTTCATTACCACCTGGATGTAGACTCGATTGAAATGGCGGCCGTTAGCTAAAGCACCACTAGCACAATTCGCACTAATATCATAAGTACTCCAAGCATGTTGGGGAGGAGCACCCACCACAAACGCCAACTGGGCACTTACTGTTTTACCCCCATGGTTAGCCGTCAAAACTGTGATGTTGCTGGTGGTGGTTACCAAACCGACCAGTTCTTGGTGTTCGCCCACGCTATCCAGCGTTACTTGTTTCTCAGCCGTTCCATTGGTAAATCTCCCACCTCCACTTAACCGCAACGTTACAACTTGGCCAGGCCTGCCGATGATAAGCGCGTTGTTTGTGGGAATGCCAAAGGGCGAAATGCCGTTCCACACGCCCAAGTGGGATACTGCAATTGCTACTTCGGCCCCCACATCCATCTCATAATCGATCCCAGGCGCTTCAATCGCCTCACCCTCATTGTCCGCACCCATTATGTTCACTCGCAAACGAATGCTCAAACGCGAGCGATCTTTGAGCTTTTCCAGATCCGAACGCGATATTGGCCGGCTGATCCCGTTTTTTACCTCATCAACGCTTACGGGGTGCGCTCTCAGTAACTGCAACGTCCAGTCTGCGCCGTTCGCCAGTGTTCCCTTCAACTGCACCCACACCCGCTGACCAGCAGCAATACCTTGCCAGGGGTCAATGCGCAAGGTGGCATCACCATCAAAAAATGCCAACTCGAGCCTGTTGCCCCGGGCCTCGGGTATTCTGGGCGCAATCAGGTTGACTTGAACCTGAAGGATTTGGTATTCGCGCAACGGAAACCTGATTGCCTGCGACTCTTCGGCATCCAGGCGCAGCGCCACCGCCATCTCCAGGGTTATCCGGCTCTGGTGGGCAAATGCCTGCAGATCCGCCCTGTCCAGCGTAGCCCGTACCCCCAGGTTGACTTCACTGGCTGACACCTGCTGGCCTTCCGCCAAACGAATGATCTTTTGATTACCTTGTGCATCCTCTCCACGGCAGCGAAACCAGTAACGTTGACGTTCGCTGATCCCGGTCCACTTCGCCACCGTCGCCAGCGCATCTCCCTGAAAATTCAGCAAATTAAGCGTATCGCCATTTGCCTCCTCGATCCGCGGCCGCGGCGGGTTGCTCAACACCGGGCCGATTCCCAGGCGCAGGTAGTCCGAATAGCGCCGACGTTGGCCCACCTCGCTGACGTGGTAGCGGATGCGTACCTCATGCCCCAGGCTGCGTACCATGTCTCGCTCATACACGGGAAAGCCGATGTCACCGATAAACTGCACATCATAAAAATCGATGATGTTCGCCCCGGCCACCGGGCTCAACCACTCCATGGTCACCCTTTGGTCTTTCAGCATGCCGTCGTACACCGGAGCCTCGACGTTAGCCACCACAAGGCCGACCGGGTCGAGGGTATCGTTCTCTGCCTCAGGCACGTTCGGGGGGAACAGATCGGGGGCAGTTTCACCGACCCACAGTCTCAGGACTTGCGACTCCCGCGGCTCGCTGCTGCCGTAGAACACCCGGTAGGACAACTCCAGGTACCCGCCCGACAACGCGACGATATGTTCGGGCGGCACGATAAGCGCCACCTCTTGGCCCACCCCAAGTTCAGTCACCTGCCAATCGCGAAAAAAAGAATATGCGTGACCGTTGGCCTGCTTGCCTTGCCACACCAGGCGTGCCTGCTGGTTGAGGTACATGCCCACCCACGGCGGAACGATCACCACGGCACGCGGCAGGGTGTCAGGGAGGTAATTCTCCTGGCTATCGTTCACCCTCGGCGCCAGCAACTCGGCCGCCTTGCCCCGCACTCCTACGGCAGTGGTTCGCGAAGCAAACTCCTGGCCTTCGCGGGTGACCTTATAGGAGACATAGGCCAGCCCCCCCGTGATCGACTCGGCGATGCTATTGGGTACCTTGTGGACAATGGGCCGCGGAGGCGGGATAACCCCCACCGGGTACGGGAGGGATTCATGCGGCGGGATCGCCACCACGTCTTCGGTGAATCCACGAAAGAGGAACACCACCTGGTCGCCGACCCGGAAGTCGGGCCGGTCGGCAATCACCGAGACCTCCACATCGGCCCCTTGCAGTTCCCCCAGGTCGAGAAAGCCTTCCTCGTCGAGCCCGGCCACCGCCGGCCGTGGCAGCAACACCAGGCTGACCTCGACAAAGGCATAGCTGGGCAACGAGGCGCCATCGGACTCGTTGCCCACCTCGTCTTCGAGCCAGTACAGCACCAGCAGGCGTTCATCATCGCCCCCGGCCTCGATGGTGGCAAAGTCGACGAACACCGGTATGGTCCTGCCCACTTCGCCTTGCTGGACAACATGGGTGACCTTGGCCCCACCCCAGCTCAAGCTGAGAACATCACCCGCCTCCATGATGCGCCAGCGGTTGACGTACACCGTGATGCCGTCCTGGGCCATTTCCCAGTCGATCAGGCCGAAGGGCACATCTGGCGACATCAGGGCGGCATTATGAGGGCTGCCGGGGATGGGATTGGGGCCGCCGGGCAAGGTGACCTTGACCTTGACGCGCAAACGCGCCGACGCGCGCTTATTGCCGCTCAGCGGCTCGACCGTGAACCATACCTCGCTGACGCCTTTGGGAATGCGGGCAGCGGGAACGTATAGGGTGACTAGATCGTTCACCTCTTCAGGCAGTATCACCACTGCAATCGGCGTAGCCGGCACCTGTTCGTCGCCAAAATGCACATGAACCTTATCGCCAGCGGCCATTTGCAGGTACGGCTCGACCAGAACCAGCAGCCCATCGGCATGAGCTTCCAGGGCCCGTACACCAATGCCGCCATCAAGGCCTGCGGGATGATCGATGAACTCTTTCCATTGCGGGATGCGCACATGGCTGGTTTCGACGCTGGTGATCTGGTTGACACGCATGAACCAGGGGCTACCGTCGGCGGCGACGCCACGGGTCGCATAGCGCGAGGCCAGGCGGGTGAAGTACAGGGTCTGACTGAAGCGGGTCCAGCTACCACCCTGGGGCAGTTGAAACGTCACCGTCACTTCTTCGGCGACGCTGTCGACCACGTCGAACTGGCAATCACCGCTCAGCGCCGTCAGCGGCAGGCTAACCACCTGGCCAGGGTGGCCGACAATCCGTGCACTGCCGCTGAGCTCAACCTGCACATAGGTGGCGCTGGCAAAGCCGTCGGCATCGAAGCACACCCGATTGGCCGACCGGCCGTTGGCCAGCGCGCCGCTCGCCGCACGGGCGCGCACACGCTGCTCATCTTGCTGCTGGGCGTACGGGAACACATCAACGAATTTCACCGGCACGTGCTGGGCTTGTGCGCCGCCGATCTGCGCGCTGACCAGCACCGTCTCGGCGTACGGATCACCCAGCCAGGCGATAAACTCGCCCTGGGCATCGAGAGTGAAGTCCAGTTGCTGGCTGTCGTTGTCGAACTGCGCCGAGCCATTGACGCTGAGACTGCCTTGCGCGCCGGGCCGGCCGGCCAGGGTCACCGCGCAGGTCTGGGTTGGCAGCGTCCAGTCCGCCGGCAAGACCGAGCTGGCCAGGCCGGCATCGGAGATGCCTATGTGCAATTGCCCCTGGCGCACGGTGTAGCTGCGCACCGGACACTCCAGCGCCGCAGCGCCGCCGTAGCTGACGCTCAGGTGCAGCGACAACAGACTGCCATCCTCCAGCGGTTCGAGAAAATCGCGCGGCAACGCCACGCTCAGCTGCGCCACCTGCTCGACCGGGCTGTCCTCCCACAGCGCGAGCGTGGCGGTGGCGCTGCGCACTTCCAGCCACACCCGCTGGCCCACGGCCATAAACGGCCAGGCTCTGACGCTGACCTGGGCATCGCCTTCGAACAGGTCCAGGTCCAGCTCGTTGCCGATCGCCTCATCGATCCTCGGGTGCGCCAAGTCGTGATCACCCGGCACGCCGATTTGCACCGCCTGCCTGGGCGATTCGATCGCCGCCAGCTCGTTGCGCAGCACTTCATAATAAAACTGCACCGGGCCGTTGAAGTTTGCCGCCACCGCCGCCGCCGGCACGCTGATGGTGATGCTGCCGCTGTCACTGCCCGCACGCTTCGGGAGGGTGGGAGTGCCGGCGCCCGCCGATCCTTTCCAGTACAGGGTGATGCAATCGCTTTCACGCATGCCTGGGTAGCTGATCAGCACCTGGGCACCATGCAGGCCGAGCATCGGGTCGTAGCTGCCATTCTGCGCGCCCGTGAGTTGCGCCAGTTGCGGCACCGGGGCGACGGAGCGCAACGCCAGCGCCCGCGCCTGGGACGGCAACGGCCGGCCGCCCAACGCCGGCTCGACCTCGTAACTCATCATCACCGTGCTGCCCACCCCAGCCTGGGCAATGGCCTGGGATACGCGAAAACTGGGCACTGCGCCACTGCTGTCGACAAGCTTGGCTTCGCTGTAGCTATGCTCCGGATCCTCAACTTGCCAGGTAAAGGTGACCTTGTCCCCGGCGCGCTTGTTCGGGTAGTTGATGTTCACCTGCACCCCGAACGGGTAAAAATACGGGTCGAGCTCATTGACCGGGTCGTCCAGCTCTGGCGCCGGCAGCAAGCCGGCAGCACTGATGCGCAGCTCCAGCACCGCCGATTGGCGAAAACCGACGCTGCGCGTGCTCAGCATGCGCACCTGATAGAACACCCTGACCGAGCCCGACTCCAGCAGGTTGATGTGCGCCTTGTCGACACTGAACGCCATCTCATCGTCACCTGCCCCCTCGTTATGGGTGACTGCCCGGCTGACCTGGTACAACGTCGGTCGGCCATCACTTTGAGTCCCCTGCCATACCACGGTCACCTGGTGGCCTTGTGTGCGCCCCTGGTACTTGGGGATCATTACCGTGGCCCGGGCAACATCATAGGCCAGCACACCCTCCGGCGCCTGATGGACCCGAGGCACAGTCAGCGCCTTGGGCTGGCCTTTGAAACCGATGCTCAGGCGCTGCGACTGCTGCTGGCCCCCAGCATTCACCAGCGTGTAGCCCACCACCGCCAAGCCACTGGCCAGCGCCCAGGCTTTGTCATTGGGGATGGTGAACGTCAGGGTCTGCGGCAAAGTCCCGCGGATGCTCTGGTCCAGCTCGATTACGGTCGGCACGCCCGAGTCGATGTAACCGGTAAAACGCAGCTTGACCGTGTCACCGGTGGCGAATGCCGGCGCGCTGGCCTGCACATTTATCAACAAGTCATCGCTGCCCAGCACATCGAGGTTGAGATAACCTTCGTGATCCAGCCCCGTCACCGAAACGCCCGGCAACTGCGCATGACCGGTGTCGACCACCACCGATACATGCGGTGCCCAGGTCTGGCTGGTGTTGTGGACAATATCGTGCACTTCCCAGGTCACCACCAGGTTGGGGCCGTCACCGGCCTGGAGGATGACGCTGCCGGGCACGGTGAACACCACCGGCTGGCTGAGGTCGGCCTCGACCAGGGTATAGCTCAGCATGACCCCGCCCCAGCTCAGGCGGATCACGTCGTCGACCGCGCGGTTCTCATAGAAGTAGACCTGCACCTGAACGCCGTTTTCCAGGTGCTCGGCGGTCACCGGGTTGACACCGACATCCGCCGCCACCAGGCCCTGGTGCCCAGGCTCGGAACCGCCCGGGCGGTCCAGCTTGACCAGTACCGCAAGATCGCGGGAGGACCCATATTCCACATTGTTGCGGCTGAAGGCATAGCGCACTGTATGTGCACCCGGGGTAAACCGCTCGCTCGGCAGGAACAGGGTCAACGGCCGGCCGAGGTCGTATCCCTCAAGCACCAGCGGCGCAACGACTGGCGTGCTGTCGGCATCCATGTACACCCGCAACTCATCACCGGCGACCACATCAACGAACGGCGGCACGGTCGCCAGCACGCCACGCGGATCGATGCTCAGGGTATGCAGGTTGACACCCGCGTCATGGCCGCTGACCGGTGCTACCGCAGCGAACAGGGACAAGACGGGCAGTTCGTTGGTGGTGGTTGCGTCGACGGTATCGCTTTGCAAATCATTCATGGCAGACATGCCTCGGTGCAGGGGAAACGCGTTGCGGCCCCGCATGCTTACCGCCATGTAAAAGGGCCGACCTGGGTAAAGTCGACCCTTATTCAATACCTCGTTATCGAGGCCAACAACTGACAAAAATGCTAGGTGTGGGCGCCAGCGTGGCCGGCGAAAGGGCTGCTAAGCAGCCCCGGCAGGCTTACACCGACGGCGCCAACACCGCCTGGCGTTTGCGGTGGATGATGAAGTACGCCGCGTAACACACTGCGATGAAACCAAAACCCCAGTACAGCGACGGCCGCTGGGTTTCATCCAGGGCCAGGAACACGAACAGCGAACTGCACAGGGTGATGCACAGCAGCGGCACCAGCGGGAACAGTGGCGCGCGGTACTTGAGGTCGGCCAGCTTGCCGCCATCGCGCAGGTACGCACGGCGGAATTTGTACTGGGCCAGGGCAATGACGATCCAGGTCACGGTGCCGGACATGCCGCTCACCGCCATCAGCACCATGAACAGGGTGTCGGCGGCAACGAAACTGGTCATCAGCGACACCAGGGCAAAGCACAGGGTGATGCTCAGCGCTCGCAGCGGCACGCCGCGCTTGCTCAAGGGCGACAGGCTCTTGGGCGCCATGCCGGTCTTGGACATGGCCCAGAGGATGCGCGTCGAGGCATACAGGCCGGAGTTGCCCACCGACAGGATCGCGGTAAGGATGACGAAGTTCATCAGGTCGGCGGCGTAGGGAATGCCGACCATGTCGAACACCTGCACGAACGGGCTTTCCATCAGCCCGGCCTGCTGCCACGGCACGATCGCCGAAAGCACGACGATGGCCAGCACGTAGAAGATCAGTACGCGGAACACCACGTTGCGCACCGCCCGCGGGATGCTCTTTTCTGGCTGGTCGGTTTCACCGGCGGCAACGCCCATGATCTCGCACCCCTGGAAGGCATAGACCACGGTCATCATCACCGCGAACACCGCCGACAGGCCGTTGGGGAACATCGAGTCGCCAATCAGGTTGTTCATCATCGGCGCCGGCTCGCCGCTGGTCAGCGGGATCGCGCCGAAGATCACCAGCACGCCGACGATGATAAACCCGAGGATCGCCGCCACCTTGATCCCCGAGAACCAGTACTCGGCTTCGCCAAAGGCGCGGGTGGCCAGGGCATTGAGGCCGAACAGCACCACCACGAACAGCGCCGACCAGTACCAGATCGGCACCTCGGGGAACCAGCGCACCATCAGCATGCCGGCGGCGGTGAACTCAAGGCCGACGGTGGTGGCCCAGCTCATCCAGTACACCCAGCCGATCATGAAGCCGGTGGCCGGGCCGATGAATTTGGTCGCGTGGGTCTGGAACGAGCCGGACACCGGCATCTGCACCGACAGCTCGCCCAGGCAGACCATCACCAGGTACATCAGAAAACCGGCCACCAGGTAGGCGAGGATCGCGCCCATGGGCCCGCCCTGGTTGATGGTCACCCCCGAGCCCATGAACAGCCCGGTACCGATCACCCCGCCCAGCGAGAGCATGAAGATGTGCCGGCTTTTCAGCGCACGGGTCAGGTGGATGCCTTTACGGTCAGTAGAGTCAGTCATGTCGGCACCTCAACAGTGGTTGAAGCGCGGGAGGGACAGGCGATGGTGCGGGGACGGCTGAGCTTTACGGCAGTTCATTATTATTATCTCCAATAAGCTTCGAAGACCGCGTGCAGCGGTTGCCGTCGATTATTGGAAAGCGATGTAAGCTGGCGTTGTACCTGAAGATCGAAGATGTAAAAAGTCGTAAGGTTTTTGTACGTCAGCTCTGGATCAGCTGTTTGAGGGTCTGTGCGGCCAGGCGCAACTGCTCGGTCAAGGGTGCTTGCAATGCATTCAGGGCCGCCTGGTGCTTGCCCAGCGCTGCTGCTTCCAGCTCGCGCAGTACCGTCGCCAGGCCGCTAAAACCCAGGGAGTCGCTGCTGCCGGCGAGGCGATGGGCCAGGTGTGCGACCTCGGTGCAGTCACCGGCCTTGAGCACCTCGGCCAGCGCGCCTTGGTGCTGTTCGAGGGCATCGCGCAGCACCGTCAGCAAACCCTGGACTTTCTGTTCGCCGAGCAGGCTGCGATGGGTATCGAGCAGCGCCCAGTCCATGCCCTGCCCGGCCGTCGCCGCCTCGACCACCACCCCCTGTTGCGCCAGCGCCTGGCGCAGGCTGTCGAGCTTCAGCGGCTTGGCGAGGATGCCCTGCATGCCCGCCGCAAGAAATCCGCGCACCAGCGCCGGTTGCACGCTGGCGGTCAGCGCCAGGATCCGGCAAGCGCGGTTCGGCCCGGGCGTGCGGCGGATCTGCCGGCACAGCTCGACGCCACTGATACCCGGCAGGTGCACATCGAGCAGGATCAGCTCGAAGCGCCGCTGGGCGCAGAGCTCCAGCGCCTGTTCACCGTCTTCAGCCATCCACAAGCGGTGGCCGTCACGCTGCAGCAGGCCGCGCACCACCTCGCGGTTGAGCTCGACGTCTTCGACCACAAGAATATCCAGGGCCTGCACCGCTGCCGCCGGCAGCAGCGCCGGGGCCTCGGCGGCCGCCGCTTGCAGCTGCAGTTCGAACCAGAAACAACTGCCCTGGCCCTCAACGCTTTCAAGACCGATGCGCCCACCGAGCAGCTCGACCAGGTGCTTGCAGATCGCCAGGCCCAGGCCGGTGCCGCCGTAACGCCGGGCCACGGCGTCGCTGGCCTGGACGAAGCGATCGAAAATCCGCCCCTGCACCGGCGCAGCGATGCCGATGCCGTTGTCGCGCACGCTGACCCGCAACTGTTGGCGGCCTTGCGCCTGGTCCAGCACCTGGACATCGACACTCACCTCGCCGGCCTCGGTGAACTTGATGGCGTTGGCCAGCAAGTTGCTAAGCACCTGACGCAAAAACTGCTCGGCGCCGTGCTGGCGAGGCGCCAACTGGCTATCGATGCGACAGCGCAGCACCGTATCGTTGTTAAGCGCTCGCGGCTCGAGCAGGGTCATGACCTCGTCGCATAATTGGCGCAGGGAGAAGTCCACCGGCTCCGGGTGGCTTTCGCCCTCTTCCAGGCGGGCGAAATACAGCACTTCGTTAAGGATGGTCAGCAAACCTTCGCCGGCTTTGTACAGGGCATCCAGGCGCTTGCGGTCACGGGCGTCGAGGTGCGCTTCGCGCAGCAGTTCGGCCATGCCGAGGATGCCGTTGAGCGGGGTGCGCAGTTCATGGCTCATGGTTGCCAGGAAGCGCGACTTGGCCAGGTTCGCCGCCTCGGCCTCCTCCTTGGCATGCATCAGGCTGGCGGTGCGGCGCTCGACCATCTTCTGCAGTTCGTCGCGTTTGTCCTGCAGGGCCAGGCGGTCGATTTCACGGCGATCGATATCGCTGAGAATATTGCGCCGCATGTCGTCCAGGGCGTGGGCCACGGTATCGATTTCGTCTTCGCGGCTGGAGCGGCGCTTGTCCAGGCGCAGCGGCTCCTGCAAATCGCCGGCGCCTATACGGCGGGCAAACTCGGCCATCACCTGCAGGTGGCGGGTAACCAGCCGGTAGAACAACCCCGACAGGGCCACGGCCAGGCCGCAGAGGAACACGCTCATCCACAACAGGCTGGTCAGCCCGGTGGCGAACAGGCGTCGGTGCACCGCGCCCAGGTCGATGCTGACTTCCAGCTCGCCCAGATGGCGTGGCGGCCCTGACGGCGGCTGGTAGTCGAGGGCGAAACGCTCGATGCGCAGCGGCCCTTGCGGCGTGGCCTCGCCCTGCAGCAAGTCGAAATCGGCGCTGCTCAGGCGCACCCGCGCCACATCGGAGAAGTCCACCAGGCCGCGCAATTGCACGTTCAGTTGCTCCTGGTTGAGGTCCCAGAGGCTGCGCTCAAGGCTTGCCAGGTAGCCGGCGCGAATCAGCGCCATGCGCGAATCGATGTCGCGCATCTCGCGGCGGTACTCGAAATACAACTGCACGGTGCTGGCCAGCACGGTAAAGCACAGGCTAAACAACAGGATGAACAGCAGCAGGCGCCGCAGCAGGCCACCGGGTTGCAGGCGCATCAACGGGCGTCCGCCGGCAGGTTGACCATGTCGCGGTAGGTGACTTCGCTTTGTTCCAGCCAGCGCTGGATCTCACCGTTGTCGGTCATGCGCTGCAACTGCTCGTCGATTTGCGCCATGTGCTGGCTCAAGGGTGAATGACGCGACACCGCCACCCGCAGGTAGTCGACGCTCAGCGCGGTGGGCAAGGCCTGGATGTCCTGGGCGCCAGGCAGGTGCTCGACGAACAACTGGCCGGTGCGCCGCTCCTGGATGACGAAATCGATGCGCCCGCGAATCAGCTTGCCGAAATTCTGCTGGCTGTCGGAGACCCACTCGATGTTCTGGTGGCGGGCGACGAAGCGGTCGAAGTCAGGGCCGTAGCTTTCGCCGAACAACAGCCCGCCGCGGTAGCTGGCAAGGTCTTCAAGGCGCTCGAATTTCACCGGCCGCTGGCGGTTGAAAAACACCGCCACCTCTTCGCGCAGCACTGGCACCGTGGAAAAACGCATGCCCTGGTCGCGCTGGTCGCTGTTGTAGGCCAACACCACGTCGACCCGGCCTTCGGCGGCATCGAGCAGGCAGCGCTTCCAGTTACCCAGCACGACGATCTCCACCTCATAGCCCAGGCGCGCGAACAACTGGCGTACCACGGTCGGCGCCAGGCCGCGCACCTGCTTGCCGTCACTCCAGGAGACCGGCGGGTACACCGGGTAGTCGCAATAGCGGATGCGCTCGGCGCCCTGGGCCTGGGCGCCGAGCACCAGCAGGGCCAGCCATAACCACCGCCACATGCGCTCAGGCCGCCACGCTGGCGGTAAACAGGTAACCGGCGCCGTGAATGGTGATGATCAGCTGCGGTTCGGCCGGGTCATCGTGCAGCTTGCGGCGCAAGCGGCCGACCAGCACATCGATGGAGCGGTCGTTGGGCACCCATTCGCGGTTGCGGATCTGGTCCATCAACTGGTCGCGGCTCAGGGTATGGCCGCTGTTGCGCAGGAACACGCTGAGCAGCTGGAACTCGCCATGGGTCAGCAGGGTTTCGCCGCCCTGGGGGTCGATCAGGCGCCGGCGGTCGGTGTCCAGGGCCCAGTCGGCAAACTGCTTGAGCGGATGATTGGCGCCACTGGGCGGCTTGCCGGCCTGGGCATGGCGCACCCGGCGCACCAGGTTCTTGGCCCGCGACACCAGCTCGCGCGGGTTCAGCGGTTTGATCACGTAGTCGTCGGCGCCGCATTCCAGGCCAACGATGCGGTCGATGTCGTCGTTGCGGCCAGTGATGAGGATGATGCCGACTTCCGAGCGCACCCGCAGTTCGCGGGTCAGGGTCAGGCCATCCTTGCCCGGCAGACGGATGTCGAGCATGACCAGGTCGACGGCCTGCTCGCCAAGAAAATGCTCGGCCTGCTCCGCCGTGGCGGCGCAGTGCACGTCGTAGCCTTCCTGGGACAGGTAGGCGTGCAGCAAGTCGCGAATCAGCGGATCGTCATCGACGACCAGTACCCGAGGCGTCATTGCGTGTTGTCTCTTATAAAAATTGTTGTATGACTCACGACAGCAGCGTACCCATTACTGAACGACCGATCAACAGCCCTCGATCAGGGTGAAGCGCCGGCGGCCACCGGCTTGCAAACCATCGACCCAGGCCTCGCAGATCTGCACGCCCTGCTCGGGGGTGAAGGTCCCGGGGTTGAGCCCCGATTCCAGCCACAGGCCGTCAAGCAAGGCACTCAGGCTGATGGCCGCAAGGTCGGCGTTGAATGCCTGCCAGCCCTCCTCTGTGGCCAGGTCCGCCAGCAGCCGGCCCAGTTCGTTGCGGTACTCGCCGTAGGAATGATCGTGCACCTGGTTGATCGCCTCGGCGGTTTTCACCGCGCCCCAGAACGCCAGCCAGGCATCGAGCAGTTGCGGGTCGAGCAATTCGGCGCAGAACGAGGCGCGAAAGAACGCCGACAGCCGTTCGCGGGCATTGGGTGCGGCCTGGGCCATGGCCTCGCGGATCAGCCCCATGACCCGGCCGGTGACCGCCATGTAGGCCTCGGCGACCAGTTCGTCCTTGCCCGAATAGTGATGGCTGATCAGCCCCACCGAGACGCCGGCCTCGGCGGAGATCTTGCGGATCGAGGCGCCCTGGAAGCCGTGGCGTTTCAGGCACACCAGGGTCGCTTCGACCAGGTTGGCCTTGCGCAACTCCGGGACCATACGGCTGTAACGGGCTTCCTGAGACATAGGGTTTCTCGAACAGAGTGAGTTGCAGGAACCCGGTGGGAGCGGGCCTTGCCCCGCGATCGAGCGCGAAGCGATCGTAAAAGCGGCCAATGCGGTGTGTCTGTTTGCACCGTGTCGACAGGTTTTACTGCTGCTTCGCAGCAGATCGCGGGGCAAGGCCCGCTCCCACAGGATTGCGTATTGAACGACTGTACAACAACTGCTGATCAGTCGCGATAGCCCGGCGCCACCCGATCGAGCAGACGCAGCAACGCCGACCAGGCCAGTTGCATGCCGTCCGGATCGCTCAGCTCGCCTTCCTTCAGCGGCCGCGCCGGTTCGTTGAACTGGCGTTCGGTGTGGGCACAGACTTCTTCCGACGGCAGCACCAGCTCGCCGGCCGCCATCGCCGTGAGCTGGATCTCGCAGGCTTTTTCCAGGTAGTACATGCGCAGGAACGCCTCGCTGACACTGCGCCCGACACTGAGCAAGCCATGGTTGCGCAAAATCAGCACCGCCTTGTCACCCAGGTCATCGACCAGGCGCGCTTGTTCGGCCATGTCCAGGGCGATGCCTTCGTAGTCGTGGTAGGCAACCTTGCCGTGGAATTCCATGGAAATCTGGTTGACCGCCAGCAACCCGCACTTGAGCGCCGCCAGCGCGCAGCCGGCCTTGGTGTGAGTGTGCAGCACGCACTGGGCGTCTTCGCGGGCACCGTGGATGGCACTGTGAATGACAAAACCGGCCGGGTTCACCGGGTACGGCGAAGCCTCCACCGCCCTGCCCGCCAGGTCGATCTTGACCAGGTTAGAGGCGCTGATTTCATCGAACATCAAACCATAGGGGTTGATCAGAAAATGATGCTCGGGGCCGGGAATGCGCACCGAGATATGGGTGAAGATCAGATCGGTCATGCGAAAGTGCGCGATCAATCGATAGCAGGCGGCCAGTTCCTGGCGCAGGCGGATTTCGGTCTCGGTCATTATTGTTGTCCTCAGGCGAAAAACTGGCCAGACAATAGGGCTGGACACCGTACGATGTCCAGCCACAGGGGTTAGCGACTGGCCCAGGCGTTGAAGCGCTCTTCCAGCTCATCGCCGTGATCGACCCAGAACTCGACGTTCATCGACAGTGCGCCCTCAAGGTTCTGCCTGGACGTCGGCACCCAGCTCGCCAGCTTCGGATCAAGCTCGGCGGCAGCCTGGGTGTTGGTCGGCCCGTAGGGGATTTGCTTGACGTAGCGCACCTGGGTGTCGGGCTGGTTGGCGAAGGCGATCAGGCGCTTGGCCTGGTCGACATGCCTGGAGCCCTTGATGATCGCCCAGTAGTCCATGCCGTACAGGCTGCCCGGCCACACCAGGGCCAGCGGGCTGCCCTCCTGGGCGGCGACGGCGACCCGACCGCTGTAGGTCGAGGTCATGACCACGTCGCCGGCGCTCAGCCACTGCGCCGGTTGCGCGCCGGCTTCCCACCACTGGATATAGGGCTTGAGCTCGCTGAGCTTGTTGAAGGCGCGGTCGACACCCTCGGGGGTGGCCAGGACCTTGTAGACGTCCTCGACCTTGACCCCGTCGGCCATCAGCGCGAACTCCAGGTTGTACACCGCACGCTTGCGCAGGCCGCGCTTGCCGGGGATTTTCTTGACGTCCCAGAAATCCGCCCACGAGGCCGGCGCCTGGGCCAGCTTGTTGCGGTCGTAGGCAATCGCCACGCTCCACACCAGCACCGCCGAGCCGCACTCCTGGGCGGCGTCGGGTATCAGTTGCTCGGCACGCCCGAGCTGGGTCCAGTCGAGGCGCTCGTACATGCCCTCGTCGCAGCCGCGCATCAGGTCCGGGCCTTCGATCTGCACCAGGTCCCAGTCGACGTTGCCGGTATCGACCATGACCTTGATCCGGGCCATTTCGCCGTTGTATTCACTCTGGATCAACGTGCTGCCGTCCTGGGCACTGAAAGGCTTGAAGATCGCCGCATCCTGGGCTTTCTGGCCGGCGCCGCCATAGGCGACCACGACCATGTCCGGTGCTGCCTGGGCGCCGCCGACCGCAAGGGCAAGCAACCAGGGAGAGAGCTTGAGCAGGTTCGATTTCATCAATGCTTCCTCTTGCCGGTACCACGTGATGCGTGGCCCGTTTTCTTGTTGTTGTGAGGTGTGCCCCAGGACCCGGGGTGATTTGCAAACTAGTCAAAGGCCAGTAAAAAAACAAGTTGATTTTTTACTGGCGGTACACTTCTATAGAAAAATAATAACAACACCCCGCTGGAGCCTGACCCGCATGTCGACCTTCGCGCACCTGTTCGAACCGCTGCACATCCGTGGCAAACGCCTGAAGAACCGCATCATGTCCAGCGGCCACGACACCTCGATGCCCACCGACAACCTGGTCAACGAGCGCCTGATTGCCTACCACCAGGCCCGGGCCGCCGGCGGCGTCGGCCTGATCGTGCTGCAGGTGGCCGGGGTGCACGACAGTGCGCGCTACACCTCGCACGTGCTGATGGCCACCGACGATGCCTGCATCGACGGCTACCGCCAACTGGCCGAGACCTGCCATGCCCAAGGCACCGTGGTGCTGTCGCAGATCTTCCACCCCGGGCGGGAAATCATGGAGTCCAGCGACGGCTTGCTGGCCGTGGCCTACTCGGCCTCGGCGGTGCCCAACGAGCGTTTTCGGGTGATGCCACGGGCGCTGGACCAGGCCATGATCGACGAGATCGTTGCTGGCTATGCCGCTGCGGCCCGGCGCCTGCACCAGGCCGGCATCGATGGCGTCGAGGTGGTGGCCAGCCACGGCTACCTGCCGGCGCAGTTCATCAACCCACGGGTCAACCGCCGCAGCGATGGCTACAACGGTGAGCTGCAGCAACGCCTGCGCTTTGTCCGTGAAGTAATCGCCGCAGTGCGGGCGGCGACGGCAGACGACTTCATCATCGGCCTGCGCATCAGCGCCGATGAGCGCGACGCCGAGGGCCTGACCGAGGATGAATCGCTGGCGGCAGTGAAATTGCTGCAAGCAGAGCTGGACTACGTGCATATCGTCGCCGGCACCTCGGCCTCGCTCGGCGGCGCCGTGCACATCGTCCCGCCCATGGCTATCGAGGCGGCGTACCTGGCGCGCGAGGCCGGGACCTTCAAGGCGCAACTGAGCATTCCGCTGTTCGTCACCGGGCGCATCAACCAGCCCCAGGAAGCCGAACTGATCCTCGCCCGTGGCCAGGCCGATGTCTGCGGCATGACCCGCGCGCTGATCTGCGACCCGCAAATGCCCAACAAGACCCGCACTGAGCGCGTTGAAGATGTACGCGCCTGCATCGCCTGCAACCAGGCCTGCATCGGCCACTTTCACAAGGGCCTGCCGATCTCGTGCATCCAGCATCCGGAAACCGGCCGCGAGCAGCAGTTCGGCAGCTTGCAGCCGGCAGTTGTGCGCAAGCGCATCATGATCGCCGGTGGCGGCCCGGCCGGCATGAAGGCGGCGGCAGTGGCGGCTGCGCGCGGCCACGACGTGACTTTGTACGAAGCCAGCACACAGCTGGGCGGCCAGGTGCTGCTCGCGCAATTGCTGCCGCGCCGGGCCGAATTCGGCGGCGCCAGCACCAACCTGCAACGGGAGATGCAGCTGGCCGGGGTCAAGGTGGTGCGCAACACGCGCGTGGATCGCGCCCTGGTCGAGCGCGAACAGCCGGACCTGGTGATCGTCGCCACCGGCGCCGAACCCTACTGGCCGGCCTTCGAGCGTGGTGGCGAACTGCAGGTGCTCGATGCCTGGCAGATCCTGCGTGGCGAGGCCAAGCCCGGGCGCTCGGTGCTGGTGGTCGACTGGCGCTGCGACTGGATCGGCCCGGGCATCGCCGAGCGCCTGGTGCGTGAAGGCCACCAGGTGCAACTGGCGGTCAATGGCACCCACTGCGGCGAAAGCCTGCCGCTGTACGTGCGCGACCAGATGGCCGGCGAGCTGCACAAGCTGGGTATCCCGATCACCCCCTATGCGCGCCTGTACGGCTGCGACGACACCACCGTGTACCTGCAACACACCGCCAGCGGCGAGCCGATGATCTTCGAAGACATCGACACCCTGGTGCTGTGCCAGGGCCATCAGCCGGTCGATACCCTGGCCGCGGAACTGCACGGCCTGGTCGAGGTAAAACGCATCGGCGACTGCCTGGCCCCGCGCACGGTGGAAGAAGCCGTCTACGACGGTTTGAAGGTCGCCTGGAGCCTGTAAGCCTGTTTATACTCCGGGGCTTTGACAGTGCGGTTCGGAGCACGCCATGAGCAACAGCAGCAAGACGCCGCCCGTCGCCAGCCAGGAAGGCACCAGCACCGCGCATTTTCTCGGCACGCGCATCCGCGGCCTGCGCAAGCGCCGCGGCATGACCCTGGCCGAGCTTGCCGAGCAGAGCGAGCTGACCGCCGGCTACATCAGCCAGCTGGAGCGCAACCTCTCCTACCCGTCGATCCCGGCGCTGTTCAACATCGCCCGCAGCCTGGGCGTGACCATCCAGTGGTTTTTCGCCAGCGAAGCCAGTACCGCCCCGGAAGACAACGGCTACGTGGTGCGCAAGCACAGCCGCCTGAGCGTGCACTACGAAGACGGCATCGTCGACCAGTTGCTGACCCCGCAACCCAACCGCCAGCTGGAAATCCTCCACTCGCGCTTCCCGCCGGGCACCTACAGCCAGCAAAGCTACAGCCATGACGGCGAAGAAGCCGGCTACCTGCTGTCCGGCAGTTTCGAGCTGTGGGTTGGCGAGCGCTATTTTCAGCTCGGCGAAGGCGACAGCTTCAGTTTTTCCAGCCAGGAGCCGCACCGTTACGGCAACCCCGGCGAAGTGGATGCGGTGGTGATCTGGGTGATCACCCCGCCGACGTTCTGATACCTACAACAACACAGGCACGCCATGAACGAACTGATCACCCGCGAACTGCACCAGGGCCTGCTGACCCTGACCTTCAACCGCCCGGACAAGCTCAATGCGTTGAACAACGCCATGTACAGCCAGCTGGGCGAGCTATTGCTGGCGGCCCAGGAGGACGCCCAGGTCGAGGTCATCCTCCTGACCGGCGGCGCGCAGTGCTTCAGCGCCGGCAACGACCTCAAGGACTTTCTCGACAACCCGCCCGGCGACATGGACAGCCCGGTGTTTCGCCTGATGCGCGTAGTGCTGGCGCTGGACAAGCCGCTGATCGCAGCGGTTGCCGGCGCCGCCATCGGCATCGGCGCCACCTTGCTGCTGCACTGCGACCAGATACTGGTCAGCCGTTGCACTAAACTGCGCATGCCGTTCGTGCCGCTGGGGGTGTGCCCGGAGTTTGGCTCCAGCCTGCTATTGCCACGCCTGCTCGGCCATGCCCGGGCGGCGCGCTTGTTGCTGTGCAATGAACTGCTCACAGGCGAACAGGCCGTTGAATGGGGCCTGGCCAATGAGCTGCATGAAGATGGCGAACAGTGCCTGGCGGCGGCGCGCAAGCTGGCGGCACGGCTACAGGCCCTGCCCCAGGATGCACTGCGCATCAGCAAGCGCCTGCTCAAGGATGCCCACCGCCAGGAACTGGAAGCGACGGTTCAACGTGAAGGCCTGCTGTTTATCGAACGGCTGCAAACGCCTGAGGCGAAGGCGGCGTTGCGGGCGTCGGTCAAGGATTGACGCTGGCGGCCTCATCGCGGGTCAAGCCCGCTCCCACAGGTTCAACGCCACCGGGTGGGAGCGGGCTTGCCCCGCGATCCAGGCAACGCCGAATCAGTCTTTGACCACCCTCAACTCAATCCCATCCAACAACGCATCCACCAGCGCCCTGGCCAGCTCAACCGACTGCTGGGCCGACCAGACAAACTCTCGTCCTTCCTCACTGCAGCGCTGCACCGCCTGGCCAATAGTGGCGCTGGCACATTTGAGGTACAGCAAGGCATGCACCAGCGCGTCTTCGGCGCTGACACCTGCACACACGCTGAATAGCGGCGGATGCTCCGGGCAACTTCTGACAGGGGTTTCAACGGTTTCAGCGAGGTGCAGGCTTGGGGGATCGGGGACGAGCTTTTTCATGGTCAACTCCTAACTTGTGGAGCCGCCACGCTTTCGTCGCCAAACAAAATGGGTGGCAGCTGTACGCGGGTTGGCGAACCGGTAAGTTAGGAACCCGGCAGGGCCAAAGCCCTCCCGCGCACAGCCACCATAGAGAGTCATGGTGATGTCTTAACTTGTCCGGGTCGCCAAACCCGGTCACCGAACATTCAGTGACCGAGCGAGCCTAGTGTGCAGACCTTCCCCGGGCAAGCTTGTGAGATCGACAGACTGCGTAGGATAGGTCCTAGGACCTGAAATTGGCTAGCGCTTTGCCGGCCTAATCGCTGGCAAGCCCGCTCCCACAGAGGCACCATCGATCCTGTGGGAGCGGCGGTGCGACGCCTCGACTTGACCCGCGATTGAGCACCGAATTTGAATCAACGCCTCAACTCATAGCGCAACCGTGCATTCGCCCCAGCCGCCGACGCCACCCGCCTGAACCCCAGCCCCTCCACCAGGCGCTGGCACGCAACATTGGCCGGCGACGTGGTCAGCCACAACAGCGAGCCTTCGAGCAGTGGTAGCAGGGTTTCCAGCGCCTCGGTCATCAAACCCTGCCGGGCATGGGCCTCGGCGATCCAGTAACCCAGGCCGACCTTGCCCAGGGCATCCGGGCGCACACCGAGGCAACCGATCAGCTCACCACTGGCGAGGAACAGGTAGTAGCGTTTTTCACCCTGGGGCGCCGCCCAGTTCTGCCGGGCCTGGAACAGGCTTTGGCGCGCCTGCTCCAGGGTCCAGTCGGCACGGGCCCATGGCAGAAACTCACGGTGAAAGTCGAAGTTGGCGTTGAGCACCGCCTGCAGTTGCGCAGCGAAGGTCAGTTCCGGGGCGTGGAGTTTCAGCTGTTTGCTGCGCAAGCGGCGAGGCAGGTCCATTGCGGGGTCCAGGGGTGGGTAAGGATTGACCAGTATTGCATAGTCAAAATCATTGCGAGCGCTTTGCGCTCGACACACTCACGGGGTAATCGCCACCTTCATCACCCCATCCCGCTGATGGGCAAACAACTCATACGCCGCCTCAATGTCATCGAGCTTGAAGTGATGGGTCACCAGCGGCTTGAGGTCCACCTGGCCGCTGCCTACCACTTCCATCAGCCGGCGCATGCGCTCCTTGCCGCCGGGGCACAGGGTGCTGACGATGCGGTAGTCGCCAAGCCCTGCGGCAAAGGCGTCCAGCGGCAAGCGCAAGTCGCTGGAGTACACCCCAAGACTCGACAAGGTGCCACCGGGGCGCAGCACCCGCAACGCTGATTCGAAGGTCGATTGCGTGCCCAGCGCCTCGATGGCCACGTCAACCCCACGGCCATCGGTGAGCTGCATGATCTGCTGGACCACATCGCCCTGGTTGAAATCCACTACATGGGTTGCACCGAGCTTGTGCGCCACTGCAATCCGCGCCGCGACGGTATCAACGCCAATGATCGTGGTCGCGCCCTTGAGCCGCGCGCCGGCGACGGCACACAGGCCAATCGGGCCGAGGGCAAAAACCACGACTGTGTCGCCTATCTGCACCTCGCCACGCTCGGCACCAGAAAACCCGGTAGACATGATGTCCGGGCACATCAGTACCTGCTCGTCGCTCAGGTGATCGGGAATGGCGCAGAGGTTGGCGGTGGCATCAGGCACCAGCAGGTACTCGGCCTGGCTGCCGTCGATGCTGTTGCCGAATTTCCAGCCGCCCGCCGCACGAAAGCCGTGGCGGGTATCCGGGCCGTCCTGGGCGCCGCAGCCGCACAGGCAGGCAAAGCTATGGCCGCTTGGGGTGATGGCGCCGGCGATCACCCGCTGGCCTTCGACAAAACCCTGCACCTGGGAGCCGAGCTTTTCGATCACCCCCACCGGCTCGTGGCCGATGGTCAAGCCCTTGGCCACCGGGTACTCACCGCGCAGGATGTGCACGTCGGTGCCGCACAAGGTTGTGGTGGTGATGCGGATCAGCGCATCCAGCGGGCCCACTTCGGGGATCGGCTTTTCGTCCAGCACGATGCGGTTCTTTTCAACGAAAATCGCAGCTTTCATCTTGGCCATGGCGGTGTCCTCGACGGGGCGGTAGTGATTGTCCACCCTGCGCCCGACAGGCCCGGGTGCGCTTGACCGGGGTCAATGAACTGGCGGCCAGGCCAAGAGCTGCTAGCGTTGTTCAGGCGATCAATTCCCCGTCCCGTGCGGTCATTGCCAAGGATACGAACGTCGATGAAACCCACCTTGCGCTCCACCCTGCTCTGCTCTGCCCTTATCGTCCTTGCCGGTTGCTCCAGCAGCCAGGTCGACCCCAGCCAGTATTCCGGATTCCTCAAGGACTATAGCCGCCTCAAGCCCGCCGAAAGCAGCTCCGGCAAGCCGGTGATGCGCTGGATCGACCCACAAGTGAAGGCCGCGCGCTTTACCCAGGTGTTTATCGAGCCCAGCCAGTTCTACCCCAAGCCCCAGCCTACCGCGGCGATTTCGCCGCAAATCCTCAGCCAGATCACCCAGTACTACAACACCGCGCTCAAGCGTGAACTGGGCGCCGAATTGCCCTTGGCCCAGGGCCCGGGCCCCGGCGTGCTGGTGGTGCGCCCGGCGATCACCGCGGTATCGACCAAGACCGAAGGCCTCAAGCCCTACGAAGTGATCCCCATCGCCCTGGTGGCGGCTGCGGTCAATACCGCCGCCGGCGGCCGCGACCAGGAAGTCGACATCGCCACCGAGGCGGCCTTCCTCGACGGCGGCAATAACAAGGTGATTGCCCAGGTGGTGCGCAAAGGCACCGGCGAGGCCCTGGAAAACGACACCTCCAAGCTGGCCCTGGAGAACGTCAAGCCGGTGCTGGACGGTTGGGCCAGTGACCTGCGCAAAAGCTTCGCCAAGCTCAAGAGCGAGTCGCGCTAGCTACTGACACTGGAGCGCACCGGGTTCACTGCGCTGATCCCGGTGTACGCTGCAGGGCTATTCGGCGTGCGAACTGATAGGGAAATCGACCATGTCCCAGCTCCTGGACCCCACCTCCAACGAAAGCAAGTACGCCAAGCTCGCCAGCACCGCGATCATCGGCGCGATCACCCCCACCAGCGTGCGCTTGTGGTTTCGCGTGTACCTGCCCGGCGAGTGGGTGCTGGTGGTCACTACTGCGCCGCTGAGCGGCGACCTGCAGCGACTCGATGAATTGCCGGTGGCCGAATTTCTGAAGCAGCAGAAGATCAAGCCGGTGTTCACCCAGGCGCAAGCCTTCAGCTTCGACAGCGACCTCACCGGTGTCTTTGCGGTGACTGGCCTGAAGGCGCAAAGCACCTATTTCTATGCACTGATCAGCAACATCCGCGACCGCGACATCATTCGCCGGCGCACCGAAATCGGTGGTGACAGCCCGAAAAGCTTCATCACCCCTGCGGTCAACCCGCAGACCCTGACCTTCGGTTTCTACAGCTGCCACGACCCGATCAGCGCCGACGGCAGTGCCGGCGCCTGGCCGCTGCTGCACCAGCAGTTGGTCGACCAGCGCGCGCAATTCGTCATCGGCGGTGGCGACCAGATGTACGTCGACACCAATAAGAAAAACGGCTTCCTGGATATCTGGGAATGGCTCAAGGACAACAAGCAGGCGCTGCTGGCCCAGTTCAAGCAAGGCAGCAGCTACGACAAGGCCGGCATCGAGAAGTACCTGCTGAACATCTACCGCTGGTACTACCGGGTGTACTGGAACATCCCGACCCTGCGCGAGGTGTACGAGCAGTTCCCCCAGTACATGATCTGGGACGATCACGAAATCATGGACGGCTGGGGCTCGCTGACCAACAAGGAGCGGCAAAAACGTATCTCGCTGTTGTTCGAAAGTTCCAGCAACGGCGCCACCAATCAAATGCTCGTCGACCTGATGTGGCGTGCCGCCTGCCGTGCCTACTACGAGTATGAGCACAGCCACAACCCGGTTACCTCGATCAACCTCGACAAGCCCGACGACTGCCATTGGGACTACGCCTTCGAGCAAGGCGGCTCGGCCTTTTACGTGCTGGACATGCGCGGCCACCACGATGTCGAGGCCAAGGACCCGCACAAGATTCTTGGCAGCGCACAGATGAAGCGCTTCAAGGACTGGTTGAACAGTGCCGTGGTGCAAAGCGCCAAGGCGGTGTTCATCGTCTCGCCGGTGCCGGTCATGCACTGGAAGAACGTGGTCACCAACGGCGCCGATTTCGGCTCGCTGAAGGATGACTGCATGGATGAGTGGGACCACAAGAGCAACCAGGCCGAACGCAAGGTGCTGCTCGATCAGGTCTACGCGGCGCTGGGCAAGAGCGCCAGGCCGGTGGTGTTTCTCAGCGGCGACGTGCACTGCGCGGCGGTGTTTCGCCTGTTGCACAAGCAATACCCGGCGGCCAAGGTGTTCCAGGTCACCTCCAGTGCCATCTCGCGCGTACCAGCGCCAGGCATGCTCAAGCTGGCCATCAGCGGCGGCGGCGAGATGCCGGGCATTGCCAACATGGTCTGCGAGCGTTGGTACGCCATGGCCGGTTCGAAGAACTTCGCCATGCTCAGCGTGCGCCCGTCACTGGACGGCCAGCAGACCGAAGTGCTGGTGGAACTGCATTGGCCCAGTGGCGAGGACGGCGAACTGACCAAGCGCCGGGTGTTGCTCAGGTAGCGCTACACTGATTGGGTGTCACCGTTGCCCATGAGGGCTGAGTCATGCGTCCGGTCACCAAGCAGCCACGCCATGCGAAATACTCGCCGCCGCAGAAGCTCTTGTTAGGCGGCACCGTGGCGGCCCTTTTTCAGAAAATCGCCGGCGTCACGTCTGTGACGCCAACCTACCAGATACCCCTGACTCTGGCCTTGCAAGTACTGTTGGACCACGTTACAGGCCTGCGTATCCGGCGCATTACACCTGCCGAGCAAACCGTGCTGGCAAGTGGGCTGATGCAACGGATCAGTAAAATCTACAAAACGGCCGCATTGCCTCTGACTGACGAACTGGGCGCCTTCTGCTCTTATTGCGGTACTGCCTTGCCTGGCCTGATCGAAGTCGAACACGCCCTACCCAAGAGCCATTTCCCTTACTACGCCGTGGAGTGGAGGAATTTCCTTCTGGCCTGCAGCCCATGCAACACGTGCAAAGCCGATGACCCGGATCGAAAAACCGCAACAAGCTGGGCACAGGCTTTTTCCCCGACCGAACAACAATTGCATAACAGTATCCGTCAGCAACACTACATCTGGCCGGACCTGAACGCTGGCTGCTGGCAGGCATTGCCCAACCAACTGCAGTACCTGGACCCTAAAGTGCAGACATGGACTGTGTTGAATGCAGCAGAATCGGTCAGTGCGGGAATCAGGCTCACTGCTTATGACGTGATACAGCACAAGGTCCTGGCCAACCTCGATGCCAGTATCGGCGGCGGCCCCTTCGGCGACGTGGAGGTTGCCGTGGTTGTCAGTGACGCCAACAGCCGGGCGACAGAGATGATCGACTTGCTGGGCTTGAATGCCGACTCTTCCAGCGTCTTCGATCGACGGCTGATGAATCGCACCAGGGCCTGGTTCGATGCCTTGGAGGAGTGCCGATTGCTCAGCCGCGTCGACCCCGACCCCAAACACAACTGGCTGTGGCCGATCACTCTGCGACGCGCAGCAAGTTCCGGATTCTATTCAGTCTGGCTGACGGTCATGCAGGCGTTCGACAACTCGCACGGCACCCACTATGCAAAAGCTTTCGTCAATGACTCCGCCAGCAAGTTGTATTACCCCAGCACCAACATCAGCCAGCTCCCCTGCTGAGTGAGGCGCCATGAGACCCTTAGTACGCCCATTGCTGCCGAATCGGCTACGCCAGGCTCCCGCAGCACGACTGTTGTTGAGCGCTTTCGGCAACTTCTGTTCATTCTGCGAGCGCCCGCTGCTCGATGACGTTTGGGTGTGGAATGCCCGGACAGGCGCATGCGTTGAAGGGGACAACTGCAGTGCCCAGGACTGGGAGCACCTCTATCTGCTTGATCATAATTGCCACCAAGCGCAACAACAGGCCGATCAACAGGAGCTGCCGTTGCTGATGCTGCCGACCGAATCGCTCGTGTCTTACCCTCATGGCGCCAACTATCCGTTGAGCTACTCATTCCAGTCGATACAGAGGGTTTTGCTTGACGAAGACAACAGCGAGTATGAACGCGAGCCAATCGGCGCTGTGCTGATCTCAACAACCCACTACCGGGCCCAAGCCACCCTGCGTTACTTCGCGCTCAATACGTCATACATCAATGCAGATGCCAACGAGTTGAGGATCCCTGGCCTGGACTATCTGTCGTTGCTTGACCGGCGCCTGGATCAACGTACCGATGCCTGGAATTTTACCCAGGAAGCAGCCATGAGGATCAATGAAAGCCAGACGCAAGCGGTCAGAGAAGCTGGGCTCCAGCAGTTGCGGCTGCTTGTCGGCACAGTGGGCTTCTGGTCCACCTGCCGGACAGCCGCAGGAACCATCCTGCCCTATGAACAGTTGCAACAGGTGTTTGATCCGATCCCCTTGGGCCAGCTGGCCATTACCGTCCAGCCCCTGGAACACCACGCAGGCTTTCTCGGCAACGGCCCGCACCAGCCCTTCCCTGGTACAGCTCGGATCTAGGCAAAAAACGAGAACAGAATCGCCGACAGGGTAATCAGGCCAATCAGCACCACAAACACGTTCGAGGCCTTGCCCGAGTATTTGCGCAGCGCCGGCACCTTGTGGATGGCGTACATCGGCATCAGGAACAGCAGGCAGGCGATGATCGGCCCGCCGAGGTTCTCGATCATGCCGAGGATGCTCGGGTTGAGGGTCGCCACGGCCCAGCAGGTGATGACCATGAACAACGCGGTCATCTGTTCCAGGCGCTTGCTTGAGACCTGCTTGCCGCGGCTGCGCAGGCTTTTCACGATCATGCCCTGGAAGCCTTCGCTGGCACCGATGTAGTGGCCGAGGAACGACTTGGTGATTGCCACCAGGGCGATCAGCGGCGCGACAAAGGCGATCACCGGGGTCTGGAAGTGGTTGGCCAGGTACGACAGGATCGAGATGTTCTGCTGTTTGGCAGCGGCCAGGTCCGCCGGGCTCAGGGCCAGCACGCAACTGAAGCAGAAGAACATCACCGTCAGCACCATCATCACGTGGGCGCTGGCGAGGATCTTGCCGCTCCTGGCGTCGGCCTGCTCGCCGTAGCGGTGCTTCTGGTCAACGGCAAAGGCGGAGATGATCGGCGAGTGGTTGAACGAGAACACCATCACCGGGATGGCCAGCCACAGGGTCTTGAAGAACAGCTCCAGGGGCATGCCTGCGCTGGCCTGGGCGAAGAAGGCGCCGTTCCAGTTGGGGATCAGGCTCACCGCCAGCAACAACAGCGCGGCCACGAACGGGTAGACCAGCAGGCTCATGACCTTGACGATAATGCCCTGGCCGCTGCGCACCACGATCATCAGCCCGCAAATCAGCAGCAAGGCCAGCAGCGCCCGCGGCGGCGGGGTCATGTGCAGTTGGTGCTCCATGAAATTGCCCAGGGTGTTGGTCAGGGCGACGCTGTACACCAGCAGGATCGGGAAGATGGCAAAGAAGTACAGCAAGGTGATGAGCTTGCCGGCGCCGACGCCGAAGTGCTCTTCGACCACTTCGGTGATGTCTTCGCTGGCGCCGCGCTTGCCCGAAAGCACGAAGCGGGTCAGGCCGCGGTGGGCGTAGAAGGTCATCGGGAAGGCCAGTACCGCCAGTACCAGCAGCGGCCAGAAGCCCCCTACCCCGGCGTTGATCGGCAGGAACAGGGTACCGGCGCCGATGGCGGTGCCGTACAGGCCCAGGACCCAGGTGGTGTCGTGACGGCTCCAGGCACGGCTTTGCGCAGGCGCGGCCGAGTCCACACGAACGGTCGTGGTGCTATTTACATCAGTCATCGATATTGCCTTGTAGTTGTTTTTGTTGCGTATGAATAACTTTGGAACAGGGGTGCAGCTATCGCGGGTCAAGCCCGCTCCCACATGTAGGAGCGGGCTTGACCCGCGATGGGATCAACACTCGACGAAGGCGACCGCCAGGCCGCCGCGTGACGTCTCCTTGTAGTTGGCATGCATGTCGGCGCCGGTGTCGCGCATGGTGCGGATCACCCGGTCGAGGGAGATGAAGTGCTCGCCATCGCCACGCAAGGCCATCTGCACGGCGTTGATGGCCTTGACTGCAGCAATCGCGTTGCGCTCGATGCACGGCACCTGGACCAGGCCGCCGACCGGGTCGCAGGTCAGCCCGAGGTTGTGCTCAAGGGCGATTTCGGCGGCGTTTTCCACTTGCATGGGCGTTGCCCCCAGCACTTCGGCAAGGCCGGCCGCGGCCATGGCGCAGGCCGAACCGACCTCGCCCTGGCAGCCGACTTCGGCGCCGGAGATCGAGGCGTTCTTCTTGCACAGGATGCCCACCGCAGCGGCGCTGAGGAGGAAGTCGACGACGTCGTTGTCGCAGGCCTCGGGGTTGAATTTCATGTAGTAGTGCAGCACCGCCGGGATGATGCCGGCGGCGCCATTGGTCGGTGCGGTGACCATGCGCCCGCCGGCGGCGTTTTCTTCGTTGACCGCCAGGGCGAACAGGTTGACCCACTCCATGGCGCTCAGGGTCGAGCCGATGACGTTGGGCTTGCCCAGCTCCTGCAGGCTGCGGTGCAGCTTGGCGGCGCGGCGCTTGACCTTGAGCCCGCCCGGCAAGATGCCTTCGTTGCGCAGGCCGTTGTCGACGCACTCGCGCATCGCCGCCCAGAGCTTCAGCAGGCCGCTGCGCACCTGGGCTTCCTCGCGCCAGGCCAGCTCGTTGGCCATCATCACCTGGCTGACCCGCAGCTTGTGCTGCTTGCACAGCGCCAGCAACTGGGCGGCGCTGTCGAAGTCATAGGGCAGTTGCACCTGCTCGGCGCTGTTGCCGGCCGTGCCCACTTGCGCAGCCTCGACGATAAAACCGCCACCGACCGAATAGTAGGTTTGCTGCAGCAACGAGCCCGATGCGCTGCTGGCTTCCAGGGTCATGGCGTTGGGGTGATACGGCAGGCTTTCATCGAGCAGCAGCAAGTCGCTGGCGCAGTCGAAAGCAATCGCCTGCGTGCCGTCGAGCATCAGTACCTGGCTTTGCTGCAGTTGCGCGATCAGCGGCTCGATGCTTTGCGGGTCGATCTGGTCCGGCCATTCGCCCATCAGCCCGAGCAGGCAGGCGCGGTCGGTGGCGTGGCCGACGCCGGTGGCCGACAACGAGCCGTACAGGCGCACCTCGACCCGGCTGACCTGCTCCAGCAGGCCTTGCTCACGCAGGGCCTGGGCAAAGGTTGCCGCCGCACGCATGGGGCCTACGGTGTGGGAGCTGGAGGGGCCGATGCCAATCTTGAAAAGGTCGAAAACACTGATAGCCATGCTAATGCCTGACCGAGGCAACAATCCATGTCACGCAACGGCACTGTTAAAAAATTGATGGGTGTCGCGAAGTTGCGCGATACTGCCCGGTCACTTGCGTGTTGACCAACGAAACTTTCTAAGCAAGCCTTTAGCAGAGCTAAACGATGAAGCGACAAATGAATGGCCAGATGTACGTCTGGCTGCATGTGTTTGCCTGTGCGGCGCGGCACCTGTCGTTCACCCGCTGCGCGCAAGAGCTGCACATCACCCCCGGCGCGGTCAGCCAGCAGATCCGCCAACTGGAAGAGCGCCTGGGCTTTCGCCTGTTCCTGCGCCGCGCCCGCGGTGTGGAGATGACCGCCGAAGGCCAGCGCCTGGCGCAGACCGTCGGCGAAGCCTATGGCAGCATCGATGCCGAGTTGCGCCGCCTGGACGCTGGCGAAATCCGCGGCACCCTGCGCCTGCGCTCGATCCCGTCGTTTCTGGCCAAGTGGCTGACCCCGCGCCTGCCGCGCCTGCAGCAACGCTACCCGGACATCCAGCTGCGCCTGGTGGCCGAAGACAGCAGCCAGGCCTTGCACGAAGGCGACTTCGACCTGGCCATCGACCTCAACGACGGCAGCTACCCGGGCATGCATTCCACACCGCTGCTCGACGAACAGATCTTCCCGGTCTGCGCCCCTTCCCTGCTGCGCGGCCGCCCGCCGCTGCATGGCCCGGCGGACCTGGCGCATTACCCGCTGCTGCACGACATCACCGCCTGGCGCGGCAGTTCGGAATACGCCGAATGGGAGTTCTACCTCGAGGGCATTGGCGCCAGTGGCCTGGACGTGCGCCGTGGGCACACCTTCAACCGCAACCACCTGACCATCGAGGCGGCGATTGCCGGCATCGGCGTGGCCATTGCCCGGCGTACCCTGCTCAATGACGAGCTGGAGCGCGGCGCGCTGATCGTGCCGTTCGGCCTGCCGATCGCCAACCACAAGCGTTATGTGTTGCTGTACCCGCCCGGTGGCCTGGCGCACCCGGGGGCGCGGGCGGTGCATGACTGGCTGGTGGAAGAAGCCGAAGGCTTTCGCGCGTTGCATGCCCAGGACGCCAGTGCGCTTGCCTTGCGCCGATAGTGCAGCGACGCAAGGCAAGGCCGTTCAGGCCGCTTAGCTTTCGCTGCTGCGGGTCAGTTCGAGGATGAGGCCGTGCTCGGCCGCAGTGCTGACTTCTTTCAACTGCTGCTCAGCGGTAAAGTAGCGCCCTTCCGACAGTGCCAGACGCTGCAGGTGCCCCTGCCCGTCCACGGGTGCATCGGGCAGGATCTGCTGCAGCGCACTGCGCACCTCGGGCGCCAGCGGCCCGTCGAACTCATGCCAGTCGTACAGGCAGCTCAACAGGTAGTCGGCGGCATCGCGCCATTGCTGTTCGAAGGTCGCAAAGCGCTGCCCGTGCAGTTTGCGCAAGTAGCGCTTCCAGCCATGTTGCAGCACCATCCATTGCTGCCTGGCCTCCACCTGGCTGCTCAGGCGCTGGACTTCACGCTCGACATTCTTGATCACACGCGCGTCAACACCGGCCCGGTGCGCATAGAGCATGCCGCTGGACGGCTCGGGGAAGTCGAGCCGGGTGGCCAGTTCCTGACGCAACTTCAGGCGAATTTCCACCGGGTCGGACTCATGCTCCAGGTCCTGGTCGGTAAGGTTATCCAGCGGGTCGAAGGCCGGCAACGGGCGGCTGCCGGCACGCATGGCATCGCGGCGCAGATCGCGGGCAAGGCCGATACGCTGGGCCAGGGAGTTGACCAACTCGCGGCGGTAGAGCTGCTTGTACAAGCCGACCACTGCCGCCGTGCGCTGCAGCGGGTCAAGCGCCTCCTGGCTTTGGCGATAGGCGAGAAACTCGACTTCCAGGGCACTGAAGCCGTCGGCCCCGGCGTCGCCACAGGTTGGTGGGTAAGCGTCGGCAACCGCCTGCAAATCACTGAACAGCTGGTCAGAACCTTGTGCGGCGCGCAGCAGCTCCCAGACCCTGGCGGACATGTTGTTGAAATCGAACCGGGCCTCGCTGGACTCCAGCGCCCGGTCGAGCACCAGCAACAGCGGGCGATGGGTGTCTTCATCGGGGAACAAGGTGTCCCACAGTTGCTGCTGCTCGGCGCTCGCCTCACGTAACCAGCCGGCGGCCAGGCCGCTGGCACGGCGACTGAACGGCATGCCCAGGCCGCGCAAGTGGGTGGCAGCGGCCTCGCTGAGCGGGTTCTGGTTGAGCAGCAGCCAGCGGCTGCGCTGGCCGTCGGCACGCAACGCAGCGCCAAAGGCCGTGGCCGCAAGGTCGGGAAGCTCGCTCAGCTCGTTGCTGCTCAGGTCCACCGTGCGCAGCCGATGCTCTGGCGGCTGCATCAGCTCCAGCAATCCTTCAGGCCAGTCTTCGAGCTGGCAGCCACGCAGGCTCAGGTGCTCAAGCATCCGCAGGCCGGCCAGCTGCGGCGCCCGGCCCAGGGGGTTGTCGGCCAGGTTGAGCTTGCGCAACCGCACAAGGCCGGCAAAGGCTGTGGCCCCGTCTTCGTCCAGCTGGATGTTATTGCGGGCAAGGTCCAGCTCCTGCAACGGGATTGCCGCCAGGGCTTGCAACTGCTCGGCATCGAGGGTCGCGCCATTGGCCCGAAAGCCCAGCGTGGTCAGGCTATCGAGCTTGCCCAGGGCATTGATCGCTTCAACCGGCAGCGTGGCCATCTGGTTACCGGTGAGGCCCAGCCCACGCAAGGCCCGCAAGCTTTGCAGCGGGTCGAACATGCGCGCATTGACCGCGATCTGGTTGCCCTCGAGGCTGAGCAACCGCAGCTTGGTCCGGGCGCCAAGCGCAGCGGGTATCTCGGTCAGGCGGTTGTGGTCCAGGTTCAGTTCCCTGAGTTCGGTAAACGACGAAAGGAATTGCTCCGGCACTGCGCTCAGTTCCATCCGATGCAGGAACAAGCGGGTGACATGGCGAAAGCGCACATTGATCGCTGGCAATCCGCCAGGCCTCCAGGAGGACAGGTCCAGTTCATGTTTATGATCGCCACCCACACGGCGCCAGGCGGCTTTTAGCCGGTCACGAAGCATTTCCCGGTCCACCCGCTCGCCAGCGCTGGGTCGCTGCGCCACCCAGTTGTCGAGGGTCTGCCCGAGCTGGCGATATTCATCCTCCAGGCCCTGGATCGCAGCACCAAGGTCTTCATTGGCGAGTCTCAGCTGGTTCTTGATCTCGGAAATTTCATTGGCGCGCAACTCGGGGTACAAGGCACTCAAACGGCGATATTCGCTGGAACGCAAGGTCCCCACCGCGCCGCCCAGCGGGTAGCCACGGCGCCCGTCGGCCAGGCGCAACGGCGATTGCAGCCAGGGCCGCGAGGGTTGCTGGCCGATCAGGGTCGAACAGCGGGCGCGATTGCCCAGGGCTTGCTGGGTCAGACGCTGGCGCAGTTGCGCGGGCTCGTAGATCTCTACCCCAAGCGACTGGCGCAGGGTGTCGGGCAGTGCGCGTAACAGCGCAGCAAAAAAGTCATCGCTCAGCCCCAGTTCATTACCGCGGGCATCGAAAACGCGATAGCCACCCTCGTACTTGAGTATCGAGCGCAGCTCTGCCTCGGTGTCACCGACGCTGGCCAGCACCGCGCTAGCCAGCGTCTGTTGGTGTAGCTCAAGGCGAATACCGCTGTTCCAGCCGGGCAAATCGGCGAGCAGTTGCAGCGCCAGGCGCTCGCTGTCCAGGGCCATTCGTGCAGGGAACACCAACCCTTCAAGGGCACGATTGAGGCGCAACTGGCGCTGATAGGCCCGGGCTTCTTCGGCCAAGCGTCCAGGTACGCGCGCTTGCTCGCCAATCAGTTGCCCACGCTCCTGGGCAGTGGCGTGCCGCACAATTTCCTCGGCAAGCGAATCAGGCAGCGAGGCGAAGTCACGCTGCAAGGTCTTGGCGCCCAGGCCGGGGGCGCTTTCGATACTGGCGTACAGACTGTCGAACACCGCGCTGCGCTTGCGCTCTGCCAGATCGGCCAATTGCTCGCGCAAGGCCGGCAAGCGTGCCTGCTCGGGCAAATGCTCACCCAGCAGCTCGCTGCGTTGCGCCTCACTCAAGGCCTGCAACAGCACCTGGGCGAGCTTGCCGCTGCGCACATCGGCGGCCAGTACCTTGAAGGCGTGACCCTGGGGCCAGCGTTCCAGGCCATAGGTCTGCGATTCACCCCACAGCTCCGGCCCCCTGAACACCTGCAATACCCGGTTGGCCGGCCATTTGGGCAACTCGACCAGCAACGCCAGCGGATAGGTCATGCCCGCCTCCAGCGCCGCGCCACTGCGGATATCGGCGACCATCCGGGTAATGCGCCGGTCCAGTTGCAGGCGCTGCAAGGTATCGGCCAGCAGCGGTGCAAGCGGCCCCTGCTCGACATGCATGTGGCGCAGCACGTCGTCGTCGACCCCGCTGATCTCGGCAGCCTGTGCCAGGCTGGCATCGTCCAGGCCCTCGGCCAGAACGCCGATGCGCCGCAGCAACTGGCCACGCTCCCAGTGCAGCGGCTGTTCACCCTGGAACTGCCAGGCGCCGTTACCGTAGTGCTTGAGTGGCGGCTCGAAGGCGTCGTTGTTGTCCGGGTGCCTGATTCGCCATTGTTGAAGGTCGGCATCATAGCGTTGCTGGTACAGCTTGCCATCCAGGCGGATGTACAACTGATCGTTCAGCGCGTACTGCCCCAGAGCATTGGGCGCCAGGCGCTCGGGTAGTTGCACCGGGCTTGCATAACCGCTCAGGTCGGGCTTCCACAGACGCACTTGGCCATTGGCCAATTCGACACGCTCCAGACCATCGACAAACAGCGACGGTTCGGCGGCGCTGCCGGCTACCCCCAGCCCTGCGATCAAACCCAGGTTGACCACCAGCGATTCGACCTGCGCCAGGGCTTCGGCGGTTTCCCCGGCTTCCCAGGCCTCGACGCCATGGAACACATTGCCCATCAGTTGCGCGCCGGTCACCGCCAGCATCAGCGGATTGAGCGCCGGGACTACAAACGCCGCAGCGTTGAGCACATTCAGGCCGATATCCAGCCAATGCTGCAAACGCGCCAGGCGCGCGGCGCGGTCTTCATCGGCGGTCGGCACCGCCAGTACCCGGGCATTGGCCTTGAGCCTGCGCACCTGCAGGCGCTGCAAGCGGTTCCACAGCTCGCCGTCGAGCGCATGTTCCTCGACCTGCAGGCGCGGATTGCGGATCGGTTGGCGGATCTTTTCCTCGCCCTTAAAGCGTTCGACGTACAGCGCCTGATTCAAGGCGCGCACAAATGCCGGGCGCTCGGCCTGGGGCACGCATTTGAGTATTGCCTGGCGGTAATCGTCAGCTTGCAGGCTGGTAGCCAGGTCGTGGGCAAAGGCGCTGGTCGAGGAATACTCCTTGATCGGGTACAGCGGCGCGCCGGCGATCCAGGCCACACAGCGTTCAGTGACATTGCTCGCCGCCGGATCCGGGCCGATCAACAGCGCTCCGTCCAGCACGCTGCCCAACACGCTGATCTGCCGACAGACCACGGCTTTGCCATCGAGCCGGGGCGCACCGCCATTGGCCAGCAGCAACAACGCGGCCTGTACTGCGTCGGTGATTTCACCGTAGCTTCGCGCCCGCTGCACTTGCGCGACGAAGTCGGCCCGGGTCGCTGCTGTCATGCTGGCGGCCCTGACGGGGCCCTGCAGCACCTCGGCCAGGTGCTGCTGATACTGCCGACCCAAGTCGAGTTCGCGGCACAGGGCGACGAAACGCTCACAGCTCAGGCTCATGGTTTGACCTTGCGCGTCAGCCAGGTAGCTGAAAGGGCCCAGGTCTTCATTGGCGCTGAAATTCTGCAGCGCCGCCTCAAGCAGGCTGCTGCTGTGGGTCGCGCCCTTGGGCAAGGTACGCCCGCCAAGGGTTTCAAAACCGACCTGGTGCAGTTGCGCCTTGAGCACATCCACTTCCACCCCATGGGCCTCACGTAATGAACGGGCCAACAGTGGCGCACAGAACTGGCTGATGCCCTTGAGCGCGGCAAGCTGCACTGCCAGCGCCTGGCGTGCAGCCCTCGAAGCCTTGAGCGCAGCCTGTAGCTGCGGCTCTATCGCCGACGGCAGTTGCTGGCTCTGCAGCAGGGTTTGAAAGTCCTTGGCCGCCAGATGGCTGACCCAGGCAGGAATCGCCGCGCCGATCAAGGTGCGGTGGAAAATCAACGCAGGGTTTGGCTTTGCAGGTGTCATTGGAAAAGTTCCTGACAGTGAGGGGCTGTCAGGAGAGCAGCACCGCCGTTGACGGCGGTGCTAGATAAATAGTGCCTTCACCCGCTCAATCAGCCTGGCCCACCGGCATCTGCGCATTCGGCAAGGCCGCCCCCGGGGTCACCACTTCACTCAGGTCAATATGCTTGAACACCGGCTTGGCCCCCAGCCGCGCATTGAAGCGGGTATTGAAGCTGAACGGGTCGTCGCTCGGCACTACCAGCGAGCGCCCGTACACTGCGGCGATGCCGGCCGGGTCGTAGCCGAGCAGCTGCAGCAAAGTGGGGAAGATGTTGTAGTGGCTGGAACGGTCCTTGTTGGTTGCCAGTTGCGCCTGCCAGTCAAGGGTTTGCAGGCGCTGGCCCTGGATCACCACCAATGGCACCAGGCCCTCCTCCTCCACCGGGTTGCTGTCGCAGTGGGTGTTGAGCCCCGGGTTGCCGCGTTCGTGCAGGTCCTGGCCGTGGTCTGAGGTGTAGATGAGCACCGCCTGGCTGAGGTCGGCCTTGGCGAACAGGCGGTTGAAAAACTCGCCGACGTTCCACAGCAGGCTGTTCATGTACGAATTGCGGTACAGCACCCAGTCTTCGGGCTGGCCATTGAATCCGTCGCGCCGGCCAGTGTCGGTGATGTCAGTGTACTGCCCGCGCGGCAAGGCCGGGCGGTAGGTCATGAAGTCGTCGGGGTATTTGTCGTGCACCGGGAAATGCACGCCAACCTTATTGATCACAATCAGTTGCGCCTTGCCGTCGGCCAATAGCTCGGTGAGCTTGGCCACAGCGGCCATGTCGCGGTCACGCACCGGGGTGCTGTCGAACTGGATGAACTGGTCGATGTCGCGTTTTTCTGCGGCGTTCATCAGGTTCTGCAGGTTGCCGCCGGTGCGCTGGGCGTCGATGTACACGGTGCCCAGGCCGGCAGCCTTGGCGTACTGCCAGATCGACGGCAGGGTCGAGTTGATGCGCAGGTAGTCGTCGCGGGTGCCGCCATAACGCAGGGTGACGTTGGTGTCGGAGCTGCAGTTGGCGATCGAGGCGGCGTAGCCATAATTGAAAATGCTCACCCCGGGCCGGGCCTGGTTGAGCTGGCTGCGCACGCCATGGGCGGTGTTCAGGTCCAGGTAATTGCCCGAGACGCTTTCGTCGATGATCAGCACGATGTCGCGGGCCAGGGCCGGGCCGCTGCGTGCCAGGGTCACCGGCTCACGGGGGCCGACGCTGTCGTGCAGCGACTCGTAGAGCATCAGGTTGGCATAGGCCAGCGGCGTGTACATGATCGGCAGGCCGCGCGCACCTTCACCGGCGCGCACGAACAGAATCGCCGTGAGCAAGGCAATGCCCAGCAGCGGCGCCGCCCACGGCAGCGCCCTGGGCCCGGGCACAGGGTGGCGTGGCTTGAGCCCCAGGCCCAGCAGCAACAGCAGCGAACTGCCCAGTACCCGGAGGATCACGCTGTGGTACTGCTCGATGGCCTCGCCGATAAAACCACCGGAATACACCATCGAGATAAAGCCGCTGTAGGTCAGATAGTCGGCGGTAATACGCGTGTAGGCATCGAAGAACACCGCGCTGGCGCTGAACACCAGGGCAAAGCCCCAGCGCAGCCAGGCCTGGCGGATGTTCGCGCAGAGCAGCAAGGCCAGCACCAGCAGCACCAGTACGCCGAGGTACAACAGCAACGCCGGGCTCAGGCCGATGGCCTGTAAGCGCTCCAGGTAATAGGGGTAATTGCTCAGCAGGTACAGCGCCAGCAGCAGTTCCTTGACGTATTTGAACATCTTCCCCTCGCCCAATTTTGACCTTGCAAGCACCCGGACATTGACACGTTAGCAGTCGCCACCCAAAGCGCAAACCGGAACAACGTCAGTTTTTTGACCCAACTTGGCGGCGCCAATTCTGACAGTTCAAAAACGCGAAAGCGTTGCATTCGTGAAACATCCACATCCATAAACGCCTTGTTTATCGCGGGCTTCGACCGTTCATCGTTTTGCGATGCGGCAATTGGCCAGTGCTCGCCAATGCTAACCCCCGGATTTAGAACGGCTTGATAGCAAAAAGCCCAAATCACAGCGAGTGTAAATCCGACGAAACATGCCATTTGATTGACACGACTTCCCACGGGTGGGCTATACCGAAATCACACCACTGTTTCATCCTCATTACTCCATACGAGGCACGCCGACATGGACGTGAGCGTATTTGGCACCGGCTATGTCGGTCTTGTGCAAGCTGCGGCCCTCGCAGACGTAGGACACCGGGTTTTGTGCGTCGATGTCGATGCGCACAAGATCAGTCAACTGCGTCAGGGCGTACCGCCGATCAGCGAGCCGGGGCTTTCGGCCATGCTCGAAGAAAACATCAAGGAAGGCCGCCTGCTGTTCAGCACCCAGGCCAGTGATGCGGTCAGTCACGCCGAACTGATCTTCATCGCCGTCGGTACGCCGCCGGATGAAGACGGCTCGGCCGACCTCTCCCATGTCCTCGGGGTGACCCGGCAGATCGCCGGGCTGATGGAAGCCGATCGCACCCTGATCATCAAGTCCACCGTCCCGGTCGGCACCGCTGACAAGGTCGCCGCCCTGGCCGGCGAAGAACTGCAGCGCCTGGGCAAGGGCGCGCTCAAGGTGCGGGTGGTGTCCAACCCCGAATTCCTTAAAGAAGGCAGCGCCCTGGCCGACTGCATGCGTCCGGACCGGATCATCGTTGGCACCGCCGATGACCAGGCCCACGACCAGCTCGCCGAGCTCTACGCGCCCTTCTGCCGCAACCATGAAAAGCTCATGTTCATGGACAACCGCAGCGCCGAGCTGACCAAGTACGCGGCCAACGCCATGCTCGCCACGCGCATCAGTTTCATGAACGAGCTGGCCAACCTCACCGAGCACCTGGGCGCCGACATCGAAGCGGTGCGCAAAGGCATCGGCTCCGACCCGCGCATCGGCTACCACTTCATCTACCCCGGCTGTGGCTTTGGCGGCTCGTGCTTCCCCAAGGACCTGCGCGCCCTGCTGCACACCGCCGAACGCAGCGGCATGCCGCTGCGCCTGCTGCAAAGCGTCAGTGAAGTCAACGACAGCCAGCGTCAGATCCTCTTCGCCAAGCTCAAGCAGCGCTTTCCTGGCAGCCTGGCCGGCAAGTCGATTGCGGTCTGGGGCCTGGCCTTCAAGCCCAACACCGACGACATGCGCGAAGCCCCCAGCCGCTACCTGATGGAAGCGCTGTGGGCCGAAGGCGCTACCGTGTGCGCCTTTGACCCCGAGGCGATGTCCGAATGCCGGCGCATCTACGGCTACCGCAAAGACCTGCAGCTGTGCGCCACCCGCGACGACACCCTGGAAGACGCCGACGCCCTGGTGATCTGCACCGAGTGGAAGAACTTTCGCGTGGTCGACTTCGCCCTGCTGGCGAAAAAGCTGCGCAGCCGCCTGATCATTGACGGGCGCAACCTGTACAACCCCGACCAGGTCGCCACTTTCGGCCTGAGCTACAGTGGCATCGGCCTGCGCCAGGTGCAGCCGGAGGTACCGGCGCCATGAAGATCCTGGTCACCGGCGCCGCCGGTTTCATTGGTGCCCATTGCAGCCTGCGGCTGTTGCGCGACGGCCACCAGGTGATCGGCCTGGACAACTTCAACGACTACTACGACCCGGCGCTCAAGCATGCGCGGGTGCGCTGGGTTGAAGCTGAGGCCGGAGCCTTTACCCTCTACCGCCTCGACCTCAATGATGCCGCCGGCATCGCCGAGCTGTTTGCCAGCGAGCAACCGGAGGTAGTGATTCACCTGGCCGCGCAAGCCGGGGTGCGCTACTCGCTGGAAAACCCGCGGGCCTACATCGACAGCAACCTCAGCGGCTTTCTGAACATTCTCGAAGGCTGCCGCCGCCATCCGGTGCAGCACCTGCTGTATGCCTCGTCGAGCTCGGTGTACGGCGCCAACCAGCACACCCCGTACCGGGTCGAGGATGCCGTCGACCACCCGCTGTCGCTGTACGCGGCGACCAAAAAAGCCAACGAGGCCATGGCCCACAGCTACAGCCACCTGTTCGGCATCCCCACCAGCGGCCTGCGCTTTTTTACCGTGTACGGCCCCTGGGGCCGCCCGGACATGTCGCCGATCCAGTTCGCCCGGGCGATTGCCGAAGGCCGGCCGATCCAGCTGTTCAACTACGGCCAGCACCAGCGCGACTTCACCTACATCGATGACATCGTCGAAAGCCTGGTACGCCTGATCCCGCTGGCGCCAACCGCCAACCCGGCCTGGGACCGCGAGCATCCGGACCCGGCCAGCAGCCACGCGCCGTGGCGCCTGTTCAACATCGGCGGCCAGCGCCCGGTGGAACTCACCGACTACGTGGCCTTGCTGGAAAAACACTTGCAACGCAGCGCCAGCATCGAGCTGCTGCCCTTGCAACCGGGTGATGTGCTGGCCACCTGTGCCGATGCCAGCGCCCTGGAACAGGTCACCGGCTTCACCCCCCAGGTTTCGCTGGATGAAGGGCTCGGGCGTTTTATTGCCTGGTTTCATCAGTACTACCCGCAACTTGACCGGGACGCGGTGCGGGTCAACGGGCACTTGCCCGCGCAGCAACGGAGAACGGTATGACAGGACAACCTAAAAGTGCGCAACTGCAGGCACTGTATCAAGACAAGCGCATGGACCCCGCGCACCGCCAGCGCATCGACGCGGCGATTCACATGCAAGGCCGAGGCTGGCTGACCGGCCGTGCCGGCGGGCGCCCCTGGACCCTGTCGCGCACCAACCGGGTGGTCGCCTGCTTTGGTGCCTTGTGCATTCTGGCGATCATTTCGCCACTGCTGCTGGGCCTGGCCGTGCTGGTCAAGTTCAGCAGCCCCGGCCCGGTGTTCTTCGTGCAAAAGCGCACCGGCTATCGCGGCCGCGCCTTCGGCATGTACAAGTTCCGCACCATGGTCGCCAACGCCGAGGCCTTGAAGGACTCGGTGCGCCACCTCAACAAGCACGGCGCCGATGCCATCGATTTCAAGATCGACAAAGACCCGCGCGTCACCCCGATCGGCCAGTGGCTGCGGCGCAGCAGCCTGGACGAGTTGCCCAACCTGTTCAACGTGGTGCTCGGTGACATGCGCCTGGTCGGCCCGCGCCCCACCTCGTTCAACGCCTATCGCTACAAAGACAACCACCTCGCCCGCCTGAGCATCTACCCCGGCATGACCGGCCTGTGGCAGATCTCCGGACGCAGCGACATAGACTTCGACCAGCGAGTCGAACTGGACCTGAGCTACATCAACGAACAGAGCTTGATGCTGGATCTGAAGATCCTCTTCAAGACTCCCTTCAAAGTCTTCAGCGGCCACGGAGCAAGTTGAATGGACGGTTCTACTTCAAGAAGTCTGACGATCGCCACCCCGAGCGAAACCAACCTGACCTCCACGGTGCTCGATGAAGACCAGCGCATCCTGCTGCTGACCGCTGCCAACACCGGCAGCGGCACCAGTACCAGCGCCCTGGCCTTTGCCAGCCAGTTGGCGTTGATGAGCGGCGGCCCGGTCTTGCTGGTCGACAGCAGCCCCAGCGGCAACAACCTCAGCCAGCAGTTGAGCCTGCACAAGCTGCGCGGCTTCAACGACCTGATGTTCGACCAGGACACCCCGCCGTTGATGCAGGACTGCATCGTGCGCCTGTCCGACCAGCCGTTCGACGTGCTGCCGGCCGGCACCTACAAGCGCGGCAAGGAGCGCCTGAACCCCGACCTGCTGCGGGTGCTGCTCAAGCACATGGGCGAGCACTACCGCTTCGTGGTGATCGACGGCGAGGCGGTGTACGCCAGCGCCGACAGCCTGATCATCGGCACCCTGGTCGATGGCGTGATTCTCGTCGTGTGCGCCGAGGAAACCCGCTGGGAAGTGGCCCAGGCCGCCGCCCAGCGCCTGACCCAGGCCGGCGCCAGGCTGATCGGCAGCGTCTTCAACCGGCGCAAGTACTACATGCCCAAGTGGCTGTACAACAACCTTTAGGCCAGCAGACCAGGAGCCTCACATGAAATACACGACGTTCGCGCTGTGCCTGCTGACCCTGGCCGGCTGCGCCAATCAGGACACCCGGCAGATGCCGGTACAGATCATGACCGCCAATGCCGCCAACGCCCAGGACGCCGAACTGCCGCGCAGCGAACAGGTGCTGCGCCCGCAGGACGTGCTCGATGTGATCTTCCACATCAGCACCAGCGGCTCGGCGTCGTACCGTATCCAGTCCGGCGACACCGTCGGCCTGGCCTTCCCGGCAGCCAGTTCGCTCAACGGCAACCAGCTGGTGCTGCCCGACGGCACCATCGAACTGCCGCGGGCCAACACCTCGGTCAACGTTGCCGGGCAAACCCCGGACGAAGCCCGGCGCACCATCCAGCAGGCCTACCGCAACAAGCGTCTGTTCCAGCCCGGGCGCGACAACGTCACCGTGCAGGTGATCAGCCCGCTGACCAACGAGCAGAACCTCAAGAGCGCGCTCAACCACCCGGCCACCGGCATGAGCCGCGAAATCACCGTCGGCAGCGACGGCCAGGCGAGCTTCCCGGAAATCGGTTCGGTGCCGCTGCAGGGCATGACTGTCACCCAGCTGCAAACCTACCTGAACAAGCGCTACGCCGACCTGCCGGGGCGCATGACCGTGGACGTGATGCTCAAGTCCACCGCCGTCAACGAGATCTACGTACTGGGTGAAGTCGGCCAGCCCGGCGCCTACCCGATCCGCCGCCCGGTGTCGGTGCTTGAAGCCCTGACCCTGGCCCGTGGCCCGAACGTCAAGGCGCGGCTCGACTCAGTGGTGATCATGCGCCGCAACGGCAACCAGGTGCAGGCCGTGCCCTACAACGTCGACAAGGCCCTGGATGCCAGCGCCGCGCAAGTCGCCTACCTGCAGCCGGACGACATGCTCTACGTGCCCAAGACCAAGCTCGCCAGCGCCGGCGACCTGGCCCGGCAACTGGCTGACGTGGTGCTGTTCCAGGGGGTCGGCTTCAGCTTCGGTTATCGCGTTGACAACAAAGACAGCGACAACAACTAATTCCAGGCGGGTATCCGAGCATGAATACAAAAGAAAACTACCTGCATGAATTCTTCAGGATCTTCTTTGCCAACCGCCAGTTGGTCAAACGGGTGTTCCTGGTCTTCGCAGTGATCGCCTTGCTGTTGCCGCTGGTGCTCAAGCAGAGCTTCGACATTACCGCCGAAGTGATCGTGCAGTCGAAAAAACTGTCCCAGAGCGACACCAACACCACCCTCGCCCAGGAGACCGACAAGTTCATCCCGCCGTCGCTGGCCGACATGGAGACCGAGAGCAATATCCTGCGTTCGCCGACCCTGATCCGCGAAACCATCAGCCAGCTGCGCGCCGAGGGCAAGTACGAGATCCCGCCCAGCTTCATGCAGCGGGTGGTGTTCGGGCCGATCCGCAGCGGCATCATCAACCCGTTGCGCGAGTACGTGGTCAACCCGGTGCGCTCGCTGTTCGGCCTCGAGGTCGACCCGGTGCGCGACACCCAGCTCGACACCCTCACCGACGACGCCATCAAGGACCTCAAGGTCGAAACCCTGCCCGGCTCCAACGTGGTCTCGGTGACGTATAGCTTTCCCGACCCGAAACTGGGCACGCTGTTCGTCAGCCGCCTGCTCGACAACTACCTGCGCAACCGCCAGAACCTGCAGTCCAACGAGCTGCCCGAGCAGTTCTACGAGCAGAAGAAACTGCAATACCAGGTGCGCATGGATGACCTCGAAGGCAAGCGCCTGGGCATGCTCGAAAGCATCGGCTCCTCGGACCCCAAAGAAGAGATCACCTTCCGCCTCAACGCCATCAACACCGAAGAACAGGCACTGAACCAGTACCGCGACCGCCTGCTGCAAAGCCAGCAGTGGCTGGACTACCTGAAAACCAGCCTGGCCGCGGCCAGCAACGCCAACATGCGCGATTTCGCCTTCCCCTACACCTTCACCACCACGGTCGACAACGTGGCCTTTGAAGACCGCGAAATCAAGCAGCTCGGTGAACAGCTGACCACCCTGGTGCTGACCTACGTCAGCGACCTGGCGGTGTTCCAGCCCGGCAGCGAGCAGATGCTGCTGCAACGCGAACAGATCGCCAAGACCCGCCAGCAGTTCTTGAAGATCGTCGCCAACCGCATCAAGGAGCGCGAGAAAGACCTGGCCGTGGTCCAGGACGTGATCGCCCAGAAGACCGCGCGCATCGCCGACTTCAAAGGCCGCGTGCACCAGTTGCAAGAAACCCAGAGCAAGGCGCGCCAGCTCGACACCGAGATCGACGCCCTGCACAAGGCCTACTTCACCTACACCCAGCGCTACGAAGAATCGCGCGGCGCCGACCTGCTCAACGGCCTGTCCAACGCGCGCATCCTCAGCGCCCCGTACGAGCCTGCGGAGCCGGCGTTTCCCAAGCCGCTGCTGATCGTGCCGTTCGGCATGCTCACCGGCCTGCTGCTGGCGATTGCCCTGGTGTACGTCAAAGAGTTCTTTGACCGGCGCTTCAAGCACCCGGCGCAAATCAGCCATCAACTGGACCTGCCGGTACTGCTGGTGATCAACGACCAGACCCCGGAAACCCCCAACCCCTACAAGGGCTGGTCGCTGCCGCGGCTGGTGCACTGGGTGCGCAATTGAACGCAGCCCTGAACCCGCCACGGCCGATCCTGCACCTGCTCAGCAGTGGCGGCTTCTACGGCGCCGAGCGGATGCTGCTGGACCACTGCCAGGCCACCCCGGGGCAGCACCAGGTGCTGTTTCTCGGGGCCCCGGAGCAACTGGTGGCGCGTTTTCGCGCCGCCGGCGTGGCCTGCCAGACCTGCGACGGGGTCGGCGAGCTGCTGGCTGAACTGCGTCGGCGCCACGACCAGCAGCCGCTGATCAACAGCCACAACTTCAAGGGCCTGCTGTTCGGCTGGCTGGGCGCGCAGTTGTGGCGCCTGCCGATGGTCGCCACCCAGCACGGCTTTACCCCCAGCAGCCGCAAGCAGCGCCTGTACACCTGGATCAGCCTGCAGCTATGCCGCACCGCCACCATCGAGCGGGTGGTCTGCGTGGCCGAGAGCATCAAGCGCATCCATCGCCAGGCCGGGGTCGCCGAGCACAAGCTGCAGGTTATCCCCAACGGCTTGCCCGAGGCCGACGCCCTGCCCGCACGCCACCCTGGCGCTGGCCGCTGGCTGGCCGGCTATGTTGGCCGCTTGAGCTGCGAGAAAGGCCCGGACCTGTTTCTCGATACCCTGATCCCGCTGTGCCAGCGCCACCCGCAGCTCGACGCAGTGATGCTCGGCGACGGCCCCGAGCGCGACGCCCTGCAAGCGCGCATCGACGCCGCCGGTTTAAGCCAGCGCATCCGCCTGCCCGGCTTTCAGGCCGACATGCGCCAGTGGATGGCACGCCTGGATGCCCTGGTGATCAGCTCGCGCACCGAAGGCACGCCGATGATCCTGCTCGAAGCCATGCAGGATGGCGTGCCGGTGGTGGCCTTTGCGGTCGGCGGTATCCCCGATGTGATCGAACACGGGCGCAGCGGCCTGCTGGCCCGGCCCCTGGCGGTGCAAGAGCTGGCCGCCCAGCTTGAGGCGCTGATGCTCGACCCGGCCCAGGCCGGCGAGCTGATCGCCCAGGCGCGGCGCACCCAACGCGAACGTTATCACCTGCCGACGCTGGCGCAACGCTGGGCCCGGGTTTACCTGGGCGCGGCCACGGAGACCTGCGCATGATCATTCCCCTGTCCCTGATCGGCCTGCTGGCCATCGCCTGCGTGGCATTGCTGGCCAGCCCCTACCCGTTTCTCGCCCCCGGCGCGGTAATCGGCCTGGCCGGCCTGCTGGCGCTGTACAAACGCCCGGCCTGGGGACTGCTGGCAATTATCACCCTGGTGCCGCTGGAAGGCCTGTTCAAGGACAGCGAGCTGACCGCCTCGAAAATGATCGGCGCGGCCCTGGCCCTGGTGCTGGTGCTGCAACTGGCGGTCAAGCAACTGCCCGCCGAGCGCCTGCGCAGCAGCATGTGGCGGCTGTTGCTGGGTTTTCTGGCGCTGTACCTGCTGAGCTTTCTGGCCAGCGACAGCAGCGAGATGTCCCTGGGGCACTTTCGCGAGCTTGCCGTGGGCCTGCTGTTGTTCGGCATCACCCTGCTGGTTGGCCGCGACCTCGACCTGCCGATGATGTACCGGCTGGTGACCCTCAGTGTCAGCCTGACCTGCATCATGGCCATGGCCTCGGCCAAGTACCAGGACGAAGGCCGCGCCGCCGGCCTGCTGGAAGACCCCAACGTGTTCGCCATGCTCATCGCCATCGCCGTGCCCATGGCCCTGTGGCTGGTGTTCAACAGCCCGCGGCGGCTGCACAAGCTGTTCTGGATCGCCTGCTGCATCCTGCTGCTGGCGGGCATGACCAAGACCAACTCGCGCTCGGGCCTGGTGGTGCTGTTGATCAGCCTGGGCATCGTGCTGGTGCACTACCGCACCCAGGTCGCCCACCTGCGCCCGCGACACCTGGGCTTTGCCATGCTTGGCCTGGCGATTCTGCTGCCGACCATGGTGGCGCTGATGCCGGCCAGCTACGTTGCGCGCATCCAGTCGCTGGCGCTGCTCAAGTCCGGGGTCAATGCCTTCCAGGACGATTCCCTGGGCCGGCGCTCGTCGTACATCGTGGTCGGCAGCAAGATGATCCGCGAACACCCGGTGCTCGGCACCGGCCCCGGCACCTTCCCCCTGCACTACGCCACCACCGGCTACGCCAAGGCGTTTTCAGCCAACCGCAAGGTCGGCGACCTGTACCGCCGCGCGCACAACACCTACCTGGAGATCTTCAGCGAGGTCGGCATACCGGCCGGCATCCTCTTTGTCAGCATGGTCTTGCTGGCCCTGTACAACGTCTGGTACGCCCGGCGCCTGTGGCTGCGCCAGGGTGAGCAGGGCCAGGCCGACCTGCTCACCCACCTGTGCATGAGCATGCTCGCCATCAGCCTGTTCCTGATGTTCCTCAGCGCGCCCAACCACAAGTACCTGTGGATCATGCTGGCGCTGTCCAGCGTGCTGCGGCTCAAGGCCGAACAGGCGCAACCGGCGCAGGTGAAGGCATGAAGGTCAGTGTCGTGGTGCCGATGTTCAACGAAGCCCGGCACATCGCCCGGACCCTGCAGTCGGCGTTGAACGCCGCCGCCGATGCCGGCCTTGACTGCGAGCTGGTGGTGGTCGACAACGGCTCCAGCGACGACGGCCCGCAGATCGCCCGCAGCCTCGGCGCCCAGGTGCTGAGCCTGCCCGGGCTGACCATCGGCGCCTTGCGCAACCGTGGCGTACAGGCCAGCAGCGGTGAGTGGCTGGCGTTTCTCGATGCCGACATCGAAGTGCCCGAGCACTGGCTGAGCCTGCTGCTCAAGCTGCATGGCGAAGGTCGTGGCGACGTCTTCGCCCTGGACTGCGACACCCCGCGCCAGGCGCCCTGGTTCGCCCGCGCCTGGCAACGCCGGACCCTGCGTGCAGGCTTGCCGGCACTGCACCCGATGCAGTGGCTGCCGACCCCCAACCTGCTGATGCAGCGCCACTGGTTCGATCAGGTGGGCGGCTTCAACGAAACCCTGCGCACCGGCGAAGACAAGGACTTTACCTGGCACCTGAACAAGGCCGGCGCGCGGCTTTTGGCCCTGCGCGAGCCGGTGGTGCTGCACTGGGGTTTTGAGGGCAGCTGGCGCGAGTGGCTGGGCAAGGAGCTGTGGCGCCAGGGCAGCAACCTGCAACTGCTGCGCAGCAACGGCCCGAGCCTGCGCCTGCTGCGCTTTCCGCTGCTGTCGCTGGGCGCCTGGCTGCTCGACTTCATGGCTTTGTCGGCGCTGCTCGACGGTTACCCGCACCTGGCGCTGTTGTTGCTGCTGGTCACCAGCTTGCCCGCGCTGGCCCTGAGCCTGCGCCAGAGCCTGAAACACCGCGACCTGTTGTTCGCCCTGCAGCTTTGGGGCCTGCACTGGATCCGCCTGCACCTGGCCGGCGCGGCCTTCGTGCTCAGCCTGTTCAACTGGAACGCAAGGAGGCCCGCCCGTGGCTGAGTTCATCTTTTGGTTGTGCCTGTTGCTACCGTTTTATGCCTGGCTGGGCTACCCGCTGCTGCTGACCCTGGTGGGGCCGCTGTTCCCCCGTCACCGCCCCGCACCGCTGGCGCCGCAGCGGGTCAGCGTGGTGGTGGCCGCGCACAACGAAGAACGCAATATCGACAACAAGCTGCGCAACCTGCTGGCCCAGGATTACCAGGCCCAGAGCCTGCAGATCGTCGTCGCCAGCGATGGCTCCACGGATAGCACCGTGGCCCTGGCGCGCAGCTTTGACGACCCGCGCATCCAGGTCCTCGACCTGCCGCGCATGGGCAAGAACAGCGTGCTCAACGTCGCCGTCACCCAGTGTACGGGCGACATCGTGGTGTTCACCGACGCCGATGTGCACTGGATTGACGGCACCCTCGGCGCCTTGCTGGCACCCTTTGCCGACCCTGAAGTGGGCGGCACGGTGGGCAAGATGATCATCCCCGAGGCCGGCAAGGGCCTGAGCCTGGGCGAAAGCCTGTACCGCCACTACGAAGCCTGGCTGCGCCGGGTGGAGAGCCGCACCGGTTGCACGGTGTCGGCCGATGGCGCCCTGCAGGCACTGCGCCGCGAGCTGTACCAGCCGATTCCGGCGCGGGTCAACGACGACTTCTACATCAACACCTGCGCACCGGTGGCCGGCAAACGGGTGGTCTACGTTGACGAAGCCCAGGTGCTCGACCAGGGCGTGGACGAGGCCGACCGCCAGTTCAGCCGCCGCCAGCGCGTCACCGTCGGCGGCCTGATCAGCCTGGCCGCCCGCCGCGAACTGCTCAACCCGCTGCACCACGGCCTGTACGCCATTGCCCTGATCAGCCACAAGCTGATCCGCCGCCTGGCGCCGGTGCTGCTGTTGCCCCTGCTGCTGGCCAACCTGTGGTTGCTCGACGGCCACGGCTTTTACCAACTGACCCTGGCCGCGCAACTGCTCGGCTATGCCATCGCCATCGCCGGCCTGCTGGACGTGCGCCAGCGCCTGCCCAAACCGTTTCGCCTGGCGGCCTTCGTGCTGGTGACCCTGGCCGGCATGAGCGTCGGCCTGTGGCAGTTTTTACGCGGGCACAGCTACAACCAATGGAACCCCGACCAGACTCGATGAGCACCTGACATGCCGATAAAAACCAGTATCAAGCGTGCCAGCGGTTGGCTGTACCTCAATTCCCCCAAGGGCCGCAGCCAGTTGCGCGGCGCCGGGGTGATCCTTATGCTGCACCGGGTGCTGGCCGACGACGACAGTGCCGCCCTGCCGCACCGCAATGAACTGTGCGTCGGCCCCCAGGCCTTCGAACGCCTGCTGCGCTGGTTGCAACGCCACTTTGACTGCGTGCACCTGATGGACCTGCTCAAGGCCCACGAACACCCGCGCAGCGGCAACCGGCCGAAAGTGGCCCTGACCTTCGACGACGGCTGGCGCGACAACGCCCTCAATGCCTTCCCGCTGCTGCAGCAATACCAGGTGCCGGCGAGCATCTTTTTGTCCACCGACTACATCGGCAGCCGCCAGCGCTTCTGGTGGGAGAGCCTGGGCGAAACCCTGTGGGGCACCCATGGCGAAATCTCCCGCCGGGCGCTGATCGAGCAACTGCGCAAGATCGGCCGGCCACTGCCGGCCGCCTACTTCATGAACGAGCGCCCACACGCGCGCAGCCAGGCCCTGGGCAAATACCTGCAAAGCCTGAAAAGCCTGAGCCCGATGGCCCTGCATCACCTCACCGACGCCTGCCCGGCTGAATCCCTGCCCCAGGCCCTGGACTGGAACCAGGTACGCCACCTGGAAAACTCCGGGCTGATCAGCTTCGGCCCCCACGGCGCCAGCCACGCGCTGCTGCCGGGCCTGGACGACCAGTGCCTGGAAGAAGAACTGAGCCGCAGCCACTACGCCCTGCAACAGGGCTGCAAACAGCCGCTGCCGGTGTACTGCTACCCCAACGGCGACCACGACGCGCGGGTGCGCGAGCGCCTGGCCGCGCACCGCTACCCCTTTGCCCTGAGCACCCGCGCCGGGATCTGCCAGGGCCATGACGACCCCTTGGCCCTGCCGCGTATCAGTGTCAGCCAGCGCAGCGCCAGCCGCCCTTCGCTGTTGGCCTGGCGCATCAGCCGCGGAGGCCGCCCATGAGCCGCAGCCACTACGTGCGCCACCTGCTGCTGAGCATGGGCACGCGCCTGGCGATGATCGCCCTGCGGCTGATGCGCAACGTGCTGCTGGCGCGCATCCTGGGCCCCAGCGAGCGCGGCCTGTTCGCCCTGCTCAGCACCCTGCCCGACCTGATCAGCGCCGCCACTAGCGGCGGGCTCAACACCGCCGTTGGTTACCAGGCGGCCAAGCAGCGCAGCATGGGCCTGCTGCTCAGCCAGGTGCTGATCTACGGCTGCCTGGTGGCCGGCGCCTTGACCCTGGTCTGCGTGGCCCTGGCCCGGGAGTTCGGCACTGAACTGGAAGTGACCACCCAGCTGGGCCTGCTGGCCTGGCTGTTGCTGCTGGCGGTGCCGCTGACGGTGCTTAAAAGCGGCCTGCTGACCCTGCACAACGCCACCGGCGGGGTTGGCGCCTTCAACGCCCTGCGCCTGACCGAGTCGCTGGTGCCGCTGCTGCTGTTTGTCGGCCTGTTCTGGATGTGGCAGCACGCGGCCCTGGAAGCGGCGCTGATCAGCTGGCTGCTGGGCCTGAGCCTGGTGGTCATGCTCGGTTTGTACTGGCTCGGCCGGCAGCACTCGATCCGCCTGTGCTGGGACCGCAGCGGCCAGCGCGAGCTGCTCTCCTATAGCGCCAAGAGCCACCCGGACTTATTGTTCCAGCAGGTGATTCTGCGCTCCGACTACCTGTTCATCAGCGCCATGCTCGGCAGCGCCGCGCTGGGCCATTACGCCATGGCCAGCGCCGCCGCCGAACTGCTGCTGATCGTCCCTGAGGCGGTGACCACACCGCTGATGAAACGCCTGCTGCAGCAGGACGCCGGCATGGACAAGCTTACCCCGCTGGCCCTGCGCCTGACCGCCACAGTGATGCTCGGCGCCTGCCTGAGCATGGCGCTGATTGGCGAGTGGCTGATCGTCACCCTGTTCGGCGCCGAGTACCAACCGGCCTATCCGGCGCTTCTGGCCTTGCTGCCGGGGCTGTTCGGCCTGTGCTATGCGAGCATCCTGCGCCTCGACCTGCTGGGCAAGAACCGCCCCGGCACGGTATCGCTGATGATGGGCCTGGGCGCGGCGCTGAACCTGCTGCTCAACGTGCTGTTGATCCCCACCTATGGCATCGTCGGCGCTGCGGCGGCCTCATCCATCGCTTACCTGGCGGTGACCCTGGCGATGCTGCTGTTGTACTGCAAGCTCAGCGGCGTGCCGTTCTGGCAAACCCTGCTGGTACTGCCCAGCGACCTCGCGCCGCTTCGGCAGATGCTGCAACGGCGGCCGGCATGAAAGCCCTGGCCCTGGTGGTGAGCGGCGTGCTGGTGAGCGCCACGCTACAGGCTGCGCCCCTGCAATGGGGCGACTTGCGCGATGGCAGCCTGTACCTGCAAGCGAGCAAGGCCGACACCGTCACGGTCAGCTGGCAACCGGCCTGGCAGGCCGAGGCCAACCCCGAGCGCATCTTTTTGCTCGACGGCCAGGGCTACTTGCAGGCCGAGCGCGCGATCGAGGCCAATGAAAGCCGAGGCTGGGTGCAATGGCCGCTGGCGGCGAGCGCCAGCGACTACCAGGTGGAAATCCCCGGCTACAGCTTTCGCCGTTACCGCATCGAGCATGCCGACAGCACCCGGGCGCTGTTCGCCCCGGCCAAGGTGCACTTCAGCGCCGAAGTCGGGCCCAATGTCGAGCTGTACTTCAAAGTGCCCGCGGGCGAGAAAGCCACCCTGGCCGGCAAATATCATGGCGGCGTACGCAGCCTGCAGGTGCAGCGCCTGGGCGACAGCCAGCAACTGAGCCTGGCGCTCAAGCCCTACCCCGCCTATTGGCAGTTCGATCGCCTGGCGCTGCCGCAGTCGAGTAAAGAGCAGACCTTCCGCCTGCAACTGCAAGGCCGTGGCAAGGTGGCGTTCTGGCTCGACGGCAGCGCCAACCTGTTCGCCCAGCAGCCCGGGCAATTACGCCCGCTACACAACAGCGACGGCAAGGTCGCGCTCAGCCTTGGCCACACCGTACTGGGCCGCACCCCGGACCTGGGCGTCAACCTGCCCTATGTACTGCCGCCGCCATCGAGCTACGCCGTGCTCGATGCCCTGCAACCGCAAGCAGCCGGCTACTACAGTTTCGCCGACCTGCTGGCACGCAAGCCCGGCTATGAAACTGCCTTTCGCAGCTTTTACCAGCAACGCTACAACATCAAACAGGACATCACCCTGCTGGCCGGCACCGGCCGCGAATCGGTACTGGCCGCCGACCGCATCCGCAACGACGGCCTCGACGACTGGCTGAACACCACCCGCAAGCTCGGTGGCAACACCCTGCACTACCTGGCCTTCGCCGACGAACCGAACCTCAACTACAGCGACTACCCCACCTTCAGCCGCTACTTCCAGGCCATGGCCGAGCGCGTGCAACGCAGCCCCGGCGCCCGCGAAGCCGGGGTGCGCATCGCCATGCCGGCAAGCTCGCGACTGGTCAACGGCCCGCTGCACAGCGACAGCGAAAAGCGCATCGGCCTTGACTGGGCACAGCGCCTGCTCAAGGAGCACGGTGCGCAGATCGACGCCCTGGCCTGGCACGAATGGATGGTCCGCGACCTGCTGGCCACCCGCAGCTACCGCGACTCGGTGCGCCAGGCCGCCAGGCTGGTCGGCCTCGATGCCCAGGGCCGGCCGAACAAGGCGCTGCTGCTGGACCAGACCAACCTCTCCAGCGGCTCGAGCCTGAGCCCCTACGACCAGGAAACCCACTTTACCGCCCTGTGGTGGGCCTCGGTGGTGATCAACGCCTCCCAGGACGGCCTGCTCGACATGCTCAACTGGTTCCACGTCGCCGACGAGCCCGAATGGCCCAAGGGCATGGTCCGGGTGCTGGGCGAAAACCGTTTTGAACTAAAGCCCGTGGGCCTGGCCCAGCAGTTCATCCAGCAGCACTGGCTCGACCAGGTGCTGGCTCTGGACAACGACGCCTTCGAAGTCGACGCCCTGGCCATGGCCCGTGGCAAGCAGCGCAGCCTGTTGGGGGTGAACAAGGGCGAGCGCCTGCAACAGGTGACCCTTGCCACCGAACAACGCTGCGCTGCAGGCGCCCTGAGCTTTTTCGGCCCCGACAACAGCACACGCCGCGCGCAGTTTGTCTGCGAGCAAGGCCGTATCCATTTTCAATTGCCAGGGCAAACCTTGTTCGCCCTGACCTGGAGCGCGTCATGAACGCGCACCTCACCTGCCAGAAACAGGAGGCACCATGAGTGCTTTGAGCAAGATCCAGGATCGCATCCAGCGCAAAGGACTGCGTAATACCATCAACGCTGGGGTCAAGCGCTACCTGTTCTACCATTGGGAGCTGCTGTGGATGGAGCGCGACCTGGTCAGCCCCGTGCCGCCGCACAAACTCAAACCCTACCCGCCGCTGCGGGTCGAGCCGATCACCGTGCACAACGTACGGGCCTTCGCCAAACACTTTGGCGACCGCATCGAGACCATGCGCGAGCTGGCCGCCGAGGGCCACACTGGGCTGATGTTCCTCGATGACGCGGGTGACGTGGTGGCATTCATCTGGGGCAGCCTGCGCCACTACCACGACCGCCACTTCTACGGCTGCTGGTTCCCGGTCGAGCCCGGGCAGTTCTTTGAATTTGGCGGCGAGCTGGCGCGCAAGTACTGGGGCACCGAGCTTTCGGTCGACCTGCAGCTGGAGCTGTGGAAGGCCATGGCCGCCCAGGGCTGCGACACCGTGGTGGACGTGTGCGAAAGCCACAACATCCCGGCGCTCAAGCTGCACCTGCGCATGGGCTATAAGGAACAAGGACGGGTGATGAATGTGTACTGCCTGTTCGGCCGCTGGAAGTTCTACCGCGAAACCCGCTATAGCGAGTCGCGCCTGGAGCCCCTGCGCAAACCTGAAGCAAGCCCCGCCCCGGCCACGGTGACTTGAACCCATGAGCCTTGAACTGCAGTGGTACCCGTCGCTGGCGGCGGCGGACTTCCCCGCCGCCGACTACGAACAACTGCGCCAGCAACTGGCCGACAGCACGCCGTTCAACCACCTGGGCTGGCTGCTGGCGGCCGAAGCGTCACTGATGGCCGGGCAACAACTGCAGGTGCTGGTGGGCCGCGACCAGGGCCGGTTGTGCCTGTGCCTGCCGCTGGTACGCGGCACTGAGCGCTTCGGCCCATTGACGGTGCAGGTGGTGCGGCACCTGGGCTACCCGCTCAGCGACCGCATCGCCCTGCTCTGCGATGTGCCGGCCAAGGCCGCCGCTCAAGTGCTGCGGGCGATCCGCAAGCAACTGCCCCATGCCCTGCTGCAACTGGACGAAGTGCCCGACGGCGCGGCGGCCCACAGCCTGCTCAGCCGCTGGGCGCGGCGCAGCTCCACCCATGAACAGCGCCTGAATTGCCGGGTGCCGGTGCACCGCATCGTGCCCGAAGACCGCCAGGAAATCAGCGGCGACCCGCGCTACAAACTGCGCCGCGCGCGCAAGCGCATTGCCGCCTGCGGCGCCCAGGTACGCAGGGTTACCCCGGATGCCAACACCATCACGCCACTGCTCGATGCCATCAGCGCTGTCGAAGAGCTCAGCTGGAAAGGCGACGACGAGGTCGGCATCTTCTCTGGCCGCCTGCGCCGCCAGTGGATGTACCAGGCCTTCAGCGCCCTGGCGGCCCAAGGCCTGGTGCGCATGGTGCTGCTGGAGCTCGACGGCCGCTGCATCAGTTACCGCCTGGGGGTGTTCGAGCGCGGCCGGGTGTACGACTACAACCTGGCCTTCGTGCCCGCCTATGCCGAGCTTGGCAGCGGCCGGGTGCTGCTCGAGGAATGGATTCACTGGGGCCTGGACGACGGCTGGGAGTGGGTCGACGCCTCGCGGGTGAGCCTGCACAACTCCAGCCACCAACTGCACGAACGCATGAGCGGCGCCGTTGAACACCAGCGCCGAAGCTTCTACAGCTGGCGTCCCAGCGGCCTGGCCCTGGGCCTGGCCCTGCGCCTGTGGCAACGCTTCAAGCCACAGTTGCAACGCCTGCGCCAAACACCCTCGGCCACCCCCGCCGAGCCCGACTCGCCACAGGAGAACCCGGATGCCCTCACAGGTCATAGTCAACGCTGACGACTTCGGCCTCAGCGCCCACACCAACGCGGTCATCCTGCATGCCTTCCAGGCCGGGTTGATCAGCTCGGCCACGGCCATGGCCAACATGCCGGCCTTCAGCGCCGCCTGCAGCCTGGCGCAACTGCCGGCCTTGCGCGGGCGTATCGGCCTGCACTTCAACCTCACCTACGGCCGGCCGCTGAGCCAAGCCATTCGCCAGCAGCCGCGCTTCTGCGCGCCCAATGGCGAATTCGACCTGCGCCTGAAGCAACGCACCCTGCGCCTGAGCCGCGCCGAGCGCGACGCCGTTGAGCAGGAACTGCAGGCGCAGTGGCAACACTGCCTGAACCAGGGCCTGATGCCCAGCCACCTGGACTCGCACCAGCATGTGCACAACATCTGGCCCATTGGCGTAATCGTCGCCCGCTTTGCGGCGCGCGAAGGCGTGGCGGTGAGGTTGGCGCGTAATCTTGGGCATAACATCGGGCCGCTGAAGCGGGTGTTCAAAACGTTGCTAAATAGGCGCTTGAAGCAGTTGGCGGGGGCGACGGCGGATTATGTGTGTACGCCGGCGGATTTACGCGCGGGGTTAGCGCCGGCGGATGGGTTGCTGGAGGTGGTGGCGCATCCGAGTGCGTTGGGGGGGCATGATTTTGGGGATGCGTATTTGGGGAGTGGGGAGTCGTTGAAGGCGTTGGTGGAGTTAAGGTTGGGGGGGGTGCCTAGGGTTGGGTATGGGGTGCTTACCGGGGGACGAACTGTGCTGGCCCCCTCTTAAAATATTTGAGCGTAAACGGTCAGCGAATAGATTTTGCGCTGATTGGTTTGTACCCCCGGTGAGACGTCCAGTCACTGAAAGCGAGTGTCTTTCATCCTTATAGAGCAGGATCCAAGACATTCTCGCTTTCAGCCATTGCTCAGACCTTTAGCTGTCGAGCTTCGACTCCATCTAGCAATGCGTCCATCAGAGCGCTGGCCATTTCAACAGAGTGTTGCGAAGACCATACAAAAGCACGTCCTTCATTATCTGTATGCTTAACGACCTGCGAAATCGTTGCGCTCGCACATTTCAGGTATAGGACTGCATGCACTAGAGCATCTTCTGCACAGATCCCGGCTCGCACATTGAAAAGTGGTGGATGATCCGGACAACTTTTGACACTAGTCTCTAAGGTCTCGACAAGATGAAGTGATGGCGGATCAGGTACTGGTTTTTTCATCGATAGGCTCCTGGTTGAGTTGACTGGAGCTACCACGCACTCGTCGCCAAACGAGATAAGGTGGCAGCTGTACGCGGGTTGGCGAACCGGATCAACGCAGGAAACCCCGGCAGGGCATAAGCCCTCCCGCATACAGCCACCATAAAGGACAAACGGACACTAAAACGCCCGCCCTTCATTCAGGGGCATATCTGCATATAGATTCCGGGTCGCCAAACCCGATCACCAAGTTTTCAGTGACCGAGCGAGCCTAGTTTGAATATACAGAGCAAGCAAGAGAATGAAGGTGACAGAAAGCGTAGGATAATTCCTAAGAACCATTTCAACTAGCTTAAAATGTCGTGAGGAAGGAATTTTCAAGTAGAACTGTGAATTTTTCTTATTTCCAACAGCAAAGATTTCAGCCGATTCACAGAGAGCAGACACTCCGAAACCAGTGAGAGTGAGAGTTGAAGCCTATCTGCCTAATTTTTCTAAATAAAAAAGTTGCAGCCTAGCAAATTGTGACTCAGCTTCGAGCCGAAGACTCTCGACGTCATCCTCAGCAAGCCTTCCTTTCGAATCGCTATATCTACGCATAGAATTCATAGCATTCAGATATAAGGTTTGGTCACTCAATAACTGAATCGCATCATACGGATCTATGGCCGGTGCTCTGTCGTTTCGCATTTCTTCTACTCCGCCCAGGTTACATGTAGATCGAGTATAGAAAAAGGCGAGTGAATTGCTACCGCATGTCACCCGATATTCAACTCCTTTGAACTCATCGAACCAAAATGCTGAGATCCACCTTTTTTGATTCCAACCAGCTATCAAACTCGGCCACCGGCATCGGCCGGCCCATCCAGAAGCCCTGGCCCTGATCACACCCGGCATTGCGCAAAAACGCATACTGCTCGGCGGTTTCGATGCCTTCGGCGGTGATCTTGAAGCCCAGGGCGTGGCCCAGGTCGATGATCGCCCGGGTAATGGCGGCGCCGTCGTCGTCTTCGGGCAAATCCTTGATGAAAGCGCGGTCGATCTTCAGGTGGTCGATCGGCAGCATCTTCAGGTACGCCAGCGACGAATATCCGGTGCCGAAGTCGTCCACTGCGGTGGTCACGCCCAGTTCCTGCAACTGCGCCAGGACTGCGCAGGCGTGCTGCTGGCTTTCCATCAGCAGGCTTTCGGTGATCTCGACTTCCAGCAGGGTCGGCGCCAGGTCATAGCGTTTGAGGGTGCGCCTGAGGCTGGCGACATAGTCGCTGCGCTCGATCTGCAGGGCCGCGACGTTGATTGCCACCGGCCCCGGCAGGCGGTCGGCGGCGCGCCAGGCGGCGATCTGCGCGCAGGCAAGATCCAGCACTTTCTCGCCCAGGGGGATGATCAGCCCGGTGCGCTCGGCCAGCGGGATGAACTGCGCCGGCGACACCAGGCCGTGCTCGGGGTCACGCCAGCGCAGCAGCGCCTCGGCGCCTTCGACGCGGCCGCTGAACAGGTCGATCTTGGGTTGGTACCAGAGCTCGAATTCATTGTGCTTGAGCGCCCGGCGCAGGTTGTGCTCCAGGTCCAGGCGCTGCTGCAGGCGCTGGGTCATTTCCGGCTGGTACAGGCGGTAGGCATTGCGCCCGCTCTCCTTGGCCGCGTACATCGCGGTGTCGGCGTGGCGCAGCAGGCGGTCGGCGCTCTGCCCATGTTCCGGGCACCAGGCCAGGCCGATGCTGCCGGTCACCAGCGCGGCGTTGCCCTTGAGGTCAAACGGCAATTGCAGGGTTTGCAGCAGGGCCTGGATACGCTCGATGCAACGGTCATCCGGCCCTTTGAGAACAAAGGCAAATTCGTCGCCACCCAGGCGGCACAGGCAATCCTCAGGCTCGATGATCTGCATGAAGCGCGCCGTGGCCTGTTGCAGCAACAGGTCGCCCATGGCGTGGCCGAGGCTGTCGTTGATCTGCTTGAAGCCGTCGATGTCGAGCACCAGCACGGCCAGGCGCTGGCCCTGGCTGATGGCGTCGAGCAACTGCTGCTGAAAGCGCAGGCGGTTGGGCAGCCCGGTAATGGCATCGAAATGCGCCAGGCGCTCCAGTTGCGCCTGGGACTGCTTGAGTTCCAGGTTGCGCAGGTTGATCAGGTGGTTGCTGCGGTTGAGCTGGGCGACGAACACGCTGAACAGCCCGGTGCAGGTCAGGGCAAACAAAAACAGCGGCGAGGCGAACAGGCTCATCGACGGCCAGCCGCCCAGGGGGCTGGCCGCCAGTTGCCAGAGCCCGCCGGGCACATCGACATTGACCGTCACCGGGTGCTGTTCGAACAACTGCGGGTCACCCCAGATCACCGCGCCCGCCGGGCCCTGGCCGTCGGCGCCGCGCAGGGCCAGCTCGAAGCCCGGGTCCAGATCGAGCCCGGCGGTGCTGAGCAAGCGGTCGATATCGGCAACAATCGAGACATTGCCCCAGTACAGGTTGACGCCCTTGTGGCCCTTGAGGAACACCGGGCGCCGGTAGATCAGCCCGCGCCCGCCCTGCAGCAACTGCACGGGGCCTGCCAGCACCGGGCTGTAGTTGTCGCGGGCACGCTGCAGCAGCGGGTACTGGTCGGGCAGCCGGCGGTAGTCCATGCCCAGCACGCCCTGATTGCCATTGAGCGGGTAGACGTCGGCGATCACATCGTTGGGCGCCAGGGAAACATGGCGGATGTGCGGCACCGAGGCGATGGCCTGGCGGGCCATGTCGTGAAAATGCTCGGGGCTGATTTCGCCATCGGCACTCAGCAGTTGGGCAATGCCCTCGGTCTCGCCGAACGCCGAGCGCAACTGCGCCTCGATGCTGGCGCGCACGCCCGACAGGCGCGCGCTGGCATTGGCGATCACCTCGGCTTCCTGGCGCTGCACGTCCAGGCGCCCGAGCACCACCGACAGGCCGATGCCGATCAGGGCAAAACCTACGGGCAGCAGGCGATTGAGGGTGGTGCGCAGGTTCTTCGACAGGACCGGATTGTCATCAAGGGCGAGGATTCTTGTGCTCATAGGTCCGTAATTCGCATCGCATTACTGCTTTATCGGCGCCGGCGGCGCATTGTTTAGCCAGGCTGGCTTTTTTTAGCGCGCTGGCGTTATGCTCAAACTGAAACGTTTCACCCATTACAGAAAAAGAGGTGCTGCGCCCATGGACCGTCTGCTCGATTCGCTGTTTCCCACCGCCAACGAGATCCCTGAGGCGTACCGCCTGGGTGAGCCGCTGGTGCAACGCGAGTACCTGGTCAACGGCCAGTTGCAGCAATGGGACGGGCCGCTGGCCACGGTGCGCAGCCCGGTGTGGCTCAAGGAGGGCAATGAAGAACGCCAGGTGATCCTCGGCAACACGCCGCTGCTGGACGCCGACACCGCCCTCACCGCCCTGGACGCCGCCGTGCAGGCCTATGACAAGGGCCGCGGCGCCTGGCCCAACATGCGCGTGGCCGAGCGTATCCAGCATGTCGAAACCTTCCTGGCCAAGATGCGCGAACAGCGCGCGGCGGTGGTCAAGCTGCTGATGTGGGAAATCGGCAAGAACCTCAAGGACTCGGAAAAAGAGTTCGACCGCACCTGCGACTACATCGTCGACACCATCGGCGCCCTCAAAGAGCTGGACCGCCGCTCCAGCCGCTTCGAACTGGAGCAGGACACCCTCGGCCAGATCCGCCGTGCGCCGCTGGGCGTGGCTTTGTGCATGGGCCCCTACAACTATCCGCTGAACGAGACCTTCACCACCCTGATCCCGGCGCTGATCATGGGCAACACCGTGGTGTTCAAGCCGGCCAAGTTCGGCGTGCTGTTGATCCGTCCGCTGCTTGAGGCCTTCCGCGACAGTTTCCCGGCCGGGGTCATCAACGTTATCTACGGCCGTGGCCGCGAGACCGTCAGCGCGCTGATGGCCAGCGGCAAGATCGACGTGTTCGCCTTCATCGGCACCAACAAGGCCGCCAGCGACCTGAAAAAACTCCACCCGCGCCCGCATCGCCTGCGCGCAGCCCTGGGCCTGGATGCCAAGAACCCGGGCATCGTACTGCCCGAGGTTGACCTGGACAACGCGGTGAACGAGTCGGTCACCGGCGCGCTGTCGTTCAACGGCCAGCGCTGCACGGCGCTGAAAATCCTCTTCGTCCATGAAGACGTGGTCGATGAATTCCTCGATAAATTCCAGCGCAAGCTGGCCGCGCTCAAGCCAGGCATGCCCTGGGAGCCGGGCGTGGCCCTGACGCCGCTGCCCGAGGCCGGCAAGATCGATTACCTCAATGGCCTGGTGGCCGATGCCATCGACAAAGGCGCCAGGGTCATCAACGAAGGCGGTGGCGCCAGCCGTGGCTCGTTCTTCTACCCCGCCCTGCTATACCCGGTGAATGCGCAGATGCGCGTGTACCAGGAGGAGCAATTCGGCCCGGTGGTGCCGGTGGTGCCTTATCGCGACCTGCAGACGGTGATCGACTACGTGCTCGATTCCGATTTCGGCCAGCAACTGAGCATCTTTGGCACTCATTCGGCCGAGGTCGGCAGGCTGGTCGATACCTTCGCCAACCAGGTCGGGCGCATCAACCTCAACGCCCAGTGCCAGCGCGGCCCCGACACCTATCCGTTCAACGGGCGCAAGAACTCGGCCGAGGGCACCCTCTCGGTACACGACGCCCTGCGGGTGTTCTCGATCCGTACGCTGGTGGCGACCAAGTTCCAGGACAGCAACAAGCAGTTGATCAGCGACATCATCCGTAACCGCGAGTCGAGCTTCCTGACCACCGATTACATTTTCTGACTGCCGCTCGTCCAGCGCCGCGACTTTTGATTTGCCCAATCGCCGAAACTGTATAAATATACAGTTTCGCGCCATTCACCCTGCGGCGCCTTAAAGGAGGATCAATAAAATGGCAGTCAAACCAATCCCCGAAGGACAGCACAGCATTACCCCCTACCTGGGCATCAAGGATGCCGCCAAGGCCATCGAGTTCTACAAGAAGGCCTTCGGCGCGCTCGAGATGTTCCGCCTCGACGGCCCTGACGGGCGCGTCGGCCATGCCGAGCTGAAAATCGGCGATTCCTCGCTGATGCTTGCCGACCCGTGCGATCAGTCTGGCGGGCTGGTCAGCAGCCAGTCGCTCAATGGCACGGCCGTTGGCCTGCACCTGTATGTCGAGGACGCCGATGCCACCTATGCCCAGGCCCTCGCCGCCGGTGCCAGCCAGGTTACCGAGGTCAAAGACCAGTTCTACGGCGACCGTAGCGGCACCCTGAAAGACCCGTTCGGCAACCTCTGGTTCGTCTCCACCCACAAGGAAGACCTGAGCGTGGAAGAGATCCGCGAGCGCGCCGCCAAGCTGTTTGGCGGCCAGTAGGGCCAGGTTCGGCTGGCGGGCATGTTCGCCAGCCGGGCTTTGCATTAAGGTGGCAGGCACAGGAAGGCAGGCCAGGATTGTCCATGCGAATCATCGAAAAAAACGCCGCGCTGGTGCGCACCCTCACCCCTGCTGAAGACGAGCTGTTGCGTGGGTTTGTCCAGGGCAACCTCGAAGGCCCGCGCTTGCTGCAGGCCAACCAGTTGCTGATCAAGGTGCGCGCCGCCGGCCATTGGCTGGCCTGTGATTGCCAGCCCAAGGCCATGCCGGTGCTCAACGTCAACCTCAACGGCAACACCGGCACCCTGTTCCTCAAGAACAACCCGGGCACCGCCGAGCACGCGCCAGACTGTGCGTTCATCAAGGACGAGCGTGAAAGCGCCAGCCGCGACAGCGACACTGATGCACCACCGGCCGCGTGGCTGGCGCCCGATGCGCCGCTGCGGCTGATCGGCGACTTCAAGCGCGCCAGTGAAGCCAGCAGCGAATCCGCAGGTACTGGCGACAAACGCGAACAGCACCGGTTGCTGTCGTTGCTGCTGACCCTGATCGAGGCCAGTGGCCTGAACGTCTACGCCACTCACCTGAAAAAAGACCTCACCGGGCAGTTTGCCGAGTTGCGCGGGGTGGCCAGCCGTTATCCGCTGATCGAACGGGTGCCGGCCAGCAACTACCTGGAAACCCGCCTGGACATGAAGCACATGATGATGCTCAAGGCGCGCTTGCGCGAGTCCACGGCCTTTGGCAACCATCGCCGGCATGGCTTGCTGCTCGACTGCGTCAGCCAGATCAAGGCGCGCAAGGTGTTCAACGAGCGCAGCGAGGACGGCTTCGACTTCCAGGGCCATCACCTGCTCTGGGGTGGCAACAAGACCCCGGGGCCGTTGCTGGCCCTGGCGATCTACTCGCCGGCCAGTGCCGGCAGTCATTTCTATGAGCTGATCCATGTCGCCAGCGTGCCGGTGCTGTCGCGCGGGCAGCTGTTTGCGGTGTACCGCGATGAAGAGCGCGAGCCGCTGAAAATGCTCATCTCGCTGATCGACTGGATGGCCAGCAAGGGCGTCAAGGTGATCATGCGCCGGCCGGTGCTCGGTGGCCAGGGCATGGACGCGCTGGTGCTCAGCTCCGACCAGGACCGGGTGCTGTCGGTGTCGCTGACCGAGCAGCCACTGGGGCCGGAGCCAGAGGGCGAGGCCTTCAAGCGCTATGCCGACTTCAAGAGCCTGGATACCTTCCGCAAGTACGTGGCAGGTTTTTTCATGCGCGGGCGCGAGTAGCGCCGTTGGTCGCGTGCGTCGCACCTTCCCTTCGCGGCTGGGCCTAACCTCTGGCACCTGCCCTGAAAAGGAGTTTGACCATGACCCGTAGCGCCCTCGCTGCCTTATTGTTTGCCGCATTGCTCGGCACCCAGGCGGTTGCCGCCGGCACCGGCCCGACCAACCCCAACCCGGACACCACCCCGACCACGCCGTTGCCGGGCATCAACACCGGCACCAACCCCACCGACACCCCACTGCCCAGCGGCACCGACCCGCGCACCCAGGGCAATGACGCCGGGCGCCAGGGTGGCAGCGAGACCGATGGCAGCCGGCGCGAGCCGAAAAAAGACGGCAGCGGCTCGGAGAATGGCGGCGACGCTGGGGGCAGTGCCGGTAGCTACTAGGCCTGACCTCCAATGTATTACGACCGCTGCGCGCTCGATCGCGGGTCCAGCCCGCTCCCACAGGTCCGGCGTACACAGCACTATTGAGCTGGTACGCCTACCACTGGCGCTTGTCCGGCCGGGTCAGGCCGAGCTTTTCGATCCGGTAGCGCAACATGTCCCGGCTCAGGCCCAGCAGCCGCGCCGATTTGGTGACGTTCCAGTCGGTGCGGTCGAGCATCTTGCGCACCATGTCGCGCTCCACTTCCGGCAAGCTCGCCGAGGCCATGGCCTCAGCATTGCCGAACGCTTCATGCACGGCAGGCGCCGGCATTTCCAGCGGCTCGTCGACCAGGCTCATGCACACGTTGAGCTGGTGCGGGGCGATCAGGTCCTGGGGCGCCAGTAATACCGTCTGTTCAAGCATGTTGCGCAACTCGCGCACGTTGCCCGGCCAGCTGTAGTTGAGCATCAACTCCTCGGCCTCGTCGCAAAAGCGCAGGTTGGGCTTGCCATAGCGTTTGCCATGCAGGGCAAGAAAATGCCGGGCCAGCAGCAGGATGTCTTCACCCCGGGCATACAGCCTGGGCACCTTGATCGAGATAATGCGCAGGCGGAAGAACAGGTCACGGCGAAACTTGCCCTGCTGGACCATCTGCTCCAGGTTGCAGTTGGTGGCGCTGATGATGCGCAAGTCGACCTTGCGCTCCTTCACCGCGCCAATCCGGCGAATGGTGCGGTCTTCCAGTAGCTTGAGCAGCTTGGCTTGCAGCAGCAGGTCCATTTCGCCAATCTCGTCGAGGAACAAGGTGCCGCCGTCGGCCGCCTCGACCAGGCCCACCCGGCGATCCTTGGCATCGGTAAACGCGCCCTTCTCATGGCCGAACAGTTCAGCCTCCAGCAGGTTGGCCGGGATCGATGCGCAGTTGAACTCGATAAACGGCCCCTTGCTGCGCACCCCGTCAAAATGCAGGGCGCGGGCTACCAGCTCCTTGCCGGTACCGGTCTCGCCTTCTACCAGCACCGGCGGCAGGTCGCCGCTGGCCATGCGCTGCTCGGCATCGAGCAGCTGGCGGATGGTGTGCTTGAGGCCGAGCATGGCCGGTGATTCGCCTATCAGCGCCTGGCCACCTGATTTTTGCGCCTCGCGTTCCTGGTAGAACGACAGGGTGCGCTCCATGCGCTCGGTGGCCAGGGCCTTCTCCAGCATCAGCTTGAGCTCGGCCAGCACCACCGGTTTGGTCAGGTAGTGGAAGGCGCCCTCCTTCATCGCCAGCACGGCGTCTTCGACGTTGCCGTAGCCGGTCATCATGATCACCTTGAGCTCCGGCGCGCGCTGGGCCAGGGCCTTGAGCAGCTCGTGGCCGTTCATGCCCGGCAGCGAGTTGTCGGTCAGCACCGCATCGGGCTGACAGCGCGGCAGCTGCTCCAGGGCCTCTTCGGCGCTGTGGCAAACCGTGACCTCGAAGCCTTTGCGCTCAAGGTAGGTCTGGATGTTCTCGGCGAGGATTTGATCGTCCTCAACCACCAGGATGCTCTGCTCCATGGTCCCCTCCCGCTGCAATATTGAAGATCAGGCACACGCGGGTTCCTTCCTCTTCGCGGCTGGCCAGGCTCACCGAGCCACCAAAACGTTCCATGATCCGCTTGACCAGTACCAGGCCGACCCCGAGGCCGCCCTGTTTGGTCGTAAAAAACGGCTTGAAGACCATCCGCTCCTGCTGCTGGGTCATGCCCTTGCCGGTGTCGCTCAAGGTCAGTTGCAGCTGTTTGCCGTCTTCCAGCGCCTGCACCACCACGCTCAGGCGCCCGCCCGTGGGCATGGCTTCGAGGGCATTGGCGAACAGGCTGTTGAGAATCTGCGTCAGCAGCACCGGCTGGCTGATCACCCAGGCCGTTTCGGGCGTGTCGATCTGCACCTGGACCTTGTGTCGCTCCAGTTGCTGGGCAAAGGCATGGCGGGTGTCGTCGATCGCTGCCACCAGCTCGACCGCTTCGGCATCGTCGTTGACCGGGCGCAGCGACACCAGCAAGTCGCGCACCCAGCGCGACATGCGGTCGACCTGGCTGATGATGTCGCCAATGTTCTTCTGCGCCGGGGCACTGGCGATGTCCTGGGCAAGTTCGGCGCTGGAGCGGATATTGGCCAGCGGGTTGCGCAAGCTGTGGGCCACCGCCGAGGACATTTCGCCAAGGGCGACGAAGGTTTCGCTGGCCACCAGCTGGGTTTGCTGGGTCTGCAGCATGCTCGCGGCGCGGCGCACGATCCAGAACAGGCCGAAGTAGATCAGCGCCCCGCCGACCAGGGTCGAGGCCCAGATCAGCACATACCCGCGCTGGATGCGCCGCACCAGGTCCTGGGGTTCCTTGTACACCTCGACCATCGACAGCACCTTTTGCCCGTCGCTGTCGAACATCGGGATGTAGTTCTCGATGAACAGGTACTGCGGCGCGCGCTGGAATTTTTGTTCATCGCGGTCTTCATTGGCCTTGTGGTAGCTGGCCGAGACCGGCACTTTCGAGGCGAACGATTCATCCAGGTCGTCGTCGCCGACGATTTTCTCCCCGATCAGCTGCGGGTTGGTCGACCAGACGATGGTCCGGTCCAGGGCATAGACGTTGGCCAGCAAGGTGTCGGGCAGGTGTTCGACATGGTCGAGAAACTCCACCCGGGTGGACTCGGCCAGGGTCGGGCTGACCCCCGGGTGGTGCTGGTCCAGGCGCGGGTCGAGCAGCTCGCCCATGGAGGTACCCGGCGGAATGCGCGAATGGCGCACTTCGGCCTGGGCCATGGCCTGGATGAACTGGGCGGTAAGCATGGCATCGCGCTCGACGCTGTCGGTGACCACGAAGCGGGTCGAGACATAGCCCAGCCCGCCTGCCACCGAAGCGATGATCAACAGGCTGACCAACGAGAACCAGCGCAACAGGTTGAACTGGCGCAAGGGTCGGTCGGCTGCCTGGCTGTCGAGGCCCTCATCGGCCAGTTTTCCGTTGAGCATCTGCATCGGGTCTGGTCCTGCCGTGGATGCTTCTTTTCTTAGAACTTATAGCCCAGCGTGCACACAGGCGTGGCACATCAAAACTAATGGCCACGGCGCCAGTGATAGTATTTTGCCTTTATGGCTGTTGGCGTTCGGCCTCCTGCTCGAGAAACGCCAGCAAGGCCTGGGTATCGGCCTCGTTCAGGCGCAGGTTGGGCATGGCCACGCCGTTGTATTGCCGGTACAGCGCCATGACCTGCGGGTCTTGCTCGGCGAGCATGCGATCCGGCTCGCGGATCCAGCGGCTCAGCCAGCGCTGCTCGCGGCGCCGGGTAACGCCGAGCAAGTCCGGGCCGACCGCGCGCAGGCCGGTAGCCTGGCCATCTTCCGGGCCGAGGCTGTGACAGGCGGCGCAACGGGTGCGAAACAGCTCTTCGCCGCTGCTCGGCGGGCGAATCTGCGGGGCATCGGCGTAGCTCTGCTCGCTACTGGGTTGCTTCCAGTTCTGCAGGCTGTTGGCCAGTTGGTCGGCGAGAATCCACGGGTTTTCGAAGGGTGAGGCCTTCATCCAGCGCCCGGTGGCCTGGTTGCCGACGATCAGACTGAGGTTATGGTCGCGGCTGCGGCCGTTGTCGACGCCTTCGATAAACAGGCCCAGGCTGCGGCGCAAGGCGTCGATCTGGCCTTTGTCGCCGGTCAGAAAGCGCCAGCCGGGCGCCACCTTGAACTTTGCCGCATAGGCCTTGAGCACCTCGGGGGTATCGCTGAGCGGGTCGATGCTGATCGAGTAGAAGAACACCTCGCGCCCGACCCGCTCGCCCAGCAGTTGCTGGACCTGGCGCAGGCGCGCGGTCTCCAGCGGGCAGGAATCGCCACAACCGGTGAAGATGAAGTTGATCACCACCACCTTGTCCTTGATCAGGTCGTCGAAAAAGCGCAGGTGCTCACCGTTGTGGTCGATCAGCTCGGTATTGGGGAAGTACTGCGCCCCCCAGGGCGTGGCCTCCTCGGCCAGCCCCGGCAGGCTGCTGCACAGCCAGCAGAGCAACAGGCAACGTGCGATAACGCCCATGGCAACCTCCCCCGGCTATTTGCCGACCTTGACCTGCGGGCCCTTGCCATCGCCGTTGCGCCAGGTCGGCAGCGCCGCCGAGTTGACGTACTTGACCCCGTCCCAGCTGGGCAAGGGCGTGGGCATCAACTGCAACTGGCCGGGGTGCTCGATGTCCCAGCGCAGCAGCATCGAGTTGTCCTCGTGCTGGGTGTTGTGGCAGTGCTCCATGTAGGTGCCGGCGAATTCGCGAAAGTTGATCGCCACCTCGACGTTGTCCAGGCCGTCGGCTTCGCTGCCGATCCGGTAGACGTCCTTGCGCGCCCACTTTTCCCATTCCGGCGGCGCCTTGCCGCCGCGGCTGAGGATGATGCCCTCCTCGAAGTGCACGTGCACCGGGTGGCTCCAGCCGTTGCCACCGTTCTGGATCTTCCAGATTTCCAGGGTGCCGAAGCCGCTGGCGCCGGCGTCGGTGGGGCCAGTGGCCAGCTGAGGCGCGGCGTTGAGCCGGCGCGGGTCCATGTGATAGCCAAAGCCGCCATCGGTCTTGACCGTCCACGGCGCCTGGTCGGTGCCATCGGAGCGGCCGAAGATGAAGGTGCGATGGCGGGCCTGGGCCAGGCGGGCGATGTCTGCCGGGTTGTCGCGGTGCAGCTTGAGCGGGATCATCACCTTGCCCTCGGCCTTGCCGGGTTTGGCCGGCTCGTAGGCGGCCGGGTCCATGGCCAGGTCCTGGCCGCTGTAGGGCTTGACGTTGAACTGCAGGATCTTGTTGACGGTGGGGTCGCCTTTATCCCATTGCGGGCCCTTGCTGGTCTGCTTGATCACCGCCTGGTACTTCTCCGACAGCACGTCGGCCAGGGCGATGGCCTCTTTGGGGCCTTTGCCGGTGTCGTGGGCCTGGAGGTTGAGCAGGAACAGCTTGTCGCCGGGCTTGATCCCGTTCTTGGCGAAGTTGACGACAATGTCGAAGCGCTCGGCGATGCCCTGGGTCGGCAGGATGGCGTTGTGGTCCTGTTTGTCGCCGTTGGCGTCCAGGTCCATGCTGCCGTCGAACGGCACCGCGTGCTCCATGATGTTGCCGTCGTTGGCAATCATGTGGAATGGCACCCGCGCATAAGAAAGCCCCGAACCCTTGGGCCCGGCGAACTCGCCGCCGCTGCCCTTGATTTCACGCACCAGCGCCAGTTTCAGGTAGCGCGACACCGAACCGTTGAGGATGCGCAGGCGGTAGCTGCGGGCGCGCACGTCGAGGTATGGCTTGTATTGCCAGTTGACCAGGATCTGGTCGCCGAGAAAGCCGTCGGTGTTGAACGGGTTGAACCACAGCTGGCCGTTCTGGCCCCAGGCCTTGTCGGCGATCAGCAGGTTGAGGTCATAGTCGCGATTGCCCCACGACAGCGCCGAGCCGCTGGGCAGGCGCAGGTTGACGCCATCGTCGAAGGCCTCGTTGCCGCGGTCCAGGGCGCTGTAGTAGTTCATCATCGCAGCGTTGCCCTTGTAGACGTTCTGCGCGGTGAAATCGAGCATGTGGTCGTGAAACCAGTGGGTGCTCATGGTTTCGCGCCAGTCGCCGCGAATACGGATACTGCCGTTCTCGCAGGTTTTCAGCCCCGGGTTGGCGTCGTTGACCCACAGGGTTTCGCCCGGGGTGCAGGGGAACGCCGCGCGCGGGTCTTCGGCGCGGGTGTTGATGCTGTCGTAGCCGGCCAGCTGGATCGGCCAGCGGTAGTCGTAGTACTGGCCCGGGAAGAAGAACGCGTTGGCGTAGCCGTCGCTTTCGGCCGGGGCGTGGCCGTTGTGTTCATGGGTGCTGATGGTGTGCAGGCCAAAGCCGTGGTTGGCGGCGGGGTCGATCGGCAAGGCGTTGTAATGGCGCATCAGCAGCGGCTGGCCGTATCGCACCATCAACAGCTTGGCCGGCAAGGTGCCGTCGAAGGTCCATAGCGACTTGTGATCCTGCAGCGGCATGTTGGGGTGGAAGCGGGTATCGACGCCCTTGGTGGTGCCCAGGGTGTTGGCCTGGCCGGCGGTGTTGTAGTAAAGGCCGCCGGGGCCGAACTCGCCGACGCTGTAGTGGTGCATCTGCATGGCGTCACGCAGGCCGCTGTTGATCCGCGCCCCGGCTTGCGCGGTTTTGTAGGCGGCCTGGGGGTAGAACTCGTTCCAGCGCTGGTGCGACCAGCCCTTTCCTGGTGGCCGGCCTTCGGCGGCAGAGCCGATGTGGCGGTTGAGGAACAGCTCGATCTGCTGCTGCCAGGGGTTGCGGTCGACAACGTTGGCAAACTGGCCGGGGAACGGAGTCAGGCCCGGCTGCTTGAGAAAGGCATCGAGCAACGGCCCGGACGGCGCACTGCGCGCGACGTCGAGCGGGTCTTGCTGCGGCGCCGGGCCGGTGCTGGGCGCCGGGAACACCAGCAGCCCGGCGGGGGTGGTCGGGTCGAGGCGGGTCGGGCCGAATTCTTCGAACAGCAGCAGTTGCTGGCTGAACGGCTGGGCACCGAACATCGGGCTGGGGGCACCATTGGTGGGGTAGTTGAAGCTGGTTTGCAGCGCTGGCGGGCGCTCGTTCTCCTGGCGCGGGGTGGTGCGGTCGCCCTCGCCCTCGGGCAGGTCGAAGGCGCCGAGGTTGGCCTCGGGCAGCGACAGCAGGTTGTTCAACGCTGCGGCGCTGTCGGCGGGTGGATCGCTAAAGGCCGAGGGGTCGCCAGGCTCTGGCGGCTCGACATCATCCAGGCGGCTGGCGTTGGCATCAGCCATTAAGGCAATGGCCAGGGCGATGCTCAGGACAAGAGGGGTGGGGGTTGGGGTTGGGGTTGGGGTTGGGGTTTTCATCATCTTCACCCAGATTCAGGGACTGGTAATGTCGTTTTGCAATTACCTGGCCACATCTGTATCAGGATGTGTATTCGTTAATTATCAATAGGTTATGCCTACTACCTAATATTATTTACGAAGATTGATGTTGGAAAACCACCCCCAGTTCTGGGTCTTTACCCTGCGGAAGCCAAAAAACAGCAATGTGTTTAAATTCATATAGTTACTAGTATTTATTAAAGTGCTTTATCCGTTACTTCCCCACCACCCTGAAGGTCAGCAACACACACGTACCCTGCCCCTCCTCGCTACTGAGCTTCACCGTTCCGCCAAAGCGCTCCATGATCCGCCGCACCAGCACCAGGCCAACCCCCAGTCCGCCTTGCTTGGTGCTGAAGAACGGCTTGAAGGCCATGCGCTGCTGCTCCTCGGTCATGCCCTTGCCGCTGTCGCACAACTGCAGGGTCAGGCCCTGGCGCGTTTGCCGGCGCCGCTCGACACGCAGTTCACCGCCTTCGGGCATGGCCTCCAGGGCGTTGGCGATCAGGCTGTTGAAGATCTGCCCGAGCAGTACCGGCTGGCACAACACCAGGGCCTGGGGCAACTCGCCCATCTGCAGGCGCACGCCCTGGCGCAGCAGTTGCGGGGCAAAGCCTTGCAGGCTGTCCTGCAGCACCCGCAGCAGGTCTACCGGCTCCGGGGTGTCGTTCAAGGGCCGCAGCGACTGCAACAGCTCGCGCACCCAGTGGGACATGCGGTCAACCTGGCTGATGATGTCGCCGATGTTCTTCTGCGCCGGCCCCTCTTCGATCTCCTGGGCCAGTTCGGCGCTGGAGCGAATGCTCGCCAGGGGGTTGCGCAGGCTGTGGGCTACCGCCGACGACATCTCGCCCAGGGCCACATAGGTTTCGTTGTTGATCAGGCGCTTTTGCTGCACCGCCAACTGCCGGGCGGCGCGGCGCATGATGCCGTACAGGCCGATGTACACAAGCCCCGCGCCGATCGCCGTGGCCAGCCAGATCAGCAACAGGCCGCGTTCGATACGCAAAATCAGGTCGCGGGGCTCCTTGTAGATCTCGACCATGGCGGTGACGTTGCCGCCCTCGGCATCGAACAGCGGGATGTAGTTCTCGATGAACAACTGCTCGGGCGGGGTAATGAACTTCTGCTCGCTGCGCGCCTGGTCGACGTCGTGGTAGCTGGCCGAGACGCGCATCTTCTGGTCGAAGGCATGGTCAAGGTCGTCATCGGCGTCGATCATCTTGCCCACCAGCGCCGGGTTGCTCGACCAGATGACCATGCGGTCCGGGGCGTAGATATTGGCCAGCAACACGTCGGGCAGGTGGGCGATATGGTCGAGGAACTCGCCCCGGGCGCTGCGCCGGGCCTCGGGGTCGACATCCGGGAAGGCCTGGTCCAGGCGCGGGTCGAGCAACTCGCCCATGGTCCGCACGTTGGGGATCGACACGTGGCGCACTTCGGCCAGGGCGATGGCCTGGATGAACTGGGCGGTGAGCAAGGCGTCGCGCTCGACGCTTTCGTTGATCACGAAGCGGCTGGAGATCAAGCCCAGGCCCACGGCCACCGAAAGGATGATCGCCAGGCTGACGAAGGCGTACCAGCGCAGCAGGTTGAACGGCTTGCGCGCGGCGGCCGGGGCCGGGCTTGCGAGCTGCAGGGACGACGAATCGAGGCGTGGCTGGCTGCTCATCACTGACTCCCGAATGAACGCTCCTTAGGTTATAGCCCAGCCCGCGCAATTCCCCCGCCCGCTTGCCCCACTTGCCCCCAACCCTGGGGCCAGCGCCCCGAGTCGAGTGGCTCTGCCGACACCCTGTAACCGCACGCCAGGCCTTGTGCAGCAAGGCCTGCAGGGTCTTGAGAATAAATTGGTACGGATGTTGCCGATGCCTGTGCAGACGACCCAAGTCCATGGGCCCGATTGCAAGAGGGAAGACTCATGCACCGTCCAACGCCCCACCCACTGGCTCTGCTGATCCTGGCGAGCATTATCCAGGCACCGGCCCAGGCCGCCCTGTTCGAAGTAGACCCCGGCCCTTACCTGCCCGCTACCGGCGGCTTTGCTGCCTGGTACCAGGACACCCATGGCCGGGTGCTCGACCTGTGCCTGTCCAAGGCGGTCAGTTCGCGGGTGCCCGGTGCACCCGGGGCGCCGTCGTACATGTGCGTGCTCAACCCCGCCCCCGGGGTGTTCGACGACACCCGGCCGATCAGCTTCCCGAGTAACTACCCCGACGAAACCTTCTGGTTCACCGCCGATGCCGCCATCACCGACGCCGCCAGCGGCATCGACCTGACCTACGGCACCGCCATCGAGGCCGCCTTCGCTGCCGAAGACGTGGTCGACGGTGATCAGGTCAGCTTTGCCCGGGTGCGTATCCGCGTCGACGTGCCCACGCCAGGCACCTACATCGTCACCCACCCCTACGGCGTCGAAGTGTTCGATGTACCGGCGGCCGGGCGGCGGGCAATCAACATGACCCGCGACATCGGCATCGGCGCGCCGAAAACCTACACCGGCGCGCTCAAGGGCGATGTCGGCCCGTTCCTGCGCGGTGCCGGTGGCCCCTACAGCGAAACCAACCCGGCCACTGGCGCCAGCGAACGCTTCATCGGCGACCCGAACCTGCAGGAAGCGGTGACCGGCAGCCCGTTCAACACCAACTTCGTGCGCATCGAGGGCCCCAACGGCCTGGATTTGCGTACCGAACTGTTCTCGGTCTCGGGCAAGCTCTCCACGGTCGCCCGCCCGACGCCGGTGATCGCCCAGCGCAGCACCTATTCGCGGCACAGCGAGAACGGCGACCTGCGTGCCCAGCAGGACCTGTTCGTACAAGCCCCGCCGCCACCGGCGACCGCCACCCTGGTCAGCCAGACCCCCAACCTCAACCTCAGCGAGGCCAACACCACTGGCGCCTGGTACGCCCAGTCGGTGCTCAACCCGTCGCTGCCGCTGAACCTGCAGGTGACCGCCGACAACAGCCTGGCGATCCCCACCAGTACCCCGACCACCCTGACCCTGGCGCTGACCGACCTGGTGGTGATCGAGCGCGCCGAGTACAGCCTGGCCTCCGGGCAACTGACCCTGGTCGCCAGCACCAGCGACGAAACCAGCCCGCCAGTGCTCAGCGCCCGCACCGGCAACGGCGCCACGATCGGCACCCTGAGCGGCAATGGCGCGGTCAAGACCCTCACCACCGGCCTGTCGCCGATTCCGCCCGCCAAGGTCACGGTGACCAGCACCAACGGCGGTAGCGACAGCGAAGAAGTGGTGCTCGTGCCATGAACACTCTTACGCCACGTCCCGTAGCAGGAGGCAGCATGAACAACTGGCCACGCCTGGCGCTCTGCGCAGCCGGGCTTTCCCTCTCGCTGGCCGGCACTGCCTGGGCCGGCCTCAAGGCGGTCGATCCCGGCCCCTACACCCTGGCCACCGGGCGTTACCCGATGTGGTACCAGGACCACGGCAACCTGTCGCTGGAGCTATGCCAGTCGCGGGCGGCAAGCTCGCGGGTGGCGGTTTCGGTGCCGCCGGCCTACATGTGTACCTTGCTGCCGGAGCCTGGGGTGTACGACGACGCCCTGCCGCTGGTGTTCCCCGATAACTGGCCGCCGGAGATGTTCTGGTTTCTGGCCGAGACCGAAATCCCTGAAGTGGGCAACAGCGGTTACGAGCTGGAAGTCTATGTCGCCGGCATCGAGGCGGCGTTTGCCGCCGAAAACCCGGTGGACGGCGACCAGCAAAGCTTCGCCCGTATCCGTATCCGCGCCTCGGTGCCGCGCACCGGCACTTACGTGATCACCCACCCGTACGGGATCGAGACGGTCAACGTCACCACCGCCGGGCGCCGCGCCATCAACATTACCCGCGACATCGGCATCGGCGCCCCGGGCAACTTCAGTGGCGTGCTCAACGGTGCGATCGGGCCGTTCCTGCGCGGCGTCGGCGGCCCCTACACCGAGATCAACCCGGACACCGGCGCCAGCGAAACCTACGTCGGCGACCCGAACATCACCGAAGCGGTCACCGGCAGCCCCAACAACACCAACTTCGTGCGCATCCAGGGCCCGGCCGGGACCATCCAGACCAACCTGTTCACGGTCTCCGGCAAGGTCCTCGACCCACGCAAGCAAACCCCTGCCGAACTGCAGCGGGCCAGCTACCGGCGCACCTCGGACGGCACCCGCGTCGAGGTGTTCGCCAAGGCGCCGAACAACGCCACGCTGTGCATGCGCGAGACCCTTGCGCTGGTGCCGGGCACCCCGCCCTCGCCCTGCCAGTTCAACCTGCTGGCCGACAACAATGGCCTGTTCTTCGCCCAGCACCTGAGCAGCGCCGCACCGCCGCCAGTCATCGTCGTCACCGCCAGCGACCCGACCGGCGCCACCCGCCCCACCGCGCTGTCGAGCAAGCTCAGCGACGTAGTCAAGGTCACCACCGCCCGCTATGACTGGGCCAACAAGCGCCTGCGCATCGAGGCCAGCTCCAGTGATGAAGTGCAGGTGCCCGACCTGGTCGCCCAGGGTTACGGGCGGTTGTCGAAGTCCGGCACCCTGCAGACCCTGACGGTCAACGAGCTGAGCCAGCCGCCTGCGATCGTGACGGTGAAATCCGCCGCCGGCGGCAGCGACAGCGAGCCGGTGGTGGTAATCGGCAATGCCCCGGTCGACGCCGCCAACCAGCCGCCAGTGGCCCAGGCCGACGTCGGCAGCACCCGCGTTGGCCTGCCGCTGAGCCTGAACTTGCTGGCCAACGACAGCGACCCTGACGAAAACGTGCCGCTGAGCATCAGCGACCTCACCCAGCCGGCCACCGGCCAGGGCACGGTGGTGCTCAACGGCACCACGGCCGTCACCTACACCCCACCGGCAGTGGTCAATGCGCCGCTGGTGGCCACCTTCACTTACCGTGCCCAGGACAGCAAAGGGCTGAAATCACCCGTCACCAACGTCACTGTCAATGTCGCCGCCAACCAGCCGCCGCTGGCTGTCAACGACACCGCCAGCACCCTCGGCGTGGCCTTGCCGATCAACGTGCTGGGCAACGACAGCGATCCGGATGGCAACGTACCACTGACGGTCGCCAGCGTTACCCAGCCGGCGCTGGGCCGCGGTACGGTCAGCACCGACGGCAACCAGGTCACCTACACCCCGCCGGCAGTGATCCTGGCCGCGTTCAGCACCACCTTCACCTACATCGCCCGCGACAGCGCAGGTGCCCTGTCGGCACCGGCCACGGTCACGGTGCAGGTGTCGCCACGGCCACCGGCAGAGAACTTCACCGTCACCGCCGCAACGGTCACGGCGCGGGCTGGCGGTCGCTTTACCTGGGACATCTCCGGCACCACCTCGGCGATCCTGCTCAACGCCGTCACCGTGCAGGTCAGCACCCCGACCGGCCTGGTCAGCCTGGGCACCACCCCGGTACCGCTGACCGGACGCTGGCGGCTGAGCGTCACCAACAGCGTCGCGCCGAGCACACCGGCACCGACGGCAACCGTCACCACCAGCCTGGGCACCGTGCGCACTGTGCCGGTCACCGTGCAGTAACCACAGGAGAACGACCATGGCGCGCCTGACCACCTTGCTGCTGTGCCTGAGCCTGAGCGCTCAGGGCGCCCTGGCCGACGACCTGATGGACAACGCTGACCTGGCCATGGGCAGCGACCTGGGCGAGCTGTCGATGCAGCCACTGGCGCCTTCAAGTGGCCAGCAGGCGCTGGTCGAGCAGAACGGCCAGAGCAACCGCGCAGCGATTGGCCAGGACGGCCAGGCGCTGCTCGGGCGCATCGTCCAGCAAGGTGGCGCGCAGGAGGCGTACATCCTGCAACAAGGCAACGACCTGATGGCCTCGATCAGCCAGCAGGGCTACGGCAACAGCGCCTCGATCAGCCAGAGCGGCAGCAACAACCGCGCGCAGATCGAGCAATACGGCAACAGCAACAGCGCCAGCATCGAGCAGGCCGGCAGCGGGCTTTCCAGCTCGGTGATCCAGGCCGGCAACGGTCAGCGCGTGCAGGTCAACCAATACCGTTAAACCTGGAGGCACCACCATGTTCAAGCTCGCTCCTTTAAGCGCCGCCATTGTCCTGGCCGTTGCCGGCCAGGCCATGGCTGACGACAGCCAGTCGACCCAGAGCCAGTTCGGCACCGAGAACATCGCCGAGGTCAAGCAGACCGCCGCGCCGCTCAGTACCACCACCCAGAACCAGCTGGGCCTGGGCAACAACCACGCCGCCAAGCAGGACGGCGGCAACAGCCAGATCCAGCAAAGCGGCGCCGGCGACTACAACGCCGGCTACGCCGAGCAGTTGTACGAGTTCGGCAGCCAGATCAACCAGCAAAACGCCGGGGCCCTGAACAACACCCACGCCAGCCAGTCACTGGGGGTCGAGAACAGCGCCCAGCAGACCCAGCAAGGCACCGGCAACTTCTCGTTCATCTACCAGGACACCCAGGCCGGCAGCCAGGGCACCACCTTGCAGTTTGGCGATAACAACCGCGCCTTTGTCGAGCAACAGTACGGTGGTGGCGGCAACAACGCCCTGAGCATCCAGGCCGGTAGCGGCAACTACAGCGCCGCCGAGCACCTGAACTACAACAATGGCCAGATCGGCATTTACCAGGCCGGCGATGACAACTGGGCCTACGGCGATCAGCGCGAAGGCCAGGATGGCAGCGTCACCATCAGCCAGACCGGCAGCGCCAACTCCAGCGAAGTCTGGCAAGACACCCAACTGGGCAGCCAGGCCACGGTGACCCAGTACGGGCAAACCAACGAAAGCGTGCTCGACCAGAGCTTCGGCGAGGGCAACGTGGCCAGCATCACCCAGGCCGGCAGCCTCAACGCCAGCTATGCCGACCAGTTCGGATCGCAGCAGTCGACCACCACGGTGTTCCAGAACGGCCAGGGCAACGTCCACTACACCTACCAGAATGGCGACAACCACGTGCTCACGGTGAGCTCCACCGGCACCGGCAACAAGATCCTCGCCAGTAACTGGAAGGGCGACAAGTCCGGCGGCCAGTTCGGCAGCGCCCAGCGCGCCGAGGTCAACCAGAACGGCAGCGGCAACAGTGCCAACTTCACCCAGGACGGCAGCACCCAGCTCGCCCGCCTGAACCAGAACGGCAGCGGCAACAGCGCCGAACTTGCCCAGGTCGACAACAACAACGAGCTGTATTTTGAACAGAACGGCAGCGACAACCTGCTGATCGCCGACCAGCGCGGCACCGCCAACTACGCCACCGGCGTCAGCAGCGGCGCCGGCAACAGCGTCAAGGTCGAGCAATCGGGCAGCGGCAACCAGAGCTACACCTGGCAGCTGTACGGCGACAACAACCAGGCCAACATCAAGCAGACCGACGGCGTCAACGTTGCCTACGTGACCCAGGGCGGCTCGGCCAACCAGGCGATGGTCGACCAGAGCGGCGCAAACATGGCCGCGACCATCCAGCAGTTTGGTGCGGGTAACCAGGCGACGGTGTTGCAGCAGTAATTAATTCGGGGCCGCTTCGCGCCCCATCGCCGGCAATCTGATTCTCCCCCCTTGACCGTGACTCGCCGACAGGCTGGTCACGGTTCTTTTTTTGCCCTTATAATGCGAACAATTCGCAACTGCATCTTTCATGTTTCAGGATTTCCGGGTGTCCCCTACCTCCCCCGCTCCCCAGCATCAGCTCCATGGCCTCTATCGCGATCACCACGGCTGGCTGCAGGCCTGGCTGCGCAAGCGCCTGGGCGACCGTGAGCGTGCTGCCGACATCGCCCACGACACCTTCCTGCGCCTGCTGGTCAGCGGCCGTTTGCCCGGCCACGACGAGGGCCGCAGCTACCTGGTGCAACTGGCGCGCAACCTGGTCATCGACCAGTGGCGCCGGCAACGCATCGAGCAGGCGTACCTGGCCAGCATCGCCCACCTGGACGAACCGCAAACGCCGTCGCTGGAGACCCGCGCGATGATCCTGCAGACCCTGCAACAGATCGACCAGATGCTCGACAGCATGCCGGCCAAGGTGCGCAGCGCCTTTTTGCTGTCGCGCTTCGAAGGCCTGGGCTATGCCGAGATCGCCGAGCGCCTGGGGGTCACCGTAAGCTCGGTGCAAAAGTACATGATCCGCGCCATCCAGGCCTGCTACCAGGTGCTCTACAGCGAATGAGCGCGGTAAACGATGCACCGATCGACGCGGCGATTGTCGAGCAGGCCAGCCACTGGCTGATGCTGCACTGGGACGGCCCGCTGGATGCCGGGCAACGCCTGGCGTTTGCCGATTGGCAAGCGGCCGATGCCGAGCACCGGCGCGCCTGGCAACGCCTGCAAACCCTGCAGCAGACCCTCGCCGCCGTGCCTGCGCAAACTGCCCGCAGCGTGCTCGAAGAGCGCCAGAGCCGGCGTACTCTGCTCAGGCAGCTGTGCGTCCTGCTGCTGGTGGGCGGCAGTGGCTATCTGGGCCAGCAGCACCTGCCGTGGCGCGAGGCGATGGCCGACCAGCGCAGCGCCCCCGGCGAAGTGCGCCGCCTGCAACTGGCCGATGGCAGCCAGCTGCTGCTCAACAGCCGCAGCAGCGTCAACATCCAGTTCAGCGCACAAGAGCGGCGCATCCACCTGCTCGAAGGCGAGCTGCTGCTGACCAGCGGCAAAGACCCAAGGCCGCTCAAGGTCCAGACCCTGGCCGGCGAAGTACAGGCCCTCGGTACCCGCTTTGCCGTGCGCGAGCTGCGGGGTGGCAGCCGCGTCGAGCTGTTCGAAGGCGCCTTGATGATTCGACCCGGAGCGGGCACCGAGCAGTTGCTCACGGCCGGCCACGGCCTGTGGTTCAACCGCCAGGGCTGCGGACCACAGCATCCGGCCGATAGCAACAGCATTGCCTGGGAGCACGGCCGGCTGATTGCCGAGCGCCAGCCGCTGGGGCGCTTTCTCGAGGAACTGGGCCGCCATCGGCGCGGGGTCATCCGCTGCGAGCCGGCCATCGCCGAACTGCCAATCACCGGCGTATTTGCCCTCGCCGACAGCGAGCGCACCCTCGCCGCCCTGCAAGACAGCCTGCCGATCCGGGTGCACTACCTGAGCCGCTACTGGGTGACCGTCACCGCGCGTTGACCGCCGGTGCTTGCACTTTCGCAAAAATAACTGCGCAAGCCGTTGTCGGTTTGCGCCGCTCGTTCGGGTTAGTCATCAAAGCTAACCAATACGCATTCTCAAAGGAGTCTTCGGGATGCCGAACCTGCCGCCCCCCTGCCCGTCCCCCCTGAGCTTGGCAATCCGCAGCGGATTGCTCGCCGGCCTGCTCGGCAGCGCCTGCTGCAGCCTGGCCATGCCCGCCCAGGCCGAAGCTGCCCGCCAGGAACAACGCCTGTACCAGATTCCCGCTGGCACCCTCGACCAGGCTCTGACCCAGTTCGCCGCCAGTGCCGGCCTGCTGCTGTCGGTGGATGCGCGCCTGACCGCCGGCAAGCCGTCGCTGGGCCTGCAGGGCCATTACGCGCCGGCCCAGGCCTTGAGCAAACTGCTGGCCGGTAGCGGCCTGAGCGCCTACTTCAGTGACGACGGCCGGGTGCTGATCGAAAAGTCCGCGCACGCCAGTGATGCCCTGGAGCTCGGCGCCACCCGGGTCAAGGGCCAGGCCGAGGACGACGGGCTCAAGGACTACGGCGTGCCGCGCTCGGTGGAAACCCGCAATCTGGAGCAACTGGAGCGATTTCGCGGTCGCTCCAATGCCGACCTGCTCGCCGGCATCGCTGGCGTGCAGACCTCCGACGGGCGCAACGGCGGCGGCATCGAAGTCAACATCCGCGGCATCCAGGGCCAGGGCCGGGTGCCGGTCAAGGTCGATGGCAGCCAGCAGTCGCTGGATGTTTACCGCGGCTACGCCGGCACTGCACAGCGCGCCTACATCGACCCGGACCTGATCAGCAGCGTCACCGTCAACAAGGGCCCGAGCCTGGACGCCGGTGCTTCCGGCGCCATCGGCGGCTCGGTCGAGATGCAGACGCTGACCGTCGATGACATCCTCAAGCCCGGCGAGACCACCGGCTGGCGCCTGCGCGGCTCGCTGGCGGACAACAGCAGCGCCGACGTCCCCAGCGACTATCGGGTGCGCCCACGCACCGAGCGCAATGACCTGCTGCACGCGCACGACTGGTCGCGCAGCCTGGCCTTCGCCCACAAGGACGAAGCCTTCGATGTGGTCGCCGCCTACGCCGAGCGACGTAACAACAACTACTTTGCCGGCAAGCACGGTTATTCGCGCTACGACACCTCGGTAATCAGTGGCGGCGCCCTGGTCGATGCCAACACCGTGGCACGCAACTACTGGCCCGGCGAAGAGGTGCTCAACTCCAGCACCCACAACAAATCCTTCATGCTCAAGGGCACCCTGTACCGCGACAACGGCCTGGAGCTGGGCCTGGGCTACCGCTACATGGATTCGAGCTTTGGCGAAATCATGCCCTCGCAGATTGGCCGCTCAGGCCCGTCGATGACCCAGCCACTGGGCGACTTCAAAAAAGACATCGACCGCTACGACGAAGCCTTCTGGATGAGCGCCGCCCCCGAGTATTACCAGCAATGCTCGGCCATCGCGGCCCCGGTGCCGGACGGCGACAATATGTGGGACAGCACCGGCTGCTTTGTGCGCGAGACCCTCGACCCGGTCTACGACTACAGCGGCGCCAACCAGATGATCCAGTTCAAGCCCGGCAACATGAAGCTGCACACCCTCACCAGCGAGTTCAAATGGCGCCCCGAGGACGACAGCCTGGCCCGCTACATCGACCTCAACGGTCACGCTTGGGCAACCTTCGGGCGCAGCATCATGTACAACAACGTCGGCTTTACCGCGCCGCAACGCGGCCAGGGCTACCAGGACGAGCAAAGCGAGCACTACCGCCAATCGCTCAAGTCCGACCTGAGCAACCTCAAGGTCGGCACCGACCTCAGTAACACCAGTCGCTTCGTCACCGGCAGTGGTGACTATGCCCTGACCTATGGCGCCTCGTACCAGTACGAAAGCATCGACCCGAGCCGCAAGCCGTGGCAGGACGACCTGGAAAACAACCGCATCGAACGCAATGGCTATCGCCACGAATACAGCCTCAGCACTGCCCTGGAATACAAACCGGTCCCGCAGCTGACGTTCACCGCTGGCGGGCGCTACAGCGGTTACCGCATCTATGACCGCAACCGCCAGGCGCTGTATGCCGCGCCGGCCGGGGCCGGCCCCGACGAGCCGTGGTGGAACGCCGAATTTGCCGGCTTCGCCGACAATGCCGAACTGTCTGGCCACGGCTTCGCCCCGGCCTACAGCGTCAGCTATGCCTTTACCCCCAATGTCATGGCTTACGCCCTGTACAACCAGGGCATGCGCATGCCGTCGCTGTTCGAGACCACCCTGGGCAGCTGGTCGGCAGAACCGAACTACGACTTGCGCCCGGAGCGGATGAAAACCTTCGAGGTCGGCGCATCGTTCAAGGGCAGCAACCTGCTGCTGGACAACGACCAGGCCGGGTTCAAGCTGGCCTACTTTCACAACACCATCGATGACATGGTCACCCGCAACTATCGCTACAACCCCAAGGGCCGCCCCGGTTTCAACGGCGAGTTGAAGATCCGCAACGTCGACAGCTTCACCACCCAGGGCATCGAGCTGCAGAGCCACTACGACAGTGCCTGGTGGTTCGCCGACGCCTCGTACGTCTACAACATCAAGGCCGAAACCTGCGACCGCGCCTTTGCCCAGGCCCTGCGCGACGGCGGCAAGAGCGAAACGCCGGACTGCACCACCGGCGGTTTCCAGGGTTCCTACACCAACACCCAGAACCCGCCGCGCTACAGCGTCAACCTGGTGCTGGGGGCCAAGGCCTTCGAGCAGAAACTGGCCAGTGGCATACGCATGCGCTACACCAGCGGGCCGATGTACGTGCTGGACAAAAGCTGGCACGTAGGCACCACCACACCGCAGCAGCACTACCTGGAAGCGCGCATCTATGATTTTTTTGCCGACTACCAAGTCAGCGACGAACTCAAGGTCAGTTTCAATGTTTACAACTTTACCGACCAGTACTACCTCGACCCCATGTCGCAAAGCATGATGCCGGCACCCGGCCGCACCTCAAGCCTGGCAGCATCCCTACAGTTCTAAAGGCCTTTTGCCATTAATCTGTCGGAATCGCCTTAGCAGGGTTTTACCGCCCTGCTTCGTTAATATTTTATTTTTCTCCTTAAGGGTTTACACGCGAATGGTAATTCTTATCATTCTCGACTTCCCGAACGGCCCGGCCCTTCCGTCCAGGCCGTTCACCCTTTGTTTCAGGAGAGATCTGACATGGTGTCGCGCTTCAACCTCAGCCGCTTGAGCATTGCCTTGCTGGCCACCCTGGGTTCCACGGCACTGGCCGCAGCGCCCCTGGAGCTGCAACCGGATGACGTCCAGGTGCAGCCCACCGACCTGCCAGTGGACGGCAGCCGGCAGGCGATCGAGCTGGAGAACACCCGGGTGCTGGGCACCGCCGAAGAGGAGCTCAAGCAAGCGCCAGGCGTGTCGATCATCACCGCTGAAGACATCAAGAAGCGTCCGCCGGTCAACGATCTTTCCGACATCATCCGCCGCGAGCCGGGGGTCAACCTCACCGGCAACAGCAGCAGCGGCGCGCGTGGCAACAACCGCCAGATCGACCTGCGCGGCATGGGCCCGGAAAACACCCTGATCCTCATCGATGGCAAGCCGTCGACCTCGCGCAACGCCGTGCGCTACGGCTGGAGCGGCGACCGCGACACCCGCGGCGAAACCAACTGGGTGCCGGCCGAAGAAGTCGAACGCATCGAGATCCTCCGCGGCCCGGCTGCCGCACGCTACGGCTCGGGTGCCATGGGTGGTGTGGTCAACATCATCACCAAGCGCCCGACCCAGGACCTGCGCGGCTCGATGACCCTCTACACCATGCTCCCCGAGGACGACTCCGAAGGTACCGGCAAGCGGGTCAACTTCAGCCTCAGCGGGCCGCTCACCGACAGCCTGATCTTTCGCGTGTACGGCAACCTGAACAAGACCGACGCCGACGACATGAAGATCAACTCGGCGCACCAGGCCTATGAAGAATCGCTGATGGCCGGCCGCGAAGGTGTGCGCAACAAGGACATCAACGGCCTGCTGAGCTGGAAGATCGACCCGGCCAACACCGTCGACCTGGAGTCCAGCTACAGCCGCCAGGGCAACATCTTTGCCGGCGACACCATGCTCAACGCCGGCGGCGAGTTCGTCGAGAGCCAGGTGGGCAAGGAAACCAACGTCATGCAGCGCTCAAGCTTTGCCCTGACCCACCGTGGCGACTACGACTGGGGCACCTCCACCGCCTCGCTGTCCTACGACCTGACCCGCAACGAGCGTCTCAACGAAGGCCTGGCCGGCTGGGGCGAAGGCGCGCCATCGGGCGGTGCCGGGCGCTTCGAGTCGCGCCTGCGCAACACCCGCGCCACCGGCGAGGTCAACCTGCCGCTGAGCATGGGCCTGGAGCAGGTGCTGACACTGGGCGGCGAGTACCTCTACGAGTCGCTCAACGACCCAGGTTCGCTGCGCCCGCAAAGCTATGACCCGGGTGCCGAGCTGCCGGGCTTTGACCGCACCCAGACCAAATCCACCGCGCGCAGCTTTGCCCTGTACGCCGAGGACAATATCGAAGTCGGTGAAAACACCATCGTCACCCCCGGCCTGCGCCTGGACCACCACGAAGACTACGGCGACAACTGGAGCCCGAGCCTGAACGCCTCGCACCAGATCACCGAGGCCCTGAGCATCAAGGGCGGCATCGCCCGCGCCTACAAGACCCCCAACCTGTACCAGGCCAACCCCAACTACCTGCTGTACAGCCGCGGTACGGGCTGCAACTCCGGCGAGCTCAACGAAGGCGGCTGCTACCTGCTGGGCAACGCCAACCTCGACCCGGAAACCAGCGTCAACAAAGAGCTGGGCCTGGCCTACGACAAAGGCACCTGGCGCACCAGCGCCACCTACTTCCGTAACGACTACAAGAACAAGATCGAAGCCGGCAACCAGACCTTGTTCCGCCTGCCCAACGGCCGGCGCATCCTGCGCTGGGAAAACACCGGCAAGGCCGTGGTGCAAGGGGTTGAGGGCAACCTGTTCGTCGAGCTGACTCCGGCGCTGGACTGGAACACCAATTTCACCTACATGATCGAGTCCAAGGACAAGAAAACCGGCGAGCCACTGAGCATCATCCCCGAGTACACGGTCAACTCGACCCTGGACTGGAATGTCACCGACAAGCTGTCGTTCCAGCTCAACGGCACCTACTACGGCAAGCAGGAAGCGCCGACCTACAACGCCCGGGCCAATGAAACCCTGGACAAGAAGGTGCAGAAGGACGTCGATCCCTATGGCATTGTCGGCATCAGCAGCGGTTACGAGTTCACCAAGAACCTGAGCATGCGCGTGGGCGTCAACAACCTGTTCGACAAGCGCCTGTACCGCGAGGGCAACTCCGATGAAGCCGGGGCGCTGACCTATAACGAAGCGGGCCGGGCGTACTTCGCCTCGTTTACCACCTCGTTCTGAAGCTGAGCTCGCCGCCATCGCCGGCAAAGCCGGTTCCCACCATAGATTTTGTGGGAGGCGGCCTTGCCGGCGATAGGCCGCGCAGCGGCCTTTATCTAGCTAACGCGTAGGAATTTTCGACAATTCCTACCACAATTTTCAACGCCTCTATACTTCCCATACTCTTGCAACCTGATTCGACGTATCGTTGGCGACTCGCCGGCTCCGGCCCGATTCGTCTTCCTGAATGATTCAGGAAACGGCCTACCCTCTTCGTCAAGGAGTTGCGCCAATGCCTACGGTACTGATCGTCGATGATCACCCCACGATTCGCCTTGCGGTGCGCATGCTGCTCGAGCGCGAACGCTACGAAGTGGTCGGCGAAACCGGCGACGGCGTGGCTGCCGTGCAGATGGCCCGCGAACTGCGCCCCGATGTGGTCATCCTTGATATCGGCCTGCCCGGGCTCGATGGCCTGAGCGTGATCAAGCGCCTGCACCTGCTGGAAAAAACCCCGAAAATCATGGTCCTCACCGGGCAACCGGCCAGTTTGTTCGCCCGTCGCTGCCTGGATGCCGGCAGCTCCGCCTTCGTGCACAAAGACGAGGACCTGGAAGCGCTGGTATTCGCCTTGAAAGCCATGGTCAAAGGCTACTCGACCTTCCCCGACATGTCGGCCAACCGTGGCCCGCTGGGTTCTGAAGAAGAACGCCTGGGCAGCCTGTCGCACCGCGAGATGGAAGTGCTGCGCATGCTCGCGGCCGGGCTGTCGAACAACGACATCGGCGAACGCATGCTGCTGAGCCCGAAAACCATCAGCACCTACAAAAGCCGGATCATGGAGAAACTTCAGGTAGGATCTTTCGTCGAGTTAATGGCTCTGGCCACTCGTAACCAGGTGATCTGAGCCCGTCATGAACATCCGCCCTGCTCTGCTGGCCCTGGTGCTGGGCTGCCTGCCGCTGTTGCTGCTCGACAGCAGCCTGGCCGATGAGCCCGGCGAGCTGCGCACCCTGCTGGCTCGCTCAGTGGTGGGTGGCGAAGGCGTCGCTCTGTCGGCGGTTGACAGGCGCTGGCTGAAGGAAAAAGCCGTGCTGCGCCTGGGAACCTCGAGCCCGGACTACCCGCCCTTCGATATCAATGTCAGCCAGAGCGAGTACGAGGGCCTGACCGCCGACTATGCCGGGCTGATCAGCGAACTGCTGGGCATCCCCGTTGAAGTGCGTCGCTACAACAGCCGTCAACAGGCAATCGCCGCCCTGCACGCCGGGGCCATCGACCTGCTCGGCAGCTCCAATGGCTTTGAGGCTGCCGATGCGCAACTGGTGCTCAGCCAACCCTATGCCGACGACTTGCCAGTCATCGTCACGCCCCAGGGCAAGACCCGCGCCGTCGATGACGAACTGGACGGGCTACGCCTGGCCATGGTCGATCACTACCTGCCGGATGAAGAAGTCCAGCACCTGTTTCCCAAGGCCCACCTGCAGTTGTACTCCTCGACCATGGCCGGCTTGTCGGCGGTATCGCTGGGACAGGCCGACGCCTTTGTTGGCGATGCCATCAGCAGTGACTACCTGATCGGCAAGAGCTTTCAGGAAAGTGTGCAGATCTCGCACTTCGTCAGGCACGAGCGCGAAACCTTCGCCTTTGCCCTGGCCCTGGGCAACGACCGATTGCTGCGCTTGCTCAACCAGTCGCTGGCCGTCACCAGTGAAACCGAGCGTCTGAACATCCTGCGCCGCTGGAGCAGTGGCAGCACCAGCATGCTGCTCAACCGCGGGGCCCTGCCGCTAAGTCGTCAGGAGCAAGCGTGGATCGAGCAGCACCCGGTGGCCAGGGTAGTATTCAACAAGTACTACGCGCCGTTGACCTTTTATGACGACCAACAGCAACTGCGCGGCATCAGCGCCGACGTGCTGGAACAAATCAGCTTGCGTACTGGCCTTAAGTTCGAGTTCATCGAAGCCGATCCTGGTGCCGCAACCATCGCCTTGCTTGAACAGGGAGATGCCGACATTGCCAGTACTTTGGTCCCCAGCAAACAGCGCGAGGCCCGCCTGCGCTTTACCCGGCCATACATGCTCAGCCCGCGGGTACTGGTCACTCGCGCCGAACCTGACGCCGTGCAAGGTATCGAACAACTGGACGGCAAGCGCCTGGCGATCATCCGCGACTATCCGTTGAAGCCGCTGTTACAGGCGAACTTCCCCGGAGTCCGCTTGATCGAGGTCGATAATCCCCTGTCACTGATGGAGCATGTCGCCCAGGGCCAGGCCGATGCCGCCATCAGTTCGCAGATCAACGCCGCCTACTTCATCAGCCGGCTATTCAAGGATCGCCTGCGCATCGCTTCGCTGTTCGGCGATCAACCGGTGATCGGTGCCTTCTCCACCTCACGCTCGGCGCCCGAGCTGCATGGAATTCTCGACAAGGCGCTGCTGAGTATCGAGCCGGACGAGCTGGCGCAACTGACCAACCGCTGGCGCACCAACGCCTTGATCAGCGACAGCCCCTGGTACAACTACCGCTCGCTGATGCTGCAGATCGTTATCGTCGCCAGCCTGCTGATCGCCTGCGTGGTGTTCTGGAACCGCTACCTGCGCAACCTGATCCGCCAGCGCAGCGAAGCCCAGCAGGCATTGCAACATGAGCTGGGTTTCAGCAAACGCCTGCTCGAAGAACTGCGCCTGGCCAAGGACCAGGCCGACGATGCCAGCCGCGCCAAAAGCACCTTTCTGGCGACCATGAGCCATGAAATCCGCACGCCGATGAACGCGGTGATCGGCTTGCTCGAGCTTGCGGTCAAGGACGCCGAACAGGGCCGCGCCGATCGTGCGTCGTTGCAGGTCGCCTTCGACTCGGCCAACGGCCTGCTGGCGCTGATCGGCGACATTCTCGACATCGCCCGCATCGAGTCCGGGCACATGCAACTGAACGCCGAAGCCACCGACCTGACTGCCCTGGTCGCCGCCACCGTGCGCGTGTTCGAGGGCAATGCGCGGCTCAAGGGCCTGGCCTTGGTCACCGACCTGCAGACCCTCGACGAAGGCCTCATGGTCGACCCGCTGCGGCTCAAGCAAGTGCTGTCGAACCTGCTGGGCAATGCCCTGAAGTTCACCGAGCAGGGCCAGGTGCAAGTCACCCTGCGCTACGGCCCGCCACAACCCGGGCAACTGCGCCGGGTGCTGCTGAGCGTGCAAGACAGCGGCATTGGCATCAGCGCTGCAGACCAGGCGCGCTTGTTCCACAACTTCGCCCAGGTGGGCGAGCAACCCGCGCGCCAGGGCACCGGCCTGGGCCTGGTGATCAGCCGCACCCTGTGCGAGCTGATGGGCGGCCGCCTGAGCCTGAGCAGCAGCCCGGGCCGCGGCACCCGCGTCGATATCGAATTGCAACTGGCGCTGGCGACGGTAATGCACACCCCGGTGGCGCCGATCGAGCAAGCGCCAGCCACGCAGGCCTTGAACATCCTGGTGGTGGACGACTACCCGGCCAACCTGATGCTGCTTGAGCGCCAGTTGAGCGTGCTCGGCCATCAGGTCAGCCAGGCCGGCGATGGCCAGGCGGCGCTGGGGTTGTGGCTGCAGGGGCAGTTCGAGGTAGTCATCACTGATTGCCATATGCCCGGCATGGACGGCCATCAACTGGCACGGCGCCTGCGCAATGAGGAGCAGCAACAGCAACGCCAGCCCTGCCTGATCCTCGGCCTGACCGCCAACGCCCAGGCCGAAGAGCGCGAGCGTTGCCTGGCCAGCGGCATGAACGATTGCCTGTTCAAGCCGATCGGCCTCAATGAACTGCGCCGTCACCTGACCGGCATCGACAGCCCGGCTGCGCCGGTAGTGGCAAGCGATAACCTTGAAGCACATGCCAGCGGCTTCGAGGTCGACAACCTCAGGTACCTGACCCTGGGCGACCCGCAACTGGTCGAACGCCTGCTACGGGAACTGGCCCAGAGCAACGGCGACGACCTCAAGGCCCTGCGCGCCCTCGGTCCGACGCCCACCCGCGATACCTTGCGCAGCCTGGCTCACCGGATCAAGGGCGGCGCCAAGATGCTCAAGGCCAGGGGCGTGGTGCAGCGCTGCGAAGCGCTTGAGCAAGCCTGTGTCGGCGACGCCGGTATCGAGCACCTGCAGGCCCTGGCCAGGGCCCTGGAACTGAGCCTGCAGACCCTCGAGACCGAGCTCAATCAGCGCGTCAGTGCAACTGCAAGGTCGAGTTGATCTGGCTGATCGCATCGACCACATGCTGTGAGCCCTGCTGGATTTCCAGAATCACCTCACCGGCTTCGTTGGCAAGCTCCACGCCAAGGCCCGTGCGGCTCAGGCTCGACTGCATGCTGGCCACGGCAGTCAACGACAGGTCGTGGTTCTGGCGCACCACTTCGACGATCTCCAGGGTCGCCTTGCTGGTGCGCGCCGCCAGGTTGCGAACCTCATCGGCGACCACCGCAAAACCGCGTCCGTGCTCGCCGGCGCGGGCCGCTTCGATGGCCGCGTTGAGGGCCAGCAGGTTGGTCTGGTCGGCGATGCTGCGGATGGTCTGGACGATCTGCCCGATCAGTTCCGACTGTTTGCTCACGGCATCGATACTGCGCGCGGCGGCGTTGAGGTCCTGGGAGATTTCCTCGATCACCTGCACGGTTTGCTGCACCACCTGCGAGCCTTTGCGCGCGCAGGCGTCGTTCTGCACCGAAGTGGCATGGGCCGACTCGGCGGCGGTCTGCTGGGTGCTGACCTGGCGGGTGATGTCGCTGGCGAACTTGACCACCTTGTACAGGCGCCCGCGGGTGTCGAAGATCGGGTTGTAGGAGGCTTCGAGGTAAACCATCTGCCCGAGCTTGTTGACCCGCTCGAATCGGTGGGAATGGTACTCGCCACGGTTGAGCGAGGCCCAGAAGGCCTTGTAGGCCGCCGACTCGCTTTCGCTTTTGTGGCAGAACAGGCTGTGGTGCTTGCCCACCACCTCGTCGAGGCGGTAGTGCATGGTATTGAGAAAGTTCTGGTTGGCGTCGATGACCTTGCCATCCGGGGTGAACGCGATCATTGCCATCGAGCGGCTGATGGCGTTGATCAGGCTCTCGGTCTCGTGCTCGTGCTGCACCCGCTGGGTGATATCGGAAGCGACCTTGATGACGCTGGTGACCTGCTGCTGGGCGCCAAGCACCGGCATGTAGCTGGCTTCGAGCCAGACTTCGCGGCCGCGCTTGTCGATCCGGGCGAAGGTGCCGCTGCGCGGCTCGCCACGGTTCAGGTCACGCCACAGCTGGCGGTATTCCTCGCTTTTGCCGAAGGCTTCGTCGCAGAACAGGCGGTGATGCTTGCCGCGGATCTCTTCGACGCCGTAGCCCATGGTCTTGCAGAAGTTTTCGTTGGCGTCGAGGATGACCCCGTCGGGGCTGAACTCGATCATCGCCATCGAGCGGCTGATTGCCGCCAACTTGGCAGTCATCTGGCCCAGGGCCTGGGTGCAACGCTCGATTTCAGCCAGATCGGACTTACGATGCAAATCAAACATTTTGTAACACTCCATGCTCGGGATTTGCTGAGCATAGATGGCGATTGGCACCGTGCAAGCACTCTGACATCACCTTGCAGCGCCCGCCGACTGGCGGTTTCAGCTGCTTTCGCGAACCATCAGTTCGAAGCCCAGATCCTGGCACTGCAATTGACTGCGCTTGCCATCAAGCAGGCCCAACAGCGCCTGCGCGGCGCAACGGCCAATGGCCGCGCGCGGGGTGCGGATCGAGGTCAGGCGCGGCACCATGTGCGCCGAAGCCGGCAGGTCGTTGAAACCGACCATGGCCACCTGCTGCGGCACCTTGATGCCCTGGCGCAAGGCTTCAAGAATCGCCCCCTGGGCCAGGTCGTCGTTACAGAAGAAAATGCCATCGACATCGGCATGGCGCTGCAGCAGCTGGGCAAACAGCTCGCCGCCCAGGCCGATCGATGAAGGTTGTGGTGCCAGCAGCTCGCGGCCGTGGGCATCCAGGCCGGCTTCGGCCAGGGCCAGGCGAAAGCCTTCGGCGCGCTGCATCACCCGTGGGTCAAGTTGCGCGGCAATAAAGCCCGGGCGCTTGCAACCGCGCTCGAGCAGATGGCGCGCCGCCGCCCTTCCCGCTTCCTGTTGGGAAAACCCTACCGACATGGCCTGGCCTTCGCCGCCCAGCTCCATCATGTGTACGCACGGCACGCCGCTGGCGGCGAGCATCTGCTTGGCGGCGTCGCTGCGGTCAAAACCGGTGAGCAGGATGCCGCGCGGCTGATAAGCCAGGTAGTTGCGGATCAGGTTCTCTTCTTCGGCGATATCGTAGTGATAGTTGCCGATCAGCACTTCAAGGCCACGGGGACGCATAACCTCGTGAATGGCTTCGAGGGTGTCGATGAACAGGTGGTTGGACAGCGACGGGATCAACACCACGATCGACTGGCTCTGCTTGGAGGCCAGTGCCCGCGCAGCCGGGTTGGCCACATAGCCGAGGCTGGCGGCGGCGACCTGGACCTTTTCCACAAGCGCGGGGGCAACCGTGCTGACCCCGCGCAGTGCCCGCGAAGCGGTGATCGGGGAAACCCCGGAAAGCCTGGCAACTTCCGCCAGGGTGGGACGACCGGTAGTACGAGAGCCAATGCGGGTCATGAGGGGTTTTATTTTCGACTTGCAAAGAATGGGGAACGGGCACTAAGGTAGCGCTGTCTCAGACCACAGGCAATGCAAAACTGCATGAGGCCAGGAATGAGCATCCAGACTGCTTTTACAAAATCAATAACATCTGGGTGGGAAGCGCCCGAGACGTTAGCCGTCTCGCTTCAAGATAGCGCTATCTTGCCCTGCAGGAGGTACCGATGAACCCACCCCTCTCCGCGATTGTGGTCATGGGCGTCGCTGGCTGTGGCAAGAGCTACGTCGGTGCTGCCATTGCAGGCCTGAGCGGCGGTCGCCTGATCGAAGGCGACGACTTCCACCCCGCTGCCAATATCCAGAAAATGAGTGCCGGCATCCCCCTGGACGACGACGACCGTGCCGGTTGGCTGATTCGCCTGGGCGAGGAACTGCAAGCGTGCCTGAAGGCCGGCGAGCGTCCGATCCTCACCTGCTCGGCGCTGAAGAAGCGCTACCGCGATGCCCTGCGCCATGCCGTGCCGGACCTTGGCTTTGTGTTTCTCGATCTCACCCCCGCTGAAGCCAGCCGCCGCGTGCTCGCCCGCCCCGGCCACTTCATGCCCGCCAGCCTGATCGAAAGCCAGTTCGCCGCCCTCGAACGGCCCAACAGCGAGCCGCTGACCCTGGCGCTGGACGCCACCCTGGCGGTGGAAAAGCTGGCCATCGAGGTAGACCAGTGGCTAAAGCCCTGCGGTGAACCGCTGCTGGCGCGAACGGCCTGACCCTGGCTGTTTTTTCGGCTCACCCAAGATAGCGCTGTCTCGACCCGTAAACGCTGTAATAGTTCCGCCCACAACAATGACAATACGAGGCACTGAACCATGTTTGGTTTGGCAACTGATACCTACCTGCTGCTCGATGCGGTGGTCACCATCATCGGCCTGGTGCTGCTGATCACTCACTTCAAGGTCCACCCCTTTGTCGCCCTGACCCTGGCGGCCGGTTTTCTCGGCCTGACCTCGGGCATGCCGGTGGCCAAGGTGATGAAATCATTCCAGGACGGCTTCGGTGGCGTGCTGGGTTTTGTCGGCATCGTCCTGGCCCTGGGCACCATGCTCGGCAAGCTGATGGCCGACTCCGGCGGCGCCGACCAGATCGCCCAGACCCTGATCCGCGCCTTCGGCAAGCAGAAGGTGCACTGGGCGATGATGTTCGCCGCTTTCCTGGTGGGCATTCCGCTGTTCTTCGAGATCGGCTTCGTGCTGTTGATCCCGCTGGTGTTCATCGTCGCCCGGCGCTCCGGGGTGTCGTTGATCAAGATCGGCATTCCGCTGCTGGCCGGCTTGTCGGTGGTCCACGGCCTGGTGCCGCCGCACCCGGGGCCGCTGCTGGCGATCGGCATCTTCAATGCCGACATCGGCAAGACCATTTTCTACGGGCTGATCGTCGCCCTGCCGACGGCGATCATTGCCGGTCCCCTGTACGGCAACTTCATCTCCAAATACATCCCGGGCAACCCCAACAAGGAGCTGATGGAGCAGATCGCCCGCGAGTCCGACCAGCAGAACCTGCCCAGCTTCAGCATCACCCTGATCACCGTGCTGCTGCCGGTGTTCCTGATGCTGCTGAAAACCTTCGCCGACGTGGTGCTGCCGGCCGAGCACATCGTGCGCCAATGGATGGACCTGATCGGCCACCCGATCAGCGCCCTGCTTGCCGCCTTGCTGCTGGCGTTCTACACCTTTGGCGCGGCGCGCGGGTTCTCCCGCCAGCAGATCATGAAGCTGCTTGACCAGAGCCTGGCGCCGACGGCGGCGATCATCCTGATCGTCGGTGCCGGCGGTGGCTTCAAGCAGATGCTGGTCGATACCGGGGTGGGTAATGTGATCGGGCAGATGGCCGTGCAGGCACAGATTTCGCCGATCATGCTGGCCTGGCTGGTGGCGGCGGTGATTCGTATTGCCACCGGTTCCGCGACGGTAGCGACCATTACCGGCGCGGGCATCGTTGCGCCAGTGATCGGCATGATGCCGGGGGTCAACCGTGAACTGCTGGTACTGGCGACCGGCGCCGGCTCGTTGATTTTGTCGCACGTCAACGATGCCGGCTTCTGGCTGGTGAAACAGTACTTCAACATGACCGTGGCCGAGACCTTCAAGACCTGGAGCATGATGGAGACCATCCTCTCGGTGGTCGGCATCATCTTTATCATGCTGTTGTCGCTGGTGGTTTGAGGGCCTCATCGCGGGCCAAGCCCGCTCCTACACTGTAGGAGCGGGCTTGCCCCGCGATACTGTTAAAAGGCTGCTTTAAAGATCGCCTCGATCTCTGCCTGGCTGGCCACCCGCGGGTTGGTCAGACCGCAGGCATCCTTCAGGGCATTGGCCGCCAGGGTCGGAATATCGGCCTCCTTGGCCCCCAGCACCGCCAGCCCCGGCGGGATATCAATGGCCCGCGACAGCTGCTCGATCGCCGCCAGGGCGGCATCGCTGCCCTGCCCGGCATTCATGGCGCTGACATCCACGCCCATGGCCTTGGCCACATCGCGCAGGCGCGCGGCGCTGACGCTGGCGTTGAAGCGCTGCACATGGGGCAGCAGCACCGCGTTGCACACGCCATGGGGCAAGTCATAAAAACCGCCGAGCTGGTGGGCCATGGCATGCACGTAACCCAGCGAGGCATTGTTGAAGGCCATGCCGGCGAGGAACTGGGCGTAGGCCATGTTTTCCCGGGCCTTGAGGTCGCTACCGTCGGCCACGGCCTGGCGCAGGTTGTCGCTGATCAGCTCGATGGCCTTGATCGCGCAGGCGTCGGTGATCGGCGTGGCGGCAGTGGAAACGTAGGCCTCGATGGCGTGGGTCAGGGCATCCATGCCGGTGGCCGCGGTCAAGCCCTTGGGCATGCCGACCATCAGCGCCGGGTCGTTGACCGACAGCAGCGGCGTGACGTTGCGGTCGACAATGGCCATTTTCACGTGGCGCGCTTCGTCGGTGATGATGCAGAAGCGGGTCATCTCACTGGCGGTGCCGGCGGTGGTGTTGATGGCAATCAGCGGCAGTTGCGGCTTGGCCGACTGGTCCACCCCTTCGTAATCACGGATATGCCCGCCGTTGGTGGCGCACAGGGCAATGCCCTTGGCGCAGTCATGGGGCGAGCCGCCGCCCAGGGAAATCACGCAGTCGCAACGCTCGCGCTGCAACAGCGCCAGGCCCTGCTCGACGTTGGCAATGCTCGGGTTGGGCTTAGCGCCATCGAAGATCGCCGAGTCGATGTCGCGCATCGCCAGCATTTCGGCAATGCGCTCGGCAATCCCGGCCTTGGCCAGGCCCGCGTCGGTGACGATCAGGGCCTTGCGCAGGCCGTATCCGGCAATGGCAGCCATCGCCTCTTCGAGGCAATCGATGCCCATGATGTTGACGGCGGGGATGAAAAACGTGCTGCTCATGGCGAAATCCTCATGCAATGTTCCTTTGCCATGAGGATCCGCCTGTCTGCCCCGCCCCGTGTTGATCTGAGTCAGCCGAGGAACAGCCGGTAGGCCGGGTTGTCGCTTTCGTCCCAGTAGCGGTAGCCCATGGCGTCCAGCGCTGCGGGCAGGCCGGCCTGTTCGTCCTGGGGCACTTCCAGGGCGGCAAACACCCGCGCTTCGGCGGCGCCGTGGTTGCGGTAGTGGAACAGGCTGATGTTCCAGCGCTTGCCCAGGCGCTCGAGAAAGCCCAGCAAGGCCCCCGGACGCTCGGGGAATTCAAAGCGCAGCACGCGCTCGTCCGCCCCAGGCCCGGCATGCCCGCCCACGGTGTGGCGCACATGGGCCTTGGCCAGTTCGTTGTCGGTCAGGTCGAGCACGCTGTAGCCCTGTTCGCGCAGGCTGGCCAGCAACTGGTCGCGCGGGTCGGTCTGCGGATGGGTCTGCACGCCAACGAACAGTCGCGCCTCCTTGCCGGGGTAGTAGCGGTAGTTGAACTCGGTGATCTGGCGCTTGCCCAGGGCCTGGCAAAAGGCGCGGAAACTGCCCGGCTGCTCGGGGATGGTCACGGCGATGATCGCTTCGCGCTGCTCGCCCAGTTCGGCGCGCTCGGCAACATGGCGCAGGCGGTCGAAATTGACGTTGGCACCGGAGTCGATCGCCACCAGGGTCTGACCCTGGGCGCCTTCGCGGGCCACGTACTTCTTGATCCCGGCCACAGCCAGGGCGCCGGAAGGTTCGGTGATCGAGCGGGTGTCGTCGTAGATGTCCTTGATCGCCGCGCACAGCTCGTCGCTGCTGACGGTGATGACCTCATCGACATAGTGGCGGCACAACTCGAAGCAATGGGCGCCGATCTGCGCCACCGCCACGCCTTCGGCAAAGCTGCCGACCTGGGCCAGCACCACCCGCTCGCCGGCGGCCATGGCCGCTTGCAGGCAGTTCGAGTCCTGCGGCTCGACGCCGATCACCTTGACCTCGGGGCGCAGGTACTTGACGTAGGCGGCGATGCCGGCGATCAGGCCGCCGCCACCGACCGGAACGAAGATCGCATCCAGCGCGCCGGGTTGCTGACGGAGGATCTCCATGGCCACCGTGCCTTGACCGGCGATCACGTCGGGGTCGTCGAACGGCGGCACGAAGGTCGCGCCTTCGCTGTCAGCCAATTTCAGCGCATGGGCCAGGGCGTGGGGGAAGCTTTCGCCGTGCAGCACCACCTGGCCGCCGCGCGAACGCACGCCTTCGACCTTGAGCTCCGGGGTGGTGGTCGGCATCACGATAGTGGCGCGCATGCCCAGTTCGCGGGCGGCCAACGCCACGCCCTGGGCGTGGTTGCCGGCGGACGCGGTGATCACCCCGCGCTGGCGCTGGGCCGGGCTCAGGCGGCTGAGACGGGTGTAGGCGCCGCGGATCTTGAAGGAAAAGGTCGGCTGCAGGTCTTCGCGCTTGAGCAACACCTGGTTGCCAAGGCTGCGCGACAGCGCCGGCGCCGCTTGCAGGGGCGTTTCGATCGCCAGGTCGTACACCGGTGCCGCAAGAATGCGCCGCACGTAGTCAGACAGCAGGTTCAGCGGCGCGGCAGGTGTGCGGGGGCTAACGGCAAGGCTGGTCATCGGTGACTCCTGGTTTTTTTAAAGTGCCCAGGAGAGAGAGAAATAACCCGCCTCCAGGGCGGGTTCGGTGCAAGTGCCAGCTAGCCCGCCAAAACGATAATGGCGGTAATAATGCTGTGCTGAGGCGACTGCAGGAATGTGTTCATGCCAGCGAAACTAGCGCAGCCGCCCAGGCAAAGTCAAGCAGGCTCGCGGGCAGAATCGGGCACATCGAACACCCGGTCGAAGGCCCACTGGAACACGAAGGCATAGACAAAGAAGAATGCGAACAGCGCAAGGTTGGTCAGCAGCGCCTGCCACAGGCTGATCTGCAGCCAGCCGGCGACCACCGGCAAGAGGATCAGCACCAGCCCGCCTTCAAAGCCCAGGGCGTGGAGAAACCGCCGCCACAGGGTGCGCTGGCGCCGGGCCTGGCGGGCTTCCCAGTGCTCGAACGCCCAGTTGTAGAACATGTTCCAGGCCAGGGCCACCGCCGACAGAATCAGCGACAGCACCGTGGAGTGGGCCATGCCGGCATCGAAGGCCCAGGACAGCGCCGGCGCCACGCACAGCACGGCGATGGTTTCGTAGAGAATGGCCTGGACGACCTTGCGCGACTTGCCTTGCATATCTGCCTCCCTGAACGTCAATGAAGCCCCACCCTAGCGGCGTTGAGGCGATGCTTCAATTGAGCTAAATTGAGCCTCCCTCAATTGGCTTGAGCACCGTGTTCGGCAAACTGCCCCTGACTGCCCTGCGCACCTTTGAATCGGCGGCCCGCCTGGGCGGCTTCAAGGCTGCCAGCGACGAACTGGCAGTCACGCCTGCGGCGGTTTCGCACCAGATCAAACGCCTGGAATCGCAGCTGGGCCTGCTGCTGTTCGAGCGCAGCCGCCAGGGTGTCAGGCTCAGCGACGCCGGCGAGCGCCTGTACCTGCAGGTGCACCAGGGCCTGGCCAACCTGCAGCAAAGTCTTGACGACCTGCAACCACCCTGTGATCGCCAGCAACTGACCCTGACCACCACCGCGGCCTTCGCCAGTGCATGGCTGATCCCGCGGCTGGGCGATTTCCATCGCCGCCATGCCGACATCCAGGTGCGGGTGCTGACCGGCAACGAGGTGGTCGACCTGCAGCGCGAGCACCGTTTCGACCTGGCCTTGCGTGCCGAATTCAATCCTGATCCGGCGTTGCAGCGGTTGCCATTGCTGGCCGAGCATTTCTCGGTATACACCCCGCCCGGTTGGCAGCCGCCGCCTGCCAATCTGCCGCTGTCGATGCTTGAAGTGCCGTGGACTTCGGTCAGTGGCGTAGTCATCGACTGGGCCCGCTGGTGCGCCCTGGCCGGGTGTGAAGACTGGCTGCAACGGGCGCGTTTTCATCACTATGACGATGAGCACCATGCCCTGCAGGCAGCCGCTGGCGGCTATGGGCTGGTGCTGGCCAGCAACGTGCTGGTGGCCGACAGTGTGCGCCAGGGTGTGCTGCAGCCGTGGCACCCTGAGGTGCGCTTGCCGGCCGCGCAGTACAGCGCCGTGTGGTTGCCGGGGCGCGAGCGCGAACCTGCGCTGCGGGCGTTTCTCGACTGGCTGGCAGTCTCGCTGGGGCCTTGAGCAATCGCTGACCCGCCCATTGGACAACCCCGCCTTCTACTGCTTGTATCTAAACCTTACAAGAGCGGCAGAACGTACAACTTCTCAGAAAAGGACGGACGAGGAGCGGGACAATGGCGTACACAGTCATGATGGTGTTTGGCACACGCCCGGAAGCGATCAAAATGGCCCCGCTGGCCCAGGTGTTGCGCCAGTGGCCGGATGTCGAGCTGAACATCTGCTCCACCGGCCAGCACCGGGAAATGCTCCAGCAGGTGCTGCACGATTTTGGCCTGAGCGTCGATGAAGACCTCAAGGTGATGACCCAGAACCAGACCCTCAACGGCCTGTCCCAGCAATTGCTCAAACAGCTCGACGACACCTACGCACGCATCCAGCCCGACATCGTCCTGGTGCACGGCGACACCACCACCAGTTTCATCGCCGCGCTGGCGGCGTTCAACCGGCAGATCCCCATCGGCCACGTCGAGGCAGGGCTGCGCACCGGCAACCTCAAGGCGCCGTGGCCCGAGGAAGCCAACCGGCGCCTGACCGGGGTGATCGCCGACCTGCATTTCCCGCCTACCACCAAGGCCCGCGACAACCTGCTGCGCGAAGGCGTGGTGCTTGAGCACATCGAAGTCACCGGCAACACCGTGATCGATGCGCTGCTGTGGATGCGCGAGCACCTGAACAAGAGCCAGTGGAAACCTGCGCCCGAGTCGCCGCTGGCGCAACTGCGCGACGACCAGCGCCTGGTACTGATTACCGGCCATCGCCGGGAAAACTTCGGCCAGGGTTTCGAACGCATCTGCCTGGCCCTGGCCGAACTTGCCTTGCGTTACCCGCACGTGCAGTTCGTCTACCCGGTGCACCTCAACCCGCAGGTGCAAAAAGCCGTGTACGCGCTGCTCTCGCATCAGCCGAACATCCTCCTGGTGGCGCCCCAGGACTATCAGCATTTCGTCTGGCTGATGGACCGCGCCTACCTGATCCTCACCGATTCGGGCGGCGTCCAGGAAGAAGCGCCGGCACTCGGCAAGCCTCTGCTGGTGCTGCGCAAGGTCACCGAGCGGCCGTCAGTGCTCGAAGGCGGCACGGTGATGCTGGTGGGCACCCAGACCGAACGCATCGTCAAGGAAACCAGCCGCCTGCTCGATGACAGCGAGGCCTACCAACGCATGAGCCGGGTGTTCAGCCCTTACGGCGACGGCCATGCCAGCGAACGCATCGCCGAACGTCTGAGCCGCTGGCTCGAGGAAAACGCCGCTGAGCGAGACGGGGCATGAGCCTGGCCTGGGTCGATTTCTTCACCTATGTATTGTTCGGCCTCAAGCTGCTGGCCATCGTCCTTGCCAGTTTGATGTTCCTGCTCGGCCTGGATGACCTGTTCATCGACATCGTCTATTGGGGCCGCAAGCTGATTCGCCGCTTTCGCATCTACGACAAGTACGAGAAGGCCGACGAAAAACGCCTGTTCGAAGTGCCGGAAAAACCCCTGGCAATCATGGTCCCGGCCTGGAACGAGGTCGGTGTGGTCGGCGAGATGGCGCGCCTGGCAGCCTCGACCATCGACTACGAAAACTACCAGATCTTCGTCGGCACCTACCCCAACGACCCGCAGACCCAGGCCGACGTCGACGCCGTGTGCCTGCACTACCCCAACGTGCACAAGGTGGTGTGCGCGCGGCCCGGGCCGACCAGCAAGGCCGACTGCCTGAACAACATCATCGATGCGATCCTGCGTTTTGAGCAGGACGCGCGCATCGAGTTCGCCGGCTTCATCCTGCACGACGCCGAAGACGTCATCTCGCCCATGGAGCTGCGGCTGTACAACTACCTGCTGCCGAACAAGGACATGATCCAGATCCCGGTCTACCCCTTCGCCCCCGAGTGGCGCGGTTTTACTGCCGGGCACTACGTCGACGAGTTCGCCGAAAACCACGGCAAGGACGTGATCGTGCGCGAAGCGTTGACCGGCCAGGTGCCCAGCGCCGGGGTCGGCACCTGCTTCAGCCGCAAGGCGATCAGCGCCCTGCTCGAAGACGGCGACGGCATTGCCTTCGACGTGCAGAGCCTGACCGAAGACTACGACATCGGTTTTCGCCTCAAGCAAAAGGGCATGAAGTGTATCTTCGCCCGCTACTCGATGAGCGACCCGCAACTGGCCCTCAAGCGCGACTGGCGCTGGGGCATGAGCCGAGAGTTCGCCCAGGTCATCTGCGTGCGCGAGCACTTCCCGCGCGACTGGCAGCATGCGATCCGGCAAAAGTCGCGGTGGATTGTCGGCATTGTCTTCCAGGGCACCAGCAACCTAGGCTGGAGCCGCACCGGCGCGCTCAACTATTTTCTCTGGCGCGACCGCCGCGGCTTGTTCGCCTACCTGCTGAGCTTTCTGGTCAACCTGCTGTTCCTGGTGCTGATCGCCATGTGGCTGGTGACGATGCTGGCGCCCAACGCCTGGCGCTTCCAGTCAATTCTCAGCGACAGCCCGCTGCTGATGACCCTGCTCTGGCTCAACGGCCTGTTGTTGATCAACCGCCTGTTCCAGCGCGGCTTTTTCGTCACCCGTTACTACGGCATCTTCGAGGGGCTGCTGTCGGCGCCGCGGATGATGTGGAGCAACTTCGTCAACTTCTTCGCCAACCTGCGGGCGCTGCGCCAGGTCATGGAAATGGGCGACTCGCGCCGTGTGGCGTGGGACAAGACCACCCACGAGTTCCCCGCCCTCGGCGCGCCGGCACGCACGCCTCTGGGGCAGCGCCTGGTGGCCAAGGGGCTGATCAGCGAGGCGCAATTGCAAGCGCTGATCACCAGCCCCGTGCGCCGGCGCCTGGGCCGCGAACTGCTGCTGCGCGGGCTGTTGACCAGCGAGCAACTGGTGCAAACCCTGGCCGAACAACTGGATTTACCCTGGGCGCCATTAAATCCATTCAAACTTGAGCGCAAATTGATTACCCTGCTGCCCCGCCGCCTGGCAGTGCACTACGGGGTGCTGCCGGTAGCGCAAGACGGCGATACATTGATCCTGGCCAGCGAAGGCCCGGTCAGCCAGGTGTCCCTCGGGGTCATCAGCCGTCAACTCAAGCGCCCGGTGCAATATCGCCTGGCGCCCCAGGGCCGGGTCACCCTCGGCCTGCGTTACCACTACCCCAGCCCCTGGCAGAAGGAGGAGACCCGGCACATGCTCGCGGTTCTCGAAAAGCATCAGGACGATGCCGCGTTGCTTGAGCGGGTCAGTCACCACCAAATCATGCTCGGCACCCTGTTGCAGGTGCGCGGCATGGTCCCCCCCACGTTGTTCAACCAGGCCTTGATCGATTTCAACCCGGAGCACATGTCCCTGGGCGAGCACCTGATTGCCCGCGGCATCATCAGCGAAGCGGTACTGCAAGACGCCCTCGCCGAGCAGCTCGAAGAACAGCAAGCCGCTTATGACCTGACCCGGGAGGTGGCATGAGTGTGCGCCCGCCGCTGACGCTGGCCAGTTTGTTGTTGTCGTTCTACACCGTGCACGGCCTGGCCGCGCCGCTTAGCGACTTCGAACGCTTTCGCAGCTACCCCTTCCTTGAACGCAGCTACCGCGAGGCCAAGGCCGACAACTGGAAAGAAGTCGAACGCCTGACCCGCCACCTGCTCGAGCGGGTACCCAACAACAGCGAAGCCCGCGCCTTGCTGATCCAGGCCCTGGCCCATCAGCGCCGCTACCGCGAAGCCGAGCAACTGGCCGAAGCCGCCAGCAGCAGCGACGCCGACGCCCTGCTGGAGCTGCGCCTGACCTGGATCGAGCAGGACCCACCCGCCGCAAGCCGGGTCGAGGGCTGGATCGCCACCAGCAGCCTCAACCAGCGTATCCGCCTGTGGCAGGCCTACAGCCTGAGCCTGGCCAAGTTCGGTGGCGCGGCCAAGGCCCTGGAGTGGCTCAACCACCTGCCGGCCCATGGCGACGACAACATCCTGCGCCTGGCCCGGGCCAACTGGGCCGAGCAACTGCGCAACTGGAGCCAGACCATCGCCGCCCTGGCGCCGCTGGCCGAGCGCGGCGAGCTGCCGGCGCAAGACTGGCAACGGCTGGCCAACGCCTACGTGCAGCGCCTGGACGAGGCGCCACTGCAACAACTGCTCAAGCAGGCGCCCACCCCCGAGATCGCCCGCCAGACCCGCCTGGCCATGGCCAACCGGGCAATTGCCATGGGCCACACCGAGCTGGCCCAGCGCTGGCTGCAGTCGCTGCCCGAGCAAGACCTGCACGACCCGGCCAATCGCCGGCAGCTGTGGGAACTGGCGCGCCAGGGCGATGATGCCGCGCTGGTACGGCGGCTCAGCAACGAGCTGAACCGGCCATGCCTGGAAACCACCGAATGGCTGTCGCGCCACGATCCGCAGGCCGCCCGCGAGCAGCTCAAAGGCTGCCGCGCCGATGACAACCCCAAAGCCTGGCTGGTACTCAACCAGCGCCTGCAGGGCCCGGGTGGCGAGGCGCGTTCCGCACAGATGTGGGAGCGCCTGTACCGCCAGAGCGGCGACCTGCAGGCCCTCGAACAAGCGAGCTTCCTGCAGCTCAAGGAGGGCCGCAAGGAGCATGTGCGCCAACTGCTCGAACAGGCCTACGACCGCCGCCAGGGCCGCTTGCCACAACCCTTGCTGCAGCGCCTGGCCGGGCTTTACAGTGCCGACGATGCGCCGCTCGACAGCCGGCGAATGGCCGCCTTGATCCCGCGGGTCGATGCCGCCAACCGCGCCCTGCTGCTCGCCCGCCTGGCCGAGCGCGGGCAGTGCGACACGGTCCACCAGGCGATCCCCGCCACACCCAGCGAAGTCGGCCAGTTGCGTGCCCTGGGCCGCTGCGCCATGCCCGAGCGCCCTGGCGAAGCGGTGGTCTATTACCAGGCCGCCGCAGACCTGGGCGATACCGGCAGCCGCCTGCCGCTGGCCTACGCCCTGGAAGCCGCCGGCGATTCCTACGCGGCGCAACCGCTGTGGAAAGCCCTGGCCGACAGCGAGTGGACCGCCAACGCCCGGCTTACCGCCGCGCGCAGTGCGCTGAACGCCGACAATCCTCACCTGGCATACACCTATTGGAAACAGGCAACGCCGGTAACGGCCGATGACTGGGCGCTGGGCGCGGCCATCGCCCAGCGCGACTACCAGGTCCACGACGCCATGGACTACCAGCGCCAGGCCCTCGCGCAGCAACCGCGCCCCGACCATTACTATGGCGCTGCGGTGACCGCCGCGCAGAACGGCGACCTGGCGCAGAGCACCGCCTGGCTTGCCGAGGCCGTGCGCCTGGCGCCAGAGCAGCCGCGCTACAGCGCCGACTACGGTATGCGCCTGGCGGGCTCGGAACAACAAGTAACCCGCGCCCGCTCGATCCCCTACCTTGAGCGCGCCGCCAAGGCCTTCCCCGAGGATTACCGGATCGGCGAAACCCTGGCCTGGCGCTACGACGAAGTCGAGAACAGCGCGGCGGCCCGCAAAGAGCTGCGCCGGGTGCTGGATGTCGAACACGACCTGGTCGATGGCGACGACCAGTTCGGCAGCCTGGACGCACGCAAGTACCGTCAGCGCCGCGCCCACGAGGCGCTGTCGCGGCGCGACAGCTTCACCCTGGCCAGCACCTGGTCACCGGCCGGCGTCTCGACCAACGACAACTTTCGCGATGACCGCCAGGACCGCCGCGCCCGCTCGCAGAACGTGCAACTGGCGATGTGGGACCACGCCCTCGGTGAAGAGCCGAGCCGCAATGGCAGCACCTTCTCGGTCTATGGCCGGGTGCTGTTCGGTGGCAGCGGGCGCAACGACTATGCGCAGAGCATGGGCACCGGCGTCGGCCTGCGCTACAAGCCGTTGGGCACCAGCAACCTGAACCTGTACACCGAGTTGTACCACCAGCGCCAGATCGACGATGCCCGTTACGGCGGCCTGAGCCTTGGCCAGTTGCTCAGCCCGAGCAAGGTCGGCGACAACTATGGCGACCTGCGCGGCCATGCCGAGTCGAGCAATGACCTGCTGCTGCGCGCCACCGCCTCGTACCTCGACCAGGGCAAATGGCGCAACGACTGGCGGGTCGACGAGGACGAGTGGGACGAGCGTTTCCTCTACCTCGATGCCGCCTGGTGGACCCGCGCCGGCGACCATCAATGGCTGTCGCGCTACCAGCGCGGGCACACCTGGAAGCTGCCCAGCGCCTCGCCGCAAACCCTGATGCCGTATGGTTTTCTCGAGTTCTCAAGCCAGGACCCGAGCAACGACTGGCGCCAGGACCTGCGCACCGGCCTGGGCCTGCGCTGGCAATGGTGGTTCGACGACGACCGCTACAACGCCTATCGCGGTTCGCTGAAAGTACGCGCCGAATACCAGCAGTCGCTGGGCGGCAATCTTTATGAACACGCCAACGGCGTGTTGCTGGGTGCGGAGTTGACCTTTTGATGCGCCGCTTGATCGCTGTGATGCTGTTCGTCCTGAGCCTGCAGGCAACTGCCGACGAGCGCCTGTTCTACCAACCGCTGAACCGCGACGCGCAGTTGAGCGAGGCGCAGTGGCGCGCGCTGTGGCAAGCCACTGCGGCCCAGGGCGGCAAGACCCTGATCGTGCAGTGGAGCGCCTATGGCGACAGCGACTTCGGCGGTGCCCGGGGCTGGCTGGCCAACAGCCTGCGCCTGGCCCACGAACAAGGTCTGCAGCTGGTGCTGGGGCTGTACATGGACGCCGCCTATTACCAGCGCATCGACGAACTCGATGGCGCCGGCCTAGCCGCTTATTGGCGCGCGCAACTGGGCAATTCCCTGACCCAGCAGCGCAAGATCCGCCAGGACTGGCAGTTGCCGGTGGCCGGCTGGTACCTGCCGATGGAGCTGGACGACCTGCACTTTCACAGTGCCGACCGCCGCCAGGCGCTGTACACCCAGCTACAGGCCTTCAATCGCCGCCTGGATGCGCCGCTGCACATCAGCGCTTTCAGCGCCGCGCGCCTGAGCCCGCAAGTCAATGCTCGCTGGCTCGAGCAGCTGGCCAGCCTCAAGCTGCAGGTCTGGTGGCAGGACGGCGCCGGCACCGGGCGCCTGGCGCCGCTGGTGCGCCAGCACTACGAGGATGCCCTGCCCTGCAGCATCGGCATCGTCAACGAAGCCTTTCGCCAGACCAGCGCCGCCGGCCAGCCCTTCACTGCCGTGGCAGCGCCACCGCAGCTGCGCAGCGACTGTCATCCGCGGGCAGTGTTCTCGTTGCGCTACCGACCCTGGACCCAGGGGGTACTGCCCTTGGCCGGGCACTGAAACCGTCTTCTTCGAGCATTCAGGGCTGCCATGTACAAGACCATCGAACAGCAAGTGCGCAGGAACGTCGCACCGCCGCAACTGCGCGAAGAATTCCGCCAGCACGACTTCGAAAGCCTGAAGTCGTTCAGCTTGCTGGTGTTCGTGCTGAGCCTGGGGATCTGGATACTGTTCGACCTGATCGTCAGCTACCAGGGCAATCAGGGCCTGACCTGGCTGTCGGCGCTGTTCATCGCGGTGATGGGCATGCTCACCATCATCCTCGGCTTCGTCCGCAAGGCGGCGCATTTCGATGTGCTCAACCTGGTGTTCATCGCCGTGATCACCCTGGCGGTGCGCCTGGTGATCGACGGCCTGCCGCAAGCGCTGCGCCCGGCCTGGATGGTGCTGGGCGCCTCGAGTGTGCTGTACAGCGTGTCGGTGCTGCCGGTGCGGCGCTGGTCGTTCCTGGCGACGATGCTGGTGACCTGGGTCAACCTCAACCCGTTCCAGGTCCCGGACATGCACCTGTTCGAGCTGCGTGGCAGCATGTTCGTCTGCTATGCGGTGTTTCTCAACGGCCTGACCCTGTACAGCTACCTGAAGATGCGCCGGGCCAAGCTGTACAACTTCTACATGGCCAAGCTGCTGCTCGAGCAAGCCTACGTCGATGCCCTGACCGAGATCCCCAACCGCCGTTCGTTCATGGCCAAGGCCGAAAAACACCTGCAGCAGGACGCGGCCGCCGCGCGCTACCTGGCGATGATCGACATCGACAACTTCAAGAAGGTCAACGACCAGTTCGGCCACGACATCGGCGACGTGGTGCTCAAGCGCATCGCCGCCGACATCAAGGCCTCGATGAGCGAATTCGAGTACGCACGGCTGGGCGGTGAAGAGTTCGTGATCTACGTCTGGGGGCTCAACCAGGCCGACGCCGAACGGCGCATCGACGCCCTGTGTCGGCGGGTCCGTGACGAAGTCGCCGAGCATCCGGTGACCATCAGTATCGGCCTGGCGCAAATCCTCGCCGAAGACACCCTGAGCAACGCCCTGGTCAAGGCCGACCAGGCGTTGTACGAGGCCAAGCGCAGTGGCAAGGACCGCTACGTGCTGTGGCGCGAGCCTCTCGGGTTGTAAGCCTTCAGCCCTTCGCGGCGGCCGCCAATGGCGCCGCGCCTTCGCCGAGATGCTCCCGCCACCCCTGCCGAGCCGCCTGGCAGCGAGTGCAAGCCTGCGGCCAACCGCGACCATCCTGCCGGTAAAGGCCGCAATCGTGCCGTCACAGCGGCTGTAGTAGTGCTCTGCCGGTCATCGCCAAGCCCCCTTGCGCTGCCTCTCAAAGCCCCCGCCCGCGTGCACTTGCAGATCATTTGCGCCGCTCTACGCTGCAATTTCGCGCAACCCCGGACAGAGGAACACTCGAATGGATTCGAAGATCACCAGCGAAACCGGCCACCCCTTGACCGCAGGCCAACTGTGCATGTGGTTCAACGCCCAGCTTGCCCCACCCCAGACCAACATGAACCTGGCGGAGTCCGTCGACATATTTGGCGCGGTGGACGTCGAGCGCTTCATGACCGCCCTGCGCCGAGTGGCTGATGAGGCCGAAGCGGTGCGGCTGAACTTCGTTGACAGCGCCGAAGGCCCGCGGCAACTGCTGGCCCCGCGATTCAGGGGGGAACTGCCGTTTCTCGACTTCAGCACGGCGGATGATCCACGGGCCAGTGCCGATGCCTGGATGCATGACGACATCCAGCGCCGCGTCGACCTGGGCTGCGACCCGCTGTGGATGTCGGCGCTGCTCAAGCTGGGCCCGGCGCATTTTGTCTGGTACCAGCGCCCGCACCACATCATCCTCGACGGCTTTGGCGCCGGGTTGCTGGTGCGGCGCCTGGCCGACACCTACCAGGCCCTCGGCGAAGGCCAGCCGGTGTCCGCCGCCAGCGCCTTGCTGCCGATCAGCGAACTGGCCGAACAAGACAGCGAGTATCGCCAGTCGGAGCGCTTTCAGCGTGACCGCGAGTACTGGATGCAGCGCTTCGCCGACCTGCCGGCGCCGATGAGCCTGGCGCGCCAGCGCACCCTCAACCACGACGGCCTGCTGCGCCGCACCGCCCACCTGCCCGCGGCCAGGGTCGACGCCCTGCGCCAGCGCGCCAGCGAACTGGGCAGCACCTTGCCGCAGATCCTCACCGCCGCCACCGCCGCCTACCTCTATCGGGCCACCGGCAACCAGGACATGGTCATCGGTGTGCCGCTCAGCGCCCGGCGCAACGCACGCATGCGCCAGGTGCCGGGCATGGTCGCCAACGCCATGCCGATGCGCCTGAGCATGCGCCCGGACATGAGCCTGGCCGAGCTGGTCCAGGAGGTATCGCGGCAAATGCGCCAGTTGCTGCGCCACCAGTCATACCGCTACGAGCACCTGCGCAACGACCTGGGCCTGCACGGGGCTCATCAGCAGCTGTTCACCACCCTGGTCAATATCGAGCCCTTCGACTACGCCATTGCCTTCGACGGCCACCCTACCCGCGCACGCAACCTGTCCAACGGCACCACCGACGATTTGGGCATCTTCTTCTATGAGCGCGGCCTGGGCCAGGACCTGCAGTTCGATTTCGACGCCAACCCCGGGCTTTACAGCGCCCAGGCACTGGCCGAACACCAGCAGCGCCTGCTCAAGGTGTTCGACGCGCTGATTGAACAGCCCCAACAGATGGTTGCCCGCATCGAACTGCTGAGCGACGAACAGCACCAGCAGTTGCACGCCTGGAACCGCACCGCGGTGGACTACTCGCCGTGGCAGCCGGTCAGCCAACTGATCGAACAGCAGGCCCGGCGCACACCCGATGCCTGCGCGCTGCTGTTCGCCAACCAGCAGCTCAGCTACGGGCGCCTGAACCAGCAGGCCAATCGCCTGGCCAATCGTCTGCAACAGCACGGCATCGGCGCCGACAGCCTGGTCGCCATCGCCATGCCGCGCTCGCTGGAACTGGTGATCGGCCTGCTGGCCATCCTCAAGGCCGGCGCCGCTTATGTGCCGCTGGACCTGGAGCTGCCGCGCGAGCGACTGCGCTTCATGATCGAGGACAGCGCAGTCCAGTTGTTGCTGACAGCGCAGGCGTACAGCGGCCTTGGCGCCAATCTTGCCCCTGAACTGATGCTCGATGACCTGCTGGACGATGAGCACGGCAACGACGATACCCCCCTCAGCCACGTGCAAGGCAGCAACCTCGCCTACCTGATCTACACCTCCGGCTCCACCGGCCAGCCCAAGGGTGCCGGCAACAGCCATGAGGCCTTGTACAACCGGTTGATGTGGATGCAGGCGGCCTACCCGTTGACGAGCGCCGACACTGTGCTGCAGAAGACCCCTGGTGGCTTTGACGTGTCGGTCTGGGAGTTCTTCTGGCCGTTGATGAGCGGTGCCCGCCTGGCCATCGCCGAGCCCGGGGCCCACCGCGACCCGCAACAGTTGCTGGCGCTGATCGAGCGCTACCAGGTCACCACCCTGCACTTCGTGCCGTCGATGCTGCAGGTGTTTGTGCCCGAGCTCCAACCCGGCCAGGGCCAAAGCCTGCGGCACATCATCTGCAGCGGCGAAGCGCTGCCCGCCGAGCTGCAGCACCAGGTGCTGCAGGCGCTGCCCAATACCGCCCTGCACAACCTCTATGGCCCCACCGAAGCGGCCATCGATGTCAGTCACTGGACTTGTCGCGACGATGGTAGCCACAGCGTGCCGATCGGCCAACCGATCGCCAACCTGCAGGCCTATGTGCTCGACAGCAGCCTGCACCAGCAGGCAATCGGCAGCCCTGGTGAGCTGTACCTGGGCGGCATCGGCCTGGCCCGGGGTTATCACCGCCGCCCGGGGCTGACCGCCGAGCGCTTTGTCGCCAACCCGTTCGGGCCGCCCGGCAGCCGCCTGTACCGTACCGGCGACCTGGCACTGTGGCGCGCCGACGGCCAGCTTGAATACCTCGGGCGGGTTGATCAGCAGGTCAAGCTGCGCGGCCTGCGCATCGAGCTCGGCGAGATCGAGCACCTGCTGGCCAGCCATCCGCAAATTGCCCGCTGTACGGTGCAGGTGCGCGAAGACTGCCCCGGCCAGCAACAACTGGTGGCCTACCTGGTGCTGGCCGGTGAGCAGGCGCTGGACCTGGGCCAGCTTGGCTATTACCTGGGCGAGCGCCTGCCCGAGTACATGGTGCCCAAGGTATTTGTGGTGCTGGCGCAACTGCCGTGCACCGCCAATGGCAAGCTCGACCGCCGGGCGCTGCCGGTGCCGGCGCAGCACCTGCAGGCACAACGCCCCGCCGAGCCTGCGCAAGGCCCGCTCGAACAGGCCTTGGTGCAGATCTGGAGTGAACTGCTACAGCGCCAGGGTATCGACCGCAACAGCCACTTCTTCGAACTGGGCGGCCATTCGATCCTGGCAGTGCAAGTCGCCGCACGCTTGCGCCAGCAACTGGGCATAGAAGTGATGCCCACCGATCTGTTCACCCGCCCGGTGCTGCACCAGTTTGCCGAGCAGCTCCAGCGCAGCGCGGACCTGGCCCGTCCTGGCGACCCGTTCACGGTGCTGCTGGAACTGCGCAGCGAGGGCAGCCAGGCGCCGCTGTTCTGCCTGCCGCCGGGCGGCGGCCTGGGCTGGCCTTACGCGGCGCTCAGTGGTTACCTGCCCGACCGCCCGCTGTATGCCCTGCAGGCTCGCGGCCTGCGCAACCCGGGGCTGCGCCCGCAGAGCGTCGAAGCCTGCGCCAGCGACTACCTGGCGCAGATCCGCAAGGTCCAGCCGGTTGGCCCGTACCATTTGCTCGGCTGGTCATTCGGCTGCCATGTCGCCCACGCCGTGGCCACCTTGCTGCAGCGCGAGGGCGAGTCAGTGGCACTGCTGGCGCTGCTCGACGGCTACCCGCTGCAACCTCACAGCCAGGTCCCGCAACTGAGCGACCAACAACTGCTGGCCCTGCTGATCGGCACCCTGACCAACAGCCCGGCAGACTTCAGCCAGCCCTTGCAACCGATCGCCGAGCAGCGCCGTTACCTGGCCGAAGTGCTCAACCTGGAAGGCGCGATCGTCCAGGCCTTCTGCGATGAAGTGCGCCAGACCGTGCCGTTGATGGAGCGTTTCAAACCGCAGGTGTTTGCCGGCGAGGTGTTGTTCCTGCGCGCTACCGAAGGGCTGCGTGACGCCCTGTGGCAAGACCCCGAGCACTGGCGCGCCCACGTCGATGGCCGGTTGCAGGTCCACGATATTGCCTGCATGCACGAAAACATGCTGCGTGCTGACGCCGTGGCGCAGATCGCACCGCTGCTGGCCAGGTCCCTGCAGGCCAGCGAAAGCGCCCGCCGTGCCCAGGAGGTGAACCCATGAACAGCCCATTCGACAACCCGCAAGGGCAATTCCAGGTGCTGCGCAATCACTTGCACCAGCACAGCCTGTGGCCAGCCTACCTGCCCTGCCCGCCCGGCTGGCAAGCGGTGTTCGGCCCGCAGCGCAAAGCGCTGTGCCTGGACTACGTCGAGCAGCACTGGCGCGACTTGCGCCCGCGCCGCTAGCCGCGCGGCAGCCTGATCTTGAACTGCGCACCGCCCAGCGCCGACTGCCCGACCGTCAGGGTGCCGCCCTGGCCTTCGATGGCCCGGCGGCTGATCGCCAGGCCCAGGCCGAAGCCGCCGGTGGTGCGGTCGCGGCTGCGGTCCAGGCGGTAGAACGGCTGGAAGATCAGCTCGCGCTGGTCGTGGGGGATGCCGATGCCGTTGTCCTCCACGGTCAGCAGGCAATGGCCCTGGGGGTCGAGGCTCAGGCGCAGGAGGATCTGCCCGTCGCAGTAGCGCATGGCGTTGCGTACCAGGTTCTGCAAGGCACGGGCGGTCAGTCGTGGGTCTAGGATGAAGCGCGGCAGGTTGTCGTCGGCGCGCACCTGCCATTCGATGCCACGGCCATCGAGCTCTTCGGCAAAGCTGCCGAGGATGCTGTCGACCAACTCCAGCAGCGACACCTCGACCCGCTCGCGGGCCTGGTCGGCGTTCTGCAGACGGCTGTAGGACAACAGCTCGAGCACCAGTTCATCCAGCTCGCGCACATGGCCGACCAGTTCCAGCAGGCGCTTGCGGCAGTTGGGCGGGACTTCGTCAAACAGCAGCACCAGGCCAAAATCCAGGCGCGTCAGCGGCGTGCGCAGCTCATGGGACACGGCATTGAGCAGTTCGCGCTGCTGGGTCAGCAGGCGTTCGACGTCCTGGGCCATGGTGTCGAACACCTGGGCCAGTTCGCCGATGTTCGAGCGCGGCGGAATATGCGTGCGCTGCGACAGCTCGCCCTGGCCCAGACGCCGGGCGGTTTCCTTGAGCCGTTCAAGGTCGCGCCAGTGCGGCCAGACCCAGAACAGCAGGCAGCCGAGCAAGGCGGCGCCGATCAGCACGGTCACCACCCACGACAGCAGGCTGATGTCCAGAGGATCGGGCGGATTGCTCAGTTCTACCAGCCAGGTGTCGTCCAGTGGTGCCAGGGCGGTCTCGTAGTAGCCCCAGTCGCCCAGGCGCACCACGTTCAGGCCGGCCTTGAGGCGGTCGCGCTCCGCATAGCTGAGGCCAATCTGGTCCTGGCGGCGCAGTTGGATTTCCAGCGGGGCGAAATCCGCCGCCAGTTCCTTGGCCTTGGCCGGCCATTCACGGCTCGGCACCTGCTCGAACTGCTTGACGATCAAGCGTTGCACGCCACGGGCCTGGTCAAGGTTGTAGGCAATGAAACGCTGGTGAAAGGCGCCGACGATGGCATCGGGAATCAAAAAGATCGCCCCGGCATAGGCGACGATGGTGATCAGGTAGAGGCGGATAAGGATTTTCAGCATGAGCCGCTAGAACTCCCACTCGACCCGGCTGAACAGATACCCCTTGCCCCACACGGTCTTGATCTTGCGCGCCTCGCCGGCGCTGTCGTCGAACTTGCGCCGCAGCTTGGAAATCGCCACGTCCACCGAGCGGTCGGTGCCGTTGAACTCGATGCCGCGCAGTTGCTGGAGGATGCGGTCGCGGCTGAGCACCACGCCAGCATTGCGCGCCAGCACCACCAGCAGATTGAATTCACCGCTGGACAGCTCCACCGGCTGCTCGCGCCAGAACACATTGCGCTCGGCCAGATCGATGCGCAGGCCGCCGACCACGATCAGGTCGCTCTCAAGGCGTGGCTCGTTGATGCTGCTGCGGCGCAGCAAGGTGCGTATCCGCGCCAGCAGCACCCGTGGTTCGCACGGTTTGGTCACGTAGTCGTCGGCGCCCATTTCCAGGCCCAGCACCTGGTCGTGGCTATCGTCGCGGGCGGTCAGCATGAGGATCGGCAGGGCCTGGGACTCGGCGCGCAACAGCCGGCACACCTGCAGGCCGTCGAGGCCCGGCAGCATCAGGTCGAGGATCACCAGGTCCGGTTTGTTGCGCCGCGCCTCGGCCAGCACGTGATCGCCACGGGCAATCACGCTGACGCTGAAGTCGTTGCGCTGCAAGTAGCTGGCGATCAGTTCGGACAGGGCGCAGTCGTCTTCGACCAGGAGAATATTGGGCATGGGCAGTTTGACAGGCTGGGAAAGTCAGGCAGGATATAAGAGCTCACGCGCTCGCAGGATAAAGCTTCACACTTTTTTACACATGGCCTACACAGCTTAACTGTTGCCCGTCGGTCGCCTGCCTTAGCATTGCCGGGTCATTTTCGGAAGATCCGCATGTCCAGTTCAAGTCCCGCCCGTCTGCGCGCCCTGGCGCCGCTGTTGTTGATCACTTTCGCCCTGAGCGCCTGCGACGACAAATCGCCTGCCGAAGAAAAGGCCCCGCCCAGCGCAGTGCGGGTCGAGACCGTGCAGGTGCAGCCGCTGGCGATCACCACCGAGCTCAATGGCCGCATCCTCGCCCCGCGCACTGCCGAAGTGCGCGCGCGGGTGGCCGGTGTGGTGCTCAAGCGCGTGTACCGCGAAGGCAGCGACGTCAAACAGGGCGATGTGCTGTTTCGCATCGACCCGGCGCCGTTCCAGGCCGACTTCGACAGTGCCCGCGCCGCCCTGGCCCGCGCCGAGGCCACGCGCTACCAGGCGCGCCTGCAGGATCAGCGTTACCGCGAACTGATCGCCATCAATGCCATCAGCCGCCAGCAGCACGACGATGCCCGCGCCGCCTTCCTGCAGGCCGATGCCGACGTCGCCGCGGCCAAGGCGGCGCTTGAGCGAGCCAGGCTCAACCTCGGTTACGCCACCGTCACCGCGCCGATTTCCGGACGCATCGGCCGCGCCCTGGTGACCGAAGGGGCATTGGTCGGGCAGAACGAAACCACACCGCTGGCGACCATCCAGCAGCTCGACCCGATCCATGCCGACGTCACCCAGTCGACCCGCGAACTCAATGCCCTGCGCCGCGCCCTGCGTGCCGGCGAACTGCAGCAGGTGGGCCAGGACCAGGCCAGCGCGACGCTGATCCAGGACGACGGCACGCCCTACCCGCTGCCGGGCAAACTGCTGTTCTCGGACATCAGCGTCGACCCGAGCACCGGCCAGATCACCCTGCGCAGCGAGTTCCCCAACCCCGACCTCGACCTGCTGCCGGGCAGCTTCATCCGCGTGCGCCTGGAGCAGGCGGTCAAGCAGCAAGGCATCAGCGTGCCGCAGCGGGCCATCCTGCGCGACAGCGCCGGCAAGCCGAAGGTCATGCTGGTCGATGGCGAACAGCGCGTCAGCGAACGCCCGGTGGTGCTGGGCAGTGTGCAGAACGACCGCTGGATCGTCAGCGAAGGCCTGGCCCCCGGTGACCGGGTGGTGGTCGAAGGCCTGCAGCACATCAGCCCCGGCGACCAGGTAGAGGTCGACAACGCGGGCAAGGACGCCCTCCCCATCGTTCAGTCCAACGGCCAGTGAGGGCCTGATTCATGCCGCAGTTTTTCATTGACCGCCCGGTGTTCGCCTGGGTGGTCGCCTTGTTCATCCTGCTTGCCGGCGCCCTGGCCATCCCGCAGTTGCCGGTGGCCCAGTACCCCGACGTGGCGCCGCCGCAGGTGGAAATCTACGCCGTGTACCCGGGTGCCTCGGCGCAGACCATTGACGACAGCGTGGTCAGCCTGATCGAGGAAGAGCTCAACGGTGCCGACAACCTGCTCTATTTCAGCTCGCAAAGCAGCCTGGGCAGCGCCACCATCACTGCCACCTTCGAACCGGGCACCAACCCGGACCTGGCCCAGGTCGATGTGCAGAACCGCCTTAAAGTGGTCGAGTCGCGCTTGCCGCGCCCGGTCACCCAGCAAGGCCTGCAAGTCGAGAAAGTCTCCACCGGCTTCCTGCTGATGGTGACCCTCACGGCCATGGACGGCAGCCTTGACGAAGTCACCCTGAGCGATTTTCTCGCCCGCAACGTGATGAACGAGATCCGCCGTCTCAAGGGTGTCGGCAAGGCCCAGCTGTATGGTTCGGAGCGGGCCATGCGCATCTGGATCGACCCGGCCAGGCTGATCGGCTTCAACCTCACCCCCGATGACGTCAACGAGGCCATTGCCGCGCAAAACGCCCAGGTAGCGCCGGGCAGCATCGGCGACCTGCCGGGCACCGGCACCCAGGAAATCACCGCCAACGTGGTGATCAAGGGCCAGCTCAGCACGGTCCAGGAGTTCCAGGACATCGTCCTGCGCGCCAACCCCGATGGCTCGACCGTGACCATTGGCGATGTCGCCCGGGTCGAGATCGGCAGCCAGGAGTACCAGTACGGCACCCGCCTCAACGGCAAGCCGACCAGTGCCTTCAGCGTGCAGCTGTCGCCCGGCGCCAACGCCATGGAAACCGCGACCCTGGTGCAAGCCAAGCTCAGCGAGCTGTCGCGCTACCTGCCGCCGGGGGCCAAGTTCGACATCCCCTACGACACCTCGCCGTTCGTCAAGGTCTCGATCCAGCAGGTGATCACCACCCTGCTCGAAGCCATGGCCCTGGTGTTCGCGGTGATGTTCCTGTTCCTGCAGAACATCCGCTACACGCTGATCCCGACCCTGGTGGTGCCGGTGGCGCTGATGGGCACCTTTGCGGTGATGCTGTCGCTGGGCTTCTCGGTCAACGTCCTGACCCTGTTCGGCATGGTATTGGCCATCGGTATCCTGGTCGACGACGCCATCGTCGTGGTCGAGAACGTCGAGCGGATCATGAGCGAGGAAGGCCTGGCGCCGCGCGAGGCGACCAAAAAGGCCATGAGCCAGATCAGCGGAGCCATCGTCGGCATCACCCTGGTACTGGTGGCGGTATTCCTGCCGATGGCCTTCATGAAAGGCTCAGTGGGGGTCATCTATCAGCAGTTCTCGGTGTCGATGGCAGTGTCGATCCTGTTCTCGGCGTTCCTCGCCCTGAGCCTGACCCCGGCCCTGTGCGCGACCTTGCTCAAGCCGATTGCCAAGGGTTCGCACCACGAAAAAACCGGCTTCTTCGGCTGGTTCAACCGCCGCTTCGAGAGCATGACCAACGGCTACCAGCGCTGGGTGATCCAGGCCCTCAAGCGCAGCGGTCGCTACCTGCTGGTCTACGTGGTGCTGGTGGCCGGGCTGGTGTACGGCTTCAGCCAGTTGCCCTCCTCGTTCCTGCCCACCGAAGACCAGGGCTACACCATCACCGACATCCAGCTGCCGCCGGGGGCCAGCCGCGCCCGCACCGAACAGGTGGCGGCGCAAATCGAGGCGCACAACGCCACCGAACCTGGCGTGGGCAACAGCACGCTGATTCTCGGTTTCAGCTTCTCTGGCAACGGCCAGAACGCGGCGCTGGCATTCACTACCCTCAAGGACTGGTCCGAACGCGGCAGCGACGACAGCGCGCAATCGATCGCCGACCGCGCCAACGCCGCCTTCAGCCAGCTCAAGGACGCCATCGCCTATTCGGTGCTGCCACCGCCGGTGGACGGCCTGGGCACTTCCAGCGGTTTCGAGTTCCGCCTGCAGGACCGCGGTGGCCTCGGCCATGCCGGGCTGATGGCGGCGCGTGACCAGTTGCTCGCCGCCGCCGAGAAGAGCCCGGTGCTGGTCAACGTGCGCGAAAGCGCCCTGGCCGAAAGCCCGCAGGTGCAGCTGGAAGTCGACCGCAAGCAGGCCAACGCCCTGGGCGTATCGTTTGCCGATATCGGCAACGTGCTCAACACTGCGGTGGGTTCCAACTACGTCAACGACTTCCCCAACCAGGGGCGCATGCAGCGCGTGGTGGTGCAGGCCGAAGGCGACCAGCGCAGCCAGGTCGATGACCTGCTGAAAATTCACGTGCGCAACAGCAGCGGCAAGATGGTGCCCCTGTCGGCGTTCGTCCAGGCCAAGTGGATCACCGGCCCCGTGCAGCTGACCCGCTACAACGGCTACCCGGCGATTGCCGTGTCGGGCGAGCCGGCACCGGGCTATAGCTCCGGCGAGGCGATGAACGAGATCCAGCGCCTGGTCGACCAACTGCCCTTGGGCATGGGCCTGGAATGGACCGGGCTGTCGCTGCAGGAGCGCTTGTCCGGCTCCCAGGCGCCGATCCTCATGGCCTTGTCGCTGCTGGTGGTGTTCCTGTGCCTGGCGGCCTTGTACGAGAGCTGGTCGATCCCGACCTCGGTGCTGCTGGTGGTACCGCTGGGGGTGCTCGGCGCGGTGGTTGCGGTGAGCTTGCGCGGCATGCCCAACGATGTGTTCTTCAAGGTCGGCCTGATCACCCTGATCGGCCTGTCGGCGAAGAACGCCATCCTCATCATCGAGTTCGCCAAGAGCCTGGTCGATGAAGGCCACGACCTGGTCGATGCCACCGTGCAGGCGGCTCGCCTGCGCCTGCGGCCGATCGTCATGACCTCGCTGGCATTCATCCTCGGCGTGGTGCCCCTGGCAATTGCCAGCGGCGCAAGCTCCGCCAGCCAGCAGGCGATCGGTACCGGGGTGATCGGCGGCATGCTCAGCGCCACCCTGGCGGTGGTGTTCGTGCCGGTGTTCTTTGTTGTGGTGATGCGCCTGACCGGCAAACGCCGGGCCACGGCTCAAGCCCCTGCGCCAGAAGCCAGCGACAGCTGATCTGGACAGACCGCGGCGTGCATGGGAAGGTGAGCGGCTGATACTGCCAGGAACCCTGACCATGCCCGCCGCCCCGCCTCCCTGCTCCATCCTCATTCTTGCCGGTGGCCGTGGCCAGCGCATGGGCGGCCAGGACAAAGGCCTGCTCGACTGGCAGGGCCAGCCGCTGATCGCCCACATCCACGCCGTGGTGCGGCCGCTGACCGACGACCTGATCATCTCCTGCAACCGCAACCAGGACCGCTACCGGGCCTATGCCGATCAACTGGTCGGCGACGCCGAGGCGGACTTCCCCGGGCCGCTGGCCGGAGTACTGGCCGGGCTTGCAGTGGCGCGCCACGACTGGATGCTGGTGCTGGCCTGCGATGCGCCACTGATTGACCAGGCACTGATCCTTGAGCTGATGAACCTGGCCAATGACCAGCAGCAACCGGCGATGATTCGCCAGGGTGGTTACTGGCAGCCGATGTTCAGCCTGATCCCCTGCGCCTTGCGCAGCGACTTGCAGCACGCCTGGGACGCCGGCGACCGGGGGGTGCAGCGAACCTTGCGCCAGCATCCACTGCGGGCGCTGGAGTGCGCCGAGGGAGACCCGCGCCTGAGCAATTTCAATACCCCGGATTTTTTGCGCGGCTGATCGCGGGGTAAACTCAGTAGTCCTGCCCCGCCACCACCGTCGCCTGTTTACCCGGCTGTACGACGCGCTGGAATGCCGCTTTTACTTGCGCAGGCGTCACCGCCTCAAGCTGCTCGCGCCAGGTCACCAGGGTGTCGTCCGGCAGCTGGTTCAAGGCGACCTGCGCCACGTGCTCAAGCAGGCGCTGGCGGCTGGTACCGTCAAAATGGGCAAGCAAACGCGCCTTGGCCTCGTCCAGCTCCTCCGGGCTCGGGCCTTCGCTGACAAAGCGTGCCAACGCTTGATGAACCGCCTGCTCGGCCTGCTGCTGGTACCCGGCGCTCACTTCCACAGAGATCACAAACGCCCCGGCTTGCTGGCCCATGGCGAAATAGCTGGCCGACTGCCAACTGACATCACCGCCAAGCGCCTGGCCGATGGCCCGATTGAGCCGCGTCGGCCAGTGCTCGCCACCGAGAATGTCGCTGCCCAGCAGCAACGGGAAAAAGTCCGGGTCGCTACGCGGCACCGCCGGCTGGCCGATCTGTATCCAGATCGTGCCTTGCTGTGGCTCGATCTGCTGGTGGCTGGCCTGGCTCAGGGCCTGCACCTTGGGCAGCGCCGGCAATGCCGTGCACTGACCGCTCGGCAAGCGCCCCAGTACCGCGCTGGCCACGGCATCGGCCTGGGCCCGGTCAAGCTTGCCGACCAGGCTGACCGTGGCCCGGCACGGCAGCATCATTGCCGTGTAATAGCTGCGCAGATCTTCCATGCGGGTACGTTCGAGCATGGCCGGGGTCAGGGCATAGCCGAACGGCAGCGCGTATTCGTACAGGTCGATCTGCTTGTTGCGCTGCAGCCCCGGGCGGATCAGCTCGCGGGCATAAGGGTGGTCGCCGTACAGCGCCTGGGCAAAGCGATGCCCTACCCCGGGAAAACGCTTGGTGGTTTCACCGTTGACCTGGCGAATGTAATAGGGCTTGGCGCGAAACCAGATACTGCCGGCAAAGGCCGGCTCGGCAATCTGCCGGCCGAGCAAGGCGCTGGCCTCGGCCTGGCGCTGGGGGTTGTTATCGGTAATGGTCAGGATGTAGCTGAAACGGTCGGCATCGACCTGGGTATTGAGTTGGCTGTCCAGGCGCATCCAGTCCATGCGCAGCGCGTTGCCGTTCAGTTCCGGGGCGTCGCCCTGGGCGTGCACACCTTCCACCGCGAGGACCGCGCCAAGCACCGCCAGGCCCGGTTGGTCCTGTGGGTCGCGGCGGCTGCCGGCATCGAAGTCGACCTGGATCTGCAGGTCGCTGGCCTGGCTTTGCGCCAACAGGTAGACCCGCGCGCCACTGGGCTGGGTCCAGTGTTCAATGGCCAGGCTGTCGGCCGCCACGGCCGGGGCGATTGCGCTCAATCCCAACGCGCAGGTGAAGAGTCGTTCCATCAGGGTCATAGCAATTTCTCAAAGGACCAGGGCGCGGACGCTACGCACTTGGCTCGCGCAGATCAAGCCCGGGCACCGGCTGACACTGGCGCCGGCAGGCTTTATGCTCAGCCCCCCGCTTTTGAGAATGAAACAGATGCCAGCCCTGAGTGCCCGCGAGGTTTGCCAGCAACTGCGTGACGCCGCCCTCGGCGTTCGCCCGTTGCGCCGTGTCGGCGTTGAGGTCGATATCGACGGCTGGCGCCTGCGCCTGGATTTCGACGGCAACCACTTGCACCATTGCCTGGCCTGCCGCAGCAGCGATGGCCGTGAAGGCACGCTGGACAGCTGGCAATGGGGCACAGATCCGGTGAGCTTGCTCAGCACCTGGGAGCTGGCGCAGGTCGAGCGGTTGCTGCGACTACAAACAGCAAATTCAACACAGTGTTGATATTTAAAATTCACGTTGATAGCCTGTCTTCACCGCCCAACGCCCACGAAGGCTGCGATGAAGGTTTGCCCAGCAAAAAACCACGAACAGCAACTCATCCTCGGCGTGCTGCACAGCACCCTGAAAATGCTCAGCCAGGTCGTCGGTAACCATACCGAGATTGTCCTGCACGACCTGCTCAACCCTGAGCGCTCGATCCTCGCCATCGCCAACGGCCATGTCACCGGGCGCCGGGTTGGTGATTCGCTGCTGGGCAGCCCGCGTCATGACCTGGGCTTTGCCGCGGTGCGCCGGGCCATGGACGATCGCAGCAGCTGCGAGCCGATCGTGGTCGACAACTACGCCACCCTCGCCCCTGACGGCCGTAACTTGCGCAGCGCTACCGTGGTCTATCGCGACAGCAGCGGGCTGCCGTTTGCCAGCCTGTGCGTGAATGCCGATCTGAGCGCCGTCGAAGCTGCGCACCAGTTGCTCGGCGGGCTGCTGGGCCTGGCCAGTGCGGCCGCGCCGGTGGCGGACGAGACCAGGGACCTGCAACAGCTGATGGCCGAGATCATTCACGACGCCTGCCCCGGCGGCGTGCTCGGCATGAAGACGGCGCAAAAGCGCGAAGCGGTGCGGCTGATGCAGGAACGCGGCCTGTTTCTGGTCAAGGGCGGCATCGAAAAGGCCGCGGCATCGCTCGGCGTGACCCGCTACACCATCTACAACTACCTGGAGCAGCTCCGGGCAACAGACAACGGACAGCAATGACCTATGCAAGTTGAAATATTCCAGGTAGACGCGTTCTCAGCCACGGCGTTTGGCGGCAATCCGGCAGCGGTGTGCCCGCTTGAAGCCTGGCTGGCAGACGCGACGCTGCAGCAGATTGCCGCCGAAAACAACCTCTCGGAAACCGCGTTCGTGGTCGCCAATGGCGAGCTGTTCGAGCTGCGCTGGTTTACCCCGACGGTAGAAGTCGACCTGTGCGGCCACGCCACCCTCGCGGCGGCCTGGGTGCTGTTCGAGCAATTGGGCGAACAACGCGACACCCTGCGCTTTGCCACCCGCAGCGGCGAGTTGCGCGTTCGGCGTGACGGCGCTCGCCTGGCCATGGACTTCCCGGCCCGCCAGCCACAGGCGCTGGCCGTGCCTGAGGGCTTGTTGCAGGCGTTGGGGCTTGAGCGGATCGAGGCGCTGTACCGCACCGATGACTACCTGGTGGTGGTCGACGACCCGGCGCTGGTCGCAGCGCTTGCCCCCGACTTCGCCGCCCTGGCCGCCTTTGACGTGCGCGGCATCGCCGTCACCGCCCCGGGCCGCGAGGTTGACTTCGTCTCGCGCTGGTTCGGCCCGCGGGTAGGCGTCAATGAAGACCCGGTCACCGGCTCTGCCCATACCTCGCTGGCGCCCTACTGGGCCGCGCGCCTGGGCAAGCACAGCCTCAGCGCCGAGCAAGGCGGCCTGCGCAAAGGCCAGTTGCATTGCCAAGTGCTCGACAACGGCCGGGTGATCATCAGCGGCCAGGCGGCGCTGTACCTGCGCGGCACGATTTTTATCTGAGCAGGCTCAAGCACTGCCCGCCCAGGCCACAGGCGATCACCACCAGCCAGGGCGGCAGCTTGAAGGCCATCAGTGCGACCAGCGCCAGCAACACCAGGACAACATCCAGCGGCTGGCCAATGGCGCTGGTCCACAGCGGCTGATACAACGCCGCCAGCAACAGCCCCACCACCGCCGCATTGACGCCCAGCATCGCCGCCTGCAGGCGCGGGTGGCGGCGCAGGCGTTCCCAGAACGGCAACGCCGCGAACACCAGCAAGAACGCCGGGGCGAAGATCGCCAGCAGGCACAGCACCGCCCCCAGCCAGCCGGACTGCGGCCCGTGCATCGAGGCGCCAAGAAAGGCGGCGAAGGTGAACAAGGGGCCGGGCACAGCCTGGGCAGCGCCGTAACCTGCCACAAACGTCTCGTTGCCGACCCAGCCGGTGGTCACCACTTCAGCCTGCAGCAGTGGCAGCATCACGTGTCCGCCACCGAACACCAGCGCGCCGGTGCGGTAGAAGGCATCGATCATGCTCAAGGTCGGATCGGGCCAGAGCCCGGCCAGCAGCGGCAAACCGAGCAACAGGGCGAAGAACAGCAGCCACCACCAGCCGCCAGCGCGCTGGCTGACACCGATCGGCAAAGGCTCGTGGACAACGCTGTCGCCCGGTTTCAGCAGCATCAACCCCGCGCCAGCCGCTGCAACCATCACCGCCACCTGCGCCCCGGCACCGGGCAGCAACAGCACCAGCCCGGCAGATGCCAGCATCAGCACAATCCGCGGCGCATCCGGGCACAGCGTGCGGGCCATGCCCCACACCGCCTGGGCGACAATCGCGACCGCCACCACCTTAAGGCCATGGAGGATGCCGGTCGGGACCGCCTCGGCATAACCGCCCAGCCCCAGGGCCAGCAGGGTCAGGGCCAGCGCCGAAGGCAGAGTGAATCCCAGCCAGGCCGCCAGCGCCCCGGCGTAACCTGCGCGCGACAGGCCCAGGGCGATGCCGACCTGGCTGCTGGCAGGGCCCGGCAGAAACTGGCAAAGCGTCACCAGGTCGGCATAGCTGCGCTCGCTCAGCCAGCACCGACGGCTGACGAACTCCTGGCGAAAAAAGCCAAGGTGGGCGACGGGGCCACCGAACGACGTCAGGCCCAGGCGCAGGAAGATCAGGAAAACCTGCCATGGCGTGTGATCGTTGGCGTGGGGCATACAACGCTCGTTCTACCGGACTGTGCCCATCTTGCCAGCGATGGGCTTTGTGTAGCCAGAAAATTACCAGCGCTGCGCGCTGGATCGCGGGGCAAGCCCGCTCCCACAGGTTCGGCGCTGCCTTCAGCATTGGATTGATGCCGGCTCAGAACGCCTTGCTGGCACTTACCACCACAGTCGCCGAGCACAGGTCGTCATAGCCATACCAATTGCTGCACTCGCTTTTGGACAGGTCGGTGTCGATGTAACTCAAGCCCCAGGTCACGCCGACAAACTCGCGACTGAGCTTTGCCTCCCACTCATAGTACGCATTGCGGTCATCGCCACTGGCCGACCAGAACGCCGGGTCCTTGACATCGTTGCGCCCTGCCCGCAGTTCCAGGCCGACCTCGGCCGGCAAGGCGAAGCTGTAGGCAACATAGCTGTACAGGGTGTCCTGGTCCTTGCCAAAGGCGTTGGGCGCATCGTTTGAGTAATAGGCGCCCAGCTTGAGCCCATAGAGGTCAAGGATGGCGTAGACCTCGCTCATGTTGAACTGGCCTTCCTTGGGGTAGCTGTACTTGAGGTAGCCAATATCCAGGCTGATGGCATCGCTGGCCTGCCAGTACCAGCCGGCGTAGTACTCGATTTCCTGGCGGGTCTTGTAGTCGAAGCCGTAATCCACCGTCGAAGTCCAGGCGCCCAGGTACAGGCCGCTGCTGTGCATCAGCGTGGCGCCGGCCTGCAGCGCCGGATCACCGAGGCTTTGCGAGATACCCCGGGAGCGGTAGTCGCTGGTCGCGGCCAGGCTCATGTCGAGGCTGAAGGAATCGTTGAGTGTCAATGCCTGGGCCGTCAGCGGCGCCAGGCAGGCGAAAGCAATGAGCAGGCGTGTGTTCATACCAGACCCTTGTTGTTATGCGTGTGCGGGTAACGGCGCTGTCAGGACTCGCTGGCGTACACCTGCTTGCCGGCGAAGTAGGTCTTGAGCACCCTGGTGTCGAACAGCTCCTGGGCGTTGACCTTGAACACATCACGATCGAGCACGATCAGGTCGGCCTGCTTGCCGGGCGCCAGCGAGCCGATCTGCCGTTCCAGGCGCAGGGCCTTGGCGGCGTTGAGGGTGTAGGCCTGGAACATGACCTGGCGGTCGACACGTTCCTTGGCATTGAGCACACCCAGCGGGCCCTTGCGGGTCATGGCCTGGGCAATGGCATTCCACGGGTTGGGGCTGGACACCGGCCAGTCGCTGGCGCCGGCGATCAGCGCACCGGCCTGTTGCAACGAGTGCGCCGGGTATTGATAGGCGTAGCCCTGGGCACTGACGTAGGGTTTGACCAGCTCGACGGTGTAGTTTTCAGCGGTCGCCCAGAGCATCTGCATGGAGGCGATCACCCCCAGTTGCTTGAAGCGCGCAAAGTCCTTGGGGTCGACCATCTGCAGATGGCTGATGCTGTGCGCCAGCGGCTTGCCTTGCAGCGTGCGTGCATAGGCCACGCCATTGAGCGATTCGCGCACCGCCCGGTCACCGACCGCATGCATGTGCACAATCCAGTCGCGCTGCTCGGCCGCGGCCACCAGCTCGCCGAAATGCTGCGGCTCGATCAACAACTGGCCGTTCTTGTGGCTGTTGCTGTACGGGATGATGACCGCCGCCGACTGCCCCGGATACTCGAGCACGCCATCGACAAACACCTTGATGCCCGGAAAGCTCAGGTTGGGCACCCCTTCGAACTGCTTCACGACCTGGGCCAGCACCTCAAGGTCGGCCGGCCGGCTCTTGGGGTTGGTGATCATCAGCGCCGCGACATGGGCATGGAGCTCACCGCGCTCGGCCAGCGCCCGATACAGCGGCAGCACGCCAACGGTTTGCGCCGTGGCCTTGAAATCGAACAGCGAATCGCCGCTGCCGGCATTGGCTGCGGCATCCATCCAGGCGGTGACGCCATACTGGTTGTTGACCCTGACCGCCTCGCGTGCGGCCTTGAGCATCACCTCCTGGCTGGCTGCGGGGATCTGGCTGCGGACCTGGTCCCAGCGCGCTTCGGCGAAGTAGCCGTTGGGGCTGAAGTCGGCCTCGTGGCCGACATAGCTGCGGTCTTGCTCGGACAGGCTTTTGACCCACGCCGCGTCGATCTGCATACGCTTGAGCATGGCCTGGTTGGCCCAGCCGGTATGGCCGTCGATGCCACTGAGCACCAGCGGCTGAGTGGCCCAGCGGCCCTGGTTGAACAACTGGCCAAGTTCGCGACTGTTGTCCCAGTAGGCCGAACTCGCCCCGGCGACACTGATCACATCGCCCGCCTTGCCACGGCCTTGTTCGACCTCGGCAAGGATCCACTGCTCAAGCGCGGGCAGCGGCTTGACCTCATCCTGCAGGTTGGCGCCGAGGCTGTCGTAGGCCGCCACCACCGGGTGGCTGTGGCTGTCGATCATGCCGGGCATCAGCACCTTGCCGGCCAGGTCGATGCGTTGCGTATGGGCGTCGGCCAGGGCCTGGATCTGCGCATCGCTACCCACTTGCAGGACCTTGCCATCCTTGACCGCGACCGCCTGCACCAGGCCCTGGCCGGGTTCGCCGGTGTAGACCTTGCCGTTGAACAGCACCAGGTCGGCGGCGGCCAGGGCAGGCAGCGAAGCACAGGCCAGGGCAGTGGCCAACAGCGTGGGGATCAATCGTTGCATTGCAGCGCTCTCTTGTTGTTATAGGGCTGGTGACACCCTATAGCGCGCAGCGCGGCAATGGACCTCTGCAAATGAGGAGGGTCAGGCGGTTTTTTCCGACACCGGCATCGACAGGCGCAACGCCGCGCCCAGCTCCACCTTGCTCTTGACCCCCAGTTGCACGTAGCAATTGCGCAGGTAGGTGCGCACCGTCGCCGGGCTCAAGGACAGCATCCGGGCGATTTCCTTGTAGGAATGCCCGGCGGCAAACAGCATCGCTGCGGTGCGCTCGCGGGGCGCCAGCAGCACCCCTGGCGCGGGTGCTTCCAGTGACACAATCACATGCTCGCCATTGGCGCTGAGGGTCAGGCTGCTGCGCCCAAGGCGCATCACGCACGGCGCCCTGGCCAGTTGCGCGCACACCTGGGGCGGCAGCAGCGAACCGCTCCAGCCCGGCAGCGCCTGCTCGATTGCCGCGCACACCCGCGCGCCCACATACAGCAAGCTGCCATCGAGACGGGCAATGGCGAAATCGGCAGCCGCGTTGCCGGTATCGAGACGGATCATGTCCTGCACCTGGAAGCGCCACAGTTGCAGCAGCTGCTCGCAGAAGGCGGCGAACAAGCCGTCTTCGCTTTCGCAAAAGGCAGCGTCGTGCTCGCCGCGGTACAGGCAAACGTAAAAGTTCAGGCCGCTTTGCGGCAGCTCGAAGGTAATGCACATCAGGTGATAGAGGTCGTAGCGGCGGGCGAAGACATTGACCGCCTCGTTGGGGTCGGTGAACTCGCTGTCGCGCACCACCTGCCCTGGCCGCGCCAGGGTGGTGTGGGCGAAACAGTCGATGCCGGCAACCTCGCTCCATTCGCGGGCAAAGGCCGGCGGCAGGTCGATGCGCCCGTGCATCCAGCTTTGCGGCGCAGCGGTTGCGCCAGCGCCAGACATCTCGCCCCACCAGGCCGAGGCAAACGGCACTATTGCGCGAAACGCCTGCAGGCCCTGGGCGATGAAGTGCGAGCCGCCACCCTCGCGGGCCAAGCTCGCCAGTTGCAGGACACAACGATTGAACGCCTTGAACTGGGTACTGCTGAGCATGGGCCAACCCTGTTTGCTGCCGAACGGTGGCGCCGACAGTGACACAGGGGTGCAAGAGCGTCCAGCCTGCGCCGCTAGGACTAAACGGTGGTCGGCAAAGCCGACTGCAGTTGCCGCTCCACCCACCACGACAGCGGCAGGGTCAGCAGCAGGATTGCCGCCAGGCTGATCACTGCCGTGGTGATGCCGACGCTATCGCCAACAGCGCCAAACACCACCGGTGCCAGGGCGCCGCCGCCGATGGTGCCGGTGTAGAACAGGGCAAAGGCCTGGTCGCGCCTGCCCGCCCCCGCCAGCTCCGGCACCACGCCGTAGAGCACCGACGAGGTGCCATTGAGCACCAGGCCCAACAGCGGCAACAGCACCAGCATCGGCGTCAGCGGCAGGTACAGCATCGACACGATCAGCAGCGCAGTGAGCGACTCGGTGCACCACACGGTTTTCATCATGCCGATACGTGCGCCCAGGTAGCCGCACAGCAGCTTGCCGAAGGCGCCGCCGACGAACAGCAGCATCAGCGCCAGGCCGATACCGGCGGAGCCTGCGCCCTTGGCTTGCAGCAGAAACGGCAGAAAGGTCAGAAAGCCCATGCGTACCGCACTGTCGAGGGTGCCGGTGAGCAGCAAGGCGGGCAGGCCGCTGGCGGAGTCGCTGCCACCAGCAGTCACTGCTTTGCGCACACTCGGCGCCGCCGACGGCTGCGGCGCAATCAGCCACCAGAGCAGCGCAGCGGCCGCAAGGCCAAGGATGCCCAGCACGGTGACGCTGGTTTGCCAGCTGGTCACCACCAGCAACAGGCCGACTCCGGCGGGCACCAGCATCTTGCCGATATCACCGGCAAAGTTGTAGTGCGCCAGCGCCTCCTTGACCTCGCCGCCGGCCTCATGGCTATCGCTGACCAACGACGATGCCAGCGGGTGCTGGGTACTGGCACCGAGGCCGCCCAGCAACAAGGCGAACAGCAGCATACCCAGGCCCCCGGCCTGGCCAGCCACCAGGTAGGCCAGCCCGGCCAGGGCGGTGCCGCCGACCAGCAGACGCTCACGGCCCCAGCGTTTTGCCGCGCGGCTGGCCAGCAATTGCAGGCCAGCCATCATCCCGGCGTAGGCGCCACGCAGCAGGCCGACCTGGGCGAAGCTCAGGGCAAACTGCGTCTGCCACAGCGGCAGCAAGACGTAGATGACATCGGTGAGGCCGTCGTGCACGGCGTGGGCCATGCTGGCGGCAATCAGTGAACGACGGCGGGTGTTCATGCATAAAGGCTCGGGCGGGAAGACCAGAGCCTTTATAGATCACGGTTTTTGCGTATGACCAATACCGTTTTCAGACCGATCGATACCGCTTCAGTACACCGCCCCCACCGGATAGACAAAGGCATTGACGTCATAGAACGGCGTACGTTGGTAGAACCAGTGCAAGCGTGCGCTGGGGCTGGCGGCGAAGGCCTTGTCACCCTTGAGCTTGCTGTCGAACTCGGCCTTGAGCTCGGGGCTTTCGGCGAGCATCTTGCGCGCCATCGGCTCCATCACGTATTCCTCAGGTTCTTCCGCCGCCACCAGGGTCGCATTGAAAAAGCCCCAGGCCCAGAACGAGTCGGGGCTTTCGGGGTACAGCAGGTTGACCGCCAGCACGCCCAGCGGCTGGTCGGTATCGATCACCACCGAGCCGGCCGGGAAGGTCTGCAAGCGCTCCAGCGGCTTGGCCACGCCACTGACCAGCAAGCGCCCTTCGTAGCCTGGGATCTGGTTGACCTGGGTGCGATCGGGCTCGAAGCCCCCCGCCACTTTTACCTGGTCCATGCGATACAGGGTGACGGCAATCGGCGTCGGCTTGTCGAGGGTGGTCATGTGGATGCCATGGGCCTTGAGCCGGGCAATCACTTCGCGCCACTGGCCCGGCACCACATACTGTTTAGGCCGTTTGACCACCAGGTCGGGCTCGGTGTTGCCCGTCACCGGCACGCTGAGTTTTTTCGGCGTGTTGCTCCAGACGAGGGTCCTGGCACCGGTGATCGGCGACTGCTCATAGCGGTAGTCACCGACAGTAAAGGCGGTGCTCTGGGCCTTGCCCGGTTTCCAGGTGAGGGTCACCTGCTCCTGGGCTTCGAGGCGTTCGCGGTCCTGGCGGATGGCTTCGCCAAGCGACGTGGCCTGATCGCCAATCACCTGGAACATACTCTTGAGCATCACGTAGTTGCCCAGCACCTGGGTTTGATACGGGTGCAAGGCGTGCTGCTCGATGAGGATCGACGGCACGTTGCGGATGTCGCCGTACTGGTTGGAAAAGCGCGCGTAGTCGGTGCGGTACGGGTAGTAACCCTGGGTCGGGTCCTGGTTGCTGTTGAGGCTGATGCATTCATGCACCACATGGCCGTCGGCCTCCAGCGCCTGGTACACCGGCGCGCGCATGACCTTGTCGATCCAGGCGCTGCTGGCCGGCGACCAGCCGTTGCCGTTGTGGCAATAGGAGCTGTCGTAGGGGTACATGGCGCCGTCGGTGGAATGGGTGTCGGCAAAAAAGCTCAGCTGGTAGGTGTTGAACACCCAGGCGACGTTGCGGATCTCGGCGCTGTCGAGCTTGGTGAAATCGCGGTTGAGGTTGTAGTTCAGGCCGTTGACCCGCCAGCCGGTTTCATCCGGGCCGTTCTGGTTGATGCGCCCGTAGGCGCTGCGGCGCAGGTCGCCGTCGACATTGACGGTAGGGATGAAAAGGATGTTGACCTTCTCCAGTAACGCAGCCAGCGGTTTATCGCCAGTGGTCATGTCGCGCAGGAGCATGAACATCGCGTCCTTGCCATTGGCTTCGCCGGGGTGAATCTGGGCTTCGACGAAAATCGTCGGCTTGCCCGACTCGTTGAGCCCGGCCGGCGACTTGTCGACCTCAAGGGAAGCGATGGCCATCAGCATCGGGTGGCCTTCGGCGCTTTTCTCCGGCAGGTCGTTGAGCACGATGCTGCCCCCGGAGGCGGCGGCCAGGCGGGTCATGTAGGCGCGGGTTTCGTCGTAGTTGCTGGTCTGGCGAAATTCGCTCGCCTCGGCCTGGGTGATCAGCGGGTTGTCCGGCCTGGCCAGGTAACGGGTGCTGGCCAGGGTCTGGGCGAACATCGGTGGCAGGATGCGCTGCTTGGCAGCCGGGGAATACAGGCTATCGTCGATATACGACGGCGCGCTGGGCAACGCCGCCGGGGCTTGCACGGCAGCGCCCAACAACAGCGCGACAACGAGGGGCTGCAAAAGCGGGTGTTTCATGATCGATCCCTGTCATGAGAGGCAGGTGCCCACCTTAAACCACAATGTGTAAGCAGACGAGAGCCAGGCCGGGTCACAGATACGGCTGTTCTTCCCCCGGGCTGCGCTGGAAATGGCGCTTGTACTCGCGGCTGAACTGCGAGGTGCTCTGGTAGCCCACCCGGTGCGCCGCCTGGGCCACGCCCATGCCCTCACCGATCAGCATCTGCTGGGCCTTGAGCAAGCGCAGGCGCTTGAGGTACTGCATCGGCGACAGCAAGGTGCTGCGCTTGAAGTGCTCGTGAAAGGTCGAGGCGCTCATGTTCGCGCACGCCGCCAGCGCTTCGACGCTCAGCGGTTCGGCATAGTGCTCGCGCAAGTAGCTGAGCGCCGCCGCGATGCGGGCAAAGTGGCCCTGCTGCTCGACCAGTGCCCGCAACACCCCGGCCTGCGGCCCGCGCAAGGCCACATACAGCACCTCCCGCACCCGCGCCTGGCCCATTACCTGGCAGTCCAGCGGGTCGAGCAGGCAGCGCAGCAAACGCTCGACGCTGTCGCGCATGGCCTCATCCAGCGCCGCCGAGGTCATCGACTCCGGGGTTTGCGCCGTGATCGCCCGGTCTGGTGCCAGGCCCATGCTCTGCACCAGCTCCCCGAGCACGCCGCGGTCGATGGCCACCGACACCCCCAGCAGCGGCTCCTGCTCGGTGGCAAAGGTCTCACACATGAACGGCACCGACAGCGCCTGCACCAGGTAATGCCCGGCGCCGTATTCCAGGGTACGCGGCCCAAGGCGCGCCAGCTTGCTGCCCTGGGCGAGGATCATCAGGCTCGGTTCGTAAATCTGCGGGCTGCTGGCCACGTAGTGACTGGCCGACAGCACCTGCACCTGGGCAAGTGGCGTGTCGACAAAACCCGGGCGCAGCGCCAGGGAGCGGATCAGGGTACAGAGGGTGGCGTTGGCATCGGAGTGGCGAGTGAGCTGCATGAAAAACCGCACGGAGGATTGGACACTGACATCATCGCAGCTTCGCGGCCAGGCGCCAGCACCCGGCGACCAAGTACGGAGTTTTAGGCATGACTGGCGGAGGAATGGCGATAGGCGAGCCGACGCTGGATGCGCAGAATGCGCAGCCTTCACCGATCACCGTTTATTGAGGCCCTATGTACACAGCCATCGGTTACGCCGCCCAGTCCGCCACCACGCCCCTGGCGCCCATGACCTTCCAGCGCCGCAGCCCGCGCGCCGACGATGTGGCGATCGAGATCCTCTACTGTGGCGTGTGCCACTCCGACATCCACCAGGCCCGCAACGAGTGGGGCATCGCCGTGTATCCGCTGATGCCCGGCCACGAGATCGTCGGCAAGGTCACCGCCGTCGGCGCCAAGGTCAGCCGCTATCAGGTCGGTGACCTGGTGGGCGTGGGCTGCATGGTCGACTCCTGCCGCCACTGCGAAGCCTGCCAGGCGGACCTGGAGCAATACTGCCTGCAAGGCCCGACCATGACCTACGCCACCCCCGACCGGGTCGACGGCAGCAACACCATGGGCGGTTACTCCAGCAGCATCGTGGTCAGCGAGCACTTTGTCGTGCGCATTCCACAAGGCCTGGACTTGCCCAGCGCGGCGCCGATCCTCTGCGCCGGCATCACCACCTACTCACCGCTCAAGCATTACGGGGTCAAGCCCGGTGACCGCGTGGGCATTCTCGGCATGGGCGGCCTGGGCCATATGGGCATCAAGTTCGCCAAGGCCATGGGCGCCGAAGTCACCCTCTTCACCCGCTCGCCGGCCAAGGCCGAAGAAGCCCGGCGCCAGGGGGCTGACCACGTGATCGTGTCCACCGATGAGGCGCAGATGCGCGCCGCGGCCGAGCGTTTCGATTTTCTTCTCGACACCATTCCGGTCCAGCACGACCTCAACCCCTACCTGCAGACCTTGAAGTTCGACGGCGTACACATTCTCGTCGGCCTGATCGAGCCGGTCGACCCGGCGCTGCACGCCGCCAACCTGGTAATGAAGCGCCGGGTACTGGCCGGCTCGCTGATCGGCGGCATCGCCGAAACCCAGGAAGTGCTGGAGTTCTGCGCCGAGCACGGCATCAGCTGCGACATCGAGATGCTCGATATCGGTAACATCAACGAAGCCTTCAGCCGCATGATCGCCGGCGATGTGAAGTACCGCTTCGTCATCGACATGGCCACGCTCAAGGCCTGAGTCTGTCAGGCAAACACCTGGCTGTACTCGTGGGCGCGGTGCAGGGAAATGCCCTTGGCCTGCTCCACCGCCAATGGGTGGCTGCTGGCGGCCAGGGTCACGCTGGGGCGCGAGGTCGGGCCGCTCAACTGCAACCGGCCTTCAAGCCCCAGGGTTTCTGCCAGGGTCGGAATACTGTTGGCCAGGCGCACGGCAAAAGGCGGCTCGGCGGCCTGGTGCTCATCGCGCCAGAGCTCACAGACGCGCTCGAAATCCGCCGGCTGCAGTTCGACCCAGATACCGATGCAGTAACTATCGTTGATTTGCGCCACGGCCAGCGGCAACAGTGCCCGCAAAAAAAACCGCTCGCCGGCGATCACGCACCAGTCGTTGCTTTCCCTGACCTTGCTCTGGCGTTCCTCGGCGGCTAGCGCGAACAGCGCATCCGGGCGCCGAAACGCAAGTTCCCCCAGTTCATCGCCGTGGTCGTTACCGCACTGACTGCACATCATCAAAGCTGCCTCCTGCACCGGATTGATTGGTTAAGGGGCGCGACTCTAGCAGGCTCGCCGGGCAAAGTTGAGCTGCGGCTGATTGCCCCACCGGGTCTGGCAGCCGTTGTACTGGTCTAGGGTTAAGGGTTCAGCCGTTGCACCCCATCTGAGCAGGACGTTCAGGTGCTGACTCAAAGGAGCCCCTCATGGACGAGATCCCCCTGCTGCGCAAATGCCTCGGCTTGCTCTATAGCCTGGTCTGTTACCTGTTTTCCATGCTGGTGCTGGCGTACTTCGTGGGCTTTATTGGCCCCCCGGAAGTTCCCAAGGACATCAACTCCGGCCCGCCGACCGCCTGGTACTTCGCGGTGCCGATCAATGTGCTGCTGATCAGCCTGTTCGCCCTGCAGCACAGCGGCATGGCGCGCAAGGGCTTCAAGCAGTTCTGGCTGCAATGGGTACCGGCGCCGGTCGAGCGGGCCACCTATGTGCTGTTCAGCAGCCTGGCGCTGAGCCTGCTGTTCCTGCTCTGGCAACCGATTCCCCTGACCCTGTGGGATGTCCAGGCGCAACCGGCCCGCGGGCTGATCGAAGCGCTCTACTGGCTGGGCCTGATCATCCTGGTGCTGGCCACCTTCCTGCTCAGCCACTTCGAACTGTTCGGCCTCAATCAGGCGTTCGACGCCTTTCGCCCACACCCCGGCAAAGCCAGCGCCTTCAAGACCCCCTGGCTGTACCAGCTGGTGCGCCACCCGTTGTACCTGGGCTTTGTCATGAGCTTCTGGGCGACGCCGCACATGACGGTTGGCCACTTGCTGTTTGCCGGGGTGAGTACCTTGTACATCCTGATGGGCACGCTGCTGGAGGAGAAGGACCTGGTGCAGTTGTTTGGCGAGCAGTACCGGCAGTATCAGCGCAAGGTCGGGATGTTGTTGCCTTTTGTGGGGCGCAGATAGATTGATCGCGGGGCAAGTCGGGTCGCCGCACCGCCGCTCCCACAGGATTGCGCGGCCCCGCGATGCTTTTGGCTACACCGACACTTTCAACATCCCCCGCTCGACAATGAAATCAATCACCCGCTGCAACCCCTGCCCGGTCTTGAGGTTGGTGAAGGCCCAGGGTCGTTCCGGACGCATGCGCCAGGTGTCCTTTTCCATCACCTCCAGCGAAGCGCCGACATAAGGCGCCAGGTCGATCTTGTTGATCACCAGGAAATCCGACTTGGTGATCCCCGGCCCGCCCTTGCGCGGGATCTTCTCGCCTTCGGCGACGTCGATCACGTACACGGTGAGGTCGGCCAGTTCCGGGCTGAAGGTGGCGCTGAGGTTGTCGCCGCCGCTCTCGACGAAGATCACTTCGAGGTTGCCGAATTTGCGCGCCAGCTCTTCCACCGCCGCCAGGTTCATCGAGGCATCTTCGCGGATCGCGGTGTGCGGGCAGCCGCCGGTTTCCACTCCGACGATGCGCTCGGGGGCCAGGGCGCCGGCCTCGGTGAGGATGCGCTGGTCTTCCTTGGTGTAGATGTCGTTGGTCACCACGGCGATTTCATAGTGGTCGCGCATGGCCTTGCACAGCGCTTCAAGCAGCGCGGTCTTGCCGGAGCCGACCGGGCCGCCGACACCAACGCGCAGGGGTTGCTGATAACTTTGCATGGGGCTTTCCTCAGGAGCGGAACAATCGGGTGTATTGGGTTTCGTGGCGCGCCGAGGCAATCGCCAGCAACGGCAGGCCGCCGCCAAGCTGGTCATCGTCAAGGGCCAGAGCAGTTACCAGCACAGCGGGCAAGGTTTCGCTCAGGTCACGCAACAGGGTCTGCGCTGCTTGCTGGCCGAACGGCACCAGCTTGACCCCGGCCATCACCGCGCCTTCGAGCCAGGCATAGCCGTGCGCGAGGGCCAGGTCAGCCAAGGGGATATCCCAGTGCACGCCCAGCCAGGCCATGCCGCCGAGTTGGCTGAGCTCAAGCGAACTGCGCCATTGGGGTGCCTGGCCCAGTTGCCAGCCGTCGAGCAAGCGGGTCAGGGCCATGCCGCGCTGGCGTTCTTCCAGGCGCAGTTCGGCGGTTTCGCGGTTGGCCAGCAAAAACCGGCTCCAGCGCGCGAAGGCTTCGGCGTCATCCGCCAGGCAAGCCTGGTACAAGCGCGCCAGCAGCGGCCAGTCGAGGTGGCACAGGGTGTCCTCGATCTGCTGGCGTTGCCAGGCGCGAAAGCCTTCGGCGCCCTGCACCCAGCCGGCCTCCACCGCCCACTCCAGGCCTTGCGAGTAGGTAAAGCCGCCTACCGGCAGGCTCGGGCTTGCCAGCTGCAACAGGCGCAGCAGCTTCAGGTTGCTGCTCATCAGCCGGCCAGCACCAGCGCGGCACCGGCCAGCAGGCCGCCGCCGAAGGCTTTCTGCAGGCCGGTGTGCCGACGCAGCAGGCAACCCCCGGCAAAGCCTGCCAGCAACAGCAGGCCACTGACCGTGACGAAGCCTGCGCTGAACACCCAGAACGCACCCGGGCTGGCTTCAACGCCGTGGGCCCAGCCGTGGAACAGGGCAAACAGCGGCATGGCCAGGGCCAGCAGCACCTGGCGGCTGGGCAGCAGCAGCGCGGCAGCGGCCACCAGCAGCGAGCCGATGATCATCTGCTCCATGCCGATCACACCGCCGAACACATGGCCCATCAGCGCCCCGCCGAACATCGCCCCGAGGGTCAGCAACGGCAGCGCCAGGGTACGCCCGGTCAGCGCCGCGAGCACCCCGGTGCCAAGCAGCATGAGCAAGTGATCGAGGCCGGTCAGCGGGTGCAGCAAACCATCCTGCAGCGGATTGGCATCATGGCCGGGGTGGGCAAAGGCCGGAAGCGCAACCAGCAGCAACGCGAGGGTGACGAGTTTTTTCATGGGACAATCTCCTTATCGACAATCAGTGGTGAGCGACGCGAACGAACAGGTGGTCACTGTGGGCATGGCTGTGCGGGGCACTCTGGTAGGCCCCGGCTTCAGGCTCGAACGGTGCTTGCTCGACCGTTACGTCAAGGCCCAGGCCACGGACCATTTCATCCAGCACATGGTCGTGCTGATAGCGCAGCAGGCCGGCCTCGATCTGCAGCGGCACATGGCGGTTGCCCAGGTGATAGGCGGCGCGGGTCAGCAACAGTGGATCGGCGCAGCGCACGCTGGACACCTGCTCGGCCGCCGCCAGCACGCGAATCACCTCGCCGCCCTGCGCTTGGCCAAGCAGCTCGCCACCGCGCAGCAACTGCCCGCGTTCGAGCATCAGGCCGGCCTCGCGGCCATCGTCGAGGGTGACGCGCACGCGGCTCTTGATCCGCGTATCGACAGTGAGGGTGACGGTACCGCTTACCGTGGCGGCGTCGCTCAGGCGACGGGTCAACAGGATCATCTTCGCTCCTTAAAACAGAAAATAGCGCTGGGCCATCGGCAACACCGTAGCCGGTTCGCACACCAGCAGTTCACCGTCGGCGCGCACCTCGTAGGTTTGCGAGTCGACCTCGATCATCGGCAACAGGCCGTTATGGACCATGTCGCCCTTGCGCACTGTGCGACAGCACCGGGCCTCGCCGATCAGGCTGTGCAGCCCCAGTTGCCGGTGCACGCCACGCGCAATCGCCGCCTGCGACAGGAAGGTCATGCGCGTGGCGTGGCGCGCGGCACCGAGGGCGCCGAACATCGGCCGGTAGTGCACCGGTTGCGGGGTCGGGATCGAGCCGTTGATATCGCCCATCGGCGCCATGGCGATCATCCCGCCCTTGATCACCAGCGCAGGCTTGACGCCGAAGAACGCCGGCGCCCAGAGCACCAGGTCGGCGAGTTTGCCGGCCTCCACCGAGCCCACTTCGTGGGCGATGCCATGGGTCAGCGCCGGGTTGATGGTGTACTTGGCGATGTAGCGCTTGACCCGGAAGTTGTCGCTGCGCGCGGTATCCGGCGCCAAGGGGCCACGGCGTAGTTTCATCTGGTGCGCCACCTGCCAGGTGCGCAGCACCACTTCGCCGACCCGGCCCATGGCCTGGGAGTCGGACGAAGTCATCGAGAACGCGCCCAGGTCATGGAGGATGTCTTCGGCGGCAATCGTCTCGCGGCGGATACGCGACTCGGCAAACGCCACGTCCTCGGCAATGCTCGGGTCCAGGTGATGGCAGACCATGAGCATGTCCAGGTGCTCGTCGACAGTGTTATGGGTGTAGGGCAAGGTCGGGTTGGTCGAGGACGGCAGCACATTGGCAAAGGCCGCCGCGCGGATGATGTCCGGCGCATGGCCACCGCCGGCGCCTTCGGTGTGGAAGGTATGGATGGTGCGATCGCCAATCGCCGCCAGAGTGTCCTCGATACAGCCCGACTCGTTGAGGGTGTCGGTATGGATCGCCACCTGCACGTCGTGCTCTTCAGCCACGCCCAGGCAGCAGTCGATGGCTGCCGGGGTCGAACCCCAGTCTTCGTGCAGCTTGAGGCCCACGGCGCCGGCTTCGATCTGCTCGCGCAAGGCTTCGGGCCGCGAGGCGTTGCCTTTGCCCAGCAGGCCGATATTGATCGGCAACTGGTCGGCGGCCTGGAGCATGCGCGCCAGGTACCAGGGCCCGGAGGTGCAGGTGGTGGCATTGGTGCCGGTGGCCGGCCCGGTGCCGCCGCCAATGAAGGTGGTAATGCCCGAGGTCAGCGCCTCTTCGACCTGCTGCGGGCAGATGAAGTGGATGTGCGAGTCGATGCCGCCAGCGGTGACGATTTTGCCTTCAGCGGCGATCACTTCGGTACCCGGCCCGACTGGCAAGGTCACTCCCGGTTGCACATCGGGGTTGCCAGCCTTGCCGACACCGACGATGCGCCCGTCCTTGATGCCGATGTCGGCCTTGACGATGCCCCAGTGGTCGATGATCAGCGCGTTGGTCAGCACCAGGTCCAGCGCCTGCGCGGCAAGCATCTGGCCCTGGCCCATGCCGTCGCGGATGACCTTGCCGCCGCCGAACTTGACCTCCTCGCCATAGATCGTGAAGTCCTTCTCGACCTCGACCCACAGCTCGGTGTCGGCCAGGCGTACGCGATCGCCCACCGTCGGGCCGAACATGTCGGCATAGGCCCTGCGCGATATGCGGCTCATGCCTGATTCTCCAGCTTGCCCATGACCTTGCCCTGAAAGCCGTAGACCTCGCGCTTGCCGCGGTACGGCACCAGCGGGACGGTCCGCGCCTGGCCCGGTTCGAAACGCACGGCGGTGCCAGCGGCGATGTCCAGGCGGTAACCGCGGGTCGGCTCGCGCTCGAACACCAGGGCGTTGTTGACCTCAAAAAAGTGATAGTGCGAGCCGACCTGCACCGGCCGGTCGCCGTGGTTGGCGACGGTGACGCTGATTGCCTCAAGGCCGGCATTGAGTTCGATGTCGCCGTCGGCAACCTGTATTTCTCCGGGAATCATCCTGCGCTCCTAGACGATCGGGTCATGGACGGTGACCAGTTTGGTGCCGTCGGGAAAGGTCGCTTCCACCTGCACATCGGCGATCATCTCGCTGACCCCGGCCATCACCTGGTCACGGCGCAGCACCTCGCGGCCGAGGTTCATCAGCTCGGCAACGGTGCGCCCGTCGCGGGCGCCTTCCATCACCGTGGCGCTGATCAAGGCCACCGCCTCCGGGTAGTTGAGTTGCAGGCCACGGGCCAGGCGCCGTTCGGCCAGCAGTGCGGCGGTGAACAGCAGCAGTTTGTCTTTCTCTCGCGGGGTCAGCTCCATGGCGTTCTCTCAGGTGGCCCAGATCCGCGGCGGGCATGGCGCCAGGCCGACCACGACGGGTCGCAAGGCGTGCCAGAGCCGCTGCAGGATAAGTTGCAGGCGTTGGTTGTCGTGATCGAGCAGGCGTACCACCAGCAACGGGCCAAGCAGGGTCGCGCCGGCCGGGGCGCCCAGGTCTTCGAGCAAGGCGCGGCTCTGTTCAAGCAGTTCGCTGCTGGCCGGGTAGGCGCAAAAGGTTGCTTGCAGCGGCAAGCCGGCGACTTTGTCGAGCTGCCCGCCGTCGATGCGCAGGCGCTCGTGCAGGCCCGGGTCGTCGGCCAGCTCGATGTGCAGGCGACTGTCGACGGCGCCGTGACTGAAGGTCTCGGCCATCACCGGGCGGCCCAGGCACAGGGTTTCCCAGGCCAGCAGGCGCGCGCCGGGCGCCAGGGTAAAGCGGTTTTCCAGACGCACGCGGGCGCCGGCAAAACAGATGTTGCCCTGGGGCAGCCATTCGAGCGTGCTGTTTTCGGCCAGGTAAAAATGCTGCTGGAGGATCGAGGTCGGGCCGCCGCTGCGGTAGAACTTGGTCGCCCCGGGCATGGTCAGCAGCGCATGGCTGCCGGGCTCCAGGTGCACATCGAGCAGCAGTTTGTCGCCGCCGACCACGCCACCCGGTGGGTGCAGCACGTAGACGTGGCACGGTGCGCCTTCGGGATAAAACGGCCGCTGCACCAAAAGAGGACCGAAATGGCGCCGCGCACCAATACAGGTCCTGGTCTCGCCCCGAACGAAACGCAGCCGCAGCTCGGCGCGCCAGCCGGCATCTACGGTGTCCAGGTCGGGGGTTGCGGGGAGCGACATGCCTCAGGTTCCAGTAAACGCTGCCCCAACTCGGCGACAGACGCATTTGCAAGAAACAACCTACGCGCTCAAGCGAATCCAGCGACTTGCAGGTTTGACCAATCGATCAGTAATCGATAGCTGAGGCAAAGCACATAGCGGGCCAAGATGGCGCGCTGGAGGGGTTTGTTTAAACAGCCGGCATGCACCGGTTTAGCGCTGTGTGCTTGCCGCGTGTTTAAACCCGGGCATCAGACCATGCCTACAACGGTGTGGTGCGATAGGGTGAAAACCCATGCCTGAGGTGCAGGAATGATCTGCAATCAACCCGATTGCTGCGCCATGACCCGATCAATACCCTCGACCACACTCACACTGTGCTCGAGGAGCCCGCCCCATGGTCATGCAAATCCGCCTTACGCAAACCGGCGCCCCCGCCGTCCTGCAGCTCGTACAAAGCACCGCGCAAGCCCCCGGCCCCGGCGAGGTCTGGCTTGAACAGGCGGCGATCGGCGTCAACCCGCTGGACCTCAGCCAGCGCAAGGGCGATGTGCCCATCGCCCTGCCCTGCGGGCTGGGCCTTGAGGGCGCCGGAACGGTAGCGGCAATCGGCGCCGGCGTCAGCGGCTTGGCTGTCGGCGAGCGCGTCGGCTACGCCACCGGCCCCTTGGGCGCCTATGCCAGCGCCCGGCTGTACCCCGCCGAGCGGCTGGTGAAACTGCCCGATGATCTTGGCCTGGAACAGGCCGCCGCCGTGCTGTTCAAGGGCATCACCGCCCATTACCTGCTGCACAGCACGTACCCGGTCGGGCCCGGCACGCGGCTGATGATCTACGGCGCCGCCGGGGCCCTGGGGCAATTGCTGGTGCCCTGGGCCAAGCACCTGGGCGCATTTGTGATTGGCGTGGTCTCCAAGCCGGAAAGTGTCGCCCGCGCCCGTGCCGCCGGCTGTGATCAGGTGCTGGTGTTCGACGCCGCGACCCTCGCTGCGCAGGTGCTGGATATCACTCAAGGGCGCAAACTCGACGTGGTCTACGACCCGATTGGCCGGCTGTCGTTCGAGGCCTCACTGGACAGCCTGCGCCCGCGCGGCTTGCTGGTGTCCTGCGGCATGGCCTCGGGAGCGCCGCCAGCCATCGAGCTGAGCACCCTCAATGCCAAGGGCTCGTTGTTCATCACCCGGCCGTCGCTGGCGGCGCACACGGCAAGCGCTGGCGAGTACCAGCAGCGCGCCGGGGAGGTGCTGGCAGCGCTGGCGGCAGGTATCATTCGCGCGCAGATCTGGCAGCGTTATGCCCTGGCCGACGCCGCACTGGCCCATGACGACCTGCAACAAGGACGCTCACAGGGCGCAATCATCCTCACGCCCTGACCTACCGAGGTAACCGCGATGGACCCGTTCGACAGTCGCCAGGCCGATGAGCTTGCCACCCTCCTGGCGCTGTTCGAGCACGGCTCGTTTGCCGCTGCCGGGCGCACGCTGCAGCGCCACCCGTCGGTGCTGTCCAAGCGCCTGGGGGCCCTGGAACAGCGCTTAGGCATTCGCCTGGTCGAGCGCACCACCCGCCAGTTGCGCTTCACCGACGAAGGCGCACGCCTGGTCGAGCGCCTGCGCCAGGCCGCCAGCCTGATCAGCGAGGCCGAGCGCGAAGCCGCCGAAGGTGCGACCCAGGTGCGCGGGCGCCTGCGCATCGCCCTGCCCTCGTCCATGGGTCGGCTGTGGCTGAGCCCGATGCTTGCCGAGTTTGCCCTGGCGTTTCCCCAGGTGCAGCTTGAGACCGAACACGCCGAACGTTTTGTCGATATCGTCGCCGAAGGCTTCGATGCGGCGATCCGCATTGGCGAGCTGGCCGACAGCCGCCTGGTGGCGCGCAAGCTCTGTGAGCACCGGCGTATCCTCTGCGCAGCGCCAGCCTACCTGCAACAGCACGGCCAGCCGCAAACCCCGGCCGACCTCGCCGGGCATAACTGCCTGGGTTTTACCGGCCTGCGTTCGTACCCGGAGTGGCGCCTGGCCGGTCTGGGCCAGCAACACACGGTTAAAGTGCGCGGCTCGCTGGTCAGCAACGACAACGAAGCGCTGCTGACCGCCGCCCGGGCCGGGGTTGGCATCCTTGCCGGCGGCGACTGGCTGATGCAGCACGACCTCGACAGCGGCCGCCTGCTGCGGGTGCTGCCCGACTGGCAGCTGGATGCCGACGCCGGCATTTACCTGGTGCGCCCCGGCGCCCGCTACAACAGCGCCGCGACCCTCGCCTTCAAGCAGTGGATCGAGGCGCGCTTTGCCCACGGCGCGCCCTGGCGCAGCCGCTAGACCGCCGCCAGGCGTGGCGTATGGGCCAGCAGGCTCTGGGTGTAGCGGTCTACCGGCCTGTCCAGCACCTGATCCACCGGGCCCTGCTCAACGATGCGCCCCTGCTGGATCACCACCACCCGATCGGCTATCGCCCGCACCACCCCCAGGTCGTGGGTGACGAACAACAGGGTCATGCCTTCGCCTTGCAGTTGCTTGAGCAACGCCAGGATCGCCGCCTGCACCGAAACGTCCAGCGCCGAGGTCACTTCATCGCAGATCAGCACGCTGGGTTCGCACACTAGCGCGCGGGCAATCGCCACCCGCTGGCGCTCGCCACCGGAGAGGTGATGGGGGTACTTGTCAGCCACCGAGGCGGGTAAGGCCACCCGCTGCAGCGCCGCCTCGATACGCGCCCGGCAGGCCTGGCCCTTGAGTTTGAAGAAGTGCTCCAGCGGCGCCTGCAGGCACTGGGCCACGGTCTGCCGGGGGTTCAGGGCGCGGTACGGGTTCTGAAAAACATACTGGATGCGATGTCGGCTGGCGCTGGGCCGCTGCCGGGCCAGCAGGCTCAACGGCTGGCCGTCGAAACGCAGCTCACCGCTGGCGTTGTCGCCCAGGCCTGCCAGGGTGCGGGCCAGGCTGGTCTTGCCCGAGCCGGACTCGCCGACCACCGCCAGGCATTCGCCTGCCTGCACGTCGAGGGCCAGGTCGAACAGCACCTGGCGGTCGTAGCTGAGGTTCAGATTGCTGATCGCCAGCAGCGGCGCCTGATCGGCGCGAATCGCCCGAACCTGCAGCGCCGCGATCGGTGCTGGTGCCTCAAGCTGCGGATGCAGGCAAGCGACCTGTTGCTGCGCCTCGAGGGTTTGCAAGCCCGGCTCGGCCTGTTCACAGGCAGCCGTTCGCCGTGGGCAGCGCGGCGCAAACGCGCAGCCATGGGCACGCTGGCCCGGCGCCGGGGCATGGCCGGGAATTGCTTGCAGCGGGTGCTGGCGGGCAACGTCTGGAATCGCCGCCAGCAAGCCCAGGGTGTAAGGGTGGCTGGGGCGGGCGAACAGCCGTTCGCGGCTGGCGACTTCGACGATGCGCCCGGCGTACATGACCATCACCCGGTCGACCAGGTCCTTGATCACCGCCAGGTCGTGGGACACGTACACCGCCGCCACACCCTGCTCCTTGCACAGCCGGCGCAGGGTTTGCAGGATGTGCGCCTGGGTGCTGACGTCCAGCGCCGTGGTCGGCTCGTCGAGGACGATCAGCCGTGGACGCAACACGAAGGCCAGGGCGAGCATCACCCGCTGTTGCTGGCCGCCAGACAACTGATGAGGGAAGCGCCGCAGGAACTCGGCGTCGCCCGGCAGGCCGACGTCTATCAGGGTCTGCTGCAGGCGCTGTTGCTGCGCCGGCTTTGCCAGCTGCGGTTCATGGGCGTGCAGGGTTTCCAGCAACAAGCGGCCGATGCGCAGCGCCGGGTTGAGCGCTTGCGCCGGGTCCTGGGCGACGTAGCCGATCAGCCCGCCACGGGCCTGGCGCAGGGCTTCGCCGCGCAGCTCAAGGAGGCTGACGTCGGCGACCGCGATCTGCCCGGTGGCAATCCGTGCACCGCGCCGGGCGTGGGCCAGCAAGGCGGTGGCCAGGGTGGTCTTGCCCGAGCCGGACTCACCGACCAGGCCGAGGATTTCACCGGGGGCCAGGCTGAAGGTGATGTGGTCGATGATATCGGCATCGGGGGTGAGTTCTACCCTCAGGTTTTGTACCCGCAGGGCCGGCTTTTCGCGGGTCAAGCCCGCTCGTGCCACTGTGGGAGCGGGCTTGACCCGCGATGGCGCATAGGAATTCATCGGCGCTCTCCCGCGCTGTGCCGGGCAATGCCTTCGGCGAAGATGTTGGTGCCGTAGGCGAACACCCCAATCAGCAGCGCCGGGGCCAATACCGCCCAGGGCTGAACCAGCAGGCCAGCCTGGTTTTCATTGATCATCAGGCCCCAGTCGGCAGCCGGTGGCGCCACGCCGTACCCCAGGTAGCTGAGGCCCGAGAGCATGCCGATGCCCCAGGTGAGCATATTGCCAAAGTGCACCAGCAACGGTGTGAGCACGTTGGGCAGGATCTCGCGCACAAGGATGCGCGTGCGCGAAAAGCCCATCATCTGCGCCGCCTCGACGAACTCCTGGCTGGCCACCGCTACCGCGCTACCCCGGGCCAGTCGGATCACCCCGGGGGTGAAGGCAATGGCCACGGTAAGCACGATCAGCCACGGCGCGCGGCCGAGCATCGAGACGATCAACAGCACCAGGATCAGGTCGGGGAACGCCAGCCAGACATCCGCAAGCCAGGTGATCGCCTGGTCCAGGCGCTGGCGCGACAGACCGGCCAGCAGACCCAGTACGGTGCCGACGACCAAAGCAATCGCCGCTGCCGCCAGCGACATCCACAAAATCGACAGGCCGCCATTGAGCAACCGCGACAGCACGTCATGGCCAAGAAAATCATGGCCCAGCGGCGCATCCGTTGCCGGCGTGCCGTACACCCCGCCGACCATGTCGGTGGGCGCATGGGGCGCCAGCCACGGCCCGAACAGCGCCAGGAGGACAATGGCCAGGGTCACCAGGGCGCCGCGGCGAATCTGCGGCTCACGCCACCAGCGTGAATTGAACATGGGCGATTCCTCTCAAGGGGCTTTGGCTGCCGGGCGCCGCCACCAACTCTGGATACCACGGCGGTTGCGCTGGATCAGGGTGGCACGGCGGGCGGTGCGCAGTTTTGGGGTGAGCAGCACGGTGAGCAGGTCGGCCACCAGGTTGATCAGCACCACCCCGAGGGTGATGACCAGCACCACGCCCTGCACCAGCGGCAGGTCGCGCATCTGGATCGCGCTGTTGAGCTGGGTGCCGATGCCCGGGTAGCTGAAGATCACCTCGGCAAGCAAGGCGCCGCCGATCAAGGTGCGCAGGGTCAGGGCCACGCCCTGGATCGCCGGCACCAGGGCATTGGGCAAGGTGTGGCGCCAGACGATGCGCCATTCGGCGATGCCGCGCAGGCGCGCCGCACTGACGTAGTCCGACGCCAGCGCTTCGATCATCGAGGCGCGGACCATGCGCGCCAGGTACGGCAGCGACGACAGGCTCAACGCGAAGATCGGCAGCAGCAGGTACTCAAGCTGCTGCCACAGGGCCTTGTCCGGATCAAGGATCGACACCGCCGGCAGCAGGTTGACCTGGGGCATGGAGAACAGCAGCACCAGGCCGATGGCCAGCAAGAACCCCGGCGTGGCTTTAAGGAAGATCAGCGCCGACAGGCCAAAACGGTCCAGGCGGCTGTCGCGGCGCAAAGCCAGGCTGACGCCGATGCCCAGGGCCAGCGGCACCACCAGCACCAGCACGCCGGCCAGCAGCGCCAGGGTATTGCCGAAGCGGCTGAAAATGATCGAGGCCACCGGCTGGCTGGAGTCCAGCGAGATGCCCAGGTCACCGCGCAGCACCTGGCCAAGCCAGCTGCAATACTGCACCAGGATCGGCCGGTTCAGGCCCAGTTGCTCGCGCAGGGTCAGCACGCTTTGCAGCGGCGCCTCGGGGCCGAGGATGACCCGCGCCGGGTCCGACGGCAATGCCTGGGTGGCGATGAACACCACCAGGCTGATAACCCAGGCGGTAAGCAGGCCGTAGCCCAGGCGGCCGATGAACCAGGGCAGCCAGGCAGGCAGTCGGGAAGTTCGTGCGCAGGGTTCAGGCATGGTTCAACCACAGGCTGTCAAAGCGCCAGGAGGCGAAGGTGGTCTGTTCGCCGTGCAAGCCGCCGACCTTGCTGGAGGCGGCATCGAGCACGTCGGTAAAGCCCCAGATCAGCAAGCCGCCGCGTTGGTGCTGGATGCTCTGGGCCTCGTGCACCAGTTGCTTGCGCCGCTCAAGGTCGGGCTGGCCAAGGGCCTGGGTGAACAGCTCGGAGAAACGCCCATCGCGAAAATTGCTGCGGTTGTAGATCGCCAGCGGCGCGTCGTTGTGCAGGCCGGTGGCCAGGAAGCCACGGGCAGGCGTGGAGCCTGGCGACATCAGCCACTGCTCTTTCTGCGGGCCGTTGAACACCGAGCTGTCCACGGGTGTGACCTTGACCTGGACCCCGGCCTTCTTCGCCTGTTGAGCGAACACCAGCGCGGCGTTGACTTCGTTGGCGGTGGTGGTCAGCTCGACGCGCAGGTCGGTGGCACCGGCCTGGCGCAGCAGCGAGCGGGCCTGGTCGAGGTCGTAGCCGCGCTGGGCGATAGCGTGGTTGTAGGTCGGGTCTTGCGGCGAATACAGGTCGTTGGCGATGCGCCCGAAACCATTGAGGCCACGGCCGATCAGCTCTTGCCGATCGGCCAGCAGGCGAAAGGCCTGACGCACCCGCTCGTCCTGGAACGGCGCCTTGGCGGTGTTGAGGTTGAAGCCGCTGAACGAGGTGGTTGGCGAGACCACCAGTTGCAAGCGTGGGTCGGCCTTGATCAGGGCGCTGTGCTCGGCCTGCACACCGCTGGCGACGTCGATCTGCCCGGCGCGCAGGGCGGCGACCCGCGACACCTGGTCCTTGAATTCGATGATCTCCAGCTCGTCAGCGTAGGGCTGGTTGGGTTTGTAGTAATTCTCGAAGCGGGTGAACAGCGCGCGCTGGCCTGGCACGAAGCTTTTCAGCCGGTACGGCCCCGCCCCCACCGGGTTGCTTAGCGGATCGTAATCGGTCGGCACGATAGCGCCGAAGGCAATCAGGGTTTCGTCCAGCGGGAAGAAGCTGCGGCCCTGCTTGAAGCGGATCTCGATGGTACGCTCATCGAGCTTGCGCAAGGCCTGGCGGTCGATGGCACCGACCAGCCCGGCAAACGGCGAGGCCAGTTTCGGGTCGGTCAGGCGCAGGATCGAAAACAGCATGTCGTCGGCAGTGATGCTCTTGCCATGGTGGAACTCCAGGCCCGGCTTGATGCGGATGGTCCAGGCGCTGGCATCGGCGTTGGGCTCGGCGAACTCGGCCAGGCCCAGGCGCGTGCTGACGTCGTCGTTCCACTCCCAGAACTTGCTGTACAACGCCCAGCCGCGAATGATCCCGCCGCCAGACGGCTTGTGGGCATCAAGATTGCCGGCCTGGTCGCCGTCGATGATGCCAACCCGCAAGCGCCCGCCACGCACCGGCTGGGTGGGCCGGCTGATGGCGCCGACCACCGCCGGCTCGCCGGCGCCGCAACCTGTGAGCAAACTGGAGCCGAGCAACAGGCCGCCACCGACGGCCAGGCTGTTGCCGAGAAACACCCGGCGGGAAAATTCGTTTGGCATGGGCAACTCCTTAAGCCGGTTCGGCAACCGTGCGCGCACTCAGGTGCGCAATGTCGAAACCGTGGTCCAGGTCGAGCAAGGGGAACAGCAGGTCGGCGACCCGGTGGGCTTCATCAATCAGCGGGAAGCCCGAGAGGATGAACGCCGAGGTGCCCTGGGCCTCGTACTCGCGAATCCGTTCGGCCACCTGCTCGGCGCTGCCGACCAGGTAGGTACCGGCCGCCGGGCCGAGAATGTTGAAACCGAACAGGCTCGGGCCGGTCCAGACGTTGGGATAGATCTCAAGCTCCCGCGCGGTGGGCAGGCGACCGTCGCGAATGCTCTGCACATTGCGCTGGATCTGCGGGTTGTCACTGCTGAAGGTCTCCAGGCTCTGCCCTGGCGGCAACTGGCGTTCGATGGCGGCGCGGGCGGTGGCCAGCGAGGTCTGCTGCAGTAGTTTTTCGGCGTGGGCCCAGGCCTCTTCCTCGGTTTCGCGCACGATGATCTGCAGGCGCGTGCCAAAGCTCAGTTCGCGGCCGATCTTCGCCGCCTCTGCCGCCACCCGGCGGAACTTGTCGCCAAGCTTTGGCGGGGTGTCGGCAAAGCTCAGGTAGACGTCCAGCAGTTGCACCGAATGAGCCACGCCCGGGCCCGAGGTGCCGGCGCCCCACAGCGGTACGCTGGCGCGTTTTGGCGGGTGCCAGCCGCCCAGCGGGTGACGTGCCGCCGCAGCCGGGCGCGGCGCCAGCTTGACGTACTGACCGTCAAAGCCTGCGGTTTCGCCGGTATAAATACTCTGGAACGCGCGCCAGTATTCCAGGCTGAACTGGTAGCGCTCGTCGTGCGGGTAATGCACGCCGAGGGTGGCCAGGCCGGCGTCGCTGCCGTTGACCACGTTGAACAACAGGCGGCCGTTGGAGAACTCGTCAAAAGTCAGCGCCCACTTGGCCAGCACCGCCGGCGACAGCTCGCCCGGATGCTGGGCCACCAGAAAACGCAGGCGCTCGGTGGCGTCGATCAGCGCGGCGGCCACTGCCAGGCTTTCGTTGGGGCTTGAACCCAGCAGCGAGCCGTAGTAACCCAGGCGATCGCTGGCCACCGCCAGTTGCTTGAGGTGGGCGAAATCGGTTTTCCAGCGCCCCTGGGCTTCCCACGGATAGGGGCCATCCGGGCTGGTCAGGTACCAGAGAATTTTCACTGCCATGGTCTTTCCTCAGGCGCGAATGCGGTCGGTGGCGGGAATCAGGCCCAGCTCGCTGGCCTTGTCGATCAGCCTGCTCATCTTCCATTGCTGGGTGAGCACGCCCGGGCCGAAGGGCCGCGAGCCGCCGATGGCTTCGGCCAGCAGTTGCAGTTGCGCGCCCTCCTCCAGCAGCACGATGAACTCGGCAGTGGCGCGCAGGCCCTGCTGGCCCCACACCGTGGCGCCACCGTTGGCTTCAAGGATGGCCGGGGTGAAGGGGTTCTCGGCCAGGCGTTCGAGGATGAAATCGACCTCGTCCTGGCGCCGGTCGATGTAGGTCGGCAGCTCGCGGGCCAGCTGGAAGCGCTGCACCGGCACGTAGTTGAACGGCAAGGTGCGCTGGGTCTGGGCCCAGGCGCCGAGGTACGGCGAGTGCACATGCGACACCGTGGTGATCTGCGCCTGCTCGCGGAACAGTTTGGCGTAACGGCCCAGGCCGCCCTTGCCCTGGCCATGCACCAGGTTGCCGGCCAGGTCGCTGACCGTGGCCTGCAGCGGTTTGCGGTACTCCCACGGCCCCGGGTAGTTGACCGACACCAGCAGCTCGCGCCCCGGTACCCGTTCGATAAAGCCGACGGTGCCGTTGGCGGTGATGGTGTTGGTTTCGCGGAACACGGTGAAGGCCTGCCCGGCCTCGTCGAGCACCTGCTCGATGAAGGTTTGCAGCTCGGCGTCGATCAGGTGCTCGGTGGTCAGTACGGTCATGGCAATGCTCCTTTAAGCGCGGGCGCGGCGTTCAGCCAGCAGTTGCTGGGCGGCTTGCAGTGGACGCGGGTCGACCCAGTCGGCCAGGGCAAAATCGGCTTCGAGAAAGCCGTGCAGGTTGAGGAAGGTTTTCTGGATGTCGAGGTACGCCAGGCGTTCGGCCGAAAGGTCCGGGGCCAGGGTGGTATGAAAGTCGCCGCGGTAGGCTTGATCGACGCCTTCGGCACCGGCGCGGGTTTCGTCCTGGAGGATGCGCAGCAGGCCGTCGCGGTTGTCGCGGGCCCAATCGGCGGCGCGCAGGGTCTGGGCAAGAAAGCGCACCACCAGCTCGAAGTGGTCGTCGAGCAGGCTCTGGTGCACGGTGATCGGCCGTGGCGTGCCGTTGTTGATGCGATAGCGTGGGTCTGTGATCTGGTCCAGGTCAATGCCCACCACCAGGCCCAGGCGCCGGGCGGCATCGGCGGCGGCAGCGCCCTTGACGTAGACCGCATCGACCTCGCCGCGCACCAGGTAATCCAGGCCCGACCACAGGCGTTGCAGGCCCTGCTGCGGGGTCGGTGCATCGTCCTGGGACTGCAGCGCCACCTCCACCAGCTGGACATCATCGAAGCTCAGCCCGGCCAGGCTCAGCGCGCCCTTGTAGCCGTGCAGGCTCATGGCCCGGGCGATGCTGCCGGGGCGGTTGACGCCCCAGGCCGGCAGCGCCAGGCGTTTGCCCTTGAGGTCGGCGGCGCTGCGAATGCCCGAATCCGGGCGCACCAGGATGGTCTGCCATTCCTCGATCCAGGTCAGGCCGATCAGCCGGCTCGGTGCGCCAGCGGCGCGGGCGGCCAGGGCCGGCACATTGCCGCCCTCGCGAAACAGCCCGGGCAGTTGGTGATCGTAGTGGTGATGCCCCAGTTGCCGGGCTTCCTGCAGGGTTTCTACCGGCAGGCCGTCGGCGGCGAATTCTTCGGTGAGCCAGCCCAGGGTGTAGGCGATGCCGGAAGCGGTCGGCACCGGGCAGCGGGTGAACCAGAGTTGCTCAAGCGTGGTTGCGCTGGGCAGTGGCAAGGTGGCGGCGATTGTCATGGGCATGCTCCATCAAGCGGATCGAATCGGCCAGGTGGCCTGTGCCTGAGCTATTGCAGCGCCCGTGCCAACTCGGCAAAGCCCTGATTTCATTGGGCTTTGCCCCTTGCCGCAAGGCGCGACTGCTGATCTGCCAGCAGTCGGGCCGCAAGCCTGCTGCTGCCAGAGCAACAATCACCGGCTTACTGCTGCCCCAGCAACACCCGGCACCGGCAAAAACGCCGCAAGCCCTGCCCCACGGGGCTTTGCCGCCACTGGCACAGAACCTGCTCAAGGCCCTGGGTACCTGTTCATTCAAGGAAGCCCTATCGTGAGTACCCTGCCCCGTCGCCTGCACAGCCCCGCCCAGGCCATCGCCGCGGCCCATGAAATTGCCGAGCAAATCGCCGCCCTCGCCGCCGACCCGTTGCTCAACCGCGAACTGCCCCGGCGCCAGGCGCAGTTGCTGTCCGACAGCGGCATCACCGCCATCGGCGTACCGACAGCGCTCGGCGGCCTGGGCGCGTCGGTCGAGACCATCGTCGAGACCGTGCGGATCATCTCCCGCGCCGACGGCGGCGTCGGCCAGTTGCTGCAGATTCACAACGTGATGCTGCGCGGCGTGCTCAGCGGCTACCCGGATGCCGTGCGCGACCGGCTGATCGCCGATGTACTGGCCGGCAAGCGCCTGGGCAATGCCCTGGCCGAGGTCGGCGGCAAGAACAAGTTCGCCCTCAAGACCCGGGTCGAGCGCCGCGCCGATGGCAAGCTGATCCTCAACGGCAGCAAGTTCTACTCCACCGGCGCCTACCTGGCCGAGTGGATCTCGCTGACCGCCGCCAGCGATGACGGCGGCGCCGGCGTGCTGCTGCAGCGCGACACACCCGGCCTGACCCTGGTCGATGACTGGGACGCCTTCGGCCAGAACAACTCGGTCAGCGGCACGGTAATCTTCGACAACATCGAGCTGGACGAGCGCTACGTGCTGCGCCGCCAGGGCCCGATGAAGCGCACCGGCCTGACCTTCCCGCAGATCCTTCACGCCGCCATCGACACCGGTATCGCCGCCGGCGCCCTGCAGGCCGGCATTGACTACCTCAACCAGCACGCCCGGCCGTGGGTCGAGAGCGAGGTGGAACGGGCCAGCGACGAGCCGCACATCATTCGCCAGATCGGCGAGTACGCGGTGGCCCTGCGCGCCGCCGAATCACTGCTGCGCGACGCCGCGCGAACTTTCGACGCCCACGAGCAGGACCCGGACAACAAGGCCCTGCAAGACGAGCTGATCCTTTCGGTGGCCAGCGCCCGCGCCCATTCCGATGGCGCTGCGCTGAAGATCTCCAGCGACATCTTCTCGCTGCTCGGCGCCAGCTCATCCTTGAGCAAGTGGAACCTCGACCGTTTCTGGCGCAACGCCCGGGTGCACACCACCCACGACCCGATCCGCTGGCGCCTACACCACGTCGGCAACTACTACCTCAACGGCATCGACCCCGGCGAATACACCGCCATCCTCACTGCCAAGCAAAAGGCCGGCGCCAGCCGCTGAGCACACACTTTCCTCCTGCCGCGAGTCCTTCATGAGCCCTCGACACCCGCTGCTGCGCAGCCTGGCGATCTACGGTGAAATGCCCTGGCGTTTCGCCCTGGTCGCCGGGCTGTTCGTTTCCATCAACCTTGGCCTGGTCTGGCAGCAATGGCTGATCGGCCACGCCCTCAACGAGGTCAGCGCCGGCACGGCGGTGCAGCGTCTGGCCGATGGCAGCCTCGACGGTCAGCGCGCCTGGGGCTGGTTCTGGCTGATCCTCGGCGTGGCCCTGGGCCGCGCGCTGCTGCAGTACGCCGCCGCCATCGGCTCGCTGATCCTTGGCCAGGCGCTGCTCACGCGCCTGCGCGAGCGCCTGCTGGAGCAGGTGCTGCGCCTGCACCTGGGTTATCACTGGCAGCACGGCATGGGCGAGATGGTCACCCGCACCACCCGCGATGCCGACAAGGTCCGCGATGCACTGGTGAGCTTCTGGCGCCAGCTGGTCGAAACGCCACTGGTGATACTCGCCACCGTCGGCCTGCTGGCCTGGTACCACCCGTGGCTGGCGCTCGGGCCGCTGCTGCTGACGGTGATCGGCGTGTGGATATTCGTAGTGCAGACCGAGCGCCTGGTCAGCCTCGACCGCGCGGTCGGCGCCGCCTACGACCGGGTCAATCAGGACCTCGCCGAGGGCATTGGCGCGGTGCGGGTGATCAAGTCGTTCGGCCTGCAAGCCCAGCGCATCGACGGCTTCGAGCGTCAGGTCCAGCAGTTCAGCAGCCTGGCACGCCAGGCCCTGGCCTACGCCAGTTCGCGGATTCCACTGCCGCAGGCGGTGGTGGCGCTGGGGCATGTGTGGATACTGGTGGTGGGCGCGCAATTGGTCGCCGCCGGCCGGATCGGCATTGGCGAACTGGTGACATCACTGCTGATCGCCACCACCCTGGTGTTTCGCATCGAAGGCATCGGCCGGGTGATGCAGACCTTCGCCGACGCCCGCGCCTCGGCCGGGCGTATCTGGCAGTTGCTGGATGCGCCGGCGGCGATTGTCGGCGGCAGTCAGCGCCTGCCCGAGGGGCCGCTGGGGCTGAGGCTTGAAGACGTCAGTGTCGCCGCCCCTGGCGGTGGCCAGGCGATCCTGCGTCACTGCTCGTTCGAGCTGGCCCCCGGTGAAACCGTCGCCCTGGTCGGCGCCACCGGCACCGGCAAGAGCCTGCTGGCCAGCCTGTTGCCACGCCTGAGCGATGTTGCCCAGGGCCGTGTGCTGCTCGGCAACGCACAATCCGGCTGGCAGGACATTCGTGACCTGGAGCTGCGCGACCTGCGCCGACGCGTGCATGTACTGCCTCAGGAGAGTTTTCTGTTTGCCGACAGCCTGGCCGCCAACCTGCGCCTGAGTGCGCCCGACGCCAGCGACCCGCAACTGCTCCAGGCCCTGCACCAGGCTGCTGCCGACGACATCCTCGAACGCCTGCCCGCAGGCCTCGACAGCCCGCTCGGCGATCGCGGCGTGACCCTCTCGGGCGGCCAGCGCCAGCGCTTGTGCCTGGCCCGGGCCTTGCTCGCGGCGCCGGCCATTCTTTGCCTGGACGATGCCACCAGCGCCCTGGATGCGCTGAGCGAAGGCCGGGTGCTGGACAACCTGCGCCAGCAGGCAAGCGCCACCACCCTGCTGCTGATCGCCAGCAAGGTTTCCACCGTGCAACGCACCGACCGCGTGCTGCTGCTCGACCACGGCGCCATCGCCGACAGCGGCACCCATGCGCAACTGCTGCAGCGCAACCCGACCTACCGTGACCTGCTGGGGATCGACCATGGCTAAGCCACTGCCGGGCAACGCCCTGAGCGATATCGAAATCGAAGAGCTGCTGGCAAAAAAAGCCCTCGACCGCAGCATGTTCCAGCGCCTGCTGCCGTTGTTGCGGCCGGTGCGCAAACAGATCGCCTGGGTCATCGGCCTGGAGCTGCTGCTGGTGTTTACCGTGTTCCTGCGGCCCTGGTTCGTTCGTGAACTGCTCGACCGCGGGCTGATCCACGACGGCAATCGCTGGCTGCTCGACCAGCCGCTGGTGCTGTGGCTGGGGCTGGGCCTGGCGGCCAGTTGGCTGGGGCGCTTTGTGCTGGCCGGGGTATCGCAGTATATCGCCGGCAGCGCGGCGATCCAGGTGCTCAACCAATTGCGGGTGCGGGTGTTTGCCCACGTCCAGGCCTTGAGCGTCGGTTACTTCGACCGCACCCGCGCCGGGCGTATCATTTCCCGCGCCGACCGCGATGTCGATGCCCTGGAGCCGCTGCTGATCCAGGGCCCGCCGGAACTGCTCGGCGCCCTGCTGCGCTGCAGCCTGGCGGCGGTGATGCTGTGGCTGATCGAGCCGCTGTTCTTCTTCAGCCTGATCGGCAGCGTGCCGCTGCTGCTGGCGGCGACCTGGGCGTTCAAGCGCATCGCCCAGCGCAACTGGGCCAAGGTTGCTGAACAGCGCAGCCGCTTCACCGCGCACCTGGTCGAGAGTGTCAGCGGCGTGCGCCTGCTGCAGCAGACCGGCCAGCAGGCGCCGAACCTTAAGCGTTACACACAACTGCTGCACGACTTCAACGAAGCGCTGATCATCGGCAGCCTGCGCTCGGGCTGGTTCGCGCCCTTTACCGCGCTGCTCAGCGCCGCCGGCATGGCGGTGCTGGTGCTGGTCGGCGGCTACAGCCTGGCCAAGGGCACGGTCACGGTCGGCCAGGTCGGCGAAAGCCTGTTCTACGTGATGCTGTTCCTGGGCCCCTTGCAAGAACTGACCGACCTGTTCGAACGCTATGCCACCGGTTCCGCCTCGGCTCAGCGGATCTTCCTGTTGCTCGACACCGCGCCGCAGATTGTCGACCCGGTTGCCCCGCTGGACTTGCCCGCGGCACGCGGTGAGGTGCATTTTCAGCAGGTGCGCTTTGCCTATTTGCCGCAACCCACCCGGCCGGTGATCGACGGCCTCGACCTGCGCATCAATGCCGGTGAAGTGCTGGCGATTGTCGGCCCGTCCGGGCATGGCAAGAGCACCCTGGTGCAGTTGCTCACACGCTTCTACGAAGTTGATCACGGCGCGGTGACCCTCGATGGCGTCGATATTCGCCAGCTCAGCCAGCAACAGCTGCGCCGCCACGTTGGCGTGGTACTGCAGGACAACGTGCTGTTCAACGGCAGCATCCTCGACAACCTGCGCCTGGCCGCGCCGCATGCCGATGACGACACGCTGATTGACGCGGTGCGCGAGCTGGGGGCAGACGAGGTGCTGGAGCGCCTGGCGCATCGCTATGACACCCAGGTCGGGCCGCTGGGCAGCCACCTCAGCCAGGGCCAGCGCCAGCTGGTGTGCCTGGTGCGCGCCTACCTGGCGGACCCGGCGGTGCTGGTGCTCGACGAGGCCACCTCGGCGGTCGACGTGCACACCGAGCGGCGCATCCAGCGGGCGCTTCGGCGCCTGTGCGAGGGGCGCACGGCGATCATCATCGCCCACCGCCTGGCGACCATTCGCGATGCCGACCGCATCGTGCTGATTCGCGAGGGCAAGCTGGTCGAGCAAGGGCCGCATCAGCAGTTGCTGGCCAAGGGTGGCGATTATGCGGCGTTGTATCGGCGCTATCAGCATGGTGCTGAACTGCAAGCTAGTTGAGGGCCTTTTCGCGGGTCAAGCCCGCTCCCACAGCCTGTGGGAGCGGGCTTGACCCGCGATGCTTTGTGCTGCAACCGCCGCAGCCACTGCTGACCGGTTGCTGCCCTGGCAACACCCCTGCCGCCAACCCCCAATGATTACGGGCCCGCGCGGCGTGGCATGGGCGTTGCACCGCTGTCTCTACCTTCATCGAGGAACAGCCATGAGCACCGAATTCTTCTGGCGTCTGCCCCTGGGCACCGACGGCCCGCAACTGAGCACCGACAAGCACAACCGCGGCAGTTTCAGCCGCAGCCCCGGGCATATCGCTCCCGGCCTGTTGCAGGACGGCAGCGCCGATGGTTTCACCTACATCGACTACATCGCCCAGGTGGCCAAGGCCGCAGAACTTGCAGGCTTTGAAGGCGCGCTGCTGCCCACCGGCCCCGAGCCGTGGATCGCCGCCGCGGCCCTGGCCCGGGAAACCCGCCGCCTGCGCTTTCTGATCGCTTTCCAGGCCACCTGGATCCTGCCCGCCTACGCCGCGCAGCAGGCGGCAATCCTCCAGCACCTGAGCCACGGGCGCCTGGACTGGAACATCATCACCGGCGGCAACCCGGCCAGCCAGCGCGCCCAGGGCGACTTTCTCGACCACGACCAGCGCTACAAGCGTACCGGCGAGTTCCTCGACATCATCCAGGGTTTGTGGAGCAACGAGCGCTTCTCTTACGACGGCGACATCTACCGCCTGGAAAACGGCGCACTGCCGCCGCACCTGGGTAACGAACGCAAGCCGGGGGTGTACTTCTCTGGCTTCTCCGAGCCGGCGCTGGAAGTCGCCGCCCGCCACGCCGACGTGTACCTGAACTGGGCCGAGCCGGTTGAGCAGCTCAAGCCGCACATCGAGCGGGTACGCGAGCTTGCCGACAAGCAAGGGCGCACGGTGCGCTTCGGCCTGCGCGTCGACCTGTTCGCGCGTGAAACCGAAGACGCCGCCTGGCGCGACTTGCGCCGCCAGTTCGACAAGCTAGAAGGCAAGCCCAGCGCCGTCTCCAAGGCCTTCACCAGCGCCAGCGACTCGGTGGGTGGCGCGCGGCAAACCGCCTATCACCAGAACATCCAGCGCTTCGACGACCTGATCATCGGCGCCAACCTCTGGGCCGGTTTTGCCAAGGCCAAGCCTGGGCCGACCGTGGGCCTGGTGGGCAGCCACGAGAACATCGCCGAACGCCTGGCCGAATACCGCGACGCCGGTTTCTCGACCTTCATCCTGGCCGGCAATCCGCACCTGGAAGAAGCCTTGCGCATCGGCCAGGAGGTGCTGCCGCTGGTACGCCAGGCGCCGCTGGCCAGCCTGCCACTGACCGCCAGCGCCTGACCGGAGCCCGACATGAGCACACCCCTCGATACCCTCTGGTACACCCGCTGCCCGGTGCCCACGGGCCTGGGCATTGCCGTTCAGCAAGGCTGGCTGCAGGACAGCCTGCACACGCTTGGCACCCAGGTGCAGTCGATTCGCGAGGCCGACGATGCTGCGGTGCGCGAGTCGCACTTCGATCACAGCCTGCGCCATTCGGTGCGTCATGGCGGCAGCATTCCCGCAATCTGGGCCCGCGCCCAGGGCCGCGAGACGCGCCTGATCGGGCTGTCCTGGGCCGATGAGGCGCAGTTGATCCTGACCCGCGCCGACAGCGCCATTCACAGCATCAGGCAACTGGCCGGCAAGCGCTTCGGCCTGCCCGACCGCGCCCGCGCGCAGATTGACTTCACCCGTGCGCAAGCCCTGCGCGGGCTGGAGAACGCGCTGAAACTCGAGGGCTTGCAGGTCGGCGACTTGCAGCTGGTCAACTACCGCTACGACAGCGGTTTCAGTGACAGCCCGCTGCGCGTTGTTGCCGGCAGCAGCGTGGCCAGCAGTGACGAGGCGCGCAACCTGGAGCTGATCGGCCTGCTGCGCGGTGAAGTCGATGCGATCTTTCTCAAGGGCGCCAGCGCCGTGCAGCAGGCCCATGATTTCGGTCTGCGCACATTACTGGACATCGGCGCCCACCCCGACCCGCTGATGCGCAGCAACAACGGCACGCCGCGCACCCTGACGGTCGACCAGGCGCTGCTCGACCAGCACCTGCCGGTGGCCACCCAGGTGCTCGACAGCGTCCTGCGCGCCGAAGCCTGGGCCCATCAGCACCCAGAGCAGACCCGCCGCTACCTGGCGCTGGAAACCAACAGCAGCGAGTACTGGGTCAGCCGCGCCTACGGCGAAGACGCGCACCTGCGCTTGCGCACCGCCCTCGACGAACAGGCCATCGCCGCCCTGCAGGACTTCGTGACCTTTCTGCAGCGCTGGCGCTTTATCCGCACGGCGTTCGATGTACGCCAATGGATCGACCGCCGCCCCATGGACGGGCTGCATACCGCACTGGCCGGCTAACCGGCCACCTGACAAGGACTAGAACCGACAATGAGCACACCCCTCGATACCCTCTGGTACACCCACAGCCCGGTGCCCACCGGCCTTGGCATCGCCGTGCAAAGCGGGCGCCTGGCCGAAGCCTTCCAGCCGCTGGGCACCTCGATCCAGTCGCTGCGCGAATCGAGCGAGCGCGAAGTGCGCGAAGCCCATTACGACCATCACCTGCGCAACTCGGTGCGCCATGGCGGCAACATCCCGGCGATCTGGGCCTACGCCAGCGGCGTGCAGACCCGCGTGCTGGGCCTGAGCTGGGCCGATGAAGTGCAGTTGATCCTGACCACCGAAGACAGCGGCGTACGCACCGTGCGCGACCTCAAGAACCGCCGCTTCGGCCTGCCGAAATGGGCCAACGTGCAGATCGACTTCACCCGCGCCCAGGCCCTGCGCGGGCTGGAGAACGCGCTGAAGCTCGAAGGCCTGAACGTCGCCGATGTCGAGCTGGTCGACTACCCCTACGGCGGCACCCACAGCGATGAACAGGTCACTCATGTGCATGGCGCGGCGGTGACCCTCGGCGTCAACCGCGTCAGCCGCCGCAACAACGAGCTGATCGGCCTGCTGCGCGGCGATATCGACGCGATCTTTTTAAAGGGCGCCACGGCCCTGCAACTGGCCCACGAATTCGGCCTGCGGGTAGTGATCGACACCGGCTCCCACCCCGACCCGCTGATTCGCGCCAACAACGGCACGCCGCGCACGCTGACCGTGGACATCAACCTGCTGGAGCAGCACTTCGGTGCCTGCAAGCGCATCGTTGATGTGCTGCTGCGGACCGAGCAGTGGGCCTGGGCCAATGCCGATGAAACCCGGCGCTATCTTGCCCGCGAGCTGAACACCAGCGAGTACTGGGTGGCAGCGGCCTATGGCGAGGACGCCCACCGGCGCTTGCGCACCACCCTCGATGGCCGCTCGATCGAGGCGTTGCAGGACTTCACCGATTTTCTCCATCGCTGGGACTTTATACCGCGGCGTTTCGATGTGCGTGAGTGGATTGATTTCAGTGTGCTGGAGGCGGTGATCGGCTCTACTTCGCGGGTGGCTACCTGATCGCGGGGCAAGTCGGGTCGCCGCGATTGCTGCCCCAGCAACAGGCATTCCACACCCCCCTGCTGAATAACTAGCAGCCACCGCTAAAAAACCCAATAAAATCCTTTATATACAACAAGATACAAACATGGCACAAACCCTGCTCTATCCCCTTCAACTGCACATTCGGGGAGACCAGCAGCATGCACACACTTAACCCAATCGCCAAAGGCATCGGCCTGAGCATCCTGCTGGCCAGCCAGTCGGAGCTGCTCAGGGCCGAAGACAACACCAGCACTACACCGGCGCTGAAAACCGTTACGGTCACCGCCCAGCACCGCGAAGAAACCCTGCAGGAAGTGCCAGTGGCGGTCACTGCGGTGCAAGGCAGCAGCATCACCGCCGACGGCGTGCGCGCCATGGGCGATATCACCACCTTCATCCCCAACGCCTCGGCGAAAAACCCCGATGGCGATGGCCGCCCGCGCTGGTACATTCGCGGCCTGGGCACTGGCGACACCGGCGCCGCCACCGTTTACCCGGTGGGTATCTACGCCGACGACGTCTACCTCAATGCGCCGGTGGCCGGCGGCGGCCCGTTGTTCGACCTTGAGCGCATCGAGATCCTGCGCGGCCCGCAAGGCACCCTGTATGGCAAGAACACCACCGCAGGCGCGGTGAACATCATCTCCAAGAAGCCGGGCTTCGACACCGACGGCTTCGGCACCCTCGGCTTTGGCAGCAAGAACGAGCGAATCCTCAGTGGCGCCATCGGCGGCGCCCTGGTCGATGAGCGCCTGGCAGCAAGGGTATCGCTGTACTCCGAAGAGCGCGATGGCTTCACCCACAACCTGAGCAACGACCAGACCTACGGCGACGTCAACAAGAAGGCCGTGCGTGTGCAGTTCCTGGCCAGGCTCAACCCTGACCTTCAAGCGCTGTGGAAGGTCCACGGCCGCCAGTTCAAGGGCGATGGCAGCAGCGGTTCGCTGACGCTGGGGCGCTACTACAACGTCGGCTACCAGCGCCCGGAAGGCCGGCGCATCGAGCTGAACGTCGATGAAAATGCCAAGCTCGACCACAACGGCACCTCGCTGACCCTGAACTGGGACATCGGCGACTACAAGCTGACCTCGATCACCGCCTACGACTACATCCGCAACCAGCAACTCAGCGACGCCGACTACACCCCCTATGAAGTCAACGGCGCCGCCGACAGCGACAACCGTTACGACCAGTACTCCCAGGAGTTTCGCCTGGCCTCGCCGCAACAGGAAACCCTGCGCTGGATGCTCGGCGCCCACTACTTCCACGAAACCCTCGATAGCAGCGCCTTGCGCACCGTCACCCCGGGGCCTACGCCCAATGGCACCGGCTCCAACCAGACCGGCGGCACGGTGGATTTTCGTGACCTGAGCTACACCCACAAAACCGACAGCTACGCGCTGTTCGGCAACCTCGCCTACGACCTGAGCGACAACCTGACCGTTACCGGTGGCCTGCGCTGGACCACCGAGAAAAAGGACATCGACCTGGACCTGGTGCAACTGACCCGCGCCACTGCCAACGGCCCGCTGATCCCGCTGACCGCCAGCGGCAGCAACGGCTCCCAGGAAGAGGCCAAGCGCTGGGACGCCTGGACTTACGACCTGACCCCCGAGTACCGCATCAACGACAACCTGCGGGTGTTCTTCCGTTATGCCCATGGTTTTCGGTCCGGCGGTTTCAACACCGGTCTATCCACCAGCCTTGCGCAGTTGACCACGGTCGATCCGGAAGAGCTGGACGCCTACGAGCTGGGCCTGAAGTCTGAATGGCTCGACCACCGCCTGACAGTCAACGCCAACCTGTTCTACTACGACTACCAGGACATCCAGGTCAACCTGCTGACGGTCAACAACGGCATCCTCACCACCGCGCTGACCAACGGCGCCAAGGGCAAGGTCAAGGGCGCCGAGCTTGAGCTCGAAGGCCAGCCGACCGACTACCTGCACCTGCGCGCGGCGCTGTCGTTCCTTGACACCGAGTACACCGACTTCAAGAACACCAACCCCACCACCGGCGCGGTGACCGCCGACTACAGCAGCAACAGCTTCGTGCGCTCGCCGCGTTACGTGGTGTCGCTGGGCGGCGACTACACCATCCCGCTGGAAGTCGGCGGCAAGCTGGTGGCCGGTGCCGATGTCAGCTTCCGTGACCGCGAGTACTTTCTGGCCGACCGCCAGAGCAGCGCCGACCAGCCGCTCAACCAGGCGCACTACACCCTGGCCAACAGCCGCCTGACCTGGTTCAGCCCGGATGAAAAGCTCAGCGTCACCGGTTTCGTCAATAACCTCACCGACCGCCGCTACCAGGTCCACGGCCGCCCCAACGGCACCGCCGGCCAGTACGTGATCACCTATGGCGACCCGCGCACCGTGGGCCTGAGTGTCACCAGCCGGTTCTGATCGCTGCATCCTTTCTGCCTTACAGGAGTCTGTTCCCATGTTCCGACCTACCCCCTTGGCTGGCGCCATCGCGCTGGTCATCGGCGGCTTCGGCGCGCCCGGCGTTTACGCCCAGGCGCCGGGCGCCAGCGACAGCAAGCTCGACACCGTGGTGGTGGTCGGCACCCGCCGCAGTGATGTCACCGCCCTGCAGAGCGCCGCCCCGGTGGATGTGCTCAGCGCCGAGCAGTTGCAGGAAACCGGCGCCCAGGATTTGTCCGGGGCGCTCACCGCGCTGTCGCCGTCGTTCAGCTTCCCGCAGTCGCCGCAAGGCGCCTTTGCCGGCTCCATCGCCCAGGGCGCCTCGTTGCGCGGCCTGGCCTCCGACCAGGTCTTGGTGCTGGTCAACGGCAAGCGCCGCCACAGCAGCGCCAACGTCACCCGCCAGGGCCTGGCCAACGGCCGCGGCGCGGCGGCGGTGGACTTGAGCCTGATCCCGTTGAGCGCCATCTCACGGGTGGAGATCCTGCGTGACGGCGCCGCCGCCCAGTACGGCTCGGATGCCATCGCCGGGGTGATCAACATCGTGCTCAAAGAGAACGACGCCGGTGGCAACCTCGGCTATCGCTTCGGCGGCTACGCCAAGGGCGACGGCCTGCAGCGCAAGCTCAGTGGCTGGAAAGGCCTGGCGCTGCCCAACGATGGCTTTCTCAACCTGAGTTTCGATGCCGGCAGCCAGGACCCGGCCAGCGACACCCGCGCGGACAACCGGATCTTTTACCCAGGCTCGACCAACATCAACAGCGAGCGCGAACAGAACAACCGCTACCGCACCTGGAACTGGGGCTCGGGCAATGTCTCGGACCAGTACAACCTGGTGGCCAACAGCGAGCTGGGCATCGGCGACGGCCTGAGCGCCTACGGCTTTGCCACCTACGCGCACAAGAATACCGACGCCGAAGGCTTCTTCGACCCGCCCACCACCCTGCGCAACAACTACGCCAGCGTAGCCCTGCAGCGCTATCCGGACGGGCGCCTGCCGATCACCCGCTACAACCTCGAAGACTACGCCGTGACGGGTGGCCTGCGTTACGAAGATGAACACCTGGGCAAGTTCGACCTGGCCGCCAACTACGGCAACGACACGCTCAAGTCCACCGACCGCAATGCCATCAACCCCAGCTGGGGCAACGCCAGCCCGGATAAAATCTACACCGGCGAGCGCGAGAACGAGCAGACCAACCTGACCCTGGACTGGGTCCGCGACTTCCCCACCGACCTGCTGGCCAAGCCGCTGACCCTGTCGGCGGGCCTGGCCTGGCGCAAGGAGCACTACAGCCTGAGTGCCGGCGAAGCGGCCGGCTGGCAGAACGGGCCGCTGTTCAACACCCTCGACCCGCTCACTGGCCGGCGCATTCCCGGTTACTACGCTGGCATCACCCAGGTCGATGCCGCCTCGCTTGAGCGCAAGGTGCTCGGTGCCTATGTCGATGTTGAAGGGCAGATCACCGACAAGTTCCAGGCCGGGGTGGCGGTGCGTTCCGAGCACTATTCGGACTTTGGCGACACCACCAACGGCAAGCTGTCGCTGCGCTACGACTTCACCCCGCAGATTGCCGCGCGCGGCAGCATCAGCTCCGGCTACCGCGCGCCGTCGCTGGTGCAGAGCGGCCTTTCGTCGTTTAGTGTGCAGGTAGTCGAGCAGCCTTCGGGCAGCGGCAACTGGGTCGAGGTGCAGCAGCGCACCCTGCGCGCCGACAGCCCGGAAGCGGCCTTGCTGGGTGGCCGGGCGTTAAAGCCGGAAGAGTCCACCAACCTGTCGCTGGGGCTGGTCTGGCGGCCACTGAGCAATGCCTCAGTGACCCTCGACGCTTACCGCATCGATATCGACAACCGCATCACCCTCTCCGACCAGCTGCCGGGCAACGTGGTCGGGCCGATCTTTGCCGGCACGCCCTACGCCAACATCCAGAGCGCGGCGTTCTACACCAACATCGCCGACACCCGCACCGACGGCGTCGAGCTGGCCGGGCAGTACCAGTGGGACTTGCAGCCGTTTGGCCGGCTCAACCTCAACGCAGGCTTTGCCAAGACCCGCACGCGGATCACCGAGCTGCGCGATGTCGGCGGTATCAGCGGCGAGCAGATCGTCGGCCGCGCCACCCAAGGCCTGATCGAACACGGCACGCCGGAAGACAAACTGACCTTGAGCGCCAACTGGCTGTACGAGAACTGGGGCGTGACCCTGACCCAGCGCCGCTATGGCGAGTGGCAGAGCCTGAACAGCAGCAACCCGGACCTGGACCAGACCTTCAGCGCGCAGTGGATCACCGACCTGGACCTGAGCTACAGCTTCGACCAGGGGCTGAAATTATCGGTGGGCGCGATCAACCTGTTCGACAGCCATCCGGACAAGCTCGATGGGCCACAGTTGTATGGGGTGCCGAAGTATTCGATTACCTCGCCGGAGGGGGCGCAGGGGGCGTTTTACTATGCGAGTGTCAGTTATGACTTTTGAGGCTTGCAAACCATCGCGGGTCAAGCCCGCTCCCACAAGAAGCGTACTTGACCCGTGATCAGACTTTAGTAGTAAGCGTTTTCTTTCTGACTGTGGTCAGTCACATCACGCACACCCTTGAGCTCGGGAATGCGCTCGAGCAAGGTCCGCTCGATGCCTTCCTTCAAGGTCACGTCGGCCTGGCCGCAGCCCTGGCAACCACCACCGAACTGCAGCACGGCGATGCCGTCCTCGACCACTTCGATCAGGCTGACCTGGCCGCCGTGGCTGGCCAGCCCCGGGTTGATCTCGGTTTGCAGGTAGTAGTTGATGCGCTCGTTGACCGGGCTGTCTTCGTTGACCATCGGCACCTTGGCGTTCGGTGCCTTGATGGTCAGCTGGCCGCCCATGCGGTCGGTAGCGTAGTCGACCACGGCATCCTCAAGAAACGGAATGCTGACCGCGTCAAGGTAGGCAGTGAAGGTCTTCAGACCTACCGCCTCGTCTTCCGGCTTCTCCTCGCCCGGCTTGCAGTAGGCAATGCAGGTTTCAGCGTAGGTGGTGCCCGGTTGGGTAATGAAAATGCGAATGCCAATACCCGGGGTGTTCTGCTTTTCCAGCAGATCGGCCAGGTAATCATGCGCGGCGTCGGTAATAGTTATGGCGCTCATGGAAGTTCCTCACAGACTTGCCGGCAGTTTACGCCAACCTGGCCGCCGAACAAAGTCCTAGTAATTCTGTCAGGAAAGGGTTACCGCCACCGGTGTGCCGCGCCGGGCCTCGAACCAGGCGCTCATGCGCCGGTACAAACGCTTTTCCAGCAGCAGATAACTGGCCCACGACAGCCCGGCGATCAACGGTACGCACAGGGCAAATACCGCATACGGGCTGAGGTTCAGGCGCTCGCTTGCAAACCAGCCGGCATACAGCACCAGCACGTGGATCAAGTACACCGAGTACGAGCAATCGCCCAGCGCCTTGAGCAGGCGGTTGCCCTTGAAGTACGGCTCCAGGGCAATGCAGGCGAAAACAATCAACGCGCTCGGCACGCCCCAGTGCAGCAAGCGCATCGAGGCATCCAGGTGATAGATCGCCAGCCCCGCCGCCGCCAGGATCGCCAGCGGCAGCCACAGGCCCTGGGCGATCCAGCCGCGCCGGTAGAGCACGCCGATGCCGATACCGAGCAAAAATTCATAGACGATATTGTTACGGTAGAAGTGATTGAGCAGCCCGGCGCGGGTTAGCACCTCGCTGACCAGCAGCAATGCTAACGCCACCAGCAATAGCCGGTGTTGCTGGCGGACCACGAACACCAGCGAGAACAGCAGGTAGAAGAACATCTCGTAGTTCAGGGTCCAGCCGACATTGAGGGTCGGGTACTGGCCGTAACCGCCGGGGTTCTCAGCCGGAATGAACAGCAACGACAAGAGAAAATGCTCAAGGTCGATGGCCTGGTGCGGCATCCACTGGCTGGCGGCGACCAGCAGCAAGGCCATCAGTGCGGTGTAGAACCAGTAGGCCGGCACGATGCGCAGCGCCCGGTTGAGCAGAAAGCGACGGGCCGGCATGGCCTTGTCGCGGGTCGAGAGGTAGATCACCAGACCGCTGATGACGAAGAACACATCCACGCCCACGGCGCCGCGGTCAGTCAAGAACTGTCCAATCGGGCCACTGGCATGGAAGTCGAAGAAAATCTGCATGAAGTGATGGCAAACCACCACCCAGGCGGCAAGCGCCCTTAAAGCCTGAAGCGAATACAGCATCCGGTTACCTGCGTCTTAAGTCCCACTCAAGCCCCGGCCGGAACCGGGGCCGCATGAGAGCTCGGACCACAGGTTGCCGGGAAAGGTCAGGCGACCTTCCCGGCGGTCATGTTTACAGGTTCTCGTAGCGGTTCATGTCGAGCACCCCCGACTCCACCGCGTCGGTCTCCTTGATGTAGCTGTCGAGGTCATGGAAGTACTGCCAGAACTGCGGATGGCTGCGGCGCACACCCCAGCGCATGACGATGCGCTCGAACCTGGCGGTGTCGTCGCGAGCCGCTTCCAGGTCTTCGACGAACTCCGGCACATCGCTGGCCGGAACGTTGAACATGAAGTTGGGGTAGCTGCTGAGCACGCCCGGCACCAGGGTCAGGGTGTCCAGGCCCGGCTGGTAGCGGTAGGCCTCGCCGAGCATGAAGGCGACGTTGCTGTGCGCGCGGTTGCGCAACAGGCTGTAGACCTGGCGCTGGCCGCCCTGCCCTTCGATGCGCAGCATGGTCGCTTCAGGCAACTGATTGATCACCTTGAGGCCCGCCGCCGGGCGCGAGACCAGGCGGCTCAGCGACTGCTCGACATCACGGAACTCCTCGCTCATTTGCGGCCGCGAGCAATAGGCGCCCTGGCAGCGGTTGATCGGGTCGGGCGCGGCGTTGAGGCTGCCGGTGCGCTGGATCAGCTTGAGACCGAAGTCACGCTTGGGGTCGCGCTTGTCGAGTTTCAGTGCGCTCGGGGTGTCGGTGTCGATGTCCTCATAGTCCATCCACATCTTCACCTTGCCGCCGTTCTGGTACCAGTCGCTGAGGATCGCGCCACGGGCATCGGCCGGCATCAGGCGCAGGAAGTTGACCTCAGCGCCATTGCGGATCAGGTCGAAGTACAGCCGCGTCTGCGCCTGGTGCGAGACGTTGCCATAGACATCGAAGTTGACCGCCAGCTGGTAGTAGGTGCGTTCGAACAGCGGGTAGTCGAACAGCCAGATGGTTTTTGGCACGTCACCGATCAGGCCCTTGCTCACCGAGGCGCTGTCAAAGTGACGGAAGATGGTCAGCAGCGCGTTGTCGTTGCCGGCCCAGAGGGTCGACCAGCTCGGCGGCGGCACTTCGGCATAAGCCTCGCGGCGCAGCTTTTCGTACTCGTTGCGCTTGTCGCGGTAGGCATGCCAGAGGGTCAGGATGCTGCCGACGTCGTCGATCTGCCCGGGCATCGCCAGCAGCGGCGTGGCCTGGCCGCGGTACTCGGCATCGGTCAGGTAACGGTCGTGGGCCGGCTCCTGGAACAGCGTCCAGAAGTTGTCGCGGATCACGTCGGTGGCAATCTGGCCTCGGCACACCGGGCCGCGGATGAAGGTGCGCACGAAGTACTCGGCGTTATCCAGCATGAACTGGTAACGGGCCACCGCCGGGATCGCTTCGAAGGTCTCGAACGGGTTGGCGCGGTGACGCGGGCCGTAGCCAGGCAGCGCATTGGCGTGCCAGTCGCCGCTGTAGAACAGCTGCTTGACGCGCTTGAGCTTCTGCGGGCCCATCGGGTAGGTGATGTGGGTTTTATGCACGATCACGCCCTGCACCGGCATCAGCCGGTAATAGAAGTCGGTGCCCGGCGGGTCGTTGGGCCGGCGCGTGGCGATCAGGTCGATCGGCTGGCCGCTTGGGGTGCGCGAACGTACCCACTGGAAGAAATGCCCCTGCTCGCCGCCAACAAAGTGGATGTGGGCAAGGAACAGGTGCTCGTACAGCCAGCGCCCGACCAGCGCTTCGGTCGAACCGGGGCGGTTGAGCAACGCTTCCCAGTCGGCAATTTGCGCGGCCTCCCTGGCGCTCGGCTGGATCGGCTCGTGCTCCACCGGCGCACCGGCCGCCAACCAGCGCTGCAGGGTCTGGTACTGGGCATCGGTGAGGCCGGTAACCGCCAGCGGCATGCCCTCTTTCGGGTGCGCGCCGGCATAGGCGTCGAACTCGCCGGGCAATGGGCACATGTTGTTGCGGTTCAGGCCCAGGACAATCTCATCGGGCAACTTGGCGTTGGGCGTCAGCGGAGTCTTGTGCCCAAGCTCGAGCATGCGCGCCATCAGCGCGGCCTGGCTGCCCTGGTTGTCGAGCACCGAGTAAAAGCCCTTGCGCTGCCAGCCTTCGGTGCTGGTGGCATCGTAGAATAAGCGCGTCGGCGCGACCGCCTTGCTGCGCTCGCCCTGGTACACCGGCACCTTGGAGGCACCGCGCGAGGCGCCCTCGGCACTGCCCAGGTTGAGCTGGCAGGCCGCGTCGTTGCAGGCGTGGCAGGCCACGCATTTCTCGGTGAAGATCGGTTGGATGTCCCGGGTATACGAAATAGCCGAGCTTGATTGAGGGGCTTGCCCCAACGCCACGCCGCTGATGAACAGAGCGAAAGCGCCGGCAAGAAAGCGATGCACCATGTGCCGAATGTCCTGGGTATTGATAGCTTCACGATTCTACCGGTGCTGGCGGCGTGCCAACATGAATGAAATTCATGTAAATCTTCAACACGTCTAAAAACCGCGCAGCTTTGTTATTATTCCGCAACTTTTGTTTTTGCCCGACCAGGTAGTCCTATGTCTGACCGCAGCGCTCGTTTCCAAGCACTTCAGCAAGCACTCAAAGAGCGCATCCTGATTCTCGATGGCGGCATGGGTACTATGATCCAAAGCTACCGCCTCGAGGAACACGACTATCGTGGCACGCGCTTCGCCGATTGGCCAAGCGATGTCAAAGGCAACAACGACCTGTTGCTGCTGTCGCGCCCCGACGTCATCGCCGCCATCGAGAAGGCCTACCTGGACGCCGGCGCCGACATTCTCGAAACCAACACCTTCAACGCCACGCAGATTTCCCAGGCCGACTACGGCATGGAGTCGCTGGCCTATGAGCTTAACCTCGAAGGCGCACGCATCGCCCGTCAGGTCGCCGACGCCAAGACCCTCGAAACCCCGGACAAACCGCGCTTCGTTGCCGGCGTGCTCGGCCCCACCAGCCGCACCTGCTCGATTTCCCCCGACGTCAACGACCCGGGCTATCGCAACGTCACCTTCGACCTGCTGGTAGAAAACTACCTTGAGGCGACCCGCGGCCTGATCGCTGGCGGCGCCGACCTGATCCTGATCGAGACCATCTTCGACACCCTCAACGCCAAGGCGGCGATCTTCGCCGTGCAGCAGGTGTTCGAGGAAGACCGCGTCGAATTGCCGATCATGATCTCCGGGACCATCACCGATGCTTCCGGCCGCACCCTGTCGGGGCAGACCACCGAAGCGTTCTGGAACTCGGTGCGCCATGCCAACCCGATCTCGGTGGGCCTGAACTGCGCCCTCGGTGCCAAGGACCTGCGCCCCTACCTCGAAGAGCTGTCGAGCAAAGCCGGCACCCATGTCTCGGCGCACCCCAACGCCGGCCTGCCGAACGCCTTCGGTGAGTACGACGAAACCCCGGCCGAAATGGCCGTGGTGGTCGAAGAGTTCGCCGCCAGCGGCTTCTTGAACATCATCGGCGGCTGCTGCGGTACCACCCCGGGGCATATCCAGGCGATTGCCGAGGCGGTCGCCAAGTACCCGCCACGGGCGATTCCGGACATCCCCAAGGCCTGCCGGCTGTCGGGCCTTGAGCCGTTCACCATCGACCGCAACTCGTTGTTCGTCAACGTCGGTGAGCGCACCAACATCACCGGTTCCGCCAAGTTCGCCCGCTTGATCCGCGAAGAGAACTACACCGAAGCGCTGGAAGTCGCCCTGCAGCAGGTCGAGGCCGGCGCCCAGGTGATCGACATCAACATGGACGAAGGGATGCTCGATTCCCAGGCGGCCATGGTCAAGTTCCTCAACCTGATCGCCGGTGAACCGGACATCTCCCGCGTACCGATCATGATCGACTCCTCCAAGTGGGAAGTGATCGAAGCCGGGCTCAAGTGCATCCAGGGCAAGGGCATCGTCAACTCGATCTCGATGAAGGAAGGCGTCGAGGCCTTCAAGCATCACGCCAAGCTGTGCAAGCGCTACGGCGCTGCCGTGGTGGTGATGGCCTTCGACGAGGTCGGCCAGGCCGACACCGCCGCGCGCAAGCGCGAGATCTGCCAGCGCAGCTACGACATCCTGGTCAACGAAGTGGGCTTTCCGGCCGAAGACATCATCTTCGACCCGAACATCTTCGCCGTTGCCACCGGCATCGAGGAGCACAACAACTACGCCGTCGACTTCATCGAAGCCTGCGCCTATATCCGCGACCACCTGCCCTACGCCCTGAGCTCGGGCGGTGTTTCCAACGTGTCGTTCTCGTTCCGTGGCAACAACCCGGTGCGCGAGGCGATCCACTCGGTGTTCCTCTACCACGCGATCCAGAACGGCCTGACCATGGGTATCGTCAACGCCGGCCAGCTGGAGATCTACGACGAGATCCCGCCGGCGCTGCGCGAGCGGGTCGAGGACGTGGTGCTCAACCGCACCCCGGAAGGCACCGACGCCCTGCTGGCGATCGCCGACGACTACAAGGGCGGCGGCGCGGTCAAGGAAGTCGAGAACGAGGAATGGCGCTCGCTGCCGGTTGGCAAGCGCCTGGAACATGCGCTGGTCAAGGGCATCACCGCCTTTATCGTGGAAGACACCGAAGAGTGCCGCCAGCAGTGCGCGCGCCCGATCGAGGTGATCGAAGGCCCGCTGATGAGCGGCATGAACGTGGTCGGCGACCTGTTCGGCGCCGGCAAGATGTTCCTGCCCCAGGTGGTCAAATCGGCGCGGGTAATGAAGCAGGCGGTAGCGCACCTGATTCCCTTCATTGAACTGGAAAAAGGCGACAAGCCCGAAGCCAAGGGCAAGATCCTCATGGCCACGGTCAAGGGCGACGTGCACGACATCGGCAAGAACATCGTCGGCGTGGTGCTCGGTTGCAACGGCTATGACATCGTCGACCTCGGCGTCATGGTCCCGGCCGAGAAGATCCTGCAAACCGCCCGCGAGCAAAAATGCGACATCATCGGCCTGTCCGGCTTGATCACCCCGTCGCTGGACGAGATGGTCCATGTTGCCCGCGAAATGCAGCGCCAGGACTTCCACCTGCCGCTGATGATCGGCGGCGCGACCACCTCGAAGGCCCACACGGCGGTGAAGATCGAGCCCAAGTACAGCAACGACGCGGTGATCTACGTCACCGACGCCTCACGCGCGGTGGGCGTCGCCACCCAGTTGCTGTCCAAGGAACTCAAGCCCGGCTTTGTCGAGAAGACCCGCCTGGACTACATCGAAGTGCGCGAGCGTACCGCCAACCGCAGCGCCCGCACCGAGCGCCTGAGCTACGAGCAGTCGATCGCCGCCAAGCCCAAGTATGACTGGGCCGGTTACCAGCCGGTGGTGCCGAGCTTCACCGGCGTCAAGGTGCTGGAGAACATCGACCTCAAGGTACTGGCCGAGTACATCGACTGGACGCCGTTCTTCATCTCCTGGGACCTGGCCGGCAAGTACCCGCGCATCCTCACTGACGAAGTGGTCGGCGAAGCCGCGACCGCGCTGTTCAAGGATGCCCAGGAAATGCTCGCCAAGCTGATCGACGAAAAGCTGATCAGCGCCCGCGCGGTGTTCGGCTTCTGGCCGGCCAACCAGGTCAACCATGACGACATCGAAGTCTATGGCGCCGATGGTCAGCCACTGGCGCAGCTGCACCACCTGCGCCAGCAGACCATCAAGCCGGACAACAAGCCGAATTTCTCCCTGGCCGACTTCGTCGCACCTAAAGACACCGGCATCACCGATTACGTCGGCGGCTTCATCACCACCGCCGGCATCGGCGCCGAGGAAGTGGCCAAGGCGTACCAGGACAAGGGCGACGACTACAACTCGATCATGGTCAAGGCCCTCGCCGACCGCCTGGCCGAGGCCTGCGCCGAATGGCTGCATGAACAGGTGCGCAAAGACTACTGGGGTTACGCCAAGGACGAGCACCTGGACAACGAGGCGCTGATCAAGGAGCAGTACTCGGGTATCCGCCCTGCCCCGGGCTACCCGGCCTGCCCGGACCACACCGAGAAGGAAACCCTGTTCCGCCTGCTCGACGGCACCGCCATCGGCGAAACCGGGCCCAGCGGCGTGTTCCTCACCGAGCACTTCGCCATGTTCCCGGCGGCGGCGGTCAGCGGCTGGTATTTCGCCCACCCGCAGGCGCAGTACTTTGCCGTCGGCAAGGTCGACAAGGACCAGGTGCAGAGCTACACCGCGCGCAAAGGCCAGGAGCTGAGCGTGAGCGAGCGCTGGCTGGCGCCTAACCTTGGTTATGACAACTGAAGCTGCAAGCTTCAAGCTACAAGCTGCAAGAAGGCGCACCAGCTTCTTGTAGCTTGTAGCTCATAGCTTGCAGCTACCGTCTACACTGAGGGGGATGCCTTTTATAAGGAGCCCCTCATGGACGAACCCGCCCAAGGCAAACCCCCGACCTTCTGGCAGATGCTGCAAAGCATCCTGGCAGCGGCCTTCGGGGTGCAGAGCGGCAAGAACCGCGCCCGCGACTTCAACCACGGCAAGGCCAGCCACTTCATTGCGCTGGGCACCCTGTTCACCTTGCTGTTCATTCTGGTATTGATCGGGCTGGTGCAACTGGCCATGCACCTGACCGCCCGCTGAAAAGCAGTCCGCCCGCAGATGTCCATTCTGCGGGCGGTTCACTGTTACCCATCGGGTGATGTCACTGGTGGCTGACCCAGTACACGGCGGTCACTACCACGAGGATGATCAGACAGAGTATCGCCCAGGCATCGACACTGCTGTCAGGCTTACCCGCTTTGGTCGAATTTCCCATTGCATCGCCTCTTGTAGTGTTTATGGGAATGCATGTCACCCGTAGCAGTTAAGTTCAGCAATGGCCATTGCTCAAGCAGGGGTATTTCAATATTCGACCGGGGCGTTGAGAAACGGGTAGCGGTAATCCGGCGCATGGCCCTGGGCACTGAAACGGTTGAAATCCAGGCCGTAGTCGGCTTGATCCTGCAGGTTCAGCCAGCGCCGGGCCCGTTGCGGGTCGATCATCTGCAGCACCGGCACCTGGTATTCGCGCCGGCCATCACGGTCGATTGGCAGTTTCAGCGCATCATCGTGCAGTAACACCATGGCCCAGCCGCCGAGGGAAAAGTGTCCGCCCATGAGCACGCTCAGGCGCCCGTCGATGCGCGCCTGCAACGCCGCCGGCGAGCTGTTGACGGCGCTCAGCAGCACATCCTTGCCCGGCACGCGCCCAGCTTCCTCCAGCGCCTGCATGGCGCCAAAGGCCATTTCGTCGTTGGCCGACCACACCAGCTCGACCTTCGGGTAGCGCTGTAACAGCTGGCGGGCCTGTTCGTAGGCACGCTCGCGGCCCCAGCCGCCATACACCACCTGGCGCAGGCGCACCTCGGGGTGCTCGGCCAGGGCGCGGCGCATGCCCTGCTCGCGCAACTGCGAGGCCGGGGTGGTCTTGAGCCCGGAAAACGCCAGCAGCTCCAACGGCCGGGTCACCCCCGGGCGGGCACGCAGGGCAATCAGGGTTTTGAGCATCTGGTAGCCGGCCTGCTCGTCATTGCCCACCAGGGTGGCGAGCAAGGGCGGGTATTTGTCCGGGTGGCTGGCAATCAGCTCGGCCTGGTTCGGCGTCAGGCCGTTGTTGACCAGGAACAGCTTGACCCCGCTGTCGCGGGACAGGCGGATGATCTCCGGGGCAATGTACTGTTCGTTGACCAGCACCAGATAGTCCGGGCGCTGGCGGCCTTCGAGCACTTCACGGGCCTGGGTCAGCGCCAGCTCAGGCCGGCGCTCGCTGTACTGGATACGCAACTGCAGGCCCAGATCGTCGGCGGCAGCCTGCATGAAACGCGAATAACTGACCCAGAATGTCTCGTTGGAATAGCCCGGATTGAGAAACACCACTGAAGCCGCCTGCGCGCCGGCCACCAGTGGCAGGCTCAGGCAAAGGCTTTGGCACAAGGCCTTGAGCATGCGTTGACGCTCCCGCTATTCAAACCGCCAATTATAACCGCCCGTAGTGGCACATTGGACAAATGCCAGTCAGTCTCACTTAGTCCAAATGGTTCTTTTCATATGCAAAAACTTCACTTTTGCGCATAAACGCAAACTGCTATCTTTCCTCGGCTCCGCATCGGAGTGCGCGGCCGTGCGCGCGATTAGCTGCAAGCAGCTTGAGAACAGGACCCCTATGTACGTATACGACGAGTACGATCAGCGGATCATCGAGGACCGCGTCAAGCAGTTCCGGGATCAGACCAGCCGCTACCTGGCCGGTGAACTGAGCGAAGAAGAGTTCCGCCCCCTGCGCCTGCAAAATGGCCTCTATATCCAACGTTTTGCCCCGATGTTGCGGGTCGCCGTGCCTTATGGCCAGCTGACCTCGCGCCAGACACGGATGCTGGCGAAGATCGCGCGCGACTACGACAAGGGCTACGCCCACATCAGCACCCGGCAGAACGTGCAGTACAACTGGCCAGCCCTGGAAGACATCCCCGAGATCCTGGCCGAGCTTGCCACCGTGCAGATGCACGCGATCCAGACCAGCGGCAACTGCCTGCGCAACGTCACCACCGACCAGTTCGCCGGTGTCGCTGCCGATGAAGTGATCGACCCGCGCCCCTGGTGCGAGATCGTCCGCCAGTGGACCACCTTCCACCCAGAATTCGCCTACCTGCCGCGCAAGTTCAAGATCGCCATCAACGGCTCGAGCAGCGACCGTGCGGCCATCGAAGTGCACGATATCGGCCTGGAGCCTGTGTACAACGCAGCCGGCGAGCTGGGCTTTCGCGTACTGGTCGGTGGCGGCCTGGGCCGTACCCCGGTGGTCGGCGCCTTCATCAACGAGTTCCTGCCCTGGCAGGACCTGCTCAGCTACCTGGACGCGATCCTGCGGGTGTACAACCGCTACGGCCGTCGCGACAACAAGTACAAGGCGCGGATCAAGATCCTGGTCAAGGCGCTCACCCCTGAAGTGTTCGCCGAGAAGGTCGAGGCCGAAATGGCCCACCTGCGCGGCGGCAGCACCACCCTGACCGAATCCGAAGTGCACCGCGTGGCCAAGCACTTTGTCGACCCGGACTACAAGGCGCTGGACAACCTCGACTTCAGTGAGCTCGAACAGCAGCACCCGGGCTTTGCCCGCTGGCGCACGCGCAACGTGCTGGCACACAAGCGCCCTGGCTACGTCGCCGTGACCCTGTCGCTCAAGCCTACCGGCGTCGCCCCCGGCGACCTCACCGACAAGCAACTGGATAGCGTGGCCGACCTGGCCGAGCGCTACAGCTTCGGCCAGCTGCGCACCTCCCACGAGCAGAACATCATTCTTGCCGACGTCGAGCAGAGCCAGTTGCACGCCCTGTGGCTGGAGCTGCGCGAAAACGGCTTGGCCACGCCGAACATCGGCCTGCTGACCGACATCATCTGCTGCCCGGGCGGTGACTTCTGCTCGCTGGCCAACGCCAAGTCGATCCCGATCGCCGAGTCCATCCAGCGCCGTTTCGACGACCTCGACTACCTGTTCGACATCGGTGAGCTGGACCTGAACATCTCCGGTTGCATGAACGCCTGCGGTCACCACCACGTCGGCCATATCGGCATCCTCGGGGTCGACAAGAAAGGCGAAGAGTTCTACCAGGTCTCCCTGGGGGGCAGCGCCAGCCGCGACGCCAGCCTGGGCAAGATCCTCGGCCCTTCCTTTGCCCAGGACGACATGCCGGATGTGATCGAGAAGCTGATCGACGTCTACGTTGAAAAACGTACCGAAGACGAGCGCTTCATCGACACCTACCAACGTATTGGCATCGACCCATTCAAGGAACGCGTCTATGCAGCGAATCATTAAGAACAACCAGATCGTCGACGAAACCTGGCACCTGCTGCCCAAGGATTTCAACATCGACGAAGTGACCAACTGCGACGACTACATCGTGCCGCTGCAGCTGTGGCGTGAACACGGCCATATGCTCAAGGCCCGCGACGGCGGCCTGGGCGTCTGGCTGGACGCCGACGAAGAAGCCGAAGAAATCGGCGAAGTGGCCAACCAGTTCCAGGTCATTGCCCTGAACTTCCCGGCCTTCACCGACGGGCGCAACTACTCCAACGCGCGCCTGCTGCGTGACCGCTACAAGTTCACCGGCGAGCTGCGCGCCATTGGCGACGTGCTGCGCGACCAGTTGTTCTACATGAAGCGTTGCGGCTTCGATGCTTTTGCCCTGCGTGCCGACAAGGACCCGGTCGAAGCGCTGAAGAGCCTGCAGGACTTCTCGGTGACCTACCAGGCCGCCACTGACGAACCGCAACCGCTGTTCCGTCGTCGCTGAATGTAAAAAGGCGCCCGTGCCTGGCTTGGCACGGGCGCCAGGGTTACAGATGGGTAACCTGGTCCGGCACGCTGTTCCAGATATCCGTGGTCAGCGTCTCGATCAAGCGCTGCTCATCCTCCTTGCGCCTCTTGCCAATGGTTTCCGAGCGTGAGCGGTAAGCCTGATCGCTCATCGACTGCTTGTCGGCGTCCAGCGCTTCCAGCCGAGCAAAGTAAGGCTTGTTGACCTCTTCGAAACGCGTTGCGTAACGCGCCCTGAGAAACTCGATCCAGAAGTCCCGCCCCGCAATACCCGCCTTCAAGGATTCCGGCGTCTCTCCCGCCAGCACCTCGGTAGCAGCGCTGTCCAGTTGCGCGGCGGTGACATTGGCCAGGCGTTCGAACAGCATGCTTTGCGGCTGCCCCGGCAGGTCCAGGCGTTCAGCCAGCCCTATGCGATACGCCAAACGCACTTCCACATCGTCAACCTGAAGCCCTGCCGTGCGCCGCTCGGCGATATCACCCAAGGCAATCCGCTCCACTGCATCCAGGCGGCTCAAGCCACGGGCCAGGTCGATCAGCGCGTACTCGGCGCCGACCACTGTCCCGGCGCGCTTGGCTTGCTCCACCAGCACCAGCACCTCCAACTGGCTGAACACCAGAATGATGCCATCGCCGCAAGTATCCACGTGATTGGCAAACTCGAACAACGCGGTACGCACATCCTCATAGTCGTTGGCGGCAGTGAGCATGTTCCATACCCGTGCGCGCAGCGCGGGGTAGTCGCGGCGAAAATCGGCGGTATTGCGCAAATCGTTGAGCAGGCGAAAGAACTCGCCACTTTGCGGATTTTCAGCCAGCGCACTCCAATACCCATTGATCTGCGCCACCCTGGCCACACTGGCACCGGTCAGCCAGTGCGCCGCAGGTGATGCTGGTGCTTCTAGGTGTGGACCACGCAGGTCCGGCGCTACCTGGAAATTCACCCCGGTGCGCTGGCGGTAGCTCTCGAGCCGGTCAAGGCTAAAGGTATCCAGGGGATTGCCATGCAGGCTGGTGATGCCATTGATCCTCACTACCTGTGGCGTGGTCTGCAGTACCGCGTCGGGTATATGGCGAATCCGGTTGAGGCGCAAATCCAGCTCTACCAGCCGCTCAAGCTCGAACACCCCCTCAGGCCAGGTGCTGATCTGGGTGCCTCGCAAAGACAGGTTGAGCAACTGCGACATTGCTCCGACTGCAGGTGGCTGGTTCAGCGGATTGTCATCCAGATACAACAGTTCCAGTTGCGTGAGCCGCCCCAGCACCGCCTGGGTCGCCTCGGTCATCTCCAGGTTGTTATGGCGTACTTGTAGCCGGGTCAGGCCCTGCAGTTCGCCGATTGCCTCGTCAAGCCCGGTCAGGCGGTTGCCGTTGAGATCGAGCCAGCGCAGCCTGCTGAAAACCTGCAGAAAGCTTGCCGGCACTGATCGCAAGCCCATTGCCGAGAGACCCAGGTCGCTAATGTGACTGAAGTCTGCGGTCAACGGCGGCAACGCGCCCAGACGCCAGTTGCTCAAGTCCAGACGGTAGCCGATAAAGCGTCCGTCACCGGCGTGGACACGGGCAGTTTCCCGGCGCCAGGCCTTTTTGATTTGTTCAACTACCCGAATCAGCGCCGGCGAGTTTGCCGGGGCTACCATCGCACCAACCCCTAAATCCTGCTCCTGGCCGGCCCATTGCTTCAACGTTTCACTCAACTGCCGGTACTCTTGCCGACGCTGCTCCAGCGCCTGGGCCTGCTCAACCTCGGTCGCGCCCAGTTCCTGAAGCAAACGCTGCGCCTCTTGCGGCTCCAGAATCGGATACAGGCTGCGGACCTGGCTCAACAGGCTGTTGTCGAATCGATTGCCAACCGCGCCACGGCCACTGAGCGGGTAGCCCAGGCGTCCATCGGCCAGGCTCAGCGGCGAGCGCAACCAGGGGCGTACCGGCTGCTGGCCGAGCAAGCGTGAAGCGCGAAGCCGGTCTGCCGAGGCCAACGCCGCCAGCGTCGCCTGCAAGCGATCCCGCTCGCCAATCTGCAGCCCCAGTGACTGGCGTTCACTGTCCGGCAGTGCCCGCAACAGCGCCCCGGCCATGTCGTCGTTGACGGTCAGTTGGTTGCCGTGCGCATCGAAGGCGCTGTATCGCTGGTCTTTGCACAGCAGGGTCTTGAGTTCGCCGCTCGGCTCGCCAACCGACGCCAGTAGCTCGCCATCGAACGTTTCGGCACGCACTTGCAGGTGAACCCGGGCAGTCCAGCCCGGCAATTGATCGAGCAGCCGCAGCATCAGCAGGTCACTGTCCAGGCTGGCCAAACGCGGTTGGTAGATCCCTTCGAACGCACGGTTCAAGCGCACCTGCCGCTGGTACAACCGGGCCTCCTCGGCCAGGCGCAGGGGCACCCGGGCAGCGGCTTGCTGCAGCGTGCCCAGTTCGGCCGGGGTGGCATGGTTGAGCAGTTCTTCAGCGGCCTGCAGGGGCAGCAAGGGGAAGCCCCGTTGCAGCAGACGCACCTCTGCTTGCGCCTGCAGGGCAGGCGTCGCATAGATGCTCTCGAATATCGCCGCACGCCTGAGCTGCGCCCGCGCTGCCAATGCGTTACGCAGTGCCTGAAGGCGATCAGCAGGTTGCACATGGGCACCCAGCAGACGCTTGATAGCCTGTTCATCGAAGCGCTGCAGTATGGCTTCGGGCAACTGGTTGGCGTAGAGCTCACTCATCAGCACCTTGAACGTCGCCGAATCAGGCCAACGGGCCAGGCCGTATACCGTCGAGTCACCCCATAACTCGGGGCCGCGAAACACTTCGATCGGCAGGTCCAGCCAGTTGGGCAGTTCGGTGGCCAGTACCACGGCAAAATCCCGGCCCACGCCGCCCGGCGAGCCGCTGCGCAGGTTGCCGATCCAGTTTTCGAGCTGGCGGTCCAGGCGTAAACGCTGCAAGGTATCGGCCAGCACCGGTGGCAGTGGTTGCTGCGTGGCGTAAATGGCGCGCAAGACATCATCGCTGACCCCGCTGATATCAGCCGCCTGCAGCCGCTCGACGTCGCTGAGCCCCTCGGCGGCATGCCCCAGTCGCTGCAACAGCTGCAGGCGACTCCAACCCAAGGGTTGCTCGCCGATCACCCGCCAGTTGCCCTGGCCATTGTGTTCAAGCACAGGCCGGTAAGCCGATGGGTCTGCCGGATGGAGGATGCTCCACTGCCCGGTTTCGGTTGTCGCTACGGCGAAAGTATCGTTACCCAGGCGGATGTAGCGCTTGCCCTCGACCAGGTAGTGACCGTTGCTGTCGGGCTCGATTCCTTGCAGGTCGATGTCCTGGGTGTAGTCGCCCAGCGCAGGCTGCCACAAGCGCAATTGACCATCGGGCAGCCTGACCTTGACCAGGCCATTGATCGCTTCGCTGGCCGCAATTGGCTCGAGGGCCCTGCCGGCAAGGCCCAGCCCGGCGATGAAGGCAACATTGAGGCCGACCGATTCAAGGTGCGTCCAGGCCTCGGCCAGCTCGCCAGCCTCCCAGGCGTGGGCACCTTCGACCACCTCGCCGATCAGTTGCGCCGCCGCCACGGCGGCCATCACCGCCCCGAGCGAGGGGACAAAAAACGCTGCGGCATTGAGCAGGTTGAAACCGATCGACTCCCAATAAGCCAGGCGCTCGCGCCAGGCCTGGTCATCGGCGTCGGCGCTGGGCACGGCCAAGGCCCGCGCCTCATCCTTGATCTTCTGCAGGTGACGGTCCTGCAGGTAGCCAAACAGTTCCTGGTCGATGAAGGTCTCGCGCACATGCAGGTTGGCGTCCGGGTTCGGCCGCCGCCAGTGCAGGCCGTCGCCATCATTGACCAGGTGATACAGCGCCTCCTCCAGCCGCTTCAATACATGCTGCTGCGATTGGTGAGCAACATAGCCGCGCAACAGCGACTGGTACGCGGGTTTGCGCAGCAGGACCTTCAGGTCGTCGCTAGCGGCCTTGACCGACGGGTACTCCTTGAGCGCCGCGCCCGGCGCCCCCGGCAGGTAGAGGATCACCGGCTCGACGCGATTGTCGTTGCGTTCAGGCCCGATCACCAGCACATCGGACAGCGGCGCTTCGAACATGCTCAGTTGGCTGCAACGCACGGGCTTGCCATTCCAGCGCGGCGCCCGCACGCCACTCAACAGATCGAGCAAGGCCTGACGTCCCCGCTCGCTGATCAGTTTTTTCATGAAGGCGACCTGCAGGTTCACCCTTAACTGATCCTTGTACAGCTCGATTGCCAGGCTACGACGCAGGGCGCTGCTGGCCGGTGTCTCGAACACTTCGCTCAGGTGCCGCTGGTATTGCCCGCCCAGGTCCAGGTCATGGCATACGCGGGCAAACGCCTGGGGTTCGATATCGAGCTTTTGCGTGTAGCGATAGCGAAAACGCGGGTAGCCCTGCTCGGTCCCCGGTATCAGTTCAAGAAAGAAAGCGTCCTTGGGCGCCAGCGCAGTGCCGGCTTCAAACTCGCTGCCGGCGGCAAAGTTTTGCAATGCCGCCTGCATCAGGCTCTGGCGGCGCGGGACAGTCCTGAGCATTGACCCCAGCAGCACCGATTCACGCTCGATGTGCACGAACTCATCGAAGTCGACATCAGGCTCCGCCCCGAGCTCGGCTTTGAGCCGGGCCTTGAGCAAGGGCTCGCAAAACGCGCCGATGCCTTTGAGGTCTTTCAGCTCACGGGCCAGGCGCTGGCCGGAGCGGCGGCTGCGCTGCTGGTAATCGACCAGTAGCGTTTGTTCCGCTGCGCTGGCAGTCGCAAACCAGTCTTGCTGCTCGCGGCCATGCTGCTGCGCCAGCAACTGCGCGCCCATGCGCTCGAAGTCTTCGGGCCTGGCATGGCGAAGCCAGGCCGGCAGGCGTTGCGAAATGAACGGGCCATGCAGGCCGGGAACGGATAGTGAAGCGGGGGTGGTCATGGCAAGTCTCCTGTTGGCTTGAATGCCTAGGAGACCTGCCGCAAGCACCGCCAGGGTGCTAATTAATGCTTGGGCGTTGCAGGGCTAGCCGGTTACCACAGCCGGCCACTGAGACGGCTCCAGAGCTTGACCGCCAGGTGCTCGAGCGAACCGCTGGCCGCCAGGCCCACACGCTCCTGCAGGCTTTTGCGCTCGGCAAAGTGCAGCTGATAGAGGTTGGCCTCGCGGGCGCGCTGGCTCAGGTACTCGTCGCTGGTCATCAACTGGTCGACCAGTTGCTTGTTCAGCGCGGCAACGCCGAGCCAGACCTCACCGGTGGCAACATCATCGATGTGCAACTGCGGGCGGTAGCGCGAGACGAAGTCCTTGAACAACTGGTGGGTGATGTCCAGGTCTTCCTGGAACTTCTCCCGGCCTTTTTCGGTATTCTCGCCGAACACGGTCACGGTGCGTTTGTATTCACCGGCGGTGAACACTTCGAAGTCGACGTCGTGTTTTTTCAGCAGGCGGTTGACGTTGGGCAGCTGCGCCACCACGCCGATCGAACCAAGGATGGCAAAGGGTGCGCTGACGATCTTGTCGCCGATGCAGGCCATCATGTAGCCACCGCTGGCGGCGACCTTGTCGATGCACACGGTCAATGGCACGCCAGCCTGGCGAATACGCGCCAGTTGCGAGGCCGCCAGGCCATAGCTATGGACCATCCCACCGCCGCTTTCAAGGCGCAGCACCACCTCGTCCTGGGCCGTGGCCAGGCTCAGCACCGCGCTGATTTCATGGCGCAGGCTCTCGGTGGCCGAGGCCTTGATGTCGCCGTCGAAGTCGAGGACGAACACTCGGCTTTTTTCTTCGGGCTTTTTCTTCAGTTGTTTTTCGGCCTTGGCCTGCTGCTTGCGCAAGGCTTTTAACTGGGCCTTGTCCAGCAAGCTGCTTTCCAGGCGCTCACGCAAGTCCTTGTAGAACTCATTGAGCTTATTGACCTGCAACTGGCCGCCGCCCTTGCGCCGGCCCTTGCCGCGCAAACCGGCAATTGCCGAGAGGACAATCAGAATCGCGATCACCAGGGTCGCGGTCTTGGCGAGAAAGCTTGCGTACTCTGCAAGAAACTCCACAGTAACTCCTTAACATGCCTGCGCCCGTGCGGCGCGAACCGATAGTCAAGCATACCGAGGCCGCCCTGCCCCTGCCAGCGCAGGAAATCTTCGGCAATGCAGTTCAAACGCTCTTTTCAAACGCTTGTATGTTTTTTCGTTGACAGCCTGACAGCGGCAACCTAACCTCGGCTCATCCTTAGCGCAGGCGGACGACGTGGGCAGTATCTACCTGATTCGACATGGCCAGGCTTCATTTGGTGCAGACGACTACGACGTCCTCTCGCCCGTGGGCATGCGCCAGAGCGAGGCCCTGGGCGAGCACCTGGCGCAACTGGGCTTGCGCCTGGACCGCTGCCTGGCTGGCGACTTGCGCCGCCAGCAGGACACCGCGCGCCTGGCCATGGCTGTGATGCACAACGCCGGTTGCGAAGTGCCCACGCTGGAGACCGACAATGCCTTCAACGAATTCGATGCCGACGGCGTGATCCGCGGCCTGCTGCCCGGCCTGTTGCCGGACGAGCCCGAAGCCTTGCACGTCCTGCGCAACGGCACTCAGAACCGCAGCGAGTTCCAGCGCCTGTTCGCCTTGCTGGTGCAGCGCTGGCATGGCGGCGAACACGCCTGCGAAGGCGCCGAGAGCTGGCAGGGCTTTGTCCAGCGGGTCGATGGCGGCCTGCAGCGGGTGCTGCAACAGGCCGGCAACGGCGACAACATTGCCATTTTCACCTCGGGCGGCACCATTGCCGCCCTGCTCCACCTGGTAACCCGTATCACTGCCGGCCAGGCTTTCGAGCTGAACTGGCAGATCATCAACACCTCGCTCAGCCAACTGAAGTTTCGCGGCCGCGAGGTGGCCCTGGCTTCCTTCAACAGCCAGGCCCATGTGCAGCTGTTGAAGGCGCCGGAGCTCATCACCTACCGATGAACCCCGGCTCGTTGTGACCTCACCCGTCACGCAAATCACTTAATAAGGAACACACCATGAGCGATGTAGCAAAAGCCGTCGAAGCGATGAAAGCCAAGTTCAACCCAGCCGCCGCCGCTGGCCTGGACCTGGTATTCGGTTTCAACATCACTGACGAAGACAAGCACTACGCCCTCATCGTCAAGGATGGCACCTGCGAAATCCAGGAAGGCGAAAACGCCGACGCCAACTGCACCCTGGTGCTGGACAGCGACACCCTCAAGGGTATCGTCAGCGGCGAAACCGACGGCATGCAGGCCTTCATGGGCGGCAAACTGCGCGTTGAAGGCGACATGATGCTGTCGATGAAACTGAGCGAGCTGTTCCCGGCCTGATCGGCTGGCAGCGATAAAAAAACCGAAGCCTGGGCTTCGGTTTTTTTTGCTGGCTCAACCAGCGTCACGTCCAGTTTCTTCTTTCGTCAGCACCCCTGGAAGCTCGTTTTCCCTCGCTTCCCGGGCATCCTGCAGTTTCCTGTAGGCCTGAATCCATGTGGCTTCATCGTAGGCTAGCTGCGCCAGCTCGCTTGGTGCCACCGCAAATGCCGAGGCCAGTTGTTCAGCCGTCTCCCCCGCTACCACAGGAAGCGGCGTCGTCAGGTCTGCTTGCGTTCCTCGTAGCCGTTGCAGGTCTTCCATAAAATCGATCGCAGGATCGAAGATGCCGGCCAATTGAGTCTGTAGCGCCTCGTAGCGCGCGCGATATTTGCGCTTGAGGTAATCCTGCCAATAGATTTCCTGAGTCATCCATTCAGGCAGCAAAGCCGCCTGCTCTTGGCGGATGATACGCGCAGCCTCAGCCAGCATATCGCTGGTGACCCAGAACACCGTATGGCCATGGATCATTTCTGTCGGTTGATGACGCAAGCCCAGGCGTTCAGCCAGATGAATCCGGTAATACAGTTCCACTTCGATCGCATCGATAAAGTGCACGAACTGCGGATCGGCTTGCCAGCCGCGGATCTGCTCCGCCACATAGGTGCGCAGGCGTTGCAGGCGCCAGCGGCTGATGCCCAGGGCCAGCAACTGTCGACTTGCCTGGCCACCTTGGCCAAGTGCCTGATCGGCCTCTCGCAGCCCCTGCAGGTCACTGAATACCACGATGTCGCGGTCTTCACAGGTATCGGCGTCAACTGCCTGGGCGAACAGTTGCCTGCCCAGTTGCTCAGGGTCCGCTGCAGCCGCCTCGATCAGTTGCACAGCCTGAGGCTCGGTTACTTGTCCGTTGGTCAGCAACCTGGCCAGCAAACGCCTGAACGAGCGCAACTCGGGCAGGCGAAACAGCTCCAGCGCGGTATGCTCCTGCTCTTCAGTCAGCTGCTGGTAGGCGCTCAGGTCAGTGTCCCCTCCGTCATCTAGAACCTCTTCGATACCCACATCCGCCCCCGGATCGGCCTGAACCTGCATGCGCTCACGAATCAAGCGGGTCGTCAGCGCCTCGTTCATGCCCTCGTAGCCAAACGACAGCCCCGGCATTCGTCCGGCGCCAGCAGGCACTTCGATAATGGCATTGCCTTCGAGGCGAACTTCAAAGTTCGCGGTGGTCTCAAGCCCGGGCGGCCAGGTGGTGATCTGTGCGTCCGGCAACGCCAAGAGGCGCAGCCGCGGCATCTGGCGGATGTCCGGAGTGCGCATCAGCGGGTTATGGCCCATGGACAACTCACGCAAGTTGGTTATGCCCGCCAGCTCACTGACATCGGCTTCGCTCAGGGTGATGTTGTTGCGCGTCAGGTACAGCCGGCGCAGGTTCGGCATCCCGGCCAGTTCGGCAAACGCGCCTGGGCCGAAGCTGGCTTGGTTCTCCATTAGCGACAAGAAACGCAAGCTGGATAACTGCCGTAAAGGCGCAAGTTGCCCGGCCGTCACAGTAACCGACGATGGCGACACGCCCCGAAGATCGAGCGACCACAAGCGCCGAAGCCCGCTCAAGCGCGCCAGGTGGGCCAACCCTGTTCGGCTATAGGTGAGATCCAGCACTCGCAACTCACTCAGTTGGCCAATGTTCTGCGGGATTTGCGTGATCGGCGTGTGACGTACGCTCAAGCGGCGCAGGTTGGGGAAGGCGCGCAAGAATTCTGCTGGCAACTCACTGATGGCCGCCATGCTGCTCAACTCCAGCTCGAGAATCTGGTCGATGGCGCTCGCAAGAGGCGGCAGCGCATCCACCACAGGAGAGTCGAGTGTCAGTAGGTAGCCCGGCGTCCCATCCAGTTGATACTCGCTGACCTCAAGTGGCGCCCTGCTGCGAAGCTGCCAGACATCCAGCAACTGCATCGCCAGTTGCTTGCGCCGTTCGCGGACAGTGGCTGTAGCCCCCTGCTCCACCCAGGCTGACAAGCCTTGGCGTTCGCTTTCAAGCTCCTGCTCCAGGTCCCCGATCACACTCTCCAGCGCTTCGCCCTGCATGCCTACATTGCGAAAAAAGTCGCGCAACTGCGCATCGGTATAGTCGGGAAACAGGTTGCGCAAACGCTGCTCGTAAGTACGTGGCAACAAGCGCCCGATCGTACCACCCAAGGGATAGCCACGGCGCCCCGCCCCGACCGACAGTGGCGGCCTGAAGCGCCCCTGCTCCACCGCCATGCCCAACGCCAGCCGCGCCTTGGCAGGCTGGCGTGCTGCCTGCTCCAGCAGGGCGCGACGCAGTGCGGTGCTGTCACCGATACTCAAGCCAAGCGCCACGCGCTCGCTGTCGGGCAAAGCCTGCAGCAGGCTGGTGAAGAAGCCGTGGTCCGCTGTCTCGAGCCCGCTCAACTCGGCGTCATTTTCGTCGAAAGCGCGCCAGCCCCGGGCGCTTTTAACCAGGGTTTTTCGCGACGTCGCGCCCGCGCTGCCAATGCTGTCGAGCTCGGTGCCGGACACACTGTCGCGGCGCACACTCAAATGAACCGAGTCGCTCCATCCGGATAGTTCCGGCAACAAATGCAGGGCCAGCCGGTAGCTGTCGTCATTGGCCAGGTAGCTGATTTCGAGGCCTTCGCGAGCGCGTGACAGGCGTACCTGGCGCGACGCCTCGCGGGCACGCTTGGCAAGCGGCAGCGGCACCCGCCCGGAAGCCTGCCAGCGGCTGCGCTCAACTTCGCTGGCAGCCTTGGCCAGCGCTTCGGCGAGCGGCCGCGACAGTCCCTGAAAATCCCTTTGCAGCGCCGCTTGCAGAGCGTCTAGGGGTTCGCTCGATCGCTGGTACAGGCTGTCGAAAATCCGTGACCTTGATGCCTGCATCTGCTCAGCCAGTTGCTGGCCGATCTCGGTTTCAAGGTCTCGGGCCAGGTGATCATTGCCAAACCAGCGGCTGCGTTCGGCCACGCTCAAACCCTCTACCACCCTGCGAATCAAGCGTCCTGCGGCCAGGTCACTGCGCGAGAGCCTGATGGCGGCCACCTCAGGCTGCGCACGGCCATACACCATCGGTTGCCCCCACAGTTCGGCACTGTCATATAGTTCAATGGCTTTGCCTTGCGGCCAGCGCGGTAACTCCGGCAGCAGCGATACCGGGTAGTTGAAGCCTGATTGCAACCCCTGTCCGGTCCTGACATTGTCGATCTGTGCCGCGATCAGGCGATCGATTTCAAACCGCCGCCTGACGTCGAGCAGCCCTGCCGGGGCGGGTTGGTCGTCACTGTAGACCGCACGCAGCTCAGCATCGCTGACGCCGCTGATGTCGGCCATGCGCTCAAGCGCCGCGTCTGCCCAACCCTCGAAGGCGTGCCCGAGCCTGCGCACCAGGGTCGGGCGTGGCCAACTGTCGACGCGCTCCAGCGCATGATGCCAGGCACCCTGCCCGTTGTGCTCGAGTACTGGCCGGTAGGCCTGAGGGTCGTCGGGGTGCTCTATACGCCATTTGCCCAGGTGCGAATCCTGGGTGATTTCCAATGGCTTGCCCTCGATGCGGATGTAGCGTTTGCCAGCGACCCGGTAAATGCCTTGTGCATCGGCAAAGTGGCCCTCCAGCAGTGCTGCGCTTTGCTGGTAAGGGGCAAGGTCCGGTCGCCACAGGCGGACCTCACCCCCTGGAAGCTCGACCACTTCCAGCGCATCGATCGCCAGCGGCTGCCTCAACGCGGCGCCCGCAGCTCCTGCGGCCACACCCAGCCCGGCAGTGATAGCCAGGTTGATACCGAAGGACTGCAAGTAGCTGATGGCCTGTTGCTGGTCATTGGCCTCCCAGGCTTTCAAGCCATTGAACAGGTCGCCGAGCATCTGCGCGCCCAGGGCCACCATCATCACCTCGCCCAGGCCCGGCACGAAGAATGCGGCTACGTTGAGCATGCTAAAGCCCAAGCCCAGGTAATGGTTCAACTCCTGTAACCAGGCTTCGCGATCGACATCCGCGGTCGGCACCGCCAGGGTCTTGGCGTCGTCCCAGGCCCTGGTCAACATCGCGCTGTGCAGGTAGTCAAAGCACTCGCCGCGTATTTCCTGAAGCCTGGGTGGTTGCGCGTGCCAGTTAGCGCTTTGCTTCAACTGAGCGAACACGCGCGATTGCCCGCGGCGCCCGATGAAGCGACTGAAAAACCCCTGGAACTGCGGGTCTTGCAGGCGCGCCTTGAGGCTGAGGTAGAAATCAGTGTAGGAGTCGTATTCCTGCACAGGCTTGGCATCACCCGGCATTATCACCACGACCGGTACCGGCAGCACCTGGCCGGCAGGATCGGGGCCAAGCAATAGAAAACCGCCGCCCAGGGTGCTACCGAAGAGGTTGAGCAGGTAGCAACGCGAACCGTCGAACGCGCTGTTGCCTCGTTCATACACCTTGTCGACCCTCAAGGTCTGTGTCGCCGGGGCGCTTGCCGACTGCCTGAGCATCTGCTTGAGCATGCGGTAAGCCGGCTCACTGATGTGGCCGGCGATACGCGCCGCGTGCACGTTGCTTTCGCAGCGGTCCCTGGCCGCCGATACCAGCGTGCGGCGCACGGCGTCGCGACTGTGGGCGGCATCGAGAATCGACTTGAGATGGTCCTGGTACTGTTGGCCAATATCCAGCTCCCGGCACAGCTTTGCAAACTGCTGCGGACTGATGGGCAACTTGCTGGCGTAACGGATGGATTGATGGGCACGCCGCTCAGGGTCCACTGTCGAGGGAAAAGGTTGCAAGGCACCGACCGCCGTCACCGCACTGTAGGCATCGGTGCGAAAGATCTCTGCGTCGCTTGCAGTAAAATTCTGCAAGGCCGCCTGCAATAACGGCTGGCGTGATATCAACACCGAGGCCAGGCGATCTTCGCGCAACGAAGCATCATCGCGCATGTGCACCAGCTCATTGGCCGTTACGCTGATATCCAGCACCAAGCGCTTGTTTATTTCAGCGCGCAACAGCGGCTCGGCAAACTCGCTGATACCCTTGATTTGCCTCAAAAGCCGGGCGGCCGCAGCGCTGGAAGCCTGGGTACGCCGCAGGCTGTCGTGCAATGCCTGGCGCAGTTGCGCGTCGGTATCTGCGGCAATCTGCGCGGCAGGCAGTTGACGTTGATACAGCTCTTTGATGGCATGGGTGCTGGCATGGCTCAGCCAGGTGGGGATCTGCTGGTTGAAATAGCGCTCATGGCTCTTGAAAGGCGTCAGGGTGTCGGTGGTCATTGTCGCTGCCTTATGGATGGCGGAAGGCAGCAGTCAATCAAAGGCACGCAGGGAGCGGGGTGTAGTTATATATGCTCAGCCGATCAAACCTGCTGATTGTGCTGCAACACGCTCACCTATAACGCCCGGGTGTGCTTGTGAGCGTGCGCGGCAGGAATTAGATTGGCCAATAATCTCTGGCTTTGAACATAAGGGAAACGCATGACGCTCACCGACCAGTCCACCCAGGTCCGCCCCGGCGAAGAACTTGATGCCGCAGTGATCGACCCTTATCTGAAAGCGCATATCCAGGGCCTGGCCGGTGCACCGACCATCAGCCAGTTCCCTGGCGGCGCCTCGAACCTGACCTACCTGGTGCAATACCCCGGGCGCGAGTTTGTGTTGCGCCGCCCGCCTTTTGGCCACAAGGCCAAATCCGCCCATGACATGGGCCGCGAGTTCCGCATCCTCAACCAGCTCAACAGCGGCTTCCCCTACTGCCCCAAGGCCTACGTGCATTGCACCGACGAGTCGCTGATCGGTGGCGAGTTTTATGTCATGGACCGGGTCAAGGGCATCATCTTGCGCTCGGACCTGCCGCCGGAGCTGGGCCTGGATACCCAACGCACCGAGGCCCTGTGCAAGAGCTTCATCGAACGCATGGTCGAGCTGCACCAGGTCGACTACAACGCCTGCGGCCTGGGCGACCTGGGCAAGCCCGAAGGCTACGTGCAACGCCAGATCGAGGGCTGGGCCAGCCGCTACGAAAAAGCCCTGACCGCCGATGCGCCACGCTGGGAAAAGGTCATCGCCTGGCTGCGCGAGAAAATGCCGGCCGATCACCCCAAGCCTGCCATCGTGCACAACGACTACCGCTTCGACAACGTCATCCTCGATGCCGACAACCCCATGCGCATCATCGGCGTGCTCGACTGGGAAATGACCACCCTCGGCGATCCGCTGATGGACCTGGGCAACACCCTGGCCTACTGGATTCAAGCCGACGACCCGGCACCGGTGCAACTGATGCGCCGCCAGCCAAGCAACGCCCCGGGCATGCTGAGCCGCCAGCAGTTTGTCGACTACTACGGCGAACGCGCCGGGATCAAAATCGACAACTACGACTTCTACTACACCTACGGCCTGTTCCGCCTGGCCGGCATCGTTCAGCAGATCTACTACCGGTTCTTCCACGGCCAGACCCAGGACAAGCGCTTCGCCCAGTTCATTCACATGAACACGCTGCTGGAGCACATGAGCCTGCAGGTCATCGGCAAGTCCCCTCTCTGACGACTCAAACAAGGAAAAGACCATGTCCAAGACCCAACTGTTCGACCTCGACGGCAAAGTCGCCTTCGTCTCCGGCGCCAGCCGCGGTATCGGCGAGGCCATCGCCCATCTGCTGGCCCAGCAAGGCGCCCATGTGATCGTTTCGAGCCGCAAGCTCGACGGCTGCCAGCAAGTCGCCGAGGCGATCATCGCCGCCGGCGGCAAGGCCACCGCGGTTGCCTGCCACATCGGCGAGATGGAGCAGATCAGCCAGGTCTTCGCCGGCATTCGCGAGCAGTTCGGGCGCCTGGACATCCTGGTCAACAACGCCGCCACCAACCCGCAGTTCTGCAACGTGCTGGACACTGACCTTGGCGCCTTCCAGAAGACCGTCGACGTCAACATCCGCGGCTACTTCTTCATGTCGGTGGAAGCCGGCAAGCTGATGCGCGACAACGGTGGCGGTAGCATCATCAACGTTGCCTCGATCAACGGCGTGTCGCCGGGGATCTTCCAGGGCATCTACTCGGTGACCAAGGCGGCGGTGATCAACATGACCAAGGTCTTCGCCAAGGAATGCGCGCCGTTCGGTATCCGCTGCAACGCCCTGCTGCCAGGCCTGACCGATACCAAATTCGCCTCGGCGCTGGTCAAGAACGATGCGATCCTCAACACCGCGCTGCAGCAGATCCCGCTCAAGCGCGTGGCCGACCCGAAAGAGATGGCCGGCGCGGTGCTGTACCTGGCCAGCGACGCGTCGAGCTACACCACTGGCGTGGCGTTGAATGTCGACGGCGGATTTCTGAGCTGAGGGCTGGCCGTAAAAGAAAGGGGCTCAGGCCCCTTTCTTCATGCCTTGATGCTTTTGCCGATCAGGGCTTGCGCTGTACACCCGAAGGCCCCGGCTGCGGGCTTTGTGTCGGGACGCCCTGGGCAAAGTACTCGTTGACTACCTGCCGGGTGTATTCGACCCTGGACAACTGGATCATTGCCGGCATCAGGTTGAACGCTTGCAGCCGATGGTCTTCGTTGTCCAGCACCAGCGGCCCGGAACTCACCGGCACCTCATCACGCTCGGCAATGACTTTGCGGGCCTGAGTCAAGAGTTGCTCCAGCCGGGTACGTGCCGATTCGCCCAATGTGCGTGGCAGCCCTTCAGCAACGGCCAATTCCTGCAACGCCGATTCAACCTCATAACTCCAGGGAGCGCACTCTTGCGCAACCAGGTGCTCCTGCCAGAACGGCTGGTCACTCAAGGCAACCGGGAAATCCTGAGCCTGCGTGGTCAGCACATCTGTCTCGACCTCATCCACCATCGAACTGCTCATCCATGTCACCATGCTGGCATTGACCTGGCGTCTGGGCTGGTGACGCAAGCGCAGCCGGGCAGTCAACGCGATACGAATATACAACTCGATCTCGGCATAGTCCGGCTGGCCAGCGCGTTGCCCCCACCAATCAAGGTACCGCCTGGCAACAGAGGCTCGCAGGCTGCGCAGCCGCCACAAAGAAAGACCCAGTTCGATCAGTTCCGGGCGGGCATTGCCAGAGGTATTGGCCGCCACCCGATCCGCCTCTGCCAGCCCCAACAGGTCGGAAAAACGCTGCACTGCAGAATCTATGCAGCCCAGGTCCAGTGCCACGCGGTAGAACTCCTCGCGCCGGGTTTCATCGAACATCCGCAGGATGATCGAGTGGGCTTGCCTGGTTACCTCGTCACGCTCATCCGCTGGTGTTCGCGACAGTATTGTATTCATCAACGCAAAGAACGCACGACTGCCATTACTGTTCGAATCGACCAGTTGCTGCGCCAGGCTGCGGTCTTGTTCCGAAAGGCCGTCGAACAGATTACCTACGATTATCCCTTCAGCATCCACGTCCGCCTCAGACTCCGTATCCTCCTCTTCGGATTCATTTGAAGTCTCGCCCAATTCGACCCGCGACAGTCGGACTTCGCTATGATCCGCGCCCGGCAGGTTATTCACTTCAGCCATTTCCCTCAAAACCCGCTCGCGATCCGTGGCATTGAGGTTGACGACCGACAGACGCAGCCCGCGCACACGGCCAGCACCAGCCGGCACCGTATTCAGGTCGACCTCTGCAAGGTCAGCCTGTTCAATATGCGCGAGGTTTTCCAGGCCAACCGGCCAATCAGCCCGGGAGTAATGCAGGTCGAGACAGCGAAGATCACTCATGGCACTGACATCGAGCCCTGCGTTCAGCGGATTGCGACTCAGGTCCAGGTGGCGCAGATGAACGAGCCCGCGGACATTCTCCCCATACAGCGTGAACGAGTTGCCCGAGAGGTCAAGATGCGTCAGCTGTTGCAGTGGCGCCAGCGCGCCAATCACATCGCCCTCGAACAGCGCCCGGCAGTCCTGGATCTGCAAGCGCCGCAGGTGTTGGCAACGGGCGATAGCCGCCATGTCTTCGGTGTCCCAGGTGCGTGCGGCGTAAACCGATTCGCCCTCGCTTTGCGGCGGCGTCAGGTGAATGATGCTCAGCTCTCTCAACTGCGCAATCTGGCCGATCGGCCTCAAGTCCTCTGGACGCAGGTGCGCGTTGGTCAAGGACAGGCTGCGTAGCTGCAGCAATTCAACCAAGCCATTTGGCAGCCTGCCGACCCGGGTGTTCAAACGCAGTTCACGCAGGTTCGCAAAGCGCGCGAGGAAGCTGCCAGGCAGGCTTTCCATGGCCGGCAGGTTAATGGTCAGGAGCGTTATGGCGTCGAAGTCCAGCGGCAATTCGGGCAAGCTGCTGACAAACGCATCGTTGATCTCCAGCACAGTGACTGTCGGGTCCAGGGCGTTGAGCAATTGCTCGGCAATATGCCCTCGCCGGCGCGCACCAAAACCCGCCCCGTACACAGTGGTGGCCCTTACCCAGGTCCGCAGCGCACCGTCCAGCCGCAGTCGCGAGTCTTCCAGGCGATCGAGCGCGTCAACTACCGTTGGCCCCTGCCGTGTCACCTGGTCAAGAATACGTTGGATATGGCTCTCTGATGCCCGAGGGAACATCAATTGCAACCGTTCGATGCTGCTCTCGCGCTCGAAGCGCCCACCCGTGCCAGCCATCGCCCGGGCGCGGCGCTCGGAGCCATGCGGATGCAAGGTAACCCGTGGACGTTCGATGCCCAGCAAGGCCAGGGTGCGCATCGGCTGGCTAACGGCCAGTTCATACAGCAAGTCACGCAGTCGTTCACTCTCGTTCGCCCCCAACCCCAGGCGTTGGCGCTGCGAAGCCCCCAACAGATCCAGCAATGCGGCATAGAAATCACGGTGAAAACGGCTTTCAAGGTAACGTTCGTCCTGCAGTTGAACCACTTCGTAGCTGAACGGGCCGCCGACCCCTATCCCCCAGGACGCTGCACCTGGCACTTGGGCAAGGCGCGTCGGCGTGGTTCTGCGCACATCCCCGGGGTACAACGCCAGGTTCAGGTCCGAGTGCCAGCCGGGCAAGGCCGGTAACAATGCAAACGCCAGCGTACGGGTATCGATATCGGCTTGAGCTGGCGCGCGAAAGCCCATCAGCGCCCGCGTCAGCCGATAGGCGTTCCAGGCTCGGCGTGAACGCTCAAACAGGTTCAGGTCAAGGACACCGCGGGAAAGACGCTCCAGAACAGGCGGTGAGGACTGGGCAATCAGCTCGTCAAGCAACTGTACGGGCAGATTCGGGTAGCGCTGGCGAAGCTCGCCGAGCTGTTGATCGGAAGCCACTTGCGCGGGCTCAGGCAACTGCAGCATGTGTTCGCTGCGCGCCATGAACACGCGAAACAGCCTGTCGTACCATTCCAGAAACAGCACCGCCGGCGGTGCGCCGCAGTCAGGGCCGCAATAAGCGTTATTGTCGTCCTGTTGTGGGCTGCGTCGTGGCCGGGGTACCTGAGCCTGGGTGACAGTAAACAGCGCACGGAATTCTGCCAGTTCTGGCACCTCGTACTCAGCAGGCACCATACGCCCGTCCTTGACCAGCGCCAGCAGCGATTCGGTCTTGCGCACCCGCCGCAGTCGGCCGATTGTCCACACCAGCAATGCAGGCGGCGCATCGTCATGGCTATACACCCTGCGCAAGGTGGCATTGGTGACACCACTGAGGCGCCCAGCCAGCATCAGGTCGTCATCGCCAAGGTCGTCCAGCCAGCTCCCCAAGCGACGCAGTAACGATAGCCGCCCCCACCGATCAGGCCGCTCCAAGCTGTGATGCCAACTGCCCGCGCCGTTATGTTCGAGGATCGGGTTGTAGGTACGTTTATCGGAAGACAGGTATAAGCGCTCCTTGCCGATACTGGCATCGAATTCGATCAAATAGCTGTGGCCGTTGATGCGGATGGCCCGCCCCAGAGACGAGTGGATGATGCCTTGGTTGTTTGGCGGATCGAATTGCAACTTGGGCGGCAAGGTATAGGTGCTCAGGTTGCTGGCCCAACGCCCGTAACGGCCGTTGGGCAGGATCACCCAGCGCAACGGCGTGACGTAGTCGGAAGGGGCCTGGCCTTCGTCCTCCTCGCGGGCCTGAAACCCGACGCCGGCACCGTACATCAGGTGCTGCTGGGTAGCTTCAAGGAAATCGGGAACTCTGGCGAACGCGGTGCGACCTTCCACCTTCGCCGTGGGCACGGCCAGGTACTTGGCATCGTCGGCCAGCCTGCGGCACATCTGCTCATACCAGTGGGCCTTCAACCCCTTGTTCAGCGATTGGGTACGTAGATTCAAGCGCCTGTTGCGAGTGTATTCGTCGGTTTCCTGCAAGGCTTCCAGCACGCCGGGCCATTTGGCCAATGGCACGAACCGACAGAAAAAGGCCCGGAAGGCTCCGTCGCTCAACTGTACCTGCAGATCGTTGAGAAACGCTGAGCGGGAGGGATACTCCTTCAGCGGCTGCTGTGGATGCCCCGGTACAAAGGCAACGCAGGGCGCTTGCGGCTTGGCCGCGCCAAACACGAGAACTTCACTCAGCACCAGATCATCCAGCAGATGAAGTGACCACTCCTCGGCATAATCGTAGGGTGAAACACCGTCGTTGAGCGTATGGCGGATCTGACTGCCATGGGGGTCATCACGCGCCGCGCCCTTTATGAATTCGTTAAGGATGACCTTCGCAGCGCTGCTCAACAGCCCCTTGATATCGGCAATTGCCAACTCCTCGGACAGGACATTCATGGCAGCTTCACATTTGACCTGCTGCAGGGAGCCGGCAGCCAGCTGGCGGGTCAGGTACTCCTGGTACTGTTTGCCCAGATCCAGTTTGCGAACGCGCAACGCATAGCCGACACCCTCATCGGCATAACAAACAATCGAGCTGACGGCATCAGAAGCATCGCGTTCCTTGCCATTGAATCCGGCAAACAGGTCGAACTCCGTCGGTATCGCCAGCTTGACGAAGGGATTGCCGCCCAGTTGCAGCAACTGCGTCTGGCTGAAATTCTGCAAGGCCGCTTCATACAACGAGCGCTGACTCTCCAGCACCTCATCCAGGCGGTTGGGAAGCATGGCTGAGTTGGGCTTGAACACCAAAAACGTGCCATTCTCGGTATCGACCACATCACCGTGGCTTTCCCGGGCCATTTGCTCAAGCTTGGGTCGACAGAATTCATGCAGGGTCTGCACCTTGCTCATTGCCTCTGTCAGTTCACGGCGCAGCGTGCGGCCCTCTTCACGTATGCGCATCAGCCGCAGGCGCTTGGCTGGATCGGCAGTCTGCAGCCATTGGGGCAAACCTTCCTGCTCAAGGGGTGAAGCCAACGACGGGATGTAACCGATCCCGGCATACGGCGACGATGGCACAGGGGAATTGTTCATTGGTGATGACATCACAGATGCCTCTGATTGAAGGGGAACCTTCAGTTCATCAGAGGCCGACAACGTCGATCACATAGATAATTATTCAGTGCCTGGGTTGTACTGGGCAGCGCAAACGCTTGCGTTTAACATGACGGCCTTGCGCCTGCCAACGCGCGTCCTGTTAAGCCCACGCCATGCCTTTCGAACTCAGCGTAGACCCCACCACCCTGGCGATTCTTGCCGCCGTCGCTTTCGTTGCCGGTTTCATCGATGCCATTGCCGGCGGTGGCGGCCTGCTCACCACCCCGGCGCTGCTCACCGCCGGCATGCCGCCGCACCTGGTGCTGGGCACCAACAAACTCAGCTCGACCTTCGGCTCGGCCACCGCCGGCTTCACCTACTACCGGCGCAAACTGTTCCACCCGGCGCAGTGGCGTCATGCCCTGGTCGGTACTTTTATCGGTGCCCTGATCGGTGCGGTGGTGGCCCACTACCTGCCGGCCGAATGGCTGAACAAGATGCTGCCGGTGATCGTCTTTCTCTGTGGCGTCTACCTGCTGTTCGGCGGCACGCCCAAGGCGCCGCTGGATGCCGATGCGCCGGTGAAAAAGAAGTGGCAGATCCCCCAGGGCTTCACCCTGGGCTTCTACGACGGCGTGGCCGGCCCAGGCACCGGCGCGTTCTGGACCGTCAGCACGCTGCTGCTCTACCCCATCGACCTGGTCAAGGCCAGCGGCGTGGCGCGCAGCATGAACTTCGTCAGCAACGCCGCGGCCTTGTCGGTGTTTATCTTCTCCGGCCAGGTCGACTGGCTGGTGGGCCTGTCGATGGGCTCGGCGCTGATGGTCGGCGCGTTCTTCGGCGCGCGCACTGCCATCAGCGGCGGCAGCAAGTTCATCCGCCCGGTGTTCATCACCGTGGTGCTGGCGCTGACCGTGCGCCTAGCGTGGCAGCACTGGTTCGGCCAGGCCTAGGCGGCGGGCCACGTACAGGTCGATCAGATAGCGCGCAATCGAACGCCCCGCCGGCAACGGCGGTAGCGCATCGACGCGAAACCACTGGGCGTCCTCGATCTCGTCCGGTTGCATGACGATCTCGCCGCCGGCGTACTCGGCATGAAAACCGAGCATCATCGAATGGGGGAACGGCCAGCACTGGCTGCCGACGTACTGGATGTTCTGCACCTCGATCGCGACCTCTTCGCGCACTTCGCGTACCAGGCAGTCTTCGGCCGATTCGCCAGGCTCGGCGAAGCCTGCCAGGGTGCTGTACACGCCGCTGACAAAGCGCGGTGAACGAGCCAGGAGAATTTCGTCGCCACGGCTGATCAGCACGATCATGCTCGGCGAGATGCGCGGGTAGCTGCGTAAATCACACGGCGCGCAGTACATCGCCCGCTCCCAGTGGATTTGCTCCATGGCCTGGCCGCAGCTGCCACAGAAGCGGTGCTCGCGGGCCCAGGTGCCGATCTGCGCGGCATAGCCAAGAATCTTGTAGGTCTCGAAGTCGCCTTCGAGCATGAACTGACGCAAGCCGCGCCAGCTGCAGCCGGCTACCGCCTGCGGGCTGCGCAACTCCAGAAGGAACACCGGCTGGCCATCGAAATGGCCAATGCCGTGCTCGCAAAGCACGTCCAGCGCCTGGCGCTTGAGCCAGTCGCGCGGGAACAGCGCGCCGTTGTCATCGACCAGAAAACCCTCGCGGCTGCGGGCAACCGCCCAGCCGCCGGTGAGGTTCGTGTCCAGTACTGCGGTGGTCCAACGCGCTGACATGTGCCGGTTCCTTGCGGGGTTCGCCGCCGGGGGTCAGTCGGCGAACTCGGGTTTCTGTTTGCTCATGTGGGCGGCAACCGCCACCCGCAGATCGGTGGATTGCAGCATGGCGGCGTTCCAGGTGGCGATGTACTCCAGGCCATCGTCGATGCGGTGATCGCGCATGTAGCTGATCATGTGCTTGGTGCCGGCCACGGCAATGGGCGATTTTCCCGCAATTTCGGCGGCAATGGCAAAGACTCCGTCAAGCAGTGCCTCATGGCTGTCAAACACACGGTTGACCAGGCCGATGTGCTGGGCTTCGTCGGCGGCGACATTGCGCCCGGTGTAGGCCAGTTCGCGCATGATGCCGTCGCCGATGATCCGTGGCAGGCGCTGCAGGGTGCCAACGTCGGCGGCCATGCCCATGTCGACTTCCTTGATCGAGAACTGCGCGTCGCTGCTGCAGTAACGCATGTCGCAGGCCGAGACCAGGTCGATGGCGCCGCCGATACAGTAACCCTGGATCGCCGCCAGCACCGGCTTGCGGCAGTTGTCCACGGCATTGAACGAGGCCTGCATGCGCAGGATGGTGCGGCGCAGCAGGCGCGCGTTGCGGCCGACGTCCTTGCCCAGTTCGTTGGCCACCGAGGCCAGCAGCATCAGGTCGATGCCGGAAGAAAAATGCTTGCCGGCACCACTGATGACCACCGCGCGCACTTCGTCGGTTTCATCGATCCAGCGGAAGATCTCGACGATTTCGCTCCAGAACGCCGCGTTCATGGCGTTGTACTTTTCCGGGCGGTTGATCTGCACGTGGGCGATGCGGTTGTTCAGTTCGACCTTGAACGCTTGGTAGTCAGTCACGGTGCTCTCCTTGAAGGCGGCGAGGTTGATCGCAGGACTATAACAAGGTGCCCGTCGGCGCCAAGGCCGCGCTTGTGCCAAAACCGGGACTTTTACCTTGATCTCCGTTCACACATGCGGCACTTTGCCCAGCTGTTGAATCATAAGGATACATTTTCATGTCCCGCTCCCTGGCCGGCGCCCTGGCCCACAATTTTCTTGGCCAGTCGCCGCGCTGGTACAAGGCTACCTTGTGCCTGTTCCTGCTGCTCAATCCCCTGCTGCTGTTCACCCTCGGCCCGGTGGTGGCCGGCTGGGTGCTGGTGATCGAGTTCATCTTCACCCTCGGCATGGCGCTCAAGTGCTACCCGCTGATGCCCGGCGGCCTGCTGATGGTCGAGGCCCTGCTGCTGGGCATGACCACGCCGCAAGCGCTGTATGAAGAGCTGCAGCACAACTTTCCGGTGATCCTGCTGCTGATGTTCATGGTCGCCGGTATCTACTTCATGAAGGACCTGCTGCTGTTCGTGTTCTCGCGGATTCTTCTCGGCGTGCGCTCCAAGGCCCTGCTGGCCTTGCTGTTCTGTTTTCTCTCGGCCTTTCTTTCGGCGTTTCTCGATGCGCTGACGGTGACGGCGGTGATCATCAGCGCGGCGGTCGGCTTTTACTCGGTGTATCACCGCGTCGCTTCCGGCGCCAACCCACGGGAAGACTCGGACCTGGACAGCGACCAGCACGTCGCCCACCTGCACCGCGAAGACCTGCAGCAATTTCGCGCATTCTTGCGCAGCCTGCTGATGCACGGCGCCGTCGGTACCGCCCTGGGCGGCGTGTGCACCCTGGTCGGCGAGCCGCAGAACCTGCTGATCGGCCACGAAATGGGCTGGCACTTCGCCGAGTTCTTCCTCAAGGTGGCGCCGGTGTCGCTGCCAGTACTGGCCGCCGGGCTGGTCACCTGCGTGCTGCTGGAGAAACTGCGCTGGTTCGGCTACGGCACCCTGCTGCCGGACAACGTGCGCCAGGTGCTGGCCGCCTATGCCGCCGAAGACGACGCCCAGCGCACCACCCAGCAACGTGCCGCACTGCTGGTGCAAGGCCTGGCAGCGCTGATCCTGATCATCGGCCTGGGCCTGCATGTGGCCGAAGTCGGCCTGATCGGCCTGTTGGTGATCGTCTTGATTACCGCCTTTACTGGCATCACCGACGAACACCGCCTGGGCCGCGCGTTCCAGGATGCCATGCCGTTCACCTCGTTGTTGGTGGTGTTCTTTGCCGTGGTTGCGGTGATCCACCAGCAGCAGCTGTTTACCCCGCTGATCCAGTGGGTACTGGCGCTGCCGGCCGATCAGCAGCCGGGCATGCTGTTTATCGCCAACGGCCTGTTGTCGGCGATCAGCGACAACGTGTTCGTCGCCACTATCTATATCACCGAGGTCAAGCAGGCGTTTGTCAACGGCGGCATGAGCCGCGAGCACTTCGAGACCCTGGCGGTGGCGATCAACACCGGCACCAACCTGCCGAGCGTGGCCACGCCCAACGGCCAGGCGGCATTCCTGTTCCTGCTGACCTCGGCGATTGCGCCGCTGATTCGCCTGTCGTATGGGCGCATGGTGTGGATGGCGCTGCCCTATACCGTGGTCATGGGTGGGCTGGGGTGGTGGGCGGTGACCTACTGGTTGTAACGCTGACTGCACGGGCCTGTGGGAGCAACTGTCTTAAGCAGCTTGCAAGTATTGGGGCAGCCAGGCTGTGTTTGAGCTGATCCATTTGATGATGAGGCGCTGCCGGCGCCTTGCGCCCTTACGGCGGGTCACTTTTGCTTGGCGGCAAAAGTAACCAAAAACGCCCTGTCCCTTCATCGGCCCTGCGCTGCGCTCCGGGTTCCCTCCTTCCACCCTTGCTCCCGTGGGGGCGCGCCGAAGGGCCGTCCCTGGCCCTGCGGCGCTCGCCGGCCATCCATGGCCGTCGCCCCACTACGCAAGGGTTCCACTCGGCCTTCTGCAAGGGACGATCGGTGGCGTCTGCAATTACGTACATCTAGAAGCAGAGTGCTTTTTTGCTTTCGCTTCTCGTGCATCGCCGGTCCATTCGCCGACAAGGCGCAAAGGTGAAGTGTGAGCAGCATCGCCAATGGATCAGCTCGCGCCTCTAAAGGCCTACGCTACCTGTGGGAGCGGCGGTGCGGCGACCCGACTTGACCCGCAATGCCTTTAACCACATTGCGCCCGGTCGCGCACCGGGCACTGGGCGCGGTGCAGGTTCAGCGCGGTGTTGATGATGCCGATATGGCTGAAAGCCTGGGGGAAATTGCCGAGCATGCGCCGGCCCAGCGGGTCGTACTGCTCGGCCAGCAGGCCGACGTCGTTGCACAGGGCCGCAAGACGTTCGAACAAGACCCTGGCCTCCTCCTCCCGCCCCAGCAGCACATAGACATCCGCCAGCCAGAACGAACAGACCAGGAAGGTCCCCTCACCCGGCGTCAGCCCATCGCAACCGCTGTCGCTGTCATAGCGCAGCAACAGGCCATTGCGTAGCAGACGCTGCTCGATGCGCGCAAGGGTGGCGAGAAAGCGCGGATCATCCGCCGGCAGGAAGCCGGTCAGGGCAATCTGCAGCAGGCTGGCATCCATTTCGGTCGAACCATAAGCCTGGACGAAACAGCCCAGCTGCCCATCGAAGCCCTGTTCACACACCTGCCGGTGAATTCTGGCCGCCACCTGACGGTAATGCCCGGCGCGCGCCTGACCTTCTTCGGTGGTATCGCTCAAGCCGGCAGCGCGGTCGAAGGCCACCCAGGCCATGACTTTGGAATGGGTGAAGTGCTGCTGCCCGCCACGCACCTCCCAGATGCCCTCGTCCGGTTGCTGCCAGGTTTTTTCCAGGTACGGCATGATCAACCGGGCAATCGCCGCGCTGCGCGGGTGGCGCGGCAGGCCACCACGAATTGCCTGGCTCATGGCATCGGCGACCTCGCCATAAATATCCAGTTGGTGCTGCAACGCTGCGGCATTACCGATACGCACCGGTTGTGCACCTTCATAACCGGCCAGCCACGGCACTTCATACTCCGCCAGCCGCCGCTCGCCGGCCAGGCCGTACATGATCTGCATCTGCTCGGGGTTGCCGGCCACCGAGCGCAGCAGCCATTCGCGCCAGGCCTGGGCCTCTTCGAAGTAACCAAGGTTCATGAACGCCAGCAAGGTCATGGTCGCATCGCGCAGCCAGCAATAGCGGTAGTCCCAGTTGCGCTCACCGCCCAGGCGCTCGGGCAACGAGGTGGTCACCGCCGCGACAATGCCGCCGGTGGGCGCGTAGGTCATGGCCTTGAGGGTAAGCAGTGAGCGCTTGACCAGCGCCGTCCAGGGGCCGACGTCCGGGCAGCGCGACGAAAACTGCTGCCACTGTTCCCGGGTCCGTTGCAAAGCTTGCTCGGCATCGAACGCTGCAGGCAATGGCAGGTGTGACGCCTGGTGGGTCAGGCTGAAGGCCAGGCGCTGGCCGGCCTTGACGGTAAAGCGGCTGCCGGTGTGGTGATCCAGGGCCTGGGTGGCGGCGCCGCTGCGCAGTATCAGCCGGTCGGGGCCAACCACCGCCGAGAGCACCAGCGGCTCGGCCTTTTCGACCCAAGGCACACTGTTGCCATAGTCAAAGCGCATCACCAGGTCCATCTCGAACGGCACTTCGCCTTCCAGGCCCTCGACAATGCGCAGCACGCTGTTGTGTTCAGCTAGGGGCATGCAGTCGATCAGGCGCGCGCGGCCGCTGGCGGTGGTGAAGGTGGTGTGCAGGATCAGGGTGCCGTCCAGGTATTCACGGCTGATCTGCACCAGAGGCTCGCTCGGCGCCAGGCGCCAGCGGCCGTTTTCTTCATTGCCGAGCAAGGCGGCAAACACCGCCGGGGAGTCGAACCTGGGCAGGCACAGCCAGTCCAGGGAGCCGTCGCGGCCGACCAGCGCGGCGCTGCGACAGTTACCCAGCAGGGCGTAGTCTTCGATCAAACCCGGCATTCATCCCCCTTGTGCGTGAACCCTCAACCAATCGGGTGCCAGACCCGCCGATCGCGGGTCAGCAGTTCGTCCGCCGCAGTCGGGCCGTTGTCACCGGCGGCATAGAGCTGCACCTCGCCGCCCTCCTGCCAGGCATCGAGAAACGGCTGCACCGCGCGCCAGCCGTTCTCGATGTTGTCGGCACGCTGGAACAAGGTCTGGTCACCGGTCAGGCAGTCGTAGATCAGCGTCTCGTAGCCGGTGGACGGCTGCATCTTGAAAAAGTCCTTGTAGGCAAAACCCAGCTCGACGTTCTCCATGGCCAGGGCCGGGCCCGGGCGCTTGGCTTGCAGGTCGAACCACATGCCTTCGTTGGGCTGGATCTGGATCTTCAGATAGTTGGGCTTGAGCCGCTCGACTTCGGTGTCGCGAAACTGGGCATAGGGCGCTGGCTTGAAGCAGATGGCAATCTCGGTGTCGCGCACGCTCATGCGCTTGCCGGTACGCAGGTAGAACGGCACGCCGACCCAGCGCCAATTGTCGATCATTACCTTGAGGGCGACGAAGGTTTCGGTGTTGCTGTCGGGCGCGACCCGAGGTTCTTCGCGGTAACCGGGGACCTTCTTGCGCCCTTGTTTGCCAGCGCTGTACTGGCCGCGTACCGAGTTTTTCAGGGCCATGTTCTTCGACCAGGGCCGGATCGCGCCGATGACCTTGGCCTTCTCGCTACGCACCGCATCGGCGCCAAAGGCCGCCGGCGGCTCCATGGCGACCATCGCCAGCAACTGGAACAGGTGGTTGGGGACCATGTCGCGCAAGGCGCCGGTACTGTCGTAGAAGGCGCCACGGCTTTCGACGCCGACGGTTTCGGCAGCGGTGATCTGCACGTGATCGATGTAGTGGTTGTTCCAGAACGCTTCGAACAGGCCGTTGGAAAAACGGCTGACGAGGATGTTCTGCACCGTCTCTTTGCCCAGGTAATGGTCGATGCGGTAGATCTGCTTTTCGCTCATGACCTTGAGCAGGCAGGCATTGAGCGCTTCGGCGCTGGCCAGGTCCGAGCCGAAGGGTTTTTCCACCACCACCCGGCGAAAGCCGGCGCTTTCGTCGAGCAGGCCAGCGGCGCCCAGGCGCTGCACCACTTCGCTGAAAAAGCGCGGTGAGGTGGCCAGGTAGAACACCGCGTTGGCGCTGGGGTTGCTGCGGATGCGTTCGGCGATGGCCTGGTAGGTGGCCTCGTCGAGAAAATCGCCGGTGAGGTAGCCGATGCGTTTGGCCAGGCGCGCCCAGAGTTTGTCATCCAGGCACTTGCTGGCGCCTTCGCTGGCCCTGTCGCGTTCGCGCATGAAGGCTTGCAGGCGCGCGGCGAATTCGTTGTCGGTGGCGGCGTTGTGGTCGACACCGATAATGCGCAGCCCCTTGTCGAGCAGGCCATCACGGCTCAAGTTGTACAAGGCCGGCATCAACAGGCGCTTGACCAGGTCGCCGTTGGCGCCAAACAGGAACAGGTTGCAAGGCGGGGCCGCTTCGATTTGTGTTTTGCTCATTCGGCTTTCTTCTCGACGTGGCCACCAAAGCCAAAACGCATGGCCGACAGCATACGGTCGGCGTAGGTGCCCTGCTGCTGGCGCGAACGGAAGCGGGCGAACAGCGCACTGGACAGCACCGGCACCGGCACCGCCTGTTCCACCGCCGCATCGATGGTCCAGCGCCCTTCGCCGCTGTCGGCCACCGAGCCGCTGTAGCCGCCCAGTTGCGGGTCGGCCACCAGGGCGTCGGCGGTAAGATCCAGCAGCCAGGAGGTGACCACACTGCCACGGCGCCACACTTCGGCGATTTCCGCCAGGTTCAGGTCAAAGCGCTGCTCGGCCGGCACGGCATCGCTGCCCTTGCTCTTGAGCAGGTCGAACCCTTCGGCATAGGCCTGCATCAGGCCGTATTCGATGCCGTTGTGGATCATCTTCACATAGTGCCCGGCACCTGCGGGCCCGGCATGAATGTAACCTTGCTCGGCACGCCCGGCCGGACCCTGGCGGCCGCGGGTGCGGGGGATGTCGCCAACCCCGGGGGCGAGAGTGGCGAACAGCGGGTCGAGGCGATCGACCACCGCCTGCTCGCCGCCAATCATCATGCAGTAGCCGCGCTCCAGGCCCCAGACGCCGCCCGAGGTGCCGACATCGATATAGTGCAGGTTGCGCTTGCCCAGCTCGGCGGCGCGGCGCATGTCGTCCTTGTAGAAGGTATTGCCGCCGTCGATGATCACGTCGTCGGCGTCGAGCAGGTCAGCAAGCTGGGCAATGGTCTGCTCGGTCGGCTCACCGGCCGGCAGCATCACCCACACCGCCCGGGGTTTCTCCAGCTTGCCTACCAGCGCGCCAAGGTCATGGGCGCCGTTGGCGCCTTCCTTGACCAGGGTTTCCACTGCCTGACGATCGCGGTCATGCACCACCATGCGGTGCCCGCCACGCATCAAGCGCCGTGCAATATTGCCGCCCATGCGGCCCAGCCCCACGATTCCCAATTGCATGTGCGATGCTCCCCTGGAATGAAAAATAGCGCCTCAGGCCTTCAAGGTTAGTCCAGCCCTGGCGCGCTTGGTTCAGCGACGAACGGCAAGACAGCCAGAAACAAAAAAGTTCCCAAGGCCTGCAAAAGAATTCAGAATCGCCGCCGATCCAGCAGCTACGCTGTTAGAAAAACGAACCACCCTATGCGAGGTGTGCAATGGGAACCCTTCTGCCAAAAATGCCTGCCCAGACCCTCTACGTGACGGTACACCGCGACGAGCTGCGTCGCCTTAAAGAAGAGCGCGAGCAGTTGCAACAACAGGTCGCCCAACTCAGTCTGCTTCTGCAGCAAGCCCAGGACGGCCAGTTGCCAGCGCGCAGCTGAGCAACACAGCGACCTGCCGGGGAAACCCTGCCTCTGTCTTTGCCTGGCGGCGCCTTTCTAGACTGCGCCGTCTGACGCACCAAGCGTCTTCACATCGCAAGGACTGCCATGAAGTCACTGACACTGCTCGCGCCCCTGCTGGGGCTGTTGTCTTTACCCGCCTACGCCACCCCTGCCACCTGCGCCGCCACCAGCGAAGCACAGATCGTCGCCCAGTTCGAGCGCTGGAACCACAGCCTGCACAGCGGTGATCCGCGCCAGGTTGCTGCGTTGTATGCCGATGACGCCATCTTGCTGCCTACCCTGTCGCAACGCCCGCGGCTGACCCCTGCCGAGCGCATTCATTATTTCGAGTATTTCCTCGACAAGCAGCCCAGCGGGCGCCTGGACAGCCAGCATGTCGAGCTTGGCTGCAACAACGCCTCGCTGTCCGGCCTGTACACCTTCACCTTCGCCAAGGGTGGAGAAAGCGTGGCTGCGCGCTATACCTTCAATTACCGCTGGGATGGCCAGCAGTGGCTGATCAGCAGCCATCACTCCTCGCTGCTGCCACGCGGCTGAATCGCCACCGCAACCTGCAGCGAAATGGCTGCAGGTTTTTCTCCGAGCAAAAGTGACCAGCGGGTCACATTCTTCACGAATTCTCTCCTACACTCGGTATTCGGCCAGACATCGCCCGGAAAACTCGACTGAAAATAGTCGAAACTTCTGCAATCGCGGTAGGTCAGGAACTAAGTAGGCCATCGATTCCGCTTCAACGGACGCGGCCCACCCACCCCATATCGTCACCACGCCGTCGGCAGGACGCCGGCTTGCGTAGCGCTTGTGCGCTTGGCTGCGGGGCATGGAAGGCAAGGCAATACCACTCACAGAGAACAGTATCGGTAGACAAACAACAACGGGCGCCCACGCCCGCACAACATAGGGACGGAGAGAAGTATGATCAGTGCCGCTGTCGAACCTCATGTAGAGCAATTCACCCCGGATTCGCGTGAACCGCTTGCAGCGGATTTCACGCCGACAGCCAAGGCACTGGGTGCTGACCCCAGACATTCTTCACATAAACGCAAAGTGTTGTTCGTCACCTCGGAAATCGCCGACCTGGTCAAGACCGGCGGCCTGGGCGATGTCTCGGCGGCGCTGCCACGGGCCATGCGTCACCTGCACGATGTGCGGGTGCTGATCCCCGGTTACCCGCAGGTGCTGGAAAGCGACAACCCGATCCACCTGGTCGGCGAGCTGGGCGGCCACGCGGCCTTGCCGCCCTGCAAGATCGGGCGCATGGACCTGGCCGATGGCCTGGTCATCTATGTGTTGATCTGCCCCGAGCTGTACCAGCGCGAAGGCACGCCCTACGGTGCCAACAACGGTCGCGACTGGCCCGACAATCACATCCGCTTTGCCCGCCTGGGCCTGGCCGCGGCAGAAATCGCCGCCGGTGAAGGCATGGTCCACTGGAAGCCCGACCTGGTCCATGCCCACGACTGGCCGGCCGGCCTGGCCCCGGCCTACATGCACTGGCGCGGCCTGCAGACGCCGACCCTGTTCACCATCCACAACCTGGCCTACCAGGGCGTGGTCAGCCGCGCCTGCTGCCCGGAACTGGCGATCCCCGACCATGCCCTGCAACAGGAAGGCATGGAGTTTTACGGCAAGCTGTCGTTCCTCAAGGCCGGCCTTGCCTACTCCAGCCACATCACCACGGTCAGCGCCACCTATGCCCGGGAAATCACCACGCCCTCGTTCGGTTGCGGGCTGGATGGCTTTCTCGCCAGCAAGGCCCAGCAAGGCCTGCTCAGCGGTATTCCCAACGGCATCGACGAGAGCTGGGACTCGGCCAGCGACCCGCACCTGGATCACCCCTTCAGCCTCAACGACTGGCACGGCAAGGCCGCCAACAGCCGCCAGGTGCGTGAGCTGTTCGGCCTGCAACCTTCGAACGGGCCACTGTTCGCAGTGGTTTCGCGCCTGGTCTACCAGAAAGGCCTGGACCTGACCCTGGGGGTGGCCGAATACATCGTCCGCCAGGGCGGCCAGATCGCGATCATCGGCCGTGGCGAACCGGAAGAAGAACAGGCCATGCGCGAACTTGCCCTGCGCCATCCCGGGCAGATCGGCGTGCGCATCGGCTTCAACGAAACCGATGCCCGGCGCATGTTCGCCGGCAGCGACTTCCTGCTCATGCCGTCGCGCTACGAGCCCTGTGGCCTGAGCCAGATGTACGCCCAGCGCTTTGGCTCGCTGCCGGTGGCGCGCAACACCGGGGGCCTGGCCGACACCATCGAGAATGGCGTTACCGGTTTTCTGTTCGATGAATCGACCGTCGACAGCTACCGCGAAGCGCTGGGCCGGGCGTTCTACGTGTACAGCAAGAAGAACCTGCTCAATGCCATGCGCTGCCTGGCCATGACCCAACCGTTCAACTGGTGCCAGGCCGTCGAGCCTTATGCCCGTCTTTATCAGGAGCTGGTCGAAAACGCCCGAGCAACCCCACGCTGAAGCGGAGATGGCAGGTATGCCCTTGAGGTCACAGGAACACGCGACCCACGGGGCCGTGATGCTGGACAGCAACAGCGCCCGGTTTGCCCTGTGGGCACCGGACGCACAGCAGGTGGAGGTTGAATTCGACGCCGGTGCGCGCCAGCCCTTGCAGGCCCAGGCCGACGGTTGGTTCGTCGGCCAGCTGCCGTGCAAGGCCGGTGACCGCTACCGCTACCGGATCGACGCCACGCTCACGGTGGCCGACCCGGCGTCGCGCTATCAACCCGACGGCGTGCACGGCCCCAGCCAGTTGCTGAACCCCGCAGCCTACCGCTGGCAGTACCCCGACTGGCGCGGGCGCCCCTGGCCTGAGGCGGTCATCTACGAGCTGCATGTCGGCCTGTGCGGCGGCTATGCCGGGGTGATCGAGCGCTTGCCGGCCCTGGCCGAGCTGGGCATTACCGCCATTGAGCTGATGCCGCTCGGGCAGTTCCCCGGCGAGCGCAACTGGGGCTACGACGGCGTCCTGCCGTTCGCCCCGCAGCACAGTTATGGCAGCCCCGAGCAACTGCGCGAACTGATCGACCAGGCCCACGGCCATGGCCTGATGGTGCTGGTGGATGTGGTCTACAACCACTTCGGCCCGGACGGCAATTACCTCGGCCACTACGCCAGTGGCTTTTTTCGCCAGGATCGCCAGACCCCGTGGGGCGCGGCGATTGATTTTCGCCGCCGCCAGGTGCGCGACTTTTTTATCGAGAACACCCTGATGTGGCTGCAGGAGTACCGCGTCGACGGTCTGCGCCTGGACGCCGTGCACGCCATCGACGACCCGGATTTTCTTGCCGAACTGGCGCGCCGGGTGCGCAGCGAGATCACCCCGGGGCGTCAGGTATGGCTGACCCTTGAGAACGAACACAACCAGGCGCACCTGCTTGAACAGGGCTTCGATGCGCAGTGGAACGACGACGGTCACAACGCCCTGCACGTGCTGCTCACCGGCGAGCAGGAGGCGTACTACGCCGACTACAGCGAGTCGACCATCGAAAAACTCGCGCGCTGCCTGAGCCAGGGCTTCGTCTTCCAGGGTCAGCCCGACCGCAACGGCCGTCCCCGCGGCGAGCCCAGCGGGCATTTGCCCCCCACGGCCTTCGTGCTGTTCCTGCAGAACCACGACCAGATCGGCAACCGCGCGTTCGGCGAGCGCCTTAACCAACTGTGCCCGCCCCAGGCCTTGCGCGCAGCCACTACCCTGTTGCTGCTGGCGCCGATGATTCCGCTGCTGTTCATGGGCGATGAATGGGGCTGCGAGCAACCTTTTGTGTTTTTCACCGATCACCACGATGAACTGGCCGATGCCGTACGCGAAGGCCGGCGCGCCGAGTTTGCCGGTTTTGCCGACTTCGCCGATGCCGTCACCCGCTCGCGGATTCCCGACCCCAATGCCCTTGACACCTTCGACGCTTCGCGGCCGCGGCCAACACACTCAAGCCAACAGCCATGGTTGCAGTTGTACCGGCAATTACTGGCCCTGCGCGCCCGCCACATCGTCCCCAACCTGCCCGGCATCCATGCCCTCGGCGCCCGGGTGCTGGGGCCGCAGGCCTTGACGGTGCGCTGGCAGCTCGAACGCGGCGGCGAGCTGCGTATTGACCTCAACCTTGGCCCTACCGCGCAAGTGGCCGACCTGCCGGCCAACGCTGCACGCCTGTTCAGCTGTAGCGAAAGCTGCATCGGCAACACGCAATTGCCGCCCTACACCACCCTGGTCAGCCTGCTGCCGACCACTCCAGCGGAGCCTGCCCATGACTGACCCACGCTTGCAGCAACTGGCCGAACTGGCGGGCCTGGCGGTGGACTGGATCGACGCCAACGGCCGCGCCCAGCGGGTCAGTGACCCGGCGCTGCAGCGAGTGCTGGCCGGCCTTGGCCACCCGGCCGACAGCGTTGAGGCGATCGAAGCCAGTATCCAGGCGCTGCTGCGCGCCCACGATGCTCGCCACCTGCCGCCGCTGTTGACGGTTGACCACGGCCTCCCCCTGCAGCTGTCCGGCTATTTTCCGCCAGCGATGGACTGCCAGGTGCTGCTTGAAGATGGCAGCGAACAACCGTTGCAACTGGATGATCAGGCCAGGCTCCCCGCCGGCTTGCCAATCGGCTATCACCAGGTGCAGATCGACCGCCAGCAGTTCACCCTGGCCGTGGCGCCAACCCGCTGCTACAGCATTGCCGATGCGCTGGGCACGCCGACGCCGCGTTGCTGGGGCCTGAGCGCCCAGTTGTACAGCCTGCGTCGCCCTGAAGACGGCGGCTATGGTGATTGCCTGGCCCTCGAGGCGCTGGTGCGCAGCGCCGCCGAACGCGGCGCCGATGCCCTGGCGATCAGCCCGCTGCACGCCATGTTCGCCAGCGACAGCCAGCGCTACAGCCCGTACTCGCCCTCCAGCCGGCTGTTTCTCAACAGCCTGTATGCAAGCCCGGCGGCGCTGCTTGGGGACCGTGCGGTGCGCATGGCCATTGAAGCCTGCCAGTTGCACGGGCCGCTGGAGCAGCTTGAACAACTGCCGCTGATCGACTGGCCGCAGGCCGCATCGTTTCGCCAGCGTTTGCTGCGTGCGCTGTACCGCGACTTTATCGCCACCGAGCACCCGTTGTTCGCCGACTTCGACAGCTATCGCCAGCACGCCGGCCCCGCCCTGGAACGCCACTGCCGCTTCGAGGTACTGCTGGAGCACGCGCTCAAGCGCGACATCGGCCAGGATTGGCGCGACTGGCCCGCTGCCTGGCACGACCCGCACAGCCCCGAGGTGAGTGCCTTCGCCCGCCAGCACAGCGAGGAGGTGGCGTTTCACGCCTTCTGTCAGTGGTTGATCGAACGCAGCCTGCAACGTGCCCAGGATGCGGCGCGCAGCCATGGCATGGGCATTGGCCTGATCGCCGACCTGGCGGTGGGTGCCAACGGCGCCGGCAGCCAGGCTTGGAGCCGTCAGGACGAGCTGCTGGCCGGCCTCAATGTCGGCGCGCCGCCGGATATTCTCAACCGCGCCGGGCAGAACTGGGGCATCTGCGCCTTCTCGCCCGAAGGCCTGCGACGCAACGGCTACCGGGCGTTCATCGAGATGCTGCGGGCCAACTTTGCCCATGCCGGGGGCCTGCGCATCGACCATGTCATGGGTTTGCAACGGCTGTGGCTGATCCCCCAGGGTGCCACCCCGGCCGAAGGAGCCTACCTGCACTACCCGCTCGATGATCTGCTGCGCCTGCTCAGCCTTGAGTCAGTGCGCCACCAGGCCATCGTGCTGGGTGAAGACCTCGGCACCGTGCCCGAGGGGCTGCGCGAAAAGCTCGCCGCGCGGGCCATCCTCGGCATGCGCGTACTGCTGTTCGAGCAAGACCCGCCCGGCCATTTCAAGCCCATCCTCGACTGGCCCGACAACGCCTTGGCCACCACCAGCACCCATGACCTGCCGCCGCTGGCCGGCTGGCTGCAGGCCCGTGATATCGACTGGAACCTGCGCCTGAGCCTGATCGACGGCATCACCGAGCGGCACTGGCGCGACAGCCGCCAACACGAGCGCCAGGGCCTGCGGCGCACTCTTGAACAGAACTACGGCCAGGCCCTGGCCGAGAGCGACGCGCTGATCGATGCCAGCATTCGCTACCTTGGCCATACCCGCGCGCCGCTGGTGCTGGTACCGCTGGAAGACCTGCTGGGTGTCGATGAGCAACCCAACCTGCCCGGCACCATCGACAGCCACCCCAACTGGCGCCGGCGCTTTGCCCTGGCGGCCAGCGTGCTGCTTGACGACGCGGATGCGGCGCGGCGCCTGGAGCTGCTGGCGCAGGCCCGCGAACAAGCCTGGGAGCGTGACCGATGAAAGCCCTGACCGCGACCCTGCGCCTGCAGTTTCATGTCGACTTCGGCCTCGACCAGGCGGCGGCGCTGGTGCCCTACTTCGCCCGCTTAGGCATCAGCCACCTGTACGCCTCGCCGCTGCTGCGCGCGCGCCCCGGCTCGCGCCATGGCTACGATGTGGTCGACCCCGGGCAGGTCAGCCCGCATCTGGGCGGCGAAGCTGCGCTAGAGCGCCTGGTGGCAGCGCTGCGCCTGCACGGTATGGGCCTGATCCTTGATATGGTTTCCAACCATATGGCGGTCGGCAGCGACAACCCCTGGTGGCAGGACCTGCTGGCCTGGGGCCGGCGCAGCCGCTATGCCGAGTTCTTCGACATCCAGTGGCACTCGCCCGACCCGCTGCTTGAAGGTCAGTTGCTGCTGCCGTTTCTGGCCGGTGACTACGGCGCTATGCTGCAAGGCGCCGACATCCCGCTGCGCTTCGACGCTGCAACCGGCCAGTTGCATATCCAGCACCACGAGCACCGCTTTCCGATCTGCCCGGCCGACTATGGCCTGGTGCTCGCCGAAGGTGGCGCAGCCCTGCAGACACTGGCCAGCCGCTTCAATGCCTTGCGCAGCGCTGACGATGCGCCGGCGCAGGCCAGGCCGCTGCTGGCCGAACTGGCGGCGCTGGCCCGCCAACAGCCCCTGGACGATGTGCTCGGCGCCTTCGACAGCCGCAGCCCCGAAGGTTTCAAGCGCCTGCACGCGCTGCTCGAACGTCAGTCCTACCGCCTGGCCAGCTGGCGCACCGCTGGCGACGATATCAACTGGCGGCGCTTTTTCGACGTCAACGAGCTGGGCGGCCTGCGGGTCGAACGCGCGGCAGTGTTCGAGGCCACCCACAGCAAGGTCTTCGAGCTGATCGGCCGCGGCCTGGTCGACGGCCTGCGCATCGACCACATCGACGGCCTGGCCGATCCGCGCGGCTACTGCCGCAAGCTGCGCCGGCGGGTCGACGGGCTCTTGGCCCAGCGCCCACTGGAGGCAGCGCTGGAGCACTTTCCGATCTATGTCGAGAAGATCCTCGGCGCCGACGAGCAGCTGCACCGCGACTGGCAGGTCGACGGCAGCACCGGCTACGAGTTCATGAACCAGGTCTCGCTGCTGCAGCATGATCCAGACGGCGAAGCAGAGTTGGCGGCGCTATGGAGCGCGCTAAGCGAACGCCCGGACTTCAGCGAGGAAGTGCGCCTGGCCCGCCAGCAAATCCTCAATGGCAGCCTGGCCGGCGATTTCGAGTCGGTGGCCCAGGCGCTGTTGCAAGTGGCCCGCGACGACCTGATGAGCCGCGACCTGACCTTGGGCGCCATTCGCCGGGCGTTGCAGGCGCTGATCGAGCACTACCCGGTGTACCGCACCTACATCAATGCCTGCGGGCGCCCGGCAGAAGATGAAGCGTATTTCCAGCAAGCCATGCGGGGTGCCCGCCAGTGCCTGAGCGAGGCTGACTGGCCGGTGCTCGACTACCTGCAGCGCTGGCTCGGCGGCGAGCCCTGGCGGCGCTTGCCGCCGGGCCGGCCGCGCAAGCACCTGCGCCACGCCTGCGTGCGCTTTCAGCAACTGACCTCGCCCACCGCCGCCAAGGCCGTGGAAGACACGGCCTTCTACCGCTCGGCACTGTTACTGTCGCGTAACGACGTAGGTTTTGATGCCGAACGTTTCAGCGCCCCGGTCGAGGACTTTCACCAACATTGCCTCACGCGCCTTGAGCAGTTCCCGGACAACCTGCTGGCCACCGCCACCCACGACCACAAGCGCGGCGAAGACAGCCGTGCGCGCCTGGCAGTGCTCAGCGAACGCAGCAGCTGGTTTGCCAGCCGGGTCGAACACTGGCGCGAGCTGGCCAGCCCCTTGCGCAGCACCCTGGCCGACGGCGAAGCGCCAGGTGCAGGCGATGAGCTGCTGCTGTACCAGACCCTGCTCGGCAGCTGGCCACTGGACCTTGATGAGAACAATCCGCTGGCGCTTGAGGCCTATGCCGAGCGCCTGCGCCAATGGCAGCGCAAAGCCCTGCGTGAAGCCAAGTTGCGCAGCAGCTGGAGCGCCCCGAACGAGGCCTATGAACAGGCCTGCCTGGATTTCATCGACACCCTGCTGCTGGAGCGCGCCAGCCAGCAGTTGCGTCATTCCCTGGCCGAGGCGGCGCAGGCGATCGCCTGCCCGGGCGCCCTCAACAGCCTGGTGCAGTGCCTGCTGCGCATGACCGTGCCCGGGGTGCCCGATCTGTACCAGGGCAACGAGTTCTGGGACTTCAGCCTGGTCGACCCGGACAACCGCCGCGCGGTGGACTTTGCCGGTCGGCGCCAGGCCCTGGCGGATGGCACCACAACGGCGCAGTTGCTCCAGGACTGGCGCAGCGGCCGGGTCAAACAGGCGCTGATCAACCAGGTGCTGGAGTGGCGCCAGCAGTCCCCGCAGCTGTTCCTGCGCGGTCAGTACCTGCCGATCGAAGTGCGCGGCAGACACGCCGGGCGGGTCCTGGCGTTTGCCCGGGTGAGCGCTGAACAGCGCGCCGTGGTGGTGGTGCCGCGCCTGGCCTGCAGCTTGCTTGGCCAATCACCGCTACCGCTGATCCCGGCACAGAACTGGGACGATACCCGGCTGGTTTTGCCGTTTGCCTTGTCGCCTGGCAATTGCTCGGGACTTTTTGCCACAGGCGCAGTCACAGCCTCAAAGGAGCTGTGGCTGAGCACTGCACTCAAGGAGTTTCCGGTCAATCTGTTCGTTGAACATCGTTAAGTCCTCAGGAGCGTAGAGATGAGTGTCGAAGAAAAACGTATCCGTGAATTCGCCTATCAGATCTGGGAGTCGGAAGGTAAGCCCGAAGGCCAGGAAGAGCGGCACTGGGCGATGGCGCGCAAGCTTGCCGAAGCCGAAGCGCTGGCGCCCAAGGTAACGCCGCGCAAACCGGCCAAGGCGCCGCCGGCCAGTAGCGCCAAGGCCAAGCCGGCAAGCACTGCGCCAGCGCCGAAAAAACCCAGGGCAAGCAAAAAGCCACCGACTGCATGAACCTGATCGCCGGGCAAGCCCGCCCCTACACAGCCTGTGGGAGCGGCGGTGCGACGCCTCGACTTGCCCCGCGATAACCCCTGTGCCAACCCCCGGTCTGATCAAGGATCTCCATGAGCAAGCCAAAGCCTACCGCCGAAGTTCACCTCGAATCCTCGCGCATCCGCGAGGGCCTGCCCTTCCCGCTGGGCGCCAGCTGGGATGGGCTGGGGGTCAATTTTGCCCTGTTCTCGGCCAACGCCACCAAGGTTGAACTGTGCCTGTTCGATGCCAGCGGCGAGGTCGAGCTCGAACGCATCGAGCTGCCGGAGTACACCGACGAGATCTTCCACGGCTACCTGCCCGATGCCCATCCCGGGCAGATCTACGGCTACCGCGTACACGGCCCGTACGATCCGGAAAACGGCCACCGCTTCAACCCCAACAAACTGCTGATCGACCCCTACGCCAAGCAACTGGTCGGCAGCCTGAAATGGTCCGAGGCGCTGTTCGGTTACACCATCGGCCACCCCGACGGCGACCTTAGCTTTGATGAGCGCGACAGTGCGCCGTTCGTGCCCAAGTGCAAGGTCATCGACCCGGCCTACACCTGGGGCCGCGACCAGCGCGTGGGCATTCCCTGGGAGCGCACCATCCTCTATGAGGCCCACGTGCGCGGTATCAGCATGCGCCACCCGGCGGTGCCAGAGGCCAATCGCGGCACCTTTGCCGGGCTGATGTGCGACGAACTGCTGGGGCATATCAAGCAGCTTGGGGTGAGCTCGATCGAGTTGCTGCCGATCCATGCCTTCGTCAACGACCAGCATCTGCTGCAAAAGGGCCTGAACAACTATTGGGGCTACAACAGCATCGCCTTTTTTGCCCCGCACCCGCGCTACCTGGCCAACGGCAAGATCGCCGAGTTCAAGGAGATGGTCGCGCACCTGCATGACGCCGGCCTGGAGGTGATTCTCGACGTGGTCTACAACCACACCGCCGAAGGCAACGAGCTGGGCCCGACCCTGTCGATGCGCGGCATCGACAATTCCTCCTACTACCGGCTGATGCCCGATGACAAGCGCTTCTATATCAACGACTCGGGCACCGGCAACACCCTCGACCTCAGCCACCCCTGCGTCTTGCAACTGGTCACCGACTCGTTGCGCTACTGGGCCGGCGAGATGCACGTCGACGGTTTTCGCTTCGACCTGGCGACCATTCTCGGCCGCTACCACGAGGGCTTCGACGAGCGTCACAGCTTTCTCGTTGCCTGCCGCCAGGACCCGCTGCTCAGCCAGGTCAAGCTGATTGCCGAGCCCTGGGACTGCGGCCCCGGTGGCTACCAGGTGGGCAATTTCGCCCCCGGCTGGGCAGAATGGAACGACCGTTTTCGCGATACCGTGCGGGCTTTCTGGAAAGGCGACGAAGGCCAGCTGGCCGACTTCGCCGCGCGCATGACCGCCTCCGGCGAGCTGTTCAACCGCCGCGGGCGCAGGCCCTACGCCTCGGTCAACTTCATCACCGCCCATGACGGCTTCACCCTGCGCGACCTGGTGTCGTACAACGACAAGCACAACGAGGACAACGACGAAGGCAACCAGGACGGCAGCAACAACAACCTGTCATGGAACCACGGCGTCGAAGGCCCCACCGACGACCCCGAGATCAAGGCCCTGCGCCTGCGCCAGATGCGCAATTTCTTCGCCACCCTGCTGCTGGCCCAGGGTACGCCGATGATCGTCGCCGGCGACGAGTTCAGCCGCACCCAGCACGGCAACAACAATGCCTACTGCCAGGACAGCGAGATCGGCTGGATCAACTGGGAGCTGGACGAGGATGGCGCGGCGTTGCTCAAGTTCGTCAAGCGCCTGACCAAGCTGCGCCTGGCCTACCCGGTGCTGCGCCGTTCGCGTTTTCTGGTCGGTGACTACAATGAGGCGATCGGGGTCAAGGACGTCACCTGGCTGGCGCCGGACGCCAGCGAGATGAGCGTCGAGCAATGGCAGGACGCCCACGGGCGCTGCCTGGGCATGCTGATGGATGGCCGCGCCCAGGTCAGCGGTATTCTGCGCCCCGGCGCCGATGCCACCTTGCTGCTGATCGTCAACGCCCACCACGATACCGTGGCCTTTACCTTGCCCGAGGTGCCGGAAGGCGAATACTGGAACTGCCTGATCGACACCGACCGGCCGCAACTGCGCAAAGGCGAGCATCATGACTTTGGCAGCGAGTTTCAGGTCAGTGGCCGCTCGTTGCTGTTGCTGGAGCTGTTCCGTGACGATGATGTCTGAAAACCAGGCGGCCGCGGTCAAGCGCCTGCGGGTACTGACCGTCAATACCCACAAGGGCTTTACCGCCTTCAACCGGCGCTTCATCCTCCCCGAACTGCGCGAAGCGGTGCGCAGCACCCGCGCCGATATCGTCTTTCTCCAGGAAGTGCTCGGCTCCCACGACCGCCATGCCGCCCGTTACGCCGGCTGGCCGCAGACCTCGCAGTACGAGTTTCTCGCCGACAGCATGTGGAGCGATTTCGCCTACGGGCGCAATGCCGTGTACCCGGACGGCCATCACGGCAACGCGCTGTTGTCCAAGTACCCGATCATCGAACACCGCAACCTGGATGTCTCGATCACCGGCCCCGAGCGCCGCGGCCTGCTGCACTGCGTGCTGGATGTGCCCGGGCAGCGCGAGGTGCATGCCATTTGCGTGCACCTGTCACTGCTCGAAAGCCACCGGCAACAGCAGCTGCAACTGCTGCGCAAGCTGCTCGACTCGCTGCCTGGCGATGCCCCGGTGATCATCGCCGGCGACTTCAACGACTGGAAACTGCGCGGCAACCGCACCCTCAACCTGCACCGCGACCTGCACGAAGCCTTCGAGCGTCATCACGGCCTGCTTGCCCGCACCTATCCGGCGCGCTTGCCGCTGCTGCGCCTGGACCGCATCTACCTGCGCAACGCCCACAGCCATGCCCCGCAAATTCTCGGCAACAAACCCTGGAGCCACCTCTCCGATCACCTGCCATTGGCCGTGGAAGTGCAGCTTTAGCAATCATTCGGCATAGCCGCACCGCTGGAAAGAGCGGTTGCGGCTATAGGATGTAAATTTTTGTTTAATTTCAGCTAATTGCCACTACCAATAGCTTGACAACGGTTATTTCACGCTTTCTTGACGCCCGCCCCGTCCTCTCCTTAGCTACAAGTAATGCAGCAACTGCAGATTCCATTCCGAGCCTCTAGCGCGCGCTTTTCAGCGCGCGGCAGGGACCGGTTTGCTGGTTTGGGTCGCCCTCTGGTTTTGCTTTACAGCCCGTGACATCAGGCCAGAACCCTGGCTTATAAAAACAGAGGAGAACCGCCATGAAAAAAACTCCGAATCCTGCGGGCTTTGAGTATGTTTTCTATGCGGTTTCCACGTCGCTGCTACTGGCAACCCCGTTGGAAACCCATGCATTGGGCCTGGAGGATAACGACCCGTTCAACAACCTGGTGCAGGCCCAACCTGTACTTTCGCTCAACCCGGTCAGCGCCAGCGGCCTGGGCCTGAGCACCCTCGGTGCGTTTTCCGAGCGCCTGGCCGAACGCCATGCGCCAGCACCGAACGACAGCATCGCCAGCCAGTGGGCGCAGTTTTTCCCGACTGCAGTGCGCACCTCAAGCCCAGAGGCCGACAACCTCGCCACGCCAAACCAGAGCCTGCAGATCAGCCCGGACCTGTTCGTTCGTGAAACCGGCGGCGGCAATACTCACCGCGCCGGTTTCTTTGTCGGCCACAGCAACCTGCAAAGCGGTTTCGACGGCCTGCGCAAACCCCAGGTCGGCAACAAAGAGAGCGTGCTCAACCTCGACGGGCAAAGCCTGGGTGTGTACTGGAGCATGACCCACGACCAGGGCTGGCACCTGGATGCGGTGGCCATGGGCACGCGCTTTGATATCAATGGCCGCAGCGAGAGCGGCCAGCGCCTGGATGGCAACGGCCATGCACTGACCCTCTCGGTCGAGGGCGGCTACCCGATCAGCCTGGGCAACAACTGGACCCTGGAACCGCAAGCACAGTTGATCAACCAGCAGTACTTTCCCGGCAGCCAGACCCAGACCGACACCCAGCAAGCCTTTGACCAGCAGCCCAACTGGACCGGCCGGGTCGGTGCCAAACTGTCGGCGCGCTACAACGTGCGCGGCATGCCGATCGAGCCGTTCGTGCGCACCAACGTCTGGTACGACTTCTCCAATGCCGACACCGTGAGCCTGGACAAGGTCGACAAGATCAGCAGCGGGCGCAACTCCGCCACCGTCGAACTGGGCTTGGGCCTGGTGGCGCGGGTCACGCCGAAAGTGGCGCTGTTTGTCAGCGCCGACTACAGCAGCGATGTCGATGACAATGACCTCAACGGCCTGATCGGCAACCTCGGTGTCAGGGTGCGCTGGTGATGCGAGCGCTGGCCATCACTGCGGCCGCAGGATCAACACCCCCAGCGGCGGCAGGTTGAGCCGCAACGACAGCGGCTGGCCATGGCTGGGCTGGGCCTGGCTGGCCACCTCGCCAAGGTTGCCGTAGTTGGAGCCGGCATAGCCCTCGGCGTCGCTGTTGAACACCTCGGCCCAGCGCTCGCCAAACGGCACGCCGATGCGATAGCCCTCGCGCGGCACCGGGGTGAAGTTGGCCACCACCAGCAACGGCTCGCCGTTCACGCTCCAGCGCAGCCAGGCATACACACTGTTGTGCGCGTCATCGCCGATCAACCATTGAAAGCCTTGCGGCACGCAGTCCTGTTCGTGCAGCGCACGCTCGTCGCGGTACAAACGGTTGAGGTCGCTGACCAGCCGTTGCACACCCAGATGCTCGGGGTACTTGAGCAGGTACCAGTCCAGTTCGCTGTCGTGGTTCCACTCGCGCCACTGGCCGAACTCACAGCCCATGAACAACAGTTTTTTGCCCGGATGGGTCCACATGAAGGTCAGGTAGGCGCGCAGGTTGGCGAATTTCTGCCAGCGGTCGCCGGGCATCTTGTCGATCAGCGAATGTTTGCCGTGCACCACCTCGTCGTGGGAGATCGGCAGGATGAAATGCTCGGAGTAGGCATAAATCAGGCCGAAGCTCATTTCGTTGTGGTGATAGGTGCGGTGGATCGGGTCGTTCTGGATGTAATGCAGGGTGTCGTGCATCCAGCCCATGTTCCACTTGTAGGCAAAGCCCAGGCCGCCCTGCTGGGTCGGCTGGCTGACGCCTGGCCAGGCCGTGGACTCTTCGGCAATCACCAGGGCGCCGGGGGCCTCCAGGGCCACCACGTCGTTGAGGTGACGCAAAAAGTCGATGGCTTCGAGGTTCTCGCGCCCGCCATGGCGATTCGGCACCCACTCGCCGGCCTTGCGCGAGTAGTCGCGGTAGAGCATCGAGGCCACGGCATCGACGCGCAGGCCGTCGATATGAAAATGCTTGAGCCAGTGCAGCGCCGAGGCCAGCATGAAGCCGTGCACTTCGGTGCGCCCAAGGTTGTAGATCAGCGTGTCCCAGTCCTGGTGGAAGCCCTCCAGCGGGTTGTCGTACTCGTACAGCGCGGTGCCGTCGAAGCGCGCCAGGCCGTGGGTGTCGGTGGGGAAATGCGCCGGCACCCAGTCGAGGATCACGCCGATCTGCGCCTGGTGGCAGGCGTCGATGAAGGCGGCAAAGTCTTCGGCACTGCCGTAGCGCGCGGTCGGCGCGAACATCGACAGTGGCTGGTAACCCCAGGAGCCGCCAAACGGATGCTCCATGATCGGCATCAGCTCGATATGGGTAAAGCCCAGCTGCTGGATATAGGGCACCAGGCGCTCGGCCAGCTCGCGCCAGTTGTAAAAGCGTGCCACTTCGCCATTGTCGTCCAGCTCGCATTGCCAGGAGCCGGCATGCAGTTCGTAGATTGACAGCGGCGCGTTGCTGGCCTGGCGTTCACCGCGCTGCTGCATCCAGTCCTGGTCTTGCCAGTCATGGGCCAGAGGGCCGGCGACCCTTGAGGCGGTGCTCGGCGGTAATTCGGTGGCGCGGGCCAGCGGGTCGGCCTTGAGCGGCAGGATGCCGTCGCGCCCGAGCACTTCGTATTTGTACGCTTCGCCGGCCCGCAGGCGCGGCACAAACAGTTCCCAGACCCCGGACGGATGGCGCAGGCGCATGGGGTGACGGCGACCGTCCCAGTTGTTGAAATCACCAACCACCGAGACCCGCCGGGCGTTCGGTGCCCACACCGAAAAGCGCACGCCATCGACGCCTTCGACATTCAGCGGTTGCGCGCCCATGGCCGCCGACAGGTCACGATGGTTGCCCTCGGCAAACAGGTACAGGTCCATGTCGCCGAGCAACGGCCCGAAGCTGTAGGGGTCTTCGGTGATCTGCTCGCCGCCGGCCCAGTTGATCTGCAACAGGTACGGCTGCGATTCGCGCAGATGAGTGATGAACAACCCCGGTACCGGGCCCTGCTCCAGCTCTGCCAGCACGCGACTGTCGTCACGGGCCAGCACCCGTACGTTCAGAGCGTTGGGCAGGTAGGCGCGGACAAACTGGCCACCGGCACCATCCGGGTGCGGACCGAGCACCGCGAACGGGTCGGTATGTTCGGCTCTTACCAGGGCATCGATATCGCGCTGCCCCAGTCCTCCTTCCTCGCGCTTGCGTTGCGTCATTTACTGCTCTCCCCAGGTACTGATCAGACCATGCAGGCCATGCAAAGGCACGGCCAGCCAATGCGGACGGTTCTCGGCTTCGTAGAGGATTTCGTAGGCGACTTTCTCGAGGCTGAACAACGCCAGCGCCGCCTGCTCGCCGTCAGCCTGCTGCCAGGCATGGGGCATGGCCGCGGTGGCCAGCCCATAGGCCTCGACAAAAGCATGCCGGGCCTGGTGCAGGTAACGGCGGGCGACGCGCTGACGCGCCTGACGGGCAGCCTCGCAAAGGTCGACAGCAGAAGCACTGCGCAGCACCATCGCTGCAGCATAGTCGAAGGAACGCAGTACGCCGCTGACATCCTTGTACGGGCTGTGCCTGGCCCGCCGCTCATCCAGCGGTCGCGCCGGTTCGCCTTCGAAATCGATCAGGTAGGCATCGCCCTGCACCACCAGCACCTGGCCCAGGTGCAAGTCGCCATGGACGCGCATCAACAGCCCGCCGACCGCCTGTTTGCTCAGTTCGGCTATGTGCTTGAGCAGGCTCTTGCGTTGCTGTTGCAGGTCGTCGACCAGGGCCTGGCTGGCGCTGTCGAGGCTGGCGCGATGTGCTTGCAGCAGGTCCAGGGCGCGGCTCAGCTGGGCGCTGATGTGCTTGTTCCAGGCCTGGCTGTCGCGGCTGCTGCTGGCCCGCGGCTGGAACGCCGGATCGGCGCTGGGCGCCGCCAGCAGCAGGTGCATCTCGCCCAGGCGCTGGCCGAGCAAGGCGGCAAAATCGGCCAGGTCCTGCAGGGCATCGGTGTGCACGTCCTGATCGTTGCTCGAAGGCTCCATCTCGTCGCGAATGGCCCGTTCGAGGTTGTTCTGGGTCCAGTCCCAGGCGTCGCCCTGGTTGCTCAGGTAGCCCTGGGCGATCATCAGCAGGTGCGGTTGCGCCTTAGCGTCGACGCGACTGACCCAGGCCAGCAGCGGCGAGATATTGGCAAAGCCTGCGGCCGTCAGGTAGGCGCTCATTTCCAGCTCGGGGTGCACCCCGGGGTTGACCCGGCGGATCAGCTTGAGTACCAGGCTGCCACCGACCACCACCGAACTGTTGGACTGCTCGGCGCTCAGGTAGCGCACTTGCGCATCGTCGCCCAGGTTCAATGCCGCCAGTTGTTCTGTGGCGGTAAAACGCAGCTCGCCCTCGCTGCACGGCAAGCGCAAGCCGTCCTTGCAGCCGGCCAATACCGCGCGCACGAAGCTCTCAAGCACGAAGCCATCGGTGATCAGCCCCACCTGGCGGCCGCGGCGCACCCGCGCCAGGGCCAGTTGCTGCGGCGCCGGGCTGTTGATGTTTTCTTCGCCGATCAGGCCGAACGGCAGTTGATAGCGGCTGCTCTGGCCGCCGCCCTGCACGTCGATCTCGCTGAGCAGCACCGGGCTGGTGGCGTCGCCAAAACGCACGCCGTAGGCGATCTGCACCTGTTCGATGCGGCTTTCCTTGCCGGCAAACCAGCGGCGTTTGGGCAGGTACTGGGGCAGGATGCTGTCTTGCAGGGTGGCCCGCGACGGCGCTTCAAGCAGCTCTTCCATGCGCTTTTTCAGCACCAGGGTGGTGAACTCCGGCAGGCTCTGGGCCGGCTCCATGTGCCAGCTGGGCATCTGGTCCTTGTCAGCGAGCAGGAACCAGTAAAAGCCGTAAGGCGGCAAGGTCAGCAGAAACGGCAACTGGCCGATCGGCGGGAAGGCACTGCCGCCGAGCATCTCCACCGGCACCTTGTCGGCGTACTGCTGCAGCTCAAGCTCAGCCGCCTGTGCGGCGCGCGAGACGTTGGCCACGCAGAGGATGATCTCGGTCTTGCCGTCGCTGCCGGTGTACTCGCGGATGTAGGCGAGAATCCGCCGGTTGCTCGGCGTGAGCATCTTCAGTGCGCCGCGGCCGAAGGCTTTTTGCTGCTTGCGCACCGCCAGCAGGCGGCGGTTCCAGTTCAATAGCGAATGCGGGTCGTGGGCCTGGGCCTCGACGTTGACCGACTGGAAACCGTACAGCGGGTCCATGATCGGCGGCAGCACCAGGCGCGCCGGGTCGGCGCGCGAAAACCCGCCATTGCGGTCGATCGACCACTGCATCGGCGTGCGTACGCCATCGCGGTCACCCAGGTAGATGTTGTCGCCCATGCCGATTTCGTCGCCGTAGTACAGGGTCGGCGTGCCGGGCATCGACAGCAGCAGGCTGCACAAAAGCTCGACCCGACGCCGGTCGCGCTGCAGCAATGGCGCCAGGCGCCGGCGAATGCCGAGGTTGATCCGCGCCCGGCGATCCTCGGCGTAGTAGTTCCACAAGTAGTCGCGCTCGCGGTCGGTGACCATCTCCAGGGTCAGCTCATCGTGGTTGCGCAAGAAGATCGCCCATTGGCAGTTGGCCGGGATCTCCGGGGTCTGACGCAGGATGTCGGTGATCGGAAAGCGGTCTTCCTGGGCCACGGCCATGTACATGCGCGGCATCAGCGGGAAGTGAAAAGCCATGTGGCATTCATCGCCCTGCCCTTCGCCAAAGTACAACTGGGTGTCTTCCGGCCACTGGTTGGCCTCGGCCAGGAGCATGCGGTCGGGGTAGTTGGCATCGATCTCGGCGCGGATCTTTTTCAGCACCTGGTGGGTTTCGGGCAGGTTCTCGTTGTTGGTGCCGTCGCGCTCGATCAGGTACGGGATGGCGTCCAGGCGCAGGCCGTCGACGCCCAGGTCGAGCCAGTAGCGCATGACCCCGAGCACCGCCTTGAGCACCTGCGGGTTGTCGAAATTGAGGTCCGGCTGGTGCGAGTAGAAGCGGTGCCAGAAGTATTGGCCGGCCACCGGGTCCCAGGTCCAGTTGGATTTCTCGGTGTCGAGGAAGATGATCCGCGTGCCGTCGTACTTCTGGTCGCTGTCGGACCACACGTAAAAGTCCCGGGCCTTGCTCCCCGGCTTGGCGCGCCGGGCTTTCTGGAACCACGGATGCTGGTCGGAGGTGTGGTTGATGACAAGTTCGGTTATCACCCGCAGGTCGCGCTTGTGCGCCTCGGCAATGAAGTGCTTGACGTCAGCCAGGGTGCCGTAGTCGGGGTGCACTGCCTTGTACTCGGCGATGTCGTAGCCATCATCGCGCCGTGGCGAAGGGTAGAACGGCAGCAGCCACAGGGTGTTGACCCCAAGCTCGGCGATGTAGTCGAGCTTGGCGATCAGGCCGGGGAAGTCACCGATGCCGTCGTTGTTGGAATCAAAGAAGGATTTGACGTGTACCTGGTAGATGATCGCGTCCTTGTACCACAACGGATCATCGATAAAGGCGGCTGGGCGGGCGCGCTTGGCCATGCTCGACTCCTTTCTAGTGGGCTTTTTCGATACGCCAGACAGCGAACGGCAGGTGCCAGGGCTCGATGCGCATCCATTGGGTCTTGCCATGCCAGGTCCAGCGATGGCCGCTCATCAGGTCTTCGCCGAAGGTGTCGGCATGGTCGTCCAGGCCCAGCTCCCACAACGGCAGTTCGAAGTGCGCCTCCTGGGCGTTGTGCGGGTCGAGGCTGACGGCGATGAGGATGAAGTTGTCGCGCTCGGCAGTGCGTTTGCCGAAGTACAGGATGTTGTCGTTCCAGGCGTTATAGAAAGCCACGCCCAGGTGGGTGTGCAAGGCCGGATTCTGCCGGCGGATACGGTTGAGCTGGGCGATTTCGGCGATGATATTGCCTGGCTGGCTGAAGTCGCGCGGGCGGATCTGGTACTTCTCCGAATCCAGGTATTCCTCCTTGCCTGGCACCGGCGTCGCCTCGCACAGCTCGAACCCTGAGTACATGCCCCACAGGCCCGAGCCCATGGCCGCCAGCGCGGCGCGAATAAGGAAGCCGGCGCGCCCCGATTCATGCAGAAAGTACGGGTTGATGTCCGGGGTATTGACGAAGAAGTTCGGCCGATAGCAGTAGCACCACGGCGGCTGGTTTAGCTCCTCGAAGTAGCTTTGCAGCTCGGCCTTGGTGTTGCGCCAGGTGAAGTAGCTGTAGCTCTGGGAATAACCGACCTTGCCCAGGCGCGCCATCATCGCAGGCTTGGTGAAGGCCTCGGCGAGGAAGATAACGTCCGGGTACTGGCTGCGCACATTGGCGATCAGCCAATGCCAGAACGGCAAGGGCTTGGTGTGCGGGTTGTCGACGCGAAAGGTCTTGACCCCCTCCTTGACCCAGCCCACCACAACATCGCGCAGCGCCAGCCACAGGGCCGGTACCGAATCGGCGGCATAGAAGTCGACGTTGACGATGTCCTGGTACTTTTTCGGTGGGTTCTCGGCGTAGCGGATGCTGCCGTCCGGGCGCCAGGAGAACCAGCCCGGGTGCTCCTTGAGCCAGGGGTGGTCCTGGGAACACTGGATGGCAAAATCCAGGGCGATTTCCAGGCCGTGCCTGGCGGCGGCGGCCACCAGCCGGCGAAAATCCTCGCGGCTGCCCAGTTGTGGGTGAATCGCCTCGTGCCCGCCCTCGGCGCCGCCAATCGCATAAGGGCTGCCGGGGTCACCGGGCTCGGCCTGCAAGGCATTGTTGCGGCCCTTGCGGTGGCGCACGCCGATCGGGTGGATGGGCGGGAAGTACAGCACGTCAAAGCCCATGTCGCGGATCATCGGCAAGCGTTGGTGCACGTCATTGAAGGTACCGTGCCGCTCGGGGTCGTCGGTGACCGAGCGCGGAAACAGCTCGTACCAACTGGCGAACCGGGCCTGGATGCGTTCGACATCCAGCGGGTATTCAGGGCTGCGGCTGAGGTAGGTACGGTGCTCGGCCTCGGCCATCAGAACGGCGGTGTCCGGGTGCAGCAGCAAGGCCACCTGCTCGTCGACGGGCAAACCGGGCAGGTGCTGGTACAGGGCCTGCAGCTGGTCACGCAGGGGGCCGTTGCTGCGACCGATATTGTGCTCGATCTGCAGCAGCCCCTCCTGCAGCTCCAGGGGCACCGCGACGCCTGCGTTGAATTTCTTCTCCAGGTCGTGGCAATAGGTGGCGAACGGGTCGATCCAGGCCTCGATGCTGAACAGGTGGCGGCCCTGCTCGCTGACGGTGAACTCGGCCTGCCACAGGTCATTGCCGGCAAACTGCATCGGCACGCAGTGCCAGCGCCGGCTGTGGGCCTGGCGCCAGTTGAGCATCACTGCCAGGGCGTCATGACCGTCGGCGTAAACCTTGCTGCTGACCTGCACCGGCTCAGCGACCACCGCCTTGACCGCAAACAGCCCGCCATCAAGCACCGGCACGGTGTTCTCGATCACGATCCGCGGTTCGAGCAAGGCCTGGGACAGGCTCAGGGCCTGGTCCGGGTGGTCGCTAGCCGCAGTCATACGGTCGGTTTCGAAGGGCTCATCGCGGGTCATCGAACGTTGCTCCGTTATGAAGTGGCGGTAAAGGTTCAGAGCGGGGGCGCGGCCCGGGGTTCAAAAAAAATGAGCGATTGGCCGGGCCCGGGGTCGAAACCCTGAGCATGCCATCCACAACCCCGTTGCGAGGTCAGGCCATGAACATTCCCATCCCGGCTGAAACGCCCGATCCGAATATCGACGACCCGACACTGCCACCGCCGGTGCCAGAGCAGGACCCTGATGAGGTGCCGGTGCAACCGACGGTGCCGCCCACCGTGGGCGACCCGCCGAGTAACGAGCCGCCGGTGAAAGCGTAGACATCGCGGGGCAAGCCCGCTCCTACAATATCTAGGAGCGGGCTTGCCCCGCGAAAAATCAGCGTTTGATCAGCTCTTCAATGCTGATCTCGCGCATCTTGAACTTCTGCACCTTGCCGGTCACCGTCATCGGAAACTCATCGACAAAGCGGAAGTAGCGCGGGGCCTTGAAGTGGGCAATGCGGCTCTTGCACCACTGTTGCAGTTCGATCTCGCTGGCGCTGTGGCCGGGGTGAAACTTGATCCAGGCGACGATCTCTTCGCCATAACGCTCATCGGGTATGCCGATCACCTGCACATCCGCCACCGCCGGGTGGGTAAAGAAGAACTCTTCCAGCTCGCGCGGATAGATGTTCTCACCGCCGCGAATGATCATGTCCTTGTTGCGCCCGGCGATGCACACATAGCCGGCCTCGTTCATGCTCGCCAGGTCCCCGGTGTGCATCCAGCCGGCCGGATCGATGGCTTCGCTGGTGGCCGCCGGGTTGCCCCAGTAACCGAGCATCACGCTGTAACCGCGGGTGCACAGCTCGCCGATCTGCCCGCGCGGCACAATGCAGCCCTGCTCATCGATGATCTTGCTTTCCAGCTGCGGCTGGGTCCGCCCTACCGTGGTCACGCGAAGTTCAAGGTCGTCATCGGCGCCGGTCTGCAACGACACCGGGCTGGTTTCGGTCATGCCGTAGGCGATCTGCACCTCGCTCATGTGCATCTCGCCGATCACCCGGCGCATCACCTCGATCGGGCAGGTGGCGCCGGCCATGATCCCGGTGCGCAGGGTCGACAGGTCCATCTCGCTACGTTGCGGGTGATCGAGCATGGCGATGAACATGGTCGGCACGCCATACAGGGCGGTGGCCTGCTCTTGTGCGACACAGCTTAACGTCAGCAGCGGGTCAAAGGCGTCGTTGGGGTAGATCATGGTGCTGCCATGGGTGACACAGCCGAGGTTGCCCATGACCATGCCGAAGCAGTGGTACAGCGGCACCGGGATCACCATGCGGTCGTGCTCGCTCAGGCCCAGGCTCTCGCCGACCATGTAGCCGTTGTTGAGGATGTTGTAGTGGCTGAGGGTCGCGCCCTTGGGGAAGCCGGTGGTGCCGGAGGTGTACTGGATGTTCACCGGTTGGTCGAACTGCAGGCTGTGCTGACGGGCCTGGAAGTCGGCCGGGTCGGTTTCGCTGGCCAGCCAGGCCAGACGCTCCCAGGGCAGAAAGCCTGCTGGCGGCTGGGCATCAAGGCTGATCAACCCGCGCAGCTGCGGCAGGCGTTCGCTGCGTAGCTGTCCTGGCGCTTGCTGGGCGAGGTTGGGCAGCAGCTCGCCAAGCATGGCGTGATAATCGCAAGTCTTGAAGGCACCGGCGCTGATCAGCCACTGGCAGCCCGACTGCTTGAGCACGTATTCAAGCTCGATGGTGCGATACGCCGGGTTGATGTTGACCAGGATCACGCCGATCTTGGCGCTGGCGAACTGGGCAATGCACCACTGCGCGCAATTGGGCGCCCAGATGCCTAAGCGATCGCCGGTTTTCAGCCCCAGCGCCATCAGCGCGCGGGCATGCAGGTCGACGCTGGCGGCCAGCGTCTGCCAGGTGTAGCGCTGCTGCTGATGTCGCACCACCAGCGCCTCGCGCTGGGCAAAGCGGGCGACCGTCTGGTCGAATGCCTGGCCGATGGTCATGGCCAGCAACGGCTTGTCCTGACGGCCCTGGGTATAGCTCGGTTGATTCATGGCGGTCCCTTTTTGTGGTTGTTCTGGGAGCTGATTCAAGCGCGACTTACTCTGGCGCATATTTACGTTAACGTAAAGGTCATGGCGAGATTGACAGCTAACGATGGCAGGTTTACGTTAACGTAAAGGTTACTGACAAACAGGGTTTGTGTTGTGAGGCTATCGCGGGGCAAGCCCGCTCCCACAAAGAACTGTAGGAGCGGGCATAACCTGCGATGAGGCCAGCACAAGCACCCTTAATCCAAGAACAATCAACAATAGGTGCCCGCATGCGTTATCCGACCCTGAACTTCGCCCTGGGCGAAACCATCGACATGCTTCGCGACCAGGTGCAGTCCTTCGTCGCCGCAGAGCTGGCGCCGCGCGCCGCGCAGATCGACCAGGACAACCTGTTCCCCGCCGACATGTGGCGCAAGTTCGGTGACATGGGCCTGCTGGGGATCACCGTCAGTGAAGAATACGGCGGCGCCGGCCTCGGCTACCTGGCCCACGTGGTGGCCATGGAAGAAATCAGCCGCGGCTCGGCCTCGGTCGCCCTCTCCTACGGCGCCCATTCCAACCTCTGCGTCAACCAGATCAACCGCAACGGCAACGCCGAGCAGAAAGCCAAGTACCTGCCCAAGCTGATCAGTGGCGAGCACATCGGCGCCCTGGCCATGAGCGAGCCGAATGCCGGTTCCGACGTGGTATCGATGAAACTGCGCGCCGAACAGCGCGGCGACCACTTCGTCCTCAACGGCAGCAAAACCTGGATCACTAACGGCCCGGACGCCAACACCTACGTGATCTACGCCAAGACCGACCTCGACAAAGGCGCCCACGGCATCACCGCCTTTATTGTCGAACGCGACTGGAAAGGCTTCAGCCGCAGCAACAAGTTCGACAAGCTGGGCATGCGCGGCTCGAACACCTGCGAGCTGTTCTTCGACAACGTCGAAGTACCCAAAGAGAACATCCTCGGCGTGCTCAACGGCGGCGTCAAAGTACTGATGAGCGGCCTGGACTACGAGCGTGTGGTGCTCTCCGGCGGCCCGACCGGGATCATGCAGGCCTGCATGGACCTGGTGGTGCCCTACATCCACGACCGCAAGCAGTTCGGCCAGAGCATCGGCGAGTTCCAGCTGATCCAGGGCAAAATCGCCGACATGTACACCCAGCTCAACGCCAGCCGCGCCTACCTGTACGCCGTGGCCCAGGCCTGCGACCGCGCCGAAACCACGCGCAAGGACGCCGCCGGGGTCATCCTCTACACCGCCGAGCGCGCCACCCAGATGGCCCTTGAGGCGATCCAGATTCTGGGAGGCAACGGCTACATCAACGAATTCCCGGCCGGCCGCCTGCTGCGCGATGCCAAGCTCTACGAGATCGGCGCCGGCACCAGTGAGATCCGCCGGATGCTGATCGGCCGCGAACTCTTCCAAGAGACGCGCTGAAGCGCTTAGCAGCAAGCTACAAGCGGCAAGTCGATGCAGCCCGCGCAGTGCTGACGGCTCGCGACTGCCGCCATAACACAGATCAGTCTTGCAGCTTGAAGCTTGTCGCTTGATTCTGCGTGAGGAACCACAATGATCATCAAGTCTCACATCAATCCGAAGTCAGCAGAGTTCGCGCAGAGCTACGCCGCCATGGCGAAACAGGTCGACGCCTTGCGCAGCCTGATCGCCCAGGTGCACCAGGGCGGTGGGCCCAAGGCCCAGGAGCGGCACACCTCGCGGGGCAAACTGCTGCCACGCGAACGTATCGACCGCCTGCTCGACGCAGGTTCGCCGTTCCTTGAAATCGGCCAGCTGGCCGCCCATGAGGTGTACGGCGAAGACGTCCCGGCCGCAGGCGTGATCGCCGGCATTGGCCGGGTTGAAGGCGTCGAATGCATGATCGTCGCCAACGACGCCACGGTCAAAGGCGGCTCCTACTACCCGCTAACGGTGAAAAAACACCTGCGCGCCCAGGCCATCGCCCTGCAGAACCGCCTGCCGTGCCTGTACCTGGTGGACTCCGGTGGCGCCAACCTGCCGCGCCAGGATGAAGTGTTCCCCGACCGCGAGCACTTCGGGCGGATCTTCTTCAACCAGGCCAACATGAGCGCCCTCGGCATTCCCCAGATCGCCGTGGTCATGGGCTCGTGCACCGCCGGCGGCGCCTATGTGCCGGCCATGGCCGACGAAGCGATCATGGTCCGCCAGCAGGCGACGATCTTTCTTGCCGGCCCACCGCTGGTCAAGGCTGCCACCGGCGAAGTGGTCAGCGCCGAAGACCTCGGCGGCGCCGACGTACACTGCAAAACCAGCGGCGTCGCCGACCACTATGCCGACAACGACGAGCACGCCCTGGCCATCGCCCGGCGCTGCGTGGCCAACCTCAACTGGCACAAGCTCGGCGAGTTGCAGCAGCGCGCGCCGGTGGCGCCGCTGTACAGCAGTGAAGAGCTGTACGGCGTGGTGCCGGCCGATGCCAAGCAGCCGTTCGATGTGCGCGAGGTAATTGCGCGGCTGGTCGACGGCTCGGTATTCGATGAGTTCAAGGCGTTGTTCGGCACCACTCTGGTGTGCGGCTTTGCCCACCTGCACGGGTATCCGGTAGCGATCCTGGCCAACAACGGCATCCTCTTCGCAGAAGCTGCGCAAAAAGGCGCGCACTTCATCGAACTGGCCTGCCAGCGCGGCATCCCGCTGCTGTTCTTGCAGAACATTACCGGCTTCATGGTCGGCCAGAAGTACGAGGCCGGTGGCATCGCCAAGCATGGCGCCAAGCTGGTCACCGCGGTGGCCTGCGCCCAGGTGCCGAAGTTCACCGTGATCATCGGCGGCAGCTTTGGCGCCGGCAACTACGGCATGTGCGGCCGCGCCTACGACCCGCGTTTCTTGTGGATGTGGCCAAACGCACGGATCGGCGTGATGGGCGCCGAACAGGCCGCCGGCGTGCTCGCCCAGGTCAAGCGCGAGCAGAGCGAGCGCAGCGGCCAGGCCTTCAGCGCCGAAGACGAAGCGCGTCTGAAGCAGCCGATCCTCGACCAGTACGAGCACCAGGGCCACCCTTACTACTCCAGCGCCCGGCTCTGGGACGACGGCGTCATCGACCCGGCGCAAACCCGCGAGATCCTTGGCCTGGCGTTGTCCGCGGCCCTCAACGCACCGATCGAACAGAGCCGTTTCGGCATTTTCCGGATGTGACCATGAGCGACTTCACTACCCTTGAACTGATCAAGGACCCCCGTGGTTTCGCCACCCTGTGGCTGAGCCGGGAAGACAAGAACAACGCCTTCAACGCGCAGATGATCCGCGAGCTGATCATCGCCATCGACCATATCGGCGCCGACAGCAGCCTGCGTTTCGTGCTGCTGCGTGGCCGTGGCCGGCACTTCAGCGCCGGTGCCGACCTGGCCTGGATGCAGCAGTCGGCGCAACTGGACTACAACACCAACCTTGACGACGCCCGCGAGCTGGCCGAGCTGATGTACAACCTGGCGCGGCTCAAGGTGCCGACCCTGGCGGTGGTGCAAGGCGCAGCCTTTGGTGGCGCCCTGGGCCTGATCAGCTGCTGCGACATGGCCATTGGCGCCAGTGACGCGCAGTTGTGCCTGTCGGAAGTGCGCATCGGCTTGGCGCCAGCTGTGATCAGCCCGTTCGTGGTCCAGGCCATGGGCGAGCGCGCCGCACGCCGCTACGCCCTCACCGCCGAACGCTTCAGCGGTGAGCGCGCCCGTGAGCTGGGCCTGCTGGCCGAAGCCTACCCGGCCGCCGAGCTGGAACAGCAGGTCGACAACTGGATCGACAACCTGCTGCTCAACAGCCCGCAGGCCATGCGTGCCAGCAAGGAGCTGCTGCGTGAAGTCGGCCCCGGCGAGCTGACCCCTGCCATCCGCCGCTACTGCGAAAACGCCATCGCCCGCATTCGCGTCAGCCCCGAGGGGCAGGAAGGCCTGCGCGCCTTCCTGGAAAAACGCAGCCCGGCCTGGCAGGGCCAACCGTCACACAAGGAGCCGCGCCCATGAGCCGCACCCCGTTGACCACCCTGCTGGTCGCCAACCGCGGCGAGATCGCCTGCCGGGTGATGCGCACCGCCAAGGCCCTGGGCCTGACCACTGTGGCCGTGCACAGCGCCATCGACCGTGAAGCGCGGCACAGCCGCGAAGCTGACATTCGCGTCGACCTCGGCGGCGCCAAGGCCGCTGACAGCTACCTGGACATCGACAAGCTGCTGGCCGCGGCCAAAGCCAGCGGCGCCCAGGCGATCCACCCCGGCTACGGCTTTTTGTCCGAAAACGCAGGCTTTGCCCGTGCCATCGAGCAGGCCGGGCTGATTTTCCTCGGCCCACCGGCCAGCGCCATCGATGCCATGGGCAGCAAGTCGGCGGCCAAGGCCCTGATGGAACAGGCCGGCGTGCCGCTGGTGCCGGGTTATCACGGCGAAGCCCAGGACCTGGAAACCTTCCGCGCCGCCGCCGAAAAGATCGGCTACCCGGTGCTGCTCAAGGCTACCGCTGGCGGCGGCGGCAAAGGCATGAAGGTGGTCGAGCACGAAAGCCAGCTCGGCGAAGCCCTGGCCTCGGCCCAGCGTGAAGCGCAGTCGTCGTTCGGCGATGCGCGCATGCTGGTGGAAAAATACGTGCTCAAGCCGCGCCACGTAGAGATCCAGGTGTTCGCCGACCAGCACGGCAACTGCCTGTACCTCAACGAGCGCGACTGCTCGATCCAGCGCCGGCACCAGAAGGTCGTCGAAGAAGCCCCTGCCCCGGGCCTGAGCAGCGCCCAGCGCCAGGCCATGGGCGAAGCGGCGGTCAAGGCGGCCCAAGCCATCGGCTATGTCGGTGCCGGTACCGTGGAGTTTCTGCTCGATGCCCGCGGCGAGTTCTTCTTCATGGAGATGAACACCCGCCTGCAGGTCGAGCACCCGGTCACCGAAGCGATCACCGGCCTGGACCTGGTCGCCTGGCAGATTCGCGTCGCCTGTGGCGAGCCATTGCCAATCACCCAGGCGCAGGTGCCGCTCAACGGCCATGCCATCGAAGTGCGCCTGTATGCCGAAGACCCGGCCAATGACTTTCTCCCGGCCACCGGCCACCTGGCGCTGTACCGCGAGTCGGCGCCGGGCGAAGGCCGACGGGTGGACAGCGGCGTCAGCGAAGGCGACGACGTCTCGCCGTTCTATGACCCGATGCTCGGCAAGCTGATCGCCTGGGGCGAAACCCGCGAGCAGGCGCGCTTGCGCTTGCTGGCGATGCTCGACGAGTTTGCCATCGGCGGGCTGAAAACCAATATCGCCTTTCTGCGGCGCATCCTCGCCCACCCGGCATTTGCCGAGGCCGAGCTGGATACCGGGTTCATCCCGCGTTATCAGGAACAATTGCTACCGGCACCGCAAGCCTTGCCGGCGGCGTTCTGGCAGGCGGCGGCCGAAGCCTTCATCCAGAGCCAGCCGGTTCACCCGCGGGCCGATGACCGTCACTCGCCGTGGGCCGCCAATAACGGCTTTCGTGCCGGCGTGCCGGCGCAGGTCAGCCTGCACCTGACCTGCAACGGTGAAGCTCGGGTCATCAACCTGACTCAGACGGATGCATCAAAGCTGACCCTGGACGGCGAGCAGCTACTGATCGACGAAGACGGCCTGCGCCGCCGGCACCTGGCAATCCGCCGTGGCCAGACCCTGTACCTGCAATGGGACGGCGAGCTGCACAGCGTCAACCGCTACGACCCGATTGCCGAGGCCGATGCCAGCCACAGCCATCAGGGCGGCCTTGGCGCGCCAATGAACGGCAGCATCGTACGGGTGCTGGTGGAGGTTGGCCAGGCGGTGGAAGCCGGTGCGCAGCTGGTGGTGCTGGAAGCCATGAAGATGGAACACAGCATCCGCGCGCCCCATGCTGGGACAGTCAAGGCGCTGTTCTGCCAGGAAGGCGAGATGGTCAGTGAAGGGGCTGTGCTAGTGGAGCTGGACGAGGCTTGAGGGCCTCATCGCGGGGCAAGTCGGGTCGCCTGCCCCGCGATGAGATTCAGCTCAAAACTTGACCAATGCCTGCACCACCACCCCCAGCAACTCGCACTGCTCGCTGCACAAGGCCTTGGGATAGGTCGGGTTGAGCGGGCGCAGATAGCGCTGGCCGCCCTCCTCGCTCAACTGGCGAAAACTCGTTGCCGTGCTGCCTGGCGAACGCGCGATCACCAGTTTTCCGGGTTCGGCCGCAAGCCCGGTATCGACCAGGATCAGCATGCCCTCCGGCACGCTCAAGCCCAACGGCGCGGTCATCGCGTCGCCTTCGACCCTGAGCCAGAACGCCCGCCCCTGCGCTTTATAGTCGGTTGACTGCAACGGCGTGTCATCGGCCACCTCAACCGGGTCAAGATTGCCCCAGGCCAGAATCGGGTAGCGAAAATACAGTTCGTGCTGTAGGCCATCGGCGCCAGCCACAGTAGTCGGGTTGCCCGATACCGTGTAGGAACCGTTGCTTTCCGACACCTGATTGGGGAAAACCATCTGCAGCGGCGGCAGCCCCACTTCCACCAGAATCTGGTTGAGCACCCGCAGTTTCGGCTCGCGCTCCTCGCGCAGCCAGTGGCCCACGGCGCCCTGGGTGACTCCGATGCGTTCGGCGAGATTTTCCTGCGTGACTTTCAGTTCACGCATCCTGGCTTTAACCAGGTCAGTCCATTTATCCATCGCTGGCACGATACGGACTGCCTTCTGGCGCTCAATACACATATTGTAGTATTTAAACAATAGTCATAACTACAGAGCGTATTAATATCTGCCAACACCTTTCATCGCTTACCCAAACAGCAGGCAGACGCATGAAACCGATATCCCCTGAAACGGACCTCAGCCTTGATTCCGAAGCATTAAGTAACAGTGATGCCGCCCGGCGCGCGCTGGATTACTACCTCAACCCGGCACCGGTGACCTTTGGCCCCGACGAGCCGCTGCTGGTCGCCCGTGAGGGCCTCAGCAGCGCCCAGGCCACCGCCCATGCCAGCAATATATTGCGCTGCGCTGCCGCCACCGCCTACGAATCGGCTGACGGCATGCAAGGCGTACCGCGCGACCTGGCGCTGGCGTCGATGCACATGATCAACATGGCCAGGGCCATGCTCGAGCGCACGGCAGCCAATCAGGAGCATTCCTGAGCCTGTTGCAGAACGTTACGTGGGAGTCGACCGAAGGCGGGTGCTGGTGTCCGCCGGTCAGGAGGGAGCGCACTGCGTAAAAGTTTTTACGCAATGACAGAAAATTCATTTGACTTGCAAATGATAACGATTATTATTGCTCACAACTGGTCGCGAGACTGGTTGGATAAACTGAAAGCCCTTAGGTCGGACTCTCAGATTATCTCCTCATCAGGCTAATCACGGTTTTTGACCCGGCTTTTTGCCGGGTCTTTTTTTTGGTCTTCAGGCTAATGAAGAGGGGTGTTGCTTGAATGGCCGCGATGATAGCAAATGAATGTCGCACAGTGAATGGTTGTAACAGCGCTTTGCGGAATTAGCACTTGAGAATCAATCTCGTTACGAATAAGCTGTTGCAGCGTCAAGGAAGACGCCCCCACTCCACCGACCAGCAAGGAGCTTGTACATGACCCGTCTGTTGCTGCCCCTTGAACACAATCCCCTTTCCCACCATCTGGCGGACGATGCCCTGCTGCAGCGCCTGAAAAAGCTGCCGCGCCGCGTTCAGCAGGTATTTCTCCTCAGCCGCCTCGATCAACTGTCGTTCGCCAGCATTGCCGAGCGCCTCGACCTGCCGGCCATCACTGTCGAGCGCCACATGAACCAGGCGCTGCAGATTGCCCGCGAAGAGCGCGACGCCCTGGCGAGCATCGCCGGCCAGTGGTACGTACGCCTGCAAAGCCCGGACGTGACGGCCAGCGAACGCATCGATTTTCGCCGCTGGCTAGACAGCGCCCCGGCACACCGCGAGGCGTTCCACGCCACCGAGCTGCGCTGGCGCTCGCTGCTGGCTCCGGCGCGCCAACTGGGCGAGGACGGCTGGTACCGGCAACCACGCGCCGCGCTGTCGCTGGGCGGTTGCTCGGTGGCCATCGGCCTGGGCCTGGCGGCATTGGCAGCGATCGGTTTCTGGTCCTGAGCCAGGCGTGTAGAGTAGTTGCCACAACAACTCTACATGGAGCCTGGTGATGACCGTGACGCTGTCCCCCCTGCACATCGACTGCGATTTCGATTCCGGCAACATCCTCGTCAAGGATGCCAGTGACCCTGCACGGGTGCGCCTGGAGATCCGCCCCGACACCCGCAGCGAGCACTTCCAGTGGTTCCACTTCAAGGCTGCGGGGCTGACCCCGGGCCAGACCCATGGTTTTGTCCTGGAAAACGCCGGTGCCTCGTCCTACCACGAGGCCTGGAGCGGTTACCAGGCCGTGGCCTCCTACGACCAGCAACAGTGGTTCCGGGTGCCCACCACTTTCGACGGCAAGGCCCTCGAATTCAGCCTCAAGGCCGAACAGCCCCAGGCCTGGTTTGCCTATTTCGAGCCCTACCCGCGCGCGCGCCACAATCAGTTGATTGAACGCGCCACCAGCCTGCCTGGCGTTGAACTGCTGGCCACCGGCCGCAGCGTCGAAGGCCGTGACATCCAGTTGCTGCGCGCCGGCGACGGCGCCGCAACCAAGCGCAAACTGTGGATGATCGCCCAGCAGCACCCGGGTGAGCACATGGCCGAGTGGTTCATGGAAGGGGTGATCGACCGCTTGCAAGACAATGACCCGACGATCCAGGCCTTGCTGCAGGAAGCCGACCTGTACCTGATCGCGAATATGAACCCCGACGGCGCCATCCACGGCCACCTGCGCACCAACGCCAAGGGCCAGGACCTGAACCGCGCCTGGCAGGATGCGAGCATCGACAAGAGCCCGGAGGTATTCTTCGCCCAGCAGCAGATGAAGCTGCACGGCGTCGACCTGTTCCTCGACGTGCACGGCGACGAAGAAATCCCCCACGTGTTCACCGCCGGCTGCGAAGGCAACCCCGGCTACAACGCGCGTATCGCTGCCCTGGAAACCACCTTCCGCGACAGCCTGTGCAAGCGCACCGTGGACTTCCAGCAGGTCCATGGCTACCCGCGCTCCGCCCCTGGCCAGGCCAATATGACCCTGGCCTGCAACAGCGTCGGCCAGGCCCATGACTGCCTGTCGCTGACCCTTGAGATGCCGTTCAAAGACCACGACGACGCGCCCAACGCCGAAACCGGCTGGAACGGCCAACGCAGCAAGGACCTGGCCAGCGCCGTGCTCGACGTGTTCGCGCAGATGGCCGCTACCCTGCGCTAAACCTGCTGGCGAGCAGGATCAACCGCCCTGGCAGGCAAAGCAAAGACCTGCCGGGGCCTTCGAACCCTAAATGGCGGCCACCAACGCCTCCTTTAGGGAACCTGCGCCATGACCACCCGCCTCCCCCATTTGCTCAAGGGCACCAGCCTCAGCCTGCTGCTGGCCCTGCCCCCGGCTCATGCACTTGAGCTGTATGCCGATGACGACACCCACCTGAACGCCAACTTCCTCGCCGTGTACGGCCTGTTCAACAGCCGCAAGAATTACGACGGCACCCCAGGCGGCTCGACCTGGCGCGAAGGCTTTATCAAATATGGCTTGAGCGCCGACCAGCGCCTGGGCGAACTGGGCACGGTTTACGGCACCGCCAACCTGGTCAGTTCGGCGACCTGGGGCGACGGCGATGCTGCCGGCATCAGCGATGGCAGCGAACGCACGACTAAATTCGACGAAGCCTTCGCCGGCTGGCGCTCGGGCAAGCTGATCCCGGCACTGGGCGAGGATGGCCTGGACCTGTCGTTCGGTCGCCAGGTCATCACCCTCGGCGATGGCTTCATCATCAACGACGACGGCCTGAACTTCGGCAAGGGCCCGGCCGACGGCGAGCTCAATCGCGGCGGCGCCTATTACCTGGCCGCCCGCCATGCTTTCGACAAGACCGCAGTACTGCGCCTGGGCGCCAAGGATGGCCTGCATGGCAGCCTGTTGTGGATGAAGTCGGACAACCGCGCCCAGGCCAACAGCGAACTGGCCGCCGGCACCCTGGCCTACAGCGCTGCCCCCGGCACCCTGGAACTGACTTACATTCGCGGCCTGAATGTCGATGATCGCTATGCCAGTGAATTCCAGAAACAACGTGAAGGCATGGACATCTACAGCCTGCGCGGCGCCGGTGATGCTGGGGTCGAGAACGCGCATTTCGCCTTCGAATATGCCTGGCAAAACAAGCACGCAGGGCCGGAGAAAGCCTGGTACGCCGAAGCCGGCTACACCTTTGCCGAGGTGCCCTGGCGCCCGGACCTGACCTACCGCTACAGCCGCTATTCCGAAGGCTGGGACTCGATGTTCAACGGCATGAACCGCGGCTACGGCACCTGGTTCCAGGGCGAGGTCACGGGCAACTATTCAGGCCCGTTCAACAGCAACAACGACGTGCACTTTGTCGCCCTCAAGGCCACCCCGGTCGAGGCCCTGACCCTGGGCGTGCTGCTGTTCAACTACAAGACCCTGCACGAGCGCGGCACGCTGAACCTCGACGGCCGCGAGCTGGACCTGTACGCCGAATGGGCAGTCAGCGAGCACCTGATCATCAGCCCGCTGCTGGGCCTGTACCAGCCGCGCAAGAGCAGCGATGACGGCGGCAACCAGGTTGGCGGCAATGGCACCAACGTCTACAGCCAGTTGACCATTGCCGTGCCGTTTTAAGCGGTGCCGTGGGCCTTGTGCTTGAGCTTTTCGGTGTCGACCCGGACGAACACCGAGTCGGCGCTGACGGTCAGCACGTCGTCGGCCCAGACTTCGCAGATCACCCGGCTCTTGCGCCCCACTTCACCCTCGACCCGGGCCTTGAGCAGCAGCTCGACGCCCATCGGCGTGGGTTTCAGGTAGGTCAGGTTGAGCTGGCCGGTGACGCAGTCGATACGCGGCAGGCTGCCCGGCTCGCGGCCTTCGGCGCGGTAGTGGTAGGCCATGGCGGCCCAGTTCGAATGGCAGTCGACCAGCATCGCCAGCAAACCGCCATAGACCAGCCCCGGCCAGCCGAGGAAGGTGCTGTCGGGCGAGTGGCGGCACAGCAGGTGGATACCGTCGGCGTCCCAGTGGCTCTTCAGGTGCAGGCCGCTGGGGTGGGAACAGCCGCAGCCGTAGCAGACGCCTTCGGGGGCGGCCAGTTCCTGCAGGGATAAGGCTTGGGTACTCATAGGCTTCCTGATTGTCTGTTTTTTAAAGGGAAAGCAACGCCGATAGTAACGCCGGACAACGAAAAAGCCCATGAACCGGTCATGGGCTTTTGCCGTGCCAAGCGCCGCGCTAGAGGCCTTTGGCCGATACCGCCGGGCTGCCGGCCGGCTCGCTGGCCGGTGTTTTACGGCGGGTCAGCGAGATCAGCAGGATGGCCAGGGTCACCCCCGCGGTCATCAGGGTTTCATAGCGGTAGGCCGGGCTGATCAGCATGTAGCCGAGCACCAGGGTAATCAGGCCGATGACCAGCCAGGTCAGCCACGGGAACAGCCACATCTTGAACGCAAGCTCCGTGCCCTGGCGATCGGTGATGGCGCGCATGCGCAGCTGCGACACAGCAATCACCAGGTACACCAGCAAGGCGATGGCGCCGGTGGTCGAGAGCAAAAAGCCGAAGACCTTGCCCGGGAACACATAGTTGACCAGGCAACCGGCAAAGCCTGCGAAGGTCGAGAGAATCACCGCCACGGTCGGCACGCCGTTGCCGGAGATACGCTTGGTCATCTTCAGCGCCTCGCCCCGCGAGCCCAGCGAGTAGAGCATGCGCGAGGCGGTATAAAGCCCCGAGTTCATGCAACTGGTCACCGCCACCAGCACCACCAGGTCAACCATCAGCTTGGCGCCCGGCACGTTGAGCACTTCCAGCACGCGCTGGAACGAGCCAACGGCCTTGAGGCCCGGGTCGTTCCAGGCTACCAGCGAAACGATGAAGAAGATCGAGACGATGTAGAAGATCGCGATGCGGTACACCACCAGGTTGGTGGCCCTGCGGATCTTGTCCTTGGGGTTGGACGTTTCGTCGGCGGCGATGGTGACGATCTCGGCGCCGAAGAACGAGAAAATGGTCACCAGCACACCGCCGAGCACCGCGCCAAAGCCGTTGGGCATGAAGCCGCCAGTGGCCCACAGTTGCTGCACGCCGGAGACTTCGGCCAGTGGCCAGAAGCCGAACACCGCCAGGGTGCAGACACCAATAAAGGCAAGAATGGCAATGACCTTGATCAGCGCGAACCAGTACTCGAACTCGCCGAAGTTCTTCACGCTGATCAGGTTGGTGCCCGACAGCACGATCATGATCAGAAAGGCGAACAGCCACGACGGCACGCCGGGGAAGTAGGCATGCAGGATATCGGCACCGGCAATCGCCTCGACCGGAATGATCAGCACCCAGAACCACCAGTACAGCCAGCCGATGGTAAACCCGGCCCAGGGCCCGATGGCCTGGCTGGCGTAGGTGGAGAACGAGCCGCTGTTGGGGTTGGCGATGGCCATCTCCCCGAGCATGCGCATCACCAATAGCACCAGCAGGCCGGTCATGGTGTAGGAAATCAGAATGGCCGGCCCGGCGGTGGCGATGGCCGTGGACGAGCCAATGAACAGCCCGGCGCCGATGATCCCGGCAATGGAGATCATCGACACCTGGCGCGAGGTCAGACCGTGTTGCAGCGAACGCTGTTTCTTTTGTTGTAGCGATGCCATGGGTAACCCTCTACTGCTTGTTCTTGTACGGTGGTGTACTTATCGCGGGTCAAGCCCGCTCCCACAGAGATCACCTCCCCTGTGGGAGCGGGCTTGCCCCGCGATAGGGCCCGTCAGTCGAAGACAATCCCCTGCGCCAACGGCAGCTCGCGGGAATAGTTCACGGTATTGGTCTGCCGGCGCATGTAGGCCTTCCACGAATCCGAGCCCGACTCACGGCCACCGCCGGTTTCCTTCTCACCGCCAAAGGCGCCGCCAATCTCCGCACCGCTGGTGCCGATGTTGACGTTGGCAATCCCGCAGTCACTGCCCGCGGCGCTCTGGAAGCGCTCGGCTTCGCGCAGGTCGGTGGTGAAGATGCACGACGACAAGCCTTGCGGCACTTCGTTGTTCAGGCGCAGGGCTTCTTCGAACTCGTCGTAGGCCAGCACGTAGAGGATCGGTGCAAAGGTTTCATGACGAACCACGGCGCTCTGGCCAGGCATCTCGACGATCGCCGGGGCCACGTAGTAGGCATTCGGGTACTGCTCCTGCAGCTGCCGCTCGCCACCGAATACCTGGCCGCCTTCATCGCGGGCCTGGGTCAGGGCATTGTGCATGGCGCTGAAGGACTGCTTGTCGATCAGCGGACCGACCAGGTTGTCTTTACGCGGGTCGCCGATACGAACCTTGGCATAGGCGGCTTTGACCCGGGCAACCACTTCGTCCTTGATCGAGCGATGGACGATCAGCCGGCGCAAGGTGGTGCAGCGCTGGCCAGCAGTACCGACGGCGCTGAAGAGGATGCCGCGCACGGCCAGATCCAGGTCGGCACTCGGTGCAAGAATCATCGCGTTGTTGCCACCGAGTTCGAGGATGCTGCGGCCGAAACGTGCAGCCACCCGCGGGCCGACTTCACGGCCCATGCGGGTGCTGCCGGTGGCGCTGACCAGCGGCACGCGCGGATCGTCGACCAGCGCTTCGCCGGCCTCACGATCACCGATGATCAACTGGCTCAGGCCTTCAGGCGCATCACCGAAGGCTTTCAGGGCTTTTTCGAACAGCGCCTGGCAGGCCAGCGCGGTCAGCGGGGTTTTCTCCGACGGCTTCCAGACCACGGCGTTGCCGCACACCAATGCCAGGGTGGTGTTCCAGGCCCAGACCGCGACGGGGAAGTTGAAGGCGCTGATCACTCCAACCACGCCCAACGGGTGCCAGGTTTCACGCATATGGTGGCCCGGACGCTCGGAGGCGATGGTCAGGCCATAGAGCTGACGCGACAGGCCGACGGCGAAGTCGCAGATGTCGATCATTTCCTGCACTTCGCCCAGGCCTTCCTGGGTGATCTTGCCGGCTTCGATCGACACCAGCTCGCCGAGTGCAGCCTTGTGCTCACGCAGCACTTCGCCGAACAGCCGCACCAGTTCGCCACGCCGTGGCGCCGGCACATCACGCCAGCGCAAGAAGGCCCCATGGGCGGCGTCGATACGACGGGTTACCGCCGCTTTGTCTTCCAGGGTAAGCGCTGCGATCTGGCTGCCGTCGATGGGCGTAAAAACAGCATGAGTGCCGCCGTTATATAAACTTTCAGGCACGCCCAAACGGGTAAGTAGTTCAGCAACCATCTTATTATTCTCCTACAGCGGATACGGGTTGAAATCGTTGATGCAGGTCAGTATTAATCTATAGGGACGCTGCTCACAAACGACCTTTTAGAAGCACATGATTCCGTAACGGAATGACCTCATCTCTTTTTCGCCAGGTTGACCCCGCCCATGTCCAAACGCCTGATGCCCTCCACCACCGCCCTGCAGTGCTTCGAAGCCGCCGCCCGGCACCTGAGTTTTACCCGTGCAGCCCAAGAGCTGCACCTGACCCAGAGCGCGGTGAGCAAGCAGGTCGCGCAGCTTGAAGAGATGCTCTCGCACCCGCTGTTCCAGCGCATCCGCCGGCGCCTGCACCTGACCCCGGCCGGCGCCCTGTACCTGGCCGAGGTGAACAAGATCCTGGTGCAACTGGACATGTCCAGCCGCTACATCCTCAGTTATGGCGGTGAGACCGAAGTGCTGCGCATCGCCACCCAGCCGACCTTCGGCGAGCGTTGGCTGGTGCCCAACCTCAAGGGCTTCGGCGAGCGCCATCCGCGTATTCACCTGGACATCCGCAACGAACTGGAGCCCTTCGACCTGGTTCAGGCCAAGGCCGACATCGCCTTCTTTTTCGGCCAGGGCACCTGGCCCGGGGCAACCTGCGTCGAGCTGTTCAAGGAGCAGGTGGTGCCGGTGTGCGCCCCGGACCTGCTGGCCCGGCAGCACTTCGACAGTGCCGAATCACTCACCGAACACCGCCTGCTGCAGTGCACCTCGCGGCCCGAGGCCTGGCATGAGTGGTTTCTCGGCCAGGGCCTGCACAGCCAGAACAGCTACCACGGCCCACGCTTCGACACATTCTACATGTGCATCCGCGCCGCCCAGGCCGGCTGCGGCATCGCCCTTGTCCCGCGTTTTCTGGTGGCCGAGGAGCTGGCCGAAGGCAAACTGGCGATCCCCTGGAACCATCCGAAAATCAGTGAGGGCTCGCATTTTATCGCCCACGCCGAGCATGCCGCCGAGGTGCCCAAGGTCCGCGCCTTTGTCGAGTGGATCGTTGAGCGCGTAGGCAGTGGCGGGCAAGTTCCGGAATTGAAGGAATGATTGCAATCCTTTATTTCGTTTGCACTGAATAACCGCGGCTCGCTTAGATAATAAGAAACTGCAGCGAGGCCGCGGGCAAATGAGTCACGAAACTATCAGCCAGTCTATTTCCGTAGTTCACCCTATTACACTGTCACACGGTAAAAACGCGGAAGTCTGGGACACCAACGGCAAACGTTATATTGATTTTGTTGGCGGTATTGGCGTGTTGAACCTGGGCCACTGCCACCCGCGAATTGTCGCCGCCATCCAGACGCAGGCCACGCGCCTGACCCACTACGCCTTCAACGCCGCCGGGCATGAGCCCTACATCGAGCTGATGCACCGGCTGGCGCAGTTCGTGCCGGTGTCTTACCCGCTCAGTGGCATGCTCACCAACAGCGGTGCGGAAGCTGCAGAAAATGCCCTGAAGATCGCTCGCGGTGCCACCGGCAAGACCGCGATCATCGCCTTTGACGGCGGCTTTCATGGCCGCACCCTGGCGACCCTCAACCTCAACGGCAAGGTCGCGCCCTACAAGCAGCGCGTCGGCGTGCTGCCGGGGCCGGTGTATCACCTGCCCTTCCCCAGCCAGGACACCGGGGTGAGCACCGAGCAGGCGCTCGAGGCCATGCAGCGCCTGTTCAGCGTCGAGATCGACGTCAATGACGTGGCCGCCTTCATCTTTGAACCGGTGCAGGGCGAGGCCGGCTTCCTGGCCATGGAACCTGCGTTCGCCCAGGCCTTGCGCAGCTTCTGCGACCAGCACGGGATCCTGCTCATCATCGATGAAATCCAGTCGGGTTTTGGCCGCACCGGCCAGCGCTTCGCCTTCCCGCGCCTGGGCATCGAGCCGGACCTGCTGTTGCTGGCCAAAAGTATTGCCGGCGGCATGCCGCTGGGCGCGGTGGTCGGGCGCAAGGCGCTGGTCGACAACCTGCCCAAAGGCGGCCTGGGCGGTACCTACTCCGGTAACCCGATGGCCTGCGCCGCCGCGCTGGCCACCCTGGATGAAATGAGCGATGCCAACCTGGCAACCTGGGGCGAGCAGCAGGAAGCGGCGCTGCTCAGGCGCTTCGAGCGTTGGCAGGCCAACAAACTTTCACCTTACCTGGGCCGCCTGACCGGCACCGGCGCCATGCGTGGCATCGAGCTGGTCAACGCCAATGGCAGTCCGGCCACGGCGCAGCTGGCACACCTGCTGGCAGCGGCCAGAAGCGCCGGCCTGCTGCTGATGCCCAGCGGCAAGGCCCGGCACATCATCCGCTTGCTGGCACCGCTGACCATCGAGCCTGAGGTGCTGGAAGAAGGCCTTGATATCCTCGAACGCTGCCTTGGCGAGCTGGCTTAACCCTGCAGCGGCCCGGGCCACTGCTCAACGCCTGCAAGGTAATGACGCGCCTTGAAGCCCCCGGCTTTCAGGGCCGTCACCGCATCGCGGGAAAACACGCACCAGGGCCCACGGCAATAGGCGACCACTTCCTGGCTGGCCGGCAGTTCTCCCAGGCGCTGCTGCAATTCGCTGAATGGAATATTGATCGCCCCCGGCAAATGCCCTTGGGCAAATTCCTCGGCCGGGCGCACATCGAGCAGGGTCACGCTGTGCTCCTGCAAACGCTCAAGCAGCTCTTCCCTGCCGATCCCTTCCAGCTGTTCAGGCGCACTCAGGCTATCGCTCATCAGCTCGCGGATCGCCGCGCGGTTGAACGCGGCCAATTGCCCGAGCGCCGCCAGCACCTCGGTGATCGGCCCGGCGCTGAGCCGGTAGAGCACGCGCTTGCCATCACGGCGGGTCTGCACGAAGCCGGCGCGGCGCAAGTGCTGCAGGTGCTGGGAGGCGTTGGCCACCGACAGCTGGCACTGCTGGGCCAGTTGCTCGACGGCCAGCTCGCCGCCCGCCATCTGTTCGAGCAGATTCAGGCGGTGGGCGTGGCCAAGGGTCCGCGCCAGCTCGGCAATCTGCTGGTGTTGTTGGGTTTTCATATCAGTCATTGACAGCAAGGTAGCATTGGCCAATCATTCAATCAATCTATTGAATGTTATTAAAAGGAGTACGCCATGCTTGAAGGATTGACCCTTGCGATACTGATTGGCGTAACGGCCACCGCCATTGCCGATCTCTGGTCGCTGTTCCAGTTGCGCGTGCTGGGCATGGCCGGGCCGAACTGGGGCTTGGTCGGCCGCTGGATTGGCCATATGCCGCGCGGGCAGTTCGCCCATCAGAGCATCGCCAAGGCGCCTGCGCTGGCCAACGAACGGCTGATCGGCTGGAGTGCGCATTACCTAATAGGGGTGATGTTCGCCGCTTTGCTGCTCGCCCTTTGCGGGCTGGAGTGGGCGCAACAGCCACGGTTTATGCCAGCATTTGTGCTTGGCCTGGCGACCGTGGCGGCACCCTACCTGATCATGCAGCCCGGCATGGGCGCCGGTGTCTTTGCCTCGAAAACTCCCAGGCCGAATGTGGCGCGGGCACGCAGCCTGCTGGCCCATGGGGTGTTTGGCGTGGCCTTGTACCTGGCCGGGTTGTTCTGGGCCGGGCTGTTGTAGCCCAACGGATTACAGGCCCAGTTCTTGCGGAGTAAGCATGTCGCATTCAAAGGCGATCCAGCCGCCTTCCAGCTCGGCATGGCCGTTAACGATCGGGCCGTAGTAGCTCAGGCTGTTATCGAGGGTCACGCAGATGTGCGTCGCCTTGTCCGGAGCGGCCAGGGCACCGACAAAGTGGACCTTCTTCAGCGTCTCGGTAACGGCTTCAAGACCCACCCGAATTGCAACGTTTTCCACCACTTCAACGTCTGCATGCAGGTCGTCGCTGACGGTTACGGTGGCTGTGTAGTTGTACATGGTCGAACTCCAACGACAATTCTATCGGCGTCTGCTGACGCTCACGGGCGCATAGGGTAATGGAGCGGCCCGGAAAAAGCCCGCGCCTATCGACGAGGCGACGCACGAAGGTACCCTCGGCCCGCCCCGGCTGGTATTGTGCCCCCCGGTAAAACCTGTCAGAGGAATGACATTGAGTGCTGAACAGAACCTGACCTCGGACATGTTCGAGGTCGACAAGCGCCTGGGGCTCAAGCCCGTGGTGGATTTCAACAACTACCTGCAAAAAGCCTTCGGCGACGGGCCTTGCACCTGTATCCGCTGCCGCACCAGCGGCGGTGACGAAACAGGCTACGAGTACCAGCACACCTTCGTGCTCGACGGCCAGACGCTCAACCGGCGCTTTGCCAACACTGCGGGCAGCGATGTGCTCAATGCACTGAAGAAGGCCTGGCTTTCGTACACCAAGGCCGATCTGCCGGCGCTGGGTGCGCTGGACCTGAGCGCAGTGAAAGGTTTTGTTGAACCGCAGCTGCACAAGCGCCTGCTGCCGCTGTTCCTGGCCAGCGGCCTGGTGCGTGAAATCGACGGGCAGTGGATGCTGCAGGTGCAAGCCGGCGATTGAGTGCTTGGGGCTGCTTGCGCAGCCCATCGCCGGCAAGGCCGACTCCCACAGTTTTGAGCCTGCACAGCACCTGTGGGAGTTGGCCTGCCCGCGATGCCCCTCAGCCACCCACCGCCAGCGCAAACGGCCCCTGCGCCAGTTGCTCACGCAAGAACGCCACGCAACTGCGGACCTTCGCCGAGCTACCCGAACGCGCCGCCGTCACCGCCCAGACATCCGCCGGCTGGTGATAGGCCGGCAACACCCTGACCAGCGACCCCTCCTGCAAGCTGGCGGCCACGTCCCAGTACGAAGCCATGATGATGCCGTGCCCGTCCATCGCCCATTGGCGGACGATATCGCTGTGGTTGGCGGCCATGGGCCCGGTGACCTTGACCGTTTCCGGCCCGCCCGGGCCGACCAGTCGCCACACGCCAAAGCGGTCGTCGCGGCTGCGAAACAGCAGGCAATCGTGCTGGGCCAGTTCCGCCGGTACCCGCACCGGCCCGCGCCGCGCCAGGTAATCCGGCGATGCCGCCAGCACCCGCTTGTTCTCGGCAATGCGGTGAGCGATCAGGTGTTTTTCCTGCACCTCGCCGACGCGGATGTCGATATCGAAGTTCTCGCCAATCAGGTCGACCCGGCGGTCGAGCAGTTCCAGCCAGATATCCAGGGTCGGGTGACGCTTGCGCAACAGCGACAAGATCGGCGCGATGTGCTCGCGGCCCAGGCGCAGGCTGGTGCTGATACGCAGGGTGCCGCGCGGCTCGCTGTGGGCAGCGGACAACGACTCAAGCATTGACTCGACGTTCTCGAGAATCTTCTGCGCCCAGATGAACGCCGCCTCGCCGTCGCTGGTGATATTCACCCGCCGCGTGGTGCGGTTGAACAGCTTGACCCCCAGCAGGGTCTCGAGGGTGGCAATGCGCTTGCTGACATGCGCCGGCGACAGGCCGATCTCGGTGGCGGCGGCGATGAAGCTTGAGCGCCGCGCCACTTCGCAGAACAACTGCAGGTCGCGCAGCAGCGGTTCATTATTCGCTAATAGCGCATTCTGATTCTTCATCTGGCCCGATTATCTCCTGGGAGTTTTTTATTAGCCTCTCACAAAACCGCTGCCGCGGTCCGCATAACAATAACGAGAGCGCCATGAACAAACTTCGCATTGCCGTTGCCGGTGCCGGCCTGATTGGCCGCAGGCATATCGAACTGATCCAGGCCAGCGCCGAGTGCGAACTGGCCGCCCTGATCGACCCGGCCCCGGCCGCCGCCGAGCTGGCAGCCAGCCACGGCGTTGCCCTCTACCCTTCGCTTGAGCAACTGTTTGCCGAGCAGCGCCCGGACGGGGTGATCCTCGCTACGCCCAATCACCTGCATGTCGAAGGCGCCCTGGCCTGCGTCGACCACGGCGTTGCCGCGCTGATCGAAAAACCCGTGGCCCACACCCTGGAGGAAGGCAAGCGCCTGCTGGCGGTCGCCGAGCAAAGCGGTGCGCGGCTGCTGGTCGGCCATCACCGTGCCCACAGCGCGATCCTCGCCAAGGCCCGCGAGGTAATCGCCGAAGGCTTGCTCGGCAACCTGGTGGCGGTGATGGGCAGCGCGCTGTTCTACAAGCCCGACGACTATTTCGACGCCGCGCCCTGGCGCCGGCAGCTCGGCGGCGGGCCGGTGCTAATCAACATGATCCACGAGATCGGCAACCTGCGTTCGCTGTGCGGCGAGATCGTCGCCGTGCAGGCCCAGGCTTCCAGCGCCACCCGTGGCTTTGCCGTGGAAGACAGCGTCGCCATCAGCCTGCGCTTTGCCAACGGCGCCCTCGGCACCTTCATGCTCTGCGACACCGCCGCCTGCGCCCGCAGCTGGGAGCAGACCGCGCGGGAGAACCCCGATTACCCCAGCTACGCCGACGAAGACTGCTACGTGATCTGCGGCACCCAGGGCACGCTGTCGATCCCGACCATGCGCCTGAAGTACTACGAGCAATCTGCCGAGCGCTCATGGTGGAAACCCTTCAGCACCGCCGTGGCGCCGCTGCAAAGCGCCGACCCGCTGGCCCGCCAGCTGGCGCACTTCTGCCAGGTGGTTCGTGGCGAACAAGCGCCGCTGGTGAGCGTGCGCGACGGCCTGCGCAACCTGCAGATCGTCGAAGCCATCAGCAGCGCCGCGCGCAGCGGGCAGATCGTCGACACCGACAGCCTCTGAAGCCTTTTATCCAGTCCTACCGCTCCATAACAACAACAAACGGAGACAGACAGATGGCCAACCATCCCCAAGGGCTGCATGCAGCCCGGCAAACCAAGAAAGCCACGGCCAGCGGCTGGGTCGGCTCGGCGCTCGAGTACTACGACTTCTTCATTTATGCCCAGGCTGCGGCGCTGATTTTCCCGCAGATCTTCTTCCCTTCCAGCGACCCGAAACTGGCCATCGTCGCCTCCCTGGCCACCTACGGCGTCGGCTACCTGGCGCGCCCGGTCGGCGCCTTCGTGCTCGGCCACTGGGGCGATACCCGCGGGCGCAAGCATGTGTTGCTGCTGTGCATGCTGCTGATGGGCCTGGCCACCTTTGCCGTCGGCCTGCTGCCGACCTACAGCCAGATCGGCTACTGGGCGCCGGTGCTGCTGGTGGTGCTGCGCCTGGTCCAGGGCTTTGCCGTGGCCGGGGAAATCGCCGGTGCCAGCTCGATGATCCTCGAACATGCGCCGCCCGGTCGTCGTGGCTTTTACGCAAGCTTCACCCTGCAGGGCGTGCAGGCCGGCCAGGTGCTGGCGGCGGCAATCTTCCTGCCGCTGGCCTATTTCATGCCCGAAGAGGCCTTCAACAGCTGGGGCTGGCGCATCCCCTTCCTGCTCAGTGCCGCCGTGCTGCTGGCAGCATTCATCATCCGCCGCGAGGTCGAGGAGCCGGCGGCGTTCACCCAGAAAGTCGCCAAGGTGGTGCGCCAGCGCTCGCCCATCGGTGAAGCCTTCAAGCACAGCTGGCGCGGCATGCTGGTAGTACTCGGGGTGTCGCTGATGAACGTGATCCCGGTGGTGACCACCGTGTTCGGCGCCGCCTATGCGGTACAGCCGGCCTACGGCGTGGGTTTTGACAAGAGCGTGTACCTGTGGATCCCGGTGGTCGGCAACATCGTCGCGGTGCTGGTGATCCCCTTTGTCGGCAACCTCTCCGACCGCATCGGCCGCCGCCCGCTGATCATCGGCAGCGCCATCGGCTGCGGGTTGATGTCGTTCCTTTACCTCTATGCCATCAGCCTGCACAACCTGCCGCTGGCGTTTGCCGCCTCGCTGCTGATGTGGGGGATGATCTACCAGGGCTACAACGCCATCTTCCCAAGCTTCTTCCCCGAACAGTTCCAGACCCACTACCGGGTCTCGGCCATGGCCGTGGCGCAGAACATCGGCTACATGATCACCGCCTTGCTGCCGGCGCTGTTCACCGCCGTGGCGCCGCCGGGCTCCGACAACGTGCCGCTGCTGATCGGCGCCATCACCTGCCTGGTCACCGCGCTGTCGGCCATCGCCGCCTGGAGCGCCCCGGAAACCTACCGCACGCCCATCGACCAACTCGGCAAGGCCGACGCGGTGAGCCTGGACAAACCCACCTACGACGCCCTGCGCGCCAACGCCCTGACTGGAAACCAGCCATGAATACCCTGCTCGTGCTCAACGGCCCCAACCTGAACATGCTCGGCCTGCGCCAACCCGACGTCTACGGCCGCGAAACCCTGGCCGATGTCGAAAGCCTCTGCCAGCAGGCCGCCCGGCGCCTGGAGCTGAAGCTTGAGTTCCAGCAGACCAACCACGAAGGCCAACTGATCGACTGGATTCACCAGGCCCGTGGCCGGGTCGCCGGAGTCGTCATCAACCCCGGCGCCTGGACCCACACCTCGGTGGCAATTCACGACGCTTTGATTGCCGCCGAAGTGCCGGTGATCGAGGTGCATATCTCCAACGTCCACCGCCGCGAAGCCTTCCGCCACCACTCCTATGTATCGCTGGTGGCCAAGGCGGTGCTGGCCGGTTTCGGCACTCACGGCTACGTGCTGGCGATCGAACATTTTGCCCGAGAACTCAAGCACGCCAACGGAGGCGCCCAATGAAAACCATGGCCAACCCACAACAACGACTGCGCCTGGGCTTTGTCGGCGGCGGTCTGGAGTCGTCGATCGGTTCGACTCACCGCTACGCAGCGTCCCTGGACGGCCATTACCAGCTGGTCGCCGGGGTCTTCGCCCGCGACCCCGAGCGCAACCTGGCCGCGGCCCAGGCCTATGGCGTGGCGCCAGAGCGGGCCTATGCCGATTTTGAAGCCATGGCCAGGGCCGAAGCCGCCCGCGCAGACGGCATCCAGGTGGTGGCGATCATGGCGCCCAATGCCGTGCACGTACCGGCGAGCCTTGCGTTTCTCAAGCACGGTATCGATGTCATCTGCGACAAGCCGCTGGCGGCGAACCTTGCCCAGGCCAATGCCCTGCTCGATCAGGTTCGCCAAGGCCCGGCCCTGCACCTGCTGACCCACAACTACAGCGGCTACCCGTTGATTCGCGAAGCCCGCGAACTGATCGCCCAGGGTGCGATCGGCCAGGTGCGCCTGGTGCAGGTCGAGCACGCCAGCGCCTTCGGCACCCACCCGCTGGAGCAGCAAGGGGTCAAGGCCCTGGCCTGGCGCACCGACCCCAGCCAGGCCGGCGCTTCGTCGGTGCTGGCCGATGTCGGCGTACATGCCCACCAACTGCTGCGCTTTGTAACAGGCCAGGAGGTCAGCCAGGTCTCGGCCGAGCTCAGCACCCTGGTGCCGGGCCGCGCCTCGGACGACAACGCCCACGTCAAACTGCGCCTGAGCGGCGGCGGCCGAGGCCTGCTATGGGCAAGCTTCGTCGCTGCCGGCCAGCGCCATGGCTTGCAGATCCGGATCTTTGGCTCGAGCGGCTCGCTGTACTGGCACCAGGAACAACCCGAGCGCCTCGAACTGCGCCACCAGGACCAGCCGCACCAGGTGCTGCGCCGGGGTGAAAGCTGGCTCAGCGATGCCGCCAGGCAAGCCACGCGAATCAAGGCCGGCCAGCCCGAAGGCCTGCTCGAAGCCTTCGCCAACATCTACAGCGACGCCGCCGAACTGATCAGGGCCCGCCGCGAACAGCGCGCCCCGGCGCCCTTGGCACGCCTGTGCCCGACCGCTGAAGACGGCCTGCGCGGCATGGCATTTATCGAGGCGTGTGTGCAGTCGGATCGCCAGGAGGGGCGCTGGATCGAAGTCAGCTGAGCGCACACTCGCGCAACCACTCAATCATCACCCGCAAACGCAGCGGTAACCTCTCCTGCGGCGGATGCACCAGGTAGTAACCCTGCCCCGCCGTCTGGCTGAAGCCCCCCAGGGGCAGGATCAACGCGCCCTGGTCCAACAACGGTTGCACCAGGCGCTGGCGACCGATGGCCACGCCGGCATGGTGGCTGGCGGCGGCGCTGCACAGGTCGGAGCGGTCGAAGGTCAGGTGGCGGGCGGGCAGGTGCTGTTGTACGCCCTGCTCGCCGGCCCAGCGTTGCCACTCGGCGTCGAAGGCGGCATGTTCCCAGGCCAGGGCATCGTGCAGCAAGGTGCACTGGGCCAGGCGCCCGGGGTGGTCGATCAGGCCGTGGCGCTCGGCATACTGCGGGCTGCACACCGGGGCGACGTGCTCACCCATCAACAACTGGCTGGCCAGCCCGGGAAACTCGCCGTGGCCATACAACAAGGCCAGGTCCACCGGGCGGGTGCGAAAATCCACCGGGTCGTTGCCGGTGCGGATGTCCAGGCTGAGCTGCGGATAGCGCTGCTGGAAATCCGCCAGGCGCGGCACCAGCCAGTGCTGGGCCAGCGACGGCCGCACATACAGGCTCAGGGCACCGCTGACGTCTTCAGTCGACGGTTGCAGGGCTTCTTGCAGTTGCGCTTCCAAGCCTTGCAGCACTTGATAGAGGCGCTCGCCTTCAGCGGTCAGGCGAATGCGCCGGGTCAGGCGTTCGAACAGGCGCAGCGCCAGGGCTTGCTCCAGGCGGGCGATGCGATGGCTGACGGCGCTGGCAGTCAGGCACAGCTCTTGCGCGGCCTGACTGAAGCTCAGGTGCCGGGCAACCGCGACAAAGGTGTGCAGGTTGGCGAACTGGGCACCGCTCAAGCGGCTGCCAAGGCGATCGGGCAGGTTGAGCATGCTCAGTTACCGGCCAGTTCTGCGCGGCCCCTGGCCAGGTAGCGGTCCATCTCCTCGCGCGGCACCATGCTGCCGCCGGTGCCCCACACCAGGTGGGTGGCGCGGGCCATGCGCGCCTCACTCAAGCCCAGGCGCTGACGGTAGCCCTGCTGCTCCTGCAGCACAGTGCACATGCCCGCGAGCCCGGCCAGCGCCGACGGCTCGAGTTCGATGCCCTCACACGCCTGCATCTGCGCCAGCTGGCGGTACAGGGTGGCGTCGCTGACGGTGTAGTAGCCGTCGACCAGGCGCTGCAGCGAGCGGCCGACAAAGCCCGAGGGCCGGCCCACTGCCAGGCCGTCGGCGGCGGTCTGGTTGTCGATGCCGAAGTCGTACACCGACACCGCGTCGTGCAGGCCGGTGTACACGCCTAGGAACATGCACGGCGAGTGGGTCGGCTCGGCGAACAGGCAATGCACCGCGTCGCCAAAGATCTGCTTGAGGCCGAAGGCCACGCCACCAGGCCCCCCGCCGACGCCGCAAGGCAGGTAGACGAACAGCGGGTGCTCGGCATCCACCACGATGCCCTGTTCCGCCAACTGGCGCTGCAGGCGCTCGGCGGCCACGGCGTAACCGAGGAACAGGTTCAGCGAATTTTCATCATCGACGAAGTGACAGTGCGCATCGCCCTCGGCCTCCTTGCGCCCCTGCTCCACCGCCACGCTGTAATCGGCGCTGTACTCGCGCACCTCGACGCCGCAGGCGCGCAGGCGCTCCTTTTTCCACTGGCGGGCATCGGCAGACATGTGCACGGTGGCCTTGAAACCCAGGCGCGCGCTGATGATGCCGATCGACAAGCCCAGGTTGCCGGTGGAGCCGACCGCCACGCTGTACTGGCCGAAGAACGCCCGGGCGGCATCGCTGTCGAGCCTGGCGTAGCTGTCGCCCGGTTGCAGCAGGCCGCCTTTGAGGGCCAGGTCTTCGGCATGCTTGAGCACTTCATAGATGCCGCCACGGGCCTTGATCGAACCGGAAATCGGCAGCAGGTTGTCGGCCTTGAGCCACAGCGCGCCGTTCACTGGCAGTTGCTGCTCGGCGCACAGCACCGCCTGCAACGCGTGCAGCGCCATCAACGGCGATTCGATGATGCCGGCGCTGGCCGAGGTTTCGGGGAACGCCGAGGCGATGAACGGGGCAAAGCGTTCGAGCCGCGCGCTGGCCTCACGGATATCCGCAGCGGTCAGCGCCACGTCAGCGAGGGCTTCGGCGCTCGGCGCCAGGGCCGGGTTGAACCAGCAGGTCGGGCGCAGCGCCACAAGACCTGCGATCAACGGATGACTTTGGCACCAGGCAGTAACGGATTTTTCCAGCGGCATCGGGCAGCTCCATGAGGCGAATACAGCGATTAAGCGACAGCCCCGGGCGCTTTACAACCGATGCCTGCTCAGCCCATGGATGAACCTGCTTCAGCCATGGCCCGCCGTGCAAGGCGCTGCACTTCTGCTACCTTGGGAATACCCTCTTCTTGTGCATTACACACAGGTGACCCCTCATGGCGCGCACCACCCCTATCGAGCTGTACCGCAACATCGGCATCGTCGCCCATGTTGACGCCGGCAAGACCACCACCACCGAACGCATCCTGTTCTACACCGGGGTCAACCACAAGATGGGCGAGGTGCACGACGGCGCCGCAACCATGGACTGGATGGCCCAGGAGCAAGAGCGCGGCATCACCATCACTTCGGCGGCGACCACGGCGTTCTGGCAGGGCTCGACCAAGCAGTTCCCCGACAAGTACCGCTTCAACATCATCGACACCCCCGGCCACGTCGATTTCACCATCGAGGTCGAGCGCTCGCTGCGCGTGCTCGACGGCGCGGTGGTGGTGTTCAGCGGCGCCGACGGCGTCGAGCCGCAATCGGAAACAGTCTGGCGCCAGGCCAACAAGTACCATGTGCCGCGCCTGGCCTACGTCAACAAAATGGACCGCCAGGGCGCGGACTTTCTGCGCGTGGTCAAGCAGATCGACCAGCGCCTGGGCCACCACCCGGTGCCGATCCAGCTGTCGATCGGCGCCGAGGAACATTTCGCCGGGCAGATCGACCTGGTGAAGATGAAGGCCATCTACTGGAACGACGACGACCAGGGCACCAGCTACCGCGAAGAAGAGATTCCCGCCGACATGCTCGCGCTTGCCAACGAATGGCGCGCGCACATGGTCGAGGCCGCCGCCGAGGCCAACGACGAGTTCATGGAGCTGTACCTCAACGGCCAGGAGCTGAGCAACGAGCAGATCAAGGCCGGCCTGCGCCAGCGCACCCTGGCCAACCAGATCGTCCCGGCGATCTGCGGCTCGTCGTTCAAGAACAAGGGCGTGCCGCTGATGCTCGACGCGGTCATCGACTACCTGCCGGCGCCCTCGGAAATCCCGGCGATCAACGGCACCGACCCGGACCACGAAGACAAGCACCTGGAACGCCATGCCGACGACAACGAACCGTTCTCGGCGCTGGCGTTCAAGATCGCCACCGACCCCTTCGTCGGCACCCTGACCTTCGCCCGGGTCTACTCCGGGGTGCTCAGCTCCGGCAATGCCGTGCTCAATTCGGTCAAGGGCAAGAAGGAGCGGATCGGGCGCATGGTGCAGATGCACGCCAACCAGCGCGCCGAGATCAAGGACGTGTGCGCCGGCGACATCGCCGCGCTGATCGGCATGAAGGACGTCACCACCGGCGACACCCTCTGTGACATCAACCAGCCGATCATCCTCGAGCGCATGGACTTCCCCGACCCGGTAATCTCGGTGGCGGTCGAGCCGAAAACCAAGGCCGACCAGGAGAAAATGGGCATCGCCCTGAGCAAGCTGGCCCAGGAAGACCCGTCGTTTCGCGTGCGCACCGACGAAGAGACGGCGCAGACGATCATCTCCGGCATGGGCGAGTTGCACCTGGACATCATCGTCGACCGCATGCGCCGCGAGTTCGGCGTCGAGGCCAATATCGGCAAGCCGCAGGTGGCCTACCGCGAGAAGATCCGCAACACCTGCGAGATCGAAGGCAAGTTCGTTCGCCAGTCCGGCGGTCGCGGCCAGTACGGCCACTGCTGGATCCGCTTCGCCCCGGGCGATGAAGGCAAAGAGGGCCTGGAGTTCGTCAACGAGGTGGTCGGTGGCGTAGTGCCGCGTGAATACATCCCGGCGATCCAGAAAGGCATCGAAGAACAAATGCAAAACGGCGTGCTTGCCGGCTATCCGCTGATCGGCCTCAAGGCCACGGTGTTCGACGGCTCGTACCACGACGTCGACTCCAACGAGATGGCCTTCAAGGTCGCCGCTTCCATGGCCACCAAACAGCTGAAGGATAAAGGCGGTGCAGTACTGCTGGAGCCGGTGATGAAAGTCGAAGTGGTGACCCCCGAGGAGTACCAGGGCGACATCATGGGCGACCTCAGCCGGCGCCGCGGGATGATCCAGGAAGGCGGCGAGACCCCGGCGGGCAAGGTAGTGCGCGCGGAAGTGCCACTGGGCGAGATGTTCGGCTACTCCACACAGATGCGCTCGATGACCCAGGGCCGCGCCAGCTACACCATGGAGTTCACCAAGTACGCCGAGGCGCCGGCGAGCATCAGTGAGGCGATCATCAAGAAACAAGGCTGATACACCGACCGCTGGCACCCTGTGGCAGCCGGCCTTGCCGGCGATGGGGTGCGCAGCGGCCCCACCTCGAACAAAAGCCGATTGAACTCCCACCCCTGCCGCCCTATCCCAATGCTTAGGACCCGCCCAAAAGCCGCAGGACACCGCCATGGCCAAGCCGTTGCAGGAGTACGCGCGCAAGCGCAATTTCGACGCTACCCCGGAGCCCGCAGGCCATCAGCGCAGCGGCAAAAAAACCGCCCACGCCCTGCAGTACTGCATCCAGAAACACGACGCCAGCCACCTGCACTATGACTTTCGCCTGGAGCTGGACGGCACCCTGAAAAGCTGGGCCATCCCCAAGGGCCCGTCGCTGGACCCCAAGGTCCGGCGCCTGGCCGTGCACGTCGAAGACCACCCGCTGGACTACGCCAGTTTCGAAGGCACCATCCCCGAAGGCCATTACGGTGCCGGTGATGTGATCGTCTGGGACCGTGGGGTATGGATTCCCGAAGAAGATCCACACAAGGCCTATGCCAAGGGCAAGCTGCGCTTTCGCCTGCAGGGCGAGAAACTCTCGGGCATCTGGAACCTGTTTCGCACTCACCTGGCCGGCAAGAAGGAGCAGTGGCTGCTGATCAAGTCCGACGATGCCCAGGCGCGCCCGCAGGCCGACTACGACATTCTCGAAGCCGAGCCGGACAGCGTGGTCAGCGAACGCACGCTGCTCACGCGCGCACCCAAGGCAGACAGCAACAGCGAACTCGGCGGCGCGAAAAAAGCTGCCCTGCCCGCCTCGCTCAAGCCGCAGCTGGCCACCCTGGTAGAGACGCCGCCCGAAGGCGACTGGCGCTACGAAGTCAAATTCGACGGCTACCGCATCCTCGCCCGCATCGAAGGTGACGAGGTGCACCTGTTCACCCGCAACGGCCATGACTGGACCGCCAGGCTGCCCCGGCAAGCCAAGGCCCTGGCCAGGCTCGGCCTGCACTCGGCCTGGCTCGATGGCGAGATGGTGGTGGCCAACGAGCACGGCGTCGCGGATTTCCAGGCCCTGCAGAATGCCTTCGACCAGCAACGCGACGAGCAGATCCTCTATTACCTGTTCGATGTGCCCTACCTCAACGGCATGGACCTGCGCCAATGCCCGCTGGAGCAACGACGTGCGGCGCTGGCGAAGGTGCTGGAAAAGGCCGATGAAAAGCGCCTGCGCTTTTCCGCCGACTTTGACCAGAGCGTCGAATCGCTGCTCGACAGCGCCTGCAAAATGCAGATGGAAGGCCTGATCGGCAAGCGCCTGGGCAGCCGCTACGTCAACCGGCGCAGCAGCGACTGGATCAAGCTCAAGTGCAAGCAGCGCCAGGAGTTCGTCATCGTCGGCTTTACCGAGCCCAAGGGCTCGCGCGAGGCCTTCGGCGCGCTGTTGCTGGCCCTGCATGATGACAACGGCGAGCTGCGCTATGCCGGCAAGGTCGGCAGCGGGTTCAACAGCGCGACCCTGGCCCATATTCACCAGCGCCTCAAACCCCTCGAAGTGGCCAGGCCGCAGTTTGCCAAGCCGCCCAGCGGCGCCGAGGCCAAAGGTGTGCACTGGCTCAAGCCAAGGCTGCTGGCCGAGGTCGCCTATGCGCAGATGACCCGCGACGGCGTGGTCCGCCATTCGGTGTTCCATGGCCTGCGCGACGACAAACCGGCCAAGGCCATTGGCCTGGAGCAACCCGTGAAAACCCCGGCAAGCATAACGTCCAACCTGCACCTGACCCACCCCGACCGCGTCATCGACGCCAGCACCGGCATCAGCAAGCGCCAGGTCGCCGAATACTACGCCCAGGTCGCCGAGTGGATCCTGCCGCACCTCAAGCGCCGCCCGGTGGCGCTGGTGCGCGCACCCGATGGCCTGGCCGGCGAGCTGTTCTTCCAGAAGAACGCCGCGCAATTGAACATCCCGGGCCTTGAGAGCCACGCCAAGGCCGAAGCCGGCCAGGCGCTGATGATCATCGACCAGGCCCGGACCCTGCTCGGCGCGGTGCAGATGAATACCCTCGAGCTGCACACCTGGAACGCCACTGCCAAGGATTTCGACAAGCCCGACCGCTTGATCCTCGACCTCGACCCGGACCCGGCGCTGCCCTGGAAGGCCATGCTCGAAGCCACCCAGCTGACCCTTGCATTGCTCGACGAACTGGGCTTGCAAGCGTTCCTCAAGACCAGCGGCGGCAAGGGCATGCACATTGTCGTGCCGCTGATCCGACGCGCCGGCTGGGACGAGGTCAAAGGCTTTAGCCAGGCCATGGTCCAGCACCTGGCCGGGCTGTTCCCCGAGCGCCTGTCGGCGGTGTCCGGGCCGAAGAACCGGGTCGGGCGGATCTTCATCGACTACCTGCGCAACGGTAAAGGCGCGACCACGGTTTGTGCCTATTCGATCCGCGCCCGCGAAGGGCTGCCGGTGTCGGTACCGATTCGCCGCGAAGAGCTGACCGAGCTTAAAGGCGCGAACCAGTGGAACCTGCTCAACCTCGGCGAACGCCTGGCCGCAGGCGATGACCCTTGGGCCGGGTATGGCCAGGTACGCCAGTCGATCAGCAAGGAACTGCGCCGGCGCATGGGGGTTGAGTCATGAACCACCTGGAGCTGTTACAGACCTTCGCCCGCCGCCCGCAGGCGCTGACCCTCGACCGCCAGTTGCAACGCTGCCTGGAACAATGCCGGGAAACCGGTCTCGACCAACTGCCGCTACCCGGTCATGGCCGCACCCTGCAGCGCTGGCAGGTACTGGCCGAGGTCGCCGGGGCTGATCTGGCCCTGGCCAAGCTGTTCGAGGGCCACACCGACGCCCTGGCGATCATCCATGAGTGCGCCGCCAACCATCTGGACCCGGCGGGCAGTTGGGGGGTATGGGCAGCCGAGCCGCCGAATGCGCGGGTGCGTATTGTCCGCCGCACCGGCAACGACGTGCACCTGCAAGGCCGCAAGGCCTGGTGCTCCGGCGCCCTGCAGATCGACCGGGCGCTGCTCACCGCCTGGGACGAACAAGACCGTCCGCAACTGGTGGCGGTGGCCTTGAACCAACCGGCGCTGCGCATCTTCAATGACGGCTGGCAGGCGGTCGGCATGGCCATTACCGCCAGCGTCGATGTCGAGTTCAACGACTGCCCGGCGCACCTGGTCGGCAGCAGCGGCCAGTACCTGTCGCGACCGGGCTTCTGGCACGGTGGCGCTGGCATCGCCGCCTGCTGGTACGGCGCGGCGCAAACCCTGGGCGAGTTTTTGCGCGAACATTGCCGCAGCCATGAAGACGCCCACGCCCAGGCCCATCTGGGCGCAGTCGACGCGGCGCTTGCCGGAGCCCGGGCGGCCCTGCACGAAACCGCGGCGTGGATCGACGGCCACCCTGGCAGCGATGCCGAGCTGAGCGTCCGGCGCCTGCGCGCGCAGGTCGAGAGCGCTGCGCTGTGTGTGCTCGATCACGTCGGCCGGGCCCTGGGGGCGACGCCGTTCTGTCGCGACAGTCACTTTGCCCGGCTCAGCGCCGACCTGCCGGTGTTCCTGCGCCAGAGCCATGCCGAACGCGACCTGGCCGAGCTGGGCCGGCAAGTGCGTGCAACCCCCGAAGGAGGCTGGCGGCTATGACCCTGCAACCACCGCAGAACCCGATCCAGGCGCCGGGCACACCGCTGGCGCACTGGCAAGCGTCGGCGATCCTGCAGTCGGTGCCGGCAATTACCCATGACCAGTTGGTGCCTGTTGGCAGGCGCCTGGTGGTGGTCGCCCCGCACCCGGACGACGAAGTGCTCGGCTGCGGCGGGGTGCTGGCTGGCATGCGTGGCCGTGAACACGAGTTGCTGCTGGTCTCGGTCAGCGACGGTGAGGCCAGCCACCCCGATTCGCGCCACTGGACCAGCGAACGCCTGCGCCAGCAACGCCCACGGGAAAGCGCCGATGCCCTGCGCCGCCTCGGGCTGGACCTGAGCCGCCTGAGCTGGCTGCGCCTGGGCCTGGCCGACAGCGCCGTGGCCAACCATGAACGCTGGCTGGCCGAACGCCTGGTGCAGCTACTGCGCGCCAGCGACCGGGTGCTGACCACCTGGCGCCTGGACGGCCACTGCGACCATGAAGCAGTAGGCCGCGCTTGCGCCCGCGCCTGCGACACTGTCGGTGCGCGCTTGATCGAAGTGCCGATCTGGGCCTGGCACTGGGCCCGCCCCAGCGACCCGCGGCTGCCCTGGCAGCGCGCCCACAAGCTGTTTCTTGACCGCGCGGTGCTGGCCCTCAAGCAACAGGCCATCGCCGCCCATACCAGCCAGTTGCAGGCCGACGAGCAGACCCCGCCGGTGCTTGACCGCGAGGCCCTGGCCCGCCTGCAACAACCCTTCGAACTGGTGTTCACATGAGCGTCTCGGCCAGCTACTTCGAGCACCTGTTCGCGCACAGCGACGACCCCTGGGCGTTTCGCACCCGCTGGTACGAAAAACGCAAGCGCGAGCTGCTGCTGGCCAGCCTGCCGCGACAGTACTACGGCCGCGTATTCGAGCCGGCCTGCGCCAATGGCGAACTCAGCGCCGCCCTCGCCGAGCGCTGCGAAAGCCTTTTGTGCCAGGACCTCAACGCCACCGCCGTGCAACTGGCCGCTGAACGCCTGCGGCCATGGCCCAACGCCGAGGTCATGCAAGGCTGCCTGCCTGGCGACTGGCCGGCCGGCGAGTTCGAGCTGATCGTGCTCAGCGAGATCGGCTACTACCTGGACCCCGGCCAGTGGCTGGAAGTGCTGGAACGCGCCACGGCCAGCCTGACCTCTGACGGCGCCCTGCTGCTGTGCCATTGGCTGCACCCGATCGACGGCTGCCCGCAGACCGGCCACCAGGTCCATGAACTGCTGGTCGAGCGCTTGCCGTTGTACCGCAGCCTGCGCCACGAAGAGGCCGACTTTGTTCTTGAATACTGGTGCCTCCAGCCTTATGCCATCGACCTTGACGAGCCCTGCCTATGATTGCCGTGATTGTCCCCGCGCATAACGAAGAACTACTGCTCGGCCGCTGCCTGCGCGCCCTTGGCCGTGCCGCCCGGGCGCTAACGGCGCGGGGCGAAGAGGTGCAGACGGTGGTGGTACTGGACGCCTGCAGCGATGCCAGCGAGGCCGTCGCCCGCGCCCATGGCGTGGAGCTGCTCAAGGTCCAGGCGCGCAATGTCGGCCAGGCGCGCCGCGCCGGTGCGGCGTTGATGCTCGAGCGTGGCGCGCGCTGGCTGGCCTTCACCGATGCCGACAGCTGCGTCCCGGCCGACTGGCTGTTGTGCCAGTTGGCCTTTGCCGCCGATGCGGTGTGCGGCACGGTGCATGTCGACACCTGGCAAGCCCACCAGGATGCGGCGCTGCGCGAACGCTACCTGGCCCATTACCAGGCCCGCGAAGGCCACCGGCACATACACGGCGCCAACCTCGGCATCTGCGCTCGCGCCTACGAAAAGGTCGGGGGGTTCCAGCCATTGCCGCTGCACGAGGATGTTCAACTGGTCAACGACCTGCAGCAAAGCGGCGCACATATCGTCTGGACCGCGCGCAACAGCGTGTCGACCAGCAGCCGCAAGGACTGCCGGGTGCGAGGCGGCTTCGGGGATTTTCTCAACAACCTGAACGGCCTGGCCTGAACAGAGAAACCTGTTAACCGTCCGCCGCACTTTTTCACAAATGCCCTCAAGTTAATCATCAGCGCGGTTCTTATGATCAGGCCTGCTTGATCAACCACGAGGGAGAAACACCATGGATGTCAGTTGGCAGTATCTGAGTACCCCGGCCGCCGAGTACTTCAGCGAGGTACTGCAGACCACACCTGCCCAGGTCAAGAATGACATGAAGCAGATTTTCAAGCGCCTCACCGCACAGGCTGGCCCCGGCTGTGTCTTCAGTGTGGAAAAACAGCAGGCCTTTGTGCTCGAAGGCGCTACCGGCTATGCCGACATCGAGCAGCGCAGCCCTTTGACTGCCGACTCGGTGTTCAACCTTGCCTCGGTTTCCAAACAATTCACCGCCTTCGCCATTCACTTGCTGGCCCGCGAAGGCAAGTTGTCGCTGGATGACTCTATCCGCCGCTACGTACCTGAGCTGGGCAGTTACGCCGATCCGGTGACCTTGCGCCACCTGCTGCATCACAGCGGTGGCCTGCCCAGCTACGAGGATGCCGCCCAGGCTCAAGGCATCGCCGATACCCAGCCCCTGACCCAGGCCCAGGCACTCGCCTTGCTGGCAGCACAGAAACAGGCGGAGTTTGCCCCCGGCACAGAGTTTTCCTACAGCAACAGCGGGTACTTCATGCTCTCGCTGGTGGTCGAACGCGTCAGCGGCAAGAGCATCCGGCGGTTTTCCCAGCAGGCGATCTTCACACCGTTGCAGATGACCCATACCCGGATTGTCGACCAGTACCCGCTTGATTTCGCTGTAGTGCGGGGTTATACGCGTGCGCTGTGGGGCCCGGTCAAACGGTATGAGAGCCCGTGGGAGGTGACCGGCGACGGCCAGGTGCATTCCAGCGTACGCGACCTGATGAAATGGGGAGCCAATCTGCACAGCGGCAAAGTGGGCGGCCCCGACCTGCTGGCGGTGATGTCCAGAAGTGGCCCGCGGGTGGCAAGGCACCATGAGGACTACGCCATGGGTTTGTCGCCGCGCCTGTACAAAGGCACGCGCCTGCTTGAACACTCCGGCGGCTGGGCCGGCTATGCGACGCAGTTCATGTACTTTCCGGATGCGCAAACCACCGTTGCAGTGTTGTGCAACGAAGAAAACATCGACGCCACTGAATACGCCACGAAAATCGCCGGCGCGCTGGCCCTCGAAAAGTGGACCCATCCCCTCTAGGCAAGCCTGCACCTCAAGCCGGTGGCGTGAGAACCGCCTCGATGTGGCGCGCTTGGGCAAGGTGAGCCTTGATAAAGTCGATCCAGGCACGGACCTTGCGCGGTACGTGGCGGCTGGACGGATACAGGGCATACACGCTTTGCGGCGCAAAACCATAGCCGGGCAGCCCATCGAGCAACTGCCCGCTGGCCAGCTCATCGGCCACCAGCCAGTCCGGCAACAGCGCCACGCCTGCGCCCTGCACGGCAAAGGCACGCAGGATCGAGGCGTTGTCGGCGATCAGCAATGGCGTGCCCTGAGGGACATACTCCGAACTGCGCGCCTTGCTGTCGACCAGCGCCCAGCGGTTGCTCTGCTCGAAACGGCTGTGCACCAGTTGCGGCAGCTGAGCCAGGCGCGCGGGTGAGTTGATCAACTGCTCGCCGTGGGCAGCCAGCAGGCCGGGCGCCAGCACCAGGCGCACCTGGTAGCTCGCCAGGCATACGCCCCGGTAATCGGAGTCCAGTGCCTGGCCCAGGCGGATGGCGACATCGAAGCGCTCGCGCACCAGGTCGACCTGAGCGGTGTGGGTTTCCAGACGCACGCTCAGCTCAGGGTGCAAACGGCAGAACGCTTGCAGTGCCGGGGCGAGCACCTTGAGCCCGTACTCGACCGTGGTGGTAATCCGCAAGCTGCCCTGCAGGCCGGCGTGCTCGGCGCGCGCTTCGTCGATGGCGATGCGGGCATCTTCGACCACCAGCAGGCAACGCTGGTAAAAGCGCTCGCCGGCATCGGTCAGGGCGATGCGGCGGGTGGTGCGGGTCAGCAGGGTCACGCCCAGTTCCGCTTCCAGTTGCTTGATGCTGAAGCTGACCGCAGCGCGGGTTTGCTGCAAGCGCTCGGCGGCGCCGGTGAAGGAGCCTGCCTGCACCACGGCGCAAAACAGTTCGAAACGGTCGAGGCTGACCATGCGTGTGGGTTCGCCATTGTCAAAATAATTCGACCAATCTGCCGGGTTTACGCACCTTATTCAAGCGCCAACAAGCCACTAGACTGCGCCTTTCTCCAGCCCTTCGAAGCACTCATGCCCTATCGCACGAAAGTCACCCTGGTCTATCTGCTGGGTTTCACCCTCGACCTGCTCAACATGTTTGCCCTCAACGCCGCTTATCCAGCCCTGGGCCAGGAACTGCACGCCTCGGTGGCGCAACTGAGCTGGAGCAGCAACCTGTACATGCTCGGCCTGACCCTGGTGATCCCGCTGGGCACCTGGCTGGCCACGCGGCTGGGTGAACGGCAAACGCTAATGCTGTCGCTGGCGCTGTTCGGCCTGGGCTCGGCGCTGGCAGGCAGCGCCGGTTCGATCGACAGCCTGCTGGTCTGGCGCCTGCTGCAAGGCCTGGGTGGCGGCCTGCTGATTCCGGTGGGCCAGGCCATGGCTTATCGCCTGTATGCGCCCGAGCAGCGCCACCACCTGACCTCACTGGTGATGATGGTCGCCTTGCTGGTCCCGGCGTTGTCGCCGGCACTGGGCGGGGTGGTAGTCGATCAGGGCTCGTGGCGCTGGATCTTCTTCGCCATGCTGCCGCTGAGCCTGATCACCATTGCCCTGGTGCTGGCCTGGCTGCCGGCAAACCCGCCGTTGCCTGCGCCGCAGCCAATGCTGGAGTTGCGCCTGCTCGGCCAACCGCTGCTGCGTACGGCGATGCTTATCTACCTGTGCGTGCCAGGCGTGTTCATCGGCGCCAACCTGGTGGCCGCCCTGTACCTGCAGCAGCGCCTTGGGCTCAGCGCCACGGCCACCGGCGCCCTGATGCTGCCCTGGTCAGCGGGCGCCCTGTCGGCGATCGCCTGGGTGCGCTGGCGCTTCAACCTGAGCGGCCCCAAGCGCCTGCTGATTGCCGGGATGCTGATCCAGTGCGCCGCCCTGCTGTGGCTGGCCCTGCCCTCGGTTGCCGGGCACCAGGCCTGGCTGGCGCTGATCTTCGCCCTGCTCGGCATGGGCAGCAGCCTGTGCAGCAGCAGCGCGCAAAGCCTGGCGTTCCTGGCCATTGCGCCGGCGCAAATGGGCCAGGCCAGCGCCTTGTGGAACCTCAACCGCCAGCTGAGCTTCTGCCTCGGCGTCGCCGTGCTCGGCGCCGTGCTTAACCGGTTGCTGCCCGATGACCAGGCGTTCCGGCACACCTTCATCCTCGCCGCGCTGCTGACCCTGATTCCGCTACCGCTGGTGCTGAAACTGCCCGGGGCTCGCGGCCTGGGGCTTACCACCACTACTACTTGAGATGTGCCCATGACCCATCCCGCTTTCAAGGAAGTTCTCGACGCCCACGTAGCCATCGAACAATGGCTGTCCGGCGCAGCCCCCGCCACAGAGCTGCACGCATTGATGGCGCGCTTCAGCGCGCAGTTCTCGATGATCAACCTGCCCGGCCAAATCGTCGATTATCAGGGCTTGCAGCAACTGTTCGCCCACGCCCACGGCCAGCGCGCCGGGCTGCATATCAGCATCGATGAGCTGCAAGTGATTGGCGAAGGGCCGAGCCTTTGCGTGGTCAGTTATCGCGAATGGCAGGTCGATGACGCCGGCAATCGCTCGGTGCGCCGCTCGACCGCGGTGTTCGAGCGCCACGATGGCGCCCTGCGCTGGCGCCATCTGCATGAAACCACCGTGGCCGGCTGATCAGGCCTTCTTGCGCGGCTTGCTGCCGGCAGGCTTTTTCGCCGCTGGCGCGGCTTTCTACGCCGCCGGTTTGCGCCCGCCCAGGCTGCGTTTGAGCAGCTCGGTAAGGTCGATGATATCGGCGTTTTTCTGCTCGCCTTCGCCTTCCAGCGGCTCGACCGTGGCGATCTTGCCCTGGCTGGCCTTCTCTTCAACCAGGCTCATGATGGTGTCCTTGAAGTCGTTGCGGTAGTCCTCCGGCGTCCAGTGCCCGCTCATGTCCTCGACCAGGCGCCTGGCCATTTGCAGCTCACGCTTGTCGATGCTCGAGTCGCGCACGCTGGCGTCCAGTTCCAGGCTGTCGAGGCCGCGCACTTCCTCGGGCCAGCGCAGGGTGATCATGACCATGGCGTCTTGCAGCGGGCGCAGCAGCGCCAGGTGCTGCTGGGTGTGCAGCACCACCTTGGCCAGGGCCACCTTGCCGGTGCTCTGCAAGGTTTCGCGCAGCAAGGCATAAACCTTGCCACCACGCCGGTCGGGGCTCAGGTAATACGGGGTGTCGAACTGCTGCAGGGGGATTTCGTCGCTGTCGACGAACGAGAAGATATCGATGGTCTGGGTCGCCTCGGGGCGGGCCTTGCGGATCTCCTCCTCGCTGATCACCACGTACTGGCCTTTCTGGTATTGCACGCCCTTGACGATGTGCTCGCGGGCGATCTCCTTGCCGGTGACTTTGTTCACCCGCTTGTAGCCCACCGGTTCCATGCTGCGCTCATCGAGCCAGTCGAAATCGACCCGGTCGCTGCTGATCGCAGTACTCAACGACACCGGGATGTGCACCAGGCCGAAGCTGATGGCACCTTTCCAGATGGCTCTGGCCATGACGTTCTCCCAGGGGTATTTGAAGGGCCCTTTGTCAGTCTGACTGCGCCGGTCGGTGAAGGTTTGCTGCAACTGCGACGATCCGCTGCTGCGCAGCATTGAAGCTGAACTCTGGCGCCGGCAGCCTTTCGTAAAACTAACAGCCGTCTGTTTGTTCACACCCACGGAGATACCGCTCATGAGCCCGTTCCTGCGCCCCACCCGCCTCGCCCTGGGGCTTTGCGCCCTGCTCAGCATCGGCGCCCAGGCCGCCAGCAACAATGCCTTTGTCGACGAAGCCATCAATGCCGGCATGGCGGAAATTCAGACCAGCCAGCTGGCCCTGGAAAAAACCCGCTCGCCCGAGGTAAAGGCGTTTGCCCAGCAGATGATCAAGGATCACACTAAAGCCAATCAGCACCTGCTTGAGCTGGCCAGACAACATGACTTCAGCGTCCCGGACGACGCTGCCCTGACCAGCAAGGCGCGCAAGATGATGCTGCAGGTGCAGGACAGCGCGTCGTTCGATGCGGCCTATGCCACCCATCAGGTCGACGCCCATGAACAGGCGGTGCGCCTGTTCGACGAAGAGAGCCGGTCGACCTCCGACCCGGACGACCTGCGCACCTTTGCCAAGACCACGTTGCCGACCCTCAAGCATCACCTGCAAATGGCCAAGCAACTGCAGAACGCGCACCGCAAGAACTGAAGGAGGGCCCTGGAATGAGAAAGGTCAGCCCGGCCAGCCCGACCAGCCTGCAGATCGACTTTGTCCAGGACACGCTGTTCGGCCCGGTGGCCCACAGCGCCGAATGTGAAGTGCAACTGGCGCCATTGAACATCAATGGCCTGCCCGGCCTGCGCCTGCAGGTACGCGCGCCAGTGCCGGCCAAGCTTGAGCGTTCGCACAGCGTGGCGTTTGTCTGGGAGGGCCGTACTTATCGCGGGATCGTCCAGTATCACCGGCGCTGTGATGACGGCGGCTTGCAGTTGCAGCTGGAGCTGCAGTAACCCGGCTCCCACAACAGCGGTGTATACACCGGGCCTTGGGCTGGGTGGTTCAAATAAATGAAACCCCGTCGCCGGCCAGACCTCCATAGATCAGGGAGCGGTGTTTTAAACCCTGTTTACCCGGAGGTCACCATGAGTACCCATCTGGTTCAACTCTTCACCCACCCCGCTGACGCCTGGATGGAAATCCGCCAGGAAGAAGAACTGCACCCGCGCCATTACCTGCCGCACCTGCTGCTGATGGCGCTGATTCCCGCCTTGTGCCTGTTCATCGGCACCACCAGTATCGGCTGGAGCCTGGCCGGCACCGAGCGGGTGCGCCTGAGCGTGGCCAGCGCCGCTGAACTGGGTGTGCTGCTGTACGCCTGTTGTGTGCTCGGGGTGATGATCATGGGCGGGTTCATTCGCTGGATGTCGCGCACCTTCGATGCCCGCCCCAGCCTCAACCAGTGCATCGGTTTTGCCGCCTACACCGCCACGCCGTACTTCATCGCCGGTGTCGCCGGGCTCTACCCCGGGCGCTGGCTGGCGTTGATCGTGCTGGGTGCGGCGTCGGCCTATGCGACGTTCCTGCTGTACGTCGGCCTGCCGACCTTCCTGCGCCTGCGCAAGGAAGACGGCCTGCTGTATTCGACCAGTGTCTGGGCGGTGGGGCTGCTGGTGCTGGTGACCATCCTGGTATCGATGATCCTGTTCTGGTTCAACGTCCTCAGCCCTGAATACCTGCGCCCGGCCAGCCTCGGCTGACTGGACGCAGTCGGCGTGGTTCAGGCAAGCGCCTGGGGCTTGAACGGAATCTGGCTACGCCCCAGGCGCTGCTCTTCGCGCACTTGGGCCACCAGGGCGGCAAGTTCGTGGCAAGTAGTCAGGCTATGCACCTTGATGCCGGTGACGGTCAGGCAGTCGCCCAGGCTATCGCCCTGCCCCAGCTGGATGGTCAGGTGCTCGCCATCGGAGCACGACACCACACTGTGTTCAGGCAGCAATGCCTGTTCGATCATATGGCACAACTCAAGCGTGGAAACTCCAATCAGTGACATGCTGCGATCCTCGTGTCGGAGGGACCGACTACTCAGTTACTACCGCGTCGGCCCTTAATGCCAATTGAAATCGCTGATGCCGCGCCGTTTCCCCCATGCAGGGCAGCAATGATCTTTCGGAAGAGCCACCCGTGGGTCGCCAAGTTCAAAGCATTCGCGGCTATCGCGGATGAACGGCAGCCCCGGACCGTTCGTCCCGCAGCGGCGAAATATTTCAAACTTTGCCTGCGCCGACCGCCTCCCAACCTGTGTAAGGCAAACGCCTTGCGAACATTCACAAGAGGAAGAGAATCATGGCTAGCAAAGACACTTCGAATCCCGGGAATTTCGCGAACGACCGGCAAAAAGCGTCTGAAGCCGGGAAAAAGGGTGGCCAGGCTTCCGGTGGCAATCAAAAGCCAAGTGACCAGAGCCGCAAGCCCGACATGGGCAAAGACCAGACCCGCAAACCAAGTGGTGGCGGCCGTAGCTAAAGGACGAAAGGCCGGCGCACGCCACGTGCGTCGGTCCCGAGGCACTGCCATGAGCCAACAGGTGATCCACTTTCATTGCCAGATCGATCAGGACACCACCGAGCGTTTTCGCGACCGCTGCCTGCAGGCCGTCGACGATGGCGCCACCTCCTTGCTGCTGTTTTTGTCGACCACCGGCGGCAGCACCAACTTCGGTTTCTCGCTGTACAGCTTTCTCAAGTCCTTGCCGGTGCCGTTGTGCGCAGTCAACGCCGGCAACATCGAATCGATGGGCATCATCATGTACCTGGCCGCTGGCGAGCGTGTCGCCGCGCCGCATTCGCGTTTTCTCATCCACCCCATGACCTGGCACTTCAGCCAGAGCGCGGTGGACCATTCGCGCCTGCGCGAATACCTGTCGAGCCTGAACAACGACCTGGAGCGCTACGTGCGCATTTTCGAGCTGGAGACTGCCCAGGCCGAGCGCAAACTGGACATCTTCCATTGCCTGTCGACCGAAGAAAAGGTCATCCCCGCCTACGATTCGCTGGCCTGCGGCATCGCCCATCGCCTGGAGCAGGTGGTGTTCGAAAAGGATGCCCGGCACCTGACCATCAGCGGCGCCCACTGACAGGCTGAAATCCGATGGAATTTTTCTACCGGCGCAGCACTCACTAGAGGCATTGAAGGGATTTTCTTGGTCACTGCTCTGTAAGGATCATTCCAGACCCATGAACAACGCAAAACTGTTCGTCATCGACTACCAGCTTCACGGCGATCACAAGTCCTTCATCATCCGCGCCGAGACGATGGACAACGCTGAAGCCTGGCACTGGGCAAGTTGCGACGCCGGTATCGGTCGCATAGGCCGGTACGGTCGCGAAAAAGTCAAAAAAGTCAGCAAGCCACTGGCCGAACGCTACGGCATTACCGATGTGACCTGGCGCCAGTCCAGCTGAGTCAGCTCAACGACGCCCACAGGTGCTGGGCGGCATAGGCGCGCCACGGGCTCCAGGCCGGTGCGCGCTGGGCCAGTTGCGCCTCGGGGCCTTCGAGCAGGCGCAGGGCCTTGACCAGTGCCACGTCGCCCAGCGGCAAGGCATCGGCCGCGCCCATCTGGCGCAAGGCCAGGTAGTGCGCGCTCCACGGGCCGATGCCGCGCAGCCGGCACAGGCGCTGGACCCAGGCCTCCAGGTCGCGCTCAGGGCGCAGCAGTTGCGGGTCTAGCAGCAGCGCCCGGGCCAGGGTCGAGAGTGTCGCGGCCCGCGAGCGCGGCATGCCCAGGCCACTGAGGTCGACGTCAGCAACAGCCTCTGCGCGGGGGAACACATGGGTCAGGCCGGGTACACACTGAAGCTGCGCGGCCAGCGGCTTGCCGTACCCCGCCACCAGGCGCCCGGCCAGGGTAATCGCCCCGGCGACGCTGATCTGCTGGCCCAGCACTGTACGCATGGCCTGCTCGAACCCATCCCAGCCCCGAGGCACGCGCAGGCCCGGGCGCAGTTCGATCAATTGCGCCATCAACGGGTCGCGGCGCAGCAGTGCTTCGATCTTCAGCGGCTCGGCATCCAGGTCGAATACTCGCCGGACCCTGGCCAGCAACCCCGGCAACGCACCGGCAGAGCTAGCGATCACAGTGACTTTCAGCCGGTGCCCACGCGCCTTCGCGACCTGGACGATGCCCTGGCCACGAGCGAGATCAAAACTGCGGGTATAGACCCCCGCTACGACCGTCTCTACCCCGCTAATCGCCCGCGCAGCAAGAAACCCCAGCAGCGACGGCCAGTGCAAGGGTGGCTGGTAAGCCAGCCAGAAACTGATGGCGCTGGCGGGCCGAATGCTGCGGCGATGGCCTGCCAGGCTGGAGGTAGAATTCATGCGCCGATCATCACCTGGGCAACGGCAACGACGCCAGGGATTTCGACGACTGTCAGACGACGACGGCCGGGCCACGCCAGCGCCCGGCCGTCGATCATTGAACGGCGTTACTTGCCGTTGGTGAGGGTGTTGTAGCTGGTCATCAGGTTGCGGTAGTCGGGGATGTGGTTGGCGAACAAGGTGCCCAGGCCTTCGATATCGTTGCGCCAGTCGCGGTGCAGCTCGCAGGCCAGGCCGAACCAAGTCATCAGCTGGGCGCCGGCTTGCGACATGCGGTTCCAGGCCGAGTCGCGGGTCAGCTCGTTGAAGGTGCCCGAAGCATCGGTAACCACGAACACCTCAAAACCTTCTTCCAGGGCCGACAGCGCCGGGAAAGCCACGCACACCTCGGTCACCACACCGGCAATGATCAGCTGCTTCTTGCCGGTGGCCTTGACCGCCTTGACGAAGTCTTCGTTGTCCCAGGCGTTGATCTGCCCCGGGCGGGCAATGTACGGCGCCTCGGGGAACTGCGCCTTGAGCTCGGGCACCAGCGGGCCGTTGGGGCCGGTTTCGAAGCTGGTGGTAAGGATGGTCGGCAGCTTGAAATACTTGGCCAGGTCGCCAACGGCCAGCACGTTGTTCTTGAAACGGTCCGGGTCGATGTCTCGCACCAGCGACAGCAGGCCGGTCTGGTGGTCGACCAGCAGGACGGCAGCGTTGTTCTTGTCCAGGCGGACGTAGGGCTTGGTCATGGTCTTACTCCTTGCGTTGAGACGCCGGTGCCAGGCACCGGACATGAGGGATCAGCGTTGCGAATCGAGCAGTTCATTGTCGCGGGCTACCTGTTGCGCCTTGAGGTAGCTTTCAATCAGCAGCTGGTAATGCGGGAACACCGAGCTGTAGGCCTCGGCCCATTGCTGGGCGTCTTCGCGGTTCCAGCTGCGCTGGACCTCCGAGCACACCGCAGCGGTGTCCATCGGTACTACGCCGGCCTGCATTACCCGCGCCAAGGTGATTTCCTCAGCCATCTTCGAGTAGGTACCGCTGGCGTCGATCACGGCAAACACCTGGTAGCCTGCAGCAACTGCGCTGATGCTCGGGAAGGCCATGCACACACTGGTGATGGTGCCGGCGATGATCAGTTGCTGCTTGCCGGTAGCCTTGACTGCCTCGACGAACTCGGGATTGTCCCAGGCGTTGATTTCACCTTTACGGGCGATATAGCGGGCATGCGGCGCGGCTTGGTGAATTTCCGGAATCAGCGGGCCATTGGGGCCTTGTGGCACAGAAGCGGTGGTGATCACCGGGATCTTCGCCAGGCTGGCAATCCTGGCCAGGGTGATGGCGTTGGCCCGCAGCTCGGTCATGGGCATGTCCTTGACCGTCTGGAACAGGCCGCTCTGGTGGTCGATCAGCAGCATCGCGACATTTTCAGGGTCTATGCGCGGCACCTGGCCGTTGAAGTTGGCAACGTTGGCAAAGGTACTCATGGCGTATTCTCCTTCAGGGGTTATGAGACTAGTTGTGGTGGCGCGGACCGGCCTGCCCGCTCATCTGGCCGAAGCGCCCGGCGCGAAAATCGTCAAAGGCCTCGGCGATTTCGGCCTCGCTGTTCATCACGAACGGGCCGTAGCCAACGATCGGCTCATCCAGCGGCTCGCCACTGAGCAGCAACACCGACACATCGCTTTGTGCTTCAAGCAGCAGCTCGTCACCGGCACGGTCGAACAGCACCAGTTGCGCGGCGCCAACCTGGCGCTCGCCGTTGACCAGCAACTGGCCGCGCAACACCACCAGCGCGGTGCTGCGCCCGGCGGCACTGGGCAGGCGCACGGGCGCGCCGGCCTTGAGCTGCAGGTCCCAGACATCCATGGCCGAGAAAGTCTGCGCCGGGCCCTGGTGGCCGCGAAACGCACCGGCAATCACCCGCAAGGTGCCGGCGCCGTTGCCCAGTGGCACCAGCGGGATGTCGTTGCTGAGCAGGGTCTGGTAACCGGCCGGCGCCGATTTGTCCCTGGCTGGCAGGTTGACCCACAGCTGGACCATTTCCAGGGTGCCGCCCTTGGCAGCGAACGCCGGCGAGTGGAACTCTTCATGGAGAATGCCGCCGGCGGCGGTCATCCACTGCACATCGCCCGGGCCGATCAGGCCGCCGGCGCCAGTGGAGTCGCGGTGCTCCAGTTCGCCCTGGTAGACGATGGTCACGGTTTCGAAACCGCGATGGGGATGCTGGCCGACGCCGCGACGCGCCGTGGTCGGGGTGAAGTCGTGGGGGCCGGCATAGTCCAGCAGCAGGAACGGGCTGATGTGCTGGGCCAGGTTGTCGTAGGTAAACAGGCTACGGACCGGGAAGCCATCACCTACCCAGTGGGGGTTCGGGCTGCTGTAGACGCCTTGGATCTTTTTCATCAAATGCCTCCTCTCGTGCATGGCTATAACCATACGAGCGCAACGACATCGGCGGTAGATCGGTTAAACTGCCTTCAGCGTTCCATATGGAGAACACTGGTGGAAGACCTCAACGACCTTTACTACTTCGCCCAGGTAGTCGATCACGGCGGCTTTGCCCCGGCCGGCCGCGCCCTGGACATGCCCAAGTCCAAGCTCAGCCGGCGTATTGCCGGGCTGGAAGAACGCCTGGGGGTGCGCCTGATCCAGCGCTCGACCCGGCATTTTTCGGTGACTGAAATCGGCCAGGCTTACTACCGCCATTGTGTGGCCATGCTGGTGGAGGCCGAAGGCGCCGCCGAATTGATCGAGCGCAACCGCGCCGAGCCCCAGGGCATCGTGCGCCTGAGTTGCCCGACGGCGTTGCTGGATTTCTGGGTGGGGGCCATGCTTACCCGCTTCATGGTCCAGTGCCCGCTGGTGCAGCTGCATATCGAAAGCACCAATCGCCAGGTCGACCTGATCCAGGAAGGCATCGACATTGCCTTGCGCGTGCGCGTACCGCCTTTGGAAAGCAGCGACCTGGTGATGAAGGTACTGGCGCGCAGCACCCAGTACCTGGTGGCGGCGCCCGCCTTGCTCGAACGCCTGCCCCCACGCCCAGTGCCCGCCGATCTGAGCGCTTTGCCGAGCCTGCACTGGGGCTACCCGCAGCGCGATTACCACTGGCACCTGCTCGGCCCGGACGGTGCCCGCGCCAGCCTGCGGCACAGCCCGCGACTGGTCACCGATGACCTGGTGGTACTGCGCCAGGCGGCGGTGGCGGGTGTCGGCGTGGTGCACTTGCCGCTGGTGGTGATCCGCGAAGAACTCGACGCCGGCCGCCTGCTGCAAGCCACGCCGAACTGGGCACCGGAGTGCGGCGTGGTGCACGCGGTGTTCGCCTCGCGGCGCGGCTTGCTGCCGTCGGTGCGCAGCTTGCTGGACTTTCTGGCGGCGGAGTTCGAGGCCAGTGATATTGCGTGAGACCCAGCAGACTCAAGGCAAGGGGAACGCAAGACGATGGGCCGTTTCGCTCATCCATGCCGGGATGTGCCCCTTGCGCACCTCTCGAAGCTCTACAAGATGCTCACACCACTGCTCGTCGCCTTGGCCGAATCGGTGTGAGCTGAAAGCGTTGAGCAAAATCTGCTTGTTACGCATGGAGAATTGCTGGGAGAAGTCCAATCTGTCCCAGCATGCCTGAGCATCCTTGACTGCCTCCAACGTCTGGTCAGCAAACGCCAATAGCCAATGCTGCTCGTATTCCAAGGAACGTTGTTTCTGGACATCCCCCGGTACAACAACCGGCCGACGAGCCTCTTGAACAAAGGAGTACCCATCCGCTAACCACCGTACAAATGCACAACCCAGCCGTACCTCTTCAATGTCAAACTGATGTCGGTCCGGGTTGCTCTGAACCAGATAGTCATACAGCGCCAGCAATTCTTCGGACATCGCCAGCGACGCGGAGAAATTTCCTGCCTCAGCCTCGATAACCATGCAGTTATTGAGCGTGTTCGCTAAGGCTTCGGTGAATCGCTCAGGCTTGGATTCAGCCAGCAACCGATTGATCGCCAGGCTCTCTTTGGTCAGTTGCAGCGCCTCTTCTATCTCTCCGACATCCGATAGCCGTGCAGCATAGCTCATTAAGGTCAGAGCAAAGTTCTGCCGATGCTTCTCTGGCTCGATCTCCATCAATGCCCGGCGCAGCCCGAGCCCCTCTTCACTTGCCGCCAATGCCCTCTGAATGTGCCCATTCATTCCCAGACACATAGCATAGGCGCTTAAGCTAACAGCCAGATCACTTTGGCTGGTTTTGGAAACCTTTCGTGCAGAGTTCCTTGCTAGCTGAAGGCCTTCCTCACTCATTTGCAATGCCTGGACCGGCATTGCGCATTCGACCAAGCAACTCGCGCAGACACCCAGTGCCTTTGAGAGCTCAACCGCGTTTTCACTTCCGTAGAGCAGAACCTTCTGTCTACTGAGGCGCAGGGACTTCTGTGCACTGACCAAGGCTTCGTCGTTTTTACCCAGTACGGTCAAGAGTTCCGAATGCAATCTCAGGTGCCAGTTCAAGTCACTATTCTGCGTGTCTCGAATTTTCGGTGCGAGAGCGATCGCTTGTTCTATGGTGTCCAAGGCCTCTCGCATCTGCCCATCGCTTTTCAGGGCAAACGTCAGGGTCCCCAGGGCTGCTGCGTAGTTTTCAATTGTCCGAGAGGTTTCTTTCTTTCTCATCTTCTCAAGGCAACGGAAGACCTGGCTCTGGCGCACAGAAATGTTCAGCTTCGCCAACTGCACGATGTCGAAGTTCAACCACGTCATCAGAGCCCCCGATGCTTGCGACTGCAAGCGCGATGGCAGCCCCTGATAGACACGCTCGACAACCTCCAGCAAAGGACCAGACGACTCAAGACAAACTGCAATGCAATCATCGACACATGAAACAAAATGTCGCCCGAGAACGTCCTCGATCACAGGCAACAGGTCTTCCCGCTCACGCAGCAAGCGCGCCACCACTGTCAGACTGGAACGTCTCAAGGCAATGCTCCCGCTGGCCAGCACCTGATCAAGCAATTCCACTCCACGTGTGCCCAACAGGCTTTGTGCGACCAAAGCCTCGCCAATCAGGTCTGGTCGCAGGCCTTGCAAGCCCTGATGGTGATCCGGATACAAGGGGGTAAGCGCCCGAAAAAGGGACTTCAACTCGGCACGCTCGATTTCCGGGACGTCGAGGATGTCTTCCAGCATGCGCTCGGTAGCGATGCCATTAGCCAGGGTGGAAAGCGTCATCAGAACCCCCGCCCTATGAACTATCTCTTCTCCCTGTCCCCCCACAGCCCCAAGCACTTTGGCCCAGTAACGGCGTTCATGATTGACCAGCGCTCGTGGTAGCGCTTCGGCCGATCGCGGCCGCTCACCCCGCAATGCCATCAACGCGGCCATCTGGATGTAAAGCGGCCTGGAGAAGTGCTGGTCGTCCAGATTGGGCAAGTGCTCAGGCGGATGCACTTCGAGCTTTTCAGCGAACGCCAGCAGCGCGTGGCGGTATGCAACCTGGCGTGCTTCGGGACTGCCATGTAGCGCTGGTAACATGAAAGGGCCGCTGGTGGCAGGTCCTTCGAGCACGTCTTCGCACTGACTGTCCTTACCCGGCAACACCCGCCACCACTCTCCCCCTGCGCGGGCCAACAGGAGCACACGCACAGGTTGAATCTGCGGCCTGCCCCTCAACATCTTGATCAGGGTTAGAAGAAGCGGCTGTCGGGTCTCGGCGTAGTCGATCACCAACAGACTTGGGTCGGGGCTTGAGTTTAGGCTCCTGACCAACTCCAACGCCTTCTCCGTGTCGCAATCACCCGCCAGAAACCCTGCATTCCACCCCAACTGGTGCATCCGTTGGCACATTTCCAGGGCCAGGCGAGTCTTGCCGACACCACCCGGCCCACAGAGCAAGCGCACCTGCAAGGTGTAATCCGATTGTTGCACCCACTCCAACTGCGTCAGTAGAAAGGGCTCGCGGTTCGCATCAAAGGGCACGATCTCCTCTTCGGCGCGCAAGAGTTGACTGTCACTGAGCCCCTGCCTAGGCCGCCAGCTTGCCTGCGGCAACCCAAGTCCCGTCAGCGCCTGGGTTGGAACAGCCACGCCAGGCGAAGCAGCCGACGCTGGAAGCGAAGCATTGCGGTGCTCCGCTTGCTCAGGCGCCGGAGCGTTTTGCAACACCCAGCCCAAGGCTTGGCCACAGGATTGCGCGCACTGCGCCCACGTGTACAGACCGCATAGTTTCTCTCGCAATCGAGAGGCATCGTGACGCTTGGTGGAATCATGGCCAATCAATGTAAGTGCCTTGACCAGTCGCTCTACATCAGCTGCCGAATGATAAGGCTCCTCCTCACTGCCATCGACATCAATTGGAGTGACCCAGGATTTGTAAGCACCATGGTCAAGCTCTTCGAGCAGCTTGTACGCACCACTTTTCACACTCAGCACCAGTGGCACGCCTGCGGCGATGGCCTCCCAAGCTACCAGACCAAACCCTTCGTGCCATGAGGGCATCATTGCAACCGATGAGCCTCGCAAGTCATCGAACAACACCTGTCGTTGTGCGGTAAAAGGCAAAGGTTGAATATTGACCACGCGCCGCGCTTGCTCCTGAGCATAACGACGGAGCTCCGCCTCCGCACCGTCGCCTGTACCTTGCACACAATTTTCGAAATCCACGCCCCGCAACAACAACTTCGGTTCGTTCTTGCCCTGAAACCTGTTGGGCATTTCCGCTTGCGCATCCGCCAGACGAATCGCCTGGGAGAATGCTGCAACCCCCAGGTGTGCTTGTTTGATTTTCCTTGCGTCAGCACTGAGGCGCCCGCTCAGGAAACCTTTCAGGGTCTTGGGTTCGCGCTTGGCGGTGATTTCCGCCAGCCCGGGTATCAGCATTGGAATCGACTCATGATCGAGCATGTCATACAGGGCATCACGCAGAAGCGGACCAACAGCCATCACCACGTCCGCAGCCTGGAACAGCTGCCGCTGTTCATCTTCCTTGGCTCTAGCCCGCTGAGCATTCTCGGCGAACGGCTCATAACGTTCATAACTCATATGGTGAATCAACGCCGTACGACCACCCTGTGCCTTGGCCGCCAGCGCAATTGCGCCTGTAATTCTGTCATGGCCCAGCCAGACGCAGCGCTCGTGCAATTCGATCCCCGCTGCTTTCAATGCAGCCCAAACCAGATGCACATCACCCTCGGCAAACTGCTTCTTGCCCTCCAAGCCTAAAGAAACAAGCGTTACCTGCTGAGCGCTGGCGTCGGCCTTGTCCGCGTCACTGGCGCAAAGTACGACGCATAGCGTGCGTGCCTGGCGGTAATACAATGCCGCGAACGCCCCAAGCAGGTCATGGTTAAAACTGTTGATCCCACCAAATTGCGGGCCCCAGCGAGTGGCAAAACAAATCAGGGTATCGAGGGGCTGCATCATGCTTGAGTTCTTTTGGTCCAAAATAGGCTGTATGCGATGATGGCATTGTACCCACATTGGATCCCGGTTCAGCTCAATAACCAGTCAATTTGTTAATCTTCTGCCCTCAAATTTCAGCGACTTTCATGTGCTGAACAATGCGAACTTTCAAAATCCTATTCTCACCCTGGCCGAATAATACCGCCATGGCGAACGCATTGCCGCCCGCTGTCACAACCTGGACATTCGCCTGGACAACGGCCAGGTCGCGGTTGTGCGCAAGGGCTGCTTGCACCAGCCAGTCCAGCTGCGGGCTCTGGGACAACGATCACTAATCCTGTGCCAATTCATCCGCACGCGTGCCAGCGGGGCGGCTCAGCTCGACTTCAGGCCGCGGCGCCTGCCAGAGCCGGGCAAAGGCACGCTGTCGTTCGCTCGCGACAAGGCCAGCTATCGTCGCAAAGTGGACATGCGCAGGTCAGCCAAGCAAAAACGCCGCGACCCGCTCGCTGCACGCCGCCGGATCTTCCTGCATGAAACAGTGCCCACCCGCCACCTGGCTGGCGCTGACCTGAGGATTGCCCAAGGCCCAGCGCTGCACCGACTGCGGCACGAAGGGATAGGTGGTTTGGCCATACAGCACCAGGCTCGGGGTGCTCACCTGGGCCAGCGACGCCCACATGCGCCGGGGGAAGGAGCTGAAGATTTCCACTTCACGGCTAGGGCGGCACTTGAGCACCACGCCTTCGCCGCAATCGCCAATGGCGTGTTCGATATATGACTGCAACGCCGGCTCGCTCCAGCCCTTGAAGATCCCCCGCCCTTCCAGCGATGCCCGCGCCGCCGTGCGGTCAGGCCAGTGGCTGCGACGGGTGGCAGCCTTGCGCGCCAGAGCATGGCGACGGTGCAGGCCGACCAGCGCCGCCGCGCCCATGATGCCCATCATCGCCCGGGTGAACAGCACCGGGTCAAGCAGCACCGCACGCTGGAACAGCTGCGGCTGTTGCGCCAGCATCAGGCCGGTGAGCACCCCGCCAAAACTGTGGCCGACGGCAAAGCGTAGTACATCGCCGTACTCGCCACGGCCGGCCTCGAAGGCTTCGATGGCAAGCTCGGCAGTGCGGTTCCAGCCGGCGAACGGGCCGCCATGGTCGCTGTCGCCATGGCCCTGGACATCGCACAGCCACAGGTCGAACTGCTCGGCCAGGCGCGCCAGCAACGGCTGGTAGGCCAGGCAACAAAAGCCGTTGCCGTGCAAAAAATGCAGCAGCGGCTTGCCACTGGCTGGGGAGCGCCAGCCGCGCAGGGTGAAGCCAGCACTTGTGTCATGGGACCAGGGAATCAACTGCATGTGCCAGCGCACTCACGTCAGGAAAAACCCGATTCTACAAACAGCAGGGGGTACAGGGATATCACCAGCAGCGCCGCCATCAGCAGATTGAACAGCATCAGCCAGCGCGGGTTCTGCAACACCGTGCGCAAGGCGCTGCCGAACATCACCCAGACGCAGACACTGGGCAGGTTGACCAGGGCGAACACCGCGGCAATGACGATGACGTTGGTGACGTAGCCCTGGGCCGGGGTGTAGGTGGTGATCGCGCCCACGGCCATCACCCAGGCTTTCGGGTTGACCCACTGAAAGGCTGCCGCGCCCCAGAAGCCCAGGGGCTTGCGGCTCGACGAGTCGCTGACCGACAGCGGCCCGGAGGTAGCGATCTTGTAGGCCAGGTACAACAGGTAGGCGGCGCCCACGTAGCGCAGCACGGTGTAGATCGGCGGGTAGGCTTTGAACACCTCGCCCAGGCCAAAACCCACCGCCAATACCATGACCATGAAGCCGACACTGATGCCCAGCGCGTGAGGAATCGAACGGCGCACGCCGAAGTTCACCCCGGAGGCCAGCAACATGGTGTTGTTGGGCCCCGGGGTGATCGAGGAGACAAAGGCGAACAGCACGAAGGCAGTGATCAGGTCCAGTGAGCCGAGCATGGCAGGCATCCAGTATTTTTATTGGGCTGCCCTGACACTAACGGAGTCCTGATCCGCCTCGACCATACAGTTAGTGAAAATAATGCCGCTACACTTGACTGTCCTGCTCGGCCAGCGCTTCAACGACGAACTCCAGGCGGTCCTGGCCGAAGAACATCTGCTCGCCGACAAAGCAGCTTGGCGCACCGAACACGCCACGGCGCACCGCTTCTTCGGTAGCGTCCTTGAGTGCGGCCTTGACCTCGGGCTCGGCGCTCCAGGCCTGGTATTGCTCGGGGTCGAAACCGGCCTCCTGCAGCACTGCCGCCAGCACCTGCGGGTCGGCAAGATTGCGCTGGCGCACCCACAGGGCCGTGAACATCGCGTTCAGGTAGGCCGCGAAACGCTCTGGCTGGTAGCGCTGCACGGCCACCGTGCCGCGCATCAGGCCCAGGGTGTTGATCGGGAAGCCCGGCGGCAAGGCCAGGGTCACGCCGTAGCGTTTGGCGTAGCGCTGAAAGTCAACGAACACATGCCGGGCCTTGGCCGGCACCATCGCCGGCGAGGCGTTGCCGGTGGCCTGGAATACCCCGCCCAGCAACATCGGCCGGTACACCAGTTGCGCATCGTGCTGGGCGCAGAGTTTCGGCAACTGGGTCCAGGCCAGGTAGCTGGCCGGGCTGCCCAGGTCAAAGAAGAATTCTACGGTTTTGCTCATCTGCAGCAGGTCCTTTTTTTGTTGTTGCGCAGGCTGTTGTCAAAGGCTTACCAGCGCTCCATCCACGGCCGCAGGTCAAGCTCGAAGGTCCAGGCGTCGCGCGGCTGGCTGTGCAGAAACCAGTAGCTGTCGGCGATATGTTGCGGGTCGAGAATGCCGTCCTGGTCCTTGAGTGCATAGCGCTCGGGGAAGCTGTCGCGGATGAACGCGGTATCGATGGCACCGTCCACCACCACATGGGCGACATGAATATTGCGCGGCCCAAGTTCGCGGGCCATGCTCTGGGCCAGGGCGCGAATGCCGTGCTTGGCGCCGGCAAACGCGGCAAACCCGGCTGCGCCGCGCAAGCCTGCAGTGGCACCGGTAAACAGGATAGTCCCACGCTCGCGGGTCACCATGCGCCGCGCCACCGCCTGGCCGCTGAGAAAGCCTGCGAAACAGGCCATTTCCCAGATCTTGAAGTACTTGCGCGCGGTCTCTTCGAGAATGCTGCAGGGCACGTTGGCGCCGATGTTGAAGACAAAGGCTTCGATCGGACCGACGCTGCTTTCGATCTCTTCGACCAGCGCCGCCACCTCCTCTTCCTTGCGCGCATCCGAGGCAAAACCGTAGGCCTCGCCACCGGCGGCGCGGATCTCGTCCACCAGCGGCTGCAGCTTGTCGGCGCTGCGCCGGGTCACGCAGGCGACATAACCCTCGCGGGCAAAGCGCCGGGCAATCGCGCCGCCGGTTGCATCACCGGCCCCTACCACCAGTACCACCTTCTTGCCTTGGGTCATGTCTCGCCTCCATTGGTAAACGATCATTTAGTAAACGAACGCTATGCTATGATTCAGGCTTCGTCAAGCCAGCCCTGTGGAGCCTACCGGCGTGCGCTATTCCACCACTCACAAAGAACAAACCCGGCAGAAACTGCTGCAAAGCAGCGGCGCCCTGGCCAAACGCGGCGGCTTTGCCGCCACTGGCGTGGCCGGGCTGATGAAGGCCATCGGCCTGACCGGCGGCGCCTTCTACAACCACTTCCCGTCCAAGGACGAGCTGTTCACCGAGGTGGTGCGCCGCGAGCTGTCGCACAGCCCCATCGCCCAGCAGCCGATGAACCGCGCGCGGCTCGAACGCTGCCTGGAGCAGTACCTGAGCATGGCCCACCTGCACAATGTCGAAGGCGGCTGCGCGATCCCGACCCTGGGCGCGGAAATCGCCCGCGCCGAGCAGCCGGTGCGCGCGGAAGCCGAACACTGGCTGTGCCAGCTCCAGCAAGCATGGGCGCAAACCCTCGAAGACCCGGCGCTGGCCTGGGCGCTGATCAGCCAGTGCGTGGGCGCGCTGGTGCTTGCGCGCATGCTCGCCAGCGAGTCGATACAGGAGGAAGTGCTCAAGGCCTCTCGCGACTTTATTGCCGGGGCCCTGCATGAAGCGCCTTGAGTCGTTGCTGCTCAGCCTTGCCCTGAACGCCCCGCTCACCGCCCTCGCCGCCTGCCCGGCCGGCCAGTACGAAATCTGCCTGGGCAGTTGCATCTGCTCGCCCATCGACCCCGGCCAGGCCGGCACCGTGCTCGACGACCTCGGCCGGGTGGCCAGCAGTTCCCTGGCCCTGGCCTTGCAGCAGGCGCGCAACACCGCTGCGGCGGGCACGCTGCTGCCGATCCCCCTGCACATCCGCGCCCAGCTCGAATCCTATTATGACTTCCAGGTGCTCGACGCGGCGCGCTACAAGGTCGGCGACCAACAAGCCCTGGACAGCGCCAACGCCCTGCTGCAGAACCCCGACGTCAACGCCGTGACCCTGATCGACATCATCGTTTTTCGCAACCAGGCCGACGCCGAAAACAACGTCGCCCTCTGGGCCCACGAACTGCACCACGTGCAGCAGTACCAGCAATGGGGCGTGGAAGAGTTCGCCCGGCGCTACTCGCGCGACTTCGACGCCGTCGAAGCGCCGGCCTACGAGATCCAGGCAAAGGTCAGCAAGGCCCTGCGCGAGCGGGCCTCGGGCCAGGCGCGCTGATCAGGCCAGGGCGGCGTGCAAAGCGCACAACGCCGGTTTGATCATCGCCTGCAGGCGCGCCGTGGCAATGCCGTCGCGGGCCTGGATGGCAATACCGTGCAGCAAGGTGGCAAACAGGTCGCCCAGCGCCTGGGCGTCGGCCTCGGCCTTGAGCTCGCCACGGCCATGGGCCTGCTGCAGCAGGTCGATGATCGACTGGGTACGCTGGCGGCGCAGCTCGCTCATCCAGTCCAGTACGCCGCTGATATCCGGGCCGCCGCTGGCGGTCGATGACACCGCCAGGCAACCGCGCGGGCCGTCCGCTGGGGTGTAGGTGGCAATGGCCTCGTGGAGGATCTGCTCCACGGCCTGGCCCACCGCCAGCTCACGGTTGATGACCCGCTCGGCAAAGCCGCCCTGCTCGGCCAGGTACAGCGCCACCACCTCGCGAAACAGCTGCTCCTTGCTGCCGAAGGCGGCGTAGATGCGTGCCGAGGCAATGCCCAGGGCACTGACCAGCAAGGCCATTGACGTGCCTTCGTAACCGTATTGCCAGAAGGTCGCCAGGGCCTTGTGCAGGGCCTGGTCGCGATCGAATTCCCGGGGACGTCCGGCCATGGGTTGTGTGTCCATCAAATCAGATGGGGCGGATTCTACCCTGCAAGACAGTTGACGCAAGCGCGTTGTCGCCCTATTGTTTGTCGATCGACAAACAATAGGAAGTCATCATGCGTACCCTCAAAGGTCCTAGCCTGCACCTGGCCCAGTTCAGTGCCGAACAAGCCCCTTTCAACAGCCTGCCCGAGATCGCCCGCTGGGCTGCCGGCCATGGTTTCAAGGCCTTGCAGGTGCCGGCCTGGGACCGGCGTCTGTTCGACCTGGAACTGGCCGCACACAGCCAGACTTACTGTGATGAGCTGCGCGGCATGCTTGCCGAACACGGCCTTGAGGTCAGCGAGCTGAGCACCCATCTGCTCGGCCAGTTGGTAGCGGTTCACCCGGCCTACGACGCCCTGTGCGACAACTTCGCCCCGCCCGCGCTGCACGGCAAACCCCAGGCGCGCACCGCCTGGGCGCTGGAACAACTGCAGTTGGCAATCAAGGCCTCGCAACGCCTGGGCCTGACCGACATGGGGACTTTCTCAGGCTCACTGGCCTGGCCTTACCTGTTCCCGTTTCCGCAGCGCCCGGCGGGCCTGATCGAGGCGGCTTTCGAAGAGCTGGCGCGGCGCTGGCGGCCCATCCTCGATGCCTGCGAAGACCACGGCATCAACCTCTGCTATGAGATTCACCCCAGCGAAGACCTGCACGACGGCAGCAGCTTCGAGCGCTTCCTCGACCTGGTGGATAACCACCCGCGCTGCAACCTGCTGTTCGACCCCAGCCACTTCGTCCTGCAGCAACTGAACTACCTCGACTACCTGGACATTTACCACACGCGCATCCGCATGTTTCACGTCAAGGATGCCGAGTTCAACCCAACCGGTCGCCAGGGCATCTACGGCGGTTACTGCGACTGGACCGAGCGCGCCGGGCGCTTCCGATCCCTGGGCGACGGCCAGGTCGATTTCAAGGCGATCTTCTCCAAGCTTGCGCAATACGACTTCCCCGGCTGGGCCACCCTGGAATGGGAATGCTGCCTCAAGGACCAGGAAGACGGCGCCCGCGAAGGCGCGGCGTTCATCCGTGAGCACATCATCCAGGTCACCACTCGCACCTTCGACGACTTCGCCGGCGCGCCGGTCGACCCGCAACAGATCCGGACCCTGCTGGGCCTGGCTTGAATCCCCCTCTTTCACCTGGAGTGCAACCGATGTCCATCACCCCCGAAGCCGACTTTGAACACCGCTACCTGATCCTCGAACCCGGCCGCCGCCTGCATTGCGTGCAACTGGGCAGCGGCCAGCCGGTGCTGCTGATCCCCGGCTGGCCGCAGACCTGGTACGCCTGGCGGCATGTCATGCGCGCCCTGGCTCGCCAGGGTTACCAGGCGATTGCCGTCGACCTGCCGGGCACCGGGCTGTCCGACCCGGCCAGCGAAGGCCATGACACCGGCACCATCGCCGCCCTGCTGCACCGCGCCATGGGCCAGCTCGGCCATCAGCGCTACCGGCTGGCCGGGCATGATGTGGGCATGTGGGTCGGCTACGCGCTGGCCAGCGATTACCCCGAGGCGGTCAGCCAGCTGGTGCTCAGCGAAGCGGTGATCCCGGGCCTGGCCGAAGCGCCGCCGATCTTTGTCAGCGCCGAGCAGAACATCTTTATCTGGCACTTTCTCTTCAACCAGTTGCAGGATCTGCCCGAAGCCCTGATCACCGGCCGCGAGGACCGCTACCTGACCTTTATGTACGAGCGTTGGGCGCACCATGTCGACCGCGTGGCCGTCGACACTTACATCAGGGCCTACAGCAAGCCCGGCGGCTTGAGCGGCGGCCTGGCCTACTACCGCTCGATCAGCCAGACCATCGCCCAGAACCGCCAGCGCGCCGGCAAACGCCTGGGCATGCCAGTGCTGGCCATCGGCGCCGAGCATGCTACCGGCGAGGTGCCGTTGCAGACCTTGCAGGCCCATGCCGACAACCTGCGCGGCAGCGTCATCGCCGACTGTGGGCACTTTGTCATGGAAGAGGCGGACGAAGCGTTCAGCGCCCAACTGCTGGCGTTCTTCGAAGCGAACTAGACTTAAAGGTTGCCCCCGCAACACATTGGCCCGAGGTTGCCGGCCCGCCGGCAGCCCCGTTGACGTTGGACTTCTTGCAGGAGAACACGCAATGGACGAAGCCAGACTCAATGACTTCATGGGCAAGCTGGTCACCGACATGGGTGCCGCGGCCATGCTTGCCAACCTGATCCTCGGCGATGAACTCGGTTTGTACCGGGCCATGGCCGACAGCCAATTCATCTCCCCCGAACAACTGGCCGACAAGACCGGCTGCAATCCCCGCCTGCTGCGCGAATGGCTGAGCGCCCAGGCCGCGTCCGGCTATATGGAGCACAGCGACGGACGCTTTCGCCTGCCCGAAGAACAGGCCATGGCCCTGGCCATCGAAGACTCGCCGGTGTATGTCGCCGGCGGCGCCTCGGTGATCGCCGCGCTGTTCCACGACAAGGACAAACTGGTCGCCGCCATGCGCGGCGATGGCGCCCTGGCCTGGGGTGATCACCATCCGTGCATGTTCAGCGGCACCGAACGTTTCTTCCGCCCCGGCTACCGCGCCCACCTGGTGGCCGAATGGCTGCCGAGCCTGAGCGGGGTGGTCGACAAGCTGCAGGCCGGGGCCAAGGTCGCCGATATCGGCTGCGGCCACGGCGCCTCGACGGTGATCATGGCCCAGGCCTTCCCGGCCTCGCGCTTCAGCGGCTTTGACTACCACGGCCCATCGATCGCTATCGCCAGCCAACGCGCCGCCGAAGGCGGTGTGGCCGAACGCACGCAGTTCGTCCAGGCCAGCGCCAAGAACTTCCCCGGCACCGATTACGACCTGATCTGCTATTTCGACTGCCTGCACGACATGGGCGACCCGGTCGGCGCCGCCCGGCATGCCTATGAGTCGCTCAAAGCCGATGGCACGGTGCTGCTGGTCGAGCCCTATGCCAACGACACCCTGGATGAAAACAGCACCCCGGTCGGGCGCTTGTTCTATGCCGCTTCGACCTTTATCTGCACGCCGAACTCGTTGTCGCAGGAAGTTGGCCTGGGGCTCGGCGCCCAGGCGGGCGAGGCGCGGCTGCGCGCGGTGTTCGAGGAAGCCGGGTTCAAGCACTTTCGCCGAGCGACCGAGACGCCGTTCAATTTGATCCTTGAAGCGCGCAAGTAAGCGCTGATACCTGGTCAGGCCAGCCTCCACCCAACCTGGGGGGCTGGCCTCATCGCCGCCAAGGTCGCGCTGGATTACCTGCGCTTGAAACACAACGACAGCAGCAACCTGCGCGACATCGCCGCGCCCATTGCCCTCAAAGAGCCCCGCATAGGCCGCTGAGCATGCCAGCGGGCAGGTCTGGCGCCATGCATGGAGAGTTTCGTATACCATATCCATAAATAACTTCGGACGACGCCACCGTGACCGTACCCCGCCTCAACGCCCCGGACCTGGGCAACACGCCCTCGACTTCGGAAATCATCACCCGTCACCTGCGCGATGCGATCATTGCCGGGCACTTCGCCGAAGACGAACCAATCCGCCAGGACGATATCGCCCGCCAGTTCAACGTCAGCAAGATCCCGGTGCGTGAAGCGCTCAAGCGCCTGGAAGCCGAAGGCCTGGTGATGTTCCAGCGCAATCGCGGGGCGATGGTTACGCGCATGTCCGAACCAGAGCTGGCGCAGATGTTCGAAGTGCGCATGCTGCTCGAAGACAAGGCCCTGCGCCTGGCCATCCCGAACATGACCGAGGAAACCTTCGCCCGCGCCGAGCGCATCTGCCAGGAGTTCGTCGGCGAGAACGACGTCGGCCGCTGGGCCGAACTCAACTGGGAACTGCACGCCTGCCTGTATGAACCGGCGCAGCGGCCGTTCCTGGTCAACATGATCCGCTCGGTGAACGACAAGCTGGAGCGCTACCTGCGCATGCAGATGAGCCTCTCGGCAGGCAAGGAGCGCGCCGACCACGAACACCGCGACATCCTCGACGCCTGCCGGGCCAAGGATGTCGAGCTGGCAGTGAGGCTGCTCGACGAACACATCGCCGGCGTCTGCAAGACCCTGTTCGAGCACCTGCCTCCCACCAAATAATGGCAACCTGGTGGACCTGTGGGAGCGGGCTTGCCCCGCGATCGAGCGCGAAGCGGTCGCAATCCAGGCGCCACCCGATGTGCTGGCTGTACTGGCCTCATCGCGGGGCAAGTCCGCTCCCACAGGTTCCGGCAGGACTCGGCCGCTGTGCCGATTTCGTCATCGGCGTGGCGTAAAGGCATCAAGCCTGCGCACTGGGGGACACGCCACTCTGTCCTTCACTTCCCTGAACGGACGCGGCCTCCATGAAACGCATTACCGTGATCGATTCCCACACCGGCGGCGAACCGACCCGCCTGGTCATCGACGGCTTCCCCGACCTTGGCAACGCCAGCATGGCCCAGCGCCGCCAACGCCTTGCCGAGGCACACGATCAATGGCGCACTGCCTGCATGCTGGAGCCGCGCGGCAGCGATGTGCTGGTCGGCGCGCTGCTGTGCGAGCCGGTGGACCCCAGCGCCTGCGCCGGGGTGATCTTCTTCAACAACACCGGTTACCTGGGCATGTGCGGCCACGGCACCATCGGCCTGGTGGTGTCGCTGGCGCACCTGGGCAGGATCGGCCCAGGCGTGCACCGCATCGAAACCCCGGTCGGCACCGTGCAGGCGACCCTCCACGAGGACCGCTCGGTCAGCGTGCGTAACGTGCCGGCCTACCGCTACCGCAAGGACCTGGCGCTGGAGGTGCCCGGCATCGGCAAGGTAGTGGGCGATGTGGCCTGGGGCGGCAACTGGTTCTTTTTGATCGCCGACCACGGCCTGGAGGTCGCCGGTGACAACATCGAGGCGCTGACGGCCTATACCTACGCCGTGCAACAGGCCCTGGAAGAGCAAGGCATTCGCGGTGAAGACGGCGGCCTGATTGACCATATCGAGCTGTTTGCCGACGACCCCGACGCCGACAGCCGCAACTTCGTGCTGTGCCCTGGCAAAGCCTACGACCGCTCGCCCTGCGGCACCGGCACCAGCGCCAAGCTCGCCTGCCTGGCTGCCGACGGCAAACTGCAACCCGGGCAGACCTGGCGCCAGGCCAGCGTGATCGGCAGCACCTTCGAGGGCTCGTTCGAGGACGACGGCCAACGCATCATCCCGACCATTCGCGGCCGCGCGCACATTAGCGCCGAAGCCACGCTGATCCTCGAGGAGGACGACCCGTTCGCCTGGGGCATTCGCCCGTGAGCCGTGGTGCCGTGGCCGATGTCATCGTCATCGGCGCCGGAATCATCGGCGCCGCCTGCGCGCAGGCGCTGGCCGCGCGCGGGCTGCAAGTACTGGTACTCGATGCCGGGCTGCACGGCGCCACGGCCGCCGGCATGGGCCATTTGCTGGTGCTCGACGACAATCCCGCAGAGCTTGCGCTCAGCCAGTATTCGCTACAACGCTGGCGCGAACTGGCCCCGCAACTCCCCGAGGCCTGCGCCTATCGCAGCAACGGCACCCTGTGGCTGGCGGCCAACACCGAAGAAATGGCCGTGGCCGAACACAAATTCAACCTCCTGCAAGCACAGGGGGTGGCCTGCGAATTGGTCGCCGGGCACGCCCTGCGCCAGCGCGAACCGGCGCTGCGCGAGGGGCTCGAAGGCGGTCTGCTGATCAACGGCGACGGTATTCTCTATGCCCCGGCCACTGCCGGCTGGATGCTGCAAACAGCAGGGATCGAACAGCGTCGGGCGCGGGTCAGCGCAGTAGAGGGCAACCGTGTGCGCCTCGACAGCGGCCAGTGGCTGAGCGCCGAGGCCGTGGTGCTGGCTAACGGCATCCAGGCCACGCAGCTGTGCCCGGAGCTGCCGATCGAGCCGAAGAAAGGCCACCTGCTGATCACCGATCGCTACCCCGGCACCGTCACCCATACCCTGGTGGAGCTGGGCTACGTGACCAGCGCCCACAACGCCAGCGGGCCGTCGACTGCCTGCAATATCCAGCCACGGCCGACCGGCCAGCTGTTCATCGGTGCCTCGCGCCAGTTCGGCACCACTGACCCGGCCGTGGAAGGCTGGATGCTGGCGCGCATGCTCAAGCGCGCAACCGAGTACATGCCGGACCTGGCAAATCTGAACGGTATCCGCGCCTGGACCGGCTTTCGCGCCGCCAGCCCCGACGGCCTGCCGCTGGTGGGCCGCCATCCGCAGCAGGATGGCCTGTGGCTGGCGGTCGGTCATGAAGGGCTGGGCGTGACCACGGCGCCGGCGACCGCCGATCTCTTGAGCGCGCAGCTGTTTGACCAAACGCCGCCGCTGGCGGCCAGCCCTTACCTGCCAGATCGCTTTCTCGGAGCCCTCGCCCATGCCTGACCTGACCCTCGATGGCCGCCCGCTACGCGTGGCCGACGGCACCAGCGTCGCTGCTGCTCTGGCCCTGGGCGGCGATGGCTGCTCGCGCACTTCGGTCAGCGGCCAGCGCCGCGCCCCGCTGTGCGGCATGGGCATTTGCCAGGAGTGCCGGGTGACCATCGACGGCCGCCGGCGCCTGGCCTGCCAGACCCTGTGCCGTGACGGCATGCAGGTGGAGACCCGCGCATGAACGAACACACCAACTTGCTGATCATTGGCGCCGGCCCCGCCGGGCTGGCTGCGGCACTGGCCGCCGCGCCGCGGGCCGCGCGCATCGTGCTGCTCGACGACAACCCGCTGCCGGGCGGGCAGATCTGGCGCGACGGGCCGCAGGCCAAGCTGCCCAAGCAGGCGCGCCGGCTGCGCGAGCAGGTGCTGGCCTGCGCCAATGTGCACTGGCACAGCGACACGCGGGTGATCGCCAACGCCGGCCCCAACAGCCTGCTGGTGGAGAACGCCGAGCGCGGCTGGCAAATCCACTACGAGCGCTTGGTCCTCTGTACCGGCGCCCGTGAACTGCTGCTGCCCTTCCCTGGCTGGACGCTGCCTGGGGTGACCGGTGCCGGTGGCTTGCAGGCGTTGATCAAGGGCGGGATGCCGGTGCGCGACGAGCGTATCGTCATCGCCGGCAGCGGCCCCTTGCTGCTGGCCAGCGCCGCCACCGCCAAGGCCAATGGCGCGCGGGTACTGCGCATCGCCGAGCAGGCCTCGCTTGCGGCCGTCAGCGGCTTTGCCGCACAGTTGCCGCGCTGGCCGCACAAGCTGCTGCAATCGTTTAGCCTGTTCGACCGCCAGTACCGTAGCGCCAGCCATGTGCTGGCCGCGCTGGGCACCGACCGGCTCGAAGGCGTACGCCTGCAGCAGCACGGCCAGGTGGTTGAAATTGCCTGCGATCGGCTGGCTTGCGGCTTCGGCCTGATCCCCAACATCCAGTTGGGCCAGGCCCTGGGCTGCGCCGTGGAGCAACAGGCGCTTGCCGTCGATGCCTGGCAGGCGACTTCGCAACCCGGCGTTTACGCGGCAGGCGAATGCACAGGTTTCGGTGGCAGCGAGCGCGCTCTGGTTGAAGGTGCTATTGCAGGTTTTACGGCCACCGGCAATCGCCAGGCAGCGCAGCAACTGTGGCGCCGCCGCGCGCGCTGGCACGCCTTTGCCCGCGCATTGAACACGGCCTTCGCCCTCGACCCCGCACTGAAGTCGCTGGCAACCGCCGACACCCTGGTGTGCCGCTGCGAAGACGTGCCCTATGCCGCCCTCGCCGGGCACAGCGACTGGCGCCAGGCCAAGCTGGCCAGCCGTTGCGGCATGGGCGCCTGCCAGGGCCGGGTGTGCGGTGCGGCCACCGCCCACCTGTTCGGCTGGCAGCCCTCGGCACCGCGCCCGCCATTCAGCCCGGCGCGCATCGACACCCTGCTGCACCTTGAGAGCGACACTTGAGGTAAACACCGGGGGCGCTCTATGATCCCGACGGTCGCCCCCGGAACGTCAGCGCCATGCACGCCACGCTCAACCACTTCGCGCCCTGCGACCTGCCGACCCTGCTCAGCAGCCTGCAGCCGATTGCACCGCTGCTCGACACCCTCAACGACGTGGTGTTCTTCATCAAGGATTGCGAGGCGCGCTACGCCTTCGTCAACCAGACCCTGGCCCGGCGCTGCGGGCGCAAGCACCGCGAAGACTTGCTCGGGCTTACCGCCGAGCATGTGTTCCCCGCCCGCTTCGGCCCGCTCTACACCGAGCAGGACCGCCGCGTGCTCAGCAGTGGCCGGGAACTGGCCGACCAGCTTGAGCTGCACCTTTACTTCGGCAACCAGCCGATCTGGTGCCTGACCCACAAACGGCCACTCAAGGACGCCGAGGGCACTATCGTCGGCCTCGCCGGCATTTCCCGCGACCTGCAACTGCCCCAGTCCAACCACCCGGCGTTCCACAAGCTCGCTGCCGTCGATGCACATATCCGCGCCCACTTCACCCGCCCCATCAGCCTTGCAGAGCTGACCGCCATCGCCGGGCTGTCGGTGGCGCAGCTGGAGCGCCACTGCAAGCGCATCTTCCAGCTCACGCCGCGACAGATGATTCACAAGGCGCGGCTCGAAGAAGCCTCGCGCCTGCTGCAGGAGCTCGACCTGCCGATCACCGAGATCGCCCTGCGCTGCGGTTACACCGATCACAGTGCTTTCAGCCGGCAGTTTCGCGCCCTCACCGGGCTTTCACCGAGCCAGTACCGCGACAGCCAGCGCTAAGTGTTCCTTTATCGGGCGCTGCGCACAGGCAGTGCTCCGATATGTAACACCTGCCCCGCTCCCCTGCTGCAGCACCCCAACTGCCCTTGTTTGCTTCGAGCGCCCTAGCCCACGGGCCGAAAGATTATTCCTACATCGGCGACAAAACAGGCACGGCCATTGCACTAGAAAATATCGTATACGAAATTACCAATACGATATTTAACAGCACGCTCCCAACCCGAGGCCTCTATGAAAAACCGCACATTTGCCGTAGCCCTCAGCGCTGTTCTCAGTACCACCTTTATCGCCAACGCCCAGGCTGACAAGCTCGATGACATCATCGGCTCCGGCAAGCTGCGCTGCGCCGTGACCCTGGACTTCCCACCGATGGGTTTTCGCGATGAGGGCAATAAGCCCGCCGGCTTCGACGTCGACTACTGCAGCGACCTGGCCAAGGTGCTCGGGGTTGAGCCGGAAGTGGTCGAAACGCCCTTCCCCGACCGCATTCCGGCGCTGGTTTCGGGCCGTGCCGACGTGATCGTCGCGTCCACCTCCGACACCCTCGAACGGGCCAAGACCGTCGGCCTGACCGTGCCCTACTTTGCCTTCCAGATGGTCGTGCTGACCCGCGACAACACCGGCATCAACAGCTTCGACGACCTCAAGGGCAAGGCGCTGGGCAACACCAGCGGCACCTATGAAGCCATTGCCCTGGAAAAAGACGTGAAGAGCTGGGGCAGCGGCACCTTCCGTGCCTACCAGTCGCAGAACGACACCCTGCTGGCGGTCGCCCAGGGGCACATCGACGCCACCGTGGTCACCAACACCGTCGCCGCCGCCACCCTCAAGTCCGGCAAGTACAAGAACCTCAAGGTCGCCGGCAATGCCCCTTACGTGATCGATTACGTGTCGCTGGGCGCCAAGCGCAACGAGTATGGCCTGCTGCGCTACCTCGACCTGTTCGTCAACCAGCAGGTGCGCACCGGGCGCTACAAGGAGCTGTTCACCAAGTGGGTCGGCACCGAAATCGCCCCGACCGACCTGACCGTGCCACAGGTCTACTACTGAGGTGGGCAGCATGACCAGCACACCGATCCCCCAGGCCGGGCGCAGCCTGGTCGCGGGCGCGGCCCAGGGCCCCTTGCTGTTCGCCGATACCGGGCTGAGCTTCTGGGGCGGGGTCGACGCCGCCAGCGGCGAAGTCATCGACCGTCATCATCCACTGAGTGGCCAGTGCATCGCCGGGCGTGTGCTGGCGATCCCCAGCGGGCGCGGCTCGTGCACCGGCAGCAGCGTGATGATGGAACTGATCAGCAACGGCCACGCACCGGCGGCACTGGTGCTGGCCGAGGCCGACGAGATCCTGACCCTCGGCGTGCTGGTCGCGCAAACCCTGTTCCAGCGCTCCCTGCCGGTGCTGTGCATCGGCAAGCAGGCCTTCGCCAGTTTGCCCGGTGCAGGCTGGGCAAGGGTCGAAGGCGATTGCCTGAGCCTGTATCCCCAGGCCCCGGCCGATCACTGGCAGGCCGCGCCGTATGACCACAGCGCCGAGTCTTTCAACACCCGCCTGAAGCTGCAAGCCCAGGACCAGGCGCTGCTCGACGGCACGCACGGCAAGGCGGCGCAAATGGCCATGCAGATCGTTTTGCGCATGGCCGAGCTGCAAGGCGCCGAGCAGTTGCTGGACGTCACCCAGGCGCACATCGACGGCTGCATCTACACCGGCCCCGCCAGCCTCGGCTTTGCCGAACAGCTGGTGCGCTGGGGCGCAAAGGTGCGGGTGCCGACCACCCTCAATGCCATCTCGGTCGATCAGCGCCGCTGGCGCGAGCTGGGCATCGACCCGGCGCTGGGCGAGCCGGCCAGCGCCCTGGGCGATGCTTACATGGCCATGGGTGCGCAGATGAGCTTCACCTGCGCGCCGTACCTGCTCGACAGCGCGCCGAGCCAGGGCGAACAGATCGTCTGGGCCGAATCCAACGCCGTGGTCTACGCCAACAGCGTGCTCGGCGCGCGCACCCTCAAGTACCCCGACTACCTGGATATCTGCATCGCCCTGACCGGCCGCGCGCCGCGCATCGGCTGTCACCTGGACAGCCAGCGCAAGGCGCAGTTGTTGGTGCAGGTGCCGGCGCTGGCGGCACTGGATGACAGCTTCTACCCGCTGCTCGGCTACCATATCGGCGCCCTGGCCGGCTCGCGGATACCGCTGATTTACGGGCTGGAACAGGCGCAGCCGAGCCTGGACGACCTCAAGGCGTTCGGCGCCGCCTTTGCCACCACCTCGGCGGCGCCGCTGTTTCATATCGCCGGCGTCACCCCCGAAGCGCTGGAGCCGGCGCAGGTCCTCGAACCGGGCGCCAACCTGCCCAGCGAGCGCATCCAACTGGCGGACCTGCTGCACAGCTGGCACGCGCTCAACAGTGCCCGCGAGCCGCAGGTGGATGTGGTGTCGCTGGGCAACCCGCATTTTTCCTTCAGCGAGTTCGCCGCGCTTGCACAGCTGTGCCAGGGCCGGCACAAACACCCGGAGGTGGTCGTGGCCATCACCTGCGGTCGCACAGTGCTCGAACAGGCCCGCGCCGCCGGGTACATCGCCGAGCTTGAGCGCTTCGGCGTGACCCTGGTGACCGACACCTGCTGGTGCATGCTGGGTGAGCCGGTGATCCCGCCAACGGCGCGTACACTGATGACCAACTCGGGCAAATATGCCCACTACGGGCCGGGCCTGGCCGGCCGCCCGGTGCATTTCGCCAGCCTCGCCGAGTGCGTCGCGTCGGCCTGCAGCGGCCAGGCCAGCGGTCGCTTGCCGGCCTGGTTGCAAGCGGCCCAGAGCCAGGAGGGCCGCGCGCATGTTTGACTTTGACTACACCTTCCAGTGGCGCTCGGCGTTGCGCGCGCTGCCCGACATGCTCGCCGGCGCCTGGGTGACCTTCGAGACCGCCGCCCTGTCGATGATCTTCGGGGTGCTGATCGCCCTGGCCCTGACCGTCATGCGCGAAGGCAAGCAACCGCTGCTGCGCGGTTTTGCCAACGGCTGGGTGTCGATTGCGCGCAACACGCCGTCGCTGTTCCAGATCTACATCCTGTACTTCGGCCTCGGCTCGCTGGGCCTGCACGTCAGCTCGTGGATCGCCCTGCTGGCGGGCATCACCTTCAACAACGCGGGGTACCTGGCGGAGAACTTTCGCGGCGGCCTCAAGGCCGTGCCGACTACGCAAGTGCGCGCGGCCCGTTCGCTGGGCATGAGCGCTTTCCAGACCTACCGGATGATCGTCATCCCGCAGCTGCTGCGGGTGGTGTTCTACCCGCTGACCAACCAGATGGTCTGGGCGGTGCTGATGACCTCGCTGGGGGTGATCGTCGGCCTGAACAACGACCTCACCGGCGTGACCCAGAACTACAACGTCAAGACCTTCCGCACCTTCGAATACTTCGCCCTGGCGGCGGCGCTGTACTACCTGATTGCCAAGGCGATCGTCGCGCTGGCCCGGCTGATGGCCTGGCGGCTGTTCCGTTACTGAGGAGCTCGGCATGTTTTCCACCGGTTTTACCTGGAACGACTTTGTGTTCCTGCTCGACGGGGCGCGTATCACCTTGCAGCTGACCTTCTGGGCGATTTTGCTGGGGACCTTTGCCGGCTTGCTGTTCGGCCTGGCCCGGGCCCTGTGGCCACGGCTGAGCCTGCCACTGGCGTGGGTGCTGGATGTGTTTCGCAGCGTGCCGCTGCTGATCCAGTTCGTGCTGTTCAACTCGTTCAAGAGCATCGTCGGCCTCGACATCAGCGCCTTCAGCGTCGGCTGCATCGTGCTCGGCGTCTACACCGCCGCGTACTTCACCGAGATCGTCCGCGGCGGCGTGCTGGCGGTGTCGCTGAGCGTGCGTCGGGCCAGCCGCTCACTGGGCATGAGCTACCTGCAGGACCTGCGCTGGATCGTCTTGCCAATGGCCACCCGGGTGGCGTTTCCCGGCTGGCTGAACCTGGTCCTGGGGGTGATGAAAGACACGGCGCTGGTGATGTGGATCGGCATCGTCGAATTGCTGCGCGCTTCGCAGACCATCGTTACGCGGATTCAGGAACCCCTGCTGGTGCTGTGCATCGCAGGCCTCATCTACTACGTCATGAGCCTGGTGGTTGCCCGCCTGGGCGCCCGTCTGGAAAGAAGGTGGCAGGAAAATGATTGAGATCGAGAACGTACACAAATCCTTCGGCGACCTGGAAGTGGTCAAGGGCGTAAGCCTGACCGTGAACAAGGGCGAAGTGGTATCGATCATCGGCGGCTCGGGCTCGGGCAAGTCGACCTTGCTGATGTGCATCAACGGCCTGGAGCCGATCCAGAAAGGCAACATCCGCGTCGACGGCGTCGAGGTCCACCACCGCGCCACCGACCTCAACCGCCTGCGCCAGAAGATCGGCATCGTCTTCCAGCAGTGGAACGCCTTCCCGCACCTGACCGTGCTGGAAAACGTCATGCTCGCGCCGCGCAAAGTGCTCGGCAAAGACAAGCACGACGCCGAGGCGCTGGCCGTCAAGCAGCTGACCCACGTCGGCCTGGGCGACAAGCTCAAGACCTTCCCCGGCAAGCTCTCGGGCGGCCAGCAGCAACGCATGGCGATTGCCCGGGCGCTGGCGATGTCGCCGGACTACATGCTGTTCGACGAGGCCACCTCGGCACTCGACCCGCAACTGGTCGGCGAGGTGCTCGACACCATGCGCATGCTCGCCGAGGACGGCATGACCATGGTGCTGGTGACCCATGAGATCCGTTTTGCCCGCGATGTGTCGGACCGCGTGGCGTTCTTCCGTAACGGCCTGGTGCACGAGATCGGCTCGCCCGACCAGGTGATCGGCAACCCGTTGCAGCCGGAGACGGCGGCGTTCTTGAAGTCAGTGAAATAGAAGCATCGCGGGTCAAGCCCGCTCCCACACCACTATCCCTGTGGGAGCGGGCTTGCCCCGCGATGAGGCCCTCCCTAACGACACAAGGAGTCCTGCGAATGCGCTCATCGAAAATCATCCACATCGTCAACTGCCACGCCGAAGGTGAAGTCGGCGACGTCATCGTCGGCGGCGTCGCCCCGCCTCCCGGCGCCACGGTCTGGGAGCAGTCGCGCTGGATCGCCCGCGACCAGACCCTGCGCAACTTCGTCCTCAACGAGCCACGCGGCGGCGTGTTCCGCCATGTCAACCTGCTGGTGCCGCCCAAGGACCCGCGGGCGCAAATGGCCTGGATCATCATGGAGCCGGCCGACACTCCGCCGATGTCCGGCTCCAACTCGCTGTGCGTGTCGACCGTGCTGCTCGACAGCGGCATCCTGCCGATGACCGAGCCCGAGACGCACCTGGTGCTCGAAGCCCCGGGCGGCCTGATCGAAGCGGTCGCCCAATGCCGGGACGGCAAGGTCGAACGGGTGGAAGTGAAGAACGTGCCGTCCTTTGCCGACCGCCTCGACGCCTGGATCGAGGTCGAAGGCCTGGGCTCGCTGCAGGTCGACACGGCCTACGGCGGCGACAGCTTCGTGATTGCCGATGCCCGGCAACTGGGCTTTGCCATCCGCCCGGACGAAGCCAAAGATATCGTCGAGGTCGGCCTGAAGATCACCCAGGCTGCCAACCAGCAACTGGGTTTCAGCCACCCGCTGAATCCGGACTGGGCGCACATTTCCTTCTGCCAGATCGCCGCGCCCATCGAGTATGAGGACGGCGTTGCCAGCGGCGCCAACGCGGTGGTGATCCGCCCCGGCAAGATCGATCGCTCGCCCTGCGGCACCGGCTGTTCAGCGCGCATGGCGGTACTGCAGGCCAAAGGCCTGATGAAAGTCGGCGAGCGGTTCATTGGCCGCTCGATCATCGGCTCGCGCTTCGACTGCCGCATCGAATCACTGACCGAAATCGCCGGCCGCCCGGCCATCTACCCGTGCATTTCCGGCCGCGCCTGGATCACCGGCACCCATCAATTGCTGCTCGACCCCAGCGACCCCTGGCCACAAGGCTACCGGTTGTCGGACACCTGGCCCGGCGCCTGAACGCTAAGCCGTTGATTTGCAAACACCCTTGAAAACCGATCGGTAAACGAAGTGAAAAAACACTGGTCCACTTCAAACACTTCAAATATCGTATACGAAATACAATAAACAACCGGAGAACACCATGAGCAAGTACGTAAACTGGAGCGGCGTCTTCCCTGCGGTCACCACTCAATTCAACGATGACTTCTCGATCAACCTGGAAAAGACCCACGAGGTGATTTCCAACGTGATCCGCGACGGCGTCTCGGGCCTGGTGGTGTGTGGCTCGGTGGGCGAGAACACCTCGCTGAGCGCCGAAGAGAAAATCGCCGTCACCGAAGTCGCCGTCGATGCCTCGCGCGGCCGGGTTCCAGTGATCTGCGGCGTGGCCGAGTTCACCAGCGTGCAGGCCGCCAAGGTGGCCAATGCGGTACGCCAGGTCGGCGTCGACGGGGTGATGCTGATGCCGGCGCTGGTCTATGGCTCCAAGCCGTTCGAGACCGCCGAGCACTACCGTTACGTGGCCAAGCACACCGACGTGCCGCTGATGGTCTACAACAACCCGCCGATCTACAAAAACGACGTCACCCCGGACATCCTGATTTCCCTGGCCGACTGCGACAACGTGGTGTGCTTCAAGGACTCCTCCGGCGACACCCGCCGCTTCATCGACGTGCGCAATGAAGTGGGCGACCGCTTCGTGCTGTTCGCCGGCCTCGACGACGTGGTCCTGGAAAGCATCGCGGTCGGCGCCCAGGGCTGGGTCTCGGGCATGTCCAACGTGTTCCCCAAAGAGGGCGAGACGATCTTCCGCCTGGCCAAGGCCGGGCGCTTCGCCGAGGCCATGCCGATCTACGAATGGCTGATGCCGATCCTGCACCTGGATGCCCGCGCCGACCTTGTGCAGTGCATCAAGCTGTGCGAAGCCATCGCCGGTCGCGGCAGCGCCCTGACCCGTCCGCCGCGCCTGGCCTTGCCGGAAAGCGATCGGGTCTATGTCGAGCAGATCATGGCCAAGGCCCTGGCCAACCGTCCGCAACTGCCGGACGTCGGCCTCTGAGTGATTGCCGGGCCGGCTCCATCATGGAGACCGGCCTGCCTGTTTTGCGCCCATACAGGAAACGCCAGCATGTCCAGTCACCCCTCCAGCGCAACCAGCCCTTCGGGCTTGAAACGGGTCGTCGCCGCGGCCATGGCCGGCACCGTCGCCGAATGGTATGAATTCTTCCTTTACGGCACCGCCTCGGCACTGGTCTTCGGCCAGTTGTTCTTCCGCCAGACCGACAGCCCCGTCGACGGCATCATCGCCGCCTTCGCCCTGTACGCCGTAGGCTTTCTCGCTCGCCCCCTGGGCGGTTTGGTATTCGGTCACTACGGTGACAAATTCGGCCGCAAGCGCTTGCTGCAACTGAGCCTGGTGGTGGTCGGCATCACCACCTTCCTGATGGGTTGCCTGCCGGGCTTCGACACTATCGGCTATGCCGCGCCGGTGTTGCTGGTGCTGCTGCGGCTGATCCAGGGTTTTGCCTTCGGCGGCGAATGGGGTGGCGCGATTTTGCTGGTGTCCGAGCACTGCCCGGACAACCGGCGCGGCTTCTGGGCCAGTTGGCCGCAAGCCGGGGTGCCGGCCGGCAATCTGGTGGCGACGGTGGCCTTGCTGCTGTTGTCGAGCAACCTCTCGGAAGAACAGTTCCTGGCCTGGGGCTGGCGCGTGGCGTTCTGGTTCTCGGCGGTGGTGGTGCTGATCGGTTACTGGATCCGCACCAGCGTCGACGACGCACCAATCTTCAAAGAGACCCAGGCGCGCCAGGCGCAGAAAGCCGAGCAGCAACTGGGCGTGGTCGAGGTGTTGCGCCATCACTGGCGCGCGGTGCTGGTAGGCATCGGCGCCCGCTTTGCCGAGAACATCCTCTACTACACCGTGGTGACCTTCTCGATCACCTACCTCAAGCTTGTAGTGCACAAGGACACCTCGCAGATCCTCTTGCTGATGTTCGGCGCGCACCTGCTGCATTTTTTCATGATCCCGCTGATGGGCTACCTGTCCGACCTGGTCGGACGCAAGCCGGTGTACCTGACCGGCGCGGTGCTCACCGCCTTCTGGGGCTTCATCGGCTTCCCGCTGATGGACACCGGCAACAACTGGCTGATCATGGCCGCGATTACCCTGGGCCTGGCCATCGAGTCGATGACCTACGCGCCCTACTCGGCGCTGATGGCCGAGCTGTTCCCCACCCATGTGCGCTACACCGCGCTGTCGCTGTGCTACCAGGTGGCGCCGATTTTCGCCGGATCCCTGGCGCCGCTGATCGCCATCAGTTTGCTCAATGAGTTTCATAGCTCGACGCCGATTGCCTGGTACCTGGTTGGCGCTGCGCTGATCTCGATTGTCGCTGTTGGCCTGACCCGCGAGACCCGCGGCAAGTCGCTGCACCAGGTAGACGCCGAAGCGGCCGCACGCATCGCCGCCGGGCAAGCGGCGCCAGTTCGCCCGGGCAGTTCGCTGGCCTGACCCCACCTTTTTTTCAGGAGTAATCCATGGCGGATATCATCGGCCACAACTACATTGGCGGCGCGCGCAGCGCCGCTGGCAGCCTCACCCTGCAGAGCCATGACGCAACCAGCGGCGAGGCCCTGCCCTATCGGTTCCACCAGGCCACCGGCGCAGAAGTGCATGCCGCTGCCCAGGCGGCGGCCGAGGCCTACCCGGTGTTTCGCAGTTTGTCGCCGGAGCGACGGGCGCAGTTTCTTGAGGCCATTGCCGCGCAACTGGAGGCCCTGGGGGATGATTTCATCACCCTGGTGACCGGCGAAACCGCGCTACCCGCCGCGCGGATCCTCAGCGAGCGCGGGCGCACTTGCGGGCAGATGCGCCTGTTCGCCCAGGTGCTGCGCCGCGGTGACTTTCTCGGCGCACGCATCGACCGCGCCCAGCCCGATCGCCAACCGCTACCCCGCGCCGACCTGCGCCAGTACCGCCTGGGCGTCGGCCCGGTCGCGGTGTTTGGCGCCAGCAACTTCCCCCTGGCTTTCTCCACCGCCGGCGGCGACACCGCCGCGGCCCTGGCCGCCGGCTGCCCGGTGGTATTCAAGGCCCACAGCGGCCACATGGCCACCGCTGAGCGGGTGGCCGATGCGATCATCCGCGCGGCCGAACAGACCGGCATGCCCAAGGGCGTATTCAACATGATCTACGGCGCCGGCGTCGGCGAAGCGCTGGTCAAGCATCCGGCGATCCAGGCGGTGGGTTTTACCGGCTCACTCAAGGGCGGCCGTGCGCTGTGCGACATGGCGGCGGCACGGGCGCAACCGATCCCGGTGTTCGCCGAAATGAGCAGCATCAACCCGGTGCTGGTACTGCCCCAGGCCCTGAACCTGCGCAGCGAGCAGATCGCCCGCGAGCTAGCGGCCTCGGTAGTGCTCGGCTGCGGGCAGTTCTGTACCAATCCGGGGCTGGTGATCGGCCTGCGCTCGCCGGCATTCAGTGCATTGACCGAACAACTGGCCACGCAACTGGCCGCACAACCGGCACAGACCATGCTCAACGCCGGCACCCTCGCCAGTTACACCAAGGGCGTAGAGGCGCTGCACGCTCACCCTGGCATCAGCCACCTGGCCGGGCAGCCGCAACAGGGCAAGCAGGCGCAGGCGCAGCTGTTCAAGGCCGATGTCAGCCTGTTGCTCGAAGGCGATGCGCTGTTGCAGCAAGAGGTGTTCGGGCCGGCCACCGTGCTGGTCGAAGTGAGCGACAGCACGCAGTTGCAGCAAGCATTGCACGGCCTGCACGGTCAGCTCACCGCTACCCTGATTGCCGAAGCTGAAGATCTGCAAAGCCACGCTGAACTGCTACCGCTGCTGGAGCAGAAGGTCGGCCGGGTACTGTTCAACGGCTACCCGACCGGCGTCGAAGTCTGTGATGCAATGGTGCACGGCGGCCCCTACCCGGCCACCTCCGATGCCCGCGGGACGTCGGTGGGCAGCCTGGCCATCGAGCGCTTCCTGCGCCCGGTGTGCTACCAGAACTGCCCGGATGCGCTGCTACCGCCAGCGTTGCAGAACGCCAACCCGCTGGGCATCGCGCGCCTGGTCGACGGCCAGAGCAGCCGCACCGCCCTGTAAGGGCGGGCTTCAGGCCAGCAGCGCCCTGAGATCGTTGTACAGGGCCTGCGGGATTTCCACCCCTTCCACCAGGCTGCGCGCCCGTGCTGTATAGCGGCGCGCAGACGGCAGCCGCGCGCCCTGCCCCTCGATGCTCTCGAATACCACCTCGGCCCGGGCCAGGTGCTGATCGGCGGCGTCACCCAAAAACCTGCGCGGGTCCAGGGCAATCAGCAACTCACCATGATAAGGCGAGGATTTGCTGCCGTCGGCATGGGCCAGTGATTCGGCACTGGTCAGGTCGCCGATCAACGGCCCGGCGATCAGTTCGACCATCGCCGCCAGCGCCGAGCCCTTGTGCCCGCCGAAAGTGAGCATGGCGCCACGGTCCAGCACCACGTTGGGGTCGGTGCTGGGCTGGCCGAGCTCATCAACGCCCCAGCCTTCGGGAATCGCCTTGCCGGCACGCCGATGCAGCTCGATGTCGCCACGGGCGATGGCGCTGGTAGCGAAGTCAAAAACATACGGATGCGTGCCCGCCCTCGGCCAGCCGAAGGCGATGGGGTTGGTGCCGAACACCGGCCGATGGCCACCGGCAGGCGCCACCCAGGCATGGCTGGGGGTGAATGCCAGGGCCACCAGGCCGGCCTCGGCCAACTGCTCGATCTCGACCCACAAGGCCGAAAAGTGCACACAGCGGTTGATCGCCAGGGCGGCGATGCCGTTGCGTTGGGCCTTGGCTTGCAACAACGGCAAGCCGGCCTGGAATGCCAGCTGAGAGAAGCCGCCGCCGGCATCCACGCGCACGATCGACGGCGCCTGGTCGATGACTTCGGGGCGGGCATCGGCAACCACCTTGCCGGCCTTGAGCGAGCCGACGCAGCCCAGCACCCGGTACAGGCCATGGGAGGCGCAGCCATCGCGCTCGCCGGCGACGATGGTATCGCTCACCGCCCGGGCATGGTCGGCGTCAAAGCCGTTGTGCAAAAGGATCGAAAAGGCCAGCGAATGGGCTTCGGACAGGGTCAGGCGGATCATGGTCATCTCCTTGGGCTGACTGTCCAGCCTGCCTCAAGCCCGCTGCGCCGACTTGATCGCTTTAGCCCCCGGTGATGACGATCTCGGCATAGCGGGGAAGGCTGCAAGGGCCTCCAGTGCCCGCTGGGTGTACTGCTGATACCGCTCAGGGTCGCTGACCTCGACATGGGCAATCCAGCAGGCCTTCAATGCATGCTCCCGCCCCAGGTAGATGTGTATTACGGCATACCCTATAGCTTACTCCTCAGCCTCGGGAAAGTTGCGGCAGCTTTTGCGCTCGGCCAGTTCCTGGTCGGTAGGTCGCTGCTCGACGAACACGGCGCGGCCATCCTTGTAGATCTCCAGATACCCCCATTCCAGATCCTGCTCCCGCTGACCAGGCTTGGGCGGATTGCGCCACCAGGGCTCGCGACTGATCAATTGCATAGCAATGGCTCCCGCTGAAACACACTACTTCACTATAGACACTGGACCACGAGCGCTCTGGCTCGGCCATCGGCGCCCGCACACCGATGCCGGGCTGGCGCATTGAAACCATCGCGGGGCAAGCCCGCTCCTACCTGGTCTGTAGGAGCGGGCTTGCCCCGCGATAAGGCCGGTCAGGCTGGCGCCGAGGTGCGAATCAGGTGATCAAAGGCTGCCAACGAAGCCTTGGCGCCCTCGCCCACGGCAATCACGATCTGCTTGTATGGCACGGTGGTCACGTCACCGGCGGCAAACACGCCCGGCAGGTTGGTCTGGCCACGGGCATCGACGATGATCTCGCCGCGCGGGGTCAGCTCGACCGTGCCTTTGAGCCAGTCGGTGTTGGGCAGCAGGCCGATCTGCACGAAGATCCCTTCCAGCGCCAGGTCATGCAGCTCATCGCTGTTGCGGTCCTTGTAGCGCAGGCCGTTGACCTTCTCGCCATCACCAAGCACCTCGGTGGTCAGCGCACTGGTGATCACCTTGACGTTCGGCAAACTATGCAGCTTGCGCTGCAGCACGGCGTCGGCACGCAATTGGCTGTCGAACTCGATCAGGGTCACCTGGGCAACGATCCCGGCCAGGTCAATGGCCGCTTCCACACCCGAGTTGCCGCCACCGATCACCGCCACGCGCTTGCCCTTGAACAGCGGGCCATCGCAGTGCGGGCAGTAGGCAACGCCGCGGCTGCGGTATTGCTGCTCGCCGGGTACGTTCATTTCGCGCCAGCGTGCACCGGTGGCGAGGATCACAGTCTTGGCCTTGAGCGAGGCACCACTGGCCAGGCGCACTTCGTGCAGGCCGCCGTCGGTGGCCGGAATCAAGGCTTCACCGCGCTGCAGGTTGATGATGTCGACGTCGTACTGCTTGACGTGTTCTTCAAGGGCCATGGCCAGCTTCGGCCCTTCGGTTTCTTGCACCGAGATGAAGTTCTCGATGGCCATGGTGTCGAGTACCTGGCCGCCGAAACGCTCGGCGGCAACGCCGGTGCGAATGCCTTTACGGGCGGCATAGATCGCCGCTGCGGCGCCCGCCGGGCCGCCACCGACCACCAGCACGTCAAAGGCATCCTTGGCGTTGATCTTCTCGGCCTGACGCTCGCCGGCGCTGGTGTCGAGCTTGGCGAGGATTTCTTCCAGGCCCATGCGGCCCTGGCCGAACACTTCGCCGTTGAGGTAGACGCTGGGCACGGCCATGACCTTGCGGCGCTCGACTTCGGCCTGGAACAGCGCACCGTCGATGGCGACGTGGCGAATATTGGGGTTGAGCACCGCCATCAGGTTCAGCGCCTGGACCACGTCCGGGCAGTTCTGGCACGACAGCGAGAAGTAGGTTTCAAAGTTGAACTCACCCTTGAGCGCGCTGATCTGCTCGATCACCTCCAGGCTGGCCTTGGACGGATGACCGCCGACCTGCAGCAGGGCGAGCACCAGCGAGGTGAACTCGTGGCCCATGGGGATGCCGGCAAAGCGCAGGCTGATGTCAGCGCCAGGGCGATTGAGCGAGAACGACGGGCGACGGACGTCGCTGCCATCTTCACGCAGGGTAATCAGGTTCGACAGGCCGGCGATTTCCACCAGCAGGTCGCGCAATTCGCGGGACTTCGCGCCGTCATCGAGGGAAGCAACGATCTCGATCGGCTGAGTGACCCGTTCCAGGTAGGCTTTCAACTGAGTTTTAAGCGTGGCGTCCAACATACGGGCGATTCCTTTTTCAAACGGTAGAAATAACAACGCCCGGGCGAAAGCGCCCGGGCGTTTTGCGGGGCGGTGACAACGTCAGGTGCGGTAGACCACCGCCCTCGGCTGGCTCACGGTCTTAGATCTTGCCGACCAGGTCCAGCGATGGCGCCAGGGTCGCTTCGCCTTCTTTCCACTTGGCCGGGCAGACTTCGCCTGGGTGGGCGGCAACGTACTGGGCAGCCTTGACCTTGCGCAGCAGCTCGCTGGCGTCACGGCCGACACCACCGTCGTTGAGTTCGACGATCTTGATCTGGCCTTCTGGGTTGATCACGAAGGTGCCACGGTCAGCGATGCCGGCTTCTTCGATCAGCACGTCGAAGTTGCGCGAGATGACGTGGGTCGGGTCACCGATCAGCGGGTACTGGATCTTGCCGATGGTGTCCGAAGTGTCGTGCCAGGCTTTGTGTGTGAAGTGGGTATCGGTGGACACACCGTAGATTTCCACGCCCAGGTCTTTGAACTGCGCGTAGTTGTCGGCCAGGTCGCCCAGCTCGGTCGGGCAGACGAAGGTGAAGTCGGCCGGGTAGAAGAACACTACCGACCATTTGCCTTTCAGATCGGCATCCGAGACTTCGACAAACTTGCCCTGGTGGTAAGCGGTAGCTTTGAACGGTTTAACCTGGCTGTTGATGATAGGCATGAGTGACGCTCCTTCAGGGGGTTGAAAAAACTGATGGGAGAATCGTAGCCAATGCATTGGATTAATGCTCATTGGCAAAGCTCATGTTGTTGATTGGTTTTGGCTATAAGGCGGGGCTATTAATAGAGGGTTTGAAGCTATCGCGGGGCAAGCCCGCTCCTACTGGCCAGTAGGAGCGGGCTTGCCCCGCGATTGGCGTACGCCGTTTAACGCGATGGCGTACGCAAGGTGACGAACTCTTCCGCCGCCGTAGGATGCACGCCAATGGTCTCGTCGAACTGCTGCTTGGTCGCCCCGGCCTTGAGGGCAATGCCCAGGCCCTGGATGATTTCGCCGGCGTCCGGGCCGACCATATGGCAACCCAGCACGCGGTCGGTGTCGGCATCGACCACCAGCTTCATCAGGGTCTTTTCCTGCACCTCGGTGAGGGTCAGCTTCATCGGCCGGAAGCGGCTTTCGAAGATCTGCACCTTGTGGCCCTGCTCCAGCGCCTGTTCTTCGGTCAAGCCAACGGTACCAATCGGTGGCTGGCTGAACACGGCGGTAGGGATGTTCTGGTAATCCACCGGGCGGTACTGTTCGGGCTTGAACAGGCGCCGGGCCACAGCCATGCCTTCGGCCAGGGCCACCGGGGTCAGTTGCACACGGCCGATCACATCGCCAATCGCCAGGATCGACGGCGCGGTGGTCTGGTACAGGTCATCGACGCGGATAAAACCACGCGGGTCGAGTTCGACGCCGGTGTTTTCCAGGCCCAGGTTGTCGAGCATCGGTCGCCGGCCAGTGGCATAGAATACGCAGTCGGCCACCAGTTCGCGACCATCCTTGAGGGTAGCCTTGAGGCTGCCGTCGTCCTGGCGCTCGATACGCTGGATATCGCTGTTGAACTGCAGGTCCATGCCGCGTTTTTCCAGCTCGTCCTTCAGGTGCTCGCGCACACTGCCATCAAAGCCGCGCAGGAACAGATCGCCACGGTACAGCAGCGAGGTTTTGGCCCCCAGGCCCTGGAAGATCCCGGCAAATTCCACGGCGATGTAACCGCCGCCAACCACCAGCACGCGCTTGGGCAGGTCTTTGAGGTAGAACGCCTCGTTGGAGCTGATCGCCAGCTCCTTGCCCGGAATATCGGGGATCTGCGGCCAGCCGCCGGTGGCAATGAGGATGTGCTCGGCGCTGTAGCGCTGGCCATCGACTTCCACCTCATGGGCACCCGTCAGTTTGGCGTGGCCTTCCAGCAAGGTCACGCCGCTGTTGACCAGCAGGTTGCGGTAGATACCGTTGAGCCGCTCGATTTCGCGGTTCTTGTTGGCGATCAACTGGCCCCAGTCGAACTGGGCATCTTCCAGCGACCAGCCAAAGCCTGCGGCCTGCTCGAAGTCATCGGCAAAATGCGCGCCGTAGACCAGCAGCTTTTTCGGCACGCAGCCAACGTTGACGCAGGTACCACCCAGGTAGCGGCTTTCGGCAACCGCCACTTTTGCACCGAAGCCTGCGGCAAAGCGCGCAGCGCGCACACCGCCAGACCCGGCACCAATCACGAACAGATCAAAATCGTAGGTCATCTCGAGGGTCTCAAGCTGCAAGTATCAAGCTACAAGCTACAAGAAGAAGCAGCCATGCGCGATCCACTTGCAGCTTGAAGCTTGCCGCTTGAAGCTTTAGTAAGCCTTGCCAGTCTTGTAGAAGTTCTCGAAGCAGAAGTTAGTCGCTTCGATGTAGCCTTCGGCGCCACCGCAGTCGAAACGCTTGCCCTTGAACTTGTAGGCAATAACACAGCCGTCTTGGGCCTGCTTCATCAGGGCGTCGGTGATCTGGATTTCACCGCCTTTGCCCGGCTCGGTTTCTTCGATCAGTTTGAAGATGTCCGGGGTCATGATGTAGCGGCCGATGATCGCCAGGTTCGACGGAGCATCTTCAGGCTTTGGCTTCTCGACCATGTTGCGCACGCGGTACAGGTCGTCACCGATCAGGTCGCCGGCGATCACACCGTATTTGCTGGTTTCCTGCGGGTCGACTTCCATGATGGCAACGATGGTGCAGCGGTACTGTTTGTACAGCTTGACCATCTGCTTGAGCACGCTGTCGCCTTCGAGGTTGACGCACAGGTCGTCCGCCAGTACCACGGCGAACGGCTCGTCGCCGATCAGCGGGCGGCCGGTGAGGATCGCGTGGCCCAGGCCTTTCATTTCGGTCTGGCGGGTGTAGGAGAACGAACACTCGTCAAGCAGACGACGGATGCCGACCAGGTATTTTTCCTTGTCGGTGCCCTTGATCTGGTTTTCCAGCTCATAGCTGATGTCGAAGTGGTCTTCCAGGGCGCGCTTGCCGCGGCCGGTGACGATGGCAATTTCGTTCAATCCAGCTTCCAGCGCTTCTTCAACGCCGTACTGGATCAGTGGCTTGTTCACCACCGGCAGCATTTCCTTGGGCATGGCTTTGGTAGCGGGCAGGAAGCGAGTGCCGTAACCGGCTGCCGGGAACAAGCATTTCTTGATCATATACGTCCTTAACAAGGGCTTTGCGTACGAAATTCGGCGCAGTCTAATCAGGCGGCGGTCACCTTACAATGCCCCACCACGCTGGCCGATGCCATCATAGATGAAATCCCGGGGGGGATAGTTCCCCGGGAGCATAAATAATGCGCCGGTAGCTGACCACCGGCAGTTAAACAGCCGATGCCTACATGCCCTGCCCGACCAGCACCCCGTCGACCTTCTGGCCATAGAGGTTGACGCCGTCGTTGGCGTGGAACTTCAGCCGGGTCTTCTCGATCGAGCCGTCGACCAGGCGCGGATCCTGCGGCCGTTCGTGGCGGTTGATGTAAGCGGCCACGTCCCAGGCCTGCTGGTCGCTCAGGCTGCCGGGCTTGCCCAAGGGCATATTGTGCTTGATGAAGGACGCGGCGGTATTGATCCGGTGCATGCCGGCGCCCCAGTTGTAGGAGTCCTTGCCCCACAAGGGCGGCATCACGTAGTTGCCGGCTACCTTCTGCCCTTCGCCATTGGCGCCGTGGCAAATGGAGCACTGGGCCTGGTACACCTGTTCCCCGCGTTTGAAGTCGTAACCTTGCGCCGATTGCGCCACCTCCGGGTAGCCGCGGCCAGCACTCTCGACGCCAATCGGCGCCTTGCTCGCCAGCCAGTAGGCATAGACCGACAAGGCTGTCATCTGCGGGCTGTCGGCCGCCGGTGGCTTGCCGTTCATGCTGAACTGAAAGCAGCCCTGGATGCGCTCGGCGAAGGTGTTGACCTTGTCGTTTTTCTTGCGATAGGCCGGGTACATGGGATACGCGCCCCACAGCGGCGCCGAGTTGCCCAGGCGGCCCTGGTCGAGGTGACAGTTGCTGCAGTTAAGGCCGTTGCCGACGTTGTCAGGCATCAGCCGACGTGTGTCGACAAACAAGGCGTAGCCATCGCGGACCATCTTGCCGTAGGCGTTGTCGGGCAATTCGCTTTCTGCCGGCGGGGTAAAGCCAGGCGCGGCAGCTGGCGGGGTCTTGAGTTGCGACTGGTCTTCCATGGCAATCGGCGCAGCATGGACACTGCCAAAGGCCAGGGTCAGGGCAGCGAGAATCATCGGCTTCATGGCTTGACCTCCGGGCTGACAGGGTTGGCGAAGTAGTTGGCCACGGCCTTTATTTCGTCATCGGTCATGGCCTTGGCCACACCGACCATCAACTGGTTGGGGTCGTTGCTGCGGCTGCCGTCGCGCCAGGCGTTGAGCTGGGCAACCAGATAGGTGGCCGGTTGATGGGCCAGTGGCGGAAAATGCTCACCAACACCGGCGCCACCAGGGCCGTGGCACTGCACACAGCCGGGGATCTTGCGGTTCCAGTCGCCGTACAGCGCCAGTTTCTGCACCGGGTCGGCAGCCATTTGCTGGCGATGAAGGTCGCTGGCAGGCTCGCTGGGCATGGCCGCCAGGGTCGTGGTCACCGCCTGGATTTCCTCGGCGCTGAGGGCCTTGGCCAGCGGCTCCATGATCGGGTGCTTGCGGCTGCCGTTCTGAAAGTCGTGCAGTTGCTTGCTCAGGTACGCAGCAGGCAGGCCGGCCAAGCGCGGAAAGCCGGCAGGCGCAATGCCCTTGGCGTCGGCGCCATGGCAACCCAGGCAGGCCATGGCGGCCGGGTTCTGGCCACCCTGGGTGAAGATTTTCTGGCCATCGACGGCGTGTGCGGCAGGCAATGAAAACAGCAGCAGGCTGCTGATCAGGATGCGATCCAGTGGGATCATCACGGACTCCATTTTCTTGTTATAAGCTTAGGCTTAATAAGTATAAGCCTATGGATAGTAGGCCTATACGCCGCAAGCTACAACGCAGAAAGATGGCTAGATGCCAGCTGAATCGATTAGCCGAAAAAGGATTTAGCCCGAGATGCAGCGCGTCGCTGCCGTCTTCACATCACCCAGGCGCAGCGGGAAGTTGTTCAGGCGCTCATACAGCTTGATGCTGCTGCCGCTACCGCGCTTGTCGATATCCACCAGCGCCGCCGGGCCGCCGCCGACCTTTTGCGGCACCACCAGGCGCAGACCGTCGTGGCGTTCTTCCACGGTCAGTTGCCCGCGCGACTCGGTCAATTGCTGCTGCACGCAGTCCGCGTATTCCTGGGGCTTCTTGCCAGAAATCACATTGAGGGTTTCCGGGCTGTGCTCCAGCTCCGACACACTCACACAGCCACCCAGCGTTACTGCCAACGCTGCTACGACCCACTTCATCAAGCTCACCTCCACCACGGAAAAAGTATAAGACCACGCGCAGACCATTTTGCTCCCTTGATTGGCAGTTTTATCCTGGGCCTGGCACGAAGGCCGACAGTGTAACCGACATCATGGTATCGTTTTGATTTGCTGACAGATCCAATGCGGAGTGCAACATGAAATTCGTACACCAGCGCGAGCACCTCAACGAGGATGACATCGTGGTCATTCATTGCTCCCAGCGCTGCAATATCCGCCTGATGAACGACGCCAACTTCCGCAGCTTCAAGAACGGCGGCCGTCACACCTACCACGGCGGCGCCTTTGTCGACTTCCCGGCGAAGATCACCGTACCCAGCACCGGCTTCTGGAACATCACCATCGACACCGTCGGCCCGCGCGCCCTGTCGGCCGTGACCAAGCCAACCTTCACCCATACCATCAAGTTCATTCGCCGTTCGTCGTCGAAGCTGAGATAAGCCCATGAGCCAGACCACCAAGTTCGTGATCAAGTACAAGATCGATGGCGAGCAACGATTCGACTTCGCCCAGATGACCAGCGATGCGCCCGAGCACGTGCAGGCAGCGCTGCAACAATTGCACGGCGAAGACGCCAAGAAAATCACTGATATCAAGGTGAGCAAAGCGCTGTAACACCCTCTTCAGCACAAGGAACCCCAGGCATGCGCCAATGGCCGGACACCCGTCTCCTCGATCTGCTCGGCATCGAGCTGCCGATCCTTCAGGCGCCAATGGCCGGCTCCACTGGCTCGGCCATGGCCATTGCCGTAAGCAACGCCGGCGGCCTGGGTTCGCTGCCCTGTGCCACCTTGAGCCTGGATCAGATCCGCGCCGAGCTGCAGGCCTTCAGCGAGGCCAGCAACGGCCCGCTCAACCTCAACTTCTTCTGCCACCAGCCGCCGCAGCCGGACCCTGAGCGCGATGCGGCCTGGAAGCAGGCGCTCAAGCCGTATTACCTGGAGCTGGGCGCCGACTTCGATGCGCCCACACCGGTGTCCAACCGCGCGCCCTTCGATGACGCCAGCTGCCAGCTGGTCGAGCACTACAAGCCGGCCGTGGTCAGCTTCCACTTCGGCCTGCCCGAAGCCAGCCTGCTCAAGCGGGTCAAGGCCACGGGCGCCAAGGTGCTGTCCAGTGCAACCACCGTGGATGAAGCGCTGTGGCTGGAAGATCACGGCTGCGATGCAATCATCGCCATGGGCTATGAAGCCGGCGGCCACCGCGGGATGTTCCTCAGCAGCAACCTCACTACCCAGGTCGGCACCCTGGCGCTGGTGCCGCAGATTGTCGATGCTGTGAAGGTGCCGGTGATTGCCGCGGGCGGCATTGGCGACCACCGCGGCATCGTCGCCGCCCTGGCGCTGGGCGCTTCGGCGGTGCAACTGGGCACCGCTTACCTGTTCTGCCCTGAGGCCAAGGTCTCGGCGGCTCATCGCCAGGCGCTGCACAGCGCCAAGGAAAGCGACACGGCGCTGACCAACCTGTTCACCGGGCGCCCGGCGCGTGGTATCAACACGCGCATCATGCGCGAGCTGGGGCCGATGAGCGAGCTGGCACCGCGCTTTCCCCTGGCCGGGGGTGCGCTGATGCCGCTACGGGCCATCAGCGAGCCAAAGGGCAACAGCGATTTCAGCAACCTCTGGGCAGGCCAGGCGCTGCGTCTGGGCCAGGCCCTGGCGGCCGGTGAACTGACCCGCACACTGGCACAAAACGCCCTCGCCCAGCTCAAACGCTGAAGCAGTACTTCCCGTTGGTCGGGTATTCGCTATATATTCACCTATATAACGACTACCCCCTCAGCCTGTGGAGCTGTTTTTCATGAGTAAGTGCGCACCTCGTTTTGCCCTGGCCGCCCTGGCCACCTTCATGACCTTCAACAGCGCCTGGGCCGATGAGGTACAGGTAGCCGTCGCCGCCAACTTCACCGCGCCGATCCAGGCGATTGCCAAGGACTTCGAGAAGGACACCGGCCACAAGCTGGTGGCCGCCTACGGCGCCACCGGCCAGTTCTACGCGCAGATCAAGCACGGCGCACCGTTCGAAGTGTTCCTTGCCGCCGACGACAGCACCCCGGAAAAGCTCGAGAACGAAGGCGACACCGTCAAGGGCTCACGCTTCACCTACGCCATTGGCACCCTGGCACTGTGGTCGGCCAAGGACGGCTATGTCGATACCAAGGGTGATGTGCTGAAAAAGAATGAGTTCAAGCACCTGTCGATCGCCAACCCGAAAGCTGCGCCCTACGGCCTGGCCGCTACCCAGGTACTGAGCAAGCTGCAGCTGACCGAAGCGACCAAGGGCAAGATCGTCGAAGGCCAGAACATTACCCAGGCGTACCAGTTCGTCTCCACCGGCAATGCCGAACTGGGCTTTGTCGCCCTGTCGCAGATCTACAAGGATGGCAAGGTCAGCAGCGGCTCGGCCTGGATCGTGCCGTCCAACCTGCACGAGCCGATCAAGCAGGACGCGGTGATTCTCAACAAAGGCAAGGACAACGCCGCGGCCAAAGCCCTGGTTGAATACCTCAAGGGCCCGAAAGCCGCAGCCGTGATCAAATCCTACGGTTACGAAATCTGATGCCACTGGATGCCAGCGACCTCGGCGCCATCTGGCTGACCTTCAAACTGGCCAGCCTGACCACGCTGATATTGTTGCTGATTGGTACCCCCATCGCCTGGTGGCTGGCGCGCACGCGCTCATGGCTGCGCGGGCCGGTGGGCGCGGTGGTGGCCCTGCCGCTGGTGCTACCACCGACGGTGATCGGCTTTTACCTGCTGCTGGCTTTGGGGCCCAACGGCTGGATCGGCCAGACCACCCAGGCGCTGGGGCTGGGCACCGTGGTGTTCAGCTTCAGCGGCCTGGTGATCGGTTCGGTGGTGTATTCGATGCCCTTCGTCGTACAGCCGCTGCAAAACGCCTTCAGCGCCATCGGTGAACGCCCGCTGGAAGTGGCCGCGACCCTGCGTGCCAGCCCCTGGGACACCTTCGTCCATGTGGTATTGCCCCTGGCCCGGCCAGGCTTTATCACTGCCAGCATCCTCGGCTTTGCCCATACCGTCGGTGAGTTCGGCGTGGTGCTGATGATCGGCGGCAATATTCCCGACAAGACCCGGGTGGTCTCGGTGCAGATCTTCGACCACGTCGAAGCCATGGAGTACCTGCAGGCCCACTGGCTGGCCGGGGCCATGCTGGTATTCTCTTTCCTCGTGCTGCTGGCGCTGTACTCCAGCCGCCGGGGCAAATCGGCCTGGAGCTGAGCATGGCGGCGATGATTCACGCCCGATTGAAACTGGACCGCGCCGACTTCAGCCTGGATGTCGACCTGCAACTGCCCGGGCGCGGCATCAGTGCGCTGTTCGGCCATTCAGGCTCCGGCAAGACCACCTGCCTGCGCTGCCTGGCCGGACTGGAACGGGCCCCCGAAGCCTACATCGAGGTCAATGGCGAGATCTGGCAGGACTCGCGCCGCGAACATTTCGTTGCCCCGCACCAGCGCCCGATCGGTTACGTGTTCCAGGAGGCCAGCCTGTTCGCGCACCTGTCGGTGCGCGCCAACCTGACCTTCGGCTACAAGCGCATCCCCACCCAGCAGCGCAAGGTCAGCCTCGAGCAGGCCTGCGAACTGCTCGGCATCGAGCACCTGCTACAGCGCAAGCCAGCCACCCTGTCCGGCGGCGAAGCCCAGCGCGTGGGCATTGCCCGGGCGCTGCTGAGCAGCCCGCAACTGCTGTTGATGGACGAGCCGCTGGCAGCCCTCGACGGCCCGCGCAAGCGCGAGATCCTGCCCTACCTCGAGCGCCTGCACAGCGAGCTGGAGATTCCGCTGGTCTACGTCAGCCACGCCCAGGATGAAGTGGCACGGCTGGCCGATCACCTGGTGCTGCTTGAGCAGGGCAAGGTCCAGGCCAGCGGGCCGATTGCCGCCACCCTCGCGCGCCTCGACCTGCCGCTGGCCCAGGGCGACGACGCCGGGGTGATCATCGAAGGCCAGGTCAGCGCCTACAGCAGCGACTATCAGTTGCTCAGCCTGCAACTGCCGCACAGCCACCTGCAATTGCGCGTGGCCCACGAACCGCTGGCCGTGGGCATGCCGCTGCGCTTGAAGGTGCAGGCGCGGGACGTCAGCCTGAGCCTTGGCGCCGACCAGCAATCGAGCATCCTCAATCGCCTGCCGGTGACCGTCAGCGGCCATCGCCCGGCCGACAACAGTGCCCACGTGCTGGTCAGCCTGGACGCCGCCGGCACCACCTTGCTGGCGCGCATCACCCGCTACTCCGCCGACCAGCTGCGGCTGCACGCCGGCCAGTCGCTGTGGGCACAGATAAAGTCGGTGGCACTGTTGGGTTGAGCTTGCGGTCCATAGTACAAACCCCGCAACCGGACCTGCGCCATGCCCGACACCGCCCTGCCCGCTGCCCTGCATTATGTCGACGACACCCAGCCCGGCCTGCGCCGCAAAACGGTGCGTGGCAAGTTCGCTTACTTCGATGCGCAGGGTCAACGGGTCAGCGACCCGGCCACGCTTGCGCGGATCAAAGCGCTGGTGATTCCCCCGGCCTACACCGATGTGTGGATCTGCGCCGACCCGCAAGGCCACCTGCAGGCTACCGGCCGTGATGCCCGCGGGCGCAAGCAGTACCGCTACCATGCCGACTGGCGCAGTTACCGCGACAGCCACAAGTACGCGCGCATGCTGGACTTTGCCAGCCTGCTGCCCAAGCTGCGCCGGCAACTGGACAGCCACCTGGCGCGGCCGGGGCTTGATCGGCAAAAGGTCATGGCCCTGGTGGTGAGCCTGCTCGACAGCACCTTGATCCGCATCGGCAACCGCCAGTACGCCCGCGACAACAAGTCTTACGGGCTGACCACCCTGCGCACCCGTCACGTCAAGGTCGACGGCAGCGCCATCCGCTTTCAGTTTCGCGGCAAGAGCGGTATCGAGCATCAGGTGACGGTGAAGAACCGGCGCCTGGCCAACCTGATCAAACGCTGCATGGACCTGCCCGGCCAGGACCTGTTCCAGTACCAGGATGACCAGGGCCAGCGCCACAGCGTCGGTTCAGCCGACGTCAACGCCTACCTGCAGGAGCTGACCGGCAGCGACTTCACCGCCAAGGATTACCGCACCTGGGCCGGCAGCGCCCTGGCCCTGAGCCTGTTGCGCCAGCTTGAATGGCAACCGGAGCAGGAGGCCAAACGTCAGATCGTCGAGACCGTCAGGCAGGTCGCCAGCCGCCTGGGCAACACCCCGGCGGTGTGCCGGCGCTGCTACATCCACCCGGCGCTGTTCGAGCATTTCACCCTCGGCGAGCTGGCCAAGTTGCCACGGGCGCGCACGCGCAAGGGGCTGGAGGCCGAGGAAGTGGCCCTGGCGCTGTTTCTGCAAAACCTGGCGGCCCCTTGAAAAGCCATTCAGCGAAACCCACCTTGGGTATCATGCAGAGAAATTTCCCATATTCCTTCAACCCCCCTATGCTTGCGGGTACGGGCAGCACTCGCTGCTTCGGAGTGCTCATCCAGCCAATCGGCACCTGCGACTAAAGACTCACTACAGAATCTGTGTTCGGGGGAATTAATATCCGCCGAAAGCGTCTTTAATGAAGGGAAAGAGGGATGCACCCCTGTGTGATCCCGGCTTCTGCGGGCCGCGCCCGCAAGGCAACTTACGTTACCAAGGAGATATACATGCTGATACTCACCCGCAAGGTTGGCGAAAGCATCGTCATCAACGATGACATCAAAGTCACCATTCTGGGCGTCAAAGGGATGCAAGTGAGGATCGGCATCGATGCACCGAAAGATGTTCAGGTGCACCGCGAAGAGATTTTCAAACGCATTCAGGCCGGTAGCCCGGCACCGGAAAAAGGAGGCGACGAGCACTAAGCAGCCCCCAACCGACTCAAGCCGCACGGATGCGCTTGATCCTGACACTGGCAACCCGCCCGGTTGCAGTCACAGGCCTCAAGGCGCCTCGGGCGTATCGACCAGTTCCTTGACTTTGGCAATCAGTTGCTCGATGTCGAAGGGTTTGTCGAACACGGCGGCGAACAGCCCGGGATTGTCCCGCCCCTTGTGAGCCTGCGCCCCGCTCATCAGTATGATCGGCAAGCCTTGCAAGAGTGGCTCTGCACGAATACTGACGGCCAACGCCTCGCCATCCATCACCGGCATCATGTAATCGGTGATCACCAACTCCACCCGCTTGCCTTTCAATACGTCCAGGGCCTTCTGCCCATTGCCGGCCAGCTCCACGTCGAAACCTTCGTCTTCCAGGGCCCAGCCGAGGATATTGGCGATCAGGTACTCGTCGTCGACGACCAGAATGGTGCTCATGCCGTTGCCACCCCCGGCCTCATGATCCAGGCACCTGCGAAGGCGTGCCGGACATCACCCCCGTGGCCTGGGTAAAGGCTTTTTGCAGGTCGATGCCATGGTCGCTGATGATCAGCTCCAGCAGGGCCGGGTCGTAATAGCTGTCGCGCACCTTGAGGATCGACAGCAAGCGCTTGAGCTCCGAGTCCATCTCGACAAAGCGCATCAACAACAGGTTGTCGACAATGCTCGAAAGGTCCGGTGCCGGCGCGTTGATTTCCGAGCCGAAAATATCGCGCATCTCCCAAGTGGCCAGGACGCTGACGTCACGGGCCCGCAGCTCGCCGGTCAGGGCGCGGAAGAATTCATTCAGGCGCGTCGGGTTGCTGGCCAGGCGGGTGAACGCGCCGAGGCTGTCGATCAGCACGCGTTTGATGCTGTGCTGCTCGACCAGGCGCAACAAGCGCATGCCGACATCATCAAGCACACCTTCGGTGGTCGGTTGCCAGGCAATGTGCAAGGCCTCGGCGCGCTCCATGGCGGCGAAGTCGTAGCCCAGGGCGCCGGCCTTGAGACGCAGGCGCTGCGGGGTTTCATAAAAGCCGAAATGCAGGCCGGGTTCTGCCGCTGTTGCCGCACCGAGAAAGCTCACGCCCAGTGAAGTCTTGCCGATGCCCGAGGGGCCCATCACCAGGGTCACCGAGGCGGCCGGCAGGCCGCCGCCGAGCAGGCGGTCGAACACCGGCACGCCGCTGGGAATGCGCATCAGTTCGCCCATGCCGTGCCCGCTGGGGTGGCTGTACAGTGACTCCAGGCGCGGGTAAACCTGCAGGCCGTGTTCGGTGATTTCGCATTCGTGAATACCCGACAATGCGCCACTGCCGCGGGTCTTGCGCAGCTGGATCCGGCGCACCGAGCGGCTGCCCAGCAGCTCGTCACCCAGCTCGATGACGCCATCGACCATGGTGTGTTCGGGGCTGCCGTCCTCCAGCCGCGAGCTGGTCAAGAACAGCACGGTGCAACCGGCGAAGGCGGCATGACCATGCAGCTCGGCGATGAATTTCTTGGTGTCCAGCGGCGTTTCCGCGCGCGAGCGGGCATTGAGCAGGCCGTCGACGATCAGCAGGCTGGCCTGGTGGCGGCTGATCTCGCCGCGCAGCAGTTTTACCACTTCATCCAGGCCCTCTTGCTCGAGGGTGTCGAAGGCGCTGACGAACTGCAGCTGCGCGCCAATTTTGCCGGGGTCGAAAAAGCTCAAGGTCGACAGATACTGGAACAAACGCTCGTGGGATTCGCTCAGTAGCGTCGCCACCAGCACGCGCCCACCCTGGCTGACGTGATTGAAGGCCAGCTGGTTGGCGAGGATGGTCTTGCCCGAGCCAGGCCGGCCCTGGACGATGTAGGAAGCACCGACCACCAGCCCACCCTTGAGCAGATCGTCGAGACCGGGAATGCCGGTGGCCAGGCGTTTGAGTTGTTCCACGATGCTATGCACCTCCGCGTTCAGGGTCGGGGTTGGCGGTGTAGACCGGCAGGTAGACACTCATGCAGGTGCCCTTGCCCGCTTCACTGCTGACGCTGACCGTGCCGTTGCTCTGCTTGGCAAAACCATAGACCTGGCTCAGGCCCAGGCCGGTGCCCTTGCCAAAACTCTTGGTGGTGAAAAAAGGCTCGAAGATGCGCGGCAGTATCTTGCTGTCGATACCCCGCCCGGTGTCGCTGACACTGATGCAGACAAAGCGCCCGAGCAAGCCGTCGGGGCGCCCCTGCAGCTCGCAGTTGCGTGCCTGCATGGTGATCGTCCCCTCGCCGTCGATGGCATCGCGGGCATTGAAGATCAGGTTGAGCAAGACCATCTGCAACTGCCCGGCGTCGACTTCGACATCCCACAGTTCATCGGCCAGCAGCACCTGCAACTCCACCGAGACAGGCAAGGTCTGGCCAAGCAGCAGGCGTGTCGATTCGACCAGATCCGGTACCTTGATGCGGCCGAACTTCAGCGCCTTGTGACGGGCGAAACTGAGCAGCTGCTGGGTCATCTGGCTGCCACGCTCGCCAGCGTCAAGGATGTGTTCGAGCAAGCGCCGGGTGCGCTGCGGGTCGCGGCTGTTGAGGGCCAGGCGCGCCGAGCCGATGATGATGGTCAAAAGGTTGTTGAAGTCGTGGGCCATGCCCCCGGTCAACTGGCCGAGGGCTTCGAGCTTTTGCGACTGGAACAGCTGGGCACGGACCTCATCGAGTTGCAGCGCCGCGTCACGGCGGTCGGTGATGTCGCGGGTGATCTTCGCCAGCCCGACCACCTCGCCGTCCGGCGACTTGATCACATCCAGCGCCACCAGCGCCCAAAACAGCGTGCCATCCTTGCGCTGGCGCCAGCCTTCATCCTGGGCGCCACCGGTGCTCAAAGCCCGTTCAAGCAGCCGGGCCGGCTTGCCGTCGGCACAGTCCTCGGGGGTGAAGAACATCGAGAAATGCTTGCCGATGACTTCTTCGGCGCGGTAGCCCTTGATCCGCTGGGCGCCTGCGTTCCAGGACACCACATGGCCTTCGAGGTCGAGCATGTAGATAGCGTAGTCAACCACGGTTTGCACCAGTTGCTCGAAGCGACTGGCGTGCATCACATGAAGTTCGGAGTCGGATGAGACCATGGCTGCCCCACGAAGCCGTAGATGGCTTGTCTGGATATGACAGCATACGCTGCAAGCGATTCCCTGCGCTGGTCTAAAACTTAGTCGGAATCTTGCGCCACTGCCAACCGCCGACGCGGCAACGCCAGCTGGCCCAGGTAGGTACAGGTCGCCAGTACACCGATACCGGCAGTCAGCGCCAGCCAGCGCTGGCTGGCATCAAGGCTGCTGTCGGCGCTGGTCATCAGCAGCAATACCCCCGCCCCCAGCAGGCTCAGGAACAAAAACGCGGCAGCCAGCCAGACCTTGGCGAACAGCACGCGCCAGTACCATTTGACGCGCGGTTTGCCGGTGACGGTTTCAGCTGCGGCGTGCTTGGCCACGTTCCCTTGCCTCTATTGGATCCAACATGAAACCCACAGTGGCGCAATGACAGCAAGTAGTCAATTGCTCTATAGTCGCCCCGCACTTAAGACCTGCCACCTACCTCGAGGGAACGACGCGTGGCCGCAGACTTACGAATGAAAGCCATACACGACGATTTGCAAGCGACCGCAGCCGATCTTGAGCGGGTCTCACGCGACCTGCGCGGGCATGTGTTGTACCTGCAGCATTCCGTCCACCAGGCCGATGCCGTTGAAGTGCTGGGCAGGATTGCCGGCCTGAAGACTTCGGTGGATGACTTGCGCGGCGTCGCCGATAGCATCCACTACTGATCGCGCAGGCTGCGCGGCGTCTGCCCGAGGGTGCGGCGGAACATGCTGGAAAACGCCGCCGGGCTGTCGTAGCCAAGGTCCAGGGCAATTCGCGTGATCGCTTCGCCCTGGGCCAGCCGCGCCAGCGCCAGCAGCACACAGGCACGCTGGCGCCACTGGCTGAAGCTCATCCCAGTTTCGGCGCGAAACCAGCGCCCGAAAGTGCGCAGGCTGACATGCAGTTCACCCGCCCAATGCGCGGGTGACTGGTGCACATCAGGCGTGCGCAAAAAAGCCTGGCAACGCATGAGCAGCGCCGGGGCACGCGGCAGCGGTATGTGGAACGGCAGGCTGGCCGCGGCCCTCAGCTCATGCAGCAGCAGGTTGACCAGCGCCCCGTCCCTGCCCTGCTGGTCGTACTCCAGGTCCATCTCCACCGCCGCCAGCAGCAACTGGCGCATCAGCGCTGAAACCTCCAGCACCTGGCACTCGCCCGTCAACATCAGCGCATCGGCTTCGATGTACAGGCTGCGGGTACTGACGCCGAGCATCAGCACTTCATGCTCCACCCCCGGGGCAATCCACACCGCCCGTTGCGGCGGCACGACCCAGTCGCCGGCCGGCGTGCGCACCTGCATCACTCCAGTGGCGCCATAGAGCAGTTGCGCGCGACGATGGCGATGGCGCGCCAGCAGGAAGCCGTCGGGATAATCTGTACCAATGGCAACCACGGCGCGGGGCGTAGCATCGAGCAGATTGATCGAGACATTGTACATGGGGCAAGTCCGTGGCCGATTGGCGATCATTATTGACCGTTTTGCTCAAGCCGGCCAAATCACTGCTGGTTAACCTGTCGCTCCTGACCCGCAAAAGGACGACCTTCCATGCTTCTTGTACTCCTGGCCCTGTTCGGTTGCCTGAGCGGCATCACCACGGTGCTGTTCGGCTTTGGCGGCGGCTTCGTCGTCGTGCCGCTGTTGTATCACCTGCTGCGCATGAACCCGGCCACCACCGGCTCGGCCATGCAGATTGCCGTGGCTACCTCCACCTGCGTGATGATTGTCAGCGCCGCACTGGCCACCCTCAAGCATTGGCGTGCTGGCAACCTCAACCGTGAATTCCTGTGGCCATTGGCAGCGTACATCGCGCTCGGCGCGGTGTTCGGCGCCGCCCTGGTGGGCGCCCTGGCCAGTGAATGGCTGCGCTGGGCGTTCATCCTCTACCTGGCATTTACCCTGCTCGACTGCCTGCTGCGCGAAGGCTTTGTCCACGGCCAGGCTTCAGCGCGCCCGCTCGGGCCCGTGAGAACCGCCACTTGCGGTGTGCTGATCGGCGGCATTGCCAGCGTGCTGGGGGTGGGCGGCAGCGTCATGAGCGTGCCGTTGCTGCGCCGCCGCGGGCTGGGCATGACCCAGGCCACCGCCATGGCCAGCCCGCTGACCTTGCCGGTAGCGCTGGCGGCGACGGCGACCTACCTGATTACCGCCAGTAGCGATTTCGGAGCGCGGTTTGTCGGTTATGTCGATCTGTCGGCGTTTGCCCTGCTGGCCTTCGGCGCCTGGCTCGGCACCCGGCTGGCGGCGCGCTGGATCGGCAGAATCGACGATCGCAAGCATGCGCAGGTCTATCTCGGGCTACTCGCCCTGGTGCTGCTGAGCATGCTCTGGAGTTAGCCTGGGGCGCCGTCCAGAGCCTTGCACGCGGTTGACTCGAATATAACGATGGGTTATAAAGCTCGCTTGATTGAGGGATCAAATGCATTTCCCTCGAGCCAGTGCGAGTGTGGTGGAATTGGTATACACAGCAGACTTAAAATCTGCCGGCGTGAGCCTTGCGGGTTCGAGTCCCGCCACTCGCACCATCTTCTGAAAAGGCGCCTTAGGGCGCCTTTTTGCTGCCTGAGATTTACCCAGGGCTGCCCTTATGCCTTTTTTGTGCACGCCGGGCCGCAAAACCTTCCGGCAACTGCTAAGGTAAAATTGCCCAACAACAAAGGAAGGCCGCCATGCGCTACACCCTCTTCGACAACCAGCGCGACGTTATCATCCTGCTGGCGCGGATTCTGCTGATGATCCTCTTCGTCATGTCCGGCTGGAGCAAGCTCACCGGCTTCGAGGGCACGGTCGGCTACCTGGCATCGCTCGGCGCGCCAGCGCCTACAGTGGCAGCCGCGGTGGCGGTGATCATGGAGTTCTTCGTCGCCATCATCCTCATCCTCGGTTTCTACACCCGCCCGCTGGCGTTCCTGTTTGCCCTGTTCGTGATCGGCACGGCACTGATCGGCCATCCGTTCTGGACCATGGTCGAGCCGGCCAAAGCAGCCAACACCGTGCAGTTCTTCAAGAACATGAGCATTGTCGGTGGTTTGCTGTTGCTCTCGGTCACCGGCGCCGGACGCTTCTCGCTGGACGGCCGCTAAACACGCCCTGCTTCCAGGTGCCGGCGGCTGCGCTGGTGCCTAGAGGTCGTCAAGGGTGTCGACGCCCTCGTCCCAGAATCCTTCGTCATCGCCTGCACAATCGCGGGCATCCTCGTCATCGTCATCGTCATCCTGCGGATCGAACAGCGGATTGACCTCGTCCTGCGGCTCGTACTCGTCCTCGGCAAACTCATGGTCAAGCAGGTGATCATGTTCGGGCTCGTGAATGTCCAGATCGTCGTCGTTCATCTCGGGGTCCTGTAGCATCGGGAACGTGGGGGCGCCTGTATAAGCCGAGCTCACCACGGCGTCAATATCAGCCCGTGCTGACAACCCGTGCTGAAAAGGGAAGCGTATTGCCAAGGAGCGACAGTGAAGTACCTGCTGATAGTCATCGCCAGCTATGGCGCAACATTCTTCGTGGTCGGCTCGGTCATCGAGGCCCGGCTGCATGACCTGGCCGAAAACCTGCGCTACCGCGAACGGGCCCCTACCAAGGCGCAGTACCTGCGCGAGGTGCGCGCCAGCGTGCAACGTTCGAAATTTGAGGCCAGTGCCTGGCTGGGCACCTTGCTGGCCCTGCTGCTGTCGCTGGCGGCCTGGTGGTTGAGCTGAGCGTCGGCGCCGCAAGCGTGCCCGGCGATTGCGTCTATCCTCCAGCGATAGACCCCTCACGGAGCAACGCGCCATGTGCGGCAGGCTTTCTCAATACCGTGGCATTCACGACTTCGTCGACGCCCTGAGCATGCCAGGCGCCCTGGTCAACAACGTCGGCGATCAGGCACTGGGTCACTACAATGTGGCGCCGAGCACCCGCGTGGCGCTGTTGCACCTGCAGGCCGGTACCCTCCAGGCCGACTTGTTGCCCTGGGGCTGGCGCCCGCACTGGGCCAGGGACCGCGCAGCGCCGATCAATGCGCGCGTGGAGAAAGTCGCCCACGGCGCGTTCTTTCGCGCCATCTGGCCACAGCGGGCCATCGTGCCGATCGACAACTGGTTCGAATGGGTTGACCAAGGCGCAGCGAAAAAACAGCCTTACTTGATTCGCCGCAGCGATGGCCGCCCTGCCCTGTGCGCGGCCATCGGCCAGTTCAGTGGCGAGCATGCGGGGTTCGTGATCCTCACCGCAGACAGTGAAGGTGGCCTGCTCGACGTGCATGACCGCCGGCCGATCGTGCTGGCGCCGGCTGTCGCCCGGCAATGGCTGGACCCGGCCACCGCAGGCGAGCACGCCGAGCAGATGGCCTTGAACCTGGGCGAGCCGGCGGCGCGGTTCGAGTGGTACCCGGTCAGCGCGGCGGTCGGCAATGTGCGCAATCAGGGCGCCGAGTTGATCGATCGCAACCCGGTGTAAGCATTCATGGAAGGCAGTTCGTGAAGCTCGATGACTTCGGCGGCAATCGCCCGACAGCGTTTTACCCCCCAGACCATGGCCCGGGTCAGCGTAACTTCATCGAGACGGTCGTGATACTCCTCGACGACCGGTAAGCCGGCACTGGTATAAACCCCGAGAAACAACTGCGTACAACCACTGCGCGAAAGCCGCGCCTTGACATCAAGGGTAATTCCGGACTCCAGCGATTCTTCATGCTCCTGGCTGTGCAGTTGGCAGTCTGCCCAAGCCCAGTAGTGCGCGCCTCTGTACCTCATTATTATTTTCCTTGGTGAGTCGGCAGCACACGAAAGATATATAAAAAAAGTATGAAACAGAAGAACTCAATTGGCTGTTAAACAGGGTGCAATAGCGCCAGTGGCTATAAAGTATCCGGCGCAAGCTTCACGTCAGCGAGACATACCAGGCGCCAAACGCAAGCAGCCCTACCGCCTGCAAAATCAACAGCGTACCGGCTCCTGCAGGCTTGCCGGCGAGATACCAGTAAGTGCCGACCAGCGCCAGGCACAGGCCGTTGGTGACGCCCAGGGTAAACACTGCCAGCGCACTACTAAGGCCGGGGAACTGGCCGCCGGGGTTGGCCAGCAAGAACACGAAAATAGCGCCGCCAATTAGCGCGACAACAATCGCCGCCCCGGCAAAAAAGCGCTGTGGCAAGAAAGGGTCGTCCATGATCAGTCCGTGGTTGAGATAAGCCGAGCATCATACCCGTTGGCGAAACAGCGGTTAATGAGCAGTTGGGCAATCCGGTTGAATCCCTGGCGCCAGGCCGAGTCACTACTAACGCAAGGCCCCTTTTCAACCATCCGCTTTGCCGAGGATCCACCATGAATGCCATCGACCTGCTTAAAGCTGACCACAAGACTGTCAAGGCCCTTTTAACGCAACTGAGTGAGTCCACCGAGCGCGGGATTAAAAAACGTTCGCAACTGCTGGCCAAACTGGAGATGGAAGTGGCCGTGCATACCCGGCTTGAAGAGGAGATCCTCTACCCTGCCTACAAGAAAGCCGGGGCCAAGGAACAGGTGATCATGTACCACGAGGCCAAGGAAGAACACCGCACCGTCGACTCGTTGGTGCTGCCCGACCTGAAAGTCACCGACCCGGGTACGCCCGAGTTTTCCGGGCGGGTGAAAGTGCTCAAGGAATTGCTCGAGCACCACATCGAGGAAGAAGAAACCGAGATGTTCCCGCAAGCCAAGAAGCTGCTTGGCAAGGACGTGCTCGAGGCCATGGGCGAGCAGATGGAAATGATGAAAGCCCAATACCGCAAGGATATGGCCAAGCAGGCGGCGTGAGGTTTATGTTGGTGGGTTAGTCACCAGGCTGCAGTGATCAGTCGTGGGCTAACGGTGCTGGCCGCTCACTCAAACCATCGATCAGGCACCAGCCATTGCGGCCTTTATCCTTGGCCTGGTATAGCGCCGAGTCGGCGGCGCCCATCAGGGTGTCGGCAGCTACCGGTTCCTTGACCGGGTAACCCAGGGCAATCCCGGCACTTGCCGTGACCCGCCCCGCCGGGCTTTGCACATGCTCGATCGCCAGCGAGCGGATGGCCTCGAGAATGTCTTCGACAATCCTGCTGGCCCCGGCAGCATCGGTGTTGGGCAGCAGCAGGGTGAACTCCTCGCCGCCGTAGCGCACGGCCAGATCACCCGGTCGCTTGAGGCTGCTTTGTATTGCCGCGCCCACCGCACGCAGGCAATCGTCACCGGCAGGATGGCCATAGTTGTCGTTGAAGCGCTTGAAGTAATCCAGGTCCATCATTACCAACGCCAACGGGTAGCGTTGGCGCTTGGCGCGGCGAATTTCTTCTGCCAGGGCCGTATCAAGGCGGCGTCGATTACCCAGCCCCGTGAGGCTGTCGCTCAAGGCCAGGTCGCGGACTGTTTGATGCGCACGGCGCAGCGCGGCCTCCATCACCATGCGCTCGCGCAATTGGCGCAGCACCAACGCGCCAAAGCCGCCCAACCCGACCAGCAGCAACAGCAGCACGACGGCGGTCTTGATCAGGTCCTCTCGCCAAGGGTCAATGATCGATGCCCTCGACAGCCCGGCCTCCACCACCAGCGGGTAGGCGTCCAGGGCCTTGTAGGCATACAGGCGTTGAGTGCCATCGACTACGGCCGTGGTTTCGACGACGCCTTCGGGGGCCTGCGGCAGGTAGTCCTGGAAGATCTCGCTATCGGCCAGGCTGCCGCCGATTACCCGCTCGACAAACGGCCGGCGAACCAGGATGGTGCCGTCGCGCTTGGCCAGTACCAAGGCGCCACGGTCATCGATCTTGAACGCGCCATAGAACTCGACGAAGTAATCAACCCTGACAGTCCCCAGCAGCACGCCGAAGAACGAGCCGTCGGGGTTGTTCAGGCGTCTGGAAATAGGAATGATCAGATCACCGGTCGAGCGGCTTTTGACCACCGCACCGATGTAGACGCCGCGGTCGGTATGGGTGCGGTGATAGTCGAAATAATCGCGATCGGCGTTATTGGCATTGGTCGGTGTATCGCTCTTGTCGGTGACGATCCAGCGCCCGTCCGCGCCATACACGAACAACCCGTGCAACTGTGGCATCAACAAGGCTTGCTGCTTGAGCAGCCGGTGCAGCCGCGGGATGTTCATTCGGGTAAAACCGTCACCTTCAAGCCGCTCACCGAGCATCGCGGTAACCACATCGACCTGGCGGATCGCGTCTTCGGCATGCTGGGCGGTGGCGCTGGCAAGGTTGGTGACCGAATCATGGGCGCTGGCGAAAGCGTGCCGGTAGTCGCGCCAGATCCGCCAGCCCTCGATGGCGACGAACAGCAGCACGACCACCAGCATGAAGCTCAGGATCAAACGGAACAGCGGCGCTGAACGCCCTTCACGTGGCGAGAACGACTCGGCGGCTTCTAGCCCGTTCAGGTCATCGGATGGGTGCATAAAGGTCCCTGCTCCATGAAACTCCCACCCCAGTGATAAACCACCTCCAGACCGACTGTTAATGCTTGCCGTTTAACATAGACCACCCAGGCCCGCGCACCTAGCGCCGCTGTGCAAAAAAGCGAATGAACATTCGAGGAAATCGGCCGCTTGCATGACCGTGGTGACCCGGCACTGCGGCACTAGCCGCAGAATGCCCCGTAGATCCGCTGCTGCTCGTTGACTTCAAGGTTCAGGCGGTCGGGAACGTAGCTCAGGTCGCGCCCAGGCGTCGACAACACGCGCACCGAACTCACCCCCGAAAGCACCTTGGCGACCAGCAGTACCTCCTTGCCCACTTCCTGACCAAAGAGGATCTGCAGCGGCTCTGACGAGCACTCCTGAAGGTCGCTGGTATAGGCACTGGAATCGTCGTTGAGGGTATCGGCGAGCTCGACTACAACGACGCGAAACACCAGCCAGCCGACCAGCACCAGGGCGAGCCCGAGGATAAGGGTGGGGAGTGCGTCAAGCACGCTGCGTGCTGCACTGTTGTCCATAAAAGAGCGCCTTGAAAGTCAGCTCAGACCGATCAGGCGAGCGCGAGTTCCCTGAGCGCAATTCAAGCGCGAATGCGCTTGAAATACACCAGTTCCGGATCGTGCTCGTCGAGGTTCTCGATGACACCGCTGGGCACGAAGCCGGCCTTGAGAATGAGCCGGCGCGAAGCCAGGTTGGATTGATTGGTCGAGACAAACAGCTTTGCCGTAGTACAGGCAGCTTCGGCGGCGGCCAGGAGTCGGGAGGCGACACCCTGGCGTTGATGACCTGGCGCCACGACCACCAGGCTGACAAAGCCGTGGTCGAAGAAGTGATAGGTAAGTACGACGTAGCCGATCACCGCGCCCGCGCGCAACGCCACCCAACACTGCTGCTTGTCGACGGACTCTTCAAGGAAGTACTGACGCTCAGGGTGGCTGCTGGCGTAGGCATCGAACGCGAGCATTGCGCGCACATCTTCAAACGTAGCTGGGCGAATCAACGGCGTATCCTGCATTGTGTCCATGGGGCCTCCTGCCTGATGTTTGCGCTGCTCAGCGTTGGCCCAGCAATGCCGCGTTGGCCTGGCGTACCATCGCCACCCACTCCCCCGGGCTGACCCGGCCGGACTGTTCGAGCTGCTGCGCGGCCATCAACGCCCGGTCGTATTCAGCTTCCTGCAACCTGCCTTCCCCCAGGAAGCGGGCTCGCCATTCCACAATCGCCGCCATCCCTTTGTTCGTCTCCATCCCCGCCCCCAAGTGCACTGTAAACAGGTGTGCGACCGGGTCGCCACCTGAGCGGCGGCGAGATTACAGGAGAACAGTAGGTTTGAGAATGCTTCGTAATACCGTTTGTCGTCAAAATGACAGACGCGACGCCTACAGTTGGGCCCCGCCATTCCTCGGGCCGGGCCACTGCCATAGGGTCAATAGCTGGTGATTATTGCTTCGCTGGCGGACAGTCCGCTTGCAGAAAAACCATCGAATATGTGAAATGCCTGTCGAACGTAAAAGGGGCGGTACCCGGCGCTGTCCATTCGGCGTAGTTGCCCGTCATGGTGGTAGCACTGTCCAGGTTACCCATTGCCATGCTCGCGACATTGCCAATGTGAGAGATCGGAATACCGCCGTACCAGCGCACCTGTTTGTCATTCTGGAACCAGCCGCCATTCCAGTTCGGCTGACTGGTGGAGTACCAAGTGTGATCAGATTTGAGACAGACCGTCTGGACCGTCGCAGCAGTCCCACCTGGACTGGTGAACGTCGACACTCGCCAGAGGCCAGCAGGCGAGCTATCCGCGTGTGCCGCGCCAACAGAGCCTGTGGCAAGGCCGAACAACAGTGCAAAACGAGTAAAACTTCCCTTCATGATGTTTCTCCATGGAAATATGCGCTAGCGGGTTGAGCTGCAAACATTTGCGCGTACCTTTACGTCGTCGTGAAACAGCGCCACGGCCTCAAGCCGAGCAATCTATTCAGTATTTGATAAGTGCGAGCATTGCGATGTTGCGTGGGCGCGTGACACCCGAGTAGCCACGGTCCAGCCCCACCCCAGGCAACGGGAAGTTGTTGATCGCATCGGCGCCGCCAATGGTGACGGTTGCGTAGTCGTTGACCTCGTAGGGGTCGACGCCCATTGCCACTTGCGAAGCCGCACCGGTTTTCAGTGAAGTGCAGGCACTCCAGACGCCATTGGCCTTGTTGTACTCGGTGGTGTCGTAGGTCTGCAGGGTGCCCTTCTGGCGCGAGCCGAACACGCGACCGGCGTCCACCCCTCTGCCGCCGTCAAAGCCACGGATGAACTCGCCGCGCAGGTCAGGCAGCGTGAAGGTAGAGGTACCGTCGCCTTCGCCGTAGGTCGTGCCGATTGCGGCAAAGAGCGCCGCATAGGTGCAACGCGATACCGCTGCGCCATCGGCCTTGAGCCAACCGGCAGGAACGGCATTGGCCGCAGAATATTTAACATCACCCGGCGCAGCCCCCGAAGCGATGGAGATCTGCCCCAGGGTTACGGCGTGATGGCTACGGGTTGCGTTGGCGACCTGTTGCGCGCCGCCGTCACAGCTGAGCAATACCCAGCACAACGCGCCGCCGTTGAGCAAAGGACCAATGTGCGAAACCAGCGTGACGTTGCCGCCAGCAACGATCTCGTCACCCTGCAACAGGTGCCCGCCCAGGCCGTAGATCGGTGCTGCCGCCAGCCCGTCAGGGGCATAGGTGGCATCGGCAGGGTTGGTCATGCTGGCGCGAAAATACTGGACCACACCGTTGGTGGTGGGCAACGCGGCAAAAGGAAGAGAATTTGCAGCGGTGTAGATAATTGTCATCTGACATTCCTTGTTAGCTGACATGGAAAATGAATACGCATCGGCCGTGGTTCGCCCCACCCGGGGCACGTTCGGCTGCGTGAAAATACTGTATATCCATACAGCATTATTGACAAGAAAATTTTTCATCATGGGTGCCGAGCCTGGGCACGCTTACGCGGTTCTCACTGTTGTCCCAGGGAGAAAACGACACTCGCGTTACGCCTGGCTGGCGCCTCTACGCTGGCGGAATATTTCCAACAACCCATTGACCGACGGTCAGTCGATTAACTATGGTCTGCTTTCCCCGTTTATTTTCCGACGGCTCTGGAGACCTCAAGCATGCATCGCTACAAGCGCCCCGCCGTGCTCGCCGCCGCTTACCTGGGCACTTTTCTCGCCTCGCTGGACATCAGCATCGTCAACCTCGCCCTGCCCTCGCTGCAAAACGCCCTGGCCACCGATCTTGGCGGCTTGCAATGGGTGGTCAGCATCTACGCCGTCGCGCTCTCTGCGTTCATGCTGTCGGCAGGCCCAGTGGCAGACCGTTACGGCCATAAACGCGCCTGGCTGACGGGTGTTGCACTGTTTACTGCCGGCTCCGCGCTGTGTGCCCTGGCCGAGGCGCTGCCGATGTTGCTGTTCGGGCGGGCAGTCCAAGGTATCGCTGGCGCCTTGCTGATTCCCGGGGCCATGCCGCTGATCACCCATGCCTTCCCCGAGCCCAGGGCCCGCGCCCACGCCATCGGTGGCTGGTCGGCCTTCAGTGCCCTGGCCCTGGTGCTCGGCCCTTTGCTTGGCGGTGTACTGCTGCAACACTTCGGCTGGCAAAGCATCTTCCTGATCAACCTGCCGCTGGGCGGCCTGGCCCTGTTACTCGGCGCCTGGGGCATCAGCGAGCGAGCCCACCCGCAACAGGCCGCACTCGACCCCTGGGGCCAGTTGCTCAGCGTGTGCTGCCTGGGCGCGTTGAGCTACGGCCTGATCCGCGCCGGCGAATCGGGTTTTGCCGCACCGGCACCGAGCATTGCCATAGGCCTGGCGCTGATCGCGCTGCTGGCCTTGATCGCCGTGGAAAAGCGCGTAGCGCGGCCGTTGGTTCCCCTGGACCTGTTTCGTGACCGACGCTTTGCCGTCAGCAACCTGGCGTCATGGGTGCTGGGCTTTTCCAGCTACAGCAGCCTGTTTTTCTTCTCACTGTTCCTGCAACAGGCGCAAGCCCTGAGCGCCACCGAAAGCGGTTTGCGGATGATGCCGACGTTCATCGCCAGCGGTGCGTTGTCGTTAATGTTCGGTCGGTTGCAACGGCATTTCGCCCTGGAACACTTGCTGGCCTGGGGTTACGGGCTGATCGGCATGGCGATGACCGCCATGGCGCTACTCAGCGCCAACACGCCCTATTGGCCATTGTTACTGTGCTTTGTGACCCTCGGCCTGGGCATGGGCCTGGCCGTACCCGCCACCGGCCTGGTAGTGATGAACGCGGTTCCCGCCAGCCGCGCCGGTATTGCTTCGGCAACCATGAACGCCCTGCGCCAGACGGGCATGAGCCTGGGCATCGCCCTGCTTGGCAGCCTGATGAGCTTGCGCGCCAGTGCCGAACTGACGCGTTTGCTGACGGTTGCAGGCGTCGACGATGCGGCGGCCCTGGCGCAACAAGCGGTTGCCGAGCACCCATTGAGCAGCGCCACGCCGTTGTTCGCCCAGGCCTACACCACGGCGATGGCCGCAGGTTTCAACCTGGCAATGCTGGCTGCCGGGCTGTGCAGCCTGGGTTGCGCAATGTTGTTGCACCGGCAATTGCAGGTGCCCAGCACATTGACGGCTAACGACAGCGCACAGGGTTAGGCGTCGTTGATTATACCGAGCATGGCCAGGCAGGCATCGGCGACCGGTTTGGCGAACGCCGTGCAGTCGTCGAGACGCTCGACGATGGCATCGTCGCTGACCCCATGCACCGCGGCATAGATCATCAAGGCGCTGATGCGCGGCTGCGGCAAGACCCACGCGCCAGCGGCGCACCCGCCTTCGAGAATGCCCTGCAACTGGTCGAGAATGTCGTTCCTGGCCTTGTTGCTGCGGTCATGGTGGTGATGGTTGGTGTAGACGATGTCGTGCACCGCGAAGGTTTTCAGGTAAGTGGCGATATTGGCATGCACCCAGGCGCGCAGGCGGCCGGTCCAGTCATCAGCGGCGCACTGCTCCACCGCCTGTTCGAGTTGCTCGAGAAAGGCCTGGGTGTAGCGCTCGCCGAGGGCTACCAGCATGTCCTGCTTGGATGGGAAATAATGATAGAAGGTGCCCTTGGCCACCTGTGCCTGCTCGACGATGTCACTGATGGTCGTAGCTTCCACGCCTTTGGCCAGAAACAAACGTTGCGCCGCCGCCATCAATTCCTCCAGACGTACCTCGGCCGGCTTGGTTCTCGGCTCATTGGCCGCTTTGCTAGGGGGCGCTGTGCGTAGGCGTCGCTGATTCATCAGAGGTTCCGGCAGACAAGAAAGACCCCGTAGTTTATGCGAATGCTGATGGCGCTGGCCAATAGGGCCAAAATGAGAATCGTCTGATTTCGATTCGCAGGTGGCGTAGGTAATTTGAACTTTCCATTCTGGTCAGTACGAATTAGCAATGAACTTACATAATTCGGAATTAACGCCAAGCAAGCAAGCAAGCAAGCAAGCAAGCAAGCAAGCAAGCAAGCAAGCAGCAAGCAGCAAGCAAGCAAGCAAGCAAGCAAGCAAGCAAGCAAGCAATTATAAGTTAGGCGCCGTCTACTTTGCAAGTATTATATCCGTTCTTTCTGGGTGCGCGCTTACTTCGCAACCTGCAACTAGCGACTACTCGCTAGTTACTCAATACCTCACCACACTAAAGTCCGAAAACCCCAATTACCATTGGGCGTTCATCGAGAGGCCAGATCAATAATGGCCTTCACTTCCTCGACACCCTTATCTTTCATTAAAGTCATCCTGCTGTGGCTCGCCGTCGGCAGCAGCGCTGAGGCCATGATAAAAATCGATGGCACACGACTTATTTATACAGGCCAACACCGCGAAGCCACCCTCCGCGTCACTAACGTATCGTCGCAAACCGTCGCACTTCAAGCCTGGGTCAGTTCATCCGAAGAAAACAGCAGCGATGTCCCCTTTGCCTTGGCCCACCCTCTGATCAAATTGAATCCGCAGCAAGTAGACGTACTGCGAATACTCTACAGCGGCGAAGGCTTACCGGAAGATAGAGAATCACTGTTCTGGCTAAACGTCATGGAAATCCCCCTTAAGCCCGACAGGCAAAACAGCGTTCAAATGGCAGTCCGCCAACAGTTGAAGCTGTTTTTTCGACCGCCAGGGTTGCAAGGCACATCCTCCTCATGTATCGCCGGATTGAGCTGGAAAGTAAAGAATGTTGACTCTATCGAAGTCACCAACACCTGCGCCTTTCACCTGTCGCTGGTGGATTTGCGGATAGAAAGCAGCGACCGCAGCACCGCGCTCGACGAATACACCTTATTAAAGCCAGGCGAAACACATCTCCTGCGCAGCACTGTCGCCGCCATCCCTGCCGATGCAAAAATAATTTTCACTGAAATCAATGATATTGGGCTGCGCCACGTGCATGAGGCAAACATCCAATGAGTACGTCCTTCAGTTACTTGCGAACCCTCAAAATGATGCCCTTGAAAACGTTTGCTTTGATAATGCTGCTGGCCGCATCCGCCAGCCCGGCTACCAGTTTTGCCCTCACCTGTGTAGAAGAGGGTACAAACTCTGCTGTCATCAGCGAGTCGCTGGGCACTGCACTGGCTGTTCCCGCAGACGCCCCGGACGGCACGATAATTTGGGAATCGTCGTTATACTCAATAAACGTTAAATGTGCAGATGACTACGATTACGGTGCAGAGACTATCTACTTTCATATGAATCCCGCCAACGTCAGTATCGGCGACGGTATACGGGCCGGCATCAGATACAATAAAACTGCCATAACCTCAAGCAGCGGAAAGGTCAGCACAGGCTTCTCTTCTCATACGGGCTGCAATTGGGTCAACTGCACAGGATGGGACAATGCCAAGTTCACCCTTACCTTCAGCATTTTTATTGAAAAATACGGCGCCACCCCCTCTTCCGGGCAAGCGGGTTCACGGCCGGACTATAGAGTGTTTCAACTGGATGGCACCGGCGGCCAAAACATCAAACCCAACAGCAACCTCAATTATGTCGTCACCGGCATCAACAACATTCGCTTTATTCCCTGCTCACCGGAGCTGACAATAACGCCAAGCACCGTCAATTTCCGCAGAGCGCTCTCTGGCACCGCAACTGTCGGAAACGTCGCTAGTAGCGCTAACTTCAGCCTGGGACTATCACGCGCCTGCGACACACCCTACACAGTAAACGCCCGATTCGCTTCCACTCCAGGCGGAGGGTCCGTCATCAACAATCTGTTGGTGCCGGCGAGCAACAGCTCCGTAGGTATCTCCCTCGCTCGCGTTGATAACAACGAGAAAATCCCGTTCGACACCTGGTTCAAATTGGCAGACCTGACCGGTCGTGAGCTGAGCAAAAATGACTTCAAAGCAGACCTGATCTGGCGCGAGCCTGCTAAACCCGGGGTGTTCGAAGCCTCTGTGATCGTCGACCTGTTCTATAAGTAAGCTAACAGGCCGCTGACGGGGATTGTCAGGCGCCGATCCCAGCCTGTGCGGATTAGCAGCTAAGCTTTTCGCGATTGAGCTTCGAGTTCCTGACTACCCGTCGTTAAGTGCCAAGAGCGCAAGGTCACCCGCCATGAATGAACAGAGGCACAGCTTCTCCCTGCAATGGATGGTGGCGCTGGCCATCATGCTGGGCCTGTTGCTGCTGGGCACAGGGCTCGCCTGGCAGGGTTATCGGGCAATCCAGAAGGCGCTGGTGGCAGCCGCAGGCGATTCCGCCCTGCAGCTTGGCAAGACCATCGACGAACGGGCGCGGCGCCTGCTCGATCCGGCGCAAAGCAGCATCCGGCTGCTGGCGTTCAACCCTGGCGCAGGCACTCTGGCCGAGCGCCTGGAGCAGGTCCCGCAACTGATCGAGAGCCTGAACGCCAACAAGATGCTCAGCGCCGCCTACATCGGCTATTCCAGCGGCGAATTTCTCCTCGTCCGCCGGCTACGCGACCCGCAGCTCATGCAGCACTTCGGCGCACCGGCCGGCAGCCGCTTCCTGGTGCAGAGCATCAGCAAGGGCGACGACGGCGCGCTGCAAGGCGAATGGCGCTTCTACGACCGGCAACTGACCCTGCTGCAAACACAAGCCAAGCCGGACTATCACTACGACCCCCGCCCGCGCCCCTGGTTCGTCGAGGCCTTCAGGCAATCCAGCACCGTGCTGACCCGCCCCTACGTGTTCTTCACCACCCGCGAGGTCGGCATCACCCTGGCCCAGCACAGCGTCGATGGCGCCGCAGTGATCGGCATGGATGTCTCGGTCGATGACCTGGCCAGCGAGAGCCGCGACCTGCGCATGACCGCCGGCACCGAGACGGTGGTTATCGACCAGCAGGGCAACGTGGTGGCGTACCCGGACCTGCAGCGGGTGATCGTGCAAGAAGGTGACGCGGTGCGCCTGTCACACGTTGCCGAGCTGGGGGTGCCCAGCCTCGAGCACCTTTATGCCAGCCCGACCCTGGGCCCTGCGCCGCAACCGTTCCAGGTACAAGGCAAGACCTGGTACGGTATGCGCATACCGCTGACGACCCTGGCCGGGCAAGACCTGCAGGTGCTGATCGCGGTACCTGGCAACGAACTGCTTGCCGACGCGCGCAAGGTGCTCTGGGAACAGGTGCTGTGGACGGCGGTGCTGATGGTCGTGCTGCTGTTCCTGGGGGGCGTGCTTGGCCAGCGCATTGGCCACTCGCTGCGGCTGCTGGCCTCGCAAGTACGGGGCCTGGCCGGTTTTGATTTCAGCCGCGAGGTGGGGGTGCAATCGCGGGTGTCCGAGGTGCGGGAATTGAGTCAGGTGCTGAGCCAGATGTCCGCAACCATCCTCAACTTCCAGGCCATCACCCTCACCCTCAGCCGCGAAACCCAGCTGGAGCGCATGCTCGACGGCGTGCTCAGCCATCTGGTGGACGCCGCCAGGGCAAGCGCTGGCGCGGTGTACCTGTTCGACGCCGAGCATGGCCTGCTGCGCCTGGCTGCCGCTTGCCGAGGCAGCGGTTACCCTGCGCAACTTGCGGTCGACGAAAACCAGCATGAGGATCTGCCAAGCACTGTGACACGCGCCCTGAAGCTGGGCCGACGCAGCCATGCGGTGGTACTCCGGGACCGCAGCCAGGCGCTGCTCGGCATTTTGCTGTTGCAGCTGCAAGATGAGCCGGCGGGCGATGAGGTCGGCCAACCGTTCCGGCGTTTTGTCGAGGAATTGTCCGGCGCGGCCGCCGTGGCCATCGAAACCCGCCAGTTGGTCGAGGCCCAGCAACAGTTGCTGGATGCCATGATCAAGCTGCTGGCCGATGCCATCGACGCCAAGAGTCCTTACACCGGCGGCCATTGCGAACGGGTACCGCAACTGGCGCAAATGCTGCTCGACCAGGTTGCGCTGGCTGACAGCGGCCCCTACGCCGAGTTCAGCATGACCGAGGCCGAGCGCTATGAGTTTCGCGTCGCCGCCTGGCTTCACGATTGCGGCAAGATCACCAGCCCCGAGCATGTGGTCGACAAGGCGACCAAGCTGGAGGCCCTGTACAACCGAATCCACGAGGTACGCATGCGCTTCGAAGTGCTCTGGCGCGATGCCGAGCTTGCCTACTGGCAAGGGCTGGCCAACGGCGAGCCGCAGCAGCGGCTGCAAGCAACCCTGGCGCACTGCCAGGCGCAATTACAGGAAGACTTCGCCTTCGTCGCCAGGGCCAATGCCGGGGGCGAGTTCATGGAAGAAGCCGACATCGAGCGACTGCAGCAAATTGGCCAGCGCCGCTGGTGGCGGCATTTCGACAACCGCCTGGGCATTTCCCGCGAGGAAGATGAACGCTTCAAGGATGTGCCGCCGGCGCAACTGCCGGTGGACGAGCCGCTACTGGCCGACCGTCCCGAGCACCGGGTGCCCTGGGGCGCGCGCAAGCCGCCGGTGCTCAAGGACGACCCGCGCAACCATTGGGGCTTCGACATGCGCCTGCCGGCCAACGCCAGCAACCTGGGCGAGTTGTACAACCTGTCGATCCGGCGTGGCACGCTGAACGAAGAGGAGCGCTTCAAGATCAACGAGCACATCGTGCAGACCATCGTCATGCTCAACGCCCTGCCGTTCCCGCGCCACCTCAAGCGCGTGCCGGTCATCGCCGGCAACCACCACGAGAAAATGGACGGCAGTGGTTATCCGCGTCGGCTGGGCAAGGATCAGTTGGGCATTGCCGAGCGGGTGATGGCGATCGCCGACATCTTCGAAGCGCTCACCGCCGCAGACCGGCCGTACAAGACGCCCAAGACCCTGTCCGAGTCGGTGAAGATCCTGGTGTTCATGGCCCGCGACAAGCACATCGATGGCGACCTGTTGCGGCTGTTCCTCAGCAGCGGGGTCTATCGCCAGTATGCCGAGCGGTTCTTGCAGCCCGAGCAGATCGACAAGGTGGATGTCGAGCACTGGCTGCGGCAGGTATAGCGGCGAACAACGCTGCACGCCAGCGCAGGCCGCCATGCGCTGGACAGTCGCTATGTCGATTTCAAGTACCGATAAAGTGTCTGACGGCTGATATCAAAATCACGCGCCAATTTGGATTTACTTTCTCCTGCACCGGCGCGGTCAATTAAACTTACAACCTGATTGTCAGACAGTTTCTTCTTGCGCCCACTGTAGGATCCACGATTTTTGGCAGCGGCAATACCGGCTGCCTGTTTTTCCCTGGCCACAACGCGTTCAAACTCTGCAAGTGCCTCCATTACCGAAATAATAGGCCGTACAACCTCCATATCGTCATGCCGGAACACCAGGCTTTCGTTCAAAAACTCCAGCGTTACCTGCTTTTCAACCAACTGTCGAATCAGCGTGCACAGCTGCTCGGTACTGGAGCTGAGCGATGCCATGCTGTCCACTACCACAGTATCCCCGCCCTGTATGTAGCGAAACAGCTTTTCAAGGCCTGCACGATTGGCGGCGTTGTCCGTAGGCTCATCGCAAAACACGGCGTCAAATACATCATGGCTGGTTCTTTTCTCTACGCGGCCCTCGGCGTCTTGTAGAGAGAGCCGGAGATATTTGATGCGGTGCAATCTCATGGTGCCTCCTTGGCATTAGCTGTACGCCGTACTCAAAACTTATACAAACTGTAACTAAATCATCAAATCCTTACACAAACACCTGTCACACTTAGCCCACCCAAAATACACAGTTGCAAAGACTTAAACTTACCTTATCATTTTGAAGCTTGAAATGATCCTAACAAGTTTTTGCCACACCGTCGATTTCGCAGTTCTTGAATGAGCCGCATCCATTCACGCGGCGAGTGCGAATGCGCCTGTTTTAGCGTGCACACGCAATTCCCCGACGTAAACAGAGGATACAGGGATGAATGCCTTGGAAAACACCGTCGAAACTGACCAGTCAATTACCGACCAGGAAAAAATTGAAAATGTAACCCGGCGCATTACCGAGCATGGTAATTACCTGCGCAAACGTTATCCGATCTTGCAGTATCAAAGTGCCTTGGGCGCGGGTGTCATGGTATTTTCCCTGGTGGGAATGGTGGTTACCGGCGGGCTTTACCTGAAGGGTTTTATCCCGGCATGGACGTGTATTTTAATCAACGCGCTATTGACGTCGTTCATACACGAAATTGAACATGATCTGATTCATCGCCTTTATTTCAGAAAGCAGCCGCTGGCCCATAACGCCATGATGTTCATGTGCTGGCTGGCCCGGCCAGGAATGCCCAGCCCGTGGCTTAGGCGCAGCCTGCATTTTCATCATCACAAGGAGTCCGGCACGGATTCGGATGTCGAAGCATGGATCACCACCAGTGGCAACCCGTGGGGCGTATTGCGGCTGTTGAAACTGATGGATGGATTTATATTTGGATTTTTAAATGCGATCTTCGCGCCGGGATGGCGGCAAAAGGTAAGGTTGTTAGGCAAAATCATTCGCCTCAATACACCGTTCGGGCTTTTGTACTGGGGCTGCTGGTACGTATTTCTCGGCTATCACCTGTATGGGTGGCTGGGGTCAATCATCGGCGCCGAAGTTCACCGCTCTGCGGCAACCCTGGCACTGATGGATGTCGTTAATAGCGTCGTGGTTATCCTTATCGCGCCGAACCTGATACGGCAGTTTTGCCTGTTCTTTATAAGTTCAAACATGCACTATTATGGCGATGTCGCTCCGCGCAATGCGCTGCAACAAACCCAGGTAATGAACCCGTGGTGGCTGTGGCCGTTTCAGTTGTTCTGTTTCAACTTCGGCAGCACCCACAGCATTCACCATTTCGTGGTAAGAGACCCATTTTATCTTCGCCAGATGACCGCACCGTATGCGCATAAAGTCATGGCCGAGGCGGGTGTGCGCTTCAATGACTTCGGCACTTACAAACGAGCCAACCGTTTTTCCATGAACCACGCTCAAACTCGCTCGCGGGGTTGATGGGTGGCGGCCGACGTTACGCCATCAATGTTTGGGCCCTCGGTAATGGTGTTCAGCTACAAGGAGTGTGAAATATGAAAGCGCAAGGGATATGTGCGAGTCAGTTCGACGCGGTCAGGCAGGCCTTCGAGGACATGTTTGATGATCCGCAGGAGCGCGGGGCCGGGCTCTGCGTGCAGATTGACGGAGAGATGGTCGTCGACCTGTGGGCCGGCGTGGCGGACCAGGAAGGCACCAGGCCCTGGACCCGCGACACGCTGGCCAACACCTTCTGCGTGGTGAAACCCTATGTCGCGGTGGCGGTACTGATGCTGGTTGAACAGGGCAAGCTGGAGCTCGATGCGCCGGTTGCCCGTTACTGGCCTGAGTTCGCCCAGAATGGCAAGGCAAAGGTCACCTTGCGCCAGGTGATGAGCCACACCGCAGGCCTGCCGGCGCTACGCGCCCCCGACCATAACGCCATGATGTATGACTGGGAGCATATGGTCCGGGTTCTGGCCGCCGAGCCGCTTTGGTGGGAAGCGGGAACCGACCTGGGCTACGGCACCACCACCTTTGGCTGGATTCTCGGCGAGTTGATTCGGCGGGTGGACGGACGAGACCCCTGCGACTTTATCCACGCAGAGATTCTGCAGCCCCATGGCCTGGACGTTCACCTTGGCGTCGACGAAAAACACTTTCACCGTATCGCCCGTTTCGACAGCGCCAGGGGGCGGGTCGGTGACCCTTACTCGCAAGGCTTGCGCGCCGTGCTGAAAAACCAGCCAACGCACATCGCGACCTTCGCCTTCACCAACCCCGGCATGGTGCCTAAACGCACCAGCGACCCGCGCTGGTGGGCCTATCGGCAACCGGGTGTGTGCGGGCATGGCACCGCGCACGGCCTGGCCGGTTTCTACAGCGCACTATTGGCAGGCAATTTCATCGGGCGCGAACTGCTCAATGAGTTCAGGCGAGAACACAGTCATGGCATGGATCGGGTCTGGATGCGACCAATGCGTTACGGACTGGGCTGCATGCTTGAGCAGCAACGCGACCCGACGGCCTCCCACGCCATGGGCCCGCAGACTTTTGGCCATATCGGGCTTGGCGGCCCGATAAGTTTCGCCGATCCCGAACGGCAAGTGAGCTTTGGTTTTGTCACCACCACCTCGGGCAGTCATACGATGATCGATCCGCGCCCTAGCCGGCTGTCATCGCTGGTCTATGCGGCGCTTTGATTCAGGGGCTGCCTGGGGGTAGGATGGCCGCCCTGATAAGGAGATCAAGATTGCAGCCATCCGAAAAACAATGCCCCTTCTGCGCCGAAACCATCAAGGCGCAAGCGCGACGCTGCAGGCATTGCCATGCCGACCTGAGCAAGAAAACCTTAGGCGTCTTTGCCAAGACAGGCATTACGGTTGTTGTCCTTAGCATTGTTTTGCTTGGGTTCGGCGCATTTGTCGCAAGCTCACCTCAAAGCAAGGAACAGTCCGAAGCGCAAGCTGCAATTGACCTCTGCCGCGAACGCGAAGCGTCATATACGGGGCCTGCCAATGGGCGCAGCATAATCAGCAGTGCCTGCCAGAAGATCGAGGATGAACTGCGGGGTAAATTCGGGCACGCACCGTAAGCCACTGCATTGCCCTTTAGAAGAGCTGGAGCGAGACGGCATTATCGGCTCGCTTGTGCCATGACACTCCTGGCAGAGGCCGGGGCCGTCAAGCGCTCTTGCGGCGCTGGACACGCCGGTGCACAGCAAAAGCGATGTTCGGCAACATCATGATTGTGAACATGCCCCAAAATCCGACCTTGCCGGCGCCATGTAGGTAGCCACCCAGCGCGATGAAAGCCACTGTAAGCAAGAATTGAAGCGATACGAATTTCTCTAGACCTCTCATCCTGACTCCTTTTCTGCGCGCAAAGAAAAACCCCGCAGACGTTAATCTGCGGGGCTTTCAATAATGGAGGCCGAGGTCGGAATCGAACCGGCGTAGACGGATTTGCAATCCGGAGCATAACCACTTTGCTACTCGGCCTCAAATGCCCGAGACCCTGAAACTGCGATCTCAAACATGTACAACTCTTTAAGGAAACAACTTGCTAAAACTGCTATCTCCTTGAAAACGCTAGGCTTTTTTCGTGCCTCGTTTTCGATGGACGCAATTATGTACTCATTCCCCTGCTCTGGCAACCCCTTGAATTCAAAAAGTTTTATTTTTTTCTTCGAGGGGCTTCGGGCGCCCTGCAGTGCGGGCTTTGCGCGCAAGTAACAGGGTGACAGCACAGGCGCCAAAGCGCGTTACTATACAGGCTCTACACACCATCCGCTGCCCAGATTGCTGCTTATGATGCAAACCGAACTGGACCTGTTCAACCCCGCCAGCCCCGCCGAGCCGCAATGGATCGGCAAGCAGGCCGTGGTGTTGCCCGGCTTTGCCCTGGCCTGGGTCGAGGCGCTGCTGCCTGAGTTGCGCAAGGTCATCGCCTGCGCGCCGTTTCGGCACATGGTCACCCCCGGTGGCCTGAACATGGCGGTAGGTTTGACCAACTGCGGGGCGCTGGGCTGGGTCAGTGATCGCCGCGGTTATCGCTACAGCCCGGTCGACCCACTCAGCCAGCAGCCCTGGCCAGCGCTGCCAGCGGCGTTGAGCGAGCTGGCAGCGCTGGCCGCTGCAGCTGCAGGCTTTGCCAATTTTCAGCCCGATGCCTGCCTGGTCAACTGCTACCAGCCGGGCAACCGCCTGAGCCTGCACCAGGACCGCGATGAGCGCGATTACAGCCAGCCGATTGTTTCGGTGTCGCTGGGTTTGCCGGCGGTGTTCCAGTTCGGCGGCCACAGCCGCAGCGAAGCCACGCAGCGCATCGGCCTGCGCCATGGCGATGTGATGGTCTGGGGCGGCGCAGACCGCCTGCGCTTTCATGGCGTGCTGCCGCTCAAACCGGGCAGTCACCCTGTGCTGGGCAGCCGGCGGATCAACCTGACCTTGCGCAAGGCAGGCTAGGCAGCTCGAAATTGCGTAGCAAGCCCGCGCCTGCAGGCCTTGACCGTCGCTCCCTGGCCGCTCCATGCTCTAGCCCCCTTCCCCCGACTTTCAAGGAACGATTGCATGAAGCTGGAAACCCTGGCCATCCACGCGGGCTTCAGCCCCGACCCGAGCACCAAGGCCGTCGCGGTACCGATCTACCAGACCACCTCTTTTGCCTTCGACGACACCCAGCACGGTGCCGACCTGTTTGACCTGAAAGTCGCCGGCAACATCTATAGCCGGATCATGAACCCCACCAACGACGTGCTTGAACAGCGCATAGCGGCGCTGGAAGGCGGCGTCGGTGCGCTGGCCGTGGCCTCGGGCATGGCCGCGATCACCTACGCGATCCAGACCGTGGCCGAAGCCGGTGACAACATCGTCTCGGTGGCCAAGCTCTACGGCGGCACCTACAACCTGCTGGCCCATACCCTGCCGCGCTTCGGCATCCAGACCCGTTTTGCCGCCCACGACGACATCGCCGCCCTCGAAGCGCTGATCGACAGCCGCACCAAGGCAGTGTTCTGCGAGTCGATCGGCAACCCGGCCGGCAATATCGTCGACCTCCAGGCCCTGGCCGATGCCGCCCACCGCCATGGCGTACCGCTGATCGTCGACAACACCGTGGCCACGCCAATCCTCTGCCGGCCGTTCGAGCACGGCGCCGATATCGTCGTCCACTCGCTGACCAAGTACATCGGCGGCCACGGCACCAGCATCGGTGGCATCGTCATCGACTCGGGCAAGTTCCCCTGGGCCGACAACAAAGAGCGCTTCGCCCTGCTCAACACCCCCGACCCGTCCTACCACGGCGTGACCTACACCGAAGCCTTTGGCCCTGCGGCCTTTATCGGCCGCTGCCGGGTGGTGCCGCTGCGCAACACCGGCGCGGCGCTGTCGCCATTCAACGCTTTCCTCATTCTGCAAGGCCTGGAAACCCTGGCCCTGCGCATGGAGCGGCACACCGAGAACGCGCTTAAGGTCGCCCACTATCTGCAAGGCCATGAGCAGGTCGCCTGGGTGAAGTACGCCGGTCTGCCTGATCACCCTGAACATGGACTGGCCCAACGCTACACTGAAGGCAAGCCGGCTTCGATCCTGTCGTTCGGGATCAAGGGCGGCCAGGAGGCCGGTGCGCGCTTTATCGATGCGCTGCAGCTGGTGGTGCGCCTGGTCAATATCGGCGATGCCAAATCCCTGGCCTGCCACCCGGCCTCCACCACCCATCGCCAGCTCAACGATGAAGAACTCGAACGCGCCGGCGTGCCGCGGGACATGGTGCGCCTGTCGATCGGCATCGAACACAGCGATGACATCATTGCCGACCTGAGCCAGGCGCTGGAGGCCAGCCGCGGCTGATGCCATCCGACGACATCAGCGCGGCCTGATGAGACTAGCGGCGCAGCGGGGACTCAAGCGATCACCACCTGCGCCGCACTCAGGCTATCTGCCGACACCCCGACCAGGGTCACGCTATCGCTACCGAAGCTCAGCACCGCATCACTGCCCACCTGGCTCAGGTGCTGGCGAATGTCCGGTTGCGCCGTGCCACCCTCGACGCCGATGAACACCAGTCGATCATCGGCGTCGAAGCCCTGTACCTGATCCTGGCCGAAGTGGCCGCTGAACAGGAAGGTGTCGCTGCCACCGCCCGATACCAGCACGTCATTGCCGGCGCCACCGACCAACACGTCGTTGCCACGGCCTCCTTGCAGATGGTCGTTGCCGTCCAGGCCAAACAGCCATTGGCCTTGCGCGCCCGCCTTGAGGCTGTCATTACCTGGCGTACCGTTCTGGCTGGCGGCGTAGGCGTGAACCTTGCCGCTGCTCAGCAGCCCCGCCGGGTCGATCTGGTGGCTGACTTGCTTGCTGAAGAACAGCAGGCTCGATTCCTTGCTGACCAGGGTTTCGACCTGCTTGACCAGGCTGATGCCGCCGCTGCTGTCACGCAGGTACAGGGTGCCGTTGCCATCACGGGCGACATCAAATTTGTCCAGCGCCTGGCCGAGCTTCAAGGTGTCGTGGCCGGCGCCGCCGTCGATCAGGTTGTAGCCGCCATCGTCACGGAAAGTGTCGTTGCCGGCGCGCCCTTCCAGGTAATCATTGCCGCGCCCGCCATGAATCAGGTCGCCGGCCTCGGAGCCGATGATAAAGGTGCTGCCCTTGTGCGCTTCGGCGTTGCGGTTCAGGTCCTCAACCCAGGTCGAGCCACGGCGAACGTCGGACAGGTTGCTGACGACAATGGTCGAGTCCTTGGACGTCCATTCATAGAATGCCGAGTCAAGCACCCGCCCCAGGCCGTCGCCGTAGGCGCTCGGCAAGTGCGAGAGCCAGGTGGCGATGTTGCCGATCGAGTACGGCAGCAGGTTCCAGGCATCGGAGGCATAGTGGTCGTTGAAGTTGACGATGTTGTCGGTGCTCGAAGGCTTGGCCGCATCATGCACACCGAAGGTTGCCCAGTCGGCTTTCGAGCCATTGAGCGCGCGGAACACCGGGTCGTTCTCGTAGCCGATGTTCAGCACCTTGCTGCTGTCGCTGGCCTGGGTGGGTGAGGCAAAGGCAACGTAGCGGGCGTCCTGATAGAAGCCGCCCCAGGTGTCGTTGCTAAGCTCGGCCAGGCTGTTGACACCAAGGCCACCGAGGCTGTGGCCACTGACGGTGATGTCGCTGCCGCTCAGGCCGTTGGCCTGGGCGAACCGGGCGACATCATCGAACAGCCGGCCGAAGGCATTGGCGGCGTAGTTCTTGGCAAAGTCAGCCGGGCCAAAGGCCGCCATCAGGTCGTGGATGGCATCGCTGATGGTGTCGCCGATCAGGTTTTCCCGCGGCCCGCTGGTGCCGCGAAAGGCGATGCCCAGGCCGCTTAACTGGCCGGCGGCGTCGTACTTGCCAAGTATCTCGACCTGGGCACTGGTGTAGCCGCGGGTTTCACCATGGAAGGTGCCACGAAAATCCGTAGTGCCCTGGTAACCCAGCTGGCTGGCGCTGATCGGCGTCCAGCCGGCGGCCTTGACCGCAGCCAGGGCCTGGGCTTCGGCGTCGGGGTTCCAGGGGATGCCAGGGATCGCGCCCTGGCTGTCGGTGCCGCCGATCAGGGCCTTGATCAAGGTGGCCGGTAAACCGAGGCCAAAACCGTGCTGCTGGTAGCCAACGGCAAAGCCGTTGTCGATGCCGTGGTAGGCATACAGAGTCAGCGCCATGGCGTCGCTGTAGAGGGCTTTGGAAGCGGCGCTGTCGAGGTGGTGGTAATCGAAAACAGGCATGGCTATACATCCTTGTGCAGGTGGCAGGTAACCCTGGCGACATCGTCCGTTGACACACCCGTGGGCAAACCCAAACGCTGCCACAGGGGCAATTGGCCCGTCCATGGCAACATCGATGGCAAGCTGGCCAAAAGCGCGGGGGATTCTTCGTCAGCATCGGCAACATCAAGCTGTATATCCATACATATAAAACTTGCCACGCCCCTCAATCCTGCGCATCCTATGGCCCTCACCCACCATAGATCGAACGGCATGCGCCTGTTTCTCTGCGAAAAGCCTTCCCAGGCCAAAGACATCGCCAAGGTTCTCGGCGCCAACCGCCGTGGCGACGGCTGCTGGGTCGGCACCGAGGTTACCGTCACCTGGTGCATCGGCCACTTGCTCGAGACCGCTCCACCCGACAGCTACGACGCGCGTTACAAGCGCTGGGTACTGGCCGACCTGCCGATCGTGCCCGAAAAGTGGAAAATGCTGGTCAAGCCCAAGACCGCCAGCCAGTTCAAGGCGGTCAAGCGCCTGCTCGGCGAGGCCCGCGAGCTGGTGATCGCCACCGACGCCGACCGCGAAGGCGAGATGATCGCCCGCGAGCTGGTCGAGCATTGCCGCTACCGCGGGCCGATCAACCGCCTGTGGCTGTCGGCACTGGACGACGCCTCCATCCGCAAGGCCCTGGCGGCGCTCAAGCCCGGTAGCGAAACCTTCAGCCTCTACCATTCGGCCCTGGGCCGCTCGCGGGCCGACTGGCTGATCGGCATGAACATGAGCCGGCTGTTCACCCTGCTCGGTCGCCAGTCCGGCTATCAGGGCGTACTGCCTGTGGGTCGGGTGCAAACGCCGACCTTGCGCCTGGTGGTCGACCGCGACCGCAGCATCGCCGACTTCGTGCCGGTGGCCTACTGGGCCATCGACGTGCACCTGCAAAGCGCCGGCGAGCAATTCACCGCGCAGTGGCGCGCCGCCGAAGATGCCTGTGACGACCAGGGCCGCTGCCTGAACCAGGCCCTGGCCCGGCAGGCGGCCGCCGCCATCGGCGCGGCCAGCAGTGCGCGGGTGGTCAAAGTGGCCACCGAGCGCGTGCGCGAAGCAGCACCGCTGCCCTTCGACCTGGGTACCTTGCAGGAGCTGTGCTCGAAAAAGTTCGGCCTCGGCGCCCAGGAAACCCTCGACATCGCCCAGGCCCTGTACGAAACCCACAAGCTGATCACCTACCCGCGCAGCGACTGCGGCTACCTGCCGTTAAGCCAGCACAGCGAGGCGCCGGCCATTCTCGCCGCCTTGCAGCGCGCCGACGCGAGCCTTGCGCCGCTGCAGCCGCACCTGCAGGCCCAGCGCCGTTCACGGGCCTGGAACGATGCCAAGGTCAGTGCCCACCACGGCATCATCCCCACCGCCGCCGCCAGCGACCCGTCGCGCCTGCCGGGCAAACACAAGGCGGTCTATACCCTGATCCGCGCCCGCTACCTGGCGCAGTTTTTGCCCAACCACGAATACGACCGTACCCAGGCCGAGTTCGATTGCGCAGGCCAGGCGTTGCGCGCGGTGGGCAAGCAGATTGTCGAGCCGGGCTGGCGCCGCGCCCTGCCCGAGGCCCTGACCCCGGCCAAAGGCCGTGAGGCGCCGGTGGCCCAGGTACTGCCGCTACTGCGCGAAGGCCAGGACTGCACGGTGGCCGCGGTCACCCTCAAGGACCTCTGGACCCAGCCGCCCAAGCCGTTCACCGAGGGCGACCTGATCAAGGCCATGAAGAACGTCGCCAAGCTGGTAGACGACCCGCGCCTCAAGCAAAAGCTCAAGGACACCACCGGCATCGGCACCGAGGCCACCCGTGCCGGAATCATCCAGGGCCTGCTCGATCGCGGTTACCTGGTCAAGAACGGCAAGGCCCTGAGCGCCACCCCGGCAGCCTTCAGCCTGATCGATGCGGTGCCGCGGGCAATTGCCGACCCAGGCACCACGGCGATCTGGGAGCAGGCGCTGGACATGGTGCAAAGCGGCGAAATGAGCCTTGAAGAGTTCGTCGCCAAGCAATCAGCGTGGATGAGCAAGCAGGTGGAGCGTTGTGCCGGCCTGCGCCTGACCATCAGCGGCCCGGCGACCCCGGCCGGGCGCGGTGGCACGCCGTGGAAGAAAAAGCGCAAGAGCAGCGCTGCGGCAGGCAAGCGAACGCGCAAGCCGAAGGCAAAAGCGCAGTGAGATTGCTGGCCTTGCCGGCGAAGAGGCCCTCACGGTCAACACCCCTACCCCTGCTTGACCGCCTGCAAGGTATAACTCAACGGCAAGCGCCAGCGATCCTTGTCCAGCGACCACTCGCCGCCTTCGTCCTTGCTCATCTGCCCTGGCAGCGCCTCCCAGGGAATGCTGTCATGTTCTTCCAGTGCGGTAATCTGCAGCCCATGCTTGAGCAAGGCGCTGATGATCTCGCCCAGGCCATGGTTCCATTCGTGGGTTACCGTCTGCTCCAGCACCCCGTCGGTCTCGACATAGGTCTCGCCACTGTCCCACACCGTCGGCGCCTCGCGCTCGAAGTACGGGTACTCGATGACCAGCTTGTCCTGATGGTCCTCGTTCACCGCCAGCAGCATCGGATGACCCTCGCGCAGAAACAGTCGGCCACCAGGCTTGAGCAAAGCCGCCACGGTACGCGCCCAGCGCTCGATGCTCGGCAGCCAGATCAACGCGCCGATTCCGGTGTATACCAGGTCGAAGGCCGCGGCTGGCAGCACCTGGTCGGCGGCATAGACATCCGCCTCGACATAGTCGATCCGCGCTGCACAACGCTGCGCCAGGGCCCGCGCCTGGGCCAAGGACTGTGCAGAAAAGTCCAGCCCGCTGACCTCGGCGCCCAAGCGCGACAACGACAAGGTGTCGGTACCGATATGGCATTGCAGGTGCACCGCGCGCTGGCCGCGAATATCGCCCAGGCGCGGCAGGTCGAAACGCACCACTTCGGACAGGTGCGCGGGGTCGGCGACGAATGTTTCCACTTCGTAGTCGCCGGAGGCGGCATGCAGCGGCGCACGCTCATCCCAGTTGCGACGGTTGAGTTCGATCGGGTCGGTCATCTTGGCGCTCCTTTGCAGCCGCAACCTTAGCGGCGTACCCAAGGCCTGGGCAAGTGCTGTATAAACCGCCCACACCCTCCTCAATCAAGGATGCATTGATGAAACTCGGATACACCATCGTCTACGTCCCCGATGTCGCCGCCTCGCTGGCTTTCTTCGAGCAGGCCTTCGGCTTGAGCCGGCGCTTTCTCCATGAGTCCGGCGACTATGGCGAACTGGACACCGGCGCCACCACCCTCGCCTTTGCGTCATTGGCCCTGGGCAATAGTCACTTTGCCGGCGGCGTGCTGGCGGCCAGCGAATCGACAAAGCCATTGGGTATGGAGATTGCCCTGGTTACCGACGACGTTGCCAGCGCCCATGCCCGCGCCGTGGCGGCGGGCGCGGTGGCGCTGAAGGCCCCCGAAGCCAAGCCCTGGGGGCAAACCTTGTCGTATGTGCGCTGCCCCGATGGCACCCTGGTGGAGCTGTGCACGCCGGTTGGCATCTGATCGCAGGCGTTACAGCGCCAGGCTCAGGCTGACCATCAAGTTGCGCGGCTCCCCCGGCATGTTCCACGCTGCGTTGTAGCCGCGCTCGTAGTACTTGCGATCGAACAGGTTGTTCAGGTTCAGGCCCACCGTGGCCTGTTCGCTGACTTTGTAATGGGCCAGCAGGTCGACCGTGCTGTAGCTGGGTAAACGAAAGCTGCTGCCGGCCTGGCCGGAACGCTCGCCGACGTAGTTGGCTGCAGCGCCAATGTCCGAGCCAAGCAATGGTCCGCTCTGAAACTCATACACCGCCATCAGGCTGCCGCTATGTTGCGGGATGCCCAGCAAGTCGCTGCCCTTGGGCAAGGCGGCATCGCCTTTGGTCACTTCGGCATCGATATAGGCATAGGCGCCGATCACCCGCAGCGCTTCGCTCAACTGGCCGCTGAACTGCAGGTCGAGCCCCTGGCTGCGCGCCTTGCCGGCGGCGATGCTGTCGCCGAAGGCATCGGTGGTGATGACGTTTTCCTTGTCGATCTGGAACAGCGCGACAGTCGCCCCCAGGCGGCTGTCGAACAGGTCCAGCTTGAGCCCGGTTTCATAGCCCAGGCCCTTTTCCGGTTTGTAGATCTGGCCCTGGGTGCCGATGCTGTTGGGCTTGAACGAGGTCGAGGCATTGGCGAATACCCCGACTTCAGGTGTGAGCTGGTACAGCAGACCCACGCGCGGGGTGGCGACGTCCTTTTCCTGAGTGTTGCTGACGCGCGTGGAGCGGTTCTGCGCGGTTTGTTCGATATGCTCCAGGCGTACGCCCACCAGAGCGCGCAAGCGCTCGGTAAAGGCGATCTGGTCCTGCAGGTTGAGCGCGTAGCTCTCGGTGCGCTCGAAAAAATCATTAGGGTTGATCAGCGCCGGTTTCGCCTGGCCATACACCGGGTTGTAGATGTCCAGGCCATAGCCGAGCGAAGTGGCGCTTTGCGGGTACTTCTGGCTGTTGCGGTAGTTCTCGTACTCAAGGCCCAGCAGGCTCTGGTGCTCCCAGCCGGCGAACTGGAACTGGCCGTGCAGTTCGGCCTGGGTGATGTTGTCGTTCCACTCGAAATCGCGCTCGCGGTAGAAGCGGCTGATGCTGGTGCCGACCACTCGCGACGGTTCCGAGCTGTTGCCCTTGAGCCGGCCCTGGGTGTAGTGGTTGGCCATGCGCAGCTTCCAACTGTCGTTGAGGTGGTGCTCCAGGGTCAGGTCGAGGGTCTGGTTGTCATTGCGGATGCGCCCGTCGTTGGGCTCGCCGAGAAAGGTCGAACGGCTGACCGAGCCCAGTTCGTTGTTGACCGCCGGGATGCCGCGGTCGAACACCGACTCGGTACGCGAGAACTCGGTGTCGATCGACAGCAGGGTCTCGGGGCTCAACTGCCAGCTCAGCGACGGGCTGACAATTCGCCGCTCACTGCCAACGTAATCGCGAAAGCTGCCGTTGTCCTCCACCGCCATATTGACCCGCGACAACACCCGGCCGTCTTCGCTGAGCGGCGTGTTGACGTCCAGGCTGCTGCGGTAACGGTCCCAACTGCCGGCGCTGGCCTTGAACCGAGTGAAGGCTTCGGCTTGCGGACGCTTGGTGACGATGTTCACCAGCCCGCCGGGGTCGCCGCGCCCGTACAGACTGGCGGCCGGGCCCTTGAGCACTTCGATGCGCTCGATGTTGGAGGTGTCGGGAGCGCTGTAGCTGCCGCGGTTGACGGCAAAGCCGTTCTTGTACAGCTCGCCGGTGGTGAAGCCACGCACGCTGTAGTTGAGGAAGGTCAGGCCGCCGAAGTTGTTCTGCCGGCTGACCCCGCCGGCAAAGTCCAGGGCGCGGTCAATGCGCGTGCTGTTGAGGTCCTCGAGCACCTGGCTGGGCACCACGGCGATACTTTGCGGGGTGTCGCGGATGTCAGTGTCGGTCTTGGTCGCGGTGCCCGAACGAGTTGCACGATAGCCCTGCACCGGGCCGCTCGCGCTTTCTTCATAGTGGCGTTCGTTGACGTTGAGGGCGTCGAGCAACACGGTATCGGCAACGGCAGCTGGCAAAGCGAGCAGCGAGGCGGACAGGCCGAGGGATAACCTTCCTACGGGGTAGTTCATGAGGGCTCCTTAAAATTATGTAATAACATAACAATTTAAGAAGAAAGATAAAAGCAGCACAGCGCAAGCCCCTGTAGGAGCGGGCTTGCCCCGCGATCACCCCTCAACAGCTACGAATCACCGCCTGCAACACGGTCTTGAAGGACGCGATCTGTTCTTCGCTGAATTGCCCGAACACCTTGTCCTGCTGCTCGCGGGCGATGCTCCACAGGCCTTCGGTCTGGTCGATACCGGCAATGGTCAGGCGCACATGCCCGGCCGCTTCGCTGTCGCACACCAGGCCCTTGCGCTTGAGGTTGGCCACTGCCTCGTCGATTTCCCGCGCCGGCATCGCCACTTCGCGCTGCAGGTCGGCAAGGTTCAGCCCGGCGTCGTTCTCCAGCACCATAAGCATCCGTGCCTCGCTGGTTCGCAGGCCGCTGGACAATTGCCGTGGCTGATAGCTGCCCTGGTAGGCGCGCAGGGCCTGGGTCATCAGGTAGTACAGGTTATGGCTCAGGCGCCCCTGGAAGTGGCTGCTCGGCGGCTGACCTTCTTCGCGGCGGGTCATGCGCGTGTGTGGCAGCACCATGGAATAGGCGCCCTGGTGATAGAGCAACGGCGAGCGGCCGCAGTCATCGAAGGCCACCACCTTGCCGAGCATGATCCAGTGATCGCCACCGTCGAGTAGCTGCTGGGTTTCGCACTGAAAGCACGCCGAGCAATCGGCGAGGATCGGCGCCCCGCCCTCGCCTGCCTGGTAGCTGATACCGGCAAAACGATCATCCTTGGGCTTGGCGAAGTTGTTGGACAGGTCGATCTGGTCGGCGGCGAGGATGTTCACGGCAAAATGGCTGGCCGCCTCGAACACCGCCAGGCTGCTCGAGCGTTTGTCCAGGCTCCAGAGAATCAGCGGCGGGTCGAGGGATACCGAGTTGAAGCTGTTGGCAGTGACGCCGACCAGGTTGCCCTGGGGATCGGCGGCGGTGACCACGGTGACGCCGGTGGCGAAGTTGCCCAGGGCACGGCGAAAGGCGCGGCTGTCGAAGGCCGATGCGGTTGCGGTAGACATGCAAGACTCCCCGGCTGCCGTGCGCGGCAGCCGTCATTGTTGTTATTGGCGAGGCCTATCAGACCATGCTTGGATCAGGTTCCAGGCCCATCAGCTCGCGGCCGAGAATCTGCGCGCAAACGTCGTAGTCGGTGTAGGCATGGGCGCCGGTCATGTGCGCATCGCGCCACAGCCGCTGCATTTCGTTGCTGTCGAACCAGGCAGTGCCGCCAGCGGCTTCGAATAGACGATCGACCGCCTGGATGCACATTTTCACCGCGTAGCCCTGGTTGGTGCGCCAGAACGCCAGGGTCTCGCGCGTCGGGTACTGGTGACGTTCGCTGTGCTCGGCGTGTTCCTGCCAGGTTTTTTCCAGAAATGCGCGAGCGGCGGCAACCTGATGGGTGGACTCGGCCAGGCGCATCAGCGCGGGTGTGGCGGCGCCGACATTGACCCCGGTATAGGCACGCACACGGTTCTTGGTCTTTTCGCGGAAGGCTTCGAGCATGCGCTCGGCAATACCGAGGCTGACGGTCGAGAAGCCGCTGGCGAAATATGGCCGGTACGGCGAGTAGAACACCTTGCTGTCCGGATACAGGCCAAAGCCTGCCGACTTGCCTTCCATCATGTCCTTGGCTTTCTGGATGCGGTGCTCGGGGACGAACACCTTGTCGATCACCAGGGTCTTGGTGCCGCTACCCCTCATGCCGGCGGCGAACCAGTCGTCGCGAATCTCGTAGTCGCTGCGCGGCAGCACGGCAAAGCAGTAGTCCTGGGTGCCTTCGGCATTGGCCCGACGGCAGCCGACAATCGCCCACTCGGCATGGTCACTGCCGCTGCTCCAGCCCATCTCGCCGCTGAACAGCAAGCCGCCCTCGACCTCCTCGACCTTGCCGAACGGGGCGATACTGCTGCTGGCGGTGGCGTCGGGGTTGTCGCCCCAGATCTCCTCCTGCAGCTTGGCCGGGAACATCGCCAACTGATGGCTGTGGGTGCACAGCAGGCTCATGGCCCAGGCGGTGCTGGCGCAAGCGCCGGCAAGCAAGGCGATGCAGTCGGCAAATTGCGGCAGGGAGATTTCCAGGCCGCCGTAGGGCTTGGGCAAAAAGGCACGGTGCAGGCCGATGCTTTTCAGCAGGGCGATGTTTTCGGCCGGGACTTTGCGGTCCTGCTCGGCACGGGCGGCGTTGGCGGCGATGGCAGGCAAAATCGAACGAAGGTCTTCGAGCAGCGGGTTTGGCTTTTTCATGAGGGGCCCTGCTTATTATTGGATGTCCGCCAGGGCCTGCGAAGTGGCAGGTGGCGGCGGATGCAGGGGCCAGTATGGGAGGCTTGGCTCAGGGGGAAAATGCAACTTCCATAGGCAAGATTGTACTTTTCATAGGATGTTAAAAGCATCGCGGGGCAAGCCCGCTCCCACAGCGAACACCCTCAATTCTGTGGGAGCGGGCTTGACCCGCGATAAATTCACCCCGCCACGACGTTCTGCAAATTGCGCCAAAGCTCAGCCACATGCTCACGCTCGGTCGGCAACGCCCCCACCGACACCCGCACCATCCAGCGGCCATGCAAGGTCGCCGGAGTGACGTAGGCTACCCCCGAGGCATTGAGCTGATCCGCCCAGCGCCGGGTATGTGCATCCAGCGCCTCACCCTGCAGGCCCTCACCTCGATGGCGAATGCACAAGGTCTGCAGCTGTACCGGCGCCAGCAACTCCCAGCCCTCGGCCCCGCGCACCTGCTCGGCCAGCCACTGGGCGTTGTCCAGGTCGCGGCGCAAGCGCTGTTGCAGGTTCTCGATGCCCTCGCTGCGCAGCATGAACCACAGCTTCAGGGCACGGAACCGCCGCCCCAGCGGGATACCCCAGTCGCGCAGGTTCTTGACCTTGCTGTCGACCGCCGACTGCAGGTAGCTGGGGTTGGTGCTCATGACCCGGATCAGGTGCTGCGGATCACGCACGAAGTACAGCGAGCAATCGAAAGCCACACCGAGCCATTTGTGCGCATTGACCACAATCGAGTCGGCCTGCTCGATGCCGTCCCACATCCAGCGGCATTCCGGCAGGATCATCGCCGAACCCGCCATGGCCGAGTCCACGTGCAGCCACAAGCCATGTTCGCGGGCGATCTGGCCGATCGGTTGCAGCGGGTCGAGTGCGGTGGTTGCCGTGGTGCCGGTGGTAGCCACCACCGCGCAGGGTTGCAGGCCGTCGGCCAGGTCCTGTTCGATGGCTGCGGCCAGCGCTTGCGGGCGCATGGCGAAGTCGTCGTCGGTGTCGATGTAGCGGATGTTGTCCTTGCCAAAGCCTGCCAGCAGCGCGGCCTTGTCTACCGAGCTGTGGGCCTGGGCGCTGGTGTAGATCATCAGCGGCTTGCCCTGCCCCTGTAGGCCGCCCTTGGCCAGGGCGTAGTCGCTGCTGCGCTCGCGGGCGCTGATCAAGGCGACCAGGGTGCTGGTGGACGCGGTGTCCTGGATCACCCCGCTCCACTGCGCCGACAAACCGACCATCTGCCGCAGCCAGTCCACGGTGGTTTCTTCCAGCTCGCTCAGGGCCGGGCTCGATTGCCACGACAGGCCGAGCACGCCAAGGCCGGTGCTGAGAAAATCGCCAAGCACCGACGACAAGGTGCCGTTGGAGGGGAAGTAGCCGAAAAAGTCCGGGTGCTGCCAGTGCGACAGGCCGGGCATCAGCAACTGGTCTACGTCCTTGAGAATGTTCTCGAACGGCTCACCCTGAACCGGCGCCGAGCCGGGCAAGGCCGCCTTGAGGTAACCGGGCTCGACCTGGGCCATCACCGGCAGTTCGCCGACACCCTGGCGGTAGTCGGCGATCAGGTCGATCAGTTGGTGGCCATGTTTGCGAAATTCTTCCGGGCTCATGCAGCGGCTCCTGTTATTGGCGGTAAGTGGGCCTGAGTCTAGGCCCTGGCTGGCCGCCAAAAAACGCCGCCCGGCGCATAGCTGCTATGGCGAATGCGCATGGCCGCCGTGCACGCCGAACTGCGACTGCTGCCACTGCTCGAACACCAGGTTGCGCAACCAGCGGTGCTCGGCCGAGCCGTGCAGGCGCTGGTGCCAGACCACCCAGTAGCGCTGGCTGTGCTCGACAAACGCCAACGGCCGCCAGGTCAGTGGATGCAGGCGGCTGAGCTGGCGGGCAATGTGCTCGGGTACGGTGACCAGCGCCTGGCTGCTGCCGACCACCTGCACCGCCGCCGAGTAGAACGGCACCTGCAGGCTGATGCGCCGGCTCAGGCCCTGCTCACGCAGGTGGCGGTCGATAAAGCTGTCCTTGTCGCCACCGCCGGAAATGCGCACATGGTTCCAGGCCCGGTAATCGTCCTGGCTCAGTTCGGTTTTTGCCGCCAACGGGTGCTCGCGATGCATCAGGCACACCGCGCGGTCTTCACCGAGCATGCGCCCATGCAGGTTGGCCGGAGCATCGTCGAACAGCGTGGTAGCCAGGTCGACTTCGCCGCTGGCGAGCACTTCATACTGCCCCGGCTGCCAGGTGCGGTACTCGATCGACACCCCCGGCGCTTCGCGCTCCAGGGTGCTGACCAGCAGCGGCAGCATGTGTTCGGCGATGTAGTCCGAGGCCGCCAGGCAAAAACGTCGCTCGCAGCGCTTGGGCTCGAAGGCCTGCGGTTGGCGCAAGGCCTCAAGCTCGGCCAGCACCTGGCCCAGCGGCAGCAGCAGGCTTTCGCCGCGTTCACTCAAGACATAGCCGCGGCCCTGGCGCACCAGCAGCGGGTCGTCAAAGGCTTCGCGCATATGTGCCAGCTGGCGGCTGAGCACCGACTGGCTGCTGCCCAGGCGCTCGGCGGCATGGCTGAGGTTCTTCAGCTGCAGCATGGTCTGCAACGCGCGCAGGTGGGCGATGCTCAGGGAGGCGAAAATCGGGTTCAAGGGGCGCTCCTGCACAGGCGGATGCCGCAGCCTAAGGCCAAACCTTGCAGATTACAAAGCGCCTGGCAGGCCGGTGCATGGCCGGCGGCAGGCTCAGTCAAGCCACTGCCGGGGCGCTGCGCTAGGGTCGGGGCTTTGCTTTCCCTTGAGGTTCGTCCCATGAGCAACATCAGCCTTTTGCCCCAGGTGCGCGTTTTTTTGCAACGCGAGCACAGCAGCTTTATCGACGGTCGCCAGCAGCCACAGGCCGATGCCCGCTACCTGGAGGTGATCGACCCGGCCAGTGACCAGGTCATCAGCCGCGTGGCCGAAGCCACCGCGCAGACCATCGACGATGCCGTCGCCTCCTCGCGCCGTGGCTTTGCGCAATGGTCACAAACCGCCCCCGCCGTGCGTGCCAGCGTGCTGCTCAGGCTTGCCGACCTGATCGAGCAACACCGCGAAGAACTGGCACAGCTGGAGACTTGCCAGTCGGGCAAGCTGATCACCCTTTCGCGCAATTTCGAGGTCGATCAGGCCGCGCATTTCTTGCGCTACTACGCCGGCTGGGCGACCAAGCTCAGCGGCCAGACCCTCACCCCGTCGCTGCCCTCGTTCAACGGCGAGCGCTACACCGCCTTTACCCTGCGCGAGCCAGTCGGCGTGGTGGTGGGCATCGTGCCGTGGAATTTCTCGACCATGATCGCCTTGTGGAAGCTCGGTTCGGCACTGGTGACCGGTTGCAGCATCATCATCAAGCCCAGCGAATTCACCCCGCTGACCATCCTGCGCATTGCCGAACTTGCCATCGACGCCGGCCTGCCCGCAGGCGCACTGAACGTGGTGACCGGCGCCGGCCTGGCCGGCAAGGCGCTGATCGAGCACCCGGGCACCGACAAGGTCTCGTTCACCGGCTCCGTGCCCACTGGCCTGGCCGTCGGCCAAAGCGCCATGGCCGCCAACCTGACCCGCGCCACCCTGGAGCTGGGCGGCAAGAATGCGGCCGGGTTCCTGCGCGACGTACCACTGCACACGGCGGTGGACGGCATCATCGAAGCGGGCTTTTTGCACGCCGGGCAGATCTGCGCGGCAGCCGAGCGCTTTTATCTGCATCGCTCGCAGATCGAGGCGGTGACCGGGGCCTTGAGCGAGCGCCTGGCACAGCTGAAGATCGGCTCACCGCTGGATGAAACCAGCGAATTCGGCCCGGTCAGCAACAAGCAACACCAGGCCAAGCTCGGCGCGCTGTTTGCCAAGGCGCGCAGCGAGGGCAGCCAGATCATCCATGGCGGGCGTTTGCTCGAAGGCCCGGGCTGCTACGTCGAGCCGACGGTGATCCTGGCCGGCTCGGTCAACGACAGCCTGCTCAACGAGGAGACCTTCGGGCCGGTGGCGACCTTCTTGCCGTATGACGATGAAGAGCAACTGATCGCGCTGATGAACGCCAGCCCCTATGGCCTCAGCGCCAGCCTGTGGACCAACGACTTGAGCAAGGCCTTGCGCCTGGTGCCGCAGGTGCAGGCCGGTACGGTGTGGGTGAACATGCATACCCTGCTCGACCCGGCCGTGCCGTTTGGCGGGGTAAAGGCTTCAGGCATAGGCCGTGAATTTGGCGGGGCGTTTATCGAGGATTACACCGAGCTGAAGTCGGTGATGATTCGCTACTGACACTGCCCGCGATGGGCTGCGCCGCAGCCCATTACTTCTGAATTCCATGAAGTAATTTTTTGATACCAACGATTCCCCTCACCCACCGTCTGTCGGACCATCGGCCAGTTACCCCATAAAAACAACACGAGGTACTGCCGTGGACAACGCCAACAAGGCGGGGGCTGCACGCCCGCGCATCGAGGTTCGCTCAATCGACTATGTGCCGCGCAGCGAGCGCCACGGCAAGGTCTGGCACCAGGCGCCGTTCTGGTTCACCGGCAACTTCGTGCTCACCACCATGATCACAGGCTTCACCGGCCCGGCCCTGGGCCTCGGGGCGCTGTACTCGATCCTGGCGATCGTGCTCGGGGTGTGCTTTGGCACCTTCTTCATGGCCTTTCACGCCAACCAGGGCCCACGTATGGGCCTGCCGCAGATGATCCAGTCGCGCGCCCAGTTCGGCCTCAAGGGCGCCATCGTGCCGTTTGCCGCCGTGGTCTTCGTCTACATCGGTTTCAACGTCTTCAACGTGATCCTCGCCACCGATGCGATAAACACCGTGCTGCCCGGCCAACGCACGCCCTGGTACCTGGGCCTGATCGTCATCGCCGTGCTGCTGGCGGTGGTCGGCCACGACTTGCTGCATACCGTGCAGCGCTGGCTGACCTACGTGATGATCCTGGTGTTCGGCGTGCTCACCGTCAGCGCCCTGCTGACCCTGCAGGCCGACGCCGCCCTGCAGGATCCGCAGTTCTCGTGGGGCGCATTCTTGGTGCAACTGTCGGCGGCCGCCGGTTACCAGATCAGCTATTCGGTGTACGTCTCCGACTACTCGCGCTACCTGCCCCACGACACGCCGACGGCGAAAGTGGTGTTCTGGACCTACCTGGGCGCGGCCGGCTCGGCCCTGTGGCTGATGTCCCTCGGTGCCTTTCTCGCCTCGGCCTTGCCAGCGCCTGACGCCATCGCCAGTGTGCGCGAAGTGGGCAACCAGTTCCTGCCGGGCCTGGGCACCTTCACTGTGCTGATCTCGGTACCGGCGCTGGTGGGCATCATGGCGGTCAACTGCTACGGCGCCATGCTCACCAGCATCAGCGCCATCGACTGCTTCAAGCAGGTCACGCCGTCGCTGAAGATCCGCGTGGCCGGCATCAGCGTGATTGCCACCATCGTCTTTATCGTCGCCCTGGCCATCCCCGAGAGCTACCTGGGCAGCTTCAACACCTTCGTGCTGCTGATGCTGTACTTCCTGGTGCCGTGGACCGCGGTCAACCTGGTGGACTTCTACTGTGTGCGCAAGGGCCACTACGTGATCAGCGAAATCTTCAACCCCGACGGCATCTACGGTGCCTGGGGCAAGCCCGGGCTGATCGCCTACGGCCTGGGTTTGCTGGCGATGGTGCCGTTCATGGCCTTGAGCTTTTACACCGGCCCCGCAGCCGCCGCGCTGGGTGGTGCCGACATTGCTTTTGTCATTGGTCTGCTGGTCACCGGCAGCCTCTACGCCCTGCTCTGCCGCTCGCTCGACCTGCCCGGCGAACAACGCCTGGCGGCAGCCAGCGAGCGCCAGCTTGAGGAAGCCCACGCATGAGTCCAACCCTGATCCAGGTCGCTTGCTGCCAATTGGCGCCGCAGGTCGGCGAACTTAAATACAACCGCGAGCGCGCCCTGCAGGCGATCCGCAGCGCCGCCGGGCAAGGCGCCCAGGTGGTGGTGCTGCCGGAGCTGGTGCAAAGCGGCTATGTGTTCGCCGACCGCAACGAAGCCCTGAGCCTGGCCGAAACCCCCAACGGCGAAACCCTGCGCCAGTGGGCAGCGCTGGCGGCGGAGCTGGACATCGTCATCGTCGGCGGCTTTTGCGAGCGCACCGAGCGCGACGAGTTGTACAACAGCGCCGCCCTGGTCGATGCCGACGGCGTGCGCGCGGTGTACCGCAAGGCGCATTTGTGGAACGACGAAAAGCGCATCTTCAGCGCCGGTGGGCAACCGCCGCCGGTGATCGATACGCGCTTCGGACGCATTGCGGTGATGATCTGCTACGACCTGGAATTTCCCGAGTGGGTGCGCTTGCCGGCGCTGGCCGGGGCCGAACTGCTGTGCGCGCCGGTGAACTGGCCGGACGGCCCGCGACCGCTCGGCGAGCGGCCCGCGGAAGTGGTACGGGTTCAGGCCAATGCTTCGGTCAACCGCTTGTACATCGCCGCCTGTGACCGCAACGGCCATGAGCGCGAAGTGGATTGGGTCGGTGGCTCGGTGATTGTCGATGCCAACGGCTACCCGCTGGCCGGGCCGCTGCATGAAGCGCCGGCCGGCACGCAAATCATCCACGCCCGCCTCGACCTGAGCGAGGCGCGGGACAAGCGCATCAGTGCCTTGAACGATGTGCACCGGGATCGCCAGCCGGTGTTGTACGACTGATTTTTCTGGCGGCTGTGCAGCCACGCCCTAAACCCGTGCAAAGCCACTAGAATAGGCCACCGCAAACACCAGGCTGCCCCATGGATATCGAGCTCGCCCGCACCTTTCTGGAAATCGTCCGCACCGGCAGCCTGGTGTCCGCCGCCGAGCGCCTGCACGTCACCCAGACGGCTATCACCGCGCGGGTACAAAAGCTCGAACAGCAGCTCGCCTGCCAGCTGTTCATTCGCAGCCGCAGCGGCGCCAGCCTCACCGCCGACGGCGAGGCCTTCGTGGTGTATGCCAATCAGCTGGTGCAAACCTGGGAGGCCGCGCGCCGCGACCTGCCGTTGCCCGAAGGCTGCCACCAGGTGTTGCACATCGGCGGCGAAGTCAGCCTCGGCAACCCCATGGTGCTTGGCTGGGTCAGCGCCCTGCACCGGGAAATGCCCGGCCACGCCATTCGCAGCGAAGTCAGCGATGGCGAGTCGTTGCTGCACAAGGTGGAAATGGGCGTGCTCGACGCCGTGCTGGTCTACCAGCCCACCTACGGCCCGGGCCTGCAGGTGGAGCAACTGATGGAAGAAAAGCTCATCCGCATCCGCCGCAAGGACAAACCCGAGCCTTACGTGTACATCGACTGGGGCCAGGCCTTTCGCCGCCGTCACGACGCCGCCCTGCCCGAATGCGCGCGCCCGGCGCTGAGCTTCAACCTCGGGCCGCTGGCGCTGCAGTACATCCTTGAACACGGCGGCAGCGGCTACTTCCGTACCCGCGTGGTGCAGGCCTACCTGGACAGCGGCGTATTCGAACGCGTGCCGCAAGCACCGGAGTTCACCTACCCCACCTACCTGGTGTATGCCCGCGAGCGCGACAGCGAGGCGCTGCAGCAGGCGTTCAGGGTGCTGCGCGAAGTGGTCGCCGGTGAGAGCGACTGGTCACAGCGCTGGGATCCGGTGATCTGAATCAGCGGTATCTGTCCGACACATCTGACAGACAAAGGCGAAGGACGCCGTAGGACCTCTCTTGATTGCAGCTCATCCCTTGAGGCGTGAGCTAGCACCTGCCTAGATTTCCCGGGGCTGCCCGCATGGCATCCCGTCATCTGCCGGTCTAGTCAAGAGAGCCCCCATGCCCCGCCAAAGCGACCTGCGCTTCACCTTCGAGCCCCTGCAGGGCGACGCCTTCGAAGTGGTCGAATTCCACCTCGAGGAAGGCCTGTCCCAGCCCTTTCGCCTGAGCCTGGAGCTGGCCAGCCACGACCCGGCTGTCGACTTCAACCGCGTGCTCGACCTGGCCGCGCTGTTCACCCTGTGGCGGGGCGACACCCCGGTGCGCTACGTGCACGGCCTGGTCAGCCTGTTCAGCCAGGGCGACACCGGCTTTCGCCGCACCCGCTACCGCGCCGTGCTCGAACCCAGCCTGGCGCGCGCCGGCCTGCGCTCGAACTGGCGCATGTTCCAGGGCCAGAGCGTGCCCGAGATCATCCTCGCGGTGCTCGAGGCCCAGCGCCTGAGCGAGGTCAAAACCTACCTGTGCTTCGACCATCCGCCGCGCGAGTACTGCGTCCAGGCCGGCGAAAGCGACCTCGACTTCATCGCCCGCCTGGCCGCCGAAGAAGGCCTGCTGTACAGCTTCGAGCACCGTGCCGACGGCCATACCCTGTGGCTCACCGACCGCGTCGGCGGCCTGGGCACCATCGGCACCCACGAGCACTGCCCGGTGCTCTACCAGCCGCTGGCCGGCGGCGACAGCGCCGAGCCGGCCCTGCAGCGCTTTCACTACACCGAACAGGTGCGCAGCGCGCGCCAGGTGCAGCGCGACTACACCTTCACCCACCCCTATTACAACCTGCAGCACAACGCCGTCGGCGCCAGCGACCTCGACCACCAGCACAGCGACTACGAACGCTACGACTACCCCGGCCGCTACAAGCGCGACGCCAGCGGCAAGCCCTTCACCAAAACCCGCCTGACCGCGTTGCGCAGCGACGCCCGCCTGGCCCACATGGAAGGCGATGACGCGCGTCTGCAGCCGGGCCTGGCCTTCGACCTCAACGACCACCCGCGCGAGGACTTCAACGACCGCTGGCGCACCATCGCCATCGAGCACCACGGCACGCAGCACAGCAGCCTGCTCGAAGAGGCCTTCGCCAGCGACAGCGGCACCGCCTACCGGCTCAGCGCCAGCGCCATCCGCTGGGACGCCGACTGGAAAGCGCCGCTACGGCCCAAGCCGCGCATCGACGGCCCGCAGATCGCCAGCGTGGTCGGCCCGCCCGGCGAAGAGATCTACTGCGACGAATGGGGCCGGGTCAAAGTCAGCTTCCCCTGGGACCGCGACAGCCACCAGGACGACCACAGCTCCTGCTGGATCCGCGTCGCCCAGGGCTGGGCCGGCGCCACCTGGGGCGCCATGGCCATCCCCCGGGTCGGCCAGGAACTGATCATCAGCTACCTGGACGGCGACCCCGACCAGCCCATCGCCACCGGCCGCGCCTACCGCGAAACCAACCTGCCGCCGTATCAACTGCCCAAGCACAAAACGCGCATGACCATCAAAAGCCGCAGCCACAAGGGCCAGGGCTTCAACGAGCTGCGCTTTGAGGATGAGCTGGGGCAGGAAGAGGTGTTCATCCATGCCCAGAAGGACAAGAACGTTCATATCAAACACAACAATGGGGTGTTTGTTGGCAATGATCGCAGTGAGACGGTGGGCAACGATGAAACCCTCTCCATCGGTCACAACCAGTCCCAGGACATAGGCCTGAACCGCTCGCTGAACATTGGCCAGAACCATGAGATCAGCATCGGCAATGACCGCTGGGAGCGCGTCGGCAATGACCGTTTTGACGCCACCACTGCCAACCATCGCACCGAAGTCGGCGGCCACAGCGAGCACCTCACCCACGGCCAGCATCACCTGAGCGCCGGCCAGGGCATGCAGCGCACCACCACAACCTACCAGCTGCAAGCCAGCGAGCGCCTGGTCATTCAGGGCCCTGGCGGCAGCCTGACGATCGATGCCCAGGGCATTCACCTCAATGGCCTGGCCATTACCCTACAGGGGCCGGTGCAAATGACTGCGCCGGGCAGCGCACAGCCCTTTTCCCTGCAGCTCTCGCCCGAGGCAGGGCAAACCTGTGTGGAGAAAAACCGATGACGCCGGCGCTTGTGCAGAAGTTCGTTGATGAGATCTACACGCCCGAAGCAACGCTGTACCTGCTGCTCGACCCGTTGGCTGACTGTGCCTCGGACGATCCCCTGCATATCGAGGCGCTGCGCCAGACACTGGGCGACGACGCCCTCACCCGCGTGTGGCGTCCGGACCTTGAGCACACGCCGCACGCCTGCCCGGTGCTGGTGACCCTGGCCAGCCCCGGCGCCCGGCCTTCGGAGCGTCTGCTGTCACTCTCGGCACAGCGTGTAAACGAGGACGCCACGCGCTCCCGACGCTACGTCTGCGGCTGGCTCAGCAGCAGCGTCACCACCGCTGCATTCAGTGCGCACCTGATCGCGCTCGGGCATCTGCCCATGGCACAGGGCACACAGTTCTTTCCGGTGTATGAACCGTTGCGCCTGGAATTGCTGGCCGGCACGTTGAAGCAGGCGGAACAGGGATTCTGGTGGCCGATTCAACACTGGCTGTTTCCGATGTCCAGCGGTGCCAGCAGCGTCATCAGTAGCCATCCGCACGCGAGTGTCGTACCTCGTCCACTCGCTGGCGAGGTGCAGCAGGAGGTGGTGCTGGTGTCAACCTTACTTGCCACCTGGCGACGCGCCCTCAGCCTGCCGCTGACGTTCGCGCCGGCGCGCTGGACAGGTGCAACAACACTGCCGCCCCATGCCGCTGCCAAGGCCCATTACCAGATACACCAGGCCCGTCAGTTGGGCCTGAAAAACCATCACGACATCATCACCCTGGCCATGCACTGCCTGTTGCTGGATCTGCGGCTGCATGAGCACGCCCGCGTCCGTGCACTGATCGACCAGGCGGCTCGAGGAACAGCATCGCTCAGTACCCTGCTCGCCCCTTGCAACGACAACAGCTGGCAACGGATTGTCACCGACCTGAGCCATGCAGGAGCATACCCTTGAGCCTGACTTCGCAACTCGCCATCGCCACCACCGAATGCCTGGTCAACAACGACCAATGCACAGTCTGCCAGCGTCAGGGCATGCCCATCCTGCCGCTGCGCAAGGCCGTGGTGCCGCGCCTGGCCCATGAATACCCCCTGCCTGACGACAATACCCGCATGGGTTGGCGCACCCTGCGGGCAGGTTACCTATACGTGCTGCTCGACCGCCAGGTCTGGCAGGCCTATCAGGTCACGCCCGACGGTTACCTGCGTCAGTTCAACCCCTACCAGCCTGCGGCCACCAACGAGACACCGTTGGCCGATAGCTGCATCGCGGCCGGGCATGACTGCCCAGCGGCGTTCCTGAACATCGACACGCAAAAATACACCATGGCGTGGCTGGCCTTTGCCAGCGATCCGTGGCCCGCCAGCGTCCTCGCCGCCTACAAGAGCGGGCGTTTTCCCGAGCGTTTTCTAGCGCTTGACCTGGGCACAGCACGCAACGATCCGGCCAGCGTCGGCTGGGCCATGACGGCCGAAAACCTGCAGGTGGACAACAAAGTCTACGAGTACCGACAGCAGCCCAGTCCAAGCTTTGATAGCGTGCATGGTTTTTACACTCGAGCCGGGCGCCTGACCGCGTTGCGAGGCTACCTGCGCAACGCCATCGCCCATCATGATCTGCCACACGGCGTGCTGGCCCTGGAACTGGACGACAGCATCGGCCTGGTGCAGGAACTCAACAGGATTCGCAACGGCTGGATTGGACACCGTCAACAGTGGATGAACACCCCGGACCGGGCCTATCAACAGCAGACCTCGCAACTGCTGCTGGCGATCCGCGCCATGCATCGCGACTGGGCGCAACAGCAAACGCCAGCCACCCCCGACCCGCTCACCGGCGATGGCCCACCGGTGTTTGCCGATCCCCAACGGGTGCGCGAAAGGCTGGTCAACGAGCGCGCCCTCGAGCACACCAGACGATTGGAAGAGCGTTACAACGAGCAGCAACGCGCTGAGTTCCAGCAGCGCTATGACCAGCAGTTGGCAAGCTTCCAGCGCATCATCGACGGTGCCGGCCGAGCCTACGCCGGGGCCTGCCGCACGCCGGCCTTTTTATGCTGCGAACAGCACGATTACGACGGTGCCGATTTTGCCTCGGGCCAGGCCTACAGCCAGACCATGGCGCTGTGCCTGAGTGGCGGGATCAGCGAGGCCCCGGTAACAGCCAGTGCCGGCGCCGACTCGGGGCCTACGGCGATGCTCTGGGACACCTGGCTGCGCAACCCGCAGAGCCCCGTCTACCGCGCGCTGCTGCGGCGTGACAGGCAACTGCTGGCCGAGCTGCTGCCGAGCTTCAAGGCCAGCACCGATACCGACTGGAACGACAGCGAAAAACTCTACGCTGCACTGAGCAAGATACTGGCCAGCGACGAGTCGATGCAGTTGCTGCGCACGTCTGTGCAAGACGCCATGGCCCAACTGCTGGGCGCCCTCAATGCCGCCAGCGCACGCCTGCAGCCTGCGCTCGGGCCAGGTGTCGAGCGAGCTGTTTCCCGGCTAAACAGCGCCATTCAACTGCTGCACAACGGCATTCACCTGACCGAGCTCAAGGTGCAGATGAAGCTCAGCGAGTACTACGCCCTGCAGTGTGAACACCTGCGTGAACTGCAACGCAAGGCAGCCGATACCAGCGACCGCGCCATCAACAACCTCAAAGACAAATTGGGAGAAGTGGACCACGAAGCCCGCCAGGTTCGCACAGCGGTCCGCCCGATCATCCTCAACGGGCTGCTGAGCATGGCGGTACTGGACCCCAGGATTGCAGCGCTGACGGTGACCATTAGCATCTGGGTAAACGCCAAGGCAAGCGAGATTGCGCAACTACAGGCCTCGCTGATGCGCACTGCCAACCTCGGTGCAGAACAACTGGGCAAAGGCGCCCACGCCGCCCTTGGCAGCATCGCCGCGGGCATCGGTACCCTCGACCCCCACGCGCGAAAACTGCTCCAGGGTCTGCAAATTCCTGCGCACCAAACCGCCACCTGGGTACGTACGGGCTTCAGCGGTTTGCGTGGCGCGGCTGGCAGCGGCGAGCTTCTGCTGGCATTGGGTGGCCTTTACCTGCTTGGCGATGCGATGAAAAAGAATCTTGAGGAAGTCGACCGGGTGATTGGCGAGAAGTCCATGGAAGCCAGGTTGGCGCTGTATGGAAGCAGCCTGGGGGTGCTGGGGGGTGGGATCGAGATGGTAGGGATTGCGTTGGGGAAAGGAGCGGAGCAGGTAAGTAAACTCAGCGCACATTCTGGTAGCGGGACAGCGGCAACCAAAGCGACGGGATACACCGGCTCCATTCTTGCGAGGTCTGGCGCGGTTATTGGTTCGGTATCAGGATTTTACGACGCCGCACAAGCAGGAATCGCAGTCGCCCGAACTCGGCGCAACGGCGATAGTAAAGCCACTACTGGACATGCATTCTCAATGGTTCTTTCGAGCCTCGGTGCTGGCTTAGGTACCTATACTGCAGCCTCGGGTGCAGCGGCACTATGGGGCCCACTTGGAATTGCGGTGGCGTTGGCATTGCTAGCGTACGGGGTTCATAAATGGGCAGAAGGGGAAGAGTCGAGCCCAATTCAGCAATGGGCGAAACGTAGCTACTTCGGCTACGGTAACGAAACGCCACCCATTCATTGGAACTCCCCTGACAATGCCCATACCGCGATAACTGAACTCAATGCAGTTATTTTAGGTATTGACACCGGCTTAAACTTCAAGCGACGCATCACGGGAATGACCCCTCACAACTTGGACGGTCCATTGTCCAGCGCTGGCTCACCAATTGAAGAGCAACGTTTAGACTACCGAATCACCCTACCTTACTACGACCCAGCCAAATCAGCCTATAAATGGAAGCTTATAGTCTACCGACATAGCGGATCGCAAAGCGATGAGATTTTAGCACAAAGCCACTATCGCCTTCAAACATCTCATAACCTTTCCCAAGGGCCAAACATTAATACCGAAATTTTAAAGCCAACCAACCAAGCCGACAATATCGAACTAATCGACAATCAGGCGAATTCACTAAAAACATTCCAAGATTCAATTTTGCTGGACATCACGATAAGCGATATCAAATACGCCACTCTATCATTAAGCTACTGGCCGAACACGGACGACATAAACGCTTACGCAGAAATAACGACAAGCAGCAGTCCTTAACAAAACAACTTAACCACAACCTTAATTTCACCCCCATGCCAACCACCATTCAATTCCATTAAAACCTCTGGAACTACTCTATGAAATATAGTGCACCCTTTCTCGACAACCCCGCTCCAGGGCGCAAGTACGACCTGCCACGTCCGAACCAGCCACCAACGATGGAGCCTTCCCCTCTATTGCTGGCGAATTCGCCAAATCACGTAAATGACATATATCTGGAACTTGCCAGCTCCGCGGCGTGGATTCGTGGAATCGGGCTTTGGTGTGCAGCGTGTATGGCTGCAACAACAATTGCACAGGCTTATTTTTTTGTCCTTATCAGCTTTAGTGCCCCCACCGCCCTACCTCCAATTTTATATATATCAGAACTAGGAATTACGCTCATTGGATTGTGGCTAGTCGCTTATATCTGGAGAATGGACACCGAAGCCCCCGAGACGAACCTATTCGGTTCAACCGCCTCCGTCGCAAAGTCTATGTATACCGTTTTTTCCATAATGGTCTTCTTCCTTTTAGCCGAGTTGCCTGGGGGGTACTCCCGGTAGCATACGATTGGGATGACCTCCACGCAGAAGCCTGTAGAGGCTATGTTCCTGGAACAGCCAGAGTAGAGAACATAACAATTAGTGTTCTTAAGCCAGGTACAAACGAGGTATTAGATCGCTTCCCGTTTTCCTGTGACATTCTACAAGGCGAAATGTACTGGGCCATGGCCCAACTATTCATGCAGCAAGGTCCGCAGGCATTACCCCACTTCCCTCGCCCGCCCCGCGACTGGAACAACGAAAAGGTCACCTTCAATCTCGCCCGACGCCTGGCGCCCAAGGTGAAGTGGCCAGAAGACATGGACCTTGAGTCAAGGTCGGCGCCGTGAGACTTCCTAAATCGCCATTACTGAACAAGCCTGCACCTCACTGGAAGTATGACCTTCCCGCACCTAACGACTTGCCTACAGAAGTACCGCCCCCTGGGTGCTGCCAAATCCCCCAAACCATGTTGACGATACATACTTGGAACTCTCTCGATCGACCTTCAGGGTACGCGGCATTTGCGTATGGATTGCGATAATGTTCTTTACAACCTCTACAGCCTACCTAAGCTTTATTACTATAGTTACGCTCAAACACGCACCTCTTCACAACATTCAACTACTTCTAATTGAGCCATTGATAGTTACAATAGGTTATTGGGGAGGACTATATTACTGGCGAATGGAAGTAGAAGCCCCTCGAGACGAGCCAATCCGCTTCAACCGTCTCCGCCGCAAAGTCTACGTCTACCGCTTCTTTCATGACGGACGCCGACCGTTCAGCCGCAGCGCCTGGGGGGTACGGGTTGAAGCTTACAACTGGGACGATTTGCGCGCTGAGGCCTGTAGCGTGTACGGCCCCATGGGCACTGGCGGCTTCATCGAAACAGTCACCCTCGCCGTGGTCAGCCCCGGCACCAACAAGGTCATCGATCGCTTTCATTTCGCCCACGGCATCCAGCAGGGTGAAATGTACTGGGCCCTGGCTCAGTTGTTCATGCAGCAGGGACCGCAGGCGCTCCCTGCCTTCACTCGCCCACCCCAGGACTGGAACAACGAAAAGGTCACCTTCAATCTCGCTCGCCGCCTCGCGCCCAAGGTGAAGTGGCCTGAAGACATGGACCTGGAATCGAGGACAGCGCCTTGAAGCCAACGGCAGGCCCCCGCTGATACGCGACGCACTATCCGAGCGCGCGGTCCTTGCCGAGCAACCCAACCTCACTCAACAACTGCCGCTTGAGCCCGGCAATCAGATCGGTCTGGGTAATCACCCCCACCAGCGCTTCGCCGTCCAATACCGGCAAGCAATGCAGCCCCTGCTCGCTGAGCAACGGAATCAGCGCCACCGCCGGCTCGTCGCTGCACACGGTAATCACCGGCCGGCTCATGATCTGTTCCAGCAGCACCTTGGGCCGGCGCCCGAGCAATGCGCGCCAGCTGAACCGCCCCTGGGCCATGGCCGGGCCGATCAGGTCGGTGAGGCTGACTATCCCCACCAGGCGCCGGGCGTCATCGAGTACCGGCAAGGTGTGCAGATGGTGGCTCGACAGCAACTGCCAGGCCTGTTGCAAGGTGGTTTGCGGGGTCGCCAGTTGCACGTCCCGGGACATCACCGAGGCGGCGGTAATGCCGCCCAGGCTGCGTTTGAGCGCGTGTTGCTCGGTGGCCATGATGATGCGTTCGAGTTCGTCGCGGGTGACGTCGACGAACTCGCCGAGCTCTTCCAGCGCCTGGTCGAGGTCTTCACCACTGACGCCGACCCGTTCACCTGGCAGCACGTCGGCGGTGTGGTGCAGGTCTTTGCGCGCTGCGGCGGTCTTCGGGTAGCGCACGCCGGTCAGGCGGTTGTAGATCACCGCCACGGCCACCAGCACCAGGGCATTGAGCATGATCGGTTCGAACACCTGGTCGCCCATCGCCGCCAGCGACGAGTCGGCCAGCACCACGCTCACCGCCACGCCGCCACCCGGCGGGTGCAGGCAGCGCAGCAGGCACATGAGCAAAATCGCCACGCCCAGGGCCAACGCCGCGACCCACAAGGCCGAACCAAAGCAGTGATGCAGCACCAGGCCCACCGCGGTGGCGCTGGCATAGCTGCCAACAAACGGCCAGGGCTGCGCCAGCGCCCCGGAGTGCACGGCAAACAGCAGCACCGCCGAGGCCGCCAGCGGCCCGAGCAGGTGCAGCGCCACTGTCGGGCCAAAGGCCAGGCTGCAGGCCAGTCCTGCGAGAAACAGACCGAGCAGTGCGCCAACGCCTGCGCGTAGCCATTCTTTTGGGGGGATGTTCAGAGGGGCCGGCAGCAGCCGGTTGAAGCCGTTGTTCAGAGCGCGCAGAGACATGGATAGATCGGGCACCTGGGCAGTAAAAAAAGCCCGGCCAAATTGGCTGGGCTGAGTATTGCGAGGGGGCAATACCAATGGGCTCCGTCCGTGGAGATGGAATTTTTGGGTGTTGCGTGGGCGGGGATTTTGCCGGGGTTGGGCTGGCGGGTGGTAATTCAAAAAACTGAGGGGTGAGTGCAGTTTTTTTGAGGGATGGCACGAGTCGGCGGCAAGGCCGCCGACTTCGCCAGGCAATCAATGCATGAACAGGGCGATCAGGATGATCACCGGAATCGGTACACCCAGCATGAACAACAGTAGTGAACGCATGGTAGTTCTCCTCGGTTCAACGGACTTGGGCACTGACGTAGTCATCGACCAGCACCACGGCATCGCGACGACGGCCGCCGTAAGTGGCGGCGAGGCTGGCGAAGAACGCCCCGCACAGCAAGGCAATGAACATCCACAATGCCGACAGCGCAGCCGCCTTGCTGGCGGCATCAGCCGCTTCACGGGCAGCCTTTTTGGCGTCGTCCACTGCCTGGCGCGCCTGGGCGAAGACCTGGTCGACTCGCTGCTCGGCCTGGGCCGGCGCAAGGTTGGTGCGCTGGCTGACCAGTTGCGCCAGGTACTGGCGGTCTTCGCCGCTCAGTTGCCCGCCGTTGCTCAACGCGCGCGCCATGATCCGGGTCACCGCTACTTGTGCAGCATCTTCGTTGACCGCCACCGTGCCATCGCCACGGAACAGGGTATCGACGAAATAACCATAGGGGTCGCTACCCTGGGAACCGCTGGCAGCCGCCGCTGCCGCAGTAACGCCACCTGCAGCACCGGCGGCGACCTGAGCCCCCGCCTGCACGCCGCCAGCGACGATACTGCTGACCGAACCGACCACCAGCGTTGCCGTGACCAGCGTGGCAACGGCCCAGGCCAGAAAGCCGTGGGCGGTATCGCGAAAGTACACCTCATCGCCATGCACGCTCGCCCATTTGACCCGCAGACGGCCCGCCAGGTACCCCCCCAGGCCAGAGGCGATGATCTGCGTCAGCGCCAGCCAGACAATCGTCGAGATACCCAGGCCCTTGGCGCTCATGCCGTCGCCAACCCACGGCGAAACTGCCGAGAAGCCCAGCCCGATACCGAGCAAAACCAGTATCAACGACAACGCCGCGGCGCCCGCCGCGCCGGCAAATATAGCCGCCCATGACACGCCGGAGCGGCTTTGCGCTTCGACGATGGAGGTGGAGTGGGTTTCTGATGTTGTAATCATTGTTGTAGAGCTCCCGTGAGGAACATCGAATGTTCACTACAACGGGTGCACGCCCTGTGCCAAACCGGTTGAAAGGGCAATGGCTATAAATTCAATAGGTTGCAGCACGTTGCGAACATGCCCATCATGCAAAGTGCATGATCAGGCCAGCGCCAGCGGGTGTTCTGCACACCAGGGTAATCGCCAGGGGCCGGTCTTGTCCGCAATTTTTCGACCCAGAGCCCGCGATGACTAATGAAGCGTTGATAATCGATTTGTTTGAAGCCGCTGACGCCTTGGCCAATGGCGACAACAGGGCAATGCAGCGCCTGCTTGCACCGATCAAGAACCGCGAATCCTATAACGGCACTCCTGTTCTGTTCTATGTGGCTGAAAACATTCAGGCGCTGGAATTTCTTGCGGCCAATGGCGTTGATTTTCTACAAAAAAACAGCCTTGGCGGCAATAACCTGCTGCACCGGGTGTCATTGGACAGTGAAGACCCTGTGTTCGAATGGGTGCTGGCCTGGTACAGCAGCAACAACAGTGTCGATGCAGCGAGCGACGATGGCTTCACCGTACTCTCGACGCTGCTCAAGTTCGGTCGGGCGGACCGCGCCAAGCGCTTGATCGAGTGTGGTGCAAGCCTTTCATCGGTCGCCAACAACGGCCTCACCCCGGCCCGGCAAACGGTCATTTGCATGGAGCAAGAGCACGATGCGCTTGAGGGTCTGGCGCTACTCCTGTCCCACGGATTGACCCTCGGCACTGCAGAGTTGGCCTATCTGGCGCACATGGCGCGCGCTATCAACCGGCACCGGCTTGCCCAGTGGATTGAAGACGATCTGATTCCCGCTGCGCCGGTCAATTAGTCTGCCGATAGCTGCAAAACCCCTACCGGTACGCTTTCACTGCCTCGACAAAACCTGCACAATCGCCGGCTTTTTTCCGACAAGGCAGTCCCTCATGCAACGGATCGTAATTCTGGGCAACGCCGGCAGCGGCAAGTCCACCCTCGCCCGCGCCCTGGGCAAGCAACTGGGCCTGCCGGTGGTGCACCTGGACAGGTTGTTCTGGGAGCCCGGCTGGGTCGAGCCGGATGCCGAGCAGTTCCGCTCGCGCGTGCGCGAGGCAGTGTCGCAGGACGCCTGGGTGTGTGAAGGCAACTATGCGCGGCGCACCTTCGACCTGCGCCTGCCGCAGGCTGACCTGGTGATCTGGCTGGATACGCCGCGCCTGACCTGCTTGATGCGGGTGATCAAGCGCAGCGTGCTGAACCGCCCGCGCCCTGACCTCGCCGACGGCTGCAGCGAAAAGCTGGACCGGGCGTTTCTGACCTTCCTGAAATTCGTCTGGACCTTCGATCGCGGTTATCGCCCGGGGATTGAAAGGGTACGTGAAGCCATCGGGCCGCAGGTACCGGTGGTGCATTTGTGCGGTAGCCGGCAAATTGCGGCGTTTGTCGAAGGCTTCAATCACGTTCCAGCCTGATCTCCTATGCTCATGGTTCGCCCACACCTCAGAGGAGCAGCGAACATGGCATTCGTGACCACTAACGATGGCGTTGAGATCTTCTACAAAGACTGGGGCCCGCGTGACGCCGAGGTGATTTTCTTTCACCACGGCTGGCCGCTCTGCAGCGACGACTGGGATACGCAGATGTTGTTCTTCCTGGCCCAGGGTTATCGGGTCGTCGCCCACGACCGCCGTGGCCATGGGCGCTCCAGCCAGGTCTGGGATGGCCACGACATGGACCATTACGCCGATGACGTGGCGGCGCTGGTCAAGCACCTGGGTGTTCAAAAGGCCGTGCATGTCGGGCATTCGACCGGCGGTGGCGAAGTCATCCATTATATCGCCCGCCATGGCCAGGAGCGGGTGGCCAAGGCCGCCCTTCTCGCCGCGGTTCCGCCGCTGATGGTACAGACCGCCAGCAACCCCGGCGGCCTGCCAAAATCAGTATTCGACGACCTGCAGGCGCAACTGGCGGCCAACCGCGCCCAGTTCTACCACGACATCCCTTCCGGGCCGTTTTACGGCTACAACCGTCCGGGCGCTAAGCCGTCGCAAGGGGTGATCCTCAATTGGTGGCGCCAGGGCATGATGGGCAGCGCCAAGGCCCACTACGACGGTATCGTCGCCTTCTCGCAGACCGATTTCACCGAGGACCTGAAGAAGGTCACGGTACCGGTGCTGGTGATGCACGGCGATGATGACCAGATCGTGCCCTACGACAACTCCGGGCCGCTGTCGGCGAAACTGCTCGGCAACGGCACGCTGAAAACCTACAAAGGGTTCCCTCACGGCATGCCTACCACCCATGCCGACATCATCAATGCCGACCTGCTGGCCTTTATCCGCAGTTGATCGCGGCTCAATGCCGTTCTATCAGCTCTGGCAGAAGCGTATCCGGTTGCCAAACGGGTCGTAGACTTCCAGCACTTTACCCCAGCCCTGCTCGACGATATCCGGGCGTCCATAGCCATAACGCTTGGCCTGCAGTTCGTCGCGCAGTTGCTCGATGTTGTGCGTGGGCACGAAGATCGTCGCCCCCGGGCTGGCATCGCCATGATGTTCGGACAGGTGCAGTTGCAGGCCGTCACGGCTGATGCCCAGGTACAGCGGCAGGTCAGCTTCGAAGCGGTGCTCGAACTCAACGCTGAAACCGAGGAAATCCAGGTAGAACTCGCGGGCCTTGGCTTCGTCGAAGCTGCGCAGGATGGGAATGGGCTTGTCGAAGCGGATTGCCGTCTGCTTGGCTTGCTCGGTTGAAATCATCGTTTTTCTCCTGAAGCCGAGGCCGTGTGGGCGCGAACGGCGGGCAGCATTAGCTTGGGGGCGATAGTACACAGATGATCGAAGCGCTGTCGATTTCGCCGGCGCCGGTTCGACTAGTGTCAGGCAGTTCCGCCTGCAGCCCCATCAGGAGCCACTCATGCGCAAGCTCATCGTTGCCGCCTTCACCAGCCTCGACGGCGTAATCCAGGCCCCGGGCGGGCCGCAAGAAGACACCAGCGGCGGTTTTGGCTACGGCGGCTGGGTCGTGCCATTTGCCGACCAGGCCTTCGGCGAGGCCATGCAGACGCTGTTCTCGCAGCCGTTCGAACTGCTGCTGGGGCGGCGCACCTACGACATTTTTGCCGGCTATTGGCCGCACCAGACCGACTCTGCGGATCAGTTCATCGCCGACCTGTTCAACCGTGTGCCCAAGCATGTCGCCACCCACCACCCCGAGACCCTCGACTGGCACAACAGCCATGCCCTGGTGGGTGAGCTAGCCGGGGCTATTCGTACCCTCAAACAGCAGGACGGCGACACCTTGTTGACCCAGGGCAGCGGCGAGCTGGTGCGGCAATTGCTGGCGGCGGGCCTGGTGGATGAACTGCGGCTGTTGATTCACCCGATCATCCTCGGCCGTGGCAAGCGCCTGTTCGATGACCAGGCGCAAGCGGCGTCCTTTACCTTGGCCGATTCGAGCAGCACGCCAGGTGGAGTGCTGATTGCCCGTTATGTGCTTGACGGGGAGGTGCGCACCGGCTCATTTGCCTAGACTGCAGCTGTGCATGCTGGCCTTGCCAGCGCTGGTAATGTTGAATGGAGAGCGCAATGCCTGCCCCCGAAAACGAGCTGTTGCAAAGCTGGCAAGACAACGCCCAAGCGTGGATTGAAGCCGTTCGCAGCGGCGCCATCGAAAGCCGCCAGCAAGTCACCGACCAGGCGATTCTGCTGGCGGTGCTCGGCCGCCAGCCCGAACGCGTGCTCGACCTGGGCTGTGGCGAAGGCTGGCTGTTGCGCGCACTGGCCAAGCGCGGCATCGACGCGGTGGGGGTGGACGGCGACCCGACCCTGGTCGAGGCGGCGCGGGCAGCGGGGACGGCCCTGGTGTATCTGGCCAGCTATGAAGCGCTGGCAGACGCACAGGTTGATATCGGCCGCGACTACTCGCTGGTCTGCGCCAACTTCGCCCTGTTGCACCAGGACATCATCCCCCTGCTCGGCGCCATGAACGCCCTGCTCGCCGCTGGCGGCGCCCTGGTGATCCAGACCCTGCACCCGTGGGCGGCCGCGGGCGGCAACTATCAGGACGGTTGGCGGCAAGAAACCTTTGCCAGCTTTGCCGGCCAGTGGCAGCCCATGCCCTGGTACCTGCGCACTTTGTCCAGCTGGTTCACTGCACTGGACATGGCGGGTTTCAAGCTGGTCGCCGTGCAGGAGCCGCAGCATCCGCAAAGCCCGCTGCCGCAATCATTGTTGTTGATAGCCGAGCCTAAAGATTGAAGCGCATCCCACCCATCTGAAAGGACCCATACGCCATGAGCGAACAAACAAAAGTAAAAGGACCCGCGTCGTACTTCCCCTCCATCGAGAAGACTTACGGCCAGCCCGTCAACCACTGGCTGGAGCTGATCGGCACGGTCAGCGGCAAGAAGCACATGGAGATCGTCAGCTGGCTCAAGGCCGAGCATGGCTTGGGCCATGGCCATGCCAATGCACTGGTGGCGTATTTTTTGGCGAGCGCTAAAAACAGCTGAGGATAGAACCCGCCCCATGCTGGTCATCGAACAGTTGCACAAGTCGTTCAGCACTGCCCAAGGCCTGCTGCCGGTATTGCAGGGCGTCGACTTGCGCCTGGGCCAGGGCAGCTGCCTGGCATTGATGGGTGAGTCCGGCAGCGGCAAAAGCACCTTGCTGCACCTGGTCGCCGGTCTCGATCGCGCCGATAGTGGGCGCATCCTGATCGATGGCCAGGCGCTGGACGCCCGTTCGGAATCAGCCCTGGCGCTCTGGCGCCGGCAAGGCATCGGCCTGGTGTTCCAGCAGTACAACCTGATCAGCAGCCTCGATGTGGCGGCCAATCTTGCCTTTCAGGCCAGGCTGGCGGCGCGGTTTGACCGCCAATGGCTGGACTACCTGGCTGCCCGCCTGGGTCTGGCCAGCCTGTTGCAGCGCTACCCCGAGCAACTCTCCGGCGGCCAGCAGCAGCGGGTCGCCATCGGTCGGGCGCTGGCCGCTCGCCCGGCGCTGGTGCTGGCTGATGAGCCCACCGGCAGCCTCGACGAGCGCAGCAGTGATGAAGTGCTGGCGTTGATGCTGCAACTGGTCGCCGAGGCTGCCAGCAGCCTGTTGATGGTGACCCACAGCCCGCGCCTGGCAGCGCGCCTTGAGCAGCGCTGCGTGCTGCACGCCGGGCGTGTGCAGGTCGAGGCGCACTGATGGGCCCGCTGCTGATTGCCCTGCAGGCGCTGCTGAGCCACTGGCGGCGCCACCGTTTGCAGTTCTTCAGCATCTTTACCGGGTTGTGGCTGGCCACTGCGCTATGGACCGGGGTGCAGGCGCTCAACAGCCAGGCGCGGGCCGACTACGCCCGCGCCAGCGCAGTGCTGACCGGGCCCACCCAGGCGCAGCTGATAGCCGGCAACAGTGAGCGTTTCGAGCAAGCGCTGTACCTGCAACTGCGCAGGCTCGGCTGGCAGGTGTCGCCGCTGCTCGAAGGTCGCTTGCGCTTTGCCGGGGAACAAGCGCTGACGGTACGGCTGATCGGTATCGAGCCGCTGAGCCTGCCCACGACAATGACCGTCGCCGGCACGCCGTTGCAAGGCTTCGATGTGCAGGCATTCATTGGCGAGCCCGGGCAAGCCTGGATCGGCCCCGATACCCTGCGGCAACTGCCTCTGAATGCCAGCGGGCAAGCAACCACCAGCGACGGCCAGGTACTGCCGCCGTTTGTTGTGCAGCCGCAGTTGGCACCAGGGGTGATCGTGGTGGATATCGGCCATGCGCAAACCTTGCTGCAAGCGCCCGGGCAGCTGTCGCGACTGCTTTTGAATGATAACGCCAGGCCCTTGCCCGCAGACATCGCCGCGCGCCTGACCCTGCAAGCGCCCAGCGATGACGGCGACCTGCAGCGCCTGACCGACAGCTTTCACCTCAACCTCACGGCGCTGGGCCTGCTGGCGTTCGTCGTCGGCCTGTTCATCGCCCACGCCGCCATCGGCCTGGCCCTGGAACAGCGCCGCGGGCTGATTCGCAACCTGCGTGCCTGTGGCATCAGCCTGAACACCCTGTTGCTCGGCCTGAGCCTGGAACTGGGAGTTTTCGCCGTACTCGGCGGCCTGGCCGGGGCCGCCAGCGGCTATGGGCTGGCCGCGCTGTTGCTGCCCGATATCGCCGCCAGTTTGCGCGGCCTGTACGGCGCCCAGGTGGCCGGGCAACTGAGCCTGCCAGCCGGGTGGTGGCTGGCGGGCATCGCCGTGAGCGTGCTCGGTGCCTTGCTGGCCGGAGCCGGCAGCGTGTTGCGCGCCGCCCGTTTGCCGCTGCTGGCCCTGGCCCAGCCGCAGGCCTGGCGCATGGCCCAGGGGCCGTGGCTGCGCCGTCAGGCAGCGGTCGCCGGGCTGTTGCTGGTGGTCGCGCTCGCTTGCTGGCAATGGGGCAACAGCTTGGCCAGTGCCTTGATCCTGCTGGCAGCGCTGTTGCTGGCGGCGGCCTTGTTGCTGCCCGCCCTGCTCGACGGCGCGCTGGCCTGGCTGGCACGCGGGTGTCGCGGGGCGCTGGCCGAGTGGTTTGTCGCCGACAGCCGTCAGCAGCTTCCGGCACTGAGCCTGGCGCTGATGGCGCTGCTGCTGGCATTGGCCGCCAGCGTCGGCGTCGGCAGCATGACCGAGGGCTTTCGCAAGACCTTCAGCGGCTGGCTCGACCAGCGCCTCTCTGCCGACTTGTACCTCACACCGCAGGACACGACTCAGGCCCTGCAACTCACTGACTGGCTCGCCGAGCAACCGGCAATCACCACGTTGCTGCCCAGTTGGCGTGCCGAAATACGCGTGCAGCAGTGGCCGGTGCAGGTCCAGGGCATCATCGATCACCCCGCCTACCCCGCGCGCTGGCCATTGCTAGAGCAAAGCCCGCAGGCCTGGGCGCAACTGGCCAGCGGCAATGCGCTGATGCTCAGCGAGCAACTGGCCCGGCGCCTGGGCGTGCAGCTGGGCGACAACCTGCAATTGGCCAATCAAACCATGGCTGTGGTGGGCATCTATGCCGACTATGGCAACCCCAAGGGCCACCTGCTGGTCAATGCCGACTGGCTGCGTGGGCACCTGCCGCAGGCGACGCTGAGCACCATCAGCCTCAATCTTGCGCCCGAGCACATCGCCACGTTCAAAGACAAATTGCAACAACGCTTCGCCCTGGACGACAGCCGCGTGGTCGAGCAAGCCAGCTTGAAACGCTGGTCCACTGAAATCTTCAGCCGCACTTTCGCCGCCACCACCGCCCTCAACAGCCTGACCCTGGGGGTGGCGGGTATCGCCCTGTTCATCAGCTTGCTGACCTTGAGCCAGAGCCGCCTGGGCCAGTTGGCGCCGCTGTGGGCCCTGGGTGTGCGGCGCACGCAGCTGGTAGGGTTGTCGCTGGGGCAAACCCTGATGCTGAGCAGCCTGACGGTGCTGCTGGCGATCCCTCTCGGGCTGTTGCTGGCCTGGTGCCTGGTGGCGGTGGTGAATGTTCAGGCTTTCGGCTGGCGCCTGCCGCTGCATGTGTTTGCCGCGCAACTGCTACAGCTGGCGCTGCTGGGCCTGTTGACCAGCCTGCTGGCCAGCGCCTGGCCCTTGTGGCAACTGGCGCGGAGCCAACCCAGCGAACTGTTGAGGCAGTTTGCCGATGAAACCTGACCTTTGCCTGATGATCGGCCTGTTGCTGCTGGGCGGCTGCGACCAGCCCACACCTGCTGCCAAAGGCTTTGCCGGGTTGGGCCAGGACGCTGCGGCCTTCACCCCGGTAACCCGCGATCATCCGCTGCTGTTCCCCCTCGATCACGGGCCGCACACCGGCTTTCGCATCGAATGGTGGTACGTCACCGCCAACCTCAAGGACGCCCAGGGCCGCGACTGGGGCGCGCAGTGGACGCTGTTCCGCTCGGCCCTGCGCCCAGGCACCGAAACCACCGGCTGGAACAGCCCCAACCTGTGGATGGGCCACGCCGCGCTCACCGGCCCCGGCGGCCATCAATACGCCGAAACCCTGGCGCGCGGCGGCATCGGCCAGGCGGGCGTCGAGCCCCAGCCGTTTCGCGCCTGGATCAACGATTGGTCGCTACAAGGCAGCGACGACATCGGGCGCCTGCAAATGAGCGCCAATGGCAAGGGTTTCAGCTACACCCTCAAGCTGATCAGCAACGGCCCGCTGGTGCTGCACGGCGCTCGGGGCTACAGCGAAAAATCCGGCAAGGGCCAGGCCTCGTACTATTACAGCCAGCCGTTCTACCAGGTCAGCGGCGAGGTCGAACGCAACGGCCAGCGCGTGGCGGTGACCGGCAACGCCTGGCTCGACCGCGAATGGAGCAGCCAACCCCTGGCGGCTGGGCAGTCGGGCTGGGACTGGTTCTCCCTGCACCTGGACAGCGGCGCCAAACTGATGCTGTTTCGCGTGCGCGAAGCCCAGGGCGCGCCCTACCGCGCAGGCACCTGGATCAGCGCCGAAGGCAACGCCCAGGCTCTGCAGGGTGCGCAGATCCAGCTGCAGGAACTGGCCTGGAGCAAGCAGGACAACGGCCACAAGCTGCCAACCCGCTGGCGTGTGCAAGTGCCGGCGCACGGGGTGGATGTCCAGGTCGATGCACTGGAGCCCAAAGCGTGGATGTCGACGCGTTTTCCGTACTGGGAAGGGCCGGTGCGCTTTAATGGCAGTGTGAGCGGCAAGGGCTATCTGGAGATGACCGGTTACTGATGCTGCAGGTGCGGGCTCGCACCAATCCTGTGGGAGCGGGCTTGACCCGCGATCGAGCGCGAAGCGGTCGTAATTCGGCCAGCACCTGAAGTGCTGGCTGTACCGGTCTCATCGTACGCCCGCCAATCCGAATCTCCCTTCACCGTGGGATCTTTCCGAATCCGCCCACCGGTTCGTTTCGCCGCTATCGTTAGTGCTAGGTTCCGGCCCTCATTGCCCAAGGAACCTGCGCATGACAAGGATGCCACCCTCAACACCTTCCCCAGCTCACTCGATAATGTCTTCCTCAGAATTGCTGCAGCCCGGCTTCTACATCGTGCCGCGCAGCATGACTGGCGGTCAGGTAGTGGCTTCGCTGACTACGGCACATGGACCGCAATTGATCGCCCGGCTACAGCGGCTCAACCCGACCTTTGCCAGCGGCTTCAAGGCAGGTGAGATCTTCGTCATTGGCGACCCGAGCATCGACAATGCCTGTACTCGCGAAGAAGCCCAACTGATGAATTCAGCAACTCAGGTACGCGAAAGCCTGGCAACGCTCACTTCCCAGGAAGCAGACTTCATGATGCGCAACCTGCCCGAAATCGCCGGCATGCTGGGCACAGCAAGTCTGTCGATGGGCATCGGCAAAGATATGCTGGAGAAGGGGTTAAGACAGGTCGACGGTACACTGCGCAGTATCGAACAGTTGCACCAGCGCGAATTCAGTCGCAGTGGCAGGTTAAACAGCCCGGCATTCTTCAACGCCCGACGCGCGCTCTTCCAGCAGCTTGATGCGCAGTTGAAGAGCATTTTTCTCAACAAGCAACTCAATCTTGGAGACCACGAACGGTTGCGCAAGAGCCTGGGAATTTCGACCCGAAGCCTGGTGCACCACTGGAGCCGCACCGGTGGAGCTGGACAGATTCCTGGCTATGCTACGCATCTGGAACAGGTGGCAAAGACGGCGAAGTATCTCAAATATGGTGGTTATGTCGGAGTCGGGCTGGGTGGAACGGCATCCTGGTTAAACGTGCAGGCAGCATGTCGCGCTGGAGCGACAGAAGAATGCAGGAAAATCCGCTTTACCGAGACCGGCAGCTTCACTGGCGGGCTTGGAGGCGGGCTGGCTGGAGCATACGCAGGCGGCCGGGCCGCCGCTTCGGTGTGCGTAGGCATCGGACCGCACGGCGGCGCCGTTTGCGGCATAGTCCTGGTAGGCATGGGCACTTATGTGGGAAGCATGATTGGCAACACATCGGGCGATCTTGCTGGAGAACTATTTTACAACTGGACAGGCCCATGATTATTGACCCTCGTTCCTGGCCCCTGGAAGTGCAGATGGTACTGATCCTGGGCCCATGGATCATCATGATGACTGGGATCGTGATGAATGCGTGCATCGCAAATGGCCGAGATTTCGAAAGATCGCTTTCAGCGCTGCAAAGCAGCACTTGGCTTGAGCAGCAGATTCGCGTTTGGGGGACTTCAAGCCTGTTGTCACGTTGGGTACTGGTCGGAATGATAAGTGGCTTGCTGGCCTCCCCCCACAAACATATTCGCCGAGGCCAGCTCGATGCAGCGCAAGTGCAAAACTTTCCCTGGCAGCTCAAGCGTCGCGTGCTTGTTTCCGGCAGGCTGATCTTTATTGGGTTCGTGTTAATGATCATAAGTCTCGGGTTGTACAAAATCTGCGAACCCTAGCCCGCGAGGGCCGCTAACACACATGAGGAGCCCCACCATGGACCCACTCACCGGCGGTTGCCTGTGCGCCAACGTGCGATTTGCAGCCTCGGGACGCCCCTACCGGGTCGGCCTGTGTCACTGCCTGGACTGTCGCAAGCACCACGGCGCGCTGTTTCACGCTTCGGCGATTTTCCCCGCAGAGGCAGTCAGCATCGAAGGCGAAACCCGTGACTACGCCGGGCGCTATTTTTGCCCACGTTGCGGCTCGTCGGTGTTCGCCCGCTCAGGCGATGAAGTCGAGATCAACCTCGGCGCGCTGGATGCCCCCAACCTGTTCACGCCAACCTACGAAAGCTGGACCACCCGCCGCGAATCCTGGCTGCCACCCTTCCCGCTCAGCCACCACTACGAAAAAGATCGCGATCCGCCGGGGCGCTTCGAGGACTAGACGGCCAGCTGTCGCTGCATCCCCTGCGACATCAGGCTGGACCCTTCGCGCAATGGCTGCGGGGCGCCGACCGGCTGAAAGCCATGGGCCTGGTACAAGCGCATCGCCGGGCTGTCGGCGAGGGTCACGCCCAGGCCCACCCGGCGCACGGCCACGCTGGCAGCCCAGTCCAGTGCGGCCTTGAGCAAGGCACTGCCGGCGCCCAGGCCACGCGCGGCCGGGTCGACCCACATCTGGTAGATATCGGCCACACCCGGCTCGGCCGCGGACAATTTGCACCAGACCATCCCGCACAGGGCGTCGCCGTTAACGGCGAAAAACGCCCGGTCGTTGCCGCTGGCATGGGCCGCCGCTATCCGCGTGGCCCAGTTTTCATCGCTGCGTTGCGACTCGGCGGCGAAGGTGCTGCCAAAGGCATCTGGCGAATCCTGCAATGCCTGCAGGCGCAGATCGCGGTAGGTGGGCCATTCATGGGGTAAAACAGGGCGGACGGCGATCACAAGGCTTCCTTGGCTGATTGATCCTGAACAGCTGCCAGACTACCACCAAGATGCGATCATGCCGCCCTTCATCGACACCGCAGGATCGACCACGATGTTTTCAGCAAGATGGACCTGGCTGGCCCTTGGCCTGTTACCCGCCCTGACCCAGGCCGCCACCCCGGAGCCGGTGCCACTGACCCGGGTATTCCAGGACTGGCGACTGGCCTGCGACAACACCCGCCGCTGCACCGCCGTATCGGGCAGCACCGACAACCCCGGGATGGGCCTGTACATCGCTCGCGAAGCCGGCGCCAAGGGCAGCACCCGGGTCAGTGTGATCGGCTACGACGACGTCGGCATGCGCTATGAGTTTCACCTCGACGGCCGCCCCACCGCCCCCTGGCAGTACGGCTCGAGCGACCGTGAGTACTACTACCTTGAGGGCGATGCCGCCGTCGAAAAACTGCGCGAGCTGCGCAACAGCGACACCCTGAGCTCCAACAGCAACTTTGGCGAGCGCCGGGTATCGCTGCAGGGCTTGAGCGCCGCCCTGTTGCTGATGGATTCGGTGCAAGGGCGCATCGGCCATCCCAGCGCCTTCGTGCGCCCGGGCTACCAAGCGGACAGCCGCGTGCCGCCGGCCCCGGCGATTCCCAAACTGCCGCGCTTTACCCTGGCCCCGGCCTTGAGCGACGCCGAGCAACAGGCCATCGGCGACTACCTGATTGCCCTGACCAAGGACGAACTGAGCGCCGCGCCCCATCAGAACTGGCAGGCCCAGGCCGAGGTCTACCCCCTGGACCCGGCCCACGCCCTGGTGCGCCTGCGTTACGGCTGCGCCGAGGACGGCTGCAACCACAGCCTCTATCGTGTCTCGCGCACCGCGCCGTACCAGGCGACACCGCTGGAACTCAAGGCGGCGCCCGAGGCTCACTTCTCCCCTGACCTGTATGGGCAGATCAACTTCAACCCGGTCAGCGGCCAGTTGAAGATTTTCCGCGAGATGGGCAAGGACTGCGGTGATAGCTCGACCTGGCAATACGACGGTGCGGCCATGCAGCTCAAGGACCGGCGGACCATGTGGCGCTGCGACAGCATCAACGAGGAGTACTGGCCGGTGACCTGGCGTGCCAAGGGCTGACTCAGGCGCCGAGGTCATCCCAGTACGGCGGCGTGCCGATGGCGTCGAGAAAGTAGTCCCACACCCGCCGCACCTTCTGCGAGCGCAGGCGGTTTTGCGCTGACAACAGGTGGATCTGGCTCGGCGTCGCCTCCACGGCGCCTTGCCAGTCGGGCAGCAGTTGCACCAGGGCCTTGCTGGTAAAGCTGTGCTTGCTGAACAGCCAGGTCGGAAAAAACACGATGCCGCGCCCGGCCAGGGCCGCTTCCACCAGCACCTGGGCATTGTTGCTGCGCAGCGGCCCGTGCACGTCGACCACCTCGACGCTGTCGCTACCCGACGGACGCAAGTACCAGCGCTGCGCGCCGCCGGTGCCTTTGTAGACCAGGCAGCTATGCTGGCGCAGGTCCTGCGCGCAGGTCGGCTGGCCATGTTTTTCAAGGTAGCTGGGGCTGGCACACAGGACATAACGCTGGGTGCAGATCTGCCGGCCGATCAGCCCCGAATCCTGCAGATGGCCGACGCGAAAGGTGATGTCGGCGCCCTCCTGCACCGGGTCGATGTAGGCATCGGTGGCGGTCAGCTCCACGGTCAGTTCCGGGTATTGCTCATGCAAGCCATTGAGCAGGCGCACGAGATGCAGATGGGCAAAAGCCACCGGCGCGTTGATCCGCACCAGGCCGCGAATGTCGCCGGGCTTGCCGCTGATCGACTCGTCGGCAGCATCCAGCAGCTCCAGCACTTCGCGAATCTGCAGGTAATAGCGCTCACCGGCTTCGGTCAGCTTCACCGCGCGGGTGTTGCGGTACAGCAACTGCTGCCCGACCTCGCGCTCCAGCGCCGCGATAAAACGCGACACCGACGAGGCCGGCACCTGAAAATGCCGGGCGGTGGCAGAGAAACTACCGGTCACCGCGACCATGGCGAAGAAGCGGTGGGCCTTGAGGTGCATGGGCGGCTCCTGAACGGGAAATCCGTCCAGTATAGGTGCTCATATTGCTGTTACAGCAATAGTGTTTTGCCTTTAGCCTTGATTGTGGCTGTTTTCGCAAGCCCCTAGCATGGCGCCATTCCACCCAGAGGCCCCACGCATGAAAGACCTGTTTGCCCCCTATGACCTCGGCCCACTGCAGCTGAGCAACCGTTTCGTCATGGCGCCGATGACCCGTTCACGCGCTCCGCAAGACATCGCCACCGAACAGATCGCCCTGCATTACACCCAGCGCGGCACCGCCGGCCTGATCGTTTCCGAAGGCACGCCGATCTCCCGCGAAGGCCAGGGCTATCTGTTCAATCCGGGCATTTTCAGCGAGCAGCAGATCCACGGCTGGAAGCTGGTGACCGACTCGGTGCACAGCGTCGGCGGCAAGATCTTCGCCCAGCTGTGGCATGTTGGCCGGGTCTCGCACACCTCGATCCAGCGCGATGGCCTGGCCCCGGTCAGCGCCACCGGCAAGGTCGCCCAGGGCGCGATTGCCTTCGGCTACACCGACAGCGGCGAGCCGGGTTTTGTCCCGACCTCGACGCCGCGCCCGCTGAACACCGAAGAAGTCGGCCGGGTCGTCGAAGACTTCGCCCAGGCCGCGGCCAACGCCATTGCCGCAGGCTTTGACGGCGTCGAAATCCACGGCGCCAACGGCTACCTGATCGAGCAGTTCCTCAACCCGCTGGTCAACGACCGCAGCGACCGTTACGCCGCCGACACCCTGGAAAACCGCCTGCGCTTTGTCTTTGAAGTGGTCGATGCTGTGGTCAACCGCATCGGCGCCGACAAGGTCGGCATCCGTATCTCGCCTTACGGCCAGCTGTTCGACATGCCGATCTACGCGCAAATCGACGAGACCTACTCGGCCCTCTGCGCCGGCATGGGCGCGCGCGGTATCGCCTATGTGCATGTGATGGACCAGACCCACTTCTTCCTCGCCAGCGCAGGCGCCGTGGCCCAGGAGCAGGCCCTGCGCGCGCTGCTGGCCGACTGCAAGGCGCAACTGCGCCAGACCGCGTTGATCCTGGCCGGCGACATGACCCTGGAGCGTGCCCAGGACCTGGTTGACGCCGGCCTGATCGACCTGGCAGGTTTTGGCCAGCCGTTCATCGCCAACCCCGATCTGGTCGCCCGGCTGAAAAACGGCTGGCCGTTGACCACCCCGGACCGCGACACCTACTACGGCGGCGGCGCCAAGGGCTACCTGGACTACGCCCCGTACGCACCGGCCTGAAGCGCGAGCAGGCCTGCCGTGGCCAGGCGTGGCATTATTTGCGCATACCGCTGTCCCCTTTTGTTCGCTCGCTTGTCATCAAGGGCATGTGAATCGAAAAGAGAGCGCAACAATGCCCGTACTGACACGCCACCGAACGCGCCTGGCGTCTTCGTTTTCGTCCCCTACCCTGTGCCTGCTGCTGGGCCTGGTGTCGTTGGCGCCGCCAGCGGCGCTGGCCGACGGAGCCAGCCGCAGCTACCAGGTACCGGCTGGCGAACTGGGCACCGCGCTGACCCGCTTTGCCGCCCAGGCCGGGGTCAGCCTGTCGGTCGACCCGGGCCTGGTCAATGGTCGGCGCAGTGCCGGCCTGAGCGGCAGCTTCAGCGTCGATGAAGGCTTTGCCCGGCTGCTGCAGGGCTCGGGCCTGCAACTGCAGCCGGTGACAGCGGGCGCCTACACCCTGGTGCCTACACCGCAAAGCGGCGACGCCGTGGAGATCGCCCCGACCAGCATCCTCGGCGCCCACAGCGGCGGCGATGACGACGGCCAGCGCTATGCCGGCGGCCAGGTTGCGCGCCGGGGCTCGCAAGGCCTGCTGGGCTCGCGGGACTTCATGGAAACGCCCTTCAGCATGACCACCTACACCAGCGAGGCGATCAAGGGCCAGCAGGCGCGCACCCTTGGCGACCTGATCGCCAGCGACCCGTCGGTGCGCGCCACCAACCCCGCCGGCGGGCGCTTCGAGCAATTCACCATTCGCGGCTTCAGCCTGTTCAATAGCGATGTTGCCTACAACGGCCTGTACGGCATCCTGCCGACTTACTCCATCGACATGGAAATGGCCGACCGCGTCGACATCATCAAGGGCCCCAGCCAGTTGATCAACGGCATCTCGCCACGCGGCAGCGTCGGCGGCGGCATCAACGTGGTGCCCAAGCGCGCCAGCGACACACCGATCACCGAGTTCACCGGCAACTACGCGTCCGACAGCCAGGTGGGCGGTGCGGTCGACATCGGCCGGCGCGTTGGCGAGGACGGCAAGTTCGGCCTGCGCTTCAATGGCGTCAAGCAAGCCGGCGACACCGAGTGGGACCAGCAGAGCGTCGACCGCGAAATGGCCGTGCTCGGCCTGGACTTTCGCGGCGAGCGCCTGCGCCTGTCGAGCGATATCGGCCATACCACCCGTGATACCGATGCGCCCCAGGAGCGAGTCATCGTTGGCGCCAACGCCAAGGTGCCGGACGCCGGCGACGTGCGCCGCAACTACGCCCAGGCCTGGAGCAAGGCGCGCACCAACGACACCTTCGGCACAGTCAACGCCGAGTTCGACCTCAATGAATCGCTGATGGCCTACGGCGCCGTCGGCGCGCGCAAGAGCAACCACGATTTCCTCCGGCATAACGTACCGGTGTCCAACGATGCCGGCGACTTCAGCGTCCAGCCGCGCGACTTCACCCGCGACGAGAACGTGCGCACCGCCACCGCCGGCCTGCGCAGCTGGTTCGCAACCGGCCCGGTGAGCCACGAGTTCAACCTGGCGGCCAACTACTTCTACATGGACTTCGAGAACGGCGGCGGGCGCTATGCCGCCGGCCCCAGCAACCTCTACAACCCGCGCCCGACCCCGACGCCCGGCACCCTGCTGCGCTCGGACCCCAAGGTCTACACCGAGAACCGCTTCAGCGGCGTGGCGTTGTCCGACACCCTGGGCTTTTTTGACCAGCGCCTGTTGCTGACCCTCGGTGCGCGCTGGCAGCGGGTCCAGGTCGATGACTGGAGCGATGGCATCAAGGGCGACACCGCCTACGACGAAGAGAAGCTCTCGCCCTCGGGCGGCATCCTGTTCAAGCTCAGCGACCAGCTGTCGCTGTATGCCAACTACATGGAAGGCCTGAGCCAGGGCAAGATCGCCCCGTCGACCTCGATCAACGAAGACCAGATCTTCGCGCCGTTCATTAGCCGCCAGGTAGAAGTCGGCGCCAAGTACGACCTGGGCAACTTCGCCCTGACCGCCAGCGCCTTTCGCATCAAGCAGCCGGCCTACGAGACCAACGCCACTACCCGGGTGTTCGGGCCCAATGGCAAGCGTGAGAACAAGGGCATTGAACTCAACGTGTTCGGCGAGCCGCTCAAGGGCTTTCGCCTGCTCGGAGGGGTGATGTACATCGACAGCGAACTGACCGACACCGTCGGCGCCAGCTTCGACGGTAACCGCGCCCCGGCAACGCCGGAGTACAACCTCAGCCTGGGCGCCGAGTATGACGTGCCTGCCCTCGCCGGCCTGACCCTGACGGCCCGGGGCATCCACTCAAGCGCGCAGTACCTGGACCAGGCCAACAGCAAGCAGATCGACGGCTGGGAGCGTTACGACCTGGGGGCGCGCTATGCCTTCAAGGTTGATGACAAGGCCATCACCCTGCGCGCCAGTGTCGAGAATGTGCTGGATGAGCACCACTGGGCTTCGGCGGGCGCCTCGGATGACAGCGAGGCCGGGCTGACGTTGTCGACCCCGCGCACCTACCTGGTGTCAGCGACCCTGGGGTTCTGAGGACAACGCTGTTGCTGCAACAGGATCTGTGCGGGAGCTGGCAAGCCAGCTCCGGCAATTCAACCCCTGACCGCCGCCTCAATCGCCGCGATATCAATCTTGCGCATGCCCATCATCGCATCGAAGGCGCGCTTGGCGGCGGCACGGTCAGTGCTGGTAATTGCCTCGACCAGCACCCGTGGCGAAATCTGCCACGACAGCCCCCAATTGTCCTTGCACCAGCCACAGGCGCTTTCCTGGCCGCCATTGCCGACAATGGCGGCCCACAGGCGATCGGTTTCGGCCTGGTCTTCGGTGGCCACCTGAAAGGAAAACGCCTCGCTGTGGGTGAACATCGGCCCGCCGTTAAGCCCCACGCAGGGGATGCCCAGCACGGTAAACTCCACGGTCAGCACATCGCCCTCTTTACCCGAGGGAAAGTCGCCCGGCGCCCGGTGCACGGCACCGACCTTGCTGTCGGGGAAGGTCTTGGCATAAAAGGTCGCAGCCTCCAGCGCGGTGCCGTCGTACCAGAGGCAGATGGTATTTTTAGGGCTCATCCTGGTTCTCCACGGTTGGTGAATGGCAGGTTGAGTCTAGTCAGAAAGACCGCGAACACACTCACAACGCACCATTCAACTGCCCCAGGTCCGCCGCCAGTTGCAACCTGGCGGTGTACCAGTTGACCAGCGATTCCACGCGCCGCTGCTCGGCAAGCGCCAGCTCGTTCTGCGCCCTGAGCAGTTCGATGATGCTGCCCACCCCGGCCTTGTAGCGCCCCAATGCCACTTGATGGGATTGCCCGGCGCTGGCGACGAAGCTGCGGCTGATGGCCAGGGCGCGGGTGCGCGCATCCAGGGCCTGGCGGCTTTTCCAGACGTTGAGGGCCACGCTGCGTTCGGCCTGCTCCAGGGCCTGCTCGCGGGCGCCGGCTTCATAATCGGCGGCGCGGGCACGCCGACGGCTGAGGAAGCCGTCGAAGATCGGCACGGTAATCTGCACGCCCACGCTCCAGGTCTCGATCTGCTGGCGTGTCGACACCTGGTCGATCGGCGTGTCTTCTTGCTGGTAGCTGCTGAACAGCGACACCTTGGGCCGCCCCTCGGCACGCGCTTCATCCGCCCTGGCGCGGGTGGCGAACCAATCGGCGCGGGCCTTTTCGATGGCCGGGTGCCGGGCCCGGGCTTGCTCCATCAAGGCATCGACACTGGCCATGAACTCATCCTCCTGCCCCGCCGGCTCGTTCAAGGCGGTGAGTGTCAGCGGCGCCGAGGGTGACAGCCCGAGGGCACTGGCCAGGGCGCCCTGGGCCGTCGCGTAGTCACCTTCAGCCAGCACCCGTTCAAGCTGCGCCTGGTCGTGAGTCGTCTGGGCCTGCAGACGGTCGCTCTGCTCGCCGGCCCCGGCCTGGTACTTGGCGGTGGCCGCCTTGAGGCTGCTGGCCGCCAGGGACTCGGCGCTGCGCTTGGCCGCGAGCAAGGCGGCGTTGGCCTGGACCTGGTAGAAGGCCTTGCTGGTGGCGAGCACCGTGGCCTGGATTTTTTCCACCCGACTGCTGCTGGCCGCGTTCAACAGCTGGCGGGCGCCCTCGACTTTCGCCGCGCGCAGGCCAAAATCATAGAGCACCCAGTTGAGGTTCAGGCCATAGCTGTTGGTGCGGGTGTTGAGGGTCGAGTCAGCCTCGGGAAAGTTGTCAAAGCGCGTCTTGCGGCTCGCCCGCCCGCTGCTGGCCTGGGCTTGCACAGTCGGCCAGTAGGCCGAGTACTCGGCATCCAGGCTGGCCTGGCTGCTCAGTTGTGACAGCCAGGCTTCGCGCACTTGCGGATCGGCGCACAGGGCGATGGCCACGGCACTGGACAACACCAGTGGCTGTGCAGGGCTTAACCTGCCTGGGCAGGCCTCGAGGGCTTCGGCGGCCATGCCCGGTAGCACCGTCCAGGCCAGCAGCAAGGCGGCCAGACACAGCCTGGTCAGGTGACGGTTCATGACGAAGACGCCGTACCACAGGCACGTTCATCTGGCTCGGCTGGCGCTTGCTCATCGGCCTCGATCAGCGGCCCGTCATACACCACCCGGCCGTTGTCCAGCGCCAGCACCCGGCGCGCCGAGCGAATGGTATCGGGGCGATGGGCAACAATGATGCGGGTGATGTTCAGCGCCTGCAGCGCCTGGTTGACCGCCGCCTCGCGGTCGATGTCGAGGTGGCTGGTGGCTTCGTCGAGAAACAGCAGCTTGGGCCGCCGGTACAGCGCCCGGGCCAGCAGGATGCGTTGCTTCTGCCCACCCGACAGCACCGTGCCCATGTCGCCCACCAGGGTGTTGTAGGCCATGGGCATTTGCGCGATGTCGTCATGCACCGCCGCCATGCGCGCGCACTGCTCGACCCAGCGCGGGTTGGCCTCGGCGCTGAAAAAACTGATGTTGTCGGCAATCGAGCCGGCGAACAGCACATCATCCTGAAGCACCGTGGCGCTGATCCGCCGCAACCGCTCCAGGTTATGGCTGTCGATGACCACACCGTCGAGCAACACGCTGCCGCTGCTGGGGGTCAGAATGCCGAGCATGACATTGAGCAAGGTGCTCTTGCCGCCTCCCGAGGGGCCGACGATCGCCAGCGAATCGCCGGCTTCGATGCGCACCGACACTTCATCGAGCACATAGGGCTCGTGCTCGCAATAGCGAAACTTGAGCTGGCGCACTTCCAGGCTCGGCACGCTGTCGACGGCGTCGTTGTCGTCAGGTTTCTCAGGCGCTCTGGGTTCGGGCACCTGCAGCAGGATATCGGCCAGGCGCTCGCCATGCAGGCGCAGCATCAGCACATCGACCAGCTTGTCGATCAGCCCGGCTACGCGACTGTTGAACTGCTCCTTGTAGGCGTTAAAGGCAATCAGCATGCCGGCGCTGAACTGGCCATCGAGCACCAGCCTGGCACCGAGCCAGATCACCAGCACGGTCACCAGACCGAACAGCAGGCCATTGAAGGCGCGGTAAGCCAGCGCGAGCTTTTGCGGCCGCAAGCCGGCGTTGATTTCTTCGACCAGCAGGCTGCCCCAGGCGCTGGCGCGTTGCTCCTGATGGCCGAACAACTTGATGGTGCGCACCCCGCGCACGCTTTCCAGAAAGTAACTCTGCTGGCGGGCGGCATGCACCAGCTCCTCTTCGCTCGCGCGGCGCAGCGGGCCGAACCAGGCCCAGCGGGCCAGGGCATAGATGACCATGGCCAGCAGCGCGATCAGTGCCAGCGGCGGGCTGTAGGCGAACATCAGGCCCAGGGTTACCAGGGTCATCAGGCCATCGAGCAAGGCTTCGACAAACGAGGTGGTCAGGGTGTGCTGGATCGACTTCAACGAGCCAAAACGCGAGACGATATCGCCCAGGTGGCGGCGCTCGAAAAACGCCACCGGCAAACGCACAAGATGGCTGAAGACGTTGATCTGCCATTGCGCGCTGAGCAAGGTGCCCAGGTACATCAACGCCCAGGAGCGCCCCAGCGCCAGGGTTTGCTGCATCACCAGCAGCAGACCGAAACCGATGGCCAGCACCGCCAGCAGGTCGAGATCGGCGCTGACCAGCACCTTGTCGATCACCGTTTGCAAAAAAAACGGGCTGAGCACCATGCACAGCTCCAGCGCCGCCGCCAGCAACAGCACATGGCTGAGCACCCCGCCAAAGCCCTGTACCCGGCCCAGCAACTGGCGCAGGCGCAGCGGCGGATTGGCCGCGCCCTGCTGGAAATCGCTCTGTGGCCACAGCTCCAGGGCCACGCCGGTGAAGGCTGCCGAGACTTCTTCGAACGACAGCTTGCACACCCCGCGCCCCGGATCGTGCAGGGTTACCCCGCGCGGCCCGACCTCCTTGAGCACCACGAAATGGTTGAAATTCCAGTGCAGCACACAGGGCAAGCGCAGTTGCCCGAGTGCTTGCAGTTCCAGGCGCAATGGCCGGCTGGCCAGGCCCAACTGGCTGGCCATGGCCATCAGTTGCTTGAGGGTCGCGCCCTTCATCGACGGCGACAGCTTTTGGCGCAGCGAGAACAGGTCATGACGCTGGCCGTGAAAGCCGGCGATCATCGCCAGGCAGGCCTGGCCGCACTCGGCGGCTTCGGCCTGGAGCACCATGGGCAACTTGCGGCCGATGCCGAAAGCCAGCGGTTGGCGAATGTTCAAAGGCGTTTCCCTATGCCGCGCAGGGGTTCGAGCAGCCACTCGTAGAGGGGCATGTTCTCCTGCAGGATGTCGGCGTCCAGTTGCATGCCCGAACGCAAGCGCTCGTTCAGCCCGCGTCCGCGCATGGCTTGTTGTTCAAGGGTGACCCTGACCCGATACATCGGGCCTTGCTCGCGCTGCTGCTCGGAGACGCCGCCCACGCTCATGATTTCGTCGGCTGGCAGCGCGCTGCGCGACACCGACGCTACCGTGCCGCGTGCCAGGCCGAAGTGCTGGTAGGGATAAGCCTGGTAGCGCAACAGCACGGCATCGCCGCTGCGCACAAAACCGGCCGAACGGCTGGGCACATAGAGTTCGGCGTACAGCTGGGCATCGCTGGGCACGATGCTCAACAGCGGCCGGTTACTGTCGGCGCGGGTGCCGTTGACCACGCCCACCGCCGTCACCTCGCCACTGGCCGGGGCGGTAATCACCACCTGGCGTTTGACTTCGCTTTCCAGCAGGTTGCCCTGGCTTTGCGACAAGCGCCGCTCAAGCTCGGCCAGTTGCTTGCCCTGGTTGAACGGCAACTCGGCAAGCTCGGCGCGCAAGGTGGCGATATCGTTGCGCAGCGACAGCAACGAACGGCTCAGTTCTTCGCTGCGCAGGCGCACTTCGAGCACGGCGTCCTGCTTTTCCTGCAACTGGTCGCGCGACACGTAATCCTGGCGCTGCAGGTCGGCATAACGCGCGGCAATGCCTTGGGCCAACCCCAGGCGCTGGCGGCTGATGTCCATCTGCGTGAGGATTTTCTGCTGCTCGCTTTCCAGCACCGCCAGGCGCCGGCGCTTGCCCTCAAGCTCCTTCAGGTGCAGCGCACGGGTGCTGGCAATCTCCTCAGTGAGGCTGTCGTTACGTCGCTTGATCAAGCGGCTGATAGCCACGTGCGCGCCACCGGCCTCGGCATACAGGTCACTGCCCAGGGCCATCAGTGTCGACCCGGCCTCAACGCTCTGACCTTCGACCGCAGCCAGGCCTTGCACCACCCCTGCCTGTGGCGCAAACACCTTGATCAGCCCGCCCTCGGGCACCAGTACGCCGCTCACGGTGGCGCGGCGGGTGTAGGTGGCGCAGGTCAGGAACACGATCAACACCAGGCTGAACAGCAGCGCAGCCAGCGCCGCCCAGCGCAGGGGCACGGGCGACACCAGCAGTACGCTGCCCAACTCCTTGTCACGCCGTGCGTGCACGGCTTCGCTCCTGAATAACATGCCAATCCATGACCCGGCGGATAACGTTAATAACATGAACAGACTGATCGCCTGAGCCTGTTGCAGCATAACGGCGAGTTAATAGACAGGCACTAGCACACTTGTACTATTGCACTTAAAGCGCTGGCATTACTAACTTGGCCGGGGATCGAAACAGCCTGCCACTGTTATTGGAACTGTGATCGATCTCACACTTTTATAGTGCAACACCTTGCGCCCAGGCCCTCTCCTGGGGGGATCAACCTAGGACGAACCCACTGTAGCAAACGAGGTATAGATAACATGACCCATGCACAAAACATCGACATGACCAGCGCGCAACCCTCTGCCCTGCGGGTGCTCGACGATCAGGAAGTGGACCAGGTAAGCGGCGGGTTTTCCGTCAGCGCCGGCTCCTGGACACTGACCGGTGGCTCTTATAACTTCGGCGCGGGTGCCGGCTACCGCTTTGACTTGTACAGAGGCGGTGCGCACCAGGGCAGTTACACCCTGTGCAAGTAAACTCGGTGGATAGATGAGTTGGAAGTAAGCGAAGGGCCGCCATGGCCCTTCGTTCTATATATAGAGATGATAGTTAATTGCCATCAGCGACCTTGCGTTCAATCTCGGCAATCTTGCGGCTAAGTTCTTCGGCGGCCTCAGCCTGAGTACGGTGATTGGCCGGAGTGATCGGCCGATTGGCAAGGTCTTCATCTTCAGCAGGCTTGTCCGTCTCGTTGGCGGGCGCCTCGCGCTCGTTGCTGGTCATTGCAGTTACCTCCCGTGTCATACCCGTTGGATAGCACAGCAGCCTTGGAGTTCTGATCGGCAACGGCTTGAAGTTGGCCCGGCTTCTGCGATGATGCCCGGCCAGGACGGACGTTCGCTTACCCTGCAGGATTGAAACACCATGGTTGACCCAAGATGGAACTGGCTGTGCTTGATGCTCCTGCCGGCCCTGGCCCTGGCCGCGCCGGAACCGGAGCCGGTGCTCAAACAGTTCAAGCAATGGGTCGTGGGCTGCGACAACACCCTGCGCTGTACCGCCGTGTCGAGCAGCGTCGATCAAGGCGTGGGCCTTGAGCTGGTGCGCGAAGCCGGGGCCCAGGGGACTACCACCCTGACCCTGTTCAGCGACGCCGGAGTCGAGCTCGGCGCCCGGCTGCTGCTCGACGGCGGCCCGCTGCCAGCGGGGTTTCGGCCAGGCTCGCAGGGGCAGATGCGTTATCACGCCAAAGGTGACGTCGCGTTGCGCTTGTTGCGCCAACTGCGCAACGGCCAGACCCTGACCCTGGACACCAGCAACGGCCAGCACCCGGTATCGCTGCAGGGCCTGAGTGCCTCCTTGCTGTTCATCGACTCGGTGCAAGGACGCCTCGATCACCCCAGCGCCTTTGTAAACCCCGGCACACGCCCCGACAGCCAGCTGCCGCCAGCACCGCCGACGCCCACCCTCGCCCCCTTCACTCCGGCGCCAGGGGTGAGCGATGCCGAGCAGAAGGCCATCGCCGACGCCGTCATTGCCCTCACCCGCCATGAATGGAGCGAACCCGAGTACGACAACTGGCAAGCCGAAGCCGAGGTCTCGCCGCTGGACGCGACCCATGTGCTGGTAGGCCTGCGCTACGGCTGTGGGAGCCAGGGCTGCATGTACAGCTATTACCGCGCCTTGCGCAGCGCGCCCTATCAACCCACCTCGCTGCACATCGAGGTCCCCAGGCATGATGTGCTGGGCGGCGAGATGTATGGCTTTTTCAAGTTCGACCCGGCCCGCGGCGAGCTCAACCAGTTGCAGCCGGGCGGGCGCTACTGCGGCGCCAATGCAACCTGGCGCTATGACGGCGCGGTGATGCAGCTCAAGGCATTCAGCCGCATGAGCTGGTGCGACAGCGTCGATACTGCCCATTGGCCGCAGATCTGGCGTACCCGGGGCTAGCGCCAGGCATACAGCTTGGCGCAGGCATTCGCTACACTGCGCGCTTTGCCCCAAGAGCCTATGCGCATGGATGCCCTCGCCCGTTTTGCCCTCAAACCGCTTGCTGCGAGCCTGGCTGTGCTCACCCTGGCCGCTTGCAGCCACTTTCAAGCCGATCCGCCAGGTGCCGGTCAGTTGCCCGAGTACCAGAGTCCGGCCCCCGACTGGCGCGTGCTGAACCTGGACGAGGATCAGGACTGGCTGCTGATCGACCGTAACAGCCTGCAGCATGAAGGCGACATTACCTACGCCTGGACCGGCATCCAGCGCCACCGCTATCCGATGCAATACGGCCACGCGGTGATGGCCCTGCACAGCCGCGAGCGCCTGGCGTTCTATTGCCAGCGCCAACTCATCAGCCGGCAAAGCCAGGTGTTCCTCGACAACGACAATCGCGTAGACCGCACCAGGCTTCAGTGGCAGCCCTTCAGCGCGTTCTACCGGCAGGCCCCTTTGTACTATCAGCAGTTGTTCGACGCCGCCTGCCAAGCGCCGGCCGAGCTTGCCAAGCTTGCTCCGCTCAAAGCCCGTACACCGTTGCCGCCGCCGTTTTTGCCGCCCAGGGCCAGGCCTGAAGTGCTTGCCGCCATCGCCGCCCTCGACCTGCCGACACCACGCCTGAGCCTGCACCGGCTGGATTATCGCTACGACGCCAACCTCAACGACGGCGACAATGCCGTCAACAGGCCGCGCCAGGTATTCCTCAGCACCGACAGCCGCTCCGGCCAAGTGTTGCTACAGGCTGTGGACCCGACGATAGCGCAGCAGCTGCAACTGAACTTTCGCGGCCTGTTCGATCTGGCCGCACGCGGCATCGACATCATGACCGGGCAGGAGCAGGACGCCAGCGACAGCTTGACCGCGCTGTCATTCAGCGGCGACTGGCAAACCCTGCCCGCCCATGCGCAGCTGAGCTACACCAGCAGCCACGCCGGGCAAACTGCGAGCATTACCCGCACCACCCATTGTCAGGTCGGCAAGGCGCAAGCGGCCAGCGCCCTGCACCCGGCCCTGCAAGGCAGCGCCAAGCCGTTGACCTGCACCTGGCAGAGCCCGCGCGGCAACCGTTGGCGCGAAGGCTACAGCTACCTGGTCGACTACGGCGTGTTCGTCCGCACCCGCGAAGACAACCCGCTGGGCAGCTGGCGCTGGAAAATCGAGTCGCTGCAGTGAGTCAATGCAGGACGGTGGCGAAGCTTGCGTCCATGCGCTCGCGGTCGTAGTCCAGCAGCCACGGCTGGTGCTGGCGGTACAACAGCGCGAGCACGTCGTGGTTGGGGCCCACCACATCCATACCCCGATCGTCATAGGGCAAGGCCATCAACCGCTGGTTGAGGTTGAACAGGTAGACACCGCAGCAAGGGCTCGGGCGTATGGTCCCCGGATTATCGGCCAATGCGCACCAGAGCACCGGTTGCAGCAACGACAGTGGCGCCTCAAAGGCGAGGTGCAGCCAGTACTCGGGCTGATGCTCTTCGAACCAGTCGTCCGGGTCCAGCCGCTGGCTCCACAGTGAGCGCCGGGCGGGGATTTGAATACCGGCGGCACGCAAGTCGCGCAACACGTCGCGGTGGGCAAAACCGTTACCGTTGGAGTGCACGCGCAGGCACACCACCATCGCTTGCTCACCGGCAAACAGGTCACGGCACACCGCGGTGGCCTTGCTGACTGCCAGCAGGAAGCGTTCGATGTCGCTGCCGCCTTCGGCCAGCTCGAAGCGCAGGCCTTGCGGGTAGTTATAGAAAAGCGGCCGGGCAAAGGCCAGGCCGCTGAAAATATGCTGGATTTGCAGTTGTAGGTTCACGTTACCTTCCTGGCTGTCGGCCCCGCACAGCTGGGGCCAGAGTCCATTGCGGCCAGCACCCTGAAGGTGCTGGCCGCGGTGTTTCACTCAATGCGGCGCGCGCGGGATGGTCTTGAGCAGGTCTTCAGGGCTGATATGCCCGACCACCTGCTGCACGCTGCCCGGTTGCGGCAGGCCAAGGATGTGGCCTTTCATCTTGCCGATGACGTGCATTTCGCACGGCTTGCAGTCGAACTTCAGGGTCAGTACTTCATCGCCGTGAATCAGCTGCATCGGCGCCACCTTGGTGCGCACGCCGGTCACGCCCTTGGCCTGCTTGGGGCACAGGTTGAAGGAGAAACGCAGGCAGTGCTTGGTGATCATCACCGGCACTTCGCCCGCCTCTTCGTGGGCCTCGTAGGCGGCGTCGATCAGCTTGACCCCGTGACGGTGATAGAAGTCGCGGGCCTTCTGGTTGTAGACGTTGGCCAAAAACGACAGGTGCGACTCCGGGTACACCGGCGGCGGGTTGGTCTCGGCCTTGCGGCCACCGCGCGGGTGGGCCTGGATGCGCGCGGCGGTCAGCGCTTCGATGACCTCACGGCGCAGGGCCTTGAGCTGCGAGTTGGGGATAAAGTACGCCTGCGGCGCATCAAGCTGAACGTCGGTGGCGTGGTACTCGGTGGTGCCCAGCTGGCCGAGCAGGTCGCGCAGTTGCTCCAGCGCCTGCTCCGGCTTGTTGGCCAAGCCGAACGGGCCGTCCAGGGCGACGCTGGCACTGATGCCCTCCTCGCTGGTGGCGGTCAGGGCCAGGCGCTGTTCGTCGAGCTTGGCCACCCAGGCCAGGCCGATACGGCGCTCGGCCGAGGTCTTTTGCAAAGCCTGCTGCCAGTTGTGGTCGAGGTTGCGGCTCAGCGGGTGGTTGGGCCGCAGCTGGTGCATGCCCTTGGGCATCTCGTTGGGCTCGACGCGGTAGCGGTAGCGTTTCTCGCCGTCTTCATCGAACTCGCCTTTCGGCTCGGCGATGTTGGCGCGAAAGCCCACCACTTCGCGCTTGACCAGCACGTTGAGGCCGTCGCCGTTGGACAGCGGCTCGTGGGTGACCACCTGCAGGTCGCGCTTGCCGACTTTCTCGACCACACCCACCGGCAGGCCGGTGAAGGTCGGCGAGTCGAAGGCGCCGATGTCGATCTTGCGCTCGCTGACGAAGTAGTCGGTGCTGCCGCGGTGGAAGGTTTTGTCCGGGTCGGGCAGGAAGAAGTGCGCGGTACGGCCGCTGGAGGCGCGGGCCAGGTCCGGGCGGTCTTCGAGCACGGCGTCCAGGCGCTGGCGGTAGTAGGCGGTGATGTTCTTCACATAGCCCATGTCCTTGTAGCGCCCTTCGATCTTGAACGAGCGCACGCCGGCCTCGACCAGCGCGCGGATGTTGGCGCTCTGGTTGTTGTCCTTCATCGACAGCAGGTGCTTCTCGTAGGCGATCACCCCGCCCTTTTCGTCCTTGAGGGTGTACGGCAGGCGGCAGGCCTGGGAGCAGTCGCCACGGTTGGCGCTGCGCCCGGTCTGGGCGTGGGAGATGTTGCACTGGCCGGAGAAGGCCACGCACAGCGCACCGTGGATGAAGAACTCGATCGCCGCGTCGGTCTCGTCGGCGATGGCGCGGATTTCCTGCAGGTTCAGCTCGCGGGCCAGCACCAGCTGGGAGAAGCCGGCCTGGTCGAGGAACTTGGCCCGGGCCAGGGTGCGGATGTCGGTCTGGGTACTGGCGTGCAGCTCGATCGGCGGGATGTCCAGCTCCATCACCCCCAGGTCCTGGACGATCAGCGCGTCGACGCCGGCATCGTACAGTTCGTGGATCAGCTTGCGCGCCGGCTCCAGCTCGTTGTCGTGGAGAATGGTGTTGATGGTGGTGAACACCCGCGCGTGGTAGCGGCGGGCAAATTCCACCAGCTGGGCGATATCACTGACTTCGTTGCAGGCATTGTGGCGCGCACCGAAGCTCGGGCCGCCGAGGTACACAGCGTCGGCGCCATGCAGAATGGCCTCGCGGGCGATGGCGACATCGCGGGCGGGGCTGAGCAATTCCAGGTGATGCTTGGGCAGGGACATGTTTTTTTAGTCAGGCTGTCACGGTCGAGGCGCGCATTGTAGCGGCGAAACGCCCGATCGGCACCCGTAGCCTGCCCGGTGGTGCGCCCGAGCGCGGGTCAAGTCGAGGCGTCGCACCGCCGCTCCCACAGGTTCGGCGTTGCGATGAGACCAGCCCAGCCACCGCAACAACTCAGGCCTTGGCCGCCATCGCAGTCACTTCCACACGCATGCCTTCCACCGCCAGCGACGCCACGCCCACTGCAGCGCGCACCGGCCAGGGCTTGGCGAAGAAGCGCTGGTAGACCTCGTTGAACGCCGCCCGCTCGGCCATGTCGGTGAGGTAGATGGTCAGGTGCAACACCCGGTCCATGGAGCTGCCAGCACGCTCCAGAGCGACTTTCAGCGCTTGCAGGGTACATTCGCTCTGGGCGGTGATATCGCCCAGTTCCAGGCTGCCGTCGGCACGGGTGGGGATCTGGGTCGAAACCAGGATGCCGCCGAAACCGGCGACGTCGGAAGAGATCGACTCGGCGTCCGGGTCGGGAATGAAAGTGATGTCTTGGTTAGCCATGGGTATCTCGTGTCTGGGGAATAAAAAAGGGCGGTTACCCGCCCCTTCTGCTTACTTGCCGCCGGCCAGCGCCGGCGTGCGCGGTGGCACCAGGCGCCTGGAGCCGGTCGACTCGAAGGCAGCCGCCAGGCGCAGCAATGACGAATCGTCGTAGGCGCGACCGGCAAAGGTCAAGCCCACCGGCATGCCGATATCGGCCATCACGCCCATCGGCACGGTCACCGTCGGCACGCCCAGGTGACGGATCGCCAGGTTGCCGTTGGCCACCCACACGCCGTTGCTCCAGGCAATGTCGGCCGACGCCGGGTCGACATCGGCATTGGCCGGGCCGACGTCAGCGACGGTCGGGAAGATCACCACGTCGAGCTTGAGCGCATCCATCCAGTCTTCGAGGTCGATGCGCCGGGTTTGTTCCAGGCCGCGCAGGCCGTCCGGCACGGTGCTGATCTGGTCCCACGGGGTGATGCCGCGCTCGGCCATGCGCACGTATTCGTCCATGCCCGCGGCCAGGTCGCCTTCGCGGTTGGGCAGCGTGCCCGGATCATGCGGGAAAATCTTCGGCCCGTCGACATCGACCAGGCGGTTGAGCTTGGGGTCGCCGTTGGCCTGGAGGAAATCATCGAAGGCCCAGGCGGTCAGGTCCCACAGTTCGTGGTGAAGGAACTCCTTGGACACCAGGCCGCGATTGAACACGGTCGGCGCACCCGGGCGATCGCCTTCGCAGTTGGACACCAGGGGGAAATCGACTTCGATGACTTCGCCACCGGCCGCTTCCAGGGCCTTGCGCGCCTGCTCCCAGAGGGCGATCACCGATGGCCGGGTGTTGATTCGCTGGCCGGTCGGGCCACCGATGCCCGGGGCTTCGCTGGTGCCGGCTTCAGGGTCGGCATTGATGTACATGCGCGGCACGCCGAAACGCTTGCCCTTGAGCGCTGCGGCATCGGCTGCCAGCTCGTGGTAGGAGGCCGGGCGCACCGAATCGACGCTGGGGATTGGCACCCAGGGCTGCAGGCGCCACAGGTCGCCGCGTTTGTCCGGGTCTTGGGCGACGACGATGTCGAGCACTTCGAGCAGGTCGGCCATGGTCCGGGCAAAGGGCACCACCACGTCCATGGTCGGCGTCAGCGGCCAGTTGCCACGCACCGAGATCACCCCACGCGAGGGCGTGTAGGCGCACAGGCCGTTGTTCGAGGCCGGGCCGCGGCCACTGGACCAGGTTTCTTCGGCCAGGCCGAAGGCGGCGAAGCTGGCCGCCGTGGCAGTACCGGCGCCGTTGGACGAGCCGGAGGCAAACGGTGCGGTCAGGTAGTCGGCGTTGTACGGGCTTTCGGCGCGGCCATAAACGCCGCGCTGCATGCCGCCGTTGGCCATCGGCGGCATGTTGGTCTTGCCCAGGCAGATGGCGCCGGCAGCGCGCAGGCGCTCGATGGTGAAGGCGTCGCGATAGGCCACAAGGTCAGCGAAGGCCGGGCTGCCGGAGGCGGCGGTCAGGCCCTTGACCAGGTAGCTGTCCTTGGCGGTGTAGGGGATGCCGTCGAGCGGGCCGAGGGTCTGGCCCTGGGCGCGGCGTTCGTCAGAAGCCTGCGCTTCGTTCAGGGCTTCGGGGTTGCGCACCACTACAGCATTGAGCTTGGTGGCAGTGTCCGCGCCATCGTAGGCGTCGATGCGCGCCAGGTAGGCCTTGACCAGCTCCACCGCGGTGGTCTGGCCGGACTCGAGCGCAGCGCGCAGCTGGGCAATGGAAACCTCTGTGACTTCGATCATGCTGCTACCGCCGAGGGTTGATGGCTGACTGGGTTAAGGCTTACACCACACGGGGTCTGGAGCACGGGGATTTCACGGCTTTGAAGATGGGTTCGCATAGTTGTTCTCATTGCACGGCATGACGCTGCAGGGTCTGGACGAATTACCTGAGCGGCCTATTTAGCACCAAAATTGCCCACAGCGGAACGGGGAGCCAGCGGGCAGCGGTGCATTCAGCCGCGTGCGAAGGTGCAAAATCGGCCGCCAGGCCTGGGCGAGGCGCAGATATTCAGCTTTACCCCTCCCACCACCACGAGCATCATGCGCACTTCGCGTTCACGGAGGATTTCGCACATGTTCAGGGCACTTTTCGACACGCTGTTCAAGCGCACGCCTACCGAGGAAGGCTTTGCCCGTACCTTCATCAAGGCCGCGCGCGCCGGCGGTTATGCCGAGCCACTGGACTATCAGGCCGACGACTTTCGCCTGCGCTACGGCGGTAGCAGCTACTTCAACCTGCACAACGCCTACCGCGACTACCTGAACGCCGACAAGGCGCGTAAAGCCCAGGTGCTCGACAGCTACCTGCGCGGCCTGATCGACAGCCGCAACAGCACCGCGGCGCAGCCCCTGGAGCAGGTTAGACCGCTGCTGCGGCCGGTGATCCGCAACCTGGCCATGCTCGAAGAGATCCGCCTGCATCAGGTCCGTCATCAAGGCTGGGACTCGCCCTGCCCCATGGCCTGGCAGCCGTTCTGCGAAGACTGCGTGACCTTGCTGGCCATCGACTACCCCGACACCACCTCGACCCAGACCGCCGGCCCGCCACAGGACTGGGGCATCAGCCTGGAGCAGGCGCTGGCGATTGCCCTGGACAACCTGCGCGACGCCAGCCCCGATGCCTTCGAGGCGATCCTCCCCGGTTTGTACCAGGGCGCCTGGAAGGACGGCTACGACACCAGCCGCGTGCTGCTGCCCGACGTGCTGCAGCGCTTGGCGCTCAAGGGCCAGCCGGTGTTCATGATGCCCAGCCGCGATGTGCTGATGGTCACCGGCGACAAGGACGCCGACAATCTGCGGCAGATGGTCGAGCTGAGCTTCCACGCGCTGGAGCACGGGCGCGCGCAGTCGAGCCAGATCTATACCTATCACGACCGCCGCATCGTGCCCTTCCAGGTGCAGGACGCGCACCTGCAAGCGCGCCTGGGCGACCTGCAGCGGCTGCTGCGCCACGGCATCTATAGCACGCAAAAAGAGTTTCTCGACAAGATCCACGAAGCCCATCCCGAGGACATCTTCGTCGCCACCCACAGGCTTTACAGCGACGCCGAAAACGGCAATAGCAGCTTTTCGATCGCGGCCTGGACCGAGGGCGTGTTCACCTCGTTGCCGCAAACCGACCGGGTGATCCTGGTCCAGCCCCAGGCAGACGGCTCGGCCCAGACCCAGGTGGTGGCCTGGCACGAGGTTGAAACACTGCTGGGCGGGCTGCTGAGCAAAGACGGCGAGCTCTACCCGCCACGCTTTCGCACCCTCGGTTTTCCCAGCGCCGAGCAGTTGCAGGAGCTGACGCCCATGGGGTGAGGCCCAACTTGAAGCAACGGGGCTGGATTTACACTGCACAAAGCCTCATCCTCCCCGCCTTTTGCCCGCGCCTGAGCGGCCAAGGAGATCCCCATGCACGACCTGCCACTGGCTGCCGCCGACTTCGCGTTCCTCGACGCCACTTTGCAGCAGTACGGCGATGACCACTCGGTGCTCAACGCCTCGGAGCTCGACGGCTACTTCACTGCGTTGGTGTCGAGCCCGGTGCAGGTGGACATCAGCGAGTGGTTCCCGGCGATCTGGGGCGGGCAGATGCCGGAATGGCAAAACGCTGCTGACTGCCAGCGCTTCGTCGAGCTGTGTGCCCGTCACCTGAACAGCCTGGCCACCCAGCTGGTTGAAGCGCCGCAGGCATTTGCCCCGCGCCTTGAGCAGACCGAACACCAGGGCCAGCCGCTGCCATTGGCGGAAGAATGGTGCTTTGGTTATTTGCGCGGTATCGCCATTGCCAACTGGCCGGTGCTGCCTGAAGCGCAAATGCAGGCCTTGCAGGTGATTACCGGCTGGGCCGAGCAGGATGAATTCGAGCTGCCGGCGAACCTGGACGTTGCCCTTCATCGACAGCGAGTGGTGGCGATTGCCCCGGCGGCGCGGGCGCTGCATGACTACTGGCTGGCGCAGCGCTGATTGGCTCTTTGGTGCCTGCATTACCACCGCTGCGCGCTCGATCGCGGGTCAGTTCCGCTCCCTGTGGAAGCGGAACTGACCCGCGATGAGGCTTACTTGAGATCGAACCGGTCCAGGTTCATCACTTTCGTCCAGGCCGCGACGAAGTCCTTGATGAATTGCTCCTTGGCGTCGCGACTGGCATAGAACTCCGCCAGCGCCCGCAGTTGCGAGTTGGAACCAAACACCAGGTCGACCCGGGTGCCGGTCCATTTCACCGCGCCGGTCTTGCGGTCACGCCCTTCGAACGTTTCGTTGGCCGCCGACACCGGCTTCCACTCCACGCCCATGTCCAGCAGGTTGACGAAAAAGTCGTTGCTCAGTGTACCCGGCTGCTGAGTGAAGACGCCGTGCTTGCTTTGCCCGGCATTGGCCCCCAGCACCCGCAGGCCGCCCACCAGCACGGTCATTTCCGGCGCGCTCAAGGTCAGCAGTTGCGCTTTGTCGATCAGCAAGGCCTCGGCCGGCACCCGGTAGCTGTTCTTCAGGTAGTTGCGAAAACCATCGGCATTGGGCTCAAGAAAACCGAACGACTCGACGTCGGTCTGCTCCTGCGAGGCATCCATGCGCCCCGGGGCAAACGCCACGCGGATGTCGACCCCGGCGTTTTTGGCCGCCTGCTCGACCGCGGCGCTGCCTGCCAGCACGATCAGGTCGGCCAGGGAGATTTTCTTGCCACCGGCCTGGGCACTGTTGAAGTCGTTCTGGATGCCTTCCAGCACGCTCAGCACCTTGGCCAGCTGCTCAGGCTGGTTGGCCTGCCAGAACTTCTGCGGCGCCAGGCGCAGGCGCCCGCCATTGGCCCCGCCGCGCTTGTCGGAGCCGCGGAAGGTCGAGGCCGCCGCCCAGGCCGTGGACACCCGTTCGGCCACCGACAGCCCCGAAGCCAACAGCCTGGCCTTCAGTGCGGTCACGTCGCTGTCATCGACCAAGGCATGGTCGAGCGCCGGGATCGGGTCTTGCCAGAGCAGCTCTTCGCTGGGCAGTTCCGGGCCCAGGTAACGCGACAGCGGGCCCATGTCGCGGTGGATCAGCTTGTACCAGGCACGGGCAAAGGCATCGCTCAATTGCTCGGGATTGGCCAGAAAGCGCCGCGAGATCGGCTCGTAGATCGGGTCGAAGCGCAGCGACAGGTCGGTGGTGAGCATGGTCGGGTTGCGCCGTTTGTTCGGGTCGTGGGCATCGGGGATGATCCCCGCACCGGCGCCGTTTTTTGGCGTCCACTGGTTGGCCCCGGCCGGGCTCTTGGTCAGTTCCCACTCGAAGCCGAAGAGGTTTTCCAGGTAGTTGTTGCTCCAGCGCGTTGGCGTGGTGGTCCAGGTCACTTCCAGGCCGCTGGTGATGGTGTCGGCGCCCTTGCCAGTGCCAAAGCTGTTGCGCCAGCCCAGGCCCTGTTCTTCAAGACCGGCGGCTTCCGGTTCCGGGCCGACGTTATCGGCAGGGCCGGCGCCGTGGGTTTTACCGAAGGCATGGCCGCCGGCGATCAGGGCCACGGTTTCTTCATCGTTCATGGCCATGCGTGCAAAGGTTTCGCGGATGTCCTTGGCGGCGGCGACCGGGTCGGGGTTGCCTTCCGGGCCTTCCGGGTTGACGTAGATCAGGCCCATTTGCACCGCGGCCAGGGGGTTTTCCAGGTTGCGGCCCTGGTCGGTGCGGCTTTCTTCGTTGCCGTGCTGCTCGGGCTCGGCCACCAGGGTGCCTTCGCCGGGCTCCTGCATTGGCTGCGGGCCCTTGCCGTAGCGGGTATCGCCACCCAGCCACTTGTTTTCCGAGCCCCAGTAGACGTCTTCATCCGGCTCCCAGACATCCGCGCGGCCGCCAGAAAAACCAAAAGTCTTGAAGCCCATGGACTCCAGGGCAACGTTGCCGGTGAGCACGATCAGGTCGGCCCAGGAGATGCTCCGGCCGTACTTCTGCTTGATCGGCCACAGCAGGCGCCGGGCCTTGTCCAGGCTGACGTTGTCAGGCCAGCTGTTGAGCGGCGCGAAGCGTTGTTGTCCGGAGCCTGCGCCGCCACGGCCATCACCAGTGCGGTAGGTGCCGGCGCTGTGCCAGGCCATGCGGATGAACAGCGGCCCGTAATGACCGAAATCCGCTGGCCACCAGTCCTGGGAATCGGTCATCAGCGCATGCAGGTCTTGTTTCAGGGCTTGAAAGTCCAGGCTCTTGAAGGCCTCGGCATAGTTGAAGCCATCGCCTTGGGGATCGGACTGCGGCGAGTGCTGGTGGAGGATCTTCAGGTTCAGTTGGTTCGGCCACCAGTCGCGGTTCGTCGTACCACCGCCAGCGGCATGACTGAACGGGCATTTCGATTCAGTAGACATGGGTGAGCTACCTTTGTATCCAGCGTTTTAGTTATCTCCACATCAGGTCCGGCCGGCACCCGCCAGCGCATCATCAAGGCTAGTCGCGGCCCCGGCAGTCAGCAAATAGACGCAGTATTGCCCGCCGATAGCCATAATCTCTTATACCAACCCCAGGGAAGGAGCAGATCGTAGCGATAGCCGCCTCACCTGAGGTCATGACCATGAACAGCCGTCCGCGTCGCACCGCCTACCACGAAGCCGGCCATGCCCTGGCCTTCTGGTGGAACGGCCTGGCGATCCGGCGGGTAACCGTGCGCACCCGGGCAGAAGCGCTGATCGGGCCGATGGTGGATTTGCGCGGCAACCTGCAGGCGGTCAAGGGCCTGGTCGAGGCGGACTACCTGGTGCCCCTGCCCGCCTTCGAGCCGCCAGGCATCGCCGAACACCTGCCGTCGATGATCGAGCTGATCGAACGCGACCTGCTCAACTGCTTCGCCGGCCCCGTGGCCGAGGCAATTTACCGTCACAGCGCCGATGATCGCTTTCTCAGCAGCAGTGGCGCCGGCGACCAGCGCCGGGCCCATGAACTGATCGCCCTGCTGCCGGCACGCCAGGTTGCGCAGGCCGAGCCCGTGGCCCTGGGTCGCTGTCACAGCCTGCTACGCGCTTACTGGCCGGTGCTGCGGGTGCTCGCCGAACGGCTGCGCGAGCAAGGCGTACTGGACGGCGAAACACTGATCGAGCTGCTGTGCCAGTTGACCGGCGAGACCCCGCAACGGCTCGGCAATCCGCTGGCAAGCCTGGACAGGCGCTGGCAACAACGGTCGGTGTGAGTTTCAGCCCGAGGGCGGCGCAGATGCAGGCGATCGTGCCAGCTCAGTGCAAGGCCCGGGTCACGAGGAAGTTCACCAGCTCCGGCTCGTCGTCCAGTTCGATCGAGCGTACCGGCCGCGGCAGCTTGTCGAGCACCGCGCGCCAGAAGGCATGGGCGGTTTCGTCCTGGTCGTAGTAACGCACCAGCCACTGGTTCTGCCCGCTCGCCAGCACCTGGCTGGCCAGGGCGCTGGCGATGCCTTTGCGCCGGTAGCGCTTGAGGATGAACAGGTCGGCCAGCTCCAGGGCGTCGAGGTCCGGCAGCTCGCTACGTTCGATCAGCAGGAAACCGGCGATGTAGCCGTCGACCAGGATCAGGTTGGCGCTCCACTGCGGCTCTTGCCAGTAGCGTTGCAGGTGCTCGTCATGCACATAGAAGCGGCCATCGACCTCGACGTCTTCCTGTTCCCAGTCCGACGACTCGTAGGCGTAAAACTGGTAGAGGTTGCGGATCAGCTCGATCTGCTCGGGGCCGGTTTGCAGGAGCTCGACAGTAAGGTCGCTCATGGCTGGACCTCATACAGCGGAAGAATCGACGGCATTGGTATCTCGATAAGTGAACGAACAGCGCGTTTTGCGGGCGCTATTGTTTACAAAAGCCGGGGCCAATGCCATCGCTAAAACATGTCACCCGGCAGCTAGCGCGGCGACCGCGTCGATTTCGATCATCATGCCGTCGAGCGCCAGGCGCGGCACCGGGATCAGGGTGCAGGTCGGGGTCATGTTGCTGCCCCAGGCCCGCTGGGCCTCGCTGCCCCAGATTCGCAGCCTGGCCTCGTCGTGGTCGACGATCAGCAGGGTCAGCTTGAACACATCGGCCAGGCTTGCGCCTCTGGATGCCAGGGCAATCTGCAGATTGCCCAGGGCCTGGCGTGCCTGCTCGGCAAAGTCACTCGACAAGCGGCCTTCAAGGTCCTCACCACCCTGCCCGGCGATGTATAGCAGCCGGGCATTGGCGGCGACTTCAGCGACATGGGAGTAGGCATTGGCGCTGGGATCATAGAGGCCTTCGGGGTTGGACAGGTGGAAAGCTGCGGTCATGGTGCTGCTCCGAATGATGGGAGCGGCGAGTATCAAACCTCGACTTAAGTAGAGGTCAAGCCTGATGTTGCCAGCGCTGCGCAGCGGGGCAATGATGACTGGCGTGTTAATCTGGCCCCTCGCACGGATTCGACCAGAGAGCAGACATGCCAATCGACCTACCTGACACCCTACGCCCACTGTTCATTGCCGCCGGATGGCCGGCCAACAACCCGCTACCGGCCAGCGTGCCGGCGAACCATCCGGCGGCCACGCTGCTGCTGAGCCTCAACGGCCTGTGCGTCGGCCACTGCGGCGCCGGTGAAGAATGCGCTGCCGGCGACATCGAGTTCAGGGCCAAGCCCGCCCTGCACGACGACAAAGTCATCGTGAGGATGCAACACAAGCTCAACACCACCCTGGTGTGCATCGGCGATGTCCACCACGGCCATGGCGCGCTGTTTGTCGACAGCCAGGGCGCCTGCTACCTCATGAGCCAGGTTCACGATGCCTTCTGGCTGCTGGGCAGCACCTTCGTCGTTGCTGCAGAAAGCCTGCTGCTGGGCCGTCAGCCACAAGCGCAACTGCTGTAAAATTCAGGCGCAAATAAGGCAAATTGCTGGCCCCCTGCTAGCCGCTTCGTTGGCAAACTCGCTTTCTTTTCAGCAAGTTAGGTAGGTGCTATGCGGGCTTATGGATTAACCCTGGCAGCGTTTTTTCTGCTCGCCCTCCCGCTCGGTGCCCAGGCCAAGGCCCTGGGCAACAATGACCGCTACATGTGCAGTTGGGGTTCGCAGATTGCCGCCGGCGCGCAGCAGTCGAAGCTGTCAGGGGTGACCCTGTACGCCGCGCGCAAGCGCCTGCAGGTGCGTAAGTTCAACAAGCCGTGGATGCGCATGACCGCCATGGGCATCACCGAACAGACCTACAACAGCCAGTCACGTCTCAAGCCCGCAGCCATCCAGCAGACCTACTACGAGCAATGCGTCAGCCATGCGCTGGCGCGGCGCTGAACACCCCGGCCGACTCAAGGGTTTCAATCAGCCGCTCGGGCCACACGATGTCGGTGGTTTGCCGCAGTTCCTCGGCCGACCACCAGCGATGATCGGCCATTACCTCGACCTCCGAAGCCGTCCAGCCCTGGCGGCACAGCTGCTGGTCCTGCGCCTGGATCAGGTAGTACTGCTCGACCGACGTGACCCACTCGCCGCTGGGTAGTTGCATGGTAAAGCGCCGCTCGCTCAAGTGCGTGCCCACCGCGTCGACCTCGATGCCGGTTTCTTCGCGCAGCTCGCGAATGGCAGCCTGTTCAAAGGTTTCGCCCTCCTCCACGCCGCCTCCGGGCGTTGCCCAGTAATCGTCACCGGCCAGCGCGCCGTTGCGATGGACGAAGCGAAACAGCAACACGCTGCGGGAGGGGCTGATGACTAACAGCCGGGCTGATTTACGTTCACGCATCGTGGTGTTCCTGTCCTTGGTTTATGATCGCGGGCGAAATTCTACCGGGCTCCAGGGATGAACAACGACAAATCTGCGCCGACAACCAGCGACTTTCACGGCAGCTGCCTGTGCGGCGCCGTCAGTTACCACATCAACACCCCGCTGAAAGCCGTCACCCACTGCCATTGCAGCCAGTGCCGCAAAGCCCATGGCGCAGCCTTCGCCACGTACGCCAGCGTGCCGGCTGCGGCCCTGAGCTGCAGCGATCCGCAGGGCATGTTGCAGGTGTTCAAGTCCTCACCAACGGTCAGCCGCAGTTTTTGTTCAGGCTGCGGCGCGAGCCTGTTCTGGGCCAATGCCAGTGGCGATTATCCGGACTGGGTCAGCGTTGCGCTGGGCACCCTGGATACGCCGTTCGAGCCTGCCCGGCAAAAACATGTGCATGTGCAGTCCAAGGCCTGCTGGCTGGTAATTGGCGATACCTGGCCGCAACACCAATAAACTGAAATAACTTCAACGCAAGGACGCCCCATGTATCGCTTGATTTACGCCAGCGTCGGCGTGCTGCTGGCACTGGCTACCCCGGCCCAGGCAAGCAGCCTGTGCCCCGGCGCCAACACCGAAGTGCAGATGCTTGAATGCATGCAGCGCTCGCTGAAAAAATCCGATCGGCAATTGAATCAGCTCTACCAGGAGCTGGTTACACGTTTCAAGGACGAGGGCGCGTCACCCGGGCGCCCGACCCAGGACGTGGCGCTGAAAAAAGCCCAGCGCAGCTGGATTGCCTTTCGTGATGCCAGCTGTGAACTGGAGACGTATGAGTCGGTTGGCGGCAGCGGCTACGCCACCATCCATACCCATTGCCTGTTGAAGCAGACGCAAGCCAGAGTCCAGTACCTGAAGCGGATTTCCGGGATGCCTTGAAGGGTCATGGATGGCTGCCTGCAGTCCCACATAACCTGCATGGCCTCACACCTGATACTCAAGCCGATCCGCCTCCACCGGCGTCGGCACTTCCCAGCGAAAGTACATGCGCTCGATGTCCTTGTTGCGCAGCGTGGTGTCGCGACGGGCGTTGCGGCGCATCAGCTCGCGCTCGCTCTGCTCCAGGTACACCAGGCGCACGTCGGCGTCATAGCTGTAGAGCAGGTCGAGGGTCTTCTTGCGCATCTGTTGCGACAAGTGCGTGCTGTTCCACACGAAGGGCTCACGGCGCCGTAGCAAGGCCTTGGCCTTGTCGATCGCGTACTGCGCCACCGGGCCTTTGTCACCATGGCTCAGGCCCAGCTCCTGGCGGGCATCGTCGAACGACACCACGGCCAGATCCGCTGCGTGCTGGTTGACCCAGGTGTCCTTGCCGCTGGCCGGCAGCCCCGCCAGCATGATCACCTGCGAGCCCTGCACCTCGCGATACAGGCTGTACTGCGGCAGCACCGAGGCACCGCGAAAGTAGCAGCGCCGGGTGTAATCGTCGACAAAGGCCTTGGGTCGATCCAGGCAGCCTTCGTCTTCGGCCAGCAGGCGAAATACTTCGATATCATCGAGCAGCCCCTGCTTACCGGCAAAGCCGCGGCCCTGCATGTCGGCGCTGGCCACGGCGCAGAGCATCCACACCGGCAACTCCCACGACAGGCGATGGAGGATCTGCTCGGCCGAACGCCCGCTCTTGTCCCCGGCCAGGGCAAAGAACGGCAACTGGTGCACGCTGATGATCCGGCAAATGCTTTCGCGCAGCTCAAACGGCGCCCCGGCCTGCCACAACAGGATGCGCGCATCTACCGCGCCGCGGCGCGAATGCCCGGGCTGGCCGATCTTGCCGGTGACTTCATCGATCACCGTGCACGACGGCTTGGCGATGTCGTGCAGCACTGCGGCGTAAAACAGCACGAATTGCTGCTCTGGGGTGGCGCGCTGGTAGGCAGGGTCGGCGAGCAAGGCATCGACCACCATCATGGTGTGGGTCCAGACGTCGCCTTCCTGGTGGTAGACCGGGTCTTGCGGGGTTGCCGCCAAGGCGCGCAGAGACGGGATCGCCTCGAGCAGCGCCGGGTAGTCGACCGCGCGGCCGGGGCCGGGCATCAGCGCTCGCAATGTGTTCATGTCCATATCATTCAACTCCTTGTTCGGCGGCCTGCAGGCTGGCCCAGGTGACCTGGGGCTCGGGCGCATACAGGTCGACACCGGCGGCCAGCAGGTTGGGGATGTAGGGCTGGCGCAGGTGGTGCTCATCGGCTTCGAGGATGGCCTGGACAAAGTCGTGGCGCACCCATTTGATCCGCCCGGTGGTGTGCTCGGCGGTTTCGATTTTCAGGTACAGGCCCTCCATCAGGTCAGAGCGGTCGCCCTGGTTCCAGGCCTTGGCAAAGTCCAGTTGCTGACGGGCGATGACCTCGGCAAACGCGTCTTTCCAGCGTTGCGACTTGGCCTGGGAATGGCCGACCAGGGCGAGCAGGTCCTTCAGCCGAGGCGGCGCGATGCCTTCGAACAGCACCGGTACCGACAACACCGGGCCGCCTGCAAGCAACTGCTGGCGCCGTGCGGTGGAGAGGAACACCTGCGCCTCGCGGTCCCAGATATCGAACTCGAAGAACAGGTGCGGGAGCTGGTCGTAGAACACGCTGTGGCGCTTGCTCATCACCTCGCCGAACAGCACGTAGCGGTCTTCCAGGTGCTCGAGCAGCCAGTGTTCATGGCAGGCCGCCCATTGCTTGAACTGGTTGAACTGGCGCTCGCGGCTACCGCCGGCCAGGTAATGGCCACGGGACTGCAGCAACAGCTCGCCGGCGGCAGAAAAACTGATCGCGGCATTGGCGCCGTCGAGCTTTTCCTCGACCACCAGGTACTGGCCCTTCAGTTCGCTGTAAGGCAGTTGGTCATGGTCGCTGTCGCCCGATTGCAGGCGAGAACTTTGCAGGTGTGGGGTGCGCGGGTATTTGAACAGGTCGAGCTGCGCGAGCTCGCGGATATCGAGTGTCATGGGTCTTCTCCAAAAGGGCGAAAACCGACGACAGCGGGCAGGTGAAAGTGCGTGCGCAGGCAGGCACCAACAGGCTTAAACGTCCGTCGTCGGCATCAGGCGTGTTGGTTGGCGTGGGGCACTGGCTTCACCTAAATAATGAGGGGTGGTGGATCTGAGGGGGCGGATTGGAAACGAGATGGGGGTGGGCTGTCAAGCGCTGTGTTGTCTGGGATGGCCTCATCGCGGGTCAAGTCGGGTCGCCGCACCGCCGCTCCTACAGGTACTGCGCCCATCCTGTGGGAGCGGGTCTTGCCCGCGATCGAGCGCGCAGCGGTCGTAATCCAGTCAACACTTCATGTGCTGACTGCATTGGCCTCATCGCTGGCAAGCCAGCGCCCACAAATGTATCTGTGAAAACCTCAGGCAGATTGGCGCTGCGCGTCGTTGAGCGCTCTCCCCTTCGCGCTGTTACGCTCATGCCCCTGGCGCAAGCGCAGCGCCGCCAGGGCCGCCACCACCAGCACCACGGCAATGAACTTCAACCCGTTCACGGCATTGCCGGTGCTTTGCTCGATCATGCCCATCAACGACGGCCCGAAGAAGCCGCCAAGCAAGCCGCAGGAGTTGACGAAGCCCAGGCCGCCGGCCAGCGCCGCACCTTTGAGGCGCGAGGCCGGATACAGGAAGATGATCGACTGGACCACAAAGAACATCAGCGCCGACAGGCAAAAGCCCAAGAGGCTGAGTACCGGCCCCGCCTGGGAGGCGATGGCCAGGCCCAGGGCCATGGTCAGCAAACCGCTGACCAGGATCCGTCGCGCCCGCTGCGCCGTGCTGGCAAACCGCGGCAGGACGATCGCCCCGGCCGCTGCCGCCAGCCACGGCAACGAGGTGAGAAAGCCGATCTGCAGCACGCTCAGGTCGCCGTACTTGCCGATAATCCCCGGCAGGAAAAAGATCACCGTGTAGATGGTGATCTGGTGGCAGAAATAGACAAAGATCGCCAACAGGATCTGCGGCGTCAGGCACTGCTTGAGCGAGTGCCCGCTGTGGCCGGCGCCCTCCTCGGCCTCGCTGGCCAGTTGGCGTTCGATCTGCTCGGCTTCAGCGCTACTCAGCCACGGCGCCTTGCTCGGCCGGTCGGGCAGCTTCTTCCACACCACGTAGGCGAAGAACACCGCCGGCAAGCCTTCGAGCATGAACATCCACTGCCAGCCATGCCAGCCCATCAGGCCGTCCATCTGCATCAACGCCGCGCCCAACGGCCCGCCGATGATGTTGGCAAAACACACCCCGAGCAGGAAGTAGCCGGTAGCGCGGGCGCGCTGTTCGCGGCCGAACCAGTAGGTCAGGTAGAGCATCACCCCGGGGAACAAGCCGGCCTCGGCGATGCCCAGCAACAGGCGCAGCACGTAGAACGAAGTCTCGCCCTGGACGAAGGCCATGGCGGCGGAAATCAGGCCCCAGGTCACCATGATCCGGGCAATCCAGAAGCGTGCACCAACCCTGTGCATGATCAGGTTGCTGGGCACTTCCGACAGCGCATAGGTAAGGAAAAACAACCCGGCGCCCAATCCGTAGGCAGCCGCGGAAATGCCCAGGTCGACATCCAGTTGATGCTTGGCCAGGGCGATGTTGGTGCGGTCGAGAAAGCTCAGCACATAGGCGGCGATCAGCAACGGCATGAGTTTGACGAACAGCAACCGGTTGAGGGTTGCAGGATCACGGGGCACAGTCAGTTCTTCGGGCGATCTTGTAATTGTCATGGCACGAATCTCTAGTGTGACGACAGCGATGGGAACATCCCCGGCCAGGCTCGGCCGGGGCATGCAGGCAAGCTAGAAATCGACTGCGTAGCGGCCCTTGAGGCTGAGCATTTCCCGCGCCTCGTCGGGGCTGGCGACACGCCCGCCGAGGGCTTCGATCACCGTGCGGATGCGCTTGACCTGCTCGGCATTGGACGCCGCCAGCTTGCCCGGGCCGTCCCACAACGAGTCCTCAAGGCCCACGCGCACGTTGCTGCCCATGGCCAGGCCCATGGTGCCCAGGGGGATCTGGTTGCGCCCGGCGCCGAGGATCGACCACTCATAGTTGTCGCCAAACAGGCGGTCGGCAGTGCGGCGCATGTGCGCCAAGTCTTCGGGGTGGCCACCGATGCCGCCGCGCAGGCCGAACACCGACTGGATGAACAACGGCGCCTTGAGCAGCCCGCGCTGGAGGAAATGCGCGGCGGTGTACAGGTGACCGATGTCGTAGCACTCGATTTCGAAGCGTGTGCGGTTCTCGGCGCAAGCGTTGAGGATGTAGGTGATGTCGCGGAAGGTGTTGCGAAAGATGCGGTCGTCGCTCTCTTCCAGGTACGGCCGCTCCCAGTCGTGCTTGAACTCGGTGAAGCGCTCGAGCATTTCGTACAGGCCGAAATTCATCGAGCCCATGTTCAGCGAGGCCAGCTCCGGCTTGAGCTGGGCCACCGGCTGCAGGCGCTCTTCAACACCCATGGTCGGCGCGCCGCCGGTGGTGATGTTGATCACCACATCGCTTTGCGCCTTGATCTGCGGCAGGAACTGGCGAAACAGCTCGACGTCCTGGCTGGGCTTGCCGTCGAACGGATCACGGGCGTGCAGGTGAACGATTGAAGCACCCGCCTCGGCGGCACCGATGGCGGCGTCGGCGATTTGTTGCGGGGTGATCGGCAGGTGCGGCGACATCGACGGCGTATGGATGGCACCGGTGACGGCGCAGGTGATGATGACCGGGCGTTTCTTGGACATGCGTGTTCTCCGTTTTTATTCTTGGCGAGAAAGCAGTGCGGTAAAAGCGCAGGTACAGCTCAGAGGTATTCGACGTTGCCATCGACGCTGATGGCTTGCCCGGTGATGTTGCGGGCAGCTGGCGAGCAGAGGAACAAGGCGGTGGCAGCGACGTCTTCGGCAGTGACCATGCGCTTGAGGGAAATCTTCTTCAGGTACTCCTCGCGCATCAGCGCCTCGGATACCCCCACTTGCGCGGCACGGGCGCGAATCACCCCGTCCATGCGCGGCCCTTCGACGATGCCGGGCAGCAAGGCATTGACGCGGATATCGCTGTCGCCAAGCTCCGAAGCCAGGGATTTCATCAGGCCGACGATGGCCCATTTGGTCGCCGCATACGGCGTGCGCCAGGCGTAACCGAGGCGCCCGGCCACCGAGGCGATGTGCAGCAGGTGGGCGTTGGGCGAGTCCTTGAGCAGCGGCACCGCGTGGTGGGCGAAGCGGTATTGCGCGGTCAGGTTGATGTCGATGGTGCGCTGCCAGTCGTCGTCGCTGATGGCGTCGATACCGGCGGTAGGCCCGGCAATGCCGGCGTTGTTGACCAGCACATCGAGGCCGCCGAACTGCTCGCGCTGAACCTTGAACAGCGCCTCTATCTGCGCCGCATCGCCGACGTCGGCGCGGGTGGCGACGCTGCCTGGGTAGCGGTCGCGAAACGCCGCCAGGGCCGCCTCGCTGACATCACAGACATGCACCCTGGCCCCGGCTTCGATATAGGCCGCCGCCAGCACTTCACCGATACCGGCGGCGCCGCCGGAAATCAACACCCGCAGGCCCGGATACGGCGTCAGACGCTTGAGAACGCTCATGCTTTTTTCACTCCAGAAACAGACCGCGCACGGTCGTTGTTGACCAGCAGGCGCGCCAGGGAGTCGGCGGCCTGCATGATGTCGTCTGTCACCGCCGCCCGCGCCGCCGCCGCATCGCGGTCGGCCAGGGCGGCGACGATGCGGTCGTGGGCTTGCATCGAGCGCTGCAGGTGGGCTTTGTCCGGGGCGACCAGGGCAAAGCACGGGCCCATGTGCAGCCAGAAATTCTCCACCGCGGCGACGGTCAGTTCAGCCTGGGCCACGGCATAAATGCGCCGGTGAAAGGCAAAGTTGCCCCACAGGTAAGCCGGCACGTCGACCTTGTCGGCGGCGGCCTGCATCTGCACGCAGAGCTCGGTGATTTCAGCCAGGTCGGCATCGCCCAGATGGGCCACGGCCTTCTCGGCCAGCAAGCCTTCGAGGGCCACCCGCGCATCGCGGATTTCGCGCAGGCGTTCAGTGGTCATCACCCGTACCCGCAGGCGCGAGGTTTCAGTGACTTCAAAGGCATTTTCGGCGCTCAGGCGCTGCAGTGCTTCACGTACCGGCATGGGGCTGGAACCCAGCGCTTCGGCCAGGCCACGGATGGTCAGCTTCTGCCCGGGCTGAAAACGCCCGCTCATCAGCGCTTCGCGGATCTGCCGGTAGACCTGGTCTTGCAGGGTATCGCGGGACACCTGACGCAGGGCCGGCAACAGGACGGGACGGTCGGTCATGGAAAAAAGCCTGTGTTGTCGTTCTTGTGATACGAATATGTGATCACAAATCAAATATGTCAAATGATATTCGACGACAACCCCGTGCTCAACGCGGCACAACGCGCTCCATGACGATGATCCGCTCCTCCCCCTCCATCACCTCGCGGACCTTGGCGTAGCCGAGCCGGGCATAAAACCCCTCTGCAGTGATTGATGACGGCACCCGCAGCACCATCTGCCCCGCTTGCCGGGCCAGGTTTTCAAGCGCCTGCATCAGCGCGCGACCCACGCCGGTGCCCTGCACCCCTGGCGCCACAAACACGCTGCGCAGCACATTGCCTTGCAGGCTGGCAGTGGCAACCAACTGCTGGTCGAGCAGCGCCACCAGCACCTGGCGCTGCTCAAGCAAGGCCAGTATTCGCTCTGCAGTAAAGCTCTGCTCGACCTGGGCGATCAGCGCCGCCGAATAATCGGCGGCGTTGGTCTGCTGCAAGGACTGGATGATCACCGCGCTGATGGCGCTGGCGTCGGCGGGCGTGGCGGGGCGAATGTGCAGGGGCATCGGCGCGTTCCGTGAGTCAGGGTCGGGACGCCAGTGTGCCGTGTGTCAAAGCCGGCTAACGGCCTTGAGCCTCTGTTGAAGTGCTGCGAACCTTGCCAGGCAACGCCAGGGCGATCAGCACACCCAATAGCGCGATCCCGCCGCTGACCAGTACTGCACGCTGCAAGCCCAGCGCATAGCCTTGCTGCCAGGCGGCGCCGCTCAAGCCGTCGAGGCCCTGGTTGGCCAACCCCACCAGCAGCGCCAGGCCCAACGCCCCGCCAATCTGCTGGACGGTAGACGCCATCCCTGACGCCACGCCCTGCTCGGCCGCCGCAACTCCCTGCCCGGCGCACACCCACATGGCCGTCCAGGTCATGCCCTGGCCGATGCTGAGCAAGGCAATCGGCGCCAGCAGGCGGGCAAAAGCGCCATCCCCGGGCAACATCCAGCCGAGCCAGAGGATACCCAGGCCGCCGGCCAGCAAGCCGATAATCAAGGTGCGGCGCAAACCCAGGCGGGCCAGCGCCCGTTCGGCAATGCCGATGCCCAGGGTGCACACCAGGGTCGCCGGCAAAAACGCCAGGCCGCTGGCAAGCACGCTGTAGCCGTAGACCTGCTGGAAGTACAAGGCCAGGAAGTAGTACTGCACGCTGAAGCTGGCCATGAACACTGCGGTCAGGCCCATGGCCGCGCGCAGGCCCGGGGTGCGCAGCAGGCGCAGCGGCATCAACGGGTCGCGGCTGCGGGTTTCGATCACCACAAACACCGCCAGGCAGATGAGTGCGGCCGCCAGCACGGTCCAGAACAGCGGCCGTTGCCAGCCCCAGCTCGGCCCTTCGATCAGCGCCAGCACCAGCAGGCTGCCGCCGAGGGTGATGGTCAGGGCACCGGCCAGATCAAACGAGCGCCCCTGGGCCCGTGGCGGGTCGATCGGAATCCAGTAGCCGGCGGCCCAGGCGCAAGCCCCCGCCAGCGGCACGTTGACCAGAAATACCGCCTGCCAGCCCAGCCACTGGGTGAGGATGCCGCCTAGCAAGGCGCCGAGGGCCAGGCCCGCGGCCGAGGCGGCGCTCCAGATCGCCAGGGCGCGAGTGCGCGGCGCACCTTCGGCGTACTGGCTGTTGATCAGCGCCAGGGTCGCGGGGAACAGCAAGGCACCCGCCAACCCCTGCAGCGCCCGCGCCAGCACCAGGATCTCGGCCTGATGGGTCAGACCGCCGGCCAGCGAGGCGATGGCGAACAAGCCCTGGCCAAGCCGATACAGGCGCCTGCGGCCGAGCAGGTCGGCGGCGCGTCCGCCAAGCAGCAGGCAGCCGCCAAAGGCCACGCCGAAGGCGCTGATGATCCATTGCAACTGGCGCGGGCCGATGGCCAGGTGCTCGCCAATGGTCGGCAAGGCGACGAAAACGATGGTGTAGTCCAGGGCAATGATCAGTTGGGCGCACGCCAGCAACAGCAGCATCAATGCAGGGTGGCGCGGGGTGGGAGTCGACATGCGGGGCATCCTTGGCAAGAAGGCGCCAGTGTCTTTCATGCGCCAGGCATGATAAATACGCTGCCAGTTCTTTCAGTAATGACTTTAATCATGGATCTGAACACCGTTGCCCTGCTGCTCAAGGTCGCCGAGCTGCGCAGTTTTACCGCCGCAGCCGCCAGCACCGGCTTGACCCAGTCAGGCTTGTCGCGGGCAATCCGCCGTCTGGAAGAGCAACTGGGGGTCAAGCTGCTGCACCGCAACACCCGCAGCGTCAGCCTGAGCGCCGACGGCCTGCTGCTGCGCGAGCGTTGCGCCCCCTTGCTGGCCGGCTTCGAGGAAGCCGAGCAGTTGCTGCTCGACCGCCGCTGCGAACCCAGCGGCACCCTGCGCCTGAGCCTGCCCTCGGCCTTCGGCCGGATCGTCATCCTGCCGCTGCTGGGCGAACTGACCCAACGCCATCCCCAACTGGTGGTGGATGCGACCATGACCGATCGCCTGGTCGACCTCGCCGAAGAAGGCTTCGACGCCGCTGTACGCATCGGCCCGCTCAGCGATGTGCGCCTGGTGGCCCGGCCGCTGGCGCCGATGCACTGGGTGACCGTCGCCTCCCCCGCCTACCTGGCCCGCCACGGCATGCCGCAAAGCCTCGAAGACCTGGCCCGGCACAACTGCCTGGTGGTGCATAACCCCTACCTCGGGCGCCGCGTCGACTGGCAGTTCGTCCAGCACGGCAAGCGGGTCGACGTGCAGGTCAGCGGGCAGCTGCTGTTCGATGTCGGCGACCCGCTGATCGATGCCGCCTTGCAGGGCTTCGGCATTGTCCAGGTGATGGATTTCGTCGCCCGCCAGGCTCTCGCCGACGGCCGTCTGGTGCCGGTGCTGGAGCCGTTTTCCGGGCGCTGGCGTGAACTGGCACTGGTCTACCCGCCGTCGCGCCAGCACTCGCCGCGCCTGAAGGTGTTCAGCGACTTGCTGCAGGAGCGCTGGCCGTCAGCATGGAGCTGACGATTGCCTGTTACTCGGGCTGGTGGCGAAAAGCCGTGCTATAGCTTTTTAACATCACGCACCCGATTTGAGGCACCTATGGTCTACGCCAGGATGAGCACGGCCACTTTAGCCCTATCCTTCTTCGCCTTGAGCGGCTGTACCGCCTTTGCAGAGAAATCATCACCGCTCAGGGATGAAGGCAACTGGATGGGCTCAGTCGATTACTTTGCTACCGATACCCTGCGTAAAAAGTTCGAACCGGAACTGCGTGATGAAAAGCTTCCTCACTTAGGCGTGGCGCTGGCAGGCGGCGGCACCAAAGCGTCGGCATTCTCGATGGGCGTCCTGCAAGGACTGACCAGCAGCGGTTTGATGGCCGAGGTGGATGCGCTGTCGAGTGTCTCTGGCGGTGGCTATGCCGCGCTTTGGTACTACGCACGGATGCGCTTCGACCTCCCGCCGGCGGAAGCGGGTAGCCATGCCCCGCAACAGATGGCACGGTTCTTCGCCGACTGCCTGCCTTCACGATATGTCAGGGCCGGCATCAATGATCTGCGTCTCGAAGACTGCGACCCAATCAACCTGACCAACGATACCCCTGTCTCCAATGATCGCTATCGTTACCAGAATGCTCTTCGCGGATTCCAGGATGTATTCAACGACTCATCCAGCTACACCACCACTGAAACAGACACCCGCTTCAGCGCAGATGCACTGGTAATGGGGCTCGAAAGTGTCGCGGTGATGCCGTTGGGCATGCTGGTCAATGGCGTCTTCGACTGGGAGCTGGAGGTTTCTGTCAGTCAGCATCGCTACAACAGCGGTATTGCCCGGGCCTACGCCGCAAGTCCGGTGAAATGTAGCGACGGTGGTTGTGAATTTCGTGACCGTATTGGCAAGCGCCCGGTACAGATCAGGCGCGAAGGCCGCACCCGACAGGGCATCGGTCTGACCTTTGCGGATCTCGACAATGCTTACCAGCGCCACGGCGCACCACTGTGGATCATCAACGCCACCGCTGGCGAAGACAGAACACCTTGGGATTTCAGCGCACAATCAGATGCCAACCTGAGCGTGTTCGAGATTACCCCCTATACCCAGGGATCGGGATTGTATGGCTACCACCACAAGCAACTGCCCGACCTCAGCCCTTATCGAGCGACTGTCGCCTCGGCAGCCTTTCTCGATTCACAACAAAAGGCCGTTACCCAGCCGCCGCTGCGTAATTTGCTGGGCGCCCTGATGGGGGCTACGACCTTGAGTTGGGGTACGTCGTACCGCAATACCCTCAGTACCTCGGCCAACGCCAACACCCAAGCGCACTACATTGGCCACAAGTTCCTGCCCTGGCCGCTTTACTACGCACACCGCTTCACGCCGTCCAGGGATTCGGTTTTCATCCACCTTTCCGATGGCGGTCAATCGGAAAACCTGGGGGCCTACGCGCTGATCCGCCGGGGTATCGAAACCATCATAATTTCCGACCATGCCCAGGACCGCAAGGGTGAGATGGGTGACTTGTGCCGGCTGAAAAGCCAGATCCGCAAACAAGGTTTGTACCTGACTGTTCCAGGACTGGCCGATCTGGAAAGTGTCTGTAACCAGACCCGTCACTATCCCTTGGGCTACGACATTTTCAATTGGCAATACCCTGTCCTGTTGGGCTGTGTGTCCAACGGAAAAATGGCCGAGGACTGTAGCCGCAGCGAGGAACAAACCGTACTGCCTGGCGAGTACTTCGCCCGTTTGTTCATCATCAAACCGGCACTGGCCAACTCGCAGCTGACGGACGCCCTGACAGCAATGGGCGCTGATTGCCAACGCGGACTCGAAGGACAGTGCGCGGCAACCATCATGCGCCATTGCAAAAAATTCGACCGCGCTTCGGGCTGGAACTACGCCGACGCACCGTCATGTGAACTGCTCGGATTCATTGCGAAAAACTTCACCTCTGCAGACGGCATTGCCAGTGACGGTTGTCCATTCTTTCCGCAACACTCCACAGTCATGATGACCGCTGACTCTTCACCCTGGGTCTATGGCGCCATGCGCGACCTGGGCGCCTATTACGCGCAGCGTATCAACTGGTTCTTCAGCAAGGCCGATCCGCAACAGGTCGATGGGCAACGCTTCAATCAAGTGGCGAAAGCGCAGAAAGCCACTCCCATACAGCCTACTGACCTGATTCTGTCACGCATATACAGCAAAAAAACCGACATCATGAAATGCGTACACCCGCAGCGCCTGCGCAGTGTCGCTATTGACTGAGTGTTTATTTTTTCTCGCGCCGGGCCTATAGTCGCAGCCGGCGTCAACCACGCCACCCGTCCGCGGAAAGGGCTGCGCCCAGGCTGTACACCCCACATTCTTGTCTACGACTCCCGGCCTGACAGCGGACAAGGCTCGCATAAGGAGTTCGTATGCCTGCTCGACTGTCGTCGCCGTCCCATGACGGGCGCATCAATCTCGAACAACAACGCAAGCGCGCCAAGGAGCTGCTGCAGCGCTTGCGCAGCGGTGCCGCGGCCGAGCAACTGGCGCTGCTCGGCCCTGCTTCACCGCGCCTGGCCGATGCCCATTGGCTGATTGCCCGCGACCTGGGCTTTGCCAGCTGGCCCACGCTCAAGGCGCATGTCGAGGCCATCGAGTTTGCCGCCCGCCACCCGCAATTTACTGCCGATGACGAAGCCGCCACCCAGCATTGGCGCTGCGGCAACGACATCAGCCACAGCCTGCGCCTGGCCGGCTTTACCGGCGCCTTTCAGATGCTCAGCGACCCGCTGGTGATGGGCCCGGTGCGCGACGTGCCGACAGCGCCTTACCGCGCCCTGCGCAGTGACTACATCAGCCAGGCCTATGGCCTGGAGCTCGCCGAAGTGCAGCGCAAGATGGACACCGAATACGCCGACCTGGCCCGCCTCGACGGCTGCCCCAGCGCGGTGCTCTGGTGCGAGGCGGATGCCTATGACCAGCTGTTTTTGATCCGCGTGCTGGCCGGCTTGGCCAAGCCGCCGCAGCGCCTGGAGCTGATCGAGATTGACAGAATGCCCGGGGTCGAGCGGTTTATCGGCATCGGCCAATTAGCCCCGGACGTATTGGCCTGGTTGTGGCCGCAGCGCCGGGCAGTGGATGGGCCCATGCTGCAACTGGCGCGCGAGGCCTGGGCAGCGTATTGCGCCCCCTCGCCACTGGCCTGGGCACAGTTGGCCCATCGCCAGGACCTGGCCCTGCCCTTGCTCGCCCCGGCGCTGCTACGCCAGTTGCAGGAACTGCCGGGCGTGGACGACGGTCTGTCGCTGAGCGAACGCCTGGCGCTGCAGATCATCAACGAGTTCGGCGAGGTGCCGTTCGGCCGGGTGTTTGCCGAACTGATGGGCAAGCGCGAGCCACTGCCTTACCTGGGCGACATGATGTTCCATGCCCTGCTGCGCCCGCTGATCGATTCGCCGACGCCGCTGCTCATCGAAGCGCAGGCCGAGCTGGACTGGCCGCGCCGGCCCCTGAGCCTCACCCCGCTGGGCGAGCAGGTGCTGGCGGGCCAGGCCAACTGGCTTGAGCAGCAGGCCCCCGAGCGCTGGGTCGGTGGTGTGCGCCTGCTGCCCGGGCAAGGCCACTGGGCGCTGGGCAGCGACCTGTGGCCGGTGTGGCGCGGGTAAATCCATTGCTCCCGAGCGCCGGCAGACGAGCGTGATCCTGGCTGATCCGGTAAAGTATGCGCCGCTCGAGAGATGGATCCCGGGCCAATTGTCATGGAGTTATGCAGTGAAAAACCTGAGCAAAGTTGTCGCCTGCGGTCTGTTCGTCCTGGCCCTGGCAGGTTGCACCGGCACCCCGATGAAAACCCAGCACTACAACGCCGACCAGTACACCGTGATCGGCCACAGCGAAGCCAGCGCCACCGGCCTGCTGGTCCTGGGCCTTATTCCAGTGCGCCAGAACAGCCGCTTCGTGCGCGCCCAAAATGCCGCGATCAAGGCCAAGGGCGGCGACGCGATGATCAATACCCAGGTCCAGGAAAACTGGTTCTGGGCCTGGGTACTGACCGGCTACACCACCCGTGTCTCGGGTGATGTGGTGAAGCTGCACAACGTTCAATAGGCCCCGCAGCCACCGGTGTAGGAGCGTGCTTGAACCACGACCGCTTCGCGCTCGATCGCGGGGCAAGCCCGCTCCCACAGGATTGGCGCAAGACCCGGCACCGCTGCGCCCAGTTCCGGGTGGCGCGCTCAGATAGCGTATGATCGCCTCTCCTCCCGCAAAGACCCTCACCGCCATGCCACTGAGCAAACGCCAACAGGCGCAGCTTGACCGCCGTCTGGTCGCAACCCTGACCGAAGCTTGCGAGACCGCCAAGGCCGAAATCGTCGGTTTTGCCTGGCTCACCCACCTGGTCGATTACACACGCTTCCCTTCCAGTTTGCAGGTGATCTGGGTTTTCGAAACCCGGGCTGCCAAGGAACACGCCCTGGCCAGCGGACAAGGTGAGCGGATGATCGAGCTGACGGCCTTGGCTTTGCAAGAAGCCGACGTCGAATTGCATCCGCTCGCACCTCACGTGCAGTTCGACATCGAACAGCGCGGCTGACACATGGCCAAGGACATCGAAAACCCCTGCATCGCCGTGTGCCAGTTGAGCGGCGACCTGTGCCTGAGCTGCGGCCGCAGCAAGGACGACATCCGCAAATGGAAGCGCATGAAACGCCCGGAAAAAATGGCTGCCGTGCAGCGCGCCAAGCAGCGGATGAAAAGCCTGAAAAAAGCCAAGGGCTAGCGTTTCAGCCAGCCGCATCCTGAATCAGGAAATCAATAAAGGCCCGCACCCGCAGCGGCACATGCCGGGCGTGGGGGTAGAGCAAAATGAACGGCCGAGCGGCGGTGCGACGCCTCGACTTGACCCGCGATGGCGTCAACACGATTTGACCTCTTGCAACAACCCCTGCACCACCGCCAACATCCCCTGCTGCGCCATCGCCAATTGCCGGTCGGCACTGCTCCCCTGGGCAACAATCACCTGCGCCCGGGCAAAGCTGCGATCACCGTCAACCCCCTGCAGCGCATCGGCAAACACCGCTTGCGCCCGCGCCAGCCACTGCCCGGCGCTACCCTGCCCTTCATCCTCCAGGCAAATGAACTGCCCATGGCGGCCATGGCGCATGGCCCGCCAGTAGTTCTCCCGGGCAAGCCAGTGGGCCTCGCGGCTCAGGTGCACGGCGGTACGTGGATGCGCCAGATAATGCTCGACCATGCAGCGAAACAACCCGGCAATGCACAGCGCATCTTCAAGGTTCGGGCAAGCATCAGCGATGCGCAGCTCCACCGTCGGAAAGCGCCGCGACGGGCGGATCGCCCACCAGCCGTCATCTCCCTCGCGCAACGAACCGGTGCGTCGCAACAAGGCGAGGTAGCGCTGGTATCCCTGCCAGTCGCTCAAGCGTTCCGGCAGGCCCATGTGCGGCCATTCCCCGCAGGCTACCTGGCGATAGCTCATGTAGCCGGTCACCTGGCCTTCCCAGAACGGCGATGAAGTACTGAGCAGCAACAGCAGCGGCAACCAGGGTAGCAACTGGTTGATCAGCTGGATGCGGTCGTGCCCGGGCGGCACCCCGACGTGCACATGCAGGCCGCACAACAGGCTGCGCCGGGCCACCTGCTGGTAGTCGGCGAACAACTGGCGAAAGTGTTCGTCGTCAGCAGGCTGCTGCTTGCGCCAGCCGCCCAGGGGGTGACTGCCGGCGCTCAACAGGCCGATGCCTTCCTCGGCCAGTACCTGTGCCAGTTGCATGCGACTGCCGGCGAGAAACTCCCGGGCCTGGGCCAGGCTGCTGAACACTGGCGATGCCACCTCGATCTGGCCCTTGAACATCTCCTGGGCAAAGTGTGCGCCAAGCACCTGGCGGCACAGGTCGATCTGCGCCGCCGACGGCGCGGCGAGCATGTGCCCGCTGGCCAGCTCGACCAGCAGGTATTCTTCCTCGATGCCAAAGCCGCAGGGGCTGTTCATCGGCGGGTGACGCTCAAGGCCACTGCGCCGATGCGTTCGACCTGCTGGTAACCGGGCTCGAGCAGTTGTTCGCCGAACACGTCGGGGTCCAGTTCATGGTAGTGCCAGGCCCAGTCGGCGGACGCCAAAGGCGCTTGCAAAGCTGCCAGGAACGGGTCGCGACCCTCAACCATGGCCACCCCGGTGTACAGCAGCAAGGTGCCGCCAGGCGCCAGGCGTGGCAGTGCTTGTTCAACGATCCGCAACGACAGCCCGGCGCCCAGGGCGCCGCCACCATGCCGGTAGGCGCGCTCACTGGCATCAAGCATGTACGGCGGGTTGGCGACAATCAGGTCGAAGCTGCCGCTGATGCCCTGGAGCACATCGCTGTGCTCGACCGAGACGTTGGCCAGCTCCGCCAGGGCGACGTTGATAGCGGTCAGGCGCAGAGCCTGCGGGTTGATGTCCACGGCGCTGACCTGCGCATGCCGGCGGGCACGGGCGATCAACACGGCGCCGACCCCGGCACCGCAACCGATATCCACGGCGTGGTTGATGCTGGCGAAACTCTGCTGCAGGTGGGCTTCGATCAACTGGGCAAAGCGATAGCTGTCCGGGCCGAAAAACACCGCGTCCGTGCTGTCGGTGGGAAAACCGGAATGAACGAAGAGCAAATCATGCAGGCTCGACCAGCGTACCCGGCTGCGCAGCAGCTGTTCATGCTCGTCGAGGATCTGCGCCCGTTGCAGCTGCGCCAGCTCGTCCGCTGACAGCAGCGCGGGCGCAAAGGGCCGGTTCCAGCCGAAAATATCGCGCAGGGTATGAGACTGTTCTGCACCCTCGCGCTGGTTATTGCGCCACTGGGTCAAGGGCGTGACGCTGGTAAAGCGATAGCCATCGGCCAGCAGCCGCCGCCCCAGTTGCAGCAAGGCCTGATCGGCCTGGCGTTGCGCCTCGGTCAATTGCATGGTCAGCCTCCGTTACTGATTGAGCCCAGTCATCTGCGCGTATTTGCGCGTCGCCGCCAGGCCCTGGGGCAAGGCGTGACGAGCCCCGGCCATTTCGCTGATCAGGTAGGCGATCCGCGCCTGCGGCGGCAGGTCATGGAGCTCGCGCTCAAGCGCGCTCACCAGCGCCTCGTCGTGCATCGACACCTCGGCTTTGGCCGGCCCGTGACGAGGGCGGCGCGGCTGCCAGCTGAGCGCGATCCAGTCATGCAGCAGCTGCTTTTCATAGGGGCTGAAGACGCCGAACATCGCTGCTGCCGGGCCGTCGATCAGTTGCCAGAAACGGCTGTCGGCCGGGTCCTGGCCGCGTTTGATCCAGCCCTTTTCCTGCAGGGCGGCGAGAAACCCCGCAATGCTGCCGGGCTCGGCCAGCCACTGGTTGACCGTGCGTCCTTCGATACGGCAGTAATCGGAATGCATGTGCTGGCCAAAACTGCGCTTGCGCTCGAAGGCGACCACCAGCTCGGCTTCGAGGTCAAACTCGGCAATGATCGTCGCTGAGCCCGGGCCCAGGTCGTTGAGCCGATAGCCTCGCGCCACCCGCCGATAGAACTCGCTGGCACCCTGCGCCGGCCACAGTTGCATCAGTGCCTGCACCGCCTTGCAGGCGTGGCCGCTGCTGGCGTTGTCGATGGTCACGTGCAGGCGAAAGTACTGCGGGTCGATGCCCAGTTCGTCCAGCTCGTAAGCGCTGATCAGCAAATGCAGGGGCAGTTGCTCATAGCCCAGGTTGTAGCCGATCACTTCGGGCAGGAACGCCTCGGTGTTGAAGCCCAGCGCCAGTTGCAGCGCACCTTGCAGGTAGCGGTCGTCGCCCAGCGGCAGCTGCTCATGGCAACCCAGTTCGCTGAGCAGGCGCCGGTAGATCAGCACATGGTTGCAGGCCGGGTCGCCATCACCGAGCTCTTCCAGGTAGATGCGGATCAGGCCGTGGTAGCGCGGGTCGGCCCAGTGCCTGAGCATGCCGAACAGCCAGGCACCATCCACCGCCTTGGTCGGGGCGACGTGCTGGAGAAAATACAGCGCATGGGCGCGGTTGCTGAAGTAACGCCGGGCAGCGCCGGCTTTGCGCTCGGCCAGGTACTGGGCGTATTGCCCGGCCACGGCAGCAGCGCGCTCGGCAGTCCATTGGCTGAGTTCGACGGGGTTGGCCGGCAGTTCATCAGGCAAGGCCTCAGCCTGTTGCAATTGCTCGCCGAGCCAGGCGGCGCTGGCGCTCAGGTCGCCCTGCAGCAAGGCGTGGTACTGCGCCTCATGGCCTGCCCGGCTGTCGATGGCATAGGGGTCGAGCACGGGTGTGGCGGTCATCACAGTCATGGCGGCAGCCTTCGGCAGTCGGGCGAAAAGTGCCCTCTATGCAAGGGAGCGATACGCCGCAACTGAAGTTCAGATCATCTGCGCGGCGAAGGGACGGATGGCAGGCCGGCGCGGTAGAATCGCGCCATTGCCGTTTTTGCCTGGAGTCACCCCTGCCGATGCCCACCCTCCACCACTTCGTCGCGCCGCCCGCCGAGCCGATCAAAAGCCAGATCCTGCAGATGGTGGTCGACTACCTGACCGACATCAGCAGCGTCGCCCTGGCGCCGAGCAACCCGCTGTACAGCCTGTACCAGTACGGCATCGGCTTCGAAGTGCACCTGTACCTGCAGGCCATGGACGGCTCGCGCGGCATCCCGGTCGAACTGATCGTGGCCCTGGACCTCGACGACCCGGAGCTGGTGGTGGGCTTTTTGCTGTACCTGCCGCTCAAGGATGACCCGCAGGCCTGTTCTGTGGCCTACCTGGCCGTACACGCCAGCCACCGCCGCCAGGGGATTGCCCGGGCCATGCTGGCACAGATGACCGCGCGCTACCCGCAGGCCGAGCTCGGCTGCGTGGCCGCTAAAGTACCGGTATTCGAAGCCCTGGGCTTTCAGGTGACTGGCGCGCGCGGCCCGCAGGTGTTGATGAACACCCACGCCGAGCCCAGCGCCGGCATGGCGGCGGTGCTCGACGTGGCGCCGATCTACCGCACCCTGGAGGTGCAGCAGATCCACAGCTACCTGCTCAAGCAACACGGCAAGCGGGCGATGGTCGATGCCGAGAAACAGCGCGACCGCCACCTCGACCAGCTCAGCCGCAAAGCCCGGGCCCTGGCCCTCGAGCGCCTGGGTCAAGGGCCGTGGCTGGAGGGCGGGCGCGGGCTGCGGCTGGTCTAGTTTTTCACCGCCTGGCTCATCAGCACCTGCAGCACCAAGGCGGTGCCCTGCTCCACCTCGCCCTGGCGGCAGGCGATGCCCAGGTGCCGCCACAGCCCCGGGCGCAACGGGCGCATGCAGATCCGCGGGTCATGCTCCGGCGCTGCCGATTCATGGGGCAGCAAGGTCGCGCCATAGCCCGCCGCCACCAGGCTTTTTACCGCGTCGTTGTAGTTGAGCTGGATACGCGCTGGCGGCTGCAGGCCGGCGCTGGCAAACCATTCGCTGGTCACCCGCGACAGCTGGGTGCTGCTGTCGTTGAGAATCAGCGCCCGGCTGGCCAGCCACGCCGGGCTGATCCGCGCCGGCGGTGACCAGCTGGCGGGAATGAACGCCATGATCGGATCGCGCCGCCACGGGCGAATCTGCAGGCCCTTGATCGCTGCTTGCGGCAGCGCCACCAGGCCGATGTCGAGGCTGCCGTCGTGCAGGCGCGCCAGCGACTCGCTGGAGGTCAGCACCTGCACCTGCACATCGATGCCAGGGTGCTGCACGCCGAGGATATCCAGCGCCTGCGGCAGCAAATGGGCGATGGCACCGGTGGAAGCGCCCAGGCGCACCCGCCCGGCCAGGCCCTGGACCTGGCGCTGCACATCATCGAGTGCCTGTTCGGCATCGGCCAGCAGGCGCCGGGCGCGTTCGAGCAGGGTTTCACCGATGGCCGTGGGGCGGATCTGCCCGCGCTTGCGCGACAGCAGCGGCGCACCAATGCGCGCCTCGAGGTCGGCGACGTGCAGGCTAACTGTCGGCGGCGCCAGGTTGAGCGCCCGCGCCGCCTGGGCAAAGGAGCCGAGGTCGGCGATCACCACCAGGGTACGCAGCCGGTCGAGGCTGATCTCGCGCATGGGTTTATCGTTCAGAAAAAATGAAGTTGAGCATCATGATATTCAAATTTTCTTTCGTCCAGCCACAGGTGAAGATGGCTGCACATTTGTCACCTATGTACGAGAGCCCCCATGCACCAGCCCCTGGTTTTTATCGACGGCGACCAAGGCACCACCGGCCTGCAGATCCACGCCCGCCTCAACGCTCGCAGCGACCTGCGCCTGCTGACCCTGCCGGCGGGCGAGCGCAAGAACCTGCACCTGCGCGCCGAAGCCATCAACAGCGCCGACGTGGCGATCCTGTGCCTGCCCGACGACGCCGCCCGTGAAGCGGTGGCGGCCATCGTCAACCCGCAGGTGCGGGTGATCGACGCCAGCTCCGCGCACCGCACCACCCCGGGTTGGGTGTATGGCTTGCCGGAGCTGGATGAAGAGCAGGCCGAGCGCATTGCCCAGGCCAAGCGGGTCAGCAACCCAGGCTGCTACCCGACCGGCGCCATCGCCTTGTTGCGGCCATTGATTGGCGCAGGCCTGGTGCCGGCGGACTATCCGCTGACGGTGAACGCGGTGTCGGGTTATTCCGGTGGCGGCCGGGCGGCGGTCGAACGGCATGAAGGGCCCGATGCACACACAGCCCAGGGCGTGCTGGTGTATGGCTTGCACCTGGACCACAAGCATGTGCCGGAGATCCAGCAGCACGCCGGTTTGTCGCAGCGGCCGGTGTTTGTGCCCAGCTATGGCAGCTACCGCCAGGGCATCGTCCTGACCATCGCCCTGCAGACCCGGTTGCTGCCGGCGGGCGTGACTGCGGCGCGGTTGCAGAAGTGCCTGGCCGAGCACTACCACGGCGCCCGTTATGTACAGGTAGCGCCGCTGCAGTTGGGCGCCTCGGCAGTACAACTGGACCCGCAAGCAGTCAACGACAGCAACGACCTGCGCCTGGCGGTGTTTGCCAATGAAGAGCACGGCCAGGTATTGCTGACGGCAGTGTTCGACAACCTCGGCAAAGGTGCGTCGGGGGCAGCGGTGCAGAACCTGGAGCTGATGCTGGCGGCCATGGGTTGAGGGCCCAATCGCGGGGCAAGCCCGCTCCCACAGGGAGGTCCATGTGGGAGCAACTGTCTTGATCAGGCTGTTTGCACTCGCCAAGGGGTATTGTCCCGCAGCATTGCATTCAGCCTGACGATCAGCACCCGCATACAGGCTACGAGGGCGACTTTGGCGCACTTGCCACGCTCGCCGATGTGCAGTGTCGCGCCCCTGGCAAAAGTGATGGGCTCGGGGTACTCACTGCGGTGCGCTTCAATCACCATGAACATCACCAGATTTCACCTCCATTTGAAAAACCACGGCACTGGCGCCATGCTCGGCGGTCTGCCACTTACGCGGATCGCTCAGCAGGGAAGAATATCGTCATGTGTGCAAAACCAGTAGTCAGTGCCAACCCCGCCGGTTGTGTCCGGGTGCGCGGCGCCCGTGAGCACAACCTGAAGAATGTCGACGTCGACATTCCCCGCGATGCGCTGGTGGTGTTCACCGGGGTGTCGGGCTCGGGCAAGTCGTCGCTGGCGTTCTCCACCTTGTATGCCGAAGCCCAGCGCCGCTATTTCGAATCGGTAGCGCCCTATGCGCGGCGCTTGATCGATCAGGTCGGGGTGCCGGCAGTGGATTCCATCGAAGGCCTGCCGCCGGCGGTGGCCCTGCAGCAGCAACGCGGCACGCCCAGCGCGCGCTCGTCGGTCGGCAGCGTCACCACCCTGTCGAGCCTGATCCGTATGCTCTACTCGCGCGCCGGCAGCTACCCGGCCGAGCAGCCGATGCTGTTCGCCGAAGACTTCTCGGCCAATACCCCGCAAGGCGCCTGCGCCGAATGCCATGGCCTGGGCCGGGTGTTCGATGTCAGTGAGGCGTCGATGGTGCCCGACCCGTCGCTGAGCATCCGCGAACGGGCGGTGGCGTCCTGGCCCATGGCCTGGCAGGGGCAGAACCTGCGCGATATCCTCGTGACCCTCGGCTATGACGTCGACATCCCCTGGCGCGACCTGCCCCAGGCGCAGCGCGACTGGATTCTCTTCACCGAAGAAACCCCGACAGTGCCGGTGTACGCCGGCCTGACCCCGGCGCAAACCCGCCAGGCGCTCAAGCGCAAACTCGAACCCAGCTACCAGGGCACCTTCAGCGGTGCCCGGCGCTATGTGCTGCACACCTTCACCCATTCGCAAAGTGCGCTGATGCGCAAGCGCGTGTCCGCCTTCATGCGCGCCAGCCCCTGCCCGGCCTGCGCCGGCAAGCGTCTGAAAGCCGAGGCGCTGACGGTGACCTTTGCCGGCAAGGACATCACTGAGCTGTCGCGCCTGCCACTGCTTGACCTGGCCGAACTGCTCAAGACCGTCGCCAATACCGATTACCTCAAGCAGCCTGAAGAAGCCGGCGCTGTGCTGAGCCACGCGCAAACCCGACAGGCCCGCGAGCAACGCGCCGCCCGCGGCGACAACCCCCATGAAGGCGGTGCGGATGTGCGCCACACGCCCAACCTGTCGGTGGAAAAACGCCTGGCCGCGCAGCGCATCGCCGCCGAGTTGCTGGAGCGCATCAGCACCCTGATCGACCTGGGCCTGGGTTACCTGGACCTGGAACGCAGCACACCGACCTTGTCGTCGGGCGAGCTGCAACGCCTGCGCCTGGCCACCCAGCTCAACTCGCAGCTGTTCGGGGTGATCTACGTGCTCGACGAGCCCTCGGCCGGGCTGCATCCGGCTGATAGCGAAGCGCTGTTCACGGCCTTGCAGCGGCTCAAGCAGGCGGGCAACTCGGTGTATGTGGTCGAGCATGACCTGGACACCATGCGCCGCGCCGACTGGCTGGTGGACGTCGGCCCGGACGCCGGCGAGCACGGCGGCCAGGTGCTGTACAGCGGCCCGCCGGCAGGCCTGGCCAAGGTCGAGGCCTCGCGCACCCGCACTTACCTGTTCAACGAAAATCCCCCCCAGGTTCGCCCGCCGCGCACGCCCCAGGCATGGCTGCAACTTGAAGGCGTCACCCGCAACAACCTCGAGCAACTGGCGGTGGCCTTCCCGCTCGGCTGCTTCAGCGCGGTCACCGGGATTTCCGGCTCGGGCAAATCGAGCCTGGTCAGCCAGGCGCTGCTCGACCTGCTCGGCGAGCACCTGGGCCAGGCCCGCAGCCAGGAGGATGTCGCAGAACAGAGCCTGGAAGACCAACCCGAACAAACCAGCGACGGCTGGATCAGCGCCGGCCTTGAGCATATCCGCCGCCTGGTGCCGGTGGACCAGAAGCCCATCGGCCGCACGCCGCGCTCGAACCTGGCGACCTACACCGGCCTGTTCGATCACGTGCGCAAGCTGTTTGCGGCAACGCCCGATGCACAAGCGCAAGGCTTTGATGCCGGGCAGTTCTCGTTCAACGTCGCCAAGGGCCGCTGCGAGACCTGCGAAGGCGAAGGCTTTGTCAGCGTCGAGCTATTGTTCATGCCCAGTGTCTATGCGCCCTGCCCGACCTGCCATGGCGACCGCTACAACCCCCAGACCCTGGCCATCACCTGGCAAGACTTGAACATCGCCCAGGTACTGCAACTAACCGTCGACCAGGCCAGCCAGCGCTTTGCCCAGCAGCCAGCGATCAGCCGCGCCCTGCGGGTGCTGCAGGACATCGGCCTGGGTTATTTGCGCCTGGGCCAGCCGGCCACCGAGCTGTCGGGCGGCGAAGCCCAGCGCATCAAGCTGGCCACCGAGCTGCAACGCCTGGCCCGCGGCGCCACCCTCTACGTGCTGGACGAACCCACCACCGGCCTGCACCCGCAGGACATCGACCGCTTGCTGGTGCAACTGCAGCGCCTGGTCGAGGCCGGGCACACGGTGATCGTGGTCGAGCACGACATGCGCGTGGTGGCCCAGAGCGACTGGGTGATCGATATCGGCCCCGGGGCCGGTAGCTCCGGCGGCAAGGTGGTGGTCAGCGGGCCGCCAGCGCAGGTGGCGGCGTGCAAGGACAGCCACACGGCGGGATTCCTCGCCAGGGCGCTGGCGTGCGATCGGCAAATTACGTAGCATCCTGCGCTTTTTGCCCCGGCAGCACCCCGCTGCCGGGCCGCTCTTCAGGTAGGTCATGAGAACAACCCCGCTACGCGCCGATATCCTGGCAGGACTCACCACAGCCTTCGCCCTGGTGCCCGAGTGCATCGCTTTTGCCCTGGTGGCGCACCTCAACCCGCTGATGGGCCTGTATGGCGCCTTCATCATCTGCACCCTGACCGCCCTGCTCGGCGGGCGCCCGGGGATGATTTCCGGCGCGGCCGGGTCCATGGCCGTGGTCATCGTCGCCCTGGTGGTCACCCACGGCGTGCAGTACCTGCTGGCGACGGTGCTGCTCGGCGGGCTGATCATGATCGCCTTCGGCCTGCTGCGCCTGGGCAAACTGGTGCGGATGGTGCCGTATTCGGTGATGCTCGGCTTCGTCAACGGCCTGGCGATCATCATTGCCCTGGCCCAGCTTGAGCACTTCAAGGCCGATGGCGCCTGGCTCAGCGGTGCACCGCTGTACCTGATGCTGGGGCTGGTGGCACTGACCATGGCGATTGTCTACCTGTTGCCGCGCCTGACCCGCAGCGTGCCGCCGGCGTTGATCGCCATTCTCGGCGTCGGTGCCGGCGTCTACCTGCTCGACCTGCCGACCCGCACCCTCGGCGATCTTGCCCACATCGCCGGCGGCCTGCCGGCCTGGCGCTGGCCGCAGGTGCCGTGGAGCCTCGAGACTCTGCAGGTCATCGCCCCTTATGCGCTGCTCATGGCCCTGGTCGGCCTGCTGGAAACCCTGCTGACCCTGAACCTCACCGATGAAATCACCGAGACCCGCGGCCACCCCGACCGCGAATGCGTAGCCCTGGGTGTGGCCAACATGACCAGCGGGCTGTTCGGCGGCATGGGCGGTTGCGCGATGATCGGCCAGACCGCCATCAACCTGAGTTCCGGCGGCCGAGGGCGGCTGTCGGGGGTGGTCGCCGGGGTAATGATCTTGATGTTCGTGCTGTTCCTCTCGCCGCTGATCGAGCGCATTCCGCTGGCAGCGCTGGTCGGGGTGATGTTCGTGGTGGCCCAGCAGACCTTTTCGTGGGCGTCGTTGCGGGTGCTGCACAAGGTGCCGGTCAACGATGTGCTGGCGATCATCGCCGTGACCCTGGTCACGGTGTTTACCGACCTTGCCACTGCGGTGCTGTGCGGCATCGTCATCGCCGCGCTCAATTTTGCCTGGCAACAGGCCCGTGAGCTGTATGCCGACAGCCACGACGAAAGCGACGGCAGCAAGCTGTACAAGGTCCACGGCACCCTGTTCTTCGCCTCGACCACGCCGTTCCTCAACCAGTTCGACCCGGCCAATGACCCGGCCCAGGTGACCCTCGACTGCCGTCACCTGAACGTTGTCGACTACTCGGCGATCGCCGCGCTCAAGACCCTGCGCGAGCGCTACAGCAACAACGGCAAGCACCTGCGCGTGGTGCACCTGTCCGAGCGCTGCAAGCAGTTGCTCAAGCGCGCCGGGCTTGAGCACTAGGGCGGTTTACGGCGCGCCGAACATCGCTGTCCAGTAGATCCCGGCGTCGCTTTTGGGGTCGACCGCGTAAGCTGCGCCCAGCTCGCTGAACTGCGGGTTCATCAGGTTGGCGCAGTGGCCTGGGCTGGCCAGCCAGCCATCGACCACCTTGCGCGGGGTGTCCTGGCCGGCGGCGATGTTCTCGCCGACCTTCTGGCCGGCATACCCCGCAAGCTCGGCGCGATCCCCCGGAGTGCGACCGTCGCGGTCCTTGTGATCGAAGAAGTTGTTGTTGGCCATGGCCCGCGTGTGGCTTTCGGCGGCGCCGGCCAGGGTAGTGTTCCAGGCCAGCGCCGTGGTCGCATCGAACGCTTGGCCGCCGCACTGGCGGGCCTGGCTGCGCGCGGTGTTGATCATCTCCAGGACCTTCTGCCCTTCGGCCTGTACGTCGCCCAGGCGTCCGGCCAGCAGCGGCCGCGCCAGCACGATACGCCAGTCGCGGCCCTCGCGGCTGACGCCGACATCAACGAACTGCGGGTCGAGTACCACCTGGCAGAAGCTTTCGCGCACCGCCTGCATCGCCGCCTGCGGATCGCGCGGCCCGGACAGGCTGATCGCCTGGACGTTGACCATCGGGTAGCTGTTTTGCGCCAACGCCTCGCGCAGGTCGCCCATGCTGTTGGCCGGCAGCATCAGGCGCGGGTCGCTGGCCAGCGGCGGCAGCTCCATCGACCCCTGGCCTGCGCAACGCTGGGCCTGGCTGCGGTAGGCGTTGATCGACTCGATCAGCTGCGACTCGTCGCTGGCCTGGGCGCTCACGCTAAACGCCAGGCTCAGCGACAACAACGCCAGCGATGCAACAGGTGAAGTGACGCGCATGGAAATCTCCCTTGAACGGACTGCGTAGATGATGCCCGAAGTTGCCCGTCGTCTGACAGCGGGAATGTTTTGAGTTCCTTGCGGTCGATCCTGTAACGGGAAGTTCCACTCCCAGGCCAATCAAAGGTTCGAGCATGCGCCTGCTAACACTTGCAACTTGCCTGGTACTGACGTTTTCCAGCGCCCTGACATTGGCGGCCGACTCCAAGGCCCAGGTGGCCGAAGAAAAAGCCCAGGTGCTGGAGCAAAAAGCTGCCAGCCACCCCGATGCCCCACCCGCGCCCAAATCCCAAGCCATCACCAAGACCGAAGTCCAGGCCGTCGACCCGGCTGGTGCAGCCGCGCTGGATGATGCCATCACCTGCCTGGCGCGCAGCATCTACTGGGAGTCCAAGGGCGGTGAATCAGCCGACATGGAGGCGGTGGCCAATGTGGTGATGAACCGGGTTGGCCACGCGGGCTTTCCCGATTCGGTCTGCGGCGTGGTCAAGCAGGGCTCGGAGACCGGCGCCTGCCAGTTCTCCTGGTGGTGCGATGGCCGCTCGGACGCTGTTCAGGAAGAGGTGCGCTACACCCTGGCCAAGGAAATAGCGCGCAAGGCGCTTAACAAACAACTGCCGGATCGCACCGGTGGCGCCCTGTACTTTCACGACCGCCATGTGCGCCCCGACTGGTCGAAGACCTTTGCCCGAACAGCCGAGACCAGCGAGTTTCTGTTCTACAAGCCGCGCAACGGCGAGTCGCACTAGCTCAATAGAAGTCGTAGTAGATCGTCCACTCGCCGCTGTCGCGGTGCTTGAAGAACATCAGGCTGCCGCTGTCGATCACGTTGAGGTTGATCTTGGCATCGGATGACACCTGGAAGACGAACTCAAAGCCGTCGCCCGGGTCCACGCCCGACTGGCAGAACGACGGATAGCCGCCAATCTTGTGCTCGTAGGCGTGGGTGATGACCTCGTAGTAGCACTCGATGTCCCCTGCCTGTTCGAGCTTGACGATTTCCGTGACCAGCTCATCCGGCACACCGCCGCCGTCCCACAGCGGATAGTCCTCGGCGAGTTTTTCAGCGCGCAGCGGGAAGGCCTTGAGAAAGGAGTTGGCGACCGGCAGGTCCTTGCGCACCAGCTCGTCGTCGGCGCGGTATTCGCGGATCAGCCAGTTGTTGCCCATGGGCTCGAATTCATCCGGGAACGGGTAACCGACGAACAGGGTGAGAACGCGGATGTCCTTGAGCAGCGGGCTGCTGAACGGCAGGCTCGGCAGGTGGAACTGGGCCGCGGGCATCAGTTGCTCGCCAGCGGCGTTGGTCGGTACGCCCTCGTCGGGGCCGTAGAGGAATACCCGGCCGAGCCAGCTTTCTTCATCGCTGTTGGTCGGGCGAAAGCCGCCGGCGAAAAAGCGCGTGGCGGGTTTGGCCAGGCGTTGCTTGATTTCTTGAATGTCCATATTTCTCGTCCGCTTAATAAGGCCCTATCGCGGGTCAAGCCTGCTCCTACAGGGGGGTGAGCAGCCTGTGGGAGCGGGCTTGCCCCGCGATGTATTTTAACTGCGCACCACCATCGCCTTGATGGTCTCGAACAACTCCTGCTGCGCCTGCTCCGCCGTAATCTCACCGTTCGCCGCAGAATGAGACAACGCCTCCGCCGCGCCGATCATCGCCCGCAATCCGGCCACGGCAATCGCGCCGCTGGCACTGAACGGCGCCAGCAGCGCCCGGCATTTTTCCATGAACACTGCCTCGTACTCGCGCTTGATCTGTTCAAGTTCTGGCGAGCTGGCCAGCGCAGCAATCACTCCGGGTATCTCCCGGCCCTGGGTCAACACGCAGTCGACGTAGCAATTGGCAAGCACTGCAGCGCTGCTCTCAAGCGTCGGCTCGCAGGCGGCCAGGGCGGCGTCCATCACCACAGTCTGGCGCTCGTCGTAACACTGGTACAACGCCGCCAGCAAGCCTGAGCGGGTACCAAAATGGTCATACACCACCGGCTTTGTAACCCCGGCCAATTCCGCCAGTCGGCCCAGGGTCAGCGCCTCGGTACCCTCTTCGCGGACCAGGCGCCAAGCCACCTCCAGCAGTTGTTGCTGACGGTCTTCGCGCGACAGACGCCGACGAGGTTGCGGATCGCTTGACATGCTTACCTACCAAAAGTAACTTACCAAAGGTAACTTGTGCTCAGCTTACAAGCCTTATCCTTTCCCCGCAATCCGCAGGAGCCCTTGCCATGCACGCGCTTGTTGTTGTCGCCCATCATGACCCGCAGTCACTCACCCACAGCCTGGCCGCCAAGGTGATCGAAGGCCTGGCACAAAACGGCCATAGCGCCGAGCTCGCCGACCTGTTCGCCGAAGGTTTCAACCCGGTGTTCGCCGCCGCCGACCACGCGGTTCATCACCGCACCGCAGCACCTGGCGCCGATGTGCTGGCCGAGCAGGCGCGCATCGACCGCAGCGATGCGCTGGTGCTGGTCTTTCCGGTGTATTGGTGGTCGATGCCGGCGCTGCTCAAAGGCTGGATCGACCGGGTATTCAGCAATGGCTGGGCGTTCGACTTCAGCACCGAAGCGCCGATGGTAAAAATGCTGGGCCGCTTGAACGTGCACCTGTTGGGCATTGGCGGCGCCGATGCGGCAACCTTCAGCAAGCATGGCTACGGGCAGGCGATGAAGACCCAGATCGATCACGGCATCTTCGATTATTGCGGCGCCCGCGTGGTGAGCTCGACCCTGCTGCTGGAATCGGAAAGCGCCGACCCCGGCGCCCACCTGCAGCGCATGTTCGAGCACGGCCGCAGATTGTTCGCCGAGGTCGCCGAACCCGCCTGAAGCGCCTTACTTGCTGTCGCGGCGCTCGTTGATCCACTTCACCACCTGGGTGGAAAACTCCGCCGGTGCCTTGCGCCCCAGGCGCCGCGACAGGTCGAGGATAGTCTGCTGGGCCAGGGCTTCTTCCATGCGCTTTTGCGCGGTGAGCATCACCGCGTGAATGGCGCAGGTGCCATCGATGGCCCAGGCCGGCGGCGCGCCGTCGAACAAGGTGCAGCGGTCACGCACGTCGCGACAATCAAAGATCGCCTTGTGCCCATCGATGGCCGTGACGATATCCAGCACGGTGATTTCATCCGCCGGCCGGGCCAGCCGGAAACCACCCCGCACACCCTCGGTGGCCACCACCAGCCTGGCCTTGGCCAGCTTGGTAAAGACCTTGGCCAGGTATTCATGGGGCACCCCCTGCAACTCGGCCAGGTCACGCACACTGGCTTCCCGGCTTTCGCCCAGGTCGTCGACCAGAAACAGCAGGCAGTGCAAGCCGTACTCGACGCCGGCGCTATACAGGGACATGACCATCTCCGACTTGATTTGTCGCCAATACTAGCAGTTCATCCTGACCACCAGCAAATCCAAGGCTTAACGCATAGGCATTAAGAAAATGCTTGCACCATTTAACTACGACCAATACAGTCGCAGTTATCCGGTGCGGGCAACAACACCCTGCGTCCGGCAAACAACAGCCCTTTTTTCTCGGAGCAGAACATGAAACAGCACATCCTGATCATCGGCGCCGGCTTCGGCGGTATGTGGAGCGCCCTCAGCGCCAGCCGCCTGCTGGACCAGCACGGGCGCAACGATGTCACTGTCAGCGTGCTCGCACCGCAAGCCGAACTGCGCATCCGCCCGCGCTTCTACGAAACCGCTGTGCAGCAGTTGAAAGCGCCGCTGGCCGAGCTGTTTACCGCGGTGGGGGTGAACTTCATCCAGGGCGCGGCGGACCAGATCGATGTGGCCGAAAAGCGCGTCGGCTACCGCGACGGCCAGGGCCGCCCGCAGGTGCTGGGGTACGATCGGCTGGTCATGGCCAGCGGCAGCGGTGTGGTCCGCCCAGCGCTGGCCGGGCTTGAGCAGTACGCCTTCGACGTCGACCAGATCGAATCGGCCAGCCGCCTGGAGCAGCACATCGAAGCCCTGGCCCAGCGGCCTGCATCAAAGGCGCGCAATACCGTGGTAGTGGCCGGCGGCGGCTTCACCGGCATCGAGACCGCCACCGAAATGCCCGCCCGCCTGCGTGCGGTGCTCGGCGAAGATGCCCAGGTGCAGGTGATCATCGTCGATCGCGGCAACAAGATCGGCGCTGCCCTGGGCGAAGGCATCAGCCCGGCAATCATCGAAGCCTGCACGGCGCTGGGGGTGGAGTGGCGCCTGAATGCCTCGGTGGCTGGCGTCGATGCCGATGGCGTGACCCTCGCCGATGGCCAGCGCATCGAGGCCGCCACCGTGGTCTGGACCGTCGGCGTGCGCGCCAGCGCCCTCACCGCACAAGTCCCGGGGCAACGCGATGGCCATGGCCGCCTGCATGTCGATGACAACCTCAAGGTCATTGGCCAAGAGCATGTATTCGCCACCGGTGACGTGGCCTACGCCGCCACCGACGACCTGGGCAACCACGCCTTGATGACCTGCCAGCACGCCATCGCCCTGGGCCGCCACTCGGGCAACAACGTCGCCGCCGACCTGCTTGGCGTCGAGCCGACGCCATACCGCCAGCCCAAGTACGTCACCTGCCTGGACCTGGGGGCCTGGGGCGCGGTGTACACCGAGGGCTGGGAGCGTGAGGTGAAGCTGATCAAGGACGAAGCCAAAGCCCTCAAGCAGCAGATCAACTCGGTGTGGATCTACCCGCCCGCGGCCGATCGGGCGGTTGCTCTGGCGGCGGCCGATCCGCTGATTCCGGTTGTGGCCTGAACGGCTCAGGCGTGTGACAGCAACGGGAACATCAGCCGGGCGTCTTCGATGAATTGACCGGCCTGGCCGAGCACGAACAGGCTGTCATCCGACACCAGCGGCTGCGCCTCGAAGCCGCTGCTATCCAGCGGCGCAAACCCCAGCACCACCCGGGTGGTCTGGGGTGTGCTCAGTTCTGCAATCAGTGCCTGCAGGTCGAGCGCACGCCTTGCGAACACCTCATAGAGCGTCATCACCCCGTCGACGATTTCCATCACCACATAGGCCTGCAGCGCTGGCGAGTAGTGAACGCAGTCTTTGAAAAACGACGTGCAATAGAACATCGTCTGGTCAGGGTTGCTGCGCATCGCCAGGCGTGCAACGGGCACGGCACTGTCAACCGCGCTGATGAAGCGCTGGCGCTCGAGCAGGTCGTCCATGTCGACCCGGTTGAAGCTGCAAGGCCTATCCGCTGGGGTTAGCGCCGCGCTGTATTCATGTTCGAGCACCCGCGCAAAACCGAATTTCGGGTAGTAATCCAGCACCGTGTCGTTGGCAAACAGGTAGACCAGTTCGCACTGGCCCTGCCATCTGTCCAGCACCCGCTCCAGCAACACGCGGCTCAGGCCCTGGCCGCGATACTCCGGTGCGACCATCACCGTGCCCAACTGGATGCCACGCCTGGGTTCGCCGAGCACATCAAAATGCATCAGGTTTACCGAGATGTTGGCCACGATGCGCCCGTCATGGGCCAACGCCCACGGCTGGTAGCCTTCGCCCCAATAGCCGTCCTGGTACCACTGTTCGAAATCAAATTCGAAGGTCTGGTGGGTCAAGGCGTTGAAGCTGGCGCGCAGCCGGGTATCGTCCTTGAAGTTTTCCAGCAGGCTGAACTGCTGGCCTGCGATCGACAGGTCCATGCGCATTTCTCTTGGTTTTTGTCTGGCCGCCACCCTATTACTGCGGCCACGAACAATCTGTAGGTAAATTGTAAAGCGGGCCGGACGCGGGTGATTGCACCTTGCCTCTCCGCACAGGTAAGATTGAGAACGATTCACACTCACACCTTCGGGAACGCCAACCGGTGCCAACCTCTTCCACCCGCAAGCTGGGCTTTTTTTTCAGCGACCATCACCGGTGGCTCCTGCAGCATATCCATAAGCGCCTGCGCAACCGCGCCGACGCCGAAGACACCGCCGCCGAGACCTTCTGCCAGATGCTCGCCGCCCAGGTCGACCCGGCCAGCATCCAGCAGCCGCGCGCCTACCTGTCGACCATCGCCCGCCGGCTGATCTTCGACCGCCATCGTCGGCGCCAGCTGGAGCTGGCCTACCTGGAACGCTTGTCGGCGCTGCCCGAGCCCCTGGCGCCCTCCCCCGAAGAGCAACTGCTGCTGATCGAGGCGCTGGTGAGCATCGACCAGGTGCTCGACGGCCTGCCGATGATCGTCAAGGCCACCTTCCTCTACAGCCAGCTCGACGGCATGAGCTACGTCGATATCGCGCGCAAGCTCGACATCTCCGAGCGCACGGTCAGCCGCTACATGAAGCAAGCCCTGAGCCAGTGCTACCTCAGCGAGCTGGCGCCATGAGCCAGCGCCGCCTCGAGCCCAGCGCCGAAGCCGCTATCGATTGGATGGTGCGCCTGAGTTCGGGCAACACCGACGCCCAGGTGCACAGTGAGTTCAGCCAGTGGCTGGGCAGCGACCCGGCCCACGCCCAGGCCTGGGCGCGCTTGCAGGAGCGTCTGGGTGGCGCCTGCCAGACCGTGCGCAACTTCGAGCGGCGTGCCCCGGGCCAGGCCGGTGAGGCGCGCCAATTGCTGCTGCAAACCAACGGTTCGCGGCGCGAGCTACTGCGTGCCTTCGTCGGTATCGGTGTGCTCGGCGGCGGCCTGTGGCTGGGCGCGCGCAGCGAGGTCGGCCAAGAGCTGCTGGCCGATTTGCGCACCGCCAAGGGCGAGCGCCGCGACTTTACCCTCGCCGATGGCAGCCGCCTGAGCCTGAACGCCGGCAGCGCCGTCGACTTGCAGTTCGATGGCCAGCAGCGCTTGGTGATATTGCGCCGTGGCGAGCTGATCATCCAGGTCGCCGCCGACCCGCTACGGCCGTTACGGGTGCGCAGCGCTCAGGGCGAAATGCGCGCGCTGGGCACGCGCTTTCTGGTCAGCCAGCAAGCCCAGGCCACGCGCCTGGTGGTGCTTGAGCACTCAGTGCGCGCGCGGCTGTTCAACGGCAGCGAGCTGGACGTGCAGGAAGGCCAGGCCGCGCTGCTCGGTGGCGAACGCATCGAAGCCCTGGGCAACGGCGAACGCCAGCGCGCCGACTGGCTCAGTGGGCGCCTGAACGTGCTGGATGACTCCCTCGAGTCGGTGGTCGAGGCGCTGCGCCCTTACTACCGCGGCTTTGTCCGGGTCGAACCCGAGGTGCGCGGGCTGCGCGTGCAAGGGGTGTTCCCGCTGGACGAACCGCAACGGGCCTTCGCCGCACTGGCTGAAACCCTGCCGCTCAAGGTCGATCACTACAGCCCGTGGCTGACGTTGATTGGGGCGAAAACCCCGGCGCAAAAATAATTTATGCAAATCACTCGTATTTGTGTCCGGTTTTCATTTCTCATTGCACCTATCTCCTGACACGCCAACATAATCAGGAGAATTCCGTGCTCAACCCTTGGTCCCACGCCCTTCCTGTCGCCGTGGCCCTGGCCACGCTGGCCAGCGCCGCCCAGGCCCAGGAACAGGCCCTGAGCTTCAACCTGCCCGCCGCCGCCCTGGCCAGCACCGTCAATGCCATCGCCAGCCAGAGCGGGCGCATCGTGTCCCTGGACCCGGCGCTGGTACAAGGCAAGCAGGCACCGGCGATCGTCGGCCGGATGAGCGCCGTGCAGGCCATGCAAAAGGCCCTGGCCGGCAGCGGCCTGCAGTTGCTGGTTACCGAACAGGGCAACTTCAGCGTGCTGCCGAGCATCGACGCCGGCAACGCCCTGGAGCTGGGTGCGACCAATATCAACGGTATCGGCAGCGGTCTGGACCCAGCCACCACCGAGGGCACCGGCTCCTATGCGGCGCGGGCCACGACCATTGGCAAGGGCAGCCATACCCTGCGGGAAATCCCGCAGTCGGTCACGGTCATGACCCGCCAGCAGATGGACGACCAGAACATCGTCGACCTCAAGGACGCGGTCAACCAGACCACCGGCCTGGTCGGCCTGCAAGGCGTGGGCCCGGGCCTGATCATTACCTCGCGCGGTTTTCAGATCGACGACTGGCAATACGACGGCGTGGCGATCCCGCGCAACAACTATTCGCTGGGCAACTGGGCGACCCAGGACCTGATCTTCTTCGACCGCATGGAAGTACTGCGCGGCTCCTCCGGCCTGCTGCAAGGCACCGGCAGCCCGGGCGGCGCCGTCAACCTGGTGCGCAAGCGCGGCCAGGCGGCGCCCACCGTGACCGTCACCGGCAAGGCCGGCAGCTGGGACCACTATGGCCTGCAACTGGACGCCGGCGGCCCGTTGAACGATGCCGGCACCGTGCGCGGGCGCTTCGTCGCCGACGAGGACCAGAGCGATTCGTTCGTCGACTACGAATGGAGCAAGACCCACTCGCTGTACGGCGCGCTGGACTTTGACCTGAACGAGGCCACCACCCTGGGCCTGGCGATCAGCCAGTCCAATGCCGAGTCGCGGCCGATGCTGCGCGGCCTGCCGCGCTATGTCGATGGCAGCGGTCTGGATGTATCGCGCTCGACCTTCACCGGCTCGCGCTGGAACCACCTGGAGATCGACGTCACCACCCTGTACGCCGACCTCGAGCACCGCTTCAACGACGACTGGAAATTCCACGTTGGCGCCATTCGCATGAGCGAGACCAACAAGTCGACCCACCAGCGGGTACAAAGCACCGGCGACGGCATCAACCTTGACGGCAGCGGCCTCACCTATGCCGACTGGATCACCGATTTCGACTCCACCAAGGTCGGTGTCGACATGAACCTGGTGGGCAAGTTCGACGCCTTCAACTTCGAGCAGGAACTAACCCTGGGCGGCAACTACTCGAAACTGACCACCGATGACCGCTTTGCCCGCGCCTTCAATCCCACCAGCGACAGCATCTTCGGTATCGACCATCATCGCCCGGAAATCAGCACCGAAAGCCTGCTGGCACAACGCACCGGGCGGGGCCTGACCGGCGCCTACGACATTCGCCAGAAAGGCCTGTATGGCGCCTGGCGGGTCAAGCTGGCAGAGCCGTTGACCCTGGTACTCGGTTCGCGGGTCAGCTGGTTCGACTACCGCTATGATGCGAGCGACTACTTTGGCGGCACCGGTGTCGTCTCTGTCAACCCGACCAGCACCATGACCGAAAGCGGCGAGGTTACCCCGTACGCCGGCATCATCTACGACCTGAGTCGCGAATGGTCGCTGTATGCCAGCTACACCGACGTCTTCGTACCCCAGACCGAACGTGCAGTCGGCGGCGCGGCGCTCAAGCCGATCATTGGCAGCAACTATGAAATGGGCATCAAGGGCGAACTGCTCGATGGCCGCGTCAACACCTCGCTGGCGGTGTTCCGCTACGACCAGGAAAACCGCGCGATCACCGACGTTGCCTCAGGCTTTGCCTGCGATGACTGGTACTGCTCCACCGCCGCCGGCAAGGTGCGCAGCCAGGGTATCGAGGCCGAAGTCAGCGGCGAAGTGCTCAGCGGCCTGCAGCTGTTTGCCGGCTACACCTACAACACCACCACCTACCTCGACGACCCGGACAACAAGGGCAAGGTGTTCAGTACCTGGACGCCCAAGCACATGTTGCGCATGTGGGGTAACTACCAGCTGCCGGGTGACTGGAGCAAGGCCAGCGCCGGTCTGGGCTTTACCGCGCAAACCCATACCCTGGGCTACGAGCACACCTACGACGTGCCCGGCTACGCCGTGTGGAACGCGCGTCTGGCGTACCAGCTGACGCCGGAAGTGGGCCTGGCGCTGAACGCCAACAATCTGTTCGACAAGCACTACTACATCGCTGCCTACAACCAGCTCAACGGCAACAACAACTTCGGCGATCCGCGCAACTTCACCTTCAGCGTGAAGTACACGCCGCAGTTCTAGGTTGTCAGTGCTGGCCCTATCGCGGGTCAAGCCCGCTCCTACAGGTTTGAGGTGATCTGTGTGGGAGCGGGCATCAATCAGGCAACAGCGCTACAACGGCCACTGCGCCAGCGGCCAGTACTGCCCCTTGCGCGATTCGAACAAGCTGAAGTGCCGCGCGCGTAGCACAAATTCTGCCGGCACCAGCGCTTCGGGCTCACTGCCACGGTAGTCGCGGGCCAGTGTCAGGTGCGGGCGGTAGTCCCGTGGGTCCTCGGTAAAACCCAGCGCCAGCATCGCCTGCTGCAGGGCATACGCCAGCTGGCGCAACCCCGCCGGCGTCTGGCTGGGCACCAGCACCAGCGCCTTGGCCGGGCGCCACACCTGCAAACGGTCGAGCACCACTGTCAGGGGTTCGCCCGCCACCTTCACGCCCGCTGCGCCGGCCAGAATCGCCGGTAACTGCGCAGTGCCCGCCGCACCGACGAACATCAACGTCAGGTGAAAGTTCGCCGACGGCACCGGTCGCGCGCTTTTCAGTTCCAGCTCGCTGCGCCAGCGGGCAATCGCCCGACGCTGCTGCGGTGCGCAATCGAGGGCAAAAAACAGCCGTTTGAAAGGTTCACCGGTATCGCCAATGCCTGGGTCCATGCCTCGTCATCCTCTGCGTTTTGGGGTTGTTGAGACTCTACCGCCAGTTACGCCATGGCGGCGAGGACTGGAATTCTCACGAACTTATCTGCGTTAGCCACCCGCTGAATCGTTCATGCAAACACTTGCGCCTAGCACTATGGTCGGACACATAACCGGTAACAATTACTACAAACCGTGATCACGATTGTTTATGCTGGCCGGCTTATGCCATGGCGCATCGCCACATCGACAAGTATCCGCCCATGAAAATCTTCTTCGTTTTACTGTTTGTTTTCTCGATTGCCTACGTTCATTTCAGAGGCAAAGTCAGGCACAAAGTCACCCGCCAGTTGGGTGATCACTCAAGCTTCCTGGCCCCGGTCAACGTCTTTCTGTACCTGTTCTCCAAGCTGCCGGCCAAACCGTACCTGCCGGTAGAGTCGTTCCCCGAGCTCAAGCCGTTGCAGGACAACTGGCAGGAAATTCGCGCCGAAGCCCAGCAACTGCTGCACGTCGGCGAAATCAAGAGTTCGCAGAACTACGACGACGTCGGCTTCAACTCGTTCTTCAAAAGCGGCTGGAAGCGCTTCTACCTGAAGTGGTACGGCGAGAGCCACCCTTCGGCAATGAAGCTGTGCCCGCGCACCACCGAGCTGCTGCAGGGCATCGGCACGGTCAAGGCGGCGATGTTCGCCACCCTGCCGCCAGGCTCCAAGCTGGTGCGCCACCGCGACCCCTATGCCGGCTCGTACCGCTATCACCTGGGCCTGGATACGCCCAATGACGACGGCTGCTACATCTGCGTCGACGGCCAGAACTACGCCTGGCGCGATGGTGAAGGGGTGATTTTCGACGAGACCTACATCCACTACGCCTCGAACCAGACCGAGCACAACCGCATCATACTCTTCTGTGACGTCGAGCGCCCGCTCAAGTACCGCTGGGCCACGGCGTTCAACCGCTGGTTCAGCAAGAACGTGATGGCAGCCGCGGCGGCGCCGAACGATGCCGGCGACAAAACCGGCGGCATCAACCGCCTGTTCACCCGCATCTACAAGATCCGCGAACGCGGCAAGGCCCTGAAAAAACGCAACCGCACCCGCTACTACCTGGAGAAATGGGCAGTGGTGGCGGCGTTGGTGCTGGTGTTCATCTACATCTGATTCAGACCGCTGTCGCTGGCAAGCCAGCTCCTTGTAGGAGCGGGCTTGCCCCGCGATGGCACCCCTGCCAAAGTCCTGCCTTTTCCCGACCATCGACCAACGGCGCCCCGCCGGCAAAAAAACTAGCTTCACTGTTCTAGTTGCCAACCACACCAAGGTGAAGACAATGAGCATGATGGACTGGGATGCCTACCGTAAGCAGTTGATGGCCGGCATCGGCGATCTCAAGCAACTCTCTCCCGACACGGTCAACGGCTACATGACCGCCAGCGGCGCCGGGGCCAAGACCAACCACCTGGATGCCAAGACCCGCGAGCTGATCTCGCTGGCCGTGGCGGTCACCACCCGCTGCGACGGCTGCATCGCCGTGCATTCGGCCCAGGCGGTCAAGCACGGCGCGAGCCGCGAGGAAATCGCCGAAGCCCTGGGCGTGGCCGTGGCCATGAACGCCGGGGCGGCGCTGGTGTACTCGGCGCGGGCACTGGATGCCGTGGGCAAGGCCGGGCAGTAAGGCCGACCCTGAGTGCGCGGCCTGCGCCGCGCCTCACCCACTTCCTGGCGTTTTCGCATAAGCTAGCGGGCGAACCGTTTCCAGGACACCCCATGATCCACATCCGCCCCATGACCGCCGCTGACTTCGAGCTCTTCTGGCCGACCTTCCAGGCCATCGTCAGCGCCCGCGAAACCTACGCCTTCGACCCGGCGATGAGCCAGGAGCAAGCCCGCCAGCTGTGGCTCGACGCACCGTTGCAGACCCTGGTGGCCGAAGAAGATGGCGTGCTGCTCGGTTCCTACTTTCTCAAGGCCAATGCCGCCGGCCCCGGCAACCATGTCAGCAATTGCGGCTACATGGTCAGCGACGCCGCCCGTGGCCGCGGCGTGGCGCGCTTGATGTGCGAACACTCGCAGCGCCTGGCGCGGCAACTGGGTTTCCTGGCCATGCAGTTCAACTCGGTGGTGTCCAGCAACGAGGTGGCGGTGGCCTTGTGGCAGAAGCTCGGCTTTGCCATCGTCGGGCGCTTGCCCAACGCCTACCGGCATGCGCGCCTGGGGCTGGTGGACAGCCTGGTGATGTACAAGTGGCTTGAGGAGCCGAAGCAGCCAATGCTGATCGGGCGCAAGAACATCGAGGCGGTGGTGTCGCGCAAGCGCGGGCGTTGAATCGATAGTGGCGATACTCTGGCGAACTGACCTGCTCATTTGCCCAAGCCGTTGACTGCAAAGGTTTTCGGTGTTCAGATGCGCGCCAGTTTCAGGTGTCCTGCGCCGCCGTGCGCAGGGTGAAACGGGAAGCCGGTGCGTCATGCAAATGACTAGTCCGGCGCTGCCCCCGCAACGGTAAGCGAGCGAAGCCTTCGAAACACCACTGTGCCTTGGCATGGGAAGGTGAAGGCCTTCATGACCCTCGCAAGCCCGGAGACCGGCCTGAAGCTTCTGTTTGGCAACCCCGCGGTGGGCGGGCGCAGGCCGGTTGGCGTCCGCCTGCGCGTGCGCCATGCCTCCATGCGTTGTTCCCTCCGGGATTCATTCTTCCTGTTGACTGTGGAACGACATGTCCCGTATCTCCAAGCTTCACACCCTGGCGGCCAATGCCCTGGCCCCCTGCCTGGCCTTCTCTGCGCCAGCTTTCGCCGATGACCCCAGCCCCTCTGCGCTGGCGCTGCCCTCGACGGCCATCACCAGCAGCAGCGACAACGAATCCGTCAGCCTGGCCACCCCGCTGCCCGCCGGCTCGCGCCTGAACCTCAGCGCCATGGACACCCCGGCCAGCACCAGCAGCCTGGGCAGCGAGGCCATCGACGGGCGCAACAACCTCACCGTGCAGGATGCCGTGACGCGCTCGCCGGGCATCACCTCGGTGGCCACCCCGGGCAACGGCAACACGGCGCTGTCGGCCCGTGGCTTCAGTGGCCACGGTTCGGTGATGACCCTGTTCGACGGCGCGCGGATGTACACCGGCGCCGGCACCCAGAGCTTTCCGGTCGACCCGTGGATGATCGAGCGCATCGACGTGATCCGCGGCCCGGCCTCGGTGCTGTACGGCGAAGGCGCCACGGGTGCGGTGATCAACGTGATCCCGAAAAAACCCTTTGCCGGCGAGATCCGCAACCACCTGCGCCTGGGCTACGGCTCTTACGACCGCCAGCAACTGGGCCTGGACAGCGGCGGTTCGCTGAGCGAGCGGCTGAGCTACCGGGTGACCCTCAACCGCCAGCAAAGCAACGGCTGGATCGACCGTGGCGACTCGAAGAACCTGGCCATGAGCGCCGCCCTGCGATTCGACGCCAGCGACGACCTGAGCTTCACCCTGGCCCACGAGCGCGGCGACGCCGAGCCGATGAACTACTTCGGCACGCCGCTGATCGACGGCCACTACCGCGACAGCCTGAGCAAGAAGAACTACAACCTCAAGGATTCGTCCCAGCACTACCACGACGAGTGGACGCGCTTTAACACCGACTGGAGCATCAGCGACTCGATCAGCGCCAGCAACCAGCTCTACTACCTCAAAAGCCGCCGGCACTGGCGCAACGCCGAGGACTACAGCTGGAACAGCGGCGTTGGCCAGCTTGAGCGCGGCAGCTACCTGGAGATCAAGCACGACCAGGAACAGCTCGGCGATCGCCAGAGCTTCACCTTCGACCACTCGCTGTTTGGCCTGGCCAGCAAGACCGTGGTCGGCGCCGAGTACAACCGCATTCGTTTCGGCATCGACAGCAACTCGCCGTACAACGACATCGGCGGCGATTTCATCGACCCGTGGCAGCCGGCGCCGGGCTACTTCCACAGCGCCAGCCCGACCCGCGCGCAAACCGACAGCACCACCCGCACCTTCGCCCTGTTCGCCGAGAACCGCACCCAGTTGTCGGAGCGCTGGTCGCTGGTCACCGGCATTCGTCGCGACCAGAACCACATTGACCGCAACAACCTGGTCAACGACACCCGCAGCGACCGCAGCCTCAATGGCGGTAACTGGCGCGCCGGCCTGGTGTTCGCGGTGAATGAGCAACTGAGCCTGTACGGCCAGTACTCCACCAGCGAGGATGGCGTCAGCGACCTGGTGACCCTGAGCCCGACCCAGCAGCAGTTCGACCTGACCGAAGCCAAGCAGACCGAGTTCGGCCTCAAGCAGCTGTTCTGGGACGGCCGTGGCGAGTGGACCCTGGCGGCTTATCACATCGTCAAGAAGAAGCTGCTGGTCGACAACCCCGACACCCACCAGAAAGAACAGGCCGGCCAGCAGACCTCCGATGGCCTGGAAGCGACCCTGGAACTGGCCCTGGCCAACCAGTGGCATGTTTCGGCCAACGCCTCGGTGGTACGCGCCAAATACGACGACTTCGACCAGGTAGTGAACGGCCAGAGCGTTTCCCGCGCCGGCAACCGCCCAAGCAACGTGCCACGGCGCACCGCCAACCTGTGGGTCAGCAAGGGCTTTGGCGACGACGTCGATGCCGGCCTGGGCCTGCGTTATGTCGATGAGCGCTATGCCAACACCGCCAACTCCCAGAGCGTGCCGGGCTTTACCGTGGTCGATGCCAACCTGGGCTGGCAGGTGCTGCCGGATGTGCGCCTGGGCTTGCAGTTGAATAACCTGCTGGACCGGCGTTATGCGGCCACCGCGCATAGCGGCGAGCAGTGGTTGATGGGGCAGCCGCGGTCGTATTTTGCGACGCTGGATTACACGTTCTGAGGTGAGGCCATCGCGGGGCAAGCCCGCTCCTACACAGGCTGTGGGAGCGGGCTTGCACCGCTAATCCGGCAAGCTATAACGCTCGGCAAAGTACTGGCGAAAAAACTCCACCGCCACCCGCACCTTGGCCGAGCTGGCCAAGGGCGAGGTGTACACCGCCCAGATGTCCGCCGGCTGGTGATACTCCGCCAGCACCTGCACCAGGCGCCCGTCGGCCAGGCTGTCGTGCACATCCCACCACGAGCGCAGCAAAATCCCGCGGCCATCCAGGCACCACTGGTGCGCCACTTCGCCGTGGTTGCTTGACAGGCTGCCGGTCACCCGCACGCTCTCCTCGCCATTGGGCCCTTGCAGCTGCCAGACACCAAACGGGTGGTCGCGCTCTTTGATTACCAGGCAATCATGGCTGGCCAGCTCGGCCAGCACCCCGGGCGTGCCGCGCCGGGCCAGGTAGGCCGGCGAGGCACAGAGTACCCGGCGGTTCCGGGCCAGCGGCTTGGCAATCAGGTTGGGGGCGATGGCATTGCCGACGCGTATGTCCAGGTCGACGCCCTCTTCGATCAGGTCCACCAGGCGGTCATGCACGTCCAGGCGTACATCCAGGCGCGGGTAGCGCTCGGCCAGTTCCGACAGCGCCGGGGCGACGAAACGCCGGCCCAGGCCCAGGCTGCTGGCAATCCGCAGTTGGCCCACCGGCTCGCGGTGCTGGGCGCTGATGTCGTCGCCCATGCGCTGCACCGCATCGAAAATCTGCTGCGCCCACTGGTACACCCGCTCGCCCTCCTCGCTCACTGTCACCCGCCGGGTGGTGCGGTGCAGCAGGCGCACTTCAAGGGTTTGCTCAAGCACGCGGATGCGCTTGCTGATGAACGCGGCCGACATGCCGAGCTCTTCGGCCACCGCCGCGAAGCTGGCGCGCTTGGCCACCTGAAGGAAGATATTGAGGTCGTCGAGGCTGGGAAGATTATTCACGATGCGTGCACTAAGAATCCATGAATCACGAGATTATCTCTGAATCCTGCCCTTATAGCATGAGCCGCACCTGTTCCCTAGACAACGAGTGCGCCCCTCATGAGCAAGACTTTCAGAATCGCCGCAATTCCCGGTGACGGCATCGGCAACGAAGTCCTCCCCGAAGGCATCCGCGTGGTCGAAGCCGCCGCGCGCAAGCATGGCCTGGACATCAGCTTCGAGTTCTTCGAATGGGCCAGCTGCGACTACTACCTGGCCCACGGCAAGATGATGCCGGACGACTGGTTCGAGCAGCTCAAGGATTTCGACGCCCTGTATTTCGGTGCAGTGGGCTGGCCCGACAAAGTCCCGGACCACATCTCGCTGTGGGGCTCGCTGCTGAAGTTTCGCCGCGACTTCGACCAGTACGTGAACATCCGCCCGGTGCGCCTGTTCCCTGGCGTGCCCTGCCCGCTGGCTGGCCGTGAGCCGGGCGATATCGATTTCGTGGTGATCCGCGAGAACACCGAAGGCGAATACTCGTCCCTGGGCGGGCGCATGTTCGAAGGCACTGACAACGAGTTCGTGCTGCAGGAGTCGGTGTTCACCCGCCGTGGTGTCGACCGCATCCTCAAGTACGCCTTCGAGGTGGCACAAACCCGCGAGCGCAAGCACGTGACCTCGGCGACCAAGTCCAACGGCATGGCCGTGAGCATGCCCTACTGGGACGAGCGCACCGCAGCCATGGCGGCCAATTATCCGGACATCACCTGGGACAAGCAGCACATTGATATCCTCTGCGCCCGCTTCGTGCTGCAGCCGGATCGCTTCGACGTGGTGGTGGCCTCGAACCTGTTCGGCGACATCCTCTCCGACCTCGGCCCGGCCTGCGCCGGCACCATCGGCATCGCGCCATCGGCCAACCTCAACCCCGAGCGCAAATTCCCGTCGCTGTTCGAGCCGGTGCACGGTTCGGCCCCGGACATCTACGGCAAGAACATCGCCAACCCGATCGCGATGATCTGGTCGGGCGCGCTGATGCTCGAGTTCCTTGGCAACGACGGCGCCGACCCGCGCTACCGCGCCGCCCACGACGACATCCTCAAGGCCATCGAGCAGGTCATTGCCGCCGGCGACACCACCCGCGACATGGGCGGGCAGAAGTCGACCCAGCAAGTCGGCGAAGCCATCAGCGCGCTGATCGAAGGTTGAGGACCATGGGCCGATTGTCAGAATTGTCTGACAAAACGGCCCCTTGGCTCTTGCGGGTGAAGCGGATTATCTGCAGAATCTGTTAACCGAAAGATTCACGTTAACCATTAGTTAACATAGAAGCAGGGAGTGCTGCCGCAACACCCCGGATTGCCTGCCGGGTATAGCTAAGAACGCCAACGTCCAGGAGACGATGATGTCGCACAAAAATAAAAAGATAGATGTGTTCCTGATTACCGTGAGTTTGATTGCCGTGCTGCTCACTGTCATCGGCCTTGCAGCCTTCCCGGGCGAAGCCGAGCACGCGGCCAACCAGTTGTTCGAACTGTCGACCCGGACCTTCGGCACCAGTGTCCAGGTGCTGGTGTTCGGCAGCTCGCTGGCGGTGCTGTACCTGGCCTTCAGCAAGTACGGCAACATCCGCCTGGGCAGTGGCAAACCCGAGTACGCCACCGCCACCTGGGTGTTCATGTTCATCTGCGCCGGCATGGGTTCCTCGACCCTGTACTGGGGCGTGATGGAATGGGCCTACTACTACCAGACCCCGGGCCTGAACATCGCCGCCGCTACCCCCAAGGCGCTCGAGTACAGCATCAGCTACTCGTTCTTCCACTGGGGCGTCAGCGCCTGGTCGATCTATGCCCTGGCCTCGCTGGCCATGGCCTATCACTTTCATGTACGCAAGAAGAGCGGCCTGAACCTGGCCTCGATCGTTGAAGCGGTGACCGGCTTCAAGGCCACCGGCCCGGTCGGGCGCAGCGTCGACCTGATCTTTTTGCTGACCATGATGGGCGCACTGACCGTGTCGCTGGCGCTCACCGCCTCGACCCTGACCCGTGGCCTGCATGACCTGGCTGGCACCCCGGACACCTTCACCGTGCAACTGCTGGTGATCGGTGCGGTGGCGGTGATGTTCTCGCTCAGCTCCTACATCGGTATCGATGGCGGCCTGCAGCGCCTGAGCAAGATGGTCTGTATCGGCGCCCTGGTGTTTGCCCTGGTGGTGCTGCTGGTCGGCCCGACCCAGTTCACCATCAACAACACCGCCAACTCGATTGGCCTGATGATCCAGAACTACGTGCACATGAGCCTGTTCACCGACCCGGCCGGCGATGGTGCCTTTACCCGCAACTGGACGGTGTTCTACTGGCTCTGGTGGGTGTCCTACGCGCCAGGCGTGGCCATGTTCGTGACTCGCGTATCGCGCGGCCGGCAAATCAAGGAAGTGGTCATGGCCCTGCTGCTCGGTGGCAGCTTCGGTTGCTGGTTCTTCTTCGGTGCGCTGGAAAGCTACAGCATGCACCAGTTCATCACCGGCGCCGTCGACGTGCCGAAGATGCTCAGCGAACAAGGCGGCGAATCGGCGGTGACCCATCTGCTGCTGGCCTTGCCGTGGGGCCAGGTGTTCCTGGGCGTGTACCTGTTCATCATGGCGATCTTCTGCGCCTCGCACATGGACGCCGCCGCCTATGCCGTGGCCGCCACCAGCACCCGCAACCTGCGCGAAGGCGACGACCCGACGCCGACCCACCGCCTGTTCTGGTGCGTGGTGCTGACCCTGGTGCCGCTGGCCATGCTGTTCGCCAAGGCCTCGTTGTCGACCATGAAGACCGCCGTGGTGCTCACCGCCATCCCGTTCATGGTGATCCTGCTGGTGAAGATCTACGGCTTCTTCAAATGGATGATCGAAGACTACGGCCAGGTCCCGGCCTACCGCATCGAGGAAGAAGCGGCGCGCATGGCCGGTGAAGAACCGGCGCAAAAAGCCCCGCGCAGCGCCGCCGCAGTGCACTGATCACACACCTGTGGGAGCGGGCTTGCTGTGGGAGCGGGCTTGCCCCGCGATAGCGATCTGAGCCTCGTACAGGCCAGATCGCGGGGCAAGCCTGCTCCTACAACAGCAGTAAATTTTTTTGCCTGATTTGTTAACTGATAGATACGCGTTAACCAATAACTAAAAACCGTGCTTGTGAGACCCCGATCATGAATGACTTCAAACGCCTGCCCGCCGATTTCTGCGCCAACGCCGAAGAGGCGTTCACCATCCCAGCGAGCTTCTACACCCAGGCCGCGGTGTTCGAGCACGAGAAAGAAAACATCTTCGCCCGCAGCTGGATCTGCGTCGGCCACCGCAGTGAAGTGGCCGAGAACAACGCCTACATCACCCGTGAAGTGATCGGCGAAAGCATCATTGTCGTGCGCGGTCGCGACAGCATCCTGCGCGCCTTCTACAACGTCTGCCCGCACCGTGGCCACCAGTTGCTCAGCGGCAGCGGCAAGGCCAAGAACGTCATCACCTGCCCGTACCACGCCTGGACCTTCAAGCTCGACGGCGACCTGGCCCACGCCCGCAACTGCGACAACGTGGTCAACTTCGACAAAGAGAACTCGACCCTGGTGCAGCTGCGCGTCGAAGAATACGCAGGCTTCATCTTCATCAACATGGACATGCAAGCGGGTTCGGTCGAAGACCAGTTGCCCGGCCTGCAAGCGCGCATGCGTGAAGCCTGCGGCGTGATCGACGACCTGCACCTGGCCGCGCGCTTTGTCAGCGACACCCCGGCCAACTGGAAGTCGATCGTCGACAACTACCTCGAGTGCTACCACTGCGCCCCGGCCCACCCGGGCTTCTCCGACTCGGTCGACGTCGGCCAGTACAGCCACAGCATGCATGGCAACTGGACCCTGCAGTACGGCCTGGCGAAACCTTCGGAGCAGTCGTTCAAGTTCGACGAAAGCGTCAAGGACCCCTCCTTCGCAGGTTTCTGGGCCTGGCCGTGCACCATGTTCAACGTGCCGCCGGGAGCCAACTTCATGACCGTGATCTACGAGTTCCCGGTCGATGCCGAAACCACCCTGCAGCACTACGACATCTATTTCCTCAACAAGGACATCAGCGAAGAGCAGCAAAAGCTCATCGACTGGTACCGCGAAGTGTTCCGCCCCGAAGACCTGCGCCTGGTCGAGAGCGTGCAGAAAGGCCTCAAGTCGCGCGGCTACCGTGGCCAGGGCCGGATCATGGCCGACCGTGAGCGCAGCGGCATGAGCGAGCACGGCATTGCTCACTTCCACAACCTGATCGCCGTCGCCCACCTCAACGACTGATACCGCCCGCCGCAGGCCTGACCGCCTGCGGCGCGCTTCGGAGTGCCTTGCGTGAAACTCAATGACAACAAGCTGTTCCGCCAGCAGGCCTACATTGCCGGGCGCTGGTGCGACGCCGATGACCGGCGCAGCCTGCCAGTAACCGACCCGGCCACCGGCGAGCTGCTCGGCAGCGTGCCGCTGATGGCCGGCAACGAAGCGGTGCGCGCCATCGAAGCCGCCGAAGCGGCCCTGGCCGACTGGCGCGGGCGCACCGCCAAGGAGCGCGCCCAGGTGCTGCGTCGCTGGTTCGAACTGCTGCTCGAACACGAACAGGACCTCGCCCGGCTGATGACCTTCGAACAGGGCAAGCCGCTGCACGAAGCCCTGGGTGAAATCCGCTACGCCGCCTCCTTCGTCGAATGGTTCGCCGAAGAAGGCAAGCGCGTTTATGGCGACGTGATCCCCAGCCCGTCCAACGACAAACGCCTGCTGGTGATCAAACAAGGCATCGGCGTGTGCACCGCCATCACCCCGTGGAACTTCCCGGCGGCGATGATCACCCGCAAGGTCGCTCCGGCCCTGGCCGCCGGCTGCACCATGGTGGTCAAGCCGGCCAACGAAACACCGTTCTGCGCCCTGGCCCTGGCCGAGCTTGCCGAGCGCGCCGGGGTACCGGCCGGGGTGTTCAGCGTGGTCACCGGCGATGCCCCGGCGATTGGCGCGCAGTTCACCGGCCACCCGAGCGTGCGCAAGCTGAGCTTCACCGGCTCGACGCCTATCGGCCGCCTGCTGATGGGCCAGTGCGCCGAGACCATCAAGAAAGTCAGCCTGGAACTGGGCGGCAACGCGCCGTTCATTGTCTTCGCCGATGCCGACATCGACGCGGCGGTCGAAGGCGCCATCGTCGCCAAGTACCGCAACGCCGGGCAGACCTGCGTGTGCGTCAACCGCTTCTACGTGCACGACAGTGTGTATGAGCAGTTTGCCCAGCGCTTCGTCGAACGCGTACGCGCCCTGGAAGTCGGCCATGGCAGCGCCGCCAGCAGCCAGATCGGCCCGCTGATCAGCGACAAGGCGGTGGCCAAGGTCCGCAGCCTGATCGACGACGCGCTCGGCAAAGGCGCCGAGCTGGTGCTCGGCGGCAAGGCCCATGCCCTGGGCGGCAACTTCTTCGAACCCACCGTGCTGGCCAACATTGGCCCGGGCATGGAGCTGCTCGAAGAAGAAATCTTCGGCCCGGTGGCGGCGCTGGTGCGCTTTAGCAGCGACGAGCAGGTCATTGCCCTGGCCAACGCCACCCAGTACGGCCTCGCCGCCTACTTCTACAGCCGCGATATCGCCCGGGTGTTCAAGGTCGCCGAGCAGCTGGAGTACGGCATGGTCGGGGTCAACACCGGGCTGATCTCCAACGAGGTCGCGCCGTTCGGTGGCATCAAGCAATCGGGCCTGGGCCGTGAAGGCTCCAAGTACGGCATCGAGGATTATCTGGAAATCAAATACCTGTGCCTGGCGGTCTGAGCACAGGTTCCGACACGCGGCAGGGCCTGCCGCGTGCTGTTGCAGTCGAGGTGAAACATGGCCAACAAGTATGAAATGTTCAGCGTGCAGGTAACCGAAGTCGAACAGGCAACGCCGCTGATCAAGCGCTTCACCCTGGCCCGCGAAGACGGCGCGCCGATGCCCGCCTTCACCGGCGGCAGCCATGTCATCGTGCAGATGCAGGGCGCCGATGGCAGCCAGTTCAGCAACGCCTACTCGCTGATGAGCGACCCGCGCGACACCCGCAGCTACCAGATCGGCGTGCGCCTTGAAGAGCAGTCCAAGGGCGGCTCGGCGTTCATGCACCAGCAGGTGCAGGTTGGCAGCCGCCTGACCATCTCCTCGCCGAACAACCTGTTCGCCCTCGACCCCAGCGCCGGGCGCCATGTGCTGATTGCCGGCGGCATCGGCATCACACCGTTCCTGGCCCAGTTGCACGAGCTGGAAGGTGGCGCCACTGATTACGAGCTGCACTACGCCTTCCGCGCCCCGGAGCACGGTGCCTTCCAGCAGCAACTGGAAAGCGGCCCGCATGCCGGCAACACCCGTTTCTACATCGACAGCCTCGAGCGCAAGCTCGACCTCGCCGCGCTGTGCGCCGGCCTGGCGGACGATGCCCACCTGTATGTGTGCGGGCCCAAGCCGCTGATCGATGCGGTGATCGCCACCGCCGCCAAGGCCGGCATCGGCGAGCAGCGCGTGCACTGGGAGCAGTTCGCCGCCGCCCCGGTGACCGGCGCCGCCTTCACCGTGGTGCTGGCCCGTTCCGGCACCGAACTGCAGGTCGAGGAAGGCATGACCATCCTCCAGGCCATCGAGAAGTCCAAGGCCGCCAAGGTCGAATGCCTGTGCCGCGAAGGCGTGTGCGGCACCTGCGAGACGGCGATCCTTGAAGGCGAGGCCGAGCACTTTGACCAATACCTGAGCGATGACGAAAAGGCCGCGCAGCAGAGCATGATGCTCTGTGTCTCGCGGGCCCGCTCGGCGCGCTTGGTGTTGGATCTGTAGGCATCAAGCTCCAAGTTTCAAGCCTCAAGCTGCAAGACAGGTACGCTCAGGCTCCTCTTGCAGCTTGAAGCTTGAAGCTTGCAGCTCGAAGCTTGAAGCTTGAAGCTGCCCCACAGGTATACTGGCAGGCTCTTGGCCCCCGATAAGGACACCCTGCCGATGATGGAAAACAGTTTCGCCTTTCGCCTCAAGGAACTGCTCGAGCATCACAAGCTGACGTTGCAAGCCGTCGGCACGGCCCTGGGGATCTCGCGCACGGCGGTACACAAATGGACCCGTGGCGGCGAAATCGACTACGACAACCTGCGCAAGCTGGCCGATTTTCTCAAGGTCAACTGGATCTGGCTGCGCTACGGCGAGGAAGCCCTGCAGAACATCCAGCAGCCGCAGGTGGTCGAGCTGCCGATGACCGACCTGCGCCGGCGCTACACCGCCCAGATCATGGAAAGCGAAACGCGCATGAAACTGGCCCAGGAAGGTGCGCGCATCGTCACCTGGGAGTGGAACCTGATCAGCGACGAAGTTACCTACTCGCCCAACGTCGAGCAGGTCTATGGCTGGCCGGTGCATCGCAACGAAGACTTCTGGGCCCACCTGCCGGCCGAAGACGTCGAGCACATGCAGGCCATGTACGCCCAGGCGGTGGCCGACGGCAGTGGCTGCGAATGCGATTTTCGCATCACCCGCCCCGACGGCGAGGTGCGCTGGATTGCTTCCCGGGCCACGGTGCTGCGCGACAGTGCCGGGCGTTCGGTGAAGATGGTCGGCATCAGCATGGACAACACCGAGCGCAAGGTCGCCGAAGAAGAACTGCGCAACAGTGAAGAGCGCTTCCGGGCGATCTTTGAACTTGCCTGGGGCGCCCTCGCCTACATCGACCCCGACGGCAGCTGGCAGCGGGTCAACAACAGCCTCTGCGAGCTGCTCGGCTACCGCGCCGAAGAACTCTACGGCATGACCTTCCAGCAGATCACCCACCCCGATGACCTGGCCGCCAACCTGCAGTTGCTGCAGGCCATGCTCGCGGGCCAGAGCGAGCGCTACGAGGTGGAAAAACGCGTGCGCCGCAAGAACGGCGAGTACCTCTGGGTGCGCGCGCGCACCTCGCTGCAGCGCCGCCGGGACGGTGCGCCGGAGCACCTGATCAGCGTGTTCGAGGACATCAGCGCCGAGCGCTGCGAGCACGAGCGCCTGCAGGCGCATATCGCCGGGCTCGAAGCACGGCTGACAGAGAAACCCTAAGCCCACTCATCGCTTATCGGGAGCGCCAAGGATGCTGCCAGGTTCCACCTCCACTTCTGCCCGGGTCGCGCGCCTGCGCGGCAGGGTCGGCTTGTATTTTGTCGCCGCACTGTCGGTGCTGGCCGGCATGACCGACGCCATCGGCTTCATGGCCACCGGCGATTTCGTCTCGTTCATGAGCGGCAACACCACGCGCCTGGCGGTATCCCTAGGTGCAGGTGAGCTGGCGCCGATCCTGCGCATTGGCGCGGTGCTGCTGGCCTTTGTCGTCGGCAATGCCCTGGGCGTGGTGATCGCGCGCCTGAGCGGCCGCCGCCCGTGCCCGCTGCTGCTGATCATCGCCGCGCTGCTGGGGTTGGCGGCACTATTGCCCAGCACCCTGCAACTGCCGGCACTGGTCTCGGCCGTCACCGCCATGGGCATGATCAACGCCGTGGTTGAAGAGGTGAACGGCCTGCCGATCGGCCTCACCTATGTCACCGGCGCGCTGTCGCGCTTTGGCCGGGGCCTGGGCCGGGCGCTGCTGGGCGAGCGCCGGCAAGGCTGGCGGGTGCAGTTGATTCCGTGGACCGGGATGTTCGTCGGCGCCGTGCTCGGGGTGCTGCTGGAGCAGGCCTTCGATCTGGCCGCACTGCTGTTCAGCGCCCTGCTGGCCGCCGCGCTGGGTTTGATCTCGCTGAAGATCCCGCGGCGCTGGCAGCTCAGGTACATGCCGCGCTAGGCAGATTTACAGGCAGGTGGCCAGGGCCGCCATGCGCCGCAGGGCGACGTTGTCGTTGTGCTTGGCGTAGTAACTGACCGCAGTGCTGGCGCCCTGGGCCTTGATGTCGGCAAAGGACTCCGCCTCACGGGTGTAGACGGTGAAGCCGCCTTGCTTGCCAGGCTCGAGGTAGCCGCTGGCATCGACCCCGAAGACGTCCTCGTCCTGCCAGCCGAACTGGATGCACTGGGCAACCACATCCGCCGCCTTGGTCGAGGTGAAGGCCTTGGTCGGCGCCTGGCCGCGCGCCGCCTCCATGGCCGAAGACGCACACCCGGCCAACAACGCTGCAGCGACCATCGCCATTACTACCCGCATGACTCATCCTCGTCAGAAAAAAGACGTGACTGTAGCATTGCCCGGGCGTCAAAGAGACAACCCGCGTGCATAAAGCACCGGTTTCATCTGCCAAGGAAGCGCACCATCAGAACCCTCGCCTGCCTGCTGCTCAGCAGCACCCTCGCCCTCTCTGCCTGCGGCTCGATCATGGGCCGGGGCTCGGGCTACTACTCTGAGCGCCCCTCCGATGGCGCCTTCATGGGCAGCCGCTCGAATGTGGCGATGCTGTTCGCCCCGACCTACCTGCAGTACTGCTGGCCAACCCTGGTCTGCCCGGCGGCCTTTATCGTCTCGCTGCCGGTGGACGTGACCCTGGACGTGGTGCTGCTGCCCTACGACATCGCCCGGCGCTGACACCGGGCAACCTCACAGGGTGGCAACGATAAAGGTGCGCTTGAACGGGAACAGCGTGCGACCGTCTTCCTCCTGCGGGTAGTGCGCGTGCAAGAGCTTCAGGTACTTGTCGAGAAAGGCCTGGCGTTCGACCTCGTCCAGGGCAGTGAGCACCGGGCGCAGGGCCGAGACCTTGACCCAGTCGAAGATCGGCGAATTGCCCTCGACCACCTGCAGGTGCTCGGTCTCCCAGATGTCCAGCTCGCGGGTCAGCGGCGCCAGCAAGCGGTAGTAGCTGTCCAGCGTCAGCACATTGCGCGCGGCCATGAACTTGCGCAGTTCCAGGGTCCCTAACGGCCGGCCACTGGGCCCGGGCTCGCTGAGGGCCCGCAGCATCAACTGGTACCAGGGCGCATCGCGCCAGTTGGGCATGTGCGCAGCCAGGCAGCCGCCCGCCTGCAACTGCCCGAGCAAGCGCGGCAACAGGCTTTCGTGGTCTTCGATAAAGTGCAGCACGGCGGCAGCGAACAGCAGGTTAGCCGGTTTTTGCGCCTGCCACTGGCTGACATCGACATGCAGCCAGTTGACGCTGATCGGCAGTGCCAGCGCCTCCTGGAGCATCTCGACCGAACTGTCGACGCCGAACAGCTCGGCCCGTGGCCAGCGCTCGGCGAGCAGGCGCGTGGCGATGCCGGTGCCGCAGCCCAGGTCATAGATGCATTCGGGTGAGTCCAGGTGCAGGTGGTCGAGCAATTCCAGCACCGGGCGTTCGCGCAGGCGGGCAAACTGCAGGTAGCTTTGGGGGTCCCAGGCGCTGTTGGCGCCGGGTGCGGTGGTGCGTTTACGCGGTTCGAGCATGACGGTGGTCCTCTAGCTCCGTGCGATCAATCCTGTCGTCCAATGACATTCAATACTCTGAGTACCAGGGCAAGCCCTCGACGGGTGTGCGGGTCTCGTAGCAGCAACAGCAGGCCATACAGGCTGGGGGTGGGTTGGTTGCGGGTTTGCGCCGAGGCCATGCGCAAGGCATTGCCCAGGTTCCAGCTCAGGGCCGTGGCCTCCTCGAACAACCCCGAGAGTTTCTCGACCATGGCCGCATCGAGCAGGTCGACAAGGTCGGCGCTCAGTGACAGCAGGTCGACGACGTTGTCCAGGCGGCCACTGTCGAGCAGCGGCTGGAGTTTGCGCAGCAGGGCGTCCAGGCCCGGGTTGGCGCTCACTACGGCGGGTGAATCGATAGCATCCATGACACTCGGCTCCTCCCGTTGTCGGGTCAAAGCACTCCACGGGCCACGGCCCAGTACAGGCCGCGGTTGAATCCATTGCGCAACAGGCTGCCAAGCTTGGTCGGCGGCGTCGGCAGCACGTCGTGAAGGTAGTCGTAGCACAGCGGCATGCCCATCCCCAGGCCCATCTGCGCCGCAGCCTGGACCTTGCCGTCGTACACCGCGCAGGTGCTGCCCAGGCGGATTTCGCCGGCGATGTTGTTGGCGATTATCGGTGCCTGGTTGTGGCAGGCGCCGCCGGCCTTGCTGATCGGCAGGTCGACGCTGTCGCCGATCACATACACGCCGTCCAGGCCATAGACCTGCAGGGTTTCGTGGTTGGTCGGCAGCCAGCCTTCGTTGTTCGGCGCGCGCGAGGCGCCGCTGTGCAACACGGCATCCACCGCGCGGATTGGCGGCGTGGCCATGAGAATGTCGAACGGCTGCGCGTCACCCTCTTCGGAGTAGGCAATGCGCTGTGCGGGGTCGACCTTGCTGAGGGTGAAGCCGCGCTGGAAGCGGATGTTCTTCTGCGCGAAAATGCCCGGCAGGATCTCGCCGGTGGGCCGCTGCAAGAACAGGCAATTGCGCAGCAGCTGCGCGGTGCTCGGGTAGGTGTAGATGATCTCGACCTTGTCGCGCACCCCGCGCTGGCGCAGGTAGTCGTCGAGCATCAGGGTGGTTTCCACCGGAGCGATGCCGCATTGGTGCGGCACGTTGGGGGTTTGCGGAAACGACACGGTGATGAAAATCCGCCCCTTCTCGATGCTCGCCAGGCGCCGCGCCAGTTGCCGCGCCGGCTCGTACTGGTAGAAGTGGTCACCGGCCTCCTGCAGGCCCTCGATACGCTCCGGGGCGGGCACGCAGCCGGTGGCGATCACCAGAAAGTCATAGCCATAGCGCTTGCCTGAGCGGGTATGCAGGGTTTGCCCGGCGAAATCGAAGTGGGTGACTTCCTGCACCTGGAAGTCGATTTCCGGGCGCAGCAACGAGCGCTGCGGGCGCTTGAGCTCGTTTTCGAAGAACTGATTGAAGGCCACGTACATGAACGCGGGCTTGTAGTAGTGATGAGCGGAATTGGACAGCAGGGTTACGCGCACCTGCTCGCTGAGCACTTCCGGGTAGAGCTTGCTTACCAGTTGATTGGCCAGCATCGTACCGCCGACGCCGCCACCCACAATGACAATATGCCTGGCCATTGAGTCGCATCCCTGCTGTGGATCCAATCCACATGGTTAAAGCACCGGCGACAATAAGCAAATACTCCTTGGCTATAAGTGTTAATCCGTTGGTGCAAGAATTTGCGAGCGCATCAGGGGGTTGCTGCCAATCCAGGCCGTGCGTTAAAGCGCCAGGAATGCGACCATCGCCCCACCTCGCAAGGATCAGCGCCATCACCATGCACGTCTCCCGCACCACCCTGATCATCCGCCGCATCGGCGCCTGGCTGCTCGATACCCTGCTCGCCCTTGGCGCCTGGTTTGTGCTGGCCGTGCTCGGCTATGGCCGTGGCGAAGACGGCATGCTGCTGATGCAGCTGCTGTACTTCCCGGTATTTGAATACCTGATGCGCGGGCGAACCCCGGGCAAGCTGCTGCTGGGGCTGATGGTGATCAACCGCGCCGGCCAGCCGCCGAACCTGTTGCAGGCGCTGGTGCGCGGTATCACCCGGCCGTTCGAGGCCGCCTTTGGCCTGATCGTCATCTGGCTGTGCGCCGAGTCGCGCCATTGCCAGCGGCCCGGCGACTGGCTGGCGCGCACCTATGTGATCGACAGCCGCGACCTCAGGGTGCTGCGCCAGCAGGCAGGCACCGGCTAACTTACAAAGCCTCGTCGGCGTCCTCGTCTGCTTCGACTTCACGCTTGTTGGCCATGCCGTTCATCAGCCCTATCACCCCCGCCACGTAAAGCCCGGCCAGGCACATGATCACCGAGGGCTCGACGCCGAAAATCATCTGCGAGATACCCGCTATCGCCAACACCAGCAGGCCGCCGAAGACGTTGGTGTCGATGTTGTGGTGATTGAGCAAAAACGTGCCCAGCAACGCCAGGGCCACCAGGCTGAAGCAGATGGCGATGTAGGAGTAGGCCTTGAAATCCCAGATCAGAAAGACATTGATCGTCGAGGTGTAGTTGATGATGTAGCCGATCAGCGTGATGCAGCCAATGAAACCGAGGGCCACGGCGGTGCCCTTCCAGTTGCTGGTGTTGTGGTCCAAAACGTTCTTCCTTGAATGAGCAAAAATCGGCGGCCACTCTACCACCGATCCGCGGCAATGCCCCGCACGCTGCAGCACATCAACGAACTGGCGCTGGTTTTCTGCCAAACTTGCAGCCTTCAGGTATCAGGATGACTGCATGAACCACGATCTGCTCTGGGTACTCGGCCTGCTGTTCAGCGCCGTGGCCCTGTTCATCGCCAACCGGCCACGCATGGACGTGGTCGCCCTGCTGGTGATCGTCGCCCTGCCGCTGCTGGGCATCATCAGCGTGCAGGAAGCCCTGGCCGGTTTCAGCGACCCCAACGTGGTGCTGATCGCCGCCCTGTTCGTGATCGGCGAAGGCCTGGTGCGTACCGGCATCGCCTACCGCATCGGCGAGTGGATGGCCGACCGCGCCGGCAACAGCGAAGCGCGGCTGATTGTCTTGCTGATGGTCTGCGTCGCCGGCCTGGGCTCGGTGATGAGCTCCACCGGGGTGGTGGCGATCTTCATTCCGGTGGTGTTGAGCATTGCCGCGCGCATGCAGGTCTCGCCCAGCCGGCTGATGATGCCGCTGGCCTTCGCCGGCTTGATCAGCGGCATGCTCAGCCTGGTGGCAACCCCGCCCAACGTGGTGGTGCACAGTGAACTGGTGCGCCATGGCGAAAGCGGTTTCAGCTTCTTCAGCTTTACCCCGTTCGGCCTGGTGGTGCTGTTGCTGGGGTTGGCTACATGCTCCTGACCCGCCACTGGCTGGGCGGCGAAGTGCGCAAGGACGGCAGCGCGCAAACCCGCCGCACCCTGCTCGACCTGATCATCGACTACAAGCTCGCCGGCCGCGAACGGCGCCTGCGCGTGCGCCCCGGTTCGCCCTTGATCGGCCACAGCCTGAGCGAACTGAAACTGCGCACCGAACACGGCGCCAGCGTGGTCGGCATCGAGCGCCAGCACAAGTTCACCACCCGCGTGCTCAGCCCCGATTCGAGCACCACGGTGCACGAAGGCGACGTGTTGCTGCTCGACCTGTTCGCGCCCAAGGACGACCTGCGCCGCCTGTGCCAGAGCATGCAGCTGGAACCGCTGCACTTCAAGGCCGCCTACTTCATCGACCAGTCCCAGGAAGTGGGCATGGCCGAAGTGGCGGTGCCGCCGGGCTCGCAATTGATCGGCAAGAGCCTGCTGGAGCTGACCTTCCGCAGCCGCTGGGGCCTCAACGTGGTAGGCCTGCGCCGCGACCAGAACGCCATCGAAGATCAACTGGTGGAAGAAAAACTCAAGCTCGGCGATACCCTGCTGGTGATCGGCACCTGGAAAGCCATTCGCCAGTTGCAGACCCAGCCGCGGGACTTCCTGGTACTGAGCCTGCCAGCGGAAATCGACAACGTCGCCCCGGCCGGCAACCGCGCGCCCTATGCGCTGATCAGCCTGGCGGTGATGGTCGGGCTGATGGTCAGCGGCGTGGTGCCCAACGTGATTGCCGCGCTGATCGGCTGCCTGCTGATGGGCGCCGGGCGTTGCATCGACATGAACAGCGCCTACCGCGCCATCCACTGGCAGAGCCTGGTGCTGATCGTCGGCATGCTGCCGTTCGCCCTGGCCCTGCAGAAAACCGGCGGCATCGCCCTGGCCGTGCACGGCCTGGTGCAGATGCTCGGCAGCGCCGGGCCCTACGTGATCCTCGCCAGCCTGTTCGCCATCACCGCGATCATCGGCCTGTTCATCTCCAACACCGCCACCGCGGTACTGATGGCGCCGGTGGCGGTGACCACCGCCGAGCAACTGGGCGCCTCGCCCTACCCCTTTGCGATGATCGTCGCCCTGGCCGCCTCGGCGGCGTTCATGACCCCGGTATCGTCGCCGGTCAACACCCTGGTGCTCGGCCCCGGCCAGTATCGCTTCGGCGATTTCGTCAAGGTCGGGGTGCCGTTCACCCTGCTGGTGATGGTGGTCAGCGTGATCATGGTGCCTTGGCTGTTTGCCCTGTGACGGCGCCGCGCTTCTGCGCCTGGAGGGTTTCGGCGGCCTGGCGCCAGTCCCGCGCCCAGCCATCAAGGACCACCTTGAGGTTGTCGGCGGTCATCACCTGATCGTCGTTCTCCAGCGGCAGGCCGGTGCCCTTGCGCACAACCTCGGCAACCACCGCGCGGCTGCCGCCGTCGAGGAACGCTGCTTCGGTGGCGATCACGCTGTCCAGATCGCGAATACCGACGGCGCTGCTGACCCCGGCGGCCACCAGGGTCACCGGCAGGTATTCATAAAAATGCAGCGCCTGGGTATGGGCGCCCACCGAGGTGATCGCCGGGCGCACGATCAAGGTGTGCGGGCCGGGCTGCTCGACCAGGTTGAGGACCTTGCCCAGTTCGCGCTTGAGCGCCGCATCGTAGTAACGGGTTACCGCCTGCAGGGTGCTCGCCGGGATCTGCGCACTGGCCTTGGGCATCGGGTAGAACTGGCTCGGGGCAATGTACACCTGGCTGTAGCGCTCCATGCGCAGCTTGGGGCTGACCCAGCGCAGCACGGCGTCGCCGGAAGCGGTCTTGTGTTCGCTCAGCTGGTCGTAGTTGCGCAAAAAGCCCGAGTACTCCTTGGGGCTGACCTTGTTCTGGCTGCAACCGGCCAGCAGCAGCGAGGCGCTCAACAGCGGTACGATCAATTGCTTGCGCATGCTCAGCCTCCGAAGCCGTCATTGGCCGGGCGCGGCGTGCTGGTCGAGCGGTCCACGTGCAGCTCGCCGTGGCTCATGATCCAGTGCACCAGTTCGCCCACGGGGATCTTGTAGCTGTACTCCATCCACTGGTTGCTGGTCGGGCTGTAGCGCTCGAAATAATGGCTGAGGAGCATGTGCCTGCCGTCGCTGGACAAACCCAGGCGCGAGTCCTGGTAGCTGAGCAGCGCGTTGCGCCAGAGCTCCTGGGTGCGCAGGTTGAGGGTCAGCGACTGGTTGCTGTCAAAGTCTTGGGTCGGGTGGGTGACCGGCATGGAAAACTCTCTTGAGTGAACTGGCCACAGCCTGCCCCAGGGCTTTTGCTGGCTGATGTCCGCTTTGTGTCGGCCTTGCAGGAATGTTACGAGATTGAAATAAATGACCGGCAGCGCAGAATGGTTTTAGATACGCACTTTTCACGGCCCGTGGACCACAACGTGAGCAGACTGCTGATCGTCGATGACGACCTGGAAATTTGTGCCCTGCTGAAGAAGTTCTTTGTCCGCCACGGCTATGACGTCGACCTGGCCGGCAACGGCGAGGCCATGTGGGCGGCGATCGAACAGCAGCGCCCGGACATCATCATCCTCGACCTGATGCTGCCCGGCGAAGGCGGCCTGAGCCTGTGCCAGAAACTGCGCGCCAACACCGGCATCCCGATCATCATGCTCACTGCCATGGACGAGCTCAGCGACCGCATCGTCGGCCTGGAGCTGGGCGCCGACGACTACCTGGGCAAGCCCTTCGACGCCCGCGAACTGCTCGCCCGCCTGCGCGCGGTGCAGCGCCGGGCCGGTGAGCAACTGCGCCCGACAACCGAGGAAAGCCGCCCGCTGATTCATTTCGACCACTGGCAACTGGACGTCACCCGCCGCGAACTGCGCACCCCCGACGGGGTGATGGTGCCGCTGTCGGCCGGTGAGTTCGACCTGTTGCTGGTATTCCTCGAACACCCGCAGCGCATCCTCACCCGCGAGCAACTGATCGACCTCGCCCGCGGCCAGGGCCACGAGGCGTTCGACCGCAGCATCGACGTGCAGGTCAGCCGCCTGCGGCGCAAGATCGAGCCCGACAGCAAGCGCCCGGAGCTGATCCGCACCGTGCGCAATGGCGGTTACCTGTTCAGCGCCAAGGTCAGCCGCTCGTGATCCGCCTCGACCTGCGCCGCGACAGCATCAGCCGGCGCATCGCCCTGACCATCATCGCGGCGATGCTGACCTCGGTGGCGCTCAATGTGCTGTTCGTGCAAATGGCCGGGGTCTGGGCGCGCCCGCCGTTGACCCAGACCGGCCTGCTGGAACAGATCGCCGTCACCACCCGCACCCTCGAAGCGGCGCCACCGGAACTGCGCGCGACCCTGGCCAAGGCCGCCAGCAACCCGCTGCTCGAGGTGCAGTGGAGCCGCCAGCGCGCCGACCTGCAGCTGCCCGGGCCGGGCGCACGGATTACCCTCGAAGAAGCCCCGCCGCTGCAGCGCCTGCTGGCCGACAGCCCACGCCAGCTTGAGGGATTCCAGCCCAGCGACTGGCCGGTGGACAGCGCCGACGCCCATTACAAGCTGGTCATGCAGATCAGCGACGGCAGCTGGCTGGCCTTCACCCCGCCATATCGCAGCTGGGGCCTGAGCTCGGCCATGCGCTTTACCATCATCGGCGTGCTGGCCCTGGTTGCCGCGCTGCTGGTGGCCTGGGTCGGCACCCGCCAGCTGGCCGGCCCGCTGCAGCGCTTCGCCCGTGCGGCGCGGCGCTTTGGCAGTGATTTTCGCGCACCGCCCATCCGCCTCGAAGGCCCGCACGAATGGCGCCAGGCGATCACCGCCTTCAACACCATGCAGGCGCAGATCCAGCACTTCGTCGCCGAGCGTACGCAGATGCTCGCCGCCATCTCCCACGACTTGCGCGCGCCCTTGACGCGCATGCGCCTGCGCGGCGAGTTCATCGACGACCCCGAGCAACAGCGCAAGCTGTTCCGTGACGTTGATGAGATGCAAAGCATGATCAATGCCGCGCTGGGGTTTTTCCGCGACGAAACCCGGCTGGAAGAAACCACCCCGTTCGACCTGGCCGAACTGCTGCAAACCCTGATCGACGACTACCGCGACCAGCAGATCGGCATCGCTTTCGAAGGCCCGGCCAACCTGGTGTTCCATGGCCGGCCACTGGGTTTGAAGCGCGCCGTGACCAATCTTCTGGAAAATGCCCTGAAGTACGCCCGCGAGCCCGAAGTGCAGTTGAGCAGCGCCGCCCAGGCCGTCGTCATCGAAATCCGCGACCGCGGCCCGGGCATTGCCGAGGCCTCGCTGGAACAGGTGTTCATGCCGTTCTTTCGCCTGGAGTCCTCGCGCAACCGTGATACCGGTGGGGTTGGCCTGGGGCTGTCGTCGGCGCGCTCGGCAGTGCGTGAACAAGGCGGCGAACTGCTCCTGAGCAACCGCCAGGGCGGTGGCCTGGTGGCGCGCATCGAGTTGCCACGATGAGAAAATTGCGCCTGCCTCGGCTGCAATGGCGTCACCTGGCTCTTGCTCTGTACCTGCTGAGCCTGGTGCTCCCGGCGGTGCACAGCGAGGAGCACAACTGGCTGCGCGAGGTGTACAGCCACACCACCAATTCCGGCTTCATTGCTTGCATCCTGGGCTTGCCGGCGATGCTGTTCGGCTACTTCGCCTGGCTGGCGAACCCCTTGTTCCTGGCGGCCTACCGCACCCGTAGCGACAGGCGCCGGTTGATCTATGCCCTGCTGGCGTTGCTGGCCGGGTTGTCGCTGCAGTGGCAACGGGTGAGCCTGTATGACGAGGACGGTCAGTTCACCGTTACCGGGTACACCTATGGGTATTACGTCTGGTTGCTGTCCTTTGTATGGTTGAGTGTTTGCGGCGCCAGGCGAGCAGGCGCCAGGTGATGTGCTAACAGCCTGATCAAGACAGTTGCTCCCACAATAGATCTGCATACACCGGACCTGTAGGAGCGGGCCTTGCCCCGCGATCGAGCGCGAAGCGGTCGCAATCCAGACACCACCTTATGTGCCGCCTGCACTGGCCTCATCGCTGGCAAAGCCCCACAGTGGAGCTGTGTCCGCTGGACCAGTGGCTGCCAAGACAGAGGCAGGTTGCCCGTCTCAGCGCTGCAGCGACTCCAGGGTCAGGCCGGCCAGGTACACCACTTTTGGGTCTGGATCATCGAGACACTGGCGCAGCGCAACCAGCACCGGTGCCAGTTTGCGTTTGCCCAGCCGACGGTTGTCGAGCACACAGGCGGCATGGCGGCGAATGGCGACATGCTCGCACCCCAGGCCGCGCAGCGCTTCGTCGATATCGCTGTTGCTGATGGTGCAGTAGCTGGAGCCCGGCTTGATCACCTCCTCGGCGTCCGCTGCGCACTGCGGGTAACGCTGCAGCAGGGTTTCCAGCGGCCGGTAGTCAAGTACCGACGCCTGCGCGCCCTGATCCCGAAAGGCCCGAAGATTGGCGCAGCAACCCGCCACCGCCAAGCTCGCCAGCGCTGCGTCATCAGCCTGCGCCAGCAACCAGTCGAAATCACCCAGGTAACCCAGCGCGTTGGCGCTCCACCTGCGCGTGCTCGGCTCTGTGCCGCTGGCCACTTGCAAGCGCAGCGCCGCGATTGCCGCCGGGTCGGCGACCCCGGCAAGCCCCAGGAGCATCGCCGCCCGCCAGCGCTCCGGGCCCTTGTGCAGCATCTGCACCAGCGCTGCCGTGGCGCTGGCACCCCGGGCAATCAGCCAGCGGCAGGCCTCTTCAGCGTCAATCGGCATAGGACGGACAAGGCAGCGCAGGTAATAACTCACCTGCTCTTGCTCTGCCAGCGCGGCTACCCGGCGACGCTCCTGGCCGGTGGCGTCCTGCTCGGGGAAGTGCAGCAGAAACTGGCGTGGCGTCAGGCTTTTGGCCGCAAGCTGCGGCCCGCCGCATTCATCATGGAAGAACACGATGAAGTCCTTGGCCAGCCGTGGGTCTTTAGCGTAAATGCGGTTAAGCGCCTTGGCAGCGCGCGCCACGGTCTGCACAAACCGCTGCTCGGCCGCCGTCCAGGCATCCGGCCCGGCGCGATTGGCGTAGGCTTGCATCGGCGCTTCGAGGGCACTCAGGGTGGGGTTGGCGTAATCGTCCAGCATCCAGTCCCAGCGCCAGTCCGCCGGGTTCCACTGCACGCCCCAGAAGCCCTCCTGCTTGCGCCGCGGATGATCCTCCTCCAGCGCCGCCAGGCTGTTGGCGGCAAACGACGGCAGGTCGATGACCCGCTCCTCTTCGCGGTAGCTGGCATGGAAGGCGGCGCCATACAGCGGCCCGACACCTTCAGCGAGCAGCACCTCCAGGGTGGCCCGGGCCGACTCGACCAGGCTGTTTTCCAGGGCTTTCCAGTCCATGGCTCAGCGCACCACTTGCCGCGGGCGTTGCGGGCGCAAAAAATAGCCCATGAAGAACGCGATCATCACCAGCATCGCGCCCAGGTCAGTATTGCCGCCAGGCCCGACGAACTGGAACAATCCGGTACCCATAACAATCCCGGAGGTAACACACAGGACAAACCACACGGCTTTCTTGAGAAACTTCACGATCGATCGACATCCCTGCCAGAAAAAACAAAAGCCCGACCGAGGTCAGGCTTGAAGGCGGCCAACTTGGCGCAGATGCGCGCGCCTGTCAACTTCGGGTAAAGGTCGCGGTAAACGTGGTGCCGGCTTTCTTCGATGAACTGACCACCACCTCGCCACCATGGGCGCGGACGATCTCGCGCACAATGAACAGCCCCAGGCCGACGCTGCGCAGCTCGGCATTGTCGTGGCTGCCACGGATCATCGGCTCGAACAGGTTGTCCAGCAGCTCCGGCGGGATCGGTGTGCCAAGGTTGTGCACCGCCAGTACCACCCTGTCATCCTCGAAACGCGAGGTCACACTGACTTCGCTGCCCGGCGCCCCGTAAGCCATGGCGTTGGCCACCAGGTTGCCGACCAGTTGGTAGAGCCGGTCGCTGTCGGCGATGAACTCGCCGTCGCCCACCACCTGATGAACCAGGCGATGGTCGGGAAACACCAGGCGCAGCTCTTCAAGGCACTGGCTAATCAGTTCGTGCAGGCGCACCGGCTGCACGCTCACGGCGATGCCGCGCCCGACCTGCACCAGGGTGAAATCGAGCAAGTCGGCCACCAGGCGCTGCGCGCGATCGGCCGAATGGGTGATATGGCCCAGCACCTGGGTCTGCTTGGCATCCAGCAGGCCACGCCCGAGCAGGTCGGCGGCCATCTTGATCGCCGCCAGGGGGTTGCGCAGGTCGTGGCTGACGATGCCGACCATCTGTTCGGCAAACAGCGCACGGTTTTCGGTGGCGGCATGCATGACCCGCAACTTGCCCTGGGCGATGTCCAGCGCCCGGCGGGTTTTCAGGTGCTTGGCCAGGTGCTGCTCGGCGAGCATCCGCGCGTTGAGCAGCGCCCGCTCGTAACGCGGCCGGCCTTCGGCCTTGAACAGCGCCAGTTCATGGAAGACGCCAGTGTCGTGCTCGCAACTGATGGCGCTGAGCATCATCGGCAAGGTGTAGCCGTCATGGTGCAGCAGGTCGAATTTGACATCGACCACCGAGCCCTGGATTTGCAGCAGCGGCAACCAGTAGGCCTGGTGGAAGGTGCGCGCATCCAGGCTCATCAGGCTTTGAATGGGGCGGCCCAGCAGTTCGTCGCGGCGATAGCCGATCCAGCGACAGAAGGTCAGGTTGACCCGCTCGATCTGGCCGTTTTCGGCGGTCAGCAACAAACCGCAATCAGCATCGTCGAAGAGGATCTGCGACGCGGGTAGCGGCTGGTTCTCTGCAGGCATGGCGGCACCGACCCGAAGCGGGATGTGGAGGGCAAGACGGGCAACGCGAAAAAATTATAGACCCGGCCCCGCCTTAACGACGGCTTAACCGCCGCGGATTTATCCTCCAATTCCTCCCTTCAGAACGTTTGGCCCACCTCGGTGGGCCTTTTTTGTTGCGGCAAATTACAACGCTCATGGGGAAACAAAATCCCGAAAACACAGTCTGAGTTTGTACCTTCCCTACCGCCCTGCGGATCAAGGACCCTCAGTGCTGAAACAGCTGACGCAAATCGCCGTGATCACCAGCGTACTGGCCGCCTCCGGCTGCTATTACCACGATTACGACCGCGACGATTACCGCCGTGGCGACCGTGACCATCGCTACTCCCGCGACTGGGACGACCGCGACGATCACGACCATCGCAACTACAAGCGCTACCGCGATGACGACCGCTACCGCAACTACGACCATGACCGGCGTCGCGACCGTGACGACGATGATGACGACTGAGCTGCCCGCTGTTCCCATAACCCCCGTATTTCCTGAGGCTAACAACATGCGTATCTCATTACCTGCATTGACGCTGGGTATCCTGCTCTCCCAGGGCGCCATGGCTGCCGGCGACGGCACCGCCGCCATTGGTGGTGGCCTGGGCGGGGCGTTGGGTAACGTGGTCGGCCAGCAGATCGGCGGCAGCACCGGCGCAGCCATTGGCGCCGGCGTCGGTGGCGCCGCCGGTAGCGCGGTCGGCGCACGCAAGGGCAACCGCACGGAAGCTGCGATCGGCGGCGGCCTGGGTTCGGCTGGTGGCTCGGTGATCGGCAACCAGGTGGGCGGGCGCACCGGCTCGACCATCGGTGCCGGCCTCGGTGGCGCGGCCGGCGGCGCCCTGGGCAACAACATCGCCGACGATAACCGTCACGATTCCAGCGGGCATAAACACAAGCACAAGCGTAAGCACAAACACCGCTGAGTAAGAAAGGCCCGCACAATGCGGGCCTTTTTCATAAGTGGACCAGGCCATTCATTCCAACATCGCCCGAGGCCAGCCCAGAATCTGCTTCTGCCGCGGCTTGGCGTAGGTGCGCACCTTCGAGGTACTCAGCTTCAGGCGCACCAGCGACTCCGCCAGCGCCACCGCCGCCGTCACCCCATCGACCACCGGCACCCCGGTACGCGCCTGGATCCGCTCCTCCAGCCCGACCATGCCGCCACAACCCAGGCAAATCACCTCGGCCTTGTCGACATTAACCGCCTCCTCGGCTTCGCGTACCACCGACTCGATGGCCCGCTGCGGATCTTCTTCAAGCTCCAGCACCGCCAGGCCACTGGCGCGCACCGAGGCGCAGCGGCTGTCCAGCCCGGCCAGCTTCAGGCGGTCTTCGATCAGCGGCACGGTACGGTCCAGGGTGGTCACCACCGAATAGCGATGGCCGAGCAGCATCGCCACGCTGGCTGCCGCCTCGGTGATGTCCACCACCGGTACATTGAGCAGCTCCTGCAGGCCTTCGCGGCCATGTTCGCCGTAACCGGCCTGGATCACCGCATCGAACGGCTGGTCGTAGCTGAGCACCCGCTCCATCACGGCCACCGCCGCCAGGTAACTTTCAAAATTGCCCTCCACCGATTCGGCGCCAAAGCGCGGGGTCAGGCCGACGATCTCGGTGCCCGACGAGGCCACGCTGCGCGCCTGGCGGGCGATGGCGTCGGTGATCGACTGCGTGGTGTTGACGTTTACGACCAGAATTCTCATTGCGGTATTCCTTGTGCAGAACTCAGTGCTGGGCGCTGTCGACGGCAAAGTGCTCGCCGGAACAGTCCACGTAATGTTTGTTGCGATCAGAGATCAGGTAGTACACGCCGCCGGCAATGGCGGCGCCGAAGAACCAGGAGAACGGCGTCAGGGCGCTGAAGGCCGGTACCAGCGACAGCACCACGGCGGCAATGGCCGAGGGCACCAGGGCGGCGACTGCCTTGTAGTTGACCCCGCGGGTGTAGTGATAGGTGCCGCTGGCCGCTTCGCTGTAGAGGTCGGGCACGTGCACCTGGGCTTTGCGGATCAGCCAGTAGTCGACCATGATGATCCCGTACAGCGGCCCCAGCAGCGCGCCCAGGCCGGAAAGGAAGTAGACGATCACCAGTGGGCTGTTGTAGAGGTTCCAGGGCAGGATCAGCACCGCCAGGGTCGCGCTGATCAAGCCTGCGCGGCGAAAGTTCAGGCGGCTTGGCGCCAGGCTCGAGAGCACGAAGGCCGGGGCGACGAAGTTGGCCATGATGTTCACCGCCACGGTGACGATCAGGAACGCCAGGCAACCAAGCACCAGGAAGACCTTGTCGGGGATCGCCGCGACGATCTGGGTCGGGCTGTCGATCACCCGGCCATCGATGCTGAACTGCGCCCCGGCCAGCACGAAGCTGATCACCGCGAACACCAGGATGTTCACCGGCAGGCCCCAGAAGTTGCCAACGCGGATGGTCTTGCGGCACGGCGCGGAACGGGCGAAGTCGCAAAAGTTGAGGATCAGCGTGCCGTAAATCGCCAGCCACAACGCGCCACCGGCAAACACCTGGGTCCACATCGTCCAGCCGGTCAGCGGCTCGCCGACCGACCAGGCCAGGTTGCCATCGACCCGCAGGTACATCCACACCGCCAGGATCAGCACGGTGGAAAGAATCACCGGCCCGGCGAAGGATTCGTACTTGCGCACCATCTCCATGCCGAAGGTGAGGATCACCAGCTGCACCAGCCAGATGGCGATAAAACTCACCCAGCCAAGGCTCGACAGGCCGAGGATCGCGTCCTGATCGAAGCGTGCGAGGTCCGGCGACACCGCCACCAGCAGCACCCGCAGCACCACCGAGGCCAGGTAGGTCTGGATGCCGAACCAGGCGATGGCGATCACCGCGCGGATGATCGCCGGCAACTGCGCGCCATAAATGCCGAAACTCATGCGGCTGATCACCGGGAACGGCACACCGGTTTTCTGCCCCATGTAGCCCGAAAGGTTCATGAAGAAATACACCAGCACGGCGCCGATGCTCAGCGCCGCAAGCATCTGCCAACCGGACAACCCGAGGGCAAACAGGCCCATGGCGAAGGAATAGTTGGCGATGTTGTGCACATCGTTGGTCCACAAGGCAAAGATGCTGTAGCCGCCCCAACGCCGTCCTTCGGCCTTGGTTGGCGCGAGGTCGGCATTGTGCAGCCTGGGGCTCAGCGCCCCCGGCTCGAGCGGCGCGGCCTGCGGCGGCAGGTAGGCGGTTTGCAGCGGGTTGGAAGTATCCAGTTGCATGTTCCCCGGGCTCCTTCTGCAGCCCCTGAGTCAGGGTGTTGCAGCGAATTATTGTTGGATTTGAAGAGTGGGACCGCAGTGTTGGCGCTGCCCTGCGCCGATGCATACAAAGATTGCATACAATTTTTGTCTAACGATTTTCGACGAACAATATGTGTGCCAGATGGGTGGCGAAGGGGTTGAGAGCGCATCCTGAAAGCGCAATTAAGCTATTGATTTTTATAGATTTAATTTTTCACCTGAACACTTGAAAAGCGAATAAACCTGATCAAGTGGTCAATCGCCTACAGCGTTACGGTGAGAAAACCAGTAACGCTAGGGTTAGTTTTTGTATCCATAAATTTGCTACTCAAGTACACACTTGTGTATTCAGGAACTGTCGCGGGTCAAGCCCGCTCCTACAGCTCGATGCGATTTCTGTAGGTACGGGCTTGACCCGCGATGAGGTCATCAGTGGTGCACAGCAGCCCTCATTTACGGCATGCTTATAAGGTCAAGGCATATCGGAGCTGGTAATGACGGAAAAACACCCCGCATCGACGGTAGAGCGCGTCTACCAAGGGGTTCACGAGGCCATCAGAAAACGCACCCTGCGCCCCGGCATGAAGCTGGGCGAGTCGTCGTTGGCCGAGCTGTTCAAGGTCAGCCGCACCTCGGTGCGCGCCGCCCTCAAGCAACTGGAAGCCGACGGCCTGGTGTCCACCGAGCTGAACAAGGGCGCCTGGGTCTCGCTGCCCAGCGACGATGACATCCGCTCGGTGTTCGAAACCCGCCGGCTGATCGAAATCGGCATCGTCACCGAGCTGTGCCGCCGCGCAGATCCCGCCATCCTCGCCCCGCTGCACCAGCATGTGGCCGCCGAAGAAGCCGCCGCCGACGCCGGCGACCATGGCCGCTACGTCCACCTGCTGGGCGAATTCCACCTGCGCCTGGCCGAGGTGCTCGACAACCCGGTATTGCTCGACTGGTTCCGCAAGCTGATCGAGCGCGGCTCGCTGTACGCCTCGACCCTGGATGACGAGCGCCACGAAGCCTGTCGCGGCAACGAGCACCTGCGCCTGCTGGGCTTTATCGAGGCCGGTGACCAGGCCGCCGCCATCGAGCTGGTGTGCACCCACCTGCGCGGCATCGAAGAGGCGATTCTCAAAGCCACGCAAACGCTCAAGGCCGACTATCACCCGCTCAAGCACCTGCTGGGCTGAGCCCGCCTCAAGCCCGGGGTTCGCATTCAGAAAACCACTGCAACCGATTCCAATATTTAATTTGTGGATAGGTGCGGTCTTTCTATAGGGTGTGAATCAGTAGCAGGCAAAGGGCTGGAAAATGATCGATCGAGTATTCGTCAACGCTGTTGCTGCCGATGGCAGCCCGCTCAACCTTGCGGTTGCCGACGGGCGCATTGTCAGCCTGGGCAGCGAACGTGCGCCCAGCGCAGGTGCCGAGGTCGTCGACCTGGCCGGCCACCTGGTGCTGCCCGGCCTGATCGACGGCCACATTCACCTGGACAAGAGTTATGTCGGCGATCGCTGGCACCCGCATCAAGCGGTGGGCAGCCTGCGTGAACGCCTGGCCATCGAAAAACGCGAACTGGCCGCTGCCCCACCGATGCTCGAACGTGCCGAGGCGCTGATCCGCCAGGCAGTAGCGTTCGGTACCGTGGCCATGCGCAGCCATGTCGACGTCGACGCCACCACCGGCCTGCGCAACCTGCAGGCGGTGCTGGAGGCGCGGGAGAAATGGCGCGGCATCGTCGATATCGAGCTGGTGGCCTTCCCGCAAGCCGGGGTGATGTCCTGCCCTGGCACTGCGCAGGTGCTGGAAGCGGCAATTCGTGAAGGCGCCGACGTGATCGGCGGCATCGACCCGACCACCCTCGACGGCGACGCCGACGGTCAGCTCGATGTGGTCTTCGGCATTGCCGAGCGCCATGCGGTGAAGATCGACATCCACCTGCACGAGCCCGGCCTGCAAGGCATCGAACAACTGCAACGGATCGCCGCCCGCACCCGCGCCGCCGGCCTCAATGGCCGCGTTGCGGTCAGCCACGCCTATGCCCTGGGCCAGGTCGACGACGACGTCGTGGCGCGTACCGCCACCACCCTCGCCGAGGCCGGGGTAGCGATCATGACCAACGCCCCGGGCGATCATGGTTTCCCGCCGATCTTGCGCCTGCGCGCCGCCGGGGTGAACGTGTTCGCCGGCAACGACAATATCCGCGATGCCTGGTGGCCCTACGGCAACGCCGACATGCTCCAGCGCGCCATGCTGATCGGCTACCGCTCGGGCTTCTACAGTGATGATGATTTGAACGTGGCACTGGCCATGGCCACCACGGCCGGTGCGGCAGTGCTGGGCAAAAGCGACTACGGTCTGAAGGTCGGCAATGAAGCGACCTTTATCGTGCTCAAGGCTGACAACGGCGCCGCCGCAGTCGCCGCCGCACCGGCCGAGCGCCGCCTGGTGCGCCGCGGCCAGTTGGTGCCGGCAGCGCCGGCCCTGCAGTTCGAGGTCCGCGCCCGCTAACAAACATGTTTCTGCCGGCTTGCGCCGCAGAGAAAGACAATCGCCCACGGGCGATGCAACACAAAACCCCAGAACAACAACGACAGAAGGTGTTCCATGTCGAAGTCCAATTACTACGCTCCCCACGGCGGCCATCCGGCGCAGACCGAACTGCTGACCGACCGTGCCATGTTCACCGAGGCCTACGCGGTCATCCCCAAAGGCGTGATGCGTGACATCGTCACCAGCCACCTGCCGTTCTGGGACAAGATGCGCATGTGGGTCATCGCCCGCCCGCTGACCGGCTTCTCCGAGACCTTCTCGCAGTACATCGTCGAAGTGGCGCCAGAAGGCGGCAGCGAGCGTCCTGAGCTGGACAAGAACGCCGAAGCGGTATTGTTCGTGGTCGAAGGCGAAATCGACATCACCCTGCAAGGCAAGCCGTACACCCTCAAGGAAGGCGGCTACGCCTTCATTCCACCGGCCGCCGAGTGGAGCCTGCGCAACAACAGTGGCAAGAACGTCACCTTCCACTGGATCCGCAAGCACTACCAGGTGGTTGAAGGCCTGGCCCTGCCGGAAGCGTTCGTCACCAACGAAAAAGACATCGCGCCGATCCCGATGCCGGGTACCGACGGCGCCTGGGTCACCACCCGCTTCGTCGACATGGCCGACATGCGTCACGACATGCACGTCAACATCGTCACCTTCCAGCCAGGCGGCGTGATTCCGTTCGCCGAGACCCACGTCATGGAGCACGGCCTGTACGTGCTCGAAGGTAAAGCCGTTTACCGCCTGAACCAGGACTGGGTCGAGGTCGAGGCCGGTGACTTCATGTGGCTGCGCGCCTTCTGCCCGCAGGCTTGCTACTCCGGCGGCCCGGGCCCGTTCCGCTACCTGCTGTACAAGGATGTAAACCGTCACATGAACCTGGTGCTCAACCCGCAGCGCTAAGTTTCACGGTTGCATTGAAAATCCCGCAGGCCTCATGGCCTGCGGGATTTTTTTTGGCTGATGGTCTGAGCCGTCAATCCACGCTCAGCTTCGCCTTACGTACTGGTTTCCAACTGAATCTGCTAGGCATCGCAACCCAACCCCTTAGGAAATTTCCTCCGGTCGCTCGGATTCGTCTAGTACGCCAGCCGGAATTGGACTGCATGAGGCATTTGGCCACTATCGCATCATTGGCCCCGCAAGTGGCCACCCCCTCCCTGGCATCACAACGGGCCCCTTGCGAACAAGAATTCAGGCGCCTGCGGGCGCACAATCCTTTTGGAGTCCCAATGAAAAAGTTCGCAGTTAGCAGTCTCTTCGCAGCACTGGCACTCGCCGGTATCCCGCAGCTGGCCAGCGCCGCCGATGGTGAAATCAACTTTTCTGGCGATATCACGGCCAACACCTGCGCCATCGTCATTACCGATCCAAACGGCGGCAGCACTGGCAACGTCAACCTGGGCAGCGTGCAAGCTTCCAGCCTGGCGAATGCCGGGGACGTGGCAGGCGGCAACGCCTTCAGCCTGACCGTCGATACCTCCGGTGGAAACTGCGATATCACCGGTAAACAAGCGAAAGTCACCTTCCTGGCCCTGAGCGGTGCGGCCGGCCCGAGCGGCCAGTGGCTGGGGACCGATGGCGGCAGTGCTCGAAACGTAGCGATTCAGCTCAAGGATGCCAGCGGCCGGGAAGTGGCGATCGGTTCGCCATCCAGCGACTACCTGGATCTGGCCGAGCCGATGCGCTTCACCGCGAACTACATCGCCACAGGCACTGCCGCTCCCGGCCCGGTGACCGCCAAAGCCTCCTTCACCGTGGACATCCAGTAACCCCAGGGGTTGCACTGTCAGCGCCCGGCAGGGCTTTACAGCCGGGCGCACGCTCTCGCCACCCTCTGACCTGTGGCTCAGCCTCACCACGATTGACCAGGAGCGGTCGATATGACGAACCCACTTCGCACACGATTCACCCACCCGTTGGTGAACCTCGCAACGTGCGTGGTCGCCGTACTGGCATTGCTCGCAAGCCTGCACAGCCATGCAAGTGTCACGCTAAGCGCAACCCGTATCATCTTCGATGCCAGCAAGAGTGACGCCTCGATCACCGCGGGCAATACCAGCAATCAGCCCTACGCCGTGCAAGCCTGGGTTAACACCCAAGCGGACGACAACAGCGTCGCTACCGCATTCATGGCCACGCCTCCGCTGTTTCGCCTGGACGCCAGGAAGGAGCAAATGGTGCGGATCATCTACACCGGAGGGGAGCTCCCCACTGACCGTGAATCAGTGTTCTATTTCAACGCTCAGGAAATCCCCATGGCAACTACAGGGGATGAGAACGTCCTCAAGGTCGCCCTGCGCACCCGCATCAAGCTGTTCTATCGCCCTGTTGGACTCAAGGGGTCGCTGACCGAGGCCCTCGCCCAGTTGCGCTGGAGCACCGTGCGCGAAGACGGTAAAACCCTGTTGCGGGTACAAAACCCCTCGCCGTTTCATGTCACCTTCATCGGCATCAAGGCCGCCTTCGGCAAGCAGGAGCGCGAGCTCGACGAACCGACGATGGTCGCGCCCTTCGCCGAGCAACGCTACGCCCTGGACGCGCTCGGCTCCGCCACGCCCGAAGCGGTCGTCTTCTCGGCAATCAATGACTACGGCGGCTATACCGAGCCCACCCGAGTGTCGTTGAGCGCCGCGCACTAACTTCGCCTCCTTCCTCCCTTCTTGCAGCTATGCCACCTGCGCCACGTGCAGCAGGGTGGCGGCGTATTGAGTGATGTTATGTCCCTTCGTTACCGTCATCCACCGAGGCGTTTCCCGCCCCTGCCGCTGATCGCCGTCGCCACCTGCGCACTCGCGGCGACAGGCGCAACGCATGCTCAGACGACGCAGTTCGACGCCGGTTTCATGCAACCCTTCGGCGGCAGCTCGGCCGGGCCCAACCTGGACCTGGACGCCATTGCCAACAGTGCCAGCGTCGGCCCTGGCATTTACCCGGTAGTGCTGCGCCTCAACCAGAGCTTCTTCGACCGGCGCAACATCCGTTTCGTCGCCGAGTCTGCCAGTGGTGAGGTAAAGCCCTGCCTGCAGTCACCCTTGCTGGAGGAAATGGGGGTCAAGCTCGCAGCTTTGCAGACCGATCGGGCGCCGGCCGAATGTATCGATCTGGAGCACCTGGTCGACGGCAGCGCCGTCAGCTTCGATAGCAGCCGCCTGGCCCTGGACATCAGCGTCCCGCAGATCGCCCTGCGCCGCGATGCAGCAGGTTACGTCGCCTACGAGGAATGGGACAGCGGCATCAATGCGGCCCTGTTGAACTACCAGTTTTCTGCAGCGCAAGGGCGCAGCGATGTCCAGGGCAGTACCCAGCAATACAACCTGTACCTCAATGCCGGTGTAAACGTCGCCGGCTGGCGGCTACGCTCGAACTCGTCCCTGACCCAGAGCATCGAGGGCGGGCGGGAATGGCAACGCTCCAACACTTATGCCCAGCGCGACCTGCCCGGCGCCACTGGCACCCTGACCCTCGGCGACAGCTTCACCCCTGGCGAGGTGTTCGACAGCCTGCCCTTGCGCGGCGTACAACTGGCCTCCGACCTCGGCATGCTGCCGGACTCGATGCAGGGATATGCCCCGGTAATCCGTGGCATCGCCGAAACCCAAGCCAAGGTGGAGGTGCGTCAGAACGGCTACTCACTGTACTCAACCTACGTGCCGCCCGGCCCTTTCGAGATCGATGATCTCAATGCCGCCAACGGCAGTGGCGAGCTGGAGGTCATCATCACCGAAGCCGATGGCCGTGAACGGCGCTTTACCCAGCCCTACGCTACGCTCGGCAACCTGCTGCGCCAGGGCACCTGGCGCTACAGCCTGGCCGCCGGCGAATACAACGCCGCGATGGAGGCTGGCCGGCCCCACTTTGCCCAGGCGACCCTGGCCTACGGTTTGCCCTTCGATTACACCCTGTACAGCGGCCTGCTTGGCAGCGACTTCTATCGCGCTGGCCAGGTCGGCCTGGGCAAAAGCCTCGGCTCGTTTGGCGCCATTGCCCTCGACTTCACCCAGGCGGCCACCGATACACGGCACGGTCAGCGCGATACCGGCCAGAGCTATGGTTTTCGCTATGGCAAGGCCTTTGCCACCGGCACCACGGTGCGTTTCGCCGGCTACCGCTACTCAACCGAAGGCTACCGCAGCTTCACCGAGGCGGTCTGGCAGCAGGACGACACCACCCGTCATGGCATCACCAGGCGCAGTAAGCTGGAAGCCAGCATGGCGCAGTCGATGGACTACGGCTCGTTCTACCTCAACCTCAGCCAACAGAACTATTGGGGCAGCTCGCGCCGGGACCGGCAGGCGCAGTTCGGCTTCAGCACCCAGCACCGTGGCGTCACCTATGGGCTGTATGCCAGCAAGAGCCTGTCCGACTCTTCCGGTGAATCCAGCCAGATTGCCTTTACCCTTTCGCTACCCCTCGGCGGCGGCAAGAGCGGCACCTACGGCCTGACGCGCAACGACGACGGTTCCCTGGACCATCGCGCCGGCCTCAACGGCCAAGCGGGCATGGACGGGCGTATCGCCTACAACGTCGATGTGAACCGCTCCGAGCGGGGCGGCAACGCCGGTTCGGCGTCGCTGAACTACCGCGCCCCCTATGCCAATCTGGGCGCTGGCTTGAGCCTCGGCGATGGCTACCAGCGTGGCACTGTCAGCGCCAGCGGCTCGCTGCTGGGGCACGCCGACGGCCTCGAGTTCGGCCATACCCTCGGCGAAACCATGGCCCTGGTGCATGTCGAGAACACCCCCAACGTTGGTGTACTCAATGCTCCCGGCAGCCTGACCAACACCCGTGGCTACGCCCTGGTGCCCTACCTCACCCCCTATCGCAAGAACCGGGTGAGCCTGGATACCCGCGAGCTGCCGCGCTCGATCGACATCGACAACGGCGTGACCAACCTGGTGCCCCGGCGCGGTGCCGTGGTCAAGGCCAGCTTCAAGGCCTCGCACACCGAGAAACTGGTGCTCAACCTGCGCCTGGCCGACGGCAGCCTGCCGCCCTTCGGCGCCCAACTACTGGATGCCGAAGGAGCCGAAGCCGGCATGGTCGGTGCCGGCGGCCAGGCTCTGCTGGCCACTAGCGGGCAGGCCCAGACTTACACGCTGAAATGGGGCAAACGCGCCAGTGAACAGTGCCTGCTGCACATCGAAATCGAGCCACTGGCCACCGAGCAGATCTACCGCACCCTGGACCTGACGTGCCAGGCGCCTGCCCGTGCTACCCGGAACACTGAGCCGGCCCAAGAGCGGGCCGTGGAGGACATGCAATGAACATTACCTTGATCAAATGCCTCGTCGCCGGCTGCCTGCTGCTTGCTGGCAAGAGTGCGCTAGCGGCGCCCTGCTCAGTGGTCACCACGACCAATCTGCATGATTTCAGGGACGTCTTTATCCCCAGGGATGCACCGATTGGCTCGCGGATTGCTGACGCCTTCAATGCCAATACAGATGCTTTCGTATACGACTGCGGGCAGGCCCGCCTGGATTTGCAGATGCTGGCAGCGCCCGCGCCCAGAGTTAACGCAGCGTATGAAGACAACTTCGATGCGGCACTGGGGCAGAACCTCTATGCATCGGGAGTGGCCGGGATCGGAATCGCCATACAGCACGTTCGCGGATGGCGCTGTGCTTCGGACGGTTCACCAGCCCCTTCGTTCCCCTTCTTAAATGCTATCGGTTTTGTCTGCAGTTCCGGCCAACAGTATTACTACAATGGGTACAAGGCCTATTTAGTGAAGACCGGTAACATTGCGCCAGGCCGGCACAACATCAACGGGGTGTTCTACAACACGTCTTTCAATGGCAGCCGATGGGCAGCGGGGAGCATTAATGCCAGGGTAACGGTCGCAGGTTGCAGCCTGCCCTCCGCCCCCTCCAATCAGATAAACGTTCCCTTGGGCAGCCACCAACGCAGCGTCTTCAGTGGCGCTGGTACCGGCACCCCGGCAGTAGACTTTGCCATTGCCCTGCACAGTTGTACCGCCGGCACCTACCCCGACTTCGGCGCCTGGAACTACTTCAGCGGCAACTACGCAAACGTCAGACTCGACCCCATCAAGGGTTCCACCATCCTCAATGCCGCCAGTGGCATCTTGAGCCTGGGCAACGGCTCCAGCGCCAGGGGGATCGGCATCCAGGTATTCTCCGCCCAAGGGGTAGCCGTGCATCTGGGCCAGGAAGTGCGCCTCGACCAGGTGCAGAATGGCAGCACTCAGGTCGCCCTGAAGGCCCGCTATGTCCAGCTAGGCCCCGCCATCCCCGAACCAGGTCCGGCCAACGGCTCACTGAGTTTTACCGTGACCTTCAGATAGCCAGGTGACACGCCCCTTGGCCGGGGCCGCTCGCGGATAGCTGAACGTCGAGGCTTGCGTCCCCCTTTTAACGGGGCTCGCAACGCGCATTCAGCCAACCACCCACGTGCAATGAAACGCTCGCGGCTATTGGCTGGCCGGTTTCCACGCGCCCCGCTGCGCCGCCTCGCGAAACTTGGCCCGGTTGGCCGGGGTGTCGGCCGGTTCCGACTCGCCGAAAATAGCCTTGAGCCAATGGCCGTCGGTGGGGTTGGGGAAGATGATGTACTGGCCGCCAAACTTGCTGCGGCTGGCGTCCACCAGCTGCGCACGCTGCTCGACCTTGTCGACGTAGAAGCTGCGCTCGAAGTCGTTGAGGTTGTCACCGAGCATCAGCAGCACGTTGTACTGCTCGGCGATCTTGTGCTGGGCCGGCTCCTTGTTCGAGCTTTCACGCAGGATGGTCACGTGGGCTTCGTCGGCATACGGCACCTTGAGCGCGCGCAGGTTGTTGAGCGCGTACTCGTAGGTCTTGTCGCCTTGGTCGCGGCTGGAAACGTAGAAAACCTCTACCCCACGGGATTTTGCATACTCAAGAAACTCCAGCGCCCCCGGGGTCAGGGTCGGGCCATTGGCGGCGACCCAGCGGTCCCACACCGCGTCATCGAAGAACTCCTTGTCCTGGCCGATCAGAAAGCCCCAGTAGGTGTTGCTGCTGAGAATGGTGTCGTCGATATCGCTGATGATCGCAGGCTTCTTGTCGCCCGGCTTCTGCTGGGCCAGGGCCTGGTCCAGGCGCGCCTTGGCGACGTTGAAACCCTGGTAGTACAGGGCGCGGAATTCCGCTGCGGTCTGGCGCCAGGCCACTGCATCAACCAGCAGGTTGGAGCGTACGGTGGTTTCGGGCGTGGCGGCTTGCGCGTGAACCAGAGGGGTGGCCAGCAACAGCAAGGCCAGAGAGATCGCGTTCTTGAGCTGAGGCATTCGGGGCGTTCCTTGTGATCTCCCGCTCTTGGGCGGCGGGAGTCGGCTACTCATACCGCACGCAGGCAGGCGCCACAATCGCCGCGACGCGCAGGCGCAACAATGTGGCGCACCCGCGCATCTTGGCCGGTTTCAGGCCGCCACCACAGGCTCAACCCTGGGGGCTGAACAGCACCCGCTTGAAGGCTTCGGCGGCCAGGTGCACCTGCACCGACCAGTCGTCTGCGGCGTCGCTGCCAGCGTCATCGGAAATGTACTTAAGGCACAGGAAGGGAATGTCTTCGTTGCGGGCGATCAGCGCCAGCACGTAGGCCTCCATGTCGACGATGTCGTACGGGGCAGCGCCGTGACTGATTTCGAAGCTGTCACCGCTGCCGCAAATGCCCAGCGGCAAGCCCGCAACGCGCTGGCCATGCTCAAGCAGCACCGGGATGTCGGAGAGCGGCGTCTCGTAGCGGGCAAAACCCAGCGGCGTGACGTCCATGTCGCGCTGCACGAAGCCTGTGCAGCACACCAGCGCGCCCTTGCCATGGCCGGCGCTGCCGGCCGAACCGAGGTTGACGATCAGTTTGGGCTTGCGTTGCTGGATGGCCTTGGTCAGGGCAATGGCGGCGTTGACCTTGCCGATGCCGGTGAACAGCGTGTTCATCTCGGTAAACAGCTCGCCGGCCTCCGCCTCGAGGGCGAAGACGAACAGCGTGTCGGCCAGGGAAATATCGGGAAATTGCTGGGTCAGCATCATGGAGCGAAGATTCCGAATGGGCTGCAGATCGGCCATCAGCATAGCCCAAGGCGCAGTTCAAGGCAGCCGGATGCTGACAATGCAACACCGGCTCGGCTAGCATGCCGCTGAAAACCGGCGCTGGCCGGTTGGCCACCCGGCCATGAGCGGAGAGCGATACCCTTGCTGCTGAGCATCCCGACCCTGTTGCTGGTGGCCATTTTCATCTTTGCCCTGATGGGCCTGCTGACCCTGCACGCCTGGAGCCGCGGCGTGCGCGAGCGAACCCTGGGCTATTTGGGCAGCATGCTGTTGCTCGCCGCTGGCGGCACGGCGTTGATCAGCCTGCGCGGCAACGCCCCGGACTTCATCGCCCTGGTGCTGGGCAACATGGTGCTGCTGCTAAGCGCCGCGTTGAACTGGGCCAGCATGCGCGCGTTCAGCGGACGCCCGGCGCACCTGCCGGGGATTTTCGCTGGCGCCCTGTTCTGGTTTACCTGGTCGCTGACGCCAGGCTTTACCGATGACCTGGGCCTGCGCGTGACGGTCTATTCCATGCTCACTGCCTGCTACGGCTGCCTGGCGGTGCTTGAGCTGTGGCGCGACCGCAAGCGCCTGGAAGTCGCCTACCTGCCAACCCTGCTCCTGCTGCTGGGCCACAGCGGCTTCTACTGCGTGCGCAGCTTCGCCGACCATGGCGTATCGCTGGAACAGGCGATCGCCAGCGACGGCCACGGCACCGGCTTCTTCTCGTTCATGCTGTTCGAGTCGATGCTCTACGCCATCGGCATCGCCTACGTGACCCTGGCCATGGTCCGCGAACGCACCGAGCTCAAGTTCAAGGCTGCCGCCTACACCGACCCGCTGACCGATATCGGCAACCGCCGCGCCTTCATGTCGCGCGGCGCCGAACTGCTGGCCGACTGCGCCCGGCGCGGCGAGCCGGTGAGCCTGCTGCTGTGCGACCTCGACCATTTCAAGCGCCTCAATGATGTCTACGGCCACCAGACCGGCGACCAGGCGTTGATCGCCTTCAGCCAGGTGACCCGCCTGAGCGTGCGCGAGGAAGATGTCTTCGCCCGTATCGGCGGCGAAGAGTTCGCCTGCCTGCTGGCCAACACCGACGAGCACTCGGCGCTGCGCGTGGCCCGGCGCATCTGCAGCAGCTTTTATGAATTGCCGCTGCTTGAGCCTGGGCTGCTCAGCGTCAGCATCGGCATCGTCGGCGCCAGCCGCCCGGGCGAGCACGACCTGTCGCGCCTGCTGTCGATGGCCGACAACGCCCTGTACGCGGCCAAGCGCCAGGGCCGCAACCGCGTCCAGCTGTACCGCCCTGCCGCGCAGCCTGCCGATACGCTGTGAGCGCGGCGAAACCGCCCTACTCGCTGGCCAGGGTGCGCGCCAGTTCCGCGGCCAGTTCCTTGACCATGGCATCGGCGGTCGGCCGATGAATGATCGCCACTTCCATGGCATCGATCGACGGCAAGCCGTGTTCCGAAGTCAGCTTTAAATGCTCGGCGGTAACCGCCCGCAGCGGCAGCAGGCTGATGCCCATGCCGTTGGCCACCGCCGCCTGCAGGCCGCTGAGGCTGGAGCTGGTGAAACTGATGCGCCAACGGCGGCCCATGCGCTCGATGGCGCCGATCATGTCGTCGCGGTATAGGCCGCGCGGCGGAAAAGTCACCAGCGGCACCGGGTCCTGGTCGAAGGCCGGGTTCTTGGCGCTGTCGATCCATTGCAGCTTCTCGGGCCAGCAGGCCACCGCCTCACGGCTGTTGCGCCGCTGCTTGAGCAAAATCAGGTCGAGCTCGCCGTTGTCATAGCTGGCGCTGAGGTCGCGGCACAGGCCGCTGGTGACCTCCAGCTTGACCTGCGGATGCTTGCGGTTGAAGGTCGAGAGCAAATGGGTGGTGCGCCCGGCGGCAAAGTCTTCCGGCACGCCCAGGCGCACGGTCACCGCCACCGTGGCGCCTGACATCGCCTCAAGCATCTCGTCGTTGTAGGCGAGCATCTGCCGGGCGTAACCGAGCAGCGTCTGCCCGGCGTCGGTGGCCAGCACGTCGCGGTTGCCGCGCTCGAGCAGCTTGTGCCCGACCATCTCCTCCAGCCGCCTGACCTTCTGGCTGACCGTCGACTGGGTTGAATGCAGGCGCGCCGCCGCCGTGGTGAAGCTGCCGCAGTCGCTGACCATCACCACCGCGCGCAACAGGTCAAGATCAAACAGCGGCCTATTCGATTTTTCACTGACAGACATGCTTTTATTTAACTTCTAAATAAGGAGCCCGACTTTTAACATGGCCAGACCCCGCGAGCAATCGCCCACCAGGAGGTACTGCCATGCTCCTTGAACGCCTGTCCACCCACCTTGCAATGGTGTTTGCCATGCTCACATCGCTGACTGCCAGTGCCGACGGCGGCACCCTCGAAAACCAACTGCGCAGCGCCGCCGAAAACGGCCAGGCCGCCCAGGTACGCAGCCTGCTCGACCAGGGCGCCGCGCTTGAAGCCCGCGACAAAATGGGCCGCACGCCGCTGCTGCTGGCCACCCACAACAACCAGGTCGACGCCGCCAAAGTGCTGATCGACGCCGGCGCCGACGTCAACGCCAAGGACTCGATCGAAGACAGCCCCTACCTGTACGCCGGCGCCCGTGGCCACAACGACATTCTCAAACTGACCCTGGCCCACGGCGCCGACCTGAAAAGCACCAACCGCTACGGCGGCACCGCACTGATACCGGCAGCCGAACGCGGCCACGTCGAAACAGTGCGCCTGCTGATTGGCGCAGGTGTCGCGGTTGACCAGGTCAACAAACTGCACTGGACCGCCCTGCTCGAAGCCATCATCCTCGGCGACGGCGGCCAGCGCCACGTCGAGATCGTGCGTGAGCTGATCAAGGCCGGGGCGGATGTCAACCTGGCTGATGGCAAGGGGGTGACGCCGCTGCACCATGCGCGGCAGCGGGGTTACAAAGAGATGCAGGCGCTGCTGGAACAGGCGGGTGCGAAAAGCTGAGCGCGATAGATAGTTACCCCAGCCCTGCTCCTACCCCTGATTAGGCTGCGAAACTCCAGAGCGAGGAGTTTCACCATGAGCCAATCAGCGCCTCCCCCGACAACGTCTACAAGCCCCCCCGCAAGCTGGGACCTGCTGCACATCAGCCAACGGCTACAACAGCGTCCGACACTGTCGGACGTTGCCAACAACCTGGTCCACGCACTCATCCCCGACGCCACGAGGACAGCGGTGGACCCGGCGCCTTTCTATCTCGCACAGCCCTGCGGGCGTTATACCCCGCTTGCGGATCTGATAATCCAGCGCTACCTGCTCAATATGGCTATTGAGCTTCCAGTGGATAGCGTGGTGACTCAGATCTCCAATGGCACAGAGCCGGGGGCGACCTTGATCAGCCAAGCGGACCTCAGCGAAATCCTTGATATCGGTGGCCCGCGATTGCCAAGGATCTTTGAGTCACAACTGCTCGACTTCTGGAACGCTCAGGATGAGCACGCACTGAACTTGCTAGAGCGAATTTCACAGTTTGTGGCGGGCGACATGCAGGCAGAGGCAAGCAAACTGCCTGACGGCCAACCGCAATGGCTGCAACTGCCGGCCAGCATTGTGTTCTTCAAGCCAAGTCTGAGCGACGGTGCGCAGCAAGGCATCGCCATCAGGCACACCGACCGCTCAGCCAACGCGATGCTGTATACCCTCAACAGCGGGCTAGTTGTTTATCCCAGTGCCGATGCGCTTGAAGCTCATTTGAGCGATCAGCTCAGCGATCCCAGCCCGGGATTTCGTCCTGAGCAGAATGTTTTCGAGGCGTTCGCCACGGGGTTGCTGGAGCAACAACTGCAGGGGTTAGCGACCATTGTGCCTGGCGACTTCAAAACCTCGACCGCACTGGCTCAGCACGTCGACCAGCTGATCAACCTCAACGAACTGTTCTGCCGGCTTCGTCCACCGTCACTCTCGGCCTCGGCTCATTCGAGCGATCCACTGCCGGCCTGGATGCACCAGGCCAGTACTGCCGACCGGCAACTGATCGCCCGGCAACTCGCCGCGCTGGCAGCGCTTGAGCAGTCAAGCCAGGCCATCGCCCTGCCCAGCCTGGCGCGTTACACCGCGAAAGTACTCGATACGCAGATAAAGCGCGACCACCCAGGGCAGGGACTACCGCCCGCAGCTGATTTCATCGTGCAGGTTATCGACTATACGCCACCGTTCTTTGACCCTTTGCACCTGACGCCGGGCAGCTCTTCTCATCCGCAAACGCCGCGCTCGCTGATTGAGGTAGCAGCCCTCAACACCCAGGCGCTGCCGCTGGAGCGCTCGCAGATCAGCCTGCACTCGGGTAAAGCGTTGCCGACCTGGGCAACCACTGCCTACTTTCGCCAGTTGATCAGCCGTGTTGATGTGGGCGAGACCTACCCGGCACTGCTGCAGCGCACATTGCTGGACGACGCGCCGCAGGCTGCCCTGCAACAAGCACTGTTTGTTGAACGCTTGCGCATCCTGCTGCCGATTCTGCTGATCACTCCCAGGCCAGAAGGCAAAGGCGCACTCAGCGAACCTGCACGTCGCTGCGTGCAGGCCGCCTTCGCCCCAGGCAACGACCCGCTCAGCGACAGCATCCAGTTCGCTCACCTGGCCTTGCAACTGAGCCACAACGCAAGCCCGGCCGTGCCAGCGCAAGGTCTGTTCATTATTGAACCGGCAGGCTCGCCACCCAGCCTATTGGTGTTGTACGCCCCCCAATGCACCCCGCAACTGATGGAGTTCAGTTCGCGCGCGGCGCTGCTATCGCGCCTGAAACAACCTGGGCCATTGCATGATGCTGTGCTCGGCGCCCTGCCCGAAGGGCAGGTCCGTACCGCGCTGCGCCGGGGTGACAACTGGAGCCCTGCGCTGGACAGCAACTACCTTGGCGGCGAGCTTGGCTTGAGGCATGAGTCGATCCTGTTGGCCCAGGCCCCCATCACCAGCCATGCACTGGGTCTTGTCTACCAGGCCAACGCGCGGTCGCTCATCGAACAGGCCCGCCAGGCCACAACCTCCAATGCCGAGCAGCACTGGTTAAGTGCACAACAGACCCTCGGTATGCTGCTGTCGGTATTGCTGCCTATGCTTGAGGGACCGCTCGCTGATATCGCCTGGATTGCCCAGTTCTATGCCAGTGTCTATGCACTGCATACAGCGGCGCAGAACCAAGACTCCCAAGCGCAAAAGAGCGCACTGGTGCAAGTGCTGATACAGCTATCGCTTATGCTCATTCATGAGAGCGTGCGCACAGGCAAGGTAGGTTCCAGGCAAGCCCAACCGGCAAGAGAACTGGGCAATGCCATCCGCAAACGCCGCTCGCTCCTGAACTTGCCCCAACAACCCACCGCCACCTTGCTGGATTTCAGCGGATGGAGTTCCCCTGCCCTTTCCCGGCAAAACCTCGAACGGTTGCGTGCTCTGGCCATTGCACCGATCGACCCTCTGGATGGCGCGTTGAGCGATCAGGATGAACAAGGCTTGTTCATTCATCAGGGGCAACGCTGCGTGCGCCTGCCCCAAGGGTGGTTTCGCATCGAACAAGGCGCGGATGAGGCTTGGAGAATCATTGATCCACACACCTCGGCACCTGGCCCACACATCGCCCGTGGCAGCGCAGGCACCTGGCAACTCGACCTGCGTTTGCACCTGCGCGGCGGCGCGCCGGTTTCCAATGCGGCGCTTAAACGACTGCATACCCAGTTACGCCAAGCCCGCCTGCTGCTCGCGCAGGAAGCACACGAGATCGCGGCAGGCGAGCACTTTCGCGGGCTGCCGATAGAAGTCGAAGAACAGCTGGAAAGCAAAGCCCAAGCCCGACGAGCCTGCGCCACCGCCCTGGAAAAGCAGATTGCCAACTCACCTGATCAAAGCACCTTGCAAACCATCAGCCAGCTGCGCTCAAGTGCCCAACGCTTGCAGCGTGCGGGGCGACGCCTGCGTATCGAACGCCTGAAAACCTTACCCCCTACTGCCACCGGGATAGACTTTCTGCAGGAGCAAAACGAGATTGTCATCACCCGCCTGGGTGAGCGCACCGATGTATCGGGCGGCAAGGGCACGGACTTTCTTCAGGAGTTCTCGGTACAGGATCGCCGAGGCAACCCCCTGGCCTATGCGCACTTCCACTACAGCTCTGCCAGCAGCGCCGAGTCCAACTACCAGGCCGCTCACCTCAAAAAGCCCGAGCAGCGCTTCATGGGTTTGAGTGGGCAAAAGGTTCAGGCAAGCCGAGGAATGCCGGTAACCGCCATCTACCGTGATCGCATCAGCCCGCTACTGGCGCGCAAACTGTTTTTCAAAGACTGACTTTGCAGTGCTTAGCTGCTTTCCAACAGACGATCGAGCAACCACAACCCCGCCGGCCCCGGCGGGGTCAGTTTCGACCAGGCCACATCCACTGCAATCGGCCGCGGCCAGCCGCGCAGCTTGAGCTCGGTGAGCTGGCCATGGCCGTACTGACGGACCAAGCCGTGGGGCAACTCGGCCCAGCCAAAGCCCTCCTCGGTCATCTCCAGCAGCATCAGATAATCCGGCGCCGACCACACCCGCCCCTGGGGTTTGTTGACACTGTCGGTGTAGGTATTCAAGTACAACTGCCGATGCCCGGCCAGGTGCGCCTGGGTCGGCTGCGCAAGCTGCGCCAAGGGGTGGCTGCTGGCGACGAAAATGCCCATCTGCGCCTGCGCCGCCAGCCGCGTCGCGGCCACATCCGCCGGGTAGCCGGGTTGCGCCGCGAGCATGCCCAAATGTGCGCGGCCGCTCTGCAGCAGGTTCAGCACGTCCCCCGCCTCGGCGATCATGCATTCCAGCTCGATGTCCTGATAGCGCTGCTCGAACAGCTGCATCACCCGGTTGTCCGGGTTGAGCTGATGCATGTCGGAAAACACAATGGTCAGCCGCGGCTCGACCTTGTCCGCCAGGCGAATGCTCAACTGGTCGAGGCGCTCGCTGGCGGCGAGGATCTCCTGCACATGGCCGAGCACCTTGCGCCCAGCTTCGGTGAGCAGCGGTTGCCGGGCCTGGCGGTCGAACAGGGTAACGCCAAGGTCGGCTTCGAGGTTGGCGATGGCGGCGCTGACGGTGGACTGGCTTTTGCGCAATTTGCGCGCGGCGGCGGAGAACGAGCCGAGGGCGGCGGCTTCGACGAAGGCTTGCAGGGCTTCTGGGGAATAGCGCATTGGGGTATCGGTTTTTTCGATGGCGGTAGCCATAGTGTAGCGACAAAAGCGATCTCAATGCCGCGCAGCCGCCGTTAACTTAGGGTAAACAGGTCGCCTTCCACAATGCGGTCGCCATGTTTACGACGCTGCGCCGCGGCGTCGTAGACGATCAGCAAAAGCTCGCTCTGCTTCTCAGCCGACTGGAACAAACACATACCCTCTGCATGGTCGTCGCCGTTGCCGAACGGTACCTCCAGCACCCTCTGCAATTGATCGGCAAACACCACCTGCTCTTCATCGGCCGCAAAGCCGCCGCGCCAACGGAACACCGTGACCGGGCCATCCAGGTCCATGGACGGCCCCGCCAGAATCAGCAGCTCGTCGCCGCTGCTGCACAGGTCGCGCACCCCCAGGCCGTTGAGCGCGAAGAAGTGCTTGCGATAGCGGCGCCCGTCCGGGCCGATCTTCTTCAGCACCAGGGTGTCGGTGGAGTCGCCATCGGCTTCAGGCTCGATCTCCAGCAGCACGCTCCAGCCGCGCAGCACCGGCCCCCGCAGCCCCAACAGCAGGCGCGAGCCGATGACGGCCAAGCCCTCGATATCGAAACCGTTGTCTTTGGCCGGGATGCGCAAAAAGTCGCGTAGCTGATCGTCCCTGGCAATTTCCGCCGTGAGGTCGTTGCCGAGCGCATTGCCATGCAACTGCGCCGCCGTACGTCCATCACCATCCAACTTGTCGGCAAGCACATAACTGTCGTTCTGCTGCACCACCGGGAGGCGCGCCAACAGAAAGCGATTGCCATCCGCCTCTACCGTCGACAGGCGCTTGATGTTCTTCTGCGCAGATTTGTCGGCGTCCGCCTTCTTGCGCTTGAGGCTATGGGAGCCGACGACCCAGAGATAACCCGCGTCAGCGGCATAAGCCAGGCCCTCGATATCGATCTCGGCATCTGCATCGGGTATGGGCAGGCGCAGATACTTCATCAGCGGGAAGGAGTGGTGCTCATCGCACGTCACCGCCCCACCGGGTACTGCGGGCTGGATGGTCAGGCGTTCGAGGCTGGTGGATTCGTCGTTGGCCAGCCACAGCGTGTTGCCGATCTGCAAGGCAACCGAAAGGCCATCGCGCAATGAGGCAGATGCTGGATTAAAGCGCAGCATCAGGGTGTTGGCTGGCTTGTTCATGGGGGCTCGCCTGGGTTGATGCGAAGGTGTGTGAAGGCTAGTGGCTGTTGGGTAGGAATCAAGGTTGTTGGCAGGGGGGCGGACGCTGCAGCACTTCTTGTAGTGGCGGCTGGGCGTGGGGCGCCGTCATGCGTGCCGGGTTTCTTGATCGCTGGCCTGGGAGCCGGCGGATAGCTGCCTCTTGCGAAGGTCAGCAATGGGCCAGAAGCAGACGCTCGTCGTCTCCCTTTTCGACGGAGCGCCGGTGCGCTCTTGAACAGCGGTGCCAGGGATGGACGGTAAGGCACAGGACGTCTGCAGGGTGGACCTTTCCGAGTGTTGAGTATTCGCTGAGCAAGCTGAAAGGTTTCGCCCTGTGAGCGTCGTGAATGTGTCATGAAATGAAAAGTAAATGACGTCCAATGAAAAGCTGACCACCTGACAATCCCTTAGAAACAACTCGCTCCCCGCACTCACTTTCCAGCGATGGCCTTGAATGGCGGGAGCCAATCGCAAAAAAACTCATAAGAAGAATCCAGAAATGATCAGGAACCTTAGTATCGCTTGGCGTGCATCCATTGGTTTCAGCCTGGTTGTCATGCTGACTGCAGGATTGGGGATATTTGCGCTTTCCAGGTTGGACGACATGCGTGAAAGCACCCGACAGATAAGTGACGATTGGTTACCCGGGTTGATGGCCTTGAGTCACGGCGCGCAAAACGTGCAACGTATCCGAGCCCTGACCCTGCGCGTAATGATCAGTCGCGATCCGCAGGCACTGGAGCAGAACTACAAGAAGATGGAATTGCTCAAGGCCGAATCACGCAAGGAAATGGAGCAGTACGAAAAGACCATTCTCGTCGATGAAGACCGGGTATTGTTCGATCGTTTCAGGACCGCTGAAGCGGCCTACATGGCTCTGCAGGCCAAGGTCATCGACCTATCACGCAAGGATCGGCTAGACGAAGCCCGAAACCTTATCAATGGTGAAATGAATCCGCGTGCGGATGAGCTGAGCAAGACGCTTGCCGACCTGATCGGGTTCAATAACCGTGGCGCCAATGGTGCTGCCGCCAACAGCGTCGATGTGTTCAAAAGTGCTCGCACTGGCGTTATCGGGGTGCTTTTGGTCGTCGCGCTGGCATCCTGCATCATCGCCGTCGGCCTGATTCGCAGCATCGTCCTGCCGCTGCGCCAATCAGTCCGCCTGGCCGAGACGGTGGCAAACGGCAATCTCACCACCAGCATGGTGGTGGACGGTAGTGATGAGCCTGCACGGTTGATGGGGGCATTGGCACTCATGCAACACAATCTGCGCGACACCATCATGGCGATCTCCGAGTCCTCCAATCAGTTGGCGTCCGCTGCCGAAGAGTTGAGCGCCGTGACCGAAGATGCCAGCCGTGGATTGCACCAGCAAAATGGCGAGATCGAGCAGGCGGCCACGGCGATCAACGAAATGACCAGTGCAGCCGAAGACGTGGCTCGCAACGCCTCCTCCACGGCAGATGCCACACGGGCCTCGGACCTGACCGCGCAACATGGCCGACAGCAGGTATTGCGCACCGTTGACGCGATCGGTGAACTGGCAAGCGGCGTGACGGCGACCGCGGGTGAAGTGGAAAACCTGGCAGGTCGAGTCCGAGACATCAGTCAGGTGGTCGATGTCATTCGCACAGTGGCCGAGCAAACCAATCTGCTGGCGCTGAACGCGGCCATCGAAGCGGCCCGTGCCGGTGAAGCCGGTCGTGGCTTCGCCGTGGTCGCCGACGAAGTGCGCAGCCTAGCACACCGGACCCAACGTTCGACCCAGGAAATCGAGCAACTGGTCATAGCCATCGAACAGGGCACTGTACAGGCGGTCAACGCGATGCAGGGCAGTAACACCCACGCGCACGACACCCTCGAAGTGGCCCAGGCAGCGGGACAAGCCCTGGATCAGATTGCCTCCTCATTCGCGCAGATCAACGAACGCAACCTTGTGATTGCCAGTGCAGCCGAGCAGCAAGCGCAAGTCGCCCGGGAAGTGGATGGCAACCTGGTCAATATCCGCCAACTGGCTTCGCAGTCCGCCGCCGGTGCAACACAGACCAGCGCTGCCAGCCAGGAGCTTTCCCGATTGGCGGTTTCACTCAATGGCCTGGTGTCCAGATTTGTGGTTTAACCCAAGCCGACCGCGATCGTGATTTTCCCGGTATCGGCAGATTCGAGCCAATCGGCGCTTTTTTGTGCCGGTTGTCTCTTGTTATGGCGGCTGTGCGCGGGGCGCCTTCGTGCGCGCCGGGTTCCTTGATCCCTGGTCTGCTAACCCGCGTACAGCTGCCACCGTTTCGTTTAGCAGCGATGTGTGGCAGCTCCATCGATCAAGGAGCACCACACCTCCACCCTGCTCAAAAGCGCCTACCAGACCAACGCCCACGCCTGTGAGCGGATCGATGCCGAGGTGCGCGGGTTGCTTTGGGCCGCCGATGCGGCCCGCTTATACCGAGCTATAGCGTTACCTTCCCTACTCCTTTGACCCAAATCAAGCCGCCGGGCCTGGTTCGCGAGACGATGGCTGCAAGCAAGGAATGGATCGACACCGGCCTCGGCCATCGATCCCTGTGCGCGGCATTGCATAAGGAGCCCCCCATGAGCCCGCTGAACCACGTTCTGGTCGCCACCGACCTGTCTTCTTCCGCCCGCAACGCGGCAGAGCGCGCTGCACTGCTGTGCAAGGCGCAGCCTGCAGCGCTGGACCTGCTGTATGTGGCCAACCCTGCACCCTACGAGCGTTTGAAGCAGGTGCTGGTGCCCGATGAAGATTTACTGAACCGGGTGCTGGAAACCGCCGGCGAAAATGTTCACGCCCTGGCCACGATGCTGTTCGAGCGCTATGAGATCAGCGCGGGCGTGCAGGTGGCGCCCGGCTCGGTGGTGACTGAAATCACCCGGGTGGTGCAAGACAAACGCAGCAACTTGCTGGTGTGTGGGGCCAAGGGCCAGAGCCTGGCCCGGCGCCTGCTGGGCTCGACCGTGCAGCGCATGCTCAACCGCATGCTCTGCCCGATGCTGGTGGTCAAGCAGGCGCCGCGCGACGCTTACCGCAGCGTGCTGGTGCCGGTGGATTTTTCACCCTCCTCGCTGCGCGCCATCGAACTTGCGAAAAAGCTGGCACCGCAGGCCGAGATTATTCTGTTGCATGTGTACGAAGCGCCCTTTGAAGGCAGCATGCGCTTTGCCCACATCGACCAGGACACCCTCACCCACTACCGCAACGTCATCAAGAAAGATGCCGTGGAGCAACTGGCGACCTTGAGCGAAGCTGCAGGGGTCGGCGATGCCCGGCAGGTCGTGGTGCACGGCGACCCGGCCTGGCGGATTGTCGAGAAAGAGCAGGAACTGGACTGCGATCTGATCGTCATCGGCAAGCAGGGCGACAGCGCGCTGGAAGAGCTGTTGATCGGCAGCGTTACCAAGCATGTGCTGAATGAATCGCAGTGTGATGTGTTGGTGTCGTTGTAGGTTGCAGGCCGGCATCCACAGTGGACCTGCGTACACCGGACCGGTGGGAGCCGGACTGGCCGGCGATCAGGCGCTCAGCGGTCGCAATTCAGTGAAGTCGAGGCGTCGCACCGTCGCTCCCACAACCCTCGCCACCCTCTTGCTGCTCATGCCTTCGATAGCCCGTCAGCGACACTCCGGTTTGGCGCTTGAAGTAGCGGCACAGGTAGGACGCGTCAGCAAAGTTGAGCCTGTCTGCGATCTGCCCGATCGCAAGGTCGCTGTATGAAAGCAGCGCCTTGATCTCCAGGGTCACTTGCCGGTCGATCAGGCCTTTGGGGCTGTCGTTGAAAAACGCCCTGGTAAGCTGCGACATGTAGAACGGCGTGATGCTGAGCGCGTCGGCATAGAACTTCACGTCGCGGTGGCGCAGGCAGTTTTTGCCGATCAGTTCCCAGAAGCGCCAACTGAGCATCTCCTTGCGGCTGAATTCCCTGCGGCCTTTTTCCAGGCTGGGCAGTTGTTCGGCAATCTTCAAAAAGAAGGTCTGCAGCTGGTTGCGCAGCATGATGTGCCGGTAGCCGGGACAGCTGCGGGCAATATCGCGCATGTGCATCAGCCAGCCGTCCAGCAGCGGCCGCTCTGCCCTGGCCGGTATGCAGTGGGGATGGTCATGCAGAAACACGAACAAGGGGTTGGGCAGCGGGTAGGCAACCTCCGCGGCAAAGCCTTTGGGCATCAGGCAGTAAAACACCTTGAAGCCGCGTGAGCGACGCTTGAGCAAGGCAATAGTATCCTCGGCCAGCACCAGCACATCGCCACGGCGAACTGCATGCTCCTTGAAGTTGAGAGTGAAGCAGGCACGTCCCGACAGGCACACCAGCAGCACCATGTAGGCATGCCCGAAAGCAAGCGGTACCCCTACCCCTTCGGCCAACGTGGTGTCACCCAGGCGGAGCAAGTCGTCAGGCGCATAAAGTTTGGGAATGTGCTGCATAGCGTTCAAGGCGACCCCATTCAAGACTGCTGAGCCTATCATCACCAAACCTGTTAATTGCGAAAAGTACCGAAAATGCCAAGGTACTGCTGTTTGCCGATCAGCCGCTTGCCACTACCGTGTCTTACCTGAATCAAGCCAATCCGAGAACCGCACATGAGACTGGAAACACCACGGCTGCTGCTGCGCCCCTGGCACGCCGACGATGCCGCCGACTTGTACGAATACGCCAGCGACGAGCGCGTCGGCCCCATCGCCGGCTGGCCCCCGCACACCAGTGTCGAGCACAGTGCCCAGATCATTCGCAGCGTGTTCAATCACCCCGAGGTGTATGCGCTGCAACTCAAGGACAACCAGCGGGCGGTGGGTTGCGTCGGCATTCTCATCGGCGCCAACAGCAACTTCGAGATCAGTGAGCAGGAAGGCGAAATCGCCTACTGGATCGGGGTGCCGTACTGGGGCCAGGGCCTGGTTCCGGAGGCGGTGCGCGAAGTGATGCGCCACGGCTTCGAAACCCTCAAGCTCAAGGCATTGTGGTGCGGCTACTTTGCCAACAACAGCCAGTCGTACACCGCTCAGTCGAAATGCGGCTTTCGCCATCACCACACCGAAGAGAACAAATACAACCCGTTCCTGCAGGACTATCGGACCGAACACATCAGCTGCATCACTTACCCGCAGTGGCTGGAACAGAACCAACCGGCAGGACGCTGAAAACCGCGGCGCTTCCCTGCGGCCTCTGTCTCTCTTACAATCGCGACAAATTCCTATTCGCATTGGTTGTCGTTGAGAGAGCGGGATGTCCACACCAGGCTGTGATACAGAGCGCCATGAGCACCTGCAGACGCTTTACCAGGATTACAACGGCTGGCTGCGTGGCTGGTTGCGCAAGCGTCTGAACAACTCGGCCGATGCGGCGGACCTGGCCCAGGATACCTTCGTGCGCGTCCTGCTGGCGCGCACATCCGGCACCTTGCTCGAGCCTCGGCGCTACCTGGCGACCATTGCCCGTGGCCTGGTGATTGACCTCTACCGGCGCCGCAGCCTCGAACAAGCCTACCTTGAAGCCCTGGCGCTGCGCTCCGAGGTGCACGCGCCATCGGCCGAGGCGCGGGCGTTGATCTTCGACAGCCTGATGGCCATCGACCGCATGCTCGACGGGCTCGGTGCGCGCACCCGGCAGATCTTCCTCGCCGTGCAACTGGACGGGCTCACCTACGAGAAAACCGCCGAACGGCTCGGGGTCTCGGTGACGACGGTGCGCAAACATCTGGCCAGTGCGCTGATGCACTGCCTGCTGCTGGATGAAGCATGAACAGCATTCTCGCCCAGGCGGTGGACTGGTATGTGCGCCTGCACGAGAGCACCGTCAGCGAAGCGACCCGCAGCCAATGGCAGGCCTGGCTGGCCGCCGACCCGCAACACGCCGCGGCCTGGAAGCGTATCGAACAGCTGCAGCAACGCCTGACCCAGGCGCCGAGCGCCCTCGCCTCCAGCACCCTCGAACGGGCCCGCCAAGGGCGACGGGCGACGCTGAAAACCTTCGCCCTGTTGCTCGGTGCCGGTGTGCTCGGCTGGCAGGGTTACCAGGCTTCGCCCTGGCACGCGGACTACGCCACGCGGGTGGGGCAACGGCGTAGCCTGAGCCTCGCCGATGGCAGCCGGCTGGTGCTCGACACCGATACCCGGGTCGATGTGCGCTTCGATCAGCAGCAACGGTTGATCATCCTGCGCCAGGGCGAAATCCTCGTCGAAACCGCCAAGGACGCCCGCCCCCTGAGCGTGCAGAGTGACCAAGGCCGCATCCTCGCCCTGGGCACGCGCTTTACCGTGCGCCAAGGTGATGGCGTCACCCGGGTGAGCGTCGAGGCGCATGCCGTCGAGGTGCGTCCACGCCTGGCAACGGCGCAAGCCGTGCGCGTTGATGCCGGGCACACATTGAGCTTCGCCGCCGACCGTGTTGACCCCGTGCAGCGCGCGCCGGCACAGGCCTCGGCCTGGACCCGCGGCCTGCTGGTAGCGATCGACTGGCGACTGCAGGACCTGCTCGCCGAGCTCTCGCGCTATCGCCATGGCTACCTGGGCTGCGCCGCCGATGTGGCCGATTTGCGCCTTTCCGGCACTTTTTTGCTGGATGACAGCGAGGCGGTGCTGGCCAACCTTGAGGCCTCCCTGCCAGTGCAACTGCGCCGGGTAACGCGCTACTGGGTGCGGGTGGAAAGCCGCACGGCCTGAGGGTGAAAAATATTTTCAACGTTTGGGTAACAGATATTCATTCCTGTTTCGGCTCTTCCTGCACGTGCGCATCAGACGCAGCCCCTGCCAACCCGAACAGGAACCTTTGCATGTCCTTCCAACCGTCTTTTCTCGGCCGCAGCATCCACCGCGCGGCGCTTGCCCTGGGCTTGTCCGGCTCGCTGCTGGCGCTGACGCCGGCCTGGGCCAAAGCGCAGGCCTACGACATCCCCGCCGGCAGCCTGTCGCTGGCGCTGAGCCAGTTCGCCGCAGCCAACGGTGTGATGATTACCTTCAGTTCCGAAGACACGGCCGGGCTGTCATCGCCGGGTTTGCAGGGCGATTTTGAACTGGACCAGGGCTTTGCCAGGCTGCTGCAAGGCAGTGGCTTGCGCGTGGTGCAGGCCGGCGACAAGCGCTACGTGCTGGCCAAGGCTGACAGCAGCGCCACCGTGGAACTCGGCGCCACCAGCATCAACGCCGCCGGCCTGGGCGCCACCACTGAAGGCAGCGGCTCGTACACCACCGGCATCACCAGTACCGCCACCAAACTGCCGCTGTCGCTACGTGAAACACCGCAATCGATCAGCGTGGTCACCCGTCAACGCATGGACGATCAGGGCCTCAACGATCTCACCGAAGTACTCAAGCAAACCCCAGGCCTGTCGGTGCAGAGCCTGGGCAGCGAACGCTTCAACATCTACGCGCGTGGCTACAGCGTCGACAATTACCAGTTCGACGGCATTCCCACCACACTCGACATTGTCAGCCAGGTCTCGGCGCAAAGCCTTGCCGACATGGCGATCTACGACCGCGTCGAAGTGCTGCGTGGCGCCACCGGCCTGATGACCGGTGCCGGCGACCCATCGGCGACCATCAACATGGTGCGCAAGCGCCCCACCGCCGACTTCAAGGGCCACTTCACTGCAGGCCTGGGCTCGTGGGACAAGTACCGCACCGAGCTCGACCTGTCCGGCCCGCTGACCCCGACCGGCAACCTGCGCGGGCGCATGGTCGCGGCCTATCAGCAGAACAACAGCTACGTCGACCACTACTCCCAGGAAAAGCAGATTTTCTACGGGATTCTCGAAGCGGACCTGAGCGACAGCACCCTGCTCACGGTCGGCGCCGACTACCAGAAAAACAACCCGCAAGGTTCGTCCTCGGTGGCCTTCCCGCTGTTCTACAGCAACGGCCAGCAAACCGATTTTTCGCGCTCGACCAACAGCGCCGCGCGCTGGAGCAGCAACCCCCAGGATGTCCTCAACACCTTCGCCAGCCTCGAACACAAGCTGGGTTACGACTGGAGCCTGAAGGTGGCCGTCAACCAGATGTACATCAACCGCGATGACTACAAGCTGGCCACCGCCAGTTGGGGCTTCCCCGACATCAACACCGGCGCCGGGGTGCGCCTGTACGGTGGCGCCGGCAGCACCTGGCAGAAGCAAACCGGCGTCGATGTTCAGGCCCAGGGGCCTTTCCAGTTGTTCGGCCGCCAGCATGAGCTGATTGTCGGCTACAACTTCTCCCGCTACGAAAACCGCCACTCGCCCCTGCGCGGCACCGCCATCGAAGGTACCTCGGTCAATTTCTACGACTGGGACAACTACACCAAACAGCCGAACACCAGCAACGGCAAGCTGTATGACGGCGACACCAGCATCTACCAGAACGGCAGCTACATCGCCACGCGCCTGCGCCCGACCGACGCGCTGTCGATCATCCTCGGCGCCCGCGCCAGCGACTACAAGTACAACTACGACATGGAATACGTGCTGACCCCCAACAGCAACCGCAACACCCAGTACCGCGAGAGCGGCGTGGTCACGCCCTACGCCGGTGTGGTCTACGACCTCAACGACATTCACTCGGTGTATGCCAGCTACACCAGCATCTACAAGCCACAAAGCGTGCGCGACGCCAACGGGGCGACCCTCGAGCCGCGCGAAGGCGACAACTATGAAATCGGCCTGAAGAGCGAGTTCTTCGGGGGTCGCCTGAACACCAGCATCGCGGCGTATGAAATCAAGCAGGACAACCTGGCGGTGATCGACCCCGGCCAGGTCATCCCCGGCACCACCTCGGCGGCCTACAAGGCCGTCAGCGGCGCCACCACCCGCGGCTTCGAGATCGAAGCCAACGGCGAGCTGCTGCCGGACTGGAACCTTGCCGCCAGCTACAACCACAGCCTCACCGAAGACGCCGACGACCAGCGCATCAACACTGAAGCGCCGGCGAACATGCTCAAGCTGTGGAGCACCTACCGCCTGCCCGGCGACTTCAACCGCCTGACCGTCGGTGGCGGCGCCAACTGGCAGAGTGGCACCCACATCACCGTGACCCCGAGCACCGCGATGGGCACGGTCAAGGCCAAGCAACAGCAGTTCACCGTGGTCAACCTGATGGCCCGCTACCAACTGAGCGAGCAGCTTAGCGCCACCCTCAACGTCAACAACCTGTTCGACAAGAAGTACATCAGCGCCCTGGACACCACCTTCTTCAGCGGCTACTACGGCGAACCGCGCAATGTGATGCTCTCTACCAAGTACAGCTTCTGAAATCGAGGTGCTTACAACGCCATCCGGTACTCGATAACCCCGGGTTTTTCGGCAATCCAGTCATAGAGCCGTTGGGCGGTGTGATTGGACTCCTGGGTGTGCCAGTACAGCCGGTCGCAGTGGTGCTCCCGCGCCTGCCCTTGCACGTACTCGATCAGCTGCTTGCCGAGCAGCTGGCCGCGTACGCTGGGGCAGACGTACAGGTCTTCGAGGTAGCAGAAGTCGTTACGGCCCCAGGTCGAGCGGTGGAAGACGAAATGGACGAAGCCGTGGACCTGCTCGCCGTCAGCGGCCACTGCGCAATGCACGGGTTCGCGGCTGTCGAAGAAGCGCGCCCAGGTGGTCTGGGTGGTCGGCATGCCGATGTCGACCTTGTAGAACGCCTGATACTGGGCCCAGTGCGCGCACCATTGCTTGAAGTCGTTTTGCGTGACGGGGCGAATCGATACAACGGGATGTGCTGCGGTCATGGTCAATCCTTAGTGACGGTAGAAACTGCAGCGATTTATAGCGCGACAATGGCTTGGTTAAACCATCCAGTTTTTCCTTGCCAAGCAGACCACTTGCCACCAAGAAGTGCTGCCAAGCCTGCTTTGAGCCTGTGGGAGCGGGCTAGACCCGCGATCGAGCGCGAAGCGCTCGCCATCCGGGCACCGGCTGATGTACCGGCTGGCTGCACACGGTTGCGGCGGTTGCCATCCGGGCCTATGTTCCATGCGAGGCTTTACCTGCGCTGCGAGGTGACCCCATGGCGAACGACTCCCGCCCGGCCGTGCTCGAACTGATCGGCAATACGCCGCTGGTGCGTGTCAGCCGCTTCGATACCGGCCTGTGCACACTGTTTCTCAAGCTCGAATCACAGAACCCCGGCGGCTCGATCAAAGACCGCATCGGCCTGGCGATGATCGACGCCGCCGAGCGCGATGGCCGCCTGCGCCCCGGCGGCACCATCGTCGAAGCCACCGCCGGCAACACCGGCCTGGGCCTGGCCCTGGTCGGCCGCGCCAAGGGCTACCGGGTGGTGTTGGTGGTGCCCGACAAGATGTCTACCGAGAAGGTCCTGCACCTCAAGGCCATGGGCGCCGAGGTGCACATCACCCGCTCCGACGTCGGCAAGGGCCATCCCGACTATTACCAGGATGTCGCCGCGCGGCTGGCGCAGGAAATTCCCGATGCGTTCTTCGCCGACCAGTTCAACAACCCGGCCAACCCGCTGGCCCATGAGTGCAGCACCGCGCCGGAGATCTGGGCGCAAACCCAGCATGATGTCGATGCCATCGTCGTCGGTGTTGGCTCGGCCGGCACCCTGACCGGGCTGACCCGCTTCTTTCGCCGCCTGCAGCCGAACCTGGCGATGGTACTGGCCGACCCGGTCGGTTCGGTGGTCGCTGAATACAGCCGCAGCGCCACCCTCGGCACTCCCGGTTCCTGGGCGGTCGAGGGCATCGGCGAGGACTTCATCCCGTCAATTGCCGACCTTTCCAGCGTGCGCCAGGCCTACTCCATCAGCGATGAAGAAAGCTTCGATCACGCCCGCCAACTGCTGCGCGCCGAAGGCATTCTCGGCGGCTCGTCGACCGGCACCTTGCTGGCGGCAGCGCTGCGCTACTGCCGCGAGCAAACCGAACCGAAGCGGGTGGTCAGTTTTGTTTGCGACACCGGCACCCGCTACCTGTCCAAGGTCTACAACGACCAGTGGATGACCGACCAGGGCCTGCTGGCGCGCAAACACTATGGCGACTTGCGCGACCTGATCGCGCGGCGTTTCGAGGATGGCCGGGTGATCAGCGTCGGCCCCGACGACACCCTGCTCACCGCCTTCCAGCGCATGCGCCTGGCCGATGTCTCGCAACTGCCGGTGCTGGTCAACGGCCAGAAGCTGGTCGGGGTGATCGATGAGTCCGACATCCTGCTCGGCGTGCACCAGGACGCTTCGCACTTTCACTTGAGCGTGGCCAGCGCGATGACCGCCAAGCTCAAGCTGGAAACCCTGGCCCCCAGCGCCAGCCTGGCGCAACTGCAGGCCGAGCTCGACCGTGGGCTGGTGGCGATCATTGAAGACGCTGCCGGCTTTTACGGCGTGATTACCCGTGTCGATTTGCTCAATCACCTACGCAGGTCCTTACCATGAGCCAGCACGATGAAAGCGGCGCGCCACGCGCCTTCGCCACCCGCGTGATCCATGCCGGGCAGGCACCAGACCCGTCCACCGGGGCATTGATGCCGCCGATCTACGCCAACTCCACTTACTTGCAGGAGAGCCCCGGGGTGCACAAGGGCCTCGACTACGGCCGCTCGCACAACCCCACGCGCTGGGCCCTGGAGCGCTGCGTGGCGGACCTTGAGGGCGGCACTCAGGCGTTCGCCTTCGCCTCCGGGCTGGCGGCGATCGCCAACGTGCTCGAGCTGCTCGATGCCGGCGCCCACGTGGTCTCGGGCAATGACCTGTACGGCGGTACTTTCCGCCTGTTCGAGCGGGTGCGCCGGCGCAGCGCCGGACACCGCTTCAGCTTCGTCGACCTGGCCGACCTTTCGGCATTCGAAGCGGCGCTTGAGGCCGACACGCGGATGGTCTGGGTCGAGACCCCGAGCAACCCCTTGCTGCGCCTGACCGACCTTGCCGCGGTCGCGCGTATCTGCCGCCAGCGCGGCATCATCTGCGTGGCCGACAACACCTTCGCCAGCCCGTGGGTGCAGCGCCCGCTGGAGCTGGGCTTCGATATCGTCCTGCACTCGACCACCAAGTACCTCAACGGCCACTCCGACGTGATCGGCGGCATCGCCGTGGTCGGCAACAACCCGCAGCTGGCCGAGCGCCTGGGCTTTTTGCAGAACTCGGTGGGCGCCATTGCCGGGCCGTTCGACGCCTTCCTCACCCTGCGTGGGGTGAAGACCCTGGCGCTGCGCATGGAGCGCCACTGCAGCAATGCCCTGGAGCTTGCGCAATGGCTGGAGCGTCAGCCGCAGGTGGCGCGGGTCTACTACCCGGGCCTGGCCTCGCACCCGCAGCACGCGCTGGCGCGCCAGCAGATGCGTGGCTTTGGCGGGATGATCTCCCTTGACCTGAACAGCGACCTGGCCGGCGCCAAGCGCTTTCTTGAAGCGGTGCAGATCTTCGCCCTGGCCGAGAGCCTGGGCGGGGTCGAAAGCCTGATCGAACACCCGGCGATCATGACCCACGCCAGCATCCCGGCAGAGAACCGCGCGCACCTGGGCATCGGCGATGCCCTGGTGCGCTTGTCGGTGGGGGTCGAGGATGTCGACGACCTGCGCGCTGACCTGGCCCAGGCGCTGGCGCGGGTTTGAGCGCTCGGGGTGCTGGTGGCTGGGTGAGCGGGCTTAGTTCACCATCACCTCGTCCAGTGCCTGCTCGAGGGTGCTGATGGTGCGCTCGATATTGTGCAGCTTTTCGAGCCCGAACAGGCCGATGCGGAAGGTCTGGAAGTCGGCCGGCTCGTCGCATTGCAGCGGCACGCCGGCGGCGATCTGCAGGCCCTGGACGGCAAACTTCTTGCCGTTCTTGATATCGCCATCATCGGTGTAGCTCACCACCACGCCAGGGGCCTGAAAGCCGGCGGCGGCCACGCTTTTGATGCCTTTGCCGGTCAACATTGCGCGCACCCGATCGCCCAGAGCCTGTTGCTCGCCGCGCAGCTTGTCGAACCCGTAGGCTTGCATCTCTTTCATCACCTCGTTGAATCGCGCGAGGGAATCGCTGGGCATGGTCGCATGGTAGGCATGTCCGCCCTGCTCATAAGCCTGCATGATCTGCAGCCACTTTTTCAGGTCGCAGGCAAAGCTGCTGCTTTGCGTCTGCTCGATGCGCTCGAGGGCCAAAGCGCTGAACATCACCAGGGCGCAGCAAGGGGGAGCGCTCCAGCCTTTTTGCGGTGCGCTGATCAGCAGGTCGACTGCGCATTTGTGCATATCCACCCAAATCGTGCCTGAGGCGATGCAGTCCAGCACGAACAGGCCACCCACCGCATGCACGGCATCACCAACGGCCCGCAGGTAATCATCGGGCAGGATAATCCCTGAGGAGGTTTCAACGTGAGGGGCGAAGACAACCTGCGGCTTGTGCGTCGCAATGGCTGCCAGCACTTCGTCCAGAGGGGGTGGCGCGTAGGCCGCCTGGCGACCCGCGTCGAGCGGCCGGGCTTTGAGCACCGTGGTGGCCGCCGGGATATTGCCCATCTCAAGGATCTGGCTCCAGCGAAAACTGAACAAGCCGTTGCGTATCACCAGGCATTGCTGGGCGCTGGCAAACTGTCGCGCAACCGCTTCCATGCCGAACGTGCCGCTGCCCGGTACCACCGCAACAGCCTGAGCGTTGTAGACCTGTTTAAGGGTCGTGGAAATGTTGTTCATCACGCCTTGAAATGACTGCGACATGTGGTTGAGCGAGCGGTCGGTGTAGACCACCGAGTACTCGACCAGCCCCTCAGGATCAATACTGGGATATAGCTTTGACATGGAGTGACTCCTTTGGCAGAGATATCAGTGGTATTACTCGGGAATGCCGGTCAACGTATGCACTACCCGCATTGCACAAGGCGGTCGAGCCCCTTGCGGGTCGATCTGTTCGCATTTCTTCAGCAGCGGATAGGCATCGGCAAACTTCATGGCCGCCACTTGTTCAGCGTGCTGCTGCGAAACAAAGCAGTGCTCGAACCGGAAGGCGGCATACACCTCGGGCAGCAGTGCCGGATAATCGTAAACCTCGTCGACGATACTCTTTAGCATCTTGGACATCTGCCCGTCGGCCGCGGGAGAAATCCTGGTGAGCAGATCATCCTTGGCGACGCCCGCTTGCCTGGCCGCAATGACTTCCTTCGACGCACCGATGGATGCCTGCATTCCCTGCGGAAACGGACAATCAGACGCCGCCAATGCCGAGGCCGACGCCATGCAACTCAGTAAAGTGAAAACAGCAGCCATCCTTGTCATGGAACTTCCTTATGTGTAGCAAGCATTGTTGAAATAAGCTGCGGATTCTAACCGATACCAGATGATGCGCTCCATTGACCTGGTCCGCTGCGGGGTTTGGCTATGTATAGCGACGGTCGAAGTCAGGCTGTCGCTACCGCCACGCCGTGGCGCGCAGGCATGGTGAATCGCAGACGGAGGTCAATTAGATGAAAATTTCGAAGGCATGCCTGGAGTCTGTTATTCACGCACTGGAGGCGAGCCTGCTTGAACGCCAGACCCGCCTTGATCGCGACATGCTGACCCGCCTGCTGACTCAGGACTTCGTCGAGTTTGGCGCGGAGGGTATCGCCTGGAACCGGTCACAAACCATCGACGCATTGCTGGTGCAGGATTTTGTCCAGCGTCAGATCACCGATTTTCAGATTCGTATCCTGTCCGAAAAGGTGGTGCTGGCCACCTATCGGTGCACGGTTGATAGCCCGAACGGCACCCGTGATTCTTTGAGAAGCTCCATCTGGCGTCGGCTGGGAGACGATTGGCAGATGGCATTCCACCAAGGTACGACAAGGGCAGCAGAAATTTGATCAGCTATTGGTGCCATGCTTGGGTGAGTGGCCGCTATGGGCAGAAATCGGCCAGAAGCGGACTGATTCGCAGCAGGCCAGTCTCCTGCATTGAGGTTCGCAGGTACCTACCTTTTCAGGGGCAATTCAATCGCCTCGCTTAACGCGCCATTGGCGCCGAAAGCGGCAAGCCCACTGCTAGTCTCGAAAGGCTCCCGGAGGGCGGTCGAACCAGCGCTTGAAGGCACGGTGGAAAGTGCTGGTATCCCTGAACCCCAGCCGCTCGCTGACCGTCGCCACGGGCAGCCCCTGGCGAATCAGTTGCGCGGACAACTCGCGACGTACCTCCGCCACCAGCGCGCTGAAACTGGTGCCCTCTTCCTTCAAGCGTCGGTAGAGCGTGGTGCGACTGACGTGCAACGCCTGGCAGGTTGGCTCGATGCTCACGCCTTCTGGCAGGCTTGCGAGAATCAAGCGACGCACCGTGCCGGCAAGCGTATCTGCGTCTTGCAGCTGCGCGAGTGTCGCCCTTGCACGAGACTCCAGCATCTGTCGCAGGTAGTTGCTGGCGCCGAGAATGGGATGCTGCAGGAAGTCGCGCGGCAGGTGGAGGCTGTTTCTCTCGCTGTCGAAGCGCAGCTCGCTGCCGAACAGCTCGACATAGTGCGCATGGTAGGCCGGGGATGGGAAAGCGAACTCGCAGGCCAGAGGCCGCAGCTCTACGCCGGTCATCTCCCGGCTCCAGCGCAGCACTGCACTCATGCTGCGTTCGATGGCGGCCTGCGGGTAGGTTTTGCCGGGGGCGAAGGTGATCTCCAGCACCAGGGCATCTGCCGTTTCACTGTACTGCCAGCTCTCCGAAGGGTTCATCAGCGCGATATGCCGCTGGAACACTTCCAGCACCTCGCTCACCCGACTGCATTGGCGCAACCAACTAGCCAGCACGCCATGCGTGGCGGGGTTGAAGGTCTGCCCGATCAGCAGGCCGATATGCGGCAATTGCGTGTTGTTCGCGGCGAACTGCCACAGCGCCAGTAACTGGGTCTCGTCGACACGCTGCTCCTGGATCGGCGATGCCGCAGCCCCCTGGTCGAGAAGTTTGGCACCCTCCACCCCGGCCTCCCGCAACTGGGTTGCAGTGACCACGCCGAGATTCAGCAACTGGTCGTGCAGATCCAGCACTGCGACGGCCGATACGGTGGTACTTCTGACCATCGGACTTGCTCTTGGTAGTTACTTGGGTAACGACTCTAACGCACGGTGCAGAGCGGCGGCCAGCCGTCGGCCATGCAAGTGCAGGTTGCAACCAAAAGCCATACAGGTTGAACCGCAGAGCCATGGCCAGCCGTCATCGGACTGCCTAGCATCGACGACACGACCATGGCACAGGAAGACCTGCTATGCCCGAGCACAGAATCGAATCGTTAAGCGCCTTGCGCGCACTGATTCCGCCACCACCGGCGATGATGCACAAACGCCTGCAGCGCAAGTTGGATGAGCACTGCCTGCTGATGATTCGCCAAGCGACGGTTTGCGCCGTCGGCTTCGCCGACCCGCGGTTAGATATCGAGTACCTCGATTTGCGCCACCATCCAGTGTTACGGGCCGAGGGCCAGGACATCTTGCTGCCCTGGCCGGCAGACAAAGCGATCTCACAGCAGCCGATAGAGGAAATGGCCTGCAGTCTGTATTTCATCCTGCCCGGCGTGGGGTTCAGCCTGCGCGCCAATGGCCGGGGCTCTCTGCGGGCCGGAAAGCTGTTGGAGTTTCGCGCCGAGGCGCTGTTCCTGCACTGTTCGCGAGCCAAGGTACGCGCCGATTTCTGGCGGGCCAGAGAGTACACCACGCCCTTTTTAGCTGACACAGGGCAGGCCTTGTCCGAGCCAGCGCAGGCCTTTATCGCCGCCTCGCCGTACCTGCTGATGCTTACGCAGCGCCAGGCCGACGCCACCGAGATGTCGCCACGAGGTGACCCGGCTGGTTTCGTACAGGTACTGGATCGCCACACTCTGCTGGTACCGGAACGCCCTGGCAACAAGGTTGCCTGCAGCCTGAGCAATATTCTCGTCGATGGCGCCTTGCGCCTGTCCTTCCTTCAGCCCGGCACCGACACGGTTTTATCCGTGGCCGGGCGCGCCTGGTTGAACAACGACTCGAACTTGCTCGCCCCACTGGCAATCAACGGCAAGCCACCTCGGGTCGCTACCGTCGTGAACGTCGAGCGCTATCGCTTCCAGCACTGCCCAGCACTGCTGGCCGCGGGCTTGTGGGATCGCGCAACACACCTGGACGAAAGGCAGATTCCAGCCTTTTCCAAGATGCTGTCCGAGCACATGAACGGTACGGGCCTGTTGGGCAAGGCCACCAGCCTGGTGGTCGATGCGGTGGTCAAGCATGACCTGCGCCATCTCTACTGAGGTGACGGGGTAGGCGATGGCTTAAGTGCCCTTCTGTACCTTGCACAGCCGGATGCTTATTGTTGTCCGTCAGCATCCGAATCCACTGCGCTTTCTAGCGAGGTTCTGCTCTAGCCGGTCATGTAAGCATGCGACTGGCTGGTATTGGCCGGTTTAGGTCATCCACGAACGGCCGCAAAGGGTCGAAAGCAGCCATCCACAACCGGCAGCTAACGACCCTTAGCTGCCCTTCACCACTGACAGCTAACGGCAATAAGCCGCCCCTGACGAAGCACAGCGATCCGTTGCGACTGAGCGTGACTTTCTTCCAAGCGGCTGCTACAGCCGCTTGAAAATCGGTTTATTGACCGGTGCTCACGATCGTGGGCGGCAAGGCGGCCTTCATCGCAAGACCAGGCCGTTGAAGTGGCAGCCGATGTGATACACACAAAGCCCTCTGAAACGTCCGGCTCGCACCTAGTTCTCGTAGCGTAGGGTGATGGCAACGTTGCGGGGTTCGCCGTAATAGTTTCCGGTGTCTTGACTAAAAATCGCGGTGTAGTACTTCTCGTCGAAAACATTGTTGAGGTTCAATTGAACGCTCAGGTTCTGGTCGATTCGCAAGTTAGCGTTCAGGTCGACAAGGTTGTAGGCACTCTGCGAAATATCGTTCAGGTACAGCTTGCTCTGATGGTAGACGCTGGTCCCCACTCGCCATTGATCCAACTTTCCCGGCAGCTGATAGGTGGTGGCGGCCTTGAACAGTCGCTGTGGCGAATTTTCTGTGCCATAGGCGTCACCCTTGTGGCTACCGGCGATGTATTTTGGATGACTGTAGGTGTAGCCCATCAAGGCATTCCAGCCGGGCATCAACTCGCCTGAAACCTCTGCCTCGAACCCGCGGTTTCGCACTTTCGCACCCTCGGTGTAGCACCGCGAATCACGCGTTGGCCCGCAGACACGTCCAGCATCGGGAACGACCTGCGCAAGGCCTGACTGATCTACCTGGAAGAGCGCCAGGGCGGTATTCAACCTGCCATCGAACAGCTCGTTTTTCACGCCGACTTCGTAGTTACTGCACGTCGTCGGTTCCAGCAATGTGTTGTCGACGCTGTAGTTGCCCTGCATCTTATAGATCTCGGTATAGCTGGCGTACACCGAGGTGTTGTCATTGACGTCGTAGACGATGCCGCCGTAAGGGATGACCTTGCGATTTTCCTTGAAGCGGTCCGTCTCCCATGGGCCTTGGGTGTCGTAATCGACCCAGCTCAAACGGCTGCCGAGAATGACGTGCAGATCATCGAGCGGATTGAGGCGGGTGGCGGCATATATGCCCTTGTCCTTACGCACATGGCGGCTGGGCGTCAGGCTGCCGACTATGTGCGGTTCAGGGAACTGCGAGGTGTCGAAGTCCAGAATGTCGACGATAGGGTTCACGCTTGATGAGCCTGTCACGTACTGCAGCCTGTCGCGCCTCATGTTGGTCCCTATCACCACCTCATGCTTGCGCCCCAGCAGGGTGAATGCGCCGTTAAGCGCTGCGTCGAGATTGATCTGTTCGTCATCGTAACGGGCGCTGTTCGGCCAGTACTGCATCGTCGAATCGGAGTCTTTGCTGTGATACCCAACCTGAGCGAGAAAATCTGCATTGGACCAGATCAGATTGGTGGCGACGGTGAGGTTCCAGTCCTCATTGAAGCTGTGCTTGATATCGGCAAAAACGTTGCGGTTGATCTTGTCCAGGTGGGCCCACTTACCGGCGAACGACTTCGAACGCGAGAAGTTGTAAGAACTGCCATCCAGGTGGGTGGGCAAACCACCCCAGTCGTAGCCGCCGTTATTGTCCTGCTGGAAAGATGCCCCCACCGCGATCGTGGTCGAGTCACTCAAGTCGGCTTCGCCAATGGCGTAGAACAGCTGATTGTCCTTGTCAGCGTAGTCCTGGTAGCTATTTCGACTGTTGTACATCAGGACCGTACGGCCACGCAGGGTGCCCTCTGCGTTCAGGGGGCCGCCAACATCGAGTTGCGTGCGGTAGTTGTCCCACGAGCCAGCACCGAGCTCCGCCTTGAGTTGGTATTCACGCGTCGGTCGCTTGCGCACCATATTTATCGCCGCAGACGGGTTACCTGCCCCTTGCATCAGGCCTGTCGCACCTCGGACAATTTCCACCCGGTCATACATGGCCATGTTGTTCACTGACATGACGTCCATCGAGAAACTTTCCGTGACGCTGCTCGGCAGGCCATCGAACTGCAAGTCGTCGACCTGGAACCCTCGCGAGTAGTAAAGCGCACGCTCTGTGCCGAACCCTTTAACCGTACTGATGCCTGTCGCTGCCCTTGCAACGTCTTCCAACGACTGCATGTTCTGGTCATCCATCTGTTGCCGAGTGACCACACTGATGGACTGAGGCGTTTCACGCGGCGAAAGCCCCAACCTTGTCGCCGTGTTGGTAAGGCCAGTGGTATAGGCGCCGGTCCCCTCAGTTGTCGAGGCCAGCCTGAGTGCATTCACATCGGTAACGCCCAGCTCCAGCACTGCCGAATCAGTCGATAGCTTGCGCAAGGTCAGCGTCTTGTCATTGACGAACTCATAACCGAAACCACTGCCGCTGAGCAGATGATCGAGCGCCTCATTGACCTTGTAGGGCCCGCTCAACCCAGCGCTGTTCATTCCACTTACCTCGTCGGAATTGAAAATGATGCGCAGGCCGGCTTGATCGGCGAATCGGGTTAGTGCGCTGTCCAGTGGCTGGGCAGCGATATTGAAGAGCTGAGTGACAGCGAAGGCTTCGGAGCCCCTGGCATGAGCATCGACCGGTGCCAGCAGTCCGAGCAAGGCAGCCAGTGCCATTGCCTGGCGCAACGAATGCGCACGGGTACGTAAGGAGACATGAAACATGAAAGCAACCTTTCCCTAGAGTTGGCTGCGCGACTTTAATGTGAATGATTCGCGCTTCGTATCTACGACGAAACGACGTGGAGGACCTTGCCAAAGAATTTTCATTTTTTTTGCAAGGTGCTCTCCGGGAAGGGATGCTGGCCCTGTATCAGCGCTTGGGCCGCACCAGCGTGAGTAACGGCAACCGAGTGATGCGAAGTGGCTGCGTCTGCTCAAGCGCATTGAGCGCAGCGTGTGGATCATCCACTTCGAATGTGCCGCTGATACGCCGTGCCGCCAGCGTTTCATCCGTCAGGTAGAGGACGCCTGGGATGTACCGGTCGAGTTCGGCGAGCACCTCACCCAGCGGCCGCGCATTGAAAATCAATTTGCCTCGCTGCCAGGTGGCGACATCCTGCACATCGACTTCCACCGCCATCTGCGGCGCCAGACCCTGACGATAGGCCGTGGATTGCCCTGCGGGCAGACGCAGGGTCTCCCCGCCCGAACTGAGCTGGACTATCCCTTCGCTCACCTGGACGGTGACCTTGTCGCCGCGCTGATCCACATCGAAACGCGTGCCGATTGCCTGCACATCACCCTGAGCGGCGTGAACGATGAAAGGCCGCGATGAATCCTTGGCAACTTCGAAGAGTGCTTCCCCTTGATACAGCGTGATGCCACGTTGGTTATGGCTGTAATTCACCGACAGCACGGTGTCACCATTCATCCACAGCCGACTGCCGTCTTCAAGGCGCAATTCCCGTCGCTCGCCAGGGTCTGTCACATGATCGGCATACAGCGCTGACCAGGGGCGTTGCAGCGCTGCGCTGAACACCACTAATGCAACACAAGCTGCCATGCCGGCTGCCCATAAGGCGCGTACGGGTTTACGACGCTTCTCGGGGGGCGGAGCAACGAATTGTCGGGCTTTTTGTGTGAGCGGGAACGCGCCCCACAATGCCTCGGCCCTGCTTGCGGCGTGAGCATGGAACGCAGAGCGCTGGCACCAGTTGTCATAGGCCAGGTGATCGGCTGTAGTAGCCCGACCTGAGTGCAGATGCACCAGCATCTCGATGGCCTGGTCTTCCAGATCGGAAGGATCAACACTGTCGGTCATGGGTTCTTCAAGCTTGGAAGTGTGAAGAGGCGTCAGAGTCTGGGGGGGCACGTTCGTATAAGGCAAGCGGTTCATCTCCACTGCGTCCGGCTCAGCGAGTCGCGACAATGACGTACAGCTTGAACAATGTACTTTCCCACGGTGCTTTCGGAAACGCCGAGTCTTGTGGCGATCTGCGCATGGGTCAGCCCCTCGAGACGGTTGAGCAGTAGCGCCAGCCGTGCGTTGGTTGGCAACTTGTCCATGGCGATATCGAGCTGTGCCAAAGCCTCATCTGTGATCAGAGCAGTCTCTGGTGAAGGGCGTGGATCGCATACCTCCAGGGCCTGTGATTCATCGGCATGCAAGGCATTGAGTCGCCCCTCCCGACGCATACGATCAATGGCCAGGTTGCCAGCTATGCGGAACAGAAATGCGCGAGGCTCCTGTATCGGTTCGCCCGCCGGCAGGTTAACCAAACGCAGATAGGTATCCTGAGCCACATCGGCAGCTTGCTCAACGTTACCCAACCGCCGAGCCAGGAACGCCAACAGTTCCGCGTAGTGCTCATGGAAGTTGGTTAGCAGATCAGAGGTGCCAATGCGTGACATGCTCAGCCCTATTTCGATGAACCGGCCCCGCCGGAGAGCGGCAAATACTACATTAACTGAGAAGCATTATTAAATGGATTAAGAGCAGCGGCCCCGTTTTGCAGCGGAGTTCCGCGTAGACACGTCGGTGATTGAAGCCGACAGTCAAACCCAGCCTTAAGGCAATAGCATCAATTTGATATCATGGCTGTCAGTCGAAGCAAGGAACTGCTCCATGATCTCACGCGCAAAAAAAATCCTCTGCCTGCCTGGCATTCTGCTGCTGGCGGCAGTTTCCTCCCAGGCTGTCGCTGGGCACTTCGTCATTGACATGCAAACCGATGAAGGTCGCAAGCTGGCGAAAACCATCGGCACCGATAAGTACCGCTACGCCTTGTTCAACGAGTTCAGCAAGGACGCGCCGTACAGTGCGATTGCGCTGAGCAACTCGGAGGGTTTCAAGGACGGCGTTGTCGTTTACAACGCCGTCATCAATGCCACGGAACAGGGCGCAAAAATGATCTTCACGCAGTTTGTCGACTGCGGGAAGCTGCAGACCAATGAGGGCTTTATTGAAGTCAACGATCAGCCGATCAAGGTGCTGCATGAGTGCCGCGAGGAAAAACCAGGCACCAAGGTGTCGATCTTCCTGCCGGTCTCCGATGCCGCGCAGCACTATATCTACAACGCCTTCGCCAAGGATGTCCCGGTGAAGGTCAGGATGGATAAACACCCCGTCGTTTTTCCAACCGACGGTTTCCTTGAGGCCTGGAGCGTGAGAAACAAGAAGGCGCTTTGAACTCAAGCCCTTCTCACTGTTGCTCAAACTCATAGCCCAAACTGTGCCCATGGCTGACCCACTCCACCACGCCCCGGCGGTTGAGCTTCAAGTCGTCCTTGCCACTGCCCTCGCGCACCGGTGAATGCTCGCCATAGGCGTGAACATTCACCTGTTCATACAAGGCGCCGTACTTGACCAGGTAATAGGCAATCATCGCGGCACGCGCCTGGGCCAGGACGAAGTTCTGCTCGGGCGAGCCGATGTCATCGGTATGGCCCTCGACAAAGACTTCGGCCTCGGGATGGCTCACCAGGTAGTTGGCCACATAGGCAAGCCTGGCCTGATAAGGCGGCTCGATCGCCGAGCTGTCGGTGTCGAAATACACCACCAGGCCGCCGGCCACATCGGGCTCATCCGACAGCGCTTGCAGGGCGCGCTGGTTGTTGGCATCGGCCTCGGCCGCCGAGACGAACAGCGAGTGTTCGCTGGTGCTTGCAGGGTTGCTGCAGCCTGTCGCCGTCAATACCAACAGCACGGGCAGGAAGCAGCGCAGATAACGGTTCATAGGCCCCTCTTCTCCTCTACAGGATCGTAACTAGCCCACGCACAACAGGCACACGCCCAGCCATTGGTACACCTTGAGCAACAGGTAGTCCCAGGCCCGGCTGAACCAGCCACCCTCTTCCACGCTTTCCATCACCACCAGCGGCTTGCTGGCGACGTGTTTTGAGCCCACCTGGAAGTTGACCACGCCTACCACCTGGCCCGCCTGCAACGGCGCGTGAAGTTCGCCGGTGTCGACAATGGCGCTGGCCTGCACCTCGGCCGAGTGCCCGTAGGGCACGCTGATGGTCGCTTGCGCGCCGGCATTGAGCTTGACGTTGCGGGTCTGGCCAAACCACACCCGCTTGCTCATGAACACTTCATCGGCCTGGATCGGCGTCACCGTCTCGAATGCGCGAAAGCCCCACTTGAGCAGTTTTTCCGACTCCTGAAAGCGCAGCCGATCGGACTTGGCGCCCATCACCACGGCAATCAGGCGGCGCCCGTCACGTTGCGCCGAGGTGACCAGGCTGTAGCCGCCTGCGCTGGAGTTGCCGGTCTTCAGGCCGTCGACATCGAGGCTGGTACTCCACAACAGGCGGTTGCGGTTGTATTGCTGAACGTTGTTGAAGGCGAAGGCCTTTTGTTTGTACAGGGCGTACTGCGCCGGCAACTCGGCAATCAGCGCCCGGCTGAGTATCGCCATGTCGCGGGCACTGCTGTATTGCCCTTCGGCGGCCAGGCCATGGACGGTCTTGAACTGGGTATTGGTTAGGCCAAGTTTGCCGGCCTGTTCATTCATCAGGTCGACAAAGGCGTGTTCGCTGCCGGCAATGTAAGTGGCCAGGGCAATGCAGGCGTCATTGCCAGACTGCACCACAACCCCGGTATTGAGGTCTTGTACCGAGACCCGGTCGCCGGGCTTGAGAAACATCAACGAAGAACCCTGCAAGTGCGGATTGCCTGCGGCCCAGGCATCGTGCTCGATGGTCACCCGGTCACTGGCGCTGAGTGCGCCGGACTGCAGAGCCTCGCCGATCACATAACTGCTCATGATCTTCACCAGGCTGGCAGGGTCGATGCGCGCATCGGCATTGCCCTGGGCCAGAACTTCGCCACTTTCATAGTCCATCAACATCCACGATTCGGCGGCGACGCCCGGTGCCGCGACAAGGTCTGCAGCACTTACCGTAAAAGACCCACTGGCCACTACCCACGGTGCAAGTAATACACACAACAACCCCTTAACTACTGCTGAACCTTTCATACGCTCCCAAACTCGACTGCCCAACTCATCAGCCACTGCAAATACGCTGATGAAGTATTTGTTCGCGGATTGTGCGTAGGCCTATACTATAAATCAATCAACTATCAAGATATCTGATATGCATAGCATTGATATCGACTCTGTCGACTTGAACTTGCTGCGGGTGTTTGTCGCCCTGATCGAAGAAGGCGGTGCCAGCCGCGCTGCGCTGCGCCTGGGGGTGACCCAGCCTGCGGTCAGTGCGGCCCTTGCGCGGCTGCGGGAAATTTACGCCGACCCGTTGTTCGAACGCACCGGCCGTGGCCTGCGCCCGACCCTGCGCGCCAACGAGCTGGCGCCGCTGATCGGCGAGGCCCTCAATCGCTGCCGGCAAGCCTTTGCGTTGTCGGTCGCAGGTAAAGACATCAAGGGCCGGACCATCACCATCGGCCTCTCCGACGACAGTGAAATTGCCCTGGGGCAAAGCCTGGTGGCGCTGATCGATGAGCAACTGCATGGCTTGCGCATTCTGTTCCGCCAGACCCACAGCGGCCTGGTGCAGGACATGCTCATGCATCATCAGATCGATATCGCCGTGTCTGCCGGCGGGCTGTCGTCGCCGCTGATTGCCCGCCACCGCCTGGGTCGCGGCAACTACCTGTGCATCGCCGACGCTGACAACAGCATTCCCAGCAGCGCCGAGGACTACGCCCAGCGACCGCACCTGCTGGTGTCGTCGGGCGGTTTCGTCGGCATCGTCGACGAGGGGCTGAACGCGGCCGGCTACAAGCGCAGCATCCGCGCCTCGACCTCGCACTTTGCCGCAGTGCCGTTTCTGCTGGTGGGCTCGAAGCTGATCACCACGGTGCCCACCCACGCCGCCCGGGCCATGGAACGGGTCAGCACCCTGCAGACCTTTCCTTGCCCGGTACCGCTGCCCTCCTACGACCTGGAAATCGGCACGCGGGTGGGCAGCAAGCACGACAGCACGCTGCAAACGGTCAAGTCGCTGATCATTCAACTGGTGGACAACACCTTCTGCCTGTCCTGAGGCCGGGCATCGAGCGCCAGTTGCACGCACGCGCGGGCCAGCACGGTGGTCGGGTCAACCACCGCCACCCGGTGCCGGCCCAGGGCCAAGGCCGGCGCCGGGCTGAGCACCAGCGGCAGCTCAGTGCAGCCCAGAATCAACACCCCGGCACCCAGCTCGCACAGGTGCTCGGCGACCACCAGCAACTGCTCCTTGCAGATGCCCTCGGTAAACCCGGCCTTGATCCCGCGCGCGCCGTAAATGGCCTCCATCACCAGCGCCTGGTATTCGTGCCCCGGGGTGATCAGCTGCAAGCCGGCCGCCCGCGCGGCCTCATGATAGACAGCGCTTTGCAACGTGCCCGAGGTGGCCAGCAGCCCCACTGGCGTGCTCGCGCCATGCTGCTCGACGATGCAGGCGATGGTCTCGTCGAGCATGTTGACGATCGGCACCTCAAGGTGCGGCTGGATACGCGCTACGAACGCATGAGCGGTGTTGCACGGGATGGCGATGGCATCGGCACCGGCGTCCGCCAGGCGCTGGCAGGTGGCGTAGAGGGCAATGGTCGGATCGGTTTCAGCCCTGAGCAGGTTCGCGGTGCGGTCGGGAATCTGCGGGTTGTGCTCGACCACCATTTTGATGTGGTCCTGATCCTTGCCGGCGGGCGTGTTGGCCACGACCTTATCCATGAAGTCCACCGTTGCCGCCGGCCCCACGCCGCCGACGACGCCGAGCTTGAACGGCGCCTCGGCGCGCCGGTAGTGCTCGCTGGCGGCGTAGTCGGCATAGATCGCATTGCTGTCGAGCATGGCGATGCCGCTACGCTGCAAGGCCGCGCAGACCAGGGCCAGTTCGGTCATGCCCGGTACGATGACGGCCGCACCCTGCGCCTGCAGCGCGCCAGCCAGACGCTGTACGGCCTCGAGCGGCGCGCCGTCGAGCCCGCCGTGCTTGATGCCACCGTCGCCGTACACCGCCGCCATCAAGGCTGCCTGCTCGGCCGCCGGCGGGTAGCTGAGGCGATAGTCGCCGCCCAGGTAGCGCTCGAACAGCCCGGACCCGCGAACCACATCCGAGGCCAGCACGCCGAGCACCGTCCCCGGCGCATACCGGCCGGCAAAGTGCTGCTTGAGCGCCGCCATCATGTCGAGAATACGCAGGCTCAGTTGCTCCTGGATCTCGCCAAGGAAGGTATGGCTGGCGAAGCACGGCAGCATCACCGTCTCGATACCGCGGGCCTCGAACGCCTTGCACAGTTCATAGACATAGAACTTGCGCGAGGCGATGCTGGCCCCGGCGTAAAGGGGCAACGCGGCGTCGCTGAAAGCCTGCTGCTCCAGCAGCAGGTGGCAGTTGAACTGCTCGGCCAGCACGTGGCGCGAGCGGGTCAGCTTGTAGAACAGGTCTGCCCCGGCCAGCGCCCCCAAGCCGCCGATCACGCCGATTTTGCGTACCGCGACAGCTTCATCCGATTGCACTTTTGTCTTCATTACCTTGACCTGTTGGTGGCTTGCGTCGGGTTCACAGTGATTCGCAGACTTCACCCTGCACCGCCAACGTTGGGCTCTCTTTGATAAGCCGGGCCGGCAGCGCCAGGATCAGCGCGCCAGCGCCGACCACCAGCAAGCCGGCGAACAGGTACAGGCCGATATCCAGGCTGCCGGTGCTGGCCTTGACCAGCCCCAGCACCGTTGGGCTGGTGAAGCCGCCAAACAGCGCCAGGGAGTTGATCAGGGCAATGCCGCCGGCAGCTGATTCACTGCCCAGGTAACGGGTGGGGATGGTCCAGAACAACGGCATCGAGGCATACAAGCCGACCGCCGCCACGCTCAGGGTCACCAGGCCCAGCACCAGGTTGCCCGGCACCAGGGTGCAGGCGATCAACGCGCAGGCGGCCACCAGCATGCAGCTTGCCAGGTGCCAACGGCGCTCGCCGACGGCATCGGAATGCCTGCCGATGACGATCATGCCGACGGCGCTGGCGATGTAGGGCACCGCTGTCAGCAGGCCGATATGGAAAGGGTCGTCGACGCCGTAGCTTTTGATCATCCCCGGCAGCCAGAAACCGAGAATGTAGAGCCCGGCCATTACCGAGAAATACACCAGCGCCAGGGCATAGATACGCGGGTCGCGTACCACCGCACCGAGTGCGTGGCTTGTGCTGCCGGTGGGCGTGCCAACCTCTGCGGCGATGCGCTGGCGCTCTTCGCGGCTCAGCCATGTTGCCTGCTCGGGCCGGTCGATCAGCAGGAAGCCGGCCAGAATACCGAGGATGACCGCCGGCGCCCCTTCGAGCAGGAACATCCACTGCCAGCCGTGCAAATCATGCACGCCTTCCATGGCGCGAATGATCCAGCCCGACAGCGGCCCGCCGAGAATGCCGGCGATGGCAATGGCCGACATGAACACGGCGATCACGCTGCCGCGCATGCGCACCGGAAACCAGTAGGTCAGGTAAAGGATGATGCCCGGGAAGAACCCGGCTTCGAACACCCCGAGGAAAAACCGCGCCAGGTAGAACTGCAAAGGCGTCTGCACAAACATCATGCAAGACGACACCAGCCCCCAGGAAATCATGATGCGCATGATGGTCTTGCGCGCACCGATGCGGGTCAGCAGCAGGTTGCTGGGCACTTCAAACAGCACATAACCGAGGAAAAACACCCCGGCGCCGAGCCCGTAGACCGCATCGCTGAAGTTCAGGTCCTGCTGCATGCGCAACGCGGCGAAACCGATATTGACCCGGTCCAGGTAAGAAACGATGTAGCTGACAAACAGCAGCGGCAATATCTTCCAGGCGATCTTGCGGTACAGCAGGTGCGAACCAGTATTCATTTCTGACAAGCCTCTAGTATTTTTCTTATTGGTGCAGGGCAACGCAAAGCGCAGAAACTTCAAAGCAACGATCAACCAGCAACGATCAACCGCAGAGCGTGTCGGAATCGACAGGCACCTGGCCTCAGGACGAAGCCAGGTGTGCAGCAACATCAGGGCAACCGGCGCACGCGCGCCCTGCCCACTTCGGGTTATTGCTGGAACTTCACCGAGCTTTTCGCCCGTTCATCAACCAGCAAGGTGAAGACATCCGGGCGCGAATAGTGGCCGACCACATCAAAGTCGTACCGCGCCTTGACCAGCTCGGCCGAATCGATCTGCGCCACGAGCAAACCGGGGCCGTGCTTCAATGGCCCGGCAATCACCTCGCCCATGGGGCCGATGATCACGCTGTTGCCCTGCATCAGCGGTCGGTCGGCATCCCAGTGCGGCAGGCTGGTGCCCAGGTCGCGTGGCGACGGCTGGTACTGGCAGGCGCTGACCAGAAAACAGCGCCCTTCGTGGGCGATATGGCGCATGGAGATTTGCCAGTTGTCGCGCTCGTCCACCGTCGGCGCGCACCACACCTCGATGCCTTTGGCGTACATCGCCGTGCGCAGCAGCGGCATGTGGTTTTCCCAGCAGATTGCCGCGCCGATCTTGCCCACCGGGGTATCGATCACCGGCAGGGTCGAGCCGTCGCCCTGGCCCCAGATCAGCCGTTCGCTGCCGGTCGGCATGAGTTTGCGGTGGTTGGCCACCAGGCCCTGCTCCGGCGAGAAGAACAGCGCCGAACAGAACAACGAGCTGCCACTGCGCTCGATGACACCGACCACCAGGTGCGCGCCGGTACGTTGCGCCAGGGCTGCGAGTTCGGCGGTTTCGGCGCCCGGCACATCGATGGCATTGGCAAAATAGCGCTCAAAGGCCTGGCGGCCTTCCGGCAGGCGATAGCCCATGTAGGTGCCGAAGATTTCGCCTTTCGGGTAGCCGCCCAACAGGGCTTCGGGCATGACCACCAGTTGGGCGCCAGCGGCCTTTATTTCAGCCTCGTAGGCAAGAATCGCCTCCAGGGTGGGTTGTTTGCCGTCGGGGTGCGAACCCAGTTGCAGTGCTGCCACAGTAGAGAGGGTCATGGGTCGTTATTCTTGGGTGATGGATGGTGTGTGCATGCTCCTCCGGCGTTTGATATCGAGCAATCCGCCAAAACTTAAATCTGATATGAGTAATTTTGATATCGATGCCACACTGGCGGGTCCAGGCCCGCCAGTGGCACATAACACGTCTTTCCAGTGCGCTAGAAGGTCCAGCGCGCGCCCTGCAGGATCCGACTGGATACCAGGCTGGCCTTCATTTTCTCGTCCTGCCTGTCCCTGTCGAGGTAGCGATAGCCCTGGACCTGCGCATACGTACTGTCATCGCCGGACACCCATGCGCTAACACCAGAGCGCACGCTATCGCCCACGTTGAGTTCCTTTTGTTCAGCACTTATCAAGCGAACCACAGCGTAGTAACCCTCTGCGTCTGCAGGTGCAGCACAGGCCAGCGATGTATAGGTTGTAGAAACGGCAACCAGCAACGCCGCCGCAGTGTTCAATAGGTGCATTGTTTTTATCTCGTTTGCTTTGAATGACCAGGCGCTTGGTTCAGGGGCATACCCAACGCCTGTGCGATCCCTTCTCCATACGCCGGGTCGGCCTTGAAGAAGTGTTGTAGCTGATGACGGACAACTTCCACGCTGACCCCGGCCATTGAACCGGCAATGTTGTTGAGCAACAGGGTTCGTTGCTGATCACTCATCAAGCGAAACAGAGCGCCGGCATGGCTGTAGTAGTCGGTGTCGCTGCGCTGGTCATAGCGATCGGCAGCGCCCTCGAGGGCCAGGGCCGGTTCGCCATGCTGACGGGACTGTTTCGGCGCCTCGGCATTGCTGTTCGGCTCGTAGTTCGGCGCCGCTCCACCATTGCTGCCAAAGGCCATGGCGCCATCACGCTGGTGGTGGTTGACCGGGCTGCGTGGGGCGTTGACCGGCAACTGCTGGTAATTGGTGCCGACCCGATAACGCTGGGCGTCGGCGTAAGCAAACACGCGTCCCTGCAGCATTCGGTCGGGCGACAGGCCAACGCCTGGCACCAGGTTGCTCGGTGCAAACGCTGCCTGTTCGACTTCGGCAAAGTAGTTCAGCGGGTTGCGGTTCAACTCCAGTTCGCCAACCTTGACCAGCGGGAACGCTTTCTGCGACCAGGTCTGAGTGACGTCGAACGGGTTCTGCTCATGACCCGCGGCCTGGGCTTCGCTCATGACCTGGATGAACACGTTCCAGCGCGGGAAATTACCGCGCTCGATCGCGTTGAACAGGTCACGCTGGGCGTAGTCCGGGTCGGTACCGGCCAGGCGGGCAGCCGCCTCCGGCGTCAGGTTGCGGATGCCTTGCTGGGTCTTGAAATGCCATTTCACCCAGTGCCGCTCGCCCTTGGCGTTGATCAGGCTGTAGGTGTGGCTGCCAAAACCGTGCATATGCCGGTAGCCGTCCGGAATCCCGCGATCAGAGAACAGGATGGTGATCTGGTGCAGCGCCTCGGGGGTGTACGACCAGAAGTCCCACATCGCCTGGGCGCTCTTCAGGTTGCTTTGCGCCAGGCGCTTCTGGGAGTGGATGAAGTCGGGAAACTTCAGCGGATCACGAATGAAGAATACCGGCGTGTTGTTGCCGACGATGTCCCAGTTACCTTCCTCGGTATAGAACTTCACGGCAAAACCACGCGGGTCACGTTCGGTATCCGCCGAACCGCGTTCGCCGCCGACAGTCGAGAAACGCAGGAACACAGGGGTCTGCTTGCCCACCGACTCGAACAACCTGGCGCGGGTGAAATCGCTGATGTCGCGGGTCACGGTAAAGCTGCCGTAGGCACCGGAACCTTTGGCGTGTACCCGGCGCTCCGGGATGTTCTCGCGATTGAAGTGGGCGAGCTTCTCGATCAGCTGAAAATCATCGAGCAGCAGCGGGCCACGCGGGCCGGCAGAACGCGAGTTTTGATTGTCGGCTACGGGCGCGCCGCTGGCGGTGGTCAGCACATTGTTGGGGCTCATGCTTGATTTCCCTTCGTCAGTCCTGGCGTTAGCTGCGGCCTTCGACCGCCGATGCACCATTGGAAATGATCACCTCGACACGACGGTTGAGCTGACGCGATTGCGCGGAGGTTTGATCCGCCACCGGGTATTCCTTGCCGTAACCCTGGGTAACCATGCGGCTCATGTCGACACCCAGGCGCTCCAGGGCAAAGGCCACACTTTCAGCGCGACGCTCGGACAGACGCTGGTTGAAGGCATCGCCGCCGACGTTGTCGGTGAAGCCTTCAATGCGCACTTTGCGCTCGGGGTTGTTGATCAGGAAATCGGCCAGTCGCTGTACATCGCGCTGAGTGCCCGGCTTGAGGTCGGCCTTGCCGGTATCGAACAGCACATCACCGAAGGTAACCACGTCACCGCGAGGGGTCTGCTTGGCTTTCATCGCCTGCAAGGCTTTGAGCTGCTGGGTACGCACATCCAGCTGCACCTGGGTGCGCTGCACATCGATGGTGCTCAGACCGGCTTCAGCCTTGCGTCCGAGAATCGTCTGCTCGGCCAGGGCGATTTTCTGCTTGGCCAGGTAAGCGTACTGGTCGATGCCGGGGGCACGGCGATCCGCAATGGACAGCTGGTTGGCCTTGCTCAGCGCGACGGACGCATCCTGGGTCTCCAGGGCAGCGAGCGTACTCGCTTCAGGTTTGCTTTGAAGGTCCGAGTAGAGCTTGCGCGCCTCGAGCAGTTGCGGGTTTTCGGGGGTTGCCGCACAACCGGTCAATGCCAGGGCGACGACACAAGCAGCAGGAAACAAGATACGCATGAAATTATCCTCAGTTGGCAACAGGGGTGGCAGGCATCAAACCAGCATCAGGTGCCTGCAGCATTTCCTGCTTGAGGACTTGAATACCGTTTTGCGCCGCTTTCAGTTCGTTCTGCAATTTCGCGGTACGGGCCATGCGCTCGGCCAGGGCCGAGTCGGCCTGGATCTGCTCGGCAAGCTCCTTGGCCTGGACGAAGTTTTTCTCACCCAGCGCCTGGTCCATCAGGGCGCTCTTGTCCTGTGCAGTTTTCATCTGCAGCGGGGCGTACTGGGTGGCGCCCGCCGATACCGCCCGGTTGAGGGCATTTCTGGCCAGGGAGACCTGCTCGCTCGGTGCGGGCATGCTGCTGCAGGCGCTGAGAAATACCGCTGCGCTGAGCAGCGAGGACCAAAATACGACTCGCCGGGTTGTCTGTTTAATACTCATTGGGTTCTCCAGTTGTGCTTGTCCAAGTAGTGCTCGACGCCTTCTTCACACAGGTGAGAGGCAATAGAAATCCACACGCGCATTGCCCACTGGCAATGCACATCTGCTTACTGACGGTTCATCGGGTACCTCGTGTGCTGGGTTGGTTAAGCTCGAAAGTTCACCTGCAACCTCGCCGGTGATTTCGGGCGGGCCAAGGGCGATGGATCGATAACGCTCATCAGCGCGCCCAGGGCGCAGGTGTCTGGCGGCTCGAGCAAAAACGCCCGCACAGCCTGCGCCGGACATGCCCTGGCAGGCTCAGGCGATTGGTCCTGGTCGCCGTAGAACAGCGTGTGCAGAATCTGCGGCCGTGCCCGGCAGAACTCACTCAACTCAACGCCCTGCGGCACAGCCAGGGCCTTGTTGACGATGAGCAGGTCAAAGGGCGCCTGAGGGCTGCTGGTCAGCGATGCCAGTTCGTCAAAGCTGCGCAGCGGCGCGATGCGGTAGTAACCGAGGGCGTTCAGCTGCTTTTCAATACGCAACAACTGCGCGTGACGCTCATCGGCAATCAGAATTCGCAGGGCCTTGTTGATCATGCGCGCTGGCTCCGTTGCTCGGCTCGCCCGAGCCAGCGCACCAGCTCTTCGCCACTCATGGGCCTGGCGTACCAGTAGCCCTGCCCCTGGGTGCAGCCCATGTCGAGCAAACGCTGGCGTTGTTCATCGGTCTCGATGCCCTCGACAACCACCGTCATCCCCAGTGCGCCGCCAAGCGCCAGGGTGCTGCTGACCACCGCATGGCAACGCGGCTCATGCATGAGTGCGCGGACGAATTCGGCGTCCAGTTTGATTTCGTTGAAGGGCAACTGGAGCAGACGCTGGAGCGAGGAAAAGCCGGTACCAAAATCGTCGATCGACAACTGGCAACCCATCATGCGCAAGCGAAACAGGCACTCAAGGCTGGCTTCCGGCGCTTGTAGCAGGCCACTTTCGGTCAGCTCGAAGGTCAGCTCCGAACCCCGCGCTGCATACTCACGCAGCAAGTTGCGGATCTGCGCCGCGAGGGTGCCGTTGGACAACTGAGCGGCTTGCAGATTGAAGGCGAAATTGAGCGGATGCCCACAGGCACGCAGGTGTTGTTGCAGTGCCAGGCCCTGGTGCAACTGCTGGCGCAGAAGCTCATCGAGCAAGCCGTGGCGTTCCAGAACGGGCAGGAAACAGGCAGGCGACAACATTTTGCCGGACCCATGGCGCCAGCGGGCCAGGACTTCAACCCCGGTGGCTTGCCCGGTTTGCAGATTGAATTTTGGCTGGAAGAACGCGCACAGCTGGTGGGACTCGAGGGCCTGGCGCACCTGCGCTTCATCAGGAACGAACTCGGGCTGCTCGGGCAGCATTCCAGTACGCGGCACAGCGCAATGCTTTTTTAGCATGCACTCCAGGGTTTCATAGTGCAGCGGCTTGCCGATATCACCGAGCAGTTCCAGGTTCAACAAGGAAATGATCTGGCGAACCGTACGGCGCAGATCGGCCGACAGCGAACTGCTGATAATCACCGAACCCACCAGCCCTGAATGACCAACGGCCTGCATGAAGGCCAGGCCATCCATGCCCTCCATCTGCAAATCGCACAGGGCGACATCGACCGGGCCGACATCCTTCAGTACTGCCAGCGCCTCTGCCCCGTCGGCCGCCTCGAACACCTCGGTACAGCCCATCTGCTGCAGCATGCTGACAGCAATAGCGCGCTGAAACGAATGATCTTCAAGGACAATGACACGCAAAGGAGAAGTAAGCATTGGACCCTACCCACGAGAAGTGCTGGACCTCATCTTCTGTCATCAACTGGACAAACAACCGATGTAACGGCCTTAGTTCCTGTAGGAAATTTCTCAGGCAGAAATTTTTCGATATACGCGCCGGCCAGAACTGCCAGGCAAAAAAAAGCCCAGCAGCGGCTGGGCAAAGGAGGGAGCAATCATTACCACAGATAGCGATAGCCGAGCGTCACGCCCCATGGCTGTTCAATGTCATTGCCTTTGGCAAACTCGGTGTCGAGCGACACCTTGCTCCGGTCGCTGACCTGCAAGATCCCGCCAACACCCAGCTCGACGCGATCGCCCGGCAGCTGCGACTTGAGCCTGTAGCCATTGACCGTGACATGGCTGTCACCGGCATGCTCGGCGATGTAGGAGGCTTTGACGTAGGGCTGCGCCTGCATGCCATTGCCCAGCGCCAGGCTACGGCCGAACAACGTACCAACGCGGCTTTGCAGCGAGTCCATGGCCGCCGAGTCCACCTGCAAGCCATTGCTGGCGCTGTAGCGGGCGCCGGTGGTGCGGGTGGCGCTGAGTTCGACCTGGGGTTCGACGAACCAGCCATCCTTGAGCAGGATGTGCTTGCCCACCTCGACGTCGACACCATAGCCGTGGCTGTCATAAGACCCCTTCACGGCAGTGCCCAGGTTGGTCGGCAGCTTGAGGTCATTATCGAAATGGCTGTACTTGATGACGCTGTCAACATACAGGCCATTGTCATTCAGGTAGGTGGCGTAAGCGCCCAGCATCCGGCTGTCGATCTGCCCGGATGCGCCTTCACCGAAGTTCAGCTCCGACCTGGCCGTACCCAGCATGCCACCGACATAGAATGTGCCGCTGGCCAGCCCGATGGCCTTGTCGGCACCGATCTCGACCCCGCTGTTGTTCTGGCTGAAGGCCCGGCTCGAATGCTCGGCAATGTTGTAGCGGCTGCCGATGGCGCGGGTCCACACACCACCTTCGTCCTTGCCCAGGCGCAGCTCACCCAGGCGCTTGACCAGCGTGTTCATCTGCGCGCTCCACAAGGTTGCCGCGCCAGCCTGGGAAGCAATCGCCGCATTGGCGCCTGCCGACAGGTGCTCGGGGCCCGGGTTTACTGGAACCACAGGGTCGACCGGGTTGATCGGATCAACGGGCTCAAGCGGATCAACTGGATCGACCGGATCTACCGGGTCCACTGGGTCTACCGGATCAACAGGCGGCACCCCGGCAGTGTTGGCCAGGTACCAGTCATCTGCCCGCTGCTCAAGGGTGTAACGGAAGGCGCCGGCATCCACATGCCCGCCATAGAGGCTGAAGCGCCCTGCTCCACCGTTGCCATCCACCACCATCAGCTTGCCGTTGGCGGCGGCGGGCTCATGGCCGGAGTCCTCGACCACCAGGGTATGCTCGCCTTCGATCACGCCACCGACCTTGATCAGGTCACCGCGCTCATTGGCCAGGTCGCTGTTCATCACGAAGGTACCGTTACCGCTGAGGTCGCCGTCAATCGTCAATACACTGGCCGCAGGGTTACTGAAACGGACCTGCCCCTGATCAAGGTTCAACTGCCCCACCTGCGAGCTGCCGGTCATGTTCCAGGCGCTTTGCTCGAGTGTCAGCACATCCAGGCCATGAGCCGTGCCACTGAGGCTGGAGCCCTCGGCCAGGAGCAATTGGGCGTTGTGTGCGTTGGCCTGGACTGTGCCGCTCAGGGTCGACTGGCGGGCCTTGATCAGCACGTCTTCACTGTCGACCAGGCGGCCGTCGGCGAGGGTTCGCTGCTCCACCGACAGCAGGGTATCGGCGCTCAGGGTCGAGCCGCTCAGGTCAATCTGCGCACTGCCGCCCTGAACGCTGATGGCGCGGCCGTTGGCAACGTCCAGATTGGAGTTGTTGACCTCGAAGCTGTTGCCCACACCCGTGCTGGCCAGCGACTGCAAGCCAATGCTGTCTACGCCAGTGGCCTTGATGTTCACCGTATCCAGGCGCAAGGTCCCGCCATTGTTGGCCTGGGCCGCCCGCGCTGCATCGGCGTCGAGGGTGATCGACGAAGCCGTGGCCGCGATGCTCGAGCCGGAATAGGCCGCCAGGCCAATAGCCATCTGGGTGCTGCTCAGGTCGATATTCTCAAGGGTGATTTGCGAGCGATCGCTGGCAAAGGCCCCGACACTGTTGGCACCGACCTGCAGCGACAAATTGCGCCCTTCAATAGACGACGCATTGCCGGCGTACAAGGCATAGGCCTGACTGCCCTGGGTGTGCACACTGCCGCCGTCGAGGCTGGCCTTGCCACCCAGTTGGGTGAAGACGCCAATAGCGTTATCACCCTCGGTGTCGATGCTGAGATTGTTCGCCAGCAACTGACTGTCGGCATTCGGCACCCGGACGCCATAGGCATTCGTGCCGCTGGTGAGAATCCTGCTGTCATCCAAGGTCGCCGTGGCGTTGCGGTTGACGTTGACGCCAATGGCATTGTCACCCGAGGTGTGGACGTCGCTGTCGGTGAGGTTGACCAGCGCCCGCTGGTTGATGTCGGTACCGAGCAGGTACAGGCCATGGGCATTGTCGCCAGAGGTCTGAAAACGACTACCGCGAGCACTGAGCTGGCTACCGGCCGACAGGTCGGCCGCCGAGGAAAACCGCCCCTGAGTCTCCAGGTACATATCTGTCACCTGCACCTGTGCACCCTGCCTCAGGTTCAAAGCAAAGGAGTTGTCACCTGCCGTGCTTACCCCGGTACGGTTCAACACCCCCGTCTGGTTCGCACCGGCGAAGCTAAAACCATGACTTGCATCGCCCAGGGTCGAGACCGTCGAATCATTGGCCAGCACCGAACTGTTGGTGCCCGACAATAGCACCCCATGGCTGAACGCCCCATTGGCAGTAATGACGCTGTCACGGATGCTGATCGGGAAATCACTCCCGCCATCGCGCACCCCGGGAAAATTGTTCCCGGTCACGTCGATGGTCACACCATCCAGTACCAGGCCAGGCACGGTAGTGGCGTGCGCGTTTCCCATAGTCATGACTTCCAGCACCACCCCCCCCACAACACAGGCCAGACGACACTTCGGTTTAGCAGGCATAAACACATTCCTTACTTTGTCAGCACGCACGAACCCGCATCGCAATACTCGAATTGCAAAGTTCGTTCAGACTTTTGCCCTTCTTGAGAAACAAGGATCAACCCGCAGGGCTGTTCCTTACGCTTGAAACCACCGCATCAGTTCCTGGCATTCATTCTCCGTAGAACAGCGCGGCCAGCACCCAGCTCAGTAAGTCCGGATCTGGAACGACAGATTGGCCTCCAGGGTCTTCGCCTCGCGGGTACGCAATTCGGCGACCGGCACCACCGGCTGGATGTCCACCTGCAGCGACAGCGCCGAACCCGTCGTCGGCAAGCCGCCGCTGACCGGAATGATCATGTCCCCCGGCACCACATTGATCGCTGAGCTGTAGGCACCCGGCGCCACCCCGGGCGACTTGACCTGGGCCAGATCGACACTACGTCCGTCAAGCAAAGCATTGCTCAAGACCACGCGAGTCCGCCCCTGTCTGGCGAACTTGAAGTCCGCCCCTAGCTGCTCGCCCCGTAGTACCAGCAGCAACTTCGAAGGTTGCGGGCAACTGGCGTTGAGGCTGATGCTGCGGTTACCCAGGTCATGCAGGTTGCCGGTATTCAGGGCAACGTTGGAACTGGGCGGGATGACCTGGCCGAAGTCCATCTGCGACTCGCTCAGGTTGATCCGGCAATCGGCGGCCAGCACCTGCTCGCTGGCCAAACCGGCGCCCATCAGCAATGCCCCCAGCGAAAGTGCCCTGAGGCCCGATATGTAAGTGTTCATACGCTTTCCTCGCCCCGGCATGGGGCTGTTAAATCAGCTCGCCGCACAGGTGGCATTGGCAGTCTCGAAATACACGTTCAGGTCCGCTTGTTCCGGAAGGCTGAAATGGATCACGCAGGAGGAGTTCTCCGAGGTGTGAATGTTCAGCGCCTCGGTCAATTGCCCATTGCTCAAGAACACCTTGCCGTCATCCACTACGGTGGTAACGAAGTTGCCCTTGGCATCGAGCACGGCCAGCCCTTTGCTCATCGGATTACCCGCGGCATCGGTCACCCGCAGCAAGGCACGGCGTGATTTGACCACTGAGAAGTCCAGCTTCTGCACCGATCCCCGGCCCGCGGAAACTGCCTTGAAACCGTTGTTGATATCGACGTTGCGCGGCAGGCTCTTGGTCTCGATTTCCACCCGGGTGTTCTGGTAGGCATTGAGCTGCGGGATCACCGCATTGCCCCACGGGTCGGTCCACACCGGGCCGCTCGGCGTGCTCAGCTTGACCCCGCCGACATCGCCGACCTTGGCCACGCCAAAGGTGTCGGTCAGTGCGTAGGGCGACAAGGTCACGCCGTTTTCATGCACTGCCATGCCGCCACGCAATTGGCCGCTGTAGCTTGTGCTGTCAGTGCCGTTGCGCGCGTAGCCGAGGTTGACCTGGGCATAACGTGGGATAAGATTGAGGTTGCCGGAGAAGTCCTGTTCCTTGCGCTCGGTGTTGCGTTCAGCACTCAGCCGATAGGAGGCAAAGTCGTTGCTGTTGTCTTCGTAAGTCGTACCAAATCGGGTATTGCCATTGCGTTTGTTGGCATAAGCCCGCACATTGCGCTTGCCGCCCAGCGGCACGCTGACCGTCAGGAACATGGCGTTGCCGTCGTCGCTGGAGGAACGCCGTCCCCTGAACAATTCATCCTCGTCGCGAATTCCGCCCAGAGAGCGCTCGACGTTGAGGCTGACCGTCGCATGATTGAAGGTTTTCACCCAGGACGCATTCAAGTGGCGGTTGCTACGCCCGTCAAAGGTAGTACCGGCCGAGTAACTGGTGACCAATCCCCCCATCACATCATCGCTCCAACCCAGGGAAACACCGAACTGCTGCCGGTTCAGGCCATCGGTATAGCCAGGAGTCTGTTCACGGGTGGTATCGAGCAGTTCGCGATAACCCTCGGTCTGCCGGGTAACGTTGACCCCGGCACTGATTTTCTGGGTCAGGCTGGTACTGAGCGAGATGCTCGCCTGGGTACCGCTCTTGCCCTCTTCGCCAGCGTTGGAAAACGTGTTCTGCACACTCATCCAGGTGTTCGGCGTCAGGCTCGTATCCAAAGTCCAGGCCGCGCCGCGATAGTCGTTGTCACTGAGCATCAGCCCCGTCGACAGCTTGTTGGTCGGGTTCAACAGCCAGCCCCCCGTGCCGGTCACAACCATCGGCGACTGCATATCACGGGTATCAAAAGTTCGCACCTTACCGGCGGCCACCGAGTAACCTGGCTCACTGAGCGAGACCTGGGCGAGTGACGCAGCGGGAATGGTAAAGCTGCGCTCGGAGCCGTCGGCTTCGATAACCCGAACTTCCAGGTCCGTGCGACCGTTCAATAGCTGGACGTTCGGCAAGCTGAAGGGCCCGGCAGGTACCAGGCTGGTGTGAATCAATGCACCGGCTTGGCGAACTTCTACCCGCGCCGAACTCTGGGCGATACCCTCTACGGTAGCGCCGCCCAGCCCACGGCCTTGCAACGCCGCTTCCGGGATGACCTGGACACCGGTGATTGCCGCACCTTGGAATACCGAGTTGCTGATATTTATTTGTCCCGCTTGCAGGGTCGACTTGAGCGGCACGAAGGTTTTCTGCGCATAGGTGTAAAGCGATTGGAAGTTACTCGCCTCGTTTTGCATCGAGTACGACTGGCGGCTGCGCACAATCCAGTCGCCAGCATTGAAACCCAGCTCTGTATTGGTCCCGTAGTAGCTGCTCTGCCCGCCAGAGAACTGGTTGTTCTGCCCCAGCACTTCATAGTTGAACAGCCCGGCGGTGCCGCCGCCCTGATAGATGCCCAAGTCTTCACCGACTGGCCTTAGGGCATCGCTGCTGACCAGCAAGGCTACTTCTTCACGGTTCGGGCGCAACTGCACTTCGGTTTGTGGATAGGCCGCAACAAAGTCATAACACTTGGTATCCGCAGGCGATTGCCTCTTGTCCAGCCAGTACTCGTCCCCGGGAATCCGCAAGTTGGCCTGATCCAGCAGCGCTTGATCGAAACACAGCGCGCCCTCAGTATCGAACTGCGCGTCAACGTTGCCACGTGGGCTGCCATTGACCTGCAAGCCCACTCGGCGCCGTCCCTCGGAAAAACGCGGGGCCTGGCTGAAAAACTCCGCCACCTTCGGGTCAAGGCCACGACTTTTCAGCATACCCAAGTCGAACGATGCCAGGCTCGGTGCATCCTTGAGTGCCGCACGGCCCGCCGAGGCAGCCTTACTCTCTTGCGCAGTAAACGCTATCAGGCCGGTAATTATTACCAGCAAGGGTTTGGCTCGGAAAGCTGGTATCGGTGCAGGGAAGCTCTGCGCACTCCCTCGGCGGGAATACGCCTTTGTTGGTCGCAATATCATGGGATACACCACTTGTAAGGTCGAGCTGGGATCACTTCGTCTTAAGAGGTGCATCGAAAGGCTGGGCGGCAAAGCCGTAGGTGGTGGCTGGATAGATCCGTATCTTGGCGTCAGCCGCCAAGGTAGTGCCGGAGGGTAGTTCAAAGTGGTGGGTCTGCCCCGGCAGGATATAAGTAGCCGGCAACTCTAAGTTGAGGTCGGCCGGCATCACGCTAAATGCCTGGTTGAGCCGCACCACATAACGACTTTCGTTCTTCACTGTCAGTTCGCGGCCGTTGAAACTCCAATCCAACAAGGTCCAAGGGTCCTGCTTCTTTGGCAGATCCCCAGGACTGATCAGCACCGGCAGGTTTTGGCGCACCGTGACTCCGATTGTCGCCTTGGCACTAGGGTCGGCCTGTGGGATACCTTCGAAGCTCACGCGCTTGAGACGTTGGGTGGTGATCGGCTGGCCCGACTGAACGATAAAACGAACCAACTGCTTTTCTCCGGCCTCCACCCGTGCCACGGGCGGACTTACGACCAGTAGGCTGTCTGGATCTTCTGGCAAATTTTCCAGCGAGGTGTAGAGCAACATTGCTTTGTCATCGCTGTTTGTGACATTCATAGTGCCTTCACCATCGGCGACATTGACCAGTACCACGGTGGATTCGGGTACCATACCAGCGGCCTGGGACAAACTGCTGAGAATAGCCAAGAGTGCGGTCGAGAAAAACAAAACTTTGCTCTTATAAAAAATACGAAACATAGTCAACTCCAGTACATTTAATTCGCACTTACCCCTTAGACCTCAAGAGACAGAACCAAGAAAGAGGTAACCTAATAAAAACAAAATCCATAACATACCTCACACAGAGCGCAATATAAGCACCTCTATCGCAGGTAGTTAACGGTCATTATGAAAATAACTTTCAAGATCAGCTTCAGTGTTCACACCCGAACGTTGAGTGGAATCAATCGTCGTGACCACACGAACAGTGCCTGAATACGTCGAACAAGCTCCCGACATCAATGTGCCGACCGGCGCGTAAGAATGCTGTCTACTTCCATCACTCGGAACTGTCGCGACAGCAGCGCGACCCCACTACACTTGTTTACCCCCAATGCCTGAGAACTAGAATATTGAAGAGTGGGGGCATAAAGGCAGACGAATCAGTCCAAATATTTGTAGGAATTTTCCTGCTCGCAGGCTGTGCGCCCAACAAACTACTAGCCGCCCATGATTCCTACTCTGCAAGCAAACCACAGCGAAGTTTAACAGCCCCCTTAGCGCGCCATCCTGCCTTATGCATAACTGCATGGCTATTTCCGTCTCTAGCAGAGTACCCTGAGCAATGGTTATCGAGAGTGTAAAAAACTGAAACAGCCAAACATATTGCGCCCCTAAGGGAGCGCAATATGAGCGCTATCCACTACAGGTAGTTGACGGTCATAGTAGAGAGGCCATCCAGAGTGATTTCGGTACTCATGTCCAGATTTTGAGTGGGATTAATAGTCGCGGTCACACGAATAGTGCCTGCATACGTCGAATAAGCTCCCGGCACCAACGTGCCGACTGGCGCGTAAGAGTACTGTCGAAGTCCATCATTCGCAACTGTCCCGGCAGTAGCGCCAAACCAAGCATCTGCGGGAGTATTTTTCTGGATAACGGCTACAGGATTACCATCCGCGGTAGTACCAGCAGTCACATTAGCTATAATGTAACGTCCAATATTAACTCCTTTGTGGGAGCCCAATCCGAAGCGATTGATGTTAGGACCATCTACAGTGCCAGCACGAGCATCAGCCCACGTCGTGGAGATAGAAACAGGTGCATTACAAGTAATTGTGTAACCGACATCCCGCGAAGCCAACACCGTCTCAGTAGTCTGCCCCAACGTTGCCGGAGGCAATAACACCATAGTCAACCACCGCACCGCCGACAAATACAGGAGTGCAAGCACTTGGCGCAATAGTACCGATCACACGCAGGTCCGCATTATCCGCAAATACGCTAGTGGCACTCAGCAACAACACAGAACCCAACATTACTTCCCTGGAAAACTTCATCGCACATTACCTATTAATAAAAATCAAAAATAAAACAGGCACTGAGACCAAGGTAGCTCACGACATTCACTTGCTCCCTATTACCTGGGAACAAGAATATTGATGAGTGGCGTTTGAAAGCAGACGAACAAGCCCAACTATTTGTAGGAAATTTCCTGCGATCTGAATGAACACAAATAAGGCCCGGAGCGTGACCTTACAGATAGCGCCAAGACATTGTTCGCTATTCGCCGTAGCCTTATAGACAGAGGGGGATTTAAACAAGCATTGTTCAAAACACTTGGCCGTTGCGGCCCAGCCATTACACGTATTCGAAGTACCAAACCAACGTCCGGCACTTCATTTCAGCGAGTCTCGACAGCCCCGTTGTAATTGTTCAAGGCCGTCGCCAGCACTGACATTTCCTCTCTCAGAGCCGCAGTCGCCCGCCGTAAAGTCTGTTCCTCAACTTTTGTCTCACAGGAAGACTCCAACTGCTCGCAGGCCTGGATCAGGCGTCGAGCCTTGACGATGCGCGCGCCGCCTTTGACCTTGTGGGCCAGCTCCAACAGTTCCTGGCAATCCTGTGGAAAGCAGCCCTCGGCCAGGCGCGCCATGTCTTGCTGGTTGCTCACCGCCAGATCGTTGAGCAGCTCACGCAAGGTTGCCTGATCGCCCCGTACGAGTTTTTCCAGGGCGCTAAAGTCGATGTCGTCGGCCTCTGGTGCAGTCGGCTGATCGCCTGGCTCCTGCGGGGCAATCGACTCGAAGCGGTCCAGGCGCTGCTTGAGCAGTTCCAGGCTGATCGGCTTGAACAGGCAGTCATCCATGCCTGCCTCAAGGCAACGGAGCTTTTCATCCGGTTGCGCATTGGCGGTAAAGCCGATGATCAGGCAATGCGCGAGCCCGCGTTCGGCTTCCTCGGCGCGGATGGCCCGGGCCAGGGCATAGCCGTTCATGATCGGCATATTGCAGTCGGTGATGACCACATCGAAGCGCTGCTGGCGCCACGCCCGCAGCCCGTGGGCACCGTCTTGCACCGCGACCATCTCGTGGCCCAGGTAGCCCAGCTGTTTGGACAGCAACAGGCGATTGGCCGGGTAGTCGTCGACCACCAGGATCTTCAGTTGCCGCTGTTGCGCCTCGTCATCTGCAACAGGCTCTTCAGGGGGCAGGGGTTCAAGGATAGGCACCTGCAGCAATACGTCGATCCGTGTGCCCTGCCCCAGCACACTGTGCAGGTGCAACTGGCCGCCCATCATCTCGCACAGGGTGCGGCTGATGACCAGCCCCAGGCCCGAGCCGCTGCGCGCGGACTGGTTGTTGTTACTGGCCTGGGTGAAAGGGTTGAACAGATTCTGCTGGTCCTCGGCAGAAATACCCTGGCCACTGTCCTCCACACGCACACGTATCGACAGCTGTTCAGCGGGGCTGTTGTCCAGCACCTCGAGCAGCAGACGCACCTCGCCTTCGGCGGTGAACTTGATGGCGTTGCTGACCAGGTTGGAAATGACCTGCTTGAAGCGCAGCGGGTCGATCGACACGTCACAATCGGCACGGGCATCGAGCGCCAGTTCCAGCTTCAGGTGCTTCTGCTGCGCCAGGCCTTCGAAGATCCGCGCCACCGACTGGGTCAGCTCGGTGAGATTGGCCCGGCCGGGGCTCAGCGAGAGCTTGCCGGACTCGATCCTGGCAATGTCGAGGATGTCGCCGATCAAGTCGAGCAAACCGTGGGCGGCCCCCGACGCGACCTCGATGGCAAAGCGATCGAGCACACCCTGGTCGGATTTTTTCAAGGCCAGTTCCAGCATGCCGATCACCGCATTCAACGGCGTACGGATTTCATGGCTCATGGTGGCCAGGAAGGTGGTCTTGGCCCGGTTGGCTTCCTGGACCATTCCCAGCAGTTGCTCGCGCTCACTGATGTCGATCCAGCCGCCGATCATGCCGGTGATGGCCCCGTCACTGTCCTTGTAGGGCAGCATCCAGTGATAGATCGTCAGGCGCCGCCCATCCGGCAGCACCAGCACGCGATCCTGTGCCTTGGCCACATCGTCACGCAGCACTTGCAGGTATTCGCCATGGTAGGCAGCGGCCTCGGCGCAGTCGACGAACAGCTCTTCAGTGATGCGCTTGCCCTGCACTTGCTCTTTACCCAGGCCCAGCACTTCAAGATAGCTGACGTTGCAGGTCACCAGGCGCCCCTCGAGGTCACGCACGTAGATCGGGTGCGGCGTTCCGTCGATCAGTACCCGCATGAACTCCAGCTGGTTGCTCAGTGCCCGCTCGGCCACTTCGCGCCGGTGAATCAGGCGGCGCAGGTAGGCGATCCAGAGGATCGCCACCAGTAACAGCACACCGGCAATAAAGAAGCCCTGGATGATCGCGCTGCGATTGCGCAGCCAGAAGTTGTCGTCGATCACCACTTCGCTGCGCCAGCGGCTGGTGATCTCGGCCATTTCTTCCGGTGAAATGCTCAGCAGCGCCTTTTCCAGAATGGCATACAGCTCGAGGTCGCCGCGATTGGTGACGAAGGCAAACCTGGCCGGTTCGATGCCCACGGTGCTGCTGACCTGCAAACGGTCGCGGTACTGGCGCGAGATCATGTAGCGGGCGCTCAGTAACGAGTTGGCGCCGGCATCGACCTCACCCTTGGCGACCATCGACATGACCTGCGCGGCGTTGTCGGCATAGACGATCTGAATACCCGGGAAATTGCTGATGATGTAGTCGGTGAGGAACACGCCACGAATGATCGCCAGGCGTTTGCCTTCCATCTCGTCCAGGGTCGCCGGGCTCCCGGGATCGCCGCGGTTGATCAACACATAGGGTGTCGACAGGTACGGCCGGGTGAAGCGCATCTGCCCTTCGCGCTCGAAACTTGGGGTCAGGGCCGCCAGCAGGTCGACCTTGCCGGTATGCAGGTTGTCGATCTGCCGGGCCATCAAGGTGCCACGCACCACGTCGAATTTCAGACCGGTACGCAGGCTGACCTTGGCCAGTACGTCGGCACTGACACCGCGCAGCGCGCCGTGTTTGTCGAAGAACGACAGCGGCAAGAAGTTTTCCATCGCCGCCACGGTCACCCGCGGGTGTTTTTCCAGCCAGCGTTGTTCCTTGGGCGTCAGGTTCAGGCGATTTTGCCCGGCAATGTTCATCTGCGATGAGCCCCAGCGGCGCAGGATCGCCATGCGCTCGCCGATCGGAATCGCCGCGATCGCCGTATTGATGATGTCCAGCAGCCGGGTGTTGCCAGCAGCCAGGGCAAAGGCAAAGCGGCTGCCTTCAAGCCGGGAAAAATCCGTGAGCTGGACGTTGTTGAGGTAGTTCATGCTGATCAGGTAGTTGGCACTGATCGCATCGCCCAGGTAAGCGTCGGCCTTGCCAAAGGCCACTGCGCCAATGGCACTTAGCGTCGAAGGATAAAGCTGCAGTTGGGCATCGGGATAGGCACGTTTGACCTCCTGCGGCGGCAGGTAGTGGTACAGCATGGAAATCTTTTTCCCGGCCATGTCCCCCGCAAACCCCGAGTCACCCTCACTGCGGGTGACGATGATGGGTTGATCCTGCGCATAAGCGGCCGTCATCAGCAACTCGGGGTCCGCCGCTTCAAAGCCGTTGGCGGTGGCCAGCAGGTCGATTTCCCCCGCTTTCAACGCGCCGACGACGTCCGCCCGGGATTTGAAGCGCCGCACCTGCACCTGGACATGCAGCAGTTGCGCCAGCAGGTCCATGTAGTCGGCGGTCAGCCCTTCGTACTCGCGCCCGTTGCCCGTCACGTCGAATGGCGGGTAATCCGGTGCTGAAACCCCGAGGTAAAGCGTGCCTTTTTTGCGCAACCAGCTCCAGTCCGACTCACTGAGGCCGACCTGGTGCTCGCCCAGCCGGGAGCGCCCGAACAGTTGCAGGGTGTCTTCTGCTGGCTCGTCGCCGGCAAAGGCCGTCACCCCTTCAACTACCATCAACAGGCCCGTCAACAGCGCCAGGCACACGCGCAATGAGTACTTCATCAGATCAGGTTGTTACGTTTGGCCAGCTCCGACAGGTGCACCAGGGAACTGAGGTTGAGCTTCTCGATCACTCGGGCTTTATAGGTGCTGATGGTCTTGTTGCTGAGCAGCATGTCTTCACCGATCTGCTTGTTGCTCAAGCCTTTGGCCAACTGCTGCAGGATCGACAGCTCGCGGTCGGAGAGGCTCTGGATCAACGCCTGCTCCGAGGCATCGACGTCTTCACGGCGCACCGAGTTCAGGGTCAGGTCAGGGAAGAAGGTATAGCCCGACTTGATGGCATTGATGGCGTTCACCAGTTCATCCAGGTCATCGGCCTTCGACACATAGCCGGCTGCCCCGGCTCGCATGCAGCGCATGGAGAAAAACGTCGGCGACAACGAAGTCAGGACCAGCACTTTAACCGGCAACTTGAACGCCGAGATTCTGTTCAGGGCGTCCAGGCCATCAACACCGGGCATGGCGATATCCAGCATGACCAGGTCCGGCTGATGCTCACGCACCAACTGCACTGCCGATGCGCCATTGTCGGCCTCTGCTACCACTTCGTACTGTTCCTGCTTCAGAATCATTCTTACGGTCGAACGAATGAACGGGTGATCGTCAACAATCACGGCTTTCAACATAGGTCCCTCTGGAATACTGGAAATTAAACTAACGAAAATGCGGCAGAAGAAGATCGCGAGCTGAGGCGATAAACACAGTGTGTCGGTCTACAGCTTTTAGCATAAGTGCGTTGCGCACGCCTTTAATTCAGCGCTGTTGGCGCAGGCTAGAGGTCGTCCTGTGCAGCAGTGAATGGCGCGGGCAGCCACGCCAGCAGTTCATGCGACGACATTGGCTGGGCATAGTAAAAACCTTGCCCTAGTTCACAGCCCATCTCGATCAGTGCACGACATTCTTGCTGACTACTTACCCCTTCAATGACCAGTGCCATGTTCAACGCGCGGGCCAACGCCACGGTGCTGGCAATCACCGCTTTACTGCGCGGCGCCTGAAGACTGCAGACAAACTCACCGTCCAGTTTGATCTCGGTGAACGGCAACTGACAGAGCAACTTCAACGACGAGTAACTGACCGCAAAATCATCAATCGACAGGCCGCAGCCCATGACCCGCAAACGCAACAGGTTCTCCAGGGTCCTGGGCGGCATCTCGAGCAAGCCGCTCTCCGCCAGTTCGAAAGTCAGGTCTGCAGCCGCCACCCCGTGGCGGCGCAACGCTTGGCGGATATGGTCGATAAGGCTCGCGTCGGCCAGTTGTGAAGCATGCAGGTTGAAGGACATTTCCAACGGCCGCCCCTCCCGCTGCAACATGCTCATCAGGCTTAGGCCCTGCTCCAGCAACTGTTTGCACATTTCGTCGATCAGGTCGTAAGCCAGTACCGCCGCGAGGAAATCCCGGGGTAGCAGCGATCCCTTCGCAGGGTGTTGCCAACGTGCCAACACTTCTGCCCCGGCCACCTGGCCAGTCACCAGGTGGAACTTGGGCTGAAAGAAGGCCCGGAACTCGCCCAGCGCCAGCCCGCGACGGATGTCTTCTTCGTTGGGCAAGGTGCTGCTGGGCAGCGGCGCAACGCTCGTGGCCGGTTGCTGGCGCTTGTAGCCTTGCAGAATCTGTTGCAGCGCTTTGGCCTGGATCGGCGTACTCAGTGTGCCCAGCAGTTCAAGCCCGGAAAACCTAGTCATCTGCTCGATTGCCCGGCGCAACTGCGGTTGAAAATCACAATAGAGAATCACCGCCCGGACCAACGCGAGCTGGCTTGCGCAGTTGAGGAAATCGAGGCAGTCCATCCCTTTGTGGGCAAGATCGCACAGGGCTACGTCCACTGCGCCCTGCCTGTGCATCAAGGCCAGTGCCTGCTCGCCACTGCTGGCCTGGACGATATCGCCGACACCCAGTTGCTGTAGCGCAGAAACTACCGCGCTGCGCTGAACGGAATGTTTCTCTAAAACCAGAATACGCAGTGAGGTCATCGTTCGTCTGCCACTACCATGGAGCCAGGAGACGGCATTTTGTAGGCAGACAGCCGAATGCTGAGCAAGGAAGTTCTCAGGTATTTGTAGGAATTTTCTCAAGCAACCGAGGGGTCAGGATTGGCTATGCTGGGTTTCCGCACCTGCAATCCATCGCTTTTTACGATGGAACCTATTTTTTAAATAAGCAAAAAAACGATGAGGATGACCTCACCGAAACACACCTTCAGGTGACGTCATGAAACTGCAAGCCTCCCAGAAATCCTTTGCTGAACGCATCGTCCACGCCGTCGGCTTCGAACTGATCGCCGTGCTGATCTGCGCGCCGATCGGCGCCTGGCTGCTGAACCGCTCGATGCTGGAAATGGGCGCGCTGGCGGTGATGCTGTCGACCGTGGCGATGATCTGGAACATGCTCTACAACGCGGCCTTCGACCGCTTCTGGCCGGTCAGCCAGGTCGCGCGTACGGTCAAGGTCCGTGCCCTGCACGCCGGCGGCTTTGAAACCGGCTTTGTGCTGATCGGCGTGCCGATCGCGGCGCTGATGCTCGACGTGTCGCTGGTGCAGGCGTTCTTGCTGGAGATCGGTTTCTTCGCCTTCATGCTGCCCTACACCATGGCCTACAACTGGGCCTACGACCTGCTGCGCCAGCGCCTGTTGAGCGCACCGGCAAGCGTAGTACGGGTGCAATAATCGCGTGAGTACCGCCGGGCCCCTCTTTAGCATCGAGCTAAATAGTGGCATTCTGCACCCCATGGATATCTACGCGATTCGCAAGCACAACCTGCTGCAGTTGCTCGGCACCCAGCGCAAGGCCAGCTGTGCCGAGCGCTGGGGCATGAGCCCGGCGCACCTGAGCCAGATCCTGTCGCTGCGCACAGAAAAAAACCTCGGCGATGAAGTGGCCCGGCGCATCGAGCAGGCCGAGCGCCTGCCTGCCGGCTGGATGGATGTGCTACAGGGCGAGGCTGGTGTACCGGCCAGCGGCGAGTTCGTCAGCATCGCCCACTTCGACATCCGCGGCTCGATGGGCAACGGCAACACGCCGCCGGCCCATGTCGAAGTAATCCGCGACCTGACCGTGCACCTGGACTGGCTGCGCGGCCAGGGCATCAGTTTTTCTGCCGCGCACAACCTGGCAATCATCAGCGGCGATGGCGACAGCATGGCCGGCACTTTCAACGACGGCGACCCGCTGCTGGTCGACCGTGGCATTCACGAGGTGCGCAGCGACGCCATCTACGTGTTCAGCCTCGACGGCGACTTGTTCGTCAAACGCCTGCAACGCCTGACCGATGGCGCCTTGCGGATGATTGCCGACAATCCGCTGTACCCGCCGGTATTGATCGAAGGCGCGGCGCTGGAAAAACTGCACATTCATGGCCGGGTGCTACTAGTTTGGAACGCACGAAGAGTATGATGGCAAAACAACCGACCGCCCTGGTCGGTTAATGGACACTAGACAACAGCAGTAGGATGTAGCGATTCCAGCAACGGATTGCTCGACCGAATCCGTGTGACTGAGATCGAATCATGAGCGGTAATCTGTGGGTGTGGGAAGAAGAAGAGCTGCTGGCAATGCGCAGGGCATTTGCCGCACTCAAGGCCGGGCAACCCCAGGCAGAGCGGGTGTCGCAGCGGCGCATGGCCGCCGAGATGGGCGTCAGCGTCACCACCCTGAATGCCTATATGACCGGCAAGCGGGCGCTGGACGTCAAGTTCGCGCTGATGTTCGAACGCCTCACCGGTATCCCCACGCGCAGCTACAGCCCGCGCCTGGCTGACGAGATCGCAAGCCACCGGCACCATCACAAACCTGCGGTCTAGAGCCTGCGCGCCATTGAACGCTGAGCCTCGCTTGGCCTCGTGAAATTTATCTGGTAGTTTTTCATGAAAAAATACCAATAAAAATTCATGAGGTCCGTCGTGTTCAAGCAATCCGCCCAGCATGTCGCCAGCTATTACGCCCAGACCTACCCCGCCGCCATCCCTCTGCGCCCTACCCTGCAGGAACGCCTGGACACCGAGGTGCTGATCATTGGCGCCGGCTTCAGCGGCCTGCACACCGCCCTGCGCCTGGCGCTCGCCGGCAAGCGGGTGACCCTGGTGGAAGCCAGCCGGGTGGCCTGGGCGGCGTCCGGGCGCAACGGCGGGCAGGCGTTGCTGGGGTGGTCGTGCGACATGGCGCCGCTGGAAAAGGCCCTTGGCCAGGAACGCGCACGGCGCCTGTGGGACAGCATGCGCTGGGCCGCCAGCGAGCTGCGTGAATTGCCCGAGCGCCACGGTTTTGCCGTCGATTACCAGCGTGGCAGCCTGTGGGCGGCGGTGCTACCGCGACGGGTGGCCATGCTCCACGAGGCCAGGCACGAAGCCGAAACTAAATGGGGCTATGACCCGTTGCGGGTGATCGAGCGCGACGAATTGCCCGAATGGATCGGCAGCCCGCGCTACCAGGCCGCGCTGTACGATGCCGAAGGCGCCCACCTCAACCCGCTGAAACTGGCCCAGGGCCTGGCCAGCGCCATCGAAGCGGCCGGCGGGCGGATCTTCGAGCAAAGCCGGGTGCTCAGCTACCGCGATACCCCGGCAGGCTTTGTCGCCCGCACTGAAAAAGGCGAAATCCGCAGCGACGTGCTGGTGCTGGCCTGCAACGCCTACATCGACCAGCTTGACCGACCACTGTCGCAGCGCCTGCTGCCGGTGGGCTCCTATCAGGTGGCCACCGCGCCCCTGGACCCGGCCCTGGCCCGTTCGCTGCTGCCGCGCAACAGCTGCGTGATCGACAACCAGTTCGTCCCCGACTACTTCCGCCTGACCCCGGACCAGCGCCTGCTGTTCGGCGGCGGCTGTACCTACCTGGGCGGTATCCCCAAGGACGTTGCCGCCGCCACCCGCCCGGTGCTGGAACGGGCCTTCCCGCAGCTACAGGGCGTGGCGATCGACTACGCCTGGGGCGGGCATATCGATTGCAGCCTGCGCCGCACCCCGGACATCGGCCGTCAGGGCCAGCGCTACTGGCTGCAGGGCTTCTCCGGGCATGGCGTGCTGCCGACCCTGGCCGGCGCCCGCGCGGTGAGTGATGCGATCCTTGGCAACCACGATTTGCTGGCGTTGTACCAGGCCATCGACAACGGCCGTTTCCCCGGTGGCGACCTGCTCGCCGCGCCGCTGGAAGCTGCCGGCAAAGCCTGGTACCGCCTGCGCGACACTATTTGAGAGAGCCCCTTTATGGACATGCAGGAAGAAATCGAAAGCCTGGCGATCCTCATCCGCGACCTGCGCAAGCACCGCAACCTGACCCTCGGCGAGCTGGCCGAACGCATCGACCGCTCGGTGGGCTTTCTGTCCCAGGTCGAGCGCGGCCTGTCGCGCCCGACCGTGGCCGACCTCACCGCCATCAGCGAAACCCTGTGCGTGCCGACGACCTACTTCTACAACCTGAGCAAGCCGCGGCAAGTCGACTGGGTCACCCGCCCCGGCGAACGGCGCACCCTGTACTACGCCGCCGGAGTCACCGACGTGCTGGTCTCGCCCAAGCTCAACGGCGGTTTCTCGATGCTCGAAAGCCACCTGGCGCCCGGCGCCAGCAGCGGTGACGGGCACCTGGACGACAGCTCCGAGCAAGGCGGGTTTGTCCTTGAAGGCGAGTTGAGCCTGTGGCTCGATGACGCCCCAGAGCCGGTCACCCTGCAGGCCAACGACAGCTTCCAGTTGCCGGCGCACAGCCAGTTCCGCTACGCCAACCTGACCGAACACAGTACCCGGGTGCTCTGGGTATTCCGTTGAAACCAAGCGCAGGATCGCACGTGATGACAACAATAAAAGACTGCCCTGATCTGCTTAGTGAAGTACGCGCATTTCGCGCCGAGCATCCTCAGGTGCGTTATGTCGACCTGATCAGCCTGGACATCCCCGGGCACTTTTATGGCAAGCGCTACCCGATCGACATGCTCGAAAAAGTCGCCGCCGGCAGCGCCCTGAAACTGCCGCAGAACTGCGTGCTGCTCGGTGTTCAGGGCGGCCTGCACCCGATCGGCGACTACTGCTTCAACGACGGCGACCCGGACGCGCCACGGCGGCTGATCCCCGGCACCCTCAAGCCGGTGCGCTGGGAGAACCAGCCGCTGGGGCAGATGCTGATCAGCTCTGACGGCACCGCCGCGCCGATCGAGTTCGAGCCCCGAGAAGTGCTGGCGCGGGTGCTGCAACGCCTGGAACGGCGCGGCATTCGCCCGGTGGTGGCCTTTGAGCTTGAGTTCTACCTGTTCGACCGCGCGCTCAAAGACGGCCTTCCGCAGTTCCCCCGCGACCCGTTCAGCGGCGATGCCGATGACCAGCCGAACATGCACATCGAGCGCCTGTCGCGCTACTCCGACGTGCTGCGGGACATGGTCGAGGCCGCCAACGAGCAAGGCGTGGACGCCAACGTCATTACCGCAGAACTGGGCCCTGGGCAGTTCGAGATCAACTTCGGCCACTGCGACGACGGCCTGCGCGCCGCCGACTGGGCCGCCCTGTTCGCCCGCAGCACCCGTGGCGTGGCGCTCAAGCACGGCATGCGCGCCAGCTTCATGAGCAAGCCCTACCTCGACGCGCCGGGCAGCGGCATGCACGTGCATGTCAGCCTCTACGACCAGCAGGGCAACAACCTGCTGGCTGCCGACAACCAGCGCCCGCTGCGCCATGCCGTGGCTGGCTGCCTGGAGTTGCTGCCGCAGTGCATGCCGATCTTTGCCGCCAACCACAACGCGATGCGCCGCTACGGCGCCATGGTCAACGCTGCCAGCCGCGCCAGCTGGGGCTTTGAAGACCGCGACGCGTGCATCCGCATCCCCGAATCGGACCCACGCAACCTGCGCATCGAACACCGTCTGGCCGGCGCCGACGCCAACCCATACCTGGTGCTGGCAGCGATTTTAAGTGGCATGGAACACGGTTTGGAGGCCGGCAAAGAGCCGATTGCGCCGCTCAACGAAGACCGCAGCAGCGGCATCGACTTTCCCAAGGACATGCTCGCGGCGGTGGCGGCCATGCGTCATCACCCGGTGGTCAATGAGCGGTTGGGCAGTGAGTTCGTCATGGTCTATTGCGAGAACAAGAGGCAGGACCACCTGGCGTTCATGCATGAAGTAAGTGCGCGGGAGTATCGCTGGTTTCTCTAGACTGCGCCGGCCTCATCGCGGGTCTCGACTTGATCCGCGATGGGGCTCGAAGCCGAGCGCAGTTTAGCTATTGACGAAATTTTAGCTTGCAGCTAAATATTAGCTCAAGCCCACATTCATTTAAGAGAGGGCCCACACCGAAAACCGAAGGAGAAACCCATGAGCGTCAACATTGACCGCCTAACAATCACCACCCCGGTACCCAAGTCCACCAGCGACCCCACCGCCCTGGAACTGACCGGCGCCCAGGCCCTGGCGCAACTGCCGAAAATCATCGCCAGGCTCGACGACGGCTCGGTCCGCTTCACCGCCCCAACCAAGGGCGCGTCGAGCAAAAGCACCCACCGCACCCGCTGCGAATGGAAAGAACCGACCTACTGGTCGCTCGCCAGCGCCAGCAAACACCACAACCACCAGAGCATGACCCTGAGCAAGGTCAACGCGGCGCAGAAGGTGGTGATCTCGCAACTGCACGTCAAAGACGACGACAGCCCGGTGGTCAAGGTGTTCTGGAACAAGGGCAAGCTCACCTATGGCTTTCGCCGAAGCTACAACCAGAGCGCCCCGGCCAGCGTCACCCTGCTGGCCAATGTGCCGCTGGGCACCGCGTTCGAGATCATTCTCGATGTCACCGCCAAAGGCGTGGTGACCCTCGCTGCCACCTGCAAGGGCAGCACCGCCAGCAGCGGACCATTGCAGATGGATGCCAGCTGGAACAGCCGCACCTTCAACTTCCACGGCGGCGTCTACAACCAGGTTGATTACAGTGACGACACGCCGGCCAGCGACGGCTCGGTCTGCATCATCAGCGCGCTGGCGCTGGGTCACCATTAAGCCCTGAGCCCTCTGCCAGGCACTGCTCAAGCCACTGGCAAAAGCTCACAGTCAAGGCCTCCCCTTCACTGTTACGGTGCACCAGCCACGCCCACTTGGGCCCGCGCACAGTCTGCTCGGTCAGCGCTACCAGGTTGCCTTGCGCACGCGCCTGCCCGGCCAGCAAGCCACTCACCAGGGCAATGCCCAAGCCCTGGCTGGCAGCGTCAAGCAACTGCCCGGGGTCGGAAAAATTCAGGCCCTGCAGCTGCTGCCCCACAGCCTCGCCACCCTGGGTGTGCCAGTAGCTCCAGTCCATTTCCCGCTCGCCGTGCAGGGTGGTCCGCTGCGCCATGTCAAGGTCCAACAGGCGTGGGTGACAGGCCGGGTACAACCGGTCCTGCAACAACACCCGAAAGCTGCAATCGGCCTGGGCGCTGATGTCGTCGCGCACGGCAATGTCGATGGTCTGGGTGGTCATGTCGGGGATTTCATCGCTGGTGAACAGCCACAGGTCCACCTCCGGGTGCAGCCGATGAAAGTCGCCCAGGTGCGGCACCAGCCAGTGCCGGGCGAATGCCGGCGTGGTGTTGACCACCAGTTGGTTGGGCTTGCGGTACTGCTCCAGGCGACGGATGCCAACGGTCAGTTGCTGCAGCATCACCTGGGTGGTGCTGAGCAGGTCGTGGCCGGCATCGGTGAGCGACACGCTGCGCCCTTCGCGAAAGAACAGCGGTTGCTCCAGGTAGTTTTCCAGGCTGCGGATCTGCTGGCTGATCGCCGATTGGGTCAGGTGCAGCTCTTCGGCAGCCTTGTGAAAACTGCCCAGGCGCGCCGCCGCTTCAAAACCGCGCAGCGTGTTCAGAGGTGGCCAGTGTTTCAGCATGATTGATAAGCCCAGCTAATCATATATCGGCAAAATCCATCGTTTGTTCAGGTTCAGACCCCAGTTATAGCATGGACACCCCGGCAACCTTGCTGAAAACAATTACTTAACTGAAGGGTATTGCAATGCACAACGACAGCGCCAACAACAACGGCTGGTTCATGCCCGCCGAATGGGCTCGCCACGCTGCCACCTGGATGGTCTGGCCGCACAACCAGGCCCTGTGGGAGTCGACCTGGGGCGTCACCCTGGCGGCGGTGCAGGTGGATTTCGCCCGGGTCGCCAACGCCATCGCCCGCTTCGAGCCGGTGAAAATGGTCGTCGACCCCAGCGCCGTCAGCCAGGCCCGGGCGTTGTGCGGGGCCAACATCGAGCTGATCGAAATCGCCGTCAACGACAGCTGGTGCCGCGACTCCGGCCCAAGCTTCATCTGCCACCCGCAGCAAGGCCTGGCCGGGGTCAGCTGGCGCTTCAATGCCTGGGGCGGCAAGTCGGCCCACGACCTCGATGAAGGCCTGGCCCGACGCGTGCTCAATGGCCTGGGCCTGCCATGCTTCGGCAGTTTTCTGGCCAACGAAGGCGGTGCCATTCATGTCGATGGCGACGGCACGCTGATCACCACCGAATCGGTCCTGCTCAACCCCAACCGCAACCCGGGCCTGGGCAAGCAGGACATGGAGGAAATCTTTGTGCGCCTGCTGGGGGTGAACAAGGTCATCTGGCTGCCGGGCGACCCGGACTACGTCACTGGCGACATGACCGATGGCCACGTCGACGGCGTCTGCGCGTTCGCCCGGCCGGGCGTACTGCTGGTCGATGCCACCGACGATAAAACCTCGGTCTACGCCCAGGTGGCGAAGGAGAACCGCCGCGCCCTGGAACTGGCGACCGACGCCCGTGGCCGCAGTTTCGAGCTGATCGACCTGTACGAAGCCTGCGCTGCGGTCGACACCGATGCCGAAGTGTTCTGCGCCTCCTACACCAACTTCTACCTGTGCAACGACGCGGTGATCATGCCCGCCTACGGTATCGACGCCGACCAGCAGGCCGCCGCCACCCTGCAGCAGGCCTTCCCCGGCCGCAGCGTGGTACCGGTGCAAATCAACCAGCTGGCCCATGGCGGTGGCGGCGTGCATTGCATCACCCAACAGCAACCGGCCTGGCCCCTGAAAGGAGCCAAGCCATGAGCGCGCTGAGTGTCGCCAGCCTGCAGCTGGCCTGCAGCTGGAACCTTGAAGACAACCTCGATAACGCCGAGCGGCTGGTGCGCGAGGCGGCGGCGGCCGGGGCCAGGCTGATCCTGCTGCCCGAGTTGTTCGCCACGCCCTACTTCTGCATCGAGCAATGCCACGAGCACCTAGCCCTGGCGCAACCTTATGAAAACAGCCCACTGTTGCAGCGCTTTGCCGCCCTGGCGGCGGAACTGAACGTGGTATTGCCGCTGAGCTGGTTCGAGCAGGCCGGCAATGCCTACTTCAATTCGCTGACCGTCGCCGATGCCGACGGGCGCTTGCTCGGCGTCTACCGCAAGACCCACATCCCCAACGCCATCGGCTACCAGGAAAAGGAATACTTCAGCCCCGGCGATACCGGTTTCAAGGTCTGGGACACCGCCGTCGGGCGCCTGGGCGTGGGCATCTGCTGGGACCAGTGGTTCCCCGAGACCGCCCGCTGCCTGGCCTTGCAAGGTGCAGAAATCCTCTTGTTTCCCACCGCCATCGGCTCCGAGCCCGGCGCTGCGGCGCTGGATTCGCGCGACCATTGGCAACTGACCCAGCGCGGCCACGCCGCCGCCAACATCCTCCCGGTGATCACCGCCAACCGCACCGGCGTTGAAGTGGCGCGCAGCGATGCCGAGCTGCACATGCGTTTTTATGGATCGTCGTTCATCACCGACCACAAGGGCCGCCTGCTGGCCGAAGCCGATCGCGACAGCCCTTGCATGCTGCTGGCCGAGCTGGACCTGGCGCACATGCGCGAAGAGCGCCTGACCTGGGGCATCTACCGCGACCGCCGCCCGGAAATGTACGCCACCCTGTTGAGCCTGGACGGCCGTCACCCACACAGCACCTGGAGGCATGGCGCATGAACAGCCTGAAAACCCTGATCGCCCTTTCCCTGGCCCTGGGCTGCAGCCTGGCCAACGCCGAAGACAAAGTGCTGCGCCTGTACAACTGGGCCGATTACTTTGCCGAAGACACCCTCAAGGATTTCACCGCCCAGACCGGCATCAAGGTCATTTATGACGTCATGGACAGCAGCGAAACCCTGGAGGCCAAGCTGCTCTCGGGCAACAGCGGCTACGACCTGATTTTCCCCGGCGACACCGTGGCCGAACGCCTGGCCCGCGCCGGCGCCCTGCAAAAGCTCGACCCGGCCAAACTCGAACACCTGGCAGACATCGAGCCCGGCCTGCAGCGCCTGCACCAGCGCTACCCCAACTCGCGCGAGAGAACCGTGCCCTACACCTGGGGCAGCATCGGCCTGACCTACAACCGCGCGGCCATCGAGCAGCGCATCGCCAATGCCCCGGTCAACAGCCTCGACCTGCTGTTCAAGCCAGAAAACGCCGCGCTGCTGGCCGACTGCGGCATCTCGATGATCGACTCGCCCGACGAAGTGCTGGCGGTGGTGCTGCACTACCTGGGCAAGGACCCACGCAGCGGCAAGGCCGATGATTTGCTCGCCGCCCGGCAGATGCTCGGGGCGATCAAGCCGTACATCCGCAAGTTCCAGTCGCAGCCGGTGACCCAGCTGGTCAATGGTGACACCTGCATTTCCCTCGGTTACAGCGGCGACATGATCCAGGCCCAGCGCACCGCCGATGCCGCCGGTAAAAAGGTCGAGTTCCGCTACCACATCCCGGTGGAAGGCACGACCATCTGGATGGACAGCATGGCCGTTCCCGCCGATGCCGCCCACCCGGAATACGCCTACGCTTTTATCAACTTCGTCATGCAGCCGCAGCAGATGGCCGCCATCAGTTCGTTCACCGGCTACCCCACCTCCAGCGCCAAGGCACGGCCGCTGGTCGAGCCGCAGATGCGTGACAACCCGGACATTTACGTCAGCGACGATACCTACGCGCGGCTGATCCCGGGCAAGGACATTACCCAGAAAGACATGCGCGCGCGCATGCGTACCTGGACCACCCTCAAGACTTCCTCGGCCCATTGAGCCGTCACTACGAGAGCCACACCGATGACACCCCGTCGTACTTTTCTCAAGCATCTGTCAGTCGCCGCCGGCATTGCCGGCCTGGGCCTGGGCCCGTTGCGCCTGGCCATGGCCGCTGACCAGCGCTGGTTCATGCCCGAAGAGGACCAGGCCCAGCGGCGGATCTTCCTGGCGTTTGCCGCCGCCGAAAATGTCTGGGAAGACCAGGCGGACGCGGTCAACAGCTGCATCGCACAACTGGCCCGGACCATCGCCCGCTACCAGCCGGTCAGCGTACTCTGCCGCCCCGAAGACCTGGCCGATGCGCGCGAGCAATGTGGCAGCGACAACATCGAGTTTCTGCCCATGGCGCTGGACGACATCTGGATCCGCGATTACGGCGGCTGCTTCGTCATCGACGACGAAGGCAACAGCGCGCTGATGGACTTCAACTTCAACGGCTGGGGCAACAAGCAACGCCACCGCAACGACAGCCGCGTGGCGGCAACGCTGAGCGAAACCCTGAACGTGCCCTACCTGCAAAGCGAGCTGACTGGCGAAGGCGGCGGCATCGAAGTGGACGGCCACGGCACGGCAATCATCACCGAAAGCTGCTGGGTCAATGCCAACCGCAACCCCGACTGGAGCCGCAGCGATGTCGAGGCCGAGCTTAAAGCCAACCTTGGCCTGCGCAAGATCATCTGGCTGCCGGGCATCAAGGACCAGGACATCACCGATGCCCACGTCGACTTCTACGCGCGCTTCGTCGAGCCGGGGGTGGTGATCGCCAACCTCGACAACGACCCGGACTCCTACGATTACCGGGTCACCCGCAAGCACCTGGAAATCCTCAAGCAGGCCACCGACGCCGACGGCCGCCGCTTTACCGTGCACCTGCTGCCGCCACCGGGCAAATTGCGCAGCAACCGCTTTACCCGCGTCAACCCGGAGTTTGCCGCCGGTTACATCAACTACCTGCCGATCAATGGCGCGGTGATTGCCCCGCAGTTTGGCGACCCGAAAGCTGACCAGTACTGCAAGCAGTTGCTGGCCAAGTTGTACCCGGGGCGGACCATCGAGCAGGTCAACATCGACCCGATTGCCGCGGGCGGCGGCGGAATTCATTGCGTCAGCAAGAACAGGCCGGCGACTGATTAGCCCCGAGCAAACGACTTAGCTTAATCGGCGATAAGAAACACCGTTATAAACGCCAAGTTCCAATCTGATCAATTATCATCAGACCTGACCTTTACAAACCAATAAAAAGCGCTATTGTTCTCTTCGCCAGGGACTGGCAATTTGATGTCATTGAGCCTTGGCATTAAACCCCACGACAAGGATGAGCGAAAATGGGCAGAAGCAATAGTGTCAATAAACTGTTGGAAGAAGAGAAAAAGAACCGTGAACGGCTTGAGCAGATCTCCAGGGACTTGATCACCCAACAGAAAAATGCTGAATCCGAATTACAGGCAGACCAGATTCAATTTTATACAAACAGCCAACGCACCTGGAAGTATTCTTCCTACGTCACCGGGGCGAATTCAGATTTCCAGCTTTCAGACACCTGGAGCCTTGAGAATCTGAAGAAAATAATCGATCAGATCACCAATGCAGTCGTCGGCACGGTCACCGGCACCATCACCGGTCTGCCGGAAGGTACCACGGCCTCGCCTGATGCAACCAAAACCAACGCCAGCGGTGGTTTGACCGAAGACACTCGGCTGATGATCGCCGCCAACTGCCTTAACCTGCTGTCGGGCCTGATCAACTCGTTCGGCCACTCAAGCAAGATTCAGGTGAGCACTGCAAAAAGTAGCGTACCGCTCGGCCAAGGCTTGAGAATTTTTGCATCGGTTGCCTGCAATGTGTCTCAGGAGCGAAGTTTCTTCAATAACAAAATCATGAGCTGCTACCGCTATTGCTACAACGTCAACTATTCACTCGACGAGTTCTCCGAGCAAGCCGAAAGAACATTGGTTGCGCAATACGAGTTGACCCTAAACGCGCTGAACACCGCGGCAAAACTCAACTATGACAACTTCGTTTCAAAACAGATCGATATTCGCCAATACATGGAGACCGCAGACTACATTGAAGAAAAAACCGTGCAAGTCGTTGCCAAGATCGAAGCATTAAAACGTAAAGATGGTGACCTTGCCGGTATTTCCACGCTGTACCAAAAACAACTGGCATTCCTTCAAGGTTGCAAGGTCGAGTTTGGCTTTGACAGCAAGGTTTCGACACATATTCAAGGGCAGGTGGATAAATTCTCCGGTGATTCGAAAGTTGCACTAGGCAAACGTTAATCTACGCAGTATTTGCCCTGCCGGCGCAATGCCGGCAGGGCAAAGCGGTGCCCGACACCATGATCGGGCAGTTGCTTGCAGGCCTGTTTGACAACCTCTCATACCAGGCCCGAACATGAGCCCCTCGAGCACACCAGGAGGTTCATCGCATGAGCAAGGCACCCTATGTCCCGCCTCGGGTCTGGCAGCACGACGCACCGTCGGGCGGCGAGTTCGCCAACATCAACCGCCCGGTGGCCGGCCCGACCCACGACAAGGCCCTGCCGCTGGGCAAGCAGCCGCTGCAACTGTACTCCCTGGCCACGCCCAATGGCGTCAAGGTCACCATCCTCCTCGAAGAGCTGCTGGCCCTCGGGCATGCCAGCGCCGAGTACGACGCCTGGCTGATTCGCATCAGCGAGGGTGAGCAGTTCTCCAGCGGCTTCGTCGAGATCAACCCCAACTCGAAGATCCCCGCCCTGCTCGACCGCAGCGTGCAACCGCCGGTGCGGGTGTTCGAGTCGGGTTCGATCCTGCTCTACCTTGCAGAAAAATTCGCCGAGTTCCTGCCCCGCGACCCAGCGGGTCGAACCGAAACCCTCAACTGGCTGTTCTGGCAGATGGGCGCAGCGCCCTACCTGGGCGGCGGCTTCGGCCACTTCTATGCCTACGCGCCAGAAAAATTCGAATACCCGATCAACCGCTTCAGCATGGAAACCAAGCGCCAACTGGATGTGCTCGACCAGCGTCTGGCGCAAAGCCAATACCTGGCCGGCGACAGCTACACCATCGCCGATATCGCCGTCTGGTCCTGGTACGGCCAACTGGCGCTGGGCAGGCTGTATTCGGCGGGCGAGTTCCTCAGCGTGCAGGACTACACCCACGTGCAACGCTGGGCGCAAGCCATTGCCGAGCGCCCGGCGGTCGTCCGCGGCCTGCGGGTCAACCGCACCTGGGGCGATGAAGCCAGCCAGGTGCCCGAGCGGCATTCGGCGCAGGACCTGGACTGAGGCAACAGTATTCGACGTCAAACGCGAGTACTGTGCGACAAACACTGGCAGGGATAGCCATTGTGCTCCACTGTCAGGTCAAGCAAGCGCCGCTCACTCCACGAATCAAGAGTTGATCAAATCCAGGATGGAGCACTACAAATCACTGTTACAGGCGCTGTTCTTCTTCGCGCTGACCTTCGGCCTTGGCTATCTGTCGATACGCCGCATGCGCAAGCTGCGCGAGGCCGTCGACAGCGAGTTCGAAGCGGCGCTGCGCCGCCTGCACATCGATCACCACGAAGTGCTGCTCGACCGCACCCAGCGCCAGTATCACCCGGAGACGACCCAGGTGCACCGGATACTGCGCGATGACCAAGGCCAGCACTACCTGTACGTGCACATCAGCGGCTCGCCCGGGGTCCTCCAGCCTCTGAGCCGCGAGCGGGCGCTGCTGGCCCTGGGCAACAAGGCCTAGGGCATCAGCCTGGCGACGCTCGGCACCGGGATGTAACACGGCTGGAAGCTGGGCTGGCAGTAATAGGCCATGGTCACCGGCGCCGGCAGCGGGCGGGTCAGCAAGGCGCTGTAGACAGCGCCAAAGGCGCAGACGGTCAAGGCAAGGCAAATTGTTCTTGTTGTTTTCATGGCCATTCCACCACAGGTGAGGAAAAGACGTTGTGCGCTCCAGACTAGAAACTGCTGCGACAACCTGCGTCGTCCAAACGGACTAGGCCGCCGCCATTCAGCCCAGCGCCCGGCGCAGGTCGGCCGCGGCCCCGGCCAGGGCCAAGGCAGCGCCCTCAACAAACGCGCTCATGCTGATAAAGCCATGCACCATGCCCTGGCAACGCTCCAGGCGGGTGGCCACACCTGCTTGTTGCAAACGTTGGGCAAAGGCTTCGCCTTCGTCGCGCAATGGGTCGTACTCGGCGGTGATCAGGGTGGTGGCGGGTAAACCCTCCAGTGACTCGGCGAGCAGCGGCGAGGCCAGTGGCTCCTCGACCTGCTCGGGCTGTTGCAGGTAGCTGCGCCAGAACCAGGCCATCATCGCCCGCGACAACAGATACCCTTCGCCATACACCTGGTACGACGGGGTGTCGCAGCGGCCATCGGTGACCGGGTAGAACAGGCACTGGTAGCGAATCTGCGGGCCCTGGCGCTCTGCGGCCAGGCGGCTGACGGCGATCGCCAGGTTGGCACCGGCGCTGTCGCCGGCCACGGCCAGGCGGCTGCCGTCGACGCCCAGGCTGGCGGCATGTTCGACCAGCCAGCAGGTGGCGGCATAGCAATCGAGCGGCGCCGCCGGAAAGCGCGCCTCCGGTGCCAGCCGGTAGGCCACCGACACCACCACCGCGCCAGTGGCGCTGGCCAGTGCCCGGCACAGATGGTCATGAGTATCGAGGGTGCCGATGACAAAGCCGCCGCCGTGGAAGAACACCAGCAGCGCCAGGTTGTCTTGCGCCAGCGGCCGGTACAGGCGGGCATCCAGCTCGCCAGCGGCGCCCGCCACGCGCAGGTCGCGCACTTCGGCCATCTGCGCGCCAGGGATCGGCGGCAACAGGTGGTCGGCATATTGCCGATACTGCACGGCATCGAGCCGGTGGTAGTCGGGCTCCCCCTGGGCGCTGAACTGTTCGAGCACGGCGGCGATCTGTTTATCGAGCGGCATGGGCGTCTCCTTCGGCGATCATTTGGAACTGCGGGTTGGTTTCTTCCAGGATGCTGCGCAGGCGCAGCTCCAGGGCGGGCTTGAAGTCTTTGTGCGGGAAGATCCAGAAGCGCCGCTCGGCCAGCGCGGCGAATACCTGGGCGGCCAGCTCGCGGGGCGTCATGCCCTGGCGAATGTGCTCGTCGAGCACGGCGCTGAAAGTGGCGTCGGCCTGCTCGCGGGCCTGGTTGGAGGCCATGATGTCACTGGCCACCGGCCCCGGGCAGAGCACCGCCACCGAGACCTGCGCGCCGAGCATGTCCAGCTCGTATTTGAGGGTTTCGGATAACGCCACCACCGCCTGCTTGGTGACGTTGTAGGGCGCCATCAACGGGCTGCTGAGCAAGCCGGCGAGCGACGCGGTGTTGATCACCTGGGCCGGGTGGCCCTGCTCGAGCATCAGCGGCACAAAGCTGCGGATGCCATTGATCACCCCTTGCAGGTTGATGGCGAGCATGCGCTGCCACTGCTCGTGGCTGATCTGCCAGCTGTAGCCGGTCTGCATCACCCCGGCATTGTTGAACAGCAGGTCGACCCGCTGAAAATGCGCCAGGGCGACATCGCGCAGGCGCTCGACCTGGGCCACATCGCTGACGTCGGTCAGCTGGGCAATGGCCTGCACGCCCTGGCCTTGCAGTTGCGCGCTCAGCGCCTGCAAACCCGGGCCATCGACATCGGCCAGTATCAGCTGCATGCCCAGCCCTGCCGCATGCTCGGCCAGGCCCCGGCCGATCCCGCTGGCGGCGCCGGTAATCACCGCCACCCGCCCCTGCTCGTTGCTCATTGCGTTCTCCTGCTGCTGGCTTGATTGCGCCAGTAGAGCCGTCAGCCCACGGCCGGCCATCGTCCGTTCAGACGATGCCTGCTGGTACAGGGGCGGCAGAATCACTCGCACAGCACACCCCGTGATACCCCGGAGAACAATAAGATGAGCACCCTGCACCGCATTGAAGCCAAGCTGCTGGAAGACCGTTACGCCCGTGGTTGGCACTGCCTGGGCCTGGCCGCGCACTACCGCGACGGCAAGGCCCACCGCCTGGACGTGTTTGGCACCCGCCTGGTGGCGTTCCAGGGTGAAGACGGCCAGCTGAACATTCTCGACGGCTTTTGCCCGCACATGGGCGCCGACCTGAGCACCGGCTGCATCGAAGGCAACTCGATCCGCTGCCCGTTCCACAGCTGGCGCTGGGGCGCCGATGGCGTGTGCGACGACATTCCCTACGCCAAGCGCATTCCACCGCGGGCCAAGGTCAAGCGCTGGCCGATCATGGAAGAAAACCAGCTGCTGTTCGTCTGGAACGACCCGCAAGGCAACCCGCCGATTGCCGAGCAGGCGATCCCGCGCATCGACGCCTGCTTCAGTGACCAGTGGGCCGCCTGGGAAGTGGCCGAACTGCAGATCGACACCAACTGCCGCGAGCTGATCGACAACGTCGCCGACATGGCCCACTTCGGCACCGTGCACGGCGCGCCGGTAGCCGAGTTCAGCAACGTCTTCGCAGGCCACCTGGCCACCCAGGTCATGCGTGCGCGCAGCGAACGGCTGTCTGGCGACAGCGAGCTGAGCACGGTGGCCACCTACTTCGGCCCGGCCTACCAGATCACCGAAATGACCGGGGCGATGAACGGCCAGCCGATCCATTCGATCCTGCTCAACTGCCATGTGCCGATCGACCTCAACAGCTTCACCCTGCGCTACGGCGTGCTGGTGAAAAAGATCCCCGGCCTGAGCGAGGAGCAGAACCAGGCCATGGCCAAGGCCTACGTGCAGCAGGCCCAGGCGGCTTTCTACGAAGACGTGGCGATCTGGCACAGCAAGACCCGGGTCGACAACCCGCTGCTGTGCGACGGCGACGGCCCGGTGTACCAGCTGCGGCGCTGGTATGAGCAGTTCTATACCGACGTCGACCTGCTGCCTGCCGAAACCGCCGACAGCAAGCGTTTCGTGGTGCTTGACGGCGAGCGCGCCTGAACCTTGCCGAGCGCTTTGGACAGGCGTGCGCTACGCCTGTCCGGATGCGTGTACGGAGCGTTGCGTGCACGCGTTAACGCCGACTATTCTCTGCCATCGCCAACGCTAATAATAAAAAATGGTAGTTCCCTATGCAGCCGTGCCTCACCCTCGAGTCATTCAGCGACTTGCTCGGTCACCTCTATCAAGGGCCGATGGAGAACATTCCCTGGGTCACCTTCCTCAACCAGCTCAACCTGCAGCTACAGAGCAAATACGTCACCTTCATCCTGCGCCCGCCCAGCGCCCACGTTGACGGCCTGATGGTCAACACCACCGGCAGTTCGAGCGAAACCACCGCCTCGTACAACAAGCACTTCTTCGCCCTCGACCCGTTCGTCGACCTGCCCAACCGCGAAGTGGTGACCCTCGCCAGCTACGTCTCCAACGACGAGCTGCTGCAATCGGAGTTCTACAAGAACTTCCTTGAGCCCGTGGACGTGTTCCATATCCTCGGGGCCGACATCAATACCGGCGACGGCGCCCAATGCCGCATCCGCATCAGCCGCGGGCGCGATGAGCAGGCCTTCGGCGACCAGGAAAAAACCCTGCTGGCGCGCTTCATCCCGCACCTGGAGCGCTCGATCAAACTGCACATGCAGCTCAACCGCATCGAGACCGAACGCAACCTCTACGCCGGCGCCGTCGACCAGATGGCGGTGGGCACCATCATCCTCGACGAAACCGGCAAGGTGCTGCAGACCAACCAGGTTGCCGAGCGGCTGATCCAGGAAAAGGACGGCATCAAGCTGGTCAACGACGGCTTGCAGGTCGGCACCGCGCGCGACACCCAGGAGTTCCGCCGCCTGGTCAAGCAATCACTGCTGTCGCAAAAAAGCAGCAACCCCTCGGTGGTCGAGGCCATGCGCGTACAACGCCCGTCCGGGCGCGCCGACCTTGGCATCATCGTGCGCTCGGTGCCGCTGTCGACCTGGAGCGAAGGCAAGCAATGCCCGACCGTGGTGATCTTCATCAGCGACCCCGAGCAGCAATCCTCGGCGCCGCAGGAGATCGTCCGGGCGCTGTTCGATTTCACCCCGGCCGAAACCCAGTTGGCGATGCTGCTGGCCAACGGCCTGACCCTGGACGAAGCCTCGGAGGAACTGGGCATCAGCCGCAACACTTCGCGGGCGCACCTGCGTTCGACCTTTTCCAAGACCGGCGTGACCCGCCAGACCATGCTCGTGCGCTTGATCTTGCGCAGCGTGGCGACCCTCGGCTGAAGCACCCGCCCTCGTCCGCTTGGACGATGGCGGGTTGCCGGGCACAGCGCACAGTGCAGGTATCCACCCGCCGCCAGGGGCCTGCACATGCGCAACTGTCCGACCATCCTCAAGACCGAACTGCTGGCCCAAAGCAGCCATTTCCAGATCGAAGCCCTGCACCTGCAGTTCAGCAACGGCCAGCGGCGCATCTACGAACGCTTGCGCGGCACCGGCTACCGCTCGGTGATGCTGGTGGCGATGCCCGACCCCGAGCACGTGCTGCTGGTGCGCGAGTACGCGGTGGGCGTAGAGGGCACCATCCTCGGCCTGCCCAAGGGCGGTGCCGAGGCGCATGAAAGCTACCTGCAGGCGGCCCAGCGTGAGCTGTGCGAAGAAGTCGGCCTGAGGGCGGCGCGGCTGACCGAGCTGGGCGAACTGACCTTGGCGCCCGGGCATTTGTGTCATCGTTATCGGGTGGTGCTGGCCCAGGACCTGAGCCCCTGTGCTCTGCAAGGTGACGAGCCGGAGCCGCTGGAATGCATCAAGGTGCCGCTGGCGCAGATCCCGGCACGGGTAGCCAGTGGCGAGTTGCATGAGGCCCGGGCCATTGCCGCGTTGTTCATGGCCATGGGAGCGCTGGCTCAACCGCGATGAGGCCGCTGCACTCGATCGCGGGTCAAGCCCGCTCCCACAGAATTGTGCGGGACCTGTGGGAGCGGGCTTGACCCGCGATGAAGCCAGCGCGCATCTCAGGTCGGCATCACCCCTCGCGCCCGCGACATTGTCAGGGCCAGGTCTTCGATCATGTCTTCCTGACCGCCCACCGTGCCGCGCCGCCCCAGCTCCACCAGCAGGTCGCGGGCAGCAATGCCGTACTTGAGCTCGGCACGCTTGGCAAACAGCAGGAACGAGCTGTACACCCCGGCATAGCCCAGGGTCAGGGCATCGCGGTCAAGACGGATCGGATGGTCCATCATCGGCACCACCAGGTCCTCGGCGACGTCCATGATCCGGTACAGGTCAACACCACTGCTCACGCCCATGCGCTCCAGCACGGCGACGAACACTTCCAGCGGCGTGTTGCCCGCCCCCGCCCCCAACCCGGCCACCGAGCCATCGATGCGCACGGCGCCAGCCTCGATGGCCGCCAGCGAGTTGGCAATCGCCATGCCCAGGTTGTGATGGCCATGAAAACCGACTTCGGTGCTGGCGCTTAAACCTGCCCGCAATACGCCAATCTTCTCGCTGACTTCAGTCGGCAGCATGTAGCCCGCCGAATCGGTGCAGTAGATGCAGTTGGCGCCGTAGCTTTCCATCAGCCGCGCCTGTTCCAGCAGCTTTTGCGCGCTGACCCTGTGCGCCATCATCAGAAAGCCGACGGTATCCAGGCCCATCTTCGCCGCCATGCCGATGTGCTGGCCGGAAACATCCGCCTCGGTGCAGTGGGTGGCCACGCGGATGGTCGAGACGCCATGCTCATGGGCCATTTTCAGGTGATCGAGGGTGCCGATCCCCGGCAGCAGCAAGGCCGATACCTTGGCCTGCTTGAGGGTGGGAATTACCGCGGCGAAGTATTCCTCATCGCTGTGGGCGGCAAAGCCGTAGTTCAGCGAAGCGCCACCCAGGCCATCGCCATGGGTGATTTCAATCAGCGGCACGCCGGCGCCATCCAGGCCGCTGGCCACTGCGATCATCTGTTCCAGGCTGATCTGGTGACGCTTGGCGTGCATCCCGTCGCGCAGGCTCATGTCGTGCAGACGGACGCTTTTACCTTGCAGATTCATGGCAGTTCTCCACTCAACGGACGGGCAGTTGCAGGGTGCCCTTGTGGGCTTCTTCGGCAAACATCTCGGCGGTGCGCAAACCGGCAGCGGTCATGATGTCGAGGTTGCCGGCAGACTTGGGCAGGAAGTCGCCGAGGCCTTCGACCTCGATGAAGATCGACACCTTGCGGCCATCGAAAATCGGCCCGTTGATCAGCGTGTAGCCGGGCACGTAGCGCTGCACCTCCTTGACCATGCTCAACACCGAGGCGCGAATGGCCTCGCGGTCGGGCTCTTCGTCGGTCAGGCAGTGGATGGTGTCGCGCATCATCAGCGGCGGTTCGGCCGGGTTGATGACGATGATCGCCTTGCCGCGCCGGGCACCGCCGATCTGCTCAACCGCACCTGCAGTAGTGCGGGTGAACTCGTCGATGTTCTGCCGGGTGCCCGGGCCCACCGAGCCGGACGACACCGTGGCGACGATCTCGCCATAGGCCACCGACTGGATGCGCGACACCGCCGCGACCATGGGGATGGTCGCCTGGCCGCCGCAGGTGACCATGTTGAGGTTCATCGCCAGGCTCGCTGCGTGCTGCTTGAGGTTGACCGGCGGCACGCAGAACGGGCCGATGGCCGCCGGCGTGAGGTCGACCATGATCACCCCCAACTCGTTGAGCTTGCGGCTGTTATGCGCATGCACATAGGCCGAGGTGGCATCGAAGGCGATGCGGATATCGTCGTCGAGGACATGTGGCAATAATCCGTCCAGGCCGTCGGCGGTGGTCTTCACCCCCAGCTCACGAGCGCGCTTGAGGCCTTCGGACTGCGGGTCGACGCCGACCATCCACACCGGTTCGATCCACTCGGAGCGGCACATTTTCATCAGCAAGTCGGTGCCGATGTTGCCCGGCCCGATAATCGCCGCTTTCAGTTTTTTGCTCATTCGCTTGAACCTCGCACGTCACGCACAGAACGACACCCGGGCGCTGCCCAGGCCGTCGATGGTCAGGGCAAACTGGTCGCCGGCCCGTGCAGGCTCCAGCGGCACCAGCGAGCCGGAAAGGATGATTTCCCCGGCCTTGAACGGGATGCCGAAGGCGCCCAGGGTGTTGGCCAGCCAGGCCACCGCGGTCAGCGGGTTGCCCTGCACCGCCGAGCCGAGGCCTTGGCTGATCAGCTCGCCGTTCTTGAACACCTGCATGCGCAGGTTCGGCAGGTCGAGCCGGCGCGGATCGACCTGGCTGTCGCCGAGCACGAACACCCCGCAGGAAGCGTTGTCGGCGACGGTGTCCTGGATGCGGATGCGCCAGTCCTGGATGCGCGAATCGACAATCTCGAAACACGGCATCACGTACTCGGTGGCGGCCAGCACATCGGCCTCGGTGACGCCGGGGCCGACCAGGTCATGCTTGAGCTTGAAGGCAATCTCGCCTTCGGCGCGCGGCTGGATCAGGCGGTTGGCGCCGAGGGAAATCTGCGCGCCATCGGCAAAGGCCATCTGCTCGGTGATAAAACCGAAATCCGGCTGGTGCACATTAAGCATGCGCTGCACCGCCGCCGAGGTGACGCCGATCTTTTTGCCGACGATGCGGTCACCCGCCGCCACCCGCCGCTCGATGCTGTAGAGCGAGATATGGTAGGCATCCTCGATGCTGATGGTCTCCCAGCGCTCGCTCAAGGGCGCCAGGGTGCTGGCGCTGCACAGGGCCTGGTACAGCTCTTCGCCATACTGGCGACGCAATTGCTCGCTCATGCCCGTGCCTCCCCAAGGAACGCCAGGCATTCACGGTTGAACAGCTCGCGGTGCTCGACCATCACCCAGTGTCCGCATTCGCTGAGCAGCACAAAGCGGATCCGCCTGCAGGCTGCAAGCAGGGCCTGCGCCCCGAAGGCCGGGCAGAACTTGTCGTTGATCCCCCAAAAACCAAGAATCGGGCATTGCAGTTCAGCCAAGCGTGAGGTCAGGTTCGGCACCTGCATGCTGGTCAGCACGCAGGCCGGTTGCTGGCCCACCACCGCCACGCGCTCGGCCACGGTTTCATCGCTGATCAGCGCCGGGTCGAACAACTGCAGGCTGAGCAGGCGGCGCATGCCGGCGGCATCGTTGAGCTCGCCGTTGGCAAAGGCGGCGCCCATCTTCTGGATGCCTTCCATTTGCAGGTAGTACTGCTCCTTGTCCATCAGCCCACCGGGGGCCATCAGCACCAGGCGGCTGACCCGCCCAGGCTGGTCCAGCGCCAGCTTGATGGCAATGGCACCACCCAGGGAATTGCCGACCAGCACGCAGCGCTGGATATCCAGGGCATCGAGCAGGCCGCTGAGGGCGCTGACGAAAAAGTCCAGGCTGTAGACCGTTTGCGGCTTGCTCGAAGCGCCGTAGCCGGGCAGGTCGGGGACGATCACCCGGTAGCCGGCCGCGGCGAATGCCGGGTAGTTCTGTTTGAAGTTGCTGTGCCCGCTGGCACCCGGGCCGCTGCCGTGGATGAACACCACCGCCTCGCCCGTGCCAACGTCCTGGTAATGCAGCTGCAGACCATCGGCCAGCGTTACCACGTGCCCTTGCGCGGATGCGCCCATGAGGTGTCCTCCCGGCTTGTTGTTGTACCGGGATTATTCAGAGCGGCCAGGGCGCCAACATCGTCCGTCAGGACTACTAGTCCCTTCGGACGTTGGCCCCTGCCCGTGCGCTGCTAGCATCGAGCTCATTACTGTGGCGAACACGAGGCAGGCATGCACGACCCTATGGATTTTCGCGGCAAGGTGGTACTGGTGACCGGTGGTGGCAAGGGTGTGGGCCGCGGCATCAGCCGGCGCTTTCTTGAATGCGGCGCCGAGGTGGTGATCTGCGGGCGCCAGGCGCCTGCGACACTGCCGGCCAGCGGCGGGCGCGAGGCGCTGTTCCTGGCCTGTGATGTGCGTGACATCGAGCAGGCCCAACAGATGATGGCGGCTATAGCCGAGCGCTTCGGGCGCCTCGATGTACTGGTCAACAACGCCGGCGGCGCGCCCTATGCCGAAGCCGCCAGCGCCTCGCCGCGCTTCAGCGAATCGATCATCCGCCTCAACCTGCTGGCACCGCTGAACCTCAGCCAGCTGGCCAATCGCATCATGCAGGCCCAGGCCGAGGGCGGCAGCATCATCAACATCTGCAGCGTCAGCGCCACCCGCCCTTCCCCCGGCACCGCCGCCTACGGCGCGGCCAAGGCCGGCTTGCTCAACCTGAGCCGCTCGCTGGCGGTGGAGTGGGCACCCAAGGTGCGGGTCAACGCTGTCACCGCCGGGCTGATCCTCACCGAGCAGGCGGCCCTGCACTATGGCGATGAAAGCGACCTGGCCGAGGTGGCCGCGACCATCCCCCTGCAACGCCTGGCCAGCCCCGAAGACATCGGCGACAGTTGCCTGTACCTGGCCTCATCGCTGGCCCGTTATGTCAGTGGCGCCGACATTGCCGTGCATGGCGGTGGCGAGCGCCCGGCGTTCCTCGACGCGGCAAAATCGCCGTAAGCGCTGCCCCTGCGCAAGGCCACACCCTGGCGGGTGTGAGCCTTGCTTGCGCGCTATTGCGGCTCGCGCACGCTGAGGTTGACCTCGCTCCAGTAGGCTTGCATGGTCTGGATCCGGCCGTGTTCATCAAAACGGTTCATGCTCAAGCCACCTCGAACAATGCAGCGGCACCCATGCCGCCGCCAATACACATGCTCACCACCACGTAACGTACACCGCGGCGCTTGCCCTCGATCAAGGCGTGGCCAACCATCCGCGCCCCCGACATGCCGAACGGGTGACCGATGGCAATCGCCCCGCCATTGACGTTCAGGCGCTGGTTGTCGATGCCTAAGGTATCGCGGCAGTACAGGACCTGGCTGGCGAAGGCTTCGTTGAGTTCCCACAGGCCGATGTCCTCGACTTTCAGGCCGTGGCGCTTGAGCAGTTTGGCAATCGCGTAGACCGGGCCGATGCCCATCTCGTCGGCATTGCAACCGGCCACCGCCAGGCCGCGATAGATGCCCAGCGGCGCCAGGCCGCGCTGCTCGGCCAGCTTGGCGTTCATCAATACCGAGGCCGAAGCGCCGTCAGACAACTGCGAGGCGTTGCCGGCGGTAATGAAGCGCCCGGCCTCGGTCCACTGCCCGCCCTGCCATACAGGCTCCAGTGCAGCGAGGCTGGCCAGGCTGGTGTCGGCGCGATTGCATTCGTCGTGCAGCAAGGTCACAGTCTCGTAACGGGTCTCGCCGCTGGCCTTGTCGAAGATCGCCTTGCGCGTGCTCAGCGGCGCCAGCTCCAGGTCGAACAGGCCCGCGGCTTGCGCCTGGGCAGTGCGCAACTGGCTTTGCAGGGCATAGGCATCCTGCTCGTGGCGCGTCACGCCATAGCGCTGGGCGACGATCTCGCCGGTTTCGATCATCGGGATATAGGCCTGCGGGTCGCGCTCAAGCACGGCGCCGGACTGGTTGCGGTAGAGGTTCTTGTGCTTGTTCTGCACCAGCGAGATCGACTCCAGGCCGCCGGCGACGGCGATGTCGATTTCGTTGCAGATAATGCCCTTGGCCGCCAGGGCAATGCTCATCAGCCCCGAGGCGCATTGGCGCTCCACGGCCATTCCGGCTACCGACGGCGGCAGGCCGCCGGCAATCGCACACAAGCGCCCGAGGTTGTAGGCCTGGGTGCCCTGCTGGGCGGCGGCGCCGATGATCACATCGTCGACCTGCCCGGCCTCGATCCCCGCGCGCCGCACGGCCTCGCGCACCACATGGCCGCCGAGGGCCGGCGCTTCGGTGTCGTTGAAGGCACCGCGAAAGGCCTTGCCGATCGGCGTGCGCGCGGTTGAAACGATAACGGCTTCATTCATGTTCACATGCTCCGATGCCTGGACTCAGGCGGGGTAATAACGGCTGATGGTGTCGACCACACAACCCGGGCGCTGCTGGCCCTCGATCTCGACGCTGACGCGGATCAGCGCCTGCACGCCGCCTTTGACCTGCTCGGCGCTGATCAGCTGGGCGTTGCCGCGCACCCGCGAACCCACCGGCACCACGCTGGGAAACCGCACGCGCTCGCAGCCGTAGTTGACGCCCATGGCGATGCCGCGCACCTCGACGATCTGCGGCAGGAACAGGTTGACCAGCGCCAGGCTCAGGTAACCGTGGGCGATGCAGGCCCCAAACGGGCCGCTGGCGGCGCGCTGCGGGTCGACATGAATCCACTGGTGATCGCCACTGGCCTCGGCGAACAGGTCGATGCGTGCCTGGTCAATGAGCAGCCAGTCGCTGACTCCCAGGACTTCACCGACGGCGTCTTGCAGCGCGTGCGGGGTGTCGAATAGGCGCGTCATGCTCAGGCCCTCTGGCTGGAAACCGACAGCACTTCGCCGGTCATGTACGAGCTGTAGTCGCTGGCCAGGAACATCATCACGTTGGCCACCTCCCAGACTTCGGCGGCGCGGCCGAAGGCTTCGTTGGCCGCCAGTTGCTCGAGCACTGCCTGGGGCGCCGAGCGGGCGAGAAAATCATGCAGGGCAATGCTCGGGCTGACCGCATTGATGCGGATACCGTGGCTGGCCGCCTCGACCGCCGCGCAACGGGTCAGGGCCATGACCCCGGCCTTGGCTGCGGCGTAGTGCGACTGCTCCTTCTGGGCCCGCCAGCCAAGCACCGAGGCGTTGTTGACGATCACCCCGGCGCGCCGGGCCATCATCTTGGGCAGCATGGCGCGAGTCATACGCATGGTGCCGGTGAGGGTAACGTCGAGGACCCGCTGCCATTCTTCGTCGGGCATTTCCACCAGCGCCCGCGAACCACCGAGGCCGGCGTTGTTGATCAGCACATCGACGCCGTGCAGGTCGCGCTCGGCGCAGCTCACCAGGTGCTGCACCTGGGCTTCGTCGGTGACGTTGCAGAGCACGCCGAAGACCTCGGCAAGCCCGGTGGCCTGGCGAATCTTTGCCACGGCTTCAAACAGCCGGCCTTCGTGGATATCACTGATCATCAGGGCCCGGCAGCCCTCTTCGGCGGCGCGCAAGGCAGCGGAAAAACCGATCCCGGAACCTGCCGCCGCAGTGATCAGCACGGACTTGCCGCGCAACAGGCCATGGCCCGCTACATAGTTGGGGGTGGACATCGACTAACTCCTTGGGTCAGGGACGCAGGCGCGGTTCTTTGGGCATGCCCAGGGCGCGCTCGGCGATGATGTTGCGCTGGATCTCGTTGCTGCCGCCGTACAGGGTGTCGGCGCGGCTGAACAGGTACAGCGATTGCAATCGGGTCAGCTGATAGGGCGCGGCCTCGAGCAGTTCGGCGTCGGGGCCGAGCACGTCCATGGCCAGCTTGCCGAGGTTGGCGTGCCAGCTGGACCAGAACAGCTTGTAGATGGTCGCCTCCTTGCGCAGCGCGCCGTCCTGGGCGCCGGAGAGCATGCGCAGCGAGTTGAAGCGCATGATCCGCAAGCCGCACCAGGCCTCGGCCAGGCGCTGGCGCAACAGCGGGTCGCGGGCTGCGCCGTTGGCCTTGGCGATGGCGATGATCTCGTTCAGTTCATTGGCAAACTGCATCTGCTGGCCGAGGGTCGAAACCCCGCGCTCAAAACCGAGCAAGGCCATGGCGATCTTCCAGCCGTTGCCCGGCTCGCCGATGAGGTTGGCGGCGTCGGTGCGGGCGTTGTCGAAGAACACTTCGTTGAATTCCGAAGTGCCGGTCATCTGCTCGATCGGCCGCACGCTGATGCCGGCCTGGGCCATCGGCACCAGCAGGAACGACAGGCCGCGATGGCCGACGCTGCCAGGCTCGGTACGGGCGATCACGAAGCACCAGTCCGACTCATGGGCCAGCGAAGTCCAGACCTTCTGGCCGTTGATCACCCAGCTGCCGCCCTCAAGGCTGGCGCGGGTCTTGACGTTGGCGAGGTCAGAGCCTGCGCCCGGTTCCGAGTAGCCCTGGCACCAGAACTGCGTGCCGCTGACGATAGCGGGCAGCAGGCGGCGCTTTTGCTCGTCGTTGCCGAAGGCGGCGATGGTCGGCCCGGCCAGGCCTTCGCCGATATGGCCCATGCGCCCGGGGCCGCCAGCACGGGCGTATTCTTCGTGGAAGATCACCTGCTGGCTGATCGACAGGCCCCGGCCACCATGCTCCGGCGCCCAGCCGACGCAAGTCCAGCGGCCCTCGGCCAGCTTGCGCTCCCAGGCTTTGCGCTGCTGCGCGAACATGTGCTCATCACCCGGGCCGCCGCGAAAACGCAGGGGCTCGAACTCGCCGCAGAGGTTGGCGGCCAGCCAGCCGGCGACCTCCTGGCGAAACTGCTCATCCTGTTCACTGAAACTGAGCTTCATGGCTGTTCTCCGATGATGAGCGTGGCGATCTGCTGCAGATGCCAGGCCGGCGCACCGAGGTAGCTCTCGCTGGCGCGGGCACGCTTGAAATACAGGTGCGGGTCGTATTCCCAGGTAAAGCCGACGCCGCCATGCAACTGGATCGACTCCGCCGCACAGTGAAAATAGCTGTGCGAGCACTGCGCCTTGGCCAGGGCGGCGGCCAGCGGCAGCTCGGCGGCCACCTGCGGGTCGCCGTCGGGGTCGAGCACTTCCTGGGCGACACAGGCGGCGTAGTAGCTGGCCGAGCGCGCGCATTCGACCTGCAGCATCATGTCGGCGGCGCGGTGCTTGAGCGCCTGGAAGCTGGCGATCGGGCGGCCGAACTGCTGGCGCTCCTGCATGTAGGCGACGCTCAGGTCAAGCACCTGCTGGGCGCCGCCGACCTGCTCGGCGGCAAGCCCGATGCAGGCCAGTTGCAGCACCTTGTGCAAGGTCGGCCAGGCGTTGCCGACCTCGCCCAGCAGCGCCTCGGGGCCCAGGTACACGCGGTTGAACTCAAGGCGCGCCAGGCGTCGGGTCTGGTCCATGGTCGGCAGCCACTGGCGCTCGATACCGTCACGGTCGGCCTCGACGGCGAACAGGCTGATGCCAGATTCACCGCTGCTGCCGGGCGTGCGCGCGGCGACGATCAACAGCCCGGCGCTGTCGCCATCGATCACCTGGCCGAACAGGCCATCGACGACAAAGCCCTGGCCTTCGGCGCTGGCGCTGGCCTGGATATCCTCCGCGGCCCAGCCGCTGCCGCGGGTGAAGGCCAGGGTGGCGGTAAGACGGCCCTCGGCGATAGGCGCAAGCCAGGTGCTTTTCTGCGCCTGGTTGCCGGCCAGCAGCAAAGCGGGTGTGGCCAGGCAGGCGGTGGCGAAAAACGGCGAACAGAACAGCCGCCGGCCCATCTGTTCGAGCAGGATGTTCAGCTCGACAAAGCCCAGGCCCAGGCCGCCGTAGGCTTCGGGGATGTGGATCGCCGGCCAGTACATCTCGGTGCACAGGCGTTGCCAGAGTGCCGGGTCATAGCCTTTGTCGCTGGCCATGGCCGCGCGCACGGCGGCGCAATGGGAGACATCGGCGAGAAAGCCCTCGGCCGAAGTACGGATCATTTCCTGCTCGTCGCTGAATGCAAATTCCATCGCGGCGCCTTTTACTCGTCTGGCGGAAGTACCGGCGAGTGTGGCCAGATGTGCGGGCGGCAGAATCGTTTGCCTCGCCTAGTCCGGATGGCCGATGCGCCTGGGGTGCGGCCGATCGCGGGTCAAGTCGGGTCGCCGTACCGCCGCTCCCACTAGATTGGCAGTGCCTTCAAGACGGGTAACGCAAAAAAGCCGCGCCACCCTCACAGATGGCGCGGCCCGCCTAAGCGGCGCACAACCTCAATCAACTGCCATAGACTTTCTGCGCCGGCAGCGCCTCGGCCAGCAGTTGCTGCACCGCCGCACCCACCTCAGCCAGCGCCCAGCGGCCCTGGTTGTCCACCTGGGGCCCGCGCCGCCAGCCGTCGGCAATCGACAACTTGCCGCCCTCGACTTCGAACATCTGCCCGGTCACCGCCTGGGACGCCGCCGACCCCAGCCACACCACCAGCGGCGCGACGTTCTCCGGAGCAAAGTAGTCAAAGCCCTGCTCCGGGCGCTTCATCACCTCGGCAAACACCGCTTCGGTCATGCCGGTACGCGCCGCCGGTGCCAGGGCGTTGGCGGTGATGCCGTAGCGCCCAAGCTCCGCCGCCTGCACCAGAGTCAGCGAAGCAATCCCGCCCTTGGCCGCGGCATAGTTGGCCTGGCCAATCGAGCCCTGCAAACCGGCGCCGGAGCTGGTGTTGATGATCCGCGCAGTGAGCCTGGCGCCGCCCTTGGCCTGCTCGCGCCAATAGCGCACGGCATGGCTGGCCAGGCAGAAGTGACCCTTGAGGTGCACGGCCATCACCGCATCCCAGTCGGCCTCGGTGAGGCTGGCGAACATGCGGTCGCGGCAGATGCCGGCGTTGTTGACCAGCACATCCAGGCCACCAAAGGTCTCGATGGCCTGGCGCACGATCAGCCCGGCGTCGTCATAGCGGGTGATGTCGTCGCTGTTGGCCACGGCCACGCCGCCTGCCGCCTGGATCTGTTCGACCACGGCCTGGGCCGCATCGCGGTTGATGTCGTTGACCAGCACTTTCGCGCCTTCGCTGGCAAAAGCCTGGGCATAGGCGCGGCCGAGCCCGCCGCCGGCGCCGGTGATGATCACTACGCGGTTCTCGCAGCTGTGCATTGTCGCTCTCCCCTGTGTGGTTGCGGGCGCTTAAAGGCGCTCGATAATGGTCACGTTGGCCTGGCCGCCGCCTTCGCACATGGTCTGCAGGCCATAGCGCCCGCCGCTGCGCTCCAGCTCATGGAGCAGGCTGCACATCAGCCGCGTGCCGGTGGCGCCCAGCGGGTGGCCGAGGGCGATGGCGCCGCCGTTGACGTTGGTCTGCGCATGGGGGTAGCCGGTCTCCTTGAGCCAGGCCATGGCCACCGAAGCAAAGGCTTCGTTGATTTCCACCCGGTCGATGTCAGCCAGGGTCATGCCGGCACGCTTGAGCGCATGGGCAGTGGCCGGGATCGGTGCGGTGAGCATCCATACCGGGTCGTCGCCGCGCACGCTGAGGTGATGAATGCGCGCCCGCGGCGTCAGGCCATAGCGTTTCAAGGCCGCCTCGGAAACGATCAACAGCGCACTGGCGGCGTCGCAGGTCTGGCTCGACACCGCCGCCGTGACCCGCTCGCAGCCAAACAGGTATTCCAGCTCGGCCATTTTCGCCAGGCTGGTGTGGCGCGGGGTTTCATCGTGCTCGACCCCTGCCAGCGGCACGATCTCGCGCTCGAAGTACCCCTGTTCGATGGCATGCAGGGCCCGCCGATGGGACTCCAGCGCATAGGCTTCCAGCTCGGCGCGGCTCAGCCGCCAGTGTTCGGCAATCATCTGCGCCGCGCGAAACTGGGTCGGTGGCTGCGCGCCGTAACGCCGCACCCAGCCTGTCGAGCCGCTGAACGGGTCGCTGAAGCCCAGGGGTTCGGCGGCGGTCATGGCCGAGGAAATCGGGATCTGGGTCATGGTTTGCACGCCACCGGCGATCACCACGTCCTGGGTACCGCTCATCACCGCCTGCGCGGCAAAGTGCACGGCCTGCTGGGACGAGCCGCACTGGCGGTCGATGGTGGTGCCGGGCACCACTTGCGAAAGGCCCGCCGCCAGCCAGCTGGTACGGGCGATGTCGCCGGCCAGCGGGCCGATGGTGTCGACGCAGCCGAAGATCACGTCGTCGTAGTCGTCTTCGGGAATGCCGTTGCGCTCGACCAGCGCGCGCAGCACATGGGCGCCCAGGTCGGCGGCGTGGATCTGGCTCAGGCCGCCCTTGCGCCGCCCGGTGGGGGTGCGCAGGGCGTCGACGATATAGGCTTCAGGCATGCTCTACCTCAACAATAAACAGGATCAGAAGGTGCTGCCGGCGCCAATAGCCAGGCCGCTTTCGAACAGCGCCGTACGCACCCGCGCCTTGTGCAGGCCGCGGTCGCCCCAGCATTTGTCCAGGGCCCAGGCGCGCTTCATGAACAGCTGCAGGTCGACCTCCCAGGTGTAACCCATGGCGCCATGCACCTGAATGGCGTTCTTCGCCGCCAGCGCCGCTGCTTCGGCGCAGGCAAGCTTGGCGTGCGACACTTGCACGGCCTGGCCCGGCAGGTTGTGGGCGACGGCATGGGCGGCGCGGTACAGCGGGCCCTTGGCGAACTCGATGTGCACCGCGACGTTGGCCATCAGGTGCTTGACCGCCTGGAACGAGCCCACCGGCTTGCCGAACTGCTTGCGCTCGAAGCTGTAGTCCACCGCCAGGTCGACCATGCGCTTGGCCAGCCCCAGCAGCTGAGCAGCATTGCCCAGGGCGCCGCGGTTGAAGGCATCAGCCCACAGCTGCCGCCCTTGCTCAGCGCTGGCCACGCAAGTAGACGCACTCGGCGTCCACTGCACCTGGAACAACTGGCGGCTGGGGTCGACCGACACATTGCGAGTCAGGCTGACTGCGCTGCGCTCCACGGCATGCACCTCGTCGCCATGGGTCAGCAACAGCAGCCCGGCCACATGCGCGTCGCTGACCAGCGGGTTGCCCGGCTCGGCCACCGCCAGGCGCGCCTGGCCCTCGGCAACCTGCGCCAGCCAATGCTGGCGGCGCGGCGCGTCGACACCCGCGAGCAGCGGCACGCCCACCAGCATGGTCTCGACCAGCGGTTCGGGCAGCCCGGCGTAACCGCACTCCTGGGCCAGGAGGATGAAATCCAGCGCGTTCATGCCCATGCCACCGCAGGTTTGCGGCACGGTGATGGCGCTCAGGCCCAGGTCTACCAGTTGCCCCCACAGCGCATCGCAGCGCCCGCTGTCGCTTTGCCACAGTTCACGCAGGCGTTCCGGGGGCACTTCGTTGAGCAAAAAACTGCGCACGTTGTCCTGGAACAGCAATTGATCGCTGCTGAAACTAAAGTCCATGGTCTGCTCCTCAGGCGCGAGGCATGCCGAGCATGCGCTCGGCGATGATGTTGCGCTGGATCTCGTTGGTGCCGGCATAGATCGGCCCGGCCTGGGCAAACAGGAAGCCATCCAGCCACTGGCCGACATCGCCGGCGGCTGGTGCCTCGGGCAGCAGTTCGGCGCGCAGGCCAAGGATGCTCAGGGCGGTTTCGTGCATGCGCTGGTCGAGCTCCGACCAGAAGATCTTGTTGGTCGAGGATTCCGGGCCGATCTTGCCGCCCTTGCCCAGTTTCGAGGCGCTCATGTAGGTCGCCAGGGTGTAGGCCTCAGCGTCCAGCCAGGCGCGCATCACCGCCTCGGCAATCGCCGGGTCGCGGTCGGCAGCTTCACGGTTGTCCAGGTACAACTGCACCAGGCGCCGGGCGGTTTCCTGGAAGCGCGCCGGCGAGCGCAGCATCAATCCGCGCTCGAAACCTGCGGTGGACATCGCCACGTGCCAGCCCATGCCCTCGCCGCCCAGGGCGTTCTCTACCGGCACCTTGACGTCGTCGAAGAAGATCTCGGCAAAGCCCGGCAAGCCATTGAGCTGTGCAATTGGCCGCACGCTGATGCCGGGGCTGTCGAGCGGCAACAGGATGAAGGTCAGGCCGTGGTGGCGCTGGGAATCGGGGTCGGTGCGAAAGATGCCGAACAGCCAGTCGGCCCAGACCGCACGGGTCGACCAAGTTTTCTGGCCGTTGATCACATAGTGGTCGCCAACCCGCTCGGCGCGGGAGCGGATCGCCGCCATGTCGGAACCTGCGCCCGGCTCCGACCAGCCCTGGGCCCAGATGTCCTGGCCGGTGGCCATGCGCGGCAGAAAGCGCGCTTTCTGCGCTTCGCTGCCGTATTCCATCAGGGTCGGGCCGAGCAGAAAGATGCCGTTCTGGTTGACCCGTGCCGGCGCCCCGGCGCGGTAGTACTCTTCTTCGAAAATCAGCCATTCGATCAGGTCGCAACCGCGCCCGCCGAGTTCGGTCGGCCAGGTGACCATGCCCCAGCGGCCTTCATTGAGGCGGGCCTCCCAGGCCCGGTGCTGGGCAAAGCCGAGCTCGGTGTCGAACGATTGCAACGCTTGCGCCGGTACGTTGGCCGCGAGCCAGGCCCGGGCCTCGGCACGCAAGGCCTGTTGCGCCGGTGTGTAAGTCAGGTCCATCGCAGTACCTTCAGCCGTTGAAGTGGGCATCGCGCTTCTCGACGAACGAGTCACGCGCTTCCTGGGAATCCTGGGTGCGGTAGGCTTCGAGGGTGAAGCCCTGCTCCCAGCGGTATTTGTCTTCGAGATTGCCGTCCTCGATGCCGTTGAGCGCCTCCTTGGCCAGAGCGATCATCGCCGGGCTCTTGGCGGCAATGCTGCGGGCGATCTGTAGCGCGGAGTCGCGCAACGCCTCACGCTTGACCACCCGCTCGACGGCGCCCAGGCGGTAAGCTTCGGCGGCATCGATCATCTCGCCGGTGAAGTACATGTGACGGACCTTCTGCACCGGGAACAGGCGCTGCAGGTGGGCACCGCCGCCCATGGCACCGCGGTCCACCTCGGGCACGCCGAAGCGTGCGCAGTCGGCGGCGACGACGATGTCGGCGGCGCCGCAGATACCGATGCCGCCACCCAGGACAAAGCCGTGCACGGCGACGATCACCGGTTTCGGGTTGCGGTGGATGGCCTTGAAGCTGTCGTAGTTGCCCTTGTTGACCGCGACGATCAGGTTGCCGTCGGCGGCCAGTTCCTTGATATCGACCCCGGCGCAAAAACCACGGCCTTCGGCGCGGATGACGATCACCCGCACCTGCGCATCGCTGCCCAGCGCTTCAATGGCGCTGGCGATTGCCGCCCAGCCCTGGCAGTCGAAAGCATTCACCGGTGGCCGGTCAAAGACCAGCTCGGCAATGCCGTTGTCGATACTGACGTTAAATGTGCTCATGCCCTTCCCCTTCATGAAATACGGCGGCTCAGTTCGCCCAGGCGCGCTTGCGCGTCACCGACGATCTGCGCGATCAGTTCGGCGCAGCTGGGCAGGCTGTGAATGTTCGCTGCCACTTGCCCGGCCGGCAGTACGCCCTCGGCGGGCAGGCCGTCGACCATGGCCTTCTGGATCACCATCGGCGCGTTGGCGGCCATCAGTGCCTGCGCCGCGCTCAGCTCGCCGCTGCCGCGCATCTTCAGCGCGCTGGCGAGCAACTGCGCCAGGCTGGTGCCGCTGTGGCGGCGGTAGGCCAGGCCACTTTTGAGCGCCAGTAACCAGCGCTTGAGGCCGCCGCTGGCTTCCAGCGCATCGAGCAGTTCGTTGCGGATCATTCGTTGTGGCATACCATCGATGGCGCGGCTGACGATCACCGCCGCCGGGTCGTTGACTGCCAGGTAGCGGGCCAGGGTCGCACTCGGCACCGGGCTTTCGGCGCTCATCAAAAAGCGTGTGCCCATGGCAATGCCAGCGGCGCCATAGGCCAGGGCGGCGACCAGGCCCTGACCGTCCTTGAAGCCGCCAGCGGCGACCACCGGCACCTTGAGCGCCTCGACCACCTGGCCGAGCAGCAGCGAAGTCGGCACCGCGCCGGTATGCCCGCCGCCCTCGCCGCCCTGGATGGTCACCGCGTCGGCGCCCATTTCCACCGCCTTCTGCGCATGCTTGAGGGCGCCAACGGTGGGGATGCAGACCACGCCGGCATCTTTCAGCCGGGCGATCATCTGCTTGCCCGGCGAACGGCTGTAGCTGACCGCCTTGACCTTGTGCCGAAGCACCAGCTCGACGATGTCGGCGGCATTGGCCTGGTACATGTGAAAATTGACCCCGAACGGCTGGTCGCTAAGGCGCCGGGTCTCGACGATCGCCGCTTCCATGCGTGCCGGCTCGATGGTCGCGCCGGCAAGAAAACCGAAGCCGCCGGCGTTACCGGTGGCCGCCACCAAGCGCGGTTCGGCGACCCAGCCCATGGCGGTCTGGATGATCGGGTAGCGACAGCCCAACAGTTCGGTGAGCGGCGTTTGCAGGCAGACCGTCATGCTTACACCCCCTCCGGCTTGCGCTGGGCACTGGCCATGGCGCGGGCGTCATAACCGCCCAGGCGGTCGCCGGACACCAGCTCGTTGTGGGCGTGAGCGAAGTGATGCAGGCCGAAGACCATGTCCATGGTCGCGCGCTTGCCCATCAAATCCTCGGCGTTGTTCACCGCCTGCTTGCTCAGCTGCAGGCCCAGGCGCGGCATTTGCGCGATGCGCTCGGCGATGGCCAGGGTTTCCGGCTCCAGGGCCTCGCGCGCCACCACGCGGTTGACCATGCCCATCTGGTAGGCCCGCGGCGCCGGCATCGGCGTGCCCATGAACAGGAACTCCTTGGCGATCCGCGGGTTGAGCTCATGCACGTGGGCAAAGTATTCGACCCCGGGGATGCCCATGCGCACCACCGGATCAGTGAAGTAGGCATCCTCGCTGGCGACGATCAGGTCACAGACCCAGGCCAGCATCAGGCCGCCGGCAATGCACGCGCCCTGGACCATGGCGATGGTCGGCTTGGGCATCTCGCGCCAGCGCCGGCACATGCCCAGGTACACCTCCTGCTCGCGGGCATAGAGAAACTCGCCGCCCGGTTTGTCGACGTGGTCGTACCACAGGCTGACGCGCTCGAAGCTCTGGTTGACGTCGCGCTCCGGGGTGCCGATGTCGTGGCCGGCAGAAAAATGCCGGCCGGCCCCGCACAGCACGATGACCTTGACCGCGTCGTCGGCGCAGGCCCGGCGAAACGCCGCGTCCAGCGCGTAGGTCATGCGCGAGTTCTGCGCATTGTGGTACTGCGGGCGGTTCATGGTGACCATGGCCACCGCGCCACGGACCTCGTACAGCACCACCTCGGCCTGGTTGTTATTGTTCTGTTCGCTCATCGATTGCTACTCCGGCAAGGCGTACTGCCCGGGCCTGGCTCAACGCAGGTTGCGCTGACCGGCGGGGTTGTCTTTCAACTGGCTGGCCCGCAGGTTGTGCGGGTCGAGGCGCCTGATCAGCTGCAACTGCGCCTCGCTGGGCGCGGCAGTAACCGGGCAATCGGCGTCCACCTGCAAGGCGAAGCCGGTGTTGTCCTGCACCTCATCGACACTCACCCCCGGGTGCAGCGAGCGGATCCGCACCTGGTGCTGCGGGCCGTGGAAATCGAGCACGCACAGGTCAGTGACGATCAGGCGGATATCCACCTCGTCCAGCGCCCAGCCTCGGGCCAGGCGCGCGGGGTTGTAGCCGATCGAGGAGACCATATCGACCTCGCCTTCGACGAACACCCGGCGGTTGTGGCTGGGCACGAAGAACGAGTTGGCATGGCTGATCGAGTTGCCCGGCAGGCCGCGCACCCCGAGCATCTGCGCCTTGGGCCGGGCGTAGTCGCCGATGCACGAGAGGTTGGCCTGGCCGAAGCGGTCGATCTGGATCGGGCCGACCAGGGCATGGCGCTTGCCGCCCCAGACGTTGTCGAAAATCCGTGCAAAACCCATCCAGCTGTCGCGCTTGGGTTGATAGCCGTTGCGTGCGCCGAGGGGCACAGGTTCGGCGACCATGTAGGCTTCGGAATCGGTCATCAGCAACTGCGGGTTGCTGGTCAGCATGCTCAGGGAGGCGGCCAGGCGCGGGATCACCCCGATGCCGGTGGCCAGGACTTCACCGTCGTCGCGCCAGGCCTCGGAGGCGGCGCAGATCATCAGTTCGGCGAGGCTGTACGTCGTAGCTTTCGTGGTCATAGAAAACTCGCTTAGAAAACCGGCAGGGGAAGCTGGCGGATGGCGCCCAGGCCACCGACCTGTTCCAGGTACTGCTCGTGGGAGCAGGCGACAAATTGCTCGACATAGGTCTGCCAGCCCTCCTCGGCCTGGGCCGAGGCGGTGTAGCCCTTCAAATGCGGCACATCGAAACCGTACAGCGGCGCGCATGACGAGGGGTGCGCACCGCCCGGCACATGGGCCACGGCGGTGGTCAGGTTGCGCTCCCAGAACACCTGGTGCGCGCGCTCCGGCGCACTGTGGAAGTAGTCGCTGTCGACCAGCTGATCGCAGGTCACGTAGCTGTGGCGGGCGGCGCGCACGAACAGGTCGTCCATGTAGTGGTCGGGGCCGCTGATCTGGCAGACCCCGCGGGCATCGGCGCGGTCGACGTGGATCAGCGCGGCGTCGAGGTCAAGCGCCGGCATCGCCACCCAGTCCTTGCCGTCGGCATAGGGCGAGGCCACCAGTTTGATTTGCGGGTTGTGGCGCAGCACATCGGTGCCCAGGCCGACCGCCGTGGGAATGAACGGCACGCCCATGGCCGCCGCGCGCAGGCCGAGCAGGAGCATGCCTTCGTCGATCTCCATGACCTCGATGGCGGCGTCCTGGCGGGCCTTGCGAAAGTACGGCTCGAGTGGAATGAAATCCAGCGAGACGAAGGCGAACACCAGCTTCTTCACCTTGCCCGCGGCGCAAAGCATGCCGACATCGGCACCGCCGTAGGCGACCACGGTCAGGTCCTTGAGGTCGGAACGCAGAATCTCGCGGATCAGCGCCATGGGCTTGCGCCGCGGGCCCCAGCCACCGATGCCGAGGGTCATGCCGTCGCGCAGCTGGCCGACCATCTGCGCCGTGGTCATTTGTTTGTCCATCATCGTTGTCCTCATGGGCGGCCGACACTGAAGTCGTGGCCCCAGTGGCTGACCACCGTGCTTTCGAAGGGGGTGTGCTGGTTCCAGTCGACCACCAGGCCGTCACAGCCGTACTCCAGGTCAAAGCCTGAAGGGGTTTTCATGTAGAACGAGACCATCTGGTCGTTGGTGTGCTGGCCAAGGGTGGCCGAGAGCTTGACGCCGTGGGCGTGCATGCGGTCCAGGGCGCGGCCGACCTCGTCGAGGCCGTCGACCTCGACCATCATGTGCACACAGCCATGGGGCACCGGGCATTCGAAGATCGCCAGGGAGTGGTGACGGCCATTGTTGCAGTGGAGAAAATGAATGCGCTTTTCCGGCTCGCCCGGGTCAGGGGTGAAGCGCACTTTCATCAGGTCCGAGAGGCCAAAGCCCATGACCCGCTGATAAAAATCGCGGCAGCGCTCAAAGGTTGGCGCCGGCAGCACCACGTGGCCCATGCCCAGCTCATGGGTGACAAAGCCCTTGACTGCCACCGGCGAGACAAAGCGGGCGAAATCCTGGCGCGGGCCCCAGAACAGTTCGTGGCGGTTGCCGTCCGGGTCGCAGAACTGCGCCACCGCCTGGACCTTGCGCAGCTCGGCCTGGGCGGCATTGCCGCGCTCGACGGCGATATCGGCCTGCTGCAGCTCGGCGATTGCCTGCTCGAAGGCGGCCTCGCCGGCCAGCTCCCAGCCACAGGCGCCGAAGCTGTCCTGGTCGCTGTGCAACACCAGGAGGCGGTACGGGCGATCGTCCATTTTCAGGTACAGCCGGGCGCTGTCAGCGCCCTCGCCGGCCACCATCATGCCCAGCACCTGGGTTGCGTAATGACGCCATTGCGCCAGGTCGGTGGACAGCAGGGTGACGTAACCCAGGCCGCGGATATCCATGCTTGTTGTCCTCGCGTTGATCGACGTGTTGAGCGCTATTCAAGCCCGCTGCACAAGGCCGGGCATCGTCTGTTGGGACTAGCGCTATCGGGTGAATTTCGCGGGTCTGTGGGAGCAGGCTTGACCCGCGATGCTTTCACCTCACTGCTTGCGAAAATGCGGAATCACCTTCTCGCCGATGTTGCGCAGGGTCTCCAGCTGCGCCCATTGCGGCACCGTGCCCATCTGGCAGATGAACAGGATCTCGTCGGCGCCGGCATCAATCAGGCGTTGCACGTAACCGATGCAGTCCTCGACCGTGCCGTAGGCATGGTTGGGGTTCATCATCGCCATGGTCGGGTCGGAGAAGTCGACGCTGACTTCCTCGGAGGCAAAGCGCGACTTGATCACTGCCTGGCCGTTGCCGTCGACGTAGGTGTCGTCTTTCCACTTTTGCGGGTCTGGCCGCTCGCCGCCGCCGTACCAGTAGCCCAGCGACTCCATGAAGTAGCGCTGGCCACGGATGCCGATGCGCCGCGCCAGTTCGTTGTCGTCGAGGACGATGGCCGGGCACAGCGCGGCGATGTGGCGGTTGGGGCGAAAGCCGACCTGCTGCTTGGCGTCACGGTTGTCCCAGGCCTGGTGGTACACCTCGACCTTCTTGGCGATTTCCTCCGGGCCGCCGAAACCCAGCACCAGCGCGCCCATGCCACGCCCGCCGGCGTTCTTCAGCGATTCGGTGTTGGTGCAGGCCAGGTACATCGGCGGGTGCGGGTCCTGGTACGGCTTGGGGTGGATCGGCCGCTTGGGGATCTGCACGAAGTCGCCGTGGTGCTCGATCTCGTCCTGGACGAAAATTTTCGGGATCAGGTACATGGCTTCATCGATCTGCGGCTGCAGGGTCGCCAGGTCGTAGCCGAAGGTGCCGGCCTCCTGCTGGGTACCGCCCTTGCCCACGCCGAAATGCACCCGGCCCTTGGACAGCAGGTCGAGGGTAGCGATGCGCTCGGCGACCTTGACCGGGTGGTTCATCGCCGGCGGCAGGCACACCACGCCATGGCCGATGCCGATGCGCTCGGTCTTGCCGGCGACAAAGGCGAGCATGGTTTCTGGCGCCGACATGTGCGAGTAATTGCTCAGGGCGGTGTGTTCCACGCACCAGAAGGTGTCGAAACCGAGCTGGTCGGCCAGCACTGCCTGCTCGACGGTGTCATCGAAGATCTTGCGGTCGCCTTCGCGGCTGGAGTCCACCGTCTGTGCTTCGTAAATCAATGAGAATTTCATGCTTGATCCTTGTTCTTGTTAACGGCTCGGTCGGCGCCAGGGACCCGCGCCTTGCCACCATGCTCGGGGATCGCCGCGCCGCTCGAATCCCGCAAACGGACTAGCCGGTTTCTGTGATCTGGCGCTTCAGAGGAAGAAGTCGCTGCTGTCCTGGCCCATGCTCACGCCGCCCAGGTTCCAGGCGTACTTGGCCGGGTTGTTGGCAACGTGGGCGCGGCCGGTATGAATGTCGCGAAAGGCGCGGTTGATGGCGTGGCTGCGAAAGATCGTCGAGGCGCCGCTGTTGAACATCAGCTCGGCCACCGCCTTGGCGCACTTGTCGGCGACCAGCGCCGAGTCGTAGCGCATCTTCACCCGCGTCTGCATGGCCAGGGCGTCGCCGGCCTCGGCGGCCTTGAGCATGAAATCGAAGTTGCGCAGCAGCACCGTGCGGCACTCGTCGACGCAGACCATGGCATTGGCCAGGGCGGTTTGCGCCGCCGGGTCCTGGAGCATCTTGCGCCCGTCATTGACCCCGACCCGGCTGCGGTTGTGCTCGACGAACAGATCGATCGCGCCCTGCAGGGCGCCAATGGCCGACGACGACACGGCGCGCACGAAGATCTGCCCGAACGGCAGGCGGAACAACGGCGCACTGTTGACCGCGTTGCCCGGGCTGTACTGCATGAAACCGTCGGCAGCGCGGTGGGTGCGGTACTCCGGGACGAAGGCATCGCTCACCTGGATGTCGTGGGAGCCGGTCGCCTCCAGGCCCATGACATTCCAGTTGTCGATGATCTGGTAGTCGCTGCGCGGCACCAGGAAGGTCCGGTAGTCCGGCGCCCCGCCCGCCTCTTGCGGCGGCACCAGGGCGCCAAGGAAGGCCCACTGGCAATGCTTGCTGCCCGACGAAAAGCCCCAGCGGCCGCTGAGCTTGAAGCCGCCCTCGACCCGCTCGACCTTGCCCACCGGCATATAGGACGACGAAATCAGCACGCTGGAATCCTGGCCCCAGACATCCTCGGCAGCGCGGTCGTCGAACAGCGCCAGTTGCCAGTTGTGAATGGCCACCACCCCCAGCACCCAGGCCGAGGACATGCAGCCTTCGGCGAGGGTCATCTGCACCTCGAAAAAGTCCCGTGGCTGCAGCTCGTAGCCTTGCCAGCGCGCCGGCTGAAGGATGCGGAAAAACCCGGCGTCGTGGAAATCGCGCAGGGTTTCTTCCGGTAGCTGGCCACGTTGCGCGGCATGGGCGGCACGTTCACGCAGGATCGGCACCAGCTCGCGGGCGCGCTGGGCCAGACGCTGGCGTATCAGGTCGTGATTGAGCATGTTGTTGTTCTCCTCTGATCACCCCGTCCGCCGGGGCGCGCGTGCAGCAGAGGCGCAACCGGCCTCTGCCCCGGCATTCAAGCAAGGCGCCCGACGGCCAACATCCCTCAAACGGACCATGCCGCGCCGACGTGGCTCGACTAGTCCCCTCGGACGATGTTGGGCCTTGCACCGATTGCAAGAATTCATCGCACTCCAAGCCAACCAGAGGCCGTGCGATGAACAACAACACTCTCAAAGCCGACATGCTCCAGGCCATGCGCCGCCTGGCCAAGTCCGTGACCATCATCAGTACCAGCAACGGCACCCAGCGCTTCGCCATGGCCGCCACTGCGGTCGACTCGCTGAGCACCGAGCCGCCGTCGCTGCTGATCTGCGTCAACACCAGCGCCTCACCGCATGCCGCCCTGGCGGACGGCGCCGACTTCTGCGTGAACATCCTCGGCGTCGAGCAGCAGGACCTGGCGCACCTGTGCAGCGGCGCGATCAAGGGCGAGGCACGCTTCGAGCGCGGCGACTGGCAGACCAGCGAAGAAGGCATTCCGTTTCTGGCCGACGCGCAGTCTTCGATTCTTTGCCGCCAGGACGGGCGCATGACCTATGGCACCCACACCATTTTCATTGGCCGCATCCTGCGCATCCGCACCAGCGCCAGCATCACCCCGCTGGTGTACCTGGACGGCAGCTACACCACCACCGCAGCGCCCGCGCGCATGATCGCGGCAGCGGGCTGAGGCCGGGCCATGAACAGCCTGAGCGCATTGGCGCCGCTGCGGGTGGAGCATGCCGGACAGCTGCACTGGCACGCCGCGGCCGAGCTGCTGGTGGTCGGCTTTGGCGGCGCCGGGGTCTGCGCCGCCATCGAGGCCGCCAGCAGCGGGCTCAGTGTGCTGGCCCTGGACCGCTTCGCCGGTGGCGGCGCCACGGCGCTCAGCGGTGGCGTGGTCTATGCCGGTGGCGGCACGCCCTACCAGCAGCGCGCCGGCTACCCGGACAACAGCGAGGCGATGTTCAACTATTTGCGCCAGGAAGTCGGCGAGGCGGTATCGGCCGACACCCTGCGCGACTTCTGCGAGCGCAGTGTCGAGCAACTGGCCTGGCTGGAGCGCCATGGCGTGGCCTTCGAAGCCAGCGTGCCGCCACAGAAAACCTCCTACCCCAGCGACCGTTACTACCTCTACTACTCGGGCAACGAAGCGGTGCCGGCCTACGCCGCGCAAGCCACACCCGCCCCTCGCGGGCACCGCGCCAAAGGCCCGGGCATGTCCGGTGCCAGCCTGTTTGCGCCGCTGCGCGCCAGTGCCCTGAAGCTCGGCGTGCGCCTGCGCAGCCAGTGTGAAGTGCGCCAGCTGGTGGTCGACAACCACGACCGGGTGCTCGGTGTGGTGGCCTGGCAACTGCCTGCCGATAGCCGCGCCGCCCGCCGCCATGCACGCCTGGCGCGCTGGGTCAGCGCCCTGCAGATGTACGCCCCGGCGCTGGCCGAGGTGCTGCGCAAGCGCCTGCGGCAGATCGAGCAGCGCCATGCCGTGCGCACCCTGATCCGCGCCGAAAAAGGCCTGCTGCTCAGCTGTGGCGGTTTTATCTTCAACCGCGAGCTGGTGGCCCGGCACGCGCCGCAGTACCTGGCCGGCCTGGCGCTGGGTAGCAGCGCCTGCGATGGCAGCGGCCTGCTCCTGGGCCAGAGCGCAGGCGCCAGCCTGGCGCGGATGGACAAGATCAGCGCCTGGCGCTTTATCAACCCGCCGCTGGCCTGGGCCCGCGGCATGATCGTCAACGGCCTGGGCCTGCGCTACTGCAACGAAGAGGTGTACGGCGCCACCCTCGGCCACGCCATGGTTGAAGAACAGCGCGGCAAGGCCATCCTGATTCTCAACCGCGCCCTGGTGCGCCAGGCGCTCAAGCAGGTCGGCCCGGGCAAGGTGTGGAACTTCCAGCGTTTGCCGGTGCTGCTCAACCTGCTGTTCAACGCCAAACGCGGCAACAGCCTGGAACAGCTGGCCGAACGCTGCGCCTTGCCCGCCGGCAACCTGCGCCAGAGCGTGGCGCAGTACAGCAGCGCGGCCCGAGGCGACATCGCCGACCCGCTGGGCAAGTCGGCGGCGATGCTCTGCCCGCTGGACAGCGGCCCCTGGTATGCCCTCGACCTGTCCTATGACAGCCGCCTGTTCCCCTGCCCGGCCCTGACCCTGGGCGGCCTGCGCGTCGACGAGCGCAGCGGCGCGGTGCTCGACCGGCACGGCGCGCCGATCGCCGGGCTGTACAGCGCCGGGCGCAATGCCGTGGGCGTGGCCTCCAACCTGTATGTCTCCGGCCTGTCCCTGGCCGACTGCATTTACTCCGGGCGGCGCGCTGCGGCGCATATCGCCACGCACGCCGCCCGCAACCCCGCACCATCAGGAGAACAACCATGCAACGTGTAGAAGGCAAAGTCTGCATCGTCACCGGCGCCGCCAGCGGTATCGGCCGCGAGGACGCCCTGCTGCTGGCCAGCCAGGGCGCCCGGGTGGTGCTTACCGACCTCAATGAACAGGCCGGTCGCGAAGTCGCCGCGCAGATCGGCAGCAAGGCGCTGTTCATCCGCCACGACATCGCCAGTGAAAGCGACTGGCAGCAGGTGGTCAAGACCACCCTGGAGCACTTCGGGCGCCTCGATGTGCTGGTCAACAACGCCGCCATCCTGGTGGCCGGCACCATCGAGGACACCTCGCTGGAAACCTGGCAGAAGGTCCAGAAGATCAACGGCGACGGTTACTTTCTCGGCTGCAAATATGCCATTGAAGCCATGAAGGACAGTGGCGGCGGCTCGATCGTCAACATGTCCTCGGTGGCCGCCCTGGGCGCCATGCCGATGTTCTGCGCCTATTCGGCCTCCAAGGGCGCGGTGGCGGCGATGACCCGCTCCATCGCCCTACACTGCAAGCAGCAGGGGTATCGCATCCGCTGCAACAGCGTGCACCCGGACGGCGTCAACACGCCGATGACCCAGGCCCTGGCCGGTGGCCAGCCGATCGACCAGGCGCTGCTCGACCAGGACCCGATGAACCGCATGTGCGCGCCGCGCGATATCGCCAACGTGGTGCTGTTTCTGGCCAGCGACGAATCGAACTTCGTCAACGGCGCCGAACTGCGGGTGGACAACGCGCAATTGATCAGCGGCATTTGAGGCGAAGATGAACATGGGCATGCAAGCGCTTGGGCAGGACTCGCTGGTGTCGGCCAGCGGCAGCTATCGGCTGCAGGTTTGCGCGGTGATCGACGAAACCGCCGATGCGCGCTCGCTGGTCCTGGAGGTGCCGGCGCAACTGCGCGAGCGCTTTCGCTACAAGCCGGGGCAGTTCCTGAGCTTTCGCGTGCCCTGTGCCGGCAAACTGCTGACCCGCTGCTACTCCATGGCCAGCTCGCCGCTGTGCGATGCCCGGCCCAAGGTGACCATCAAGCGGGTTGCCGACGGGCGGGTATCGAACTGGATGAACCAGCAGGTGCAGGTCGGCGACTGGCTCGAAGTGCTGCCACCGGCCGGGCATTTCTGCCTGGATGAGCGCCAGGCCACTGATCCTTCGCGGCCACTGGTGCTGTTTGCCGGGGGCTCGGGCATCACCCCGGTGATCTCGATCCTCAAGTCGGTGCTGCACAGCGGCGCTCGATCCGTCAGGCTGGTGTATGCCAACCGCGACGAAGCCTCGGTGATCTTTCGCGACGAACTGCGCCAGCTGAGCCAGGAGCACCCGCAGCGCCTGCAGGTGATCCACCTGCTCGATTCACTGCAGGGCTTTTTGCGCGACGCCCAGGTCCAGCAACTGGTCGGCGAAATGCGCGGCGGCGACTACTTCATCTGCGGCCCGGGGCCGTTCATGGACACCGTCGAGCGCAGCCTGCTGGCCCTGGGCGAAGCTGCCGCGTGCATCCATGTCGAGCGCTTCGTCTCGCCGCCCGACCCGGATCAACTCGCCGCGCAAGAGGCCGTTGCCCGCGCCGTCAGCAGCGACTCGGCCTGTGAGCTGCTGCTGGTCGAGCTCGACGGCGAGCAACACGAAATCCGTTGCCAGCCCGGCGATACCCTGTTGCAAAGCTGCCGGGCGGCGGGCCTGGACGTGCCGTCTTCGTGCGAAGAAGGCTTTTGCGGGGCCTGCATGTGTACGGTGCTCGAGGGTGAAACGCATCTTTCGCGCAACGATGTGCTCAGCGCCCGCGAGCTGGAGGAAGGCTGGACCCTGGCCTGCCAGAGCCGGCCACTGGGCGCGCGGGTGCGCTTGCGCTTCCCCGGCTGAGGGCCGGTGCCCGCTAGTCTCATCGGACGATCACTGCGGCCCCGACTGCGGTTAGACTCGGCGCCAGCAGCCCCACAACAATAAGACAGAGGTTCAGTTATGGCTCGTTTGCACAACAAGGTCGCCGTGGTTACCGGCGGCGCATCGGGTATCGGCCTGGCGTGCGTGCGCCGCTTCATTGCCGAAGGCGCCGAGGTCGTCGGCCTGGACATTGGCGAGGCGCCGGCGGACTTCCCCGGCCTGTTCATGAGCCTGGACGTGCGCGATGAAACCCGCGTGCAGCAGGTGATGAGCGAAGTCATCAGCCGCTTCGGGCGTATCGATGTGCTGGTCAATGCCGCCGGCGTCGCCGACCAGGGCAGCGTGACCCAGACCAGCACCGCCAACTGGCAGCGGGTGCTGGACATCAACCTCACCGGCAGCATGCTCACCAGCAAGCACGTGCTGGCGCAGATGGAGGCCCAGCGCAGCGGCTCGATCATCAACATCGGTTCGATCTTCGGCCTGCAGGGCTGCGACGGCAACGTTGCCTACAACGTCTCCAAGGGCGGCATCAACCAGCTGACCCGCTCGATGGCCATCGACTACGGCTACGCCAACATCCGCGTCAACGGCCTGTGCCCGGGCCTGATCGAAACGCCGATGACCAGCATGGTCCGCGAACAGCAGGCATTCCACGCCTTCTTCGCTTCGCAGCACATGCTCAACCGTTCCGGGCAGCCGGACGAAGTGGCCAACGTCGCGCTGTTTCTTGCCTCTGACGAAGCGTCGTTCGTCAGCGGCCAGATGATTGCCGTGGACGGCGGTTTCTCCGCTGGCCGCCGTTTCGCCCCGCCTAGCGCCTGACCTGCGGTGCCGGGCAGCCTGCCCGGCGCTTTCCCTGCTCATTCATCCTCAGCCTGAGGAGGCATCATGCTGCCTGTCGAAAACGCTCAGACCATCGCCCAACTGTTCGCCCGCGCCGCCCGGGACTACGGCGACAGCCCGGCCATCGAAGACGGCGGGCAGCGCATCAGCTACCGCCAGCTCGAGCTGTTGCGCCAGCAGGCCGCCCGCGCCCTGCTCGCCCTGGACGTGCAAGTGGCCGACCGGGTGGCAGTGTGGGCGCCCAACCTGTGGGAATGGATCGTTGCCGCCGGCGCCCTGCAGAGCATCGGCGCCACCCTGGTGCCGTTGAACACACGGATGAAAGGCAGCGAGGCCGGGCACATCCTGCGCGAGAGCGGCACCTGCGTGCTGTTTTGCATCAGCCGCTTTCTGGATAACGACTACCCGGCCATGCTCGCCGACCAAACCCTGCCGGCCCTGCGCCAGGTGATCAGCCTGCGCCCGGCAGAGCCGCGCCACGGCGGCCTGGCCTGGGAGGCGTTCATGGCCCTCGCCGAGCAAGTGCCGCAGGCGCTGTTGCAGGCCCGCGAGCAGCAGGTCGGGCCGCAGACCCTGTCCGACCTGTTGTTTACCTCCGGGACCTCCGGCAAGCCCAAGGGCGTGATGACCGCCCACGGCCAGAATCTGCAGGTAGTGCGCGACTGGAGCGAGATCGTCGGCCTGCGCCGGGGCGATCGCTACCTGATCGTCAACCCGTTCTTCCATTCCTTTGGCTACAAGGCCGGCTGGCTGGCAGCGCTGATGCGCGGCTGTACCATCATCCCGCAGCAGGTGTTCGAGGTGCAGGCGCTGCTCGACTGCGTGCAGCGCCAGCGCATCAACATCCTGCCCGGGCCGCCGACCCTGTATCAGTCGCTGCTGGCCCACCCGCAACGCCAGAACTACGACCTGAGCTCCTTGCGCGTCGCCGTCACTGGCGCCGCCGCGATCCCGGTGGAGATGATCGGGCGCATGCGCGAGGAGCTGGGCTTTGCCACCATCGTCACCGCCTACGGCCTGACCGAAGCCTGCGGCTTTGCCAGCATCTGCCGCCCCGGCGACAGCGCCGAGCGGGTCGCCAGCACCAGCGGCCGGGCCATGCCTGGGGTTCAGATCCGCTGCGTCAACAGCAGCGGCGCCAGGGTGCCGGCCAACGTGCCTGGCGAGGTGTTGATCCGCGGCTACAACCTGATGCATGGCTACCTCAACGACCCGCAGGCAAGCCTCGAAGCGGTGGATGCCGAAGGCTGGCTGCACACCGGCGACATTGGCGTGCTGGATGAACAGGGTTACCTGCGCATCACCGACCGGCTCAAGGACATGTTCATCACCGGTGGCTTCAACGTTTACCCGGCGGAGATCGAACAGACCTTGCTGCAGTACCCCGGAGTGGCCCAGGCCGCCGTGATTGGGATTGCCGATGAACGCCTGGGGGAAGTGGCCATGGCCTTCTTGCTGGCGGTGCCTGGACAGGTGATCGACGTGGCGCAGTTCAATACCTGGTGCCGCGAGCAGATGGCCAACTACAAAGTGCCGCGGCGGGTGCAAGTGGTCGAAGCCTTGCCGCTCAATGCCACGGGCAAAGTGGCCAAGCAGGTATTGCGCGGCTGGGTGTGAGGGCTGCTGTGCAGCCCATCGCCGGCAAGGCCGGCGATTGAGCCCGAAGGGGTTGTAACCCGCCGCTCAGATCACCCGCGCCGGATGTTGCTGGCGCGGGTCGCCGAGCAAGCCGCGATGGGAAGGCGGCTGGCGCCCGCCCGCTTCGCTGATGCCATACCCAGCGGCTATCTCGGCAGTGATCAGGGTTTGCCCGGAATAGCGCATCAACTGCGGGTCATTGAGCAGCGCATGAATCACCCGCCCATTGAACTGCGGCGTCTCGGCATCGGCAAGAAACGCCTTGTACTGCTCGCCATGCTGCTCGCCGGCAATCCGCGTGCGCTCGGTCAGTTGCGGGCCTAACCATAGCGACACGGCGGCGACGCCCTGGCCTTCGAAATCGATGGCCATGTCGGCGGCCAGCTTGTCGCAGCCGGCCTTCTGCGCGCCATAAGCCGGCCCATGCATGTAGCAGCCAGCGCCAAACGATGAGGTGAAACACACCAGCCCCTGGCGGCTGCGCAGCAACAGCGGCGCGCCATGGTAGCTGGCGACATAGGCTGAACGCAGGCCGACGTCGAGGATACCCGCCAGCGCCAGCGGTTTGCTCCAGAACGGCCCCGGTTCGATCAACTGGTCATGGATGAACGCCGCGTTGTTGACCAGCAGATCCAGGTGCCCGCATTCGCGCTCGACCCGGGCGAACAGCGCCTGCACCTGGGCATCGTCGGCGTGATCGCAGGTCACCGCGATGCCTTGCCCGCCCACCGCGCTGATCGCCTCGGCGGTGGCCTGCAGGTCGCCGTCCAGGGCATGCCCGTACAAATGTGAACCGCCCTGCCCGCGGGCCCGGCCAGTAACGTAAACGGTCATGCCGGCCGCGCCGAGGGCCAGGGCGATACCCTGGCCGACACCGCGGCTGGCGCCGGTGACCACGGCAACCTGCCTGTGTTGTGTACTCATGGGGTGCATCCTCAAGAAACCAGCGCCGCCTGGGCCTGGTGATTACTGGCTAACGCGCCGATATGGTTGGCGGCCAGGTAGCCGAAGGTCATGGCCGGGCCGAGGGTCGACCCCGCCCCCGGATAGGTACGGCCCATCATCGATGCGGCGCTGTTGCCAATGGCATACAGGCCGAGGATCGGTTGGCCGTCCTCGTGCAGCACCCGCGCATGCACATCGGTGAGCAAGCCGCCCTTGGTGCCGATATCACCGGCATCGACCCGCACCGCATAGAACGGTGCCTGCAGCAACGGCGCCAGGCACGGGTTGGGCTGCACACCGGGGTCGCCGTAATAGCGGTCGAACAACGACTCGCCCTTGGCAAAATCCTCGTCGCGACCCAGGCTGGCCATGGCATTGAAGCGCTGCACGGTACGCGCCAGGCCTGCGCCATCGACCCCGATGCTGGTCGCCAGGGCTTCAAGACTGTTGGCCTTGTGGAAGTAGTCGCGCAGGTGCCGGGGCAACTGCCAGTCGCGCTGGGCATAGCCCGGCAACAGCGCGCCACAGGGGTATTTACGCCGGAAGCTGGCGTCGAAGACCATCCAGCACGGCACGCTGCTGGCGCCTTCGCGGTTGTTGGCATACATGGCGTAGACGATGTCGGTGTACGGCGCTGCTTCGTTGACGAAGCGCTGGCCCGCGGCATTGACCAGCACGCAGCCGGGCAAGGTGCGTTCGACAAACAGCGCGCGCTGCTTCTCTTCGCCCTGCACATGGGTGGTCGGCGCCCACCAGCTGTGTTCCATCAGCGCGGTGCGCGCGCCCACGGCCTGGCCGGCGCGAATGCCGTCGCCGGTGTTGTGCGGCGGCGTCGCGCTCCAGCGCGCTTGCGAGGGCTGCGGGTGATACTGGTCGCGCATCGCCTGGTTACGCTCGAAGCCACCGGCGGCGATGATCACCCCGTGACGCGCCTTGATCCTCACCAGCTTGCCGTCGCGACGCACCTGGGCGCCGCCGATGCGCCCGTCGACGATCAGCAGCTGCTCCAGCGCGCAGTCGAGCCACAGCGGCACCTCACGGTCGAGCAACGAGCAGCGCAAGGCGCCGACCAGGGCGTTGCCCAGGGTCAGGAAGCGATCCCGGCGCGACAGCTTGCGGCCCGTGCGGTCGCGCCAGTAGCGCCACATCACCCGCAGGGTCAGGCGCAGCCAACCCTTGCCGCGACACAGCAGCACCTGGGCTTCTTTCATGGTCATGGCCATGCGACCCATCATCAGCGTGCCCGGTGACGGCGCGCGCATCTTCAGGAACTCGTCGCCCAGTTGCGCCGCGTCGAACGGCAAGGGGTCCATGGAGCGGTAGCCAGGCTTGCCGCCCGGTACTTCGGGGTAGTAGTCGGCATAGTGCGGCTGCGCCTCGAAGCGCACCCGCGAGTGTTGTTCGAGGTATTCGAGCATGCGCCGGCCCTGCTCGACGTAGGTTTCGATGCGCCCGTCGTCGATCTCGCCCTGGGTGACCGTCTTGAGGTAGGCGACGGCCTCCTCGGCCGAGTCGTGCCCGCCCAGGGCACTGATGCGCGGGTTGTTGGGGATCCACACACCACCGCCGGACACCGCCGAGGTACCGCCGTATTCGCTACTTTTTTCGATCACCAGGGCCTTGAGCCCCAGGTCATGGGCGCGCAGGGCGGCGGTCATGCCGCCGGCCCCCGAACCGATCACCAGCACGTCGCAACAGTGGTCCCAGTCGATCCCGGCTTCGTTCATGTGCTCACCTTGTAAAGGGCAATGGACAACAGGCCGCGCCGGCAGTCGGCCGGGGGCATTGGTCATTGATTGTTCGATGCCCGGCGCGGGCCAACATCGTCCGATGGGACTAGCGCCAGCGTCCGGCGCACTTGGCGGCATCGCTTAGTCCGCTTGGACGATGTTGCGCCGCCAAGGGGATTCCATAGTCGCCTCCAGCTTCACCTCCCACCTTGAATACAGCGGTCGGGCAGGTCTGACCGCGGCATGAGGACGACATGATAAAAACAACAATCGCCCCACCTTCACTCAATACCTGCGTGCGCCTGGGGATGCTGATGCTGGCCGGCGGCCTGGGCACCCCGGCCAGCGCCCTGACCTTTCAGGCCAACGATGACCTGAGCATCGACTGGGACACCACCCTCACCTACAGCCTGGCCTGGCGTACCGAGGGCCGCGACCACAAGCTGGTGGCCAACGCCGACGGCAACGATGGCGACAACGCCTTCGACCGCGGCAGCCTGATCAACAACCGCGTTGGCTTTCTCACCGAGGCCAACCTTAAGTGGCAGGACAACTACGGCCTGTTCGTGCGCGCTGCCGGCTTCTACGACAACGTCTACGACCAGGGCAACGACAACAACAGCGGTGCCTCCAACTGCCTGGCCAGCGGCAACTGCCGGCGCGCCGACCGCTTCTCCCAGGACACCATCGACCAGCACCGCGATGACCTGCGCCTGCTCGACGCCTATGCCTACGGCAGCTGGGACGTTAGCGGCCACAACCTCAACCTGCGGGTCGGCGATCAGGTGGTGAGCTGGGGTGAAAGCCTGTTCTACCCGGGCATCTCTGCGGCCCAGAGCCCGGTCGATGCGACCAAGGCCACCACCCCCGGGGTCGAGGTCAAGGAAGTGCTGCTGCCGGTCGGCCAGGTGTTCGGCCAGTTCAGCCTGACCGAGGCCCTGGAGCTGCAAGCCTACTACCAGTACAAGTGGGAGAAGACCGACCTGTTCGGGGTCGGCAGCTATTTTTCCAGCACCGACCTGATCGACCGCGGCGGTTTCAGCGACGCCTCAGGCTTCGTTACCCGCCTCAAGGACGACGAGCCCAGTGACAGCGGCCAGTACGGCGTGGCCCTGCGCTACACCGCCGAGTCGCTGAACAACACCGAGTTCGGCCTCTACTACTCGCGCTACCACGACAAGAACCCGTCGCTGGACTTCCAGACCGACCTGGGCCACTACCGCGTGCGCTACTTCGACAACATCGACCAGTACGGCGCAAGCTTCGGTACCGTGCTCGGCGACACCAGCATCGCCGGTGAGGTCAGCTACCGCGACGGCGCGCCGGTGATGGTCGACAACGGTTTCTCAAGCCCGGTGCGGGCGCAGACCCTGCAGGCCCAAGTGTCGATGATCCACGTGGTCGGCCCGACCGCCTTTGCCGACAACACCACCCTGGTCGGCGAGCTGGTCTACAACACCGTGCTCGACAACGACGCCTCGACCCCGCTGACCCTGGCCCCCGGCCTGACCCTGCCGGGCACCGACAGCCTGGTGCTGGACCGCGACGCCTGGGGCTACACGGTACAGGCGACCTTCGACTACAACGACGTGTTCAGCGGCTGGGACATGTCGGTACCGGTCACCTACAGCAGCGCCGCCCAGCACGACAGCGCCCTGACCGGCTCGATCAATGCCGGGCAAGGCGATGAGCGCGCAAGCATCGGCACCACCTGGCGCTACCTCGGCAACTTCACCGTCGAAGCGCTCTACAACGCCTACCTGGGTAACGCCAACAACTCGCCCCTGGCCGACCGCGACAACGTCGCCCTCAACTTCAAGTACCGCTTCTGAAGCCCCTGATGGAGGAGCACCGCATGTCTACTCTCACGCATCCCTGGTTGCGCACCACCCTGGCGGCCGCCCTGCTCGGCGCAAGCCTGGCCCACGCCAATGTCAGCAATAACGATGCCGCGCGCCTGGGCCAGGACCTGACCCCGGTCGGCGCCGAGCGCGCCGGCAACGCCGATGGCAGTATTCCGGCCTGGACCGGCAAATGGCGCGGGCTGCCGCCGCATCTGAAATTCGCCGGCCCAGGCACGCCCTACCCCGACCCATACGCCGACGAAAAACCGCTGTTCACCATCACCGCGCAGAACGTCGAGCAATACGCCGCCAACCTCACCGACGGCCAGAAGGCGCTGTTCAAGCGCTACCCCAACTCGTTCAAGATCCCGGTCTACCCCAGCCATCGGGACTTCAGGGTCGACCAGGCCAGCGAAGATGCGCTCAAGCGCAACGCACTGAACGCCACGCTCAGCGCCGACGGCAACGATGCCCTCAACGCCTTCGGCGCCTCGCCGTTCCCGATCCCGAAGAACGGCAACGAGCTGATCCTCAACCACAACATGCAGGCACGGGCGGTCACCGAAGAGGCCAACTACCAGCAGGTGGTGGTGTATGCCGACAACAACAAGGCCCTGGAGAAGGTCAACTACAAGATCTACTCGTTGTGGTCCGACCCCAAGCAGAGCGCGCAAAGCGTCAACGGCGTGTTCACCGACTTTTTGCTCACCACCCTTGAGCCGGTGCGCAAGAAAGGCGAGATCATCGTCGGCCACGAATTCATCAACGCCGCCGCCCAACCGCGCCATGCCTGGCAATACACCCCGGGCCAGCGCCGGGTACGCCGGGCGCCGACCGTGGGCTACGATTCGCCCACCGGTGCCGGCGGCTTTCGCGTCTACGATGAAGACCGCCTGTTCAACGGTGCCACCGACCGCTACGACTGGAGCATCGTCGGCAAGAAAGAAATCTACATCCCCTACAACAACTACAAGATCGACAGCCCCGAGGTGAACACCGCGCAGATCCTCTCTACCAGCGGCCATATCAACCCGGAGCTGATGCGCTATGAAAAACACCGGGTGTGGGTGCTGCAGGCAACCCTCAAGCCATCTGCCCGGCACATCTATGCCAAGCGCCTGATCTACATCGATGAAGACAGCTGGGCGGCTACCCTGGCCGACAACTTCGACGCCCGTGGCCAGCTGTGGCGCACCAACATGCAGACCTCGGTGTATGCCTATGAGATCCAGCGCTTCCACGCGCGCCTGGGGATCTATCACGACCTGATCGCCGGTTCCTACCTGGTCGATCGCCTGCTCGACGAGCAAAAGCCGGCCAAGCTCAACGCCAGCAACTTTGCCGCCGACGAGTTCACCCCCGGCAACCTGCGCAAGCTCGGTACCCGCTGAGCCCCAGGCACGCCGCCCTGCTCCCGAGCGCTGCGCTCGGGAGCAGGCGTTTTCGCCGCTGGCGAAGTACAATAGCCGCCGTACTGCCCGCGCCCCCCCGCGCGCGGCCCCGCCTTTGAACGATCAATGGATGATCCTGGTGAAACCCCTGAAGAACCGTTTTCTCGCCATCGCCATGCAGGTGGAGCTCAACCTCAGCATCTGGACCGGCGGCCTCTACATGATCTGGGTGCTGTTCGACCGTGATGCGACGCGATACTTCGAGACCTACGCAGTGTTTGCCATCGTCAGCCTCTGCCTGTTCTTCTTCACCGCGCTGTTCGTGCGCTGCCCGGAATGCAACACCTCCATGCACCACCTGTACAAGCCGGGTGAAGGGCTGTTGATGCACCGCGGCTTCCTGCCCCATGAGGTCTTCACCCAGAAGCTGATCGAGTGCCCCAAGTGCAACCAGGTGGTGAAATTTCGCGATTAGCGCAGGCTGATAACGATTTTGCGCGCAAGCATGCCCACCAACATACCGGCGAGGGTCAGCAGCACATCGGCGCTGAACTTTGCCGAGTAGTCAGGCGCATAAATACGGTCATGGCTGTAGAAGGTCGGGCCAGTGTTGAACAGCGCGTGGTAACCATTGGGAAAGAACGCCACCGCGCACAGCACCACGATCAAGCCCAGGGTCCAGGCGCCGGTGCCGTCGTAGGACTGGCTACGAAACCAGAGCAGAATCCAGGTGAGCACAGCGGCGAGCAGCGGCGTCCAGAACTGCGAAGTGAGGGCGTTGTAGAATTCAATCGGGAAGTACATGGCGTTGCTGAGTCCTTTCAATGACACGGTGGGTAAAGCGCGGCGAATTCTATCACGGCAGTCTGGTTTACTCAGTGCACTCAACTAAACCAGAAAAATGAAACCACTCCCGCTATCAGGCACACCCACACTATCGACGTCACCCTGGACGCAGCTTCGCTGCGACGACTTAGTTGTTGATCCAGAACTGCCCGGTTCGATTTTCTCTCTCCTTTCTCCCCGAGCTGAAGGTAATCACTCAGCGCATAAATGATCCTGGAGAAATTTTTATGGTGCCGATGATTGCCAGGAAGGTTCGCCCCGACCTTCAAGGACGACTCGATTCTTACAACGCAAACGCCCGGCTCCAGATCATCAACTACGATGGTCACTCGTTCGCCCCAGGAAAACGCCGACATGCCCGCCGACACATCGATTCTGCCGATGAACATGTCGACGTGCGTGGCTTGCAGCCCCAGGTTCGGCAGGACTTCGCCTAGCGCTTCGAGCACGACTTCTTTGGGAAACGGAAATTTTTGCTCGGTGGCCTGTGATCCACTGCCCATACGATTGCTCCCGTGCGCCATTCATTTGTGGCTCTGCGTGATACAGGAGGTTAGATCATCGAGCATCGACCTGCGGTGCAAAACTGACCTTTTGCAGTCGGTCCAGCCCTACCCCGTAGTAGAACGAAAACGGCCGCCCGGCCTGATACGCGTAATCGCCACACATCTCGCGCAGGCCCTGGCGCCCGGCGTCGGCCATATCAAAGGGCTGGTAGGGGTGCTCGCCGAGTGATCCGAACTCAATGGTCAGCCAGGTCGAGCGAAACTTGCCGTAGGACATCTGGCTTCCCATGCTGACCTTCAGCCCTCCCGCCTCGAGGCGCTCGCGCAAGTCACGGTCGTCAAAGTACAGGCTGGCAGGCACGCGCAGGGTCATCTTGTCGTGGGTGAGAATGTCCATGCCGCCTTCCAGTTGCGCGCTATCGGCCTTGAAGCCGGTAATGACAAACGGCAAGGCGCTCTGCACGAAACTGTCGAGCTGGCAGCTCACCTCGGCGTTGACCGTGCGGCTACCGGCAAAGGCATGGCGCCGCTCGCTGTCGCTGATGCGAGTATCGAGGCTCGTTTCGTAGGGCAAGTCGAACCACAGCGGTATGACCTTGCGCCCCATCGCGACGACGTTGGCAGGCGCCGGGCCGATTTCCCTCCCTGCTGCATTCAGGCGCTTGGCCTGACTGTAGTCCAGCTGCAATTGCACGCTGGAGACCACCGCCTTGCGCGCCTTCAGGATGGTATCGAACTGGCCGGCCAGGGCCTGGCGTTGCGCGGCGCTCAGGGCAGGCTCAGGGCCGCGCAGCACAAGGGTGTCACTGTGCTGGGGATCGAGCTCGATCTGCAGCCGTTGCGTATCGATGTGCTGGGTGGCCAACAGCTGCTCGACGGCCTGGCGGTAAACCTCGTGCACTTGCCCGGCGTCACCGCGAGGATGGGCACCGCCCTGGAACTGCAACTGTGCCAGCACCACCCTGGGCTCCTTGAACAAGGCCACAGCGAGCAGTGCACACAACCCGATACCCGCACCCACCATCAGCTTCCCTGCCGCACTTCGACTCATTACAAGCCTGCTCCTTGACCAAGACATCCGCAGTACACCTGCGGGCGCGGATGATAACCGCCATTAGCGCTTATTGCTTGTGCGGCAAACGCCATTGTTACTGTTTCACCAATAAAGCTTCTCAGCCCCGGGCGTTTATCCGCAAACACCCTCGGCCTAAACTGAAATCAGTTTCCAGGCCAAGCCCCTGCCCCGCTTCCCAGCTGACCAGCGCTGCCCATCAGGCGTTGATGCTGCCAACTTAATTCCCCCTGAGCCTTGCGCACTGCGTGCGTGCAATGCCTATGACTAACGGAACGTATAAACAATGACGGATGACCCTCGAACGCAAACCCGGAAGTTTGCCACGACCGCGAGCGTGCTGTTTTCCCTGCTGGTTCTAGTGATATCGCTGGCGTTGCTATATGGCGGCCTCAAACTGGTGATACTGGGAGGATCAACTTATTACTTGATCGCCGGCCTTGCCTACTTACTGCTGGCGGCACTGTTTTTCTGGCGCAAACGCAGCGGCATTACCCTTTCCGTGGTTATCGCCCTTGCAACCTGTGCCTGGGCATTTTACGAAGTGGGCCAGTTTAGTTACTGGCAACTGCTGCCGCGCCTGGTGGTTCCGGCGATTATCCTGACCCTGAGCCTGTGGGTCGGTGCTGCGTTCCCAGGTACCTCTGCGAACACTAGGCGCCTGGCCAACGGCAGCGGTTTTGTCGTGTTTGCGGCGCTGATCGCAACCTTCGTTGCTGCGTTCTATCCGCACGGCGCGATCTCCAACCCGGTCGCTAGCACCGGTGCGCCCGCGCCCAAAGCGCCCGCCTCCGCACCTGAAAACTGGGAGTTCTTTGGCCGCAGTGCATCCGGCACGCGCTTTGCGCCGTTCAGCCAGATCACCGCAGACAACGTCAAGGACCTGCAAGTGGCGTGGATCTACCGCACCGGCCGCAGGACTACCGGCAATGGCGCCGGTGTCGACGAAAACACCCCGCTGCAGATCGGCAACGTGCTGTATTCGTGCACCCCGGAAAACCTGATCACCGCCCTCGACGGCGACAGCGGCAAGCCGATCTGGAAATTCGACCCGCACGCCAGCAGTGCCGAGCACGTCACCTGCCGCGGCGTGGGCTATTACGACATCGACAAGGACGACAGCCTGAGCACTGAGGTCAAAGCCTCCTACAACGATCAGCAACAATGCCGTCAGCGCATTCTGGTGTCGTCTGTCGATGCGCGCTTGTTTGCCCTCGATGCGCACACCGGCAGCCTGTGCCCGAACTTTGGCGACAACGGCTTCGTCGACCTGAAAAAAGGCATGGGCCCGACCGAGAACAGCAAGCGCTATCACCCGACCTCCCTGCCGGTGGTCATGGGCCACCTCACTGTGGTCGGTGGCTGGGTCCGCGACATCGTCGGCAAAGAACCTTCCGGCGCGGTGCGGGCCTTTGACGTACTCACCGGTGCGCTGGTGTGGGCCTGGGATATCGGCGCGCCTGAGGATGCGGATACCACCGCCGCCGATCACGCCTTCACGCTGGAAACCCCCAACGTCTGGACCGTTCCGACTTTCGACAAGGAACTGAACCTGGTCTACCTGCCAACCGGCAACGGCCCGCCCGACTATTGGGGTGGCGACCGCAACCAGGCCAAGGAAAAGTATGGCTCGGCCGTGGTTGCCGTCGATGCCTCGACCGGCAAAGCGAAATGGGTTTACCAGACCGTTCACCACGACGTGTGGGACTACGACCTGCCATCGCAGCCGGTGCTGTACGACATCAAGAATGCCCAGGGCGAAAAACCCCGGTGCTGATCCAGACCAGTAAAACCGGCAACATCTTCGTACTGGACCGCCGCACCGGCCAGCCGGTTACCGAAGTGCAGGAGCGCCCGGTGCCGACTGCACCGGCTGCAGAAGGCGAACACCTGGCGCCCACCCAACCGCACTCGGTGGGCATGCCGGTGATTGGTGCCGAGCCACTGACTGAAAAGTCCATGTGGGGCGTGAGCACCTTCGACCAACTGTACTGCCGCATCATGTTCAAGGACTCCGTCTACGTCGGCCCCTTTACCCCGCCAACCGAAAAACCCTACATCGAATGGCCGGGCCTGTTGGGCGGCATGAACTGGGGTGGTATCTCCATCGACGAAAACACCGGCATGATGTTCGTCAACGACATGCGCGTGCCACTGCGCATGGCCCTGGTCACCAAGGAAAACACCAAGAAGTTCAAAGTCTCGACCGATGAAGTGCCTGGCTTCATGGGCACCATTCGCCCACAAGTTGCCGGCATCTATGGCGGGGTGAAAATCGATATTCTGCAATCCCCCCTGGGCGTACCGTGCAACAGCCCGCCGTTCGGCAGCATGAGCGCCATCGACCTGAATACCCAGAAACTGGTCTGGCAAGTGCCGCTGGGCACTGTCCAGGACACCGGCCCACTGAGGATCAAAACCCACCTGCCGATCCCGCTGGGCATGCCGACCCTTGGCGGCCCGACCTCAACGGCGTCCGGCCTGGTGTTCTTTGCCGGCACCCAGGATTACTACCTGCGCGCGCTCGACTCGGCCACCGGTAAAGAAGTGTGGAAAGCCCGCCTGCCGGTCGGTGCTGTAGCCGCGCCGTTGATCTACCAGTCGCCGGCTACCGGCAAGCAATATGTGGTGATCTCGGCGGGCGGCATGAGCCATTCGCCGGATGTGGGCGACTACATCATTGCTTATGCGTTGCCGGAGGGAACGGGGAAGCAATAAGTTGCTTAGCGCCACGTAAAAATAATCCCCGGTATTCGGGGATTGTTTTTTTGAGGGGTTCATTTGAGCGGCTGTTTGAACCGCCCCGCTGCAGATCACGCAAACTCCCAATCCCGCTCCAGATACTCAACCTCGGCAGGTAACAGCTCACGCATCAGCGCCAGGCACTGTTCGAACATCGCTATGTCGGGCAGGCGCAGTTCGAAGCCGATGGACAGGTTACTGATATGCGGGACCAGGATCCGGCGCTTGCGGTCGATGGTCAGGTAGCGATATTGCTCCCACCCGGGGCCGTACTCATGTTTAGCGCAGGCTTCGGGCGAAGGCGGCACCATCTTGCGAGTGAACAGGATGTAAGCGATAAACAGCGGCGTCAGCAGCAACCACCAGGTGCCGGTTGCGACCGCCAGCCAGAGCATCAACAGCGCCTCGATTACCACAACCACGACGATGGTGGTCCTGGCGGCGCGATCGGAGCGCACGTACTTGCTGATGGTTATGCCGTCGCGGGTGAGCTGGAATGAGAGGTGGGTTCTGACCGTTAATAACAGCAGCATCAGGACGTACATCACCGCGCATAGCCCGTAGACCCACTTGTCGGCGCCCAGCCAACCGAGCATACCGGCCACCCCGAGCACCGCGATGGTCATCGCCAGGATGCCATTGCGCAGGTCCCTGGGCGCAATCAGGCGCGCCTTGATCGACCAGTTCATCAATGTATCGGGCGGGTTTGCTGCAGGGCGTTCAGCGGGGTCGGTCGGTTGTGGGTTTTGCACGGATATCCTTATCTTCGAATGCTGTCGCGGCTCACTCAAGCCCGTCGACGTCTCGAATAGAATTCGATCGCAACCAGTACGATGCCGGGTATTAACAAGCCCAGACCGGTGTAAGCAAATGCAGGTTGCCCGGATAACCCCACGGCAATGAAGCCCGAGCCCATGGCAATCAGTGGCGCGCCGGCCAGGATGAAAGGCTTTTTGCTTGGGTTGCTCATGTCAAACCTCCTTGTTTTATGGCTGCATGGCAGTCAGCCATGATGCACCATCTTAAACCAGATTGCCGTTATGCTGCGCAACAGGACAATCAACACTCACGTTGAAAAGACAGGTCGTCAATGAAGCACATCAAGCTGATTCGCCACGGCGAAAGCGCTGCCAACGCAGGCCAAGCCAGTCGCGATCATGCGAGCATTGCCCTTACTCAAAAGGGAATCGAACAAGCGCAGCGGGTGGCCCATTCGTTCACCCAGGCGCCGCAATTAATTGTTGCCTCGCCATTCTTTCGAGCCCAGTCAACCGCCAGGGCGACGGCCACCGCCTTCCCTGCCGTGCCGCTCGAAACCTGGGCTGTGCAAGAGTTCACCTACCTAGAACCTGCGCGCTGTGCCGACACGACAGTGGCCCAACGTCGCAACTGGGTTGAAGCGTACTGGGCCAGATCGGACCCGGCATTCAGGGATGGCGCCGGAGCGGAGTCGTTTTTGGACTTCGTGGCTCGGGCGAAGGCATTCCTGGAACAACTTGCCGCGCATCCTGCCCAGGACATTGCAGTGTTCTCCCATGGGCAGTTCATCAATGCTGTTGCCTGGTTACTTGAGTACACGCCAGAGACAATTGATGGCCAGGCAATGACGCAATGGCGGGCGTATGAGATTGCCAACCACGTGCCCAATTGTTATGGCTACGCGTTGTGCTGGAATTCGGACGATGCGAAGTTTCAGGCACAGGTCTGTGCATCGACCCAAGCCAAGTTGCGGTGTTTCTATACTTGAACATTCCCCAAGCTACCCAGAAAAGGATTTCGCAAATGCCGTTTTCACCGACCGAACGAGCTGCATTGCTCACCCTCAAGGGCGTCGGCCCAACCGTCATTACCCGGCTCGAACAGATGGGGATTGAATCACTGGCAGAACTGGGCAAGGCGGATGTCAGTGACATACTGGCTCAGGCCTCAGCGGCACTGGGCTCGACCTGCTGGAAGAACAGCCCGCAAGCGCGATCAGCGATTACTGCTGCGGTTGAGCTTGCGAAAGGGGCTGCTAGTTTCAAGCCCGCCGGCTAGATTGGTTGGCCTGCGCGAGTGCGAACCCGCGCATCAAAAATTGCGGAAAAGGCAAAGCATGGACCTGCAATTCAAGCGACTCAGTGAAATCAGCAGCGCCGACATCATCGAGCTCAACAACAACTCGCGGGTCTTGCGCCACATGCCTTTGGGCCGCCCCGACTTTGACGAAGCCAAATGCGCAGCGTGGGTCGCCGAGAAAGAGTCGCAGTGGCAGGTTAATGGCTATGGCCCGTGGGCTTTTTTGGTGAATCAGAAGTTTGCCGGCTGGGGTGGTCTGCAGTTAACCGAGGGTGATGCGGACCTGGCGCTGGTTTTACATCCAGATTACTGGGGCCATGGCAGAGCGATTTTTGCTGAAATCCTTCGGCGAGCCTTTGAGGAGATTGGGCTGGAATCGGTTACCGTTTTGCTTGCGCCTAGCAGAACGCGGGTCAAGGGGATGCTTCGGTTAGGGTTTCAGCCGGACGGGGAAGTTTGTTTGGATGGCGTGCGCTTTGTTCGCTATCGGCTTCGGGCATCTGCTGGTGATTGAGGCTGGTGGCTGAAACGGCGGAGATTCTGATGGTACATTGTTATTGGCTCTGCGTACCGCCGCGCAGGGCTGCCAATTGCTACTGGATTTCATGCGCGATACTTAAATACGAGCGGAGCAACGATCATGGAATACGACGACAAACTGATTGAAGATGCCGTGCTTGCCCTGTTGGTAGCCTTTAGTTCCGACGATGGCAATGCCTGGAAAGGGTTCGATTTCGAGATCATGAATCGACTGCATGAGCAGGGCTTCATTAATGATCCGATAAACAAGAGTAAATCGATCTGGCTGACGGCGGAGGGGCTGGAGCGAGGTCGGCGGATAGCTGACCGGTTATTTGGGGTGAAAGCTCAAGCAGTGCATGCAACCAACGCTGATATCTGAGTGGATGCACGCGTGGATGAATCGACACGCCCCCTGGCACAACGCCTGGTGCTCTGCGATCGAGCAAAAGGCTTCGCCCTCCACTACAGTTCGCTGTCGGCTTCTCGCAAACGCGAGCGCTTGAATACAACTACGGTAACTGCGGAGGGAATAGAGCCTCGCCGCTAATTCAACAGATCGCGCAGGTACTCCTGAAAACTGGCGGCAACTACATGAGCCTGCCCATCGAGCGGATCAATCTCGACTACCTGCCAGGCGGTATCAAAGCCTGCGCAGTAGCCCTGCATGTCATCACCGAACAACAGAATTCCCTCCAGCGCGGTGGCACTGTCAGCATCGTAAATTTCATTCGGCGCTAGCAGACCGTCATACAGAATGAACAGCGGCTGCTCCGCACCTACTGCTCCGCTTCCGAATTCCTTCAGGAAGGAGCTGTAATCCTCGGGAAGAGACGGATAGCATTCGTTCAGGTGTGCAAGCATTGATGAGGCAACAGGCTGGAGTTTGCTTAGCATGCTCCCGTGCGGGGAATTGTTTTTTAAGTCCTGGAACATCCACTCATCGCCTGGCAAAAATACGAATTCAGCCCATCCTAGCGAGTCCGGGGTGATGCTGCGAGGCAAATCGTTCCCTTCTAGCGATGATCGGCCAGTTGCCTTCAGTGGTAGCGTTAGGCGATTCACGCCGCTTTCAAGAAAAGACTTGGAACTGTTCAGCGATCGCTCCGCCCGGACGAGACAAGCGTTGAATGCTGGGTCAATTCAACTACCTCACAGGCGATAATCTTGTACAGGCCTTGCTGTTGATCAACGCCGTGTTTCAGCAGTGGCGCACACAGTATCCACAACAGACATTGATCGCAGTAGCGTCGACCGACGAATCGGGCGCAGCCGTTAAGTTTTACTTATCAAGAACAGAACAATCGTGGCTGGCTGGTGACATCGAAGGCTTTATTCAGCCCGTTCTGGTGACAGACTCGAGGCAGCTGCCATTCCGGTAAACTCACATTCCAAGGTACCGCCAAAACCATCTGCCGGATGCCCGCCAGCGCCTTATCATTTTCCGTTCGTAGCGGGCATAAAGGCACCCACGAAGAAAACGCTCGCAGGCCCGATAAGCCAACTGACGGTGGTTCCTGGACTGACAATTGGCACAGCGATAGTGACTGTAATCAGAGCTATGCCCATCCATAGCCGCCTACGCGGTGTGAGCCACTCTCGAAGCTGCTGCAGCCTTTGGCGCATGACCGCTCTCCCGCCTAGAAGGAAGCGAAGCATATTACCCACTTCAACGAAGCGCGCCACCCCGGCTAGGTTGGTCTAAACGAAACGGACATGATTTCGGAGAAGGGGGCGCGCGCACAGAAGGCAAAATAGTGAACGTCTTCGAAGCGATTCCAAGCCGAATTGGAAGTGATATTCCCAAGCGTGTTCCCAAGGCCCTATTTTTCGACCCCCAGAAACGCAAAAAGCCCTGAATAATCAGGGCTTTGGAAGTGGCGGAAGCGTAGAGATTCGAACCCTTATCCAAGGCACCCCTCCTCACAGGAAAAATAAATACCTGACACACACCTATGCCGAACCCGGCAACCCCAGCAATTCCAGGGTCTCCCAGTCTTCCCAGGCTTTTGGGCTCAGTATGCATCCGACTGCACACTTAAAATCTCAAGAAAAATCATATGCTTGCTGTTGTCCGACACTGCCCACCATTTTTGTTCGTGACAGATGCCGAACTCGTAGCTGCAGCAGTTTAGACCTATGGCAGTGAATCGACACTTTGAGCTGACTTTCTTAGCCCTGAGATAGTCGGTTGTTACTGGCTGGTTCCTCGACACATCAGCCTTACCCCTGCGCACGAGCTTTCATGCTGCAAAGCTGCCAGCCGTTACGCTTTAGGTTTGTGATAGACAATCGCCACATCATCGCACAGCGTCTCGTCCGCCATCCGAATGGGCGACACTTTTATCCGATCGACAATAACGGTGGAGAAGCCAGGAAGCTCCGGCACATCTCCGTCGCCGAAATGGGGATGACACAGGACACCGCCAGGATTCAGCAGCGCTCGCATTTTTTGAGCCCTGGAAGCCCGCCTTGCCAGCTGAGACTCCTCTCCGACAGCACTTTCTCCTCCCTTCTCGTCCGAGTGATAGTCAAACGGGTCGAAGAAAATGAAGTCGTAGTGCTCTTCAATATGGCATTGGTTCCAATCGCCGCAGAACGGTCGCACCGACGGATGATGCTGTGAGAAGGTCAACAGATCCTGATAGATGCTGGTTTCTATTTCAAAAATGTCGTGCCGATCAGGCTTGAAATATTGCTGAATCAACGCAGCGGAGATGCCCAGGCCGAAACCGATTTCGAGAACAGTGCGAGGCTGAAGGTGCGCGAGCCTGGAAAAGAGTGCTTTGAAATATTCCTCTTCGGTACGCGACATGACAACTTGGCCATTCCAAATGAGGACATCGTTACTTTTTTGGTCAAACTGCAGGTCTATTGAGCTCATCGGTTTCTCATTGGGGATGCTGACTCCTGTTGAAGTCTGTGCCTGTAAGCCGCGCTCGGACGGGCTCTCAGAGTGTGTGGCAGAAGCAGAAACTGTAGGGCTCGCGGGTCTGACAGCTTGGTCAGCATTTCGATGCCAGACAAGGACGAGCTGGGTATCGCCAGCCACCGTAGCCTCCTCAAAGCCGGCGTGTTCGGCCGCCTTGCGAGACGCCAGGTTGGACTTGCGCATGTGCGCGTAGATGACATCGTATTGGCTGTTCAGGCAGCAGTACTGATAAGCAGCGCGTCCAATCTGCCGTCCTTGACTCGGTCGATTCAAAAAGACATGAAATGAGGCATAGCGACCACGAACTGCGTCCTCGACCAAATTTATATAGGCGATTCCCGCACGCTTCCCCTCGGCTGAGATGATCCATGCCTCGCCACCTGGGCCACCGCCTCGCTCACGGCTTCCTGGGGTGCGAACGAACTCCAGCTTCTCAAATGGCACAGGCCCGAGCTTCGATTTGGCCTTGACCGCTGGAGGCTTCGGGGTTTTACGCGCAGTAGCCTTAGCTCTTGGAGTGCTCACTGTTCGCGCCACGGCAGCTCTCCCAGACCGACAAGAAGTCGATCACAGCTTTCAGCCCAGAATTCAGCCGGGAAGAATCCAGGGGAGAATGCGATCACGATGTCTGCGAGACGATCAATCAAACCGTGCCGGTGCAACGCACTGGTCAGTGCGTCGATCCTACTGAGAACTTGCGGCAATGAATCGTTCAATGGGCCTGGGTGCTCAACATGATCACTGTCACCATCGTACCGGTTGCAGAAGTAATCCATGTCCACATGGAGGAGGATGGGTGCGTTATCCTCCGACAGACTTTCAAGCCACGCATCAAGATCATTAGTAAACCGATACCGCCCTCGTCCAGGCCCCTCCTCATCTGATACCAGTGAAATAGCAGGACGGTAGGCCGAAGGGTCGAGCAAGGTATCGGCCATCGACTCCAGAATGATCCGCGAATCGATGGTTCGAACACATTTTGGGGCCTGACAGAGATGGCGTACATCGGCGTCCGGATACTGATGCAAAAAAGGCGTGAGGAAGCTCCCCATGCCCAGAGCGCCACTCATGATTGCACTGGCTACTGAATTCGGCTCATGCAGGTCAACGGGTTGTTTGACGATGGGATCAAGCCAACCACCTGGCCGGTTAAAAATACGGGGCGCACCCAGATCTTTATGATCATCGACATGAAGCACGGTGATGCTTTGGGGCTGCGGCGTTCTCGCCAGCCACTCGCTCCAACTTTCTAGTGTCCACGTGTCATTGAGCGCTAACAATACCCTCCCTCTGCGCTTACGAGCCAAGGCCATGTCCTGGTACTTGATGTCACAGCCCCACCAAGCCAACCCTTCATCAAGCCGAGGATCGACATAGCGGTATGGATCATCCGACCAATTCAGAGCCAAGACCCACTGCTCATCAACGCAGGTAGCTAACGCGTCCTTGTCACAGAAGTAGTCTCGAAGCTGCGCATGTCTCTGATGTAAATCAGCCGACAAGCTGGACAACGGAACGGTTAGCGGCGAACTCATCTGGCGTTATCCCTTCTCTGGATGCACTGCGCAACACGTCGACCAAGCGTTGCCCAATATCCGTCAGCGGGCATTCCTTGAGCGTTTCAAGTGCCTGCCGAAGGTGCAGGTCGGTATCAGCGATCTGGTTAATGGCTCGCGAATTTAACTCGGCTGGGCCGTGCTCACTGACGTAAAGCCAGAAGCGCCTGAGTTCCACAAATACGAATACCGCATGAAGCAGACCTGAGGGTGGACGCAGATCCTCACGCCATGGAGAGACAACCTGTGCAGTAGTGCGCTCAACCGTAGGGGCATATCGCTCCAAGAGGTAGAGCTTCTGATGGCGGTGTTCATGAATCAGGGAGTCCGCCAGGTCGTAAGGGTCGATTAGTCGATCACCTTGCGAAATCGAGACGTACAAAGCCCCTGGAACAGAGTTATCGCTGAAGGAAACGATCTTTCGCGGGTCTGCGCTGGGGTCACGGATGAACTGGATAGCACTGCAGGCAGACTCCATTTCCGAGGCAAGCGCAGGGCGCCATGCCTTAACGATCTCCATTGCCTGCTGAACCAAAGCCCGACCGACCGCTGCGAGCTCATCCCCTTCAAAATAGATGGCGGTGCCAAATGGCGCCCTTAGCCACAGATCATCCTCTGCGACTGCGAACCCAGCACAATCGTGCTGCTCCGCGTCAATGAGCAGCCTGTCCAGGTAGTCAGAACTTACTGTGATGGCCTGCCCATCTACAGCTAGCAACGCATGCCCCCGGCTTTGAGCCATGGCAGCACCTGCCCAGGCGATAGCACCTGGCTGCTGTGCCTTGCGCTCAAACGCCACATCGTCCAGCAAACGCAGCTGAATCGCACGAGGATCATCAAGGTAAAGATCCAGAGCCTCCTGCAGGCTCTGCACTGCGTCGGCATCGGCGCCAGCACACAACCATCCAAGGTGGGCCTCTGAAGTCTCAGCCAACTCAAATTGGACAAGATCGAACGTGCCAGGAAGCGGTATCTGCTCTTCGACCTGCCAATCCTCATTCAGGTGCTCGTTTAGGCGCTCGGTGATGTGTGCCACCAACCGCTTCATTTCATTGCAATACACCGTGGGATTGGTGAATCCGTCCTGACCGAAACGGTGAGGAAGTGAGCCGCCACCGCAGATGTCGACGATCGCACACGACTGACACACCTGCGACAATCCTTCTTTGCGCAAGTAGCGTCGGTGCTGCTCAATCGCCAACGATTGAGCCACTTCTGAAATAGAGGTATCCAGGACGGTGCCAACCAATCGGGTGGCGCCATCCTGAGTGACCTTCAATACATCAAGATCGTGATAGCTGCCGTCCGTTTCGATAGACAGCAAACTCACATCGCCAAAGCCAAACGCATCAGTTCCAGAAGGCAGCCCTGCACACAGATCGAGCAAGGCCTCAAAGGTGCGAAGCGGGATGTGTGGATACTCGTCGAACCAAACATCGAACGCATTCACCAGCCACTGCTCATACAGACCCGGATCCTGATTACGCCCGGGAGGTGGGCGAAGCCAGTGTGCGTCGGGCAAGAGGAAATCCAGCCGTGGAATTTTGAATTGGTTGAAGTATTCAAAGAGTTCAGCTGCACTGGTCGAGGTGTCAACGACAGCAATGACTCCCGCGAAAACAGAGGGGTAGTTCTGAAGACGAATGAGCGCTTGTTCTGTCTGATCGAAGCTTGAGCGCCCCTTGCGCGTCAAGCGATGCCTGTCATTGGCGATTTTGGGCCCGTCCAAGCTCAGCGAGACACCTATATCCGCCGCTGCCAGAATCTGAAGTGCCTCGTCAGTCAGCAGCAACCCATTGGTTTGCAAACTGACGTCAACAGGGATCGAGCAGCTCTGGCGCAGAAGCGCCGCAAAGTCTGCCAGTGTTTGAGCGCCTGCAAGCAGCGGCTCTCCGCCATGCAGAATTACCGCACAATGCTTCAGATCACTTTGGATCACGTATTCCGCGAGCTGCCTGGCAAATGCCCTGCGGTGTTCGGCGGAAAGGAATTTGGGCATGGAGCGCCAACTCTGATCCGCGTGATGGTAGACATAGCAGTAATCGCAATCGAGGTTACACCGCGATGCCACTTTTACCAGAAACGACGAGAACTTAGCGGCGTCCATGCAGGTGACTCACGAACGGTTGTGACGGTGGTGCATACGGTCATAGCTGGTGATGACCTGGCCGACATCCGACTCAGTCAGCACGCGCGACCGCAGGCGCTGGATGGCCGGGTTGGTGCTTTGGCCTTTCGACAGGCGTTGGCGAATGGCCGAAGGGGCCCGTTGTTCGATTTTGACAGCTGCAGACGACATCACGTACTCCTTAAATATTGAAGTGCCATCATCGCCGAAGAAAAGTGACGAATTCAAGCACCGGATCCAATTTATAACAAACTGACACTCAGGTGCGCCAAAGACTGCTTTTAGACGCAGAAAAGCCGAATTTACCGTATTTTATGCGCACAACCTCTTTAAAGTAGGATTTAGCCTGCCATAGCAAGCTCTAGGAGTTTACGGACGACGCTATTCGTCCGACAAAAGACCATCCATCTGGAAGCAGAATTTGGCCTGGTTAAAGACGAAGCGTTGGACAACCTTGTCTATGCCAAGAGTGCCAGTGAAAAATCTCAGAAGACGATTTTTTACTCAGCGTGCCGGAACGTAACCGTGCTGTTTAACGACGGCCCTCTAGCAGGGCAGAAATTCAGCGCCACCGTCGCCGACCCTCGCTATATCGAGACCGTCAAATTCCCCGAGAAGGGCTCCATAGAATTCCACTCAGCGTGTGGAGCAAACACCGCCAGCTCGGCTTCCGGCGCCTGCAGCACACTGGATGTAGTGAATGCGGTCATTGCGCAGTAGAAGTCGGTACGAGAGGCCTGGAAGACTTTGAAATCGACAGAGCAGGATTCTAAGAACGCAGCGGCTGAACTCCTTAAATCGAACAATGCGAAAGCAAAAGCTGCCGGAGGTAATTAGGACAAAACATTGCTCGCTAGACGCCCTCAGAGTACTCGTCAGCGATCGTGCGCAGCCCCCAATAACTTAGGTACTTGGAAATATCTGGCAACAAAACAGCTTTAGGCCACCCCGCAATGGATCCCATTATGCTGAACGCTCAATTTCAGCCTCCATGGAGACTCCCATGTCGCAAGGTGTGTTTGAGGTTCACTTCCGCTCCAACATCCAGGATTTCGGATCTGGACTCGTGTTCGTCAAGGATGGCAGCGTGAATGGCAGCGATGCCAATTTCCTGTATCAAGGAAAACTTCCCGCTCAATCTGGCGAATTCAAAACCCAGATCAACGTGCAGCAATGGCAAGCCGGTAACACCCATGTTTTCGGCGGTACTGGCGGGTTCGTGCTTGAAGCTCATGGCACTGTCGATTACGAGAAAGGCGTCTTCTCCCTGCAGGTGTAGTGGTCTAATGATTCCGGACACCCATTTAGGCGAAAATGCTCGCCATAGAGAGGTGTCTGATGACCAAGCAACGTCGTACCTTTACCCCAGAATTCAAGCGCGAAGCTGCCAGCCTGGTGCTCGACCAGGGCTACAGCCATATCGATGCCGCCCGTTCACTTGGGCTGGTGGAGTCGGCCCTGCGTCGATGGGTTAACCAGCTTCAGGAAGAGCGAAATGGTGTAACCCCGACCAGTAAAGCGCTGACGCCCGAACAGCAAAAAATCCAAGAGCTGGAAGCTCGAATCAATCGGCTGGAACGGGAAAAATCGATCTTAAAAAAGGCCACCGCGCTCTTGATGGCCGAGGAACACGAGCGTTCGCGTTAATTGATCAACTCCGCGCTGAAGAGCCTGTTGATCTGTTGTGCTCGGTATTTGAAGTCACCCGATCTTGCTATTACGCGCACTGCCGCAAGCGCCGATCTCCGGACGTTGAGCGATTGGTTTTACGCAGCCGAGTGAACGAGCTGTTCACTCAAAGCCGCAGCGCGGCGGGCAGCCGAAGCATCATGCTCATGATGCGCGCGGACGGCATAGAGATTGGGCGATTCAAGGTGCGCAAGCTGATGAACGAAATGAAATTGATCAGCAAGCAACCTGGCTCACATGCCTATAAAAAGGCGACGGTGGAGCGGCCGGATATCCCGAACGTGTTGGATCGAGAGTTCACCGTGTCGGCGCCGAATGAGGTCTGGTGCGGTGACATCACGTATGTCTGGGCTCAAGGTCGCTGGCACTATTTGGCGGCTGTGATCGATCTGTTCGCCCGTCGCGTGGTGGGCTGGGCGTTTTCATCGAAGCCTGACGCTGACCTGGTTATCAAGGCTTTGGATATGGCCTATGAGCAGCGTGGTCGGCCTCAGAACGTTCTGTTTCACAGCGACCAAGGAAGCCAGTACGGCAGCCGAGGCTTCCGTCAGCGACTGTGGCGCTATCGCTTCAAACAGAGCATGAGTCGACGTGGAAACTGCCACGACAATGCACCGATGGAACGGTTGTTTCGCAGCCTGAAAACGGAATGGATACCGACCGTGGGCTACATGAGCGCTTCGTTAGCACAGCAGGATATCGGCCGGTTTTTGATGCAGCGCTACAACTGGCAACGGCCACATCAATTTAACAGCGGGCTGGCGCCCGCTGTGGCCGAGGAAAAAGTTAACGCAGTGTCCGGGATTAGTTGACCACTACAAGACCTGTACATCGACACCAACCCGAGTGATGACCAAGAGCTGAAGGCAGAGGCCCATAAAAAACTCAACTCACTGAAGTACGAGGCTTTCCGTGCGTACAGAAAGATCCAGAGTAAGCGTCCGGCGAACTCACCTTCCGAACTCCAGCTTTAAGGGCGATGGTGTCCGCGTATTTTTAAGCGGACGCGATCACCCTTATCGCCAGGATTTCCATGCGCCAACGAAGCTCTTATCCGAAACCGTTCAAAGCCCAGGTCGTTCAGGAATGCCTGCAACCTGGCGCATCCATTTCCAGTGTCGCCATCAGCCATGGCATCAATGCCAACGTTATCCGCAAATGGATGCCGCTCTATCGAGATCAGCCCGCAGCGGCTTCACTACCGGCATTCGTCCCGCTTAAAGCCGCACCTAAACGGCCAGCCGAAGCGCCAGTGATCATCGAGTTGCCCATGGCCGGGCAAGTGATCACGGTGAAATGGCCAACCTCAGACCCTGAAGGCTGCGCGCAGTTTATTCGGGCTGTCACTCGATGATCCGTATCGATGCCATCTGGCTGGCCACCGAGCCGATGGACATGCGCGCCGGTACCGAAACCGCATTAGCCCGAGTGATCGCGGTGTTCGGTGCGGCGAAGCCGCACTGCGCTTACCTGTTCGCCAATCGCCGGGCTAACCGGATGAAAGTGCTGGTGCACGATGGCGTCGGCGTCTGGCTTGCAGCGCGTCGACTGAACCAAGGCAAGTTCCACTGGCCCGGCATTCGCCATGGCTGCGAGGTCGAACTCGACAGCGAGCAACTCCAGGCGTTGGTACTGGGTTTGCCGTGGCAGCGAGTCGGCACGGGTGGCGTGATCAGCATGCTGTAATCGCCGGCCATTTGACCGGTCTGCTTGTCGTCGTTTCGGGCCTGCTCTGGCACAATCGGCGGCATGACTTTCTCGCCCAACCTCGACCAGATGACCCCGGAACAGCTCCGTGCCTTGGCGGCACAGGCGCTGCAGTTGCAGTCCCAAGTCGAGGCGATGAGCAGGAAGATCCAGAACGATGAAATCCTCATCGAACAGTTCAAGTTCGAAATCGCCCTGCTCAAGCGCCACAAGTTTGCTAAGCGCAGCGAGCAAATCAGCCCGGCGCAAGGCAGCTTGCTGGATGACCTGCTCGACACAGACCTTGAAGCTATCGAAGCAGAGCTGAAACAGCTCCTCCCAGCTTCGCCACAGGTCGAGCCACGGCAATCCCCGAAACGTGCGCCATTGCCGCCGCAGTTTCCACGCACGGTGATCCGCCACGAACCGGAAAACACTCAGTGCACCTGTGGCTGCCAACTTCAACGCATCGGCGAAGACGTTAGCGAGAAGCTGGATTACACGCCGGGCGTGTTCACTGTCGAGCAACATGTGCGTGGCAAATGGGCCTGCCGTCAGTGCGAGACACTGATGCAGGCGCCGGTGCCGGCGCAGGTTATCGACAAAGGTCTCCCGACCGCAGGGTTGTTGGCCCACGTGATGGTGGCGAAGTTTGCCGACCACTTGCCGCTGTACCGGCAGGAGAAAATCTTTGGCCGCGCGGGGCTGGCAATCGCTCGCTCGACCCTGGCCCAGTGGGTCGGACAAACCGGTGTGCGGCTCCAGCCGCTGGTCGATGCACTGCGTGAAGCCGTTCTGAACCAGGGCGTGATTCACGCTGATGAAACACCGGTGCAAATGCTTGCGCCGGGCGAGAAGAAAACCCACCGAGCCTATGTCTGGGCCTACAGCACGACGCCGTTTTCGGCGCTCAAGGCGGTGGTCTACGACTTCAGCCCAAGCCGTGCTGGCGAACACGCGCGTAACTTCCTGGGCGACTGGAACGGCAAGCTGGTTTGCGATGACTTCGCTGGCTATAAAGCTGGTTTTGAGCAAGGCATCACTGAGATCGGCTGCATGGCCCACGCCCGTCGCAAGTTTTTCGATCTGCATGTGGCGAACAAAAGTCAGCTAGCCGAACAGGCGTTGCACTCGATCAGCGGCCTGTACGAGGTCGAACGCCAGGCGCGGGACATGAGTGATGAAGATCGCTGGCGAATACGTCAGGAAATGGCGGTACCGATCAGTAAAAAACTGCATGACTGGATGTTGGCCCAGCGCGACCTGGTGCCCAACGGATCAGCCACGGCCAAAGCCTTCGATTACAGCCTGAAACGCTGGGTAGCGCTGACGCGCTACCTGGACGATGGAGCTGTGCCCATCGACAACAACCAAGTTGAAAACCAGATACGGCCGTGGGCACTCGGGCGCTCGAACTGGCTGTTTGCCGGATCGCTGCGCAGCGGTAAACGGGCGGCTGCGATCATGAGCTTGATCCAGTCAGCGCGTATGAATGGGCATGATCCATATGCCTATCTCAAAGATGTACTGACGCGGTTGCCGACGCAACGGGCCAGTGAGATCGGGCGACTGTTACCGCATCAGTGGGTGTCTGCCTAACTTACGCAAGGTGAGTTGGGCGGACGCTTACGATCCAGATGCGCTTCAAGCCGACCGACGAGGAAGCGAACAAGCTCCTGGCATCACTACAGAACCTACTCGATCCCAGCAAGCTATACGTAGACCCCCAAGAGGCAAGAGGGAGGGGAAAATACAACGTTTGGCGGGAGCTCGCAGATTTGACAATCCTGCAAGCACGACACCTGCTCAAAGAGGAATGGGAAACCACGAAAAACCCTCTAACTCGCGTTGCACGCAAAGTGCCCGTCTGGCTGGATTCGGTTTCCGCTGCTGTTAGGAAATAAAGCGTTCCGCGCCAGATCAGCTCTGAGGTCGGGCGGTGAGATGGTTTAAAGTTATGAGCCCTTGTGCTTGGAAAGGTCAGCCCTCTCTTCTACACGAGGAGACGCTGTCTAATCCATGAAGGCCGTTTGGCTCACCAGACGGTGAGTAGGCGGGAGCAGATTCCTTCTCCCGCTCGACCGCTAGTCACCCTTTGACCGAGCAATGGCTCCCTCATTCAGACCGTTCTCACCTCCATCCATTCCTCGGCTGATCTTGCCTATGTGTGTAAAGAACCGCAATCGGCTCATACGTACAGTCACACGTCGATTTATGGCTATGCATCAAGTCACTCCACATAGCCATTCGACGCTAGCGTCACTCAGCTAGATCAGCCGATAGTCACGGTGCAAAACGCCAAGCTCTTCCAGCCCTCGCGCGAGCATCTGACTATACCCTTGGCGATCATGGATGAAGGGAGAAAAGAGGCTGTGGCCTAGCCACTCTTCGAAGCCATTTTGAGCAACGTTTGCCAACGCCATGCCCACCGAGCGTACGTCTTCGAATCGCCCATGCTGCAGGTCATCTTTGTTCAGGTTATCGTGGACGTATTCGGTTTGATCACGGAGCGACGACCACCGTTTAAACGAAGCGCGCCTAACTTGGCATGGCACGCAGCGGCCACAGTGCTTGTAACCGAACCGCTGGAAGCGCCCACAACTGGTTGATGCCACGGCATGCTGCTTGAGCAAATCCTGATTTCTGCAGCCCACCATCATTTCCCCTTTCGTAACCAGGGCGTAAGGGTTGCGAATCTGAACGTTGATGCCGGCAGCATCAAAGACCTGCTGAAGCCGTCCCAGGTACTCAGGATGCGCAGTGCGAGTGCTCAGGCTGCCAACTCGGGACATGGTCAGCGGCGGATTGATGGCGATGAACCCGTTCTCGCAGATGTACAGCGGCACGGTCTCGCCACGGTGGTAGCGATCGAGCGAGGTCGCTACGGCCAGTCCAAATGCCAAAAATACGATCGAGCGAGCACGCTGGGACGGCTCCTGCTGCCCAGGCGATCTGGCCACATGATTGAGACCGATCCGGTTCAAACCAAGGCTCTGAGCAAATAGATCCTGCTTCTCACCATCACCTCTGACAATCTGGCTCACCGCATAGGGCTTTAACCCCTGCTCCACCAGGTCAATTGCACCAATCAAGCTGTCTAGACCGCCAGAAAGCAGCACCACCGAATCTTCCAAAGGATGCAGCGCCTGCATCTGTGCCGGCGGCCCAAACCCACCGGGATGGAAAGCCAGCGTCCACTGATCCGTTGTAAGAAACCGCAGCGCCGCCTCCAAGGCACGCGCCTGGGTGTTCCAAAACACCGGATCTTGCACCGCAATCTCAAGGCTGATCTGCCGAGTCCAGGCGTCAGCACTCTTTGATCTCAAATCAGTGAAATCAGCAGCCACCACTGAAAGCGCGATACTCAGAAAGTCCCAGGCTTGGGGGCTGATTTCCAAATGGGCCTTGTCCAGCAGTTCACGGGCATAGCCACCGACGCTGACCTGTCCATCTTCAGCTTTGCCGTAGATCACCACTTGCATGGCGCCGTCCATACCCGGAACCGTGAATCCAGCTGGGCCGCACACAAACCTCATTCTACGTACCCCTCAAACACTTCAAAGGTGTCCTGCAGCGCCTGGGTGACCACCTGAGAAATCCTTGCGGTAGTCAAGGGCGTTCTAGCGGTTGCGATCTTGCGGAACGAGGCGCTCACGCACTCTTTGATGTAGTCCTTGATCTCCTTCAAGCGACGCATTGCGACCGATGCTGAAGGCGCCTTTTCCTGGATGGTCTTGCACATATCGAGCTCGTACCGATGGAACACGTCCATCGCTGTGAAACGCTCAATCGCAAAAGCCCGCTGCTCAGCTGACAGGTTGAGCAGGTCAGCATCTGGATAGCGCACCAAAACATCCGACAGCGACCCACGTATCGAAGCACGCTCGGCTTCTGCATCCTGGGTACCATCTACGGGGCGCACGGCCTCAACCAGCGCATCCATCACTTCGGAGGCAGAGCGACCTTGCAGAAGAGCACGGTCAAGTACACCGGGGCCAGCTTGCTGGCTGCCATCCGCGACCGACTCAAGCGCGCTGCCGAAGACCCCGGCGATCGACGCGGTGCCTCCAAAGCGTGCCGTGGTGGTTTTTGATCCACCATACCCATGGCGCACATATTCCCGCAGGCTCTTGCGCAAGCTATTGCGATTACCGCTGTTTGCGAAGTCACCTAGCCCCCGCCGGGCTCCCTTGAATCGTGCGGGAGGCGCTAAGGGTGAAGGTGCCTGGGGTACCTGCCTTGGGTCATCGGATTGGTCATTACCATCCTCGATCTCGTCCTTGTCTGGCTCAGATGGCCCGTCATCTTGTGGATCTGGCTCCGGTGGCTCGGGCGGCTTTGGCGGCACAGGGGGCGGCAGCGGCGGCAGCGGAGGAGTCCAAGGTGGTACGTACGGTAGGCCCTTGCCAGGCGGATCGTTATTTTGTGAGGTTCCCATCGAACTTCCTTATCGCAGCCTTCACCGGCCCACTGACTTCAGCCGTCATCCAGAATTCGTAGACTGACTTCACCCAAGCCTCGTCCGTCAGTTTTGGCACAATGCCCGCTTGGATTTGCGCAGGCGGACGTGCCTTCAGGAACGCCGCCAGTCGGAGTCCCTGCTGTGCATCTAGGCGCCCGACCACGAGCAACGCCTCCAAGATGTCCGGTACGCCCCACTCTTGCTCAGCACCCGCTTTATCAAGCAAACGATCCATCACGACGTTGATATCTACAGGCGCTATGAGAGCCAGCCGATCCTTCAGCTGCTCAGCCATGTCAGGGGTAGCAAGCAGTGCCATGAGCAACTCGGCAGCTTCTGAAGACAGTCGGTCTTCGTCTGTGATGATCGGAGCGTGCTCACGACTGACGTAGATAGCACCCCGCAAATCTTTGTCTGCCAATGCTGGAGGCAGGGCGAGCCACTCTTTGACGAAAGGAAGATCCCAGGGCTGCTGGAGCGTCAGGGCCTTACCCAACTTCACATCAGCTTCCCATTCGCCAAGCAGCACGGGCTTGCCGTCCTTGTGGGAGGCCACAGCCTTCATCAGCTCTTCGTACGCTTTGGGGTTGCCGCTACGCTCGAACAGCATCAGCTTAACCAGTACGGCTTCGTCGACACCCACCCCTTGGGCACGAGAGATGCTCATGCGGATAGACAGCGCATTCAAGAATCGCTTGATGAGTCGCGGGTTTCCCTGGATACCAGAAGCTGACGTCATGACTGCAACCAGCCGCTCAGCGGTATCAAACTTACCGATCAGATCTGTGGGGTAGTCGTCGTACAAGGTCTGCATGAACGCGCGATCCACCCGGTTGCCCTGCCAGGTTGTCCGAAGCTGTCCGCGCACCTTGACTCGAATGTCTTCGACGACTTTTTTGGGCAGCTTACTGTTCTCCAGGAACAGCATCATCATGTAGGCCCGGACTTCCTGGGTACCCAAGGGAGGGACACGAATCGGCACCTGAATCAGTTTGTCGAAATAGCTTGTCACCAAGACATCATCGGGCACGCCGCTAAAGTGCTTGCGCACCGCGTGCTTGATCATCTCGTTGTCCGCAGCGATCACGAACGCCGTGTTGCGCAGGAACAGGAAGAGACGAATGGCTTCCAGGGTTGAGATCGTGGTCTCCGGCAGGCAGCGATCCAGGTCGTCGATCAACACGACCAGGGTGACCCCCAGCTCTTCCAGGATGGCCTCGAAGTTATCCCTGAGTGCCTGGATTTCCTTCGGCGGAGACTTTTTGGCAGGCGCGCTACTCCATAGCTTACCGGCCTCATCCTTGGCTTTTTCGGCGGTGTCGTGCAATGCCTCGATGGCATCCTGATCAACCTGCCCAGATCGAACTCGGTCAACAAGGCCGATGATCTCGCCTAGCAGGCCCGGCGCGGGTACTCCCGTAGCAAAAGACAAGGCTGTGCTGCCGGCGAGCTTCGCAGCCCGGAGCCAATTCACCCGTGAAAGCAGCTCAGATGCCTTATCTAGCCCTTTCGCACGCTTCTTGGCCTCGGCCTCCAGACGCGTGGCGATCACGTCCATCAAGGCTGCGCGGGCGTCATCGTAGCCCTGATAGAGCCAAGCGTTGAACTCAACGAATACAAATTCTTTCGCTGGCTTCTCCTCGCCTTGGGGCGGATCTTTGAGGGACGTCTGGATCAACTTGATCATGGACGACTTGCCCGCGCCCCACGCCCCGGACACTCCGATTGAAATCGGACGCCCTTCCGCCTGGTAAACGATCTCGGCGACCGTGTCAGCGACCCCAGAAAAGTTGAGGAAGTCTGTTTCTGTCTCGTTATCTACCCACATGACAACCCTCCCTGGACGTCTTCAGCGTGAAAGCTTTCCGAGTGAAAGTTGTCAGCGTGAAGCAATGGCAACGACGCGCCATAGTAGCCTTTGCACTGGGCCAGTGGCCACCACCTACGGGTGTAATGAGATGAGGAAATATTTCGTTACGTAGAGATCAGTCAGCAAGAGGACACATATGCCTGTTGCCTGCATGTCAGAATCTCTGCGTGCTGGCTCAAGTACTATCTGATGTGCTTGCCGCAGCAGCGGTGTTGGAGCACACGTGTCGCCTCTCAGTCAGAACGGTTCTCTCTAGACTCTGTACTAAATCTATTCAAGCGAACGCCAGGCAGGCGGCAACAGTCGGAGGCCAAGCAGTACAACGACAGGGGAAGGCCATCCGGCATGGATGGCGTCTTGAGTACGACTAACCCAACGGCAGCCTGCATATCGCATCAAGGCTCCGCAGCTTAAAAGTGAGAGACCGTTCGGCAGAAAATTCCAACGAGGCGCACTCAAAGCCAGCGCCCAAAGTATGGGCTAGCGTATGGGCTGAAACCGACCAGACACAAAAAAGCCCTGGATAATCAGGGCTTTAATGAGAATTAGTGGCGGAAGCGTAGAGATTCGAACTCTAGGATAGTTGCCCATCGACGGTTTTCAAGACCGTTGCCTTAAACCACTCGGCCACGCTTCCTCGTATTGCGGGCGCCATAATACCGAAATGAAACAAGCTGTCAAACTCTCTATGTGGCTGCTTTGCGCGGCTCTGTTATGATCTTTGCATCTGAACGTTTCAAACCCACAGGAGTGTCGCCATGCGCGAACAGGATTACGCCGTCAATCACGGCCAGCAGGTCGAGCAGCAGGAGGTCAGCCGCGTCCTGCGTAACACATACGGGTTGCTGGCTATCACCCTCGCCTTCAGTGGCGTCATGGCCTACGTGGCGCAGCAGATGCGCGTCGGCTACCCGAACATTTTCGTGGTGCTGATCGGCTTCTACGGCCTGTTCTTCCTCACCAACAAGCTGCGTGATTCGGTCTGGGGCCTGGTGTCTACCTTCGCCCTCACCGGTTTCATGGGCTTTTTGCTCGGCCCTATCCTCAACCGTTACCTGGGTATGGCCGGTGGCGCCGAGGTGGTCAGCTCGGCATTTGCCATGACCGCCCTGGTGTTCGGTGGTCTGTCGGCCTATGTGCTGATCTCCCGCAAGGACATGAGCTTCCTCAGCGGTTTCATCACCGCAGGCTTCTTCGTCCTGCTGGGCGCCGTGGTTGCCAGCTTCTTCTTCCAGATCAGCGGCCTGCAACTGGCGATCAGCGCCGGTTTCGTGCTGTTCTCGTCGGTATGCATCCTGTTCCAGACCAGCGCGATCATCCACGGTGGCGAGCGTAACTACATCATGGCGACCATCAGCCTGTATGTATCGATCTACAACCTGTTCGTCAGCCTGCTGCAGCTGTTCGGCCTGATGGGTCGTGATGACTGATTGGTTGTTGGTGTGACGTGTTGAGAGAAAGCCCGCTTCGGCGGGCTTTTTTGTGGCCGGGGTTTGCCAAGGCTTTGCCTTGCATCGCCGGCAAAGCCAGCTCCCGCACTACCGTAAACGAGTGCGGCCCCGTAGAATGCGCTCCTTTTTTCTTCCGGGGCAGCACTCCCATGAGTTCAATCGAGCAAGGACCCGGCGCACCCGCGCAGGCCAATGAACTGGTCCTCGGCCTTGAAGACCGGCCGCGGCCGCTGATTGCGATGCTGGCGGCGTTGCAGCATCTGCTGGCGATCATTGTGCCGATCGTCACCCCCGGCCTGCTGATCTGCCAGGCACTGGGGGTTTCGGCCCGTGATACCAACCTGATTGTGTCGATGTCGCTGGTGATCTCGGGGATCGCTACCTTCGTGCAGTGCCGCCGCTTCGGGCCGTTCGGCGCCGGGCTGTTGATTGTGCAGGGCACCAGTTTCAACTTTGTCGGGCCGTTGATCGCCGGTGGCGCGTTGATGGTCAAGCAAGGCACGCCGGTTGAAGGTGTGATGGCGGCGATTTTTGGTGTGGTGATCGCCGGTTCGTTCGTGGAGATGGGCATTTCGCGCATTCTGCCGTTCGTCAAACGCCTGATCACTCCGCTGGTGACCGGGATCGTCGTGCTGATGATCGGCCTGACCCTGATCAAGGTCGGCCTGATCAGCATGGGTGGCGGCTTTGCGGCGATGAGCAACGGTACCTTTGCCAATGGCGAGAACCTGCTGCTGTCGGGTGTGGTGCTGGCGATCATCGTCATTCTCAACCGTATTCCGGTGGTGTGGATGCGCAGCTGCGCCATCGTTATCGCCCTGGCCGTGGGCTATGCCCTGGCCGGCTACCTGGGCCGCCTGAATTTCACCGGCATGCACGAAGCCGCGCTGTTCCAGGTGCCGGTACCCCTGCATTTCGGCCTGGGCTTCTCCTGGGCGTTGTTTATTCCGATGCTGGTGATTTACCTGGTTACATCGCTGGAAGCCATTGGTGATGTGACCGCGACCAGCAAGGTTTCGCGCCAGCCAGTGGAAGGCCCGCTGTGGATGCAGCGGATCAAGGGCGGGGTGCTGGTCAACGGCGCCAACTCGCTGCTGGCCGGGGTGTTCAATACCTTCCCGAGCTCGATCTTTGCCCAGAACAATGGCGTGATTCAGCTGACCGGCATTGCCAGCCGCCATATTGGCGTATGGATTGCGGCGATGCTGGTGATTCTTGGCCTGTTCCCGAGCGTGGCCGGGGTGATCCAGGCGGTGCCGGAGCCGGTGCTCGGGGGGGCGGCGATGGTGATGTTCGGCGCGGTGGCGGCTTCGGGGATCAATATCCTTGCCAGCATCAGCCTGGATCGTCGCGCGCTGCTGATCATCGCCGTGTCGCTGGCGCTGGGCCTGGGCGTGGCGCAGGTGCCGGAGTTCCTCGCGCACATGCCGTCGGCGCTGCGTAATGTGCTGGAGTCGGGGGTGGCCACCGGGGGGATTTGTGCCCTGGTACTGAACTGGTTCTTGCCGGAGCATAAAGACAAGGCCTGAGGTTGAGGTTGCCGCCCATCGTGGGTCAAGCCCGCTCCAACAGGAGCGGGCTTTTTGCTTTATCATTCCCGCAGATTTGCTGAAAGAGCCTTCCATGAAGTTCGCCATTGCGGTTTTTTCTCCGGCCCATGCGCCCTCCTCGCGCCGCGCCCTGCGTTTTGCCCAGGCGGCGGTTGCTGGCGGGCATGAGATTGTCCGGTTGTTTTTCTATCAGGACGGTGTGCACAGCGCCTCGGGCAATGTCGTGGCGCCCCAGGATGAACTGGACCTGCCCGCCGAGTGGCGCGCGTTCGTCAGCGCCCAGCAGCTCGATGCCGTGGTGTGCATCGCCGCCGCCCTGCGCCGTGGCGTGCTCAACGCCGAGGAAGCCCAGCGCTACCAGCGCCCGGCGGTCAACCTGCCGGCGCCGTGGGAGTTGTCGGGGCTGGGCCAGTTGCATGAAGCGGCGCAAGGCGCCGATCGGTTGATGTGCTTTGGAGGCGACTGAAATGGCCAAGTCCTTGCTGATTATCAGCCGCCAGGCACCCTGGGCCGGGCCGTCCGCCCGCGAGGCGCTGGATATCGCCCTGGCAGGCGGTGCCTTCGATTTGCCGCTGGGCATGCTGTTTCTCGATGATGGCGTGTTCCAGCTCGCCCCCGGCCAGCAACCGGCCCAGTTGCAGCAGAAGAACCTCGCGGCCAACCTGCAGGCCCTGCCGATGTTTGGCGTCGAGGAACTGTTTGCCGCCGCTAGCTGCCTGCAAGAGCGCGGCCTTGCTGCCGACACCCTGAGCCTGCCAGTGCAGGTGCTGGATGACGCCGCGCTTGCGGCGTTGATCGACCGTTTCGACCAGGTGGTGACCCTCTGATGAGCACCTTGCACGTGATTTCCCACTCGCCATTTGGCGATAACCGCCTGAGCAGCTGCCTGCGCCTGCTCGGCAGCGCCGACGGCCTGTTGCTGTGCGGTGATGCGGTGTATGCCCTGCAGCCCGGCAGTGCGCCGCTGCGCAGCCTGCAGGCGAGCCAGCTGGACGGGCGCCTGTTCGCCCTGGACGAAGACCTGCAAGCCCGCGCCATCGTCCTCAGTGAGCTGGGCAAGGCCATCGACTACCCGGCCTTCGTCGAGCTGTCGCTGCACTATGACAAGGTCAACAGCTGGCTATGAGTACCCTGACTGTCGGCGAGCGCAGCATCGCCCTGGATAAAGACGGCTACCTGCTCGAGCTGGATGATTGGTCCGAAGAGGTCGCCAGCGCCCTCGCCGCCCATGAAGAGCTTGAGCTGACCGCCGAACACTGGGAGGTGCTGAACCTGTTGCGCGACTTCTACCGGGAGTTCGAGCTGTCGCCGGCCACCCGCCCGCTGATCAAGTACACCGCGCTCAAGCTGGGCGCGGACAAAGGCAACAGCCTGCACCTGAACCGCCTGTTCAAGGGCACCCCCGCCAAACTCGCCGCGAAACTTGCGGGCCTGCCGAAGCCGACCAATTGCATATGACCGAACACAGCCCGTTGATCACCGAAACCCCGGCCGAACACCCGTTTGCCCAGTTCGTGCGCATTCTTGGCAAGGGTAAGCGCGGCGCCCGTGGCCTGAGCCGCGAGGAAGCCCGCGAGGCCATGGGCATGCTGCTCGATGGCAAGGTCGAGGAAACCCAGCTCGGCGCCTTTCTGATGCTGCTGCGCCACAAGGAAGAAAGCCCTGAGGAGCTGGCCGGCTTCACCGAGGCCCTGCGCCAGCGTTTGCAGGTACCGCCGATTGAGGTTGATCTCGACTGGCCAAGCTACGCCGGCAAAAAACGCCACCTGCCCTGGTACCTGCTGGCCGCCAAGTGCCTGGCCGCCAACGGCGTGCGCATTCTTCTGCACGGCGGCGGCGCGCACACGGCCGGGCGGCTGTACACCGAGCAAGTGCTGGCGCTGCTGAAGATTCCGCTGTGCCGGGACTGGAATGCAGTGTCTGAAGCGCTGGAAAGCCACATGCTGGCGTTCATCCCGCTGCAAGATTGGGCCCCGCGCCTGCAACGGATGATCGACCTGCGCAACACCCTGGGCCTGCGCTCGCCAATTCACTCCCTGGCCCGGGTGCTCAATCCGCTCAATGCCCGCTGCGGCCTGCAGAGCATCTTCCACCCCGGCTACCAGGCAGTGCACCGCGAAGCCAGCCGCTTGCTCGGCGATACGGCAATCGTGGTCAAGGGCGATGGCGGCGAGATCGAGATCAACCCGGACACCAGTAGCCACCTGTACGGCACCGCCAATGGCATCGACTGGGATGAAGAATGGCCGGCCCTGGCCGCCCAGCGTCATGTCAAACCGGCGAGCCTGGAGCCCGAGCAGTTGCTGGCCGTGTGGCGCGGTGATGAGCAGAACAGCTACGGCGAACTGGCCGTGGTCGCAACCATGGCCCTGGCCTTGCGCGGCCTCGGTCAGAGCCGCGAGGAAGCCTTCGCCCAGGCCCAACGCTATTGGGATCAGCGCAACTGATCGACTGAGCCGATCAAACAGGCCCGGACTTTGCGCTATTCGTTCGAACCCAGCTCCGTACACTGGGTTCTATATCAGAACAAATCGCCAAGGAGCTCAGCATGGGCCTGTTGATCGACGGACGCTGGCACGACCAGTGGTATGAAAGCAGCAAAGACGGCGCCTTCCAGCGCGCAGCGGCGCAACGCCCTGCCCGGCGCCGAAGCAGGCCGTTATCACCTGTACGTGTCGCTGGCCTGCCCCTGGGCCCACCGCACCCTGATCTTTCGCAAGCTCAAGGGCCTTGAGAGCCTGATCGATGTATCGGTGGTCAGTTGGTTGATGGCCGAGCATGGCTGGACTTTTGACCAGAACAAGGGCTCGACCGGCGACAAGCTTGAGCACCTGGATTTCCTGCACCAGCGCTACACCCGCGACGACCCACACTACAGCGGCCGGGTCACGGTGCCGGTGCTGTGGGACAAACACGAGCAGCGCATCGTCAACAACGAATCGGCAGAGATCATTCGCATCTTCAACTCGGCGTTCGACGAGCTGACCGGCAATCGCCTGGACCTGTATCCCGAACCCTTGCGCGAGCAGATCGACGCACTCAACGAGCGGATTTACCCGGCGGTCAACAATGGCGTGTACCGGGCGGGCTTTGCCACGTCGCAGGCGGCCTACGAGCAGGCCTTTGACGAGGTGTTTGCCGAGCTGGATCATCTGGAGCGGCTGCTGGGCACCCAGCGCTATCTGGCCGGGGAATACCTGACCGAGGCCGACTGGCGGCTGTTCACCACGCTGATCCGCTTTGACGCGGTGTACCACGGGCACTTCAAGTGCAACCTGCGGCGTATTGCCGATTACCCGAACCTGTCGAACTGGCTACGGGAGCTGTACCAGTGGCCGGGAATCGCCGAGACGGTGAATTTCGAGCATATCCAGAAGCATTACTACATGAGCCACAAGACCATCAATCCGAACGGGATTGTGCCCAAGGGGCCATTGCAGGATTTTGAGCTGGAGCATGACCGGCAGCGGTTGGTGGGGCGAGGGATTTGGCGCAAGGCTGGGGAATAGGGGTGGATTCATCGCGGGTCAAGCCCGCTCCCACAGGTTTTGTGGGAGCGGGCTTGACCCGCGATGATTTCAAGGCTGGGCGCCTTCGAACCAGGCCAGTTTCTCGCGCAGCTGTACGACTTCGCCGACAATCACCAGGGTCGGTGCATGCACTTCATGCTCGGCCACAAGCTTGGGCAAGTCGGCCAGGGTGCCGGTGAACACCCGCTGGTTCGGCGTGGTGCCCTGCTGCACCAGGGCCGCCGGGGTATCGGCCGCACGCCCGTGACGAATCAACTCGGCACAGATGGTCGGCAGGCCCACCAGGCCCATGTAGAACACCAAGGTCTGCGCCGGTGCCACCAGGTCGTGCCAGGGCAGGTCGCTGGTACCGTCCTTGAGGTGACCGGTGACGAAACGCACCGACTGCGCATAATCGCGGTGGGTCAGCGGGATGCCGGCATAGGCCGAGCAGCCGCTGGCCGCGGTAATCCCCGGCACCACCTGAAACGGAATGCCCTGGGCCGCCAGCTCCTCGATCTCTTCGCCGCCACGGCCGAAGATGAACGGATCGCCGCCCTTCAGACGCAGCACCCGCTTGCCCTGACGCGCCAGGTCGACCAGTTGCTGGTTGATCTGCGCTTGCGGCACGGCGTGGTCGGCGCGGCGCTTGCCGACGTAGATGCGCTCGGCATCACGGCGGCACAGCTCGATGATCGCCGGGGCGACCAGGCGATCGTAGAGCACCACGTCGGCTTGCTGCATCAGGCGTAAGGCGCGGAAGGTCAGCAGGTCCGGGTCACCGGGACCGGCGCCGACCAGATACACCTCGCCCGGCGCCTGGTAAGTGGCACCGTCGATCTTGGCTTGCAGCAGGCGCTCGGCTTCAGCGCCCTGCCCGGCCAGTTGCCGCTCGGCGATCGGCCCCTGGAAGACATCTTCCCAGAAACCGCGACGCTGATTGACGTCCGGGTACAGCGCCTTGACCTTGTGCCGAAAGCGCGCGCCAAGGCCGGCCAGCTCGCCATAGGCGGCGGGAATCCAGGTTTCCAGCTTGGCCCGGATCAGCCGCGCCAGCACCGGCGCGTCGCCGCCGCTGGACACCGCCACTACCAATGGCGAGCGGTCGACAATGGCCGGGAAGATCACCGAACACAGCGCCGGCGCATCGACCACATTGACCGGCACGCAGCGCTGCTGGGCATCGGCCGAGACCTGGGCGTTGAGCGCCTGGTCGTCGGTGGCGGCAATGATCAGCTGGCAACCGTCGAGGTCGCCAGGCTGGTAACCACGGCTGAGGATTTCACCACCGCTGTGCCGGGCAAGCTCGGCCAGTTGCGCTTCGATCTCGGGCGCCACGACCCGCAGCACAGCCCCGGCGTCGGCCAGCAGACGCGATTTGCGCAGGGCAATCTCGCCTGCGCCGACGATCAGCACACGGCTGCCGCGCAGTTTGTGGAACAGCGGCAGGAATTCCATTTAACCGATGACCTCCAGGCCACCCATGTACGGCTTGAGCACTTCTGGCACGCGGATCGAACCGTCGGCCTGCTGGTAGTTCTCGAGCACCGCCACCAGGGTCCGGCCAACTGCCAGGCCCGAACCGTTGAGGGTGTGCACCAGTTCCGGCTTGCCGGTTTCCGGGTTGCGCCAGCGCGCCTGCATGCGCCGGGCCTGGAAATCGCCACAGTTGGAGCACGAGGAGATTTCGCGGTACTTGTCCTGGCTTGGCACCCAGACTTCCAGGTCGTAGGTTTTCACCGCGCTGAAGCCCATGTCGCCAGTGCACAGCGCCAGAACCCGGTATGGCAGCTCCAGGGCCTGCAGGACGCGTTCGGCGTTGGCGGTCAGGCCTTCGAGGGCTTCCATGGATTTGCCCGGCTCGACGATCTGTACCATTTCGACCTTGTCGAACTGGTGCTGGCGGATCATGCCGCGGGTGTCGCGGCCCGAAGCACCGGCTTCGCTACGGAAGCACGGGGTATGGGCGACGAACTTGATCGGCAGTTGCTTGGCGTCGAGGATCTCGCCGGCCACGATGTTGGTCAGCGACACTTCGGCAGTCGGGATCAGGTAGAAGTCGGCTTCGCCGTCGCGGCTGATCTTGAACAGGTCTTCCTCGAACTTGGGCAACTGGCCGGTGCCTTGCAGCGCCGGGGCCTGGACCAGGTACGGGGTGTAGGCTTCTTCGTAGCCGTGCTCGCTGGTGTGCAGGTTGATCATGAACTGCGCCAGGGCGCGGTGCAGGCGCGCGATCGGGCCGCGCAGCAGGGCAAAACGGGCACCCGACAGCTTGGCCGCGGTTTCAAAGTCCAGGCCGCCGGTCAGCTCGCCGAGCGCCACGTGGTCCTTGATCTCGAAGTCGAAGGCGCGCGGGGTGCCCCAACGACGCACTTCGACGTTGTGGTCTTCATCGGCGCCGACCGGCACGCTGTCATCCGGCAGGTTGGGAATACCCAGCAGGATGCCATCCAGTTCGGCCTGGATGCCGTCCAGCTCGACCTTGCCGCTGGCAAGTTCACCCGCCATGCGCTCGACGTCCGCCATCAGCGGGGCGATGTCTTCGCCCTTGGCCTTGGCCTGGCCGATGGATTTGGAACGGGCGTTACGCTCGGCTTGCAGTTGTTCGGTACGGGTCTGCACCACCTTGCGGCGTTCTTCCAGGGCCTCGATGCGCGCGACATCCAGGCTGAAGCCACGGGAGGCCAGGCGGTCCGCCACTTCCTGAAGTTGGCCGCGTAACAGTTTGGAATCGAGCATATCGTTCTCTCGTTGGTTCAGAATTTGGTCAAAGACAGGCCGGCCCAGGTAGCGAGCAGCCCGCCCAATACGCTGGCTCCGGCATACCCGAAGGCCAGCGGCGCCTGCCCGCTTTCGAGCAGGCGCACGGTGTCCAGTGAAAAGGATGAAAAGGTTGTCAGACCGCCGAGAAAGCCGACGATCAGGCCCGCGCGCAGCTCGACCGGCACCAGCGGGCGATGCAAAAACAGCCCGTAGAGCAAGCCGATCAGCAGGCAGCCGAGCAGATTGACCGCCAGCGTACCGAGATAGAAGTGGCGTGGCCAGTGTGCGTTGACCCAATTGGCCGTGGCAAAGCGCAGCAAGGTACCGGCGATGCCGCCGGCGCTGACCGCGGCGATCAGCGCAATCATGGTTTTCTCCGCTGCCGCGGGCTGTTGCGGTCGAGTTCGGCCAGGTGCCTGAGCTTCTCGCCGATCTTCAGTTCCAGGCCGCGCGGCACCGGTTGGTAATAGTGGCGCGGCGCGAGGTTGTCGGGGAAGTAGTCCTCACCGGCAGCGTAGGCATCCGGCTCGTCGTGGGCGTAGCGGTATTCATCGCCATAGCCCAGTTGCTTCATCAGTTTTGTGGGCGCGTTGCGCAGGTGCAGCGGCACTTCCAGCGAGCCGTGCTCGCCGGCTTCGCGCAGGGCGGTCTTGAAGCCCATGTACACCGCGTTGCTCTTCGGTGCGCAGGCAAGGTAGGTAATGGCCTGGGCCACCGCCAGCTCGCCTTCGGGGCTGCCCAGGCGCTCCTGCACGTCCCAGGCCGCCAGGCACAGGCTCAGGGCGCGGGGGTCGGCGTTGCCGATGTCTTCGCTGGCCATGCGCACCACGCGGCGGGCGATGTACAGCGGGTCGCAGCCGCCATCGAGCATGCGCGCGAACCAGTACAGGGCGCCGTCGGGGTTGGAGCCGCGCACTGATTTGTGCAGCGCCGAGATCTGGTCATAGAAGGCTTCGCCGCCCTTGTCGAAACGCCGGCGGCTGTCGCCGAGCAGGCTCTGCAGCAGCTCGACGCCGATTTCGCCGCCGTCTTCGGCCAGGTCCGAGGCGTTTTCAAGAAAGTTGAGCATGCGCCGGCCATCGCCATCGGCGGCGGCCATGAGCATCTGGAAGGCTTCGTCGCCGACCCGCAACTGGCGCTTGCCCAGGCCGCGCTCTTCAGTCAGGGCGCGGTTGACCAGCTTGCGCAGCGCCGCTTCATCGAGGCTTTTGAGCACATACACCCGCGCCCGCGACAGCAGCGCGTTGTTGAGCTCGAACGAGGGGTTCTCGGTGGTGGCGCCGATGAAGATCAGCGTGCCGTCTTCCACATAGGGCAGAAAGGCATCTTGCTGGGACTTGTTGAAGCGGTGCACTTCATCGACGAACAGAATCGTCCGGCGCCCGTACTGCCCCGCCTGCTGCTTGGCGATGTCCACCGCGTGGCGGATTTCCTTGACCCCGGCCAACACCGCCGAAACGGTCTCGAAGTGGGCGTCGCAGAACTGCGCCAGCAGCCGCGCCAGGGTAGTCTTGCCGACCCCGGGCGGGCCCCAGAAGATCATCGAGTGCAGCGCGCCCGCTTCCAGTGCCTCGCGCAGCGGCTTGCCGCGGGCCAGCAGGTGCTCCTGGCCAACGTACTCGTCCAGGTTGGCCGGGCGCAGGCGCGCGGCCAGGGGCTGGGCTACGGGGTCGCTACGAAACAGGTCCATGAACGGCGGCTTGACCTCTTACTCTTTGATCACATCAGCGCCCTTGGGCACGTCGAACTTGAACTTGCTGGCCGGGATCTGCTCGTTGGCCTTCACCCCGGTGAACAGGATGTTGGTGCGCTGGCCGACGCTGTCGATCAGTTGCATGTCATTGACCAGGCCACGACGGAACGACAGGCGCAGCGAGTCGAACAGGGTGTCCTTGGTTTTCGGCTTGAGTACGAAATCCATGACCTCGCCCTGCTCCTTGGAGGTGATGTCGAAGCTCTGGCTGATCTTCGAGACGTCACCGGATAGCAGCAGTGCCGGGGTTTCGGTCAAACGCTGGTCAAGTTTCTTGATGGTAGCCTGTTCCAGGTCAGGGTCCCACAATGTGACGTTCTTGCCGTCCGAGACTACCACCTGCTCCTGTGGCGCGTCGGTGTGCCAGTAGAACAGGCCCGGGCGCTGCACGGCCATCTGCCCGGTGGTTTCCTGCAGCTGGGTGCCGGTGCCATCGAGGGTCAGCTGGGAGAAATTGGCGCTAATGGTTTTGGACTTGTCCAGCAACTGGGTCAGGCGCGCCGCATCGGCCTCGGCGGCAATTGCCGAAGCGCTGGACAGGGCCATAGCGGAAACCAACAGCATGCGAATCAGGCGCATGGAAATCCTCGTTGCAGTATGAAGGGGCCGACGGCCGTCACTGGCCGCCAGCAGGTTGGATCATCAGTCGCGGGACGGCCCGGGGGCAATCACTTCGCGCGAACCGTTGGTGTTCATGGCGGTGACCACACCGGCCATCTCCATCGCCTCGATCATCCGCGCGGCGCGGTTGTAGCCGATCTTCAGCTTGCGCTGTACGGCGGAGATGGAGGCCCGGCGGCTTTCCAGCACGAACTGCACGGCTTCATCGTACAGCGCGTCGGTTTCGGCATCGTCGCCGTCACCACCGCCACTGCCGCCGTCGAAGCCGCTGCCGGCCTCTTCGACGCCGCTGAGGATGTCGTCGTTGTAGTCCGGGGCGCCTCGCAGCTTCCAGGCCTCGACCACGCGATGCACCTCGTCATCGGAGACGAAGGCGCCATGCACACGAATCGGCAGGCTGGTGCCCGGCGGCATGTAGAGCATGTCACCGTGGCCCAGCAACTGCTCGGCGCCGCCCTGGTCGATGATGGTCCGCGAGTCGATCTTGCTCGATACCTGGAAGGCCATCCGCGTCGGGATGTTGGCCTTGATCAGGCCAGTAATCACGTCCACCGATGGCCGCTGGGTGGCGAGAATCAGGTGGATACCGGCGGCACGGGCCTTCTGGGCGATACGTGCGATCAGCTCTTCAACCTTCTTGCCGACGATCATCATCATGTCGGCAAACTCGTCGACCACTACAACGATGGTCGGCAGGGTTTTCAGCAGCGGCGGCACGTCGTCCATGCTTTCGCGCTTGAACATCGGGTCGTAGATCGGCTCGCCGGCCTCTTCGGCATCCTTGACCTTGCGGTTGAAGCCGGCCAGGTTACGCACGCCCATGGCCGCCATCAGCTTGTAGCGCCGTTCCATCTCGGCGACGCTCCAGCGCAGGGCGTTGGCGGCGTCCTTCATGTCGGTGACCACCGGGCAGAGCAGGTGCGGAATGCCTTCGTAGATCGACAGCTCGAGCATTTTCGGGTCGATCATGATCAGTTTGGCGTCTTCCGGGCCCGACTTGAACAGGATCGACAGGATCATGGCGTTGACGCCCACCGACTTACCGGAACCGGTGGTACCGGCCACCAGCAGGTGCGGCATCTTCGCAAGGTCGGTGATCACCGGCTTGCCGCCGATGTCGTGGCCCAGGGCCATGGTCACCGGCGACTTGGCTTCGTCGTATTGCGGCGACGACAGCACTTCGGAGAAGCGTACGATCTGCCGGTCTTCGTTGGGAATCTCGATACCGACGGTGGTCTTGCCAGGGATCACTTCAACCACGCGCACGCTGGTCACGGCCAGGGAACGGGCCAGGTCCTTGGCCAGGTTGGCGATGCGGCTGACCTTGACGCCAGCGGCCGGCTGGATTTCGTACCGGGTAATCACCGGGCCTGGGTGGATCGAGTCTACCGAGACTTCGACGCCGAATTCCTTGAGTTTGATTTCCAGCAGGTGGCCAACCCCGGCCAGGGACTCTGGCGAGTAGTTGACCTGCTTCTTCTCGGCAGGATCGAGGATCGAGATCGGCGGCAAGGTGCCTTCGATGGCGCTGTCGACGAACAGCGGCGCCTGTTTTTCTTTCTGCACGCGCTTGCTCGGCTCCGGCGCCTTGGCCGGGGCCGGCATGATCACCGGCGCCGGTTGCTGCACGCGCTCGGCAACATGCTTGCTCAGGGCCTGGTCGCGCTCGATGATGCGCTCCTTGGCCTTGGCCTGCTCGCGGCGGTCAGGGGCTACCGGGGCGACCACATCGTGGACCTGGTCGTCGACCTCACGCAGCTGCGCCACCAGGCGCTTGCGCTCGTTGCGCGCTTCCCACCAGCGGTTGGCGGCGCCCTGGAACAGCTCGAACAGGTCGAGGGTGATCTTGCCGGTGATGTCCATGACCTTGAACCACGACAGGTCGGTGAACACGGTCAGGCCGAACAGGAACAAGGCGATGAACATCAGCGTGCTGCCCTGCACGTTCAGGGCGTTCTTGGCCAGGTCGCCAAGGCTTTCGCCCAGCGCGCCACCGGCCGATGCCGGCAGGCTGGCGGCGGAATGGAAATGGATATGCGCCAGCGCCGCACCCGAAAGCACCAGGAACACCAGGCCGATCAAGCGCCAGGAGAACAGCCAGCCGCTCCACTGCCATGGCTGGTGGCGTTCGCGGAAGATCTGCCAGGTCTTGATCGCCAGCAGCAAGGGGAAGATGTAGGCGAAATAGCCCAGGACCATGAACAGGATGTCGGCGAAGTAGGCACCGGCACGGCCGGCGGCGTTCTGCACCTGCTCGACGTTGCTGGTGTGGCTGAAGCCCGGGTCGGCCTGGTCGTAGGTCAGCAAGGCCATCCACAGGTACAGGCACAGCGCGCCCACGGCGATCAGCGCACCTTCCTTGAGCCGATAGTGCAGCTGCTGGCGCCAGAGCGGCACGGGCAAGGGACTGGGTGTTGCGGTGGATTTCTTCAAAACGCGTCTATTCCTGCGCTCATTGCGCGTCCAACAGTGATTGACCCAACAGAACAGTCAACAAACCACTACTTTTAACATTACTGCCCGCCTACCGCCATGGCGGCACGCCAGAACACGCGTAAACGGGGGCCAATTTCCTATACAGCAATTTGAGCACGCATTTTCTTTTGTGACAAAGGCTTATGCGGTGTTTTTGTGCAAGTGTGACAACAAACGCCCAAGCAAGTTGCCAGACGGCACCACCGCTGCAGGAGCAGGCTTGTCCCGGGAGGCTTTTTCAGGCCATGCTGGGCGCCCTCCCCTCCTCCATCATTGGACCACGATGCTGACCTGGCTGAGCCGCGACACCCTGACCTTCCCGCCGCTGGACAAAGCCCTGCGCGACCCTAACGGCCTGCTCGCCGCCGGCGGCGACCTCAGCGCCGAGCGCCTGGTGCAGGCCTATCGCCATGGTTGCTTCCCCTGGTACCAGGACGGCCAGCCGATCCTCTGGTGGTCGCCCGACCCGCGCACCGTGCTGTTCCCCGACGAGCTGCACGTGTCGCGCTCGCTGCGCAAGCTCATCCGTCAGGGCCACTACCAGGTCAGCTTCGACCAGGACTTTGCCGCGGTAATCGACGCCTGCGCCGCACCGCGCGCCTACGCCGACGGCACCTGGATCACCGACAGCATGCAGGCGGCCTACCTGCAGTTGCACCGGCAGGGCTTTGCCCATTCGGTCGAGGTACGCCGCAAGGGCGAGCTGGTGGGCGGCCTGTACGGCCTGGCCATGGGCCGGCTGTTTTTCGGCGAATCGATGTTCAGCCGCGCCGACAACGCCTCCAAAGTCGGCTTCGTGGCGCTGGTCGAGCACCTGCAACAGGCAGGATTCATCCTGATTGACTGTCAGATGCCTACCGACCACCTGCACAGCCTCGGCGCCCGCGCCATCGCCCGGGCCACGTTTGCCGACTACCTGCAGCGCTATCTCGACCAGCCCAACAGCGCCAGCTGGGTTTGCTAGGCGAGTTTTTCCAGCTGGCTTACACTTAAAACAAAAGCACCTCCCGAGGGGTTGATCATGACAGAGCTGGCGCGGTTGAAGTTTTATGCCACTCAACCCCATTCCTGCAGCTACCTGCCAGACGAGCAAGCCACCACGCTGTTCCTCGACCCGAGCCAGCCGATGGATGTCAACGTCTACGCAGACCTGTCGGAAATGGGCTTCCGGCGCAGCGGCGACCACCTGTATCGCCCGCATTGCCAGAACTGCAACGCCTGCGTGCCGGCGCGGATCCCGGCTGCGCGCTTTTTGCCCAACCGCCAGCAAAAACGCATCCTCAAGCGCAACGCCGACATCACCGTGACGCCCGCCCGTCCGGCGTTCAAGGAGGAATACTTCGAGCTGTACCGGCGCTACATCGAGCAGCGCCACGCCGATGGCGACATGTACCCGCCAAGCCGCGACCAGTTTTCCACCTTCCTGGTCCGCGATCTGCCGTTTTCACGCTTTTACGAGTTTCGCCTGGACGGCCGCCTGCTGGCCGTGGCGGTCACCGACCTGCTGCCCAACGGCCTGTCGGCGGTATACACCTTCTACGAGCCGGACGAAGAGCGGCGCAGCCTGGGGCGCTTTGCCATCCTCTGGCAGATCACCGAAGCCCTGCGCCTGGGCCTGGACGCGGTCTACCTCGGTTACTGGATCAAGAACTGCAAAAAGATGAACTACAAGACCCAGTACCGCCCCATCGAGCTGCTGATCAATCAACGTTGGGTGACGCTGAACTGAAATCATTGGCTTGAAGGCCATTTTTCGGGCACAATGCACGCCACTTTTTTTGCCTGGCGCAGCTGTGCACCGGGCCATTAACTGGACACCGAGGGCTTTACTGCATGTCGAAAGAAGACAGCTTCGAAATGGAAGGCACTGTCGTCGACACCCTGCCCAACACCATGTTCCGTGTGGAGTTGGAAAATGGGCACGTCGTTACCGCGCACATCTCCGGAAAGATGCGCAAGAACTACATTCGTATTCTGACCGGTGACAAGGTCCGCGTCGAACTGACGCCTTACGACCTGAGCAAGGGGCGCATCACCTACCGCGCCCGCTAAGCGACACCAACAAAAACGCCCGGCTAAATGCCGGGCGTTTTCGTTGGCCTTTGAAAAGCATCGCGGGGCAAGCCCGCGATCAACCGTTACGCCATCTCAGCGGTGGTCTCGAAGTCGAACACCAGTTCGCCATCGCGGATGTCGATGTGCACCACACCGCCATGCTCGGCCAGTTCGCCAAACAGGATCTCTTCGGCCAGCGGCCGTTTGATCTTGTCCTGGATCAGCCGCGCCATTGGCCGCGCGCCCATCTGCGCATCGTAGCCACCGGCCGCCAGCCAGCCGCGCGCCGCATCGCTCACCTCGAGCAACACGCGCTTGTCTTCCAGTTGCGCCTGCAGCTCGATGAGGAACTTGTCCACCACGCTCTTGATCGTCTCATGGCTGAGGCGGCCAAACTGGATGATGGTGTCCAGGCGATTGCGGAACTCCGGCGTGAAGCTCTTCTTGATCACTTCCATGGCGTCGGATGAGTGATCTTGATGAGTGAAGCCGATCGAGGCTCGCGCAGCAGTTTCAGCACCGGCGTTGGTGGTCATGATGACGATGACGTTACGGAAGTCCGCCTTGCGCCCGTTGTTGTCGGTCAGGGTACCGTGGTCCATCACCTGCAGCAGCAGGTTGAAGACTTCCGGGTGGGCCTTCTCGATCTCATCGAGCAGCAGCACGCAGTGCGGCTGCTTGGTGATGGCTTCGGTGAGCAGGCCGCCCTGGTCGAAACCGACGTAGCCCGGAGGCGCACCGATCAGACGCGAGACGGTATGACGCTCCATGTACTCGGACATGTCGAAGCGTACCAGCTCGACACCCAGGGCCTTGGCCAACTGGCGCGCCGCTTCGGTTTTACCGACACCGGTAGGGCCGGCAAACAGGAACGAACCGACCGGCTTGTCTGGCGCCTTGAGACCGGCGCGGGACAGCTTGATGGCGGTGGCCAGCGAATCGATCGCCGCATCCTGGCCAAACACGGTCAGCTTGAGGTCGCGCTCCAGGTTACGCAGCAGCTCCTTGTCGGAACTGGTGACGTGCTTTGGCGGAATCCGCGCAATCTTGGCGACGATGTCTTCGACTTGCGGCACGTCGATACGCTTGACGCGCATCTCCACCGGCTGCAGGCGCTGGTAGGCGCCAGCCTCGTCGATCACATCGATGGCCTTGTCGGGCATGTGCCGGTCGTTGATGTAGCGTGCTGCAAGCTCGGCAGCGGCGCGCAGGGCCTCATCGCTGTACTCGATGTTGTGGTGGCTCTCGAACCGCCCCTTGAGCCCGCGCAGGATGCCCACGGTGTCTTCCACCGATGGCTCGCTGACATCAACCTTCTGGAAGCGCCGCGCCAGGGCCCGGTCTTTTTCGAAGATGCCGCGAAATTCCTGGAAGGTGGTCGAGCCAATGCAACGGATATCACCCGAAGACAGCAGCGGCTTGAGCAGGTTGGAGGCGTCCATTACCCCACCGGAGGCCGCACCGGCACCGATGATGGTGTGGATCTCGTCGATGAACAGGATCGCCTGCGGGCGTTTACGCAGCTCATTGAGCAGCGCCTTGAAGCGCTTCTCGAAGTCGCCACGGTACTTGGTCCCGGCCAGCAAGGCGCCCAGGTCCAGGGAGTAGACCACGCTTTGTGCCAGCAGGTCCGGCACCTGGCCGTCGACGATGCGCTTGGCCAGGCCTTCGGCGATGGCGGTTTTACCGACACCGGCCTCGCCAACCAGCAGCGGGTTGTTCTTGCGCCGACGGGCGAGGATCTGCGCCACGCGCTCGACTTCGAGCTCACGGCCGACCAGCGGGTCGATGCGCCCTTGGCGGGCCTGTTCGTTGAGGTTGCTGGCATAGGCATCCAGGGGATTGCCCGACGATGAAGTTTCGCCGCCGTCCTCGTCCTGCATTTCTTGTTCGCCCTCGGAGTGTTCACCATGGCCCGGCACCTTGGAGATGCCGTGGGCGATGTAGTTGACCACGTCGATACGGGCCACGCTCTGCTGTTTAAGCAGGAACACGGCCTGGCTTTCCTGTTCGCTGAAAATTGCCACCAGCACGTTGGCACCGGTGACTTCACGCTTGCCCGAGCTCTGGACATGGAAGACTGCGCGCTGCAATACACGCTGGAAGCCCAGGGTTGGCTGGGTCTCGCGGTCCTCGTCGTGCACGGGGATCAACGGCGTGGTGGAGTCAATGAACTCCTGCAGGTCGTGTTTGAGTTTGTCGAGGTTTGCGCCGCAGGCGCGCAGAACGGTCGCGGCGGCCTCATTATCCAATAGTGCCAGCAGCAGGTGCTCGACGGTCATGAACTCATGACGTTTCGAGCGTGCCTCCTTGAAGGCCAGATTGAGGGTGACTTCGAGCTCGCGGTTTAACATAGCTTCACCTCATACCCAAGTGGCCGGCGATTAACCGTCCTTCTCGATTTCACAGAGTAGCGGATGCTGGCTTTCCCTTGCGTATTGGTTGACCTGCATGGCCTTGGTCTCGGCGATGTCACGGGTAAACAATCCGCACACTGCCCGTCCTTCTGTGTGGACGGCCAGCATGACCTTGGTCGCCAGCTCGCGATTCAGGTTAAAAAACACCTCGAGCACTTCGACGACGAAATCCATCGGTGTGTAGTCATCGTTAAACAAAACCACCTTGTACATGGGTGGCGCCTGCAGGGCCGGTTTGGCCTCCTGTACCGCCAGGCCAGAACCATCGTCCTCATGCGATTGCGGGCGATCCTGATTGAATGTTAGTCGAATCTGGCTATGTGCATGCATGGAAAGAATTTCATCATTTCGACAGGTTGGTTTATGGGTTGACCGCACAGGCGACGCGGGACAGCCGTCACCTCACCTTGACTATCGGCAAAACGGTGTTACAACCAATAAGAACCCACCGTGGTCGATAAAGATCCGCGCAGTCAACCAGAATTTTCGCAGGTTCATATGCGGATGGAGTGGATGATACTCCAGTGATGGAGTCCTTTGCAGAGGGATATGAGGATGGCAAGCGGTAAAGTCAAGTGGTTCAACAACGCCAAGGGCTATGGCTTCATCAATGAAGACGGGAAAACAGAGGATCTGTTTGCACATTACTCGGCTATCCAGATGGAAGGTTATAAAACCCTGAAAGCCGGACAATCCGTCAGCTTCGAGATCACCCAGGGCCCCAAAGGCTTGCATGCGGTCAAAATCGAGAGTGCGACCGCACCAACCACTGCCTCCCCCACCCCCAGCCCGCAAACGACTGAAGCCTGAGCCGGCGATCAGACAAAAGAAAACCGGCCAGCCCGCAAGGACTGGCCGGTTTTCTTGTGCCGCTTACATGTGCTTGATCAAGGCCTCACCGAAACCGGAGCTGCTGACCAGGGTTGCGCCGTCCATCAGGCGCTCGAAATCGTAGGTCACGGTCTTGGCGGCGATGGCGCCGTTGGTACCCTTGATGATCAGGTCGGCCGCCTCGGTCCAGCCCAGGTGGCGCAGCATCATCTCGGCCGAGAGAATCACCGAACCAGGGTTGACCTGGTCCTTGCCGGCGTATTTCGGCGCAGTGCCGTGGGTAGCCTCGAACATTGCCACGGTGTCGGACAGGTTGGCACCCGGAGCGATACCGATGCCGCCGACTTCCGCCGCCAGGGCGTCGGACAGGTAGTCACCGTTGAGGTTGAGGGTGGCGATCACGTCGTATTCGGCCGGGCGCAGCAGGATCTGCTGGAGCATGGCGTCGGCGATGGCGTCCTTGACGATGACTTCACGGCCGGTTTTCGGGTTTTTGAACTTCATCCACGGGCCGCCATCGAGCAGCTCGGCGCCGAATTCGTTCTTGGCCACTTCGTAGCCCCAGTCCTTGAAGGCACCTTCGGTGAACTTCATGATGTTGCCCTTGTGCACAATGGTCAGCGACTTGCGGTCGTTGTCCACCACGTATTGCAGGGCCTTGCGCACCAGGCGCTGGGTGCCTTCTTTAGAGACCGGCTTGATGCCGATGCCGCAATCCTGGTCGAAACGGATCTTGGTGACGCCCATTTCTTCTTTGAGGAACTTGATGACCTTGGTCGCCTCGGGCGAACCGGCCTTCCATTCGATACCGGCATAGATGTCTTCGGAGTTTTCGCGAAAGATCACCATGTCGACGTCACCCGGCTTTTTCACCGGGCTGGGCACGCCCTGGAACCACACCACCGGGCGCAGGCAGACATACAGGTCCAGTTGTTGGCGCAGGGCCACGTTGAGGGAGCGGATACCGCCACCGACCGGGGTGGTCAGCGGGCCCTTGATGGAGACGACGTAGTCCTTGACCGCATCGAGGGTTTCCTGGGGCAGCCAGGTGTCCTGGTCGTATACCTGGGTGGCTTTTTCACCGGCGTAGACTTCCATCCAGGAAATCTTGCGCTTGCCCCCATAGGCTTTCTCTACAGCAGCATCAACCACTTTGATCATGACGGGGCTTACATCTACGCCAATGCCGTCGCCTTCGATGAACGGGATGATCGGATTATCAGGAACATTGAGAGAATGGTCCGCATTGACGGTGATTTTGTCGCCGACTGCCGGAACCTTGATTTTCTGGTATCCCATGCTGCACTCCGTTTTTTTTGGTGTGGTTCGTCATCTGGATCCCCTGAGCGTACCCCAGTTGAACGGCAACGGGAACCTCGTGCGCAAATGCCCTGCGATGGGGCAGCAACGCCTACATCTTTGGTCTAAAAAAGCCCCTGCGACGGGTTGATCTTGATCAATACGACCAAGGCTTTGGTATACTCGCCCGGTGACCAAAGGGTCACTGGGGGCGAACCGTCTGAAACGAGACCCGCGGCCCCGACAAGACTGGGCTGTTACCGCAGTTCAGCCGTTTGACACTCGACTGATGCAATCCACCATCACCGCCCAGAATCTTCGACCTTCTGCTCATGGATGTGTCTGAGCGAAGCGCCTACCCTGCGCACCTCGAGATTCTGCGCACGCTCAGCAAAACAGAGAGTTAACCCGAATATGCCCACCCGATCCAAGATCATCTACACCTTCACCGACGAAGCCCCCGCCCTCGCCACCTATTCACTGCTCCCCGTCATCGAAGCCTTCACCGCTTCTGCCGACATCGCCGTAGAAACCCGGGACATCTCTCTGGCCGGCCGCATCCTTTCTGCCTTCCCTGAACAGCTCGGCGCCGACAAGCAAGTGGCCGACCACCTGGCAGAACTGGGCCAACTGGCAACCACGCCAGAAGCCAACATCATCAAGCTGCCGAACATCAGCGCCTCGGTTCCGCAACTGAAGGCCGCGATCAAGGAACTGCAAGCCAAGGGCTTCAACATTCCTGATTACCCTGAAGCCGCCGCCAGCGATGCCGAGAAAGAAGCCAAGGCTCGCTACGACCGCATCAAAGGCAGTGCCGTCAACCCGGTCCTGCGTGAAGGCAACTCCGACCGCCGCGCACCGCTGTCGGTCAAGAACTACGCACGCAAGCACCCACACAAGATGGGCGCCTGGGCAGCCGATTCCAAGTCCCACGTGGCGCACATGAGCCAGGGCGACTTCTACGGCAGCGAGAAAGCCGCGCTGATCGAAGCCGATGACAGCCTGCGCATCGAACTGCTGGACAAGAATGGCAACACCACCGTTCTGAAAGAAAAAACCGCGGTCAAGGCCGGCGAAATCGTCGACTGCGCGGTCATGAGCACCAAGGCGCTGCGTAAATTCATCGCCGCCGAGATCGAAGACGCCAAAGCCAAGGGCGTCCTGCTGTCGGTGCACCTGAAAGCGACCATGATGAAGGTCTCCGACCCGATCATGTTCGGCCAGATCGTTGCCGAGTACTACCAGGACGCGCTGAACAAGCACGCTGACGTACTGGCGCAGATCGGCTTCAACCTGAACAACGGTATCGGCGACCTGTACGCCCGTATCAAGGCCCTGCCAGCCGAGCAACAGGCGCAGATCGAAGCTGACGTCAAAGCCGTCTACGACGTTCGCCCGGCCCTGGCCATGGTCAACTCCGACAAGGGCATCACCAACCTGCACGTGCCGAGCGACGTTATCGTCGACGCCTCGATGCCGGCGATGATCCGTGACTCGGGCAAGATGTGGAACACCGAAGGCCAGCTGCAAGACACCAAGGCGGTGATTCCGGACCGTTGCTACGCCACCATCTACCAGGCCGTTATCGAAGACTGCAAGCAACACGGCGCCTTCGATCCGACCACCATGGGCAGCGTGCCGAACGTTGGCCTGATGGCGCAGAAAGCCGAAGAGTACGGCTCCCACGACAAGACCTTCCAGGCCAAGGCCGACGGCGTGATCCGCGTGGTTGACGGCAAGGGCAACCTGCTGCTGTCCCAGGACGTCGAAGCCGGCGACATCTTCCGCATGTGCCAGACCAAAGACGCACCGATCCAGGACTGGGTCAAGCTGGCCGTCAACCGTGCCCGCGCCAGCAATACCCCGGCGCTGTTCTGGCTCGACCCGCAGCGTGCCCACGACGGCGTGCTGATCGAGAAGGTCCAGCAGTACCTGAAAGACCACGACACCGCAGGCCTGGACATCCGCGTCCTGTCGCCTGTCGAGGCCATGAAGGTTTCCCTGCAGCGCATCCGTGCTGGCCAGGACACCATCTCGGTCACCGGCAACGTGCTGCGCGACTACCTGACCGACCTGTTCCCGATCATGGAGCTGGGCACCAGCGCCAAGATGCTGTCGATCGTACCGCTGATGAACAACGGCGGCCTGTTCGAAACCGGCGCCGGCGGTTCGGCTCCCAAGCACGTACAGCAACTGGTTGAAGAAAACTTCCTGCGCTGGGATTCGCTGGGTGAGTTCCTGGCCCTGGCCGCCTCCCTGGAGCACCTGGGCAACGCCTACGCCAACCCGAAAGCCAAGGTACTGGCGGCGACCCTGGACCAGGCCACCGGCCAGTTCCTGGACACCAACAAGTCCCCGGCGCGCAAGGTTGGTGGTATCGACAACCGCGGCAGCCACTTCTACCTGACCCTGTACTGGGCCCAGGCCCTGGCCGCCCAGAGCGACGACGCCGCCCTGCAAGCGCGCTTTGCCCCACTGGCAAAAGCCCTGGCCGAGAACGAAGCGACCATCGTCGCCGAGCTCAACGCCGTCCAGGGCAAGCCGGCTGACATCGGTGGTTACTACTACCCGGATGCCGAGCTGACCAGCAAGGTGATGCGCCCGAGCCAGACCTTCAACAGCGCGATCTCCGCGCTGTAAGCTTGAAGGAATGAAAAAACCCCGGCCACGCACCGGGGTTTTTTAGCTTTAAGTATCAAGCTACAAGCTACAAGAAAGAGCCTTGCGCGCTCGGCTTTTACTTGTAGCTTGCAGCTTGAAACTTCCAACTTAGGGAGAGAATCGACCGTGCGCCCCCACATCACCGTCGCCACCATTATCGAAGACCAGGGCCGCTTCCTCATGGTCGAGGAATTCAAGGCCGGCAAGCACGTCTTCAACCAGCCCGCCGGCCACCTGGAGGCCAACGAGAGCCTGCTCGACGCCGCCCGCCGCGAAACCCTCGAAGAAACCGCCTGGGAGGTCGAGCTGACCGGCGTGGTCGGCATCTACCTGTACACCGCCCCCAGCAACGGCGTGACCTACCAGCGCATCTGCTTTGCCGCCCGGGCGCTCAAGCACCACCCCGAGCGGGCCCTGGACAGCGACATCGTGCGCGCCGTGTGGCTGAGCCGCGAGGAGCTGCTGGCCGACCCCGAGCGCTGGCGCAGCGAACTGGTGCCCCGTTGCATCGACGATTACCTGGCCGGCCCGCTGCACAGCCTGGCGTTGATTCGCGACTGACAGCAACGATGCCTTGAAGGCCGCAGCCTGATAGAATCGTTGTCTTTTTCCAGATACACAGCCGGTACCTATGACCAGTCCAGCACTTTACGAACCCGAAAAGACACGCGTTATCGTCGGCATGTCCGGCGGCGTGGACTCTTCCGTCTCCGCCCTCCTGCTGATGGAGCAGGGCTACCAGGTGGAAGGCCTGTTCATGAAGAACTGGGAAGAGGACGACGGCACCGAATACTGCACCGCCCGCGAAGACCTGGCCGATGCCCAGGCCGTGTGCGACCGCATCGGCATCAAGCTGCATACCGCCAACTTCGCCGCCGAATACTGGGATAACGTCTTCGAGCACTTCCTGGCCGAATACAAGGCCGGACGCACGCCAAACCCGGACATCCTCTGCAACCGCGAAATCAAGTTCAAGGCCTTCCTCGACTACGCGCTGATGCTCGGTGCCGACCTGATCGCCACCGGTCACTACGTGCGCCGCCGCGACACCGATGGCCGTACCGAACTGCTCAAGGGCCTGGACCCGAACAAGGACCAGAGCTACTTCCTGCACGCCGTCGGCGGCAAGGAAATCGCCCGCACGCTGTTCCCGGTCGGCGAGCTGGAAAAACCCGAAGTGCGTGCCATCGCCGAGAAACACGGCCTGGCCACGGCCAAGAAGAAAGACTCCACCGGCATCTGCTTTATCGGCGAGCGGCGCTTCAGCGACTTCCTCAAGCAGTACCTGCCCGCGCAGCCGGGCGAGATCCAGACCACCGACGGCGAAGTCATCGGTCGTCACCATGGCCTGATGTACCACACCATTGGCCAGCGCCAGGGCCTGGGCATCGGCGGCCTGAAAGACGCCGGCGACGAGCCGTGGTACGTGCTGGAAAAAGACCTGACCCGCAACGTGCTGGTGGTCGGCCAGGGCAACGAACACCCCTGGCTGTTCTCCCGCGCCCTGCTCGCTTCAGAAATTTTCTGGGTCAACCCGATTGACCTTTCCAGCCCACGGCGCCTGACCGCCAAGGTGCGCTACCGCCAGAGCGACCAGCACTGCACCCTGGAGCAAACCCCGGGCGGCTACCGCGCGGTGTTCGACGAGCCGCAGCGGGCCGTGACCCCAGGCCAGTCGGTGGTGTTCTATGACGGCGAAATCTGCCTCGGCGGCGGCGTGATCGAAACCGCCGAGCCGTGGAGCGCTCGCGCATGAATGCCATGCAAGAGCAGTTGATCGCCCTGGGCGGCGTGTTCCAGGCTGCGGTGCTGGTCGACCGTATCGCCCGCACCGGCCAGGCCAGCGAGGCCAACCTTGGCTGCATGCTCGGCAGCCTGCTGGTACGCGACCCCAAGGACACCCTGGAGGTGTTCGGCGGTGACGACCTGAACCTGCGCGACGGCTACCGCGCCCTGGCCAGCGCCCTGGAGCGCGACCCCGGCAGCCTGCAGCGCGAGCCGCTGCGCTATGCCCTGTCGATGCTGGGCCTTGAGCGCCAGCTGGCCAAGCGCGGCGACATGCTTGACGTGATTGGCAACCGCCTGCCGCAAATCCAGTCCCAGGCCGAGCATTTCGGCCTGGTGCATGAAAATGTCATCGCTTCCAGCGGCGCCCTGTACCAGGACACCCTGAGCACCCTGCGCCAGCGCATCCAGGTGCACGGCGACATGCGCCACCTGCAGCAGCCCAGCAACGCCTCGAAGATTCGCGCCCTGCTGCTTGCCGGCATCCGCGCCGCGCGCCTGTGGCGGCAGCTCGGCGGGCATCGCTGGCAGCTGGTGATCAGCCGGCGCAAACTGCTCAAAGAGCTGTATCCGATGTTGCGTGGCTGATAAAGCCATCGCGGGTCAAGCCCGCTCCCACAGAGGCTTCCTTCAACCTGTGGGAGCGGGCTTGACCCGCAAAAAAGCCAAAGAATTACCGGCAGACCATTTGTCAGCCACCCGACCCGGGCGCGTTTTTCATGTATGATATGCGCCCTTTTCAAAGCCTGACTGTCCGAGAACACCCCATGCAGCTTTCCTCGCTCACTGCGGTTTCCCCTGTTGACGGCCGCTACGCCGGCAAAACCCAGGCCCTGCGCCCTATTTTCAGCGAATACGGCCTGATCCGTTTCCGCGCCCTGGTCGAGGTTCGCTGGCTCCAGCGCCTGGCCGCCCACCCGCAAATCGCCGAGGTTCCGGCTTTTTCCGCCGAAGCCAACGCCCTGCTCAACGGCCTGGCCGATGAGTTCGCCCTCGAGCACGCCGAGCGCGTCAAAGAGATCGAGCGCACCACCAACCACGACGTCAAGGCCATCGAGTACCTGCTCAAGGAGCAGGCTGCCAAGCTGCCGGAGCTGGCCAAGGTCAGTGAATTCATCCACTTCGCCTGCACCAGCGAGGACATCAACAACCTGTCCCACGCCCTGATGCTGCGCGAAGGCCGCGACAGCGTGCTGCTGCCGCTGATGCGCCAGATCGCCCAGGCCATCCGCGAGCTGGCCCACCGCTTCGCCGACGTGCCGATGCTGTCGCGCACCCACGGCCAACCGGCTTCGCCGACCACCCTGGGTAAAGAGCTGGCCAACGTCGTCTACCGTCTGGAGCGCCAGATCGCTCAGGTTGCCGCCGTGCCGCTGCTGGGCAAGATCAACGGCGCCGTGGGCAACTACAACGCCCACCTGTCGGCCTACCCGCAAATCGACTGGGAAGCCAACGCCCGCGCTTTCATCGAAGACGAGCTGGGCCTGGTGTTCAACCCCTACACCACGCAGATCGAGCCGCACGACTACATCGCCGAGCTGTTCGACGCGATCGCCCGCTTCAACACCATCCTGATCGACTTCGACCGCGACGTCTGGGGCTACATCTCCCTGGGCTACTTCAAGCAGCGCACCATCGCTGGCGAAATCGGCTCCTCGACCATGCCGCACAAGGTCAACCCGATCGACTTCGAAAACTCCGAAGGCAACCTGGGTATCGCCAACGCCCTGTTCCAGCACCTGGCCAGCAAGCTGCCGGTGTCGCGCTGGCAGCGTGACCTGACCGACTCCACCGTGCTGCGCAACCTGGGCGTCGGTTTCGCCCACAGCGTGATCGCCTACGAGGCCAGCCTCAAAGGCATCAGCAAGCTGGAAATCAACCAAGCGCGTATCGCCGAAGACCTCGACGCCTGCTGGGAAGTGCTCGCCGAGCCGATCCAGACCGTCATGCGCCGCTACAACATCGAGAACCCCTACGAGAAGCTCAAGGAGCTGACCCGTGGCAAAGGCATCAGCCCCGAAGCGCTGCTGACCTTCATCGATGGCCTGGACATGCCTGCAGAGGCTCGCAGCGAGCTGAAGAAGCTGACGCCAGCCTCCTACATCGGTAATGCCGCGGCTCAAGCCAAACGCGTCTGATCTGCGCCCTGCGCGTAAACGCCCGGCTCAGCCGGGCGTTTTTATTACCGAAAGAAAATTACTTTTTTTCAATAGGTTACACATGAATCCTGATACTCCTCTGCAGCTTCTGGGCGGCCTCACTGCCCGCGAATTCATGCGCGACTACTGGCAGAAGAAACCCCTGCTGGTGCGCCAGGCCTTCCCGGACTTCGAAAGCCCGATCGATGCCGACGAACTGGCCGGCCTGGCCCTGGAAGAAGAAGTCGAATCGCGCCTGGTCATCGAACATGGCGAGCGCCCTTGGGAGCTGCGCCGCGGCCCGTTCGAAGAAGACGCCTTCAGCACCCTGCCCGAGCGCGACTGGACCCTGCTGGTGCAAGCGGTCGATCAGTTCGTGCCGGAAGTCGGCGAGCTGCTCGAGCACTTTCGCTTCCTGCCAAGCTGGCGCATCGACGATGTGATGATCAGCTACGCCGCGCCCGGCGGCAGCGTCGGCCCGCACTTCGACAACTACGACGTGTTCCTGCTGCAAGGCCAGGGCAAGCGCAACTGGAAGATCGGCCAGATGTGCGACAGCGACAGCCCGCTGCTGGAGCACGCCGACCTGCGCATCCTGGCTGAATTCGAGCAGAGCGAGGAGTGGACCCTGGAGCCCGGCGACATGCTCTACCTGCCGCCGCGCCTGGCCCACTACGGCATTGCCGAAGATGACTGCCTGACCTACTCGGTGGGCTTCCGCGCCCCGGGCGCCGCTGAAGTGCTGACCCACTTCACCGACTTCCTCAGCCAGTTCCTGCCTGACGAAGAGCGCTACACCGACGCCGATGCCGAGCCGGTCAGCGACCCGCACCAGATCCAGCACGATGCCCTCGACCGCCTGAAGAAGCTGCTCACCGAACACATGGGTGACGAGCGCCTGCTGCTGACCTGGTTCGGCCAGTTCATGACCGAGCCGCGTTATCCGGAGCTGGTCAGCGGCGAGCCGCTGGACGAAGCCGACCTGATCGAGAGCCTGGCCGAAGGCGCGATCCTGATCCGCAACCCGAGCGCGCGCCTGGCCTGGTCGGAAGTCGATGACAACCTGCTGCTGTTCGCCAGCGGCCAGAGCCGCCTGCTGCCGGGCGAGCTGCGCGAGCTGCTGAAGCTGATCTGCGCCGCCGACGCGTTGCACATTGAAAACCTTGAGCAGTGGCTTGAAAACGATCAAGGCATTACCTTGATCTGCGAACTGGTCAAACAAGGAAGCCTGGGGTTCGCCAATGAATAAGATTCGCGTCCGTCTCGCCGACTGGCAAAAAGACAACGCTGACATCCGCCGTATTCGTGAAGCCGTGTTCATCGCCGAACAGAACGTGCCGCCGGAGCTGGAGTGGGATGCCGACGACAACACCGCCGTGCATTTCCTCGCCATGGAAGGTGACTACGCCATCGGCACCGCGCGCCTGCTGCCTGACGGCCAGATCGGCCGGGTTTCGGTGCTCAAGGACTGGCGCGGGCTGAAGGTCGGTGACGCGCTGATGCAGGCGGTCATCGTCGAAGCACAGAACCGCGACCTCAAGCAGCAGATGCTCAGCGCCCAGGTGCATGCCACACCGTTCTACGAGCGCCTTGGCTTCAAGGTGGTCAGTGAAGAGTTCCTCGAGGCGGGCATTCCGCACGTGGACATGGTTCGCGAGTCGCGCGAACTGGCCTAAAAGCATCGCGGGTCAAGCCCGCTCCCACAGTGGGAGCGGGCTTGACCCGCGATGAGGGCGGCAAAACCCCTACAAATTTGCCATCATGTCCGTTCCACCCGCGGAGATCATGGACATGCCGCTACGCCCCCTTCTCGCCTCCCTACTTCTGTCGTTCAGCCTGAGTGCGCTGGCCGCCACCGAAGTCCTGCCGCTGAGTCACCGCACCAGCGCTGAAATCCTCCCCACCGCGCAAGCCTTCATCGGCAAGGACGGCAGCGTCAGCGCCTTTGAAAACAAACTGATCGTCAACGCCGAACCCGAACGCATCGACGACCTGCGCACCCTGCTGCAGCAACTGGACACCGCGCCGCGCAGGCTCTTGATCAGTGTCGACAACAACGACAGCAACTTCCAGGACAACCGCGGCAATGCCCGGGTCATCCGCTACGGCACCGCCAACCGCGAAGGCGGCCTGCAACAGGTGCAAGCCAGCGAAGGCAGCCCGGCGCTGATCCAGGTCGGCCAGAGCATCCCGATCACCAGCACCAGTACCGATGGCTACGGCCGGGTGCAGAGCGACACCGAATACCGCAACGTCACCCAGGGCTTCTACGTCACCGCCAGCGTTACTGGCGACACCGTGCACCTGAACATCAGTACCAACAATGACCGGATGAGCCAGGAACGTCCTGATGTAGTGAAGGTGCAAAGTACCGACACAAAAGTCAGCGGCAAGCTCGGTGAGTGGATCACCTTGGCCGGGGTCAACCAGCAGAGTCAGTCCGAACGCCGTGCTTCAGCGCTCAGTTACAGCACCCAGCGCGGTGAAAACATGACATTGCGGGTAAAAGTCGACGCTTTGGACTGAACCCAGACAAATCAAGGCCTCGACCAAAGGCCTCGAAACTGACTGAGGAGTCGCATTAGACGAAAGATGTAGTGGTGATAAAAAACCACTACAAAACATTTGACGACCCCGAACCGCCGAGGCATGATGGCCCCGCTCCCGCTAATCAGAGGCCCTGGCAAGGGCTTTCGAGCCGCGCTCTAACCTACCCACCTGAGCCGACTCGTGTCTGTACCGCCCACAAGGCAGTTTGACGAGATTGCGACTGGAACGAAGTTGTCCCGAGGGACGGAAGCGCATCAAAAGGTACCCGGCAGCACTGTTCACTGCAGTTCGGCAACCACGAGCCACCCTGCAGCGAAAACCTCGCCCACCTGCTCACTTCCCCCTTCGAGCCCCATCGTTCGACCGTCGCATATTTCGCCCATACTGACCTTTGCCAGGCTTCTGATCTGCGCAGTAGAGAGCGAGAATTTTTACCCAAGACCGATGCGACGAGGTTTATTTCCATGGCACTGACACGCGAACAGCAAATTGCAGCCCTCGAAAAAGACTGGGCCGAGAACCCGCGCTGGAAAGGCGTGACCCGTACCTACACCGCCGCTGATGTCGTTCGTCTGCGTGGCTCGATCCAGCCTGAGCACACCCTGGCCCGTCTGGGTGCTGAGAAGCTGTGGAAGCTGGTCACCCAGGGCGCACACCCGTCCTTCCGTCCAGAAAAAGATTTCGTCAACTGCATGGGCGCCCTGACCGGCGGCCAGGCTGTACAACAGGTCAAAGCCGGTATCCAGGCCATCTACCTGTCCGGCTGGCAAGTGGCTGCCGACAACAACTCGGCCGAATCCATGTACCCGGACCAGTCGCTGTACCCGGTGGACTCGGTGCCAACCGTGGTCAAGCGCATCAACAACTCGTTCCGTCGCGCTGACCAGATCCAGTGGAAAGCCGGCAAGAACCCGGGCGACGAAGGCTACATCGACTACTTCGCGCCGATCGTGGCTGACGCCGAAGCCGGTTTCGGCGGCGTACTGAACGCCTACGAGCTGATGAAGAACATGATCGAAGCAGGCGCCGCCGGCGTGCACTTCGAAGACCAGCTGGCCTCGGTGAAAAAATGCGGCCACATGGGCGGCAAGGTACTGGTTCCTACCCAGGAAGCCGTACAGAAGCTGAGCGCTGCCCGTCTGGCGGCCGACGTTGCCGGCGTACCGACCATCATCCTGGCCCGTACCGACGCCAACGCCGCTGACCTCTTGACCAGCGACTGCGACCCGTATGACCAGCCATTCGTGGTTGGCGAGCGCACCCAGGAAGGCTTCTACAAGGTTCGCGCCGGCCTCGATCAAGCCATCGCCCGCGGCCTGGCCTACGCGCCATACGCCGACCTGATCTGGTGTGAAACCGCCAAGCCGGACCTGGACGAAGCCCGCCGCTTCGCCGAAGCGATCAAGAAGGAATACCCGGACCAGATCCTGTCGTACAACTGCTCGCCTTCCTTCAACTGGAAGAAGAACCTGGACGACGCCACCATCGCCAAGTTCCAGCGCGAACTGTCGGCCATGGGCTACAAGCACCAGTTCATCACCCTGGCCGGTATCCACAACATGTGGCACGGCATGTTCAACCTGGCGCACGACTACGCCCGCAACGACATGACCGCCTACGTCAAGCTGCAAGAGCAAGAGTTCGCTGACGCCTCGAAAGGCTACACCTTCGTCGCCCACCAGCAGGAAGTCGGCACCGGCTACTTCGACGACATGACCACCGTGATCCAGGGTGGCAAGTCTTCGGTAACCGCACTGACCGGTTCGACTGAAGAAGAGCAGTTCCACTGATCGCTGATCGGTTGCTGACATTCGGGTAACACGCAAGACCCGGGGCCTGTGATGGGGCCCCGGGTTTTGTTTTTTGTGGGAGCGGGCTTGCCCCGCGATAGCGATGTTGCTGATTGACCGCTATCGCGGGTCAAGCCCGCTCCTACAGGCTATGCTAGGTGCACAACAACACCAAGGATCGGCCATGTCCCGCCCTGTCACCCTGCTCTGCCTGGCCCTGCTGGGCGCAGCCTTCTATATATATGCACTGGCCAGCGCCAATGCACTGCTGGGGCTGGCGGTCAAGCCGATCCCGGTGCTGGCGCTGATCTACTGGCTTAGCACCGCAGAGCCAACCCCCTACCGGCGCTGGATCATCATTGGCCTGGGCTTTTCCTTGCTCGGCGACATCCTCCTGGCCGTACCGGGCGACCTGTTTGTGTTTGGCCTAGCGGCCTTTCTCTGCGCGCACCTGGCCTACCTGCGCGGCTACCTGGGTGAGAACCGCCAGCTGGCGCCCGCGGCCCTGCTCGGCTCGGCGATTGTCGGCGCGCTACTGCTGGGGCTGCTGATCAGCTCCGGCCTGGGTGAACTGCTGATTCCGGTCACCGTGTACGCCCTGGCCATCAGCGCCATGCTCTGGCGCGCCCTGGCCTGTGGCGGCCTGGCAGCGCTGGGCGCGGTGTCCTTCGTGTTTTCCGACAGTCTGATCGGCATCGACCGCTTCGTCAGCCCGTTCGGCGCCGCCCAGTACCTGATCATCATTGCCTACTGGCTGGGGCAATGGGCGATTGCCGCCTCGGCCTACACCAGGCAATCGGCAAAAGCCTTGACCCAGAGCGCGGCAAGGCAAGAAAAAACAGGTTAAAACACAGGGTGTGGAAACTTGCGGGTGACGACCATGTTGCACAACTTTGTAGTTGACTCGAACAGTAGGACTAATCGCACTGCTTCAAATGATATTAATTATCATTACGAAGTTGCTGGTTCATTACGTTTTGCAAGAAACATAATTAACAGAACCCGGGGCAATGCCCGGCCTGAGTGGCCTGCAGCCTGTTACGAAAGATTTTTGTTCTTAATCTTACGAATAAATTTGCTGCAGAAATTTTACTTGCACCGGGTTTACCCATAAAATCAGCGCGATAGATTCCGCTGCGACATATCGTCACTGCTCTACTTCTTTTCAAGCCGCAGAGACTGGTCTCTGTATAAGGATTTTCAGCATGCCCGATTCGACAGGACTCATCGCCCACAACTGGGGCTTTGCCATTTTCCTTTTGGGTGTCGTAGGCCTTTGTGCCTTCATGCTCGGTCTGTCCGCCCTGCTCGGCAGCAAGGCCTGGGGCCGCAGCAAGAACGAACCCTTCGAGTCCGGCATGCTGCCCACTGGCGGCGCCCGCTTGCGCCTGTCAGCCAAATTCTATCTGGTCGCGATGCTGTTCGTGATCTTCGATATCGAAGCCCTCTTTCTCTTTGCATGGTCTGTGTCCGTCCGCGAAAGCGGCTGGACCGGATTCGTCGAAGCACTCGTTTTCATAGCAATTCTGTTGGCAGGTCTTGTCTACCTATGGCGCGTCGGGGCACTTGATTGGGCTCCCGAAGGTCGTCGCAAGCGGCAAGCGAAGCTGAAACAATGAGGCTTTGGCAATGCAATACAATCTCACCAGAATCGACCCGGATGCTCCCAACGAGCAATATCCAATCGGAGAGCGGGAAACCGTCTCCGATTCGCTGCTAGAGGACCAGGTCCACAAGAACATCTTCATGGGCAAACTTGAAGATGTGCTCAGTGGCGCGGTCAACTGGGGGCGTAAGAACTCCCTGTGGCCGTACAACTTCGGCCTCTCCTGCTGCTACGTGGAAATGACCACGGCCTTCACGGCGCCCCACGACATCGCCCGCTTCGGCGCCGAAGTCATCCGGGCATCGCCGCGTCAGGCCGACTTCATGGTCATCGCCGGCACCTGCTTCATCAAGATGGCGCCGATCATCCAGCGCCTGTACGAGCAGATGCTCGAACCCAAGTGGGTCATCTCCATGGGTTCGTGCGCCAACTCCGGTGGCATGTACGACATTTACTCGGTCGTTCAGGGGGTCGACAAGTTCCTCCCCGTGGATGTCTACGTGCCTGGCTGCCCGCCTCGCCCTGAAGCCTTCCTGCAAGGCCTGATGCTGTTGCAGGAGTCGATTGGCCAGGAGCGTCGTCCTCTTTCCTGGGTTGTCGGTGATCAAGGCATTTACCGTGCCGAGATGCCGTCGCAGAAAGAGCAACGCCGTGAACAGCGCATCCAGGTCACCAACCTGCGCAGCCCCGACGAAGTCTGATCCAGCGACCTGTTGCCTGCGCATGCGCGACAGGCAGCCTGGCTTCATTCTCTACGTTGACCGAAAGCGACCGAGACCATGACAGCGGACACCGCTATTTATATCCCGCCTTACAAGGCTGACGACCAGGATGTGGTCGTCGAACTGAACAACAAATTCGGCCCCGAAGCGTTCGTCGCCCAGGAAACCCGCACCGGCATGCCGGTGCTTTGGGTTACCCGCGAAAAACTCAAGGAAGTGCTGAGTTTCCTGCGCCACGTCGCCAAGCCGTACAGCATGCTCTACGACCTGCACGGCGTCGACGAGCGCCTGCGCACCCAGCGCCGCGGCCTGCCGGGCGCCGACTTCAGTGTGTTCTACCACCTGCTGTCGGTTGAGCGGAACAGCGACGTGATGATCAAGGTGGCCTTGCGCGAAGGCGACCTGAACCTGCCCACCGTCACCGGTATCTGGCCCAACGCCAACTGGTACGAGCGTGAAGTCTGGGACATGTTCGGCATCGACTTTGCCGGACACCCGCACCTGACCCGGATCATGATGCCGCCGACCTGGGAAGGTCACCCGCTGCGCAAGGACTACCCTGCGCGCGCCACCGAGTTCGATCCGTACAGCCTGACCCTGGCCAAGCAGCAGCTTGAGGAAGAAGCCGCGCGCTTCAACCCTGAGGCCTGGGGCATGAAGCGTTCCGGCGCCAACGAGGACTACATGTTCCTCAACCTCGGCCCGAACCACCCTTCGGCCCACGGTGCCTTCCGTATCGTCCTGCAGCTGGACGGCGAAGAGATCGTCGACTGCGTCCCGGACATCGGCTACCACCACCGTGGCGCCGAAAAGATGGCCGAGCGCCAGTCCTGGCACAGCTTCATCCCCTACACCGACCGTATCGACTACCTCGGCGGGGTGATGAACAACCTGCCGTACGTGCTGGCGGTAGAGAAGCTGGCCGGCATCCAGGTGCCGCAGAAGGTCGACGTGATCCGCATCATGCTCGCCGAGTTCTTCCGCATCACCAGCCACCTGCTGTTCCTGGGTACCTACATCCAGGACGTCGGCGCCATGACCCCGGTGTTCTTCACCTTCACCGACCGTCAGCGCGCCTACACCGTGATCGAAGCCATCACCGGCTTCCGTCTGCACCCGGCCTGGTACCGCATCGGCGGCGTTGCCCACGACCTGCCGCGCGGCTGGGAAAAATTGGTGAAAGACTTCGTCGACTGGCTGCCCAAGCGCCTCGACGAATACACCAAGGCCGCCCTGCAGAACAGCATCCTCAAGGGCCGGACCATCGGCGTTGCCCAGTACAACACCAAAGAGGCCCTGGAATGGGGCGTCACCGGTGCCGGCCTGCGTTCCACCGGTCTGGACTTCGACCTGCGCAAGGCCCGCCCTTACTCCGGCTATGAGAACTTCGAGTTCGAAGTGCCGCTGGCCCACAACGGCGATGCCTACGATCGCTGCATGGTCCGTGTCGAGGAGATGCGCCAGAGTATCCGCATCATCGACCAGTGCCTGCGCAACATGCCGGAAGGCCCGTACAAGGCGGATCACCCGCTGACCACGCCGCCGCCGAAAGAGCGCACCCTGCAGCACATCGAAACCCTGATCACTCACTTCCTGCAGGTTTCGTGGGGCCCGGTGATGCCGGCCAACGAGTCCTTCCAGATGATCGAGGCGACCAAGGGCATCAACAGTTACTACCTGACGAGCGACGGCGGCACCATGAGCTACCGCACCCGGATCCGTACCCCGAGCTACCCGCACCTGCAGCAGATCCCTTCGGTGATCCGCGGCAGCATGGTCGCGGACCTCATTGCGTACCTGGGCAGTATCGACTTCGTTATGGCTGACGTGGACCGCTAAGCATGAACAGCACGCTTATCCAAACCGACCGTTTCGCCCTGAGCGAAACCGAGCGCTCGGCCATCGAGCACGAGATGCATCACTACGAGGACCCGCGCGCGGCGTCCATCGAAGCCCTGAAGATCGTCCAGAAGGAACGCGGCTGGGTGCCGGACGGCGCCATCTACGCCATCGGCGAAGTGCTCGGCATTCCTGCCAGCGACGTCGAAGGCGTGGCCACTTTCTATAGCCAGATCTTCCGTCAACCGGTTGGCCGGCACATCATCCGCGTCTGCGACAGCATGGTCTGCTACATCGGCGGCCACGAGTCGGTGGTCAGCCAGATCCAGAGCGAGCTGGGCATTGGCCTCGGCCAGACCACTGCGGACGGGCGTTTCACCCTGCTGCCGGTATGCTGCCTGGGTAACTGCGACAAGGCCCCGGCGCTGATGATCGACGACGACACCTTTGGCGACGTGCAGCCTGCTGGCGTCTCCAAACTGCTGGAGGGTTACGTATGACCATCACTTCCTTCGGCCCGGCCAACCGCATTGCGCGTTCGGCTGAAACCCATCCGCTGACCTGGCGCCTGCGTGACGACGGCGAGCCGCTGTGGCTCGACGAGTACCAGGCCAAGGACGGCTACGCCGCCGCCCGCAAGGCCCTGGCGCAAATGTCCCAGGACGATATCGTCCAGACCGTAAAAGATTCCGGCCTCAAGGGCCGTGGCGGTGCGGGCTTCCCCACCGGCGTCAAATGGGGCCTGATGCCCAAAGACGAATCCATGAACATCCGCTACCTGCTGTGCAACGCGGACGAAATGGAGCCAAACACCTGGAAAGACCGCATGCTGATGGAGCAACAGCCCCATCTGCTGATCGAAGGCATGCTGATCAGCGCCCGCGCGCTGAAGGCCTACCGCGGCTACATCTTCCTGCGTGGCGAATACACCACCGCAGCGCGCAACCTCACCCGTGCGGTCGAGGAAGCCAAGGCTGCCGGCCTGTTGGGCAAGAACATCCTCGGCAGCGGCTTCGACTTCGAGCTGTTCGTCCACACCGGTGCCGGGCGCTACATCTGCGGTGAAGAAACCGCTCTGATCAACTCCCTCGAAGGCCGCCGCGCCAACCCGCGCTCCAAGCCGCCCTTCCCTGCCGCCGTTGGCGTGTGGGGCAAGCCGACCTGTGTGAACAACGTCGAGACCCTGTGCAACGTGCCGGCCATCGTCGGCAACGGCATCGACTGGTACAAGTCGCTGGCCCGTGAAGGCAGCGAAGACCACGGCACCAAGCTGATGGGCTTCTCCGGCAAGGTCAAGAACCCGGGCCTGTGGGAGCTGCCGTTCGGCGTCCCGGCCCGCGAGCTGTTCGAAGACTACGCCGGCGGCATGCGCGATGGCTTCAAGCTCAAGTGCTGGCAGCCAGGCGGCGCCGGTACCGGTTTCCTGCTGCCCGAGCACCTGGACGCGCAAATGTACGCCGGTGGTATCGCCAAGGTCGGCACCCGCATGGGTACTGGCCTGGCCATGGCCGTGGACGACAGCGTCAACATGGTCTCGCTGCTGCGCAACATGGAAGAGTTCTTCGCCCGTGAATCCTGTGGCTTCTGCACCCCGTGCCGCGACGGCCTGCCGTGGAGCGTCAAGCTCCTGCGCGCCCTCGAGAAAGGCCAGGGCCAGCAGGGCGACATCGAGACCCTGCTGGGTCTGGTTGGTTTCCTTGGGCCGGGCAAGACCTTCTGTGCCCACGCACCAGGCGCCGTTGAGCCGCTGGGTAGCGCGATCAAGTACTTCCGCCCTGAGTTCGAGGCTGGCATTGCCGCCCAGGCACCGGCTGCTGCCGTTGCCGGCCTGCGCCCGGACCTGGCGAAGCCGATCGTCGTCGGCGCATAACGAATAACAATGCGGGCGGTCCGTGCCGCCCGCTTGCCTGCCCAGCTCGCCCGGGGACACCTGTCGCGGGCTGCAGGCACACAGATTTCCATTAGCCACGCCCGCAGACGCGGGCCAACGAAGAACTTTGAACCATGGCCACTATCCACGTAGACGGCAAAGAGCTCGAAGTCAACGGCGCAGACAACCTGTTACAGGCGTGTCTGTCGCTCGGCCTCGACATCCCCTATTTCTGCTGGCACCCGGCGCTCGGTAGCGTCGGTGCCTGCCGCCAGTGTGCGGTCAAGCAGTACACCGACGAGAACGACACCCGTGGTCGCATCGTCATGTCCTGCATGACCCCTGCCACCGATGGCAGCTGGATTTCCATCGAAGACGAAGAAGCCAAGGTATTCCGTGCCAGCGTCGTCGAATGGCTGATGACCAACCACCCGCACGACTGCCCGGTCTGTGAGGAAGGCGGTCACTGCCACCTGCAAGACATGACGGTAATGACCGGCCACAACGAGCGCCGCTACCGTTTCACCAAGCGTACCCACCAGAACCAGGAGCTCGGCCCGTTCATCGCCCACGAGATGAACCGCTGCATCGCCTGCTACCGTTGCGTGCGTTACTACAAGGACTACGCCGGCGGTACCGACCTGGGCGTATTCGGTGCCCACGACAACGTCTACTTCGGTCGCGTTGAAGATGGCACCCTCGAGAGCGAGTTCTCCGGCAACCTCACCGAGGTCTGCCCGACCGGTGTGTTCACCGACAAGACCCACTCCGAGCGCTACAACCGCAAATGGGACATGCAGTTCGCCCCGAGCATCTGCCATGGCTGCTCCAGCGGTTGCAACATCAGCCCGGGTGAGCGCTACGGCGAACTGCGCCGGATCGAAAACCGCTTCAACGGTTCGGTCAACCAGTACTTCCTCTGCGACCGTGGCCGTTTCGGCTATGGCTACGTCAACCGTGAAGACCGTCCACGTCAGCCACTGCTGGCCGACGGCACCAAGCTGAGCCTGGATGCCGCCCTGGACAAGGCCGCGGACATGCTGCGCGGGCGCAATATCGTCGGTATCGGTTCGCCGCGTGCCAGCCTTGAAAGCAACTACGGCCTGCGTGAGCTGGTCGGCGCCGAGCACTTCTACTCGGGTATGGAAGCCGCTGAGCTGGCCCGCGTACGCCTGGCCCTGCAAGTGCTCAACGACAGCCCGCTGCCAGTGCCGACCCTGCGCGACATGGAAGACCATGACGCGGTGTTCGTCCTCGGCGAAGACCTGACCCAGACCGCTGCCCGCGTGGCCCTGGCCCTGCGCCAGTCGGTCAAGGGCAAGGCCGAAGCCATGGCCGATGCCATGCGCGTTCAGCCGTGGCTCGATGCCGCGGTGAAGAACATCGGCCAGCACGCCATGTACCCGCTGTTTATCGCAAGCCTGGCCGAAACCAAGCTTGATGACGTCGCCGAAGAGTGCGTACACGCAGCGCCGGACGACCTCGCCCGCATCGGTTTCGCCGTGGCTCACGCCATCGACCCGAGCGCGCCAGCCGTTGACGGCCTGGACGCCGAAGCCCTGGCCCTGGCCAAGCGCATCGCCGACGCCCTGGTGGCCGCCAACCGTCCGCTGGTGGTTGCCGGTACCTCGCTGGCCTCCAACGCCCTGATCGAAGCCGCGGCCAACATCGCCAAGGCCCTCAAGCTGCGCGAGAAGAACGGCTCGCTGAGCCTGGTGGTGCCCGAGGCCAACAGCCTGGGCCTGGCCATGCTCGGTGGCGAGTCGATCGATGCCGCGCTGGATGCGGTGATCGAAGGCAAGGCCGACGCCATTGTCGTGCTCGAAAACGACCTGTACAGCCGCGTTGCCGCGGCCAAGGTCAACGCTGCCCTGGCCGCTGCCAAGGTGGTCATCGTTGCCGATCACCAGAAGACCGCCACCACCGACCGCGCCCACCTGGTGCTGCCGGCGGCGACCTTCGCCGAAGGCGACGGCACCCTGGTCAGCCAGGAAGGCCGCGCCCAGCGCTTCTTCCAGGTGTTCGACCCAACCTACCTGGACAGCAGCATCCTGGTTCACGAAGGCTGGCGCTGGATGCACGCCCTGCGTGCCACCCTGCTCAACAAGCCGGTCGACTGGACCCAGCTGGACCACGTCACCAGCGCCTGCGCCGCGGTCGCGCCGCAACTGTCCGGCATCGTCAACGCCGCACCGTCCGCGTCGTTCCGCATCAAGGGCATGAAGCTTGCGCGTGAGCCGCTGCGCTACTCCGGCCGTACCGCCATGCGCGCCAACATCAGCGTGCACGAGCCGCGTACCCCGCAAGACAAGGACACCGCGTTCGCCTTCTCCATGGAAGGTTACTCGGGTTCGGCCGAACCGCGCTCGCAAGTGCCGTTCGCCTGGTCGCCGGGCTGGAACTCGCCGCAAGCCTGGAACAAGTTCCAGGACGAGGTCGGTGGTCACCTGCGCGCAGGCGACCCGGGCACCCGCCTGATCGAAACCCAGGGCGACAAGCTGAACTGGTTCGCCAGCGTTCCGGCAGCTTTCGCTCCGGCCCGTGGCACCTGGCAAGCGGTGCCGTTCTACCACCTGTTCGGCAGCGAAGAGAACTCCTCGCGCGCAGCCCCGGTGCAAGAGCGCATCCCAGAAGCCTACGTGTCCCTGGCCAAGTCCGAAGCCGACCGCCTGGGTGTCAACGACGGCGCCCTGCTCAGCCTCAACGTCGCCGGCGTTGCCCTGCGTCTGCCGCTGCGCATCAATGAAGAACTGGGCGCAGGCCTGGTTGCCCTGCCGAAAGGCCTGGCCGGCATTCCGCCAGCCATCTTCGGTGCATCCGTCGAAGGCCTGCAGGAGGCAGCACAATGACCTGGTTCACCCCTGAAGTGATCGATGTGATCATCACCGTCATCAAGGCCATCGTGGTCTTGCTGGCCGTGGTGGTCTGCGGTGCGCTGCTCAGCTTCGTCGAGCGGCGCCTGCTGGGCTGGTGGCAGGACCGCTACGGTCCGAACCGCGTCGGCCCGTTCGGCATGTTCCAGATCGCTGCCGACATGCTCAAGATGTTCTTCAAGGAAGACTGGAACCCGCCCTTCGTCGACAAGGTGATCTTCACCCTGGCGCCGGTGGTGGCCATGAGCGCCTTGCTGATTGCCTTCGCGATCATCCCGATCACCCCGACCTGGGGTGTTGCGGACCTGAACATCGGCCTGCTGTTCTTCTTCGCCATGGCCGGCCTTTCGGTCTACGCGGTACTGTTCGCCGGCTGGTCGTCGAACAACAAGTACGCCCTGCTCGGCAGCCTGCGGGCCTCGGCCCAGACCGTGTCGTACGAAGTGTTCATGGGCCTGGCGCTGATGGGCATCGTTGCCCAGGTCGGCTCGTTCAACATGCGCGATATCGTTGACTACCAGGCCCAGAACCTGTGGTTCATCATTCCGCAGTTCTTCGGCTTCTGCACCTTCTTCATCGCTGGCGTCGCCGTGACTCACCGTCACCCGTTCGACCAGCCGGAAGCGGAACAGGAACTGGCCGACGGTTACCACATTGAATATGCCGGCATGAAATGGGGCATGTTCTTCGTCGGTGAGTACATCGGCATCATCCTGATCTCGGCGCTGCTGGTAACCCTGTTCTTCGGCGGCTGGCACGGCCCGTTCGGCATCCTGCCGCAACTGTCGTTCGTCTGGTTCGCCCTGAAGACCGCGTTCTTCATCATGCTGTTCATCCTGCTGCGCGCCTCTATTCCGCGCCCGCGCTATGACCAGGTGATGGACTTCAGCTGGAAGTTCTGCCTGCCGCTGACCCTGATCAATTTGCTGGTGACCGCTGCGCTCGTGTTGCTCAACACGCCAGCTGTTGCGGCCCAGTGAGGATTTGACCCATGTTCAAATATATTGGCGACATCGTTAAGGGCACTGGCACCCAGCTGCGCAGCCTGGTGATGGTGTTCTCTCACGGTTTTCGCAAACGTGACACCCTGCAGTACCCCGAAGAGCCGGTCTACCTGCCGCCACGCTACCGTGGCCGCATCGTCCTGACCCGCGACCCGGATGGCGAAGAGCGCTGTGTAGCGTGCAACCTGTGTGCCGTGGCTTGCCCGGTCGGTTGCATCTCGCTGCAGAAAGCCGAAACAGAAGACGGTCGTTGGTACCCGGAGTTCTTCCGCATCAACTTCTCCCGTTGCATTTTCTGCGGCCTCTGCGAGGAAGCCTGCCCGACCACCGCGATCCAGCTCACCCCGGATTTCGAGATGGCCGAGTTCAAACGTCAGGACCTGGTGTACGAGAAAGAAGATCTGCTGATCTCCGGCCCCGGCAAGAACCCTGACTACAACTTCTACCGTGTTGCAGGTATGGCTGTTGCCGGCAAGCCGAAAGGCGCCGCGCAGAACGAAGCCGAGCCGATCAACGTGAAGAGCTTGCTCCCTTAAGGAAGAAAGATGGAATTCGCTTTCTATTTCGCATCCGGTGTCGCTGTGGTGTCCACCCTTCGGGTGATCACCAACACCAACCCCGTGCACGCCCTGCTCTACCTGATCATTTCGCTGATCTCCGTGGCGATGACCTTCTTCGCCCTCGGCGCTCCGTTCGCCGGTGTCCTGGAAGTGATCGCCTACGCTGGCGCCATCATGGTGCTGTTCGTCTTCGTGGTGATGATGCTCAACCTCGGGCCGGCTTCGGTCGCCCAGGAACGCGGCTGGCTCAAGCCGGGCATCTGGCTCGGCCCGGTGGTGCTTGGCGCACTGCTGCTGGTCGAACTGCTGTACGTGCTGTTCGCCAGCGAAAGCGGCGCCGGCATCGGCCACACCACGGTTGACGCCAAGGCCGTCGGCATCAGCCTGTTCGGCCCTTACCTGCTGGTGGTGGAACTGGCCTCGATGCTGCTGCTCGCCGCAGCGGTGACGGCTTTCCACCTCGGCCGCAATGAGGCGAAGGAGTAATCACATGCCAGCAATTCCTCTCGAACATGGCCTGGCCGTCGCCGGCATCCTGTTCTGCCTCGGCCTTGTCGGCCTGATGGTGCGCCGCAATATTCTTTTCGTGTTGATGAGCCTGGAAATCATGATGAACGCCTCGGCACTGGCTTTCATCGTCGCCGGCAGCCGCTGGGCGCAACCGGATGGACAGATCATGTTCATCCTGGTGATCAGCCTGGCAGCGGCCGAGGCCAGTATCGGCTTGGCGATCCTGTTGCAGCTGTATCGCCGCTTCCACACTCTCGATATCGATGCTGCCAGTGAGATGCGCGGATGAACCTTCTCTTTCTGACGTTCGTATTCCCCCTGATCGGCTTCCTGCTGCTGTCGTTCTCGCGCGGCCGCTGGTCCGAGAACCTGTCGGCGCTGGTTGGCGTCGGTTCGGTGGGCCTCTCGGCCATCGTCGCCGCCTACGTGATCTGGCAGTTCAATGTCGCCCCGCCTGCAGGCGGCGCGTACAGCCAGCTGCTCTGGCAGTGGATGTCGGTGGACGGCTTTGCGCCGAACTTCACCCTGTACCTGGACGGCCTGTCGGTGACCATGCTTGGCGTGGTGGTCGGCGTCGGCTTCCTGATCCACCTGTTCGCCTCCTGGTACATGCGCGGTGAAGCCGGTTACTCGCGCTTCTTCGCCTACACCAACCTGTTCATTGCCAGCATGCTGTTCCTGATCCTGGGCGACAACCTGCTGTTCATCTACTTCGGTTGGGAAGGCGTGGGCCTGTGTTCGTACCTGTTGATCGGTTTCTACTACAGCAACCGCAACAACGGTAACGCCGCACTCAAAGCCTTCATCGTCACCCGAATCGGCGACGTGTTCATGGCCATCGGCCTGTTCATCCTGTTCCAGCAACTGGGCACCCTGAACGTTCAGGAGCTGCTGGTGCTGGCCCCGCAGAAATTCCAGGCGGGTGATTTCTGGATGGTCCTGGCAACCCTGATGCTGCTCGGTGGCGCGGTCGGTAAATCGGCCCAGCTGCCGCTGCAGACCTGGCTTGCCGACGCGATGGCCGGCCCTACCCCGGTTTCGGCACTGATCCACGCGGCAACCATGGTGACCGCGGGCGTTTACCTGATTGCCCGTACCCACGGCCTGTTCGCCCTGGCCCCTGACGTGCTGCACCTGGTCGGTGTGGTCGGCGGCGTGACCCTGGTGCTGGCCGGCTTTGCCGCCCTGGTGCAGACCGACATCAAGCGCATCCTCGCCTACTCGACCATGAGCCAGATCGGCTACATGTTCCTGGCCCTGGGCGTTGGTGCCTGGGAAGGCGCGATCTTCCACCTGATGACCCACGCCTTCTTCAAGGCCCTGCTGTTCCTTGCTTCCGGTGCGGTGATCGTTGCCTGCCACCACGAGCAGAACATCTTCAAGATGGGCGGCCTGTGGAAGAAACTGCCACTGGCCTACGCCAGCTTCATCGTCGGTGGTGCCGCCCTGGCTGCCCTGCCGCTGCTGACCGCCGGCTTCTACTCGAAAGACGAGATCCTCTGGGAAGCCTTCGCCAGCGGCAACAACGGTCTGCTGTACGCCGGCCTGGTCGGTGCCTTCATGACCTCGCTGTACACCTTCCGCCTGATCTTCATCGCCTTCCACGGCGAAGCCAAGACCGAAGCTCACGCCGGCCACGGGATTTCCCACTGGCTGCCGCTGGGCGTGCTGATCGTGCTGTCGACCTTCGTCGGTGCCTGGATTCATCCACCGCTGGCGGGCGTGCTGCCGCAGAGCGTCGGCCATGCCGGCGGCGAAGCCAAGCACAGCCTGGAAATCGCCTCGGGCGCCATCGCCATCGCCGGTATCCTGCTGGCGGCGATGCTGTTCCTGGGCAAGCGTCGCCTGGTTACCGCGATTGCCAACAGCGGCATCGGTCGTGTGCTGTCGGCCTGGTGGTTCGCCGCCTGGGGCTTCGACTGGATCTACGACAAGCTGTTCGTCAAACCTTACCTGCTGATCAGCCACATCCTGCGCAAGGATCCGGTTGACCGCAGCATTGGCCTGATTCCGCGTATGGCGAAGGGCGGTCATGCCGCCATGAGCAAAACCGAAACCGGTCAGCTGCGCTGGTACACCGCTTCGATCGCCGTAGGTGCCGTGCTTGTGCTCGGTGCCGTTGTTATGGCTGCGGTCTGATATGAACCTTGCGACTTTGCGAAAGGAATTGAGCCCGTCATGATTTTGCCTTGGCTGATCCTGATCCCCTTCATCGGCGGCCTGCTGTGCTGGCTGGGTGAGCGCTTCGGCGCCACCCTGCCGCGCTGGATTGCGCTGCTGACCATGTCCCTGCTGCTTGGTATCGGCCTCTGGCTGTGGGCCAACGGGGACTACACCCTGGCCCCTGCACCGGGCGCCGCGCCCGAGTGGGCGTTCGAATTCAAAGTGCTGTGGATCGAACGCTTCGGCATCAGCCTGCACCTGGCCCTCGATGGCCTGTCGCTGCTGATGATCCTGCTCACCGGCCTGCTCGGTGTGCTCTCGGTACTGTGCTCGTGGAAAGAGATCACTCGCCACGTCGGCTTCTTCCACCTCAACCTGATGTGGATCCTGGGCGGCGTGGTCGGTGTGTTCCTGGCCCTGGACCTGTTCCTGTTCTTCTTCTTCTGGGAAATGATGCTGGTGCCGATGTATTTCCTCATCGCGCTCTGGGGTCACAGCTCCTCGGATGGCAAGAAGACCCGGATCTACGCCGCCACCAAGTTCTTCATCTTCACCCAGGCCAGCGGCCTGATCATGCTGGTGGCGATCCTTGGTCTGGTACTGGTCAACTACAGCAACACCGGTGTGATCACCTTCGATTACACCCAGTTGCTCAAGGCCGACCTGCCGGCGGGCACCGAGTACCTGCTGATGCTCGGCTTCTTCATCGCCTTCGCGGTCAAGCTGCCGGTTGTGCCGTTCCACTCCTGGCTGCCTGACGCTCACGCCCAGGCACCGACCGCAGGTTCCGTCGACCTCGCCGGTATCTTGCTGAAGACTGCGGCCTACGGCCTGCTGCGTTTCGCCCTGCCGCTGTTCCCGAACGCTTCGGCCGAGTTTGCGCCGATTGCCATGACCCTGGGTCTGATCGGGATTTTCTATGGTGCCTTCCTGGCTTTCGCCCAGACCGACATCAAGCGCCTGATCGCCTTCTCCAGCGTTTCGCACATGGGCTTCGTGCTGATCGGTATCTACTCCGGCAGCCAGCAGGCCCTGCAAGGCGCGGTGATCCAGATGCTGGCTCACGGCCTGTCGGCAGCGGCACTGTTTATTCTCAGTGGCCAGTTGTACGAGCGCCTGCATACCCGTGACATGCGTCAGATGGGTGGCCTGTGGCACCGCATCGCCTACCTGCCGGCCATCAGCCTGTTCTTCGCCGCCGCCTCCCTGGGCCTGCCAGGCACCGGTAACTTCGTTGGCGAATTCCTGATCCTGATCGGCAGCTTCGTCGCTTCGCCGTGGGTCACCGTGATCGCCACTTCCGGCCTGGTGTTCGGTTCGGTCTACTCGCTGATCATGATTCACCGCGCCTACTTCGGCCCGGCCAAATCCGATGAAGTCCTGGCTGGCATGGACACCCGCGAAATGATCATGGTGCTGGGCCTGGCTGGCCTGCTGATCCTGCTGGGCGTCTACCCGCAGCCGTTCCTGGACACTTCTGCCGCCACCATGAGTGGTGTACAGCAGTGGCTGGGTTCCGCTTTCACTCAACTCGCTTCGGCCCGGTAAGAGCGCTATGGACCTGACGATTCAACACTTTATCGCGCTTGCGCCGCTGCTGATCACCACCATCACCACGGTCGTGGTGATGCTGGCGATCGCCTGGCGGCGCAACCACTCGCAAACCTTCCTGCTGTCGACCGTGGGCCTGAACCTGGCCCTGCTGTCGATCATCCCGGCGCTGAAGGTTGCGCCCCTGGCAGTCACCCCGCTGCTGACCATCGACAACTTCGCCTGCCTGTACATGGCGCTGATCCTGGTTGCCACCCTGGCTTGCGTCACCCTCGCCCACGCCTACCTGGGTGATGGCGGCAAAGGCTACCCGGGCAACCGCGAAGAGCTGTACCTGCTGATCCTGATGTCCGCCCTCGGCGGTCTGGTACTGGTCAGCGCGCAGCACCTGGCTGGCCTGTTCATCGGCCTTGAGCTGCTCTCGGTACCGGTCTATGGCCTGGTCGCCTATGCCTTCTTCAACAAGCGTTCGCTGGAAGCCGGCATCAAGTACATGGTGCTCTCGGCTGCTGGTTCTGCCTTCCTGCTGTTCGGCATGGCGCTGTTGTATGCCGACGCTGGCAGCCTGAGCTTCGACGGCATTGGCAAGGCCCTGGCGGCCACCAGCATGCCAAGCATGATCGCCCAGCTGGGCCTGGGCATGATGCTGGTCGGCCTGGCGTTCAAACTGTCGCTGGTGCCGTTCCACCTGTGGACCCCGGACGTCTACGAAGGTGCTCCGGCACCGGTCGCCGCCTTCCTGGCCACCGCCAGCAAGGTCGCGGTGTTCGCCGTCGTCGTACGCCTGTTCATGATCTCCCCTGCGGCCAGCAGCGGCGTATTGACCACCGTGCTGTCGGTGATCGCCGTGGCCTCGATCCTGATCGGTAACCTGCTGGCGCTGACCCAGAGCAACCTCAAGCGCCTGCTCGGTTACTCCTCGATCGCCCACTTCGGTTACCTGCTGATCGCCCTGGTGGCGAGCAAGGGCCTGGCGGTCGAAGCCATCGGCGTGTACCTGGTCACCTACGTGATCACCAGCCTCGGTGCCTTCGGCGTCATCACCCTGATGTCCTCGCCATACAACGGCCGTGACGCCGACGCCCTGTACGAGTACCGCGGCCTGTTCTGGCGCCGTCCGTACCTGACCGCGGTGCTGACCGTGATGATGCTGTCGCTGGCCGGTATCCCGCTGACCGCAGGCTTCATCGGCAAGTTCTACATCATCGCGACCGGCGTCGAGTCGCAGCTGTGGTGGCTGGTCGGTGCCCTGGTGATCGGTAGCGCCATCGGCGTGTTCTACTACCTGCGCGTGATGGTCACCCTGTACCTGATCGAGCCAAACCTGCGTCGCCACGACGCCCCGCTGAACTGGGAACAGCGCACCGGCGGCGTCATGCTGCTGGCTATCGCCATCCTCGCCTTCGTCCTGGGCGTATACCCGCAGCCGTTGCTGGACATGGTCCAGCATGCAGGCCTGCAACTGATCGGTTGATCGATCAGGCACTGACAAACACCCCGCTTCGGCGGGGTGTTTTGTTTTCAGGCCGAAACCCTCATCGCGGGGCAAGTCGGGTCGCCGCACCGCCGCTCCCACTGGATGGGCTGCCCTGTAGATATCAGTGACTGTGCTTCGTCTGATAGTTGCGACGTCAGATACCCGCTCTCAGTCCTGGAACCCCATCGATGCACCCCACCCTACCCCGCTCCTCCCTCGCCTTGCTGATCTCCTGTGCCGCGTCGGTGCAGGCCAGCGATAGCATCGAACTCGGCCAGGTGCTGATCCAGGAACAGGAGCAGAGCGAGCTGCAAGATGCTCGCGAACGCCTGCAGCAGGTGCCCGGCGCCAGCAACCTGATCGACATGCAACGGGTGGAGCAAGGCCGGGTCGCCAGCAACCAGGATGTGCTCGCCTACCAGCCCGGGGTGTTCGCCCAGTCGGCTGGCAACGACGGCATCAAGCTGTCGATCCGGGGTTCGGGTATCAACCGCGCCCCCGGCGCTCACGGCTCGGGTGTGTACACGATGTTCGACGGCCTGCCGCTGACCGGCCCGGGTGGCACGCCCTATGAACTGTTCGAACCACTGTGGCTGAGCCGCGCCGAAGTGCTGCGCGGTGCCAACGGCTTCGACCGCGGCGCGTTGGCGCTGGGCGGCGCTATCGACTACATCACCCACACCGGCCGCGACGCCGCACCGCTGCAACTGCGCTACGAGCTCGGCAGTCGCGGCTATGCCAAACGCCAGATCAGCTCCGGCCAGGTCCTGGGCGACCTGGACTACTACGTGGCGCTGACCGACTCGGAATACGACGGCTACCAGCGGCACAGCAGCGGCAGCAGCAAGGGCATCGCCGCCAATGTCGGCTACCGCTTCAATCCGAACCTGGAGACCCGCTTCTACCTGCGTTATCGAGAGACCGAGAATGACCTGGCCGGGCGCTTGACCCAGGAGCAGATCAAGCATGATCCGCGCGGGGCCAACCCGGCCTACCTGAGCCGCGACAACAGCCGTCCGCAGCCGGGCAGCACCTGGCTGGGCAACAAGACCACCTTCTATCTCGATGACGATTCGCAGCTCGAAGCAGGCCTGGTCTATCACGATTATCCGATGGACCTGCGCGAAGGTCCGATGCGCCTGAAGGTCGCCTACACCGACGTCAGCGGCACCCTGAATTATCAGCGCCGCCACACCCTGTTCGGCCACGAAAGTAAAACCACCGTCGGCTGGCGTACCACCAAGCACTTGCCCAACAGCGGTGCTTCGCAATACTCGCGGGCCAATGGCGTATTCGGGGCAAAAACCCGGGACTTCACCTACCAGGGCTCGGACACTGTCCTGCATGTCGGCAACGAACTGGAACTGATCCCCGACCTGTGGCTGACCAGTGGCCTGGCGGCGATCTATACCCGCCGCGAGAGCGCGGTGACCTACCCCGACAATGGCGGCAAGGTCAGCCAGAGCGATTGGGACTACGCCCCGCGCCTGGGCCTGCGCTACGACATCACCCCGCAGTTGCAGGTCTATGGCAACCTCAGCCGTTCGGTGGAGCCGCCGCACCCGTGGTCGCTGATCTGGAGCTCGACCAGCAACACGCAACCGATTGAAATGCACAACCAGACCGCCACTACCCTGGAACTGGGTGCACGCGGCGAGTCGGCCATCGGCCGCTGGGACCTGGCCTGGTACTACTCGGACGTACGCCATGAGCTGCTGGCGGTGGAGATCGTGCCAGGCCAGCCTGCCAAGGAGTTCAACGCCAGCCCGACCGTGCACCAGGGCATCGAGGCCGGCCTTGACAGCCTGCTGTGGGAGCGCGCCGGGGTCGGCAAGCTGAGCCTGCGCCAGGCCTACACCTTCAGCGACTTCCACTACCGCGACGACGACAGCTTCGGCGACAACCGCCTGCCGGGCATCCCCATGCACTACTACCAGGCCGAACTGCGCTTCGACCTGCCCAGCGGCCTGTATGCAGGGGTCAACACGCAGATGGCCTCCAAGGTCCAGGTCGACTACGCCAACAGCTACCCGACCGACGCCTATGCCATTCTCGGCGCCACCCTGGGCTACAACTCGCCGAAACAGGACTGGCAAGCCTGGCTCGACCTGCGCAACCTGACCAACAAACGCTATGCCGCCACCGTCACCCCCGGCTACAACGACAACGGTACCGACATTGCCCGCTCGACCCCGGGCGAAGGCTTCGGGGTCTATACCGGGGTGTCCTACAGCTTCCGTTAACTGGGCAATTGCACCTGCGGTTTGGTCGAGACGAAGATCGCCCAGCTGGACATGAACAGCGCGGCGATCAGCGGGCCGATGACAAAACCGTTGAGGCCGAATACCGCCAGGCCGCCCAGAGTGGAAACCAGGATCAGGTAATCGGGCATCTTGGTGTCCTTGCCCACCAGGATCGGGCGCAGCACGTTGTCCACCAGGCCGATGACGAACACACCGAATGCGGCCAGCACCGTGCCTTGCCAGAAGGCGCCGGTGGCGACGAAGTACACCGCCACCGGCGCCCAGACGATCCCTGCGCCCACTGCCGGCAACAGTGACAAAAAAGCCATCAGCACGCCCCAGACCAAGGCGCTGGGGATGTCGAGAATCCAGAAGATGATCCCGCCCAGGGCGCCCTGGGTCACCGCCACCAGCAGGTTGCCCTTGACCGTGGCGCGTACCACGCGGTTGAACTTCAGTTGCAGACGGCGCTTTTGCTGTTCGGCCAGCGGCACCGCGGTGCGGATCTTGCGCACCAGCTCGGCGCCGTCACGCAGGAAGAAATACAGCAGGTAAAGCATGATGCCGAAGCTCACCAGAAAATCGAAAGTCCCCTGGCCGAAGCTGAAAGCCTGAGTGGCGAAGAACTGGCTGCCTTGCATGGCGCCCTTGGTGATTTTATCGCGCAGGCCGGCCAGGTCGCCCATGCCCATGCGCTCGAGGAAGTTCTGCACAAAGGCCGGGAGGATGTTCTTGAAGCGCTCGATGTAGCCGGCCAGGTCCAGCTCGCCGCTTTCGATGTTCTTGTACAGCGCCGCGCCCTCCTGCACCAGCAGGGTACTGATGATGATCACCGGTAAAATTGCAATCACCAGGCAGATGAACAAGGTCAGCCCGGCCGCCAGGTTGCGCCGCCAGCCCAGGCGCGCCAGCAGGCGGCGCTGCAGCGGGGCAAAGACGATACCGAGGATCACCGCCCAGAACACCGCGCCATAGAACGGCAGGAGAATCCAGATGAAGGCGATGGTTACCAACACCAGCAGTGCCAGTAACGCCTTGTGTTGCATGACGGTTTCGTTCATGTGCGCTCCTTGTGCGTTCTATTCATTAGTGCGCCGGGCATTGCCAAAAGTGCCGTTGATGCAGATCAATAAACACTAGCTGCAGCCGGCGTAGCATCCGCGCCTTTTGCCGCGACCCGATCATGACCCTTCTCGCCAAACCCGAACTGCTCGCCCCCGCCGGCTCACTGAAGAACATGCGCTATGCCTTCGCCTACGGCGCCGATGCCGTGTATGCCGGGCAGCCGCGCTACAGCCTGCGTGTGCGCAACAACGAATTCGACCACGCCAACCTTGCCTTGGGCATCAAGGAAGCCCAGGCCCAGGGCAAGCGCTTCTACGTGGTGGTCAACATTGCCCCGCACAACGCCAAGCTCAAGACCTTCCTCAAGGACCTGGCGCCAGTGATCGAAATGGCCCCGGATGCACTGATCATGTCCGACCCGGGGCTGATCATGCTGGTGCGCCAGCACTTCCCGCAGATGCCGATTCACCTCTCGGTGCAGGCCAACACGGTGAACTGGGCCAGCGTCGAGTTCTGGCGCAGCCAGGGTCTGACCCGGGTAATCCTGTCGCGCGAGCTGTCACTGGAAGAGATCGAGGAGATTCGCCAGCAGGTGCCGCAGATGGAACTGGAAGTGTTCGTCCACGGCGCGCTGTGCATGGCCTACTCCGGTCGCTGCCTGCTGTCGGGTTATCTGAACCGCCGCGATGCCAACCAGGGCAGTTGCACCAACGCCTGCCGCTGGCAATACACAGCCACCGCGGCCAGCGAGAATGTCACCGGTGAAATCGTTCGCGAAGTGCAGCCGACCCTGGGCCTCGGCGCGCCGACCGAGCAGGTGTTCGTGCTGCAGGAAAGCAACCGCCCGGGCGAAGACATGCCGGCGTTCGAAGACGAGCACGGCACCTACATCATGAACGCCAAGGACCTGCGCGCGGTGCAACATGTCGAGCGGCTGACGCGCATGGGCGTGCATTCGCTTAAGATCGAGGGCCGGACCAAGTCGCACTTCTACTGCGCACGCACCGCCCAGGTGTATCGCCAGGCCATCGATGACGCGGCAGCCGGGCGTGAGTTCGATCGCAACCTGATGCTCAACCTCGAATCACTGGCCCAGCGCGGCTATACCGAGGGCTTCCTGCGCCGGCACGTGCATGACGAATATCAGAACTACCAGCGCGGCAACTCAGTGTCCGAACGCCAGCAGTTTGTCGGCGAACTGAGCGGCGAGCGGGTCAATGGCCTGGCTGAAGTGCGGGTGAAGAACCGTTTTGCTGTGGGTGATCACCTGGAACTGATGACACCCAAGGGCAACTACCACTTCGACTTGCATCAGTTGCGCAAACGCCAGGGTGACGAAATCGAGGTAGCACCGGGGGATGGACACACAGTGTATTTACCGATCCCCGAGCAGGTAGACCTGGCCTTCGGTTTGCTGCTCAGGGATCTGGTTGACTGAATCAAGGCGCGGACGTGGCCACCGTCGCGCTTTCAACCTCGCGAATCACTTGCAAGCGGTACTGCGGATCGGCCTTGATCTGCGCCTCGGTGAACGGAATCACCTGCCACTGCTTGGCCGAGAACGCGCGGGTCTGGTCACTGGCATGGGCCGAACCCGCTTCGCTGGACTCGGAGAACGCCAGCATCCCCAGCGCATGCGGGCCCTGGTCATCGAAGGTCACCAGCTGCAGGTAGCTGGTACCGCTGACTACCAGGCGCTTGTCGGCGGCGACCGGTACGCTCTGGATTGCGTTGTACACGCCAAGGCTTGCCGGCCCACCGTGGATCGGCGTGCCGTCGGCAGCCTGCTGGATCTGGCCCCAGCGCGCGTCCTCGGCGAAACCGGCCTTGCTTACCTGCGCAACTGAAGCCAGCGCTGCCTCACGTAAGGCGCTGGCCACCTCGGCGCGACCAACGGCCAGCCCGCGCGGCGTGTGCTGCGGGTCGGCAGCGTCGAAACCAACACGCCAGATGTCCTTGCGCCCCTGCAAGGCCTGCAAGATATTCTGGAAATGCACCAGGCCAAGGCCACTGTCGAGGTTGGCGCGCAGGTCCCAGGCCTTGAGGCTGGTACACAGCGCGCCGAGCTTGGCATCTGCCGCTTGCGCGGCGCACCAGTTGAGCAGGTCGGGCATGACCAGCTCGGCGACATACACCTGGTTGTCCATGACCATCTGCTGCAGATCGGCCGGGCTGATCTTGCCCTTCTCGCTCAGGCTCGCCAGGCGCTGCAGGGCAAAGCGGCTGCGCGGGCCCAAGGGTTGGTCTTCGCGACTGACCAGCGGCGAATAGCCCTGCAACGGTGTGGCCGGGTTGACCATCCACGCCGAGTCGTTGGAATGCTGGACGAAGTCCTTGCGGCTCAGGCTCGGCAGCAGTTGCGCGGGGAAGATGCCTGCCTGGGCGGCCCGCGGGTCGACCTTCCAGTTGCAGGCACTGCGCGAACCGTCGAGCACGATCATCTCCTGTCCGGCGGCCGGGTCGCTGCAGCTGGCCAGCAGGTCGGCGTCGACATAGGGCACTACCGACTGATTCAAGTACAGCGCCTGACCCTTGGCGTCCACCGCCAGGGTATTGACCCAGGGAATGCCCTGCAGGCGCTGCACCGAAGCTTGCAGGCTTTTCAGGCTGTCGGCGCGGTTCATCGCATCCCACTGCGCCAGCACCCGGGTGTTTTCGAGGTTGGCATCACGCAGGCTGAAGGCGTACTGCTTGTTCCAGTCCAGGCGCCCCGGCCATTGCACGATCGGGCCGAATACCGAGCTGTAGACCTCACGGGTCACCGGCTTGAGCTGGCCGTCCGCGCCCTTGACCGTCACGTTCAGGCGCTGCTGGGTCAAGGCCTGCGACTTGCCGTCGAGCAGGTAGCGGGTCGGGTCCTTGGGGTCGAGCTCCAGCCGGTACAGGGTAAAGTGCTTGGAGGTGTCGACCGTGTGGGTCCAGGCCAGGTGCTGGTTGAAGCCGATGTTGATCAGCGGCAAGCCCGGCAGGGCCGCGCCCATGGCATCCAGTTTGCCCGGCAGGGTCAGCTGCATCTGATAAAAGCGCATGCCGCCGGCCCAGGGAAAGTGCGGGTTGCCCAGGAGCATGCCGCGACCGTTGAACGAGCGCTCGGCACCGATGGCCACGGCATTGCTGCCGCGCTCGACAGCAAACTGCTCCTGGCGCAACTGGGCGATGCGCAGGTCGGGGCGCAACTGGGCGACGACATTCGGCGGTGTGGCCCCGGCCAGTGCTTCGGCGAACTGGCCGACACCGCCTTCGACCAGCAAGCGGCGAGTCAGCTTGACCAGGTCGAGGGTGGTGATCGGCCGTAGCCATTCGGCCTGCAGGCACTGCACGCCCTGCCCCTGGGCCTTGAACTCGGCCAGCGCGCGGTTGTAGCCCTTGGCATAGCCTTCGAGCCGTGCACGCATGGCCGGCGGTTGTGCCTGCCAGAAGCCGAACACCGCCGTTGGCGTATTCAGCCAATTGAAGAACAGGTCGCTGGGCAGGTTTTCGCGCTGCTCGAAGGTGCGCTGTTCTGGCCCGAAGTAACGCGAACGCTCGCCATTGACGGTGACCACCTCGTTGGCCAGCAGGCACAGGTTGTCTTGTGCATAGGCATAGCCGATACCGTACCCCAAGCCCTGCTCGTCCCTGGCCAGGATGTGCGGCACGCCGTAACTGCTGCGGCGGATTTCAGCGCTGGCATCACCCGGCGCCACGCGCGCCTGGACGGACAGGCTCAGGCCGGCAAGCAGCCCGGCCATACAAAGGGTCGCTAAGGGAAAGGGCTTGATCACGCGCACTCCAGCTCAATCAGGGGAAAGGTCGTCCTGACTGAACGAAATACGCCAAATAAATTTACCGGTTTGCACCGCTCAATACGTCTTTAGAGGGTGAGGCTGAAGATTTTTTTCATCAGGTACTGCAGTTTTGCCGCGCTCATTCGTCTTATAGGTGTAGGCAAACACTTTTGCTTACCTGGACAGGCCAAGAAATGGAGCATTCACATGTACAACCAGCCACAGCCAGCGATAACCGCTGGCCCTGGACGCACAAAGAGCCAACCGGTGACTGCAAGAACCGAAGCCGGCGAGCACGAGCGCCCTGGCAATGAACACATCCGCGAGCTGCTCAAGGCCTTTGGCCTGCGTACCAGCCTGATCCGCCTGAAGGTCATCGATGCCCTGCACATGGCCGATCGCGATGGCCGCAGTATCGGCGTGCGCGGGGTCCACAGCCAGCTCGAACAGCTGGATATTCCGCTGTCGTTCCTCAGCGTTCGCGAAGTGCTCAAGCGTTTGTGCGCCGAAGGCGTGATCAGCCTGGGCAACGACAAGTGCTACAGCCTCAACCCCCAGGCCCGCGCGGTACTGGAGCAAGCCACCTGCCGTTGAGCGACCGGCCGGCGCGCAGCCGGCCGCGCTTACCGCCTCAGGGCTTGACCTTGCGGCGCATGATGCCGTTGACCACCACCACAACCACCGCCACGGCAATGGCGATGTACTGGAACACTTGCTCGCTGATGGTGCCCTGCTTTTGCAGGTAGGACAGTCCGAGCATGATCCCCAGCACCAGCAGGGAGATCAGGATGGAGTATTTCAGGCGTTGACCTTGAGTCATGGGTAGTTCCTTGCGACATCGGCGAAAAGCCCCGAAGCGGGCCGAGCGCATGATACAACGTCACCCACAGACAGCGGACTATTTCCCGCTTCTGCCCGCCCCGCAGCATTGCCAACATGGCTTCCCGGACGACTGCCCAGACCAACGCAAGGATTACCATGTCGATGCGAACCCTGCTGCTCAGCCTGGCGCTGCTCGGCCCCCTCAATGCCCATGCCCTGCCCACCGAATCCCAACCTCAGGCTTTGCTGCTGGAGCTGGCTGCACAATTGGCGCACAGCGCCGGCAGTAGCCAGTGGCAACAACTCTGGCAACGCAGCCGACAGGCCGGGCATCTGCACAGCAACCCGCACACCGAGCATTTCGATGTGCCCCAGGCACAAATTCCGGCACTGGTAGCCAGCACCCTGGCCAGCGCCGATCAGGCACGACCGTTGAAGCAGACGCAGGTGCGCTATCGCCGCGACTTTCACCCCAGGGTCATCGGCAAGGCTGGCACGCAGGCGTTGACCGCCCTGTGCGTGTGGGTCGACTGGCGCAGTTTCCCCGAACAGGGCGTCAGCCATCCAACCCCCTATCTGGGCCAGGTCAGCCTGTTGCTGGCGCGCCCTTGCGAGTAAGCATGGGTGGCTCAACCTGGGAAGGTCACCATCGCCCTGGCAACCGGTAATCAAGGCGTTGCGCTTACGTCACAATTCATTTCCCACCCATCGGCATGGTTCGTCCTACAGAAAGCGTACATAAAGCCCTCCCTTGCCGCCCTACTTGCTGCCTAGCCCGCCTTCCGCCCAGTAGCCGAGAATCCAGCTCAAGCCACGACAGACAGATGCGATTTGTCGCATTGACGCTGCCTGCAATGGCCCTAGCTGCCTGGCACGGATCATCAAGGTGCCGAACTATCGCCTACAAGGAAGTCACCATGGAACTGAGCGACCTGAACCGTATCGATATCGAACAACTGCCCCACTCGCTGCAGATGCTGATCGAATGCCTGGGCATCGAGAATGCCTACAACCTGACCTGCGCCTTTGGCGGGCGCCCCAAGTACATTCCCAAGCACCGCGAACGCACCGCACTGGCGGAAATTCTCCCGGCGCCGGCGCTGGATGCGCTGATCAAGCGCTTCGCCGGCATGGCCCTGGAGATCCCCAAGGTTGACCATTTTCTGCGCCAGCTGCGCAACCAGCAAATCCAGCAGGAAAGCGCCGACGGTCTGTCACGCAGCATGCTCGCCAACAAGTACGGATTGAGCCTGCGCCAGATCGGCAATATCCGTCGCCAGGAATCCTGCCCGCGCTAAGCGTCATCGACTTGAGCCGATAACTCCGGCATTCAAGGCAACCCCGCACAATGATGTGCAGTCAAGACAAGGAAATCTCTGATGGCAACAATCGACAATGGCCTGATCGGCTCGGTAATGAACGCCTTGCCACTGGACCGGATGATCTCGGGACCTCTGCAGGCGATGATCCAGGCACAGATTTCGGCAAGCAAGTCGTACGCCGACTTTCTTATGGGCGTGTGCATCCAGAATGGCAAAGCCGTCGCCATTCAATTCGACTACGACGAAACCGTCACCGATGAACAAGGGGTGTACAAGGGAACTGTCACGAAGAAGATGCAGATCCCGCTGCTGGCAGCGGTCACTCACCCCAACATCGTCATCGAAGAAGGCAACATCGAATTCGAACTGACCATCAGCCAGCAAGCCGAAAGCACCGAAGAGAGCGGCAAAGAGGCAAGTTTCGGCGCGTCGCTGGGCTGGGGCAAATTCAGGCTCAATGTCAAAGGCCAGGTCAGCCACAAATCCACTCAAACTCGCAAAACCGATACCCGTGCACGTTACGCCTTCAACACCAAGGTACGCCGCCAGGACCCACCCGAGGCGTTGATGCGGGTCATCGACTTTCTCACCGACGCTGCGACCAAGCCTGTGGTCATGGCCGATGCCACCGCGAAAAACCTCGATGCGATGCCGGTTTCGGCACTGCCGATGCCTGACGAACAGGAAAGCCGCAAAGAAACAGCCATCTGATCGTGCAGCATAAATAAAAACCCAGGCCTCTCATGCTCGAGAGGCCTGCTGACGAGCACAAGGAGTGGGAACGATTGGACCAAACCTCGGCAGTGAACGCCCCCATTACCGCCAGCGACCTCTGTGATATTACCCGCGGCCTGCAGGAAGCCGCTGCGGCCACCAACCACCTGATTGCCCAGCAGTACATCAAGCTGTTCGACCAGTTTTTCGACTACGACGCCGAGGCGCTGGGCGCGCCGATGAAAGCCAAGATGGTCGAAGTGGCAATGGATGACCAGCACACCATGCAGATCCCGCTGATCGCGCTGGTGTCGCCGCGCGGGCTGGCACTGGAGCGCATGCAGGTCGACCTGTCGGTACGGATTCAAAACACCGAGACCACCGATGCCAGTGAAAACCTGCAGCGCGAACGCTTCTATGTGACGGTCGGCAGCCAGGGCAAACGCAACGGCGATGCCGCACGCGACCCCGATGAAGTACAGATCCGCATGCAGTTCCAGGCCTGTGAGCCACCGGAAGCGTTGAACCGGCTGATCGAGGAGTACACCAGCCTGATCACTCCGCAGCGGGTGTCCACACCGGCCCAACCCACGATCGACAGCAACGAGTTCATCGCAGCGGCGACCGTGCGCTGATCATTGGCGCCTCTAGAAATCACGTTTGTAGAAGATATCCAGGGAGCTGGCCAGGCCACTGGCCGCCTCCAGGTAAACCTTCTTACTGAGCTTGTAGCGCAAGGCGATGGTGTTGGCCGGCTCGAACACACCCACCCCGTAACGCAGGCTCAAGCGCTCGGTCAGGTTACCGCTGGCGACCACCGCCGTGTTGTTGCCGCTGCCCTGGGTGTCGAGCTGGAAGTCATCGATGCCCAGGCTCGAGGCCAGGCTGCCGGTGATCCCGGCACTGCCCGCCAGGCCCAGGCCGAGCGCCGCTTCGGCGAGCATGTTGTTATCTTCGCCAGTGGTGCCCAGCGGCCGGCCGAGCACCAGGTAGGACAAGGCCTGCTCCTGGCTCATGGCCGGCTCCGAGAACACCTGGGTGGTGGGCTGCTCGGCGCTGCCGCTCAAGCGGATGCCGGCAATCACGTCATCGGTCCTGCGAATTGCCTCGATGTCCAGGTACGGCTGATCGATGGGCCCGGCAAACAGCAAGCGCGCACGGCGGATGGTCAGGCGCTGGCCATAGGCACGGTAGCGACCATCGGCCAGGCTCAGTTCGCCGCGGGTATCGAGGTTGTCGCCGATATGCACGTGCCCGAGCAGGTTGGCGGTAAGGCCAAAGCCGCTGAACGAGAGCTTGTCCTGGCCCACCTGCACGTCGATATCCATGGCCATGGCCATCGGCGCTTTGCCCTCCTCGGTCTGGTGACCGAGGATCACCGTGTCATCGGAGACCTTGACCGTCGACGGCGGCAGTTCACGCACGGTGATCTTGCCCTTGGGCACCAGCACCTTGCCAGTCACCGCAAGCTTGTCGTCAATCAGGCTGATTTTCAGGTCCGGGGCCACTTCGAGGGCCGCATAGGGTTCGACGTTGACCGGCAGGCGCTGGCCCTGCAGCGCCAGGTTTACAGCCAGGGCCTGGCCCCAGCCGATCTGCCCGTTCAGGCTGCCCTGGCCGCTTTCGCCGCTTTTCCAGCTGCCGTTGAGCTGGACCTGTTCGCCGGCGATCAACGCTTGCAGTTGCAGGTCCTGAAGGCTGATCGGCAGCTCGGCACCGCTGATTTCGCCATGTACAAGGTTCAGGCTGCCATTGACCTGAGGCGCCAGCAAAGTGCCAGACAGGCGCCCGCTGCCATTGAGCTGGCCATTCAAACGCTCGACCATCGGCGCAAACGGACGGCCGATGGCCAGGTCCAGGCCGCTGAGGCGGAAGTCACCGCTCAACGGTTTGTTCTTTGCCAACGGGTCAAGCCGGGTATTGACCGCCAGCTCGCCGAGCTTGTCACCGTGAAAGTCCAGGCGGGTATCGATGCGCCGCGGGCCCAGGGTGCTTTGCAGGCGCAGGGTCTGGTACGGGAAGTCCAGCCATTGGTCCTTTTCACGCACGCGCAAGGTGCCGCCGCTGGCATCGATGAGGATGGTGCCCTTGGGCCCGCTGGCCGGCACATCGAGGTTGATGTCGGCATTGAGCAGGCCCTGCCAGGCAAAATCCTTGGGCAGCCACTGCGCCAGGCTCTGCAGCGGGAACTGCTTGAGGTGATAGCGCAGGCGTGGCTCGGGCGCCAGGCGCTGGTCTTCGCCGCACAGGCTGGCCTGGCCGGAACGCCAGCAATGGGCGCCGAACTCCACCTGGCCGCTGGCCAGGCGCTGCAGTTTTGCCGGAGCCTGCAGGCGCCAGTCCTGGCCACCTGCCTGGATTTCGCCGCTTGCCAGGCGCCCGCGCCAGTTGCCCTTGTCCAGTTGCCCATCCAGGCCCAGGTCAAGCTTGAGCTGCGGCCCGTCCAGGGCCAGTTGCAGCTTTTGCTGACGAACATCACCGCTGCCCTTGGCCGTGAGCATCCCCAGGCTGGTATCGCCCAGGCGAATACTGCCGGCCTCAAGGTCGATGAGTGCACGTTGGGCGTTGTCCAGGCGTGCATCCAGGCTCAGGCGCTGCACGCGATTGTCAGCCTGGGCCAGTTGCTGGCCCTGCAGAACGAAGCTGCCTTGGGGGGCCTGCAAGGTACCGGCAACCTCCAGGCGGCCCTTGACCTGGCCTTGCAGCTGCGGCCAGAGCTGGCCCAGGCGTGGCAGGTTGATATCGATCTGACCGGCCAGACGCTGTTGCAGGCTGCCGCTGCCATTGATGTGGTTGTCGCCCAGGCGGATGTCCAGGGTGCCCAGGGTCCATTGCTGCCCTGCCCCTTGCGCCAGCGCTTTGAGCACAGCGGGCTGGCCACGCAGTCGACCCTTGAGGTCAAGCTCGGCATCCAGACGCAACTCGCCGTTTTTCATCTCGCCCTTGCTGCGCAAGGGGCCAGCCAGGGTGCCGGGCAACTCGGCCAGCCAGTACGCCGGGTTCAACGCCGACAGCTCCAGCGCGGCATCCCAGGCCAGGCCATCGGCAAACTGCACGCCGACACTGCCGGTGGCCTTGCCTTGGCCCGCGCTCAGCTGAAGCTGCGCCAGGCTGACTTGCTTGAGGTCGCCCTTGAACGGGCTACTGAGGCTGAAGGTGCCTGCCGGGCCGTCCAGGTCGCCGTTGAATTCGCCCTGGTAGTTGCCATCGCGGTATTGCACCTGGCCGGTGAAGCGGCGCAGGGAAACTTCCGGTGCCGGGTTCATGGGATACAGGCGCAGCCAGGGAAAATCCAGCCAGTCGATGCTGGCGTCTGCGCTCAGGCCTTGCTGCCAGTCGGCCTTGGCCTTGAGCTTGAGCGCCTGCTCGGCGCTGGCACTGAGGTCCAGGGCGCTGACTTCTGCACCCTTGGCATCAACCCGGCCTTGCAGCTTGAGCGCCACCGGGCCCTGTTCGGCAGGCAGGCTGGCTGAACCGAGCAGTTGATAGCCGTTTTGCAGGTTGCCCTTGGCGCTCAGTTGCAACTGGTTCAGTTGCAAGGTGTCGGGCAGCGCGGCCGAAGGTTTGAACGCCTCGCTGCTGATCTGCAGTTGCGCTGGCAGATTCTGCGCCAGTGCCTGCAGCTCGCCGCTCAGGCGCGCTTGCAGATAACCGCTGCTGTCAGCCGTGAGCTTGAGGGTTTTCTGCAGGTCGCCGTCGACCTGCAACGCCAGTTGCCAGGGTTGCCCGTCGACACTGGGCAACTGCAGTTGCCCCTGGGCCTGCAACGGCCAATCGGCCTCGGGCTTGAGCAGGCCCTGCAGGTTCAGCTTCAGATCATCGCGCTGCAGTTGCAGGCTGTCGATCTGTAGCCCGCCGGTGGTCCAGTGCGCGGCCAGTTGCAACTGGCTGAGCTGTTCGTTGCCATCCAGGCGTAGCTGGCCGATGCGCACACTGCCAAGCTCAATGGCCAGCGGCAGCTTGAGTTGCGGCAGTTGCAACGGCCCGCTGTCGGGCTTCGGCTCGCCAGGGGCGAAGGCCAGGTTGACCTGATCGGCTTGCAGCTGCTCGATGCACAGGGTCATACGCAGCAGGCAGGCCGGCGACCAGGCCAATGCCGGCGCGACCAGCTCGACGCGATCGCCGCCTTGTTCCCACAGCAAGCGCTCGGCCTGCCACTGCCCGGCCAGGCGGCCCTGAAAGTTATCCAGTTGCAGCCCCGGCACCAGCCCCAGTGCCCAGCGGCTGCCGGCCTGAGTACCGAGCACCAGGCCGACACCCAGCACCAGCAACAGCAGCAAGGCCAGCAGGCCAAGAACGATGAATTTGATAACCCGACTCACAGTTCCGGCCCCATGGAGAAGTGCAAACGCAAACCGCCGTCGTCGTCCAGCGCGCGGGCCAGATCCAGACGCAGCGGCCCGACCGGAGACACCCAGCGCACACCGATACCGACACCGGTCTTGAGGCTGGGAAGCTCCAGATTGTTGAATGAGTTGCCCTGGTCGACGAAGGTCGCCACCCGCCATTTCTCGGCAACCGAATACTGGTACTCGGCGCTGGCGGCCACCAGGTAACGGCCGCCGATGCGATCGCCATCGGAGTTCTTTGGCGACAGGGTCTGATAATCGTAGCCCCGCACGCTCTGGTCACCACCTGCGAAGAAGCGCAGCGACGGCGGAACGGAATTCTTGTAGCTGTTGGTGGCGCTACCGCCGAACTGCACACGGCCGAGGAAGCGATGGTTCTGGCCGAGGGTGGTCAGGCCCTTGAGCAACACATTGGCGTGCAGCAGGTTGGTGTCGGACACCAGCCCCTCCTTGGCTGCCTGTACATCGAACTGCAAGCGGTACCCGTTGTGCGGGTCGATACGGTTGTCACTGCGCAGGTAGGAATAGCTGATGCCGGGCATCAGCAGGTTGCTCAGGCCCGAGTCGTCACCGAGCTTGTACTCTTCGCGCTGGTACTTGAGCGAAATGACCCGCTGCCAGCCGCTGGGCAGTTTGCTGTGCCATTCCGGGCCGACCGTGAGCAGCTTGCTCACGGTGTCGGTGCCGGCGATTTCTTCATTCTGGTAGCCGCCGGCAAAACGCAGTTTGTCGGTCAGCGGCGGGTCGAGCGGAATGTCGTACCACAGGCCGACGTTCTGCCGCGGCGCCGACAGCTCGGTCTCCCAGCCATAACTATGGCCTTGCGGGTTGACCCAGTGGCGGGTCCAGTTGGCCTTGCCGCGCGGCCCGACGTCGGTCGAAAAACCCAGGCCCAGGCCCATGGTCCGTGGCTTGCGGGTGTCGAGTTGGACAGCCACCGGGATGCTCTGCTCGACCGCGGCAGTGGGCGCGGCATCGACCCGTACGCCTTCGAAGTAGCCGCTCGATTGCAGGGCGTTGTTGAGCTCGGCGATCAGCTCGGAATCGTAGGGGGTGTCGGCCTTGAACGGCACCATGCGTTGCAGCAGGTCTTCATCGAGCGGTGTATCGCCGGCGAAGCTGACCTTGCCCAGGCGGTAGCGCGGACCGCTGGCGTAGATCAGCTCGATGTCGGCGACACCGGCCTGGGGATCGACCGCCAGGCGCTGGCGAACGAAATGGCCGCTGAAAAAGCCATAGCGCGAGGCCTGGTTCTGGATCAGGCGCTTGGCGTCTTCGTAATGGCCATGGTTGAGCACCGCGCCTGAGCGCAGCGCCTTGCTGTCGGGAATGCGAAAGGCTTTGAGCTCGCTGGCCGGGCCGTCGATACGGATGGTCACATCACGCAAGTGCACCGGCTCGCCGGGATCGATGCTCAATACCAGTTGCGGGCCCTTGTCGGCCTTGGCCGCTGGCTTGACCTCGCTATCGATCTGCGCCTGGTAATAGCCCAGGGCCTGGGAGGCCTTGCGCGCCTGCTCGACTGCGCCGCGGCTGAAGCGCAGCAGCGCCTCTTCATCGCGTTTACCAAGGCTGCCGATATAGCCTTCGACATTGGCCTTGAGTTCGTTATTGGCAGGTTTGACCCGGACCACCAGCTCGCTTTGCGCATACGCGCCGATGCTGGCAACCCATAGAATCAAACCGCAGGTGAATCGTCCTGAATACGTCATAGGCGCGGATGCTACCAGAGCTTGGCGGCAGCATGGAGCCCGAGGTTTTCCTCGCTGTTACGCAATTCAGGCCGAAGCCTGTTGCGACGACTGCGGATTGGGGTGAAAGAACACGTGTTCGTGGACCGGTCCTACAGCGATCTCGCCAATTTCCTGATAGCCCTGTCGATGATAGAACGCCAGGTAGTGCTCGTTGCCGGTGTCCAGCACCACCCCCTCGGAATGCTCATCCACGGCACACCAATCGTGCACAGCCTGTAACAATTGTTCGCCGTAGTGCTTGCCCTGAAACTGCGGATGGATCCCCAACAGTGGCAACACATGCACCGCATCACTGGGCAGACAGGCCATCAGTGCGGCCTGGTAGTCCAAATAGCGGCGGGTGCAGCGAAAGCCGGTGCTGAGCACCATGCGCATGCGCCAGGCCCAGCTTTCGGTGATGCCCAGGCGTCGCTGCGGCGGGGCGATCAGGGCAATGCCGACCAGCCGGTCTTCGACCAGCAGGCCGATGGCGGGCAGGTCCTGGAGAAAATGCTGGTTGACCAACTCGCGCACCGTGGCGCGTATGCGCTGGTCGAACCCCGGACGCTGGGCCTCGAACAGAAAGGCAAAGGTCGGTTCGTGGCGATAGGCGTGATACAGCAGGGAGCGCGCCTCGCGGCTGTAGCCGCCATCGAGCAGACGGACTTCAGCCGGTGCGGCAGTCGATTCGGGCATGCTGGCAAACCTCCGGAAATGGGCATTCATTGCCTTTGAGGTGTTCGCGGTGCCAACGTTCACCTCGTGGCACAGGTTAGCAACCTATCGAGTGGCTCGCCACGCTGGCCGGCGCCGCCGATGTCGGCTAGCATCCTGGGTTTTACCAGGATTGTGCTGCCCATGAAGATCGTCTCGTTCAACATCAATGGCCTGCGCGCCCGGCCCCACCAGTTGGCGGCGTTGATCGAAAAGCACCAGCCCGACGTCATCGGCCTGCAGGAAACCAAGGTCAGCGACGAGCAGTTCCCGCTCGCCGACGTCCAGGCCCTGGGTTATCACGTGCACTTTCATGGCCAGAAGGGCCACTACGGCGTCGCCCTGCTCTCGCGCCAGGCGCCACTGAGCCTGCACAAGGGCTTCAGCAGCGATGAAGAAGACGCCCAACGGCGCTTCATCTGGGGCACCTTCGCCGATACCGATGGCACGCCGATCACCATCATGAACGGCTACTTCCCACAGGGCGAAAGCCGCGACCACCCGACCAAGTTCCCGGCCAAGCAGCGTTTCTACAGCGATCTGCAGGCACTGCTGGAAACCCAGTTCCAGAACGACCAGCCGTTGCTGGTAATGGGTGATGTAAACATTTCGCCAGAAGACTGCGACATCGGCATCGGCGCCGACAACGCCAAGCGCTGGCTGAAGACCGGTAAATGCAGCTTCCTGCCGGAAGAGCGCGAGTGGATGGCGCGCCTGAAAAACTGGGGCCTGGTCGACAGCTTCCGCCACCTGCACCCGGAAGTCGCCGACCGTTTCAGCTGGTTCGACTACCGCAGCCGCGGCTTTGAAGACGAGCCCAAGCGCGGCCTGCGCATCGACCTGATCATGGCCTCCCAGGCGCTGCTGCCGCGGATCAAGGACGCCGGCGTCGACTATGACCTGCGCGGCATGGAAAAGCCTTCGGACCATGCGCCGATCTGGCTTGAATTGAACTGATAAACGCTCCCACAGGCTTTGTAGGAGCGGGCTTGCCCCGCGATGCGATCTGGCACACAGCATGATGCTATCGCGGGGCAAGCCCGCTCCTGCCACAGCCTGTCATCCCCCGGTCACATGGCTGTCTTAATCTCCCGGCATACCCTTTGCCCATGAGTGCCAGACGGCATGTTGCGCCACCTCTCCCTGCTTGTGCTTTGCCTGCTCCCGCTGATTGGCGCCGCTGACCCGCAGGCGCAATTGCGTATTCAGGGTTCCAACACCATCGGCGCCGCGCTGGCACCGGCGCTGGTCTCAGGTTTGCTCGCGCAGCAAGGCGCCAGCGCCATCAGCATCGTCAGCAGCGACGCCGCCAACGAGCTTCAGGTCCGTGCCCTGGACAGCAACGGCCAGGCCTTGCGCATCGACATCGCCGCCCACGGTTCCAGTACTGGCTTCACTGCACTCAAATCCGGCCAAGCGGAGCTGGCGGCGTCCTCACGTCCGATCAAGCCAGCCGAACTGAACGAGCTGCAAGCGCTGGGCGACCTTAACAGTGCCGCCGCCGAGCAGATCATTGCCCTGGACGGCGTCGCGGTGATCGTCCACCCCGACAACCCGCTGCCGCAATTGACCACCACCCAGCTGGCGCAAATCTTCTGCGGGCAGATCGACCGCTGGGAGCAACTGGGCATCGGCAGCGGCCCGATCAACCTGTACGCCCGCGATGACCGCTCCGGCACCTTCGAGACCTTCAAAGCGCTGGTCCTCGACCCGGCACGGCAAGCCCTGGCCGACCACACCAAACGTTTCGAATCGGCGGAGCAACTGGCCAGCCAGGTGCTCGGCGATCGCCAGGCCATCGGCTTCAGCAGCCTGGCCACGGTGCACGGCGCCAAGGTCGTGGCGATTGCCGACGGTGAGTCCCGGGCCATGTTGCCGACAGCGGCGCTGGTGGCCAGCGAAGACTATCCGCTGTCGCGCCGGTTGTTCTTTTACTTGCCCCCCGGCCAGGCCAACCCCCTGGCCCGCGCCTTGGTCGAGTTCGCCCAAAGCCCCCAGGGCCAGGCCATCGTCACCGGCAGCGGCTTCGTCGGCCAGCAGGTGCAGAGCATCAAGGTTCAGCCCCGTACCGACATGCCGCGCCGCTACCTGGGCCTTGCCAATGATGCCCGGCGCCTGTCGGTCAACTTTCGCTTCCAGGAGGGTAACGCCAGCCTCGACAACAAGGCCCTGCGCGATGTGCAGCGGGTAGTCCAGTACCTGCAGGCGCAGCACAAGCTGAGCAACAGGGTGGTGCTGGTGGGCTTTGGTGATGCCAAGGATGACCCGCAGCGCGCCGCCCTGCTCTCGCGGCTGCGGGCCATGGCAGTGCGCCGGGAACTGGCTCGTAGTGGTGTCGAGTTGCGCGAAATAATCGGCCTGGGTGACGAACTGCCAGTGGCGGCGAACACCGCCGAACAAGGGCGGATCCGCAATCGGCGGGTCGAGGTGTGGGTCTACTGAGCCACTGCCTGCCAGGCGGGGCAATCAATTGTTACAGCCTCGATTGGGCGCCCTGGTTCTGCGGGTCTAGGCTTGTCCCTAGTGACGCCGGGCCCCTCTGACGGCTGCCAAGCCGCCATGTCGGAGTCACTGTTGCTCAGCAACGTCGACATTAAGGAGGGGCTCATGGCAGCTCTACAGGTATTTCTCGACAACGACTTCCTCGGCACCAGCCTGTGGTTCTGGCTGGCCTTTCTCGGCATCGTTCTGACCCTGCTGGTACTGGACCTGGGCGTGCTGCACCGCAAGCTGCACGAAATCGAAATGCGCGAGAGCCTGCTGCTGTATGGCGGCTATTTCAGCGTCGGGGTGCTGTTCGGCGTGTGGGTGTGGTTCGAGCTGGGCGCGCAGAAGGCCCTGGAGTTCTACACCGGCTTTCTCATCGAGCAGTCGTTGTCGATGGACAACGTGTTCGTCATGGCGATGATCTTCAGCTTCTTCGCCATCCCTCGCCGCTATCAGCACCGGGTGCTGTTCTGGGGGATTCTCGGCGTGGTGGTGCTGCGGGCGATCATGATCGGCCTGGGCAGTGCGCTGGTGCAGGAGTTCGAGTGGATCCTTTACGTGTTCGGCGCCTTCCTGCTGTTCACCGGGGTAAAGATGCTGTTCTCCAGCGAAGATTCCCACCCGGACCTGGCCAACAACCCGGTGCTGAAGTTCGTCCGGCGTCATATGCGGGTAACCGACGAGATCCACGGCCCGCGCTTTTTCGTGCACATCACCCCGCCCGGGCAGAGCAAGGCACTGCGCTATGCCACGCCGTTGTTCCTGGCCCTGGTGCTGATCGAGCTGGCCGACCTGGTGTTCGCCGTCGACAGCGTGCCGGCGATCTTTGCCATCACCCAGGACCCGTTCATTGTCTACACCTCGAACATCTTCGCGATTCTCGGGTTAAGGGCGCTGTACTTTGCCCTGGCGGCGCTGATGCACCGCTTCATCTACCTCAAGTACGCGCTGGCGCTGGTGCTGGTGTTCATTGGCGGCAAGATCTTCTACCACGGCCTGATCGGTGCAGTGCCGCCGATGCTGTCACTGGCGGTGACCATTGCCCTGCTCAGCGGTGGCGTGCTGGTTTCACTGTTCTCGACCCGTGCACAGGGCAAGCCCGCCGCCGACAAGGAGGCGGACTTGCACGGCAAGCATCAATGACTGCTACGGAGCATTTCCTTGGGCACGTACTTGCCGATCTCGTACTTGCCGATCGCCGCGCGGTGCACTTCGTCCGGGCCGTCGGCCAGGCGCAGGGTGCGCTGCATGGCGTACATGTAGGCCAACGGGAAGTCGCCCGAGACACCGGCGCCGCCGTGGATCTGGATCGCCCGGTCGATAACCTTCAGCGCCACGTTCGGCGCCACCACCTTGATCTGGGCGATTTCGCTGCGGGCGACCTTGTTACCGACGGTGTCCATCATGTAGGCAGCCTTGAGGGTCAGCAGCCGGGCCATGTCGATTTCCATCCGCGAATCGGCAATCTTGTCGACGTTGCCCCCCAGGCGCGCCAGAGGCCGGCCGAAGGCGGTACGCTCCACCGAGCGCTTGCACATCAGCTCAAGGGCCCGCTCGGCCATGCCGATCGAACGCATGCAGTGGTGGATGCGCCCCGGGCCCAGGCGCCCCTGGGCGATCTCGAAACCGCGGCCCTCGCCGAGCAGCACGTTCTCGTAAGGCACGCGCACGTTCTCGAACAGCACTTCGGCGTGGCCATGGGGCGCGTCGTCGTAGCCGAACACCGGCAGCGGCCGGACGATCTTTACCCCGGGGGTATCGGTAGGCACGAGGATCATCGAGTGCTGCTGGTGCCGCGGGCCTTGCGGGTTGCTCAGGCCCATGAAGATCATGATCTTGCAGCGCGGGTCGCAGGCGCCGGAGGTCCACCACTTGCGGCCGTTGATCACCCACTCGTCACCGTCACGCACGGCGCGGGCGGCCATGTTGGTGGCGTCGGACGAGGCCACGTCCGGCTCGGTCATGGCGAATGCCGAGCGGATGTCACCGCGCAGCAACGGTTCGAGCCACTGGCGCTTCTGCTCTTCGTTGGCGTAGCGCACCAGCACTTCCATGTTGCCGGTGTCCGGCGCCGAGCAGTTGAACGGCTCGGGGCCGAGCAACGAGCGGCCCATGATCTCGGCCAGGGGGGCATATTCGAGGTTGGTCAGGCCCGCGCCCAGCTCCGACTCCGGCAGAAACAGGTTCCACAAACCCTCGGCCTTGGCCTTGGCCTTGAGCGCTTCCATGATCGCGGTCGGCTGCCAGCGATCGCCTTCGGCAACCTGGCGCTCGAACACCGCTTCGGCGGGATAGACATAGGCATCCATGAACGCCGTGACACGTTCACGCAGCGCCTGGACCTTGGGTGAATAGGCGAAATCCATGGGCAGTACCTTCAGTGGAAAAGGGATCTGTTATCGATCCTAGATCAGCCGGTAAAATCCACCTAGTCTATTCTCGGCGTGTATAAACATTCATAACCGATATATGATCCACGGATAACACCAACAAGAGCAGCGCCCATGAACCTGAGCAAGGTCGACCTGAATCTGTTCATCGTCTTCGATGCCATCTACACCGAAGCCAACCTGACCCGGGCCGGGCAGATCGTCGGCATTACCCAGCCGGCGGTGTCCAACGCCCTGGCGCGCCTGCGCGAAACCTTCAACGACCCGCTGTTCGTGCGCACCGCCCAGGGCATGGTGCCCACGCCCATGGCGCAGAACATCATCGGCCCGGTGCGCAATGCCCTGTCGCTGCTGCGCGTGTCGGTGCAAGAGAGCCGCATCTTCAACCCGCTGCAGGCCAGCAAGACCTTTCGTATCAGCATGACCGACCTCACCGAGGCGGTGATCCTGCCGCTGCTGTTCCAGCGCCTGCGACGCCTGGCGCCGGCGGTGGTGATCGAAAGCTTCTTGTGCAAGCGCCGGGAAACCACCAAGGAACTGGCCGCCGGGCGCCTGGACTTTGCCGTCGATGCGCCGCTCAACACCGACCCGCAAGTGCGCCACGTCAAGCTGATGCAAGACCGCTATGTGTGCGCCATGCGCCAGGGCCACCCGCTGTTCAAGGACAAGCTCAGCCTCGATGACTACCTGGGCATGACCCACATCCATATCTCCAGCCGCCGCAATGGCCTGGGCTATGTCGACCTGGCCCTGGGCAAGATGGGCGTGCAGCGCAAGATCGCCCTGCGCTCCCAGCATTACCTGATGGCCTCGCAAGTACTGCAGCAGACCGACATGGTCATGACCGTGCCGGAGCGCTTCGCCCGCCGCCACCAGCTCAACCATGTCAACCTGCCGGTGGACGTGCCGCCGCTGGAAACCCACCTGTACTGGCACGAAAGCACCGACCAGGACCCGGCCAACCGCTGGATGCGCGAACAGATCATCGAGCTGTGTCAGGGTGTGGTGGCGCAGGATGAGCGGGCGGCCATGGCTGAGGTGTAGGGAGCTATGGCGGGGCAAGCCCCACCAATCCTTGCTTGACGTATACGTCAACCTGCAATTAGCTTAGCTCCATGCCCTTTTCCCGAGCCAAGCAATGAGCAGCCAGACCTACAGCATCTCCGACCTGTCCCGCGAGCTGGACATCACCACCCGGGCCATTCGCTTCTATGAAGAACAGGGCCTGCTCAGCCCGGAGCGTCGCGGCCTGGAGCGGGTCTATTCGGCTCGCGACAAGGTCAGCCTGAAGCTGATCCTGCGCGGCAAGCGCATTGGTTTTTCCCTGGCCGAGTGCCGTGAACTGATCGAGCTGTATGACCCGTCCAGCGGCAACCTCAAGCAACTGCACAGCATGCTGGCGAAGATCGCCGAACGCCGCGCCCAGCTTGAACAGCAACTGCTCGACATCCAGCAGATGCAACTGGAGCTGGACACTGCCGAAGAGCGCTGCGAGCAAGCCCTGGCCGCGACCTTGAACAACCAGAAAAACAGCCATTGAGCCCTGAGGAATCCTGCCCATGTCATTGCCTGAAAAAGTCCGCCTGGTCGAAGTCGGCCCGCGCGACGGCCTGCAAAACGAAGCCCAGCCCATCAGCGTGGCCGACAAGGTTCGCCTGGTCGATGACCTGAGTGCGGCAGGCCTTTCTTATATAGAAGTGGGCAGCTTCGTTTCCCCCAAGTGGGTACCACAGATGGCCGGCTCCGCCGAAGTGTTTGCCAATATCCAGCAGCGCAACGGGGTGACCTACGCCGCGCTGGCGCCGAACCTGCGCGGTTTTGAAGATGCCCTGGCGGCCGGGGTCAAGGAAGTGGCCGTCTTTGCCGCCGCCTCCGAGGCGTTCTCCCAGCGCAACATCAACTGCTCGATCAGCGACAGCCTGCAGCGCTTCGTGCCGATCATCGAAGCGGCGCGTCAGCACGGGGTGCGGGTGCGCGGTTATGTCTCGTGCGTGCTGGGTTGCCCCTATGAAGGCACGGTCAGCGCCGAGCAGGTGGCCCCGGTGGCCCGCGAGCTGTTCGACATGGGCTGCTATGAAGTGTCGCTGGGCGACACCATCGGCACCGGCACCCCCGGGGCAACCCGGCGCCTGTTCGAAGTGGTCGGCGCCCAGGTGCCACGCGCCCAGCTGGCCGGACACTTTCATGACACCTACGGCCAGGCCCTGGCCAACGTCTATGCCAGCCTGCTTGAAGGCATCAGTGTGTTCGACAGCTCTGTTGCGGGCCTCGGCGGCTGCCCCTATGCCAAAGGCGCCAGCGGTAACGTTGCCAGCGAAGACGTGCTGTACATGCTCCAGGGCCTCGGTATCGACACCGGTATCGACCTGCAGCGCTTGATTGCCGCGGGCTTGCGTATCAGTGAAGTGCTGGGCCGCGCCAGCGGCTCGCGGGTGGCTCGCGCCCGTCAGGCACAGTAATCACAAGCGGTAACAGGCTGATCTGCGTGCGGGTGTTACCGCCCCCGCACTTTTCAGGGAAATTCCGGGTAACACGGAAACAAATCGACAGAATTTCCCGAGGAGATTTTTCCGCAAAATCTTCAAGCCATTGATTTTATTGGGTTTTAAAAAGTTGGCACGGCACCTGCTAGATCTCAGGTACAAGAACAATAAAAAGTGCGACACACCCAATAAAAATAAGACGAAACGACTCTGACATAACAAGAACAACACGACAGAGGCGCAGCTAACAGATTTTTTTGGAGAGGATGTGCTTTCCAGGGGCTTGCCCCGCAACCGGACACAGAACAATAAAACTACCCCAAGGTAGCGCAGGTCACGGTTGGATCAGCAATGATGAAGGTAGATCAGCGCTCAAAAAAATACGTTTGCTCTTGATCCCGGATGGGGATCGCCAAAGATACAGAGGCAACGGTCGCCAAAAACAACAACAGGCCGCCCTCCAATAACAAAAAAAGAGCACGCAACAATCTTTGAGGGGAGCCTAGGCTCCCCTCAGTGCTTCCTGCCCTCCTCGTTTTCGTCCTCGTCGTCCTTCTCGAAGCGATTGACCACCAGCGGCATCACCCCCAATACCAGCAACGCCAGCACCGTGCTGACCACCGCCGTGGCCTCCCGGCCCATGCCCGCCGCCACACCGATCGCCGCGGTCATCCACAAGCCCGCAGCCGTGGTCAGGCCCTTGACGTGCCCGGCATCCTGGTCGTGGCCCTTGAGAATGGTGCCGGCACCCAAAAAGCCGATACCGGCGACGATGCCCTGCACCACCCGGCTCAGCGCCGCATCGTCGGCCCCGGCCATGCGCGGCACCAGCACGAACAGCGCCGCGCCGAGGGCCACCAGCATATGGGTGCGCACCCCGGCGGCCTTGCCCTTGAGTTCGCGCTCAAAACCGAGAATGGCGCCCAGCAGCGCCGCCATGACCAGGCGCACGGTCACCTGGGTAAGCTGCTTGGCATCGGTGATGTCGGCAAATTCCGCCACCAGGGTGATCCAGACTTGATGCCACCAGGCGTCCATGGGCTGTGTCCATGCAGTAGGGATTAATCGATGGACAACGCCACTGGCGGCAAGTGCGCTGCCGACCGCTGATCGGTTGCTGCCAGCATCCCCTGCACCCGTGCGGTCCCACACATAGGACCCGAGTAAAGAGGACACAGCCATGCCTATTGAAATCGACACCACTAACCAGCGCTGCACCCTGATCAGCGATGACATGCACATCCAGGGCGAGGCCACGCAGGTGCGAATCGTCACCGACGAGGCCTTGCGCATGTCGGTTGCCGAGCTCGAAGGCAAGCGCGTGCCAATCACCGAACAGGAAGCCGATGCCCTCACTGTAGCGGGTGCGGTGGATGGTCGCAGGCACCTCAAGGAGACCGAGCAAGGCTCGATAATCTGAGGCCTGCGGAGTCTCCAAGGTAAATCTGATACGGTTTTTATCCAGATACCTGAGCCTGTTATGCAAACAGATGGGGCGCCATAGTGCTCTGGCCTGATCGAGGCCTGATGAGCGACGAACCATGAGCGATAGAATCCCCGTCCAGATCGTTGAAATTGCTGAGCCTTCCACCTTCAAGAAGAAGCCTGCCAGCAGTGACCGACAGATCCACACCCGTAGTTTCACCGGCTTGTTTCGTAACCTGCGCCTGGCTGGCGCGGGTTTTCTGTTTTTGCTGTTCTTTGGCACCGTCTGGCTGAACTGGGGCGGTCGTCAGGCCGTGCTTTGGGACCTGGCCGACAGCAAGTTCCATATCTTCGGCGCCACCTTCTGGCCGCAGGACTTCATCCTGCTCTCGGCGTTGTTGATCATCTGCGCCTTCGGCCTGTTTGCCATCACCGTGCTCGCCGGCCGGGTCTGGTGCGGTTACACCTGCCCGCAAAGTTCCTGGACCTGGATTTTCATGTGGTGCGAGAAGGTCACCGAAGGTGAGCGCAACCAGCGCATCAAGCTCGATGCCGCGCCCTGGAGCCTGAACAAACTGGCCCGGCGTTCGGCCAAGCACACCCTGTGGCTGGCCATCAGCCTGCTGACCGGGCTGACCTTCGTCGGCTACTTCACGCCGATCCGGCCGCTGGCCGAAGAACTGTTCACCCTGCAACTGGGCGGTGTCAGTCTGTTCTGGATTCTGTTCTTCACCGGCGCCACCTACATCAACGCCGGCTGGCTGCGTGAAGCGGTGTGCATGCACATGTGCCCGTACGCCCGGTTCCAGAGCGTGATGTTCGACAAGGACACCCTGACCGTCGCCTACGACCCGGCCCGTGGTGAATCCCGCGGCCCGCGCAAGAAGGAAGTCGACCACAAGGCCAAGGGCCTGGGCGACTGCATCGACTGCCATATGTGCGTGCAGGTGTGCCCGACCGGCATCGACATCCGCGACGGCCTGCAGATGGAGTGCATCGGCTGCGCCGCCTGTATCGACGCCTGTGACTCGATCATGGACAAAATGGGCTACGCCCGCGGCCTGGTCGGCTACAAGTCCGAACACACCCTGCAAGGCGGCACCACCAACTGGCTGCGCCCGCGCCTGCTCGGCTACGTCACCGCCCTGGTGGTGATGATCGGCGCCCTGGTGATCGCCCTGCAGCAGCGGCCGATGGTGTCGATGGACGTGATCAAGGACCGTGGCCTGTTCCGTGAGAACAACGCCGGGCAGATCGAGAACATCTACACCCTCAAGGTCATCAACAAGACCCAGCAATCCCAGCACTACCGCCTGCGCCTGCTCGATGCCGAAGGCTTCGAACTGCACGGCAGGACCGAATTCAGCCTGGCGGCCGGGGAAATGAGCGACTTGCCGGTGTCGGTAGCGATGTTGGCCGATCGCCCGCAAAGCAGCTCCCAGGACATCAGCTTCGAACTGATCGATACGGACGAACCCGGTGTGCGCAGCGTCGCCCACAGCCGTTTTGTTGCGCCTTTGAACCGCTGATCCCATACACTGCCCGAGCATCCGAAACCTTTCGAGCCATGATGAAACGCTACGAGAAATTCGCCGACGACATTGCCGAACTGATCCGCTCCGGGGTCCTCGGCCCCGGCCAGCGCGTGCCGTCGGTGCGTTATGCCAGCCAGACCCACGGCGTCAGCCCGTCCACGGTGTTCCAGGCCTACTACCTGCTGGAGCGCCGCGGGCTGATCCGCGCCCGGCCGCGCTCGGGGTACTTCGTCAACGCCCACGCGCCGCGCCAGTTCAGCGAGCCGCAGATCATCGAGCAAGCCAGCGAGTCCACCGAGGTGGATGTCAGCGAGCTGGTGTTCTCGATCCTCGACTCGATCAAGGACCCGCAAACCGTGGCCTTCGGCTCGGCTTTTCCCAGCCCTCATCTGTTCCCGCTGCCGCGCCTGGCCCGCTCCATGGCCAGCGCCAGCCGCGAGATGGACCCGCGCATGGTGGTCACCGACCTGTCGCCGGGCAACCCGCAGCTACGCCGGCAAATTGCCCTGCGCTACATGGTCGGCGGCCTGATGCTGCCCATGGAGGAGCTGCTGATCACCAACGGCGCGCTGGAGGCCCTGAACCTGTGCCTGCAGGCGGTGACCGAGCCCGGCGACCTGGTGGCGATCGAGGCGCCGGCGTTCTATGCCTGCCTGCAGATCCTCGAGCGGCTCAAGCTCAAGGCGGTGGAAATCCCCGTGCACCCGCGCGAAGGCATCGACCTTGGGGTGCTGGCGCAAACCCTGGCCAAGCACCCGGTCAAGGCCGTGTGGTGCATGACCAACTTCCAGAACCCGGTGGGCGCGAGCATGCCGGAAGAGAAGAAGCAGCAGCTTGTGGAGCTCTTGCGCAAACATCAAGTGCCGCTGATCGAGGACGACGTCTATGCCGAGCTGTATTACGCCCAGCAGGCGCCGAAACCGGCCAAGGCCTTCGACACCGACGGCCTGGTGATGCACTGCGGCTCGTTCGCCAAGAGCCTGGCCCCCGGCTACCGCATCGGCTGGGTGGCGGCCGGGCGTTACGCGCAGAAGATCGAACGGCTGAAACTGATGACCTCGCTGTGCGCCTCGATGCCGGCCCAGGCGGCGATTGCCGACTACCTGCAGCACGGCGGCTACGACCGGCACCTGCGCCGGCTGCGCTATGCCCTGGAAGAGCAACAGGCGGCGATGCTCGCGGCCATTGCCCGGTATTTTCCGGCGCAGACCCGGGTCAGCCATCCGGCCGGTGGCTACTTCCTGTGGCTGGAGCTGCCTGAACAGATGGACTCGCTCAAGCTGTTCCAGATGGCGTTGGCGCAAGGCATCAGCATCGCCCCCGGGCCGATCTTTTCGCCGACCCGGCGCTTTCGCAACTGCATCCGCCTCAACTACGGCAGCCCCTGGACCGAGCAGTCGGAAAAGGCCATGGAAACCCTGGGCAAGATCGTCCGCTCGTTCTGATCGGCGGTTGTACTTCGAGCGCGCTTGCGGCACCCTGCGCGCTCGAATTTCCCAGGGATGGATGGCATGCACAAGCGACAGCACTTTCTTACGCCGCAGCGTTACGAGCGCTTCCTCGAACACGACGAAGAGAGCCGTGCATTCCTGCGCGACAATCGCCTGCAAGCCGACTCCGACGAGCAAGAGGCAGTGTTCAGCGGCAAGAGCCTCAAGGGCCTGGCGCTGGACAAACTGCTGATCAGCTATACCGCCGGCGTTGACATCGACGCCCTGCCCGCCTTGCTCGAAGCGCTGGTCGCTGAGTACGAGCAACTGCAACGCAAGATGGCCGTGTACACCGAGCAAGCCAACGTCGCTCCGCTGAATCTGGGCGATAGTGAAGAACACCACGAATGCATGCAGGTCATCAGCCTGTGCATTCTGCTCGGTCGCCAGGACCTGCTCGAACGCTTCGTCACGCTGATGGACAACGGCGGCTATGCCGAAGAAGACACCCTCTATGAAGACCTGCTGAGCCGGGTCCTGCCCGACCGCTACGACGTCGATGCGTGGTACCAGGACTACGCCACGCCGTTGGTGCAAACCATCTATGCCACCAGCCCCGAGCAAGCGGCCAGCCGCCTGCAGGGCTACTGCGAGCAGTGGTACGAGCACTTTGAGCACGCCAGCTGGTACGACACCCATGGCGACGATATCAGCGGCTACGTCGGCTACTGGTCATTCGAGGCAGCGGCAGTGGCCCTGCTCTACGGCATCGATACCCGCGAACTGCTGCACGTGATCTTCCCCCATGAGCTGCTCGCGCACGCGCGCAGCCTGCCCGCCTACCAGGGCATCCGCTGGGAGTGCCTGGGCGACGCTGAAGACGAACAGGAGGAGGACGAAGAAGAGCTGACCGACGAAGACGACGAAGACGACAACGACGAAGACTTCGCCTACGACATCAAGGCCGCCGGCGTCACCTTGTCCGACGCCATCGATGCCGGCAGCATCCCGCACCTGGCCCAGGCCCTGAGTGCCTACGACACCGTCGAAGCGATCCTGGCCCTGAACCTGGCGGCCGACCAGCAGGAGGAAGACGAGGCCTTCTTCGACCTCGCCCTGGCCCTGCTCGGCTGGGTCCCAGGCCCTGGCCACGGGCTCAAACGGGTATTACGCCTGGTCAATCGCGACCCGCAAAAGCATGCCGAGCAGCTTTATGACCTGCTGCGCCACGTACTGCTCAACTGCAAACTGAAGACCAGCCCGGATGCCCTGCTCGAAGAGAGCCTGGACGCCGAGTTGCTACGCAGCGAGCTTGCGCAAATCATCGCTGCGGTCAGCGCCAGTGCGACCTTCCTGGCCCTCGACGCGCAGCGCCAGGCCCTGGTGCTGAGCGACCTGGAACAGGCTGGCGAACACCTTGACGACCTGATCGAACGCATCGACGAACGCCTGATGCCCTGGCTTGCCGTGCAGCGCAACAGCTCGGCCCAAGCCTCGGGCAGCAGCACCCGCGTTCCGGCGCAAACCAGCAAACCGCAGTCGCGGCGCGTCGACAACCTGCGTGAGCACGGAACGCTCAATACCCACCCAGCGGCCAGTGATGGCGGCAAACTCAGCCGCGAGCAGATCAACCCGCAAGCCACCAGCAACTGGCTGGAGCTGAGCCTGGACGACGGCAAGCTCGGCGGTGTACCCGGCGCGGCCTACAAGGTGATCTTCGCCGACGGCAGCATTGCCGAAGGCTTTTTGAACAACCTCGGCCATACTCGCCTGGAGGGCGTACCTTTCGGCCCGGCCAAGGTGTATTACGGTGAAGACCCGCGCCCCTACCCCCGCCAGCCGATCAAGGCCCTGGCCAGCAGCGCGGCGCTGATCGACCGCGACCTGCGCAGCCTGGGCTTCATCCCGGCGAAACTCGACCGCGACGACCTGTACGCCGAAACCACTGGGCGCATTGCCCCCTACTGCGAACTCAACGCCCTCTGGTGGGAATGGGCCAGCGCGCGCTATCACGGCCACTGAAGCGCTTGCCCTGGGGCCGCGCAGTTGTTGAGTGCTGCGCGGGACGCTACATTTGCCACTATCCCCAGGCCGGAACACGCGCATGCCGTCGAGCGAACTGCAGTCCCTGCGCCAGCAACTTGAGCAGTTGCAGCAGCAGAACAACCTGCTCACAGCCCAGCTCGCCGAGCGCAGCCGCGCCGGGCCTGCACCTGACCAGCAGGCCCTGGCCGATACCCAGCAGCGTTATCGCTTTCTGTTCGAGGCCATGGACGAAGGCTTTTGCATCATCGAATTCTTCGACGGCCCCCACGGCCCGCTCAGCGACTACGTTCATGTCGAAGCCAACGCTGCCTACGCCAAGCATGCCGGTATCGACAATGTGGTCGGGCAAACTCTGCGCCAACTGGTCCCCGATGAGGCGAATGGCTGGCTTGCCCGCTACGGTGTGGTGCTGCGCAGCGGCACGCCGATCCGCTTCGAGCAGGAACTGGTAGCCACCGGCCGCCACCTGGACATCTGCGCCTTTCGCCTGGAGCCGGCCAGCCGCAAGCAGGTCGCCGTACTGTTCCAGGATGTCACTGCGCGCAAACGTGCCGAATCCGGGCTCAAGCGCCTCAACCAGGAGCTTGAACAGCGGGTGGCCCAGGCGCTGGCAGAGCGCAAGATTCTCACCGATGTGGTCGAGGCGACCCTGGCGCAAATCCAGGTGGTCGATCTGGACATGCGCTGGCTGGCTATCAACCGCGCCGCGCGTGACGAATTCCGGCGAATTTTCGAGCAAGTACCCAGCGTCGGCGACAGCCTGCCGACGCTTATGGCCAGCCGTGCCGAAGACTGCGCCCAGGGCCTGCAACTATGGAATCGGGCACTCAAGGGTGAGGCATTCGTCGAGGTTGCCGAGTTTGGCGAGGGCGAGCAGCATCGCCACTACGAACTGCGGTTCAGCCCGTTGCATGACAGCAACGGGCAACTGATCGGCGCTTACCTGTTCGCCTACGACATCAGCGAGCGGATCCGCGAGCAAAAACGCCTGCGCAAGACTGAAGAAGCCCTGCGCCAGGCGCAGAAAATGGAAGCGGTCGGCCAGCTCACCGGCGGCATCGCCCATGACTTCAACAACCTGCTGACCGGCATCAGCGGCTCGCTCGAACTGTCGCGCAACCTGCTCGGGCGCGGGCGCCATGAACAGATCGCCCCCTACCTGCGCACCGCCCAGGATGTGTGCAACCGCGCCGCATCCCTGGTTCACCGGCTGCTGGCCTTTTCCCGGCGCCAGACTCTGGAACCGCGCACCATCGACGTCAATCGCCTGGTCAGCGGCATGCTTGAGCTGATCCGCCGCAGCGTCGGCCCGCACATCGACATCGAGGTGTTTACCTCCAGCGCATCCTGCCGAGCCACCATCGACGCCTCGCAACTGGAAAACGCCCTGCTCAACCTGTGCATCAACGCCCGCGACGCCATGCCGGGCGGGGGCAGGATCAGCATCGAAACCCGTCATCTGCCAGCCGATGAGCAAGTCGCCGCGCACCTGGACCTCAAGCCCGGTGACTACCTGGCCTTAAGCGTCAGCGATAACGGCAGCGGCATGTCACCGCAGGTGCTGGCGCGCGCCTTCGACCCGTTCTTCACCACCAAGCCGGTGGGCCAGGGGACGGGCCTGGGGCTGTCGATGGTCTATGGTTTCGTCCGTCAGTCCGGTGGCCAGGTGCGGGTGTATTCGGAACCTGGCCAAGGCACCAGCGTGCACGTGTACCTGCCGCGCCTGGACAGCGCCAGCCTGCCGCTTAGCGAAGTGAAACCAACGGCCCGCCCGCAACGTGAACTGCGCGACATGACGGTGATGCTGGTCGATGACGAAGCAACCATTCGCATGCTGGTCGGCGAAGTGCTCGAGGAACTGGGCTGCGCCAGAATAGAATTCGCCGACGGCCACAGCGCCCTGGCGGCATTGCAAAATGGCGCCGGCGTCGACTTGTTGATCAGCGATGTCGGCCTGCCCGGCGGCATGAACGGCCAGCAACTGGTGGCCGCCGCCCGCCAATTGCGGCCCGGATTGAAAGTGTTGTACATCACCGGCTACGCCGAGCAGGCGGTGCTCGGCAGCGGCGTGTTCGAGCCCACTACCCGGGTGCTGACCAAGCCGTTCAGCCTCGACACCCTGGCCCAGCGTATCGAGGAAATGATCGGCTGATCAGCGCCCGCCGCCCAGGTCCAGAAAGCTGCCGGTGGAATACGAGGCCTGGTCTGACAGCAGCCAGAGGATCGCCTCGGCGACTTCCTCGGCCTGCCCGCCGCGGCCCATGGGGATGCCTGGTTCCAGCTTGCTGACCCGCTGCGGGTCGCCGCTGAGGGCGTGGAAGTCGGTGAAGATGTAGCCCGGGCGCACGGCATTGACCCGCACCCCTTCGCCGGCCACTTCCTTGGCCAGGCCGACGGTGAAGGTATCCAGCGCGCCCTTGGAGGCGGCATAGTCGACGTATTCGTTAGGCGAGCCCAGCCGCGCGGCTACCGACGAGACGTTGACGATGCTGCCGCCCTGCCCGCCATGGCGGGTCGACATGCGCTGCAGCGCGTGCTTGGCGCACAGCATCGGCCCGACCACGTTGGTCTTCATCAGCTTGAGCAGGCGAAACTCCGACACCTCTTCGACCCGGCTCTGGTGGCCGATGGTGCCGGCGTTGTTGACCAGCGCAGTGACCGGGCCCAGCTCGGCATCGACGCGCTGGAACAGCTGGACGATCTCGTCCTCGACACTGACGTCGGCCTTCACCGCAATGGCGTCGGCACCCAGTTCACGCACCTCGGCCAGCACCCGCTGGGCGGCTTCGTCGTCACGCAGGTAATTGATGCAGATACGGTAACCGGCGCGCGCGGCCAGGCGTGCGGTGGCAGCGCCAATGCCGCGGCTGGCGCCGGTGATCACGATAACCTTGTCCATGGATACTCCTTGCCCCCAATGGCGTTGACCCCTCAAGGCTAACGCAGTCAGGGGCCGGGCACAAAGCCGCTTCAGGCAGCCGGTGGCGGTACCGGTGCCTTGGGTTCGGCCTTGCGCAGCGGGTACAGGTGCTGGCGCACGATACCTTCAGGCAGGTCCTTGCCGAACACGCCGTATCGCGCCGGCCATTCCTTGGGCGGCAGCTTGAAGGTGCCGAACAGCATGTCCACCAGCGGCGTATGGATCGCGTAGTTCTTGTAGATGTAATCCTTGTGCCGGGCGTGGTGCCAGTGGTGATAGCGCGGCAGCACCAGCAGGTAGTTGAGCCAGCCGCCGTCGATACGCACGTTGGCATGGGCCAGCACCGCCTGCACACCGACCAGGATCACGTAAGCGTTCATCGCCTGGGGCGAAAAGCCCAGCAGGATCAGCGGCGCCAACACCCCGGTGCGGGTCAGAAGGATCTCGCAGAAATGAATGCGCGAACCGGCCAGCCAGTCCATGTGCGTGCTCGAATGATGCACGGCATGAAAGCGCCACATCCACGGCACCACGTGATACAAGCGGTGCAGCCAGTACTGGCCGAGGTCGGCGACGAACACCGCGAGCAAGAACTGCACCACGATCGGCAGGCTTTGCACCTTGGCCTGCAAGGTATCGGACAGCACCCAGCCGGCCAGCCAGCTGGACGAGGCGGTGACAAAGATGAGGATGAACTGCACCAGCATATGGCTGACGAAGAAGTAGCTGAGGTCGGTGCGCCAGTGCGGGCGCAGGATGTTTTGCTGCGGGTCCTTGGCGTAGAGTTTTTCCAGCGGGATGAAGATCACCGCCGATACCAGCAGAGCGAGTACAAACCAGTCCAGGCCCAGCGAGTACGGGGTCTGGCCGATGGTTTCGGTCTGGATGTTGGTGCCGCCGAGAAACATCGCCAGGCCTGCCGCACTGATGCCGGTAAAGCCCAGGCGCTTGCGCTTGTTGAGGAGGATGTTCAGGGTGCCCAGGGCGAAGGCCAGGATCAGCCCGATCAGCAGCGCGGTACGGGCAAAGTGCACGCTGTAGACCTTGCGAAACTCGGCAAAGGTCAGCCACTGCGGAAACAGGAAGCACAACACCGCCAACAGGCTAAGCAGCCCCAGGGCGGCCGAGAGGTAACCGCTGATACGCCCCTGGCCGAGCTTGAACGGGTCGTGGCCGTGGCGTTTGAAATAGGCCTTGATTGCCTGCATGAATCGCTGATCCTTCATAGTGGTGGGCTCCGTGCGGCGCGGAGTATACCGACCTGCGGCCACAAGTGAGCGCGTACCTGCCTGGCCAGCTGACAAATCTGTAATGCACTGCTCAGTTTGCTGACAGTCAGCACTGGCTAAGGTCGTGCCATCCCCGCCCCTGGAATGGCAGCCATGCTTCGACACCCGACCCGCCGCACCTTCGTCAAGGGCTTCGCCGCCGGCAGCGCCCTGGCCGGCCTCGGCCTCTGGCGCCTGCCAGCGTTTGCCGCGCCCGGCGTGTTTGCCAACGAGCTGAGCGGCGAGCACTTCGAGCTGTTCATCGGCCAGACCCCGGTCAACGTTACCGGCCGCCCGCGCACGGCGCTGACCATCAACAACAGCCTGCCCGGCCCGACCCTGCGCTGGCGGGAGGGCGACAGTGTGACCCTGCGGGTGCGCAACCGCCTGAACGAGCCGACCTCGCTGCACTGGCACGGGATCATCCTCCCGGCCAACATGGATGGTGTGCCGGGCCTGAGCTTTGCCGGCATCGAGCCCGGTGGCGAGTACCTTTACCGCTTCACCCTGCAACAGAGCGGCACCTACTGGTACCACAGCCATTCCGGCCTGCAGGAACAAGCCGGGGTCTACGGCGCGATCGTCATCGAACCCAGGCAGCCCGAAGGCCATCGCTACCAGCGCGACTACGTGCTGCTGCTCAGCGACTGGAGCGACCAGGCCCCCGAGGCGCTGATGGCGACCCTGAAAAAGCAGTCCGATGCCTTCAACTACCACAAGCGCACCGTTGGCGACTTCATCGACGATGTCGCCAGCAATGGCTGGCAGCAAACCGTGGCCGAACGCAAGGCCTGGGCGGCCATGCGCATGAGCCCCACCGACCTTGCCGACATCAGCGCCGCTACCTACACCTACCTGCTCAACGGCCAGCCGCCGAATGGCAACTTCACCTGCCTGTTCCAGCCCGGCGACACTGTGCGCCTGCGCCTGATCAACGGCTCGGCGATGAGCTATTTCGACTTTCGCATTCCGGGCCTTAAGCTGACGGTGATCGCCGCCGATGGCCAGCCGGTGGAGCCAGTCGAAGTCGATGAACTGCGCATCGCCGTGGCCGAAACCTATGACGTGCTGGTGCGGGTCGGCGACCTGCCCGCCTATACCCTGTACGCGCAGAGCATGGACCGCAGCGGCTACGCCCGCGGTACCCTGGCGCGCAGCAACGGGCTGAGCGTCGAGGTGCCAGAGCCGGACCCACGTCCCATCCTGACCATGGCCGATATGGGCCACGGCGCCATGGCCGGGATGGGCGCCATGGACCACAGCCAGATGGCCGGCATGGACCATTCGAAAATGACCGGCATGCAGCAACACCCAGCCAGCGAAAGCGGCAACCCGCTGGTGGACATGCAGACCATGAACCCCAGGCCCAACCTCGCCGACCCAGGGATTGGCCTGCGCAACAACGGCCGCCGGGTGCTGACCTACGCCGACCTGAAAAGCACCTTCGCCGACCCCGATGGCCGCGAGCCGTCCCGGGAAATCGAACTGCACCTGACCGGACACATGGAGCGCTTCGCCTGGTCGTTCAACGGCATCAAGTTCTCCGATGCCGAGCCGCTGCGCCTGACCTACGGCGAGCGCCTGCGCATCACCCTGGTCAACGACACGATGATGGCCCACCCGATCCACCTGCATGGCCTGTGGAGTGACCTGGAAGACGAACACGGGCGCTTCCAGGTGCGCAAGCACACCGTCGACATCCCGCCGGGCAGCCGCCGTAGCTACCGGGTCAGCGCCGACGCCCTGGGCCGCTGGGCCTATCACTGCCACCTGCTCTACCACATGGAGATGGGCATGTTCCGCGAGGTACGCGTCGATGAATAAGCCCATTGTTCGGCCGCTGTTCGGCGGCTTCGCCCTGCTCGCCCTGCTGGCCAGTGAAGAGGCCCGTGCCGAGGCCATGGATCACGCCGCCATGGGCCACGGTGCCATGCCCCAGCAAGGCATGAACCACAGCATGGCATCCGATTCGCCGCGCACGCCGTTACGGCCGATCACCGACGCCGAGCGCCAGGCGGCCTTCCCGCCCCTGCCCGGTCATCAGGTCCACGACCAGCAGACCAACTGGGCCGTGACGGTCGAGCAACTGGAGTACCAGAACTTCGACAACAGCAGCGCCCTGAAGTGGGACGCCAACGCCTGGATCGGCGGCGATGTCGACCGCCTGTGGCTGCGCAGCGAAGGCGAACGCGAACAGGGCGTGACCCACAAGGCCGAACTGCAGGCGCTCTGGGGCCATGCCATCAGCCCCTGGTGGGAACTGGTCGGTGGCCTGCGCCAGGACTTCAAGCCGGCCACTGGCCAGACCTGGGCCGCCTTCGGCATCCAGGGCACGCCGCTGTACGGGCTGGAGCTGCAAGCCACCCTGTATGCCGGCGAACATCAGCAAACCGCGCTGCGCCTAGAGAGCAGTTACGCTATCCTGCTGAGCAATCGCTGGATCCTCGAACCGTCGCTGGAGGCCAATTTCTATGGCCGCAACGACGCCACCCGGGACCAGGGCAGTGGCCTTGCCGACAGCGAGATTGGCCTGCGCCTGCGCTACGAAATCACCCGTGGCGTTGCCCCGTACCTGGGCATCAGCGTCAACCGGGCCTACGGCAACAACGCCGAGCAAATCCGTGATGAGCACGGCGACATCGGCCAGACCCGCCTGGTCGCTGGAGTTCGCCTGCGTTTCTAGAAGTGGAGAAGTACATGCTGAGCAAGAAAATCGTCGCCTTCGGCCTGCTGGCCCTGAGCACCCTGGCCCAGGCCGGGCCGACCATCGATGTCTACCGTGACCCCAACTGCGGCTGCTGCAAGGACTGGATCAAGCACCTGCACGACAACGGCTACACGGTCAACGACCATGTCGAGCCGAACATGAGCGCGCTCAAGCAGCGCCTGGGCGTCGAGCCGCGCCTGGCCTCGTGCCATACCGGGGTGATCGACGGCAAGTTCGTCGAAGGCCATGTGCCGGCCGAGCAGATCAAGCTGCTGAGCAAGCGTCACGACCTCAAGGGCCTGGCCGTACCGGGCATGCCCATGGGCTCGCCGGGCATGGAAATGGGCGACCACAAGGACGCCTACCAGGTCATCGGCCTGACCCTTGAGGGCAAGGACGAAGTGGTCGCCAACTACTGATCCGGCCTTGATGCTCAGCTATTGGGCGCTGTTTCTCAGCGCCTTCGGCGCAGCCACCTTGCTGCCGCTGCAATCGGAAGCGGTGCTGGTCGGCCTGCTGCTGCGCGAACCTGAGGCGCTGGTCAGCCTGTTGCTGATCGCCACCGCCGGCAACGTGCTCGGTTCGATCGTCAACTGGCTGCTGGGCCGCGGCATCGAGCACCTGCGCGACAAGCGCTGGTTCCCGTTCAAGCCCGAGCAACTGGCAAAGGCCCAGCAACGCTACCAGCGCTATGGCCAGTGGTCGCTGCTGCTGAGCTGGATGCCGGTGATCGGCGACCCGTTGACGCTGATTGCCGGGATCATGCGCGAGCCGTTCTGGCGCTTTTTAGTGCTGGTCACCCTCGCCAAAGCCGGGCGTTACCTGGTGCTGGCGCTGCTGACGCTGGGCTGGATGCAGCACTAACGCCCCCAGATCTGCGCCTCGGTCCAGCCCAGTTCGGCAAAGTCCTGGGCGCGCAGGTGCGCTTCATCCTCACAAAAGAATTCATCCAGTTGCGGCGGGCGCACCGCGGTGTCGCTGAGCATCGCGTGCACCTGGCCACGGTGGTGGATCTGGTGCTCGAACAGGTGCGAGAGCAGGCGCAGGCGTTGTTCGCGCTGCACCCAGTCGGGGCGCACGATGTTCACATAGCGCTGCAACTGGTCGTCACGTAACTGGCTGCAGTAAGCGATCAGGCGGTGATCGGCCTGCAACTGTTCGGCGTGCAGTTCCAGGCAGGTGGCAAAAGGCTCCTCGGGCTGAAAAAAACGCTCGCTGTCCGGGTCGGGCGCTTCGCCGCGCTGCTCACACTCAAGGGCCTGCAGGTAGAACCAGTCGACGGTGAGGATGTGGTTGAGGGTCGCCTTGATCGACGGGAAAAAGCTCGCCCGCGGGGCGACGAACTCATCCTGGCTCAGTTGCCTGCAGGCCTTGTACACCCGGTGGTTGGCCCAGCCGTTCTGGTAGGCCATGGTCAGCAGGTGGTGCGAAAGAGGCTCGGCCATGATCGATTCCTCAGCAGAAGCGTTGCAGTTGCATCTCCCGCAAGCGGCTGAGCGTACGCCGGAACGGGAACTCCAGATACCCTTCAGTGTAGAGCGCTTCCAGGGCGACCTCGGCTTCCAGGTACAGGGCGATCCGCCGGTCGTAGCATTCATCGACCAGGGCGATGAAGCGTCGCACGCTGTCGTCATGCACCGACAGTTGCGGCAGCTCGCGGTCGCCGGCGACCACCCGCCGGGCGCCGTCCTCGGTGCCGCGGGCAATCTTCGCCGGGCGCTGGCGGGCGCCGAGGGCCGGTACCTCGCCGAGCAGGATGGCCTGAAAGCGGTCGCACAGGGCCATGAAATCCATGGCGGCGAAGGGTTGCTCACACAGGTCAGCATAGCGGCACCAGAGCACCGTCTCGCAGCGTTGCACCACGCTGAGCTGGCGTGAGCCGATCGGCAAGGGTTGTTCAGTCGCCGCTTGCTCACCGCGCAGTTGCTCGAAGACCTGCGCCAGGGCTGCGGGCTGGCCTTTCTCGGTAATCCAGTAACGCTGTATCGCCGCGCCCGGATGCAGGCGATGGTCTTGCTCACCCGCCACCGCCACCACCTGCATATGCTGCTCGATGGCGGCAATCGCCGGCAGGAAGCGCTCGCGGTTGAAACCGTCGCTGTAGAGCTGCCCGGGCGGCTGGTTGGAGGTGGCCACGATCACCACCCCGGCCTCGAACAGCACCTGGAACAACCCGCCGAGAATGATCGCATCGCCGATGTCGTTGACGAACAACTCGTCAAAGCACAGCACGCGGATTTCTTCGGCCAGGGACAAGGCCAGGGCCTGCAAGGGCTCGGCGGTGCCATTGAGCTGGAACAGGCGCTGATGCACCCAACGCATGAAGTGATGAAAATGCTGGCGCCGGGCCGGAACCTGCAGGCAAGCGTGGAACTGGTCCATGAGCCAGGTCTTGCCGCGCCCAACCGGCCCCCAGAGGTACACGCCCTGCGGGGTTTCGCCGCGTTGCAGGGCCTCGAAGCAGGTTTGCAGGGCGGTGGCGGCCTGCAACTGGGCCGGATCGCTGACAAACCCCTGGCTGGCAATGGCCTGCTGGTAGCGGGTCAGCGGGGACTGTTCGGTGAAGCAGGACATGCGCGGCGTCCGTCGCAAAAGGGGGCATTCTGCGGCGGGGGGCATCGCGGGGCAAGTGCTACCACCATTGGTAGGAGCGGGCTTGCCCCGCGATGAGGCCAGTACAGTCAGCACATCGGATGTTGTCTGAGATACCACCGCTGCGCGCTTGATCGCGGGGCAAGGCCCGCTCCCACAAGGTTTCTACAGATCCAGCCCGACTTTGAGCAGCGCCCCATCCGTCTCATCGGTAAGCAGGTACAGATACCCGTCCGGCCCTACCCGCACGTCGCGAATCCGCGCCTTGAGCTCGCCGAGCAGGCGCTCTTCATGCACCACCTTGTCGCCCTTGAGCTCCAGGCGAATCAGTTCCTGCGCCGCCAGGGCGCCGATGAACAGGCTGTGATCCCAGGGTTTGAAGCGCGGGTTGTCGTAGAACGCCATGCCGCTGATGGCCGGGGACTTCTCCCAGACATGGTGCGGGTCGAGCATGCCCTCGACATGCTCGCCCTTGGCCTCCGGGATCGGCATCAGCGAATAGTTGATGCCGTGGGTAGCGATCGGCCAGCCATAGTTCTTGCCGGGTTTGGGGATGTTGATCTCATCGCCACCACGGGGCCCATGCTCGTTGGTCCACAACTCGCCGGTCCAGGGGTTGAGCGCCGCGCCCTGCTGGTTGCGGTGGCCAAACGACCAGATTTCCGGGCGCACGTTGGCCTGGCCGACGAACGGGTTGTCCTTGGGCACCGTGCCATCCGGGAGGATGCGCACCACCTTGCCCTGCAGCTTGTCGAGGTCCTGGGCGGTCGGGCGCTGGTTGTTCTCGCCCAGGGCGATGAACAGGTAGCCGTCGCGGTCGAACACCAGGCGCGAGCCAAAATGGTTGCCGCTGGAGAGCTTGGGCTGCTGGCGGAAGATCACATTGAAGTCTTCAAGCTTGGCACTGTCGGCCGACAAGCGCCCGCGGCCCACCGCGGTACCGGCCGTGCCGCCCTCCCCACCGCCTTCGGCATACGACAGGTAGACCATCCGGTCCTGCTTGAAGGTCGGTGACAACACCACGTCGAGTAAACCGCCCTGGCCCTTGGCCCAGACTTCGGGGACGCCGCCCAGCGGCGGCCCGACCTTGCCTTCGGGGCTGACAATGCGCAGGTTGCCGGCGCGCTCGGTCACCAGGATGCCCTGGCCGTCCGGCAAGAACGCCAGGGCCCAGGGATTGCGCAGGCCTTCGGCGAGGGTGCTGACCTTGACGCTGCCCTCCTCGCTCTTGAAGTCACGCTCGGGCGCGGCATGGGCCAGCAGCGGCAGCAGCGCCGCGGTCATCAGGGTGGGTAGCCAGGTGCGTGGGGACATCAGCGATTCCTTCCAGGGAGGGCCTGTGATTCAGGGTGCGGGCGCGCGCGGCGGCCGGCTGGGTTCCAGGCGCGGGGTGGTCTGTTCGCGGCGGATGTTTTCGCCATTGCCGATACCACGGTTCTCGAGGGTCGGCGGGCGCGGGTTGGGCTGGGTCGACGGGCCGCGCAGCGGCAACGTGGCCGGCACGCTGCCCTGGCGGCTGTTGGGGTTGGCGCGCATGATCGGGCTGTTGTAGGGGTTATTGTTGCTGGCCGCCAGCTGCAACGGCGCGGCAACAGGCGCCGCCTGCAGCGGCGAGCTCAAGAGCAGGGCCATGGCCAGGCCCGTCAGTGATCGGTTCACGGTATTCACCTCCGGCAACACACGGCGCCGAAAACCAGCGCGCCCAAGCGTTGGATAGCCTAAGGCGCGACAGGTTCGCCGGGAAACCTCGATTTGCCCCGCAGGTGATTCATTTTGTTACCGGATCAGCCATCGACCTTATGCTTCGCGGCGTACAGGCAAAGCATTTCCATGGCCAGGGTGGCCCCGGCCAGGGCGGTGATATCGGCATGGTCATAGGCCGGCGCGACTTCCACCAGGTCCATGCCCACCAGGTTGATGCCGCGCAGCCCACCGAGGATTTCCAGCGCCTGCACCGTGGTCAGGCCGCCACACACCGGGGTGCCGGTGCCGGGCGCGTAGGCCGGGTCCAGGCAGTCGATGTCGAAAGTCAGGTACACCGGTTGCTCGCCAACCCGCTGGCGAATCGCTTCGATGATTGCCTGGGTACCACGTTGATGCACCTGGCGGGCATCGAGCACGGCAAAGCCCTGGGTATCGTCATTGGTGGTGCGCAGGCCGATCTGCACCGAGCGCGCCGGGTCTACCAGGCCTTCGCGGGCCGCGTGCCAGAACATGGTGCCGTGATCGACACGCTGGCCCTCCTCGTCCGGCCAGGTGTCGCTGTGGGCATCAAAATGAATCAGCGCCAGCGGACCGTGTTTGCGTGCATGGGCCTTGAGCAGCGGGTAGCTGATGAAGTGGTCGCCGCCCAGGGTGAGCATGGCGCAGCCGGCTTCGAGAATCTGCTCGGCATGGGCCTGGATGCTCTCGGGCACGGTGTGCGGGCTGCCGTAGTCGAAGTTGCAGTCGCCGTAGTCGATTACCGCCAGGTGCTCGAAGGGGTCGAACTCCCACGGCCAGTGCCGGGCCCAGGCCTGCTGCACCGAGGCGGCACGAATCGCCCGCGGGCCGAAGCGCGCACCCGGGCGGTTACTGGTGGCGGTGTCGAACGGCACGCCGCTGACCACCACATCGACGCCGCGCAAATCGCGGCTGTAGCGCCGGCGCGAGAAGCTGGTGATACCGGCAAAGGTGTTTTCGGCGATGGTGCCGTAGAGGCTTTCGCGGGTAATGGCCTGGTCGTTGTCGGGGGCGAGGTCCATGGTCGGGCTCCTGGTTTGTTGTTATTGGCGGCTACGGAAGGTGGTCCACAGGCGGGTGCGCTGGCGCATGTCGGCGAGGCTCATGCTGCGGTCGGCAAACAGCCGCGCGCGTATTTCGGCCGAGGGGTAGATGTCCGGGTCGCCGCGCACCGCTTCATCCACCAGAGGCGTGGCGGCCTGGTTGGCATTGGCGAAGAACAGCGTGTTGGTCAGTGGCGCCACCGAATCGGGGCGCAACATGAAGGCGATGAAGGCGCGGGCCGCTTCTGGGTGCGGCGCGTCCTTGGGCATGACCAGGTTGTCCTGCCAGATCAGCGTGCCTTCGCGGGGGATGCGGTAGATCACCTGGTACGGCTTGCCGGCCTTGTGCGCCTGGTCGGCGGCCATGGCTGCATCACCGTTGTAGGTCAGCGCCAGGCACACACTGCCGTTGGCCAGGTCGTTGATCTGCCGGCCGTTGGCGACATAGCTGATTGACGGCTGCAGTTGCTTGAGCAGCGCCTGGGCGGCCGCCAGGTCGTCCTTGTCACGGCTGTAGGGATCCTTGCCAAGGTAATGCAGGGCGACGCCGATCACCTCCTGGGGCGAGTCGGACATGGCAATCCCGCAATCCTTGAGCTTGCTGGCGTACTCGGGCTTGAACAACAGGTCGAGGCTGTCCAGCGGCACATCACCCAGGCGTTGGCGCACCGCCTCAAGGTTCATGCCCAGGCCGAGGGTGCCCCAGGTGTAGGGCACGGCGTACTGGTTGCCAGGGTCGACCTCGGCCAGCTTGGCCAGCAGGTCTGGATCGAGGTTGGCGTAGCCGGGCATGGCCTGGGCCTGCAGCGGCTGCAAGGCACCTGCGGTCAGGGCGCGGGCCAAAAGGCTGGAAGATGGCACCACCACGTCATAGCCACTGCCGCCGGTGAGCAACTTGGTCTCCAGCACTTCGGTGGTGTCGAAGGTGTCGTAGCGCACCTTGTAGCCGGTTTCTTGCTCGAAGCGCTGCAAGGTCTCGGGCGCGACGTAGTCGGCCCAACTGTACAGGTTGAGGACTTTTTCCTCGGCCTGCACCGGCAAGGCCAGGGCCAGGGCCAGGGACAACAACCACAGGGATGTACGCATGTCGGGCACCTTTGTCAGTGGATGCCGCCAGCATGCCTGCCGGGTTACATTACTAAAATGGCAAGTCAGTTAACCTGACATTCATCAGGAGCAATGTTTGATGCTGGGACAACTGCACGACCTCGACCTGCACCTGCTGCGGCTGTTCGTCACTGTAGTCGAGGCCGGAGGCTTCAGCGCCGCTCAGGGCGTGCTGGGTTTGAGCCAGCCGAGCATCAGCCAGCAGATGGCGCGCCTGGAAACCCGCCTGGGCTATCGCCTGTGCCGCCGCGGCAAGGGCGGCTTTGGCCTGACCGCAAAGGGTGAAGTGCTGCTCAAGGCCACCCGCGAACTGCTGGTGCAGATCGAGGCGTTTCGGCATCAGGCCAACGGCGTCGCCGGGCGCTTGCTCGGCGAGGTGCGCATCGGCATTTCCGAAGCCCAGGACAGCAGCGTGACCTTGCGCCTGGCGCGGGCCATCGAGCGTTTTCGCCAGCGTGACGAGGCGGTGCGCCTGGAGTTGGTCAGCGCCATGCCAGCCGACCTTGAGCGCCAGCTGTTGCAGCAGCGTCTGGACCTGGCCATCGGCTATTTTTCCGGCAAGCAGGCAGCGTTCGATTACACGCCGTTGTTCGAAGAAAACCAGCGCCTGTACTGCGCCAGCCATCATCCGCTGGCCGGGCAAACCGAGGTCAGCCTGGCGGCCTTGCAACAGGCCGACCAGGTCGAACACCCCTACCGCTTCCAGAGCCGCCAGGAACCCTTTGACGGCACCAGCGGCGCGGCCCGTTCCGAGCAGGTCGAAGGCGCGCTGGCCTTCATCCTCTCCGGCCGGCACATCGGTTATCTGCCCTGTCACTACGCCGAGCCCTGGGTCGCGCGCGGCCTGTTGCAGGCTCTGGACCCGGCGCTGGATTTCGCCGTGCCGTTCGTATTGGTGCGCCACCGCGCCCAGGTGGCCAGTGATGCCGAGCAGGCCTTCGCAGCCGACCTGCTGGCCGCCTTCGCCTGACTCAGTAGGCCAGCGACCAGCTCAGGGTGTAGGTGCGGCCACGGCCCTGGTAGTCATAGAGATAGGCCGGGCCATAGGTCGGCGAATAGAACAGCGTCGCGCGCTGGCCCCAGACGGTGCTGTACTGCTTGTCGAGCAGGTTCTGGATACCGGCGCTGAAGGTGCCGAAACCGGTGTCCTGACTACCCAGCAGGTCGAAGGTGGTGTAGCCGCTGATCGTGTGATCGGCATCATCCTTGAGGGTGAAGGCGTGGTTGGCCTGCAGACGGGCGCTGCGGCCATCGCCCTTCCAGCCGACGAAGGCGGTGGACTTGGACAGCGACGCATAGCGGGCATCGCGCTTGATCCAGTCGCCGTCCTTGTCTTGCTCTTGCGAGCGCACCAGGTGCAGGGTGCTACCGGCTTCCCAGCCGCTTTCGAAGTGACGGGTCAACGCGCCTTCAAAGCCGAAGTCGCGGCTTTTCTGCTCTTCGACGTTGATGGTCAAAGTGGCCATGTCGGTGGTGATGATCTTGTCCGACCAGATGTAGTACACCGCGGCCTGGGCGTCCCAGTCGAGGTCGGCGTAGCGCCAGCCCAGCTCCACCTGACGGCTCTTGATCCCGGCCAGCGGGTTGTCTTCGACGCTCAGGCCCGGCTTGCCGTAGTACTTGGCCGGGTCCGGAAGGTCGAAGCCTTCGCCGTAGTTGCTCCAGACCTGGTGACCGTTCTTGAAGTCGTAGATGGCGCCGAAGTTGAACAGGTTGACCTGGTAGTCGTTGTTGCCGCCGGGCACGTTCTTGAAGTCGCCGACATCGACGTCCATCTGCTGGCGCCGGGCGCCGCCGGAAAAGGTCAGGTTATCGGTGGCCTTCCAGTCCAACTGGGCGTAGGCCGAGATGCCGTCGACCCGGTAGCTGGGGTAGCGTGCTGACTTGCTGGCTTCATCCAGGTCCAGGCCGCCACTTTCGGACGACGTCAGGGCATTGAAGGTGGTCTGGTCGGCGTTGAAACGCTCGCGGTCCAGGTCCACACCGTAGGTCAGCTTGAGGCTGTCCCACTGCTTGGCGAACAGCGCCTTGAGGCTGCTGACTTCGAAGTTCTGCTGCGAGGCGGCAAAGTACACGCCTTTGGAGCCCGCCGGTTTGCCGGTGTTGTAGTACGGGAACGGGTAGAAGTTGTCGTCTTCCTTGCGGTACGAGGCCTGCAGGTAGAAGTCCTGGCCGAGCACATCGCTGTGGTGGTAGTTGGCGTTGAGCAGCAGGCGCTTGGTGCGCGGCTCAAGATCGGTGGAGTAGCCGCCGCGCAGTTCGGCGTCTTCCAGATCCGACGGGCCGTTGTAGTTCAGGTTGGGAAAGTAGATACCGGTGCTGCCGTGGTTGCCCGAGTCGTAGTACTGGGCCAGCAGGTCGAGGCTCTGCTCGTCGTTGAACTGCAGGCCCAGGCTGCCAAGCACGTCGATGGTGCGGTTGTACTGCAGGTCGGTCTGGGTGTTGTCGATGAAGATCTGCTCGCCGGCGCCGTCGTAGAAGGCTTCGTTCTGCTCGGCAGACACACCCAGGCGCGCATTGATGCGCTCGTTGCCGCCGCTGATCGACTGGGCGATGCGGGTCGACAGGTCGTCGCTGTTGTTGAAGCCGCTGCTGGCACCCAGCTGGGTTTCAAAGCGCGCCGGGCCTGCTTCGCCCTTCTTGGTGACGATGTTGATGATGCCGCCGGTGGCGCCGCCGCCGTAGATGGCACTGGCGCCGGAGAGCACTTCGACGCGCTCGACGTTGAACGGCGAGATGCTGTCAAACTGGCGCGACAAACCCCTCGAGCTGTTCTGGCTGACGCCGTCGATCATCACCAGGACATTGCGCCCGCGCATGTTCTGCCCGTAGTTGGTACGCCCTTCCGGCGCCAGGTCCAGACCCGGGACCAGCTTGCCGATAGCTTCCTTGAGGCTGACGCCGCTGTCGATCTGCTCACGCAGTTGCTGCTGGTCGACCACCCAGACAGTACCGGGGATTTCGCTGATCGAAGTGCTGGTACGCGAGGCGACGCTGACTTCGATGGGCTTGAGGCTGACGCTTTGCGCCGCCGCGCTCTTGCGCAGGATCACCGTATTCTGCGCGCTGAACTGCCAGCTCATGCCGCTGCCGGCCAGCAGGCTCTGCAAGGCCTGGGCAATGCTGTAGCGGCCCTGGAGCGCCGGGCTTTGCCGGCCCGCCACATCCTGGCTGGTGAACAACAGGTGCAGGCCGGCCTGGTCGGCGAAGGCGGTCAGTGCCTGGTCGAGGTTCTGCGCAGGCACGTCCAGGGATACTTCACGCTCCTGCTGGGTGCTGGCGGCTTTTACCGGGTCGGCGGCGTGCACCTGCAGAGTGCCGAGCAACGCGGCGACGGCGGTCGAGGCCAGCAGGACGTGTTTGAAATAACCGGTGGAACGGGCGATTGGCTTGAGCGGACCCTTCACTGTTTTCTTCCAGGCAAATGGTTGTAAATGAGAATGGATTGCTGATCAGTCTCACTACGACGATTGGGCGAAGAAGAACTTGCAATGGGAATTCGAAAATATTTTTTCAGTACTGCGGGTCAGTACACCACAGCCAGCCACGGCAAGTAGGTAACCTTCAGCGCATAGCGCTGTTCAAGGGTGCGCAACAAGCCTTCAGGGTCGTTCAGGTCAAACACCCCGCTGACCTGCAGCGCCGCCAGTTGCTGATCCGACAGCACGATGCGCCCGTGCTGATAGCGCTCAAGTTCGGCCAGCACTTCGCGCAGCGGCTTGCCGTTGAAGATCAGCTTGCCGCGCTGCCAGGCGGTTTGCGCGCGGGCGTCGGGCGAGGTTTCCAGCACCTGCCCGCCTACCTGCGCCTGGCCCTGGGCTACCACCACGCGATTGCGCATGCCATCACGGCGCACGCTGAACACCGCAGCGCTGCCCTGCACCGGCTCGGCGCCGGCATCGACCACGAACGGCCGCGGGTCGGCAGCAGGCTCGAACAAGGCCTCGCCGGCCTTGAGCAGCACGCGGCGCTCACCACTGCTGAATTCCACCGACAGCGCACTGCCACTGTTGAGGGTGACCTGTGAGCCATCGGCAAGGGTGATGCGCTGCTGCTGGCCCACCCCGGTGTGGTAGTCGGCAAGCAGGGCCGGCGCCTGCTGCACGCCGCCGTAGCCGACCACTGCCAACACCAGCGAGGCGGCCACGGCCGAGCCCCAGCGCCGCCAACGTGGCGCCGGCGCGGCTACTTCTGCCGCCGCCCGGGTCTGCCCCAGGTCAGCCCACAGTGCCTCGGCTTCACCCGCAGCCTCGGCATGCGCCGGGCTCAGCGCACACCAGCGCTGGTAGCGTTGGCGGTCAGCGGCGCTGGCGTTGCCCGAATGCAGCAGCACCTGCCAGTCGAGGGCATCATCGGACAAATCGCTGATCGGTTGCGGCGCAGGCATGGCGTAGGCGTCAGTCATGGTTGTGTTTGAGCCAGTCGCGGCAATGGCGCAGGGCCTGGCCGATGTATTTTGCCACCATGCTCTCGGAAACGCCCAGCCGTTGTGCAATCTGCGCCTGGGTCAGGCCTTCGACGCGGTTGAGCAGCAAGGCCTGACGGGCGTTGGCCGACAGTTGCAGCAAGGCTTCATCGAGCAGCTCCAGGCGCTCACTGGCGAGCAACGCCGCTTCCGGTGCCGGCGCCGGGCATGGCACCTGACGCGCCGCTTCGCTGTCGTCGAGGCTACTGCTCATGCGTTGTTCGCGGCGCAAGGTATCGATGGCCAGGTTGCCGGCCACGCGAAAGATGAAGCTGCGTGCATGCAGCACCGGCAGGTCCTGCTGCTCGATCTTCACCAGTTTCAGGTAGGTTTCCTGGGCGACGTCGGCGGCCCGCTGGCGGTCGCTCATGCGCCGGGTCAGGAACTGCAGCAGGTCATCGTAATGTTCCTGGAAGCTTGCAAGCAGCCCGGACACGGGAGACGTCAACATGAAGGATTCGATGGCCAGTGGGAAGAATTAGCGGACGTTAATGAGAACAAGTATCTTTCATAACGTACAGCACTTTCAACGCCGCTGTGCATTTGCCACACTCGGGGCTGTTTTCCTGCGCTGGAGCTATGCCGTGACCCGATACTTACGCCTGTGCTTGGCCCTGCTGTTGATCGGCGGTTTGAACGCCTGCGCCCTGTTGCAGCCCCGCGACCCGGTGAACATCAGCGTGATCGGCATCGAGCCCCTGCCCGGCCAGGAGCTGGAACTGCGCATGGCGGTGAAGATCCGTGTGCAGAACCCCAACGAAACCGCAATCGACTACAACGGCATCGCCCTCAACCTTGAGGTCAACGGCCAGCCGCTGGCGGCCGGTGTCAGCGATCGCAGTGGCAGCATCGGGCGTTTCAGCGAGCAGGTACTGGTAGTGCCAGTGAGCATCACCGCGTTCTCGGTGCTGCGCCAGGCCGTGGGCCTGAGCCAGGTGCGCAGCCTCGATGGCCTGCCGTACACGGTGCGCGGCAAACTGGCTGGAGGCGCCTTCGGGACCCGGCGCTTCAGTGACAGCGGCCGGCTCAACCTGCCACAGCCAGCCAAAGCCACCTGGTGATGGCGTGATGGGCCCGGGGCTTACTTGGCTGCGGCCATCAACTTGTTGACTTCACTGCGGACCATGTTGGCGTACTCGGGCGGCGACATGCCGTCCAGCTCTGCCCGCACCCATTCGGCCCACTTGCCCTTGCGCCGCGGCTTTTCGGCGATGATTCGCGCCGCATCGGCCTTGGCCTTGCCCAGGTTGGTCTGCCAGAGCTCGAACAGGCGTGCTTTCTCGTCCTCGATCTGCGCCCGTTCGGCGAAGCTCTTGTTGGCCAGATTGAAACTCATGAGGGGTGTCCTGCCGCTAGAAAATAGGCGCTATCTTACACTGTAGCCGCCGATGCCCGGCAAACCGCTGCAACTTTCAGCGCCCGCCGGCATCCACTGTTCAATGCCCATCAACTGACGAGGAAGCACCCATGGCCAGGAAAACCACCGTGCAAAGCGATGCCGAGCAAATCAAGGACCAGGCGTTCAGTGAGCTGCAGGCGTTGATCGAGGAGTCGGAAAAACTGCTCAGCGAAAGCGCCGCGCTGGTTGGCGAAGAAGCCGAAACCCTGCGCGCCCAGGTCGGACTGAAACTGAAACAGGCCCGCGACGCGGTCACTGGCGTGCGCAGCAAAGCGCAGCCGGTGGTCGAGGCCACCCAGGACTACATCGGCGGCCATCCGTGGCAGACGGTAGCGATTTCGGCAGGCTTTGGCCTGGTGGTCGGTTTGCTGCTGGGGCGCAGGCCATAAACGCATCGCAGGTCCTGCTCGCTCCTGTAAGAGCAGGCAGGACCTGCGATGAACTCAACGCAAACTCAACGGCTGCACCAGCCCACAGGCAATCGCCATGCCCACCAGCGCCGGCAAATGCTCGGCCTGCATGCGCTTCATGACCCGCGAGCGATAGAGGTCGACGGTCTTCACGCTGACCTGCAACTGCTCGGCAATTTCCCGATTGGTAAAACCCTGCACCAACGGCAGGAACACATCGCGCTCACGGGGCGTGAGGCTGTCGATGCGCGCCTGCACCGCTTCCAGCGGCCCGGCATGACGCGCCTGGCCAAGGGCGGCCTGAACGCTGTCGAGCAGTAGCTGGTCGTTGTAGGGTTTCTCGATGAAATCACAGGCCCCGGCCTTGAAGGCGCGCACCACGATCGGCACATCGGCGTGGCCGCTGACGAAGATTACCGGCAAATCGATGCCGCGGGCGCGCAGCGCTTCCTGCACGCTCAAACCGCCCATACCCGGCATGCGCACATCCAGTAGCACGCACGCCGGTCGATGGCTGTCGCAAGCGTCAAGAAAGGCCTGGCCACTGGTGAACGGCAGCGCCTGCAAGCCCACCGACTCGAGCAACCACAGGGTCGAATCGAGCATGCCCTGGTCATCGTCGACCACATACACCCGCGGTTCCTGCATATCACTCCCCACTGTTGGCCACCGGCGCCAGCCGGCAGCACAAGATCAATCCGCCCGCCTCACCAGGCTGGGCCTGCAAGGTACCACCAAAGCCTTCGATGATACTGCGGCTCATGCTCAAGCCCAGCCCCAGGCCGTCCGCCTTGCTGGTGTTGAACGGGGTGAAGATGCCGTCCAGGCGCTCGGCCGCCACCCCCGGGCCCTGGTCGCTGACGCGGATCGCCAGCCAACCGGCCTCAAGCTTGGCGCTGAGCAGGATACCCGAGGCCCGGCCGTTGTGCTGTTCGCGATTGGCATCAATGGCGTTGCGCAACAGGTTGAGCAGCACCTGCTCGAGCAGCACCCGGTCGGCGTACACCGCGGGCAGCCCGGCGACCACGCGCTGCTCGATGCTCACCTGGTCGCGGCTGGCTTCCCAGTCGCACAGGCGCACCGCTTCGGCCACGACATCGGCAATCGCCAGGGCCTGCAAGCGCCGCGGTTCCTTGCGCAGGAAGGCGCGCAAGCGCTTGATCACCTCGGCGGCATGGGTCGCCTGTTCGTTGATGCGCTGCAAGCCCTGGGCGACCCGTTGCGCCGCCTGTGGGTCGCGCTCAACAGCTTGCAGGTAGCGCAGGCTGGCGCTGGCGTAATTGACCACCGCCGCCAGCGGCTGGTTGATTTCATGGGCGATCCCCGAAGCCAGTTCACCGAGGGTGACCAACCGGGCGCTGTGGGCCAGTTCGTCCTGATGGCGGCGCTGCTGGCTTTCGCGCAGTTCCCGCTCGGTCATGTCGCGGGCCACCAGCGAGTAGTAGCGCTCGCCACCGGCAGCGCGATGGGCCAGCAGCACCAGCGATACCGGAAACGCCGCGCCGCCCTGATGCGGCACCAGCCGCGCCTCGGCCTGCCACACGCCCTGCTGCTCGGCGCGCTGCCAGCCTTCGCTGTGCAGGCGTTGCTGCAGCGCTGGGTCGAGCAAGGCCTGCAAGCCGGGCAGCGGCTCGACCTCCTGCAGCCCCAGGGCCCGGCGCGCCGAACGGTTGAGGTAGCTGAGGCGGCCGTCGCGGTCGCTGAACAGCACCAGGTCAGTGTTGGCTTCGACCACCTCGGCCAGGCGCCGGCGGTTTTCCTGGGCCTCGATGCGCACGCTGATGTCGCGCGAAACGCTGACAATTTCTACCACCGCGCCAGTGTAGGTTTCGCGGATGGCGCGGCTGGCGATCTCGAACCACAGGTAACGGCCATCACGGTGGCGCACCCGCCAGGTCATGGTCTGGTAGCCGTCCTGCTCCAGCGCCTGGGACGCCTGCAACAGCGCTTGCCGGCGATCCTGCGGGTGAAACAGCGACTGCACCGGCACCCCGCGCAGCTCCTCTGGCCAGTAGCCCAACAGGCGGAAGGCGGCAGGCGAAGCATCGATAAAGCGGCCATCGGGCGTGTGCCGGGAAATCAGGTCGGTGGTGTTCTCAGTGATCAACCGGTACAGGCGCCGGGCCTGGCTGGCGTCGCGCTCGCCCTGGCGCTCCGGGGTGGCGTCGCGGCAACGCGCCAGCACTTGCTGGCCGGCGTCATCGGGGATGAAGGTCCAGAGCAGAATCTGCCCGGCCACCTGCGCCTCGACCTCGCTGATCGCCCGCCCCTGCTCCAGGCAGGCGCGTACCAGGGCCCGGTAGTTGCTCGGTAGCCACTGCTCGACGTCACGCTCGGGGCCCATCAAGGCCTGCAAGGCTGGATTGCTGGTCAGCAGACGAGCCTCGGCATCCAGCACCAGGCTCGGTTGCGGGTCCTTGGCCAGCAGCAGGGAAAACGAAGTATCCAAAAACGGTGCCTCTGGGCTTTTATAGTATTTATACCATATTGCTATAGTCTATCTTCCAGTTACCATAGCCATTCGCGTAAAACTTGCGACAGCGGAAGGGCCTGCCCTTCACAACACCTGAACAGAGCTAACAATCAGCCATCGGGGGTTTCAGTTCGCCAATGGGCGGCTGCCTCCTGCACAGGACGACCTCATGTCGATTTTCTCCCAGGGCCTGGCGCCCGCCCCTGTCAATCATGTTGCCTTGAGCCCCTTGAGTTTCATCGAGCGTACCGCCGCCGTCTATGGCCAGTACCCGGCAGTGATTCATGGCGCGATCCGCCGTAACTGGCAACAGACCTATGAACGCTCGCGCCGCCTGGCCAGCGCCCTGGCCGGGCGCGGTATCGGCCAGGGCGATACGGTGGCGGTGATGCTGCCGAACATTCCGGCCATGCTTGAAGCGCACTTTGGCGTGCCGATGATCGGCGCCGTGCTCAACGCCCTCAACGTGCGCCTGGATGCCGAAGCGATTGCCTTCATGCTCGAGCACGGCGAAGCCAAGGTGCTGATCACTGACCGCGAATTTCACAAGGTCATCGAAGCGGCCCTGGCGCTGATGAAATACCCGCCGCTGGTGATCGATGTCGATGACCCGGAATACGGCGAAGGCCAGGCGGTCAGCGACCTCGACTACGAGGCGTTTCTGGCTGAAGGCGACCCCGAGTTCGCCTGGCACTGGCCCGAGGACGAATGGCAGGCGATCTCGCTGAACTACACCTCCGGTACCACCGGCAATCCCAAGGGCGTGGTCTACCACCACCGCGGCGCCTACCTCAATGCCCTGGGCAACCAGATGACCTGGGCCATGGGCAACCATCCGGTGTACCTGTGGACGTTGCCGATGTTCCACTGCAACGGCTGGTGCTACCCCTGGACCGTCACCGCCCTGGCCGGCACCCATGTGTTCCTGCGCCGGGTCGACCCGCAGAAGATTCTTACCCTGATCCGCGAGCACCAGGTCAGCCACCTGTGCGGCGCGCCGATCGTGCTCAATGCGCTGATCAACATGCCCGAGTCGGCCAAGGCAGCGATCGATCACCCGGTCAATGCCATGGTTGCCGGTGCGGCGCCACCGGCCAAGGTCATTGGTGCGGTGGAAGAAATGGGCATCAAAGTCACCCACGTCTATGGCCTGACCGAAGTCTATGGCCCGGTGACCGTCTGCGCCTGGCACGCCGAGTGGGATGAGCAACCGCTGGCTGAACGGGCGCGGATCAAATCGCGCCAGGGCGTGCGTTACCCGACCCTCGAAGGCCTGATGGTCGCCGACCCGCAAACCCTGGAGCCGGTGCAACGCGACGGCAACACCCTGGGCGAGATCTTCATGCGCGGCAACACGGTAATGAAGGGCTACCTGAAAAACCCCGAAGCCACCAGCGAGGCCTTCCGGGGTGGCTGGTTCCACACCGGCGACCTGGCCGTTTGGCATGCCGACGGTTACGTCGAGATCAAGGACCGGCTCAAGGACATCATCATTTCCGGTGGCGAGAACATCTCTACCATTGAAGTCGAAGACACCCTGTACAAACACCCGGCAGTCCTCGAAGCCGCCGTGGTCGCCCGCCCGGATGAAAAGTGGGGTGAAACCCCTTGCGCCTACATCACCCTCAAGGCCGGCTGCGAGGCCACCCGCGAAGCCGAGATCATCGCCTTTTGCCGCGAGCACCTGGCCGGCTTCAAGCTACCGAAGACCGTGGTATTCAGCGAGTTGCCGAAGACCTCCACCGGCAAGATCCAGAAGTACCTGTTGCGCGACTGGGCCAAGGCGCTCTGACCCCCTTTGACAGCGAGAACTGCCATGCCTGAATTCAATGCTCCGCTGCGCGACATGCGCTTTGTCCTTCATGAAGTGTTCCATGGCCCGGCGCTGTGGGCGCGCCTGCCGACCCTGGCCGAGCGGGTCGATGCCGACACCGCCGATGCCATCCTCGAAGAGGCGGCAAAAATCACCAGCCAGCTGATTGCCCCGCTCAACCGCAGCGGCGATGAACAGGGCGTGGCCTTCGAGGCCGGTGGCGTGCGCACCCCGGACGGCTTTCGCCAGGCCTGGCAAACCTACCGCGACGGTGGCTGGGTGGGCCTGGCCGGTAATCCTGAGTTTGGCGGCCTGGGCATGCCGAAGATGCTCGCGGTGCAGTTCGAAGAAATGCTCTATGCCGCCAACTGCAGCTTCAGCTTGTACTCGGCCCTGAGCGCTGGCTGCTGCCTGGCGATCGACGCCCACGCCAGTGAAGCACTCAAGGCCAGTTACCTGCCGGCGCTGTACAGCGGCCAATGGGCCGGCACCATGTGCCTGACCGAGCCGCATGCCGGCACTGACCTGGGGATCATTCGCAGCAAGGCCGAGCCCCAGGCCGATGGCAGCTACAAGGTCAGCGGCACCAAAATTTTCATCACCGGCGGCGACCAGGACCTGACCGAGAACATCATCCACCTGGTGCTGGCCAAGCTGCCGGATGCGCCGGCCGGGCCCAAGGGCATCTCGCTGTTCCTGGTGCCCAAGCGCCTGGTCAATGCCGACGGCAGCCTGGGCGCCAGCAACGCGGTGAGCTGCGGTTCGCTCGAGCACAAAATGGGCATCAAGGCCTCGGCCACCTGCGTGATGAACTTCGACGGCGCCAGCGGCTACCTGATCGGTGAACCCAATCGCGGCCTGGCGGCGATGTTCACGATGATGAATTACGAGCGCCTGTCGATTGGCATCCAGGGCATTGGCTGCGCCGAGGCCTCGTACCAGAACGCCGCCCGCTATGCCTGTGAGCGCCTGCAAAGCCGCGCGGCCAGCGGCGCCCAGAACAAGCAGCAGATTGCCGACCCGATCATCGTCCACCCGGATGTGCGACGCATGTTGCTGACCATGCGCGCCCTCACCGAAGGCGGGCGCGCCTTCGCCACCTATGTCGGCCAGCAACTGGATATCGCCAAGTACGCCGAAGACGCCGATGAACGCAACGCGGCGCAACGCCAGGTGGCCTTGCTGACGCCGGTGGCCAAGGCCTTTTTCACCGACAACGGCCTGGAAAGCTGCGTGCTCGGCCAGCAGGTGTTCGGTGGCCACGGCTACATTCGCGAATGGGGCCAGGAGCAGCTGGTGCGGGATGTGCGCATCGCGCAGATCTACGAAGGCACCAACGGTATCCAGGCCCTGGACCTGCTCGGGCGCAAGGTGGTGGCCGATGGCGGCCAGGCGCTGGCGGCCTTTGCCGCGCAGATTCGCCAGTTCAGCGAAACTGAGCCGCCGTTCCGCCAGCCGCTGCTCAAGGCCCTGGGCGAGCTCGAAGACCTCAGTCAGTGGCTGTGCGAGCAAGCGCGCCATGACCCGAATGCCATCGGCGCGGCCTCTGTGGAGTACCTGCAGCTGTTCGGCTACGTTGCCTACGCCTACATGTGGTCACGCATGGCTGCGGTCGCCCGCGATGCGCTGGTGCAGGACCCGGCGTTCTACGGTGCCAAGCTGGCCAGCGCCGGGTTCTACTTCGAACGACTGCTGCCACGCACCCTGTCACTGCACGCCAGCATTCGCGCCGGCAGTGCTTCATTGTTCGAGCTGGACGCTGCACAGTTCTGAACAATCGCCTGCGCTGCCCGCCAGCGGCGCAGGTCGACCTTTCGTCCGCGATTTTGTAAGCAATCATTGTCAGATCCGCGGTTTTACCGGGTTTTAGCGGTAAAAAATCTTACAACTGATAGTCATTCGCCATTATCTCGGTTCTCGCCCGCCTACCCTGCAAGGTAGAATGGACAAAACCGGGAGTTTCAATGAACCACACCAGTCTCAGCGACGCCGAACACGATGCCATCACCGATGCCGCCGCACAGTGGTGCCTGCGCCTGCAAGCTGAAGACTGTACCGCCGCCGAGCGACGCGCGTTCGAGCAATGGCTGAAAGCCCACCCGCTGCACCTGCAGGAATATCAGGCGATGGTCGAGATCTGGCAAACCGCCGATCACTTGCCACGCAGTTACCCGGACAACGTCGTAGCGCTGCCTCGACCGCAGCGCAGCCAATGGCAACGGTTGGCCAGCGCCGCAGCCATCGCCCTGGTCGCCCTGCCAGCCGGCGCCTGGATCGGATGGGAACAAGGCTGGCTGCCCAATAGCTACCAGTCCCTGGAGACCGGCGAGCGGGTCAATCGCGTAGTGCTCAGTGATGGCAGTGAAGTCGAACTCAACCTCAATACCGAACTGCGCTTCACCAACTACAAGGATGAGCGCCGGGTAACCCTGGTCAGGGGCGAGGCGTTCTTCAAGGTCCGTCACGACAGCCAGCACCCGTTCGTGGTGCACGCGGCCAATGGCTGGACGCGGGTCACCGGCACCCTGTTCAACGTGTGGAAGTATGATGACCAGGTCAAAGTCACCCTGGTCGAAGGCTCGGTGCTGGTCAGCAGTGACGGCAACGCCAGCGACAGCAGCTATCGCCTTGGCCCGGGCATGCAGGCCAGCTACAAGGCCGGCGACTATGAGCCACGTCTGGACCAGACCGCCAACCAGGACAACAGCCTGGCCTGGCGTACGGGCAAGCTGATCCTCGACAACCAGAGCCTGGCCCAGGCCCTGCCGATGATCAACCGCTACCTGGAAAAACCGCTGCTGCTGGCCGATACCGGTACCGGCAGCATCCGCATCAGCGGCATCTACAACACCAGCGAGATCAAGCGCCTGGTCAGCACCCTGCCCAAGGTGCTGCCGGTGTACCTGACCCAGAACAAGAACGGCAACATGGTGCTCAACCGCATCTCGCCGCCGCCCGCCAAAGGCTGAGCCTTGCGCTCAGCCCTCGCCCTGCCCTAGAGCATCATCGCCGCCAGCCAACCGAATGCCAGCAACGGCAGGTTGTAGTGGATGAAAGTCGGTACAACCGTGTCCCAGATATGATGATGCTGGCCGTCGACGTTCAGGCCCGAGGTCGGCCCCAGGGTCGAGTCCGAGGCAGGTGATCCGGCATCGCCCAGGGCACCGGCGGTACCGACGATGCACACGGTGGCCACAGGATCAAAGCCCAGCTGCACACACAGCGGCACGAAGATCGCTGCCAGGATCGGCACGGTGGAGAACGACGAGCCGATGCCCATGGTCACCAGCAGGCCCACGAGCAGCATCAGCAGTGCGCCGACGCCCTTGCTGTGGTTGATCCAGGACGCCGAGGTCTCGACCAGGGTCTTGACCTCGCCGGTGGCCTTCATCACCTCGGCAAAGCCCGAAGCGGCGATCATGATGAAGCCGATCATGGCCATCATCTTCATGCCTTCGGTAAACAGGTCGTCGGTGTCTTTCCAGCGCACGATGCCCGACACCGAGAAAATCAGAAAACCGGCCATGGCGCCGATGATCATCGAATCCAGCCACAGCTGAATAACGAACGCTGCAGCAATGGCAACGCCCGCTACCAGCAGGGTCAGCGGGTTGTAGCTGACCGCCACCTGCTCGACCTGCTCGATTTTCTCCAGGTTGTACACGCGCTTTTTGCGGTAGCTGATGAACACCGCCACCAGCAAGCCGAAGAGCATGCCCGCCGCCGGGATGGCCATGGCATGGGTAACGTTGACGCCGCTGACATCCACACCGCTGCGGCTGACGTTGGCCAGAAGGATTTCATTGAGGAAGATATTGCCGAAACCCACTGGCAGGAACATGTACGGGGTGATCAGGCCGAAGGTCATCACACAGGCCACCAGGCGCCGGTCGATCTGCAGCTTGGTCAGCACGTACAGCAGGGGCGGCACCAGCAACGGAATGAAGGCAATGTGGATGGGCAGGATGTTCTGTGAGGAAATCGCCACCACCAGCAGCAGGCCGATCAGTAACCACTTGACCTTGCCGCCTTCGCCATGGCCTTGGCGATCGACCATGGCCAGGGCGCGGTCGGCCAGGGCGTGGGCCATGCCCGACTTGGCGATGGCCACGGCGAAGGCGCCGAGCAAGGCGTACGACAACGCCACCGTAGCACCGCCACCCAGCCCGCCATTGAACGCCTTGAGCGTGCCTTCGATGCCCAGGCCGCCCACCAGGCCACCGGCCAGGGCGCCGATGATCAGGGCAATCACCACATGCACACGGGACAGGCTCAATATCAGCATGATGCCGACCGCGGCAATTACTGCATTCATTCTGTAACCTCTAGAAACCAGACAAAAAGCGACCGATCCGGCGACAGACTGCCCGTGAGCAGTGGCCGAACGACAGGTATTTTTATGGGAGGGCGCACACTTTGAAGCAGCCCCCCGCACTTGTCAAAAAAAGGCCTTGGCGACCTGCGACAACGTGTCGCTTGAATAGACGAAAACGACGCATTTCAATTGAACGTTTGAATAAAGAAAACGGCATCGCGGCCGACATAGTCGGCAGCCTCAATCTTTCAGGATCAAAGGACTTCGCCATGTCGTTCAGACAACTTTCCATTCAGTGGAAGATCACCCTGCTGGCCGGCCTGTGCCTGGCCGGCATCGTCACCCTGCTGGTGGGACTCTCGCTGTATCGCATGGAGCACAGCACGCAACTGGTCAAGGCCAGCAGCATGCAGATGCTCACCGAAGCGGCCCAGGGGCGCATTGAATCCCAGGGTGAAGTCCAGGCACTGAACATCCGTCGCCAGTTCATGGACGCCTACCAGTACGGCGCCGGCTTCTCGCGCCAGGTGCTGTTTTTGCGCGAGCAGGCCGAAAAACGCTTCCTCGATGCTTTCGACCTGCGCGAAGACATGACCCGCCAGGTGCGCGCGGCCCTGCAGGCCAACCCCGAGCTGCTCGGCCTGTCGCTGGTGTTCGAGCCCAACGCGCTGGACAACAAGGACGCGTTGTTCGTCGACCAGAAAGACCTGGGCAGCAACGAGAAAGGCCGCTTCGCCCTGTACTGGTCGCAACCGACCCCGGGCCAGCTGACCTCGATGGCGCTGCCCGAACGCGACATGAATGACACCAGCATCGGCCCCAGCGGCGAGCCGGCCAACACCTGGTCGGTATGCCCGCGCACCACCGGCAAGGTCTGTGTGATCGAGCCCTACTTCTATGAGATCAACGGCCAGCAGGTGCTGATGACCAGCATCGTGTTCCCGCTGAAGGCGGCCGACAAAGTCATCGCCACCCTGTCCATCGACATCAATCTCAACAGCCTGCAGGCCATGAGCCAACAGGCCAGCCGCAACCTGTACCAGGGCCAGACCCAGGTCGGCATCCTCAGCCCCGTGGGCCTGCTGGCCGGCTACAGCCCGGACGCCAGCAAGCTGGCCCAGCGCCTTGACCAGGTCGACAGCGAAAAAGGCGCCGAACTGATCCGCCTGCTCGGCGACAGCACGCCGCTGCACAGCATCCACCACAATCAGCGCCTGAAAGTGCTGGCCTCGTTTGCGCCAATACCTGGCGGCAAGCCCTGGGGCGTGCTGCTCGACGTGCCGGAAAGCGCCCTGACCGGCCCGGCCGAAGCCCTCAAGCAAGAGCTCGACCAGCGCAACACCAGCGGCACCCTGATGGAATTGGGCCTGGGCCTGCTGGCGGCCATCGTCGGCTTGTTGCTGATCTGGTTGATGGCGCGCACCGTGACCCGGCCGATCCTCGGCGTGGCGGCGATGCTCAAGGACATCGCCAGCGGCGAAGGCGACCTGACCCGGCGCCTGACTTACGACAAGCGCGACGAACTGGGCGAACTGGCCGGCTGGTTCAACCGTTTTCTCGACAAGCTGCAACCGACCATTGCCGAGGTCAAGCGCTCGGTCCAGGCCGCCCGCGATACCGCCGACCAGTCTTCGGCCATCGCCACCCAGACCAGCGCCGGCATGGAGCAGCAGTATCGCCAGGTCGACCAGGTGGCCACCGCTTCCCATGAGATGAGCGCCACCGCCCAGGACGTCGCCCGCAGCGCTGCGCAAGCCGCCCAGGCCGCCCGCGACGCCGACCAGGCGACCCGCCAGGGCCTGGCGGTGATCGACCGTACCACCAGCAGCATCGACACCCTGGCTGCCGACATGAGCACCGCCATGAGCCAGGTCGAAGGCCTGGCCGAGAACAGCGAGAAGATCGGTTCGGTGCTGGAAGTGATCCGCTCGATTGCCGAGCAGACCAACCTGCTGGCCCTCAACGCTGCCATCGAGGCCGCGCGTGCCGGTGAAGCCGGCCGTGGTTTTGCCGTGGTTGCCGACGAGGTGCGCAACCTGGCGCGCCGGACCCAGGAGTCGGTAGAAGAAACCCGCCAGGTCATCGAACAGCTGCAAGCCGGTACTCGCGACGTGGTCGGCGCCATGGACAGCAGCCATCGCCAGGCCCAGGGCAGCGTCGAGCAGGTCGGCCAGGCAGTCACCGCCCTGCAGCAGATCGGCAATGCGGTCACGGTGATCAGCGACATGAACCTGCAGATCGCCAGCGCCGCCGAAGAACAGAGCGCGGTGGCCGAAGAAATCAACAGCAACGTGGCGACCATTCGTGATGTCACCGAATCGCTGTCGGAACAGGCCAACGAATCGGCGCGGGTCAGCCAGTCACTCAACAGCCTGGCCAACCAGCAGCAGGGGCTGATGGATCAGTTCCGGGTGTAGAAACTTCACGGGGCAAGCCTGCTCCTATTCATCTGTAGGAGCAGGCTTGCCCCGCGATCGGTCTACTACACTTGCCGGACTCCCTACCCTGCGAGCGAGGCACAATGAAGCCGATCCCCACCTTGCTGGCCAGCGCCTTCCTGGCGCTGGGCTTGGTCACCTCAAGCTACACCGCCGATAAATCCACGCCCATTCGCTTTGGCGACATCACCTGGGAAAGCGGCAGCCTCACCACCGAAATCCTGCGGCTGATCGTCGAGAAAGGCTACGGCTACCCCACCGACACCCTGCCCGGCAGCACCGTGAGCATGGAAGTGGCGCTGGCGCGCAACGACATCCAGGTCATCGGTGAAGAATGGGCCGGCCGCAGCCCGGCCTGGATCAAGGCCGAGCAGGCCGGCCAGGTGTTCAGCATCGGCGATACGGTGAAGAACGCCGATGAGGGCTGGTATGTGCCGGCCTACGTGATCAAGAACCGGGCACCACAGCTGCGCTCGGTGACCGACCTCAAGCAGTACAAGGCAGTGTTCAAGGACCCTGAGTCCGCGGACAAGGGCCGCTTCCTCAACAGCCCCAGCGGCTGGACCTCCGAGACCGTCAACAGCCAGAAGCTCAAGGCCTACGGGCTGGACCTGGACTACGTGAACTTTCGCAGTGGCTCGGGCGCGGCGCTCGATGCTGAAATCACCTCGGCGATCCGCCGCGGCAAGCCTGTGTTGTTCTACTACTGGAGCCCTACCCCGCTGATGGGCCGCTACGATCTGGTGCGCCTGGAAGAACCCGCTTTCGATGCCCAGGCCTGGAAGACCCTGACCGATGCCAGCAACCCCAACCCGCAAGGCACGCGCTCACTGCCGGCAAAATTGTCGATTGGTGTTTCGGCGCCATTCAAAAAGGACTATCCCGAACTGGTCGAGTTCTTCGCCAAGGTCGACCTGCCCATCGATACCCTGAACAAGACCCTGGCGCAGATGAGCAAAAAGCGCGAGTCACCCAAGGATGCCGCGCTCAGGTTCATGCGCAACAACCCGCAGATCTGGAAAGCCTGGCTACCCGCCGAAGTGGCGCGCAAGGTCGAGGCCAGCCTGTGAGTGGAGGTTTTCCCGAAGCGCTGCACTACTCCTTTGCCGATGCCGTTAACCGTTTTGTCGATTGGTTGGTGCTGGCTTACGGCGACCAGCTGCGCAACGTTTCCGATGGCTTGCTGCAGGTGCTGGTCGGCTTCGAGAACCTGCTGCGCCTGGCGCCCTGGTGGCTGTTGCTGGTGATTGTCGCGCTGATGACCTGGCACGCCAGCCGCAGCATCACCCGCGCCCTGGTGCTCAGCGGCCTGTTGTTTCTGATCGGCGTGGTCGGCCTGTGGGACAAGCTCCTGCAGACCTGCGCACTGGTGCTGGTGAGCACCGGCCTGTGCGTATTGATCGGCGTCCCGCTCGGCATCCTCCTGGCCAGCCGACCGTTGGCGCGCAAGCTGCTGATGCCGGTGCTCGATGTCATGCAAACGCTGCCCAGCTTCGTCTACCTGATCCCGGTGCTGATGCTGTTCGGCCTGGGCAAGGTACCGGCGATCTTCGCCACCTTGATCTACGCCCTGCCGCCGTTGATCCGCCTGACCGAACTGGGCCTGAGCCAGATCGACCCGAGCCTGACCCAGGCGGCCCACGGCCTGGGCGCCAGTCGCTGGCAGCGGCTGCGGCGGGTGCAACTGCCGCTGGCGCTGCCGAGCATCATGGCCGGGCTCAACCAGTCGGTGATGATGGCGCTGTCGATGGTGGTGGTCGCCTCGATGATTGGCGCGCGCGGTTTGGGCGAGGATGTGCTGGCAGGAATTCAGACGCTCAATGTCGGCAAGGGTGTGGAGGCCGGGTTGGCGATTGTGGCGCTGGCGATGGTGATTGACCGGATCAGTCAGGCGTATGGGCAACCGCGGCGGGGCTAGCGATGCTATCTGACCTTACGCGGCAGCTCGATGCTGACCCGCAAGCCACCCAGCGGGCTCTCAAGCAGACGCATCTGCCCGCCCCAGGCTTCGACGATATCGCGCACGATGCCCAGGCCCAGGCCATGGCCGTCAACCTGCTCGTCAAGCCGGGTACCGCGCTCAAGCACTTGTTCACGAGCCGCCTGCGGAATGCCGGGGCCGTCATCATCGATCCACAGGCAATAGCGTTGCGGCTGTTCTTCGATGCTCAACTGCACCTCGCTGTCGGCCCATTTGCAGGCGTTGTCCAGCAGGTTACCCAGCAGTTCGAGCAGGTCTTCGCGGTCCCAGGGCAGGAGCAAACCGGGCGGCACCTGCTTGCTCAACTCCAGGCCTTCGCCATGGATCATGCCCAGGGTCGACAGCAGCCCGGGCAGCTCGGCATCGCAATCAAACTGCGCGCCCGGCAACGCATCGCCGGCCAGCCGCGCGCGATTGAGCTCACGGCTCAGGCGCTGCTGGATCTGCTCGAGCTGGTCGCGCAACTGGGCACGGACTTGAGGCAGGTCCTTGAGGCGTTCGCTGGAGGCCAGGCTGAGCAGCACCGCCAACGGCGTCTTCAGCGCATGCCCAAGGTTGCCCAGGGCATTGCGTGAACGACGCAGGCTGTCTTCGGTGTGGGCCAGCAAGTGGTTGATCTGTGCGACCAGGGGCTCAAGCTCGGTAGGCACCTGGGTATCGAGCTGAGAACGCTGACCTTGCTGCAGCTGGGCGATCTGTTCGCGGGCGCGCTCCAGCGGCCGCAATGAGCGGGTCACGGTGATGCGTTGCAGTACCAGGATCAACAACAGTGCGACCAGGCCCAGCCCCAGGCCGATCTGCTGCATGCGCCTGAAGCCATCGCGCACCGGGGTATAGTCCTGGGCCACGCTGATGGAAATCGCCTGGCCCAGGCGCCGGTAATCGGCACGCAGCACCAGCAGTTGCTGGCCTTCCGGCCCCAGCTCCAGGCCAGCGTGCAGCCCCGGGGTTTGCGGCGCCGGCATGTCCATGTCCCACAACGAACGCGAGCGCCAGTTGCCGCCGTCAAAATCGATGCGAAAGTAATAGCCGGAAAACGGCCGCTTATAGGCCGAGGAAATCCGCCGTTCATCCAGTTCAAGGCCGGTCTGGCCGCGTACCAGGGCCACCAGCAGGTTTTCGCTCTCCTTGCGCAGACCGGTCTCCAGGTAGCGCTGCAGGCCAGCCTCGAACAGCCACAGGCTGATCTGCGCCAGGGCCAGCCCGACCAGCACCAGTACCGCAATCAGGCCAAGGCTCAGGCGTGCCTGAATCGACTTCACTCGCAGCTCCCGGCATAGCGATAACCCTGGCCACGGCGGGTTTCGATCACGCTACGGCCGAGCTTGCGGCGCAGGTGATTGACGTGCACTTCGAGAACGTTGGAATCGCGCTCGGTCTCACCGTCGTAGAGGTGTTCGGCGAGGTGGCTTTTCGACAGGATCTGTTGCGGGTGCAACATGAAGTAGCGCAACAGGCGAAACTCGGCAGCGGTGAGCTGGATGTCGACGCCGGCGCGGGTGACGCACTGGCGGCCTTCGTCCAGCTGCAGGCCGGCGGCTTCAAGGGTCGGCTGGTTGGCCAGGCCGCGGGCACGGCGTAGCAGCGACTGGATGCGCAGCTGCAGCTCTTCTGGATGAAACGGCTTGCTCAGGTAATCATCGGCACCGGCCTTGAGCCCCTCGATACGCTCGGCCCACGAACCGCGCGCGGTGAGGATCAGCACCGGTGTCACCAGCCCCGATGCCCGCCACTGGGCCAGTACCTCAAGCCCCGGCAAGCCAGGCAAGCCAAGGTCGAGAATAATCAGGTCATAGGGTTCGCTGCTGCCCTGGTAGACCGCATCCCTGCCGTCGGCCAACCAGTCGAGCGCATAGCCCTGGCGTTGCAGGCTCTGGGTCAGTTCATCCGCCAGCGGCACGTTGTCCTCGACCAGTAACAGGCGCATCAGTCATCTTCCTCGTCTTTGAGCAGCGCTCCATTGGTAGCGTCGAGCTTGATCTCGCGTACCACGCCTTCAGGGGTCAGCAATTCGACCTCGTACTCATACCTGTCGTGTTTCTCTTCCAGCTCCGCTTCCAGCAGTTTCGCCCCGGGGTAACGCCCCAGGGCGGACTGCAGCAGTTGCTCAAGCGGCAGGATCACGCCCTGCTTTCGCAATAGCAGGGCTTCATCCTGATCGAGGTCGCGGGCCGAAGCCAGCGAGCAGAGGGCCAACAGCGCAATGAGAAATGTCTGTGCTGTTCGCATGCAAGGGCTCATCAGGTGTCCTGGGCGTCCTTGAGGACTTCACCGGTCTTGGCATCAAGATCAACGTCCCATTCGACGTTCTGGGCGTCACGCAGCTCGACTTTGTAGACATAGCGGCCGTAGACGTCCTCCAGTTCGGAATCCTTGATGGTAGCGCCTGGGTGCTTGGCCAGCGCCTTGGCGTTCAAGTCGTCCAGGGACATGATGGTCTTGGCCTGAACCAGCTTGACCACTTCATTGGTCGGAATGTCTTTAGCCAGTGCAACGTTGGCGCTCAGGGCAAGGGCAGCAGTGGCGAACAGGGCAGTCAAAGTTTTCATGGTGTCTCTCCGTTGAGATCAAAAATGTTTCTACGGGGCCTAGAGTACCCAACCGAACTTAATTGAAGCTGAAAACAACTGGCGACATGATAGCGCAGCCCTGCCCCACTTCCGGAGCGCTGTTCTTTATAATTACCGGCTCAAGACAGCGAGGCCCGTATGAGTGCAATCCATATCAAGTACCCGGCGCTGACGCTCAAGGCCGGCAATCGCGCCTTGCAGCGCATCCGCGAGCGTGGATTACAGGCTGCCGATGTGGGTGTGCTGCCGGGTGCAGCTGGGGGGCCCAAGGCCCTCGGCATACAAGGCCTGGACCTGGCGTTGTTCGGCCATTGGTTGCCCAGCGCACCTCGTGAGCGGGCGTTGATCGGCGCATCCATCGGCTCCTGGCGCTTTGCCAGCGCCTGCTTGCCCAACCCCGCCCAGGCCCTGCAGCGCCTGGGCCAGCTGTACACCGAACAGGACTTTGCCAAGGGCGTGACCCAGGCCGAAGTCAGCCGCAGCTGCGAGCGCATGCTCGATGAACTGCTCGAAAACCGCGACGCACAGGTACTCGCAAGCCCGGGCTACCGCCTGAACATCATGGTGGTCAAAAGCCATGGCCTGCTTGCTGACGATCATCGCGGGCGCCTGGGCATGGGCCTGTCATCGGTCATCGCTGACAACCTGATTGGCCGTGCACGCCTGTCGCGGCACTTCGAGCGAATCATCTTGCACGACGCCCGCAGCGCTCCGCCATTGCAGCCACTGACGGACTTCCCCTCGCGCTGCCTGCCACTGGATGTTGCCAATTTGCGCCACGGCCTGCTGGCCTCGGGGTCGATCCCGATGGTCATGCAAGGCGTACGCGATATTCCGGGTGTCGGTCAGGGGACCTATCGAGATGGTGGCTTGCTGGACTATCACCTTGACCTGCCTTTTGCCGGCGATGACCTGGTGCTCTATCCGCACTTCACCGACAAGGTCATCCCCGGCTGGTTCGACAAGGCCCTGCCGTGGCGCCGTGGGGATACCCAGCGCTTGCGCAATGTGCTGCTGCTTGCGCCTTCGCCGCAGTACCTGGCCAGCCTGCCCTACGGCAAGCTGCCGGATCGTAGCGACTTCAAGCGCTTCATGGGCGATGCGGGCAGCCGTCAGCGTTATTGGCACAAGGCAATGGCTGAAAGCCAGCGACTGGGCGACGAGCTGCTTGAACTGATAGAAACCGGCAAGCTGCACGCGCATCTGCAACCACTGAAGTGACCATGCTGGTAAACTGGCAGCCAGCATTGGTTTACAGAGTCAAGATATCGTGGAAATTTTCAAAGAGTTTACGTTCGAATCGGCCCACCGCCTGCCCCACGTGCCTGAAGGGCACAAGTGCGGTCGCCTGCATGGCCATTCGTTCAAGGTTGCCCTGCACCTGACCGGCCCGCTCGATCCACATACCGGCTGGATCCGCGACTTCTCCGAGATCAAGGCGATCTTCAAGCCGCTGTACGAACAACTGGACCATAACTACCTGAACGACATTCCAGGCCTGGAGAATCCGACCAGCGAAGTGATCGCCAAGTGGATCTGGGACCAGGTCAAGCCGCTGCTGCCAGAGCTGTCCAAGGTGCGCATTCACGAGACCTGCACCAGTGGTTGCGAGTACTACGGCGACTGAGTCGGCGAAGGAAGCGAACAAACCACCCTGCGGGGTGGTTTTTTTTGGCCGGCATTTTATCCAGCTGGGCGCTGAAGACAAAACCCCTACCTGCATGCGCAGATAGGGGTTTCGGAATTTAATCTTGACGATGACCTACTCTCACATGGGGAAACCCCACACTACCATCGGCGATGCATCGTTTCACTGCTGAGTTCGGGATGGGATCAGGTGGTTCCAATGCTCTATGGTCGTCAAGAAATTCTGTTGCCAGAAGGCCTTGTTAGACACTCCAGCGAATCGGGTATGTGATGTTTTGTGAGTTACAAATTCTCGGCTTTGCAGTCTTCACAACACCGCAATCTGGCTTTCGCTCAAATTGCTTGGGTGTTATATGGTCAAGCCTCACGGGCAATTAGTATTGGTTAGCTCAACGCCTCACAGCGCTTACACACCCAACCTATCAACGTCGTAGTCTTCGACGGCCCTTCAGGGAGCTCAAGGCTCCAGTGAGATCTCATCTTGAGGCAAGTTTCCCGCTTAGATGCTTTCAGCGGTTATCTCTTCCGAACATAGCTACCCGGCAATGCCACTGGCGTGACAACCGGAACACCAGAGGTTCGTCCACTCCGGTCCTCTCGTACTAGGAGCAGCCCCTCTCAAATCTCAAACGTCCACGGCAGATAGGGACCGAACTGTCTCACGACGTTCTAAACCCAGCTCGCGTACCACTTTAAATGGCGAACAGCCATACCCTTGGGACCGGCTTCAGCCCCAGGATGTGATGAGCCGACATCGAGGTGCCAAACACCGCCGTCGATATGAACTCTTGGGCGGTATCAGCCTGTTATCCCCGGAGTACCTTTTATCCGTTGAGCGATGGCCCTTCCATACAGAACCACCGGATCACTAAGACCTACTTTCGTACCTGCTCGACGTGTCTGTCTCGCAGTCAAGCGCGCTTTTGCCTTTATACTCTACGACCGATTTCCGACCGGTCTGAGCGCACCTTCGTACTCCTCCGTTACTCTTTAGGAGGAGACCGCCCCAGTCAAACTACCCACCATACACTGTCCTCGATCCGGATAACGGACCTGAGTTAGAACCTCAAAGTTGCCAGGGTGGTATTTCAAGGATGGCTCCACGCGAACTGGCGTCCACGCTTCAAAGCCTCCCACCTATCCTACACAAGCAAATTCAAAGTCCAGTGCAAAGCTATAGTAAAGGTTCACGGGGTCTTTCCGTCTAGCCGCGGATACACTGCATCTTCACAGCGATTTCAATTTCACTGAGTCTCGGGTGGAGACAGCGCCGCCATCGTTACGCCATTCGTGCAGGTCGGAACTTACCCGACAAGGAATTTCGCTACCTTAGGACCGTTATAGTTACGGCCGCCGTTTACCGGGGCTTCGATCAAGAGCTTCGCGTTAGCTAACCCCATCAATTAACCTTCCGGCACCGGGCAGGCGTCACACCCTATACGTCCACTTTCGTGTTTGCAGAGTGCTGTGTTTTTAATAAACAGTCGCAGCGGCCTGGTATCTTCGACCGGCATGGGCTTACGGAGCAAGTCCTTCACCCTCACCGGCGCACCTTCTCCCGAAGTTACGGTGCCATTTTGCCTAGTTCCTTCACCCGAGTTCTCTCAAGCGCCTTGGTATTCTCTACCCAACCACCTGTGTCGGTTTGGGGTACGGTTCCTGGTTATCTGAAGCTTAGAAGCTTTTCTTGGAAGCATGGCATCAACCACTTCGTCGCCTAAAGGCAACTCGTCATCAGCTCTCGGCCTTAAGATCCCGGATTTACCTAAGATCTCAGCCTACCACCTTAAACTTGGACAACCAACGCCAAGCTGGCCTAGCCTTCTCCGTCCCTCCATCGCAATAACCAGAAGTACAGGAATATTAACCTGTTTTCCATCGACTACGCTTTTCAGCCTCGCCTTAGGGACCGACTAACCCTGCGTCGATTAACGTTGCGCAGGAAACCTTGGTCTTTCGGCGTGGGAGTTTTTCACTCCCATTGTCGTTACTCATGTCAGCATTCGCACTTCTGATACCTCCAGCAAGCTTCTCAACTCACCTTCACAGGCTTACAGAACGCTCCTCTACCGCATCACCTAAGTGATACCCGTAGCTTCGGTGTATGGTTTGAGCCCCGTTACATCTTCCGCGCAGGCCGACTCGACTAGTGAGCTATTACGCTTTCTTTAAAGGGTGGCTGCTTCTAAGCCAACCTCCTAGCTGTCTAAGCCTTCCCACATCGTTTCCCACTTAACCATAACTTTGGGACCTTAGCTGACGGTCTGGGTTGTTTCCCTTTTCACGACGGACGTTAGCACCCGCCGTGTGTCTCCCATGCTCGGCACTTGTAGGTATTCGGAGTTTGCATCGGTTTGGTAAGTCGGGATGACCCCCTAGCCGAAACAGTGCTCTACCCCCTACAGTGATACATGAGGCGCTACCTAAATAGCTTTCGAGGAGAACCAGCTATCTCCGAGCTTGATTAGCCTTTCACTCCGATCCACAGGTCATCCGCTAACTTTTCAACGGTAGTCGGTTCGGTCCTCCAGTCAGTGTTACCTAACCTTCAACCTGCCCATGGATAGATCGCCCGGTTTCGGGTCTATACCCAGCGACTAAACGCCCTATTAAGACTCGCTTTCGCTACGCCTCCCCTATTCGGTTAAGCTCGCCACTGAATATAAGTCGCTGACCCATTATACAAAAGGTACGCAGTCACCTAACAAGTAGGCTCCCACTGCTTGTACGCATACGGTTTCAGGATCTATTTCACTCCCCTCTCCGGGGTTCTTTTCGCCTTTCCCTCACGGTACTGGTTCACTATCGGTCAGTCAGTAGTATTTAGCCTTGGAGGATGGTCCCCCCATATTCAGACAAAGTTTCTCGTGCTCCGTCCTACTCGATTTCATGACTAAGAGATTTTCGCGTACAGGGCTATCACCCACTATGGCCGCACTTTCCAGAGCGTTCCGCTAATCTCAAAGCCACTTAAGGGCTAGTCCCCGTTCGCTCGCCACTACTAAGGGAATCTCGGTTGATTTCTTTTCCTCAGGGTACTTAGATGTTTCAGTTCCCCTGGTTCGCCTCTTGCACCTATGTATTCAGTACAAGATACTCAGCTTATGCTGAGTGGGTTCCCCCATTCAGAGATCTCCGGATCAAAGTCTGTTTGCCGACTCCCCGAAGCTTATCGCAGGCTACCACGTCTTTCATCGCCTCTGACTGCCAAGGCATCCACCGTATGCGCTTCTTCACTTGACCATATAACCCCAAGCAATCTGGTTATACTGTGAAGACAACATTCGCCGAAAACTTGTAATTACTCACAAATTTTACCTTAGCCTGAACACACACCAGTGAAAGTGCTGTCCAGTCTATCTTTCTATCACATACCCAAATTTTTAAAGAACGATTCTGAAAAGTTCAGAAATCAATATTCGATACGAATATTCATTTCTAAGCTTTGACACGGTAGCAAGGGGTGGTGGAGCCAAGCGGGATCGAACCGCTGACCTCCTGCGTGCAAGGCAGGCGCTCTCCCAGCTGAGCTATGGCCCCAACAAGAAACTGGTGGGTCTGGGCAGATTCGAACTGCCGACCTCACCCTTATCAGGGGTGCGCTCTAACCAACTGAGCTACAGACCCAGTTAAGAGCTGTTACCGATATCGTCTTCTTCAATGAATCAAGCAATTCGTGTGGGAGCTCATAAGACAGCTGATGTCTGTCGATTAAGGAGGTGATCCAGCCGCAGGTTCCCCTACGGCTACCTTGTTACGACTTCACCCCAGTCATGAATCACACCGTGGTAACCGTCCTCCCGAAGGTTAGACTAGCTACTTCTGGTGCAACCCACTCCCATGGTGTGACGGGCGGTGTGTACAAGGCCCGGGAACGTATTCACCGCGACATTCTGATTCGCGATTACTAGCGATTCCGACTTCACGCAGTCGAGTTGCAGACTGCGATCCGGACTACGATCGGTTTTGTGAGATTAGCTCCACCTCGCGGCTTGGCAACCCTCTGTACCGACCATTGTAGCACGTGTGTAGCCCAGGCCGTAAGGGCCATGATGACTTGACGTCATCCCCACCTTCCTCCGGTTTGTCACCGGCAGTCTCCTTAGAGTGCCCACCATAACGTGCTGGTAACTAAGGACAAGGGTTGCGCTCGTTACGGGACTTAACCCAACATCTCACGACACGAGCTGACGACAGCCATGCAGCACCTGTGTCAGAGTTCCCGAAGGCACCAATCCATCTCTGGAAAGTTCTCTGCATGTCAAGGCCTGGTAAGGTTCTTCGCGTTGCTTCGAATTAAACCACATGCTCCACCGCTTGTGCGGGCCCCCGTCAATTCATTTGAGTTTTAACCTTGCGGCCGTACTCCCCAGGCGGTCAACTTAATGCGTTAGCTGCGCCACTAAAATCTCAAGGATTCCAACGGCTAGTTGACATCGTTTACGGCGTGGACTACCAGGGTATCTAATCCTGTTTGCTCCCCACGCTTTCGCACCTCAGTGTCAGTATGAGCCCAGGTGGTCGCCTTCGCCACTGGTGTTCCTTCCTATATCTACGCATTTCACCGCTACACAGGAAATTCCACCACCCTCTGCCCTACTCTAGCTTGCCAGTTTTGGATGCAGTTCCCAGGTTGAGCCCGGGGATTTCACATCCAACTTAACAAACCACCTACGCGCGCTTTACGCCCAGTAATTCCGATTAACGCTTGCACCCTCTGTATTACCGCGGCTGCTGGCACAGAGTTAGCCGGTGCTTATTCTGTCGGTAACGTCAAAATACTCACGTATTAGGTAAGTACCCTTCCTCCCAACTTAAAGTGCTTTACAATCCGAAGACCTTCTTCACACACGCGGCATGGCTGGATCAGGCTTTCGCCCATTGTCCAATATTCCCCACTGCTGCCTCCCGTAGGAGTCTGGACCGTGTCTCAGTTCCAGTGTGACTGATCATCCTCTCAGACCAGTTACGGATCGTCGCCTTGGTGAGCCATTACCTCACCAACTAGCTAATCCGACCTAGGCTCATCTGATAGCGCAAGGCCCGAAGGTCCCCTGCTTTCTCCCGTAGGACGTATGCGGTATTAGCGTTCCTTTCGAAACGTTGTCCCCCACTACCAGGCAGATTCCTAGGTATTACTCACCCGTCCGCCGCTGAATCGAAGAGCAAGCTCTTCTCATCCGCTCGACTTGCATGTGTTAGGCCTGCCGCCAGCGTTCAATCTGAGCCATGATCAAACTCTTCAGTTCAATACTGCTTGGGTTTTGAGAAAACCCTAAACTTGGCTCAGCAATCTCAAATGACTTACTTTCAAATCTTTCGATTTTCGTGTAGCCACTTGTGATGCTGATAATCTTTTTGACTATCAGTCTGAGCTCACAAGCACCCACACGAATTGCTTGATTCAGTTGTTAAAGAGCGGTTGGCTAAGAGCTTTTCGTCTCAACCGAGGCGCGCATTCTACGCTTTCCTCAGAGCCTGTCAAGCGTTTATTTTGAAGTTTTTCGTTTCACTTCAACCACTTGACTCGCTGCGATCTCTCGTCAGCGGGAGGCGAATTCTACAGCGTTTCAAACCGCTGTCAACTGCCTTTTTCACCGCTGCCGATCTTTCGATCGAAGCCCTTCCGGATGACCCTGGAACCGCTAACTCATTGAAACTCAAGGAGTTTTCAGTTCCGACTGCGCCGGAAGTGGGGCGAATTATAGAGAGATTAAATCGGACGTCAAGGGTTAATTCAGAAAACCCCGAACAAAAGAATAATGAGCAGTATATTGCTCATTTTTGGGCCTTTGCGCATCATAGTCTGCCCGCGCTAGTACCTATATAAGGAATGCCCTCCCGCAATGAATAGCCAACCCCGCAGCCTGGCCGCCACCCTCTTCCCTATTGGCTTGCTGCTGATCGCCATGGCCTCGATCCAGTCCGGGGCCTCGCTGGCCAAGAGCATGTTCCCGGTAGTGGGCGCACAAGGCACCACCACCCTGCGCCTGATCTTTGCCAGCATCATCATGTTGTTGCTGCTGCGCCCCTGGCGCGCCAGGCTCAGTGCCAGCACCCTGCGCACCGTGATCATCTACGGTATGGCCCTGGGCGGGATGAATTTCCTCTTCTATATGTCGCTTCGCACCGTGCCACTGGGCATTGCCGTCGCCTTGGAGTTTACCGGCCCGCTAGCCGTCGCCCTGTACGCGTCGCGACGGGTCGTGGATTTTCTCTGGATCGGCCTGGCGGTAATTGGTTTGCTGCTGTTGATTCCGATCGGCCAGACCAGCGCCGGCATCGACCTGGTTGGCGCAGGCTACGCACTGGGCGCCGGCGTGTGCTGGGCGCTGTACATTCTATATGGGCAAAAGGCCGGTGCCGAGAACGGCATCCAGACCGCCGCTCTGGGCGTGATGATTGCCGCGCTGTTCGTCGCCCCCATCGGCATCGCTCACGCCGGCAGTGCGCTGTTGACCCCCTCGCTGCTACCTATCGCCCTGGGCGTGGCGATACTCTCCACGGCCCTGCCCTACAGCCTGGAAATGGTCGCCCTGACACGCATGCCCGCCCGGACCTTCGGCACCTTGATGAGTATCGAACCCGCGTTCGGCGCACTATCAGGCTTGCTGTTCCTGGGCGAAGTGCTGACCGTAGCGCAATGGCTGGCTATTGCTGCAATCATTACTGCCTCAGTCGGCGCCACTCTGTCACTGCGCAAGGAACGCCCGGCGCTGGTTGCCGCTGACTGATTTGAGAAATATTTGCATTTAAATAGACGCTGGTCATTGTGCCGGACTTCCACCATCTTTAAGCTGTCATATAACGTCAACCTTAAAGATATCTAATTGACAAGACAGGGACGCGAAGAGGCATCAGGGACGAAGCACGGAAATTAGACACGGGCGGTAGACCCGGTACGCATTAAGGACAGGAATGAAACGAATTTTGCTCATCCTAGCCATTTTGGCCATCGCGGGGTGTGCGGCGACGGCGAGCACCGAAGTCAAACGAGGCAAGAAAGGCCTGCACATCAACTGCTCTGGCCTGTCTTCATCTTGGGACAAATGCTACGCCAAGGCCGAAGCCTCCTGCGGCAGCAAAGGCTATAAAGTCATTGCCCGTTCAGGTGACGGCGATGCCGAGCCCGGTGACTATCCTTTTGGCCTCAACCCTGCTGGCTACACCAGCCGCAGCATGATCGTCATCTGCAAGTAAGCTGATCAAAAAACAAGGGCAGCCCACAGGCTGCCCTTGCTGTCACTGCCGTCTAGATATCAGATCGATTCCGTACGAACCTGCAACCAACGCAACGCAGGCCCCTCCAACAATGGCGAAAGGCGCTTGCGTACCTCTGCGTGATAGCCATTGAGCCAGTCACGCTCCTCACTACTCAATCGCTCCGTCAGCAGGCAGCGGGTATCGATCGGGCACAGCGTCAGGGTTTCAAACTCGAGAAAGTCGCCAAACGCGCTTTTGCCCACCTCACGGTTGAACACCAGGTTCTCGATACGCACGCCCCACTCGCCGGGACGATAGGTACCGGGCTCGATCGAGGTGATCATTCCCGCCTGCATGGCGGTCTGTGGCGCGGCGGCTGCCTGATAGGCAATCACCTGCGGCCCTTCATGCACATTCATGAAGTAGCCGACACCATGCCCTGTGCCATGACCGTAGTCGACCTGCTCAGCCCAGATGGGCGCACGGGCTATGGCATCGAGCAGTGGCGACAGGATGCCGCGAGGGAAACGCGAACGGGACAATGCAATGACACCTTTGAGTACCCGGGTGCAGTCCTGTTTTTGTTCAACAGAGGGGTTGCCTATCGGCACCATCCGGGTGATGTCGGTAGTCCCGCCCAGGTACTGTCCGCCGGAATCGATCAGCAACAGGCCATCGCCTTCAATGCGCGCGTGGGATTCGTCGGTCGCCCGGTAATGCGGCATGGCGCCATTGGCATTGAAGGCGGCGATGGTCGAGAAGCTCAGCGAAACGAACCCTGGGCGACGTGCGCGCGAAGCACTGAGCCGTTCATCCACGGTCAGCTCGGTGATCGGCTCGCCGCGCCCCTGGGCCGCCTCGAACCAGGCGAAGAATTCGCACAGCGCCGCGCCATCTTGCTCCATGGCCTTGCGGATATGTGCAAGGTCGGCTGCGCTTTTCTGCGACTTGGCCAGCGTGGTCGGGTTCAACCCTTCTACCAGGCGAACACCATTGGCGGCATTGGCCAACAGGCCACTGGTAACTCGCGCCGGGTCGATCAGCAGGCTGGCGCCAGCGGGAATCGCGGCCAGTGCCGAGGCAACCTCGGCATAGTCGCGCAAACTGATGCCGTCGACTTCCAGCACATGACGCAAATGTTCATCGACCTTGTTCAGGGCGACGAACAGGGTGGCCTGACCTTTGCTGATCAGGGCAAAGGAGACGAACACTGGATTGTAGGAAACGTCACTGCCGCGCAGGTTGAACAGCCAGGCGATGTCGTCCAGAGTGGCGATGAAGTGCCAGTCGGCGCCACGCTCGCCCATGGCCTGACGCAGGTTGGCGAGTTTTTCGGCACGACTGACCGTGGCTTCGGGCGGCAGGTGCTGGTACACCGGGTTTTCCGGCAGCGCCGGGCGGTCAGCCCAGATTTGCCCGAGCAGATCCCTATCACTTAACAAACGCACGTTGCGCGCCTTGAGCCGCTCGCCCAGCTGGCGTGCAGATGCCAGGGCCATGACCGCGCCGTCGACCGCAACCACGCCGCCTTCAGGGGCCTGCTCGGCCAGCCAGTCCAGCGGACCGGGCTTGCCTGGCAGCAACTTCACCAGTTCGATGGTAGTGCCCGCCAGTTCCTTTTCTGCCTGTTCCCAATAGCGGCTGTCCGCCCACAGGCCGGCGAAGTCGGCGCTGACGATCAAGGTGCCGACCGAGCCATGGAACCCGGACAACCATTGCCTGGCCTGCCAATAACCGGGCAGGTATTCGGAAAGGTGCGGGTCGGCCGAAGGCACCAACAGGGCATCGACGCCTTCGCGCTGCATCACTTCACGAATACGTTCCAGGCGCGTATTCACCGCTTCCTGCGTTGAAGACTGAGTGTTCATGCTGACTCCTGCTACCACGGCATCCATTGTTATAGGCGCTGATAATGGAACAGGCTTCAGCCCTGGGCAACCGCCCAGAAGGGTTGTGATTGTAACGAGGCCTTGATCGCGCGGATTGCCTGGTCGATGTCTTCTGCCCGGGTGTAGCGGCCCAGGCTCAGGCGAAGGGTCTGGCGCGCGGCCTGCGGCTCGAGCCCCAGCGCAAGAAGCACGTGGGACGCTGCATTGCTCGCCGAATTGCAGGCTGAGGTCGAAGAAAATGCCAAGGTCTGGGCCAACGTCGAAAAATCGGGAACGTCACCGCCGAAGGTAAGACTCAGGGTATGCGCGATGCGTTGCCCGGCACTGCCGTTGAGCTTCACCCCGGGCACGCTCAGCAACTGATCGAGCAAGCGCTGCTGCAGATGAGCGATGCGCCGGGTTTCGTCTTCAAGCAGCGCCTGGGCCACGGCAAACGCCTCGCCCATGCCGACGATCTGGTGCGTTGCCAGCGTCCCGGAGCGTAGCCCGCCTTCGTGCCCGCCGCCGTGGATCTGCGCTTGCAGCAAGGGCCTGGCGCGCTCTCCTACATACAAGGCACCAATGCCTTTGGGCCCATAGACCTTGTGCGCGGAAAAGGACATCAAGTCGACCGGCCAGCGGGCCAGGTCGATCGACAGCTTGCCCGCCCCTTGCGCCGCGTCCACATGCAGCAAGGCGCCATGCTGGCGTACAACCTCGGCCAGCGCCGGGATATCGTTGACGGTCCCCAGCTCGTTATTCACCAGCATCAGTGAAACCAGGAAGGTATCTTCGCGCAGGGCTGCGCGCAGCGCTTCGGTTGTGATCAGGCCCTGGGCGTCGGGCGCGAGCAAGGTCAGCTCGAATCCGTTTTGCTCAAGCTGGCGAACGGTATCGAGCACCGCCTTGTGTTCGATCTGGCTGGTAATGATGTGACCACCCTGGCGCCCCTGGGCGAGGCCCTTGAGCGCCAGGTTGTTCGATTCGGTCGCCCCCGAGGTCCAGACGATCTGCCCGGCCTGCGCACCCACCAGCCCGGCAACCTGGGCACGGGCATTCTCCACGGCCGTGCGCGCGTTCTGCCCGTAGCAATGGGAGCTGGAAGCCGGATTGCCAAAATTGCCCGAGGCGCCCAGACAGCTGACCATGGCCTGGATGACTCGCTCGTCGACCGGTGTCGTGGCGGCGTAGTCGAAATACAGCGGAAGATCGTTCATGACAGCAGGCTCTCTGGTTGTCGTCGCCATGCAAAGCAGACGTTGCCTAAATCCGTGTAGGGAAAGTGCAACGCCATAGTGCACCAGCCACCAATAGAACTATAAATTATCAATTTTCATATTTATATAACCTAAAAACCATCCTTCAGTCACTCACCCTGAACTTCTGCCACTCATGGACTTCACATTCAGTACAGCCCGGCAAGGGAGGATCTGCCCATGCTCCGATCGACAGACCGCAAGCAAGGCGTGGTGCTGCTGGATACCCGTCAAAGTACACCCGAACACGAACATAGCGTGCACCTCAAGCTCGCCGAACGGCTCGCGCAGTTGTTCCACACCGAGGTGGTCAGCCCTGCCCAGCCGCCGACGGCAAAACAGAACTTCTACTACCTGCCCACTGAAACCCTGATCGGTGCCGAACGCTATCGGGCAATGGGCATTGGCGCACCGACCGATCTGTTTGGCGGCCTGGTCAGCCAGCCGTTTATGGCCACCAAGGCGATTTCCCACCCAATTGCGGCCGATGCGCGTTTTCCGCTGGGCTGGAGCAATGATTTCGCCCGGCTGGCCCAGGATGCGCTGCTTCGTGGCTACAGCGTCTTTAGCCTCGACGATGCCCTGCGCGCCGCACAATTGCTGTTGCGCGAGGGGCCCCTGCGCCTGAAGCCGGTACGCGCCACCGCAGGCCGCGGGCAATGCGTGATCGACAACATGAAAGGCCTGGAGCAGGCACTGGGCGCCATGGATGAACAGGAAATAGCCCTCTGGGGCCTGACCCTGGAGGAGAACCTCAGCCAGGTGCAGACCTTCAGCGTCGGCCAGGCCCTGGTCGCCGGCATCCTCTGCAGCTACTACGGCACCCAACAGTTGACCCGCGACCATCAGGGCGAGGAGATCTACGGCGGGTCGGACCTGGTGCTGGTGCGCGGTGACTACGACGACCTGCTGCAACTGCAACTGGAAGATCACCTGCGCCTGGCCATTACCCAGGCCAGGACCTACGAACAGGCCGCGCTGCAGAGCTTCCCTGGGTTTATTGCCTCACGGCGCAACTATGACGTGGCACGCGGCCTTAACAGCCAGGGCAAGCTGCGCAGCGGCGTGCTCGAACAATCCTGGCGCATCGGGGGTGCCAGCAGTGCCGAGGTACTGGCGCTGCAGGCGTTTGCCGCTGACCCGGCGCTGATGCGCGTGCGCGCCTCCACCCATGAAGCCTTCGACGCGCCTGAGCTGCCCGCCGATGCGACGATTTTCTATCAGGGGGACGACAGTGAACTCGGACGAGTCTGCAAATACGCACGGATCCGCGACTATGACCATCCATAGCGAAGCGATCGAGATTCCGGTCGATGGCGAGAGCATCGCCGGAACCATCGTCAGCCCCAGTGCCAAGGTGCCCGCCATCCTCTTTGTGCACGGCTGGGGTGGCAGCCAGCAACGCGACCTGGCCAGGGCCAAGCAGATCACCGGCCTTGGCTGCGTGTGCATGACCTTCGACCTGCGTGGCCACGAGAAGACCGAAAGCCAGCGCCTGAGCGTTACCCGCGAGCAGAACCTCGCTGACCTGGTTGGCGCCTACGATCGGCTGGTCAGTCATCCGGCAGTCGACAGCAGCGCCATCGCCCTGATCGGCAGCAGCTACGGCGGCTACCTGGCGACCTTGCTTACAGCCTTGCGCCCGGTCAAATGGCTGGCATTACGGGTGCCGGCGCTGTACTGGGATGAGGAATGGAAGCTGCCCAAACAAGCCCTCGACCGCCAGCGTCTGAGCGACTACCGTCAGCGCCCGCTCGCGCCGGCAGACAACCGTGCACTGGGCGCCTGCGCCGAGTTTGCCGGCGATGTGCTGCTGGTGGAGTCGGAACAGGACGACTTCGTGCCACACAGCACCTTGATGAGTTACCGCTCAGCCTTCGTCAGTGCCCATTCGCTGACCCACCGGATCGTCGACGGCGCCGACCACGCGCTGTCCAGCGACCGCAGCCAGAAGGCCTACAGCTCTATTCTCAGTGCCTGGATCAGCGAAATGGTCATTGGCGCGCGACTTGACCGCTACCCGCATCATTCACCCTGGTACTCCTGAGTCCATAGGCAGTTGGCAGTGCAGCCCGTGCTCGGCTGTACGCGCCAGGCTGCTGAGGGTCTGGAAGGCATTGAAGTTCACGCTTCTGGCCTGGTGCTGGCGAATCAGTTGCAGGAACGGCTCCTGCTCGAAACTGCTGACAGCAGCCTCCCAGGCAGTACGTGACCGCCACTGCAGGTATTGCAATACCCGGCTGCCATCATCGCTGGCCTGGATACTGGCAGCGACCAGGCCGTTGTGCTGCACGGCAAGGTACTCGCTGCGCAGCACCAGCGCCTGGGCCAGCGCGTGTTGACGATCCGGCGCCACCTCGAACTCGATCATCTGGGTAAAACACAGGCTGTTGTCTGAAACCAGCATGAAGCTACTCCCTCTGCCTTTGCACTTGCGGTGCGATGGCAGGCAGAGTAAAACCTCGAGTTAACTAGAGGTCAAGAGAAATCCTGTCATGCCCGATACCGCCCAGAGCGCCCTCAGCGTCGGCCAACTGTCGGCGCGCAGCGGCGTGGCCGTGACCGCCCTGCATTTCTACGAAAGCAAAGGCCTGATCTACAGCACCCGCAGCGCCGGCAACCAGCGCCGCTACCCGCGCGAAACCCTGCGTCGGGTGGCGGTGATCAAGATGGCGCAACGCCTGGGTATTCCCTTGGCCACCATTCATGCCGCGTTGCAAACGCTGCCGGTGGGTCGTGCACCGAGCGTGAAGGACTGGCAACGGCTATCGGAGCAATGGCGCCAGGACCTGACCCGGCGCATCGACAAGCTGATGGTGCTGCGCGACCAGCTCGACGGCTGCATCGGCTGCGGCTGCATGTCGCTGCAAAGCTGCCCGCTGCGCAACTGTGACGACCAGCTCGGCGAACAGGGCCCCGGGCCGCAACTGCTGGAGCCTGGCGCCGAACACGACGACTAACGGCCCGTGCCGGCCAGAAGCTGCGCCAGCGCCTTGGCCTGCAAGGCCACGTCGGTCACCGATGTGCTCTCCCACCACAACCCGCGCAGCGGCGGGCCCATGGCAAACAGCTGCGAACTGTAGCGGCCCTCGCCATCCTGCACCGCGCCCTGGGCGTTTGCGGCGATGCCCAGGGCCAGCGGCCCCGGCTGGATCAGCCGGCGTTGCAGCAAATTCTGCGGCAAGGGCCGGGCCACCCTGCGCCAGTCGTACTCAATACCGGTGGAATTGATCAGGGCGTCGGCGCTGATCCGCTCGACCTGCGTTTGCCCGCGAAAGCGCAGCTTGACCACCGGCAGGCGGTCGGCGCCGGTTTCGACCCCTTGCAACGACGCCGCATGAATCCGCAATCGCCCTGCTTCGATCAACTGCGCCAGCAATGCCGCTCCCGGCGGTGGCGATCGATGATGATGGCTCTCCCACCAGGGCCGCACATGGCGCACGAACTGGCGCTTGTGACGCTCGCTGGCCTGGCTCCAGAGCCTGCCGATATGCACGCGCACGGTGTCCAGGGGCGCCTGCCAGTCGATGCCCTGCTGCTGGGCCAAGCGGCACTGATTGCGCAAGGCCCGCAGCAGTTGCAATGGACTGCGCAGTGACAGGTCCGCAGCGAGAAAATCTTCCCATGCCGGCGGTTGACGACGTACATGAGGTAGCAGGCCGTGGCGCGAAAACACCTCGATCGGGCCGCGATGGCCGGCTGCCTGCAGCGACACCACGGCGTCGACCATGGTCAACCCGGAACCGATAATGACCACCCGGCCGTCCGGGTTGATCGACCGCATGGCCTGGATATCCCAGGGGTCCACACAGGCGCTGTTGAAAGCATTGTCGCCGCGCTGGGGAGTACGCGCGGCGGCAAACATGCCGGTGGCCAGGACGGCCCGGCTGGCGCGCAAGGTCCGACCGTCGGCCAGGCTTACGCTGAGCCCCAGTTCATCAACCGCCAGGTCCAGCGCCTCGGCCTGAACATGCTCAAGCCACGAGCCCTGCTGCGCACCCACCGCCTGCGCCTCGGCCAGGCGCTGACGGACATACACGCCAAACAGCCCGCGAGGCGCAAACAGCTCCGTCACCGGTACCCCTTGCGCGGCCGACTCTGGCCAGCCTCCGGCAGCAATGTGCTGGTCCAGCCACTGGCTCAGGTCATCGGCGTTGTCCGGGTCGACACTCATGCGCGCGGCATTGCCGTTGAGGGTGTGCCCCAGGTGCGTGGCGCTGTAGGCTTCGCCGCGCCCCAGTTCATCGCGTGGCTCGACGACCAGTACACGGCGCTGGCCAGCTTGGCGCAGCAACTGCGCCGCGAGCAGCGCTGCGCTCAAGCCACCGCCAATGATCAGCACATCAGCCGCAGGGTTGTTGGGGTGTTCAGGGGCGCTCATGGCGTTCTCCGTCTTGTTTGCAACGGATAATAGGCAACAAAACGCCAGGTGCGCAGCCCGGCCTGTACCAAAGTAGGATCAAGCCACCACAGCGGTGAGTCGGCGCCGGTAGTCGCTGGGGGCAAGGCCGGTGACCTTGAAGAACACTTTGCGAAACGCGCCCGGGTCCTGATAGCCGACACCCCAGGCAATCTGGTCGATTGAGCGGTTGGTGAACTCAAGCATGCGGCAAGCCCGCCCGACCCTGACCTGCTGGCAGTACTCGGTGGGTTTAAGGCCCGTGGCGTTGCGAAAGCGGCGCAGGAAAGTGCGCTGCTCAAGGCCGGCACACGCGGCCATGGCCGCCAGCGACACCTCACGCGCACCACTGCCCTGCAACCAGTGCTGGACCTTGAGCACCGCCTCATCGCCGTGGTCCAGCCGAGGGCTGAAGACGCTGCCGGGGGGCTGCCCGCCGCTGACCCGTTCGACCGCCAGGAACCGCGCAGTCTCCGCCGCCAGGGTTTCGCCCAGGAAACGCTCGACCAGTTTCAGGCCCAGATCGGTCCAGGCCATCAACCCGGCCGAGGTGATGATGTCGCCGTCATCGAGCAGCGGCAGGTTGGCTTCGACCTGCACCTGCGCAAAGCGCTCGGCCAGTGATTGCGCGAAATTCCAGTGGGTGGTCGCCGGGCGCCCGTCCAGCAGGCCGCTGGCGGCGATGAAGAACACCCCGACGCAAACCGACACCAGCAACGCGCCGTCCGCATGCCATTGACGCAGGCTGGCACAGTAGCGATCGAGCAGTTCGGGCGAGGGCGCCTGGTTCAGGCTCGGCGGGATGATCATGGCCCGCAGCGGGTGCAGGCTGCCTGGGTGCGTGTCGAAGGTTACCTGCAGTTGCTGATCAGGCCCCTCGCTCCAATGGCTGACGCGCAATGCGGGCCGCTCCAGCGCCCCCAACTCCAGGCGCAGGCGGTTGGCCACGGCAAACAGATCGGTCAGGCCATGCACGGCGGCCAGTTGCGCGCCGGGATAAACCAGCACGCCAATTTCCAGAGTGTCCTGCGCCGCTGCCATTGTCAGTTTTTCCCGCCAATTTGTCGTTCGCGCCAATCCGCAAGCGCATCGTCCAAGCCTATAACTATCAACACGCCACAACCACTCCCCAACACGAGGCTTTTGACATGAGCAAGCAGGCACTGATCGTCATCGATATCCAGAACGATTACTTCCCCGGCGGCAAATGGACTCTGGATGGTGCCGATGCGGCAGCCGACAACGCCGCCAGCATCCTTGAGGCCGCCCGCGCCCGCGGCGACCTGGTGGTGCATGTACGCCACGAGTTCGAGTCCGAAGACGCGCCGTTCTTCACCCCGGGCTCGCAAGGTGCGCAGATTCACCCCAAGGCCGCCAACCGCGCAGGCGAGCCGGTGCTGCTCAAGCACAAGGTCAATTCGTTCCTGGGTACCGGGCTCAAGCAGTTGCTGGATGAGCAGAACGTCAGCAAGGTCACGGTGATCGGCAGCATGAGCCACATGTGCATCGATGCCGTCAGCCGCGCGGCGGCCGACTACGGCTATGGCGTCACCGTGGTTCACGATGCCTGCGCGACCCGCGCCCTGGAGTTCAACGGTATCACCGTGCCGGCGGCGCAGGTGCATGCAGCCTTTATGGCATCGCTGGCCTTCGCCTACGCCCAGGTGATTTCCACCGAGCACTACCTGACCGACACCAAGCGCTGAGTGCCGTGACCCGCCGCGGGCTCAGATCACCACATTGCGCACGAAGCGGGTCGCCACCTCGCCGTCATTGCGATAGGCATAGCGGCGATTGCTGGCAAAGGTGAAGAACTCGCCAGCATTGAGCCGCTGTTGCTGCCCTTCGACCTCCAGGGTCAGGCAGCCTTCGAACACAAACAACTGCTCGCTCCAGCCATCGGCATCGGGCTCGCAGGGGTAGACCTCACCGGGTTCCAGGCGCCACTCCCAGAGTTCGACCTCCCGGGTGGCGGCGGAGCTTGCCAGCAGCACGGCCTTGCTGCCGGGATGCACACCGGCCCAGGCCAGTTCGTTGATGCGGCTCGGGTCGCGGTTATCCGGCGCCTTGATCAAGTCACTGAAGGCAACTTGCAGGGCTTCGGCGATCAGATCCAGAGTAGTCAGACTGACATTCTTTTCGCCGGCCTCGATGGCCACCAGCATGCGCCGGCTGACCCCGGACTTTTGCGCCAGGGCACTCTGGCTCAACTGGGCAGCATGGCGCAGGCGACGAATGTTCTGGCTGACATGCTGAAGCACCGAGGCGCGTTGAGGGGAATCTTTGTGCACTATATTGCTCATCAATAGGGGTTGCGCAGTATACTGCCCACTTTCGCCGCAATTGTGCGTCGACCCTCTTCCGTGTGCAAGGCCATGACCCCAACGAACCCCGCTGAACGCCCTTCCGTTTCCTTCCGGCTGAGCAAGGCCGAACTGGTGCTGGTGTTTATCACTATGCTCTGGGGCGGCACCTTTTTGCTGGTGCATAACGTGATGACGGTCAGCGGGCCGATGTTCTTCGTCGGTTTGCGCTTTGCCGCCGCGGCCTTGTTCGTCGGTCTGGTAACGGCCCGCTCGCTGCCGGGCCTGACCGCTACCGAACTCAAGGCCGGGGTGTTGATCGGTGTATCGATCATGCTTGGCTACGGCCTGCAGACCGTTGGCCTGCAAACCATCAGCAGCAGCCAGTCGGCATTCATCACCGCCCTTTACGTACCCTTCGTGCCCTTGCTGCAATGGCTGGTGCTGGGCCGCCGCCCGGGCCTGATGCCAAGCCTGGGTATCTGCCTGGCGTTTGCCGGCCTGATGCTGCTGGCAGGCCCCGGTGGTGGTTCGCTGCAGTTCAGTCCGGGGGAAATCGCCACCCTGGTCAGCGCCGTAGCCATTGCCGCAGAAATCATCCTGATCAGTCGCTACGCCGGCCAGGTGGATGTACGCCGGGTAACCGTCGTGCAACTGGCCACCGCCTCGGCGCTGTCGTTCATGATGGTGGTACCGACCCAGGAGCGCCTGCCGGACTTCTCCTGGCTGTTGCTGCTCAGCGCCGTGGGCCTGGGGGCGATGAGCGCGGTGATCCAGGTGGCGATGAACTGGGCACAGAAATCGGTCTCGCCAACCCGTGCCACGCTGATTTATGCCGGTGAACCGGTGTGGGCCGGCATCGTCGGGCGCATTGCCGGCGAGCGCCTGCCAGGCGTGGCCCTGCTTGGCGGTTTGCTGATCGTCGTCGCCGTGGTGGTCAGCGAGCTGAAGTTTCGCCGCCGTAACCAAGAGCAGACGACTCTCGAGGCCCACGCCGAAGAACGCGAACCGGGTCTGTGATCGACAAATGCAGACTATCCTTTGAAAAAAACTGTTATAAAAAAAAGGATTGATACAGCGCTCTTGTAGGATTCTGCGACAGCTTGCGGGTTGGTGATCGACCAGTCGCCACGTATGATCCCTTACAAACTCCTGCAGATTAGAAATCTATGTCCTTGATAGTGCTACTGCTTCTGCCGTTCGTCGGCAGCTGCCTGGCGGCTGTCTTGCCGCACAACGCACGCAACAGCGAATCGCTGCTGGCCGGACTGGTCGCCCTGGTGGGCACTGTCCAGGTCGCTTTGATGTACCCGCAGATCGCCCATGGCGGCGTGATCCGTGAAGAATTCCTGTGGCTGCCGAGCCTGGGCCTGAACCTGGTCCTGCGCATGGACGGCTTCGCCTGGCTGTTCTCCTTGCTGGTGCTGGGCATCGGTACCCTGGTGTCGCTGTACGCGCGCTACTACATGTCGCCGCAAGACCCGGTACCGCGCTTCTTTGCCTTTTTCCTGGCGTTCATGGGTGCCATGCTCGGCCTGGTGATTTCCGGCAACCTGATCCAGATTGTATTCTTCTGGGAACTGACCAGCCTGTTCTCGTTCCTGTTGATCGGCTACTGGCACCATCGCGCCGACGCCCGCCGCGGTGCCTACATGGCCCTGATGGTCACCGGCGCGGGTGGCCTATGCCTGCTGGCGGGGGTACTGCTGCTCGGCCATGTGGTCGGCAGCTACGACCTGGACAAGGTCCTCGCTGCCGGTGAGCAGATTCGCAACCATGCCCTGTATCCCGTCCTGTTACCCCTGATCCTGCTCGGCGCGTTGAGCAAAAGCGCGCAATTCCCCTTCCACTTCTGGCTGCCCCATGCCATGGCGGCGCCCACCCCGGTCTCGGCCTACCTGCACTCGGCGACCATGGTCAAGGCCGGGGTATTCCTGCTGGCGCGGCTGTGGCCTGCGCTCTCCGGCACCGAGGAATGGTTCTGGATCGTCAGCGGCGCCGGCGCCGCCACCCTGGTGCTCGGCGCCTTTGCGGCGATGTTCCAGAACGACCTCAAGGGCCTGCTGGCCTATTCGACCATCAGCCACCTGGGCCTGATCACCCTGCTGCTGGGCCTGAACAGCCCGCTGGCAGCGGTCGCCGCGGTGTTTCACATCCTCAACCATGCCACCTTCAAGGCCTCGCTGTTCATGGCCGCAGGGATCATCGACCACGAAAGCGGCACCCGCGACATCCGCCGCCTCAGCGGTCTGTTCCGGCTCATTCCGTTCACCGCGACCCTGGCCATGGTCGCCAGCGCCGCGATGGCCGGGGTGCCGTTGATGAACGGCTTCCTGTCCAAAGAGATGTTCTTCGCCGAAACCGTATTCATCAGCTCCACCGCCTGGGTCGAAGCGGCCTTGCCGGTCATCGCCACCCTCGCCGGTACCTTCAGCGTTGCCTATGCCTTGCGCTTTACCGTCGACGTGTTCTTCGGACCGCCGGCCACCGACCTGCCGCACACGCCCCACGAGCCGCCGCGCTGGATGCGCGCGCCGGTCGAATTGCTGGTGATGACCTGCCTGGTGGTCGGCATCTTCCCGGCGCAATCGGTCGGCCCGCTGCTGGCCGCTGCCGCTTTGCCGGTGGTGGGCGGCACCCTGCCCGAGTACAGCCTGGCGATCTGGCACGGCTGGAACGCGCCGCTGATCATGAGCCTGATCGCCATGAGCGGCGGCATCATCCTTTACCTGCTGCTGCGCAACCAGCTCAAGCTCGGGCGTTTCCCGTCGCCGCCGCTGATCGAGCGCTTCAACGGCAAGCGCCTGTTCGAACACGGCCAGGTGCTGATCATGCGCACCGCCCGGCGTTTCGAACGGGTGTTCACCACCCGGCGCCTGCAAAAGCAGCTGTTCATGCTGGTGCTGATCGCCCTGCTGGCCGGCCTGCTGCCGATGCTGCACAGCGGCCTGAGCTGGGGTGACCGGCCGAAGATCCCGGGCTCGGGTGTGTTCGTCATGCTCTGGCTGATCGCCATTGCCTGCGCCCTGGGCGCTGCCTGGCAGGCCAAGTACCACCGTCTGGCGGCGCTGACCATGGTCAGTGTCTGCGGCCTGATGACCTGCATTACCTTCGTCTGGTTCTCGGCCCCGGACCTGGCCCTGACCCAACTGGTGGTCGAGGTGGTCACCACGGTGCTGATCCTGCTCGGCCTGCGCTGGCTGCCACGGCGGATAGAAGGCGTCTCGCCGCTGCCGGGCACCCAGGAGCGCGCACGCCTGCGCCGCCTGCGCGACCTGCTGCTGGCGGTCGGCGTCGGTGGCGGCATGGCGCTGCTGTCCTATGCCATGCTGACCCGCCCGACCCCCAACGACATCTCCTCGTTCTACCTGAGCCGGGCCTTGCCCGAAGGTGGCGGCAGCAACGTGGTCAACGTCATGCTGGTGGACTTCCGCGGCTTCGATACCCTCGGCGAGATCACCGTGCTGGTGGCCGTGGCCCTGGCGGTGTTCGCCCTGCTGCGACGCTTCCGCCCGCCCAAGGAGAGCATGCAGTTGCCGGCGCAGCAGCGCCTGCTGGCCCCGGACGTGGTCACCGACCTGGTCAACCCGCGCCACGCGGCCGACACCGCGCTGGGTTTCATGATGGTGCCGGCGGCGCTGGTGCGCCTGCTGCTGCCGATCGCCCTGGTGGTGTCGATGTACCTGTTCATGCGCGGCCACAACCAGCCAGGCGGCGGTTTCGTCGCCGGCCTGGTAATGTCGGTGGCGTTCATCCTCCAGTACATGGTGGCCGGCACCCAGTGGGTCGAGGCGCAGATGAGCCTGCGACCGCTGCGCTGGATGGGCACCGGGCTGCTCTGCGCGACCCTTACCGGGGTTGGCGCGATGCTGCTCGGCTACCCGTTCCTGACCACCCACACCGCGCACCTGCATTTGCCATTGCTGGGTGACACCCACCTGGCCAGTGCGCTGTTCTTCGATATCGGCGTGTTCACCGTGGTGGTCGGTTCGACCCTGCTGATCCTCACCGCGCTGGCTCACCAGTCGGTGCGTGGTCATCGCCCGGGCAGCCAACAGAAACCCACTCAAGCAGGAGCCGCCTGATGGAAGAAGTCATTGCAATCGCCATTGGCGTGCTCGCCGCCTCCGGGGTCTGGCTGATCCTGCGGCCACGGACCTTCCAGGTGGTAATGGGCCTGTGCCTGCTGTCGTACGGGGTCAACCTGTTCATCTTCAGCATGGGCAGCCTGTTCATCGGCAAGGAGCCGATCATCAAGGACGGCGTGCCCCAGGATCTGCTCAACTACACCGACCCGCTGCCCCAGGCCCTGGTGCTCACCGCGATCGTCATCAGCTTCGCCATGACCGCACTGTTCCTGGTGGTGCTGCTGGCTTCGCGCGGCCTGACCGGGACCGACCATGTCGATGGCCGGGAGCCTAACGAATGAGTGCGATGAACCAACTGATCGTCGCACCCATCCTGCTGCCGTTGCTGACCGCAGCGCTGATGCTGCTGCTCGGGGAAAAACGCCGACCGCTCAAGGCGCGCATCAACCTGATCTCCAGCCTGCTCGGCCTGGGTATCGCCATCACCCTGTTGCTATGGGTGCAAGGTCAGGGCCAGGCCAGCTCGATTGGCGTCTACCTGCCCGGCAACTGGCCGGGGCCGTTCGGCATCGTGCTGGTGGTCGACCGTCTATCGGCCCTGATGCTGGTACTCACCGGCATCGTCGGGGTCAGCGCCCTGGTGTTCGCCATGGCCCGCTGGGACCGCGCCGGCGCCAGCTTCCACGCGCTGTTCCAGATCCAGCTGATGGGCCTGTATGGCGCCTTCCTGACCGCCGACCTGTTCAACCTGTTCGTGTTCTTTGAAGTGTTGCTGGCGGCCTCCTACGGCCTGATGCTGCATGGTTCGGGGCGCGCGCGGGTCAAGGCCGGCCTGCACTACATCGCCATCAACCTGCTGGCCTCGTCACTGTTTTTGATCGGTGCGGCGATGCTCTACGGCGTCACCGGCACCCTGAACATGGCCGACCTGGCCCTGAAAATCCCGCTGGTACCAGAGGCCGATCGCGGCCTGCTACACGCCGGCGCGGCGATTCTGGCCACGGCGTTCCTGGCCAAGGCCGGGATCTGGCCACTGAACTTCTGGCTGGTGCCGGCCTATTCGTCGGCCAGCGCACCGGTGGCCGCGCTGTTCGCGATCATGACCAAGGTCGGCTTCTATACCGTACTGCGCCTGTGGACCTTGCTGTTTTCCGGACAGGCCGGTGCTTCGGCGTTCTTTGGTGGCGACTGGCTGATCTACGGCGGCCTGGCCACCCTGGGCTGCGCGGCGGTATCGATACTGGCCGCGCAGCGCCTGGAGCGCATGGCCAGCCTGAGCATCCTGGTCTCGGCCGGCACCTTGCTGGCGGCCATCGGCTTCGGCCAGGCAACCCTGACCGCCGCCGCGCTGTTCTACCTGGTCAGCTCGACCCTGGCGCTGTGCGCGCTGTTTTTGCTGGCTGAGCTGATCGAGCGCTCGCGCTCGGCCAACGAGATTCCCCTGGATGATGAAGGCGACGGCCTGCCCTCGCCCGTCGAGTCGCTGCACCCACCCAAAGGCATCAACCTCGATGACGAACAGAAGGCGGTGATCGGCCAGGTGATCCCCTGGACCATGGCCTTCCTCGGCTTGAGCTTTATCGCCTGCGCCCTGCTGATCATCGGCATGCCGCCGCTGTCGGGCTTTATCGGCAAGCTCAGCCTGATCAGCGCACTGTTCAACCCGCAAGGGCTGGGTGTGGCACCGGAGCAGCCGTTGAGTGTCGCCGGCTGGATGTTGGTGGCGTTGCTGGTACTGTCCGGCATGGCTTCGCTGATCGCCATGACCCGCGTTGGCATCCAGCGCTTCTGGACCCCGCAAGAGCGCCCTTCGCCGCTGCTGCGCCGCTTTGAGTGCATCCCCATCGTGGTGCTGCTGGGCTTGTGCGTGCTGCTCAGCCTGCGCGCCGAGCCGTTGCTGCGTTATACCCAGGACACCGCCGCCAGCCTGCAGGACCCCGAGCAATACGTCAGCGCCGTGCTCGGCACCCGACCGATTCCGGGGCCGACCAGCCTGGCCGCCAGCACCGAGGTGCAGCCATGAAGCGCCTGTTCCCTGCCCCGCTGCTGTCGCTGTCGCTGTGCCTGCTGTGGCTGCTGCTGAACCTCTCGGTAAGCCCGGGCAACTTGCTGCTGGGCGCCCTGCTCGGCGTTGTTGCGCCGCTACTGATGGCGCCGCTGCGCCCGCTGCAGGTACGCATTCGCCGCCCGGGCACCATCGTGCGCCTGATACTGCGGGTCGGCGTCGATGTGCTGGTGTCCAACCTGCAGGTCGCCCGCGGCGTGTGGTCGGCCAAGCGCCGTCCGCCGCGCTCGCGCTTCGTGCACATTCCCCTGGAACTGCGTGACGCCCACGGCCTGGCCGCTTTGTCGATGATCACCACGGTGGTCCCAGGGACCATCTGGTCGGAGCTGGCACTGGATCGCAGCGTGCTTTTGCTGCATGTGTTCGATCTGGATGACGAGGCGCAGTTCATCGAGCACTTCAAGCACACCTATGAACGCCCGCTGATGGAGATCTTCGAATGACTGGCCTGCTTGCCAATGCCATTCTCGCCAGCCTGTTCATCTTTGCCCTGGCCATGGCCCTGACCTTGTGGCGGCTGTTTCGCGGCCCTTCGGCGCAGGACCGGGTCCTGGCACTGGACTACCTGTATATCCTGGCCATGCTGATGATGCTGGTGCTGGGTATCCGCTACGCCAGCGACACCTATTTCGAAGGGGCACTGCTGATCGCGCTGTTCGGCTTTGTCGGCTCCTTCGCCCTGGCTAAATTCCTTCTGCGTGGCGAGGTGATCGAATGATCAATGCCAATGAACTGCCGTTGTGGGTCGAGGTGCTGGTGGCCGTGTTGCTGCTGCTCAGCAGCCTGTTCGCCCTGAGCGGTGCGGTCGGCCTGATTCGCCTGAAGGACTTCTTCCAGCGCATGCACCCGCCAGCACTGGCCTCGACCCTGGGCGCCTGGTGCGTGGCCCTGGCCTCGATCCTGTACTTCTCGATGCTCAAGGAGTCACCGGTGCTGCATGCCTGGCTGATTCCGGTCCTGCTGTCGATCACCGTGCCGGTCACCACCCTGCTGCTGGCGCGCGCTGCATTGTTTCGCAAGCGCATGGCCGGGCATGATGTACCTGAAGAAGTCAGCAGTGGCCGCGACCGCGGCAACTGAACTCAGCCGCTGAGCTGCTGCAGCTCGCGGCGGACCATGGCGGCGTACTCGGGCGGGCTCAACTGGTAGAGCTGAGTGGCGACCCAGGCAAACCAGGCGCCTTGCAACTGCGGGCGCTGCGACAGCCACTGTTCGGCCAGGGCACGGGCCTGGGCCTGGTGCCGGGCATGAAAGTCGGCGCGGCTGGTGCGCTCGGCGGATGCGCTCACTCGCTGGCCTTGAAAGTGGTCAGCTCACCCTTCTGCCATTTGGCAACCTTGCGGGTCACGGCCTTGAGGGTCTTGCTCAAGCCTTCCTGCAACTGCTCGTGGGCGGCGAACACCAACACCACGCCCTGGCCTTCCTTGAAGACAATACCTTCGCCTTCAGGCACCGAGACAAAGGCATAGTCACCCAGGCCATACACCGTCAGTTTGATTTCGCGAAAACGGATTTCCAGCTTGCCACCTTCGCGGCTGGGCAACACTGCGGCGCGAAAATGATCGCCAACCTTGAGCTCCAGACGCTGCTTGTCATCCACCACCAATGCGGTTTCAGTATCGATCTCGGCCATGTACAGACCTTCCGCGTTTTGTTCGGTGACGTAAACAAAACGCGATTGAAACTGTTTGACCAGTTTCGCCCTGAGGTCGCCCAAAACGAACAGGGCATGTGTATCAAGATTGCTGACTGCCAAAGAAGAATTCCTCAAAAACCGATTACACGCCGCTCCCCCCGCAGGCCGTGAGGCAGCCGCAAGGCAACGGTACTTCAATTCGAAGTCTGAAAGACTAGTGGATTTGTGCATGAAAAGTCTGTGCAGACTGGCAAAGCAACCCGCAGGAATGTTTACCCATTACTGCAAGCTTTAGTCAGTTTGCAGATTTTCAGCAGATTTCCTTAAACGGAGACGCTTTTTCTGACAGCACTACCGCAACAAAAGTGCGATAGATGAGAGCAAGCCCTTTAGCAGGACGGGCTCCTGGAAATCATCCACAGAACACAGGGAAGCGAATATGCACGAAAACACCGAATTCCGTCGAGAGCCTAAAGGCGTTTCCTACAGAGAATATGCTGTTCACTCACACAACAGCACCCCGCGCTTCGTGGTAGTACCGGCCGGCATCGGCTTCTTTCACATCACCGAACAGGCCACCGGACGCGTCAGGGGCTTTCGCCGCGAGCATACCGAAGCCTGTGCCCTGGCCCGTCACCTGGAAAACTGACCGGCGCCTGGCTCAACCGGCCTGACGCGCAACGGCGGGCCGGTCATCCCCGTGCAACTGCTGCAGCCAGGCCGCCTGGCATTCCTGGGCTTCATTGCGGCTGGCGAAAGCCGTGCCTCGTCGTTCACCGTTGACCAGCACCACCCAGCACACGCGCTTGCCCAGCGCCTGTAGCGACGCAGGTACGCCGCTGCCAATCATCACTGCAACATCGACTTGGCTATTCATCATTCCCTCCGGAATTTATTAGCAACCTAACGATATGCGTATGATAAGACCTGGGCGCTCAGGGAAAAAGCTATCCCCGGCATAGCTGTTTTACATTGCAGGTAACAAAACCGCTCAACCCTGCTGCGGCCGGTAGCCCAGACGCAAGCCTCCCCAATGCCTGCCCTGCACCAGGATCGGTACCGACAGGTCGTGCATCAGTTCACCGGTATCGCGGGTATAGGTTTGCAACAACACCGGCTGTTGATGGCTGCCGCAGCGAATGCCGGTACGGTCGTCGAACTTGCGCTTGCTGCGATTGTGCGCGGTATCCAGGGCCGGGTCGCCGGTCAACGGCTGATTGAAGGCAGTGTTGTGGGTGGGCACGTAGCCCTGCTGGGTACAGGCGATAGCAAACACCAGGCCCTCATGCAGCTTGAGCAACGGCTCCTGGATTGCCGGCAACACCTGGTCGGTATAGTGATCAAAGCGGGTGCGAAAACGGGCCGGCGACGTGCCGGGGATTTGCTGGTAGTGGCGGTCGAACAAGTCCTCGAGACTGATGCGCCCTTGGGCAATATCGTTCTCGAACTGTTCGCCAATTCGCTGCGCGCCTTGGCGGGCGAGGTCGTAAACACGCTGGTGATAGTCATCCAGCCCCACTTCGGCAAGACGCTCGCTGATGCTTTCAGCCTGCCCTTCCAGCTGCACTGCAGCCTGGGCCAGGCGCTGGGTTTGCTGGTCGCTGACCTGCAGGTCGCTGCGCATGCGCTCCACGGCCTCGAACAGGCTGTCCAGTTGCAGGCGGTTGGTCTCGGTGCCCTCGGCGATCTCGCCGATCTGCTGCTCGACCCCGGCAGCCAGCCCGGCAATGCTGTCCAGTTGCTCGCCGGTGTGTTCGACCTGGTCGACCCCGCTGTGCAGGTCATCGGACAGTTCGCGAATCTGCTCGACCACCTGCGCCGTACGCTGCTGGATATCGGCGACCATCTGCCCGACCTCTTCGGTAGCGCTGGCGGTGCGCCCGGCCAGGCCGCGGACCTCGTCGGCGACCACGGCAAAGCCACGCCCATGGTCACCCGCCCGGGCGGCTTCGATGGCAGCGTTGAGGGCCAGCAGATTGGTCTGGCTGGCGATGGTCTGGATGACCAGGGTAACCCGGGCAATGTCCTCGCTGCGCTGGTGCAGCGCCTCGATCAGTTCACGGCTGGCGGTAGCCCGCTCGCTCAGGTGATGCATGCGCTGGATCGACTCGGCCAGCACCGTGCGCCCGGCGGCGCTGCTTTCATGAGCACTGCGGGCAGCGACCAGGGCCTGTTGGCTCAACTGCGAGGTGGCCTTCTCGGTGCCGATCATCACTTCGGCGCTGCTGACAATCTGCGCAGCGGCATCCAGTTGCGATTGCAGCTTGCCGGCCAACTGTTGCACCGAGAACGCCACTCCGGCCGCCGACAGTGCATTGTCGCTGGTGGTACGGGCCAGGTCGCGGGTCAGCTCGGCCAGGGGTTCGCGGGTTTGCTGCACGACAATCGTCGCCTTGCGCAAGCGCGGTAGCCACAGCGCCAGCAAGGCCAGCGGCAGGCCGATATAGAACGAAAGCCCGGCAAACGCCATAGCTGCCAGCAGCCCTGCCAGCACCAGGCTTTGCAAAACCGTATCTGACCACGGCGCAACGGCGAACGGCGCAGCTTGCCCTTCAACCACGGCGCCAGGCAGAGATCCTTCTCGCATCATGTTTTGGCTCCATCGCAGCACGTCTTGTTGTGCGGCCATTAAACGCCACTATTAGGCCATTAGCCATGCTTCCTTGGGTGTAAGACCGGTGCCCTTGATACAGGGCAAGAAAAGCAAAACCCCCGAAGATCGCTCTGCGGGGGTTTGCGGTGACACCTGCGCAGGTCAGGCCTGGCGCTGGTGCTTGTCGATCTGCTCGTGACGCTCTTGAGCTTCGATGCAGTACTTGGTGGTCGGGCTGATCAGCAGGCGCTTGAGGCCGATCGGCTCGCCGCTGTCGTCGCACCAGCCGAAGCTCTCGTCAGCAATACGGCCCAGGGCCATTTCCAGCTGCGGCAGCAGGCGCTGGTCACGGTCGATGGTATTGACCAACCAATGGCGCTCTTCTTCGACCGAGGCGGCATCGGCAGGATCGGCAGGCGTGTCCAGGCTTTCGATGGTTACACGGCTTTGCTCGATGCGCTCATGGATTTCGACCTTCATCTGCTGCAGCAGCGAGGTGAAGAAAGCCAGTTGCTCAGCGTTCATGTAGTCATCGGCCGGCATGGCCAGCAACTTTTCCTTTGTCATTGATTTCTCTATAAAAAATACGTGCATTAAGGCGAATCGGGTGCTCCTGGCGAACAGCTCGCCAGCAGCGGAATTCTTCAAGCACCATCCGGCACTCAATTTACAGGGGGCGGCAGTCTAAGGCCGAGATTCACACTGGGCAACAGAAATGACGGTGCAAATGACCGAAAAGGCCCTGCAGGCCCTCCCCCGGCGCTGGTTTATAACAAAAAAACCGCAGCACAGGCGCTTTCCCGGGGACAAACGGTCATTCTCCGACAAAAACCTTGTAACAAAGATCCCCTCAACCGAGCAACTGGCTCAACACCGCGCGCAACTTGCCAGGCTTCACCGGCTTGTTCAGCAAGGGTGCGCCCAGGCGCTGCATGGCTCGGCGGCTCTGGTCGCTGCGGTCAGCGGTGATCATCACGGCAAAGATGCTGCAGGCGAAATGGCGACGCAAATCGCGCACCACCTCGCAACCGGTTACGCCGTGGTCCAGATGGAAATCTGCCAGGATCAGCTCCGGCGCCCGGCCGTCGAGCACCACCAGGGCGCTGGCATAGTCGCTGGCGGTAAGCACCTCGCAGCCCCATTGCTGCAGCAGCGCGGCCATGCTTTGCTGGATGCTCAGTTCATTGTCCAGAACCAAAAGCCGGCGCCCTGGCAATGGATCGCCAACACTGGGCAGCACCAGCGTCGATGGCGGCAACTCACTGGGCTGCTCACTCGACAATGGCACATCGATGCTGAACACCGAGCCGCGTCCCGGCCATGAGCGGACCTGCACCGGGTAATCAAGAATGCGCGCGATCCGCTCGACAATCGCCAGCCCCAGCCCGACGCCTTTGCGATCAGCGGCGCGGCCAACATCCAGCTGGTTGAATTCAAGAAAGATCGACTGCAATCGATCGGCGGCAATGCCACGGCCGCTGTCCCAGACTTCCAGACGCAGGTACTCGCCCCGGCGCCGCGCGCCGAGCAGGATGCTTCCGTGCTCGGTGTAGCGGCAGGCATTGCTGAGGAAGTTGCGCAGGATCCGTGTGAGCAGGCGCAGGTCGGTGCGTACCGCCAGGCGCGCGCTGCGCAGGCGCAGGCTGAGCCCGGCGGCCTCGGCCACGGGCTGGAACTCCGAGGCCAGCGGCGCCAGCACTTCATCCAGGCGGTACAGGTCGAGGTCGGGCTTGATCGCCGCCTGGTCCAGCCGCGAGATATCCAATAGGTCGGTGAGCAGGTCCTCGGCGCCTTCCAGGGCCTGGTGGGCACGCTCGACCAGTTGCTGTTCACTGGCCGCTAGCGATCGCTCGCGCAAGGTCGAGATCAGCAGCCGGGCGGCATTGAGCGGTTGCAGTAGGTCGTGGCTGGCCGCCGCCAGGTATTTGTCCTTGCTGCGATTGGCCGCCTGAGCGGCGTCGCGCGCCTCGATCAGCTCATTGGTGCGCTCGGCGACCCGCTGCTCGAGCTGGTCGTTAAGTTGCTGCAGGCGCGCCTGGGCCTGCTTGCGTTCGGTGATGTCGGCGACAAAGCCTTCGACCACGCCCTCTTCGTCGGGGCGCAGCAGCAGGTTCATCAGCACGTCGATATGGCTGCCATCTCGCCGGCGTAGCTGGGTCTCATAGCCGATCAGCGCCTGCTCGCGCTGCAGTACCTGGGCGATGGCCAGCAGTTCATCCTGGCCGCCGGCGAACAGATGGCTGGCCAGGTCGTTGCGCGACAGCACCAGGGCCTGGGCATCGACATACCCGAGCATGCGCGCCAGCGCCGGGTTGGCGGCGCGCATGCCATCTTCGAGGCTGGCCTGGAAGATACCGTGCACGGCGTGCTCGAACAGCCACTTGTAGCGATTGCGCTCGGCTTCCAGCTCTTCCAGGCGCACCGCCAGTTCCGGGTAATGACTTTTGCGTACGGTGTGGTTGCTCAGCCCCAGCAGCCCGGCCAGGGCATCGCCCACCGGTTCAGAGGGCCTCGCCATACACCACCTCGACGTCGCGCTGGCTGGAGCTGCGCGGGTTGGTGAGGATGCACGGGTCATCCATGGCGTGCTGGGACAGGAATGGAATATCACTGAGGCCAACGCCATGCAGGCCGAGGGTTTCGTGAAAGCCCACAGCCCGTTTTAGGGCAATCAGGTGCTCGACCAGACGCTGGCTGATCTGCTTGTGGCTCAGGCCCCGGCAATCGATGCCCAGGGTTTGCGCAATCACCTTGAACCGCTCTGGCGCGGCGCTGTAGTTGAACGCCACCACATGCTCGACCAGCACCGCATTGCACAGCCCATGGGGCAAGTCGAGAAAGCCACCCAGGCTGTGGGACATGGCATGCACAGCGCCGAGAATCGCGTTAGAGAACGCCAGCCCCGCCTGCATGCTGCCGAGCATGATCTTCTCGCGCAGGGCGATGTCGTCGGGGTTGGCGATCATCTGCACCAGGTTGCCGTCGATCAGGCGCATGGCCTCCAGCGCATGGGGGTCGGTCAGCGGCCCGTGGCCGGTCGAGACGAACGCCTCGATGGCATGCACCAGGGCATCGATGCCGGTACAGGCGGAGAGGAACGGGTCCATGCTCAGGGTGGTCTCAGGATCGATCAACGACACATCCGGCACCACCGCTTTGCTGACGATGGAAAACTTCATGCGTTCCTGCTGGTTGGAGATGATCACGAACTGGGAAACGTCGGCGGAGGTACCGGCGGTGGTCGGGATCAGGATCAGCGGCGGGCTTGGCACGCGAATGGTGTCAACCCCTTCGAACTCGAGAATGTGCCGGCCATGGGCAACCACGATGCCGATGCCCTTGGCGCAATCCATCGGGCTGCCGCCACCGACGGCGACGATCACGTCGCACTGTTCGCTGCGGTAGCGCTCGGCGCCGGCCATTACCTCTTCAACCCGCGGGTTGGGGGATACCTCGGTGTACAGGCAGTAATCGATGCCCAGGCCCTGCAGGCTGGCTTCGATATCGCCGACCCAGCCGGCGGCGATCACGCCGGGGTCACTGACCAGCAGGACCTTGCGCGCGCCGAAGGTCTTGGCGTAGTTGGCGACATGATGCCGGCAACCGGCGCCGAAGATGATTTCCGGGGAGACGAACTTGCGCAACTGGCTCAGCTTCGGGCTCATGGGACGCCTCTGTTCTTGTTGTAATAGCGCCAGCCTAAAGCATCCCGCATCGATTGCAATCAGACCATCGGCGGGCAGAAACAGGAGCGCCGACCGCTGCAAGCAGCGACCGGCGCAAGAGGGATCAGCGATTGGCGAAGTACATGGTCACTTCAAAACCGATACGCAGATCAGTGAACGCAGGCTTTTTCCACATAGGTCCATCCTCTTCTGGCACCACAGGATTGCGGTGCACCTATTAATAAACCGTTGCCGGTGCGGGTCGAATGCTACTTTGGAAGCGTTTCTTTCAGCCTATCCGGGCCCTCAGAAGAACCCCAGCGGGTTGACGTCGTAACTGACCAGCAGGTTTTTGGTCTGCTGGTAGTGATCGAGCATCATCTTGTGGGTCTCGCGACCGACCCCGGATTTCTTGTAGCCACCGAACGCGGCATGGGCCGGGTACAGGTGATAGCAGTTGGTCCACACACGCCCGGCCTTGATGCCGCGGCCCATGCGGTAGGCGCGGTTGATGTCGCGGGTCCAGACCCCGGCGCCCAGGCCGAACTCGGTGTCGTTGGCAATTGCCAATGCCTCGGCTTCGTCCTTGAAGGTGGTCACGCCGACCACCGGGCCGAAAATCTCTTCCTGGAACACGCGCATCTGGTTGTGGCCTTTAAGCAAGGTCGGCTGGATGTAATAGCCGCTGGCAAGGTCGCCACCCAGGCGCTCACAGTCACCGCCGGTCAGCACCTGGGCGCCCTCTTCGCGGGCGATCTGCAGGTAGGAGAGAATCTTGTCGTATTGCTGCTCGGATGCCTGGGCGCCGATCATGGTCTCGGTGTCCAGCGGGTTGCCGCGCTTGATCTGGCTGATCTTTTTCAGGACCTGGGCCATGAACGGCTCGTAGATCGACTCCTGGATCAACGCCCGCGACGGGCAGGTGCACACTTCGCCCTGGTTGAAGAACGCCAGCACCAGGCCTTCGGCGGCTTTCTCGATGAAGGCCGGCTCGGCCTGCATGATGTCTTCGAAGAAGATGTTCGGCGACTTGCCACCCAGCTCGACGGTCGACGGAATGATGTTCTCGGCAGCGCACTTCATGATGTGCGAACCGACCGGGGTGGAGCCGGTGAAGGCGATCTTGGCGATGCGTTTGCTGGTGGCCAGGGCTTCACCGGCTTCGCGGCCAAAGCCATGGACAATGTTGAGCACGCCCGCCGGCAGCAGGTCACCGACCAGTTCGGCGAACACGGTAATCGACAGCGGCGTTTGCTCGGCCGGCTTGAGCACCACGCAGTTACCGGCAGCCAGGGCCGGGGCGAGTTTCCAGGCGGCCATCAGCAGCGGGAAGTTCCATGGAATGATCTGCCCGACGACCCCGAGCGGCTCATGAAAATGGTAGGCCGCGGTGTGCTCGTTGATCTCGGCGGCACTGCCTTCCTGGGCGCGGATGCAGCCGGCGAAGTAACGGAAGTGGTCGGCGGCCAGCGGCACGTCGGCATTCAGGGTTTCGCGGATGGCCTTGCCGTTGTCCCAGGTTTCACTCAGGGCCAGCACTTCGAGGTGCTGCTCGATGCGATCGGCGATTTTCAACAGGATGCGCGAACGTTCCTGCACCGAGGTGCGGCCCCAGGCAGCGGCGGCGCCATGGGCGGCGTCCAGCGCCAGGTCGATGTCGGCCGCGCCCGAGCGCGGGAACTCTGCAATCGTCTGGCCATTGACCGGCGAACCGTTGCTGAAGTACTGGCCGGTCAGCGGCGCGACGAATTCGCCGCCGATGTAGTTACCGTAAACGGCCTTGAAGCTGATCAGGGCATCAGCGGTGCCAGGGGCTGCGTAGATCATCGGGACCTCATGTGCGGTGCGGGCCTGTCGGCATGACAGGCAGCTGGCTCGATGGTAAGCAGGCGCACGGCAGGCGCGAATCGGCCCTTGGCAGGTACCGTCTCGTCAATTGGTAGTAACGCCTGGGTGCTACCCGGATACCGCCCGCTCATGCGTGTGCGCACGTCATATGGAGCCTCCCTTTTTTTGGAAGCCTCGCCAGATGACCGCCTCGTCCCCCCATCAGTCCATCGCCGAACAGGCCACCTTGAGCTGCGCGGTAGCCAAGCGTTTCGTCAAGCGCCCCGCCCTGCTCGAAGTCGCCGGGCAGCTCCTGCTTGAGCATTGGGACCAGCGGGGGCTGTCACTGCAGCACAACCCGCTGACGCTTTATCTGATCAGCCAGCACGGCGCGCAGGTGCATATCCGCCAGTTGCCGCAAGTGCTGATCGAGCGCTATTGCCTGGGCGGTACCTTGAACCTGGACAGCAACGAAGATTGTCTGAGCCGGTATCCTCAACAAGGCCACGACGCACTGCTCGATGTCGACCTGCACGCCCTTGAGCTGCTGATCAACGAGTGTGGCCCGTTGATCCTTGAAGCCTTCCTGCAGGCGCTGGTCGAGTTCTGGAGCCAGAGTGACGAGCGCGGTGAAACACCCTGGGGCTGGTATGCCGGCTACCTGCAAAGGCTGATGAAAGACGCTATCGAGATAGCCCTGAGCAGCGGCACGCTGAGCGCCGACCAAGCGGCGACAGCCGGTATCGTTACCGCGTTTCCAACTGCGCAACAACGCAGCAGCTACGCCAACCTGCAGGGCTACAGCGTCCAGCAAGTGACAGTGGACCTGACCTCGGCCCAGGTCATTGATGCCGACCTGTCCAGCGCTTTACTGATCGAGGATTTCCCCGACCCGCCAAAGCCTCAAGTGACGGTCCTGTTTACCCTGGTAGGTGCGCTGGCGCCCTTCGAGTCAACCCAGGGCTTGCTCGACATGCTCGCCAGAAGCTGGCCACGTTCGCTGCTTGGCGCAGCGCCACCCACGCAATTCACCCCGACAAGCACCTCGGCGTTCGAAGTTCAGGCAGGCGGATTTCTCAAGCAACAATTGCGTTTGATTGAAATCATCGCCCTGGCTTCAAGAGCCCATGAGCAAGCGCAGGCACTCAATGCCACCCTTGATCGCTCAACCTCGATGCTGGACCTGTGTACGGCCGAGGAACTGGAACGCCAGAGCAAGATCGCGCTCCTGTTGCCGGCCTGGCTGCTCGACAGTGAACTGGCTATTCGCTACAGCACCTTGTTGATCAATCAGGCCCAAGCCAACAAAGAGGCCGGCGGCAAAACCTGGCGTGATGAAATCGATACCGCCGAAATATTCGCCTGCAAGGCACTGGACGCGAGGATCGCGCAGGATCACCCCGGCGCAGGCTTTAACGCCGAGGACGTGTTGATCAGCAATCGCCAGGTCATCGCCAGCGCCATCCCCGGGCAGGGCAGCCTGATCACCGATGGCGCCATCAAGGTCGTCAGCTTCTCCCTTGCACAGCTGGCCATCGACAACCTCGGCGTGCTGGCAGCAGGCACCGTGCGCGTGCACCTGGTCAACGGTGCCCAACTGCCGGAGTGGATGAACGAGCACTATGTTCGATCCCTGGTACGTGAACTGGATATGGGTGCGATGTATCCGCAGACCTTGCAACACCAGCTTCTGGATGAACCTGCGCAGTTTCAAACCAGGCAAACGCTGTTCTGCACACAGCTAAAAACCCAGCTACCGCTGCTGGCGCTGGAGCTGCATCTGCGTGACAAGCGTCTGAGCCTGGCCGCGTGCCAGGCGGTGGATGCGCTGTTTGGCCTGGCAGAGCCGGGCATTTGGGTGCTGCGCCCCATGGCCCTGTTGCGCTCAACCGGTGCCACGGGCGATACATTGCTCAATGCCTGGCTGATCGAAACGAGTGACGTCAGGCAGGGCCCCTGCGTGCTTTATCGGCCATTGCATAGCGAACCGTTGCTGGAGTTTCACGACCGGATTGCTCTGTTCGATGCCTTCGCCAGCAGCGGCCCATTGCAGGATGACCTGCTCGAGCGCCTGCCCGAACATACGCGCCCGATCTATGCCAATGGCGGCCTGCGTGAACCGCATATCCAGCGCTTTGTTCCCGGCGCCGAGTTCGAACGGCTGCAGACACCGGCACCTGCCCGTCTGGATATGGCCCTGGCCAAAGGCGCAGTACACCAGCTGATCTACCAGGCCAGCGCCCGGGAGCTGGTCGAACGGGCCAGGCGCCACTCGACCAGCAGCGCACAGTCGCGCTGGGACGCCTGGAAGCAACTGGGATGGTTGATGTTCAACACCTTACTGCCCTTGTTCGAGGGTGGCGTCGCCAAGGTTGCCTGGATGATCCAGGTCATCGACAGTGCCAAGCGCCTGCTCGAGAGCGATGAAAAGGCCAGCCCCGGCAAGCATCGCCAAGCGTTCGCCGACTTGCTGGTCAACATCGCCATGGTCCTTTTCGTGCACGCCACCCGCCGCCTGGGCATCAAACCCGAGACGCCGGCGCACCCTGGCGATGGGCCAAAGCCGGTCAGAGTTCCCAGCACCCAGGTACTGCCAGCGCCACAGGCCGAACTGAACTTCAGTTGGGCACGTCCCGACCACCAGCTGACGACGCAACAAAAACTCCAGCTTGAGCGCCTGGCCAGCCCGCTGGCACCCTCCATGCTCGGTAGCCCCATTGCCAACGGCGCACTGCAGGGCCTTTACCTGCACAACGAGCAACTGTACTTCGCCCAAGGTACTCACGCCTACCCCGTGCAATACGATGCCGGCGTCAAGCAGCCTCGCATCGTTAGCGGACCATGGCTGAGAAGAGACGAAGCCCGGCGCTGGACGCTCGATCTGCGTTTGCGCCTGCGCGGTGGCCAGCCGCTGCGCAATCGCCTCACGTCTACCGACCTGCAGCAGGCGATCGACAACCTGGATGAGACATTACGCACCCAGCAAAGCGCCGCCCTGGCCAGCCAACAGCGGCTGCACAATTTTGCCCGGCAGATCAGCGACGACACTGACCCGCGCATCCTGCAAGGCTACCTGGACAAGATGGAAGCGCTGTCACAGGACTTTGAACAACACCTGCGGACACTGCACGAGCGCAATGAAAAGCGCCCGCTCAATCAATACAAAACCCTGCGGGCAAAAGCCCTGTTTGAACGGGCGCGTTGCGAACTGTCCGTGATTGCGACCCTGGGCAAACTGTACAAACCGTTGCGCCAGCGCTTTGTCCAGACGGTGAAAGACGCCGAAGGCGCCTTGCCTGATGCAGGTACGCACGAACATTCATTGCAAACCAGCCTGCTCGACCAGGTTGATCCCTTGATCGGCAAATTGATCGACCATCACCAAACCCTTACCGCCACCCGCGAGCATCTGCACAAGCTGTCCAGCATTCGCCAACCCACAATCCAGATGATGGAGCTGAGCCTCGACGAACCGGCCATCCGCCCCGCATCGCGGCTGTATTGGTACACCCTGCGCAGCGAAGTGCTGAGTAATCGCTTGCGGCTGGTGGAGACAGACGAAGACTCCAGCGAAAGCGATTACTGGCTCGAGCACAGTTGGCGCAATATCGAGCAGGGCATGCTGCAACGCATGAACTTGCTGGCACTGAGCCGCGAGGAGATAGAAGTTCATGCCCGGGTGCTGGACAACATCCAGCGCCACTTCGATACCGCGCTGCGCCAGCTGGGTAACCTGAAGAGTTTGCTGCCCGGGCAGCAAGCCGCCAATAGCCTGGTGTCCAGGCTCGAAACCGACATGGCACTGATGCTCAAGGAAACCCGCGCCGACCTTGCCGAATACCCGCAGCCACTGCTTGAGCGCAGCAGCCTGCGTCAATTGCACCGGCAAGTGCCGGGGCTGATCGAAACCCGCGATGAAGGCGTGCTGCTGGGGCAACAGCGGCGCAACAGTGAAGGTATCGTCGACATTCACAACCCGCAGGATGACAGCGTCCGCGCGTCCTACCGAGAAGACCCGCAGACAGGTAGCTGGGAGCCCTTGGCTGTCGAACAAGCGCTACTGCCACAGGTCGCAGACGCCGAGCTGAGCGCTCTGCTGAGGGAAGGCATGCGCCTTGCGGCACTCGCCAGGCAAGACATCCAGCGCCTCAAGCGCCAGGGCAAAAGCACCTACCTGCCGGTCGAGATTGAGGAGATCGCCGAACGCCGACAACGGTCACTGCTCGCTCAGCGTCAAGCCATCGAACGTGCCCTGACCCAAAGCAACCAGACCGATCAGGCCGCCGACAACACCGATGCTGCCTTGCAGATCAAGTTGCTGGATGACGTCGCCAATGAACTGTTGCAGACCGGCGCGCAACTGAGGACAGAGGCGGCCCTGGCGCAAGCGCCGAGCATGCGCGAACTGGAGTACCTGCTGGGCAAGGGCCAGGTGAAACTCAAGCGCCTGGTCAGGCGCAAGCCGCTGGCCAGCACCCGGGACTGGGCTCAGGATTACCTGGATGAATACGTGGTGCTGCACGCCAACAAACCCTTGTGGTATGCGCACTTTCACTACGCGGCCGAAAACACCGCAATCGACGACTTCAAGGCCGCACACCTGAAGCTTGCCAGTCAGCGCTATGACCGCGGGCAGTTCGTCGAAAGCAACAAGCTGGTGCACCGCGGGCCGATAAGCCTGGCGGCGGCCCGGCAATGGTTCTTCAAGGAGTGATGCAGTAAAAAACGGGCGCTGGCAACAGCGCCCGATCAATCTCAGCGATCCTTGAACTGCGCCTCACGCTTGGCGATGAACGCCGCCATGCCTTCCTTCTGGTCTTCGGTGGCGAAGGCTGCATGGAATACCCGGCGCTCGAAGCGCACGCCCTCGGCCAGGTTGACCTCGAACGCGCGGTTAACGCTTTCCTTGACCATCATGGTCATCGGGATCGACTTGCTGGCGATAGTCGCCGCCACCTTCAGCGCTTCTTCCAGCAGCTCGGCTTGCGGCACCACACGCGCCACCAGTCCGGCACGCTCGGCTTCCTCGGCGCCCATCAGACGCCCGCTCAGGCACAGCTCCATGGCCTTGGCCTTGCCCACGGCGCGGGTCAGGCGCTGGGTACCGCCCATGCCCGGCAGCACACCGAGATTGATTTCCGGCTGGCCGAACTTGGCGTTGTCGGCGGCGAGGATGAAGTCGCACATCATCGCCAGCTCGCAGCCGCCGCCCAGGGCAAAACCCGACACCGCGGCAATGATCGGCTTGCGCCGGTTGGCAATGCGGTCTGCGTCGCTGAACAGGTCATCGACGTAGATCTGCGGGTAGCGCAGGTCGGCCATTTCCTTGATGTCGGCGCCAGCGGCGAAGGCCTTGGCGGAGCCTGTCAGCACCACGCAACCGATGTTCGGGTCGGCTTCGAGCTGATCCAGGGCCTGGTTGATCTCGCCGACGATCTGCGCGTTCAGGGCATTGAGCGCCTGTGGGCGGTTGAGGGTGATCAGGCCGACCTTACCGTGGATGTCCAACAGAATGGTTTCAAATGACATGCAAGCTGCTCCCTTCAAAGATTGCGCGCAATGACCATGCGCTGAATATCGCTGGTGCCTTCGTAGATCTGGCAGACCCGCACATCGCGGTAGATGCGCTCCAGCGGAAAGTCGCTCAGATAGCCATAACCGCCAAGGGTCTGCAAGGCATCCGAACAGACCTTTTCGGCCATTTCCGAGGCGAAAAGCTTGGCCATCGACGCTTCGACCAGCGCCGGACGCCCGGCATCGCGCAGCGCCGCGGCATGCAGCACCATCTGCCGGGCCACGGCAACGCGGGTGGCCATGTCGGCCAGGCGAAAAGCCACGGCCTGGTGTTCGATCAATGGCTTGCCGAAGCTTTCGCGCTCGCGCGCATAGTCACGTGCTACCTCGAAGGCGGCGCGGGCCATGCCCACCGACTGCGAGGCAATGCCGATACGCCCGCCTTCAAGGTTGGCCAGGGCGATCTTGTAGCCTTCGCCCTCCTCGCCGAGGCGGTTGGCCACCGGCACGCGCAGATTTTCAAAGACGATCTGGCAGGTGTCGGAGGCGTGCTGGCCGAGTTTGTCCTCGACCCGTGCCACCTGGTAACCCGGCGAGTCGGTGGGCACGATGAAGGCACTGATGCCGCGCTTGCCGGCCTCGGGGTCGGTTACTGCAAACACTATCACCACCCCGGCGTTCTGCCCGGAGGTGATGAACTGCTTGCAGCCGTTGAGCACGTAGTGATCGCCATCGCGGCGGGCGCGGGTCTTCAGGCTGCTGGCATCGGAGCCGGCTTGCGGCTCGGTCAGGGCGAAGGCGCCAAGCATGGCGCCGCTGGCCAGCGGGGTGAGGAACTGCTGCTTCTGCTGCTCGCTGCCGAACTTGAGAATCGGCACGCAACCCACCGAGTTGTGCACACTCATGATCGTCGAGCAGGCGCCGTCGCCCGCGGCAATTTCTTCCAGGGCCATGGCGTAGGCGACATAGCCGGTATCGCTGCCGCCCCACTGCTCCGGCACCAGCATGCCGAACAGGCCCAGTTCGGCCATCTCCTGGATGGCTTCTTTGGGGAAGCGGTGTTCGCGGTCCCACTGCTCGGCAAACGGGCGCAAGCGCTCCTGGGCGAACTGACGCACCGCGTCGCTGATTTGCTGTTGTTCGTCATTGATTAGCATGGTGCACCTCAGTACAGACACTCGACGGCCATGGCCGTGGCTTCACCGCCGCCGATGCAGATGGCGGCAATGCCGCGATGCAGGCCTTTCTGACGCAGGGCTGCGAGCAAGGTGACCAGGATGCGCGCGCCGGAAGCGCCGATCGGGTGGCCCAGGGCGCAGGCGCCGCCATGCACGTTGACCTTGTCGTGGGGCAGGTCCAGGTGCTTCATCGCCGCCAGGGTGACCACGGCAAAGGCTTCGTTGATTTCGAACAGATCGACCTCGGCCAGGTTCCAGCCGGTGCGTTTGATCAGTTTGTCGATAGCGCCGATCGGGGCGCTGGGGAACAGCGCCGGGGTGTCGGCGAACGCCGCGTGGCCATGGATCACCGCCAGCGGTTTCAAGCCTTGCTTCTCGGCCTGGGAGCGGCGCATCAGCACCAGCGCCGCCGCGCCATCGGAGATGGAGCTTGAGTTGGCCGCGGTCACCGTGCCGCCCTCGCGAAAGGCCGGCTTGAGCTGCGGGATCTTGTCCAGACGGGCCTTGGGCGGCTGCTCGTCGTCGCTGATCAGGCGCTGGGTCTTGCCCTCGGTGACTTCGACCGGGACGATTTCGCTGGCAAAGCTGCCGTCCTTGATCGCCTGCTGGGCACGGGTCAACGAGGCGATGGCGAAATCGTCCTGCTGCTGGCGGGTAAAGCCATTGCTTTCGGCGCAGTCCTCGGCAAAGGTGCCCATCAGCCGGCCCTTGTCGTAGGCGTCTTCCAGACCGTCGAAGAACATGTGGTCGATGATCTTGCCATGGCCCATGCGATAACCGCTGCGGGCTTTGTCCAGCAGGTAAGGGGCGTTGGACATGCTCTCCATGCCGCCGGCCACCACCACCTCGGCGCTGCCGGCCAGCAGCAGGTCGTGGGCCATGATTGCCGCCTGCATGCCCGAGCCGCACATCTTGTTGAGGGTGGTGCAGGTGGTGCCCTTGTTCAGGCCGGCGCCCAACGCCGCCTGGCGCGCCGGGGCCTGGCCCAGGCCTGCCGGCAGCACGCAGCCGAACAGCACTTGTTCGACGCTGTCGGGGGCAACACCTGCGCGCTCGACGGCGGCGCGAATGGCGGCAGCGCCCAGTTGCGGTGCGGTGAGGCTTTTCAGCTCGCCCTGCAGGCCGCCCATGGGCGTGCGCACGGCGCTGACGATTACGATCGGATCATTGGCGAGGGTCATGTTTGAGTGCTCCTGAAATTACTTGGCGGCCATGCGCAAGGCGCCGTCGAGACGGATCACCTCACCGTTGAGCATGCTGTTTTCAATGATGTGGCGGGCCAGCGCGGCGTACTCCTGTGGCCGGCCCAGGCGTGGCGGGAACGGCACGCCAGCGGCCAGCGAGTCGCGCACTTCCTGGGTCATGCCGGCCATCATCGGGGTTTCGAAAATGCCCGGGGCGATGGTCATCACGCGGATGCCGAAGCGCGCCAGCTCACGGGCCGCCGGCAAGGTCAGGCTGGCAATCGCGCCCTTGGAGGCGGCATAGGCGGCCTGGCCGATCTGGCCGTCATAGGCGGCAATCGAGGCGGTGTTGATGATCACCCCGCGTTCACCGTCAGCCCCCGCCTCGCCTTCGGCCATGGCCGCAGCGGCCAGGCGCAGCAGGTTGAAGCTGCCGATCAGGTTGACGTTGATCACCCGGCTGAAGCTTTCCAGGCCATGCGGGCCGTTCTTGCCCAGGACCTTTTCGGCGCCGACGATACCGGCGCAGTTGATCAGCCCGTGGATATTGCCGAAGGCGGCAACCGCCGCATCGATCGCGGCCTGGGCGGCGGCTTCCTGGCTGATGTCTGCCACCGCGAAGTGCGCCCTGGCGCCCAGCTCGCGGGCTTTGGCGGCGACCGCTTCGGCATTGAGGTCGACCAGCATGACCTGGGCCCCGGCCTCGATGAGCATCTGCGCGGTGGCAGCGCCTAGCCCGGAAGCGGCGCCGCTGACGATGAAGTTGTTATTGGCAATCTGCATGATGTTGGTTCCTCAGGCGCTGGCGGTCGACGCCAGCGCGGCCTGTTGTTTGGCTATTTCCTGGTTGCGCAGGATGAAACGCTGCAACTTGCCGCTCGGGGTCTTGGGCAGCTCGCTGACAAATTCGATTTCCCGTGGGTAAGCGTGGGCGTAAAGGCGCTGGCGGACATGCTGCTTTAGTGCCTCGGCCAGTTCTTCGCTGGGTTGCTGAGCGCTTGCCAGCACCACGAACGCCTTGATCAGTTCGGTACGCTCCGGGTCCGGTTTGCCCACCACTGCGGCTTCGATCACCGCCGGGTGTTCGATCAGCGCGCTCTCGACATCGAACGGGCCGACCCGGTAGCCGGAGGTGGTGATCACGTCATCGCTGCGGCCGACAAAGCTGATGCTGCCGTCGTCGTTGAGCTCGACGGTGTCGCCGCTCAAGTAGTACTTGCCGACGAACGCCTTGGTCGGCAAACCCTGGTAGCCGGCAAACCAGCACAGCGGCGACTGCTCGCGGTCGACAGCGAGAATGCCCGGCTGCCCGGCCGGCAGTTCGTTGTGTTGTTCATCGAGTACGACGATGCGGTGACCGGGGATGGCGAAGCCGGCAGAGCCCAGGTGCACCGGGTGCTGCAGGCCGTGGTGGTTGCACAGGACCATGCCCAGTTCGGTCTGCCCGTAATGGTCGTGAATGGTCACGCCCAGCTCGTCGGCAAACCAGCGGATCACCTGCGGGTTAAGTGGCTCGCCGGCGCTGCTGAGCACCCGCAGGCGGCCCTTGATCGGCGCGCTGAACTCGCTACCAGCGGCGATCAGCAGGCGGTAGGCCGTCGGCGAGCCGGCCAGGTTGCTGATGGCGTACTTGTTGATGACCCGGCAGGTGCTCTCGACGCTGAACGGCCCATCGAAAAACGTGGTGGCATGGCCCAGGGCAAGCGGACCGGTCACCGCGTAATAAAGCCCGTAGGCCCAGCCCGGATCGGCGAGGTTCCAGAAGCTGTCTTCAGGGCGCAGGTCGATGGCATCGCGCATGTAGCCCTGGAAGGCGACGATGGCCCGCAGCGGCACTTCCAGCGGCTTGGCCGGGCCGGTGGTGCCGGAGGTGAACATCAGCAGGAACGGTGCCTCGCCCCCCAGCAGCACCGGTTCGCAGTGATCACTGGCCAGCGCCAGTGCGCTGTGAAAGTCGATATCGCCGGAGCCTGGCGCAGCGCCCACGCAGATGACCGTCGGGCAGCCATGCACTTCGTCAAGCTTGCTGCGATTATGCGGTTCAGTGACGACTACCTTGGCTGCGGACTGCTCCAGCCGGTGCTCGATGGCCTTGGGCCCGAATGCGGTAAACAGCGGCTGGTACACCGCCCCCAGGCGCCAGGTGGCCAGTACCGTGATCAGCAGCTCGGCCGTACGCGGCATCAACCCGGCAACCCGGTCGCCGACGCCCACACCCTGGGCCCTGAGCACATTGGCCAGGCGCGCGGCAGAATGTTGCAGTTGCTCGAAGCTGTAGCGCGCGCTGCTGCCGTCGCGGCCCTCCCAGTTCAGGGCAATACGATTGCCGCCGACATGCCGGTCGCAGCACTCGACGCAGGCATTGAGTGCCTCAAGGTTGCCTTGCAGGGCTGCCGCAGCGGTGTGCAGATAGTCGAACCCTTGCGCCGCGGCGCGGTAATCACGCATCGCCAGACTCCTCGTTTGTTATTGTTGGAATAAAACGATTGGTCTGAAGATAGTCGCGCCAGAGCTGGCGCGGGACAATGGCCAAAGCTGTCAAAGTGGATGACTGGTTTGGCCGCTGGCCCTGACGCGACCACTAACTCTCGGCTTTTGTGACAAGCAAGGGCTTGGTCAGCGCCACAATCAAGGCCTGTACCTTCTCGGCGCGCTCGACCGCCAGCACATCCACTGCAGCGTCGTCGTCCCCCGCCATGTCGGTCAGTTCCTGCAGCCGATCGACGAAGGGCTCTTCAACCTCCGCGAACGATTGCGGATAAGTGTCACGCAGGTAATTGACCCAGAAATCCCGGGAAGCGATGAAGTCCAGCAGTTCATCTCCGGCTTCAGCTGTGCGTACTGTCCTGGCCGCGTCGTCGAGCTGACGCGAGGTTACCCCTGCCACCCCGCCAAACTGCATATAACGTGGCTGGCCGGGCAGGTCCAGGGTCTCGGCCAGACCAACCCGATAGGCCAGGCTGACCTCCACCTCGTCGACGCCCAGGCCGCTGGCCCGACGCGCATGGATATCCTCCCGGGCAACCTGCTCGACACGCTCAAGGCGAAACAAGCGCCTGGCCACCCCAAGCAAGCGGCTGGCCTGGTTTTCCGAGCCAGGCTGCTGCTCGGCTTGCCACAAGAAGTAACCCACTTCGAGGTTACTGAAGCAATCCGAAACGCTGTCGACGCAGGTCCTTGCTGCCGAGGCCAGTTTGAACAGGGTCGAACGCAGCGTCTGGCTGTCTACCGCCTCTTCGACAAGGGCCCAGACCCGCCGGCTCAGGTCCTCGCGGTTCATCCGGTAGTCCGCAGTGCCGGTCAGCTCGCCGAGCAGACGCAGAAAACCTGCGCTGCCCTCTGCCCGTGCGAGATCATCCCATTGCCCCGCACGCACTTCGTACACCCGCTCATCCAGGGTGGCCAGCCAAAGCGCACGAGCATCGACCGGCAGCTCGTGCTCATCCTCTTCTGGCAACTGCATGCCATCGAGCTCGGCCAGGCGTTGCCAGGTCGCCTGTGCCAGGGGATTGCCCTGCAAGTAAATGGCGTCACGGATTACCCCAGGGGTATGGAAAAAGCGCTCGGGCAAGGTGGCGATCAGATTGTTGCGCAAGTCGGCCTGCTCCAGGAACGGTCGGCTGAGCAACCCACGCGGCAAGGCTTGCAGGCCGGTGTTGCGCAAGCTCAGTTCGCGCAAACGGTGCAAGGGCCGCAGGTTGAGGTTGCGCCGCAGCGGGTTGTTGTCCAGCACCAACATGCGCAGTTGGTTCAACCGGGCCAGTGCATCGACATCCATGGCCTGCAGGGCGATGTGGTTATGTTCCAGCCTGAGGGTGCGCAACGCCGACATGTGCTCAAGACCGGACGGCAACTGGTCAAAAAAGTTGTTGCTCAGGTTCAGCCAGCGAGTGTTCGAAAACGCCCGGAAAAACGACGCAGGCAGCCTGCGCATACGCATGCCGACCATGACCACATCGACCACATGAGCAAAGCTGATCTCGCCCGGCAGATTGGGAAAGGTCGGGATATGCCGGCCAACAATGCTCAGGCGATAACCCTGGAGAATCCCGTTCGCGTCAATGATCGGCTCGCTTTGACGACGCCAGCAGTGGCGCAGCGCTTCGGCCACGCGATTACGTGGCGACAACAGCACCGTAGCGCTACCACTGGCTTGCGCAGGCGCTGCGGCCTCCCAGGTACTCAGCGTCTGATCGAGCACCTGATACTCCTGCTCGAGCCGCTGCAACTCCAGCAGCACTGAAGAGCCACTTTCGCGCAGACGGGCGATAAAAGCTTCGCGCTGCTCGGCATCAAGGCCGGGAAACAAGGCACACAAGCGGTTGCTGATACTTTGCGCCACCGCCTGCGCAGCCCCTCGGCCACTCAGCAGATACCCTACGCGGCCATCTGCCAGGCGATGTCCCGGGTTGAACCAGCGCCGGATCGGCGCCAGGCCCAGAACCCCTTCCAGTTCGCTGGCAGCGACCGGCAGCTGGGCAATCAGGTCCGCGCGCATTTGCCCAAGCGCATGCGGCCCCTGCCATCCCAGGCCTTCACGCTGGGCATCATTCAACGAAGCGGCAATCACCTGTAGCAACTCCCCGCTCAGCTCGACGTCCTCAGCGCCATCTGGCTGATCGCCGTAGAGCTGGTAAACGCCTTGCTGGTGGACGATGACCCTGAGCAGCCCAGGGCTGTCTTCGGGCTTCAGCCGGTCGAGCAAACGGCTGTAGGGAAAGCGGTCATGCAACGCCAGGTTCACCTCTTGCGGCCACCCCGGCAAACGCCGGAGTGCATAGAACACCAGGTGAGCGCTGTCCAGCGAACCGCCGTAGCCAAGGTACAGACCTTCACGGGCGCGAGTCAGCTGCGCCACCCGAACCAGCATCCGCGCTTGTTCCGCCAGCCCCAGGGGTACGCGCGCCTCGGCTGCCAGCAGTGCGCGCGCTTCATCGCTGACCTGTGCAAGCAAGGCCAGGCCATAGGCATCGGGTAAGGTGGGGAAGTCCCGCTGGAGCGTTGCCAGCAGCGGGTCGTCAGGCAAGTACCGTGTAGAAAGCGACACACCGTGCTGGTGCTGGGCGAAGCGCTCAAGGGTGTCGCGCAGGCCTATCGGCATCCGGCGGTTTTCCACCAGCAACCCGCGCAGTTCATCTTCATCGATAGCCGTCACCTGCAACAGCGCACTCACCTCGCTCACGCTCATCAGCCCGGCAGCGGGCCACAGGCGTTCGAGCAGATGCGACTGGCCCTGCCAGGCCAGCGGCCACTCATCACGCAAGCGCCAGGCGCGTTCGCCATTGAACTCGACGACCGGCCCATACGCGTCGGCACGTTGCTGATGAACCAGGCGCCACGGACCTTGCTGCGGGACCTGACGAACTTCGTAGACTTCGCCGCGTAGCGGCAGGTAACTGCGCCCGTCGGCCAGGTGCAGGCCGCTATCGGTCAAGCGCGAGCCGGCGGGAATGCGCCCCAGCTGGTAAGGGCGCAGATCCCGGCGCCATAAGCGCGGCTGATTGCTTTCGAGGGTGACCGGCAACAGTGACTGGACAAAATCGCTGCGCTTGAACGCTCTGCCGACACTATGGATACCCGCCCCCAGCGCTACCGTCACCGCCACAGTCTGGGCAACACCGAGCAGATGCTCGAGTGCTTCACCGCGATGCCCGCGCAGCCAGTCTTCGGCCCCTTCGAACACCTCGCTCAAGGTCTGCAGTGCAAGATGCCCGAGCAACAACCCACCCACAGCGGGAACGAACAGGCCGACCAGGTTGAGTGCCGTCCAACCGGCCGCAGCCAGATCAGAACGCCACGCTCGGGTCGCCGCACTGTCGACATCGGCGGTCGGCACCGCCAGTACCCGGGCATCGGCTTTGATCCGTGCCAGCTGCAATTGACAGAGACCGGTGAACAGATCACCACGCAGGGGCGTGCCCGCCAGGTCCAGGTCAACGCTTGAATCGGTGAGTCTGGTTGCCAGCAACAGGGCAAAACCGGCACGTTGCTGCAAACCGATCAGCGCACTGAAGTAGGCGCGATACGACTCGGACCCCTTGAGCGACTCCGCCAGTGCCACGTTGAAGGCAAACCAGGAGCGGTAACTGCGCAAAGGCTGCTGCCGGTCGGTCGGAAAATACACCAACAACCCGCGAATCAGGCTGGCCTCGGTCCAGCGCAGCGCCCCTTGCGGCGGGTCGCCGCGCACTTCGAAAACCACCGCACCGCTGACCTGGCAGTTCAGCGCAATCAGTTGATAAATACGTACTTCCAACCCGCCATGGCTGACCTGGGATGCGCCCGAGACGACTTGCTCGAGCATCTGGTAGGCCAGCGCATCGATCTGCCCGCGCAAATGAGCGAGGCGTGCAGCCACTTGCAGGGCCAGGCGCTTTTCCTCGGCCAGGTCCTGCTCAGCCGGCGCGAAGACATCCTCCAGATGCTGCTGGAAACGCCTGCCCACATCCAGCTCACGGCAGACGCTGGCCACTTTCTCGGGCGTATCGACCAGCACTGTCTCGAGCTCGCCCGCAGTGACGATCGCTGTCCCGGCATAGTAGCTGCTGGCGGCTGTCTGGCGAGCGCCAAAGCCTTGCAGCAGGCGCTGCATCAATGGCTGGGTGAGCAGAATCGTATCATCACTAGGCAGCCCGATACCCTGGCTAGGCTTGAAGTCGCGCAGTACTTCACGCCACTGGTCGCTATCGAGCTTGCCCTGGTAGTTGAGCTTGTCGTGCAGTGCGTCTGCCAGCAACGGCTTGGCAAAAGCATCAATGGCCTGGAGTTCATCCAGGGTTGCGTGGACGGCTTGCTGGCTGTGCCGAAGCCTTGCGAAATCATCGCGCAAATCATTGATCTGCTCGACGGAGGCGGTTCTGAGCCAGTCAGGCAGGATTTGACCGATGAATTCATCGGTCACCCCGGGCTGGGTGATCGCAGCCGGTGTGGCTGGGGATCGGGCGGCAGGATTAGGCACGTTCAAGGTCCTGGGGGAATGGCAGTCCTCCAGCCTAGAAACGCTTAACCATCACTGGCAGCGTGAGGCGTTTCACCCTGGCCGATCAATGCTCGATAGTGGCCCGGATTGCAGCCATACCACTTGCGAAAGGCCTTGTAGAACGAGCTGCTGTCAGCAAACCCCAGGCGCTCGGCGATTTCGGCGAAGCTTATCTGTTCCTGGGCCAGCCAGGCGATTGCCAGCTCCTTGCGCACGCTGTCCTTGAGGCCCTGGTAGGTGGCGCCCTCCTCGGCCAGGCGGCGACGCAGGGTCGAGGCCGATATGCACAGTTGCTGGGCCTGGGCCTCGGTTTCCGGCCAATCACCGGCGGGAAGCTGGCGCAGCGATTCCTTGATCCGCCGCGCCAGGCTCGCCGGGTCGCGGTACTTGACCAGAATATTGGCCGGCGCCTCGGCCAGAAAGCGCTGCAACTCTTCAGGCGTGCGCTTGAGCGGCAGGTCCAGGCAATCGGCGGCAAAGATCATCCGCGTGCGTGGCCGGTCAAACTGCAGGTTCTCCGAGAACATCACCCGGTAATCGTCGCAAAACGGCGGCTCGGCACAACGCAGCTCAATGGCCAGGATCGGGATGCGCCGCCCGGCCAGCCAGCAGGCGACGCCATGCACAATCATCCAGAAGGTAAAGTAGGTGAAGGCCCGGCGCGGCTCATCCCGGGGCTCGCCGATGACGATCTCCGCCAGGCTTTGCTGGCGCACCAGCGCCGGCTGCAGGTGCTCGAGCATCAGCCCGAGAAACGCCAGGGCGCTTTCAAGCCCGGCGCCCAACGTCGGCTGGGCCATGGACGAACGGCACACAAAGGCCAGGCTGCCCGTGCGCAGGCCACGCGGGTCCATGCAGAAGAACTCATCGTGGCAACGACGAGCCAGCAGCCGCCAGAGCTGCGCGTAGGCCCCGGCGGGCACCCGCGCATCGGCCTGCTGCAACTGTTCGGGGTCGATCCCCACACGACTGAGCAGGGCCTGGCTCGCAGCGCCGGGGGCGCAGCTCTGCAGCAGCGCCTCGCGCACCAGTTGCATGGAGATGGTGTCTTTCTCCGCCATCAGCAGTCGTTCGCCTTGCCTGTAGTGTTTGCCCGCCATCTTAGGGGCCCGCCGGGAAAAAACCAGCCCCGCCTCATACCGCCGACGCCAGGCTGAGAAACGCCTGGATCAGGCGCAGTTCGCGGCGTCGCTCCAGGCAGCCGATCATGTGCTGGTTGATCAGCCCCGCTGCGCCGATGGGCCGCGCCACCACCCGCGGGTCATGGCTGATCTCCACCGACGAAACGATACCGATGCCAAGCTCGGCCGCTACCGCTTCAGTCACCGCCTCGCGGCTGTCGAGCTCCAGCAGCACGCGCGGCTGCACCTGGGCATCGCGGCAGGCCTGATCGAAGGTGCGGCGGGTAATGGAGGTCGGTTCGCGCAGTACCATGATCTGCCGGTCCAGCTCGCCAAGGGGCAATTCCTCAGCGCTGGCCGCCCAGGCATGCCCGGCCGGCAGCAAGGCGCAGATCCGTGAATCGCCCAGGCTTTGCAGGTGCAGGCCCTTGCGCGACTCGACCTCGGTCATCACCGCGACATCGGCATGCTCGCTGAGCAGCGCCGCCAGGGTTTCCTGGGCGTTGCCCAGACGCAGGTTGACAGTGATCCCCGGATACCGCGCGCGCAGTTGCGCGAGCATCGGCATGACCCGGTGCGGGCCGTCGGCGGCCACTTCCAGGCGCCCGGTGAGCAACTGGCGGTTGGCCTCGAGCATCGCCTGGGCTTCTTCGGCAAGGCCAAACATCGCGCGGGTGATCGCCGCCAGGCGAATGCCCTCCTCGGTCAGCTCGACACGTCGCGCCGTGCGGCGCAACAAGGTGATCTGGTAGTGCTCCTCAAGCGCCTTGACATGCCCGGTCACCGCCGGCTGGCTGATGAACAGACGGGCGGCGGCGCGGGTAAAACTGCCCTCACGGGCCACGGCATCGAAGGCGCGGAGCTGGAACAGGTTCATATCTATCGGCCTGACTTATGACTGGCATAACAACAAACAATTTGATTGATATCGCACGGAATTGCAACGTAGGCCCCGTAGATTCAGCCCACCGCTTGCGAGGACTACCGGAATGAGTAACGCCCCTATCCTGCTGACCCCTGGCCCCCTGACCACCTCGGCCCGTACCCGCCAAGCGATGATGGTCGACTGGGGTTCATGGGACCGCGACTTCAACCAGCTCACCGCCAGCCTCTGCGAGCAACTGCTGGCCATCGTCAACGGTGCCGACAGCCACCATTGCGTGCCCCTGCAAGGCAGCGGCACCTTTGCCGTGGAAGCGGCCATCGGCACCCTGGTGCCCCGCGACGGCAAAGTCCTGGTACTGATCAACGGCGCCTACGGCCAGCGCCTGGCAAAAATCTGCAAGGTGCTGGGCCGCGCCTGCAGCACCTTCGAAACCGCCGAAGACCAGCCGACCACTGCCGCTGACGTCGACCGTCTGCTGAGCGCCGACAGCAGCATTACCCACGTGGCACTGATTCACTGCGAAACCAGCACCGGCATTCTCAACCCGCTGGCAGAGATTGCCGCGGTTATCGCCGGCCACGGCAAACGCCTGATCATCGATGCCATGAGCTCGTTCGGCGCCTTGCCGATCGATGCCCGCCAGGTGCCATTCGATGCCCTCATCGCCGCCTCCGGTAAATGCCTGGAAGGCGTGCCTGGCATGGGCTTCGTCTTTGCCAACAAACAGTCGCTGGCCGCCGCCCAAGGCAACTCGCCGTCGCTGGCCATGGACCTGCATGACCAGCACGTCTACATGGCCAAGACCGGCCAGTGGCGCTTCACCCCGCCAACTCATGTGGTAGCGGCGCTGCACGAGGCCTTGCTGCAGTACAACGAACAAGGCGGCCTGCCCGCCCGCCACCAGCGCTATGCCAGCAACTGCAAGACCCTGCTCGACGGCATGGCCGCCATTGGCTTGCGCAGCTTCCTGCCCGCCGAGATTCAGGCGCCGATCATCGTCACCTTCCATGCCCCGAACGATCCGCGCTACCAGTTCAAGGACTTCTACGAGCGGGTCAAGGCCAAGGGTTTCATCCTCTACCCGGGCAAGTTGACCCAGGTCGAAACCTTCCGCGTCGGCTGCATCGGCTGCGTCGGCCCGGACGGCATGCAGGCCGCGGTCGATGCCGTGGCTCAGGTGCTGCGGGAAATGGAAGTGCTGGACATCTGATACCCCGAAGCCTTTTTACCCGATCAGCGCAACCACCCGCTCAAGGAACCTGAACATGAACTACAACAACCCGACGCAACTGCAAGCCGCGATCCTCGACTGGGCCGGCACCGTGGTCGATTTTGGCTCCTTTGCCCCAACCCAGATCTTTGTCGAGGCGTTCGCCGAGTTCGACGTCGAAGTGTCTATCGAGGAAGCCCGCGGGCCGATGGGCATGGGCAAGTGGGACCATATCCGCACCCTGTGTGACCAGCCGCTGATCGCCGAGCGCTACCGCAAGGTGTTCGGCCGCACGCCGACCGACGCGGACGTCACCGCCATCTATGAGCGCTTCATGCCACTGCAGATCGAGAAGATCGCCGTGCACTCGGCGCTGATCCCCGGCGCCCTCGACACCCTCACCGGGCTGCGCCAAGACGGTCTGAAGATCGGCTCGTGCTCGGGCTATCCGAAAGTGGTAATGGACAAGGTGGTGGCACTGGCCGCGCAGAACGGCTACATCGCCGATCATGTGGTGGCCACCGACGAAACCCCGAATGGCCGCCCCTGGCCGGCCCAGGCCCTGGCCAACGTGATTGCCCTGGGCATCGATGATGTCGCTGCCTGCGTCAAGGTCGACGACACCGTGCCAGGCATCCTCGAAGGCCGGCGCGCCGGCATGTGGACGGTAGCGCTGGTGTGCTCGGGCAACGCCCTGGGCCTGACCTACGAAGGCTACCGCGCCCTGGCCTCGGACACCCTCGACAGCGAGCGCAAGCGCATTCATGCGTTGTTCGCAGGCTCGCGCCCGCACTACCTGATCGACACCATCAACGAACTGCCAGAGGTGATTGCTGATATCAACAAGCGCCTGGCTCGTGGGGAAATGCCGCAGGCCGTGTAAGCACGTTGCACAGCTGATTGACCCAGCAATCTAAACAGGCAGGACAAGTTACCCAACTTGACCTGCCTGTTTGCTCATGCCGCCCCGGGCAAGTGACAAAAGGTGTTAGATATAGTCATTATTGCCGCAAAATCACGATCTTTTCACCGACTTTCCCAACCAACATTCAAACTTTTTCCCTTGAGCTTTCCACCGTACGCTCAGTGCCTACACCTCAAGGAAGAAGGTTTTAATTCATGTCTGTTGACCTCAGTTTTCCCACGCAACCAACCGATCTCGAGCCAATCAAGAACAAGTTACCAACTTGGCTGATCAACGCGCCTGCCAACACGCATGCGGCTCTACGCAATGTCGACGTACAGTCATTGCCCTGGCTCAGCAGCGCGCGGGAAACCGATGCACAAACCCTGGAACAACTGCAAAAGGTCTATGTCCGCCATCGGCGCAATGAGCAACGAATCCAGCAGGTTCTTGCCGCGCTCCCGGCCATCGAGACCTACGCCGAACCCTTGTTGAAAGCCAAGCTGCAGGAGCGATTCGGCCTGGATGTGGATGTGCACAACAGCTATCTGTTCCATGCCCGGCGCGTGGTCATCGACGGCTCTTTCCTGACGTTGTCGCAGGATCCAGCGGTCAAGGCTGGTGTCGCGATCAAAGCCGCCACCCAGTCGCTGCTGGCCTGTGCCCTGCAGAACTTCGAAGCCTGGGAAGCCTCGCCGGGCGCCATGACTGACGATCGCGGGCGGACATCGATCGCCTCGCGCATTTATTACTCCGACCCGGCACTCAACCGGCCCGGGCGTTACCCCGACGAGTCGCCGCTGAATATCGTTCCCGAGCAGTTTGCTGCCCTGTGCCGCGAACTTGACCTGGGCGGTACCTACCAACAGTTGATACACCGCGTACTCAACCCGGAGTCCGCTGCAGGTGACGCTGCCGACGCCGCCAGCGCCAATGTGCGCGCCGACTTCAAACAGCTCGAGCAATCGACGTTCCTCCTGCATACGCACATTGCGCGGTTGAAAAAAACCATCAGCCCGCAGATGCATGGCGTATTGCTGGATATCGCTCGAAACAAACCGGCAACACTGGACGGTGTAACGATAACCCGTAACTTTCTCAAACTCTGGGATGTCGAACTCAGCGCCATCGTTGTCTTCGGTAAAGACCGCAGTGCCAGCCAGCACAGCGAAAAGGTCGTGGTCTACATTCCCGATGACCCCTACGACCCGCTCAGGGAGTACCCCTCGCTTGCGCACTTTTTCGCGCCCCTGCGTGACAGCTTTCTGAAGCCGGACTACCAGCAGTTCTTTGCCCGATTTGTACCTGCACGCCAGCGCGCGCGGTTGTTTGCTCGCCTGCACCAGGCTTTCTATCCCAAGGTCTGGAACAGTGCCGCGGGCTACTACGAAGAAAAACTCGACCGTAATGCCTCACTGCACCTGCGCGAAGGTACCTTTTTCGGCAACCTGCTCAACGCGCTGTACCAGCAAAAAATCACCCAGCTCAAGGACGATGCCCTGTTTCACGGCGTGCCCACGGCCGCCGAGGACCACAAGTCGCTGCAAGACAAGCTGCTGTACTTTGTCCAGACCACGCTCAACGTACTCAATATCGCTGCGTTCGTGGTGCCGGTGCTCGGCGAGGTGATGCTGGCCGTCACCGCCGTACAACTGTGCAACGAAGTCTATGAAGGCATCGAGAGCCTGGCCAGGGGCGAGAGCCAGCAAGCCTGGGGCTACCTGATGGATGTGGTCGAAAACCTGGCGATGATCGCCGCCCTGGGAGGCCTCTCGGCGGCAGGGGGTGGCGCTGCGGTACAAGCCCCTGAGCTGGTCAGGCAGATGCAGAGCGTGGAACTGCCCGATGGCAGTACGCGCCTGTGGAAACCCGACCTGCAGCCATTCGCCCATAACCTCAGGCTCCCCGCTGACCTAAAGCCCAATGCCTCCGGGCTCTACGACTACCAGGGCCGACAATGGCTGGTACTCGAAGGCCGCACCTACGCGGTCAAGCCGCCCGCTGCCAGCGCGCCCTACCGGCTGGAACATCCGTGGCGCAGGGGCGCCTACGAGCCGCCTTTGCGCCACAACCAGGCAGGCGCCTGGCTGCAGGTTACCGACCAGCCGCTTGAGTGGGAAGGCATCCGTCTGTTCCGACGGCTTGGACATGCCGGCGCCGAGTTCTCCGACGAAGTCGCCAGCACCATCATGCGCGTCAGCGAAACCCATCAGGCACACCTGCGTCACGCATTGAGCGAAGGCCTGCACCCGCCCGCCCTGTTCAGCGACACGCTACACCGCTTCCGTCTGGAACATGAGCTTGACCGCTTCACCCAGCTACTGGAGGCAGGAGATCCGCACGCCGAACCGGCCCTGCAACTGCAACTACTGGCCGAGGCGCCCGGCTGGCCGAACGGCCAAGCGCTGACCGTGCTCGATGAGCAGGGTAAGGTGCTTGCGCAGTACCACAGCCAAAGTGGCAATGCGCTGCCCCGCCCCCTGCAGGTGCGGCTCGGTGGTGATGACGTTCTCGAAGCACTGATGCGGAAAATGACCAAAGCAGAGCTCGAAGGACTGCTGCAACACCCGCTGGGCTCAGGCGAGCCCAACTTCACCACAGCGAAACGCCAATTACAGCAACAATTGGCGACCCAGGCAAAAACCCACAAAACCCGACTGTTCAATGAACGCTACCAGGCACTGCAAAAAACCGACGCTGGCCCGGTGCTGCAGGTCCAGCAAGCCTTCAGCGGCCTGCCCACGGTGGTAGTCGAGGAACTGCTGCGCCACGCCAGCCCGGCAGAACTTGAACAATTGCGTGTCAATGCGCGCATTCCCGTACGAATTGGCGAAGAAGCCCGTGCCTACCTGCATAAGCTGCGTCTGAATCGTGCGTATGAAGGGCTGTATCTGGACGCTGGCAGCAGTTCCGACAGCGAGCGGCTGGCGCTGCATACCCTGGGCACTCTACACGGCTGGTCCACCGACATACGCCTGGAGGTCCGCGAGGGTTCAATCCAGGGGGCGCTACTCGACAGCATCGGCAGCAGCGAAGCGCCGATTCGCAAGGTCCTGGTCAGCGATGGCACCACCTACCGCACTTACGATGCCGACGGGCGTCAGCTGCATGGCCGTGACACCCTTTATGCCGCAGTCCTGCACGCGCTGCCGGACGCCCAACGCAGCGCCCTGGGCTTTGCCGACATCAGCCAGCACGCAGCGCTCAAACAGGCCGTACAGTCGCAACCGCTACTGGCCCGGCACAGCTTGAGAGCCGTGCTGAAGATGCAAGCGCTCAAGCCCGGCGCCCGCTCCCCGATGCGCCTGGCCGATGGCAGGCTTGGTTTCCCGTTGAGCGGACGCGGCAGGCTGGCGGGCTTCATCCTTGAAGAGACGCTGCTGGACAAGATCCGTCTGCTTGAATTCGAGCACGCCTTTCCCGAGCAGATCCTGCAGATGTTCTACGACGCGCAGTGGACCCGTGCGGACATCGACCAGCGCCTGGATCAGTTACTTGTCGAGCAGCAAGCCCTGCGCACTCACCTGACCGGATGGACCGAGGCGACCGTTTCACTGCCGCCATTGAGCACGGCGCGCATGAACAGCCGCACACGCATCGCCGAAGCGTTATGGAGCCACTGGCGTAACAACAGTCTGCCGGAACTGGGACAAGCCTATACCCCGCTACAACTGGCGGACGTCTACCTGGTCGACTTCCCGACGCAGTTGCCCGATTTCATCCAGCAGCGCGTGCAGGGCCTGGAATTGTGGAACGTGAACCATGACGAAACGCCGGTCAATCCGTTCATCAACCTGGACAACGAGCGTATCGGCCTGGGCCGGTTCTTCGAGCGCTTTCCCCAGGTGAGGTCTTTGGTCTATGGCCAGAGTATTGGCCAACCCAGCTATCCCTTCATCGGCCAGACGGTGCTGGAACATTACCCACAACTGCGCGAACTGAGCCTGATCGATACCCGGCTGTACATCGGCCAGGCCGAAATCAACCTCTACCGGGGTTTCAGCCAGCTTCAACGCCTGGACCTGAGCGGAAACACCCTCAACATTCTCGGCAACATCGACCTCAGCGGCTTGAACCTGCAGTATCTGGGCCTGAGACGGACCCAGCTTGACCGCTGGCCACAGTGGCTCGACAGCGCGGCGCTCACTGGAATTGCCGAAGTCTCCCTGGCCGACAACCAGATCACCACGGTACCCGCCGCCGTGCTGGAAAACCCCATCGGTAGCGGGCATCACACCCGGGTTTCGTTACGGAACAACGAGCTTTCGCGGGACACCCTGATCCGTATGCGCCTGAGTGAAGGTGAAGGCAGGCGTTTTAGCTTTGAACTGACCATTGCAGAGAATCTTCGCGCCATCCTGGATGTCATGACCCAGGAACGTGCGCAGCTGGATGAAGCCTTTGTGCAGTGGGCCGAAGCGTCCCACTCAGGCGCACCGCTACGCGATGAACAGATTGCCTCCAGGCGCCGCCTGGGCCGCCTGGTGCACGACTTGTGGAGCCACGAACCAACCCATGGCCACGTTGGTACCTTGCGTCTCGATGCAATTGCCTTGAACGACTTCCCCAGGCGATTGCCGGCGTTTTTCTATCATCGCCTGCGCAGGTTGCAGCTTCTGCGCGTGGGCACCAACGCCCGTGAATTGCATCGGTTTCTCAGTGACTTTCCCTACCTGGACAGTTTGCACATCGAGGGGCATGTCACCCCGCTGGGTAGCTTGAACACGGCTTTGCCGCAATTGCGGATGCTGGAACACCTGAGCCTGATCGATCAGGGCCTGAACATCGATCAGTCGGCGCTGGCAACGCTGCAACTCATGCCAGGGCTGACTGAACTGCAACTTGACGCAAATATTATCGGCGAGATTACCGATGCCTCTGCCTTGCGCAACATCGAGCAGTTGAGCCTCAACAATGTCGGCCTGCAAACCTGGCCGCAATGGCTGGACACGCTGCTGCCAGGACCGATGCAACGCTTGTCGCTGGTTGACAACCAGTTAAGCGAATTGCCCGAGCGCATTCTCGCCAACCCACGCACTGAAGAACATCACACTGAAATTTCCCTGACCGGCAACCCGTTGAGCCACGAGAGCATGCGTCGCGCGCACTTGTCCGAAGGTTTCAATCGCGCCTACGACTTCTATATGGACACCCCGCCCGACATCCGTGCCCTGGAGCGTGAGCGGCACTATTCAAGCGACTCTTCCCCCTCTTCCCCTGAAGAAGCCGAATCCGGTGCGGATGTCTGGCTAAGCGGTGCCGAGGACCGCAGTGCGATACGCAGAGGTATCTGGCAACAGATCGAAGACGGCGCAGACGCCAGCGACCTGCTGGGGATCATCAACCATCTGGAGCACAGCGCCGACTATCGCGATGCTGGTAGCCGCAATGGCCTTACCGAACGGGTTTGGGGCGTACTCGAGGTAGCCGCCAATGACACAGAACTGCGCCTGGTCCTCAACGGCATGGGTGCCGAACCCTTGCAGCAGATCAGGCAGCGCGACACCTGCCCTGACGGCATACGCCTGGCCTTCAACCAGATGGAAATCCAGGTGTTCATTCGTCAATCGCTGCACGGCGTTGCCGCCGAACAGCGGGGCAGTTCCCTGTACGCCCTCACCCGCCGTCTGTACCGGCTGGAGGCGCTGGACAACGCTGCCCGCGAACAGGCCGGTAGCCGCGACGAAGCCGAAGTGCGCCTGGCCTATCGCCTGCAATGGGCCCGTGAGCTGGACCTGCCGGTGCCGCCGAGCAACATGTTGTACCGAACGGCCGCCAACATTCGCCCCGGGGAACTGGATGCTGCGTTGAACCAGGTACGCCAGGGCGAAAGCGGCCAGGCCTTTCTCGACTTCGCCAGGGGGCGGGACTTCTGGGTGGATTACCTGCGCGAGAGCCACGCCGATCGTTTCATGGCGCTCAAGTCTGCCTACGAGGCCGAGGTACTGGAGCTGTACGACCTGTATCCGGATGACAACCCCGACCAGATTGCCGCACGCATCACCGCGCTGGAGCAACAGTTCAAGCGCAGCGAAAGCAACCTGATCGAGGCGCTGACCAACCGGGCAGGGCAACAGTAACGTTGAACCTGCCTTTGCACCGGCCAGCCTTGAGTAAGGTGGCCGGTGCAATGCCTCAGTTCTGGTGGCGCGCGACCCACACGGCGAACTTGTCGATAAAGGTCTGCAGGAACGGCCGGGTCTTCTCCGACAGCTTGCCGTTGTCGTCAAACAGCGTTCCCGCCCCACCGATATACGCTTCAGGCTGCTGCATGCACGGCACATCAAGGAACACCAGCGACTGGCGCAGGTGATGGTTGGCACCAAAGCCGCCCACCGCCCCCGGCGACACACTGATCACCGCCCCGGGCTTGCCACTCCAGGCGCTCTGGCCATAGGGCCGCGAGCCCACATCGATGGCATTTTTCAACACTCCCGGCACCGAGCGGTTGTACTCGGGGGTGACAAACAGCAGCGCATCACTGCCGCGAATCTGCTCGCGAAACGTTTTGTAGGCCTGCGGCGGATTGACGTCGATATCCTCGTTGTACAAGGCCAGCTCGCCAATTTCGACGATGTGCAGCTTGAGGCTGGATGGCGCAAGCTCGGCCAGCGCGCGGGCGACTTTGCGGTTGAGGGATTCCTTGCGCAAGCTGCCGACGACGACGGCGACTGAATACACCTGGCTCATGGCAAATTCCTGATGTGATGAACAAAGGGAGTTGTAGGTATAGATGATCCGGCACGGCCCTGAAGTTTTTTTCCATACAGGCAAAACTTACCAGGCAAAACAGTGGTCTATGCCTGACAGATACTTATTTCTTCAGAGGTTGTACGGTAAATGACAGCAGTACTGGTCGGACAGTTTCATGCACGGGACGCCGAGGGCCGCATCTATCCCGTTCATGAGTTCCAGGAAGCCACCCTGCAGGCCGACGGAAGCGCCGCATCCCTGCCCATTACCACCTACAGGCTGGCAATCGGTGACCGGGTCAACCACCTGGGTGAAGACCGTTTTGAGCTGGTCCAGAGTGGCGTGGAAATCATCCGCATTCCTTGAGCCTGCTCAGGCCTTGATGCAATCGACGGTATAGACCCGTCCCTGCGCTGTGGTTTCATGCTGCAACCCATGGACATCGGCGACAAAACCGGGAAAGCCGCAGTCGAAGGCAGCAGCAAAGGCCAGGTAGTCGATGATCGAACGCGTAGACTCGGTAAAACGCTCCCCCGGCATGATCAACGCAATGCCCGGTGGATAGGGCACCAGCATCACCGCAGCGATACGCCCGAGCAACTGCTCGATCGGTACCGCCTCGACCTCCCCGCGCACCATCCGGTCATAGGCATCGGCAGGTTTCATCACCACTTCCGGCAAACGCGTGAACAGGCGTTTGAGTTGCTTGGCCGTGGCATTGCTGCGGTAGCAGGCGTGCAACTGGTCACACAGGTCGCGCAGGCCCAGGCCCTGGTAACGCACTGGATCGAGCTGGGCAACGCAGGGCAGGCATTCGAGCAGGCGGGTGTTGGCATCGTAGTTGCGCTTGAACTCGAGCAACTCGGTCAGCAGCGTGCTCCATTTACCCTTGGTGATGCCCATCGAGAACAACACCAGGAAGGTGTAGAGCCCGGTCTTTTCCACCACCAAGCCGCGCTCCCAGAGAAACTTGCTGACCACCGCCGCCGGAATGCCATGCTCGCTCAAGGCGCCGCCGGCACTGAGCCCGGGCATCACCAGGGTGACCTTGATCGGGTCGAGCAGCACGTAATCGTCACTGACATCAGCGAAACCGTGCCAGTCGGCCTGGGGCTGCAGCAGCCAGTCTTCGGTGGCGAGCCGCCGTGCACCGTCCGCCAGCGGCGGTTGCCAGATACTGAACCACCAGTCATCGGCGGCCATGTGCTCACGCAGGTTGGCCATGGCCCGGCGAAAACTCAGCGCCTCATCGAACATTTCCTGCAGCAAGGAGCGCCCGGCCGGGCCTTCCATCATCGCCGAAGAGACATCCAGCGAGGCGAGGATGCTGTACTGCGGCGAGGTAGAAATATGCATCATGAAGGCTTCGTTGAAGCGGTCGCGGTCCAACTGGCGGGCGCCGCCGTCCTGCACATGGATCATCGACGCCTGGCTGAAGGCGGCCAGCAGCTTGTGGGTCGAGTGAGTGCTGAACACCAGCGGGCTGTCGGCACTGCGCGAAGTGCCCATGGCGTAACGCCCGCGGAAGAACTCGTGAAACGCCGCGTAGGCATACCAGGCCTCATCAAAATGCAACACCTCGACACTGTTGCCCAGCACCTGCTTGATCAGCTCGGCGTTGTAGCACAAGCCGTCATAGGTGGAGTTGGTCACCACCGCCAGCTTGACCCTGGGCGGAAGGCCACGGGCCAGGGGGTTGGCGTGGATCTTGGCGGCAATCGAGGCCTGGCTGAATTCGCTCAGCGGGATCGGCCCGATGATCCCCAGCTCGTTGCGCTCCGGGCACAGGTACAAAGGGATGGCCCCGGTCATGATGATCGCGTGGACCACCGACTTGTGGCAGTTGCGGTCGACCAGCACCAGGTCATCTCGACCGACCATCGAGTGCCAGACAATCTTGTTGGCGGTGGAAGTGCCATTGATCACGAAGAAGGTATGGTCGGCACCGAAATTCTTTGCCGCCCGCGCCTCGGCGGCCGCCAGCGGCCCGGTGTGATCGAGCAGCGAGCCCAGCTCAGGGACCGACACCGACAGGTCCGAACGCAGGGTGTTCTCGCCGAAGAACTGGTGAAAGGCCTGGCCGACCGGGCTTTTGCGATAGGCCACGCCACCGCCATGGCCGGGGGTGTGCCATGAGTAGTTCGATTGCGCGGTGTGCTGCACCAGCGCCTTGAAAAAGGGCGGCAGCAAGCCATCCAGATAACTGTGCGCGGCCCGCGCCACCTGGCGGGCGAGAAACGGTACGGTGTCTTCGAACAGGTAGAGAATGCCGCGCAGCTGGTTCAGCTCGCTCATGACATCGGCAGGGGCATTCTCCTGGGTCACCTGCTCGCCCAGGGCGAAGATCGGCAGGTGCGGTGCACGCACCCGGGCCAGGCGAATCAGTTCGACCATGTTCTGTAAAAGGTGAGTGTTTTCCCCAGCGCCTTCGGCGGCAATCAGCATGCACGCCAGGCCGTGATGGGTGGCGGCGACCAGGCGGCCTTCGGCGTAATCGACGGCCGGCAGGATAGTGAAGCCGTCCTGGGCCAGCTCTTGGGCAATTGCGCGAACACGCTCGCCAGCGACCGTATCGGCCTTGATGTCGCGATGCACGATGAGGACGGGGAACTTGAGGTCCTTGTACATGGGCGGGCGCTTCCTCCGGGTGACAGCTCTGTCACCTCAGGGTAGAAGGTCGCCAGCGCCCCTGCGCGGCAAATTGCCTCAGTTTGCTTCGGACAACTGCTGCCACAGCGCCGGGCCACCGGCGGACTTGGCGATGGCTTCCAGACGCGCCATGTGCAGCTCGAGCTCCTGCTCGCTGGCGCGAATGATCCGCCCCGGCTGGCGACTGGCAGGCAGGCGGCGAATTTCGCTGCCGCGGTTGTCGTCGCCCTCCTCTTCGCCATCGGCACCGTGGCCGGCCAGCGACAGGCTGGTCTGGCCACCGGTCATGCTCAGGTAGACGTCGGCCAGCAGCTCGGAGTCGAGCAGTGCGCCGTGCAGCTCACGGCCGGAGTTGTCGACACCATAGCGTTTGCACAACGCATCGAGGCTGTTGCGCTGCCCCGGATGACGCGAGCGGGCCATCATCAGGGTGTCGAGGATGGTGCAATGCTGGGAGATGTCGGCGCGATCGTGCTGGCCGAGCAAGGCGAATTCGTTGTTGATGAAGCCAACGTCGAACGCCGCGTTGTGGATGATCAGCTGGGCGCCCTGAATGAACTCGAAAAATTCATCGGCGACTTCAGCAAAGCGCGGCTTATCGAGCAGGAAGGAGTCGGTGATGCCGTGGACGCCAATGGCGCCCTCATCACTTTCGCGGTCCGGCTGCAGGTAGACGTGGAAATGGCGCCCGGTCAGGCGCCGGCCCATCAGCTCGACACAACCGATCTCGATGACCCGGTGGCCATCAGTCACCGGCATACCGGTGGTTTCGGTGTCGAGGACGACCGACCTGTTGTTCTGAATCTCCACGCCGATGGTCTCCTGCCGCGTACAGTCTGGTGAAAAGCCGGCCATTCTACCTCAGCTCAAGGGCGAGTGGCGGCCGGTGTAGTCAACGCAGACCACGGACCTCGTCAACACCGCGGTTAGCCAGTTGATCGGCACGCTCGTTGCCATGATGGCCAATATGCCCGCGGACCCATTTCCAGGTCACTTTGTGCCGGCCTACCTGTTCATCGAGCAACTGCCAGAGGTCGGCGTTCTTTACCGGCTCTTTGGCGGCGGTTTTCCAGCCGCGCTTTTTCCAGTTGACCATCCACTCGGTGATGCCTTTCATCACGTACTGGGAGTCGGTGACCAGCAGCACTTCGCACTCGCGCTTGAGCGCTTCCAGGCCCTTGATCGCCGCCATCAGTTCCATGCGGTTGTTGGTGGTCTCGCGTTCGCCGCCCCACAGCTCCTTTTCGACGCCCTTGCACACCATCAGCACGCCCCAGCCACCCGGGCCGGGGTTGCCCTTGCAGGCACCATCGGTGAAGATTTCGACGCTATCGCTCATTTACAGCCTTTTCATCAATGATTTGGCCCCGCGCCCAGGGGGCCCGGAACTCAGGGTTCGGAATGGCGCCGGTTGACCTTGGCCATCGGCAGCGGCAGCAGCTTGCCCATCGGCTCGCGGCGCTCCAGGCGCAGGGGCCGCAGGCCGACCACCATCTTGCGCGCCACCAGCAGGTAGACACCGCCACCGGCACTCTGCCAGCCTCCGGCGATCCGCTCCCAGCCGGCCAGGCGCTGTTGCCAGGCGGGGGATGCGAGCGGCGGACGATAGCACCCGAAGCGGCGTTTCTCCAGCGCGAAACCCAGCAGGTTGAGCCAGTCGCCCACCCGCGACGGGGAAATGCAGCGCGCCTTGCGCAAGGCATCATGGGCGAACACCCGGCGTACGCCCCAACTGCTCCAGGGGTTGATGCCGACGATCAGCAAATGACCACCCGGGCGCACACTGCTGGCAGCCTCGCGCAGCAGGCCATGGGGCGACAGGCTGAAGTCCAGGCCATGCTGCAGCACCACGACGTCGGCGGCATGTTCGCTCAGCGGCCAGGCCTGTTCTTCACAGACGATCTCGACCCCGGGCAGCGGCGCGCCGAGGCGCACGTTGCGTTGTACCTGCGGGGCCTTGGGCGGTGCTTCGGCGCAGGGGCCGTAATGCACCAGGTAACCGCCGAAGTAACGCCCCAGTTCCTCTTCGAGCAGGCGTTGCTCTTCTTTGAGCATCATTTGCCCCAACGGGCCGGCGAACCAGTCGCGGGCCAGGCTGATCAGCTCCAGCCACTGCGGATCGGCCTGGGCGAAGGCTTGATCGGTCATTGCAGTCTCCCTTGAAGGTTCTCGACAGCGCGCATAGCTACTAAGATGCACCCATGTCCACCGTTTGGCGAATCGCACCATGATACAGATCGATGCCCTGCCCGCTTTCAACGATAACTACATCTGGTTGTTGCAAGATGCTGCCAACCAGCGTTGCGCGGTGGTCGATCCAGGCGATGCCGCGCCGGTCCTGGCCTGGCTTGAGCGCCATCCCGGCTGGCGACTGAGCGACATCCTCATTACCCATCACCACCACGATCATGTCGGTGGCGTCGAGCAGCTCAAGTCGCACACCGGCGCGACCGTCTACGGCCCGGCCCTCGAGCGCATCCCGGGCCGTGACCAGGCCCTGGAGGACAACGCCAGCGTGCGCGTTCTGGGTCTGGATTTCCAGGTTATCGCGGTGCCTGGACACACCCTGGGACACATTGCCTATTATTGCCCGCAAACAACCACCCCGGTGCTGTTCTGCGGCGACACCCTGTTCGCCGCCGGTTGCGGGCGCCTGTTCGAGGGCACGCCGGAGCAGATGCACCACTCCCTGCAGCGCCTGGCCGCGCTGCCCGCCGCCACCCTGGTGTATTGCACCCACGAATACACCCTGAGCAACCTGCGCTTCGCCCAGGCGGTGGAGCCTGAAAACCCGCACATTGCCCAACGCTTCGCCGACGTTACCCAGCTTAGGGCACAAGATCGCATCACGTTGCCATCAACCCTGGCCCTGGAAAAGCTCACCAACCCTTTCCTGCGGACCACCGAAACATCCGTTAAAGAAAAACTAGACGAACGGATTGACCACTTAAACCCTACGCCAAGTGCTGTTTTTGCTGGGTTGCGTGCTTGGAAAGATACGTTCTAAACAGCCGCTGCTGGTGACGGAAAGTTCTGAAAGGTTGACCGTTGGGGGGCCGCTTTCTAGAATCCCCCGACATTTTTGCCCGGAACTTCGTCCCAGCCAATGTCGTCCACTAGCCGCAGAACCTTCAATTCCGTCGCCCTGACGCGCCTGGCCCAAGCCAGTGCGCTGGCCCTGGCCGCCACCCTCGTGGGCTGCCAGAGCACCCGTCAAGTCGACGAATCCGACAGCGTTCGCGCGCACAACTACCAGGCCCGGGCCAAGCAGAAGCCGTTGGTCGTACCGGTCAAGCCGGTCGTCGAGCAGGCCCCCCAGGACGTCTGGGAGCGCATGCGCCAGGGCTTCGTGCTGCAGGACGGGGTTGCGGTCAACCCGCGCATCGAACAGCAACGCCTGTGGTTCGCCAGTAATCCTTCGTTCCTCGAAACCGCCGGCGACCGTGGCAGCCTGTACATCCACTACATCGTCGAACGCCTCGAAGAGCGCAACATGCCGCTGGAGCTGGCGCTGCTGCCGGCGATCGAGAGCGCCTACAACCCCATGGCCTACTCCCGGGCCCATGCGGTGGGGCTGTGGCAGTTCATCCCGTCCACCGGGCGTTACTTCAACCTGCGCCAGACCCGCTTCTACGATGGCCGTCGCGATATCACCGCCTCGACCAACGCCGCGCTGGACTACCTGACCCGCCTGCACGACATGTTCAACGGTGACTGGCTGCTGGCCCTGGCCGCTTACAACGCCGGTGAAGGCACGGTCAGCCGCGCCATCGAGCGCAACGAGAAGCTCGGCCTGCCGACCGACTACTGGAACCTGCCGCTGCCGCAGGAAACCCGCGACTACGTGCCCAAGCTGCTGGCCCTGTCGCAGGTGGTGATGACGCCGCAAGCCTATGGCGTCAACCTCAACCCGATTGCCAACGAGCCCTACTTCGAAGCCGTGGCGATCAAGGACCGCCTCGACCTGTCACGGGTCGCAGCCCTGGCCGAGATCGACGAAGACGAACTGTTCCAGCTCAACCCGGCCTTCAAGAAGCGCATGACCGTCGACGGCCCGCAGCAACTGCTGGTGCCGACCGCCAAGGCGCAACTGCTGACCGCTTCGCTGTCGAACATGAAGCCTGAAGAACTGCTGACCCTGCAGCCGAAAAAGGCCGTGTTCGAAGCGGCCATGGCCGAAGCGGCGCCGCGCACCACCACAACCCGTAACAGCCGTTACCGGGTCAAGCGTGGCGACAACCTGGCCAGCATCGCCAAGGCCAACAAGGTCAGCGTCAAGGACTTGCAGCGCTGGAACAAGCTTTCCGGCAAGAACCTCAAGGCCGGCCAGACCCTGGTGATGCAGAACGCCCAGCCGGTTGGCGCCAAGAACCAGAAGAAATCCACCCAGTACAAGGTGCGCAAAGGCGACTCGCTGTACCTGGTGGCCAAGCGCTTCAACGTCGAGATGCAGCACCTCAAACGCTGGAACCCACGCAGCGGCCACGCCCTCAAGCCAGGCCAGACCCTGACCGTCTACCTCAACCATTGAGGTTCGTGCTCCGGTCACTGACCGGAGCCACCTGCCCCGCCCCACGCGGCACTCTTTTTCCAGTCGATACAAGCTGTTACTGTAGCTGGAATAAAGCCCAAGCCGCCTGGATCGGATCTCGACTTGATACGTCCCCTCCTGTTGCTGTCACTCAGCCTGGCCTTGAGCTTTCCCGCGGGCGCAACAATCAGCGAAAGCCACGGTTACGCCCAGTTCGGCACGCTCAAGTATCCAGCCAAATTCACCCACTTCGACTGGGTCAATCCGCAAGCGCCCAAGGGCGGCACCTTGCGCGCCATGGCATTTGGCACCTTCGACACCCTCAACCCCTACACCTTCAAGGGCTCAAGCCCGGTCACCACGCCGAACTTCTTGCAGTACGGGGTGAGCGAGCTGAACGAAACCCTGATGGTCGGCACCGGCCAGTACGACCCCTCCGGTGATGAGCCCACTTCAAGCTATGGCCTGATCGCAGGCTCGGTCGAGTACAGCGAAGACCGCAGTTGGGTGGTGTTCAACCTGCGCCCCGAAGCGCGCTTTCACGATGGCAAGCCGATTACCGCCAGCGACGTGGCGTTCTCCTATCGCACCCTGCTCAAGGAAGGCCATCCGATCTACCGGACCAACCTGCAGGAAGTCAAACGCGTCGATATCCTCAACCCGCGACGCATCCGCTTTGTCTTCAAGCGCGCCGGCAACCCGCTGCTGATCCTGCGCCTGGGCGAGATGCCGGTGCTGCCGGCACACTACTGGAAAGGCCGCGACTTCAAGGCCACCACCTTCGAGCCGCCTTTGGGCAGTGGCCCCTACCGCATCACCCAGGTGCAGCCCGGGCGACGCCTGGTGTTCGAGCGGGTGAAGAACTACTGGGGCAAGGACCTGGCGGTGAACCGCGGCAAGTACAACGTCGACCGCGTCGAGTACGAGTTCTATCGCGACAGCGCAGTGGCCTTCGAAGCCTTCAAGGCTGGTGAGTTCGACATCTACATCGAGCACCAGGCGAAGAACTGGGCCAACGGCTACAACTTCCCGGCGGTGCGCCGCGGCGATGTGATCAAGGCACAGATCCCGCACAAGATCCCGACCCAGACCCAGGGCCTGTTCATGAACAGTCGCCGGGCGACCTTCAGCGATGCGCGGGTTCGCCAGGCACTGGGGCTGATGCTCGACTTCGAGTGGACCAACCGCGCCCTGTTCAGCAGCGCCTACCAGCGCGCCACCAGTTACTACCCCAACAGCGAATTCGCCGCCAGCGGCCTGCCGGTGGGCAAGGAGTGGCTGCTGCTCGCGCCCTACCGCAAACAACTGCCTGCGGCGCTGTTCACCGAGCCCTACTCGGTGAGCCACACCGACGGCCGAGGGATCAACCGCCAGACCTTGCGCCAGGCCCTCGAGCTGCTCGGCCAGGCCGGCTGGAAGCTCAATGGCCAACGCCTGCTCAACAGCGCCGGGCAACCCTTGAAGCTGGAACTGTTGCTGGTCAATCCGAACCTTGAACGGATCCTGCAACCTTATGTCGAAAATCTCGCCAGCATTGGCATCGAAGCACGCTTGCGTACGGTAGACCGGGCCCAGTACAAACAACGCCTGGACCAGTTCGACTTCGACATGATTCTGATGACCCTGAACCAGACCCTGAGCCCGGGCCTTGAACAATGGCTGTACTTTCACTCAAGCCAGGCCTCGACCAAGGGCAGCAAGAACTATGCTGGCGTGAAAGACCCGGTGGTCGATCACCTGCTCGACACCCTGCTGGCCGCCCAGAGCCGTGAAGACCAAGTGGCCGCCGCCCGCGCCCTGGACCGGGTGCTGCTGTGGCAGTACTACATGATTCCCAACTGGTATCTCGACAACCACCGCCTGGCCTACCGCAATCGCTTTGCCTTTGTGGCCACGCCGCCCTATACCCTGGGGCTCAACAGCTGGTGGATCAAGCCTTCGGAGAAAGCCCAATGATGCCAATGTCCCGCCTGCGCCTGAAGGCCTGCGCACTGCTGCTGGCCTGCCTCGGTGGTCAGGCACTGGCTGCACCGCAACACGCCCTGACCCTTTACGATGAAGCGCCGAAATACCCGGCAGGCTTCAAGCACTTCGACTACGTCAACCCCGACGCGCCCAAGGGCGGCACCTTCCGCCAGGCCGGCTTCGGCGGCTTCGACAGCCTCAACCCGTTCATCAACAAGGGTGTTTCCGCCGATGACATCGGCCTGATCTACGACACTCTGATGACCCAAAGCCTGGATGAGCCCTTCACCGAGTACGGCCTGGTCGCCGGCAAGATCGAGAAAGCTCCGGACAACAGCTGGGTACGCTTCTACCTGCGCCCCGAAGCACGTTTTCATGACGGCCAGCCGATGCAGGCTGAAGACGTGGTGTTCACCTTCAACACCCTGATCAAGCACGGCGCACCGCTGTACCGCGGTTACTACGCCGACGTCGCCGAAGTGATCGCCGAAGATCCGCAGCGGGTATTGTTCAAGTTCAAGCACAGCAACAACCGCGAGCTGCCGCTGATCCTCGGCCAGTTGCCGGTGTTGCCCAAGCACTTCTGGGAAAACCGTGAGTTCACCAAGGGCAACCTCGAAGTTCCCCTGGGCAGCGGCCCGTACAAGGTCGCCGAGGTCAAGCCGGGGCGTTCGATTCGCTACGAGCGGGTCAAGGACTACTGGGGCAAGGACCTGGCGGTCAATCGCGGCTTTTACAACTTCGACGAGATGACCACCGACTATTACCGCGACAGCGCCGTCACCCTCGAAGCGCTCAAGGCCGGCCAGTTCGACTACCGCCTGGAAACCGCCGCCAAGAGCTGGGCCACCGCCTACGACGTGCCAGCCGTACGGCAGAAACGCCTGATCCTCGAAGAGCTGCCCAACGGTAACCCGACCGGCATGCAGGGCTTCGTCTACAACCTCCGCCGCCCGCTGTTCCAGGATGTGCGGGTACGTGAAGCGCTGAGCCTGCTGCTGGACTTCGAATGGACCAACAAGCAGCTGTTCAACGGCGCCTACACCCGCACCCGCAGCTACTTCGAGAACTCCGACATGGCCGCCACCGGCCTGCCCGACGCCGCCGAACTGAAAATTCTCGAACCGCTGCGCGGCAAGATCCCCGACCAGGTGTTCACCCAGCCCTTCGCCAACCCGGTCACCGATGGCAGCGGCATGATCCGCGAACAGCAGCGCAAAGCCTACAAGCTGCTGCAGGACGCCGGCTGGCGCATCGTCGACGACAAGATGGTCGACGCCCAGGGCAAGCCAGTGTCGATCGAGTTTCTCCTGGCCCAGACCGAGTTCGAACGCATCCTGCTGCCGTTCAAGCGCAACCTCGCCGACCTAGGCATCGACCTGGTGATTCGCCGGGTCGATGTTTCGCAGTACATCAACCGCCTACGCTCGCGGGACTTCGACATGATCGTCGGCGGCTACCCGCAGTCCAACTCGCCGGGCAACGAGCAACGCGAGTTCTGGCAGAGCGCCGCCGCCGACAACCCCGGCAGCCGCAATTTCATCGGCCTGAAGGACCCGGCCATCGACACCCTGGTCGAGCAGTTGATCAACGCCGATTCGCGACAAAGCCTGATCGAGCATTCGCGCGCCCTCGACCGGGTGCTGCAATGGGGCTTCTACGTGATCCCCAACTGGCACATCAAGACCTGGCGCGTGGCCTACTGGAACCACATCGGCCACCCCAAGGTGTCGCCCAAATACGACATCGGCATCAACACCTGGTGGATCAAGCCGGATGTCGAGCCGGTGGTACCGCTGAACCCGGCGCCCGAGGCGCAAGCGGCCGAAGGGGCGAAATAGCATGCTGGCCTATATCTTTCGCCGTTTGCTGCTGATCATCCCGACCCTGCTGGGCATCCTGATCATCAACTTCATCATCATCCAGGCCGCCCCAGGCGGCCCGGTCGAGCAGATGATCGCCAAGCTTGAAGGCTTCGAGGGCGCCACCAGCCGGATTGCCGGAGGGGGTGCCGAAGTCTCGGTGGCCGGCTCCAACTACCGCGGCGCCCAGGGCCTGGACCCTGCCCTGATCAAGGAAATCGAGCAGATGTACGGCTTCGACAAATCGGCGCCGGAACGCTTGTGGATCATGATAAAGAACTACGCCCACCTGGATTTTGGCGACAGCTTCTTCCGTGATGCCAAGGTCATCGACCTGATCGTCGAGAAGATGCCGGTGTCGATCTCCCTGGGGCTGTGGAGCACGCTGATCATGTACCTGGTGTCGATCCCCCTGGGCATCGCCAAGGCCACCCGTCACGGCAGCCACTTCGACGTCTGGACCAGCTCGGCGATCATCATCGGCTACGCCATTCCGGCGTTCCTGTTCGCCATCCTGCTGATCGTACTTTTTGCTGGCGGCAGCTACCTGGACTGGTTCCCGCTGCGCGGCCTGACTTCGAACAATTTCGACGAGCTGAGCACCGCCGGCAAGCTGCTCGATTACTTCTGGCACCTGGTGCTGCCGGTCACCGCCCTGGTGATCGGCAACTTCGCGACCATGACCCTGCTGACCAAGAACAGCTTCCTCGACGAGATCAACAAGCAGTACGTGGTCACCGCCAAGGCCAAGGGCTTGAGCCCTAACCGCGTGCTCTACGGCCATGTGTTTCGCAACGCCATGCTGCTGGTGATCGCCGGTTTCCCGTCGGCGTTCATCGGTATCTTCTTCACCGGCTCCCTGCTGATCGAGGTGATCTTCTCCCTCGATGGCCTGGGCCTGATGAGTTTCGAGGCGGCGATCAACCGCGACTACCCGGTGGTCTTCGGCACCCTGTTCATCTTCACCCTGCTCGGGCTGGTGGTGAAGCTGATCGGCGACCTGACCTACACCCTGGTCGACCCACGTATCGACTTCGACAGCCGGGAGCACTGAGATGAACCTGTCACCTCTGAATCGCCGGCGCTTCGAGCGCTTCAAGGCCAACCGCCGCGGCTGGTGGTCGCTGTGGCTGTTCCTGATTCTGTTCGGCCTGAGCCTGGGCGCCGAGCTGATCGCCAATGACAAGCCACTGGCCGTGCGCTACGACGGCCAATGGTATTTCCCGGCGCTCAAGCGCTACCCGGAAACCACCTTCGGCGGCGAGTTCCCGCTGGAAGCCAACTACAAGAGCCCGTACATCCGCGAACTGCTCGCCGCCAAGGACAGCTTCGTGCTGTGGGCGCCGATCCCGTTCAGCTACCAGAGCATCAACTACGACCTCAAGGTCCCGGCCCCCGCCCCGCCGTCGGCGCAGAACTGGCTGGGCACCGACGACCAGGGCCGCGACGTGCTGGCGCGGGTCATCTATGGTTTCCGTATCTCGGTGCTGTTTGCCCTGACCCTGACCATCCTCAGCTCGATCATCGGCGTGATCGCCGGTGCCCTGCAGGGTTTTTACGGCGGCTGGGTGGACCTGGCCGGGCAACGCTTCCTGGAAATCTGGTCGGGGCTGCCGGTGCTGTACCTGCTGATCATCCTCGCAAGCTTCGTGCAACCGAATTTCTGGTGGCTGCTGGGGATCATGCTGCTGTTCTCGTGGATGAGCCTGGTGGATGTGGTGCGCGCCGAGTTCCTGCGCGGGCGCAACCTTGAGTACGTGCGCGCGGCACGGGCGCTGGGCATGCAGAACGGCGCGATCATGTACCGGCATATCCTGCCCAACGCGATGATTTCGACCATGACCTTCATGCCGTTCATTCTCACCGGCGCCATCGGCACCCTGACCGCCCTGGACTTCCTCGGCTTCGGCCTGCCGCCCGGCGCGCCGTCGCTGGGCGAACTGGTGGCCCAGGGCAAGTCCAACCTGCAAGCGCCCTGGCTGGGCATGAGCGCCTTCGCGGTGCTGGCCTTGATGCTCAGCCTGCTGGTGTTCATCGGCGAGTCCGCCCGCGATGCCTTCGACCCGAGGAAATGAGATGAGCAAGCAAACCTTGATCGAAGTCCGTGACCTGGCCGTCGAGTTCGTCACCGGCGATCAATCCCAGCGGGTGGTCGAAGGTGTCAACTTCGACATCCGCCGCGGCGAAACCCTGGCCCTGGTCGGTGAAAGCGGTTCGGGCAAGTCGGTGACGGCGCACTCGATCCTGCGCCTGCTGCCCTACCCGCTGGCCCGCCACCCGAGCGGCAGCATCCTGTTCGAAGGGCAAGACCTGCTGACCCTCGACGAGAAAAAGATGCGGCGCATACGCGGCAACCGCGTGGCGATGATCTTCCAGGAGCCGATGACCTCGCTCAACCCGCTGCACAACATCGAAAAGCAGATCAACGAGATCCTCCTGCTGCACAAGGGCCTGCGCGGCAAGGCGGCCACCGAGCGCACCCTGGAGCTGTTGGCGATGGTCGGCATACCCGAGCCGCACAAACGCCTCAAAGCGCTGCCACACGAGCTCTCAGGCGGCCAGAGGCAGCGTGTGATGATTGCCATGGCCCTGGCCAACGAGCCTGACCTGCTGATCGCCGACGAACCGACCACGGCGCTGGACGTCACCGTGCAGTTGAAGATCCTCGAGTTGCTCAAGTCCCTGCAGGCACGCCTGGGCATGGCGCTGCTGCTGATCAGCCACGACCTCAACCTGGTCAAGCGCATTGCCCACCGGGTCTGCGTGATGCAAAAGGGCCAGATCGTCGAGCAAGCCGACTGTGATGCACTGTTCCGCCACCCCAAGCATCCCTACACGCAGATGCTCCTCGGTGCCGAGCCCAGCGGCGGCCCGGCCGGCAACCCGCCCGGCGCGCCGATGCTGCAGGTCGAGAACCTGCGCGTGTGGTTCCCGATCAAGAAGGGTCTGTTGCGACGCACCGTCGATTACGTCAAGGCGGTGGACGGCATCAACTTCGACCTGCCCCAGGGCCAGACCCTGGGCATTGTCGGCGAAAGCGGTTCGGGCAAGTCGACCCTGGGGCTGGCGATCCTGCGCCTGCTGGGCAGCCAGGGCAGCATCCGCTTTCAGGGCACGAGCCTTGAGCACCTGACCCAGCAGCAGGTACGCCCGCTGCGCCGGCAGATGCAGGTGGTTTTCCAGGACCCGTTCGGCAGCCTCAGCCCGCGCATGTGCGTCAGCGACATCGTCGGTGAAGGCCTGCGCATCCACCGCATGGGCAACGCCGCCGAGCAGGAGCAGGCAATCATTGCCGCCCTGCAAGAGGTCGGCCTTGATCCGCAGGCGCGGCACCGTTACCCGCACGAGTTCTCTGGCGGCCAACGCCAGCGCATCGCCATTGCCCGGGCACTGGTGCTCAAACCGGCACTTATCCTGCTCGATGAGCCGACCTCGGCCCTGGACCGCACCGTGCAGCGCCAGGTGGTCGAGCTGTTGCGCTCATTGCAGAGCAAGTACAACCTCACCTACCTGTTCATCAGCCACGACCTGGCGGTGGTCAAGGCGCTCAGCCACCAGTTGATGGTGGTCAAGCAAGGCCAGGTGGTGGAGCAAGGGGTGGCGGCGGACATCTTTGCCGACCCGCAGCATGCGTATACCCGGCAGTTGCTGGAGGCGGCGTTTCTGGTGCCAGCTGCCGTTCAGTAGCCTCTTCGCGGGGCAAGCCCGCTCCTACAAACCGGCGGGAGCGGCGGTGCGGCGACCCGACTTGCCCCGCGATGAAAACAGAAAAGGCCGCATAAGCGGCCTTTTCTGTTTCAAGCATCCAGCACTCAGTAGCGAGTGATATCCGCTTTGGCTTCCAGCTGCTTGCGGTATGCCGCGAAGTCCTGCTGGCCGGCGCGCGAAGCGAGGAAGCGGCGGTAGCTCGCTTTCTCTTCTTCAGTGGCCGCTGTGCCTTCGTTGACGCCGTTCAGACGCAGTACCACCAGGCTACCATCGTTAAGGGTGACGCTGGCGTACACCGGCTTGTCCTTGGCTTCAGGCTTGCTCATACGGAACAGTGCCTGCAGCTCGACCGGGTCGATACCGTCCTGGCTACGCGATACCGCCTCCTGAACCTTCCAGGCCTGACCGTCCTGGCTGGCCGCCAAGGCAATCTTGCCATCGCGCAGACCGGCGATCAGGGCATCGGCCTTGGTCTTCAGGGCAGCAGTCGCCTGCTCTTTGGCCAGGTGCTTGCGGATGCTCTCGGAGACCACTTCAAGGCCCAGTTGCTCAGGCTTGCGGTGTTCCTTGACGCGCAGCACCACGATGGTTTCCGGATCCAGCTCGATCGCCGTGCTGTTGGAGCCTTCTTCCAGCACTTCAGTGCTGAATGCCGCCTGGATCACCGCGCGGTTGGCAGTGATGCCTTCGCCGCCTTCACGACCGAACGCTGGCGAGGTATGCACCTTCAGGCCCAGTTCCTGCGCCGGCTGGGCCAGGTCGGAGGCTTCGAAGGCCGAGTCTTCCAGCTGCTTGGTCACTTCGACAAAGCGCTGTTCGACCTGCTGGGTTTTCAGCTCACGGGTCAGCTTGTCTTTCAGGCTGTCGAAGCTTGGCACTTCAGGCGCCTGCACATCGAGCAGCTTGATCAGGTGGAAACCGTATTCGGTACGCACGGGGCCCGAGACCTGGTCCTTGTTCAGTGCATACAGCGCGTCTTCGAAGGCCGGATCATAAACGCCCTGGCCGGCATAACCGAGGTCACCGCCATTGCTGGCCGAGCCCGGGTCCTGGGAGAACTCCTTGGCCAGGGTGGCAAAGTCTTCGCCCTTGGCCAGGCGCGCCTGGATTTCTTCGATCTTGGCCTTGGCCTGCCCCTCATTCACCTTGTCATTGATTTCAACAAGAATGTGCGCGGCATGCCGCTGCTCGGCCAGGTTGGCGATTTCTTTCTCGTACAGCGCCTTGAGCTCGTCCTGGTTGACTTCAACCTGGTCGAAGAACGCGGATTTCTTCAGCTCGATGTAGTCGATGACGACCTGGTCGGGGCTCATGAACTCCTTGGCGTGTTCGTCGTAGTGCGCCTTGATCTGCTCGTCGGTAACCTTGACCGCGGCCGGATCGGCCTTGAAGGTCAGCGAAGCGAAATCACGGGTCTGTTTTTCCAGACGGGCAAAAGCGTCGACCTGGTCGTCGGTAACAAAACCGCTGCCGGCAAGGCCGGTGCGCAGTTGGCCGATGAGCATTTCCTGAGCCAGCATTTCGCGGAACTGCAGACGGCCGTAGCCCATCTGGCGAATGACCTGATCGAAGCGCTCGGGGCTGAACTTGCCGTCCACCTGGAACTCAGGGGTTTGCAGGATCAGTTGGTCGAGGGCAGCTTCGGAGAAAGCGAACTTGGCGTCTTCGGCGCCTTGAAGCAGCAACTTGCGATCGATCAAGCCCTTGAGCGCGGCTTCACGCAGCATTTGCTCGTTGAGCATGGCCGGATCGAAATCCTTGCCCAGCTGTTGCATCAGCTGTCGACGTTGCATGTCGACGGCCTGGCTCAGCTCGTTCTGGCTGATCTTGTCGCCATTGACCTTGGCAGCGTCCTGGCTGTGGGTGGTGGCCTGGAAGATGGCATCGAAGCCGGTCAGTGCCATCAAGGCTACGATGACACCGATGATGGTCTTGGCAATCCAACCTTGTGAATTGTCCCTGATATTCTGCAGCATGCGTCCCCCAGAAACGGTTGTACTGAATGAACCAACCGTGGAGCGTGGGTAGAGTCCTGATAGAAGAAAGGCGCATCCGAGGATGCGCCTTCTCGTAACTGGCCGAGCGCCGGGAACCTGGTATCAGGCCTCCCGGCGCTCGGCAGCCGGACCAGGCGTGAGCCCGGCTCGGTTAGGCGTGAGCCTGAAGGAAGCGACTTAGTTGACGGCTTCTTTCAGAGCCTTGCCAGCCTTGAAGCCAGGCTTCTTGGCGGCAGGGATTTCCAGAGTCTTGCCGGTTTGCGGGTTGCGGCCGGTGCGAGCTGGACGGTCGGTGACCGAGAAGGTACCGAAACCTACCAGTACCACGGAGTCACCTGCCTTCAGGGCGCCGGTGACGGATTCGATTACTGCGTCCAGCGCTTTGCCAGCGGCAGCTTTCGAAATATCAGCAGATGCGGCGATAGCGTCAATCAGTTCCGACTTGTTCACTCTAAGTCCCCTTATATCTCTATTGAGTTTGTTTCTAAGTATGTAATGAAAAGCTAAACGAGCGCTGGGTGGCCTGTTGACACTTAAGTGCCGCTTTATAACAAGGGCCTGAAAATACTGTCAAGAAAGCCCCCCAGCCAAATACGTACTAATGTGTGCTGATTCTTTCCTTGGAATCGCTGTCGCGCTTTTCATCCTTGGCGACAATCTCCGGAGCCACATCGGGCAAGGGCTCCGGGGCGTATTGCAGCGCAATTTGGAGGACTTCGTCAATCCATTTGACCGGTTTAATCTGCAGATCCTGCTTAATATTCTCAGGAATTTCCTTCAGATCACGCACATTCTCTTCCGGAATGATCACCGTCTTGATTCCACCCCGGTGAGCGGCCAGCAGTTTTTCCTTCAAACCACCGATTGCCAGCACCTGACCACGCAAGGTGATCTCGCCGGTCATGGCCACATCGGCACGCACCGGGATCTGGGTCAGGGCCGAAACCAGGGCGGTGCACATACCGATACCGGCACTTGGACCATCCTTGGGCGTGGCGCCTTCGGGCATGTGGATGTGGGTATCGCGCTTCTCGTGGAAGTCGGCAGGAATCCCCAGGCTGCGGGCGCGGCTGCGCACCACGGTTTGCGCGGCAGTGATGGACTCGACCATGACATCACCGAGCGAGCCGGTCTTGATCAGCTGACCCTTGCCCGGAATCACTGCAGCTTCGATGGTCAGCAGTTCGCCGCCCACCTGGGTCCAGGCAAGGCCGGTGACCTGGCCAACCTGATCCTGCTGCTCGGCCAGGCCGTAGCGGTACTTGCGCACGCCCAGGTAGTGCTCGAGCTGCTCGCCAGTAACCTTCACCGCCACCTGCTTGAGGCCGGCGTGCTCCTTGACCACCTTGCGGCAGATTTTCGCGATCTGGCGCTCCAGGCCCCGCACGCCGGCTTCGCGGGTGTAGTAGCGGATGATGTCGCGGATCGCCGAGACGTCGATCTCCAGCTCGCCCTTTTTCAGGCCGTTGGCCTTGATCTGCTTGGGCGACAGGTACTTGACCGCGATGTTGATCTTCTCGTCCTCGGTGTAACCCGGCAGGCGGATGACTTCCATCCGGTCCAGCAAGGCTGGCGGGATGTTCATCGAGTTCGAGGTGCAGAGGAACATCACGTCCGAGAGGTCGTAGTCGACTTCCAGGTAGTGATCGTTGAAGTTGTGGTTCTGCTCGGGGTCGAGCACTTCCAGCAACGCCGAGGCCGGATCGCCGCGCATGTCGCTGCCCATCTTGTCGATTTCGTCGAGCAGGAACAGCGGGTTGCGTACGCCAACCTTGGTCATTTTCTGAATCAGACGACCGGGCATCGAACCGATATAGGTACGGCGGTGACCGCGAATCTCGGCCTCGTCGCGCACGCCACCGAGGGCCATGCGTACGAACTTGCGGTTGGTGGCACTGGCGATCGACTCGGCCAGCGAGGTTTTACCCACGCCAGGCGGCCCGACCAGGCACAGTACCGGACCACGGATCTTTTTTACCCGTTTTTGCACTGCGAGGTACTCAAGGATACGCTCCTTGACCTCCTCCAGGCCGTAATGGTCGGCGTCGAGAATTTCCTCGGCCTTGGCCAAGTCCAGACGCACCTTGCTCTGCGCCTTCCACGGCACCTGCACCAGCCAGTCGAGGTACGAGCGCACCACGGTGGCTTCGGCCGACATCGGCGACATCTGCTTGAGCTTGTTCAGCTCGGCCTGGGCCTTGGCGTAGGCGTCCTTCGGCAGGCCGGCAGCGTCGAGACGCTTTTTCAGCTCCTCGACTTCGTTGTGACCTTCTTCGCTGTCGCCGAGCTCTTTCTGAATGGCCTTCATCTGCTCATTCAGGTAGTACTCGCGCTGGCTGCGCTCCATCTGTTTCTTGACCCGGCCACGGATACGCTTCTCGACCTGCAGCAGGTCGATTTCGGCATCCAGCAGCGCCAGCACGTGTTCGACACGAGCCGACAGGTCGAGGATCTCGAGGATTTCCTGCTTCTGCTCGATCTTCAGCGCCATGTGCGCTGCCATGGTGTCGACCAGGCGCCCGGGCTCGTCGATGCTGTTGAGCGACGACAGGACTTCAGCCGGGACTTTCTTGCCCAGCTGAACATATTGTTCAAATTGTGACAGCAAGCTGCGGACGAAGACTTCAGACTCGCGCTCGGCAGCCTGGGATTCGTCGATCAGCGAAACTTCGGCACGAATGTGGCCGTCGACTTCGTTGAAACGCTCGACCGCACCGCGCTGTTCGCCTTCGACCAGCACCTTGACGGTGCCATCGGGCAGTTTCAGCAGTTGCAGGACGGTGGCAATGGTACCGACGCGGTACAGGGCGTCTTCGCCTGGATCGTCGTCAGCGGGGTTCTTCTGGGCCAGCAGGAGAATCTGCTTCTCGCCCGTCATCGCGGCCTCAAGGGCCTCGATGGACTTCTCGCGCCCCACGAACAGTGGGATGACCATGTGCGGATAGACGACGACATCGCGCAATGGCAAGAGAGGCAAGTCGAGGGTGGTCTTCATGATTTCGCCTCTACAGCGGCCTTATGGCCGGAAACCGATGGATTTTGAGCGTGGAGTTAATGTGGGGGCAGGCCCGCAAAAAAACAAGCTCTGCGACAGGAAAAGCAAAGGGGCCCGAAGGCCCCTTGCTTGAATCGAGCCGCGTGGCGACTCAGACGTCGGGTGCAGCCTTGGCTTGCGGCTCGCTGTTCTCGTAGATCAACAGCGGCTGCGAAGAGCCATCGATGACGCTCTCGTCGATCACCACCTTGCTGACATCCTTCTGCGAAGGAATCTCGTACATGGTGTCGAGCAGGATGCCTTCGAGGATCGAACGCAGGCCACGGGCCCCGGTCTTGCGCTCCAGGGCCTTGCGGGCCACGGATTTGAGCGCATCACTGCGGAACTCCAGGTCCACGCCTTCCATTTCGAACAGCTTGGCATACTGCTTGGTCAGGGCGTTCTTCGGCTCGGTCAGAATCTGCATCAAGGCAGCTTCGTCGAGCTCGTCGAGGGTCGCCAGAACCGGCAGACGACCGACGAACTCCGGGATCAGACCGAACTTGACCAGATCGTCAGGCTCGACTTCACGCAGCGACTCGCCAACCTTCTTGCCTTCCTGCTTGCTGCGTACTTCGGCACCAAAGCCGATGCCGCCGCGGGTGGAACGCGCCTGGATGACCTTTTCGAGGCCCGAGAACGCACCGCCACAGATAAACAGGATGTTACGCGTATCGACCTGCAGGAATTCCTGCTGCGGGTGCTTGCGGCCACCTTGCGGCGGTACCGAAGCGACCGTGCCTTCGATCAGCTTGAGCAGCGCCTGCTGCACGCCCTCGCCCGAAACGTCGCGGGTGATGGACGGGTTGTCCGACTTGCGCGAGATCTTGTCGATTTCGTCGATGTAGACAATGCCCATCTGGGCCTTTTCCACGTCGTAGTCGCACTTCTGCAGCAGTTTTTGAATGATGTTCTCGACGTCCTCACCCACGTAACCGGCTTCGGTCAGGGTGGTGGCATCGGCGATGGTGAACGGTACATTCAACAGACGCGCGAGGGTTTCGGCGAGCAGGGTCTTACCCGAGCCCGTCGGACCGATCAGCAGGATGTTACTCTTGCCGAGCTCGACGTCGTCGTTCTTCTTGTCGCGTTGATTCAGGCGTTTGTAGTGGTTGTACACCGCTACCGCCAGTACCTTTTTCGCACGCTCCTGACCAATGACGTACTGGTCCAGGATGGTGCTGATTTCTTTCGGCGAAGGCAGTTTATGCGCGCTGCTCTCGGCCTGGGCTTCCTGCACCTCCTCACGGATGATGTCGTTGCACAGGTCGACGCACTCGTCGCAGATAAATACCGAGGGGCCGGCAATCAACTTGCGCACTTCGTGCTGGCTTTTGCCGCAGAAGGAGCAATAGAGCAATTTGCCGTTGTCCTCGCCGTTACGGGTGTCAGTCATTCGATCGATCCAATCCGGTAGGCTTGCAACACAAGATGAAGGCAATTGCGGGCTTTTTCAAGTCCGCAGGTAGGCGCAATGCGCGCCCGCCTGCTCTGGCACCCGGATTCAGGAGGCCAGTTGCCGCTTGTCGTAGACCGAGTCGATCAGGCCGTATTCGGCTGCGCGCTCGGCGCTCATGAAATTGTCGCGCTCAGTATCGCGCTTGATGGTCTCCAGGTCCTGACCTGTGTGGTAGGCCAGCAGCTCGTTCAGACGCGACTTGATGGAGAGGATTTCCTTGGCGTGGATCTCGATATCCGTGGCCTGGCCCTGGAAACCGCCCAGTGGCTGGTGAATCATCACCCGCGAGTTCGGCAGGCAGTGACGCTTGCCCTTGGCACCGGCGGCCAGCAGGAAGGCGCCCATGCTGCAGGCCTGGCCGATGCAGATGGTCGAGACGTCCGGCTTGATGAACTGCATGGTGTCGTAGATCGACATGCCGGCAGTCACCGAACCGCCCGGCGAGTTGATGTAGAGATGGATATCCTTGTCCGGGTTTTCCGCTTCAAGGAACAGCATCTGCGCCGCTACCAGGTTGGCCATGTAGTCCTCTACCGGGCCGACCAGGAAGATCACCCGCTCCTTGAGAAGGCGCGAGTAGATGTCATAGGCGCGTTCGCCACGAGCGGATTGCTCGATAACCATCGGGACCAAGCCGCCTGCGGCCTGGATGTCAGAGCTCTGCTGATAATAAGAATTGCGGGACATGTCCTGCACTCACTCCCAAATAGTCATGTCTTGAATACGCACAAGCCAGCTCGAAGGCTGGCTTGTGGTGTTTTCCTACGAAGCTGGCGTATTACTCAGCGGCGGCAGGTGCCTGGGCTGGTTTTACGGCTTCTTCGTACGAGACCGATTTGTCGGTCACAGTCGCTTTCTGCAGAACAGTATCCACAACTTGTTCTTCCAGCACAACCGAACGGACTTCGTTCAGTTGCTGGTCGTTCTTGTAGTACCAAGCGACGACCTGCTCAGGCTCCTGGTAAGCCGAAGCCATTTCCTGGATCATTTCGCGAACGCGGTCTTCGTCCGGCTTCAGTTCGTTCTGCTTGACCACTTCGGCGACGATCAGGCCCAGCACGACGCGGCGCTTGGCTTGCTCTTCGAACAGCTCGGCCGGCAGTTGCTCAGGCTTGATGTTGCCACCGAACTGCTGAACGGCTTGAACGCGCAGGCGGTTCACTTCGTTTTCCAGCAGGGCTTTCGGGACTTCGATCGGGTTGGCAGCCAGCAGGCCGTCCATTACTTGGTTCTTGACCTTGGTCTTGATCGCCTGACGCAGTTCACGCTCCATGTTCTTGCGAACTTCGGTGCGGAAACCTTCCAGGGTTGCTTCCTTGATACCGAACTGGGCGAAGAACTCTTCGGTCAGCTCAGGCAGCTTTGGCTCGGCAACACTGTTGACGGTAACGGTGAACTCGGCGGCTTTGCCAGCCAGGTCGAGGTTCTGATAGTCCTCGGGGAAGGTCAGGTTCAGAACGCGCTCTTCACCGGCCTTGGCGCCGACCAGGCCTTCTTCGAAGCCCGGGATCATGCGACCGGAACCCAGTACCAGCTGGGTGCCCTTGGCCGAACCGCCAGCGAACACTTCACCGTCGACCTTGCCGACGAAATCGATGTTCAGCTGGTCTTCGTTCTGGGCAGCGCGGTCAGCGGCTTCGAAGCGCACGTTTTGCTTGCGCAGCACTTCGAGCATGTTGTCCAGGTCGGCGTCAGCCACTTCGGCGCTCAGGCGCTCGACGGCGATCGAGTCGAAACCGGCAACGGTGAACTCAGGGAATACTTCGAAAATGGCGACGTATTCGAGATCTTTGCCCTTTTCGAACGATTTTGGCTCGACGGCAGGGGCGCCAGCCGGGTTCAGCTTCTGCTCGACCACGGCTTCGTAGAAGGAAGCCTGGACCAGGTCGCCGAAGGCTTCCTGACGGGCGGCGTCTTCGTAGCGCTGACGGATCACGCTCATCGGCACTTTGCCAGGACGGAAGCCTGGGACCTTGGCGCGACGGGCAGTCTGTTGCAGACGCTTGTTGACTTCGGTCTCGACGCGCTCGGCCGGAACGGCGATGGTCATGCGGCGCTCGAGAGCAGAAGTATTTTCAACAGAAACTTGCATGGATATTCCTCGTTGCACAGACGTTAGCCGGCGATACCCGACTCCAGAATCAAGGGCAAGCATTCTAGTGGCTCAAAGACCAGAAGTCACCCCGTTCAGGACGACGGGAAAGTACGCCGGTCCAATTAATTCAAAGACCCCGGCAAAAACCTTGCCCAAGGCCGCTCAACACACGCAGCCCCTGGCCTGGACGCCACAGCTGAAGCCATGATGATCCAGCCCCTGGGCTGCATAAAATCTTGTCAAAACACTACAAATCCGAGTTGCAGCGTTACGAATCCTGTTCGATTTCGTTGAACTCGCAATACTCTTCCCACGCCATCCCCAGCGCCTCGGCAACCTCGCGATGCACCTCAAGGCGCAGGGCCGCAAGCTCCTCGTCGGACTCGGCAATCAGTTGCAAGGTCAGCTCCCAGGGTTCGACCCCCTGCTCCTGCGCGGCATCCTCGAAGGCCCAGAGGACCTGCTGAGCCTGCTCGTGCTCGCTGAGCACGGCAATTTCCTCACGCATCTGCGGGTTGGCGTCCAGATAGCGCTGCAAGGCTACAGCCTGACGTTCCGGTGAAATCATGGTGTTTTTCCTTTTCGCAACCGGACCCCCGACTGCTGTTTCAACCGGCTGAAATTTATCAGCTTTTCGTCGATTGTCACCAGGCCGTCAAAACATGCATGAATAATCCACCCCGATTGTCGGAAATTTCATGAACAATGGGGGGTGGGCCGTTGTCTAGGAATAGCTTGCCCACTAAGCTAGCAACGTGCCACATCGTTAATACGATTCATTATCGCTTGGCACCTCCTGCAAAATCACAGCGCCAATGCAAGGAAGTACCCGTGCTGATCAAACTCATCTCTGGCTGTTGCCTGGCACTTTGCTGTTCCCTCGTCAGCGCTACAGTGCTGCAAACCTCCTTCGATCAAGACGCCCGCTACTCGATCGTGAGCGTGTCGGGTGATCCTTCCCAGCGCACTGTAATCACCCAGCGTGTCGGCATCAGCGGGACCAGCTACAGTGCCCGCCAGTTCGATTGCAGCGCACGCACAGTACGCTTCATGGGCTCGGGAGCTTCGCTGGAGGACCTTCAGGACGCCGAGGCCGACAACGAGCTCACTCCGATCTTCAAAGGCTCACTGTCCAGAGCCATCAGCCAGGTAGTCTGCGACGAAAGCGTGCAAGCAGGCACTGCGGCAGCTGGGCCGCCCGGCAAATCCGCTCACGGCCAGCCGGTGACCAGCATTTCTCAATAACAATAATTATCAATTGATAATCATTCTCTCTATAATGGGCGTCCGTTCCGCTTTACGCCGGCCACGCACCCGATGGACACCCGCCCCGCTACACCTGGACTGAATACGTGCCTGAGCACCCTGTACAACGACCATCACAATTGGCTGCACCGATGGCTACGCAATCGTATCGGCTGCCCGGAACATGCCGCCGACATTGCCCACGATACCTTCCTGAGCATCCTCGGCTCCAAAGACCTGTTCAGGATCCGCGAACCCCGCTCGTTTCTCTCGACCGTGGCGCGGCGACTGATGGCCAATGTCTATCGCCGCCGCCTGGTCGAGCAGGCGTACCTGGAAACACTGGCCAGCCTGCCTGAAGCAGTTGAACCGTCACCCGAAGTCCGCGTGCTGGCACTTGAAGCCCTGACCCTGCTCGATCGCATGCTCGACGCCCTGCCGGCCAAGGTCCGCGAAGCCTTCTTACTGTCGCACCTGCAGGGCCTGAAGATCGCCGAAATCGCCGAACGCCTGCAGGTCAGCAGCCGCTCGGTAAAGCTGTACCTGGTGCGGGCCAACCAGCATTGCTTTTTTGCTGACCTGCCATGACCCCCTCCCCCTTTAACCCGCGTACTACTCGCGAAGCCGCACAGTGGCTCACCGAAACCATGGAAGGCGCACTCAGCCCCGAGCAGCAGCGGGCGCTTGAGCAGTGGCGCGCCGCCCATCCGGACAACGAACGTGCCTGGCTGCACATCGAGGCCCTGCGTCGACGCATGGCCGGGCTGGAGCCACATGCCGGCTACCAGAGCCTTTCCCGGGGCAGCCAGGGCCGCAGTCGCCGGCAAGCGCTCAAGGCACTGGCGGTGCTCGGCCTGTTCGGCTGCGCCGGGCAACTGGCCTATCGCAACGTCTGGCAGCCGGGCCCGGAACTGACCTACCGCAATGGTGCCAGCGCCCCACAGCACATCGAGCTGGAAGACGGCAGCCAATTGACCCTCGACGCAAGTACCGAAATCGCCGTGCTGTTCGACAGCCGCCAGCGGCGGGTGCAACTGCTCGCCGGGCGCCTGTTGATCCGCAGTGGCCACCCCTCGAACGCCAATCAACGCCCGTTAAGCGTTTACACCGTACATGGCCAGGTACGGGCATTAGGGACGCGTTTTAGTGTCGAGCTGCAAGAGCCAGCCACGCAGGTCGAGCTGTTCGACGGTGCAGTCGAGGTGCAGGCGCGGCAATCACCCGCCAACCCCCTGCGCCTGACTCCCGGGCAGCGCGCGCGCTTCACCCCGACCCGCATCGAACCGGCCACCGGCACCTCGGCCGAGCCGGCCTGGAGCAAGGGCTTGCTGGTGGCCGACAACATGCGCCTGGATGCCTTTGTCGAGCAACTCAGCCGCTACCGGCCTGGCCTGTTGCGCTGCAGCGACGAGATCGCTGCGTTGCGTATCTCCGGCGTTTATCCGCTGGCCGACACCGATGCGGTGCTCGACGCCCTGCCCCTGTCATTGTCCGTGCAGGTGCTGCGGCGCTCACGCTACTGGGTTACGTTGAGTCAGCGCTAGACGCCACTTACGGCGCCAGCTCAATGCTCACCTGGTGGTGTTTACCCGCCGTTACCCGTACCTGCGCACCAAATACCTGGGCAATGCGCTGCTCGCTGAGCACCTGGGCCGGCGCGCCGCTGGCGCAAAGCCGGCCGCCTTCGAGCAGCCAAAGGCGGTCGCAGTAGCGCGCAGCCAGGTTCAGGTCGTGTAACACACAGACCACGGCAATACGCGGCGAACGGGTCAGCGTGCGCAACACCCGCATGAGGTTCTGCTGCTGGCCGATATCCAGGGCGCTGGTGGGTTCGTCCAGCAACAGCAGGCAGCCGCGACCATCGTCCCAGGCGTCAGTCAGCGGGCTGATTGCCAATTGGTTCATGGCCCGGGCAATGGTTACCCGCTGCAGCTCGCCGCCAGACAGCGACAACACTCCCCGGCCAAGCAAGTGACGGACATCCAGCGCATCGATAATGCCCGGGCACGGCTCGCCAGGGTGCTGCTGACCGAGACGAATGAATTCTTCGACCCGCCAATCGAAAGCGCTGTCCATCTGCTGCGTCACCAGCGCGCGCCGGCGCGCCAGTTGCCCGGGCAAATAAGCGGGCAACGCTCGACCGAGCAACTCGACCTGCCCGCCCGCCGGTTGCAGGTAACCGGATATCAACGACAACAGCGTGCTTTTGCCCGCGCCATTGGGGCCGATCAACCCCAGCAGCTCCCCCGCCCTTATCTGTTCGCTGAACGGCGCCAGGGCAAAAGGGCGCTCCAGGCTGACATTGATCAGTTCAAGCATGTCAAAACTCCCGCACCTTGCGACCGAGTAACAACCAGAGAAAATACGGCCCACCAATAATGCTGGTGACCAGGCCGACGGGAATTTCCGCCGGGCTGGTAAGACTGCGTGCCAGAGTATCGGCGACCAGCAACAGGATCGCTCCGCAGAGCATTGAAGCCGGAATCAGCAAACGGTGGCCCGGGCCGAAATACAGGCGCAAGCAATGCGGCACCAGCAGGCCGATAAACCCGATGATGCCGCTCAGCGCCACGCACAGGCCCACGCCCAGCGACGAAGCCAGCACCACACGGTTTTTCAACCGGTCGCCATCCAGCCCGGCGGCGTGCGCAGACACCTCGCCCAGCTGAAACAAGTCCAGATCGCCCGCGCAGCGCGCCAGCACCCACAAGCTCAGGGGCAAGACCAGGGCGGCCACCGATACGGTCGACCACTCGGCGCTGCTCAGGCTGCCCATGCCCCACAAGCTCAGCTGGCGCAACTGCTCTTCGCTGGCGACAAAGGTGAGGATGCCGCCCAGGGCACCGGTCAGGGTGTTGATGACCAAGCCGGCCAGCAACAAGGTGATGGTCGACTCGTGCCCTTTGTAGCCGCGGCCAATACGAAAAATCACCAGGGTCACCAGCAACGCGCCAATAAAGCCTGCGAAAAACTGCCCATAAAGCTCCAACCCGGCAAAGCGGCCATTGAACAGTACGACCCAGACCGACACCGCCAGCCCGGCGCCGCTGGCCTGGCCGAGCAGGGTCGGGTCGGCCAGGGGGTTGCGAAACAGGCCTTGCATCGCCGTGCCGCCCACCGCCAGGGTCGAGCCCACCAGCACTGCCAGCAGCAGACGCGGCAGGCGCACTTCGCTCCAGACCTGCCACTCCAGGGCGGTGGGCAGATCACCGAACACAATCCGTGGCGACAAGCCGATACTACCGACCAGCGAACACACCACCAGCAGGGCGCACAGCCCTGCCAGCATCAGCATCAGTATCGGCAGCGAGACGCTGCTTGCGCGCCTCATGGAAACAGCGCTCCTGCGTCCTGGCGTAGCTGCAGCATGGCCTGCACCGTGCGCGGCCCGAGGTTGAGCAGTGCCTGGTCATCGACCTGCACCAAGCGCCGATGCTGTCCGGCCGGGGTATGGGCCAGGCCGCCCAGTTTCCACAGGTTGTCTTCACCCCCAAGTGCCGCCAGCCCGGCGCGGCTGACGATGACGAAATCCGGCGCCAGCGACACCATGGCTTCAGCCGCCACTTGCTTGTAGGCATTGAAGGTCGCGCAGTTTTCGATCCCCGCCTGCGCCAGTGCCGCCTGAGCTTCGGTGCCTTGCCCCATGATCAGCGGCGTCATGCCGGCATGATTGAAAATGAACAGCGCCTTCGGTCCTTTGAGCGCCGGCGTCTTGGCCAACTGCCCAGCCAACTGGCGCTGCTCATCAAGCAACGGTTGCGCCTGCGCCTGTAGGTTCATGGCCGCCGCCACCTGCTCGATCTTTGCCGGGATATCGCCGACACCCTTGCCGCGGGCAATGCTCAGCACTTCAAGCCCCAGGCCGCTCAACTGGCGCAGCACGATAGCCGGACGGGCAGCATCGCTGATCAGCAGCCGTTGCGGCTTGAGCGCCAGCACCCCTTCTGCCGAGAGCTGGCGCATGTAGCCCACCGACGGCAGGTTGGCGATAGCCTGCGGGAAGCGACTGGAATCATCGCGCCCGACCAGGCGCGAAGTACCGCCCAGGCGCTCGACAATTTCCGCCAGATCATTGCCAATCACCAAGGTGTCAGCGGTTTCGGCCTGCACGGTCATGACCGCACAGGCCGCCAGCACGCCAAGCAGCAAAGCCTTCATCGCGCCGCCTCCAGGGCATCCAGCCACTCACGCCAGGCCGGTTGTTCAGGCTGCCCCGCCGGACGACGAGCAAAGACCTGGACAATCAGACGCTGCTCGGCATCAAAAAACTCGAGGCTGGTGACGCCGCCGACCTGGTTCGGTTTGTAAACCCGCCAGATCTGCGCATCCGGCGCATCGGCGATCCTGAAGCAGGTAGCCGCCGCCTGGTCACTGGCGGGCATGTCAAACAGCAGCTCGGCGCCCGACTCGCTCACACCCGTCAGCCGGCCGGAAAAGATCTGAACGCTACCGGCGCTGTAGACGAACAGCATCAGCTCCAGCGCGCTGGCGGCCAGCTCACGGAACATCGCCACCGGGCTGGTCTGCGAAAGTTGCCGGGCAAAATCCGGGGCCACCAGGGCGTTACCTTCGTAACGGGTCAGGCCGTGGCGCTTGAGCAGGGCAAAGTGCTCATGGACGTTGGCCATCGCCGCCCATTCCTCAACAAGGCCGGGCACCTGCAGATCACGCTTGCTGAACGAAGGCGGCTCGCTGAAAACTGCCGGCTTGTCGATGCACTGCTCATACAGTCCTGCCCAGCCGGCCATCGACGACTGCTTGGTCGAGGCCAGGCGCAGCAGCACTTTGCCGTGGCGATCGAAGACACTCAGGCGGTAGCCACCGGCATCATGAGCCATGCCGATCCAGTACCAGGCACGCAGATTCAAGCGCAGGTCCAGGCCGTCCTCGCCAATCACCAGCCCCGCTTCGCTGATATCGTCGGATTGCGGATAACGCCCCAGTTGTTCGATCACGGCATGGTTAGCCGGCGTACACGTGCGCACCAGGCCCAGGCTATGCAGCTGTGCGGCTACCTCCACGGCGGGCAGGTCCAGGCACAGCGGGTTTAATCCGCTTTCAGTCAGTTGAGTCATGGCTAATTCCTTGTAATGAAGGCTTCAATGGCGGGCTGGTCGCAACCACCCGCGTCGGTAACCAGGGCGGCGCCCTCGGCATCCGCGCTCGGCAGCATCCAGACGTAGTCGGCGTCGCTGGCGCTCAGGCGATGATCCTGCTCAGCGATCACCAGTACTTTCAGCCCCGGGTCGCTCGCCCCTTGCCCCAGGTATTGCGGGGCGCCCAGGCTTTTGAGCGTGTGCAGCACACCCGCCAATAGCAGTCGCGGCGCCTGGGCGTTATCGAGCACCTGCGCCATGCGCTGATCGCGGGCGTGCTGGATCGCCAGCATTGCATTCATGCGCGCGGCATCAATCTGCCCGCAGTGCATCTGCTTGATCTGCTGGCGTTGGCGGGCGGCGATGGCGGGCGACGGGAACAGACCGTCGGGGTTGGCTGGCGCTGTTGCCATCAGACGCTTGCGCTCGGCGCCCGACAGGTTGCCGGCCAGCAGTGCCGCTGGCGCCGGCATCAGCGCTGCCATCAGCGTGCCGTATTGCTCCCAGCTCCAGCGCGGGTCCCAATGGATGATCTGTTGCAGGCGCTGGCTACGCACCTGGTTGCCCTGGCCCAGCCAGGCCTGGACTTCGGCGACCGGGCGCTGCTGGTCGCTGTCGAGCATTTCCAGGACCACCGCCCCCTGGGGCCGGCGCTTGGCCAGGTGGGTCGCCAGCCATTGCTCGATCAGATGATGGGCGAAGTTGTCGTGCACTTCGCCGACCATCACCGTGTGCGCTGGCGCCAGCTCATCAAGCAGTTGCGTCGGCGAAACCTGCTTGCCACTGCCCAACTCGATGATCGCGCCCCATTCGGGAATATGGCTTTCGACCCGGGTGTAGGCGCTGTCGGCCACCGGCGCATTGACGCTGGCGCAACCGACGAGCAGCGCCAGCCCTGCCCCTATAAAAGAAGACTTGAACATGAAGGGTCCTGTCAGTATTCGAGGGTGAAGCCGAACGAGGTGGTGCGGCCACGGCCGTTGCCCTGGTCCATCACCGCCGACATCAGATAGTCCACCGATGCGCTGTTGTTGTAGACCTTGTTGCCGACGTTCTCGACGTTGAAGAACAGGCTCAGGTTGTCCTGCACCCGATAGCTGCCGTACAGGTCCCAGATCACCCCGGTGGAGTTGGATTTTTTCGTCTCGTACCAGTCCCAACTGGTTTCCGACGGGCCGGCGTACTCGCCACGGGCGCCGAGCACCAGGCGTTCGTCAAACCAGCGGGTGCCAAGGTCGAGGGTCCAGAAACGGTCCGGCTGACTGTTGATGTCTTCCAGCTCGATGCCGGAGGTGGTCGGCGACTTGGTCGTGGCCTTGGTCCACGACAGATTGGCGTAGAAGAAGCCGGCGTCGTAGCGCCCTTCCAGCTCATAGCCGCTCATGCGCACTTCTTCCGGCCAGTTGACCCAGTTCATCTTCGCCGACTCTTCGCCGTCGTCATCAAGGATGTCGAACGACTGCGGGGTGATGTAGCCATCGATCTTGCTGATAAAGCGGTTGATCTTCAGTTGCCCATAGTCGTCGTTGCTGAACAGCCCGGCGCGGCTGAAATTGACCCCGAACTCGTAGTTGGTCGAACGTTCCTGACGCAGGAACGGGTTGGCGCCAACACCATCGGCGTCGCTGGCATCGGCCTCGAGCGGCACTTTTTCGAAGAACATTTCCTGCACCCGCGGCGCCCGCGAGGTGCGCGACCAGCTGCTGTAGAGCTGCATCCAGTCATAAGGCTTGACTGCAAAGCCCACCCGCGGGTTGAAGCTGTGTTCACGCCGGGTGATATCCACGTCACCGCCATCGATGCCGCGGCACTGGCCAATGATCGAGCACTTGGGCACATGGCCGCTGACCTTGTAGCCGTCATAGTGGCCGGCCAGGGTCAGGGCATAGATGTCGTAGTTGAATTCCAGGGTGCTGAACAGGCTATGGGTAGCCTGCTTGCCTTCGGGGTTGGCGCCGCGTTTCTCCGGGGTCTGGGCAACGAAGTCGTCGGTGTAGTAACGCGCGCCATTGCTCCAGCTCGCCTCCACCGGCCCAAGATTGAAACGACTGACGTTGGTCAGGTCAAAGCCGTGGGCGTCGTCGCGGGTTTTGCGGCCAATGTAGTGGGACTCTTCTACCGGCGGGTACTCAAGCTCAGTCTTGTTCTGGTAGGCATTGACCGTGAGGTTCACCCATTCGCTGTAGGGCGTGTAGGCGTACTTGGCGCGATAGGTCTCGTTGTCCAGTTGCCAGGGGTAGTTGTGATAGAACTCGTTGCGGTACTTCACCCCGCTCAGGTCAAGGCGGTGCATGTCGTTGGGCTGCAGGCGCAGCTTGAGCAAACCGGAGCGTGGGTTCTGCTTGGTGGTGTCATATTCGTTGGACTGGCCGTTGGTGGTCTTGTACTCGCCGGTCTGGGTGCTGCTCACCGCGGCGACCAGACCGTAGACACCCTCGACATCTTCCGGACGGGTGCGGGCACCGGCGGCAAACATGCGGGTGTTGCCGTAGCCGTTGTTACCGGTGCGATAAGTCGTGCGCAGGCCTACACGGTGGTCTGGTTTGACGATGTCATCGATATCGAAGGTACGAAAGTTCGCCGAGCCGCCCAGGGTGTTGGCACCTTCGGCGCCGTCCACCGAACCACGCTGTACATCGACCCCGGCCAGCAGGTTGGCGTCGACAAAGGCCATCGGCCCACCCGAGCCGTGGCCGGCATTATTGCGAAAGGTCTGGGTGACGCCATCGATCATGGTGTTGACCCGGCCCAGGCCGGCCAGGCCACGAATGTTTACCGACACCCCCGGCTGGCTGCGCGAGTGCAAGGTGTAAGTACCGGGTATCGAGCGCACCACACTGTTGAGGTCCTGGCGCTCGGCATGCACTTCCCGGCTGCTCTGGATTGCCCCGGGCCGCTCGGCCAGGGCGCCGACCATGGTCGGCCCGACTTCAAGCGCGCTGTCGCTGCGTTCGTGCATGCGCAGCACGTAGGTATGATCCTTGAGCCGCTCAACCCACAGGCCAGTGCCCATCAGCAGCAGGTCGAAAGCCTCCTTGAGGGTGTACTCGCCGCTCAGGCCCTGGGTGCTGCGGTTCTCGCTGAGTTGCGGATCGAAGGTGAGGATCACCCCGGTAGCGGTGGCCAACTGGTTCAAGGCCGGCGCCAGTTGCCCTGGCGCAATTTCATAATGCTTGCGCAGCGGCGCCTGCTGGGTCGCGCCTCTTTCAGCGGCATTGGCCAACGACCAGGCGTTGCAGCCGCCCGCCAAAGCCAGTGCGGTCAGCGCACTGCAGGCAATCTTGCGTGCAGCGTTTTTGTTGTTTGGCTGCAGCCGCTGAACGGCGGCCGGCTGTGTGCTCTTCACGAGGCGCTCCCTTGCAGATTGAAATGATCTTGTAGGAGAGGTCACGCGAGGGAAGCAAAAAGGTAAATGAAAATCAGTTCCATCTGAAACTATTTTCTATTTGTCCGGAAAACAGCAGGCAGGAATCAAACCCTGGAAACGAAAAAAGCCGCACAAGGCGGCTTTTTCGAGGCTTTCTCGCGCTTCAGTGAAGGGCGGTGAAAGCTTGGATGGTGCGGACGAAGAGACTCGAACTCTTACAGCTTGCGCCGCTGGAACCTAAATCCAGTGTGTCTACCAATTTCACCACGTCCGCATGAAGCGTTTAAAACAAAGGCGCCGGATTTTCATCGGGCGCCTTTGGGAATATGGGGTGGACGATGGGAATCGAACCCACGACCACAGGAATCACAATCCTGCGCTCTACCAACTGAGCTACGTCCACCATATTGCATGTGCCGCTTTGCATGTGTCAAAGCTGCTTTTGAAACTTTCACGCGCTTCAGCGAAGGGCGGTGAAACGTTGGATGGTGCGGACGAAGAGACTCGAACTCTTACAGCTTGCGCCGCTGGAACCTAAATCCAGTGTGTCTACCAATTTCACCACGTCCGCATGACGCTTTTAAAGCAAAGGCGCCAGACTTTCATCAGGCGCCTTTTGGAATATGGGGTGGACGATGGGAATCGAACCCACGACCACAGGAATCACAATCCTGCGCTCTACCAACTGAGCTACGTCCACCATATTGCAGTTACCGCTTTACTTGTGCCAAAGCTGCCGATTGGCGCACCCGGCAGGACTCGAACCTGCGACCATCCGCTTAGAAGGCGGATGCTCTATCCAGCTGAGCTACGGGCGCATATTTAATCTGCTTTCTGTGACGATTACAAATTAACTTTTAGCCGTACCGAACAAGCTAAAAAATCTGCTCATTCTGCCTGACCTTGCTAACCAGTGCTAGGCTCTGCCCGACAAGTGCGACGAATCTTATAGACGAGTGGAAAGGTCGTCAACAGTTTTCTAAAAAAAATTCATTTTATTTAAGGGCTTAGGGCAATTGCCGGACCAAGCGCCTTTGCCCTCGGGCCCCTTCATGCGAGAATGCGCGCTCTTTTTATTCCCTCTCGATGGTTAATCACGCGTCATGACTGCACACCTTATCGACGGCAAGGCGATCGCCGCCAGCCTGCGCCAGCAGATCGCCCAACGTGTCGTGGAGCGTCGCCAGCAAGGCCTGCGTACGCCTGGCCTGGCGGTGATCCTGGTCGGCACCGACCCCGCTTCTCAAGTCTATGTCTCGCACAAGCGCAAGGATTGCGAAGAGGTCGGCTTCAACTCCCAGGCCTTCGACCTGCCCAGCGATACCACGCAGCAAGCCCTGACCGAGCTGATCGATCGCCTCAATGACGACCCGAACATCGACGGCATCCTCCTGCAACTGCCATTGCCGGCGCACCTGGATGCCTCGCTGCTGCTCGAGCGCATTCGCCCCGACAAGGACGTCGATGGTTTCCATCCGTATAACGTCGGCCGCCTGGCCCAGCGTATCCCGCTGCTGCGCCCGTGCACGCCAAAAGGCATCATGGCCCTGCTCCAAAGCACCGGCCAGGACCTGTACGGCATGAACGCGGTGGTCGTTGGCGCCTCCAACATCGTTGGCCGGCCGATGGCCATGGAACTGCTGCTGGCCGGTTGCACCGTGACCGTCACCCACCGCTTCACCAAGGATCTGGCCGGCCACGTCGGCCGCGCCGACCTGGTGGTAGTGGCTGCCGGCAAGCCGGGCCTGGTCAAGGGTGAGTGGATCAAGGAAGGCGCGATCGTCATCGACGTCGGCATCAACCGCCAGGAAGATGGCAAGCTGGTGGGCGATGTGGTGTACGAGACCGCCCTGCCCCGCGCCGGCTGGATCACCCCGGTACCGGGTGGCGTCGGGCCGATGACCCGCGCCTGCCTGCTGGAAAACACCCTGTATGCGGCCGAAGAGCTGCATAAGTAAGTGCTGATGGCGGGATGAAAAACGGCACCTGTGAAGGTGCCGTTTTTTTGTGCCTGTGTGGTTACTTGCGCGCAGCCTCCCAGGATTTGAGCAGCTCGCTGTAGCTCACGGTCTCGCCCTGGGGCTTCTCGTTGGCCAGTTTCGGCTTCGGCGCACCGGGCTGATCAAACCAGTACTGGGCATCTTTCTCGGGATTGAGCTTCGGCGCACAGGTGGCCTGGGCCTTGGAACGCTCCAGACGAGCAAGGATCGCGTCCTGATCCTTGGCCAGGCCGTCGAGCGCCTGTTGCGGGGTTTTCTCGCCACTGGCCGCCTCGGCAATATGGCTCCACCACAGCTGAGCCAGGCGCGGGTAATCCGGCACGTTGGTGCCGGTCGGGGTCCATTGCACCCGCGCCGGGCTGCGGTAGAACTCCACCAGGCCGCCGAGCTTGGGCGCAAGGTCAGTCATGGCCTGGGAGTTGATATCAGACTCGCGGATCGGCGTCAGGCCGACGATGGTCTTTTTCAGCGAGACGGTCTTGGAGGTGACGAACTGGGCGTACAGCCAGGCCGCCAGGCGTTGCTTCTCCGGGGTCGACTTGAGGAAGGTCCAGGAGCCGGCGTCCTGATAACCCAGCTTCATGCCCTCCTCCCAATATGGCCCCTTGGGCGACGGCGCCATGCGCCACTTCGGCGTGCCGTCGGCGTTCATCACCGGCAGGCCCGGCTTGGTCATGTCGGCGGTAAAGGCGGTGTACCAGAAGATCTGCTGGGCGATATTGCCCTGGGACGGTACCGGCCCGGACTCGGAGAAGGTCATGCCCTGGGCCTCGGGCGGTGCATAGGCGCGCATCCAGTCGACATATTTTTGCGTGGCATACACCGCCGCCGGGCCATTGGTATCGCCGCCACGGGTGACACTGGAACCGACCGGGTGGCAGTCCTCGACGCGAATCCCCCATTCGTCCACCGGCAGGCCATTGGGCAAGCCCTTGTCGCCGCCGCCGGCCATGGAGAACCAGGCGTCGGTGAAGCGCCAGCCCAGTGACGGGTCTTTCTTGCCGTAGTCCATGTGCCCGTAGACACGCTTGCCGTCGATTTCCTTGACGTCCTCGCTGAAAAACTTGGCGATGTCTTCATAGGCCGACCAGTTCACCGGCACGCCCAGTTCGTAGCCGTACTTTTCCTTGAACTTGGCCTTGAGGTCGGGGCGGTCGAACCAGTCGGCGCGGAACCAGTAGAGGTTGGCGAACTGCTGGTCGGGCAGTTGGTAGACCTTGCCGTCCGGCGCGGTGGTGAAGGAGATGCCGATAAAGTCCTTGAGGTCCAGGGTTGGCGAGGTGTAGTCCTTGCCTTCATTGGCCATCAGGTCGGTGATCGACTCAGTCTTGCCGTAGCGAAAGTGCGTACCGATCAGGTCGGAATCATTGACCCAGCCGTCGTAGATGTTCTTGTCCGACTGCATCTGCGTCTGCAGTTTTTCTACCACGTCACCTTCTTGCAGCAGGTCGTGGGTCAGCTTGATCCCGGTGATCTCGCTGAAGGCCTTGGCCAGCACCTTGGACTCGTATTCATGGGTGGCGATGGTTTCCGACACCACGTTGATCTTCATCCCGCGAAACGGCTCGGAAGCCTTGATGAACCACTTCAACTCTTCGAGCTGCTGCTCGGGAGTCAGGGTCGAAGGCTTGAACTCGCTGCCGATCCATTTTTTCGCGGCATCTTCGTAGGCATCGGCCCAGGCGCTGGCGTGAAAGCTGCCCAGCACCAGCAGGGCTGCCAGGGTCAAATGTCGCCGGTTCTTGTTGTTGTCGAACATTGTGATCTCCCGATTGAGTATTTTCACCCAGGCGTGCCGATTGCCCTCGGCTACCCCCAGCGCATCACCACCAACAGCCAGGCCAGGGACAGCAGCGAGGCCACCCACAGGTTCCAGTCGCTGAGCCCGATTACCAGCAAATGCAGGTAAGCGCTGCCCAGCAAAGCAATGAACAGCCGGTCGCCACGGGTGGTGGCAATCGGCAGAAAGCCGCGACGCTCGACGCATGGCCGGCGCAGCTCGTACACCGTCATGCCCAGCAGCAACAAGCCGATCGCGGCGAAGAAGATCGCCGTCGGCAGGGTCCAGGCCATCCAGTCCATAGCGCGCTCCTCAGACCCGGCCCAGGGCAAAGCCCTTGGCCACATGGTTGCGGACAAACCAGATCACCAGCATGCCCGGCAGAATGGTCAATACCCCGGCGGCGGCCAGCACGCCCCAGTCGATCCCCGAGGCCGACACCGTGCGGGTCATTACCGCGGCAATCGGCTTGGCGTTCACCGAGGTCAGGGTGCGCGCCAGCAGCAATTCGACCCAGGAAAACATGAAGCAGAAAAACGCCGTGACGCCGATGCCGGAGCCAATCAGCGGGACGAAGATCTTCACGAAGAACCGCGGGAAGCTATAGCCATCGATGTAGGCGGTTTCGTCAATCTCCTTGGGCACCCCGGACATGAAGCCCTCAAGGATCCACACCGCCAACGGCACGTTGAACAGACAGTGGGCCAGGGCCACGGCAATGTGCGTATCGAACAGGCCAATGGAGGAATACAACTGGAAGAATGGCAGCAGGAACACCGCCGGCGGCGCCATGCGGTTGGTCAGCAGCCAGAAGAACAGGTGCTTGTCGCCCAGAAACCGGTAGCGCGAAAAGGCATAGGCGGCCGGCAAGGCCACGCTCAGCGAGATCACTGTGTTCAGGCACACGTAGTACAGCGAGTTGATGTAGCCGCTGTACCAACTGGGGTCGGTGAAGATCACCCGGTAGTTGTCGAAGGTGAAGTTCTGCGGCCACAGGGTCAGGCCGCCGAGGATCTCGGTGTTGCTCTTGAACGACATGTTCAGCAGCCAGTAGATCGGCACCAGCAGGAACAGAATGTACAGCAGCAGCGCCAGCGTCTTGCGCAGGTTCATGGGCGGCCCCTACTGTTTGTCGGCGTGGGTCATGGCGGTATAGAACAGCCACGACACCAGCAGGATGATCAGGAAGTACACCAGCGAGAACGCCGCCGCCGGACCCAGGTCGAACTGCCCCACGGCCATCTGCGTCAGGGTCTGGCTGAGGAAGGTGGTGGCATTGCCAGGCCCGCCACCGGTGAGCACGAACGGCTCGGTGTAGATCATGAAGCTGTCCATGAAGCGCAGCATCACCGCGATCAACAGCACGTTCTTCATCTTCGGCAACTGGATATGCCGGAACACTGCCCAGGCCGAAGCGCGGTCGATGCGCGCCGCCTGGTAATAGACATCGGGGATCGCCCGCAAGCCGGAGTAACACAGCAGCGCCACCAGCGAGGTCCAGTGCCAGACGTCCATCACCAGCACCGTGACCCAGGCGTCCATGGTGTTGGCGGCGTAGTTGTAGCTAATGCCCAGCTGGTTGAGCGAAGCGCCCAGCAGGCCGATGTCGGCGCGGCCGAAAATCTGCCAGATGGTGCCGACCACGTTCCACGGGATCAGCAGCGGAATGGCCATGACGATCAGGCACAGCGACGACCAACGGCCCTTGGTCGGCATGGTCAGGGCGATGGCGATGCCCAGGGGGATTTCGATCAGCAGCACGCAGGCCGAATAGATGAACTGGCGCAACAGCGAGTCGTGCAGGCGCGGATCCTGCAGCACCTGGCGGTACCAGTCGGCGCCGACGAAGTACCGACTGGACTGGTCGAAAATGTCCTGCACCGAGTAGTTGACCACGGTCATCATCGGCACCACAGCGCTGAACGCCACCAGCAGGAACACCGGTAGCACCAGCCACCAGGCCTTGTTGTTGGGCACTTTGTTCATGGCCGGGCCTCCAGCAGTACGTCATCGGCATAGAGCATCAGCCACTGCGCCGGAAAACTGATCCAGGCCTGGCCCTCGGGCAGCGTGCGGTCCTCGCCCAGGCGCACTTTGAGCGGTACGCCTTGCAGGTCGAGGCTGAGAATCTTGTAGGTACCCAGGTCTTCGACATCCACCACCCGGGCGCTGAAGCCTTCGTCGAACGGGGTGTCCCAGACCTGGACGAATTCCGGGCGGATGCCCACTTGCAGGCGCACGGCACTGGTCGCAGCCAGGCGCGCCTGCAACTCCAGCGGCAACGCCAGGTGAATGCCGGCGAAGCCGACGCCACCAGGCTGCACCTGCACCGGGATCAGGTTCATCCCCGGGCTGCCGATGAAATAGCCGACGAAGGTATGGCGCGGACGCTCGAACAACTCGCGCGGGGTGCCGAACTGGACGATCTGGCCGCCATACATCACCGCGATCTTGTCGGCGAAGGTCGAGGCTTCGAGCTGATCGTGGGTGACGTAGATCATGGTGATATTGAACTGCTCGTGGATCTGCTTGAGCTTGCGCCGCAGCTTCCACTTAAGGTGCGGATCGATCACCGTCAGCGGCTCGTCAAAGAGGATCGCCGAGACGTCGTCGCGCACCAGCCCACGGCCCATGGAGACCTTCTGCTTTTCATCGGCGCTAAGGTTGCGGGCTTTTTTCTTCAGCAGGTTGCCGAGATCGAGCACCTCGGCGATCTCGGCCACCTTGCTGGCAATGCGCGCTTCATCCAGGCCCTGGTTGCGCAGCGGGAAGGCCAGATTGTCGAACACCGTCATGGTGTCGTAGACCACCGGAAACTGAAACACCTGGGCGATGTTGCGCGCCTGTGGCGACAGTTCGTTGACCACCTTGCCATCGAACAGTACCTGGCCGTGGGACGGGCTGAGCAACCCGGAAATGATATTGAGCAAGGTCGACTTGCCGCACCCCGACGGGCCGAGCAAGGCGTAGGCGCCGCCCTGCTCCCAGACATGTTCAAGCTCACGCAAGGCATAGTCGTCCGCACCCTGGGGGGCACGGCTGTAACTATGGGCCAGCTGCTGCAGACGAATCTCGGCCATCAGGCGACCCTCGTTTCACGCAAGCCCGGGGCCTGCACCAGTTGCCCGGCGGGGTCGAAGACAAACAGCTTGTGGGTGGGGATGAACACCCGGATCGGCGCATCGACGTGGTACTCGTGCACCCCTGGCAAGTGCAGGACCAGGCGAAAGTGCTCGTTGCGCACATGCAGGAAGGTTTCCGAGCCGCTGATTTCCGCCAGCTCCACCAGCACCGCCAGCTCCAGGTCATCGTCGTTGGACGGCACCAGGCTGATATGGCTCGGGCGCACGCCAAAGCGGTAGTCGCCATCGCCGATGCGGCGCAGGTCGGCGTTCATGGCGAAATGCACAGCACCGGCAAAACTCACTTCGTTGCCGTTGATACGCCCGGGCATCAGGTTGATCGGCGGTTCGGAAAACAGCTCGGCGGCCAGCACCGTGCGCGGCTGGTGGTAAACCTGAGCAGTGGGCCCGCTCTGGACGATGCGCCCTTCATGGAGGATGGTGGTGGTGCCGCCCAGGGCCAGGGCCTCGTTGGGTTCGGTGGTGGCGTACACGGCAATGCAGTGGCGCGCGGCGAACAGCTCGCGCATCTCCTGGCGCAGCTCTTCGCGCAGCTTGTAGTCAAGGTTCACCAGCGGCTCGTCGAAGAGGATCAGTTCGGCATCCTTGACCAGTGCCCGGGCCATGGCCGTGCGTTGCTGCTGGCCACCGGAAAGCTCCAGCGGCAAGCGCTGCAGATACGGTTCGATACGCAGCATCTGCGCGGTCTGCTGGACCTTCTCGCGGATCAGCGCTTCGCCCATGCGCGCCTGGCGCAAGGGCGAGGCGATGTTCTCGAACACACTCAAGGTCGGATAATTGATGAACTGCTGATAGACCATCGACACGTTGCGCTGGCGCACCGGCCGGCCGGTGACATCCTCGCCATTCATCAGCACCCGGCCGCGGTCTGGCCGATCAAGCCCGGCCATCAGGCGCATAAGGCTGGTCTTGCCGGCCAGGGTGCGGCCGAGCAGCACATTGAACGAGCCGGGTTCGAAGCGCAGGCAGGCATCGTCGATGCACAGCTGGTTATCCACGGTACGGCTGACATGCTCAAGGGTGAGCGACATGGCGCGGCCTTCTTGTTGTTAGCGGACAGGCGCCTGCTATAGAGCGAGATTCATGCCAGCGCTGGCCAAGCCGTTGTCGGCAAAGGACTTTCAGCAGATTGTGGCTTTGCCCAGGTTCACTCCTGAACACAAATGAACAACCTTCACTGCACGGTTGAACAGCCGCGGCATTGACAATGAACAGGACTGAACAACACTGGATCACACAAAAACAACAACACTGCCGCCGGCAGAGGACGGGCCCATGGCCGCATCCACCAGCGCCCATGCGCAACTGATCCAGGCGTCCTGGCAGCGCTGCCGCGCCTACGGCCTGGACCACCAGTCGCAACCGCAGTTCGGCGACGCATCTACTGTGCAGGTCAGCGAGCTGCTCGAACGCCAGCACTCGCTGCTGGGCACCACTCGCGACGAGGTGCTGCCGCAGTACGCGCACCTGCTGGGTAACTCCAGCTACCTGATCATGCTCAGCGACGATCACGGCCAGTTGCTCGATGCCTGGGGCACCCGGCGCTTTATCGACCCGCGCCAGCGCCACGGCTTTGTCGCCGGTGCCTGCTGGCGCGAGCAAGGGGTGGGCACCAACGCCATCGGCACAGCCCTGGCCACCGGCGAGGCGGTGCATGTCAGCCAGGACGAACACTTCCTCAAGCTCAACCGCTTCATGGCCAGCGCCGCCGCGCCGCTGTTCGATGCCGAGCGCCAGCTGATCGGCGTGCTCGATGTGTCCAGCGACAGCTACCTGCCGACGGCGCAAACTCAGGGCCTGGTACGGATGATGAGCCAGAGCCTGGAGAACCGCCTGATCCTGGCGCGTTTTGCCGGGCACTACCAACAGCTGAGCTTCAACACCGGGGCCAACAACCTCGACAGCCAATGGGCCGGGCTGCTGGTGATCGATGACCAGGGCCGGGTGCTGGCGGCCAACCGTCGGGCCGACAGTCTGCTTGGGCAGAACCCACTGCAACTGAACCTGGAGCAGTTGTTCCGCACGCCGCTGGCGCAACTGTTGGCCCACCGGGCTGACCAGCCATTTGCGCTGCAGGTGGCCGGGCGCAACCGCTTCCATTGCCTGCTGCATGCCCCCACAGCATCACCCGCAGCAGCGCTCAACCGCCCGCAACCCAGCTGCGATCCGCGTATCGACAAGGCCCTGCGCCAGGCCGGGTTGCTGCTGGAAAAAGACATCCCGCTGTTGATCGAGGGCGAAACCGGCGCCGGCAAGGAGGTCTTTGTCACCGCCCTGCACCGCGCCAGTAGCCGCGCCACGCAGCCATTGATTGCGGTGAACTGCGCGGCGATTCCGGCCGAGCTGGTCGAGTCGGAGCTGTTCGGCTACGAGAAAGGCGCGTTCACCGGCGCCCACCACAAGGGCAACATCGGCCTGATCCGCAAGGCCGACCGCGGCATTCTGTTTCTCGATGAAATCGGCGACATGCCGCTGCCCACCCAGGCACGCCTGCTGCGCTTTCTGCAAACCCGCAGCATCCAGCCATTGGGCAGCGGCGAACCGACGCCGGTGGATATCCGCGTGGTCTCGGCGACCAACCACAACCTCGCCGAACAGGTGCGCCTGGGTCATTTTCGCCAGGACCTGTACTACCGCATCGCCGGCCTGAGCCTGATGCTGCCACCGCTGCGCGAACGCAGCGACCGCCTGGCCCTGATCGAACAGCTCCACCAGCAGTACCGCGAACCGGGGGCACCGACGCAATTGCCCGGCAAAGTGCTGGAACTGCTGCTTCAGCATCCCTGGCCGGGCAACCTGCGACAACTGGCCAGCGTGCTGCAGGTGGCCCTGGCGTTGGCCGGCGAACGGCCGATTGCCGTGGAGCACCTGCCCGACAGTTTCTTTGCCGACCTGCCTGAGGCCAAGCCCGCCGCGCCAGTGCTGGCCACGCCGGCAAACACTGACGATCTCGGCCAGCGCCTGCGTGCCCTCAATGGCAATATCTCGGCCCTGGCCCGGGCCCTCGGCATCAGCCGCACCACCCTGTACAAGCGCCTGCACACCCAGGGCCATGCCGGCGCAGTTGACGAACGCCTGGGCTGATGGTCAGATGCCTGCCAGTTTCAGGTGCCTGCCGCCGCCGTGCGTCAGGTGAAACGGGAAGCCGGTGCGTCGTTATCGACCAGTCCGGCGCTGCCCCCGCAACGGTAAGCGAGTGAAGCATTCAACACGCCACTGTGCCCACAGGCACGGGAAGGCGAATGACTTTACGCCTCGCAAGCCCGGAGACCGGCCTGAAGCCCCACGACTGCATGCAGTCACTTAGGCAAACCTGCGGAGGGCGGGCACGAGCCGGCTACCTGGCGCGTGTTGGCCGGGGCCCTCCTGTGCGCTTCGCGAATATTTTTCGAGAAGTCCATGACAGCAACAACCCCCAAACGTCGCCGCGGCCGCCTCGCCGAAGAGCAAATCCAGAGCAAGCCGGAGTGGTCGCAGATCCCCGAGCATACCCGCCATGTGATGCTCTGCACCGGCCCGCGCTGCGTACAACGCGGTGCCCTGCCACTGTGGAAAGTCCTGCGCCGCGAGCTGCTGGTGGCCAACCGCATCGAAACCACTGACGGCGTGCTGCTGACCCGCAGCCATTGCCAGTTCCCGTGCAACCTCGGCCCGGTGCTGACGGTATATCCGGACCGCTGCTGGTACCGGGTAGCCAACGCCGAAGACGCTCAGCGCCTGGTGCGTGTGCACCTGATCGACGGCCAACCGGTGCCCGAGTTGCTGCTCAACGGCCAGGGCTCATGAGGGGGTTGGGCGCCAGCGTGCTGGCCCTGTTGAGCAGCAGCGCCATGGCCCTGGACTATCAGAACTGCGGACACACCTGGCAACTGCCACAGGAGCGCCCGCAACGCATCCTGGCCCTCAACCAGCACGCCGCCGACCTGCTGCTGGCCCTGGACGCCGGCCCGGCGCTGGCCGCCGTCAGCTATATAGATGATGACGCCCGGGCGCTGACCAGCGGACGCTATCGCGGCGTCCCCCTGCTGTCGCGTCGCTACCCGGCAACCGAAGTGGTCTATGCCCAAGGTTACGACCTGCTGGTCGGCGGCTTTGCCAGCGCCTTTCGTGACCGCGACGGGGTCGCCCCGCGCACCACCCTGCAGGCCAACGGCATCGCCAGCTACCTGCTGGAAAACGCCTGCGCGCCAGCGCCGGAAAACGGCTTTGCCGCCATTGAACAAGACCTGCGCAGCCTTGGCCACCTGTTGCAGCGCCAGGACCTGGCCAGCCAGTTGATCACCCGCCAGCGTCAGGACCTGGCCGCCGCCAAAACCATCGCCGGGCACAGCCCGCCGCTGTTGGTGTTCTACCTCGACAGCGAGGTCAACGGCCTGCAAAGCGAAGGCAAGCGCGGTTTCATCACCCAGTTGATCGACGCAGCAGGCGGGCGCAACCTGTACGCCGAGGTGGAGCTAAACCGGGTTACGGTCGATGCCGAGCGCCTGCTGCGCGCCGATCCTGACGTGATCATCCTTGCCGATGCGGTGTGGTCGCCGGCCGCCGGCAAGCGCGCCTACCTGCGCCAGCACCCGGCGCTTTCGCACCTGCGCGCGGTGCGCGACGACCGCCTGATCGACCTGCCCTTCAGCCATATCGTGCCCGGCGAACACAGCGCCCGTACCGCCCTGACTCTGGCGCGCCAACTGCGCGCCTTGAAGCAACAGCGGCCTTGACCCGTCGCAGCAGAATCCGCTGCCAAACCCACTATTTCAGCTTTACCGGCTGAGCACCCAATGCGCTTCAGCCGGGATTTATCCTTGATCACGTCGACAATAAGCACACAGCCAACCCCGGATGCGTGCCTCGATGCAAACAACAAATACAGTCTTGATGATCCGCCCGGCGCGGTTCGCCTTCAACCCGGACACCGCCCTCAACAACCGTTTCCAGCAAGCCCTGCTCGACCCGCAGCAGGCACAGCAGAAAGCGCTGGAAGAGTTCGATGGCTACGTCGATACCCTGCGCCAGCACGGTGTCGAAGTGCTGGTGGTGCAGGACACCCCGGCGCCGCACACCCCTGATTCGATCTTCCCCAACAACTGGTGGAGCAGCCACGCCGACGGCAGCCTGGTGCTCTACCCGATGGAGGGCCAGAACCGCCGCCTGGAGCGCAGCAAGGGCGTGCTCAAGGTGCTTGAAGAGCGCTTCGCCGTCCGTCAGACCATCGATCTGAGCCCCTTGGAACAGCAGAGTATGTATCTGGAAGGGACCGGCAGCATGGTCCTCGATCGCGAACACCGGATCAGCTACGCCTGCCACTCAGGGCGCACCCACACCCAGGCCCTGCGCCTGTTCGCCGAACAGCTCGATTATCGCCTGTGCCTGTTCCACGCCGTCGACCGCCACCAGGCACCGATCTATCACAGCAACGTGATGATGAGCGTCGGCCGCGGGCTCTCGGTGGTCTGCCTGCAGGCGCTGCCCGAGGCCGATGAGCGTCGCGCCCTGGAGCATTCGCTGCGCGACACCGGCAAGGACATCCTGGCCCTGGACTTCGACCAGCTCGAAGGTTTTGCCGGCAACATGCTCGAAGTCCACGACAAGCAAGGCCAGCCACTGCTGGTGATGTCGCGCAGCGCCTGGCGCTCGCTCACCCCAGAACAACGCCGGCAGGTCGAGCAGCACAGCCACCCGGTGGTGGTGAACATCGACCATATCGAGCGCATCGGCGGCGGCAGCGCGCGCTGCATGCTCGCCGAAGTGCACCTGCCTGTCCGTCACTGATTACAACAAAGGAGTTCACCATGACCCGCTATATCGACGTTACCGACCTCAGCCGCCTGGTGGCACGCAAAGGGCTGAGCACCTGCATCAGCGAGATGGCCGAGTACATCCGTGAGGACTACCTGCGCTGGCACGACTTCGAAAAATGCGCGCGCCTGGCCAACCACTCGGCCGACGGGGTGATCGAGCTGATGCCGGTGTCCGATGCCAACCTGTACGCCTTCAAGTACGTCAACGGCCACCCGAAAAACACCCAGCGCGGCATGCTCACAGTGATGGCCTTCGGCGCCCTGGGCGACGTTGATAGCGGCGCGCCGGTGCTGCTCAGCGAGATGACCCTGACCACCGCCATCCGCACCGCCGCCACCTCGGCCCTGGCCGCGCGCTACCTGGCGCGCAAAAACAGCCGCAGCATGGCGCTGATCGGCAACGGCTCGCAGAGCGAGTTCCAGGCCCTGGCCTTCCATGCCCTGCTCGGCATCGACGACATCCGCCTGTATGACCTGGACCCTGCGGCCAGCGCCAAGCTGGTGGCCAACCTCGCCGCCTTCCCGGCCATCAAGGTCAGCGTTGCCGGCTCTGTCGCCGACGCGGTGCGCGGCGCCGATATTGTCACCACGGTGACTGCCGACAAGGCCTACGCGACCATCCTCACTCCGGACATGATCGAACCTGGCATGCACCTGAATGCCGTCGGCGGCGACTGCCCGGGCAAGACTGAACTGCACCGCGAGATCGTCGAGCGTGCGCGGGTGATCGTCGAGTACGAACCGCAAAGCCGCATCGAAGGCGAAATCCAGCAAATGCCTGCCGACTCGCCCACCACCGAATTCTGGCAAGTGGTCAACGGCCAGGCCGCCGGGCGCGAAAGCGCCGAGCAAGTGACCCTGTTCGATTCGGTCGGCTTTGCCCTCGAGGACTACTCGGCCCTGCGCTATGTGCTGGACGTCGCCAAGGCCCTGGACATCGGCAGCGAGATTGCCCTGGTGCCGGAGCTCAAGGACCCGAAAGACTTGTTCGCGCTGCTGCGCGCCCCGGTTGCAGACCTGCAGAAAAAACGCGCCTGAGGCCGACCGATTCTGCCGCGCCGCGGTGCGGCAGATCGGAAACCGCTGCACACGAAGCTCAAACAGGAGGTGCTCCAGCCGATTCGGCTGCCATTCACGCGTTAACAGCAAAATCCGGCAGCCGACGCCGGCGCAAACGACACAAAAAAAACGTCGTCATCGCGCATTCTGAGCCCGACCAGAGAGTCACTAAAAGACCAGAAGCGCACCACTGCCCTACATCAACTATAAAACTCAGGGATACTCATATGACTTCGCTGCGAAAGCTCCTCAGCGTGCTGCTCCTGCCACTGTGCGCAAGTGCGGTGCAGGCCAAGGAATGGACCGAGATCCGTTTCGGCGTCTACCCCGAATACCCCCCTTTTGAATCGGTTGCCGCCGATGGCAGCCTGCAAGGCTTCGACATCGAATTGGGCAACGCCATCTGCGCCAAGCTGCAGGTCAAATGCACCTGGGTGCACAACGAATTCGATGGCATGATCCCGGCCCTGCGAGCACGCAAGTTCGACGCGATCATGTCGTCGATGGCGGTGACCCCGGCGCGACAGAAACAGATCGACTTCAGCGCCAAACTGTTCCTCAGCCCGACCTCGGTTATCGTGCGCAAGAGCGCCGACTTCGGTGATACCCCGGAATCGCTCAAAGGCAAGCAGGTCGGCGTGCTGCAAGGCTCGCTGCAGGAAGCCTACGCCCGCGCCAAACTGGCGCCGCTGGGGGCCCAGGTCAAGGCTTATCAGGCTCAGGACCAGAACTACGCCGACCTGCTCAACGGCCGTCTCGACGCCACCTTGACCGACAAGCTCGAAGCCCAGCTCAACTTCCTTTCCAAACCCGAAGGCGCCGACTTCAAGAGCGGCCCGGCGATCAAGGACCCGACCCTGCCCCTGGACATCGCCATGGGCCTGCGCAAGAACGACAGCGAGCTCAAGGCCCTGCTCGACAAAGGCATTGCCGCGGTGCACGCCGACGGTACCTTCGCCGAAATCCAGAAAAAATACGTCGGCGACCTGGATATCTACAACGAGTAAGCCGTGCCGGCGTGATCAGTTCGCCCTGAGTTGATCACGCCCGCATTTGCCCTGCGTCCTACCGAGATTTTTCCCGTGAACGACTTCCTTCACTCCCATGGCTGGCAGGCCCTGAGCCTGCAGGGCTTCGGCCCGCTGTTGCTGCAAGGGACCTGGATGACCCTGAAACTGGCGCTGTTGTCGCTGGCCCTGAGCCTGGCGCTGGGCCTGTTCGGTGCCAGCGCAAAGCTCTCGCGGCTGAAACTGCTGCGGGTACCGGCCACCCTGTACACCACGCTGATTCGCAGCGTGCCGGACCTGGTGCTGATCCTGCTGATCTTCTACACCCTGCAACTGTGGCTCAACGACCTGACCGAACTTCTCGGCTGGGACTACTTCGAGATCGACCCGTTCACCGCCGGGGTCATCACCCTGGGCTTTATCTACGGCGCTTACTTCACCGAGAACTTTCGCGGGGCGATCCTCAGCGTCCCGGCCGGGCAACTGGAAGCCGCCACGGCCTACGGCCTGAGCCGCGCGCAACGCTTTCGCCTGGTGCTGTTCCCGCAACTGATGCGCTTCGCCCTGCCCGGTCTTGGCAACAACTGGCTGGTGCTGCTCAAGTCCACTGCGCTGGTGTCGATCATCGGCCTGGCCGACCTGGTCAAGGCCGCACAGAACGCCGGCAAGACCACCAACAACACCCTGTACTTCCTGATCATCGCCGGGCTTGTGTACCTGCTGATCACCACCCTCTCCAACCGTCTGTTCAAGCACCTGGAGCGGCGTTACAACACCGGTATCAAGGGGCTGGCACGATGATCGAACTCTTTGAGCAATACGGCCAGGCCTACCTCTACAGTGACGGCGCCGGGCTTTCCGGGCTGGCCATGACCCTGTGGCTGTTCGTCATCACCATGGTCCTGGGCTTTTTCCTGTCGCTGCCGCTGGCCCTGGCGCGGGTCTCGCGCAGCCTGTGGCTGCGCTGGCCGGTGGAGTTCTACACCTTCGTGTTCCGCGGCACGCCGCTGTATATCCAGCTGTTGATCTGCTACACCGGCCTGTACGGGCTGGAGGTGGTGCGCGATCACGCCCTGCTCGACCAGTTCTTTCGCAATGCGCTGAACTGCACCCTGCTGGCTTTCGTGCTCAACACCTGCGCCTACACCGTGGAGATTTTCGCCGGGGCGATTCGCAATATCCCCCACGGCGAGATCGAAGCGGCCCAGGCCTACGGCCTGCACGGCTGCAAGCTGAACCTGTTCGTGGTGCTGCCGGCGGCTCTGCGCCGCTCATTACCGGCTTACAGCAACGAGCTGATCCTGATGCTGCACGCTACCTCGCTGGCTTTTACCGCCACCATCGCCGACATCCTCAAAGTCGCCCGCGATGCCAATGCCGCCACCTTCCTGACCTTCCAGGCCTTCGGAACCGCGGCACTGCTGTACATGTTGCTGTCCTTCGCGCTGGTCGGGCTGTTTCGCCTGGCCGAGCGGCGCTGGATGGGTTTTCTTGTTCCTGCCCGAGGCTAACTCATGACCACTACCGCACACGCCTTGTCGACCGGCGAACACACTCACAGCGCACGTCCAAGCCCGCGCATTGCCAACGTCGCCGCCGATGCCACGGTAAAACTGAGCGTTGCCGACCTGCACAAACGCTACGGCGATCATGAAGTGCTCAAGGGTGTCTCGCTGCAGGCGCGCAAAGGCGACGTGATCAGCCTGATCGGCGCCAGCGGCTCAGGCAAGAGCACCATGCTGCGCTGTATCAACTTCCTCGAACAACCCGATGCCGGGGTCATCACCCTCGATCAGCAGTCCATCGAAATGCGCCAGGGCCGCGCCGGCAGCCGGGCGCCGCACCCGGCGCAGCTGCAGAACCTGCGCACGCGCCTGGCCATGGTGTTCCAGCACTTCAACCTGTGGAGCCACATGACGGTGCTTGAGAACATCTGCATGGCGCCGCGGCGGGTGCTCGGGGTCAGCAGCCAGGAAGCCGAAGCGCGGGCACGCAAGTACCTGGACAAGGTCGGCCTGCCGGCCCGCGCCGCTGACCAGTACCCGGCGTTTCTTTCCGGTGGCCAGCAACAGCGGGTGGCGATTGCCCGGGCCCTGGCCATGGAGCCGGAAATCATCCTCTTCGATGAACCGACCTCGGCCCTCGACCCGGAACTGGTCGGTGAAGTGCTGAAAGTCATACAGACGCTGGCCGAGGAAGGCCGTACCATGCTCATGGTCACCCACGAGATGGGCTTTGCCCGCCAAGTGTCGAGCCAGGTGCTGTTTCTGCATCAGGGCCGGGTCGAGGAACAAGGAAGCGCCGAGATACTTGACCGGCCGCAGAGCGAACGCCTGCAGCAATTTCTTTCCAACCGTTTGAAGTGAAGCCGAACCTGCATGGATACCAAGGTCAACAGCCCACAGACCACGCCGCCCCTGGACCGGATCGACGAAGCGATCATCGATGTGTTGCGCCACAACGGGCGCATCACCTATGAAAAGCTCTCATCGCTGGTGCACCTCACCCCTCGCCCATGCCTGGAACGGGTGCGCAAGCTGGAACGGCGCGGAGTGATTCGCGGCTATGGCGCGATCATCGATGTGCAGATGGTTTCGCCGGGGCTGTCGCTGCTGGTGCTGGTGGCCCTCTCCAACCAGAGCGGGCGCGCCGCGCAAAAGGCCTTCGAGGCCTGCGTGCGCGCCTGCCCGCAGGTGTTCGACTGCCAGCTGATCAGTGGCCACTTCGACTACAGCTTGCGCATGCGCTGCCGTGACATGGAGCACTACCGGGTGCTGACCGAAACCTGGATGAACAACGACGAGCTGCACATCGACAAGCTGGTCGCCCACCCGGAGCTGGCGGTGGTGAAGAACACCGCCCCCCAGCTCTAGGCCATCAACTCAGGTACGCGGCGGCGCCACCGGCCCGCTGCGCGACCAATCGAGCAACAGGCTGTAGGCCACCGCCAGCAAGGTCGGGCCGATGAACAGGCCGATAAAGCCGAAGGCCAGCAAGCCGCCAAACACCCCGAGCAAGACGATCACCAGCGGCAGGTTACCGCCACGGCTGATCAGGTAGGGTTTGAGCACGTTGTCGACGCCGCTAATGATGAAGGTACCCCAGAGGCCGAGGAACACCGCCATGCCGTACTCGCCCTGCCAGGCCAGCCAGGCGGTAGCCGGCACCCAGGCCAGCGGTGGGCCCATGGGAATCAGGCTGAGCATGAAGGTGACAATCCCCAGCACCAGCGCCCCTGGCACACCGGCAATCAGGAAGCCGATCAGCGCCAGTACCGCTTGCGCCGCAGCGGTGCCGATCACGCCGTTGACCACCCGTTGCACGGTACCTGCCACCAGTTCGAGGTAGTACTCGGCGCGCTCGCCGATCAGGCGGTCCAGCAAGCGCAGGACAAACGCCGCCAGGCGCGGCCCGTCACGGTAGAAGAAGAACACGAAGACCAGGCTCAGGGTCAGCTCGAGAATGCCGCTGCCGATCTGCGCGCTGCGCGCCAGCAGCCAGTTGCCGACCTGGCCCAGGTACGGCTTGATGGTGACCAGCAACGCCGCGCCTTGCTGGTCAATGGTGTTCCACATGCCCACCAGGCGCTCGCCGACAAAAGGCACGCTGCCCAGCCAGCCCGGCGCATCGGGCAGGCCATCGACCTGCACGTCGCGCACGAAGGCGGTGGCATCGCGAATATGGTCGGCCAGGTTGAAGCCCAGCCACACCAGCGGCAACGCCACCAGCAATATCCACAAGGTGGTCAACAACCCTGCGGCGAGGGTTTCGCGACCGCCGAGCAGGCGCGTCAACAGGCGCATCAGCGGCCAGCTGGCGTAGGCCAGGATGGCCCCCCAGAGCAGCGCCGAAATGAACGGTGCCATCACCCAGAGGCCTGCGCCAAGCAGCGCCAGCAGGATGATCTGCACCAGCAGGCGGTCATTATTGGGCATCATGTTTCTCGATCAACGAATCAGTTCGACGTGGAAACCATCAGTCTCGGCGCTACCCACTTCCAGTCGCGCCGAACGTACCCCGGCCCTTACCAGTTGCTCACGCCAGTCTTGCGCCTTGGCCCCGCTCAGGCTCACACGCAAGGTGGTGTTGTTGTTCAGGCTGCGTCCGATCAGCTTGACCCAGGCCGCGGGCGGCTTGCCGTTCAAATCAGGGTAGTCGAGCTTGCCGGTGTCGAGCAGTTCGCGCATCAAGGTGGCGGGCGTGGGCAGCAACTCGCCCAGGGGCGCATCGGCGACGAACTCTTCGACGTGCAGGTAAGCACGCTTGTTGCCACGGGTGATGCTGTACAGGGCGACCAGGGTGTTGCTCTGCTCGGCGGAGCGGCGCAGCAGAATGAACGCCTGTTGCTCGTCGGCACCCGACAACGTGCGGTTCTTGAACACCTCGTTGGCCCACAGGCTGTTCTCGCCACAATCACGCGCCTGGCACCAGAACAACGGATAACCGCCATCGTTCTGCAGGGCTTCGCGGGCGGCGGTGAAGGCTTCGTTGGCACTGCGCTCGCGGGGCAGCTCATAGGTGGTGGAGCTGACCTGGCCGCGGCTTTCGATCTTGCCCTCGACCCGCAGCTGATTGCTGATCTTGCGCAGGCCGCCCAAGGGGTAGATGCGCTCCTGCTGTACAGCCGCGCGCTGATCGACCACCTTGGCGTCCAGCGGAACCGGCAGGCCGTCGGCCAGCAACGGCAGGCTGGCGAGAACGCCGAGCCCGGCCATGGCCGCCCGGGTAAGCAATTTGAGCCTCATAGGCTCGTCACCGAGCGCGGGGCGTCAAGGTGGTCAAATGATGTGGCGTTGTCTTGCTCGTTCATGGTTGTCTCCCTGTTCAACCCGCCAAGCCTCGACAGTTGCCGGTCACAAGTCAAGAAATGCCAAAGAAGCGATTGAAACAGTCTGCAACAAGGGTTGCGCCGGCCTCGTCATTCAGGTGCAGATGATGACCGCCCGGCAGTTGTTCTCGCTCAAAGGGTAGCTGCTCGAGCAACTCGCTGTGGCGCGCCAGCATGCCGTCGGCGGCCACCACCAGTTTCGCCGGGCAGGCGATGCGCTGCACGAAGCTCATGGCCTGGGCCTGGTTCAGTCGCGTGGGCGATGGCAGGGTCAGGCGGCTGTCGCTGCGCCAAGTGTAGCCACCGGGTACCGGCATCAGCCCACGCTGGGCAAGTAGCTCGGCCGCCTCGCGGCTGACCGCCACCAGGCCCTTCATGCGTGCCTCGATGGCCTGCTCGAGGGTCGGGTGCACGGCCTTGCGCTTGCTGTCCAGGCGCAGTTGCGCCTGCAGGGCCATGCCCATGCGTTCGGCGGCATCCTGCGGGCCGCTGGTGGGCGGGATGACCCCGTCGATCAAGGCCAGGCGGGTGATGCGTTCGGGCAAGGCGCCGGCCAGCAGCACCGAAATGATCGCCCCCAGCGAGTGCCCGAGCAGGGCAAAACGCTCCCAGCCCATCTGCTCGGCCACCCGCAGTACATCGTGGGCGTAGTCGGCCAGGGCGTAGCCGGCGCCGGCCGGGCGATGCTCGGAATGGCCATGGCCGGCCAGGTCCAGGGCGAGGATGCGCAGGCCCTTGAGCCGGGGCGCCAGGCGGGCAAAGCTGTTGGCGTTGTCCAGCCAGCCGTGCAGGGCAATCACCGGCAAGCCGTCGGCCGGGCCGAACAGGTGCGCGGCCAGCTCGATATGGCCCAGGTTCAGGCGTACTTCTTCCATTTCAGTGCTCATGTCGGGGTGTCCTGCCAGCGCTCGAACAGGCCCTTGATCAGGCTGGCGGTATCGCTCGGGTGCTCCAGCGGAAACATATGACCGCCCGGCAGGCTGTGGTATTCGCCCCTGGGCATGCCACGCACGGCCAGGGCGTGATGGCGCTTGACCACCCGGCTGTGGCTGCCACGGACCATGGCCAGGGGCAGCTGCAGCTGTTTGGCCGGGCTCGGGCTGGTGTGCGGCAGGCTGCGGTAGATGCTGATCTCGGTAGCCGGGTCAAAGCGCAGGCGCAAGCCGTCTGCGCCGGGCTGCAGGCCATGCTCAAGGTAGGCGTCCAGGCATTCGGAATCGAAATGGCGGAACAGCGTTTTGCCAGCGAAATAGGCCCGTGCGCTGTCACGGTCGGCAAAGGCTTCGCGGCGGCCCAGGGTGCGCCCGGCCGGGGTGATGCGATCGATGAAGCCCATGCGCTTGGCGGCCTGGATCAGCCACTGGTCGACCCGGGTCAACACCGGCGAATCGAGCATCACCACGCCGCGGTAGTACTGCGGGCAGCGCAGCGCCGCATGCAGATGCAACACACCCCCCAAAGAATGCCCGACGCCCCAGACCGGGCCCGGCTGTTGCTCCAGGTGATGGATCAGCTCGTCGACCAGGTTCTGCCAGTTGTCGTTGACCGGAAAGCGCGGATCGTGGGCATGCTGGGCCAGGTGGCTGACCTGATAGTCCGGCGCCAGCGCCGCAAAGAGCTTGCCGTAGGTGGCCGAGGGAAAGCCATTGGCATGGGCGAAGAAGATCTGCTGCGACATGGCCGCCAATCCAGAAGGAAGTGATGGCTCATTGTCGGCAACCGTGCCCGTGGCGGCAATGTCCGGAAAAGCCATCGGCGACGGCAATCAGGTCAATACTCGCCGAAACTGGCCATCGAGCGGCGCAGGCAGGCCTGCATATAGGCCAGTTGCTGCTCGAGGGCTTCGCGGGCGCGACGCTTGTCTTCGACATCGAGCTCAAGCCGGCGCAGGGCCAGGCAACTGGTCTGCAGCAGGTGTGACATGCGAATGCTGGCCTGGCGCAGTTGCTCCAGCTCGTACTGGCCTTCGAACTTGCGCAGCAGGTAGTCGAGCTTGGCGTCGGCGCTGTCCTGCAACATGCGGTACTCGGCAAAGTCCAGCGCCTGGTGCTTTTGCACCTTGTCGAGCGCCGGCTGCACGTCGGCCGAGTACACCAGATCCAGATGTCTACTGCTCATAGTCCAATTCCCTGGGACACCCTGCCCCGCAACTTGATTGCACGCTAACAAGGTGTACCGGGCACGACAACTGGTAAAAATGCTAGGTCGATCAGCGGATTTATGGATGATTCAGGCCACGCAAGGTCATCAGCCCCGCCAGCGGCCACTCACCCTCGAGTTCGGCCAGGCTGGCGGTGCTCATCGGCGCCGGAGGTTGGCGGCTGCCATGCGCCAGCAGGCTGACCAGGTTGCCCACCAGCGGCTGGTGACTGACCAGCAACACTTCGTTCACGCCCAGGTTCTCCAGCTCACTGATTACCGCGTGCGGGTCACTATCGGGGGTCAGCCACGGCACGGTCTGCACCGGTTTGCCGAAGCCGAGGGCTTCGTGGACCAGCGCCGCAGTCTGCTGGGCGCGCACATAGGGGCTGGCGAGAATCACCTGCAGCGGCTGCCCGAGCAACTGCGCCGCGCTGCGCAGCACCTGCTCGCGGCCATGGGCGGTCAGACGGCGCTCGGCATCGGTGTTGGCCCGCTGCTCGGCTTCGCCGTGACGCAGCACCCACAACTTCACAGCTTCGGCTCTTCGTCGCGCACCGGGTGCGCTGCCGGCGGCACGCTGTGGGCAGCCTCGCCTTCAGGCGCACGCGGGGTTGGCCAGTCGGCGAATGGCCAGGGCTTCTGGTCACTGTGGAAGCTGCCGAAGCGGCCGATCTGGGCCAGGAACTGGCTGAGGCTGTCGCCGAAATTCATCAGGCTGGCACTCGGTGCGCCGTAGATAAGCCGGTAGATCAGTTGCACCAGCACCAGGCCACCGAGCAGCAGCTCGGCCAGTTGCCAGACCACCAGGAACACCAGCATCCACAGCACGCGCAAGATGATCGACTCGCGCTGGGTCTGGTTTGAAGAATCGTTCATGTCCTGCTCCTGCTTAGTTGAAACCGCTGGTGGAGATAAAGTCGACATCGGTTTTCGGCTCGCCACGCATCAACAGCTCGATCACCTGGGTCAGGGTCCGGCCTTCGAACAGGATCGCATGCAAGCCGGCGACCAGGGGCATGTACACCTGGACCTCCTGGGCTTTGACCTTGAGCACCTTGAGGGTGTTCACCCCTTCGGCCACTTCGCCCAGGCGGCTGACCGCCTCATCCAGGCTCAGGCCCTGGCCCAGGGCATGACCGACCTGGTAGTTGCGGCTCTTGGGCGAGGAGCAGGTGACGATCAGGTCACCGACCCCGGCCAGGCCCAGGAAGGTCATCGGGTTGGCGCCCTGGCTGACGGCAAAGCGGGTCATCTCGGCCAGGGCGCGGGTAATCAGCATGCTCTTGGTGTTCTCGCCCATACCCAAGGCCACGGCCATCCCGGCAATGATTGCGTAGACGTTCTTCAACGCCCCGCCCAGCTCGACACCAAAGCGGTCGCCGCTGGCATAAACACGGAAGGTGCGCCCGTGCAGCACAGCCTGGACCTGCTGGCAGAGGGCCTCGTCTTCACTGGCGACCACGGTGGCGGTCAGCGCGTGCTCGGCCACTTCGCGGGCCAGGTTCGGCCCGGACAGCACGCCGATGCGCGCCTGGGGGGCGATTTCTTCGAGGATCTGGCTCATCAGCTTGAAGCTTTGCGCCTCGATGCCCTTGGTCAGGCTGACCAGCATTTTGCCGACCAGCAGCTGGGCATGGGGCGCCAGCACGCTGCGCAGGGCGCTGGAAGGCAAGGCGACGAAGATCAGCTCGCAGGCCTGCAGGGTCGCCAGCAGATCATTGACCGGCTCGACCCCGGCATGCAACTTGATGCCCTTGAGGTAGCGCGGGTTCTCGCGGTTGCTGCGCATGGCCTCGGCCTGCTCGGGGTCGCGCATCCATTGGCGCACCCGAACACCGTTTTCTGCCAGCAGATTCGCCACGGCGGTGCCAAAACTCCCGCCTCCCAGAACTGCAACAGGCTGCTGTTCAGTCATATCCAATCCGTTAAAACCAATTTAAGTGGCGACCTGCGCATTATACGGAGCGCCGGTGCCAGAGCCAGTGGCAGATGACCGAATCGCCGCTGGGTAGCGTCGCGCCATGACTGGAAAATGCCCACCACTCGGTTAACATGCCCGACTTGAACCTGTTACCAAGGCCGCACTGTGTCTTTTGGCCCGACCTGCAAACGCCCTTTATTACTGCTGACTGCCCTGCTCAGCGGCCCCAGTGTGGCTGACGACCTGTTCGTCGACAGCCAGGCTTTGCCGCAAGTGCTCACCGCCACCCGCCTCAAGCAATCGCCAGCGGCGGTGCCGGGCAGCATGACCGTGCTCGACAACGAGCTGATCCGCGCCAGCGGCGCCCGCGACATACCCGAACTGCTGCGCCTGGTGCCGGGGATGATGATCGGCTACGGCGCCGGCAACCAGCCGACGGTCAACTACCACGGCAGCAACGTCAACGATGCCCGGCGCATGCAGGTGCTGATCGACGGCCGCTCGGTGTACCGCGCAGGCCTGGCCACGGTGGACTGGAGCGATATCCCGCTGGCCATGGAAGACATCGAGCGCATTGAGGTGTTCCGCGGCCCCAACACCGTCAGTTACGGCGCCAATGCGCTGATGGCGGTGGTCAATATCCTTACCCGCAGCCCGGCCGACAGCCACGGCACGCGCTTGAAAGTCACCCGTGGCCAGCGCGGCATCAATGACTGGTACGCAAGCCAGGGCCTGGGCTGGGACGGTGGCGACCTGCGTCTGTCATTGTCGGGCATGCAGGACGACGGCTTCGACGAGAACCACCTGGGCCAGGACTACCGCGACAGCCGCCGCCTGAACCGCTTGAGCCTCAGCGCCAGCCACACCCTGGCCAGCAACCAGAGCCTGGAGTGGCAGTTCGCGGCCAAAGAAGGCAGTGACCAGCGTCCTTATACCTATAAACCGGTGTTTCCCTATGTTACTGCCGCCGGCAACAACGCCGACCTCAACGCCAAGGATTACGCCGGCTCGCTGCGCTGGAACATCGACTTCAACCCGAACCATAGCCTGTACATCCACGGCTCGGCCCAGCACTGGGAACGTGAACAGGTGTGGCGCGCCTGCGATGCGGCGCTGTCGTTCAGCCCGCAACTGACCCAGCTCTGGCGCCTGAACCCGAACTACGCCGAGCAGGTGGCGCGCAACATCGCCTCACCCCTGCCCGCCGGCAGCAGCGAGGAGACCGCGCTGGCCACGCAAGTCCAGCAGCAATGGCGCAACGGCGGCGCGCAGCAGGTGTGCGGCGACATCGACCAGAGCACCCGGGAAACCCGCTACGACCTTGAAGTGCAGGACACCCTGAGCCTGTCCGACAGCCTGCGCCTGGTCAGTGGCGCCAATTACCGCTACGACCGCGCCGACTCGCAGACTTACTTCAATGGCAGCCTCGACGACAGCACCTGGCGCCTGTTCGGCCACCTGGAATGGCGCGCCGACGAGCACTGGATCCTCCAGGGCGGGGCCATGTACGAAGATGCCCGGCTGTCCGGCAGCTCGCTGACCCCGCGGGTGGCGGTCAACTACCTGATCACCCCGCGCCATGGCCTGCGCGCGGTGTACTCGGAGGCGGTGCGCTCGCCGGACATGTTCGAGAACAACGTCAACTGGAGCTACCGGGTCAATAACCTGGAACCTGGCGCCTTCGGCCAGCGCGACGCCGATTACTTCGTCAAGACCCGCGGCCCGGGCGATCTCGAGCAAGAGCGCATGCGCTCGCGGGAACTGGGCTATAACGGTTACTTCGCCGATGCCGACCTGAGCGTCGACCTCAAGCTGTTCTACGACGAAATCACCGGCATGATCAGCGAACCGCTGCGCAACAACCAGTACATTGCCAGCAACAGCAACAAGGCCCGCTTCAGCGGCAGCGAAGCGCAGCTGGACTGGCGCCTGAGCCCGGCCGATCGCCTGCGCCTGACCTACGCCTACGTCGATGCCTGGGCCAGCAACCCGGCCGACCGGCGCCTGAGCGCCCACAACAGCGGTTCGGCCGGCTGGCTGCGGGACTGGGGCGGCGGCTGGTCCAGTGCGCTGTTCTACTACGGCGACGATGCCCTCAACCAGTACCGCTTCGAACGCGTCGATTTACGCGTGGCCAAGCACCTTCGCTGGAATCGTACCAGCCTGGAGCTGGCCGGCATGCTCCAGCAGCGCCTGGATGACGAGCCGACGACCATCTACGACAACCGCTACGACAGCCGTCACGTGCTGTCTTTCAGTGCGGAGCTGGCGTTCTGATGCGCCGCCTGCGGCGCTGGCTGCTGCTGGTCTGCCTGTGGCCCCTGGGCAGCCTGTCGGCCAGTGAGATCCTGCTCACTGCCAGCCAGGACAACCCCGGCGTACGCAGCTTCGTCGAGGCCTTGCGCGAGCGCCGCCCGGCCGACCAGGTGCGCTTCGTGCCGGTGGCCGAGCTGCCACGACCGAGCCAGATTAAAGCCGCCACCCGCTTGATCCTGCTCGATGGCGCCAGCCTCGAATGGCGCCTGAGCGAAAGCGCCGGTCCACCGGCGCTGGCCTTGCGCGTCAGCCGCGTCCAGGCCCAACAGCGTCTGGGCAGCCTGCGCCCGCCTTACCTGAGCCTGCTATGGAGCGACCCGCCGCTGGCCCGCCAGCTGCGCCTGACCCGCTACCTGTTGCCGCAGGCCAAGCGCGTGGGCGTGCTGTATGCCGAGCACAGCCAGTTTCTGCTCGACGAGTTGCGCAAGGCGGCCAGCCCGTTGGGCCTGGAGATCATCGCCGAAGCCTGGCCAGACCTGCGCGACAGCCGCCCACTGCAAAGTCTTCTGCAAAACAGCGATGTACTGCTGGGCATCGACGATCCACAGTTGTACAACTCGAAAACGGCGAAAAACGTTCTACTCAGCAGCTATGGCCGGCAAATGGCGCTGATCGGGCCTAATGCCGGCTTCGTCAAGGCCGGCGCCCTGGCCAGTACCCTGAGCGATCAGGACGACTGGCTGGCGGTGCTCGAGCAGCTGCTCAACCAGGCCCCCAATCGCTGGCCACGCACGCTCTATCCGGATCACTTCAACGTGCTCGGCAACCAGCAGGTGGCCCGCGCCCTGGGCATCGAAGCGATTGACCCGTCCGCCGCCGCCCTGGCCCTGGCCGAAGGAGAAAGCACACCATGAGACGGCGCCTGAGCTGGGACATCCACACCCGCACGCAGATCATCAGCCTCGGCCCGGCCCTGTTGCTGACCCTGCTGCTGATCAGCTTCTTTACCTTCGTGCGTATCCAGGATTTGCGCCAGGAGCTCAACCACACCGGTCAGTTGATCGCCAACCAGTTGGCCCCGGCCTCCGAATACGGGGTAATCGCCGGTAATAACGAAGTGCTCGAAAGCCTCATGCGCGCGACCTTGAGCATCCCCCACGTGCGCTTTCTCGAGGTCCAGGACAGCAGCAACCATATCCTCGTGTATGTCGAGCAGCCGGACGAAAGCAACAACCGCGCACAGCAAGTCGAAGTGTTCCAGGCCCCCATTCGCCTGCAGCAGATCCGCCTGGACAACGACTTTTTGCACAGCAACGCACCGGCCAGGAGCATCGGTGACGACTATCTGGGCCGGGTAATCGTCGGCATGTCGGACGACGCCTTCAGCGAGCGCCAGCAGGAAATCGTGGTCAAGGCCGGGATCCTCGCGCTGTTTGCCCTGCTGTTCACCTTTATCCTCGCCCGGCGCCTGGCCCTGAGCCTGGCCAAGCCGATCAGCGACATGGGCCATGCGGTCAAGGCCATCCAGCAAGGGCAGTTCAATGCGCCGCTGCCGGTGGTCGACGACAGCGAACTGGGCCATCTGGCGCGGCACATCAACAACCTTGCCAGCGCCCTGGGCACGGCCAGCCATGAACAACAGCAAGCCATGTCGCAGCTGATCCAGGCCCGCGAAGAAGCCGAACAGGCGAACAAGGCCAAATCCGACTTCCTGGCGATGATGAGCCACGAACTGCGCACGCCCATGAACGGCGTCATGGGCATGCTGCAACTTCTGGAAACAACCCCGCTCAACGAGGAGCAGGCCGAATACACCGCGGTGGCCAGCGAGTCGACCGGGCACCTGCTCAAGGTCATCAACGATATCCTCGATTTCTCGCGCATCGAGCGCACCAACCTCGAGCTTGAGCATATCGACTTCAACCTCGGCGAGCTGATCGGCAGCAGCGTGCAGTCGTTCCAGCACCTGGCCCAGCAGCGCCAGCTGGAGCTGGAGCTGCGCCTGCCGCCGGGCATGGAACAACTGCAAGTGGTGGGCGACCCGACGCGCATTCGCCAGGTGCTGCTCAACCTGATCGGCAACGCCCTGAAGTTCACCGAGCGCGGCAGCGTGCACATCGAACCGCGCTGGCAGGTGCTCGACCGCCAGCTGGTCTGGTTCACCTGCGCGGTGCGCGACACCGGCATCGGCATCGACAGCACCCGCCTGGAGATGATGTTCGTTGCCTTCCAGCAAGCCGACAGCTCGATCTCACGCCGTTATGGCGGCACCGGCCTGGGCCTGTCGATCGCCCGCACCCTGGCCGAGCGGATGGGCGGAACCCTGCGCGGCGAAAGCCGTGAAGGCCTGGGCTCGACCTTTACCCTGGAAATGCCCCTGGCCCTGTCGACCGCGCAAACGCCGCGCCTGCCCAGTGGCCTGACCCGCCCCGAAGACGACGGCCAGGGCCGACGGATCCTGCTGGTCGAGGACAATCCGGTGAACCAGACGGTGATCGAAGCGATGCTGCGCAGCCTGGGCTTTGAAGTCTGCGTTGCAGTTGATGGCGCCCAAGCCGTGGCCCAGGCCGGACGTCAGCGCTTTGCCGCCGCACTGATGGATTGCCGCCTGCCGATCATCGATGGCTACGAGGCCACCCGGCGCATTCGCCTGCTGCCACAGGCGGCGGCCATGCCGATCATCGCCCTGACCGCCAATGCCTTGCAGGGCGATCGCGAGCGTTGCCTGAACGCCGGCATGAACGACTACCTGGCCAAGCCGTTCAAACGCACTGATCTGCAGCAAATTCTGCAACGCTGGCTGCCCGGTCAGACAGCTGTGACTGGCGATAAATGCTAAATTGCGGCAGTCTAAGAGACTGGACAAGCGCCGCGAAGGGCTTGAAAATAAAATTTCAGTGCACAAGTGTACTTCTTTGCCCCGTGCGCTGTGACTTTCACTACAACGCAATAGTCTATGTGTAGGCTGCCGGCTCAAACGCTAGCGTTTTGGGACGGCCGGGAAGATTTGCCCCCTGCCGCACGGGGACTATTGAGGAGCTCGCATGACCAAACAAAACGCCTTTACTCGGGAAGACCTGCTGCGCTGCAGTCGCGGTGAGCTGTTCGGCCCAGGTAACGCGCAACTGCCCGCCCCGAACATGCTGATGGTTGATCGCATCACCCATATCAGCGCCGAGGGTGGCAAGTACGGCAAAGGTGAATTGGTCGCCGAGCTGGATATCACCCCGGACCTGTGGTTCTTCGCCTGCCACTTCGAAGGTGATCCGGTGATGCCGGGCTGCCTGGGCCTGGATGCCATGTGGCAGCTGGTCGGTTTCTACCTCGGCTGGCAAGGCTTGCCGGGCCGTGGCCGCGCCCTGGGTTCGGGCGAAGTGAAATTCTTTGGCCAGGTCCTGCCGACCGCCAAGAAAGTCACCTACAACATTCATATCAAGCGCGTCCTCAAAGGCAAGCTGAACATGGCCATCGCCGATGGTTCGGTCAGCGTCGACGGTCGCGAGATCTACACCGCCGAAGGCCTCCGGGTCGGCGTCTTCACCTCCACTGACAACTTCTAAGGGTTATCCGCATGCGCCGCGTCGTTATCACTGGTCTGGGCATCGTTTCGTGCCTGGGCAATGACAAAGAGACCGTCTCCGCCAACCTGCGTGCAAGCCGCCCTGGCATCCGATTCAACCCGGAATATGCCGAAATGGGTCTGCGTAGCCAGGTTTCCGGCTCCATCGACCTCAACCTCGAAGAACTGATCGACCGTAAAATCTACCGCTTCGTTGGTCACGCCGCTGCCTATGCCTACCTGGCAATGGCCGACGCGATCAAGGACTCGGGCCTGACCGAAGAGCAGGTTTCCAACCCGCGTACCGGCCTGATCGCAGGCTCCGGCGGCGCCTCGACCCTGAACCAGATGGAAGCGCTGGACATCCTGCGCGAGAAAGGCGTCAAGCGCGTTGGCCCGTACCGCGTCACCCGGACCATGAGCAGCACCGTCTCGGCGTGCCTGGCCACCCCGTTCAAGATCAAGGGCCTGAACTACTCCATCGCCTCGGCCTGCGCCACCAGTGCTCACTGCATCGGTACCGCGATGGAACAGATCCAGATGGGCAAGCAGGACATCGTCTTCGCCGGTGGCGGTGAAGAAGAGCACTGGAGCCAGTCGTTCCTGTTCGACGCCATGGGCGCCCTGTCCAGCAAGCGCAACGACACCCCGGAAAAAGCCTCCCGCGCCTACGACGCTGACCGTGACGGTTTCGTCATCGCCGGCGGTGGCGGCATGGTCGTGGTTGAAGAGCTGGAACACGCCCTGGCCCGTGGCGCCAAGATCTACGCCGAAATCGTCGGCTACGGCGCGACGTCCGATGGCTACGACATGGTCGCGCCAAGCGGCGAAGGCGCAATCCGCTGCATGCAGATGGCCATGTCCACCGTCGACACCCCGATCGACTACCTGAACACCCACGGCACCTCGACCCCGGTGGGCGACGTTGCCGAGATGAAGGGCGTTCGCGAAGTGTTCGGCGACAAGGCTCCGGCCATCAGCTCGACCAAGAGCCTGTCCGGTCACTCCCTGGGCGCCGCCGGCGTTCACGAAGCGATCTACTGCATGCTGATGATGGAGGGCAACTTCATTGCCGGTTCCGCCAACATCGACGAGCTGGACCCGGAAGTGGCCGACCTGCCGGTGCTGACCAAGACCCAGGAAAACGCCAAGATCGATACCGTGATGAGCAACAGCTTCGGTTTCGGCGGCACCAACGCTACCCTGGTACTCAAGCGCTGGGCTGGCAAGTAAGGGCTGGCCCCTTGCACTCAAAACGCCCCGACTCGTCGGGGCGTTTTTGTTTGTGCCTTACACCGAAAAGCGCCCCACCAGCCCATTGAGCTCAATCGCCAGCTGTGACAACGCCTGGCTCGCCGCATTGGTCTGATTCGCCCCCGCCGACGTCTGCATCGCCAGGTCGCGAATATTGGTCAGGTTGCGATCCACCTCCCGCGCCACCTGCGCCTGCTGCTCCGAGGCACTGGCGATCACCAGGTTGCGCTCGTTGATCAGGCTGATGGCCGCGGCAATCTCCTCCAGCGCCGCCCCGGCGGCATGTGCGCCTTCCAGGGTGCCGCGCGCCCGCTCGTTGGTCTGCTGCATGCCCTCGACCGCACGATTGGTGCCCTGCTGGATGCCGTCGATCATCTGCTCGATTTCCCGGGTCGACTGCTGGGTGCGATGGGCCAGTGCCCGCACCTCGTCAGCCACCACGGCAAAACCGCGCCCGGCATCACCGGCGCGCGCCGCCTCAATCGCCGCGTTCAGGGCCAGCAGGTTGGTTTGCTCGGCAATCGCGCCGATCACATCCAGCACCTTGGTAATGCCATGCACCTGTTGCGCCAGTTGCCCGACCTCTTCGGCGTTGGCGGTGACGCCAGCGGCCAGGTCTTCGATTGAGGTCACGGTCAGGCGCACCTGCTCGCGCCCTTGACGGGCGATGCGGTCGGACTCGCGCGAGGCTTCGGAGGTGGCCACGGCATTGCTCGCCACCTCCTCCACTGCCGTGGTCATCTGGTTGACCGCGGTGGCCGCCTGTTCGATTTCCTGGCTTTGCTGCATCAGCCCGCGGGTGGCATCTTCGGTTACCGCGCTGAGCTCTTCGGAGGCCGAGGCCAGCTGGCTGGAAGAATCGGAGATGCGCCCGATGGTATCGCGCAGGCTTTGCTGCATCTGTTTCAAGGCCGCCAGTAAGCGCGCCGGCTCATCCTTGCCCTGCACCGAGATCTGCGGGGTCAGGTCACCGGTGGCGACCACTTCGGCGACCTGCAGCGACTGCGCCAGTGGCCGGACGATGCTGCGGGTCAGAGTCAGGGCCAACACCACGGTGAGCACTACGGCGGCGATCAGCAAGCCGATCACCCAGATCCGCGCCTGCGTGTAGACGACTTCGGCAAGGTCGGTGGCGCTGTTGGCATGCTGATTATTGAGCGCGATCAGCTCGTTGAGGCTGGCGGTCATCTGGTCGGCGAGCTGGTTCATCTCGCCATTGACCATGGCCACCGCCTCTTCCACCCGGTGCTCGGTGGACAACTGCACCACCTGGGCCTGCAGCTTGAGGTAGCGCCGCTCCAGGTCCAGGTAGCGGTCGAACAGCGTCTGCTCTTCAGGCAGGACGATCAGCGCCTGGTACTTCTGCTGGGCCTTGTCCAAGCCGGACTTGATCTCTTCGATGCGCGACTTGTTCTGCTCCAGCGCCGCAGCATCGCGATTGACCAAAAGGCGCAGGGTCAAGGCGCGGATGCGCAACATGTCCTGGGTCATCTGCCCGACCGAGATCACGCTGGGCAACCAGTTGCTGTCGACCTGCTCGGACTGCTGGCGCATGCTGGTCATCTGCATCAAGGCAAACGCACCCAAGGCAAACACCAGCGCCGCCACCAGGCCGAAGCCCAGGCCGGCCCTGGGCGCGATATTCATGCTTCTCAAGCTCATCTTCTGGCTCCCTCCAAAAGCGCTGCTCAATAGGGCAGCAGTCCTTGCTTCTAGACGGTATCGGCCTGTGGAAAATTTGCGTAAGACGAAAACGTGATATCAAAAGGCCTTATGATCGCGACGCCAGGGTCGCCCTGCCTCAGCGCACGGTAAAGCGCTGCTCGGCCAGCAGGCGATCGCCCTGAAAGACCATGAAATGCCATTGCCCCGGCACCACTTCGTGGTTCTCGGTGAACTCGTAGGCCATGACATCCTGGACCGCACCGGGCACCAGCTTTTGTACCACTTCGAACTTGTCGTGGCGCTTGCCGTCCGGCGTGCGCACGCCAGGGGTGAGGTACAGCAGGGTCAGCGGCGTGTCCTCGGCGACCTTGCCTTCCAGGCGGTAGCGCATACCGAATTTGCTACCCAGGCGCGCCGGGATTTCATCGGTTTGCTGGATGGTCTGGTTGCTCTGGCTCAGCACCCGTTCACCGGGCTGGAAGTTCTGGTGGCGGGTTTCGAACAGGCCGTACTCGACCGGGCCTTCGACGCGAACCTCGGCAGCGGCCAGGCCACTGACCAGCAACAGCCCGCACAGGGCGCTGAAACGACGTGGAAACATAGTGCACTCCATCAGGTTGATGGCGGCAGGCTATGACGCGGGCATGACAAGCTGATGACAGTCCTGTCACTTGCGTGCCTTGGGCAGCACCGCGAGGAAGTTGTCGCGGGCGACCTTTTGCGCCACCTCGGCAGGCAAGGCATCGAGAAACGGATCAAAGCCATGCAGTTGCTCGCCCAGGCTGTTGAAGCGCCCGACCACGTCGGAGCCAAGCATGAAGCGCTCAGGGAAGCGCTTGACCAGCGCCAGCCACTCAGCCCTGGGCTTGCCCTTCTCATCCAGCAGATAAGGCTGCAGCACGCTCCAGGACAGGTCTATGTACAGGTTCGGGTAATCCTCGAGCATCCGTGTCAGGGTCGGCAGCAGAAAATCCAGCTGCGTCTGGTGCCGATGAATCTCCATACTGGTGCCGGCATGGGCCCAGATGAAGCGGGTGTGCGGGTGATTGCGCAACGGTTCTTCGATTTCAGCCAGGTACAGCGGGTTGCGTTCGCGCTTGGAGGTGATGTTGGAATGGATCAGCACCGGCAGGTCCTGCTCGGCGGCCAGGTGATAGATGCGGGTCATGGCCTCGTTGTTGGCCCTGGGCGTGTCGCCGCTGGTCAACGCGGTCAGGTCGTCGTGGCGGGTGAACACCTCGCCGATCCCCTGCCACAGGCCCGGGTGCAGCGCTAGCATGCGTTCGATGTGGGCCACGGCGTTCTTGTCTACCGGGTTGAAGCCGGTGAGAAACGGATGAAAGCGCTGGCGCTGCTCAGGCGTGAGCTTTTCCAGCGCCGCAGCAACGTAGATGTCGGTGGCGCTGTACCAATAGGCATCGGCATCGTCGCCCGCGTAGTAACGCGGGCGCTTGGGCTCGTCTTCGTGCCACTTCTTGGCCACCGGGATGCCGGAAATCATCGACTGGTCGATGCGCGCCTCATCCATGGCCTTGAGCAAGGCGTCCATGCCGGCGGTTTCCTGGAAAAAATCGACGTAATGCAGGTGCGCATCACTGTAGTGATACTCGCGCGCCTGCGCCGCCTGCAGCGACAGCCCCAGCAACAGCGCCCAGCCCAGACACCTGGCAATCATTTCGCATTCCTTCTGGCCGATTCAGACAGGGTAGACCGGAGCGAACACACGCCAGTTCAGCAGGTTATGCTACAAGAACTTTCCCTGCTGGCCTGGAGCACACCGTGAGCCTTCCCCTGGTCATCCGCCCTCGCGCCGAATCGGTCGAAGGCCAACCTATCCTGCGCCCCCTGCCCTCGGCCCAGTGCCGCAGCGTCGGGCCGTTCGTGTTCTTCGACCACATGCTCGAAACCGACTACCCGGCCGGGCGCGGCATGAACATCCGCCAGCACCCGCATATCGGCCTGTCGACCCTCACCTACCTGTTCGAGGGCGAAATCCAGCACAAGGACAGCCTGGGCTCGGATCAACGGGTCAAGGCCGGTGAAGTCAGCTGGATGACCGCCGGCAGCGCCATTGCCCATGTCGAGCGCACGCCGGTCGAACTGCTGCCTGGCAGCTCGCGATTGCACGGTTTGCAGGTGTGGCTGGCATCGCCCAAAGCGCATGAGCAAGGCCCGGGGCACTACAGCCATCATCCGGCGGCGAGCCTGCCGGTCAGTGACAGCCTGGGGGTGCGCATTCGCATGATTGCCGGCAGCGGCTTTTGCCTGCAATCGCCGGTGCCGGTGTTGTCACCGACCCTGTATGCGCTGGTGCAGATGCAGGCGGCCACTACCCTGACGGTGCCCACCGAGCATGCCGAGCGTGCGCTGTATGTACTGGATGGCGAAGTCAGCCTCAACGATGTGGCGATCGAGCCGTGCAGCCTGGTGATCTTGCCGCACGGTGAAGAGATGAGCCTGTATGCCGACAGCGAAAGCCAGTTGGTGCTGTTTGGCGGGGCGCCGCTGGACGGGCCGCGGCGGATGAACTGGAATTTTGTTGCCAGCGATCCGGCGCTGATCGAGCAGGCGCGGGCACGCTGGGCGGCCGGGGATTGGCCGACGGTGCCGGGGGAAACTGAAAGGATCGAGCTGCCTTGAGGTTATCGCGACCGCTACGCGGTCGATCGCCGGAAAGGCTGGCGCCCACAAGGTCAAGTGTGGGAGCCAGCCTTGCCCCTTCACTCAGCGCTGGAACACGTCATCGAGCAAATTGTACATCGCCCGGAACGCGCGCTTGGACGTGCGGGCGTCGTACTTCATCTTGCCGGGAATGTTCGCCGCGGTATCGGTGAACGAATGCACCGCGCCGCCATAGCTGATCAGTTGCCAATCGACCTTGGCCGCATCCATCTCGACTTCGAAGGCCGGCAACTGCTCTTTGGGCACGAACGGGTCGGCGGCGCCATGCAGCACCAGCATCGAAGCCTTGACCTTGCCCTCTACCGCCGGCAGCGGCGTATCGAGGGTGCCGTGGAACGACACCGCAGCCAGCAGGCGGGCATCTTCGCGGGCCAGCTCCAGGGCGCAGCAACCGCCGAAGCAGAAGCCGAAGGTGGCCAGCTTGCCAGGCTCCAGTACCGCCTTCGATTGCCCCAGCAACTGGTCCAGCGCCGCCTTCAGGCGCTTGCGCAGCTCGACGCGGTCGTTCTTCAGCGGCATCATCGCCGCCCCTGCTTCATCCATGTTCGACGGTCGCAGGGTCTGGCCGTAGATGTCGGCCAGCAACACCACATAGCCCTGGGCGGCGACTTCGCGGGCGATACGCTCGGCGCCCTCGCCCACCCCCATCCAGTTTGGTGCCATCAAAAGCCCAGGCTGCTCGCGGGCGCCCTGGGTAAAGAACAAGCGGCTCTCATAGGCTTTGCCGGCAACATGATAGACCAGCGATTCGACGGTAACCTTGCTCATGCACTCCTCCTTGCACAATGAAAAAAGCCCACCGAAGCGGGCTTTCCTGCAACTACTTAAGCCGACAATTCGACCAGCAGCTTGTTCAGGCGACGAACGTACGCCGCCGGGTCCTTGAGGCTATCGCCCGCCGCCAGCGCGGCCTGATCGAAGAGGATGTGCGAGAAGTCGGCGAAACGGTCTTCGCTCTGCTCGTTGTCCAGCTTCTCGATCAGCGGGTGGCCCGGGTTGAATTCGAAGATCGGCTTGGAGTCCGGCACCTTCTGCCCGCTGGCTTCGAGGATCTGGCGCATCTGCAGGCCCAGGTCCTGTTCACCGATGGCCAGGATCGCCGGCGAATCGGTCAGGCGGTGCGATACGCGCACTTCGCTGACGCTCTCGCCCAGCGCCGCCTTGAGGCGCTCGACCAGGCCTTCTTTCTCCTTGGCGACTTCTTCCTGGGCTTTCTTGTCCTCTTCAGAGTCCAGCTTGCCCAGGTCCAGGTCACCGCGGGCGACGTCGACGAAGCTCTTGCCGTCGAATTCGCTCAGGTAGCTCATCAGCCACTCGTCGATACGGTCGGTCAGCAGCAGCACTTCGATGCCTTTCTTGCGGAAGACTTCCAGGTGCGGGCTGTTCTTGACCTGCGCGTAGGATTCGCCGGTGAGGAAGTAGATCTTGTCCTGACCTTCCTTGGCGCGGGCCAGGTAGTCGGCCAGGGCAACGCTCTGCTCGCCGCTTTCGTCATGGGTGGAGGCGAAACGCAGCAGGCCGGCGATCTTTTCCTTGTTGGCGAAGTCTTCAGCCGGGCCTTCTTTCATCACCTGGCCAAAGTTTTTCCAGAAACCCTTGTACTGCTCAGGCTCGTTCTTGGCCAGCTTCTCGAGCATGTCCAGCACGCGCTTGGTCAGCGCCGACTTCATCGAATCGATGATCGGGTCTTTCTGCAGGATTTCGCGCGAAACGTTCAGCGACAGGTCGTTGGAATCGACCACGCCCTTGATGAAACGCAGGTACAGCGGCAGGAAGGATTCTGCCTGGTCCATGATGAACACACGCTGCACATACAGCTTCAGGCCGCGTGGCGCTTCACGCTGGTACAGGTCGAACGGCGCGCGGGCCGGTACGTAGAGCAGCGAGTTGTACTCAAGCTTGCCTTCGACCTTGTTGTGGCTCCAGGCCAGCGGGTTCTCGAAATCGTGACCGATGTGCTTGTAGAACTCCTGGTATTCCTCGTCCTTGATCTCGGTACGCGGACGGGTCCACAGGGCGCTGGCGCGGTTGACGGTTTCCCATTCTTCGGCCGGCTTTTCTTCACCTTCGCCAGCTTCGACCTGTTTTGGCAGCTCGATCGGCAAGGCGATGTGATCGGAGTACTTCTTGACGATGTTGCGCAGGCGCCAGCCGTCGGCGAACTCTTCTTCACCTTTTTTCAGGTGCAGGACGATGCGCGTACCGCGCTCGGCCTTGTCGACAGTGGCAACTTCAAAGTCACCCTCGCCCTTGGACGACCAGTGCACGCCCTCGGCAGCTGGCAGGCCGGCGCGGCGGCTGAATACGTCGACCTTGTCGGCGACGATAAAGGCCGAATAGAAGCCCACGCCGAACTGACCGATCAGGTGCGAGTCCTTCTTCTGGTCGCCGGTGAGGTTTTTCATGAAGTCGGCGGTGCCGGACTTGGCGATGGTGCCCAGGTGCGCGATGACCTCTTCGCGGCTCATGCCGATGCCGTTGTCTTCGAGGGTGACGGTGTTGGCGTCCTTGTCGAAGCTCAGGCGGATTTTAAGCTCGGCGCCGCCTTCGAGCAGCTCTGGCTTGGCCAGGGCTTCGAAGCGCAGTTTATCGACGGCGTCGGAGGCGTTGGAAATCAGTTCGCGAAGGAAGATTTCCTTGTTCGAATACAGGGAATGGATCATGAGGTGCAGCAGTTGCTTCACCTCGGTCTGGAAGCCCAGGGTTTCTTTTTGAGTTTCCACACTCATGGTCTTCAACACTCCGATCTGATGGCAGTTGTCGTTGGGCAGGCCGGCGGCCTGCTTTCACGGCGGGATGCACAACAGATGGGGGTGGCTGGGGCTATTTCAAGGGCGAAGTCATTTCTTCGATCTTGAAATGCGCGCGCGCCGTGGCAATCGGTTCGTCCGCGTCGCCCTGCCAGGCGGTTATGGCCACGTTGGTTACCCGCCGGCCCTGGCGCCATAGCTGGCAGCGGGCGTAGGTGTCGCGGTAGTGGCCGGCGCGCAGGTAGTCGATGGAAAAGTCGATGATCTTCGGGATCGCCGCGCTTTCGCTGAAAATCAGCAGGTACAGCGCCGCCGACAGCTCCATGAAGCCTGCGATCACCCCGCCGTGGATCGCCGGCAGCAACGGATTGCCAATGTTGTCCTGGCTGGCCGGCAGGCAAAACAACAGGTCATCGCCCTGGCGGCTGCACTGGACACCAATCAATCCGGCATAAGGGATCAACTGCAGCAGCGGCTCATAATTACCTTCGGCATGGGCCTGGCGCAGTTGCTGGTGTACCTCTGGCGCAATCATTGGCCGCTCCCCTTGAGCTTGCTGGCGAAATTCAGGCCGCCCTTGATGCCCTTGCCCAGGCGCATGAAAGTGCCAACCACCTGGGCGATCGGCTGCTGCGGGTCGTCCTGGTAGGCCAGCCCACGGGTGAAGATCACATCGCGAGAAACGCGGTAGCAGTAGGCATGGCCGAAGATGTCCTTGCCGGCCTCGGCCGGCTGCATGTAGTCGATGCGCAGGTCTAGCGTCGGGCATACCTCGAACTCAGGCAGCGCACAAAGGGTAGCCATCCCGCAGGTGGTGTCCATCAGGGTGGTCACCGCCCCGCCATGCACGGCGCCGGTCTGTGGGTTGCCGACGATCTTCGTCGAGTACGGCAACACCAGGGTCATGCCTTGGGCATCAGCGTGATGCACGCGCATCTGCAGCACCTGGCAATGTCGCAATGCCGAGAGAAAACGTTCGGCCATTGCCAGCAAAGAAGTGTCGGTCATTTGAAAAACTCCCGGGCCATTGAGAACATGCACACAGTCTGGCAAATGTCCATATAGAACCATTTGTTATATATCTGTATTGTGCGCGGAACTTCTACCGGTTACTTGAGCTCGAAGGAACAAGTAACTTATTCCACAAGGAGAAACACCCCATGCGTAAACCTTTTGCTTTTGCCGTTATGCTCGCCGCTGCTCTGGGCCTGGCCGCTTGCGATAAAGCCAGCGAGAACAAAGCCCAAGATGCTCAACAACACGCCGAGCAAGCCCAAGAGAAGATGGGTGAAGCTCAGGATAAAGTGAACGAGGCCGCGAAAGAAAACGCCGAAGCCGCCAAAGATCAGGCCGAAGCGCAACAGAAAGCCGCTGAAGAAGCTGCAAAAGAAGCTGCACCTGCTGCTCCAGCTACTCCTGCCGAGCCTGCCAAGTAAGCAAGCCCGCCGGAATAAAAAAACCCGACGCTGTCGGGTTTTTTTATGCCTGTTGCAATAGGGTTAAACGATTCAGTCAATAACCTTCAGGCGAGGTTTTCTTTGCCGGGTTCCGCCACCGGCGCTTCGGTCGGGGTATAGACCATCACATCGAGCACATCGGAGTGGAATTCACGGCGATACAGCACCAGTACTACCCCGGTACTCATCAACATAAACAACCAGGGGCTGATAAACCAGCAGAGCATGGCCATGCCGAAGTAATAGGAACGCAGGCCAAAGTTGAACTGGTTGGCGGCCAGGGAAATAACCTTGGCCGCTCTAAGGGCAAAGGCCTTGCGCTCAAGTTCGCTGACCTGACGCTCGCCGATCATCGGCGCCGAACCCACCAATACGGCGGCGAAGTTGTATTGACGCATGCACCAGCTGAAAGTGAAGAAGGCGTACACAAATACCATCGCCAGGCACAGCAACTTGATTTCCGACATGCCCTGGGACGCCTGCTGCACCAGCGGCAGGTCTGCCAGCAACGATACCGCACGGTCTGATGCGCCGAGCACGGTGAGAATACCGGCCAGGATGATCAAGGTGCTGGAGGCAAAGAACGAGGCGTTGCGCTCCAGGTTACCGATCACGCTGGCATCGGCGATGCGGTTGTCACGCAGCAGCATGCGGCGCATCCAGTCTTCGCGGTACAGGTGCAGCACGCTGGCCAGGCAAGCGGTATCGCGGCCCTTCCAGGTGGCATAACGGGTGTATCCGCCCCAGCAGACAACGAACCAGCAGGCGGCCAGCAAGTGGATCAGATTGCTTTGAATGAAGCTCATGCAAGGTCCTGATTGAAGTTTCGAGCACAATAAAGCCCATTGACCGGCTTTCGACGCTTTAGCGCAGAAAAAGACACGTCTGCGGTGCAGAAACGAAAAAGCCCCGTGTCCTTGCGGGCACGGGGCTCGTAATTTGCCGTGACGGTCACCCTGTTGGCTTGTGGCCGGTGTCCGTCATAGGGCCAATTCTCAGGCCAGCACTTCGCGTGGCTTGCCAAGCATGCGGTCGCACACCACCGCAACGCCCAAGGCCACTACCGACGGTACCAGCCAGGCCAGGCCCTGCTCGCTCAGCGGCAGGTGGGCGAGGATTTCCGGCAGTTCGCTGGCCAGGGCGGTGCCCTTGATGGCATCGATCATGCCGAACAGCAGCGACACCAGCATCACCGGCGCGAGGATGCGTACCTCGGAATTCCACAGTTCTTTGCAGAAGCTCAGGCCTACGACCACGATGCACGGCGGGTAGATAGCCGTCAGCACCGGAATCGAGAACATGATCAGCTTGGTCAGGCCGAGGTTGGAGATCAGCAGCGAGAAGCCGGCAAGGATCACCACCAGGGTGCGGTACGACAGCGGCAGTACCTGGCTGAAATACTCGGCACAGGCGCAGGTCAGGCCAACTGCGGTCACCAGACAGGCCAGGGCGATCAGCACGGCCAGGAAGCCGCTGCCCAGCGAGCCGAAGGTGTGCTGTACATAGGCATGCAGTACCGCTGCGCCGTTGCTGGCACCGGCGGCGATTTCATGGCTGCCGGCACCCAGGCGGAACAGGCTGATGTACACCAGGGCCAGGCCGACCCCGGCGATCAGGCCGGCAATGATCGCGTAGCGGGTGATCAGCCGCGGCGATTCGACACCACGCGAACGGATGGCGTTGACGATGACGATACCGAACACCAGGGCGCCGAGGGTATCCATGGTCAGGTAACCATTGATGAAGCCCTGGGAGAACGGTGCGGCAACGTAGGCCGGCTGCGCTTCACCGATACCACCGGCGGGCAGCATGAACGCGGCGATGCCGAGTGCGGCCAGGGCGATGATCTTCAGCGGCGCGAGGAAGCGACCGACGGTGTCGAGCAACTTGCCCGGGTACATGGACACCGCCAGCACCACCAGGAAGTACACCAGGCTGTAGATAAACAGGGCCAGCGGGCTTTCACCGGTCAGCGGCGCAACACCCACCTCGAAGGATACGGTGGCGGTACGCGGAGTGGCGAACAGCGGGCCTACCGACAGGTAGCACACCGCCGCCAGCAGGCCGCCGGCGACCTTGCCGATCGGGCTGCTCAGGGCATCCATGCCGCCGCCGACCTTGGCCAGGGCGACAACAGTGATAACCGGCAGGCCCACAGCAGTGATCAGGAAACCCAGCGCCGCCATCCACACGTGTGGACCGGATTGCAGACCGACGATAGGTGGGAAAATGATATTGCCCGCGCCGACGAACAAAGCGAACGTCATAAAACCAAGTGCCAGGATGTCCTGGCCTTTTAAAACTTTCATTAAGGAAATACCACACTGCTGAAATCGGGATTTAGAGAGGGATTTCCCCTTGGGTGAGGGAAATGCTGCCTGGCTGGATGAGCCAGACCCGTTTAGCGTGTCGTTCCCTTTTGGGGAGCGGGCACAAAATGAGTGCATAGGTTAACGAATTTGTCACAGAAACGCACTGCTGCAGGGCTGCTTGTCCGATGTGTGAATATGCGTGTCGCTTGCGCGACAGCCTCAAGCGGCAAGTTACAAGCCGCAAGCTTGCCGCAATACCCTCTTGCAGCTTGAAGCTTGCCCCTTGCCGCTGCTGCCCGGTAAACAAAAAAGGCCACCCGAAGGTGGCCTTTCTTGTTTACCGGGCAGTGCTTACTTCTTCACTTCCCAGCCAGTCAGCTCGGCCAGGGCCTTGCCGATGTCTGCCAGCGAACGCACGGTTTTCACACCAGCATCCTGCAGCGCAGCGAATTTCTCGTCTGCAGTGCCTTTGCCGCCGGAGATGATGGCGCCAGCGTGGCCCATACGCTTGCCCGCAGGAGCGGTAACACCAGCGATGTAGGAAACCACAGGCTTGGTGACGTTGGCCTTGATGTAGGCAGCTGCTTCTTCTTCAGCCGAACCGCCGATCTCGCCGATCATGACGATCGCTTCGGTCTTCGGGTCTTCCTGGAACAGCTTCAGGATGTCGATGAAGTTGGAGCCCGGGATCGGGTCGCCACCGATACCGACGCAGGTGGACTGACCGAAACCGGCGTCAGTGGTCTGCTTGACCGCTTCGTAGGTCAGGGTGCCGGAACGCGAAACGATACCGACCTTGCCTGGCAAGTGGATGTGACCTGGCATGATGCCGATCTTGCACTCGCCCGGAGTGATGACGCCTGGGCAGTTAGGGCCGATCAGGGTAACACCCAGCTCGTCGCACTTGACCTTGGCATCAAGCATGTCCAGGGTAGGAATGCCTTCGGTGATGCAGACGATCAGCTTGATGCCGCCGAAGGCAGCTTCCAGGATCGAGTCCTTGCAGAAAGGAGCTGGAACGTAGATGACCGACGCATCAGCGCCGGTAGCTTCTACTGCTTCTTTCACAGTGTTGAACACTGGCAGGCCCAGGTGGGTGGAGCCACCCTTGCCTGGCGTCACGCCGCCGACCATCTTGGTGCCGTAGGCGATGGCTTGCTCGGAGTGGAAAGTACCTTGCGAGCCGGTGAAGCCCTGGCAGATGACTTTGGTGTCTTTATTGATCAGGACGCTCATTACTTGCCCTCCGCAGCTTTGACAACTTGTTGAGCAGCGTCGGTCAGGCTGGTTGCCGCAATGATGTTCAAACCGCTTTCTGCCAGTACTTTAGCACCCAGTTCAGCGTTGTTGCCTTCCAGGCGAACAACAACCGGTACCTTGACGCCGACTTCTTTCACAGCGCCGATGATGCCTTCGGCAATCATGTCGCAACGAACGATGCCGCCGAAGATGTTGACCAGAACGGCCGCGACATTGCTGTCGGACAGAATGATCTTGAAGGCTTCGGTAACGCGCTCTTTGGTAGCACCACCACCTACGTCGAGGAAGTTGGCTGGCTTGCCGCCGTGCAGGTTGACGATGTCCATGGTACCCATGGCCAGGCCGGCACCGTTGACCATGCAGCCGATGTTGCCTTCCAGGGCCACGTAGTTCAGCTCGAAGCTGGCAGCGTGGGCTTCACGAGGATCGTCTTGCGACGGGTCGTGGAAGGTTTTCAGCTTAGGCTGACGGTACATGGCGTTAGCGTCGATGTTGATCTTGGCATCGAGGCAGTGCAGGTCGCCGTCGGCCTTGATGACCAGCGGGTTTACTTCCAGCAGGGCCAGGTCGTGTTCTTTGAACAGCTTGGCCAGGCCTACGAAAATCTTGGCGAACTGAGCAACTTGCTTGCCTTCCAGACCCAGCTGGAACGCCAGTTCACGACCCTGGAATGGCTGAGCGCCAACCAGTGGATCGATAGTAGCCTTGATGATCTTCTCAGGAGTCTCGTGAGCGACTTTCTCGATGTCCACGCCACCTTCGGTGGAAGCCATGAACACGATACGGCGGCTCGAACGGTCGACTACAGCGCCCAGGTACAGCTCTTTGGCGATGTCAGTGCAGGATTCGACCAGGATCTTGGTCACTGGCTGACCGTTGGCGTCGGTCTGGTAGGTTACCAGACGCTTGCCCAACCATTGCGCAGCGAACGCCTTGGCGTCTTCCTTGCTGCGAACCAGCTTGACGCCGCCCGCTTTACCGCGACCACCGGCGTGGACCTGGGCTTTGACAACCCACTCGGTGCCACCGATCTTGTCGCAGGCTTCTGCGGCAGCTTCAGGGGTGTCGACTGCGAAACCCTTGGAAACTGGCAGGCCGTATTCAGCGAACAGCTGCTTACCCTGATACTCGTGAAGATTCATGCTTTTTACCGTCTTCGTTAGGTACTGCGCTTCGGCGCTGCGCTCCATGGGAGTGCCGCGCCACCTGTGACCACTTGCCCCCGGTATGCTCCGGGAGTTCGAGTCCGGCGGACTTTCCGCGGTGAGTCATGCACGCAAGACTCACGACGGGCCACCCGCCGTGGTTTCTTATTGTTTAACGCTTCTTACGGTTGGCAACGTGAATGGCACCGCCATTCACAGCCAGCGCGGCTTCATGCAGCGCTTCGGACAGGGTCGGATGGGAGAAAACCATCATGCCCAGGTCTTCGGCGCTGGTGCCGAATTCCATTGCGATTGCACCCTGCTGCACCAGTTCGGCAGCCGATGGGCCAATCACGTGTACACCCAGGACGCGGTCGGTCTTGGCATCGGCGATGACCTTGACGAAACCACCGGTGTCGTTGGCAGCCATCGCACGGCCGCTGGCCGCGAACGGGAAGGTGCCCACGTTAACCTCAACGCCTTCGGCCTTCAAGGTCTGTTCGGTTTTACCGACCCATGCGATTTCCGGGTGGGTGTAGATAACCGACGGGATCAGGTCGTAGTTCATCTGGGCTTTGTGGCCCTTGATGCGCTCGACGACCATGATGCCCTCTTCCGAGGCCTTGTGCGCCAGCATCATGCCACGAACCACGTCACCGATGGCGTAAACGCCCGGTACGCTGGTCGCGCAGTGATCGTCGACGAAGATGAAACCACGCTCGTCGATGGTCACGCCGCTGTCGGCAGCCAGCAGATCGGTGGTCACCGGACGACGGCCGACCGCAACGATCAGCTTGTCGAAGGTGATCTTCTGCTCGCCGTTGGCGTCGGTGTAGGTCACTTCGACTTCAGCGCCGTTGACCTTCGAGCCGGTCACGCGAGCGCCCAGCTTGATGTCCAGGCCTTGCTTGGTCAGGGTTTTCAGCGCTTCCTTGGAGACAGCGGCGTCAGCGGCCATCAGGAAGGTGTCCAGGGCTTCGAGGACGGTGACTTCTGCGCCCAGGCGAGCCCAGACCGAACCCAGCTCCAGGCCGATCACGCCAGCACCGATCACGCCCAGGCGCTTAGGTACGGTTTGGAATTCCAGGGCGCCGGTGGAATCGACGATGACGTTCTGGTCGACCGGAGCCGGTGGAATGTCGATCGGACGCGAACCGGAAGCCAGGATGACGTTCTCGGCTTCGATGATTTCGGTGGTGCCGTCAGCCTTGGTGACTTCGACTTTCTTGCCAGCCAGCAGTTTACCGTGGCCCTGGATCGAGGTGACGCCGTTGGCCTTGAACAGGGTGGCAACACCGCCGGTCAGGTTTTTGACGATGCCAGCCTTGCGGCCAACCATCGCGGCGACGTCCATCTTCACTTCGCCAGTGGAGATACCGTGGACGTTGAAGCTCTCTTTGGCTTCCTTGTATTTCCAGGAGCTGTCCAGCAGCGCCTTGGAAGGAATGCAACCCACGTTCAGGCAGGTACCGCCGAGGGCCAGCTTGCCTTCGCCGTCAGTGTACTTCTCGATACAGGCAGTGCTCAGACCGAGTTGCGCAGCCTTGATGGCAGCTACGTAGCCGCCAGGACCTGCGCCAATCACTACCACATCAAATTTTTGCGACATTCAGAAAATCCTCTTTAAAGCTGCAAGCGATAAGCTGCAAGCCACAAGCTCAAGCGCAAACCGTTCAGGCTTGCCGCTCGAAGCTTGCAGCTTGCAGCTGCTCAATCAGATATCCAGCAGCAGACGAGCCGGGTCTTCCAGCAGGTTCTTGATGGTCACCAGGAAGGTCACGGCTTCTTTACCGTCGATCAGACGGTGGTCGTAGGACAGTGCCAGGTACATCATCGGGCGGATCACGACCTGACCGTTAACGGCCATAGGACGCTGGATGATGTTGTGCATGCCCAGGATCGCAGCCTGCGGCGGGTTGACGATCGGGGTCGACATCATCGAACCAAAGGTACCACCGTTGGTGATGGTGAAGGTACCGCCGGTCATTTCGTCGATCGACAGTTTGCCGTCACGGGCTTTCTTGCCGAAGGTGGCGATGCCGTTCTCGATTTCAGCCAGGCTCATCTGCTCGGCGTTACGCAGTACCGGTACCACCAGGCCGCGGTCGCTGGAAACGGCAACGCCGATGTCCGCATAACCGTGGTAGACGATGTCGGAACCGTCGATCGAGGCGTTGACGGCCGGGAAGCGTTTCAGCGCTTCGGTGGCAGCCTTGACGAAGAACGACATGAAGCCCAGACGGACGCCGTTGTGGGTCTTCTCGAACAGGTCCTTGTACTTCGAACGCAGGGCCATGACTTCGGTCATGTCGACTTCGTTGAAGGTGGTCAGCATGGCCATGTTCGACTGAGCTTCGACCAGGCGCTTGGCAACGGTGGCACGTACGCGAGTCATCGGTACACGCTTCTCGGTGCGATCGCCAGTGGCGACGACCGGGGCAGCGGCAGCAGCGGCTGGCTTGGCAGCAGGTGCGGCAGCCGGAGCGGATTTCTTCGCTTCGATGGCAGCAACCACGTCTTCCTTGGTGATGCGACCGTCTTTGCCGGTGCCCTTGATGCTGTTCAGGGCGATGCCGTTTTCTTCGGCCAGCTTGCGGGCAGCCGGAGCGCCGATGGCGTCTTCGTCGCCAGCAGCAGCGGCAGCAGGAGCAGCGGCGGCAGGCGCGGCAGCAGCGGCAGGCGCAGCGGCAGCAACACCACCTGCCTCGATCGAACCCAGGACTTCGTCGGACAGGACGGTTTCGCCCTCGCCCTTGACGATAGCGCCCAGCACGCCGTCAGCGGTAGCCAGTACTTCCAGGACAACCTTGTCGGTTTCGATGTCGACGATCAGCTCGTCACGCTTGACCGCTTCGCCCGGTTGCTTGTGCCAGGTGGCAACGGTGCCATCGGCAACCGATTCCGGGAAAGTAGGGGCTTTGATCTCGATAGCCATTATCAGTGGTTCCTTAAATTCGGTTTCTGGTGCGCGATGGCATTAAACGGTGAAGGCATCTTGCAGCAGTTTTTCCTGCTGCTCGGCGTGCATCGAAGCGTAACCACAAGCAGGTGCTGCCGAAGCATCGCGACCGGCGTACTCGAGGACCAGGTCCTTGTTGTGACGGGTCAGAATGCGACGCATGTGGTGTTGGCTGCTGTACCAGGCACCCTGGTTCATTGGCTCTTCCTGGCACCACACCACATCTTTGAGATTGGTGTACGGCGCGAGGATTTCGACCAGGTCGTCTTCAGGGAACGGATACAGCTGCTCGATACGCACGATGGCGATATCTTCGCGGCCTTCGGCACGGCGTTTTTCCAGCAGATCGTAGTAGACCTTGCCGCTGCACAGAACCAGGCGCGTGACGTTCTTCGGATCGAGGGTATCGATTTCCGGGATCACGGTCTGGAACGAGCCTTCGGCCAGTTCTTCCAGGGTCGAGATGGCCAGTTTGTGGCGCAGCAGCGACTTTGGCGTCAGCACGATCAGCGGCTTGCGCAGCGGACGGATGACCTGACGACGCAGCAGGTGGTAGATCTGAGCCGGCGTGGTCGGTACGCAAACCTGGACGTTGTGCTCGGCGCACAGCTGCAGGTAACGCTCCAGACGTGCCGAGGAGTGCTCAGGCCCCTGCCCTTCATAACCGTGTGGCAGCAGCATGGTCAGACCGCACAGACGACCCCACTTGTGCTCGCCGCTGGTGATGAACTGGTCGACAACCACCTGGGCACCGTTGGCGAAGTCGCCGAACTGGGCTTCCCAGATCACCAGCGCGTTCGGCGTGGTGGTGGAGTAGCCGTATTCGAAGGCCAGTACCGCTTCTTCCGAGAGGAAGGAGTCGTACAGGTCGAACTTAGGCTGACCGGCGTACAGGTTCTGCAGTGGCAGGTAGGTGCTGGCGTCTTTCTGGTTGTGCAGTACCGCGTGGCGGTGCGAGAAAGTGCCGCGACCGATATCCTGACCCGTCATGCGGATCGGATGACCTTCAAACAGCAGGGTCGCGTAGGCCATGGTTTCGGCGTAGCCCCAGTTGATCGGCAAGCCACCGGCCTGCATCTTCTGGCGATCTTCGTAGATCTTCGAAACCTGACGCTGAACCACGAAACCTTCCGGCAGCTCCAGCAGCTTGGCCGACAGTTCCTGCAGGGTCTTCAGATCGAAGCGGGTGTCGTGACGCGCGGTCCAGGTGTGACCCAGGTACGGACGCCAGTCGACGAACAGCTCTTTGTTCGGCTCTTTGACCAGGCTTTTTACTACGTGCAGGCCGTTATCCAGCGCGTTGCGGTACTCGTCGACCTTGGCCTGGACGCGCTCGGCGTCAAGACGGCCCGACTGGGTCAGGGCTTCGGCGTAGAGTTCGCGGGTGGTGCGCTGCTTGGCGATCTGCTGGTACATCAGCGGCTGGGTGCCGTTCGGCTCGTCGGCCTCGTTGTGGCCGCGACGACGGTAGCAGACCAGGTCGATGACCACGTCACGCTTGAACTGCATGCGGTAATCGACCGCCAGCTGGGTCACGAACAGCACCGCTTCCGGATCATCACCGTTGACGTGCAGGATCGGCGCCTGAATCATCTTGGCGACGTCGGTGGCGTACTCGGTGGAACGCGAGTCCAGCGGGTTGCTGATGGTGAAACCAACCTGGTTGTTGATCACGATGTGCACGGTACCGCCGGTCTTGAAACCGCGGGTCTGCGACATCTGGAAGGTTTCCATGACCACGCCTTGACCGGCGAATGCCGCGTCACCGTGGATGGAAATCGGCAGTACCTTGTCGCCAACGGTGTCGTTGCGACGGTCCTGACGGGCACGTACCGAACCTTCAACCACTGGCGAGACGATCTCCAGGTGCGAAGGGTTGAACGCCATGGCCAGGTGAACTTCGCCACCGGCGGTCATCACGTTGGACGAGAAGCCCTGGTGGTACTTGACGTCACCGGAGCCCAGCTCGACCTTCTTCTTGCCTTCGAACTCGTCGAACAGGTCGCGCGGGTTCTTGCCGAAGGTGTTGACCAGGACGTTCAGACGGCCACGGTGAGCCATGCCGATGACAACTTCCTTGGTGCCGTAGGAACCGGAGCGTTGAATCAGCTCGTCCAGCATCGGAATCAGGCTTTCGCCGCCTTCCAGGCCGAAACGCTTGGTGCCCGGGTATTTGGTACCCAGGTATTTTTCCAGACCCTCGGCGGCGGTGACGCGCTCGAGCAGGTGGCTCTGAATATCCGCGGAGAAGACTGGACGCCCACGCACGCTCTCCAGACGCTGCTGGAACCAGCTGCGCTGCTCGGAGTCGACGATGTGGGTGAATTCGGCGCCAATGGTGCGGCAATATGTCTGCTGCAAAGCGTCGAAGATTTCGCGTAGGCTCGCTTCCTCTTTGCCGATGAACAGGTCGCCGGCACGGAAGGTCGTATCAAGATCGGCATTGGTCAAGCCGTAATGATTGATCGACAGGTCTACTGGCGCAGGGCGCTGCCACAACCCCAGGGGGTCGAGCTTAGCGGCTTGGTGGCCGCGCATACGGTAGGCCTGGATCAGTCGCAGAACTTCAACCTGCTTCTTCTCGTGTTCACTGCTCACGCTCCCGGCGGAAACCGGTTGGGCGCGGCGCTGGTTCTTTGCCAGCAGTACGAAATGGTCGCGGATTGTAGAGTGCGATACATCGGTAGCGGTGCTGCCTTCGGCGGGCAACTTCTGGAAGTAAGTGCGCCACTCTTCTGGCACAGCGTTAGGGTCGTGCAGGTAAAGCTCGTAGAGCTCTTCCACATATGCAGCGTTACCACCTGAAAGGTGGGCGCTATCCCACATGCGCTGCATCACGCTTTCTTGCATGCTTGGTCACCCTCGGTTAGGGGACGGATCGGCAAGAGCCACAGCACGCCTGGAAAAGTCCTAATGCAGCGACCCAACCAAGCCACCAAGGATCCTACAGATTTTCCGGGTACCAGCCCGGAAGCCCCTGCTGGTCTCATATCTTCATAGGTAAAAGCTTGGGCTTTGTGGGCCCTAGCTCGGGTTTCACCTTGGTGCGGGCAAGGGCCCGCACCTTGGCGTACTACGGGTACAACACTTTTAAAATCAGGTACCGCTTTGCAGCAGCATGTTACGTACGTGACCGATGGCCTTGGTCGGGTTCAGACCTTTAGGGCAAACGTTTACGCAGTTCATGATGCCGCGGCAACGGAACACGCTGAACGGGTCATCCAGCGAAGCCAGACGCTCCTGGGTCTTGGTGTCACGGCTGTCGGCCAGGAAACGATAGGCCTGCAGCAGTGCAGCTGGACCGAGGAACTTGTCCGGGTTCCACCAGAACGACGGGCAGGAAGTCGAGCAGCAAGCGCACAGAATGCACTCGTACAGGCCGTCCAGCTTTTCGCGTTCTTCCGGCGACTGCAGACGCTCGATGGCCGGAGCCGGCGTATCGTTCTGCAGGAATGGCTTCACCTTCTCGTACTGTTTGTAGAAGATGCTCATATCGACGACCAGGTCACGAATGACCGGCAATCCAGGCAACGGGCGAACGATCAGCTTGTTGCGCTTGACCACGGCCGACAGCGGCGTGATGCAGGCCAGGCCGTTCTTGCCGTTGATGTTCATGCCATCGGAACCGCAAACACCTTCACGGCAGGAACGACGATACGAGAAACCTTCGTCCTGTTCCTTGATCAGTGCCAAGACATCGAGAACCATCAGGTCCTTGCCGCCGGTATCGACCTGGAACACCTGCATCTTGGGTGCCGAGTCGGTATCGGGGTTGTAACGATAAACTTCGACTTGCAACATTGTGGCCACCCTTAGTAAGTCCGGACTTTAGGCTCGAACGCCGGAACGGTTTTCGGCGCGAAGTTGACGGCGCGCTTGGCGACGCGCTTCTCACCCGGGAAGTACAGGGTGTGGCACAGCCAGTTTTCGTCGTCACGGTCTTCGAAGTCTTCACGGGCGTGAGCGCCGCGGGACTCTTTACGGACTTCTGCAGCGATGGCAGTGGCTTCAGCGACTTCCAGCAGGTTCTGCAGCTCCAGCGCTTCGATACGCGCGGTGTTGAAGGCCTGGGACTTGTCGTTGATCTTGACGTTGGCGATACGCTCGCGCAGGCCAGCCAGTTGCTCGATACCCTTCTGCATGTATTCGCCGGTACGGAATACACCGAAGTAGTTCTGCATGCAGCTTTGCAGTTCGCGACGCAGGGTAGCCACGTCTTCGCCGGTGTTGCGCTCGTTGAGCTTGTTCAGACGGCTCAGGGCAACATCGATGTCGGTGTCGCTGGCGTCGAGGTATTCGATACCGTCGCTCAGTGCTTTTTCCAGGTGCAGGCCGGCGGCGCGACCGAAGACCACCAGGTCGAGCAGCGAGTTGCCGCCCAGGCGGTTGGCACCGTGAACCGATACGCACGCCACTTCACCGACCGCGAACAGGCCCGGGATGATGTGGTCGACGCCATCGGCGTCCTGGGTCATGGCCTGGCCATGGATGTTGGTGGCAACGCCGCCCATCATGTAGTGGCAGGTTGGCACAACAGGAACCGGCGCGACCACAGGGTCAACGTGAGCGAAGGTCTTGGACAGCTCACAGATGCCTGGCAGGCGGCTGTGCAGTACTTCTTCACCCAGGTGGTCAAGCTTGAGCATCACGTGGTCGCCGTTAGGGCCACAGCCGTTGCCGGCGATGATCTCTTTAACCATGGAACGGGCCACAACGTCACGACCGGCGAGGTCTTTGGCGTTAGGCGCATAACGTTCCATGAAACGCTCGCCATGCTTGTTGATCAGGTAACCGCCTTCACCGCGGCAACCTTCGGTGACCAGTACACCAGCGCCGGCGATGCCGGTCGGGTGGAACTGCCACATCTCGATGTCCTGCACCGGAACGCCTGCACGCAGAGCCATGCCGATACCGTCACCGGTATTGATCAGGGCGTTGGTGGTGGAGGAGTAGATACGGCCTGCACCGCCGGTGGCCAGAACGGTGGCCTTGGCTTTGATGTACAGGGTTTCGCCGGTTTCGATGCAGATGGCGATCACACCGACGAACGCACCTTCCTGGTTCTTCACCAGGTCAACGGCGTAGTACTCGTTGAGGAAGGTGGTGCCTGCTTTCAGGTTGCCCTGGTACAGGGTGTGCAGCAGCGCGTGACCGGTACGGTCGGAAGCGGCGCAGGTACGGGCGGCCTGGCCACCTTTACCGAAGTCCTTGGACTGACCGCCGAACGGGCGCTGGTAGATACGGCCTTGCTCGGTACGCGAGAACGGCAGACCCATGTGGTCCAGCTCGAACACGGCAGCAGGACCTTCCTGACACATGTATTCGATAGCGTCCTGGTCACCGATATAGTCGGAACCCTTGACGGTATCGTACATGTGCCAGCGCCAGTCATCGTTCGGGTCGGCCGAAGCGATGGCGCAGGTGATGCCACCCTGGGCCGATACAGTGTGCGAACGGGTCGGGAAGACCTTGGTGATCACGGCAGTCTTGTGACCGCCCTGAGCCAGCTGCAGCGCGGCGCGCATGCCGGCACCGCCGCCACCAATGATGATGGCGTCGAATGAAATCGTAGGAATGTTAGCCATGAATCAGATACCCCAGAGAATCTGCACACCCCAGACGAAGTACGCGAACATCGCGACACCACATACCGCCTGGAACAGGAAACGTACGGCAGTCGCCGACTTGCCCAGCGCCATCGGCGTCAGGTAGTCGGTGGCAATGGTCCACATGCCGACCCAGGCGTGAGCGCCCAGGGCCACAAGGGCCAGCAGACTGAAAATACGCATCGCGTTGTTGGAGAACAGAGCGTGCCACTGGGCAAACTCGATGCCCGGGTGCGCGACCAGGTATCCGATCAGGAAAATGAAATAAGCCGCGAGAACGACCGCAGAAACGCGCTGCGCCATCCAGTCATAGAGGCCCGAACGCGAGAGGTTCGTGACGTTGGTTACCATATCCAAACTCCTGCCAGCACAATCACCACCACGGAAACGGCGATGATAATTTTCGAGCCCAGTCGGCCGCCTTCCAGCGTTTCACCGATGCCCATATCCATGATCAAGTGGCGCACACCGGCTACCAAGTGATACAGCAAGGCGGACAGGAGGCCCCATGCCACGAACTTGGCCAGCGGACTGGTCAAGCATGCCTTCACCTCGGCGAAACCTTCCTCCGAACCCAGGGATTTGCCCAATGCATAAAGCATGAAGCCAAGCCCGAGGAAGAGGATGATGCCGGAAACACGGTGAAGAAATGACGTAACGCCGGTAATGGGGAGTTTGATGGTCCTTAGGTCTAGGTTTACAGGTCGTTGGCTTTTCACGGCTTTTTTCACACTGAAGAGCCCCTAGCAAGCAGGGCAAAGTTGTTGGTAAGTGTACTGGTCAGGTACCCACCACCCAGGGAGTGACGACCCCAGCAACACGGGCTTGCAAGCCCCTGGCGGTCGGGGGCCGATTATAGACAGTTAGGCTACTAATGACAACGCAGACACCTAGCCCAAATAGCGCATTGCCTTTAGCGAACAAAAGGCGTAAACGGGCGGTAATTTCGAGGAAAAACAGCGCCCAAAGCCCTTTACAACCGTGCTTTAGGCAAATTGACATTCGAATTTATCTCACTATAGTGGTGCGGGCCCTGCGTGGGGGGTCTGTCTGATGATTTCAAGCATTAATAGGAGGCCACATGGCTGACAAAAAAGCGCAGTTGGTCATCGAGGGCGCAGCCCCCGTCGAGCTGCCCATTTTAACCGGCACCGTTGGTCCCGATGTTATCGACGTTAGAGGGTTGGGGGCCACGGGTCACTTCACTTTCGACCCTGGTTTCATGGCGACCGCATCCTGCGAGTCGAAGATCACTTATATCGACGGCGACAAGGGTATCCTGCTGCACCGCGGCTATCCGATCGAGCAACTGGCCGAAAAATCCGACTACCTCGAGACTTGCTACCTGCTGCTCAACGGCGAACTGCCGAATGCCGAGCAGAAGGCTCAGTTCGTCAGCACCGTGAAGAACCACACCATGGTTCACGAGCAGTTGAAGTCCTTCTTCAACGGCTTCCGCCGCGACGCCCACCCGATGGCCGTCATGTGCGGCGTGGTTGGCGCCCTGTCGGCGTTCTACCATGACTCGCTGGACATCAATAACCCGCAGCACCGCGAAATCTCCGCGGTCCGCCTGGTCGCCAAGATGCCGACCCTGGCAGCGATGGTGTACAAGTACTCCATGGGCCAGCCCATGATGTACCCGCGCAATGACCTGTCGTACGCGGAAAACTTCCTGCACATGATGTTCAACACCCCGTGCGAGATCAAACCGATCAGCCCGGTACTGGCCAAGGCAATGGACCGGATCTTCATCCTCCACGCCGACCACGAGCAGAACGCATCGACCTCCACCGTCCGTCTGGCCGGCTCTTCGGGTGCCAACCCGTTCGCCTGTATCGCTGCCGGCATCGCTGCACTGTGGGGCCCTGCCCACGGCGGCGCCAACGAAGCGGTACTGACCATGCTCGATGAAATCGGCGATGTCTCGAACATCGACACGTTCATCGCCAAGGCCAAGGACAAGAACGATCCGTTCAAGCTGATGGGCTTCGGTCACCGCGTTTACAAAAACCGCGACCCGCGCGCCACCGTGATGAAACAGACCTGCGACGAAGTCCTGCGCGAGCTGGGCATCAAGAACGACCCGCAGCTGGAACTGGCCATGCGCCTGGAAGAGATCGCCCTCACCGATCCTTACTTCATCGAGCGCTCGCTGTACCCGAACGTCGACTTCTACTCGGGGATCATCCTCAAGGCGATCGGCATTCCAACCAGCATGTTCACCGTGATCTTCGCCCTGGCGCGGACCGTCGGCTGGATTTCGCACTGGAAAGAAATGCTCTCCAGCCCTTACAAGATCGGCCGCCCTCGCCAGCTGTACACCGGCTACGAGTCGCGCGACATCGTCAAACTGGAAGACCGCAAGTAAGCCTTTGGGCCGAACACGAAAAAAGGCTGCCCTCGGGCAGCCTTTTTTATTGCGCTCTCATCGCGGGCTGCGGTTCTGTGGGAGCGGGCTTGCCCCGCGATTACCCAACAGTTGCCTCAAGCCAGCCAACTGATGCAACTGTACTTACGGCTTCTCGGCCCGCTCTTTCAACGCCTTCAAGGTATTGAACGGCGCATCGACCACAAACTTGTTCGCCACCATCGACGGCACGCTGCCGCCCGGCTCGGTGTGCACCTGGTAAGTCACTTCGGTGCCGCCGTCTTTTGGCTGCAGCTTCCAGAACCCATCAACCTTGGCCACCCGCACAAAGCCCTTCTCTTCCGGCAGGTACGCGGGCACGCCTTGAAGCTTGCGGGTCAGGCTGCCATCAGCCGCTACGGTAGTAGTGACATGCATGACCGAATCACGCGCAGTGACCGGCCACGGGGTATTGAACTGAGTGTAGGTCCAGCTCTGGTCGCCTTCGGTTTTCAGCAGCTTTTGCGTCTTGCACTCATGAATCCAGGCGCAGGCCCCGGCAACGTCTTCCTGCAGGGCCCTGACCTTGGCCAGTGGCGCCTTGATAAAGGTAACGCCGCGATAGGCCTTGTAGTCGGAACCGGCAACCTCACTGAGATCGACCTTGATTCCGCCTTCGTTCTTGGCCTGCTTCCAGTCCTCGGCATGCGCCAGGGGCACCAGCGCCGCTCCCAGACCCAACACCAGTGCCATGTGCTTAAACGATCCCATGCTTTTGTTCCTTATTGTCGAAGATCCGCGTTTCAAGCTGCCGTCATTTGCTCCAGCCACCCCAGGATCCTGATCGCCTCGTCGCGGTCGTTGCCGCAGATCTCGGCCTCTGCCTTGAAACCACCACACACCGGCGGGCGCTCGGGCTTGCCGAACAAGCCGCAGAGGTTGGCAACCGACAAGTGCAGGCAGCGCTCACCGGCAGGTTTGCCCTTGGGCATCCCCGGTATCGGCGAGCTGATGGAGGGCGCAATGCAGCAGGCGCCACAACCTTCACGGCAATTCATGACAACAGAATCCTCGGAGTAACAAATGATGAATGAACCCGGATAGTAACCGCTTAAACAGGCGTTTGAAATTGCTCGCAGGATGAAATATCAACCTGAAAGGGGTGACTGGACAGTCAGTTTCGCCCTACTGCTTGAACTCGAACTCGATCGCCGCGCCTTCGACATCCTTGCGACTGTCGTTACGCAGTTGCAGCTGCATTTCGTTGCTGATCAGCCGGCCATTGAGCTGAAACGGGCTGTCGGAAGGCGGTTTCTCACCAAACAGGTAGGGCAGCAATGGCTTGGGCAAAGGTGCCTGCTCCTGAGTATCGGGCTTGAGCTCCTTGACCATGCCCGAGGGCAGGCTCAGGTCGAGCTTGGTCTTGGGCAATGGCGCGGGCGCCGCCTTGGCATTTTTGCGTGCGCTGCGCTGGGTGGCTTTGGTGCTTGCCTTTTTACGCACCGGCGGCGCTTTTGCCTGCTTTGGCTTGGCTGCAGGCTTGGCGCTTTTGCTAGTGGAGGTTTTGCCGGCCGGTGCGGTTTCGGCCACTGCTGCCCAGGTGCAAGCCAAGCCACCGAGCAAACACAGGGACAGCCCGATACAACGCAACGCTTTCATAGGCACCGACGATTATCCCTAAAAATGCTTATGCTCCCCGTTCCTGACACGACTGGCAAGTCTAGAAAAAAGCGCCCGAAGCCGATTCCTGGCACAGCTGGCTGGCGAGCATGCCCAGGGTCATCACCGCCCGCTCCGCCTCACGATTCCACGGGATGCCGCAGTTCAGGCGAATGCAGTGGTTGAATTGCTCGGTATTACTGAAGATCAACCCTGGGGCGATACTGATGCCCTGCTGCAGCGCACGCACGTGCAATTCCTGGGTATTGACCCGGCCTGGCAGGCTCACCCAGAGAATGAAGCCGCCGGTGGGCCGGGTCATCTGCGTACCTTCCGGGAAATGCTGTTGCACCGCCAGCTGGTAGGCGCTGAGATTTTTCCGATATTCCTGGCGGATGTAGCGCAAATGACGGTCGTAACCACCGTTCTCCAGATAGGAAGCCACCCCCATCTGCGTCACGCTGCAGGCCGAGTGGGTGGTAAAGGTCTGCAAGCGCTGGATCTCCGCCTGGTACTTGCCGGCAACCATCCAGCCGATACGCACACCGGGCGACAAGGTCTTGGAAAAGCTTGAGCAATAGATCACCCGCCCGAGCCGGTCGAAGGCCTTGAGCGCCTTGGTCTTGCCCTGTTCGAACATCAGCTCACCATAGATATCGTCTTCGATGATCTGGATGTCGAAATCCGACGCCAGGCGCAACAGCTGCTTCTGGCGATCTTCCGGAATGGTGCCGCCCAGCGGATTGCTCAGGCGCGCGGTCAGCACCAGGGCCTTGATCGACCACTGGTTGGCCGCCAACTGCAACGCTTCGAGGCTGACGCCGGTAGACGGATCACTGGGGATCTCGATGACTTTCAGGCCAAGCAGGTCGGCCAGTTGCAGCAAACCGTAGTAGGTCGGTGATTCGGCGGCGATCAGGTCGCCCGGCCGGGTCAGCACCCGCAACGACATCTGCAGGGCATCGACGCAGCCATGGGTGACCACCACTTCGCTGGGGTCGACCACCACGCCGGCATCGCGCATGCGAATGGCGATCTGCCGGCGCAACGGCTCGAAACCCGGGCTGAACATGTAACTGAACGCCCGCGGGCTATGAAAGCGGGTGACCTTGGCCAATTGCTGGTGCAACGCGCGCACCGGCAAATAGTCGACATGCGGCACCGCCGCGCCAAAGGGAAACACCCCGTCGCGCCGGGCTTCGGTCAATACCTGCTGGATGATACTGCTGCGCGTGACCAGCCCCGGGCGCTCGACCCGGGCGATGTCCGGCGTCTGTGCGGTCAACGCAGGGGTCTGGTGCACGTAATAGCCGGACTGCGGCCGCGCGCGAATCAAGCCCTGGTCTTCGAGATTGGCATAGGCCTGCAGCACCGTGGCATGGCTGACATTGAGCTGCGAGCTCATCTTGCGCACCGACGGCACCCGCTCACCTGGCTGGTACACACCGCGGCGAATATCTTCGGCCAGTTGCTGGGCGATGCGCTGGTAGAGCAACAGGTTGGTCATGATCAGTTCTCGACACGCAGGCAATGTAGTTGTTTTTGTACGGCTGTTTTCGGCCAAGAATACCGGAACAGTTGCGAAGTGTACTGGGACAGATTGCAGAATAGTCGACAATACAGTTGTGTGACAGAGGGGGCGATCTGGCATTTGTCACAACCCGGCGACCGCCCATAAAAAAACCCGGAGAGGAACACTCACCGGGTTTCTTCATCTATTACTCAACGCGCCGCGCCAAGCTTGCCCTTGTCGTCGGAAAAGACGATCTCGACCCGACGGTTCTGCGCCCTGCCCCGCTCCGAGGCATTGGCCTCGACCGGATACTGGTCGCCATAGCCCTCGACCTCGATGCGCTTTTCATCGACACCCAGGTCGATCAGCATATCGGCTACCGCCTGAGCCCGATCCCGGGACAATTTGAGGTTATCCTCAGGCGCGCCCGTGCTGTCGGTATAACCCTCGATACGGATAATGCGCTTGGGGTTGAGCTGGAGGAACTGCACCAGCTTGAGCACCGTGCGGCTGGCCGAGTTTTTAAGCTCCGCATGCCCGGTGTCGAACAGCACGTCGCCCAGGGTCATCACCAAGCCACGGTCGCTCTGCTCGGTGGCCAGGCTGACGATCTGCGCTTCCAGCCATTTGCCCTGCTGCTGCACGCTGGCAAGCTTGGCCTCACGCAACGCCAGCTGCAGGCGCTGACGCTCAAGCTCAAGCTTGGCCAGGCGTTCCTGGTTGAGCACCAGATTGCTGTGCTCGCGGGCAATATCGCTGTAGCGCTGGCTCAGGTAGGCGTAATGGCGCACATCGGCGCCGGTCCCCAGGTAACTGGACAGGCGCTCGGCACGGGCCAGCGATTCACCGGCACGAATCACGTCACGCGGCGCGCTGCGCAAAACGTTGGAATCGTCCTTGACCGTCTGGAACTTGGCCGTGGCCTCGTCCAGCGCCGTCTCGCTGCGCTGGCTGGCGCAGCCCTGCAGGCCGACCACGCCGACCAACAACAGTGCTGCCAATGGTTTGATCGAACTCACCGCTGCTCCCCCAACTGTTTACGCAGGCGATTGACCCGCGATTGCAGCAAGTCCAGCTGCTCCTTGCTCTTGACCGTCAGCACCCGCGCCTCGGCCAGGCGCGCGTCCAGCTCGGCCTGCTCGGCGCGCATGCGCGCGTCACGGTAGGATTCGCTGGTCATGTTGACTCGGGCCCGAGCCAGTTTTTCTTCGGCCTGCTTCAGCTCTGCCACTTCGTCGGTGGCACCCACCGCCTTGGCCTGCTCCAGTGCCTGCTCGGACAGGCGCAACTGTTCATTCGGGGCCGGGTCATTGGCACATCCGGCCAGGGCCAGCAGTGCCAGAGCGGCGAATAATGGATGAGTTCTCACGCAATCTTCCTACTGTTTAGGGGCATCCAGCGGCGCCTGCATCTGCGCTTTCCAGCGTTCGACATTACGTTGCAGCACCGCCTGGGACACGCCGGAGGCCGGCAATTCTGTCAGCTTTTTTGCCAGTTGTCCGCGCAACCAGGCGTCATTGCATGCCGAATTATGCGACAGCGCCAGGTACAGGCCCGGGCGATCCAGAGGCAAGCCGCGGGCAATCAGCTCGTTGTTCATGCCCAGGGCCTGAGCCATGGCCATCCCGGCGTAGCGCCCGGCCAGCACATAGTCGACCTGACCGAGCAGCAACTTCTGGAAGGCCTGGGTCAGATTCTGCGAAGGTGCCAGCTGCAACTGGCTCTTGGCGTAGGCAGTAAATTCCGGGGTCATGCGCGCTTTTTCCGAGACGCTGCCGCGATGCTCGTGCAAATCGGCCAGGGTGTTATAGACCAGCGGCGAATCGTGGCGAGTCCACACCACGTATTCGTTGCTCAGCAGCGAGGGATGGACGAAGTCGACCGTAGTCAGCTCGGACACCGCGAAGGGTGAATCGATCAGCAAATCGACACGACCGCTGCGCACCTCTTCCAGGGCCTGGCTGCGGCTGCCGCTGTCGAGGACTTCAACCTTCAGGCCCAGCTCGCTGGCTACCTGCCTGAACAGGTCGACGTTGGCGCCCATCAGGTGCTTGGGATCTTGCGGATCGCGCCACGAGTACGGCGGCGCATCGGGGCTGCCGGTGGCCACCAGCCGCTCGCACTTGCCCACCGCCCACGCTTGCAACGGCATCAGCACCGCAGCGAACACCAGCGCCGTATTTATCCGGCCACGCCATCCCATGCAACCACTCCCTACTTTCTCGCCAGAATGAAAAAGCCCGATCTGCCGGGCTGTGCAAGGCAGGCCTGCACAGCCCGAACGGACCGGGCTCTTTTATAAGTGAAGCGACTGGATTAAACCAGCTTCTCCAGCTCAGGGATGGCTTCGAACAGGTCAGCCACCAGGCCGTAGTCGGCCACCTGGAAGATCGGCGCTTCTTCGTCCTTGTTGATCGCAACGATCACTTTGGAGTCTTTCATGCCGGCCAGGTGCTGGATCGCGCCGGAAATACCGACGGCGATGTACAGCTGTGGTGCAACGATCTTGCCGGTCTGACCGACCTGCATGTCGTTGGGTACGAAACCTGCGTCGACCGCAGCGCGCGAAGCACCGACGGCAGCGCCGAGCTTGTCGGCCAGGGCGTACAGGTGCTTGAAGTTGTCACCGTTCTGCATACCGCGACCGCCGGAAACGACGATCTTGGCAGCGGTCAGCTCAGGGCGGTCGGACTTGGCCAGCTCTTCGCCAACGAAGGCCGATTTGCCTGCGTCGTGGGCAGCAGCGACAGCTTCAACGGCAGCCGAACCACCTTCAGCGGCAACGGCGTCAAAGCCGGTGGCACGGACGGTGATGACTTTGACGGCAGCGTTCGATTGCACGGTGGCAATGGCGTTACCGGCGTAGATCGGACGCTTGAAGGTGTCAGCCGATTCAACCGAGATGATCTCGGAAATCTGGTCGACGTCCAGCAGCGCGGCAACGCGCGGCAGGATGTTCTTGCCGTTGGAGGTGGCAGGAGCCAGCACGTGGCTGTAGCCCTTGCCCAGCTCGGCTACCAGCGGCGCGACGTTTTCTGGCAGCTGGTGAGCGTAGGCGGCGTTGTCGGCAACCAGGACCTTGGCAACGCCAGCGATCTTGGCCGCGGCTTCAGCGACGCCACCGACGTTCTGGCCTGCGACCAGCACATGGATGTCGCCACCGATCTTGGCGGCAGCAGCAACAGTGTTCAGGGTGGCCGGGGCAACGGCACCGTTTTCGTGTTCAGCGATAACCAGGATAGTCATTTAGATTACCTTCGCCTCGTTCTTCAGTTTCTCGACCAGTTCAGCAACCGACTTGACCTTGATACCGGCGCTGCGGGCAGCCGGCGCTTCGACTTTCAGGGTCTTGTTGGTAGAGGCGGTGGAAACGCCCAGCGTGTCTGGAGTAACGGTCTCCAGCGGCTTCTTCTTGGCCTTCATGATGTTCGGCAGCGACGCGTAGCGCGGCTCGTTCAGGCGCAGGTCGGTGGTGACGATGGCTGGCAGGTTCAGAGCAACGGTCTGCAGGCCGCCGTCGATTTCGCGGGTAACGTTGACCTTGTCGCCAGCAACCTCGACCTTGGAGGCGAAGGTGCCCTGGGCGTAACCGCTCAGTGCAGCCAGCATCTGGCCGGTCTGGTTGTTGTCGCTGTCGATGGCTTGCTTGCCAAGGATCACCAGCTGCGGTTGTTCTTTGTCGACCACTGCCTTGAGCAGCTTGGCCACAGCCAGCGAAGTCAGCTCTTCAGCCGATTCGACCAGGATGGCGCGGTCGGCACCCAGTGCCAGGGCAGTACGCAGTTGCTCCTGGGCAGTGGCCGGGCCGACGGTAACGACGACGATCTCGCTCGCAACGCCCTTCTCTTTCAGGCGCACGGCTTCTTCTACGGCAATTTCGCAGAAGGGGTTCATGGACATCTTGACGTTAGCAAGGTCGACGCCGGAGTTGTCCGCCTTGACGCGAACCTTGACGTTATAGTCGACCACTCGTTTGACAGCTACAAGAACCTTCATGGATTCCTCGTTACTCTCCGGTGAAAAGAATGTCGCCTGGGGCAAACCCGGCGATTGCGCGTGGGTACAAGGGCACCTCTAAAAACGATCACAGGTGGACGAATTTAACCCTGACCCAGCGGTCTCGTTTCGGCCTGTCAGTTGCAAAACCCGTGGGTCATTATTTGTCGTGGCGTGTAAACTCCACTACAAAGCGGGTTGTGGCGTAACTGCCCTGCTTTTCGCCTGGTTTTTAGGGGTGCTCCTGCATCCTGCGGTCAGCCTACGGCGAGCGCAAAACCGCTCGTATCTTGACCGTAACGCCCAATCCGGTCAATACGGCAAACCGGTCAGCTTCAAGCCGCGCTTCTTTGATTTTACTGGCCTGCGGCAAATTCAAACAAACGTTTGTATTGGACCCCGCGAGTGGTGTAGATATAATGCGCGGCCAAGAGAAAGCGGTGTAGTCCGTCATCGCTCGAGCTACAGCCCGAGCGTCTGAAAAATGACCGCCTGACACCCGCCAACAAAGAAAAACCGATGAGCCTTGAGTAGGAGAGAACCTGTGGAACGCGAATACATGGAATTCGACGTGGTCATTGTCGGCGCTGGCCCGGCTGGCCTGTCCGCCGCCTGCCGACTGAAGCAGAAGGCCGCCGAAGCCGGTAACGAAATCAGCGTCTGCGTGGTCGAGAAAGGCTCGGAAGTCGGCGCCCACATCCTCTCCGGTGCGGTGTTCGAACCACGCGCCCTGAACGAACTGTTCCCGGACTGGAAAGAGCTCGGCGCCCCGCTCAACACCGAAGTCAAACGCGACGACATCTATGTGCTCAAGGATGCTGGCAGCTCGATCAAGGTCCCTGACCTGTTCGTGCCCAAGACCATGCACAACGAAGGCAACTACATCATCTCTCTGGGTAACCTGTGCCGCTGGCTGGCCCAGCAGGCGGAGAACCTGGGCGTCGAGATCTACCCGGGCTTCGCCGCCCAGGAAGCCCTGTTCGACGAAAACGGCGTGGTCCGCGGGATCATCACCGGCGACCTCGGCGTCGACCGTGAAGGCAACCCGAAAGAAGGCCTGTATACCCCAGGCATGGAGCTGCGCGGCAAGTACACGCTGTTCGCCGAAGGCTGCCGTGGCCACATCGGCAAACAGCTGATCAAGCGTTTCAACCTCGACAGCGAGTCCGACGTCCAGCATTACGGCATCGGCTTGAAAGAAATCTGGGAAATCGATCCGGCCAAGCACGAACAAGGCCTGGTTGTGCACACCGCAGGCTGGCCGCTGGATGTCATGGCCAAGGAAAACACCGGTGGATCGTTCCTCTATCACCTGGAAAACAACCAGGTAGTCGTAGGTTTGATCGTCGACCTGTCCTACTCCAACGCCTACCTGTCGCCGTTTGACGAATTCCAGCGCCTGAAACACCACCCGGTGATCAGCCAGTACCTCGAAGGCGGCAAGCGCATCAGCTACGGCGCCCGCGCCCTGGCCAAAGGTGGCTTGAACTCGCTGCCGAAAATGGTCTTCGCCGGCGGCGCCCTGATCGGTTGCGACCTGGGCACCATGAACGTGGCCAAAATCAAGGGCAGCCACACCGCCATGAAATCCGGCATGCTCGCCGCCGACGCGGTGGCCGAAGCCCTGCTGGCAGGTGGTGAAGGCGGCGATCAACTCAACAGCTACGTTACAGCGTTCAAAGCCAGCTGGCTGTATGACGAGCTGTTCTCCAGCCGTAACTTCGGCCCGGCCATGCACAAGTTCGGCCCGATGCTCGGCGCGGCGTTCAACTACCTCGACCAGAACTGGTTCGGTGGCAAGCTGCCGTTCACCCTGCACGACACCAAGCCGGACTACGCCTGCCTGAAGCTGGCGGCCGACTCGAAAAAAATCGACTATCCAAAACCGGATGGCAAGCTGAGCTTCGACAAGCTGAGCTCGGTGTTCCTCTCCAGCACCAACCATGAAGAAGAGCAGCCGTGCCACCTGAAACTGGCTGACGCGAGCATCCCGATCGGCACCAACCTGCCGCTGTACGACGAACCTGCCCAGCGCTACTGCCCGGCTGGCGTGTACGAAGTAGTCAGCCAGGAAGACGGCAGCAAGCGCTTCCAGATCAACGCCCAGAACTGCGTGCACTGCAAGACCTGTGACATCAAGGACCCTTCGCAGAACATTACCTGGGTCACCCCGGAAGGCGCCGGCGGCCCGACTTACCCGAACATGTAAGTCAGCCGGCCTAAAAAAGCCCCCTCGCCGTTGTGGCCAGGGGGCTTTTTTATCGCTTGTGTCAGGCCGTTCTGACTTCTTCGAACAACTCAGGGTGGCGATCAAGTAGCTTGAGCAATTTGACCAGGGCCAAGGGAGGCTTGGTCTTGCCGTTTTCGTAACGGGAGAATGCATTGACCCCGCCGCCGAATATTTCTGCTGCTTCACGCTGATCAAGTGCCAGCTTCTTGCGTACGGCAGCAATAAATTGCGGGTCGACAGCCGCAGCATTGACCTGCCGATTGAAAGCGAGCATCGCCGCACTGACACGCCGCGACTCTGTATCACTGAGCACCCTCTCAGCGCAGGCAGGGCAGTAATCCCCGACAACATCAGTCACCCGGGTTGTCTCACCTTTGTAGGTGTACGGCAGATCGCGCCTGGCACTGACCAGCTCAGCCGCGCCACAGGCTGGACATTTCATTTTCACAACTCCTTGAAGGACACGATAAGCACAGCATCGATGACCGTCAGTTTCAGGTAGACCCGCCAGCGCCCTGACCGTCGAAAGCCTGCAATGAGGCGTGCCTTTCTCCATGAGCAAATTAACCTAATAGGTTCAATTTGGCAAATAGGTTATTCCATTTGCCCCGCTCTGGAGTCTGCCCGATCAGCGCCCAGGCAGCAGGGAACCATTGTCACAGCAGATGAACTCAGCAGCGCACCGCCTCATCCTCGAAGGGCACCGCTTCGCGTGCGCCAAAGTACAGTGCCGTAAGCAAGCCAACCACACCCATGACCAGGCAGAAGCCCACGCACACCCATGGGCTCCACGGCATCAGGGCGATCAGCAGCAATGGCGTGGTGCTCGCCCACAGGGCGTAGGCAATGTTGTAGGTAAAGGAAATGCCCGAGACGCGAATCTGCGCCGGGAACAAGCCGACCATCACCGATGGCACCACCCCCACCACGCCACAAGACAGGCCAGCAATGGCATAGGCCAGCCCGGTCCAGCCCCAGCCAGCCACCAGGCTGGCGTATAGGCCGGCGATGCCCAAGGGCAGCAGCAGGCTGTAGATCATCAAGGCCCGCCAGGCGCCGATACGGTCCACCAGCAAGCCGGCCAGCACACAACCGATATTGAGAAAAACAATGCCCATGCTGCTCAAGGCGAAGGTGTGCCCGGCACTCATGCCGAAGCGTTGCTGCATTACCGTCGGGGTGATCACCACCAGCACCACCACCGCCGAGGTCAGCACGCAGGTAAGCAGCGCTGCGGGGATCAACGCCCGACGATGCTCACGCAACACGGTGCGCAAGGGGAAAGCCGGCGGCTGCTCACGGCGCTCGCGCAAGGCCAGGAACACCGGTGTCTCGCTCAACCAGCGGCGCAGCCAGACGCCGATCACGCCGAATACGCCGCCGAGCAGGAATGGGTAGCGCCAGGCGTAATCGAGGATTTCCTGCGGGCTGAACAGCTGCGCCAGGGCCGTGGCGGTCAGGGCGCCGAGCAGGTAACCAAAGGTCAGCCCGGCCTGCAAAAAGCCCAGGGCATAGCCGCGGCGTCCGGGCGGGGCGTGCTCGGCGACGAAGGTCCAGGCGCTCGGCACCTCGCCCCCTACCGCGGCCCCCTGAAGGATGCGCAAGGCCAGCAGGATCAGCGGCGCTGCGTAGCCAATCTCGGCGTAGGTGGGCATCACCCCGATCAGCAGGCACGGCAAGGCCATCATCAGGATGCTCAGGCTGAACACCCGTTTGCGCCCCAGGTGGTCGGCAAAATGGGCCATCAGGATGCCGCCCAGCGGCCGCGCCAGATAACCGGTTACAAAAATCCCGAAGCTCTGCAGCAAACGCAGCCATTCGGGCATCTGCGGTGGGAAGAACAACTGGCTAAGGGTCAGGGCGAAGAACACGAATATGATGAAGTCGTAGATCTCCAGCGCCCCGCCCAGGGCCGCCAGGCTCAGGGTCTTGTGGTCGCTGCGCGATAGCTGCAGCGGGCGCGCAGGGTCAGTGGCCGTCATAGGGTTATCCGCAAGTGATCGAGTGCCGGTGCGACAGGCGCACCAGGGCAAACGCAAGAGGATAGCAAAAGCTACCCGGCCACACCCAGCGCGGCTTCAGGACTGGCGGCAAAACGCGGTTTGGGCCAGGTCCATCCGCCGTGGGTTGTACGCCGGCCTGGCGGTGCGCTCGGGGATGCCCGGCAAATGGCCGATCACCTGCGGCGAGTCAATGATATGCATGAAGGACTGGATGGTCTCGTTGTCCGGAACCTTGGACAGGCTGACATTCACCGCGCGGCGCTGGTTGTCGGGAATCGAGGGGATCTTCAAGTGTTGCGATTCGTACAACAAGGCGTGCTGGATCAGCGGGTTGACCCGGCAGAACCGCTCCAGATCAACGCCGGCATGGCTGGCCAGGTCGATGTTGCCCAGCAGCAGGTTGAACGGTTGCAGTGCGCTCTGCACCAGGCGCTGCAGATCCTCGAAGCTCTCGACCGGGGCTATGCGGTAATAGCCCATGCCATTGAGCATCCGTTCCAGTTGCAGCAACTGCATCGGGTGTTCGTCGGCAATCAGGATCCGCAGCGATTTGTTCGGCATCGTCATGACCAAGGCAGAGAGCGTTAGAGACGTTCCTTGACCATACTGCGCCAGATCATCAATTGCAGGCTATTGGCGGGCACTTCGCCAGAGAGAGGGTCTTTACTGATAGTTGTCGGGAAATCGCCATAAATCAAGCAAGGCCATGACGGAATTTTCACATTTTTTCGACGTTGGCCGGTTACTGCGATTCCCACTGACGCATGCGCAGCCGGCAGTGTTTCATGGCGTTAACAATATGTTTCTCCACCACACTGCGCGAGATGCCCAGGCGCTCGGCGATCTGCGGGTGCGACAGGCCGTCGAGCTTGCGCAGCAGAAAACTCTCGCGACAAGGCTGACTGAGCTCGGCCAGCGCGCGCTGCATCAGGTCCAGGCGCTGATTGAGGTCCATGCTTTGGGATGGCGCGGGGGTAAAGAAACGCTCATCGCTGTCGAGCACTTCAAGCGGCTCGGACTGGCGCAGCAAACCACGTCGATGCCCATCGATCACAAGATTCAGAGCGGTGCGATAGAGAAACGCCCGGGGATGCTCGATATCGTCTTCACCGCTGCGCTCGAGCACGCGGATATAGGCATCGTGGGCAACGTCTTCAGCCGCCTGCCGGTTACCCAGGCGGGCACAGAGAAAACTCACCAGTTCGCGATAGTAGTTTTCCAACACAACACCTGGCCGCGACATCTGCGGGGGTTCCCTGACTCGTGGTTGAGCGGATCTGAATGATGGCAGTATGCAATAATACAAATTATAATTATTCTCAGCAAGATCAGACCTTGATCCCGGTAAATTCCACGGCCCCCACCTCGTTTACCTGGGAGCCTCCCGTGTCTGCCGTGCCGCTTCGGCAGTGAGATGTCACGGGCCATTCCATCCGGCTGGAACCCTGCATGAAACGCTCACCGAATACTCGTCGCCTGCTGTTGTGTGGCCTCGGCCTGCTCAGCCTGGGCGCCCTGCTCGCCTGGAAAACCCTGCCCGCCGGTGGCGACCCGTTGAGCACCGTTACCGTGACCCGTACCGACATCGAAAGCAGCGTCACGGCCCTGGGTACCTTGCAGCCGCGGCGTTATGTGGACGTGGGTGCCCAGGCCTCCGGGCAGATCCGCAAACTGCACGTCGAGGTGGGAGATCAGGTCAAGGAAGGTCAGTTGCTGGTTGAGATCGACCCCTCCACGCAGCAGGCAAAGCTTGATGCCGGGCGTTTCTCGATCGACAACCTCAAGGCCCAGCTGGATGAGCAGAAGGCTCAGTACCAACTGGCCGAGCAGCAGTACAAGCGCCAACGCAACCTGGCCGCCGGCGGCGCCACCCGCGAGGAAGACGTGCAAAGCGCCCAGGCCCAGCTGAAGGTCACCCAGGCGCGCATCGACATGTACCGCGCACAGATTCGCCAGGCCCAAGCGAGCCTGCGCAGCGACGAGGCTGAGCTGGGTTACACGCGCATCTATGCACCGATGGCCGGCACCGTGGTCGCCGTCGATGCCCGCGAAGGCCAGACCCTTAACGCCCAACAGCAAACCCCGCTGATCCTGCGTATCGCCAAGTTGTCGCCAATGACCGTCTGGGCCCAGGTGTCCGAGGCCGATATTGGCCATGTCAAACCGGGCATGAGCGCCTACTTCACCACCCTGGCCGGCGGCAAGCGGCGCTGGACCAGCAGTGTGCGGCAAATTCTGCCGGTGCCGCCCAAACCCCTCGATCAATCCAGCCAGGGCGGTGGCAGCCCGGCCAGCGCCAGTGGTAGCGGCGCCAGCAGCAAAGTGGTGCTCTATACCGTACTGCTGGATGTCGATAACCCGGACAACGCCCTGATGGCAGAGATGACCACCCAGGTGTTCTTCGTTGCCGGGCGTGCCAGCAAGGTGCTCACCGTACCGGTGGCAGCCCTGGATGATCATGCCGACGGCAATGACCTGCGCATTGCCCAGGTACTCGACAGCAAGGGCAAGGTCAACCAGCGCCAGGTCCGCACCGGCCTCAGCGACCGCCTGCGGGTGCAAGTGCTCGACGGCCTTGCCGAAGGCGAGCGCCTGCTGATCGGCGCACCTGCCGCAAGCGGGGGTTGAATGTCCACGCCCCTGATCGAACTGCGCGACATCCGCAAATCCTATGGCGGCGTCGATACGCCCAAGGTCGAGGTGGTCCGCGGCATCAGCCTGGCCATCCATCCCGGCGAGTTCGTCGCCATTGTCGGCGCTTCCGGCTCCGGCAAGTCGACGCTGATGAACATCCTCGGCTGCCTTGATCGTCCGACCTCAGGCAACTACTACTTCGCCGGCAAGGACGTCGCCGACCTCGACAGCGACGAGCTGGCCTGGTTGCGCCGTGAAGCCTTCGGCTTCGTGTTCCAGGGCTATCACCTGATCGCCTCGGGTTCGGCCCAGGAAAACGTCGAGATGCCGGCCATCTATGCCGGTACCCCCGCCGCCGAACGCCATGCCCGCGCCGCCGCCTTGCTCGAACGCCTGGGCCTTTCCAGCCGCACCGGCAACCGCCCGCACCAGTTGTCTGGCGGCCAGCAACAGCGGGTGTCGATCGCCCGCGCCTTGATGAACGGCGGACACATCATCCTCGCCGACGAACCGACCGGGGCACTGGACAGCCAGAGCGGCGCCGAAGTCATGGCCCTGCTCGACGAACTGGCCAGCCAGGGCCATGTGGTAATCCTGATTACCCACGACCGCGAAGTCGCGGCGCGGGCCAAGCGGGTCATCGAGATTCGTGACGGCCTGGTGCTCAGTGATTCGGCAGAGCAATCTGCTGCTCCCGCCGCCAGCGCTCCCGGCCTGCAAGCCGAAGACCTGCGCCAGCGCCTGAACCTCGGCGCCACCGCCAGCGGCGCCTGGAAAGGCGAGCTGGTCGAAGCCCTGCAGGCGGCCTGGCGGATCATGTGGATCAACCGTTTCCGCACCGCCCTGACCCTGCTCGGGATCGTCATCGGCGTGGCCTCGGTAGTGGTCATGCTGGCCGTCGGCGAAGGCAGCAAGCGCCAGGTCATGGCGCAGATGGCAGCCTTCGGCTCGAACATCCTGTACCTGAGCGGAAGCGCCCCGACACTGCGTGAACCGGCCGGGGTCATCACCCTCGACGATGTCGCCGCGGTATCCAGCCTGCCGCAGGTGAAGATGATCATGCCGGTGATCGGCAACTCGCTGATGGTGCGCTACGGCAACAATAACCAGCAGTTCTATGTGGGTGGCAACAACACCTACTTCAGCGAAATCTTCAATTGGCCGGTGGTCGAAGGCAGCTTCTTCACCGAGGCCGATGAACAGAGCGCGGCAGCCGTGGCGGTCATCGGCCAGAAGGTGCGGGAGAAACTATTTGGAGCCGGTAACGACCCCATCGGCCAGTACATCCTGGTCGAAAACGTGCCCTTCCAGGTGGTCGGCATTCTCGCCGGCAAAGGCGCAAGCTCGGGCGACCAGGACAGCGACGAGCGCATCGTGGTGCCCTACTCGGCCGCCGCCATCCGCCTGTTCGGCAGCCGCAACCCGGAGTACGTGACCATCGCCGCCGCCGACTCACGGCGCGTGGCCGACACGGAAGCGGCCATCGACCACCTGATGCGCAAGCTTCACAACGGCAAGCACGACTATGAACTGACCAACGACGCGGCGCTGATCCAGGCCGAAGCGCGCACGCAGAATACCCTGTCGCTGATGCTCGGCTCGATCGCCGCGATCTCGCTGCTGGTCGGCGGGATCGGGGTGATGAACATCATGCTGATGACAGTGCGCGAGCGCACCCGCGAGATCGGCATCCGCATGGCCACCGGCGCCCGCCAGCGCGACATCCTGCGCCAGTTCCTCAGTGAGGCGGTGCTGCTGTCGATGGTCGGCGGGGTCACCGGCATTGCCCTGGCCCTGTTGATTGGCGGCGTGTTGCTGCTGGCCGATATTGCCGTGGCCTTCTCCTTGCCTGCCGTGCTTGGCGCCTTTGCCTGCGCGGTGGTCACCGGCGTGGTGTTCGGCTTCATGCCCGCGCGCAAAGCCGCCCGCCTCGACCCGGTCAAAGCCCTTACCAGCGAATAATCCATGAAACTGCCCAGCCGTCTCAGTGTCCTGTCGATCAGTTTGGTGCTTGCCGCCTGTACCTCAACCCCCTCTGCACCTTCGAGTGGCCTGCAGGCGCCAGCGCAGTGGCAGGGCCAGGCAGCCAGCACCCCGCTGCCCCACGAGAACTGGTGGCAGCAGTTCTCCAGCCCCGCGCTCGATCAACTGATCGAACACGCCCGGCGCAACAGCTTCGATCTGGCCGCTGCCGCCGCGCGTATTCGCCAGGCTCAGGCCTCGGCGGTCATTGCCGGCGCGCCGTTGCTGCCTGAACTCAAGTTCGGCCTGGATGCCAGACGCCAACGCCTGCTGCATGGCAACGGCTTCGACCAACTCGATGCCAGCAGCCGCGAACGCACCAGCACCTCGTTCGGCACCCGCTTGAGCGCCAGCTACGAAGTGGATTTCTGGGGCGGTAAAACGGCCGCACGCGACAGCGCCCTGTTCAACCTGGAGGCTAGCCGCTTCGATCGCCAGACCGTCGAGCTGACCTTGCTCAGCGGCGTTGCCAACAGCTACCTGCAGAGCCTGGCCCTGCGTGAGCAGGTGCGTATTGCCCGCCTCAACCTGAGCAACGCCGAGGATGTCCTGCACCTGGTCGAAACCCGCTATCAGTCTGGCTCGGCCACCGCCCTGGAACTGGCCCAGCAACGCAGCCTGGTCGCCGGCCAGCAGCGCCAGGTGCCGTTGTTCGAGCAGCAGTTGCAAGAGGCGCGCATCACCCTGGCAACCTTGCTCGGCGAGCCGGTGCAGGCGCTGCCCGCCCTTGAAGAATCAATTACCCGCCTGAACTGGCCGCAGATCGGCAGCGGCGTGCCCAGCGAGCTGCTCAGCCGCCGTCCCGACATTGCCACCGCCGAAGCCAGCCTGGCCGCCGCCCAGGCAGACGTGCAGGTTGCCCGCGCGGCGATGCTGCCGAGCCTGACCCTGGGCGCCGACCTGGGCTCGGGTGCCGACACCTTTACCCAGGTGCTGCGCAGCCCCTACTACACCCTGAGTGCCGGGCTGGCTGCGCCGATCTTCAACAACGGCCGCCTGCGCGCCGAGCGCGACAAGGCCCGCGCCAAGCAGGACGAACTACTGGAGAATTACCGCAGCAGCATCATCAACGGCTTTGCCGATGTCGAGAAGGCGCTCAATGGCATCAGCGGTGTTGACCAGCAGCGCCAGTCGCAGGATGAGGAAGTGCAGCAGGCGCAGATCGCTTTCACCCTCTCCGAGCGCCGCTACCAGGCCGGTGCCGAGACCCTGCTGACCGTACTGGAAACCCAGCGCACCCTGTACCAGGCGCAAGACCAGCAGGTGCAACTGCGCCTGGCCCGCCTGCAAGGCAGCGTGGCGCTGTACAAGGCATTGGGCGGCGGATGGCAGGTGGTTCGCTAGATCATTGACTGCCTGCACAAAACCCGTGGGGGCCGGCCTTGCCGACAATGGCCCGCACAGCAGGCCCAATACAGCCAATCAGCTCACAATCCCGCGCAACGACAAATGCCGCGCATACCAGGGCCGCTGCGGCACCCGGCGCACCAGGTCGCCGATCTTGTCGTCTTCACCAAAGGTAATGCGCAGAGCCAGCTTCATGATCTCGACATCCATTTCCACCGATTTGCCCGGGAACATCCCCGGCGTGGTGCTGCAGCCATGGGTCACCGGCCCCAGCCACGGGTCGTCGACCTCGACCCAGCGCCCCGGGGCGAACCACTGCACGCCATTGACCTCAAGACGCCGAACCTGCCCCGGGTTGTAGCGCTCATGGGCGCGGTACCAATCCTCGATGCGATCATCGATCCAGCCATGGAACCCCCAGAACACCGGGTTGACGTGAGACGAGAACGGATCGCCGAGAAAGTCGTTTTCCGCCTCGTACCAGCGCCCGGCAAAATCGGCCGGGTCCCGGGCAAACGGCACTGGCGCACCGTTGACCGGATCACGTGGCACCGAGGCCCAGCACATGTGCAGCCAATCGTGCAGGTTCATTTCCAGCTCCGAACCGAACGCACCGAGGGTCAGCTTCGACAGGTACAGCGGGTCCTGGTACTGCGATTCCCAGACCTGGAAATTACTGCAGAAGGTCTCGCCGGCCTTGATCGCCGAGACCCATACGCCATAAGCCTCGTCGCCCGGTGCCCGCCAACCGGGCGGTACACAGTAACCGTCATGGTTGTCGTAATAGCGGGCAAAACCCTGGCGGTCGTGTTCGACGCTGGGTTGCGGCAAAGGGAAATGCGGCCACGACGGCAGGTCCTGCATCGACCGCGCCGTACCGAGCATATGCCGGTGCATGAACAGAAAATCCACCCCCGAACCATTGCGATGCTTGCGCGGGCCGCGGGCATCACGCTCCTTGTCACGCGGGCCGGGTTGCCAGCCCAGGCCACGCAAGGCACCGTGTTTTTCTTCAGACAGCCGATGCCATTTGTCACGGGTCGCGTGCCAGAGCTGATGGAACAAGCGGTGTTCGGCGCTGATCAGCCAGGCTTGCAACTGCGGTGTATAGGGCAGCCGCTCACGGGCTTCAGGAAACAGGCGTTTGACGGCAACGAAGTGACTGTCGGCCAAGGGCAAGGCCATCGAGCGATCCAGCGGTTGCAAGCGGCCACTGAGGGTAGCGCTGCCAGCGTTGCCAAAACTGCCCCAGACTTCATCCAGGCTCGCGGTACATTCATAACCCGGCCCGCCCTGGGTGCTCATCAGCCGCCAGCGCACCGTGGCGGTGGACGCCCCGACCAGGTCGCCAAGCACTCGGTAGGCGGCCGGGGCGTCGCTGCGCAGAACCAGTTCGGTATCGACAAAACCACGCAGGCCACGGCCTTTGGCGGCGACGTCGAGGTACATCTGCAAGCCTTCCACAGGCAGCCCGGCGAGCTCGCCATCGGCACCGCTCAAACGCAAATCCCAGACGCCGCGCAATTGATCGGCCAGGTGCTGGCCAGCGGCATCCGCGAGCTCAACGCTGGCCTCGCCGGGGGTGACGATGTCGTCCTGTGGATCGTGGGTCAGTTGCTTGTGCGCGTAATAGGCGGCTGGCACGGTCGCGCCCGCCACCGCCAGGCCCGCTATGAATCCTCGTCGCGAAATCGTCATCGTCCTACCCGTATCAGCCATGAAGCAGGCTTTATCCAAGCTAGGACGTTTCCTGGAGGGGGAAATTTAACCACTGCCGCCCTGTGCTAATTCGATCGGCGGCTATTTCGTTTTCAAGGAACCTCCCTTGGAAAAGGTACCGCCCATGTCAGCCTCCACCTCCCTGACCAACGCCCTGGGCAACGGTCTGCGCAAGCTGGTCGGCAAACCTGCCAGAACCAGTGCCTACGGAGTGTTCGATGTGCAGCTCAAAGCCATCATTGCCCTCAGCCCGTCCCTCAGCCGCTTCGTGTTCAGCGGTGAGGATGTCGGGCAGATGCGTACCCTGGCTGCCGACCAGCGCATCAAGATCTTCTTTCCCTCTGCCGATGGCCAATACCCGAACCTGCCCAAGCAAGGTTCCTGGCAGCAAGCGCGTCGCGGCCTGAGCGCCGAGCAGAGCCCGCCGATGCGTACCTACACCATCCGCGACCTGCGCCGCGAGGCACTGGAAGTGGATGTCGACTTCGTCCTGCACGGCGTCAACGGCCCGGCATCGACCTGGGCGACCCAGGCACGCATCGGCGATCGCCTGCAGATGGTCGCCCCGAACCTGGCCTTCGACGCCGCCCCCGGCGGCTACGAATGGCGCCCCCCGAAGAACCTGCGCAACCTGCTGCTGATCGGCGATGAAACCGCCCTGCCAGCAATTGCCGGCATCCTCGAGCAGATGGCCGCAGACCTGCCCGAAGTCCCGGTACAGGCGTTCATCGAAGTCCCCTGCGAAGCCGATTGCCTCGACCTGACCTGCAGCCGCGCCACCGAACTGAACTGGCTGCCGCGCGAAGTGCTGCACTGCACCCACGGCGAAGCGATGATCCATGCCATCCGCGAGCTGGCGCGCCTGCCGGCAGCCGCAGCGGGCACAGGTGCGAAGGTCGCCCTGGAGGAGGTCGATATCGACCGGCAGATCCTCTGGGAACTGGCTCAACCCGGCAACGGCGACTTCTATGCCTGGATCGCCGGCGAGTCGGCAGCGGTGATGAATATCCGTCGCTACCTGATCACCGAGCGCGGGCTGGATCGCAGCGCCCTGACGCTGATGGGCTACTGGCGCGCGGGTCGCAGCTTCGACTGAAGCGCAAAAAAAGGTTCTTCACGGAATCCCGGGGGCTATGATTCTTGGGTTGGGTTGCGGGCTTATCCATTCGGTGTGGCGCCGCTGTTGGCCCCTTCCGCCCTTACGGCGGGTCCCTTTTGTTCTTGGTGTAGAGACCGGACACATGGTGGACACATGTGCGGGGACATGGTTGACACATTATGGACCGTAGTCAGGCTTGTTCACGTCGATAGTCCACAGGTGCTGATTGCAGAAATAGATTTCAAATAGGTCCTCGCCATCGGGGCTGGGACGTATCGCAATGTGTTGCCCGCCCAAGCCTTTCGCGGCCCTGAAGTAGCGAAGTTACGGGCGGCGCCTGCACTGACGTATCTGCGAAAGCAGATGTTGGCGAAGCCATGCTGACGCAGGAGCGGGACAAGCCCGCTGATAAAACGAGCACCAACTTGTTTGGTCTTGATCTTGATGTTCATGCACGTACTTCCAGGCGCCGCGAAAAGCGACTTCAGGAGGCCGAGCGTAGGTGCCTGTAGGGGCGGTGCGCAGCACCTTCGGCGGCAGCCGAAGACGCGAGATGTAGACTTGCGAAGCAAGTCGTAGGCCGCGATGCCCCGGAGGGTGCCGTAGCGAGGGGACCCGAAGCGCAGCGTAGGGCCGTATGCAGGAGCAAGCGGTTTTGCCTACTTCTTCCCAAGAGAAAAGTAGGCCGCCGTAAAGGCGGAAGGGGCCAGCAGCAGCCCCACATTGAATGGATAAACTCGCAGCCTCAACATCCCAGCCCGGGATTCCGTGAAGAACCAAAAAAAGCCCGGTGCAGTGCACCGGGCTTGTGCATGCCAAGGCTGCCTACAGGCTGGCCACCGCCGCAGCAACCGCCCGAGCAAAGCGCGCCGCCACCTCATCAACCTGCTCGGCAGTAATGATCAGCGGTGGCAGGAAACGCACCACGGCGCCCTGACGCCCGCCCAGTTCCAGAATCAGCCCACGCTTCAGGCATTCGCGCTGCACCAGCGGTGCCAGACGCGGGCAGACCGGCGGATGCCCCTGGGCATCGAGCTGCCCTTGCGGATCAACCAGCTCGACCCCCAGCATCAGGCCACGGCCACGGATATCCCCCAACTGCGCGAAGTCCTCCTGCAAGTGGCGCAGATGGCCGGCGAGGCGTTCGCCCATGGCCTGAGCATGGCTGCACAGGTCGTGTGACTTGAGGTAGTTGATCACCGCCGAGCCTGCGGCCATGGCCATCTGGTTGCCACGGAAAGTACCGGCGTGCGCCCCCGGCTGCCAGGTGTCCAGCCACTGGCGATAAACCACCACCGCCAACGGCAGGCTGCCGCCAATGGCCTTGGACAACACCACCACATCCGGAGTGATGCCTGCATGCTCGAAGGCAAACATTTTGCCGGTGCGGGCAAAACCACTCTGGATCTCGTCGACGATCAGCGCCACACCGGCCTTCTCGGTAATGCGCCGCACACCGCGCAGCCATTCGATGTCCGCCGGGATCACCCCGCCTTCACCCTGGACCACTTCGACGATCACCGCCGCCGGCAGTTGCACGCCGCTCTCCGGGTCGCTGAGCAGGTTTTCCAGGTAGTGCAGGTTGACCTTCACGCCCTCTTCGCCGCCCAGCCCGAAAGGGCAGCGATAGTCATAAGGGTACGGCAGGAACTGCACGCCATTGGCCAGCAAGGCGGCCAGCGGCTTCTTCGGCCCCAGGCTGCCCATCAGGCTCAGGGCGCCCTGGGACATGCCGTGGTAGCCGCCCTGGAACGACAGCACGGTGTTACGCCCGGTAGCGGTGCGCACCAGTTTCAACGCCGCTTCCACCGCGTCGGTGCCGGTCGGCCCGCAAAACTGGATCTTCGCTTCGCCGCGCAGTTGCTCGGGCAGCAGGCTGAACAGGTCCTGGACGAACTGGTCCTTGACCGGCGTGGTCAGGTCCAGGGTGTGCAGCGGCAGTTCATCGGCCAGCACCTGCTGGATCGCTTCGATCACCAGCGGATGGTTATGCCCCAGCGCCAGGGTCCCGGCGCCAGCCAGACAGTCGATGAACTGACGCCCTTCTACGTCTTCGACATAGATGCCACGGGCGCGCTTGAGCGCCAGCGGAATGCGCCGCGGGTAACTGCGGGCATTGGATTCCTGCAGGCTCTGGCGGGCCAGCAACGGCGACTCATTGAATGCATAAAGTGTTTCAGCAGCGTCTGCGGTGGAAGACACCGGCAGCGCCTGGGCAAGGCTGATAGCGACTGACATCTGGGAAACCCTCGCAAGCAAGCGGATGTGCCCGTCACGCGCCTGTTGCCAGAGGAGTGCGGGTTGTTATCGCTTGAAAAACGCTTCAGCGCCCTGCGGATTTAGCCGATGCCCATCAACGCTGCGGATTTTTTCAACTGCCGCTTTGCACTGACCGGTTACGACGGGTTTGCACGCAACGGAATGTGCAACAACACCCGCAAGCCATCGCTGCGGCTGTCAAAGCGCAAGCTGCCGGCACAGCGCTGGACGATCGCCTGGACAATCGCCAGGCCCAGCCCGCATCCGCCGCTCTGGCTATGGCGCCAGAAGCGCTCGGTCAGGTGCTCGATGTCCTGTTCGGGAATACCGGGGCCGTGATCGCGCACCAAAAATGCCACCCGGTCCTGTTCCATCTGCACTGCCAGCTCCACCGGTTCGCTGCCACGGGTATGACGCAGGGCGTTGTCGAGCAGGTTGCGCAGGGCCGTGACCGCCAGTGGCGTGGGCATCCCGAGGTAGAGCTGGGCGGCGCCGGGCGCCAACTGCAGATCGATGCGCCCGGCGTTGTCGACCCCGGTGTCCAGGATTGCCTGGCGGGCGATCTGCTCGGCGTTGCACTGCAGGCCGTCTTCAAACGACAGTCGGCCTTCCACCCGGGCCAGCAGCAACAGTTGTTCAAGAGTCCGGTGCAGACGATCGGCGCCCTGCTCGGCGTGTTCAAGGGCCTGCTCGCGCACCTCGCCATCGGTCATCCGTGCCACCTGCAGGTGGGTTTTGATCGCGGTCAGCGGGCTGCGCAGCTCATGGGCGGCATCATCGGTCAGGCGCCGTTCGCGCTCGATGGTCTGGCCAATGCGCAAAAACAGCTGGTTCTGGGTTTCCAGCAAAGGTTGCAGCTCACTGGGCAGGCCGCGCACCTGCAAGGGCTCAAGGGAATCCGGGCTGCGCCGGCGCAAGGCATCGCGCATCCGGTTGAGCGGCGCCAGCCCCTTGCCAACACCCATCCACAGCAAGCCGAGGCTGCCGAGCAAGGCCATCAGCACCGGTGCCGAGGCCGCCAGCAGGATCGAACGGTTGAGGGCCTCGCGCTCCTGATGGCGGTCGGCGGTGGTAATGCGCACATCGCCATGGGCATAGGTGAAACTGCGCCAGCGGGCGCCGTCGATGGTCTGGTCGCGAAACCCGCTGCGCTGGTCGTCGAGGGGCTGCTCATTATTATGGCTGCGGGCAAGAATCTCGCCGCGCAGCGAGCTGACCTGGCAGGCCATGCCGTCGACGCTCAACTGGTCGGCGCTCAGGCGCGTGCCCTCGCCCTTGCTCGACAGCGGTTGCGGCAACTGGTCGACCAGGCCGGCAACCATGCGTGCCGATGCCACCAGGCGCTGGTCGAGGGAGAACATCATCTGCATGCGCAGGTCGCGCAGCATCCACGCCGCGGCCAACACCCAGATGACGATGAAGGCAGTGCCCAGGATCAGGGTCAGGCGCAAACGCAAGGTCATGCTTGCGGCTCCTCCGGCAGTTGCGCCGGGCCCAGGCGATAACCCAGGCCGCGCACGGTTTCGACGATACCGTTGCCCAGTTTGCGCCGCAGGTGGTGGATATGCACGTTCAGGGCGTTGCTCTCGACCTCGTCGCCAAAGCCATAGACGCTGTCCTTGAGCTGTTCGCTGGAGAGCACCCGGCCACGGTTGTGCAGCAACGCCTGCAACAGCGCCTGCTCGCGCCGCGACAGGTCGACCGGGCGGCCACCCAGGCAGGTTTCGCGACTGCTGGGGTCGTAGCTTAGCGGGCCATGCTCGATGATGTTCACCGCTCGCCCGGCGGCGCGGCGCAGCAAGGTGTGCAGACGTGCGGCCAGTTCACGCAGGTCGAACGGCTTGAGCAGGTAATCGTCGCCACCGGCCTGCAGGCCCTCGACCCGGTCAGTGACCGCATCGCGGGCGGTGAGGATCAGCACCGGCAGCTCATGGCCCTGCTGGCGCAGGCGCTGCAGCAGCTTGAGGCCGTCTTCGTCGGGCAGGCCGAGGTCGAGGACCATGACGTCGAACGCCGCGGCCTGGAGCATGGCCTGGGCCGCGCCGGCGCTGGCCACCCGGTCGACGGTCATGCCCTGGGCGCCCAGGCCGGCGCTGATGCCGCTGGCGATCAGGTCATCATCCTCGCAGAGCAGTACGTGCATGGTCGGGTCTCGGTCATGAAAGGCTTTATTCAAGCCCAGGCGGATTAACCCAGGATTATGCCGCGCCAGGCCACAGCCGTCGCGGCCTTGGCGACAGCCGTCAGCCATCGGGTTAACTTTCGGTTAATCGGGCTGGGCGAAGCTTGGCCCTTCATCGCATTGCCAAGGCGTCGACATGCGCGTTTTTCTGTTTGCCCTGATGTTCCTGCTAAGCGGCCTGAGCCAGGCCAACCCGTTTGCCCAGAGCGATTTTTTGCCGGTCAACAAGGCCTTCGTGTTCAGCAGCGAACGCCTGGAATCGGGGCAAATGCGCCTGCACTGGCAGATCACCGATGGCTACTACCTGTACCAGAAACGCCTGAAATTCGACGGCCTGGTCCCCGAGCAGCAACCGCAACTGCCACCCGCCCTGCCCCACAGCGATGAGTACTTTGGTGAAACCCAGGTCTACCGTGGCGAGCTGGAGCTGATCCTGCCCGCCAGCGCCAGCGGCGAACTGCGCATGGGCTGGCAGGGCTGCGCCGACGCCGGGCTGTGCTACCCGCCACAAACCAGTGTGGTCAGCCTGGGTGGTACAAGCGCCGCCGCGCAGGCCAGCGACCAAGCCCTGGCCGGCGGCCTGCAACAGTCGACCCTGGCCTGGAACCTGCTGGCCTTCCTCGGCCTGGGCCTGCTGCTGGCCTTCACCCCGTGCTCGTTGCCGATGCTGCCGATTCTTGCAGGTCTGGTACTGGGCAGTGGTGCCAGTGCCCGCCGCGGCTGGTTGCTGGCCAGCGTCTATGTGCTGAGCATGGCCCTGGTCTACGCCGCCCTGGGCGTGGTTGCCGCATTGCTGGGCGCAAGCTTTCAGGCCTGGCTGCAGCAACCCTGGCTGCTGGGCACCCTGGCCGGGCTGTTCGTGCTGCTGGCCCTGCCGATGTTCGGCGCCTTCGAGCTGCAACTGCCGGTGTGGATTCGCGACCGCCTGGAGCGTGCCGGGAATGGCACCCGCGGCGGCAACCTGTACGGCGCGGCGTTGCTCGGGGCCTTGTCGGGCCTGCTGATGGGCCCGTGCATGACCGCACCGCTGGCCGGCGCCCTGCTGTACATCGCCCAGAGCGGCAATGCCGTGCATGGCGGCCTGGTACTGTTCACCCTCGGCCTGGGCATGGGCCTGCCGTTGCTGTTGCTGGTCACCCTCGGCAACCGCTACCTGCCGCGCCCGGGCGCCTGGATGAACCGGGTCAAGGGCCTGTTCGGCTTCGTCTTCCTGGCCATGGCCCTGTATACCCTGCGTGCGGTGCTGGAGCCTTCGCTGTGGCTGGGCCTGGCCGGTGCCTGGCTAATCGCCCTGGCCTGGGCTGCGTGGCCGGCCTTGCAAGCTATGCGGGCGCTTCGGGCACTGTCGCTGCTGCTGGGCTTGTGGGGCAGCCTGTTGGTCGTCGGCGCGGCAGCCGGTGGCAACGACCCCTGGCAGCCGCTGCAACCGTTCACCGCCGCCAGCGCGCCAATGGGCCTTGCCGTGCCGCATGATGCCTTCACCACCGTCAGCCAGCCGGCCGAACTGCAGCGCGAGCTGGAGGCGGCCAAGGCCCAGGGCCAGTGGGTGATGCTCGACTACTATGCTGACTGGTGCGTGTCGTGCAAGGTCATGGAGAAACAGGTGTTCGCCCGCGCCGACGTACTGGCGGCGCTTGGCGGCGTGCGCCTGCTGCGCCTGGATGTGACCGCCGACGCACCGTCCAGTCGCGAGTTGCTGCAGCGCTACCAGGTCCCGGGCCCGCCCAGCCTGATCTGGATCGGCCCGGAGGGCAACGAGCGCCGGGCCCGGCGCATCACCGGTGAAATCGATGCGGCGAACTTCCTCCAACACTGGGCCGCTACCCGGAGCCAAGGATGATGCTGACCGTCGCACTCGGGCCACTGACCATGGCCCTGAACCACCTGCTGCTGATCTGCGCCCTGGCCCTGGCCAGCCTTGTTGGCTGGCGCGTCGCCAAGCGCGGCGGCGACAACCCCGAGTCGGTGCTGTTCGGCCTGTTCCTGCTCGGCCTGCTCAGTGCACGCCTGGGCTTTGTCATCCAGTACTGGGCGATGTACCGCGAAGATTTGCTGCAGGTCATCGACCTGCGCGATGGCGGCTTTCTGCTCTGGCCAGGCCTGCTGGCGGTAGCCATCGGCGCCTTCTGCCTCGGCTATCGCCGCCCGGCCCTGCGCCGGCCGCTGGGCTGGGGCCTGCTCAGCGGTGGCCTGTTCTGGCTGCTCGGCAGCCTGGCCAGCCACCTGTATGACCAGGGCACTCAACTGCCGGAAATGAGCTTGCGCAAGGCCAGTGGCCAGTCCGTCGAGCTCACCGACTACCGCGGCAAGCCACTGGTGATCAACCTCTGGGCTACCTGGTGCCCGCCGTGCCGGCGCGAGATGCCGGTGCTGCAACAGGCCCAGGGTGATTACCCGGACATCACCTTCCTGTTCGTCAACCAGGGCGAGGCGCCACAGACCGTGGTCACCTTCCTCGCCACCACCGGCCTTAACCTGTCCCACGTGCTGTTCGACAGCGGCGGCCAGCTGGCGCAGAAGGTCGGCTCCATGGCCTTGCCCACCACCTTGTTCTACAACGCCGAGGGTCGCCTGGTCGGCAGCCATCTTGGCGAGCTGTCGCGGGCCAGCCTCAGCCATGCCCTGCAATCTTTCGAGCACGCGCCCGCGCCTGCCGCCCCATCCCCCACAAGGAACGTCGCATGCGATCTCTGCTGAAACTGCCCCTCACCCTGGCCGTGGGCCTGATGACCAGCCAGCTGGCGCTGGCTGAAACACTCCCCAAGGCCATCCAGCAACTGGAGGCCAAAGGCGCAAAAATCAAAGGCAGCTTCGACGCCCCCGATGGCCTGCGTGGCTACGCGGCCGAATACCAGAACCGCGGCCTGGCGCTGTACCTGACCGCCGATGGCAAGCATGTGCTGGTGGGCAGCCTGTTCGACGAGCAAGGCAAGGACCTGAGCCAGGCGCCGCTGGAAAAACTGGTGTACGCCCCCATGGCCAAGGAGGTCTGGGCAAAGATGGAGAAAACCGCCTGGATCGCCGACGGCAAGGCCGATGCACCACGCATCGTCTACCTGTTCAGCGACCCCAATTGCCCGTACTGCAACATGTTCTGGCAGCAGGCGCGGCCCTGGGTCGAATCGGGCAAGGTGCAGTTGCGGCACATCATGGTCGGTATCATCCGCGAAGACAGCCCGGGCAAATCGGCCGCCCTGCTGGCCAGCAAGGATCCGGCCAAGGCCCTGGCGCAACATGAAAAGGCCGGCAAGGCCAGTACCCTCAAGGCCCTGGACAAGGTTCCCGAAGCGGTACAAGCCAAGCTCGACGCCAACCTCGCGGTCATGGAAGAACTCGGTTTGTCAGCAACCCCGGCGATCTTCTACCTCGACGACCAGCAGCAACTGCAAACCCAACAGGGCGCACCGCGACCGGAGCTGCTGGGCAAGATCCTCGGCAAGCGTTGAGCACGCGATTGATGTAACAACAGGGCGGTCACGGCGTCTTGAGGATACCTGCCTCATCCCACCACAGGACCTCGCCATGACCCGCCCTGCCTACCTTGACCGCTTCATCCGCTCCTCCCTGGACATCCAGCTGCTGCGCTGGAGCCTGATCCTGATTTTCTTCGGCTTTGGCTATGCCAAGTGGTTCGATTACGAAGCCCAGGCCCTGATCCCGCTGATCGACAACAGCCCGTTGCTGTCCTGGCTGCACCTGGCCTTTGGCATCCACGGCGCCAGCTATGCGCTGGGCGTGGCGGAATGGGCGATTGGCGCGGCGTTGCTGGCCGGCATCTGGCAACCACGGCTGGCGGTGATCGGCGCCCTGGGCTCGGTGCTCACCTACGCCACCACCCTGACCCTGATCGTTACCACTCCGGGCGGCTGGGAGAACAGTGCTGGCGGGTTCCCGGCCATGGGCGGGGCGACGTCCTTCCTGATCAAGGACGCCGTGCTGCTGGCCGCTTCAGTCGCCTTGCTCAAGCACGACCTGCAGCGCAACAGCCCCACCCCGGCCTGAAGCCCTACAGCGCTTCCAGTTCAGCCATCAGGTCACTGAGACGGTCGACCTTGTCATCGCTCAGCTCACTGGCCTTCAGGCTGTCGACATAGGTCGCCAGCTCCTCGACCGTGCTGCACTCGAACATCGCCCGCAGCGGCACGTTCAGTTGCAGCACCTTTTGCACCCGCGAGGCGATCTGGGTGGCCAGCAGCGAATGCCCGCCCAACTCGAAGAAGTTGTCGCGCACCCCGACCCGCTCGGCCTTGAGCACCTCGGCCCAGATCCCGGCCAGGGTGCTCTCCAGTTCGCTGCGCGGCGCCAGGTAGGCCTGGCTGTGCTGGGCGCCGATGTCGATGGCCGGCAAGGCCTTGCGGTCGAGCTTGCCGTTGGCATTGAGCGGCAGTTGCTGGAGCCAGGCCCAGTGCAGCGGCACCATGTACTCCGGCAACTCGGCACGCAGGCGCTGCTTGACTTGCTCCAGCAGCACGCTGGTATCGACACCCGCAGTACTGGCCACCAGATAGCCGACCAGGTGCTTGCCATTGACCCCGTCCTGCACACCGACCGCCGCATCGCGAATCTCGCTTTGCTCATGCAGGCGCGCTTCGATCTCGCCCAGCTCGATGCGGTAGCCGCGGATCTTCACCTGATGGTCGATACGGCCGACGTATTCGAGCACGCCGTCAGGCCGCCGGCGCGCCAGGTCGCCGCTGCGATACAGGCGCTCGCCCGGTGCGCCGAACGGGTGCGGGATGAACGCTTGCGCAGTGCGCAGCGGGTCGCCGACATAACCACGGCCGACACCGGTACCGGCCACACACAACTCACCGACGGCGCCCAGCGGCACCAGTTGCTGATCGTCGCCTATCAGGTACAGGCGGTTGTTGTCGGTCGGCGTACCGATTGGCAGGTAACTGCCACGGGTCGAGGCAGCATCGACGCGGAAGAACGCCACGTCATCGGAACACTCGGCCGGGCCATAGGCATTGACCAGGCCGATGTGCGGGTAGCGCTGCAGCCACTGCCAAGCCAGCTCCGGCGGCATCGCCTCACCGGTCGGCAGCATCCAGCGCAAGCCATCGAGCTGTTGCTGCTCGCTGGCGAGCATGCCCTGGATCAGCGACGGCACGCTTTCCAGTACGGTAATGCCGGTAGCCTGCACGTGTTCCAGCAACCCTTGCGGGTCGTGGGCAATGGCGTTCGGCACGATGGCTACCTGGGCCCCGAACAGCGGTGCGGCGAGGAACTGCCAGACCGAGATATCGAAACTTTGCGAGGCGGTCTGGGCAATCACATCCTGCTCGTCCAGTTGCAGGTACGGCACCTTGCTCAACTGGTTGTTGAGCATGCCGCGCTGCTCGACCATCACCCCCTTGGGCAGGCCGGTGGAGCCTGAGGTATAGATCACATAGGCAAGGTTGTCCGGCCCGCTGTAGATACCTGGATTAGCATCCGGCCCGGCGGCTGCCTGGACCTGCTCCCAGACCAGCAACTTCGGCCGCCCGGCACAGCTGAGCTCATCAAGCAGAGCACGGCCCTGCTCGGCACAGGCTGCGCTGCACACCAGCACCGGGGTACGACTGAGTTCGATGATCCGCTGCAAGCGTGCACCCGGCAGGCCAGGGTCCAGCGGCAGGTAACCGGCGCCGGCCTTGAAGCTGCCGACGATCATGCCCAGCAGCGGCAGGTCGCGTTCAGCCAGCAGCGCCACTGGCTGGTCGATTGCCACGCCGGCGGCCACCAGCGCATGGCCCAGGCGGTTGGCCTGGCGGTTGAGCTCGAGGTAACTCAGAGAGTGTTCCAGGCAGCGCGCAGCAGTGCGTTGTGGATGCGCGGCAACCCGCGCCTCAAACAGTTCGACGTAGCTTTGCTCAAGGCTGTAGGCCTGCTCGCTGCGGTTGCAGTCGTCGAGCAAGAAGCTGCGCTCGGCTTCACCGAGTAATGGCAACTCGCTGACCTCGCCCTGGAAGCCGTCGGCCAGGGCCAGCAGCAGGCGTTTGAACTCGGCCAGCAAGCGCTCGACCGTGGCAGTGTCGAAGTAGCGCTGGTCGAACGACAAATGCAGGCCCAGGTCATCGCCCGGGTAGCAGACCGCGGTCAACGGGAAGTTGGTGTGGGTGCGCCCGGAATCGGAACTGGCGTTGAGGCTTTGCGCGCGATCGAGTACGGCAACCTCCACCGGCGCGTTCTCGAACACGAACAGGCTGTCAAACAGCGGCTGGCCCTTGGGCAGTTCGCTGCATTCCTGGATGCTCACCAGCGGCAGGTACTCGTACTCGCGCAGTTCCATGTTGCGTTCCAGCAGGTCTTGCAGCCACTGGCGCACGCTGCAGCGCTCGCCCGCGGCCGGCAGTTTTACCCGCAGGGCGATACTGTTGATGAACAGCCCGACCGTACGCTGCATCTGCGGCATGCTCACCGGCCGGCCCGCCACGGTGACGCCGAAGACCACGTCGCGCTCGCCGCTGTAGCGGCTCAGCACCAGCGCCCAGGCGGCTTGGGCAAAGGTGTTGATGGTCAGCTGATGAGCCTGGGCCAGCTCGCGCAAGCGGGCGCCATCGGTGGCATCGAGGCGCGTGTAGCAATCGCCGACGACCATTCCGGCATTTTCCACCGCATGGTCACGCAGCAATGGCCGGTCGCTGGGCACCGCGGTGCTGCGCTCGAAACCTTCGAGGTTGTTGCGCCACCACTGACGCGCCTCGTCCAGGTCCTGGTGCTGCAGCCAGCTGATGTAGTCGCGGTAGCGCGGCGGCACCGGCAGTTGCGCCTGACGGCCCTCGCCCAGGGCCAGGTAGATCTCGAAGAAGTCATTCATCAGCAGCGAACGGCACCAGGCATCGATGAGGATGTGGTGGTTGCTCATCATGAACCAGTAGCGGTCCTCGCCCACCCGCACCAGGCGCAGGTGGAACGGCGCCTGCTGGAGCAGGTCGAAACCGGCCTCGCGCTCGTGCTTGTGCAATGCCTGCAGGCGCGCTTCCTGTTCAGCTTCAGGGATACCCGACCAGTCTTGATAGTCGACCGCCGTCGCCCCCGGTTTGTGAATGATCTGTAGCATGGCCTCGCCGGCGTTCCAGCAGAACGAGGCGCGCAAGGCTTCGTGACGCCCGACCACCGCTTGCCAGGCCTGGGCAAAGCGCTGCGGGTCCAGCGCGCTGTTGATCCGGTAGCGGTCCTGCATGTAGTAGATGCCGGTGCCCGGCTCCAGCAGGGTATGCAGCAGCAGGCCCTCCTGCATCGGCGTCAGCGGATAGACGTCGTCGATTTGTGCAGCGGCGACCGGCAAGGCATCGATCTGCTCCTGGCTCAATTGCGCCAGCGGGAAGTCCGATGGCGTGAAGCTGCCAGTGCCCGGCGCCAGGCAATGCTCGATCAGGGCAATCAGTTCGAGCCGGTAGGCTTCGACCAGGGTTTCGATGGTTTCCTGGTCATAGCGCTCACGGCTGAAGGTCCAGCGCAACTGCAACTCACCACCGTACACCTGGCCATCGACGCTCAGCCAGTTGGGCAGCGGCGCCTCCAGCGCATGGGCAAGCCCGACGCTTTCATCCACCGGCTGGTACAGCGCGCCGGCCTGGAACTGCTGGTCGAACTGGCCCAGGTAGTTGAAGGTGATCCGCGCCTGGGGCAACGCGGCCATGGCTTCGCGCACCGGCGCATCGGCCAGGTAGCGCAGCACACCGTAGCCCAGGCCCTTGTGCGGCACCGTGCGCAATTGCTCCTTGATGGCCTTGATCGAAGCGCCCTGCCCAGCCGCCTCTTCGACGTTATGCGGGCTCAAGCTCAGCGGATAGGCACTGGTGAACCAGCCGACGCTGCGGGTCAGGTCCATGTCTTCGAACAGGTTCTCCCGACCATGGCCTTCCAGTTGCACCAACACCGAGCTGTCGCCGCTCCAGCGGCACAGCACGCGAGCCAGGGCGGTCAGCAGCAGGTCGTTGACCTGGGTGTGATAAGCAGCGGGCGCTTCCTGCAGCAATTGCCGGGTATGGGTCGCGTCCAACTGTACGCTGAGGGTCTGCGCCTGCTGGTGCAGGTTCGCCCCCTGCGGGTGATCGCAGGGCAGTTCGCGGCTGGCGCGGCTCAGTTGCGCTTGCCACCAGCGTTGCTCGTCACGCAGCGAGTCGCTGCCGGCATAAGCCAGCAGGCGCGCCGCCCAGTCGCTCATGGCGCGGGTCTTGGCCGCCAGCGGCTGACCGCGGTACAGCGCTTGCAGGTCTTCCAGCAACACCCGCCACGACACACCATCGACCACCAGATGATGGATCGCCAGCAACAGGCGCTGGCGGCCCTCGCCGTCTTCGACCAGCAAGGCGCGCAGCAGCGGCCCGTCTGCCAGGTCGAGGCTGCGCTGGACATCGCTGTACAGCGCCTGGCAGTCGCCCAGGTCGGCTACCGAGGCCTGCCAGAGCAACTCGCGCTGGTCGGCCTGGGCGTATTCACCGTGCCACTGACCACCTGCCTGGGTGAAGCGCAGGCGCAAGGCATCATGCTGCTGCAGCAACTGCTGCAAGGCCTGCTCCAGGGGCTTGACGTGCACACGCTCGGCGGGTGCCAGCAATACCGCCTGGTTCCAGTGCTGAGGGTGCGGCACATCGCTGTCGAAGAACCAGTGCTGGATCGGCGTCAACGCCGCGCGGCCGCTCAGCGGGCCCTGATCGATCTGGCTGGTTTCGCTGCGGCTGACCACGGTCGCCAGGGTCTGGATGGTCTGGTGCTGGAACAGATCGCGCGGGGTGAAATGCAGCCCCGCCTGACGCCCACGGCTGACCACCTGGATCGACAGGATCGAGTCACCGCCCAGTTCGAAGAAGTTGTCCTGCAGGCCGACCTGCTGAACGTTCAGTACCTCGCGCCAGATCGTCGCCAGTTGCTGTTCCAGCTCGCTGCGCGGCGCTTCATAACGTTGGCGGCCCTGCTCCAGGTCCGGCGCCGGCAAGGCGCGGCGGTCGAGCTTGCCATTGCCCATCAGCGGCAGCTGTTCAAGCAGCACCAGGTGAGTCGGCACCATGTAGTCCGGCAGCTGCAGGCGCAGCTGCGCCTTCAGTGCATCACGCAGCGCGGCCTGTTCGGTGGCATCCGCCAGGGCCTGGTCGCAGACAAGATAACCCGCCAGTTGTTTGCCCCCAGGCATGTCCAGGGCCAGCACCACGGCTTCGCGCACCGCCGGGTGTTCGAGCAGGCGGGTTTCGATCTCGCCCAGCTCGATACGAAAGCCGCGAATCTTCACCTGATGGTCGATTCGACCGACATACTCCACCAGCCCGTCAGCACCCTGGCGCACCAGGTCGCCGGTGCGGTACAGGCGCCCGCCATTGGCGCTGAACGGATCGGCAACAAAACGCTCGGCGCTCAAGCCCGGGCGCTCATGGTAACCCTGGGCCAGGCCTGCGCCACCGACGTACAGCTCGCCAATGCCGCCTTGCGGCAACAGGGCCAGGTCGGCATCGAGGATGTACGCGGTGCGCGCACCGACCACGCTGCCGATCGGCACGCTAGCGGCGCCGGCTTCCAGTTGCGCGGGGGCCAGGCACGCCAGGGGCATGACCACGGTTTCGGTCGGGCCATAGGCGTTGAAAAACTGCTGCGGGGTAAAGGCCTGGCGAATGCGCTGCAGGTGCTCGCCGGTCAGTGCTTCACCGCCGGTGATCACCAGGCGCACCGGCAGCGCTTCGTTGCGGCTGGCCAGCCATTGCGCCAGCTGGCTGCCGTAACTTGGGGTAAAGCCAAGGATCGATACCTGCTGCTCGCGGATCAGCGTGCAGATCTCTTGCGCGCCCCACTGCCCCTGGGCACGCAGCACTACCCGCGCGCCACAGAGCAGCGGCACCAGCAGGCGCTCACTGGCCGCGTCGAAATTGATCGAATAAAAATGCAGCTCACAGTCGTCGCTGCGCATGCCGAAGCGCTCGATCACCGCCTGGCAGTGCATGGCGATTTCACCATGGCTGACCACCACGCCTTTGGGCTTGCCGGTGGAGCCGGAGGTGTAGATCAGGTAGGCCTGATGGGCCGGCAGGGTCAGCGACGGCAAGGCTTCGCGGCTATACGCGGCGAGGCCGTCACGGTCGTCTTCCAGGCACCAGCGGCCGACCTTGGCCGGCAACTCGCCAAGGGCTTCGAACAGTGCCCGCTGGCCCAGCAACAGGGCGATGCCGCTGTCCTCGATCATGTAGTGCAGGCGCTCCAGCGGGTACTCAGGGTCGAGCGGCACATAGGCGCCGCCGGCCTTGAGGATCGCCAGCAAGCCCACCACCAGTTCCAGCGAACGCTCCAGGGCCAGGCCGACACGCACCTGCGGGCCGACGCCGCGCTCGCGCAGCACCCGGGCCAACTGGTTAGCGCGAGCATCGAGCTCGGCATAGCTCAGGTGCTGACCGGCAAAGGTCAGGGCCAGGGCCTCGGGCTGGCGCGCAGCTTGTTCGCTGAACAGCTGCTCAAGGGTCTGATCCAGCGCCAGGCTGTTGTCACCCTTGAGCGAGTCGCACAACGCCTGTTGCTCGACCGCCGCCAGCAACGGCAACTCGCCCAGGCGCTGCTCGGGATCACCCAGCAGCGCCACCAGCAGGTTCTGCCAGTGGCCGGCCATTTGTGCGATGCGTGGTTCGTCGAACAGGTCGCGGCTGTAAGTCAGGCAGCAACCCAGGCGGCGGTCGAGGTCGGTGACTTCCAGGTTGAGGTCGAACTTGGTCGCACGGGCGTCGTTGACCAGGTACTCGACCTGCATGCCGGCAAGCTCGCGGCTTTGCTGGAACTCCCAGCGCTGGACGTTGCACATCACCTGGAACAGCGGGTTGTAGGCACTGCTGCGGGGCGGCTGCAGGGCCTCGACCAATTGATCGAAAGGCAGGTCCTGATGGGATTGGCCATCGATCACGGTCTGGCGTACCTGCTCGATCAGTTCGCTAACGCGCATCTGCCCGTCGAGCTGGCAACGCAGCACCTGGGTGTTGAGAAAGGCGCCGATCAGGCCTTCGCTTTCCGGACGAATGCGGTTGGCCACCGGCGCGCCGATGCGCAGGTCGCGCTGGCCGCTGTAGCGGTACAGCAGCGCAGCCAGGGTGGCGGTCATGGTCATGAACAGGGTCAGACCGCGCTCGGCATTGAAGGCACGCACCCGCGCCGCCAGCTCCGGGCTCAGGTCGAAACGATAGAGCTCGCCACGGTGGCTTTGCACCGCCGGACGCGGGCGGTCGGCAGGCAGTTCCAGCACCGGGTGCTCATCGCCCAGCTTGGCCTGCCAGTAATCGAGCTGGCGCTGACGCTCGCCGCTCTCCAGCCACTGGCGCTGCCATGCGCTGTAGTCCAGGTACTGCACCGGCAAGGGCTGCAGCGGCGATTCGCGCTCGTCGACAAAGGCCTCGTACAGCTCGCCCAGCTCCCGGGCAAAGATGTCCATGGCCCAGCCTTCGGTGACGATGTGGTGCAACGTCAGGACGAAATAATGCTCACGCTCGCCGGCCTTGACCAGGCAGGCGCGCAGCAGCGGCCCGCGCTCCAGGTCAAACGGCTGGTGCGCCTGCTCATCGGCAAAGGCCTGCAGGCGTTGCTGGCGGTCCACCACGCCAACACTGGAAAAATCCAGCCAGCTCATCTGCAGGTTGCTGTCTTCGGCCACGCACTGGTACGGCACGCCGTCGATGCTCGGGAAGGTGGTGCGCAGGGTTTCGTGGCGCACGATCAGCGCCTGCAACGCCTGCTCGAAGCGGCTGACATCCAGCACCCCGCTCAGGCGCGCCATGCCGCCGACGTTATAGGCCGGGCTGTCGGGTTCCATCTGCCAGAGGAACCACATACGCTGCTGGGAGTAGGACAGCGGCACCGCCTGGCGACGGTCGATGCGCTGGATTTCGCCCTGCAGGTTGCGCGCGCCACTGTGCTGGATCGCCTCTACCGCGGCGGCAAAGGTACCCAGCTCGCTGGCCTCGAACAGCGTGCGCAGCGGCAACTCGACGTTGCAGGCCTGGCGGGTGCGGGAAATGATCTGGGTGGCCAGCAACGAGTGGCCGCCGAGGGCGAAGAAGTCATCCTGCAAGCCAATCCGCGGGATGCCCAGCACCTCGCGCCAGATCTCGGCGATCTGCTGCTGCAGGGCACTGCCCGGCTCGATGTGTTCACGCGATTGCCATTGCGGCTCGGGCAAGGCCTTGCGCTCGATCTTGCCGCTCGGGCCCAGCGGCATCTGCGCCAGGTAAACCAGTTGCGCCGGGACCATATAGGCAGGCAATTGCTCGGCCAGGGCGGCCAGCATCTGCCCGCTCGCGTCGATACCGCTGTAGTAGCCGACCAGTTGCGGGCCAGCAGGGGTGTCGCGAATCATCACCAGCGCCTGCTCGACGCCGGGCTGCTTAAGCAGGCAAGCCTCGACCTCTTCGGGCTCGACCCGAAAACCGCGCAGCTTGACCTGCTGATCAAGGCGGCCCAGGTACTCCAGCGCCCCCAGGTCAGCCAGCCAGCGCGCCCGGTCACCACTGCGGTACAGGCGCTGGCCGTCGCCATCGGGCTGCGGCACGAAACGCTCGGCGGTCAGTCCCGCGCGTCCCAGGTAACCCCGGGCCAGACCGACGCCGCCCAGGTACAGTTCACCCGGCACGCCGGGTGAGGTAAGTTCGAGTTCATCGTCGAGCACCCTACACAGTACGTTAGCCAGCGGCCGGCCGATCGGCGAACGCGTACCGTCGGCAGCGCTGCACGGCCAGTGGGTAACGTTGATGGCGGTTTCGGTCGGGCCGTAACGGTTGTGCAGGGCCACCTGCGGCAATACCTGCAGCACCCGCTCACGCAGGCTGGCCGACAGCGCCTCACCGCCAGAGAACAACCGGCGCAGGCTGCTGCACTGTGCCGCCAACGGCTCCTGGACAAACACCTGGAGCAAGGCCGGGACGAAATGCAAGGTGGTCACGCCATGCTCGCGCACCAGCTCGGCGATGCGCTGCGGGTCACGGTGCTCGCCGGGGCCGGCCAGCACCAGTTGGCAACCGTTGACCAGCGGCCAGAAGCATTCCCACACCGACACGTCGAAACTGATCGGCGCCTTCTGCATCAGCACGTCGCTGTCATTGAGTTGATAGCTGTCCTGCATCCACTGCAGGCGCTCGGCAAGTGCCGCGTGGGTATTGCCGACGCCCTTGGGCTGGCCGGTGGAGCCGGAGGTGTAGATCACATAGGCAAGGTTGTCGCCGTGCAGGTGCAGGCCCGGTGGCTGGCACGGCCAGCTGTCGAGCTTGAGGCGGTCCATGGCGATGGCGCTGACATCCGCGGGCAGGCTCAGGCGCTCGAGCACGTCGCTGTGGCTCAGCAGCAGGCTGGCACCACTGTCGGCGAGCATGTAGGCCAGGCGCTCTGCAGGGTAATCGACATCCAGCGGCACATAGGCGCCCCCGGCCTTGAGGATGGCCAGCAGGCCGATCAGCAGTTGCGGCGAACGCTCGGCGGCGATAGCCACGCACACATCCGGGCCAACGCCCTTGTCGCGCAGGTAATGGGCCAGGCGGTTGGCCTGCTGATGCAGGCTGGCGTAATCGAGGCTGCCGCCCTGCCACACCAGGGCGGTGCGTTCCGGAGTCTGGCGGGCTTGTTCGTTGAGCTGCTCAACTAACCACTGTTGTGCCGGCGCTGCTGTCGCCTGGCCCCAGGCGAGCAATTGCGCACGGCCATCGGCGTCCAGCAGTTGCAGCGCACCGATGGCGACCTGCGGTTGCGCGCAGACTTGCTCCAGCAAGCCGACCAGTTGGGCGCTGATGCGCGCCACGGTCGCGGCATCGAACAGCTCGTCGGCATAGTCGAACGACAGGCTCAGGCGGCCCTGATGGTCTTCTTCACTGTGCAGTTGCAGGTCGAACTTGGCCTCGCGGCTGTGCCACGGCAGCTCATCGGCCAGCAGCCCGGGAAGGCGACGCAGGGCGCTGAGGTCGCGCTGCTGATGGTTGAACATGACCTGGAACAGGCCCTGCTCGCGCACTTGTGGGAAGGCTTCGAGCAGTTGCTCGAACGGCAGGTCCTGATGCACCTGGGCCTCCAGGCTGCGCTCGCGCACCTGGGCCAACAGCTGGTTGAACGGCAGGCGTGAGTCAAGCTCGGCGCGCAGCACCTGGGTGTTGATGAAAAAGCCCACCAGGCCCTGGGTTTCCAGGCGCGGGCGGTTGGCGTTGGGCACCCCGACACGGATGTCGGTCTGCCCGCTGTAGCGGTGCAGCAGGCTCTGAAAGCCGGCCAGCAACACCATGAACAGCGTTGCGTCATGATCACGGGCCAGGCTGCGCAAGGCTTCGGCCAGGGTCGGCTGCAGGCGCACGCTCAGGCGCGCGGCGGCGTTGCTTTGGCGATTGGCGCGCGGGTGGTCGGTGGCCAGGTCCAGCACCGCGTGCTGCTCACCAAGCCGTTCCTTCCAGTACGCCAGTTGCCGGGCACTTTCACCCTCGGCAAGCCACTGGCGCTGCCAACTGCCGTAGTCGGCGTAGCCCAGGCTCAAGGCCGGCAGCCGGGCCTGCTGGCCCTGGCAATGGGCGGCGTACAGGCGCGAGAACTCATCAATGAGGATATTCATCGACCAACCATCGGCGATGATGTGGTGCAGCGTCACCCACAGCTGATGGTCTTCGCTGTCCAGCCGCACCAGGGTCACGCGCAGCAGCGGGCCTTGTTGCAGGTCGAAGGGCTGCATGGCTTCAGCTTCGCGCTGCGCCAATACGTCCTGGCTGCTGGCGGCAGACAGGTCCAGGCGCTGCAGGTTAAACACCTGGCTCAGCAGGATGCGCTGCAAGGCCTGGCCGTCTTCCTCGGCAAACACCGTGCGCAAGGCTTCGTGCCGCGCGACCAGGGCCTGGAAGCTGGCCTGCAGCGCCGCTTCGTCCAGCTCGCCGCGCAGGCGCAGGGCGCCGGGAATGTTGTACGCCGCACTGTACGGCTGCAGTTGCCAGGTCAGCCACAGGCGGTTTTGTGCCAGTGACTGCGGCAGCGCCTGGGCGCGGTCGAGACGGCTGATGGCGCCACGGGCGACACCGCCATCGTGTTGCAACGCCGCCACTGCCGCGCTGAAGCCGGCCAGGGTCGGCGCTTCGAACAGCACCCGCACACCCAGTTCAATGCCCAACTCATCGGCCAGGTGCGCGCAGGCCTGGGTGGCGGCGATGGAGTTGCCGCCAAGCAGGAAGAAGTGATCGTCTGCGGCGATCTGCTCAAGGCCCAGCAATTGGCCCCACAGGCGGGCAACCCGGGCTTGCATACTGGTCGCCGCAACCGCCTGATCAGCCACCGCTGCTGCTTGCGGGTCGGGGAAACGCGCGTAGCAATCGAGACTGCCATCGTCCATGCGCAAGCGGCAGGCCGAGCGCTGCAGCTTGCCGCTGGAGGTCTTCGGCAAGGCGCCAGGGTTGAGCAGCAGGACCACCGCCGGCGCCTGCTGGCAGGCATCGGCGATCACCTGGCGCAGGGTCTTGATCAAGCTCGCAGGGGTGATGATTTTCTGTACGTTGCGGCTGACCTCGACGGCCACGCCGATGCCCTCCTCGCCGCAGTCATCGACCGCGAACACCGCCACCCGGCCTTTGCGCAGCACCTCGACTTCACGCTCCAGGGTCTTTTCCAGGTCCTGCGGGTAGAGGTTGTGGCCGCGTACGATCAGCAAGTCCTTGAGCCGACCGGTGACGAACAGCTCGCCATCGCGCAAGAAGCCCAGGTCACCGGTGCGCAACCAGGTCCGCCCGCCCTGCTCGACAAAGGTGCGCGCCGAGGCTTCGGGGTTGCGCCAGTAGCCCTTGGCGATGCTCGGGCCGGTGGCCCAGATTTCACCGACCTGGTTGTCGGCCAGCGGTGCCAGCGCGTGTGGCTCGACGATCTGCACCGCATGCAGCGGCTGGCTGCGCCCGCAACTCATCTGCACCGTGCCCCGACCCGCTTCGGCGCTGTTGCGCGCCAGCGCCTGGCGATCAAGCTCCAGTGCGCCAATACCTTGGCCGCGGGTGCTGCCGCTGACGAACAGCGTGGCTTCGGCCAGGCCGTAGCTGGCAAAAAAATTCTCCGGCACAAAGCCGCAAGCGGCGAACTTGTCGGCGAAGGCCTGCAGGCTGTCCTGGCGGATCGGCTCGGAGCCGGAATAGGCCACCCGCCATTTACTCAGGTCGAGGCTGGCCATTGCCGCGGCGCTGACCCGTTCGCTGCACAAGCGATAGGCAAAGTCCGGCCCGCCGCTGATGGTGCCGCCGTGATCGCTGATCGCCTGCAGCCAGCGCTGCGGCCGGGCAAGAAAATACGCCGGGGCCATCAATACGCAGGGCACGCCACTGAAGATCGGTTGCAGCAGGCCGCCGATCAGGCCCATGTCGTGGTACAGCGGCAGCCAGCTGACGATCACGTCATCAGGGTTCACATCGATGCCGAAGCCCTCGCGGATCAGCACTTCGTTGGCTACCAGGTTGCCATGGCTGACCTGCACGCCCTTGGGCAATGCGGTGGAGCCGGAGGTGTACTGCAAAAAGGCGATGTCGTCGCCCTGCAGGGGCGGCGCCTGCCAGCCTGCGGCCAGTTCAGCGGCCAGGCTGTCGACTGCCAGCAGTTGTGGCGCGCCGGGCCCGGCCAACACTTCGAGAGCCTGCAGGCTGTCGTGCAGGGCGCTGGTGGTCAGCAGCAGGCGCGGCTCGGCATCGTCGATGATCGACAGCAGGCGCTCCTGGTGGTGACGGCGCGATGACTCTGGCGGATAGGCCGGTACGGCGATCACCCCGGCATACAGGCAAGCAAAGAACGCTGCGACGTAATCCGGGCCACTGGGGAACAGCAGGATGGCGCGGTCCCCCACCTCGGTGCGTGCCTGCAAAGCCGCGGCGATGGTCCGCGCCCGCTGATCGAGGTCGTGATAGGAAAGCAAGGCTTGATCACGCGGGTCTTCGGCCAGAAAGCGCAAGGCAACCCGGTCGGGTGTGCGCGCAGCACGTTGAACCAGCGCCTGGACCAGCGTAACCGGGAGTTCGAAGGCGTCCGTCATGAGGGGTTCCTGCCAGAGTCTGTACGTGAAATCAGGTCTCGGCCAGCGCAGGGCGGGCACACTGGCACCGCGTTGCGCCTTGCCGGAGCCGAGGATGTACAGAGAGGAACGGATGGCCGGAGGAAATAATTAAGACGTGCGCAGCCGGTCGGGCCGGGTGAAAAAATCTGGAGTTTGAAGCCGGTCACAAAGTAAAAGCTTAGAACCAAAAAGCATAGAGACTTATTAACTTTCGCATTTGACAATAATTATCATTACGAATAGTTTGTCGCACGTCGTAGGAAGCCTCCGAAACTGGAGCGCTCCACTTCCCTCTTAGAGATAAGGTGATTTCCATGGCGGAACAACTATCCACAAGTAAGTGCGATTCACCGTTACTCCAGGCGTTTGTCGACAACCGCAGCATCCTCGTGAAGATTGCCGCGCGCATTACCGGCTGTCGCTCCCGGGCCGAAGACGTGGTCCAGGATGCCTTCTTCCGGCTCAGCGCAGCGCCGCAGATCACCTCCTCGTTCAAGGCCCAGCTCAGCTACCTGTTCCAGATCGTGCGCAACCTGGCCATCGACCACTACCGCAAGCAGGCCATGGAGCTCAAATACTCCGGCAGCGAAGAGGAAGGCCTGAACGTCGTTATCCAGGGGGCTTCGCCAGAAACCACGCATATCAACTTCGCCACCCTGGAACACATTGCCGAGGCGCTCAACGACCTGCCCCAGCGCACCCGCTACGCCTTCGAAATGTACCGCCTGCACGGTGTGCCACAAAAAGACATCGCCAAGGAACTGGGCGTCTCGCCGACCCTGGTCAACTTCATGATTCGCGATGCCCTGGTGCATTGTCGCAAGGTCTCAAGCCAGAGGGCTTGAGAGCGACAAGCTGCAAGCTTCAAGCGGCAAGTGGGTGGTGATGCCGCTTGCCGCGCTTGAGGGTCAAAGCAACCTGCAACCTTCGAAGAACCGCTCCCGCCCCAGAATCATCAATGCCGCACGCTTGTGCGGAAAGTCGAACTCCTTCTCGCAATGAAAACACTGCTCGTGCATGTAGCCGATCATCTTGCCGTTGTCGGCACGTGGCTCGGCCACTACTCGCTGGGTGCGCGGATCGTCCAGGAACAGGTAGTGGACCAGCGCTGACAACCAGCTGGCGACCTTGTGCGGGCCACGATGCTGCTCCTCCCCCACCAGCATGTGGATGCCGCGATCGTAGTCGTCCACCGCATAGAATGGCGCGATGCGGTCTTCCTTGGCCCAGTAGGCTTCGAAGTAGGCGAACGGCTGGTCGTCGAAGCTACCGATCAGGGTCAGGCTGTGCGGATCGGCTTCGAGCTTGCTCAGGTAGTCGCGGTGCTGTTCGAGGCTGCCGCCCTCCTGCCAGAAGTTGAGCACCCGCGGGTTGTTCTGCCAGCGGTTGAAACGCTCCAGGTCCTGATCGATTTCCAGGGTACGTAACGAGATCCAGGCGCCGAGCCGGGCATCGAAGCGCCGATACACCTCGCCACGCGGTTTTGGTGCGCGGCGGGGATGGCGCTTGCCGTTACTGAGCTGCATCTGCTGCGGGTACACGCCTGCGAAGGGCTGGCCGAGCCAGGGTTGTGGCAATTGCCAGAACAGGCTGCGTTCGCACAGGTACTGGCCCGGGCTCGGTGTGCTGACCAGCAAGCCGCTGTTCAGGGCGTCCTGCGGCGCTTCATGCAGCTGCCAGGTCAGGCGCTGACAACCAGGGTCGCGTGCAAACAACCAGTAACAGACAGCCCACAGGGCTTGCTGCGCGCGGTCGCGCGCGTAGTCTTCAAGCTGCACCTGCAAGGTCTCGCCCCGCTGCAGGCGCACCCGCACCAACGGGCTGCCTTCAAGTACCAGGCTCAGGTGGCAATCACCTTCATCGGCGCTGAGGCTGCGCCAGCGCGGCAAGGACAAAGTCGGCGAAGCGGAATCGAATGGCATGATCGAGGCTCACGGAAGGAATGATCGGCTCACCCTTGTGAACGTAGCCTGTGCAGGCAAATTTAGTCGCCCTTGGGCGTGCTGACGCTGATGCGATAGGGCTGGAAGATTTTCAGCATCGCGCCGTTGTCGCGCAGCGACTGCAACAACCTGGCAAACGCCGGCGCGCTGATCGGCGCACCCGGACGCAGCAGTGCGTAGTGATGGTAGACCTGGTCGACCCGGTCGGAGGCCAATAGCTGGTCGGCGCTTTGCGGGTTACGGACGAGAAAATCGCTCAGGTAAGAACGGGTCACCAGGGCGATATCGGCGCGGCCACGCTGAACCATCAGCAGGTTGCTGTCATGGGAATAGGTCAGGGTCGCGTTGTAGGTGTCGGCCAGGTACTTGGGGTCGGGATTGAAACTGGCGAAGGCGTAGTGATAGCCGCTGTACAACGCCAGGCGCTTGCCCTTGAGGTCGTTGAAGTAGTGCTGGTCGCGGCCGGACTGGCGGTGGGTGACGAAGACTTCGGCGTCTTCCAGGCCCATGTCGACACTTTCATGGGGGATCTGCTGCCAGCCCCATTCGGGGTTCTCGAAGATCGCCATGTCGGTGCGCCCCTGCTGGAAGTCGCCAAAACGACGCGGGATCGAGGTCGGCACAAGGACGAAGCGATAACGTTGCTGGGTGTTGTTGAGCGCCTCGATCAATTGCGGCAACAGGCCGGTATCGGCGCCCTGCTCGGGCCGTACGGTATAGGGTGGAAAATGCGCTGCGCCGACCTTCACCTCGATTTCCTCTGCTGCCCAGGCTGAGGGCGACAGCCAGGTCGCGGCAAGCATGAACAGCAAGGGCACGGCCTGTGGCATGGGCGTCGAACTCAAAGCAACACACTCTTTGCGGATTTGAACCGGAATCCGCCTAAGCTAGGCGTTTTCCGGGCGTTGCACAACTGTCGGTTATGCCAAGCGCAGCAGGCAAAACGCCAGGGGATACCCGCCGCGCCCGAGTTTGGCTACGCTCTATCGAGTCTTGTATGGGAGCCTACTATGGGCCATTGGCTGGTGATCGACCTTGAAGCAACCACAGACGATGGCGGCTGGCCGGTCACGGATATGGAAATCATCGAAATCGGCGCGACCCTGGTGGATCGCCAGGGCCGTGAAGTCGGGCATTTCCAGCGTTTCGTGCGCCCGCGCCGGCGTCCGCAACTGACGCCGTTCTGCCGTGAACTGACGCACATCAGCCAGGCCAACGTCGACTCTGCGGCCACCTTCACCGAGGTCTGGGCGCAGTTCGAGCGCTGGCTCGGCCATCATGCCAAGCACCTGCAAGGCTGGGTCAGCTGGGGCGACTACGACCGCAAGCAACTGCTGCAGGAGTGGCAGCAGTACCAGCTCGCCAGCCTGCTGCAGACCCTGCCGCACATCAACCTCAAGCAACGCTTCGCCAAGGCCCGCCAGTTGCAGCGCCCGCTGGGCCTCAATGGCGCGTTGCAACTGGCCGGCCTGCAGTTCAGCGGACAGCAGCACCGCGCCCTGGAAGACGCGCGCAACACTGCCCGCCTGCTGCCCCTGACCCTGCCGGCCAATGGCACCTGAAAGCGGATGACGACGCTGCGGGCCTTGGGCATACTGGCCTGCCTTTTTAGCCCCTGTTCAGGAGTCGCCCATGTTTAAAGTCAACGAGTACTTTGATGGCACGGTCAAGTCGATCGCCTTCGGCACCGCTGAAGGTCCGGCCACGGTTGGCGTAATGGCCCCGGGTGAATACGAGTTCGGCACTGCCCAGCGCGAAATCATGCACGTGGTCTCGGGCGCGTTGACGGTCAAACTGCCAGACAGCGACAACTGGGAAACTTTCAGCGCCGGCAGCCAGTTCAATGTCCCGGCCAACAGCAAGTTCCAGCTCAAGGTGGCGGTCGATACGGCTTACCTGTGCGAGTATCGCGGTTAAGCCGCTGTAGGAGCGGGCTTGCCCCGCGATCAGCGAGTGGCCACACCGCCGTAATCGCGGGCAAGCCCGCTCCTACCATCAGTGCAAAAAACCTGTGATCCTCTGCGCCGCCGTCGCCAGATGATCGGCATGGCTGAACCCCGAAGCCTTCAGCGGCTTCAGGTCATGATCCCCCGCCTGCAGCCAGCACAGCTCGATCGCTGAAGACAGCGCATAACCTTCCACCGTCTGCCGGTTGCCCAGGGCATCGCGCTCGCCCTGAACAATCAGGGTCGGTGTCTGCAATCCGGCCAAATGCGCCACCCGTGGTTTTTCCGGCTTGCCCGCGGCATAGAACGGATAGCCCAGGCACACCAGCGCATCAGCGCCCAACTCATCGGCCACGAGACTGGCCATGCGCCCGCCCATGGACTTGCCACCGATCGCCAGCGTCCCAGTGACCAATGGTCGCACCTGGCTGTACACCTCACGCCAGCATTCGAGCAGTTTGGCCTGGGGATTTGGCGGCCTTTTGCCACCATCGATGCGTCGCTGGGCCATGTAGGGGAACTCGAAGCGCAGCACCCCCAGGCCTTGCTCCGCCAGCCTTTGCGCGATTTCCTCCATGAACCCGCTGTCCATCGGCGCACCCGCGCCATGGGCCAGGATCAGGCACCCCGAATGCTGGCCATCCCCCTGATTTTGCGGGGCATTCCACAGCCAGCCGCGGCTTTTGACCAGCCGCGCCCATTGATCCCCGTCAATACCGGCCAGTTGCCCATTACTCATGCTTGCCTCGCTGTTTAGTCTGCCTATAACCGTGGATGGGAACCCATACATGAACACAACCAGCAGTACCGCCTACAACTACAAGGTGGTCCGCCAATTCGCCATTATGACGGTGGTGTGGGGAATCGTCGGGATGGGGCTCGGCGTTTTTCTCGCCGCGCAACTCGTCTGGCCTTCGCTCAACTTCGACCTCCCCTGGACCAGCTTCGGCCGCCTGCGACCCTTGCACACCAACGCGGTGATCTTCGCCTTCGGTGGTTGCGCACTGTTCGCCGCTTCCTACTATTCGGTCCAGCGTACCTGCCAGACCACCCTGTTCTCGCCACGCCTGGCGGCTTTCACCTTCTGGGCCTGGCAATTGGTGATCCTGCTGGCTGCCATCAGCCTGCCGCTGGGTTATACCAGCTCCAAGGAGTACGCCGAACTGGAATGGCCGATCGACATCCTGATCACCATTGTCTGGGTGGCCTACGCCGTGGTGTTCTTCGGCACCCTGATGAAGCGCACCACCAAGCACATTTATGTGGGTAACTGGTTCTTCGGTGCGTTCATCATCACTGTGGCGATTCTGCACATCGTCAACAACCTGGAAATTCCGGTCAGCCTGACCAAGTCCTACTCGCTGTACGGTGGCGCCACCGACGCCATGGTCCAGTGGTGGTACGGCCACAACGCCGTAGGCTTCTTCCTGACCGCAGGCTTCCTGGGCATGATGTATTACTTCGTGCCGAAACAGGCCGAGCGTCCGGTGTATTCCTATCGCCTGTCGATCGTGCACTTCTGGGCGCTGATCACCCTGTACATCTGGGCAGGTCCGCATCATTTGCACTACACCGCCCTGCCCGACTGGGCGCAGTCGCTGGGCATGATCATGTCGCTGATCCTCCTGGCGCCAAGCTGGGGCGGCATGATCAACGGCATGATGACCCTCTCGGGTGCCTGGCATAAGCTGCGCAGCGACCCGATCCTGCGTTTCCTCGTGGTATCGCTGGCGTTCTACGGCATGTCGACCTTCGAAGGCCCGATGATGGCGATCAAGACCGTCAACGCCCTGTCGCACTACACCGACTGGACCATCGGCCACGTACACGCCGGCGCCCTTGGCTGGGTTGCGATGATCTCGATCGGCGCCCTGTACCACATGATCCCGAAAGTGTTTGGCCGCGAGCAGATGTACAGCCTCGGCCTGATCAACGCGCACTTCTGGCTGGCGACCATCGGCACCGTGCTCTACATCGCCTCGATGTGGGTCAACGGCATCGCCCAGGGCCTGATGTGGCGCGCAGTCAACGAAGACGGCACGCTGACCTACTCCTTCGTCGAAACCCTGGTGGCCAGCCACCCAGGCTTCATCGTGCGCTTCGTCGGCGGGGCGATCTTCCTCACCGGAATGTTGCTGATGGCCTACAACACCTGGCGCACCGTACGTGCCCCGGTGGCCGCGACCGCCCCTGCCGCTGCGCAGCTGGCCTGAGGAGACCCTGATGAAACACGAAGTAATCGAGAAGAACGTCTTCCTGCTGGTGCTGTTGATGGTGTTTGCCGTCAGCATCGGCGGCCTGACCCAGATCGTTCCGCTGTTCTTCCAGGACGTCACCAACAAGCCGGTGGAAGGCATGAAGCCCTACACCGCGCTGCAACTGGAAGGCCGCGACATCTACATCCGTGAAGGCTGCGTGCAGTGCCACTCGCAGATGATCCGTCCGTTCCGCGCCGAAACCGAACGCTACGGCCACTACTCGGTCGCCGGTGAAAGCGTCTGGGACCACCCGTTCCTCTGGGGTTCCAAGCGCACCGGCCCGGACCTGGCCCGCGTCGGTGGCCGCTACTCCGACGACTGGCACCGTGCTCACCTGTACAACCCGCGCAACGTCGTGCCCGAGTCGAAGATGCCGGCCTACCCATGGCTGGTCGCCAACCCGGTCGACAGCAGCCACACCGAGACCAAGTTGAGCACCATGCGCACCCTCGGCGTGCCGTACACCGATGCCGACATCAGTGGCGCGGTGGAATCGCTCAAGGGCAAGACCGAAATGGACGCGCTGGTTGCCTACCTGCAGGTGCTCGGCACCGCGATCAAGAACAAGAGGTAAGGGCCATGGACTTCACACTGGATATCGGCCAATTGCGCGGCCTGGGCACCCTGCTGGTGGCCATCGCCTTCATTGGCCTGTCGCTGTGGGTGTTCAACGGCCGGCGTGACCGTGAATTCGCCGAAGCCAGCCTGCTGCCGTTTGCCGACGACCGCCTGGCACCTGCCGCCAACGAACCCGAACCGAGGAGTAACGGGCAATGACCACCTTCTGGAGTACGTACATCTGCGTACTGACCATCGGTAGCCTGATCGGCCTGACCTGGCTGCTGCTGGGCACCCGCAAGGGCGAAACCAAAGGCACCACCGACCAGACCATGGGCCACAGCTTCGACGGCATCGAGGAGTACGACAACCCGCTGCCCAAGTGGTGGTTCTGGCTGTTCGTCGCCACCCTGGTGTTTTCGGTCGGCTACCTGATCCTCTATCCGGGCCTGGGCAACTGGAAAGGCATCCTGCCGGGCTATGAGGACGGCTGGACGCAGACCAACGAATGGCAAAAGGAAATGAACAAGGCCGACGCCAAGTTCGGACCGATCTTCGCCAAGTTCGCCGCCATGCCGGTGGAAGAAGTGGCCAAGGATCCGCAGGCGCTGAAAATGGGCGGCCGTCTGTTCGCCTCCAACTGCGCCGTTTGCCACGGTTCCGACGCCAAGGGTGCCTACGGCTTCCCTAACCTCACCGACAAGGACTGGCGCTGGGGTGGCGAGCCGGAAACCATCAAGGCCTCCATCATGGGCGGCCGTCACGGGGTAATGCCGGCCTGGGCCGACGTGATTGGCGAGCAAGGCGTTGCCGACGTTGCCGCCTTCGTGCTGAACAACCTCGATGGCCGCAGCCTGCCGCAGGAAGCCAAGGCGGATCCGGCCAACGGCGAGAAGCTGTTTGCCGCCAACTGCGTGGCCTGCCACGGCCCTGAAGGCAAAGGCACTCCGGCCATGGGCGCACCGGACCTGACCCACCCGACCGCGTTCATCTACGGCTCAAGCTTCGCCCAACTGCAGCAGACCATCCGCTACGGCCGCCAGGGTCAGATGCCTGCCCAGGAAGCGATCCAGGGCAACGACAAGGTCCACTTGCTGGCCGCCTATGTCTACAGCCTGTCCCAGGAGCAACCTGCACAAGGCGAAAGCCTGTCTGCCAAGTAAAACGATTGAGTAACTGAGCCTTGACTCAAACCGCCGCATCGGCACCCGATGCGGCGGTTCCCTTCGCCCCTTGCGACCAAGTGTCGCACCCCGCCCTGCCCCCGCCTTGCACCCCCCTCGATCACAACTAAGCTTGTTGCCACAGCGACTGAAACAGCCGGTGTGTTTGCACCTTTTTGGGGCATTTTTCGCCAGCGGTTCTGCGCAAAGGCTGATGGGGCCGACTCAAGCGCCGATCGGCGAGTGATGAACGGTACTGCGCACGCGCTCATCGAAAGCCTTTGCCATAGACGAAAAACCAAATTTTGGTACACATATTAGATATTTAATTGTGTACAATTTGCCCGCCACAAAGGCTCGAAACCGCCGTGGAACAGGCTTTGGCAAGGATCGGCGCGGGCGCCATCGCGTTGCAATAACCACACGGTTTATACATACTTGCGCCGATTTTTACCCTATAAAAACACCCAAACCGTGGAACCTTAGAATGAGCACAGCAATCAGTCCGACTGCTTATAACTATAAGGTCGTCCGCCAGTTCGCCATCATGACGGTGGTCTGGGGGATCCTTGGCATGGGGCTTGGTGTCTTCATCGCCTCGCAACTGGTCTGGCCCCAGCTGAACCTGGACCTGCCGTGGACGAGCTTCGGACGCCTTCGCCCATTGCACACCAACCTGGTGATCTTCGCCTTCGGTGGTTGTGCACTGTTTGCCACTTCCTACTATGTCGTGCAGCGAACCTGCCAGACGCGACTGATTTCCGACAGCCTCGCGGCCTTCACCTTCTGGGGTTGGCAAGCGGTCATCGTCGGTGCGCTCATAACCTTGCCGCTGGGCTACACCACGACCAAGGAATACGCCGAGCTGGAATGGCCGATCGCCATTTTGCTGGCCATTGTCTGGGTCACCTACGGCGTGGTGTTCTTCGGCACCATCGTCAAGCGCAAGACCAAGCACATCTATGTCGGTAACTGGTTCTACGGCGCCTTCATCGTGGTTACCGCGATGCTGCACATCGTCAACCACGCCTCGTTGCCGGTCAGCCTGTTCAAGTCCTACTCGGCGTACTCGGGTGCTACCGATGCGATGATCCAGTGGTGGTACGGCCACAACGCCGTAGGTTTCTTCCTGACCACGGGCTTTCTCGGCATGATGTACTACTTCGTGCCGAAACAGGCCGAGCGCCCGATCTACTCCTATCGCCTGTCGATCGTGCACTTCTGGGCGCTGATCACCCTGTACATCTGGGCAGGCCCCCACCACCTGCACTACACCGCCCTGCCGGACTGGGCGCAGTCGCTGGGCATGGCCATGTCGATCATCCTCCTGGCGCCAAGCTGGGGCGGCATGATCAACGGCATGATGACCCTCTCGGGCGCCTGGCATAAGCTGCGTACCGACCCGATCCTGCGCTTCCTCGTGGTTTCGCTGGCGTTCTACGGCATGTCGACCTTCGAAGGCCCGATGATGGCGATCAAGACCGTCAACTCGCTGTCGCACTACACCGACTGGACCGTCGGCCACGTACACGCCGGCGCCCTCGGCTGGGTAGCGATGATTTCGATCGGCGCCCTGTACCACATGATTCCGAAGGTCTACGGCCGCGAGCAGATGCACAGCACCGGCCTGATCAACGCGCACTTCTGGCTGGCGACCATCGGTACCGTGCTGTACATCTCCTCGATGTGGGTCAACGGCATCACCCAGGGCCTGATGTGGCGTGCAATCAACGACGACGGCACCCTCACCTACTCCTTCGTCGAAGCCCTGCAGGCCAGCCACCCGGGCTTTATCGTCCGCGCCCTGGGCGGTGCGTTCTTCGCCTCCGGCATGCTGCTGATGGCGTACAACGTTTTCCGAACCGTGCGCGCCTCGAAGCCGGCCGAAGCTGAAGCCGCCGCTCAGATCGCTGTAGTTGGAGCTCACTGATGAAGCATGAAGTAGTCGAGAAGAATATCGGCCTGCTGGCCTTCTTCATGGTCATCGCCGTGAGCATCGGCGGCCTGACCCAGATCGTCCCGCTGTTCTTCCAGGACGTCACCAACAAGCCGGTCGAGGGTATGAAGCCGCGTACCGCGCTTGAGCTCGAAGGCCGCGACATCTATATCCGCGAAGGCTGCGTGCAGTGCCACTCGCAGATGATCCGGCCGTTCCGTGCCGAAACCGAACGCTATGGCCACTACTCGGTCGCCGGTGAAAGCGTCTGGGACCACCCGTTCCTCTGGGGTTCCAAGCGTACCGGCCCGGACCTGGCCCGCGTCGGCGGTCGTTACTCCGACGACTGGCACCGTGCTCACCTGTACAACCCGCGCAACGTCGTGCCCGAGTCGAAGATGCCGGCCTACCCATGGTTGGTGGAGAACAAGCTCGATGGCAAGGACACGGTGAAGAAGATGGAAGTCCTGCGCACCCTCGGCACGCCGTACACCGATGAAGACATCGCCGGTGCCCGCGACGCGGTCAAGGGCAAGACTGAAATGGACGCCCTGGTTGCCTACCTGCAAGGCCTGGGCACCATCATCAAAAGCAAACGGTGACATTGATGGATATCGGGATGATTCGTGGCCTGGGCACCGTCGTGGTGATGGTGGCCTTTATCGGCCTGGCGTTGTGGGTGTTCAGTTCTCGGCGCAAGTCCGAGTTCGACGAAGCGACCATGCTGCCCTTCGCGGATGATCCCGAAGCCAGCAAGCACGTCGAGCAAGCGCAAGCGAAAGCGTCTAGGAGTAACAACGAATGACTACCTTCTGGAGTCTGTACGTCACCGTTTTGAGTCTGGGCACCATCTTCGCCCTGACCTGGCTGCTGCTGTCCACCCGCAAGGGCCAGCGCAGCGAAACCACTGAAGAAACCGTGGGCCACGCCTACGACGGCATCGAGGAGTACGACAACCCGCTGCCAAAATGGTGGTTCATGCTGTTCGTCGGCACCATCGTTTTCGCCCTTGGCTACCTGGTGCTGTACCCGGGCCTGGGTAACTGGAAAGGCATCCTGCCGGGCTACCAGTACCTGGACAACGACAAGAAAACCGAGTTTGCCAACGGCCAGGCCGGCTGGACCGGCGTGCACGAGTGGGAAAAGGAAATGGCCCGCTCGGACGCCAAGTTCGGGCCGATCTTCGCCAAATTCGCGTCGATGCCTATTGAAGAAGTGGCCAAGGACCCACAAGCGCTGAAGATGGGCGGGCGCCTGTTCGCCTCCAACTGCGCGGTGTGCCATGGCTCCGACGCCAAGGGCTCCTACGGCTTCCCTAACCTCACCGACAACGACTGGCGTTGGGGCGGCGAACCGGAAACCATCAAGGCCACCATCATGGGCGGTCGTCACGGGGTGATGCCGGCCTGGGCAGAAGTCATCGGCGAACAAGGTGTTGCCGACGTTGCTGCCTACGTGCTGACCAACCTCGATGGCCGCACCCTGCCCAAGGATGCCAAAGCGGATCCGGCCAACGGCCAGAAGTTGTTTGCCGCCAACTGCGTGGCCTGCCACGGCCCTGAAGGCAAGGGCACCCCGGCCATGGGCGCGCCCAACCTGACCCACCCGACCGCGTTCATCTACGGTTCGAGCTTCGCCCAACTGCAGCAGACCATCCGTTACGGCCGCCAGGGCCAGATGCCTGCCCAGGAAGCAATCCAGGGCAACGACAAGGTCCACCTGCTGGCCGCCTATGTCTACAGCCTGTCGCACCAGCCTGAGAAAACCGCTGAAGCGCAGTAATTCGCCCAGCTGGCAAAAGCCCCGTCAGTGAAACTGCCGGGGCTTTTTTATAGACCCTGCCCCGACCCATGACCTGTGTCAATTGACACGGGCCAATACACTATTAACCGCGATTCCCCAACGCGGCCAAAGGTCGCACCCCTCCCCCCTGGCGGCAGGACAGGCGTATCATGCGCCCTAGAGCAGCAAGCTTTCGACTGCGGCCGGCAGGTACTGGCCGCGGCACTTCTCCACTGCCGTGGGACTCAATGATGAGCAAGCAGATTCCGGTACATGACGTCACCCCGCCTGCCAGTAAAGACACCAGCAGCGTCGATCTCTACGCCTCCCGAGAAAAAATCTACACCCGCGCCTTCACCGGCGTGTTCCGCAATTTGCGCATGGTCGGCGGCGCCGTCCTGTTCCTGCTGTACTTTGGTACGGTATGGCTGAACTGGGGTGGCCACCAGGCCGTCTGGTGGAACCTGCCGGAGCGCAAGTTCTACATTTTCGGCACCACCATCTGGCCCCAGGATTTCATCCTGCTCTCGGGCCTGCTGATCGTCGCCGCCTTCGGCCTGTTCTTCATCACCGTTTACGCCGGCCGCGTCTGGTGCGGCTACACCTGCCCGCAAAGCGTGTGGACCTGGATCTTCATGTGGTGCGAGAAAGTCACCGAAGGTGACCGCAACCAGCGCATGAAGCTCGACAAGGCGCCAATGAGCGGCAACAAATTCCTGCGCAAGCTGGCCAAGCACAGCCTGTGGCTGAGCATCGGCTTTGTCACCGGCATGACTTTCGTCGGCTACTTCTCGCCGATCCGCGAGCTGGTGATTGAGTTCTTTACCGGCCAGGCCGACGGCTGGGCCTATTTCTGGGTCGGCTTCTTCACCCTGGCCACCTACGGCAACGCCGGCTGGCTGCGCGAGCAAGTGTGCGTGTACATGTGCCCGTATGCACGCTTCCAGAGCGTGATGTTCGACAAAGACACCCTGATCGTTTCCTACGACCCGCGCCGCGGCGAAACCCGTGGCCCGCGTAAAAAAGACCTGGACTACAAGGCCAAGGGCCTGGGCGACTGCATCGACTGCACCATGTGTGTACAGGTGTGCCCGACCGGCATCGACATCCGTGACGGCCTGCAGATCGAGTGCATCGGCTGCGCCGCCTGCATCGACGCCTGCGACACCATCATGGACAAGATGAACTACCCCAAAGGCCTGATCAGCTACACCACCGAGCACAACCTGTCGGGGCAGAAGACCCACATGGTGCGCCCGCGCCTGATCGGTTATGCCGTGGTGCTGTTGACCATGATCGGCCTGCTCACTACCGCGTTCGTCATGCGTCCGCTGGTCGGTTTCGACGTCAGCAAGGACCGCGTGCTGTACCGCGAGAACGCCCAGGGGCGGATCGAGAACGTCTACAGCCTGAAGGTCATGAACAAGGACCAGCGCGACCACGTCTACGTGCTCGAAGCCGGCGGCCTGCCTGACCTCAAGCTTGAGGGCGCACGGGAAATCCGCGTCGCGGCCGGCGATATCGTCAGCCTGCCGGTACAACTGTCGATGGCGCCGGAGCAACTGCCGTCGACCACCAACGAAGTCATCTTCACCCTCAAGGACGCTGACGACAGCGCCACCCAGGTTGAAGCCAAGAGCCGCTTCATCGGCCCGCAAATTCGATAAGAGACTGAGCCCATGCCTTCTGCAACTGCCGCAAGCCCCTGGTACAAGCACCTCTGGCCGTGGATCATCATCGGTGTATTGGCCACCTCGGTGACCCTCAGCCTGACCATGGTGACCATCGCGGTGAACAACCCGGACAACCTGGTCAACGACAACTACTACGAGGCCGGCAAAGGCATCAACCGCTCGCTGGACCGCGAGCTGCTGGCCCAGACCCTCAACCTCAAGGCCAGCGTGCACCTGGACGCGCTGACCGGTGAAGTCGACCTGCGCCTGACCGGCAACAGCCAGCCGCAAACCCTGGAGCTGAACCTCATTTCGCCGACCCAGCCGGAGAAGGACCGCAAGATCATGCTGACCCGCAGCGACAGCGAAGCCGGCCGCTACCTCGGCCAGCTTGGCGACAAGGTCGAGGGCCGGCGTTTCGTCGAGCTGCTGGGCAGCCAGGACGCGCATGTCTGGCGCCTGTTCGAGGAAGAAGAAGTCGCTCACGACAAGACCCTGGTACTCGGTGACGAGGCGCTGCAAGGGGCTGAACACCTCGAGAAATGAGTCGTTGCTGATCGCGGGTCAAGCCCGCTCCCACAGGTGCAATGAATCCCTGTGGGAGCGGGCTTGACCCGCGATCAGCCCAACACCACACCTTGCGACTGACACCATGACCAGCCCCACGCCCTGCTACCACTGCGCCCTGCCCGTGCCCGCCGGCAGCCACTTCACCGCCGTGGTGCTTGGCCAGCCGCGGGCGTTTTGCTGTCCGGGCTGCCAGGCGGTGGCCGAAGCCATCGTCGCCGGCAACCTGGAAAGCTATTACCAGCACCGCAGTGAAGCCAGCGCCAACCCCGATGCCCTGCCCCAGCAACTGGTCGACGAACTGGCCCTGTACGACCGCGCCGATGTGCAAAAGCCCTTCGTGCGCCACAGCGGCGAGCTGGCCGAAACCACCCTGCTGATCGAAGGCATCAGTTGCGCCGCTTGCGGCTGGCTGATCGAAAAGCACCTGCGCAACCTGCCGGCGGTGGCCGAGGCGCGTTTGAACCTGTCCAACCACCGCCTGCAGGTGAGCTGGGCCGACAGTGCGTTGCCGCTGTCCAAGCTGCTCGCCGAACTGCGCCACATCGGCTACGCCGCCCACCCCTACCAGGCCGACCGCGCCGCCGAACAACTGGCCAGCGAGAACCGCACCGCCCTGCGCCAACTGGGCGTGGCCGGGCTGCTGTGGTTCCAGGCGATGATGGCAACCATGGCCACCTGGCCGGAGTTCAACATCGACCTGAGCCCGGAGCTGCACACCATCCTGCGCTGGGTGGCGATGTTCCTTACCACGCCGATCGTGTTCTACAGCTGCGCACCGTTCTTTCGCGGCGCCGCCCGTGACCTGCGTACCCGCCACCTGACCATGGACGTCTCGGTATCACTGGCCATCGGCCTGGCCTACGGTGCCGGGATCTGGACCGCAATCACCGGCAGCGGCGAGCTGTACTTCGACGCCGTGGGCATGTTCGCCCTGTTCCTGCTCGCCGGACGCTACCTTGAGCGCCGCGCCCGCGAGCGCACTGCCGCCGCCACCGCGCAACTGGTCAACCTGCTGCCGGCCTCGTGCCTGCGCCTGGGCGCGGCCGGGCAGAGCGAGCGGATCCTGCTCAGCGAGCTGCGTCTGAAAGACTGCGTGTTGATCCAGCCAGGCCACGTGATCCCCGCCGACGGGCGCATCGTCAGTGGCCAGTCGAGCATCGACGAGTCGCTGCTTACCGGCGAGTACCTGCCGCAACCACGCAGCGCTGGCGACGCAGTCACCGCCGGCACCCTCAACGTCGAGAGCGCGCTGACCGTCGAGGTCCAGGCTCTGGGCCAGGACACTCGCCTGTCGGCAATCGTGCGCCTGCTGGAGCGGGCACAGTCGGAAAAACCGCGCCTGGCGGAAATCGCCGACCGCGCCTCGCAGTGGTTCTTGTTGTTTACCCTGATCGCCTCGGCCGCCATCGGCCTGCTGTGGTTGCAGATCGACCCGTCGCGGGCGTTCTGGATCGTCCTGGCCATGCTGGTCGCTACCTGCCCCTGCGCCCTGTCGCTGGCCACCCCGACCGCGCTGACCGCCGCCACCGGCACCCTGCACAAGCTCGGCCTGCTGCTGACCCGCGGCCACGTGCTGGAAGGCCTGAACCAGATCGACACGGTAATCTTCGACAAGACCGGCACCCTCACCGAAGGCCGCCTGACCTTGCGCGCAATCCGCCCCTTGCGCGACACCGACGCCGATCGTTGCCTGATGCTCGCCGCCGCCCTCGAAAACCGCTCCGAGCACCCCATCGCCCGCGCCTTTGGTCGCGCCAGCCAGGCTGCCGACGAAGTTCAGGCAATGCCCGGGCTGGGTCTTGAAGGCAAGGTAGGCGAGCACGTGCTGCGCATCGGCGAAGCCGGCTTTGTCTGCGCCCTCAGCGGCGCCCCCACACCGGCGATGCCAGACGAAGCCGGGCAATGGCTGTTGCTCGGTGACCAGCAAGGCCCGCTGGCCTGGTTCGTCCTCGACGACCGCCTGCGCAGCGATGCCGCCGACCTGCTGGCAGCCTGCCGCGCCCGTGGCTGGCAGACCCTGCTGCTGTCTGGCGACAGCTCGCCGATGGTCCACAGCGTGGCCGCCGAACTGCAGATCGACCAGGCCATTGGCAGCCTGCGCCCGGACGACAAGCTGGAGCAACTCAAGGCCCTGCAGCAGCAAGGGCGCAAGGTGTTGATGCTCGGCGACGGGGTCAACGATGTGCCAATCCTGGCGGCGGCCGACATCAGCATCGCCATGGGCTCGGCCACCGACCTGGCCAAGACCAGCGCCGACGCGGTGCTGCTGTCCAACCGCCTGGACGCCCTGGTCCAGGCCTTCAGCCTGGCCCGGCGCACCCGGCGGATCATTATCGAGAACCTGCTGTGGGCCTCGGCGTATAATGGCGTCATGCTGCCGTTTGCCGCACTGGGCTGGATCACGCCAATCTGGGCGGCGGTCGGCATGTCGGTCAGTTCGCTGATCGTGGTCCTCAATGCCCTGCGCCTGACCCGCGTCAGCGGCCTGCCGGCCAGCCATGCGCCAGCCACTGCCACGCATCCCGCGACGGCCTGACCAGGAGCCCCCATGCCCGCGCTTTACATCATGATCCCGGCGGCCCTGCTGATCGTCGCCATCGCCATCTACATCTTCTTCTGGGCGGTGGACAGCGGCCAGTACGACGACCTCGACGGCCCGGCCCACAGCATCCTCTTCGACGACCAGGACCCGCAGCACCAGGCGGCCATGGACGAGGCCGACGGCAAGAAACCCGACGACGGTACCCCGCCCCGTGACTGAACTTCTGCCCCTGCTCAGCTCGGCGTTGATTCTCGGCCTGCTCGGTGGTGGCCATTGCCTGGGCATGTGCGGCGGCCTCATGGGCGCGCTGACCCTGGCCATTCCCAAGGAGCAACGCAGCCGCCGCTTTCGCCTGTTGCTGGCCTACAACCTGGGGCGCATCCTCAGTTATGCCCTGGCCGGCCTGCTGCTCGGCCTGGCCGGCTGGGCGGTGGCCAACAGCCCGGTGGCGACCGCCATGCGCGTACTGGCGGCGCTGCTGCTGATCAGCATGGGCCTGTACCTGGCCGGCTGGTGGAGCGGCCTGACCCGTATCGAGGGCCTGGGCCGGGGCCTGTGGCGGCATATACAGCCGCTGGCCAACCGCCTGCTGCCGGTCTCCAGCCTGCCGCGCGCCCTGCTGCTGGGCGCCCTGTGGGGCTGGCTGCCGTGCGGGCTGGTGTACAGCACCCTGCTCTGGGCCGCGAGCCAGGGCAATGCCGCCGACAGCGCGCTGTTGATGCTGGCCTTCGGCCTGGGCACCTGGCCGGTACTGCTGGCCACCGGCCTTGCCGCCGAACGCACCAGCGCCCTGCTGCGCCAGCGGGGCGTGCGTATCGCCGGCGGCGTGCTGGTGATGCTGTTCGGCCTGTGGACCCTGCCAGGGCCACACCAGCACTGGCTGATGGGCCACTGAAGCGGCGTTGATACAAATCAACACGGGTTTGCCCGGCACTCCCTAGACTCCGGACACCGCTGCTCTTTCTGGGGACTGCCCGCATGCTCGACGTTCTTCGTTGGGACTCCGACCTGATTCGCCGCTACGACCTGGCCGGCCCACGCTACACCTCCTACCCGACCGCGGTGCAACTGCACAGCGAAGTCGGCTCCTTCGACCTGCTGCACGCCCTGCGTGACAGCCGTCGTGCCGTTCGCCCACTGTCGATCTATGTGCACGTGCCGTTCTGCGCCAACATCTGCTACTACTGCGCCTGCAACAAGGTCATCACCAAGGACCGTGGCCGCGCCGCGCCCTACCTGCAGCGCCTGGAGCAGGAAATCCAGCTGATCGCCTGCCACCTGGACCCCAAGCAGACCGTCGAGCAGTTGCACTTTGGCGGCGGCACCCCGACCTTCCTCAGCCACGTCGAGCTGCGCCAGCTGATGGCCCACTTGCGCCAGCATTTCAACCTGCTGGATGACGACTCCGGCGACTACGGCATTGAAATCGACCCGCGCGAGGCCGACTGGTCGACCATGGGCCTGCTCCGTGAGCTCGGCTTCAACCGCGTCAGCCTCGGCGTGCAGGACCTCGACCCGGTTGTGCAGCGGGCGATCAACCGCCTGCAGAGCCTGGAGCAGACCCGGGCAATCATCGAAGCGGCGCGCACCCTGCAATTTCGCTCGATCAACCTCGACCTGATCTACGGCCTGCCCAAGCAGACCCCGGAAGGTTTTGCCCGCACCGTCGAGGAAGTGATCAAGCTGCAGCCCGATCGCCTCTCGGTGTTCAACTATGCGCACCTGCCGGAACGCTTCATGCCCCAGCGGCGCATCGACAGCAACGAGTTGCCGGCCCCGGCGGCAAAACTGGAAATGCTCCACAACACCATCGAGCAACTGACCGCCGCTGGCTACGTGTACATCGGCATGGACCACTTCGCCCTGCCCGATGACGAGCTGGCGATTGCCCAGGAAGAGTCGACCCTGCAGCGCAACTTCCAGGGCTACACCACCCACGGGCATTGCGACCTGATTGGCCTGGGGGTCTCGGCCATCAGCCAGATCGGCGACCTCTATTGCCAGAACAGCAGCGACCTCAACACCTACCAGGACACCTTGTCCACCGCTCAACTGGCGACCAGCCGCGGCTTGATCTGCAGCGAGGATGACCGCCTGCGCCGGGCGGTGATCCAGCAATTGATCTGCCATTTCGAACTGGACTTCGCAACCATCGAGCGGGATTTCACCATTGACTTTCGCGGCTATTTCAACGACCAGTGGCCCGCCCTGCAGGCCATGCACAAGGATGGCCTGATCGAACTAGGCAACGACAGCATCAAGGTGCTGCCCGCCGGACGACTGCTGGTGCGCTCGGTGTGCATGGTCTTCGATGCCTACCTGGACCTGCACAACCGCCAACGTTTCTCCCGGGTTATCTGAGGTTTTTTGTCGCAGTCTTGTCCCGTCTGGCCTCGGCACAATCGTCCAAGCTGGCCGAAACACCCTAGCCTGGGTTACCCTTACGGCTTATGTGTGCTTTCCCACAAGGATTGAAGAAATGTCCGAGCCAGTTAAACTGCGCCCCCATAACCAGGCCCATTGCAAGGATTGCAGCCTGGCGCCTCTGTGCCTGCCCTTGTCATTGAACTTGGAAGACATGGATGCACTGGATGAAATCGTCAAACGCGGGCGTCCGCTGAAAAAAGGCGAGTTTCTGTTCCGCCAGGGCGACAATTTTGGCTCGGTCTATGCGGTGCGCTCCGGCGCCCTGAAAACCTTCAGCCTGAGCGACAGCGGCGAAGAGCAGATCACCGGCTTCCACCTGCCCAGCGAATTGGTCGGCCTGTCCGGCATGGACACCGAGGCCTACCCGGTGTCGGCCCAGGCCCAGGAAACCACCTCGGTGTGCGAGATTCCCTTCGAGCGCCTGGATGAGCTGTCGGTGCAACTGCCACAGCTGCGTCGCCAGCTGATGCGGGTGATGAGCCGGGAAATCCGCGATGACCAGCAAATGATGCTGCTGCTGTCGAAAAAGACCGCTGACGAGCGCATCGCCACCTTCCTGGTCAACCTCTCGGCACGCTTCCGTGCCCGTGGTTACTCGGCCAACCAGTTCCGCCTGAGCATGTCACGCAACGAAATCGGCAACTACCTGGGCCTGGCGGTCGAGACCGTCTCACGGGTGTTCACGCGTTTTCAGCAGAACGGCCTGATCCAGGCTGAAGGCAAGGAAATCCATATCCTTGACCCGATTCAGCTGTGCGCACTGGCCGGTGGCTCGCTGGAAAGCTGACCCTGCGGATAACAGGTATACTGGCGGGCATTCGTTTCTCAGGATACCCGCCCCATGCCCAGCGCCACTTTCGACCTCAAAGCCCTGATCCGCCCAGTACCGGACTTCCCCAAGCCGGGCGTGATCTTTCGCGACATCACCCCGCTGTTCCAGTCGCCGCGGGGCCTGCGCCATGTCGCCGATGCCTTTATCGAACGCTATGTTGAAACCGAGTTCAGCCATATCGGCGCGATGGATGCGCGCGGCTTTCTGATCGGCTCGATCATCGCCCACCAGTTGAACAAACCCCTGATCCTGTTTCGCAAGCAAGGCAAGCTGCCGGCCGACGTGCTCGCCGAGGGCTACCAGACCGAGTACGGCGAAGCCTTCCTCGAAGTGCACGCCGACAGCCTCTGCGAAGGCGACTCGGTACTGATTTTTGATGACCTGATCGCCACCGGTGGCACCCTGCTGGCCGCCACCAAGCTGGTACGGCGCATGGGTGCGCAGGTGTTCGAGGCAGCGGCGATCATCGACCTGCCAGAGCTGGGCGGCTCCCAGCGCCTGAACGACGTGGGTGTGCCGACCTTCTGCCTGACCGAGTTCTCGCTGAGCGAGTATTGACAGCATCGCGGGGCAAGCTCGCTCCCACAGGCTAAGGTTCTGTGGGAGCGGGCTTGCCCCGCGATTAAAGACCCTGGGTTACAGCGAAATCGGTTTGCGCCCGGCGAACGAATGCGCCAGCGTGCCGCCGTCGACCAGCTCCAGCTCACCGCCCAATGGCACACCGTGGGCGATACGGGAAGCGACCAGACCTTTGTCGGCCAGCAACTGGGCGATGTAATGGGCGGTCGCTTCACCTTCCACCGTCGGGTTGGTGGCCAGGATTACCTCGGTGAAACTGCCCTGCTCCTCTATCCGCGCCATCAGTTGCGGAATGCCGATGGCTTCCGGGCCCAGGCCATCAAGCGGCGACAAATGCCCTTTGAGCACGAAGTAGCGGCCACGGTAGCCGGTCTGCTCGACGGCATAGACATCCATCGGTCCTTCTACCACGCACAGCAGCGTGTCGTCCCGGCGCGTGTCGGAACACTGCGGGCACAGCTCCTGCTCGGTCAGGGTCCGGCACTGGCGGCAATGCCCCACCCCTTCCATGGCCTGGTTCAAGGCCTGGGCCAGCCGGGTACCGCCACTGCGATCGCGCTCAAGTAGCTGCAAGGCCATGCGCTGGGCGGTTTTCTGTCCGACGCCAGGCAAGATGCGCAACGCGTCGATCAGCTGTCGGATAAGTGGACTGAAACTCATGGGAAAAGGCCTTGATGCAAGTGAAGGCGGTTTATACCTGCCCGACTGGGCAACGTCAAATCTTACAGACATTAAGACTAGCCGCGTAAGAAGCTAATGTTTCTTTCACGCTAACAGTAATATTGCCTACATCACATAAAGCATACCACCCCCTTTCTAACACTTCCTGCCTCACTCCTTTCTATAAACACCCAATCTTACAATACCCGGCTAAGTTCCCTCCGCCATCACCACCCTTCTTCCTACATCCAGCCGAACAAATAATCCGCATAATTTCCTGGCGCTCAAAAGCAAGTAAATATGTCTATGCAACACCTCATTTTACTTATCAACGCGCAATCTTAATTAATCCAGTTGGAAAAAAAATGAACAAACGCATTTTCGCTCTTGCCCTGTCCTTACCTCTGTTGGCTGGCGTCACCCTCAATGCCCAGGCAACTGATGGCCTGATCGATTTCACCGGCAGCATCTCGGGCACCACTTGCACCATCAACGGCGGCCCTGGCGGCCAGAACTTCACTGTTGCCATGAGCCCGGCGCATACCACCGAATTCACTACTGTCGGCAGTATCGCCCAACCTCGCCCCTTCGAGATCTCCCTGACCAACTGTGTCGCTGGCACCAGCGGCCAAGTGGACATCGAGTTCCTGGGCGGCGCCAATGTGCAGAACGGCCGACTGAACATGGATGCCGGTCCTACCAGCGCAACTGGCGTGCAGTACCAACTGCTCAACCAGGCGGGCATTCCGATCATTATCGGCGGGGTAAGCGGTGGCCAAAACACTGTCCCCGTAGAACTGGTAGATGGCGCTGCGACCCTGCGCTACACCAGCCAGTACTACGCTTCCGCCGCAGCGGTCACCCCGGGTGCCGCCAACTCCCGCGTTCAGTACGTGATCAATCTGCCGTAATGAACCAGCAGGCGCGCCTTGCGCGTCTGCTACCCCCAATCAGGTCGGATATCGCTTTCATGACTCGCTTTTCTTCCTTCCTGCTGGCTGCCCTCGCGCTACTGGCGGCCAGCGCACCCGCGCATGCCAGCGTTGTAATTACCGGCACCCGCATCATCTTTGCGGCACAAGAGCGCGAGGCTACCGTCAACCTCCTCAACAATGGCAAAGACCCCAGCCTGGTTCAGGTCTGGGTAGACGATGGCGATTCCCGAGCAGCACCCGAGACTCTACAGGTCCCCTTTACCGTAACGCCGGCGCTGGCCCGCATCGAACCTGCTCAAGGGCAGAGTATTCGCCTGTTGCACACCGGCAGCCCGATGGCCAGTGATCGAGAGTCAATCTTCTGGTTCAACATGTTAGAAGTCCCCCCAAAAGCCAAAGACAGCAACGTCCTGCAACTGGCCTTTCGTACCCGCATCAAGCTGCTGTACCGCCCACAAGGCCTGCCAGGCAAGCCCGAGGACGCACCCGCCCTGGTAACCTGGCACCGAGCGCCTGGCCAGGACGGCAAGCCGCACACGCTGGTTGGCCGCAACCCAACGGCCTACTTTGTCAATCTCGGGGGAATAAAAGTCGAATTCAACGGCCAGTCGACGTCCTTGGGCACCGGCTATATTGCACCTTATTCGCTCGCACACTTCAGCCCTTCGGCACCTATTAATCCAAGCGCAACCATCAACTTTACCAGCATTAATGATTATGGCGCAGGCCATAACAATAGCGCGCCCCTAAGTGCAGTGACGGCTACTACACCCAGCCCATAGCCTTACTCCTTATCTGACACTCCGGGCGGTCTCGAAGTTTTCGTGCGTGCCCAGGTTTACTATTGGCACTTCTGAAAATGACGATAATGTTATTGCACTTTCGCTCGCATCGAAAAAGCTCAGCTTCGTTAGTAAGCCGATTACCCGTTGGCCTGGCCAGTCTGTTGCTTTGGCAAGTACCGGCCATGGCCGACACACCTTCGTCCGCACTTGTCGAGTTTGAACCGGCGTTTTTGGGCAACGGTAGTACCTCCCCCGTGGACCTCTCGCGCTATCAGCGACGCAACATAACAAGCCCCGGAACCTACAGCGTGGATGTGCTGGTCAACGATAACTGGCACGGGCGCATGAACCTCAGCTTCAAGGCCTGGCCCGGTAAAGAAGAAGCCCTGGCCTGTTTCGACAACGCTTTGCTGGAGCGTCTGGGCCTGGATATCAGCAAGTTCAGCCCGCAGGCGCAACAGCAGCTGCTTGCCGTCGATACCTGCATCCCCCTGGACGGCGCACTTGACGATGCCAGCAGCCGTCTGGATTTTGCCAGCCAACGCCTGTACCTGTCGGTACCGCAAATCGCGGTCAAGCGCAGTGCGCGTGAAACAGTCGACCCGGCGCAATGGGATGAGGGCATAACGGCGGGTTTTCTCAATTACAACCTCAACAACTACAGCACACGGCACCGTAACCAGGATAATTCGCGCCAGACCTACCTGGGCCTGGGCGCCGGGCTCAACATCGGGCCATGGCGCCTGCGTCATGACGGTTCACTGAACTGGAGCGACCAGGGCCAGCAGCGCTATCAGAGCATTGCCAGCTATGCCCAGCGCGATATCACGCCCTGGCGCTCGCAACTGACCCTGGGCGAAAGCTACACCTCGGGCGAGCTGTTCGACTCATTGAGTTTCACCGGCATACGCCTAGCCAGCGACAATCGTATGCTCCCCGCCTCGCAGCGCGGCTATGCCCCGGTAGTCCGCGGGATTGCCAGCAGTAATGCCCGGGTAGTGGTCCGCCAACGCGGTGTGACCCTGCATGAAACCACTGTGGCGCCAGGCGCCTTCGAAATCGATGATTTGTACGCAACCGGCTACGGTGGCGATCTGGAGGTCACGGTAACCGAGGCCGACGGCCGCGAACATAGCTTCTCCGTGCCGTACGCTGCTGTTCCGTTATCCGTGCGCGCCGGTGCCAGCCGCTTCAGCGCAACCCTGGGCACCCTGCGCAATCAGGCACTGGACAGTGACCCGGTATTTGTCGAAGGTACCTGGCAATATGGCCTGAACAACCTGGTCAGCACCTACAGCGGCATGACCCTGGCATCAGGGTATGGCTCGGCCTTGTTCGGTGGCAGCCTGAACACTGAGCTCGGTGCGTTCGGCGCCGACCTCACCCAGGCCCGCACCCATCTGCCCGGGCTCGGCAGCCAGCAAGGCCAGAGCCTGCGCCTGAGCTATGCCAAGACCCTGAGTGAAACCGACACACAAATCGCTCTGGCGACCTATCGCTACTCGACCCGCGGCTTTTATGGCCTGGAAGACGCCCAGTTGAGCCGCCAGTTCCTGCGCGATGCAGGCGATCAGCGCCACCAGCGTCATCGCAACCGCACGACCCTGTCGCTGGCGCAACCGCTGGCCGAGCACTATGGACAGTTGCACCTGAGTGCTTCGGCATCAAGCTATTGGGACCATGCCGGCAGCGACGTCAACTATTCGATCGGCTACAGCAATCACTACAAGACCCTGGGCTATACCCTCAGCAGCACCAGGGAACGTGACCGCTTCGGGCGCGCCGACAACACCTATTACCTGAGCTTGTCCCTGCCCCTGGGCGGCGAACGCGCGCGTAGCCTCAGCAGCAGTTTTTCCAGGGACGGCAGAGGCAACAGCCGGGCCCAGGCCACGCTCACCGGCGCCCTCAGCGCCGATCAGCAGGTCAACTATGGCATCACCGCCAGCCAGGATCGCTCTGATGGCCTGAACAACCATACGCTGAGCAGCAACGTACTGTACCGCGGCTCTGCCGCCGAACTCAGTGCATCGATCAGTCAGGGCCGGCATACCTCACAAGCCTCGCTCGGCCTGCGCGGCGCCATTGTCGCCCACGCCGATGGCATGACCTTGTCACAACCCTTGAGTGAGACCTTCGGGTTGATTCAGGCCAAAGATGCCGATGGCGCTCGGGTGATTTCGGCGTCCGCGCTGAAAGTCGACAGCAGCGGCTACGCGGTCGTCCCGAACCTTACGCCTTACCAACGCAATACGGTTGCCATTGACCCCAAGGGCTTGTCGACCGATGTCGAGCTGCAATCGAGCAGCCAGCAGACCGTGCCGCGCGCCGGCGCCATTGCGTTGCTGGTGTTCCAGACCCGCTCCGGACGTTCGGCCGTCATCCATGCCCGCCAGGCCGATGGCCAGCCGCTGCCGTTTGGCGCCGCAGTACTGGATAGCCAAGGTAACGAGCTGGGCGCGGTGGGCCAGGGTAGCCAATTGTTTGCCCGCGGCCTGCAGGATGCAGGTGAGTTGATCGTGCGCTGGGACAGCGGCCTGGCAGGCAACTGCCGAATTACCTATGCCCTGCCCGCCGCCACGAAAAAAGCCGCGAACGCTGCACCACAGAACATTCACTCCGTTTGCCTCGCCCCCCCAGCCCACCCTTGACCCGCCGAGACCTGCCCATGTTTTGTTCTCTACCCGCGCGCCTCGCCGGCGCTACAGGATTGTTGCTGCTGGCCCACTGCGCAATCAGCACCGCCAGCTGCCAGCATATCGGCGCAGGCCCGTCCCAGGCTTACATCACCGTAGACTCGAGATTGACGGTGTCTGCCGCAGACCCGGTCGGCACGGTGATTTATGACAGCAACACCCGGTTCGCGACACGCATGGCCTACCGTTGCTCAGCCGCCCATGAGCAGCGCGCCGGCTTTACCCAGGGCTTCACTCACATCGGTGAGGGCATTCATCAAACCAACCTGGAGGGTATCGGTATCAGGATCACCGGTTCCGAAGCCGGCGCCAGTCGTTTTTACCGCTGGCCGGTTCCTACTACCAGACATCCTGCCGGCACTACCGACGTCACCCCCTGGTACAGACTGCAGTTGATCAAGACCGGACCGGTAACCAGTGGGGTGCTGTTTTTCCCTCAGACAATCATTAGCCACAGCTTTGAGCCGCATCATATCCCGGCCAATACCGCCAGGCTGACGATGGTGCAAACCCGAGTAGAGGTTGTGTCGGCCGATCCCACCTGCGCCGTCGACCCCGGTTCGAAAACCATCCCCGTTAACCTGCGGGATCATCCAGCAGGGTTCTTCGACGCTGTTGGCAAGGTTACCGCACCCCAGCCACTTGAAATCCGCCTCAACTGTGCCGGCGGCAGTAGCGGCAGCCGCCTCAACGTCAGCTATACCGTCAGCGACGCCAGCAACCCGGGCAACCAGACCTCCATCATCAGCCTGGCCAGTCACGCTACTGCACGTGGCATCGGCATTCGCTTGTTGCGTAGCGACAACACCCCGATCGTGCTGGGCACCCGGCAACCGGGCGGTACGGTCGGAGCAGGCCCGGTAACGCATCGCATCCCCCTGCTCGCGCAGTATGTGCAGACCGCATCCCGGGTAACTCCAGGCTCCGCGCCAGGCCGGGCGACATTTCTGATGAGTTATGACTGAGCAGAAAAAAGCCAGGCAATAGCCTGGCTTTTATTTACGCTGCGACCGCCTCAGAACGGCATCTTGAAGCCTGGCGGCAACTGCATGCCGGCGGTCATGCCGCCCATTTTTTCCTGGCTGTTGGCTTCGACCTTGCGCACCGCGTCGTTGACGGCGGCGGCGATCAGGTCTTCGAGCACTTCCTTGTCTTCCTGCATCAGGCTGTCGTCCAGGCTGATGCGCTTGACGTCGTGACGACCGGTCATCACCACGCTGACCAGACCGGCACCGGATTGGCCAGTCACTTCGGCGTTGGCCAGTTCTTCCTGCATCTTGGCCATTTTTTCCTGCATCTGCTGGGCCTGCTTCATCAGGCCGGCCATGCCACCTTTCATCATGGGGTTCACCTCAACTATTAGCTTACGGGGTGCGGCGAGGGCCGGGCCCGGGCCGCTGCTGTTTTTCCGTTACTCGCCCTGGGCAACCGGGGCGTCGACAGGTTCAATCGTATCGTGGCGGACCATGGCGCCGAACTGCTGGATCATCTGCTGGATCAGCGGATCATCCTCGATCGAGGCCTCGGCCAGGCCCTGGCGCTCGGCGCGTTTGCGGGCTGCGGCCTGGGCGGGGGTTTCCTGCTCCGGGCGAATCAGCTCGATGGTCAATTTGAGCGTACGGCCCAGGTGCTGGTTCAACGCATCGTTCAGGCGCCGCTGTTGCGTGCTGTTAAACAGGGCGCTGTGGGCCGGGTCCAGGTGCAGCAGCCAGTCGTCGCCTTCGGTGCTGATCAGCGTACAGTTGGCGGCGATATTGCCGGTCATCCCGGAAATCGGCAACTGCGGGAACAATTCCAGCCATTTCAGCGCCAGCCCCGTGGCCGGTTGCGCGGCCGGCAAGGGCTCGGCCGGTGGCGCGTCGACTTCGTGGGCATGCTCGATGGCCAGCTCGTCCAGATAACTGTAGCTGGCCGGGTCCATTTCCGGCTCGTAATAATCTTCGTCCAGCGGCGGTTCGTCGTCGCGGTCCATGCCGGCCGGGCTGTAGCCGATACCGTCGTCGGGCGTCGGCATATCCACTGCAGTTGCCTGCTGAACCGGCGCCGGCGGCGCTTCAACGACAAGCGGTTCAGGCTCGACCTCGACCTCGACGGCGACAGGGTCGTTCCAGGGCAGATCGACCACCGGCTCAGGCGCAGAGACCCCGACAGGGGTGGGCTCTGGCTCTGCAACGGGTTCCGGTTCCGGTTCAGCAACCACAGGCACCGGTGCAACCGCCATGGCTGGCGGAGCCTGGGGGGCTACTGCCACCGTGCTTGCAGAATCAGCTGTGGCCTGGCTGATCCCCACCGGCTTTAGCACCGGTTTCGGTGCATCGTCGCTGTCGGCGGGGCGGAACGCCAGCATGCGCAGCAGGACCATTTCAAAGCCGCCACGCGGATCTGGTGCCAATGGCAGGTCGCGACGGCCGATCAGGCCCATCTGGTAATAAAACTGCACATCTTCGGCCGGCAATGCCTGGGCCAAAGCCAGCACCCGGTCACGATCGCCCTGGCCGTTGTCAACTGCCTCAGGCAGCGCCTGGGCAATGGCCACGCGGTGCAGCACATTGAGCATTTCGGCGAGCACGCCGTTCCAGTCCGGCCCCTGCTCGGCCAAATGGCGAACGGCTTCGAGCAAGGCCCGGGCGTCACCTTCGAGCAACGCCTGCAGCACGCCATACACCTGGCCATGATCCAGAGTGCCGAGCATCGCCCGCACATCTGCGGCCAACACCTTGCCTTCACCGAAGGCGATGGCCTGGTCGGTCAGGCTCATGGCGTCGCGCATCGAGCCGTCCGCGGCGCGGCCGAGCAGCCACAGGGCGTCGTCTTCGAAGGGGACGTTTTCGGCCCCGAGCACATGGCTCAGGTGCTCGACGACCCGTTCGGGGGTCATGTTCTTCAGCGAGAACTGCAGGCAGCGCGAGAGGATGGTCGCCGGCAGTTTTTGCGGGTCGGTGGTGGCGAGGATGAACTTGACGTAGGGCGGCGGCTCTTCCAGCGTCTTCAGCAAGGCGTTGAACGAGTGGCTGGAGAGCATGTGCACTTCGTCGATCAGGTAGACCTTGAAGCGCCCGCGGCTCGGTGCGTACTGCACGTTGTCGAGCAGCTCGCGGGTGTCTTCGACCTTGGTGCGACTGGCGGCGTCGATTTCGATCAGGTCGACAAAGCGCCCCTCGTCGATCTCCCGGCACACCGAGCAGGTACCGCAAGGCGTCGAGGTGATGCCGGTTTCGCAGTTAAGGCACTTGGCGATGATCCGCGCAATGGTGGTCTTGCCCACACCGCGGGTACCGGTGAACAGGTAGGCATGGTGCAGGCGCTGGTTGTCCAGCGCGTTGATCAAGGCCTTGAGCACATGGGTCTGGCCGACCATTTCGCGGAACGAGCGCGGACGCCATTTACGTGCAAGAACCTGATAACTCATCGAAAACCGTCGCGACTGCAAGCTGAAGACCGCTAATCGTAGCGGAGCGGGGGCAAAATTGCACCCTGCCGATCTCGGCTAAGCTGTCAGACGAGCCGGCATCAGGGAGGATGCAGCATGTGGCGAATCGTGGGGGCACTGCTGCTGATCAGTTCTGCCAGCTTCGCGCAGCAACCGGTGCTGCGCTTTTCGGTGCCCGAGAGCTGGACCATGGCGCAAGAGCAGCCCCTGGCCTGCCTGGTGCGTAACGATCCGGCCTTGCCGGTACAAGGCATCCTGCAGGCCTTGCTGCGATTGAAAGCGTCCGGGGAGATTGAACGAATGATCGAGCGCTATACACACATCCGTGGACACCCGCCCCAATCAAGCTCCCCGCCGCCCTCATGACCGGTCAGCCACCGGGGGCAGCCGGTATGCCCAGCGCTTCACGGGTCAACCGCAGCAACAGCGCGGCCTCATCCATCGCCTGTTGCAACTGCCGGCCGCGTTCAAGCTGCAAACGTTCGGCCTCGGGCAGGCCGGCCTCGCGTAACCGTTGCGCAGCGCTGAGCTGATTAAAGCGCACATCCAGTTCAAGCCACGCCGAGGCATGCCGCTGATGCAGGTACTCGACCCAGTTCGGTTGCCTGGTCATGAAGCGCGGCAAGCGCGCCTGTACCTGCGCCCCTTGCACATGGGCCAGCGCCGCGTCGAGCTGCGCGGTTGAAAGGGCAAGATCGGTGAGGATCAGATCCCGGGCATCGCCCGGCAACGCAAGCCGCCCGTACAGCTCTTGTTGGTAAAGCAACTGCAACTCGTCTCTGCGCGCAAACAGTTCGGGCTCCAGCAGCACCTGATCGATCACAAAGCGCCGCAACTCCTCACGATTGAAGGAGGCCCGGGCGAAATCCAGCAGTTGTCGCGGCCCGTGCTCCTGCAAGGCATCCAGCAAGGCGCGATGCCCTTGAACCCTGCTTTCCAGATTCTCAAACGCCAGCAACGGATGACCTATGCTCTGTTGCGGATCACCGGCAAAGCGCAACAGGTCTTCGGCCATCGGCCCTTCGACGGCGTAATGCAAGATCCCCGCGACCCGTGTGCGCATCGACTCTGACTGCTCCTGCGCTTCGACGGTCTGGGCCAAGCGCTCCAGGACTGTCATCAAATTGCCGGCCTGGGGCTCGTTGCGCAGTCGCTGCCAATACTCGACAAGCTGGCGGTTGGCAGACGCCGGTCCGGTCCAGAACTGTTGCGCGGCATCTCCAGCCGCAACCCGCACTGGCGTCGGCGGCGCCTGCAAACGGCGCAGTCGACGATACTGCTCGTCGGACAATGCATTGCCTTCCAGCTCGATCATGCGCAAAAAACTGCGTGGTTCTTCAAGGAAGTGTTCGGGCAACTGGCTGATCTGGTTGTCGCTCAGGTCGACCCACTCCAGCCTTGAGCGATCGTGCAGGCTTTCCGGCACGCGGGTGATCTCGGTATTGTTCAAGGTCAGGATACGTAGCTGGGGCAGCCTGCTCACATCGGGCGGGATGCCCAGAGGGTTGCCTTCCAGGTGGAGGCTGTCCAGATTCAAAAGATCACCTATTCGCGCGGCATCGCGGGCATCAAGCACAATCCGGTTGTTGCTCAGGCGCAGGTTCTGCAGGCTCAGGCGATTTTCGATTGCTGGCGGAATCAGGGCCAGCTCATTACCGGAAAGATCCAGATAACGAAGACGGCCAAAGTGGGCGAGAAACTCCGCCGGCACGGTCGCCAGGTTCATGCCTGCCATATCCAGCTCCAGCACATGATGCAGGTCCACCGCCTGCAACCCGGGCAATTCGCCAACCATCAGGCCTCCCAGATCCAGGCGATAACCCAGGGTACGCCCCAGCGGCGTGCGTATGCCCGGCGACTGGTGACGCCAGGCCTGGACCAGGCGCTCGCTGAATTGCTGGCGACCGAGCGCCTGCTCACTGTCCACTGACGCACCTTGCCAGCGCCGCAGCCCGGATTGCAGCCCTTGCAACTCTTCGCGACGGCGCTGCAACAGCGCGCGAGCCTCGGCGGGTCGAGCACGATAGGGCTCAAGGTAAGCGGCGATCTCTTGCGCTGAATAGTCAGGGTAAAGCTCAAGGATTTCTTCTTCAATGGAACGGGGTGACACCGGGAGCCGTGCCCCGCCCCCACTCAGGGCATAGCCCAGGCGACCATCGGCAAAACGCTGAAGCGGCGTCCACCACCGCTCATGTACGCCCCCCAATACGCGTCCAACCATGGCCCGCTGTGCACCGGCCTGTACGCCAAGCTGACGGCGCAAGGCCGGCAGATCTTCTACAACGTCCAGCCCGGCCAGTTCCCACGCCAGCTCAAGCAGGTCGCGAGGCGCAGCTTCAGGCCGTTGACCGTCGATGTACAGGTCGCCTCGGCGGATCAGGGTCGGGCCTTGCACCGCAGGACCTACCCCTTCGATACCGAGTTCCAGCGCCGCAGGCCAGCGCGGGTCCTGCATCAGCATATGCAGCAGCAGCCGGTCACAATCAGTGTTGGCCATTTGCGGCCAGAAAAACCCCTCCAGCGCATGCGCCAGCCGTGTTTCACCCAAGGCTTGCCGCGCCTGCCTGGCCAGCCGCAGGGGCACACGACGGCCATCAGCCATGCGCAAGCGCTCAGCGCTGGTGGCACTGGCTTCGATTTCCTCGACCATGGCCGGCCCCAGACCAGGGAAATCACGCGCTACCAGGGACGATACAGGTGGCCGCTCGGCGGCCAGGCAGTGCTCGGAAAATCGCCGCCAGTTCGCCTTGAGCCACTCCTGAACCTGCCCTTGCGGCACTGGCTCATCCGCCGAAGAAGGCATCAGTTGCAACGCGCGCATCAGCAAACTTTCATCGGCTACGGCTGCAGGGTTTTGCAACTGCTGGCTAAAACGCTGCAGGCGCCGCTGCAGCCGCGCCCGCTCGCAGGCGTCCACAAGAGCCCCGCTGGGTGGACGCCGATGCAGATGCAACTGCCGCAACTGTGCTTCATCGGCACCACTGACGGCGAGTACCGAAGTTACCTCCTCATCGCCGAGATCTTCAACACTGGGGCCCAGGCGACGAAACAGGTACTGACTGCCTTGCCAGCGGTGTGGACTGTCAAAGCGGCTGCGCCAGGCGCCCTTGCCATTGTGTTCCAGCACCGGCGCCCAAGCGCCACTGCGCACGGGATGGCAAATGCGCCAGCTCCCCGTCTCGGCGTCTTGCTCGACGCGATAGAAACTGTCCTCGATGCGCACAACCTGTTGTTCACCGATCTGGTAAATACCTTGCTCGGACGCCGTCCCGGCAATCGTCGAGTCCAGGTCAAGGGCATAGGGCTTCAGGTCAGGCAAGCAAAGACGTAGCGCGCCATTATCCTTTCTCACCAGGGCCAGCGCCTTGAACAGTGCCGAGTTGCGCACCAGCGTTGCCGCCGTGCCGACAACGACTGCCCCGGCCGCCAGCCCGGCCACTTCGCCAACAACATGGGTAAGGCAATTGAACGCCTCATGACGATCACCTTCGGCCCAATCATCCAGCCCGGTAAACACCTCTTTCATCAATTGACTGGCCACCACCCCGAACAGCACCTCACCTAAACCTGGTACCACAAAGGCCGCCAGACCCAGCACATCCAGGCCAATTTCCAACGCCTTGTCCAGCGCGGCCTGGCGTTCGCTGGCATCCAGCGTTGCGGTAGGCACCGCGATGAAACGGGCATCATCCTGAAGCTGCTCCAGGCACTGATTGAACAAGTCCTCGAACAGCGGCTCCGGCCGCAGGATGGCATCCAGCGCCAAGGACGGACTGGACAGCGCCACTCGCTGGCCATTGCGCTGTTCAAACAGCCGGTTTTGCAGCTGCGTATGAAGCGCCGGCCATTGACGACGCAATGCCAAACGCATAAAGAACTGCCGGTAGCTGTCCCGGGACAGCTTGCCGGCCAGGTCCTGCTCGAACTCATCCCAACCGGCGTACTCCTTGAGGGGTGAAAACGGGTCCTGGGGGATGTGCACCAGCAAGCGGACCCAGGACCGCTGAATCGCGGCCAGATGCCCCAGCGGCTGAAAACTGAACTCGAAGACACTGACCCCACGCAGTTCGATCCCCGCCAGCTTCAGCCGTTTGAGCCGTAGCGGCACGCCCTGCTCCTGGATCCCGGTCTTGAGTTCACTGATTTCGAGCACTTGCTTGTACATTGCCGCGCTGATTGCCCCGCGCATCAGCGCCACATGAGCATCGACCTGCAAGGCGTAACGGTCACACTCGCGGAACAGCTCACGGGTCGACTGGGGAATGCCGACAACGCCATCGGGATCGAACACCGAGTCAATGTGTTTTTGATACTGCCCACCCAGATCCAGTTCGCGGCAGAACCTGACGAAACCCAGAACACTGACGCCCTGCACTCGCCTACCGGCATGCCGAAAGGATGACATCCTGACCAGGGCGCTATCACTCTGCTGCTCAGCGGCAGTGAAATTGTGCAAGGCCGCTTGCAGCAATCCCTGCTCGGTGTAATTTCGTTGCCAGAGCCATTTAAGACCGGGGGCTTGCCAGCCACCCATGAGCCGATTGACGCGAATCAAACGATCACCAGTAGGTTTGAGTCTTGAACCAAAGCGTCGACGCAACGCCTCGTCGAATCGCGCCTGGGCAAACACCTGAACCGACTGCAGTGGCGCCAGCAAGCGGGCCCGCGCCGCCCGACTGGCCTCGCAGGCACGCATGCTGACACTCAGCTTTGCCAACAGTGCTGGCGGAGCAGAACGCAACCAGGCAGGTAGCTGCTGGCGAAGGAATTCGAGATTGAGACTGGCGGCGGAAAAATCCGCAGGTGATGTGGCCGCTGATGGTACTTGCTCGGGGGCTGACATGAAGATTCTCCCTGTAGGTCCAAAACCACAGACACTACGGGGCTGTCGAGCAGCCACGGCACTACAGGGTTATCGCACACACGCGCGAAAACCGGCAACGTAGGTTGTTGGGCCAGCGTTTTGGAAAAATCTTCGAGAAGAGGTGATGCAGAGCGCCAACAGGCAAGATGGGTGGCGACCCCACCAGCCACACCCCGGCACACAATGTTCCCGCTGTGGCTGCTTCCTTCCGGATCTGACCGGGTGGCATACAAGCATGCTCGGCAATCAATGCGGGCCTTATGGGGTAAGGGTTTCAGGTTGATGAGGTTGCAAAGTTTCTACCCGTGAAGGCACTCAGTACGGGCGCTCAAAAGCTGGGGTGCGACCAGAATTGTTCCACTCAATTGGTCCACTTTGTTGGTCCACTCTGGTGCTCTCTCATGGCTTACATCGTCCGCCGCCAGTCCGTTTACTACCTCAACCTGCGACTTCCGAAGCACCTCTTCCCGAACCGTCAAACCCTGCGTGTATGTCTGCATCTACGGGAGCGTCAGGCTGCACTATTCCTCGCCAGCTCACTGGCCCAGCAGGTGCATCAGCATCTGAACGAACACCCGCTGGCAGAGCCTCAGGTGCTCCGTGCGTTATGTTTGCAATGGCGGGACGCTGCACCTCTGCCAACCATCAAAGCTGCTCCACGGAAGACGCCAGTGGCTACTGTGAAGCCGAGTAACGACGGCCCTACCCTCGCCACATTGTCCAAGCTCTATATAGAAGAAGGAAAACGTGGTGGTACATGGCGGGTAGGAAGCACTAGTGAAGTCGAGCGTGCCCTCTCCGATCTGTTCGAGTTGATGGGGGACATGCCAGCGACAGTCTTCGAGGTGCAGAAAGCGCGTCTGCTGAAGGAGCGGCTTAGCCGCTGCCCTCAGTACTTCGGCTTACGACCAGAGTTCAAGGGTAAGACCCTGAAGCAGGTGATTGAATCAAGCAGCACGTACAAGACAATTACTGCCGTCACTGTGAACAATCGCCTACGCAAGCTTTCTGCCTTCCTGAATTGGTGCAAGGCGAACGGGTACATCACTGACAACCCACTAGCAGGCATGAAAGTCATGACGGGGTCGGCCAAGGAGGCACGACTGTCGTTTGATCGCCACGACCTGAGCATTCTTCTCGATCTGGATGCACTCAAGGTACAAGCCCGGAAGCACCCGTGGCGGTATTGGTTGCCACTTCTTGGGCGAACCACCGGGGCACGGCTGGAAGAACTCTGCCAATTGCATGTAGACGACTTCATCGAACAACAGGGCATCCAGTGCATCCGCATTGATGACGGCAGCGAAGGCCAGAACCTCAAGAACACCAGCAGTCGCCGTGTACTTCCACTGCACCCTGTCCTGATCGAGCTTGGCCTACTACAGCAGGTTGAATCAGTCCGAGCGACTGGAGTAGATCGTCTGTTCCCTGAACTTGAGCCAGTAAGGGGAAAGCTGGGGCATGCTCCCTCCAAGTGGTTTGGCAGATACAAGACGAAATGCGGCATCTCCGATACCCGCAAAACCTTCCACAGCTTCCGTCATACTTTCATCGATGACCTACGTGATGCTGGCGTCCAAGACTCGCTAATCAAACGGATGGTGGGACATGAAGACAGCTCCGTCACCTTCGGCATCTACGGAAGCAGAACCCCAATTAGAGCAATGGCGGAGGCATTGAGGCATATAAATTAACCTTGGAAAACCTATCAAAAACCTAGGTTAAACCTTGACTCCCACACGACCTTTTCCTGACATTCGCTCTGCAACGCTCAATGTTTACGGGACGGATATGCTGTCTGGACTAAGCAAAAGGCGTTTCCCACCATGAAAAACAGTTTCTGAAAAAATTAGCCACGTCAACCACCGATCTTGACCGGCTGTCGCTAAATGCGTATAATCCGCCGCCTACCCAGTAGGTAGACAGACAGCTTAGAAGCCTCCACCGCGACCACCGACATGGTGCCTTGCAAGGGGGCTTTTTAACGCCTGCGATTTACCAAACCAAATCGGCACAACCCGAGAGGAACTGCCCATGCAATGAACTTGAATAGGAGAACGTACAATGGCATACGAGTGCCCAGCATTTACGGCATCACCCTTCCTTAACGTCGATGGACTGCTGATCAGCCCAACAACCGGCGAAATCTTTGGCTACGATGACAAGCCTTCTGTCTTCAGCGAACGCCCTGACTACCGGCCAGAACTCAGCAAGTGCCGGAGTGCTGACGATCTGAACGCGGTCCTGTCACACGTAGACCGACGCAAGCTGCCACCGCATACGCTGCACTCCCTGATTGATGCTCAGGACCAAACCCATGGTGTATGGCGGCGAACAGGCGTGGACAGTCGTATCACTGTCCCAATGATGAACATCCTGAGCAAACTGCACGAACTGGTTCTTTATCGGAACATGATCATCATGACTCAAGCCGATCTGGCGAAGGCATTGGGTACGACAGCCTCAAACCTGATGAAGAAGCTGAGCACGTTGATCAGTAGCAACATGGTCAGAGTCAGCACTTCAAGAACCGGTGGTATCCGCACAGGCGAGATCAAGCTGACAGTCAATCCACGACTGATCTTCCGAGGTGATGATGCCAAGCGGGATGTGTACATCGAACATTGGTATCGTGACTGGACAACTCTCCACCCTCAATCAGCATCGAGCATGAATAGAAGAGGATGGGATGAGAACACCAATGTCACAGCAGCGATTGCCGCTTGACCCGAAATGCTAGTTGGAGACCTTGCGTATTTTCACATCACTTTTTCAAAAAAACTACGCAAGAAATGCTCTGTAGGCCACGAAAATCAAGGGACTGTGAAAAGTCCTTATACATATAAAAATTCTAACAATCGGTACACAAGGAAGATTTTCTCAGACCGTCAGGTTTGAAGCGTACACACGGTAGAGCTAGGGAGTTGTCAATCAACAACAACTCCAACAAAAGTAAGCTGACGCTTACGGTACAGGTTACAGCCCAATTCAGATTTTACTCAAACCTGCCGGTTTACAAGGGGCAACAATTAACAATTGCCCCAAGATTCAAAGCTACGCTTTTCTCTGGTTGTGCACAGGAACAGCGTAAGCTGTAGATAGTACGGAATAGTAGGTTTTTTTTGGGGGGGGTTGTTGTTCACCCCCTCTACACCGTCAGGTGTCCACGATCCTGACCTACGGTCATGCACAGTGCAATCAGCTGAAAGCTTGCCGCTTTCGGTGCAAACGCCAGCGGAGCTGATCAAGGAGTTTGCTAGACGCTCCGCTGAAGGTGCGCAACCTCTACCGTAGGTAGAAGTACAGAAACACCACCACCAACAAAACAAAAATCACCCTTCCTTGAAGCACGTCAGCATTCAGCTTGTCTGTCTTCATCTGCTGGTGCGTGGCAGCATCGCTCAAGCCCTGAGACTTGTAGTGCATGATCTGGTCGATTTCCCTATCGATCTTCTTGTTTTGACCATCGTTGCTTCGCATTGTGATGCCCCACACGATCAACCAAAGCCCTCCCGTCAGGACGGTCAGGATTAGGTGCAGGATGTGGTTTGTCTTCTTCTTACGGTTGGTCAGTACGAACAGTTTTTCGTTCACGGTCATCTCCATATTTTGCTCGGCAAGATCAGGGCCAAGATGGAATTTATCCGAAATTCAGATATCTGAAAACCGGATATAGGTTTGATAGCTACCCTCACCTAGCTACCGACCATGACCAAAACGATCTATCGACCTGAACACACAGCCCTCTTGAGCTTGCTCAGGAAGCACAGAAAAGCAGCTGGCTTGACCCAAGTGGATTGCTCAAAGGCTCTGAACCGCCCTCAGTCATTCATGAGTGATGTGGAGAACGGGACACGCCGACTGGACATCGTTCAGCTACGAGACTTATGTAAAGTGCTTGGAATCAGCCTTCCAGAGCTTGTACAAGAGCTTGAGAACGCAATCACGACAAGCCATTGAGATCAGGACAACTCATTATGGACGACCGCACCTCAATCACTGCTGACACACTGGAATTGCTTGCACTCAATCAGCAAGCCCTACGTGCAGGCCTTGAAGAGCTGTCGCTTTGGATAAAGCAGCGAGGTTCAACGAACGTGCATGACAACGTACTGAGCATCCTGCACACCCTCGACACCAATGCCGAAGCCATCGCATCAGGAATTGAATCGCTCCGATCTTGAGCCATCCTCACTATCAAAGAAGTAGACCTATCTGGTAGTCCGGTAGCTGCTCACCAAACACTATCGAATATCTATTGCAGACAGTCATATGATTAAATTATCATTTATCTATCTATATTAATGATAAAGGATAGCCAGCCATGAATGCCCACCTTTACCTCCGTGCATCAACCAAAGACCAAGACGCCAATCGTGCAAGAGTCGCCCTAGAGTTGTTCGCTAGAGAGAAGGGATTGAACATCGTTGGTGTATACGCCGAGAACATCAGTGGCACCAAGCTCAACCGTCCTGAGCTGCTCGCTTTGCTCGACACTGCCGAGAGTGGAGACGTGCTATTGGTCGAGTCTGTAGACCGCCTGAGTCGCCTCTCACAAGCTGACTGGGATACTCTTAAGACCACCATCAAGGCCAAGGGGTTGCGTCTGGTTGTAGCTGACCTGCCTACCAGTCACATGCAGGTTGAGGCGAAAGGAATCACTGGTCAAATCATGGATGTGATCAACAACATGCTGATTGACCTGATGGCAACAATGGCACGACTGGATCAAGAGAAACGCGTGGAACGCATTAAGCAGGGGCTGGAAAACAAGAAGGCTGCTGAACCAGATTGGAAGCCAACAGGCAAGGGTAAGAACGCTGCCAAATGGGCAGCAGTTCAATCGCTGATGCGGAAACATCCGACGATGTCTGCTGATCAGATTGCGAAACTGGCTGACTGCGGTATCGCCACTGTGTACAGAATCAAGCGAGAAACGAAAGCGGTCTGACGCTTGCCTGTCACCGCTGTAACATCAGACTCTATGGGGCTACGTAGCCTCAACTTATTTATGGTTCCGCTTGACGATTTCAAGTTGACCCAGCTAGCGTCCTGCTGAGTAGCACTGCGACCCCAACCATTATTTTTTCCAAAACTGAAAGAGCCCTGCCATAGATTGGCATAGTCCATTAATCGAGGCGCTGGGAACTCACCTCGAAATCGCATAATTCTGAGTTACCACCAAGCCTGACCACAAAGCAAGCTCGCACCGCCCCTCCTCCCACTATTACATGCAAGCGGGGGAATCTCCCAGTGCAAACGGACGGAGGGAACTAAAAGACCACTCGTAGTACAAGATAACCCCGCAGCCACTTTAAAACCATAGATGTCATCTGGAAGAACAGAATCTCGTCTATTACTTAAAGATCGCGACCAAAACCCACAGCCCAATGATCCAAACCCACCAAGGTACTCCACTCGACTTTGGCAGTTTAGTCGGGACACTGCCTTGTGGCATTGATTGCCCCACGGAAACATTCGGCGGTTTTGTAGCCGATAGCGACGCAGTGCTCTGAGGCGAGCTTTGTTTCCCCTGCGAGTTTTGAATTTTTTGCAAAATAGCTGCATTCGCCGTCTGAGGCGGGTAATTGCCTGACGCCAAAGGACCGGGAGGAATGACAGTCGACACAAGTGGCTCACGCCCCCGAAGACGTTCAATCACTTCCTGATTTTTACTGAGAGCAGAAACATTTTTGACTGGAGCCTTCGCCGCTAGCCTAAACATTGCCTCAGCTGAAGTAATTTGTTTAATTTGATTTTGACTAGAAATATCTATAGCAATGTGGTTATAGCGATATTTTTTACTCGCATATACAGGCTCGACCAACCCTACAACACTAACCCAATTTCCCACTAAGGATGAGGTCGGGGCGTTCTTCATCTTCGCCAGCGCAGATGGCCAGATACTTAACTTGACTATGCTGCCTTGCCATGGACCGAAGTTTACAAACACATAAGAACGCCCACCTTTCTTCGTAGCTCCATGCTTGACCTCAACCACCTTCCCTACAAGCTCAACCATATTTCCAATATTTTTAACAAAGGCACTGTAATCAGTTGCATTAAGAACAGGATACTGAGAAAAATACGCAGCTGGCGTAACAGGCCGGGTTTTAATTGTAAACTGCTGTTGAGAAATCCCCTTCCTTACCAAAAAATCTGCAAGGCTAGGAACTTGATCAAAACCACCTAAACAAACAGCAGCGAATGCTTTCGCATCGTCCGAATTTACTGGACTGGAAATCAATCTTTGAAAAACTTTAGAAGAAGCCGGATCAGAAAAATCGGAAGCCCTAAAAACAAAAGAATCCCAATCAGACTGACTTTCATCCCATAAGTCGGGCTCCCTTTCCAAGGCTTTCAGAGCAACAACTAAACTTATGAATGAAAAGCGATCAAGGGACGAATTAAAATGAACACCCGTACGACTGGGATGCTGAAAATTTCTATGACCAATTTCAGCTGCACCTAATTGCTTAATTTCAGGAACAAACATTCCGTCATAATCAATTAACTGAACAACCTTACCACCCTGACTAACCATCAGGTTGCCCGGCTGCAAGTCACCATGTGCAATTGCCTGCAACTCCAAATAAGCAGCAAGCTTAATTAGACTTTCACGGAGATCGGACAAAACCTTGCCATTACGAAAGTTATCCGAAACAAACTCACCTAATGTATCTCCAGCAGCCCATGCCATTTTGACAACCGGAAATTTACCACCCTGAACCTGTACTCCCTGCGACTGAAACTCGAAAGGGACGAAGTAGTTCGACGATAAATTTTTCAGCTTGGTACTGACCGCCTTATAGCGAGATTCCAAATCAGGAGACTGCTTATGAAAGCATCGAACAGCATACTTCCCAGCTCCCACTGTAACAGTGTAGGTTAGGGCAAAACCGCCACACATAACCTTTGGAAGGCCGAGACCACTTGTCGAAATGCTCCCATTCTTCAACTCTCCATCCAGCAAGGTAACTCGGGGATGCTGAAGTGCTTCTTGATACTGCTCGAGACTAGGATAAGCCATGTCTACACCTTAGAATCTCAAACGGATCAAAGTGGTGTCATCGAGCTTCATAGTCTTATTTTCTCGAGACTCTTCTACAAATTCAGCGAATTCAAACTCCGAATCTATAGACAGCAGCAGACGCCACTCTTCACGCCCTTCACTAATTGCTTTGTAGCACCAATGACCAATGGCATCCGTCATCAGAAGTATAGTAGTGTTGGAACTTACAACCGAAACCATAACATGTTTAGTATTGAAGAGCGGATCATTGATAAAATCATTATAATCATTTCGCGTACTTAACAACTCCGGACGATCTTCAAACTGCTCAGGAATAGTCAACGGGAAACACTTGGATACCTCCCCACCCTCACAAACAACTACGACAGAATCTCCGATTGCAACAACCTCGACTTCAGAGCGTTCATTGTTATACTCACACGAGAGCAAAGTAGCAAAACTACCTCGCTCAAAAGCCAAAGCCTTTGACCAAGACAACTTTGACGGATCATAAATATTGGCGTACGCTTCCACAGCCTGATAAATGGACGCTGGAGAAACACCCAAACCAGCACATGACATACCGCAAAGTATCGCTGCCCAAGATTTACTATCAAACGACTCAGAAGCACCATCACTAAGGCTAGCCACCTTTCCATTGATACTAAAAAGGTAGCTATCCTCATTCAGATGTTCAGCGTCGCTATCTTTTGCCACAGACGCAGCGAAATCTACGAACATTAAACTCACCGAAGTTGTGAGGCACGAGTCCCAATATCGAAAAACTCAACAATTTCGGCAGCATCCGCGTTAAACACAAACCCACGAGATTCGGAATTTACAGAATACCCTTTCTCTTGCGCAAATTTAACTAGATGCTCTGGAAGGTTACTCGACATACTGAATAGAAGCTTGGCATAGGCGTCTGGCAATCCGCTTTCGGAAGCAGGGAACTTAACAGGGGTTGAGTCATTAGCACTAACATGAATATTTAAAAGAAGTACTTGCCCATCATTAGTCCCTATTTGCCTAAGCATAGTAGCAAGCTCTTCAGGATCACCATCTGTTGACTCACCATCCGTGACATGTAAAACAGTTGGCGGATAGCTATTCGGATGCTGATCGCACCACGCCACCAAAGCTTCAGCAGCACTGGTTAACGCTGCACGCATTGGAGTGCCACCGTTACTCACCGGCTGAAACCATACTGGGAACTTAACGGTCTGCTCTACCAACCCACCAGCTCCATCTGGAACCTTCTTAGTACGATCCTCAATTAGCAGAGGGTTGGCCTCAATTGCTGAGATAGGATGAAGAACTTGGCTGCCCAAAGCCCCAGAAAAACCATTCGAGACACCAGTATGTCCATAACCAAGGACGCCTATGTCAAAATAATCACGCACACCTTCTGATTTAGTGCAGCGAGTGACGAGGTTCATCAACGTCCGGTTCAGGACATCAGCGACAAACTGAGCCTTCGTTCTCTCTCCTGCCATCCTGTCCCCCATGGAACCGGATTGATCCACAAGAAACAAAAAAGCTGTAGGGTCACTACGTTGAATCGAGGCGGTGTATGTCATCTTTTTCCTTCCTTGACATTCAGACTAGCGCCAGCTGCAGGCCGAAACCACAGCACAATGCCACTATCTTGAGACATTCAGTGACAGGGCACAAGTCGCAGAGAGGATCGCATTCCTCAGCCGGATGAAATCATAATGTGAGTAGCCGTAGCAGTCAGGCCAACGCTGGCTCCCATTGCAATCAGACACAGAGCTTGGAGCGAGGGAACTCGACAGGTAAAATCAAAGCACAGTGCACCACTCAGGTGTACCTAAACGCTGTCACACTTCGAGATTTTTGAGCGAGAAATCCTTGTAGAATCAAGGACTTAAAGATAGGTGGCGACCCCACCTGCCACAAACCAACACCACTCCACCAGTTCGCCGCCCTCGCCCAACAGGGACGAGAGTTCATCGCCACCCGCACAAAGGAGGCCTTAGCCTCTCTCCAGAGGCGTGTAGAAGCTGGTGATGCTGTTGCTCAGCAGAAGGTGGTGAATCGTGCAGAAGCACAAGCCAAGGGCCGTCAGTGGCAGATATCACCACAGCCAACAGCGTTCGTATGAGCAACATCAACAGCTACCAAGATGGTATCCGCCCCCATTTCGAATCCTGCCTGTACAACAAGGTGAATACGTTCCAATCGGTCGCTGACTGCCTGAACAAGAAGGGGCTTCGCACACCGCGTGGTCGTGAGTTCAACGCTACAGCAGTCCGCCGTCTGATGCTTTCTCTTGACGTATCGTTCTAAACAATATTCATATATAGCCAAGAGTTATTTATATTTTGCTCAGCTTTCCAGTTGGTTCGATCCTGCTGTGCTTAGCGGTCCGTATAGAATTCTGGCCAAACGCCGCATATTATTTTCTGGCTGAATAATTCAAAAATACTTAAAAGTGAAACTTTGTTTCGGGAAGAAATCGAGTTTATGACTAAAATGCTCCCGCCCTTCCCGCAGAAACTCTGGGCTCTAGCACTGTCACTACGACCCAGCCCTCTTCAAGTGAGTTTACTAAGAGAATGCAGCGTATCGGCCAAACACAAAATCGGCATCTTCCTTGTCACAAGGGGCGGATGCATTGTTACAAAAGGAGTTGGTAGTGTATCTGGCACGCCTGCTCCTAACCCGTCGCAAATAGTAGCAGCCCCCCACCAAGCAGGCAGCCGTGTCCTGCATGCAACAACAACCGGTTGAGTCAGAGAAGGTCGCCAACTAGGGGTTATTTACCGCTTATGACTTTGCCAAGGCACATAATACCTACCCAGCAGACCAGACCTTCAAAGCCCGGGATTTAAGGTCATGGACATTGTGGAGAATATTAATACCAACATTCGAGGCAAGCCATAAATCACAATGAAAGTTCGTACCAGTACGACTCAGGGGCCACAGTATGCAATCACTGAAAAAATGGACTGTGCAATACATTCCACAACCCCACTCGTTATTGATAATCTCTTCTGGCCGGCTACTTCTTATTTACATCATCATCGCCACCACCTATAACCACTTGTGATATAACCTCGTGCGCACTCTCATTTGATAAAAGCGATTCAATTTTCTCCTTCAAAGCTTCACGACTTCTCAGAGAGGACAACCCTCCTTTACTCATACCGAAGCGAGCAGCGGCGATACCCTCCATCACTCCTCTAGTAGTTTTTGGAGAACCGATCCGCTCTCTAATCTCTTTCAAACTCATCTGAGCAAAATTATCGCGATCTACGTCAGAGGTTTGCTTCCTCTTAGAACCGTAACCACCTAAAACATGAGAAACCTCAACCAATGTCTTAGCGCGTAGATGCGAGATAACTTTCTTGTAGTCAGCCACAACAGACGGATCGGCACCGACAAACTCGATGTATCTTAAGTTCTTTTCCAGAACATCAAGTACATCCTTATACCTACCCATCAAGCCACTATCATCAATTTTCTTACTCATTTAAACAAACCTCGCGACAACCTCTTTGCACGCAGCCCTAAGCATAGGAATAGCCCGATTAATATTGTCTGTTCGGTACGCATTCCAGACCGGCCACCCTTGATCCAAAGCTTCTGGAACACCAGTCAAGTTTGTTACCACTTGATTGATGATATCACTCCCCCATTTCCTGCGAAGCGCATTCAATTGCTCCGTATGTATGTTAGTGAGCCCTGAGGCCGCATTCCCTGCTGGCTTGGCCATAAACGGTACAATAGCGGCCATCTTTGTAGTTGGTCGGTAGGCTTTAGGTATTTCAGATGGTGAAATCCCAGCATTTGTACGCAAAAAATCTAGCTTCTGATCGATCTTCACCGTCACCAGATTACGAAAATGAGTCACGCCTCGACTCGACATGGCATCAGGAATAACAGGAATGACGAAGTAATCACTAGCCGCCAGAGCATTTTGACTAACGAGCTTCGTCGCAGGTGGACAGTCAAAGAATATGTAATCATAATTTACATCCGCCCCCACGGAGTCAAGCCACTCAGCAAGCAAGGTTCTCTTATGCCACTCCGAAATTATTGGCGACCCCATTGTGGTAGATGCCATCTCGATTTCGGTGTCATCCAATTCAAATTGCGCAGGCACCAAATCTAATGAAGGATAAAAATCATAAGCAGGGCGTCTAGTGTGAAGAATATTTTTGTGAATAATCTCCGTCCCCGGCATCGCCACCCGCCGATTACAGAACGATTCAAATATTGAGTTACTAGTTGAACGCCCCGTGACAGCCGCCTGCCAAAGTTCCCCGCCCATCATCACAATTGAAAGACTAGATTGGTGATCAACATCAACAACTAGCACCCGCGATGTTTGAGCAAGGTGCGCAGCCAAATGAAATGTTAGCGTAGACTTACCGACGCCACCCTTAAAGTTTATAACCGCAATTTTCTTTGCCATCCGTTGCTCCAAAATTCAATTTAAACCGACTTAAAAACTCACAATAACGCCATTAATTCCACGCAGAGACAAAACAGAAATATCCCGCTACCACATACTACCCAAAACCACGGCGAAAACGATATGACTTTCTATTTAGAATAGAAAAATATCGCTGCAGGGAGGTGTCACTGAGATAAGGGGAGCACAAACCACCCCCAGTCAGGCACAGGGAACCCAAGAAGGCTGTGGTAGCGACAAAAAAGGCGACGAGATAAGATCGTGCGGGTGGTGCACCACTCAGGTGTACCTAAACGCTGTCACACTTCGAGATTTTTGAGCGAGAAATCCTTGTAGAATCAAGGACTTAAAGATAGGTGGCGACCCCACCAGCCACACCCCGGCACACAATGTTCCCGCTGTGGCTGCTTCCTTCCGGATCTGACCAGGTTCACGGGTAATCGTTGCGGGGGGACCGATGGGGTCACCATTACGCATGCTCATCTGGCGACGAGCCGCGCCATTGTACCGGCATCAACTCAAGATACAACCACTAAATTTAAAAAAACCATCACCACTCAATGACTTGGCATTGCTTCACGGGAGCGCAGCACCCGCTTGGTCGGCTATCGGTGACGTTGGCTGGGTGACCCGCAGGTGGATAAAGTGCAGCTTGGCAACCACCGCTTTGCCCAGCACGAACGGATAGAGATCCACCTGGCCCATGCTGCGCGACAGCTCATTGAGCATTGCTGACAGCTCGACCCAGGCATTGATAAAGGCGAGAAACTCCTTTGCCCCGGGGTCGTCCGGGCGATAGAGGTCCTCACGCGTGAACGGCGGGAAGTCCAGTTCCAGGCTGCTGGCATTCATGCCCAGTGCCAGCGCGGTGTCGAGCGCATCGGTCATGTGCAGGTAGTGTGCCCAGGTTTCAGCCCAGTCTTCCCAGGGGTGCATGGTCGCATAGGCACTGACGTGAGCAGCCGCCCAATCACTTGGCGCCCCTTGCTGATAGTGACGTTCCAGCGCCTCGCTGTAGCTTTCGCGCTCGTCACCGAACAGGTCACGAAAGCCGTCGAGCCAATGGCTGTCGGCAATCAGGCGATCCCAATAGTAGTGACCGACTTCATGACGCAGGTGGCCCAGCAGGGTGCGATAGGGTTCGTGCAGTTGCACGCGCACCCGCTCGCGCCAGTCATCATCGGCCTCGCGCACGTCGAGAGTAATCAGGCCATTGGCATGGCCGGTGATGGGCGCGTTGCCCTCAAGATCGACGCCGATGAAATCAAAGGCCAGGCCCGGGCCGTCCTGCGTGCTTTTCGGCTCCACCGGCAAGCCCAGGTGCAACAGCTGCGCGGTCAGCCGGCGCTTGGCGGTTTCCAGCTTGCGCCAGCGCGGGTGGTTTTCAGCAATGCCAAGGTCGGGGATGGTGCGGTTCAGGCGACAGGCCAGGCACAGGTTGTCGGGCTCATGCTCGGCCAGCAGCCAGTTGCAGGCCGCCGGGGTGTCAAGGTTGGCACAGCGACGCAGCGGCCCGGCTTCAGGCTCGCCATCGAGCAGCCAGAGCCCCTCTGCAGGGCCGGGCGACAGGCTGGCGACACGGTTACTGAGCGGCCAGTAGCCCAGTGCCGACTGGCAGGCCAGGCACTGGCTGTTGCGAAAGAACACCGACTGCCCACACCGGCATTGCCAGACCCGATCCGGACGTTGTTGCTGGCTGACGAAGGGCGCCGCGATCCTGGCGCCCAGCTGTTCGAAAAAACGGTACATGGCGATCCCTCCTGGCTGCCTGCCAAGACTAGACCATGGCGAACGCCACCAGTGCCGCCTTTAGACCTCGATACCCTGCCCGGCCAGGAAGCTGACAAAAGCATCTTCATCCAGCACCTTCAGGCCCAGCTCATTGGCCTTGGCCAGCTTCGAGCCGGCGCCGGGGCCGGCGACCACGCAGTGGGTCTTGGCCGAGACCGAGCCCGCAACCTTGGCCCCCAGGCTTTCCAGCTTGTCCTTGGCCACGTCGCGGCTCATGCGCTCCAGCGAACCGGTCAGCACCCAGGTCTGGCCGGCCAGAGGCAAGCCTTCGGCGACTTTCTTCTCGCTCGACCAGTGCATGCCGAAGTCGCGCAGTTGCGCTTCGATAGCCAGGGCCAGGGCGGCATTCTCAGGCACCTGGAAGAACGCGCGCACCGCTTCGGCCGGCTTGGCCGCCAGGGCCTGGCGCAGGTCGATGCCATCGGCGGCGATGATCTTCTCCAGGCTGTCGAGCTTGGCCACCAGCTTCTCGGCACCGGTGGGCCCGACCGAGGGAATATCCAGTTTGGCAATCAGCCCGGCCAAGGTGGTACTCGCAGCGAATTCGGCGCCCAGCTCGCCTTCATCCTGCAATTGCAGGCCGCGCTCAAGCAACTGGGCGATCACTGTGCGGTTGTGTTGGTCTTCGAAAAAGCTGTGGATCTCGTGGGCGACTTCCAGGCCGATATCCGGCAGGTAGGTCAGCACTTGCGGCAACGCCGCCATCACCCGCTGCAACGAACCCAGCGAGCGCGCCAGGACCTTGGCGGTCTCCTCGCCCACGTCCGGGATGCCCAGTGCATAGATGAAACGCGCCAGGCCCGGCTGCTTGCTCGCCTCGATCGCCGCCAGCAAGTTCTTGCTCGACAGTTCGGCAAAGCCCTCGAGGTCGACAATCTGCTCGAACGTCAGCTGGTAGAGGTCGGCTGGCGAACGGATCAGGCCTTCATCCACCAGTTGCTCGACACTCTTCTCGCCCAGGCCTTCGATGTCCATGGCCCGCCGCGATACATAGTGGATGATCGCCTGTTTGAGCTGCGCAGCGCAGGCCAGGCGGCCGACGCAACGGTACACGGCGCCCTCGCTGACGGTCTCTTTGCCCTTGCTGCGTTTGACCAGCTGGGTGCGCTCGACTTGCGAGCCGCACACCGGGCACGCGGTAGGAATGTGCACCGGACGGGCGTCTTCAGGGCGACGCTCGGTGACCACCTGCATGACCTGCGGGATCACATCGCCGGCGCGGCGGATGATCACCGTGTCGCCGATCATCAACCCCAGGCGCGCCACTTCGTCCATGTTGTGCAAGGTGGCATTGGACACCGTCACACCCGCCACCTTGACCGGCTTGAGCCGGGCCACGGGGGTTACCGCGCCAGTACGGCCGACCTGGAACTCGACATCCAGCACTTCGGTCAGCTCTTCCATGGCCGGGAACTTGTGGGCAATCGCCCAGCGTGGTTCACGGGCACGGAAGCCTAGCTCGCGCTGGGAAGCCAGGCTGTTGACCTTGAACACCACGCCGTCGATCTCGTAAGGCAGCTCGTTGCGCCGGGCGCCGATATCGCGGTAGTACTCCAGACACTCGGCAACGCCAGCGGCATGGCGCAGCTCGCGACTGATCGGCATGCCCCAGGCCTTTAGCTGCTCCAGGGTGCCGATATGGGTGTCGGCAATCGGCGCCGAGACCTGGCCGACGCCGTAGCAGCAGAACTCCAGCGGGCGGCTGGCGGTGATTTTCGAATCCAGCTGGCGCAGGCTGCCGGCGGCAGCGTTGCGCGGGTTGGCGAAGGTCTTGCCGCCGGCGTCGATCTGCGCCTGGTTCAAGCGCTCGAAACCGGCCTTGGACATGAACACCTCGCCGCGCACTTCCAGCACCGTCGGCCAGCCCTCACCCTGCAGCTTGAGCGGAATGTTGCGCACGGTGCGCACGTTAACGCTGATGTCTTCGCCGGTGGTGCCATCGCCACGGGTGGCGCCCTGCACCAGTTGCCCGTCGCGGTACAGCAGGCTGACCGCCAGGCCGTCGAGCTTGGGTTCGCAGCTGTAGTCGACGGCGGCGCCATCACCCAGCAGGTCACCGGCCGGCAGGTCCAGGCCCTCGACCACGCGGCGGTCGAATTCGCGCAGGTCGGTTTCTTCAAAGGCGTTGCCCAGGCTGAGCATCGGCACTTCGTGACGCACCTGGCTGAACGCCGAAAGCGCCGAGCCACCGACACGCTGAGTCGGCGAGTCAGCGGTCACCAGCTCCGGGTGTTCGGCTTCCAGGGCCTTGAGTTCATTGAACAGGCGATCGTATTCGGCGTCTGGCACGCTCGGCTCATCGAGCACATAGTAGCGATAGTTGTGCTGGTCGAGCTCGGCGCGCAGTTCAAGGATTCGGGATTCGGCGGTCATGGTGTGTCGTCTCTTGCAAAGCAAAAGAGCAGCCTTGGCTGCTCTTGCGTGTTTCTTATCGCGGGGCAAGCCCGCTCCTACTAGCGCTTCTGGGTCAGCGCGCGGCGCTCGAACTCGACAATGCGCTGGCGGTAGTGCTCGATGGTCTGCGCGGTCATCACGCTGCGCTGGTCATCCTTGAGCTCGCCATTGAGTTCGTGGGCCAGCTTGCGCGCTGCCGCCACCATCACGTCGAAGGCCTGCTTGGGGTGACGCGGGCCTGGCAGGCCGAGGAAGAAGCTCACCGCGCGAGTGCTGAAGTGATCGATGTCGTCGAGGTCGAACACACCGGGCTTGACCGCGTTGGCCATCGAGAAGAGCACTTCGCCATTGCCGGCCATGCTTTCGTGACGGTGGAAGATATCCATTTCACCAAAGCGCAGGCCGCTTTCAAGAATGTTCTGCAGCAATGCCGGGCCCTTGAAGCCGCCTTCATCGCGGGAAATCACGCTGATCACCAGTACTTCTTCAACCGGCGGCAGGTCTTTGTCCGGCGCGGAACCGTAGCCGCTGGTTTTCGGGCTTTCATCCGGGAAGTCGTCGTCGGCATTGCCAAACAGGTCCGGCTCACGCGGTTCGGCGGCCAGGTTCAGGTCGCCCTGCTGAGGCTCGCTGCCGCGCTTGTTGCGCTTGCTCTTGCCGACCTTGGGTTCACGCTCACGCTCACGCCCGGCACTCATCGACGGCAGATCGTGCTCGTCCAGCGCTGGCTCTTTGTGGTTGTCGAGCACGCGCGGCTCACCGATCACTTCAGGGGAGCTGTCATCGTCCGGCAGGTTGGAAAAGCTGCGGTCCAGACGGAATTTCAACTTGCCCTTGCCGCCGCGCATGCGGCGCCAGCCGTCAAAAAGAATACCGGCAATGACAATAATGCCGATGACGATCAGCCACTCGCGCAGACCGATTTCCATGTAATCCCGTGCCTCTGTAAAAAATGCTGAAAAATAAAGGGTTTAAACCCCTTTAAAACGTGGCGCCAACTCTATGTTCTGACAGGCGTTTTACCCACGCAAAAAAATAAGTGACATTAAGCTAGCACGACCAAAGATAACTTTACACCGTCTGTCGCAACTGACAGGGCCATTTACCGCAGGTTCACGCGTTATTGCTTCAAATCAGGCGTCGACCATGGCCATCGCCTCCTCCACATCCACCGCCACCAGCCGTGAACACCCCGGTTCATGCATGGTCACGCCCATCAGTTGATCAGCCATCTCCATGGCAATCTTGTTGTGGGTGATGTAGATGAACTGCACCGTCTGGCTCATCTCTTTCACCAGCCGGGCGTAACGCCCGACGTTGGCATCGTCCAGTGGCGCATCGACTTCATCGAGCATGCAGAACGGTGCCGGGTTCAACTTGAAAATGGCAAATACCAGGGCCAGGGCGGTCAGCGCTTTCTCACCGCCCGAGAGCAGGTGGATGGTGCTGTTCTTCTTGCCCGGTGGCCGCGCCATGATCGTCACCCCTGTATCGAGTAGATCTTCGCCCGTCAGTTCCAGGTAAGCGCTGCCGCCACCGAAAACTTTTGGGAAAAGTGCCTGTAATCCGGCATTTATCTGATCAAAGGTATCTTTGAAGCGGTTGCGGGTTTCCTTGTCGATCTTGCGAATGACGTTCTCGAGGGTGTCCAGGGCTTCGACCAGATCGGCGTCCTGGGCATCCAGGTAGCGCTTGCGTTCGGACTGCTGCTGGTACTCGTCGATGGCCGCCAGGTTGATCGCACCCAGGCGCTGGATACGCGCATCGATGCGTTCGAGCTCCTGTTCGGCTTCCTGCTCGCTGGCCTGCTCGCCCAGGGTCGCCAACACCCCGTCGAGGTCGTAACCGTCGGCGAGCAGTTGCTCCTGCAAGGTCTTGCGCCGCACGCTCAGCCCTTGCCACTCCAGGCGGTGCTGCTCGAGCTGGCCACGCAACAGTTGCGATTGCTGTTCGGCCTGGGTGCGGCGCTTTTCGGCATCACGCAGCTCGCGGTCGGCTTCGTCCATGTGCAGGCGCGCCTGACGCATCTCGTCGTCGACGCTCATGCGTTTTTCCAGCAGCTCTTCAAGCTTGAGGCGCAGCTCTTCGAGCGGTGCCTCGCCCTCCTCCAGGTTCAGGGTCAGCTGTTCGCGTTTTTCGCTCAGGCGCTCGGACTGCAGCTCCAGCCGCTCCAGGGCCTGGCGGGTGGAATCGTGCTGGGCGCGCAGCGACCCCAGGCGCACGGCCAGCTGGTGGCCGTGGTCCTTGTGCTGGCGGGCTTCCTGGCGCACCCGGTCGAGGCGCTCGCGCAGGCTGTCGCGTTGGGCCAGCAACAGTTCGCGCTGTTCGGTGTCCTGGGCCATCAGGTCGAGGGCTTCCTGCAGCTGCAGGCGCGACTCACCGAGGTTTTCGTGCTCGATGCTGCGTTGTTCAAGCAGCTCGGCAAGCTCTTCTTCCAGGCGCCGGCGGCGCAGGCTCAACTGCTCGGCGCGGGCCTTGCCGGCCGAGAGCCTGGCGTTGAGTTCGCTTTGCTGGCGCGCTTGGTCCTGGGCGCTGCGACGCAACTGCTCGCGGCGCTCTTCCAGTTCTTGCTGCTGCTCGCGCAGTTCCTGCAATCTGGTTTCCAGTAGCTCCAGCGCCGCTTCATGCTCTTGCAGCTCTTGGCCCAGGCGCTCCAGTTCCTGGCCACGGGCGAGTACGCCACCCTGGGCGTCGCTGGCGCGGCTGACACGCAAAAAGTGCCGGCCAACCCAGTAGCCGTCACGGCTGATCAGGCTTTGCCCGTCTGCCAGCTGAGCGCGCAAGGCCAGGGCCTGATCGAGGCTCTCCACCGGTTTGACCTGGCCGAGCCAGGGCGCCAGATCGATGCGCCCCTCGACCTTGTCGAGCAGGCTGCCGGGAATACGCACGCCTTCGCCACGGCTGGCGAGCAGGCGCAATTCGCCCTGATCGAAGGCACTGAGGTCCAGGCCATTGAAGTCTTCGACCACTACCGCCTGCAGGTCGGCGCCGAGCACGGTTTCCACCGCCAGCTCCCAACCCGGCTCGACGCGCAGGCCTTCAGCCAGGCGCGGACGCTGCTCCAGGCCCTGCTCGCGCAGCCATTGCGCGGTGCCGGTGCCGGGGTCGAGCGCCGCCTGCTGCAAGGCTTCGAGCGAAGCCAGGCGGCCGCCCAGGCGCTGCAATTCGCCCTGGGCTTGCTGCTGGGCCTGCACCGCCTGCTGCAGTTGTTCGCGCAGGGTTTCTAGCTGCTCGACGACCTGCAGCTCTTCGAGCTGTAGTTCTTCGAGCAGCAATTCACTGCTGGCCACCTGCTCGCCCAGTTCGAGAATCGCGGCGTCTTCCGGATCGGCGCTGAGCTGGTCGCGCTCTTCGCCAAGCTTGCGCTGGCGCTCGGCCAAGCGCTCGAGACTGGTTTCCAGCTGCTGGATGCGCGCCTGCTGCACTTCGGCCTGGCGCCGCGGTTCGGCCGAGCGGGTGTTGAAGCTGTCCCACTGCTCCTGCCAGCCGTGCATGGTGGTTTCGGCGTCTTCCAGGGTGGCGGCGGCCTCTTCGGCGGCGGCCAGGGTCAGCTCCTGCTCGGGTTCGAGCATCTGCAGCTCTTCGCCCAGGGTGGCGAGCAGGGTGCGGTCGTGGCCCAGGTGCGACTCGGTTTCAAGGCGCGCGCGCTCGGCTTCCTTGAAGTCGTCCTGCAACTGGCGCAAGCGCTGCTGGCCGTGCTGGATGCTCTGCTCGACCCGGGCGATATCGCCGCCAACCGAATAGAAACGCCCCTGCACCAGGTTGAAGCGCTCAGACAGCTCGTGATGGCCATCACGCAGGCGCTCGATGCTGGCATCGGCATTGCGCTGCTCGGCCACCAGCGCTTCGAAGGCCACTTCCTGATCGCCAATCACCGCTTCGCGCTGGCCGACCTGATCGTTCAGGGCCTGCCAGCGCAGGGCTGCCAGTTGCGCCTTGAGCTGGCGTTCCTCGGCCTTGTATTCCTTGTACTTTTCGGCCGCCTGGGCTTGGCGATGCAGACGTTCGAGCTGGCGCTCGAGCTCTTCGCGCAGGTCGGTCAGGCGTTCGAGGTTCTCGTGGGTACGGCGGATGCGGTTCTCGGTCTCGCGCCGGCGCTCCTTGTACTTGGAGATGCCCGCCGCTTCTTCGATGAAATTGCGCAGGTCCTCGGGCTTGGCTTCGATCAGCTTGGAGATCATCCCCTGCTCGATGATCGAATAGCTGCGCGGGCCCAGGCCGGTGCCGAGGAAGATATCGGTAATGTCCCGGCGCCGGCATTTGGCGCCATTGAGGTAGTAGGTGTTCTGCCCGTCGCGGGTCACCTTGCGGCGAATGGAGATTTCCGCATACGCCGCGTACTCACCGACCAGGGTACTGTCGGAGTTGTCGAAGACCAGTTCGATGCTGGCCTGGCTCACTGGCTTGCGGCTGGTCGAGCCATTGAAGATGACGTCGGTCATCGACTCGCCACGCAGGTTTTTCGCCGAGCTTTCGCCCATCACCCAGCGCACCGCGTCGATGATGTTGGACTTGCCGCAGCCATTGGGCCCGACCACCGCCGCCATGTTGCTGGGGAAGTTGACCGTGGTCGGGTCGACGAACGACTTGAACCCGGCCAGGCGAATGCACTTTAAGCGCATGCTCAGGCAGTCGCCAGCGCCGCCAGCACCAGCTCGCAGCTGCGCTGGCAGTACTCGGCCAATACCGTGCGGATACGCACCTGGTCTCGGGCCACCACGGCTTCGAGCAGGTTGGCGAACAACACCAGGAAGTCGTTCATGTTGGCCTTGCGCTGGTCCAGCGCCAGGTAATAGGTACGACTCATGGCCGGCTGCAGGTTCTCGACGGTTTCCTGCAGGTACGGATTGTTGGCAAACGGATAGGCGGCGCGCATCACCGCGAAGCTTTCATCGACGAAGGCGCGGATGTCCTGGCGCTCGAACGCGCCGGTCAGGCGCTGCTGGATCTTGAGGAACGGATGCAAATCGCCATCGTTGCGCCAGTTAAGGGCCACGGCGTTGCCGAGCAGGTTGTACAGCTCGCCCATCAGCGTGCACAGGCTGCGCACATTGTGCTCATTGAGCTCGGTCACATGGGCGCCACGGCGCGGCAGGATGGTCACCAGGTGGCGGCGTTCGAGGATCAACAGCGCCTCGCGCACCGAGCCACGGCTGACATTCAATGCCTGGGTGACCTTCTGCTCCTGGATCCGCTCGGCGGGCTTGAGCTCGCCGCGGATGATCCGCTCGGCCAGATAATGGGCAATTTGCTCGGAGAGGCTGTCCGGCGCCTTGAACGTCATGGTTTTCCTTCAAAATCATTGAACTGTGCACAAGCGCCGAATTGTAGCGCACTTGCCCCCGCGCCGCGCAGTGGCCATGCAGCAGAAGTTGGCACGATTGGCGCAAAAGATTCGGATCACGCAGGGCCAACTATGCTCATAACAGAGCACCTGTGAAAGGGCGGAAGCGCCACGAGAAATTTCCTGACCCAAAGGTCAGAAAATTGTTGACCTGAAAATCAAGTCTGCTTACAGTCCGCTCAACAACAATAAGTCGCTTGTGAGGCCTTCCCGTGATCCAGTTTCTACTTAACCAGGAGCTGCGCAGTGAGCATGCCCTGGACCCCAACCTGACCGTGCTCGAGTACCTTCGCGAACACCTGGGCAAGTCCGGTACCAAGGAAGGCTGCGCCAGCGGCGATTGTGGCGCCTGCACCGTGGTGGTCGGCGAGCTGGCCGAGGGCGAGGACGGCGGCGAGCACATTCGCTACCGCAGCCTCAACTCGTGCCTGACTTTTGTCTCCTCGCTGCACGGCAAACAGCTGATCAGCGTCGAAGGGCTCAAGCACCAGGGCAAGCTGCACAGCGTGCAACAGGCCATGGCCGATTGCCACGGCTCGCAATGCGGCTTCTGTACTCCGGGCTTTGTCATGTCGTTGTTCGCCCTGCAAAAGAACAGCGACGCACCCGATCTGCACAAGGCCCAGGAAGCCCTGGCCGGCAACCTCTGCCGCTGCACCGGCTACCGGCCGATCCTCGCCGCCGCCGAGCAATCGTGCTGCCAGGCCCAGCCGGATCAGTTCGACAGCGGCCAAGCGCAGACCATCGCCCGCCTCAAAGCCATCGCCCCAAGCGAAACCGGCGAGCTCAACAGCGGCGACAAGCGCTGCCTGGTGCCGCTGACCGTGGCCGACCTGGCCGAGCTGTACGGTTCGCACCCCGAAGCCCGCTTGCTGGCCGGCGGCACCGACCTGGCGCTGGAAGTTACGCAGTTCCACAAGACCCTGCCGGTGATGATCTATGTCGGCAACGTCGCCGAACTCAAGCGCATCGACACTCAAGCCGAACACCTGGAAATCGGCGCGGCCACGCCATTGACCGACTGCTACGACGCCCTGAGCCGCGAATACCCGGATTTTGGCGAACTGCTGCACCGCTTCGCCTCGCTGCAGATCCGCAACCAGGGCACCCTGGGCGGCAACATCGGCAACGCCTCGCCGATCGGCGACTCGCCACCCCTGCTGATTGCCCTGGATGCGCAGATCGTCCTGCGCAAAGGTGACAACACCCGCACCCTGGCCCTGGAAGACTACTTCATCGACTACCGCATCACTGCGCGCCAGGAAAGCGAGTTCATCGAGAAGATCATCGTGCCACGGGCCCGCGCCGACTGGGCGTTCCGCGCCTACAAGGTGTCCAAGCGCCTGGACGATGACATCTCGGCAGTCTGCGCGGCATTCAACCTGCGTATCGAGAACGGTGTTGTCGGCGCAGCGCGCATCGCCTTCGGCGGCATGGCGGCGATTCCCAAGCGCGCCCGCGCCTGCGAAGCGGCGCTGGTCGGCAAGGCCTGGAACCAGGCCAGCGTCGAGCGCGCCTGCCAGGCCCTGGCCGAAGACTTCACGCCGCTCTCGGATTTCCGGGCGAGCAAGGAATACCGCCTGCTCAGCGCGCAGAACCTGCTGCGCAAGTACTTCATCGAACTGCAAACGCCGCACATCGAAACTCGGGTGACCGCTTATGTCTAACCATCACGTCGCCAAAAGCCAGGCCGAAATGGCAGAACTGTTCAGCCAGGACCTGACCACCGGGGTCGGCCGCAGCCTCAAGCACGACAGTGCCGACAAACATGTGTCGGGCGAAGCGGTGTATATCGATGACCGTCTGGAATTTCCCAACCAGTTGCATGTGTATGCGCGCCTGTCCGACCGCGCCCACGCCCGGGTGCTGAGCATCGACACCAGCCCCTGCTACGCCTTCGAGGGCGTGCGCATCGCCATCACCCATGAAGATGTGCCGGGTCTCAAGGACATCGGCCCGCTGCTGCCCGGCGACCCGCTGCTGGCGATCGACACCGTCGAATTCGTCGGCCAGCCAGTGGTTGCCGTCGCTGCCCGTGACCTGGATACCGCGCGCCGCGCGGCGATGGCCGCGATCATCGAGTACGAAGACCTGGAGCCGGTGCTGGACGTGGTCGAGGCGCTGCGCAAGAAGCACTTCGTGCTCGACAGCCACACCCACCAACGCGGCGATTCGGTCAGCGCCCTGGCCAGCGCCCCGCACCGCCTGCAGGGCAGCCTGCACATCGGCGGCCAGGAGCACTTTTACCTGGAAACCCAAATCTCCTCGGTAATGCCTACCGAAGACGGCGGGATGATCGTCTACTGCTCGACCCAGAACCCCACCGAAGTGCAGAAGCTGGTGGCCGAAGTGCTCGACGTGCCGATGAACAACATCGTCGTCGACATGCGCCGCATGGGCGGCGGTTTCGGCGGCAAGGAAACCCAGGCGGCAAGCCCCGCCTGCCTGTGCGCGGTCATCGCCCACCTCACCGGCCAGCCGACCAAGATGCGCCTGCCGCGGGTCGAGGACATGCTGATGACCGGCAAACGCCACCCGTTCTATATCGAGTACGACGTCGGCTTCGATGACAACGGCCGCCTGCATGGCATCAATTTCGACCTGGCCGGCAACTGCGGTTGCTCGCCGGACCTCTCGGCCTCTATCGTCGACCGTGCGATGTTCCACGCCGACAACGCCTATTACCTCGGCGATGCCACCATCCACGGCCACCGCTGCAAGACCAACACCGCCTCCAACACTGCCTACCGTGGCTTCGGCGGCCCGCAAGGCATGGTCGCCATCGAGGAGGTGATGGACCATATCGCCCGCCACCTGGCCCTCGACCCGCTGGCGGTGCGCAAGGCCAACTACTACGGCAAGACCGAGCGCAACGTCACCCACTACTACCAGACCGTCGAGCACAACATGCTCGAAGAGATCACTGCCGAGCTCGAAGCCAGCAGTGACTACGCCGAGCGCCGCGAATCGATCCGCCGCTTCAACGCCAACAGCCCGATCCTGAAAAAAGGCCTGGCGCTGACCCCGGTAAAATTCGGCATCTCGTTCACCGCCAGCTTCCTCAACCAGGCCGGCGCCCTGGTGCATATTTACACCGATGGCAGCATTCACCTGAACCACGGTGGCACCGAGATGGGCCAGGGCCTGAACACCAAGGTCGCGCAGGTGGTAGCCGAAGTGTTCCAGGTGGACTTCCAGCGTATCCAGATCACCGCGACCAACACCGACAAGGTGCCCAACACCTCGCCGACCGCAGCTTCCAGCGGCGCCGACCTGAACGGCAAGGCAGCGCAGAATGCCGCCGAGATCCTCAAGCAGCGCCTGACCGAATTTGCCGCACGCCAGTACAAGGTCAGTGAAGAGGACGTCGAGTTCCGTAACGGCCATGTGCGCGTGCGCGATGAAATCCTCAGTTTCGAAGCGCTGGTACAACAGGCCTATTTCGCCCAGGTGTCGCTGTCGAGCACCGGTTTCTACAAGACCCCGAAGATCTATTACGACCGCAGCCAGGCCCGCGGCCGGCCGTTCTACTACTTCGCCTTCGGCGCAGCCTGCGCCGAGGTGATCGTCGACACCCTGACCGGCGAGTACAAGATGCTGCGCACCGACATCCTGCACGACGTCGGCGCCTCGCTGAACCCGGCCATCGACATCGGCCAGGTCGAGGGTGGTTTCATCCAGGGCATGGGCTGGCTGACCACCGAAGAGCTGGTGTGGAACGCCAAGGGCAAGCTGATGACCAACGGCCCGGCCAGCTACAAGATCCCGGCGGTAGCGGATATGCCGGTGGATTTGCGGGTGAAACTGGTGGAAAACCGCAAAAACCCGGAAGACACGGTGTTCCATTCCAAGGCCGTGGGCGAGCCGCCGTTCATGCTCGGCATTGCCGCCTGGTGCGCGATCAAGGACGCCGTGGCCAGCCTTGGCGATTACCGCGTGCATCCGCTGATCGATGCGCCAGCGACACCGGAGCGGGTGCTCTGGGGCTGCGAGCAGATGCGCAAGGCGCTGGCGGCGCAGCAGCCTGCTGCCGAGGTTGAGACAGTCGCTCCGTAGGGCGCCAATCGCGGGTCAAGCCCGCTCCCACAGTGGACTACTGTGGGAGCGGGCTTGACCCGCGATGAGGCCAGAACAGGCACCACATAGGTAACTGAACATGCACACCTGGATCAACGCCCTGTCCGACCTGCAGTCCCGCGGCGAGCCCTGCGTACTGGTGACCATCATCGAAGAGCGCGGCTCGACGCCGCGCAACGCCGGCTCGAAGATGGTCGTCAGCGCCGAGCAGTTGTTTGACACCATCGGCGGTGGCCACCTGGAATACAAGTCCATGCATATCGCCCGGCAAATGCTCGCCGAGCGCCGCGAAGCGCCGCACCTGGAGCGCTTCAGCCTCGGCGCCAGCCTCGGCCAGTGCTGCGGCGGTGCCACCGTGCTGCTGTTTGAGCCGATGGGCCAGGTTCAGGCGCAGATTGCCGTCTTCGGCGCAGGCCATGTCGGCCGCGCTCTGGTACCCTTGCTCGCCGCCCTGCCCTGCAAGGTGCGCTGGATCGATTCGCGCGAGCAGGAATTCCCCGAGAGCATTCCCGCCGGGGTCAGCAAGATCGTCAGTGAAGAGCCGGTGGATGAAGTCGATGAGCTGCCCGCTGGCAGCTACTGCATCGTCATGACCCATAACCATCAACTGGATCTGGAACTGACCGCGGCGATCCTCAAGCGCAATGATTTCACCTGGTTCGGCCTGATCGGCTCGAAGACCAAACGCGTCAAGTTCGAGCATCGCCTGCGCGAGCGCGGCTTTGCCGAGGAGCGCCTGCAGCGCATGCGTTGCCCGATGGGCATCGCCGAGGTCAAGGGCAAGCTGCCGATCGAGATCGCCGTGTCGATTGCCGCAGAAATCATTGCCACCTACAACGCAAGCTTTGGCCAGCACAACAACGCTGCCAATGCCGGCCCCATTGCCCAATTGCTGCCGCCCTCACGGCGCAGCCAAGCCATATGACGAGAGCCCTATGAGCGCAACCCGCAAAGCCTACCGTGCCGCCATCCTGCACAGCATCGCCGACCCTGCTGAAGTAGGCGTCGAAGCCTCCTATCAGTATTTCGAAGACGGCCTGCTGGTGATCGACAACGGCAAGATCAGCGCTGTCGGCCATGCCCGCGACCTGCTGCCGAGCCTGGCCGCCGACATCGAGGTCGAGCACCATCAGGACGCCTTGATCACCCCGGGCTTTATCGACACCCATATCCATTTCCCGCAGACCGGCATGATCGGTTCCTACGGCGAGCAGCTACTGGACTGGCTCAACACCTACACCTTCCCCTGCGAAAAGCAGTTCGCCGACAAGGCGCATGCCGACAAAGTCGCGAAAATCTTCGTCGAGGAACTGCTGCGCAACGGCACCACCACCGCCCTGGTGTTCGGCAGCGTGCACCCGGAATCGGTTAATGCCTTCTTCGAAGAAGCCGAGCGCCTGGACCTGCGGATGATCGCCGGCAAGGTGATGATGGACCGCAACGCCCCGGACTACCTGACCGACACCGCCGAATCCGGTTATGTAGAAAGCAAGGCGCTGATCGAGCGCTGGCATGGCAAGGGCCGCCTGCACTACGCAGTGACCCCGCGTTTTGCGCCGACCAGCACCCCGGAGCAACTGGCCCTGGCCGGCCAGCTGCTGGGCGAATACCCCGACCTGTACATGCACACCCACCTGAGCGAGAACCTCAAGGAGATCGACTGGGTCAAGGCGCTGTTCCCGGAGCGCAAGGGCTACCTCGACGTCTACGATCACTACAAGCTGCTCGGCCAGCGCTCGGTGTTCGCCCACGGCGTACACCTGTGCGACGACGAATGTCAGCGCCTGGCCGAAACCGGCTCGGCCGTGGCCTTCTGCCCGACTTCCAACCTGTTCCTCGGCAGCGGCCTGTTCAACCTGCCGCAGGCCGAGAAGTTCAAGGTCAAGGTCGGCCTGGGCACCGACGTCGGCGCCGGCACCAGCTTCTCGCTGCTCAATACCCTGAACGAAGCCTACAAGGTCATGCAGTTGCAGGGCGCGCGCCTGAGCCCGTTCAAGTCACTGTACCTGGCAACCCTGGGCGGCGCCCGGGCGCTGAGCCTGGATGACCGTATCGGCAGCCTGCAGCCGGGCAACGATGCCGACTTCGTGGTCCTCGACTACAAGGCCACGGCGTTGATGGACTACCGCATCCAGCAGTCGAACAGCATCGACGAGACGCTGTTCGTGCTGATGACCCTGGGCGATGACCGCACCGTCAAGCAGACCTTCGCTGCCGGGCGCTGCGTGCATCAGCGCTAAGGCTCGCGGAACAGCCCCTTGTACAGCGCGCCGCCGATCACCGCCCCGATCAGCGGCGCCACCCAGAACAGCCACAGCTGCTGCAACGCCCAGCCACCGACGAAAATCGCCGGGCCCGTGCTGCGCGCCGGGTTCACCGAGGTATTGGTGACCGGTATCGAGATCAGGTGGATCAAGGTCAGCGCAAGGCCGATGGCAATCGGTGCAAAGCCTGCCGGGGCACGGCTGTCGGTGGCGCCCATGATGATCAGGATGAACATCGCGGTCATCACCACTTCACTGGCAAAGCCTGCCGCCAATGAGTAGCCGCCGGGGAATGCTCGGCATAGCCGTTGGACGCCAGCCCCGCCGACAACTCGAAACCGGCCTTGCCGCTGGCAATGAAGTAGATCACCGCCGCACCGAGAATTGCCCCGATCACCTGGGCGATGACGTAGGGCAGCAGGTCTTTGAGTGGAAACCGCCCACCCACCACCAGCCCGACCGACACTGCGGGGTTGAGGTGGCATCCGGAAATATGGCCAATGGCGAAAGCCATGGTCAGCACGGTCAGGCCGAAGGCCATGGCCACTCCGACCAGGCCGATACCAATGGGGAACGAGGCGGCGATCACCGCACTGCCGCAGCCACCCACCACCAGCCAGAACGTACCGATCAGTTCAGCACCCATGCGTTTGCTCAGGGGCATCGACATATACCAGTCCTCAAGTAGTTGAAGTTCTACGCAAAGCGCGCAAGCCCAACTGCTTGATGAAGGTTTGCGGTGGATCAGGTGAGAATCTAGCAGAGGCTGGATAACCTGCCAGTGGCCTGAAACGCATCGCGGGGCAAGCCCCGCGATTTGATGTTACTGGCCTTCAACCCTTGAGCGGTGCAACCCCACCCCGCTTCTTGGTTTGCAGCAGGTGCGAGAACACCGCGTGCAGGTCATCCGAAGCGCTGTCTTCGTCGAGGTTGAGCTTGCTGTCGATGTGGTCCATGTGGTGCATCATCAGGCTCACCGCCTGGTTGACGTCACGGGCCTCGATGGCGTCGATCAGCTGCATGTGCTCGTCGTAGGAGCAGTGCGAGCGGTTGCCGCTTTCGTACTGGGCGATGATCAGCGAGGTTTGCGACACCAGGCTGCGCTGGAAGCTGATCAACGGGGCGTTGCCCGCCGCTTCCGCCAGTTTCAGGTGGAACTCGCCAGACAGGCGAATGCCGGCACCGCGATCGCCACGGGAGAAGCTGTCGCGCTCTTCGCGGACCATCTGGCGCAGTTCGTTGAGTTGCTCGGCGGTGGCGTGCTCAACCGCAAGCTCGGTGATCGCGCGCTCTACCATGCGCCGCGAGAAGAACACCTGGCGGGCCTCTTCGACCGTCGGGCTGGCCACTACCGCGCCGCGGTTGGGCCGCAGCAGCACCACGCTTTCGTGGGCCAGGCGCGACAGCGCGCGACGGATGATGGTGCGGCTGACGCCGAAGATCTCGCCCAGGGCTTCCTCGCTCAACTTGGTACCCGGCGCCAGACGCTGCTCGAGGATGGCCTCGAAAATGTGCGCGTAGACGATATCGTCCTGGGTTCCGCTACGACCGGCCTTGCCGGTACGCACTGGTTTCTTGAGAGGTTGCAGCTGTTCGTTCATGGGCACTCGAGCACGGAGATCCGCCAGTCGGACCCTGACTGTAATACCAGCCAGAGGGGCGATGGCAAGTCCTGGTAAGAAAATTAAACGATTAAGGTATTGGCACATTGTACACAGCCGCAGGGATTTCTGCAGGTGCCGATGGCCTTTATAGCTACGCCTGCAAATTATCTGGCCACAACAACGAAAACATTATTTGCATTCCTTGTATACAAACGCATAATCCATCCGTGCAACTTCCTGACCCAGAAGTCAACAAACGGTCCGGTGGCCTGCCATCCCATCCGCCTCACAGAGCCCCCCAGTGCGTGCGCAGGACTGGTTCTGGAAAACAAGAAAAGACTTGAGGAGTACACGCTGTGGAAAGCCGCAAATCCGACGCCCCTACGCTGGATCTTGCCCCACCGCTCGAAACGAGCTGGCTGGAGCGGATTTTCAAACTCAAGCTACATGGCACCACCGTCAAAACCGAGATGATCGCCGGGTTGACCACCTTCATCACCATGGCCTACATCATTTTCGTCAACCCCAACATCATGGCCGATGCCGGCATCGATCACGGTGCGGCGTTTGTCGCCACCTGCATCGCTGCCGCCCTCGGCTGCCTGTTGATGGGCCTGTACGCCAACTGGCCGGTCGGCCTGGCACCGGGCATGGGCCTGAACGCCTTCTTTACCTACACCGTGGTCGGGACCATGGGCTACACCTGGGAAGCCGCGCTGGGCGCGGTGTTTGTCTCAGGGGTGCTGTTCATGCTGCTGACTTTGTCGCGGGTGCGCGAATGGCTGCTCAACAGCATTCCGGTCAGCCTGCGCCATGCCATGGGTGCCGGCGTCGGATTGTTCCTCGGACTGATCGGTCTTAAAACCGCAGGGATTGTCGTCGACAGCCCGGCGACCCTGATCAAGCTCGGCTCGCTGCAGGAGCCCGGCCCGCTGCTGGCAGCCATCTGCTTTCTGATGATCGCGGTGCTCAGCTACCACCGGGTGTTCGGCGCGATCCTGATCAGCATCATCAGCGTCACCCTCGCCGGCTGGGGCCTGGGCCTGGTCGAGTACGGCGGCTTGTTCTCGCTGCCGCCGAGCCTGGCACCGACCTGGATGGCCATGGATGTTGCCGGGGTGTTCAACGTCAGCATGATCGCGGTGGTGTTTGCCTTCCTCTTCGTGCACATGTTCGACACCGCCGGCACCCTGATGGGCGTGGCCCAGCGGGCCGGCCTGGTAAATGCCGACGGGCGCATCGAGAACCTGTCACGGGCGCTTAAAGCAGACAGCGCCTCGAGCGTGTTCGGCGCGGTGGTTGGTGTACCGCCGGTGACCAGCTATGTAGAGAGCGCGGCAGGTGTCGCCGCCGGCGGCCGTACCGGGCTGACCGCGGTGGTAGTCGGCCTGTTCTTTATCGCCGCCATGTTCTTCGCCCCGCTGGCCGGGATGATTCCTGCCTACGCCACGGCTGGCGCGCTGATCTATGTGGCGATGCTGATGATGGGCAGCATGGCCCACATCAACTGGGATGAAGCCACTGACAGCATCCCGGCGATCGTCACCGCGATCATGATGCCGCTGACCTTCTCGGTCGCCGACGGCATCGCCCTGGGCTTTATCACCTATGTGGTGCTCAAGGCCGGGACCGGACGCTACAAGGAGATCTCGGCCAGCCTGTGGGTGCTGACGGCGATCTTCATTGCCAAGTTCGTGTTCCTGTAAACAAGATTGCGAGACAAGGGCCTCACCTTCGGGTGGGGCTTTTTGTTGTGTGTGAGGGACCTATCGCGGGTCAAGCCCGCTCCTACACCCGCGATGAGGCCGCAGAAAAATCACAGGTAAAAAAAAGCCCGCAGTGTGAGCGGGCAAGGGACCTACGAAGATTCTTCTAGCGACCAACTAGCTTCCACGATAGGTCGAGTAACTGTAAGGCGAGATCAACAGCGGCACGTGGTAGTGATCCTGTTCGGCGCTGATGCCGAAACGCAGTACCACCACGTCAAGAAAAGCAGGCTCGGGCAGTTGTACGCCGCGGGCACGGTAGTAGTCGCCGGCGCTGAACTGCAGCTGGTAAACGCCGCTGCGGTAATCATCGCCTTGCAGCAGCGGTGCGTCGCAACGGCCATCGCTGTTGGTCAGGGTAGTGTTCACCAGTTCCAGCTGCTGGCCTTCGACCCGGTAGAGCTCGACCTTGATCGAGCTGCCAGGGCAGCCATGAGCGGCATCCAGTACATGCGTGGTCAAACGTCCCATTGCTTGCTCGCCTCTGTTCTATCTGTGGGCAAAAAATACCCGCACGCCAGCGTCAGGAAGCCCGACAACGTGCGGCTGTCGGATTATTAAGACATTTTTCTATGAAATTGTACACAATAATTCGGTATTCTTTCCTGGCACGCCGCTCATCTCCTGTAAATAGGCCATCAGTCGCAAAACCACGCCAATAGCCGACGCTTCCGTCATTAGCTGACCGATCAGGCAGGTTTCTTGCAGGGCTCCTTATAGAGGTGGGAGTGGCCAAAAAGGCAAAGAAAAGCGAAAAAACAGGCTTACAAATCGCAAACAAAGTTGTATACAATCATTCCATCGTCGTGGCCGATACCCTACCCGGGTGCCCACGCCCTCCGTATTCACGTACAAGAAGGAAGACTGCAGTGAGCGCTGATTACCCTCGCGACCTGATCGGTTACGGCAACACCCCACCTCATCCGCGCTGGCCGGGGAATGCCCGCATTGCTTTGTCTTTCGTGCTCAACTACGAAGAAGGTGGCGAACGCAACATCCTTCACGGTGACAAAGAGTCCGAAGCCTTCCTCTCGGAAATGGTCGCCGCCCAGCCGCTGCAGGGCGCGCGCAACATGAGCATGGAATCGCTGTACGAGTACGGCAGCCGTGCCGGCGTCTGGCGCCTGCTCAAGCTGTTCAAGGACACCGGCGTACCGCTGACCGTCTTCGCCGTGGCCATGGCCGCCCAGCGTCATCCGGAGGTGATCCGCGCTATGGTCGAAGCCGGTCACGAGATCTGCAGCCACGGCTACCGCTGGATCGACTACCAGAACATGGACGAGGCCCAGGAACGCGAGCACATGCTCGAAGCCATCCGCATCCTCACCGAACTCACCGGTGAACGGCCGCTGGGCTGGTACACCGGCCGTACCGGGCCGAACACCCGGCGCCTGGTGATGGAGGAAGGCGGCTTCCTCTACGACAGCGACACCTACGACGACGACCTGCCTTACTGGGAACGCAACAACCCCACCGACAAGCCGCACCTGGTGATCCCCTACACCCTGGACACCAATGACATGCGCTTCACCCAGGTACAGGGTTTCAATTGCGGCGAGCAGTTCTTCCAGTACCTCAAGGACGCCTTCGATGTGCTCTACGAAGAAGGCGCCGAGGCGCCGAAAATGCTCTCGATCGGCCTACACTGCCGCCTGATCGGTCGCCCGGCGCGCCTGGCTGCGCTCAAGCGCTTCGTCGAGTACGCCAAGAGCCATGACCAGGTCTGGTTCGCCCGGCGCGTGGACATCGCCCGTCACTGGCATGCCACCCACCCTTTCCAAGCCGAGAACGCCTAATGACCGCATTCAAGACCCTGAAGCCTTCGACCCTGGATCGCACAGCGTTTGTCGAAGCCTTCGCCGACATCTACGAACACTCGCCATGGGTTGCCGAAAAGGCCTACGACCTCGGCCAGTTGCACGAAGCCGACCAGATCGAAGCCCTGCACCAGCGCATGAGCGACATCCTCCTGAGCGCCGACCACGCCGCCCAGCTGGCGCTGATCAATGCTCACCCGGACCTCGCCGGCAAGGCCGCGATCCAGGGCGAACTGACCGAATCGAGCACCAATGAACAGGCCGGCGCCGGTATCCACCAGTGCACCGCCGAAGAGTTCGAACGCTTCACCGTGCTCAACGATGCCTACAAAGAAAAGTTCAAGTTCCCGTTCATCATGGCGGTCAAAGGCAGTAACCGGCACCAGATCCTCGCCGCCTTTGAAAAGCGCATCCACAACTCGGTCGAGGCCGAGTTCAAGGAAGCGCTGGCGCAGATCAACCTGATTGCCCTGTTCCGCCTGCTGCAGCTTTAAGGGCGTCGACCGCCGGGCTGGCCCGAGTGCGCGACGCGAGCGTACCCAGGGCCTGACCGGCGCCACAACGGCACCCTCCACAACACAGAATAAAGAGAATCCGCATGCGCACTTTAGTGATTGAGCCCCTGAGCAAAGAAGCCTTCGCCCCTTTCGGTGACGTGATCGAAACCGACGGCAGCGACCACTTCATGATCAACAACGGCTCGACCATGCGCTTCCATCGTCTGGCCACGGTCGAAACCGCACAACCCGACGACAAGGCGATCATCAGCATCTTCCGCGCCGATGCGCAGGACATGCCCCTGACCGTACGCATGCTGGAGCGCCATCCGCAGGGCAGCCAGGCTTTCATTCCGCTGCTCGGCAACCCCTTTCTGATCGTGGTCGCGCCCGTTGGCGATGCACCTGTATCAGGCCTGGTCCGTGCCTTCATCAGTAATGGAAGGCAGGGCATCAATTACCATCGCGGCGTCTGGCACCACCCGGTGCTGACGATCGAAAAGCGGGATGACTTCCTGGTGGTTGATCGCAGTGGCACTGGCAACAACTGCGATGAGCATTTTTTCAATGAGGATGAGCAATTGATCCTCGCCCCCCACCAATAAGAGAAGACCTGAGCGCCCGGCTACAGGGTGCCAGGGTAGAGGTAAAGACTGTGGAAGCACATCTGTTGGAATGGCTGAACCTGAGCGTGCGTTGGGTTCACATGATCACTGGCGTGGCATGGATTGGCGCGTCGTTCTACTTTGTCTGGCTGGAAAACAACCTCAACCGGGCCAACCCGCGCGACGGTCTGTCCGGCGATCTCTGGGCGATTCACGGTGGCGGGATCTACCACCTGGAGAAGTACAAGCTGGCTCCGCCAAAAATGCCGGAGAACCTGCACTGGTTCAAATGGGAAGCCTACTTCACCTGGATGTCGGGTATCGCCCTGCTGTGCCTGGTGTTCTACTGGAACCCGACCCTCTACCTGCTGGCCCCTGGCAGCACCCTGAGCGGTGGTGAAGGGATTGCCATCGGTGTCGGTTCGCTGATCGCCGGCTGGTTCATCTACGACTTCCTCTGCGACTCGCCACTGGGCAAGCGCCCTGGCCTGCTCGGCCTGGTCCTGTTCGTGCTGGTCATTGCCGCCTGCTACGGCTTCAGCCAGGTGTTCAGCGGCCGCGGCGCGTACCTGCACACCGGCGCGATCATCGGCACCATCATGGTCGGCAACGTGTTCCGCATCATCATGCCGGCCCAGCGTCAGCTGGTGGCCGCCATCGAAGCCAACCAGACCCCCGACCCGCTGCTGCCAGCCAAGGGCCTGCTGCGTTCGCGACACAACAACTACTTCACCCTGCCGGTGCTGTTCATCATGATCAGCAACCACTTCCCGAGCACCTATGGCAGCCAGTACAACTGGTTGATCCTGGGCGGTATCGCGGTGGCTGCGGTGTTGGTGCGTCACTACTTCAACACCCGTCATGACAGCAACAAGTACGCCTGGACCCTGCCGGTCGGCGCCCTGGCGATGATCTGCCTGGCTTACGTTACCGGCCCTGCGCCGATGCCGACTGCGCCACAGCAGGCCGCCGCCAAGGTTGAGTACCAGCCGCTGCCGGAAACCGCCCTGGGTGGCAAGACCGCTGCCGAGAAAGCCGCCGAACAAGCTGCCGCCCCTGCCCAGCCAGCCGCCCCTGCTGCTGCCCCGGCCGAGGCCACCGCCAAGCTCGACGATGCCGGTTTCGACAAGATCCACAGCGTCATCCAGGAACGCTGCGCGGTGTGCCATTCGGCCAAGCCGACCAGCCCGCTGTTCAGCGCCGCCCCTGCCGGGGTGATGCTCGATACCCCGCAGCAGATCCAGCAACAGGCCGCGCGCATCCAGGCGCAAGCGGTAGCCACGCAGATCATGCCCCTGGGCAACATCACGCAGATGACCCAGCAGGAACGTGAACTGATTGGCGCCTGGGTCGCCAAGGGAGCACCGACCAACTAAGGCAGCCGCAAGCTGCCAGCTGTAAGCGGCAAGCAAAAAAAAGCTGCAAGCCAAGCGCGACCTCCTGCTTCTTCTTGAAGCTTGGCGCTTGAAGCTTGCAGCTCCAAGAATAAAAACAAAACCGAGGTGTTGCATGTCCGAGTCACGCAAGGCGTACATCCCTGTTGCGCCCCCACGACAGCCACTGCCCCTGTTCCAACTGTTCCTGGTGGGTCTGCAGCATGTGTTGCTGATGTACGGAGGCGCGATTGCCGTGCCGCTGATCATCGGTCAAGCCGCCGGACTTTCTCGTGAAGAAGTCGCTTTCCTGATCAATGCCGACCTGCTGGTCGCTGGTGTCGCCACCATCGTCCAGTCGTTCGGCATTGGTGCTGTCGGCATCCGCATGCCGGTGATGATGGGCGCAAGCTTTGCCGCGGTCGGCAGCATGGTGGCCATGGCCGGCATGCCCGGCGTCGGCCTGCAGGGGATTTTCGGCGCGACCATCGCCGCCGGCTTCTTCGGCATGATCATCGCGCCGTTCATGTCCAAGGTGGTGCGCTTCTTCCCGCCCCTGGTGACCGGCACGGTCATCACCTCGATCGGCCTGTCGCTGTTCCCGGTTGCCGTCAACTGGGCCGGCGGCGGCGCCGATGCCGCACCCTTCGGCTCCCCCGTGTACCTGATCGTCGCCGGCCTGGTGCTGGCCACCATCCTGCTGATCAACCGCTTCATGCGTGGCTTCTGGGTCAATGTCTCGGTGCTGATCGGCATGGGCCTGGGCTACATCATTGCCGGCTCCATCGGCATGGTCGACCTCACCGGCCTGAGCGAAGCGCCCTGGGTCCAGGTCGTCACCCCGCTGCACTTCGGCATGCCGACCTTCAGCCTGGCGCCGATCCTGTCGATGTGCCTGGTGGTGGTGATCATCTTTGTCGAGTCCACCGGCATGTTCCTCGCCCTGGGCAAGGTCACCGACCGTGAAGTCACCCCGGGCATGCTGCGCCGCGGCCTGATGTGCGATGCCGGCGCATCGTTCGTGGCCGGCTTTTTCAACACCTTCACCCACTCCTCGTTCGCCCAGAACATCGGCCTGGTGCAGATGACCGGCGTGCGTTGCCGCTACGTTACGGTAGTTGCCGGAGGTTTTCTGATCCTGCTCAGCCTGCTGCCAAAAGCGGCGTTCCTGATTGCCTCGATTCCGCCAGCAGTACTCGGCGGCGCCTCGATTGCCATGTTCGGCATGGTCGCCGCTACCGGCATCAAGATCCTCCAGGAAGCCGACATCGCCGACCGTCGTAACCAGTTGCTGGTGGCCGTCAGCGTCGGCATGGGCCTGATCCCGGTGGTGCGCCCCGAATTCTTTGCACAGATGCCGCAGTGGATGGAACCGATCACCCATAGCGGCATTGCCATGGCCACCGTCAGCGCGTTGATCCTCAACCTGCTGTTCAACATCCTCGGTGGCGCCGAGCGCGCCGCCCACAACGATACCGCCCACCAGCACTGAGCCTTTGGGCGGCGCTTGCCGCCCGGCGTCACCCGAGCAACATGCAAGGCCGTCGACCCGTGGGAGCGGGTCGGCCGGGGCGCTTCGCGCCAAAAAACCGAAAACCAACAATAACAAAGCCGGGAATCACAACATGAAAGGCATCACCACTTCCCTCCTGCTGGGTAGCAGTCTGCTGGCCACCTTGCCAGCCGCCGCAGGGGACTTGCTGCTCTGGCACACCAACAGCCTCACCTACCTCTACGGCAAGGACTTCCAGGTCAACCCGGCGATCCAGCAGACGCTGACCTTCGAACACGCCAACAAGTGGAAGTACGGCGACACTTTCCTGTTCATCGACAAGATCTTCTACAACGGCGGTACCGACCGCAACAAAGGCAGCAACACCTACTACGGTGAGTTCAGCCCGCGGCTGTCGCTAGGCAAGATCTTCGATCGCAAATTCGAGTTCGGTCCGATCAAGGACGTACTGATCGCCATGACCTACGAGTCGGGCGAAGGCGACAACGAGGCCTACCTGATCGGCCCCGGCTTTGACCTGGCGATTCCCGGCTTCAACTACTTCACCCTCAACATCATGCAGCGCAACACCGAAGGCAGCCGCCCAGGTGATCGTGTCTGGCAGATTACCCCAACCTTTTCCTACACCATCCCCGTGGGCAAGTCCGACGTGCTGATCGATGGCTACATGGACTGGGTGGTGGACAACGATCAAACCCGGCGCGGCACCTACCACGCCAACCTGCAGTTCAACCCGCAGGTCAAATACGACCTGGGCAAGGCCCTGAACCTGGGCGCCAAGCAGTTGTACGTAGGTATCGAATACAGCTACTGGAAAGACAAATACGGTATCGAGAACAGTGGGAAGCTCGACACCAACCAGAGCGTTACCAGCGCCCTGGTTAAGGTTCACTTCTAAAAGCTGACCAAACGCACAGTTTTTGCCACACCTGCTCCAGGACGGAGCACTTGAGGACCGGCGCGCAAGCCAGTAATCTGCGCGCCCCCTCGCTCAGGGCAGGACGGATCCTGTCTGCGTTTGCTGACCGCTCAGTCAATGAATTCGGGCGGTTGGCAAGCGTCACGCCATCCAGCAATACCCTTTTCATCTGTTCAGTCTGACGTCGAGCAGGATTGTTGAGCCAGCCCCAAAAAGTTGGCCCAGCTCTTGCCAAACAGCTGTGGCCAATCGAAAAAAACTGACTCAGAAGACAAGTAATTACCCAAAAGGTGCCACACCAGAGCACCGACACAGAATCAATCAAGGGAGCAACTACGCGATGCGTATTACCAACAGCCTGATCCTCGCCAGCGGCCTGCTGGCGGCCAGCACCGGCGCCAGCGCCGGTGACCTGCTGCAATGGCAGAACAACAGCCTGACCTACCTGTGGGGCAAGAACTTCGCCGTCAACCCGTCGATCCAGCAGACCGTGACCTTCGAGCACGCCGATGCCTGGAAGTACGGCGACAACTTCATCTTCGTCGACAAGATCTTCTACAAAGGCGACAAGGACTTCAACAACGGCCCCAACACCTACTACGGCGAGATCAGCCCGCGCCTGTCGTTCGGCAAGATCTTCGACCAGAAGCTGGCCTTCGGCCCGGTCAAGGACGTGCTGCTGGCCATGACCTACGAGTTTGGCGAAGGTGACACCGAGTCCTACCTGATCGGCCCGGGTTTCGACCTGGACATCCCGGGCTTTGATTACTTCCAGCTGAACTTCTACCAGCGCCACACCGAAGGCAGCCGCGCCGGTGACAACGTCTGGCAGATCACCCCGGTATGGTCCTACACCATTCCCGTGGGCAAGTCCGACATCCTCATCGATGGTTTCATGGACTGGGTCGTCGACAACGATGCCACCAGCCGCCGTGGTACCTACCACGCCAACCTGCACTTCAACCCGCAGGTCAAATACGACCTGGGCAAGGCGCTGAACTGGGGCGAGAAGCAGTTGTATGTCGGTTTCGAATACGACTACTGGAAGAACAAATACGGCATTAAGGACAGCGATGCCTTTGATACCGATCAGAACACGGCCAGCTTCCTGGTCAAAGCGCACTTCTGATCTGCACGAATACAAAGTTGCGCCTTACATGGGCGCAACTTTTATAAGCAAGTCAAACTTCGGAAATCTCTTACATCAACTAAGGCGCTTTCCTACAAGCGAATTCAACCGATACTCGCGCGCCGCAGATTCAGACGCAGATACAAACCAGCAGCCGCAAGCCCCGGTGCAATAACCCCAAAAACCAACAGACTGAATAACACCGCCCGGTGATCGATCAGGCGCAGTACATCTGCCAACAGGATTCCCAGGCAGACCAGCACGCCCAGCCCAGCCACGCCCAGGCAACTGCCCGGCACAGTAGCAAAGCGACGCCTGCGCGCGCAAAGCAAAACCATGACGCACAGGCTGGTCCAGGCCAATGCAGTGGCCATGTACAAGCCCAGGTGAAAGACATCGTAGGTCAATGTTCTGAAGGGCATTCATGGGCTCCTTATTTAGTTATCAGGGGCGATTATCATTAGCGCCTCGTGCGCATCCTTGCGGCATGAAAGAACCATCACTATAAACCACAGACAAACTTCTTCACTGCATTTATTTGACAATTTTTTCTCATTTCAAGCGTTAGTTTGCCGCCCCACTTCCCCTGCAATAACAAGGCAAACGCCATGCACGCTACACGCTCAGCGCCGGTGCGCTATCTACTGCTATTAACGTCGTTGTGGTTGGTTATTTTCTTACTGACAAGAAGCGCCCTGTACTTCACTCACCTGAGTGAAGCCGGGGGGCATTTTTTCTCGATCTTTACCACCGGCCTGGTCTATGACCTGGGCTTTCTGATTTATGCCGCCCTGCCCCTGGCCGTCTACCTGCTGCTGTGCCCGGCGCCGCTATGGCGGTTGCGGGCGCATCGCGGGTTGCTGCGAGTGGTGATGTTCGCCAGCGTATTCATCATGTTGTTCGTCGCCGTTGCCGAATGGCTGTTCTGGGACGAGTTCGGCGTGCGCTTCAACTTTATCGCCGTGGACTACCTGGTGTACTCCGATGAGGTACTGAACAACATCCTCGAGTCCTACCCCATCGGCCTGATTCTCAGCGTACTGGCACTGGTCGCGCTGGTAGTGACCCTGGCAATTGCCAAACCGTTGCGCCAGGCCCTGGATGCGCCTTTGCCCAGTTGGCGTAAACGCCTTGCCAGCCTTGCTGGCCTGGCACTGCTGGTTGGCTGTTGCGCGCTGTTGATCAACCAGGACATGCCTCGCGGCCAGGGTGGCAATGCTTACGCCCGCGAACTGGCAAGCAACGGGCCGTACCAGTTCTTTGCCGCGTTTCGCAACAACGAACTGGACTATTCACAGTTCTACGGCAGCCTCAGCGAAAGCGAATCCACCCAGTTGATCCGCGCCGAACTGCAAGAATCCAATGCACGCTTCGTCGATCAGGAACCCATGGGCATTCGCCGGGAAATTACTGCCTCGGGCAGCCCGCGCACGCCGAATATCGTCCTGGTTACCATCGAGAGCCTGAGCGCCAAGTACCTGGGCAGCAACGGCGATACCCGCAACCTTACCCCCAACCTCGACGCACTGCGCAAGCAGAGCCTGTACTTCAACAACTTCTATGCCACCGGCACGCGCACCGACCGCGGTCTGGAGGCGATCACCCTGTCGATGCCGCCAACGCCCGGGCGTTCGATCGTCAAGCGCATCGGCCGTGAAAGCGGCTTCGCCAGCCTTGGCCAGCAACTGGCCGAAGTCGGCTATGACAGCGTGTTCGTCTACGGCGGGCGCGGCTATTTCGACAACATGAACGCGTTTTTCAGCGGCAACGGCTACCGGGTCGTCGACCAGAGCAGCGTTGCCGAAGCCGACATCAGCTTCAAGAATGCCTGGGGCATGTCCGATGAAGACCTGTACACCCAAGCGCTAAAACTGGCGGACGCCGACCACGACAACCAGGTGCCGTTCTTCCTGCAACTGATGACCACCTCCAACCATCGTCCCTACACCTACCCCGATGGCCGTATCGATATTCCATCAGGCAATGGCCGTGACGGCGCGGTGAAGTACACCGACCATGCCATCGGGCGCTTTTTGCAACAGGCCCGCAGCAAACCCTGGTTCGACAACACCCTGTTCATCTTTGTCGCCGATCACACGGCCGGGAGTGCCGGCAAGGAGGACCTGCCGGTCAGCAACTATCAGATCCCGCTGTTCATCTACGCCCCGAAGCTGATCGAAGCGCGCGAGGAGTCAAAACTGGCCAGCCAGATCGACCTCGCACCGACCCTGCTGGGCCTGTTGAACATGAGCTACACCTCGACCTTCTTCGGTCGCGACCTGATGCTCGATGACCGCCTGCCACCGCGGGTGCTGATCGGCAACTACCAGCACCTGGGCCTGTTCAATGGCCAGGACCTGGCCATCCTCAGCCCGCGTGACGGCTTGCGCCGCCACAACCAGGCGCTGGGTGAAAGCCAGGAAGTGAACAGCAGCACCAGTGACCCGTTGATCCAGCGCGCAATCGCCTACTACCAGGTCGCCAGCTACGGTTTCACCCACCACCTGCTCGACTGGCTGCCCGCAGCCAACGAGCGCACAGCACTGAAGAACTGATCAAACCTCGCGGCATCAGGCTCTGGCAGCACGCCAGAGCTTGCCGATGACCGTCACCACCGCCAGTACCGCGGCGCCGGCAACGATACCGACGCCGGCGTTGAGCAAGGCGCCGGTCAAGGCGCCGCCGCGGCCTGCGCTGAAGGCTTCAATGGCATGGTGCAGCGGCGCCACGCCGTGCACCAGAATCCCGCCACCGACCAGAAACATCGCCGCCGTGCCGATCACCGACAGGCTTTTCATCATGTACGGCGCCGCGCGCAGGATGCCGTTGCCGATCGCCTTGGCGGCGCTGGAAGCCTTCTGGGTCAGCCACAGGCCCAGGTCATCGAGCTTGACGATGCCGGCCACCAGGCCATAAACACCGATGGTCATGACAATGGCGATGCCCGAGAGCACGATGATCTGCTGGGTCAGCGGCGCATGGGCGACCGCGCCCAGGGTGATGGCGATGATCTCGGCCGAAAGGATGAAGTCGGTGCGCACCGCGCCCTTGATCTTGCCTTGCTCGAAGGCCACCAGGTCGACTGCTGGGTCCGCCACCGCCTCGGTCAGCGCCGCATGCTCGGCCTGGTCTTGCTCCTTGCTGTGGAGGAACTTGTGCGCGAGCTTTTCGAACCCTTCAAAGCACAGGAACGCGCCGCCGACCATCAGCAGCGGCGTCACCGCCCAGGGGATGAAGGCGCTGATCAACAGCGCCGCCGGCACCAGGATCAGTTTGTTGAGGAACGAGCCCTTGGCCACCGCCCAGACCACCGGGATTTCCCGCTCGGCGCGCACGCCGGTAACCTGCTGGGCATTGAGCGCCAGGTCGTCGCCCAGCACCCCTGCGGTCTTTTTTGCCGCGACCTTGGTCATTACCGAGACATCGTCGAGTACCGTGGCGATATCGTCGATCAATACCAGAAGACTGCTTCCTGCCATGTTTGCCTGATTCCAGCGGGTTGAGAAGGCCACAGTCTAGCTCAAAGTCGCCACCTTGAGCCGCTTGCGAACCCGGTGCTACCATGCGCAACCGCCCTCCCAGGCCCGGGTGCCGCCAGCGGCCAGACACGAGGAACAGCGTCAACCATGAGCAGCATTCGCGAGCGCAACAAAGAACTGATCCTGCGCGCGGCCAGTGAAGAGTTTGCCGACAAGGGCTTCGCTGCCACCAAGACCAGCGACATCGCGGCCAAGGCCGGCCTGCCCAAGCCCAACGTCTATTACTACTTCAAGTCCAAGGAAAACCTCTACCGCGAGGTCCTGGAAAGCATCATCGAACCGATCATGCAGGCGTCGACACCGTTCAATGCCGACGGCGATCCCAAAGAAGTGCTGAGCGCCTACATCCGCTCCAAGGTGCGCATCTCCCGCGACCTGCCGTTCGCCTCCAAGGTGTTCGCCAGCGAGATCATGCACGGCGCGCCGCACCTGAGCCCGAGCCAGGTCGAGCAGCTCAACGACCAGGCCCGGCACAACATCGAGTGCATCCAGGCGTGGATCGACCGCGGCCAGATCGCCCCGCTCGACCCGCACCACCTGATGTTCAGCATCTGGGCCGCGACCCAGACCTACGCCGACTTCGACTGGCAGATCTCGGTGGTCACCGGCAAGGCCAAGCTCGATGACAGCGATTATGAAGCGGCGGCGCAGACCATTATTCGCTTGGTGCTCAAGGGCTGTGAGCCGGACGCTTGATCGGTAGTGCATCCATCGCGGGTCAAGTCGAGTCGTCGCACCGCCGCTCCCACAGGGTCAGGTGATTGTGGGAGCGGCGGTGCGACGACTCGACTTGACCCGCGATACATTTTAAGCCGCTACACCGGCATCCGCCGTCAACCCCGCCTCTTCGATCGCACTGATCGCGCACTGCTCGTCGATATCCGACGTATCGCCACTGATACCGATCGCTCCCAGCACCACGCCCTGCTGATTACGAATCAGCACCCCGCCCGGCGCCGGCACCACCGGGCTTTGACCCAGGCCATTGAGCGCGGCGAAGAACGCCGGGCGCTGTTGCGCGTCCAGCGCCAGCAGGCGCGAGCCCTTGCCCAGGGCAATGGCGCCCCAGGCCTTGCCCATCGCCACTTGCGGGCGCAGCAGGCTGGCGCCGTCTTCACGCTGCAGGGCCAGCAGGTGACCGCCGCTGTCCAGCACCGCCACGGTCAGCGGCGCGGAGGAGATCTTGCGCCCGGCCACCAGCGCAGCGTTCACCAGGCTGACAGCGACTTTCAGGGTCAAAGCGTTCATGGAAAGGTCCTCTTGTTGTTAGAAGCCCGAGGGCAGGTGTAAAAATCAATAGAACAAATAGAACACAATGGCGAATGTTTTTGTATACAATAATTTCGACGCGATGAACCAATTCTGACGAAACGCCATTTTTAAAGGCTTCCCGACGAAAGCGCCGATCGCCGATGAAAATGGATTGACCAGAGTCGCCTGGCGTGAATACACTCTGATGAAAAGCCATTTGTATACAATTACAAAATCAAAGAGGCACAAAACCATGAGCAAAATGAGAGCAATTGATGCAGCCGTTCTGGTGATGCGCCGCGAAGGTGTGGAAACCGCGTTTGGCATTCCGGGTGCAGCCATCAACCCCCTGTACTCGGCCCTGAAGAAAGTCGGCGGTATCGATCACGTCCTCGCTCGTCACGTTGAAGGCGCCTCGCACATGGCCGAGGGTTACACCCGCACCAAGGCCGGCAACATCGGCGTGTGCATCGGCACCTCCGGCCCTGCCGGCACCGACATGGTCACCGGCCTGTACAGTGCCTCGGCCGACTCCATCCCGATCCTGTGCATCACCGGCCAAGCGCCGCGTGCCCGCATGCACAAGGAAGATTTCCAGGCCGTCGACATCACCAGCATCGTCAAGCCGGTGACCAAGTGGGCGACCACCGTTCTGGAACCCGGCCAGGTGCCGTATGCGTTCCAGAAAGCCTTCTATGAAATGCGCTCCGGCCGCCCAGGCCCGGTGCTGATCGACCTGCCGTTCGACGTGCAGATGGCCGAGATCGAATTCGACATCGATGCCTACCAGCCGCTGCCGGTGCAAAAGCCTGCGGCCAACCGTGTCCAGGTCGAGAAAGCCCTGGCCATGCTCGACACTGCCGAGCGTCCATTGCTGGTTGCCGGTGGCGGCATCATCAACGCCGATGCCTGCGACAAGCTGGTGGAATTCGCCGAGCTGACCGGTATCCCGGTGATCCCGACCCTGATGGGCTGGGGCATCATCCCTGACGATCACCCGCTGATGGTCGGCATGGTCGGCCTGCAGACCTCGCACCGCTACGGCAACGCCACTATGCTCAAGTCCGACGTGGTGCTGGGTATCGGCAACCGTTGGGCCAACCGTCACACCGGTTCCGTTGACGTCTACACCGAAGGCCGCCGCTTCATTCACGTCGACATCGAGCCGACCCAGATTGGCCGCGTGTTCACCCCGGACCTGGGTATCGTTTCCGACGCTGGCGCCGCCCTGGACGTGTTCCTGGAAGTGGCCCGCGAGTGGAAAGCCGCCGGCAAGCTCAAGGACCGCAGCGCCTGGCTCGAAGACTGCCAGCAGCGCAAGTCGAGCCTGCAGCGCAAGACCCACTTCGACAACGTGCCGGTCAAGCCGCAGCGCGTTTACCAGGAAATGAACCAGGTGTTCGGCAAGGACACTTGCTACGTCAGCACCATCGGTCTGTCGCAGATCGCCGGCGCACAGTTCCTCCACGTCTACAAGCCGCGCCACTGGATCAACTGCGGCCAGGCCGGCCCGCTGGGCTGGACCATTCCTGCGGCGCTGGGCGTGGTCAAGGCCGACCCGACTCGCAAGGTCGTGGCACTGTCGGGCGACTATGACTTCCAGTTCATGATCGAAGAGCTGGCAGTGGGCGCGCAGTTCAACCTGCCCTACGTCCACGTGCTGGTGAACAACTCCTACCTGGGCCTGATCCGCCAGGCCCAGCGCGGCTTCGAGATGGATTACTGTGTGCAGCTGGCGTTCGAGAACGTCAACGCGCCGGAACTCAACGGTTATGGCGTCGATCACGTCGCCGTGGTCGAAGGCCTGGGCTGCAAGGCCCTGCGCGTGACCGAGCCTGGCGAGATCGCCCCGGCCCTGCTCAAGGCGCAAAAGCTGGCTGAAGAGTTCCGGGTACCGGTGGTGGTCGAGGTTATCCTCGAGCGCGTGACCAACATTTCCATGGGCACCGAAATCAACGCGGTCAACGAATTCGAAGACCTGGCCCTGGTCGGCAACGACGCGCCAACCGCGATTTCCCTGCTCGACTGATCGCTGCGAAGGCCCTGCTGCCGGGTGCACAGGGCCCCTTTTTGCAAGGAGACAACCATGCCACGTTTCGCCGCCAACCTGTCCATGCTGTTCACCGAGCAGGACTTCCTCGCCCGTTTCAAGGCTGCTGCCGACGCCGGCTTCAGCGGTGTCGAGTACCTGTTCCCGTACGACTTCAGCTCGGCTGAAATCAAGCAGCAGCTCGATGCCCACGGCCTGACCCAGGTGCTGTTCAACCTGCCGGCCGGCGACTGGGCCAAGGGTGATCGCGGCATCGCCTGCGACCCGGCCCGTGTCGAGGAATTCCGCGCCGGTGTCGATCTTGCCATTGCCTACGCCCAGGTACTGGGCAACACCCAGGTCAACTGCCTGGCCGGCATCCGTCCACAAGGCCCGGACTGCGCCACGGTGCGCAAGACCTTCGTCGACAACCTCAAGTTTGCCGCCGACAAGCTGCAGGCCGCCGGGATCAAGCTGGTCATGGAAATGATCAACACCCGCGACATCCCGGGCTTCTACCTGAACACCACCAAACAGGCGCTGGAGATCCAGGCCGAGGTGGCGAGCAGCAACCTGTACCTGCAATACGACATCTACCACATGCAGATCATGGAGGGCGATCTTGCCCGTACCGTGCAGAGCAACCTGGCCAAGATCAACCACATCCAGCTGGCCGACAACCCCGGCCGCAACGAGCCGGGTACTGGCGAGATCAACTATCGCTTCCTCTTCGAACACCTGGACCGCATCGGCTACCAGGGCTGGGTGGGCTGTGAATACAAGCCGCTGACCACTACCGAAGCGGGCCTTGGCTGGCTGAAGACCCATAACGCGATTTAAGGATTCCCTGTAGGAGCGGGCTTGCCCCGCGATAGCGGCGGTACGGCCACTATCGAATCGCGGGGCAAGCCCGCTCCTACAGTGCCCTGCATCCAACAATTACAAGAGGCATTTCTCATGGCTAAAATCGGATTTATCGGCACCGGCATCATGGGCCGCCCAATGGCGCAGAACCTGCAAAAAGCCGGTCACAGCCTGTTCCTCTCGACCCACCACGACGCCGCGCCTGCCGACCTGGTCGCCGCCGGCGCCGTAGCCCTGGCCAACCCGAAAGAAGTGGCCCAGGAAGCTGAATTCATCATCGTCATGGTCCCCGATACCCCGCAGGTTGAAGCGGTGCTGTTCGGCGACAACGGCGTGGCCCAGGGCGTCGGCCCGAACAAGGTGGTGATCGACATGAGCTCGATCTCGCCAACCGCCACCAAAGCCTTCGCCGAGAAGATCAAGGCCACCGGCGCCACCTACCTCGACGCGCCGGTGTCCGGCGGTGAAGTCGGTGCCAAGGCCGCGACCCTGAGCATTATGGTCGGCGGCTGCCCGAACGCCTTCGAACGCGCCCTGCCGCTGTTCCAGGTCATGGGCAAGAACATCACCCGCGTCGGCGGCAGCGGCGACGGCCAGACTGCCAAGGTCGCCAACCAGATCATCGTCGCCCTGAACATCCAGGCGGTGGCCGAAGCGCTGCTGTTCGCCGCCAAGAACGGCGCCGATCCTGCCAAGGTGCGTGAAGCACTGATGGGCGGCTTCGCTTCGTCGAAAATCCTCGAAGTGCACGGCGAGCGCATGATCAAGGGCACCTTCGACCCGGGCTTCCGTATCAGCCTGCACCAGAAAGACCTGAACCTGGCCCTGCAAGGCGCCAAGGAACTGAACATCAACCTGCCCAACACCGCCAACGCCCAGCAAGTGTTCAGCACCTGCGCGGCCATCGGCGGCGCCAACTGGGACCACTCGGCGCTGATCAAGGGTCTGGAACACATGGCCAACTTCTCGATCCGCGGTGAAGAGTAAGAGGCCAGTTGCAAGCTTCAAGCTGCAAGTAAAAGCAGGCCGCGCGTCGATCCGCTTTCTCTTGCGGCTTGGAGCTTGAAGCTTGCCGCTTTCAGCGCCCCTGGGTCGGCCTGCACGGAGGCGGGCCCAGGGGCGTTTTTGATTCTGAAAAACAATAAGATTGGAGCCTGCCATGTCGGTCGATCCGCAACACTTTCTGCGCGAGCTGTTCGCCACGGCCATCGATGCCGCGCATCCCCGCCAGGTCCTTGAAGCCCACCTGCCCAGCGACCGCAGCGGTCGCGTCATCGTCATCGGCGCCGGCAAGGCTGCCGCGGCCATGGCTGAAGTCGTCGAGCGCGCCTGGAAGGGCCCGGTTTCCGGCCTGGTGGTTACCCGCTACGGCCATGGCGCCAGCTGCTCGAAAATCGAAGTGGTCGAAGCCGCCCACCCGGTCCCGGATGCCGCCGGCCTGGCCGTGGCCAAGCGGGTACTGGAAATGGTCAGCAACCTCACGGCTGACGACCGGGTGATTTTCCTGCTCTCCGGCGGTGGCTCGGCGCTGCTGGCGCTGCCTGCCGAAGGCCTGACCCTGGCCGACAAGCAACAGATCAACAAGGCCTTGCTCAAATCCGGCGCCACCATCGGCGAGATGAACTGCGTGCGCAAGCACCTCTCGGCGATCAAGGGCGGGCGCCTGGCCAAGGCCTGCTGGCCGGCCACCGTCTATACCTATGCGATTTCCGATGTACCCGGGGATCTGGCCACGGTCATCGCCTCCGGCCCCACCGTGGCCGACCCGAGCACCTCGGCCGAAGCCCTGGCGATCCTCAAGCGCTACAACATCGAAGCGCCTGCTGCGGTCACCGCCTGGCTCAACAACCCGGCCTCCGAGACCGTCAAGGCTGACGACCCGGCCCTGGCCCGCAGCCACTTCCAGCTGATCGCCCGGCCCCAGCAGTCGCTGGAAGCGGCTGCGGTCAAAGCCCGCCAGGCCGGTTTCAGCCCGCTGATTCTTGGCGACCTCGAAGGCGAATCGCGCGAGGTGGCCAAGGTCCATGCCGGCATCGCCCGGCAGATCGTCCAGCACGGCCAGCCGCTGTCGCCACCCTGCGTGATCCTCTCCGGTGGCGAAACCACCGTGACCGTGCGCGGCAATGGCCGTGGCGGGCGCAACGCCGAGTTTTTGCTGAGCCTGACCGAAAGCCTCAAGGGCCTGCGCGGGGTCTATGCCCTGGCCGGTGACACCGATGGCATCGACGGCTCCGAAGACAACGCCGGCGCACTGATGACCCCGGACAGCTACGCCCGCGCCGCGGCCCTGGGCCTGTCGGCCAGTGACGAGCTGGACAACAACAATGGCTACGGCTACTTCGCCGCGCTCGATGACTTGATCGTTACCGAGCCGACGCGGACCAACGTCAACGATTTTCGCGCCATCCTGATTCTCGAGAGTGCCTGACATGACGCCTGATAAAAAAGTCAAAATCCTTGCCACCCTCGGTCCTGCGATCAAGGGCATCGATGACATCCGCCAACTGGTCGAGGCCGGGGTGAACATCTTTCGCCTGAACTTCAGCCACGGCGAGCACGAAGACCACGCCCTGCGCTACCAGTGGATCCGCGAGGTGGAGAGCCAGCTCAACTACCCGCTGGGCATCCTCATGGACCTGCAGGGGCCTAAACTGCGCGTCGGCCGTTTTGCCGAGGGCAAGGTCCAGCTGCAACGCGGCCAGGCCCTGCGCCTGGACCTGGACAGCACCCCCGGCACACTCGAGCGGGTCAACCTGCCACACCCGGAAATCATCGCTGCGCTGGAGCCGGGCATGGACCTGCTGCTCGACGACGGCAAGCTGCGCCTGCGGGTGACCGCCAAGCACAGCGACGCGATCGAGACCGAAGTGCTCAACGGCGGCGAGCTGTCCGACCGCAAGGGCGTCAACGTGCCGCAAGCGGTACTCGACCTCAGCCCGCTGACCGCCAAGGACCGCCGCGACCTGAGCTTCGGCCTGGAGCTGGGCGTGGACTGGGTGGCACTGTCGTTCGTGCAGCGCCCGGAAGACATCGTCGAAGCGCGCCAGCTGATCGGTGACCGTGCCTACCTGATGGCCAAGATCGAGAAGCCCTCGGCGGTGACCCAACTGCGCGCCATTGCCGAGCTCAGCGACGCGATCATGGTTGCCCGTGGCGACCTGGGCGTGGAAGTGCCGGCCGAAAGCGTGCCGCAGATCCAGAAGAGCATCATCAACACCTGCCGCGAACTGGGTAAACCGGTGGTGGTGGCCACGCAGATGCTCGAATCGATGCGCTTCTCCCCGGCCCCGACCCGCGCCGAAGTCACCGACGTCGCCAACGCCGTGGCCGAAGGCGCCGATGCGGTGATGCTCTCGGCCGAGACCGCTTCGGGCGACTACCCGCTGGAAGCGGTACAGATGATGAGCAAGATCATCCGCCAGGTGGAGAACGGCCCGGACTACCAGGCGCAACTCGACGTCGGCCGGCCGAAAGCCGAGGCCACCGTGTCGGATGCCATCAGCTGCGCGATCCGCCGCATCAGCGGCATCCTGCCGGTGGCGGTGCTGGTCAACTACAGCGAATCGGGGGCTTCGACCCTGCGCGCTGCGCGCGAGCGGCCACGGGCGCCGATCCTCAACCTGACGCCCAACCTGTCCACCGCCCGGCGCCTGAGCGTGGCCTGGGGTGTGCATTCGGTGGTCAACGATCGCCTGCGCCAGGTCGACGAGATCTGCTCCACCGCCCTGGAGATCGCCCAGGCCCAGGGCATGGCCAGCCGCGGCGACACGCTGTTGATCACTGCCGGTGTGCCTTTTGGCAAGCCGGGGTCGACTAACACGCTGCGGATCGAGACCTTGATCTGAGGTAGACCGCTCCCACAGGTTTGTGGGAGCGGGCTTGACCCGCGATGAATGCAACACAAACCCCAGGTGGGACAACCCGGCCCAAAGAGGCTCCCCACTCCACATCAACCCAGACTGCCCCCATGTACACCAAGAATTTCGTCAACCCGTGCCCCGACTGGGCCACTGCCTTGCTCAACGGCTTCAGCCAGGTGCTGCTGCAGCGCAATCCGCTGTGTGGCCTGTGCTGCCTGCTGGCTATCACCCTGACCGCGCCCGACCTGGTCGGCGGCGCGCTGCTCGGGGCCCTCGCCGGGCTACTGACTGCCCAGCGCCGTGGCTACAACCGCACTGACCGCCAGGCCGGCCTGTACAGCTACAACGGCGTGCTGATTGGCCTGCTGATCAGCTATGCCCTGCCCTGGTCGGCGATTCTGCCGCCACTGATCATCGCCGCTGGCGGCCTGAGCAGCATGCTCGTGCACCAGTGGCTCAAGCGCGGCCTCAAGCCACTGCTGCCTGCCTATACCGCGCCGTTCGTGTTGCTCGGCTGGGCCGCCCTGGCCATGGCCGAACCCGCCAGCGCCACCAGCACCAGTGTCGAGGCCAACCCGCTGTTCGCCCTGGCCCGCGGCCTTGGGCAGATCTTCTTGCTCGACCAGCCGCTGGCCGGCGTGCTGATCGCCCTCGGCCTGCTGATCTCCAATCGCTACGCCGCCGTCTGGGCCCTGCTCGGCTCGGCCATCGGCGGCAGCGTGGCGTTGCTCGGTGGCGAGGCCACGGCGGCCTACAACGGCCTGTTCGGTTTCAATGCCGCCCTCGCCGCCCTGGCCTTCAGCCAGGAACGCCAGCGGCCCTGGCTGCCGCTGCTGGCCATCGTCCTGGCAATTGCCCTGCAACCAGCGGTGAGCCTGCTGCCGGTCGCCGGCCTGACCGCGCCGTTCATTCTCGCCTGCTGGCTGCTGCACGCCGGTGGCCGCCTGCTGCGCCTGCCGGCATCCCACAGCCGGCGTCGCTTGCACAGCTGAGGTGCAGCCCCTAGGCTCTGCCCATCTGCCTTTGGAACGAGCCTATGGACACCCCTTCGAGCTGGCGCGAGCGGCTCTACGTCATCGTCTTTCAAACCGACACCACGGCTGGCCGGCGCTTCGACAAGATCCTCCTGCTGATCATTCTCGCCAGCCTGGTAACGGTGATCCTCGACAGCATCGACGAGGTGCACCAGGGTTATGCCGGGTTGCTGGCGGCCGTCGAGTGGGGCTTTACCGCGATCTTTCTGGTCGAGTACCTGGTCCGCTTGTATTGCTCGCCCAAGCCCTTGCGCTACGCCTTCAGTTTTTACGGCCTGGTCGACCTGCTGGCGATCGTCCCGGGGATCATCGCCCTGTACTACAGCGACGCCCAATACCTGCTGATCATCCGCGTCGTACGTATGCTGCGGATCTTTCGCGTGCTCAAGCTCAGCCCCTACCTCAAGCAGGCCCATTACCTGCTCGCGGCGCTGCGCGGCAGCAAGCAGAAGATCATCGTGTTCCTGCTCAGCGTCTCGACCCTGGTCACCGTGTTCGGCACCCTGATGTATGTGGTCGAAGGTCCCGAGCATGGCTTTACCAGCATCCCCAAGGGCATCTACTGGGCGATCGTCACCCTGACCACGGTCGGCTTTGGCGACATCGTGCCCAAGACCCCGCTGGGCCAGGTGTTGTCGTCGATGGTGATGATCACCGGTTACTCGATCATCGCCGTGCCCACCGGGATTTTCACCGCCGAGCTTGCCAACGCCATGCGCGGCGAACAGCTACAGCACGACTGCCCGGTGTGCCGGAAAAACAGCCACGAGCACGGCGCGGCGTTCTGCTCGCGCTGCGGCAATGCGCTGTTTAAAAAAATGGAATAAGCAAAGCACTTTTTAATCTTTTAGCGCCTAAAGCCCAACCGTTATAGTCGCTGGCATAATGCCTTTAACGCTAACTCGAACAAGGAATGCGCAGTGAAAAAACTCTTCAGTGCCTCGCTTCTGGCCGCAAGCCTCGCCTTCGGCTCCGTGGCCCAGGCTGCTCCGGCGCCGCTGCTAAACGTCTCGTACGACGTGATGCGCGACTTCTACAAGGATTACAACGCCGCGTTCCAGAAGCACTGGGAAGCCGAGCACAAAGAGAAGATCACCGTGCAGATGTCGTTCGGTGGCTCGAGCAAGCAGGCCCGTTCGGTAATCGACGGCCTGCCGGCTGACGTCATCACCATGAACATGGCCACCGACATCAATGCCCTGGCCGACAACGGCAAGCTGGTGCCGGACAACTGGGTCACGCGCCTGCCGAACAACAGCGCGCCGTTCACCTCGGCCACTGTGTTCATCGTGCGCAAGGGCAACCCCAAGGCCCTGAAAGACTGGCCCGACCTGCTCAAAGACGGCGTCCAGGTCATTGTGCCAAACCCGAAAACCTCCGGTAACGGCCGCTACACCTACCTCTCGGCCTGGGGCTATGTGCTGAAGAACGGCGGTGACGAGAACAAGGCCAAGGACTTTGTCGGCAAGCTGTTCAAGCAGGCGCCGGTGCTCGATACCGGTGGCCGCGCCGCCACCACCACCTTCATGACCAACCAGATCGGCGACGTGCTGGTGACCTTCGAGAACGAAGCCGAAATGATCGCCCGCGAGTTCGGTCGTGACCAGTTCGAAGTCATCTACCCAAGCGTCTCCGCCGAAGCCGAGCCACCGGTGAGTGTGGTCGACAAGGTGGTCGAGAAGAAAGGCAGCCGCGCCACCGCCGAGGCATACCTGAAATACCTGTGGTCGCCTGAGGCCCAGGAAATCGCCGCCAACAACTACCTGCGTCCGCGTGATCCAGCGGTGCTGGCCAAGTACACGGACCGCTTCCCGAAAGTCGACTTCCTCTCGGTCGAGAAGACCTTCGGTGACTGGCGCACCGTGCAGAAAACCCACTTCAACGATGGCGGGGTTTTCGACCAGATCTACACCGGGCAGTAATGGCCTCATCGCGGGTCAGTCGAGGTGACGCCTCGACTTGACCCGCGATTGCTTCACCCCCTATCGAACTTACCCTCCCATTTGCTGATCAGTTCATTGACTACCCTTTCCGTCATCCACGGCTCAAGGAGTGCCCAGTGACCCGATCTTTACTCACCTTGCTGTTCAGTTGCCTGTTGAGCAGCCAGCTGTTCGCCGCCGAACCTTCGCCCGCCGCACCAACACCGGAACCCGAACCCGTGGTCCAGGGCGGCCTGCTCGGTGCCATTGCCGATGGCCTGGACGATGTCAGCCAGGAACTGGATATCGACAGCCACCTGTTCGACAGCTGGCGCCTGCGCGCCGACCGCGCCGTCAATGAAGTCGATCAACTGGTCAACCGCCACGCCGGTCGCGATGGCCTCGACCTGCTCGGCGATTTCGCCCTGCTGAGCATCACCTGGCTGGTCGCCTTCGCGGTGCTCACCAACCTCGGCCGCCTGCTGGCCCATCGCAGCAGCAACAGCCGCCCGCTGCGCCAACGCCCGCGCCTGCAGAAACTGCTCGGCTACCTGCTGCCCTATACCCTGCCGGCCCTGTCCAGCCTGCCGACCACGCTGTACGTCAGCCACTATCTGGAGCCGTCGGTAGGCCGCGCCCTGGGCCTGAGCCTGGCCTATGCCACCAGCAGCGGTATCTTCTCGACCTCGATCATCCTGTGCCTGATCACCCTGTTCGACACCGGCCACAAGCGCGCGGCGGTGCGCATCATTCGCCAGCTGGCGCCTCGGCCGCTGTTCATGATCGGCTTTCTGGCGGCCTGGAGCGATGCCCTGACCAGCCCGCAGATCGCCCGGCAACTGGGCGGCAACATCACCAGCAGCGTGGCGGTAATCACCGGCCTGCTGGCGACCCTGGCGTTCGCCGTCCTGGTGATTCGCCTGCGCCGCCCGGTGGCGCACCTGATCCGCAACCGCGCGCTCAAGGAGCGCTTGCAGCACCGCGCCGTGCAGGAAACCCTGCGGATCTTTTCCTGGCTCTGGTACCTGCCGATCCTGATGATGATCCTGGTCTCGGCCATCACCCTGATCGGCGCCGGCGAAGAGAGCCAGAAGGCCCTGCAAAACGCTTTGCTGACCACCATTTTGCTGATCGCCACGCTGTTTCTCAGCACCACCTTGCAGCACCTGTTCAAGGCCCACGACATCGAACCCGGGCAACGCCTGCGTCCGTACAAGGAACTGCTGCGCAACCTTGCCCACGCGCTGCTGCGCATCGCCATGGCAGTGGCCTTCATCGAGCTGCTGGGGCGCATCTGGGGCTTTTCGGTGCTCGATTTTGCCCTGCGCAACAGCCTGGGCCGGGCGATCAGTGATTCACTGAGCAGCATCGGCCTGATCCTGCTGGTCACCTGGCTGCTGTGGGTGGTGATCGACACGGCGATCCAGGAAGCCCTCAAGCCCACGGTGGGGCGACGCTCGTCGCGCCAGCCGAGCACCCGGGTGCGGACCATCCTGCCGATGCTGCGCAATGCCATCAAGATCATCCTGGTGGTGATCTGCACCATCACCACCATGGCCAACCTGGGCATCAACGTCGCGCCCTTGCTGGCCGGCGCCGGGGTGGTCGGCCTGGCGATCGGTTTCGGCTCCCAGCAACTGGTGCAGGACGTGATCACCGGGCTGTTCATCCTCATCGAAGACACCATCGCCATCGGCGACTGGGTGGTGCTCGATTCCGGGCATGCCGGCACGGTCGAGAGCCTGACCATCCGCACCTTGCGCCTGCGTGATGGCAAGGGCTTCGTGCACTCGGTACCGTTCGGCCAGATCAAGGCGGTCACCAACCAGTCACGGCAATTCGCCTATGCGTTCTTCTCGGTTCAGTTCAGCTACCAGACCGACGTCGACAGCGCGCTGAAACTGATCCGCGAAGTCGGCCAGTCGATCAGCGAAGACCCGCTGCTGCGCCACAGCCTGCAAGGGCCGCTGCAGGTGTTCGGGGTCGACAGCATGAACCTCAACGGCATCACTTTGACCGCGCAGTTTCGCACCAGCTCCGGCGGGCAATATGCGGTCAATCGCGCCTTCAACGAACGGCTGAAAAAGCGCGTCGACCAGACCGACGACGTGAGCTTTGCGCAATACAATCCGCCACCGCAAAAAGTCGCTGAAGAACCGGCCTGATTGCTTTAACCCCGGCGGCCATCGGTGCTAAAGTCGCGGCCATGAACCGCGCCCCCGCCGACCGCCCGCTGATTGCCTGGACCTTGTACTTCTGTGTCCTGTTCAATCTGTTCGCCTGCGGTATCGGTCACGGGCAGATGATGGGCCTGCAACTCAACGGTATCGGCGGCGCCTATTGCTCGGCCATGGGCAGCGCCGGGCCGACGCTGAAAAGCGATTTCGGCGATCAGACGGTGGCCGGCTGGGACAGCATGCAGACCTGCCCGGTGTGCGCTGCCGCCGTGGTCTGCCTGGGCCTGGTGCTGGTCATCGGCTGGCTGCTGGCGGTTACCCGGGTACGTCGCTATCACCGTGAACTGCGCAGCAAAGCGCCGCCGCGATATTGCTGGCCGGCCGCCAACCCCCGCGCCTCCCCGCTTCTGGCTTGAACCTCCTGGCAGCCGCTTGGGCTGCCCGAAACCGGCCGTTTTTTGCTGTGCCTGCCTGACAGGTGCAGGCGGCCGCTGGCTCAATTTCCAGAGTGTGATTCATGCCCTACTCCTATCGCCTTTACGGTTGCGCGGCGCTGCTGTGCGCGTTGCCCTTCCACGCTGTGGCCGAGGCGCCGCTGACCCTGCCCGACCTGCGTATCAACAGCCGCGCCGACGCCGAAGACGGCGTGCTGCTCGACACCCCGTCGCAAACCGCTTCGCGCCTTGGCCTCACCCCGCGGGAAACCCCGGCTTCGGTGAGCATCGTCAACCGCCAGCAGATCGAGCAACGCGGCGCGCAGACCACCCAGGACGCGCTTAACGGCGTGCCCGGCATGACCGCCGCCTCACCACCGGGTTCGGCAGGCTCGGTGGCTTACCGGGGGTTTTCCGGGGGGCAGATCACCCAGCTGTTCAACGGCATCAGCGTGCAGTACGACTCGGTTGCCGCGCGCCCGGTCGACAGCTGGATCTATGACCGCGTCGAAGCCGTCGGCGGGCCGTCGAGCTTCCTGTTTGGCGCTGGCGCCGTCGGCGGCTCGATCAACTACATCAGCAAACTGGCCAGCCGCGACGAGAACTTCAACGAAGGCAGAATCAAGTACGGCTCCTACGACAGCAGCGAGACCTCGTTCGGCTTCAACCATGCGCTCAACGACGGCGATGGCATCCGCAACTACGCACGCCTGGATTTCAGCCACAGCAAGAGCAACGGCTATGTCGATCGCGAAGAGCGCGATGCCTGGACCGTGGCGTTCTCGCTGCTCACCGACATCAACGACCAGCTGTCCCACACCCTGGCCGTGGAGTACCAGAACGAAACGGTCGACAGCCCTTACTGGGGCAGCCCGGTGCTCAACCCGCTGGGCGGCGAAATGAAGGTCGACGAGAGCCGCCGCTTCGAAAACTACAACGTCGAGGACGGCCGCTACGAGCAGCGCGTGCGCTGGCTGCGCTCGATCACCGAGTACCGCTTCAACGACAACACCTCGCTGCGCAACACCCTCTACCACTACAACACCGAGCGTGATTTTCGTAACCTCGAAACCTACGCCTACAACGCCGACAACAGCCGGGTCAACCGCTCCAACGCGCTGCTGCAGCGCCATGACCAGGAGCTCAACGGCAACCGCTTCGAACTGCTGCACGAGGGTCAGCTGTTCGGCCTCAACAGCCAGTGGTCGGCGGGTCTGGACTACAGCCACAACGTGCAGATGACCTACCCGCGCTCGATCACCGGCATTTTCGACAACGTCGATCCGGACAACTTCGAACCTGGGCATTTCTATGACCTGAACGGCATGGTCCCGGGCTTTCAGAAGAACCGCGAGAACACCGTCGACACCTGGGCGGCGTTCGTCGAGAACCGCCTGCAACTGACCGAGCGCCTGTCGCTGCTCACCGGTTTGCGCTATGACCATATCGACCTCGATGTGCACAACTACCGCACGGTCGATGCCAACAACCCGCTGGACTTCCAGCGCAGCTACGAGCCCACCACCGGGCGCATCGGCCTGGTCTACGAGCTGACCCCGGCGGCCAACGTCTATGTGCAGTACAGCACCGCCGCCGACCCGCCCTCGGGCATGCTCAGCACAGCCAGTTTTGCCACCGTACGCGACTTCGACCTGAGCACCGGCAAGCAGCTGGAAGTGGGCAGCAAGTTCAGCTTCCTCGATGGCCGCGGCGCCGCCACCGTTGCCGCCTACCAGATCGAGCGCAAGAACCTCGCCACCGCCGATGCCGCCAACCCCAGCGTCACCCAGCCGGTGGGCAAGCAGACCTCGCGCGGGGTAGAAGTGGCCGCCTCGCTGCACGTCACACCGAAGCTGTTGGCCGAGGGCAACTTTGCCTACGTCGACGCCCAGTACGACGAGTTCAACGAGAACGTCGGCGGTCGCTCGATCTCGCGCAAGGGCAATACCCCGACCAACATCCCCGAGCGGGTCGCCAACCTGTGGCTGACCTACGACATCGACCCGAGCTGGCAAATCGGTGCCGACAGCCGCTACGTGTCTTCGGTGTATGCCGACGCGGCCAACACCCGCTACGCGCCGGCCTACACGATCTTCGGTGCCTTCGTCGGTTTCAAGGTCGATGACGACACGCGCATCACGGCCCGGGTGCGCAACCTGACCGACGAGGTGTATGCCCGCTGGACCTCCTCGAGCATGCTCTACCTCGGTGCCCCGCGCACCCTGGAGCTGGCCGTGCAGACGCGCTTCTAGGACGCCGCCGATGAAACGTTACCTGTACCTGTGGCACCGCTGGCTGGGCATCGGCTTATGCCTGTTCATGGCCCTGTGGTTCTTCTCGGGGATGGTCATGCTGTATGTCGGCTACCCCAAGCTGACCCCGCGCGAGCACTACGCTCACCTGCCGCAGTTGCGCGTTCAGGATTGCTGCGTCGACCTCGGCACTGCCCTGCGCAGTGCCGATGCCGAGCGCACCCCGGCCAGCATCCGCCTGAGCACGATAGCCGGCACGCCGCGCTACCTGTTCAGCTACCCGGGCCGGGCCAGCGTGGCGGTGGATGCCCGCACGGGCCAGCGCCTGCAGGCGATCGATCGCGAACAGGCCCTGGCCAGTGCGCATCAATACGATCCGCAGGCAACAGCCCGTTATGCCGGGGTGGTGACCGAAGACCTGTGGAGCCACTCGCGCGCCCTCGACGCCGAGCGCCCGCTGCAGCGGGTGCAGCTCGATGATGGCGAACGCACCCTGCTGTACATCTCCGGCCATACCGGCGAAGTGGTGCGCGATGCCAGCGCCCTGGAGCGCGGCTGGAACCTGGTCGGCGCCTGGCTGCACTGGCTGTATCCATTACGCGGCATTGGCGTCGACGGCCTGTGGAGCAACCTGGTGATCAGCCTGTCGCTGGCCGGTACGCTGATGGCGTTGCTTGGCGCGGTGATCGGGATCCTGCGCTGGCGCCTGCGCAAGCCCTACCGCAGTGGCTCGCGTTCGCCCTACCGGGGCTTTGCCCGCTGGCACCATATTGGCGGCTTGCTGTTTGGCGTGCTGGCGATTACCTGGATTTTCAGTGGCTTGATGTCGATGAACCCGTGGCGGCTGTTCAGCAGCTCAATGCCGTTGAGTGTTGCGGCCTATCAAGGCGGGCCGTTGACCGCGGCGGCTTTTCCGCTGTCGGCCTCTGAGGCGCTGGCGCGGTTCGACCAGCAAGGTTTCAAGGCCCGTGAGCTGGAATGGCGCTTGATTGCAGGTGCGGGGTACCTGGTCGGTCATGATGGCGCCGGGCGCACGCGGGTGCTGTCGATGGCCGACGGCCAGGTGCTCGAACGCCTGCCGCGGGAGGTGCTGGAGCGCGCGGCACAAGCGATCCTGCCCCAGGGCCCGATGCACAGCGAGCAAATTGAAGCCTACGACTTCTACTACTACGCCCGGGCCGAGCAAAGCATGCTCGGCCACCTGGAAAAGCGCTTGCCAGTGTTGCGCGTACGCTTTGCAGACCCGCAACAGACCTGGCTGCACCTGGACCTGTACACCGGCGAAGTGCTGGGTGTACTGGACCAGCCACGGCGCGTGTCGCGCTGGTTGTTCTCGTTGCTACACAGCTGGGACTGGCTACCGCTGTTGCAACGGCGGCCATTGTGGGATGCCTGGATGATCGCCTTCAGCCTGGGCGGGCTGGTGCTCAGTGTCAGCGGTGTGGTGCTGGGCTGGCGGCGCTTAGCCAAGTAGGAGCGGGCTTGCCCCGCGATAGCATTCTGTCCGCCACATCGCATCGCGGGGCAAGCCCGCTCCTACTCAAGGGCCCTGAACACCAGCGCCTTCAAGCCACCCGCCGGATCGCTGTCGGGAAACTCCGGCGGGTTGGCCAGGCGTTCGACAAAGCTCAGCTCCGGTGCTTGCTCAGCCATGCCTTCGATGAGAAAGTCCGGGCCAACGGCCGGGTCGTTGACGCAGGCCAGCACCGTGCCGCCGGCGTTCAACAACTCCGGCAGGCGCCGCAGGATCTTGCGGTAGTCCTGGGTCAGTACAAAGCTGCCCTTCTGGAAGCTTGGCGGGTCGATGATGATCAAGTCATAGGGCCCGGACTTGCGCACCTTGCCCCACGACTTGAACAGCTCATGGCCAAGAAAACTCACCTTGCCCAGGTCATGGCCGTTGAGCCGATGGTTATCGCGCCCGCGGCTCAATGCCGAGCGCGCCATGTCCAGGTTAACCACCTGCTCGGCGCCACCGGCAATCGCCGCCAGCGAAAAACCGCAGGTGTAGGCGAACAGGTTGAGCACGCGCTTGCCCGCCGCCTGCTCACGCACCCAGCGCCGACCATAGCGCATGTCGAGGAACAGACCGGTGTTCTGCTTGAGGCCCAGGTCCAGCTGATAGCGCAAGCCGTCCTCATCGATCAACCAGTGCTCACTGGGGGTACCCAGCAGCCACTGCCCGGGGCTGTCCGGCAGGTAGCGGTGCTGAATCAGAATGGCCTGGCCGCGCCAGCCTGCCGCCTGGGCAAGCGTCAGGAGCATCTGCTCCAGGGCCGGCAACTGGCCCTCGGGCGGCTGGCGAAACAGCGACACCAGCAACACCCCCTGCAGCCAGTCCACGGTGATCTGCTCAAGCCCCGGCCAGCAGCGCCCGCGGCCATGGAACAGGCGCCGGGTTTCGCTCGGCGCCGGGTCGAGGGCGGCGAGCAGGTGCTGCTGGAGGGTGTCGATCACAGAGGTCATGGGCAGATTCAATCGGGTAAAGCCGGCTATTCTACCCTGCCAGATCAGGTTCGACCCGCGCCTTCATAAACAGGCACAAGCATCTACACTAGCATTCCACCCCTGTGCTGGAGAACGATCATGAGCGACACTCCGTCCATAGTCCTGGTCCATGGTTTCTGGGGCGGCGCCGCCCACTGGAGCCGGGTCATCCTCGAACTGTCACGCCTGGGCCACCGCAACCTGCATGCGGTGGAGATGCCCTTGACCTCGCTTGCCGATGACGCTGAACGCACGCGCAAAATGGTCGCCTCGATACCCGGCAAGGTGCTGCTGGTCGGCCACTCCTACGGCGGTGCGGTGATTACCCAGATGGGCAACCAGGCCAATGTCGCCGGCCTTGTGTACATCGCCGCCTTCGCACCCGACAGCGGCGAAAGCCCCGGCGCCATCACCGCCAAGAACCCGCCACAAGCGGCAGCCAACCTGCAACCGGATGGCGATGGCTACCTGTGGATCAAACCCGACAAACTGCACGAGAGCTTTTGCCAGGACCTGAGCAAGGATGAAGGGCTGGTGATGAGCGTGACCCAGAAGGCGCCACTGGCCAGCACCTTCGGTGACACCATCGGTGAGCCCGCGTGGAAGCACAAACCCAGCTGGTACCAGCTCTCGACCCAGGACCGGATGATCCACCCGGACAACCAGAAACTCATGGCAGAACGCCTGCAGCCCAAGGAGCTGCTGCCCCTGGAGGCCAGCCATGCCTCGCTGGTGTCCAGGGCCGCCGAAGTGGCCGCCCTGATCGATCGCGCAGCCGTCAGTCTGGCTTGACCGCCGGGGCCTTGAGCGCGGGCTTGAACCACCAGCCTTGCTGCATGCCGGCCGCGGCCAGCAGGATCGCGGCCACACCCAGCCATTGCAGCGGCGCCAGGCGATGGCCAAAGGCGAACCAGTCGACGAAAATCGCTGCGATCGGGTAGATGAACGACAGCGCCCCGGTCAAGGCGGTCGGCAGCTTCTGGATCGCGCCGTACAGCAGCACATACATCACCCCGGTGTGGACGATGCCCAGGGTCACCAGGCTGGCCAGCGCACCGACGTCGCCCGGCAGGCCACTGGTATTGGCCCAGGGCGCCAGCAGGAGGATGCCGGTGCACACCTGGATCAGTGCGATCAGGTGCGGCGGCGTGCCGCTCAGGCGCTTGATGATCAGCGCCGCCACGGCGTACAGAAACGCCGCGCCCAGGGCCAGGGCGATGCCCAGCAGGTAGTCGTTGCCAGTGCCATCCTGGCTGCCATGGGCACTGACGATCGCCAGCATGCCGGCAAAGGAGACCGCTAGCCAGAACAGCTTGGGCGCGGTGATTTTCTCACCGAGAAACAGCGCCGCCAGGCCCACCAGCATGAACGGCTGGACGTTGTATACCGCAGTGCCGATTGCAATCGAGGCGCGTGAGTAGGAGGCAAACAGCAGCACCCAGTTGCCGACGATGGCCACGCCGCTGAGTACCGCCAGGGCGAAGGTGGCCAGGGTCAGGATACCGGGCTTGAGAAAGCCCATGGCCAGGCAGATCAGCAGCAAGGTGCCAGCACCGAACACACAGCGCCAGAACACCACATCCAGTACCGGTTGCCCGGACACCAGCACGAACCAGCCAATGGTCCCGGATATCAACATCGCGGCGACCATCTCGAACGACCCACGGCGGATTGAACTGTCCATCACTCACCTCCTTGACGATGGGCAAATTATGGCAAGGGCAGCGGCGACCGTTCCAGTGGATAAAACAGGCTAGACTGACCTTGTACCTTTACTATCAAGGCAGTTTTCGCATTTTGCCTAACGAGGCCTGTATGACCGACGATATCGACCAACTGTTGATCAAGGCACTGATGGAAGACTCGCGGCGCTCGCTCAAGGCCCTGGCGCAGCTCAGCGGGCTGTCAGCACCGAGCGTCAGCGAACGCCTGCGCCGCCTTGAAGAGCGTGGCGTGCTCAAGGGCTACACGGTAGAGATCGACCCGCGCTGCTTCGGCTACCAGCTACAGGCCATCGTCCGCGTGCGGCCGCTGCCCGGGCAACTGCAGGAAGTGGAGCGGCAGATCATGGCCATCCCCGAGTTCACCGAGTGCGACAAGGTCACCGGCGATGACTGCTTTATCGCGCGCCTGCACGTGCGCTCGATGGAAGAGCTCGATACCGTGCTGGACAAGCTCAACAGCCACGCCGAGACCAACACCGCGATCGTCAAGAAGACCCCGGTGAAACGGCGCTTGCCGCCGATGGCCTGATAACAGCGCAGAAACTACTGCACCGGCTCGCTCGACGGCCTGGCAATCAGGCCCTTCAGTTCACTGGTCATCGCAAACTCCAGATTCAGGCCATTGGGCGGGATCGGCTGCTGGAACCAGCGGTTGTAGATCGACTCGATGCGCCCGCTGCGATAGACATCCGCCAACGCTTCATTGACCAGCGCCAGCAAGCCCTCATCGCCCTTGCGCACCATGCAGCTGTAGATCTCCTTCGATTGCGCCTCGCCCACCACCACCCAGTCGTGCGGATTGCGCGCCTTGGCCCGCTCGCCGTACAGCAGCGCATCATCCATGTAGAACGCCGCCGCGCGCCCGGACTGCAGCATCATGAACGCCTCGCCGTGGTCCTTGGCACTGATCACCGAAGCCCCCAACTGGTGCTCCAGGTTGTAGTTCTTCAGGTACTTCTCGTTGGTGGTGCCGGCGGTGCTGACCACATTCTTGCCCTTGAGGTCATCCAGGCCCTGAATGCCGCTGTCTTTTTTGGTCAGCAACTGGCCTTTGACGAAAATAAAGCCATAGGAGAAATCCACCTGCTTCTGCCGCTCGGCGGTGACCCCGGTGGTGCCGCACTCCAGATCGACCGTGCCGTTCTGCACCAGCGGGATGCGCGTCTGCGAAGTCACCAGGTTGTAGCGCACCTTGAGCGGCGGCACCGCCAGCTTGGCCTGCAGGTGCTTGACGATCTCAGCCGCAAGATCGACCGAATAGCCCATGGGCTTGCCGCTGTGGTCGCCCACATAAGAAAAAGGAATGGACGAGTCGCGATAGCCGAGGGTGATGCTGCCGGATTCGGCGATCTTCTTCAGGCTGCCGCTGAGCGTCGGCGTTTGCGCCAGCAGCGGCTGGGCAAAACACAATGACAGGGCAAGCAGAGCAGGACGGTGCAAACGGGGAATCGACATCGGGACACTCCTTGCGGTTGTTGTTCTTGTTCGGTTCAGGCCGCCCGTGGGGTCAGGCCGTGCAGGTCGATTGACGGCGCGCGACCCGCGATCAGTTCGGCCAACAGCTGGCCACTGGCGCAGGCCAGGGTGAAGCCCAGAGCGCCGTGGCCAAGATTGAGCCACAGGTTGCGATACGCCGTGGCCCCGAGCAACGGTACGCCGCTGGGGGTGGCCGGGCGCATGCCGGCCCATTCGCGGGCCTGGGCGTAGTCGGCGGCATCGGGCAAGGTCGCCCCGGCCAACTGGCGCATGCTCGCCAGCCGTGCCGGATCGAGCGATTCATCAAAGCCGACGATGTCGACCATGGCGGCGACGCGCAGTTGGTCTTCGAGGCGGGCATAGACGATTTTGCGGTCGTAGTCGGTGATGCTTACCTGCGGCGCCCGCTGCCCGGCCTTGATCGGTGCGGTCAGGCTGTAGCCTTTTAGCGGATAGATCGGCAACTGCAGCCCCGGCAGGCCGAGGCTGGCGCTGCGGTGCCCGGCGCACAGCACCAGGCGCTCCACCGGCACGACCTGCTCGCCCAGCTCCAGCGCCTGCACTACCCCACCACTGTGGCGGATGCGCGTCACTGCCTGCCCGAGCATCAGGCGGCATTGCCCCGACGCCTGCAGGCGCTCGACCAGCGCCAGGCAGAAACGATGACAATCGGCGACCTCTTCATCCGCGGTGAACACCCCGCCAATGAACGGCGCATCGGCCAGGGCCGGTTCCAGCGCGCGGATCTCCTGCGCCTCCAGCACCTGCTGGCCCTGCGGGTCGAGCAGGTGCTGGCGGGCATGGGCAAAGGTTGCGCGATTACGAAAGGTCACCAGCTTGCCATTGCGCCGCCAGGCAAAGCCGTCCAGGCCATCGTCCTCGCGCCATTGCTTGAGCGTACCCTGGCTGTGCAAGGCCAGGCGTAGCAGGTGTGCGGCATTGGTGCGATTGACCGAACTGCGACACGCCGCCATGAACGCGCCCATCCAGCGCCACTGCGCCAGGTCCAGGCGCGGGCGTAACTTGAGCGGTGACTCGCTGCGCAGCAGCCAGCCCAGCGCCTGCAACGGCACCCCGGCATCGGCCAGCGGCGCGACATAGCGATAGGACAACTGCCCGCCATTGGCAAAGCTGGTGCCGCCCGCCAGGCCCTCGCGTGCCTCGACCAGATCGACGGCAAAGCCTTCGCGCACCAGCGCGTAGGCCGTTGCCAGACCAATCACGCCGCCGCCGATCACCGTTACCCGCTGTGCCATGTGCTTTCATCCGCCAATTTGAAGGCCTTCAGACTAGGCCCGGTGACAGCCTGACGATAATGAATAAAAATGGGCAGACCATAAACAAAGGTTATGGGCTACCCCATGCGCTTGCGTCATATCGAAGTGTTCCAGGCCATCCGCCAGACCGGCTCCATCAGCGGCGCCGCGCAGTTGCTGCACGTCACCCAGCCGGCGGTGTCGAAAATACTCCAGCACGCCGAAGCGCAGCTGGGTTTCCCGCTGTTCCTGCGGGTGCGCGGCAAGTTGCAGATCACCCCCGAGGCCCTGGCCCTGGAACGCGAAGTCGACAAGGTCAGCGACAGCATTGAAGGGGTGCGGCGCCTGGCCGCCAGCCTGCGCCGGCAACCGGGCATGAGCCTGCGCATCGGGGCGACGCCGGCGCTGGCCCTGGCGCTGTTTGCGCCGGTGATCCGCCAATGGGCCGAGCGCCACCCGCAGTCCGAATGCGAACTGTCGAGCCTGCACAGCCGCGAGCTGGTGCAGCAGTTGCTGATGCGCGAAATCGATGTCGCCCTGACCTTGCGCCACCCCGAACACCCCGGCCTGAATGTCCAGCCCCTGGCCCACGGCAAGCTGGTGGCACTGGCCCCCAAAGGCTACTGGAGCGCAGACAGCCAGGGCTTGGCGCTGGCAGTTGAAGAACTGGCCGATGCGCCCTTGATCGGCCTGAGCAGCAGCGACCCGCTGGCCGCCCAGGTCGGCCAGTACCTGAAGAACCTTGAGCCGGCGCCGCGCACCAGCATCCGGGTGCAGACCTACTCCCTGGCCCGGGCCATGGTCGAATCCGGAGCCGGGCTGGCCTTGATCGATCCGTTCACCGCCCAAGGCTCGGCGCAAACGCTGGTGCGGCCGTTGGATCCGGCCTTGCCGATTACCCTGTACGCCCTGACCCGCGCCAACGAAAGCCAGCCGCACACGCTCGACGACCTCTTGCAACTGTTCAGCGAACGGGCCGAAGAACAGATCGCCCACGTCAGCCGCGCGTCTCGCCTTGAAAAGCGCTGACAAGCAGCCCATCCTTGCGCCCTCACCTTTGCAAGGATCGCAGCATGGTTCGACTTTTCATTGCGTTTGCCGCGCTGTTCGCCAGTGCCACCGTCCTGGCCGTGCCGCCCGTGCACGTCTATCGCGGCACCCAGGGCGACACCGCCATTGAAGTCGCCCTGACCTACGACGCCCAGCACAAGACCCTCGAGGGTTACTGGCTTGATGAACAGCGCCAGTGGCTGATCCCGCTTGAGCGCACGCCCCATGACTATCGCTTGCCGCTGTTGATCAACATCTTCAACAACCCGGAGCTGCCGTCCGCTGCGCTGCTGATTCAGCCGTTTGCCTTCAGCCACGACCGCGAGCTGACCGGCACCCGGGTTGATCTGCGCAACCGCGAACGACAGGCGCTGGCGCTCAAGCGCGTGACCCGCTTCAGCGACCGTCAGGATTCGTCCTGGCAGGGCGAACTGCTGCAACTGCCGCTGGACGGCCGCCGGCTATTTCGCGTGCATGCACACAAGGCCGCCGGCGAGTATGTCGGCACCATCGATCGCATCACTGTCCTCGATCGCACCAGCGGCCAGCCGGTGCAGGTCATCGATAACCTGGCGCTGTTTTTCCAGGGCACTGCGAGCCTGAGTTTTGCCGACTTCAACGCTGACGGTGTGACCGATTTCAAGGCCATCCCGGTCGGGCAATTGGCCAGCGGCGGTGCTGCAGGGCAAAACCCGCAGTACTACGTGTATCAAGCCGACAGCAATCGCTATGAGCTCAAGACCGAGCAACACGCCAGGGAGCGCAACCAATGAACACCTTGGGCAAATGCCTGCTGGGCGCCGGGTTGCTCGGCCTGAGCCTGGGCGCCCAGGCTTACCAGTCCGTTTACCAGGGCACCCTGGGCAAGCAGGCGATCACCCTGGTGATCGAGAAAACCAATGACTACAAGCACGGTTTCTACTTTTACGACCGCTACCGCACGCCGATCCGCCTCAAGCGCTCGGTCAACGCCGGCCGCCAGTTGTTCATGGACGAACTGGACAGCGCCGGTCTGCCCACCGCTCGGCTGAAGTTCTACAACCCCGATGACAACGCCGCCACCAAGCCGATACTCGGCACCTGGACGGCCTACGCCAATGCCCGGCAACTTCCCCTGGAGTTGCGCCTGGTAGCGGACTTCGGTCATCAACAGGTCTGGCCTGCCGGCACTGCGTCACTGCCCCAGGCGGCCTCTACCGAGCGTTTCTATTTCCAGATTCCGCTGGCCGATGACCACGACCGGGTGAAGACCATCGAGGTCATCGACAAGGCCAGCGGCAAGCGCGTGCAAACCCTCGAGGTAGGCCTGCCCGGTTGCTACAGCCAGGGTATCGACAGCGTCAAGGTGCGTCTTGAAGGCGGCAGTACCCAGGTGCTGCTGGAAGCCAACAGCTATTGCCTGGGCAAGGTGTTTGAATGGCGCGAGGCCAAGGGGCAGTTCGAAGCGCTGAACTGAGCATCAGCTCGGGCAGCTGTGCTCGCCGTTGTTCAGGCCCTGCTTGTAGTTGCGGCTGAGCAGGCTGGCCTTGCCGTCGTGCCAGGTCAGGGTCAGTACGTACATCGAGTCGAAATCCTCACCGTCCCAGTCGTCGGTGATCACCCGTTTTTCACCGAGGGCCTTGCCGGCCACGGTGTTGATCAGTTCCGGCAGGTAGCCGTGGGACCAGGCGGTATAGACGGTGGCGTTGCGGTACTTGTCCTGCAGCAGTTCGTCGGCCAGATCGCCGGTATCGTTGGCGCCGAAGTCGATGTTCACCGGCAGGCCGAGCTTGATGGCACTGGGGCTGATGGTCATCAGCGGGCGGATATAGCTGTAGGCGTCGTCGTTGCTGCCCTCTTCGACGTGCCGGGACGGGTTGGCCGCGAACACATAGTCGGCCTTGCCGAACTTCTCCGGCAGCAAGGTGGCCAGGTCCAGGGCACGGTTCAGGCCCTGGCAGTTGAGCTGCCCCAGGCCCTCGCCGGGCTTTTCGGCATGACGCAGGAACACCAGGGTCTGCACACCGTCCACAGGTGCTGCGCGGCTTTCCAGCGCCTCGACGGCCAGCAGGCCGACACCGGCAAGCAGGGCAAGGGACAACGCAGCGTGACGGTGACGCTTGAACAGGGAGGGCAACTTCATAGGGCTCTTCACAGCAAAAAGGGTTGAGGCTGACCCGCCTGTGCCACCCCGCGGCCGAAGCCGCGGGGGGATCCCTGTCTGATGCTCCATCCGTGGAATCGGGCATGCTTCAGAGTGCAAGAATGCCATTTGGTTCGATCCCTGAGCGCTCGGCCCTGAGCCAGAGCTACTGTAGCGCCTTGATGTTGCTGAATTAAGACCGACGGCACTCAATCGTCGCGGGTAAGGACTTCGAGCAGCTCGATCTCGAAAGTCAGGTCGGAGTTGGGCGGGATCTTGCCCATGCTGCGCTCGCCATAGCCCAGGTGCGCCGGCACCAACAGTTTGCGCTTGCCGCCGACCTGCATGCCCATCAGGCCCTGGTCCCAGCCCTTGATCACCCGGCCGGTGCCGATCACGCACTGGAACGGCTTGCCACGGCTGTGGGAGGAATCGAACTCCGTGCCGTCGGCGAGCCAGCCGGTGTACTGGGTGGTGATCAGCGCGCCCTTGACCACGGCCTTGCCGTCGCCTGGCTGGATATCGATGATTTGCAGTTCGCTGCTCATGCTTGACCTCGTTGAAGCGGGATATGCCTTTGGTGGCCAGCGTTTTCGCAGGGTTGGCGAGGTTTTGCAAGGCCAGCGATCAAGCCTGGGCAGTCACCACCACCCTGCCCGGCTCGTGCTGGCGCATCGACCAGCAGACGCCGCCGATCACCAGGACAATCGCCAGGCCCTCCAGCAGGCTCGGGCCGCTCTGACGCCAGATGAAGGCGTAGAGCAAAGCGAACAGGGTCTCGAAGACGATCAACTGGCCGCTCAACGTCACTGGCATGCGCTTGGACGCGGCATTCCACAGCAGCGCCGCCAGCCACGAGCCGAACACCGCGCAACCCAGGCTGTACAGCCAGAACAGCGTCCAGCGCTCAGGCGCCGCCTCGACCTGCAACTGCGCCGGCTGCCACAGCGCCAGCAGCGCCACCAGCACCAGGCTCAACACGCCGGTCATCACCCCGTTGAGCACCGACCATTGATGGCTGTCGAAATGCCCGCACTGCTTGAGGTAACGGCTGTTGTGCACCGCGTACCAGGTCCAGCAGGCCAGCGCGCCGAGGGCATAAAGCACCCCGGCCAGTTTGTCGGCCACCGCTCCCGGCTCGAGGGCAAAGGTCTGCAGGTTGATACAGAGCATGCCGGCCAGGATCAGGCCCAGCGGCAGCAACAACTGGCGCAGCGCCACCCCGCCGCTGTCGTGACGGCCATACAGGGTGATGGTCAGCGGCAGTACGCCGACAATCAACGACGCCGGCGCTACACCCAAGCGCTGGATCGCCGCCACCAGGCAGATGAAGTACAGCAGGTTGCCGATCAGCGCCAGGCGCCCGATCATCCACAGGTCGCCCAGGGTCAGGCGTGCGAGGGCCTTGCGCATGGGAATCGCCAGCACCAGGGTCACCAGGCCGAACAGCACGAAACGCGCGCAGCTGAGCAGCACCGGGCTGAACTCCGGCAACAGCTGCGGCACCATCAATACCAGCCCCCACATCGCACCGGCTACCCCGGCATACGCCACACCCCGTTTCACGTGCCTGCTCCTGTTCAAAGAAGAGCGCAGGCTAACGCCTGGACAGCGCCCGGACAAAAGATCATTCGGCATGCAGGCATTCCCTGCAGGAATACCTTTCACGCTGAAAGCATCGACCTTATGATTCAGACATTCCCCAGACCGGACCGTCACATGAGCCGCTTCAGCCGTCACCTGCCGCCCCTGGACACCCTGATCGCGTTCGAGGCAGTGGTGCGTACCGGCAGCTTTACCCGCGCGGCCAGCGAGCTGTACCTGACCCAGAGCGCGGTGAGCAAACAGATCAAGCTGCTGGAAGAACACCTCGGCGCGCTGCTGTTCGAGCGCCGCGCCCGGGGCATCGCGCTGACGGCGGCCGGCGACGGCTTCAATGCCATCGTCGAGCCCATGCTGGAAAGCCTGCTGGCCAATGTGCTGCGTCTTAAAAGCGGCCACGGCAGCCGCAACGTCAGCGTCATCTGCACCCATGCGGTGGCCCAGTACTGGTTGTTTCCGCGCCTGCTGCGCTTCAACGAACAGCACCCGGAACTGACGGTGAACATTCATGCCAGCAACGAAATCAGCGAAAGCGATATTGGCAATTACGACTTCGGCATTCTCTATGGCCATGGCCACTGGAGCTCGCTCAAGGCCAGCAAGTTGTTCGATGAGGCCATCTACCCGATTGCCAGCGTCAAACGTGCCCTGCCCGCTGTGCAGTCACTGAGTGAGTTGCAAGCCTTGCCGTTGATCCAGCTGGATGCCTCGGCCTGGAACTGCCTGGACTGGCAGGACTGGTTCGGCCATCAGGGCTTGCGTTACCAGGCGCCGGCCAATGCGGTGACCTTCAACCAGGTCAACCTGGTGTTCGATGCGGTGATGCAGGGGATGGGCGTGGGCCTTGGCTGGGAGTTCATGGCCCGCGAGCGGATCGACAACGGCCTGATCCGCCAGGTCTCGGAGTTTGTCGTGCACACCGGGCAAGCCGACTACCTGGTGCACGACAAACAGGCCCCGCGCTCGCCGGCGGCGCAGGTGTTCGAGGACTGGTTGCTGGCGCTTAGCTGAACATGGCTTCGACTTCGGCTGCGGTCATCGTCGGCGTGCCTCGGGCCAGGCAGTAGTACTCAGGTTTCTTGTCGATATACACCTGTAGGTCGAACACCCAGTCGGTGTCACCCTCAAGTACACCCACCGACACCGCGTCGAAATTGCCGGATTTCAGCCGGTACAACAGGTGCGTGCCACAGGCGCCGCAGAACCCCCGCTGGGCCCAGTCGGAGGAGTCATGGAACACCGGCTGGCCGCGGGTGAACTTCACCGGCTGCGCGCAGTGCACCGACAAAAACGGCCCGCCGCCCCACTGCCGGCACATGCCGCAATGGCAGGCGTTGACGCTGGCTTTCTCAAGGCTGACGCTGAGTTTGACGGCGCCGCACAGGCAGCTACCGTGTTTTTCCAGGGACATGATCAAGGCTCCTTGCTGGGAGAAGAGCCGGCAAGTCTAGCAGCTGTCAGGCCGTGACCGGGGTCAGCACCGGCTCGCCGGCAAAAAACGCCTGCAGGTTGCGTAGCACCAGTTGCACGGTGTCGCGCGCCGCTTCCGGCGACTGGCCGGCGACGTGCGGGGTCAGCACTACCGTGGGCAAGGTTTTCAAGGAGTCAGGCACTGCCGGTTCGTCATCGAACACATCCAGCCCGGCACCGGCGATCACGCCGTTTTCCAAGGCATCGACCAGGTCCGCCGTGCTGACGACGCTGGCCCGGGCGATGTTGACCAGAAAGCCCTCTGCCCCCAGCGCTTCAAGCACCGGCTTGTCGATCAACTGGCGAGTAGCGGCGCCGCCCGGGGTGGCGACAATCAGAAAGTCCGATTCCCGGGCCAAGGCCAGGGGGCTGTCGCAATAGTGATAAGCGACGTCGCTACGCGGCGTGCGGTTGTGGTAATTCACCGGCATGTCGAAGCCCTGCGCCGCCCGCTTGGCGATCGCCAGGCCGACCGCGCCGAGGCCGAGAATGCCCAGGCGCTTGCCGCTGACCGACGGGCTGATCACCCGGTTCCACTCGCCACGGCGGGTCGAGGCATCGGCGCGGGGAATATCGCGCACCACCGCCAGCAGCAAGGCCATGGCATGGTCGGCGACCGCCGCGGCATTGGCGCCAGCACCGTTGGTCACGGTAATACCCCGGGCAGCAGCGGCCGCAAGGTCGACCTGCTCGTAACCGGCACCGATCACGCAGATGATTTTCAAGGCGGGCAACGCGGCCATTTCATCGGCGTACAGGCCCAGCGGACCACGAGTCAGCACTGCATCTATCTGGCTGCCATGGCGGGCAATGGCCTCGGCGCGCAAGGCCGGGGTCTGCGCGCGGATCAGGCGAAAGCCGTTGTTTTCCAACAGGGGAAGGTAATCGTCGACCGTTTCTACCAGCACCAGTACCGTCTGTGTCATGCCTTGCTCCCGGGCTATTGGCGAGGGGGCATTATGCGCAGCTCCGGTTACTGGGCGAAAGCCCGGCCCAGACCGCCTGGCACGCCACTGCTGTCGGTTTCCTGCCAGGGGCCGTTGAGGTTGGTCGACCAGCTCCAGCCGTTGTTCCAGCGGTAGTAGGTGCGCTGGCGGTAGAAGGTGTTGGTCTTGCCGTCGAGCACATACACGCCCAGGCGCGGGTCCCAGTGGCTGGCGCCACCGGGCGGAGGCGCAAAGCTCGGTGAGGTACGCTGCACTGGCTTGGGCACCGGGGTCACGGCCGGCTTGCTTGGCACCGCGCCCGGCTTGGGCGCAGGCTTGCTGCCTGGGCCTGGTGGCAGGGTTTCGATTGGCGGCGCGGTGGGTTCGGAGGGCTGGTGAACGGTACATGCACTCAAGCCCACAACCAGGGAAAGAAGGGTCAGGCGTGCGATGCTGTTCATAGTCGGTCTCTTACTGGTCCGGGCTGTCGATGGTCAGGTGCTGCGCAGCGGTCGTGCTGCTGGCCAGCGGAGCACCCTTGCCAACCCATTCGCCCTGGGTCGGCTGGCCAGCGCGAGAGATGCGCGCAACCAGTTGGACTTCAGGGAAGCTCGACAGTTTCATGTTCGGCATCATCGCGTCGCTGTCGCTCAGCTCGACCTCGATCGGCAACTGCGCCACGGTTACCCGCTTGGCCGCCAGCGGCATCGGCGGGCCGGAACTTGCACGGGCAAAGATGAATACAGTGTCATCGGCCTTGACCTTGTCCTTGAGCGCCGCCGCAAGCTCGACCCGAACCTTCAGGCGTGCCGTGCCCTGCTCGGCAACTGCCGGTGCGGCCTTGCCCTCGCCGGCCTTGAGCTTGTCGCTGGCGCGCTCGATACCGCCCTGCAGCGCTGCCCGCGAGGCGTCGCCCTCGGGCAGTTGCGCCAGCAGGCGGTTCCAGTAATCGATGGCTTGCTGGTAGTGCTCAGCCTCGAATGCAGCGATGCCCAGCAGGCCAAGGCTGGTGACTTCGTTGGGGTCGGCCTTGAGCGCTTCGTCGGTGAGGGCCTGCAATTGCCCGCTCCATTGTTTGTTGTTGGCAAAGTACAGCGCCTGCGCCCACTGCCCGAGCAGCTCCGGCTGGCGCCCGGCAACCGCGGCGGCACGCTCGAAGACCTTGGCGGCGTCGGCCGGACGTTCCTGGGCCATGTAGGCACGGCCAAGGAAGTACAAGCCTTCGGCCGAATCCGGCTGGGCCTTGACGGCCAGCTCCAGGCGGCGGGTCATTTCTTCCATGGACTGCGGCGCCTTGGCGAACTGCTGGGTCAGCTCGACCTGCTCGCTGGCACCAAAGTGCAGGTACAGGCCCAGGCCCATCAGCGGCACCAGCACCGCCGCCAGCAGCGGCAAGGGTTTGCCCAGGCGGCCCAGGCGCTGCGGTTCAGCGCCCTCGGTGTCGGCCAGCAGCTCGCGCGCGGCCTCGTCGCGGCCCTTGCCGAACTGCTCGGCATCGAGCACCCCGGCGGCCTGCTGGCTTGCCAGTTCGGCGACGCGCTCCTGATACAGGGCGACGTTGAGGGCGGTACGGTCTTCTTCCTGTTGCGCACGACGGCCGCGCAACACCGGGATCAGCAAAAAGCTCAGGGCCACCAGCAACAGCAGGCCTGCAGCAAGCCAGAAATCAGTCATGGGTCTGTTCTTTGTCCAGCAATTTGGCGAGGCGCTCACGCTCCTCGGACGAAAGGTCGGCGTTGCCTGCTGCCGCCTGGCCACGGCGCTTGCGCACGATCAGCGCGAGCACGGTGAAGCCGCCCAGCAGCAACACGCCAGGGCCAAACCAGAGCAGCCAGGTGCGGGCGCTCAGGGCCGGTTTGTAGCGGACGAAATCACCGTAGCGATCGACCATGAAGTCGATGATCTGCTGATTGCTCTGGCCCTCGCCGAGCATGCGGAAGATCTCCCGGCGCAGGTCGGCGGCAATCGGTGCGTTGGAGTCGGCGATGTCCTGGTTCTGGCACTTGGGGCAGCGCAGTTCCTTGGTCAGCTCGTGATAACGCGCGCGTTCCGCCTCATCGGCAAACTGGTAGGTATCGATCGCCGCCTGGGTTACCCCGGCCAGGCTCAGGCCGAGCACGGCGGCCGCCAGCCAGCGCTTCATGGCTTGGCCTCATCGACCAGGCTCTGGTACTGCGGCGCCAGTTGCTCGCGCCAAACGGTGGCGTCGACCACCCCGACGTGCTTGTAACGGATGACGCCCTTGGCATCGATCAGGAAGGTTTCCGGCGCGCCATAAACACCCAGGTCCAGGCCCAGGCTGCCCTGCTCGTCACGGATGTCGAGCTGGTAGGGGTTGTGGAACTCGGCCAGCCACTTCAGTGCGGCGGCGTTGTCGTCCTTGTAGTTGACGCCGTGGATCACCACGCCCTGCTCGGCCAGCTTGTTCAGGTACGGGTGCTCGACCTTGCACGACGGGCACCAGGTGGCCCAGACGTTGACCAGCGCCGGCTTGCCGAGCAGGTCGGCCTCGGTCAGCGGCTTGCCGTCGACCGATTGCAGGGCAAAGGCCGGGAACGGCTTGCCGATCATCGCCGAGGGCAGTTCGCTCGGGTCGAGGAACAGCCCGCGGTAGAGAAACACCGCCACCAGCAGAAACACCGCCAGCGGCAGCACCATGATCCAACGCTTCATGCAGTAGCTCCAGACATGCCCAGTGCCTCACGCACACGGGTTTTGACCTTGACGCGATAGCGACCATCCAGTGCCGCCAGCAAACCGCCCAGGCCGGTCAGCAGGCCGCCCAGCCAGATCCAGCGCACAAACGGTTTGACGTGCACCCGCACCGCCCAGGCGCCGTTATCCAGCGGCTCGCCGAGGGCGACGTAGAGATCACGGGTGAAACCGGCATCGATGCCGGCTTCGGTCATCATCGACTGCTGCACGGTGTACAGGCGTTTTTCCGGGTGCAGCACGCTGATCTCACGACCGTTTTCGACCACCCGCACGGTGCCCTTGTCGGAGGTGAAGTTCGGCCCCTCAAAATGCTTGGCGCCCTCGAAGATGAACTGGTAACCGGCCAGCTCCACCGACTCGCCCGGCGCCAGGCGCAGGTCGCGTTCGGCGCTGTTGTTGCTCGACAGCACCACGCCCAGGGCGCACACCGCCAGGCCCAGGTGGGCGACGTGCATGCCCCAGTAGCTGCGGTTGAGGCCGCGCAGGCCTTTGAACAAGCCTTTGTGGCGGGTCTTGTCGAGGATGTCGCGGGCCCCGGCCAGGACAATCCACGCAGCCAGGGCAAAGGTGGTCAGCACCTGCCAGTCAAAGTCATCCACCAGCAGGCCGCCGATCGGCGCCAGCACGGCGCTGGCGATCAGCACCGGGGTGAGCATGCCCAGCAGCCATTTGCTCGGGGTGTCTTTCCAGCGCACCAGCACGCCCACCGCCATGACTACCATCAACAGCGCCATCAACGGGATGAACAGCGCATCGAAGTACGGCGGGCCGACCGACAGCTTGGCCCCGGTCAGGGCATCGAGAATCAGCGGGTAAAGGGTGCCGAGCAGGATCATCGACGCCGCCACCACCAGTATCAGATTATTGGCCAGCAGCAGGGTTTCCCGCGACCACAGGGCAAAGCCGACCTGGCTCTTGACCACTGGCGCGCGCAGGGCGAACAGGGTCAGCGAACCGCCGACCACGAACAGCAGGAAGATCAGGATGAAGATGCCGCGCTCAGGGTCGGAGGCAAAGGCATGCACCGAGGTCAGTACCCCGGAACGCACCAGGAAGGTACCCAGCAGACTCAGGGAGAACGCGGCAATGGCCAACAGCACCGTCCAGCTCTTGAACACGCCGCGCTTCTCGGTGACCGCCAGCGAGTGAATCAGCGCGGTGCCGACCAGCCAGGGCATGAACGAGGCGTTCTCGACCGGGTCCCAGAACCACCAGCCGCCCCAGCCCAGCTCGTAATAGGCCCACCAGGAACCGAGGGTGATGCCGATACCGAGGAAGGCCCAGGCGACGATGGTCCACGGCCGCGACCAGCGCGCCCAGGCGGCGTCCAGGCGCCCGCCAAGCAAGGCGGCGATGGCAAAGGCAAAGGCCACCGAGAAGCCCACGTAGCCCATGTACAGCATCGGCGGGTGAACGATCAGGCCGATGTCCTGCAGCAGCGGGTTGAGGTCGGCGCCGTCACTCGGCATCTGCGGCAGCAGGCGCTTGAACGGGTTGGAGGTGATGATCAGGAACGACAGGAAGCCGACGCTGATCATGCCCATCACCGCCAGCACCCGCGCCAGCATCACCTGCGGCAATTGCCGGGAGAAGATCGACACGGCAAAGGTCCAGCCGCCGAGGATCATCGCCCACAGCAGCAGCGAGCCCTCGTGGGCGCCCCACACGGCGCTGAACTTGAAGTACCAGGGCAAGGCGCTGTTGGAGTTGTTGGCCACATAGGCAACCGAGAAGTTGTCGGTCATGAAGGCGTGGGTCAGGCAGGCGAAGGCGAACGCCAGAAAGGCGAACTGGCCCCAGGCGGCCGGGCGCGCCAGGCTCATCCACAGGCTGTCGCCGCGCCAGGCGCCGAGCAGCGGGATGGTGGCCTGGACACAGGCGAAGCAGATCGCCAGGATCATCGCCAGCTGGCCCAGTTCAGGAATGATCAGTGCCGCATTCATGGCTTGGCTCCGGCATCGGTGGCGACCTGGCCGCTTTCCTTGAGGGCCTTGGTGACTTCTGGCGGCATGTATTTCTCGTCGTGTTTGGCCAGCACTTCATCGGCCACTACCACGCCTTCGGCGTTGAGCTTGCCCAGGGCGACGATGCCCTGCCCTTCGCGGAACAGGTCGGGGAGGATGCCGCGGTAGGTGATCGGCACCGACTTGTTGAAGTCGGTGACCACGAAGCGCACGTCCAGCGAGTCGCCGGAGCGTTGCAGCGAGCCTTTCTCGACCATGCCGCCAGCGCGGATGCGGGTGTCCAGCGGCGCTTCGCCGTTGGCGATCTGGGTCGGGGTGTAGAACAGGTTGATGTTCTGTTGCAGGGCACTCAGGGCCAGGCCCACGGCAATGCCAATCCCGGCCAGCAGGCCGAGGATGATGAACAGACGCTTTTTACGCTGCGGATTCACGGTTTGTTCTCCCGGCGCAGACGGCGCGCCTGTTCTTGCAAATAACGGCGCTTGGCGCGCACCGGCGCGGCGACGTTGAGGGCCAGCACCAGCAGGCAGATGCCGTAGGCCGACCAGACGTACAGGCCGTGATGGCCCATGGCGAGAAAATCACTGAAGGAGGCAAAGCTCATCGCGCCATCTCCCGACCCAGGCTGTTCAATACCTCCTCCTTGACCCAGCTGGCGCGCGCCTCGCGCTTGAGCACTTCAAGGCGCATGCGCAACAACAGCACGGCGCCGAAGAAGCAGTAGAAACCCAGCACCGTCAGCAGCAGCGGCAGCCACATCTCGGCGGGCATCGCCGGCTTTTCGGTGAGGGTGAAGGTGGCGCCCTGGTGCAGGGTGTTCCACCACTCCACCGAGTACTTGATGATCGGGATGTTGATCACCCCGACGATGGCCAGCACCGCGCAGGCCTTGGCCGCGCTCTCACGATTGCTGATGGCATGGCTCAGGGCAATGAGACCGAAGTACAGAAAAAGCAGGATCAGCATCGACGTCAGTCGCGCATCCCAGACCCACCAGCTGCCCCAGGTCGGCTTGCCCCAGATGGCGCCGGTGACCAGCGCCACGGCGGTCATCCAGGCGCCGATGGGCGCCGCGCATTGCAGGGCGACGTCGGCGATCTTCATCTTCCACACCAGGCCCACCACCCCGGCCACCGCCAGCATCACGTAGCAGGACTGGGCAAGCATCGCCGCCGGCACGTGGATGTAGATGATCCGGAAGCTGTTACCTTGCTGGTAATCCTGGGGCGCGAAGGCCAGGCCCCAGACCACGCCGATGCCGATCAGCAGGATGGCGGCAATCGCCAGCCACGGCAGCATCCGCCCGCTGATGGAATAGAACCATTTGGGTGAACCCAGTTTGTGAAACCACGTCCAGCTGATTGCGCTGCTTTTCATCACGGTACATCCAGGGTCTTTGCTGGGCTGGGCCCAGACCTCATTATTCGCCGACGCTGATCTTCAGGCCAGCCGCTATTGCAAAGGGTGCCAGAGTTACTGCCAGGGCGGTCAGGCTGCCAAGCCAGAGCAGATAACCGGTCGCCGGCATAGCTTGCAGTGCCGCCTGCAAGGCGCCACTGCCCAGGATCAATACCGGGATATATAACGGCAAAATAAGTAGCGCCAGCAGCAGGCCGCCACGTTTCAAGCCGACTGTCAGGGCCGCACCCACGGCGCCCAACAGGCTCAGTACCGGGGTACCGAGCAAGAGCGATGCCAGCAGTACCGGCAGGCACGCCGCAGGCAAACCTAGCATCAGTGCCAGCAAGGGTGCCAACAATACCAGTGCCAGGCCGGAAAAGGCCCAGTGTGCCAGCACTTTCGCCAGCACCAGAAGAGGCAGGGGGTGCGACGAAAGGACCCACTGTTCGAGCGAGCCATCCTCGAAATCACTGCGGAAAAGCCCGTCCAGCGAGAGCAGAACCGATAAAAGCGCTGCCACCCAGACCAGCCCCGGAGACAAGGTTTGCAACAATTGAGTCTCGGGTCCGACCGCCAACGGGAACAGCGCAACGACGATGGCGAAGAACACCAGCGGGTTGGCAAGCTCGGCGGGACGTCGGCACAACAGGCGCGCTTCACGGCGCAACAACAGCACAAAGACACTCATGCGGCCCACTGCCCCAGGTTCAGTTCACGGTAACCGGACGGCTTGCGCTCCAGCGTGTGGTGGGTGGTCAGCACGACCATGCCGCCCTGCTCGCAATGGGCGGCCAGGTGCGCTTCGAGCTGGGCCACGCCCTGTTTGTCGAGGGCAGTGAACGGTTCGTCGAGAATCCACAGCGGCGGGCTGTCCAGGTACAGCCGGGCCAGGGCCACGCGGCGTTGCTGACCGGCCGACAGGGTATGGCAGGGGACGTCTTCAAAACCCCGCAGGCCGACCGCTTCAAGGGCCGTGCGGATGGCCGCCGGCGCTGCCGGGCGATGCAGGGCGCAGAGCCAGGCGAGGTTCTCTTCGGGGCTGAGGACATCCTTGATGCCGGCGGCGTGGCCGATCCACAGGAGGATCCGCGCCAGTTCGTTGCGCTGTTCGGCCAACGGCTTGCCGCTGACTAGAATCTGCCCGGCGGTCGGGCTCATGAGCCCGGCCATCAGGCGCAACAGGCTGGTCTTGCCGCTGCCGTTGGGGCCGCTGATCTGCAGCATGTCGCCTGCGCCCAGGTGCAATTCGAGGTTTTCGAAGAGCATTCGCCAGTCGCGCTCGCAGGCCAGGCCCACGGCTTGGAGATGAGGGGTCACGGTTTCGCCTTATGCTTGGGATGCCTGTCTCAAGTCGGTCCCGGCCTTGCCGTTATACTGGCAACGACGATGTGGCCCGGCCGCGCTGATCGCCAAAGATCGGGCGGCATTATACATGTGATGTCCTACTGCAAAGAGGGCTATTTCAACAGGTTGCGAGCGGATGACAGGCGAAATCAACAACCTCGGCACACAGATTCCGGCCAGCCCGCAGCTGCGCTCGGCGATGACCGGCGAACTGCTGCGCCTGCTGCAACCGCAGCAGGCCCTGCTGGCCCCGGGCGAAACCGCCAAGGCCGAGGTCTTGGCCCTGCGCCAGGTCGGCCAGGACTTCCAGATGCTGCTCAAGCTGACCCAGGACAACGGCAAGCAAACCAATGTCCAGGCCAGCAGCGCCCTGCCCCTGGCCCAGGGCAGCCAGCTGGCGGTCACCCAGAGCAGCAATGCCAACCTGAGCATTACAGTGCAGCAAGCCATCGCCAGCAGCGTCGCCACCCTGACCCGCATCGACACCCGCGAGCTGCCGGTGGGCACCCTGCTGCAAGGCAAGGTCATTACCAGCCAGGCATTGCCGGCAAACGCCGGCCAATTGGCGCAGTTTCGCTCGCTGGTCACTTTGCTCGGCGGCCCGCAGGCCGGCGCCACCCTGGCCATCGACAGCCCGCGTCCGCTAACGGTGGGCAGCTTGCTCAGTGCCCGGGTGCAGGGCGATCAGTCGCTGAGCTTCGTGCCGCTCAGCGGCCGCCAGGAACAACTGGCAATCAGCCAGCAATTGAGCAGCCAGCAGAGCCGCCAAGCCTCACTGCAGGGTTTGCTCAGCGCCCTGCAGCAGGTGCGCAGCGATAACAATCAGCCCGCCGAGGTACGCATTAACGTCGACAAGTTGCTGGCCAGCCTGCCGGACGTGCGTCAACTCAGCGACCCTAAAGGCCTGGCCCAGGCCCTGAGCAACAGCGGCGTGTTTCTTGAGGCCAAGCTGCTGGCCGGGCTGCCCGCGACACTCGCACCTGACCTCAAGGCGCAGGTGACGCGCCTGGTGGCGCAACTGCTGCCGGGGCTGCCGGGCAACGCCACCTTCAACCCCGCTGCGGCCGCCAGTACCCTGGCCCAGGTCATGCCCGGCATGGTCCGCAGCGCCCTGGGCATGCTCGGCCAGGTCAGCCCGCGACCACAGCCCGGCGGTTTCCCCCTGCCCTCACGGTCATTGCCAAGCCAGGACGGGGAAGGCGACCTCGAGCACCTGTTGCGCCTGGCCGCCTCCGCTATCTCGCGCCTGCAAAGCCATCAGTTGGCAAGCCTTGAGCAGACCGGCACCACCGCCGATGGCAACCTGCAAACCACCTGGCAACTGGAAATCCCCCTGCGCAACGGTCAGGACTTCATGCCGCTGCAAATGAAGCTGCAGCGCGAAGAAACCCCGGAGCAGCAAAGCGACCCGGAACGTGAGCGTCGCGATCCTCTGGAAATGCTCTGGCGCATTGAGCTGGCCTTCGATCTCGATCCACTGGGGCCACTGCAGGTGCAGGCGCAAATCACCCAGGGCAGCCTGTCGAGCCAGCTATGGGCCGAACGGCCGAGCACTGCGCAATTGATCGAAAGCCAGCTTGGCAACTTGCGCGAACGCTTGCTGGCCCGTGGCCTGAACGTTACCGAACTGCACTGCCATCACGGCACACCGCCCCAGGGGCCGCGTACGCACCTGGAACAACGATGGGTGGATGAACAGGCATGAGCGACAAGAACCCACGCCAGGCCATCGCCCTGACTTACGACGGTCAGCAGGCCCCGACCCTCAGCGCCAAGGGCGACGACGAGCTGGCCGAGGCAATCCTGAAGATTGCCCGCGAGCATGAAGTGCCGATCTACGAGAACGCCGAACTGGTGCGCCTGTTGGCGCGTATGGAATTGGGCGATCAGATCCCCGAGGCCCTGTACCTGACCATCGCCGAAATCATCGCTTTTGCCTGGCAGCTCAAGGGCAAGGTGCCGGTGGGGTTTGTCGACGAGGGGCCGCAGGAGCGCGATATCACCCCTACCGACCTGAGATTGCCGGGTACCTGAAAGCATCGCGGGGCAAGCCCGCTCCCACACAAGGTGTAGGAGCGGGCTTGCCCCGCGATTGATTCACTGCAACCCTCAGCTGCGGTGCAACTTGCTCATCAACTCCGCCTCAGCCTGGGTCAAACCACAGGACTGGGTCAGCTCATCGACGCTGGCACCCATGCCCACCAGCCGCGCCGCTTGCGCAAACGACAGGCTGTTGGGGTCACGCTGCTCCAGTTGCAGGAGCTTGTCCGGCAAGGGCGCAACCACCGCGCGCAGCTCGTGCAGGGCTTCGCCCATACGCACGCTGCCGTTCTGGTAGTCGTCCAGGCTTTTGGCCAGGTCCTTGATGCGCTGGTCACGCACGGCATCGCCCTGGGCCTGTTGCGCGGCCAGCTCGCGCTGGCGCTTGCTGTAGTTCAGGAAGAACCACAGGCTGACCGCCCAGAGCAGCGCCAGAAATATGACTGCAACCTCGAGGATCAACTCAGATGTTCTCCAGCTCGGACCACTCTTCCTCGGTCATCATTTTGTCCAGCTCGACCAGAATCAGCAGTTCGTTGTTCTTGTTGCACACGCCCTGGATGAACTTGGCCGATTCTTCGTTGCCGACATTCGGCGCGGTCTCGATTTCCGACTGACGCAGGTAAACCACTTCGGCAACGCTGTCGACCAGAATGCCGACCACTTGCTTGTCGGCTTCGATGATGACGATACGGGTGTTGTCGGTGATCTCGCTGGACAGCAGGCCGAAGCGCTGGCGGGTGTCGATCACGGTGACCACGTTACCGCGCAGGTTGATGATGCCCAGCACGTAGCTCGGGGCACCCGGGACCGGGGCGATCTCGGTGTAGCGCAGGACTTCCTGCACCTGCATCACATTGATGCCGTAGGACTCGTTGTCCAGTTTGAAGGTCACCCACTGCAGGATCGGATCTTCGGAACCTTGTGCAGACGATTTTTTCATTCCCCTATCCCTCAAATTCCGCCATCGGCGGTGTGCTCAGTGTGGTCGCGGCAGATGCGGCCGATTATTTATGGGTGTTGTGCAGTTGCTTGACTGCGCCGCTGGCGATCAACTCGGCCAGCTCGGCGACGTCGAGCAACGCGCACATGTGTTCAATCACGGTGCCGGCCAGCCATGGCCGCTGGCCACGCTGGCTGCGCCACTTGATCTCGTTGGGGTCCAGGCGCAGCGAACGGCTGACCTGATGCACCGCCAGGCCCCATTCGTAGCCCTGGACCGAAATCACGTACTGCAGGCCCTGACGAAAGTCGTCCCGGTAGCGGTCGGGCATGACCCAGCGCGCGGTGTCCAATACCTTGAGGTTGCCGCTCTGGCTCGGCAGGATGCCAAGGAACCAGTCAGGCTGGCCGAACAGTGGTGTCAGTTCATGGCCGGCCAGCGAGTAGATCGAGCCCAGGCACACCAGCGGTACCGCCAGGGTCAGGCCGGCAACATCGAACAGCAGGCATTCGAACGGCTCGGCGGCCCAGGCCGGACGGCCATCGATGGTGGCCGGCGGTACCGGTTGATTGGGCGCCGGCGGCAGGTGCACGTCCACCAGCGGCTCGACCGGTGCAACCTGGGCAACCTCAGGCACTTCGACCACAGGCTCCAGCACAGGCTCGACAACCGCTGGCAAGGTCAGCGGCAATACCGGCCGAGATGGCTCGGCAAACGGCCGTGGTTCGGGTTTTACCGCGGCCTGGGCCGCCACCTGGGCATCACGGGCCTGCTCTTCGCGCACAGCCGCCTGGAATTCGTCGGGCTCAACCGAAACTGGCAGCACTTCGTCGAGTTCTTCGGTGGCCTCCTGCAGCAAGCCATCGAGGTAGCTCTGCAGGGCCATCTGCGGCCGGCTGGCAAGCTGTTGAGGACGATTCATCAGGCCACCTGCAAGGCAAGGTTCTGCGTCAGCAGGTGCTTGAGCAAGGCGCGGTAAGCCACCACGCCGCGGCTTTTGCCGTCGAACTGCGAGGGTGTCAGGCCAGCCCGGCTGGCATCACGCAGGCGCGTGTCGACCGGGATGTAGCCTTGCCAGATATGCTCGGGGTAAGCGTCGCGCAGCACCCGCAAGGTACCCATCGAGGCCTGGGTACGGCGGTCGAACAGGGTCGGCACGATGTGGTAAGGCAAGGCCTGCTTGCGCGAGCGGTTGACCATCGCCAGGGTGCTGACCATGCGCTCCAGGCCCTTGACCGCCAGGTACTCGGTTTGCACCGGGATCACCAACTGCTGGCTGGCCGCCAGGGCGTTGACCATCAGCACGCCGAGCAACGGCGGGCTGTCGATGATGGCGTAGTCGAAATCCTGCCAAAGCTGCGCCAGAGACTTGGCGATCACCAGGCCCAGGCCACTCTGGCCCGGCGACTGGCGCTCAAGCACGGCCAGGGCGGTGCTCGAGGGCAGCAGCGAGATTTTCTCGTCGCTGGTGGGCAACAGCAATTGCCCGGGCAAGCCCTCGGGCACCGTGCCCTTGTGCAGGAACAGGTCGTAGCAACTGTGCTCCAGCGCATCGGGGTTGTGCCCGAAGTAGCTGGTCATCGACCCGTGCGGGTCGAGGTCGACGACAACCACGCGCTTGCCCGCCTCGGCCAGCAGGCCGGCCAGGGCGATGGACGTGGTGGTCTTGCCGACTCCACCTTTTTGATTGGCTACTGCCCAGACTCTCATTGCGTTGCTTCCTCCCGGTACGGCAGCCTGCCCTGCCGGGATCGGTTATAGGGTCGGTGACGGGGAATTGACGCGATTGTCGCCCACCGTCGGTGCTACCGCTGGCGGTGCAGTTTGTGTGCCAGCCCGCTTCATCGCCGCGTCCGGGGTGGCATTGGCGCTGCCAGTGCCAGTCAGGCTGCGGCGTACTTCGAGGTTGCGCGAGATCACCAGCACCACCCGTCGGTTGCGCGCCCGGCCTTCAGCGCTGTCGTTGGCGGCGATCGGCTGGAACTCGCCATAGCCGACCGATGCCATGCGCGCCGGGTTCACCCCTTCCATCGCCAGCAGGCGGACGATACTCGCCGCCCGTGCCGATGACAGCTCCCAGTTGGTCGGGTACTGCGCGGTGCGAATCGGCAGGTCGTCGGTAAAGCCTTCGACGTGCACCGGGTTGGCGAACGGCTTGAGGATCTTCGCCACCTTCTCGATGATGTTGAACGCCACGTCGCTGGGCATGGCGTCGCCGCTGCCGAACAGCAGCGAGGAATTGAGTTCGATCTCGACCCACAGCTCGTTGCCGCGCACGGTCATCTGGTCGGACTTGATCAGGTCGCCGAAGGCGTCGCGCACGTCATCGGTGATGGTCTTGAGCGGGTCGCTGCTGGTTTGCGCCAGGCCCGCATCGACCTGCTCGCTGTCCTTGATCAACGGCTCGGCCGGCTTGACGCTGAGCGGGCGCTCGTCGCCAATGGGGATCGGCTTCATGCTCCGCTCGGGGTCGTTGAACACGCCGATCAGCGCCTGGGAAATGACCTTGTACTTGCCCTCGTTGATCGACGAGATCGAATACATGACCACGAAGAAGGCAAACAGCAAGGTGATGAAGTCGGCGTAGGACACCAGCCAGCGTTCGTGGTTTTCATGCTCTTCGGGTTGTCGACGGCGCGCCATGTGTTACTCCATGAAGCCCTGAAGCTTCAGCTCGATCGAGCGCGGGTTTTCGCCTTCGGCGATCGACAGCAAGCCTTCCAGAAGCATTTCCCGGTAGCGCGACTGACGCAGGGCCAGGGCCTTGAGCTTGTTGGCGATCGGCAGCAGGATCAGGTTGGCACTGGCAACACCGTAAATGGTGGCGACGAAGGCCACGGCAATGCCGTTGCCCAACTGCGACGGGTCAGCAAGATTGCCCATGACGTGAATCAGGCCCATCACCGCACCGATGATACCGATGGTCGGCGCATAGCCGCCCATGCTCTCGAACACCTTGGCGGCCTGCACGTCGCGGCTTTCCTGGGTGTAGAAATCCACCTCGAGAATGCTGCGAATGGCTTCCGGCTCGGCGCCGTCGACCAGCAGCTGCAAACCTTTGCGTGCGTACGGGTCCGGCTCGGCATCGGCGACGCCTTCCAGGCCCAGCAGGCCTTCCTTGCGTGCGGTCAGCGACCAGTTGACGACCCGGTCGATACCGCCAGCCAGGTCGACCCGTGGCGGGAACAGGATCCAGCGCACGATCTGCAGCGCGCGCTTGAAGGCGCTCATCGGCGATTGCAGCAAGGCCGCCGCCAGGGTGCCGCCGAGCACGATCAAGGCCGCCGGGCCATTGAGCAGTGCCGACAGGTGGCCGCCTTCGAGGTAGTTGCCGCCCACAATGGCGACAAAGGCCAGGATGATCCCGATAAGGCTCAAGACATCCATCAGACGCAGGCCTCGACCAGGTGCTTGCCGATCTCGTCCAGGCCATACACGGCGTCTGCCAGGTTGGCTTTGACGATGGCCATGGGCATGCCGTAGATCACGCAGCTGGCTTCATCCTGGGCCCACACGGTGCTGCCGCCCTGCTTGAGCAGGCGTGCACCTTCACGGCCGTCGGCGCCCATGCCGGTGAGCACCACCGACAGCACCTTGTCGCCATAGGACTTGGCCGCCGAACCAAAGGTGATGTCCACGCACGGTTTGTAATTCAGGCGCTCGTCGCCCGGCAGGATCTTCACCGTGCCGCGGCCGTCGACCATCATCTGCTTGCCGCCAGGGGCCAGCAGGGCCAGGCCCGGGCGTAGCATGTCGCCGTCCTCGGCTTCCTTGACGCTGATCTTGCACAGCTTGTCGAGGCGCTCGGCAAACGCCTTGGTAAAGGCCGCCGGCATGTGCTGGATCAGCACGATCGGCGCCGGGAAGTTGGCCGGCAACTGGGTCAGAACCCGCTGCAGGGCAACCGGGCCGCCGGTGGAAGTACCGATGGCAACCAGCTTGTAGGGTTTGCGCTTGGGTGCCGGCGAAGCACTCGATGCTGGCGCAGCCGCTGCGCGCACAGGTGCTGCGGCGCGTGGTGCAGGCGTGCTGCCCAGGCTGCTGACGGCAGGTTGCGCGGCTGGCTGCGGCGCGGGCGCCGGGCTTGCGTAGGCACTGAAACGACGGTTGCTGCGGGAAATGGTATGAACCTTTTCACACAGCAGTTGCTTGACCTTCTCCGGGTTGCGCGAGATGTCTTCGAAGTTCTTCGGCAGGTAGTCGACCGCACCGGCATCCAGCGCATCGAGGGTGACGCGGGCGCCTTCGTGGGTCAGCGAGGAGAACATCAGCACCGGGGTCGGGCAACGCTGCATGATGTGACGCACGGCGGTGATGCCATCCATCATGGGCATTTCGTAGTCCATGGTGATGACATCGGGCTTGAGCGACAGCGCCTGGTCGATCGCTTCCTTGCCATTGGTCGCGGTACCGACGACCTGGATAGTCGGGTCCGCTGAAAGAATTTCCGAGACGCGGCGGCGGAAGAAACCGGAATCATCCACCACCAGGACCTTGACTGCCATAAACACTCCATTAGGGGGCGCGGCATGTGAGCCGCGCCACCAGAATCAAATACGCCGGGCGGCGTAACGCTTGAGCATGCTCGGTACGTCGAGGATCAGCGCAATGCGCCCGTCACCGGTAATGGTGGCGCCCGACATGCCCGGGGTGCCCTGGAGCATCTTGCCCAGCGGCTTGATGACCACTTCTTCCTGGCCCACCAGTTGATCGACGACGAAGCCGATCCGCTGGGTACCCACAGAAAGGATCACCACATGGCCCTCGCGCTGCTCTTCATGAGCGGCCGAGCTGACCAGCCAGCGCTTGAGGTAGAACAGCGGCAAGGCCTTGTCACGCACGATCACCACTTCCTGGCCGTCGACCACGTTGGTGCGCGACAGGTCGAGGTGGAAGATCTCGTTGACGTTGACCAGCGGGAAGGCGAACGCCTGGTTGCCGAGCATGACCATCAGCGTCGGCATGATCGCCAGGGTCAGCGGCACCTTGATGACGATCTTCGAGCCCAGGCCCTTGGTCGAGTAGATGTTGATCGAGCCGTTGAGCTGGGAAATCTTGGTTTTCACCACGTCCATGCCCACGCCACGCCCGGACACGTCGGAAATCTCGGTCTTGGTCGAGAAACCCGGGGCGAAGATCAGGTTGTAGCACTCGGTCTCGCTCAGGCGATCGGCGGCGTCCTTGTCCATCACTCCGCGCTTGACCGCAATGGCACGCAGCACGTCGGCGTCCATGCCCTTGCCGTCATCGGAGATCGACAGCAGGATGTGGTCGCCTTCCTGTTCGGCCGAGAGCACTACCTTGCCGCCGCGGGACTTGCCCGAGGCTTCGCGCTCTTCCGGGGTTTCGACGCCATGGTCGACGGCGTTGCGCACCAAGTGCACCAGCGGGTCGGCCAGGGCCTCGACGAGGTTCTTGTCGAGGTCGGTCTCTTCGCCGACCAGCTCCAGGTTGATTTCTTTCTTCAACTGCCGGGCCAGGTCGCGAACCAGGCGCGGGAAGCGTCCGAAGACCTTCTTGATCGGCTGCATGCGGGTTTTCATCACCGCGGTCTGCAGGTCGGCGGTCACCACGTCGAGGTTCGACACGGCCTTGGACATGGCCTCGTCGCCACTGTTCAGGCCCAGGCGCACCAGGCGGTTACGCACCAGCACCAGCTCGCCGACCATGTTCATGATCTCGTCGAGCCGCGCGGTGTCGACCCGTACGGTGGTTTCGGTTTCGCTGGCAGGGTGCTTTTCGGCAGCCGGAGCGGCCTGGCGTGCAGGTGCAGGCGCCGCAGCCGCTGCTTTGGCCGCAGGGGCTGGCGCAGCAGCTGGCTTGGCGGCAGGTGCTGGCGCAGGCTTGGCCGCCGCTTTCGCAGGTGCTGCGCTGGCAACTGGTGCAGCCGTGGTTACTGCGTCCGGCGCAAACTTGCCCTTGCCGTGCAGTTCGTCGAGCAGCGCTTCGAACTCGTGCTCGGAGATGTGATCGCCAGCCGCGGCAGGCGCGCAGGCTTCCACAGGCGCGGCAGCAGCGCCCGGCAGTGCATCGACGGCAAAAGTACCCTTGCCGTGCAACTGGTCGAGCAGCGCTTCGAATTCATCGTCGGTGATGTCGCCACTGACATCGCCAGCGGCAGCTGCAGCAGCCGGCGCTTCAGCCGCGCCGCCGAGGTTGTCGGCGGCGAACTGGCCCTTGCCGTGCAACTGGTCAAGCAGCGACTCGAACTCGGCGTCGGTGATTTCGTCACCGGCAGGCTCGGCGTCCTGGGCTTGTGCCTCGGCCTTGACTGCATTGAGCGAGTCGAGCAGTTGTTCGAATTCGGTGTCGGTGATGTCCGCCTCGGCCTCGGCCGCCGGCGCTTCAACCACCTCGGGCTCAGCGGCAGGGGCTGGTGCTTCGTCTTCCCCGGCAGGCTCGGCCAGGCGCGACAGCGCCGCCAGCAGCTCTGGGGTCGCCGGGGTGATGTCGCTGCGCTCGCGAACCTGGCCGAACATGCTGTTGACCGTGTCCAGGGCTTCCAGGACCACGTCCATCAGTTCGGAGTCGACGCGTCGGGCACCCTTGCGCAGGATGTCGAACACGTTTTCGGCGATATGGCAGCACTCCACCAGCTCGTTGAGCTGGAGGAAGCCGGCGCCCCCTTTTACAGTGTGAAAACCGCGAAAGATCGCATTGAGCAGGTCGGCATCATCCGGTCGGCTTTCCAGCTCGACCAATTGCTCGGACAGTTGCTCAAGAATTTCGCCGGCTTCTACCAGGAAATCCTGAAGGATTTCTTCATCGGCGCCGAAGCTCATTAAACGTGCTCCCTAAAAACCCAGACTGGACAGCAGATCGTCGACATCGTCCTGACCGGACACAACGTCTTCACGCTTATCGGCATGAATCTGCGGACCTTCACCCCGAGTCGGATGTTTTTCTTGATCTTTTTCAGCGCGCAGCTGCTGGTGGTCATGTTCGATACCGGCAAAACGGTCAACTTGACTTGCCATCAGCACGAGCTTGAGCAGATTGCTTTCTACTTCGGTGACCAGCGCCGTGACGCGTTTGATCACCTGGCCGGTCAGGTCTTGGTAGTCCTGAGCCAGAAGAATGTCATTGAGGTGGCTGGCGACCTTGCGGTTGCCCTCCTCGCTGCGCGTCAGGAAACTGTCGACACGCTTGGCCAGCTCACGGAACTCCGGTGCCGCCACTTCGCGGCGCATGAAGCGCTGCCAGTCGACGCTCAGCGCCTTGGCCTCGTCGCTCAGTTCGTTGAGTACCGGCGTGCTGGCTTCGACCAGGTCCATGGTGCGGTTGGCCGCGCCCTCGGTCAGCTTGACCACGTAGGACAGGCGTTCGGTCGCATCGGTGATCTGCGACACTTCCTCGGCTTGCGGCATGTGCGGGTCGATCTGGAAACTGACGATCGCGCTGTGCAGCTCGCGGGTGAGTTTGCCGACTTCCTGATACAGGCCAAGGTCACGGGTCTGGTTCAGCTGATGGATCAGTTGCACCGCGTCGCCGAACTTGCCTCGTTCAAGGCTGTCGACCAGTTCCCGGGCGTGTTTCTTGAGTGTCGACTCAAACTCGCCCAAGGATGATTGTGTTTGCTCCATAGCGCCCCCGTGGCGTACCTCAGCTATTGACGCGCTCGAAGATCTTTTCGATCTTTTCTTTCAGCACCTGGGCGGTGAACGGCTTGACCACGTAGCCGTTGACCCCGGCCTGGGCGGCTTCGATGATCTGCTCGCGCTTGGCTTCGGCAGTCACCATCAGCACCGGCAGGTGCTTGAGGCGCTCATCGGCACGCACTTTGCGCAGCAGGTCGATACCGGACATGCCAGGCATGTTCCAGTCGGTCACCAGAAAGTCGAAATGACCGCTTTCGAGCATCGGCAGTGCGGTGTTGCCGTCGTCGGCTTCCTGGGTGTTGGTAAAGCCCAGATCACGCAACAGGTTCTTGATGATCCGCCGCATCGTCGAAAAGTCGTCCACGATGAGGATTTTCATGTCTTTGTTCAATTAGACCTCCAAGCAGTCTTTAACGCGTTCAGCGCGGAACGCGCATTCAATCAATTCGGCACTACATTTCACGACTGCATCGAACCTGCGTTCAACGCGCCCGCCATTCCCCCAGGCGACCACGCAAACGTGCCGCGCACTGGCTGTGCAACTGGCTGACACGCGACTCGCTCACCCCCAGGACCTCACCGATCTCCTTGAGGTTGAGCTCTTCGTCGTAGTACAGCGCCAGGACCAGACGCTCGCGTTCCGGCAGGTTGGCGATGGCATCGGCCAGGGCTGCCTGAAAACGCTCGTCTTCCAGATCGCGCGAAGGCTCGAGCTGGGCACTGGCACCGTCCTCGTGCAGGCCTTCATGTTCGCCGTCCTGCAACAGGTCGTCGAAACTGAACAGGCGGCTGCCCAGGGTGTCATTCAAAATCCCGTAATAATCATCGAGACTCAATTGAAGTTCGGCAGCAACCTCGTGATCTTTAGCGTCACGGCCGGTTTTTGCTTCAATTGCACGAATCGCGTCACTGACCATGCGGGTATTGCGGTGTACCGAACGCGGCGCCCAGTCGCCCTTGCGCACTTCATCGAGCATGGCGCCACGGATGCGGATGCCGGCGTAGGTCTCGAAACTGGCCCCCTTGCTGGCGTCATACTTGTTGGCGACTTCGAGCAGGCCGATCATCCCGGCCTGGATCAGGTCCTCCACCTGCACACTGGCCGGCAGACGTGCCAACAAGTGGTAGGCGATGCGCTTGACCAGCGGCGCGTAACGCTCGATCAGTTCGTACTGGGCGTCACGCGAAGCCTTGCTGTACATCCGATAACCACTGGCGTTCATAGCACCGGACCCGCACTCGTCGGTTGCACCAGGCGCTCGACGAAGAACTCCAGGTGCCCCCGTGGGTTGGCAGGCAGCGGCCAGCTATCGACCTTCTGGGCAATGGCCTTGAATGCCAGCGCGCACTTGGAACGCGGGAAGGCTTCATAGACCGCTCGCTGCTTCTGCACCGCCTTGCGCACACATTCGTCGTAAGGCACCGCACCGACGTATTGTAGGGCGACATCGAGGAAGCGATCAGTGACCTTGGTCAACTTGGCGAACAGGTTGCGCCCTTCCTGAGGGCTCTGGGCCATGTTGGCGAGGACGCGGAAGCGGTTCATGCCGTAATCGCGGTTGAGCAGCTTGATCAGCGCGTAGGCGTCAGTGATCGAAGTGGGCTCGTCGCACACCACCAGCAGCACTTCCTGGGCGGCGCGGACAAAACTGACTACCGAGTCACCGATACCTGCAGCGGTGTCGATCACCAGCACGTCGAGGTTGTCGCCGATCTCGCTGAAGGCCTGGATCAGGCCGGCGTGCTGGGCCGGAGCCAGGTGCACCATGCTCTGCGTGCCCGAGGCCGCCGGCACGATGCGCACACCGCCGGGGCCTTGCAGCAGCACGTCGCGCAGTTCGCAACGGCCTTCAATGACATCGGCCAGGGTGCGCTTGGGCGTCAGGCCCAGCAGCACATCAACGTTGGCCAGGCCCAGGTCGGCGTCCAGCAGCATGACCCGACGGCCAAGCTCAGCCAGCGCCAATGACAGGTTCACTGACACGTTAGTCTTGCCAACGCCACCTTTGCCGCCGGTCACGGCGATCACCTGTACGGGATGCATGCTACCCATGTTTGTTCTTTACCTTGTCTTACTTAGACCGAGGCCACATGACTGGGCTGCGCTTTCAACACCTGAAAAATGCCTGGCAGACCATTGATGTAGGTACTTTGCAACGTATTCATATTCCCCTCAGCCCACGCGTTTGCCGGAGCTGTGGTAGAGATCAGCGAACATGTCGGCCATGGCCTCTTCGCTGGGCTCGTCCTGCATCTGCACGCTCACTGCGCGGCTGACCAACTGGTGCCGGCGCGGCAGGTGCAGGTCGTCAGGAATGCGCGGGCCATCGGTAAGATAGGCCACCGGCAGTTCGTGACTGATTGCCAGGCTCAATACTTCGCCGAGGCTGGCGGTTTCATCTAGCTTGGTCAGGATGCAACCGGCCAGGCCGCAGCGCTTGTAGCTGTGGTAGGCGGCGGTCAGCACCTGTTTCTGGCTGGTGGTTGCCAGTACCAGGTAATTCTTGGCCTGAATCCCGCGCCCGGCAAGGGTTTCCAGCTGCATGCGCAGCGCCGGGTCGCTGGCTTGCAGGCCGGCGGTATCGATCAGTACCACGCGCTTGCGCAGCAGCGGGTCGAGGGCCTGGGCCAGCGACTGGCCCGGGTCGACGTGAGTAACCGAAACGTTGAGGATCCGCCCCAGGGTCTTGAGCTGCTCCTGGGCGCCGATACGGAAGCTGTCCATGCTCACCAGGGCCAGGTTCTGCGCGCCGTACTTGAGCACGTAGCGCGCGGCGAGCTTGGCCAGGGTGGTGGTCTTGCCCATGCCGGCCGGACCGACCATGGCAATGACACCGCCTTCTTCGATCGGTTCGATTTCCGGCACCTGGATCATCCGCGCCAGGTGCGCCAGGAGCATGCGCCAGGCGTGACGCGGCTCTTCGATTTCGGTGGTCAGCTCGAGCAGTTCGCGGGCAATCGGCCCGGACAGGCCGATGCGCTGCAGACGGCGCCAGAGGTTGGCCTGCTGCGGCTTGTTGCCCTGCAACTGGCTCCAGGCCAGCGAGCCGAGCTGTACTTCAAGCAGTTCGCGCAGGCCCGAGAGCTCCGAGCGCATCGAGTCGAACAGGCGCGGGTCGATGGGTGCCGCGGCCGGCGCAGCAGGCACGGCCGGCGCTTCGACCTGCGGGTCGACCAGCGGCTCGGAAGCGGTCAGCGGCAAGCCGGCAAACAGCTGGCGATTGCCATCTTCGCTCTCGCTACGGCTGCTCAGCTCGGCCTGGGCGGTGACGATGCGCGACTGGGTCTTGCGCAGCTCGTCTTCGAGCTCGACATTCGGCACCCGTGGCGCCAGGGCGGACAGCTTGTAGTCCAGCGCAGCCGTCAGCTCGACACCGCCAGCAATCCGTCGGTTGCCAATGATGGCGGCATCGGCCCCCAGCTCATCGCGAACCAGCTTCATGGCCTGACGCATATCGGCGGCGAAAAAACGCTTAACTTGCATAACCCACTACCTCAGCCGTTCGGGCCCACTGTGGCGACGATGGTAACTTGCTTGTTGTCAGGTATTTCCTGATACGCCAAAACATGCAAATTCGGTACAGCCAGACGACCGAAGCGCGACAGCATGGCTCGTACCGGTCCTGCGACCAGGAGGATCGCCGGCTGCCCTTGCATCTCCTGACGCTGGGCGGCTTCGATCAACGAACGCTGAAGCTTTTCGGCCATGCTCGGCTCCAGAAGAACACCGTCTTCCTGGCCTTGCCCAGCCCTTTGCAAACTATTGAGCAAAATCTGTTCCAATCTTGGCTCAAGGGTGATCACAGGCAGCTCGGACTCAACGCCGACAATGCTTTGCACGATAGCGCGACACAATCCGACGCGCACCACCGCCACCAGCGCGGCGGTATCTTGACTCTTGCCCGGGTTGTTGGCGATGGCTTCGGCAATGCTGCGAATGTCACGCACCGGAACCTGCTCGGCGAGCAACGCCTGCAGTACTTTGAGCAGGCCCGACAAGGAAATGACGCCCGGCACCAGCTCTTCGGCAAGCTTGGGCGAAGCCTTGGCCAGCACCTGCAGCAGTTGCTGCACTTCTTCGTGGCCGATCAGCTCATGGCAGTGCTTGTGCAGAATCTGGTTGAGGTGGGTGGCGACCACCGTACTGGCGTCCACCACCGTGTAGCCCAGCGACTGCGCCTGGCTGCGCTGGTTGACGTCGATCCACACCGCTTCCAGGCCAAAGGCCGGATCGCGGGCGGCAATGCCGTTGAGGGTACCGAACACCTGCCCGGGGTTGATCGCAAGCTCGCGGTCCGGGTAGATCTCGGCCTCGGCCAGGATCACCCCCATCAGGGTCAGGCGGTAGGCACTGGGTGCCAGGTCGAGGTTGTCGCGAATGTGCACCGTGGGCATGAGAAAACCCAGGTCCTGGGACAGCTTCTTGCGCACGCCCTTGATCCGCGCCAACAACTGGCCGCCTTGGTTGCGATCGACCAGCGGAATCAGCCGGTAGCCGACCTCTAGGCCGATCATGTCGATCGGGGTGACGTCATCCCAGCCCAGCTCCTTGGTTTCCATGGCGCGCTGTGGCGATGGCAGCAGGTCCTGCTGACGCTGCACCTCTTCCAGGGCCTTGAGCTTGGCCTGGTTCTGCTTGCGCCACACCAGGTAGGCGCCGCCGGCGGCCAGCAGGCCGAGGCTCAGGAAGGCGATGTGCGGCATGCCCGGCACCAGGCCCATGACGATCATCAGGCCAGCCGACACCGCCAGGGCCTTGGGTGAATCGAACATCTGGCGGTTGATCTGCTTGCCCATGTCCTCGGAGCCCGAGGCGCGGGTAACCATGATCGCCGCCGCAGTGGACAGCAGCAGCGATGGCAACTGCGCCACCAAACCGTCACCGATGGTCAACAGGGCATATACCTTGCCGGCGTCGGCAAAGGTCATGTTGTGCTGGAACATACCGACGGCCATGCCGCCGATCAGGTTGATGAACAGGATCAACAGGCCGGCAATGGCGTCACCGCGGACAAACTTGCTGGCACCGTCCATCGAACCATAGAACTCGGCCTCGCCGGCCACTTCGGCGCGCCGCGCCTTGGCCTGGGCCTGGTCGATCAGGCCGGCGTTGAGGTCGGCGTCGATGGCCATCTGCTTGCCGGGCATGGCGTCGAGGGTGAAGCGCGCGCTCACTTCGGAAATACGCCCGGCACCTTTGGTGACCACCACGAAGTTGATGATCATCAGGATCGCGAAGACGACGATACCGACCACGTAGTTACCGCCGATCACCACCTCGCCGAAGGCCTGGATCACCTTACCGGCGGCCTCGTGGCCGTCATGGCCGTGGAGCATCACCACCCGCGTGGACGCCACGTTGAGCGCCAGGCGCAACAGCGTCGCCACCAGCAGGATGGTCGGGAACGCGGCGAAGTCCAGCGGGCGCAGGGCGTAGACGCAGACCAGCAGGACCACGATCGACAAGGCGATGTTGAAGGTGAAGAACACGTCGAGCAAAAACGGCGGGATCGGCAACATCATCATTGCCAGCATCACCAGCAGCAACAGCGGCACACCCAGGTTACCCCGGCCTAGACCGACCAGGTTGCTACGGGCACTGTTGATTAACTGAGAGCGATCCACCGGTATTCCTCGTTAGCTCAAGCAAAACTTTGACGCGTTTGAGGCGCGCAGCGCTGCCTTTGCAAGAAGCTTTCCAACTTTGCCAAACGAGGTGGTTTGAGTGGCTCGGGGCTGCTGCGCAGGCAGCGCCGATCAGGAATCGCGACGCAAATCCGGCGGGATCGGCAGATCCTTGAGCGGCTCCGGCGGCTTGCCCTTGCCGGCGCGATACTGGCGGATCTGGTAGACGTAGGCCAACACCTGGGCCACTGCCAGGTACAAACCGGCGGGAATTTCTTCTTCAAGCTCGGTGGAGTAGTAGATCGAACGCGCCAGCGCCGGCGATTCGAGCACCTGGATCTTGTGCTCGTTGGCGATCTCGCGAATTTTCAGGGCGATGAAGTCGGCACCCTTGGCCAGCAGCAGCGGCGCCGCGCCCTTCTCCGGGTCGTACTTGAGCGCCACGGCATAGTGGGTCGGGTTGGTGATGATCACGTCCGCCTCGGGAATCGCCGCCATCATCCGCCGCTGCGAAGCCTCGCGCTGCAGTTGGCGAATGCGTTGCTTGACCTCGGGCTTGCCTTCGGAGTCCTTGTACTCGTCGCGCACCTCTTGCTTGGTCATCAGCAGCTTCTTGTGCGCCTGCCAGAGCTGGATCGGCACGTCCACCGCGGCAATGATCAACAGCCCCGCTGCCATCCACAGCGCACTCCAGCCAACCACCTGGACGCTATGGATGATCGCCTGCTCCAGCGGCTCGTTGGCAATCGCCAGCAGGTCATCGCGATCAGCCGACAACACCGTCAGGGCGACGATCAGAATCATGAAGAACTTGGCCAGCGCCTTGAGCAGCTCGGACAAGGCGTTGACCGAGAACATCCGCTTGATCCCCGATAGCGGGTTCATGCGGCTGAACTTCGGTGCCAGGGAGCTGCTGGAAAACAGGAACCCCCCCAGCGACACCGGGCCGATGATTGCCGCAATCAGCAGCACCAGCAATACCGGCTGAGTCGCGAGCAAGGCCATCTTGCCGGAAGCCATGAGGAAAATGCCCATGGACCGCTCATCGATGAGCACCTCGCGGGACAAGCTGAAATTGATGCGCATCAGCTCCATCAGGGTTTGCGCCAGGCCACCGCCAAACGCCAGCAGCGCTCCAGCGCCCGCCAGGGTCACCGCGACCGTGTTGAGCTCCTTGGAACGGGCAATCTCGCCCTTCTCGCGCGCGTCCTTCTTGCGCTTGTCGGTGGGGTCTTCTGTTTTGTCCTGACCGCTTTCGCTTTCTGCCATGCTCAGCGCGCCCGTGCCAGTTCACGCAGCCACTGCAAGGCTTCGGAAGCCAGTGACTGATAGTGAGGAAGAATATCGGCCAGGGTGATCCAGAAGATCACCATCCCCAGCACCAGGGTCAGCGGAAAGCCGATGGAAAAGATGTTCAACTGCGGCGCCGCCCGGGTCATCACGCCAAAGGCAATGTTGACCACCAGCAACGCGGTCACCGCCGGCAATACCAACAGCATGGCTGCACCCAGCACCCAACCCAGGCGCCCGGCCAGGTCCCAGAAATGATTGACCAGCACACCGCCGCCCACCGGCAAGGTGGTAAAGCTCTCGGTCAGCACCTCGAAGACCACCAGATGGCCGTTGATGGCAAGGAACAGCAAGGTCACCAGCATGGTCAGGAACTGGCTGACCACCGCCACGTTGACACCGTTGGCCGGATCGACCATGGAGGCGAAGGCCATGCCCATCTGGATTGCAACGATCTGCCCGGCGATCACGAAAATCTGGAAGAACAGCTGCAGCGCCATACCAAACACGGCGCCAATGATGATCTGCTCGGCCACCAGCAACATTGCCCTGAGATCCAGCGATTCGACCACCGGCATCGGCGGCAGGCCGGGAACGATGACCACGGTGATTGCCAGAGCGAAATACATGCGGATACGTGTCGGCACCAGGGTGGTACCGAAAATAGGCATGGTCATCAGCACCGCCGTGACGCGAATCAACGGCAGAATGAAACTGGCCACCCAGGCGCCGATCTGCGCGTCGGTCAGCTCAAGCATCGCCGGGTCAACCGATCAGCTGCGGAATGCTGCCGTACAACGACAGAATGTATTCCATGAATTTCTGCACCAGCCACGGGCCAACCACGATCAGCGTCACCAACATCACCAGCAGGCGCGGCAGAAAGCTCAGGGTCTGTTCGTTGATCTGCGTGGCAGCCTGGAACATCGCCACCACCAGGCCCACCAGCAGGCTTGGCACCACCAGGATGGCAACCATCAAGGTGGTCAGCCACAACGCATCGCGAAACAGGTCGACAGCCACTTCAGGGGTCATGGACTTCTTCTCCTCGCGGCGTCAGACGCCGCCGAAACTGCCGGCCAGGGTACCCATGATCAGCGCCCAGCCATCGACCAGGACGAACAGCATGATCTTGAACGGCAACGAGATGATCAGCGGCGACAACATCATCATACCCATGGCCATCAGCACGCTGGCGACCACCAGGTCGATGATCAGGAACGGGATGAAGATCATGAAGCCGATCTGGAACGCGGTCTTGAGCTCCGAGGTGACGAATGCCGGCACCAGGATGGTCAATGGCGCCTGATCGGGGCTGGCGATGTCGGTGCGCTTGGACAGGCGCATGAACAGGTCCAGATCGCTCTCGCGGGTCTGCGCCAGCATGAAGTTCTTCAGCGGTGCCTGGGCCTTGCTGATCGCATCCTGGGCGCTGAGTTTCTCTGCCAGGTACGGCTGCACGGCCTCCTGGTTGATGCGCTCGAACACCGGCGCCATGATGAACAGGGTCAGGAACAGTGCCATGCCGTTGAGGATCTGGTTTGACGGCGTCTGCTGCAGGCCCAGGGCCTGGCGCAGAATGGAAAAGACAATGATGATGCGGGTAAAGCTGGTCATCAGCACGACGAACGCCGGGATGAAACTCAGCGCGGTCATGATCAGCAGGATCTGCAGGCTGACCGAATACTCCTGCTGGCCGTCGGCCCCGCTGGACAGGGTGATCGCCGGGATCGACAGTGGATCAGCCGCCAGGGCCAGCGGCGCCGCCAGCATCAGCAGCAGCGTCAACATCATGCGCAACGCGCCCATCACGACCTTCCCTTCTGATCCTTGCCCATCAGCTCCATCAGCCGCTGGGCGAATTCTGGTGTTGCCTGGCGCGCACTGGCGGGCACTTCAACCGGCTCGGCCATGACATGCAAGGCCTCGATGGTGCCTGGCGAATGGCCGATGAGGATCTGCTCCTTGCCGACCTGGATCAGCAACAGCCGATCACGCGGCCCCAGCGAACGGCTACCGAGGATCTCGATCACCTGGCCACTGCCGGGCGCGGCGTTCTGCACCCGGCGCAGCAGCCAGGCGAGGACGAAGATCAAGCCCAGCACCAGCAGCAGCCCCAGCACCAGCTGGGTCAACTGCCCTGCCGCGCTGCCACTGCTTGCCGGTGCCACTACCGCAGCCGCCGGCTGCGTGGTAGCCAGGGCGACATCCACGTACAGGCCGCAGGCCAGGCCCAGGCCGTTGCGCAGGAGCTTGCTCACTCAGCGCAGCTTCTTGATGCGTTCGCTCGGGCTGATCACGTCCGTCAGGCGGATGCCGAACTTTTCGTTGACCACCACCACTTCGCCGTGCGCAATCAGAGTGCCGTTGACCAGCACGTCCAGCGGCTCGCCGGCCAGGCGGTCGAGCTCGATCACCGAACCCTGGTTGAGTTGCAGCAGGTTGCGGATGTTGATCTCGGTACTGCCGACCTCCATGGAAATGCTCACCGGAATATCCAGGATCACATCCAGGTTCGGACCATCGAGGGTGACCTGTTCGTTGCTGCGCGGCGAGCTGCCGAACTCTTCCATGGCCAGGCGGCTGGACGCCGGTGCGCTGGCGGCGCTATCGGCAGCGAGCAAGGCGTCGATGTGGGACTGGCCGGCATCGCCGGTTTCTTCCAGGGCCGCAGCCCATTCATCGGCCAGGGCCTGGTCCTCCGGGGAGGTGATGTCGTTTTCGTTAGCCATTTTGTCCTCGACGGGCAATCAATTCGGAGTTGGAACCACGAGCGCCTCAGCGGCGCTCGATCGGATCGATAATCTGCAGGGCCAGGGTGCCCTTGTGCGAACCCAGCTTGGCCTTGAACGACGGCACGCCATTGGCCCGCAGGATCAGCTCATCCGGCAGCTCGACCGGAATCACATCGCCCGGCTGCATGTGCAGGATGTCGCGCAGCTTCAGCTGGCGACGGGCAACCGTGGCGCTGAGCGGCACGCTGACGTCCAGCACGTCTTCGCGCAGGGCCTTGATCCAGCGCTCGTCCTGGTCGTCCAGATCGGACTGGAAACCGGCATCGAGCATCTCGCGCACCGGCTCGATCATCGAGTACGGCATGGTCACGTGCAGGTCGCCGCCACCGCCATCGAGCTCGATGTGAAAGGTCGAAACCACCACCGCCTCGCTCGGCCCGACGATGTTGGCCATGGCCGGGTTGACCTCGGAGTTGATGTACTCGAAGTTGACCGGCATGATCGCCTGCCAGGCCTCCTTGAGGTCAACGAAGGCCTGGTCGAGGACCATGCGCACCACGCGCAACTCGGTCGGGGTGAACTCGCGACCTTCGATCTTTGCGTGACGACCGTCGCCACCAAAGAAGTTATCCACCAGCTTGAACACCAGCTTGGCGTCAAGGATGAACAGCGAGGTACCGCGCAACGGCTTGATCTTCACCAGGTTGAGGCTGGTGGGCACGTACAGCGAATGCACGTACTCACCGAACTTCATCACCTGCACGCCGCCGACCGCCACGTCCGCAGAGCGGCGCAGCAGGTTGAACATACTGATGCGGGTATAGCGGGCAAACCGCTCGTTGATCATTTCCAGGGTCGGCATGCGACCGCGGACGATCCGATCCTGGCTGGTCAGGTCATAACTTTTGACACTGCCGGGCTCGGCATTGCTTTCGGTTTGCACCAGACCATCGTCGACGCCATGCAGCAAAGCATCGATTTCATCCTGGGACAGCAGGTCCTGCACGGCCATCTGGGGCTCCTACTGCAATACGAAATTGGTGAACAGCAACTGGTCGATGACCGGCTTGCCGACTTCCTTCTGCGCCACTTCCTGGACACTGGCAGTGGCCTTCTGGCGCAGCATTTCCTGGCCGACCGGGCTGGACAGGGTGTCGAAGCCCTGGCCCGAGAACATCATGACCAGGTTGTTGCGAATCACCGGCATATGCACCTTGAGGGCATCCAGCGCTGCCTGGTCACGCCCCTGCATGGTGATGCTCACCTGCATGTAGCGCTGGCGGCCGTTCTGGTTGAAGTTGACCACGAAGGCCGGTGCCAGCGGCTCGTAGATCGCTGCCGGCTTGAGGTTGGCCAGGGCCGGATCGACCGCAGGCTTATCCTCGGACTTGTGCAGGAAGAACCAGGTGGCGCCGACCGACAGGCCGATGGCAAGCAGCAATGCCAGCACCAACAGCAGGATCAGCTTGAGTTTGCCTGTAGCGGCGGGGTCTTTCTCTGCTTCGCTCTTCGCCATGCCAATAATCCGTCATTCATCGGAGATTTCAGTCACATGGCGAGGGTTGAGCAAGTGTTATGCCAACCTGGAAAAGCAAGGTCGGCTAGCACAAAGAGCACAGCCAATCAGGCGTAATAATCCACCGCACTGGAACCTACAACCGACTGCTGCTCGACCGGCATTGCGCCCGGGGCGATTTCAGCGGACTCAGCGGATTCACCAGCTTCATTACGCCGTGCGGCCACGCCACTGAGTTTCGGCGTGTCCTGGGCGCCCTGCTGCTGGCCACCACGGGACTGGTCAGCGACGTTGACGTCCGGCTGGCCGAGCCCCTGCTGGGCAAACATTTCCTTGAGCCGGTGCACCTGGTTTTCCAGCGCCTCGCGCACCCCGGCGTGACCACTGACAAAGGTCACCTGGGCCTGCTGTTCCGGCGCCAGGTTGACGCGGATGTCCAGGCGCCCGAGCTCGGCCGGCTCAAGCTTGATATCGGCCGATTTCAGGTTCTGGCTGGACAGGTACATGACCCGGTTGACCAGGCCTTCGGTCCAGCCGCCCTGGTTCATCGCCAACGGCTGCTGCAGCGGCGTGGCCACCGGCACGGCATTGGCGGTCTTGGCCGTGGCGGCCTGGGTCAGGTTGCTCAGGCGCTCGGCAAAGTTGTCGACGCGCGTATCGCTGGAGGCGCTCTTGAGGTCCTTGAGGCCATCATCGAGCAGGCCACTGAAGGCTTTTTCACCCGGCTCACCTGATTCGGCATCGGCACCTGGCTTGTCCAGCAGGGCCGCCAGTGTATTGACGGCAGGCTGCGCCGTCGGCGCTTCAGGCTGGGCATTGCCGGCCTTGCCAGCGGCATGGGCAGACGTAGTGCCCTGGGCCTGGGCACTTTGCTCAAGGGCCAGGCGCAAGGCTGGCAGGTCAGACAGCGGATCGGCCTCAGGATCGAATTCGGGCGCTTCGGCTACCGGCTGGGCTGGCGCCGCAGCCACCTGCAATTGTGCTGCCGCCTGAAGCACCGGCGCCACGGCTTCAGCCTGGGCCTGGATCAATTGCGCGCCGGGCTGGGCGTCGGTCACTTGACCCGCCACCAGGCTGGGGTCAAGCAGGGTGGGATCAGCCACCAGCGCCGGATCGACCTCGGTGCTGCCCTGCTCCTCAGGCAAACTATTGCCGCTGTCGGCAACCTTCGACGAATCAGCGGCCGTTTTATTGCCGCTGCCCGGGGCGGTGACGACCTTCTCAGGCACAGGCGCGTCCTTGGTGCCTGCAGTCGTCTCGCGAGACTGCTTGGCATACACATCGGAAAAGCCAGACGCCTTGTCGTTAGAGGCCTGCAGCGATTTATCCGGCGCACCGGCAGTGGCGCGCGACGGCTTCGTCACGGCACTGGCTTGCAACAGGGGGTTGGAGGCGACAGGCATGCAGGAGTCTCCGCTACAGAAGTCGTAATCGTGAATTAGCGAAGACTACGCAAAACTCGCGCCAGGTTTGCCCTCGCGCTCAACCAATCGATACTCGCTGGCGTTCGTCGTGGTAAAGGTCACGAACGGCCGCATACTCGCGATCGATCTGGTTGATCAGGTCTTCGATGCCTTGCAGCGGGCCGTGATTGACGCGGTCTTCGAGCTGCCTGCACAACTCGGCCAACGCTACCGCCCCCATATTGCTGCTACTGCCCTTGAAACTGTGCGCGGCATGCGCCAGCTCGTCGGCGTTCTTCGCCTCATGCAATTGACTGAGGCGTTTTTCGGAATCTTCAAGAAAGGTTTCCAGCAAGTACAGGTAGCCATCTTCCATGACCTCCTGCAAGTCGCTGAGCACCTTGCGATCGATGTGAATGTCGGACACTTGCTCACTCCTTGATCAAGTTGGATTATGCCAGAGCCTCCCAGGCGAACTCCACGCATGCGCGGCGCCCCTCGTCGGCCCATTCGGCACGCCGGCTCAACCGGCGTATGAGGGTCAGACCGCGTCCGCACAACCCTTGTTCGGACACAGGCCTGGCCAGCACTTTACTCACATTGAAGCCCTTGCCGCTATCTTCGACTTCAATCTTCAGACGCCCGCCTTGGCGATCCGGCTCGACTCGAAGGGAGACGCGGATGAAGCCCTCGTTCAACGCCTGCAGGCGCTCGTCGCGCATCTGATAGTAGGCGGCAAAGCCCTGCGCATCGCGCTTTAGCGCCGAGTCCAGCCCCAGCACGCCGTGTTCCAGGGCATTGGAATACAGCTCGGTGAGGACACTGTGCAACGCCCCGCTCTGAGCCCGCAAACCGTGTATTTCCTGCAACAGCTGTAGCAAATAAGGTAATGGATTGAAACGTTTTAGCGTGTCGGCGCGAAACTCGAACTGCAGCGACCAGTCCAGCGGACTGGACTGCCCACTGTCAGAATAGATCACCGGCAGCGGCGACAACAGTTGCGGTTCGACCACCTCGATATCCAGCAGGCTGACATCATCGCGCGAGCGACCACGAAACGCTTCCAGCGCCTGCAGCACCTCCTCGAACAACAGTGCCGGCTGTCGATTGGCACTCAGCACCCGACGCAGGCGCTCGACACCGAACAGCTGGTCATTGTCATCACTGGTATCGACCACGCCGTCAGACAACAGAAACAGGCGCTCGCCCAGAGCCAATGGCAGCACCTGGGTGGCGTCATCAAAGCGCTCCGGCGCCAGGATACCCAAGGGCAAATGACGCGACACCAACGCCACAGGCTCACCCCCACCGGCGGGCAACAGATAGCCGTCGGGCATGCCGCCATTCCAGACCTCGACCACCCGCCGCTGGAAACTCAGGTTGAGCAACAATGCACAACAGAACATGTCCACCGGCAGGATGCGCTTGAGCTTGGCGTTCATCTCGCGCAGGGTTTCGGCCAGGCCGTAACCCTTGGCTGTCATGCCATAGAACACCTCGGCCAGGGGCATCGCCCCCACCGCCGCCGGCAAGCCGTGGCTGGTGAAGTCGCCGAGCAGCACATGCATGTCACCTGCCGGCGTGAAGGCGGCCAACAGCAAGTCGCCATTGAACAGGGCATAAGGTGACTGCAGGTAACGGATGTTCGGCGCACTCAGGCAACCGGCATGGGCCACCTGGTCGAACACCGCCTTGGCGACCCGCTGCTCGTTGAGCAGATGAGTGTGATGGCGGGCAAGCTGGTCACGCTGCTCCAGCACCGTGGCCTGCAGCCGGCGCATACGCTCCATCGCCTTGATTTTGGCGGCCAGGATCACCGGGCTGTAGGGTTTTGCCAGAAAATCGTCGCCACCTGCCTCCAGGCAACGGACCAGCGCCTGTTCTTCGCTAAGCGAAGTGAGAAAGATGATCGGCACCAGCGCTTCACCGGCCAGCGCCTTGATCTGGCGCGCCGCCTCGAAACCATCCATGACCGGCATCAGCGCATCGAGCAGGACCATATGCGGGCGCTGCGCGGCGAACAGCGCCAGCGCCTGCTCGCCATTTTCGGCGGTGAGCACCTGATGCCCCTGTTTGCGCACAAGGGTGGCCAGCAACAAACGATCAGCAGCACCATCCTCGGCGATCAGGATGGTGAGCGTCTCGAAAACACGGGCTGACTGGTTCAACTGATGTCGAACAGCTTGTCGAAGTTGGAAATGGCGAGGATCTTTCGCACATCGGAGCTGGTGTTGACCACACGGATTTCCGAGTCGTCGCCGCCGACGTGGTCACGCAGCAGCAACAGCATGCCCAGGGCCGAACTGTCCAGATAGGTGGCCTCCTTGAGGTCGACGACCACTGAGTCCGGCATGTTCTGCTTGAGCTCGTAAGCCTGGCGAAATTCCAGGTGCTTGCCAAAGTCAAAACGCCCCCTGACCTTGATCGTCAGTTTTTTCCCATCCGGGGATACTTCAGATACAACTGCCATGTCGATGATTCCTTCCATTGCGACGATTGCAGACATCTAGAAGGTTTAGCAGCCCCACCCCCCGGCGGCAAGCGCTGCCGAGCAAAGCACGCTTCAGTAGCGATCATGGCGCGGCAGGCGCTGGGACAGTTCATCGAGCAGTTTTTGTTCGCGCTTGTCTTCCACCATGCGCGCCTCATCGATGTAGCGCTGCACCAGCTTGCGCAAGCCCTCGACCCGGGCATAGGCCTGCTGCCAGGTGCCGCGGGCGTTCTTCAGATTGTTCTGGTGCCAGGCCAGGCTTTGGCGCTGCTGGGTCATGGCAGTTTCCAGCTGGCCGAGAAAGCTCTGGTAGTTGACCAGCCAGCTACCGGACACGCCCTGCCCACCGCGGTTGATCCACTGCAACTGGTAGTCTTCGCGAAAACGGTCAAGTTCGCTGAGCTTGGCCTGGGCCATGTTCACTTGCTGCTGGAATTGCCCCAGGCGCTGGGCGGCCTGGCGCTCGGCGTTTTCCGCCATCTCCACCACCGGCGCCAGACGCGCGGCACGGCTTGGCTGGGCCATGGCCTATCAGCCGCCTGCCGCAGGCAAGGGGGCAAACACGCCAGCCAGGTGCTCGCGGCTTTGCTGCATGCCGACATTGTCGTTCAGGCCCTGGCGCAGGAAGTGCACCAGGCGCGGCTGCAGGGTAATGGCAAGGTCGGTCTCGGCGTCTCCACCGGCGACATAAGCGCCGACGCTGATCAGGTCGCGGCTTTGCGACAGGCGCGACCACAGCTGTTTGAACTGCTGCGCTTCGGTCATCTGCTCGGGGCTGACTACCTGCGGCATGACCCGGCTAATCGAAGCTTCGATATCGATGGCCGGGTAATGCCCCTCCTCGGCCAGGCGCCGGGACAACACGATATGGCCGTCGAGCACGCCCCGCGCCGAGTCGGCAATCGGATCCTGCTGATCGTCGCCCTCGGACAATACGGTATAGAACGCGGTGATCGAGCCACCACCGGCTTCGCCATTACCGGCGCGCTCCACCAGCTTGGGCAGCTTAGCGAACACCGACGGTGGATAGCCCTTGGTCGCTGGCGGCTCACCAATAGCCAAGGCAATTTCCCGCTGGGCCTGGGCGAAACGGGTCAGCGAATCCATTAGCAACAGGACATTCTTGCCCTTGTCGCGAAAGTACTCGGCAATGCGCGTGCAGTACATGGCCGCACGCAAGCGCATCAGCGGCGCATCGTCGGCGGGCGAGGCCACCACCACCGAGCGCTTGAGGCCTTCTTCGCCAAGAATGTGCTCGATGAACTCCTTGACCTCGCGGCCGCGCTCACCGATCAAGCCGACGACGATGATGTCCGCCTCGGTAAAGCGGGTCATCATGCCCAGCAGCACACTCTTGCCCACGCCGGTACCGGCGAACAGGCCCAGGCGCTGACCGCGGCCAACCGTCAACAAACCGTTGATGCTGCGGATGCCGACGTCCAGCGGCTGGCTGATCGGATCGCGGTTGAGCGGGTTGATGGTCGGGCCGTCCATCGGCACCCAGTCTTCGGCTTTCATCCCGCCCTTGCCGTCCAGGGCACGACCGGCGCCGTCAAGCACCCGGCCAAGCATGCTCATGCCCATGGGCAGGCGTCCACTGTCAGCCAATGGCACCACGCGCGCCCCAGGGGCGATGCCGGCAACGCTGCCGACCGGCATGAGGAACACCTTGCCGCCGGCAAAACCCATGACCTCGGCCTCGACCCGCACCGGGTGATAGCTGTCGTCATTGATCACCACGCAGCGGCTACCAACCGCCGCGCGCAGGCCTTCGGCCTCGAGGGTCAGGCCGACCATGCGTAGCAGGCGGCCCTCGACCACCGGCTGAGACGGCAAATTGACGGCGTCGGCATACGCCCCCAGGCGCTTGCCGAAACTGGTTCGTTCAAGGCGCATCAGGGGCATCCAGCTCAACCTGCACATCCGCCGCTGCCGGGTGCAGGCTTTGGTCATGGAGCTGATCGAACAGTTGCGCCATGGCCTTTTCGATACGGGTTTCCATGCTGGCATCGATGCGGCTGTGATCGGTCTCGATGCGACAGCCACCTGGCAGCAGGGCTTCGTCTTCGAGCAGTTTCCAGCGCTCCTCGTGACGCTCGCGCAGGGCTTTGACCTGCTCGAAGTCCTGCGGATTGATATGGATGCGGATGTTCTCGGCCCCCATCGGCAGCAACTTCAGGGCTTCACGCAGTACCTGGCCGATCTGGCTGGAATCGCTGCGCAGCTCGCGGCCGATGACCTCGCGGGCGATGTGCCCGACCAGGTGGACCACGGCCTTTTCGATCTGGCTGTCTTGTTCGGCGATGGGTTCGAGCAGGTGGGTCATCACCTGTTCGAGGCTGGCCAGCTTGGCGCCCAGGGCCTCTTCGGCTTCCTGGCGAACCTTGAGCTGAGTGCTGTGAAAACCCTCGCGCTCGCCGGTGGCAAAGCCTTCGTTGTAGGCTTCCTGGCGAATGCTTTCAAGCTCTTCGAGGGTCAGTGGCTGGACTTCCTCCAGCGGCACTTCTTCGATTTCGTCCTGAACCGCTTCGGGCTCCGGTTCAGGCTCAGGCTCTGGTTCCGGGTCGAAACTGGGCAGCGCCCAGCGGTCGAAGCCCTCGACGTCGTTAGCGCGAATCAGTTCACTCAGGTGCTCGTTGGTTGACATGATTGCACGCACTCGTAAAGCATCGCGGGTCAAGCCCGCTCCCACAGGAGCGCTGTGGGAGCGGGCTTGACCCGCGATAAGGTCTTAGATCATCTCTTCGCCGCCCTTGCCACCGAGCACGATTTCTCCGGCTTCGGCCATACGGCGGGCGATGGTGAGGATTTCCTTTTGCGCCGTCTCGACGTCGCTGACGCGCACCGGGCCCTTGGCCTCGAGGTCGTCGCGCAGCAGCTCGGAGGCACGTTTGGACATGTTCTTGAAGATCTTCTCCTTGACCTTCTCGTCGGCGCCCTTGAGCGACACCACCAGCACGTCGGAAGACACTTCGCGCAGCAGCGCCTGGATACCGCGGTCGTCGACATCGGCCAGGTTGTTGAAGACGAACATCAAGTCTTCGATCTGCTCGGAGAGGTCGCCGTCGATGTCGCGGATCGCGTCCATCAGCTGGCCTTCGACGGAGCTGTCGAGGAAGTTCATGATGTCCGCGGCACGCTTGATACCACCCAGGGTGGTGCGCGCGGCATTGGAGTTGCCCGAGAACTGCTTCTCGAGGATCTGGTTCAGCTCCTTGAGCGCCGCCGGCTGGACGGTATTGAGCGACGAGACGCGCAGGATGATGTCCAGACGCACCTTGTGGTCGAAGTTGCCCAGCACTTCACCGGCCTGGTCCGGGTCCAGGTAAGCCACGACGATGGCCTGGATCTGCGGGTGCTCGTAGCGAATGACATCGGCAACCGCGCGCGGCTCCATCCACTTGAGGCTGTCCAGGCCGCTGGTGTTGCCACCGAGCAGGATGCGGTCGATCAGGCCGTTGGCCTTGTCCTCGCCCAGGGCCTGGGTGAGCATCTTGCGGATATAGCCGTCGGAACCGACGCCAAGGCTGGTCTGGTCGCCGACGATCTCGACAAACTCACTCATCACCTGCTCGACCTGCTCGCGATGGACGTTGCCCATCTGCGCCATGGCCACGCCGACCCGCTGCACTTCCTTGGGGCCCATGTGCCGCAGCACCTGCGCGGCATCGGTTTCACCCAGCGACAGCAGCAGGATCGCAGCCTTGTCGACACGGGTCAGTTTGGCGGTAAGGGCTCGGTTATCACTCATCGGCGTTGATCCACTCTTTCACGACCTGGGCCACGCGACCCGGGTCTTCGGCCACCAGGCTCTTGATTGCGTTGAGCTGTGCGTCATAACCCTCGCTCGGGCTTGGCAGCAGAATGCTTTGCGGACCACCCAGGCTGACGCGGTCGTTGGCCAGCTCGCCATCCAGACCGAGCATGCCGCCCAGTTCCATGTCGCCATCGGCACCGGCGCCTTGCTTGCCATTGCCGGTGATATTGTTAAGTACCGGACGCAGCACGCCGAACACCAGGACGAGGATGAACAGTACGCCCATGACCTGCTTGATGATGTCCCAGAACCACGGCTGCGAGTAGAACGGAATCTCGGCAATTACCTCGCCACGGTCGGCGGCGAACGGCACGTTGATCACGCTGACACTGTCGCCACGGCTGGCATCGAAGCCCACCGCGTCCTGCACCAGGCGGGTAAAGCGCGCCAGGTCTTCGGCAGCCCACGGGGTGCGCGCGGCATCGCCGGTGGCCGGGTCGACCTTGAGCTGGTCATCGACCACTACCGCCACCGACAGGCGGGTCAGGCGACCCTGCTGCTGGCGGGTGTGGCTGATGGAACGGTCAAGCTCGAAGTTCTTGGTCGACTGCTGACGCTTGTCGGCCGGGTACGGTGCAAGCATCGGCTGGCCGGTGGCCGGGTCCATGATCTGCTGGCCGTTGGCATCGAGCAGCGGCTGGCCAGGCTGGATGGCGCTGGCGGCGGTTTGCGTGCCACCGGTGGTTTGCGGCGCCGAGGCCGGGCCTGGCGGCTGGTTGCTCAGCGCTCCAGGCACGCCCTGCGGACCCATGCTGCTGGAGCGCTGTTCGTTGACCGACTGCTCGCTGCGCAGCGCCGGCTGGTCAGGGTTGAACTGCTCGGAGGTGGATTCGACCGCGCTGAAGTCGACGTCAGCCGACACTTCAGCCTTGTAGCGGTCGTTGCCCAGCACCGGCTGGAGAATATTGTGCACCCGCTGGGTGAGCAGGCCTTCCATGCGGCGACTGTAGTCGAACTGCTTGCCGGCCATGGTCAGCTCGGAATTCTCGACCTGATCGGAGAGCAGGTTGCCCTTCTGGTCGACCACGGTGACCTGGGACTTGTTCAGTTCCGGCACGCTGGTCGCCACCAGGTTGACGATGGCCATCACCTGACCGGCTTCCAGGGCGCGGCCCGGGTACAGCTCGACCAGTACCGAAGCACTTGGCTTGCGCTCGTCACGGACGAACACCGAACTCTTCGGGATCGCCAGGTGCACGCGTGCACCCTTGACGTTGTTGAGGCTGGAGATGGTCCGCGCCAGTTCGCCTTCGAGGCCACGACGGTAACGGGTGGCCTCCATGAACTGGCTGGTGCCCAGGCCCTGCTCCTTGTCGAGGATCTCGAAACCGACATTGCCATCGCTCGGCGCCACGCCGGCGGCTGCCAGCTTCAGGCGGGCACGGGAAATATCGTCGGCCTTGACCAGCAAGGCGCCGGAATTGGGTTCGACGTTGTAGGGGATATCGGCAGCGGCCAGGGTCTCCATGACCTGCTTGGTGTCCATGCCGGCCAGGCTGCCGTACAGCGGCCGGTAGTCCGGTTGCTGCGACCACAGCACCACGGCAAAACCGATCGCCACGCTGGCGGCCAGACCGACCAGCAGGCCGACCTGACGCAGCATGGGCATCTGCGAGATGTTTTCCAGGAACGACATGCCGAACAACGGCGGCTTGGGCGCTGCTGCGCTGCTTTTCGCGGGCACGTTATCGACGACTGCTTCGGCCATGACTCAATCTCGCCCTTATACCGGCATCTGCATGATGTCTTGATAGGCCTGCACCAGCTTGTTACGCACCTGGGTCAAGGCCTGGAACGACACAGTGGCTTTTTGCGAAGCGATCATCACGTCGGTCAGGTCAACCCCGCTCTTGCCGATCTCGAAGGCGCTGGCCAGCTGCGAGGAAGCCTGCTGGGTGTCGTTGACCTTGTTGACGGCCTGGCCGAGCATGTCGGCAAAACTGCTGGAGCCGACCTCAGGCGCAGCGGCAGCCTTCGGCATCGACATGGCGTCCATTTGCATGGCCCGCATGTCCAACATCAATCGATTAAATTCAACACCTTGGCTCATGGACTTCTCTCTCCGACGGCCCGCATTTTTTTGACACTCACGCAGCGGATAGGCAGGACATAGCAACAAGAGTGCCAGCTCTGCCCGCGGCCCGAACAAAAACTCTAATTCATTAATGGCTCAGCTGGCGTACAGGCTGGCCTCGACATCCATGCCGGCATCACGCATCTGCGCCAGCTTGTAGCGCAGGGTGCGCGGGCTGATGCCCAGGCGCTCGGCAGCCTCCTTGCGACGGCCGCGCTCGGCGCGCAAGGTGTCGATGATCATCTGGAACTCATGGCGACGCATGTCATCACCCAGACCGCCCGCCGCCTCGGTTTCAATATTCGGCACGACTGCGGCGACCGGCGCTGCAGCGAACATCGGCAGGACCCCGGCGAGACAGAAATCCGCCGCTTCGATCACCCCACCCTGCTGCAGGATCAAGGCACGCTGAATGGCGTTGTCCAGTTCGCGTACGTTGCCCGGCCAGGCATAACCTTGCAGACACGCCTGAGCATCAGGCGAGAGTCGAACCGGGGCATGCTTCATTTTATTGACGTGGCGCGCCAGCAATCGCTCGGCCAGCGGCAGAATATCGGCGCTACGTTCGCGCAGCGGCTTCCACGCCAGCGGGAACACCGACAGGCGATAGAACAAGTCTTCACGAAAACGCCCCGCCGCCACCTCGCCGGCCAGGTCACGGTTGGTGGTGGCGACCACGCGAATGTCCAGGGCAATCGGCTTGCGCCCGCCAACCCGCTCCACCTCACGCTCCTGCAACACCCGCAGCAGCTTGGCCTGCAAGCCCAGGGGCATTTCGGAAATTTCGTCGAGCAGCAAGGTGCCGCCATCGGCCTGTTCAAATTTGCCGGCCTGGGCGGCGATGGCGCCGGTGAACGAGCCTTTCTCATGACCGAACAGGGTGGCTTCGAGCATGTTGTCGGGGATCGCCGCACAGTTGATCGCCACGAACGGCTGCTCGGCGCGCAGGGACTGCTGATGTATGTAGCGCGCCAGCACCTCTTTGCCGGTACCGGACTCGCCCGAGATCAGCACAGTCGAATCGCTGCGCGCAACCCGCGCCGCCAGCTCCAGCAACTGCGCACTGGCAGGCTCGCGCGCCACCGGTCCGTCGCCTTCGCCCGCCGCAGCCACCCCCAGAGCATGGCGTGCCACCAGCTCAAGCAATGCCTTGGGCTCAAATGGCTTGACCAGGTAATCGGCCGCGCCCTGGCGCATGGCCTCGACCGCGCGCTCGACGGCGGCATGCGCAGTCATCAGCAACACCGGCAACTGCGGCTGGCGCGCGCGCAGCAGGGCCAGTAACTGATGGCCGTCCATGCCGGGCATGTTCACGTCACTGACCACCAGGCTGAACGCCTCGCCAGCGACCACTTCCAGTGCTTCTTCGGCCGAACCTACGGCCTGGTAGGCAAAGCCGCCCAGCTCCAGGGTATCGGCCAGTGCCTGCCTCAGGGCGCGGTCATCTTCGACCAGCAGCACCTTGATTGCTTTCATTACTCTGCCTCCACCGACTGCGCGCCGATCAGCGGCAGGCTGATCCGGGCGCAGGTGCCGCGACCGGGTCGCGAACGTAATTGCAAACTGCCTTGGTGGGCCCTTGCCACCGCCTTGACTACCGCCAGACCGAGCCCGGTGCCGGTAGCCTTGGTGGTCAGGAACGGCTCGCCCAGGCGCGCCAGCAAGGCACTGTCGATACCGGCGCCAGCGTCGCTGATGCACAGGTGCAGGATCTGCCCGCGCCGGTATAGGTGAACCTTGAGCCGCGCAGGCTCGCCACTGGCCTGCAGGGCGTTTTCGATCAGGTTGAGCATGGCGCCGACCAGGGTGTCGCGGTTGCACAGCAACTCGCCCAGGTGACTGTCGCACTGCCAGCGCACCGCATGACCCTGAACATGGGTCTGCGCCGCCTGCTGCAGGGCCTGGAACAATGCCTTGGGTGTCAGCCGATCGGTCAGCGGCAACTCGCCGCGGGCGAACACCAGCATGTCGCGCACCTGGTGCTCGAGCTCGTGCAGGCGCTCCTTGAGGTTGCCGGCAAAGCGTTGCTGGGTTTCCACCGGCAAGTTCTGCTCGGCCAGGTGGCTGGCGTAGAGCATGGCCGCCGACAAAGGCGTGCGGATCTGGTGGGCCAGCGACGCAACCATGCGCCCCAGCGACGACAAGCGCTGGTGGCGGGCCAGTTGGTCCTGCAGGTGACGGGTTTCGGTCAGGTCATTGAGCAGTACCAACTGCCCGGGCTCGGCATCCAGCGAGCGGGTGGCAATCGACAGGCGCCGGCCATCACGCAGCGACACTTCATGACCGTCATCCTCGCGCGGAGCAAAGCTGCGAGCGATCACTTCACGCCACAACTCACCCACCAGCGGTTCGCCCAACAGGTCGCTGGCGGCGGGGTTGGCCTCACGCACCCGGCCCAGGCCATCGATAACGATCACCCCGCCCGGCAGCAGGGCCAGCAGGTTCTGCAGGCGGTTGGCCAGGCGCTCCTTCTCGGCAAGCTCGGCCATGCGCTGGGCGCTGACCACCGCCAGCTCGCCCTTGAGCTCGGTAACCCGGGCTTCGAGCAGGCTATAGGACTCACTAAGCTGGCTGGAAACCTGGTCGAACATGGCAAAGGCCTGCTCAAGACCAAGGCGGCTTTCCTGTTCGGCGGCGTTCGGCCCCTTCGGTTCAGGGACACAGGAGATGGTGGCGACCTGGGGCATCATGCTCTCTCGCGTGGCTGACCGTCATAAAACGGTGTGTTGCCAGCGATATAGCAATAGCCGTGCCGGATAGTTTGGGGGCGCTTGCCAGGAAGGCCGTGCGATGGCTGCAAGAGCCGATGGGACGGGCGTTACAGCCCTTTGAAAGATAGGGTTATTAGCCATGATGAGCGCATTGCGCGACTCACCATGGCCACCCAGGCGTCAATCCTCTGCCTGTTCATCCCCTTCACGGCGGCTCATGCCGTACTTGCGCATCTTCTCCACCAGGGTGGTGCGACGAATGCGCAGGCGCTCGGCAGCGCGGGCGACGATGCCGTTGGCATCATCCAGCGCTTGCTGGATCAGGCCCTGCTCCAGGCCACCGAGGTAGTCCTTGAGGTCCAGGCCTTCAGGCGGCAACATCGCGTGGCTGGCGAAGTTCGGTGTATGGCCGTTGATGGCCACGCGCTCTTCGAGGTCCGAGCGCAGGCTGTCGACCAGTTGCTCGTCTTCGTCGTCGACGTAGCGGAATTTCTTCGGCAGCTCCGACACGCCGATCACCCCGTACGGGTGCATGATCGCCATGCGCTCGACCAGGTTGGCCAGCTCGCGGACGTTGCCCGGCCAGCCGTGCCGGCACAGCGACATGATCGCGGCCGAGTTGAAGCGGATCGAACCGCGCTTCTCGTGCTCCATGCGCGAGATCAGCTCGTTCATCAGCAGCGGGATGTCTTCGACGCGCTCGCGCAGCGGGGCCATCTCGATAGGGAAGACGTTGAGGCGGTAGTACAGGTCTTCGCGAAAGGTCCCCACCTCGATCATGCTTTCGAGGTTCTTGTGGGTCGCGGCGATGATGCGTACATCGATGCTCTGGGTCTTGTTGCTACCCACGCGCTCGAAGGTGCGTTCCTGCAGCACGCGCAGCAGCTTGACCTGCATCGGCAACGGCATGTCGCCGATCTCGTCGAGGAACAGGGTGCCGCCGTTGGCCAGCTCGAAACGCCCGGCACGGCTGGTAATCGCCCCGGTAAAGGCACCCTTCTCGTGGCCGAACAGTTCGCTTTCCAGCAGCTCGGCCGGAATCGCCCCGCAGTTGACCGGCACGAACGGCGCTTCGCGGCGCTTGGAGTGGTAGTGCAGGTTACGCGCAACCACCTCCTTGCCGGTGCCCGACTCACCGAGGATCAGCACGCTGGCGTCGGTATCGGCCACTTGCTGCATCATCTGGCGCACGTGCTGGATCGCCCGGCTGGTGCCGACCAGGCTGCGGAACAGATTGGGTTCGCGCTGGCGGCCGCGCTCGCGGGCCTGGTCGTACATCTCGCGATAGACCTGGGCACGGTGCAGCGAATCGAGCAATTTGCTGTAGCTCGGCGGCATTTCGAGGTTGGAGAGTACGCGACGGCGCAGGTCGTCCGGCAGCTCGGCAGAAGAAATTTCGCCCAGAAGCAGAACCGGAAGGAACTCATCCCATCCAGCCACTGTCTTAAGCAAGCCCATCAGACTTGCCGGAGCATTCACGGTCCCGATCAGGACACAGAGCACTTCACGACTGGATGACAACGACTCGACAACCTGCTGCCAGTCATGGCTCGAGCAGGGCAGATTTTCTTCGCCAAGAAAATTCAACACTACCGCCAGATCACGGCGGCGAGCGCTATCGTCATCGATCAGGAGAATTTTGGTTTCACGCCACATGCAATAACAACTTCCCTAGTCATCTCGGCGCCCTTGTAAGGGCAAGCTCGACATCATTCCGACTGAACGGTCAGTGTTCGGACGTCTGAAATTAGAAAACAGCCACTAGTTAAGTCAAAAAACCGTACATAGTCAAATTTATGGCGCACTGCTTTTTGTTTTGCCCAGTTTCAGCTGAACAAATGGTATACCTTTGCCGCGTTTTTGGCTTGTCGGATCTGCGTCATCTCATCGACTATTGATTGACGCTCCCCACTTGCAACTTCAATTAATTCCTTGTAGACGCCCAGCAACTCCTCGAGCTTGCTGCGCAGCGTCAGCTCATCCACCGACGCTTCGGCCAGCACATCGTCCACGCACAGACGGCAACTGACGTCGAGCTCGCTGATCGCCTCCCAGTCACGACTGGCCAGGGCACCCAGCAATGCCTCGCGGGTTTGTTCGATACGTTCGAGCACGACACTCATTGCAATCTCCTAGGCGTCGGCGAGTTGATCGCCGATCGCGTCCCAGCCTTCCTTGACGGTAATCAGCAGGCGCGCCACTTCGTTGAGGATTTCCGGATCGTTCTGCACGTTCGCCTCGACCAGGCGCTTGCTCATGTACGAATACAGGTTATCCAGGTCGGTCAGCGAATCGGCGTGGTTTTCCAGGTCCAGGCCTTCACGCAAACCGCCGACAATACCGATTGCCTTGCCGATCAGGATGCCGCGCTGGGCCACGTCGTTACGCGCCATGGCACCCTTGGCCTGGGCAATGCGATCAAGACCGCCCTGCATCAACATCTGCACCAGACGATGCGGGCTGGCCACGGAGGTCTGGGCCACGCCGTTGACTTTCTGGTACTGCCGAAGGGCCAACATCGGATTCATGTTCTACCTCGTCACCGCAAAAAAGGTTTCATATACCGCTTGTATCGCCTGCGCGTCAAAAAACTTTAGCGCGTACGGCAAAAAGCCCGGAGTCCCCCTAGGGGTACTGCCGGGCTTCTGGCACAACGCCGAATCAGGAGTTTTTCTGCTGCGCCTCGATCGAGGCGAACATCGAGGCGATGTTCTTGCGCTGGGCTTCGAGCTTGCCGACCAGGGTATCCATGGCCACGTAGCGCTTGGTCAGGGATTCGGTCAGCGAAGTGATGCGCCGGTCCAGGGCCAGTTGCTGGTTGTCGAGGTCCTTTTGCAGCTTGTCCAGGCCAGCCTTGCGGGTGTCGAGGATGCCACCTGTCTGCAGGTACGGCTCGACCGCCTTGGTCATGTGCGCGAACACGCCTTCAGTGCCGGTGAACAGCTCCTGCACGTCCGGGCCGAGCTTCTTGTCCTTCATCGCGGCATCGTACTTGGTGGAGTTGAACTCCAGGGTACCGTCCTTTGCCGTGTTAATGCCCAGCTGGCTGAGGGTGGTCAGACGACCACTGCCCGACTCGGTCGCCAGTTGCTTGCGCAAGTCCGACAGCATCGAGCGCGTGGTCGGATCGTTGGTCAGCGGCCCGAGCACAGTCTTGCCATCAGCGTCCTTGGACACCGCCGTCAGGCTGTTGGCCGCCTTGACCAGGGTGTTGTAGGCATCGACAAAGTTCTGCACCGAGGCCTTCAGGCCGGCAGTGTTTTCACCGACCGTTACCTTGATAGGCTTGTCCGTGGCAGTGACCTGCAGCAGCTCCAGGCTCATGCCACTGATTGCGCCGTCGACGGTATTGGACTTGCTGGTAACCTTCAGGCCGTCGATGCTCAGCTCGGCGTCCTGGGCGAGGCCGTCGATGTAGCCGGCACCATCACCGTTCATTTTGGTAGTACCGTTGATCTTCAGCTCGGCGATACCGTCGACTGAAATATCGGTACCCTCACCGGTCTTGGTCGAGCTGAAGACCAGGCGCGAGCCGTCCTTGCCATTGACGATGTTGGCAGTGATGCCCTGCTCGGCCAGCGACGAGTTGATCGAGTCGCGAACCGATTGCAAGGTCGCACCTGCCCCCACCTTCACAGTGTGGACCACGCCATCCTGGGTAATGGTCAGGTCGCCTTCAGGGATCGAAGTGCTGGCCCCGCCGGTAAAGTTCTGGCTGGCCACCTTGGACGCGGTCGCCAGCTTGTCGACCAGAACGGTGTAGGTACCGGGCACCGCCTTGTTGTTCGACGTGGCCTTGACCGTGGTGTCACTGCTGGAGGTCGCGGTGTAGGCACTGAAGGCTGGCGCCTTCGGATCGTTGAGCTTTTTCATCGCTTCCTGGTAAACAGAAAGCGCACTCTTGAGCGACGCTACCCCGGAAAGCATGGCCGTGTTGTTGGCGGTCTGGCGTTTGATCTGGTTCGCCTTGGGACCGGTGTCCGCCTTGACAAGCACATCAACGATCTTGTTGATGTCTACCCCGGAACCCAGACCGACACTCGGTAAAATTGTACTCGCCATTGCTACTCCCTCATGGTTGCGCGCCGCCCTAGCCTTGCCAGACTAGCGAACTTGCCGCTCAGCCGCCAGCATCAGGCCTTGGCGTTGAACAGCAGGCTGTTTACATCGCTCAGACTGTGAGCGATCTTCAACGCCTCTTCCGAAGGAAGTTGGCGGATCAGCTCTCCGGTCTCGCTGGCGATGACTTTAACTATAATTCGGCCGGATTCTTCATCCGTGGAAAATTCAAGGTTACGACGCGATGACGCAAGGAATTTCTCGATATCCTTGACCGCGTTCTTGACCTTCTCAGCTTCGGACAGCCCCTTGTCGGTAGCTTCCTTGACTGGCGTGATGGCTTCAACTGCCGCTACAGGCTTGGCCGCAGGGCGTTCGGTGGTCGGCTCGACCGGCTTCACCGTCGGGTAAGACAGGTTCAGCTTGACGCTCATATCCATGTCACCACCTCTCAATGCAAAAGGCGGAGGAGTGCCGTAGATGCACTCCCCCGCCGACAACTACCGAGTGATTAGCCCAGCAGCTTCAGTACAGCCGACGGCAGTTGGTTGGCCTGGGCCAGAACCGAAGTCGAAGCTTGTTGCAGAGTTTGCTGCTTGGTCATCTGAGCAGTTTCAGCGGCGAAGTCGGTATCTTGTACGCGACCACGAGCAGCTTCAGCGTTCTCGTTGATGTTTTGCAGGTTGTTGATGGTGCTGGTCATACGGTTCTGCACCGCACCCAGGTCAGCACGAGCGGTACCGATCTTCGCCAGAGCGGAGTCGATCGCGCCCATGGCAGCCGAGAAGTTGGTCTGGGCAGTGGTGCTGTCGCTACCGGCGATGGTGATGGCGCTGGTGATACCCAGGTCGCTGGCCAGGAACTTGGCGCTCAGGTCGATGCTGATCTGGTTTTCGCCGCCAGTGTTGGAACCAACCTGGAAGGTCATGGTGCTAGCCGAACCGTCCAGCAGGTTTTTGCCGTTCAGCTGGGTGGACTGGGCGATACGAGTCAGTTCCGCAGACATCTGCTTGAACTCGTTGTCCAGCGAGGTACGGTTAGTCGAATCGTTCGAGTCGTTTCGCGATTGCAGAGCCAGTTCACGCATACGCTGCAGGATGTTGACCTGCTCTTGCATCGCGCCTTCAGCGGTCTGGGCGATCGAGATACCGTCGTTGGCGTTTTTGATTGCCATGGTCTGACCGCGGATCTGCGAGGTCATACGGGTAGAGATCTGCAGGCCGGCGGCGTCGTCTTTGGCGCTGTTGATTTTCAGGCCAGAGGACAGACGGCTCATCGAGGTGCTCAGAGCGTCGGAAGCGCGGTTCAGGTTCTTCTGAACGCCCAGGGAGGTAGTGTTGGTGTTAACGGTTAATGCCATGACGAATTCCTCGTGTTTGGGATACTGCGGCTTCCGGCCCTGGCATCCGCCGGGTGTGGCCTAGAGAACCTTCGTAATAGTTATCGTCGTCTGGCGCGGTTGCTTTAGGGGTTTTTGCAAATTTTTTAATGGCACCCTGCCACCCCAATGAAATCAAGGGTTTGACGCCAAAAAAACACTTACCCATAAATGCTGGAGATAAAAAAAAGCGCCACCGGGCAACCGGCAGCGCTCTATTTTCAGGCTGGCGCAGAAATCAGTCGTTGCGCTCGATAATCGCCGAGCCCCACGAAAGACCTACACCGAAACCGCTCAAGGCAACGCGCTGGTGGCGCGAACCGAGCACGTGCTTCTCAAGCAGCAAGGGAATGCTCGACGACACGGTGTTACCCGTCTCGACCATGTCCTTGACGAATTTGTCCGGGTCATCTTCGAAGCGCCGGGCGACGGCGTCGACAATCGCCGCACTGCCCTGGTGGATACAGAACAGGTCGATGTCAGCCGGTGCCAACTGGCTTTCGCCCAACAGCTCATGCAGGTGCGCCGGCACCTTGAGCAAGGCAAAGTTGAACACCTGGCGACCGTTCATGAAGAACACCCCGTCACTGACCTTCAGGTGCGCAGCGCCGCCGCCATCAGTACCGAACTTGGCCTTGCCCAGCTGCCACTGGGCGCCCTCGCCCATCCAGGTAACAGTCGCGGCATCACCAAACAGCATGGTGGTGTTGCGGTCTTCAGGGTCGACGATCTTCGAGTAAGGGTCAGCGGTGATCAGCAGACCGTTTTTCAGCCCCGCCGCCTCCATGAAGCCTTTCATGGCATACAAGCCGTAGACATAGCCCGAGCAGCCCAGGGAAATATCGAAGGCCGCCACGTGGGTCGGCAGGCCCAGTTTGTCCTGGACGATGGCTGCAGTGTGCGGCAAACCTTCTTCGTCGCCGTTCTGGGTAACGACAATCAGGGCGTCGATGGACTCAGGCACCAGGCTCGGATTGGCAGCGAACAGGGCCTTTACCGCCTCCACACACAGGTCGGAGGTTTCCTGGCCTGCGTCTTTGCGCGGCAGGAAGGTCGAACCGATCTTGCCGAGAATGAATTCCTGGTCCTTGGCGAATTTCGCACCCTGGGCGTAGTTGTCCACACCCTCGACAGGTACGTAACTCGCAATGCTTTTGATGCCAATCATTGTGGCTTCCCGATAGATATGCGGATTTTCACGGGCACTGGAACCTGGTAACCAAGGGCTTGCGAGCCTGCGCGCACCCCGCCCGCCAGTACCGCCCGACGACTCAATAGATTAAAGATGCCCGTTTCGACTGCCAAGTCACTGTTGCACAAAGATTACCCATCACAAATGTCAGCCATTGGCACTTTGTGACTATCAAAGATTGCTAGTTTGGCGGGTGTCGACGCTGCGAAAGGCACCCCGGGAGGCTGGCGACACGGGACGAGCACACCGTCCACCGGGCTGCCGATCGACTCGGGCAACGCGGTGGACGCGGGGTCAGCTGGGGATCAGGCGGGCAACCAGGCGCTGCGCCAACGCTGCAGATGATCCTCGTCGAGCATCCAGCACCGATGAACGGCATCCCTGAGCTCATCACCGCGGCGCTGGGCAGCATCAAGATTGGCCAGGTGCAGGCCAATAGCCTCGATCCAGTGCTCGTAGCTGTTGTGCACACGGGACACGGGCAAGTCGTCCTGCTCCTGGCCGATGTCGCTACAGATCACCGGCACGGCGCATGCGCCGAACTCCAGTTGACGCTGGTTACCTCTGCAAACATTGAACAGGGTCTGCTGCAGCGGCACCAGAGCGAGGTCCAGGTTCAAGCCTGCCAGCTTTTGTGGGTACTGCTGAACTTCGACACCCTCGTGGTACTCGTGTACATAGGGCCGCAGGCTATTGGGGCAGAAGCCGAAGAAAACCCACTCGACATCCGCAGCCAAGGCCTTGATAACGGGCGCGATAACCTCCAGGTCACTTGCCTGCTCGCTGCTGCCAACCCACCCCAGGCGAGGCCGGCCAGCCGTTCGGCGCTGCCCCTTTATATGGCGCCAGGCGTCGATCGACAAGCGCGTCTCGACCACCCGGATATCGCCATGCAGGCCGGCAAACGCCTGTGCCAGCGCCGCCGTCGGCACCACCAGGCGGTCGACGCACCCCAGGGCTTGCTGCAGGCTGTGGAACACATCCTCGCCCAGGCCCTCACGGCGGGCACTGCCCACCGGCAGATCCGGCAGGTAGTCGCTCAGCTCCAGAACCGTAAAGGCACGCGAGAACGCCTGAATCCGCCGCATGACTTCAAGGCGCGGTGCATCCAGCCCACCCTGGAACACCACTACATCCGCTGCCAGGCGCTCCAGCTCGACCAGGGGCGTCAACCCCGGCGACACCCGGCCATCGATGTAACCGGCAGCCTTCAAGCCATTGAATGGACGCACTACCCGCGAATAGCCCAGTTCACCCTGATCAAGCGGATGGACCACCAGCACCGGCATCTCTCGCTGCCCCTGTGGCGGCTGCCAGGTCGACTGCAGGCTGGCGACCTTGAAGCCACCGGCATGGGCCAGCGACAGATGGCGGTTGTAGGCCGGATCATGGGCCAGCACCGGCAACCAGCGCGCATACAGGGCGTCCTCTTCTTCCACACTGGCATCGGCCATTGCCGGCCTGTCGATCAACAGTTGTGCATGAGGCGTCCAGACGTTGAGGTAACCGGCCTGGCGCAGGCGCAAGCACAGATCGACGTCCATCCAGCGCGCCAGTGCAGGCGCCTCGTCAAACCCCCCAGCCTCGACAAACAGGTCGCGGCGTACCATCAGGCATTCACCGCTGAGCGCCGAGTAATTCTGATCGACCGTGAGCCGCTGCATGTAGCCGGAGTCGCTGTGAGCGTAGCCGGCAAATACCCGTCCCACCGGCCCGCGCAAGCCCAGAACCAGCCCAGCGTGGTGAATCCTGCCGTTCATCGACAGCAGCTTGGCGCCCACGGCTGCGACCTCCGGACGCTGGGCGTGATTGAGCAACTGCTGCAACCAGCCCTTGGCAATCGGCGCCGCTGTCGCATCCAGCCACAGCAGGTACTCACCGCGCGCCAGTCGCCCTGCGTCATTGCGCAACAGTGCCGGGCACTGGCCCTGGGCAAAAGACAGCACCCGCAACTGATCGCCACCGATTTGCTCGATCCCCTGCAACCATTGGCGCACTTGCGGTTCGTCACTTCCCGGATCGAGCAACAGGACCTCGTAGCAGGGGTAGTCGGTGTGCTGCAACAGCGCCTCAATGCAGCGCTGGAACTGTTCGAGGGCACCATCGAGCAAAATCACAATGCTCACCATGGGCTGATCGGCATGCCCATAGTCCAGTCGATAGTGGCCAGGCAGGTGCGAATCGACGTGCGCCTGAGCATAGCCCCGGGCCTTGAGATGACGCCCTACCACCTCCCGCTCGCTGGCACAGTCAGCGAAGCGCAACGCTTCGCTGACCAACAGCGGCTCACTGATATGCTCGATACCACTCAAGCCGCGCTGCTCGACCAGGCGCAGCTGGTACTCCAGCTCGAACGCCTGGCCACAGCCGGTATCGAAGCCGCCTTGCGCCAGGAACTCGCTACTTCGCAACAGCCAGTGCGGCGAGACACTGGCCGGCAGGCTCAAAAGCAGATCAAGGTTCAGGTCTGGCCGAAGCGAAATACCCAACGAGCCGTTGCCCATGCGCATGGCTTCGTCAGCGTAGGCGGCAACACAGGCATCGGCTGCATTGACAAGCTCCAGGGCCACCAGCAACAAACCGCCAGGGGTGAACTCGACCCCCGCCTCGACCACCATGAACCAGTCGCAGCCGCTGTCGGCCACGACCCGGTTGATGACCTCGCTACGCTGCGCTGCCTGGCACGGCCGGTGGTGCACCGATAAACCCGGCACGCCTGACGCTGGCGTCGCAGCCCCGAGGGTCACCACCTGCAGGTGGCGATAAAGGCACTGATCGGGAGCAAGGCTCTCAAGGGTACGCATCAACGCCTGATCAGCGTCGTCACTACCCAGCACCAGCACGCCCAGCATCGGCGCGGGGCCGCTGGCCAGGCGCTGCATCAATGCCGCGCGTTGCGGTTCTTCGGGGCAGCGCTGCTCGAGCCAGGCCAGCATGCCTTGCTTGTCCGCCAGTGCCTGCTGTTGCGCTGCCGCCTGGGTTTTTTCAATGAAGACATCCAGCTGCTGCCAGAACGGCTCGGTGACCGCGACGTAACGCTGCAAGGCCCCCTGCACCCCGGCACGGGCAACCTCCAGCGCATCGGTTTCATCCGACAAGGCAAAACCTTGCCTGCCGAAGAAGATACCGTCGAGAAACACCTGATCGACGCTGTGCCCGGCCATGAAGATCACCGGGCAACCGCATAGCACAGCAATGGCACAGGTCATCGACCATTCATAGCTGTACAGCACTTCGGCACTGCGCAGGACCTTGGCCAGTTCAACCAGCGACAGCGGGTTGGCAACACTGAGCAGGCGAATGCCTGCCGGCAGCGAGGCATAGTCCACCTGATCCAGAGGATGCCGGTTCTGATACAGGTAATGCCCCTGGCGAGGCACGCTAGGATCAGGTGCATTGAACAGCGAGATATCGATAATCGGGAAGCACAGCAGGTCGGCGACACTGACCCCCTTCTTGGCGGCGATCCGCGCATCGTAATAGAACAGCAGATCATCCGGCTCTTCCTCCATCGCCCTGCCCGTCAGGAAGCCCTCGACGTTCAACAGGTAGCGTGCGACTACTTTGCCGCTGAGCGGGTTGCCGCTGGTGACTTCCGGATAGACCGTAATGGGCACCTTGCCGCTGGCGATATGGCGATCGGCGGTCGCCTGGTCGAGCAGTGGCGTTTTCAGCTCGGGGTTGACCACCTTGCCGCCGCAAATATAGGCCTCGCGGCCGCTCAGGTTCAACGCGTGGCACAGGTAATGAAGCGTGCAGACTCCTGAAGACGTCTCCCGGTAATCCGGCGCCGCAATATAGTAGGGATGCGCCGGCTTGGTATAGATCAGCTGCAAGCGAGCCATCGCCTGCTCAAGCCTATACCCATCAACGCCCAGGGTATTCGACATCTTCAAACTCCAGAATTGGTTGGAAACCCGACAGCCAAGGACAGGTTGCCCAGGCAACGGCGGTGGCCTGCGAGGCGAACTGTCAATAATCTGCCATCGACCCCCTGCCAGTGCAGGAGCACAAGGCTGTAGACACGGGGGCTTAGCGAATCGCAGGCATAAAAAAGCCGGGCATTGCGCCCGGCTTTGCATATTTCGCGCCAGAGGCCTGTTAAGGCAACCACTCCAGCACGCCGTTGCCACCGGCCACTACTACACGCGAAACGTCAACGCCATGCTCGACATCGACTACAACACGGGTGCTGAAGGCTGCCGGCCAGCGCTGGACCAGCGCTTGGCACTGTTCCCGCACAGGCAATGGCACTGCGATGTTAAGCACTTGCGCCTGGGGTACGCAGATCGCCAGCAAACCGGCTTGTGCAGCCTTCAGGCACAGGTCGACATCGGTACCACCCGCAAGCTGTTCATCCAGCCCGGCACACTGCTCGAACAACGCCTTGCCCACCATCAGGCAGTCGGCCGACACCGCCTGGCAACCTCTTACCGCTTCCAGCCCGGGCAATGTCACTCGCACACGCGAAGCACCCTGCCGGGCATTGCGTACCAGGCCACTGCCGAGCAGCTCGTAACCGGCATGACTGATGACGCCATCGCGATCGAACATCTGGCAACCGACAACACCCACCTCAGGGCGCTGAGCCTGGTTGAGCAGGGATTCGATCCAGGCCGGCGACACCACCTCGCTGCGGCTCGACATCAGCACCAGGTACTGCCCCTGGGCCTGGGCCGCAGCCTGGTTGACCATCTGTGCCCGCACCGACGACTCACAGGCAAACAAGCGCACCCGCGATCCCAGCCCCTGCACCGTGGCAAGGCCTGCGGCTACCGCCTCGGCATTGGCCGCCTCGCAGGTGACGATCACCTCGTAACGGGCATAGCGAGTACGCTGGACCACGCTTGCCAGGCTTACTTTGAGCTGCTCGAGATCGGAATCGGCAACCAGCACAATGCTCACTTGCGGGGTCTGCGGATGACGGAAGTCAACCTGGAAGGTACCGTCGGTACTTTCGTTGACCTGGCCACGGTAACCCAGCACGTTCAAATGACGCTTGAGGGTGGTCAGGGCTTGACCAGCCATCGACTCCGGCGCTTGCTGGCCGATCACCAGGTACTCGTCCAGGTGGGCCATGCCGCTGATACCGCTGGCTTCGACCAGACGCAGGAGCAGATCGAATTCCAGCGCTTGCGCACAGTCTTCACTGTAACCGCCCAGGTCGACAACGGCCTGGCGACGCACCAGCCAATGCCGGGCCATCAGGTCAGGACGACTGCGCAGCAGGTCCAGGTCGCAACCAGGACGTACGACACTGAGCAGGCGCCCGTCGCTGTCGCGCTGGACTTCGTTGGCGCAGATCGCATGGCACGCCTGGGCGCCAGGCAGCTCGACCTGCAAACGCAACAAGCCGCCGGTAGCCAGTACATCGCCCGCCTGCAACATCAACAGCCATTCGCTGGAAAGCTGGCGTACCACCTGGTTCAGGTGCGCAACCATGTTGGCCGGCGTAACCTTGATAAAGTGCAGGGCATCCCGGGCCGTGGTGATGGCCGGCAGTTCGCCGGCCTTGAGCACGACAATCTTGAAGTTGCGCAAACCGCTGGCGACCAGGCTGTCGAAGGTATCCTGCAAACCTGCGTTATCGTCCGCAAGATCGATCACTACAAAGGCTGTCTGCGGCGCCGGGGTTTTCCCCAGGTGGGCAAAAATGCGCTCGCGGGCGGCGCTGTCCGGGGTGGCCGCAGCGATTGCCGCCAGCACCTTGCCCGAAGGCGTGCTCGCCAGCTGCGTCTGCACAGCGGTAGCCGGCAGCAATTGGAGTTGCTCCAGCCAGGTGCCAAGGTCGCGGCGCAGCCCCTGGTCCTGCTCGCCCAGGCCTGCCAGCAGGCGCTGGCAAACCTGCGGGTTGAACACACCCAGTGCAAAGGCCTGCCAGTAGCGGGCCATGAGGCTCTCGGCGGTATCGTTGGGATGCTCGGCAAGCAATGCTTGCTGCCGTACCCAGGTACCTTCCAGCGCCCGGCTGTGAAGCTGTCCGGCGGGCCAGGCATGGACCATGAACTCGCTCGAGCGCAACTGACCGAACACGCTGCCGTTGTAGTACGGCATATCGACAAACTGGGTTGGCTCGAACGTCACTTGTGGTTCGGACGACAGGCTGTCCCAGCGCGAAGTGAACAGCAATGGCGCCTCACAGCGCGAGTGGGTATTGCGCACGAAGGCATTGAGGACTTCGAAGCCCCTGGCACTGGCAAATACCGCTGCCTGCTCGCCATCCCAGTGCTGGAGCTGGCGCACAGCCTGGCTCAGCAACTCTTCGCGAGCCTGCTCGGAAAGACTCCAGGGACGGTATTCGACCATCGCACTGGTGTGCGCCAGCAGCCGCGATGCGCCCTGGGCCAGCAGCCCATAGGAAACCGCCACACACCAGCTATCGAACGACAGGTTCGCCGGCACGCTGCGCACCGCGGTTTTCAACACCTCGGTCCTGATCACTGCCCGCCACGCCTGCAAACCGTACTCGGCATGCACGGCAATACGCCCCAGGGCGTTGCTGGCATGCAACTGAGCCTTGGGTGCAGAGCCGATCTTGTAGTAGTCCACGTCGCCATTACCAGGCTGGTAACCCAGCGAGTAACCTTGAGCCATTACGTAATCGGCGTCATCTTGCAAGGCTTGCACCGCCGCAGCGATGCCATCGGTCAGAAGGAAATCGCACTCCAGGGTCAGCACCGCAAACGCGGTATCGACCTGCTCCAGGGTCTGCAGCACCTGCTCGGACCAGTCACCGACCGACGTTTGCGACGCCGGCGCTGCGAGTGTCTGCAGGTGTGCAAAGCGCGCCTGGTAATAGTGAGCGGCGCGCCCTGAATAGCCAGGCTCGTCCTGACCCAGCAAGACGACGGTGACGTCATCCAGCAGCGCTGCACAACCGATTGCTTGTTCGCCCATAGTGCACCTAGTTCTCATGTTATCTGTCATGGCCAGCATCAAGGCCGGCCACTGTCGTTAATCGGCCAACCAGGCGTTAGCCCAGTGCTGAAGCTTGTCGGGTGTCAGCATGAAGTCGCGCAGCACCACTTCGCGCAGGGCATCGCCCTGGCGATAACTGGCCTGGGGATCGTCCAGATGCATGCGGATCGCTTCCAGCCAGGCCTGCGTCGAGTTGCCTGCCACCCGCGTGCATGGCAGGTAGCCTTGGTAAGCCTTGGTATCGGAACACACCACGGGGAAGCCGCAGGCGCCATACTCGAGCAAGCGCAGGTTGCTCTTGCAGTCGTTGAACAGGTTGGTTTCCAGCGGTGCCAGCGCCAGATCCAGGTTCAGGCTCGCCAGCTTCTGCGGATAGAGCGACATGGCAATGCCGGTGTGGTACTCCTTGACGTAGGGCCTGAGCACCTCCGGGCACATACCAAAGAACACCCAGTCGACCTCGTCGGCAAGCTCGCGGACCACCTCGGCCAGCAGCTCCAGGTCACCTTGATGGCTGGTGCCCCCAGCCCAGCCGACACGCGGCTTGAGGGTGGTTTGTCGATGACTCTTGAGGTCGCTCCACATGTGCATCGCCAGCATGTTCGGCACCACCCGGATATCATGGTGCATGCTTGACAGCGCATCAGCCAGCGGCTGGGTCGACACCACCACGCGGTCGCACAGGGAAATGCCGCGGCTCACCAGTTCGTGCATGTTCTGCGGCATGTTGCGGCTGTGCGCATTCTTTTTCGGCACGTCGATGATGTAGTCGTCGATCTCGTAGATTCGCCGCGCACTGGAAAAGGTTTTGACCCGCTCGATATCCCGAATGGTACTGGCCATGTAACGGCACTGCAGGATGATCGAGTCCGGCTTGCAACGCTCCATTTCGATAGTGTTGGGCGTGGCGTAATCCAGCTGACCCTGGATCCAGCCGGCCCGCTCCAGCTCGGTAAATGGCTGCACCACCCGGTAATGCCCAACCGCCGTGGTGTTGACCGGCAACGCCAGCACATAGGGCAATGGCCGGCTGATGAACGGGTCCCAACCACTACGCAAACCCGGTTCCAGATTGTAGCTAGACAGCTTCAGGCTAAGGTTGCGGTTGTAGGCCGGATCGTTGGCCACCAGGGGCAGCCAGCGCTGGTAGAAGGCGCGTTGATCCCGCTCTATCGCCTTGGTGTCGACAACCTGCTCGACTGGCAGGCGCGCCACCATCGAAAACGGTGTCCAGACCACCAGGTAACCCTGCTCACGCGCACGCAGGCAGAAATCGGCGTCGAGCAACTCAACGCTGAATGCCTGGACATCCAGACCACCCAGCGCATCGAACAGGTCGCGCCGCACCAGCAGGCAATGGGCGCTGACAGCGCTGAGGTTCTGTACCGCAAGCAAGCGGTTCATGTAACCACCGGCATCGACCGGCTGACCGTAGAACGGGCTTCCCGCCAGGCCATGCACACCCAGCAGCAGCCCGGCATTGACCACCATGCCGGCGCTGCTACACATCTTCGGACCGACAATGCCGACTTCCGGACGCTGGCCCTGGCGCATCAATTCGCTCAGCCACTGGCCATCGAACATCAGGCAGCCAGGGTCGACTAGCAACAGATAGCTGCCTCGCGCCTGCTCGGCGGCCTGGTTGATCAGTTGCTGCCCGGCGCTGTCCTCGGACTGGACAATGTGCAACTGATCGCTGCCCAGTTGCCGCATCGCAGCAAGCCAGGACTGCAGATCCTGAGGCTCGTCACCCTTAGTGGCGATCAGTACTTCATAGTTGCGGTAGGCGGTGTGTTCGAAAATCGATTCGACACAGCGCCGAAGCGCCTGCAGGTCTTGCCCGGCCACGATGATGATCGACACCGCGGGCGTATCAGCGTGCTGGTACAGCACTCGGGTCAACATGCTGTTTTCGGCCGATACCAGCTCGGCCTCGATACCCAGGCGCTGCAGGTGCGCCTGCAATACGCGTGGTGCCTGGGCCAGGCAGGCCGGCTCGGACTGCCAGCTGGAATAGCTGTACTGACTTTGCACCAGCAGTTCGGCGACGTGCTCGACCACCTGCAAACCATGGCTTTCAACCATCCGCCAGAGCAGATCTTGCGGCGCCAGGACGTCATAATCAGCCGTGAAGCCGCCCAGCTCCAACAGCCGGGTCCGCTCGAAGGCCAGCATTCGTCCGACGTAGGGGAAGCTGCGCATCAGATCGAGGTTGAAGTCGGGTTTGAAGATCGGCTGGCCAACCTGCAGGTTATCGTCACTGCCCTCATCGGTGTACAGGCACAACCGGTCCGTGTGCAAGGCCAGGCGCTCGGCCATGATCACCAGGGCATGAGGATGCAGGCGATCACCAGCGCGTAGCAGCAACACCCAGTCTGCCGATTCGGCCCTGGCGATCCGCGCATTGAGCTGTTCAAAACCATTGCCACGCAAAGCGCTGTACTCGACACCCGCATCACTCGCAGGCGGCTCTTGAGTGCCAAGCACCCAGACCTGATGCGGCGCATAAGACTGGGCGGCCAGGCTGTCGAGTGTCGACTTCAACGGCATCGCCTCGCCCTGTGGATCGAACACCACAGCAACGATGCGCGGTTGTCGTGGCCATTGCTCGATCCGTTTGGGCAGCAGGCTGATCTGCGCGGGCGACAAAGTGCGGCACTCAAGCCACTCGGCATAGAGCTCGGCAAAGCTCAGGCTGTGGGTACCGACTTGCTGCTGATAGTGGCCCATCTGCCCGGCGTACAAGCGGGTCAGTTCATATTCGTCCCACTCCAGCGTCTCGCCTGGGCGAAAATCCTCAAGCGCCACGTAGCGAATCCAGCCGGTGGCCGGTGGCGCTTCGCCGGTGTTGGCGGCGAGCATCTGCTGCAACCATTCGCTCTCGGTCTTGTGTGCAAGGGTGATGCCGGCCTGATGGCTCAGACGCCCGGCATGGACCCGCTCGATACTGAGCATGTTGGACAGGTAGGCCAGGTGCCCACGGCGCAACAGGCACATGTACAGCGCCATGTCCAGGCGCGCAACGAACCCTGCGCCCTGCTGCACCAACTGCGGCAGGTACTGCTCTACCGCAGCCCGGCGCATGAGCATGTGACTGATGCCGCCAAACAGGTTGGGAACCTTGCTGGTGACCGCATCGAGCATGTCACCGCCGTTGAGGATCGCGCTGCAAGGGGCAATCACGCAGTTGGCCGGCCGCGGCGGCAACAGCGTCTCGTCCGCCGCGCAGATCAGCCGGTGGTTGACCACCATGTTGACCTCGGGGCAATCGGCCATTATCCGCGCCTGTTGCTCGATGCAGTTTTCGATCAACCAGTCGTCGTCACAAAGAAACTTGATGAACTCGCCCCGGGAGTGCTCCAGGCATTGCAGCAGGTTACCGGCAAAGCCCAGGGTCGCGGGGTTGCGCGAATAGCGCAGCTCGCAGCTTGCCTGCGCAACCCTCTCATCGAAAATGGCCTTGATCTCGTCCCCCTGACTGTCGTCGCAAACGATGACCTCGAGGTTGGTGTAGCTCTGGGAGATGGCACTGAGCAGCGCGCGACTGAAGAACTCGGGGTTGAAGGCAGGAATGGCGATGCTGACGAGGGGTTGTTCGATCATAGTGGTAGGCCTGGAGAGGGTTCCGGGTGATGCCGGCAGGGGGCATCACCCGGTGATGTTGCGCAAAGATGTATCAGAGCCGGTTGAACAGGCTCAGCGAGGAGATCTTGGTGAACGCCAATTGCGACGCCTGCAGCATTGTCTGCTGCAGGTTCAGGCGGATCAGCACATCGGCCGGATCGGCGTCGCGGATCGAACTCTGGGTCTTGGTATTGGCCATCTTCAGGCTTTCGTTGGTATCGGCCTGGACGTCCAGGGCGGCACCCCGTGCACCGATCGAGCTGATAGCCTCGGCAACCTTGTTGGCGCCGCTTTCCAGGTTACCGATGGCCGACTGCAAAGCCCCCTGGTATTTCTGCCGCGCCGCCAGGTTGTTGTCGACCGGCAATTCAAGCGCCTTGCGAAACTCCGAGATGGTGTCGAGGATATTCTGGGTCTGATGGGTATCGACCTTGACCGAGAACTGGTCGCCGCTAGCCGGCACTGCCGAGAAGTCGAAGTCGACACCGGCAATATTGGCCTTGGTCGCCGGGGTACCGGTCAGGTTGCCAGTGGCCACCGGGCGCGCATCCGGCCCCATTGGCTGGGCATACACTTCATAGGCCGAGGCACTGGTGAACTTGATGATCGCGCCACCGCCAGGAAAGGCATTGTGGTACGCCGTCTGGTCGGTAATCTTGGCTCCGGTGATCTGCGATGACGAGGTATTGCCGGCGCTGCGCGAGCCACTGACTTCGTCGGGTTTGGAGCTTAGCGAGAAGCTGTGACCGGCGATGACCGCGTCCGGGTTGGCCTTGTCGGCATCCGTCAGGTTGATGTCCAGGCGCATCTCGACACCACGGAAGGTGATGTTGGCCGGCTTTTTCGGGTCGAAGGCGCCTTCACCGGTGGCTTCCAGGGTCACGTCGTTGTTGGCTGCGTCAGTGATCTTGAACTGCGTGCTGCTGGTGAAGGTGATGGTGTACGGCTCGCCACCACGGAAACGATCGTTGTACTGGGTGCTGCCGGAGACCTGGCCATTGGACAGACTGACACGGCCGTCATCCACGGCCGGCGAGGTCAGCTTGGTCTGGCTGCGGCTGGTGTTCAGCGCCTGTTCGAACACACTGTAGCCACTCTCGTTGGTAGCCATAGTGAGCATGTCACCGACCTGCAGGCTCAGGGTGCTCTGGTCGCCCTGGTAGGTGTAGGTACCATCGGCATTACGCACGTAGGGCGGGGTGTCGCCACGGGAGCCGGAGAACAGGTATTTGCCGTTCTCGTCACGGCTGTTCATCAGGCTGTAGAGCTGCTCTTCGAGCTGGGTCAGTTCCTGGGCATCGGCCTTGCGGTCGGCGTCGGTGTAGCCACCGCTGCCGGCGCTGATGGCCAGTTCCTTGACCCGCGCCAGGATGTTGGTAATGCCGTTGAGGGTCGACTCGGAGGTGCCCAGGCTGTTGCGCACGTTGGTGATGTTGCCATCGTACTGGTCGATCAGGTTGCTCTGCTGTTGCAGTTGCAGCAGGCGCGCAGCCCCTACCGGATCATCGGCAGCGGTACGCACACGAATGTTGTCGCTGGCCTGCTGGCCGGTCTTGACCACGTTGGAAAAGTTGCGCTGATAGTTCGCGGAGCTGGTTTCGTAAAACTGGGAAGTAGAAATACGCACGGTCTACCACTCCTTAAAGGGCGTTGATCAGCGTGGAGAAAATTTCCTGCGCCGCTTTGATGATTTGCGACGAGGCCGTGTAGTACTGCTGGTACTTGATCAGGTTGCCGGCTTCTTCGTCGAGCTGTACGCCCGACAGCGAATCGCGTGCGCCCCGGGCCGACTCATGCAGGGCGCCGGTAGAGTCGACGTCCATCTGCGCCTGGGCGGTCTTGCCGCCGACGTTTTCCACCAGCTTGCCATAGGCGTCGGTGAGGCTGATGCCCTTGCCGTTGGCGCCGACTTCAACCGTACCTTTGGTCTGCAGGTCGATCAGCGCCTGACCGTTGCGGTTGTTGTCCGAACCCGAGCCGGTCATGCCGATGGTGTAGTTGTCACCCTGCTTGGGTGCACCCGAGACGCTCATCTCGAAGGTGAACGACTTCTGGTTGCCGCTGGCATCCTTGATCGGCGCGCCGGTGGAATCGACCATCGGCACCGAGAACTGCAGTTTGTTTTCCTGACCGGGAATAATGGTGCCACTACCCAGGGTACCGCCCTTGGCATCGAGCAGCTTGTAGGTCTGCGGGTTGGCCTTTTCGTCACCGAACACCAGCTTGACCGGGGTCGAGTACTTCAGGCCATTCTGCAGATCCAGGCGCTGGGCCGGGTCGTAGATGTCCAGGGTCGAGGTCAGGTTGGGCTGTCCGATGATCCCGGTGCCCTGGTTGCCGGCACCACTGGTAGACGTCAGCGGCGATGCCAGCGCCAGGCGCTTGGGGTCGGTAAGGACGGTGTCCAGGTTGGTCGCGGCATTACGTGTCGGGGTGATCTTGAAGGTGTCACCGGCCTGCAGCGCGCCGCCATTGAGGTTGAGGCTGAAACCGTCGATGACCGGTGCCGGATCGTCATTGAGATCATAGGAACCGACCACGCTGCCCTCCGGCAGCTTCTTGACGCTGTAACCCGTGGCGCTGGTGAAGGTCACCTGATAGTCGCTGGTGCTCAGCTTGCCGGTGTCCTTGATGGTCACATCGAGGTTGCCGGAGCCTGCGCTGTTGCCCGCCTGGGCAATGCTGCGCTGGCTGATCAGTTCGGGGCTGTTGATGTTGTTGAACAGGGCCGCGCCGAACTCGCCGTTCTTGTCGATACCCTGGGCCAGCTGGCTGTTGATCCGGTCGGCCATGACCAGGGCCACGCGCCCCAGCTCGTTCAGCGACGGGTCGAGCACTTCGCTGCGATAGCGCAGCAGGCCGCCGATCTCGCCACCGCGAAGGCTCGAGGTAACGTCCATGGTGGTGCTGCCACGGTTGAGCTGCACGACAAATCGGGTCGGGTCGGTCTTGCTCGGCGCGGTCTCGAGGTTGTTGGTGGTTTTACCCAACACCAGCGGCTGGCCGTTTTCCAGGTAGATATCGAGGTTGCCTTCGCGCTCGACCACCTGGGTACCGACCAGCTCGGAGAGCTGACGTACCGCCTCGTTGCGCTGATCGAGCAGGTCGTTGGGGGTGCCCTGCACCACCGCCACCTTGGAGATCTGATCGTTGTACTGGGCAATGGTTGCCGTCAGCTTGTTGACCTGGTCGGCCATCGAAGCGAGGTTGCCATTGATGTTGCTGTTCTGCTCGTTGAGCTGGCTGGCGATGGTGTTGAAGCGCTTGCTCAGCGATTGCGCGCTGGTCAGCAGCAGCTGACGCGAGGCATCTTCATTGGGCTTGGCAGCAGCGCTCTGCAAGGCACTGAAGAAGCTCTTCAAGGCCCCCGTGATACCCGTGTCGGCGCCCGACAGCATCTGGTCGATCGGCCCGACCTGCTTCAGGTACGAGGCGGCATCGCTGCTCAGCGAGGTGGTGGTACGCAACTGGTTTTCAAGGTAGGCGTTGTACACCCGACGCACATCGGAGAGGGTCGTGCCGGTGCCGATGAACACACCGCCAACCTGCTGCGCGCCGTTGGACCGCTGCACATTCTGCTGGCGCGAATAACCGGCAACATCGGCATTGGCAATGTTGTTACCCGTGGTGTGCAGGCCCGCCTGGTTGGCGTTGAGCCCCGACATCCCGATGTTGATCAAACTCGCCATGGTTCAAACCTTATAGTTTCGTTGTAGTGCCAATCGCTGCGTAGCTTTCGTACGATTTCATCTGTTTGGCGATCTGCGAAATCTTGCTCGCGTAATCCGGGTCGGTTGCGTATCCGGCTTTCTGCAGCTCGCGTACAAACTGTTCCGGTTTATCGGCAGCCTTGACCGCTTCTTTATAGCGCGCGTTGTTCTGTAGCAGGCTGACCAGGTCATGGAAGCTGTCCTGGTAGGAATCGTAGGAACGGAACGCCGCGGTCTCCTTGACGAACTGACCGTCACGGAACTCGCTGGTGATCGCCCGCGCCTGGCCGCCCTGCCAGTTGCCGGTAGCCTTGATGCCAAACAGGTTGTGACTGCTGCTGCCATCGGCCTGGCGCATGACCGATTTGCCCCAACCGGTTTCCAGCGCCGCCTGGGCCACCAGGTAGCGCGGATCGATACCGATGCGCTTGGCAGCCTGCTCGGCCATTGGCAGCATGGTGGCAACGAATTCATCCGACGAGCCGAATGCGCGCTTGGCCGGTGCCAGCGGCGGCTGGGCCACGGCGCGACCATAGATGCGCATCGAACCCGGCGCGGCAAAGCTTTGCGCCGACTGCCAGTCACCCTTGACCACGGCATCGGTCATGGCCGTGGTGCGTTGCGGCAAGGCTGCGGTGTTGGTGGTGGCAGCGACGGCACCGGCGGACGGCACGATGCCGGCCAGCAGGCGATCGGTGAGTTTGCCCGGCAGCGCCAGGCGCCGCGAGTTGAGCGCCGCCATGTCGTTGCGGGTGACGGCGGTTTCTTCGCTGCGCGCAGGCTCGGCAACCTTGCTTGCCCACAACGGCCGCTGCTGGATATCCACGCGCGGGAACGGGCTGTTGTTGCTCGCAGCGCTGGCCTTCTGCTTGGACAGCTGGCGCATCAGTACTTCCTGCAGGCCGATACCGCCGCCCTCGCGGGACATGCTCACCGCCAGCTGCTGGTCGTACATCTGCTGGTACTGCTTGGTGGTCTCGGTGTTGAGCGGGTTGTCCTTGGCCAGTACATCGCTGGCCGAGCGCATCGACTTGAGCATCTCGTTGAGAAACAGCGACTCGAATTCCTGGGCCACCTTGCGCAGGTTGGCATCGCTGTCGCGATCACCAACCTTCAGCGAGTTCAGGCGATTGAGGTCGGTGTAGGCACCACTGTCGGCGGCATTGAAAGCACTTTTAGGCATATCCATGGCCAGCCCCCTCAGATCACGATCAGGTCGGCTTGCAGGGCGCCGGCCTGTTTCAGGGCTTCGAGGATCGCCATCAGGTCACCAGGCGCAGCGCCCACCTGGTTCACCGCACGGACGATTTCATCCAGGGTGGTACCGGGGCCGAACTTGAACATCGGCTTGGCTTCCTGCTCGGCATTGACCCGTGAGCGCGGCACCACGGCAGTCTCGCCATTGGAGAATGGCCCCGGCTGGCTGACGATCGGGTCTTCGGTAATGGTCACGGTCAGGCTGCCGTGGGTGACCGCCGCCGGCGACACCTTGACGTTCTGGCCAATGACGATGGTACCGGTACGCGAGTTGATGATGACCTTGGCCACAGCCTGGCCCGGATCGATCTCAAGGTTCTCGAGAATCGACAGGTAGTCAACCCGCTGGCTCGGATCGAGCGGCGCGGTAACCCGTACCGAACCACCGTCCAGGGCCTGGGCCACACCCGGGCCGAGCAGCTCATTGACCTTGTCGACGATGCGCTTGGCGGTGGTGAAGTCCGGGCGATTGAGGTTCAGGGTCAGGCTGTTGCCCTGGTTGAAACCACTGGGCACGGCGCGCTCGACCGAAGCACCACCGGGGATGCGACCGGCCGACGGCACGTTGACGGTAATCTTCGAGCCGTCGCGGCCTTCGGCATCGAAACCGCCGACCACCAGGTTGCCCTGGGCAATGGCGTAGACGTTGCCATCGATACCCTTGAGCGGAGTCATCAGCAGGCTGCCGCCGCGCAGGCTCTTGGAGTTGCCGATCGAGGAGACGGTGATATCCACCACCTGCCCCGGCTTGGCGAACGCCGGCAGATCGGCATGCACCGACACCGCGGCAACGTTTTTCAGCTGCACGTTGCCCGAGCCTGGCGGCACCTTGATGCCGAACTGCGAGAGCATGTTGTTGAAGGTCTGCAGGGTGAACGGCGTCTGGGTGGTCTGGTCACCCGTGCCGTTGAGCCCCACCACCAGGCCGTAGCCGATCAGCTGGTTGGTGCGCACGCCGGAAATGCTGGCGATGTCCTTCAGACGCTCGGCCTGCACGGCGAACGCTGTAGACAGCAGAATCGTAGCGGCAATCAGCTGCTTGAAGTTGAACATGGTCATCCGAACCTAGAAAGGCCAAAGCGGGCTGATGAAGAACCGGTCAAACCAACCAGGCTGGCTGGCGTCGGCAAACGAGCCGGTACCCGAATAGGTGATGCGCGCATCGGCAACACGGGTAGAAGGCACGGTGTTGTCGGTGGCGATGTCATCGGCACGGATCATCCCGGCGATACGTACCAGCTCATCACCGGTGTTGAGGGTCAGCCACTTCTCGCCGCGCACGGCAATGATGCCGTTGGGCAACACGTCGGCCACGGTGACAGTGATCGAGCCGGTCAGGGTATTGCCCTGAGCCGCCTTGCTGTCGCCCTTGGTTGCACGGTCGCCGCTGTAGCCGGCACTGAGGCTCAGATCGCCATCACCAAATGGATTATTGGTGGTCAAGCCACCGCCAAACAACGAGGTCAGGCCGATATCGGCCTTGCTGTTCTTGGCAATCTGCGAGTTGGCGTTCTTGCTCGCCTGGGTGCGCTCGTTGAGGGTAATGGTGATGATGTCACCCACCCTGAAAGCCTTGCGGTCGCTGTACAGGTTCTGGTCGAAACCGGCCTGGTAGATCGAGCCGTTGTTGGCCGCCGCCGGCAATGGCGTGCGCGGCAATACCGGCGCGTAGTAAGGATCGTTGGGCTTGGGCGTCGGCGCGACGCAGCCGGCCAGCAAGGCGATCCCACTCAGGGCAAGCACGGATAACAAACGACTCATGACTCTGACCTCACGGTGTAACAGGCGCCGTTCAAGCGACCTCGAAGACTTCACTTACAGGTTCTGGGTAACGTACGAGAGCATCTGGTCGGCAGTGGAAATGACCTTGGAGTTCATTTCGTAGGCCCGCTGGGTGGTGATCATGTTGACCAGCTCTTCAACGGTGCTGACGTTGGAGTTTTCCAGGGTTTGCTGCTGCATCACGCCAAAACCGTTGAGGCCCGGGGTACCGATCTGCGGCGCGCCGCTGGCGGCGGTTTCCAGGAACAGGTTGCCGCCCATGGCCTGCAGGCCGGCCGGGTTGATGAAGTCGGCGGTCTGGATGTTGCCGATGATCTGCGCCGCCGGGTTGCCGGCAGTGGTGATCGACACGGTGCCATCCTGGCCAACGGTGAAGGTCTGCGCCTCTGGCGGCACGACAATCGCAGGCTCCAGGGCAAAGCCGTTGGCGGTGACGATCTGGCCGTCGGAGTTCAGGTGGAAGGTACCGTCGCGGGTGTACGAAACCGTGCCGTCCGGCTGCAGGATCTGGAAGAAGCCACGACCGTTGACCGCCATGTCCAGCGGGTTCTCGGTGGTCTGCAGGCTGCCGGTGCTGAAGTTTTTCTGGGTGCCGACAATGCGCACACCGGTACCCACTTGCAGACCCGACGGCAGCTCGCTGTCCTGGGTCGACTGGGCGCCTGGCTGACGCTTGATCTGGTAGAGCAGGTCCTGAAACTCGGCGCGATCACGCTTGAAGCCGGTGGTCGAGACGTTGGCCAGGTTGTTGGAAATGGTCGTCAGGTTGGTGTCCTGGGCGGACAAACCGGTTTTACTGACCCAAAGAGCCGGAAGCATGCTGTTCTCCTCGCGCGCCTGTTTTACGGCGCTACGTCTGTGTAATTAGCCGATCTGCAAAACCCGAGCCATGGCTTCGTCGCCTTCCTTGGCCGTGGTCATCATCTTGATGTGCAGTTCGAATTGACGGGACAGCGCCAGCACCGAAGTCATTTCCTCGACCGCATTGACGTTGCTTGACTCCAGGAAACCGGAAACCACCTGGACGTTGGCGTCGGCAGGTGCGGGCTGGCCGCTCTTGGTGTGGATCATGCCGTCCAGGCCCTTGGTCATGGTCTTGAGGTCCGGATTGACCAGCTTGATGCGGTCGACCTCGGCCATGACCCGCGGGCCTTCGCCCATGGCGCGGATGCTGATGGTGCCATCCTGGCCGATCTCGACCTTCTGCTCTGGCGGCACGGCAATCGGCCCGCCATTGCCCATCACCGGCATGCCGTTGCCGGCGCGCAGCACACCCAGGCCGTCGATGTTGAGGCTGGCGGTGCGCACATAGGCTTCACTGCCATCCGGGGCCTGCACGGCGATGAAGCCGTCACCGCCGATGGCGATGTCCAGGTCACGGCCGGTCTCCTGCATCGAGCCCGGGCTGAAATCGGTGGCCGGGCGCTCGGTCATGGCGTAGGCCCGCGCCGGAAAGCTGTCACCAAACACCGGCATCGAACGCGCCTGCTCCAGGTCGCGCTGAAAACCGCTGGTGGAAATGTTCGCCAGGTTGTTGGCATGGGCCTTTTGCGCCAGCGCATTCTGGCTGGCGCCGGTCATGGCCACGTATAGCATCTTGTCCACAGTCATCCTCCGCTGCGCTGGCGAACACTTGCCGTCCGCCGCTGCTCTGCAGTGCCTGTAGCAAGTTTCAAACCAACTTTTGCAAAAGACCCAAAAGCCCAATAGAACAAGGGTTTCAGCGCTGCGCGAAGACTCGCATGGAGAAAGCGCCGTCGAAATTACGGCGCCGGTTTGCCGCTAGCGGCAAGCTTAGTACTCGCGGCAGGCCGCGTTATTGAAAGGACCGGCAAAACGCTTCCAGCCCTCGCCCGGGGAAAACTGCGCGCACACCAGACGCCCGGTGACCTGGCTTTCCCAGCGATACCAGGGCGCGGCATCGGCCCAGACCTGGCTCATCAACAGCACGGCAAGCAGCGCCAGCAGCCATCGCTGCAACATGATCGATACCCCTGAAATACAAGACCCCTTCCGAGAAAGGGGTCTGTTTATACCAACTACCTTACACCCGCATCAGGCCATCTGGATGATGGTCTGCATGATGGTGCTCTGGGTCGAGATGGTCTTGGCGTTAGCCTGGTAGTTGCTCTGCGCCTTGATCAGCTCGACCAGCTCGTTGGTCAGGTTGACGTTGGACGCCTCCAGCGAGTTGGAAGCGATGGCGCCCAGGGTACCGGTTTTCGGTGCATCGATACCCGGGATACCCGAGGAGTAGGTTTCGGTCCAGCGAGTACCACCCATAGGCTGCAGGCCTTGCTCGTTGGCGAAACTGGCAATCGCGACCTGGCCGATGGCGCGCGACTGCTGGTTGCTGAAGCTTGCGAACATCACGCCGCTGGAGTCGATGCTCAGGCTCGACAGGATACCGGTAGCGTAACCGTCCTGGCTTTGCGACAGGCGCGTGGTCGGGGTGTTGTACGAGGTGGTGTCGGTCATGTCGATGGCGATACCGCCAGCATTGGCAGCCGAACCGTTGGAACCCCAGACCGGTGGCTTGGCACTGGCGTTGGTCACCTCGGCAGGAATCCAGCCGGTCAGCTTGAAGACCTTGTTGACCACTTCGTAGCCCGAGCCCGCAGCGCCGGCAGTCATGCTCTTGACGCTACCGTCGGAGTTGAACACGATGGTGCCTTCCAGCGCCTTTGGCGGCTCTTCGGCAGGGTTCAGCGGGTTGCGGCCATCGATCAGGGTGTACGACTTCCAGGTATTGGTCCCGGTCTTGACGTAGTACTGATCCATGACGTGCTCGTTACCCTGGCTGTCGTAGATCTTGGTGGCGAAGGTCTTGTTCCAGCTGTTTTCGTCGGTCGGACTGAAGGTGGTGGTCGCCGGAATGACCTTGTCCGACGAGTTCAGGTTCAGGCCCTGATCGATCGCGGTGGTGCTCTTTGGCGCCAGCGCCGAGGTATCGATCTTAAGGTCAGTCAGCACGCCATTGATGATCTTGCCGTTTTCATCAACGCCGTAGCCGCGCAGGCGCAGGCCGTCAGCAGTGACGACATAGTTGTCCTTGTTGGTCTGGAAGGCACCGGCACGGGTGTAGCTGAGTGCGCCGTTGTCGCTGAGCACGAAGAAGCCCTGACCCTGGATACCCATGTCCAGCACGTTGCCGGTGTTGGTGATATCGCCATTGGTGAACTGCTGCGATACCGCCGCCAGGCGCACACCGTTACCGATGTTGTTGGTACCGACGCCGAGCTTGTTGGCCGAGTAGACGTCGGCGAATTCTGCGCGCGACGATTTGAAACCGGTGGTGGCGACGTTGGCGATGTTGTTGCCGGTCACGTCCAGTTGCTTGTTGGCTGCATAGAGACCGCTAAGGCCGATATTGAATGACATCTTTCACTCCTTGTGCCGCGTTAGCCGGCTCTATATACCGATGGTTTGGACTTTGGACAGGGCGATACTGCCCAGGCCGGCGAGATTGAGCATCATCTCGCCGCCAGTCTGACTGATGGTGACGCTGCTGACGGTGGCCGGCAGCATGGTGTACATGTCCAGCTGCTTGCCTTCGACGGTGGTCTTGGCGGCAAAGGTGTAGGTACCCGGGTCGACTTTCTCGCCCTTGTCGTTGGTACCGTCCCAGACGAAAGCGGCATTGCCAGCCTTCTGCGCCCCCATGTCGATGGTCTTGACCAGCTTGCCATCCTTGTCGGTAATGGTGACGGTGGCATTGCTGAGCGCCTGCGGGACCACCACCGAACCGTTGAAGCTCTTGGTGGTGTCGACCACGGCCTTGTCGGTCTGGGCGATCACCGAGCGACCGACCAGCGACGAGGCCTGCAGTGCCTGCGAGGACTTGTAGTTGCCGGAAATCGCGGTCACCGACTCGTTCAGCGAGGTGATGCCTTCCAGGCTGCTGAACTGCGCCAGCTGGGCCACGAATTCGCTGTTGTCCTGCGGATCGAGCGGATTCTGGTGCTGCATCTGGGTCACCAGCAACTGCAGGAACGCGTCCTTGCCCAGTGCCTGCTTGTTGGCGCCGGTCTTGCTGTTGGTGGCCGAGGCGATACCGGCGGCGCTATTGGCGCTGGTTTCGCTGTTTTTCTTGCCCGACGCCTTGATGACGTCGTTCAGGCTTACGCCGGCTGTTGGGTCATTAACACTTGCCATTGGCTTAGTCCTTTATCACTGACCCAGGGTCAGGACCTTCTGCATCATGGATTTGGCCGTGTTCATCAGCTCGGCGTTGGTCTGGAACGAGCGGCTGGCGGAGATCATGTCAGCCATCTCTTCCACCACGTTGACGTTCGGGTAGTAGACGTAGCCGTCCTTGTTCGCCGCCGGATGGTTCGGCTCGTAGCGCGCCTCAAGGTTGCTCTGGTCCTCGACCACGCCGAGCACCTGCACGCCCTGGCCGGCAGCGTCCTGGTCCTGAAACAGCGACTGGCTGACGCCGGCCTGGGCCTGCTGGAAGGTGGTGGCGAATACCGGGTGACGGGCGCGGTAGGTCTGGTCGATGCTCGACGAGACGGTCTCGGCGTTGGCGATGTTCGAAGCGACGGTATTCAGACGCGTGGTCTGGGCGCTCATGCCGCTACCGGCAATGTTGAAGACACTGGCGAGGGACATGACTTACTCTCCGCGCAGGGCCGATACCAGCCCTTTGAATTTACTGTTGAGCAGCGTGAAGCTGGCCTGGAAACCCACGGCATTTTCCGCATAGCTCGATTGCTCGAGCTGGGCATCGACGGTGTTCTGGTCGATCGACGGCTGCATCGGCGTGCGGTACTGCAAGGTCTCGTCGCCCATGCTCAGGCCTTCGGCCTCGATGTGCCGGGCGTTGGTACGATCCAGTGCGAAATGGCCCTTGCTGGTCTGCTCGGCCTGCGCCGCCAGCACCGAAGCGAAGTCCATGTCGCGCGCCTTGTAGTTTGGCGTGTCGGCGTTGGCGATGTTGTTGGCCAGCACCTCGGCACGCTGGGCGCGAAAGCCCAATGCCTTTTCGTGGATGCCGAGCGCTTTGTCGAAGCTGATGCTCATGTCGTGGAAACCTTCGAAGGTTTTTCGTTGAGTGTGTCAGAGCAAGAGCCATGCCAAAAAACAAAACCCCGTAAATACGGGGCTTTGAGGAGTTTGCCGCCAGCGGCAATGCCAGAAAAGTGGCAAAAGAGCGGCAAGCGGCAAGCTTCAAGCGGCAAGAAAAAGCCAGGCGGCGCGCGAGCGGCTCTCTTTCTTGCCGCTTGAAGCTTGCCGCTAAAGCCTACTTGGCCTGGTAGATGATCCCCGGGCTGCACTGGACCATCTGGTAGTGATCCGGCAAACCGTTGAGCGCTTCAGAAGCACCCAGGAACAGGTAGCCTCCCGGCTTGAGCGTGCCGTGAATGCGCAGCAGGATGTCCTTCTTGACCTGGGCCGAGAAGTAGATCAGCACGTTGCGACAGAACACGATGTCGAACTTGCCCAGGCTCGCATAACTGTCCAGCAGGTTGAACGAGCGGAACTCGACACGGCTGCGGATCGGCGCCTTGACCGCCCAGCGCCCCGGCCCCTTGACATCAAAGTAGCGCTGCAGGCGCTCCTGGGACAGGCCGCGGGCAATCGCCAGGCTGTCGTACTCGCCGGTCTTGCAGTTGGTCAGCATCGAGCCGGAGAGGTCGGTGGCGACGATCTGCGCCCCCATCTTCAACTGGCCGATGTTGCTGCGCTCGAACTCGTCGATGGCCATGGAGATCGAGTACGGCTCCTGACCCGACGAACAGGCAGCCGACCAGATGCGCAGGCGCTGGCCAGGGTTGGCCTTGATCTGCTCGGGCAAAACCTTGTTCTTCAGCACTTCGAACGGATAGGTGTCGCGAAACCAGAGGGTTTCGTTGGTGGTCATGGCATCGACCACCTGCTCGCGCAAACCGCTGCGCGGCTGGCTCTGGATACGCTGCACCAGTTCGCCCAGGGACTTGATGCCCTGCTGTTCCATCAGCTTGTTGAGACGGCTGGAGACCAGGTATTGCTTATTTTCGCCCAGCAGGATGCCACAGGCTTTTTCCAGGAAGACCCGGAACTGTTCGAAATCCAAATTACCCGTAGACAATGATGCCGCCTCTTAAATCGTATGTACCGCCAGGGGCAAAGGCCCCCGGCCGTTAGTGCGTGGCCTTGATCCGATCAACAACGCGCTGGGCGAGGTCGTCCGGGCGGAATTTGGCCAGGAAGTCATCTGCACCGACCTTCTTGACCATCGCCTGGTTGAACACCCCGGAAAGCGAAGTATGCAGGATGATGTGCAACTTTTGCATGCGCGGGTCGCTGCGAATCTCGGCGGTCAGGGTGTAGCCGTCCATCTCCGGCATCTCGATGTCGGAGATCATCATCAGGAATTCTTCCTCCGGCCGCTTGCCCTCGTCGACCAGCTTGCGCAGGTAGTCGAGCGCCTGGCGACCGTCGTTGAGCGCCACCACTTCGACGCCAACGGTCTGCAGGCAACGGCTGACCTGCTTGCGTGCCACCGACGAGTCATCGACCGTCAGCACTCGCAGCATCACTGCCTTGTCCTGCACTTCGGCATCGACCACGCCGGCGGAGATCGCCTCGGAGGTCGGCGCCACTTCGGCGAGGATCTTCTCCACGTCGATGATCTCGACCATTTTGTTGTCAACCCGGGTCACCGCCGTCAGGTAGTGATCGCGCCCGGTGCCCTTGGGTGGCGGATGGATCTCCTCCCAGTTCATGTTGACGATGCGCTCCACCGAATGCACCAGAAACCCCTGGGTCTTGGTGTTGTACTCGGTGATGATGACGAAACTCTTGCTGGTTTCTTCACTCAGACCGGGCATCCCGGTCGCCATCGCCAGATCGAGGATCGGGATGGTTGCCCCACGAATATTCGCGACACCGCGCACGACGGGGCTGGATTTGGGCATAACGGTCAGGTTCGGACACTGCAGCACTTCCCTTACCTTGAACACGTTGATGCCGTAGAGCTGCTCGCCATTGAGACGGAACAACAGCAGCTCCAGGCGGTTTTGCCCTACCAGTTGCGTGCGCTGGTTCACCGAATCCATTACACCAGCCATGCCAGACTCCTTCACCAAACGCTTCGAGCTTCGTACCCAGTCGGCACGCGCTTTGCTTTTTTTAATCGTATGAACATGAAAACGACATTTTTCCGACGCCTGACCCGCCACCTGCCCGGCTTCCTTGCTGCGCTGTGCCTCGCGGCCCCTGGCGTTCGAACTCTGGCTGACGCTTTCACCTTGCCTGAACAGCTTATCGGTGTCACCCAAGGGTTTCTTGAATTCACCGTAGAAGACTACCTGGCCACCAGCCAGACCGAAGGGCGCTACGAGATCCAGGTCAACAACCTCGACCCGCGCCTGCGCATGCCACTGTGCGACCAGCAACTGGGCGCTTCGCTGGAGAGCCCGGCGCAGCCGCTGGGCCGCGTGACCGTGCGGGTTCGCTGCGACGGCAGCTCACCGTGGACGGTGTTCGTGCCCGCCCAGGTACGTCTTTTTCGCAACGTGGTGACCGTGGTCCGTCCGCTCAAGCGCGACAGCGTCGTCGGCGAACAGGACGTCGCCCTGCGCGAACGCGACGTAGGCATGCTCAACCAGGGTTTTCTCGCCAGCCTCGACCAGGCGGTGGGGCTCAAGGTTATCCGACCAACGGTCATGGATCAGGTCCTCACCCCCCAGCACCTGGAGCAGGCCGAAGTGGTGCGCAAAGGCGACCAGGTGGTGATCACCGCTCGCAGCGGCAGCCTGGCTGTGCGCATGCCAGGCGAAGCGCTGAGCAAGGGCGGCCTGAGCGAGCAGATCCGCGTGCGCAACCTCAACTCCAAGCGGGTGGTCAAGGCCAGGGTGACCGGGCCGGGTCAGGTGGAAGTGGCCATGTAGAGCGCTGAATCAATATCAATGCTGGCGATCAGGAACTGCTTTTCCTAAACTGTGTCCATTGGATGCCCCGGACCGGCCGCGCACGCCTTTGAGCATTTGCGCCTAAAGTTTCTTTCGGGTTGGCCGAAAACAAGGCAAGCGTCCAAACACCCAGAGGTTTTCTGATCATGGTCATCGACTTCAGTCGTTTGAATAACTCCCCGTCGGTTGCCGGCGGCGTGCGCACTGGCAGCAGCCAGGAAAGCACCGCCAGCGCAGCTTCGGCCAAGGCCGGCAGCGTTGCTGAAAGCAGCGCCAGCGGGGAAACCGTACACCTCAGCCACGAGGCCCAGCAGTTGCAAAAGGTCAGCGACAAGCTGCGCGACCAGCCGATTGTCAACAGCGCCCGGGTGGCCGAGTTGAAACAGGCTATCGCCGACGGCAGCTACCAGGTCGACAGCAACCGCGTCGCCAGCAAACTGCTTAATTTCGAAGCCCAGCGCTAGCCCCTGGCGCGCTGACTTCAGGACGCTTGAACCAAAGAGCCAGCCATGCACGACACTACTCTGCTGCAACTGATCGAAAACGATATTGCTCCAGCGCAAGAACTGCTCGAATTGCTGCAGACCGAGAACGTTGCCCTGCACGGCCGCGACATGCCGCTGCTGGAAAACATCCTGGCGCGCAAGCAGTCGCTGGTGATCCTGCTCGATCAGCATGGCCGCCAGCGCAGTGAACTGCTTGCCGGCCTGGGCCTGTCCCAGGACCGCGAAGGTGTCGCCCAACTGGCCAGCAACTCCTCTTTCGGTGACCTGCTGCTGCAACAACTGGATGTGCTTGGCCAACTGCTGGCTGACTGCCAGGCGGTCAACGAGCGCAATGGCCGCTCGATCCAGATCCAGCAGAGCACTACCGCCAACCAGATCAGAATCCTCATGGGCGGCGAAGCACCGTCGCTCTATGACAGCCGCGGGGCCACCTCCCCCCTCGCCAAGCCGCGGGCGTTGAGCCAGGCTTGATTCCCTGTATCAAGGCACGGAACATACTGGCAAAATGCCGTAACTTGCGTGTGACGTTTTTGCCTGGAGAATGATTAACCGTGTTCAATGAAGCAGAAGCTCCGCAGCCTCCGAAGGTGCTCACTACCCCTTTGGAAATTGCCGCCAACTTGCGGTCGCTGCAAGAGAGCCATGACCCGCTGATCATCACTTTCCACGAACGCAGCCAGCGTTTTCAAAGCTATGTGGTCGAGGTCGACCGCGAAGGCAATCGCCTGGCCCTTGATGAAATGATCCCTCGTGACGGCGAACGCTATCTGCAGAATGGCGAACCATTTCGCGTTGAAGGCTTTCATGATGGCGTGCGTATCGCCTGGGAATGCAACACACCGTTGAGCATTGTCGAGGAAGATGGCCATCGCTGCTACCGCGGCACCCTGCCTACCGAAGTCGCCTACCACCAGCGCCGCAATGCCTTTCGTGCAGCGCTGAAGCTGACCCAGCTGGTGGACGTCGTGCTTGACGGCGAAAAACTCAAGGGCAACGGCGCGCTGCGCGGCAAGTTGCTGGATATTTCCGCAACCGGCTGCAAGCTACGCTTTGAAGGCAATGTCGAAGAGCGCCTGCAATTGGGCCAGGTTTACGAGAAGTTCGCCAGCGGTGCACCGCTGGGTTTGTCCCAGGTCGAGGTCGAGTTGCGTCATCTGCATTTCGAAGAGCGCATCAACGCCACCTTCGCCGGCGTGCGCTTTCACAACCTCAACGGGCAGATGCAGCGCAAGGTGGAAACCTTCGTTTACCAGCTGCAGCGTGAAGCGCGGCGCTTCGATAAAGACGACTACTGAGTCGACCCCATCGCGGGGCCCGCTCCCACGGGCCTCGCGATGGCATCACACCTGTGTCGGCTTGACCTCTTCAGTCACAACCTCAGCGTCATCCCCCTCCTGCGCCTCGGTATCTTCAGCCGCCACCGGCGTCTGCATCTGATCCTGCACCACCTGCTCGTCAACCCGTGGGTCCAGCGCTGCCGACAACGGTGAACCTGCCGCCGGCATGGCCACGTGATGCAGCGGCGCATCGTCGACCTGGTGCAAACCGGTCACCGCTTTCGGGCGGATCCGCCAGACCAGCACCAGGGCAAAGAACACAAAGAAGGCATAGAGCATCTGGTTGCCCAGCACCTTCATCAACACCCCGGCCACCAGCGGCCCGATACTCGCGCCCACGCCATAGGTCACCAGCAGCATCGCCGTCAGCGACACCCGCCGCTCGCTCTCGACGTGGTCGTTGGAAAACGCCACCGCCAGCGGATACAGGCAGAACTGCAGCAGCGACACGGCAAAGCCTGCGACAAACAATACCTCCAGCGGCACTGATGGCATGATCGCCAGCGGCAGGGCAACAATCGCCAGGCCCACGGCAACGCTACGAATCAGCAAGGCCCGGTCATAGCGATCGGACAACCAGCCCAGCGGCCACTGCACCAACAGCCCGGCGAAGATGCAGCAGCCCATGAACAGACCGACCTGCTCGGTGCTCAGCCCCTGCTTGGACGCATACAGCGGCGCCAGGCCGTAGAAGGAACCAACGATCAGGCCGGCCCCCAGCACCGTACTCAGCGACTGCGGCACCCGCTTGATAAAGAAGCGCGGCTCCATCGGTGCCGGCCGCAATGGTGCCGGGTGAATCCGTCGGGTGAGTGCCACCGGCACCAGGCACAGGGCAAAGCACATGGCGACCAGCATCAGCAGTTCAAGGCCCAACTGCGGATGCGCCACCAGAATCAACTGGCCGAGCACCAGGCCCAGGTACGAGGCAATCATGTAGCCACTGAACACCGCGCCGCGCTGCTTGGCGTCGGCCTGCTCGTTGAGCCAGCTTTCGATGACCATGTACTGGCACATCATCCCCAGGCCGACGATGACCCGCAGCAGCACCCAGGCCGGCAACCAGCTGACCAGGCCATGGCCGAGCACCGCCGCGCCGACAATGCCGGCGCAGGTAGCATAGGCACGGATATGCCCGACCCGGGCAATCAGCCGGTGGCCGATCTTGCCGCCCAGGGCCAGGCCAAAATAGTTGGCGGCCATCAGCGCACCGACCCAGAGGCTGTCGACATGATCGGCAGCCAGGCGCAAGGCCAGGTAGGTACTCAACAGGCCGGAGCCGATCAACATCATCAGCGCAGCGAAATACAGCGCGCGAAAAGACTTCCAGATCTGTCGCATCAGCGTCCCGAACGGCTCCTTGAGCTGGTGGAAAAACTGCTTGAAAGCATAAGTGAAAATAACCGCCTTGCAGTTGATGCAGATAAAAAAACAGGTGCCAGGGTGTTTACCAACACCGCTGCCACCTGCCTTGAAACTGAGCGATTGCCCCGACAAAAACGCCTCGGCGGTTATGCCTGCGCGGCCAGCACGCGGCGCTCCCACGGGGTGATCTCATCGAAGAAGCTGGTCAGCTCCAGGGTCTTGGTGGCGATGTAGCCTTCGATGAACTCCTTGCCGAACAGTTCCCGCGCAAGCTCGCTACGCTTCAGACGCTCCAGGGCCGCATGCAAGGTACATGGCAGGCTCAAATGATCCGGCACCTCGAATTCGCCCTGGATCGCCGGCGTCGGTTCGAGTTGCTGCTCGATGCCATAAAGCCCCGCGGCGAGACTGGCGGCAATTGCCAGGTAAGGGTTGGTATCGGCGCCTGGCAAGCGGTTTTCGACCCGTCGCGCCACTGGCGAGCTGGCCGGAATGCGCAGGCCGGCGGCGCGGTTGTCTTCGGACCAGCAAGCATTGTTCGGTGATGCATAGGGGTGGCAAAGGCGCTGGTAGGAGTTCACGTTCGGCGCGAACAAGGCGGTGAAGTCGGCCATGCACGCCTGCTGGCCGCCAATGAAGTGATAGAACGCCGGGGTCGGCTTGCCCTCGGCATCGCTGAAGACATTGCCCCCACCCTCCACCGCCACCACGCTCTGGTGAATGTGCATGGAACTGCCCGGCGTATGCGCCAGTGGCTTGGCCATGCACACCACGGTCAGGCCATGCTTGAGCGCGACTTCCTTGAGCAGGTGCTTGAACAACAGGGTCTGGTCGGCCAGCAACAGCGGATCGCCGTGCAGCAGGTTGATCTCGAACTGGCTGACGCCCATTTCGTGCATGAAGGTATCGCGCGGCAGGCCCAGTGCCGCCATGCAGCGATAGACCTCGCTGAAGAACGGTCGCAGGCCGTTGTTGGAACTGACGCTGAACGCCGAATGACCTTCTTCGCGTCGACCATCCTTGCCCAGCGGCGGCAAAAACGGCTGGTTGGGATCGCTGTTGGGGGCGAAGACAAAAAACTCGAGTTCAGTCGCCACCACCGGCGCCAGGCCACGGGCGGCGTAACGGGCAATCACCGCCTTGAGCAGGCCTCGACTGGAGAGCCCGGAGCTTTCACCGCTAAGCTCGAGCGCATCGCAAATCGCCAGGGCCCGTGGCTCGTCGCTCCAGGGCAGGCGATAGATATGCTGCGGGTCGGCGACCAGCGCCAGGTCGCCGTCGTCGCTGCCATAGAAACGCGCCGCCGGGTACCCGCCCATGATGCATTGCAGCAGCACACCGCGGGCCATCTGCAGGCGCCGGCCTTCAACAAAGCCTTCAGCGGTCATCACCTTGCCGCGCGGTACACCATTGAGATCCGGGGTAATGCACTCGATCTCATCAATGCCCGTCAATCGCTCGGCGAGAGAGTTTTGGCCATTGGTCGTCATGACTCTATCCTTGTTGTTTTCGCATGCCGGGAACGGCGACGGCTACAACATAGGCACCGGCCGTTCGAAATTTCAAGCGCCAAACGGACGATGTGATCGTAATTATCTACACGGGCTAACCTGGCAGGGTCAGGCCATTGGCTGGCAGCGGCAGCGCGGTCTTGTAGCGCACCTGCTTCAAGGCAAAACTCGAACGGATGTTGGCCACCCCCGGCAGGCGGGTCAGGTAGTCGAGAAAACGCTCCAGGGCCTGGATGCTGGGCAACAGCACGCGCAGCAGGTAATCCGGGTCACCGGTCATCAGGTAGCACTCCATGACCTCCGGGCGCTCGGCGATTTCTTCTTCGAAGCGATGCAGCGATTGCTCGACCTGTTTCTCCAGGCTGACATGGATGAACACGTTGACATCCAGGCCCAGCACCTCCGGCGCCAGCAAGGTCACCTGCTGGCGAATCACCCCGAGTTCCTCCATGGCTTTGACCCGGTTGAAGCAGGGGGTTGGCGAGAGATTCACCGAGCGCGCCAGCTCGGCGTTGGTGATACGGGCATTTTCCTGGAGGCTGTTGAGAATGCCGATATCCGTACGATCCAGTTTGCGCATGAGAGAAAATCACCTGTTTTTTGTCTTTATAAGGAATGTTTATCCGCAAGCTGAAGCAAAGGCAACGAAGTTGAGAAAAATATTCTTCAGGCGCCGGAATATCATGTAGGACAAGACTGACTCCCTGGTCACAAGCCGGGTGTCAGCAGCGACCGCTTCAAAGCTCAACAAAAACACAAGACAGAGCGAGCGTAAAAAAGCATGAACGAGTACGCCCCCCTGCGTTTGCATGTGCCCGAGCCTACAGGCCGGCCAGGCTGCCAGACTGATTTCTCCTACCTGCGTCTGACCGATGCCGGTCAGGTTCGTAAACCTCCCGTCGATGTAGAAGCCGCCGATACCGCGGACATCTCCTCTAGCCTGATCCGGGTGCTGGATGACAAGGGCAATGCCCTGGGCCCCTGGGCCGAGGACGTCAGCCCCGAAGTCCTGCGCCAGGGCATGCGCACCATGCTCAAGACCCGGCTGTTCGACAGCCGCATGGTGGTTGCCCAGCGGCAGAAGAAGATGTCGTTCTACATGCAGAGCCTGGGTGAAGAAGCCATCGGCAGCGGCCAGGCCATGGCCCTGAACCGCAGCGACATGTGCTTTCCCACCTACCGCCAGCAAAGCATCCTCATGGCCCGCGACGTGTCGCTGGTAGAGATGATCTGCCAGCTGCTGTCCAACGAGCGCGATCCGCTCAAGGGGCGCCAGTTGCCGATCATGTACTCGGTGCGCGAAGCCGGCTTCTTCACCATCAGCGGCAACCTGGCGACCCAGTTCGTCCAGGCGGTCGGCTGGGCCATGGCTTCGGCCATCAAGGGCGATACCAAGATCGCCTCGGCCTGGATCGGTGACGGCGCCACCGCCGAATCGGATTTCCACACCGCCCTGACCTTCGCCCACGTCTACCGCGCGCCGGTGATCCTCAACGTGGTCAACAACCAGTGGGCGATCTCGACCTTCCAGGCCATTGCCGGCGGTGAGTCGACCACCTTCGCCGGTCGTGGTGTAGGTTGTGGCATTGCCTCCTTGCGTGTCGACGGCAACGACTTCATCGCTGTCTACGCCGCTTCACGCTGGGCCGCCGAACGCGCCCGCCGCGGCCTGGGCCCGACGCTGATCGAATGGGTCACCTACCGCGCCGGCCCACACTCGACCTCGGACGATCCGTCCAAGTACCGCCCGGCCGACGACTGGAGTCACTTCCCCCTGGGCGACCCGATCGCCCGCCTCAAACAGCACCTGATCGCCATCGGTCACTGGTCCGAGGAAGAGCACCAGGCGGTCAGCGCCGAGCTCGAAGCCGAGATCATCAAGGCGCAAAAAGAAGCTGAGCAGTACGGCACCCTGGCCGGTGGCCAGATGCCAAGCCCGGCCTCGATGTTCGAGGATGTCTACAAGGAGATGCCGGAGCACCTGCGCCGGCAGCGCCAGGAACTGGGGATCTGACATGAACGATCACAACACTTCAATCCAGTTGGAAACCGCCATGGCGACCACCACCATGACCATGATCCAGGCCCTGCGCTCGGCCATGGACATCATGCTAGAGCGCGATGAAGACGTAGTCGTCTATGGCCAGGACGTCGGCTACTTCGGTGGCGTGTTCCGTTGCACCGAAGGCCTGCAGACCAAGTACGGCAAGTCGCGGGTGTTCGATGCGCCGATCTCCGAAAGCGGCATCGTCGGCACCGCCGTGGGCATGGGTGCCTACGGCCTGCGCCCGGTGGTGGAAATCCAGTTCGCCGACTACTTCTACCCGGCCTCCGACCAGATCGTTTCGGAAATGGCCCGCCTGCGCTATCGCTCGGCCGGCGAGTTCGTCGCCCCGCTGACCCTGCGCATGCCTTGCGGTGGTGGTATCTACGGCGGCCAGACGCACAGCCAGAGCCCCGAGGCGATGTTCACCCAGGTCTGTGGCCTGCGCACCGTGATGCCGTCCAACCCCTATGATGCCAAGGGCCTGCTGATCGCCTCGATCGAAAACGACGACCCGGTGATTTTCCTCGAGCCCAAGCGCCTGTACAACGGCCCGTTCGACGGCCACCACGACCGCCCGGTAACGCCGTGGTCGAAACACCCGGCCAGCGCCGTGCCGGATGGCTACTACACCGTACCGCTGGACAAGGCGGCAATCACCCGCCCGGGCAAGGACGTCACCGTGCTGACCTACGGCACCACCGTCTATGTCTCGCAGGTGGCCGCCGAAGAAACCGGCGTCGACGCCGAAGTCATCGACCTGCGCAGCCTGTGGCCGCTGGACCTGGAAACCATCGTCGAGTCGGTGAAAAAGACCGGCCGCTGTGTGGTGGTGCATGAAGCCACGCGCACCTGCGGTTTTGGCGCCGAGCTGATCGCACTGGTCCAGGAACACTGCTTCCATCACCTCGAAGCCCCGATCGAACGCGTCACCGGCTGGGATACCCCCTACCCGCACGCGCAGGAGTGGGCGTATTTCCCCGGCCCTTCACGAGTGGGCGCGGCATTGAAACGGGTCATGGAGGTCTGAATGGGCACGCACGTCATCAAGATGCCGGATATCGGTGAAGGCATCGCACAGGTTGAACTGGTGGAATGGTTCGTCAAAGTTGGCGACACCGTCACAGAAGATCAGGTCGTGGCCGATGTCATGACCGACAAGGCCACCGTCGAAATACCTTCGCCGGTCAGCGGCAAGGTCTTGGCCCTGGGCGGCCAGCCCGGTGAAGTCATGGCGGTCGGCAGCGAGCTGATCCGCATCGAAGTCGAAGGCGCCGGCAACCACCAGGAAGGCACCAGCCAACCTGCAGCAGCTGCAGCAGCACCGGTGGGAGCGGGCTTGCCCCGCGAAGCAGCTCCAGCGGTTCCTGCCAAGGCCGTGGAAGCTGCCCCCAAACCGGCTGCCCCCGCAGCCTCGGCCCACCAGCCCGCCGCCATCGTCCCGCGCCAAGCCCACGACCGCCCACTGGCCTCGCCTGCCGTGCGCAAGCGCGCGCTGGACGCTGGTATCGAGTTGCGCTACGTACACGGCAGCGGCCCGGCCGGGCGCATCCTGCACGACGACCTCGACGCCTTCCTGGCGCAACCGGCCACCCGCACCCAGAGTGCCCCTGGCGGTTATGCCAAACGCAGCGACAGCGAGCAGATCCCGGTGATCGGCCTGCGCCGCAAGATCGCCCAACGCATGCAGGATGCCAAGCGCCGCGTCGCCCACTTCAGCTACGTCGAGGAAATCGACGTCACCGCCCTTGAAGAGCTGCGCCTGCACTTGAACAAGAAGTGGGGTGACAGCCGTGGCAAGCTGACCCTGCTGCCATTCCTGGTGCGCGCCATGGTCGTTGCCCTGCGCGAGTTCCCGCAGATCAACGCCACCTACGACGATGAAGGCCAGGTCATCACCCGCCACGGCGCAGTGCATGTCGGCATCGCCACCCAGGGCGACAACGGCCTGATGGTGCCGGTGCTGCGCCACGCCGAAGCCGGCAGCCTGTGGAGCAACGCCGGCGAGATCGTGCGCCTGGCCAATGCCGCCCGCGGCAACAAGGCCAGCCGTGAAGAACTGTCAGGCTCAACCATCACCCTGACCAGCCTCGGCGCCCTTGGCGGCATCGTCTCGACGCCGGTGGTCAACACCCCGGAAGTGGCGATTGTCGGGGTCAACCGCATGGTTGAACGGCCGATGGTCATCAATGGCCAGATCGTCATTCGCAAGATGATGAACCTCTCCAGCTCGTTCGATCACCGGGTGGTCGACGGCATGGACGCGGCACTCTTCATCCAGGCCATCCGCGGCCTGCTCGAACAACCTGCCAGCCTGTTTGTGGAGTGACCATGCAACAGACGCTCAACACTACCCTGCTGATCATCGGCGGCGGCCCCGGCGGCTACGTCGCCGCCATTCGCGCCGGCCAGCTGGGCATTCCCACGGTACTGGTCGAAGGCCAGGCCCTGGGTGGCACCTGCCTGAACATCGGCTGCATTCCGTCCAAGGCGCTGATTCACGTCGCCGAGCAGTTCCACCAGACCCAGCAGCACAGCCAGCAGTCGAACCTGGGCATCAAGGTCTCGCCACCGAGCCTGGACATCACCCAGAGCGTGGCCTGGAAAGACGGTATCGTCGATCGCCTGACCAGCGGCGTCGCCGCCCTGCTGAAAAAGCACGGGGTCAAGGTGATCCATGGCTGGGCAAAAATACTCGACGGCAAGCACGTCGAGGTCGACGGCCAGCGCATCCAGTGCGAACACCTGTTGCTGGCCACCGGTTCCAGCAGCGTTGAACTGCCGATGCTGCCATTGGGCGGCCCGATCATCTCCTCCACCGAAGCCCTGGCCCCGAAAACCCTGCCCAAGCACCTGACCGTGGTCGGCGGTGGTTACATCGGCCTGGAGCTGGGCATCGCCTACCGCAAGCTCGGCGTCGAGGTCAGCGTGGTCGAAGCCCGCGAGCGCATCCTGCCGACCTACGACAGCGAACTGACCGCGCCGGTGGCCGAGTCGATCAAGAAGCTGGGGATCAAGCTCTACCTCAAGCACAGCGTCGAAGGCTTCGATGCCGGCCACCAGGCCTTGCAGGTGCGCACGCCCGAAGGCGAACTGCTGCAACTGAGCACCGACCAGGTGCTGGTCGCGGTCGGCCGCAAGCCACGTACCCAGGGCTTCAACCTGGAAAGCCTGGCGCTGAAGATGAACGGCTCGGCGGTGGCCATCGACGAGCAATGCCAGACCAGCATGCTCAACGTCTGGGCCATCGGCGATATCAGCGGTGAACCGATGCTCGCCCACCGGGCCATGGCCCAGGGTGAGATGGTTGCCGAACTCATTGCCGGCAAATCGCGGCGCTTCGAGCCGGCCGCGATTGCCGCGGTGTGCTTCACCGACCCGGAACTGGTGGTCGTCGGCAAGACCCCGGAACAGGTCGAGCAGGAGGGCCTGGACTGCATCGTTACGCAGTTCCCGTTCGCCGCCAACGGCCGGGCCATGACCCTGGAATCGAAAAGCGGCTTCGTGCGCGTGGTCGCCCGTCGTGACAACCACCTGATCCTTGGCTGGCAAGCGGTTGGCGTGGGCGTCTCGGAACTGTCCACAGCCTTCGCCCAGTCACTGGAAATGGGCGCTTGCCTGGAAGATGTGGCCGGTACCATCCACGCTCATCCGACCCTGGGTGAGGCGGTGCAGGAAGCGGCGCTACGCGCCCTGGGTCACGCCCTGCATCTGTAGACACTGAAGCGGCTGAGGCCGATTTGACCCGCTGCCCCGTGCAGCGGGTCCTTTTTCATTCACCGATCTCATCCTTGCCGGCCGCCTTGGCCCGGTACAGCGCCTGGTCCGCGCGGCCCAGCAATTGCGCTTGCCCTTCACCCTCCAGCCATTCGACCACGCCATAACTCATGGTCAGCAATCGCTCGCCCACCGGCGGCGCCTGCTCCAGCGCCTGGCGAATCTGCCGCGCCAGTTGCAATGCCTCTTCGCGCTGGGTGCCCGGCAGCACTGCCACGAACTCATCACCGCCCCAGCGTGCCAGCAAGTCACCGGCACGCAGGCAAACCTTGATCCGCTCAACCGATGCGATCAGCGCCTGGTCACCCTGGGCATGGCCATACTGATCGTTGATCGGCTTGAAGTCGTCGATATCCATGACAATCAGCGCCAGCGGCTGGCGAAACCGCCGTGCCCGCTCGCACTCTTGCTGCAGGACCTTTTCCAGGCGGTAACGGTTGGCCACCAGGGTCAGCGCATCGCGTTCGGCTAGGTCGCGGTTCTCGTCGAGCTGGCGCTGCAGTTGCTGGTTGACCCACGACAGCTCGCGGGTGCGCTCGGCGATCTGCGCTTCCAGCGACAGGTTTTCCAGCTGCAGTTGCTCGACCAGGCGCTTGCCATCGTCGATATTGCGATGAGCGCCGAGCATCCGCGCCACCGAACCATCCGGGTTGCGCTCAATGATGTGACCGCTGTCCTCGATCCACAGGAAGCTGCCATCCTGGCAACGGCAGCGGTACTCGATGCGGTACTGGTCGGAGCGGTCGCTGATGTAGTCCTCGAAATGGCTCATCACCCGCGGGTAGTCCTCGGGGTGGATCACGCCTTCCCAGGTCACTACGGTGTTGTCCAGCGAGTGGCTGGGGTAGCCGAGCATCCGGTACCAGCCGGGGTTGCGGTAGACGTAGCCGGTATTGGCATTCCAGTCCCAGATACCGTCGCTGATCAGGTCCAGCAGGGTGTGCAACTGTTCTTCCCTGAAGTCGCCCAGCGGGGCCTTCAATGGTGGTGTGTCTGACGTTTGAGTCATGGACGATCTCCCTTGTCCAGGCAACTACGCCCCAGCCGGATGTTGGTGCTGCCGGTTTGAAATGACTTGCCGCTGACGGCAAGGGTTTACCTCTTCGGGGCAAAGCATGCGCCGATTCACCAGCCGCCGTACAGCGCCACCCCCTGAATATACTAGCGCGTAAGCCTGTCCGCAGAGCTGGCACAAGACTTGCCATCGATCGAAGGTCAACTTGCATCCATCAAGGAGAGTGATCAGGTGAGTAGCATCAATGCCCTCGGCGTCCACACGCCAGTCATCAACCCGACCCGTGGCGTGGCTGAAGCCGCCGCCGAACAGGCCCAGTTCCGCCCGCCGGTGCCAACCAGCAGTGCCAACCGCCAGCAGCAAAGCCAGGCCAACACCTCCCAGCAAAGTGCCGAAGACGCCCGCGAGGAAGCCTTCGCCAAGCTCAAGGTGCAACTGCAGAACCCCGACGTGGACATGCGCGAGCAAGCCACAATCAGCGCCAGCGAAACCGGCAAGAGCGCTGCCCAGCAATTTCGCGAGTACATGGCCCTGAGCCCGGCAGAGAAGATCAAGCTCAAGCTGCTCAATGAGCTGGGCATCAGCCAGGAAGAGTTCGAAGCCCTGCCGCCGGCGGAAAAGGACAAGATCGAGCGCAAGATTGCCGAGCAGATGAAAAAGCAGACCGAGCTTGAGTCGCTGGCCAGCCTGAACTCCGAACTGCAAGGCCCGGCGATGTCAGCCAAGCTGGTGGCCAACCTGACCGCCACCCAGGGCGGCAGCGATGACGCAAAGGATCAGGACCTGGCGTCAGCCTCGGCCCTGACCCAATCGGCGAAGGCCTGAACCTCGGGGCGCTGCAAGGCGTCCTGACGGCACACCAGGTAGTAGGCAAAACGCGCTGGCCAGGGTTTGTCGAGGGCCAGCTGCAGCTTGCCGCTGGCCAGGTCTTCAGCCGCGTGGGTGTCCTGCACCAGGGCGATGCCCTGGCCTGCAGCCGCGGCACGCAGTAACAGCAGGTCATCCTCGAAACTCGCACCGCGTGCTGCCCGCGGGTCCTCGGCAACGCCATGGGCCTGCAGCCAGAGCATCCAGTCGGCGCGATCGGCATCGTGCAACAACGGGTACTTCAGGCAATCGGCGGGCCGTTTCACGGCCGGCCCTTGGGCCAGCAACTGCGGGCTGGCCACCGGCAGCAAAACCGGCGCCATCAGGCGCACGGACTCCAGCCCCGGATACTGCCCCAGGCCATGGCGCAGGGCGACGTCAATGCGCTCGCGGTGAAAATCCACCAGCTTGGCCGAGGCCTCGACGCGCACTTCGATCTGCGGGTGCAAGGCGTTGAAGCGCCCTAAACGCGGCACCAGCCAGGAGGCGGCAAACGACGGTACGGTGCTGATGGTCAGAGCCTTGCCTGGCGCCAGTTGCTCCAGCAACGCCAGCGACGCCTCGATCTGATCGAATCCCCTGAGCAACCCCGGGTACACCCGCGCACCGGCTTCGCTAAGGTGCACGCCATGGCGACCGCGCACGAACAGCACCACACCCATGCGCTCCTCGAGCAGGCGCACCTGCTGGCTGACCGCCCCAGGCGTAACCCCCATGTGCGCCGCGGCGGCCTTGAGGCTGCCCAGCCGGGCCGCTTCAGTGAAGGCCCGCAATGCCAACAACGGTAGAACTGCGCCCATTTTCACCCTCTCCATGGTTTAGAAAAACTATCGTCAAAGCGCAGGATTGATCGTTTTTCAAGCAGCCCCGGCGCGCCTAGCATAGCCCGTCTCTGATCACTGCTGAAGAGAAAGCCCATGCCGCTAATTCTGTATAGCGATAGCTCACCTAATGGCTTCAAGATCACCATCGCCCTCGAAGAGCTGGGGCTGCCCTACATCCTCAAGCATGTACAGATCGACCATGGCGAGCATCGCCTGCCTGAGTTTCTCGCACTCAACCCTCATGGCCGCATTCCGGTGCTGGTTGATCCCGAGCGCGATATCACTCTGTTTGAGTCAGCGTCGATCCTTTTGTACCTGGCCGACAAGAGCGCACGCCTGCTGCCCAATTCCCCCCGTGAACGCTGGGCGGCCATCACCTGGTTGCAGTTTCACGCGGCGAGCATGGGGCCGATTTTGGGCCAGCGCGTGCATTTCGAACGGTTCGCCGAACAGCCCTGCCCCGAAGCCATCGCCCGCTACCGGCGCCTGAGCGAAGAGCTGTTCAGCACCCTCGACCAGCGCCTGACCGGCCGGCCCTGGCTGGCGGGCAGCAGTTACTCGATCGCCGACATTGCCACCTTCGGCTGGACCCATATCGCCCGGATCATCGACTTTGATTTCAGCCACTACCGACACCTGAGCGCCTGGCATGAACGCGTCAGTCAACGCCCTGCCGTGCAGCGCGGCATCCGCCTGCCCGCCCCCGCGACCGGCCCCTGAAGGACTAAAAGGAATTAACCGATGAACCCAACCCTGAACGGCGCCAGCGCCCACGCCTTCGCCCACCACCCTGGCTATCGACGCATGTTCGCCGCCGACCGCCTGACCCTGGGGATCTTCCTGCCGCTGCGCTTCTATCGCGGCGACATGGCCGTGCTCACTGGCCAGGCCGCGCTGGTCAGCGACATCGACCGCCTGGGCTTCGCCGGCGTCTGGGTGCGCGATGTGCCGCTGTACGATCGGCACTTCGGCGATGCCGGCCAACTGTTCGACCCCTTTGCCTACTTGAGCTACCTGGCCGCGCACACCCGGCGCATCGCCCTGGCCACGGGCAGCGCGATCTTCGCCTTGCGCCACCCGATCGACCTGGCCAAGGCCGCCTGCACCATCGACCAGCTGTCAGGCGGGCGCCTGGTGATGGGCATCGCTTCCGGGGATCGGCCGGTGGAGTTTCCCGCCTACGGTCTGGATCATGCCGAGCGCGGCGAACGCTTTGCCGAGGCCGTGAACTATTTCCGCCAACTGCTGCACAAGGGCGACCACCCGATTGAATCAACCCTCGGCCAAATGAGCGGCGCGCAACTGCTGCCCAAGCCCGTTGGCGGCGCCATCCCGCTGCTGGTCACCGGCAGCTCGCGCCAATCCATGCAGTGGCTGGGCGAACAGGCCGATGGCTGGCTGACCTTTCCTGATGCGACTGAAAACATCCTCGGCCCCCGGCGCCTGGCCGAGAAAATCCGCGCCTGGCGCGACTGCATTCCCGGCGGCGGCTTTCGCCCGCACGTGACCAACGAGTGGATCGATCTGGACGCCAACCCCGATTTTCCGCGCACGGCGATGCAGGGCGGCTACGTGCTGAGGACCGGGCGCAAGGGGCTGATTGATCTGCTCGGGGAATGGCAGGATGCGGGGGTCAATCATGCGGCACTGGGCATTCAGTTTTGCCAGCGCCCGGCGGCGGAGGTGATTCAGGAGCTGGCAGAAGAAGTGCTGCCGTCATTTGCATCCCATGAAGGACCGTTGCCGTTGCGCCAGGATTGGTAGATCCCAGGCCGCAGCTGTTGCTGCGGCCTGACACCAGGCATCATCGAGTGTTGCCAATCACCGCACTCATGTATTGATTCAAATCGCGAAAATCCTGAACTCGCCAAGCGTACGGCGCCACCTTCACACCATTTTCTCGTAACGTCCTGGGGATCAAGTCGCCGTTGGGGCGAAGTATTACCGATGAGACAATTACGCCCGGGTAGTCTTTCAAGCGTTTCTTGAATGCCGAGGTGGTCAGATCAGGGGTGGGCGGGTTGCTTTTATTCGCCAAGGGTCCGGTCCCCTTGATGTCTGCCCCATGGCACATGGCGCATCGTTGCAAAAAGAGCTGTTTGCCATTGGCATTATCCGCCAAGGACGCGGATGCCTGAATCAACGATAGAATCCCGAGCGCAGCGATGATTAGTCTTTTCATTTTCAGGGCTTTATTGACTCTTCATGCAACTGCGCGGTTGCCGCAAAGAAACGCAGCAGTCAGAAGAATGGCCAGAGAGGCGAAAGTGAGATGGTGTCCCAGGGCAGGTTCGAACTGCCAACCTTCCCCTTAGGAGGGGGATGCTCTATCCAATTGAGCTACTGAGACACAGAGCCGGCAACGGGCGTCGCGCGGCAAGGACGGCGTGCATGTTAACCAGCAGGCCGGCATTTGTCATGTCATCCGTGGGGCTTTTTGCCTGTGGGTTTTTCAACGGATCGTGCAATCTGCAATGAGGCAGTCAGCCATCATTGCAGATTGCACGCAAAAGCGCACAAAAAACCAGCCTAAGCCTCTGATTTTAAAGGGTAAATCACGATAAAGAGGCTGGCATGTAGTGTGCATTGTCTAGTTCATGACACGTGGCTCGGGGCCCCGCCCCGCCTTTGCGGAGTATGTCCATGAACAGCACCCTGCTTCTGCTCAATGCCCTGGCCCTGGCTGCCCTGGTTGGCCTGGTCGTGCAACCCGACAGCATCGCCACTGCGGCACAAGCCCATGCGGCACCGGCGATGAAAGCGCAACTGGCCGTGTTCGGCGCACAGGCTGCGCAAGTGCAAAGCGCACCGCTTGCAAGCAGCGAACGGCTGGCGTTCTAGGCTTCAACCCAGGCCAGGCACACCCTGTTCGCGCAACAGCCCAAGCAAGCGCTGCACCGCCTCGTCCAGCGAGCTGGAGTTGTCCAGCACTTGCACCTCGCCTTCTTCTACCCTCACCTGCTGCGCCCGCGCCAGGCGCTGTTCGATGTCTTGCGCAGTTTCCCGGCCGCGATCCAGCAGGCGCTGGCGCAGTACGTGATGGTCGACCCGCAGCAGCACCGGCAACAGGTCGGGATAGCGTTCACGCGCCTGCTGCAGATGCGCGCGCGAGCCATTGACCAAAACCGCGTGCCCTGCAGCCAGCCAGTCATCGATTTGCACCGGTATGCCATAGGCCAGGCCATTGGCCTGCCACTGCAGGGCAAAGGCGCCCTCGGCGCTCAGGCGCTGGAACTCTTCGAGGGAAACACCGACGGCGTCTTCACCCTTGGCCTCGGCCGAGCGGGTGATCACCCGCCGGGCGATGTGCACGTTCAGGCGCTGCAATTCAGCGCGCGCAGCATCGATAAGGGAATCTTTTCCGGCCCCCGAGGGTCCCATCAGGTACACCAGGCGACCCGGGTTCGCTGTACGCCGCGTCGCGCTTGCGTCATGCTGCATAGCCACTATGCTCAATGGTAGGAAAGCACGCGCATTCTAGACGCTTTCCATGGCCTTTTCTGCCTGATGCATGGCGTTGTCGACGAAGGTCTGCAGGCGCGGAAAAAGAGAAAATGAAAACTTTTCAAACCAGTACTCATTTCTGATAATTGGTACTGGCAAAACGCCTTTATCCGGTTCAATATTTGTCACAGAATTGACGCCAAGGAACCGGCGATAATGAGGCATGATTCACGCCTCATTCACAATTCAGGTTGAACATTTTGACGCCGGGATGGTCGTAGTGACATCGTGCGGCCAATTTCGAGAACCGCTTCCCCCTGAACTAAACCGGTCAATTATATGCGCCCAATGAAACAGGCTATTTACTCAAGCCGCACCGCTGACAAATTCGTCGTCCGCCTCCCCGACGGAATGCGTGAGCGCATTGCCGAGGTAGCGCGCAACCACCACCGCAGCATGAACTCGGAAATCATCGCTCGCCTGGAGCAGAGCCTTATTCAGGAAGGTGCGCTGGGTGAAGAACTGAGCATGCGTCTGGACAGCCCGGAACTGTCCCTGCACGAACGCGAACTGCTGCAACGTTTCCGCCAGCTTTCCCATCGCCAGCAAAACGCGCTGGTGTCGTTGATTGCCCATGACGCCGAGATGGCAGCTGACGCTTCCTGATTGCGTGGCTCAATCACTCAAGGCCAATGCCCGTGCATTGGCCTTTTTTATTGCCTGGCTCAAACCCGCCTGCTGCGCGACAGCAACCACAGCAGATAGAAACCACCGAGCAAACCCGTGGTCAGGCCAATGGGCAGGTTGAGATTGAAGGCCAGGCGCTGACTGATCAGGTCGGCCACCAGCAACAACACCGCGCCCATCAACGCGCCAGACAACAGCGGCACTTCTGGTGCAGCGGTCAGACGCCTGGCCAGTTGCGGGGCAGCCAGGGCGACAAAGGCGATGGGGCCCGCTGCCGCCGTGGCAATCGCGGTCAAGCCCACAGCCGCCAATACCATGATCAGCCGCGTACGCTGCGGGGCAATGCCGAGCTGACTGGCGCTGTCATCGCCCATTTCCAACAGGTCGATGTGTCGCGCATGGCCAATCACCACGGGCACGATGGCGATGAAACCCAGTGCTGCTGGCAGCACGTGAGACCAGGTCCGGGTGTTGAGCGAGCCGGCCAGCCAGATTTGCGCCGACATCGCCCGGTCAAGGTCGCCCATCACCAGCAGTACGGTGTTGAGCCCCGAGAGCATCGCCCCCACGCCAATCCCCACCAGCACCAGGCGATAGCCACCAGTGCTGCGCCCGCGCATCGACAGCACGAACACCAGCAAGGCGGTGCCCACCCCCGCCAGCACCGCCGCCAGCGAGGTACCCAGGGGGCCGGCATCAAACAGGATGATCTGCACGATGGCACCGCTGGCAGCGCCGGTGGTAAAGCCGATGATATCCGGTGAGCCGAGGGCGTTGCGCGAGATCGACTGGAAAATTGAACCGGCCATGCCCAGCGCGCCGCCGACCAGCAGCGCCGTCAGTACCCGCGGCAAGCGAACCCGTTGAACGATCCGCTCGGCGGTCGGGTTGCCACCACCTGCGAACAGGCTGTCAAACACCTGACCTGGTGTCAGCGACAACGAACCTACGCCCAGCAACATGATCGCCAGCCCTGCTGCCAGTAGCGCCAACAGCGCACACACCACCGCAACCCGAGGCCGCCAACGCAACGAGTAATTGCCCAGGCGCAGCACCGCACCCGTCATGACCGACTCATCCGGAACCTGCGCACGATGACGATGAAGAACGGCCCGCCGATCAACAGGGCAATGATCCCGGCCGCGACTTCCGCTGGCGCCGCCACGACCCTACCGATCACATCGGCGCCCAGCAGCAGGATCGCCGCCAACAACCCGGCATACGGCAGGATCCAGCGGTAATCAGGCCCCACCAGCCGCCGGGCCAGGTGCGGCGCGAGCAGGCCGACGAAACCAATCGGCCCGGCCGCCGCTGTTGCTGCCCCGGCCAGCAACATCACCGCCAGGCACGCGAGCAGCCAGGTGGCGCGAAGATTGACGCCCAGCGCCCGGCCAAGATCCGCGCCCAGGGCCATGGCATTGAGGTTGCCGACCATGGCGATGGCCAGCGCCAGCCCGACTGCAACGACCACCGCCAGCACACCAAGGGTCTGCAAGCCGCTGCCTTCGACCGAGCCTGCCGACCATTTGCGAAAACTGTCGAATACCTCAAGGGGAGCATTGAGCAGGATGATGCCAGTGATCGACACCAGCATCACCGACAAGCCTGCCCCAGCCAGCACCAGGCGCACCGGATTGGTCCCGGTTTCGTGGGCCTGGCCCAGGACGAACACGGCAACCCCGGCCAGCCCGGCGCCGGCAAAGGCAAAGCCGACATACTCGACAATGCTCACCAGCTTGAACAGGGTGACAGCGATGATCACTGCCAGCGCCGCGCCGGCGTTGATGCCCAGCAGCCCGGGTTCGGCCAGCGGGTTACGCGTCAGCGCCTGCATCAGCGCCCCGGCCACGCCCAGGGCCAGGCCTGCGAGAATCGCCACCAGAGTGCGCGGAACACGCAGTTCGCGAATCACCAGATGCTGATTGTTCTGTGGGTCATACGCCCAGAAGGCATCGGCGATTTCGCCAAGAGCGATGCTGCGCGAACCGATCAGCAAGCTACAGGCGGCGACCAGCGCAAGCACGCCCAGGCCGCACAGCAGCCCCGATGAGCGCATGCGCCGTTGGCGATTGAAAACCATGGCGGGCAACACGGCAGTCGCCATGACTCAGCGCAGGTGCCGGGCGACGGTATCGATCATCTGCCGGCCAGAGTAGTAATCGATACGAAACGAAGTCGGGCCCAGCGCGTAGACCTTTTTCTGCACCACCGCCGGCAGGTTGGCCAGCAGCGGGTCAGCAACAAACGCCTGTACATCGGCATCGGTGCCACCCAGCAGGAACACGCTTTCACCGGTGATCGCAGCCGAAAGGTTTTCGCGGGAGATAAACTCGAAGTCGACGGCGCGAGTGACCTCACCGCTCATGGCCGGCGGCAGGCTCGCGACCTTGATCCCCAGCGCGGTGAACAAGCGGGCCTGCGGGCTGGACGCACGGCCAACAGAATAACTGCCACCAATGTTGTAGCCGACGATACTCACCCCGCCCACGGGCGCTTTGATCGTGGTAGCGGCGCGTGCGGTGTAGTCGTCAAAATCCTTGATCGCCGCCGCTGCCTGGGCCTGCAGCCCCGCCGCCTGACCAAGGCGGGTAGCGATCTGTTGCCAGCTCTGGTTCGAATAATTGACCACGACGGTGGCGATACCCTGGGCCTCAAGCTCGGCCTGGTGCTGGACGACGCTATCGGCGCCAGTGGCAACCAGTACCAGCAGGTCGGGATTGACGCCGATCACAGACTCGATATTGAACACCAGGTTGGGGTACAGCACCTCGACTTTGCGCTGATCCGCAACCGCCGCCCACTGGCTGAAAAAGCCCTTGCTGTCGGTCATCCGGCTCGGCGTGGTGGCCGCGCTGGCAACCAGTGGCGCCTCCATGGCCAGCAAGATGCCGGTGACACTCGGCGAAGTCGAAGCAATGCGCAGCGGTTTGGCGGGCTCGCTGGCGGCACTTGCCGGGCTCGGCCCAACGGCGCTGCAGGCAAGCAGGATCAGCGCCGCAACAGCAAGCATTGGCGCGAAGGTGAGCTTTTTCATCGGCAATCGGTCTTTTGCTACAAGGGCGGCAGGAAGGGTTCGAGAACGGGCACAAGCTCGTCTAAACGTGGATGCGATGCAATCGCATTCCATATTGCAGAATTAATTCTGCACATGCAATACTCGCCGCCGAGCTGCCAGCAAGGAAAGGCTACCCATGACGCATCGCCTGCATGCTGACGCCGTGACGCTGCGTTACGATCAGCGCACCATCTCCAGCGACCTCTCCATCGCCATTCCCGACGGCTCTTTCACGGTGATCGTCGGGCCCAATGCCTGCGGAAAATCCACTCTGCTTCGAGCCTTGTCGCGGCTGCTGGCCCCAGCCCATGGTCGTGTGGTGCTCGACGGCAAAAGCATCACCGCGCTTGCGGCCAAAGAGGTTGCCCGGCGCCTCGGCCTGCTGCCGCAAAGCGCCACGGCCCCGGAAGGCATCACGGTCGCCGACCTGGTGGCTCGCGGGCGCTTCCCCCATCAGTCGTTCTTGCGCCAATGGTCGCCAGCCGATGAGCAGGCGGTCAACGCCGCCATGGCCGCCACCCAGGTCAGCGCGCTGGCCGAGCGGGCGCTGGACGAGCTGTCCGGTGGCCAGCGCCAGCGGGTCTGGATTGCCATGGTGCTGGCGCAGGAAACACCGATCCTGCTGCTCGATGAACCGACCACCTTTCTCGACATCGCCCACCAGATCGAATTGCTCGAACTGCTCAGCGATCTCAATCGCCAGGGCCGAACCATCGTGGCGGTGCTGCACGATCTTAACCAGGCCTGCCGCTATGCCACGCACCTGATCGCCATGCGCGATGGCGCGGTGCTGGCCGAGGGCGCGCCCGGGGCGATTTTCACCGAGGCGCTGGTGCAAGAGGTATTCGGCCTGCCGGCGGTGATCATTGCTGACCCCGTCAGCGGCACGCCGCTGGTGGTGCCCAAGGGTCGCCAGGCTCAACCGCGCTGATCGAAAATCCGCCCGCCGGTGGCCTGGTTGACCAGGCCGGCTTCGCGGTGCAGGGCGTCGCGATCCTCTGCTGACTTGAGCTGGCCAAGGTCAGTGACCGTGGTCATTACGCAGGCGATTTCCTGCTGCGCATCGAACACCGGCGCCGCCTGGCCGGTGACGTTCGAGAGCAGATGGCTGGTCAGCTCGGCCCAACGGCCATTACGCACCTGATCGAGCAGCGCCTTGTTAGGCGGCGTGCCACGAAAATGCGCGGGCTGCTGCTTGCGCGCGGCATCGATCACAGCTTTGGGCAGGAAGGCCTGGAACACCAGACCGCACGCGGTGTTGTCGATCGGCAGGATGTCGCCCAGGGCCAGCGGGTTGATCGAGAAGTAGGCGCTACGGTACCAGCGCACCAGGGTCGGGCCGCGGTCGGTCCAGATCGCCACCCCGCCGCTGGCGGCATGCTGTTGGGCCAGGGTCTTCATGTGCTGGGCGGCAATATCCACCGCATCGACGCGCTTCAAGGCGCTGATGCCGATGTTCAGCGCTGCCGGCCCCAGGTCGTAGAGGCCGCTGGCCGGGTCCTGCTTGGCCAGGCCGTCCTTGACCAGGCTCTGCAGGTATCGATGGGCGGTCGAGCCACCGGTCGCGGTGCGCCTGGCAACCTCCCCCAGCGCCAACTCACTCTCGGCATTGGCCAGTACCTGGAGAAAACGCACCGCAATCGACACCGACTGAATAGTGCCGGAGCGCTTTTCCGGGGCTGCTTGCGCCTCTTCGTCCAGGGCGGTCATCTCGTTGCTCAATTCTTCGCTCTCCTCGCCGGCGCGCACGGTCGCGCTTGTTGGCGGCCATGATACCGATTCCCTGAACCCGCACCTATTGCCATTTTGTGGAATGAATTCTTTATTGAGGAACGCAATAGCACCGTGCTACCCTCGAACGGGAAAGAGGATCATTCTCATTTGGGGGCATCTTGAAGGCACATCCACATCGCACACTGCGCCAAGGCTTTAGTGTGTTCACACTCTCGACATTGCTGGCTTCGCCCTACGCATTCGGGCAACCCGAGGTTAATGGCGGCAAGCCAGGCATTGTTTTCGAGCCGATCATCGTCACCGGTGAAAAGCTCGAACGCGAACTCAAGGACACCGCCTCCTCCGTGTCGATCAAGACCGCCAAGGAGATCGACAAGGAAAAGACCGGCAGCGCCTCGGTGGCCGAAGTACTCAATGATGTGCCCAACGTGATCTACACCGACTCGGTCGGCGCGCCCATCATCCGCGGCCAGGACACCCAGGGCCCGAACAACGGCCAGAACGTGTTCTGGGGCGGCACCGTGCCACGGGCGACAATCAACCTTGACGGCCATTACCTGAATTACAACGAGATGTTCTTCGGCGCCACCTCGGTCTGGGATATCGACAGCATCGAAGTGTTCCGCGGCCCGCAGACCACCTCGCAAGGGGCCAACGCGATTGCCGGTGCGATCATCGTCAACACCAAGGATCCGACCTTCACTCCCGAAGCTGCCTACCAGACCGAGGTCGGCAGTTATGACGCCAAGCGCAGCTCGGTGGCTGTTTCCGGCCCGTTGATGGGCAACGAACTGGCCGGCCGCCTGGCGGTGGACTACTCGGCGCGCGACACTTTCATCGATTACGACAACCCGAAGTTCCAGCGCGGCAAGGCCGACCAGAACTTCCGCGCCGTCACCGCCCGGGCCAAGCTGCTGTGGGTGCCCGAGTCGCTGCCGGGCCTTGAGGCCAAGTACACCTTCGCGCACAACGACAGCAACCGTCCAAGCCAGGAGGCCGCCTCGGCGCCCTTGCACAAGCTCGACCACGACACCACCACCATGCCCAGCTGGGAGCAGGACACCAACACCAGCGTGGTGGATGTCAGCTACGACTTCGACAACGGCATCAAACTGTTCAACCAGGCGCAATACTCGCTGTCCAACGTGCAGCGGTTCACCGGCATCGCCGGCGAAGGCGACGCCGATATCAAGCAGAAAAACGCCTCCAACGAATCGCGCATCACCTTCGGCGACGCATTGGATACTCTAAGCGGCATGGGTGGCATCTACTACGCCCACACCAAGACCGACGAAACCCTGAACCTGCGCGGGCTCTCGGCCTTCGATGACACCAAGGAGAACCTCGGCATCTTCGGCGAACTCAGCTACCGCCTGAGTGAGCGCTGGACCCTGAGCACCGGCCTGCGCTTTCAGCAGGATCACATCGAGCGCCAGGGCAATTCGGTGCTGGCACCGACGGCACTGGACTACGAGAAAACCTTCTCCGCCCTGCTGCCCAAGGTCTCGCTGGCTTACGCAGCGACGCCGGACTGGACCGTCGGCGCCCTGGTCAGCCGCGGTTACAATCCCGGTGGCGTGTCGCTCAATCTGACCACCCGGCAATGGGCGTACTTCAAGGAAGAGTCGATCTGGAACTATGAGCTGTTCAGCCGCGCCAACCTGCTCGACGACCGCCTGATCCTCAGCAGCAACCTGTTCTACATGGACTTCAAGGACGCTCAGTACAACATCCCGGTGGTGATTTCCCCGGGTGTCGCCCAGTCCTACACCATCAACGCCGAAAAGGCCCACGCCTATGGCCTGGAGCTGAGCGCCGACTACCGTGTGCTCGACAACCTGACCCTCAAGGCCAGTGCCGGCGCCTTGCGTACACGCATCGACAAGATCTCCAGCAACGCCGACTACCAGGCCAACGAGTTTGCCCGCTCCCCCGGTTACACCCTGAGCGTTGGCCCGAGCTGGGACATCACCGACAAACTCAACCTCAACGTCCAGGTCCGTCACCTGGATGGCTATTACTCCGACACCGCCAACACCTCGTCCTACTCGGTGAAGCCCTACACCCTCACCGATGCGCGGATGAGTTACCAGTTCAACAAGCAGGTGCAGCTGTACGGCTACGTGAAGAACGTGTTCGACGACCGCTCGCCCACCTATATGCAGCAGAACCGCGGCATCGGCGGCACCGAGGCGAGCATGACCCTGCCGCGCATGGTCGGCGTCGGCGTCAAGGGCGCGTTCTGAGTCCATCAAAAGACCACAAGGAGAATTGCAAGGATGAGTACCCCAAAGCGCCTACACATTGGCCTGTCACTGGCACCGACCTGGTTGAGCGGCGATGGCTGGCGGCGCGAGAACAGCAACATAGAAGGTATTTTCACCGCCGAGTTTGCGATTGATCTGGCCAAGCGCGCAGAAGCTGCACACCTGGACTTCGTCTTTCGCCCCGATGTTCATGCCCTGGTGCCGGAAATGCTCGAAAACGGTTCGGGCTTCGCCAGCCTCGACCCGAGCATCCTGCTCGCCGCAGTTGCCCAGCACACCTCGAAGATCGGCCTGGTTTCGACCGTATCGACCACCTTCCTGCCGCCCTATGTAGTCGCCCGCCAGTTGCAGTCTTTGAACTGGATCAGCAAGGGCCGGGTCGGCTGGAACATCGTCACCGCGCTGCAAGGCCACGAGAATTTCGGCCTGACGGCAATGCCCAGTGCCGATGAGCGTTACCAGCGGGCAGCGGAGTTCACCCGGGTGGTTCATCAGCTGTGGGACAGCTTCCCCAGCGACGCCCTGAAACTGGATCGCAGCACGGGCCGTTACGCCGACGCCTCACAGGTTCGCCCGATCGACCACGACGGCGCTCACCTGAAGGTCAAGGGTCCACTCAACCTGCCGGTGTACGCCAACACCCGAATCCCGCTGGTGCAAGCCGGCGCGTCCGATTCGGGCCGTGACTTTGCCGCGTCGGTGGCCGACCTGGTATTCGCCCCCACGCCGGATATCGACGCTGCGCTCGAGCTGCGTCACGACCTGTCCCGCCGCGCTGAAAAACACGGCCGCGATCCGGCCGACATTCGCCTGCTGCCCGGCCTGAGCCTGTACCTGGCCGAGACCCGCGAACAGGCCCGCGAGCTGTTCATGTGCACCCACGCGCGCATCGACAAGCCGCGCAAGTTTGCCTCGATCAAGGAGATGACCGGGCTCGACCTCAACCAATGGCCAGAAGACCGCCCGATCACCGCCGCTGACCTGCCTGCGCCCGTGAGCAATCCTGGCAGCCGTACCCACACCAACCTGTTGCGACGCCTGATCGAACGTGAATCGCTGCGGGTCAGTGAGTTACTGTTGCGCCCAGAGGTGATCTCGGCTGCACACTGGCAGGTGATCGGTACGGTGGACGATGCCGTTGAGAGTATTGTCGAATGGGCTGCATCCGGTGCCATCGATGGCTTCATCGCGGCGCCCGGTGGCTCGCTGGAATCGGTGCACCTGTTCCTTGAACAGGTGATGCCACGCCTGGTGCAGGCCGGGTTGTTCCGCGAGTGCTACAGCGGCTCGACCTTTATCGAGCACCTCACCGAGCAATAAACGCCAGGCAAAAAAAACACCCCTCGCGAGGGGTGTTTTTTTGTCGGATGCTCAATCAGAGCAGGAAGATGGTGGCCAGGCCCAGGAAGATGAAGAAGCCACCACTGTCGGTCACCGCCGTGATCATCACGCTGGAGCCCATTGCCGGATCGCGGCCCAGGCGCACCAGGGTCATCGGGATCAACACCCCCATCAGCGCCGCCAGCAACAAGTTGAGGGTCATGGCACCGGTCATGACCACGCCGAGCGACCAGCTGTCATACAGCAGGTAGGCGACCACACCAATCACTCCGCCCCAGATCAGGCCGTTGATCAGCGACACCGCCAGCTCCTTGCGCATCAACCGCGAGGTGTTGCCGGGGCTGACCTGGTCGAGGGCCATGGCGCGCACGATCATGGTGATGGTCTGGTTGCCGGAGTTGCCGCCGATACCGGCAACGATCGGCATCAGCGCCGCCAGTGCCACCAGTTTTTCGATCGAGCCTTCGAACAGGCCGATCACCCGCGAGGCGACGAAGGCAGTGATCAGGTTGATTGCCAGCCACGCCCAGCGGTTGCGCAGCGAGCGCCAGACCGAGGCGAAGATGTCTTCTTCTTCGCGCAGACCGGCCATGCTCAGCACTTCGCTTTCGCTTTCTTCACGAATCAGGTCGACCATTTCATCGATGGTCAGACGGCCGATCAGGCGATCGCTCTTGTCCACCACCGGCGCGGAAATCAAGTCGTAACGCTCGAACGCCTGAGCGGCATCGTAGGCGTCTTCATCCGGATGGAAGCTCACCGGATCGCTGGCCATGACCTCGGCGACTTTCTTCTCCGGGTCGTTGACCAGCAAGCGCTTGATCGGCAGCACGCCCTTGAGGATGCCGTCGTAATCGACCACGAACAGTTTGTCGGTGTGGCCTGGCAGCTCCTTGAGCCGGCGCAGGTAGCGCAATACCACTTCGAGGCTGACGTCTTCGCGGATGGTGACCATCTCGAAGTCCATCAATGCACCGACCTGGTCCTCGTCGTAGCTCAGGGCCGAACGCACGCGTTCGCGCTGCTGGGCATCGAGGCTTTCCATCAGCTCGTGGACAACGTCACGGGGCAGCTCGGGCGCCAGGTCAGCCAGTTCGTCGGCGTCCATTTCCTTGGCAGCGGCGAGCAGCTCGTGATCGTCCATGTCGGCGATCAGGGTCTCGCGGACCGAGTCGGACACTTCGAGGAGGATGTCACCGTCGCGCTCGGCCTTGACCAGTTGCCAGACGGTCAGACGATCGTCCAGCGGCAAGGCTTCGAGAATGTAGGCAACGTCGGCGGAGTGCAGGTCGTCGAGCTTGCGTTGCAGCTCGACCAGGTTCTGGCGGTGAACGAGGTTTTCTACCAGGTCATGGTGATGACCTTCCTGACGGTGGGTCAGGTCTTCGACCACGCGTTGACGCTGCAGCAGTTCGACCACCTGGGCCAGGCGATCCTGCAGGCTTTCTTGCGTCTTTTTTACTTCTACTTCAGTCATAGGCGAACTCCACTCCCAGCAGCGGAGCACGCCGGGAGATCAATCAGTCAATTCTTGATTGGCAAAACTTGCTATTGAGTAACTACTGGGTAAGTCCATGGTGGTATTCCACAAGCCCCGGCGGGGCTGACGGGCGCAATCATACACCGCTTGAGCTGTGAGGGTGCTGAAAAAATCGCGGCTAGAACAATCGTTTGCGAGACATACTTGTGACAACGTATGCAGGCAACAGTGCGACGGCGGTAGCGCGAAAAAAAACACATCGGGATCGGCATAAAATAGCGCGGGGCTGGCACGGCAACGATGACAGTCTATTCATCACGCCTTACCGGAAGATGAATGCCGGAAAGCAAAAAGCCCGCCTTGATAGGCGGGCTTTCTGTTGTATGGTGCACTCAGGAGGATTCGAACCTCCGACCGCTCGGTTCGTAGCCGAGTACTCTATCCAGCTGAGCTATGAGTGCAGGTTGGCGCTTGATGGACCAGACCACCTCTGGTTACAGCTAAAGCAACTTTCAAACTGAAAACTGCTTCGGTGTATGGTGCACTCAGGAGGATTCGAACCTCCGACCGCTCGGTTCGTAGCCGAGTACTCTATCCAGCTGAGCTATGAGTGCAGGGTTGGCGCTTGATGGACCAGATCACCTCTGGTTGCAGCTGAAGCAGCATTCAAGTTGAAAACCGCTTCGTCGTATGGTGCACTCAGGAGGATTCGAACCTCCGACCGCTCGGTTCGTAGCCGAGTACTCTATCCAGCTGAGCTATGAGTGCATTTGTTACCGCGCATTATAGGCCGCTAAATCATTTTGCCAACCACTTTTTCGTTTAATTTCAACGACTTAGGCGATTCAGGCAGATTACAGCGTCCTACATGAATAATGGCGGAGAAGGGGGGATTCGAACCCCCGATACCCTTGTGAGGTATACTCCCTTAGCAGGGGAGCGCCTTCGGCCACTCGGCCACCTCTCCGCAACACGGGGCGTATAATAACCAGACCCTTCCCCGTTTGCAAACTCTTTTTTGAAAAAAACTCGATAAAAATTAATGGGTTGGTTCTTCGTCCTTCTCTTTCTTGATCCGCAGGTAGATTTCCTCACGGTGGACGGCCACTTCTTTAGGGGCGTTGACCCCTATCCGCACTTGGTTTCCTTTGACGCCGAGCACGGTCACGGTGATTTCGCCGTCGCCAATGATCAGGCTCTCGGCGCACCGACGAGTCAGAATCAACATAGCTTTCTCCTCACGCAATTCAGTTCAGGGATAACAGTCTGCAAAAAAAAGGGCTTCAGCCTACAACCCGTGACGGCTGCTGACCTACGCCTAAGTATTGACTAGCGCGAGCAAAAGCACAGATTTCTCACGCCAGCCAGAAACACGAAGGGCGCGGCATGGCCGCGCCCCCAGAGGCAGCCGCCTTACTCGCCCTGTCGGGCAGGGGCGTCGAGCTCGAAGGCGGTGTGCAGGGCGCGCACTGCCAGCTCCAGGTACTTCTCTTCTATTACCACCGAGACCTTGATCTCGGAGGTGGAGATCATCTGGATGTTGATGCTCTCCTTGGCCAGCGCTTCGAACATGCGGCTGGCAACACCGGCGTGGGAACGCATGCCGACGCCGACGATCGAGACCTTGGCGATGTTGGTGTCACCTACCACTTCGCGAGCGTTGAGCTCGGCGGCGGTCTTGTCCAGGACCTTGTGGGCCTTGTCGTAGTCGTTGCGATGCACGGTGAAGGTGAAGTCGGTGGTGTTATCGTGCGAAACGTTCTGCACGATCATGTCGACTTCGATGTTCGCGGCACTGATAGGGCCGAGGATCTTGAAAGCAACGCCCGGGGTATCCGGTACGCCACGGATGGTCAGCTTGGCTTCATCGCGATTGAAGGCGATGCCGGAAATGATCGGCTGTTCCATGGATTCCTCTTCATCAATGGTAATGAGGGTACCCGGACCCTCCTGGAAGCTGTGCAGCACGCGCAGCGGGACGTTGTACTTGCCGGCGAACTCGACGGCGCGGATCTGCAGCACCTTGGAACCGAGGCTGGCCATTTCCAGCATCTCTTCGAAGGTGATCTTGTCCAGGCGCTGGGCCTGGGCCACAACGCGCGGGTCGGTGGTGTAGACACCATCGACATCGGTGTAGATCTGGCACTCGTCCGCCTTGAGCGCTGCCGCCAGGGCCACGCCGGTGGTGTCGGAGCCACCACGACCGAGGGTGGTGATGTTGCCGTGCTCGTCGACACCCTGGAAACCTGCAACCACCACCACGCGGCCGGCCTTGAGGTCGCCACGAATCTTCTGGTCGTCGATCTGCAGGATGCGCGCCTTGTTGTGCGCGCTGTCGGTGAGGATCCGCACCTGGTTACCGGTGTAGGACACCGCCGGAATACCACGTTTGATCAGGGCCATGGCCAGCAAGGCGATAGTCACCTGCTCGCCAGTGGAGACGATCACATCCAGTTCACGCGGAACCGGCTGATCGCTTATCTTCTTGGCCAGGTCGATCAAGCGATTGGTTTCGCCGCTCATCGCCGACAGTACTACCACCAGGTCATCGCCGGCTTCGCGGAACTTCTTGACCTTGTCGGCAACCTGCTCGATTCGCTCGACTGTGCCGACCGAGGTACCGCCAAATTTCTGTACGATCAACGCCATTTCAAAGCCGCCTCAGCCCATGAAGGGCACCCAATAAACATTCAAACGACGCCATGGCCCGCCACTGGACGGCGGGCCGATGTACGCCTTAAACGCCCTGCTCCACGAATGGCACGGTCAGGGCCAGCGCGCTGTCCAGCGCGGCGGTGTCTACGCCACCACCTTGCGCCATGTCCGGACGACCACCGCCCTTGCCACCCACCGCGGCAGCGGCTTGCTTCATCAAATCACCGGCTTTGAGTTGGCCAGTCAGGTCTTTGGTCACACCGGCAACCAGTACGACCTTTTCCTCATGGACACTGCCGAGCAGGATCACTGCGCGGCCGAGTTTGTTCTTCAGTTGATCGACCAGCGCCAGCAGCGCCTTGCCATCCTGGCCATCCAGACGCGCGGCCAGGACTTTCACGCCCTTGACCTCGACGGCTGCACTGGACAGGTCGTCGCCAGCAGCGCTGGCGGCCTTGGCTTGCAGTTGCTCCAGCTGTTTTTCCAGCTGGCGGTTGCGCTCCAGCACTGCCGAGAGCTTATCGATCAGGTTTTCGCGGCTGCCCTTGACCAGTTGCGCGGCTTCCTTGAGCTGCTCTTCGGCAGCGTTCAGGTACGCCAGTGCGGCAGCGCCGGTGACCGCTTCGATCCGGCGTACGCCGGAGGCCACGCCACCTTCGCTGATGATCTTGAGCAGGCCGATATCACCGGTACGCTTGGCGTGGATACCGCCGCACAGCTCGACGGAGAAATCGCCGCCCATGCTCAGCACCCGCACGCTGTCGCCGTACTTCTCGCCGAACAGCGCCATGGCGCCCTTCTGCTTGGCGGTTTCGATATCGGTCTCTTCGGTTTTCACCTCGGAGTTCTTGCGCACTTCGCGGTTGACGATGTCTTCCAGGGCCTTGAGCTGCTCTGGCTTGACCGCCTCGAAGTGACTGAAGTCGAAGCGCAGGCGCTGGCTATCGACCAGCGAGCCCTTCTGTTGTACGTGATCGCCCAGCACTTGGCGCAGCGCAGCGTGCAGCAGGTGGGTGGCGGAGTGGTTCAGCGAGGTGGCGTGCTGGACGTCGGCATCGACCCGGGTCTGCACCTGGGTGCCGACAGTCAGGGTGCCGCTGGCCACCACACCGTGGTGCAGGAAGGCGCCGCCAGTCTTGGTGGTGTCGCGCACGTCAAAGCGCACGTTGTCGGCCTGCAGGTAGCCGGTGTCGCCCACCTGGCCACCGGACTCGGCGTAGAACGGCGTGCGGTCGAGGATAACCACGCCCTCCTCGCCTTCGCCCAGCTGCTCGACAACCTTGCCGTCCTTATAAAGAGCAACGATGCTGGCGCTGCCTTCGGTGGCGTTGTAGCCGGTGAACTCGGTGGCCACGTCGACCTTGACCAGGGTGTTGTAGTCCAGGCCGAAGGCGCTCGCGGAGCGGGCACGCTCACGCTGGGCTTCCATCTCGCGCTCGAAGCCTGCTTCGTCGATAGTCAGCTCGCGTTCGCGGGCGATGTCGGCGGTCAGGTCCATCGGGAAGCCATAGGTGTCGTACAGTTTGAACACCACGTCACCCGGCACCACGGTGCCCTTGAGCTCGGCCAGGTCCTGCTCGAGGATCTTCAGGCCCTGCTCCAGGGTCTTGGCGAACTGCTCTTCTTCAGCCTTGAGCACGCGCTCGATGTTGGCCTGCTGCTGCTTGAGCTCGGGGAAGGCTTCGCCCATCTCGGCGACCAGGGCGGCGACGATCTTGTAGAAGAAGCTGCCGGTGGCGCCCAACTTGTTACCGTGGCGGCAGGCGCGACGGATGATGCGGCGCAGGACGTAGCCGCGGCCTTCGTTGGACGGCAGCACGCCGTCGGCAATCAGGAAGCTGCAAGAACGGATGTGGTCGGAGACCACCTTGAGCGACGACTGCTCGGCATTGGCGCAGCCGATGGCGGCGGCCGAAGCGCTGAGCAGGTTGCGGAACAGGTCGATCTCGTAGTTCGAGTGCACATGCTGCATGACCGCACTGATGCGTTCCAGGCCCATGCCGGTGTCTACCGACGGTGCTGGCAGCGGGTGCAGCACGCCATCGGCAGTGCGGTTGAACTGCATGAAAACGTTGTTCCAGATCTCGATGTAACGGTCGCCATCTTCTTCCGGCGAGCCGGGCGGGCCGCCCCAGATGTCGGCGCCGTGATCATAGAAGATCTCGGTGCACGGGCCGCACGGGCCGGTATCGCCCATGGTCCAGAAGTTGTCGGAGGCGTAGGGCGCGCCCTTGTTGTCGCCAATGCGCACCATGCGCTCGGCCGGTACGCCGATCTCTTTGGTCCAGATGTCGTATGCCTCGTCGTCGCTGGCATAGACGGTGACCCAGAGTTTCTCTTCCGGCAGGTTCAGCACCTTGGTCAGGAAGGTCCAGGCGTAGGTGATCGCGTCCTTCTTGAAGTAATCACCGAAGCTGAAGTTGCCCAGCATTTCGAAGAAGGTGTGGTGACGGGCGGTGTAGCCGACGTTTTCCAGGTCGCTGTTCTTGCCACCGGCGCGCACGCATTTCTGGCTGCTGGTCGCGCGGGTGTAGGCGCGCTTTTCCTGGCCAAGGAAGCAGTCCTTGAACTGGTTCATCCCCGCGTTGGTGAACAGCAGGGTCGGGTCGTTGCCCGGAATCAAGGAGCTGGAGGCAACTCGGGTGTGTCCCTGCTCTTCGAAGAAGCGAAGGAAGGCTTCACGGATTTCTGCGCTTTTCATAGGTTCTTCCACGGAAACGGCGGCCTTAAGGCAAATGCTTGCGTCAAATTGACGAAACGACGGCAAAGGGCCGCATTATATCGGGCCTTAGGCTCGGGTGCAGTGTGTTTATGCTATAGAAACCGTCAATTGGACGGCCTGCAGCGACAACGTCAGCGAAAAACCGCTCGCTGGCACCCTGCCCGGCCTCTCAGGGCCTGTTGTGATCTGGTGACACGGTATTACTGGGGCCGTATAAAACAATTGGCAAGGTTTCCCTGATGAAATGTCGTTCATCCGGAAAAAACCGTTAGCAGCCTATACGTTTACCTGACATCTGTGCTAATAATTCCCCGCCGCCGATACCGGTGGCAACGTTCTCAGGGCGGGGTGCAATTCCCCACCGGCGGTAATTGCGCGCAATGCGCATAGCCCGCGAGCGCTTGCAGGCCAGCCTGCAAGGTCAGCAGACCCGGTGTGATTCCGGGGCCGACGGTCATAGTCCGGATAAAGAGAGAACGGGATAGGCGCAGCCGCGCCTGTCGCTTTGCACCTGCACGGCGAAATCCCCTTCGATCCAGCGCCCTGTTTCTCATACAAACAGGAGTCCGTTTCAATGCAACCTACCGCAATCGATAGCAAGAACCCTTCCCACGAGCGCATCGCCTTCATCCAGGCTTGCTGGCACAAAGACATTGTCGACCAGGCGCGCAAGGCATTCGTCGAGGAAATGGGTAAACAAGGCTATCAGCCCAGCGACATCGACTTCTTCGAAGTCGGCGGCGCTTTCGAGATCCCCCTGCACGCCAAGCTGCTGGCCCGTGGCGGCCGCTACGCTGGCATCGTTGCTGCCGGTCTGGTGGTCGATGGCGGCCTGTACCGCCACGAGTTCGTCGCCCAGTCGGTGATCAGCGGCCTGATGCAGGTGCAACTGGAAACCGAAGTGCCGGTGTTCTCGGTAGTGCTGACCCCGCACCACTTCCATGCCGGCGACGAGCACCAGAACTTCTACTTCGAACACTTCCTGGTCAAGGGCGTGGAAGCGGCGAAAACTTGCGCCGATACCTTGCAGAAGTTGCGTGCGTTACGCCGTAACGAAGTAGCGCAAAAACGCGCAATCTAGTCCTGCATCACCAGCGCCGGCCGCACCGCTGCGGCCGGTTCCCGCCCCCGTGGCACCGCTCAGCGATGGGCCTGGCAGCCTCCCCGCCTTGCGCACAGATGCATAAATATGTAGTGCCGGGGCATGTTCAAACCTCCATAGCCTGACGTTTTCCCAACGCCAATGGAGTGGAGCATGTACAACCTAAGCAACCCAAATCCGACTTACTACCTTACCGGGCGCGGCTCGGGCTATGCCCACTTCCAGTATGAAGACGACCCGTATCCTGGTGCGGTCCGTGAAGTGATCCTGCAGCATGAGGACAGCAATGTCACCGTCACCTCGGAACACTTCAAGCACTCGATAACCAGCGCTCCTCACACAAGCCAGGTGGATATACAGGTCCGGTCACCTGCTGAAAATATTGAAATTTCAACCCTGGACTGCAACCTGTACGCTGTCATCGGCAAGACTAGGTTTGTCCTGGCGATGAACGACGATCAAGTACTGGTCCTGCGCACTCAAAACACTGGCAGCAGGATCTGGATCACTGAAGACGTACATCACCAAGTCATTATCAATGCCGGTAATGGCAACAACCATATTGAAACAGGCAGCGGCGACAGCAAAATCTACGTCGGGGCCGGCAACAATCGTATTGTCCTGGGCACAGGGCTTACCTACATCGAAGCGGGCTCAGGGGAAAACCGTATCGACGGCAACATCCTGCTGGGCAGCGCAGGCAGTGAAGTCTTCTACGCCCGCAACTTGCCCGGCGACAGCCGCTTCAGCCAACCGGTAAGTCCTGAACATGCGGCCCTGGGCAATAACAGTATCCGCCCACAAGGGGACTCACGCTTTCAACGCCTGATCGCCGACCACTTAGACCTGCTGCGCAAAACCAGCGCGGGAAGACAGCTGCTGTCGGCGCTGGACAACAGGTCCTCGATCACGGCGGACGAAATCCTGAACCATTTACCCTCGGGCTATGAGCCCGACATGGATTTCGATGACGATGTCGGCGATCACTTCGTTACACCGAACGGCGATCCGGGCATTGCCGACGCTGGCGGAAAACTGCACTTCAACCCTGCAGGGCCAGCTTCCGACGACCTGCCCCTGCTCGATTTCTACCGTTGTCTGTGCAATGCCTGGAACTCCCTCACCGGCTCGGTTTTCCCAGGCACCTCAATAGTCACCACACGGGCCGGCAACCAACAGAAGGTAGCCAATTCGCAACTGCAGGCCGTCGGCATTATTACCAGCCATAGGCCTTACGATTTCGGCTTGTCTGCCAATGCCCCCGCCCTGAGTACCAATCCAGCGCCTTTTACTGAAAACGCCTTGCGCCTGGAGCTGGGCCTGGCTCCGCGAATTCACTTTTAAGTTCAGACGTGCCCAACTCAAGCAAGGCCCTGATCTGACGCGGGCACGATCAAAATCCCCGCCCGTAGGCCGTTCTTGACTTTCGGGTTGGGGAAGATGATGCGCGCGCCCTGCTCTTCGACAATCCAGCGGGTATCGGCGATGTCCTCGGCCAGCAGATAGCCGGGTTCGAGCTCCGAAAAGTTCTCGACATCGGCCGGCAGGTTCAGGCGAAAATGCTCGCTGTGCTTGATGATCTCGCGCGCCACGCTGAACAGTTTCAATCCATCCAGGGCCTCCGGCGCCTCGGGTTCGGTGCCATCGATAATCTGTTTGAGGCGGGTTTCCAGGCGATCGACGTTGACCGCGCCGTTCTCTCCGAACGGCCGCGCCTTGCCCAGTTCCAGGGTAAAGGCTTCGGCCCCCAGTTGCTCATAGGTGTAGGCCGTGAAGGTGATCGACACCTTGCTCTGCAGCAGCACCGCCTCCATGCCAGCCGCGCACAGGCGCGCCAGTTCGCGGCGCGAATGCTGGCGGCCTTCCTTGTACGGATAGAGCGCGAACTGCTCGATCTTCGAACCGCGAATGGCGGTGTGCAGGTCGTAATGCAGACGGGTGCGATCAGGCACACTGAAGAAAGTCGCCGCCAGGCGCTCCAGCTCGCAGGCGCGCAGGGCTTCGGGGCCGCTGGTCTGATCGTGGCGACCATTGAACAGGCGGTTGACGTCTTGCTCGATATAACGCTCGCCGCGGCGGATCGCATCAGGGTTACCGAACAGGAACAGAATACGCGCCCGCGGCTTGAGATCGCCGCGGGCAATGTCGTGCAGCAACCGGTCAAGCAGCTCGATCGGTGCGGTTTCGTTGCCATGGATACCCGCCGACAGCAGCAGGTCCAGGCCATTGTCAAGGGCATCGGGCGGGCGCACTTCGAGGGCGCCCTCGCCGAGCCAGCGCATGCGTACGCCTTCGACAGTCAGCTGGGTCTTCTCTGCCGGTTCACGACCGGCCAGGGTCAGTTCAAGCAGTTTGCCGAGGGCGAGCATGGGCTATTCCTTAGTGATGGTGGCCGCAATCGGGACCATGGACGTGATCATCATCGTCGCCGGCATCGGCCGGTTCCATTTCCAGCTGCAGGCTCACCAGGTTGGTGGCCAGCGGGCGCAGCAGCAGGTTGGCGTACTCGGTGTCGTCTTCTTCAACGTCGACGCCGATCAGCAGCTGACCACGGCCATCCTGCTGAATCCATACCTCCTTGCCTTGCCAGACCACCGCAAAGCGGGTGCAGGAAGTTTCCAGCTGGGTACCATCTTCATCTTCAAGGATCAGCTGCAGGGCGTCGGACATAGTCGAATTCTCTCTCAAGGTTGGAGTTGGAACGGATAGACCGAACCCAGTTTGAGGATCTGGGTCAGTTCATCCAGTGCCGTACGACATTCCAGCAACAACTGCGGATCGGCCAGGTCGGTTTCGCTCAGGCGATCGCGGTAGTGCTTGTCGACCCATTGGGTCAAGGTGTCGTACAGCGGTGCGGTCATGATAACGCCTGGATTGACCGCCGCCAGTTCCGTTTCATTCAATGCCACACGCAAGCGCAGGCACGCTGGCCCGCCACCGTTCTGCATGCTTTGCTTGAGGTCGAAGACCTTGACCTCGCCGACCGGCCCGTTCGAGCTGGTCAAGGACGACAGATAGGCCCAGACCCGCTCGTTGTTACGGCACTCTTCCGGCACGATCAGCAGCATCGAACCATCGGCGCGAGACAGCAACTGGCTGTTGAACAGGTACGAACGCACCGCGTCCTCTACCGTTACAGCCGAGCGCGGTACGCAGATCGCCTTGAAGTTGCCGCCTCGTTTAGCCAGTTTAGCCTGCAGTTGGCCAAGCATCGCCTCGGTCTCGAGGAAGGCGTCCTCGTGGTAGAACAGCACTTCGCCGTTACCTACCGCGATCACGTCGTTGTGGAACACGCCCTGGTCGATCACCGCCGGGTTCTGCTGGGCGAAGACCACACCCTCCTCGCTCAGGCCGTGCAGGCGTGCGACGGCTTGCGACGCCTCAAGCGTCTGGCGTGCCGGGTACTTCTGTGGCGCCGGGTAGCGGGTGTCGAAGGCGCTGCGGCCATAGACGAAGAACTCGACACCGGCCTCGCCGTAGCTGCGGCAGAAACGTGTGTGGTTGGCCGCGCCTTCGTCACCGAACTGCGCTACCGCCGGCAAAGCGGCGTGGTGGGCAAAGTGCTTGTTATCGGCAAACATGGCGCCGAGCACGCGGCTGGTGGTCGGGTGCTCGATGCTGCGGTGGTACTTGCAGTTGAGGTTGGCGGCGGTGAAGTGCACGCGACCGTCCGCAGTGTCGGCACTGGGGCTGACAGTGGCGGCGTTGGCCACCCACATGCTCGAGGCCGAGCAGCTGGCGACCAGCAACGGCATGGCCTCTTTGGCGGCACGCTCGATCACTTGTGCGTCGGTTCCAGTGAAACCCAGGCGGCGTAGTGCTGCCACGTCCGGGCGCTCCTGCGGGGCCAGTACGCCCTGCTGGAAGCCCATCTCCATCAACGCCTTCATCTTCGCCAGGCCCTGACGCGCCGCTTCACGCGGATTGGATGCCTGCTGGCTGTTGCTTTGCGAAGCAACGTTACCGTACGACAGCCCGCCGTAGTTGTGCGTCGGTCCGACCAGACCATCAAAATTCACTTCAAACGATTTCATCGGCAAGGCTCCGTGGACCTTTTGTTATAGGGAGACGCCGGGCGTCAGTGTCGCAGGCAGGGTCAGGCTGGCGGTCTCCAGCGAGGCTACCGGGTAAGCGCAATAGTCAGCCGCGTAATAGGCACTGGCGCGGTGGTTGCCGCTGGCGCCCACGCCACCGAATGGCGCGCTGCTGGCGGCGCCGGTCAGTTGCTTGTTCCAGTTGACGATGCCGGCGCGGCTTTGCAGCCAGAAGTACTGATAGCGCGCGTGGGAATCGGACAACAGGCCGGCGGCCAGGCCGTACTGGGTGTTGTTGGCCTCGGCGATGGCCGCATCGAAATCACTGTAGCGAATCACCTGCAGCAGCGGGCCGAAGAACTCTTCGTCCAGGCGCTCGGCGACTGCGCTGACATCGATGATGCCCGGGGTCAGCAAGGCAGCGGTGGCTTGCGGCTGGGTCATTGGCAGCAGCGACACGCCGCCGTTGCCGAGCAGGTGCGCCTGGGCATCGAGCAGTGCCTTGGCCGCGCCCAGGGAAATCACCGAGCCCATGAACGGCGCCGGCTGCTGGTCGAAGGCACCGACCGTAATGTTCTTGCTCACTTCGACCAGGCGTTTGAGCAGCGCATCGCCCCAGGCGCCTTGCGGCACCAGCAGGCGGCGCGCGCAGGTGCAGCGCTGGCCGGCGGAAATGAACGCCGACTGGATGATGGTGTACACCGCAGCGTCAAGGTCCTTGACCTCGTCGACCACCAGCGGGTTGTTGCCGCCCATCTCCAGGGCCAGGATCTTGTCCGGGCGCCCGGCGAACTGCTGGTGCAGCAGGTTGCCAGTGCGGCTGGAGCCGGTGAAGAACAAGCCGTCGATGCCCGGGTTGGCAGCCAGGGCCACGCCGGTTTCGCGGGCGCCCTGGACCAGGTTGAGCACGCCTGCCGGCAGGCCGGCGTCGATCCAGCACTTGACCGTCAGCTCGGCGACTTTCGGAGTCAGCTCGCTGGGCTTGAACACCACGGTATTACCGGCCAGCAGCGCCGGGACAATATGCCCGTTGGGCAGGTGGCCGGGGAAGTTGTACGGGCCGAACACTGCAACCACACCGTGAGGCTTATGGCGCAGCACGGCGGTGGCATCGGCCAGCGGGCCGCTCTTTTCACCGGTGCGTTCGCGGTAGCTCTGTACCGAAATCGCTACCTTGTTGACCATGCTGGTCACTTCGGTGGCGGCTTCCCACAGCGGCTTGCCGGTTTCTTCACCGATGCAGCGCGCCAGCTCGTCGGCATTGGCCTTGAGCGCCGCGGCAAAGGCTTCAAGCACGCTGATGCGCGCTTCCAGCGACTGCAGCGCCCAGCCGGCAAAGGCTTGGCGCGCGGCCTTGACCGCACTGTCGACCTGCCCGGCGTTGGCGCCCTGGCCTTGCCAGACAACCTGCTGGCTGACCGGGTTAAGTGATTGCAGTGCTTCGCCCTGACCTGCCTGCCAACTGCCGGCGATAAAGTGAGTCGTCATTATTTGGCCTCCCGGGCAGCAGACAGTGGTACCGCACGCACCTGGTCACCAGCGCTCAGGCGCAGGCGTTTGGCGGTCTGAGGATCGACCACCAGGGTGCCGGCAGCAAGGCGCGCCGGTGCGGCAGTAATGCGGCAGTCTTCACGCTTGCGGTTGTGGATGATGAAGGGGGTGGCATCGTCGCCTGGAGTGCCAACAGCCAGCACCAGTGCCTGGCTGTCGTGCACCGCACGAATCTTGGCGGTCTCGCACTCCACCGCAGGGCCTGCGTCAAAGATATCGACATAGCCCTGGTAGCTGAAACCTTCGCTCTTGAGCATCGCCAGCGCAGGCTCTGTGTCGGTGTGCACCCGGCCAATGACGTTGCGCGCCGCTTCCGAGAGGAAGCAGGTGTACAGCGGAAACTTGGGCATCAGCTCGGCAATGAAGGCCTTGTTGCCGACACCGGTCAGGTAGTCGGCCTGGCTGAATTCCATCTTGAAGAAGTGCCGGCCCAGGCTTTCCCAGAACGGCGAACGACCCTGCTCGTCGGACATACCGCGCATTTCGGCAATGATCTTGTTGCCGAACAGCTCCGGGAACTCGGCGATAAACAGCAACCGCGCCTTGGCCAGCAGGCGGCCATTGAGGCCACTGCGGTGATCGGCGCGCAGGAACAGCGAGCACAGTTCGGAGTTGCCGGTCAGGTCGTTGGCCAGGAACAGGGTGGGTATTTCCCGGTAGATGTTCAGCTCCTGGGAAGCGCTGACGGTCAGGCCGACCCGGTAGTTGTACCAGGGCTCACGCAGGCCGACCGCGCCGGCGATGGCAGAGATACCCACCACCACGCCTTCGTCGTTTTCCAGCACGAACAGGTAGTCGGCATCGCCGCGCTCGGCTTCGCCACGGAAGGTTTTCTCGGCCCAGCCGACCCGGTGCGACAGGCGCTGTTCATTGGCCGGCAAGGTGGTCAGGCCGGTGCCGGTGCTGCGCGCCAGCTCGATCAGCGCGGGTAAATCGCTGCTGCGTACGGGACGAACGATCATGCTATCTCCTCGGGCGGCGGCCTTTGGCCTGCCGCAAAACTCGACCTGGGTGCTCGGTTATCGAACCGCAGGGATCAAACCGCGACCAGACGCACGCTGGCGCCTTCGCCGACGCCCAGGGCTTCGGCGGCTTCAAGACTGAGGCTGACCGGCTTGCCGGGGGCCCAGTCGAGCTCCAGCAGCACTGCGCGGTAGTCCTGCAACTGGCCATTGCTGACCAGGTACGGGCGCCCGCCCTTGCTGGCAGAGTCGTCCAGCTTGACCGGCATCACCCGGCTCTGGGCAATCGAGCGGATCCCGGAAACCCGCGCATGCAGGGTCGGGCCGCCGTCGAAAATGTCGATGTAGTGATCGGTCTCGAAGCCTTCGCGCATCAGGATGTCGAAGGTGATCTGCGCCCGCGGATGCACCTGGCCCATGGCCTCCTGCGCGGCGTCCGGCAGCAGAGGCACGTAGATCGGGTAATGGGGCATCAGCTCGGCCAGGAAGGTCCGGCTCTTGAGGCCGCACAGGCGCTCGGCCTCGGCGTAGTTGAGGTCGAAGAAGTTGCGCCCGATGGCGTCCCAGAACGGCGAATCACCATGCTCGTCGCTGTAGCCGACAATCTCGGTCACCACCGATTCGGCAAAGCGCTCCGGGTGGGCGGCCATGAACAGCAGGCGGCCACGGGAGTTGAGCTCGGCCCAGCCGCTGCCGACCAGTTCCGGCAGTACGTAGAAGCTGGTCAGCAGGCTGTTGCCGGTCAGGTCGTGGCACTGCGAGAGGACGTGGATCTTGTTGTGGATCTTCAGCTCGCGCGACGCATGCACGAAGGTCTCGTTGCGAAAGCTGTAGAACGGCTCGGAATAGCCGGCCGAGGCAACGATGGCCGAGCAGCCGACCAGCTTGCCGCTGCTGCTGTCTTCGAGAACAAAGAAGTAGCTCTCTTCACCGTTGAAGCTGACTTCAGCGGCGAAGGAGGTTTCCGAAGCGGCAATCTTGTCGCTCAGGCGACCGGCATCATCCGGCAAGGACGTGACACCAATGGGGCTGTCTGCGGCAAGACGCTGCACTTCGCCCAGATCAGCCATTTGCGCGGGGCGCATCACCAGCATGGTGTCACTCCTTTCGGGTATACAGGCCGACATCCGCCGGCTCAGATAAAAACAGCAGGCGCCCGCAGGCACCTGCTCTGGAATTCGGTATCACCGGCCCCGCAGGGCCGATGACAGGACTGCAGGCGTGAATCAGGCCTGAGTCAGTTTTGCCGCGGCACGCTCGAAACGATCCAGGCCTTCGTCGATGTCGGCATCTTCGACCACCAGGCTCGGGGCGAAACGCACGACATCCGGGCCGGCTTGCAGGACCATCAGGCCTTCTTTCTCGGCGGCGTTGAAGACGTCCTTGGCCTTGCCCTTCCAGGCTTCAGACAACACGCAACCGATCAGCAGGCCAACGCCACGTACCTGGGTGAACAGGCCGTACTTCTCGCCGATCTGCTCCAGGCGCGCCTTGAACTTCTGGTGCTTGGCCTTGACGCCGGCCAGCACTTCAGGGGTGTTGACCACATCCAGCACGGCGTTGGCCACCGCACAAGCCAGCGGGTTGCCGCCGTAGGTGGTGCCGTGGGTGCCGACGGCCAGGTGCTTGGCCAGGTCTTCGGTGGTCAGCATGGCGCCGATCGGGAAACCGCCGCCCAGGCTCTTGGCGCTGGAGAGGATGTCCGGGGTCACGCCGTAGTGCTGGTAGGCGAACAGCGAGCCAGTACGGCCAACGCCGGTCTGCACTTCGTCGAAGATCAGCAGCGCGTTGTGCTTGTCGCACAGCTCGCGGGCGCCTTGCAGGTAGGCAACGTCAGCCGGGACCACGCCGCTTTCACCCTGAATCGGCTCGATGACCACAGCACAGGTCTTGTCGGAGATCTGTGCCTTGAGCGCTTCCAGGTCGTTGTACGGCACATGGCTGATGCCGGTGATTTTCGGCCCGAAACCGTCGGAGTACTTCGGCTGGCCGCCGACGCTGACGGTGAACAGGGTACGACCGTGGAAGCTGTTAACGGTGGCGATGATTTCGTGCTTCTCGGGGCCGAAACGGTCGTGGGCGACACGACGGGCCAGCTTGAATGCGGCCTCGTTGGCTTCGGCACCGGAGTTGCAGAAGAACGCACGGTCGGCAAAGGTCGCGTCGACCAGCTTGTGCGCCAGGCGCAGGGCCGGCTCGTTGGTGAACACGTTGGACACGTGCCACAGTTTGTTGGCCTGCTCGGTCAGGGCGCCAACCAGCGCCGGATGGGCATGGCCAAGCACGTTTACGGCGATGCCGCCGGCGAAATCGATCAGCTCGCGGCCCGCCTGATCCCACACGCGGGAGCCCGCTCCACGGACGGGAATGAAAGCCGCCGGTGCATAGTTGGGGACCATCACTTGATCGAAATCGGCGCGTTGCACCGGAGCTTGCGGAGCGGACATCGGAGTCTCCTGAAGAGGAACGCCTGCCTGGAACTGGCGAGCGATGAGGGGATTGTAAGGACAGATCGGCGCCTGACCTTGCCGCCAAGCGACAACTTCTTATAGCGCCCAACCCTGTTTTACCAAGGCTTACGGCAATGCGACAAATAGGGTCGCAAAGGCGCAGTTTAAACGCTGCGGGGAATACGCGGGAGATTCTGTATGAGCGGTTCGATCGCGGCGACCCGACTTGCCCCGCGATCAAAAATCAGCCGCGCTCGGCGGGTACCGAAGACAGTTCGAACGGGCTGCTGCTTCGTCGCTGGTTACGATCTTCGCGCGGCGTGGCACCGAAGAAGTTGCGATAGGCGCTGGAGAAATGCGGCCCGGAAGAAAACCCGCAAGAGAGGCCGATCTGGATGATCGACTTGCTGGTCTGCATCAGCATCTGCCGGGCCTTGTTCAGCCGCAGCTCCAGGTAATACTGGCTCGGCACGCGATTGAGGTACTGCTTGAAGATCCGCTCCAGCTGGCGGCGCGAGACGCACACATGCTGTGCGATCTCGTCGGTGGTCAGCGGCTCTTCAATGTTGGCTTCCATCAGCAGCACGGCCTGGGTCAGCTTCGGGTGGCTGGAGCCCAGGCGGTTCTGCAGCGGAATGCGCTGGCGCTCGCCGCCCTCGCGAATCCGCTCGACCACCAGTTCTTCCGACACCGCACCGGCAAGCTCGGCACCGTGATCGCGGGCCAGCACCGCCAGCAACAGGTCGATCACCGACATGCCGCCGCACGCTGTCAGGCGGTCGCGGTCCCAGTCGAACAGGTGGCTGGTGGCGATGACCTTGGGGAAACGCTCGGCGAAATCATCCTGCCAGCGCCAGTGCACTGCGGCCCGGTAACCATCGAGCAGGCCCAGTTGCGCCAACGGATAGACCCCCGCCGACAAGCCGCCGACCACGCAACCGGCACGCACCAGTTGCTTGAGTGCGCTGGCCAGGCTCGAGGCCACGGCCTGCGGCGGCTCGTCCGCCAGCAGGAACAGCTTCTGACAGCCTTCGAGCTTGCCCGCCCACGGCTCGCCCGGCAGGCGCCAGGCACCCTCGCCAGGCGCTTCGGCCTGCAGGAAGGACAACTCGTAGACCACTTCCGGATGAACCTTCTGTGCTACCCGCAACACCTCCTCGGCCAGCGCCAGGGTCAGGGCTTTGGTGCTGGGCCAGATGAGAAAACCGATTCGCTGGGTGGTCATGGGATGCGGTCCGAAACCTGAGAGAGGTCAAGAAGTTAGAGCCTGGTCAGGCTGCGCTTGATACGCAGCATGACCCATTTTGGTGCAAAGCGGCAATCTTACTTCAAGCTGCCCGAGAGGAACTGCTGCAGACGTTCCGACTGCGGATTGACCAGCACTTCGCGCGGGTTGCCGCTCTCTTCCACCAGGCCCTTGTGCAGGAACACCAGCTGGTTCGACACCTCACGGGCAAAGCCCATTTCGTGGGTGACCACGACCATGGTCCGGCCTTCCTGTGCCAGCGACTGCATGACCTTGAGCACGTCGCCAACCAGCTCCGGGTCGAGCGCCGAGGTCGGCTCGTCGAACAGCATCACTTCCGGCTCCATGGCCAGCGCCCGGGCAATCGCCACGCGCTGCTGCTCACCACCGGACATATGCCCAGGATAGGCGTCCTTGCGGTGGGCGACGCCGACTTTGGCCAGGTAGTGCTCGGCTTTTTCCAGGGCGTCTTTCTTCGACATGCCGAGCACGTGCACCGGCGCTTCGATGATGTTTTCCAGCGCGGTCATGTGCGACCACAGGTTGAAGTGCTGGAACACCATCGACAGGCGCGAACGCATGCGCTGCAACTGCTTGGGATCGGCGGCCTTGAGCGCGCCATCCTTGTTGGCTACCAGCTTCAACTCTTCGTTGTTGAGCAGGATCTTGCCCGCGTGCGGCTGCTCGAGCAGGTTGATGCAGCGCAGGAAGGTACTTTTGCCCGAACCGCTGGAGCCGATGATGCTGATCACGTCGCCGGCCTTGGCCGCCAGGGACACGCCCTTGAGCACTTCGTGACTGCCGTAGCGTTTATGCAGGTCTTGGATTTCGAGTTTGTACATGCTGTCGATTCTCACAAAGCAGTCAGTCTTGAGCTAACGCTCAGGGCGAAAAAGTGGGCGCAGGCCGTCAGTGCTTGCGCGGCGCCAGGTAGCCCAGCCAGCGGCGCTCAGCCAGCTTGAACAGGCGCACCAGAATAAAGGTCAGGCACAGGTAGAACACGCCGGCCGTGATGTAGGCCTCGAACGGCAGGTAGTACTGGGCGTTGACCGTGCGCGCCGCACCAGTGATGTCGATCAGGGTGACGATCGACGCCAGGCTGGTGGTCTGCAGCATCATGATCACTTCGTTGCTGTACTGCGGCAGCGCCCGGCGCAGGGCCGATGGCAGGAGGATGCGGCGGTACATCTTGACCCGCGACATGCCCATGGCCTTGGCCGCCTCGATCTCGCCATGGGGCGTGGCCTTGAGGCTACCGGCGATAATCTCGGCGGTATAGGCGCTGGTGTTGATGGCAAAGGCCAGGCAGGCACAGAAGGTTGCACTGGACAGCCACGGCCAGAGGAAGCTTTCACGCACCGCTTCGAACTGGGCCAGGCCGTAGTAGATCAGAAACAGCTGCACCAGCATCGGCGTGCCGCGGATCACGTAGGTATAGAGCCAGGCGCTCATGTTCACCAAAGGCTGCTTGGAGACCCGCATCAGGCCCAGCGGGATCGCCGCCAGCAAACCGAACAGCAGCGACAGCGCCAGCAGCTTGAGGGTGGTCAGCAGGCCGCTCAGGTACAGCGGCAGCGCTTCCCAGATGACGTTGTAGTCGAAAATCATAGATCAGCCGCCTTTACGCCAACCGAGTAGCGCTTCTCGAGGTAACGCAGGGCCAGCAGCGAAACACTGGTGATCACCAGGTACAGCGCCGCTACCGCCAGGAAGAAGGTGAAAGGTTCGCGGGTGGCATCGGCCGCCTGCTTGGCCTTGAACATCATGTCCTGCAGGCCCACTACCGAAATCAGTGCGGTTGCCTTGGTCAGGACCAGCCAGTTGTTGGTGAAGCCGGGGATCGCCAGGCGAATCATCTGCGGCACCAGCACCCGGAAGAACACCTGCAGGCTGCTCATGCCATAGGCCATGCCGGCTTCGGCCTGCCCCTTGGGAATGGCCATGAACGCCCCGCGGAAGGTTTCCGACAGATAGGCACCAAAGATGAAGCCCAAGGTGCCGATACCCGCCATCAGCGGATTGAGGTCGATGTAGTCGTCAAAGCCCAGTAGCGGCGCGACGCGATTGAGCAGATCCTGGCCGCCGTAGAAAATCAGCAGGATCAGAACCAGATCGGGAATCCCGCGGATCACGGTGGAATACAGATCGCCGAGCCAGGCCAGCCAGCGCACTGGCGACAAACGCAGCGCCACACCGATCAGACCGAGCACGATGGCCAGGGCCATGGACGACAAGGCGAGCTGTAGCGTCAGCCACGCTCCGTCGAGGATGACTGCCCCGTAGCCTTTCAACATGATGAGGTCCTCGACCTTAGGGATGAAAAAATGGTGCAAACCTCAGAGTCTCTGCTGCTTGCACCATTGAACAGGTGAAACGTCGACGATTTACTTGGCGTCTGGGCCGTAGATGTCGAAGTTGAAGTACTTGTCCTGAATCTGCTTGTACTTGCCGTTGGCACGGATGGCCGCGATGGCAGCGTTGATGCGATCCAGGTTGGCCTTGTCGCCTTTGCGCACGGCAATGCCGATGCCGTCACCGAAGTACTTGGCGTCGGTGAACGATGGGCCAACGAAGGCGAAGCCTTTACCGGCATCAGTCTTCAGGAAACCGTCTTCCAACAGCGTAGCATCGGCGACGGTGCCATCCAGACGGCCAGCGGCGACGTCCAGGTAGATTTCGTTCTGGGTGCCGTAAGGAACGATGGTGGCGCCTTGCGCACCGAACACTTCCTTGGCGAAGCGATCGTGGATCGAGCCGCGCTGCACGCCGATCTTCTTGCCCTTGAGCTCAGTCAGGCCTTCGCTGACCGCAGTACCTTCCTTCATCACCAGGCGTGCCGGGGTCAGGTAGTACTTGCCGGTGAAGTCCACGGACTTCTTGCGATCGTCGGTGATCGACATGGACGACAGGATGGCGTCGATCTTGCGCACTTTCAGCGCCGGGATCAGGCCGTCGAACTCTTGCTCGACCCAGGTGCACTTGGCCTTCATTTCTTCGCACAGGGCATTACCGATGTCGTAGTCGAAGCCGGCGATGCTGCCATCAGGCTGCTTGAAAGCGAACGGTGGGTAGGCGGCCTCGATCCCGATTTTCAACGGTTTCTCATCAGCCAGCGCTGCCAGGGAAAACACGGACAGCGCCAGGGCGCCAAGCAGTGCGAGTTTCTTCATCTGGAACTCCATCGGTAAAGGGCAATACGAGGCAGGGTTGAGAACTGCCCGATATGCGAATGGGTACAACGCGAGCTGCGCAGGGTCGGCATTGAAGCAGACGCGACGAGCGAGTGATCGGCATTTTAACGACAGCTCCGAAGCCGATATTTCTTCAATGCGACAACTAGTTACAGAAGCGCAGGAACGCGGGGGCGCAGATATTGACAGCTTTCACGGAATATGCAAAAGCAAAAGACAAATAACCAATCAATGAAGCAATAAGCGGGCCTATTATTGGCAAAGCCTTCTAATCCGGCAAGCGCAGCGTTTCAGCAGGCGAAAACGGGTGGCTGAAATGCCCTGAAAACGTACGGTGGCGTTTCGCAATGCCCCGCTTTTGTGCGAAAGCGGTGACAGAAGGGTTACCGATGATTGTCGAAGTAACAGAAAGCACAAAGCCCCGCCGGAGTAACCCGGCAGGGCTTTGCGTGGACCCGATCGCTGTGTAGGAGCGGGCTTGCCCCGCGATACCTTTAGGCCGAAGCCTTGCTCATGTCCTTGTGGGTATCGATCAGGTGCTGCACCACACCCGGATCAGCCAGGGTCGAGATATCACCCAGGCCGTCATACTCGGCCGTGGCGATCTTGCGCAGGATGCGGCGCATGATCTTGCCCGAGCGGGTTTTCGGCAGGCCGGGCGCCCACTGGATGACATCCGGCGAGGCAATCGGGCCGATTTCCTTGCGCACCCAGTTCTTCAGCTCCAGGCGCAGTTGCTCGGTTGGCTCGACGCCACCATTGAGGGTGACGTAGACATAGATGCCCTGCCCCTTGATGTCGTGCGGCACGCCAACCACTGCGGCCTCGGCGACTTTCGGGTGGGCGACCATGGCACTTTCGATCTCGGCGGTGCCCATGCGGTGGCCGGAGACGTTGAGCACGTCATCGACGCGGCCGGTGATCCAGTAGTAGCCATCTTCGTCGCGACGGGCACCGTCACCCGTGAAGTACATGCCGCGGAAAGTCTTGAAGTAGGTGTCGACGAAGCGGTCGTGGTCACCGTACAGCGAGCGCGACTGGCCCGGCCAGGAATCGAGGATCACCAGGTTGCCTTCGGCGGCGCCTTCGATCAGGTTGCCAAGGTTATCCACAAGGGCCGGCACCACACCAAAGAACGGACGGGTCGCCGAACCCGGCTTGAGCGCGGTAGCGCCTGGCAGCGGGCTGATCAGCACGCCGCCGGTTTCGGTCTGCCACCAGGTGTCGACGATCGGGCAACGCTCCTTGCCGACGGTGTGGTAGTACCAGTTCCAGGCTTCCGGGTTGATCGGCTCGCCCACCGAGCCCAGCAGGCGCAGGCTGGAACCATCGGCACCGGCGACGGCAGCCTGACCTTCAGCCATCATCGCGCGGATAGCGGTCGGTGCGGTGTAGAGGATGTTGACCTTGTGCTTGTCGATAATCTTCGACACGCGGGTGATGTCCGGATAGTTCGGCACGCCTTCGAACAGCACGGTGGTCGCGCCGTTGGCCAGCGGGCCGTAGACGATGTAGCTGTGGCCGGTGACCCAGCCGACGTCGGCGGTGCACCAGTAGACTTCGCCCGGACGGTAGTCGAACACCCGTTCATGGGTCAGCGCGGCGTAAACCATGTAGCCGCCGGTGGTGTGCAGCACGCCCTTGGGCTTGCCGGTGGAACCAGAGGTGTAGAGGATGAACAGCGCTTCTTCGGCGCCCATTTCTTTCGGCGCGCAGTGGCTGGAAGCAACCTTCATCAGGTCTTCGTACCAGATGTCGCGGTGCTGGTGCCAGGCGATGTCGCCACCGGTGCGCTTGCAGACGATGATCTTCTGCACGCTGCTGGTTTCGGGGTTAGTCAGGGCCAGGTCGACGTTGGCTTTGAGTGCGGTGCGACGACCGCCACGCAGGCCTTCGTCGGCGGTGATGACGATCTTCGACTTGCAGTCGATGATGCGCCCGGCCAGTGCCTCGGGCGAGAAGCCGCCGAACACCACCGAGTGGATCGCACCGATGCGGGCGCACGCCAGCATGGCGACCACGGCCTCGGGGATCATCGGCATATAGATGGTGACCACGTCACCGCGGTGCACATCCTGGCCACGCAGGGCGTTGGCGAACTTGCACACTTGCTCGTGCAGCTCACGGTAGGTGATGTTGCGGTGCTCGGAAGGGTCGTCGCCTTCCCAGATGATCGCGACTTGATCGCCGCGCTCGGCCAGATGGCGGTCCAGGCAGTTGTAGGAAACGTTCAGAGTGCCGTCAGCAAACCATTTGATATCGACATGGTGGTCGTCGAAGGAGGTCTGCTTGACCTTGGTGAAAGGCTTGATCCAGTCGAGGCGCTGAGCCTGCTCGCGCCAGAAGCCGTCCGGGTTGATCACCGACTGCTGGTACATGGCCTTGTAGGTCGCCTCGTCGGTCAACGTCTTGGCCGCAACCTCGGGACGAACGGGATACAGGGGAGCCGCACTCATCTTTGTTACCTCGGTGTAATAGTTGTTTTTGTATGACCTCGTTGTAACTGTACCAGACTGCGCCGGCCATTCGACGTTGGTAGTAACGCCCTGGTCTTTTCTCCCTGCGACAAACCGCGAAGGCTCAAGGCCGGGTCTGCACGGCGAAAAAATAAAATTACCCGGCAGTCTGCCAGGCGATTGTTACAGTTTCTGCCAACAGTGTTTATCAAAACCGTGGCTGTTTAAGCGCAGGCCGCACTCCTAGAATTCACCTCGCCAGCAACGGCACCACGATTAACTTTCTTGTAGCCCCCCACGAAGGGAAGTTAATCGGCAAATAATCGTGATAGTTGATCCTGCTGTACACGCGGCGCCACACGCGCTGCGTGCCCCCTTACGACCTTAGACAGGTAAAAATGAAGATGAAAGCTTTACTGGTATTGGCACTGGGTAGTCTTTGCAGCGTGGCGATGGCCGACGAAGTTGCAAATGGCGGCGCCGAGCAGATTCCGGTTGAACAGTACAGTTACTCGCAACATCTGGACATCGCCAAGGTCATTTCCATGAGCGAAGTGCCGAATGTCTGCGAAGTGGTCCCGGCGCGCATGACCTACGAAGATTCCCAGGGCAAGCGCCACATTCTCGAGTACCGGGTGATGGGTAACGGGTGCTCGAACGGTTGATCCAACGGGTTGACCGCCTGCAGCGCCTCGGTTGGCATTCAACGAGGCGCGCTGCACTATTTGGACAGTACACCTGCAACTAATAACCTGCCTGCATTACCCATACTTTATTAACGCCAGATTAATTAATCCGTTTTGCCGACTGCATGTTCACGCAACTTGTTGGCAATAGTGGTATGGGAAACTCCCAAGCGTTTACCCAGCGCCCGACTGCTGGGAAATTCGCTCATCAAGCGCTCCAGTACTGCCTTCTCGAAACGCCCGACTATTTGCCCCAGGTCGCCCTCAAGGGAAAACTCGCCCAAGGGTTGCCGGCCGCCGTAGTCCGGCAGGCGAATATGTTCAGTCTTGACCACCCCGCCGTCACATAGCGACACGGCCTGAAACAGCACGTTCTCCAGTTGCCGCACGTTGCCCGACCAGTGGTACTGGCTCAAACGCTCCATGGCCGCTGGCGCAAGCTTGGGCAGCGGGCAACCGATCTGCCGGCTGGCCTGGTCAAGGAAGTGCTCGACCAGCGGCGGCAAGCCGTCCAGGCATTCGCGCAGCGGCGGAATATGCAGCGACAGCACGTTGAGGCGGTGGTAAAGGTCCTGGCGGAACTCGCCACGGGCGCACAACTCGGACAGATCGACCTGGGTGGCACAGATGACCCGCACATCCAGGTACACCTCTTCATCACTGCCTACCCGACGAAAGCAGCCGTCCTGCAGAAAACGCAGCAGTTTTACCTGCAGGCGAGGACTCATCTCACCGACGCCATCGAGGAACAGCGTGCCGCCTGCCGTCAGTTCCAGCAGCCCCAGCTTGCCCTCGGCCCGCGCGCCTTCAAACGCCCCCGGGCCGTAACCGAACAGTTCGGTCTCGGCCATGGACTCGGGCAAGCCGGCGCAGTTGAGCGCCATCAACGGCGCCTGGCCACGGGGGCTGGCCAAGTGACAGGCACGGGCCAGCAACTCCTTGCCGGTGCCGGTCTCGCCTTCGATCAGCAATGGTGCATCCAGCGGCGCCATGCGCCGCGCTTCGCGCACCACCGCAGCCATCACCCGCGAACTCTGGAAGATGCTGTCGAAGCCACGCAGCTCCTGCTTGCGCACGTTATAGATGCGCTCGCCAATGCGGTCAGCGCGGTGCAGGGTCAATACCGCACCGGCCAGGGCCTCGCTGTCGTCGTGCTCGGACTGCAGCGGCGCAATATCAGCGAGGAACACATCGCCCTTGACCTTGACCCGCAGGCCGTTGATGCGCGACTTGTTCGCCCGCACCAGCTCCGGCAGGTCGAAATCCTCGGCATAGCGCGACAGCGGAATGCCCGGCACCTCGTCGACACGCACCCCGAGCAACTGCGCCGCAGCGCGGTTGGCAGCCACAATGGAGCCACCCATGTCGATCGACAGCACCGGGAAATCCAGGGCGCCAAGCAAGGCATTGAGCTCCATGTGCCGACGCTCGCTGGGCATCAGGCCGACGCGCTTGACCCCGAACACCCCGGCGATCGATTCGAATTTCGGCCGCAGGGCCTGGAACTGCAGGTTGATCAGGTTCGGGCAGTGCAGATAGATGGCATTGCCATGCTCGCCACCGACCTCACCGCGGGCGACGTTGATGCCGTACTCCACCAGCAGGTTGAGAATGTCGCGCAGGATGCCGATGCGGTTCTGGCAATGCACTTTAATACGCATGAAATGTCCTACAAGAAGGTCTGGTAAGCGCCACGGCAAGCAAGTTTTTGCAGCGACCGAAGAATAGTCGTAAAGATTATGTGACAGATGGCCGCAGTTTCAAGGATTAAAGCACCCGTTTTTTCGGGATTCCGGCTATTTCGTAAAGTTATCGTTACAAAATCCGAGGCAGTTCGAGCGCGAAGCTGCCGTCAGGACGCTGCAAACCGGACCAATGCGGGTTATCACTAGGGCAATGGCTTGAACACATAACAAGAATGGCCCTCAGCAGGAGAGCAGCATGAAACAGACGCAATACGTGGCTCGCGAGCCCGATGCGCAGGGTTTTATCGACTACCCGCAGCAGGAACACGCGGTGTGGAACACCCTGATTACCCGTCAATTGAAGGTGATCGAAGGCCGCGCGTGCCAGGAATACCTGGACGGCATCGAACAGCTGGGCCTGCCTCACGACCGTATCCCGCAGCTGGGTGAGATCAACAAGGTGCTGGGCGCCACCACCGGCTGGCAAGTTGCCCGGGTACCTGCCCTGATCCCCTTCCAGACTTTTTTCGAACTGCTGGCCAGCAAGCGCTTTCCGGTAGCCACCTTCATTCGTACCGAAGAAGAACTCGACTACCTGCAAGAGCCGGACATTTTCCACGAGATCTTCGGCCACTGTCCGCTGCTAACCAACCCCTGGTTCGCCGAATTCACCCACACCTATGGCAAGCTCGGCCTGCAGGCCACCAAGGAAGAGCGCGTGTACCTCGCCCGCCTCTACTGGATGACCATCGAGTTTGGCCTGGTCGACACCCCGCAAGGCCGCAAGATCTACGGCGGCGGCATTCTTTCGTCGCCGAAAGAGACCGTCTACAGCCTGTCCGACGAGCCCGAGCACCAGGCGTTCGACCCGCTGGAAGCCATGCGCACGCCGTACCGCATTGATATCCTGCAGCCGCTGTACTTTGCCCTGCCCAACCTCAAGCGCCTGTTCGACCTGGCCCACGAAGACATCATGGGCATGGTCCACACCGCAATGAAGATGGGCCTGCACGCACCGAAATTTCCACCCAAGGTCGCCGCCTGAGCGACCTTGCAAACCAATAACAAACCACTTGCGGAAAACCTTATGAACGCCTTGAACCAAGCCCACTGCGAAGCCTGCCGTGCCGATGCTCCACAGGTCAGCGACGAAGAACTGCCGGTACTGATCAAGCAGATCCCGGATTGGAACATCGAAGTCCGTGACGGCATCATGCAGTTGGAAAAAGTTTTCCTGTTCAAGAATTTCAAGCACGCCCTGGCCTTCACCAACGCGGTTGGTGAAATCTCTGAAGCCGAAGGCCATCACCCAGGCCTGCTGACCGAATGGGGCAAAGTCACCGTGACCTGGTGGAGCCACTCGATCAAGGGCCTGCACCGTAACGACTTCATCATGGCCGCGCGCACCGACGAGGTCGCCAGCACCGCCGAAGGCCGCAAGTAATGCACTTCGGCGCCATCGGGCGCGTACCCGGCGATCCGATCCTCGGACTGATGGAGGCGTATGCCAAGGACAGCAACCCGAACAAGTTCGACCTCGGTGTCGGCGTGTTCAAGGATGCCCAGGGCCTGACGCCGATTCCGGCCGCGGTCAAACAGGCTGAACAGCGCCTGCTTGAGCAGCAGACCAGCAAGAGCTACGTCGGCGGCCATGGCGATGCGGCCTTTGGTCGGCTGATCGGCGAACTGGTACTGGGCAGTGACTCGTCGCTGCTCAGCCAGCAGCGCGCCGGCGCTACCCAGACCCCGGGCGGCACCGGTGCCCTGCGCCTGGCGGCGGAGTTCATCGAACACTGTCTGCCGGGCCGCGGTATCTGGCTGAGCGATCCGACCTGGCCAATTCACGAAACCATCTTCGCCGGCGCCGGCCTCAAGGTCAGCCACTATCCCTATGTCGGCACCGACAACCGTCTGAACGTCGCCGGGATGCTGGCCGCCCTGGACGTTGCGCCCAAGGGCGACGTAGTGTTGCTGCACGCCTGCTGCCACAACCCGACCGGATTCGACCTGAGCCAGGACGACTGGCGCGCCGTGCTCGAGGTGGTGCGCCGCCGTGAGTTGCTGCCGTTGATCGACTTCGCCTACCAGGGCTTTGGCGATGGTCTGGAAGAAGACGCCTGGGCGGTACGGCTGTTCGCCGCCGAACTGCCTGAGCTGCTGATTACCAGTTCCTGCTCGAAGAACTTCGGCCTCTATCGCGACCGCACCGGCGCTCTGCTGGTGTGCAGCCACGATGCCGACAAGCTGCTGGATGTGCGTAGTCAACTGGCATTGCTGGCGCGCAACCTGTGGTCGACACCACCGGATCATGGCGCGGCGGTAGTGGCGCAGATTCTTGGCGACGCCGACCTCAAGCGCCTGTGGGTCGAAGAAGTCGAGGCCATGCGCCAGCGCATTGCCGAGCTGCGGGTCGGTCTGGTCGAGGCCCTGGCGCCCCACGGCCTGAGCGAACGTTTCGCGCACATCGCCGAGCAACGCGGGATGTTCTCCTACACCGGCTTGTCACCGGAGCAGGTCAAGCAACTGCGTGAGCGCCACAGCGTGTACATGGTTGGCACTGGCCGGGCGAACATCGCCGGCGCCGATGCGGCACGCCTTGAAGCACTGGCTGCCGCCATCGCCGACGTCTGTCGTTAAAAGCATCGCGGGGCAAGCCCGCTCCCACAATGGATCTGCCTATACCGGACCCGTGGGAGCTGGCCTTGCCAGCGATGGGCTACAAAGAAGCCCCGAAGAACGCTCGATCTTCAACGCCAATCGGCAGGAAAATTCATACTGTCATTCAGACTCCTGTATCCTGCACAGGCTTTCACAAGCCCATGCGCGCCTTGCGCAGCCTTTCCACACACTTGCGAGGAACGACGAGATGCATGAAATCCCGAATCTTCCCTTCCCAAGCCTGAACCCAGAAGAGCAGACTCCTGCCACTCACAGCGCCGAACCAGCCCAGGCTGAATACGACGGCGACGAAACTTCCAGCGCCGACCAGGAATAACTCGCGCAACGATCAGACTGTGTGAAAACGGCTGATGCAGGGACCACCCCGTCAACACGTTTTCACACCGTCAAGAATTCCCCTCTACGAAGCCCGCACATGCCCGACTCACCGCGCCCCCTTGCGGTCACCCTGCAAGTCGTTTCCATCGTCCTGTTTACCTTTATCGGCTACCTGAACATCGGCATTCCCCTGGCCGTTTTGCCTGGTTATGTGCACAACGACCTGGGTTTCGGTGCCGTGGTCGCGGGCCTGGTGATCAGCGTGCAGTACCTGGCCACCCTGCTCAGCCGCCCCTACGCCAGCCGCATCATCGATAACCTGGGCAGCAAGCGCGCGGTGCTCTATGGCCTGGCCGGCTGCGGCTTGAGCGGCGTGTTCATGCTGCTTTCGGCGTGGCTGCAACATGCGCCCTGGCTGAGCCTGGTCAGCCTGCTGGTCGGGCGCCTGGTGCTGGGCAGCGCCGAAAGCCTTGTCGGCTCGGGCTCCATTGGCTGGGGCATTGGCCGGGTCGGCGCGCAACACACCGCCAAGGTGATTTCCTGGAACGGCATCGCCAGTTATGGCGCGCTGGCCATCGGCGCGCCGCTGGGCGTGGAACTGGTGCAGCGCTTCGGCCTGTGGAGCATGGGCGCCAGCATTCTACTGCTGTGCGTACTGGGTTTGGCGCTGGCCTGGCCGAAAACCGCCGCTCCGGTAGTGGCGGGTGAACGCCTGCCGTTCCTGCACGTGCTCGGGCGGATATTCGGCCATGGTTCAGGGCTGGCCCTGGGCTCGATCGGCTTTGGCACCATCGCCACCTTCGTCACCCTGTACTATGCCAGCCACAACTGGGACAACGCGGCCCTGTGCCTGAGCCTGTTCGGCGCCTGCTTCATTGGCGCGCGACTGCTGTTTGGCAATCTGATCAATCGCATGGGCGGGTACCGGGTGGCGATCGCCTGCCTGTCGGTAGAAACCCTCGGCCTGCTGTTGCTCTGGCAGGCGCCAAGCGCCGAGCTGGCCCTGGCCGGTGCGGCGTTGAGCGGCTTTGGTTTTTCGCTGGTGTTTCCAGCCCTGGGGGTCGAAGCGGTGAACCTGGTGTCCGCCTCCAACCGCGGCGCGGCCGTGGGCGCCTATTCGCTGTTCATCGACCTGTCGCTGGGCATCACCGGCCCGTTGGCCGGGGCGATTGCCGCCGGGTTCGGCTTCGCTTCGATCTTTGTCTTTGCCGCCGGCGCGTCGTTCTGCGGCCTGCTATTGAGCCTGTATCTGTACCGCCAGGCCCGCCTGCAACCGCCGCGGCATTTGCCTCAGTAATCGATCTTGCCGCGCCCGGCCTTGATGGCGCCGCGCTTGCTCTTGGTGTCCAGGCGCCGGGTTTTCGAGCCCAGGGTCGGCCGGGTCGGGCGCCGCGCCTTTTCCACCTTGATCGCCGAGAGAATCAGTTCGCGCAGGCGCTCCAGGGCATCGGCGCGGTTCTGCTCCTGGGTCCGATACTGCTGGGCCTTGATGATGATCACCCCGTCACGGGTAATGCGGCTGTCGCTCAGTGCCAGCAGGCGCTCCTTGTAGAACGGCGGCAATGTCGAAGCCTGGGTGTCGAAACGCAGGTGCACGGCACTGGAGACCTTGTTGACGTTCTGCCCGCCGGCGCCCTGGGCGCGGATGGCAGTCAACTCGATCTCGTCGTCCGGGATCTGCACCGCGTTGGATAACTGCAACATCACACATCCTTTGATCAAAACATTCAGGCCGACTCAGGTATTCGGCAGCGCCCCCGCTCGGGCTCTTGCGCCCCCAGGCACAGCACCTGGGCTACACGCTGTACGCAGCCCTGGTCCACCGGGGACAACTGGCGAAACAAAATCAGCAGCTCGTTTTCGACTTCACTCAAGCGTTGCACAGGCGAAGCGTTACTTTCCGTGTTGAATGCGCAGGTTTTATGCTCCGACATGATCACCCTTCCCTAGCGAGACTGAATGCATCGACGTTACGAGCAATTCCCTGCGGACCCACCAGGACCGTTCCGAGCGTTTCGTAGGAAAATTGGGATAATAGCTATGCGCCACTACCCTTCGCGTCGTGCATGGCCCCGACAATTCTATGCACAACTTCTTGGTCAGCGATAGCCAATGATCGGTACTGAGCCAGCAATCGCTGTTCCGGTTCATTCAACGAAGCGCCGTCATCGATCGTGCGCACGCCGGTGATCACGTAGCGCACATCGACACCAACCCCGGCGACCGCCGCAAGATACGCCGCGTCCGGGTTGCGCTCGCCTTTTTCATAGCTGCCCTGGGTATTGCGGTTGACCCCGCCAAGCTGGGCGAAATCATCCTGGCGAAGGCCCAGGCGGTTACGCTCCTGACGCAATCGTTCACCGCTTTCTGCCGATTTCGGTGCAGTTGTTGCACAATTTTTCAATCAAAACCCCTTTACACGAACATTTTTTTGGGCATAATCGGCATCCGAACAACACAGACAGCCTTGTCGAGCACTATGCCCCCGCTGTTTACTCCTGGGCAAGGCCAAGCAAAGCACATAAAACCAAACATTCGCACGTTCTATCGTCTAGCCAAAACGTGTGAAAAATCGTCACGGATGACACAGCATCAGGGCTCGCCCTGGTAACTGGTACAGCAGGCATGCCTAGCGCGCCTGACGAGCCATCCGCTGCCGGCCCCACCCTAAGACCAACTACGGCGCGGAGGTTCATTCATTTTCAAAGGACCGAATAATGAACACCAAGCCTTTGTGCACCCTGACCGCACTGCTGACCTTTGTCAGTGCTGGCGCCCATGCCAGCAGTACCGACGTCAATATCAGCGGCACCATCACTCCCGCCGCTTGCACGCCGTCGCTCTCTAGTAATGGCCAGGTCGACTTCGGCAACATCAGCATGCCCGATCTCACTCCGCAGCCCGGCATCCCCGACCACTCGGTCCTGGCGCCGCGCAGCCTGACCTTCAGCGTCATCTGTGACCGTGCCACCCGCATTGCCCTGGTAGCCACCGGCAACCGTCGCGACAGCAGCTCGATCCCCCTGCCCAAAGCCTTCGGCCTGGGTACCACCACGAGTGGCCAGGCCATCGGTTTCTACAGCGCAACCTGGCCCGACAACGGCGCGACCCTCGACAACCTGCCGGCCGACACCCTGTACTCCGAAGACAGTGGCAGCACCTGGGTGAAAGTCCCGGGCAGCGGCTTCGAGCACCTGGGCGACAAGCCCGAGTCACGCCTGGGCTTTGCCCTGCGCGGGCAGACCAGCCCCAGCGCAGCCGAGGTCCTCAACCTGCGCCTGGATGTCGCCGGCTGGCTGCGCAATGACATGACCCACGTCGATGAGGCACTGCTCGACGGGCACATGACCATCGAATTGCAGTACCTCTAGCGAACAACTGAACGCCCACGCGTAACGGTCCTTCACCGACCGCTAAAAAGAACCCGGCGAACGCCCAGGTCTTTCCCTGCCACCAGCGACAGGGAACGGACTGCTGCGCTCGAAAAACGGGTCGTCTGCAACACCCACCACCAACACTTAAAAGGAAAACCGCTGTGAAAAAGTCCGTACTGTCCCTTGCTGTGCTGATCACCCTGGCCACTGCCAACGCCATGGCCGCCACGACCGACCTCACCGTAACCGGCACCATCACCCCTGCCGCGTGCACGCCGACCTTGAGCAACGGCGGCCTGGTTGAATATGGTTCGCTGGCCCTGACCGAGCTTGAAGAAACCTCGGTTGGTTACAGCCTGCCAGCCAAATCCCTGAGCTTCTCAATCGAATGCAGCGCCCCAGCGACATTCGCGCTGATCGCAAATGACAACCGTCGCGACAGCAGCGGGATCGACCCATGGCTTTTCGGGCTGGGCAAACATCAGGATCAGTCGATAGGTTCGTACGCCATGACCTGGCAATACGAGAGCACTGTGGTCGACGGCACACAAGGCGAAAACCTGGGATCCCCGGATGGCGGCAACAACTGGACCAGCATTGTCGACGGCATCCTTCATGACGCGGGGCGATCACCCAATCACCTCGTAGGCTTCTCTTCTGGCCCACACCTGGGCCCGACGCCCGCAACCAGCGTCAACGTAACCATGGATGTCAGTGGAACGATCAACAAGAACCTGACCATGAACGGTGCGATGGAGCTCGACGGCAGCGCAACCATCGAAGTCGTCTACCTCTGACAAGCGGGCCGTCAGCCTGCGCCAACACCCAACAGGAATTTGCCGTGAAAACCTCCGTACTGACCCTTGCTATATTCATTGGCGTAGTGAGCGCCAACACCTTCGCCGCGACCACCGACTTGACTGTCACCGGCACCATCACTCCAGCCGCCTGTTCGCCAACCCTGGGCAATGGTGGCGTGATCGACTACGGCGCGGTATCCCTGACCGATCTGGAGGGCGATTCGACCAATTACACGCTGCCGGTCAAGACCCTGAGCCTTGCAATCGACTGCGACGCCGCAACCACTTTTGCCCTGATGACCCGCGACAATCGCCTCGACACCCTAGACCCACGGGACTACACCTTCGGACTGGGGATGCACCAGGACCAGAGCATCGGCTCATACATGATGACCTGGGAGTTTGAAAACACTTTGGTCGATGGTGAACAAGGGTTCAATTTCTATTCGAACGATGGCGGCCAGTCCTGGAACGGCCTGGGAGACGACCGTGGAAACCTGTTCAATGCCAGTCGAGTGCCGTTGAGTCGAACCGGATTCAACTCAAAAATAAGTCATCGCCTTGAACCTATCAGGAACGTCAACGTGATGATGGACGTCCGAGGTTTCATCAAAAAAAGCCTGGTGGTAAACGGCAGCATCCCCATCGACGGCAGCGCGACCATCGAAGTCGTCTACCTCTGACCGCTGCCCCCAAGGGGCGCGAACAGGGACCCCTCGCACCCCGGCCATGACCCACGGCCGGCGCACTCCCCCACCATGAGGCTGCCGGATGCAGCTTGAGGGGAGCTGCGCCCGACGCCGCACAAGAACCTTACAACCATGACTATTGCGTGCAAATCCTTTGCCGGCAGCCTGCTGCCTGCGATTTTCATCTGCACCCCACCCCTGATGCAGGCACACGCCGACGGTATGGTGCCCAGAACCTCGGTGGTGATCGTTGAGGAAGCCCGCGCCAACGGCAGCGACTTTGTGGTCACCAACACCGATCCGCATGCCGCCCTGCTGGCGGTATTCATTGAAAACCCGAGCGAAGACACCGACAACCTGCTGGTGGTCCAGCCCACGGTGGCGCGGGTCGAAGCCGGCAAAGAACAACAGGTGATCTTCCACTATGTAGGCAAGGAGCCGCTGCAGACCCAACGCCTGCGCCGGGTGATCTTCGAAGGTATCCGCGAAACCGCCCCGGGCGATCCCGGGGCCATGCGAGTCAACTTCGGCGTGCGCCAGAACCTGCCGGTGATCCTCCATCCCAAGGGCCTGGCACGCAACAGTGAACCGTGGAAAGGCCTGACCTGGCGCATCGACGGCAAGCAACTGCGGGTGGAGAACAACACCCCCTACGTGGTGCGCCTGGCCCAAGAGCTGAAACTGTTGCCCGGCCAACACGCCCTGGACCTTGGCCGCACTTACCTGCTGGCCAATCAAACCATCACCCTCGACTTGCCTGATGCCGCCGCTGCGGCCAACACCGTGCGCTTTCAGCCGGCCACGGTCTATGGCTTTGCGGTCGATCCATACGAGGCGCGCATCCTGTGAAGGTCATCGTCAATGCCATTGGCAAACCGCGACCACGCGAGCAATTGATATTGGGCCTGTGCCTGACCCTGCTGGGACTTGAGACCTTCAAACCGGCACGAGCCGCCAATGAAGCCGCAGCGCCCGGGCACAGCGTGTTCGACCAGGAGGTCCTGCGCCAGCGCGGTATCGATCCCAGGCTTGCTGCCCTGTTTGGCAGGCAAACCCGCTTCCCGCCAGGGCGTCAGCAGATCAGCCTGAGCGTCAACGGCCGCGACAGGGGCACTACCCAGGCGCGCTTCGGCGAGGATGGCAGCCTGTGCGTCGATAATCCCTTGCTGGCCTTCGCCGGGCTGCGCCAACCCGCCGAGTGGTCCACCACCCTGGATGCCCAGGAGCAGCCTGCCGATCCCGACTGCCTGGCCCTGGGCACGGCCTTCCCCCAGGCTCAGATCGAACTGCAGCCCGGTCAGCACCAGGTGCGACTGTTCGTACCGGACCAGGCGCTGCTGGACGAGCGACAATTGTCCGACGACTACAGCCAGGGCGGCATTGCCGGGCTGTTGAACTACGACATTTTCAGCTCGTTCAACCGCTACGACGGCCAGTCCAGCCGTTATGCCGCAGCCAATACCGAGCTGGGCCTGAACCTGGACAACTGGATCCTGCGCAGCCGCCAGGTGCACAGCCGCTTCGATGGCAAGATGCGCAGCGAAATGCTCGACACCTATGTGCAACGCAGCTTCGCCCAGCACCGCAGCCTGTTCCAGGCCGGCGAGATCAGCCTGGTCAACCCGGTGCTCAACGGCGCGCAGATCATGGGCGCGCAGCTCACGCCGGAGTATGGCCTGCTGTCGCAGCTGGACAACGCCAGCGTGCAGGGCATCGCCAACAGCCAGGCGCGGGTCGAGGTGCATCAGAACGGCGCCTTGCTGTACAGCACTGTGGTACAGCCCGGGCCCTTCACCCTCACCAACATCCCGCGCATCACGTCGCGTTCCGACCTGGAAGTGACGGTGATCGAAACCAATGGCGAGCAACGGCGCTTTCGCGTACCGGCCAGCCTCGCCGCCAGCGCCCGCCCGCAAAGCGGCTACAGCATCGGCGCCGGCGTGGTGCGCAGCCATGGCCATGGCAGCGACGACCCGGCGGTGGTGAGCCTGGGCCAAAGCGGCGCGCTGGGCAATACCTCGGTCATCAGCAGCGGCCTGATCCTCGCCCAGGGCTATCGCAGCCTTGGCGCCAGCCTCGGCACCGCGCTCACGCCGCAGCTCAGCACCGAGGTGTTTGCCATCGGCACGCAAGCCAGCAGCCTCGACCAGCAGGGCGCGCAACTGGGCGGCCAGCTCAACTGGCAAATGCACGAGCAATGGAGCAGCCTGGTGGCCGCCAACCACCGCAGCCGCGGCTACCGCGAACTGCTCGACAGCACCTACCGCGACAATGATCAGTTCGCCTCCAGCTACCGCGACCAGTTCAGCACCAGCCTGCGCTGGGCCAGCCGCGCCCTGGGCAGCCTCAACCTGGGGTACACGCAAAGCACCTACTACGAGCACGACAGCACGCAACGGCTGTTTTTGTCCTGGGGCAACAGCTACGGCGGCGTCACATTCTCGGCGACGGTGGAAAAAGCCCTGGGCAGCAGCGACGGCTACAACGACGACGCCGTGTATTTCAGCGCCAGCATCCCCCTGGATGGTCGCCGGCGTCTGCGCAGCAGCGTGCGCCATAACGACAGCAGTACCACCAGCACCGTGGCTTACAACGAGCAGGTCAGTGACAGCCTTGGCTATCGCCTGGGCGCAGAACATCGTTCCGGCGATTCCAGCACCCTGGCCAGCGCCGGCCTTTCGGCATTACCTCGCTACACCCAGCTGGACCTGAACTACAGCGGCGACGGCGACAACAGCAACTACAACCTCGGCCTGCGCGGCGGCATAGCCGTGCATGGGGCCGGGATCACCCCCTCGCCCTACCCGATCCGCGATACCTTCGCGATCCTCTCGGTCACCGACACCCCCGGAGTCAAGGCCAGCACCCCGAGCGGCCCGGTGTGGACCGATCATGCCGGCAACGCGGTGGTGGCCTCGCTCACCGCCTATGGCAAAAGCCCGGTCGAGGTCGACACCCAGAGCCTGCCGACCCACATCAACGTCGACCAGGGGGCCGGCGTGCTGCGCGCCACTCGCGGCGCGGTGCCGCGCCTGAGTTTCCGCGCCTGGAGTGTCCGTCGGCTGCTGCTGACCCTGCTCGACAGCAGCGGCCAGCCATTGCCCAGCGGCGCGTCGGTGTTCGACGACCGTGGGCGCTTCATCAACCTGGTGCAACCGGGCGGGCTGGTGTTCATCGACAACAGCGCCGACATCGGCCACCTGATCATCAGCGACCACCAGGCCCGCGAATGCCGCGTCACCCTCGACCCGGATACCGGCGCCCGCAGCGACAGCTACTACACCCAGGCCCAACGCACCTGCAGTTGACCCCCCTTCGCGACGACATGACGCCAGACGGCAGCTACACCTTGTGTCGTCCTTCCATACACCGCTTTGGTGAGGATGCGTCAAATCATGAACACCCGGTACAAACCCCAGCTTGCAATGCTCCTTCTCTTCGGCCTGCCGCTGACAGCCTTCGCCAATGAATGCCGATTACAGATCACGCCGACGCCGCTGGACTATGGCACCCTCGACCGCAGCCGCCTGCAGCCCGGCAGCCCAGGCCTGGCACTGCCGGAGAAATCCGCGCAGTTGGCCCTGAGCTGCAGCGAAAGCACCGACCTGAGTGTGTTCTATACAGCCAATGCCCTGGACGGCGAGCGCTTCGAACTCGCCGCTGGCGGGCACTACCGAGTACGTGCCGCCGATGCCATGGTCGACGGCGAACGCGTTGACCTGGCCCGGATCGAACAAACCGGCGCCGTGCCGGGCCCGGCCAGCGCCTCGCTGGGCTGGCAGCCGCGTAGCGGCATGGTCCCGGTCCGGGCCGGCAAAGCCGTGCAAGGCCGCAGCCTGAATCTGACCCTGGTGTTCGAAGCCGAGCTGTCTGCCAAGGCTTTCGAAGTGCGCGAGTCGACCTCATTGCGCAGCAGCGGGCAGTTCGCTGCCCCGGCCTCCGGCAGCACTGCCGAACTGGCTCTGCAATGGCAGATCCAGCCAGCGGCCTGCACGCCATTGCTGTCCCAGGGCGGGGTGGTGGACTACGGCAAGATCAGCCTGCAAAGCCTTAACAGCGACAAGCGCACGCGCCTGCCCACGCGCCAGCTCAACCTGTCGATCCAGTGCGACAGCCCGGCGCGCTATGCCCTGCTGATGCAGGACAACCGCGACGGCACGGCGGTGGTCGATTCGCTGAATTTCTACGGTTTGGGCCGCGATGCCAGCGAGAACAAAATCGGCCTGTACGAGGTGCAGATCGACCCGTTGCACATCAGCGCCGACCAGTTGCCGGCGGTGTACCTCACCCAGTCGACCCGCGGCACCGGCTGGAGCACCGCAGGCAGCACCAGCAAAGCGCTGACCACCACCACCCTGCTCGGCTTCAATGATGTCGAGAACAACAGCAACGGCCCGATCGCCATCCGCCACCTGAGCACGCCAATCAACATCATGCCGGTGATCGCCGCCACCAGCGAACTGGACAACCGCCAGGACATCCACCTCGACGGCTCGGCGACGATCGAGATCATTTACCTGTAAACGAAAACGCCCCGGATAACCGGGGCGTTTTTTCAACCGTGTGAATCAGCGCTTGAGCGAGGCCGGGGTAGCCGCTGCCGCCGCTTTGCTGCGGTTGGTTTTCAGGCTGTAGCAGACCACCATCACCAGCAGCCAGACCGGAATCGCGTAGACCGAGATCTGGATGCCCGGGATCTGCAGCATGATGCCCAGGATCAGCACCACGAAGGCCAGGCAGATGTAGTTGCCATAGGGGTACCACAGCGCCTTGAACAGCGGGGTCTGGCCGGTCTTGTTCAGGTGCTGGCGGAACTTCAGGTGCGAGTAGCTGATCATCGCCCAGTTGATCACCAGGGCGGCCACTACCAGCGACATCAGCAGCTCCAGCGCGTGCTGCGGGATGAAGTAGTTGAGCAGCACCGCGACCAGGGTCACCGCTGCCGAAGCCAGGATCGAACGCACCGGCACACCGCGCTTGTCGATCTTCGCCAGGCCCGCCGGGGCATCGCCCTGTTCGGCCATGCCGTAGAGCATACGGGCGTTGCAGTAGGTACCGCTGTTGTACACCGACAGCGCCGCGGTCAGCACCACGAAGTTGAGGATGTGCGCAGCAACATCACTGCCCAGCAGCGAGAACACTTGCACGAACGGGCTGGCGCCGTAGGTTCCACCGGCGGCATCGAGGCTGGTGACCAGGCTGTCCCATGGGGTCAGCGACAGCAGCACAACCAGGGCACCGATGTAGAAAATCAGGATGCGGTAGATCACCTGGTTGATCGCTTTGGGGATCACAGTCTTCGGCTTGTCGGCTTCAGCGGCGGTGAAACCGAGCATTTCCAGGCCGCCGAAGGAGAACATGATGATCGCCAGGGCCATGACCAGGCCGCTGACGCCATTGGGGAAGAAGCCGCCGTGTTCCCACAGGTTGCTCACCGAAGCTTGCGGGCCGCCGCTACCGCTGGCCAGCATCCAGCTGCCCAGGGCGATCATGCCGACAATGGCCAGGACCTTGATGATCGCGAACCAGAACTCGGCCTCGCCGAACACCTTGACGTTGGCCAGGTTGATCGCGTTGATGAGGATGAAGAAAGCAGCCGCCGAGGCCCAGGTCGGGATCTCCGGCCACCAGTAGTGCACGTACTTGCCAACGGCGGTGAGCTCCGACATGCCCACCAGAATGTACAGCACCCAGCAGTTCCAGCCCGACAGGAAGCCGGCAAAACCGCCCCAGTATTTGTGCGCGAAGTGACTGAAGGAGCCGGCGACCGGCTCTTCGACGATCATCTCGCCGAGCTGGCGCATGATCATGAAGGCAATGAAGCCACAGATCGCATAGCCGAGGATCATCGACGGGCCCGCCGACTTCATCACCCCGGCCGAACCCAGGAACAGCCCGGTACCGATTGCACCGCCCAGGGCGATCAACTGGATATGGCGATTTTTCAGGCCGCGTTTCAGCTCGCCTGAATGCGTGTTTTGTCCACTCATGAACGAAGTCACCTGCTTGTTTTTATCTGTGACGGAATCGGACCCACCGCGCTCGTGGCGCAGCGGAATTAACAAGGTGATTACCTTGAGGATCTTGGCCAACTGCTGCCCGTCCAGGGCATAAGCCGTGGGCGAATCAGCCGGGTGTCAGCAAGAGTGCGCGGTACGCATTGGGGTCACAGTTAAAACGCGGCGCATTGTATACCCCTACAGACGCGCAGGGGTCAACACGTTGCGTGACTGTCTGACGACAAAACGCACCGGTCCTGAGGAAGGGTTCTAGCCTGGGGAGGTAATCGGCGTACATGGCGCCTCCATTTGTTCTTATTGAATGCCCGGCTCTCCGGCCCGGCTTTGCACACGGCAATGGCGCCTATCTCACCGCTCCCGGGGCCTGCGAACAAGCTGTTGACGGGCAAGTAAAGCGCCCTGGCCCGGGGCTTTCGGCAAGTTCTGTTTACACCCATAGAAATCTCCAGCCAGGGCCCGTGTACCGGCTGACATTTGTAACGATTTATTTACACGATGGTGTAAAAACTTTCCACGGCTTACGGAAGTGTCTGTAAGACAAGGAAATTTGCGCAAAAAAAAAGCCAACCCGAAGGTTGGCTTGTTTAACCGGCCCGACTTACGGGCGCGGTTTGTTGCGGGTGCTGCCCGGACGCTTGGGCGCCGGCTTGCCGCGTTTGTTCATGTCGCTTGGGCGCTCGGCCACGGTGCTGCTGCCACGGCCGCTGTCCTTACGCGGCGCTTCACCACGCGGCTGACGGGCTGGACGCTCGTCGCCACGGGGCTGGCGAACCGGACGCTCGGCTTCACCACGAGGCTGGCGCGCAGGGCGCTCGCCGGTTGCAGCGCCGTCCTGGGCCGGACGCAGGGTGCGCACGCGCTCGCCACGGCCCAGCGGACGGGTGGACTTGCGCTGCAGGCGCTCGAGCTTGTCCTTGCTCTTGTGGTTCAGGGCCGGCATGGCCACTGGGGTCAGGCCCACTTCGGCGGCAAGAATGTCGACTTCCTGCTGGCTCATTTCGCGCCAGCGGCCCATCGGCAGGTCGGAGTTGAGAAACACCGGGCCGAAACGCACGCGCTTCAGACGGCTGACCACCAGGCCCTGGGATTCCCACAGGCGGCGTACTTCACGGTTGCGACCTTCCATCACCACGCAGTGGTACCAGTGGTTGAAGCCTTCACCGCCAGGGGCTTCCTGGATGTCGGTGAAACGCGCCGGGCCGTCTTCGAGCACGACACCGGCCTTGAGGCGGGCAATCATGTCTTCGTCGACTTCACCACGCACACGCACGGCATACTCACGGTCCATTTCGTAGGACGGGTGCATCAGGCGGTTGGCCAGCTCACCGTCGGTGGTGAACATCAGCAGGCCGGTGGTGTTGATGTCGAGGCGACCGATGTTGATCCAGCGGCCTTCTTTCGGCCGTGGCAGGCGGTCGAACACGGTCGGACGGCCTTCCGGGTCGTCACGGGTGCAGATCTCACCGTCGGGTTTGTTGTACATGATCACCCGGCGCACGGTTTCGGCAGCTTCTTCGCGCTTGATCACGCGGCCGTCGACCGAGATCGCATCGTGCAGGTCGACGCGCTGGCCAAGGGTGGCATTGACGCCATTGACCTTGATCCGGCCCTGGCTGATCCAGGCCTCGACGTCGCGGCGCGAGCCCACGCCGATACGGGCGAGAACTTTTTGCAGTTTCTCGCCTGATGGTGGCAATGGCTGGGTTTCTTGCAGGTCTTTTTCACTCATGCTGGGCACCTCCCGGTGTATTTACGAAAATCTGGTATGGCGAACAAGCGCCAAAAAGGGTCGCGAATCATACGCTGATCGCGACGTGAACGCACCTGAGACTAGCCGAAATTGCAAAAATTGCCGGGTCTATCCGCCCGAAGGCCAGGGTTACTGATGCGGCGTCTGCGGTTCGGTTGCCAACGGCTCGTCGTCCAGATCCACCTGGGTATCGTCGACCAGGTCATCGAAATCGGTTTTGAGCCCTTCTTCCATGGCGTCCAGTTCGGTCAACAGGCTGCGGAAGCTGGTTTCTTCCTGGGGCTCTTGCGGCTCGGCACTGGCATCGGCCAGGGCCTGCAGGTGCGCCGGTACCGGGGCATCGTCCAGTTCCAGTACCGGTTCGGGCTCAGGCTCCATCTCGCGCAACTCGGCCAGCGGCGGCAGGTCATCGAGGTTCTTCAGGTTGAAGTGGTCGAGAAAGGCCTTGGTGGTGGCGAACATCGCCGGTTTACCCGGCACTTCACGGTAGCCGACGATGCGGATCCACTCGCGCTCGAGCAGGGTCTTGATGATGTTGGTGTTGACCGCCACACCGCGCACGTCCTCGATCTCGCCGCGGGTGATGGGTTGGCGGTAGGCGATCAGCGCCATGGTCTCCAGCAGGGCCCGGGAGTAGCGCTGCGGGCGCTCTTCCCACAGCCGGCCGACCCAGGGTGCGTAGTCTTCGCGGATCTGCAGGCGGTAACCCGAAGCCACCTCCTTGAGCTCGAAGGCGCGGCCATTGCAGGACTTGCGCAGCACCTCCAGGGCCTTCTTGAACACCGCAGGTTCCGGGCGCTCGGCTTCCTCGAACAATTCGTACAGGCGCTCAAGGGATTGCGGTTTGCCCGAGGCCAGCAAAAAGGCCTCGAGCAGGGGCGCCAGGTCGCGCGGTTCGTTCAGGTTCATGGGCTTGCTCAGTTGTTACTCGGCGCGGGCGCGGACATGGATCGGCGCAAAGGGCTCATTTTGCACCAGTTCGATCAAGGATTCCTTGACCAGTTCGAGAATCGCCATGAAGGTCACCACCACCCCGAGCTTGCCCTCCTCGGCGCTGAACAGCTCGACGAAGGGCACGAAGCCGCCGCCCTTGAGGCGCTCAAGCACTTCGCTCATGCGCTCGCGGGTCGACAACGCCTCACGGCTGACCTGGTGGCTTTCGAACAGATCACCACGGCGCAGCACTTCGGCCATCGACACCAGCAGCTCTTCCAGGCTGACCTCGGGCAACAGCTTGCGCACCTTGGCCTGCGGCGCGTCCAGGCGCGGCACGATGACCTCGCGGCCAACCCGGCTGAGGCCGTCGATGCCTTCGGCGGCGGCCTTGAAGCGCTCGTACTCTTGCAGGCGGCGGATCAGTTCGGCACGCGGGTCGGCCTCTTCTTCCTCGACCTCGGCCGAACGCGGCAGCAGCATCCGTGACTTGATCTCGGCGAGCATCGCCGCCATCACCAGGTACTCGGCGGCCAGCTCCAGGCGCACGGTCTTCATCAGTTCGACGTAACCCATGTACTGGCGGGTGATTTCCGCCACCGGGATGTCGAGGATGTCGACGTTCTGCTTGCGAATCAGGTACAGCAGTAAATCCAGAGGCCCTTCGAAGGCCTCCAGAAACACTTCCAGGGCATCCGGCGGAATGTACAGGTCCACCGGCATCTCGGTCATGGCTTCGCCATACACCAGCACCAGCGGCAGTTCCTGCTGGGCGCCTGCTTGCGGGTCGATGCTCGCTTCGCTAGTGGTCGCCTGGCTCACGCTTCGACCATGAACGGCGCAGGGTCGCCGCAACCGACGCGGATCACTTCCGGCTCATCGCCCGCCAGGTTGATCACGGTCGAGGCCTTGAGGTCACCAAAGCCGCCATCGACGATCAGATCGACATGATGCTCCAGAGCCTGGCGAATCTCGTAGGGATCGGTCATCGGCTGGTCTTCGCCGGGCATGATCAGGCTGACGCTCATCAGCGGCTCGCCGAGCTCTTCGAGCAGGGCCAGGGCAATCGGGTTGGACGGCACGCGCAGGCCGATGGTGCGGCGCTTTTCGTGCAGCAGCAGGCGCGGCACTTCGCGGGTGGCGTTGAGGATGAAGGTGTACGGCCCCGGTACATGGGCCTTGAGCAAGCGAAAGGTGGCGGTGTCGATCTTGGCGAACAGGCCCATTTGCGACAGGTCGCAGCAGATCAGGGTGAAGTTGTGGTTCTTGTCCAGCTGACGCAGGCGGCGAACCCGTTCAACCGCGTTCTTGTCGCCGATCTGGCAACCCATGGCGTAGGAGGAGTCGGTGGGATAAACCACCACGCCGCCCTTGCGGATGATTTCGACGGCCTGTTTGATCAGGCGCGGTTGCGGGTTTTCCGCATGAATCTGGAAAAACTGACTCACGTTCTCTTCCTGTTCAGACTGCCGCGATAGGCTGCTCATGTTTGAATCGGCGCCACAGTGGTGGCAGGTCCTCTGGCAATGGCCGGTAGACACCGATCTCGCCCCAGGTGCCAGGGCCATGGAAATCACTGCCGGCACTGGCCAGCAGACCGAATTCACGGGCCAGGATCGACAGAGTGCCTACCTGTTCGGCCGGCATCATGCCGTTGACCACTTCCAGCGCCTGCCCGCCTGCTTGAATATAGTCGGCAATCAGCCGGCGGCGCTTGCTGCGGGTTAAATCGTAGTGCATCGGGTGGGCCAGGCTGACCCAGGCATCGGACTGGCGCAACGTCTCGACGGTCTCCTCCAGGGTTGGCCAGTGCAGCTTCACGTCGCCCAGCTTGCCGGCCCCCAGCCACTTGCGAAACGCCTCGGCGCGGTCTTTTACATAGCCTGCGCGCACCAGGTACTCGGCAAAATGCGGGCGCGCCGGGGCATTGCCGCTGTCGCCCAGTTCCTGCTGGATGGCCCGCGCGCCGTCGAGCGCGCCCTTCATGCCCTTGAGTGCCAACCGTCGGTCGATTTCTTCCGAACGCAACCAGCGACCACGGTGCAGCGACTCGACGGCGGCCTGCAACGGTGCGGCGTCGAGGGGGAAGTTGTAGCCCAGCACGTGAATGGTCGCCCCGCCCCAGGTGCACGACAGCTCGATGCCGCTGACCCAGTGCATGTCCAGGGCCTGGGTGGCGGCGCGGGCTTCGAGCTGGCCTTCGAGGGTGTCATGGTCGGTCAGCGAGAGCATCCGCACGCCGTGCTCATGGGCCCGGGCGACCAGAACCGTAGGCGACAAGGCGCCGTCGGAGGCCGTACTGTGGCAGTGCAGATCAACATTCATAGGTGGCGCTTTCGCTGTCATTGATGTTTGTTATTATGCCGTCACATCCTGCTTCTGGCTGCCACTGTGAAACAATTCATCGATTTCATCCCGCTGCTCCTGTTCTTCATCGTCTATAAGCTCGAACCGCGTGCCGTCGAATTTGCCGGGCACACCTTCGAACTGGGTGGCATCTACAGCGCCACGGCGATGCTGATCATCAGCTCGCTGGTGGTCTACGGCGCCCTGTTCCTTCGCCAACGCAAGCTGGAGAAAGGCCAGTGGCTGACGCTGGTCGCCTGCCTGGTGTTCGGCGGCCTGACCCTGGCCTTCCACAGCGAAACCTTCCTCAAATGGAAGGCGCCGGTGGTCAACTGGCTGTTCGCCCTGGCCTTCACCGGCAGCCACTTCATCGGCGACCGGGTGCTGATCAAGCGCATCATGGGCCACGCCCTGACCCTGCCGGAGCCGGTATGGACGCGCCTGAACATCGCCTGGATCGGCTTTTTCCTGTTCTGTGGCGCGGCCAACCTGTTCGTTGCCTTCACCTTCCAGAGCTTCTGGGTCGACTTCAAGGTGTTCGGCAGCCTGGGCATGACCGTACTGTTCCTGGTGGCCCAGGGCGTGTACCTGTCGCGCCACCTGCACGACAGCGACCCGAGCACTCCGCCTTCCACTCCCAAGCACGAGGAATGACATGCTTTACGCCATCATTGCCACAGACGTAGCCGACTCGCTGGAAAAACGCCTGGCCGCGCGCCCGGCGCATATCGAACGCCTGCAGCAGCTCAAGGAGCAAGGCCGCGTGGTACTGGCCGGCCCGCACCCGGCCGTTGACAGCAACGACCCGGGCGCCGCCGGGTTCACCGGCAGCCTGATCGTCGCCGAATTCGACTCGCTCAGCGCCGCCCAGGCCTGGGCCGACGCCGACCCGTACATTGCCGCCGGCGTCTACGCCAACGTCATCGTCAAGCCGTTCAAGCAAGTCCTGCCGTAATGCCGCAGGGCGGTGGCCAAGCCGGCACACCGCCCCTTGCAGCTTTCTCTTGGCAAATGCTCATTATTCTCGCCCGATGGCCGACAACCTCCTGAACCATCCAATGGAATCAGGAGTTCCGATGCGTCAAGGTCCGTTGTCCCTGCTGCTGTGCCTGTTGCTGCTGACCCCATTGGCCCAGGCTGAAGAGCCCAGCGGCTCCAGCACCCCGCTGTCGCTCAGTGCCGGCAGCCAGATCACCGAGCTGCAACAGCGCCTCAAAGAAAGCGAGCGCCTGCGCGAAACCCTGGTCCAACAGCTGCACAACGCCGACAGCGAACGCGAAAGCGCCCAGCTCACCCGTCTGCGCCAGGAAAACCAGAAACTGAAGCTGGCACTCAAGGAATTGCAGGCCAGCGCCGCGCCGAAACTCATCACCGAGCAGCAACAATGGTTCCTGATTGGTGGCGCAGTTGCCCTGTTTGCAGCACTCTGCGGTATCTTTGCCAGTGGCGGACACAGAAAGCGTCGGCAATGGTTGAATTGAGTGAGTCATGAGCGAGCTGTTACTGATTGATGATGACCAGGAACTCTGCGAGCTGCTCGGCAGCTGGCTGACCCAGGAAGGTTTCGTGGTACGTGCCTGCCACGATGGCCACAGCGCCCGCAAAGCGCTGGCCGAACAGGCGCCGGCCGCCGTCGTGCTGGACGTGATGCTGCCCGACGGCAGCGGTCTTGAGCTGCTCAAGCAGCTGCGCAGCGAACACGCCGAACTGCCGGTGCTGATGCTCTCGGCCCGTGGCGAGCCGCTGGACCGGATTCTCGGCCTGGAGCTGGGCGCCGACGACTACCTGGCCAAACCTTGCGACCCGCGTGAACTCACCGCCCGCCTGCGCGCCGTGCTGCGCCGCAGCCACCCCAACGCGACGCCGAGCCAGGTGGAAATCGGCGACCTGTGCTTCAGCCCGGCCCGCGGCGTGGTCAGCATCGACGAGCAAGAGCTGGCCCTGACCCTCTCCGAGAGCCGCATCCTCGAAGCCCTGTTGCGCCAGCCCGGCGAGCCACTGGACAAGCAGGAACTGGCGCAGATCGCCCTGGGCCGCAAGCTGACCCTGTACGACCGCAGCCTGGACATGCACGTCAGCAACCTGCGCAAGAAGATCGGCCCGCACGCCGATGGCCGCCCGCGCATCGTCGCCCTGCGCAGCCGCGGCTACTACTACAGCCTGTAATGTCAGCACGGCGCGCAGGCATCTTTACCCAAGCTTTACCCTTGCCTGACCGCCGCTGACCTTGATCTCCCTAGACTGGGCACATCCGGTAACGACCGGCCTCAGAAAGGAGAGTCACCATGCGCAAGACCCTTATCGCCCTGATGTTCGCCGCTGCTCTGCCCACCGTTGCCATGGCCATGCCAGATGCCGGCGGCCCGCGCCACGGCGAGCACCACCGCGGTGGAGCGCCTTTCGCCCAGCTGGACCTGAGCCGCGAACAGCGCCAGCAGATCGGCAAGCTGATGGGCGAGCAGATGAAAAGCCGTCAGGAAATCACCCAGCGCTACCTGGAAAAACTCCCGGCCGCTGACCAGAAGGCCCTGAAAGACGAGCTCAAGGCCAAGAAGGACAAGACCCAGGCCGAGATTCGCGCCCTGCTCAAACCCGAACAGCAAAAACAGTTCGACGAAATGAAGAAAAAGCAGGATGAACGCCGCGCCGAATGGGCCGAGTTCAAAGCCTGGAAAGCTGAAAAAGCCAACAAGGCCCAGTAAGCTGTCAGCCACCCGCCCGGCCTGCCCCAGCAGGCCGGGCTTTTTCCGTTAGAGGTGCCTCTTTTGCGTTCATTGTTCTGGCGCATCCTGGCCAGTTTCTGGCTGGCCATCGCCCTGGTTGCCGGGCTGTCGATCCTGCTCGGGCACATGCTGAATCAGGACGCCTGGATTCTCAGCCGCCACCCGGGCCTCAATACCCTGGCCAAGAACTGGACCCAGCGCTATGAACAGCAAGGGCCGGAATACGCCCAGCATTACCTCGAACACCGCAAGCGCCGCTACAACATCGATGTGCAAGTGCTCAACGACAGTGGCGACGCCGTCGTGCCCGGCACCTTCCCGCGCCGCGCCGCCGCCTTCGAGGCGCGCCGCCACAACGACGACCGGCGCCTGCCGTGGCGCCGCCTGACCGAGGAATACACCAGCCCCGACAGCGGCGAGACCTACCTGCTGATCTATCGCATCCCGCACCCGGAACTGGATGCCTGGCACCGCGACAGCCTGCTCTGGCCGTTGAGCGCCCTAGGCATCGCCCTGGTGGTGCTGACCCTGTTCAGCCTGCTGGTGACCCTGTCGATCACCCGCCCGCTGAGCCGCTTGCGCGGCGCCGTGCATGACCTGGGGCAAACCACCTACCAGCAGAACAGCCTGGCCCGCCTGGCCAACCGCCGTGACGAGTTCGGCGTACTGGCCAACGACTTCAACCGCATGGGTGCAAGGCTGCAAAGCCTGATCGGCAGCCAGCGCCAGCTATTGCGTGATGTGTCCCACGAACTGCGCTCGCCGCTGGCACGCCTGCGTATCGCCCTGGCCCTGGCCGAACGCGCCGAACCCGAGCAGCGCCAGGCCCTGTGGCCGCGCCTGACCCGCGAATGCGACCGCCTCGAAGCGCTGATCAGTGAGATCCTGGTGCTGGCCCGGGTCGATGCCGAACAGGCACGGGCCGAACCGGTGGACCTTGATGCCCTGCTGGCCGCCGTGCACAAGGACGCGCAACTGGGCGCGCCGGAGCAGGAGATCCTGCTGCAGCATGAACCCGGGCTCAACCTGCAAGGCTGGCCGACGCTGCTGGAACGGGCGCTGGATAACCTGCTGCGCAATGCCGTGCGCTTCAACCCGGCCGGGCAGCCGATTGAAATCACCGGGGTGCGCGAAAGCGACAAGATTGTGCTGAGTGTGCGTGACCATGGCCCGGGAGTGGCCGCAGAGCACCTGGCGCAACTGGGCGAGCCGTTCTACCGGGCGCCCGGGCAGAGTGCCGCAGGCCATGGCCTGGGGCTGGCCATTGCGCGCAAGGCGGCGGAGCGCCATGGCGGCAGCTTGAGCCTGGGCAATCATCCCCAGGGCGGGTTTGTTGCCACGCTAGAGTTGCCACTGGCAAGGCCTGACTCAATATAGCTTCGCGGGGCAAGCCCGCTCCTACATTGTGGGAGCGGCGGTGCGACGCCTCGACTTGCCCCGCGATGAGGCCCTAACCCCCCCTGCTACTCCCAGGCACTGACAAAATCAGCCGTCGCCAGCACCGGCGCGGTGCGCGGTTCATTTTGTGGAGTACCCAGGTACAGGAAGGCGATGATCTCTTCGTTGTCCGCCAGCCCCAATCCCTTGGCCACATGCTTGCTGTACGAAAGCTCACCGGTACGCCATACCGCACCAATACCCTGGGCATGAGCCGCGAGCAAAATACCGTGGGCAGCGCAACCGGCCGCCAGGCGCTGCTCGGACTGCGGCACCTTGAAGTGATCCTGCAGCCGCGCAACCACAACCACCAGCAACGGCGCCCGCAACGGCATGGCCCGGGCCTTGTCCAGCGCCGCCTGGCCGGTCTCGCCATTGAGTTTGACCGCTTCGGCGAGCAGTTCGCCAAGCTTGGCCCGCGCCTCGCCCTCGACCGTCAAGAAGCGCCAGGGCCGCAACTGGCCGTGGTCCGGTGCCCGCAGGGCGGCCTGAAACAGCGCCTCGCGTTGTGCGGTATTGGGTGCCGGATCCAGCAGACGTGGAACCGAAACCCGGTTGAGCAATGCGTCGAGAGCCTCCATTGGCTACCCCTTGTGGATAAATGTCGGGCTATTCTAGCGTTTACTTAAAAAGGTCCATAGGTAGAATGGCGCCCTTCCGTTTTGAGTCAGAGCAGATCACATGGCGTTGCCGACCTTAAGGATCATTGGTTTCATCATCGGCATCTTCCTGATCACCCTGGCGATCAGCATGGTCGTGCCCATGGCCACCCTGGTGATCTTCGACCGCACGGGCGACCTGCCGTCGTTCCTGTGGGCCAGCATGATCACCTTTATCGCAGGCCTGGCGCTGATCATCCAGGGCCGCCCCGAGCACGTGCACCTGCGCCCGCGCGACATGTACCTGCTGACGGTCAGCAGCTGGCTGGTGGTGTGCATCTTCGCCGCCCTGCCGTTCCTGCTGACCCAGCACATCAGCTACACCGACGCCTTTTTCGAAAGCATGTCCGGCATTACCGCCACCGGCGCCACCGTACTCAGCGGCCTCGACAGCATGTCGCCGGGTATCCTGATGTGGCGCTCGCTGCTGCACTGGCTCGGCGGTATCGGCTTTATCGCCATGGCCGTGGCGATCCTGCCGCTGCTGCGCATCGGCGGCATGCGCCTGTTCCAGACCGAGTCCTCGGACCGTTCCGAGAAGGTCATGCCACGCTCGCACATGGTCGCCAAGTCGATCGTGCTGGTGTACATCGGCATCACCACCCTCGGCGCCCTGGCCTTCTGGCTGGCGGGCATGAACGCCTTCGACGCGATCAACCACGCCATGTCGGCGATTTCCACCGGCGGTTTCTCTACCTCCGACCAGTCCCTGGCCAAGTGGGACATACCGGCGGTGCATTGGGTAGCGGTGGTGGTGATGATCCTCGGCAGCTTGCCGTTCGCCCTGTACGTGGCGACCATCCGCGGCAACCGCAAGGCGCTGATCAAGGACCAGCAGGTCCAGGGCCTGTTGGCGATGCTGGTGGCGACCTGGCTGGTGCTCGGCACCTGGTACTGGGCCACCACCAACCTGCACTGGCTCGACGCCCTGCGCCACGTGGCCCTGAACGTCACCTCGGTGGTCACCACCACCGGCTTCGCCCTGGGCGACTACAGCCTGTGGGGCAATTTCTCGCTGATGCTGTTCTTCTACCTGGGTTTTGTCGGCGGCTGCTCGGGCTCGACCGCTGGCGGCATCAAGATTTTCCGCTTCCAGGTGGCCTACATCCTGCTCAAGGCCAACTTGAACCAGCTGATTCACCCCCGGGCGGTGATCAAGCAGAAGTACAACGGCCACCGCCTCGATGAAGAGATCGTGCGTTCGATCCTGACCTTCTCGTTCTTCTTCGCCATCACCATCTGCGTCATCGCCCTGGCCCTGTCGCTGCTGGGTGTCGACTGGATGACCGCCCTGACCGGCGCCGCCAGCACCGTATCGGGCGTCGGCCCGGGCCTAGGCGAAACCATCGGCCCGGCCGGCAACTTCGCCACCCTGCCGGATGCGGCCAAGTGGATCCTGGCCTTCGGCATGCTGCTCGGGCGTCTGGAGATTATTACGGTGCTGGTGCTGTGTATGCCGGCGTTCTGGCGTCACTGACCGGCGGATCCTCTACCGGGGCCACCACGGCCCCGTTCAAGCGCGCCCGGTACTCGCCAGGGGTGACATCGAACCAGCGGCGAAACGCCCTGAAAAAATTGCTCGGGTCGGCGAAACCCAGAAGATAGGCAGCCTCCAGCAGGGTCATGTTGGCTTGCGCCAGGTACTGCTCGGCAAGCTCGCGGCGGGTATCGTCCAGCAGCGTCTGAAAGCTCGTGCCCTCTTCCTGCAAGCGCCGCTGCAAGGTGCGCTGCGACAGGTGCAGGGCCTGGGCGATGGTTTCGCGCTTGGGCTCGCCCTGGGGCAAAACCCGGCACAACACCTGGCGCGCACGATGGGTAACCCGGCTTTCCGAGAAGCGCGCCAGGTATTCGCCAGCAAAGCGGTCGTGCAAGGTGGCCATGGCCTCGTTGGCCGTCGGCAGCGGCGCCTCCATATCAGCGCGCTCGAACACCAGCGCATCGTAGGGCGCGCTGAACACCAGCGGGGCATGGAATGCGGTCTTGTAAGGGCCCAAGTCCTTGGGCTGCGGCCCCTGGACCAGCACCCGACGCGGCTGGATCACTCGCCCGCTGAGCCAGCTGCACAGCGCCAGGGCGCAGGCCAGCGAGGCTTCGGCACTGTGCCGGGTGGGTGGCAGGTGATCGCCATGCACGGTCAGAATCAGCGCATAGCCGTCGGGCTCAAGGCGAAAACTCAGGTCGGAGCTTTCGGCGATGATCCGCTGATAGCGCACCAGCCGCTCGAAACCTTCGGCCAGGGTGCGGCTCGACATCAGCGCGTAGCCGACCACATGAAAGGACGCCGGGCGTACCACCCGCGCCATGTTCAGGCCAATCGCCTGGTTGCCGGAAAGGTCGACCGCCAACTGCCACAGGCGGGTCATGGAGTCCTGGGTGAAGCGTGCGTCGGGATCGTCCAGCGCGGTGAAATCCAGGCCAAGTTGCTTGAACATGGCACGGCAATCGAGCCCTTCCAGTTCAAGTGCCTTGACGATCCCTGATGCCCAGCTTGCTGACGTGGTTCTTTCGCTCATGGCTGGCTTCTTTTGTTACCGACAAGCCGCTCCTGCGGCGATCTCAAAGGATACTCAATTGGCGCCTATTGTCACTGCTCTGTAGTGTTACTCACTCTAGACTCAGATCAGGCTCCACGCCGTGTATCTTCGTCAGATTGACCAGACTCTGGAGCAGTGTCGTGAACAGCCCTCAGCAATTTCGCAGTTTTGCCGAGTTCTACCCCTATTACCTCGGCGAGCACAGTAACCCCACCTGCCGGCGCCTGCATTTCGTCGGTACCAGCCTGGTCATCGCCGTACTCGCCTTTGCCCTGGGCAGCGGCAACTGGTTGCTGCTGCTGGCCCTGCCCTTTGCCGGTTACGGCTTTGCCTGGGTCGGGCACTTCTACTTCGAGAAAAACCGCCCCGCCACCTTCAAGCACCCGCTGTACAGCCTGATTGGCGACTTCGCCATGTACCGCGACATGCTGCGCGGCAAGGTCAGCTTCTGATTTCGGCCCGCAAGGTCAGAAACCCGTCCCGTGCGGCCACTGCCCCGACCAACGGTACAGGTAGAGTGCCCTGAAACCCCGCGTTTCGGAGCGCCGATGAACCAGCAAGCCCGCTTTAACCACATGCAGGACGGTACCGAGCAGGACTGGGCAATCATCGCCGAGGATTTCAGGGCCTATGCCAGCCAGCTGGCCGATCGCATCCTGGCGCACCTGCACCTGCTCGATGGCGACTTCGGCGGCTTTCCCATCGACCGCCTGAGCCACTCCCTGCAAACCGCCAGCCGCGCCTGGCGTGACGGGCGCGATGAAGAGTACGTGGTCTGCGCGCTGCTGCACGACATCGGCGACACCCTGGGCAGCTATAACCACCCGGACATCGCCGCCGCCATCCTCAAGCCGTTCATCAGCCCGGAAAACCTGTGGATGGTAGAAAAACACGGGGTGTTCCAGGGCTACTACTTTTTCCATCACCTGGGTATGGACCGGCACCTGCGCGAGCAATTCCAGGGCCATCCGCAATTCCAGCAAACCATCGAATTTTGCGCCAAATACGATGCCGCTGCCTTCGATCCGGGCTACGAAAGCCTGCCCCTGAGCTTCTTCGAGCCGATGCTGCAGCGCCTGTTCGCCAAACCCCGCCAGTCGATCTACAAGGCCGCGCTAGAGCAACCCGCCGCCACTGCCTGAATCCACCAGCTCCTCCAGCCCGGCCTGGCGCCGGGCGGCTTCGGCCTGGGCGTCGGCCAGGCGATAAAGCTCGATGCTGCCGTCCCAGTGCTCGATCAGTGCCGTGCACGACTCGACCCAATCACCGCAATTGAGGTAATCCACCTCGCCGACCTTGCGGATCTCGGCATGGTGAATGTGCCCGCAGACCACACCATGAAAGCCGCGTTTGACGCACTCATGGGCGATGGCCTCCTCAAAGTCGCTGATGAAGCTGACTGCGCTCTTGACCTTGTGCTTGAGGTACGCCGACAGTGACCAGTAGCCGTAGCCATAGCGCGCACGCCAGTGGTTGAGCCAGCGGTTGAGGGTCAGGGTGAATTCGTAGGCCGAATCGCCGAGGAACGCCAGCCAGCGGTGATAACGGGTGATCACGTCGAACTGGTCGCCATGAATCACCAGCAGGCGCCGGCCATCGGCGGTCAGGTGCTCGGCCTGGTCGACCAACTGGATATTGCCCAGCACCAGCTTGGAGTAGCGACGCAGGAACTCGTCATGGTTGCCGGTGACGTAGATCACCTCGGTGCCGCGCTTGCTCATGGTCAGCAGGCGGCGGATCACGTTGGTGTGCGCCTGGGGCCAGTACATGCCGCCGCGCAGCTTCCAGCCGTCGATGATGTCGCCGACCAGGTAGATGCGATCGGCCTGGTAACCCTTGAGAAACTGCGACAGGTGTTCGGCCTGGCAATCCCGGGTGCCCAGGTGCACGTCCGAGATCCACAGGGTGCGCACGCGCTGTTTGCGCGAGGGTCTGACAAGCTCGGCACGGGTCATCGGCAGGCTCCGGGAAGGTTTGCGCCAGCTTGCCAAGCAGCGGTGAATCGAACATGACCGCCCGGTGTCGGTCTGATGACATGCCCGGCCCGCCTGCTTGCCTGTACACTGCTGCGATTGCCGGAGGAGCCTTCGATGAGCCGCGCCCCGATACTTTCCCTGCGCCATTATCGCCACGACCTGATCGCCCATAGCCACGACCATCCGCAACTGGTGTTCGGCCTGCGCGGGCGCCTGGAGTTCGAGGTCGAAGGCCGCGGCGCGCAGCTGGACCGCCAGGACCTGATGGTGGTCCCGGCTGGCCGCCATCACACCTGCGGCAGTACTGTCGGCAGCGATTGCCTGGTGCTGGACGTCCCGGTCGACAACTGGCTGGGCCAGAGCCTGGGCGCGCACCTGGACGCCAGCCAGCGCCTGCTGGAGCGGGCCGGGCCGTTGAGCCTGGACACTCGCCAACAGCAACTGGTCGACTGGCTGGCGGCCAGCTCGATCAACGATCCGCTGATCGCCCAGCACGGTGCAGTGTTGCTGCTGGCCAGCCTGAACGGCGGCGCGGCGCCCGTTGCGCCGACAACCTCACTGCCCTATGCCCGCTTCGATGCGCATATCGAGCAGAACGCCGCCTACCCGCTGCAGGTGGCCGACCTGGCGCGCCTGGCCGGGCTTTCCAGCGCGCGCCTGCATGCGCGGTTCATGGCTGAATGCGGGGTCACGCCCATGGACTATGTACGCCAGCGTCGCCTGCTACGCGCGCGGCAGCTACTACGCGATACCCGCTTGCCGATCGGCGATATCGCCTGCCAGGTCGGCTACAGCTCGCAAAGCGCCTTTGCCGCCGCCATGCTCAAGGCGTTTGGCCGCACGCCTGGCGCCTTACGGCGCGATTGTGCCGACAATTGACGCGAGGACCGCGACAGACAGCGCCAGCGCCGCCCCCGTAAACTGGCGCCGCTGCCCTGCTCTCTGACAAGGACCACCATGAATCACCGCACTGCCCTCGGCGCCCTGCACATCGGCGCACTGTTTTTCGGCCTGACCGGCGTGTTCGGCAAACTGGCCAGCGCCGCGCCGGCGATCATCGTCTTCGGCCGCGCCGCCTTTGCCGTGCTGGCATTGGCCGTGTTCGCAGGCTTTGCGCGCAAGGCCTGGCAGCCCCTGCAGGCCCAGGACTGGCGCCGCCTGCTGCTCGGCGGCGTACTGCTGGCCGGGCACTGGGTGAGCTTTTTCATTTCGGTGAAAGTCGCCGGTGTCGCCATCGCCACCCTCGGCTTTGCCAGCTTCCCGGCCTTTACCGTGATCCTTGAAGGCCTGCTGTTTCGCGAGCGCATCCGCACCAACGAGATCGTCCTGGTGCTGCTGGTGAGCATCGGCCTGGTGCTGGTAACCCCGGACTTCGACCTGGCCAGCCAGGCCACCGGCGGCCTGCTTTGGTCGCTGCTGTCAGGCCTGCTGTTTTCACTGCTGTCATTGACCAACCGTGCAGGCTCCGGGCGCATCCCGGCGGTGCAGGCGGCACTGTGCCAGAACGCCGTGGTCGCCCTGTGCCTGTTGCCGGTGGCCGCGCCGGCGCTGGGCAGCGTCAGCGCCATGGACTGGCTGTGGATCGGCCTGCTCGGGGTGTTCTGTACCGGCGTCGCCCACAGCCTGTTCGTCGCCAGCCTGGCGGTGATCAAGGCGCGCACCGCTGCCGTGGTGTTTGCCCTGGAGCCGGTCTACGGCATCGCCATGGCGTGGTTGATCTTCGCCGAAACCCCGACTTTGCGCATGCTTATGGGCGGTGTGCTGATCATTCTCGCCATCGTCATTTCCAGCCGCCTGGCGGCCGGCAATCAAGTAGGCAAGGCGGCGGTCGCCGAGGGCTGAGGGTCAGGGCCGGTCGTTGTGGCCCAGATCACGCTGCGGGTCGATCTGGTCGCGCACGCGCTGCTTGAGCACCTTGGCTTCAGGGAAGCCGCCATCGGCCTTGCGCTCCCAGATCTGCACGCCGTCGCAGGTAATACGGAAGGAGCCACCGGTGGCGGGTTCAAGGGCCACCCGCGCCAGATCGTCGCTGAAGGTGCTCAGCAGTTCCTGGGCCAGCCAGGCGGCACGCAACAGCCATTGGCACTGGGTGCAGTAGGTAATGACAATTTCCGGTTTATGCGCGGACATACACTGAAGGTCTCCTGACAGGTGGGCGCGCTTATACTAGCGGTCTTTAGCCTTCGCTCCGAGAGTCATGATGCACCGCCTGCTGTTATCCCTGCTGCTGATGTTCGTTTGCTTCCCGCTGCTGGCCGCCGAAGCGCCCCGACCGAAAGTCGGCCTGGTGCTCTCCGGCGGTGCTGCCCGTGGCCTGGCCCATATCGGCGTGCTCAAGGCCCTGGAAGAACAGGGCATCAAGGTCGATGCGATTGCCGGCACCAGCATGGGCGCGGTGGTCGGCGGCCTGTACGCCTCCGGCTACAAGATCGACGAACTGGAAAAGCTCGCCCTCAACATCGACTGGCAGCAGGCGCTTTCCGACGCGCCGCCGCGCAAGGACGTGCCGTTTCGGCGCAAGCAGGATGACCGCGACTTTCTCGTCAAACAGAAGCTCAGCTTTCGCGACGACGGCAGCCTGGGCCTGCCGCTGGGGGTGATCCAGGGCCAGAACCTGGCCCTACTGCTGGAAAGCATGCTCGCCCACACCAGCGACACCCGCGACTTCGACAAGCTGCCGATTCCCTTCCGCGCCGTGGCCACCGACATCGCCAGCGGCGAAAAGGTGGTATTCCGTCGTGGCCACCTGCCCCAGGTGATTCGCGCCAGCATGTCGATCCCGGCGGTGTTCGCCCCGGTCGAGATCGATGGCCGGCTACTGGTCGATGGCGGCATGGTCGACAACATTCCCCTGGACGTCGCGCGCGAGATGGGCGTGGACGTGGCCATCGTCGTCGATATCGGCACCCCGCTGCGCAGCCGCAAGCAACTGGCAACCGTGGTCGATGTACTCAACCAGTCGATCACCCTGATGACCCGACGCAACTCCGAAGAGCAACTGGCAGCGCTGCACCGCGACGACATTCTCATCCAGCCACCGCTGTCGAGTTTTGGCGTCACCGATTTCGGCCGCGCCCAGGACATGATCGACGCCGGCTACCGCGCCGCCCGCGCTTTGGACGCACGCCTGGCGGTGCTCAAGCGCCCGCAGGCCAGCGACGGCGAGCTGCTGGCCGCACGCTCGCCGAGCCAGCGCACACCGGTGATCACCGCGATCCGCATCGAGAACGATTCGAAAGTCAGCGACGACGTGATCCGCTACTACATTCGCCAACCCATCGGCGAGCCACTGGAACTGGGCCGCCTGCAGACCGACATGGGCACCCTGTACGGCCTCGACTACTTCGACCGGGTCCAGTACCGGGTAGTGCACAAGGGTGACGACAACACCCTGGTGATCAACGCCCGTGGCCGTCGCGGCGGCACCGACTACCTGCGCCTGGGCCTGAACCTGTCGGACGACATGCGCGGCGACAGCGCCTTCAACATCGGTGCCAGCTACCGGGTCAACGGCATCAACTCCCTCGGCGCCGAATGGCTGACCCGCGCGCAGATCGGCGACCAGCAAGAGCTGTACAGCGAGTTCTACCAGCCGCTGGATGCCGGCTCGCGCTATTTCATCGCGCCATACATTGACCTCGGCTCGCAAAACATCGAGGCGACCCTGGACGACGACCCGATTGCCGAATACCGTCTGGAGCGCTATGGCTTTGGTCTCAACTTCGGTCGGCAGATCGGCAACAACGGCGAAGTGCGCTTTGGCGTCGGCCAGGCCTGGGGCCAGGCCGAGGTGCGCATCGGCGACCAGGACCTGCCCAAGGTCAACTTCAACGAAGGCTTCTACGAACTCAAGTACTCGTTCGACAGCCTCGACAACGTCTACTTCCCCCACAGCGGCGAAGACATCAACCTGACTTTGCGCCAGTACGACCCGAACCTGGGCTCGGACCAGCGCTACCGGCAGTGGGACTTGAACATCGACAAGGCCATGAGCAGCGGCCCCAACACCTGGGTGGTAGGCGGGCGCTACGGCAGGACCCTGGATGATGCCGAAGTGGTCACCTCAAGCTTCGTGCTCGGCGGCGCCCGGCAGCTGTCGGGCTTTCGCCAGGATTCGGTATCCGGGCAAAACGTCAGCCTGATGCGCGTGGTCTACTACCGCCGCCTGACCCCACGCGCCTACCTGCCGCTGGACTTCCCGTTGTACCTGGGCGGTTCGCTGGAGCGCGGCCGGGCCTGGAACAACGACAACGAGTTCGACAGTGGCTACATCAATGCAGCCAGCATCTTCGTCGGTTTCGAGACGCCCCTGGGGCCGCTGAATTTCAGCTACGGGGCCAACAGCGAGAATCAGAAGGCGATGTACCTGAACCTGGGTCACACCTTCTGAGCAGGATCAGGACTTTTCCAGGTTGGCCAGGATCCGCGCATGGACGCGCATGCAAATGCGCATGTCCTCTTCGTCAACACCGACGAACAGCTCGGCGCGCAAGGCGTTGGCAATGGTTTCGATCTGGTCGATCAAAGGCTTGGCCGGTGGGCAGAGGAGGATTTTTTTCGCCCGCCGGTCTTCGAGCACCGCCTGACGGCGCACCAGCCCCTGGGTTTCCAGGCTATCGAGCAAGCGCGCCAGGGTCGGCCCCTCGACGCCGACACTCTGGGCCAGCTCGCGCTGGGTCGGCGCCTCATCGAAACGGGCCAGGTGCAGCAGCACCAGCCAGCGGGCCTGGGACAGGTTCAGCCCGGCCAGGCGGCGATCCAGTTCGGCGCGCCAGCCGCGGGACATGTGTGCCAGCTGCATCCCGAATTTGTGTTGGTCGGTCAACGGCATAGAGAAACTCATCATCAGAACTAATTATTAGTCAGCTAACCATGACCGTGAGCCGCAGGCAAGGCTCATACGGCTGGCGGTGCTTCGATAATCGTTATAAATGATGACAAGGCCGGTTTTACATCTCGAATTCGGCAGCCAGCGCGGCCCGTACGCAATACAAAACACCTTCGGGCACTCGCCCGCCAAACTGCTCGGCAATCGCCGACACCGGCGGCAACTCGCCTTCACCATCGAGGAAGGCATCCTGAACTTCGCCCAGCAGGTCTTCCGGCAGGTCCAGGGCCTGGTCCAGCGACAGCTCCTGGCGGCCAATGGCCTCGGCAAGCAGGCTGTAGACGTTCTTTTCGCTGCAGTTCAGCTGCCCGGCGATCTGCATCGGCGTCATGCCGGCGCGGGCCAGGCTGACCAGTTCGTGGCGCAGGTCGGTGACGATCTTTGGCGCTTCGACGCCGCCACCCAGCACTTCGAGGAAGGCTTCGCCGTAACGCTCGAGCTTGCGCGCACCGACGCCGCTGACCCGGCCCATCTCGCTGAGGCTGGTGGGCTGGCTGCGCAGCATCTCCAGCAGGGTCGAATCGGGGAAGATCACATACGGCGGCACGCCATGTTCTTCGGCCAGCTTGCGGCGCAACGCACGCAGGGCTTCCCATTGTTCGCGCTCTTCGCCACGCACCAGCTGGCTGGCCGGGCTGCCACCACTGCTGCTGCCACCCTTGCTGCTGGTTTGTGGCTTGAGATCTTTACGCAGCTCGAGGCTGACTTCACCGCGCAGCAACGGCCGGCACGTGTCGGACAGGCGCAGGCCGCCGTAACCTTCGAGGTCGATGTCGGCCAGGCCGCGGGCGACCAACTGGCGGAACAGCGAACGCCAGTCGTGCTCGGAGCGGTCCTTGCCAACGCCGTACACGGCCAGTTTCTCGTGGCCGAAATTGCGGATCTTTTCGTTATCGCGGCCCAGCAGCACATCCACCAGGTGGCCGACGCCATAACGCTGACCGGTACGGTACACCGCCGACAGCGCCTGGCGCGCAGGCTCGGTGGCATCCCAGGTCTGCACGCCATCGATGCAGTTGTCGCAGTGGCCGCACGGCTGCGGCAACTCTTCGTCGAAGTAGTTGAGCAGGGTCTGGCGGCGGCAGCGGGTTTCTTCACACAGGGCGAGCATGGCATCGAGCTTGTGTTGCTCGATGCGCTTGTGGCGCTCGTCGCCTTCAGAGTTTTGCAGCATCTGCTTGAGCATCACCATGTCTTGCAGGCCGTAGGCCATCCAGGCATCGGCAGGCAGGCCGTCACGACCGGCGCGGCCGGTTTCCTGGTAGTAGGCCTCGAGCGACTTGGGCAGGTCGAGGTGAGCAACGAAGCGTACGTTGGGCTTGTCGATGCCCATGCCGAAGGCAATGGTGGCGACCATGATCAGGCCTTCCTCGTTGAGAAAGCGCCGCTGGTTGGAGGCGCGGGTCTCGGCAGGCAGGCCGGCATGGTAAGGCAAGGCCGGGAAGCCCTGCTCGCACAGGTAGGCGGCGACGTCGTCGACCTTCTTGCGCGACAGGCAGTAGACGATACCGGCGTTGCCGCGCCGCTCGCCGAGGAACGCCAGCAACTGCTTGCGCGGCTGCTCCTTGGGCACGATGCGGTAGAAGATGTTCGGCCGGTCGAAGCTCGACAGGAAGCGCTCGGCGTTCTGCAGGTGCAGGCGGGTGACGATCTCTTCACGGGTGCGCATGTCCGCGGTGGCGGTCAGGGCAATGCGCGGCACGTTGGGGAACAGCTCGGCCAGTTGCCCCAGTTGCAGGTACTCGGGACGGAAGTCATGGCCCCACTGCGACACACAGTGGGCCTCGTCGATGGCAAACAGGGCGATGTCGAGGGTACGCAGGAAATCGAGCATGCGCGGCTGCACCAGGCGCTCGGGAGCCAGGTAGAGCATCTTCACTTCGCCGCGGCGGATACGCCCGGCCAGTTCGCGTTGCTGCTCGGCGCTGAGGGTCGAGTTCAGCGAAGCGGCGGCCACGCCCAATTCGTCGAGGGTCGCCACCTGGTCGTCCATCAGCGCGATCAACGGCGATACCACCACCGCCAGGCCAGGGCGCAACAGGGCCGGGACCTGGAAGCACAGCGACTTGCCGCCGCCGGTGGGCATCAGGACCAGCGCATCGCCACCCTTGGCCACGCATTCGATGATCGCGCCCTGGCGACCCCGAAAACTGTCGTAACCGAAGATGTCCTTGAGGACGCGCTGAGCCTGTTCGAGCATAAAAACTCCAAAAATCGCAGAACCATCCTGGGCACAGGCTGGACGAAAAACCCGCTGGCGACACCCGAAAATGCGTAAGCGGCTTTTACCCGACCCCCGAGTTGCAAGGGCCCTGGGATAAAAGCCGGGCATTATACCGGAGCCTGCGGCCTAGCAGGATGCTCTGCGATAGACGTCTTCCTTTGCCTCGTTTGCGCTGCAAGGTGCTAGAATTCAGTATCGTTTATTCCCAAGGTAGCCCCGTAATGTCCTTCGCCGAGCAACTGACCCGCCTGCAAGCCTTCCTCGACGCCGACGAGCTGCATGAAGAGGCGCTCGACTACGTGGCCGCCCACGGCTTCCTGACCGCGCTGTCGATCGGTGCCGAAGAGGTTCCCGAGCGCGAATGGATCGACGCCCTGTTCGCCGAAGAGCCGCATTACAAGGACGACGCCCAGCGTGAAGAGATCGAAGCCACGCTGATCCAGCTCAAAGCCCACGTTGCCCGCCAGCTGGCCAGCGACGAGGAATTCGAACTGCCGTGCGACCTCGACCTGGGTGAGGACCCGGACGACTCCGACCTGCGCGGCTGGTGCATCGGCTTCATGGAAGGCGTGTTCATGCGCGAAGAGGCCTGGTTCGAGACCGCTGAAGATGAAGTCAGCGAGATGCTCCTGCCGATCATGGTCGGTTCCGGACTGTTCGATGAACAGCCAGAATTCGAAGACATCGCCAAGGACGCCAACCTGCAGGACGACATGATCGTGCAGATCCCGGAAGCGCTCACCGCGCTGTACCTGCTGCTGCACGCGCCGGACGAGAAGCCAGCCCTGCTCAAGCCTCGCCACCACTGAGTCGGCATCCATGCGCTACCTGCTGCTGGCCATCGGCTGGCTCAGCGTCGCGCTGGGGGTGATCGGGATTTTCCTGCCGGTACTGCCGACCACCCCGTTCCTGCTCCTGGCTGCTGCGTGCTTTGCGCGCAGCTCGCCGCGCTTTCACCATTGGCTGGTCAACCACCCCAAGCTCGGGCCGTGGATTCGTGACTACCTCAGTGGCGAAGGCATTCCCCTCAAAGGCAAGGTCTACGCCATCGGCCTGATGTGGCTGAGCATCGGTTTGTCCTGCTACCTGGTGCCGCTGATCTGGGCGCGGGGGTTCATGCTCACCAGCGCGGTGCTGGTGAGCATTTACATCCTGCGGCAGAAAACCCTGCGGCGCCCGTCCTGAGACTGCAGCAACAGGCCTATACGGTATCCACCTTCAACGAATGATCGTTGAGCATGCCGTTGATGATCGTCGCCGTGTCCTGCCCTGCCGCAATCACCCCGCCCGCACCTGCCGTCACACCATAGTGCTGGGCCAGGTTCACCCCTGCCAGGTCGATGGTCTGGGTCGGCGCCGCACCTGCCACCGAGCTGACCTCGATGGTCGACACCACGCTGGCGCCACTGCCGGTGACCTTGAAGTGCAGGTAGTCATCCAGCGACGCTGTCGTTGCATTCTCACCCTGCAACAGTTGCGACAGGTCCAGACGATCGGTGCCCGGGGTGAAGTCGGTGACCACGTCGTGCCCGGTATTGCCCTGCTGGTACAGGAAGGTATCGCTACCCGTGCCGCCAGTCAGGGTGTTGTTGCCCGGGCCGCCGATCAGCACATCATCACCGCCACCGCCGATCAGGGTGTCGTTGCCCAGGCCGCCGTTGAGCACGTTGGCGTTGTCGTTACCGGTCAGGTTGTCGTTGTAGTCCGAGCCGATCAGGTTTTCGATCGCCACCAGGGTGTCGGTACCGGCACCCCCGGTGTTCTGCGCTCCGACCGTGCTCAGGTTGACCGTCACCGCGCTGCCGGCGCTGGCGTAGCTGGCGGTGTCAATACCCGCGCCACCGTCGAGCAGGTCGTTGCCGGCACCACCGATCAACAGGTCATTGCCATCACCGCCGTAGAGGAAGTCGTTGCCATCCCCGCCGATCAACACATCGTTGCCCGCACCTGCATTGAGGGTATCGTTGCCGGCGCCGGCCAGCAGGGTATCGTCACCGCTGGTACCGGTGAGGGTATTGCCCTCCTGATAAACGATGTCGACATTGCCGGTGCTGCTGCCGCCATGCCCGTCGCTGACGGTATAGGTGCCGTAGGCAGTTTCATTCTGGGCGTTGGAATAGTCGACAGTCATGGTCAGCGCGTAGTTTTCAGCCGCATTGGTGTTGCTGCCTGACGAGTTGGTGAGGTTGACCAGGTGGATACTGTAAAGGCCGGCATGACTGGCGGTGAAGGAGCCGCCGTCGGCGATGGTCTGATAGCTGCCGCTCTCGTCCTTCCACTCCATCAGGATGTTGCCGGCTGCCAGGTTGTGATCGAGGGTCAGCGTCTCGCCTTTTTTCAGGGTAACGGTCAATACGTCCTCATCGTTGGCATTGGCCGTGGTTACAGCCCCCAGGTAGCCACTGACAACCAGTGCCGCCGTCATGGCATTGGCCGGGCCTCTGAAGGCACTGCGCGGCAGATCCCGCAGCTGGTTGGCGCCGGTGTTGTTGGTGCCGTTGAAGACAACCGTCGGCGGTGTCCCGCTGCCCACGGTAAAGCCTGCCCCTTTTGCCGCCCAGCCGGTATCGAAGGTGGTCGTCGAAGGCACGCTCAGGCGGTCATGGTTGGCATCGCTGTCATTGGCCAGCAGGGCTTCGGCGGGCACGGTGATGCTGCTCGACAGAATGTTGCTGATGACATGGTCGGCCCCGGCCACTGGCGCGGTATTGGCGTAGACGTTGATCACCAGGTTGGCACTGGCGGTATCGCCATCGTTGTCACTGGCGACGAAGCCGATCTGCTCGACCTGGCCGCTGCCGGTGTCCTTGGGCGGCGTGTAGGTAAAGTCGCCGGTATCCATGTTGACCACGATACTGCCGCCGATCGCCGTCTTCACGGTAATGCTGTTGGTGCCGGTATCGAAGGTGCCCCGATCCGCCGCACCGCTGGTGGCATAAGAGCCCGCACCGCCGTTGCCCTTCGGATCGTAGGTGTAGGTAGTGCCATCGATAACCAGCGACTTGATAAAGCCGCCATCAGCGCCGAACTGGCCGCCACTCATCAGACTGCCAGTGATCGGTGCGCCCTGGACGGTGCCAGACAGCACCGAGTTGAGCTGGTTGAGGTCGGTGACCACCGTGGCATTGGTGTCGGTGTGGGTACTACCGTCGTAGGACAATGGATTGAGGTTACCGGCATTGACGCCACTGCCCAGACCGATCGCGTAGGACTTGATCCCATTACTGTCGAGGAAACCCTCCCATTCAACTTCGCGCGGCGCGGTAATCGCGTGCCCCGACGTAGGTGCGCCGTCGGAGAAGAAGTACACGATATTTTGCGCACCGGTGATTTTGCCCCCGGTGGTGTAGGCCGACTGCGCCGAGGTAATCGCCGAATCGTAATAGGTCGAACCACCTGCGCTGAGGCCGTTGACGATAGCCTTGGCCTGGTCGACGGTCACCCACACGGTTGAAGGCTGGTTGGCCCCGGTAGAGAAGGTCACCAGTTGGACCTTTACATCGCCCATTTCATCGTACTTGTCGAGCAAGGCATTGATCGCCTGCTTGGCCAGTTGCATACGCGTCAGGCCCGGCACGCCGGACGCCTCATTCATACTGCCGGACACATCGATCACCAGCAGCAGGTTGGAGTCCACCTGCCCCGGAGTCACCGAGCGTTCTGCCCCGACTGCATTCGGTACGTCGTCGACAATCTTCACATCGATCGTCGCGTTGGCGGAGCTGCCATCGGTGTCGGTGGCGACGACATTGATACTCTCGTTGAGGTTGTTGATGCCATTGGCGTTCGGGTGATTTTCGTTGTCGAGCAAAGTGTAGGTGTAACTGACCACCCCGGTGGCCGGGTTGTAACCGGTGATGGTGATCGAGTTACCCAGCGGCGTAGTCCCGCTCTGTGGGAAACCGTTGACCACCCCGCCACTGACCACGCTGATGCCACCGACGGTCAGGCTTTGCAGCCCGTCAGGGGCCGTCACGGTGAAGGTGCCGCTCTGGGTCAGGGCCGGAGAGTCCGGGCTGGTGCCGTCGCTGAGGTTCTTCTCGTAGACGGTCAGCTCGCCACCGTTGACGTTCAGGCCGTCAATGGTGACCGGGTTGTCCAGGTTGCTGACATTGAGCTTGAGCGTCGCTGTGCTGGTGTCGCCATCGGCATCGCGCAAGGTGTAGGTGAAAGTATCGACACCTGTGCCACCACCGTGCAGGTTGATGAAGTCCGTATCGTTGGGGTTCAGGGTGTAGGTGTAGGAACCGTCGGCGGCCAGCACCAGGGTGCCGTAGGTGCCGACGAAGGTGCCGGCGGTGATCGGCCCGGTTACGCGGTCGGCGCCCTGTACGTCGTTGGTCAGCACATTGCCGGTGAGGGTCAGCTGTACCTCAGTGGCCGTAACTGCGTTGGTGTCGTTAACAGCGCTCGGCAGGTCATCGACGATATTGACGTCGATCGAACCGCTGGCGGTGCTGCCGTCGGTGTCGGTGGCGGTTACCGTAAAGCTTTCGTTGAGACTATTGGCGCCATTGGCCGTCGGATGGTTCTCGTTATCGAGCAAGGTGTAGCTATAGGTCACCACGCCGGTGGCCGGGTTGTAGCCGGTGATGGTCAAGGTGTTGCCCAGTGCGGTGGTTGCCGATTGCGGGAAGCCGCTGGCCACGCCGCCGCTGACCACGGTGATGCCACCGACCGTCAGAGTCTGCAGGCCGTCCGGGGCGGTGACGGTAAAGCTCGCGCTCTGGGTCAGGGCCGGGATATTCGGATTGCTACCGTCGCCAAGGTTCTTCTCGAAAACGGTCAGCTCACCGCCATTGACGTTCAGGCCGTTGAGGGTCACCGGGTCGTTGAGGTTGGTGATATTCAGCACCAGGTTGGCGGTGCTGATGTCGCCGTCGGCGTCCTTCAGGGTGTAAGTGAATGTCTCGGTGCCATTGCCGCCACCGTGCAGGTTTTTGAAGTCTGCGTCGGTAGGATCGAGGGTGTAGGTGTAGGAACCGTCAGCGGCCAGTACCAATGTGCCGTAGGTGCCGACGAAGGTGCCGGCAGTAATTGGCCCCGTGGGTACACGGTCCGCACCCTGCACGTCGTTGGTCAGCACATTACCGGTAAGGGTCAGCTGGTTCTCGGTGGCGGTGACGGCGTTGGTATCGCCCGCCGCGGTCGGTACGTCGTCGACGATGTTCACATCGATGGAGCCGCTGGCAGTGCTGCCATCGGTGTCCGTAGCCGTTACGGTAAAGCTTTCGTTGAGGCTGTTGGCACCATTGGCCGTCGGATGGTTCTCGTTATCGAGCAAGGTGTAGCTGTAGGTCACCACGCCGGTGGCCGGGTTGTAGCCGGTGATGGTCAGAGTGTTGCCCAGTGCGGTGGTTGCCGATTGCGGGAAGCCGCTGGCCACGCCGCCGCTGACCACGGTGATGCCACCGACGGTCAGAGTCTGCAGGCCGTCCGGGGCGGTGACGGTAAAGCTCGCGCTCTGGGTCAGGGCCGGAATATTCGGGTTGCTGCCGTCGCCAAGGTTCTTCTCGAAAACGGTCAGCTCGCCGCCGTTGACGTTCAGGCCGTTGAGGGTCACCGGGTCGTTGAGGTTGGTGATATTCAGCACCAGGTTGGCGGTGCTGATGTCGCCGTCGGCGTCCTTCAGGGTGTAAGTGAATGTCTCGGTGCCATTGCCGCCACCGTGCAGGTTTTTGAAGTCTGCGTCGGTAGGATCGAGGGTGTAGGTGTAGGAACCGTCAGCGGCCAGTACCAATGTGCCGTAAGTGCCGACGAAGGTGCCGGCGGTGATCGGCCCGGTTGGCACACGGTCCGCGCCCTGCACGTCGTTGGTCAGCACGTTGCCGGTCAGGGTCAGCTGGTTCTCGGTGGCGGTGACGGCATTGGTATCGCCCGCCGCGGTCGGTACGTCGTCGACGATATTCACATCGATGGACCCGCTGGCAGTGCTGCCATCGGTGTCGGTGGCGGTCACCGTAAAGCTTTCGTTGAGACTATTGGCGCCATTGGCCGTCGGATGGTTCTCGTTATCGAGCAAGGTGTAGCTATAGGTCACCACGCCGGTGGCCGGATTGTAGCCGGTGATGGTCAGGGTGTTGCCCAGTGCGGTGGTCGCCGATTGCGGGAAGCCGCTGGCCACGCCGCCACTGACCACGGTAATGCCACCGACGGTCAGGGTTTGCACACCGTCCAGCGCGGTCACCGTGAAACTGCCGGTCTGGGTCAGGGCTGGCGTATCCGGGTTGCTGCCGTCGCCGAGGTTCTTCTCGAAAACCGTCAGCTCGCCGCCTTCAACGTTCAAGCCGTTGAGGGTCACCGGATCGTTGAGGTTGGTGACGTTAAGCACCAGGTTGGCGGTGGACACATCGCCATCAGCATCGGTCAGGGTGTAAGTAAAGGTCTCGACCCCGTTACCGCCGCCATGCAGGTTGAAGAAGTCCGGATCGGCAGTGTTCAGCGTGTAGGTGTAGGAACCGTCAGCGGCCAGCACCAAAGTGCCGTAGGTACCGACGAAGGTGCCTGCAGTAATTGGCCCCGTGGGTACACGGTCCGCACCCTGCACGTCGTTGGTCAGCACGTTGCCGGTCAGGGTCAGCTGGTTCTCGGTGGCGGTGACGGCGTTGGTATCGCCTGCCGCGGTCGGCACGTCGTCGACGATATTCACATCGATGGACCCGCTGGCAGTGCTGCCGTCGGTGTCCGTCACACTGACCGTGAAGCTCTCGCCCAGGCTGTTGGTGCCGTTGGCGTTCGGGTGGGCCTCGTTGTCGAGCAGGGTGTAGCTGTAGGTCACCACGCCGGTCGAGGCGTCATAACCGGTGATGGTCAAGGTGTTGCCCAGGGCGGTGGTCGCCGATTGCGGGAAGCCGCTGGCCACGCCGCCACTGACCACGGTAATGCCACCGACGGTCAGGGTTTGCACACCGTCCAGCGCGGTCACCGTGAAACTGCCGGTCTGGGTCAGGGCTGGCGTATCCGGGTTGCTGCCGTCGCCGAGGTTCTTCTCGAAAACCGTCAGCTCGCCGCCTTCAACGTTCAAGCCGTTGAGGGTCACCGGATCGTTGAGGTTGGTGACGTTAAGCACCAGGTTGGCGGTGGACACATCGCCATCAGCATCGGTCAGGGTGTAAGTAAAGGTCTCGACCCCGTTACCGCCGCCATGCAGGTTGAAGAAGTCCGGATCGGCAGTGTTCAGCGTGTAGGTGTAGGAACCGTCAGCGGCCAGCACCAAAGTGCCGTAGGTACCGACGAAGGTGCCTGCAGTAATTGGCCCCGTGGGTACACGGTCCGCACCCTGCACGTCGTTGGTCAGCACGTTGCCGGTCAGGGTCAGCTGGTTCTCGGTGGCGGTGACGGCGTTGGTATCGCCTGCCGCGGTCGGCACGTCGTCGACGATATTCACATCGATGGACCCGCTGGCAGTGCTGCCGTCGGTGTCCGTCACACTGACCGTGAAGCTCTCGCCCAGGCTGTTGGTGCCGTTGGCGTTCGGGTGGGCCTCGTTGTCGAGCAGGGTGTAGCTGTAGGTCACCACGCCGGTCGAGGCGTCATAACCGGTGATGGTCAAGGTGTTGCCCAGGGCGGTGGTCGCCGATTGCGGGAAGCCGCTGGCCACGCCGCCACTGACCACGGTAATGCCACCGACGGTCAGGGTTTGCACACCGTCCAGCGCGGTCACCGTGAAACTGCCGGTCTGGGTCAGGGCTGGCGTATCCGGGTTGCTGCCGTCGCCGAGGTTCTTCTCGAAAACCGTCAGCTCGCCGCCTTCAACGTTCAAGCCGTTGAGGGTCACCGGATCGTTGAGGTTGGTGACGTTAAGCACCAGGTTGGCGGTGGACACATCGCCATCAGCATCGGTCAGGGTGTAAGTAAAGGTCTCGACCCCGTTACCGCCGCCATGCAGGTTGAAGAAGTCCGGATCGGCAGTGTTCAGCGTGTAGGTGTAGGAACCGTCAGCGGCCAGCACCAAAGTGCCGTAGGTACCGACGAAGGTGCCTGCAGTAATTGGCCCCGTGGGTACACGGTCCGCACCCTGCACGTCGTTGGTCAGCACGTTGCCGGTCAGGGTCAGCTGGTTCTCGGTGGCGGTGACGGCGTTGGTATCTGCCGCCGCGGTCGGCACGTCGTCGACGATGGAAACATCGATACTCATGCTCGCGCTGCTGCCATCGGTATCGGTAGCAACCACGTTGAAACTCTCGCCCAGTGAGTTGCTGCCATTGCCGGCGGCATGCGCTTCGCTGCCATTGAGGGTGTAGCTGTAGGTGACCTCCCCGGTGGCCGGGTTATAACCGTTGATGGTCAGGGTGTTGCCCAGGGCCGTGGTGAGTGATTGCGGGAAGCCATTGACCACCCCGGCACTGATTACATTGATACCGCCCACCGTCAGCGATTGCAGGCCGTCGGCGGCGGTCACGGTGAAGGTTCCACTCTGGGTCAGTGCCGCCGCATCAGGGCTGCTGCCAGCTGCCAGGTTCTTCTCGAACAGCACCAGCTCGCCGCCATTGATGCTCAGCCCGTTGAGCTCCACCGGGTCATTGAGGTTGCTGACGTTGAGCACCAGATTGGCGCTGGAAACATCACCGTCGGCATCGGTGAGGGTGTAGGTAAAGGTCTCGACGCCATTACCACCGCCATGCAGATTGATGAAATCCGGATCGGCAGTATTCAGCGTATAGGTGTAGGAACCGTCGGCGGCCAGCACCAAAGTGCCGTAGGTACCGACGAAGGTGCCGGCGGTAATCGGCCCGGTTGCTACCCGGTCTGCGCCTTGCACGTCATTGGTCAGCACGTTGCCGGTCAGGGTCAACTGGTTCTCGGTGGCGGTGACGGCATTGCTATCGGCCACTGCCCGCGGTACGTCGTCAATCACCGTGACATCCAGCGAGCCAGTGGCTACGTCGCCGTCGGTATCACTGACCAGTACCGCGATGCTTTCACCAAGCCCGTTGGCACCCGCGCCACTGGGGTGGGTTTCGGCACCGTTGAGTGTGTAGCTGTAGCTGACCACGCCAGTGGCAGGGTCATAGCCGGTAATGGTCAGCAAATTGCCCAGGCCAGTGGTGATCGACTGGCCGATGCCGGTCACCGCACCGGCAGTGACCACATTGATGCCGCCGACGTTAAGGTTGAACACCCCATCGGGTGCCTGCACGGTAAAACTGCCCGCCTGGGTCAGGGCCGCCGGATTGCTGGCCGAGCCCTGGGGTAGATTGGCCTCGTTCAACGACAGCTCGCCGCCCTCGACGGCAAGCCCTTCGAGGCTGACCGGGTTGTCGATCCCCGGCACTGGCGGGGCTTCGTCATTGTTGTTGATCAGGCCGACGTCCAGCTGCGGCAACTCGGGAAAGCCGTTGAAGCCTGCAGTGGGAAAGCCGATCTGCGGATCAACGCGCCCGGCCACCTCGTTGAGGATCACGAAGGTATGCCCGCCGCCCAGTGCCCCCGTTGCTCCGCCAGTGCTTGGCCCGGCTGCAGTGGGGTCGGCGTCCTGGCTCGGGTCGGCACCCGCAGCGATGGCTTGCTGGAGTTTCTCGACATCAGACAGTTGCGCCTGGCTGGGGGTCTGCGACTCCGGTGTATCAACATGCGGCGCGCGATCCGCCAGCAGCTCAGGGGTCAGGGTCAGGTTGCTTTCACGGCCGAGGGTCAGTTCGGCACCGTTTTGCAGGTGGACGGCGACTGCGCCAGCAAGGCCTGTGTCCAGCTGCTCGCCGGCATATACCTTGTCGCCTTCGATCAGCGGCCGGCGGCTGCCATCGCTGCCTACAGCGAAGACTTCGCCCACCACCTTGCTGACGACACCGATTAACTTAGCCATGAGCGCACTCCTCCACTGCAAATCGGTTGATTGCAGCAACGTGCGCTGAACTATCGCGTGGCCAGCCCGGCGGAATTAACCCGGGCCAACGCTAAAACAGCCCTGGAGTGCGAGATGATTTCAATGAAATCAATGACTTCGCCTGCCAGAGCTGCGGTGAAAGTGATTGAGCGAAGTGGCCTAGTGACACCTGCCAAAAATTTGTCGCCAAACTTCGCCCCGCCTCCATCCCCTCCGCTACATCCATGCCCTCTGCTGCAAAAACACGGGAACTTTCTCTGACGCCCGAAAAAATGCACCCTAGCGCTGATTCCACGGGCTGCCTGATATGAACAATGTCTCGGATTTCTTAGACCGCATAAGTTTTTTTTCGCATAACTCTTATGAAAAAATCTTCTTAGCTTCGCGCGTAAATGTTCTTAGCTCTGTTGTTACAAGCCTGATACGGTTTGACCTCAGGTTTTCGTCACTTTTTTGACGAATCGCAGGACCATTATTAGAAATCAGGGAGAAGTAACCCATGCGCGTTTTGACCCCCATCACCAGCGCAATTCTGTTGGCCATGGCATGTGCCAATGCCCAGGCGATGTCACTTAATGAGGCTGTGCAAAGCGCCGTGGATTACCACCCGGAAATCGGCTCCAGCAAAAACAGCCGGCTGTCGGCCGATGAAGACGTGAAGTTCGCCCGAGGCGGTTACTTCCCCACCGTCGACCTGGTGGCCGGTTACGGTCGACAACGCTCCGACAACACCAATACCCGTGGCTTCAATGCCGACGGCACGCGTAATCATAATAAAGAGACACTGACCTACACCCAGTCCGACCTGCGCCTGCGGCAGATGCTCTTCGACGGCTTCAACACCGCCAACGAAGTCGGCCGTACCGAGGCAGTGGTGAACTCGCGGGCCTACTACACCCAGGCCACCGCCCAGTCCGTCGCCCTGAGTACCGTCGAGGTGTACCTTGAAGTGCTCAAACGCCGCGAGCTGGTAACCCTGGCCAAGAACAACCTGCAGGCGCACCTGCGGGTCAACGACCAGATCGGCTTGCGCAGTGAGCGCGGGGTCGGCAGCAATGCCGACCGCGACCAGTCCACTGCCCGTCGCGCCTTGGCGGAAAACAACCTGTACACCGCCGAGGTCGACCTGGCCGATGCCGAGGCCAGGTTCTATAGCGTCGTCGGTCGCCAGCCCGATGAGCTGGAAACCCCGGTGACCATCAAGGGCGAAGTGCCTGCTGACCTGGCTGCTGCACGCCAGGACATGCTCGAAAACAACCCTTACCTGAAATCCGCCCAGGCCGACGTCAATGCGGCCGAGCAGCAATACGAAGTGGCCAAGTCGCCGTTCTACCCGCGTATTGACGCAGTATTGGCAACCGGTGCCAACAACAACACTGCAGGTCAGGTCGGCCACGACAACAACGACTGGCAGGCCGGTGTCGAGCTCAGTTACAACCTGTTCCGCGGCGGCAGTGACAAGGCCCGCCTGCAGTCCGATGCGCACAAGATCAACCAGGCCATGGACATCCGCAACAACGCCCTGCGCCAGCTGACCGAAGACCTGTCGCTGTCGTGGAACGCCATGAACAACGCCCGCGTGCAACTGCCGGCGGCCCGCGAGTACGCCGAGACCACCACCCGTGTGCGCGCCGCTTATCAGGACCAGTTCGGCCTCGGCCAACGCACCCTGCTCGATTTGCTCGACAGTGAAAACGAGCTGTACAACGCCAACCGCCGCTACACCGAAGTGCGCTACACCGAAGAGTTCTCCATGTACCGGGTGCTGGCCAACATGGGTGAACTGCTGAACAAGCAGCGCATCTCGCTGCCACCCGAGGCGATCGCCAAGAGCGAAGTGAAGAGCGAGGCGCGCCTGCCCGAAATGCGCTAAACCCCTCCAACTGCGGCAGGAGTAGGCGACTGTGACCAGCATGCAACCTGCGAGCTCGGCAATAGATCCGCGCCAGAGTTTCGATGACCCGCTACTCGATGGCTTGCTGATCCTTTGCAAGCTGCATGGTTGCACTGTCAGTCGCGCCGGCCTGAGTGCCGGCCTGCCGCTGCCCGAGCAACGCCTGAGCCTTGAACTGCTGCCCCGGGCAGCGGCACGGGCCGGTTTGCAGGCGCGGATCCTGCGGCGTGAGCTGGGGGCGATCTCGGCGCTCAACCTGCCGGTGCTGTTGCTGCTCAAGGACGGCCGCTGCGCGGTGCTGCGGCGTTGGGGCGATGACGGCCGGGCGCTGATCCTGCCCTGTGAAGCCGAAGGCGGCGAGCAGTGGGTCAGCCGCGAAGAACTGCTGCAAGCCTACGCCGGCGAGGCGCTATTCGCCCGCCCCCGCCATGAACTCGAAGACCTGCGTGCGCCGTTGATGCCACGGGTCAACGCCTGGTTTCGCGACACCCTCAAACTCTCACGCTGGCTCTACAGCGACGCCATTCTCGCCAGCCTGCTGATCAACCTGCTGGGGCTGATGGTGCCCCTGTTCGTCATGCAGACCTACGACCGCGTGGTGCCCAATCAGGCTACCTCGACGCTGTGGGTACTGAGCGCCGGCCTGCTGATCGGCACCCTGTTCGAATTGACCCTGCGCGTGGTCCGCGCCCACCTGCTCGACCAGGCCGGGAAAAAGACCGACCTGATTCTTTCCGCCACCCTGTTCGAACGCATCACCGGCATGTCGATGAAAGCCCGGCCGGCCACGGTTGGCGGCTTTGCCCAGAGCATTCATGACTTCCAGGGCCTGCGTGAATTCCTTACCGCCGTGACCCTGACCAGCATTATCGACCTGCCCTTCGTGGTGCTGATGCTGGCGGTGATCGGCCTGCTCGGTGGCTGGCTGGTGGTGATCCCGCTGATTGCCTTCCCGGTGACCATTTTCTTTGCCCTGTTCATCCAGGTGCGGCTGCGCGATACCGTGCAAAAAAGCCTGGCCCTGGGCGCGGTGCGCCAGGCGCTGCTGATCGAAACCCTCGGCGGCCTGGAAACCCTCAAGGCCTGCAGCGCCGAAAGCGAGCGCCAGTATCAGTGGGAAAGCACCCACGGCGCCCTCACCCGCCTCGACGCCCACGCCCGCAACCTGTCGGCGCTGGCCACCAACGGCACGCTGTTCATCCAGCAGTTCTGCGGCATGGCCACCATCGTTGCCGGGGTCTACAGCATCATTGCCGGCAACCTCAGTGTCGGCGCCCTGGTTGCCAGCTACATGCTCGGCAGCCGGGTGCTGGCACCGCTCGGGCAAATCGCCGGGCTGATCACCCGCTACCAGCAGGCACAGCTGACCATGCGCAGCACCGACGCGCTGATGGCCCTGCCGCAGGAGCGCCAGGCCGGCCAGCAACCGTTGGAGCGCACCCAGTTGCACGGCGGCCTCGACGTCAGCCATGTGAGCTTTCGCTACCACGGCCAGAACGCTGCCGCCCTCAATGACATCAGCTTCAGCGTCAAGCCGGGCGAACGCATCGGCATCATCGGCCGCAGCGGCTCGGGCAAGAGTACCCTGGCGCGCCTGTTGATGGGGTTCTATGCCCCGGACGAAGGGCAGATCCTGCTCGACAACCTCGACCTGCGCCAACTGGACATCGCCGACCTGCGCCACCAACTGGGCTACGTCGCTCATGACCTGCCGCTGCTGGCCGGCAGCCTGCGCGACAACCTGACCCTTGGCGCGCGCTATGTGAGTGACGCGCGCATGCTTGAAGTGGCCGAGCTGACCGGCGTCAGCGAGCTGGCCCGCCAGCACCCGCAAGGCTTCGACCGCCCGGTCGGCGAGCGCGGCCAGCTGCTTTCCGGCGGCCAGCGCCAGGCCGTGCTGCTGGCCCGGGCGATGTTGCTCGAACCGCCGATCATGATCCTCGACGAACCCACCAGCCACATGGACAACAGCAGCGAAGACCAGCTGCGCCAGCGCCTGCATGGCTGGGTGCAGGGCAAAACCCTGCTGCTGGTCACCCACCGCACCTCGATGCTCAGCCTGGTCGACCGGCTGCTGGTACTGGACAACGGCAAGATCGTTGCCGACGGGCCGAAGGAAGCGGTCATCGATGCACTGCGCAAAGGCCGCGTTGGCGCGGCACTCTAGGGGGTCATTCATGTCCGTAAGCCAAGGCCTGCGCAGCTACTTCCAGAGTTTCGGCAAGACCGCCGAACGCGAGTTCATGCCCGATGTGGCCGGCGCCACCCTGCAGGACTCGCCGCGTCTGTCGCGGATCACCGTGTGGCTGGCCGCGGGGCTGTTGCTGGTGGCGCTGCTGTGGGCCAAGTTCGCCGTGCTCGATGAAGTGACCATGGGCGAAGGCAAGGCCATTCCGTCGAGCAAGGTCCAGGTGATCCAGAACCTTGAAGGCGGCATCGTCACCGAGATCTTCGTGCGTGAAGGGCAGATGGTGAACAAGGGCGATACCCTGCTGCGCCTGGACGACACGCGTTTTCTCTCCAACAAGGGCGAGAGCGAAGCTGACCGTTTTGCCCTCACCGCCCAGGTCGAGCGCCTTGCCGCCGAAGCCGAAGGCCGGCCGTTCCAGCTCTCCGAAGAAGTGCGCAGCAAGGCGCCACAAGTGGCTGAAGACGAACTCTCGCTGTACCAGTCGCGCCAGCGTCGGCTGAGCAGCGAAAAGCAGACCCTCAACGAGCAACTGCGGCAAAAAACCCAGGAACTGGCCGAGTTTCGCTCCAAGGTCGAGCAGTACCGCTCGGCCCTGGCGCTGTTGCAGCAGGAGCTGAACATGTCGACGCCGCTGGTCGGCACCGGGGCGATCTCACCAGTGGAAATCCTGCGCCTCAAGCGCAGCGCCGTTGAAGCCCGCGGCTCGCTCAACGCCACCAGCCTGGCAATCCCGCGCGCCGAAGCGGCGGTGGCCGAGATCAAGAGCAAGATCGAAGAGTCCGAAGCCGGGTTTCGCTCAGAGGCGGCCAAGGAACTTAACGAAAAACGCACCGACCTGTCGAAGATCACCGCCTCGAGCATTGCCATCGATGACCGGGTAACCCGCACCACCGTGGTTTCGCCGGTGCACGGGATCATCAAGCTGCTCAAGGTCAACACCATCGGCGGCGTGGTCCAGCCCGGCAGTGACCTGCTGGAGATCGTGCCGCTGGAAGACAACCTGCTGATCGAGGCCAAGGTGCGCCCGCAAGATGTCGCCTTCCTGCACCCCGGGCAGTCGGCGATGGTCAAGTTCAGCGCCTACGACTACACCATCTATGGCGGCCTGAAGGCCAAGCTCGAACTGATCAGCGCCGACACCGTCACCGACGACAAGGGCAACGCCTTTTACCTGATCCAGGTGCGCACCGACAAGAACCACCTGGGTGGTGATAACAAACCGCTTTTGATCATCCCCGGCATGACTGCCACGGTGGATATCATCACCGGCCACAAGAGCGTGCTCGATTACCTGCTCAAGCCGGTGCTCAAGGCACGTACCGAAGCCATGCGCGAACGCTGAGGCGCTCGCAGTGGCTCAACGCAGATGATTGCGCTCGTAGGTCTCGCGCCCCATCGCCGCAATCTGCCCCTCGATCAGCGCCTCGAACGGTTTTAACAGCGCGTCAAAATTAACCGGCGCCTCCAGCACGTTGAGCGCCTGCACCAGTGCCTCCAGAGTCGATAACGCCCCCGCCTGCGGCGCTTTGCGCAGGCGATAGCGCGAAGGCAGGACCTGGGCCAGGGTTACCCGCGGCAACGTGCCAAGCAACGGGTTCACATGCAGCAACTTGCTCGCCTTGCGCCAGGTACCATCAGGCACCACCAGCTGCCACGGTCGCTGATCCTCGCCGTCGGCATAGGCCACCAGCGGCTGCGCCGCATCGCCCGGAAACAGCAAGGCACTGCGGTACCCCGGTGCTTGCAGCAGCTCAGGCAGGTCCTCAAACACTTCGCCCACGTGCAATTGCGCATTGCGCAAGCCAAGCGCCGCCAGCTTGGCGGTATTGAGCGCATGGCGCACTTCACTGGGATGCTGCAGCAACAGCACGCGGGTACGGCTGTCGAGGGAAGGGATTAGCGGACAAAGGCAATGGGTTTGTGGGCGCAGGCAGCGCTCGCAGTGGATTCTGGACATCGGGTTCTCCTGAGCGGGCAAAGTGTGCCACAGCAGCCCCGAAAAAAGCCCACTTCCCTGTGGGAGAGACGAAAAGCTTCAGCGGTTGAAACGTTCGGCCAGGCTGTACAGGTAATCGGCCATGCGTTCGAGGTCCTGGCTGATCTCGGCGCCCTGCTTGGCCTGCCCGGCGCTGTGATCGCAGAGCTGGGCAATGCGGGTGATCTGCTGGTTGATGTCCTCGGCGACATGACTCTGCTGTTCCGAGGCCGTGGCCATCTGCTGGCTCATGCCGGTGATGCGGCTGACCGCCTGGGTGATGCCCACCAGCGCCGACTGCACCGCCTCGACGCTGTGCACGCTGTCGCGGGAGATCTGCTCGCCCTTGCTGGCACTGGACACCGCCCGCTCGGCGCCGGCGCGCAACGAGGCGATAATCTGGTGGATTTCCTCGGTCGAGGTACGGGTACGCTGGGCCAGCGAGCGCACCTCGTCGGCGACCACGGCAAAGCCCCGGCCCTGCTCGCCAGCCCGCGCCGCCTCGATCGCCGCGTTGAGCGCCAGCAGGTTGGTCTGCTCGGCAATCGAGGTGATGACATCGACCACGCTGCCGATCGACTGGGTCTGGTCGGCCAGGGCATTGACCGCCTGGCCGATGTCGCTGACCGCCTCGGCCATGCTGCCCATGGCGCGCAGGCTTTGCTGCGCCAGGTCACTGCCCTGCTGGGCCAGGTGATCGGCATCGGAGGCGGCCGTGGCGGTGTTTTGCACGTTGTGCGTCACTTCCTGGATGGTCGCTGCCATTTGCGCAATCGCCGTGGCCGACTGATCGGTTTCACTGCGTTGTTTGTCGAGCATCTGCGCCTGGGCCCCGGACAGGTCGGAGGATTGCGCGGCGCGCGTCTTGACCCCGACACCGGCATCCACCAGGCGCGTCAGGGCCGTTTGCAAGCGGGCTTCTTCACTGATGATCGCCAGGTCCAGCTGGCCCTGCAGGCCGCTGTTGTCGCTGTAGGTCAGGGCCACCAGAGGGCTGGTGAAGGCTTTCGGGTGTTCGCCCAGGGTGCGGCGGATCACCCGGTTCTGCCGCGCCTCGATCAGGTACCAGGCGCTGAGCAGGCTGGCCATCAGCACACCCAGGGCGGCGTACTGGGGCAGCCACAAATAGCTGATCACAGACAAAATACCAGCGCCGACCAAGGGCCAGCCGTGTTCCACTGTCGCGCCCAGTCGAGCCGCCAGCGGCACCGGGCTGCGCCCCTGGCGCAACCGTGCATACAACGCCGTGGCCCGGCGGATCTGCTCGCGGGTCGGTACCGAGCGCACCGACTCGTAGCCGCTGATCCGGCCGTTTTCGTAAATCGCCGTAACGTAAGCGCTGACCCAGTAGAAGTCGCCGTTTTTGGCGCGGTTCTTCACCACGCCCATCCAGGGTTTGCCCTGTTTGATGGTTTCCCACATATGCCCGAACACCGCAGGGGGCATGTCCGGATGACGCACTAGGTTGTGCGGCTGATCGAGCAATTCCTCGTAGGTAAAACCGCTGATGGCGACAAAGGCGTCGTTGCAATAGGTGATGCGGCTATTGAGGTCGGTAGTGGAAATCAGCCGCTGTTCGCTCGGAAAGGTTCTTTCATGCTCAGTGACGGGCAAATTCATGCGCATCTAGGCGATCCCTGCAAAGGAGAGATGGGAAATTTCATCAAGCCAATACAGGTTTAGCAGAGCAATTACGGGGTCGCGGCCGATATTTTCAGGATTTATTGCAACCGCGACTAAATTTTTCAGGGGCCGTTTCGTTCAGGCTGGAGTGAGTTGCGCCTTGAGCAGATCGCGAAAGGTCTGGATCAAGGGTTCGCGGCTGCGGCCACGGCGAATGATCATGGAGAACGGCGCCTGATAGCCGAAGGTCGCCGGTGATAACACCCGCAAATCGCCCTTGTCAGCCCAGGCCTGGGCATAGTGTTCCGGCAGGTAGCCGATATAGGCGCCGGACAACACCAGGATCAGTTGCGCCTCCATGCTCTCCACCGTTGCCGCGCTGTGCTTGAAGCCGTGGCGGGCAAGCTCAGCCTGGCTCCAGTAACCGCGACCGACCATGCGCTGCTGGGTAATCACCTGCTCGGGAATGCGCCGCTCGTTGAAAAGCGGGTGGCGGTTGCTGCAATACAGCCAATGTTGCTCGCGGTACAACGGCTGATACACCAGCCCGCTCATGCGCGTCGAAAAGGCGCCGATGGCCAGGTCCAGGCGGTTGTCCTGCACCCCCAGTTGCAGCTCGTAGGGGCTCGACACCGACAGGTGCAAGTGCACCGCGGGGTGCTCCTGGCTGTAGGCACCGATAGCTTCAGCCAAAGGCAAGGCCCGATCGCCGACGGTGGAGTCGATCACCCCAAGGTTGAGGGTACCGCGCAATTCCCCCTTGAGCGCCGCCGCGTATTGCTCGAAACCGTCCATTTCTGCCAGCAGGCGCAAGGTCTCCTGGTGGAACAGTTCACCCTTGCTGGTCAGGCTGAAACCGCCACGGCCACGATGGCAAAGGACGATGCCGAGGGCCGCCTCGAGCTGGCTCATGTAGGTACTGATGGCCGAGGTCGACAGGTTCAGCTCGCGCTGGGCGTTGGCAAACCCCTGGTGGCGCACGATGCTGACGAAGATGCGCAGGAGTTTCAGGTCGGGCAAGGCAGAGGCCATGTGATCGCGGTCCGCAGGGCTACAGATGGCCGGATTCTAACCGCAATACCGGCATTAGTTCAGAAAAACCTGAACTAAGTATTTGCCTGTAGCGATTCTTTTCATCCACTACCTTTTGCAGACTCTGCCGCAATGCACCTGCTTGCCGGTATTTCAGGGGTTGCCCCGGGCCAGCCAGACAGGTTCCAACAACTAGAACAATCGAATCGATGAGGCCCGACCGTGGACAAGATTCTGCACCAACCACTGGGCGGCAACGAAATGCCGCGCTTCGGCGGCATCGCCACCATGCTCCGTCTCCCTCACCTGCAAAGCGCCGAAGGCCTGGATGCCGCGTTCATCGGCATTCCCCTGGACATCGGCACCTCGCTGCGCTCCGGCACCCGCTTCGGCCCACGGCAGATCCGCGCTGAATCGGTGATGATCCGCCCGTACAACATGGCCACTGGCGCTGCGCCCTTCGATTCGTTGTCGGTTGCCGATATCGGCGACGTGGCGATCAACACCTTCAACCTGCTCGACGCCGTACGGATCATTGAAGAAGCCTACGACGAGATCCTCGAACACAACGTCATCCCCATGACCATGGGCGGCGACCACACCATCACCCTGCCGATCCTGCGTGCTATCCACAAGAAGCACGGCAAGGTCGGGCTGGTGCACATCGATGCCCACGCCGACGTCAACGATCACATGTTCGGCGAGAAGATCGCCCACGGCACCACCTTCCGCCGCGCCGTCGAAGAAGGCCTGCTGGACTGCGACCGCGTGGTGCAGATCGGCCTGCGCGCCCAGGGCTATACCGCCGAAGACTTCAACTGGAGCCGCAAGCAGGGCTTCCGTGTGGTCCAGGCCGAAGAGTGCTGGCACAAGTCGCTGGAGCCGTTGATGGCCGAAGTGCGCGAGAAAGTCGGTGGCGGCCCGGTGTACCTGAGCTTCGACATCGACGGTATCGACCCGGCCTGGGCACCGGGCACCGGCACCCCGGAAATCGGCGGCCTGACCACCATCCAGGCGATGGAAATCATCCGTGGTTGCCAGGGCCTGGACCTGATCGGCTGCGACCTGGTTGAAGTCTCGCCACCTTACGACACCACCGGCAACACCTCGCTGCTCGGTGCCAACCTGCTGTACGAAATGCTCTGTGCACTGCCGGGCGTGGTTCGCCGCTAACGGTAGTACACCAGGAGTTGCAACAGGGCAGGAGCCATGACAGTCGGGCCGCAACGACGGCCCACTGAGTAGACGAATGACCCGGCGCCAGGCTTGCCTGGCGCCGGGGTCGATCTCACCATAATAAAGATAATTGGAGACACCCATGGCCTTGGACATATTCGTTGTTCTGATTTATGCCGCCGGCATGCTCGCGCTCGGCTGGTTCGGCATGCGCCGGGCAAAAACCCATGAAGATTACCTGGTGGCCGGGCGCAACCTGGGCCCTAGCCTGTACATGGGCACCATGGCCGCCACGGTACTGGGCGGCGCGTCGACCGTCGGCACCGTACGCCTGGGCTATGTCCACGGGATTTCCGGCTTCTGGCTGTGCGCCGCGCTGGGCCTGGGCATCATCGCCCTGAACCTGTTCCTGGCCAAGCCGCTGCTGCGTCTGAAGATCTTCACCGTTACCCAGGTGCTGGAAAAACGCTACAACCCCATGGCCCGCCAGGCCAGTGCGGTGATCATGCTTGCCTACGCGCTGATGATCGCGGTGACCTCGACCCTGGCCATCGGCACCGTTTTGCAAGTGCTGTTCGACCTGCCGTTCTGGGGCGCGATCCTGCTCGGTGGTGGCGTCGTGGTGGTGTACTCGACCATCGGCGGCATGTGGTCGCTGACCCTGACCGACATCGTCCAGTTCGTGATCAAGACCGTCGGCCTGATGTTCGTCCTGCTGCCCATCTGCCTGTACAAGGTCGGTGGCTGGGATCAACTGGTGGCCAAGCTGCCGGCCAGCAACTTCAGCCTGACCACCATCGGCTGGGACACCATCATCACCTACTTCCTGATCTACTTCTTCGGCATCCTGATCGGCCAGGACATCTGGCAACGGGTGTTCACCGCCCGTGACGAGAAAGTCGCCAAGTACGCGGGCACCACTGCTGGCGTGTACTGCGTGATCTACGGCCTGGTGTGCGCACTGATCGGCATGGCCGCGCATGTCCTCCTGCCGGATCTGGACAACGCCAACAACGCCTTTGCCGCGATCGTCAAATCCACCCTGCCTGACGGTATCCGTGGCCTGGTGATTGCCGCTGCGCTGGCAGCGATGATGTCCACCGCCAGTGCTGGCCTGCTGGCCGCCTCCACGGTCCTGACCGAAGACCTGCTGCCGAAACTGCGCGGCGGCAAGCAGTCGAGCCTGGGCATCAACCGCCTGTTCACCCTGCTGACCGGTATTGCCGTACTGGGTATCGCCCTGGTGGTAACCGATGTGATCAGCGCCCTGACCCTGGCCTACAACCTGCTGGTGGGCGGCATGCTGATTCCGCTGATCGGCGCGATCTACTGGAAACGCGCCACCACTGCGGCGGCGATCACCAGCATGACCCTGGGCTTCGTCACCGCCCTGGCGTTCATGATCATGGATGGGATGGATGCCAACACGCCGATCTACTACAGCCTGGCGATCGGCCTGGTGAGCTTTGTGGTAGTCAGCCTGATGTCGCGCCGCCCGGTAGGCGCCGTCAACCTGGCCTGATAGACAGGTGCACCACGGCCGTCGCATCAGCAATGATGCGGCGGCCGATGTGTTTTAGCGACGTGGCTGGCGCTTGCGCTGTTCTTCGTCGGTAGGGATCGGCACCGGCTGCAGCGGTGGCGGGATCAGGCCCAGGGCAGCGGCCAGGTCGTGGAGCCAGTTGAACAGATGGTTTCTCATAACTCCCCCTTACGGGTCAGCCTGCACGGCGAATAAATCCTGCGATGCTTCATACAGATCATAGTCCCAAGTATTGCAATGCGCATGTCTGTGCAACATGACTTGAGGGCAAGTTTGATCTCAATCAAGCCTCCTGCGCCATCTGCGCTGCCTGGGCAACTGTTTCCCCTTGTTGCAAATCGATCCAGGCGCTCAAATTCGCCCCGCGCATGCCCTTGCGCCACATCAGCCAGGTGGTGGCCTGATCGAACGGCGCCTGCAGGCGATGCACCGCCACCCGTTCGCGGCCCGGCAGGCTGTCGAGCATCGACTGCGCCATCAACGCAACCCCAGCCCCGGCTATCACACAGGCGAGCATGCTCGGGTACGACTCGATTTCCATGACCCGGCCCATGGCCGCGTGATCGTGGGCGTACCAGGCCTCCAGGCGCATCCGGTACGAACAGCCTTGACGAAAGGTGAACACCGCCCGCCCCGCGACATCGCGGGCACTGCGCACCGGCCCATGGCCGGCTTCGGTGATCAGCACCAGGGTTTCGTCGCACAGCGGCACGCCGTCGAGCCCGGCCAGGGCCAGCGGCCCGTCGACCAGGGCGGCATCCAGGCGGCCGCTGAGCAAGCCTTCGAGCAACTCGCCGCTGGGCGCCGCCTGCACCTGCAGGTTCACCGCCGGGTAAGCGCTGTGGTAACGGGCCAGCAAATCGGGCAAATGAATGGCCGCAGTGCTGTACATCGAGCCCAGTACGAACTCCCCGGCCGGCTGCCCGCCCTGCACGGCGGCAAAGGCCTCATCGTGCAGGGCGAGCATGCGCCCGGCGTAATCGAGCAGCACCTTGCCCGCCGGCGACAGCTGCAAGCGCTGGCGCTCGCGGCGAAACAGCTCAACGCCCAGTTGCTCTTCGAGCTGGCGCAGGCGTGTCGACAGGTTCGACGGCACCCGGTGCAGGCGCTCGGCGGCGCGGGTCACCGAGCCCTCCTCGGCCACCGCCTGGAAAATCCGCAATTGGCTGAGCTCCACGAGCTATTCTCCAAAACAGAACAAGTTGCTCATCATTATTCAATTTTATTGAAAGTCAACCGACTTTAGCCTGACGGTCATTCACGCTTGTGCAGGAATTGCCGCCATGTCGCCAGTTGTTCGCCTTCTCGCCTGTGCCGTTGCCCTGATGATGGCCATGGGCATCGGCCGCTTCGCCCTCACCCCACAGTTGCCGCACCTGATCAGCGAAGGGCAGGTCAGCCTGACCGCCGCCGGCCTGATCGCCGCCGCCAACTACCTGGGCTATCTGCTCGGCGCCCTGGATGCGATGTTCGCCCGCCGCCCGCGCCAGGTCAGTGCGCGCCTGCACGGTGGGCTGTGGCTGTGCGTCGTGCTGACCCTGGCGTCGTTCTCGGCCAGCGGTTTCTGGGCTCACCTGCTGCTGCGCTTTGGCACCGGCGTGGCCAGCGCCTGGGTGCTGGTGATGCTCACCAGCCTGAGCCAGCAGGTGGCAGCGGCCAGCAATCGGCCACGGCTCGGCGCCCTGGTGTTTGCTGGGCCCGGGGTGGGAATTTTTTTAACCGGAATGCTGGCGCTGATCGCCAACCTCAACGGACTGGGCTCGGCGCCGCTGTGGTTGATCTATGCCGCCGTTGCCCTGTTGATGCTGCTGATCGTGCTGCCAGCGCTGCCACGCCCGCAGACGCTAGCGCCTACTGTCAGCGGGGCGCGCGTCCAGCCAGCCGGGCAAGGAATTGCCCGCCTGGGCCTGGTGTATGCGCTGTACGGTATTGGCTACATCATCCCCGCGACCTTCATGTCGCAGATGGCCAGCGCGCGCTTTCACGGGCAGTGGCTGGCCGACCTGTTCTGGCCCGGTTTTGGTCTGGCGGCGGCGCTGGGCGTGGTGCTGGTCAGCCTGCGCCGCCCGGGCATGGGCAGCACCTCAAGCTGGCTGATCGCGACCCTGTGGCTGCAGGCCGCCGGCGTGTTCGCCTGCCTGCTGGGCAACGGCCCGGGCCTGGCGCTGGGGGTAATCCTCTGTGGCGGCCCGTTCCTGGCCTGCATGCAACTGGTAATGCAACGCTCGCGGGAGCTGGCACCGCACGCCAGCCAGCGCAATGCCGGGCTGTTGACCGCCTGTTTTGCCCTGGGCCAGCTCAGTGGACCGCTGCTGGCGGCGCTGAGCAATCAGTTCGCCGGCAGCCTGCAGGCAGCGCTGCTGATCGCCGCCAGCGGCCTGGTGCTCGCCGGCCTGCTGCTGTTGCGCCCGCAGGCTAGCCGAGCAGGCTGCGCAGGCGCCGGCGCACCCACTGTTCAGCGCTGACCAGGGTCACCCCGAGCAGCACCATGATCGCGCCGAGGACGAAATTCAGGCTCAACGGCTCGCCCAGCAACAGCACGCCGAAAGTCACCCCGAACAACGGAGTAATGAACGAGAACACCGCCAGGTTCGAGGCCAGATAGCGGCGCAGCAGCCAGAACCAGGTCAGGTAACTGAAAAACGACACGATCAGGCCCTGAAACAGCAGGCTGCCGATCGACAGCGGGGTGAACTGCACCTGGGTAACCTGGCCACTGGCGACAGCGATCAACAGCAGGCCGACAAAACCGACCGCCAGTTGATAGAACAGCGTCAGGGTCGCTGGCGCCTCCGACAGCCGCGAAGCGCGCACCACCACGGTGGTTGCGCCCCAGGCCAGGCCCGCCAGCACCCCGAAGGCATCACCGAGCAGCATTTGTGCGTCCAGATGCTCAAGGGAAACGCCACCGGCAAAGGCAAAGGCAATACCACCAAAGGCCAGCAGGATGCCCAGCCACTGCAAGGGCCGCAGCCGCTCGCTGGGCAGCATGAAATGCAAGCCCAGGGCGGTAAACACCGGTGCGGTGTAGAGGAATACCGACATGTGCGCCGCCGAAGTCAGCTTCAGGCCTTCGGCGATGAACAGAAACTCAAGGCCGAAGAGGGAACCGGCCAGTAGCCCGCCGCGCCAGGTGCTGGAGACCTGGTCCCAGCCGCCACGAAAACACATCAGCAGGCCGACCAGCACTGCCGCCATCCCCGAGCGCATGGCTTGCTGCATCACCGGGGCAATATCCGGTGCGGCCCACTTGATCATCACCTGCTGGATGCCCCAGATCAGGCACAGCACCAGCATCACTTGCAGGGCAAAGGCATCGGTAGTGCGGCGGCTGGCGCTCATCGGGCGCCCCCGGTTTCTGGCAGCAACATGGCAGGCTCTCGGCAGAAGTGGATCCAGCGCCGATTATCAGCGGCGGCGGCCGCTCAATGCCAGCCTTGTGTTACCTGCTTCAGGCAATCTGCGCCTTGGAGGCCAACTGATCGAAAGTCGCCTCGTCCAGTGCATCCTCCTGTTCATCCAGCACCTGGCGCGGGTGATCGTTGCCCGGAATGCTGCTGTCCAGCAGGCTCAGCAGCCGCGAGCCCCGCTCGGTAAGGATGAAATTCTCGCCGTTGCCGCCCTCGTCTTCCGGGCGTGAGGCAAAGTAACCGCGCTCGAACAGCAGCTTTTCATACTCACATGCCAGGGTTTTCAGATGATCGAGATCGCCAGGAGCTGCACCTTCGGCCGCCAGCTGGGCCGCATGCTGCTCGGCGTAGGGTCTGGGGGTAAAACTGTGGCCGGCGCTGTTCTGCGCTTCGTGCAACAGGCGTTCGATCAGGTCCCAGTCGTAGGTGGTCATCGGCATAGCCTCAATCAGGGGTAGGTAAGATTGTGACCGGTGTACGCGGCTGCGGTTCGACTGAACTTTCGCCGCCCGGCCAGGCTCAACCGCAAGACTTCACCTTGATTGCCCAGGAGCCTGCCGATGAAAACCCTGTTGAACATTGCAGCCGCCGCCAGCCTGCTGCTGGCCCTGCCCGGCTGGGCGTGCACGCTGGAAGAAGCGACGGCCAAGCGCGAAGAACTGGCCAAGGAAGTGAGCAAGCTCACCGAGCAGAACCCGCAGAAGGCCAAGGAGATCAACGACGAGCTGCAGAAGATGGAGCTGGGCACGGCCAGCAAGGACTTGCCGGACAAGTGCCAGCTGATCGACAAGCGGATGCAGGAATTGAAGAGCGCTGAGAAGAAGACTTGAAATCGGGGTGAAACAATCGCGGGTCAAGTCGGGTCGCCGCACCGCCGCTCCCACAAGGGCTGCAAAGAACCTGTGGGAGGGCTATGAAGCCGGCGCTTACTCCGCAGCCGGCGCCGGCTTGCGGCGCTTGAGCGGTGCCAGGCCGTCGGCGCTGGCCAGCGGCGCGTTAGGCTTTGGCTTGGCTGTTGGCTTGCGCTTGGCCACGACCTTCTTGTCGCCCTTTTTATCGGTCTTTTTCTTTTTCACACCGGCCGCCTTGCCCGAGGCCTTGACCTTCTTCGGCCCGGTGTAGGTGCCTTTGACTTCCTTGATGACCCGGCGCTCGAAGGTCTGCTTCAGGTAGCGCTCGATGCTCGACATCAGGTTCCAGTCGCCGTGACAGATCAACGACACCGCCAGGCCTTCGTTACCGGCACGGCCGGTACGGCCGATGCGGTGTACGTATTCGTCGCCGCTGCGTGGCATGTCGAAGTTGATTACCAGGTCCAGGCCGTCGACGTCCAGGCCGCGGGCGGCGACGTCGGTGGCGACGAGAATCTTGGCGCCGCCCTGCTTCAAGCGTTCGATGGCCAGCTTGCGGTCTTTCTGGTCCTTGTCGCCGTGCAGGACGAAAGCCTTGTAGTCCTTGGCCACCAGGTGACCGTAGATGCGGTCGGCCATCACCCGGGTATTGGTAAAGATGATCGCCTTGTCGTAGGTCTCGTTCTCCAGCAACCACTGCACGATCTGTTCTTTGTGCTGGTTGTGGTCCGCGGTGATGATCTGCTGGCGGGTGCCTTCGGCCAGCTGGCTGACGCTGTTGAGCATCAGGTGCTCAGGGGTTTTCAGCACCTTGCCGATCATGTCGCGCAGGCCGGCACCGCCAGTGGTGGCGGAGAACAGCATGGTCTGTTCGCGGTTCGGGCACTCATTGCACAGGCGCTCGACGTCTTCGGCAAAGCCCATGTCGAGCATGCGGTCGGCTTCATCGAGCACGATCACCTGGACATGCTCCAGGTGCAGGTTGCCGGCATTGAGCTGCTCGAGCAGGCGGCCCGGGGTGCCGATCAGCACGTCCGGCACCTTGCGCAGCATCGCGGCCTGCTCCTTGAAGTCTTCGCCACCGGTGATCAGCCCGGCCTTGATGAAAGTGAACTGGGAGAAGCGCTCGACTTCCTTGAGGGTCTGCTGCGCCAGCTCGCGGGTCGGCAACAGCACCAGGGCACGAATCTCGACGCGTTTCTGCTTGAGGTCAACCAGGCGGTTGAGCATCGGCAGGACGAAGGCTGCGGTCTTGCCGCTACCGGTTTGCGCCGTCACCCGCAGGTCACGCCCTTGCAACGCCAAAGGGATGGCCGCTGCCTGCACCGGCGTCGGCTCGACAAATTTCAGCTCGGCCACGGCTTTGAGCAGGCGTTCGTGCAGGGCGAATTGGGAAAACACGGGTGTACCTCGGGCATGTGCAAAAAATTCAGTTGCATAGGGTAACGTTTTCCGGCGTCGGAGCCGAATTTCTTTTGGCAACTTCTTGCCGATCCGCGCTCTAATGGCCTTGTTTTCGACTTGCGGACCCTTTACGACACCGTTATGGACATTCAACAGCTGTGGCAAAACACCCTGGACCTCTGGGGCACCCTTGATCAACACCCGCTACTGCACGCCGGTATCGGCCTGGGAGTATTGCTGGTGATCGCCCTGCTGCTCGGCCGCGTGGCGCGCTTTCTGGTGCTGCACGCCGCCCGTCTGCTAGGCCGCCAGCCCGCCCTGCACTGGGTCAATGACCTGCGCGAGAACAAAGTGTTCCAGCGCCTGGCCCAGACCACCCCGTCACTGGTGGTGCAGTTTGGCCTCAAACTAGTGCCGGAGCTGAGCGCCACCAGCCAGCATTTTCTCGGCAACGTGGCCCTGGCCTTCACCATCCTGTTCCTGACCCTGGCCCTGAGCGCCCTGCTCGACGCCCTGCTGGACATCTACGCGCGCACCGAGCACGCCCGCACCCGCTCGATCAAGGGTTACGTGCAACTGGCGAAGATGGTCCTGTTCGTGTTCGGCGCCATCGTTATCGTCGCCACCCTGATCGACCGCTCGCCGCTATTGCTGCTCTCGGGTCTGGGTGCAATGTCGGCGGTCATCTTGCTGGTCTACAAGGACACCCTGCTGTCGTTCGTCGCCAGCGTGCAGTTGACCAGCAACGACATGCTGCGGGTCGGCGACTGGATCGAGATGCCCCAGGTCGGCGCCGACGGCGACGTGGTGGACATCACCCTGCACACGGTCAAGGTGCAGAACTTCGACAAGACCATCGTCTCCATCCCCACCTGGCGCTTGATGTCCGAGTCGTTCAAGAACTGGCGCGGCATGCAGCAGTCGGGCGGGCGACGGATCAAGCGCAGCCTGTTCATCGATGCCGGCGGCGTGCGCTTCCTGCGCTCCGATGAGGAGCAGCGCCTGAGCGAAGTACGCCTGCTGACCGACTACATTGCCCGCAAGCGCAGTGAGCTCAGAGCCTGGAACGAGGCCCAGGGCAATGTCGCCGAACTGTCCGCCAACCGTCGCCGGATGACCAACATCGGCACCTTCCGTGCCTATGCCCTGGCCTACCTGAAGAGCCACCCGGAGATCCAGCCGAACATGACCTGCATGGTCCGCCAGATGCAGACCACCGCCCAGGGCGTGCCGCTGGAAATCTACTGCTTCACGCGCACCACGGCGTGGGCCGACTACGAGCGGATCCAGGGCGACATCTTCGACTACCTGCTGGCGGTGATGCCGGAGTTCGGCCTGAGCCTGTACCAGCAACCCAGCGGCAATGACCTGCGCGCCGGCCTGTTACCCTCGACCCTGCCCAGCCAGCAGCGGGCGCTGAGTGCCGAGACGACTGAGCCATAGCGACGCGAGGATCACCGCCCCGCCGATGAACAACCGGCCGAGCGGCTCGTGCTGGTTCCAGATCAGCAAATTGAGCAGCAAACCGACCGGCACGTGCAGGTTGTTCATCACCGCCAGGGTGCCGCCGGAAACCAGGCAGGCACCCTTGTTCCACCAGTACAAGCCCAGTGCCGTCGGGCACAGCCCCAAAAACAGCAGCACCAGCCATTGCACCTCGGTGCTCGGCAGGTGCTGGCTGTTGCCGAACAGCAAAAAGGCCGGTAGCACCACCAGCAAGGCGCCCAGGTAGAAGTAACCGAAACGCCGGTAATGCGGCAGGTCGCTGGGGTTGCGTGCGATCAAGTGACGGTACAGCACCTGCCCGGCGGCATAGGTGAAGTTGGCCAGTTGCAGCAGCAAGAAGCCGATGAAAAAGTCCGGGCTGATGCTGTCGAAGCGAATCACCGCCGCGCCGGCAACCGCCACCAACGCCGCCACCAACGCCCAGGGGTTGAAGCGCCGGTTCAGGGCATCTTCGATCAGGGTCACGTGCAAGGGCGTGAGAATGGTGAACAGCAGCACCTCCGGCACCGTCAACACACGGAAGCTCAGGTACAGGCAGACATAGGTGATGCCGTACTGCAGCGCACCGATCAGCAGCATCGAGCGCATGAAGCGCGCTTCGACCTGGCGCCAGCGGGTCAGCGGCAGGAACACCAGGCCGGCCAGCAGCACCCGCGCCAGCACGGCGAAATAGCTGTCGACATGCCCGGCCAGGTACTCGCCGATCAGGCTGAAGGAAAACGCCTGGATCAGCGCGACGATCAATAAATAGCCCATGTTGGCCCCTTGCTGTGGAGGCGGCGACCTTAACGGTTAGCGGCTAGCCCGGCAATAGTCGCTGGCAAGGCCGGCTAGCACGGCAAACCGCATAAAAAAGCCCGGTCACGCGCAAGGCAGACCGGGCAGGTACACCCAAAGGAGCAACAGGTGTCAGGCGGGAAAATTCATTGCCGGCTTAGGCCACGGCGGCAAGCTGCGCCTTGGCCTGGTTCAGGCCCTTCTCGTGGAAATCGCCGCCCATGTTCAGGCCTTCGGCGTGGATGAAGGTCACGTCATGGATACCGATGAAGGCCATGACCTGGCGCAGGTAAGGTTCCTGGTGATCGCTGCTGGCGCCGGCATGGATGCCGCCGCGAGCGGTAAGGATGTAGGCGCGCTTGCCGGTCAGCAGGCCCTGGGGCCCGGTTTCGGTGTACTTGAAGGTGATGCCGGCGCGCAGTACGTGGTCCAGCCAGGCCTTGAGGGTGCTGGGGATGGTGAAGTTGTACATCGGCGCGGCCAGCACCAGCACATCGGCGGCCAGCACTTCATCGGTCAGCTCGTTGGAGCGAGCCAGGGCCTCTAGCTCTTCGGCATTGCGCTGGGTTTCGGGCTTCATCCAGCCGCCGAGCAGGTTGCCATCCAGGTGCGGCACCGGGTTGACAGCCAGGTCGCGCAGGGTCACCTGGTCGGCCGGGTGGGCGGCTTGCCACTGGCTGACGAAGTCGCGGGTCAGTTGCCGGGAGATCGAGTCCTGCTGGCGGGCGCTGCTTTCGATGACGAGTACACGGGACATGGGGCTTGCCTCCATCGGCGAGTTCGGTAAGTCGATGGAGGCAAGATTAATGATTGACCTATCGATAAAAAAGCGTAAAAACTGGGTCCAACCTATCAGTTAAATTGTTTTATTTCGGCTTGCAGTCCAAGGTGATGCGCAGCTTGATGATTTCCCGGTTGAACTTGGCAGTGGTATCGACGCTTTTTTTCGCCGGCACATTCACCCGGCGTACCCGTGGCGCTTCCGGGCCATTGCGGAAAGTCACCTTGCACTGGGCGTCGACGTCGCCATAGTTGTTGACGCTGATCGAGCCGATGTCACGGTCAGTGTCGTAGGTGGTGTAGTCGACCTTGACGCCGTCGATGTCTTTTTTCACGTCGATGGGATAGGCCAGGGCCGTGAGCGGAAGCAGGGCCAGCAATACAGCACAACATTTCTTCATACGACGCTCTCCATGAAAGAGCGCCAGCTTAGGACAACAGGAGCCGAAGATGAAAGCGCCGCGCGTAACCCTGGATCAGTGGCGGACCCTGCAGGCGGTGGTCGATCACGGCGGTTTTGCCCAGGCCGCCGAGGCCCTGCACCGTTCGCAATCCTCGGTGAGCTATACCGTGGCGCGCATGCAGGACCAGCTCGGCGTACCGCTGCTGCGTATCGACGGGCGCAAGGCGGTGCTGACCGAGGCCGGCAACGTGCTGCTGCGCCGCTCGCGGCAACTGGTCAAGCAGGCCAGCCAGCTTGAAGACCTGGCCCATCACATGGAACAGGGCTGGGAAGCCGAAGTGCGCCTGGTGGTCGATGCCGCCTACCCCAATGCTCGCCTGGTCCGCGCCTTGAGCGCGTTCATACCGCAAAGCCGTGGCTGCCGGGTGCGCCTGCGCGAAGAGGTGCTGTCCGGGGTCGAAGAGGTGCTGCATGAAGGCATTGCGGACCTTGCCATCAGCGGCTTCAACATTTCCGGCTACCTGGGCACCGAACTGAGTTCGGTGGAGTTCGTCGCCGTCGCCCACCCCGAACACAGTCTGCACCGCTTGAACCGGGAACTGAGCTTCCAGGACCTGGAAAGCCAGCTGCAGGTGGTGATTCGCGATTCAGGCCGCGCCCAGCCACGCGATGTCGGCTGGCTGGGCGCCGAACAGCGCTGGACGGTCGGCAGCCTGGCCACCGCCGCCACTTTCGTCAGCAGCGGCCTGGGCTTTGCCTGGCTGCCGCGGCACCTGATCGAACGCGAGCTGCGTGAAGGCCTGCTCAAGCCTTTACCACTGGATCAGGGTGGCAGTCGCCACCCACTGTTCTACCTTTACTCGAACAAGGACAAACCCCTGGGCCCGGCAACGCAGATCCTCGTCGAATTGCTGCGCAATTTCGACACCGCACCGCTGGATGTGCCCTTCGCCGCGCCCGCCCAAGCCTGACAGGAATCACGCCGATGGCCTACTTCGAACATGAAGGTTGCTCGCTACACTACGAGGAATACGGCCAGGGCGAGCCGCTGGTGCTGTTGCATGGCCTGGGCTCCAGTTGCCAGGACTGGGAAATGCAGGTGCCGGAGCTGGCTCGCCACTACCACGTGATCCTCATGGACATCCGTGGCCATGGCCGCTCCGACAAGCCACGCGAGCGCTATAGCATCGCCAGCTTCAGCGCCGACCTGCTGGCCCTGCTCGAGCGGTTGCAGACCGGCCCCGTGCACCTGGTCGGGCTGTCCATGGGCGGCATGGTCGGCTTTCAGTTTGCCGTCGACCATCCCCAGTGGCTGCGCAGCCTGTGCATCGTCAACAGCGCCCCGGAGGTCAAGCGCCGCAGCCGCAGCGACTGGATCTGGTGGGCCAAGCGCTGGGCCCTGGCCCGGGTGCTGAGCCTTGAAACCATCGGCAAGGGCCTGGCCGAGCGGTTGTTCCCCAAGCCGCAGCAGGCCGATTTACGCCGCAAGATGGCCGAGCGCTGGGCAAAGAACGACAAACGCGCCTACCTGGCCAGTTTCGACGCCATAGTCGGCTGGGGCGTGGCGCAACGCCTGGGGCAGATTCACTGTCCTACCCTGGTCATCAGCGCCGACCAGGATTACACCCCGGTACAACTTAAAGAGCGCTACGTTGCGCTGATTCCACAGGCACGGCTGGCGGTTATCGAAGATTCCCGGCACGCTACACCCCTGGATCAACCTCACGTCTTCAATCAGACGCTGCTGCAGTTCCTGGCGGCGTCCACCACCTCTCAAGGATCATTGAGCCCATGCTGAAAAAACTCCTGCTCGCCACCTGCTCGGTCGTTTTCGCCACCAGCCTGATGGCTGCCGATAAAAAGGCGCCTCATGTGCTGCTCGATACCAGCTTCGGAAAGATCGAAATCGAACTGAACGAAACCAAGGCGCCGATCAGCAGCAAGAACTTCCTGCAGTACGTGGACAGCGGCTTCTACAACAACACCGTGTTCCACCGGGTGATCCCGGGCTTCATGGTCCAGGGCGGTGGCTTCACCGAGCAAATGGTGCAAAAGCCCACCAAGGACCCGATCCGCAATGAGGCCAGCAATGGCCTGCAGAACGTGCGTGGCACGCTGTCGATGGCGCGCACCTCCGACCCGAACTCGGCCACCAGCCAGTTCTTCATCAACGTCGCCGACAATGCCTTCCTCGACCCGGGCCGCGACCGCGGATACGCGGTGTTCGGCAAGGTCGTCAAAGGCATGGAAGTAGTCGACCAGATCGTCAACTCGCCCACCACAGTGAAAAAAGGCATGCGCGATGTGCCGGTCGACCCGGTATTCATCAAGTCGGCCAAACGCATCGACTGACCTTGGGCTTCACAGGGACGTGAACCAGGCCCAAGGGTCGAACTGAACAGGAGTTACCGTTTTCATGCTGTTTCGCCGCTTCGAAAAACTGATCGACATTTTCCGTGAGGCGCCCACTGCGGCGCCGCCGACCACGGTGTGGCCGTTCTACGTGTACTACCTGCGCCAGGTCTGGCCGAGCTTTGCCGCCCTGTTGGTGGTCGGCCTGATCGGTGCGCTGATCGAAGTGGCGCTGTTCAGCTACCTGAGCCGGATCATCGACCTGGCCCAGGGCACGCCGAACGTCAACTTTTTCAGCGAGCACGGCGGCGAGTTGATGTGGATGCTGGTGGTGGCGCTGTTGCTGCGCCCGGTGTTCGTCGGCCTGCACGACCTGCTGGTGCACCAGACCATCAGCCCGGGCATGACCAGCATGATCCGCTGGCAAAACCACACCTACGTGCTCAAGCAGAGCCTGAACTTCTTCCAGAGCGATTTTGCCGGGCGCATCGCCCAGCGCATCATGCAGACCGGCAACTCGTTGCGCGACTCTGCGGTGCAAGCGGTGGATGCGCTATGGCACGTGCTGATCTACGCGATCAGCTCGCTGGTGCTGTTTGCCGAGGCCGACTGGCGGCTGATGTTGCCGCTGATCACCTGGATCGCCTGCTACATCGGCGCGCTCTACTACTTCGTGCCACGGGTCAAGGCCCGTGCGGTGATCTCCTCCGATGCCCGCTCCAAGCTCATGGGCCGCATCGTCGATGGCTACACCAACATCGCCACCCTGAAACTCTTCGCCCATACCGACTTCGAGCAGCAGTACGCCCGCGAAGCGATCAGCGAACAAACCGAAAAAACCCAGCTGGCCGCCCGCGTGGTCACCAGCATGGACGTGGTCATCACCAGCCTCAACGGCCTGCTGATCGTCAGCACCACGGGCCTGGCCCTGTGGCTGTGGACCCAGTCGCTGATCACCGTCGGCGCCATCGCCCTGGCCACCGGCCTGGTGATCCGCATCGTCAACATGTCGGGCTGGATCATGTGGGTGGTCAACGGCATCTTCGAGAACATCGGCATGGTCCAGGACGGCCTGCAGACCATCGCCCAGCCGGTCAGCGTCAACGACTCGCCTAGCGCGCCCAAGCTCAAGGTCGAACGCGGCGCGGTCAAGTTCGACAACGTCAGCTTTCACTATGGCAAGGGCAGCCGCATCATCGATGGCCTCAACCTGGACATCCGCCCCGGCGAGAAGATCGGCCTGATCGGCCCGTCCGGCGCCGGCAAGTCGACCCTGGTCAACCTGCTGCTGCGCCTTTACGACCTGGAAAGCGGGCGCATCCTCATCGATGGCCAGGACATCGCCCAGGTGACCCAGGCCAGCCTGCGCGCACAAATCGGTATGATCACCCAGGACACCTCACTGCTGCACCGCTCGATCCGCGAAAACCTGCTGTATGGCCGGCCCGATGCCACTGAAGAAGAGCTGTGGGAAGCGGTGCGCCGGGCACGGGCTGACGAGTTCATCCCGCAACTGTCCGACGCTCAGGGCCGGACCGGCTTCGATGCCCATGTCGGTGAGCGCGGGGTCAAGCTTTCCGGCGGCCAGCGCCAGCGCATCGCCATAGCCCGTGTGCTGCTCAAGAACGCGCCGATCCTGATCATGGACGAAGCCACCTCAGCGCTGGACTCGGAAGTCGAAGCGGCAATCCAGGAAAGCCTGGAAACCCTGATGCAAGGCAAGACCGTGATTGCCATTGCCCACCGGCTGTCGACCATTGCCCGCATGGACCGCCTGGTGGTGCTGGAAAAAGGCCGGATTGCCGAGATGGGCAGCCACTCGGAGTTGCTGGCGCACCAGGGCCTGTATGCGCGGTTATGGCACCACCAGACGGGGGGGTTTGTCGGCATCGACTGACAGTAACCTCATCGCGGGTCAAGTCGAGGCGTCGCACCGCCGCTCCCACAGTGGGAGCGGCGGTGCGACGCCTCGACTTGACCCGCGATGAGGCCCTCAACCTTGCCGATAAGGCAACGCCAAACGCGCTTCCTGGGCATAAGCCAACACCCCTGCCCGCTCCTGCTCAAGGAACTCCTCCACCGCCCGGCGCAAGCCCGGGTGCAGCAGGTAATGCCAGGAGCGGGTGATCACCGGCTCAAAACCGCGAATCAACTTGTGCTCGCCCTGCGCACCGGCATCAAAGCGCTGTAAACCCTCGGCAATCGCCCAATCCATGCCCTGGTAGAAACAGGTCTCGAAGTGCAGCCGGTCGAACTCGTCCAGGCAGCCCCAATAACGGCCATACAGGCTGTCGCCACCGACCAGGCTGAAGGCCATGGCCACATCACGCCCACCCTGGCGCGCCATCACCACGCGTATTGACTCAGGCATGCGCTCAGCCAGCAGGCTGAAAAATTCCCGGGTCAGATACGGCGCACGGCGGCGTACGGCATAGGTATTGGCATAACAGGCGAAGACGAAATCCCACTGCGCCTCACTCAGCGCTTCGCCGCGAAACCAGCAAAACTCGATACCCTGCCCCGCCACCTGCTCGCGCTCCTTGCGCATTTGCTTGCGCTTGCGTGAACTCAAGGTATCGAGAAAATCGTGGAAGTCGCGGTAGCCCTGGTTGCGCCAGTGAAACTGGCATCCCAGGCGCTCCATCCAGCCGTCACGCTCGCGCATCAGCGCATCCGCCTGCGCATCGGTGAAGTTGATATGGGCGCCGGACATCCCCTGCTCGAACAGTTCATCGGTCAGTTGATCGACCAGCTCGGCCGCCGCCTGCGGGTCGCCCAGCAGCCGTGGGCCGGTCACCGGCGAGAACGGCACGGCACACAGCAGCTTGGGGTAGTAGGCAATACCCGCCCGCTCACAGGCATCGGCCCAGCCGTGGTCGAACACGTACTCGCCGAATGAATGGGCTTTCACGTAGGCCGGCAAGGCCGCTCGCAGTTGCCCGGCGCTGTCGGTCAGCAACTGGTGCGCGGGGCTCCAGCCGGTGTGGCGGCTGACACTGCCGCTGTCTTCCAGGCTGGACAGGAATGCATGGCGCAGGAACGGCTGGTCCCCCGGCACCAGGGCGTCCCAGGTGGCAGGCGTGAGTTCGGCTAGGTGTTGCAGGATGAGCTTGGGCATTGGCGCAGTCTGCCTCGTCGCGCAGACGAAAAAAAGCCCCGCGCAAGCGGGGCTGAAGATCTAACGGATGAGGAGCGGTGTTGCTTAGAACACGTACTGCGCGCGCATGACGAAACCGTCGCCGCTGTCGTCGCCGGCAGCGTTCTGGGCGTTGTCGACCTTGGCCTTGACGTATACGCCACTGAGCTTGATCGACTCGTTGGCATACCAGTTCAGGCCGACGTTGTGGACCTTGCCTTCGACATCATCGATGTTGGCAAAGGCGCCGTTGTCGTCATCGACGCTCAGGTGGTCATAGCGGTAGAACACTTCCCAGGCACCGATCTGCTTGTTCGAAGGCTTGATGCTGTCGAACTTGCCGAGCTTGTAGCCACGGGCTTCACCGGTGATGGTGTAGGCCAGCTGGCCGTAGTAGCCGTCTGCCTTGATGTCGGAGAACGAGGCGCTGTCGGCCTGGACGTCACGCTTGACGTATTCGCCCTGTACCGAAAACGGGCCCATGGCCCATGCCGCTTCCAGGCCCCAGGCCTTGTCGGTGTCGTAGGCACCGGCCGGGGTGTTGTTGGCACCGCCCAGGGTCAGGCGGTTGCCGTTGCTGCCGGCATCCTGGCCACCGTCGGTGCTGACGCCGCGCATGCCCAGGCGGCTGCGGATACGACCATCGAAGGCGGTGTCGGAGAGGTCACGCTGGGCGTAGTTGATACCGAAGTGCAGGACATTGCCGGCTTCGTGCATCGGCGCGAAGACGCCGCGCAGGTTGAACTGCTTGGTGCTGTCGCCGTCCTTGTCCTGGTTGGTGGCGTCCTTGGCGAAGGCACCGACCGAGCCGTACAGCGAGTCACCGACGGTACCCGAAGCCTGGATACCCAGGCCGCCGTTGTGGGCGTTGGTCCAGTCGACCAGGTCATAGGCGGCAGTACGTTCCTGCGCGGTCACCCACTTGGAGCTGGTGGCTTTTTCCAGGCCGAACTCGGGGTCGAAACGACCAACCTTGATCGATACCGGGCTGAAGCCGTTGTAGGCCAGGGACGCTTCATCGAAGTAGCCGTCTTCGGAACGGTTGTCACCGCCGGAGTTGTGCGAGAAGTCGTAGGCGATCTGGTAGGCCCAGTCCTTGTACATCACGCCGCCCAGTTCCAGGTAGGCGCGGCGGAAGTAACCGGCGTCGGCGGTATTGCCGTTGTTGGTGTAGAAACCGTCGAAACGGCTGTAGTCAGCCTGGATCCGACCGCCCAGCTTGAAGCTGAATTCCTTGTCGGTGGTAGCGACCTCGAGGCCACCCTTGGTCTTGACTACGATATCGGCGCCGTCGGTGGTCACGGTACCCGCGAAAGCCTGGGCGGTAACGGCCATGGCCAAGGCGCTGGCTACGAAACCTGCGAAGTGCTTACGGATCATCGAAGAAGCTCCCCTACTTTATGGTCTTGATAATGTTGGAAAAACACGCGGCTCAGGCCACTTGTGCTGGGGAGGAATCTTGGCGGGGGTGTATGTCAGATCAGTGGCTTTTAGATAAATGTTTTGTGACAGGGGAACTTTTTTACTTCGAAATGAAATAAGCCGGAAAGCTCCGTTGCAGAGCCTCCCGAGCCGGATTCAGGAGTTTTTCAGCTCCCGCGCCAGACGCTCGGCCAGTGCCTCGCTGTCGCCCGCCGGTTGTTCCGGCAAAGCCCGTACCGTGGCCTGGGCCACGCGCATCTGCTTGAGAAAGCGCCGGCAATGGCGACAGAACAACAGGTGCTGACGGACCATCAGGCGCTCGCCCAGGGTCAGTTGTCCATCCAGGTAGTCGCTGGAGCGGGCGACGAGTTCCTTGCAGCTCAGCATTGACCGGTTTCCTCGAAATGTTCCAGGGTGGCGAAGACCTTCAGGCGCGCGCGGTGCAGCAACACGCGGACATTGGAGAGGGAAATCTCGAGAAGATTACAGATCTGCTCGAGCTCCAGGCCCTGACGCTCGCGTAGCACCAGCACACTGCATTGCAGTTCCGACAGGCTGAGCAAGGTGTGCTCAAGGCATTCACGCATCTGCTCGCGGCTGAGCAGGGCTTCAGGGGTGTCCTCATGCCAGGCCGAAGGCCCTTGCAGCCAGTGGCCATCGGTAGCAAAGCGCTCATCGCCAATGGTGCCATGCGGACCTGGCAGGTCATCGAGAAGCACTTCGCGACGATTTTGCTTGTAGCGGGTCTTGGCCGCGTTGGCGGTAATGGTCAGCAGCCAGGTTTTCAGGCTCGAACGCTGCTCGAACCCCTTGAGGTTGCGCACCACCGCCAGCCAGGCGTCCTGTACCGCTTCGTCGGCATGCCGGCTGCCGACAATCGCATAGGCCACTGCGCGCATGGCGCCCTGATAGCTGTCGACCAGTTCCTTGAACGCCTGTTGCTCACCCTTGAGCAGCCGCTCCAGCAAGCGGGTTTGTTGTTCAGCAGTCATCGCCATCCATCCATCGTTCTGCGGGTAGAGTCCGATTAGGCGGATTTGTTACAGCTAACGCCATCAGCGAAGTGTCCCGGCTGCGTGGGACACTTCACCGGTAGTTGCAGCTCAACGCTTGCGCAGGATCACGCTACCGATCGAATAGCCGGCCCCGAACGAGCTGAGCACGCCCAGGGCGCCCTGTGGCAGGTCGTCCTGATGCTTGTGCAGGGCGATTACCGAGCCTGCCGAGCTGGTGTTGGCGTAGCTGTCGAGGATTACCGGTGCCTCTTCTTCGAGGGCGTCACGACCAAGCAGTTTCTTCACGATCAGGTGGTTCATGCTCAGGTTGGCCTGGTGCAGCCAGAAGCGCTTGACGTCGCTGACATTGAGGTTGTTCTCGGTCAGGTGCTGGCCGATCAGCTCGGCGACCATCGGGCAGACCTCGCGGAACACCTTGCGGCCTTCCTGGACGAACAGCTTGTCGGGGGCGCCAATGCCCTCTTCGGCCGCGCGGTTGAGGAAGCCGAAGTTGTTGCGGATGTTGTTCGAGAACTGGGTCAGCAGTTTGGTGCTGACGATGTCGAACTGGTGCCTGGAGGTGGCCAGGTCGGCGCGCTCCACCAACACGGCAGTGGCGGCATCACCAAAGATGAAATGGCTGTCGCGGTCACGGAAGTTCAGGTGGCCAGTGCAGATTTCCGGGCTGATCACCAGCACTGCGCGGGCCTGGCCCAACTGTACGCTGTTGCAGGCAGTCTGAATGCCGAAGGTGGCCGACGAGCAGGCTACGTTCATGTCGAAACCAAAGCCGTTGATGCCCAGCGCCTGCTGCACTTCGATGGCAATCGCCGGGTACGGGCGCTGCAGGTTGGAACAGGCAACGATCACCGCATCGACGTCGGCGGCAGTACGCCCGGCGCGTTGCAGGGCCTGCTCGGCGGCGGCCACGGCCATCTGGCAGAGGATCGACGGTTCGTCGTTGGAGCGCTCGGGCAGGCGCGGCTTCATGCGCTGCGGATCGAGGATGCCGTCCTTGTCCATGACGAAGCGGCTCTTGATACCCGAGGCTTTTTCGATGAAGGCGGCGCTGGACTCGGCCAGGGCCTGGACTTCACCGCGCTCGATGGCGGCGGCGTTGTCACTGTTGAACTGCTGCACGTAGGTATTGAAGGACTCCACCAGCTCTTCGTTGGAAATGCTGTTGGCCGGGGTGTACAGGCCGGTGCCGCTGATGACGACGTTATGCACGGTCGTTCCTCTGTTCGGGGCCATTGCCAGCCCGGCAACGGCCTGTTCGGTCGGTTTGAGTTGGCACCAAAGTACCAACTTTGACTGGCAATGCCCCCAGCTTGCGGGCCACTGCGCAGTGCTGCATGCGTGAGCCGCGCAGGCCCGGCAGGTTATTCCGGGATGCGCGGCGTATATCGGTCAAGTGTGCCACAACTGCAGGGGTTTAGGCTTCCACCTGACTCCACTGCTTGCTCAGTCGTTTGTCGGAAACCGGGACCTTGGTGCCCAACTGCTGGGCGAACAACGACACCCGGTATTCCTCCAGCCACCAGCGGTACAGCTGCAGCTGCTCGTCGCGCTTGCCTTCCTGCAGGTGCTTGTCCAGGCGGGTCTGGTACTGGCTCCAGAGGTTGCCCAGCTCGCCGCTCCAGACCCGGTCCTTCTGCACCTGGGCGCCAAGCTTCTCAAGACGCAACTCGATCGCCTTGAGGTAGCGCGGCAGCTCCTTGAGCCACAGCCCCGGGGTTTCGCGGACAAAGCCGGGGTAGACCAGGTTGCCCAGTTGCTGCTTGATGTCGTTGAGGGCCACGGCCTGGGCCAGGTCGATCTTGCCCTTGAAGCGCTTTTGCAGGCCATGCCAGAGCTTGAGGATTTCCAGGGTCAGGCGAGCCAGACGCTCGGCGTGCTCGGCCCAACTGCCGCGCTTGCGCTCGGCCAGCGAGGCCAGGCCGGCGCCATCGCGTGGCAAGGTAGCCTCGCCTTCAAGGATGCAACTGTCGAGGCTGGCCAGCAGAATGTCCTCGACCAGCGCCTCGACCCGGCCCAGCTCGCGGTACAGCAAGCCCAGCTCGGTCAGCCCCGGCAGCTTGCCGCGCAAAAACTTGGCCGGCTCCGCCAGTTGTTGCAGCAGCAGGCGCTGCAAGGCTCGGCGGTGCTGGAACTCGGCTTCAGCCTGGGTCGAGAAGCGCCCTTCCTTGACCGTGCCGTTTTCTTCCACCAGCGCCGGATAGACCGTCATCGACAGCCCGGCAAACTTTTGTTGCGCAGTCTCGGCCACCTGGGTGAAGGCCTTGGCCTGCACCGGCTGCTGGCTTTGCGCGGTTTGCGGGACCGCCAGCGCGGCCTGGCTGGCCGCGGCAAAGCGCGCGGTCAGCTCGGCCAGGTCACGGCCTTCACCGAGGAACTTGCCCTGGCCGTCAACCACTTCCAGGTTCATCTTCAGGTGGCTGTCGACCTGCGCTGCGGCTTCGGCCCAGGCTTCGTCGCTGACCCGCGCACCGGTCATGCGCAGCAACTCGCGGCCGAGCGCCTGGGGCAACGAACCTTCAGCGAAGCTCATGCGCTGCAGGGCGGCCTTGACGAAGTCCGGCACCGGCACGAAATTCTTGCGCAAGGCCTTGGGCAGGTTGCGCACCAGGGCGATGCACTTGGCTTCCAGCAGGCCCGGCACCAGCCACTCCAGGCGTTCGCCCGGCAGGCTCGGCAACAGCGGCGCCGGCACCCGCACGGTAACGCCGTCGCGTGGATGGTTTGGCTCGAAGTGGTAACTCAGGGCCAGGCTCAGGTCGCCCAGGCGCAGGGTGTCCGGGTACTGCGCGGCAGTGACCTCACTGGCCTCGCGGGCCAGCACGTCTTCCTCGCGCATGATCAGCAGCTGCGGGTCTTTCTGGCTGTTGACCCGGTACCAGCTGTCGAAGGTTGCGGTCTGGTGGATCTCGGCCGGCAGCCGCGCCTCATAGAAGCCGTACAGGGTTTCTTCATCGGCGAGGATGTCGCGCCGGCGGGCCTTGGCTTCCAGCTCGTCGAGTTGCTCAAGCAAGCGCCGGTTGGCGGTCAGGCACCTGGCCTTGGACTGGATCTCGCCGCCGACCAGGGCCTCGCGGATAAACAGCTCGCGAGACATTACCGGGTCGACCGGGCCGTAATGCACCGGGCGCCGACCAACCACGATCAGGCCATAGAGGGTGACCTGCTCGAAGGCCACCACCTGGCCGCGCTTCTTCTCCCAGTGCGGTTCGAAGTGGTTCTTCTTGATCAGGTGCCCGGCCAGCGGCTCGATCCAGTCCGAATCGATCTTGGCCACCATGCGCGCATAGAGCTTGGTGGTTTCCACCAGCTCGGCGGTCATCAACCATTGCGGACGCTTCTTGCCCAGGCCGGACGAGGGGTGCACCCAGAAGCGCCGTTGGCGGGCGCCGAGGTAGTCACCGTCTTCGCTCTTCTGGCCGATCTGGCTGAGCAGACCGCAGAGGATCGCCTTGTGCAGGCGCGGGTAGTCGGCAGGCTCTTTATTGATGCTCAATTGCAGGTCGCGGCAGATCAGGCTGAGCTGACGGTGAGCATCGCGCCATTCGCGCAGGCGCAGGTAGTTGAGGAAATTCTTCCGGCACCAGTTGCGCAGCGGGCTGGCGGTCAGGGCCTGGCGTTGCTCTTCAAAGCCACGCCACAGGTTGACCAGCGCGGCGAAGTCGGAGTCGGCGTCTTTCCATTGCGCATGGGCCTGGTCCGCCGCTTGCTGGCGCTCCGGCGGCCGCTCGCGCGGGTCTTGCACCGACAGCGCACTGGCGACGATCAACAGCTCATTGAGGCTGCCCTGCTTGGCGCCTTCGAGCAGCATGCGGCCCAGCCGCGGGTCCACCGGCAGGCGCGCCAACTGGCGGCCCAGGGGCGTGAGCTGGTTCTCGCGGTTGACCGCCGAGAGCTCCTGCAACAGGTTGAAGCCGTCGCTGATGGCCTTGCCGTCCGGCGGCTCGATGAACGGGAAGGCGTCAATATCGCCCAGGCGCAGATGCAGCATCTGCAGGATGACTGCCGCCAGGTTGGTACGCAGGATCTCAGGGTCGGTAAAGGCCGGCCGCGCATTGAAGTCTTCTTCGCTGTACAGGCGCACGCAGATGCCCGGCTCGACCCGCCCGCAGCGGCCCTTGCGCTGGTTGGCGCTGGCCTGGGACACCGCTTCGATCGGCAGGCGCTGAACTTTGGCCCGGTAGCTGTAGCGGCTGATGCGCGCGGTGCCGCTATCGATCACATAGCGGATGCCCGGCACCGTCAGTGAGGTTTCGGCAACGTTGGTGGCCAGCACCACGCGCCGTCCCGGATGGGACTGGAAAATCTTCTGCTGCTCAGCCGGCGACAGGCGTGCGTACAGCGGCAGGATTTCGGTGTGGCGCAACTGCGCCTTGCGCAGCATCTCGGCAGCGTCGCGAATCTCGCGCTCGCCGGGCAGGAACACCAGCACATCGCCCGGGCCCTTGCCCTGGCTGCGCTCAAAGGCGGCAATCTCGTCGAGGGTGGCGAGGATCGCCTGGTCGACGGTGAGGTCGTCCTCGACGCGGTTGCCCTCCTCGTCCTGCTCGCGGGTTACCGGCCGGTACCAGGTTTCCACCGGGTAGGTGCGGCCCGACACCTCGATGATCGGCGCATCGTTGAAGTGCTTGGAGAAGCGCTCAAGGTCGATGGTCGCCGAGGTGATGATGACCTTGAGATCGGGGCGACGCGGCAGCAGGGTCTTGAGGTAACCGAGCAGAAAATCGATATTAAGGCTGCGCTCGTGGGCTTCGTCGACAATGATTGTGTCGTAGCGCTCGAGAAAGCGGTCGTGCTGGGTTTCGGCCAGCAGGATACCGTCGGTCATCAGCTTGACCAGGGTATTGGCGTCGCTCTGGTCTTCGAAGCGCACCTGGTAGCCGACCAGCGCCCCCAGTGGCGTGCCCAGCTCTTCGGCAACCCGGGTGGCAACGCTGCGCGCGGCAATCCGCCGGGGCTGGGTATGGGCGATCAGGCCGTGCTGGCCGCGGCCCAGTTCCAGGCAGATCTTCGGCAGCTGGGTGGTTTTGCCCGAGCCGGTTTCGCCGGCGATGATCAGCACCTGATGCTCGGCCAGAACCTTCTTGATCTCGTCACGCTTGGCCGCAATCGGCAGGCTGTCGTCGTAACGGATGCTCGGCACGCTGGCCTTGCGCGCGGTGACCTGGGCGCAGGAGGCCTGGACCTTGTCGACCCATTGCGCAAGCCTGGCCTCATCCGGGCGCTTGCGCAGCTCGTGCAACTGCCGGCGCAGACGGTGGCGCTCGGCAATCATGGCGTGGTCGAGGTTTTTCAGCAGTTGATCAATCGCGTGGTCAGTCATGGGGGCTTTTTAGTCGTGCAGGTGAGCCTGCTTTTGCATGATCGGCTTTTCAAGGGCTGCGATTGTCGCAGATTTGCCGACGCTCGGCACGGTTGCGGGCGGGCGGACGATTGTTTAGCCGCGGCTTATCTGAAGTTACCCAAAGGCTGATTTAATGAACCTTCCCTGGCATGGGAGTATCCAGGCATGACTTCGTCTACCGGTTTGCCCCGCCTGCTGCTGCGCCCTTCGTTCCCGAAGGTGCGGGCGCGCTGCGGGGAAAATCCGCTGGTACACATCATTCTCGCCTTCTGGGCTTTGTGGCACTGCCGCCATGCCCGCCCACCGGACGCCCGCCTCGCTCTGCAGTGAACCGTGCGGCCAGCTTCTGGCCGACCTTCCTTGTCGAAGACTGCCGCCTGACCGGCTAGACAGTCCTGTGCGCCTGAGGGCGCGAGCGAGCACACCATGCACTTTGCCCCTATCGAGCAGGCCCGAACGTTCCTGGCCGCCAACCCCGATATCGAGATGATCGAGCTATTCATCCTCGACGCCAACGGCGTACCACGCGGCAAGCTGCTGCACCGCGAAGAGCTGCTGGCGGTGTACGAAAGCGGGCGGCCATTGCCCAGCACCATCCTCGGTTTGACCCTCAACGGCGACGATGTGGAAAACTCAGGCCTGGTCTGGGATGTCGGCGATATCGATTGCCGCGCCTACCCGCTGGAAAACAGCCTGGTGCGCCTGCCGTGGCGGCAGATTCCCACCGCTGCAGTACAAGTCAGCATGCACCCCAGCGAAGGCCTGCCGGCGACTGTCGCCGACCCCCGCCACCTGCTGGTCAAGGTCATCGACGCGCTCAAGGCCGACGGTTACTACCCGGTGATGGCCTGCGAGCTGGAGTTCTATCTGCTCGACCAGCAACGTGACAGCCACGGCCGCCCGCAACCGGCCCTGGACCGCGACGGCGGGCGCCCGCGTGGCACTCAGGTCTATGGCCTGCGTGAGCTGGAGCAGATCGAGCCGTTTCTCGCCGACCTCTACGCGGCCTGCAAGGCCCAGGGCATTCCAGCGCGCACGGCGATTTCCGAATACGCCCCGGGCCAGGTGGAAATCACCCTCGAGCATGGCGATGCGCTGCTGGCCATGGACCAGGCGGTGCGCTACAAGCGCCTGGTCAAGGGCGTGGCGCACAAGCACGGGATGCAGGCCTGCTTCATGGCCAAGCCGTTCGATCACCTGGCCGGCACTGGCATGCACATGCACGTGAGCCTGGCCGATGCCCAGGGCAACAACCTCTACGCCAGCGAAGACAAAGCCGGTACGCCGCTGCTGCGCCAATCGGTGGCCGGCATGCTCACGCTGCTGCTCGATTCGCTGCTGCTGTTCTGCCCCAACGCCAACTCCTACCGCCGCTTCCAGGCCAACAGCTATGCGCCGCTGGCGCCGACCTGGGGCGTCGACAACCGTACCGTCAGCCTGCGCGTGCCCGGCGGCCCGGCCAACAGCCGGCACATCGAGCACCGCATCTGCGGCGCCGATGCCAACCCTTACCTGGCCGCAGCAGCGATTCTCGCCAGCCTGCATCACGGCATCCGCCAGCAACTCGACCCGGGCGCGCCGGTCGAGGGCAATGGCTACGCCCAGGCCAGCGAACTGCTGCCCACCGACTGGCTGACCTCGCTGACTGCGCTTGAGCGCTCGAACTGGGCTCGCGAAGCCCTGGGCGCCGAGTTCCTCGGCGTGTACCTGGCGGTCAAGCGCGCCGAGTACCGCCAGTTCATGGCCGAAGTCGGCGAACAGGACTGGCGCTGGTACCTGAGCCAGGCCTGACCCTTTATTTTTGCACCAAGGATTTTGTTATGAATGCAGCCGTAAACGCCGGCCCTGCCCAACGCAGCGCCTCGTACTACACCGCCAGCCTCAACGACACCACCCAGTACCCGACCCTCAAGGGCACGGTGAAAGTCGACGTGGCAATCATTGGCGGCGGCTTTACCGGGGTGGCCAGCGCCGTGGAACTGGCCGAGCGCGGCCTGAAAGTCGCCATCGTTGAAACCAACCGCATCGGCTGGGGCGCCAGCGGGCGCAACGGCGGCCAGGTCACCGGCAGCCTCTCGGGCGATGAAGCGATGCGCAAACAGATGCGCGACAAGCTCGGCGATGACGTCGATGATTTTATCTGGCACCTGCGCTGGCGCGGCCACCAGATCATCGAGCAAAGGGTCGAGCGCTACGGCATCGACTGCGACCTCAAGCGCGGCCACCTGCACGCGGCGATGAAAGACTCGCACATGGGCGAACTGCGCGCCTTCGCCGCCGAGGCCGAGCGCCGCGGCATGGGCGACCAGGTCGAGCTGCTGGGCCAGAACGCCATGCGCGAACACCTGCAAAGCCCGCTGTACCTCGGCGCCTTGAAGAACCGGCGCAACCTGCACCTGCACCCGCTCAACCTGTGCCTGGGCGAAGCCCGCGCCGCACACAGCCTGGGCGCACTGATCTTCGAGAACTCCGAAGTGCTGGACATCATCCATGGCGAGCAGCCGGCAGTGGTGACGGCCCACGGCCGGGTCGAGGCCAAGCAGATTCTGTTGGCCGGCGACGTCTATCACAAACTGGAAAAACGCCAGCTCAAGGGCAAGATTTTCCCGGCCATGGGCGGTATCGTCACCACCGCGCCGCTCGGTGAACTGGCCGCGCAGATCAACCCGCAGGATCTTGCGGTGTACGACTGCCGCTTCGTCCTCGACTACTACCGGCTGACCGCCGATGGCCGCCTGCTGTTCGGCGGTGGCGCCAACTATTCCGGGCGCGATTCACGGGATATCGCCGGCGAACTGCGGCCGTGCATCGAGCGCACCTTTCCGGCGCTCAAGGGCGTGCCGATCGAGTTCCAGTGGAGTTGCGCGATGGGTATCGTGGTCAACCGCATTCCGCAGCTGGGCAAGCTTTCGGACAACGTCTGGTACTGTCAGGGCTATTCCGGACACGGCATCGCCACCAGCCATATCATGGGCGAGATCATGGCCGAAGCACTGACCGGGACGCTGGAGAAATTCGATACCTTTGCCGGCTGCAAACACATCAAGGTGCCGATGGGCGATGTGCTGGGCAATCCGTTGCTGGCGGCGGGGATGTGGTATTACCAGATGCTTGAAAAACTGCGCTGAAAGCATCGCTGGCAAGCCAGCTCCCACAGGATCGATGGTGGGAGCTGGCTTGCCAGCGATCGAGCGCGAAGCGCTCGCCTTGACTCAGGCGATCTTCTTCAGGCCCAGCTTCTTCAGTTCTTCATCACGCAGTTCACGGCGCAGGATCTTGCCGACGTTGGTGGTCGGCAGCGCATCGCGGAACTCGATGAAACGCGGCACCTTGTAGCCGGTGACGTTTGCACGCATGTGCTCCATCACCTGCTCCTTGGTCACGGTCATGCCCGGCTTGACCACGATGAAGATCTTGATCACTTCACCGGATTTTTCATCCGGCACACCGATGGCCGCGCACTGCAGCACGCCTGGCAACGCCGCCAGCACGTCCTCAAGCTCATTCGGATAGACGTTGAAACCGGAGACCAGGATCATGTCTTTCTTGCGATCGACGATGCGCATGTAGCCGTCGGTCTGGATCAGGGCGATGTCACCGGTCTTCAGCCAGCCGTCACTGTCGAGGATCTCGTTGGTGGCGTCTTCGCGCTGCCAGTAACCCTTCATTACCTGCGGCCCTTTCACGCACAGCTCGCCGACTTCGCCCAGGGCCAGTTCAACACCGGCGTCGTCGATGATCTTGCACAGGGTCGAGGGCACCGGAATGCCGATGGTGCCGATCTGGTTCTGCTCGGCCGGGTTGACCGCCGCCACCGGGCTGGTCTCGGTCATGCCGTAACCTTCGCAGATGGCGCAGCCGGTAATTGCCTTCCAGCGCTCGGCGACGCTCATCTGCAGGGCCATGCCGCCCGACAGGGTGATCTTCAGGCCAGAGAAATCCAGCTTGCGGAAATTCTCGTTGTTGCACAGGGCCACGAACAAGGTATTGAGGCCGACAAAGCCGCTGAACTTCCACTTGCCCAGTTCCTTGACCATCGCCGGCAAGTCGCGCGGGTTGCTGATCAGGATGTTGTGGCTACCGATCAGCATCATTGCCATGCAATGAAAGGTGAAGGCATAGATGTGATACAGCGGCAACGGCGTGATCAGGATCTCGCAACCTTCATTGAGGTCCGAGCCCATCAGCGCCCGGCATTGCAGCATGTTGGCCACCAGGTTGCGGTGGGTCAGCATCGCGCCCTTGGCCACCCCGGTAGTGCCACCGGTGTACTGCAATACGGCGACGTCATGGCGGTCCGGATTGGCTTCCTGAAAGGTCTGGCCACGGCCCTTGCTCAAGGCGTCGTTGAACTTGACCGCCTTGGGCAGGTTGTACGCCGGGACCATTTTCTTCACGTACTTGATCACGCTGTTGATCAACAGGCGTTTAACCGGTGGCAAGAGGTCGGCCACTTCGGTGACAATAACGTGTTTGACCTGGGTCTTGGGCACTACCTTTTCGGCCAGGTGCGCCATGTTTGCCAGGCAGACCAGCGCCTTGGCGCCGGAATCATTGAACTGGTGTTCCAATTCCCGCGCGGTATACAACGGGTTGGTGTTGACCACGATCAGGCCCGCACGCAGGGCACCGAACACGGCAACGGGGTATTGCAGAACGTTGGGCAGCTGCACGGCAATACGATCACCCGGCTGCAGGTCGGTATGCTGTTGCAGGTAAGCGGCAAACGCCCCCGACAACTCATACAACTCGCCGTATGTAATGGTTTTGCCCAGGTTGCTAAAGGCCGGTTTATCGGCAAAGCGCTGGCAAGACTGCTTCAATACCGCCTGAATATTCGGATACTCATCAGGATTGATTTGCGAGGCAATCCCGGCTGGGTACTTATCCTTCCAAAAGTTTTCGATCATGGAAGCCCACTCCTCCAGCAACAGCGAATTCTTCACCGCAGTCGATGCGATTATTATTGATATAAGATTACGGTTTATTGCAAACCTGATAATCAGAAGCGGGCCGAGAGTAGCAGCTTTGCCAAAGGCCGCCTAGAGCTAAAGTAGCCCAGACAGTCACGGAAATGACTCTTGATAATCACGTAGTCATTTTTAGAGTAAAGATTCTAAAGCTTCAAGCCACAAGCTACAAGCTGGCCGGGCTTGTAGCTTGCAGCTTGCAGTTCCCTCAGGCTATATCCCGAAGCTCCCTGCGCAGAATCTTGCCCACTGCCGTCATCGGCAGCGACTCGCGCAAGACAATATGCTTGGGCACCTTGTAGCCGGTGAAGTTGGCCTTGCAGTAAGCCTTCAGCTCTTCAAGGCTTACCCCGCCCTCGCGCGGCACCACGAACAGCTTCACCGCCTCGCCCGAACGCTCGTCGGGGATGCCGATCACCGCGCAACTGGCCACTTGCGGATGGCTCATCACCACTTCCTCGATCTCGTTGGGGTACACGTTGAAGCCCGAGACGATGATCATGTCCTTCTTGCGGTCGACGATGCGGGTAAAGCCGTCCGGATCGATCACGGCAATGTCGCCGGTCTTGAACCAGCCTTCGCTGTCCAGCGCCTCGGCCGTCGCCTCGGGGTGCTGCCAGTAACCCTTCATCACTTGCGGGCCCTTGATGCACAACTCGCCGCGCTCGCCGAAGGGCTGCTCGACACCTGCATCGTCAATCACCTTGAACGCCGTGCCCGGCACCGGAATGCCCACGGTGCCCAGGCGTGCCAGCTGGCCGTAAGGGTTGGTGCTGGCTACCGGCGAGGTCTCGGTCAGGCCGTAGCCTTCGACAATGCGGCAACCGGTGATGCTCTCCCAGCGCTCGGCGGTGGCGCTGACCAATGCGGTACCGCCGGAGTTGGTGACCTTCAGCGCCGAGAAGTCGAGGTTCTTGAACTCTGGGTGGTTCATCAGCGCGACGAACAGGGTGTTGAGCCCGAGCAGCCCGGAGAACTTCCACTTCTTCAGCTCTTTGACAAAGCCGGCGATGTCGCGCGGGTTGGTGATCAGCACGTTGTGGTTGCCGGTAACCATCATGCACATGCAGTTCGCGGTAAAGGCATAGATATGGTAGAGCGGCAGCGGCGCGATCATCACCTCCTGCCCGTCCTTGATCAGGCGCTGGCCATCGGCACCGTGCTGGGAGAAACACGCCAGCACCTGGAGCATGTTCGCCACCAGGTTGCCGTGGGTCAGCATCGCGCCCTTGGCCAGACCCGTGGTGCCGCCGGTGTATTGCAGCACGGCGATGTCATCGAGGCCCAGGGCAACCGGCTTGAGCGCCTGGCCGCGGCCCTGGGCCAGGGCGCTCTTGAATGGCACCGCCTGCGGCAGGCGGTAGTCCGGGACCATCTTCTTGACCTTGCTGACGATGGTGTTGACCAGCCAGCCCTTGGCCGTCGGCAGCATGTCGCCCATCTTCGCCTCGATGAGGAACTCGATGCCGGTGTCGGGCAGCACCTCCTGCACCAGCTTGCCGAACATGTTCAGGTACACCAGCGCCCGGGCGCCGGAGTCCTTGAACTGGTGGCGCATTTCGCGGGCGGTGTACAGCGGGTTGGTGTTGACCACGATCAGGCCGGCGCGCAAGGCGCCGAACACCGCGATGGGGTACTGCAGCACGTTGGGCATCTGTACCGCGATGCGGTCGCCCGGCACCAGGTCGGTGTGCTGCTGCAGGTAAGCGGCAAAGGCCGCAGAATAGCGTTCGAGTTCGGCGTAGCTCAGGGTGACCCCGAGGTTGCTGAACGCCGGGCGGTCAGCAAACTTCTTGCAGGAGCGTTCGAATACTTCGACCACTGACTTGTAAGCATTTATGTCAATTTGCGAAGGAACCCCTGCCGGGCGCTTGTCATTCCAGAAATCAGCTTGCATCTATTATTGTCCTCATACCTGAGCCGATCCGGCCCCCTTGCCTGCTTGGCGAAGAAGGTGCTCTGCCGACGTTAGCAGGTATGTCGCAGGTGGCAAATACGCCAAGCGCTGTCATTAACATTGTGAATCTTATTGCTGATGACCCTGCGATCCTGTCCCTGGGTTATACACTGTGCTGACTTACCGAGTTGCGCGCACAAGGACCCGCCATGCACCACGACGCGTTCTGGCTCCCGGCCAGCGATCACTGCAGCCTCTACGTTTATCAATGGCTGCCGGCCTCGCCGATCAAGGCGGTGGTGCTGCTGGCCCACGGCATGGCCGAGCACGCCGGGCGCTACCAACGCCTGGGCGAGGCCCTGAGCAATGCCGGCTATGCCCTGCTCGCCCACGACCAGCGCGGCCATGGACGCACCGCCGAACTTGGCACTTTAGGCCTGTTCGCCCGACACAATGGCTGGAACAGCGTGGTCAACGACCTGGCCCTGCTCAGCCAGCACATCGGCCAGCAGTTTCCGGGCACCCCGGTGTTCCTGTTTGGCCACAGCATGGGCAGCTACATTGCCCAGGCCTACCTGATGCACCACGGCGCCAGCCTGCAGGGCGCGATTCTCAGCGGCTCGAACTTCCAACCGCCCGCGCTGTACCGCACCGCCTGCCTGATCGCCCGCTTCGAAGCCTGGCGCCAGGGCCCGCTGGGCCATAGCGCGCTGATCGAGTGGCTGTCGTTCGGCTCGTTCAACAAGGCCTTCAAGCCCAACCGCACGGCGTTCGACTGGCTCAGCCGCGACAACGACGAAGTCGACAAGTATGCTGCCGACCCGTTGTGCGGCTTTCGCTGCAGCAACCGTTTGTGGATCGACTTGCTGATGGGCCTTGAGCAAATCAGCCAGCCACGCAACCTGACGCAGATCGATCCGAACCTGCCGATCCTGGTGATGGGCGGCGAATGTGATCCGGTCAGTGCCGGCAAGCGTCTCAAGGATCTGGCCGGTGCCTTGCGCCTGGCCGGCAATCAGCATGTGCAGTTGCAGCTCTACCCCCAGGCGCGGCATGAGCTGCTCAACGAAACCAACCGTGACGAGGTCACGGCCGCCATCATCGACTGGCTGGAGCAGGCCCTGGCCATTGGCCGCCCCGCCCGCAGCGAATGATCGGCCGACCCGCACGTCAGAAGGAAAGCCAAGCATGACCCAGGTCACCAACACCCCGTACGAAGCCCTTGAAGTCGGCCAGACCGCCAGCTTCAGCAAAACCGTCGAAGAACGTGACATCCAGCTGTTCGCGGCGATGTCCGGTGACCACAACCCGGTGCACCTGGATGCCGAGTTCGCCGCCAAGAGCATGTTCAAGGAGCGCATCGCCCACGGCATGTTCAGCGGTGCGCTGATCAGCGCCGCAGTGGCCTGCGAGTTGCCTGGCCCGGGCACCATTTACCTGGGCCAGACCATGAGCTTCCAGAAGCCGGTCAAGTTCGGCGACACCCTGACCGTGCGCCTGGAAATCCTCGAGAAACTGCCGAAGTTCAAGGTGCGCATCGCCACCCGTGTGTTCAACCAGAACGACGAACTGGTGGTCGATGGCGAGGCCGAGATCCTCGCCCCGCGCAAACAGCAGACCGTCGAGCTGGTCAGCCCGCCGCCTATCACCATCGGCTGATGCCTACAACTCGGCCAGGCGGCGCTCGATAAAGCGCCGCTCGGGGCCCTGACGGGTCAGCTCGAGGGCACTGCGATAGGCCTCGCGGGCGTGATCCAGGCGGCCCAACTGGCGGCACAGTTCGGCGCGGGCCGAATGGGCCAGGTGATAATCCTGCAACTGGCCACGGGCCAGAATTGCCTCCACTGCCGCCAGCCCCGTCTCGGCGCCATCGCGCCGGGCCAGAGCCGCTGCGCGGTTGAGCTCGATCACCGGTGACGGCCAGCGCTGCAGCAGCACATTGTACAAACCGACGATTTCATCCCAGTCCGTTGCCTCGGCACTGGCAGCTTCAGCGTGCACGGCCGCTATCGCTGCCTGCAGGCTATACACACCAAACTGCTGACTGCGCAGAGCTTGCTGCACCAACTGGCAACCTTCAGCTATAAATGCACGGTTCCACAGGCTGCGGTCCTGCTCATCAAGCAGTACCAACTCCCCCTCGGCGTCGCTGCGCGCCTGTTGCCGCGAGGCCTGCAAAAGCATCAAGGCCAACAGCCCGAGCACCTCCGGGTCAGGCAGCAGCTGCTGGAGCAAGCGCCCCAGGCGGATCGCTTCATCGCTCAGGTCGTGGCGCATCAGGCTCTCACCCGACGACGCCGAGTAGCCCTCGTTGAACACCAGGTAGATCACCCGCAATACGCTATCAAGGCGCTCCGGCAGCTCGGCCAGCGACGGCACCTGGTACGGTATGCGCGCATCGCGGATCTTGGCCTTGGCCCGTACGATGCGCTGGGCGATGGTCGCCGGGCTCTGCAAAAAGGCGCGGGCGATTTCTTCGGTGGTCAGGTCACAGACTTCACGCAATGTCAGCGGCACCTGGGCATCGGCGGCCAACGCCGGGTGGCAACAGGTGAAAATCAGGCGCAGGCGGTCGTCCTCCAGTTCTTCGTCATTCACCTGAACCTCCTCTTGCGCCTCCAGCGCCTGCATCAACTGCACCTGGGAACGGTCGAAGCGCGCACACCGGCGCAGGCTGTCGATAGCCTTGAAGCGCCCGGTAGACACCAGCCAGGCCCGCGGGCTTGCCGGAATGCCGTCGCGTTGCCAGCGCTCCACGGCAATGAAAAACGCCTCGTGCATGGCCTCTTCGGCCAGATCGAAGTCGCCCAACAAGCGAATCAGCGTCGCCAGGATGCGCCGCGACTCCTGACGGTAGACGGCCTCCAGTTGCGCCCGTACCTGTGCCAGCGCTGCCATCAGTCGGGCATCTGCGTGGTCACCAGCGCCACCAGGCGATCCAGGCTCTCACCCCAGCCCCGGTGAAAGCCCATCTCTTCATGGGCCTGACAATCGGCGGCACTCCAGTGCCAGGCGCGGGCGGTGTACTGGGTCTTGCCGTGGACGTCGTCAAAGGTCACCACGGCGGTCATGAACGCCTTGTTCGACGGCACCCAGCCTGGGCCGAAGGCATCGGTGAAGACGATCCGCGCCGGCGGCACGATCTCCAGAAACACGCCCTGGTTTGGGTATTCGCTGCCGTCCGGGGCACGCATCACCGTACGAAACAAGCCGCCCACCCACAGCTGCATTTCGCATTCCGGCGTGGTCATGCCGTTGGGCCCCCACCACTGGGCCAGCAGTTGTGGCTCGGTCCAGGCGCGAAACACCTTGCGCCGCGGCGCATCGATCAGGCGCGTCAACGACAACTCATGCTGCGCCTTGGGCGGCTCGGGGTGTAAAAGGCTCATCGTGTTGTGCTCCTTGGGTTCAGGGTTGCAACTCGCGCACCGGCCGCACCTCGACACTGCCGACTCGCGCTGCGGGAATGCCCTTGGCAATGTTCAACGCCTCATTGAGGTCGCGGGCATCGACCAGATAGAAGCCGGCCAGTTGCTCCTTGGTTTCGGCGAACGGGCCGTCGGTCAGGCTCATCTGCCCGCCGCGTACACGCACGGTGGTCGCGGTCTGCACCGGCTTGAGCGCCTCGGCGGCGAGCATCCGGCCGCTGCCCTGGACCGACTCGGCATAGGCCATGCACTCGGCGTCGGCCGGGCTTTCAGGCAGGCTGTGCAGCAGACTTTCATCACAGTAGACCAGGCACAGGTATTTCATCGTCGTCTCCACCGCTGGGGATACTATGGCGGCAGTTCGCACCGCCTTGAAAAGCGCGATTCGGCATAACTTTCGGGGTTTTCAGCTCAAGGCTTGAGCGAGAACAGCGCGGCACCGGATTCCATGTCGAACGGTGCCGACCAATGCTCATGAATCACCTTCCACTGCCCGTCGATGCGCTGGTAGCCAACGGTCGCGCGCATATAGCAGCCTTGATCCTCACCGCCTTCGCTACTGGCCGGACCACAGCGGTTGAGCCAATGGGCCAGGGCCAGTTCCGGCGTGGCGTGGATCTGCAGTTGCTCGATTTCGAAGATCATCTCGCCGGGGCAGTGATCCATGCAGGCCTGCCAGTGGGCGCGATAGGCGGCCTTGCCCTGGAACTGCAATTGCTGGATGGCATCGAAGGCGCGAATGTTCTCGGCGTAAGGCGCGGTAATGGCCTCGACATCGCGCGCGCGTACGGCGGGAAGCCACTGCTCGATGAGTTGGCGGATTTCGTTCTCGGCGGCACTGCTCATGGTCGTGTCCTCTGCGCGAAGGGGCGCCGGATGCTCGGCGCGTTCACAGATGGTCGAATGGCAGTGGTTGAAATCGACAGGCTAGGGAAATGGATAACCCAGCAACCTCAATTTCGGGTCTAAAAAAAGAGGTTCTTCACGGAATCCCGGGGGCTATGATTCTTGGGTTGGGTTGCGGGCTTATCCATTCGGTGTGGCGCCGCTGTTGGCCCCTTCCGCCCTTACGGCGGGTCCCTTTTGTTCTTGGTGTAGAGACCGGACACATGGTTGACGGGTGTGCGGAGACATGGTGGACACTTTTCGGCGAGCTCACTTCGCCGGAAAACCATCATGCCTTGGAACACGAGAGATGCCATGAGCCTGAAAGAAGAGTTCGTTGCCTTGGCCCTGCAACCCGGCAGTAACAAGCGCCAACTATGCCGACGATTCGGTATCAGTCCCCAGACGGCCTACAAGTGGCTTGAGCGCTACCAGGTGCAGGGCCGTGCGGGCCTGCAAGAAAAGTCTCGTCTCCCCATCACTAGCCCCAGATTGACTGATGCAGCTCTGGAAGCTGAGGTTGTAGCCCTTCGGCAGGAGCATCCTGCCTGGGGAGGGCGCACAATCAGCAGCTTGCTGGAAAAACGTGTTGCTCCCAGCACAGTCACAAACGTATTACACCGCCACAAGCTGATTCTGCCCAAGCCGCCGACGCGAGCGGGCATGCTGCGGTTTGAGCACGATGCGCCTAATGATCTTTGGCAGATGGACTTCAAGGGCCACTTCGCTATGCAGCAAGGCCGGTGCCACCCCCTGACGGTGCTGGACGACCATTCTCGATTCAATCTGGCCATTCAGGCCTGCGATAACGAGCGTAGCGGGACGGTCAAGGAGAGGTTGGTCGAGATCTTTCAGCGCTACGGCTTGCCGGCGCGCATCAACGTTGATAACGGCGCGCCTTGGGGCTCTCCGCGTAGTCCTGGGGAACACAGTGATCTGAGCATCTGGATAATTCGACTTGGAATCAGAATAAGCTTCAGTCGCCCATATCACCCGCAAACCAACGGAAAAGTCGAACGCTTTCACCGCTCTCTCAAGGCAGAAGTGCTTGATGGACGGCAGTTTTCAACGCTTGTGGAAGCTCAGTCAGCATTTGATAGATGGCGTGAGATCTACAACCACCAGCGCCCACATCAGGCTTTGGACTACCAGGTTCCGATGGCCAGATATCGTGCCAGCCCCTGGGCTTACCCACAGCAACTGACCGAGTTCGAATATGGGCCTGACGACATATTAGCCAAGGTCTATCACGGTCGCTTTCGCTTCAAAAAACGCTACTTCAGGGCCGCGAAAGGCTTGGGCGGGCAACACATTGCGATACGTCCCAGCCCCGATGGCGAGGACCTATTTGAAATCTATTTCTGCAATCAGCACCTGCGGACTATCGACGTGAACAAGCCTGACTACGGTCCATAATGTGTCAACCATGTCCCCGCACATGTGTCCACCATGTGTCCGGTCTCTACAGTTCTTGGCAAAAGGAACCAAAACCGCTCGCTCCAGCATACGGCCCTACGCTGCGCTCCGGGTTCCTTCGCTACGGTGCCTTCCAGGGGCATCGCGGCCTACGACTTGCTTCGCCAAGTCTACGTCTCGCGACTTCGGCTCAGGCCGAAGGGTGCTACGCACCAGCCCCCTCCAGACACCTACGCTCAGCCTCCTGAAGTCGCGAAGTTACGGGCGGCGCCTGCACTGACGTATCTGCGAAAGCAGATGTTGGCGAAGCCATGCTGACGCAGGAGCGGGACAAGCCCGCTGATAAAACGAGCACCAACTTGTTTGGTCTTGATCTTGATGTTCATGCACGTACTTCCAGGCGCCGCGAAAAGCGACTTCAGGAGGCCGAGCGGAGGTGCCTGTAGGGGCGGTGCGCAGCACCTTCGGCGGCAGCCGAAGACGCGAGATGTAGACTTGCAAAGCAAGTCGTAGGCCGCGATGCCCCGGAAGGTGCCGTAGCGTAGGGCCGTATGTAGGAGCAAGCGGTTTTGCCTACTTCTTCCCAAGAGAAAAGTAGGCCGCCGTAAAGGCGGAAGGGGCCAGCAGCAGCCCCACACTGAATGGATAAACTCGCAGCCTCAACATCCCAACCCGGGATTCCGTGAAGAGCCAAAAAAGAGCCCCTTGCGGAGCTCTTGGCGTTACTGTGCAAGAAAACTGTCGCCAGAGCGCTTGGCGCGTTTAGCGGCGTGTTTTTCCTTGGCGGTTTTCAGTGGTTTTTTCTTCGTCATCTTTTTTGCATCCAGACCTTTCATCGAAGATCCTCCTGCCTGACGGCACCTGCGCACCGGTGTCCCGAATCATTATAGACCCGGGGTAGCCGCAGGCACGGCAAGGATGAACTCGCGGTAACCGGAAAGGATCACGTAGCCGGCAAAGTAACAGAAGATGCCCGCCGACAGCAGGTACGACCAGGTCAGCAGGCGGTCACCCAGCAGGCGCCTGCCATGACTGGCAATACCGCACAACGACAGACACCAGATCAGCCCGGCGGCAAAAAAACCGCTTAGAAACAGCCCGGCCTCAAGCAGGCTGCCGCCCCCTGAACGGGAAATCAGCACCCCGCCGACCGCGGCAAACCAGAGGATGGCGCTGGGCGAGGACATGGCCAGGAAGATCCCGCGCAGGAACTCGCGCCAGCCCGATTCGATCACCACTGCGCCGGGGGTCTGCAGATGGGTGTTGCCGCGCAGCGCCGCCAGCAGCATCTTGATGGCAAACCATACCAGCAACACCGAGCCGCCCAGCCACAGCACCCAGCGTACCGTTTCAAATTGCAGCAGCACGGTCATCCCGGCCAGCGCCGCAATGGCATACAACAGGTCACCGACACAGGTACCCAGCCCCAGCCAGAAACCCTGCAAAAAACCCCGCTGCATGGCCAGGGTGATCATGGCGATATTGGCAATGCCGATATCCAGGCACAGCGACAAACTCAGCAGAAATCCGTTTGAAAAAGGCATCGACGTTCCGTAACCGCGGTTGATGGCAGGCGCTATTAAAACGGTTTTCTGCTGAGCTGTATTGGAAGAAATTGCCTTTATTCAGGCCTGTGCTGCGCGCTCGAAAACTTCATCGGCCCATTGGTTGAGGCTCTTGCCTGCCGATTGAGCGGCGATGGTCGCCGCAGCATGGACTTCTGGCCTGATACGCAGCATGACCTTGCCGGAAGCGGGTTTTTCCGGCTTGACCCCACGCTCGGCGCAATCGGCCAGGTAGTCATCCAGGGCCAGGTGAAACGCCTCGTGCAACTGCCTGACGGCGCTGGCGTGAAAGCTGATGATGTCACGCACCCCCAGGACACGTCCGACGAAAATATCGTCCCGTGGGTCGTATTCGACTCGGGCGGTGTAGCCCTTGTAGTTCATAGTGTTCATGGGCGCAGTCCCTAGATTGACGTTAAAAATGCTATCAAATTTAGATAGCATTTTTATCAACCGATCAATTCAGGATTTTTCAATCGCCCGCCAGCACCTGCGCATACCGCTGCCGGTCAATGTTCGCCCCGCTGAGGATCACCGCCACCTTGCGCCCCTGCTGGCGCTCGCGCTCCTGGATCAGCGCGGCAAGGCCGGCGGCGCCTGCGCCTTCGGCGGTATTGTGGGTGTCTTCGTGGTAGATGCGCATGGCCCGGGCCACTTCTTCGTCGCTGACGCGCACAATCCGTGCGGCATGCTGGCGGATGATTTCGAAGGCTTCGGGCAACGGTATGCGGCAGGCCATGCCGTCGGCAAAGGTGTTGGCCGTGGCAGTGGTGACGATGCGGCCCTGCTCCAGGCTCTGGGCAAAGGCGTCGGCGGCGCTGGAGACCACGCCGACGATCTCGGTGCGCAGGCCCAGCAGGTTGCGCGCCTGGATCAGCCCGCAGATGCCCGAGCCCATGCCGATCGGCACGTAGATGCAATCCAGCTCCTGCACGGCTTCGAGCAGCTCCAGCGCGTAGGTGGCGACGCCACGGATCAACTCGGGATGAAACGGCGGCACGCTCTCGTAGCCGTGAAACTGAGCCAGGCGTGCGGCCTCTTCGCGGGCCTGGTCAAAGTCGGCGCCGTGCTCGATCAGTTGGGCGCCCAAAGCGCGCATCGCCGCGTTCTTTTCCAGCGAGTTGCCCTCGGGCACAACGATGATAATCGGCAGCCCGGCATTGCCCGCAGCCAGGGCCATGCTCTGGCCGTGGTTGCCACGGGTGGCGGTGACCAGGCCACGCACTGCCGGCTTTTGTGCCCGCAGCCACTGCACATACATCAACCCGCCGCGCACCTTGAAGGCGCCGGTCGGGGCATGGTTTTCATGCTTGACCCAGACTTCGCAGCCCAGCCGCTCGGCCAGGCGCGGCCAGGCGTACTGAGGGGTGGCGGGTACGCTGGCATGAACCAGGCGGGCAGCTTCGCGCAGGGCTGGCAGGTCGAACATGGAACACCTCGGCAGGATCGGATTTGACCTGATCCTAGTCGCCGCGCATTGTATGGGTAAATTCCTATATTGCATGGCCAACAATAAATGTGGACCCCTACCCTCTGCGATGATGCCCAGCCGCGCTACCTGGCCCTGGTCGATGCAATAGCCATTGCCATCGAACGCGGCGAGCTGAAAGTCGGCGAACGCCTGCCGCCACAACGGCGCCTGGCCTGGAACCTGGGGCTCAACCCGAGCACCACCCAGCAGGCCTACCGTGAGGCGGCGGCACGCCATTTGGTTTCCGGTGAAGTCGGCCGTGGCACCTATGTGCTGGCTGGCAGCAAGGAGGCCACGCTGTTTCGCCTCAAGCAACGCGACGTGCAATCGAGCCTGATCGACCTGTCGACCAACGTGCCGGTGATCGAGCCGGCCAACCGCGACAGCGAAAACACTTTGCAGGCGCTGCTTGAGGAGGGGCTGGCGGCTTGCCTGGATCACTACCTGAGCGCCGAAGAGTTGCTGCGCGCTCGCGTGCACGGCGCCGCCTGGCTGGCCAACCGCAGTTTGCAATTGAACGAGCGGCAATTGCTGCTGTGCGGCGGCGCCCAGCAGGGTTTGTTCACGGTGTTGCTGTCGCTGTGCCAGCCGGGTGAAACAGTGCTGGTCGAGGCCCTTACCGCCCCCGGCATCAAGGCCGCCTGCCGACAATTGCGCCTGCCGTTGCATGGCATCGCCCTGGACGATCAGGGCATTGTTGCCGACGACCTCGACCGGGTCGCCAGGGCCACCGGCGCACGGGTCATGGTCCTGACCCCGAGCCTGCACAACCCAACGGGTGCGTGCATGAGCAGCGCCCGCCAGCAGGCGATTGCCGAGGTGGTCGCGCGCCATGACCTGCTGGTGATCGAAGATGATGTCTACGGCGCGCTCACCGACCAACCACCGCTATGGCGAATGCTCGGTGAGCGCGGCCTGTTGATCAGCAGCCTGTCGAAAACCGTGGGCGCCGGCCTGCGCCTGGGCTGGATTGTGGCTGAGCCGCAAGTGTTGGAACAGATTGATCCGCATGCCCAGGCCACTCACTGGCAGGTGTCGCCGCTGAACCTGCAGATCGCCTGCCGCTGGATCGCCGATGGCACCGCTCAAAGGCGCCTGGCCTGGCAGCGCGAGGAAATCACCCAGCGCTGGCGCCTGGCGTGCAAGGTGCTCAGTGGCCACCTGCTAAATAGCCGCCTGCCGGCGCCGCACATCTGGGTCAAGGCCGGGCTCAGCGCCGCGCGCTTGGCCGAGGCCTGCCGGGCCCATGGCGTGGCGGTGGTGCCAGGCGAGGTGTTCGCGGTAAAACAGCATGAGCTGGCGGCAATCCGTATCAGCCTGTCGGCCGCTGGCAGCCGCGCCGAACTCAAGCAGGCGCTGGAACAAGTGGCCAAGGCACTGGAGGCCTGATGAGCACGCACGCGTTCTATACCGAGGCACAAACCTGCCTCGCCGCACTCGACCCACAGTGGGCTGCGCACATCGAGGCGATTGGCCCGTGCCTGCACCAGCCCAAACCCACCCGTGACCCGTATCAGGCACTGGTGCGGGCTATCGCCTATCAGCAACTGCATGCCAAGGCCGGCGATGCGATCCTCGCGCGCTTTCTGGCGCTCTACCCGGGCAGCGCCTTTCCCAGCCCCGAGCAGGTGCTGGCGACCACCCCGGAGCAATTGCGCGCCTGCGGCTTTTCAGCGAGCAAACTGGCAACCATCCAGGGCATCGCACGGGCGCGCCTCGACGGCCTGGTGCCGGACTATCAGCAGGCTCTGATGCTTGAAGACGAGGCACTGATCGAACGCCTGGTGAGCCTGCGTGGCGTGGGCCGCTGGACCGTCGAGATGTTGCTGATCTACACCCTGGAGCGCATGGACATCCTGCCGGCCGACGACTTCGGCGTGCGCGAGGGCTACCGCCGCTTGCAGGGCCTGCAAGGGCAACCGACACGCCGGCAGATGATCGACCTGGGCAAGCACTGGAGCCCCTACCGGACCGTGGCCGCCTGGTACCTGTGGCGAGTGCCGGCCACTCGAGTTTGAACGCAAGACCCGGAGTTTTTCCGCAGCGCCAAAGCCGTAGCCTGAACCCATCGATCAACGCCAGGAGCACCCCGTCATGAGTACAGGCAAACCACGGATCAGCGAATCCGACCCACGCTGGCAGGCGATCCTGGCCCGCGACCCGGCCGCTGACCAGGCCTTCGTCTATGCCGTGCGCACCACCGGCGTGTACTGCCGGGCGAGCAGTAGCTCGCGCCTGCCGCGCATCGACAACGTCGAATTTTTCGACAGCGCCGAACAGGCCGAAGCCGCCGGGTACCGGCCAAGCAAGCGCCGCGGCGCCGACCAGACACACGTTGCCGAACAGCACCGGGCCCAGGTCACCCGCGCCTGCGCTTTGATCGAAAACGCCGACCCGGCGCCGAGCCTGAACCAGCTGGCCGAGCAATTGAACCTCAGTCCGTTCCACTTTCACCGGGTGTTCAAGGCCGTGACCGGGCTGACGCCCAAGGCCTATGCCTCGGCCCACCGCGCGCACAAGGTACGCACGCAGTTGCAGCAATCGGCAACGGTCACCGACGCCCTCTACGAGGCCGGGTTCAATTCCAACAGCCGCTTCTACGAATCGAGCAACGCGCGCCTGGGCATGACCCCGGGGGCCTATCGCGACGGCGGTGCCAACACCGACATCCGCTTTGCCATCGGCCAGTGCTCCTTGGGGGCAATTCTGGTGGCGCAGAGTGAACGGGGGATTTGCGCAATACTGCTCGGTGACGATCCGCAGGCGCTGCTCAATGACCTGCAGGACAAATTCCCCAAGGCCAACCTGATCGGCGGCGACGCCGGGTTCGAAACCCTGGTGGCCAGGGTCGTGGGCTTTATCGAAGCGCCGGGCATCGGCCTGGACCTGCCGCTGGACCTGCGCGGCACGGCGTTCCAGGAGCGAGTCTGGCAGGCGCTGCGGGCGATCCCGGCTGGCAGTACAGCCAGTTATGCCGAGATCGCTCAGCGCATCGGCTCTCCCAGGGCGGTGCGCGCGGTGGCCCAGGCTTGCGCGGCCAATGCCCTGGCTGTGGCCATCCCGTGTCACCGGGTGGTGCGCAGCGACGGCAACCTCTCGGGTTACCGCTGGGGCGTGGAGCGCAAGCGTGAGCTGCTGGCGCGCGAGAGCCAGTGAGGCGGGTTACTGGAAGTTGACGTCGAAAGCCTGGTAAAAGGCGTTGCCGGTGTCAGCGACCAGCCACAGCAGCACGATTACGTGATGGCCTTTTTTGTTGGCCGGTAGCTTGACCTCGTGCTCGACCTTGGCCACGAGTTTGTCCGTATGGGCCCAGCGCGGCACATAGGGATAAATGTCATCGGCAAAGGGCGTGGTTTCAAGTTGCGCGCGGGTGATGCGCTTACTCTCGTCCCAGCCATCCTTGGTAATAAACCAGCGATAACCGCGGGTGAGGTGTGGCGCCGTATAAGTCCACTCGACTTTTAAGGTTTGCCCTGGTGTCACGTTCAGCAATGGCCATTTAAATTCATGGCCGAGCTTGGCGCTCATTTCAGCATTGGTAAAGTTGACACAATCACGCTTATCCTGCCGACCGCCACTGAGGATATAGCCGTCTGCCGGGGGTACTGTACTTTGTACATCGTCTTGATAAGGCGCAGGTACGGGGCCGGCGACCGTGTCTGGAAAGTTCTTGCCGCCTTCCATTTCATTGACTTCGGACACCCCCAACAACTTCAGCTCAATCGCCGTGGAACCGCGACTGGCAGGGGTAATCACTCGACCGTGACGCAGAATCTTTTCAGGGCTGTTCATTGCAATCACTCCATGTGAGATAAGAAAACCTGTCCACCCTGGACCCGTTTGACCCTAGCTCAAGCCCTGCAATGCGCAACCCAGAGGCGCCGAACGGTATCAGCCGTTGCTGCAGCCGTCGCCCATGGCGCGGTATTCGATGATGTGGCGCTGACCTTGGTGGTCTTCGTAGGTCATGGTTGCCGGTACCACTTCACAGACATTGGGAATGGTCGACAGGCTGATGACCTTGGCGATATCCAGGTTGGTGCTGTAGTCATACTGCTCGACAACCGGTTGCGCCGCGGCGGTAGTGATTTCATCCGCCAGGGCGAACGAAGAAACCGCAACCAGGGCAACTGCAATTAAACGTTTCATGATAATAGGCCTGCAAAGCAATCAAACTAATCGATTGACTTCATTTGCCAATAAGGGCGCGGAGAAGTTGTTATATCAAGCGATGGGACATAACACGAAGACCCGACCCCACTACAACTTATTCTGTGGGATGTGGTTAGTTTACAAGGTACTTCAGGCCGTTAAATCACGAAGCCGGACAATCACTGTTACCACTTGTGCAACAATAACCCCGAGGCACGCCCCTCGACATTGATTGACTTGCGGTGTAAAAGCCCGGGGTAGAGCCATTGCCAGATCAAACCTGTGACCCGTTTACGCTACTGCCCATTGCTTGCGCCCGAGCGGCCCTTGCTGAATAAATTCTATCGAAACCACGGCTCGCCCATGCGCGCAGCGGCCCAGGGTCGACTTTGGGTGGCCCGAGCCGAGGAAATCGTCGCCGCCTTGTGCCTGAGTGAAGTGCCCGGCGGCCATTGGCTGACCGGCTTGTTCGTTGCCCCCGCCTGGCGCGGCCAACAGCTCGCCGGGCGCTTGATCGACGCGGCGCTGGCTGAGTTGCAAGGCAATATCTGGCTGTTCTGTCACCCGGACCTGACAAGCTTCTACGCCCACCAGGCCTTCACCAGCACCGACGCCCTGCCTGCGCCACTGGCCGAGCGCCTGCAGCGCTACCAGCAAAGCAAGCCGCTGCTGGCGATGGTGCGGGTTCAGTCGTCGCTGGCCGGGTCCAGCCCGGGGAACAGCACCTCGGTATAACCAAAGCGGCTGAAGTCGTGGATGCGTGAGGGGTACAGGCGGCCGATCAGGTGATCGCATTCATGCTGCACCACCCGCGCATGAAAGCCTTCGGCGTTGCGCACGATGGGCTGGCCCTGGGGGTCGACGCCTTCGTAGCGAATCCGCTGGTAGCGTGGCACCACGCCACGCAGGCCCGGCACCGACAGGCAGCCTTCCCAGCCATCCTCGACCTCGGTGCCCAAGGGCGTGATCAGCGGGTTGAGCAAAATGGTTCGCGGCACCGCCTCGGCATCCGGGTAGCGCTCGCTGCGCTCGAAGCCGAAGATCACCAGTTGCAGGTCGATGCCGATCTGCGGCGCGGCCAGGCCAACGCCGCCGACATGCTCCATGGTTTCGAACATGTCGGCGATCAGCCGCTCAAGCTCGGCGCTGCCGATCATGTGCGCCGGCACCGGCGGGGCGATGCGCAACAAGCGCTCATCGCCCATTTTCAGGATGTCATGAATCATGCTGGCTTCGACTCAGGGGTTCGCTGGCAGGCGTGGTTTCATGATCGAGGGAGTGATCACGGCCCAGCCCGGATACATGCTTTTTATCATGCTCAGGGGCCACGCCATCAAAGTCTTTTTCGCCAGGGTCCTTGCCTTCCTCGGACATATGCTCGATCACCGCGTTCATCTCCGCGCCCAGTAGCAGTACGGCAGCAGAAATGTAGAAGTACAACAGCAGGACAATGATCGCACCGATACTGCCGTACATGGCGTTGTAGTCGGCGAAGGTCTTGACGTAATAACCAAAGCCCAACGAGGCGATGATCCACACCACCACCGCCAGCACCGAACCCGGGGTAATGAAGCGAAACTTCTGCTTCACATCGGGCATCACGTAATAGATCAGAGCCACCGCGACCATCATCAGAATGATGATCGCCGGCCAGCGCAGCACCGTCCACAAGGTAACGATGAACTCCTGCATGCCGATCTGCGCGGCAATCCATTCCATCACCTGCGGCCCCAGCACCATCAGTGCGGCGGCCGCCAGAAGCATGCCGGCGATACCGACGGTGTAGATCACCGACAGCGGAATGCGCTTCCACACTGGGCGCCCTTCGACCACATCATATGCCGCGTTCATGGCGCTCATCATCAGCCGCACGCCGGCTGAAGCGGTCCACAGGGCAATGACGATACCCACCGAGAGCAAGCCGCCCTTGGACTGCTGCAACTGGTCGATCACCGGGTTGACCTGCTCCAGCGCCTGGGGCGGCAACACCAGTTCCGACTGCAGGCGCAGCCAGGAGAAGAAGTCGGGCAAATGCAGGAAACCGATCAGGGCGATCAAAAACAGCAGGAAGGGAAACAGCGAGAACAGCATCTGGTAGGCCAGCGCCGAGGCATAGGTGGACATCTCGTCGTCGAGAAATTCCTTGACCGTGCGCACCAGCACACGGTGCAACGGCAAGCCGCGCAGGTCGGGAAAAATCATAGCGTCTCCTTTCGCCGCTCGAGGTTCATGGGCGGGCTCCTCACACACTCATCTGACAGGTACGTCCTGAAGTCTAATCGACGATCGCCTCAAAGTTGCGATTGATTGCTGCAGATAGCACAACGGCCACCCGAGGATGGCCGTCGTCCCGCCCTGCTCACAGGGTTCAAGGCTTCTTCACGGCATCCTTGACCTTGCCGACCACTTGCTGGGCTTCGCCTTTGCGCTCCTGCAGTTCGCCTTCGGCGCGCAGACGATCATTGTCGGTCACTTTGCCGACACCTTGCTTGATGTTGCCAACAGCCTCATTGGCCATGCCTTTGACTTTATCTTTAGTGCCACTCATGGGAGTTCTCCTGAAGGGGAAATAACACGCTGTCAGAGTCGACAGTCTGTGGACCCGTGGCCGCTTGCGAGAGTTTCAATTATTTTTCGGCGGGCCGCCTGTCGAGCGCGCAGGGGCAATAGAGAGGCCGGCGAGCAACGTCGCTTTATGTTTCATCGCGTTGCCAGCACAATAAGCGACCTTTCAAGCGTCACCCGTAGGAACCTGCATGAAACTCGACAAACCCACCGCCATCGCCCGCCGCAACCAGGAACTGGAACGCCCCGTGCTCAACAGCGACAACACCCTGTTTGCCGTGCTCGACACCAAGCGCAGCCTGTGGTGGTTCGATGTGCCGGTGAAACTGCTGCGCAAGGGCCAGCCCGACTGGGTCAACCTGCTGCTGCACACCCCCGAAACCGACGAGCTGCAGCATTTGAAGGTGCCGGTGAACTACCTGCAGGCCCATCAGGAAAAAATGGAAGTGCGCCACCCGGGCAAGCGTCGCTCGACCATCAGCCTGGCGCTGAGCGCCGATCGCGACTCGCTGCTCAAAGACCTGCGCCCAGGCGGTGAGAACCTGAGCTTTGCAGGCTTCAAGCAGGTCTGATCAAGCCAGTTCGATGCGGTCGGCGTGGATGACGATGCGGCCATCCTTGTACAAGGCACCGATGGCCTTCTTGAAGTTGCCCTTGCTGACCCCGAACAGATCGCTGATCAACTGCGGGTCGCTCTTGTCGCTGACCGGCAGCACGCCGTTGGCGTCCTTGAGCTTGGCGAGGATCTTGTCGTGCAGGCTGTTGACCAGGTCCTGGCCGATGGGCTGCAGGCTCAGGGCAATCTTGCCGTCGCTGCGCAGCTCTTTGATGTAGCCCTTCTCCTGCTTGCCCGAACGCAGGAACTTGAACACCTCGTTCTTGTGAATCAGGCCCCAGTGCTTGTTGTTGATGATCGCCTTGAAGCCCATCGGGGTTTCTTCGACCACCAGCAAATCAACCTCCTGGCCGACCTTATAGTTGGCCGGCACCTTGTCCAGGTAGCGGTCCAGGCGCGCGGTTGCAGTGATGCGGCGGGTGCGCTTGTCGAGGTAGGCATGCACCACGCAGTACTCGCCGGCCTTCATCTGGCGCTTTTCTTCGGAGTACGGCATCAGCAGGTCTTTGGGCAGGCCCCAATCGAGGAAGATACCGATGCTGTTGATTTCCTTGACCTTGAGGCTGGCGAAGTCGCCGACCTGCAACTTGGTCTTTTCCGTGGTGGCGATCAGCTTGTCTTCGCTGTCGAGGTAGATGAAGACGTTCAGCCAGTCCTCGACCTCGGTGGGCGTGTCCTTGGGGATGTAACGGTTGGGCAGCAGGATTTCGCCGTCCGCCCCGCCGTCCAGGTACAGACCGAAGTCTGTGTGCTTGACCACTTGCAAAGTGTTGTAACGCCCAACTAAAGCCATTTCCGGAAATCCTCGTTGCGAGCGGGGCATTCTACACCTCACGCGGCGATTGCGCCCGGTCGCCGATGACGGCCTGTCAGCAAAATGAACCGCACAGGCTTGCCCTGTTCTATAAAGACAAGCAAGCCTTCGCAAGGATTCGCTCATGTACGCCTGCCTGTCCAAGTACCTGCGCACCGTTCTGTTGCTGGTGATATCGGCCTTGCTGGTGATCGCCTGCAACCGCATCGATCTGGCCTACCGCAACCTCGACATGCTGGTGCCCTGGTCGCTCAACGACTACCTGAGCATGAATCGCCAGCAAAAAACCTGGCTCAATGAACGGCTCAAACAGCAACTGGCCTGGCATTGCCGCACGCAACTGCCCGGCTACCTGACCTGGATCGACGAAATCCAGGCGATGGTCGCCCGCAATGCGATAACCGACCAGCAGTTGCAGGTACGCACTGAAGAAGCCCGGCAGGCGATTGCCAAGGTCGCCGACCAGATCACTCCGTCGGCCGCCGAACTGTTGCGCAGCATGGATGACGAGCAAGTGCGGGAAATGCGCGAAGCCTTTGCCGACGACATTCGCGAACGCCAGGCCAAATACGTCAATACCCCACTGGCGCGGCAGATCGAACGCCGCGCCGAGCGAATGGAAAAACGCCTGAGCACCTGGCTGGGCGAGCTCAGCCCGCAGCAAAAACTTCGAGTCATGACCTGGTCCCAGGGCCTGGGCGAGCAGAACCGCCAGTGGATCGCCAACCGCGCCCATTGGCAGGCGCAGTTCAGCGCGGCGATGGACCAGCGCCACAGCGACAGCTTCGAACCACGCCTGGAGATCCTCTTGAAAAAACGCGAAAGCCTGTGGACCCCGGAGTACCGGATCGCCTTCCAGCGCACCGAGCAGGAGGCGCGGCGCTTGTTGGTGGATGTGATGGCGCAGAGCAGCGAACAACAGCGCCAGCACCTGGAGCAGAAGCTTGCGCAGGTGCGCCAGAGTTTCAGTGAGTTGAAGTGTTTGAAGGGGTAGCGGCCGCATTCAACGGTAGGAGCGGGCTTGACCCGCAATGAGGCCAGTACAGTCAGCAAACCAGGAGTTGCCTGGCATACGACCGCTACGCGCTCGATCGCGGGGCAAGCCCGCTCCCACAGATTCACCCTCATTCCTGTGGGAGCGGGCTTGACCCGCGATGTTGTTCAGCCCTCCCGGCACTTGCGCCGGTACGGGAACACATCGATCACTTTGCCGCCGCGGATCGCCGCCTGCAGGCTCTTCCAGTAGTCGGCGTCGTACAACTCGCCGTGCAGCTGGTTGAACAACCGGCGCTGGCCGCTATCGGCGAACAGAAACGGTGGAAACTCCTCGGGGAACACGTCCAGCGGGCCGATCGAGTACCAGGGCTCTGAGGCCATTTCATCCTCCGGCGTGCGCGGCGGCGGGATATAGCGGAAGTTGACCTCGGTCAGAAAGCAGATTTCGTCGTAGTCGTAGAACACCACCCGCCCGTGCCGGGTAACGCCAAAGTTCTTCAGCAGCATGTCACCGGGGAAGATGTTCGCCGCCGCCAGTTGCTTGATGGCCAGGCCGTAGTCTTCCAGGGCCTCGCGTACCTGGGCGTCGTTGGCGTTTTCCAGGTAGAGGTTGAGCGGGGTCATGCGCCGCTCGGTCCAGCAGTGGCGGATCAGCACGGTGTCGCCGTGCACTTCAACGGTGGACGGCGCCACTTCCAGCAGTTCGGCCAGGCACTCGGGCTCGAACTTGCTCAAGGGGAAACGAAAATCGGAGAACTCCTGGGTATCGGCCATGCGCCCGACGCGGTCGACGCTTTTTACCAGCCGGTACTTTTCAATCACCGTGGCGCGGTCGACGTTCTTCGACGGCGAGAAGCGGTCCTTGATGATCTTGAATACGGTGTTGAAGCCCGGCAGGGTAAACACGCTCATGACCATGCCACGCACGCCCGGGGCCATGATGAAGCGGTCATCGGTGCCGGCCAGGTGGTTGATCAGCGCCCGGTAGAACTCCGACTTGCCGTGCTTGTAAAAGCCGATCGAGGTGTACAGCTCGGCAATGTGCTTGCCCGGCAGGATGCGCTTGAGAAAGCCGACGAACTCGGCCGGCACCGGTACATCGACCATGAAGTAGGAGCGGGTGAAGGAGAAGATGATCGACACCTCTGCTTCGTCGGTGATCAGCGCGTCGACCTCGATGCCGTGGCCCTCGCGGTGCAGCAGCGGGATCACCAGCGGCCATTGCTCGTCCTGGGTGTACAGGCGCCCAACCAGGTAGGCGCCCTTGTTACGGTACAACACCGAGGAAAACAGCTCGACGGCCAGGGCCGGGTCTTTGCAGACCCAGTCCGGCAGGTTTTCGCGCAGTTGCCCTTCCAGGCGTGCCAAGTCGCCGGCAAGGTCCGCGTAGGGCACATCGAAACGGTAGTCGGCAAACACCTGCGCCAGCAATGCGCTCAAGCCGCTTTGTGGCCGATAGGTGCGGGTTTGCGCTGCCCGCTCGTGGCTGCGCAGCGAGGGCCGGGTGGTGTGGATGAACATGCAGCCATCGCTGATCAGGTCATGGCTGAACAGGCTGCAGAAGATCGAGTTGTACCAGGTCTCGGACAGTTCATCGTCCAGGCGCGGGTCGATCAGGCCTATATAAGCACTTTTGACCAGCGGCCACAGCGCGACGTCGAGCAGCACCTCGCCCTCGAAGCCCTGGCGCAGCCAGCCGCTGACCTCGCTGACTTTTTCCTCATACAGATTGATGCGCGCCGCCGAGGCGCTCTGGGTCTGTTGCCACTGGGCCTGCTCGAATCGCTCGCGGGCGCCGTCGGTGATCTGGCGAAAATGCTCGCGGTAATCGTCGAAGCCATCGAGGATCATCCGGGCGATATCGGCGGCCGGCCATTGCTGGGGCATACGTCAGACCTCTGCGGGAATGTCAAAGCCTGAGCTTAGCCAGTCGCCACGGGCAGGGAAAGCCTGTTGGCGCGGCTGTATCGGCCAAACTCGCCGGGTGCTGAATTCAAGCGCAAGAAAGGGAGAGAGCGCAGGCTGCGATGTAACGTAAACTCGCGCCCTGCCCCAAAGGACCCGGAGAGCCCCATGAGCCCCATCGCCATATCCCGCCTGTTGATTCTTGCTGCTGTCTGGGGGGCGAGCTTTCTGTTCATGCGCATCATCGCGCCGGTGCTCGGCACCCTGCCGACGGCGTTTTTCCGCGTCTCCATCGCCTGCCTCGGCCTGCTGGTGATTCTCGCCCTGCTGCGGGTGCGCTGGGACTTCAATGGCAAGCTCAAGGCCTGCCTGGTGCTGGGCATGATCAACTCGGGGATACCCGCCACCCTTTATTCAGTGGCCGCCCAGGTGCTGCCGGCCGGCTACTCGGCGATCTTCAATGCCACCACGCCGCTGATGGGCGTGCTGATTGGCGCGTTGTTGTTCCGTGAGCCGCTGACCCTGGCCAAGCTCAGCGGCATCTTCCTCGGCCTGTTCGGGGTTGGCATTCTCAGTGGCGCGGGGCCGGTGGCGTTCGATGCCAAACTGCTGCAAGGTGCCCTCTCGTGCCTGGCGGCGACCGCCTGCTACGGCCTGGCCGGCTTTCTCGCCCGGCGCTGGCTCGACCAACAAGGCGGCCTCGACAGCCGGTTGTCGGCGCTGGGCAGCATGATGGGCGCGACCTTGCTGCTGTTACCACTGTTCGGCTACAGCGTGCTGACCCAGCCGCCGGCAAGCTGGGGTGGCTGGCAGGTGTGGGCGTCGTTGCTGGGCCTGGGGCTGGTGTGCACCGCCTTTGCCTACATCCTGTATTTCCGCCTGATCAGCGAGATCGGCCCGGTCAAATCCAGCACCGTGACCTTCATGATCCCGGCCTTCGGTGTGCTGTGGGGCGCCTGGCTGCTGGACGAGCCACTGTCGATGGCGCACCTGTATGGCGGGCTGTTGATTGCCGTGGCGTTGTGGCTGGTGCTCAAGCCAGCTCGCGCCTGACAGGTTAATGCTTGTTCCTGTGGGAGCTGCCAAGCCAGCTTCCACAGTTTCTGGTTTCACCCCTGAAACCAGCCCTTCACTCGCGTTACCGAAAAAAGCCTCTTTTCATTGCACCCGCAATTGCCACGCGCAGTTGTTGTGCAATTTCGTGCCATATAGAAAACCTTGTTTCATATATAAAACAAACAAGTTTTCCTGTTAATTCAATAAGTCACTAATAAATAAGCACTTTTCAAATAAAACAGGGCCAATACACATTTGGCATTGTTCATGCACTAAACCGCGTATCACCTATAAAACAGACCAGAGAGCTTCCCCAATGGCTGTGAAAGAGATGTACGCAATCCCCTCTCAATGGAATACGCCGCACTCCAAGGAAGACTTGGAGCCGACCGAAATCGAATTTCGCAATGTCGGTAAATGCTTCCCGGCCAAGGGCAAGGCCGAGGCGCCCTTTGCCATTCGCGAGGTGAACTTCAAGATCCGCCGCGGCGAGGTGGTGTCGATCATCGGCCCGTCCGGTTGCGGCAAAAGCACCATCCTCAACATGGGCTCGGGCCTCTACCGCCCCAGCGAAGGCGAAGTTTTCGTCGGTGGCGAAGCGGTGGTCGGGCCGGTGCGCAAGGTCGCCTTCATGCTGCAGAAGGATCTTTTGATGCCCTGGCGCAGCATCCGCCGCAACGTTGAGCTGGGCCTGGAAATCCAGGGCATGCCCGCCGCCAAGCGCCAGCCGATTGCCGAAGATCTGCTCAATCGCTGCCACCTGCAAGGCTTTGCCGACCACTACCCGTTCCAGCTGTCGGGCGGCATGCGCCAGCGCGCCGCCCTGGCCCGGACCCTGGCCATCGACCCGCAGGTGCTGTTCCTCGACGAGCCGTTCTCGGCCCTCGATGCGCAGACCAAGATGATCCTGCAACAGGACCTGGCGCGGATGCTGTTCGAAGAAAAGAAAACCGCGCTGTTCATCACCCATGACCTGGTCGAGGCGATTGCCATGTCCGACCGTCTGCTGGTGATGAGCGCCCGCCCCGGCACCATCATCGAAGAAATCACTGTCGACCTGCCGTTTCGCGACAACCCGCTGGAGCGCCGCAAGCTGCCGGAAATCGGCCCGCTGGCCGGGCGCCTGATGGAACTGCTGAAAGTCGGCGAAGACACCGAACTGCATTGATCAACGGCCACCGGCCCATCAACCGATTCAGGAGTACGCATGTTCAAGTCCCTGCAACGCCTGGCACAGACTTCAGTCATCGCCCTGGGCCTTGGCCTGGCGCTCAGCGCCCAGGCAGAGCCGACCAAGGTCACCTACCTGCTACCCGCGCCGCCCAACTCGCCGGCTTTTGCGCCGTGGATCATCGCCAAGGAAAAGGGCTACTACCGTGCCAGGGACCTGGACCTGACCTTCATCGCCGCCAAGGGCGGAGTCGATGTCGCCAAGCAGATCGGTGCCGGCAACGCCATGCTCGGCGGCGCCATCGGTGACACCCCGATCGTGGTCCGCGCCAACGGCATTCCAGTGCGTGCGGTAGCGGTGCTCGGTGCCGGCGGGGTGACCATGATCGCCACCAACGCCGACGAGAACATCCAGTCGATCAAGGACCTCAAGGGCAAGACCCTGACCGTGATGTCCTACTCCGACACCACCTACTACGCCCTGCTCGCCTCGCTGCGCAAGGCCGGCCTGAACAAGAACGACGTCGATATCCAGGCCGCCGGCCCCTCGGGGGTGTGGCAGCTGTTTTCGGCCAACAAGGCCCAGGCCATGGCCGGGGTGCCGGACTGGGTGGTGAATGCCGAAGAGGCCGGGCTGAAGATCAGCCTGATCCCGCAGAGCGAAATCTTCGAGAGCATGGCCCAGGCGATCCTCGCCTCGGACGAGGCGATCAAGAACCAGCCGCAGGTGGTCGGCGGCGTGGTCCAGGCCACCCTGCAGGGCATGCGCGACATCATCCAGGACCCGAAGGCCGCCGCCGCCACCTTCGCCAAGGCCGTGCCGGCCTACGCCGGCAAGGAAGCGGCGCTGGAGAAAACCTTGCGCCTGTATGTCGAGCACGTCTACGCCAACCAGACCGTGCTCGGGCGCATCGACCCGGCGCGCCTGGACGCAGTGCGCAAGTTCTACGTCAGCGAAGGCATCGTCGCCAAGGAACCCAAGCTCGACGAGCTCTACAGCAACCAGTTCATCGAAACCACCACGGCCGCGCAATAAGCCTGGATGCATAACAAGGTATTAGCCCGATGAGAAACCTCAACACCTCCGTGCTCGGCAGCGTCGCCCTGCTGATCCTGTTCCTGCTGCTCTGGCAGTGGGGCCCCGGCCTGCTCGGCATGCCCGAGTTCGTCATGCCGCAACTGAGCCGCGTGGCCCAGGAAAGCCTGGTGATGTGGCAGTCCAGCGGCCTGCTGCAGCACACCCTGATCACCGCCTTCGAGATCATCGTCGGCTTTGGCCTCGGCGCCCTGCTGGGCGTGGCCATCGGCGTGTCGCTGGGCCTGTCGCCGTCGGCCGAAGCCATGCTCTCGCCGTACATCCTGGCCCTGCAGATCGCCCCGAAAGTCGCCTTCGCGCCGCTGTTCGTGATGTGGCTGGGCTACACCATCTACCCGAAGATCCTCATCGCCATCCTCATCGTGTTCTTCCCGGTGATGATCAACGTGCTCTCGGCAATCCGTACCGTGGACCCGGACATGATCAACCTGGTGCGCACCATGAACGCCAGCCGCTGGCAGATCTTCCGCCTGGTGGAGTTCCCCTCGGCCATGGCCGCGCTGTTCTCGGGCCTGCGCATCGCCTCGACCCTGGCGGTGATCGGCGTCACCGTCGGCGAACTGGTCGGCGGCAACCAGGGCCTGGGCTTCCTGTTGGTCGACGCTGAAGGCCAGGGCAACACCGCCGGGGTCTTCGTCGCCATCGTCATGCTCACCCTGATCGGCGTACTGGCCTACGGCGCGGTGGTCTGGGCCGAGAAACGCGTCCTGCACTACCTGCCCAAAGCCATGCTGAGTACTCAATGATGAACCCATTCAAAACCATGCTTGAAGGCCGCCGCGTGCTGGTCACCGGTGGCGCCCGTGGCCTGGGCTATGCCTTCGCCCAGGCCATCGGCCAGGCCGGTGCCCGCGTGGTGATCGCCGATATTCTCCAGGAGCGCGTGCTGCAGGCCGCCTGCGAGCTGCGCGAGCAAGGCTTGCAGGTGACCGGCGTGACCCTCGACCTGGGCAACCCGGAGTCGATCACTGCCTGCGTCGCCGAGACAGTTGCCGAGCTCGGCGGCCTCGACGGCCTGGTCAACAACGCCTCGATCACCAACTCCGGCGGCAAGAGCTGCGAGCAACTGGACATCGACACCTGGGACCAGGTCATGCAGGTAAACGTGCGCGGCACCTGGCTGATGACCCGCGCCTGCCTGCCGGCCCTGCGCGCCAGCGGCAAGGGCGCGGTGATCAACCTGGCCTCCGACACGCCGCTGTGGGGCGCGCCGAACCTGCTGGCGTATGTCGCCAGCAAGGGCGCGATCATCGCCATGACCCGCAGCCTGGCCCGTGAACTTGGCACTGACAACATCACCGTCAATGCCATCGCCCCCGGCCTGGTGCTGGTCGAGGCCACCGCCTATGTGCCCGAGGCGCGCCACCGCCTGTACACCGAACAACGGGCGATTCAGCGCCCGCAACTGCCAGAAGACGTCAGCGGCGCCGTGCTGTTCGCCCTGTCCGACCTGTCGCGCTTCATCACTGGACAAACCCTGCCGGTCAACGGCGGGTTCGTCATGCCTTGAGCAAGGAGAAACCCATGACCGACCTATCCGTACAAAACGCCACCGCGAAAACCTGGGAACAACCCGCAGGCTCGGACCTCGCTGGCTGGATGCAGACCCGCATCGCCCGCTACCAAACCCGCAAGTACGACTGGGACGCGCTGAAGTTCCAGGCCGACTTCGACCCCAAGTTCCGCCGCGCGCAAATGCGCTACGTCGGCACCGGTGGCACCGGGGTCAACAGCGACATGAACACCATCCCCTCGGAGCACTTCACCTTCTCGACCATGGTCATCCCGGCCGGTCATGAAGGCCCGCCGCATATCCATACCGACGTCGAGGAAGTGTTCTTCGTGTTGCGCGGCAAGCTCAAGGTGATCATCGAGAAAGACGGCGAACGCTTCGAAACCGTGCTCACCGACCGCGACCTGATTTCGGTACCGCCGGGCGTGTACCGCGAAGAGATCAACATCGGCGATGAAGACGCGCTGATGTGCGTGATGCTCGGCGCGAAAAAGCCAGTGACCCCGACCTACCCGCCAGCGCACCCGCTGGCCTCGATCAAGCGCGGTTAAGCCGATGTTGCACGCCACCGACCACTCGCTCGCCGGCCTTGCGGCCCAGTTGCAGCAGCGCTTCCCCCAGCGCCTGGTGCAACTGGCAAGCGGCGCCCAGGCGATCCGCGAAGCCGGGCACGGGCCTGCCATCGTGCTGTTGCATGGCATCGGCTCGGGCGCCGCGTCCTGGCTGCAGGTGGCGCTGCAACTGAGCCAGCAGGCCCGGGTGATTGCCTGGGATGCACCGGGCTACGGCGACTCCAGTCCGCTGGCCAACCCTGCGCCGCAGGCGGCGGACTATGCCCGGCGCCTGCGGCAATTGCTCGATGCGCTGCAGATTGACGACTGCCTGCTGGTCGGCCATTCCCTCGGTGCCCTCAGCGCTGCGGCCCTGACCCAGCAGCAGCCGCAACGGGTGCGGCGCCTGGTGCTGATCAGCCCGGCTCGCGGCTATGGCGACCCGGCCCGTGCCGAGCAGGCGCAACAAGTACGCAGCCAGCGTCTGCACAACCTTGAGCAACTGGGCATCGCCCAGATGGCCAACCAGCGCAGCGCCCACATGCTCTCGCCAGCGGCCAGCAGCGAGGCCCGCGCCTGGGTGCAATGGAACATGGCGCGGCTGCTGCCCCAGGGCTATCGCCAGGCCATCGAGTTGCTGTGTGGCGATGACCTGCTGCGCTACGCCGCCCTGGCCGTGCCGTGCGAAGTGCATTGCGGCGCCGCTGACAGCATCACCCGCCCCGAGGACTGCCAGGCCCTGGCCAAGGCCCTGGGGGCAGCGTTCGCGTTGATTGCCGAGGCCGGCCACGCCAGCCCGATCGAACAACCCGAGGCCGTGGCAAGCCTGCTTGCCCGGGCCCTCGAAGAATCCCTGACAGGTACTGCGCTATGAATGATTCGGATCTGTTGAAAGACAACCAGGACAAGTACATCGTCCCCGGCCTTGAGCGCGGCCTGTTGCTGCTCTGTGAATTCAGCCGGCAAAACCGCACCCTCACCGCGCCGGAACTGGCGCGGCGCCTGGAGCTGCCGCGCTCGACCATCTTCCGCCTGTTGACCACCCTGGAAACCATGGGCTTCGTCACCCGCAGCGGCAACGAGTACCGCCTGGGCATGTCAGTACTGCGCCTGGGCTTCGAGTACCTGGCATCGCTGGAGCTGACCGAGCTCGGTCAACCGCTGCTGGCGCGGCTGTGCGATCACCTTAATTACCCGAGCAACCTGGTGGTGCGTGACGGTCGCTCGATCGTCTACGTGGCCAAGGTTTCGCCGCCGTCGGTGTTCTCCAGCGCGGTCAACGTCGGCACCCGCCTGCCGGCCCACGCCACGGTGCTGGGGCGCATCCTCCTTGAAGACCTGAGCCTGGCCGAGCTGCGTGAGCTGTACCCGGAGGAGCACCTGGAACAGCACTCGCCGTGCACACCGAAAACCGTACTGGAGCTGTTCGACCTGGTGCAGAGCGACCGTCAGCGCGGCTATGTCAGCGGCGAAGGGTTCTTTGAATCATCGATCTCGACCATCGCTGCGCCGGTGCGTGATCACAGTGGCCGGGTGGTTGCCGCCATGGGCGTGACCATCCCTACCGTGCAGGTTGCGCACATCAATTTCGACGGCCTGCTTGGCCATGTGCGGGGCAGCGCCGATGAGCTGTCGCGCCTGCTCAACTACACGCCAAACGCTGGCTCCGGCCGCGTCACCGCGCTGATGAGGGACTGACATGAGCAACCTCTATCAACTGCACGGGCGCACCGCCATCGTCACTGGCGGCTCTTCCGGGATTGGCCTGGCCTGTGTCGAGCAACTGCTTGAAGCCGGTGCGGCAGTGGCCTTTTGTGGTCGCGATCAGGACCGCTTGAACAGCGCCGAAGCCCGCCTGCGCGAACGTTTCCCCGATGCGCGTCTGTTGGCTCAAGCCTGTGATGTGCTGGATGCCGCGTCAGTCAACGCATTCGCTGCCGCCAGCCTGGCCGCCCTCGGCCCGGCCCAGGTGCTGATCAACAACGCCGGTCAAGGCCGGGTCTCGACCTTTGCCGACACCACTGATGAGGCCTGGAGCGAAGAGCTGCAGCTGAAATTCTTCTCGGTGATCTACCCGGTGCGCGCCTTCCTCCCCCAACTGCAAGGCCAGGCCGGCGCTTCGATCGTCTGCGTCAACTCGCTGCTGGCCAGCCAGCCGGAGCCGCACATGGTCGCCACCTCGGCAGCACGTGCGGGCCTTAAGAACCTGGTGCGCTCGATGGCCACCGAGTTCGCCGAACAGGGCATCCGGGTCAACGGCATCCTCATCGGCCTGGTCGAATCCGGCCAGTGGCGCCGGCGCTTCGAGGCCCGCGAAGCGCGCGATCTGGACTGGTCGCAATGGACCGCGCAACTGGCGCAACGCAAACACATTCCCCTGGGTCGCCTGGGCCTGCCCAAAGAAGCAGCCCAAGCGATCCTGTTCCTGGCTTCGCCCCTGTCGGCCTACACCACTGGCAGCCATATCGATGTTTCTGGAGGCCTGTCCCGCCATGCGTAATGAAAACACTGTCACCGTTGGCGCTGCCATCACCGCGTTCCTCGAACAATGCGAGGTCAAGGCCGCCTTCGGCGTGATCTCGATCCACAACATGCCGATCCTCGATGCCTTCGCCGTACGTGGCAACATCCGCTTCGTCATGGCCCGTGGCGAAGCCGGCGCGACCAACATGGCCGATGCCTACGCCCGCACCACCGGTGGCCTGGGCGTGTGCCTGACGTCCACCGGCACCGCTGCCGGCAACGCCGCCGGGGCGCTGGTCGAAGCACTGACCGCCGGCACGCCGCTGCTGCACATCACCGGGCAGATCGAAACGCCGTACCTGGATCAGGACTTCGCCTACATCCACGAAGCCCGCGACCAGTTGACCATGCTCAAGGCGGTGTCCAAGGCGGCCTTTCGCGTGCGCAGTGTCGAGACCGCGCTGAGCACCCTCAAGCTCGCCGTGCAGACCGCCCTGACCGCGCCCACCGGCCCGGTCAGCGTCGAGATCCCGATCGATATCCAGTCGACCTTCATCCCCATGCCGAGCGACCTCTCGCCGCTGCCGATCCCGGTTGCGGTGCCGGCGCCGGAAGCCCTCGACCTGGTCGCCGAACGCCTGGCCAGCGCCACCCGCCCGCTACTGTGGCTCGGCGGCGGTGCCCGCCACGCCGGGGCGCAGGTCAAGCGCCTGCTGGACATGGGCGTTGGCGTGATCACCTCGACCCAGGGTCGCGGCGTAGTCAACGAAGACGACGAGCGTTGCCTCGGCGCCTTCTCGCAGAACAAGCTGGTCGAAGGCTTCCTGCAAAGCTGTGATGCGCTGGTGGTGGCCGGTTCGCGCCTGCGCAGCAACGAGACCTTCAAGTACGCCCTGAAGCTGCCGCGCACCACCCTGCGCATCGATGCCAACCCGGCCATCGAAGGGCGCAGCTACTCCAGCGAGCTGTTCATCTGCGGCGACTCGGCCCTGGCCCTCGATGGCCTGGCCGACCGCCTTGAAGGCCGCCTGAACATCGACCCGAACTTTATCGACGAGCTCAAGGCCGTCCGCTCGCAATCGCGCGCGCAGCTGGTGGCCGACCTCGGCCCGTACTCGGCGATGGTCGAGCAACTGCAGGGGCTGACCGGGCGCAATTTCTCCTGGGTGCGCGACGTGACCCTGTCCAACAGCATCTGGGGCAACCGCCTGCTCAACCTCTACCACCCGCTGGCCGGCGTGCATGCCCTCGGTGGCGGCATCGGCCAAGGGTTGGCCATGGGCATTGGCGCGGCGGTGGCAGCGGCGGAAACCGACCCGCAGCGCAAGGTCTTCGCCCTGGCTGGCGACGGCGGTTTCATCCTCAACCTCGGTGAGCTGGCGACCCTGGTGCAAGAGAAAGCCAATGTGGTGATCCTGCTGATGAACGACCAGCGCTACGGGGTGATCCGCAACATCCAGGACGCCATCTACGGCGCCCGCCACGCCTATGTCGAGCTGCACACCCCGGACTACACCAAGCTGGCCGAATCGATCGGCCTGCGCCATGGCCTGGTCAGCGACCTGAAGGACTTCGGCGCGGTGCTGGACAATGCCCTGAGCCAGGGCGGGCCGTTTTTGCTGGAAGTCGACATGCTCAGCGTCGGCGGCTTTGCCACCCAGTTCGCCGGTCCCCCCAACAGCGAAACCAAAGCCCAGAAAGCCACGGCCTGAGGACTTGCGCATGCTCAATATCACCATGATCGGCTGCGGCGCCATTGGCGTCGCGGTGCTGGAACTGCTGGAGAACGATGCGCAGCTGCGCGTCGAGCATGTGATCGCCTCGGCCGGCTCCGAAGCCCTGGTGCAACAGCGCCTGGCCAGCTTCAAGCGCCCGCCACAGGTGCTCACCGCCCTGCCCGCCGACGCCCGCCCGGATTTGCTGGTGGAATGCGCCGGGCACAAGGCAATCGAGGAGCACGTGCTGCCGGCACTGGAGCGCGGCATCGCCTGCCTGATCGTCTCGGTCGGTGCGCTGTCGGAGCTGGGCCTGGTCGAGCGCCTGGAGGCCGCCGCCGCCCGTGGCAACACCCGCATCGAGCTGCTGCCCGGCGCCATCGGCGGCATCGATGCGCTGTCGGCGGCCAAGGTCGGCGGCCTGGATTCGGTCGACTACACCGGGCGCAAACCGGCCAGGGCCTGGAAGAACACCCCGGCCGAAGAGGTTTGCAACCTGGACGCCATCGACCAGGCCACGGTGATCTTCGAAGGCAGCGCCCGCGAAGCTGCGCGCCTGTACCCGAAGAACGCCAACGTCGCCGCCACCTTGTCGCTGGCAGGGCTGGGCCTGGACCGCACGCGAGTGACACTGATTGCCGACCCGCTCAGCGAAGAGAACGTCCACCACTTCGAAGCCCGTGGTGCCTTCGGCGGTTTCGAGATGAGCCTGCGCGGCAAGCCGCTGCAGGCCAACCCGAAAACCTCGGCGCTGACCGTCTACAGCGTGGTCCGTGCCCTGGGCAACCACGCCCATGCCATTTCCATCTAGGGGAACGTCGATGACGCTGGAACAGACTCTACCTATCTGCATTGCCGGCACCTGGCGCCTGGGCGGCGGTGAGCGCTACGCCACGCGCTACCCGGCCACCGGCGAGCCGGTGGCCTGGCTCAACGCCGCCAGCCTCGAGGATGTCGAAGACGCCGTGCAAGGCGCCCACCAGGCTTTCCTCAACAGCGGCTGGGCCCAGCGCAAGCCGCACGAACGCGCCGCCGTGCTGTACCGCATCGCCGAGCTGATCCGTCAGCGCGGCGAAGAACTGGCGCAATTGCAGCGCCAGGACAACGGCAAGCCGATCAACGAAACCCGCGCCCTGGTGGCCAGCGCCGCCGGTACTTTCCAGTTTTTCGCCGCCGCCTGCGAAACCCTGGAAGAGACCATCACCCCGTCGCGCGGCGACTTCGTCAGCATGAGCGTCTACGAACCCATGGGCGTGGTCGCGGCTATCACCCCGTGGAACTCGCCGATTGCCAGCGAAGCGCAAAAGGTCGCCCCGGCCCTGGCCGCCGGCAATGCGGTGGTGATCAAACCGGCAGAAATCACCCCGCTGCTGGCCCTGCAACTGGCGCAGATCTGCGAAGACGCAGGCTTGCCCAAAGGCCTGGTCAGCGTATTGCCGGGCAAGGGCTCATTGCTCGGTGATGCGCTGACGCAGCACCCGCTGATCAAGCGTGTGTCGTTCACCGGCGGGACCAAGACCGGCAAGCACATCGCCCACATCGCCGCCGACAAGATGATGCCGGTGTCGCTGGAACTGGGCGGCAAGTCGCCGACCATCGTCCTCGACGATGCCGACCTCGATCACGCCGTGGCCGGGGTGCTGTATGGCATTTTCAGTTCATCGGGCGAGGCCTGCATTGCCGGTTCGCGGCTGTTCGTTGCCCGCGCCCTGTACGAGCCGTTCATGCAGCGCCTGGTCGCAGGCGCTGCGCGTTTGCGCCTGGGCGACCCGGCGGACGAAACCACGCAAATGGGCCCGCTGATCAGCGCCGCGCACCGCGAGTCGGTGGAGCGCTACGTGGCCCTGGGCCTGGCCGAAGGTGGCCGCCTGCTGCTCGGTGGCCAACGCCCGACTGGCGGCCTGTTTGATCAGGGCTACTTCTACCCGCCAACCATCCTCGAAGGCCTGCGCAACAGCCAGCAGACCTGCCAGGAAGAAATCTTCGGCCCGGTGCTGGTGGCCCTGCCGTTCGACAGCGAGGCAGAGCTGATCGAGCAGGCCAACGACAGCCTCTACGCCCTCGCCGCCGGCATCTGGAGCCGCGACTACAAGCGCGCCTGGGCCCTGGGCCGCAAGATCCAGGCCGGCACGGTGTGGATCAACACCTACAAGCAGTTCTCCATCGCCACCCCGTTCGGCGGCTGGCGTGACAGCGGCCTGGGTCGTGAAAAAGGCCGCCTGGGGATCCTGCAGTACATGGAACAGAAAAGCCTCTACTGGGGCATGAACGAACAACCACTGGCCTGGGCCGGTGTGGAGGCAAGGCCATGAGCGTATTGGGCATCGATGAAGTCACCTACGGCGTCGAAGACCTCGACATCTGCGTGCGCTTCTTCAGCGACTGGGGCCTGGACAAGGTCAGCGAACAGGCCGACGAGGTGGTCTTCGAAACCCTCAACGGCTGCCGGGTGGTACTGGCCGACATCAACAAGCCCGGCCTGCCAGCGGCCATCGAGCCGGGCTCGACCGTGCGTGAAGTGGTCTGGGGCGTGGAAAGCGAAGCGGACCTCGCCCTGTACAGCCAGCGCATCGCCAACGACCCGGGCTTTGTCGAAGGCAACGGGCGCATCGGCTGCACCGACCCCAACGGCCTGGCGATCCGCCTGCAGGTGACCCGCAAGCGCGCACTGGACATCGAGTGCAGCGGCCACAACACCTGGCAGACCAAGGGCCGGATCAACAAGCCGGCGCCGGTGTATGAGCGCGCCACGCCGATCGAAGTCGGCCACGTGGTGTTCTTCGTCAAGGATGTGAATGCCTGCGAAGCCTTCTACCACGAGCGCTTCGGCTTCCAGGCCTCGGACCGCTATCCCAACCGCGGCGCGTTCCTGCGCACCGCCGAAGAAGGTGGCCACCACGATTTGTTCATGCTCCAGCTGCCGGCCCCCCGCGCCGGTCTGAACCACGTCGCCTTCACCGTGCGCGACCTGCACGAAGTGTTCGGCGGCGGCATGCACATCTCGCGCAGTGGCTGGGCCACCGAGATCGGCCCGGGCCGCCACCCGGTGTCGTCGGCGTTCTTCTGGTACTTCAAGAACCCGGCCGGCGCCCTGGTCGAGTATTACGCCGACGAAGACCAGCTGACCGGCGAATGGCAACCGCGCGAGTTCGAGCCGGGCCCGACGGTGTTTGCCGAATGGGCGATTGCCGGCGGCATCGATGGCAATACCCGGCGCCAGCAGCATGTCGAGGCGCCGCAAGGCAAGTTCCTTACCGACAAACCCAAACCCTGAGCAGGAGTTGTCCATGTCTTCGTTGAACATCGCCATCAACGGTGCCGGCATCGGCGGCCTCACCGCCGCCATCGCCCTGCGCCAGGCCGGTCACCAGGTCACGGTTTTCGAACAGTCCAAGGCGTTTTTGCGGGTCGGTGCCGACATCAACCTCACCCCCAACGCCGTGCGCGCCCTCGATGGCCTCGGCGTCGGCCCGGCCGTGCGCATTCCGGCCGCGCGCCCGACCCACCGCATCAGCCGTATGTGGGACACAGGCGAAGAAACCTCGCGCCTGGAAATGGCCGACGCCGCGCAAAGCCAGTACGGCGCACCGCAATTGACCATTCACCGCGCCGACCTGCTGGCGGCCCTGGCCGATGTGTTCCCGCTGCACAACGTGCAGTTCGCCAAGCGCGCCGAGCAGGTGCTGCAGGATGCCGACGGCGTCGAGCTGCGCTTCAAGGATGGCAGCCGCCATCGCGCCGACCTGCTGATCGGCGCCGACGGCATTCACTCGGTAGTGCGCAATGCCCTGTTCGGTGAAGAGCAGCCGCGCTTTACCGGCGTGGTCGCCTACCGCGCCGTGGTCCCGGCCGAGCGTGTAGCGCATGTACCGAACATCCAGGCCTTCACCAAATGGTGGGGCCCCAACCCGCAGAGCCAGATCGTCACCTTCCCGCTGAACCAGGGCCGCGACATCTTCATCTTCGCCACCACCGCCCAGGACAGCTGGCACCTGGAGTCCTGGACCACTGCTGGCGACGCCGCCGAGCTGCGCAGTCACTACCAGGACTTCCACGCCGACGCCCGGGCGCTGCTCGACGCCTGCGACGAAGTCCTCAAGACCGCGCTGTACGAGCGTGACCCGCTGCCGTACTGGTCCGAGGGCGCGATCACCCTGCTCGGTGACGCCTGCCACCCGATGATGCCGTTCATGGCCCAGGGCGCCGGCCAGGCCATCGAAGACGCGGTGGTGCTGGCCCGTCATCTGCAGGGCGTAAACAGCCCGGCACAGATCGCCAGCGCCCTGCAGGGTTACCAACGGTCGCGCCTGGAGCGCACCAGCCAGATCCAGATCGGTTCACGCGGCAACCAGTGGCTCAAGGCCGGCGGCAATGCCGACTGGGTCTATGGCTACGACGCCTGGACCGTGCCTACCGCCAGCGCCGCCTGAGGCCCAAGCATGAGCGAGACGATGCAACTGACGGTGGTGCTCAAGCACGACCAGTCGAAGAACCTGGAACAGATCCAGGCGCACATGAAGCAGATGGGCTGGTGGGACAGCTTCCCGCCGGCCGGCGTCGAGCTGGTGTCCTGGACCGTGGCCATGGGCCTGGGCCAGATCGTCACCCTGCGCCTGCCGCCGAGCCTGCTCGGCAAGGTCAATGTGGAACTGGAGCGCGCCGCCTGGGGCGTGTTCCGCACCGAATGCTACCCGACGTACGACTTTGTCCCGGTCCGCGAAATGATCCGCGAACGGGTTCGCAATGGAGGTCAATGACATGAGCAACACCCCACGCTACCTGGAGCCCCATCAGGCGCGCAAACGGCCCAACACCCCGTTCGAAGAACTGCTCGGCGATTCCATCGAGCGCGCCTACGGCAACGGCATCACCCAGCTGCCCGAGCTGCTGGCGCACCTGAACCTGGCCGGTCCGCCCTGCCCGTTGACCCGCGGTGAGTGGACCGAAGACTCCTATAAAACCCTGATGGCGCGGCTGGGCGCATGACCCGCCGGAGGTAAAACAAGATGAATATGCAATTCACCGTCGATCCTGTTGAGAACCACCTGGCCAACGGCCTCAAAGACCTCTGGTTTCCCGTATTGCCCTCCGAGCTGCTTGGCGACAAGCCGCTGTCGGTGCGCCGCCTGGGCTACAAGATCGCCCTGTGGCGCGACAACGATGGCAGCGTGCATGCCCTCGAAGACCACTGCCCGCACCGCGGCGCGCCGCTGTCCCAGGGCCCGGTGCTGGGCGACCGCCTGCAGTGCCCGTACCACGGCGTCGAAGTGCGCTGCGACGGCACCGTGACCAAGGTCCCCGGCAGCCCTGGCTGCAAGCTCGAAGGCAGCCGCCCGACGCGCATGTTCCACACCCGCGAGGCGGCCGGGGCGATCTTTTTGTTCAACGCCACCGACCCGCACCTGGACACCCCGCCAGAGCTGGTGCTGCCCGAGCAACTGACCTCGTCCGAGTGGAGCAGCTTCCTCTGCTACACCGAGTGGCAAGGCGACTACCGCTACGTGCTCGACAACGTCATGGACCCGATGCACGGCACCTACCTGCACAAGATGTCGCACTCGATGAGCGAAGGCGAAGCCACCGCCAAGTTCGTCACCCGCGATACCGAACAGGGCTTCTTTTTCGAGAAGGAAGGCCAGCGCGGGGTCAACTTCGACTGGACCGAATTCCTCGACAACGGCTGCCACTGGCTGCGCCTGGAAATCCCCTACCCGAAGACCGGCGGCCCAGGCGGCAACTTCACCATCATCGGCAGCTACACCCCGAGCAGCCGCAGCCTCTCGGCAGTGTTCCACTGGCGCGCGCGGCCACTGACCGGCTGGCAGCGCGACACCTGGCGCTTCCTCTACAAGAACCGCCTGGAAGCCCGCCACTGGGCAGTGCTGGAGCAGGACCGGGTGCTGCTGGAGTTCATGGAGTTCGACGCCAACCAGCGCGAGAACCTCTACCAGCATGACCTCGGTGTGGTGCGCCTGCGCCGCTACCTCAAGGGCAAGGCCAAGGAGCAACTGGCGCTGATCGAAGCGAAGCAACTGTGATGAACCTGCCCGTGCACCGTATCCAGGCACAGGCGGTGACCGAGCTGGCCACTGCCAGCTGGTCCAACGCCCTGCTGCTGGGCAACGAGCTGGTGATGTCCGGCATGACCGGCCATCCCGCCACCCGCCAGGCCGCCGAGGGCGGCGCGCCGCTGGATGCCTACGCGCAGACCCTGGTGGTACTGAACAAGATCCGCGCCCTGGTGGAAGCGGCAGGCGGGCACATCGGCAATCTCTACCGCTTGACGCTGTACCTCACCGACATTGCCGACAAGGATGAAGTCGCTCGCGCCCGCCGCGACTTCTTCCAAGGCTTTGCCTGCTACCCCACCTCCACCCTGGTTCAGGTGAGCGCCCTGGTGTTCCCCGAACTGGTAGTGGAAATCGAAGCCAGCGCCCGGCTCGACATTGACTTGCGCACTGCGCCCTTGAGGTGACCGATGTCCAACTCCTCTACCATCACCGCGCTGGTGCACACCCTGCGCCACGAAGCCGAAGGCATCATCAGCGTCGAACTGCGCCCCTGGGGCGACACCGTGTTCGCGCCGTTCGAAGCCGGCTCGCACATCGACCTGCACCTGCCCAATGGCCTGGTGCGCAGCTACTCACTGCTCAACTCGCCGAGCGACCAGGGCCGTTATGTAGTCGGCATCCTGCGTGATCGCAACAGCCGCGGCGGCTCGGCGTTCGTCCATGAGCAACTGCGGGTTGGCACGCAACTGCACATCTCGCAACCGCGCAACAACTTCGCCCTCGACCCGCACGCCAGCCACAACGTGCTGGTGGCCGGCGGCATCGGCATCACGCCGATCTACTGCATGTTTCGCCAGTTGCTGGCGCTGGGCAAATCCGCCGAGCTGATCTACTGCGCCCGCTCGCGCAAGGAAGCGGCGCTGCTGGAAGAGCTCAGCGGGGTCGATGCCAAGGTGCTCTACCACTTCAACGACGAGAAGAACGCGGCACCCGACCTGGCCCATTACCTGGCCGGGCAGCCCAGCGATTCGCACTTCTACTGCTGCGGCCCGACGCCGATGCTCGATGCCTTCGAGAGCACCTGCGAAAGCCTCGGTTACCCTCATGCGCATATCGAACGCTTCACCGCCGCCGAACTGCCGCCCTCGGAAGATGCTCAGGACAGCTACAGCGTCGAGCTGAAAAAGTCCGGCAAGACCCTGAATGTCGAGCCTGGGCTGAACCTGCTCGACGTGCTGCTCGAAGCCGGCTGCGATATCGAGTACAGCTGCCGCGAAGGGGTGTGCGGCTCGTGCGAAACCCGGGTGCTGGAAGGTGACATCGACCACCGCGATGGCGTGCTGACCAAGGCCGAACGGGCGGCGAACACATCGATGATGGTCTGTGTCTCGGGCTGCAAGAGCCGGCGCATGGTGCTTGATCTGTAACTGTTGCAACACGCGCAATTGGCCGGCACCGGGTGTGCCGGCTTTTTTTTGCGCGGCTTTCGCAGGTCCGGCGGCCCCAAAACAGTCAATTACTTATTCATTGATAAAACAACCCACGCACTGTCAACGCGCGCTGTGCAGTTAAACCGCACTGCCATTGCCCACCCCTGTTACTTAAACACCACGCTGTTTCACCCACGGCACGAATTAAGGCGTTTCAGATATAAATAATTGTTTTACATCATATTTATTAAAACAACAGTCACTCATCAGCACTGGCACAGTTCCTGCTCTTTCCCTCTCGAATATAAATAAAAACAATGTGCCACCTATAAAACAATAACAAACCCACCGATGCGCCACCGCTGACTTTCGCTTAACGCCTGATTCCAGGCGGCGGACAGCTGTTGCCCAGAGATACTGCTCAACCTTGCGGGGCATTGATATGAACAAGTACGTGATAAGCCTGGGCCTGATCCTTGGCAGCGCCACCAGTTTCGCTTCCGAGCCCGGCCCGGCGGCGCCGGACCAGCCGCCAGCGCTGAAAAAGCCCTTCCCGCACATTGCCTGGCGCAGTGACGACGGCCAGAGTTCGCTGGATATTGGCGGCGCACTGCGGGTCAACTACCGCGATGAGCACTGGGATACCACCGAAAACAACGGGCGCTTTCTCTTCGACACCTTCCGCCTGGATGTCCAGGCCACCCACAAACAACTGTTCAGCGACATCGGCTACTGGTTCCAGGACGACGGCAAACGCTCGATCGACCGCGGCTACGTCGGTTATCGCTTCAATGCCAATTCCAACGTGCAACTGGGCGCACCGTTCAAACCCTTTGGCCTTGAGCCCTACCCGCAGTTCGGCTGGAGTTACCACATCCCGTTTTTCATGGGCTATGGCGTCAGCGCCGGCAGCGGCCTGAAGTACAGCTACAAGGACAAGGACTGGGACCTGCAACTGGGCTACTTCCCGCGCATGCTGCCCAGCGGCATCCGCTACTCGCCAGAAGTCGGCCGTTACAGCGATCTTGACGACAACGCCGTGGCCTTCACCCAGTCACGCCAGGACAACGAGAAGCGCAACCAGGTCAACGCCCGGGTGGCCAGGACCTTCAGCGGTGACGGCTGGAAAACCGAAATCGGCGCCTCGCTGGCCGCAGCCGAGCTGTACAACGCCACCACCCGTGACGATGGCGACTACTGGGCCGGCGGCGTGCATGCGATCGTCAACGCCGGCAACTGGACGGTTACCAGCCAGGCGATTCGCTACGAATACGATCCGAAGAACCCCGACGGCGTCAGCAACGACTCGGTGCTGATGGGCGGCAACGGCCTGACCCCGGCCTACCTGATCGCCTCCAAGGCCACCATCGGCTCGATCAACGTCGGCTACGACATCTTCACCCCGGGCCTTGGCCAGTTGAAGAAGATCAAGGTCTACAACGACTACAGCCGCATGATGAAAGACAAAAGCGGCTGGGATGACTCGCAGATGTTTACCGTCGGCGCGCAGTTTTTGGCCATGCCGATCATGGCCTGGGTCGACTTCACCTGGGCGAAGAACGCCAACCCCTTTGGCGGCGCCGAGAACGGCACGGGCTGGACCAGCACCAACTCGGTCGGCAGCAACGACTGGTACTACCGCACCAACATCAACATCGGCTACTACTTCTGAGGGCAAACCGCCCGGCGCACTGCCGGGCGGTCCGTACGGTCAGTCAGCCTGCAGTTGCGCCTGCGTGGCTGCGGGCTTGCGGAACACGAACAGCAGGCCGATGACGATCAGCCCCATGCCCAACAGGCTGAGCGCCGCCAGGCGGTTGCCGAAGATCAGGTAGTCCATGACCGCCGTCACTGCGGGCACCAGGTAGAACAGGCTGGTGACATTGACCAGGTTGCCCTTGGCGATCAGCCGGTACAGCAGCAAGGTCGCCAGCAGCGACACCACCAGGCCCATCCACAGCAAGGCGCCGATGAAACTGTCGGTCAGTTCCACGTGCAGCGGCTGGAACGGCGCAAACACCGCGCACATCATCAGCCCGGCAATGTACTGCAACGGCAGGGTGCCCATGGGGTTGCTGGTGATGCGCTTTTGCATGATCGAACCGCAGGTCATGCTCATCAGCGCCAGCAAGGCAAACAGCATCCCGGCCAGCGACACGCCACCGAGGTTGATGCCCTGGTAAACCACCATGATCAACCCGCTCAAGCCCAGGCCCAGGCCGAACAACCGGCTCCAGGAGCGCTGGCGCTCCATCAGTACCACGGTGAGGATCGGTTGCACGCCCATGACCGTGGCCATCACCCCGGGGGTAACGTGGGTGTTGAGCGCCAGCAGGTAGAAGATCTGGTAGGCGCCGAGCAGCACGCAACCGGTGGCCAGGGCTTGCAGCAACGCCGGGCGGCTGCGCGGCCAGTGCAGTTTGAGCAACGGGCTGAGCAACAGCAGGCCGGCCAGGGCCAGGGCCGAACGCAGCAGCAGGAAGGCAAACGGGCTGGCGTGGGCCAGGCCGAGCTTGGAGACGATCGCCCCGCTACTCCAGAGCAGGACGAACAGGCTGGTAGTGGCCGCCGAGGCCATAGATTGTTTCGATAGAACAGACATGAATGCCACCTGTAATTCGGGCAGATAAGCCGAACGGCGCTACCCGCGAGGGGCAGCCAACCGTATTCAGTAGGGTGCAGGTGTGTGGGAGCGCAGCGATTGGCCGCTTAGCCCAGCACTACCACCGCTGGCGGTGCAACGATGCACACGACCACGCTACTGACAGGTGGTGGGTAGTGACTGATCATGGCCGGCTGCTGGCTCGCGCGCACAACGACAACCGCGTCAGGCGCGGTGGCGAATACGGTGGCTGGGCAGGAAGCTGGCATGAGCAGGTCTTCGGTGAGGGTGAAGTGGGTCTGACTATAGCGGTGAGTTTATCGCGGGGCAAGTCGGGTCGCCGCTCCCACCGGTAGGAGCGGCGGTGCGGCGACCCGACTTGCCCCGCGATGCTGTTTCAGAACAACCAGCGGTACAACAGGTAGGCCACCAGCACCGCCAGCACCGGACGCAACACCCGGTAGGCCTTGGGATTGGCACGCTTGAACTGCTTCACGCGGCTGCTGATGACATTGCTGAAGCGCTTGCTCCAGGCATAGGCCTGGTTGATCCCGCCCACGCGCTCGTCGTCGGTGTTCTGCGGCGCGGTGGCGCGGCCGAGGAAGGCACTGACCTTGCGGTTGATGCGGGTCATCAGCGGGCTGTTGAGCGGGCGCTCGACGTCGCAGAAGAGGATCACCCGGGTGGTCTCGGTTTCGTTCTTGACCCAGTGCACGTAGGTCTCGTCGAACATCACGTCTTCACCGTCGCGCCAGGCGTACACCTGGCCATCGACGTAGATCCGGCAGTCGTCGGAGTTGGGCGTCGACAGGCCCAGGTGATAGCGCAGGGAACCGGCGAACGGGTCGCGGTGCGGGTTCAGGTGGCTGCCACCGGGCAGCAGGGCGAACATCGCGCCCTTGACGTTGGGGATGCTGTTGACCAGCGCGACGGTCTTCGGGCACAGCGTCTCGGCCGAAGGCAGCGGCTTGTCGTACCACTTCAGGTAAAAACGCTTCCAGCCCTTCTTGAAGAACGAACCGAAGCCGGCGTCGTTGTCTTTCTCGGCGGCGCGGATGTAACCCTCGTCGAACAGGTGCATGGCCTCTTCGCGGATCACTTCCCAGTTGTCCTTGAGCACATCGAGCTCGGGGAAACGGCTGCGGTCCAGGTACGGCTTGGACGGCACACCGGAAAACAGGTACATCAGGGCATTATAAGGGGCGAACAGCGCCGAATGGTTGACGAACTGGCGCAACATTGGCAAACGCGCCTTGCCGCGCAGGTGCACATACAGTGTGCTGCCGAAGAACAGCAGCAGTACACCTGCCTTGGCGACAAAGGAAAAGGTCATGCAACACTCCTTGGAATTTCGATCAGGCCATCGCTGCCGGATTAATCGAACATATTAACCGATCCAGCCCTGCTGAAAACCTGCAGGGCCGGGATTCAGTGTTAAGGATTGTGCAACAAACAGCGGCGCCGGTTATTGCCCGGGATCAGCGCCGCGGCGACTTACTGCTGGTTTTCCTGCTCGGTGAACAGGTCGGCAAACAGCATGCTCGACAGGTAGCGCTCGCCCGAGTCTGGCAGGATCACGACGATGGTCTTGCCCTGCATTTCCGGTTTTTCCGCCAGGCGCACCGCCGCGGCCATGGCCGCCCCGGAGGAAATCCCGCAGAGGATGCCCTCCTCCTGCATCAGGCGCAGGGCCATGGCCTTGGACTCCTCGTCGCTGACCAGCTCGACCTGGTCGACCATCGACAGGTCAAGGTTCTTCGGCACGAAACCGGCGCCAATGCCCTGGATCTTGTGCGGGCTGGGCTTGATCTCTTCACCGGCACGGGCCTGGGTGATCACCGGCGAGCCGAGCGGCTCGACCGCCACCGACAGGATGGCCTTGCCCTGGGTCTGTTTGATGTAGCGCGACACCCCGGTAATGGTGCCGCCGGTGCCGACGCCCGCCACCAGCACATCGACCGCACCGTCGGTGTCGTTCCAGATCTCCGGGCCGGTGGTCTTTTCATGGATCGCCGGGTTGGCCGGGTTCTCGAACTGGCCGGGCAAAAAGTACGCCGACGGGTCGCTGGCGACAATTTCGCTGGCCTTTTCGATCGCGCCTTTCATGCCCTTGGCCGGCTCCGTGAGCACAAGCTCGGCGCCCAGGGCCTTGAGCACCTTGCGCCGTTCGATGCTCATCGACGCCGGCATGGTCAGCAGCAACTTGTAGCCACGGGCGGCAGCGACAAAGGCCAGGCCGATGCCGGTGTTGCCCGAGGTCGGCTCGACGATGGTCATGCCCGGCTTGAGTTTGCCGCTGCTTTCGGCGTCCCAGATCATGTTCGCGCCGATCCGGCACTTGACCGAATAACCGGGGTTGCGCCCCTCGATCTTGGCCAGCACGGTGACGCCGCGGGGGGCGATGCGGTTGATCTGCACCAGCGGCGTATTGCCGATGGAATGCGCGTTGTCAGCAAAGATACGGCTCATGGCAGGGGTCCTTTTATGCACCGGGCGGAAAACTTCAAGGGTAAGCCTGCAGCGCCAGTGCGTCCACAACCGGCGAACCCCTGAGGCTGACAGGGGTCAACCGATCACTACCTTGCCGGGAACCGCCGCCGATGAAACGCCGCTATCGCTGGCCCTTGTGGGGGCTGCTGGGTATCACATTGTTACTATTGGCCTTGCACCTGACCCTGCCGCTGCTGGTGCGCAACTACCTCAACGACAAGCTGGCCGACATGGGCGACTACCGCGGACAGGTCACCGATGTCGACCTGGCGTTGTGGCGCGGCGCCTACAAGATCAACGGCCTGAACATCGTCAAGACCAGTGGCAAGGTGCCGGTGCCCCTGCTTGAAGCGCCATTGATCGACCTCTCGGTCAGCTGGCATTCGCTGTGGCACGACCAGGCGGTGGTCGCCGAGGTGACCTTCCTCAAGCCGCAGCTGAACTTCGTCGACGGCGCCAGCAAGCAGAGTTCACAGACCGGCCAGGGCACCGACTGGCGCCAACAGCTGGAAAAACTGCTGCCGATCACCCTCAACGAAGTGCGCATCGAAGACGGCACCTTGAGTTTTCGCAACTTCAACTCCAGGCCGCCGGTCAACCTCAAGGCCACCCAGCTCGATGCCAGCATCCGCAACCTGACCAACGTCGAGGACCGCAAGGGCCGCCGCGATGCCACGTTCGACGCCAAGGCCCGCCTGCTGGGCGATGCCAGTGTCGAAAGCAGCGCCACCTTCGACCCGTTCAGCGACTTCGACGACTTCAAGTTCCGCCTGCGCGCCACCGGCATCGAGCTGCGCCGGCTCAATGACTTCGCCAGCGCCTATGGCAAGTTCGACTTCAATGCCGGCCACGGCGACCTGGTGATCGAGGCGCAAGCGCAAAACGGCCGGCTCACCGGCTACATCAAACCGCTGCTGCGTGACGTCGATGTGTTCAACTGGCAGCAGGACGTTCAGAACCAGGACAAGGGCTTTTTCCGCTCGATCTGGGAAGCACTGGTCGGCGGCAGCGAAACCGTGCTGAAGAACCAGGGCAAGAACCAGTTCGCCACCCGCGTGGAACTCAGCGGCAGCGTGCATAAAAGCGATATCAGTGCCTTCGAGGCGTTTTTGCAAATATTGCGCAACGGCTTTGTCCAGGCCTTCAACGCCCGTTATGAGCAAACGCCGCCCAAGGCTGACTGAGTCACCGAGTGACGGTCCATTCAGAGACTGAATGGGCCGTCTGCGTTCCCACTCGCCCGGAGCCCGCGTTATAGTCGTGCATGACAATTTTTCCGCCAGGGGCCAAGTACCCCCGGCGCTACGTTAGAGGATCGGTTCATGAAGTTCGAAGGCACCAGCGCTTATGTCGCTACAGACGACCTGAAACTGGCGGTCAACGCGGCGATCACCCTGGAGCGACCGCTGCTGGTCAAGGGCGAGCCGGGCACCGGCAAGACCATGCTCGCCGAACAGCTGGCCGAATCCTTTGGCGCCAAGCTGATCACCTGGCACATCAAGTCGACCACCAAGGCCCACCAGGGCCTCTACGAGTACGACGCGGTCAGCCGCCTGCGTGACTCGCAACTGGGCGTCGACAAGGTCCACGACGTGCGCAACTACCTGAAGAAAGGCAAGCTCTGGGAAGCCTTCGAGTCCGAAGAGCGGGTCATTCTGCTGATCGACGAAATCGACAAGGCCGACATCGAGTTCCCCAACGACCTGTTGCAGGAACTCGACAAAATGGAGTTCTACGTTTACGAGACCGACGAGACGATCAAGGCCAAGCAGCGCCCGATCATCATCATTACCTCGAACAACGAAAAGGAACTGCCCGACGCCTTCTTGCGCCGCTGCTTCTTCCACTACATTGCCTTCCCTGACCGCACCACCCTGCAGCAGATCGTCGATGTGCACTACCCGAACATCAAGAAGGACCTGGTCAGCGAAGCGCTGGACGTGTTCTTCGACGTGCGCAAAGTGCCGGGCCTGAAGAAAAAACCGTCGACCTCCGAGCTGGTCGACTGGCTCAAGCTGCTGATGGCCGACAACATCGGCGAAGCGGTGCTGCGCGAACGTGATCCGACCAAGGCCATCCCGCCGCTGGCCGGGGCCCTGGTCAAGAACGAACAGGACGTGCAGTTGCTCGAGCGCCTGGCCTTCATGAGCCGTCGCGGTAACCGCTGAGCCGGGAGCAATAGCCATGCTGCTCAATCTGTTCAATGAAATGCGCGCGGCCAAGGTGCCGGTGTCGGTACGCGAGCTGCTTGATTTGCTCAATGCCCTCAAGCAGCGCGTGACCTTTGCCGACATGGACGAGTTCTACTACTTGTCGCGGGCCATCCTGGTCAAGGACGAGCGTCATTTCGACAAGTTCGACCGGGCGTTCTCGGCCTACTTCAAGGGCCTTGAGAACCTCAACCAGCACCTGGAAGCCTTGATTCCCGAAGACTGGCTGCGCAAGGAGTTCGAACGCTCGCTGAGCGACGAGGAACGCGCGCAGATCCAGTCCCTGGGCGGCCTCGACAAGCTCATCGAAGAGTTCAAGAAGCGCCTCGAAGAGCAAAAGGAACGCCATGCCGGCGGCAACAAGTGGATCGGCACCGGCGGCACCAGCCCGTTCGGCTCGGGCGGTTTCAACCCCGAGGGCATCCGCGTCGGCGATGCCGGCAAGCGCCAGGGCAAGGCGGTCAAGGTCTGGGACCAGCGCGAGTACAAGAACCTCGACGACCAGGTCGAACTGGGCACGCGCAACATCAAGCTGGCCCTGCGCCGGCTGCGCAAGTTCGCCCGCCAGGGCGCGGCCGAAGAGCTGGACATCGACGGCACCATCGACCACACCGCCCGCGATGCCGGCCTGCTCAACATCCAGATGCGCCCGGAGCGGCGCAACAGCGTCAAGTTGCTGCTGCTGTTCGACATCGGCGGCTCGATGGATGCCCACGTGAAGATCTGCGAAGAGCTGTTCTCGGCCTGCAAGACCGAGTTCAAGCACCTGGAGTACTACTACTTCCACAACTTCGTCTACGAGTCGGTGTGGAAGAACAACCTGCGCCGCACCTCCGAGCGCACCTCGACCCTGGATTTGCTGCACAAGTACGGCGCCGACTACAAGGTGGTGTTCGTCGGTGACGCGGCCATGGCGCCCTACGAGATCACCCAGCCCGGTGGCAGCGTCGAGCACTGGAACGAGGAAGCCGGCTACGTGTGGATGCAGCGCTTCATGGAGAAGTACAAGAAGCTTATCTGGATCAACCCCTACCCCAAGGACACCTGGGGCTACACCGCCTCGACCAACATCGTGCGCGAGCTGGTCGAAGACCGCATGTTCCCGCTGACCTTGCGCGGGCTGGAAGAAGGCATGCGGTTTTTGTCCAAGTAGAGCATCGCGGGTCAAGCCCGCTCCTACCCCCTGTAGGAGCGGGCTTGACCCGCGATGAGGCCCGCTCAGCCAACAAACCTTTCAAGAAACGCCCGCTGCTCAAGCCACGCCATCTCCTGCACCACCGGCCTGAAGCGCACCACACGCCCCGGCAGCATCTGCGCCATCCTCGCCAGGGCCAACGGCGTCAACGCGCCCAAGCGTGGATAACCACCAATGGTCTGGCGGTCATTGAGCAGCACGATCGGCTGGCCATCCGGTGGCACCTGCACCGCGCCCAACGCAATCCCCTCGGAAATCATCGACGGCCCCTGGTAGCGCAACACCGGCCCGAGCAAGCGCATGCCCATGCGATCAGCGCGGCTGTCGAGGGTCCAGTCGCGGTTGAACGCTTCAAACAGACTCGTGCCGCTAAAATCGCCGATCTGCGCACCGAGCAACAGATCAAGCGGCGACCTGTCGGTAAAGTCCGGCCACAACGCCTCCGGCACTTCTTTGAGCGCCGCTGCCACACCGGCGTATTCCAGCGCTTGCCCCTTGGCCAGCGGCGAGCCCAAACCATCCAGCCCACCGAGCGCTTCACGTACCACGCTGGCACAACTGCCCAGTACCTGCGGCGCCTTGAAGCCACCCGGCGCGGCGATGTAGGCACGGGCGCCATGCAGCGGCGCATTCAGGCGCAGGCGCTGGCCCTTGCCCATGCTGAAGCTACGCCAGGGCTTGAGCGGCTGGCCATCGAGGCGTGCGTCGAGGTCGGCGCCGGCCAGGGCCAGGCAACAGTCCTGCTCGGCAATCAGGCTGAAACCACCGAGGGTGACCTCGACCACCGCGGCCTCGGGCGCGTTGCCCTGCAGCCAGTTGGCCCAGCGCATCGACACCCAGTCCAGCGCCCCGCCCTGGGTCACGCCCAGGTGGCGCACGCCAAAGCGCCCGGCATCCTGCAGCAGGCACAGCGGCGTGCTGGCCTCGATCGACAAGCGGCTCATGGCTGTGCCTCCAGCGGGGTATCGTCGCCGCCCAGGTTGATGAAGGTGGCGCGCTCAACCGCCACGAAGCGCACCCGGTCACCCGGCTGCAACAGGCTGTAGCCATCACGCAGGCGGTCGAAAAGCTTGCTCGGGGTGCGCCCGATCAGATTCCAGCCGCCGGGAGAAACCGCTGGATAAGCGGCGGTCTGGCGCTCGGCAATGCCCACGCTGCCGGCCGCCACGCGTTTGCGCGGGGTGGCCAGGCGCGGCGCGGCCAGGGCTTGTTCGACCAGGCCCATGAAGGCGAAGCCGGGGGCAAAGCCCAGGGCGAACACCTGGTACTCACGCTCGCTGTGGCGGCGAATGATGTCGGCCACCGATGTGTTGCAACGCTCGGCCAGCAGTTGCAGCTCCGGGCCGACACTCGGGTCATACCACACCGGAATCTCGTGCTGGCGGCCTGCGCTGCCAGGGTCCGGCTGCAAGTCGGTGAGCGCTTGGCGAATACAGGCCTGGGCCTCGGCCGGCGACAGCTGGAGCAGGTCGAACTGCACCATCAGCGTGGTATAGGACGGCACCAGGTCGACCAGGCGCCCGGCAAAGGCACTGCGCAGGCGCTGGCTGGCGGCGAGCATCCAGGGCATGTTGCTTTCATCGATCTGGTCGAACAGGCGCACCATCAGGCAGTCGATGGCCACCACTTCAATACGGTAATTCATGGCACCGCCTGGGCATCGAGGGCCTGACGGATCTGCCGCACGGCGGCGATCGAGCTGTCGTTGTCGCCATGCACGCACAGGGTATCGGCCTGCAGCAGCAACGCGCTGCCATCGCTGGCGCTCAGCGCCTCGCCGCGGGCCAGGCGCAGGGCCTGCTCGACAATCATCGCCGGATCATGGTGCACCGCCCCCGGCAAGCGCCGCGACAACAGGTGGCCGCTGGCGTCGTAGGCGCGGTCGGCAAAGGCTTCGAACCACAGGGTTACACCGTACTCATCGCCCAAGGCCTGGGCCGCGCTGTTGTCGGCGGTGGCCATCAGCATCAGCGGCAGTTGCCGGTCATAGGCGGCCACGGCTTCGAGCACGGCACGCAGCTTGAGCGGCTCGACCATCATGTCGTTGTACAGCGCGCCGTGGGGTTTGACGTAGGCAACCCGGGTACCCTGGGTACGGCAAATGCCGTCCAGGGCGCCGATCTGGTAATGCAGCAGGTCGCGAATCTCTTCGGCGCTGCAGGCCATGGAGCGGCGGCCGAAGCCGGCCAGGTCCGGGTAGGCCGGATGGGCGCCGATGCGCACCTGGCTGGCCACGGCCAGGGCCACGGTCTTGCGCATGATCCCGGGGTCGCCGGCATGAAAACCGCAGGCAATGTTGGCGCAATCAACATAAGGCATGACCTGGGCATCCAGGCCCATGGTCCAGCTGCCAAAACTTTCACCCATATCGCAATTCAATAACAGGCGGCTCACGTGTGACACTCCTTCAGGCTCGGCCTTAATGGGCTTCTAATTGTTTGCCGCGGGTTTCCGGCAGGCTCAAGGCTGCCAGAATTACCACTCCGTAGGACACTGCGGCAAATCCGCCGATGCCCAGGCCCAGGGGAATCTTCTGGCTCAGCAAGCCGATCAGCAGCGGGAAGAACGCCGCCAGCGCGCGGCCGATGTTGTAGCAAAAGCCCTGGCCCGAGCCGCGGATGCGGGTGGGGAAGAGTTCGGTGAGAAACGCGCCCATGCCGCTGAAGATCCCCGAGGCGAAGAAGCCCAGGGGGAAGCCCAGCCAGAGCATGACGCCGTCGCTGACCGGCATCTGGGTGTAGAGCAGGACAATGATGAACGAACCGACGGCGAAGAGGATGAAGTTCTTTTTCCGGCCCAGCAGGTCGGTGAGGTAGGCGCTGATCACATAGCCGATGTAGGAGCCGAAGATCACCATCGCCAGGTAGCCGCCGGTACCCAGTACGCTCAAGCCGCGCTCGTTCTTGAGGAAGGTTGGCAGCCACGAGGTGATGGCGTAGTAGCCGCCCAGGGCGCCGGTGGTCAGCAGCGAGGCGCGGATCGTGGTGAAGAGCATGCCCGGGGCGAAGATTTCATAAAAATGCGACGGCGCTGCGGTCTTTTCCGCGGCCTTGGCCTGCTGGTAGATCTCCGGGTCCTTGACCAGGCGGCGAACGAAAATCACGAACACCGCTGGCACGATGCCCAGCAAAAACAGTGCGCGCCAGGCATCTTCCGGCGGCAACAGCGAAAACAGCACGGCATACAGGATCGCCGTCAGGCCCCAGCCGATGGCCCAGCCGGACTGCACCATGCCCACTGCCTTGCCACGGTCCTGGGCGCGGATCACTTCGCCGATCAGCACGGCGCCGGCGGTCCATTCGCCGCCAAAACCGAAGCCCATCAGGGTGCGGGCGATCAACAGCTGCTCGTAGTTCTGGGCAAAGCCGCAAAGAAAGGTGAAGAAGGCGAACCACAGTACCGTCAATTGCAGGGTGCGCACGCGGCCGATGCGGTCGGAAAGGATACCGGCGATCCAGCCGCCCAAGGCCGAGGCGATCAGGGTGCTGGTGTGAATCAACCCGGCTTCGGCGGTGCTGATGCCCCACAGGGCGATCAGGGTGGGGATGACGAAGCTGAGCATCTGCGTGTCCATGCCATCGAGGCCGTAGCCGATCTTGCAGCTCCAGAAGGTCCGGCGTTCCTGCTTGTTGATGTTGCGGTACCAGTCGAATGGCCCCGCCACTGACCTGGCTTTGACCTGTTGCTGCACGCCCGATGGGTTCATGGTTGCCTCAGCTTGTTGGTATTGTTTTAACGACGACAACATGTGTCGCGGCTTGAGGATCATTTTTCGACGCCCGCAGGTTGTCGTCCAACGAGAAAAACCAGCTGTCTGGCATAAGAAAAACTTGATCAGTGAGCGCGCCATGAACCTCAAATTCCTCGAAACCTTCGTCTGGGTCGCCCGCCTCAAGAGCTTTCGCCTGACCGCCGAAAAGCTCTTCACCACCCAGGCCTCGATCTCCAGCCGCATCGCCGCGCTTGAGGCCGATCTCGGGGTCAGGTTGCTGCTGCGCGACTCACGTGGCGTGAGCCTGACCCCGGAAGGCAGCAAGGTGCTCGAGTACGCCGAACAGATGCTCGACACCGCCAAGGCCCTCAAGCAATCGCTGGACAGCGACCGGGCCAAGGTCGGGCGCATTCGCATCGGCGTGATGGACACGGTAATCCACACCTGGATGAGCCCGCTGGTGGCGGAGTTGATGGAGCGCTACCCGCAGGTGGAAATCGAGTTGATCGCCGATACGGCGCTTAACTTGCGCGAACAACTGCAAAAAGGCTTTCTCGATGTAATCCTGCAAACCGACCTGTTGCGCCAGGAAAGCATCCGCAGCCTGGACCTGGCGCGCTACCCCATGGGCTGGATCGTCGCCAGCCAGTCAATCTACAACCGCGACTACACCTCGCTGGCGGACCTGGCCCGCGAGCGCATCGTGACCTTTTCGAAAAATTCCCGCCCGCACCAGGAAGTTCTCAGCCTGCTGCAGGCCGAAGGGGTCGGCGCGCCACGGCTGAACTGCGTGAACTCGGTGGCGGCGATCACCCGGCTGTTGCGTGATGGTTTTGGTATTGGCGCCCTGCCACCGGCGCTGGTCAGCGAGGAACTGGCCCGTGGCGAGCTGATCCTGCTGCCGCTGGCCCAACAGCCACCGAGCCTGGAGCTGGTGGTGGCCTGGCAGACCGGCGTCGAGCTGGTCGACGAGGTGGTGCAACTGTGCCGCAACGTGTTGGAGCGCTACGCCCGCGATGCCGGGCCGCAGCGCATCGTGCTGGTTTAGCGCCAGCTCTCCTGCACCGCCTTGCGCCGCCCGCCGAGGGCCACCCAGCCGAGCAACAGCAGCAGGCTTTCGACCACCAGCGCCAGCAGCAGCGCGCAACTCAGGCCCCAGGCCAGGGCCTCGGGGTTAAGCAGAATCTGGTAGCGGTAAGCGTTGAGGGTTTCTTCGCGCAGTTGCGGGTTGGCGGTAACCAGCACATGCCAGGTTTTCGCCAGCCACGGGCCCTGCACGATCTGCCATTCCTGCTCGAACTGGCGATTGCGGATCAACAGGCTCTCGATGCTGTTGGCATCGCTGGTGAACACCGGGTCGTCGCTGCTGCGGTAATGGCGCACCAAGGCCTGCAGGTCGCCGTTGAAGAAGCGCTTGGCGGTGTCTTCAAAACCCTTGAGGCCTTCGCGCGATTCAAGCAGGTGCGCCTCGACCCGCTGGCTGTAATCGACGATATAGCCCGGCACCTGCAGCCCGACCAGCAAACCGCAGGTAAACAACAGCAAGCGCAGGTAACTTCTGAACATGGGGCTGATCCTTAGCTGGCCTGGCCTTCGGCGATGCATTCGCCACGGCGCCACAGGGCCCACTGGCCAGGTGCGTAGCGATGCCAGGTTTCGTTCTCGGTGAGGGCCTCGGTGGCGATCACCGTGACCACATCGTTAGGGGTGGTTTCGGCCTGGAAGTCGACGATCATGTCGACGTCCTTCAGCCGTGCCGGGCCAAACGGCGCTCGGCGGGTGATGTGCACCAGCTTGGTCGAACAGAAGCAGAACAGCCAGTCGCCATCGCTGAACAGGCAGTTGAACACGCCCTTGCCACGGTATTCGGCGCAGGCCTCGACCAGCACCGGCAGCAATTGCTCGACCTCGACCGGTTCGGGGAAGGCTTCGCGCACGCGGTTGAGCAGGTCGCAAAACGCCGCTTCGCTGTCGGTGTCGCCAACCGGCCGATAGAAGGTCGCCTGGCCCTTGAACTCGCCGAGCTGGCCGTTGTGCGCAAAGCACCAGTTGCGCCCCCACAGCTCGCGCACGAACGGATGGGTGTTGGACAGGCAGACCTTGCCGACGTTGGCCTGGCGAATGTGGCCGATCACCACCTCGCTCTTGATCGGGTAGCGCTGCACCAGGTTGGCGACTTCCGACTCGCAGCTCGCCGCCGGGTCCTGGAACAGGCGCAGGCCACGGCCTTCGTAGAAGGCGATGCCCCAGCCGTCACGGTGCGGGCCGGTGCGCCCGCCGCGCTGCATCAGCCCGGTGAAGCTGAAAACGATGTCGGTCGGCACATTGGCGCTCATGCCCAGTAATTCACACATGCTTGGCTGCTCCGGGCAAAGGCTACAGGCGCGGCTCGACCCGCGCGCCACTGCCGCCCAGCGGCGCTGCAGGTGGCGGGTTACGGTAGCGGTCGCTGCGCTCGGCGGCGAACAGCTCATCGCTCACAGGCTCGTCCGCTTCACGTTGCGCGGCGGCTTGCGCCTGCTCGCGGCGGGCCCTGGCACGGCGCTCGAGCGGCCAGCGGATGAGCACGAACAGCGCATACAGGGCAAAGGCAATCATGCCGTACATGGCCAGGTCGGCTGCGGCGCGCAGGGCGTTGTTGCCGACCTTGAACAGGGTGTCGAGAGCGGCAATGGCGATGGCCGGGGCGAACTTTTCTTTCACCGGGTCGACAATGGTCGGGGTCAGCAGCAGCACCGCCATCAGCACCCGCAGCGGTTCGCGCAACCAGCGCCACATCCATGAGGTCAGGCGAAAGCCCACCAGCAGGCATCCCAAGGCGGCAAGGGCGTAGAGGCCCCAGGCGAGCAGATAGTCGTTCTCGGTCATGGTGTCCGTGGCAAGCTAGGCAAATAGACGCTTATGATAAACACTTTTCCGCGCGCAGGCGCCCCCCAGCCAAGAGAACCCCGCATGTCCGCAGACGCCACCGCTCCCCGTGCCCCGATTGCCCGCAAGGCCGAAGGTGCCGATCCCTATGCCTGGCTGCAGCAGCGCGACACCCCCGAGGTGCTGGCGTACCTGAACGCCGAGAACGCCTATCAAGAGGCGCAGCTGGCCGCTCAGGCGCCGCTGCGCGAGCAACTGTTCGAAGAGATCAAGGCGCGCATCCTCGAGACCGACCTGTCGCTGCCCTCGCCCTGGGGCCCGTACCTGTACTACACGCGCACCACCGCCGGTGACGAATACGCCCGCCACTACCGCTGCCCGCGCCCGGCCGACGATTCCAATACGGTCGATGAAAGCCGCGAAGAGCTGCTGCTCGACCCCAATGAACTGGCCCAGGGCGGCTTTCTGTCCCTCGGTGCCTTCAGCATCAGCCCCGACCACCAGCGCCTGGCCTACAGCCTGGACACCACGGGCGACGAAATCTACACCCTGTTCGTCAAGGAACTGGCCAGCGGCGCCATCGAGCAACTGCCGTTCGAGGACTGCGACGGCAGCATGACCTGGGCCAACGACAACCAGACGCTGTTCTTCGCCGAGCTGGACGACACCCATCGCCCGCACAAGCTGTTGCGCCATCGCCTGGGCAGCGGCAGCGTTGCACCCGTGTATGAAGAAACCGACGGTCGTTTCTTTCTGCACTGCTACCGCGCCAGCTCCGAGCGCCAGCTGATCCTGCTGCTCAACAGCAAGACCACCAGCGAGGCCTGGGTGCTCGACGCCGAACATCCCGAGCAGGCCTTCACCTGCCTGGCGCCGCGGGTCGAGGGCCACGAGTACTACCCTGACCACGGCCAGCTCGAAGGCCAGTGGCGCTGGTTCATCCGCAGCAACCAGGACGGCATCAACTTCGCCCTGTACCAGGCCCAAGCCGATAGCGTGCCGAGCCGCGAGCAATGGCAACTGCTGGTGGCCCACCGCGACACGGTGATGCTCGAAGGCCTGACCCTCAACGCCAGCGCCCTGACCCTGAGCCTGCGCGAAGGCGGCCTGCCGATCATCGAGGTGCGCCCACAAGGCCTGCCGGCCTACCGCGTCGAGCTGCCAGACGCTGCCTACAGCTTGTACGTGCAGGACAGCCTGGAGTTCGTCAGCCCGCGCATCCGCCTGCGTTACCAGTCGCTCAACCGCCCGGCCCAGGTACGCCAGCTGGAGCTGGCCAGCGGCGCCCAGCAAGTGCTCAAGCAAACCCCGGTGCTCGGCCCGTTCGACCCGGATGCCTACGTCAGCCAGCGCCTGTGGGCCACTGCCGCCGACGGCACCCAGGTGCCGATCAGCCTGGTGCAGCGCCGCGCCGACGTCGGCAAGCCGGTGCCGCTGTACCTGTACGGTTATGGCGCCTATGGCGAAAGCCTCGACCCGTGGTTCTCCCACGCCCGCCTGAGCCTGCTCGAACGCGGCGTGGCCTTTGCCATCGCCCACGTGCGTGGTGGCGGCGAGCTGGGTGAAGCCTGGTACCGCGCCGGCAAGCAGGAGCACAAGCACAACACCTTCGGCGATTTCATTGCCTGCGCCGAACACCTGATCGCCCAGGGCGTTACCTGCGCCGGGCAACTGGCGATCAGCGGCGGCAGCGCCGGTGGCCTGCTGATCGGCGCAGTACTCAACCAGCGCCCGGAGCTGTTCAAGGCGGCGATTGCCGAAGTGCCGTTCGTCGACGTGCTCAACACCATGCTCGACCCGGAACTGCCGCTGACCGTCACCGAATACGACGAGTGGGGCAACCCCGAAGAACCCGAGGTGTACGAGCGGATCAAGGCCTACGCACCCTATGAAAACGTCCGCGCCCAGGCCTACCCTGCCCTGCTGGTGATCGCCGGTTACAACGACAGCCGCGTGCAGTACTGGGAAGCGGCCAAGTGGGTGGCGCGGCTGCGGGTGACCAAGACCGACGACAACCTGCTGCTGCTCAAGACCGAAATGGGCGCCGGCCACGGCGGCATGAGCGGGCGCTACCAAGGGCTGCGCGATGTGGCGCTGGAGTATGCGTTTGTATTTAACGTGCTGGGCGTGGTGTAAATCGGAAAATTTGTTGTCTGAGTCACCGCCCGCCCCTGTAGGAGCGGGCTTGACCCGCGATTATCAGACACCACAAAACTAAAAGAACGACGCAAATGCCTGAACCCACCCACCTCAACAACGAAATCCGCGACATGCTCATGGACTGCGGCCTGTTCGACCAGTTGCTGCCTGTCGACTTCCAGGCCGCCGCCGGCTATTTCAGCATCAGCAGCATGAGCGAAGGTGAAGAAATTTTCCGCGAAGGCGATGCCGGCACCTTCATGTGCATCATCCACCACGGCGTGGTGTCGGTACGCAAGACCGACGCCGAGCAGCGCCAGGTCGAAATCGCCACCCTGCGCAAGGGCCGTGCCTTCGGCGAAATGGCCGTGCTCGACGGTGAACGGCGCTCGGCCAGTTGCATTGCCGCCAGCGACTGCCAACTGCTCAACCTGGGCAAGGACTCGCTGGAAAAGATGCTCAACGACGCCCCGAAGATCGCCGCCAAGATCATCCGCGCCCTGGCCGTGGCCTTGTCGCGGCGCCTGCGCATGCAGGACGGCCAGCGTCTGGCGCAGCAGGTCTAGTCGCCCTTGCCCTTGCTGTTGTCCGGATTCAGGCCGGGTAACGGCTGGTCCTTGGGCGGAGCGGGCAGCGGCATCGGCGGCAGCAATGGCGAGCCCGGTCGCGCATCACCGGCCCGCGGCGGCGTACTTGGCGTCACCTGCGGATAGGGTGTTGGCGTGGCGGTGCCCGGCGCCCCCGGCACCGGCGTGGCCAGCCGCGGTTGCAGCTCGGCGGCCACGGTGCTTTGCAGGCTGGCACAGATCAGTACGGCAATGATCGCGTAACGCATGCGCAGGCTCCTTGAGGGTCCTGGCTACAGGCTACTCCCACCGCGCACGGTTTGCCTGTCCGAATTGCCCGCCATCGGGCTAAACTTCAAGGCATAACCGTAACAAGCCCGAGAAAAGGTAATCCCATGAGTTCGTCATCCTCTGCCGCCGCCACCGCACGGCTAGACCGCATCCTCGCCGACGCCAAGCGCGACAAGGAAATGGGCTACCGTGACAAGGCCCTGCGCATGTACCCGCACGTGTGTGGCCGCTGCGCCCGCGAGTTCGCCGGCAAGCGCCTGAGCGAGCTGACCGTGCACCACCGTGACCACAACCACGACAACAACCCCCAGGACGGTTCCAACTGGGAGCTGCTGTGCCTGTACTGTCACGACAACGAGCACTCGCGCTATACCGACCAGCAGTACTTCAGCGAAGGCTCGACCAGCAGCCCGAGCATCGCCAAGGCCACCCACAATCCGTTTGCGGCCCTGGCCGGGATGCTGAAGAAGGACTGAAGCGCCCACAGTCGCCGGCAAGCCCGTATAATCGCGTCTTTTTTGCGAAGGGCCCCGGCACGTGGCGAACAAACGGTACAGCTGCATTGGTCTGTTCAACCCCAAGTCAGCAGAGAACGTCGGTTCGGTGATGCGCGCCGCGGGTTGCTACGGCGTCAACTCGGTGTTCTACACCGGCAAGCGCTATGAGCGCGCCCGCGACTTCGTCACCGACACCAAGCGGGTGCACTACGACATTCCGCTGATCGGTATCGACGACCTGCAGAAGATCATCCCCCTGGGCTGCACGCCGGTGGCGGTAGAGCTGGTCGACGGCGCCCGGGCGCTGCCCGAGTACACCCACCCGGACCGCGCGATCTATATCTTCGGCCCCGAAGACGGCTCCCTCGACCCGAGCGTGCGGGCCTGGTGTGAAGAGACCATCTACATCCCGACCAACGGTTGCATGAACCTTGCCGCCACCGTCAACGTGGTGCTCTACGACCGCCTGGCCAAGGGCCTGAACACCCGCTCCGGGCCGAAATTCAAGTAAGCCGACTGAACAGCCCGCCCCGCCCGGCGGTCTGCTATAGACCATCGTCCCTACTGGAGAATGACCATGACCGAGAAACAGACGCTTATCCCGGCCAATTCAGCGCATATGGCCAGCGATCAGAATGTCCACGGCTGGGAGCGCGCAGGTTCGGTTGCCACCGGGGTGATCATGGTCGGCAAGGGCCTGCGCCGTGGCGGCCTGTTCGGCTTGATTCAGGTGGCCATCGGCGGGGTTGCCCTGGCCCGTGGCATCACCGGCCACAGCTCGGTGAAAAGCCTGATCGAACGCGGCCGCAGCGACCTGGACAACATCCGCAGCAAGATCGAACGCAGCGGCGCCGAGCTGCAAGCGCTCAAGGCCAACGCCGAAGCCGCTACCCGTGGCACCACGGTGACCGGCAACGACGCGCTCAATGACCCCAAGCCTTAACGCAGCAGCTTGCTCTGCAGCACCTCGGACGACTTGCCCAGCACGCTTTCGCTGAGCTGGATGAACTCGGCGGTGCTGACGCTGTTCAGGCGCATCATCGCCCGGGTGACATCGTCCAGTGAGCGCTGGTTGTGGGTGTGCAGGCGGATTTCCTGGTCAAGCGCGCGCAACAGCAGCACGCCACGGGCGATCACCGCGCTGTCGACCTGCTCGCCGCGCAAGCTGCTGACCTTCTTGCCACTGCGTTCAAGGCTCGCCTGCAGGGCCTGGTAACGCTCGTCGGTCATGCCGCCGGCGCGGCGCAGCAGTTCGCTGGCGTAGTACTCGGCCAGGCTTTCGCTGATCCAGTCGCTGGCCTCGCGATCATTGATTTGCGCAAACACATGCACCAGCTCGCGCAGCACCGGGCTTGAGCCGTTCTCAGCGACCAACGGACGGCTGCTGTGCAGGTAGATGGAGTTGTGCCCGGCGCGAGCGCCGCGCCACAGTTCATCGCGGGCCCCCACCAGCAACAGCTTGGGCGGGTTGCGCGGGAACACTGCCTGAAGCTGTGGCCAGACGAAGGTCAGCAGGGTCAGGTTGTCCAGCCGGCGCATGCCCTGGCCTTGGGGTGCGGCGACACTGACTTCGGTTTCGCCCAGGCGCGCGCGGCGGGTGCCGACGGTGCCGGCGAGCATCCAGCCGGTCGGGCGGTCGAACAGGCGCGAAACGTTGTCGATGCGAAAACGCTGCTTGCCGATGCGCGGCCACGGCGTCTCGACGCTTTTCCAGCCCTTGGGCAGCTCGAAGCTCAGGCGTGCCACCAGTTCGGTGCCGTCGTGCTGGTCCAGGCGCGCCGGCGGCACCAGGTCGTCGCCGCGAAACAGCGCCCAATCCGGGGTCATGCGGGTTTCATAAGCGCCGCCCTTGAGCCGCTGGCTCAGGCGTACCTTGTAGGTGAGCTGGCTTTTGCCCGGCGCCGGTTGCCAGTGGCCACGCTGATCGTCGCCCTGCAGTTGCCACTGGCCGTCGGCCTTGAACTCGCTGTAGGCGCCGTCCTTGCCCAGGTCGAAGTCCAGGCTGCGCACGCTGGCGCCATCGGCCAGGGTCAGGCGCACTTCGGCCTGCTCGCTTTCTGGCAGCAAGCGCACGTGGTAATCCAGATCGACTTTTTTCGCCCAGGCCGGCGAACTGGCCAGCAGGCCCAGCACCAGCCACCCATGGCAACGCACACGCATACAGAAACTCCTTGTTCCGCCAAACGCGCTGTCCGACAACCCTCTGCGAGGCTCAGCCGGCGCGGAAAATCAGATAGTCTTCCCAGTCGTCTTCATCGACGCTGTCTTCGCTGAGCATGCGCCCGGATTGTGAAATCCGTTGCTTGTGCACCTGCTCGCGGTCGCCACACACCAGATGATGCCAGTCGGGCAGATCCTTGCCCTCGCTGACCAGGCGGTAACCGCAGGTGGTCGGCAGCCATTTGAACTGGTCGGCCTTGCCCGGCGTGAGCTGGATGCAGTCGGGTACGATCTGCATCCGCTGCGGGTAATCGCTGCACTGGCAGGTCTTGAGGTCCAGCAACTTGCAGGCGATACGCGTGTAATAGACGCTGTTGTCGTCTTCATCTTCAAGCTTTTGCAGGCAGCACAGGCCACAGCCGTCACACAGCGACTCCCACTCTTGCGGGTCGAGTTGCTCGAGGGTTTTACGCATCCAGAATGGATTGGCGTTGGCAGTCATGTCGCGGGTGTCCTGTTTCAATTCGTATGCGGCGGCGCGGCGGCGCCAGTCTAGGGCCTGTCACCGGCCATTGCCAGACCGCTTGTCAGCGCTCATATGACACAGTAGTTTGACCAGCGGTCACCACCCCAACTTCAGGAACTATTGATGAGTGCAAATCCTCGCGTTGCCGATCATGCCATCAACGAACAGTTCATCCAGCGCTGGTCGCCGCGCGCCTTCACCGGCGAGCCGATCGACCAGGCCACCCTGCTGAGCTTCCTGGAAGCCGCACGCTGGGCACCTTCGGCCTACAACTCGCAGCCCTGGCGCTTCCTCTATGCCCGCCGTGATACTTCGAACTGGGAACGCTTCCTTGGCCTGCTCAACGAGTTCAACCGCAGCTGGGCCCAGCACGCCTCGGCGCTGGTGATCATCATTTCCAAAACCAGCTTCACCGCGCCGGGCGCCAGCGAAGAAACCCCGGCCCTGTGGCACACCTTCGACACCGGCTCGGCCTGGGGACACCTGGCGCTGCAAGCGAGCCTGAGCGGCTGGCACACCCATGGCATGGCCGGTTTCGACCAGGAACTGACCCGCAAGGAGCTGAAGATCCCCGAAGGCTACGCCCTGCACGCGGCAGTGGCGATCGGCAAGCTGGGCGACAAGTCGACCCTGGCCGAAGGCTTGCAGGCGCGGGAAGTGCCGAGCCCGCGGCGGCCGTTGAGCGAGTTGGCGGCTGAGGGTGATTTCAGCCTTTGATGGGTTTCGCGGGTCAAGTCGAGACGTTTAATAGCCGCGCTGAAAGTCCACTTCCCCGCGCAGCCCTTGACCCGCCTGATACGCCCGCAAGTTCTCGACAAACAAGCGCACCATCGCCGAAGGCGAGGTCGGTGCCGAGCTGTGCCCGGTCAGCAGCAAGCCCCAGGCGGTCCAGAACGGATGGCGCTGGGGCAGCGGCTCCTGCCGACAGACATCGATCACCGCACCGGCCAGATGGCCTTTCTTCAAAGCCTCGACGAGGTCGCCATCGACCACCGCCACACCGCGCCCGGCATTGATGAACAACGCCTCGGGGTTGAAGCGCTGAAACAACGCGGCGTCGTACAGGTCATGGGTTGCCGGGGTATCGGGCAGCAGGTTGATGACGTAATCGACCTCGCCGACCAGACGGCCCAGGTCGTCAAGGCCGGCCACTTCGATAAACGGCGCCTGCTCACGCGGCTGGCTGGCGATGCCGTACAACTGCACGCCAAACGGAACCAGAAACTGCGCCACCTGCTGGCCGATATCACCGGTGCCGACGATCAGCGCCCGGCGCCCTTGCAGGCTGCGTCCGGGGCGGTCATCCCACTTGCGCTCGACCTGGCTGACCAGGCGCGCCAGTACCTCGCGCTCGTGGCCGAGCATGTAGGTGAGCACATACTCGGCCATGACCTGGCCAAAGATGCCCACCGCCCGGGTCAGGCGGTAGTCGCGCTGCAGGCCGTCAGCCAGCAGCGGCGTGATGCCGGCCCAGGTCGACTGCAGCCACTGCGGCTGGTGGCCCTGGCGCAGCAAGGTCGCCAGCAGGTCCGGCTGGCCCAGCCACACCGGGCTGGCGGCGGCCATCCGCGCAAGCTCGGCCGAATCGCCACTGTTCAGGACCTCCAGGTCCGGTGCCATCTCGCGCAACAGCCGAGCGTAGAGGGCATGATCCTGTTCAGCGATCAAAACACGCATGTTCATTGCAACCTTGGGTAACGGCGCAAGCCGCCAGGGGCTGGCGGCGCGACAAAGAGGGGGATCAGACCGGGTCGTTGCGACGCAGCAGCTCTTCTGGCAGGTGCTCGATGTACTCGTCCTCGGCCGGTGGCATTTGCAGGTGGTAACCCTGCTGTTCGAGGTTTTCCAGGACCTTGGCAATATCTTCGCGGGCCAGCTGGCGCTCCGGGCTCAGGACCAGGTCGAAGGCATGCACCGGCTTGCCAAAAAACGGCAGCAGGCCTTCGGGCACGCGCTCCAGGCCATCGGCCTTGAGCACGTACAGGTACATTTCGTTCTTGCGCGGGCTCTTGTAGATCGAGCAGATACGTTTCATGGTTGGTCTCCGGCGCCCGCCAGGCAATCAAGCAGCGCCTGCCCCATGCGCTCACGGCGCCAGCCGCGCAGCGACTCGGGGAGTTGATAGGGTCCGTTGGGGTAGCCGCTCTTGAGCAGCAGTTCCAGGGTTTTCTTGCGCAGCATCAGCTCGGGGGCGATGTTCAGGCGCTCGGCCTCGGCCTGGCCGATGGCGCGCAGTTGCTTGAGCAGCGCCGAGGCTTCGATCGGCAGCGGCTCGGGCACCGCTGGCGGCCATTGCTCTGGCGGCAGACTGGCGGCCTGCTTGATCAGGCCGAGCAAAAACTCGCCATCCTGACGAATGGTGCGCGGGTGCATGTCTTCGATCTTGGCCAGCGCCGACAGTGAGTCGGGCTGGGTGCGGGCCATCGGCCACAAGGCGTTTTCACGCACGATGCGGTTGCGCGGCAGGTCACGGGCACGCGCCTCGCGCTCGCGCCAGGCGCACAGCTCGCGCAGTACCGCCAGTTGCGCACGCGACAGCTTCCAGGCCAGCTTGGCTTCGCGGTATAGCTCAAGGGGATCGGTTTCGCGGCGCAGCTGGGCAACCAGTTCGGCGCCGTCTTCAAGCACCCAGGCGTTCTTGTCATCCGACAGTTGCGGGCGCAGGCGCTCGTACAGTTCGGCCAGGTGCACGGCGTCTTCGGCGGCGTAGCTGACCTGGGTGTCCGACAGCGGGCGTTGCAGCCAGTCGGAGCGGGTTTCACCCTTGGGCAGGTCGATGCCAAGCACTTCCTGGACCAGGCGCGAATAGCCCATGGAGAAGCCCAGGTTGAGGTAACCGGCGGCCAGCTGGGTGTCGAACAACGGCGCCGGCAGGCTGCCGGTCAGGCGCGACAGCACTTCGAGGTCTTCGCTGCAGGCATGCAGGACCTTGATCACCTGCGGATCTTCGAGCAGGCCGGCCAGCGGCTGCCAGTCGCCGATGCGCAGCGGATCGATCAGGTAGGCCCGTGCCCCGTCGCCGACCTGGATCAAACCGGCTTTCGGATAAAAGGTATCGACCCGCATGAACTCGGTGTCGAGTGCCACGAAGGGCAGCGTGCGCCACTGCTGGCAATGCTCTGCCAGGCTGCGGTCATCGCAAATCCAGTGAATATCAATGGCCACAAGGCTCTCCCACAAACAATGGCGCGCAGTATATACGGCGCAGGCCATCGTCGGGAAACCACTCGACCGCTATCCCTGCCGCCGCTACCGCGCCTGTGATCAGTGCCGGGCCAACATCGGCCGGCAACTGGCGAACAGGTCCAGCTGCGGCTTGTACAGGGCGGTGTGCACCTGCAGCAGGCCGAGCATGGAATGGAACAGATTGTCCTGGCTCAGCGGTTGATTACGGGCCTTCTGCAGGCAGTCGCTGTCGACGCCGAAGCTGGCCTTGTAACTGTCGGAGAACCACGCCAGCAGCGGCACGTGTTTTTGCTGCTCCGGCGCCAGCATGTACGGCGTGCCATGCAGGTACAGGTTGTACTCACCGAGCGATTCGCCGTGGTCGGAGAGGTACAGCATGGCGGTGTCGACCTTGTCCTGCTTGCTGCGCAAGAGGTCGATCAGCGAAGCGAGGACATGGTCGGTGTACACCAGAGTGTTGTCATAGGCGTTGACGATGCTCTCCTGGCTGCACTGGTTGAGGGCGTTGCTGCGGCACACTGGAGTGAAGCGCTCGTACGCTTTGGGGTAACGCTTGTAGTAGTCCGGCCCGTGGCTGCCCATCTGGTGCAGGACCAGCACGGTGTCCTGTTGCAGGTTGTCGATGAAGCTGTCCAGGCCCTTGAGCAGGATCTCGTCGCGGCACTCGTCATCGGCGCACAGCGCCGGGTCCTTGAGGTTGCTGACATCCTCGAACACCACCCGGTCGCAAGTGCCCTTGCAGCCAGACTGGTTATCACGCCAGCGCACCGCCAGCCCTGCCCGCTGCAGCACATCGAGCAGGCCTTCCTGGTTTTTTGCGGTGCTGGCGTCGTAATCCTTGCGGGTGAAGCCGGAGAACATGCACGGCACCGACACGGCGGTTTCGGTGCCGCAGGAGTGCACGTCGGTGAAGGCGATCAGGCCCTTTTCCTGGCTCAGTTGCGGTGTGGTGTCACGGCCATAGCCGAGCACCCCGAAGTTCGGCGCCCGCGCGCTCTCGCCGACCACCAGCACAGTCAGCGACTTGCGCGTACGTTGCTGCCAGGCGACGTCGAGCCTGGCGTCCTCGCCGATGGCGCGAAACGGCTTGGCGGCGCTGCCAACGCGCTCGCCGACATAGCCCAGGGAGGCGCCGACAAAATTGCTCGGCACCAGCAACAGGCGGATTTCATGGTGATTGCGAAACAGCGAAGCCAGGCCCTGGTAGTTGATCAGCGCGACGGCGCCCAGCACCACAACACAGGCGACACTGGCGAGTAACTTGCCGAACAATTCACGGACCCAGTTACGGTATAAAACCGGCGTCTTGTACAACAACAAAGAAGGCAAGACACCTAAAAACGTTATATATAAAAAAAGTTTAATCGAGAGCAGGTCACGCACTTCCGTGGCATTCGTCTCCATGGCATTGCGCAGCATGCCGACATCGATCATTACCCCGTACTGGCTCATGAAGTACGCCACTGCGGCACTGACCATGAACAAGGTAATCAGCAGCGGTTTGAGCAGCGGCCTGAAGGCCAGCAGGGTCAATACCAGGTTGAACGCACAGAGGATCATCACCCCAAAGGCCCCGCGCAGCAGCAGGCCGTGGGCATCGGTGGCAAGCACCGAGGCCAGGTGTTGCCACAATAACGAGTTGAAGCCGATCAACAGGTACAGGCTGGCAATCAACGTGACCCATTCGGCCCGCAGGGGTTTGACCTTGAACATGATGGTTCGCTTATTTAAACGTCGGGAACAGTGCCGTTGCGGCACTACCTGGAAACAGCCCGAACTTTAAGTAGCCAGTCATCAATTTTTTGTGAAAAAGACGCCAACAAATAGTCGCTTGGCGTCTATTTAAGTATGACGTTCAGCGTGTGTTCAGGCACACGCCTGTTTACCCCGGCAGGTGCACTTTTGAATAGGAATCGCGATCAATATCAATTACCTCGACGCACAGCTGGATGTCCAGCCCCGGCGTGCCTGGCACGGCCTCCTTGAGCACCTCCAGCAGGCTCGCCGACAGCTGGCGTTTGATCTCGGCCGAACGGCCGCTGAGGATCGCCAGCTTGATGTGGGCGAACGCACGCTCTACCGGCGCCACGCCCACGCGAAAACTGCCCAGGGCCACGGCGCGGCTCTTGATGTCCAGCTCTTCGGCAAACTGGCCACTACCGACCAGGGCGTGGTTAAGGCGCAGTAACAGGCGGTCGACCTCGAGGTTTTTCAGGTTGTCGCTGTATTCCACATGAAGATGAGGCATTGCACGGAGTCCTGGGCAGGGCAAATGTTGCAACAGACTACCCCAGCCGCGAAACCCGGCAAAGCCGACTATCCTCTAAGTTCATGACTTCCACCCCACAAACCCCGGAGAGGTGAAGAAATGCCGGTCAAGCACGATTTACTCGCAGACTTGAATCTGACCAAGGACCAGTTCATCGAGAAGAAACAACACGACCCGCGGCTGAGTCAGCTGCATGAAGACTACAACCGCAAAGACGCCGAAGTCGTCGATGCCGAGAACAATAGCGCCGCCGATGACACCGTCACCCGGCTACGCAAGGAACGCCTGAAGATCAAGGACGAGATCGTCGCCCATCTTAAGTAACCCGCACTACCTGTGGGAGCGGGCTTGACCCGCGATAGCGATCTACCTGCCACATCGCATCGCCAGGCAAGCTCGCTCCTGCCAGCCCCCCTTAAGACCGCGCCCACACCACCGGAAACCAGTCCTCGCGCATGCGATCGCCGCTCTTCAGATCAATCCCCGGAAACGGCGGTGAGGTCCGGCCGGGCCGCTGGATATAGCGCACGTCATCACCCATGAAGCGCGTCGAGAAGGCCCGGCGGCGGTTGCTGCCGTTGTTGCCGGCGGCGCCATGCACGGTACGAAAATCGAACACCACCGCATCACCTGGCTCAAGCTCCGGCGAAAGAATCTGATACTCGCCGTTCTCCACGTCCGGCATGTCCATGAACAGGCTTTCACCGGAGCCGGCATCGGTGGCGCCATAGAAATCCTTGTTGCTGGCCCAGCTCTTGGGCCGAACCGGCTTGGGCCAGCGATGGGAGCCGAGGACCACGCTCAAGGTGTTGTGGCGGGTGACCGGGTCCAGCGGTATCCAGTAGCTGGCGGTTTGCAGGCCGTCGACGCAGTAGTACGGCAGGTCCTGGTGCCAGGGCGTGGGCTTGGAGGTGCCCGGCTCCTTGACCAGGATGTGTTCATGGAACACCTGCACTTGCCGCGACTGCATCAGCGCCCCGGCAAGCGCCGCAGCGGGCGAGTTGAGCACGAAGTCCTTGAATGCCGGGATGCGTTGCCAGTTGCAGTAATCCTCGAAGAAGCGCCCGCCTTCGCCACTGCCGACGTTCTCGATGGCAAAGGCGCTGGGCGCGGCCAGGTTCTGTTCAAAACCTTCGCGCAGCGGTTCGATCCAGTCGCGGAACACGCCACGCAAGACCACTGCACCGTCACGCTGGAACTGTTCGATATCGGCATTCATCGCAGACCACCTCTCTTGTTGTAATGACAAAAGTATTGGGCGCCCGCGCGCAGCCGGTAAACCACAGATTACCTATGCGCCACTATAGGCAATCTGTATGGCGCGGCGGTTGTCAGCCCGCCGCCTTTGGCCGGTTAATGGCCCTGCCTGTGTCCTACGGCGCCTTGCTATCCAAGAATAAGAACAACGAGGAGTTACCTGGGATGAACGAAAACAGCACCGCCTTGCGGCGCGGTCTGAGTACCCGCCACATTCGCTTCATGGCGCTCGGTTCTGCCATCGGCACCGGGCTTTTCTATGGCTCTGCAGCGGCCATCAAACTGGCCGGCCCTTCGGTGTTGCTCGCCTACCTGATCGGTGGCGCGGCGATCTACATGATGATGCGCGCCCTCGGCGAGATGGCCGTGCGCAACCCGGTGTCCGGCTCCTTCGGGCAATACGCCAGCCAGTACCTGGGGCGCTTTGCCGGTTTTCTCACCGGCTGGAGCTACGCCTTCTCGATGCTGGTGGTGTGCCTGGCGGATGTCACCGCCTTCGGCGTTTACATGAGCTTCTGGTTCCCCGACACGCCGCGCTGGATCTGGGTGCTGGGCATCGTCTTCTTCATCGGCGCGCTGAACCTGTGCAGCGTACGGGTGTTTGGCGAACTGGAGTTCTGGCTGTCGCTGCTGAAAGTCACCGCCATCGTCTCGATGATCCTTGCCGGCGCCGCCGTGCTGATGTTCGGCATCCAGCTGGGCGGCGCCGGCGAGCCCCTGGCGGCGGTGAGCAACCTGTGGAGCCATGGCGGCTTCTTCCCCAACGGCGTAGGCGGCATGATCGCCTCGTTCACCGTGGTGATGTTCGCCTTCGGCGGCGTCGAGATGATCGGCATCACCGCCGGCGAAGCCAAGGACCCGCAGCGGGTGATCCCCCGGGCGATCAACTCGGTACCGCTGCGCATCCTGCTGTTCTACGTGTTCACCCTGTTGGTGCTGATGTCGATCTACCCCTGGTCGAAAATCGGCAGCGAAGGCAGCCCCTTCGTGCAGATTTTCAGCGGCCTGGGCATTGGCTCGGCGGCGACGCTGCTGAACATCGTGGTGATTTCGGCGGCGGTGTCGGCGATCAACAGCGACATCTTCAGCGCCGGGCGGATGATGTACGGCATGGCCCACAACGGCCAGGCACCGGCCAGCTTCGCCCAGCTGTCGCGCTTCGGTGTGCCGTGGATGACCGTGGTGGTGATGGCCGTGGCCCTGCTGCTGGGGGTGGTGCTCAACTACCTGGCGCCGGACAACCTGTTCCTGATCCTCGCGGCGGTGGTGACCTTTTCGATCGTCTGGGTGTGGCTGATGATCCTGCTGTCGCAGATCGTCATGCGCCGCGGCATGAGCGCCGACGAGGTGGCAAGGCTGCACTTCCCGGTGCCGTTCTGGCCGGTCGGCCCGGCCTGCGCGGTGGTGTTCATGCTGTTCATCTTCGGCGTGCTGGCCTGGTTCCCCGACACGCGCATGGCCCTGTACGTGGGCATCGGCTGGCTGGCCCTGCTGTCACTGGGCTACTGGCTGTTCGTCGCCCGCCAAGCGCAGGTCAGGTTGGCCGGTTCGCCGGGTAACTGATCAGGTCGCCAGCTGCTCGCTGGCCCAGTCGAGGAAGGCCTGCGCCGCCGGTGACGGGCGCATGGCACTGGACTGGGCCAGCACCACCGGCTGCGGGCTGACCGTTTCCAGCAGGGGCCGGCAGGCCAGCGGCTGGCCGTCGTAGCTGCAATCGGCCACCGGCCGGGTGCAAGACAGCGCCACGCCATAGCCATGGGCGACCAGCCCGCGCTGCATCTCGAAAGTCTGGGTCAGTTGCAGGCTGGCCGGTTGCAGGTCATGGGCCCAGAACAGCGAAAGAAAGTATTCGCGGGTCCGGGCGATGTCTTCGAGAATCAAACACTCCGTGGCCAGGTCCACCAGCGATACCCGCTCCTGCAACGCCAGCGGGTGGTCGGCCGGCAGCAGGGCATAAGGCGTCAGCTGCGCCAGCACGCGCTTTTCGATCGGCGCATCGAGCCCCACGTCATAGGTCAGCGCCAGCTCCGCCTTGCCATCGGCAAGGCGCCGGTTGACCTCGGCAAGATCGGCCTCGAACAAGGTGATGGTGACTTCCGGATGGCGTCGGCGAAAGCCGCTCAACAGGCGCGGCGCGTAGTACGGCCCCAGGTCCTGGAAGCAGATCAGGCTCAGGCTCCCGCGCACCACCTGTTGCTGCTCGCCCTTGCCGCTGATGGCCGAGGCCAGGTTGAGCATGTCGCGCGCCTGTTCGAGCAGCTTGCGCCCGGCCGGAGTCAGCTCCAGGCCACGACTGACCTGGCGATGAAAGAGCTTCTCGCCCAGGCTCGCTTCCAGCTGCGACAGCGCCAGTGATACCGACGGCTGGGAAATATGCTTGGTGCGCGCCGCTGCGCTGACACTGCCCTGCTCGGCGGCGGCGACGAAATACTCCAACTGGCGAAAGGTGAAGCCGATCATCGCAATGCCCCTCTGGGATGCTGGAACCAACAGTCGCGCAGTTACCTCGCCAGCGCCGGGCTCAACGCCGCGGGCGTATGCCAGGGGATATCCGCCCAGGCACCGCTGCCGGGGGCCAGCAACTGGCGCAGATGCTGCTCGTGGAACGCTTCGCCCAGCGAGTCGACGCGAAACGCCGCGACCCACTGCTCGCGCCCCAGCTTATAGGCTTTGCCGAAATCCTCCCAACTGTCGAAACAGTCCTGCGCCCGCTGCGCATTGAGCAGCAGCACACGCCAGGCAAGATCAGGCTCGAGCCAGCGCATCAGCAGCGCACAACGGGCCACAAACGCCACCCGCGCACAGGCAAAGGCCATGGCCGCACGCGGCTCATCGCTGGCCGTCAGCGCCTGCAGGTCGAGGCTGTACCATTGCTGTTCGAGGCTCGCGCTAAAGTGCGCGCGCACGGCCTCGTCATCGCAGTTGCTGCGAACCCCGGCCTGGTGCAGCAACGCTGCCCGCACGATCTTCTGCGCTTGCTCGTTGAAGTGATCGCAGGCCGGCGAGTAGAAGCCCTCGACGCCCATCGCATCGGCCATGGGCCTGGCCAGCAACAGTGACCAGTGCTTGCGCTGGCTGAACAACGGCGCGGCGCCGCGCGGTCGCAATGCCCGCCACAACAACCAAGCTGATACAACCGCCGCGATCAGTAAAAACATGCGCTTCTCCTTACCTTGCCCGGGCCTGCCAGGCCTGGATTTCCTCACCCTCGGCGGGCGTCATGTCCGGCCATGGCACGCCTTCGGTCTGGTACAGCGGATCATTGAGCTGACGTTCAGCGCGCTTGCCGACGATATGCCGGGTGGCGTACTTGACCGACACCGCTTGCGGGCCAGCCTGCAAGAACTGCTGCGGCTGACGCCCGGCCACCAGCCACTCGACCATGGCCGAAGGCGCATCGAGGCGTTCGTACAGCTGCGGGTAGCGCGCCACCAGGCGGGTCTGAGCGGTCGGGTCGCTGACCTCTTCGATGCGCAGCCACCCAGCTTCAGTGCGTACGATGCCGATGGCGATGCAGTCGGCGGGCGTCTGCTGGTCGGTGCCCAGGGCATTCAGGCACTGCAGCAAGTCCTGGTAATAACGCTCGACCGGCGGCCGGTTCTGCTTGCCCTTGACCTGCTCGACGGTCAAGGTGCCGTCGGCCTGAACGATCAGGCTGATGGTGATGTGTGGCTGGCCCTGGGCGTCGCGAAAACTCAACACGCGCATGCGCCGCTGCTCCACCGCTTCGGCATAGCGCTCGCCGTAGCCGCCGGTGAGGGCGCGGCGATCGGCGAACTGACCCAGGCAGTGGCGCATCACATAGCTTTCAAAGGCCATTTCGGCGCGCAGCAAAGGGCTCTCGGGGCGCAGCTCCTGCAGTACGTGCTCAGCAGTGGTCACCCGCGTGAGCAAGGCCTCGGGCTGGCTCTGGCGCCAGCCCTGCTCGACCCGCGCGGCCATCTGCGCGTGCTCCTTGTGCCACAGCGCCAGCGCCTGCGGGCAGTTGATGCGGTCGAGCTTGCCAGCCAACGCGGTGCCCTGACGCGAGGTCAGGAACTCCACCAGCAAGGCCTCCTCGGCCAGCAGTGGCGCCTGCTGCGGATCGATCCAGACCAGCGGCGCCTGCTGCGACTGTTTGCCGGCGTCGCCCAAGTGCCTGGCCACCCACGGCGGCGGTTCGGCCCCCAGCGCCTCGACCGCCTGCTCCAGGGTCAGGATCGGCCGCGCCGGCTCGAAGTTGCCGACCAGGTGCCGGTAGAAATGGTTGAGCAACCATTTGCCCACCTCTGGCGCATCACCACGGGCCTTGCTGCGCTCGGCAATGGCGCGCTTGAGTTGATCGGCATTGAGTGCGTTGCGCGGGGCGTAACCGGACTGTCGCAGCTCCGGTGTCACTTCCATATCTGCCACCAGGCCTTGCCAGCCGGTTTTTCAACGGCCTGCAGCTCGGCGATGCTCTGGCTGAAGATTTCATTGTTGCTCTGGTCGATAGCGTTGTCCGGATCACTGCGCAGGATCGAGCGCTGGTAGTAGGCGATGGCCTCTTCCTTGCGCCCCAGGCCCTTGAGCACATCGCCGGAGCAACCCAGCAGGCTGGCGATGTCACCTTCGTTGACATAGGGCGCGTAGCGCAGCCACAGGCTGGTGGCGGCCTCCGGCAGGTTGTACGACAGGTACGTGGCCACTTTTATCCGCGCGAACAGTTGCGAGATTTCCAGGTCTTTGTCGGCGACTCCTTGCTCTTCCTGCCATTTGAGCACGCGCTCAAGCCAGATCAGGATTTCGCGTTCGCGGTCCAGGCGGTACAGGGCCCGGCTGACTTCGAACAGGTATTCTTCGGGGTCGTGGCGGCTGTAGCCATAGTCGGCGGCGAAGTGCCAGAGCTGTTCGGCGGCTTCGGCGATGCCCGCGTCATCCCCCAGCTCAATGCGGTTTTGCAGGGTGCCATGATAGTGTTCTGCGAACGGACTGGCGGCAATGCCACGGGCATGCAGCTCCAGGGCCTGCTCATACATGCGCTGGTCGTTGTAGCAGCGGTAGTTGATCGCCAGGTTGTTGCAGAGCATCGAGTACATGTGCACACAGGCATCGTAACGATGCCCGCGACCGGTGGCGAAGCATTGCTCCATGCGCGCCTGGCCGCGTTCGTAGGCCAGCTTTTGTACTTCGCGCAACAACGACCAGGCCTGATCTGCTTCCTCGCTCGAGAGCTTCTCGACTTCCACCTCGACCAGGTCGTCGATGTTGCAAGCGAAACTGTAATAGTTCATGCCACCGGCCATTGTCGGCAGCGGTTGGCGCAAGGCATCGACAATGCCGAACACGCTGGCATGGGCGCTGAACAGGCTGTAGGCGCTACGGTGGTCTTGCATATTGCCGGCCGAAACGGCCTCGCGCAGCATCGTAAGTTCAGTGTTGGCGTCAATGCGCCCGGCCTGGCGCTCACGCACTGCCAGCAGGCGGTTGATCCAGGGGTGGTTCGGCGCGCGGCGGCGGGCTTCTTCCAGGGCCTGGGCGAAAACGTTATCGAGCTGCTCAAGGTCATCGCGGGCAGCATGCAGCGCATCGAGCAGCGGGCCCATGGACGGCGTCGACTCGTCGCGCCATGGCAGCCCGGAAACAAACCGCTCCAAGACCTTTTGATCATCACAGGCGCGCATCACGCACAGCGGCCACCATGGCGACTGGTCCTCGGCATCGAGCAGGCGATCGTGTACCCAGTAGGCGGTGCCCGGCCACATCTGGCTGCGAACGCCATAGATTTCCATGAATGCACGCTGCCCGGCGTCGTCGATCTGACCGTTTTCAAGCAACCAGGGCAAGTGGAATTCGACAAAGTTGTCACCGCCGCTGGAGTCCAGTTCCAGGGTCGCCACTTCACAGATTTTCAAGGCGCCGGGCAGGTCGCCCTGGGCCTTCAATGAGCGCGCCGCCAGGCGCGCCAGGCGCACTTCCCACTCGCGGCGCTGGGGCAGCGACAGCTCAGCGATCAACTGCACCACAGGTTGCTCGAACATCGCCAGGCGCAGCGGCACGATCTCGATCAGTGCATCGCCCAGCCACAGCCAGTCGTTGCCGTCGACGTCCTGGTCAGCAGCGGCGGTGCGCAACGCGGTAATTGCCGCCAGCGCCGCTTCGCGAGCCTCTTCGTCACGTTCGTGGGCAGCCAGCACCCGCGCCCGGCGCCGATGCTGGTCGGCATCGTCCCAGGCCCGCAAGGCATGGCGGCCGGGGTTGATCAACGCCAGGGTGTGACGCACCTCGATGGCCTTGAGGGCGACGTCGAGGGTGGTGTGCTGCAGATCGTCAAAAATGCGGTAGCGCCGGTACTGTTCGATATCGAACGCCAGCGACTCGTTGCTCAGTTGCTGCAGGGCGTCGAGGGCCTGCAGCAGGCCTTGCTCGTCTTTGAGGTAGTTGCACAGGCGCAGCTGGTAGATCAGCAGGTTGACCTTGAGTTCGTTGCGCGCCTCTTCTGGCGTCGCCTCGATCAGCGCCTGGCCGTCGTCGGCCAGCACCGCCCTGGAGGCGTCGGCGTCTCCGGCGTTGACCCACAGCACGTGCAGACGGTCGATCGATTCCAGCGAGGCTGCCTTGAGCGGCTGGGCGCGCAGCAGGCCCAGCACGTGGTCGTCACCGTGTTCCTGATGCTCGACCTCTAGACGGTCGATGAATTGATCCAGCTGGATTCCGGACAGCACGGTGCTGTTCTGCGTCATTGTGAACTCCATTTGCGAATGACTGTGCATCGCCCGATGCGCCCTGCGCCGGCGCCCTTGAACGGGCCAACGGGTACTCGTGTACGTCGGCCCTGGACAGGCAACGATGACGAAAGGGATCGGGCAATACAGCGAGGTGCTGCACGCTACCAGTTGGCGTTTGAAAATCCAAGCGGGTGCAGGGGGTGGGCGCGCTGATTAATGCGCAAACAGCGGATCGACACTGTGCAGGCAGCGCTTGATCGAGTCGAGGTCCGGTGCCGGCGACAGGCACAGTTGAATCCTGGCATTGACCGGCACCGAGACCCGCGAGCAATCGGCGCGTTGCCCTTCATAGATCAGCGCATGGCGGATGCGCGGGTTGTCATGGCAGAACTTCAACAGGTTGAACTGCCGGGAAGGCACCAGCACCGTGTTGACGATCAACAGGTCGAAGGGTGTGCCCTGCGCCCGGGTCGCGGCTTGCAACGCTTGAAAGCTACTCAAGTGGGCAACGCGGCTGTACCCCAGGCGGTTGAGCATGTTTTCTATCTTGCTTCGCTGATCCTGCTGCCGATCAGCGATCACTATGCGCAATGCTATGTTTGACATTCGGTAAACCTGACAGATGGGCTCCGCGAGTCTTTATAAACGCTGCGACTCGCTGAAGTACTGGCAAGGTTACCGTTGGTCGTGTGCAGAGACTCTAAGACAATTCTCAAACGCCCTTACGCCCAAGCCTTAAGGCGTGGTCAGGGTAATCAGGTAGGCGCCGGAACTCAGGGCCTTGCCGGAAGCATCCAGCAGCGCGTACTGCTGGTTGTAGTAACGCCCGGCCGTGCCGCTGTCGGCCACCAGCCTGACGTTGACCGGCGCATGGTCGGGCGTCGTGACCGAAGCCTGAGGGACGACCTGCTGCAGCTCGATGCGGGTACCCCGGGCCTGGGCCGGGCAATCGCTGAGGTTCAAGGCACCGGCCCGGGCCGAAGGCGTGCACGGCGACTCGACGATGCTGCCGGTGAAATTGATCACGCCCTGGGCAACCGGCGTGGCGGCCATGCAGGCCCCGTTCAGACCCAACAGCAACCCTGCAGCGATAGCAACATATTTACTCTTCATGCCGACACTCCTGCGAAAACGGTTGATACCTTGAGTGTCGGCCAGACGGCGCAATGTTTAAGGATTGTCTGATAGGCATTGTTGCGCTTTGCCAAGCAGGTCGCAGAACCGGACAAATAAGCGCCCGCTGGCTGGTCAACGCCTGCGCCAGGGCCTATGTTTAAGGATTGTCTGATGTCTGCAGCATTCGCGACTCACTAGAGTCGGCGAATGAGATTAAAAAGCTACCTGCTGCAAATCAGCCCGCTTCTTTCCAGCCCCGAAGCCGCCCGCCGCTTGCTGCGGTTGTTCGCCGTGGTTTTGCTGATCGGCATCTTCAGCGGCGTGTACAACTTCCTGTTGTTCACCTTCAACAACGACATCTCCCAGCGTCGCGGCTACATGAGCAGCGCGATCGCCGAGGCGCACACCTTCTTCACCAACCGCGAGGCCTTGCTCGAGAGCCTGAGCCTGTCGGCGGTGCGCAAGTCAAAACAGGCAAGGTCCCTGGTCTACCTGCCATCGAGCGAAGAAGTGCACCTGCAACTGGGCAGCACCAGCGACAACCGCTGGAGCATCTGGCTGACCCAGCGCATGCGCGATTACATGAAGGACAAGCAGGTCAGCCTGCTGTATGTCGACACCGGGCCGAACGCGCAGGTCAGGCGCCTGTACAACTCCGCCCCCGGGGTGCCGGGGTTTTCGCCGCGCATGCTTGAGCAGCTACAGGCGCTCAAGGACAACAGCCCCTACCCCGCCGCCGAACTGTGGCTGACCGACCAGACCGAGCAGCGCTCGTACCTGTACATCTTCATTCGCCTGGATGAGCGCGACGCCGAGTCGGGCTGGCTGGGCCTGGAAATGGACAGCCGCGAGGTGTCGGCGGCGCTCAACGACCAGAGCGCCGGCGAGTTCATGATGCTCAACTCCGAAGGCATGCTGGTGTTCACCAACAGCCACGACGCGCACCTTGGGCGGATGCTGCTCAACTCCCAGGGGGAAAACTTCTTCGGTTTTGTCGGCGACGGCTGGATCCCCGACCACCTGGTGATCCGCAAGCACCTGAAGTCCTCGGACTGGCAACTGGTGTACTCGATCGACCTGCTGGCGGTGCTGGCCGGGTTGTGGAAGCAGTTGGTCGGCTCGCTGCTGTTCTGCCTGTTCACCGTGACCCTGATCCTGCTGCTGATGCGCCGCATCGAGCATCGCTTCATAGCACCGGCGATCAACCGCATCCAGGCCCTGATCGAAAGCGAGGCGTTCAGCCGCGATGTGATCCAGACCGCACCGGTGGCCTTGTGCGTACTGCGCCGCACCGACGGCAAGGTGGTGCTGGAAAACACCCTGGCGCAACAATGGCTGGGCGACGGCCTGGAGCGCGATGTGCTGTGCGCCGGCTGGATCAACCAGGCCTTCGCCAGCCAGCAAACCGAGCGCAGCGACTACTTCGCCACCGCCGATGGCCGCCACCTGTACCTGAGCAGCGCGCCGACCCGCTACAACGGCGAAGACGTGCTGTTCTGCGCCTTCAGCGACATCAGTGCGCGCAAGCAGGTTGAAGCGGCGCTGGAAGAAGCGCGGCAATCGGCCGATGCCGCCAACGAGGCCAAGACGCTGTTTCTGGCGACCATGAGCCACGAGATCCGCACCCCGCTGTACGGTGTGCTGGGTACCCTGGAACTGCTGGCGCGCACCCAGCTCGATGCCCAGCAGCGCGATTACCTGCACGCGATCGAAGGCTCGTCAGCGACCCTGTTGCAGTTGATCTGCGACGTGCTGGATGTGTCGAAGATCGAAGCCGGGCAACTGGCCCTGGAGCTGAGCGAGTTCTCGCCCGCGGAGCTGGTCCACGAGGTCATCCAGGGCTACAGCGCCGCGGCCCAGGGCAAGAACCTGCAGTTGTACGCCTGCTTCGATCCGCAACTGCCGGAGCGGCTGATTGGCGACGTGACGCGGATCCGCCAGATCCTCAACAACCTGCTGAGCAATGCGGTCAAGTTCACCGACAGCGGCCGGGTGGTGTTGCGGGTCAAGCTGATCAACCGCGATGGCGAGCGTTCAAGCCTGATGTGGCAGGTGTCGGACACCGGCAAGGGCATCGCCGAGGAAGACCACCCGTACATTTTCGAGCCGTTCTACCAGACTGAAGGCAACACCAACGTGGTGGCCGGCACCGGCCTGGGCCTGCCGATCTGCCAGCGCCTGACCCAGTTGATGAACGGCCAGTTGCGCATGGTCAGCGAACTGGGCCTGGGCAGCAGTTTTACCCTGACCCTGCCACTGGAAGAAGCCTCGGCCAGCAGCGACCTGCCGGCCCAGGGCAACCTGTTGCCCGAGACCATCTACGTAGTCTCGCCGATTCGCGAGCTGGCGCAGTCGATCAGCGGCTGGCTGCGCCGCTGGGGCGCCCGGGCCCAGGTCGGGCGGCCAACGCCGGCGGATGCCGCCAGCGGCCACCTGCTGCTCGAGCTGCACCCCGGCAGCGCCGAGCAAGCGCTGGTGGCCGACTGGAGCGGGCCGCTGATCCTGGCCAGCGCCCATGGCTGCTGCGAGCCGCAACTCGAAGACGGCCGCTGGCAGGTCAACCTCAACCACCTCAGTGCTCTTTACCAGGCCATCCGCCAGGCCCAGGGGCTGTGGATCGCCCGTACCGATGACCCGCAAAAGCGCGAAATGCAGAAACTCGAGCTGCACATCCTGGTGGCCGAAGACAACATCATCAACCAGTTGATCCTGCGTGATCAGCTCGAAGAGCTCGGCTGCACCGTCGAGTTGGCGGGGGACGGTATCGAGGCCCTGCAATTGTGGAAAAGCGGGCACTTCGACGTGGTCTTGACCGATGTGAACATGCCCAAACTCAATGGCTACGAACTGGCCAGAGAACTGCGCCGCCAAGGCTGCTCGATCCCGATCATCGGAGCGACGGCCAATGCCATGCGCGGCGAAGCCGAACTATGCCTTGCAGCCGGAATGAATCATTGCCTGGTCAAGCCTTTCGCGCTGCGGGCCTTGTTCAACTATCTGGCGCCTTATCAAGAGACCTCTAATGAAGCCCTATAACATCTTGATCGTCGAGGACCACCCGTTCCAGCACATGTACTTGCAGCACCTGTTCAGCGAATTGGGCGATTTCCATTTCGAAGCGGCCCAGGACGGCAAGGAAGCGCTGGAACACCTGCAGCGGCGTGACTTCGACCTGGTGCTGACCGACCTGCTGATGCCCGGCATGGACGGCGTGCAGTTCATCCAAGGCCTGGCCAGGCTGCGCAGCAAACCGGACCTGGCAATCATGAGCGCCGCCTCCAAGCGCATGCTCATGGCTGCAAGCCTGGTGGCCAAAAACCTTGGCGTCGAAGTGATCGGCCTGCTTTCCAAGCCGGTCAAGCCCGATGCCCTGCGCAACCTCACCGATCAGCTCAACGGCAAGAACCGCAGCGCGCCGCCGGTGCCGCCGGCGGTGGCGCAGTTCGACTACCAGGCGCTTATCCATGGGCTGAGCAATGGCCAGTTCCAGGCCTGGTTCCAGCCGAAAAAATCCCTCAGCAATGGCCGCATCGTTGCCGCTGAAGCCCTGGTGCGCTGGATGCACCCGGAGCAAGGCGTGCTGCTGCCCGGCGCGTTCCTGCCGGCGTTCAAGACCTTCGAGCTGGAAGAGCGCCTGCTGTGGCTGATGCTCAAGCAGGCGATCCATGCCCAGGCGCGCTGGCGCCAGCAGGGGTATGACATTCCGGTATCGATCAACCTGCCGACCCACCTGCTCAACAGCCATGACCTGGCCGACCGCCTGCTGGAGTTCGTCCTGCACCACCAGGGCATCCCCGGCAAGATCTGCTTCGAGCTGATGGAGTGCTCGGTGCCCCAGGACATCAGTAACTTTTACGCCGGCGCCTGCCGCTTGCGTATCAAAGGCTTCGGCCTGTCCCAGGATGACTTCGGCAAGGGCTACAGCTCGTACATGAACCTGGTCTCGACGCCGTTCACCGAGCTCAAGATCGACCGCGCCCTGGTCCAGGGCTGCCACGAAAACGAAAGCATGACCTCGGCGCTGACCAGCATCGTCGCCCTGGGCCGCAAGCTGGGGTTGACGGTGGTCGCCGAAGGGGTCGAGACGCCCCAGGAGCTTGCCCTGTTGCGCAAGATCGACTGCAACCAGGCCCAGGGTTTTCTGATTTCCCACGCGGTATCGTCCGAGCAGTTTCAGCAATTGCTCACCAATGACGGGCCGGCCACCTTCTATTGAGTGGCCGCAGCGCCCTTGAATTGCCAGCAGAGGTACACTCCATCCAGCCACCACCCTTACTGATACTGCGGAAGCTCCTGATGAAGCACGACAACGCCCTGCTGGAAAAACTCACCCGCAGTTCGTTGCGTCTGAACAAAGGGATGATGGTGTTGCTTGGCCTGGCTTTGCTGTTGGTCGGCACCAGCTACTGGTCGTTTCAGCGCCTGATCGAGGAGCAGCACGACACCGTGCGCTTTCACTTTGCCCGGCTGATGGAAAACATCCGCGAGCAGGAAGTGTTCTTGCGCAGCCTGGCCCAGCGCAGCCATCAGGGCGAGTTGCTCAAGGACGAGAATGCCCAGGTGCGCTTGCTCAAAGCCTTGCCGGAAGAAGGCCCGAATATTTACCAGGGCCAGGAGTTTTCCTACTCCATGCCCTTCAGCGCCAAAATCGACCCAGAGAAAATCGCCGCCAGCGAACACGCCAAGATATTCTCCCTTGGCGTGCACCTTGCGACCTTTTACAGCACGTTCTGGTCGACCTCGCACTACCAGTCGCCGCATGTGTTCCTGTTCAACCAGCACGGCAACTTCGACATCACCGTGCCGGCCGCAGGCCATGCAGGGGCCAAGACCGTACCGCATAACGAAAGCTTCATCGACATGATCCGCAGCGTGATCGATCGCCTGCCGCGCGACCATCAGTTGCTGCGCGAAGGTGAAGTCTGCTGGCAACACTATGGCCCAAGCGCCGCCAGCCCGGGCCCGGCGCGCATGCTAGCGTACATCGGCATCCAGCTGGCCGCGGACGAAATCCACATCAAGGGCGCCGACACCCGGGTGATGATCGCCAGCATCCTCGATTTGTCCCAGGCCAATGACTACGAACGCACCATGGAATGGTCGATCTATGACCACTTCACCCTGGTGGCGCCTTCCGGCCAGGTGCTGATTGGCGCGTTGTGGCCAGAATCGCCGCTGCATGAGGGGATCAACTTCAAGCCCGAAGGCCTGGTGTTCAAGCTGGTCAACCACAATGGCCCGGGGTGGACGGCGGTCTATGCCCTTAACTATCGCAGCTTCTTCCGCTACGCCCTGTGGCCGCTAGCAAGCCTTGGCGCCTTGCTGCTCGGAGTCATTGCCATGGGCTGGGGTGCCAACCGCTGGTACCGCCGCCAGGTGATCCTGCCGGCGCGCCAGGCGCATGCCAGCATCGCCGAAAGCGAAGCCTTCAGCCGCGTGGTAATCGATACCGCGCCCACCGGCCTGTGCGTGGTGCGCCGCGCCGACAACCAGGTGCTGGTGGAAAACCAGCGGGCCCAGCAGTCGCCGGGCAGCGCCAAGCTGATCAGCGCCCTGGAGCGGCGCACCGACCAGGGCGAGACGGGTGAAACCTACCTGGAAATCGACGGCCGGCACCTGCAGGTGGGGTTTGTCTCGACCCGCTACCAGGGCCAGGATGTGCGCCTGTATGCCTTCAACGACGTCACCCGGCATATTGAAGATGCCACGGCCCTGGAAGAAGCACGGCGCGCCGCCGATGCCGCCAACGAAGCCAAGACCCTGTTCCTGGCGACCATGAGCCATGAAATCCGCACCCCGCTGTACGGCGTGCTCGGCACCCTCGAACTGCTCGGCCTGACTCGCCTGGAGCCGCGCCAGCAGGAATACCTGCAGACTATCCAGCGCTCCTCGGCCACCTTGTTCCAGCTGATCAGCGACGTGCTCGACGTGTCGAAGATCGAATCCGGGCAGATGGCGATCGAGTCCATCGAGTTCTGCCCCCTGGACCTGATCGAAGACACCCTGCACACCTATGCCGCCTTCGCCCAGCGCAAGGGCCTGCAGCTCTATGCCTGCACCGACGCCGCGCTGCCCGAGCGCCTGCTCGGCGACCCGATGCGCATTCGGCAGATCCTCAACAACCTGTTGAGCAATGCCATCAAATTCACCGACACCGGGCGCGTGGTCCTGCGCACCCGGGTGCTGGCGCGAGAAGATGACAAGGTCAACCTGGAGTGGCAGGTCACCGACACCGGCATCGGCATCTCCACGGCGCAGCAGGCCAAGCTGTTCGAGCTGTTCTACCAGGTGCAGGACGCCTGCAGCGAAGGTGGCGCAGGCCTGGGCCTGCCGATCTGCTGGTGGCTTAGCGAAATGATGGGTGGGCAACTGAAAGTGGTCAGCGAACCGGGGCTGGGCAGCAGTTTTGCCCTGCGCATGAGCTTGCCGGTGCTGGCAGGCCAAACCCTAAGCAGCGCGCCAGTTGCAGCCGCGTCGATTCCGGTTTACGTGCGCGCCCCGGTACAGGAGCTGGCGCAATCGCTGGTCGACTGGCTTGTCCGCCTCGGCGTACACGCCGCCCTGGCCCCCCAGCCACTGGAAGCCAAGCATGCGCCGGCGGTACTGGTCGATGCCTTGCCGGCGACCAACGCCCCAGCCTGGCCGGGGCCACGGGTGCTGTGCACGGCCGGTGGACGCAACCCGCCGGAATACACCGGGCAGGGCTGGAATGTCGACCTGCACAACCTACGCGCCATCGCCGAGGCGGTGGGCATGGCCCGCCTGGGCACGCCGCAGGCATCGCAGCAGGCCGCGCAACAGCAAGCCGACAACCTGCAACTGCGTATCCTGGTGGCCGAAGACAACCCGATCAACCAGGCGATCATCAAGGAACAGCTCGAGGCCCTGGGCTGCACCGCGGTGGTCGCCAGCAACGGCGAACAGGCCCTGCACCTGTGGCAGCCCGAGGTCTTTGACCTGGTGCTGACGGACGTCAACATGCCGGTCATGAACGGCTATGAGCTGGCCCGCACCCTGCGCGAGCATGACCCGCAGCTGCCGATCATCGGCGTCACTGCCAACGCCATGCGCGAAGAGGGCATGCGCTGCATCGCCGTCGGCATGAACGCCTGGATCGTCAAGCCGCTGAGCCTGCAGACCCTGCGCGGCCACCTGCTCAAGCTCTGCCGCCCGGCTTTGCAGAATGCAGCGACGCGGGTCGAGCCAGACACCCTCACCGCCCCCGCCGCCGCCCCGGCTACCGATAGCCTGCAGCTTTCAGAGCGGATGCGCCCGCTGTTCATCACCACCATGCGCGATGACCTGCAACTGATCCGCTGCGCGCTGGAGCAAAGTGACGCTAGAATCGTCGCCCAAAGGCTGCACAGCATCGCCGGCGCCCTCGGCGCGGTACAGGCCAGCGACCTGGCCGAGCACTGTACGGCGCTTGAGTGCCGCCTGGCAGGCGGGACAATCGATGCTTCCCTGCGCCTTGAAGTGCAGCAGATACTGAGCCGGCTTGCCGCTGTTGTGGATGCGCTCGAGTAACAACAATCAGGCTTACCTGCGGCCGTATGGACACCCCCTAACCTTCTATACCGGTACTACGGACAGCCACTATGGACAAACTCAAAGTCATCATCGCGGACGATCACCCGATCGTGCTGCTCGGTGTGCGCGAACTGGTAGAACGTGACGAACGTTTTTGCGTGGTCGGCGAAGCCGTGTGCTCAAAAGGCCTGATCGAGCTGCTCGAACAGCAACCGGTGGATCTGGTGATCACCGACTACAACATGCCGGCCGATTCACCCTATGGCGACGGCCTGAAACTGGTCGATTACCTGAAGCGGCACTTTCCGCATTTGCAGGTGCTGATCCTGACGATGATCTCCAACCACCTGATTCTCACCCGCCTGCATGAGCTGGGCGTGGTCGGGGTGATCCAGAAGAGCCAGTTGCACACCGAAATCCAGCTGGCGCTCAAGGCCGTGGCCCAGCAAAGCCAGTACCGCAGCCTGGAACCTGCAAAAACCTCGGTCATCGAAACCACCGCGGCGATCGAGGACCGGTTTGCCACACTGTCACCCAAAGAGTTTGAAATACTGCGACTGTTTGTCGCCGGTAAAAGTGTCAGTGATATTGCCCGCAGCCAGAACCGAAGTGCCAAGACCATCAGCGCGCAAAAGATTTCGGCCATGCGCAAACTTGATGTTAATAGCGACCAGGACTTGTTGGCTTATTGCCTGGAGCGCAGTATCTTTAACTAAATTTCCCGGCAACAAGGTCAGGAACCGATAAAGACTTTGTTGCCAGAACGCCCGCCCCACCTGGGCTCAGGCCTTATAAGAATCGTCTGATGTTCGGCAAACACCCCCCGTTCTATTGTGTATTGGCATTTTCATGCAGCACTTTCCAACCAATACAAATGGACATCACCATGAAGAAGTTCTCCCTGGCCCTTATTACTCTGTCCGTACTTGCAGCGTCCGGCGCTGCCCTGGCAGCAGAAACGACGCCTGTTCAAGGTGGCAGCGGCAAGATCACCTTCACCGGCGTGATCAACAACGACGCCTGCTCGGTTGACGGCGCCAACGCTGATCGCGTGATCTCCGTGGACATGGGCACTGTATCGATCAAGGACATGGGCACCGCTGAAAGCCCGTCCTCGGGCCGTGTCACCGGTAAAGACTTCAACCTCAACGTCAACTGCAACCTGGGCACCAAAGTCTCGATGATCTTTGACGCCGCCAGCGGCGGTTCGGGCCTGGTCACCGGCAAGAAAGTCCTGGCCCTGACCAAAGGCACCGGCACTGCAGCCAACGTCGGTATCGCCCTGCTCGACAGCAACGGCGCGCTGATCGACCTGAGCTCGAAAACCACCGCCATGATCCAGAGCGAAATGCACGGTACCGGCGCTGCCGGTGGCGACGCGATCCTCAACTTCTCCGCCGCCTACGTCACCACTGGCGCAGCGGGCACTGCCACCGCCGGTCGCGGTGACGCCACCCTGCCGTTCATCCTGCAATACGAATAAGTCGTAGCGCCTGAACTGCTTTGTGCGAGGCCGCCCGGCCTCGCCATTGGCCCTGAAGTAAAACCCCTGAATCAAACGGTACAGACCATGTTGCGTCGTTCTATTCCCGCATGCCTGGGGCTGCTCGGCATGCTCATGGCCGGCCAGGCCATGGCCAGTATTTCTCTGAGTGCCACGCGGATTGTCTTTGATGGCAACCACAAGGAAGCCAACGTCACCGTGCGCAATGGCAACCAGGACGTGCTGATTCAATCCTGGGTCGACGACAGCGATGCCCAGCGCAGCGTGCCCTTTGCCGTAACCCCGCCACTGGCACGGGTGTTCGCCCGTGAACAGCAGTTGCTGCGAGTGCTGTACGAAGGTGCCGGGATGCCTGCGGACAAAGAGTCGGTGGTCTGGCTCAACGTCCAGGAAATCCCCCAGGCCGCGGCCGCAGCCAACACCCTGCAACTGGCCGTGCGCCAGCGCATCAAGATTTTCTTCCGCCCCGCAGGCTTGCCTGGCAATGCCCTTATGGCGCCGACCGAATTGCAATGGCAACTGCTGCGCCACAGCGGCAAGACCCTGCTGCAGGTCAATAACCCGAGCCTTTATCACGTCTCGATGGCGGATATAAAACTTGAGGCGGGCAAACTTAGCGAACTGGCAGCGGACTCAACCATGGTCGCGCCGGGTGAAGTAAAGACATTTCCGGTTAAAACCCTGGGTAGCGATAACAACGTGCGCCTGAGTTTTTCCAGCATCAATGATTACGGTGCGCAAAACCAATACACCACGACACTGTCCAGCGGCCAGGCAAGTACCGCTGCCCAAGCGCCGGGCAAACAATAACGGTTAATGCCCAGGCGTTAAGCCTGCGCGTAACTGCGCCCCTCGCCGCGCCCAGTCGTTATTCGGGATACAAGGTTCCTTCGCATGTCTTTATCTTCCGGTAACAGGCCAACTCATTGCGCCGGCCAACGTGCGTGCGCTCCGTCTGCAACTGCTCGTCTGTGGAAGTTGAGCGCCCTGTCGCTGGCCGTGCTTGGCGCGATGCCGGTGCTGGCCGCGCAGGACACCAGCGATGCGCAACAACTGGAAGCCTTCAACACCACCTTCCTGCAAGGCGCACCTTCGTCGGTCGACCTGCAACTGCTGCTGTCGGCCAACAGCGTGTTGCCGGGCAACTACCGGGTCGACCTGTACAGCAACGAAGTGCTGGTGGGCCGGCGTGACATCGATTTCAACCGCAACCCGGCCACCGGCCGTGTCGAACCGTGCCTGACCCTGGAACTGCTGCAACAGCTGGGCATCGACCTGAACAAACTGCAGGCCCAGGGCAAGTTCGACCCGAACACCCCACAAAGCTGCTACGACCTGCCAGCGCTGATCGACCAGGCCAGCCTGCGCTATGACGCCGCGCGCCTGCAACTGGCGGCCAGCGTGCCGCAAGTGGCAATGCAGCGCGGTATCCGTGGCTACGTCGACCCGGCGCTGTGGGATGACGGTGTGCCGGCGGCGTTCATCAACTACCAGTACAACAGCAGCCGCAGCGCCGGCGATGCCGACACGCGCATCGCCAATAACCTCGGCCTGCGCAACGGCATCAACCTCGGTGCCTGGCGCTTGCGCAACGAGTCGAACTTCACCAGCAGCACCGGTCGCCCAAGCACCTTCAAGAGCAACCGCAGCTACCTGCAGCATGACGTCACGGCCCTCAAGGGCCAGTTCAGCGCCGGCGATATCTTCAGCGACACCGACCTGTTCGACAGCGTGCGCTATCGCGGTGTGAAGCTTGCCTCCGACGAAGGCATGCGCGCCGACAGCGAACGCGGCTACGCGCCGATCATCCGTGGCGTGGCGCAAACCAACGCCACCGTCGAGATCCGCCAGAACAACTACATCCTGTACACCGCCAGCGTGCCGCCAGGGCCGTTCGAGATCAGCGACATCTACCCGTCCGGCTCCAACGGCGACCTGCAAATCACTATCGTCGAGGCTGACGGCCGCCGTCGGGTGACCACCCAGGCGTTCTCCAGCCTGCCGATCATGGTGCGTGAAGGCCAGGTCAAATACAGCGTCTCGGCCGGCCAGTTCAACAGCAACACCGACGGCATGGCCACCCCGAACATCCTCAGCAGCACCCTGGCCTACGGTATCAGCAGCAGCCTTACCGGGATCATCGGTATCCAGGCCAGCGACAACTACAAGGCGCTGTCGCTGGGTGCCGGCAAGAACACTTCGCTGGGCGCGGTGTCGTTCGACGTCACCCATTCGAGCAGCCGCGCGCTGGGGCAAACCACCCAGGGTAACAGTGTGCGTGCCCTCTATGCCAAGACCTTCACCGGCACCGACACCAACTTCACCCTGGCCGCGTACCGCTACTCCACCGAAGGTTTCCGCACCCTGACCGATCACGTCCAGGACTTGAGCAGCGACCTGGAGCGGCGCCCGGGCAACTCCAAGACCCGCACCGACCTGACCATCAACCAGAGCATGGGCCGCAACCGCGAACTGGGCAGCCTGTACGTCAACGCCAGCGACCAGCGCTACTGGAACCGCGGCGGCTCGCAGAGCTTTTCGGCCGGCTACAGCAACAACTGGGGCGAAGCCAGCTACAACCTCGGCGTCACCCGCACCAAGGATTTGGGCGACGGCTACGGCGGCTCAAGCAGCGATACTCAGTTCAACCTGTCGGTGTCCTTCCCGCTGGGCAGCCGCGCCCGGGCGCCGCGTGCGTTCATCACCACCAGCACGCAAAAAGGCGGCGACAGCACCCAGGTTGGCGTCAACGGCTACCTGTCCGAAACCAGCGACACCTTCTATTCGGTCCAGGGCGGCAACAGCAGCTCCGGCGGCAACTCCGCCTCGGCCAACCTCAACACCCGCACCTCGGTGGCCGACATCACCCTGGGCTACAGCCAGGGCCGCGGCTACGACTCGCAGAACCTCAACGTGTCGGGCTCGGTGGTTGCTCACCAAGGTGGCATCAACCTCGGCCAGACCGTCGGCGAAACCTTCGCCCTGGCCCAGGTGCCGGGCGTCAAGGGCGCCAAGATCAGCAGCTACAGCGGCGTCGAAACCGGGCGCAACGGCTACGCAGTGATTCCCAACGCGCAACCTTACCGGGTCAACTGGATCAGCCTGGACACCCGCGAACTGGGCGGCGACATCGAAATCGACAACGCCACCCAGCAACTGGTACCGCGCCGCGGCGCCGTGGTGGTGGCCCGCTACACCGGCAAGAGCGGGCGGCGGGTGCAGTTCGAACTGTTCGACGAACAGGGTGCGATGATCCCGTTCGGCGCCTCGCTGGAAGACGCCAGCGGCAAGCAACTGGCAATTTCCGACCCCAACGGCAAGGCGCTGGTGTTGCTGGAAGAAGACCAGGGCAGCCTGACCATCAAGTGGGGCGAGCGCCAGTGCACAGCGCCGTATAGCCTGCCGGAGCGGGATAAGACACTGAACTATGAGCGTCAGCGCTTGGTGTGCAAGCCGTAATCACCAGGGCCAAGTGGTTTACTCATGTTCAGCGGCCAACATTGATCTGAACTGAGAAACCGCCTCGGCAGATAAACCCGCAGCTTCAAATACTGCACAGGTGAAGCTGACAGGTGCAGGGCCTGGCGCAGTTATGATCCGGTCTGCAACCATGGTGCCTGAACAGTCTTGATAAAGAGCCTCGCCTTTATAACTTGCGGCATGTTGTTTGAGGAAATCCCCGCTGTTCGAGGTGTGAGGCATCGTATTGAGAAGGTCAGCCCTCGCCAGCGCCAGCGTTCCTCCACATATTCCGGCGATAGTTGCCCCCGCGTCTCGGCTGGCACGAAGAAAGTCCCCAATATCTGGAGCATCTGCGTGTTCCCAGAGCTGTCCCCCGACGATGACGGCAACATCTGGTTTCCAGTCCAGGCATTGTTCCAGACTGCTATCGAGCGTGACCGTCAATCCTCCCTGCGAGAGGAATTGCCCTGGAACAGGGGTGAAAAAACCAAGGTCGATTCCGTAAAACGGTGATGCGGTTCCTGCAATAAAGGCATATTCCCAATCAGCAAAACCAGGTGTCAGAACCAAAGCTATGCGTGCCATTTGTTCGAATCCTCCTTGAATTCCGAGACCATGATGCGGCGAACAACCCCTTGTCTCCGGCGGCTATTACGCGCAGAAACGAAAAAGCCCCCACAAACATAAATGTTTGCGGGGGCTTTTCTTTACTGCATATGGCGGAGAGATAGGGATTTGAACCCTAGGTACTGTTGCCAGTACAACGGATTTCGAATCCGTCCCGTTCGGCCACTCCGGCATCTCTCCAGTGGCGCGCATGATACCAGCAGTTTGCCGAAAGGCAAAGCCTGTTTGCGAAAAAAATTCGCGTGGTATCAGGCGCTTGCGTGAACTTGCCGGTTACAGCGGCACGCCCAGGCGTTTGGCAACTTCTTCGTAGGCTTCGATAACGTCGCCCAGACCCTGGCGGAAGCGGTCCTTGTCCATCTTCTTGCGGGTCTCTTTGTCCCACAGGCGGCAGCCGTCCGGGCTGAATTCGTCACCCAGGACGATCTCGCCGTGGAATACGCCGAACTCAAGCTTGAAGTCGACCAGCAGCAGGCCAGCGTCGTCGAACAGTTTGTTCAGCACGTCGTTGACCTTGAGCGACAGCTCTTTCATCTTCGCCAGTTGCTCGGCGGTGCCCCAACCGAAGGCCACGACGTGGGATTCGTTGATGAACGGGTCGCCCTTGGCGTCGTCCTTGAGGAACAGCTCGAAGGTGTGCGGGGTGAGCTTCATGCCTTCTTCGACGCCCAGGCGCTTGACCAGGCTGCCGGCAGCGTAGTTACGCACGACGCATTCGACCGGGATCATGTCGAGCTTCTTGACCAGGCACTCGTTGTCGCCCAGCAGTTTGTCGAACTGGGTCGGGATGCCGGCTTCTTCAAGCTTTTGCATGATGAAGGCGTTGAACTTGTTGTTCACCATGCCCTTGCGGTCGAGCTGTTCGATGCGCTTGCCGTCGAACGCCGAGGTGTCGTTGCGAAACAGCAGGATCAAGCGGTCAGCGTCGTCGGTCTTGTAAACCGACTTGGCTTTGCCGCGGTAGAGTTCTTCACGTTTTTCCATGATGGGCTCCGCTTGCTAAATGATGGGCTAGGCGATTTCACGCCAGTCGAGCCCGGAATCCTGATTGGCCACTTGCAGCCAGTCCGGGTCGCAGCCGAGGGTATCGACGAAGCATTGCCGGGCCAGCTGTGGCTGGTTGTTCTTGCTGCTGAGATGGGCCAGCACCAGGTGTTGCAGGTTCTGCCAGTCCAGCTCCGACACCAGGCGCGCGGCCTGATGGTTGTTCAAATGTCCGTAGTCGCCACCCACCCGCTGCTTCAAAAACATCGGGTACGGCCCGCGTCCGAGCAGGTCGCGACAGTGGTTGGCCTCGATCAGCAGGGCGTCCAGGCCCTGGTAGCTGCTGAGCAGGGCCGCATCATACGAGCCCAGGTCGGTCAGCACGCCAAAGCGCCGGCTGCCATCGCCAAACACGTACTGCAGCGGCTCCAGCGCGTCGTGAGTGACGCCGACGGCGGTAACGCTCAGGTCGCCCAGCTGCAAGGTGTCGTTGGCGGCCAGGAAGCCTGCGGCCTCGACCGGCTTGCGCATGCCGCGCAAGGTGCCGCGGCTGAGGTAGACCGGTACATTGTAGCGCCGCGACAGCAACCCGACCCCATGCACGTGGTCGGCATGTTCGTGGGTGACCAGCACCGCGCTCAATTGCGCCGCAGAAACGCCGAGCAGCGCCAGGCGCCGCTCGGTTTCACGCAGGGAAAAGCCGCAATCGACCAGCAGCAAGGTATTGCCACTGGCGATCAGCGTGCCATTTCCCTGGCTTCCACTTCCAAGTACGGCGAAGCGCACTTAACCCAGGTTGTCCTGAATCACGCTCAGCACGCGGCGGGCAACGTCTGCCGGGGCCACGGTGTTGATGTTCTTCTCGACGGTGACCTGGACGCTTTCGCCCACCTTGCTCAGGCGAACCTGGTAGCGCTCGGCACGGGCTTCACGCTCTTCCTTGCTCGGCGCACCGCCGAACAGGCGGCTGAAGAAGCCTGGCTGCTCTTTGGTCTCGGCTTTCTCGGCAAGGTTGATGTAGTACAGGCCCAGGCTGCGGTTGATGTCTTCAACGCGCCATTCGCCCTGCTCCAGGGCACGGCCAACGCTGGACCAGGCGCGATCGAGGTCGGCGCCCAGGTTCAGTACCGGGTTGCCGCTGCCGTCTTCGCTGAGGCTGACGCGGCTCGGGGTATCGAAGTCGCGAGCGGCAAGCAACGACACCGAACCGCCCTTCTCGGCGCTGCGGGTCATGCTGGCGAGCATTTCGTCGACCAGGATGGCGTCGACACCGGTGTTGGCAGAGCGCGCCGGGAATTCCTGCTCGGCAGTGCTGCCGGCCGGGCGTTCGACGGTCACGACGTAGACTTCACTGGTGTTGCGCTGCACGCCCGGCTCGATGCGGATGCGCGCACGGACTTCGTTGTCGCTGCTGCTCGAGGCACTGCCCAGGCGCTTGGCCATGGATGCCGAGAGTTCGTCGAAACGCTGCCAGGTGGTGTTGAACTCGCCGGTTTGCGGACGCTCTTCGGCAATCCGGAAGCCGTTGTCTTCAAAGAACTGACGGGCCACCGGCCAGACTTCGGCCGGCGAGCGCTGGGCCAGGACCCAACGCGAGCTGCCGCTCTTCTGCAGGCTGAAATCGCTGATGTCGGCCGCGGCGTTCAACGGCAGCGGACGTGGCACTTCGAATTCGCCCTTGACGTTGTCGTCGGCGACGTTGCGCGGGATCGGCAGCAGCGGGTCGAGCCGCTTGGCGCTGCTGACGTCCGGTGGCAGCTGCATTGGCGGCTTCTGGGTGGCCTCCAGATAATCGCTGCCACGGTCACGGAAGTAACCCTCTTCGCCCCAGAGCCAGCCGCAACCGCTGGTACTGGAGATGATCAAGGCAAGGGCGGAAAGACCAGCCAATCGCTTCATGCGGTGTACGTCCTCAATTAAAACTTCAGGCCGCACTGGCGCATCGCCTGGCGTACCGTATCGTGACAGGATTCGCTCAGCCAGGTCAGTGGCAGGCGGATGCCCTTGTGCATCAGGCCCATTTCAACCAGAGCCCACTTCACCGGAATCGGGTTGGCTTCGATGAACAGGTCCTTGTGCAGCGGCATCAGTTGTTCGTTGATTGCGCGAGCCTTCTGGGCATTGCCCTCAAGGGCGGCTTCGCACAGATCGGCCATTTCTCGCGGGGCGACGTTGGCGGTAACAGAGATGTTGCCCTTGCCGCCCAGCAGGATCAGCTCGACAGCGGTCGGGTCATCGCCGGACAGGACGATGAAGTCCTTGCTGACGCCGTCAAGGATGGCCTTGGCGCGCTTGAGATCGCCGGTGGCCTCTTTGATGCCGATGATGTTCGGCACAGTCGACAAACGGATCACGGTCTCGGCCTGCATGTCGCAGGAGGTGCGGCCAGGGACGTTATAGAGGATCTGCGGGATGTCGACGGCTTCGGCAATGTGCTTGAAGTGCTGGTACAGGCCTTCCTGGGTCGGCTTGTTGTAGTACGGCACCACCAGCAGGCAGGCATCGGCGCCGGCTTCCTTGGCGTTGCGGGTCAGGTGCACGGCTTCGCTGGTGGAGTTGGCGCCGGTGCCGGCGATCACCGGGATACGGCCATTGACCTGCTTGACCACCGCCTTGATGACTTCAATGTGCTCATTGACATCCAGGGTCGCCGACTCGCCGGTAGTACCGACGGCAACGATGGCGTGGGTGCCGTTTTCCAGGTGGAAGTCCACGAGTTTGCTGAGGCTGTCCCAATCAAGACGCCCTTGTGCATCCATGGGTGTGACCAATGCCACCATACTGCCCGCAATCATGAAACTGCTCCTGCCGGAAAAAGAGAGCGGTAATGGTACTGGCGCCATCGGCCTTGCACAAGCGAAGCAGGCGGGCGGAGCATTCCCCTCGGCGGCCATTTTCGCTACCCTTCTGTCTTTGATCGGTACATAGTGGCCCGCCGGGCTGCCGACAATGCGCGTAGCCAGCGCCGCAAGGCTCGATCCTGAGCCCCGGGCGCCTGCCTACCGGCCTTTTTGCCACGTCAGGTACCGACCGCTCATCGCTTTAGGAATGCTGCATGTCCACCCCCACCGTTCGCGAACAATTCCTTGTCATCAGCGCCCTGGGTGCCAATCCCATGGAGCTGACCAACATCCTGTGCCGGGCCAGCAACGACAATCGTTGCTCGGTCGTCACCTCGCGCCTGACCCGCCACGGCGAGTGCAGTGCCCTGGTCCTGCAGGTCGCCGGCAGTTGGGACGCCCTGGCGCGCTTCGAAGGCGCCCTGCCGGGCCTGGCCAAGAAGCACACCTTCACCGTCAACGTGGTGCGCAGCGCCGAACTCGAAGTGCGCCCGCTGTCGCTGCCGTACGTGGCCTATGTCAGCGCCGCCTACCGCCCGGACATCATCAACGAGCTGTGCCAGTTCTTCATCGACCATCATGTGGAGCTGGAGAACCTCACCTGCGACACCTACCAGGCCCCGCAGACCGGCGGCACCATGCTCAACGCCACCTTTACCGTGACCCTGCCGGCCGGCACACAGATCAGCTGGCTGCGTGACCAGTTCCTGGACTTCTCCGATGCGCTGAACCTGGATGCGCTGATCGAACCGTGGCGCCCACAGAACCCGATGTAAGGAAGCTTTTCATGGCCGTTGAACTTGACCAACCCGTCGCCGATTTCGAGGCCCAGGCCACCAGCGGCCAGACCGTCAGCCTGGCCGGGCTTAAAGGCCAGCAGGTGGTGCTGTACTTCTACCCCAAGGACAGCACCCCGGGCTGCACCACCGAAGGCCAGGGTTTCCGTGACCAGCATGCAGCCTTCGCGGCGGCCAACACCCAGGTGTTCGGCGTATCGCGCGATGGCATCAAGTCCCACGAAAACTTCAAGGCCAAGCAGGCCTTCCCCTTCGAGCTGATCAGCGACAAGGACGAGGCCCTGTGCCAGCTGTTCGACGTGATCAAACTGAAGAAGCTCTACGGCAAGGAATACCTGGGCGTGGACCGCAGCACCTTCCTGATCGACAAGGACGGCGTGCTGCGCAAGGCCTGGCGCGGGGTGAAGGTGCCCGGGCATGTCGATGCCGTGCTGGCTGAGGCGCAGACGCTGAACGCAAGATAAGCCAATCGCGGGGCAAGCCCGCTCCCACAGGTTCTTTCACTCACTGTGGGAGCGGGCTTGCCCCGCGATGCTTTTAGAGCAGCGGCGCCACCACCGGCTCTCGCCGCGGCCAGGCATCCAGCACGGCCTTGAACAGGGTCGCCAGGGGGATGGCAAAGAAGATCCCCCAGAACCCCCACAGCCCGCCAAACAGCAGCACCGCGCAGATGATCGCCACCGGGTGCAGGCTCACCGCCTCGGAGAACAGCAGCGGCACCAGCACGTTGCCGTCCAGGGCCTGGATGATCGCGTACACCGCCATCAGGTAAATGAACTGATCACCCCAGCCCCACTGGAACAGCGCAATCAGGGTTACCGGTACGGTCACCACCACCGCGCCGACATAGGGCACCACCACCGACAGGCCGACCAGCAGGGCCAGCAACGCCGCATAGTTGAGCCCCAGGCTGATGAAGGCGATGTAGGTGGCCACGCCACAGATCAGAATCTCGATGCCCTTGCCGCGAATGTAGTTGGCGATCTGCCGGTTCATTTCTTCGGCCACCCGGGTCATCAGCGCCCGCTCCTTGGGCAGGTAGCCACTGACCCAATCGGCGATCTGCTCGCGGTCCTTGAGAAAGAAGAACACCAGGATCGGCACCAGCACCAGGTAGATCATGATGTTGACCAGCAGCGGCAGGCTCGACAGCGAGAAGGTCAGCGCCCACTGGCCGAACTTGCCGATCTCGCCGCGCATCACCTCGATGGCCTGCAGCACCTGCTCGTCGGAGACCAGGTGCGGGTAGCGCTCGGGCAACAGCAACAGCAGCGACTGCCACTTGCCGAGCATGCCCGGCAGTTCGTTGAACAGGGTGATCAACTGGTGCCAGAGCAGCGGCACCAGCACCAGCAGGAACACCGCCAGGGCGCCCATGAACAGCATGAACACCAGCCCGACCGCATAGCGCGTGGGCACCCGCAGGCGCTCCAGGGCGTTGACCAGACCCTGCATCAGGAACGCCAGGACCATCCCCGCCAGCACCGGCGCGAGCATGCCACCGAGGGTCAGGACGGCGGTGAACGCCAGAAACAGCAAGACCGCCAGCACCACCGCTTCTTCATCGGAGAAGTAGCGCTGCATCCAGTCGCGAAGCACCTTGAACATTGACGATCCTTTAACAGAAAAAACTCAGGCCTTCTTCAGCCAGTAGGTGTAAACACCGGCCTCGGCCTCTTCGAGCAGCAGCGTATGACCGGCCAATCGGGCAAAAGTGCGAAAGTCGCGCTGGGAACCGGCGTCGGTGGCAATCACCTTGAGCACCGCGCCAGTGGCCAGGCGATTGAGCTCCATCTTCGCCTTGAGCAGCGGCAGCGGGCAGTTCAGCCCGCTGGCGTCGAGTTCGGCGTCATGGGTCGGGGTCTCGCTCATGGGGGTCTCCAGGCAGGAATGCGGGCACAGGTAGCATTTTGAACAAGCCCGGTAGGATACCGCCACTGGTCGCCAACGTGCGAGCGGGCTACAGTAAGGTTCTTTGTCGACCAGAGCTTCGTGCATGAATTTTCTGCGCCCTACCCTGCTGACGCTGGCCTGTTTGATGGCGCTCCCCAGCCATGCCGACGACCTGCCGTCACTCGGCGACGCCAGTTCTGCCATTGTCTCCCCGCAACAGGAACACCAGCTGGGCCGCGCCTGGCTCAGCCTGCTGCGGGGCAATGTCAACCAACTGAACGATCCCCAGCTCAAGGATTACGTCGAAACCAGCGTCTACCGCCTGGCCGAAACCAGCCAGTTGCAGGACCGGCGCCTGGAGTTCATCCTCATCGACAGCCGCGAACTCAACGCCTTTGCCGCCCCCGGCGGGATCGTCGGGGTCAACGGCGGGCTGTTCCTCAATGCCCAGACCGAAGGCGAATACGCCTCGGTACTGGCCCACGAACTGGCGCACTTGTCGCAACGCCACTTCGCCCGCGGCGTCGAGGCCCAGCAGCGCATGCAGTTGCCGATGATGGGCGCGCTGCTGATCGGTATCGTCGCCGCCGCGGCAGGTGCCGGTGATGCCGGTATTGCCGCAATTGCCGGCACCCAGGCGGCCGCCATCCAGGAGCAGCGGCGCTTCTCGCGGCAGAACGAACAGGAAGCCGACCGCATCGGTATCCTCAACCTTGAGAAGGCCGGCTATGATCCGCGCAACATGCCGACCATGTTCGAGCGCCTGATGCGCCAGTACCGCTATGACGCCAAGCCGCCGGAATTCCTTCTGACTCACCCGGTTACCGAATCGCGCATCGCCGACACCCGCAACCGCGCCGAACAGGCGCCCAAGGGTGGCACCGAAGACAGCATGCGCTACCAGCTGATTCGTGCCCGGGTGGCGCTGATCTACGAAGGCACCCCCGGCCTTGCCGCCAAGCGCTTCCAGGCCCAGCTCGACGAAAGCCCGCAGATGGACGCCGCCCGCTACGGCCTGGCGCTGGCGCAGATCAAGGGCGGGCGCCTGAACGAGGCGCGCGAGAACCTCAAGCCGCTGCTGGCCAAGGCGCCCAACGACATCACCTACAACCTGGCGCAGATCGACCTGGACATCACCAACAACCGCCTGCCCGATGCCCAGCAGCGGGTCGAGCGGATGCGCAGCCTGTACCCGGCCAACTACCCGTTGCAACAGGCGCGCATCGACCTGCTACTCAAGCAGAACCGCCCTGCCGAGGCAGAGAAGGCGCTGGATGCGCTACTCAAGAACCGTCCTGAAGACCCGGACGTCTGGTATGACGTGGCGGAAGTGCGGGGCTTGTCGGGCAACACCATCGGCCTGCACCAGGCCCGCGCCGAATACTTTGCCCTGGTGGGCGACTTCGACCAGGCCCTGCAGCAGCTTGACTACGCCAAGCAGCGCGCCGGCAACAACTTCGTCCTGGCGTCGAAGATCGATGCGCGTCAGCGCGAGCTGATGGAGCAACAGCGGATGGTCAAGGACATGATGCGCTAAGCATCGCGGGGCAAGCCCGCTCCTACGGTAGGAGCGGGCTTGCCCCGCGAAGGCGTCGTCAGGCGTTACCGGACAACTTCATCCGCGCCGCCTGGGTGAAGTCGAGCATACGCTTGAGCGGCTTGATCGCCTGGGGGATCAACGCCGGCTCAACGAAAATCTCGTTAGTGCCTTCCCGCAGGCACTGCAAGGTGCGCTCCAGGGTATTCATCGCCATCCACGGGCAATGCGCGCAGCTGCGGCATGCCGCGCCGTTACCGGCGGTAGGCGCTTCGATGAAGATCTTGTCGGGGCACAGCTGCTGCATCTTGTAGAAGATGCCGCGGTCGGTGGCGACGATGAAGGTCTTGTTCGGCAGGGTCTGCGCCGCAGCAATCAGCTGGCTGGTGGAGCCCACTGCGTCGGCCAGGTCGATCACCGCCTCGGGCGACTCCGGATGCACCAGGATTGCCGCATCCGGGTACAGCGCCTTCATGTCGGCCAGTTGGCGCGACTTGAACTCTTCGTGGACGATGCAGGCACCGTCCCACAGCAGCATGTCGGCGCCGGTCTGTTTCTGGATATAGCGGCCCAGGTGCTGGTCCGGGCCCCAGATGATGGTCTCGCCGTTGTCCATCAGGCTTTCGACGATTTCCAGCGCGCAGCTTGAGGTCACTACCCAGTCGGCGCGGGCCTTGACCGCTGCCGAGGTGTTGGCATACACCACCACGGTGCGCTCGGGGTGCTTGTCGCAGAACGCCGAGAACTCCTCCACCGGGCAGCCGAGATCGAGCGAGCAGGTCGCCTCGAGGGTCGGCATCAGCACGCGCTTTTCCGGAGTGAGGATCTTGGCCGTCTCGCCCATGAAGCGCACCCCGGCGACCACCACGGTCGAGGCCGCGTGGTTCTTGCCGAAGCGGGCCATTTCCAGCGAATCGGACACGCAGCCACCGGTTTCCTCGGCCAGGGCCTGGATCACCGGGTCGCAATAGTAGTGGGCAACCAGCACCGCATTTTGCGCCTTGAGTTCGGCGGCAATGGCGGCGCGGTAGTCGGCCTCTTGCTCGGGCGTCAGCGGCGTGGGCTGCTTGGCATCGAGGTGAGCCTGGACGAGAAGGCGTTCGGAAATCTGGGTCATGATCGCTGGACCTGCAGGCGCTTGAGCGCGTAAGTCGAGTGTATCACCGAGCCCTGGCAAATCGGCTACAGGCTCCACAGGCAGGGCAAAACAGCCTTGCGCACAGAACCACGGACCAGCTGCGGCCTCGGGTTTTTATAGGATGCCGAAGGCTACAGATAATCGAATGAATTCAAAAGGTTTTTTTAGTGAAACAAGCCCGGGGCGGGCGCCCCGGGCCTGAACATCAACCGCCGGTCGCCTGCATTGCGCTGGCGTTGGCCATGATCACGCTGGCGAACTGCTCAACGGTCATCTTCTGGCCGTTGAAGTCGACCATGCCATCGGCATAGTGCAGCGAGGTAACAATGTCGTTGCCCTCGACCTTGGCCATCTGGCTCTGCACCGCCATCATGCTGACCATTTCCCCGGCCTGGGCCGCTTGCTGGGAAACGATGGCAGCATCGGTCTGGCCTTCGAACTGCGCCTGCAGGGTCGCCAGGTCACCGATCATCGGCTTGGACAGCGACAGCTTGCTCTGCAGCTGGGTGATCAGCTGCTTGGACAGCTCCTCGGGTGGCAGCTCCAGGGAGGTCGGGTTGGCCAGGTCGACGCTGAAGCTGAAACGGCTTTCGCCATTGGCAGTCTTGAACGACAGGTTCTCCAGGGCGATCTGCGGCTTGGCTGCCAGCAGGCGCTGCACATCGCTGCGCACCTGGGCCGTTTCAGCCTCGGTCATCGCCAGGTCCGGCATGCCTGCACCTTCGGCAGCGGCCTGCTGGAACTCAGGCAGGCGGCTCTGGTACCAGCCGATCAGTGCCTGCATGGCCGGGATGTCGAGACGCTTGAGGCTCCAGACCATCTCGCCGGCACCGATGGCCTTGCCGTCAAAGTTGATGTCGCCAACCTTGTATTCCATGCGTGCCGAGAGCTTGTCGCCGTCGTTCTTGTACTCGTTGTTCTGCGCCAGGCCCTTGAGCTTCAGGACCTTTTGCTCATCGCCGAAGGTGGCGACCGTATCAGCCACGGCCATATCCATCTTGCCGACATAGAAGCCGAACGGCGTCTTGGTCATGTCGCCGGTCAGGCTCAGGCCCTTGATCTCGACTTTCAGCACTTTGCTGTCAGGGTCGACCAGGTTCAGGCTCAGGCTGCCCGACTGGCCGGTGAGCTGCACGTGTTCGGCGCCTTCGTTGCCGTGGCCAGTGACTTCAAACCCGGAGAACTTCAGCGACGAGCCGTCCTTGCTCCACTCGATCGGCGCCACCTGGAAAGCGCTGTCCATCGAGCGATCGTAGCCGTAGGCAACCTGGCCTTGCAGCGGCGAAACGTCTTTGGTCAGGGCGAACCAGTCGGCGGTGGCCGCGTCTTTTTCCAGGCTGTAATGACTGGCTGCCATGACCGGCATCAGCTTCAGCGCCTTGACCCGCGACAGCGGCAACGGCCCGTGTTCGATCTGGTCGACAAAATTCAGCTCAAAGCTTTTGCTGTCTTCGCCAACCTGCAGGTTCTTTACCTTGAGGCGGTATTTGGCGGTACTGCTGAACAGATGGCTGTCCAGCGATACCAGCTCAAGCTCCACGAGGGTGTCCATACCCACCAGCGCCTGCTTGGTCTGGGCGTTGGATTCGGCGATGGTGGTTGCCAGCACGCCTGGCAGTTGCTTGCCGGTGTACCAGGCACCCGCGGTGCACACCGCTGCCACTGCCACTGCGAGGCCGAGTACGCCTGTAGATTTCTTCATGAATTGTTTCGCTTCCATTTGTAGAGAGTTGTTGCGTTGACTAAGCCTTGCGGCCTATTCGTTGACGTCCATGTACTCGCGGGCCCAGACGATGTAGTCGTCCGGTTGCGTGTAGGTATGGGTGAGTTCGGTGGCGCTCAGGTCCGAGGTGCTGCAGGTGATGCCGCGCTGCTCGCGCAGGCAGTCGTAGGTGGCCTTGATCGCGGCAAAGTAGGCGCCATGACCATCGACGGCAATGCGCACACCCAGTTCGGCCAGGCGCGCATCATCATGCAGTTGCGGGTTGCCGTAGGTGACCAGCATCAGCGGCACGCTCAGGTGCGTGGCAATCTGTTCCAGGTGTTCGAAGTCGCGGATACCGACAATGCACAAGGCGTCTGCACCGGCGTTCTGGTAGGCCACGGTGCGGGCGATGACTTCTTCGGTGGCAATCAGCGCCGCGTTGGTGCGGGCAATGATCGACAGCTCCGGGTCAACCCGCGCCTCCAGCGCCGCACGGATCTTGCCGACGCCTTCGGCGATGCTGATCAAGTCGGTGGACTTGCGCCCGAACTGGGCCGGCAGCAGGGTGTCCTCGATGGTCAGCGCGGCAATCCCGGCACGCTCAAGCTCGGTCACCGTCCGCATCACGTTGAGCGCGTTGCCATAGCCGTGGTCGGCGTCAGCAATTACCGGCAGTTGCGCCACCCGGCCGATCCGCGTCGCCTGCTCGGCGAATTCGCTCAGGCTGATCAGGGCAAAGTCAGGGGCGGCCAGCACCTGCAGGGAGGCCACCGAACCGCCGAGGATCCCCACCTCGAAGCCCAGGTCAGCGGCAATGCGCGCCGACATCGGGTCGAAAACGGAGGCGGTGTGGTAGCAGGCAGGTGAGGCAAGCAGTTGGCGGAACGCGCGACGCAGGTCTTGGTGGGAGGCTCTTGGCATGGTCTTTCCAGGCTATCGACTTCATTTAGTAGGTCGAACATTACCACTGCTGGCTATCTGACTGACAGCGCCACGCGCTTCAGGGTCTCGCTGGGCAGCTCCTTGAACAGCTTGCGGTAGCTGTCGGAAAACCGTCCCAGGTGCCAGAACGACCAATGCATGGCCACTTCGGCGACGGTGGTATCGCTGGGCGTGCAACTGAGCAATTCACGCCGTGCACTGTTGAGCCGGCGCAAGCGCAGCCACTGCGCCGGGGCCATGCCGGTGAAGGTCTTGAAGGCGTGCTGCAGCTGGCGCAGGGACACCCCGGCAACCTGCGAAAGCTCAAGCAGATTGAGGGTTTCTTCCGGGCAATCTGCCGCCCATTCGCCAACCTTGCGCATGATTGCGCGCTCTTCGGTACGCCGCCACAACGCCCCGCGATCGAGGCAGATACACGCGTTATCGAGGATGAACAGGCAGTCTTCCAGCAACTGCGCGGCCAATGCGTCCTGGCTTGGTGGGTCGATGGTCTGCGAGATGCGCGTGAGGGTGCCGCTCAGCCAGCGGCTGAACAGCTCGTTCTGCATCGAGTTCAACGGCGCCATGAACAGCCCGTCGAGGCGGGCGATGTCCAGGCTGTGGCGCTGGACGAATTCCGGGCCGAACACCACGGCCACTTCCTGGTAGTTCTCCGGGGTGATCCAGATGTTGCGGCTTTCGCCATTGAGCACGTAAAGACTGTGATCGTTGCGGTCGAAACAAAACGCCAGGGAGCCGGCCGGCGCACTGAAATTCTGCTCGACCCGGGTATTCATGCACTCCTCGTAGATCTCCACGCCCTGCAGGTCGAGGCAGCGCAGCTGGCCGGCGAAATGCCCGGGAGACATCTGTTGGTAATGCTGGGTCCAGCCCGGGGTGGCACGGACCTGTTCGGTGACATCGGCGGTATTGAAAGCTTGAACCCGCAAAGGCGTTGACGCTGTCATGAGCTGCTCTTTACGCACTCTTTTGGTGCATTTTAGTCTTGCTGAAAGTGGATAGATCGAATGCGCAAGCGTCACCCAAGATAGACCTCAACGCGCTACAGGGGAAGCCGCTTGGGTGGCAAGCCGGTCGCAACTGCCGGTCCTGGCGTGGATAAAACCAACAACGAGGTCTTTATGAATGCCCCTTTCGATCAGCTGTCTGCGTGGCTGAAAGAACACAAGATTACCGAAGTCGAGTGCGTGGTCAGTGATCTGACCGGTATCGCCCGCGGCAAGATCGCACCGACCAACAAGTTCCTGCATGAACGAGGCATGCGCCTGCCGGAAAGTGTGCTTCTGCAAACGGTAACCGGGGACTTTGTCGACGACGACATCTACTACGACCTGCTCGATCCGGCCGACATCGACATGGTCTGCCGCCCGGATTCGGCGGCGGTGTACGTGGTGCCATGGGCCATCGAGCCGACCGCCGTGGTGATCCACGACACCTTCGACAAGCAAGGTAACCCGATCGAGCTGTCGCCGCGCAACGTGCTCAAGAAAGTCCTCAAGCTCTACACCGACAAGGGCTGGCAGCCGATCGTCGCCCCGGAGATGGAGTTCTACCTGACCCAGCGCTGCGAAGACCCGGACTTGCCGCTGCAAGCACCGCTGGGCCGTTCGGGCCGGGCCGAAAGCGGTCGCCAGTCGTTCTCGATCGATGCCGCCAACGAATTCGACCCGCTGTTCGAAGACGTCTATGACTGGTGCGAAGCCCAGGGCCTGGACCTCGACACGCTGATCCACGAAGACGGCCCGGCGCAGATGGAAATCAACTTCCGTCACGGCGACGCCCTCGACCTTGCCGACCAGATCACCGTGTTCAAGCGCACCATGCGCGAGGCGGCGCTCAAGCACAACGTCACCGCCACCTTCATGGCCAAGCCAGTGGGCGACGAGCCGGGCAGCGCCATGCACCTGCACCAGAGTGTGGTCGACATCGCCACCGGCAAGCCGATCTTCGTCGACGACAACGGGCAAATGAGCGAGCTGTTTCTGCATCACATCGGCGGCTTGCAAAAGTACATCCCCAAAGTGCTGCCGATGTTCGCCCCCAACGTCAACTCGTTCCGCCGTTTCCTGCCCGACACCTCGGCGCCGGTGAACGTCGAATGGGGTGAAGAGAACCGCACCGTGGGCCTGCGCGTACCGACCTCGAGCCCCGAGGCGATGCGCGTGGAAAACCGCCTGCCCGGCGCCGATGCCAACCCCTACCTGGCGATTGCCGCGAGCCTGCTGTGCGGCTACCTGGGCATGGTCGAGAAGATCAACCCCAGCGCTCCGGTCCAGGGCCGCGCCTACGAGCGGCGCAACCTGCGCCTGCCGATCACCATCGAAGACGCCCTGGCGCACATGGAAGACTGCCCGACCATTGAGCAGTACCTGGGCAGCAAGTTCGTCCGCGGCTACGTGGCGGTCAAACGTGCCGAGCACGAGAACTTCAAACGGGTGATCAGCTCCTGGGAGCGCGAATTCCTGCTGCTCAGCGTCTGAGCCCGAGCTTGTAACAAGTATCGAAAACAACAATTCGAAAAGGTGTCGATATGCGCCCCATGAAAACAGTCGTAACTGCAACCCTGGCGCTGCTGGTCAGCGCCGTGGCCCAGGCCCAGCCCAGTGTCAGCGTGTACAACTGGACCGACTACATCGGTGAAACCACCCTGGCGGATTTTCAGGGCAGCACCGGTATCAAGGTCATCTACGACGTGTTCGACTCCAACGAAACCCTGGAAGGCAAGTTGCTCGCCGGTCGCACCGGCTACGACGTGGTCGTGCCTTCCAACCACTTCCTGGCCCGTCAGGTCAAAGCCGGGGCCTTTCTGAAACTGGACCGCGAGCAGTTGCCGAACTGGAAGAACCTCGACCCGGTGCTGCTCAAGTTCCTCCAGGAGAACGACGCCGACAACCTGCACTCGGTGCCCTACCTGTGGGGCACCAACGGCATCGGCTACAACGTCGACAAGGTCAAGCAGGTGCTGGGCGTCGACCACATCGATTCCTGGGCGGTGATGTTCGAGCCCGAGAACCTGAAAAAGCTCAGCCAGTGTGGCGTGTCGTTCATGGACTCGGCCGACGAACTGTTCCCGGCCATCCTCAACTACATGGGCAAGGATCCGCGCAGCGAAAAGCCTGAAGACTACAAGGCGGCCGAGGCCAAACTACTGACCCTGCGCCCCTACATCACCTATTTCCACTCGTCCAAATATGTCTCGGACCTGGCCAACGGCGATATCTGCGTGGCCTTCGGCTATTCGGGCGACGTGTTCCAGGCCGCCAACCGCGCCAAGGAAGCCAACAACGGCGTGAACATCGCCTACGCCATTCCCAAGGAAGGCAGCAACCTGTGGTTCGACCTGCTGGCGATTCCTTCCGACGCCAGCAACCCGAAAGCGGCCTACGCCTTCATCAACTACCTGCTCGACCCGAAAGTGATCGCCAAGGTCAGCGGCGTGGTCGGCTACGCCAACGCCAACCCGCCGGCCAAGCAGTACATGGACGCGGAGCTGGTCAACAACCCCGAGGTGTACCCACCGCAAGCAGTGCTCGACAAGCTGTACGTGTCCAGCACCCCGACGCCGGCGATCATGCGCCTGATGACCCGCTCCTGGAGCAAAGTGAAGTCGAACAAATGAACCAGTACAGCCCTGAACACGCCCGCTCCTACTACAGCGCCACGGCCCATGACCTGGCGCCCTACCCTGCCCTGGGCGCCGATCTGCAGGCCGATGTCTGCGTGATCGGCGGCGGTTTTACCGGGGTCAACTGCGCCATCGAACTGGCCCAGCGCGGGCTCTCGGTGATCCTCCTCGAAGCCCGGCGCATCGGCTGGGGCGCCAGCGGGCGCAACGGCGGCCAGCTGATCCGCGGTATCGGCCATGAGGTCGAGGGCTTCGCCCGCTACGTCGGCCAGGAGGGGGTGAAGTACCTGCAACGCGCCGGCATCGAATCGGTCGAGGTGGTGGCCGAGCGCGTCCGCACCCACGGCATCGATTGCGACCTGCGCTGGGGCTTTTGCGAACTGGCCAACACCCCGGCGCAGTTCGCCGCCTTGCGTGCCGAGCAGCAAAGCCTGGCCGAGCAGAATTATCGGCATGAAACGCAATTGATCGGGCCTGAGCAGATGCATCAGGTGGTCGCCTCCGACCTGTATGCCGGCGGCCTGATCGACCGCGGCTCGGGCCACCTGCATCCGCTCAACCTGGTGCTGGGCGAGGCACGCGTGGCCGAGACTCTCGGCGTGCGCATCTTCGAACAGAGCCCGGTGCTGGAAATCAGCCATGGCGCCACTGCGCAGGTACGCACCCGGCACGGTACGGTGCGCGCCGGCAGCCTGGTGCTGGCCTGCAACGCGCACCTGGATGAACTGGAGCCGCGCCTGAGCGGCAAGGTATTGCCCGCCGGCAGCTACATCATCGCCACCGAGCCGCTGTCCCAGGCACAGGCCGAGCAGCTGATTCCACAGAACCTGTCGCTGTGCGACCAGAAGGTCGGCCTCGACTATTACCGGCTGTCGGCCGACCGCCGCCTGCTGTTCGGTGGCGCCTGCCACTACTCCGGGCGCGACCCTGCGGATATCGCTGCCTACATGAAACCGAAGATGCTCAAGGTGTTCCCGCAACTGGCCAATACCCGCATCGACTTCCAGTGGGGCGGCAAGATCGGCATCACCGCCAATCGCTTCCCCCAGGTCGGCCGCCTGCAACAGCACCCGAACGTGTTCTATGCCCAGGGCTACAGCGGCCATGGCCTGAACGTCACCCACTGGACCGCGCGGCTGCTGGCCGAAGCCATTCACGCCGGGCACAGCCAGGGCCTGGATGTGTTCAGCGCGGTGCCGCACCTGACCTTCCCCGGCGGCAAAGCCCTGCGCTCGCCGTTGCTGGCGTTGGGGATGTTCTGGTACCGGCTGCGCGAGGTGCTTGGCTAGTCAGCGCCCACCCCTGGCAATCACCTTTTTTCCTCCTGTGCGCTTGCGGCCGACTCAATTGGGCGGCTGCTGCGTTGCCCGCCCTGTGGTCAACAGGCTCAAGGCCAGGTTATGGGCCAGCGCCGCCCCGGGGACGGCGTGCACCGGCACGCCATAAACTGCTGCCAGTACCGGTGCCAGGCCAGTCAGTTCGGCAAGGTTGCCCGGCTGCCCGGTTGCCGTCAGGACCATGCCCCGGCACCACGACGCCAGCCACTGGCGCTGGCCCTTGAGCCACAGCACCAGACGCTTGCGCGCCTGCAGGTCATCCTCGGCCGCTGGCGGCATGGGCGGATAGACCAGAACAAACTCACGGTTGCGCGTCAGCAGCGCTTCGACCTCGACAATCCAGCGCTCTACCTCGTCAAGATTGGCAGGCATGGACTTGACGTGAACCAGCGGAAACTCACCGGCATCGAACAGAACCCATTGGTTGAGCATCATCGTACACCTCGATTCAATACTGTACTGTACGATACACTTCTTTCAGCAAAGATCAACCCAAACGAGATTTGTTCTCGTTAAGTGACGGACAAGCAACCATGAGTACTGACTGCGAAAAACCCAGGAAGGCCAGCCCGCGCCTCACCGCTCGCGGGCTTCAGCGCCGCCACGCATTGATCGAGGCGGCCACCCGGACGTTTATCGAGCACGGTTTTGAAGGCGCCACCCTGGACATGATCATCGACCTGGCCGGCGGCTCACGCGGGACGCTGTACAGCAGCTTCGGCGGCAAGGAAGGTTTGTTTGCCGCAGTGATTGAACGAATGATCGAAGAGATCTTCGTTGCCCCAGACCCCGGCAGCGCCGCACACGACTCGCTTGAACGCGTACTCGAACACTACGGGCGCCGCTTTCTGCACGGCCTGCTGGCGCCCAGAAGCATCGGCCTGTATCGCTTGATCGTGGCCGAAGCGCCGCGTTTTCCGCAGATCGGCGAGCACTTCTACACCCTGGGGCCCGAGCGCAGCTACCAGTTGCTGGCCGAGCGCCTGGGGCAACTGCACGGCATCCAGGCCGACCGGCAAACCCTCAGCCTGGTTGCTTGCCAGTTTCTGGAGATGCTCAAGGCCGACCTGTTTCTCAAGGCGGTCAGCATGCCGGCCTATACCCCGGCCAGCGAGGACATCGAGCAACGTCTGCAACTGAGCGTGAAGATCATCGCCCACTACCTGCAAGCGACGCCTTGAGCGTCCTCAACTGGCCGGCAACACGCTCAGCGGATCGATCGGCTTGCCGTTCTGGCGGATTTCGAAGTACAGCTGCACGCGGTCGGTATCCAGGTCGCCGGCTTCGGCAATCTTCTGGCCCTTGCTGACGGTCTGGCCTTCCTTGACCAGCAACTTGCTGTTGTGGCCGTAGACACTGGCATGGGCAGTGCCATGCTGGAGGATGATCAGGTTGCCATAGCCGCGGATGTTAGTCGCGAACGCGACCTTGCCACCCAGGCTGGCGTACACCGCCTGGCCCGGGGTGGCGGCGATGCGAATGCCCTTGTTGAGCTTGTCGGCGGAGGAATAGCGGCGGATCAGCGTGCCCTGCAGCGGCCACGCCCAGCCGCGCAGGGTGACCTTGGTGGCCGGCGCCACGGGCCGGGCCTTGCTGGCACTGCTGGTGGTGCGCGTGGTGGTTTTCGAGCCGCCGAAGCGGATGGTCTGGCCGACATTCACCGCATAGGGCGCACTGATGCCGTTGTAGCGCGCCAGTTCCTTGAAGTTCCAGCCATGGCGCGAGGCAATCGAGTACAGGGTATCGCCGCGCTTGACCTTATAGGTGCCGGCCACGACTTTGTTGGCGGAGCTACCGGGGCTTGGGGAATGCGAACTGCATGCAGACATCGCCAGCATTACGGCGATCAGAACAAACCTGAAAAACACACCACTTCCTTTTCCCGGAGACGCCGTTGACGAGGGCGCTACTATAAATCAGTCCGCAGCGTTACGCGGCAAACTCCGTGCAAGTTCGATAAAAGCCCGGGTCGCGGGCGAGATGATGCGCTCATCGACCACCGCCAGCCCCACCCTCCGCTTGACCGGCGGATCGAGCGGGCGCTGCACATAAGCCAGGCTTGTGGGCAACGGCAAGGACGATTGCGCCACGATGCTCACTCCGTCACCTCGGGCAACCATCTCCAGGGTGCTGAGCAGTTGCGAGGTGCGGTAGCGAACCCGGGGTTGCAGCCTGGCGGCAAGAAACAGCCGCGAGACGATCTCGGCTGAACCGGCCTCGGTCAGTACGAAGGGGTCCAGGCACAGTTGCTTGAGCGTCACTGAAGCGAGCTGCGCCAGCGCATGGTCGGCGGGCAGCAGCGCAACCATCTGGTCCTCCAGCAGCGGGTAGCTGTCGAACTGCTCTTCAGGCAGCACCACGAAACCGACATCGATGCGCCGCTCCTGCAGCCAGTGCAGCACCTGGCGGTCCGGACCTTCGTCGACATGCACCTCGATACCGGGGTACGCCTGGCGGTAGGCAGCGAGAATCGCTGGCAGCAAGCGCACCGACGCTGTCGGCCCGAATGAGCCGATGCGCAGCGTACCCTGCTTCATGCCACGGGCATCGTGGGCTTCCTGGCGCAGGGTTTCGGCCAGGCCGAGCATGGCCTGGGCCCGCGGCAGCAGTCGGCTGCCAATATCGCTCAGCTCGATCTGCCCCTGCTGGCGCTCGAACAGGGTCACGCCAAGCTCTTGCTCCAGGGCGCGGATGGCGTGAGACACCCCTGACTGGGAGATTTTCAGTTGTGCCGCGGCAAGGGTGAAGCCCTTGCGCGCAGCGACCACGGCGAAGATTTCCAGCTGGGTCAAAGTCATCGAAAGCCCATGAGCGATTGCTCATTTCCCTATGAGTCGGCATTCGGACAAGTATGGCGCATCACCTGTACGCCGTCAGCCGGGGTCCGCCATGCCGTCTCAGTTTTGCACCTACCTGAAACTTGCGCTGGTCGCGATGATCTGGGGCGGCACCTTCGTTGCCGGTCGCGCCGTGGCCAGCGATGTCGATCCGTTGATGCTCGGCAGCCTGCGCTTTGCCCTGGCCAGCCTGGTGCTGGCGATCATCCTGCGGGTGTCGAAAAAGGGTTTTGTCCGGGTGAGCAAGACCCAGGCCGTGCAAGTCGCCGGCCTGGGGTTTGCCGGCATCTACGCCTATACGCTGTTCTTCTTCCATGGCCTGCAATACACCGATGCCTCCCGGGCTTCGCTGATCGTGGCGAGTAATCCTGCGGTCATGGCGATCATGGCCTACCTGTGTTTCAGGCAGCGCCTGGGCCGCACACAGTTGCTCGGCGTCGCCCTGTGCCTGCTGGGCGCGGGCTGGGTGGTGCTGGCCCGGGCGCCCGCAGCGATTGGCCAGGGCAGCTGGCTCGGCGATGGCTTGATCTTCGGCTGCGTGCTGAGCTGGGTGATCTTCAGTGTCTGCTGCAGTGGCCTGGTGAAACAGCTCGGCGCGCTGCACACGGTGACCTATGCGGTGTTCGCCGGGGCGGCGATGCTCAGCGTCCACGCCCTGCTCAATGGCAGCCTGAGCATCAGCGCATTGCACGCACTGTCGGCGCCCGAGTTGCTCAGCCTGGGGTACCTGGGGGCGCTGGGTTCGGCGCTGGCGTACGTGCTGTATTACGACGCCATCGCCAGGATCGGCGCCACCCGGGCGGGCAGTTTCATTGCCCTCAACCCGCTGACCGCCGTGGTCGCTGGCGCCCTGCTGCTGGGCGAGCAACTGAGCGGCGCCATGCTGGCCGGTGGCACGCTGCTGATCAGCGGCATACTGCTGGTCAACCGCGTGCCGGCACGGCTCAGTTGTCCTGCGGCCAGTGCAGGTTCACCGTGCCGGTCTGGCCGGGAACCAGGTTGACGACGCCCAGTTGCTGCACGCCATTGCGCGAGGCGACCAGGTTGTAATGACCCGGCGGCAGCTTGACGTAGACCATCGGCCCGACCTGGCTCAGTTGCAGCACGGTCTGCCCCTGCCCGCCCTGGATCGCCAGATCGACATCCGGCACATACTTGTTCTCGGGGCCGGTCGAGAAGGTCAGATGCAAGTTATAGCCCTGGACTTGCTGAATGGCCCGCGACTCATCGATGCCGATTCCGCCGCTGACATAGCTCACGCCATTCTGCTCCTGGGGTTGCAACTTGACCCCGGACATGTCGATCGGCTCCTGGTACTGCGCGGCTTGAGCGTGCTGGGCCGGCCAGGCCAACAGCAACACAGCCAGTGCCGTGGTGAACGCAAGTGTGCTGAAGGATTTCATTGCCATGACTCCTGCGCTACAGCGTCGATACCATTTTACCCCTCTCACTCCCGGCGTTTAGATCAATTCGGCGTGAGGCTTGCGGGCAATACAATGAGGGTTTCGCCGCGTGCTAGAGTCTGCGGCCCAATCCGAAGGTGGACCACGAATGGAACTCTCCCCCGCCGAACATCAGCTGTTGCAGGACCACCACCTGGCCCTGTTCGAAGGCTGCGTGATCTTCGATACTCAACCTGCAATCGACGCCGCCACCCTGGCGCGGATCGAAGCCCAACTGAGCGGCCCGCTACCCGCAGGGCTGTTGCAGCTGTGGCAGACCTGCCTGGGCGGTCGCGTCGGCTATGACCTGGAAGTGGTTTACGACGGCCACCGCCACCCGTTCTCCTTCAGCGAGCTGTTCTACCCAGATAGTGACGGCTACCGCGACCTCTGGGGCTGGATCGAGCACGAACAGGAGCAAGCCGAAGAAGCCGCCCGGGAACACGGCCGCCCCTGGAGCGGCAAGCTCGACTACCTGCCGTTCGGCGGATTCGAATATCTGGAGCGCTTGTACGTGTGCGTCACCCCGGGCCCCAACCATGGCGCAGTAATCGCCTGGAGCCGCGGGCTGCCGCCAGCCTGGGCCGGCAGCCTGCACCAGGACAGCCTGGCACGCATCGCCGACGACATCGCCGGGCTGTTCCACCTGCTGGCCTATGAACAAGACCCGTTCGACCCGCAGGCCGAGTACAGCAGCGCCAGTGAACTGCTCGAAGCGCTGGATGAACTGGAAGCAGCCGGTGAGTCGGGCGTGACGCTCAAGGCGCGGCTTGAGACCTTGCTACGCGAACGAGTACTGGACTGGCGCCCGGCACTGGCTGACGGCAGCCTCGCCGGACAACCACGCCTGCGCCAACTGGCGCTGCTCGATGCGGCCAGCCATGGCGATATCGAGCGCCTGGCAGCCCTGCGCAGGGCCGGCTGCGACCTGAGCGAAACGTTGCGTGGACACGGCGCCAGCCTGGAATGCTGCCTGCAGCACGGCCACCTGGAAGCTGCCAGCTGGTTGCTCGACCAGGGCATGCCGGTGCAAGCCGACACGCTGCTGGTAGGCGCTGCGCAGGTAACGCCGCCGCTGGCCAAGCGCTTGCTGGGCCTGGGGGCGATAAGTGAACCTAGTGCGGTGCTCAGCGCCATTGCCCAGGACCACCTGGACAGCGCCGAGGCCATGGCCCGGCCGCTGCTTGAAGCCTCGCCGGACAGTGCCAGCGCCTTGCAAAAGGCCTTGCTCGAACGCGCCGAACAGCAGCGGCGCGACGCCAAGCGGATCAAGGCTGGCAAGTTGTACAGCAACCGCAGCGCCGCCGACTACCTGGCCGAGGCCGAACGCATCGACGCGCTGCGCCAGCGCCTGTTCAACTGACTGTCAGCCGTTACGGGCCTTGATGTAGGCAAGAAAGCTATCAAGGTCCGAGCTGCTGAGCATCCGCGAGACAGCTTTGACTTCATCCATGGGCCAGTCCCACCAGGCCGCTTCGAGCAAGGTGTTGCGCACTTCTTCGTCAAACCGCCACCTGATCTGCTTGCACGGGTTGCCGCCGACCACCGCAAACGGCGGCACATCGCGGGTCACCAGCGCACCGGCGGCGACAATCGCGCCATGGCCGATGGTCACGCCCGAGAGGATCACCGCGTTGGTGCAGATCCAGCAGTCGCTGCCGATCACCACATCGCCCTTGCTCGGCGCATAGTCCTTGATGTCCTTGACGGCATCGACCATGGCCGGGAACGGGTAAGTGGTCAGCCAGTCAGTACGGTGCTCACCGCCGAGCAGTATCTGTACGCCCGCTGCGATCGAGGTGTAGGAACCGATCTTCAGCACTGTATCGTCACCGAACTCGACAACTTCCGGAATCCCGTAGGTGCCCACCCCGACGCTATAACGTGGGTAACGCAGCCTGATCTTTTCTGCCGCACGCTCAAGCTTGTCCATCGAGCGCAGTCGTTTGCGCTCACGCCGCTGTTTCAAGAGGTCGAATAACTTCACAAAGGGGTCCTTGCTGATCAACGGTGCAGTACGAGGCGCTTCAGGCGTTTGAATGTGGTGCGGTTGTAATGGCGTAGCGGGATCGAGCGCAACAGTTGCCAGGCAAATTTCTTGTCGGCGACCACCGCATACTTCAATGCCTTGTTGATCAGCACCGTCCTGCCCTGCTGATAGCCGGGATGCGTTTTGAAGGGCGCCATCGCCAGCATATCGGCATCCAGCAGGACCTTGAACTTTCGCGACAGGTTGTTGGGGTGGCGGCGATAGCGCGTCACGCACACCGGCAACTCGTGAATCTGGTAGCCCTTGCTGGCGATCCTGAGGGTGATCTGGAAATCCTGGACCTTGATCGCCGGGTCGTAGAACTGCGCCGCGCGCATCGCCTGCATGCGGTACAACGCGCCCGGCGCACCGATGACCACTGCCTCGCGGACGATCTGGTCGAAGCTGAAGGTCTTTACCTCGGTGCGCTGCTGGGTCTTGGTTTCGGCGCCATCGCTGTCCATGTAGGCGATCAGGGCGCCGACGCAGCCGACCTCGGGGTGCTCGTCCAGGTACCTGGCCCTGACGCTGAGCGAATGCGGGAGCATGATGTCGTCCAGGTCCGGAGTGGACACATACACGCCCCGGGCATGCTTGAGGCCATTGTTCAGCGTGGCACTGACGCCCTGATTGTGCTGGGTCAGCAGGGTGAAAGCGTAGGTGTCCTGCAGCGCCCGGAGCATGGCAAGGCTGTTGTCCGTCGAGCCATCGTCGACAATGATCACCTCGAAGTTGGGGTAATCCTGGGCAAAGATGCTCTGCAGCGCGGCCTCAAGGTACTTCTCGGCGTTGTAGCAAGGAGCGACGACCGAGATCAGTGGCGGCGACTGGGAAGGCTGCTGGGCGTGTTCTTGGGTCATTACGGGTAAAAGCCTTATGCCGGCCTCGCGACGGAGGCGGGTCATCTTTGAGTTCGAAGTGGCACCATGATGCTGGAACTCTGCCTGGTTGTCATGGTTCGCTCCAGAAACATGTCGAAACACCTACAGCTGCAAGAAAGGTAAGCGGCGAGATTATCATCAGCAGCGTAACTGCTAATAATTCTCATAAACACTTACATTTAATTTTCACTGGGGTGAAACTTTACATGTCTTGCCAACTTGCTCGTGGTCGTTCATCGCATTCCTTCATGGCTTCAGCGCTGGGCCTTGCCGTCGCTTCAACATCAAGCTATTCGCTCGCCGAGAAGGCGTCCAGCCCGCCTATGGAGCTGGGCAATATCAACATCGATGCCAAGGCCAGCAGCGACTACAAGACTGAACGCTCGGCGTCGGGCAAGTACACCACCACCCTGCTCGACACCCCGCAGACCATCACCGTGGTGCCCTCCCAGGTAATCAAGGAGCAGCAGGCCCTGAGCCTGCGCCAGGTACTGTCCAACGTCTCCGGCATCACCTTCAACGCCGGCGAAGGCGGTGGCGGCTCGGGCGACAGCATCAACATCCGCGGCTTCTCGGCCAACAGCAATATCCAGATCGACGGCTTGCGCGACAGCGCCCAGACCAACCGCACCGACACCTTAAATGTCGAGCAGGTCGAAGTCATCAAAGGCCCCAACTCGGTGTTCGGCGGTGCCGGCACCACCGGCGGCAGCATCAACATCATCAGCAAGCAGCCCCAGGACCAAGCCTTCACCCGCCTGGGCGGCAGTGTCGGCACCGACAGCTACTACCGCATGACCCTGGACAGCAACCAGCCGCTGGAGGGCGTAGGGCATGACAGCGCGTTTCGCATCAACCTCATGGGCCACCAGAACGATGTGGCCGGCCGCGAACAGATCGACCGTGAACGCTGGGGGCTCGCCCCATCGCTGCGCCTGGGCCTGAGCGAATCCACGCGCCTGACCCTGAGCGCCTTCCACCAGGTCGATGACAACCTGCCCGACTACGGCGTACCGGCCCTGGACGGCAAACGCCTGGCCGGCGTCAGCCGCGAAGACTACTTCGGCTGGAAGAACCTCGACAAGGAAGAGATCGAGCAAAGCTCGTTCACCGCCAACTTCGAACACGACTTCAACGACAACCTGCGCCTGCAAAACCTTACGCGCTACAGCCACATTGCCCGCGATACCACGGTGTCCGCTTCGCACGTCAACACTATCGGCCTGCCGCCTGGCCGCTATCGCCCCGCCGGTCCCCAGGGCTACGGGCGCGATGCGACCACCGAAATGTGGATCAACCAGACCAATCTGATCAGCAACTTCAAGCTGCTGGGCATGCGCCATGACCTGGTCACCGGTATGGAAGTGTCACGCGAAACCATGGACCTGAAGACCTACGGCTACGGCTTGAGCAACGCCCTGTATCCCGCTAATGGTTATGATCTGAGCAACCCGCCGGGGCACTGGTCGGGGCCGGCCAACAAGACCACCAGCAGCTACACCGACACCGAGCTGACCAACCAGGCGCTGTACATCTTCGACACCATTGCCCTGCATGAGCAATGGGACCTGAACCTGGGCCTGCGCTACGACAAGTTCAAAGGTCAGGCCCAAGGCTACGACGCCGGGCATGTACGCACCTCCGACTTCGACTCCACCGACGAAAAACTCAGTGGCCGTGCCGGGCTGGTCTACAAACCGACCGATAACGGTCGTATCTACCTGGCCTGGGGCAACTCCTTCAACCCTTCGGCAGAGAGCCTGGCCTCCACCGGCGGCGGCCTGAGCGCGGCCACCGAAAACCTCGCCCCGGAAAAGAACGAAACCTGGGAACTGGGGACCAAATGGGAGCTGCTCGACAAGCGCCTCGAGCTGGACGCGGCGCTGTTTCGGGTAGAAAAGACCAACGCCCGCGAAACCATGGCCGACGGCTCCACCCAACTGGCCGGCAAGCAGCGTGTACAGGGCGTCGAAGTCGGGGTCACCGGGCATATTACCGAGCAGTGGGATGTGTTCGCCAACTACACCTTCCTCGACAGTGAAACCCTCAAGGCCGCCAACACTGCAGCCGGTATCGCCCGTGAAGGCCAGGCCCTGGGCAACACCCCGCCGCGCTCGCTGAACCTGTGGACCACTTACCAGCTGCCGGCCGGCTGGACCCTGGGCTATGGCGCGCGTTATGTCAGCGAACGCAACGTTACCTCCAGCACCAGCGCCAAGCTTGACGCCTACTGGCTGCACAACGCCATGGTGGCGTACCGGGTCAACGAAGACCTCGACCTGCAGCTGAACGTCAACAACCTGTTCGACAAGGATTACGTTGAGCGTGTGCGCCAGCAGAACGGCACCGATGCGCGTTCTTCGGCCATCGAGTACGGCGATGCGCGTTCGGCGATTCTGTCGGCGACCTACGCGTTCTGATAGGTAGGAAACGAAAAAGCCCGCGACCTTTGCAGGACGCGGGCTTTCTCTTACAGCGTATGGTGGGTCGTGTAGGATTCGAACCTACGACCAATTGGTTAAAAGCCAACTGCTCTACCAACTGAGCTAACGACCCGTTGGATGGCGCGTATAATACTGATTTCTAACAGGAAATCAACACCCCATCGCAAAATAATTTAAAAATATCTGGTCGGGTCCTCTACACCGGCGGCTTTAAAGCCGTCGGCGCGCAGGCGGCAGCTGTCACATTTGCCGCACGCACGGCCTTGATCGTCGGCCTGATAGCAGGAAACGGTCAGGCTGTAATCCACCCCGCGGGCCATGCCGGCCTGGACGATCTGCGCCTTGCTGAGGTTCTGCAGCGGTGCCTGGATACGAAAGCCGTTGCCTTCGACACCGGCTTTGGTAGCCAGATTGGCCATGCGCTCGAACGCCTCGACGAACTCCGGGCGGCAATCCGGGTAACCGGAGTAATCCACGGCGTTGACGCCGATGAAGATATCGCGGGCTTCCAGTACCTCTGCCCAGCCCAGGGCCAGGGACAGGAACACCGTATTGCGTGCCGGCACGTAAGTGACCGGGATGCCTTCGCTCGGCGCTTCAGGTACATCGATGCTGCTGTCGGTCAGGGCCGAGCCGCCAATACCGTCCAGGCTCAGGCCGATGACCTTGTGTTCGACCACGCCCAGGTCGCGGGCAACCCGCGCTGCGGCGTTGAGCTCGGCACGGTGGCGCTGGCCGTAGTCGAAGCTCATGGTGTAGCAGCTGTAGCCCTCGGCCTTGGCCATGGCAACAACAGTGGCCGAGTCGAGGCCGCCGGAAAGCAGAATTACCGCACGTTTCTCAGTCATTGCATCACTCCTGTCAGCGTCCCGGTTCGTCGTTCCACAGCAGTTTGTGCAGCTGCATCTGGAAACGAACCGGCAAATTATCGGCCACGATCCAGTCGGCCAGGTCGGTGGCACTCACCTGGTGGTGGCTGGGCGAGAAGAGGACATCGCCAGCGCGTTTTTCCAGGCCATATTGAATGAGCTTGGACACCGCCCAATCGTAGTCTTCACGGGAACAGATAACGAACTTGACCTGGTCATTCGGGGTCAGCAGCTCGATATTCTCGTAACGGTTGCGGTGAACTTCCTCGGAGCCTGGGGTTTTCAGGTCGACCACGCGACTGACCCGGGTGTCGACCCTGGAAATATCCAGGGCGCCACTGGTCTCCAGCGAAACCTCGTAACCGGCGTCGCACAGCTGCTTGAGCAAAGGGATGGCATTGGGCTGGGCCAGCGGCTCGCCGCCGGTGACGCAGACATAGCGCGGCTTGAAGCCGGCGACCTGGTCGAGGATCGAGTCGAGGGTGCGGATGCTGCCGCCACTGAATGCGTACTCGCTGTCGCAATACTGGCAACGCAGCGGGCAGCCGGTGAGGCGGACGAATACCGTGGGCAGCCCAGCGGTACGCGTTTCACCCTGCAAAGAGTAAAAAACTTCGGTAATGCGTAATGTGTCTTGCATAGTCGCCACGGGCGTAACAGCTAAACAGGCTGTCCGCCTCCGTCAGGCACTGCTGAGAACCCGTCATCGCGTAGTTCGCAGCAGCGTGTTTCATAAAAGGGCAGTGATTCTAACGAAAAAACCCGCGACTAGCGCGGGTTTCTTTTAAAACGGCTGGTTCAGAGCTTTTGCAAATCGCGCTGGGCCAGTTGTGCAGCCGAGGTACCCGGGTACTGGGTAACCACCTGCTGGAGAATGCCCTTGACCCGGTCGGTGTGTCCCAGGCGGCGTTCCACGTCGGCGAGCTTGTACAGCGAATCCGGCACCTTGTTGTGCTTGGGATACAGCTGGCTCACTTTGGCAAAGGCTTGCCCTGCCGCTTGCAGGTCACCTTTGGCCAGGTTTACTTCACCGAGCCAGTACTGGGCGTTGCCGGCATACTGGCTGTTCGGGTACTTGCGCAGGAAGGCGTTGAACGCCTGGCTGGCCTTGTCGAAATCCTTGGCTTTGATCAGGTCGAAAGCAGCGTCGTAATAGAGCTTCTCTTTCGCCGGATCGCCAGGTTCGCTGCTGGCAGCAGGCTGCTGGCCGGTGGCAGCACCGGCGCCAGCGCCTGCAGCAGCACCGGCGGCTTCGCCACCGGCTGGGGAATTGGGCGGAGTGGCGGCAGGTGCAACACCGCTTCCGATACGCCGATCCAGGTCCTGGTAACGCTCCAGGCTCTCCTGTTTCATGCGTGACACGTCATTTTGCAGCTCTTCAATGACGCCTTGTTGACGCGCTATCTGCTCCTGCATTTGCTGCAGTTGCATGAACAGCTGGCCCTGTGCCGAGGCAGGGGCCGTAACCCCTCCCCCGGCATAGGCGCCGTTCGTACCATAACCCGCAGGCGGATAGCTGCTTGCGCCGCTATAGCCTGCGTTGTCATCAACAACAGGAACCTCAGCCCAGGCCATGAGAGGCAGGGTGAGAGCCAGGACGGTTACAGCACGACGGCACGTTCGCATATCGAATTACTTACGCAGTTCGACGCGACGGTTCTGAGCCCAGGACTGCTCGTCGTTACCGGTAGCAACTGGACGCTCTTCGCCGTAGGAAACCAGTTCCAGCTGGGCAGGAGAAACGCCTTGCAGTACCAGGTAGCGTTGAACGGCTTTCGCACGACGCTCGCCCAGAGCCATGTTGTATTCGCGAGTACCACGCTCGTCGGTGTTACCTTCCAGAACGACGCGAGCGCCGTTGCCTTTCAGGTCCTTGGCATGAACGTCCAGAGCGCGCATGGCTTCTGGCTTCAGGTCCGAGCTGTCGTATTCGAAGTAGAAGGTGGTGATTGCGCGCAGAGCAGCTTCTTCGCTCAGGCTGCCGTCAACAGCGCCAGTGTTGGCACCGTAGCCAGCGTTAGGATCAACCTGGCCTTGACCAGCATCGTCGCCGCCTTTCGAGGAGCAACCTACAGCTACGGCCATGGCCAGAGCCAGCGCAGCAAACTTACCAAACTTCAGCATTTCCATCGTGAAACTCCTAATGAACCCCAGTGTGTTAAGTAAAACGTAAAGCGCCGCGTCAGTTCAGGTAAGGGGACCAGGACGGTTCTCTGACTTCGCCTTGAGCGGTAGGAAGCGGGAGCCTCACGCGTCCGTTGAGAGAGACGAGCATCAAGACTCCCCGGCCCTGCTGGCGGGTGGCGTAGATTAGCATGGTGCCGTTGGGCGCAACAGTGGGTGACTCATCAAGACTTGTTTCCGAGAGAATCTTTACACTGCCGCGTTGCAAATCTTGTGCAGCCACTTTGAAGTTGGTGAAACCTTGTTGGCGATGAATCATCACCAGGGTCTTTTCATCCGCCGACAGTTTAGGGTTGGCGTTGTAGTTACCCACGAAAGTTACCCGCTCTGCACCACCACCGGAAACATTGGTTTTGTAGATCTGTGGTTTACCACCGCGGTCGGAGGTGAAGTAGATGGTCGAGCCATCTTTACCCCAGAACGGTTCGGTGTTGATACCCGGGCCTGCGGTAACGCGCGACAGCTGGCGCGAACCCATGTTCATCACGTAGATGTCCGGGTTGCCGTCCTTGGACAGCACGAACGCCAGGCGCGAACCATCCGGCGACCAGGCTGGCGCACCGTTGAGGCCTTCGAAGTTGGTGATCTGCTCACGGCGACCGGTATCGATATGCTGAACGAAGATGCGCGGACGCTTCTGCTCGAACGACACATAGGCAATGCGCTTGCCGTCTGGTGCAAAGCGCGGCGACAGGATCGGCTCACGCGACTGCAGCAGGGTTACCGCCCGCGCACCGTCGTAGTCCGAACGCTGCAGGGTGTAACGGGTGTTGTTGGTCGAGAAGCGCTCGGCGGTCACGTAAAGCATGCGGGTAGAGAATGCACCCTTGATGCCGGTGAGCTTTTCGAACGACTGGTCGGCGATGTAGTGGGACATGTCGCGCAGTTGATCGACACTGCCCGAGACGCTGCCGGTCAGCACTTGCTGCTCGGTGGCGACGTTGAACAGCGCGTACTGCACCTGCAGGCGGCCGCCGGACGGGACGATGCTGCCGACCATCACGTACTGGGCGCCCAGGGCTTTCCAGTCGCGGAAGATCACTTCGCTGGCCTGGCTCGGCTGGCTGATCATGTTCTGGCGCGGGATCGGCGAGTAATAACCGGAGTTGCGCAGGTCATTGCCGATGATGTCAGCCATGTCTTCAGGCAGCACGCTGCCGCCCTGCAGCCCGAACGGCACGACCGCGATCGGCGTGGCGCGATCGCTGCCGCTGGTGACCAGAATGTTCTTTTCATCTGCTACGGCCAACCCTGCTGCACAGCAGAGAACGACCAGCAGTCCTCGAAGAAGGTTAATCACAAGGCTAGATCCTCAGGTGTGAATGTCATCTTGAATGAACGATAGGGATTGAATTCGCTCGGTTTCAAGCCCTGCATTTCGGTTAAACGACCAATGTTCTTGACCGCTGCCACAGCCGAGCTGTCAAACGGACCGTCACCACTGGAGCGGGCTACGCTCACCGAGGTAATGGTGCCGTCCGGCAACATGCCGATCTGCAGGACCACCGTCATGTTCTTGCGCGCAGAAGGCGGACGTGCCCAGCCCTCGGCCGCACGTGCACGGATCAGGTCGTCGAAATCGCCGGCTACCTGGTCACCCTGCTCGTCAGCCAGGGCCTGCTGCCGTTCGGTGGTATCGGACAGAAGCTCGGCCAGGGCCTGGGCTTTCTTGTCTTCCGCCGCCTTGCGGGCTGCATCCTGTGCCTTCTTCTTGGCCGCATCAGCTGCGGCTTTCTTCTTGGCGTCTTCGGCGGCTTTCTTCTTCGCCTCTTCAGCCGTTGCTTTTTTCTTGGCGTCCTCGGCCGCCTTCTTCTTGGCGTCCTCGGCTGCTTTTTTCTTGGCCTCTTCAGCCGCCTGCTTCTTGGCCTCTTCGTCAGCCTTTTTCTTGGCTTCCTCTTCGGCCTTCTTCTTGGCGATGTCAGCCTGTTGCTTCTCGGCAGCCTTCTTCGCCTCTTCGGCTTTCTTGGCTTCGGCGGTTTTCTTCGCTTCCTCGGCCTTCTCGGCCTGTTCGGCTTTCTTCGCCTCGGCCTCGGCTCGCGCCTCTTCGGCCTTTTGAGCCGCTTCTTCTTTCTTTTGTTCCGCAGCCTTCACTGCCTGCTGCTCGACCTTCTTCTGTTCCATCTGTTCTTCTTCGGTTTGACGCGAAGCAGTCTTCTTGGCCTCACCGGCAATCTTCTGATTGGTCTGGGTGGTGGCCTGGCTCTTGGATTTGAGCTGGTACAGGGTTGCCTGGACAATAGGCTTGGCCGGCGGCAGCTCCGGGGTCATGGCAAAGCTGACGAACAGCATGCCGAACACCAGAACGTGCAGCGCAATGGCCCAGACACTGGGCCAGAAATAGCTTTCCGAGGCGGATGGCTCTCGCTGTTGCATCAGGGCGCCTCGGTAATCAGGCCAACGTTACCGACACCTGCCTTCTGCAACCCGCCCATGGCACCCATGACCGCGCCGTAGTCGACGGACTTGTCGCCACGGATGAAGACCTGGGTCTGCTTGCCCTGGTCACGGCCGGCGCTGATGATCTTGGTCACGGCGTCGGTCATTTGCGGCAAGGTCATGGCCTTGTCCATCTGCTTGTCGGTGTCGACTTCACTGCCAAGGTTCCAGTAGTAGGTCTTGTCAGCCTTGATCGAAATGGTCAGGACCTGGGTGTTGTTGTCCTGCGGCAAGGCTTCACTGGAAACCTTGGGCAGGTCGACCTTCACGCCCTGGTTGAGCATCGGTGCAGTCACCATGAAAATCACCAGCAGTACCAGCATCACGTCGATGTATGGCACCACGTTCATTTCGGCGACCGGCTTGCGTTTGTGGCGAACTCGGGCCATGGGCTTTTACCTGATCACTCTTCGCTGGTGTGCACTTTACGGTGCAGGATGGCCTGGAACTCGTCGGCGAACGTGTAGTAACGGCCGATCAAGACTTCACTGCGGGCAGCGAAACGGTTGTAGGCAATAACCGCAGGGATCGCGGCGAACAGGCCGATCGCGGTGGCGATCAGGGCTTCGGCGATACCCGGGGCCACGGTGGCCAGGGTCGCTTGCTGCGCCGAGGCCAGGCCACGGAAGGAGTTCATGATGCCCCAGACGGTACCGAACAGGCCGATGTACGGGCTGGTGGAACCGACGGTGGCGAGGAACGGCAGGCTCTGCTCGAGCTTCTCTTCCTCACGGGAGATGGCTACGCGCATGGCCCGGCCAACGCCTTCCATGACCGCGTCCGGGTCGACGCCTGGCTGTTGGCGCAGACGCGAGAACTCTTTGAAGCCGGCGCGGAACACCTGCTCTACACCCGAATCCGGGTCCGGGTTGCTGCCAGCCTGACGATACAGCTTGGACAGGTCGATACCCGACCAGAAGCGCTCTTCAAAGCTGTCCAGCGCACGACGACCGGCGCGCAGCATGGTGCTGCGCTGGAAAATCATGATCCATGACGTTACCGATGCGGCCACCAGAATCAGCATGACCAGCTGCACCACGATGCTGGCATTGCTGACCAGGCTCCACATGGAGGTATGGTCGACGACGTTAGCTTCCACGCTTAATCTCCTGCATTTGAATGAGTACCCGGATCGCCCGCCTCGGCAAAGGCCGCGCGCAGCGCTTGGGGGATGGCCCGGGGTTTGAAAGTATCGGCGCGCACACAGGCCACCAGGAACTGCCCCTCACAGAGCAGCGTTGCATCTTTTTCGCGCCACACCTGCTGCACGAAGCGCAGGCTGGCGCGGTTCAATTCAAGCACTTGCGCGGTAACCCGCAACTCGTCGTCCAGCCGCGCTGGCGCGTGATAGCGCGCCTCGCTGGAATGGACCACGAACAGCAGGTTGTCCTGCGCCAGTGCCGACTGGGCAAAGCCCAGGTCACGCAACCGCTCGGTGCGGGCACGTTCCATGAATTTCAGGTAATTGACGTAATACACCACGCCGCCGGCATCGGTATCTTCGTAATAGACACGACAACGATGTGCGAACGGCTCTAGCTCGTTTTGCGCGCGCATACTCTAGTGCTAACTCCTCAGCTTGCCAATCCGCCCCGGCAACTGTTTTTCATCGATTATGTCGTATTGCCAGCGCGACTGAGGCATGCCCGCGGATAGGACCACAGAAACGCTGGATAAATCTGTCATTCATCGGCCTGGGTGGAAAAACCCTCGCCACTGATCGATTCGCCCAGGCGATTGGGAATGTTCAGGCCGAAATGCAGGTAGGCATGCCGGGTCACCACCCTGCCCCGTGGCGTGCGCATGATGTAGCCCTGCTGGATCAGGTAGGGCTCGAGCACGTCCTCGATGGTGTGACGCTCTTCGCTGATGGCCGCGGCCAGGCTGTCGACCCCCACCGGGCCGCCGTCGAACTTCTCGATCATGGTCAGCAGCAAGCGCCGGTCCTGATGATCGAAACCGCGCTCGTCGACGTCCAACAGGTTCAGCGCCATGTCGGCCACCGGCTTGGTGATGTGGCCCTTGCCACGCACCTCGGCGTAGTCGCGCACCCGCCGCAGCAGGCGGTTGGCAATCCGTGGCGTGCCACGGGCGCGGCGGGCGATCTCGAAGGCACCTTCGTCTTCAATGGGCAGGCCGAGAATGCCACCGGAACGGCTGACGATGGTCGCCAGGTCCTCGGTGTTGTAGAACTCAAGGCGCTGGACGATGCCGAAGCGGTCACGCAGCGGGTTGGTCAGCATGCCGGCACGGGTGGTGGCGCCGACCAGGGTGAACGGCGGCAAGTCGAGCTTGATCGAACGCGCCGCCGGCCCCTCGCCGATCATGATGTCGAGCTGGAAGTCTTCCATGGCCGGGTACAGCACTTCTTCGACGATGGGCGACAGGCGATGGATTTCGTCGATGAACAGCACATCGTGCGGCTCAAGGTTGGTCAGCAACGCGGCCAGGTCACCCGGGCGTTCGAGGATCGGCCCGGAAGTGCTTTTTATCGACACGCCCATTTCCTGGGCAATGATATTGGCCAGGGTGGTCTTGCCCAGGCCCGGCGGGCCGAAGATCAGGGTGTGGTCGAGGGATTCGTTGCGCCCGCGGGCGGCCTGGATGAACAGCGCCATCTGTTCACGCACCACCGGCTGGCCGATGTATTCGGCCAGGCGCAATGGGCGGATCGCCCGGTCCTGGACCTCTTCACGGTCGCGCCCGGTGGCGGCTATCAGTCGATCGGCTTCAATCACTTAGATCATTCCCTTCAGGCTGCGACGGATCAGCTCTTCGCTGCTCAGGCCCTTGGCATCCACGGCGGCGACCGCCTTGCTCGCTTCCTGGGGCTTGTAGCCCAGGGAAATCAGCGCGCTGACGGCATCGGCCTCGGCGCTGGAAACGCTGGCAATCGGCAGTGGACCATTGGGCACAAGGGCAAACATGGCCGGGGAGGTTTCCCAGGCCTTGAAGCGGTCCTTGAGTTCGACCAGCAGGCGTTCGGCGGTCTTTTTACCAACCCCCGGCACCTTGACCAGGGCCGAAGCATCCTGGGCCTGGACACAGCGTACCAGTTCGTCGACCTCCAGGCCCGACATCAATGCCAGGGCCAGCTTGGGCCCCACGCCATTGAGGCGGATCAGCTCGCGAAACAGCTCGCGTTCGCGCTTTTCATGGAAGCCATACAGCAGGTGGGCGTCTTCGCGCACCACCAGATGGGTGTGCAAGGTCACCACTTCGCCAACCTTGGGCAGGCGGTACAGGGTGGTCATCGGCACTTCGAGCTCATAGCCCAGGCCGTTGACGTCGACAATCAGGTGCGGCGGCTGTTTTTCAGCCAGGGTGCCGCGCAAACGTCCAATCACGTTCCGATCCTTCCTCATGGGTACCGGCAAGCGACCGGTCAACCCTAACAGCAAATGCAATGGCCGATGGCATTGCCCAGGCAAAATTTGTTTCAGCAGATGATGCTATCAGAGCCGCAAGCGCCCGCTGCGACTGCGCGCCGTACCCAGGCCGTGGGGCACCAGGCTTGAGCGGGTATGGGCATGGCACAAGGCGATGGCCAGGGCGTCGGAGGCATCGATCTGCGGCTTTTGCGTCAGTTTCAGCAGGTGCATGACCATCATCTGCACCTGCTCCTTATTGGCCCCACCGGTGCCGGCCACCGCCTGCTTGACCTGGGTGGCGCTGTACTCGGCGATTTCCAGGCCTTCTTCGATAGCCGCGACGATCGCCGCGCCGCGGGCCTGGCCGAGCTTGAGCGCCGAGTCGGCGTTGCGCGCCATGAACACCCGCTCGATGCCCATGGTCACCGGGCCGTGCTGGCGGATAATCTCGCGCACACCGCGAAAGACGATCTGCAGGCGCTCGGGCAGCTCGCCGGCGCCGGTACGGATGCAGCCCGAAGCCACGTACTCGCAACCACGCCCGCTGTGGCGCACCACGCCATAGCCGGTAATGCGCGAGCCGGGGTCGATGCCAAGAATCAGAGTCATACGTCTTTGCGCCATAGTAAAAACAGAAGCCGGACCGGCTCGCAGGTGCAATGCAACTGCAGGCAGATCCGGCCTCGGGCCGGTAGGAGCGGGCTTGCCCCGCGATTGCGCATTACCACCCAATCGCATCGCGAGGCAAGCTCGCTCCCACCTAAATGAACAACTTGAGACTAGCCGAGCTGTTCCATGACTTCGTCAGGAATTTCGGCATTGGAGTAGACGTTCTGTACGTCGTCCAGGTCTTCAAGCATGTCGATCAGCTTGAGCACCTTCTGTGCGCCGTCCAGGTCGAGTTCGGCGCTGGTGGTCGGCTGCATGACGATTTCCGCGTCAGCGGCCTTGAAACCGGCCTCTTCCAGGGCGTTGCGCACGGCATAGAAGCTGTTGAACGAGGTAAACACGTCGAACGAACCGTCCTCGTTGCTGACCACGTCGTCGGCATCGGCTTCCATCGCCGCTTCCATCAGCGCGTCTTCGTCGACGCCGGCGGCAAAGCTGATCTGCCCCTTGCGCTCGAACAGGTAAGCCACCGAACCGTCGGTGCCGAGGTTGCCGCCGCATTTGCTGAAGGCATGACGCACAGCGGCGGCGGTACGGTTGCGGTTGTCGGTCATGGCCTCGACCATGATCGCCACGCCGCCCGGGCCGTAACCTTCGTAGCTGAGCTCTTCGACATTGTCGGCTTCGGCCGTGCCAGCACCGCGGGCAACCGCCCGGTCGATGATGTCGCGGCTCATGTTCGCCCCCAGCGCCTTGTCCAGGGCCAGGCGCAAGCGCGGGTTGGAGGCAGGATCGCCGCCGCCCTGCTTGGCGGCAACGGTCAGCTCACGAATCCACTTGGTGAAGATCTTGCCTCGCTTGGCATCCTGGCGCTCTTTGCGGTGCTTGATGTTTGCCCACTTGGAATGACCTGCCATAACGCACTCCGAATCCTTTGTAACAATGCCACGCCGCGGCCGCGCTCACGCCCGGCCGAGACCTTTAAATTCATGCGCCTTAACGCAAAGGCGCATCCATCTGGATGCGCCCGGGGCCTGCTTACTCAGCCTTGGGCTGTTCGCGCAGACGGATATGCAACTCACGCAGGGCCTTGGCATCGACCAGGCCAGGGGCCTGGGTCATGACGCACGCAGCGCTCTGGGTTTTCGGGAAGGCAATGACTTCGCGAATCGACTGGGCGCCGGTCATCAGCATCACCAGACGGTCAAGGCCGAAGGCCAGGCCGCCGTGCGGCGGTGCGCCGAACTTCAGGGCGTCGAGCAGGAAGCCGAACTTCTCTTCCTGTTCAGCCGCTTCGATACCCAGCAGACGGAAGACCGCCTGTTGCATCTCTTTGCGGTGGATACGGATCGAACCGCCACCCAGCTCGGTACCGTTGAGGACCATGTCGTAAGCACGCGACAGCGCGGTGGCCGGGCTGGCCTCGAGCTCTTCGGGGCTGCATTTTGGCGCGGTGAACGGGTGGTGCAGGGCGGTGAAGCTGCCGTCGTCGTTCTCTTCGAACATCGGGAAGTCAACCACCCACATCGGGGCCCACTCGCAGGTGAGCAGGTTGAAATCGTTACCGACCTTGATACGCAGGGCGCCCAGCGCCTCGCTGACGATCTTGGCCTTGTCGGCGCCGAAGAACACGATGTCGCCATCGACCGCACCAACGCGATCGAGGATCACGTTGAGGTTGGCCTCAGGGATGTTCTTGACGATCGGCGACTGCAGGCCTTCAACGCCCTTGGCGCGCTCGTTGACCTTGATGTAGGCCAGGCCCTTGGCACCGTAGATGCCGACGAACTTGGTGTACTCGTCGATGCGGCTGCGCGGCATGCTCGCGCCACCTGGCACGCGCAGGGCGGCAACACGGCTCTTCGGATCGTTGGCCGGGCCGCTGAACACCTTGAATTCGACGTCCTTGAGCTGGTCGGCAACGTCGACCAGTTCCAGCGGGTTACGCAGGTCAGGCTTGTCGGAGCCGTAGCGGCGCATGGCTTCTTCGAAGGTCATGTGCGGGAATTCACCGAATTCCAGGTCCAGGACTTCCTTGAACAGCTTGCGGATCATGCTTTCGGTCAGGCCCATGATCTCGGACTCATCGAGGAAGCTGGTCTCGATGTCGATCTGGGTGAATTCCGGCTGACGGTCGGCGCGCAGGTCTTCGTCACGGAAGCACTTGGCGATCTGGTAGTAGCGGTCGAAACCGGCAACCATCAGCAGCTGCTTGAACAGCTGGGGCGATTGCGGCAGGGCGAAGAAGCTGCCGGCGTGGGTACGGCTCGGCACCAGGTAGTCACGCGCGCCCTCAGGGGTGGCACGGGTGAGGATCGGCGTTTCGACGTCGAGGAAGCCGTTTTCGTCGAGGAAGCGACGGATGCTGGTGGTGATGCGCGAACGCAGACGCAGCTTCTCGGCCATCTCTGGACGACGCAGGTCGATGAAGCGATAGCGCAGGCGGGTTTCTTCGCCAACGTCGGAGTATTCGTTGAGCGGGAACGGCGGGGTTTCCGCTTCGTTCAGCACGGTCAGCTCATAACCCAACACTTCGATGGCACCCGAGGCCATGTTGGCGTTGACTGCGCCAGCCGGACGCGGACGCACCTTGCCGGTAATCTGCACCACGTATTCGCTGCGCACGCGGTCGGCGGCGGCGAAGCTTTCTGCGCGATCCGGGTCGAAAACGACCTGGGCCATGCCTTCGCGATCACGGATATCGAGGAAAATCACCCCGCCGTGGTCGCGGCGACGATGGACCCATCCGCAAAGGGTAATTTCCTGACCTTCCAGGCTCTCGTTCAGTTGGCCGCAATAATGGCTGCGCATCATGATGGTGGTTTCGCTTCTCGTCATTCGTATGTTCAGTGGAGGCCTTGCAGCCCCAAAGGGCTAATAGTGCAAGACCCTGCCGGTGCAATCAACTCAGTCAGCCTTGTCGCCGCCTGCCAGGTTCTTTTTCGCACCGGTCTTGAAGTCGGTTTCGTACCAGCCGGTACCACCCAGGCGGAAGCCCGGGGCCGAAATCAGCTTCTTCAGCGCTGGCTGCTCACACGCCGGGCAATCGGTCAGCGGCGCGGCGCTGAGCTTCTGGAGGACTTCCAACTGGTGGTTGCAGGAAGCACATTGATAGTCGTACATGGGCATAGGCGTGTCTCGTTAACCACAGCGCAGGCTGGTTCGGGCAGTAAAGCGCGGGATTATATATGGTTAAGGAGTGCTGTGCAGCCCGGCAACCGACTAGCGTGCCACTGGCAAGCCGAGCAAATAGACCACGCAGACCACGCGGATCAGCCCGCTGAAATTTTTTACCCCGCCATGACGCAGGTGTACCTCACGATCGATGTAAGACAACACGGCATTGACCGAGCACTGATTGGCCTTGGCGATGCGTTCAAGAATAGTCCAGTAGATCTCTTCCAGGCGCAGACAGGTGGCAAAGCCGTTGAGGCGCACCGACCGCGACAGCGGCTGGGCCAGGCCCATGTTGAAATTGGCCTCGAAAGGGTCGACGCCATCCTTGTGCGGCACGCAGGCTACGCGCCCCGTGCGATTCATCCATGCCGACATAGTCGTACCACGCCACTGTTTAACCGGGAAACAAACCCGCGTGCGTTATGCACGCGGGAACATGCCCTTAATAAAGCGCTGTGTAACGTGGCGGTGCCAGCAGACACCCTAACTCTGAATGTAGGAATACTCGGCACTGGAGCCGGTACTTTAAAACACCGGAAAGTGCTTCCGTACTAACTGAAATGCCCGAACTTCGCACAAAAGCTCGGGCATTCGAATAACAGGGTTCAATCTGCCGGTTACTTGCCTTCAAGTAGCGAGCGCAGCATCCAGGCGGTTTTTTCATGCACCTGCATGCGCTGGGTCAGCAGGTCGGCCGTCGGCTCGTCGCTGACCTTGTCGAGCAGCGGGAAAATGCTGCGCGCCGTGCGGGTTACCGCCTCCTGGCCTTCGACCAGTTGTTTGATCATTTCGTCAGCAGGTGGCACCCCCTCTTCTTCCTTAATAGAAGAAAGCCGCGCGTAGATCGAGTACGCCCCGGGTGCCGGGAAGCCCAGCGCGCGAATACGCTCGGCGATCGAATCGACCGCCAGGGCCAGTTCGTTGTACTGCTCTTCGAACATCAGGTGCAAGGTACGAAACGCAGGGCCGGTGACGTTCCAGTGAAAGTTGTGGGTCTTCAGATAAAGTACGTAGGTATCCGACAACAGGCGCGACAAACCATCGACGATGGACTTGCGATCTTCTTCGCTGATACCGATATCGATTGCCATGTAGTTCCCCTTTCCTTAGTGCTTGCTGATCAAGCGGGTACAAACCACTGTACCAAGAGTTTTCCACCCCTGCAGCCTCATGCCTGCGACACAAGGCTGCAGGCCGCGCGACACACGGTTGGCCGCTGATTTGAGAAGCCCGGGGCTTTGCTGTTAAATAGGCAGCGTGCCGCCCGCGCCGATTGTCATTGCCCGGGCGCATAGGCTGGCCTTCTCACGTTTTTGCGCTTTTTTACCCGTGCGCGCCGTGAAGCCTGCTCTTCCTGTGATCCGCCTTATCAATGTGAGCCAACCAACATGTTCAAGATCGTCCACCTGTTGACGGGCGTTGCAGCTTTGCTGCTGTCCTTCATACCCAGCCTCAGAACCGAAGCCATACCCTTCCTGCAGCAACCGGAGGCGGTTTACCTGGCGCTTTTCGGCCTGCTTAACCTGCTCATCGCTCCTGTGCTCGCGCAGCACTACCGGGGCGTGCGCCAGCAACTGCAGCGCGCTGCCAGTGCTTTGCTGGTGCTTACCGTGATCCTGCAGACCGTGACCTTGCTGGCCCGTCCGGAGCTTGGCAACCTGCCGGCCCTGGCTTGCGCCCTGCTGGCCACCATCCTGCACTTGATTGCCGGTTTTGCCAAAAGCGCTGTGGCCCGTAGCCAGAACACCCAGTACGACATGTCCAATCGCGATACCGGCACGGTGAAGTGGTTCAACACGTCCAAGGGTTTCGGCTTTATCTCCCGCGATTCGGGCGATGACATCTTCGTCCACTTCCGCGCCATTCGCGGCGAAGGCCACCGGGTGCTGGTCGAAGGCCAGCGCGTGGAGTTCTCGGTGATGAACCGCGACAAGGGCCTGCAGGCCGAAGACGTGATCGCCGCCCCACGGCGCTGATCAGCAGCAACAAAAAAACCGCGACGGCATCACTGCCCATCGCGGTTTTTTTTCGCCCCCGAATCAGTAATGCGGCGGCGGTGCCTCTTCTTCACTGGCCTCGTACTGGCCGACCATCTCTTCATAGCGCTTGAGCAGTGCTGCCATCTGCAACTGCAGGCGCTCAACGACGCGCTGCTGTTCGACCAGCACATCATTCAAGGCCAGCAGGGTATCGTCCTGAAAGGCCAGCCGGCTTTCCAACTCGGTCACGCGCGCGTCAAGGGTCATGATTCAAGCCTCCGCGAACTGAAAATCGTCAACCAATACCTCGGCCAGACGCAAACGGATCTCAGCCACCTGTTGTGGCGCATATTCAATTGCAGGTTTATTGCCCCACACAGGTGCCGGCCAGGCCGGATCAGAACGATGACGAACAATCACATGCATATGTAGCTGGCTAACTACATTGCCGAGGGTTGCCACGTTCATTTTGTCGGCGGCAAAGACGTCCTTGAGGATCTGGGCCAGGGCGTTAGTTTCTTTCCAGAGTTGCTGCTGATCACTGTCATCAAGTTGAAACAATTCGCTGATTTCGGCCCGACGCGGCACCAGGATAAACCAGGGATAGTTGCCATCCCTACTCAGCAACAGACGACAAAGAGGAAAGTCCCCCAGGCAAAAGGTGTCTTGTTGAAGACGTTGATCCAGAACAAACACTACGAAATCTCCTACAACAGCTTAATACCTTGCTCACACAACCCTCCGTGAGCCACTGCCAGCAGGATACTCCTGATCGCTCGTCGGGGCATTGCCTGCTGCCTTATTAATGAAGCAATGCACCGATTTAGCCCCTTCCCCTCACCCAAAAGGCCTATGCGTAGGCCGGTGTTACGCTGCCTGGCCAAGGAAACGCTACTTTTCGCACCAAAATGAAGCCGTCCGTCGGCGTTTCGCCCAGTGAACATCCACAAACTACTCAGCTTTAGCCTTCAACGGTAACGCTTTGACTTTACGGGCAACTTTTTCCCTTATTCCATTGCGATCGACAGCCGCGAACCAAAGGTTCTTTGACCCCCGGTTTACCGGCACCTGAGGGCCTTCGGAGGGCGAAAGCGTGAAAATTTCGTGAAGCCGTTCGATTTTGTGCACGCTTGTTGCATTGTCATCCGCCACGGTCGGCACGCCCTCTGCACTGATGCAGCGAGCGGCGACAAATAACAACAGCTGCATGGGTTAACCAGGGAGTTTCGGGGGGCAGGGGCTAGATTGTTTTTACCTATCCTTAAATCCGCTTGAAACAGCGCTGGAGTTGTACGGCCCGCGAAACCCGGGGCGTGGTTTGCGACAAGGACATAACTGTTAGCGACATGACCGTAAAGTTACCGAAAGGTTCTCGACAGGCATATCGCCAACGCCGGTCAGCGTGATATACATTTCCGCCGACACAAAAAGAAAGAGCCGCGCTGTATAAAAAAACCAAACAGCGACGGCAGTACTCTTCCTAAAAACCAAAGGAGCAAATCACGATGCGCGTGATGAAGTGGAGCATAATCGCCCTGGCTGTTGCAGCCGGCACCTCGCAATTGGCAGTGGCCTCTTCTCAGGATGAGTCCAAGGGTTTTGTTGAAGACAGCAAACTCAATGTCAAAACCCGCATGCTGTACTTTAGCCGTGACTTCCGTAACGTGCCTAACGGCGACCAAAGCCGCGTTGAAGAAACCGGCCTGGGCTTCCTCGGCACCTACCAGTCGGGCTTTACCCAAGGCACCGTAGGTTTCGGTGTCGACGCCATCGGCATGCTCGGCCTGAAACTGGACAGCGGCAAAGGTCGCGCCGGCACCGGCCAGTTCCCGCTGGGCGCAGATGGCCGTTCGCAGGACTCGTTCTCCGAAGGTGGCGCGGCGGTCAAGTTCCGCATCTCCGACACCGTGCTGAAGTACGGCACCCAGTTCACCGCCCTGCCGGTTCTGGCAACCGACGACAGCCGCCTGCTGCCTGAAACCGTCGAAGGTTTCCTGGTGACCAGCAAGGAAATCAAAGGCCTTGAGCTGAATGCCGGTCACTTCACCGCCCTGAATGCTCAATCGCAGTCCTACCACGACAGCATCGGTGGCAAGAACCGCACTACCGGGATCAAGAACCCTGGCCTGACCCAGGCTGACGTGTTCGGCGGCACCTATGCCTTCACCGACACCCTGAGCACCAGCCTCTACTACTCCAAGGTCGAAGACTACTGGCGTAAATACTACGCCAACGTCAACTGGGCACTGCCGATCAACGACAACCAAGGCCTGGTGTTCGACTTCAACATCTATGACACCAAGAGCGACGGCAAGGCCAACGTTACCGCCTTCGATGGTGACAAACTTGATAACCGTGCGTTCAGCCTGTCGGGCGCCTACAACATTGGCGCGCACACCTTCACCCTGGCCTACCAGAAGGTTACCGGTGACGGCGACTATGCCTACGGCATCGACGGCGGCGGCACCATTTTCCTGGCCAACTCCATCGCTCGTTCCGACTTCAACGCCGAAGACGAAAAATCCTACCAGGCACGTTACGACCTGAACTTCGCCGAATACGGCGTTCCAGGCCTGAGCTTCATGACCCGTTATGTCAAGGGTACCGGCGCCAACGTCACTGGCACCGACAACGGCAAGGAATGGGAACGCGACATCGAGGCCAAGTACGTTCTGCAGGAAGGTCCGGCCAAAGACCTGAGCCTGCGTGTACGTCAAGCCACCTACCGTTCGGGTGACGGCGTTTACTACGGTTCGCCATCGATCGATGAACTGCGCCTGATCGTCGAGTACCCGCTGAGCATCCTGTAAGCCTCGGGCTTTCAGTATCCCCAGTACGAAAGGGCCCGGCACTGCCGGGCTTTTTCTTGTCTGAATTCGGGCTGACAACGCCTTCGTGCTCCGGCATCCTGTACGCCACCGAATCGCCCCCGTACAATGCGGGGTCATTTAAAGTCTTAAGCAACCGACAACGGCCTACCATGCGCACCAGTCAATATTTGCTCGCAACTCAAAAAGAAACCCCTTCCGACGCGGTCGTCATCAGCCACCAGCTGATGCTGCGTGCCGGCATGATCCGCAAGCTCGCATCCGGCCTTTATACCTGGCTGCCGATGGGCCTGCGGGTAATGCGCAAGGTCGAAGCCGTGGTCCGCGAGGAAATGAACGCCGCTGGCGCCCTTGAAGTGCTGATGCCGGCCATCCAGCCTGCCGAGCTGTGGCAGGAATCCGGCCGCTGGGAACAGTACGGCCCGGAGCTGCTGCGCCTCAAAGACCGTCACGGTCGCGAGTTCTGCGTGGGCCCGACCCACGAAGAGGTCATCACCGACCTCGCCCGCAACGAGCTCAACAGCTATAAACAGCTGCCGCTGAACATGTACCAGATCCAGACCAAGTTCCGTGACGAGATCCGTCCGCGCTTCGGCCTGATGCGTGGTCGCGAGTTCATCATGAAGGACGCCTACTCCTTCCATGCCGATCCGGCTTCCCTGCAGCAAACCTACGATCGCATGCACCTGGCGTACAGCAACATCTTTACCCGCCTGGGCCTGGATTTCCGCCCAGTGCAGGCTGACACCGGCTCGATCGGTGGCAGCTACTCCCACGAATTCCACGTGCTGGCCGAGTCCGGTGAAGACGATGTGATCTTCAGCGACAGCTCCGACTACGCCGCCAACATCGAGAAGGCCGAAGCCATCCCACGGGAAACCGTGCGCCCGGCGCCGACCGAAGAGCTGCGCCTGGTCGACACCCCGGACGCCAAGACCATCACCCAGCTGGTGGACAACTATGGCCTGGCGATCGAAAAGACCGTCAAGACCCTGATCGTCCACGCCGCCGAAGAAGGCAAGCTGATTGCCCTGATCGTCCGTGGCGACCACGAGCTCAATGAAATCAAAGCTGCCAACCTGGCAGAAGTTGCCAGCCCGCTGGTCATGGCCAGCGACGAAGAGCTGCGCGACGCCATTGGCGCCGGCGCCGGTTCCCTCGGCCCGCTGAACCTGCCCCTGCCATGCATCATCGACCGCTCGGTCGCGCTGATGAGCGACTTCGGCATCGGTGCCAACATCGACGACAAACACTACTTCGGCGTCAACTGGGAGCGCGACCTGCCAGTTCCGCAAGTGGCCGACCTGCGCAACGTCGTCGAGGGCGACCCAAGCCCGGATGGCAAGGGCACCCTGGTGATCAAGCGCGGCATCGAAGTCGGGCACATCTTCCAGCTCGGCACCAAGTACAGCGAGGCACTCAAGTGCCAGGTACTGGGCGAGAACGGCAAGCCGGTAACCCTGAGCATGGGTTGCTACGGTATCGGCGTATCGCGTGTGGTGGCTGCGGCTATCGAGCAGAACTACGACGAAAACGGCATCATCTGGAGCGATACCCTGGCACCCTTCCAGATCGCCCTGGTGCCGCTGCGCTACGAGACCGAACAGGTTCGCGAAGCCACCGACAAGCTGTATGCCGAGCTGACCGCTGCCGGCTTCGAAGTGCTGCTGGACGACCGCGACAAGAAGACCAGCCCGGGGATCAAGTTCGCCGACATGGAACTGATCGGCATCCCGCACCGCATCGTCATCAGCGACCGCGGCCTGGCCGACGGCAACCTGGAATACAAGCACCGCACCGAGCGTGACGCACAGCCGCTGCCAGTGGCCGAGGTGCTGTCGTTCCTGCAAGCCCGCATTCGTCGCTAAGCCAACGCAAGAGTAATCATGTTCAAGCGAAGTACCATCAACCTGGGGGGCGCCGCACTGTGCGGCGCCCTGCTCCTCAGCGGTTGCGCCAACCAGATGTCCCAGCGCAGCGAGCACGAGGAGCGCATCGAGCGCAAGCTGCTCGAACACAGCCTGCAGATCGATGTTGGGGACCCCAAGGTACTCGAGCTGCCGCAACGGCGTGTGCGCATCCACGAACAGAAGAACTTCGAAGTCACCGAGTTCGAGGTTACCCGTCGCTACGATCGCTACACGCCTTACCAACCCTGGCGCGAAGTCTATGAGATTCCGCTGGGTGCGGTGGCGGTGGTGGCCGGTGTCGGCGCCAACGTGGTCAATGTCTTTGCCCTGGGCAACCTGCCCGACAGCGTGACCCATGACTGGTTGAGCTATGGCTTCGACGGCCTCAACCCGTTCATGAACGCCCAGTCCAACGGTCGTGCCCAGCAGAACCTGGCGGGCATCACCGAAGTGCAAAAGGACAAGCGCCAGGAATACACCAGCGTACCCTGGAGCGAGCGGCCGGTGTCGGTCAAGGCCGGCAAGATCGACCATGAGCTGACCACCGACCGCAATGGCGTGCTGCACCTGAACCTGCTCGACAGCCCGTTCAGCGAGCAGAACCTGACCCACATCGGCACCCTGCACCTGCAGGTGGTCGATGAAGACAACAACGTGCGTGGCGATGCCAGCCTGCTGATCAGCGCCGGCCTGCGTGGCAAACTGGTGGAAGCCCACGAACTGATTTTCGATGACCTGGAAGACGATGAAGTCAGCCAGTGGGTGCATCGGGTCAAGCGCCTGTCGGAGCTGGGCCTGGAAGAAGAAGCCAGTGAACTGGAGCAAAGCCTGATCGAGCTGACCCGCAACGATCCGGAGCTGCAACAGGAATTCCTCAAGTCGCTGACCAAGGACGCCGGCCGCCTGGTTGCCGACCCTGGCGCGCACTGACCTTCGCTGTACCCGGAGAGCGCCAGCCTGCTGGCGCTGCCCTCCTCACTCCCGAGTGAACAGCTCCAGCTGTTCATGCGCACCGCGCAAATCCTGCAAGCGCACACCAATCCCCAACAGCCTCACCGGCTTGCCGCCACGGGCAAAGGCCTGGCTGAGCAAGTGTTGATAGCTGCCCAGGTCACGCCCCGCCCCTGACTGCTCAAGGGTGGTCTGGCTGAAATCATGGAACTTCACTTTGACGAACGGCTTGCCCGGGCGATAACTGTCGTCGATGCGGGCCATGCGCCCGGCCAGGGTTTCCATCAGCTCCGGGAGTTTTTCCAGGCAACTGGCGAGGTCAGGCAGATCGGTGTCGTAGGTGTTTTCGACACTGACCGACTGACGCCGGCTGTCATTTTGCACCGGACGGTCATCGATACCCCGCGCCAGCCCCCACAACCGCTCACCAAAACTGCCGAATTCACGGGCCAGGGCCAGGCGACTCCAGTCGCGCAACTCCAGGCAGGTGATGATGCCCAGGCGGCCCATCTTGTCGGCGGTGACCTTGCCTACGCCATGCAGCTTGCTCACCGGCAAGGCAGCCACGAAGTCTTCGACTTCATTCGGAGTGACCACAAACAGGCCATTGGGCTTGCGCCAGTCGCTGGCGATCTTGGCCAGGAATTTGTTCGGCGCCACGCCAGCCGACACAGTGATATGCAACCGTTGGGCAACCCGGCGGCGAATATCGGCGGCAATCCGTGTAGCGCTGCCAGCAAACCAGGAACTGTCCGACACATCCAGGTAAGCCTCGTCCAGCGACAAGGGCTCGATCAGGTCAGTGTATTCGCGAAAGATGCCGTGAATTTCCCGCGAGGCTTCTTTATAGGCATCCATGCGCGGCTTGACGATCAGCAGGTCCGGGCACAGCTTGAGGGCATGGTGCGAGGACATCGCCGAACGCACGCCGAACGCACGCGCCTCATAGTTGCAGGTAGCGATCACCCCGCGCCGCTCCGCCGAACCGCCCACCGCCAGCGGCCGCCCGACCAGACGCGGGTCGTCGCGCATTTCGATGGCGGCGTAGAAGCAATCGCAGTCGATATGGATGATCTTGCGTTGAGACATAGGGAGCGTAAGAACAGGTTTAAAGTGATGTAAGCAGTATCTCACCCGCTAGCGGCCCATGCATCACAACTAATTCATTCCCCCCCGGAACCTCTGCAAGGCCCGCCCTTACTGCCTTGCAGCCCTTTTCAGCGGCGCTAAGCGATTGAAGGAGAAAGGATTTCTGCAAACAGGCTATTGACAGCCCCGGGCAAAACTGTAGAATCTCATCTCACAGGCGCGGGATGGAGCAGCCTGGTAGCTCGTCGGGCTCATAACCCGAAGGTCGTCGGTTCAAATCCGGCTCCCGCAACCAGATTCAGGAAAGGCCACTCTCACGAGTGGCCTTTTTCTTTGCCCGGAATAAAGCCCCGGGTAATTTTTAATTGTAAATCAACAATTAAGCGTTGACAGCCAAGCTCAACGCTGTAGAATCCGCCCCACAGACGCGGGATGGAGCAGTCTGGTAGCTCGTCGGGCTCATAACCCGAAGGTCGTCGGTTCAAATCCGGCTCCCGCAACCAAACAACAGAAAAGGCCACTTTGAAAAAAGTGGCCTTTTTTGCGTCTGCCTTCCAGCTAATCAGCCCGCCCCCTGAACGCCCTTCGCCGCTCAGGCAATATGAAACTTCTTTAACTATCCTCAAGGTGCTCAGCGGCCCGATCATATCGGACATTACGCTTCCAAAGGGATTGGTACTTTGACCGGATACACCCTGCTTCCCCTGCGCAAGCCACGAGGTGGCTGATGCGCACCCAGACGCCTGAAACACAAGCCCCTGTGACCGCCGCATTACCCAATGCCGAGCAACGCCTGCGCTGGCTCGAACGCCTGAGCAAGTATCGCCAGCCCATCGGCCTGGGCGTAACCTTGCTGCTGTTCGCTGTCGCCCTGATCGCCTGCCGTCACCTGCTCAGCGAGCTGGACATCTATGCCCTGCATGATTCGCTGCTCAGCGTGCCGCCGCCAGCATTGGCCGGCGCACTGCTGGCGACGGTGGCCGGCTTCGTCATCCTGCTGGGGTACGAGTGGTCGGCCAGCCGCTATGCCGGCGTCCAGCTACCGGCTCGCACCCTGGTAATGGGCGGCTTCAGCGCCTTTGCCATCGGCAATGCCATTGGCCTGTCGCTGCTGTCCGGTGGCTCGGTACGCTATCGCCTGTATGCGCGCCATGGCATCGGCGCCGCCGAAGTGGCGCGCATGACCCTGTTTGCCAGCCTTTCCCTCGGCTGCGCGTTGCCACCGCTCGCCGCCTTGGCGACCTTGAGCAACTTGCCGGCTGCAGCTTCAGCCTTGCACCTGGCGCCTGCATTGCTGGCGGCGATCGCCCTGGCGGTACTTAGCTTGAGCGGCGCACTGGTCTATGGCCTTTATCGTCGTCGCCTGCCCGAACAACCCCAGGCTGACAACCTGCTAGTACAAGTAGGCCGGCGTACTCTGCGCTTGCCGGGCGCACGCCTGACCCTGCTGCAACTGCTCATTACTGCCCTGGACGTAGCCGCTGCCGCCACCGTGCTGTACCTGCTGCTGCCCGAGGCGCCGCCGTTTGGTGCCTTCTTGCTGGTCTACCTGCTGGCGCTGGCGGCCGGGGTGCTCAGCCATGTGCCCGGTGGCGTCGGGGTGTTCGAGGCGATCCTGCTGGCGGCCTTTGCCGACAAGCTCGGCGCCGCGCCACTGGCCGCCGCGTTGCTGCTTTATCGCCTGATCTATGTGGTGCTGCCACTGCTGCTGGCCTGCGTCCTGCTGCTGGCCAGCGAAGCCAAGCGCCTGCTGTTTGCCCAGCAAGCGATCAGGGCCGCTTCCGGGCTCGCAGCCCCGGTGCTGGCGGTGCTGGTGTTTCTCTCCGGCGTGGTGCTGCTGTTTTCCGGCGCCACCCCGGAAATCGACGAGCGCCTGGAGCATCTGGGCTTCCTCGTACCGCACCGGCTGATCGACGCGTCGCACTTCGGCGCCAGCCTGATTGGCGTCCTCTGCCTGCTGCTGGCCCAGGGCTTGCGCCGGCGCCTGTCGGCCGCCTGGATCCTGACCACCGTCCTGCTGCTGGTCGGCGCCCTGCTCTCGCTGCTCAAAGGTTTCGACTGGGAAGAAGCCAGCATCCTGACCTTCACCGCCTGCCTGCTGGCGGTGTTCCGCCGTTCCTTCTATCGCCCCAGCCGCTTGCTCGAACTGCCGTTCTCGCCGGTTTACCTGGCGGCCAGCGCCTGTGTACTGGGCGCTTCGGTGTGGCTGCTGCTGTTTGCCTATCAGGATGTGCCCTACAGCCATCAGCTGTGGTGGCAATTCACCCTCGACGCCGATGCCCCACGCGGCTTGCGCTCGGCCCTGGGCAGCGCGGTACTGCTGGTGATCGTCGCCCTGACCTGGCTGCTGCGCACCGCGCGCCCGGTTATTCACCTGCCCAGCGCCGACGAGCTGCAACGCGCCAACGCCATCCTGCAAGCCTCCGACCAGCCCGACGGCGGCCTGGCCCTGACTGGCGACAAAGCCTTGCTGTTCCACCCCAACGACGATGCCTTCCTTATGTATGCACGTCGCGGCCGCAGCCTGGTGGCGCTGTACGACCCGATCGGCCCGGCCCACGAGCGCGCCGAAATGATCTGGCAGTTCCGCGACCTGTGCGATGTACACCATGCCCGCCCGGTGTTCTACCAGGTTCGGGCCGAGAACCTGCCCTTCTATATGGACATCGGCCTGACCGCGATCAAACTGGGCGAAGAAGCCCGGGTCGACCTCAAGCGCTTTGACCTAGAAGCCAAGGGCAAGGAGATGAAAGACCTGCGCTACACCTGGAACCGCGGCGGCCGCGACGGCCTGAGCCTGGAAGTGCACGAGCCGGGGCAGGCTCCGCTGGAAGAACTCAAGACCATCTCCGACGCCTGGCTCACTGGCAAGAACGTGCGCGAGAAAGGCTTCTCCCTCGGCCGTTTCAGCCCGGAGTACCTGCAGCACTTCCGGATTGCCCTGATCCGTTTCGAAGGGCGCCCGGTCGCCTTTGCCAACCTCCTGGAAACCCGCAGCCTGGAGCTGGCCAGCCTCGACCTGATGCGCGCCCACCCGCAGGCGCCCAAGCTGACCATGGAATTCATGATGATCGGCCTGATCCAACACTATAAGCAGCACGGCTATGGGCGCTTCAGCCTGGGCATGGTGCCACTCTCCGGGCTGCAACCACGGCGCGGCGCACCGCTGACCCAGCGCCTGGGCTCGATGGTGTTCCAGCGCGGCGAGCAGCTCTACAACTTCCAGGGCCTGCGCCGCTTCAAGGACAAGTTCCAACCGGACTGGGAACCTCGCTACATGGCCGTGCCGGCCGGACTCGATCCGCTGGTGGCACTGGCCGACACCGCCGCCCTGATCGCGGGCGGCCTGACTGGATTGGTGAAACGCTGATGATTCGACGCTACTGGCTGTACCTGCTGGTTCCCCTGCTGCTGGCCTTGCTGGCTGCCGCCCTTGGCTTCTGGCTGTGGACCCGGCCGGCCCCCGAAGCCTCCCTTGAGCACCTGAGCCTGGCCGATGGCAGCAGCCTGGTCCGGGTCAACCCCGGCACCCGGGCCAAGGCCCGCGTGGCCATCGCCGTGCCCCAGGACCAGGCCCTGAGCGACAAGCAACTGCTCGACCTGAGCCAGAGCGGCGAGGCGCAGATGGTCCAGGTGGTCCTGCCGCCAGCCGATTGCAACAAGCAGCAACAGGCGCTGCAGCAAGCCATGCAGCAACTCAAGGGCGCGCCGACCCTGGTAGCCGGTATCGGCCCGGGCGCAGCCCAGGCCTGGAGCTGGCTGGCCAGCCAGAGCGATGACAAGGCCCTGGCCATCTCGGTGGACTTCACCCTCGAACAACCCGGCTGCGCCACGCCGCTGCCCAAGTCCGCCGCCCACGGCCACTGGAGCGTGGCCTGGAACGACAACCCGGATGACGCCAGCGCCGCCTTCGTGCGCGACCAGGCCAATGCCGAGACCAGCATCAGCGACTACGACATCCACCTGCCGCAGGTACTCAAGGCGCAACTGACCCAGGCACTGGTGGGTGAGGACGGCAACGCCATGAGCATCCCGGTGGTCGAAGTACCTGCCGGGCAAACCACCGACACCGTCACCCTGTTTCTCTCGGGCGATGGCGGTTGGCGCGACCTGGACCGCGACGTCGCCGGCGAGATGGCCAAGCTCGGCTATCCGGTGGTGGGCATCGACACCCTGCGCTACTACTGGCAGCACAAGACCCCGGAACAAAGCGCCATCGACCTCTCCGAGCTGATGCAGCACTACCGGCAGAAATGGGGCACCAAGCGTTTCGTGCTAACCGGCTACTCGTTCGGCGCCGACGTCTTGCCGGCGATCTACAACCGCTTGCCGGCCGAAGACCAGAAGCGCATCGATGCCGTGATCCTGCTGGCCTTTGCCCGCAGCGGCAGCTTCGAGATCGAAGTCGAGGGCTGGTTGGGCAATGCTGGCAAAGAGGCACCGACCGGGCCGGAGATGGCCAGGCTGCCAGCGTCCAAAGTGGTCTGCGTGTATGGCGAGGAAGAGGCCGACGAGAGCGGCTGTACCGACCATACTGCAGTCGGCGAGCGCCTGAAGCTGCCTGGCGGGCATCACTTCGACGAGAACTACCCGGCGCTGGCCAAGCGCCTGATCGGCGATATCGAGAACCGCCAGGACAAGACCAGCGTCGCCGAGCAGGATTGAAGCGCGCCCCCCGGCGCGCAGCTGCAAGCTGTCAGCCTCAAGCTGCAAGCTAGAGCCAAGCGCGCACGGCTCTAGCTTGCAGCTTGAGGCTTGTAGCTTGCAGCTCCCTATATCTCTACCTGAGTGCCAAGTTCGATCACCCGGTTCAACGGCAAGTTGAAAAACCTCAGGTTGCCGTTGGCATTCTTCAGCAAAAAGGCAAACAGCAGCCCCCGCCAGCGCGACATGCCCACCAGCCGCGACGGGATCACCGTTTCGCGGCTGAGGAAATAGGTCGTGCGCATCGGACTGAAATCCAGCCCTTCCAGGTGACAGAGCTTCAACGCCGCCGGCACATCCGGCTCATCCATGAAGCCAAAGTGCAACAGCACCCGGTAGAAACCCTCGCCATACGCCTCGACCTCGAAGCGCTGCTGCGCCGGCACCCGCGGGGTGTCCTCGCTGACCACGGTCAACAGCACCACCTGCGAGTGCAGCACCTGGTTGTGCAGCATGTTATGCAACAACGCGTGAGGCACGGCATCCGCCCGTGCGGTGAGAAACACCGCCGTGCCTTCGACCCGATGCGGCGGCTGCACGCGAATGCTGCTGATGAACAGCGGCAACGGCAGGCTGCCTTCGTCCAGGCGCTCGACCAGAATCTGCTTGCCGCGCTTCCAGGTGGTCATCAAGACAAACAGGACAATCCCCGCCAGCACCGGAAAAGCCCCGCCCTGAACGATTTTCGGCACGTTGGCGGCAAAGAACAGGCCATCGACAAAGAGAAATCCCAGCAAAATCGGCACCGCCAGCAGCGGCGGCCATTTCCACAGCAACAACATCACCGTCGACACCAGCAGCGTGGTCATCAACATGGTGCCAGTCACTGCCACGCCATAGGCCGAGGCCAGCGCCCCGGAAGACTCGAAGCCCAGCACCAGCAGGATCACCCCGACCATCAGCGACCAGTTCACCGCACCTATATAGATCTGCCCCTGTTCGTCACTGGAGGTGTGCTGGATTTGCATGCGCGGCACATAGCCAAGCTGAATGGCCTGGCGGGTCAGGGAGAAGGCCCCGGAAATCACCGCCTGGGAGGCAATCACTGTGGCCAGGGTGGACAAACCGACCAACGGTATCAACGCCCAGTTCGGCGCCAGCAGATAGAACGGGTTGCGCGCTGCCTCCGGGTTTTGCAGCAACAGCGCGCCCTGGCCGAAATAGTTGAGCACCAGCGCCGGCAGCACCAGGGCAAACCAGGCGCGGGCAATGGGTTTGCGGCCAAAGTGGCCCATGTCGGCATACAGTGCTTCAGCGCCGGTCAGGGCCAGCACCACGGCGCCAAGAATCGCTACGCCCATGCCCGGGTGAACAATAAAGAAGCGCACCGCCCACACCGGGTTGAAAGCCTTGAGCACCTCCGGGCTCTGGGCGATGCCATGCACGCCCAGAGCGCCGAGCACCACGAACCAGGTGACCATCACCGGACCAAAGAGGATGCCAATGCGCGCCGTGCCATGCTTCTGGATCAGGAACAGCGCCACCAGCACGATCAACGCCACCGGTATCACCCAGTGGTCGATGCCGTCGAAGGCCAGCTCCAGGCCCTCTACCGCCGACAATACCGAAATCGCCGGGGTGATCATGCTGTCGCCGTAGAACAGCGCCGCGCCGATCAGGCCGCAGCCGACCATCAGCGCCTTGAGCTTGGGGTACGGCGCCGAGGCGCGCCGGGCCAACGCCGTCAAAGCCATGATGCCGCCCTCGCCCTGGTTGTCGGCGCGCAGGATGAACACCACGTACTTGATCGTCACCACCCAGATCAGCGACCAGAAGATCAGGCCGAGGATGCCCAGCACCCCATCATGATTGACCGGTACGCCGTAACCGCCCGAAAACACCTCCTTGAGGGTATACAAGGGGCTGGTGCCAATATCGCCGTAAACCACTCCGACGGCTGCCACCAGCAGGCTCAACGGCTTTGCCACCGAATGCCCGGAATCGGCCTGACTACTTGCCTGAACCATCCATCACTCCCGCCACCAGGCCCCTTGCACCAGACACAGGCACACTGCCGCGAAGCATAGCTGAGCGTTCGTCGTATTTCTGCTGGTCAAGTGACTTTGCGCTCGCTAGAATTGCGCACTTTTTGATCAGAGGCGCCCAAAGCGCCCATCAGGTTTGCCCGCCGGCCCGGCCAGGCAAGCCCTTCAATACCGAGGTTAGCCATGTCCACCACTCCTACGCCCACCACGCCTAAGGTCGGCTTCGTTTCCCTGGGTTGCCCCAAGGCCCTGGTCGATTCCGAGCGCATCCTGACCCAGCTGCGCATGGAAGGTTATGAAGTCGTGCCCACCTACGAGGACGCCGACGTAGTGGTGGTCAACACCTGCGGCTTCATCGACAGCGCCAAGGCCGAGTCCCTGGAAGTGATTGGCGAAGCCATCAAGGAAAACGGCAAGGTCATCGTCACCGGCTGCATGGGTGTCGAGGAAGGCAGCATCCGTGACGTGCACCCCAGCGTGCTCTCGGTAACCGGCCCGCAGCAATACGAGCAGGTGGTCAATGCCGTGCACGAAGTCGTGCCGCCGCGCCAGGACCATAACCCGCTGATCGACCTGGTGCCGCCACAGGGCGTCAAGCTGACCCCGCGCCACTACGCCTACCTGAAGATTTCCGAAGGCTGCAACCACAGCTGCAGCTTCTGCATCATCCCGTCGATGCGCGGCAAGCTGGTCAGCCGCCCGGTCGGCGAAGTGCTGAGCGAGGCCGAGCGCCTGGTCAAGGCCGGGGTCAAGGAAATCCTGGTGATCTCCCAGGACACCAGCGCCTACGGCGTCGACGTCAAGTACAAGACTGACTTCTGGAACGGCCGCCCGGTCAAGACGCGCATGCTCGAGCTGTGCGAAGCGCTGAGCAGCCTCGGCGCCTGGGTGCGCCTGCACTATGTGTACCCGTACCCGAACGTCGACGACGTGATCCCGCTGATGGCGGCCGGCAAGATCCTGCCGTACCTGGACATCCCGTTCCAGCACGCCAGCCCGAAAGTGCTCAAGTCGATGAAACGCCCGGCGTTCGAAGACCGCACCCTGGCGCGCATCAAGAACTGGCGCGAGCAGTGCCCGCAACTGGTGATCCGTTCGACCTTCATCGTCGGCTTCCCGGGTGAAACCGAAGAAGACTTCCAGTACCTGCTCGACTGGCTGACCGAAGCCCAGCTCGATCGCGTCGGCTGCTTCCAGTATTCGCCGGTCGAAGGCGCCCCGGCTAACGACCTGGGCCTGGACGAAGTGCCGGACGACATCAAGCAGGAGCGCTGGGATCGCTTCATGGCCCACCAGCAGGCGATCAGCACCGCCCGCCTGCAACTGCGCATCGGCAAGGAAATCGACGTGCTGATCGATGAAGTCGAAGACGAAGGCTCGGTCGGCCGCAGCTTCTTCGATGCTCCGGAAATCGACGGCAACGTGTTCATCGACGGCAACCACGGCTTCAAGCCGGGCGACACCGTTCGCTGCCGGGTGACCGACGCCGACGAGTACGATATGTGGGCCGAACCGATCTGATCCGGCGCCAATAAAAAAATGCCCTGCCAGCGATGGCGGGGCTTTTTTTTGCAACTATCGTTTCCTCAATCGCCACGAGGAGACCATCGTAATGCGCAGGCACATGACCGTGCAGACACCCAGCCTGCGCGACTACCCGGAGCTGGCGCAGGTGTGGGAAACGTCCGTGCGCGCCACCCACGACTTTCTCCCCGACAGCTACATCTGCCTGCTGCGTGAGCTGCTACTGAGCCAGTACCTGGACGCGGTAATGCTGATTTGCTGCAAGGACGCCAGCCAGCGCATCCGCGGCTTTGCCGGGGTCGTTGGCGGACGGGTGGAGATGCTCTTCATCGACCCCGAGGCGCGCGGCCAGGGCCTGGGCGCAAGGCTGCTGCGGGTGGCCATCGACGAGCTGCACGCCGAGCAACTGGACGTCAACGAACAGAATGCCCAGGCCCTGGGCTTCTACCTGCGCCAGGGCTTTGAAGTGGTCGGCCGCTCAGAAACGGACGGCATGGGCCAGCCCTACCCCCTACTTCACATGAGGCTAATTCGTACGCAGTCTGTCCGCACCGACTGAAGGCTTGTGTAATCCCCCTCTGAAATGCCGCGAAAGCGCAGATTAATGGCCGGATCGACGAATGTTACCGGCCCCAAGCCCGTCCAGGCAGTTACAATAGGCACCTTTCCCTGTGTCTACGGCTGTCGTCATGTCTGAACCCATTCGCCTTTCCAAACGCCTTATCGAACTGGTCGGTTGCTCCCGGCGCGAGGCCGAGCTGTACATCGAGGGCGGCTGGGTCACGGTGAACGGCACCGTGATCGACGAGCCGCAATTCAAGGTCACCGATCACAAGGTCGAACTACGCCAGGGCGCCAAGGCCGAAGCCCTGGAGCCGGTCACCCTGCTGCTCAACCAGCCCGCCGGGCTCGACGTCGATGCCGCCTGCGCCAGCATCAGCGCCGACAGCCTCTCGCCGGAGCACAGCTACAGCCGTCGCCCGCTCAAGGGCCACTTCGCCCGCCTGAGCTGCGCCGCGCCGCTGCAAGAAGGCGCCAGCGGCCTGCAAGTGTTCACCCAGGACTGGCGCGTGACCCGCAAGCTCGATGCCGACCTGGCCAAGCTCGAGCAGGAATACATCGTCGAAGTCACTGGCGAAATGATCGCCCACGGCCTGGAGCGGCTGAACCGCGGCTTCACCTGGAAAGGCAACGAGCTGCCGAAGATCAAGGCCAGCTGGCAGAACGAGACGCGCCTGCGCATGGTCCTGAAAAACCCGCCTGCCGGGCTCATCGACCTGCTCTGCCGCAGCGTTGGGGTCACCCCGGTGAGCATGCGCCGCATCCGCCTCGGTGGCGTCGCCATGAGCAAGCTGCCGCTGGGCCAGTGGCGCTACCTGGCAGCCAGCGAAAGATTCTAAGCAACACGGCGCCGCCACCCAGGCGGCGCCCCTGAACAGGATTGTCCCCATGATTCACAACGATGTACTGCGCAGCCTGCGCTACCTGCTGGACGTCAACGACGCCAAGCTCACCGATATCATCAAGCTGAGCGGCTTCGAAGTATCCACCGCCGATATCGCCACCTACCTCAAGAAGGAAGAAGAGGAAGGCTTCGTGCGCTGCCCTGATGAAGTCATCGCCCATTTCCTCGATGGCCTGGTGATCTTCAAGCGCGGCAAGGACGACAGCCGCCCGCCGCTGCCGGTCGAACTGCCGGTGACCAACAACATCGTCATGAAGAAGCTGCGCGTGGCCTTCGAGCTTAAAGAGGACGATCTGCACGCGATCCTCAAGGCCGCCGACTTCCCGGTGTCCAAGCCAGAGCTCAGCGCCCTGTTCCGCAAGGTCGGGCACAACAACTACCGCCCGTGCGGCGACCAGTTGCTGCGCAACTTCCTCAAGGGCCTGACCCTGCGGGTTCGTGGCTGAGCCGACGATGAACTACAGCGTTGCTCCCATCGGCCACGTGCGCTCCTGCTTCAAGGAAAAGTTCGCCATTCCGCGTCAGCCGCAACTGGCGCCGGCCGCCCGTGGCGTGCTGGAGCTGCTGCCACCCTACGACAACGGCGAGGCCGTTGCCGGCCTTGAGCAGGTCAGCCATGTCTGGCTGCTGTTCCTGTTCCACCAGGCGCTGGAAGACAAACCGCGGTTGAAGGTGCGCCCGCCTCGGCTGGGCGGCAACAAGTCCATGGGTGTGTTTGCCACCCGTGCCACCCACCGGCCCAATGGCATCGGTCAGTCGGTGGTCAGGCTGGAGAAGGTCGAAGCCGGCCGCTTGTGGCTGTCGGGCATCGATCTGCTTGATGGCACCCCGGTATTGGATATCAAGCCTTACGTGCCCTACGCCGATGCCGTGGCCGACGCGACCAACCAGATGGCTGACGCGCCACCTGCGCCGATTGCCGTGAGCTGGAGCGATACTGCCCTGCCCCAGGCCCACGAGCACGCCCTGCGCCTGGCCGAGCCGCTGGTGGAGCTGATCGAACAATGCCTGGCTCAGGACCCGCGCCCGGCCTACCAGGTACCACCACCCGAGCGCGTGTACGGGGTTAGGTTCTGGGATGTGCAGGTGCGCTGGCACTACCCGCAACCGAATCAGATCCGGGTGCTGGAAGTGGTGATGGACCTGTAGGTACCGTCCTGCTCTTCAATGGGCCTGGCTGGCGAGCCAGTGGGAGCGGGCTTGACCCGCGATAAGGCCAGTACAGCCAGCACATCAGGTATTGCCTGGATTGCGACCGCTTCGCGCTCGATCGCGGGGCAAGGCCCGCTCCCACAAATCCGCGGCATGCAGACCCGCTACTTCAGGCACAAAAAAAAGCAGGCCGAAGCCTGCTTTTTTTGTATTCAATGTCTTACTTCTCGACGAATGCACGCTCGATCAGGTAATCACCCGGCTCACGCATACGCGCCGAGATCTTCAGGCCGAAGCTGTCGAGCACTTCGCTGGTCTCGTCGAGCATGCTCGGGCTACCGCAGATCATCGCGCGGTCGTCCTGCGGGTTGATCGGCGGCAGGCCGATGTCGCTGAACAGCTTGCCGCTGCGCATCAGGTCGGTCAGGCGGCCCTGGTTCTCGAATGGCTCGCGGGTCACGGTCGGGTAGTAGATCAGCTTGTCACGCAGCGCTTCACCGAAGAACTCGTTCTGCGGCAGGTGCTCGGTGATGAATTCGCGGTAGGCGACTTCGTTGACGTAGCGCACGCCGTGGACCAGGATGACTTTTTCGAAGCGCTCGTAGGTTTCCGGGTCCTGGATGACGCTCATGAACGGCGCCAGGCCAGTGCCGGTGCTGAGCAGGTACAGGTGCTTGCCCGGGTTCAGGTCGTCGAGTACCAAGGTGCCGGTAGGCTTCTTGCTGATGATGATTTCATCGCCTTCCTTCAGGTGCTGCAACTGGGAGGTCAGCGGGCCGTCCGGCACCTTGATGCTGAAGAACTCCAGATGCTCTTCCCAGTTCGGGCTGGCGATCGAGTAGGCGCGCATGAGCGGGCGGCCGTTTGGCTGTTGCAGGCCGATCATCACGAACTGACCGTTCTCGAAGCGCAGGCCCGGGTCGCGGGTGCACTTGAAGCTGAACAGGGTGTCATTCCAGTGGTGAACACTGAGGACACGTTCGTGGTTCATGTTGCTCATGTACGGGCTCCTGAAGAAAAACGCGGCGCTAAGCGAGAGCGCGATTGCGCAATAGTTTAGTGCCAGCGACAATATCTGTTAAATGAATTATCAAGATATGTCTTATCGGTTATATAGATATGCGATTTACCCTTCGTCAGCTCCAGGTGTTCGTTGCCGTGGCCCAGTACCAAAGCGTCTCGCGGGCCGCCGGAATACTGGCGTTATCGCAATCGGCCGCCAGTACATCGATCACCGAACTTGAGCGCCAGTCCAGCTGCCAGCTGTTCGACCGCGCCGGTAAACGCCTGAGCCTCAACGCCCTGGGCCATCAACTGCTGCCCCAGGCGGTGGCACTGCTCGACCAGGCCAAGGAAATCGAGGACCTGCTCAACGGCAAGTCCGGTTTCGGCTCGCTGGCGGTGGGCGCGACCCTGACCATCGGCAATTACCTGGCCACCCTGCTGATCGGCAGCTTCATGCAGATCCACCCGGAGAGCCAGGTGAAGCTGCATGTACAGAACACTGCGCATATCGTGCAACAGGTTGCCCATTACGAAATTGATCTGGGTCTAATTGAAGGCGACTGCAACCACCCGGACCTGGAAGTGCAGCCGTGGGTCGAGGACGAGCTGGTGGTGTTCTGCGCGCCGCAGCACCCCTTGGCCAAACGCGGCCAGGCGAGCATGGAAGAACTCACCCATGAGGCCTGGATCCTGCGTGAACAGGGCTCGGGCACTCGCCTGACCTTCGATCAGGCCATGCGTCACCACCGCTCCAGCCTCAACATACGCCTGGAGCTGGAACACACCGAGGCGATCAAGCGCGCGGTCGAGTCGGGCCTGGGCATTGGTTGCATCTCGCGCCTGGCCCTGCGCGACGCATTTCGCCGCGGCAGCCTGGTGCCGGTGGAAACCCCCGAACTGGACCTGGCCCGGCAGTTCTTCTTCATCTGGCACAAGCAGAAGTACCAGACCTCCGCCATGCGCGAGTTTCTCGAACTGTGCCGCAGCTTTACCGCAGGCGTCAGCCGCAGCGACGAGATCGTCCTGCCGACCATCGCTTAAAGCAGGATCACCGCCCAGGTCAGGCCAACCATGCTCAAGGCCACGAACTGGGCGGCACTGCCCATGTCCTTGGCGTTCTTCGACAACGGGTGGCGATCGAGGGAAATGCGGTCGATCGCCGCCTCCACCGCCGAATTGAGCAATTCGACGATCAGCCCCAGCAAGCACACAGCGATCAGGATCGCCCGCTCGGCACGGCTGACATCCAGCCAGAAGGCCACCGGAATCAACACAACGTTGAGCAGCACCAGCTGACGGAACGCTGCCTCACCGGTGAACGCAGCACGCAGGCCATCGAACGAATAGCCGGCGGCGTTGAAAATACGTTTAAGGCCGGTCTGGCCCTTGAAAGGCGACGACATAGAAGGTCACTTCATCCACTGAAAACGCTGCAGCCTAGTGTAGGTACAGTCAAAAAAGCGTGAAGGCCAATGGCCTTAAGTGGCCGAAACCGATTCCAGTTGTTGCAGCAACAAAGCGGCCTGGGTCCGGGTCCGCACGCCCAGCTTACGGAAAATCGCCGTCACATGGGCCTTGATGGTCGCTTCCGACACGCTCAGTTCGTAGGCAATCTGCTTGTTCAGCAGCCCTTCGCAGACCATGGTCAAAACCCGGAACTGTTGCGGCGTCAGGCTGGCAAGCCCTTCACTAGCGGCCTTGGCCTCAGCGGACACATCGACTTTTTCGAACGCCTGCGGCGGCCACCAGACCTCGCCATCGAGAACCTTCTGCACTGCGTCCTGAATCACCTCCAGCGGGCTTGATTTGGGAATGAAGCCACTGGCGCCGAATTCGCGGGACTTGACCACGACCGCGGCTTCTTCCTGAGCCGAGACCATCACCACCGGAATCTGCGGGTACTGCCCGCGCAGCAACACCAGCCCGGAGAAGCCGTAGGCGCCCGGCATGTTCAGGTCCAGCAGCACCAGGTCCCAGTCGGCTTTTTCGGTCAGGCGGGTTTCCAGTTCGGCGATGCTTGCCACCTCGACCAAGCGTACATCCGGGCCCAGGCCCAGGGTAACGGCCTGGCGCAGTGCGCTGCGAAACAGCGGGTGGTCATCGGCAATCAGGATTTCGTATGTGGCCATCGATCTAATGATCCTGTTCTGTGCAGGCGCAGGAAAGGAAGAATAGGCGCCTGGCGGGCAACTCGAGGCGACGGCAACGCCGTCTGCCCAAACGGCACATCGAGGCCAGGAAAAACAGCGTTTCAAGCCATCGTCGTGCTCGAATCGGCGCCAAGGATGCCGAGCCAGGACCGGGTGGTCAAGCTCAATACCCGCCCTGCTCGCCCACCCTGGCCACCAATCTGCCCATTATGCCGCAAAGTGCCGCGCCTGCCCCTTGTACTATAGGAAGGTATGCAAACGCTGGTGCACGGTGTCCTGCTCATCCAGTGGCAGTTGATGCTTGGCACTCAGGTAATGGGTGGTGAACACGTCCAGGTAGGCATCCAGTGCCTCGGCTGCACGTTGATCACCGGCCAGCTCCAGGCACATGGCGGCCACTTCGGCGGTGCAGAAGTGATCGTCGCGCTTGGAGCGACGCAGGCGGTAGCGCGAAATCTGCTCGGGCTGCAGGCTCAGGACCGGGAAGCGGTTCAAGTACGGGCTTTTGCGAAACATCTTGCGCGCTTCGGTCCAGGTGGCGTCCAGCAGGATGAACAGCGGGCGCTTGCCCGGTACCCGCTGCACCTCGTTGACCACCCGCCCTGGCTCGACGAACTCGCCAGGGAAAACAATGTACGGCTGCCAGTGCGGCTGCTCGAGCAAGGCCAGCAAAGTCTCGTCGACCGCCGTACGCTGCCAGCCAAAGGCCGAGGTGTCGGCGATCAGGTCGGCGATCAGCCAGCCGGTGTTGGTCGGCTTGAGTGGCTCGGTGTCATGCATCAGCAGGCAGATGCCCGAATCAGCCGGTACTTGCGGGCGCCAGGCGCACAGGCAATAACTGGGGATCACCCGGCACTGCGGGCAGCGCGGCGCCCGCGAACCACGGGCAACGAAGGGTTTGACACTGCGCGCCAGGCGCTCGGCGCGCAGACGCGATACGGCATGGCTCATGACTGGGCACAACGTGGGCAATAAAGGGATGGCACTGCACGGACTCGGCAAGACGGAAATCCCGGGCAGTTTATCAGAGCCTGCCTACGGGTAGACTGGATTTGCCGTGCAGCTAAAGCAGCGACTCCTTATAATCTTCCACCTGTCGCTACCCGCTGGCCTTGCCGTTGCGCCGTGACGGAACACCGTGCGCCGTTGTTGGTCCAATTGCCAGTTACCGAACCAGGAGAGATTCATGCTGCGTTTCATCGTCCCGTCCCTGAGCCTGTTGCTCGCCCTGCCCCTGGCGGCCAATGCCGCGTCCAAGCAGGAGTACGAGCTGAGCCGGATGCTGCAAAAAGTTGCCACGCAAAGCAGCGTCGGCACGCCGCGGGCGATCAACGAAGACATCCTCGACCAGGGCTACACCGTCGAAGGCAAGCAACTGATCAACCACCTGAGCGTGCTGCCAAGCCATGCGCAAAAGATGCAGGCCGACCCCAACCGGGTACGCAGCCAACTGGGTGACAGCGTGTGCAAGAACACCGGTTATCGCCTGCTGATGGAAAAAGGCGCGGTGCTGACCTATCGCTTCACCGAGTACAAGACCAACCGCCCGGTCAGCGAACAGGCCTTCAACGCCGCCAGCTGCGGCCTGAAGCTCAAGAAGTAACGGCCTTAGGCAACCCGCTCCCTGTCGCGCCGCTGTTTTTCATCGGCGCGCAGTTCGGCCACCAGGGCCTGGATGTACCGCGAGTGCCGCTCCCCTCCCCCCAGCCGTCGCAGGCACTCCTGTTCAAGGCTCAGGTTGTTGGCCTGCGCCGCGCTCTGAAGCATCTGGAATAGCTGCTCGTCGAGCTCAAGGTTAAGCCGTTGCATGCTGCAGCCTCCCTGCATCGCGCTGACTCGCTCTGAGCTTCAGTTAACCAGACCCTCACAATGATTGGATCCCAGCTGACGAGCGGTTCCACTGCGGCGCGATACTGCGCGGATCATTCGGCATAAACACGCGCCAGGGTCTAGATTGATAGCAACCACCCTGTAATTTTTGGGCAAGCAAAGGGGGTTGCCCATGGATGCCTTGCGCTGCACCCGAAGCCATGAAGAACAATAAGTTGTATGGACCCATTACCACTGCACTGAGACCTTGCAGGTCTACTGCAATGCTCGGGGGTCACACTCGAGCCACGGCAGCCAGCGACACATGCAGTGTCGCGGCCGGGCAGCCCATTGCCGCCCGGTCAGAGGTTTTGCTGCAGAAGGAGACGCTTGAATGCCTTACCAACCGAATGAACTGCTATCGAGTCACTTCAGCAACAATGGAATCGACCTGAGCAAGATCGAAGAACAACTGAACCTGGTTGCGCCCAACAGCCCCAACCTGCCGCTGTACCGCGACATGATGCTGACCGTCCTGCGCATGGCCCATGACGACCGCAACCGCTGGAACGCCAAGATTACCCTGCAGGCCCTGCGCGAACTCGATCACGCCTTTCGTACCCTCGAACAGTACAAGGGCCGACGCAAGGTTACGGTGTTCGGCTCGGCCCGCACGCCGATCGAACACCCGATGTATGCCCTGGCCCGGGAACTGGGGGCGACCCTGGCCCGTTCCGACCTGATGGTCATCACCGGCGCCGGTGGCGGGATCATGGCTGCCGCCCATGAAGGCGCCGGGGTGGAGCACAGCCTGGGCTTCAACATCACTCTGCCGTTCGAGCAACACGCCAACCCCACGGTGGACGGCACCGACAAGTTGCTGCCGTTCCACTTCTTCTTCATTCGCAAGCTGTTCTTCGTCAAGGAAGCCGATGCCCTGGTGCTGTGCCCGGGCGGCTTCGGCACCCTGGATGAAGCACTGGAAGTACTGACCCTGATCCAGACCGGCAAAAGCCCGCTGGTGCCAGTGGTACTACTGGACTCGCCCGGCGGCAGCTTCTGGCAGGAGGCACTGAATTTCATTACCCGCCAACTGGAAGAGAACCGCTACATCCTGCCCAGCGACATGAAACTGCTGCGCCTGGTGTACAGCGCCGACGAGGCAGTGGAAGAAATCAACCAGTTCTATAGCAACTACCACTCCAGCCGCTGGCTGAAGAACCAGTTTGTGATTCGCATGCAGCATCCGCTTACTGAAGCCGCGCTGTTTGACTTGCAGGAGGGATTTGCGGACTTGCGCCTGAGCGGCAATTTCCATCAGCACGCCTATGGCGGCGAGCAGCATGACGAGGCGCGCTTCAGTCATTTGACCCGCCTGGCCTTCGCCTTCAACGGGCGCGATCAGGGGCGCCTGCGCGAATTGGTCGACTTCATCAACCTGTCGGAGAACTGGGCCAAGCCAGAGCCCATGCACACTACCCAGCGGGCAAGGGAAGCGTTGAAAGTCACCTGAGCCGTCAGTCGTCCAGCCCTCGGCCGCTCAACAGGCGGCCGACCGACTCCATGGAAAAACCACGGTAAACCAGAAAACGGGTTTGCTGGGCGCGGCTGCGCGGATCGACAGGCAACTGACCGGCAAACTTGCGCTGCCAGACATCCTGCAACAGCGCCGACCAGTCCACACCGCATTCACGCAGGGCCTGGTCGATGTCACCGCGGTGCAGCCCGCGCTGGCCCAGCTCTTCACGAATACGCGCAGGGCCGTAGCCCGAGCGTGAACGGTAGCTGATGAAGCTTTCCAGGTAACGGGCTTCACTGAGCAGGCCCTCTTCCGTCAAACGGTCGAGTTCCTGGTCAATCAATTCGGCGGGGGCGCCGCGCTGACGCAACTTGCGCGTCAGCTCGACTCGACCGTGCTCGCGACGTGCGAGCAGGTCCATGGCTGTCCGCCTTACGGCGACGGGGGTATCGAGTACGGCGGACATGGGTGCGATCAGTAGCCGGCTTCAGCTTCGGTTTCGTCTTCAGGCTCGGCGGCTACCGCAGCAGCCTTGCCAGCCGCTTCAACGGCGCCGGCATTGAGCAGCTTGTCGCGGATCTGCTTCTCGAGCGTCGCGGCGATTTCCGGGTTCTCCTGGAGGAACTTGGCCGAGTTGGCCTTGCCCTGACCGATCTTGCTGCCCTGGTAGCTATACCAGGCACCGGATTTTTCCAGGAAGCCGTGCAGCACGCCGAGGTCTATGATCTCGCCGTTGCGGTAGATGCCCTTGCCGTAGAGGATCTGGAATTCAGCCTGACGGAATGGCGGCGCCACCTTGTTCTTGACGATTTTGACCCGGGTTTCGCTACCAACGACTTCGTCGCCTTCCTTCACCGCGCCGGTACGGCGGATGTCGAGACGGACCGAAGCGTAGAACTTCAGCGCGTTACCACCGGTGGTGGTTTCCGGGCTGCCGAACATCACGCCGATCTTCATGCGGATCTGGTTGATGAAAATTACCAGGCAGTTGGCGTTCTTGATGTTACCGGTGATTTTACGCAGCGCCTGGGACATCAGGCGAGCCTGCAGGCCCACGTGCATGTCACCCATTTCGCCTTCGATCTCGGCCTTGGGTACCAGCGCCGCCACGGAGTCGACGATGATCACGTCAACGGCGTTGGAGCGCACCAGCATGTCGGTGATTTCCAGGGCCTGTTCACCGGTATCCGGCTGCGAGACCAGCAGGTCGTCGACGTTGACGCCCAGCTTGCCGGCGTATTCCGGGTCCAGGGCGTGCTCGGCGTCGACGAAGGCACAGGTAGCGCCGGCTTTCTGTGCCTGGGCAATCACCGACAGGGTCAGGGTGGTTTTACCCGACGACTCAGGGCCGTAGATTTCGACGATACGACCTTTTGGCAGACCGCCAATGCCCAGGGCAATGTCCAGGCCCAGGGAGCCGGTGGAAATGGCCGGAATCGCCTGGCGCTCGTGGTCGCCCATGCGCATGACCGCGCCTTTACCGAATTGACGCTCGATTTGCCCCAGGGCCGCAGCCAAGGCGCGCTTCTTGTTGTCGTCCATTGAAGTCCTCACGTAATCGATAGGGCCTGACGGCCAGAACACCTGTATAAGTAGCCAGTATTATTCCACAGGGTTTTGTTCCCGCCTACCCCCGATGTGCGATTTACTCTGCACCAAGGTGTAACAAGCCCTCTAGCGCGGCGATTACCGTTTGTCGGCGCACCGCATCGCGGTCGCCATCGAAGTGCCGGCGCTCGCTGCTGACATGGCTGCCATCGGCCCAGGCCAGCCATACGGTACCCACCGGTTTTGCCGGCGAGCCACCGTCGGGCCCGGCCACGCCGCTGACCGCCACGGCAAACCGCGCGCCGCTGGCCGCCTGGGCGCCACGGACCATAGCCTCGACCACTTCCTGGCTGACCGCCCCGACTTGCGCGAACAACGCCTCGGGCACCGCCAGCTGGCGGCTCTTCTGGCTGTTGGAGTAGGTCACATACCCGGCCTCGAACCAGGCCGAGCTGCCGGGAATGCGCGTTATGGCCTCGGCGATGCCGCCGCCGGTGCAAGACTCGGCAGTGCTTACCTGGGCGTTGAAACGGCGCAAGTGCTCGCCCAGGCGGGCAGACAGTGCTGTGATCGGGTCCATGCCAAGCTCCTCTAAGATCTGCCGACTACCCTACACCAGCTGTCCCCCATTCCACAGCCTCAGCGCACCAGCCCGCGCACGTACGCCTGGCACGCGCGCAAGGCGATCAGTCCGCGGTCACCGTCGTCGGTGATGGCGATAATTCGTTGCGCATGCGCCGGCTCAAGTCGGGCGCGTACGGGGTCATGATCCACGCTGCCGGTGCCGGGGGCGGCAGGCAGGCCGGCGCAACCGGAGGCGTCGCGCTCGACCAGGACCGACAGCCGCACATCAGCAGTAGCCAGGCGATCACGCAGGCGTGCCTGAGTCTGTTGAGCATCGAGTAGCTCCTGATAATGGTGTTGTTCGCTGACCGCCAGGCGCTGCGCCAGCCCCTGGCGTTGCAGGCGCTCGGCGACCAGTTGCGCGGCAGCGGATTCAGCCTGGGCTTGCCACTCGCGCTCACACTGCGCCGCTTGCTCCGCCAACTGCCGGCCCATGCGCCAACCCTGGACTTGCCAGCTCAGCGCACAGGCCAGCAGCGTCAATAGCAGCCACGCCCCAAGCTGCAGGCGGCTCAACACAGCACCTCACGGGCCCGCGCCCAGAGCCGCAAGCGGTCTTCCAGGCCGTTGAGCCCGCCATTGATATGCCGGGTGATGCGGTTGAACTCGCCGCGGTCAGCCAGCTGGTTGAGGCCGCGCGAGTGCCAGAACCAGGCCGCCGACTCGGCTGCCCATTGTGGTTGTTCGAGCAGTTGCGGTTGCTTGAGCAAACGCTCATCGCCAAACAGGGCCATGCTGCAGGCCCGGTAATTGTTGCGCCCGGTGACCTGGATCAGGCCTCGGCCGCAGTACAGCTGGCCGTCGCCATCGGCCTCGGGACTATTGCCCAGGCGCAGGGCCAGGGTGCCGGTGTCGTAGCGCGCCAGGTAACGGTCGCTGCCCAGCTCTTTGACGTAGCGCAACTGGCCGGACTCATGGCCGACCTGGGCGAGAAAGGCCGCCTGGCGCCGTGGGGTGTCGATGTCCCAGCGGGCCATGGCCAGGTTCAGTGCAGGTAGAAAAACGCCCGCATTCAGGCGGGCGTTGGGGAACACGGCAGCAAGTTGCTCCAGGGTCATATGGGGTTCCTCATCCTTGGGGTTCAAAGGGGCTGCAACTGGACCGTGCGCAGCCCTGGCCGGCTTTTGGCCTGCTTGCCCCTGGCCTTGGCTTTGCCTTTATTGCCGCCGTTGCAGTCGACCGACGTCGCCCAGCCACTGGAGCTGAAGGTGTGTTCGACCGACTCGATCAGGTACTCGCCATCCAGCCCGTCCTTGAAACCCTGGGTGAGGATCAGGCGCTCGGCAAACAGGTCGGTGCGCCCGGCCATTTCCAGGCGCACACTGGCAGTGCTGCGGTTGAACGCTGCCAGGCGTGCCTTGGCAGCCTGCTCGGCAGCAGCCTTGTTGGGGTAAACATGACGGTCGCTGTGCACCGGCTGCAGCCCAGCGGGCGAGGCATCGTTAGCCAGCTCGACAGTCTTCAGCTCACCGCTTTTGGGATCCTGGTGACGGGTTTGCACAGCCTTGTGCGTGCCCTTGTCCGCCAGGCGAATCTGCCAGCGACTGACATCGCGACGGTTGATGGTCACCACGCCCAGGGCCTGCCCGCTGGCGCTGTGGCCGGCCTGACGCGACAACACCAGCAACTTGCCGTCGCCGATCTTGGCCGTGCAGTCGTATTGCCTGGCCAGGCGGGTGATGAAGTTGAAATCCGACTCGTTGAGCTGGTCAACCCTGGGCAGCCGCGTGCTCACCGGGCAAACCGGCTGCCAGCCATTGCGCGCGGCAATGTCACGCACGATCTGCTGCAGCGGCACGTCCTCCCAGCTACCGCTGCGAATGCTTTTGCCGGTACCGCGCATGTCGCTGGCCTTGCCGCGGATGACGATGCTGTCTGGGGGGCCGGACAGCTCGATTTCATCCACGGTGTAGCGCCCCAGGCGCGTCATTACCTGGCCGGCATAACCCAGGTGCACCTCGATCATCGCCCCCCGTGCCGGCAACGTCACCGCACCATCGCGGTCGTCGATGCGCAGCTCGAACTCGTCGGATTCCATTCCGGGCTTGTCCGAGGTCCGCAAGGACAGCAAGCGGTCGTTGATCCGTTCGGTGATGTCCTTGCCATCGGCAACAAGACGAAACACTGGCTGCATGGTTCAGGCTCCAGAAATGAATGACCCCGCACGCGGCGGGGTCTGGTGATAACGGTTGTCGACGAGCGTCAATCCCACAGCTGCACCGTAGCGTCGCTCGCCGCGGGTAACGCCGGCAGCAGGATCTGTACCCCGGCACGAAATGGCTGGGGCTGCTCGGCCAGGCCCTGGTTGGCGCCCAGCACGGCCTCGACTGTGCCGTTCAGGTGGCCGTAGTAGTGCTGGCACAAGGTGTCGAGCACATCGCCTTCAGCGGTTCTGCAGGTCGTCGCCATAGCTCACAAACTCCAGTGAGAAACCTTGTTTTCGCGGAATGCCGCCAGCAAGCAGATTGCTCTGGTCTTCATCGACGCCGGTCAGGCACCAGGTGCCCAGGACCTCGCCGTAACCGCTGGTGAGGGTTAGCGGCTGCAATTGCCGGCCGATACTGCGCAGCGCCTGCAACTGGCCAAGCCCGCCCTTGAAGCCTGGGAAGATCGCCCCTTTGATGCTGATTTTCTCGTCACCCAGGCCCACTGCCTGCTGGGCGGTGCTGCGCGTCAGACGCTCCTGCCCGGCCCAACGGAAGCTCGTCTGCCTGCGCAGTTCATCGAACGCGGCGGTGTCGAGGTTGAAGTAGTAAGCGGGGGATTCGGGCTTGAGTGGTTGCACAATCAGCAAATGCGGGAACGGCTTGACCGCCTCTGCCGCCGGCGTCACTTCGGGGGCGAAGCTGCTGGTCGGCAGGATATTGGCCAGGGACGGGCTGATCTTGCCCGCCACCCGGTTGATCGCGGCGCTGACCCGGCCAATCTGGGTCTTCACCGTGGCGACGCCGTCACGCACCTGCGCCACCACCGCCACGGCCCGGTCGTATTTTGCCAGCGCCTGGTCGACAGTGGCCTGGGCCTTGTTGATCGCGCGCAAGCTGCGCTGCAGCTTGGCACCAATGGCGGGTCCGACAAAGGGCAGCGCCTCGAGCTCGGCGGCGGCACCGACGAATTCGGCGGCGGCCTCCTTGACCGGCGCCAGCATTCCGTCCGCGCTGCGCCGCCCTGCTTCGCCCGCTGCCACCAGGGCGCCGAGCCCGGATTGCAACTGGTCCATGTAGGTCATGGCACCTCCTTAAGCAACATGAGGAACGTCGTACAGCTGACGACTGGTGGATTGGCGGATCAGTTCATCGAACTGGCGACGGACAATGGCGCCCACTTGCTGAGCAAGCTGAAGGGGATCGCTGATCCCGCCCTGAACCGAAATGGTGGGGGCAAAGGTGATTTGCTGAACCAGTTGCGGTGTCTGGGCTGCGCCTGCTTGCCCTGCACCGGGGACGCTGGCAATTGCCACCGGCTCGCTGGCTGTCAGCTCCATTGCCCGCACAGCCCTGCCCAAATTGCGCTCTGGCTGATCACTTGGGCGGTCTTCGCTGTCTGCAGACCGAGGTGCTGATCTTCCCTGATCAGTCTCTGCTTCGGGGGCAAACCAGGACTTGGCTAGCGCGCTACCGAGCTGGTCACCATACAAACCGCCCAGCAGGGCGCCGATCACAGGGCCCACCACCGGGACCGGAGCACCGAGCGCAGCCCCGGCAAGCGCGCCAGCAAGCCCACCTGCAGCACCTGCGTAGCCCTCGGCTTTCTGTTCGGCCGATTGCGCATACCGCGCCGTGCTGAGCGCTTTGATTCCAGCACCGAGCACAGCCAGACGCGCGACCGCCTTGACCCCGGACCACATCCTGCTCGCAATCCCTGGAGCAGATGGCCGAGGCAGTGGATCCTTGGGTGGCTGAGTTAACGTGGCCTTGAACGCCGGCAATGCGCCAACAACAGCCGTGCCCACAAGCGCAATTGACCCGGGACCTTCCATCCTTGGCGGCCTCGAACCGTCGGGTGCGGGTGCTGTCGTTGAGTGCCCGCCTTTACCCCGGTCATCCGGGCATGGCTTGCACTGGCCTTCAGAGGGTGGTGACGGCTTGCAGGCAACAGGTACAAACCAGTTTTTTGTCATCCAGCCCATTAGATTCTGGCTTGCAGGCTCACCATGGGATGGGCTGAGCAAAGGCCCCGGGCTCGCTGTCGGCGAGGACAACCCTAACAGTCTCGTCAGAACTGGCATCAGTTCGGCCTTGGGAGTGTTCGTCGTCTCAGCACGCAATAACGAGACAGGCGCCAGAGGGACTTTTGAACTGTTCGCAGGTGCGGACGCGATCGGCTCGTCCATGAAGCTTGCCCCCAGGAGTTTCCCCACTTGTCCTCCAAGCGACTCCCCCAACCGTCCTCCAAGGCGTTCACCCAGTACAGCACCAATCGGCCCCAATCGCGCTCCAATGGCCTCCCCGGCCCTCGAGCCTATAAGGCTACCGGCACTTTCCCCGTAACTCTCAGCCTTTTCCTCCGGGGTTTGATCACTGCGGTACGTTTTAAAAATCTCGTAACCAGTCTCGGCATAATCGAGCTTTCTGCCCAGCTTTTCAGCGGCATCGCTTGCTTTGTCTTTCAACGACGGTGGGCGCGCCCGGCTGTTACCAGGAGAAGCCGGAAGCGGATTCTGGCTGGAACCCAGTTGCGCTGTACTTTCGATTTTTTTGCTACCCGCTGACGCGGGAGCAGCGACTGAAGCCGCCTTTCCAGGTTGGACAGCGGTAGTGCCTGACCCACCTTTGCGTGCCCCCCTCGCAAGCGCCAGCAGCATCAGGCCCAGTGACAATCCATCGCCCTCCGGCCCCGCTGCTTGCTCTGGATCACTTAGCGTTGAACCTGGTTCAAAGCCTGGCCCAGCCTGTTCGGGCATACCCCGGGTGATGCCCAACCGAGCCTTGGCTGGCTTCAACTCAAGGGCCAACTTCATCAACCCCAGCGACAGCACATCAATACCTGCAACATTAACCACCAACGGGTTGCTGCTTGCCGGCTTGACTGGTCCCGCCACTGCGTATTCTGCGTTAACGACATCTTCACTCGATGCTGCATCTTGATCGTATGACCCGCGCACCGCCTCCTGCGGAACCTGGGTTTTACCCAGGATGTTCTGGTCAGACTGCGTCAGCGTCTTGATACGTTCCAGGACCGTGTTGAAAACGGTACCCACCATCAGCGTGACGGTGGTGCCAATCTGCGGTTCAAACCCCTGTTTGCGCACGATCTGATCCCCCTTTGCATGGGCTATCTGCTCAATCCGTGAGCCACCAGACCATGTCGTTTAACGACATGGTCATGATTTCGCCGGCGCTAAAATTCAGCTCTTTGGCGAGCCGTTTTGCCGCCGCTTTCTGCAGCCCGGGATCAAAGCTCGTCGTCTTGCACCAGACGAAAATAGCCCGCCTGCAGGCGGCCATAGTCCTTGAGTGACAGGCCCTCAAGATCCTTGACCCCGACCTCGGCCAGCGAGGCAAAGAGGTTCAGCTCGCGCTGCTCGTCATCGCCACTGGCCGCCGACTGGGCGGTGCGGATGTCGCGCACGGTGGGTGCACGCAGTGACAGGCTGTCGACCTGCATGCCATTGGCCTCACTGGCCTTGCTCAGTTGAACGACGACGCGTTCGGCACTGACATTCAGCCAGCTCGGCATTTTCGCGGTTTGAGTCATGTCGCCTCCTTACAGGCCCAGGGCCGAACGTTGGGCGGCGAGCTGGTCGACGCCGTTGATGACGCGCTTCATGCCCAGCGGATCGATTTCGTAGACCAGGCGGCCGTCGACTTCGAGCTTGTAGTAGGTCACGGCCACGTTGTGCTTGATCTCGGCCTTGTCGCCCGGCTTCCAGTCGCCCATGTCGACTTCCTTCAGGGCGCCGCGCAGGGTGACGATGACCGGAGTGACCTTGCCCTTGAGGCCCTTGAAGGCACCACGGAAAGTGCCGTTGAAGGCCGAGCCGTCGGCCAGGCCGAAGAACTTCAGCGACTCACGGCGCACGCCGGTGGTGACGAAGCCGGCCTCCTGTTTTTCCATGCCCTGGTCGATTTCGATCGCCATGTCCATGCCGCCGGCACGGTGCTCCTCCATCTTCAGGGTGAGCTTGGGCAGGGTCAGGCTGGGGACGTCGCCTTGAAAGCTGACGCCATCGACGAACAGGTTCAGGTTTGCCAGGGTTTCGGGAATCATTGCCATGGTTATTGCTCCTTAAACGGCTTGGTCGAGGACTTCGGTCAACCACTGGTTGGTGACCTCGACACGGAAATTCGGGTTCTCGGCGGGCGGCACATCGGTGAAACGGATGTTCCAGTAGACCTTGCCCTGCTCCAGCTGGCTGGCAGTGTTCAGCTCGGGATCGGCGAACACTTCGAAATTGATGATTGCGCCCTGGGCTTTCAGATCACGCATGAACGCCTGCAGGCCTTCGGTCACGTCCTTGACGTAGGTCGCGGTGATCGAGCGATCGACCGCCCACTTGTGGCCATAGAGGATCGCGTCCATGACGATGTCCATGGTCCGCACGCGAGTGACGAAGGCCCACTTCGGGTCGCTGCTCAAGGTACGGTTGCCCCACAGGCGGAAGCCGTCATCGCGGATCACGGTGGTGATGTTGGCGTTGTTGAGCAGGTTGGCGCGGCAGGTGGCGTCGCCATCCAGGTACTCGATCGAGCGGCTGGTGCCGGTGATGCCAACGAACTCCTTGTTCGACGGCGAGGCCCAGAAGCCATACTCGCTGTCGGTCCAGGCAAACAGGCCAGCAACCCAGGCCGACGCTGGCGCATCGAGGGTGGCGCTTTTGCCGGTGTCCCAGTACTGCACGCCCGGGTCTACCAGGTAGGCACGCTTGGCGCCGAAGTTCTCGGCGTAGGCGATGGCTGCTTCATCGGTGGTGTTCGGGCCATCGATAATGGCCAGGCCGCGCAGCTTGTCGGCCAGGGCCACCAGCGCGGTACCGACCGCCAGGGTCGAGCTGTGCTTTGGCGTCACCAGCAGGCGGGGCTGGGCGTTGAACCGGCTCTTGCCGTCCAGCAGTGCTTGCAGGCCGGTGCGTTTGCCGTCGGCCAGCACGCCGCCGATGATCGCCGAAGTCTGCGCAGCCTCTTCTTCGAGCTTGGCCACACCGCAGGCGACGATCACCGCCTTGGCGCGGCTGTAGATCGCCTGGCAGGCGCGGGTGATAGCCGAGTCGGCGCCGAAGGCGGCGACGGCTTCACGCTCGCTGGTGATCAGTACCAGGTCGTTGGCCTTGGCGGTTGCAGTCGGGCCTTCGGTGAAGGTATCGACCAGGCCGATGATCGAGGAAGAAGGCAGCGCGATGGAACGTGCGCCGGTGTCGACGTTGGTTACGGTAACGCCGTGGAAGAATCCACTCATGGGTAAGTCTCCAGAAATGCGAAGGCCCCGCGGTGCGGGGCCTTCAGAGGGTTTGTTGCGGGTAGGAAAAAGCCCCGGCGGTGCGGGGCTTTATTGGGTTTGGGTGGTGAGCCAGGTGGGTGCAGTTGGGCGCTGTCGCAGCTCGGGGAAAAGCTCTGCTTGCGGCCATTCCCGCAGCTCTGCTCGATAGAGTTGAAGCTCTTGATACTGCTCCGAACTTAGTGTGGTTTTCCCGGATTCCAGTTCGTCACGATGACGGGCAACTACATCGTCGGTCTCCCTGAGTTGGGCGTCCCGCCACTTCCTCTCTATGCCGGCAATCACCTCAGACGGCAAAGGTGGGCGCTCTTTGGTCATTGGACGACCATCTTGATCCGCGCAGATCACTCGACCTTGCGATTGTTCTTCGAGAATACGTGCGTGGTGTTCTGCCGTTATCGAAACACTGTCAGCGGGCCATGTATTGCTGGCCTCATAAGAATTACGTAATTGCGCCGCGTAAAACGCCAACTCACTCGCGGAGAAAACATATTCGCTCATGGTGTACGGTTCCTCTTTATCAATAACCGATTGCGATGTAACTGATGCTGCGCGCATTGGGCGATAACCCCGCATTCGGAACGCCTTCAGATCGGAATGTGACGTTTTGCCTGGTCCACCCAATCACACGAGCAAATGAATCATCATCACCCGTCGCGCCGTTGACAGTTGTGGGTATGCACATGAGGCAATAATTAGGAAATGCCATATGGAAAACTGAGGAATAGTTTGCTTCAGCCGGCGTGAATACCGAACCGTACTGGATGATCATGCCGGTTTGAGCATCCCGCCAAAATCCTGATGCGCCGCCGAAAGCGGAAGTGTTCGCGATGCCCAAAATATTTCGGGCCGAAGGGACGTCGCCCGCGGACATCAGTGACTGCCCAACGGCGCCTGTGTGCTCCGTTGTGTAAATCTTTGCATTGGGCCCCCAATGCAAGTCTCCCGCCGCTGACATCAGCAACTGGCGAAACACCCTGTCACCCCAGTGAAATGTGATGGCGGGTGCGTACGCAATTGCACTTTGAGTGGTGCCCACCCGTGCTGTTTCACGAATCTGGATAGCCCCGTTGCGCCAGTCATTCCCAGGTGTTTTGGAATAGAACTCCGGAAACTGATCACTCGAAACACGTAAGCCATCCGTTATCCCATATCCCATAAGCGTCGTGGCTTTTGCTGCCTTGCCCGCCAAGGCATTGGTTATCGTTGAGGCGAAGTTCGGATCATTGCCCAGAGCCAGAGCAAGCTCGTTAAGTGTATCAAGGGCAGCCGGTGCGGCCGCGACCAGGCTATTGATAGCGTCGGTTACAAACTTGGTGGTTGCCGCCTGACTGTTACTGGTCCCGGGGACAGGTGAAGGCACAACCACGGTGCCGGTAAACGTAGGACTCACCAATGGTGCTTTGGCGACCAACAAGTTGTTTACTTGCGCCTGGCTATACGCATCGGTGATGCCATACCCCGCCAGCGTGGTTGCTTTGGCGGCCTTTGCAGCAAGCGCATTGGTCATGGTTACGGCAAAGTTCGGATCGTTACCCAGCGCGTCAGCAAGTTCTTTCAGCGTGTCCAACGTAGCCGGAGAGGCCCCCACCAAAGCGTCAATAGCAGCTTTTACAAATGCAGTACTTGCTGCTTGTGTGCCATTTGCGGAAGCTGCGGCGGTAGGTACATTGACCACACCTGAAAATGTGGGGCTAGCCAACGGCGCCTTGCTTGCGAGGCCATTAACCATTGTGCCGGCAAAATTAGGATCGTTATCAATGGCTGCAGCAAGCTTGTTCAGTTGATTCAGCAACCCTGGAGCACCGTTGACAACACCGTCAATCGCCAACTGGATTGCAGCGCTCGTAGCAGCCTTCGTGAACGCATCACCGATGCTGTAACCGGCCAAAGTCGTCGGGTTGCTTCCCTCAACCACAATGCCACGATCGTTGGTTCTAACCTTGGTAAAAGTACCTGCCACCTTGTTCTTCGGTAAAACGCTCAATATCGATGAGTCGACATACTCACGGGTCGCAAGTACCACAGACGGATCAATCTTCAACTGCACATTGGCAGCACTGGTCACGACAATGTTGAGCCGCACAATCTGCGTTTTACCGGTGCCCTGACTGAGGAGGGGCTTGAAACTAGGCGCACAGTTGGCCACCGCAACCAGGTCACCATCGGCGTCATACAGGCCGATTTCCCGAATCCACCAGCCCCCCACATCCGGCGGTATCACTTGCTCGGCGATGATGATGCTGTTGTTGTCCGGGTCAACCTTGACCTGGTTGAGCGGCGCCCTTCGGCGTTCGTTGATGAGTTTTTTCTGATCCCTCGACGGGATCGGGTCGGTCAGGTTGGCATCGCCAACCCCCATTTGTGCAAAGCTCCACGGCACGCCCAGGGCGTTGGCGTTGGCCTGCTTGGCCTCGCCCACCGCCGTGAGGATGGCGAAGAACTGGCTTGTCTGGTCAGTCATGAGTACACGTCCAGGGTTTCAATTTGCTGTTCACGGCCCACATGGCCATAGCTGCCGCGGACTTCAATGTCGTGAGAGGTCGGCGGATAAATGTCGATTTCATCGCCTTCAGAAAGGCTTATTCCCAAGCGCAGATAGCCACTGCTGGCGAGCGTGATTGCCAGCCCCGTCAGGTGGCGACTGACCGGCTTGGCGTCATCGATCAGCCGGGTCAGCTCCAGGTACATTTGTTCGGAGATTCCGTTCTCCAGTACCCCGACCTGCAGCGCAAATGTGCCCGGCACGCCTTGCGGTACCGTCTGCCACCACTCCTGCACTTCGATCAGGTAACCCAGCGGCTCCACTACCCGGCGCAACGCACCAATGGTGCCTTTATGGGCATGCACGTAGAACGCCGAGCGGATCACCGAGCGCTTGATTGCCTCCGGCCAGGTTTCATCCCAGCGGTCCACCGACCAGGCCCAAGCCAGTTGATGCAGCAGCTGCGCCGGGCAGGTGTCGGGGTTGTACAGCGTGCGCAGGGGGACGTCGGTGGTTTCAAACCCGGCAGCCTCGATGGCCTGTTCGAGATCGGTGCTGTTGAGCGGCAGCAGACTGTCCATGTCAGCTCCCCCGCGTCACGGTGATGCCTTCGCACCAGGCCGCTTGCGCTTGGGTCGGGCGGATATCGGTCCAGTCGTTCAGGTCGACCCGGCTGACGCCGTTGATGTGCAACTGGGCATCCACGCCCGAGCGGGCCACTTCGACACCCAGACGCCGGCGCGGATTGACCCAGGCTTGCAGCCGGCGTTTACACTCGGCAAGCGTCGCTTCGATCTCCGGGCCGTTGCCGCTCATGTGCACCACGGCATCGATACGGTAACGCAGAATTTGTGCGCCCTGAACCGTCAGGCGGTCACCCACCGGGCGCACGTCATCGTCATTGAGCTTGAGCCGCACGGTGTCCAACAGCGCAGCCGGGGCACTGCCATCGCCTTCGAGCGCCAGCACCGTCACCACCACCTGGGCCGGCAACGGGCTTTGGGCAGTGGCATCGGCCACCAGCCCGGAAGCGTTGCGGGCATGCAGGATGTAACTGTTGCGCGGGCCCGCAGTGGTCAGCCCCTCATAGACCAGCTGCACCCGCTCGCGCAGGGCGTCGTCTTCTTCAAGCACTTGCGGCGTTGGCGGCACGCTGCTGGCGTCGGGTGCCTGCACCACCAGGCGCTGCAGCTGGACATTGGCCGCCAGTTGATCCAGGTCGGCGCCCTGCGCATAGGCAAGCAACAGTGCCTTGGCCGCATCGTTGACCCGTGCGCGGTTGAGCAGCTTGCGATAGGCGCCGACTTCCAGCAGTTTGTTCACCGGGTCGCTTTCGACTGTAGCGTCCCAGTTGTCGCCCATGTGCAACCGGAAGGTCGCCAGGTCAGCCTGGAACAGCGCCTCGAAATCGAGGTCTTCCAGAACCTGCGGCGCGGGCAGCGCCGAAAGATCCACACTACTCATGCCGTCACCTCCGGCGTACTGCAGAAACGAAAACGCCCCGAAGTTCGGGGCGCTCAAAGCATGCGGCAAAGTGTCAGACGTTACCGACGCCGACCACACTTGCGCGAATGGCAGCAATGGCCTCATCGGCAATGGCTTCGGCTTCTTCATGGCTGCCGGCCTTGAGCGCGGACTGTTTGCCCTTCAGGCGGGCGGCGCGGATGGCGTAGAGGGCGGTTTTCCAGGCATGGGCTTCGGCGAGGATGCTTTCGGCCGCGGCTTGCGGTGAGAGGTTGGCGGCGTCGGCCCAGGACTGTACAGCTGGTGGCATGTCTCCTGAGAAGTGGGTTGCTTCAAAGGCCTTAGCTTCTTGCTCGGCCAACTGGTACTCAGCCATACGCAGGGAGTCACCGAGCACAGCAGTACGTGACTGATCCGCAGCCAGATCAATTTGCTGAACGATAACGATAAGCGCGGCAGCCAATGGCAGTGCTTCATAGTCAAAGCCGGCATAACTGGTGCCACCGTGAGTTACAAAGAGGTTTTGCTTTTGCATGATGAGTTCCTACAAGGTGGCCAAGTTGGTCAAAACGTTACTCAAATCCTTGGAGGGAGTACCGCCAGCCACCCCGAAAATGTAGCGTCCTGGGAAAGCGGCTGGGAAGCTGGTTGAAACCGCTTGAAAGATCACAGCGTTGTTGTGATACAACATGAGATATCCGGTAAAATCTGAGGCCATCTGTACATCACACGCTGCAAATTTGAGTGACTGGCAAGCGACAATCTGGACACTGTAAGACTTGAGCATGATATTTGCCGTCCCCACCGGCGTTGGCGTAACGCCGGACGGACTCGGCAGGGTCAAGGTAATATCCAGAAAGCCCAGGCCTGCCCCTGACGTCAATACGAAACCTGAAAGCCCGTTGTTTCCGTCACCGGCGAGGTAATAAGTGATGTTAAATTTACGTTTAACACCGGGAGTATCGCTGCAAATATTGAGCTTACTCAGCGGTATTGTCAGGGCACCACTATGCGTATAATCGCTCATCAGACGGACGTTACAGACACCACCCGCAGGCGTACTGGCTACTGCTTTATTAATAGTTCTGAACGGCTTTTCTACACTTCCCACCCCGTTGTCATCGCCGGCTAAAAGATCGACGAACCAGGTACGTTCCATGTTCGGCACCGCCGCAACAGCCGCCGCTACCGCCGCATCAATCCCCGCCTTCTTGCCATTAAAGTAACTGATCAAATCAGTGGTTTTCGTCACCAGATTGGCAACATCAGTCTCAAGACTCATCGGTCTTATGCTCCGTGCATGTTTTCAATAACGAGTTTTTGCAGTGCGATGACGGCCGCTGCATTGCTCACTGTGGCGCTCAACAGGCCATCGCGGTCTGTGCTTTGGCGTTGCTCCGCCGCTTTCATACGTTCAATCAGGTTGGCAATCTGCTCACCTGCGATCCGCTGGCGCGTGGCCTGATCATCGAGCCGGTCCTGCTGTTGCAAGCCGCGCAGTTGCTCAGCAATCAACGCCGAGGCCTGGGCCGCCAGCGGCGCCGCCAAGGTCAGGTTGAGCCCGGTCGCACCGCTGACGATGGTCACGCTGTTGGCCGGCAAGGCCGCCAGTGACAGGTCGTAGGCGAGCAACAGGTCGGTTCCTGCGGGCTTGTAGGCCAGGGCTTCAGTCGGGTGTGACCACACCGCCAGCAAGGTGCCGTCGCTGAGCAGAAAGCCGACTTCACGCACCCAGAAAGCACGATCGCCATCCGCTACTGCGGTGAGGTGCAGCTGGCTATTGCCCAGGCGCTCGCCACCGGAAATGGGATACTTGGCGGTTTGCGCTTTCAGGCTTTTTTGCTCGGCATTCGGTGTGTAGCCCGACGTGCCCAGCACCACATGGCTGATTTCGGCCGCCAGGCCGCTGTTGTCGGCCCGCCAGATCGCGGCCAGGCCGGCCTTGGTAATGACAGGTTGCAAGGGTGTACTCATAGCACTGCCTCCATCGTGCCGCGCACGACGATGCGGGCCCGCGCCGCGTTGGCGACCTGCAGGCCCTGTTGCGCATTGATCGGAACGCCCGTGGCCTCGGCTGATCGCCGAACCAGGGCATAGAGGTTGGCGGCGTTGGCCAGGCGCAGGCCGCCGTCAAAGCCAGCGCCCAGGCGAAACTGGTAATGGCTGCGCTCGTTTTTCGCCGCATCGACCAGGGCACGCAGCCGGGCGTAGAGCTGTGGCGAAAGAATCGAGCCCTCGCCCGGGCGGTTGTCGTTGGCCCAGGCGGTCAGCTCGAAGGTGTAAGGCGCGGCGCCGGGAATCTGCTGCCACTCCCTGAATTGCGAATTGACCCGCACCGCCTTGAGCACCCGACGCACCGCGCCCACCGTGCCCTTGGTCTTGTGCACCGGAATCGCCTCGTGAATCAGTTCACGTTGCTGCGTTTCGGATTCTGCCGCCTCCCAACCGTCGACCTTCAGCGCCCAGGCAAGCCAGGGTAGAAAGTTCGGCGGGCAGCGTGCCGAGTCGGCCACACCGTGGATGATCTGCGCATCGATGTTCAGGTCGCAGGCTGCCGATAAGGCTTGCTCAAGCGCTGTGGAGTTCTGTGGCAGCAGGCTCATGCGACCACCTCGGTGCTCAAGGTGATGCTGCGACAACTTGGATAGTGACGTTTGTCGCTGATGACATCCGCAGTCGGCTGGGAAATCCGCACCCGCCGAACACCTGCGGTATGCAGCGCAGCGTAGATGGCCGAAATCGGCAACAGCCCCTGCAGTTGCCGGGCCTGGGCGATGGTGCCTTCCAGCGCGGCCCGAACCTGGGCTTGGACCACCAGCGGATCCGGCCCGGCTTCCAGCTCCAGAGCCGCGACCACGCTGAACTCGGTCGGCTGGCCAAGCTGCACGCGCGGCCGGTCGGTTAGCGGGCGCACGTCCTCAGCTGAAAGCGCAGCCTCCACGGCGCCAACCAGTTCGTTACCCGGCACCGGGCTGTCAATGCGAGGCAGCACAGCCAGCGAAACATCGCCCGGCAAGGGCTTGTCCAGCCCCGCATTGTAGTCACACACCAGGACAATGGCGTCGGCCGGCAGTTGCGCTTGCAACGCGGCACTGATCGCCAGACCCTTGAAGGTTGGCGAATCCACCGACACGCTGGCGACATTGGCCGAGGCGCTAAGCCCGTGAAATTCATAGGCGCCGCGACTACCGGCTACCGACAAAGCCTCAAGCGACAAGCGGGTGCGGTAGCGCAACTCGCTATCGCCCTCCAGCACCGCCACCACGGGGGGCACGGCATCGGGATCGGCAGGGGTAATCACCAGGCGCTGCACGCCATAGTCGGCCGCGCGATGGTCCAGGTCCGCGCCCTTGGCATAGGCCAGCAGGCTGGCCTTGGCCGCATCATTGATCCGGGCCCGGCCGAGCAGCTTGTGATAAGCCGCCACTTCCAGCAGCTTGACCACCGGATCGGACTCCAGCAGCGCACTCCATTGATCGCCCATCTGCAGGCGAAAATCCTCCAGCACCTGCTGATACAGCGTTTCGAATTCTAGGGTTTCCAGTACATCCGGTGCCGGCAGCAAGGAAAGGTCGATCATGCGACCACCTCCAGGCTGGTCGGTTGCGCCAGGTAGACCCCGGTCAACTGCAGCGTGATCTGCCCGCCCACCACCGCCGTGACCCTGACCCGTTCAAGCTTCAGGCGTGGCTCCCAACGGCCCAGTGCGCGAGCCACCTCCGCCTGCACTGCGCTCTTCCAGCCTTCGTTGACCGGCAAATCGACGAAGCGGCGCAGCTTGCTGCCGTACTCCGGGCGCATGCGCCGGCTGCCCAGTGGCGTGGTGAGGATGTCTTCGATGGACTGGCGTAAATGTGCAATGCCGGACAACGGTTGGCCGCTCCGGCGATCCATGCCGATCATTGATGTTCTCCAGGCGTAAAAAAGCCCGCAGTGGGCGGGCTGGTTTTTTAGTGTTTGTGATTGGCGGTGTTGCCGCCGGTGTCGATGATCTTGCCACCGCCGAGGATGTCGCCGGTTACCCGCAGGGGCCCGTTGATCTGCACCTCGCCGGTCAGGGTGATGCTCGCGGCATTGGCGGTGATCGCCTGGTCGGTGACCACAGCCGAGCTGCCGCCGACCTTGATGCTGACGGTACCGCTGGGCAGTTCGATGCTGTAGCTGCGGGCCTGCCAGTCATAGACCAGTGAGCCACCATCGTCGAAACGCCAGACCTCGACATGCTCGCGGTTGTCCGCGGGTGCCCCGGCGTTACCGTACAGGCCAGGCACAAAAGTACCTTGCGCCGGCTCTCCGCTCGGGCTGATCAGCACCCCTTGCTCGTTAAGGCTCGGTGCACGCCAGTGGCGGGCCTTGCCCGCGGCCTGGCTGTGCCAGCGCAACCAGGCGCTGGTCCAGCCAGCGCCGTCGGACACCCGAACCCGGGCAGCGGCAAGGTCAACGGCGACCACCCGGCAAGGAATCACCAGGCCGGCGAGCATGCGGTCGTGCATGGCGCTGGCATAGCTCATTGCAGGTCCTCCGGCGACTGGTAATCGCCCTCGAAGCCCGGCCCGGTGTCGGGGCTGAAGGCAAACGCCAGCGGGCCCGGTTGATCAGGCCATGGCCATTGCACGGTTCCCAAGTGTAGGATCTGCTGCCATTGCACCAACCAGCCAACGACAGGGGTTGCCCCCGGAGCCGGTTGAACAGGCTCGGCCAGCACACTCATCGCCGCTTCAACAAACTCCAGCTCCCAGAATTGTTTGCGCAACAGTACGATCAGCTGGGTAGCCAAAGTGACAGCTTCCAATGCCGCGTGTTGGCGAGCGGAGTCAATCACGATGCGCGCTTCAACGGTAGCGATAACGCACGAACGACCGTCGCCTGGATCATTTGCCGGTTTAAGGCTGGAAATGGAATGAAACAACGCTGGCAGCGCTGTGTGCTGGTCCGCCTGCCCATAGGCGTCGACGGTTTCAAACTGAGGCAAGGCGGCCTTGATAGTCGCGCTGATCGCCTCATGCAAACGGTTCAGTTCGCTCATGATCAGTCCTGTGTCGTGGAGCTCGCAAAGGCTATTCGCGGCTAAAAACAGGCAAAAATAAACCCGCCATAAGGCGGGTTCATCGAAGCTGTTGTAAAGGCACCCATGAGCAGCCGTTAGTTATCGGCTAGCCCGTAACAAACGTGTCTGGCGAAACCAGAGCCCACCGGCGAAGCTGCAGCAGATAAGCGTCATCATCATAAAGTAGGAAAAATAACGAATCAGCTCGTGGTTCTTGATTGAAGTGATCCGACGATCAAAGCGCCCATCGAAGACAACGCGCCCGTCACTATTCAGAACTTCGCGAATCTTCAGTTCGTCCTCCCCACCACTCGCAAGAACATCAACCATCACCCCAGGTGCCAGACCCGCGGCTTGGTAGAGTTCTTTCGAGACATAGACTATCTGTTTGGACGAGGGGCGCGGGTTCGCTTCAGTCAGCCGAACCTGAAAGTACACGATCGAACTGTCTTGGCGCATCTCGGTGGGGGCACTGACAATCTGCCCTTTGAACAGAGTCGGTGCTTCATCCCCGAGCTCCTCAAATGATTGAACAAAAAGCAGGAAGGTAAGCCCCATCAACAAAAAAACGCCTGCCATCCCTAGCAGTACCCTGATTTGCTCGTAGACTGTTTTTCTACGAAACAACGACAGCCAAGAGTCAGACATACACCATTCGCTTTTGCTGCAAAAAAGGATGCCCAACATCCATGGGCATCCGTCACCCTAACATAGAACAGTATCAGTAGTAGGCGTCCTGATTGCCTCGGCAGCAGCCGTAGCCATCCTGGTTGGGGTCGACGACAAAGATGTTGGGAATAACGACCCGCCCGAAGGGGTAAACCGCAGAGGGGTTGATCAGCGGTGGGCCGCCGCCACTGCCGCCCCAGCCACCGATATTCCCCGGCCCTGATGCGCCTGGCCCCTGCGGCTCGACAAGGGTACTGCCAAGCCCGACCTGGTTCGTTCGCGGATCCCAGTGATTGGCGGCAATTTTATTTGCATAGACACTCTGGATCTCGGCCAGGGTTGCCAACTTCAAGTCCGGCGCAACCCAATAATCCGGATAACTGGCCGCTGGGTTATCTTTGAAGTAGCGGTTCCAAAGCGGTTGAACGGTAGCCTTATAGAGGTTTTTCACCGCATCCGAGTTAATCATGCCAAGTACATTCACCGTCACAGCGATGCCGGTTAACAACAGACCGGCGGTGCCGACGGCTGTCGCCATGATGGTGATACTCGCGGCAATCCCCACGACATTACCTACCAAGCTTAAAACGTCACCAGGCTGGATAGGCTTACCTTCTTTAAAGTCAGCAGTGACCTTCAGAAAAGTCGTCGTCGCCGCAAAGGTATTGGTGGTGACGTTCAGAAACGGTACAAAGCCGTTTGTCATCGCAGTCACCGAGATGACACCGGTCACCGTTGCGGCCGTTTGAGCATTTTGATTAATCAGCTGGAAACCGTTTTTGTTCGAATTGAACTGGTCGACCAGTGAAGTTGCAGCGCCCCCTGTGGCTGCTGGTTTATCAACCACGCCAATGAAAATATCCATTTTACCTGACACGATTATCTCATCCTTTGATAATGGTTTTGAAGGCAAGCGTCATCCGCAACTGGTCGCAGCTGAGTGCAGGCGACCGGGCGTTGTGCGGTACGCTGCCGTTGAACACAACGATTCTTCCGGGTTTGGGTAAGACAGCCTTGATGATGTCGTTCTTCGGGTGGTCGTAAAAGACCAGTTCACCGCCCCATGAAGTTGGCCAAAACTCGTTGCAAAACATCAGAACCGTCTGCCCTTCTTCTCCGGGCTGATTATCCCGGTGGATCGGTGACTCCTGAGCAAAGGTCTGACCGTTGGCATACACCCCGATCAGCGTTGCATCCTGCATGTATTGCTGCTTGACCCGGGCCCAAAACGGAAAGAGAAATGACCAGGCATCAGAGGACTTCAACTCGTCCTCCGCGCATAGAAACTTTTGTCGACCAGCCCCTGCAATGAAGGTATGCCAACACGGCCTGGAATGAGTGGCCGTATTGACTGGCCAGCCGTAGCGCCAGATTGCCCCCTTCAATTGCTGGACGACCTTGCACTGCTCATCAACTGTGACAAAGTCATCAACGACCTGATGTAGTGGTCAACTAATCCCGGACACTGCGTTAACTTTTTCCTCGGCCACAGCGGGCGCCAGCCCGCTGTTAAATTGATGTGGCCGTTGCCAGTTGTAGCGCTGCATCAAAAACCGGCCGATATCCTGCTGTGCTAACGAAGCGCTCATGTAGCCCACGGTCGGTATCCATTCCGTTTTCAGGCTGCGAAACAACCGTTCCATCGGTGCATTGTCGTGGCAGTTTCCACGTCGACTCATGCTCTGTTTGAAGCGATAGCGCCACAGTCGCTGACGGAAGCCTCGGCTGCCGTACTGGCTTCCTTGGTCGCTGTGAAACAGAACGTTCTGAGGCCGACCACGCTGCTCATAGGCCATATCCAAAGCCTTGATAACCAGGTCAGCGTCAGGCTTCGATGAAAACGCCCAGCCCACCACGCGACGGGCGAACAGATCGATCACAGCCGCCAAATAGTGCCAGCGACCTTGAGCCCAGACATACGTGATGTCACCGCACCAGACCTCATTCGGCGCCGACACGGTGAACTCTCGATCCAACACGTTCGGGATATCCGGCCGCTCCACCGTCGCCTTTTTATAGGCATGTGAGCCAGGTTGCTTGCTGATCAATTTCATTTCGTTCATCAGCTTGCGCACCTTGAATCGCCCAATCTCTATGCCGTCCGCGCGCATCATGAGCATGATGCTTCGGCTGCCCGCCGCGCTGCGGCTTTGAGTGAACAGCTCGTTCACTCGGCTGCGTAAAACCAATCGCTCAACGTCCGGAGATCGGCGCTTGCGGCAGTGCGCGTAATAGCAAGATCGGGTGACTTCAAATACCGAGCACAACAGATCAACAGGCTCTTCAGCGCGGAGTTGATCAATTAACGCGAACGCTCGTGTTCCTCGGCCATCAAGAGCGCGGTGGCCTTTTTTAAGATCGATTTTTCCCGTTCCAGCCGATTGATTCGAGCTTCCAGCTCTTGGATTTTTTGCTGTTCGGGCGTCAGCGCTTTACTGGTCGGAGTTACACCATTTCGCTCTTCCTGAAGCTGGTTAACCCATCGACGCAGGGCCGACTCCACCAGCCCAAGTGAACGGGCGGCATCGATATGGCTGTAGCCCTGGTCGAGCACCAGGCTGGCAGCTTCGCGCTTGAATTCTGGGGTAAAGGTACGACGTTGCTTGGTCATCAGACACCTCTCTATGGCGAGCATTTTCGCCTAAATGGGTGTCCGGAATCATTAGACCACTACACTGAACATCCTTCTCACCAAAACAAGTATCCATACTCCTCACCTCTTCTTCCTTCTGTAACGCCTTCGAGCGGCACCTTGTCCGGGTGTTGAACTCAGTGTTCACTCTCCCCCTTTGCACCACTTGCAGGTTCAACCCCCAAGCGCTTCGCCGCCCAGCGTTCATAAAGCCCGATGGCGACATCGGCGCCGGCCATGGCGGTAAGGCAACCAAAAGCGCTGGCGCTCCAGATCGACATGCCGCTGGCGTACAGCAGCATGACGGTGGACACACCGCAGACCATGCAGGCCCCCGAGCGCAATAAAAGGCGCCGAAAAAGCGCCCAGCCCCGGGCGCCGGCCTTGTCCGCGCGCCACATCTCTCCGGAAAGGCCGCCCAGCAAGGCCAGGACGATCACCAGCCAGATCGGCATTTCCAGTAACGTCTGTTGCTCGCTTGTCACTGTCCTGTCTCCTTGGTAGTTCCGCTCGGCAGCTTGCCGGCGGCGTTTGTTGTAGAACCGATCGCTCGGCATTCCAAAAAGCCCGGCCTCCCCAGGCTTTTCAGTAATGCGTTGTCGAACCGCCCGCCACGACTGGTGCGCTGGGCGACTCCGCTTCAAATTGTTCCTCCGGCCGCGGCCACCTGCCCGCCGGATAACTGCTTGTGGTGCTTTACGCTGCACACCCGGGCCAGTTGCCAACCCTTTGAACAGTTCAGGCCTGTTCATCGCTGCCTTTGTCACTACCGGTGTCGACCGGCTTGAGACAAAGATTATGCATTGATGCATATGCAGTCAATGCATTTGTGGAAATATTTATGCATGAGAAAATGCACCTGCGCATGTAGGCCTTGCCCTACCTGGGCTGGACCAATTTTCTGCAGGCGAAAAAAAACCCGCCGAAGCGGGTTTTCTGAGGATGCGGACTACTCAGCGGGCGTACATGCCCCACCAGAACACATGTCCAAGGATACTGATCTGCTCTTCCTGCATCTGCTGGAAGCTGTAGTCTTCATCCGGGTGTTCGTCGCGGTTGAAGCTGCGCAGGCGAATACCGGTAGGCATGCGATAGAGCTGCTTGACCCGCAATTGACCGTTGTGGTTGATGGCGTACAAGTCGCCATCGACGATGTCGCCGATACCGCTTTTACCGGCGTTGACGCCAACCGTGGCGCCGTCGCGCAATACCGGCAACATGCTGTTGCCGCGTACCGTCACGCACTTGGCCTGGTCAAACTGCACACCGTTGTGGCGCAGGCTGCGCTTGCCAAAGCGCAGGCTGGCCTTCTCGCTTTCTTCGATGACGAATCTTCCTGATCCTGCTGCCAATTCGACCTCGCGAAGAAACGGAATGGACACCTCGTCGTCCTCGACGGGGGTGTCGTCATCCCACAGGCTGATGTCGTTCAACTCCACGTGGCTGCGCGCGGGCGCGGCTTCGCGGCTGTCACCGAGCTCGACGCGGCCGCGCAATTGATCAGTGCTCACGCCGAAATACTCGGCGATCTTCGATACATGTTTGTCGGACGGGTCGACGATCTTCTCGCTGAGGATGCGCGACAGGGTGGATTGCGGCACGCCGGTACGACGGTGCAGCTCCGTGGGGGAGAGACCGTGACGATCGAGCAGTGCTCTGAGGACGGATGCTACGTTGCGTTTTTGCATAAAATGCATAATGCCGGGGCTAAACAAAGAATGCAATTGCCTTGATGCATGAGAGGGCATAAACGTCCTGAGCCACGAAAGCTTCTTACGCGGACGGTTGCACTACGACGTTTTCCGGGGCCCCGTCGTGAACCCACCACTGGTCGACGGCACAACGCGACCATTAAGAACAAATTGTTCAACATCCACACGAGACACTTGCACGGTGGCATTTACCAAGACAGGCGCGCCTCCCGAGAAAGCACTTGATGTATTGACCCGCATGACCTTCGATTTAAAGTTGCACCACAGCGACTTAAACTTCTCAGCATCACCAAACCGGACTCCGCCACTGCCGACCGAATCAGCGACCCACTCGGTGATCTCAACTTCTCCAGCAGATACCCCGTACAGCGTGTTTCCGGTATCCTCGATTAAAGCATGCAGCCACTGAGCCTGAGTTTTTCCGTCATTTTTCTGATTCATGGATAAGCGCCGGATGTGGGTGTCCCAGCACCTGTTTACCCAGAGCCCCTTTATCTCGTTTGACTGCTCAATCCCATTGGAGTCTTGAAGCGTCGGGCATACCGTGTTTTCTGCCGCAAAAGCATCGATGACCAAATTGTCTATCCTGTGGCCAAAACCGGTGATATAAGCCCCATGAAAAGCGCTATTCTTTATATGCACAAATCCAAACGTGCAGTTCGATGGATTCCACCCATGACCATCGATCGCTAAAGCCGCTGCAGTATTGGGTCCGCCGGCATAGTCGATTACAAGCCGATCAATCCTCAAGCCGTCTGTACCTGCGTAGATATGCGCGCCCCGGCTCCCCCCCCCTGGGACAGCACTGTGTCGCTCTGGATCATTCAAGATCCAGCAACTTTCGATATAGCAATTTTTGCAATTGATAGTGCCCAGCCGATCGGTGGTCGTTAATACACCGGTAATACGAACATTCATCAGTGGAGTTTCATTGATTGCAGAGGCTCTCAGCAATGCTCCAACATCATCTGGCTTAGACTCGATATACTGCAAAGCGACACCATCAGCCGCTGTTACTCGATACCTATCGCCATTGAACTCAGATCGCTCACCCGACACGTTCCGAACCTGAATAGAATCGCCAACCTGAAAGCTATGTGCCGACTTGACATTTACCGTCACTACGCCAGCGGAGCGTTGTATCTTGGTAATTTCAAAAGATCTAGGCTGAGGTCCACTTATCATGTGAACAACGCCTCCCAGAACAGCCCCAGGCTGGAAGTGCATTCTTGCTCCGCTCAATGAACGGTTGAAATTTATACCTGTGGCATAGTACCCCGGAGGCCAGTAGACACCTGTCTCGACAGAGGCGAGGAGCATGGGTAACCAGTTTTTTGTATTCTCCCAGTTTGTTTTCCCATCTGGAACTATACCAAACTCCGCCACCGAGACCATGTGCTGGTCTTTGGCTGATGCGATTGCGGCTGACGTCATCAGAGGTCCAGAAATTGCTGCGGCAGCAGCTCCAAAAGCCGAAAATCTCAACAACTGACGACGCTTCAAAACATTCCCTCCCCTGGAAAAAGGTCTGGAATATACCATCAACTTCAGAGCGTAACGTCAGCGCAAGGCCGATTGGTAGCGCAACGAGCAGATGCTGCACTGACTGCCCCTCCTTCAAGGCTTCACAACAGAGCCGCCCCCCTAGAGGTCACTAGGACTGTGGTACCCTACCCGTCATCGAGATCACCCCAAGCATTGCACTGGAAGCTATGCCCGAATTTTGCCCCAGCGCCAGCTTAAAAAAGCCCTAACTAATTGATGAATAAAGCAATTTCTGATTTGTCCGCACACACCCCGATGATGCAGCAGTACTGGAAGCTGAAAAACCAGCACCCGGACCAGCTGATGTTCTACCGCATGGGCGACTTTTACGAGATCTTCTACGAAGACGCGAAGAAGGCTGCCAAACTCCTGGACATCACCCTGACCGCCCGCGGGCAGTCGGCGGGCCAGTCGATCCCCATGTGCGGTATCCCCTTCCATGCGGCCGAGGGCTACCTGGCCAAGCTGGTGAAGCTGGGCGAGTCGGTGGTGATCTGCGAACAGATCGGCGACCCGGCCACCAGCAAGGGCCCGGTCGAGCGCCAGGTAGTGCGCATCATTACCCCGGGCACGGTCAGTGACGAAGCGCTGCTCGACGAGCGCCGCGACAACCTGATCGCCGCTGTGCTGGGCGACGAGCGCCTGTTCGGCCTGGCTGTGCTGGACATCACCAGCGGCAATTTCAGCGTGCTCGAGATCAAGGGCTGGGAAAACCTGCTGGCCGAGCTTGAGCGCATCAATCCGGTCGAACTACTGATCCCCGACGACTGGCCCCAGGGCCTGCCGGCGGAAAAACGCCGTGGCGCACGTCGCCGTGCGCCGTGGGATTTTGACCGCGATTCGGCACGCAAAAGCCTTTGCCAGCAGTTCGCGACCCAGGACCTCAAGGGCTTTGGCTGCGAGAAGCTGACCCTGGCCATCGGCGCCGCCGGCTGCCTGCTCGGCTACGCCAAGGAAACCCAGCGCACCGCCCTGCCGCACCTGCGCAGCCTCAAGCATGAACGCCTGGACGACACCGTGGTGCTCGACGGCGCCAGCCGGCGCAACCTTGAGCTGGATGTGAACCTGGCCGGTGGCCGCGACAATACCCTGCAATCGGTGATCGACCGTTGCCAGACCGCGATGGGCAGCCGCCTGCTGACCCGCTGGCTGAACCGCCCGCTGCGCGACCTGAAAGTACTGCAGGCACGTCAGGGCTCGATTCGCTGCCTGCTCGACGGTTACCGCTTCGAGAAGCTGCAACCGCAGTTGAAGGAAATCGGCGACATCGAGCGTATCCTCGCCCGTATCGGCCTGCGCAATGCGCGCCCGCGAGACCTCGCACGCCTGCGCGATGCCCTCGGTGCCCTGCCGGAACTGCAGAACGCCATGGCCGAGCTTGAGGCGCCGCACCTGGCGCGCCTGGCTGCCATTGCCGGGACCTACCCGGAGCTTGCCGACCTGCTGGCAAAAGCCATCATCGACAACCCGCCAGCGGTGATCCGCGACGGTGGCGTGCTCAAGACCGGCTACGACAGCGAGCTGGACGAGCTGCTGGCGATGAGCGAGAACGCCGGGCAGTTCCTTATTGATCTGGAAGCCCGCGAGAAAGCCCGCACGGGCCTGGCCAACCTCAAGGTCGGCTACAACCGTGTGCATGGCTACTTCATCGAGCTGCCAAGCAAGCAGGCCGAGCAGGCACCGGCTGACTACATCCGCCGCCAGACCCTCAAGGGCGCTGAGCGCTTCATCACCCCGGAGCTGAAAACCTTCGAAGACAAGGCGCTGTCGGCCAAGAGCCGCGCCCTGGCGCGCGAGAAGATGCTCTACGATGCCCTGCTGGAGAACCTGATCGGCCACCTGGCGCCGTTGCAGGACACCGCTGCGGCCCTGGCCGAGCTGGATGTGCTGAGCAACCTGGCCGAGCGCGCGTTGAACCTGGACCTGAACTGCCCGCAGTTCGTCGACGAACCGTGCATGCGCATCACCCAGGGTCGCCACCCGGTGGTCGAGCAAGTGCTGACCACGCCGTTCGTGGCCAACGACCTGGCTTTGGATGACAACACCCGGATGCTGGTGATCACCGGCCCGAACATGGGCGGTAAATCCACCTACATGCGCCAGACCGCATTGATCGTGCTGATGGCGCACATTGGTAGCTTCGTCCCGGCTGCGGCCTGCGAGCTTTCACTGGTGGATCGCATCTTCACCCGTATCGGCTCCAGCGACGACCTGGCCGGTGGCCGCTCGACCTTCATGGTCGAGATGAGCGAAACCGCCAACATCCTGCACAACGCCACCGAGCGCAGCCTGGTGCTGATGGACGAAGTCGGCCGCGGCACCAGTACCTTCGACGGCCTGTCGCTGGCCTGGGCCGCCGCCGAGCGCCTGGCGCAGCTGCGCGCCTACACGCTGTTCGCCACCCACTACTTCGAGCTGACGGTGCTGCCGGAGAGCGAGCCGCTGGTGGCCAACGTGCACCTGAACGCTACCGAGCACAACGAACGCATCGTGTTCCTGCACCACGTGCTGCCCGGCCCCGCCAGCCAGAGCTACGGCCTGGCAGTGGCGCAGCTGGCCGGCGTGCCGACGCCGGTGATTCAGCGTGCTCGCGAACACCTGGGCCGGCTGGAAACCGCCAGCCTGCCCCACGAAACACCTGCCTTGCAGCAAGGTGCACCTGCGGTACCGCACCAGAGCGACCTGTTTGCCAGCCTGCCGCATCCGGCCATCGAGAAGCTCGGAAAGCTGGACCTGGACAATATGACGCCGCGTCAAGCTATCGAAATGCTCTATACACTGAAGACTCTGTTATAACGCGCGCCCGCACAAGCTGATAGAATCCCGCGCGGTTTGGCGGCGCTGCAGGTTACTAGCCTGGCCTGCAGCCGAACAACCAAACCGAGCGGCCCTGTCTGGAGGGGCACCGCTGCCGTCGCCTGAGGAGAGAATTAGAAATGACCTTCGTCGTCACCGACAACTGCATCAAGTGCAAGTACACCGACTGCGTAGAAGTCTGTCCGGTGGACTGCTTCTACGAAGGCCCGAACTTCCTGGTCATTCACCCGGACGAGTGCATCGACTGTGCACTGTGCGAGCCTGAATGCCCCGCCGTCGCCATTTTCTCGGAAGACGAAGTGCCTGCCGGCATGGAGAACTTCATCGAGCTCAATGCCGAGCTGGCGGAAATCTGGCCGAACATCACCGAAAAGAAAGATTCGTTGCCAGATGCCGCCGAGTGGGATGGCAAGCCAGGCAAGATCGCCGATCTCGAGCGCTAAGCGCGGATCAACAAAAAAGGCCCTTCCAGGGCCTTTTTTCATGTTTGTTGCGGGCAAAAAAAAGGGGCGGTTTGACCCGCCCACATTTTTTCCGTAGTCCCTTTGTTCCCTTTCATCATCCTGATGAATCGCATCCTGCGATGTCCTTGGCTTTCATCCTTGAGAGCCTGTGTCAGTCCGTAGACACAGGACAAATATTAGCGCTTCCAAGATTTACCACAACAGCACAAAGCTCTCAAAAAGCTGCGGTAACCGTACTGTCACAAACAAAAAAACATATATATATCAATAGCTTAAACAAAAGCGCACACTGAAAGCGACAACGATTTACTACAGCGTACAGCCAAGGCTTACACAACGAGTAAGCGATGGCTTACATGAACTAGAACAGTACCAACATCGCCGTCGGATCGCGCCCAAACCCGAATGTTTCCAGACCGCCATCGGGAAGCCGTTCACGGGTAAACCGCTGTTCTGCAGATGCAAAAACGCCCCGACATGTCGGGGCGTTCTTCACAACGATTTCGCTGGCGTTACTGAAACAGCGACTCGCTGGACAGGCCATTCTTTTCGAGGATCTCACGCAGGCGCTTGAGGCCCTCTACCTGGATCTGCCGCACCCGTTCCCGGGTCAGGCCGATTTCCAGGCCGACATCTTCCAGCGTACTGCTTTCATGACCGCGCAGGCCGAAGCGGCGAATCACTACCTCGCGCTGCTTGTCGGTCAGCTCGCTGAGCCACTGGTCGATGCTCTGGGACAGATCGTCATCCTGAAGCAGCTCGCACGGATCAGTAGGACGGTCGTCGGTCAGGGTATCGAGCAGGGTTTTATCCGAATCCGGCCCCAGGGACACGTCCACCGACGATACCCGCTCGTTGAGCCCAAGCATGCGCTTGACCTCGCCGACCGGTTTTTCCAGCAGGGTGGCGATCTCTTCCGGGGACGGTTCGTGATCGAGCTTCTGGGTCAGTTCGCGGGCGGCGCGCAGGTAGACGTTGAGTTCCTTGACCACGTGAATGGGCAAGCGGATGGTACGGGTCTGGTTCATGATCGCACGTTCGATGGTCTGCCGAATCCACCAGGTGGCGTAGGTAGAAAAACGGAAGCCGCGTTCCGGGTCGAACTTCTCGACCGCCCGAATCAGGCCGAGGTTGCCTTCTTCGATCAGGTCGAGCAGCGAAAGCCCCCGGTTGACATAACGCCGGGCGATTTTAACCACCAGGCGCAGGTTGCTTTCGATCATGCGCTTGCGCCCGGCCGGATCACCACGTTGCGACAGGCGCGCAAAGTGCACTTCTTCTTCCGGAGAGAGCAATGGCGAGAAGCCGATTTCATTGAGGTAAAGCTGGGTTGCATCAAGTGCCCGAGTGTAGTCGATGTACTTGTGCTGTTTGAGCGTAGCGCTCTGTTTAGCCTTGGTCCGAACCGTAGGTACAGCAGGTTCGTCTGACATCACATCCGTTTCCAAAACAATGCCGGTCTCCATCAGGAGAACCTCATCGTCGATGTCAAACTCCGGCACTTCTTTACTGAGAGCCATTGTTATAGTCCTTTGCTGAGTTCGAACTCAGACTCGAGCGGCGCCTTTATCCCTGGCAGCGCTGGAGCCTGTCCCCTCTACGCGAGGAACAGGCCGGGCCTAGCAATCAACGACGTGGCAGGAATTGCAGCGGATCGACAGGTTTGCCCTGGCGGCGAATTTCAAAATGAAGCTTCACCCGGTCTGTGCCCGTGGACCCCATTTCGGCAATTGTCTGCCCTACCTTGACCTGCTGTCCCTCCCGAACCAAAAGCCTGCGGTTGTGGCCGTAGGCACTGACGTAGGTATCGTTGTGCTTGATGATTACCAACTCGCCGTAGCCCCGCAAGCCACTCCCGGCGTAGACAACTGAACCATCAGATGCAGCAAAAACAGGCTGTCCCAAATCACCGGCGATATCAATGCCTTTATTCAAACTACCGTTTGAAGCAAATTTTCCAATCAGCACGCCGTTGGCCGGCCAGGCCCAGCCGGCCGTGGAGCGCCCTGCGGGGGGCACTTGCACAGGTGCTGTGGTAGTCGCCACCGGGGCAACCGGCACGGTGTTTGGCGTGCTTGCAGGCGCGGTGGTGGGCGGCGTTATTGGTTTGCCGGAGCTGTCCAGCGGACGCTTGATGATGGTGGTCTTGCTTGAAGAAGATGGCGAGCTGGTGACCACGGTGGTGCCGACGACTGGCGCCGGGCCACTGGAGCGACCATCGAAACGGATCGCCTGGCCCGGACGAATGGTATACGGCGCAGCGATACCGTTGCGCGCGGCCAGGGCCTTGTAGTCCCAGCCATAGCGAAAGGCGATGGAGAACAGCGTGTCGCCGGGGCGCACCAGGTATTGACCGGTGGTGACCACAGGGCGTTTGGGCGCGGCGTTGTTGCGATCGACCACCCGGACGCTGTTGGAAGACGTGCTCGAGCACCCCGTCACCAGCGTACCCACGGCCAGTGCAATCAGCAGAAGCTTGAAGCTCGATGGATCCTTGCGCTGCCGAATGTTTGTGTGACCCACCCGCCGCTCCCTCTAATGGTGACCGATGTAAAAAATGCAATATTGTTGCAATTATACCCGAGCGCGCCGCAATGCGGACGTCTGGCCATTGCTAAACGTGATCTGTAACAGACTATGGTAGCCCGCCAGATAGACAGGGCAATGCCGCCGAAATTCGCCCGGGCGAAAAAAAAGCCCGGTCAGGCCAGTGGCCCGGTGAGCAACGGCACAAAACGCACGGCGCCCAGCACCCGTCGCGAGAAGCCGTGTTCTTCGCGCACGATCAGCATCAACTGCTGGGTTTCACCGGCCGGGCCCACCGGTATGACCATGCGCCCGCCCGGGGCGAGCTGGTCGAGCAGGGCCTGGGGCACCTCGGGCGCGACCGCGGTGACGATGATGCCGTTGTAAGGCGCAAGTGCCGGCCAGCCTTCGCAACCATCGCCCCAACGGAACACCACGTTGCGCAGGTTCAGCTCGATCAGGCGTTCCTTGGCGCGGTCCTGCAGGACCTTGATACGCTCGACGGAAAACACCCGTTCGACCAGTTGCGCAAGAATTGCGGTCTGGTAGCCGGAACCGGTGCCGATCTCCAGCACCTTGTCCAGGGGGCCGGCTTCGAGCAGCAGCTCGCTCATGTGCGCGACCATGAACGGCTGGGAGATGGTCTGGTTGTTGCCGATTGGCAACGCCGTGTCTTCGTAGGCACGGTGGGCCAGGGCTTCATCGACGAACAGGTGCCGAGGCGTGCGGCGCAGTACCTCGATCACCTTGGGGTTCGAGACCCCTTCCTCGATCAGGCGCTTGATCAGCCGTTCGCGGGTTCGCTCAGAGGTAAAACCGATACCGTGGCGCATCAGATCATCCTGTTCGCGCATCAGAGTAAGCCCTCCAGCCAGCCGTCGAGGCGCTCGAAGGCATCATTGAAGGTCCGGTCGAGCTGCAGCGGAGTGATCGAGACATAGCCCTGCATCACCGCGTGGAAATCGGTCCCCGGGCCGCCATCTTCGGCATCGCCGGCCACGGCGATCCAGTAGCCTTCCTTGCCCCGCGGATTGACCACCTTGGTCGGTGCCGCAGCGCGGGCGCGATGGCCCAGGCGGGTCAACTGGATGCCGCGGATGTGTTCCAGCGGAAGGTTGGGGATATTGACGTTGAGCACTGTACGAGGCGGCAGCTCGAGGCTGGCATGGGCCTCGACCAGCTTGCGGGCGAAGTAGGCGGCCGTCGGCAGGTTGTCGGGCAGGCGCGAGAGCAACGAGAAGGCAAACGAGGTACCGCCGAGAAAACGGCCCTCAAGCGCAGCAGCCACGGTGCCGGAATACAGCACGTCATCGCCAAGGTTGGCGCCCAGGTTGATCCCCGACACCACCATGTCCGGAGGGGTCGGCAGCAGGCCGTTGAGGCCCAGGTGGACGCAATCGGTCGGCGTGCCGTTGAGGCTGATAAAACCATTGGCCAGGGTTTGCGGGCACAGCGGCCGGTCGAGCGTCAGCGAACTGCTGGCGCCGCTTTTGTCCTGGTCCGGGGCGATCACCACACATTCGGCATAATCCGCCAGCGCAGCATGCAGCGCGGCGAGACCGGGTGCGGTAACCCCGTCGTCGTTCGAAATCAGAATACGCATGGGCTGTCCGTCTGCCCTGCCGGCACCAGATCAACAAGCTCGCGCACCACCACGGTGGCGAAGCATCCGGCCGGAAGGACGAATTCCAGTTGCAGGATATCAGGCTCGGGATAATGCCACGTCAGCCCGCTAATGGGCAGTCGCAGAATGCGTCGTTCGTGACTCATGCCCGCCCGCGCCAGCCATTGGCACAAGGCGCCATGCTGTTCACCGATACGTTGCTCGAGTTCACCAGCCGCGCCGCTGGCGCCGGACTGCCCCTCGCCCCATAGCGGGCCGGTGGGGTGCAGGTCGAGAATTGCCAGGCGCGGATCGGAACATTCAGCCTCACCTGCCGGAAAAAAGCTGCGGCTGTCGGTAAACGCCAGCAGGTCACCGACCTGTGCCTGCTGCCAACTGCCGTCGGCGACACGCGCGGCCAGCACCTGGTTGAACAGGTAGCTACGGGCGCTGGAGAGCAGCCGCGAACGAACGTTGCGCTGCTCAGGCAAGGCCTGGCGGTTGGCCCACTCACGGGCGTCGTGGACATTGCCGCCGTCGTGGCCAAAGCGCTGGGTGCCAAAGTAGTTAGGCACGCCCTGGCTACGGATTTGCTCAAGCCGTGCATCCAGCGCCGCACGTTCAGCCTTGAGGCCGGTGAGGCGCAAGGTGAAGCCGTTGGCCGAATGCGCGCCGCGCTGCAGCTTGCGTGAGTGGCGGGTCTGCTTGAGGATGCTCAGGGTTTGGTTTTCGGCGGCGCTCAGGTCCGGGTCGGCCTTGCCCGGCAGGTGCAGGCTGAACCACTGGCGGGTCAGCGCCTGGCGGTCCTTGAGACCGGCGTAGCTGATGCTGCGCAGCGGCACGCCGGCGGCGCGGGCCAGGCGACGGGCAGCCTCTTCGGTGTTGAGGTCACGTTTTTCGACCCACAGCCACAGGTGCTCACCGCTGCCGCTGAGGGGAATGTCGAGTACTTCATCGACCTGGAAGTCTTCGGCGCTGGCCTTGAGAATTGCGCTGCCCAGCGCTTGGCCCGCAGCACGCGGGCCGAGCAGTTCGAGTTCGCTCATCATGCTGGCAGCAACAGGGCAACGGCGTGAACCGCGATGCCTTCCTCACGCCCGGTAAAACCAAGCTTTTCGGTGGTGGTGGCCTTGACGTTGACCTGATCCAGCTCGACCTGCAGGTCCTGGGCGATCAACTGGCGCATGGTGTCGATATGCGGGGCCATCTTCGGTGCCTGGGCAACGATGGTGGCGTCGATGTTACCGACCTTCCAGCCCTTGGCCTGAACGATCTGCACCACGTGACGCAGCAGCACGCGACTGTCGGCGCCCTTGAACTGCGGATCGGTGTCGGGGAAATGCTTGCCGATATCGCCCAGCGCCGCAGCGCCAAGCAGGGCATCGCTCAGGGCATGCAAGACGACGTCGCCATCGGAATGGGCCAGCAGCCCGAACTTGTGCGCAATGCGCACCCCACCCAAGGTGATGAAATCGCCTTCCGCGAAGCGGTGCACATCGTAGCCGTGGCCAATACGCATAAAAAAACGCCCTGATTGAGTCAGGGCGTGATTCTACCTGCTTTGCCGGCGCTTGGGCTTGATTTGTAGGATCAGTTACCCGGGCCTATCAGCGCTGCGGCATGATGCCGCAAGTGGTCATCGATGAAGCTGGCAATGAAGTAGTAGCTGTGGTCATAGCCTGGTTGCAGGCGCAAGGTCAGCGGATGGCCCGCCGCCCTGGCCGCCTGCTCGAGCACCTGCGGCTTGAGCTGGTTGTCGAGAAAATCATCGCGATCGCCCTGGTCGACCAGCAGCGGCAAGCGCTCGCCAGCCTCGGCGAGCAACACGCTGGCATCCCACTCGCGCCAGCGCGCCCGGTCCTCACCCAGGTAGCGACTGAAGGCCTTCTGACCCCACGGGCAATCCATCGGGTTGCTGATCGGCGCGAACGCCGACACCGAACGGTAGTGCCCCGGGTTGCGCAAAGCGCACACCAGCGCGCCATGGCCGCCCATGGAATGACCGCTGATACCGCGCTGACTTGAGGCCGGGAAATGCGCCTCGACCAATGCCGGCAATTCCTCCACCACATAGTCGTGCATGCGGTAGTGCTGGGCCCACGGCTGCTCGGTGGCGTTGAGGTAGAACCCGGCCCCCAGGCCAAAATCCCAGGCGCCATCAGGATCAGCCGGCACCTGCGGCCCGCGCGGGCTGGTGTCGGGGGCGACGATGATCAAGCCAAGCTCGGCAGCCAGCTTGTGCGCACCGGCCTTTTGCATGAAATTCTCGTCGGTGCAGGTCAGGCCGCTCAGCCAGTACAGGACCGGCAGCTTGCCGCCCTGCTCGGCCTGTGGCGGCAGGTACACGGCAAACACCATGTCGCAGCCGAGCACCTGGGAGCGATGGCGGTAGCGTTTATGCCAGCCGCCGAAGCTCTTCTGGCAAGAGATGTTTTCCAGGCTCATGGCAGACCTCAGAAGTGGATGACGCTGCGAATGCTCTTGCCTTCGTGCATCAGGTCGAATGCCTTGTTGATGTCTTCCAGGCCCATGGTGTGGGTGATGAAGGTATCCAGCGGGATTTCGCCTTTTTCCGACATTTCCACGTAGCTTGGCAGCTCGCTGCGGCCACGCACGCCACCGAAGGCCGAACCGCGCCAGACCCGGCCAGTCACCAGCTGGAACGGACGGGTGGAAATTTCCTGGCCGGCACCGGCAACGCCGATAATCACCGACTCGCCCCAGCCCTTATGGCAGCATTCCAGCGCCGCACGCATCAGTTGCACGTTACCCACGCACTCGAACGAGAAGTCGACGCCACCATCGGTGAGATCGACGATCACCTCCTGGATCGGACGGTCGTAGTCTTTCGGGTTGACGCAGTCGGTGGCACCCAGCTGTTTGGCGATCTCGAACTTGCTCGGGTTGATGTCCACGGCAATGATCCGCGAAGCCTTGGCCTTCACCGCACCGATGATCGCCGACAGGCCAATGCCGCCCAGGCCGAAGATGGCCACGGTATCGCCCGGCTTGACCTTGGCGGTGTTGAGCACCGCGCCGATACCGGTGGTTACGCCGCAACCGAGCAGGCAGACCTTTTCCAGCGGGGCTTCTTTCTGGATCTTGGCCACGGAGATTTCCGGCAGCACGGTGTACTCGGAAAAAGTCGAGGTGCCCATGTAGTGGAACAACTGCTGGCCCTTGTAGGAGAAGCGCGTGCTGCCGTCGGGCATCAGGCCCTTGCCCTGGGTGGCGCGGATGGCCTGGCACAGGTTGGTCTTGCCGGAGCGGCAGAATTTGCACTGACCGCACTCGGGGGTGTACAGCGGGATCACATGATCACCAACGGCAACCGAGGTCACGCCCTCACCGATGGCTTCGACGATGGCGCCGCCCTCGTGGCCGAGGATCGACGGGAAGATGCCTTCCGGGTCGGCGCCCGACAGGGTGTAGGCATCGGTATGGCAGACGCCGCTGGCAACCACGCGCAGCAGCACCTCGCCGGCCTTGGGCATGGCCACGTCGACTTCGACGATCTCCAGCGGTTTCTTGGCCTCGAAGGCAACGGCGGCACGGGACTTGATCATCAATCTTCTCCAGCAAGGGTCAGTTCAGGCTTGCAGTGTAATTCATCGATATTTGATGAATAATCCAGGCAAAGACAAAACATTATTGCCACACAGGGATAATCAATGAGCAATCTGTGGGAGGGTATCGACGAATTCGTGGCCGTCGCCGAAGCCGGGCAGTTCACCGCCGCCGCCGAACGCCTCGGGGTGTCGTCGTCCCACGTCAGCCGGCAGATCGCCCGCCTGGAAGAACGCCTGCAAACCCGCTTGCTGTACCGCAGCACCCGGCGGGTGACCCTGAGCGAAGCCGGGCAGACCTTCCTGCAGCATTGCCAACGCCTGCAGGACGGCCGCGAAGAAGCCCTGCGCGCCATGGGCGACCTGACCAGCGAGCCCAAAGGGCTGCTGCGCATGACGTGCGCCGTGGCCTACGGTGAGCGCTTCATCGTGCCGCTGGTGACGCGCTTCATGGCCGCCTATCCGCAACTACGGGTGGACATCGAACTGAGCAACCGCCCGCTGGACCTGGTGCATGAGGGCATGGACCTGGCCATTCGCCTGGGCCGTTTGCAGGACTCGCGGCTGGTGGCCACGCGCCTGGCGCCGCGGCGCATGTACCTGTGCGCGTCACCTGCGTATCTGGAACGCTACGGCCGCCCGCACAGCCTGTCGGAGCTGGCGCGGCACAACTGCCTGATCGGCAGCGCCGACAACTGGGCGCTGCAACTGGACGGGCGGGAGATCGGCCAACGGGTTCACGGCAACTGGCGCTGCAACAGCGGCCAGGCAGTGCTGGACGCGGCGCTGCAAGGGATGGGCTTGTGCCAGTTGCCGGACTACTACGTGCTTGAACACCTCAAAACCGGCGCGCTGGTGTCACTGCTGGAAGCGCATCAACCGCCCAATACCGCGGTGTGGGCGCTGTATCCGCAACAGCGGCATTTATCGCCGAAGGTGCGCAAGCTGGTGGATTATCTGCGCGAGGGATTGGCGGGGTTGCCTGAGTATCGAGGTGCCTGAAAAGCATCGCGGGGCAAGCCCGCTCCTACTGTAGGAGCGGGCTTGCCCCGCGAAGAGTGCTCAACCTCGCTTGGCCCAGCGCTGGCGCAGCCACTCGAGGTCTTCGGGGCGGGTGACCTTGATGTTGTCGCTGCGCCCTTCGATCAGGCGCGGCGCCTGCCCGGCCCATTCGATGGCCGATGACTCGTCGGTAATCGCCACGTCGGCCACCAGGCTGTCGGCCAGGGCCCGGTGCAAGGCACCGAGACGGAACATCTGTGGCGTGTAGGCCTGCCACACGGTACTGCGGTCGATTGTGCTGCTGACCCGGCCGTGGGCATCGGCGCGCTTGAGGGTATCGCGCGCCGGTACCGCCAGCAGTCCACCCACCGGGTCATCGGCAAGCTCTGCGAGCAAGCGGTCGAGGTCGCTGCGGGCCAGGTTCGGCCGCGCGGCGTCGTGCACCAGCACCCAGTCGCTGTCCGCCGCGCCCTGGGCGTGCAGCAGCAACAAGGCGTTGAGCACCGAATCGGCACGTTCCTGGCCGCCTTCGGCACGCTGGATACGGGGATCGCTGGCGCAGCGCAAACCGGGCCAGTAGGGATCGTCAGCGGCAACGCTGACCACCACCCCTTTGACGCAGGGATGGTCAAGAAAACAGTCGAGGCTATGCTCGAGAATGGTCTGCCCGCCCAGCTGCAGGTACTGCTTGGGACGGTCGGCAGCCATGCGGGCACCAACACCCGCGGCGGGAATCACGGCCCAGAAGGCCGGCAAGGTCGGGTTCATTGGGCAAGCTGGTAGAGGGTTTCGCCCTCCTTGACCATACCCAGTTCGTGGCGAGCCCGTTCTTCGACGGTTTCCATACCTTTCTTCAACTCCAGTACCTCGGCATCAAGCACACGGTTACGCTCCAGCAAACGCTCGTTTTCAGCGTGCTGGTCAGCGATCTGTTGCTTGAGTTCGGTGACCTGGGCCAGGCTGCCATTGCCCACCCACAGACGATACTGCAGGCCACCGAGCAGCAGGAGCAAGACGAGGAACAACCAATAAGGACTGCGCATCAGGGTATCCAGTGGAAAAGACCGCCACATCTGCAGGTCGCTGATGGCACGAAGCCTGGCCGAAGCCAGGCTTTGTGTTCAGACACCTGCAGCAAGGGCTTCTGAACGATCAGTATGACCGTTCAGCGCCGCTTTGCTGCGGTCTTTTTACCATCTCTTGCTTAGCCGCGAAACTCGGCACGGCCACGGTACACAGCCTTGCTGCCCAGTTGCTCTTCGATACGCAGCAATTGGTTGTACTTGGAGACGCGGTCGGAACGGCACAGCGAACCGGTCTTGATCTGGCCGGCAGCGGTACCCACGGCCAGGTCGGCAATGGTCGAGTCTTCGGTTTCGCCCGAACGGTGCGAGATTACCGCGGTGTAACCGGCAGCCTTGGCCATCTGGATGGCTTCCAGGGTTTCGGTCAGCGAGCCGATCTGGTTGAACTTGATCAGGATCGAGTTGGCGATGCTCTTGTCGATGCCTTCTTTCAAGATCTTGGTGTTGGTCACGAACAGGTCGTCACCGACCAGTTGCACCTTGGCGCCGATCTTGTCGGTGAGGATCTTCCAGCCAGCCCAGTCGGACTCGTCCAGGCCGTCTTCGATCGAGATGATCGGGAAGCGCTCGGTCAAGCCTTTGAGGTAGTCGGCAAAACCTTCGGCGTCGAACGACTTGCCTTCGCCGGACAGGTTGTACTTGCCATCTTCGTAGAACTCGCTGGCCGCGCAGTCCAGGGCCAGGGTGACGTCGGTGCCCAGCTTGTAACCGGCGTTGGCGATGGCTTCGGCGATGGCCGACAGCGCGTCTTCGTTGGATGCCAGGTTAGGCGCGAAACCACCTTCGTCACCGACAGCAGTGTTCAGGCCACGGGCCTTCAGCACAGCCTTGAGGTGATGGAAAATCTCGGTGCCCATGCGCAGCGCATCGGAGAAGGTCTTGGCGCCAACCGGCTGAACCATGAACTCCTGGATGTCGACGTTGTTGTCGGCGTGCTCGCCGCCGTTGATGATGTTCATCATCGGAACCGGCATCGAGTACTGGCCTGGGGTGCCGTTGAGGTTGGCGATGTGCGCGTACAGCGGCAGGTCCTGGTCCTGGGCAGCGGCCTTGGCGGCAGCCAGGGACACGGCGAGGATGGCGTTGGCGCCCAGCTTGGCCTTGTTCTCGGTACCGTCCAGTTCGATCATGGCGCGGTCGAGGGCTTTCTGGTCAACCGGGTCCTTGCCCAGCAGCAGGTCGCGGATCGGGCCGTTGATGTTGGCAACTGCCTTGAGTACGCCCTTGCCCATGTAACGGCTCTTGTCGCCATCACGCAGCTCCAGCGCTTCGCGCGAGCCAGTGGAAGCACCGGACGGCGCGCAGGCGCTGCCGATGATGCCGTTGTCGAGCAGCACGTCCGCTTCTACGGTAGGGTTACCACGCGAATCGAGAACTTCACGACCTTTGATGTCGACGATTTTTGCCATTGTTGTAAGCACTCCAGAATTGACGAAAACAACGCAGCTGAGAAAAATCTTGCCGCTCGCCGGGCAATTTGAAACAGGCAGGCCCGGCGAAAGCAGACCCCTGACCCGAGGGTCAGAGGTTGAACGGGGGGTACTTTACCGGAGAATCGAGGATTACGCGGTTTCTACCGTCGGAAAACTCTTCACCAGGTCATCAAGTTGCTTGAGCTGGGCCAGGAAAGGCTCCAGTTTGTCCAGGCGCAGGGCGCAAGGACCGTCACACTTGGCGTTGTCCGGATCCGGATGCGCCTCGAGGAACAGGCCAGCCAGGCCCTGGCTCAGGCCTGCCTTGGCCAGGTCGGTGACCTGGGCGCGGCGACCACCGGCGGAATCGGCGCGACCACCCGGCATCTGCAGGGAGTGGGTGACGTCGAAGAACACCGGGTACTCGAACTGCTTCATGATGCCGAAGCCGAGCATGTCCACCACCAGGTTGTTGTAACCGAAGCTTGAACCACGCTCGCAGAGGATCAATTGATCGTTACCGGCCTCTTCGCACTTGGTCAGGATGTGTTTCATTTCCTGGGGTGCGAGGAACTGGGCTTTCTTGATGTTGATCACCGCGCCGGTCTTGGCCATGGCCACCACCAGGTCGGTCTGGCGCGAGAGGAAGGCCGGCAACTGGATGATGTCGCAGACCTTGGCCACCGCAGCAGCCTGTTCTGGCTCGTGCACGTCGGTGATGACCGGCACGTTGAAGGTCTTCTTGATCTCTTCGAAGATCTTCATCCCCTCTTCCAGGCCAGGGCCACGGTAGGAGTTGATCGACGAACGGTTAGCCTTGTCGAAGCTGGCCTTGAACACGTAAGGGATACCGAGTTTCTCGGTAACCCGCACGTACTCTTCACAGACCTTCATGGCCAGGTCACGGGATTCCAGCACGTTCATGCCGCCGAACAGGACGAACGGCTTGTCGTTGGCGATCTCGATGTTACCGACGCGAATGATCTTCTGGGTCATGAATCAGGCCTTGTTCTTTTGAGCCAGTGCCGCCTTGACGAAGCCGCTGAACAGCGGATGGCCGTCACGCGGGGTCGAGGTGAACTCCGGGTGGAACTGGCAAGCGACGAACCATGGATGATCCTGGGACTCGACCACTTCAACCAGCGCGCCGTCACCGGAACGACCGGAGACTTTCAGGCCGGCTTCGACCAGTTGTGGCAGCAGGTTGTTGTTTACTTCGTAGCGATGACGATGACGCTCGACGATCACGTCCTTGGCGTAGCAGTCGTGAACCTTGGAGCCGCTTGCCAGCTGGCATTCCTGGGCGCCCAGACGCATGGTGCCGCCCAGGTCCGAGGCTTCGGTACGGGTTTCGACTGCGCCGGTGGCATCTTCCCACTCGGTGATCAGGCCGACGACCGGGTGACCGCTGTTGCGATCGAACTCGGTGGAGTTGGCGTCTTTCCAGCCCATGACGTTACGGGCGAATTCGATGACCGCCACCTGCATGCCCAGGCAGATACCCAGGTACGGGACCTTGTTCTCGCGAGCATATTGCACGGCAGTGATCTTGCCTTCGACGCCACGCAGGCCGAAACCGCCTGGAACCAGGATCGCATCGGCGCCTTCGAGCAGGCTGGTGCCCTGGTTCTCGATGTCTTCGGAGTCGATGTAGCGCAGGTTGACCTTGGTGCGGTTCTGGATGCCGGCATGGCTCATCGCTTCGATCAGCGACTTGTAGGCGTCCAGCAGCTCCATGTACTTGCCGACCATGGCGATGGTGACTTCGTGCTCGGGGTTGAGCTTGGCGTCGACGACCTTTTCCCACTCGGACAGGTCGGCACCGTTGCATTGCAGGCCGAAACGCTCGACGACGAAGTCATCCAGGCCCTGGGCGTGCAGTACGGCCGGGATCTTGTAGATGGTGTCGACGTCTTCCAGGGAAATCACCGCACGCTCTTCGACGTTGGTGAACAGGGCGATCTTGCGGCGCGAGGAGACATCCACCGGATGGTCGGAGCGGCAGATCAGCACGTCTGGCTGCAGGCCGATGGAGCGCAGCTCCTTGACCGAGTGCTGGGTTGGCTTGGTCTTGGTCTCGCCAGCGGTGGCGATGTACGGCACCAGGGTCAGGTGCATCAGCATGGCGCGCTTGGAGCCCACTTCGACGCGCAGCTGACGGATAGCCTCGAGGAACGGTTGCGACTCGATGTCACCCACGGTACCGCCGATTTCCACCAGGGCCACGTCGGCGTCGCCGGCACCCTTGATGATGCGGCGCTTGATCTCGTCGGTGATGTGCGGAATGACCTGGATGGTCGCGCCCAGGTAATCACCACGGCGCTCTTTGCGCAGCACGTGCTCGTAGATACGGCCGGTGGTGAAGTTGTTGTTCTGGGTCATGGTCGTGCGGATGAACCGCTCGTAGTGGCCCAGGTCCAGGTCGGTCTCGGCGCCGTCATGGGTGACGAACACTTCACCGTGCTGGAACGGGCTCATGGTGCCCGGGTCGACGTTGATGTACGGGTCCAGCTTGAGCATGGTGACCTTGAGCCCCCGCGCCTCCAGGATGGCCGCCAATGAAGCCGAGGCAATGCCTTTCCCCAATGAAGAAACAACACCGCCCGTGACGAATATGTAGCGCGTCATGAAAAACCCTAGAAGTCTGCGTTAAAGCGGTCAGTGCCGCCGGGGAAAGCGAAGGAAGGCCGAAGCCCCCGATCACCTGCGTCAATCACAGTGCATCTTAAAAAACTGCCGCGTCTGGTCACACCGGGGGTTGGATACCCGGTTAGGAGCTCGCTAAACATTTTTAGAATCGCCCAGCAAAAAACTGCTTGGTAATCGGCAACTGCTGTGATTTCGGGGAAGCCACAGAAGCTGTATCAAGAAGGGAGCGTAGTCTACCCGAATGTGCCTTTCATCTCAAACCTTGCTCGCTCGTCGGCGCATGCCAATGCAATTGCCAGTCGCCCTGGCTCAGCCCCGGCAGGTTGGCGACCGCCAGCAATTGCCCGGCGCAATACAGCAACGGCAGGCGCGAACGGGCGAATGACGGCAGTTGCGCCTCGTTGAGCAGGCGTTTCAAGTCGCGCTGGCCGCGGCCGGCAATTGTCAGGGTTTCGCCGCCCTGGCGGTAGGCAATGTGCAAGGGGCCCTGCGGCAACGTGCCGCTGAGGCTGACACTGCCGTTGTGGCTCAAGGTCAGTGCTTTGTGCGGGTCAGCCCAGACCTGCCGGCCACCTGCAGGCATCAACCAGTCACCGGCCAGCCACCAGATACGGCCAGCGGCGCGGTGCAATTGGCCGTCGGTCAGTTGCCACAGTGGCCGTCCGTCGGATGCCGCATCGCGCAGCGCCTCCCAGCCTGCCCAGTGGCGGCTGTCGGGCAAGCGCGTGCGCGGCGCCAGCCAATATTGCAGGGCGTTGCGCTGGCGCGCCGGGGATAGCTCGCGCAGCACCTCGAGGTCGAGCGAGTCCAGGCCAAGCCAGTCGAACGCTGCCGGGGTCGCGGCCCGGGCCAGGTCGTCCTGCGCCAGTTCATCGAGCAGGCCCTGGGCTTCGCTCAAGTGCTCGGCGCTGCGCGCGAGGTTTTGCGCGGCCTGCGGCCAGCGCTGCAGCAGTGCCGGGAACACCTGGTGGCGCAGGTAGTTGCGCGAGAATTGCGTATCGGTGTTGGACGGGTCTTCGATCCAGCTCAACTGCTGAGCCTTGGCGTACGCCTGCAGGTCGTTACGCGAAACACCCAGCAAAGGCCGCAGCAGCAGGCCCTGCCCTAGCGGCCGCTGCCCGGGCATGGCGCCCAGGCCGCGCAGGCCGGCGCCGCGCAACAGGCGAAACAGCAAGGTTTCGGCCTGGTCTTCGCGGTGCTGGCCGGTCAACAGGATTTCGCCGGGATGCAAGGCAGCGGTAAAGGCGGCGTAACGCGCGTCACGGGCGCCCTGCTCAATGCTGGCGCCGGGAGCGACCTTGACCCGGATGATCTGCAGTTCAACGCCCAGGGCGTCGCACAGGCGCTGACAATGCGCCGGCCAGGCGTCGGCCGCAGCCTGCAGGCCGTGGTGGATGTGAATCGCGCGGATGGGCGGTATTGGCTGCTGGCGGGACAGGCTTGCCAGCAGGTGCAGGAGGACACTGGAATCCAGGCCGCCGGAGAGGGCGATGCACCAGGAGGGGGCGGTGAGCCAGGGGGACAGCTTGGTGTGAAGATCAATCATCAGCGTCGACCCGGTGGCGAGCGCTTTGCGCTCGATCGCGGGTCAAGCCCGCTCCCACAGTTTGCCTGGAGCCCTGTGGGAGCGGGCTTGATCCGCGATTGTCAGATCAGAGCCCGTAGCTCATCAGACGGTCATAGCGGCGCTTGAGCAGCGCGTCGTTGTCGAACTTCTTGAGCATGTCCAGTTGCTCGATCAGCTCGCCGCGAACGGTGGCGGACATTTTTGCCGGATCACGGTGCGCGCCGCCCAGAGGCTCGGCGATAACCTTGTCGACGATGCCCAGGCCTTTCAGGCGCTCGGCGGTGATGCCCATGGCTTCGGCTGCGTCGGAGGCCTTTTCGGCGGTCTTCCACAGGATCGAGGCGCAACCTTCCGGCGAGATCACCGAGTAAGTCGAATACTGCAGCATGTTCAGCTGGTCGCAGACACCGATGGCCAGCGCACCGCCGGAACCACCTTCACCGATTACGGTGGCGATGATCGGGGTTTTCAGGCGGGCCATGACCCGCAGGTTCCAGGCAATGGCTTCGCTCTGGTTGCGCTCTTCGGCGTCGATGCCAGGGTAAGCGCCCGGGGTATCGATGAAGGTCAGGATCGGCATCTTGAAACGCTCGGCCATTTCCATCAGGCGGCAAGCCTTGCGGTAGCCTTCCGGGCGCGGCATGCCGAAGTTGCGGCGAACCTTTTCGCGCACTTCACGGCCTTTCTGATGACCGATGACCATCACCGGCTTGTCGTCCAGGCGGGCGATACCACCGACAATCGCGGCGTCGTCGGAGAAGTGACGGTCACCGTGCAGCTCGTCGAACTCGGTGAAGATGTGCTCGATGTAGTCCAGGGTGTACGGACGGCGCGGGTGACGGGCCAGGCGGGCGATCTGCCAGCTGGTCAGGTTGCCGAAAATGCTTTCGGTCAGGGTGCTGCTCTTGTCTTGCAGACGGGCGATCTCATCGCCGATGTTCAGCGAGTTGTCATTGCCAACCAGGCGCAGCTCTTCGATCTTGGCTTGCAGGTCAGCAATCGGCTGTTCGAAATCCAGAAAATTCGGGTTCATAGGCATCCGTCTTGGGTCTACGGCCAGGCGGCCGGCCGGTTGATCCGTTTGGCGCCCTACCTTAAGGGATCAGGCGCATTCAGGTCGAGATTAAAAATTCATCGATATTGCAAAAAGACGTTCTCACGTCCGAACTGGTCACGCAGGGCCTGAATCAAGCCATCGGCCGGGTCGATGCGCCAGCTTTCGCCGAACTGCAGCATGGCCTTGGCATCGCTGCCGGTGTATTCCATGGTGATCGGGCAGGCGCCGCGATGGCGCTTGAACAGCTCGCCCAGCCAGTTCAGCCGGTCGCCCTTGAGGGCATCGGCGTGCACTTTAAGGCGCAGGCTTTCGGCCAGGTTGGTGCGGGCATCTTCCATGCTCATCACGCGCTTGACCCGCAGGCGCAGGCCGCCGGAGAAGTCATCGTTGCTGACCTCGCCTTCAACCACCACCATAGCATCGGTCTGCAGCAGCGCCTGGTTGGCCATGAAGGCATCGGCAAACAGCGAGGCCTCGATGCGCCCGGAGCGGTCGTCGAGGGTGACAAAGCCCATCTTGTCGCCCTTCTTGTTCTTCATCACGCGCAGGGCAATGATCATCCCGGCGACGGTCTGAGTGTCGCGCGCAGGCTTGAGGTCAATGATGCGCTGGCGGGCAAAACGGCGGATCTCGCCTTCGTACTCGTCGATCGGGTGACCGGTCAGGTACAGGCCCAGGGTGTCTTTTTCACCACGCAGGCGCTCCTTGAGGGTCAGCTCGCGGGCCTTGCGGTGGTTGGCATAAACGTCGGCATCCTCTTCGACGAACAACCCGCCGAACAGGTCGGCGTGACCACTGTCGGCGGTGCGCGCGGTTTGCTCGGCCGCCTTGATCGCCTCTTCCATCGCCGCCAGCAGCACTGCGCGGTTGCGGTCGATGTTGGCCTGGTAGGCCTTGAGCTCGTCATGGAAGTACGGGCCCAGGCGGTCCAGCGCGCCACTGCGGATCAAGGCATCGAGGGTGCGCTTGTTGATGCGCTTGAGGTCGACCCGCTCGCAGAAGTCGAACAGGTCCTTGAACGGGCCGCCGGCGCGGGCTTCGACGATGGCCTCAACCGGCCCCTCGCCCACGCCCTTGATCGCCCCCAGGCCATAGACGATGCGGCCATCGTCGTTGACCGTGAACTTGAAGTCGGAGGTGTTCACGTCCGGCGCATCGAGGCGCAGCTTCATGCTGCGCACCTCCTCGATCAAGGTCACGACCTTGTCGGTGTTGTGCATATCCGCCGACAGCACCGCGGCCATGAACGGCGCCGGGTAGTGGGTCTTGAGCCAGGCAGTCTGGTACGAGACCAGGCCGTAGGCGGCGGAGTGGGATTTGTTGAAGCCGTAGCCGGCGAATTTCTCTACCAGGTCGAAGATGTTGCCGGCGAGGTCCGGATCAATGTTGTTGCTGGCGCAACCTTCAATGAAACCGCCGCGCTGCTTGGCCATTTCCTCGGGCTTTTTCTTACCCATGGCCCGGCGCAGCATGTCCGCACCACCGAGGGTGTAACCGGCCATGACCTGGGCAATCTGCATCACCTGTTCCTGGTACAGGATGATGCCGTAGGTCGGTGCCAGAACGGGTTTCAGGCCTTCGTACTGGTAATCGGAGTGCGGGTAGGCAAGTTCCGCGCGACCGTGCTTGCGGTTGATGAAGTCGTCAACCATGCCCGATTGCAGCGGGCCGGGACGGAACAGCGCCACCAGTGCGATGAGGTCTTCCAGGCAGTCGGGCTTGAGCTTCTTGATCAGCTCCTTCATGCCCCGCGATTCAAGCTGGAACACCGCCGTGGTTTCGGCCTTTTGCAGCAGGTCGTAGGTCTTCTTGTCATCCAGCGGGATGAAGTCGATGTTCAGGTCATCCAGGCCTTTCTTGGCCTGTTCGCGGTTGATGGTTTCCATCGCCCACTTGATGATCGTCAGGGTACGCAGGCCGAGGAAGTCGAACTTCACCAGGCCTGCGGCCTCGACGTCATCCTTGTCGAACTGGGTGACCAGGCCGCCGCCCTCTTCATCACAGGCAATCGGCGAGAAATCGGTAAGCTTGGTCGGCGCGATAACCACGCCACCGGCGTGTTTACCGGTACCCCGGCAGACGCCCTCGAGCTTGAGGGCCATGTCCCAGATTTCCTTGGCGTCTTCATCGTTCTTGAGGAAATCGCGCAGGATCTCTTCCTGCTCGTAGGCTTTTTCCAGGGTCATGCCGACTTCGAAGGGGATCATCTTCGACAGGCGGTCAGCCAGGCCGTAGGACTTGCCCTGGACCCGCGCCACGTCGCGCACCACCGCCTTCGCCGCCATGGTGCCGAAGGTGATGATCTGGCTCACGGCATTGCGCCCGTAGGCGTCAGCCACGTATTCGATTACCCGGTCGCGGCCATCCATGCAGAAGTCGACGTCGAAGTCGGGCATCGATACCCGTTCCGGGTTGAGGAAACGTTCGAACAGCAGATCATAGGCCAGCGGGTCGAGGTCGGTAATCTTCAGTACGTAGGCAACCAGCGAACCGGCACCCGAACCCCGGCCCGGGCCAACCGGCACGCCGTTGTTCTTGGCCCACTTGATGAAGTCCATAACGATCAGGAAGTAACCGGGGAAGCCCATCTGGATGATGATATCCAGCTCGAACTTCAGCCGGTCCAGATAGACCTGGCGCTTTTCTTGGTAATTCGGCGTGGTCTCTTTCGGCCACAACACCGCCAGACGCTCTTCCAGGCCCTCGTGGGAAACGTGGCGCAGGTAGTCGTCGATACCCATGCCGTTGGGCGTAGGAAAATCCGGCAGAAAGTGCTTACCCAACTGCACCTGGATGTTGCAGCGCTTGGCGATCTCGACGGTGTTGGCAATCGCTTCGGGCAGGTCGCTGAACAGCTCGGCCATTTCTTCCGGGCTTTTCAGGTACTGCTGGTCGCTGTAGTTGCGCGAACGGCGCGGGTCATCCAGCGCCCGGCCTTCACCGATGCACACGCGGGTTTCGTGGGCGTCGTAGTCGGACTGCTTGATAAAGCGCACATCGTTGGTGGCTACCAGCGGCGCGTCGAGCTTGTCGGCCAGGGCCACGGCGGCGTGCAGGTATTCTTCGTCACCGGCGCGGTTGGTGCGCTGCACTTCGACGTAGAAGCGCTCGGGGAACATCTGCATCCAGTCGCGCAGCAAGGCTTCGGCTTCGTCCGGGTTGCCATTGAGCAAGGCCATGCCGATGTCGCCTTCCTTGGCCGCGGACAGGGCGATCACGCCCTCGCTGGCTTCGGCGATCCACTGGCGCTCAATGATCACCAGGCCATTGCGCTGACCATCGACCCAGCCACGGGAAATCAACTCGGTGAGGTTGCGGTAGCCCTTGGCATCCATGGCCAGCAGGCAGATACGCGACAGCGGCGCATCCGGGTCGCTGTTGGCCAGCCACAGGTCGGCGCCGCAGATCGGCTTGATCCCGGCGCCCATGGCGTTCTTGTAGAACTTGACCAGCGAGCACATGTTGCTCTGGTCGGTAACCGCGACCGCCGGCATGTTCATCGCCGCCAATGCCTTGGCCAGCGGCTTGATCCGCACCAGGCCATCGACCAGCGAGTATTCGGTGTGCAGGCGAAGATGAACGAAAGAAGCCGACATGATGATCCTATAGCAGCACAAAACAACAAGGCCCGGATTGTACCGGGCCCTGATCAAAACAACAGCCAGTGCGGGGCGATCCTGACTACTGACGCCTGCCGCGCCCGGTCAGACCTCGGCAAATCCGCTGCTGATGGCGTCGCGGGCTTCGTAGGCGGCGCGTACCGGTGCGAACGAGCGCCGGTGAATCGGCGTCGGCCCCAGGCGCGCCAGGGCTTCGAGGTGCACCGGCGTCGGGTAGCCCTTGTGCCCGCCAATGCCGTAGCCGGGGTAGATCAGCTCGAACGCCGCCATCTCGCGGTCACGGGTGACCTTGGCCAGGATCGATGCCGCGGCAATCGCCGGCACCTGGCTATCGCCCTTGACCACCGGCGCCGCCGGTACCGACAGCTGCGGGCAGCGGTTACCGTCGATCAGCGCCAGTTTCGGGGTGACGCTCAGGCCTTCGACGGCACGCTGCATGGCCAGCATGGTGGCGTGAAGGATGTTGAGCTGGTCGATTTCCTCGACCTCGGCGCGGGCGATGCAGAAGCTCAGGGCCTTCTCACAAATCTCGTCAAAAAGCTTTTCACGCTTGGCTTCGGTGAGCTTCTTCGAGTCGTTGAGCCCCAGAATCGGCCGCTGCGGGTCGAGAATCACCGCCGCCGTCACCACTGCGCCGCACAGCGGGCCACGGCCCACTTCGTCGACACCGGCGACCAGGTCCTCGACCAGGTTGAAGTCCAATCCCATTTGCATCTATCGGTTTTCCAGCAGGGCCAGCACCGCGTCAGCTGCCTGGTTCGAGGCATCGCGGCGCAGGGTACGGTGAATCTGGTCAAAGCCTTCGGTCTGCTGCACACCACCGTGCACCAGTGGCGCCAGGGTCTGGGCCAGGGCCTCAGCAGTGGCAGCTTCCTGCAGCAACTCGGGCACCAGCATGCGCTGGGCCAGCAGGTTGGGCAGCGACACGTAGGGGCTTTTTACCAGGCGTTTCAAAATCCAGTAGGTCAGCGGCGCCAAGCGGTAGGCAACCACCATCGGCCGCTTGAACAGCAGCGCTTCGAGGGTGGCGGTACCAGAGGCGATCAGCACCGCGTCGCAGGCGGCCAGGGCCTGGTGCGAGCGACCGTCGAGCAGGGTCACCGGCAGGTCGCGGCCCTGGAGCATCTGCTCAAGCTGGGCACGGCGCTCGGCATTGGCACACGGGGATATAAAACGTACCCCCGGCACCAGCTCGCGCAAACGCTGGGCGGTATCAAGAAACAGCGCACCCAGGCGCCCTACTTCACCGCCACGGCTGCCGGGCATCAGGGCAACCAGCGGCCCGTCGGCCAGGCCCAGCTGTTCACGGGCACCAGCCCGATCGGCGTCCAGCGGAATGCTGTCGGCCAACGGGTGGCCGACGAAGCGCACCGGCACGCCCTTCTCTTCATAGAATTTGGCTTCGAACGGAAACAGCGTGAGCATCAGGTCGCAACCTTCGCGAATCTTCAGCACGCGCTTCTGCCGCCAGGCCCAGACCGACGGGCTGACGTAATGCACGGTCTTGATCCCGGCCTTGCGCAGGTTCAGTTCGATGTTGAGGGTAAAATCCGGGGCATCGATGCCGATGAACACATCCGGGCGCTCGGCGATCAGGGTCTGGATCAGCTCCTTGCGGCGCTTGAGCAGCTCGCGCAGGCGCCCTAGCACCTCGACCAGGCCCATCACCGCCAGGCGTTCCATGGGGAAGTACGAAGTCAGGCCTTCAGCCTGCATCAACGGCCCACCCACGCCAATGAAGCGTACCTGCGGATGACGCGCCTTGAGCGCGCGCATCAACCCGGCGCCGAGAATATCGCCGCTGGCCTCACCTGCCACCAGCGCTACACAAAGCTCGGCCATGTCAGCGGGTGATGCCGCGGGTGGAGTTCTGGATCGACTTGAGGAACACGTCGACTTCAGGGAACTGGGTAGCCGGCTCGGCCAGCTCGGCAATCGCCTGCTCGACGGTCAGGCCCTGGCGGTAGACCACCTTGTAGGCGCGGCGCAGGGCGTGAATGGCGTCTTCGCTGAAACCACGACGGCGCATGCCCTCGAAGTTCATGCTGCGCGCTTCGGCCGGGTTGCCGAACACCGTGACGTAGGCCGGCACGTCCTTGCCGATCGCCGTGCCCATGCCGGAAAAGCTGTGGGCGCCGATGTGGCAGAACTGATGGACCAGGGTGAACCCGGAAAGGATCGCCCAGTCGTCGACGTGCACATGGCCAGCCAGCGCGGTGTTGTTGACCAGGATGCAGTGGTTGCCGATGACGCTGTCGTGACCGATGTGGGCATAGGCCATGATCAGGTTGTGATCACCCAGGGTGGTTTCCGAGCGGTCCTGCACGGTGCCACGGTGGATGGTCACGCCTTCGCGGATCACATTGTGATCACCGATCACCAGGCGCGTGGCTTCACCCTTGTACTTGAGGTCAGGGGTGTCTTCGCCTACCGAAGAAAACTGGTAGATGCGGTTGTGCCGACCGATGCGGGTCGGCCCTTTGAGAATCACGTGCGGACCGATCACGGTCCCCTCGCCGATCTCGACCCCGGCACCGATGATCGACCAAGGGCCTACCTCGACACCGTCGGCGAGCTTCGCCGATGGATCGATGATTGCCCGAGGGTCAATCAAACTCATAGTTTGCGTTCCGCGCAGATGATCTCGGCCGAGCATACCGGCTTGCCGTCAACCGACGCCTGGCACTCGAACTTCCAGATCTGGCGCTTGCAGCTGATGAACTTGGCCTCGAGGATCAGCTGGTCACCCGGCAGCACCGGCTGGCGGAAGCGCAGCTTGTCGGAACCGACGAAGTAGTACAGGGTACCGTCCGCAGGTTTGACGTCGAGCATCTTGAAGCCGAGGATACCGGCCGCCTGGGCCATGGCCTCGATGATCAGCACGCCCGGCATGATCGGGTGCGCCGGGAAGTGACCATTGAAGAAAGGTTCGTTGATGCTGACATTCTTGTAGGCACGAATGCGCTGGGCCTCGACGTCCAGTTCCACCACCCGGTCCACCAGCAGGAACGGGTAACGGTGAGGCAGGTATTCGCGAATCTCGTTGATGTCCATCATTTCGGGGGGAAGCCTGTAGTAAAGATAGGGAGCGCCGGTTTTCACACGGCGCTCCTTTAGCAAATCAAAGAGTCAGTCTAGGGCTGTTCGCTCTTGATCAGGAAATGGTATCAGCCTTCTGATGAAGCTTTATCGCCAGAGGTCACGGCGGCGAGACGCTTTTCCAGTTGTTGAAGGCGTTTTGACATCTCATCCAGCTGGCGAATTCGCGCGGCGCTTTTGCGCCACTCGGCCAGCGGCTGCATCGCCGTACCGGAAGAATAAGCGCCTGGCTCGGTAATCGAGCGCGTCACCATGGTCATCCCGGATACGAAAACGTTGTCGCAGACATCGATGTGTCCAACCATGCCGACACCGCCGGCAATGGTGCAATGCTTGCCGATCTTGGTGCTGCCGGAAATCCCGACACACGCCGCCATCGCCGTATGATCGCCGATCTGCACGTTATGGGCGATCTGGATCTGGTTGTCGAGCTTGACCCCGTCACCGATGCGGGTGTCGGCCAGTGCGCCGCGGTCGACCGCAGTGTTGACGCCGATCTCGACATCATCGCCGATGCTCACGCCGCCGATCTGGGCGATCTTCTGCCACACGCCTTTCTCGTTGGCAAAGCCGAAGCCTTCGCCGCCGATCACTGCGCCCGACTGAATGACCACACGCTTGCCGATACGCACGTCGTGGTACAGGGTCACCCGCGGGGCCAGCCAGCCGCCCTCACCGATCACGCAGCGCGCGCCGATGAAGCACTGGGCACCGATAGTCACACCCGGGCCGATCTGCGCACCGCTCTCGATCACCGCGCAGGCACCAATGCTGGCGCTGGCATCGACCTGGGCATCGGCGGCAACCACGGCGCTGGGATGAATTCCCGCTACAGCCCTGGGCTTTGGATCGAACAGGTGGGAGATGCGCGCGTAGGCGAGGTACGGGTCGGGAACGATCAGGGCGTTGCCGGCAAAACCTTCGGCGTCGGCCGGCTTGAGCAGGATCGCCGCCGCCTGGGTTTCACCCAGGTACTTGCGGTACTGTGGGTTGGCGAGGAAGCTCAACTGCCCAGGCCCGGCTTCCTGAAGGGTTGCCAGGCCAGTGATTTCCAGCTCCTCGGGGCCACTCAGGGTGGCTCCGAGGAACTCGGCCAGCTGACCGAGTTTCATGGTCACGGTCATGATCAACGGGACTGGTTCATGCGCTCGATGACCTGGCGGGTGATGTCGTACTGAGGTTTGACATCAATGACCGCGCCACGCTCGAGAACCAGGTCGAAACCGCCTTTCTTGATCACTTCTTCAACTGCGCCATCCAGCTTGGGCTTCAGTTGCTTGAGCATTTCGCGGTCGGCCACGGCCTTGGACTCGTTCAGCTCCTTGGACTGGAACTGGAAGTCACGGGCCTTTTGCTTGTATTCAAGCTCCAGGCGCTCGCGCTCTGGCTGGGCCATCTTGTCGCCACCGGCACGGATGCGGTCGGCAATGCCCTTGGCGCTGCTTTCCAGGTTCTTCAGCTTGGTCAGCTGCGGGCCGAATTTCTTCTCGGCATCGACGGCGTACTTCTTCGCCGCGTCCGATTCGAGCAGGGCCATTTGATAGTTCAGCACAGCAACTTTCATTTCGGCGAAAGCCGGGGTTGCGATCAGGGTCGCAGCCAGTACTGCCAGTTGAGTCAACTTACGCACGATGCACTCCTACAGAATCCGTTGTCGTTAGCAAGGGGCAGACCTTAGAAGGTCTGGCCCAGAGAGAATTGGAACACCTGGGTATCGGCTTCGTCCGGCTTCTTCACCGGCATTGCCAGGCTGAAGCTCAACGGACCGAGCGCGGTAATCCAGGTCACGCCCAGGCCGACGGAGCTGGCCAGGCCCGACAGGCCGACCTTCTCGCAGTCCGGCTTGGAACCGCAGTTGGTGTCGAAAACGTTACCCACATCCCAGAAGACCGAGGTGCGCAGCGAGCGTTGGTCCTTGACGAACGGCAGCGGGAACAGCAGCTCTACACCACCCTGGACGAGAACGTTACCACCAAATGGCAGCGGGTCCTGATCCGGGTCGGCGATGGTGCCCTGGTTACCGGTGACATCCGCGCCACGGCTCGGGGTACTGCGTGGACCGAGACTGCTGTCCTTGAAGCCACGAACCGAGTTGAAACCACCGGCGTAGTAGTTCTCGTAGAACGGCAGGCCTGAAGTGCCGCCAAAACCGTCACCATAGCCCAGTTCGGTGTGCAGGCGCAGGGTGTAGTCGTTATTGATTGGCTTGAACAGCTGGCCACGATAATCCAGTTTGAAGAACGACAGGTCGCTACCCGGGGTAGTGGCTTCCAGCACCAGGCTTTGCGAGTGACCGCGAGTAGCCAGTACGCCCTTGTTCAGGGTCGACTCGGACCAACCGGCCGAGGCCTTGAAGTTCAGGTACTTGTCGCCTTCTTCGTTAACGAACTTGAAGATCTCGTCAACAGTGTACTTACCGGTCTTGATCTCGTCCTGCTGTACGGTCAGGCCGAAGGTCAGGCGCGAGGTTTCGCTGATCGGGTAACCGACGCTGACACCGGCACCCAGGCTGTCGACCGCATAGCTTGCCACGTCGACGTCGAGGTCATCGTAGTCGGTGGTGCGATAGAAGGCGTTGTAGCCCAGGCTGACGCCGTCGGCAGTCCAGTAGGGGTCGACATAGCCGAAGTTGTAACGGCTCTGGTATTCACTGCGGGTCAGGCCCAGGGAAACCTTGTTACCGGTACCGAGGAAGTTGTTCTGGCTGATCGAACCACCGAGGATCAGACCTGCGCTCTGGGCGAAACCGACGCTGGCGGTGATCGAACCGGAGGCTTGCTCTTCAACGCTGTAGTTGACGTCGACCTGGTCGTCGGTGCCCGGAACGGCCGGGGTCTCGACGTTGACTTCCTTGAAGAAGCCCAGGCGCTCCAGACGGGTCTTGGACTGGTCGATCAGGTAGGTCGACGCCCAGCCGCCTTCCATCTGGCGCATTTCACGACGCAGCACTTCGTCCTCGGACTTGGTGTTGCCACGGAAGTTGATGCGGTTGACGTAGGCACGCTTGCCCGGGTCGACCACGAACATGATGTCGACGGTGTGGTCTTCGTCGTGCGGCTGCGGCACGCCGTTGACGTTGGCGAAGGTGTAGCCCTCGTTACCCAGGCGACGGGTGATCAGCTCGGAGGTGGTGGTCATCACCTTGCGCGAGAATACCTGGCCAGGCTGTACCAGCAGCAGCGACTTGACCTGGTCTTCAGGCACCTTGAGGTCGCCGGAAAGCTTGACGTCACGAACGGTGTACTTCTCGCCTTCGTTGACGTTGACGGTGATGTAGACGTGCTTCTTGTCCGGGGTGATCGACACCTGGGTGGAAGCGATGTCCATGTTGATGTAGCCGCGGTCCAGGTAGTAGGAACGCAGGCGTTCCAGGTCACCGGAGAGTTTTTCGCGGGCGTACTTGTCATCGTTCTTGAAGAACGACAGCCAGTTGGTGGTCTTGAGCTCGAACAGGCCGATCAGGTCTTCATCGGCGAAGACGGTGTTGCCGACCACGTTGATGTGCTGGATGGCAGCAACGGTGCCTTCGTTGATCTTGATCTTCAGGCCCACGCGGTTGCGCGGCTGCGGCACCACTTCGGTGTCGACCTCGGCCGAGTAGCGGCCCTGGGCAACGTACTGGCGCTGCAGTTCGTTGCGCACGCCTTCAAGGGTGGCACGCTGGAAGATCTCGCCTTCGGACAGACCGGACTGCTTCAGACCCTTCATCAGGTCTTCGGTGCTGATCGCCTTGTTGCCTTCGATCTCGATGCTCGACACCGAAGGACGCTCGACCACGGTAATGATCAGGACGTTGCCGTCCCGGCTCAGTTGGATGTCCTGGAAGAATCCGGTCTTGAACAGGGACCGGGTGGATTCCACCAGGCGCCGGTCATCGGCCTCATCGCCGACGTTCAATGGCAAGGCACCAAAAACGCTGCCCGCGGAAACCCGCTGCAGACCATTGACACGAATATCGGAGATGGTGAAGGACTCGGCGTGAACTTCAGCGATCATCAGTACGGCGAGAACCGCAGTTAGCAGCAGACGTTTCATGAAGTCCTTTCTTATTCCAACTGGCAATAAACGACCCGCCGCGGGACGCGGCAGGTTCGCAATTGAGCGAAGCTTTACAGTCGACCCAAATCGTTGATCAGGGCAAGCAACATCACCCCGACTACCAAACTGATACCGATCTGGATCCCCCAACCTTGCACCCGATCCGAGAGCGGACGACCACGCGCCCACTCGATCAGGTAGAACAGCAAATGCCCCCCATCCAGTACAGGAATGGGCAGCAAATTAAGAACCCCCAGGCTAATGCTCAGGTAGGCGAGGAAATTCAGGAAATCTCCAACGCCGGACTGGGCCGAAGCGCCCGCCACTTTAGCAATGGTTATCGGTCCGCTCAAGTTTTTTACCGAGAGCTCGCCGAACAGCATTTTCTTCAGCGATTCGAGGGTCAGCACGCTCATGTTCCAGGTGCGTGAAAGCCCCTCCGCCACAGCCTCGAGCGGCCCATAGCTGACCTCGCGAAGCATGGCATCCGGCCATTTCACCGCCTTGACCCCGGCCCCGAGGTAACCCGTGGCCGATTGGCCTTCGCCGCGGCTGGCCAGGGTTACCGGCAGTTCCAGCGGCGCGCCGTCACGCTCGATGCGCAGGACAATCTTGCTGCCAGCGCGGCCACGCACGGTATCAACCACTTGTTGCCAGTCGTTCAGCACCTGGCCATCGAGGGCCAGCAGACGGTCGCCGGTTTTCAGCCCCGCGGCCTGCGCCGGGCCCTTGGGGTCGAGTTCAGCCAGCACCGGCGGCAACGCCGGGCGCCACAGGCGCAGGCCCAGGGAGCGGATCGGGTCGGGCTCGTCGGCGCCCTTGAGCCAGTTGTTCAGGGTCAGCACGTGGGGGCTGTCGACGCTCGCACCCTCTTCCCGCACGCTGATGTGCAACTGGCCACTCTCGCCCAGTCGACGGATCAGTTGCAGGTTGACCGCAGCCCAGCCACTGGTCGGTTTGCCATCAATGGAAACAATTTCCTGGCCTGCCTTGAGCCCGGCCACCTCGGCAATACTCCCGGCCTCGACCGCACCAATGACCGGGCGCTCCTGCTGGGTGCCGACCATGGCCAGAATCCAGAAGAAAAAAATCGCCAACAGAAAGTTGGCCACCGGGCCCGCCGCCACAATTGCGATTCGCTGACGCACCGACTTGCGGTTGAACGACTGCTCGACCTGGTCGCGTGGCACTTCGCCTTCGCGCTCATCGAGCATTTTCACGTAGCCGCCCAGCGGGATCGCCGCAACCACGAACTCGGTGCCATGGCGGTCGTGCCAGCGCAACAGCGGCATGCCAAAACCCACGGAGAAACGCAAAACCTTGACGCCGCAACGCCGGGCCACCCAGAAGTGACCAAATTCGTGAAAGGTGACCAGCACACCCAATGCCACCAGGGTGCCGATAATCATGTAGAGCGCACTCATGTCTCTCTCCGAATGACGTTCAGCGGCACCGGGCCTGACGCATTACTGCGCCAGACCTCAGCGGCCGTGATGAGCCAACCATTGTCCGGCCAGTTGCCGCGCGCGCTGATCGGCGGCAAACACCGCATCAAGCGACTCGACCGCAACCACCGGCTCCTGATCGAGCACTTGTTCGATCATACTCGCGATCTCGGGGAAGCGGATGCGCCGCTGGAGAAATGCCTCCACCGCCACTTCATTGGCCGCGTTGAGCATCGCCGGCGCACTGTTGCCTGCCTCCGCCGCCTCGCGGGCCAGGCGCAAGCACGGGAAACGCTGCTCGTCCGGGGCCTTGAAGTCCAGGCGGGCAACCGCGAACAGGTCCAGTGGTGCCACCCCCGAATCGATCCGCTCCGGCCAGGCCAGGGCATTGGCGATCGGCGTGCGCATGTCCGGGTTGCCCAACTGGGCCAGCACCGACCCATCGACATAATCGACCAGCGAGTGGATCACACTTTGCGGGTGCACCACCACCTCGACCTGGCTGGGCCGGGCATCGAACAGCCAGCAGGCCTCGATCAACTCCAGGCCCTTGTTCATCATGCTTGCCGAGTCGACGGAAATCTTGCGGCCCATCGACCAGTTCGGGTGGGCACAGGCCTGCTCGGGGCTGACATCCATGAGCTCGGCCATCGGCGTTTCACGAAACGGCCCGCCGGAGGCGGTCAACAGGATGCGGCGCACGCCTACCTGGGCCAGGCCGCGGGAATAATCACCCGGCAGGCACTGGAAGATCGCATTGTGCTCACTGTCGATCGGCAGCAGTACAGCGCCACTGCGCCGCACTGCCTGCATGAACAAGGCGCCAGACATCACCAGCGCTTCCTTGTTGGCCAGCAGCACCTTCTTGCCCGCCTCGACCGCCGCCAGGGTCGGACGCAGGCCGGCGGCGCCGACAATCGCCGCCATCACGGCATCGACCTCGGCAGCCGCAGCCACCTGGCACAAGCCCTGCTCACCGACCAGCACCTCGGTGCTCGAACCTGCAGTTGCCAGACCTTCACGCAGTTGCTGTGCAGCCTCGGCCGAAGGCACCACGGCAAATACCGGGGTGTGACGCAGACACAGTGCCAGCAACTCCTGCAAGCGCGAATAGCCGCTCAGGGCAAACACCTGGTAACGATCCGGGTGACGGGCAATTACATCGAGGGTGCTAAGACCAATGGAACCGGTCGCACCCAGTACGGTAATACGCTGCACGCCGCTCACATCACGCCCCAATTGGCTGCCCAGAGCAGCACCGCAAACACCGGGATCGCCGCAGTGAGGCTGTCGATACGGTCCAGCACGCCGCCGTGACCGGGCAGCAGGTTGCTGCTGTCCTTGATCCCGGAGCGGCGCTTGAACATGCTTTCGGTCAGGTCACCCACCACCGATACCAGCACCACCACGCCTGCGCCCAACAAGCCCAGCAACAGCTCGCCGATGCTCCAGTCACGGTAGATACCCACCGCCGCGGTAATCACCAGGCTCAGGGCCAGGCCGCCATAGACGCCTTCCCAGCTCTTGCCCGGGCTGACCTGCGGGGCCAGCTTGCGCTTGCCGAAGGCACGGCCGGAGAAATACGCACCGATATCCGCCCCCCAGACCAGCACCATGACCGCCATGATCAGCCAGTTGCCCAGCGGCCATTGCTTGAGCAACACCAGGCCTTGCCAGGCCGGCAGCAGGATAAGCAAACCGATCAGCAAGCGGCAGGCCACGCTGGCCCACAGCTCGCTGCTGCGCGGGTAGGTCAATACCAGCCAGGTCGCCAGCCCCCACCACAACACCGACGCGCCCAATACCCACGGCGCCAGTTCCGGCATCAGGTAGAGCAGCATCAGCAGCCCTGCAACTACAGCCGCGTACGCCACCCGCAGGGCCTGGCCGACCAGGCCGGCCAGGCGTGCCCATTCCCAGGCGCCAAGGGTCACCACCACGCCGATGAACAGGGCAAAGTCGCCGCCGTTCAGCAGGAAGAAGCCACACAGGGCGATCGGCAACAGGATCAGCGCAGTAATGATGCGTTGTTTAAGCATTAAGCACGGGCTCCAGCTTCGACCTGCTCGCTGGTTTTACCGAAGCGGCGCTGGCGCGAAGCGAAATCGGCCAGCGCAGTACGCATGGCCTCGTGTTTGAAGTCCGGCCAGAACAGGTCGGAAAAGTACAACTCGGCGTAGGCCAGCTGCCACAGCAAGAAATTGCTGATGCGGTGCTCACCACCGGTACGGATGCACAGATCGGGCAGCGGCAGGTCGCCTGTCGCCAGGCAGGTCTGCAGCAGCTCGGGGGTGATGTCGTCCGGGCGCAGGTGACCGGCCTGGACTTCCCGCGCCAGGCGCTGGGCGGCCTGGGCGATATCCCACTGACCACCGTAGTTGGCGGCGATCTGCAGGATGAATCGATTGGCGCCGGCGGTCGCCGCTTCGGCCTCACGCATGGCAGCCTGCAGCTCAGGGTGAAAGCGCGAGCGGTCACCGATGATGCGCAGGCTGATATTGTTGTCGTTGAGGCGCTTGGCTTCCCGGCGCAAGGCCGAGAAGAACAACTCCATCAACGCTCCGACCTCTTCGGCCGGGCGCTGCCAGTTCTCGCTGGAAAAGGCGAACAGGGTCAGCACCTCGACCTTGGCCTCGGCGCACACTTCGATGACCGCGCGCACCGCATCGACACCGGCCTTGTGCCCGGCGACACCGGGCAACAGGCGCTTCTTCGCCCAGCGATTATTCCCATCCATGATGATCGCGACATGGCGCGGCACCGATGGGGACACACCTTGCTTGGTCTTTTCCATTAAAAAAAGTCCCGACCCTTAAACGGCCATCAGGTCCTTTTCTTTCTCTTCGGTGGCCTTGGTGATCTGGGCCTCGGTATCTTTCGTCAGCTTGTCGATATCAGCGATGGCGCGACGTTCTTCGTCTTCGCTGATTTCCTTGTCTTTGACCAGCTTCTTCAGTTCACCCAGAGCATCGCGGCGAATGTTGCGCACAGCCACGCGAGCGTCTTCGGCCGCACTGCGCGCCTGCTTGGTGAAGCCCTTGCGGGTTTCTTCAGTCAGGGCTGGCATGGTGATCAGCAGCAACTCACCCAGGTTGGTCGGGTTGAGGTTCAAACCGGCGCTCTGGATGGCCTTGTCAACGGCAGCGAGCATGTTGCGCTCGAAAGCCACGACCTGCAGGGTGCGCGAATCTTTAACGGTGACGTTGGCGACGCCGCTGATCGGGGTGTCGGTACCGTAGTAAGGCACCATCACGCTTGCCAGGATGCTTGGGTGTGCCTTGCCGGTGCGAATCTGGCCGAACGCATAAGCCAGAGACTCCAGGGATTTCTGCATACGCGCTTGAGCGTCTTTCTTGATTTCGTTGATCATTTTTGAACTTCCTCGATCAGAGTTCCTTCAGCGCCGCCATGCACGATGTTCAGCAGGGCGCCGGGCTTGTTCATGTTGAAGACGCGCAGCGGCATCTTGTGATCGCGGCAAAGGCAGATTGCCGTCAGGTCCATCACGCCCAGCTTGCGATCCAGCACTTCATCGTAGGTCAGATGATCGAACTTCTCGGCATGCGGGTCTTTGAATGGATCTGCAGTGTATACACCATCGACCTTGGTTGCCTTCAATACCACGTCGGCATCGATTTCGATGGCGCGCAGGCAAGCGGCGGAGTCGGTGGTGAAGAACGGGTTGCCGGTACCGGCAGCGAAGATGACCACTTCTTTGGAGTTCAAGTGGCGCATGGCTTTGCGACGATCATAGTGATCGGTAACGCCAACCATGGAGATGGCCGACATGACGATCGCGGTAATGTTGGCGCGCTCAAGCGCATCGCGCATGGCCAAGCCATTCATCACGGTCGCCAGCATGCCCATGTGGTCGCCAGTGACGCGGTCCATGCCGGCTGCACTGAGCGCCGCACCACGGAACAGGTTGCCACCACCGATCACCAAACCTACCTGAACACCGATGCCGACCAGCTGGCCGACTTCCAGCGCCATGCGATCCAGGACCTTGGGGTCGATCCCGAACTCTTCCGAGCCCATCAGGGCCTCGCCGCTAAGCTTGAGTAGAATGCGTTTATAGCGAGCTTGATAACCACTGCCCTGCTGAGCCATTGCGAATCTCTCCTGCGGCGTTTGTAAAAAAATCTGGCGGGCTGTTTTCAGCCTGCGCGTAACTCTAGCGTGGCGCAGCTACTGCGCCAGCGAAAGGCGGTCTCGTAAACCGCTCTCGCTTTGACAAAGAGGCTGCGCGCGTGAGCGGGCAGCCTCTTCGGGGCGACAGAGGTGAATCTGTCTTATTGCTTGGCAGCAGCCAGCTGGGCAGCAACTTCTTCAGCGAAGTTGTCGACCGGCTTCTCGATGCCTTCGCCTACTTTGAAGTAGGTGAACGAAACGATTTCAGCACCGGCTTTCTTGGCCAGCTCGCCAACCTTGACTTCCGGGTTCATGACGAAGGCTTGCTCGACCAGCGAAGCTTCGGCCAGGAACTTCTTGATGCGACCGTCGATCATGTTGGCGACGATGTTCTCAGGCTTGCCCTTCATCTTCTCTTCGTTCAGCTGCATGAATACAGCCTTCTCGCGCTCGATTGCTTCAGCGGAGACTTCCGAAGGGTTGAGGAACTCTGGGTTGCTGGCAGCCACGTGCATGGCGATTTCTTTGGCCAGCTGGACGTCGCCGCCCTTCAGGACAACAGCAACACCGATCTTGTTACCGTGCAGGTAGGTACCGACAACGTCACCTTCAACGCGCACCAGGCGACGGATGTTGACGTTCTCACCAACCTTGGCAACCAGCGCTTCACGAGCAGCTTCACGCGAAGCGATCAGCGGAGCGGCGTCGGTCAGTTTTTCAGCGAAAGCCTGTTCAACGCTTTCAGCGACGAAGTTTTTGAAGTCGTCTTGCAGGGCCAGGAAGTCGGTCTGCGAGTTCACTTCCAGCAGGACGGCGGACTTGTCGTCGGCCTTGATGGCGATAGCGCCTTCAGCAGCAACGTTGCCAGCCTTTTTGGCGGCCTTGATGGCGCCCGAAGCACGCATGTCGTCGATGGCTTTTTCGATGTCGCCGCCGGCCTTGGTCAGGGCCTTCTTGCAGTCCATCATGCCTTCGCCGGTACGCTCGCGCAGTTCTTTGACCAGCGCTGCAGTAATCTCTGCCATTTCAAAATCCTCTTGGATAGGTTTTCAACCATTCCACCCGATACTGACGGGCGTTCAATTCTGTAAATCCACTTGCCAGCACTCATGCAGTAACAAGGTTGCAACGGCGATGCTGACAGGAGGATTTCAAGGTGGCAAAAAGGGGGCAAAGCCCCCTTTTCGCGTGCCGAGTAGACGCTAAGCGTCAGTTACTCAGGCTTCGGCAGCCGGTGCTGCTGCTTCTTCGGCGTACACTTCGGTACCGCCAGCAACGTTGTTGCGGCCACGGATCACGGCGTCAGCCATCGAACCCATGTACAGCTGGATAGCGCGGATGGCGTCATCGTTACCTGGGATGATGTAGTCAACGCCTTCTGGGCTGGAGTTGGTATCGACAACGCCGATGACCGGGATGCCCAGCTTGTTGGCTTCGGTGATAGCGATGCGCTCGTGGTCAACGTCGATCACGAACAGGGCATCAGGCAGGCCGCCCATGTCCTTGATACCGCCCAGGCTGCGATCCAGTTTTTCCAGATCACGGGAGCGCATCAGGGCTTCTTTCTTGGTCAGCTTGGCGAAAGTGCCGTCTTCGGCCTGGGTTTCCAGGTCGCGCAGACGCTTGATCGAAGCGCGGATGGTCTTGTAGTTGGTCAGCATGCCGCCCAACCAGCGGTGATCGACGTACGGCGAACCGCAACGTGCTGCTTCTTCAGCAACGATCTTGCCAGCGGAACGCTTGGTGCCGACGAACAGAATCTTGTTTTTGCCCTGGGCCAGACGCTCGACGAAAGTCAGTGCGTCGTTGAACATTGGCAGGGTTTTTTCAAGGTTGATGATGTGGATCTTGTTGCGCGCGCCGAAAATGTACTTGCCCATTTTCGGGTTCCAGTAACGGGTTTGGTGACCGAAGTGCACACCGGCCTTCAGCATATCGCGCATGTTGACTTGGGACATGATAGTTCCTTGATAAGTCGGGTTGGGCCTCCACGTATCCCAATGACCAACCCGTGATCCGCAGATCAAAGGCACCCAGGTCATCGTGTCGACACGTGTGTGGGTTTAGTGCTTGCGGAGCTATCCCCGGAAAGCGGCGCATTTTATACCACACAAGCTCGCCGAGCGAAACCCGAATTACCATAGAACGTCACCGGCTTTTGCACACACCGCCCATTAGCGCCAGAATGGCCCCTATTATAAAGGCTGTATCAGCGCCATAGCCGCCTGAATCGGGCTTCGCTCTGTTAGAATCCGGCCTTTCCCCAGATTATTCGCGCCTTGCTGCGCCGTAGAGAGCCTGTAATGACCGTTACCATCAAAACCGCCGAAGACATCGAAAAGATGCGCATCGCCGGCCGCCTGGCCGCCGAAGTCCTGGAGATGATCGAAGAGCACGTCAAGCCCGGTGTCACCACCGAGGAGCTCGACCGCCTGTGCCACGACTACATCGTCAACGTCCAGCAGGCTATCCCGGCGCCGCTCAACTACAAAGGCTTCCCCAAGTCGATCTGCACCTCGGTCAACCACGTGGTCTGCCACGGCATCCCCGGTGACAAGCCGCTCAAGGATGGCGACACCCTGAACATCGACGTCACGGTGATCAAGGACGGCTACCACGGCGACACCAGCCGCATGTTCCACGTCGGCAACGTGCCCGTCTGGGCCGAACGCCTGTCGCAGATCACCCAGGAATGCATGTACAAGGCCATCGAGCTGGTCAAGCCGGGCTGCCGCCTGGGCGACATCGGCGAAGTAATCCAGAAGCACGCTGAAAAGAACGGTTTCTCGGTGGTCCGCGAATTCTGCGGCCACGGCATCGGCAAGGTGTTCCACGAAGAGCCGCAGATCCTGCACTACGGCCGCGCCGGCACCGGCATGGAACTGAAAGAAGGCATGACTTTCACCATCGAGCCGATGATCAACCAGGGCAAGGCCGACACCAAGGTGCTGGGCGACGGCTGGACCGCCATCACCAAGGACCGCAAGCTCTCGGCCCAATGGGAACACACCCTGGTGGTGACCGCGACCGGTTACGAGATCTTCACCCTGCGCAAAGACGACACCATTCCTCGCACATCGGCCTGATTCTTACAGGAAAGCCTCTCGATGCCCCAGGTGGATCCCGAGCTGTTCGATCGCGGCCAGTTCCAGGCGGAACTGGCCCTCAAGGCAAGCCCCATCGCTGCCTTCAAGAAAGCCATCCGCCAGGCCGGCGAGGTGCTCGACAACCGTTTTCGCAGCGGTCGCGAGATCCGCCGGCTGATCGAGGACCGCGCCTGGTTCGTCGACAACATCCTGCAACAGGCGTGGAACCAGTTTACCTGGAGCGAAGATGCCGATATCGCCCTGATCGCCACCGGCGGTTATGGGCGCGGCGAGCTGCACCCCTATTCCGACATCGACCTGTTGATTCTGCTCGACAGCGCCGATCATGAAGTCTTTCGCGACTCGATCGAACGCTTTCTGACCCTGCTGTGGGACATCGGCCTGGAAGTGGGCCAGAGCGTGCGCTCGGTCGATGAATGCGCAGAACAGGCCCGTGCCGACCTGACGGTTGTCACCAACCTCATGGAAAGCCGCACCATTGCTGGCCCGGAGCACCTGCGCCAGCGCATGCTCGAAGTGACCAGCACCGCGCACATGTGGCCAAGCAAGGAATTCTTCCTGGCCAAGCGGGCCGAGCAAAAGGCCCGGCACCACAAGTACAACGACACCGAGTACAACCTCGAGCCCAACGTCAAGGGCTCGCCGGGTGGGCTGCGCGACATCCAGACGGTGCTGTGGATCGCCCGCCGCCAGTACGGCACCCTCAACCTGCACGCCCTGGCCGGCGAAGGTTTCCTGCTGGAAAGCGAGAACAACCTGCTGGCCTCGTCCCAGGAGTTTCTCTGGAAAGTGCGTTACGCCCTGCACATGCTGGCCGGGCGCGCTGAAGACCGCCTGCTGTTCGACCACCAGCGCAGCATCGCCGCGCTGCTGGGGTTTGACGACGAGAACCCCAAGCGTGCCATCGAGCAGTTCATGCAGCAGTATTACCGGGTGGTGATGAGCATCGCCGAGCTCAGCGACCTGATCATCCAGCACTTCGAAGAGGTCATCCTCGACGACGACAGTGGCAACGCCCAGCCACTCAATGCCCGCTTCCAGCTGCATGACGGCTATATCGAGGCCGTGCGCACCAACGTGTTCAAACGCACGCCGTTCGCCATGCTGGAAATCTTCGTGCTGATGGCCCAGCACCCGGAAATCAAGGGCGTGCGCGCCGACACCATCCGCCTGCTGCGCGAACACCGACACCTGATCGACGACGAGTTTCGTAACGATATCCGCAATACCAGCCTGTTCATCGAGCTGTTCAAGTGCGAGATCGGCATCCACCGCAACCTGCGGCGGATGAACCGCTACGGCATTCTCGGGCGTTACTTGCCGGAGTTCGGTCTGATCGTCGGGCAGATGCAGCACGACCTGTTCCACATCTACACGGTCGATGCGCACACCCTGAACCTGATCAAGCACCTGCGCAAACTGCAGTACACCCCGGTTTCGGAGAAATTCCCGCTGGCCAGCAAGCTCATGGGCCGCCTGCCCAAGCCGGAGCTGATTTACCTCGCCGGGCTCTATCACGACATCGGCAAGGGCCGCCAGGGCGATCATTCCGAGCTCGGCGCGGTAGACGCCCAGGCCTTCTGCGCGCGTCATCAGTTGCCAAGCTGGGACAGCCGCCTGATCGTCTGGCTGGTACAGCATCACCTGGTGATGTCCACCACCGCCCAGCGCAAGGACCTCTCCGACCCGCAGGTGATCTACGATTTTGCCCTGCTGGTGGGCGATGAAACCCGCCTGGACTACCTCTACGTGCTGACCGTGGCCGACATCAACGCCACCAACCCCAGCCTGTGGAACTCCTGGCGCGCCAGCCTGCTGCGCCAGCTCTACACCGAGACCAAGCGCGCCCTGCGCCGCGGCCTGGAGAACCCGCTGGACCGCGAAGAGCAGATCCGCCAGACCCAGAGCGCGGCGCTGGACATCCTCATTCGCGAAGGCACCGACCCGGACGACGTCGAGCAACTGTGGTCGCAACTGGGCGATGACTACTTCCTGCGCCATACCGCCGCCGACGTCGCCTGGCACAGCGATGCCATCCTCCAGCAGCCGGCCGACGGCGGGCCGCTGGTGCTGATCAAGGAAACCACCCAGCGCGAGTTCGAGGGCGGTACCCAGATCTTCATCTATGCCCCCGACCAGCACGACTTTTTCGCCGTGACCGTGGCGGCCATGGACCAACTCAACCTGAACATCCATGACGCCCGCATCATTACCTCGAGCAGCCAGTTCACCCTCGACACCTATATCGTGCTCGACAACGATGGCGGCTCGATCGGCGACAATCCCGTACGGGTCAAACAGATTCGCGACGGTCTGACCGACGCCCTGCGTAACCCCGACGACTACCCGACCATCATCCAGCGCCGGGTACCGCGCCAGCTCAAGCACTTCACCTTTGCCCCACAGGTGACCATCCACAACGATGCCCAGCGCCCGGTGACCATCCTCGAACTCAGCGCCCCCGACCGCCCCGGCCTGCTGGCGCGGATCGGCAAGATCTTCCTGGAGTTCGACCTGTCGCTGCAAAATGCCAAGATTGCCACCCTCGGCGAACGGGTCGAAGACGTGTTCTTCATTACCGACGCCGACAACCAGCCCCTGTCCGACCCGCAACTGTGCAGCCGCCTGCAGGATGCGATCGTCGAGCAACTGCGCGTCGACCAGGCGACCGGGGTGCCTTTGACCCGCCTGACCATTTGACCGTTTGACGAGACCTTGCGCCGATGAACAACGCTTTGAACCAGCTTCAGCCCTACCCGTTCGAGAAACTCCGCGCGCTGCTCGGCAGCGTGACGCCGGCGGCGGACAAACGCGCCATTGCCCTGTCGATCGGTGAACCGAAGCATGAGTCGCCGGCGTTCGTCGCCCAGGCCCTGGCCGACAGCCTCAAGCAAATGGCCGTGTACCCCACCACCGCCGGCCTGCCCGCCCTGCGTCAGGCCATCGTGCGCTGGTGCGAACAGCGCTTTGGCGTACCGGCCGGCTGGCTGGATGCCGACAAACACGTATTGCCGGTCAATGGCACCCGGGAAGCGCTGTTCGCCTTCACCCAGGCGGTGGTCAATCGCGCCGATGACGGCCTGGTGATCAGCCCCAACCCGTTCTACCAGATCTACGAAGGCGCAGCCTTGCTGGCCGGCGCCACCCCGCACTACCTGCCATGCCTGGACAGCAACGGCTTCAACCCGGACTTCGATGCGGTGTCGGCCGAGACCTGGCAGCGCTGCCAGATCCTCTTCCTCTGCTCCCCGGGCAACCCCACCGGCGCCCTGGTGCCGATGGACACCCTGAAAAAACTGATCGCCCTGGCCGACCAGTACGATTTCGTGATTGCCGCCGACGAGTGCTACAGCGAGCTGTACTTCGACGAACAAAGCCCGCCGCCAGGCCTGCTCAGCGCCTGCGTCGAGCTTGGCCGCAGCGACTTCAAGCGTTGCGTGGTGTTCCACAGCCTGTCCAAGCGCTCCAACCTGCCGGGCCTGCGTTCGGGCTTCGTCGCAGGTGATGCCGAGATCATCAAGCCGTTCCTGCTCTATCGCACCTACCACGGCTGCGCCATGCCGGTGCAAACCCAACTGGCGAGCATCGCCGCCTGGAACGACGAACAACACGTACTGGCCAACCGCGACCTGTACCGCGAGAAGTTCGACGCAGTACTCGAAATCCTCGCCCCGGTGCTGGACGTGCAGCGCCCGGACGGCGGTTTCTACCTGTGGGCCAAGGTGCCAGGTGATGACGCTGCGTTCACCCGCGACCTGTTCGAAGCCCAGCACGTGACCGTGGTACCGGGTTCGTACCTGTCGCGCGAAGTGGATGGCGTCAATCCGGGCGCCGGTCGGGTGCGCATGGCATTGGTAGCGCCATTGGCCGAATGCGTGGAAGCCGCCGAACGGATTCGCGCGTTCTTGCAGAAGTAAACAATCCATCAGAGGTAAGCCCGTCCCCACTGGTGAGTGGCAGGAGCGGGCTTGCCGCATGGTGCCCTACTTCACCGGCCCCAGGTTCGCCTCACTCATATCCAGCTCCCCCAGCACCTGGCGCACCACATCATCACCTATCTGGTGCTGGCGGTGCAGGTTGTACAGCTCCAGGCGCTGGGCCCGCAGCGCCCGCAATCGCAAGCGCCGCTCCAGCTGGTCCATCTGTTCGGCCAAGGCCTGGGCTTCGGCGCTGTCGTTGAAGGTATCAAGCTGATGCCGGTATTCAGCCATCAAGCGCGCCTTGAGCTCGGCCGCCAGCGCGGCCTGCGAAGCGTCCAGCGGGCTGCCGGCCTCACTCAGGTCCTCTGCCTCAAGGGCATGAATCGCCGCTTCGGCCGTGCGGCGCCAGGCCTCCTGGGCTTCCTGACGCAGGGCGTCATCCGGGCTCTTGGTCACCCCGCGCAACAACAGCGGCAGGGCAATACAGGCTGACACCAGCGACAGCAGAATCACCCCGGCGGCGATGAAAATCAGCAAGTCGCGCTCCGGGAAGTCCTTGCCGGCGCTGATCAGCAGCGGCACCGACATGACACCGGCCAGGGTCACCGCCCCGCGCACACCGCCGACCGTCAACAGCCAGCAGGAACGCGCGTTGGGCATCAGCACCAGGTCCTCTTTACCACGCCAGCGGCGGATCACCCCGATCAGGCGCCAGATGCTCTGCACCCAGATAAAGCGCAAGGCCAGCAGTACCGCGAAGATCGCCACCACATCCAGGCAGCGCCACAGCAAGGTCGGCCACAGCGAGGCTTCGTGGCTGGTCACCGCCTTGATGATGTCGGGCAACTGCAGGCCCAACAACAGGAAGATCAAACCATTGAAGGCGAACTCCAGCAGCGACCAGACGCTGCGATTGAGCAGGCGCGTGCTGGTCTGCCGGGGCAGCAGGTCAAGCCAGCTTTGCATCATCCCAGCCGCTACCGCCGAGAGAATGCCGGAGGCGCCCAGGCGCTCGGCCAGCACGTAGGCGGCAAACGGCAGCAGCAACATGAACACCACGTGGGTGGCCGGGTCATCCCAGCCACGGGCGATCATCCAGGCACGCAGGCGCCCGACCAGCCAGCTCAGGGCGACACCGATGGCCAGGCCGCCGACAGCCACCAGCACGAAGGTCAGGCTGGCCTCGGCCAGCGAGAACACGCCGGTGATTGCCGCGGCCAGGGCAAATTTGAAGGTCACCAGGCCCGAGGCGTCGTTCATCAGCGCCTCGCCCTGGAGCATGTGCATCAACGGCGTCGGCAGCCGGTCCTGGGAAATGGCCGACACCGCCACGGCGTCGGTGGGCGACAGTACCGCAGCCAGGGCGAAGGCCACCGGCAAGGGAATGCTCGGCAAAATCCAGTGAATGAAATAACCGGCACCCACCACGGTAAACAGCACCAGGCCAACGGCCAGGGTCAGGATCGGCCCGCGCAACTTCCACAGATCGCGCTTGGGCATCCGCCAGCCATCGGAAAACAGCAGCGGCGGCAAAAACAAGAACAGAAACAATTCTGGGTCCAGGGCCACGTGCAGGCCCAGGGTAGGCCACGCCAGCAAGGCGCCAGCGCCGATCTGCACCAGTGGCAACGGCAGCGGGATAACCCGCCCGACCAGTTTGGAAACACTCACCAGCATCAGCAGGATGAGAACGGTGTAGGCTGATTGCATTCGGCGAGTCCTGTTCAATTCAAACGCATTCAATAACTTATGCGGGCCTGGGCACGGTTCTGCCATTGAAACGACATATTAGCCGCTTAGGCTGCCGGCGCACCGCTGCACAAAAGTCGCAGAACTGCCCAGAACCTGTAACACAATGCTACAAAGAGCCATGGCAACGCCAACCCAACGCCGCCGACCATGGCATAATCCTTCACCATTTTTTCCCAGGGGGGCAAGACATGACCAAACGCGACACGCCATTGCACCTTTATGGAATCAAGGCCTGTGACACCATGAAGAAAGCCCGCACCTGGCTCGAAGAGCAGGGCCTGGGCTACGATTTCCACGATTACAAGGCCCAGGGCATCGACCGTGCAAGCCTTGTGCGCTGGTGCGATGAACATGGCTGGCAAACGGTACTCAACCGCGCCGGCACCACCTTCCGCAAGCTCGACGACGCCCAGAAGGCCGATCTCGACCAGGCCAAGGCCATCGAACTGATGCTGGCCCAGCCGTCGATGATCAAGCGCCCTGTGCTCGACCTCGGCAAGCGGACCCTGGTCGGCTTCAAGCCTGATTTGTACGCGGCCGCCCTTCAGTAACCCGGCGCCGAGCTTTCATTCAATTTCGCAAGAGGTAACTGCATGTCCACTACCCTGTTCAGCCTGGCCTTCGGTGTCGGCACCCAGAACCGTCAAGGCGCCTGGCTGGAAGTCTTCTACGCCCAACCGCTGATCAACCCGGCTGCCGAGCTGGTCGCGGCCATCGCCCCGGTCCTGGGCTATGAAGGCGGCAACCAGGCGATCGCCTTCAGCACCAGCCAGGCCGCGCAGCTGGCCGAAGCCCTCAAGGGTGTCGATGCTGCCCAGGCCGCACTGCTGACCCGCCTGGCCGAAAGCAACAAGCCGCTGGTGGTCACCCTGCTGGCCGAAGACGCCGCATTGACTTCCACCCCGGAAGCCTACCTGAAGCTGCACCTGCTCTCGCACCGCCTGGTCAAGCCACATGGCCTGAACCTGGCCGGGATCTTCCCGCTGCTGCCAAACGTTGCCTGGACCAGCCAGGGCGCCGTCGACCTGGCCGAGCTTGCCGAGCAGCAATTGGAAGCGCGCCTGAAGGGCGAGCTGCTGGAAGTATTCTCGGTAGACAAGTTCCCGAAAATGACCGACTACGTCGTCCCTGCCGGCGTGCGTATCGCCGACAGCGCCCGCGTGCGCCTGGGTGCCTACATCGGCGAAGGCACCACCATCATGCACGAAGGCTTCGTCAACTTTAACGCCGGCACCGAAGGCCCGGGCATGATCGAAGGCCGCGTTTCCGCGGGCGTCTTCGTCGGCAAGGGCTCGGACCTGGGCGGCGGCTGCTCGACCATGGGCACCCTGTCCGGTGGCGGCAACATCGTCATCAAGGTTGGCGAAGGCTGCCTGATCGGCGCCAACGCCGGTATCGGCATTCCGCTGGGCGATCGCAACACCGTCGAAGCCGGCCTGTACATCACCGCTGGCACCAAGGTGAACCTGCTGGACGAGAACAACCAGCTGGTCAAGGTGGTCAAAGCCCGCGACCTGGCAGGGCAGACCGACCTACTGTTCCGCCGCAACTCGCTCAACGGCGCGGTGGAGTGCAAGACCCACAAGTCGGCCATCGAGCTGAACGAAGCGCTGCACGCCCACAACTAAGTGGTACCATCGGGTCTGGCCTAACGCCAGGCCCGATTTTCAGGTCCGATCATCATGTTCCAGCCCTCCCCCTGGCGCGCTGACTTTCCAGCCATCGACGCCCTGCAACGCCAGCACCAGACCTACCTGGACAGCGCCGCTACCACGCAAAAACCGCAACTCCTGCTCGATGCCCTGAGCCACTATTACGGCCATGGTGCTGCCAATGTGCACCGTGCCCAACACCTGCCCGGCGCCCTGGCTACCCAGGCCTTCGAACGCAGCCGCGACAAGGTCGCCGGCTGGCTGAACGCCGCCGACAGCCAGCAGATTGTCTTCACCCACGGCGCCACCTCAGCCCTGAACCTGCTCGCCTACGGGCTTGAGCCGCTGTTCGAGGCCGGTGACGAAATTGCCATCAGCGCCCTCGAACACCATGCCAACCTGCTGCCCTGGCAACAGCTGGCCCAGCGTCGTGGGCTCAAGCTGGTGGTATTGCCACTGGACAGCCGCGGCCTGATCGATCTGAACATTGCCCTGCAACTGATTGGCCCGCGTACCCGGGTGCTGGCAGTCAGCCAGCTGTCCAACGTACTGGGCGCCTGGCAGCCGCTGGAGCCGCTGCTGGCCCATGCCCAGGCCCAAGGTGCGCTAACCGTGGTCGACGCTGCCCAGGGCGTGGTCCACGGCCGTCACGACGTTCGCCAGCTGGGCTGCGATTTCTACGTGTTCTCCAGCCACAAGCTCTATGGCCCGGACGGTGTCGGTGTGCTCTACGGCCGCAGTGAAGCCCTGGCGCGCCTGCGACACTGGCAGTTCGGCGGCGAGATGGTCCAGGTCGCCGACTACCACAGCGCCAGCTTTCGCCCGGCGCCCCTGGGTTTTGAAGCCGGTACGCCGCCGATTGCCAGCGTCATCGGCCTCGGGGCCAGCCTCGATTACCTGGCCGGCCTGGATGCCAATGCTGTTGCCGAGCATGAAGCCGGCCTGCACCGCCACCTGCTGCGTGGCCTCAACGACCGCGAAGGCATCCGCCTGCTCGGTCAGCCGCAAGTGGCCCTGGCCAGTTTCGTGGTCGAGGGCGTGCACAACGCTGACCTGGCCCACATGCTCACCGAACAGGGCATCGCCGTACGCGCCGGCCATCACTGCGCCATGCCGTTGCTGAAAAGTCTCGGCCTGGACGGTGCCATCCGCGTATCGCTGGGCTTGTACAACGACTCCGACGACCTGCAGCGCTTCTTCGACGCCCTGGATCAGGCCCTGGAGCTGCTGCGATGAGCCTGCCTGTCGCTGCGCAGCAAGCCCTCGATTCGTTCGAACAAGCAGCCGGCTGGGAACAACGCGCGCGCCTGCTGATGCAATGGGGCGAGCACCTGGTACCCTTGAGCGAAGAAGAAAAGTCCGAAGCCAACCGAGTCCATGGCTGCGAAAGCCAGGTCTGGCTGGTGGCGGCACAGCAAGATGGTCAGTGGCGCTTCAAAGGCGCCAGCGATGCACGGATCATCCGCGGTTTGCTGGCGCTGCTGCTGGTGCGGGTCGAGGGCCTGTCCAGCACTGAGCTTGCGCAACTGGACCTGCCCGCCTGGTTCAACCAGCTAGGCCTGGGCCGCCAGCTCTCACCCTCGCGCAGCAACGGCCTGAACGCCGTGCTGCAACGCATGGCTCAGCTTGCCGCAGGTGTCTGAGCCTGGCGCTCGGACGGGCGCCGAGCGCCGGCCACAAGCTTTTCCACCGCTTTGCTGGCGGCGACCATGCCGAAGGTCGCGGTGACCATCATCACCGCGCCGAAGCCGCCGGAGCAGTCCAGTTTCACCCCTTCGCCAACAAAACTCTTCTGCAGACAGACGCTGCCGTCACCCTTGGGGTAGCGCAGCTGTTCGGTGGAAAACACACAGGGCACGCTGTAGTTGCGGGTTACCGTGCGGGAAAAGCCGTAGTCGCGGCGCAAGGTCGAACGCACCCGCGAGGCCAGCGGATCGTTGAAGGTCTTGTTCAGGTCGGCGACGCGGATCTGGGTCGGGTCGATTTGCCCGCCGGCGCCTCCGGTGCTGATGATGGTGACTTTGTGGCGCTTGCACCAGCCGATCAGCGCGGCCTTGGCCATGACGCTGTCGATGCAGTCAATCACACAGTCGATGTGTTCGCCGATGTACTCGGGCAGGGTTTCCTTGGTGACGAAGTCCACCACCGCATGCACCTTGCACGCCGGGTTGATGGCCCGCAGGCGCTCGGCCATGACCTCGGCCTTGGCCCGGCCGATATTGCCTTCCTGGGCATGCAGCTGGCGGTTGGTATTACTGACGCAGACATCATCGAGGTCGAACAGCGAAATTTCGCCCACGCCGCTGCGGGCCATGGCTTCGGCCGCCCAGGAGCCGACCCCGCCGATACCGACGATAGCCACATGGGCCTCGCGCAGGCGCTGCAGGCCGTTGTCACCGTATAACCGGGCGACACCGGCAAAGCGTGGATCTTCTGTACTCATGGCCCAACCCCGAAAAAACCGGCGCGTATTATAGGCCTCTTGGGGTGCGATGACACCCTGCCGTGGCCGCCACCCGAGTCATGCATTGGTCAAGGCAGTTGTAATCCTGCTTTAATGTCCTATGCAATCCAAAGACTTGGACGACAAAAGTACGGGCTAAGAACTTCAGCTCCTGAAGCCAATCCAATCTTCTGCCACCGACCTGTTCTTACACAATCTGAGCAGGAAGCACGCAGGATTCGCGCCTCATGGCGCCCGCCCGTTCCACCTTTCGGAACCCGAACTATCTATGTCATCGCGTAAATTTGGTATCAACCTGGTAATAGTCATGGCTATCGCCGCGCTATTCACCGGGTTCTGGGCGTTGATCAACCGCCCGGTTTCCGCCCCCAACTGGCCGGAGCAGATTTCCGGTTTCTCCTATTCGCCGTTCCGCCAGGGCGAAAGCCCGCAAAAGGGCCAGTACCCCAGCGAGGACGAACTGCGCCAGGACCTCGAGCAACTCAGCAAGCTGACCGACAGCATCCGCATCTATACGGTGGAAGGTACCCAGGCCGAGATTCCGCGCCTGGCCGAAGAGTTCGGCCTGCGCGTGACCCTGGGGGTGTGGATCAGCCCGGACCTTGAGCGCAACGAACGGGAAATCGACAAAGCCATCGAACTGGCCAACAGCTCGCGCAGCGTGGTGCGGGTGATGGTCGGCAACGAAGCACTGTTTCGCAAGGAAATCACCCCCGAAGCACTGATCCAGTACATGGACCGCGTGCGCGCGGCAGTAAAAGTCCCGGTGACCACCAGTGAACAGTGGCACATCTGGAAAGAACACCCGGAGCTTGCCAAGCATGCCGACCTGGTAGCTGCGCACATCCTGCCGTACTGGGAGTTCATCCCGATGAAGGATGCCGGCCAGTTCGTACTGGATCGTGCCCGCGATCTGAAGCAGCAATTCCCACGCAAACCGCTGCTGTTGTCTGAAGTCGGCTGGCCGAGCAACGGCCGCATGCGCGGCGGTGCCGATGCCACCCCGGCTGACCAGGCCATCTACCTGCGCACCCTGGTCAACAAACTCAACCGCCAGGGCTACAACTACTTTGTCATCGAAGCCTACGACCAGCCGTGGAAAGCCAGCGACGAAGGCTCGGTGGGTGCCTACTGGGGCGTGTTCAACGCTGCCCGCCAGCAGAAATTCAACTTCGAAGGCCCGGTGGTGGCCATTCCGCAATGGCGTGTGCTGGCGGTCGGCTCGGTGGTATTGGCGATGCTTTCGCTAACCCTGCTGCTGATCGACGGCTCGGCCCTGCGCCAGCGCGGGCGCACCTTCCTGACCTTCATCGCCTTCCTCTGCGGTTCGGTGCTGGTGTGGATCGGCTACGACTACAGCCAGCAATACAGCACCTGGTTCAGCCTCACCGTGGGCTTTTTGCTCGCCCTCGGCGCCCTTGGCGTGTTTATCGTGCTGCTCACCGAGGCCCATGAACTGGCCGAAGCGGTGTGGATTCACAAGCGCCGCCGGGAGTTCCTGCCGGTGCAGGCCGACGCCGCGTACCGACCGAAAGTCTCGGTGCATGTGCCGTGCTACAACGAGCCGCCAGAGATGGTCAAACAGACCCTCAACGCCCTGGCCGCGCTGGACTACCCGGACTACGAAGTCCTGATCATCGACAACAACACCAAGGACCCGGCGGTCTGGGAGCCGATCAAGGCGCACTGCGAGATGCTCGGCGAGCGCTTCAAGTTCTTCCACGTCGCGCCCCTGGCGGGCTTCAAGGGCGGCGCGCTGAACTACCTGATTCCGCATACCGCCAAGGACGCCGAAGTGATCGCGGTGATCGACTCGGACTACTGTGTCGACCGCAACTGGCTCAAGCACATGGTGCCGCACTTCGCCGATCCGAAGATCGCCGTGGTGCAATCGCCCCAGGACTACCGCGACCAGAACGAAAGCACCTTCAAGAAGCTCTGCTACAGCGAATACAAAGGCTTCTTTCATATCGGTATGGTCACCCGCAACGACCGTGACGCGATCATCCAGCACGGCACCATGACCATGACCCGCCGTTCGGTACTCGAAGAGCTGGGCTGGGCCGACTGGTGCATTTGCGAAGACGCCGAACTGGGCCTGCGGGTGTTCGAGAAAGGCTACTCGGCGGCGTATTCCCACGAGAGCTATGGCAAAGGCCTGATGCCCGACACCTTCATCGACTTCAAGAAGCAGCGCTTTCGCTGGGCCTATGGCGCCATCCAGATCATCAAGCGCCATGCCGCAAGCCTGTTGCGCGGCAAGGACTCGGAACTGACCCGTGGCCAGCGCTACCACTTCCTCGCCGGCTGGCTGCCGTGGATCGCCGATGGCATGAACATCTTCTTCACCGTCGGCGCCCTGCTGTGGTCGGCGGCGATGATCATCGTGCCGCAGCGGGTCGACCCGCCGCTGCTGATCTTCGCGATTCCGCCACTGGCGTTGTTCGTGTTCAAGGTCGGCAAGATCGTGTTCCTCTACCGCCGCGCGGTGGGCGTGAACCTCAAGGACGCCTTCGCCGCGGCCCTGGCCGGCCTGGCGCTGTCGCACACCATCGCCAAGGCGGTGCTGTACGGCTTCTTCACCAGCAGCATCCCGTTCTTTCGCACGCCGAAGAACGCCGACAGCCATGGCTTGCTGGTGGCGCTGTCAGAGGCCCGTGAAGAGCTGTTCATCATGTTGCTGCTGTGGGGCGCAGCGGCCGGGATCTACCTGGTCCAGGGCCTGCCGAGCAACGACATGCGCTTCTGGGTGACCATGCTGCTGGTGCAGTCGCTGCCGTACCTGGCGGCGCTGATCATGGCCCTGCTGTCGTCGCTGCCAAAGCCTGTGGATGCCGCGCAGCCGGCCCAGGCTTCCTGAGCCCTGGCAAGGCCGGTACAGCCTCCCGACTGCACCGGCCTTGCTACCAGCGCTGCCCCTGTTTTATTCCACCTTTAGAGATAGATAATCTCGAGGGTCGCCGCACCGTCGATCAACGCCTCGTCGGTCAAAGTCAATGTATCGGCCGGCGCCAGGTACAAATCCACACCCAGGGTGCCCTGCAAGTGAGTGATAGCCTTGGGGCCCGCCACCAGCTCGTCGGTCGTGCCGAACCCCAGTAGACGGCCATCGGTAAGTAACAGTGCAGCCCCCTTCACTGGCTGCCAACCCAGGCCTGCTGGCTGGCCATGCATGGCCGCCAACGCCGTTGCGTCCCCCAGGATGTCTGCCAGCCACGTGGTGTAACTGCCCAACGACTGTCCGGCAGCGGTCGTACCGATGCCAAACAGCGCGCCAGGATCAAAGCCGGTCAAAGGCGAGCGTAACGCCTCGGCACGGTTGTCCCGGGCGGTAAAGGCGAAACGCGTAGGCGCATCACACTGCACGCTCAGTGCCAACGTGCGCTGAAACCTGGTGTTGCTGTTACGGGCAAGTTGCTGCGCAGGGATACGCCCGAAGTCGACGATCCCACCGTTGCCCAGGCGCGGCGTACAGGCTGCCGGGGCGAACCCTGCCTGCAAGCCGAGTTCGCGCACCACACCCGCGATGTCGAGCAAGCCGTTGGCCTGCCAGGTGACCGCGTCACCACGATTGAACACCGACTCATCTCCCCAGGCACGAATTTCCAGCCTGGCACTGAATGAACGTACCGGGACAAGGTTGCCCGCCCTGATCGGCGCCAGCCCCTTGTCCGGCAGCCAGTCACTGACCGCATCGGCCTGTTCCGTTACCCCTCCCGTCTTGGTCAAGGACGCCAGATCGACCGATTCACCATCGACCAACGCCCCACTCACGCGCAAGGCGTAACTGCCCTGATCGCCAAAGCGAAAGCGTTCGGCACTGGCCGGCGCGGCGCGGTAAAACAGGGTAATGGGCTGGGGACGCGGACAGTGCACATTCAAAACAAGATTGCGTACTCCAAGGGGGAGTTCCCCAGCCAGCGGCTTCAGCGTTGTGCGATTGAGCACGCCGTAGTCGATCAGGGGCTGGCTGATCGATACCGCGCAATCATCGCTCGCAGCCCAGGCCGCAGGTGCCCAGGCGAGTGCCAGGATTGTCGCAACCCCGGCGGTAACAGCGGTTATTGCTGGCGATAGGCAGGTCATCAAGACAGATCTCATGGGGTACGGCACACGGCCGAAGTGGTTTCGTAATAGGTCTGAAGGTCCGGCTCATCCGCCAAGCTGAAATGCAGTTCACAACCTGGTTGATCCGGCACCTTCACCCACAGGCGTGGGCTGTTTTCCAGATTGGTCGCAAATACCAATCCGCCCGCCTGCACCAGCGTGACAAACTCACCTTCGCCGTCAGTAACCACGGCGCCTACCGGCAATGCGCTACCGTCAACATGGGTAGCCTGCAACAGTGCCCTTCGGGTGCTGGCTGCCGCGAAGTCGACCCGCGCCACCGCACCCCGTCCTGCCTGTATGACGGCCGCGCCATTGCTGATGTCGATATTGCGCGGCAGCGACCTGGTTTTTACTTCCACGGAGCTGGGTGCATAGGGCGCCAAACGCGCAAGCACGGCGCGGCCGCTGCCATCCGTCCACACCGGACCAGACGGGGTTGAGACCTCCACCCCGGAAACATCACCGACAGACAACACGCCGAAGGTATCCTGTAGCGGATACGGCGACAGGGTAGCCCCGCCACCATCGAGCAGCAGGCCTCCGCGCAGGCCAGCGCTGTAGCTGCGGTTACCATTGCCGTAACCCGTATAGTTGAGATCGAGTTGGGCATGGCGAGGCAGCAGCGACACCCCGGCATTAAGGTCCAGCTCGCCATCGCCGCCTGCGCGCTCGGCGCCCAGGCGATAACTGGTGGTTTCGTCGAGCTGCTCCTGCAGCGTGACCCCTACCCGGCTTTGCCCGCCGCTATTGCGCATCGAGGTGCGCAGGCGACGGCGCTCGCCCAGCGGCATGCTCAGGCTCAAGTACACGGCATTGCCAAGGCCATCGCCACCACTGAGGTTCCACTCGGCGCTGGCCGAAACCGACACCTGGCCAAAGCGCTGCCCCCACGAGGCGGAGGAACGGCTGGTGGAGCTGCCGTCGAAGCGAGTCGAACGCCCGTAGGTGGCACTCAAGCTGCCCAACCAGGGCTGCGACCACGACAATCCTGCACTGTACTGATCGCGGGCCCCACCGGGATGACCGGCTGCCTCGCTGATGAACTGCGACTCGTGCAGGCTGCGATAACCGCTGGTCTGCCGGGTGGCGGCGGCACTGAGCGACCAGTTCTCCCCCAGGCGCTGAGACAGCGCCAGTTGCGCCTGTAGCCCTCGCACACCCTCGACGGACGCCTGCGACGATTGCACCAACCATTGAGTATGCGCGCCCGACCACGTCTGCAGGCCGATGGCGCCACCAACGGCATGGTAGTCCTCGGCCACAATGAGCCCGCTGCTCAAGGTCGCGTTGCTGTTGATGGCCTGGGTCCAACCGCCACTGACCACCCAGGGCTCATGCCCTGAATCACGACTATCGCGCACTTGCCCTGCCCCGACTACAAAGCCTGGCGCTGGCACTTCTACCGCCACCAGGGCCGACGGCACGGTAAAGCTGCGTTGCTCGCCAGAGGCCTCGATCACGGTCACCTCCAGGTCCGTGCGCCGGTCAAGCTGCGGTAGGGCCGACAGGGCAAAAGGTCCGGGCGGTACCACGGTCGAGTAAATCAGCACGCCGGCCTGCCTGACCTCTACCCTTGCCTGGCTTTGGGCAATACCGTCGATCACCGTGCGACGGGTAGGTACCTGCAACGCTTGCTCGGACGCCAATTGCAGACCGTTGACCCGCGCCCCCGCCAATACCGGATTGCTCAGGGATATCTGTCCGGCCTGCAAAACCGTGCCCAACTCAGCAAAGGAACGCTGGGCGTAGGCCCCCAAGTGCTGCGTGGTAGAGCGGCCATCAACAGCGCTATGGATCTGCTGACTGCGCACAATCCAGTCGGCGGCGTTGAAACCCATTTCGGTGTTGAGCGACCAGGAACCGCTGCCCTGTCCGGCAAACTCGTTGCGACTGGCGAACCCTTCGTAATTGACCAGTGCCGCTGTGCCACCGGACTCGAATGCGGACAAGTCCTGGCGTTGTTCCGTGGCCTTCAGCGCCTGGGTTGGCACCACCAGCGTGACCTCGGCAGCGGCAGGATCCAGCTGCACCAGGGTTTGCTCGTAGACGCCGGTAAAATCCTCACAGCCGGCCTTGGCCTCAGTGGCTTTTTCCGGCATTTTCAGACCGCCAGCTTCGAGCAACGACGAGTCGAAACATAACCTGCCATCGGCCAGAAACCGTGCATTGATGCGCCCACGGGGCTGGTCATTGACCCGCAGCATGACCGCCTGCACGCCCGGGGTGAAGCGTGCTTCGGCGCGCAAGTACTCGATCAGGCCAGGGTCGATGCCACGCTGGCGCAGGATGTCAGCGTCGAAGTTCAACGCCGTGCTGCCAGCGCCCTTTGCCTGCTCGTCTTGCGCCAGCACCTCGGTTGTCTGCAGGCAGCCCCAGAGCAACAAACCCTGGGGCAGCCATGCGCTTCGCGCAGGTGTCGTCGCCACGACGCGCATCATCTGCTGGCAGCACCCAGGGGCGCTTCATGGGCATCCACGGCAAAGCCGTAGACGGTTGCCGGGAACAGTCTCACCGCGCTTGGCTGCCCTTTGGGCAGGCCGTCAATCTCTGCGCTGATGATGTCGCCAGGCAAAATGTAACTGCGCGGCAAACGCGCGGCCTGGTTACCGGGCAGTAGTTTCAACTCCTGGGCCAGACGCACCACATAGGGGGTCTGGTTGCGCACGCTGAGTTTTCCAGCCTCCAACGACCACTGCAGGCCCGTCCAGGGATCACGCTTGGTCGCCAGCTCCTTGGGGTGCAGGATCACCGGCAGGTTCTGCCGTACACTCACCCCGATCCTTGCCTGGCCTGCCACTGCAGCGTCGGCTGATTGCGGGATTCCTTCGAAAATCACCCGTTTCAGCCGTTGTGTCTGCAACGGCTGCTCGCTGCGCAAGATCAACCGCACCAGTTGCTCTTTACCGGCTTCCACCCGCCACACCGGCTGAGTGAGAAACAGCAAGGGTTCAGGGTCCTCCGGTACATTCTCCAGGGTCACATGCAACAGGCCAGTACTGCTATCGCTGTTGCGAACCTTGATCGAAGCTTCCCCGTCGGCCTCGTTGACAATCACCACCGACGTTTCGGGGACCATACCGTCAGCCCAACTGCAAGCTGCCCCGCCCAGGGTCAACAAACCGGTAAAGAACGATGCGCACAATGCAGTACGTGTGCGTTCGGGTTCACACTTCATGGCAATACTCCAGGCACAACACCACCCACCTGTGACAAGTGTCAAGGCATCGATAGCCTTTTAGAAAAGGAAAGGGTTTAACGTCACTACGGGCTCAGCAGAGCACTGCAGCGTACCGATGACTTTCAGGTCTACAAGTAAACAAGTTCAATCATCGCTGCGCCGTCTATCTGGACATCTTCGCCAACGTCCAGAAGTTCAGCTCCACGAAGTCTTAAAACTGCATCCAGGTCGGCGGAGAATGATCGCATCGGCAAGGGGTCCGTACTTCCCTGACGAGCAAATCTGGTCTCCTCGTTGCGATTCCAGATAAAAGCTCCATACGGTCCTATATAGTCCCAGTTAGCGGGACGCCATGATGTCTGACGCGGAGTTTTACCCACGGCGTAGATATCTTTACTGCCGTCGGCAGCAACGCTGCTTGCAGGTAGTTTTAAAACAAAATGACCGATGGACTGATCGGCGATCGTGCCGGCCCGATAACCAGCCCCCGTGGCCAAGGACTCTCGAAGATCGAAACCACGCAAAGCGAAACGCGTTGGTTGTGGGCAGGTAATAGAGAGCTGCTGCGGTGAGGAGGTAAAAAAATTCGCCCATTTTTGGGGGAGCTGTTGCGGCGTAATCGTGCCAAAGTCAAATTGGCCGCCACCGTTAAGTGTAAAGGTACAGCCTGCCGGCTTGATCGTGCCTTTGACCATAAGCTCTGCGTTGGGACCTGCGAATGCAGCGGGTGCAGCGACGCAAAGCGCGCCGACGAAAAGCAATGGGGTAAGTTTCATATCGCATTCTGCCCTTGCAAGTCCATTCCAGGGGTGCGGTGCACCTGCATTCATAGATAATTAAGTTCAACCACCGCCGAACCATCAACCCTGAAGTTTTCAGAAACGTCCAGTTGCCGGAGCGGGGCAATATTCACCTCAATATCCATGCTTACACCCATGTAAGTAAGTGCACTCGGGCCCGTGCTGTGCCCTGCGCGGGTACTGACACCCACGTACTCACCCGGTTTGAAGTGCACATCTGCTCCGGCCGTATTCCAGTTTATGCCCTGGTCGGAAGAGTGGGTGAGATAGCCAAGTTCCTTGTACCGGGTCCAGATTCTCTCCGGTTTGAAGTTCACCAGGTAATAACCGATTTTTGTACCATTGCCCCAACCCAGGCCGTAAGCGCGTTCACGATCCTCTGCACTTGCGTCGTCTGGTAAAACCGCCGAGTCTGCGCGGTTATCCGCTGCTTTCAAGGCAAAGCGTGTTGGTGCTTTACAATGCACGTACAGGCCAAACCATTTGTTCGCCAGTCGGCTGTAACTATCCCTGTTCAGGTCCTGAGTAGAAACCGTACCAACCCTCATGTTTCTACCGCTGGTAGTGATTTCACAAGCCTCTGGCTTGATCGTGCCCGCCAAGGTCAGATCGGCGCCAGAGGACGCGAATGCTGCGGGCGCTGCGACTGCAAACGCACCGAGGAGAAAAACCGCTGGAAGTCTCATTTCAAGGTCATCCTTTTCCGGGTAAATAATGCACTTCAACCTGCGTGATCACAGGTAACGCACTTCAAATGACACAGCACCATCCAGTGCAATATCCTCCGTGGCGGGCAAATCCCGCGACGGCGCCACTTGTGCAGACAGGCGTATATCAGTGCGAACCTCGGTTAGCGCGTCCGGACCATTGGTGTGCCCTGGGCTGGCGCTAAAGCCAATGTAGTGAGCCCCCGTGCCCAGGTCGTAAGACCCGGCACTAGAACGCTCCCACAAAACTCCGCCGCTGAGGCCCCGAGTGACATACCCGGGTTCACCATCAACTTGCGCATCGTGCGGATCAACAGTGAGCTGGTAATGCCCGATCTTCTTGTTGTCTGATCGCCCCAAGCCGAAAAAATTGACAGCTGTCGACGAGCCGCGACGGTTATCGTGAGCCAGCAGGCCAAACCGCGTTGCCGAGTCGCACTCGACCGTCAACGTCATGGTTTGCTCCTCCAGCGTGGTGTGCGAGTCCTCGTTCAGTTCGCGAAAGGCGATGGTGCCGAAATCAATTTTTCCCTGGTTGCTGAATGCCGGCCGGCAAGCAGCAGGGGTAATGGTGCCGCTTACCGTGATCTCAATGGCGGGTGTAGCCAGGACAACAGGTGCCGGCACCAGCAAAACGCTGAGCAGCACAAGTGGCGGGAGTCTCATGAGAATGTCTTCCTTTACATGGCCAGAGCGCGGCTTCAGTTCTCGCGCAGGCGTTGTCTCAACCCAGGGCCAAGCCGTGGTGAAGCAACGCCTGTCAATTGCTAGCGCTCAAGTTTGCGTGTCAGAGGTACTGCAGTTCGATTACCGCCGAGCCATTGAGCGTGAGGTCTGCTGACAGGTCCAGCTCGTTGCTCGGAGCCAAGTGAGCCTTGATGTTCAGCACACTGATGAGGTCCTTGACCGGAGCCGGCCCTTCGTTGTGCCCGCTTTCGGGGCTGAAGCCGAGCAGCTCGCTTGGGGAGATGTAACTCGCTGATCCGGCGCTCCCCCAGGTCTCACCACCATCGGTGGAAGCACTGGCATATCCTGTCGAGCCGTCAACCGTGGTCTGCGCCGGATCGATTTCCACCAGGTAATGGCCGATTTTTTTCGGCTCCTCGCCGGTCGACCAGCCCAGACCATGAGCCCGCCCCTCGGAGCGCAGGCTGCCGTCGGAAGGCGAGGTTGCAGAACCCTCTTGATTGTCTTTGGAGAACAGGGCAAAGCGCGTGTTGGCGTCGCAGGCAACCGACAGGTTCAGGTTTTTTACCGGTAATGCGGTATGCGCGTCGGGGTTCAGCGTGTTGGCGGCTATGGTGCCGAAATCGACATTGCCGGTGCCGAGGGAGGGGGTGCATGCGCCTGGCTTGATGGTGCCCTTGACCGTGAGCTCGGCGCTGGATGACGCAAATGCAGCAGGGGCAGCGGCAACAAGCACGCCCAGAAGAGCCAGTGGGCTAAGTTTCATATCACGTCCTACCTTTAGGGAAAATCAATCGATACCAGCGGCGATAGCCACGGAGTCGCCACTTTAGATCTAGTGCTGATATCGGATCTGCCGGACGCTGCCAAACGGATCGGTAGGAAGGAGCACTGGCAGCGACGGTTTTTTCGTTGTACGTCTCCTGTCGAAGCGGATTGGCCATGCCTCCCCCCGGGCGTTTTGCTTTAAACTGTTGCCCTTTGCCCGCCCTGCCTTGCCCCGGAGCTTCCCATGACGGCCCCAGCCGACCTCTCGCCTACCCTTGAACTGGCCTGCGACCTGATTCGCCGTCCGTCGGTTACCCCGCTGGACTTCGACTGCCAGAAACAGATGATGCAACGCCTGGGCGATGCTGGTTTCATGCTTGAGCCGATGCGCATTGAAGACGTCGACAATTTCTGGGCCACCCATGGCACCCAGGAAGGCCCGGTGCTGTGCTTCGCCGGCCACACCGACGTGGTCCCGACCGGCCCGGTGCAGGCCTGGCAGAACGATCCGTTCGATGCCCTGATCGATGCCGACGGCATGCTCTGCGGGCGCGGCGCGGCTGACATGAAAGGCAGCCTGGCCGCCATGGTAGTGGCCACCGAGCGCTTCGTCGCCGACTACCCCAACCATCGCGGCAAGGTCGCCTTCCTGATCACCAGTGATGAAGAAGGCCCGGCCCACCACGGCACCAAGGCCGTGGTCGAGCGCCTGGCCGCGCGCAACGAGCGCCTGGACTGGTGCATCGTCGGCGAGCCGTCGAGCACCAGCCTGGTCGGTGACGTAGTCAAGAACGGCCGGCGCGGCTCGCTCGGCGCCAAGCTCACGGTGCGCGGCGTACAGGGCCACGTAGCCTACCCGCACCTGGCCAAGAACCCGATCCACCTGGCCGCTCCGGCACTTGCAGAGCTGGCTGCCGAACACTGGGACGAAGGCAATGCGTTCTTCCCGCCGACCAGCTTCCAGATCTCCAACCTCAATTCCGGCACCGGCGCCACCAACGTGGTACCGGGCGAGCTGACCGCGCTGTTCAACTTCCGCTTCTCTACCGAGTCGACGGTCGAAGGCCTGCAGCAGCGGGTTGCCGCCATCCTCGACAAGCACCAGCTCGACTGGCACGTGGACTGGGCGCTGTCGGGCCTGCCGTTCCTGACCGAGCCGGGCGATTTGCTCGACGCAGTGTCGGCCAGCATCAAGGCGGTCACCGGCCGTGAGACCAAGGCATCGACCAGCGGCGGCACCTCCGACGGGCGCTTCATTGCTACCCTCGGCACCCAGGTGGTCGAGCTGGGCCCGGTCAACGCCACCATTCACCAGGTCAACGAGCGGATCCTGGCCAGCGACCTCGATGTGCTGACCGAAATCTACTACCAGACCCTGACCCGGTTGCTTGCCTGATGCTCACCTGCCCGATCTGCAGCGCCGCGCTGAGCACCCTCGACAATGGCGTGGCCTGCCCGGCCGGCCACCGTTTCGACCGTGCCCGCCAGGGTTACCTGAACCTGTTGCCGGTGCAGCACAAGAACAGCCGTGACCCGGGCGACAACCAGGCCATGGTCGAGGCCCGCCGCGACTTTCTCAACGCCGGCCATTACGCCCCGGTGGCCCGCCGCCTGGCTGAGCTTGCCGCCGAACGCGCACCCGCGCGCTGGCTGGACATCGGCTGTGGCGAGGGTTACTACACCGCGCAAATCGCCCAGGCGTTGCCCGAGGCGGACGGTTATGCCCTGGACATCTCCCGCGAGGCGGTCAAGCGCGCCTGCAAGCGCAACCCGGCGCTGACCTGGCTGGTGGCAAGCATGGCGCGGGTACCGTTGGCCGATGGCAGTTGCCAGTTCCTCGCCAGTGTCTTCAGCCCGCTGGACTGGCAAGAGGCCCTGCGCCTGCTGAGCCCCGGCGGCGGCCTGATGCGCGTCGGCCCGACCAACGAGCACCTGATCGAACTGCGCCACAAGCTTTACGATGAAGTGCGCGACTACAGCGACGACAAGCACCTGGCGCTGGTCCCCGAGGGCATGCACCACGCCCATAGCGAAACCCTGAAATTGCGCCTCAGCCTTGCCGATAGCAAGGCCCGCGCCGACCTGCTGGCCATGACCCCTCATGGCTGGCGTGCCAGCGCCGAAAAACGCGCGCGCGTCATCGACCAGGCCGAGCCTTTCGAGGTCACGGTATCGATGCGTTACGATTATTTTGTGCGCCAAGACTGAGCGCACCTGGAGCCCCTATGCGCCAACCCGATATCGAGATTTACCTGAAAGACGCCGAGGTCGACCACAAGCAGATCGCTGCCTGGCTCAGCGCAGCGCTTGGCCCGTGCAGCGACTGGCAGCAGAAAGGCCAGACCTACAAGTGCCAGGCCGGTAACATTCCAGTTACCTGGTTACCGAAGGCTGTGGGCAAATGGAACAGTCTTTACCTGGAGAGCGACCAGACCCCGTGGGATGATGACATTGCCTGCGCACGCGCAGCCTTTGCCGCGCTGAACGTCGAAGTGCGCTGCGCACCGGGCAGCTGGGTCGAGGAAGAAGGTGAAGAAGATGCCGATCGCTGGATCCGCATCAGTGCCGACGGTGAAGAGGAAATCACCTGGCGTACCAGCTGAAAACTGTCTTCGAAAAGGCCCGCCCCGGTCGTCCGGCGGCGGGCCTTTTCGCTGGTGGGCCCAGGCTCGAGGCTTGTGGCCCGGCGCTTACAGACCGACTACGTCTTCTGCCTGCAGGCCTTTCTGGCCCTGAGTCAGATTGTATTCGACCTGCTGCCCCTCGAGCAGGGTGCGATGCCCCTCCCCGCGGATGGCACGGTAGTGAACGAACACGTCCGCGCCACCTTCACGCTGAATGAAACCGTAACCTTTTGCGTCATTGAACCACTTTACACTTCCAGTCTCACGAGACGACATCTGCACTACTCCGGATTTTTATTTTGGAATCGCCTTGCATGCAGAGGGGTCACGGCCCCCTGCCGACGCAGCTTGCACAAATCTCTTGCAAGCGGCGGACCGAGTATATGACACACTTAAATTAATTTTCATGACCGGGGCGCTTTTTGCTGAACTTGCGCAGATACGGCACACTAGTCGACTGAGCAAATACTCAAAAATCTCATCCAGAGCACACACCGTATGACCCGTTCCCCCTTGCGCCGCCTGATCTTCGGCGCCCTGCGTCGCCTGTTGTACCTGTGGGTTCGCTCCGAGACCATCAACCAGTCATCCTTTACCCTGAACCTGGATCGCAGCCGGCCGGTGTTCTACGCCCTGCAGTCGCCGTCGCTCACCGACCTTGCGGTGCTTGACCGCGAATGCACCAAAGCCGGGCTGCCACGCCCGGTGCTGCCGGTTGCCGTCGGCACCCTGCACGAGCCGGCAGCATTCTTCTACCTGACCCCGGAGCCCGACTGGCTCGGCCGCCAGGACAAGCGCGGCGCCCCGCCGACCCTGGCGCGGCTGGTCAACGCCATCAGCCAGCATGCCGAAGAAGACGCGCAGATCATCCCGGTCAGCGTGTTCTGGGGCCAGTCGCCGGCCAGCGAATCCAGCCCGTGGAAGCTGCTGTTTGCCGACAGCTGGGCGGTTACCGGGCGCCTGCGGCGCTTGCTCACTGTGCTGATCCTGGGGCGCAAGACCCGCGTGCAGTTCTCGGCGCCGATCCATCTGCGCGAGCTGGTGCAGCACAACAAGGGCCACGAGCGCACCGTGCGCATGGCCCAACGCCTGCTGCGGGTACACTTTCGCAACCTCAAGACTGCGGTCATCGGCCCGGACATCTCCCACCGCCGCAACCTGGTCAAGGGCCTGGTCCACGACCCGCTGGTGCGCCAGGCCATCGCCGATGAAGCCGAACGCGAAAAGATCCCGCTGGCCAAAGCCGAAGCCCAGGCCCTGCGTTACGGCAACGAGATCGCTTCGGACTACACCTACACCGCCATCCGCTTCCTCGAAGTGGTACTGAGCTGGTTCTGGAACAAGATCTACGACGGCATCAAGGTCAACCACATCGAGCAGGTGCAAGGCATCGCCCCGGGCCACGAAGTCATCTATGTGCCGTGTCACCGCAGCCATATCGACTACCTGCTGCTGTCCTACCTGCTGTTTCGCAACGGCCTGACCCCGCCGCACATCGCCGCCGGCATCAACCTCAACATGCCGGTGATCGGCGGCCTGCTGCGCCGTGGCGGGGCGTTCTTCATGCGTCGCACGTTCAAGGGCAACCCGCTGTACACCGCGGTGTTCAACGAATACCTGCACACCCTGTTCACCAAGGGCTTCCCGGTCGAGTACTTCGTCGAAGGCGGCCGCTCGCGCACCGGGCGCATGCTCCAGCCGAAAACCGGCATGCTCGCCATCACCCTGCGCAGCTACTTGCGCTCCTCGCGCACGCCGATCGTCTTCGTGCCGGTGTACATCGGTTATGAACGGGTACTCGAAGGCCGCACCTACCTGGGCGAGCTACGTGGGGCGAGCAAGAAGAAAGAATCGATCTTCGACATCTTCAAGGTCATCGGCGCGCTCAAGCAGCGCTTCGGCCAGGTGGCGGTCAACTTCGGCGAGCCGATCCGCCTCGGCGCCTTCCTCGACCAGCAGCAACCCGGCTGGCGCGAGCAGGAGCACGGCCCGCAGTTCCGCCCGGCCTGGCTCAACGAAACCACCTCGCGCCTGGGCGAGAAAGTCGCCCAGCACCTGAACGAGGCGGCGGCGATCAACCCGGTCAACCTGGTGGCCCTGGCGCTGCTCTCCACCAGCCGTCTGGCCCTGGACGAGCGCGCCCTGGCGCGGGTGCTGGACCTGTATCTGGCGCTGCTGCGCAAGGTGCCCTACTCGCCGCACACCACCCTGCCCGAAGGCGATGGCCTGGCCCTGATCAGCCACGTCAAAGGCATGGACCTGCTGGCCGAACAGAGCGATGCGCTGGGCAAGATCCTCTATCTGGACGAGCAGAACGCCGTCCTGATGACCTACTACCGCAACAACGTGCTGCACATCTTCGCCCTGCCGGCCTTGCTGGCGAGCTTCTTCCAGAGCAGCTCGCGGATGAGCCGCGAACTGATCCTGCAGTACACCCGGGCCTTGTACCCGTACCTGCAATCGGAGCTGTTCATTCGCTGGGAGCTCGATGAGCTGGACGCGGTGGTCGACCAATGGCTGGAGGCCTTTGTCGAACAGGGCCTGCTGCGCTTCGAGAACGGCGTGTACCTGCGCCCGGCACCGAGCTCGCGGCAGTTCGTACTGCTGACCTTGCTGGCCCGGGCCATCACCCAGACCCTGCAGCGCTTCTACATGGCTACCGCGTTGCTGCTCAACAGCGGCCAGCACACCCTGAGCGCCGAAGAGCTGGAAGACCTGTGCGTGATCATGGCCCAGCGCCTGTCGATTCTGCATGGCCTGAACGCCCCCGAGTTCTTCGACAAGACCCTGTTCCGCCACTTCATCCAGACCCAGATCGAACAAGGCGTATTGCGCCCGGACAGCAACGGCAAACTTGGCTACCACGAAAAACTCAGCGAACTGGCCGAGGGCGCGGCCAAGCGCGTGCTGTCGGCGGAGGTGCGCCTGTCGATTCGCCAGGTCGCCCTGCAGCGCGACGAGCCAGCGGTGACGGCTTCCCTCTGATCGCACGAAACGCTGCAACGTAGGGTGATAGAGCAACTCATCACCCTACGTTGGAGACTTACCATGAACACAGAGAAATTTGCCTACCTAGATGTCGATGTACTCTACCGCGAGCGTATCGCCCTGAACGGGGAACACCTTGTCAGCGTCCATCTCGATGATGTCTCACGCCTGGATGTATTACCCCGGCCCATCGCCAGCCAGAGCCTGCTGACCGACCAGAGCGTACCGTTCTCGTTCAGGTTGCGCTTCGATCCCTGCATGATCGACCCTAGGTTTACGTACAGAGTCAGCGCGCGCATCGAACATGAAGGACGCCTGCTCTACGGCACCACCGTTGCGCACGATGTCGATCTGTCACAGCGCCAGACCCAGCCAATGACGGTGATCATGCAACGTATCAACAGCAACTAAGGGCAGTCCCGGCAAGCAGTGGCAGTTATGACTGGCCTCCTGCGGGAAATCCGTTACAGTTCAAGGACGTCGATGATGCTTTCGACCTCTATTGAATGGAGTCCCCATGAAAAAACTGCTGACCCTGTGCTGCAGCGCGCTGCTCGCTGCTTGCTCGACCAACGCCCCCGCCCCAAGGTCTCGCTCGACGGCGAGGTCTTCTACCTGCAACGCATCGCCCTGCCGCCCGCCGCCACCCTGAGCGTGGCCCTGCAGGACGTGTCGCTGATGGACGCCCCCGCCGTTACCCTGGCCAGCCAGAGCGGCCCGGTCAAAGGCAATGTGCCGCTGCCCTTCCACCTGAGCTACGACCCGGCCCAGGTCAAGCCCGGCCACCGCTATGCGGTAAGCGCGCGGATCGAACTGGACGGCAAGCTGCTGTTCATCAACACCGAGCACCATGGCGTTCAGCTTGATGGCAACGACCCGCAGCCGGTACGCATCAAGGTCGATGCCGTTCGTTGATTGATTGTTTTTCCTTCGTATAAGGATGCTGCCATGTTCCGCCCCGCTCTAACCTTCACCGGCCTGTGCGCCGGCCTGTTGCTGTCGGCCAGCGCCCTGGCGCTGTCGCTCGGCGACCTCTCGCAAAAAGATGCCTCCACTGGCCTCAAAGACGCCCTGACCCAGGGTGCCCAGGTAGCGGTGAAACAACTGGGTACCCCGGGTGGCTTCAGCAATAACCCGGATGTGCGCATCGAACTGCCCGGCAACCTGGGCAAAGTGGCCAAGAAGATGAAAGCCTTCGGCATGGGCGCCCAGGTCGACCAGTTGGAAACCAGCATGAACAAGGCCGCCGAAGCCGCCGTGCCGCAGGCCCAGGCGCTGCTGGTGGATGCCGTGAAGAAGATGACCGTGGACGATGCCAAGGGCATCCTCAGCGGCGGCAACGACTCGGCTACCCAGTACCTGAGCAAGACCAGCCGCGAGCAGATCCGCGCCAAGTTCCTGCCGATCGTCAAGAAAGCCACCGACCAGGTCGGCCTGGCCCAGCAGTACAACAACTTCGCCGGGCAAGCAGCGACCCTGGGCGTGCTCGATGCCAAGAACGCCAACGTCGAAGGCTACGTGACCGAACAGGCGCTCAACGGCCTGTTCGAGATGATTGCCAAGCAGGAAGAAACCATCCGCCAGAACCCGGCGGCGGCAGCTACCAGCATTGCCAAGAAGGTGTTTGGCGCGCTGTAAGCGCCAGCTACAAGCTTCGAGCGGCAAGCCACAAGCAGTGTGAACAGCACCTCTTGCAGCTTGCCGCTTGTAGCTCTCAACTGCTCTTTCTGACCCTGAACCACGCCGCATACAGCGCCGGCAGGAACAACAGCGTCAACGCTGTCGCCACGATCAAACCACCCATGATCGCCACCGCCATCGGCCCGAAGAACACGCTGCGTGACAGCGGGATCATCGCCAGCACCGCCGCCAGGGCGGTCAGTACGATTGGCCGGAAGCGCCTTACTGTCGCCTCGATAATCGCCTGCCAGCGGTCCAGCCCGGCAGCGATGTCCTGCTCGATCTGATCGACCAGGATCACCGAGTTGCGCATGATCATCCCCGACAGGGCAATGGTCCCGAGCATCGCGACAAAACCGAACGGCTGGCGGAACACCAGCAGGAACAGGGTCACGCCGATCAACCCCAGGGGCGCGGTGAGGAACACCATCACCGTGCGCGAGAAGCTGCGCAGTTGCAGCATCAGCAGGGTCAGGACCACGACGATGAACAACGGCACCCCGGCGTTCACCGATTTCTGCCCGCGAGTGGAGTCCTCCACTGTGCCACCCACGTCCAGCAGGTAGCCATCGGGCAGCTCGGCACGTATCGGGTCCAGGGTCGGCAGGATCTGCTTGACCAGGGTGACCGGCTGTTCCTTGCCATAGATGTCGGCGCGCACGGTGACGTTGGGCAGGCGGTTGCGGTGCCAGATCACGCCTTCTTCAAAGCCGTATTCCAGGGTTGCCACCTGCGACAGCGCCACACTGCGGCCATTGTCGGTAGGCACCGCCAGGCTCGGCAGGTTGGCAAGCTCGCTGCGCTCCTGCTGGGTGCCGCGCAGGAGGATCTCGATCAGCTCGTTGTCCTCGCGGAACTGGCTGACAGCCGAACCAGTCAGCGAGCTTTGCAGGAACTTCGCCAGGTTCGCCGTGCTCACCCCCAGGGCGCGGGCGCGGTCCTGGTCGATGTTCAGGTAGACCACCTTGCTCGGCTCTTCCCAGTCCAGGTGAACGTTGACCACGTGGGGGTTCTCGCGCACCTTGGCAGCCACTTTGCGGGCCAGGGCACGCACCTGCTCGATGTGCTCACCAGTGACCCGGAACTGTACCGGGTAACCCACGGGCGGGCCGTTTTCCAGGCGCGTGACCCGCGAACGCAGGTCGGGGAACTGCTCATCGAGGGTTGCGATCAGCCAGCTACGCAGCTGTTCGCGCTCCTCGATGGTTTTCGCCAGCACCACGAACTGGGCGAAGCTCGGCGCCGGCAGTTGCTGGTCGAGTGGCAAGTAGAACCGCGGCGAACCGGTGCCGACATAGGCCACATAGTTGTCGATGCCGGCGCGTTCCTTGAGCAGCGCTTCCAGGCGCTTGACCTGATCGGCGGTGTTGCTCAGCGAGGCGCCTTCGGCCAGCTTCAGATCGACCATCAGTTCCAGGCGCCCGGAAGCCGGGAAGAACTGCTGGGGCACGAAACGGAACAGCAAGATGCTGCCAACAAACAGCGCGATAGTCGCCACGATCACCGTCTTGCGCCGCTCCACGCACCAGCCCACCAGGCGCCGCACGCGCTGGTAGAACGGCGTGCCGTAAGGGTCAGGGCCGCCTTCGGCGGTGCCGTGCTTGGCCGCATGCAGCTTGGCCAGGTCAGGCAACAGGCGCTCACCCAGGTACGGCACGAACACCACCGCGGCAACCCAGGAGGCGAGCAAGGCGATGGTCACCACCTGGAAGATCGAACGGGTGTATTCACCAGTGCCGGATTGCGCGGTGGCAATCGGCAAGAAGCCTGCGGCGGTGATCAGGGTGCCGGTGAGCATCGGGAAGGCGGTGCTGGTCCAGGCGTAGCTGGCGGCCTTGAACCGGTCGAAACCCTGCTCCATCTTGATCGCCATCATCTCCACGGCAATGATCGCATCATCCACCAGCAAGCCCAGGGCCAGCACCAACGCGCCGAGGGAGATCTTGTGCAAACCGATGCCGAAGTAGTACATGGCGGCAAAGGTCATCGCCAGCACCAGCGGAATGGCCAGGGCCACCACCAGGCCGGTGCGCATGCCCAGCGAGAAAAAGCTCACCAGCAAGACAATGGCCAGCGCTTCAACCAGCACCTGAACGAACTCGCCGACGCCGGTCTTCACCGCCGCTGGCTGGTCGGAGACCTTGCGCAGCTCCATGCCGGCCGGCAGATTGTGGGCAATGCGGGCGAACTCGGTTTCCAGCGCCTTGCCCAGCACCAGAATGTCACCGCCAGCCTTCATCGACACCGCCAGGCCGATGGCGTCCTCGCCCATGAAGCGCATGCGCGGCGCGGGCGGATCGTTGAAGCCCCGGCGCACCTCGGCAACATCGCCGATACGGAAAGTGCGGTCACCGACCCGGATCGGGAACTGCTGGATCTGCTCGACCGTGGTAAAGCGCCCGCTGACACGCAGTTGCAGGCGCTCGCTCGGCGTCTCGAAGAAGCCTGCGGTGCTCACCGCGTTCTGTTCTTCCAGCGCCTGTTGCACCGCTGCCAGGGGCAGGCCGAGGGTGGCCAGCTTGAGGTTGGACAGCTCGATCCAGATCTTCTCGTCCTGCAGGCCAAGCAGCTCGACCTTGCCGACGTCCTTGACCCGCTGCAACTGGATCTGCACGCGGTCGGCGTAGTCCTTGAGCACGGCGTAATCGAAGCCGTCACCGGTCAGTGCGTAGATATTGCCGAAGGTGGTGCCGAACTCATCGTTGAAGAACGGCCCCTGGATACCCTGCGGCAAGGTGTGGCGGATATCGGCGACCTTCTTGCGGATCTGGTACCAGAGCTCGGGGATATCGGCCGAATGCATCGAGTCGCGGGCCATAAAGGTGACCTGCGATTCACCGGGCCGCGAGAACGAGACGATCTTCTCGTACTCGCCGGTTTCCATCAGCTTCTTTTCGATGCGCTCGGTGACCTGACGCGAGACTTCCTCGGCGCTGGCCCCTGGCCAGTTGGTGCGAATGACCATGGCCTTGAAGGTAAAGGGCGGGTCTTCGCTCTGCCCCAGCTTGGTGTAGGACAGCGCGCCGACCACAGCCAGCAAAATCATCAGGAACAGCACGATCTGCCGATTGCGCAGGGCCCAGGCGGAAAGGTTGAAACCCATCGGGACTTACTCCTTGGCCGCCAGATTCACCACACGATTGGACCGGTCCACCGGACGAACCTGCTGCCCTTCCTGGAGCACATGCACGCCGGCCGCCACCACCCAGTCCGAGGCATTCAGGCCTTCGAGCACCGGCACGCTGTTTTCACCGTAGGCACCCACCCGCACCGGTACGCGCTTGAGGGTGTTGTTGGCATCGACACGCCAGACGTAGGTCTGGCCGTTTTCTGCGGTCAGCGCCGAGAGCGGCACCGCCAGGGGAATGTTCTCGGCGTGCTGGATGTACACCCGGGCGCTTTGCCCAAGCTCGGCCGGCACCTTGCCGGCGGTAAAGGCGATGCGCGCAGCGAAGGTTCGCGAGCGCGGGTCAGCCGAAGGCGACAGTTCGCGAATCCGGCCATTGAAGCGTTGATCCGGTTGCGACCAGAGCTCCACCGCCACCGTCTGGCCGACCTTGAAGCGGCCAAAATTCTGCTCAGGCAGGCCGATCAGCACTTCGCGCTCGCCATCGGCGGCCAGGGTGAACACCGTCTGCCCCGCAGCCACCACCTGGCCCACCTCAACCTGGCGCTTGGCGATCACGCCGTCCTGGGACGCGCGCAGTACGGCATATTCTGCCTGATTGCCGGCGACGTCGAACTCGGCGCGCACTTGCTTGAGCCGGGCCAGGCCAGCACGGTAGAGGTTTTCGGCGTTGTCGTATTGCGAATGGCTGACCATCTGCCGGTCGAGCAGGGTCTTGTAGCGGTCGCGCTCGGCCTTGACCAGGTTCAGGTTGGCTTCGGCAGCGGCCAATTGGGCACGGCTGGCTTCCAGTTGCAGGCGCACATCCTGGGGGTCGAGTTCGGCCAGTGGCTGTTCGGCCTTGACCCGCTGCCCCTCCTCGACCAGGCGCTTGCTGACCTTGCCACCGATGCGGAACGCCAGCTCCGGCTCGAAGCGCGCACGCACCTCGCCGGGGTAGCTGTCGGCGGCGGCGCTGGCCGGCTGCGGCTGCACCACCATGGCCGGACGAAGGGAAGTCTGTGGTGCGCTTTCCTGCCCGCAGGCAGCAAGCAACAGCACGAGACCAACGGGCAAAGCGAGGGGCAAGGCATGGCGCAACATGATGGATGACCTTTCGCGAATGGCGCTTTGAATATTTATACTGGCGGGTATATTAAATCAGGGAACCGGAGCGGGGAAGCAGGCCTGCGCGAGAAATCCCATATTTACGCCGGGAGCAGCGCGTCGATTTTTGCCCGCCGAAATGCCGGTCGCGATGTACCATGTGCACTTACTGGAATATGTAACTTTTCACTCATGCCCAAAGTCACCGCTGCTACCGGCCCCGGCCGGCCCAAGGACCTGGCAAAACGCCAGGCCATTCTCGAGGCAGCCAAGGCGCTGTTTCTAACCCTTGGCTATGCCAACACCAGCATGGATGCGGTCGCGACAGCGGCAGGTGTGTCAAAACTCACGGTCTACAGCCACTTTACCGACAAGGAGACGCTGTTCTCTTCGGCAGTGGTCGCCACCTGCACGGCGCAGTTGCCCGAGCTGATTTTCGAGCTTCCTGAAGGGGTTCCGCTGGAACAGGTGCTGCTGAAGATCGGCCGCGGCTTTCAGGCGCTGATCAGCAGCGACCTGTCGGTCAAGCTGCACCGGCTGATCATGGCCCTGGGCAATCAGGACCCGAAACTCAGCCAGATCTTCTTCGAGGCCGGCCCGTTGCGGGTGCTGCACGAGATGGAGGCGCTGCTGCGCCAGGTGGATGCCCGCGGGCTGCTGCGCATTGAATTGCCGGCCAACGCCGCCGAGCACTTCTTCTGCCTGCTCAAGGGCGCGGCCAACTTCCGCCTGTTGCTCGGCTATGCCCCGGCGCTGGATGCCGAGGCCTCCGAGGCCCATGTGCAAGAAGTGGTGGCGCTGTTCATGCGCGCTTACCGACCTTAAGCCTTGAGGGCTTTTTTCGGATAGATGTCGTAGCGGCTGGATTTGCCTTCCAGGCAGTGGCTGGGCTTGGGCCCGTCGATGATCGGCGCCTTGCGCGGGCGCTTGACCACCACCCGGTGGCTGGCCAGGGCCAGGGCGGCTTCGAGCAGCGCCGGGGCGTCGAGGTCGTCACCAACCAGCGGGCGGAACACGCGCATTTCCTTTTTTACCAGGGCGCTCTTGTCGCGATGAGGGAACATCGGGTCGAGGTAGATCACCTGCGGCGGCTCGCCCTGCCAGGTGCGCATACGCTCGATGGCATTGCCGGTGAGCAGTTGCATGCGCGCAACGATCGGGCCCACCTCGGCATCGCTGCGGGCGCGGGCCAGGCCGTCTTCGAGCAAGGCCGCGACCAGCGGCTGGCGCTCGATCAGGGTCATCTGGCAACCGAGGCTCGCCAGCACGAAAGCGTCCTTGCCCAGCCCCGCCGTGGCATCGAGCACCTGCGGGCGCACGCCCTGGGCGACGCCCACGGCCTTGGCGATCATCTGCCCGCTGCCGCCGCCGAACACCCGCCGGTGCGCCGCCGCGCCTTCGACAAAATCCACCCGCACCGGCCCCGGCGCCTGCGCACCGAGCTGCTGGATCTGCAGGCCATCGGCGCCGATCTGCACGGCAAAGCCTGCATTGTCATCGCTCAGCGGCAGTCCCAGGCGCTGCGCCCACTCGCCAGCCTGGGCCTGATAATCGGCCGTCAATGCCTCGACCCGGATGCCGCCGTCAGCCAGTTGCTCCACCATCAAATCCTGTACTCAAAAAAATTAAATGATCGTCGGCCGCGGCCGATATACGAAGTATTCGCTATTTTGCCAGACCAGCACCCTCTGCGACTGCCATGACCGACATTCTTCAGCTCAACTCAGGTTATATCTCGCCCGTCGGCGACTATGGCCGGCACAATACCCAGGCACTGGGCGGCGTCAGCCACCTGTGGCAGGATTTTTTTGCCCGCGCCCTGGCTGAGCAGCAAGGTCAGGAGGACGCGGCCAAGGCCGTGGCCACCGAGCAGTTCGACAAGGTCACCGGCGAGCCGCTGGGCGGCAGCCAGGTGCTGGCGCAGATCCACAACCAGCGCCTGTGCGATGTGCACGACACCGAACTGGCCCCGCCAGAGCCGCTGTTCCTGCCGATCGCCGAGCTTGAGCCGCAGCTGCTGGAAAAACTCGCGCCGCCGTTCAGCGCCGCCGAACTCATCGAGCAACAGCGACAGCTGGATATCAGCAACACCTGGGTACGCCCGGTGGTCATGAGCCAGGGCCACCCGCTGCCCGAGCCGGGCCCGGCACCACAGGCCAAACCGTTGTACCTGCCGATCGCCGAATTCGAGATGGACCTGCTGGACAAGGCGCCGGAGCCCTTCGACGACGCCACCATGGCCGTGCAGCAATCGCAGCTGGACTTCGACAACCGCTGGGCTCGCCCGGTGGTGCTGAACAACGTGCGCATCGCCGCCTGATGCCTTAGCGGCAGATCTGCCAGAAGCCCATGTCCAGGTGAAAGTGATTGCGGTGTGCGGCGTTGTACTCAGGCCCCAGCACCGTGTTGAAACTGTCGCAGGCACTGGCGTGCACATCCCTTAAAAACTTCGCTTTGACGCCCTCCCCCGGCCAGTCCTTGAGCAACTGGATACGCTGCCCGTCCGCCAGGCGAAAGCCGGCGATATCCAGGGCATTGGCCGTGGCGTGCTGGCTCAGGCGGCCATTCTTGCGGTTGTACATGTTGCGACAGGCAAAGCTGCCCAGGTGATCGACCTGCACCACCGGCTGGGCAAAGGCGCGCTGCGCCGCCGGCTGCAGGGCATGGCGCTCGAACAGCGCATAGGCCACCGCCAAGGGGCAACTGGCGAGAAAGCTGCTGCTCAGGCGCACCGACGAGCCTTCGACGCGCACCACGTTTTCCAGGGGGCACGGCGCATTGGCGGGGCTGTCGGCCTGCTTGCGGTAGCGCAGGCTGGAGGTGGCCAAGGCCTGCTCGCACAGCTGCGGATCATCCTCAAGGCGGCCCAATTTATACGGCGTAAGCAGGTTCGGCGGCTGGCGCACATCCAGCACCGCCCAGGGGTTCCAGGCATCCGGCAGATGCCAGCCCAGGCGCCAGGCAGCACCCAGTGCAACGAGCAGAATCAGACACAGTACCGCGAGCAATCCTTTGCGCATGGTCGATCAGCGCCTGAACAATGCATTGAGCTGGTCGAACGACAGCGCCTGGTCGGCGTAGTCAAAACAGCCTTGATCATGAATCTGCTGCGCAGCGTTGAAAAACGCCCCATAGGCGGCCCGCGCCAGCGATGAGCCGACGCTGATGCGCTTGACCCCCAGCGCTTGAACGTCGGCAAAACTCAAGCACACACCGCTCAGGCCCATCAGCACATTGACCGGCTTCGGCGCCACCGCCTGGACCACCCGGCGGATCTCCTCGGCCGTACGCAAGCCCGGCGCATACAGCACATCGGCACCGGCTTCGGCGAAGGCCTGCAGGCGGGCGATGGTGTCGTCCAGGTCCATGCGCCCGTGCAGCAGGTTTTCCGCGCGGGCACAGAGCATGAACGGAAAGTCCAGGCTGCGCGCGGCGGCGACGGCCGCCTCGACCCGCTCCACGGCGTGATAGAAGCTGTAGATTGGCTCGTCGGCATTGCCGCTGGCATCCTCGATCGAGCCGCCCACCAGGCCAATGGCGGCGCCCTGCAGGATCGCCTCGGCACAGCCCTTGGGGTCGTCGCTGAAACCGTTCTCAAGGTCCGCGGCCACCGGCAACGCCGTGGCATCGACAATGGCGCGGGCATTGACCAGGGTTTCATCCAGGCTCATCGCCCCTTCGGCATCTGGCCGCCCCAGGGAGAACGCCAGGCCGGCGCTGGTGGTGGCCAACGCCTCGAAGCCGAGGCTGGCCAGCAGCTTGGCCGAGCCGGCATCCCAAGGGTTGGGAATGACAAAGGCGCCATCGCGCTCATGCAGGGCTTTGAAGGCTTCGGCACGCAGGGTTTGCACATCCATGATCTCGGCTCCCGGGCAGGCGGCAGGACGCGCTCAGAGCAGGCCGAGTTGTTCGGCTTCTGGCGTGCGGTCCAGTTCAGGCAAGGCCGCAAGACCCGGCAGGCGCTCCATCAGGCCTTGATGAAAACGCCGGGCCAGGGCGGCGGCCAGGCGGTTGTCGGCAGTATGCAGGAAAACATAGGGGCTGCGCCCCTCCTCGATCCAGGCCGCGACCTTGTCCAGCCACGGCAGCAGAAACGGCTCGTTGGCGGCCAGTTCCGGGTGGCCGATGAAGCGGATCTGCGGGTGCTGGGTAAAGGCGGTCGGGCGAGGCGGCACGCGCGGTTTTTTCGACTGGGCGTGGAGCACCTCGGGCGTCTGTGAAGTACAACTGAACAACGCACGAGGGTCGAGACAGATGCGCTCCACACCACGCTCAAGCAGCAGGCGGTTGAGCAGGCGCTCTTCCTCGCCCTTGCTGAAGAACGCCGCATTGCGCACCTCGACGGCGATGGGCACGCCAGCCTCGTCGATAAAGTTCACCAGCTCGCTCAGGCGCGCCGGGCCGAAGGTTGCCGGCAACTGCAGCCAGTACGGCGCAACCCGTGCGCCAAGGGGCTTGAGCAATTCGATGAAGGACTGGGCGGCGGCCAGTTGAGCGTGCAGGTCACCGCTGTGGCTGATGTCGCCGGGGAACTTGGCGGTGAAGCGAAAGTGCGCCGGCATCAGCTGCGCCCAGCGTTCGATGGTCGCCGGTGCCGGGCGGGCATAAAAGGTGGTGTTGCCTTCTACGGCATTGAAGACCTGGCTATACAGGCCGAGGAAGTCGCTGGTTTTAGCCTCGGCCGGGTACAGGTACTCGCGCCAGGCGTTTTCACTCCAGGACGGACAACCGACAAAATAGGGCAGCGTGGACAGACTCATCCATCAAATGTACAGGTCCAGCCCCAGTACTTCCATCTCCCAGTCAACGAAACCGGCAGTGGTCAGGTAGCTGGCCAGGGCATGGGCGGTGCGCTTGTTGCGCGCCCGCGGGAAGATCATGTCCTGAGGCCGCGCAGGCAGGCCGCCAGTGCGCGCCTGGCCGTGGCTGGCGCTGGCTTGCGCCTGTACTTCGAACTCGCCCGGCAGATCTTCGTCGTCCACGTCATCGGTACGTACCGGCGCTTTGCGCGGGGCTCGCTTGATGGGGTAGGGCTGAGAAGAAAAACCGTCTATGCGCATGGCGATTACTCAGGAGCAGTGATGGCAATTTAGCAGCATCGCTGATCCTTCGCTAATGCCCGATTGATAACTGGACCACAGATCGGGCAAAAGGTTTTATTTTGCCTGGGAATAACCGACGAACTGCACTCAGCGCGCTTTCGGCGTGGCCACCTTGTCGCGCAGGTACACAGGTTGCGCGAGGTCGGCGGCAATCGCCTCGCCGCGCTGCCAGGCGAAGGTCGCTAGGCTCAGCAGGTCCTGGGCATGGGGCAGCAGGCTGGCGTCCTGGCCGCAGGCCTTGACCGCCAGGCGCTCGGCATAGCCCCAGCCAGTGCCCGCGCCAAACCAGTCGCCGCTGGCACCCTCGGGCAAAGCTACTTGCTCCGGTGGCAGCACCGCCTCCTTGCCCTGCAGGCGCATTTCGCCGTCAACGTTGCGATAGCAGCCCCAGTAGACCTCGTCCATGCGCGCATCGATTGCCGCCGCCACTTGCTGCACGCCCTGCTCACGCATCGCGCGCTGGGCCAGCACGGCCAGGTTGGACACCGGCAGTACCGGCCGCTCGAGGGCGAAGGCCAGGCCCTGGACCACGCCAATGGCAATGCGCACGCCAGTGAAGGCGCCCGGGCCACGACCGAAGGCGATGGCATCGAGCTGTTGCAGGGTGACGCCGGCATCGGCCAGCAGTTGCTGGATCATCGGCAGCAGCTTCTGCGCGTGCAGGCGCGGGATCACCTCATAGTGGCTGGAAACCTTGCCATCATGCAGCAAGGCAACGGAGCAGGCTTCGGTGGCGGTGTCGAGGGCCAGCAAGGTGGTCATCGGGGGTTCCAGGGGCAAGAAAAAAGAGCAGCATTATAAACAACAACGGCCCGCAAGCGGGCCGTTGTCTGCACTACCGAGCGTCGATCAGCTCAGTGCCGCCAGGACCTTGGCGGTGATCGCGTCAACCGAGCCCACGCCTTCGATATGCGCGTACTTCGGCTTGCCAGCGTTGGCAGCCGAGAGCTTCTGGTAGAAGTCTACCAGCGGCTTGGTCTGGTCGTGGTAGACCGACAGGCGATGACGCACGGTTTCTTCGGTGTCGTCTTTGCGCTGCACCAGCGCTTCGCCGGTTTCGTCGTCCTTGCCTTCAACCTTTGGCGGGTTGTAGACAACGTGGTAAACGCGGCCCGAACCTTCGTGCACACGGCGGCCAGCGATACGCTGAACGATTTCTTCGTCTTCGACAGCGATTTCGACCACGGCATCCAGCTCGACGCCAGCAGTCACCAGGGCTTCAGCCTGAGGAATGGTGCGCGGGAAGCCGTCGAACAGGAAGCCGTTGGCGCAGTCAGGCTGGGCAATACGGTCCTTGACCAGGTTGATGATCAGCTCGTCGGAGACCAGCTTGCCAGCGTCCATGATCGCCTTGGCTTCCAGGCCCAGCGGGGTGCCGGCTTTGACCGCGGCGCGCAGCATGTCGCCAGTGGAAATCTGTGGAATACCGAACTTTTCGGTGATGAACTTTGCCTGAGTACCTTTACCGGCCCCGGGAGCTCCCAGCAGAATTACGCGCATCTTGTGCTCCTCATTTTTTTGTAAGCAAATCAGTGGGTTTGCCACGCAGGGCCAATCCCGGAATTTGGGTGATGATCGTAATTTCGATCAAAAGGCTGCTCAAGATACACAGCGCCCGCAAGCCACACAAGCGCTCGAAAGTCGGAAAAACCCACGCACTGTGGCCACTTGCAGCACAGGTTGCGCCGAGCGCAACCTGTTGCTTTACAAGCATTCTGCCCTTCCTGGGCAAACCCTCGGCAAAGCGTTTTGCCAACTCAGCCGGTATTGCGCAAACCTGCCGCGATGCCGGCCACGGTGACCAGCAAGGCCTGCTCCAACGGGCTGTCCAGAGCGGCTTCACGCCCACGCGAGCGCGCCAGCAGCTCAGCCTGCAATAGATGCAGCGGGTCCAGATAGGTGTTGCGCAAGCGGATGAATTCCAGGGTTTCGGGGCTGTGCGCCAGTAGCACCGGCTGCCCGGTCAGCCCCAACACCACCTGGCACGCCTGCGACAATAGGTCGCGCAAATGTGCACCCAAAGGTCGCAGTTCTGGTTGCACCAGACGTTCGTCGTAGGAGCGGGCGATATCGGCATCGGCCTTGGCCAGAACCATCTCCAGCATGTCGATGCGTGTGCGGAAAAACGGCCACTGCTCGCGCATCTCGGCCAGCAACGGCCCCTGGCCGCGAGACAGGGCGTTGTTCAATGCCGCTTCCCAGCCGAGCCAGGCCGGCAGCATCAGGCGGGTCTGAGTCCAGCCGAAAATCCACGGGATCGCCCGCAGGCTTTCGATGCCACCGGCGCGGCGCTTGGCCGGGCGGCTGCCCAGCGGCAGGCGGCCGAGTTCCTGTTCGGGGGTGGACTGGCGGAAGTACTCGACGAACTCGGGGTTGTCGCGCACCACGCCGCGATAGGCCTTGACGCCATCGGCGGCCAGCTGGTCCATCAGCGCGCGCCAGGCTGGTTGTGGCGGCGGCGGTGGCAGCTGGGTCGCTTCGAGCACCGCCGCCAGGTAGAGGTTCAGGTTCTGCTCGGCGATGTCCGGCAAACCGAATTTGAAGCGGATCATCTCGCCCTGCTCGGTAGTGCGGAAGCGCCCGGCCACCGAACCCGGCGGCTGCGACAGGATTGCCGCATGGGCCGGGCCGCCGCCACGCCCGACGGTACCGCCACGGCCGTGGAACAACAGCAGTTCGACCTGCTGCTCGCGGCAGATGCGCACCAGGGTTTCCTGGGCGCGGTACTGGGCCCAGGCCGCGGCCGTGGTGCCGGCATCCTTGGCCGAATCGGAATAGCCGATCATCACCTCCTGCGGGCCGTGCAGGCCGGCGCGATACCCCGGCAAGCCCAGCAGGCGCTCCATCACCGGCCCGGCGTTGTCCAGGTCGGCGAGGGTTTCGAACAACGGCACCACGCGCATCGGCCGCAGCACGCCGGCCTCTTTGAGCAGCAACTGCACCGCCAGCACATCGGAAGCGGCGCCGGCCATGGAGATCACATAGGAGCCCAGCGAAGCTGCCGGTGCAGCGGCAATCTCGCGGCAGGTGGCGAGCACTTCGGCGGTGTCGGCCTGGGGTTTGAAGTAGCTGGGCAACAGCGGCCGCCGGCTGTTGAGTTCCTGCTGCAGGAAGGCCACACGCGCGTCTTCATCCCACTCGGCGTAGCGGCCAAGGCCCAGGTATTCGGTGATTTCACTCAGCGCCGAGGTGTGCCGGGCGGCGTCCTGGCGCACGTCCAGACGCACCAGAAACAGGCCGAAAGTCACCGCCCGACGCAGGCAATCGAGCAGCGGGCCGTCGGCGATAACACCCATGCCACAGGCGTGCAGCGACTCAAAGCACAGCTGCAGCGGCTCGAACAGTTCACGGTTGTCCTGCAGCACTTCAGCGGCCGGCGCTTGCGCCGTGGTCAGCGCGGCATGGGCCCAGGCGCGGGTGACCCGCAGGCGCTCACGCAATTGCTTGAGCACGGCGCGATAAGGCTCGGCCGACTCGCCCACCTTGGCCCTCAGCGCTTCGCTGGCCTGCTGCATCGACAGTTCGGCGGCCAGGGCATCGATATCGCGTAAAAACAGGTCAGCGGCCATCCAGCGCGCCAGCAACAGCACTTCACGGGTCACCGGCGCAGTGACATTGGGGTTGCCGTCACGGTCGCCGCCCATCCACGAGGCAAAGCGGATCGGCGCCGCCTCCAGCGGCAGGCGCAGGCCGGTGGCCTGGTGCAGGGCCTTGTCGACCTTGCGCAAGTGGTGTGGCACCGCTTGCCATAGCGAATGCTCGATCACCGCAAAGCCCCATTTGGCTTCGTCTACCGGGGTGGGCCGGGTGCGGCGGATTTCTTCGGTGTGCCAGGCTTCGGCGATCAGCCGTTGCAGGCGTTCGCGGATCTGCTCGCGTTCGGCGGGGGTCAGGTCGCGGTGATCCTGGGCAGCCAGTTGCGCGGCAATCGCGTCGTACTTCTGGATCAAGGTGCGCCGCGCCACCTCGGTCGGGTGGGCGGTAAGCACCAGCTCGATGCTGAGCTTGCCCAGTTGCCGGGCCAGGGCATCGTCGCTGTGGCCGGCGGCCTTGAGCCGCGCCAGCAGTTCGGGCAGCACCCGCGCTTCGAAAGGTTCGGCCTGGCCGGCGTCGCGGCGGCGGATCAGCTGATACTGCTCGGCGATGTTGGCCAGGTTGAGAAACTGGTTGAAGGCCCGCGCCACGGGCAGCAATTGGTCTTCGGCGAGGTCATTGAGGGTCGAGCTCAGTTGCTCGGCGCTACCGCTGCGGTCGGCCTTGGCACTGCGGCGTATGTCCTCGATGGTCTGCAAAAACGCTTCGCCGTGCTGCTCGCGCACGGTATCGCCCAACAACTCGCCCAACAAATGAACATCTTCACGCAAGCGCACATCGATATCAGTCATCAGCCATGTCTCCGGCATTCGGGAAAACCGCTCTGGGTCCAGAGTGCCCCAGTAGCGCCCGGGCTTCAAGGCAGGGCCATGGCTGGGCTACAGGGCTGAGCTACAGGGTTGAGCTACTGGGTGAACTACGCTCAACACAGGCACACAGGAGACCATCATGAAAATCCGTGATCTTGCCCAGCATTGGGAACAGCACGCCAAAGGCTCGCTGAGCCCCACCGGCCATGTCCTGCACCTGGACATGGAAGCGGCGGCGCGCCTGGCGGCCCTGGCCGAGATGTACCCCAAGCGCCAACCCGAAGAACTGCTCGGCGAACTGCTCGGGGCTGCGCTTGAAGAGCTGGAAGCGAGCTTTCCGTATGTTCAGGGCGCGGTGGTGATTGCCACTGATGAAGAAGGCGACCCGCTCTATGAAGACATCGGCCCGACCCCGCGCTTTCTCGCCCTTTCCCGTCGTTACCTGCACGAAATGAGCAGCGGCAAAGACGCCGGCAAGCCTTGATCGACCCGCCTTCACCCGCGCTGCGAGCGCCCGCGCAGGCGCTCGCGTACCGCGCACAAACCTCAAAGTTCAACGAAAAACCCACTGACCGATCAGTCAGAAAAAACCGCGAACAAGCGGCACTTTTTTCTGAACTATTCAAAAAACGCTTCGGTCACAGCCAATAGCCATCACGGCAAAACCCTTTCAGAACCGGGTCAGAGCAGTCCCGTAGCTGACAGGTCGCGCCGATGGACTGTTACGGAATTCGTTGTTCATCAGGAGTGATCCAATGGAGTTGACCACCATGAAGACCCGCACCGCAAACACCCCGTCCACTCACCTGCGCGGGCTCAAGCTGGCCGCGCTGGCACTGGGCAGCAGCCTGGTCCTGGCCGGCTGTGCCGGCAACCCACCTACCGAGCAGTACGCTGTCACGCAATCGGCGGTCAATTCCGCTGTCAGCGCCGGCGGTACCGAGTTTGCCGCCGTCGAGATGAAGGCTGCGCAGGACAAGCTCAAACAGGCGGAAATCGCCATGCACGACAAGAAGTACGACGACGCCAAGCGCCTGGCCGAGCAGGCCGAGTGGGACGCCCGCGTCGCCGAGCGCAAGGCCCAGGCCGCCAAGGCCGAGAAAGCCGTACAGGATGCCCGCCAGGGCGTTCAGGACCTGCGTGAGGAAGGCATGCGCAGCGTCGAATGACGCCCGCTCACCGACCCGTGCATTCGTAATCGATCAAAGGATGAACCATTATGCGTAAACACGTGATGATCCCCGCCCTTCTGGCCCTGAGCGTTGGCCTGGCCGCCTGCTCGACGCAGCCGAACGCCAACCTGGAATCGGCCCGGACCAACTTCTCGGCCCTGCAGAGCAACCCGCAGGCCGCCAAGGTCGCGGCCCTTGAAACCAAGGACGCCCAGGACTGGCTGAACAAGGCCGACAAAGCCTACATGGACAAGGAAGACTCGAAAAAAGTCGACCAGCTTGCCTACCTGACCAACCAGCGGGTTGAAGTGGCCAAGCAGACCATTGCCCTGCGCACTGCCGAAGGCAACCTGAAAAACGCTGCCGCCCAGCGTGCCCAGGCGCGCCTGGATGCCCGTGATGCGCAGATCAAGAAGCTGCAGGACAGCCTCAACGCCAAGCAGACCGACCGCGGCACCCTGGTGACCTTCGGCGACGTGCTGTTCGACTTCGACAAGGCCACGCTCAAGAGCAGCGCCTACCCGAACATCACCAAGCTGGCGCAGTTCCTCCAGGAGAACCCTGACCGCAAGGTGATCGTCGAGGGCTACACCGACAGCAAGGGCAGCGCCAACTACAACCAATCGCTGTCCGAGCGCCGCGCCGCGGCCGTGCGCATGGCGCTGGTACGTGCCGGTGTAGATCCGGCGCGCATCGTCGCCCAGGGCTACGGCAAGGAGTATCCGGTGGCCGACAACACCAGCAACTCGGGTCGCGCGCAGAACCGTCGGGTGGAAGTGACCATTTCCAACGACAACCAGCCGGTGGCGCCGCGTTCGGTGAGCCAGCTGAACTGAAGCTAGCTGTGCAGTAAAAAAAATCCCGCCGAGTATGGCGGGATTTTTGTTTGGCTTGCGGGCCTTCATCACGGGTCAAGTCGGATCGCCGCACCGCCGCTCCCGCAATTACTCTTTCACTTCTTGTGGGGTTTCCTGACCCAGGCAACGCACTGCCTGCTTCTTGTTGTTGACCAGCACACCAGTCAGGCCTTTTTGCGCGGTATCGAACAACACCAGCACGCCATCGACGCACTGCGCCACCTGGCTGGCCGGCTGCAGGGAGATCTTGTAGTCCTCGCCAGGGATGGTCTTGAGCATGGTGAAGTCGGACAGCAGCAAGGCATCCTCGGGCTTGGCGAAATGCAGGTAACCGTAGTACCACAGGGCCGCGACGGTACCGATGATGCTGCAGACTCCGGTAATGATCAGCGGGATGGCGTTGCGTTCTTCACTCATTGCGACTTCTCGTCAGGGTAGTTGGGGACTTCGGCCAGGCGCCGCAGCCCGTTGAAATGCATCGGGTCGTCCAGAAAGCGCAACATGACCTGGCGCCAGGTCTTGTCGGCAAAGGTCTGCACATGCCCGCCACGGGTCAGCTGCAACACCCTCGGGGGCGGCGCAGCCTGATACAACTGCAGGCCGTTGACCAGCGGCACGATGGGGTCGTCGATGCTGTGGAAGAACAGCTTGGGCGGGGCCTTGATCTGCGCGATCGAATGGATCGCACTGTCGCCATCGGGCACCAGCCACGACAAAGGCACCTGCAGCGGCCAGGTCAACCACGAATTGCTCAGGGCAAAGCGCCCGACCTGACGGTAGCTGGCCGGTACGCCATCGAAGACCATGGCCTTGAAGCGCTCGGCCTGGCGCGGATGCTCGGCCAGGTAATGGATGGCCATTGAGCCGCCCAGGCTCTGGCCCAGCAGGATCTGCGGCTTGCCCTGTACCTCGGGGGCCTGGTCCAGCCAGGCCAGGGCCGCGGCGATGTCCTGGTAGACCTCCGGCAACCCGGGCTTGCCCTGCGACAGGCCGTAGCCGCGGTAGTCGAGTAACAGCACCTGATAACCCTGCTCCGGCAACCACCAACTGCCGCCCAGATGCCAGGCCAGGTTGCCGCCATTGCCATGCAGGTGCAGCACCGTGCCCTTGACCTCGACACCGGCCTTGGCCGGCAGCCACCAGCCATGCAGGCGGGTGCCGTCAGCGGCGGTCAGGGTCACGTCGCGGTACGCGAGTTTGGCTTTCTCGGGGGTGAACGGCTGGCCAGGCTCGGGATAGAACAACAGCGAACTGCAGCCGCCCAGACTCAGCAGCACCAGCAGCAGGCCTAGGGGCCTGCGCCATGCTTCAGAGAATGTTCGAGTAATCGGCTTCAATCCGGTCCAGGCTCAGGTGGTTGAGGAAGTTGGAGAAACACATCCAGGCCGACAGCGCGTTGAGGTCGCGAAACTGCTCAGGCAGGTACTTGGGCGGTTCCACCAGGCCTTCATCGACCAGTTGGCGCAAGGTGCGCATGTCTTCAAGGGTGGTCTTGCCGCAGAACAACAAGGGGATCTGTTCGAGCTTGCCCTTGCGCACGGCCAACTGAATATAGTTGTAAACCATGATAAAGCCCTTGAGATAGGACAAGTCCTTGGTAAACGGCAAGCCGTTGGGCACCGAGCCACGGAACACCCGGCTGGCGTTGCCGTAGCTTTCGGCCATCTCGAAACCCTGGGCGCGGAAAAACTCGTACACCTGCATGAAGTCGGCGCCCTCCTCGACCATATGGATGGCGCGGGTGCGATTGGTCAGCTTGCGCAGGCGGCTGGGGTAGGAGGCGAAGGCGATCACTTCCATGAGGATCGCCAGGCCTTCCTGGGTCACGGTCGACGAGGGCGGGCCCTTGGCCAGGAAGGTGCAGATCGGCTGGTTGAGACCGTTGAGGGTGGTGCCAACGTGCACCAGGCCTTCGTGAACCTCCAGCGCGCGCACATCGCGGCTGTTGAACATGGCGTCGGCACGGATCTTGATGTAGTCGGCGCCAGCGGCGGCGTCGGCGACGATACCGTCGGACTCGAACACGCGGATGGTGTCTTCGGCCTCGTTGAACACCTTGTTCAGGCGGCCCTGAAGCATCTCCACGGCCTGCTTGGCGGTGAGGTTCTTCGGCTCGTCCTTGAGGTCGCCACGGCCGTCGATGTTGTTCAGGTAGTCCGAGAGCATCAGGCCGAGGTCGGCCAGGGTCGGGTCACCGGCATGGAAGGCATCGGACGCTGCGCCGTACAGCTCCTGGGAGATCAGGCCGAAATCCTCGGTGCCGCGCGCTTCGAGCATGCGCACCACCATGCGGTATTCCTTGCACATGCGCCGCATGATCTGCCCGACCGGGTTGAACTGGCCAAGCTGGCGGGTGATGTCGCGCTCGATGTTCTGGAACTCAAGCTTGACTGCCGCCGAGTCGAACGACAGCGGCCGGCCTTGGTAGTAGGCGCGGTCTACCGCTGGCAGCTCCTTGCCCTTGGCCTTGAGGAAACCCTGGCGGATATTGTCGTCCCACTTCACCGCATCGAGCACGCGAATGGGCGTTTGCGCCAGGACAATGCGATCAGACAGGGCACGTATCGTCTGCTGGTACTCGTCCACCCTACACTCCTTGAATTGCGCTGATTACTTGCCGGCCCGCTTGAAGCGCGCCACTTCGATGAACAGGTCGGAGTTGGCCGGGTCGTCCAGGTAAGCCAGGACGCGCTCGGCCGGGCTGTCGATTAGAACCCCTTCGCCGTTTTCTTCGGGCACCTCGATGCTGCGGCCGCTGAGCTCTTTCTTCTGCACGGCCTGGTTGACCTGCTCGACATCAAGGTTGTAGACCACCAGTTCCTTGTTATCGAGCACTTCAAAACCGCCGATCAGGAAGTTGCCGCCCAGACGCTTGGGCACGCCGGCCGAGAGGTACCAGCGATTGCCGTGCTGGGACACGGTGAAGGCGTACTCGTCGCGCTTCTTGTTCTTGCCGATGGCCACTGCCTTGTAGGCGTTGCCGCCGCTGCGGCTGATCTGCAGGGTCAGCGGCTCGCCCCAGGCGTCCTTGCTGGTCCATTTGCCGAGCAGAGCCTTGGGCGCGGGCTTATTGGCCGGGATCGGCTCGTTGAAGGTGACCAGACAACCGCCAAGCAGCAAGAACGACAATGCCAACAGCAGGGTTCTGGCTTTCATCAACCTCTCCTTGAAATAGGTTCGCGCCTTACACCGACGCCAAGACCAGATGCAGGTACCGGGTAAGAATAGCGAGCATCGGCGCTTCAGCCTGGGCTTGTTCAGCGTCGAGCAGGCCCTGATATTCCATCTGCTCGATAATCGCCGTCAACACCAGGGCATCCTGTTGTGGCTGACACGAGCCTACCACCTGCAGCATCTGCACGGCGCCGCGCAGCAGAATCTGCTCGTGCAGCTTGACCAGCTCGGCCAGGCGCGGGCACAGCAGCGCCTCCTGGCGAAAGGCCTGCTCGGCCATCAGAAAGTCGCGGCGGTTATGCAACTGGCGCTGCACATAGTCGGTGGTCATCTTCGCTACTTCATCGGCCAGGCGCGCCCGCCACTGCGGGCTGCCATCGCCCTGGGAGAGCAACTGGCGCAGCACCACCTCGGTGTTCTCCCAGAGCTTGGCCATGTAGGCCGCGCTGCGTTCGACATACTGGGCGAAGGTGTCGGTGAGCAGGTCTTCGATGTCCTTGAAGTAATAGGTGGTCGCCGACAGCGGCACGCCGGCCTCGGCTGCCACCGCGCGGTGGCGCACGCCGCGCACGCCATCACGCACGACGATGCGCATGGCCGCGTCGAGGATCTGCTGGCGGCGCTGCTCGCTGCCTTCGCGGCTGGCCTTGCGGCCCTGGTACTGCACGCTTTCGGCCACCGCTGTAGCCACGCAGGCGGCGCCTTGTTGAGTCATTGCAGGAGTCACTGCTGGTCTACCCCAAACGTTGGATCCGATCGATGAATTTCTTCCAGGCATGAAAAAGCCGCCCCGGAAGGCGGCTTGTTCAGTTCGCTCAGGCCTGTGGGCGCATGTGCGGGAACAGGATGACGTCGCGAATCGATGGCGAGTTGGTCAGCAGCATCACCAGACGGTCGATGCCGATGCCTTCACCGGCGGTTGGCGGCATGCCGTATTCCAGGGCACGGACGAAGTCGGCATCGTAGTGCATGGCTTCGTCGTCACCGGCGTCTTTCTCGGCCACCTGGGCCATGAAACGCTCGGCCTGGTCTTCGGCATCGTTGAGCTCGGAGTAGGCGTTGGCGATTTCACGGCCACCGATGAACAGCTCGAAGCGGTCGGTGACGTTCGGGTTGTCATCGTTGCGACGGGCCAGCGGCGAGACTTCGAACGGGTACTGGGTGATGAAGTGCGGCTGCTCGAGCTTGTGCTCGACCAGCTCCTCGAAAATCATCACCTGTAGCTTGCCCAGGCCTTCGAAGCCGAGCACCTTGGCGCCGGCCTTCTTGGCGATTTCGCGGGCCTTGTCGATGTCCTGCAGGTCGGCGGCGCTGATCTCGGGGTTGTACTTGAGGATCGAGTCGAACACCGACAGGCGCACGAACGGCTCGCCGAAGTGGAACACCTTGTCGCCGTACGGCACGTCGGTGCTGCCCAGAACCAGCTGGGCCAGTTCGCGGAACAGCTCCTCGGTGAGGTCCATGTTGTCTTCGTAGTCGGCGTGGGCCTGGTAGAACTCGAGCATGGTGAACTCGGGGTTGTGCCGGGTCGAAACGCCTTCGTTACGGAAGTTGCGGTTGATCTCGAAGACCTTCTCGAAACCACCGACCACCAGGCGCTTGAGGTACAGCTCCGGGGCGATGCGCAGGAACATCTGCATGTCCAGGGCATTGTGGTGGGTTTCGAACGGCTTGGCTGCGGCGCCACCAGGAATGGTCTGCAGCATTGGCGTCTCGACTTCGAGGAAGTCGCGGGCCATCAGGAAGTTGCGGATGTGGGCGATGACCTGCGAGCGAACGCGGAAGGTGTGGCGGGTTTCATCGTTGACCATCAGGTCGACGTAGCGCTGGCGGTAGCGCTGCTCGGTGTCGGTCAGGCCGTGGTGCTTGTCCGGCAGCGGGCGCAGCGACTTGGTCAGCAGGCGCACGCTGGTCATTTCGACGTACAGGTCGCCCTTGCCGGAGCGCGCCAGGGTACCTTCGGCGGCGATGATGTCGCCCAGGTCCCAGGTCTTGACCGCGGCCAGGGTTTCTTCCGGCAGGGTCTTGCGGTTGACGTAGACCTGGATGCGCCCGGTCATGTCCTGGATCACCATGAACGAGCCACGGTTGAGCATGATGCGCCCGGCAACCTTGACCGGAATCGCTGCTGCTTCCAGCTCTTCCTTGGTCTTGTCGACATACTGTTTCTGCAGGTCGTTGCAGTAGCTGTCACGGCGGAAGTCGTTGGGGAAGGCGTTACCCTTGGCGCGCTCGGCAGCAAGTTTTTCCTTGCGCAGCGCGATCAGGTTGTTTTCTTCCTGTTGCAGGTCTTGCGATTCGGTCTTCAGGTCGCTCATGTCGTCATTCTTTCCATCAGGTATTCGTTGCCCTTTTCGGGCAGGGCACGCGATGCCGGCGGGCGGCCGGGCATCGCGGCGGTGGTGTGCGGCTTACAGCCCCTGCTTGAGGCTCGCTTCCAGGTACTGGTCGAGGTCGCCGTCCAGCACCTTCTGGCAGTCGCTGCGCTCGACGCCGGTACGCAGGTCCTTGATACGCGAGTCATCCAGCACGTACGAACGGATCTGGTGGCCCCAGCCGATGTCCGACTTGCTGTCTTCCAATGCCTGCGAGGCGGCGTTGCGCTTCTGCATTTCCAGCTCGTACAACTTGGCCCGCAGCATTTTCATGGCGGTGTCCTTGTTGGCGTGCTGGGAGCGTTCGTTCTGGCAGGCCACCACGGTGTTGGTCGGCACGTGGGTGATACGTACTGCCGAGTCGGTGGTGTTTACGTGCTGACCACCGGCGCCCGAGGAGCGGTAGGTGTCGACGCGCAGGTCGGACGGGTTGATGTCGATTTCGACCTTGTCGTCGATCTCGGGCGACACGAACACCGCCGAGAACGAGGTGTGGCGACGGGCGCCGGAGTCGAACGGGCTCTTGCGCACCAGGCGGTGCACGCCGATCTCGGTACGCAGCCAGCCAAAGGCGTACTCGCCCTTGATGTGCACGGTGGCACCCTTGATGCCGGCGACTTCACCCTCGGAAAGCTCGATGATGGTGGCGTCGAAACCGCGCTTGTCGGCCCAGCGCAGGTACATGCGCAGGAGGATGTTGGCCCAGTCCTGCGCTTCGGTACCACCGGAGCCGGCCTGGATGTCCAGGTAGGCGTTGTTCATGTCCATCTCGCCGCTGAACATGCGACGGAACTCAAGCTGTGCCAGGCTTTCTTCCAGACCTTGCAGCTCGGTCACGACGTCGCTCGCGGCGCCTTCGTCATTTTCCTCGACGGCCATGTCGAGCAGGTCCTGGCAGTCGGCCAGGCCACCGGACATCTTGTCCAGGGTCTCGACGACCTGCGCCAGCATGGCACGTTCGCGGCCCAGGGCCTGAGCGTACTCGGGCTTGTTCCAGACGTTCGGGTCTTCGAGCTCGCGGTTGACTTCGATCAGGCGGTCATGCTTTTGATCGTAGTCAAAGATACCCCCGAATGGACTCGGAGCGCTCGGTGAGGTCCTTGATGGTGTTCAGGATCGGTTGGATTTCCATGGGCGGGCAGCTCTCGTGCGTATTCTGTAGAAAAGCCGGAGAGTATAGCGGAGTTACAGCTTCAAGCGGCAAGCTACAAGCGACAAGAGGCCGGAGAAAAACCCGGCGCCAGGTTTTTTCTTGCAGCTTGAAGCTTGCCGCTTGTAGCTACCGTCAATCCACCCCGACCTGGTTACGGCCGTTGTTCTTGGCCAGGTACAGGCCTTTGTCCGCTGCCGAAATCAGTTGTCGGCAATGGCTGCCGATGCCCGGGGTAAGGGTCGCCAGGCCGATACTCACGGTGAGCACCGAGTCGGCGTTGGGCATGGTGTGGGCGATGTTCATGGCCGCGACGGTCTGGCGCAGTTTTTCCGCCACCAGGCGGGCGCCACCCGGCGAGGTGTTGGGCAGCACCAGGGCGAATTCCTCGCCACCGTAACGGGCCGGCAGGTCGCTGGGGCGGGCGCAGGAGGCGCGAATGGCTTCGGCGACCTTGCGCAGCGCTTCGTCACCGGCCAGGTGGCCGAAGGTGTCGTTGAACGACTTGAAATAGTCGACATCGATCATCAGCAACGACAGCTGCGCCTGTTCGCGCATGGCCCGGCGCCATTCCAGCTCCAGGTACTCGTCGAAGTGGCGACGGTTGGAAAGCCCCGTGAGGCCGTCGGAGTTCATCAGCCGCTGCAGCACCAGGTTGGTGTCGAGCAACTGCTGCTGGCTGACGCGCAGGGCCCGGTAGGCCTCGTCGCGCTGCAGCAGGGTCAGGTAGGAGCGCGAGTGGTAGCGGATACGCGCCACCAGCTCGATGTTGTCCGGCAGCTTCACCAGGTAGTCGTTGGCCCCGGCGGCAAAGGCGGCGCTCTTGACCAGCGGGTCCTCCTTGGTCGACAGGACGATGATCGGGATGTCCTGGGTGGCCGGGTTGTTGCGGTATTCGCGCACCAGGGTCAGGCCGTCGAGGCCGGGCATGATCAGGTCCTGGAGAATCACCGTGGGCTTGATGCGCACAGCCTGGGCCACCGCCTGGTGCGGGTCGGCGCAGAAGTGGAAATCGATGTTCTCTTCGTGAGCCAGGCCACGCCGCACCGCTTCGCCGATCATTGCCTGATCGTCGACCAAGAGGACCATTGCCGAATTTTCATTCATGGTCGGAAAACCGTCGAGCGGTAAATCATTCATGCGCTGTCACCTGGTCACTGCCGGCCAGCCGGCGTGGCTCAATACATATCGTCATTTTGGAAAAATTTCCATCAATCGCGCGGCGATTCGCTCCAGAGGGCGAATTTCGACGGCGGCGTCTATCGCGGCGGCTGCCTTGGGCATGCCGTACACCGCGCTGCTCTGCTGATCCTGGGCGATGGTCAGAAAGCCCTGTTGGCGCATCAGCTTCAGGCCCTGGGCGCCATCGCGCCCCATGCCGGTGAGCAGTACGCCGACCGCGTCGCCGCGCCAGTAGCGGGCCACGCTTTCAAAAAATACGTCGATCGAGGGCCGGTAGATTTCGTTTACCGGCTCAGCGGTATAGGCCAGGTTGCCGTTCTTGAGCAGGCGAATGTGGTGGTTGGTGCCGGCCAGCAGCACCTGCCCCGGTTGCGGCGGCTCGCCTTCGCTGGCCAGGCGCACCGCCAGGCCCGAGGCGCTGCTGAGCCATTCGGCCATGCCGGCGGCGAACACCTGGTCAACGTGCTGGACCAGCACGATGGCCGCCGGAAAACTGCGCGGCAAGCCCTTGAGCAGCACTTCCAGGGCCGCCGGGCCGCCCGCCGAAGAGCCAATGGCAACCAGGCCCTGGCGCTGCGCGGCTTCTCGAACCGGCGCGGCCATGGCCCGGGTCGGGGTGCTGCGCTGCTGGCCGATCAGCCAGCCGATATTGAGGATCTTGCGCAGCAGCGGCGCTGCCGCTTCACGCGGATCGCCGGCGCCAAGGGCCGGAGTATCGACCACGTCGAGGGCGCCATGGCCCATGGCCTCAAACACCCGGTGGACGTTCTGCTGGCGGTCGACGGTGACGATCACGATGGCGCACGGCGTCTCGGCCATGATCCGCCGGGTGGCCTCGACGCCATCCATGACCGGCATGATCAAATCCATGAGGATCAGGTCCGGTAACTGCTCGGCACACAGCTTGACCGCATCGGCGCCATTGCTGGCGACCCAGATCACCTGATGGGCCGGTTCGAATGCCAACGCCCGGCGCAAGGCCTCCACGGCCATGGGCATATCGTTGACGATGGCGATTTTCATCCCTGCGCTCCCCCGATCAGCTCGACGACGGCGTCGAGCAAGGCATCATCGTGAAAACTGGCCTTTGCCAAATAGTAGTCGGCCCCGGCGTCCAGTCCACGGCGACGATCTTCTTCGCGGTCTTTGTACGACACCACCATCACCGGCAGCGATTGCAGGCGGCTGTCGCGCCGCAGCAGCGTGACCAGTTCGATACCGTCCATGCGCGGCATGTCGATGTCGGTGATCAGCAGGTCGAAGTCTTCGCTGCGCAAGGCGTTCCAGCCGTCCATGCCGTCGACCGCAACGGCCACTTCATAGCCCTTGTTGCTCAGCAGCTTGCGCTGCAGTTCGCGCACGGTCAGCGAGTCGTCGACCACCAGCACGCGCTTGCGCGCCGCCTCGCGCACGCTGCGCTGGCCGCGCTCGATACGCTCCAGGCGGCCGGTGCTGAGGAGTTTTTCCACCGAACGCAGCAGGTCTTCGACGTCAATGATCAGCACCACCGCGCCGTCGTCGAGCAAAGCCCCGGCGGAAATATCCTGGACCTTGCCCAGGCGCGCATCCAGCGGCATCACCACCAGCACCCGTTCGCCGATCAGGCGCTCGACCGCCACGCCGTAGAGCATGTCGCGCTCGCGAATCACCACCACCTTGATGCTCTGCCCTTCGCCCTGGCTTGGCGGACGGTTGAGCAACTGACTGGCCGCGACCAGGCCGATATGCCGGCCCTCATGCCAGAAATGCTGGCGGCCCTCGATCTGCACGATGGCCTCGGCCGGCAGCTCCAGGGTGCGTTCGATATGTGCCAGCGGGAAGGCATAGGCTTCGGCGCCAACCTCAACCACCAGGCTGCGCACCACCGACAGGGTCAGCGGCACTTCGAGGTGAAAGCAACTGCCCTGGCCGCTGGTCTGGGTCAGCTCGATCGAGCCGCGCAACTGGCGAACCATGTGCTGCACGGCGTCCAGGCCGACACCGCGCCCGGACACCTCGGTAACCCGGTCACGCAGGCTGAAACCGGGCAAAAACAGGAAGGTCAGCAGCTCGGCCTCGCTCATCTGCGCCACGGTTTCGGCCGGTGACAACTGGCGCTCGACGATGCTCTGGCGCAAGTGTGCCAAGTCGACGCCGCCGCCATCGTCGCTGATCTCAAGCACCAGCAGGCCGGCCTGGTGCGAGGCACGCAGGCGGATCTGCCCTTCCAGGGGCTTGCCGGCCACCAGGCGCCGCTCGGGCGATTCGATACCGTGATCGACGGCATTGCGTAGCAGGTGGGTCAAGGGCGCTTCGAGCTTTTCCAGTACGTCGCGGTCGACCTGGGTCTTCTCGCCGTCGATGTCCAGGCGCACCTGCTTGCCCAGCGAGCGACCAAGGTCACGGACCATGCGGCTTTGCCCGGTCAGCACATCGGCAAACGGACGCATGCGACAGGCCAGTGCAGTGTCGTACAGCAGCTGCGCGCGCTGGCTGGCCTGCCAGCCGAACTCATCGAGATCGGAGGCTTGCTGCAACAGAATTTGCTGGGTCTCACCGAGCAGACGCTGGGCCTGGGCCAAAGCGTCCTGGACTTCGGCGCTCTGGCCGCTGCTTTCCAGTTGCTGCTTGAGGCCGTCGAGGGCACGGATGCTTTGCCCGTGCATGCGCTTGAGGCGCTGCAGGGTGGCCAGGTAAGGCTTGAGCCGCTGGGTTTCGACCAGCGATTTGCTCGACAGGTCGAGCAGGCTGTTCAGGCGCTCAGCCGTGACCCGCAAGACCCGCTCACCGCCCTCGGTCGTGCGTTTGCCGCTGCGCACCGGCGCGGCTTCAACCTCGGGCTCGGGGTCAACGCTTGGCAGCTCGACCGCCAGTGGTTCGGGTTCGGGCTCGGGTTCCGGCAATGGCGGCGCTGCGATCGCAGGCGCTGCTGGTGCACCTGGGTCGAGCAACGCGGCCATCTGCACCAGAAAGGTCTGCACCGCGGCGTCGATACTGGCATCGCCCGGAGTGGCGATGCGCATCAGCAGGTCGGTGCCCTGCAACAGCGCATCGATGTGCTCCGGGCGCAGCAGCAAGCGGCCTTCCTGGGCGCCGACCAGGCAGTCTTCCATGACATGGGCGACGCTGACCCCGGCATCGACGCCGACAATCCGCGCCGCGCCCTTGAGCGAATGGGCTGCGCGCATGCACGCTTCAAGCTGGTCGGCCTGGGTCGGGTTGCGCTCCAGCGCCAGCAGCCCGGCACTGAGCACCTGGGTCTGGGCTTCGGCCTCCAGGCTGAACAGCTCGAGCAACGAGGCGTCGCGCATTTGCTCTGGGGTCATGACAGGCTCCGGTTCACGGCAGACAGCACTTGGTCTTCATCCAGCACGCGAACACTGCGTCCGCGCCATTGCAGCACCGCTGCGGTAAAACGCGTTTCGCCCTGCTCGGCCCCCAGACGGACGGGGTCCAGAGCATGGATGCCGTCCACTTCATCGACCTGGACCACCACCGAGCCGCCGGCAGCGGCGATGATCAGCATGCGCGGCATGATCCGCGCCGAGGTTGGCGCCGAACCCTGGGTTTCAAGGCCGAGCAGGTCGCCCAGCGACAGGCAGGGCACCAGCGCGCCACGTACATTGGCCACGCCATGCAGCACCCGCGAGCGCTGGTGTGGCAGGGAATGCACCTGCTGCAGCGGCGCAACCTCGACCAGGCAGCGGGTGGCCAGCGCCAGCCACTCCTCGCCCAGGCGAAACAGCAGCAATGAGCGGCCACTGCTGGCTTGCTCAGGCGCCTCGCTCTGCTCGTGGGCTTCCTGAGACAACGAATAGCGGTCCAGCAGGCGCGTCGCTGCAGCGGCATAGACGTCGCAGTTGCGGCAGTGAATATGTTCATCAAGCAGCGGGCAGCTCTTGTCGCCGTGTACGCCGATACGGTTCCAGCAATCGTCGATGCTGGCGGCGTCACTGGCGACCAGTTGCACGTCGTTGTCACCCATCATTGCTCAGACTCCCGGTCAGCGCGCCGTGCGGCCCGTTCCTGCAGGCGCCGGGCGCCTGCGACATCACCTTGCGAAGCCAGCAGCGCGGCCAGGTGCACCAGTGCCTCCGGATGCTGGGGGTCAAGGTACAGCGCCTTGCGGTAATGGCTCAGGGCTTCGCCGCTGTCGCCGGCGGTATCACTGAGCAAGCCCAGCCAGTAGAACACCTGGGCAGTGGGCGGATACTGCTGCAGGTAACGGGTACACGCGGCCTGGGCCTCGGTGCTGCTACCGGCATTGGCCAGTTGGGCGATCTGCGCCAGCAATTGGCTGGCCGCATCCTGCGCGGCGGGCTTCGCCGGCGGCGGCGCAATCGGCTTGAGCTTGCGCACCGTCAGCGGCGCCGACGCCGGGCGCGGCACGCTGGCCGCCGTCACTGGCACTGTCAACGGCAAAGGGATCGCCAACGGCTTGCTCGGCGGCGTCGGCTGCATTTCAGCCTGGCGTACGTAGGCAAAGGATTGGGCAATGCCCACCGGGCGCATGCCCATGCGCGCCAGCAGGCTGCCTTCGGCCGGGCCGATGAACAGCACACCTTGCTCATGGATCAGGCTTTTGAGCACCTCGAACACCCGCTGCTGGGTGGGGACGTCGAAATAGATCAGCAGGTTGCGGCAGAACACGAAATCGTAACTGCCCTCCCGAGCCTTGAGCGCCGGATCCAGGACATTGCCGACCTGCAGCTTGACCTGCTGGCGAACCCGCTCGTCGAGGCGCTGGCCTTCGTCGCTGTCGCTGAAGTGCCGCTCGCGAAAGTCCAGGTGCGAGCCACGGAACGAGTTACGCCCGTACAGCGCCTGTTCGGCGCGATCAATCGAATTGGGGCTGATGTCCATGGCGTCGACGCGAAAGCTGTGCCCGGCAAAGCCGCCGTCGAGCAGGGCCATGGCAATCGAGTACGGCTCTTCGCCGGTCGAGCACGGCAGGCTGAGGATGCGCAGCGGACGCATGCCACCGAGCTCGGCCAGGCGTTTGCGCGCCAGGGTCACCAGGGCGTTGAACGACTCCGGATAACGGAAGAACCAGGTTTCCGGGACGATCACCGCCTCGATCAGCGCCTGCTGCTCCTGGCTCGACTGCTGCAGGCGCAGCCAATAGTCATCCAGGTCGCGGGCTTCGAGGGTGGCGCAGCGCTGACGCAAGGCGCGCTCGACCATCGCTGCGCCGACCGAGGCGACATCCAGACCGATCCGATCCTGCAAAAAGCGAAAGAAGCGCTGTTCGCCACTCATGCCAGGCCCTCGTCGCTCGCCGCCAGCTCAGGCGGGAACAGCAGCTGGCGCACCTCGGCGCTGAGCAGGTCCTGCACACCGATGCACTGCAGCAAACCGTGGGCATCCTCGCGCACCGGCCCCAGGTACGGCGCCTGCTGGTTGTCCAGGCCATAGGGCTGGAACTCGGCGGGGTCGCAACGCAGGGTATCGGTGGCCTGTTCGAGGATCAGCCCCAGCCGCAAGTGCGGGCGCAACGGGTCGGCACGGTAGTGCACCAGGACCAGGCGCGTGCTGGTGCGCACCGGCGCCGGCAAACCGAAGCTCAAGGCGCCGACGTCGATCACCGGTACCAGCGCGCCTCGATGCGCCAGCACCCCGGCCACCCAGGCCGGGGTCTGGGCAATGGGCTTGAGCGGCAAGCGCGGCAGCACTTCGGCGACCTCATGGGCGTCCAGGGCAAAGCGCTGGTCGCCGATGCGAAACACCAGGTACAGGGTGCCGTGGGAGGCCGCATCCTGATTGCGGCGAGGCTGAAGGTCGTTCATCGGCAGGTCAGACTTTGAACCGCGACACGCCGCCACGCAGGCCGGTGGCCACCTGGCTCAGTTCGTCAATGGCAAAGCTGGCCTGGCGCAACGATTCGACCGTCTGGCTGCTGGCATCGCCCAACTGCGCCAGGGCATGGTTGATCTGTTCGGCGCCGGTGGCCTGGGCCTGCATGCCTTCATTGACCATCAACACCCGCGGCGCCAGGGCCTGGACCTGGTGAATGATCTGGGTCAGTTGCTCGCCGACCTGCTGCACCTCGAACATGCCGCGGCGCACTTCTTCGGAGAACTTGTCCATGCCCATGACCCCGGCCGACACCGCCGACTGGATCTCGCGAACCATCTGCTCGATGTCGTAGGTGGCCACGGCAGTCTGGTCGGCCAGGCGCCGCACTTCAGTGGCGACCACGGCGAAACCGCGGCCGTATTCACCGGCTTTTTCCGCCTCGATGGCGGCGTTGAGCGACAGCAGGTTGGTCTGGTCGGCGACCTTGACGATGGTCACCACCACCTGGTTGATGTTGCCGGCCTTCTCGTTGAGGATCGCCAGCTTGTTGTTGACCAGATCGGCCGCGCCCATCACCTGGTGCATGGTCTCTTCCATGCGCGCCAGGCCCTGCTGGCCAGAGCCGGCCAGGATCGAAGCCTGGTCGGCGGCCGAGGTCACTTCGGTCATGGTCCGCACCAGGTCGCGGGAAGTCGCGGCGATTTCCCGCGAAGTGGCGCCGATTTCGGTGGTGGTGGCGGCGGTCTCGGTGGCGGTGGCCTGTTGCTGCTTGGAGGTGGCGGCAATCTCGGTCACCGAAGTGGTGACCTGCACGGAGGAGCGCTGGGCCTGGGACACCAGGTTGGTCAGTTCGCCCATCATTTCGTTGAAGCCGGTTTCCACCGCGCCGAACTCATCCTTGCGGTCCAGGTTCAGGCGCACGCTGAGGTCGCCGCCGCTGAGCTTGTCCAGGGCATGGACGATACGCTGCATCGGTGCGGTGATGGCGCGCATCAGCACCAGGCCGCAGATGGTTGCGGCAACGATGGCCAGCAACAGCGAGACGATCATGCTGAACTTGGCCGTGGCCACGGCGCTGACGATGGAGTCGGTGGCGGATTCGGCCGAATGACGGTTGCGCTCGATCACCCCGTTCAGGTGCTTGCGGCCATCGACCCAGGCCGGGGTCAGCACCTCGGCGAGCAGGCGCTGGGCTTCGGGGTAATCCTTCTTGCGGTAGGCCTCCAGGACGCTATCCACCGCTTTCAGGTAGCCCGCTTCGAGCTGGCCGAACTGGTCGAAGCTGGCCTGGTCGTCCTTCTCGCGAATGGTCGCCTGGTAGCTGGCCATGTGCTGTTTGAGGCGCTCTTCAAAGCCCTTGTACAGCTCCATGTCGGCCGAGGTGAGCTCGCGGTGGTCGCTCAGGCCCACCAGCTGCTGGGTCAGTACATAGCTGTCGACCCAGGCGCTGCGGATCATGGAGCTGTAGTAGACCCCGGGGATGCTGTCGGTTCGCACCGCTTCCTCGCCGGACTCTATGGCCACCAGTCGCGAATAGGCAGCGACCACCATCAGCGACATGATGGCGATAATCACGGCGAAGCTCGCCAGGATCCGTTGGCGCAAGGTCCAGTTTTTCACAGTCAGCCCTCAAGTGTTCTACGCGAGCAGGAAAAATGGGCAGAGTATAGCCCAGCGGCTGCGCGCTTTTGCGGCTGACTTAACGGCTGGATCGGGCCAAACGGGCTAGATACTGGCCATTAGCCCGGTTTCATTGACTGGCAGCACGTTTTACCTGGTTTTCCAGCTCGCTCTTGAGCGCCGGGTCAAGCTTGAGCTGGCGCGCCAGTTCGTCCAGGTAGGCGCGCTCCATGAAATGCTCCTCGTCCACCAGCATGACACTGGCGATGTACATTTCGGCGGCCATTTCCGGGGTGCTGGCGGCGCGGGCGACGTCGGCCGGGTCCAGCGGTTTGTTCAGCTCGGCGTGCAGCCAGTGTTGCAGTTCCTGGTCGCTGGACAGCTTGACGAATTCGCCCTCGATCAGCGCCCGCTCGCGGTCATCGACATGGCCATCGGACTTGGCCGCTGCCACCAGCGCCTTGAGGATCGCCTGGCTGTGCTGCTCGACCTGGGCCGGCGGCAGGCGGTCGAGGGTTTGCGGCTCACCCTGCACCGCAGTGCCCTGCTTGGCCTGCCAGTTGCCGTAGGCCTTGTAGGCGATCACCCCGAGGGCCGCCAGGCCGCCGTAGGTCAGGGCCTTGCCGCCGTACTTGCGAGCCTTTTTGTTGCCCAGCAGCAAGCCCATCGCCCCTGCCGCCAGGGCACCGCCGCCGGCACCGGAGAGCAGGCTGCCCAGGCCACCACCGCCCTTGCCGCCGAGCAGGTCGCCAAGGCCGCCGGATTTGCCGGCAGGGCTTTTGCCGCCCTGGTTCTGCAGCAGGTCCTGGCCGGATTTGAGCAGTTGATCAAGCAAGCCGCGGGTGTTCATGGGGCATCTCCATGGGGAGGAAAGAAGCCCAAAGAGTACTGCCGCAGGCTGAAGCGAAGCTGAATGCATTTGCTTCCAGATGTTGCCTACGCTTAAACCAGCTATACCTGCACTTTCACCGCCCCGAGATAATTCCAACAAGAGGGAACACCATGTTCGTGCACAAGACCGCCACGCTCTGCGCCCTGAGCACCGCCCTGCTGGCCAGCGCCAGCCTGCAGGCCGCCGAGCCCCTGAAAGCCGTGGGCGCCGGCGAAGGCCAGCTGGATATCGTCGCCTGGCCGGGTTACATCGAGCGCGGTGAAAGCGACAAGGCCTACGACTGGGTGACCGGCTTCGAGAAGGAAACCGGCTGCAAGGTCAGCGTCAAGACCGCCGCCACCTCCGACGAGATGGTCAGCCTGATGACCAAGGGCGGTTACGACCTGGTCACCGCCTCCGGTGACGCCTCGCTGCGCCTGATCGCCGGCAAGCGCGTGCAGCCGATCAATACCGCGCTGATCCCCAACTGGAAGAACCTCGACCCGCGGCTCAAGGACGGCGCCTGGTACGTGGTCAACCAACAGGTGTACGGCACGCCCTACCAATGGGGTCCGAACGTGCTGCTGTACAACACCGAGGTGTTCAAGCAGGCGCCGACCAGCTGGAGCGTGGTTTTCGAGCCGCAGCAACTGCCCGACGGCAAGCCCAACAAGGGCCGGGTGCAGGCCTACGACGGGCCGATCTACATCGCCGATGCGGCGCTGTACCTGAAGTCGGCCAAACCTGAACTGGGCATCCACAACCCCTATGAACTGAACGAAACCCAGTACCAAGCGGTGCTCGACCTGCTGCGCCAGCAACAGCCGCTGATCCACCGTTACTGGCACGATGCCACGGTGCAGATGAGTGACGTCAAGAACGAGGGCGTGGTCGCCTCCAGTTCCTGGGGCTACATGGTCAACGGCCTGCAAGCCGACAAACAGCCGGTGGCCTCGACCATTCCCAAGGAAGGCGCCACCGGCTGGGCCGACACCACCATGCTGCACAGCGAGGCCAAGCACCCCAACTGCGCCTACAAGTGGATGGACTGGTCGCTGCAGCCCAAGGTCCAGGGCGACGTAGCGGCCTGGTTCGGCTCGCTGCCCGCGGTGCCGGCGGCCTGCAGCGCCAGCGAACTGCTCGGCGCCGAGGGCTGCAAGACCAATGGTTTCGACCAGTTCGACAAGATCGCCTTCTGGAAGACCCCGCAGGCCGAAGGGGGCAAGTTCGTGCCCTATAGCCGCTGGACCCAGGACTATATTGCGATCATGGGCGGCCGTTAGGGCCCTGTCGCGGGGCAAGCCCGCTCCCACCTGAAGACGCGGGCTTGCTCCCTCTTGCTGGAGCTTCGCACCATGACCCTTGCAGTGCAGTTCACCAATGTCTCGCGCACCTTTGGCGAGGTCAGGGCGGTTGACCAGGTGTCGATCGACATCCACGACGGTGAGTTCTTCTCGATGCTCGGCCCCTCGGGGTCGGGCAAGACCACCTGCCTGCGCCTGATTGCAGGCTTCGAGCAACCCAGTGCCGGGTCGATCCGCATCCACGGTGAAGAGGCGGCGGGGTTGCCGCCTTACCAGCGCGACGTCAACACGGTGTTCCAGGACTACGCGCTGTTCCCGCACATGAACGTGCGCGACAACGTCGCCTATGGCCTCAAGGTCAAGGGCGTGGCCAAGGCCGAACGCCATGCCCGCGCCGAAGAGGCCCTGGCCATGGTTGCCCTGGGCGGCTATGGCCAGCGCAAGCCGGTGCAACTGTCTGGCGGCCAGCGCCAGCGCGTGGCCCTGGCGCGGGCGCTGGTCAATCGCCCGCGGGTGCTGCTGCTCGATGAACCGCTGGGAGCGCTGGACCTGAAACTGCGCGAGCAAATGCAGGGCGAGCTGAAAAAGCTGCAGCGCCAATTGGGCATCACCTTCATCTTTGTCACCCATGACCAGACCGAGGCGCTGTCGATGTCGGACCGCGTCGCGGTGTTCAACCGCGGCCGCATCGAGCAGGTCGACACTCCACGCAACCTGTACATGAAGCCGGCGACCACTTTCGTCGCCGAGTTCGTCGGCACCTCGAATGTGCTGCGCGGCGCATTGGCGCAGCAGCTCAATGGCAGCCAGCTGCCGTTCTCGATCCGCCCGGAACACATCCGCCTTGGCGACCAGCCGGCGGCCAGCAACGAAATCCAGGTCAGCGGCCTGCTCCACGATATCCAGTACCAGGGCAGCGCCACCCGCTACGAGCTGCAGCTGGACAACGGCCAGTTGCTGAGCATCAGCCAGGCCAACAACCAGTGGCAGGAACACGCCGCGCCCTGGCAGCCCGGCCAGCGCCTGCAGGCACGCTGGGCCCGCGAGGCGATGACGGCGTTGCAGGAAACCGTGCCCGGCGAGGGCCACTGAAATGACCCAGGTATTGGCAAACAGCGCGCCGGGCGTCATGCGGCGCTTCTCTACCCTGCTCTACCGGCGCCCCAACCTGTACCTGGCGCTGCTGCTGGTGCCGCCGCTGCTGTGGTTTGGCGCGATCTATCTGGGGTCGCTGCTGAGCCTGCTGTGGCAGGGTTTCTACACCTTCGACGACTTCACCATGGCGGTCACCCCTGACCTGACCCTGGGCAACTTCGCTGCGCTGTTCAACCCATCGAACTTCGACATCATCCTGCGCACCCTGGGCATGGCCATCGCCGTGTCGCTGGCTAGCGCCGTGCTGGCCTTCCCCATCGCCTACTACATGGCCCGCTACACCAGCGGCAAGACCAAAGCGTTCTTTTATATCGCGGTGATGATGCCGATGTGGGCCAGCTACATCGTCAAGGCCTACGCCTGGACCCTGCTGCTGGCCAAGGGCGGCGTGGCCCAGTGGTTCGTCCAGCAACTCAACCTGGGGCCGGTGCTGCAGTTCATCCTCGCTATTCCCGGGGTCGGCGGCAGCACCCTGTCGACCTCGCACCTGGGGCGCTTCCTGGTGTTCGTGTACATCTGGCTGCCGTTCATGATCCTGCCGATCCAGGCTTCACTGGAACGCCTGCCGCCATCACTGCTGCAAGCCTCGGCAGACCTTGGCGCGCGGCCGCGGCAGACCTTCATGCAGGTAATCCTGCCGCTGTCGGTACCTGGCATAGCCGCAGGCTCGATCTTCACCTTCTCGCTGACCCTGGGCGACTTTATCGTCCCGCAACTGGTCGGCCCGCCCGGCTACTTCATTGGCAGCATGGTCTATGCCCAGCAGGGCGCCATCGGCAACATGCCCATGGCTGCCGCCTTTACCCTGGTGCCGATCGTGCTGATTGCCGTGTACCTGACCATAGTCAAACGCCTGGGGGCCTTCGATGCACTCTGAACGCGCCTCGATCGGCCTGCGCCTGGCGGCCTGGGGCGGGCTGGTGTTCCTGCACTTCCCGATCCTGATCATCTTCCTCTATGCCTTCAACACCGAGGACGCCGCCTTCAGCTTTCCGCCCCAGGGCTTGACCCTGAAGTGGTTCAGCGTGGCGTTTGCGCGCCCGGACGTGCTGGAGTCGATCAAACTGTCGCTGCAGGTCGCCTGCCTGGCGACGCTTATCGCCCTGGTGCTCGGCACCCTGGCCTCGGCGGCGCTGTACCGGCGCAGCTTTTTCGGCAAGGAGAGCATCTCGCTGATGCTGATTTTGCCCATCGCCCTGCCCGGGATCATCACCGGCATCGCCCTGCTCTCGGCATTCAAGACCCTGGGGATCGAGCCGGGCATTTTCACCATCGTCGTCGGCCACGCGACCTTTTGCGTGGTGATCGTCTACAACAACGTCATCGCCCGCCTGCGGCGCACCTCGCAGAGCCTGATCGAGGCGTCGATGGACCTGGGCGCCGACGGCTGGCAGACCTTTCGCTACATCGTTTTGCCCAACCTCGGCTCGGCACTGCTGGCCGGCGGCATGCTGGCCTTTGCCTTGTCGTTCGATGAAATCATCGTCACCACCTTCACCGCTGGCCACGAGCGCACCCTGCCAATCTGGCTGCTCAACCAGTTAAGCCGGCCGCGCGATGTGCCGGTCACCAACGTAGTGGCCATGTTGGTGATGCTGGTGACCATGCTGCCGATCCTCGGCGCCTTTTACCTGACCCGCGGCGGCGAAAGCGTAGCCGGCAGCGGCAAATAACTCCTGGAGGACTGGACCATGCAAACCCGACTGTTGATCAACGGCCAACTGGTGGACGGCGAAGGCGCAGGCTACGCGGTGCTCAACCCGGCGCTGGGCAGCGTGCTGGTGGAAGTCAACGAGGCCAGCGAGGCCCAGGTCGATGCTGCCGTGCGCGCCGCCGACCGTGCCTTCGACAGCTGGTCGCAGACCACGCCCAAAGAGCGTTCGCTGTTGCTGCTCAAACTTGCCGACGCCATCGAGGCCCACGGCGAAGAGCTGGCCCGCCTGGAGTCGGACAACTGCGGCAAGCCCTATGCCGCTGCGCTCAATGACGAGATCCCGGCGATCGCCGATGTGTTCCGCTTTTTTGCCGGCGCCAGCCGCTGTCTGGGCGGCTCGGCTGCCGGTGAATATTTGCCGGGGCATACCTCGATGACCCGTCGCGACCCGCTGGGCGTGGTCGCCTCGATCGCGCCGTGGAACTACCCGCTGATGATGGTTGCCTGGAAGATCGCCCCGGCGCTGGCCGCCGGCAACACCGTGGTGCTCAAGCCGTCGGAGCAAACGCCGCTGACAGCGCTGCGCCTGGCAGAACTTGCCAGCGAGCTGTTGCCGGCCGGCGTGCTGAACATTCTTTTCGGCCGCGGGCCGAGCGTCGGCACGCCGCTGGTAACCCACCCGAAAGTGCGCATGGTGTCGCTGACCGGCTCGATCCCAACCGGCGCCAACATCATCGCTAGCACCGCCGACAGCGTGAAGCGCATGCACATGGAACTGGGCGGCAAGGCCCCGGTGATCATTTTTGATGATGCCGATATCGACGCCGCGGTCGACGGCATCCGCACCTTCGGCTTCTACAATGCCGGCCAGGACTGCACCGCCGCCTGCCGCATCTATGCCCAGAGCGGCATCTACGAGCAGTTCGTCGAAAAGCTCGGCAAGGCCGTGGCCAGCATCAAGCATGGCCTGCAGAACGACCCGAACACCGAGCTCGGCCCGCTGATCACCGCCCAGCACCGCGACCGGGTGGCGGCCATGGTCGAACGGGCGATTGCCCAGCCGCATATTCGCCTGGTCACCGGTGGCAAGGCGGTGGCCGGTGACGGTTTCTTTTTCGAACCTACGGTGCTGGCCGATGCCCAGCAGGATGACGAGATCGTCCGCCGCGAGGTGTTCGGGCCGGTGGTCTCGGTGACCCGTTTCGACGATGAAGCGCAGGCCCTGGCCTGGGCCAACGATTCCGACTACGGCCTGGCGTCGTCGCTGTGGACCGCCGACGTCGGCCGTGCCCACCGCGTTTCGGCGCGCCTGCAGTACGGCTGTACCTGGGTCAACACGCACTTTATGCTGGTCAGCGAAATGCCCCATGGCGGTCAGAAACTGTCTGGCTATGGCAAGGATATGTCCATGTACGGGCTGGAGGACTACACCTGCGTCCGACATGTGATGTTCAAACATTAAGGTAAGGACACCCATGGAAATCACCCGACGCGACTTCATCAACGGAGTCGCCATCGGCGTCGCAGCGGGCCTGACCCCGCTGCAACTGCTTCAGGCGGCCCCCAGCGGGCGCTATTACCCACCGGCCTTGACCGGTTTGCGTGGCAGCCATGTCGGCGCCTTCGAAGTTGCGCACCAGATGGGCTGGGAGAAAAAGACCTTCGCCACCGACGCCCTGGCGATCAGCGAGGAATACGACCTGGTGGTGGTCGGCGGCGGCATCAGCGGCCTGGCGGCGGCGTTCTTCTATCGCGAGAAACATCCCGCCGCGAAGATCCTGATCCTCGAGAACCATGACGATTTCGGCGGCCACGCCAAGCGCAACGAGTTCAGCGCCGGTGGGCGGATGATCCTTGGCTATGGCGGCAGTGAAGCCTTGCAGTCGCCCAACCATCTGTACAGCAAGGAGGTCAACGGCCTGCTGCAAAAGCTTGGCGTCGATATCAAGCGTTTCGAGACCGCCTTTGACCGCAGCTTCTACCCCGACCTGGGCCTGTCGCGCGCGGTGTTCTTCGACCAGGAAACCTTCGGCGAAGACAAGCTGGTCACTGGCGACCCGACGCCGATGGTCGCCGACGACATCGCCCCGAGCCAGCTCAACGCCCGCCCGATTGCCGACTTCATCAATGACTTCCCCCTGCCCGCAAGCGACCGCAAGGCGCTGATCGACCTGCACCAGGCGCCGCGCGACTACCTGGCCGGCAAGTCGCTGGAGGACAAGACGGCCTATCTGGAGCGCACCAGCTACCGCGACTTCCTGCTCAAGGACGTCGGCCTGTCGGCCAGGGCGGTCAAGTACTTCCAGGGCCGCAGCAACGACTTCATGGCCGTGGGCATCGATGCCGTCGCCGCTGCCGACGCCTACTCTGTCGGCTTCCCGGGTTTTGCCGCGATGAACCTGGCGCCGCTCAGCGAGGAAGCCAAGGCGGAGATGGAAGAGCCCTACATCTACCACTTCCCCGACGGCAACGCCTCGCTGGCACGCCTGCTGGTGCGCAGCCTGGTGCCATCGGTGGCGCCGGGCCAGAGCATGGAAGACATCGTCCTCGCCAATTTCGACTACAGCCAGCTCGACCGCGCCGGGCAACCGCTGCGCCTGCGCCTGAACAGCACGGCGGTGAGCGTGCGCAACGTCGCGGGTGGAGTCGATGTCGGCTACAGCCGCGCCGGGCAACTGGCCAAGGTGCGCGCCAAGCACTGCGTCCTGGCCTGCTACAACATGATGATCCCCTACCTGCTGCGCGACCTGTCGGCCGAACAGGCCCACGCCCTGAGCCAGAACGTCAAGTTCCCGCTGGTGTACACCAAGGTCATCGTGAGCAACTGGCAAGCGTTCCAGAAGCTTGGCGTGCACGAGATCTACGCCGCCACCCAGCCCTACAGCCGGATCAAGCTCGACTACCCGGTGAGCCTCGGCGGCTACGAACATCCACGCGACCCGGCGCAGCCCATCGGCCTGCACATGGTGTTTGTCCCGACCAGCCCCGACAGCGGCATGAGCAGCCGCGACCAGGCCCGTGCCGGACGCGGGCGCCTGTACGGCACCTCATTCGAGGTACTGGAAAGCCAGCTGCGCGAGCAGTTGCAACGCATGCTGGGTCCTGGTGGCTTTGACCACAACAAGGACATCCTGGCGATTACGGTCAACCGCTGGCCCCATGGTTATGCCTGCTCCACCAATACCCTCTACGACGACCCGGCGCAGATCGAGCAGTGGATGGAGCTGGCGCGCCAGCCCGTGGGCAAGGTCAGCATCGCCAACTCGGACGCGGCCTGGAGCGCCTATGCCCATGCGGCGATTGATGAGGCGTGGCGTGCGGTGGGGGAACTGGGCTAAATCCAGGAAACCTCCTTCATCCATAAAGGCTTCGCCCTACGGACACCCCATTGCTGCATCGCAGACGGTATCATAATCTGATACCATTAATAATCATCAGCGCAGTACGCTGAAGTCAATCTTCAGCAAACCGATACCCGGCAATCTGGAATGGGCTCGCATCGAATCTTTGTTGGTCGGTGCGGGAGGCCGGGTAATCGAAGGCAGAGGTTCACGCGTGCGCTTTGAACTCAATGGTGTGATCGCGACGTTCCATCGCCCTCATCCGGATAAAGATGCCAAGCCTTATCAGATCCGCGATGCGCGGTACTTTCTGGAACAGGCAGGAGTGACCCCATGAATGTCATGAACTACAAGGGCTACGCCGCCCGTATTGAATACAGCGATGAAGACCAATTGCTGATCGGCCATGTCGCCGGTATACGCGATGTGATCGGCTTTCACGCGCAATCGGTCCCGCAGTTGCGCAGCGCCTTCGAAGAAGCCGTGGATGATTACCTTGATACCTGCGCGCGCCTGGGACGTGAACCACAGAAAGCTTACTCGGGGAAATTGAGCTTGCGCCTTGAGCCGACGCTGCATGCCAGCGTCGCGCAAAAAGCTGAGTTGGCAGACAAGAGCATCAACCAGTGGGTCAGCGATGTGTTGAGCCAGGCCGCACATGCCTAAGGCCCGCTCCCACAGAGGGTTTATGTACGCCGAACCTGTGGGAGCTGGCTTGCCTGCGATCGAGCGCGAAGCGCTCGCCATTCAGTCAATCGCGTAAATCAGACTCATGTATCGGCTGGTCGCGGCTGGTAGCCCGTTGATACTGCGCCGGCCACACCGCCTTGTTGCCGCCCAGGTCGTCGTCGGCATGCAGCGGCCAGTACGGGTCGCGCAGCAATTCGCGGGCGAGGAAAATGATATCGGCCTGCGCCGTACGCAAGATGGTTTCAGCCTGCATCGGGTCGGTGATCATGCCCACCGTCCCGGTGGCGATTCCCGCCTCTTCCCGCACTTTGGCCGCGAACTGAGTCTGATAGCCCGGCCCGGTCGGGATCTCGGCTTTTACCGAGGTGCCGCCAGAGGACACGTCGATCAGGTCCACGCCCAGTTTGCGCAGGCGCTTGGCCAGCTCCACGGTCTCATCCGGGTTCCAGCCATCCTCGACCCAATCAGTGGCCGATAGCCGCACGAACACCGGCAACTCGGCCGGCCACACCTCGCGCACCGCTTCGGTCACTTGCAGGGTCAGGCGAATGCGGTTTTCAAAGCAGCTGCCGTACTGGTCGCGGCGCTGGTTGCTCAATGGCGACAGGAACTGGTGCAACAGGTAGCCATGGGCGGCATGCACTTCGACCACCTTGAAACCGGCCTCAAGGGCGCGCCGGGCAGCGGCGACAAAGGCCTGGATGATCTCGCCGATCTGCGCTTCGTTCAGTTCGCTGGGTGCGGTGTGCTCCGGGTCGAAGGCAATTTTCGAGGGCCCCACTGGCACCCAGCCGCCATCGTCAACCTTGACGCTGCCATGCTTGCCCAGCCACGGCCGATGGGTGCTGGCTTTGCGCCCTGCATGGGCCAGCTGAATGCCGGGCACCGCGCCCTGGGCGGTGATGAAACGGGTGATGCGTTGCAGCCCCGGGATCTGCGCATCGTCCCACAAGCCCAGGTCTTGCGCGGTAATGCGCCCGTCGGCAGTCACGGCAGTGGCTTCGGTGAAAATCAGCCCGGCACCACCCACCGCGCGGCTGCCCAGGTGCACCAGGTGCCAGTCATTGGCCAGGCCGTCGACACTGGAATACTGGCACATGGGTGAGACGGCAATGCGGTTGGGCAGGATCAGCTGGCGCAGGGTATACGGCTCAAGCAGCAGGCTCATGGGGCACCTCTCAAATCAAGTGGTAAGGCTCCAGGTAGTTGACCGGCCGACTACAGAATCTTCCCCGCAGGTTCTTCGACCCATCATTCGAAGCCTAGACCACTTTGCCCCGTGAGATCAGCGCGGCTCGATATGCGCGATCATCAGTTGCACGCTTTCCTGGCCGCGAAACTCGTTGACGTCGAGCTTGTAGGCCAGCTCGACCCAGCGCACGGTGGGGTTGGGCCAGACTTCCCGGTCGACGCCAAAGGCGATGCCATCGAGCTTGAGCGAACCGCATTCGCTCTTGAGCACCACCTTCAGGTGCCGCTCACCGACGATCCGTTGCTCGACCAGCTGGAACACCCCGTGGAACAGCGGCTCGGGGAAGTGCTGGCCCCACGGCCCGGCATTGCGCAAAGCCCGGGCCAGCTCCAGGTGGAACTCCTCGACCGCCAGGGTGCCGTCCGACAGCAAGCGGCCGGTGAGGTCTTCTTCACGCAGCTGGCGACGGGTTTCTTCGTCGAAGGCCTGGGCAAAGGCCGGAAAGTTATCAGCCGGCAGCGACAGGCCGGCGGCCATGGCGTGGCCGCCGAACTTGCTGATCAACTGCGGATGGCGCGCCGCCACGGCATCCAGCGCATCGCGAATATGAAAGCCCGGCACCGAGCGCGCCGAGCCCTTGAGCATGCCGTCGCCGGCATCGGCAAAGGCGATGGTCGGGCGGTGGTAACGCTCTTTCAGGCGCGAGGCAAGGATGCCGATCACGCCCTGGTGCCAGTCCGGCTCGAACAGGCACAGGCCGAACGGCATCGAGTCCAGCGGCAGGTCCTTGAGCTGGGCCAGGGCTTCGCGCTGCATGCCCTGCTCGATGGATTTGCGGTCCTGGTTCAGTTCGTCGAGCTGGCCGGCCATTTCCCGAGCCAGGTTGGCATCGTCACTGAGCAGGCACTCGATGCCCAGGCTCATGTCGTCCAGGCGCCCGGCCGCATTGAGCCGTGGGCCGAGAATAAAGCCAAGGTCGGTGGAGGTGATACGCGCATGATCGCGGCGGGCCACTTCAAGAATGGCCTTGAGCCCCGGCCGAGCCCGTCCGGCACGAATGCGTTCCAGGCCCTGGTGCACCAGGATGCGGTTGTTGGCATCCAGCGGCACCACGTCAGCGACGCTGCCCAGGGCCACCAGATCGAGCAGCTCGCCAATGTTCGGTTGCGGCGTGTTGTCGTAGTGCCCGAGGCTGCGCAACCGCGCGCGCAAGGCCATCAGCACATAGAAAATCACCCCGACCCCGGCCAGCGCCTTGCTGGGGAACTCGCAGCCCGGCTGGTTGGGGTTGACGATGGCGTCGGCCGCGGGCAGCTCATGGCCAGGCAGGTGGTGATCGGTCACCAGGACCTTCAATCCCGCAGCTTTGGCGGCGGCCACGCCTTCGACGCTGGAAATGCCGTTGTCGACGGTGATCAGCAATTGCGGCTGGCGCTGCAAGGCCACTTCGACAATCTCCGGAGTCAGGCCATAGCCGTACTCGAAGCGGTTGGGCACCAGGTAATCAACATGGGCAGCACCCAGCAGACGCAGGCCGAGCAGGCCGACGGTGCTGGCGGTGGCGCCATCGGCGTCGAAGTCGCCGACGATGAGGATGCGCTGGCGTTCTGCCAGTGCCGTCACCAGCAGGTCGACTGCCGCCTCGATGCCCTTGAGCTGCTGGTAAGGCAGCAGGCGCGCCAGGCTCTTATCCAGCTCGGCTGCCGATTGCACGCCACGGGCGGCATACAGGCGGGTCAGCAAGGGTGGCAGGTCGCCGAGAAAGGGCAACGTGGACGGCAACGGGCGGGGATCGATACGCATGGGGCGTTGGGGCTTCTCGTCAATCAGGGATGTTCGGCTTGAAAGGACGCGCGATCAGCGCTCGCCCATCAGCCATTGCAGCTGGACTTCGTGCTGGCCGCGATCGTCGGTGACGAACACCGTGCCTTCGCTGATCATCACGTCCCACTTGATCGCCCGCGGCATGTCCTTGGCCAGGGTTTCCAGAACTTCCTGGGGCACGGCGGCGATGTTGAGGTTTTTCAGGTTCTTGACCGCCGGCAGCACCTTGGTTTCCCACACGCGCAGGCTGCCATAGGCCAGCAGGCTGGTGCGCTCGGTGCGACGCGAGCACCAGGTCAGACGATCGGCATCGGGCTGGCCGACTTCGATCCAGTGCAGGATGCGATCGTCCAGGCTCTTTTCCCACACCGCCGCTTCGTCCACGTCCGACAGACCGCGGCCAAAAGACAGTTGCTCGTTGTACCACAGGGCGTAGGCCAGCAGACGCACGGCCATGCGCTCTTCGGTTTCCGACGGGTGACGGGCGATGGTCTGCTTGACGCTTTCGTACACGCCGCGGTCAAGGTCGGTGAGGTTCAGTTCAAACTTGTAGGTGGTGGATGGCTGGGCCATGGACGGGCTTCTTGCGGCAAGGAAAGTCGCCCAGTCTAACCGATCCGCATGTTCCTTGCGCCGCAGCAGTATCTGGGCGCGCCCAGCTATGATAAAAACGGGGGCCCTGACCCGCTGCCACGGACGCCTCATGCCTACGCCCAGCAAACCTCTCGCCGGCCTCAAAGTCATCGAACTCGGCACCCTGATCGCCGGCCCGTTCGCTTCGCGCATCTGCGCCGAATTCGGCGCCGAGGTAGTCAAGGTCGAGTCGCCCGATGGCGGCGACCCGCTGCGCAAGTGGCGCAAGCTGTACGAAGGCACGTCGCTGTGGTGGTTCGTCCAGGCCCGCAACAAGCAGTCGCTCACGCTCAACCTCAAGCATGCCGAAGGGCTGGATATTCTCAAGAAGCTGCTGGCCGAGGCCGACATCCTGATCGAGAACTTCCGCCCCGGGGTGCTGGAAAAACTCGGCCTGGGCTGGGACGTGCTGCACGCCCTCAACCCGAAGCTGGTGATGGTGCGCCTGTCCGGCTTCGGCCAGACCGGGCCGATGAAAGACCAGCCGGGGTTCGGCGCCGTCGGCGAATCCATGGGCGGGCTGCGCTACATCACCGGTTTCGAGGACCGCCCACCGGTACGTACCGGCATCTCCATCGGTGACTCGATTGCGGCCTTGTGGGGCGTGATCGGGGCGTTGATGGCCCTGCGTCATCGCGAAGTCAACGGCGGCCAGGGCCAGGTGGTGGATGTCGCCTTGTATGAGGCGATCTTCGCCATGATGGAAAGCATGGTGCCGGAGTTCGACGTGTTCGGCTTTATCCGCGAGCGTACCGGCAACATCATGCCCGGCATCACCCCCTCCTCCATCCACACCAGCGCCGATGGCAAGCACGTGCAGATCGGCGCCAATGGCGATGCGATCTTCAAGCGCTTCATGCAGGCCATCGGCCGCAATGACCTGGCCGACGATCCGGCGCTCGCCAGCAATGACGGCCGCGACCTGCGCCGCGATGAGTTGTACGGGGTGATCGACCGCTGGGCGCGGACCTTGCCACTGGATGCGCTGATGCAGGTGCTCAATGAGGCCCAGGTACCGGCCAGCCGCATCTACAGTGCCGAAGATATGTTCAGCGACCCGCAGTTTCTCGCCCGCGAGATGTTCCTGCAAGCCAAGCTGCCCGACGGCACGCCGTTCAAGATGCCGGGAATCGTCCCCAAGCTCTCGGACACCCCCGGCTCCAGCGAATGGGTCGGGCCGGAGCTTGGAGCCCACACCGAGCAGGTACTGGCCGGGCTGGGTTATGACACAGCAGCGATTGCCCGGCTACGCACGCAAGGCGCAGTCTGAACACGGCACTACTCAAGTTGCGTGGCAACGGTGGAGACCTGGACATGACCCATCACTGGCAAGCGAGCATGCGTCGTGGATTGCCGCTGTTGCTAGGTCTGTTGCTTTGCCTGGGCCTGCCCGCTCCGGCCTCGGCCAAGGAGCGTTTGTTCTGGTTGTTGCGCGACTTGCCGCCGCTGACCATTTTCGAAGGCACCGGCAAGGGCCAGGGGGTGATCGACCGCTTGCTGCCGCTGCTGATCGAACAGATGCCCGAGTACGATCACAGCATCGTCCGGGTCAACCGCGCCCGCGGCATCCAGATGCTCCAGGCGCCCACCTTCACCTGCGATCCGACCCTGCTGTGGACCCCGGAGCGCGCGCGCTATGTGCATTTCTCGATCCCCAGCCTGGGCGTGCTCAGCAGCGGCCTGGTGGTCCGGCGCAAGGACCAGCACCTGCTTGACCCCTACCTGCACAACCAGCAGGTCGACCTGCAGACGCTGCTCGGCAGTACCGCGCTCAAGCTGGGTGTGGTGGCTCAGCGCAGCTACAGCCCGGCGGTTGATGAACTGCTCAAGACCCTGCCCGACACTACCCTCAGCCGCCACTACGGCAATGACGCAGTGACCAGCCTGCTGCAAATGCAGCAGCATGACCGCCTGCAACTGGTGCTCGGCTACTGGCCGGAAGTGCGCTACCTGCTGCAACAGCAAGGCTGGCCCAGCGACGACTATGCCTTCTACCCGATCCAGGGAGTCGAGCAGTACCAGTTGCTGCGGGTCGGCTGCTCCGACACGCCGCTGGGGCGCGAAGCCATCAGCCATATCAACAAACTGCTACTGCCGCTGCGCAACGACACCTTGCCCGACCTGTACGCCCAGTGGCTGGCGCCGCAAATGCGCGAACAGTACCTGCACGACAGCCTGCACCTGTTTGGCGAGCACCCCTGAGGCCCGATCGCAGGCAAAAAGAAACCCCGAACGGTGGGGAGGCCGCCCGGGGCTAAACAAAAGCCCATAGGGCTTCGCACGACAGCTTCACGACATCGGAGCAAAATCCCGATCAGCTGTCCTTGTCAGGTCTGATTGCCTTGCCCGGCAAAGGTTCCGTCACACCCCGGCGCTGATCGAGCGGCCTTGCTGCAGATGGCGCTGCGCCGCGATGACACAAGGCTGCAGGCGGCCCTCTACAATCAGCAGGTCACGCTGCAGGCCATCGACCAGGTCGACCAGCAGGCGCTGGTCCTGCAACTGGCTGGGCTTGACCGTGCGCCGCAGCACACTGCGGTTGGCTTCGTCGGTCAGGCGCAGGTCGAAATCACAGCCGGTGCTCAGGCGCACCAGCCTGACCCGGTACGGTGCCAATGCTTGACCAAGCAACAATCTGATACATTCCATCTCATTCATTGTTCACCTACCTGTCGAGAAGGGGTCTTTCACTGACCCTGAGGCAGCCGGAAAAGTTCTCTCAGTGCGATTTCCTTTACCCAGCATGCCCGGCAAAAATGACAGATTGAAATCCAGCACGTTGAGCGGAGCCTGCCTGTGACAGCCCCTGCCCCCAGTGAACTGCGCATCATCCTGGCCGATGATCACCCGATCTTTCGCATCGGCCTGCGCGCCGTGCTCGAGCAGCTTCCGGGCATTCGCGTAGTGGGCGAAGCTGGCGGCCCGCTGGAGCTCACGACGCTGCTGCAAAGCCTGGAATGCGACGTGCTGGTGACCGACTTCATGATGCCGCTGGAGCAGCAGAACGATGGCTTGAAGCTGCTCGAACAACTGCGCCGGCACCATCCGCAGTTGCCGCTGCTGGTGGTGACCATGCTCAACAATGCCGGGCTGTTCCGGGCCATGCTGGCCCTGGGCGTCAATGGCCTGCTGAGCAAGGCCAGCCTGGCCGACGAATTGCCCCAGGCCATCGCCCGCCTGCGCAGCGGCAAGATTTACCTGGCCGATTCGGTGCAGCAGTTGCTGTTGCAGGACGGTGCCGTGCGTGAAGACCTGGCTCGCGACCAGACGGCGTTGTCACCGCGCGAGCTGGAAGTCGCCCGCCTGCTCGCCGGCGGCCACACGGTCGGCCAGATCGCCACCCTGCTCAACCGCAGCAAGCAGACAGTGAGCAGCCAGAAGGTCAGTGCCATGCGCAAGCTGGGCCTGGCCAATGACGCCGCGCTGTACCTCTATTTGCAGGAGCACGGCCTGGGCTGAAGGCTGTTCACGCCCTGCGCCGCAGCCTGGACTCGGCCGGCTCACGCTCGAGCATCCACCGGCGCAGGTCCTGCCCCGCCATCGGCCGGGCAATGAAATAGCCCTGCATGATCGGGCTGCCCAGGGCCTTGATCGCCATCAGGTCATCCACCGTCTCGACGCCCTCGACCACCACGTTCAGGTCCATGCGCCGGGCCATGATCAGCGCCCCCGCCACCACCGCGGCCTTGCGGCCGTCATCGGCCATGCCCCGGACAAACTCGCTGGGCAGTTTCAACTCGCTGAATGGCAGTTCGAGCAGGCGCTGCAGATTGGACACGCCCGTGCCGAAATCATCGATCGACAGTTGGCAACCCTGGATGCGCAGGTGCAGCAGCCCTTCGAGCTGCTTGCTGTCGAGCTGGCAGCTGTGGGTTTCGATGACCTCCAGGGTCAGGGCGCTGGCCGGCACGTCATGGCGCTTGAGGGCCGCAACAACCTGCGCGGCGAAATCATCGCGGGTGAGCATCAGCGGGGCGATGTTGACCGCCACGGGTAGCGGCTGGCCACTGGCGAGCCTGGCCTGGGCACTGAATGCCAGGGCCTGGTCGAGCACATGCCAGCTAAGCATCTCCAGCAGCCCGGCGCCTTCGATCAAGGGGAAGAACTGCGCCGGGCTAAGCAAGCCAAGGCTTGGGTGTTGCCAACGTACCAACGCCTCCACCCCGACCAGGGCACCGTCGAAAGCCACCTTGGGCTGGTAATGGGCCTGCCACTGCGCCTGGCTCTGCGCCAACTCGGCGGGCGACATGGCCAACAGCTCGGCATGGGCCGGTGCGGCGAGCGCCTGGGGCGAATCGCCGGGCTCGTCGAGGTAGCGGCGCAGCAACTTGTGCAGCGACACGCTGCAAGCCGGCTTCTGCAGACTGCCGAGCACCCGCAAGCCCAACTGTCGCGCCAGGTCGGCAACGCTATCGAGCACACCACGTTCGGCGCTGCTGAGGATAATCAAGGCCGCCGCCAGGCCGCTGTCAGCCAGGTGACGGATCAGCTCCAGGCCGTCCTGGCCGTCCATGTGCAGGTCGCAGATGGCGATATCGACCCGCCCGCGCCGGGACAGCGTCTGCCGTGCGCCGTCGACCGACTCTGCCGTCAGCACATCGAAGACGCCATTGGCATTGAGCATCTGATGCAAGGCCATCAGTTGGAAAGGATGATCCTCGAGAATCAGAACCTTAAGTGAGCGCATGAAAATTTCCCCGCAGTAGCCGATCTGAACGACAGCACTGTGCAACTCTAGGAAAATTGGCCTAGGACGCCCATAGGACATGTCCTAAAGTTTAGGTGACATTTTCCACAGCTCTTGTTCAATGTCCTGATTTAACTGGTCGATTGCCGCCTGCAATGCTGCCCATCCCGGGTCGGCAGCCTGCATCGAGCGCACCTGGCTGGCCTTTTCCAGTTGCGCGCACGCCTGTGCCAGGGGCAGCGCATCAATCAGGCAGGCGACGCCCTTGAGGCGGTGCAATGCCACGCCAATGGCTTCCCAGCCTTGGGTCTGGACGGCAGAAGCGAGCAAAGCGGACTCTTCCCGCAGGTTTTTGCGCAACTCCTCAAGCATGCGCCGCAGTACCGCATTGTTGGCCTGGGTCATCTTCTGCAGGGTATCCATCCTGAAGCTGGGCCGTGCGGCCAGCCTGTCGATCACCGCAACAAGCTGGGCCAGCGCAACCGGCTTGACCAGGCATTCATCCATGCCGGCCTCCAGGCAGCGGGCGCGCTCCTCTTTCATAGCGTTGGCGGTGCAGCCAACGATGGCGATCGCTGGGCGCTGGCTGTCGCGTTCCAGGCGGCGGATGCCACGGGCCAGCGCATAACCGTTCATCACCGGCATGTTGCAATCGCTGAGCACCAGGTCGAAATCGCCGTCCTGCCAGGCCTGCAAAGCACTCTGGCCGTTCTCCACAGCCAGCACCTCATGGCCAAGGAATTCCAGTTGCTGGCTGAGCACCAAGCGGCTGGCCGAAAGGTCATCAACCACCAGAATCCGCCGCGCCGGCCCGCCCGCCAGCCCACGCGTCGGCGCTGGCGCTACAGGCTCGGCAGCCAGCGCTTCGAGGGTCAGCTCGACACTGACCTCGGTACCTTTGCCCGGCACGCTACGCAGGGCAATGTTGCCGCCCATCAACTCGACCAACTGCCGGCAAATGCTCAGGCCCAGGCCCGAGCCGCCATATTCGGCACCCGCGCCTGCCTGAGCGAAGGGCTGGAACAGCGCGCTCTGCTGTTGCTTGCTGATACCGATGCCGGTGTCACGCACACACAGGCGCAAGCCAATGCCCTGCAAACTGTCGCAGCCCGTGCGGCTGACCTGCAGCTCTACCAGGCCCAGGTGGGTGAATTTCAGGGCGTTGCCCAGCAGGTTGGTCAGCACCTGGCGCAAGCGCAGCGGGTCGAACCAGTACACCCCTTCTGCTTCGCTGGCCAGTTGCAGGCGCAAGTCCAGGCCCTGAGCCAGGGCCTGGGCCTGGAACTGCTCGACGATAGCCTTGAGAAACGGCGCCAGTGCCCGGGCCTGGGGTTCGAGCTGCAGGCTGCCGGCCTCGATCCGGGCAAGGTCGAGGCTGTCACCGATCAGCGCAATCAGCTCACGGGCTGATTGATGGGCGGTTTCCAGCCGCCGGGACGGTTGCTCGCCGCGGCCCAGGGTGGTTTCCCGCTCAAGTTCGAGCAGGCCGATGATCACCGCCATGGGCGTGCGAATCTCGTGGCTCATGGTCGCCAGAAAGGTACTTTTGGCCTGGTTGGCCTGCTCGGCCTGCTGCCGGGCTTCGACCAGCGCCACCTCCAGTTGCTTGCGCTCGGTGATGTCGATCCAGCCCCCCAGCAGGCCTTGCAGCTGCCCGTCGGCACTGTAGAACGGCACGGTCCACTGGTAGGCATCGGTGCGCTGGCCCTCAAACTCGATACAGCGGTCCGCGAACACCGGTTGCGGATCTTCGAGCAGGCTCAGGTAATCGGCATGCAGTTGCCTGGCCAGCGCCTCGGGAATGACATCGATGTCTGTCAGCCGCCGGCCCTTGACATCTTCCAGGCGCATCGAGAAGGCCTGTTCGTAGCTTTTGTTGCAGGTGATCAGCCGCCCTTCCAGGTCGCGCACGTAGATCGGGTTGGGGATTCCGTCGAGCAGTGCGCGCTTGAACGCCAACTGGTCGTTGAGGGCTTGCTCGGCCTTCTGCCGCTGGTTGATCTGCGCGCGCAAGCGACTGCTCCAGACCAGCGACACCAGCCCGAACAGTACCGCCGCCGCCACGGTCCAGTAGATCCACGGTGCAATCCGCTGCCAGGCCGGCGCTGGCGGCGCCAGCGCGCCCAGCCACTTCATGCGCACGGCACGCAACTCGGCGACCGGGAAGGCTTCCAGGGCCTTGTTGAGGATGCTTTCCAGCTCCGGAGCGCTGCGCCGTACCGAGAACCGGTCCGGTGCCCACTTGCCCTCGACTCCACGCCCGACCTTGAGCACCGGGTCGTTGCCGATCACGCTGTAGGCGCCGATTTCGCTGTCGATGGTGGCCAGGGCTTCGCCGTTGCGGACCTTTTCCCGGGCTTGCTCCAGCGAGCCCACCAACAACAGGCGAATACCCGGGTGATCCTCGCGAAGGGTGCTCTCCAGCGCATGCTGCGCCGGCAGTGCCAGGGTCTGCCCGGCCAGTTCGTCCAGCGACGCCAGGCCCAGTTGCGGCGCACGAACGATGAACACCCAGCTCTGCCCGCCAATGGAATGAGTGAACCCGAGAAACTCGCGGCGCTCCGCGGTTTCACTGAGGGTTGTGCTCATGTCGGCCTGCCCGCTCCTGAGCAGCTCCAGGCTCTGGGCAATCGATTCGGACGGCGCATAGTCAAACTGCAGGCCCGTCATCTGCGCAATGGTCGCCAGCACATCGCTGTTAAGCCCCACCCAGGCGCCCTGGCGAGTGCGGAACAGGTAAGGCGGATACTGGCTACCAACCACGGTCACCCGCGGATGGCTGGCGATCCAGCGGCGCTCGGCGACGCTCAGCTCGACCCGGTGATGAGCCACGTCCGAGCCCAGGCCGGAGGTCCAGCGGCCAAGAATTTCGCGGCGCACCGACTCCTCGATACTGGCCAGCGCCTGGTTGAACATCTCCTGCAGTAGCCGGTCTTCGGCACGCACGGCAAAGGCGAAGCCAATCGGCGGCAAGGCGCTGGGTCCGACCACCTGCAGGCCCAGGTACGGACGCAGCGCGTTGAAGGCGCGGATGATGATCTCGTTGCCGACAAACGCATCCACTTCACCCTGATTGAGCGCCTCCAGGGCACTGCTGAGGTTGGGCGCCAGCAGCACCTGGCTGTCGGGATAAACCTGGTGCATGACCCGGGTGTCGGCATAACCGTCGAGCAGGACCACTTTCTTCCCCGCCAGCGACTTTGGCGGCACCGGCGCGCCGCCACGCACCACGACCATGGAGCGGTCCGGAATGTAATCGTCGGAGAACGCCAGGCCCGCCACGCTGCGCTCAAAGCCGTTGGCGCTGGTCAGGACATCGATGTCGCCATGGCGCAGGGCCTCGATCGCCTCCTCGCGCTTGGCGAAGGCCAGCACCTGGGTTTTCACCCCCAGGCGTTCGGCGACCAGGCTCAGGTAGTCGGCGCTGATGCCCTGGTAGCGGTTGCGGTCGATGGTGATGTCCACCGGCTCGTAATCGGCAAACGAGATGCCGACCCGCAACACCCGCGCCGGGCCCAGCCATTGTTGCTGGGCCGCGGTCAATGGCATCGGCCCAAGCTCGGTGAACGGCGGTACCAGGGTAAAGGGCAGGCTCTGGGCGGCCTGGGCCCAGGGCCCGATACCCAGCCAGAACAGGCAGGCCAGCAACAGCCCTGTTGTGCGTCGATGTCCGGTGCTCATTGATACCCTTGATCCGTTGCTGCAAACCATTGCCAGTGTAGAAATAAAAAAGCCCGTCAGAGACGGGCTTTGTTGTGCCGATCAGTCGATCAGAGCGGTTTGCCGCGATTACCGTGCTGGCTGACGAAAGCCTGAACGGCTTTCAGGTCATTGGCCAGTACCGTGCACTTCTCTTCGCGGGCGAACAGGTCAGTCAGGTGCGCCGGCAGTTCCAGAGCCTTGCCGACACCGGCCTTCTCCACCGCTTCCGGGAACTTGACCGGGTGCGCAGTGCCCAGCACCACCATCGGCGTGTCCAGGCTGCGGCGGCACTCGCGTGCGGCCTTGACGCCGATCGCGGTGTGCGGGTCGAGCACCTCACCGGTCTGGGCAAAGACGTCGGCGATGGTTTCGCAGGTTTGCGCATCATCGACCGCCAGCGAATCGAACAGCTTGCGCGCTTCGGTCCAGCGATCCTGTTCGACGCTGAAACCGCCGCCCTGCTTGAAGTTGTCCATCAGCCCGGCGATAGCCGCGCCATTGCGACCGTGCAGGTCGAACAGCAGGCGTTCGAAGTTCGACGAAACCATGATGTCCATGGACGGCGACAGGGTTGCGTGCAAGGTTTCCTTGACGTACTGGTTGCCGCTCATGAAGCGGTGCAGGATGTCGTTGCGGTTGGTGGCGACGATCAGCTGGCTGATCGGCAGGCCCATGTTGCGCGCCAGGTAGCCGGCGAAGATGTCGCCGAAGTTGCCGGTCGGAACCGAGAACGCCACCGAACGCGCCGGGCCGCCCAACTGCAGGGCTGCATGGAAGTAGTAAACGATCTGGGCCATGATCCGCGCCCAGTTGATCGAGTTCACTGCCACCAGGCGGGTGCCCTTGAGGAAGCCCTGGTCAGCGAAGCTGGCCTTGACCATTTCCTGGCAGTCGTCGAAGTTGCCTTCGATGGCGATGTTGTGGATGTTCTCGCCGAAGATGGTGGTCATCTGCCGGCGCTGAACTTCCGACACGCGCTGGTGCGGGTGGAGGATGAAGATATCGACGTTGTCGCAACGGCGGCAGCCTTCGATGGCGGCGGAACCGGTATCACCACTGGTGGCGCCGATGATCACCACGCGCTCGCCACGCTTGGCCAGCACATGATCAAGCAGGCGACCGAGCAGTTGCAGGGCGAAATCCTTGAACGCCAGGGTTGGGCCATGGAACAGCTCCAGCACCCATTCGTTGCTGTTCAGCTGACGCAGCGGTGCAACCGCGGCATGGGCGAACTCGCCGTAGGTTTCTTCGAGAATCTTCTTGAAATCGGCATCGGCGATGCTGCCGGTGACGAACGGGCGCATCACCCGGAACGCCAGCTCGTGGTAGGGCAGGCCGGCCCAGGAAGCGATTTCTTCCTGGGTGAAACGCGGCAGGTTTTCCGGCACGTACAGGCCGCCGTCGCTGGCAAGACCGGCCAGCAGCACGTCTTCAAAGTTCAGGGCCGGTGCCTGGCCGCGGGTACTGATGTAGCGCATTTTTGCAAACCTTCGGTTTGAGCTTCAAGCTTCAAGCTTCAAGCTGCAAGTCACCGCAGTCCCGCTGTGATCTTGCCGCTTGCCGCTTGCCGCTTGCCGCAGTTGTCAGTTGAGTTGTTCGACGCGGATACGCACGACGTTGCCGACCACATCCTGCAAGGCTTCCAGGGCGGTGATGGCGTCGTTCATGCGTTGCTCGATCACTCGATGAGTGAGCAGGATCATGGGCACCAGGCCGTCCTGTTCCTCGACTTCCTTCTGCATGATCGATTCGATATTGATGCCGCGCTCGGAAAGGATGCTCGCCACCTGGGCCAGCACGCCCGGGTGATCCTTGGCCTGGATGCGCAGGTAGTAGGCGCTTTCGCAGGCTTCGATCGGCAGGATCGGGTGGGCCGACAGCGAGTCAGGCTGGAAGGCCAGGTGCGGTACGCGGTTCTCCGGATCAGAAGTCATGGCGCGAACCACATCGACCAGGTCGGCAATCACCGACGAAGCGGTAGGCTCCATGCCGGCGCCAGCACCGTAGAACAGGGTCGAACCGGCAGCATCACCGTTGACCATCACGGCGTTCATCACGCCGTTGACGTTGGCGATCAGGCGGTCGGCCGGGATCAGCGTCGGGTGCACTCGCAGCTCGATACCGTTGGCAGTGCTGCGGGCCACGCCCAGGTGCTTGATGCGATAACCCAGCGCTTCGGCGTAGTTGACGTCAGCGGTGGTCAGCTGAGTGATGCCTTCGGTGTAGGCCTTGTCGAACTGCAGCGGGATCCCAAAGGCAATGGACGCCAGGATGGTCAGCTTGTGCGCGGCATCGATGCCTTCGACGTCGAAGGTCGGGTCGGCTTCGGCGTAACCCAGGGCCTGGGCTTCGGCCAGCACGTCGGGGAACGCACGGCCTTTTTCACGCATTTCGGTGAGGATGAAGTTGCCGGTACCGTTGATGATCCCGGCCACCCAGTTGATACGGTTGGCCGACAGGCCTTCACGGATCGCCTTGATCACCGGGATGCCACCGGCCACAGCCGCTTCGAAGGCGACGATAACGCCCTTCTCACGGGCCTTGGCGAAGATCTCGTTGCCGTGCACGGCAATCAGCGCCTTGTTGGCGGTGACCACGTGCTTGCCGTTGTCGATGGCCTTGAGCACCAGCTCGCGGGCAATGGTGTAGCCGCCGATCAGCTCGATGACAATGTCGATTTCCGGGTTCGTTGCGACCTCGAACACATCAGCGGTAATGGGGGTACCGGTAATCTGGCAATTCGGGTTTGGCGAACGCATGGCAATCTGTGCCACTTCAATACCACGCCCGGCACGGCGGGCGATCTCCTCGGCGTTACGCTGAAGTACATTGAAGGTACCGCCACCGACGGTCCCCAACCCACAGATGCCTACTTTGACCGGTTTCACTGTGAACTCCCCATGAAACGACCGGCTGGCAGCCGATCGTGAAACTGCCGTCACCCCAAGGCAACGGCTTGCGATTGAATTACTTGGCCAGGGCCAGCTTGGCCACTTGCGGCGCCGGCTGGTAGCCCGGAATCACCTGGCCGTTTTCCAGGACGATGGCCGGCGTGCCGTTGACGCCGATCGACTGGCCCAGGGCGAACTGCTTGCCGACCGGGTTGGCGCACTTGGCGGCCTTGATTTCCTTGCCGTCGATCATCTTGTCCAGCGCCGCCTTGCGGTCGCTCGAGCACCAGACCGCCTGCAACTGCTCGTCACCCGGCGAACCCAGGCCCTGACGCGGGAAGGCGACGTAGCGCACTTCGATACCGCGACGGTTGAGCTCAGGCACTTCGGCGTGCAGCTTGTGGCAGTACGGGCAGGTGGTGTCGGTAAACACGGTGATGTGCGACTTGGTTTCGCCCTTGGCAGGATAAACCACCATCTCGGCCGCTGGAATGGCATTGATGGTCTTGGCGATGGCCTGCCGTTCGGTCTTCTCGGTCAGGTTGACCGGCTTGCCGTCCTGGATCTGGAACAGATAGCCCTGCATGACGAACTGGCCATCGGCGCTGGCGTACAGCACGCGGCCGCCTTCGAGCTTGACTTCATACAGGCCGTTGAGCGGGCTGCTGGCAACGCTATCGACCGGCACGCCCAGTTCCAGGGACTGCAGGGTCTTGCGGATCGCCTGCTCGGCGTTGTCGGCGGCAGCGGCAAAGGTGCTGACCAGCGCCAGGGCGGCGGCGGCGAAAATCTGGGTCACGCGCATGGGAACTCCTGAGGGCGGACGGGGGCCGGAAGCTGGACGCACGTGCTTAAACCACGGCGATTACACGGCCCTTGATGCAAACCGCACAAGCCTACCACAGATGCCAGCACAGACCGACTGCGGGCGATGCACGCAATGTTCGATCAGCGCTCAGCCGCGCGGGTGATGCCGGGCATGCAGTTCCTGCAGCCGCGCGCGGGCCACATGGGTGTAGATCTGGGTGGTCGACAGGTCGCTGTGGCCGAGCAGCATCTGCACCACGCGCAAGTCGGCGCCGTGGTTGAGCAGGTGAGTGGCGAAGGCATGGCGCAGGGTGTGCGGCGACAGGCTCTTGTCGATACCGGCCACCAGCGCCTGGTGCTTGATGCGGTGCCAGAAGGTCTGGCGGGTCATCTGCTCGCCGCGCAGGCTGGGGAACAATACATCGCTGGGACGCCCGCCGAGCAGTTCGTTACGGCCGTCACGCAGGTAGCGCTCAATCCACACCACCGCCTCTTCACCCATGGGCACCAGGCGCTCCTTGCTGCCCTTGCCCATCACCCGCAGCACGCCCTGGCGCAGGTTGACCTGATCGAGGGTCAGGCTGACCAGTTCGGTGACACGCAAGCCACAGGCATACAGCACTTCAAGCATGGCGCGGTCGCGCTGGCCGATCGGCTCGCTCAGGTCCGGTGCCTGCAGCAAGGCTTCGACGTCGGCTTCCGACAGGGATTTGGGCAATGGCCGCCCCAGTTGCGGCATTTCCACCTGCAGGGTCGGGTCAATGCCGATCAGTTTTTCCCGCAACAGGTAGCGATAGAAGCCTCGCACCCCGGAGAGAAAACGCGCGGTCGAGCGTGGCTTGTAGCCCTGCTCCAGGCGCCAGGCCAGGTGATCGAGGATCAGTTCGCGCCCGGCATTGGGCAGCTCGACGCCCTGCTCCGTGAGCCAGCCGTTGAACAGCGCCAGGTCGCTGCGGTAGGAATCGCGGGTGTTGTCGGCCAGGCCCTTCTCCAGCCACAGGGCGTCCAGGAACTGATCGATAAGCGGATGTTCAATAGCGGGCATGACAACTCTGCGGCAAGCGACGAAAACGACGAATTGCCGCTAGTCTTCCATAACACTGCCGGCATAGGGAGCCCGAATGAACGAACAACAGATATTGCTGGCATTTGGCGGGATAGGTCTGGCAGCGCTGTGCTGCCAATGGCTGGCCTGGCGCCTGAAGCTGCCGGCGATCCTTTTCCTGCTGCTCAGCGGCATTCTCGCCGGCCCGTTGCTCGGCTGGCTCGACCCACAGGAACTGTTCGGCCCATTGCTGATGCCGCTGGTGTCGCTGGCGGTGGCGCTGATCCTGTTCGAAGGCAGCCTGACCCTGCACCTGTCGCAATGGAAAGACATCGGCAGCGTGGTGCAGCGCATGGTCACCCTCGGCGCGCTGTCGACCTGGCTGGTAATCACCCTGGCCACCCACTGGCTGCTGGGCTTCGACTGGCTGCTGGCAATCTTGTTCGGCACCCTGACCCTGGTGACCGGGCCGACGGTGATCGTGCCGATGCTTCGAGTGGTACGGCCCAAGGCAACGATCGCCAACATCCTGCGCTGGGAAGGCATCGTTATCGACCCGATCGGCGCGCTGCTGGCGGTGGTGGTCTACAGCTTCATCATCGCCAGCGCCGCCGGCGACGGCCTGAGCCACAGCCTGGTGACCTTTGCCGGGGTGATTGTCTGCGGCAGCGCGTTCGGCGTGGCCGGCGGCTGGCTGCTCGGCCAGGTGATGCGTCACCAATGGCTGCCGGAGTATTTGCACAACCTGGCGTCGCTGGCGGCGGTGCTGGGGATTTTCATTGGTGCCAACCAGGTGATGCATGAGTCGGGCCTGCTGGCGGTCACCCTCATGGGCATGTGGCTGGCCAACATGAAGGGCGTGGATGTCCGGCAGATTTTGCACTTCAAGGAGAACCTCAGCGTGCTGCTGATCTCCGGGCTGTTCATCCTCCTGGCCGCGCGCCTGGACCTCAATGCCTTGATCGGCCTGGGCCCAGCGGTGCTGGCCCTGCTGCTGATCATTCAGTTCGTGGCCCGGCCGCTTAACGTCGCGCTGTCGACCTTTGGCTCGCAATTGAACTGGCGCGAACGCGCCCTGCTGGCCTGGATCGCCCCGCGCGGCATCGTTGCCGCCGCGGTGTCGGCGATCTTTGCCATCCGCCTGGATGAAGCCGGGCATGAAGGCGCACTGCTGCTGGTGCCATTGACCTTCGCGGTGATCATCGGCACCGTGGTGCTGCAGAGCGCCACTTCGCGGCCCTTGGCACGCCTGCTCAAGGTTGCCGAACCTGCCCCCAGCGGTTTTTTGATCGTCGGCGCCAACCCGCCGGCCCGCGCTGTGGCCAAGGCTTTGCAACAGCTCGATTGCCGGGTGCTGCTGGCCGATTCCAGCTGGGAGAACATCCGCGCGGCACGCATGGACGGCTTGCCAACCTACTTCGGCCACCCCGCCTCGCAGCATGCCGATGCCCACCTGGACCTGGTAGGCCTGGGGCATTTGCTCGGGTTGTCACCGGCAGGTGAGCTCAACACCCTGGCCTGCACGCGCTTTCGCCACGACTTTGGCCCGCAGCGGCTGTTTGTCCTGGCCAGTGGCCTTGAGGCCAAGCGCAGCGACAAGCACCGCGCCAGCGATGAGCACCGCGGGCAGACACTCGGAAGCCAGCCGCTGACCTACGGGCAGTTGGCCGGATTACTGAACAATGGCGCCGAGCTGTACAGCACGCACCTGACCGAGGCATTCGGCTGGGCGGACTACCAGGCGCTGCATGGCGAGCGGGCCAACCCGTTGTTTGCCCGCGATGGCAGTGGCTGGGTGCATGTGTTCGGGCCCGACAGCCTGCTCAAGCCCGGGCCTGGGTGGACACTGGTGGCGTTGATTCAGCCGCAGTAGGCGCGGGCTTGCCCCGCGATAAGGCCGGTGAAGTCTACACATTATCGCGGGGCAAGCCCGCTCCTACAGGATGGTCAGAACCCGGGCAATACCGGCACCGGGCGCTTGTCTTCATCGATGGCGACAAAGCTGAACAGGCCATGGATGGCCTTTTCGCGACTGTCGCAGCTCATGCTTTCGACAAACACTTCAACCTCGACCTTGAGGCTGGTGTTACCCACTGTCGCCACCCGCCCGACCAGCTCGACGATGGAGCCGGCGGCAATCGGGTGCTTGAAGTCGATACGGTCGGTCGACACCGTTACCAGCGGCAAGCGGCAGAAACGCGTGGCAGCAATGAACGAGACTTCGTCCATCCAGGCCAGCGCGGTGCCGCCGAACAGGGTGTTGTGGTGGTTGGTGGTGGACGGGAATACCGCCTTGGTCACGCGGGTCACCGACAGTTCGGTGCGGCGCTCGATTTCCTGCTCTCTGGAGGTCATGGGCTTCACATTGGACGACAAATTTCAGACAACAAAAAAGCAGCCCGAAGGCTGCTTTTTTCGCATGGTGGCCGTAGCCACCGGTCAAGCTGTCCTCAGGACAGTTTTTCCTTGATGCGAGCGGCTTTACCGGACAGGTCGCGCAGGTAGTACAGCTTGGCTTTACGCACGTCACCACGACGTTTCACGGCCAGGCTGTCGATTTGCGGGCTGTAGGTCTGGAAAGTACGCTCAACGCCAACACCGTTGGAGATCTTGCGAACAGTGAAAGCACTGTTCACACCACGGTTACGCTTGGCGATGACAACGCCTTCGAAAGCCTGCAGACGCGAACGATCGCCTTCCTTCACTTTCACCTGAACGACGATGGTGTCGCCCGGGGCAAAGGTCGGGATCTCTTTGGTCATCTGCTCTGCTTCGAGTGCAAGAATGATTTTGTTGGTCATGCTGTGCTCCTAAGGTAAATCAGCTGGATTTACCATCGATACGTTAACTATCGTCCCGCTCACGGAGGTATTCCGCCAGCAGCTTCTTCTCTTCTCCAGAAAGTGAGCGACTTTCCAGAAGATCGACGCGTCGTTCATAGGTCCGCCCAAGGGACTGCTGTAAACGCCATCGCCGGATGTGTGCATGGTTGCCACTAAGCAACACGTCGGGAACACGCTGATCCGCATACACCTCAGGTCGGGTGTAGTGCGGGCAATCAAGCAGACCATCGGTGAAGGAATCTTCCTGCGCCGAGTCCGCATGCCCTAAAGCTCCAGGCAGCAGTCGTGTAACCGCATCGATCAGGACCATCGCCGGCAGCTCGCCGCCAGACAGGACATAGTCTCCAATCGACCACTCTTCATCGACATGAGCTTCAATAAAGCGCTCGTCGATGCCTTCATATCGACCGGCTATCAGAATCAACGATTCGTGCTTCGCCAGGTCTTTGACCGCCGACTGAGTCAGTTTGCGGCCTTGTGGGCTCAGGTAAATCACCTTTGCCGCCTCTCCGGTTGCCTGCCTGGCATTCACCAGGGCGTCTTCCAGAGGCTTGATCTTCATCACCATGCCCGGACCACCGCCAAACGGCCGATCATCTACCGTATGGTGACGATCTGTGGTGTAGTCCCGCGGGTTCCAGCAGGTCAGTTGCAACAACCCCTGTTTCACCGCGCGGCTGGTAATGCCGTACTCACTGATGGCCGAGAACATCTCGGGGAACAGCGTGATGACGTCTACGCGCAGGCTGGCCATTGCTTAGAAGTCCGCGTCCCATTCGACCCTCATTTCGCCTGCAACCAGGTCGATCTTCAACACGCATTGCTCGGTATAGGGCAACAGGCGTTCTCGATCATCCAGGCTGCCCGCGCAGGGCTTGACCACCATTACATCGTTCGCGCCGGTCTCCAACAGGTGATCAATCGTGCCGAACAGCTGTTCGTCCTGATTGATGACTTTCAGACCCACCAACTGGTACCAGTAGTACTCGTCGGCAGACAGGTTGGGCAAAAGGCTACGCGAGATACAAATCTCATAACCGCTCAGAAGACGGGCTTCATCACGATCGTCGAGGCCTTTGAGCTTGGCGACCAGGTCCTTTTGAGTGGAACGGCCACTGACCAGCTCGACCTGTTTTACCTTCCCTTCGTGCCGAAGCGTCCAGTTACGGTAATCCAACAGGTTTTCAATCGGATCGGTAAAGGAGAAGACCTTTACCTCGCCGCGAACGCCGTGAACCGAAAAAATCTTGCCAACGACGATCAGGTCATCAGCTTTTTCTGGCGTCGCGCTCATACTATTCAGGCAGCAGCCTTAGCAGCATCTTTCAGCAGTTTTGCAACGCGCTCGGATGGCTGTGCGCCAACGCTCAGCCAGTGAGCAACGCGGTCTTGTTTAACGGACAGGCGAACTTCCTGGCCACGAGCGATAGGGTTGAAGAAACCAACCTGCTCGATGTGCGAACCGGTAACCGGGTTACGCGAGTCGGTCACGGTCAGGGTGTAGAATGGGCGCTTTTTAGAGCCACCACGGGCAAGACGGATGGTTAGCATTGAACATCGTTCCTGTAGTCGGTGCTGCAAATCATAATGCACAGCGGGCACACGGGTGCCCGAAAGGCCGCATATTCTCAAGGAATACACGGACTTTTGCAAATGCCTTTTTACGCCAGGTAAAAAGGACAGCCTGCAGATCTGCGCTTCGTACAGCCTCTATATAAAGGCTGCGTTGTTCCCGCCGGGGCGGGAGTCCGATCGTCGGCCCGTTTCCAGGCCGCCGATGCGAATAGGGTTACAGTTTGGGCATGCCGCCGCCGGGCATCATGCCACCCAGGCCGCGCATCATCTTGGCCATGCCGCCTTTGGCAGAAAACTTCTTCATCATCTTCTGCATCTGCTTGTGCTGCTTGATCAGACGGCCGATGTCCTGCACCTGGGTGCCGGAACCAAGGGCGATACGGCGTTTGCGCGAACCGCTGATCAGCTCAGGGTCGCGGCGCTCGGCCGGGGTCATCGAGTTGATGATCGCTTCCATCTGCTTGAACTGCTTCTCGGCGGCGCCCTGGGCGCTGCCCATCTGGGCCAGGTTGACACCGCCGATGCTCGGCAGCTTGTCCATCAGGCCGCCCAGGCCACCCATGTTCTTCATTTGTTGCAGCTGGTCGCGGAAGTCTTCGAGGTCGAAGCCCTTGCCCTTCTTCAGCTTCTTGGCCAGTTTGTCGGCCTTGTCCTTGTCGAGGGTCTGTTCGGCCTGCTCGATCAGGCTGAGCACGTCGCCCATGCCCAGGATGCGCGAAGCGATACGGTCGGGGTGGAACGGCTCGAGCGCGTCGCTTTTCTCGCCCATACCGATGAACTTGATCGGCTTGCCGGTAATGGCGCGCACCGACAGCGCGGCACCGCCACGGGCGTCACCGTCGACCTTGGTGAGGATCACCCCGGTCAGCGGCAATGCATCGCCGAACGCCTTGGCCGTATTGGCGGCGTCCTGGCCGGTCATGGCGTCGACCACGAACAACGTCTCGATCGGCTTGACCGCAGCGTGCAGGTCCTTGATCTCGGTCATCATTTCGGCGTCGATGTGCAGACGGCCGGCGGTGTCGACGATGACCACGTCGATGAACTTGAGCTTGGCTTCGCGGATCGCCGCCTCAGCGATGGCCACCGGCTTCTGGCTGATATCCGACGGGAAGAAGGTCACGCCGATGTCGCCCGCCAGGGTTTCCAGCTGCTTGATCGCCGCCGGACGGTAGACGTCGGCCGAGACCACCATCACGGTCTTTTTCTTGCGCTCTTTAAGAAAGCGCGCCAGCTTGCCGGCGGTGGTAGTCTTGCCCGCGCCCTGCAGACCGGCCATCAGCACTACCGCAGGCGGTGCGGCGTTGAGCGCCAGGTCTTCGTTGGCGGCGCCCATCAGGCCTTCAAGCTCGGCCTGGACGATCTTCACGAACGCCTGGCCCGGGGTCAGGCTGCGCGACACCTCGGTGCCGACCGCACGCTCCTTGACCTTGTTGACGAAATCCTTGACCACCGGCAGGGCGACGTCAGCCTCGAGCAACGCCATGCGCACTTCACGCAGGGTGTCTTTGATGTTGTCTTCGGTCAGCTTGGCCTTGCCGGTGACATGGCGCAGCGTCTGTGACAGACGGTCGGTCAGGTTTTCAAACATGGTGATCCTTTCGGGCTCTGTAGAACCGAGGTTTATCAGCTGCCTCTGGCGTATTCGGCCGGCCTTGGGCAGGGGCAGGCCGGCGATTATAACGAAGACTTGGCCCAGCGCACACCATGCCGTCGGCTGGCAGTCTTCCTAGGCGGGCGCGATCTATGCCAAACTCAGTCCCTTTCGGGCTTGCCTAACAGGACTTATGCTCCCCTTGTCACCCAGCTTGCTACCCAATCTCATCGCCGCCTGCCTGTATGCCGCCGCGACCTTCTATCAAGGCTCACGCCTGGCCCAGGGCACCAAGGCCGACAAACGCCTGCTCGGCCTGCTTGGCGCGCTGGCGGTCATTGCCCAGGGCACTGCGCTGTTCTGGCAACTGCTCACGCCCCTGGGCCTGAGCCTGGACTTCTTTAGCGCCGCCAGCCTGATCGCCACCGCGGTGATCGCCCTGACCCTGCTGGCCTGCCTGCGCATCCCGGTGGAGAACCTGCTGCTGTTGCTGTTCCCGCTGGGCATGGCCACGGCGCTGATCGCCCAGTTCGCGCCGTCGGGCACGGTGCCGCTGATCAACGAAGAGCCGGGCATCCTCGCGCATATCCTGCTGTCGATCCTGGCCTATGGCATGTTCACCATCGCCGTGGTGCAGTCCCTGCTGCTGCTGTTGCAGGATCACCAGCTCAAGCACAAGCACCCCTCCGGGCTGATCAAGAACTTCCCGCCGCTGCAAACCATGGAAAGCCTGCTGTTCGGCTTCCTCTGGGCCGGCTGGGGCCTGCTGTCGCTGTCACTGCTGTCCGGCTGGCTGTTCCTCGACAACCTGTTCGCCCAGCACCTGGTGCATAAAACCCTGCTGGCGTGCCTGGCCTGGATCGTCTTCAGCGTATTGCTGTGGGGCCGCACCCGCCTCGGCTGGCGCGGGCACAAGGCGATCCGCTGGACCCTGGCCGGCTTCTGCCTGCTGATGCTGGCCTATTTCGGCAGCAAGCTGGTACGCGAATTCATCCTGCATATCTGACGGGCACAGGTAAATGGACGCTCTGCCGTTAGGACCGCTACTCGGCGTATTGGCACTGGCACTGCTGTGGTCGGCGCTGTTCACCGCAGTGGACGCCGCCCAGCAGCAACTCAACGGTGGCCGGCGCAACCCGCAGACCGGCGAGCACCCCGAACTTGCCGTAACCCCTCAGGCCCTGGTGCTGTGCTCGACCCTGGGCAAGCTGCTGGTATTGGCCCTGGCCTGCCTGATGGGCCAGCGCTACAGCGGCGAGCACGGTTTCTGGCTGGCCGGCCTGGGCGCCGCCGCCGTACTTTTGATCGTTGCCGAATACCTGCCGCGACAGCTGGCCAGGCGCAATCCGCAGGCCTTCATCGGCCTGGGTAACAGCTTGCTCAAAGTGCCGCTCAAGCTGTTGCAGCCCCTGGCCTGGCTGCTCGATGGCTGCGCGCGGGTGCTGCTGCGCCCGTTCCGGGTGCAAAGCCATGCGGTAGCGCTGCACGACAACGACGACAGCGACAGCTACGCCGCCGACGAGCCGGATGCCGACCAGCGCCTGAACCTGCCGGAAAGCCTGCTGGCGTTGGACAAAATCACCGTCAACGACATCCTCGTGCCGCGCAACGATGTCGACGGCATCAACCTCGACGAGCCGATCGAGGCAATCATCGAGCAGTTGATCATCAGCCGCCACACCCGCCTGCCGGTCTACCACAGCGATATCAACCAGGTGGAGGCGATCCTCAATACCAAGCTGATCAGCCACCTGCTGCCCAAGGCCGAACTGACCCGCGAAACCCTGCAGGCGGCCTGCTACGAACCCTATTTCGTGCCGGAAAGCACCCCGTTGCAGCTGCAATTGCTGAATTTCCACAAACAGCAGCGGCGCCTGGGCGTGGTGGTCGACGAGTACGGTGAAGTACTGGGCATCGTTACCCTGGAAGACATCCTCGAAGAAATCGTCGGCGAGTTCGAAGACGAACACAGCCTCGACAACCCGCATATCCACCCCCAGGCCGACGGGCGCTTTGTCATCGAAGGCAACGTGTCGATCCGCGAGCTCAACCGCACCCTGGGCTGGCACCTGCCCAGCGACGGGCCGAAGACCCTCAACGGCCTGGTCACCGAAGCCCTGGAAAGCATCCCGGCAAGCGCCGTGTGCCTGAAAATCGGCCGTTATCGCCTGGAAATCCTCGAAACCGAGGACAATTGTGCCAGTCGCATACTGGTCTGGACGCTCAAGCGCTAGCTATACTGACCCCACGCTTACCCAGCCCCAGCCGTCTCGCCCGCTACCCGCACCGGCGTCACACGGCCAGTCAGCCTGACTGAACATTGCGCGCACCAGCGGTACTGGTTCACACCCCGAGCCTTGCCCGCGCCCGCCCCCATCCCCAACGGGCGTATGTTTCGTCACGCGACCATAACAATTCGCTTCGGCGCACGCCCTTGCCTGCCTGCTCGTATCAGGCTGGCGGCGATGCCCATGGAGCTCTCGACTGACAGGGATAATCGCATGACCACCAGCAGCACCTACCCCGAAACCGCCCAGGCCAGCCCCGGCAACTCGCCGGCACGGGTTGCCACCGCCAGCTTCATCGGCACCGCCATCGAGTTCTACGACTTCTACGTGTACGCCACCGCGGCGGCGCTGGTGATCGGCCCGGTGTTCTTCCCGCAGACCTCCGGCACCGCGCAGATGCTCTCGGCGTTCCTTACTTTCGGCATCGCCTTCCTGGCCCGGCCCCTGGGTTCGGCGCTGTTCGGTCACTTTGGCGACCGTATCGGCCGTAAATCGACCCTGGTCGCATCCTTGCTGCTGATGGGCGTGTGTACCACCTTGATTGGCGTGCTGCCTGGCTATGACAGCATTGGCGCCTGGGCGCCGATCCTGCTTTGCGTGTTGCGCTTCGGCCAGGGGCTTGGACTTGGCGGTGAATGGGGCGGCGCGGCGTTGCTGGCCACCGAGAACGCGCCCAAGGGCAAGCGCGCCTGGTTCGGCATGTTCCCGCAGCTAGGCCCTTCGATCGGTTTTCTGGCGGCCAACGGCCTGTTCCTGACCCTGGCCATGCTGCTGACCGATGAGCAATTCCGCAGTTGGGGCTGGCGCATTCCGTTCCTGCTCAGCGCCGTGCTGGTGATGGTCGGCCTGTATGTGCGCCTGAAGCTCGAAGAAACCCCGGTCTTCGCCAAGGCCGTGGCCCGTCACGAGCGGGTGAAGATGCCGGTGGTCGAGCTCTTCGCCCAGTACTGGGCCCCCACCCTGCTGGGCGCGGCGGCCATGGTGGTGTGCTATGCGCTGTTTTACATCTCGACGGTGTTCTCGCTCAGCTATGGCGTCTCGACCTTGGGTTACAGTCGCGAGACCTTCCTCGGCCTGCTGTGCTTCGCGGTGCTGTTCATGGCCCTGGCCACGCCACTGTCGGCCTTGCTCAGCGACCGTTACGGGCGCAAGCCGGTGCTGATTGTCGGCGCTGTGCTGGCCATTGCCTCGGGCTTTACCATGGAGCCGCTGCTGACCTCGGGTTCGACCACGGGGGTGGCGCTGTTCCTGGCCATCGAGCTGTTTTTGATGGGCGTGACCTTTGCGCCGATGGGCGCCTTGCTGCCTGAGCTGTTCCCCACTCACGTGCGTTACACCGGGGCGTCGGCAGCCTACAACCTGGGCGGGATCGTCGGCGCCTCGGCGGCACCGTTCTTTGCCCAGAAGCTGGTGGCCATGGGCGGTTTGAGCTGGGTCGGCGGCTATGTCTCGGCGGCAGCTGTGCTGAGCCTGATTGCGGTGTTGTGCCTGAAAGAGACGCGCCACTCGGAGCTGTAAAATCATCGCGGGGCAAGCCCGCTCCTACCGGTGTAGGAGCGGGCTTGCCCCGCGATTGCTTAGAACTCTACCTTGACCGCCTGCGAAGCACGGGTGGCCTTGGCCCGGGCGGCTTCGATCGACTCGTCGCGGGCCAGGCACACGCCCATGCGCCGCTGGCCGTTGACCTCAGGCTTGCCGAACAGGCGAATGGCGGTATCCGGCTCGCTCAGGGCGGCGCCGAGGTTGGCGAAGGCGGTCTGCTGCGACTGGCCTTCCACCAGGATCACCGCCGACGCCGACGGGCCGAACTGACGGATCAGCGGGATCGGCAAGCCCAGGATCGCCCGCGCATGCAGGGCGAACTGCGACAGGTCCTGGGAAATCAGGGTCACCAGGCCGGTGTCATGCGGGCGTGGCGAGACTTCGCTGAACCACACCTGGTCGCCTTTGACGAACAGCTCGACACCGAACAGGCCGCGGCCGCCCAGTGCCTCGGTCACCGCTTTGGCCACCCGCTCGGATTCAGCCAGGGCCACCGGGCTCATCGCCTGCGGCTGCCAGGATTCCTGGTAATCGCCCTTCTCCTGACGGTGGCCGACCGGCGCGCAGAAGGTGGTGCCGCCGACATGACGAACGGTCAGCAGGGTGATTTCGTAGTCGAAATCAATAAAGCCTTCGATGATCACCCGGCCCTTGCCGGCACGCCCGCCTTCCTGGGCATAGTCCCAGGCCTGTTGCACGTCGTCAGCGCTGCGCAACAGGCTCTGGCCCTTGCCCGACGAACTCATCACCGGCTTGACCACGCACGGGAAGCCGAGGTCGTCGACGGCCTTGGCGTATTCCTCGAAGGTGTCGGCGAAATGGTACGGCGAGGTCGGCAGGTCGAGTTCTTCGGCGGCCAGGCGACGGATGCCTTCGCGGTTCATGGTCAATTGCGCGGCGCGGGCGGTCGGCACCACGGTGAAACCTTCGTTTTCCAGCTCGACCAGGGTCGCGGTGGCGATGGCTTCGATTTCCGGGACGATGTAGTGCGGCTTCTCGGCCTCGATCACTGCCCGCAGGGCGGCGCCGTCGAGCATGTTGATCACGTGGCTGCGATGGGCCACCTGCATGGCCGGGGCATTGGCGTAACGGTCCACGGCAATCACTTCAACGCCCAGGCGTTGCAGTTCGATCACCACTTCCTTGCCCAGTTCGCCGCAGCCACAGAGCAGTACGCGGGTCGCGGTCGGCGACAATGGGGTTCCGATACGGGTCATTTCAGGTCCTCAGAGGGAAGAACATCCTGGGCCGCCCCGTACTCGGTGCAACCCGGTGAAAAGGAGCGCCATTTTACATGAACCGTGCTCAGCCGGTGACCACCCGCTTGCGCGCGCGCCAGGCCATGGCCAGCCAGACCACGGTGACCCCAGCGAATTTCGAGGCCATGGCGGTGCCGACCACGGCCGGGGTCAGGGCGCCGATCATGCCGAAGAAGATAAAGGTGTCGATCGGGATGCTCAGCGCCGAACTCAGCCACAGGCGATCGTGCAGCGGCCGCTTGGTGATGGTGAACACCAGCCAGTCGATCAGCTCGGACACCGCGAAGGCAGTGGCGCTGGCCAGGGCGATGGCCGGCTCCGAGGTGATGTAGGACAGCACCAGGGCCGCCAGCATGGCCAGCAGCGCGCCGTGGCCGAAGCGGGTCTGGACCATGTCGCGCAGGATGAACACCAGCCCGCCCCAGGCGGACCAGATGACGTCCAGGTGCGGGGCACTGGAGAAGGCGTAGTTGATCAGCACTACGCTGCTGATATAGGCAATCAGAAAGAACATGGGATCGACCGCTGGGTAAGCGCTACAGGGTACTGCAGCGCTTGCCGGCGGCCAAGCGGCGGATCATGCGCCGACGCTGAAGATCAGCCCGGCCGCGACCGCGCGCTCGTGGCACAGCTTGAGCACCTGACGCCGCTCGCTGTTGTCCATCCGCCCCCAGCGGGTGATTTCAGCGGCGCTGCGTTGGCAGCCGGTGCAGATATCGGCGTCATCCAGCGCGCAGATCTGCACGCAGGGCGAGGCCACCGGGCGTTCAGGCGTGCTCATCAATCCTCCTGTGGGGCCAGGTCGCGGGCATAACGCTCGGCGTTGTGCACGTAGTGGGCGGCACTGGCTTCAAGCATCTTCTTTTGCGCCTCGGTCAGTTCGCGCACCACCTTGCCCGGCGAGCCCATCACCAGCGAGCCGTCAGGTATTTCCTTGCCTTCGGGGATCAGCGCGTTGGCGCCGATGATGCAGTACTTGCCGATCCGCGCACCGTTGAGGATCACCGCGTTGATGCCGACCAGGCTGTGGTCGCCAACCGTGCAACCGTGCAGCATGGCGTTGTGGCCGACGGTCACGCCCTTGCCCAGGGTCAGCGGCGAGCCCATGTCGGTGTGCATCACCGTGCCGTCCTGGACGTTGCTGTTCTCGCCAATGTCGATCAGCTCGTTATCGCCGCGCAACACCGCGCCGAACCAGACGTTGGCGCCGGCCTGCAGGCGTACCTTGCCGATCAGCGTGGCAGTCGGCGCAACCCAGCTGCGCGGATGGGTTTCGACCCGCAGGTCGCCCAGACGGTATTTCATGCGTGGATCCTCACGGTGCGGCGTGGCTGGCGGGTGGTCCCGCTCAAATGGGGGTAAAGCGTTCAGGCGGCTGATGCAGGCTGATGTTGGCATCGTAAAGCAAGTTGACCAGCTCGACGATCATGATCGCCGACAGCCCCCAGATCTTGTACTCGCCATAGCGGTAGCTGGGCACGTACCAACTGCGGCCCTGATAATCGATACGGTGGGTATGGTCACGCGGGTCCTGGCGAAAGAACTCCAGCGGCACGGTGAACACCGCAGCGATCTCGGCGTCGTTTGCCTGGTATTCGACAAAATCCGGAATCAGGCCGACGAAAGGCGTTACTTTCAGCCCATGCAGCGAGATCAGCGGGCTCAACGGGCCGATGATCTCCACCAGGCCCGGCGGCAGGCCGATTTCTTCTTCGGCTTCACGCAGGGCGGTGAAGATCAGGTCGGGGTCTTCCGGATCGCGGCGACCACCGGGGAAGGCCACCTCGCCGCCGTGGGTCGACAAGCCCTTGGCGCGCAGGGTCAACACCAGCTCCGGCTCTTCGCTGCGGGTGATGGGCAATAACACAGCGGCCTCGGGAAAACGTCGGTCCGTCTCCAGGGTACTCGGCGTATGACTGCTCACGCGGCGAAGTAGCTCGTCCAGCATTGCTCTCTCTCGATTCCAAAGCCTGTCGTGCATGATGCACCAAAGCCGCGGGCCGCCCAAGTCCCGGCGACGATCCGGCTTGCGGCCGCAGGGACAGTGGCGCCAAGATAGGCGCACCTAACAGGAATAAAAGCATGAAATTCTGCAGTGCGTGCGGCAATCAGGTGATTCAGCGTATTCCCGAGGGCGATACCCGCCTGCGCTATGTCTGCGATCACTGCCAGACCATTCATTACCAGAACCCCAACATCGTCGCCGGGGTGCTGCCGACCTGGGGCAGCCGGGTGCTGTTGTGCCGCCGCGCCATCGAACCGCGCCGGGGCTACTGGACCTTGCCCGCCGGGTTCATGGAGAACGGCGAAACCATCGAACAGGCCGCGCGCCGGGAAACCGATGAAGAAGCCTGCGCCCGCGTAGGCAACATGAGCCTCTACCAACTGTTCGACCTGCCGCACATCAACCAGGTGCACGTGTTCTTTCGCGCCGAGCTTGCCGACCTGGACTTTGCCGTCGGCGTCGAGAGCCTGGAAGTGCGGCTTTTCGACGAAAGTGAAATCCCGTGGGACGAGCTGGCTTTCCGCACCGTCAGTCGTACCCTAGAATGCTATTATCGTGACCGCATCGAGCAGCGCTTCCCGATCGGCAATGAATGCCTGTCACCCATGCTCGTCTCGTCACCCAACACCTAGCTTTTTCAGGGATATCGTTTCATGCGCTGGTTGCTTGCCCTTTTCTGCCTCAGTGTGGCTTCGATGTCCCAGGCGGGTTTCACCGAAACCATCATCACCCGGCCGGTCGACCAGACCGCGCCTTCGCCACTGCAACCGCAAGCGCCCAAGCCTGCGCTGATCGACAAGATCCTGGTGATCAAGTCCGAACGTCGTTTACAGCTGATCAGCGCCGGCACGCCGCTGAAAACCTACCGCATCTCCCTGGGCAAGCAACCCAAGGGCGCCAAGCTGCGCGAAGGCGACAAGCGCACCCCCGAAGGCTTCTACTGGATCGACTGGCGCAAGCAGAGCGACCGCTACAACCTGGCCATGCACGTGTCCTACCCGAATATCACCGACGCCGCCCGCGCCCGTCGTGAAGGCGTTCCGCCGGGAGGGATGATCATGATCCACGGCACGCCGCTGAGCGAGGAATACCCGGAAGAAGTCTTCCACACCCTGGACTGGACCGAAGGCTGCATCGCCATGACCAACCGCGACATGCGCGAGGTGTGGAACATGGTCCCGGACGGCACCATGATCGAGATCCGCCCTTGATCGCCCCTTAAGATGCTTCCGACAAATACGTCGGAAGCTTCCCTCGCAACTCAGGCTTCGGCCCTACCCGCCTACCGGCTCGGTAGCGCATCTATTCGAATAGTAGCGTCCATAAAATCCACGCATCTGGATATCGCCTGGACGCTACTGCATGCCCTGTTCACTCAGCATTGTCGCTGCACGCCTTGTCATCCGGCCTTCGGCCCTCTTTATTGTGCTGTTGATGGTGCGTCCCGCCAGTGCTCATGAACACCTGGGCATTCAGCCGTTGCGCGACCAGCGCCTGCAACTGGAACAACTCGAGCAACGTCAACGCCTGCGCAAGCTGCAACGTAGCGAAGAATTGGCCGAACCGGCCAGCGAAGCAGCAACCACCACCGAGGCCACGCCCTGCTGGCCGCTGAACGGCGTGCGCCTGGCTGGCAACCGGCAACTCGGCTCGGCAGAACTGGCCGCCAGCGTGCGACCGCTGCTGACCCCGTGCATGGACGTGGCACGGATCAACCTGATCCTCAAAACCATCACCGAGCAGTACTTGCAAGCCGGCTACCTGACCAGCCGCCCCTACCTGAGCCAGCCGCCGCAAGCAGGCGCGACCCTGGACATCGAGATCGTCGAGGGCTTTGTCGAGTCGATCGAGCTGGCCGACCCCGACTTGCCGCTGTCACTGCACAGCGCGTTCCCGACCCTGCTCGGCCAGCCCTTGCGCCTGAGCGAACTGGAACAGGGCATGGACCAGCTGAACCGGCTGCGAGCCTTCGACCTGGGCGCCGACCTGCTGCCCGGCGAGCTGCAAGGCGGCACCCGCATCCTCATCACGCCGCGGCAGATCAACCCGCGCTGGCGCCTGGGCAGCAGCTTCGACAACCGCGGCAGCGAGCTGACCGGGCGCGAGCGAGTCGGCGCCAGCCTGACCCTGGACAGCCCGTTGCAACTCAATGACTACAGCCAGCTGTCGCTTACCTCGTCGCTCGGTTCCGGCGCCAGTTACAGCCGCGGCTACGGCCTGTACTACAGCATCCCCTACGGCCCCTGGACCTACGCGCTCAACCTCAACCAGCTGCAGTACCAGGCGCAACTGCCGGGCCGGCGCGAACGCAGCAGTGGCCAGAGCGGGTTCTACGGCCTGAGCCTTGAACGCAACCTGTGGCGCAACCAGCACGGGCTGCTCAGCGCCAGCCTGCGCCTGGACCAGAAGCGCCTGGACAACCGCCTGGCCGGGCAACGCCTGCACGTGCAAAGCCCGACCCTTACCAGCCTGGAGGCAGGCCTGAACCTGCTGTGGCTCGACGCCAACCTGTGGAGTGCCTACCTGGGCATTGCCCAGGGCCTGGAATGGTTTGGCGCCGATACTGCGCCGCTGGCCAGCAACGCGCCGCAGCCGCAGTTTCGCAAGTACCGCGCAAGCGCCCTGCACCTGCGCCAGGGCCGTGACCCGGCCTGGCCCTGGCGTTGGCAGAGCGAACTGAACCTGCAGTACAGCGCCGACGCTCTGCCGGCAGTCGAGCAATTGCTGCTCAGCGACACCAGTGCCGTGCGCGGCTTTCGCCAACAGGTGGCGGCTGGTGCTAGCGGCGCCGCGTGGCGCAACACCCTGAGCCAGCCGTTGGCCCTGAACCTGCCCGCCGGGCTAGTGATTCGCCCGCAACTGGGCCTGGACCTGGGCTGGAGCAAATTCGACCACGGCCGCGCCGCACAGCGCTTGGCCGGCGCCCATGCCGGCCTTGAACTGAACCTGCCCGACAGCCTGCTCAAGCTTGACTACCAACGCGCGCTGCACGCCAGCAACACCCGCCGCCAGGACCTGGAGCCCGGCTACTGGCTGCTGGAGTGGGTACTGAACATCTGAAGTCCACAACAAAAAAGAGAAGACAGTGATGCCCAAGACGCCCTCCCCCGCTGTACAACGGCGCAGGCTCAATCGCCTGCGCTGGATAATCGCCCTGAGCCTGATGAGCCCGGGCATTGGCCTTGCCGCAAACGGCCTGCAAGCGGCAGCCGGGGTTGCCGGTACGCCGCTGATCACCGATCGGCACGGTGTACCGGTGATCGATATTGTCGCGCCCAACGCCAGTGGCCTGTCGCACAACCAGTTTCTCGATTACAACGTCAACAAATCCGGGTTGGTGTTGAACAACGCCCTGCAGACCGGGCAATCGCAACTGGCCGGCGCCCTGGCCGCCAACCCGCAGTTTCAGGGCCAGGCCGCCTCGACCATTCTCAATGAAGTGATCAGCCGCAACGCCTCGCGCATTGCCGGCCCACAGGAAATCTTCGGTCGCCCGGCCGACTACATCCTGGCCAACCCCAATGGCATCACCCTCAACGGTGGCAGCTTCATCAATACCACCCGTGCAGGCTTTCTGGTCGGTACGGTCGAGCTGCAAGACCAGCGCCTCAAGTACCTCGATACCCGTACCGCCAGCGGCACCCTGGAGGTCCTCGGCGCCGGCCAGAGCAACCACTACGGAGCTCTCGAACTGATCGCCCCACGCATCGACAGCCGCGGCACGCTCGCGGCGCGCGACGACTTGAACCTGGTGGTCGGGCGCAACCGCATCGACGCCACCGACGGCCAGGTCATCGAGCACCTGGCGGCGCCGGCTGGCAGTATCGATGCCAGCCTGTTTGGCGCCATGCAAGCCGGGCGCATCCGTATCCTCAGCACTGCGGCAGGCGCCGGTGTGCGCATGGCCAGCAGCCAGTTGCAAGCCCGCGACGGGATCGCCATAGACGCTGCCGGCACCTTGGAGATCAGCGCCGTACGCGCCCAGGCGCAACAGGTAAACATCAAGGCCGGCAAGAACCTCACCCTCGATGCCCAAGCGCGGGAAAGCATCAGCCGCGAACAGCAGAACCGCAAAGAAAAGTGGGGGCTCATCACCACCGAAACCTACGAGCGCGAAAGCACCCGCACCGAGCGCCAACAGGTCGGCAGCCAGATCAAGGCCAGCCAGGACATCAACCTGCAGGCGGGCGGCGACCTGCGCATGGTCGCCACCAGCGTCGAGGCCGGTGGCGACCTGTCGGTCAAGGCGGGCCAGAACCTGACCATCAGCGCCGGCGTCGACAGCCTGCAGGTCGATGAAAAAATCCGCCACCGCAAACATCTGTGGCGCGGTGACAAGGACAGCAGCAGCTACCAGGAAAGCGCCAAGGCCAGTGTTCTGTCCGGCCAGCAGGTTTCCCTGGCGTCCAAAGGCAACACGCAGATACTGGGCAGCGCCCTGAGCAGCGCCGGCGACATGAACCTTAAGGCCGGCAAGCTGGAGGTCGCCAGCATCGCACTGAGCAACGACGAAAACACCCGCAACTACAGTGGCGACCTGGTCTCCGGCAGCTTCTTCGGCAAGAACGGCCAGACCGAAGCCAAGGGCCAACAGGGTAGCGCCAGTAACCTTCAAGCTGAAGGTGCATTGACCGTGGTGGCTGACCAGGTGCAAATCAAAGGCTCAAAGGTGCAAGCCAAAGGCGATGCACTGTTGCTCAGTGAAAAAGCCCGGTTGTCGGTCGAAGCGACACACAACCAGGCCAGCGTCGAGCAACGCGAGAGCGATAGCAAACTGTTCGGCCTGATCGCCGAAAACAGCCAGCGCCAGGAACACCGCCAGCAAGTGCTAAGCAGCGACCTGGCCTCTGCAAGCAACCTGCGCCTGGCCAGCGCCGATGACCTGCAGGTGATCGGCTCAAGGCTCGAGGCCGGCAAGCAATTGCACCTGCAGGCGCAAAACGCCATCGATGTGCGCAGCGCCGAACAACTGCAGACCGTCAGCGAACAAAACCGGCAACAGGGCTTCACTGCCAATGCCAGCCAGACCCAGGACGCCATCGACGGCAAGCCCGACTCGCACCAGTACACGGCTTCGGTGGGTTACGCCGTGGTCAACACCGACACGCAGGCATCCCACCTCAAGCAGGTTGCCAGCGAGCTCAAGGGCGCAGGCGTTGCACTTGAAAGTGCTAAAGCCATCGACATCACGGGCTCCAGCATTGAGGCGCTCGCCGGTGACCTTCAGTTGGATGGTCGCACTGTCACCGTAAGCGCAGCTCGCGAGCTACAGTCGCAGCAGACCACCACCGGCGAAAGTGGCGGCGGCCTGCGGGTCAGTGGCGGCATCGATGCTGTTGGCAGCGCCTTCAAAGGCTACTACAGGCGCCAGGAGGTCGATGAACGCGCAAGCCAGGCGCAACGCAGCAGCCTGAGCGCCACTGGCGATCTGCGCGTGACTGCCGACACGCTGGTCAACGAGGCTGCCCGCCTGACAGCTGGCCGGTCGCTGGAGCTGCAGGCCGGCAGCGTGGACAATCGCGCCGTCGACGATACCCGCGAATCAAAACAGACCCAGACCCACTGGCAAGCCAGCCTCGGCGCCAGCCTGGTGTACAAGGACCTGACTCGCCCGGTGGAGAACCTGGTCACCGGTAAAGAAGCCAGTCGCTTCCAGCAGGCATCAATCGAAGACGCCCTGGCCCCGCCAACGCTGGGCGCTGATCTTGAGTTCAAACACCTCAATCGCGAGCAAACCACGCGCAGCAGCACCGCGCAGGTCACCGAACTCACGGGCCAGCGTATCAACCTCAAGGCCGGCAGCCTCGACGATGCCGGCACCCAGTACCGGGCCAGCCAGGGGCCTTTGTCGATCCAGGCGCAAAACCACCGCTTCGTCGCCGCCCAGGACAGCACCAGCACACGTGTCGAACGCCTGGATGTGGACGCTGCGGTGCGCGTCGAAACCAGCACCGGCAGCGATATCAACCTGCGTCTTTCCGGCAAGGGTGGCTCGCTGCTGACCGACAACAGCACGCAAACCGCACGCCCTGGCAGCCTCTATGGGCAAACCGGCATCCAGGTGCAACTGGGCAGTGACGGCCTGTACGAAGGCACGCGCTTCAATGCCGGCGACGGCTCGCTTGAAATAACGGCCAAGGGTGACCTGAGCCTTGCCCAGGCCAACGATCAACAGCGCCAACAGTTGAACAAACTCGACGGCAACGGCTGGTTCAAGGCAGGCAACGCACCGGCGGGCAGTGCCCTGGAGTTTCGCGGCTACCTTGACCAGAGCAAACTGGACAGTCTCGATACCCAGGCCCGCGTGGTAGAGATAGACGCCAAAGTCAAAGTGCAACTGCAGGCCGGTGGTGCCCTCGAACTTGTGGGGGGGCGCATCGGCAGCAGCGCGGCCAAGGTCGCCGATATCGAGCTGCAAAGCGCGGGTGCGCTGAAAGTCAGCGCTGCCACTGATACCCACAAGGCTCAAGGCAGCAACATCGGCGGCGGCCTGGAATTGCTCGGTAAAAGCACCAGCAATGGCAAAGGCGGTGGCCTGGGTGGCCACTTCGGCACGGGCCGGGTCGATGAAGCCAGTACCACGGCCAGCGGGGCCAACTGGTTTGCCAGGGAGCAACTGCTGTTGAGCAGCACCGCCAGTCAGGACGATGCGCTGACGCTGCAAGGCGTCAAAGCCTCGGCAAACCGGGTCGCCATCAGCGCCAGCGAAGGCGGCGTGCTGATCGAGGCCGCAGGCAGCAGCGAACGGCGCAACAACCTCGACATCACCGCCGGTGCCGGCCTTAACGCCGCGCCAGGGGCGACCGCGAAAGAGGCCAAACGCGGGCTGTATGCCCGCGGGCAGGTGAACATCGACAACGCCGACAATCTCACCTTCGCCAACAGCCAATGGCGCGCCGGCCAGATCAGCCTGGCCAGCCTGAGCGACACGCGCCTTGACGGTGTGCGCCTGGATGCCGGGCGCATCGACGGCCAGGTCGGCGGCGACCTGCACGTCGCCAGCCGCCAGGACCGGGTCAATCAGTTGAACGTGCAGGTGGATGCGCGCTTGAGCCAGGAAAAGAACCCACAGGGCTATATCAACGCCGCCAACGCGGTGGCCGGCCCGCTGGCTGACAAGGTCGGTAAACCGGTCGGCGGCGCGTTGCAGAAAGTCGACCCGAAGACCTCACCCACCTTCACCCTCAAGGTCGAGCACACCCAGCGCGACACCATCGCCAGCCAGAGCGCGCTCAACGGCCGCGACGGCATCGACCTTGAGGTCGGCGGCGCCGTGCGCCTCTCCGGCGCCAGCCTGCAAGCGAACAAGGGCAAGGTGCAGTTGGGCGGTGCCGCCGTCACCGAGCAGAACGTGCAGGGGCGCGATTACTATCGCCAGGTGGGCATCAACGCCTCGAACGCACCGGTCGACCTGGTCAGCGGCCTGATCGATGTCTACGGCTCCGGCGCCAACAGCAACGCAGGAGAAAAGCCGTTGGACCTCGGTTTCCTGCGCACCAGCGGGCATGACCGCAGCACCACTCTGGCCTCGAGCATAACGGAGGGCAGCAAGCCGCGCTGAGGCCGCCTGCCGGTCACCACTTGAGGGTGCGGCTGATGCCGGTTGCATCCGCCTTGAGCCAGCCGGCCGCCAGCAACACCGGGTACAGGGCGGTACCCGGTGTCATCTCGCCCTGCAGCTTCGCGCGCCGGGCGAGCAGGTCGGCATCCAGCTCGGCCTGATGCTGCCCCTGCAACTGCAACCGCGCCAGCAGATGCATGCCTGCCGAGCAATCAATGCGCACCTGGCCCGCCCCAAGGGGCACCGACCAGGGCGCGTCCATGGCCAGACCGTCGACGCTGATCTGGCCCTGGCTGCCTCGGCACTGTCGACCGCTACCCTGCACATCGATCCGTCCGCTCCACTCACCCGTCAGCCGATAGGACGAAGGCGTCGTGAGTGTAGGCTGCATTGGCGCTACTGCCGCCCGCCAGTTCCACGGCCAGCCAGCGACCTGTACCTGCCAGCTTTGCCCCTGGAACCCAAGCTCGACCTGCGCCTGCAGACGCCAGGGCTGCCAGTGCCAAGCGACCGGCCCCACCTGCCCCAGCCGTTGCGCCTGGCCTTGCCAGAGGCTGCCGAAGACGCCTTCAGCGGCAACGGGTGCGAGCAGCCAGTTCGCCGGCAAAGCGGCCGACAGGCTCAACACGAACACCAGGGCGAACCAGCCCGCGCGCTTCATTGTTGCAACTCCAGCTCGAAGCTCATACCTGACTCGCCCTGCTCCAGCGACCAGCGCAGCGGGCGCACGCCTTCGCGCTGTACAGCCAGTAGCCAGCGCTGCACACCTTGCTCATCGGCGGCACGGCCCTTGATCTGCCAACTGTGGTTTTCTGCCAGCACTTCATTGAGGGCAATACTGTGTGCCTGCGCCGATTGCTGCAGTTGCTCGGCACTGAAGCGCGTCTGCACCTGCAGGCTGGCCGCCGAGCGGGCCAGGGCTTGCCACTGCCGTGCGTCCTGCAAGCGCGCCGTGCCTTCACGAACGATCAAGGTGACAAGCAATACGCCTACCATCACCCAGGCTGCCGGCATCAACCAGCGGCGCTGCAGCCATGCACTCATGAGACAGCTCCCAGGTCGAACACCAGTTGCAGTTGGCCTTCGCCCGTGCTTGCTGCAACCGCCACGCCAACCTGCCGGGCGATGGCCTGCCAGGTTGCCACCTCGGGTGCCTGGTCGCCACGCAGGCGCAGGGTCCAGCGTTGTCCGTCAAAGCCACTGGCGCTGACATGCCAACCGGGTTGTGCCTGCAACCATTGCTGCACCGCCATCTGCAACTGCTCGATCTGACGCAGGCGCACGTGGCGATCCGCCTCGGCCTGGCGCTGACGCTTGAGGAGCTGGGCTGCCTGGCGAGGTGAAGTGACCGGCCCGGTGACCGCCACCACTTGCGCCTTGTAGACCTCGTTCTGGCGCCATTGCTGGGCCAGCCACAGGCCGCTGCAGACCAGCCCCAACAGCGCGCAGGCGGCCATCAGGCGCCATTGCCCGGGGGCCATGGCAACGCGCAACCGCATCTGCCGCGCCGGGTGCAGAGCAAACAGGCTGGGCAAAGGCTCCAACGCGGCCAACCGCGCTGGCCAGGCCCCTTCAAACATTTCGGGTTGCAGGCTTGGCCAGGGAGCCGGCAAGTTCGATCCAAGCAGCGTCGGCCAGGCCAGCCAATGCTGGCGTGAGAGTTCGGTTACCCCCTTGAGCAACAGCAGGTCCGGGCTGCGCTGCCAGCACAGGGCGGTACCCGCTGGAGTGTCTGCCAGCAACTGAAACTCTGCCCAGCAGCGCTCGACGCTCAAGCCCCAGTCGGCGCACTGGCTCAACCATTGTTCGAGCAAAGCCTGATCGACGCTGACCAGCTCCAGTTGATTGCCCTGACGTGAAACACAGCCACAACGAATCGACTCGGCCGGTTGCAGCAAACGCTCTTCAAGCAGCAAAGGCCACTCATCACGCTTGAGCCCCGGCGGCGCCGCAAGCTGGCTATGGCTGCAGTGGTTACCGGGCAGAATCAGCGCCACGCGCGCGCCGTCCGGGCTGGGCGGTTCGCCCTCGCCGGCTTCGCGCCTGCCGTCGGCCAGGCGTATCCAGCTCCAGGGCGCTTGCCCCACACCAGGGCGCAGCAGCAACCAGTTGCTTTCGCGTGGCGTTTGCCAGCGTTCAAGCCATTTCATCAGGGTGCCTCCGGCAGGGCGAAGGTACAGACATAAGGTGCTCCATCACGCTTGAACTCAAGGCGCACACCGCGATCCGGGGCGGACCGCTCGGCAGAAGGAAAGGCCAGCCAGCGGCCCGATTGAAAAAACCCAAAGCTTGGCGCCGTGACCTGATCGAGCTGTTCACGTTGACGCCATTGAGGCTTACCCACCGCATACAGGTCGGACGAGGTTTCCAGCAGCAGGCGTTGCCCGCGTGCGTCGTAGCTCAGGCGCTGACGCTGCAGGCGCGAGCCGCCCTCGGCTTGCGGCCAGGCACTGCGCGCCACCCATTGCAACTGCAGGGTGGCGGGTTGCCAGTCGAGCCAGTTGATCGCCAGGGGCAGGCGTTGCTCATAGAGCTGGCGCAACACCGTGGAGTCGAAACGCCGCTCCAGGGCCAGGCAGAAATCCAGCACCGGCGAGCCCTGGGCAGGTTGCTGCAAGCGCTCGCGCATACCGGCCCAGGCATTGACCAGCGCCGCCAGCAAGATCCCCAGCACCGCGGTCAGGGCCAGGGCCACCAGCAGTTCAAGCAGGGTCAGGCCCTGCTGGCGGCGCTTCATGGACGCACCAGAAAGATTCGGTACTGGCCGAGCGGATCGCGTCCGTCTCGGTCGGCAAACAGGTGCAATTGCCCTCGGCGCAGGTTGCGCACGCCGGTCGAGGTCAACTGCAGTTGCCAGTGACACTGGTCATCGCCTTGCTGCAATTGCCCGGCGGCGCTGCTTTGCAGCGGCCAGAACCGCTCGACGGCAAACCGCGCCTGCAGCTCGCGCGCACAGAACACCCCCAGGCGGTGGTGCTGCACGCTCTGCTGCACCGCCAGGCGCTGGCGCAACACCTGGCTGGTCATGATTGCCAGGGCGGCGGCAATCCCCAGGGCCACCGTCACCTCAAGCAGGGTGAAGCCGCGTTGTGCGCGCTTCACAGCGGCGCCCTGTGCAACTGGCCGGCGCTGCTCCATTGCCAACGCTGGGTGCCTTCGGGCCAATGCCAGTTCAAGGTGGCGCTGCGGGCAAGCCCGGAGGGCGTGAACACCAGGCGTGGCTCGCGGCTGGCAGGCCAGTCGGCTTGCAGCGTTGCCGGCCAGTCAGCGAAATCGACGGGCTCGACCTGCCAGCGCTCGGCGACCCGGCGGACAAATTCGGGGCGGCTGCCATTCCAGCGCAAGCCGCGAATCTCCCCCCCGTGTAGCGCCAGCTCAGCCTGCTGGCGGCTGGCTCCGGCCAGGCGCTCAAGGGCCTGCTGCACCGGCGCCTTGCCGCTGTCGAGCCAGGCAATGCTCAAGGTACTCATCAGCCCGGCGATCAGCAGCACCACAAGCATCTCCAGCAGGGTAAAACCACGCTCGCTGTGCATCCTTAAAGGTTCCAGTTACCCAGGTCGGCATCGATACCTTCGCCGCCCTCGACGCCGTCGGCGCCCAACGAGTAGATATCGATGCGCCCGTGCTGGCCGGGGGCGCGGTACTGATAGGCAGTGCCCCAGGGGTCCTGCGGCAGGCGGCGGATGTAACCGTCGGCGCGCCAGGCGCGTGGCAGCGGCTCTGCCGTCGGTTTGCTGACCAGCGCCGCCAGGCCCTGCTCGGCCGAAGGGAAACGCAGGTTGTCGAGACGGTACATGTCCAGCGCCTGCTCCAGGGTCGACAGGTCGGCCATGACCTTCTGCTTCATGGCCTTGTCCTGGCTGCCGAGCACGCTTGGGGCGACCACGGCGATCAACAGGCCGATGATGAAGATCACCACCATGATTTCCATCAGGGTAAAACCGCGCTGACGCGCGCGTGGGCTGTGCATGGTCTTGCTCCTTTTCAAAGTGTCCGGCCCTGGTTGAGCTGCATGATCGGCAACAGCACGGCGAGAACGATGAACAGCACCACCGCGCCCATCACCAGGATCATCAGCGGCTCGAACAAGGCCATGGCGCTGTCGACCTGGCGGGCGAAGCCACGCTCCTGGTTGTCGGCGACCCGTTCGAGCATGTCTGGCAAGGTGCCGCTGGCTTCGCCACTGGCGACCATGTTCAGCAGCAACGGCGGGAAGTGGCCACTGGCATCCAGCGCCCGGTGCAGGCTGACCCCGCCCTGCACATCGCTGCTGACCCGTTGCAGGGCCAGGTGGATGCGCCGGTTGTTGACCGTGGCCGTGGCCACTTGCAGGGCTTCAAGCAGCGGTACGCCGCTGCCGCATAGAATCGCCAGGCTGCGCGACAGCCGCGCGCTCTCCAGCACCGCCAGCAAGTTGCCGATCCGCGGCAGGCGCAGCAGCAAGTCATCGCGGCGCAAACGCCAGTGCGGGCGGCGCAACAGCCAGGCGCCGAGCAGCGAGGCCGACACAGCGCCGAGCAGCAACCACGGCCCGAGCAACACCAGCAAGTCGCTGATACCGATCAGCAGCGAAGTGATCCACGGCAGACTCTGCCCGGAGTGAGCGAACTGCTCGGTAAGCTTGGGCACCACGAAAGTCATCAGGCCAACCACCACCGCCAGCGACACCCCCATCAACACGCAGGGGTAGATCAGCGCCGTAAGTGCCTTGTGCTGTTGACGTTGAACCTGTTCGAGGTGCTCGGCCAGGCGTTCCAGCACCTGGGCCAGGCGCCCGGAACGCTCGCCGGCCTCGACCAGCGCGCAGTACAAACCGCAGAACAGCCCGCCCTGGCGCGCCAGGCTGCGGGCCAGGCTCAGGCCTTCGGCGAGCGATCCGCGCACCGCCACCAGCAGGTTGCGCAGGGCCGGTTCCACCAGTTGCCGCTCCAGGGTCGCCAGGGCATCCACCAAGGGAATGCCGGCGCCGGTGAGGGTCGCCAGTTGCCGGGTCAGCTCGCACAACTGGGCGCGGTTGACCCGCTGGCGGCGCGGCTGTTGAGTGGCCGCATCGTGGCGTTGCAACTGCCGGGTGAACAGCCCTTGCTCACGCAACAGCTGGCGGGCATGGCGCTCGCTGTCGGCCTGGATACTGGCCTTGCGTGCGCGGCCGCTGAGGTCGACCGCTTGGTAACGAAAGGTCGGCATGGGTTAGCCCTGCACCGCGCGCAGCACTTCGGCGAGGCTGGTATCGCCGCGGCGCAGGCACTCGCTGGCCATGCCGGCAAGGCTCTGGCGGCGCCCGGCCAGATGCTCGTGCATGGCTACTTCACTGGCGCCGTCGTACAGCAGGGCGATCAGCCCGGCGTCCAGCTCGATGAATTCGTACAGACCGAGCCGGCCACGATAGCCGCTGCCCTGGCACTGCTCGCAACCGACGGCATGGAAGGTCTCGCTCAGCTCCGCCAGCTCCGGCCACAGCTGCCGCTCAGCCGCCTGCAAGGGTTGCGGCCGCGCACAGCTGCACAGGCGCCGCACCAGGCGCTGGGCCATGACCCCGCGCAGGCACGAGGCGATCAGGAACGGCTCGATACCCATGTCACGCAGGCGCGTCACCGCCCCCACGGCGCTGTTGGTGTGCAGGGTCGAGAGCACCAGGTGGCCGGTGAGGCTGGCTTGCACGGCGATCTGCGCGGTCTCGCGGTCGCGGATTTCGCCGAGCATGATCACGTCCGGGTCCTGGCGCAGGATCGCCCGCAGGCCGGTGGCGAAGGTCAGCCCGGCGCGGGGGTTGATGGCGGTCTGGCCGATGCCGGCGATGGCGTATTCGACCGGGTCTTCGACGGTGAGGATGTTGCGGCTGCCATCGTTGAGGCTGTTGAGGCTGGCGTACAGCGTGGTGGTCTTGCCCGAACCGGTCGGCCCGGTGCTCAGGACGATACCGTTGGGCCGCGCCAGGCAGCCACGCAAGCCCTGCTCCACCGCTGCCGGCATGCCGAGGTTGACCAGCGCCAGCAGGCTGGCCTGCTTGTCGAGCACACGCATCACCACCCGCTCGCCGTGGATGCCGGGCAGGGTCGAGACCCGCACGTCCACCTCGCGCCCGGCTGCGCGCAGGGTGATGCGCCCATCCTGAGGCTGGCGTTTCTCGGCGATGTCCAGGCGGGCCATGACCTTGATCCGCGACACCAGCATCGCCGACAGCGCGCGTGGCGGGCGCAGCACTTCGCGCAAATGGCCGTCGACGCGCAGGCGCACCACCAGGCTCTGCTCGAAGGTCTCGATATGAATGTCCGAGGCTTGCAGGCGCAAAGCCTGGGCAAACAGGCCGTTAATCAGGCGAATCACCGGCGCTTCGTCGTCGCTTTCGAGCAGGTCTTCGATGCGCGGCATTTCGCTCATCAGGCCGTCGAGGTCGACCTGTTCACCGATGCCCTCGATCAGCGCGGCGGTGGCGCCTTCACCGGCCTGGTACAGCTGGCCCAGGCGGCTGTCGAAACTGGCGCTGTCGAGGTGGCAGACTTCGTCCGGCTGACCCTGCACGCGCAGCAGCTCCTGCAATTGATCGCTGTCGACATCGCTGCGCAGCCACAGGCTCCAGCCCGTCGCCAAAGGCGCCACGGCAAGGCCGGCCTGGCGGGCCAGGCGATAGGGCAACAACTCCATCACCAGACACCCTCGTCCAGGCGCTGACGGCTGGCCGGAAAGGCTTGCAGCAGCTTGCCGTCATCGCTGATGGCCGGCAGCTTCAGAGCAGTGTCCTGCTGCAGGTTGCGGTATTTCTCGGTGCTCAGGCTGGCCAGGCTCGGGCCGTCGCGCAGGATGCGTGGGCGAATGAACACCATCAGGTTCTGCTTCACGCCCTGGTGGCCGGAGGAACTGAACAGCCGCCCCAGCCAGGGAATATCACCGAGCAACGGCACTTTCTGATTACTCGAGGTGACCTCGTCGCTGATCAGCCCGCCAAGGATCACCAGGCCGTTATCCTCGACCATGACCTTGGTCTTGATCTCGCGCTTGTTGGTGATCACATCGCTGGCCGAAGCGTTGTCGGCAATCGACGAGACCTCCTGGACGATGTCCAGGCGCACGGTGTTGTCGATGTTGATCTGCGGCTTGATGCGCAGCTTGACCCCGACTTCCTTGCGCTCGATGGTCTGGTACGGGTTGGTGTTGTCCTGGGTCACGGAGCCGGTGACGAAGGGCACTTCCTGGCCGACCAGGATCGACGCTTCGGCGTTGTCCAGGGTCAGCAGGGTTGGCGTCGACAACAGATTGAAGCCGCTTTTGCTCTTCAGCGCATTGACCAGCACGGCGAAGTTGAAACCGCCGCCGAAGTTGCCAAAGCCTGCGGTCAGGCCGTTGGTGCCTGACAGCAGTTTGGCCAGCGCAGCGTTGTCCTTGCCCGCTGCAGCCCCGGCGATGGCGGCGATGCTCGGGCCGCTGCTGCCGAAGTTGACCGTGCCGGCGCCGAACTTCTCATCGGCGAACAGCCACTGCACCCCCAGCTCTTCGGCGCGTGAATCCGAGACCTCGGCAATGATCGCCTCGACCACCACCTGCGCGCGGCGCACGTCCAGTTGCTCGACGATGTTGCGATAAGCCGCCAGCTCGCTGTCGGGGCCGACCATGACCACGGCGTTAGTGCCTTCTTCATATTCCAGGCGAATCCCCGAGCTGCTTACCGGCATCGGCGCCTTGTCGTCCTTGCCGCCCTCGCCGCTTGCGGCCGGCAGGCTGTCCTGGCTGAGGCTGCGCAGTACCTTGACCACTTCGCTGGCATTGGCGTGGCGCAGGTAGATCACCTGGGTGTTGGAGCTGCGCAGGTTATCGCCGGGGCGGTCCAGTTGCGCCAACAAGGCGCGCACCCGCTCACGGCTGTCGGCACTGCCGCGCACCAACAGCGCATTGCTGCGTGGGTCGGCCACCACCTGGGCGCTGTCGGCGCCCTGCTCGCGGGCCAGCAACTGGCTGATCAACTTGCTGGTGTCGTTAGCGCTGGCATGCTGCAGCGGCATGACCTGCATCGGCTCGTCACTGACCTGGTCGAGCTGCAGCAGCAGGCTGTCGATGCGTTCCAGGTTGCTGCGCCAGTCGGTGATCACCAGCAGGTTGGCCGCAGGGTACGGGGTGATCACCCCGACCCGGGGATCGATCAGCGGCTTGAGGATGCCCAGCAATTGCTCGCTGGCGGCGTTGCGTACATTGAACACGCGGGTGGCGACCCCGTCGCTGCCTTGCGCCGGTTTGCCCGCCGTCTCCACCGGTACCGGCTCAAGCCGCGCGGCCTGGTCGGGGACGATCTTGACGCTGCCGTTGGGCAGGTCGACGGCGGCGAAACCCTGGGCGCGCAACTGGGCCAGGAAGATGTCGTAGATCGCTTCGCTGTCGTGGCGATCGACCGTGCGCACGGTGACCTTACCTTTCACCCGTGGATCGACGATGAAGGTGGTGCCGGTAATTTGCGAGACGCTGTCGATGAACTCGCTCAGTTCAGTGTCGACGAAATTGACTTCGTACAACGGCGTCTCGTTGTCATCCAGCGCCACCGGCTCTTCGGCCCAGGCCAGGTTGAGGCCCAGGCTCAGCACGCTGGCCAGGCAGAGTCTTGCGATCATCATTCATCCTTGGCGCTTGAAGCCGGTCACGGCAGGCCGTGGCGGCCAGGGCAGGCGTTCGCGCCGCCCCTGGTTGTCGAAAATCAGGCCCTGGTCATCGATGCTCTCCAGCACGATGCCCGGCGCCAGGCGCTGGCCACGGCGCATGCTGCGCGTGGCCTGGCCGTAACGCAGCACCACCACCGTGGCGCTGAGCGGCACGGCCCGCAAGCCGCCCAGGTACTCCAGCGGTAAACGGGTCAGCGGCACCTCACCGCTGTCGGCCTGGGCCTGCCAGTGGCCGACCATCAGGCCCGGTAAAGGCGTTGCTTGCTGGACCTCAGCCACCGCCGGCAGCGGCGTGCGGCTGAGCTGCAAAACACACTGGGCGGCAAGCCAGGCGGCCAGGGTCAGCAGCGCGCCGCGGAACAGGCGCGAGGCGCGGATCACGCGCTCAACTCACGGGGATGCCAACCGGGATGGCCCTGGACATAGCGCAGCTGCGGCAATTGCAACGCTGGCAATTGCCAGTCGGCTGGCTGCTGCGCCAGCCAGGCCTCGACCCGTTGCCACAGCGGCTCGCCACTGCTGGAGGCGTACTGCAGGCCGAAGGTGCGGCACTGCCCCTGGGTTTCGCTGAAGCCCGAGACGCGCTTGCCGCTCGGGCTGTAGCTCAACTGCCAGGGCTGGCCCAGCCAGCGCGGCAGGTCCTGGCTGTTGTCGAGCAATAGCGGGTCACCGAACAACTGCTCGGCGGCGTTTTCCAGCACCTGCTCGACTTGCCGCGCAGGCGCCTCGACCACCGGCGCCGGGTAGCTGCCGGTCAGGCTGATCAGGTGTTCGCGGGTGATGGCCTGGCCGGCAGCCAGGGGGCTGTCGTAGCGCAGGCCTGGGAGCAACACCGGGTAGCCGCTGTCGGCGGCCAGGGCCAGGTGCAGCAGGCGGTCCCAACTGCCACCGCGGGTATCACGGCGCCACAGTGCCTGCGGTGCGCGCGCCAGGGGTTGATCGAGCCAGGCGGCGTGACCGGCGCGTTGCTGCGCCAGCACACCACGGATCTGCGCGGCGCGGGCCTGGGCGCCAGGGGTAAGGCTGCTTTCGAAGGCCGGATGAAAATGCGCGCTGAATTGCCATTGCCCAGCGCTTCGCTGGCAGCGCACCTGGAAGGCGCCGCAAGCGCGATTGCCAGCGAACAGCACCGGCACGCGCTTGCCACTGGCTTGCAGCACGGTCACCGGCTCAGGCCAGAAGTCCTGGCCACGGGCGCACAGCAGCAGGTCGGCATCGCTCAGGCGTTCGGCCAGCCACAGGCCGGGGCCGGTGCCGACATCGGCCAGGGCGATCACCAGGTCTGCCTGCCCGCGGGCTTGTTCGAAGGCCGGCAGCAGCGACTGGTACCACTGCTTGAGCGAGGCTTTCTGGTCCTGGGCATAGGGGTCGGTGATGCCGACCACGGCGACCCGCACACCACCACGGCGAAACACTGTAAAGGCTGCAGCACCCAGCGCGGTTCCCTGTTCCGCAGCCAGGCCGGCGCCCAGCACGGGCTTGCCATATTGCCGATAAAGGCCGGTGCAACGCTGCGGCCACAGCACCCGCTCATCGCTGCTGACCCGCACGTCACTGGCCAGCAACTGGCTGCCTTCAACACCGCTACCCCCCTGGGTCAGATAGGCCAGGCCGCTGCCATTCCAGCCCTGACCGTTTTCCAGAGTCAGGCAATTGTCAGTCCCGGCGCCTTGGCGCAGTTGCTCGAGCAAGGCCGCCAGCACCGCGTAGCCGCCGGTGCGCACGCCATCGGCGAGGCTGGCGTCGAGCAGCGGGTTGAGTTCGGCGCGGGCCTGGCGGGCGCTGGCGCCGGTCATCCAGGGCGCCTGGCCGAGGTGGGTGACCGGCCCCAGGCGCGTGGCCGGGACCACCGGGTTACCGGCCTGGCGGGCATCGAGGGTGTCAGCGAAATACAGCACATCGAGCGCCGCGTCGTTGCCGGCCGACGTCCCGCCCAGGCCCGCGCAGGCCGTGAGCAGCGGCGCCGCAGCGCCAACGCCGATCCAGTTCAACACTTCCCGTCTGTGCATGTTCAGCCTGTCCCGTCGCCTTCGCGCTTGTTGGTTGTCGGGCCGGGATATTGGGGCGCCTGGATTACAGTTTGATGGCAGTTAATCGACAGCCAGGGCAAAACCTCAGGCAAATCAGGTGGTAACGATTTATTTCCTTCAACGCCTTTTAACAAAACTGCCAATCAATCATCACACTTGCTCACTAAAGTCCCGGTTTCTTTCACGCCGCATCATTGAACAAAAGGAACTGAACTGATGAGTCGAGACACCGGCGACAACCTGAACCGCAACCAGAGTGGCAACCTGCCCATGGACAGCGTTCTGGAGTCTTACCTGAGCCGCCGCAGCGTGGTACGCGGCGGCCTGGGCGCCGCGATCGCGATGATTGCCGGGACTGGCCTGACGGGCTGCTTCGACAGCAGCGACTCGGATGACGATGAACCTGTAGTCGAGCCGCCAACCCCGCCGAAACTGAAGCTCGGCTTCACTTCAATCCCAGGCTCGCGCACCGACGCCTGCGTGGTCGCCGCCGGCTACACTGCTTACGTCCTGGCGCCCTGGGGCACGCCGCTGAACAGCAGCGCCAACCCATGGAAAGCCGACGGTAGCAACACCGCCGCCGACCAGGCCAACTCGGTGGGCATGCACCATGACGGCATGCACTTCTTCCCCATCAACGGCAGCTCCGAAGACGGTTTGCTGGCGATCAACCACGAATACATCGACGCCGACGCCCTGCACCCCAACGGCCCGACCAGCGACAGCAGCGGCAAACGCCCGGTCGAGGAAGTGCGCAAGGAAATCAACGCCCATGGCGCCGGGGTGATCCGCCTGAAGAAAGTCAGCGGCCGCTGGCAGGTGGTCGACAACGACCCGCTCAACCGCCGCTTCACCACCGCCACGGTGATGAACATCGCAGGCCCCCTGCGCGGCAGCGAGCACGTCAAGACGCGCTTCTCGAAAAACGGCACCCAGGCCCGCGGCACCAACAACAACTGCGGCAACGGCTACACCCCGTGGGGCACCTACCTGACCTGCGAAGAGAACTGGCCGGGGATTTTCGTCAACACCAGCGCCACCCTGCCGGCCGACCAGAAGCGCATTGGCGTCGGCACCAAGGCCGGTAACTACAAGTGGGAAAGCGTCGCCGGTGACCCAAGCGAAGTGGACGGTGAATTCAGCCGCTTCAACGTCACCCCGAGCGGCGCCAACGCCACCGAGGACTTCCGTAACGAAGCCAGCACCTACGGCTACATCGTCGAGATCGACCCGTACACGGCCAATACCCTTGCGGTAAAACGCACCGCGCTCGGGCGCTTCCGCCACGAGGGCTGCTGCCCGGGGCTGCCGGTGGTGGGCAAGCCGCTGGTCTGGTACATGGGCGACGACTCCAACAACGAGTACCTGTACAAATTCGTCTCCAGCGCGCTGTGGGAAGCCGCCGATGCCAACCCGGCCGACCGCCTGGCCACCGGCAACAAGTACATGGACCAGGGCAAGCTGTACGTCGCCCGCTTCAATGCCGACGGCTCGGGCGTGTGGCTGCTGCTCGACGTCAACACCCCGACCAGCAGCGGCAAGACCCTGGGCTCGATCTACGGCGACCTGCCGGGGATCATCCTCAACACCCGCGGCGCTGCCGACGCCCTCGGCGCGACGCCGATGGACCGCCCGGAATGGACCACGGTCAACCCGCTCAATGGCGACGTGTACCTGACCCTGACCAACAACAGCGCACGCACCGCGGCCAAGGTCGATGCCGCCAACCCGCGCGGGCCGAACCGCCACGGCCATATCATCCGCTGGCACGACAGCGACGATCAGTTGAGCTTCAGCTGGGATATCTTCGTGTTTGGCGCCAACGCCGCCGGCACTGCCGACATCAACCGCTCGGGCCTGACCGAACTCAACCAGTTCGCCAGCCCCGACGGCATGAGCTTCGATAGCCGCGGCATTCTCTGGTTCCAGACCGACAACGGTGAAAAAACCCTGACCGACTACACCAACGACCAGATGCTGGCGGTGATCCCCACCGACCTGGTCGATGCCGCAGGCAAGCAGGTGCCGGTCAACGCCAAGAACCAGGTCGACCTGCGCCGCTTCTTCGTCGGCCCCAACGGCTGCGAAGTCACCGGCATTGCCTTCACCCCCGACAACAAGTCGATCTTCGTCAACATCCAGCACCCGGACAACTGGCCGTCCACGGATGTTGCCACCACCGTTACCCCGGCCGGCACCAAGGTGCGGCCACGGGCCTCGACCGTGGTGATCCAGCGTGCCGATGGCGGTGAAATCGGCGTGTAACCCAAGCCTCGCTCGGCGCAGCCCTTACCAGGGTTGCGGCGAGCGGCTGATCACCTGCACCTGCTGGACCGGCACCAGCGCGTGCCACTGCACGATCCCGCGTGCGCGCAGTTGAAACTCGCTGCGCATCTTCTGCCCGTCCTGTTCGAATTCCAACTGCAAGGCAAAGTCACCGCTGTTGAGCAGCAAGCCTTCGCTCAACCGTGCGAATGTTGCGTCGTCCATCGCCCCCAGTGCCTGGCGCAACGCACCCGCATCGTGATAGCCGCCAGCAGGCCGGCCGGTGATGATCCGGGTCAGCAGCGAACGTGACACCTCCCCTTCGTACAGCGCTTCAAGCAATGGCAACTGCTCCAGGCTCAAGGCATTGGCGTTCAGCCGCCAGCCGCTGGTCTGCGGCAGCGCGCACAACTGTGGATAGCGTTGCTGGCGGCTGGCATCGGGCTCAAACAGCAGGTTCAGCTCACTCATGTCGACCATCATCTGGTTGGCCGCCAGGCGCGCAGGTGACTGGCGCAGGTACTGGTCGCTGTCGGCGCCGCTGAGTCGGGCCTGGCCGTCGCTGTCGATCCAGTCGGCCAGGGCATCGGTCAAACGTTGCGCGGCCATGTCATCGCCCAGCAGGTAGCGCAATTGCCGTGCGGCCCGTTCGCTCTCTTCGCCAATCAGCGCGTTGACGTTGAAACAGCTGTGCAAGTCGCGGATGCGCAAGGCCGCCGAGCCGCCGGCAAAGGCATAAGACAGCGGCTGCCCGCGCAGCGCCTGCCAGAACAGCGGGCTGGCGCGCCAGGCCGGGTCTTTCAGGGCCTGCTCGGCAAACGCCAGGCCGGCGGTTTCCATGGCCCTGGCCTGCACCCGTTGCTGCACCAGGCGCACGCTGTCGATCTGCTGGCGACCGTCCTGCACCAGCCAGGTCAGGCCGCCTGCGAGCATCGCCAGCACCACCAGCACCATCAACAGCGCCGCTCCTTGTTGCCGCTTCGCACCCATGAACTGCACATCCCTAGCCAATGAGCCGTCAGTCAACACAACGGATGTTGCAGGTACATGGCAAATACAGCTGCACGTCACTTTTGCGTCACAAAGCGCAGGCAGGATAAGGCCTTCTTTTTCATGAGCTTGGAGCGTTTTTCATGGGTGGTATCGGGATCTGGCAGTTGCTTATCGTGTTGGTGATCGTGTTCATGCTGTTCGGCACCAAGCGCCTCAAGGGCCTGGGTGCAGACGTCGGCGAGGCGATCCAGGGCTTTCGCAAATCCATGGGCAACGGCCCGGCCGCGGACGAGGCCGTAAGCCCGGTCAAACCCCAGGCGCCGCTGCAGGCCGACAGCGTGCAGCAAGCGGAACACCAGCGCTGATGTTCGAAGTCGGCTTTACCGAACTGCTGCTGGTGGCCATCGTCGCCCTGCTGGTGCTCGGCCCCGAGCGCCTGCCGGCGGCGGCGCGCACCCTGGGCCGCGGCATGGGGCAGGCCAAGCGTGCCATGGCCTCGATCAAGGCCCAGGTCGAGCGCGAACTGGACACCCAGGCCCTGAGCCAGGAACTCGATGCCCTGCCCTTGCAGCGCCTTGAACAGGACCTGCGCCGCGGCGTCAGCCTGCAGCCGGACCACAGTCCAACCAGTGGAAACCCCTGATGAACACAGCAAGCCAAGACTGCGCCATGCCGCTCACCGCTCACCTGCGCGAACTGCGCAGGCGCCTGGTGCGCTGCCTGCTGGCCATCGCCGTGGTATTCCTCGGCCTGTTGCCGTTTGCCCAGACCCTGTACACCCAGGTCTCGGAACCGCTGCGCCGCTACCTGCCCGAAGGCGCGAGCATGATCGCCACCAGCGTCACCTCGCCGTTCCTCGCGCCGTTCAAACTGACCCTGATGGCGGCGCTGTTCGTCGCCATGCCGGTGCTGCTGCACCAGGCCTGGAGCTTCATTGCCCCGGCGATGTACCGCCAGGAACGGCGCATCGCCCTGCCGCTGCTGGTGTCGAGCATCGTGCTGTTCTACTCGGGCATGGCCTTCGCCTTCTTCGTGGTCTTTCCGATGATGTTCGGCTTCTTTGCCAGCGTCACCCCGGATGGCGTGGCGATGATGACCGACATCGGCCTGTACCTGGACTTCATTCTTGCCCTGTTCCTGGCCTTTGGCCTGGCGTTCGAAATCCCGGTGGCGACCTTCATCATCGTCTGGGCCGGGGTCACCGACGTCGGTACCCTGCGCAAAAGCCGCCCTTACGTGATCGTCGGCTGCTTCGTCGTCGGCATGCTCCTGACTCCGCCGGATGTGTTCTCGCAAACCCTGCTGGCGGTGCCGATGTGGATCTTGTTTGAGGTCGGTTTGCTGGCCTGTGCGGCGGTCGAGCGCAAAGAACAGCGCACAATGCCAGTAAGCCTTCAGGCCTCAAATGAGCCTGGCAACTAAAGAAAAAATCGGCATACTCGAGAAATCTGAAGATTTTCATGGGCCAGTGAAGAAAATCCTGGCCTTTGAAACCGAAAAACAGGATTTCCGGCATGCAAGCGGTTGGCTACGCCCATCTTCATCAGCAGCTTCAACTGACGGTAGTACCGCTGCAGCTACCGGCTGTCGTTCAGCCGGTTACGCGTATCCAGCAAATCGGTACCACCCTGGCCGTACCCGCCGCCATTGCCCCTGCGGCCAACGACTTGCTGGGTCATGCGCTGTTTGCCCTGAAGCACGAAGGGATCAACCTTGCGATATTGGCCCAGGCGTTGCCGAAGATCCCCGCCGAAGCATTCGAAGATGCCCTGCGCTCAACACCCAACGGGATATACATCCGTAAGGCCTGCTATTTACGCGAGGCGTTCTCTGGCGAGTTGCTGAAGCAGCAAGCTCCGGTCCGTGGCCCTTTCGTGGACCTTTTCGATCCTGAACACTACATCACCAAGCCTGGGGAGCGAAGCTCCAGGTGGCGGGTCGAGTTCAATGGCCTCGGTTCACTGGCTTACTGCGCCACAGTCGAACGTACGCCGCACATCAAAGCCCTGCTCGACTATGACATTCCAGCACGCGCCAGGGCGTTCATGCAGTCGCTGCCGCCCATCATGATGGACCGCGCCATCAACTGGGCGTACTTGCACGAAACCAAGGACTCTTTCGCCATCGAACGGGAAGCGCCCAGTGAAGACAAATCGCGCAAGTTCATACAGTTGCTGCGCCAGGCCCACGAACGCCAGCCGCTAACCGAGGACTATCTGGTCGCCTTGCAGAACGCCACGATCAGCAACCCGTATGACATGGCTGGCGCCTTCAGACATGAACAGAACCATCTTGCCGGTGCCCTGCAAGGCGCTGCGGGTGTGACCTACGTTCCTCCCCCAGCGGAGCTCTGCCGGGAGCTGATGGAATCATTGATGCACTTTGCCAATGAAGATGCCGCCCGCACCGATCCACTGGTGGCAGCCGGGATCATCTCCTTCGGCTTTGTCCTGCTCCATCCCTTCATGGATGGTAACGGTCGGCTTTCCCGCTTCCTGATCCATCAGACATTGTGCCGGGCCGGCGCGCTGGACAACGGCCTGTTGCTTCCCGTGTCGGTTGCCATGAAACGGAACGAGCGAGGATACCTGCAAGCACTGCAGAGCTTCTCCCGACCCGTGAGGGATTTTTGGGATGTCCAGTGGATTGACTTCGGGCAGTTGAACTTCCACTTCCGTGGTGATGCGGCCGTCTACCGTTACTGGGATGCGACGCCTTGCGTGGCCTTCACCCTGGAAATGGCCAAGCATGCGCTTGAAGTGGAACTGCGCGAAGAAACGACCTTCCTGGCCTGTTTCGATAGCGTTTACAAAGCCGTCGACGAGCAATTTGACGTGCGCGGCAGCGAGCTTTCGAATCTGGTCATGATGTGCCTGACCAATGGCGGTGTCGTGTCCAGGCACAGGCGCAAGCAGTTTCAATACACGGTTCCCGCCCACGTATTCGATTTTATCGAACAGGCGGCACAACAAGCCCTGGCTGGCCAGCAGTCTGAGGTTGAGTCGATTGATGACGACGCAAAATGAAACAGGCTGACAAGTGGTATTGACGTGGCATGCAAGTGGTATTAAATTTTTAATACCACTCGCCACCTGAAGCTACCGCCATGCCTCCGTTGACCGCCCTGCGCCCCGACGACACCCTGGCCACTCCCTTGTACCTTCAGTTGGCGCGCAACCTGGAACAGGCCATCCACGCCGGGCAATGGAAAGCCGAACAGGCATTGCCGTCGGAGCGCAGCCTCAGCGAAGCCCTGGATATCTCCCGGGTGACTGCACGCAAGGCCCTGGAAGTGCTGCTCGAACAAGGCCTGATCCGCCGTATCCAGGGCTCCGGCACCTTCATTACCCCGCGCCTGGAACAACCGCTGTCGCGGCTGTCGAGCTTCAGCGAAATGCTCCGTATGAAGGGCTTCACGCCCAGTTCGCAGTGGCTGGAGCGTAGCGTCGATGCGCCGTCTGCCGATGAGCTGGTGCGCCTGGGCCTGTCGCCCAACGAACAGGTGGTGCACCTCAAGCGCCTGCGCAAGGCCGATGACATCGTCATGGCCGTCGAGTACAGCACCCTGCCCGCGCGCTTGCTGGGCAACCCCGAGGCTATCGGCGATTCGCTGTACCAGTACCTCGACCAGATCGGCAAGCCGGTGGTGCGCGCCCTGCAACATATTCGCGCGATCAATGCCAGCGCCGAGCTGGCGGCGCGGGTCGGCATCGAGCCCGGCACCGCCATGCTGCTGATGACCCGGGTCGGCTACCTCGACGACAACACCCCCATCGAACTGACCGACACCTACTGTCGCGACGACTACTACGACTTTGTCGCCGAGCTGCGACGCTAGCGGAGCCCCCATGAGCGAACACAACATACTCACCCCGACGGGCTGGGTACGCGGACGCCTGTTGCTGCGTGACGGCCGCGTCGCCGCCATCGACGGCCAGCCATGCGACCCGCAGGGCAACGATCTACCCTACCTGCTGCCCGGTTTCATCGACCTGCACGTGCACGGCGGCGGTGGCAGCGACATCATGGAAGGCGCGCAGGCGTTCGCCACCATCGCCCGCACCCATGTGCGCTTCGGTACCACGTCGTTGCTGGCCACCACCATGACTGCGCCGAAAGAAGAACTGACCCAGGTGCTCGGCGCGCTCGGCGACTATGCCCGCCAACCGCGCAGCGATGGCGCCCGGGTCCTCGGCGTGCATCTGGAAGGCCCGTACATCAACCCCGGCAAGCTCGGCGCGCAGCCGAACTTCGCCCACCTGGGGCTGCTCGAAGAGGTCGACGCCTACCTGGCCCTGGCACCGATCAAGGTGATCACCATCGCCCCGGAAGTCGCCGGCCACCTGCCGTTGATCCGCACCTTGAGCGAGCGCGGCGTGCGCCTGCAGATCGGCCATACCCTGGGCAGCTACGAAGAAGGCGTGGCAGCCCTGGAAGCCGGCGCCACCAGCTTTACCCACCTGTACAACGCCATGAGCCCGCTGCACCACCGCGAGCCGGGCATCGTCGGCGCGGCCCTGGCCCATGCGCGTTTTGCCGAGCTGATTCCCGACCTGCTGCACGTGCACCCCGGCGCCATCCGCGTGGCCCTGCGCTCGATTCCTTGCCTGTACTGCGTGACCGATTCCACTGCCGCCGCGGGCATGCCCGATGGCGAGTACAAGCTTGGCAGCCACACCGTGACCAAATGCCTGGGCGGCGTGCGCCTGGCTGACGGCACCCTGGCCGGCAGCACCCTGACCATGGACCAGGCCCTGCGCAACCTGGTGAAGATCGGCCTGCCCCTGGCCGAAGCCTCCCAGCGCCTGTCGCAGTTCCCCGCCGACTACCTCGGCCTGCAAGAACGCGGGCGCCTGCAGCCCGGTAGCTGGGCCGACGCCGTGAGCCTGGATCGCAACCTCAACCTGATCGGCGTAATGGTCGAAGGAGAACACCTTGAGCTCTAAGATGCTTGCCGAGGCCCTGGCCGCGGCCAACGTTGTGCAGACCCAGTTGCAGCGCTGCGACGCGCGTATTGCCAGCGTCGCCGAACAACTGCGCAGCCTCGCGCCGCAGGTTGCCCTGACGGTCGCCCGCGGCAGCTCGGACCACGCCGCCAGCTACTTTGCCTACCTGACCATGCAGCAGCTGGGCCTGCCGGTGGCCTCGCTGCCGATGTCGGTGGTGACCCTGCAGAACTCGCCCCTGCAGGTGCGCGGCCAGGTGGCCCTGGGCTTTTCCCAGTCGGGCCAGAGCCCGGACCTGGTCGACAGCCTGCGCACCCTGCGCGAACGCGGCGCCACCACCCTGGCGCTGGTCAATGCCGAAGACTCGCCACTGGAACAGGCCTGCCAGTACCACCTGCCGCTGTGCGCCGGCCCCGAGCTGAGCGTTGCCGCGACCAAAAGCTTTATCGCCACCCTCAGCGCCAGCGCCCGCCTGGTCGCCCAGTGGCAGCAGGACCCGGCGCTGCTCGACGCAGGCCTGGCTCTACCCGGGCAACTGCGTGAAGCCGCCGAACAAGACTGGAGCCTGGCCATCGAGCAACTGCGCGACTGCCAGCGGCTGATGGTCATCGGCCGTGGCGCCGGCTTTGCCATCGCCCAGGAAGCGGCGCTCAAGTTCAAGGAAACCTCGGCGATCCAGGCCGAAGCCTTCAGCAGCGCCGAGGTGCGTCATGGCCCGATGGCGCTGATCGATGCCCATTACCCGTTGCTGGTATTGGCGCCTCGTGGCGTCGAGCAGGCCGGCCTGTTGCAGTTGGCCGAAGACATGCGCCAGCGTGGCGCCAAGGTGCTGCTGGCGGCGCCGGCGGACATCCCCCAGCGCAACCTGACCTTAAGCTGCGCCGCCCACCCGGGCCTCGATCCGCTGCTGGCGATCATGAGCTTCTATGTCATGGCCGCAGGCCTGGCCGAGGCGCGTGGCATGGACCCGGATCAGCCCCGTCACTTGAGCAAAGTGACCCGAACTCACTGAGGCACCGAGGACCTTGCGCATGCCCAACAACAAGAACATCACCCTCCATGCCCCCCTCGAAGGCCCGCTATTGCCGCTCGACCAGGTGCCCGACCCGGTGTTCGCTGGCGGCACCCTGGGCAACGGCATCGCCATCGACCCGCTCAACGACTGCCTGCAGGCGCCTTGCGCCGGCACCGTCATCCACCTGGCGAAAACCCTGCACGCCCTGACCCTGCGCGCCGACAACGGCGCCGAGGTCCTCATGCACATCGGCCTGGATACCGTGCAGCTGCAGGGTCGCGGCTTCGAAGCACTGGTGGCCAACGGCGAACGGGTCGAACGTGGCCAGCCGCTGATCCGCTTTGACCTCGACCTGGTGGCGCAACACTGCACCAGCCTGATCACGGTGATGATCCTCAGCAACAGCAGTGACTACCGCTTGCTGCCGCGCACCACTCGCTCGGTGGCATTGGGTGCGCCGCTGCTGGATGTCATCCCCAATGCCAGCATCGCTGCAGGCAAAGCAGCCAGCAGCGGCGAAACCGTGCGCGGCAGCGCCAGAGTCGCTCATCACGGCGGCTTGCACGCGCGCCCTGCGGCGCTGCTGCGCCAGACTGCCCAGGGCTTTGGCAGCCGCGCCGAGCTGCACTTCAACGGCCAGGTCGCCGCGCTCAACAGCCTGGTGGCGATCATGGGCCTGGGTGTCGGCGAGCAGGATGAAGTTGAAATTGTTTGCAGCGGTGCCGACAGTGCGCAGGCGCTGCAGGCACTATTGGCAGCAGTCACCACCGCGAGCGTCGGCGAACAGCATGCCGCCCCTGCCATCAGTGCTCAGGCCACACCCGTCGCCAACCTGCAGCCCGGCATCCTCAACGGTGTCTGCGCATCGACGGGCCTGGCCTGTGGTCCGCTGGCGCGTCTGGACGGGATACGCCTGCCGCCAGACCCGGGCGGCCATACGCCCGCTGCGCAGCACCAGGCCCTGGACGCCGCACTGGTCAGCGTCAAAGCCGCCATTGAAGGCGACTTGAAACAGCTGCAACAAGGTGATGCTGCAGCCATTTTCGAAGCGCACCTGGCACTGCTCGACGATCCGTCACTGATCGACGCTGCACGTCAGCGCATCGACCAGGGCATTGCCGCCAGCCACGCCTGGAGCCAGGCCATCGACGCCCAGTGCGCGATCCTCAAAGCCCTCGACAAGCCGCTGCTGGCCGAGCGCGCCAACGACCTGCAGGATTTGCAGCAACGGGTATTACGCGCCCTGCTCGGCGAAAGCCGCGAACTCGAGTTGCCACCCTCGGCGATTGTCGCCGCCCATGAACTGACGCCCTCGGACCTGCTGCTGCTCGACAAGCACGCGGTGGCCGGGCTGTGCATGGTCGCCGGGGGCGCCACTTCGCACGTTGCCATCCTCGCCCGCGCCCGCGGCCTGCCGTGCCTGGTTGCCCTGGGCCCGGAGCTGTTGAACCTGCAGGCCGGCCAGGTGCTGGTGGTGGACGGCGAGCAGGCCCGGCTGGAAACCGCGCCAGACGCCGAGCGCCTGGCTGAGGTCGCGCAGCTTCGCCAGCAACAGCAGCAACGCCGCCAACAGCAACAAGCCGCCGCCCAGGGCAGCGCCCAGACCCGTGATGGGCGCGTGATCGAAGTTGCCGCCAATGTCGCCTCGGCGGCCGAAGCTGCCCAGGCCCTGAACCTGGGTGCCGACGGCGTCGGCCTGTTGCGCACCGAATTCCTCTTCGTCGACCGCCACACCGCCCCGGATGAACAAGAGCAACTCAGCGCCTACCAGGCGGTAGTCGACGCCATGGGCGATCGCCCGGTGATCATCCGTACCATCGATGTCGGCGGCGACAAGCAACTGGACTACCTGCCCCTGCCCCACGAGGCCAACCCGGTACTCGGCCTGCGCGGCATTCGCCTGGGCCAAGTGCGCCCCGAGCTGCTCGACCTGCAATTGCGTGCCCTGCTGCAGGTCAGCCCGCAGCGCCGCTGCCGGATCATGCTGCCGATGGTCAGCGAGGTCGATGAGCTGCTGGATATCCGCCAGCGCCTGGACCACCTGGCCAGCGAACTGGGCATCAACCAGCGCGCCGAACTCGGGGTGATGATCGAAGTTCCGGCCGCCGCCCTGCTCGCCGAGCGCCTGGCCGAACACGCCGATTTTTTCTCGATCGGTACCAACGACCTGTCCCAGTACACCCTGGCCATGGACCGTGACCACGCGGGTCTGGCTGCCCGCGTCGACGCCCTGCACCCGGCGCTGCTGCGCCTGATCGACCTGACCTGCCAGGGCGCTGCCCGCCATGGCCGCTGGGTCGGGGTGTGCGGCGCACTGGCCTCGGAGCCGCTGGCCACCGCGGTGCTGGTCGGCCTCGGGGTCCGCGAGCTGTCGGTCAGCGCCCCGCAGGTCGGCGAGATCAAGGAGCGCGTGCGCCAGCTCGACAGCAGTGAATGCCGCACCTTCAGCCAGCAGCTGCTGGGCCTGTCCAGCGCCCGCGCGGTGCGCCAGGCCTGCCGCGATTTCGCCGCACGCCCGCTACACCACCGCCACTCCCCACTCAGCACAGAACAATAACCGGAGCGCACCATGTACCAGCACTTCATCCAGGGCCTGCAACGGCTCGGCCGCGCCCTCATGCTGCCCATCGCCATCCTGCCGATTGCCGGCCTGCTGCTGCGCCTGGGCGACACCGACCTGTTGGACATCGCCCTGATCCACGATGCCGGCAACGCGATTTTCGCCAACCTGGCGCTGATCTTCGCCATCGGCATTGCCGTCGGCTTTGCCCGCGACAACAACGGCACCGCGGGCCTGGCCGGGGCCATTGGTTACCTGGTGCTGGTCTCGACCCTCAAGGTCATCGACCCGCACATCGACATGGGCATGCTCGCCGGGATTCTGTGCGGCCTGCTCGGCGGTGCGCTGTACAACCGTTTCAAGGACATCAAGCTACCCGAGTACCTGGCCTTCTTCGGTGGCCGGCGTTTCGTTCCGATTGCCACCGGCTTGTCGGCGGTGGGCCTGGGCTTGCTGTTCGGCCTGATCTGGCCGCCCCTGCAGAACGGCATCAACAGCCTCGGCCAACTGCTGCTCGACAGCGGCAGCATCGGCGCGTTCTTCTTCGGCGTGTTCAACCGCCTGCTGATCGTCACCGGCCTGCACCATATCCTCAACAATCTGGTGTGGTTCGTCTTTGGCAGTTTCGAAGGTGCCAATGGCCTGACGGTAACCGGCGACATCAGCCGCTATTTCGCCGGCGATCCCCGGGCCGGCCAATTCCTCGCCGGGATGTTCCCGATGATGATCTTCGGCCTGCCCGCCGCCTGCCTGGCCATGTACCGCCATGCCCTGCCGGGGCGGCGCAAACTGATTGGCGGCATCCTCCTGTCGATGGCCCTGACCTCGGCGCTGACCGGCGTTACCGAGCCGATCGAGTTCGCCTTCATGTTCCTCGCGCCGCTGCTGTTCCTGATCCATGCCGTGCTCACCGGACTGGCCATGGCCCTGTGCGATCTGCTCAATATCCGTCTGGGCTTTACCTTCTCCGGTGGCGCCATCGACATGGCCCTGGGCTGGGGCCGCTCGAGCAATGGCTGGATGGTGTTCCCGGTCGGGCTTTTGTATGCGCTGGTGTACTACTTCGTTTTCGACTTCTGTATCCGCCGCTTCAACCTGAAAACCCCGGGCCGCGAAGACCAGCCCAGCGAAGAAGCTCCAGTCCAGGACGCTAGCGCACCACGCGGCAAGCGCTACATCGATGCTCTCGGCGGTGCCGGCAACCTGCTCTCGGTAGACGCCTGCACCACGCGCCTGCGCCTGTTGCTCAATGACCGCGGCCTGGCCCAGGACGGCGTGCTGAAAACCCTCGGCGCCATGGCCGTGGTACGTCCGGGTTCCGGCGGTAGCCTGCAGGTGGTGGTCGGGCCGCTGGCCGACACCATTGCCGACGAGATTCGCAACCAGCTGCCCCATGCCCTGGCGAATGTCGTCGAACAGCCGCAAGTGAAAGCCGAGGCGAGCGAAAGCATGGCCGCTGAAGACTGGCTCAGTGCATTGGGTGGCAAGGACAACTTGGTGAAGGTCGATTGCGTGGCCCTGACCCGAGTGCGGGTCGAGCTCAAGGATGCGCGCAAAGTGACGCGCGAGCGCCTGTTGGCGCTGGGGTGCCAGGGGGTGAGTCCGCTGGCGGACGGGACCTGGCATTTGTTGCTGGGCAAGCGTGCTGCTGCCTTGAGCCAGGCGTTGCAGGGCTGAAAAGCATCGCGGGTCAAGTCGAGGCGTCGCACCGCCGCTCCCACTGTGGGAGCGGCGGTGCGGCGACCCGACTTGACCCGCGATGAGATCCTTAGAAGTCCGCTAGCTGCCAGACCTCATAAGCCGGGGTTTCATAAGGGTGGCTGAGCTTGAGGGCAGCGACCACCGAGCCTATCAGCTCGTCGGCCACCACCAGCTCAACCCGCCATTCTTCGACCTGCTCGACCACGCCCGCCTGCCCGAGGAACGGCTGGCTGCCGTCCAGCGGGCGGAACTGGCCCTGGCCCAACACCTGCCAGGCGCAGCAGTCGTAGTTGCCGATGCGCCCGCCACCGGCGGCGAACACAGCGGCCTTGACCACCTCCACGTGGCTTGGCGGGACGAAGAAGGCGAGCTTGTACACCCCTTAGTTCACCCACGCCCGGGCGTTGCGGAACATGCGCATCCACGCCGCGTCTTCGTTCCAGTCATCCGGACGCCAGGAGTTCTGCACGGCACGGAAGACCCGCTCAGGGTGCGGCATCATGATGGTGACGCGACCGTCGCGGCTGGTCAGGCCGGTAATCCCGCGCGGCGAGCCGTTCGGGTTGGCCGGGTAGCTCTCGGTGACCTTGCCGTGGTTGTCGACGAAGCGCAGGGCCACGCAACCGGACAGGTCAGCTTCGAGCAGGGCTTCTTCGCTGGCGAACTCGGCATGGCCTTCACCGTGGGCGATGGCGATCGGCATGCGCGAACCGGCCATGCCCTGGAGGAAGATCGAGTTCGACTTCTGCACTTCGACCATGGCCACACGGGCTTCGAACTGCTCGGAGCGGTTACGCACGAAGTGCGGCCAGAACTCGCTGCCCGGAATCAGCTCGTGCAGGTTGGACATCATCTGGCAACCGTTGCACACGCCCAGGGTGAAGCTGTCGCTGCGCTCGAAGAAGCCCTGGAAGGCATCACGGGCACGGGCGTTGAACAGCGCCGACTTGGCCCAGCCTTCACCGGCGCCGAGCACGTCACCGTAGGAGAAACCGCCACAGGCCACCAGGCCCTTGAAGTCGTTGAGGTCGACGCGACCCGCGAGGATATCGCTCATGTGCACGTCAATGGCGTTGAAACCGGCGCGGTCGAAGGCTGCGGCCATTTCGACCTGGCCGTTGACGCCCTGCTCGCGCAGCACTGCCACTTGCGGACGCACGCCCTTCTTGATGTACGGCGCGGCGATGTCCTGGTTGACGTCGAAGCCGAGCTTGACGCTCAGGCCGGGGTTGTCTTCTTCCAGCAGCACGTCGAACTCTTGGTCGGCGCAGTCGGCGTTGTCGCGCAGACGCTGGATCTGGTAGCTGGTCTCGGCCCACTGGCGCTGCAGCAGACGGCGGTCGCCCTTGAACAGTTCTTCACCGGCCAGCTTGATCAGCACTTCGCCGTTGTTGATCGGCTGGCCGATCACCGCGACGCAGTCTTCACCCAGGCCGGCAGCGCTGAACTGGGCCAGCACGTCCGGAGTGGCGTCCTGACGCACCTGAATCACCGCGCCCAGCTCTTCGTTGAAGAGGATGGCGGCGACTTTCTCGCGCTTGCTGGTCAGGGTGTCCAGTTCCAGGTCCAGGCCGCAGTGGCCGGCGAAGGCCATTTCCAGCACGGTAGTCAGCAGGCCACCGTCGGAACGGTCGTGGTAGGCCAGCAGGTGGCCGTCGGCGTTCAGGCCCTGGATCACGGCGAAGAAGGCCTTGAGGTCTTCGGCGTCGTCGACGTCCGGCGCTACGGCGGCCAGCTTGCCGTGGGTCTGGGCCAGGATCGAGGCGCCCATGCGGTTCTTGCCGCGGCCCAGGTCGATCAGGATCAGGTCGGTCTCGCCCTTGTCCATGCGCAGTTGCGGGGTCAGGGTCTTGCGTACGTCGAGCACCGGGGCGAAGCCGCTGACGATCAGCGACATCGGCGAGGTGACGCTCTTGTCAACGCCCTCTTCGCTCCACTTGGTCTTCATCGACATCGAGTCCTTGCCCACCGGAATGGTCAGGCCCAGCTCCGGGCACAGCTCCATGCCGACAGCCTTGACGGTGTCGTACAGGCGGGCATCTTCACCCGGGTGGCCGGCAGCGGACATCCAGTTGGCCGACAGCTTGATGTCGGACAGCTTGCCGATGTGCGCGGCAGCCAGGTTGGTCAGGGTCTCGCCGATGGCCATGCGCCCGGACGCCGGGGCGTCGAGCAGGGCCAGCGGGGTACGCTCGCCCATGGCCATGGCTTCACCGCTGTAGACGTCGAAGCTGGTGGCGGTGACGGCGCAGTCGGCCACCGGTACCTGCCACGGGCCGACCATCTGGTCGCGGGCAACCAGGCCGGTGATGGTGCGGTCGCCGATGGTGATCAGGAAGCTCTTGCTGGCCACGGCCGGGTGGCGCAGGACGCGCTCGACCGAGTCGTTCAGTTCCAGGGTGCTTGGGTCGAAATCATCGCCCAGCTCCGCTTCGCGGGTCACCGAACGGTGCATGCGCGGCGGCTTGCCCAGCAGCACGTCGAGCGGCATGTCGACCGGGGTGTTGCCGAAATGGCTGTCGGTCACGGTCAGGTGCGGTTCGGCAGTGGCCTCGCCGACCACCGCGAACGGGCAACGCTCGCGCTCGCAGATGGCCTGGAAGCGCTCAAAGTCGCCAGCGCTGACCGCCAGCACGTAGCGTTCCTGGGATTCGTTGCTCCAGATCTCGTGCGGGGCCATGCCCGGCTCGTCGTTGGGCACGTTGCGCAGTTCGAAGCGGCCACCGCGGCCACCGTCGTTGACCAGTTCCGGGAAGGCGTTGGAAATACCGCCGGCGCCGACGTCGTGGATGAAGGCGATCGGGTTGTTGTCACCCAGCTGCCAGCAACGGTCGATGACCTCCTGGCAGCGGCGTTCCATTTCCGGGTTCTCGCGCTGCACCGAGGCGAAATCGAGGTCAGCGGAGCTGGCGCCGGTATCGACCGACGAAGCCGCGCCGCCACCCAGGCCGATGAGCATGGCCGGGCCGCCGAGCACGATCAGCTTGGCGCCGACGGTGATCTCGCCCTTTTGCACGTGGTCTTCGCGGATGTTGCCCAGGCCGCCGGCCAACATGATCGGCTTGTGGTAACCGCGTACTTCTTCACCGTGCGGGGTGTTGATCGACTGCTCGAAGGTGCGGAAGTAGCCAGTCAGGGCCGGACGGCCGAATTCGTTGTTGAACGCGGCGCCACCCAGCGGGCCTTCGACCATGATGTCGAGGGCGGTGACGATGCGGTCCGGCTTGCCGTAGGCCTGCTCCCATGGCTGTTCAAAGCCCGGGATGCGCAGGTTGGAAACGGTGAAACCGGTCAGGCCGGCCTTGGGCTTGGCACCGCGGCCGGTAGCGCCTTCGTCACGGATTTCGCCGCCGGAACCGGTGGAGGCGCCGGAGAACGGCGAGATGGCGGTCGGGTGGTTGTGGGTCTCGACCTTCATCAGGATGTGCACCGGCTCCTGCACCGCGCCGTACTGGCGGGTCTCAGGGTTCGGGAAAAAACGCCCGGCCACGGAACCGACGATCACCGAGGCGTTGTCCTTGTAAGCCGACAGCACGCCTTCGTTGTGCATCTGGTAGGTGTTCTTGATCATGCCGAACAGGCTTTTTTCCTGGCTCTGACCATCGATATCCCAACTGGCGTTGAAGATCTTGTGGCGGCAGTGCTCGGAGTTGGCCTGGGCGAACATCATCAGTTCGATGTCGTGCGGGTTGCGCTTGAGGCCCTGGAAGCTGGTGACCAGGTAATCGATCTCGTCTTCGGCCAGGGCCAGGCCCAGCTCGACGTTGGCTTTCTCCAGCGCGGCGCGGCCACCGCCGAGAATGTCGACGGCAGTCAGCGGCTTGGGCTGGGCGTGGCTGAACAGGCTGGCGGCCTCTTCAAGCTTGGCCAGCACCAGCTGGGTCATGCGGTCGTGGAGGATGTCGGCAACGATGGCGGCGTCGGCGTCGCTCAGCTCACCGCTGACGTAGTAGGCAATGCCCCGTTCCAGGCGCTGGATGTTTTCCAGGCCGCAGTTGTGAGCGATGTCGCTGGCCTTGCTCGACCAGGGCGAGATGGTGCCGAAACGCGGAACCACCAGGAACAGGCGCCCGCTTGGCTCCTGGACCGGTACGCTCGGGCCGTACTTGAGCAGGCGCGCGAGCACTTGCTGTTGGTCGGCACTCAGATCGCCGTCAACCTCGGCGAAATGCGTGAATTCAGCATACAAACCACTAACAGCGGGGACTTTCTGGCTCAGTTGCTCGATTAACTTACCGTGGCGAAAGGCAGAAAGGGCAGGAGCGCCGCGCAGGATCAACATCGTCGGGACAGCCTCAGGAAGGGGGTGTGCTTAGAGGCCGTGCATTCTAGCCTAATTCCGGCGCTTCCGGCACCCGAAACACAGCATTGCAACACCTCCGCATGTCGGCCCGGCAAAGCGGACTCGGGGGTCAAAAAAAACCGCCGGTTTTGCCCTGCATTTTGCCTTTAGCGCAAAGATCGCTAGCAGACAAGCAAACCGTTGTCGAGATATGGCGCGGCCGGTCCTTTGCGTATACTGCAACCTATGTTCGCCCAAACCGCTTTGCGCCAGCGGTGCGCCAGATGGCTCATCGCAACCGGACTCTTCCTGATGCTCGGTGCCTGTGTTGAAAAACCCAGCACCCTCGAGCGTGTCAAGGAAGACGGCGTGCTGCGCGTAATTACCCGCAACAGCCCGGCCACCTACTTCCAGGACCGCAACGGCGAAACCGGCTTCGAGTACGAGCTGGTCAAGCGTTTCGCCGACGATCTGGGCGTGGAGCTGAAGATCGAGACCGCCGACAATCTCGACGACCTGTTCAACCAGCTCGGCCAGCCGTCCGGCCCGGTGCTGGCGGCAGCGGGCCTGGTCAGCAGCGAACAGCGCAAGTCGCAGGTGCGCTTTTCACACCCGTATCTGGAAGTCACCCCGCAGATCATCTATCGCAACGGCCGTCCACGGCCCACCGACGCCAAGGACCTGGTCGGCAAGAAGATCATGGTGCTCAAGGGCAGCACCCACGCCGAGCAGATGGCCGAGCTGAAAAAGCAGTATCCGGCGCTCGAATACGAAGAATCTGACGCAGTTGAGGTGGTCGACCTGCTGCGCATGGTCGATGAGGGGCAGATCGACCTGACCCTGGTCGACTCCAATGAACTGGCAATGAACCAGGTCTACTTTCCCAAGGTACGGGTGGCTTTCGACCTCGGCGACGCCCGTGACCAGCGCTGGGCGGTGGCCGCTGGCGAAGACAACAGCCTGCTCAACGAGATCAACGAATTTCTCGACAAGGTGCAGAAGAATGGCACCTTGCAGCGTCTGAAAGATCGCTACTACGGCCACGTCGATGTACTGGGTTATGTAGGCGCTTATACCTTTGCCCAGCACCTGCAGCAACGCCTGCCGCGCTACGAGAAGGCCTTCCAGGCCTCGGCCAAGAAGGAACAGGTCGACTGGCGCCTGCTGGCCGCAATCGGCTATCAGGAGTCGATGTGGCAGGCCGAGGTCACTTCCAAGACCGGCGTGCGCGGCCTGATGATGCTGACCCAGCGCACCGCCCAGGCCATGGGCGTGTCCAACCGCCTGGACCCGGTGCAGAGCATCCGCGGCGGTGCCAAGTACTTCATGTACGTCAAATCCGAGCTCGATGACAGTATCGAGGAGCCGGACCGCACCTGGTTCGCCCTGGCCGCCTACAACGTCGGCAGCGGCCACCTGGACGATGCCCGCAAGCTGGCCAAGCGCGAAGGCCTGAACCCCAACAAGTGGCTGGACGTGAAGAAGATGCTGCCGCGCCTGTCGCAGAAGCAGTGGTACAGCAAGACCCGCTACGGCTATGCCCGCGGTGGCGAGCCCGTGCACTTCGTCGCCAACATCCGACGCTACTACGACATCCTCACCTGGGTGACCCAGCCGCAGCTTGAAGGCAGCCAGGTGGCCGAGAGCAACCTGCACGTGCCCGGCGTGAACAAGACCAAGCCGACCGAGCAGACCCCGCCACTCTGAACTGTTTCGCGGGGCAAGGCCACCTCAGGCCTTGGCCCGTCGCGCCTTGAAGAACTCGGACAGAATCGCTCCGCACTCCTCTGCCAGCACCCCACCCTCAAATAGCACCCGGTGGTTGAGAAAGCCCTGGGTAAAGAACTGCCCCTGGCTCTGCACCACGCCGGCCTTGGGCTCCAGCGCACCGTACACCACCCGGTTGATCCGCGAATGCACGATCAGCCCGGCGCACATGCTGCACGGCTCCAGGGTCACGTACAGGGTGCTGCCGGGCAGCCGGTAGTTGCTCGCGGCCTGGGCGGCGGCGCGGATGGCGACCATCTCGGCATGGGCACTGGGGTCGCTGCCGCTGATCGGGCAGTTGAAGCCACGGCCGATCACCTGGCCGTGCTGGACCAGCACCGCGCCCACCGGCACTTCGCCCATGGCCGCGCCTTGCGCCGCCAGCTCCAGCGCCAGGCGCATGAATTGCTGGTCGCGGCTGCGATCGATGATCTGCGGTTGACGCATCAGGCCACCCCGATCGCGGCCATCAGGCCGGTTTCCATATGATCGATCACGTGGCAGTGGAACATCCAGGTACCCGGGTTATCCGCCACCAGCGCCACCCGCGCGCGCTCGTTCTTGCCCAGCAGGTAAGTGTCGGTGAAATACGGCTCGATCTTGCGCTTGTTCGAGCTGATCACCTTAAAACTCATGCCATGCAGGTGGATCGGGTGCTGGTACTGGGTCATGTTCTTCAGCTCGAAGATGTAGCTCTTGCCCTTTTGCAACGTAGCAATCGGCCGGTCGGCGCAGGTCTTGTCGGTGATGTCCCAGGCCTTGCCGTTGATCTGCCAGAGGCTCGGCGGCTTGCCGTTGTCGGTGTTCACCGAAACCGAGCCGACCCACTCGAAATTGAAGTTGAGCTTTTCGGCGTTGGCCAGGTCCGGCTCGGCGATCGGGTTGGCCGGCAGCGCCGGCGGCCAGTCGCCCGGGGCTTCGCTGCTGGCCACCGAACGCAGGGTGCCCAGGCGCACCGGGCCATCGCGCAATGACAGTTCTTCACCGGCTGGCGGCATCTTGATCGCCAGGCAGATACGCATGCCCGGGCCCAGCCAGTAGTCTTTGCCCAGCGGGCGCGGGGCAATGGGGTTGCCGTCCAGGGCGTAGACCCGCGCCTCAAAGTTGCCTTTGAGGTTAATGCGATACGTCAGGGTGTTGTCGAGATTGAGCAGACGCACCCGCACGATCTGCCCGGCAGGCATCTCGACCACGGCGTTGGCCTGGCCGTTGATGGTAATCAACCGGCCGGCGGTGCCGCCACGGGCAGCTTCACGGGGGATGCTGAAGGGCAGATAAGCGCCCTGCTCGTCGACGTGCCAGTTCTTCAGGCTCAGGGTGCGTTCGTGCTTGAAGCCAGTGGGCTCGCGCTCCTCGACGATCAGCGGGCCGACCAGGCCGCGGCCGAGTTCTTCGGAGCTGTTGACGTGCGGGTGGTACCAGTAGCTGCCGGCATCCGGTACGCGGAACTTGTAATCGAAGTACTCGCCCGGCAACACCGGCAGCTGCGAGACGTAAGGCACGCCGTCCATTTCCAGCGGCAGGCGGATGCCGTGCCAGTGGATGGTGGTGGCCACTGGCAGGTGGTTGATGAAACGCACCCGCAGCCATTCGCCCTGGCGCACCCGCAACTCGGTGCCCGGCGCCGACGGGCCGAAGGCCCAGGCCTCGGTCTTGAAGCCGGAGACCAGCTCGACATCCAGCGGCGCGGCGATCAGCTCGTAGTCATGCCCGGCATCCGGATCGGTCCTTCCTAGCCAGTACCGCGATGCGCCACCGGCGCCAAGGCCAATCGCCACCAGGCCGCTCAGGCCACCGAGAATTTGTCGCCGGGTAAAGGACATGCAGCAGGTACCTCACATCGCAGGAACAACATGCCGGCACCTGGCGGCAAAGTGCCAAGGTACCGGCGATGAAGGGCGAATACGATACACCTGCAATTGAGAAATATTAAGTGAAGAGTTGCCGCAGGGCCTAGGTTCCCGGCCTTATAACCCCTGGCGGCGCGGTGATGGCGTCGCGAAAGGCAACGGGCTGATCCTGGGTCTGCAGTGCCAGGCGCAAATCGCCCTGGACGATACCGTCGGGCCTGCCCATGCTCGGCAGATAGTACTCTCCCGCATCCAGGGTAATGCCGCTGGCCTGCCCCGGCCCGGCATCGACCAGGCGCAAGCCCGGCACCCCTTGCAGCTCGGCCAGGCCTGGCACGCGTTTGTACAGGTTGCTATGGGTGTTGCCGACCAGCGCGACCCATTTGCCGGCGTCAGCCTCGCCTTGCGTGGCGCCAATAACCCGGTTGGCATAGTAGTTCATGACTTTCTGGCGCAGCGGATTGCCCGGCTGCTCCAGGTCGAGGCCTTCCAGGTGATAACTGGCGACGCAGTCCAAGGCCTGTACCCTGATTCGGTTGGCCCGGGCTTTGCGCACCAGTTCCAGGAAGTTATAGCGGCCAGCGCTGTCGGTGCGATGGCCAAGATCCAGACGGTCCAGGTAGCGCCGCAATTGCGTAGTCATGCGCCCGCTGCGATGGAACAGGTCGAGGTCCGCCTGGTGCAGGTCGGTCATCAGGTGCTCAAGATAAAGCGTGCGCACGCCCTTGGCATACAGGGGCGTGAGGTTTTCCAGCAGCCAGCGTTTGCTGGCGATCGAAGCGTGGGATTCGCCAATGACCACGCCGGCATGCTCGTCGAACAGCTCGATGAATGCCCGCTGCGGGCTGATAGAGGCCGCTGGCGGGTGAATCTTGAAGCTGGGCAGGGTCAGCCGGGTGAAAAACCGCTCGGCATCCGTGCGCAATTGCTGCCGGATCTGCTGCAGGCTGTCACGCACCTCCATCAGTGGCGACGCGGGGTCGTAGTAATCACCGCCGATCGCCCGCCGATTGTTCGCACTGATGAGCTCCCGCACAGCGGGCCGGGACGGTTCCGGGACTTCATAGCTGCCAGGTTCGGCCTCGAAGTACGAATAATCCATGGGCGCAGCCGGTACTTCGGGGGTCAGCCCGCCCAGGCACTGGCCGCCCCCGCGCAGGCAGGCGGCGTCTAGCACAGCCCACCGCCCCTGCTCGTCCAGCCGCACGGGTATTACGCCATTGAAGGCGAATGGGTTGTCTTCCGGAACAATCAGCCAGGTGCCCAAGGCCTGGTCATATCGAACCCGATAGGGCACGCCCTCAAGCTCGATGTACAGGGCACCATCCGCCAGGGTACTGACACCTTGTTTGATGCCGCTGAAAGCCTCGGGTACGTCAATGATCTGGTTGCTTTCAAGCTGGCCCAGCGCTTTCGCCGCGCCACGCCCCAGCGGCAGCAGGAATGGCAGGTTGAGCAATACCTCGACACCGGCAAGAATCGCCCCAAGCACACCTGCCCGCCGCTCCTCGGGATTATCGCCATCGACCGCCTGCTCGACGTTCAAGGCAAGACTGGCAGTGCCCATTGCCACCGCCAGCAATGCCAACGGCCAACCCGCCGGCGCTACGGCGCCCAGCAGGCGCGAGGCCACGCCCAGGTAACCCACCCACAATTGCGCACGCAGTTCGGCATTGGTACGCAGGGCCGCATCGGTTTCAAGTTCCATGTGCTGCCGGGCGTTGTCGCGCATCCAGATGAAGACCTCGCCGTTGATCGGCGCACGCTGCACCTGAGCGGCAAAAGCCTCGACCGAGCCTTGCGCCCAAGAGGCGAGTTGCTCACGCAACCTCTGCACCTGCTGCGCATCACTGGCGAAATAAGCCAACAATTGCTCGCGACTGACGGCCACCTGCAGCCAGCCAAACAGCCATTCGGCCAGCTCCTGCTGGCTACTGAAAGCCTGGAACGATGGCACCGCACCGGGCATATAGAGCACATGCTGCGCCCCCGGCCCCTGCAACCACACCAGCGCCGACGACGCCTGCCCGGCCAGGCCCAAGGTCGCAAGCTGAATGCCGGCAGCAGGTTGCTGTACTTGTTCAAAATGCTGCAGATGGGCAGCAACGCTGCTGTCAAAGCCGACAGCGTCGAACACCAGTTGCAACTGCTGCTCGTTCAGTTGTCCGCCGAGGCCTGCCTGCAACGCTTGCGCGAGGTAAGTGAGCTTGCTGAGCGCGCGCACATCAGCACCGTGCTCGACCCAGAACGCCGTACGCTGGCGCTGGAACCTGGCGCCAAAGTCCATCTCCCACAAGGCGTTGAGGACCTTTTGTGGGTCCAGCCGCACTTCATTGCTTTCATCGAAGCGCCTCGCCTCTGCTCCCTCGGTGTAGAAACCGCCGTACAACTGCAGAAGGTCGGCGTTGTCCTGGTCACTGACGCGAAAGCGGCGCATGACCAGTTCGGTCAAGGTCCAAGACTGATCAGGCGTTCCATAGTGCTCCCAGCCGGTGTAGCTGCGGTTGCTGCTGGCGGCGTGGGAAAAACGATTCCAGTAGATCTTGTCCGGATCTCCGTGCTGGTTGGTTTGTGTGACCAGCAGTTGCATCGCCGCCGCGCGAGCGCTGGCATGCAGGTCCGGAAATGCGGCGAACACCGTTTCGGCAAGCTGGCGCAGCGATGCACGCGCCGCCTCCAGGTGCAGGTTGTACTGATCATCAGGTTGCGAATGTTCCATGACATGAGTTCCTTTGCACAAGAAACCCTCAGCCTGGGTCATGCGTCGACGCTATCAGTCCTAAATAAGTATCCCCGGCAGCCATCAGCTAGACAGCGAAACGGTTTAGTACGACGTCAGGAAAATCTGTTTCGTCGCAACAACAAATACCTATGGCAGCAGGTATGACGCAGGCTTTCTAAATGGGCATTCATCTGCAAGGAGATGCACATGCCCTATCAATTAAATGTCCCTTCCGATTCGCTGGCCTCCAGCCAAGGCCAGAAGCAAGCGCTCGACACCATCGCCTCTACGCTGGTGACTCAATGTCCCGACATGTGGGAAATGGCCCGTGAGGTTGCCCGAAACCTGCTACTCAAATTCACCGGAAAGACCCCGGAACCAGACTCAGTCTACTGGCACCGCTTCGCTGGCGCGGTAAGCAGTACACGAAGCTTCACCGGCTGGGAGCATTACGGCCCGCCGCTTGAATCGATGACCTTGCCACAGTTGGTCATGCGCCGTTTCAACAGCCACGACCAGGACAACAGCGATCTGCTGCAACAGAACGGTGGCTTTTACCGGGCCGGGCCACAAAACCCGGTTTTCAACGAAACCAATGAAATACGCATGCTTGGCCAGGATGTGCTCAACGAACTCTGGCAGATCGACCTCAGCACGCTGTTCAACCACCGGCTCGATGCCTTCTGGCAAGCCCATGCCGATGATTTTCGCCTGATGGCCAAGGTCAACTTCCTCGCCAAGGCGTATGAGGACTATCAAAGCGGCGTGCTGTACCCGCAGCACTGCCAGGCGATCTTCAAGGCAGTGGCAGGCGACTTGCGTGCCCCGATCACCCGCAAGCAACTGGCAGATCAAGTGCAGGCTGCGCAGGGCTGGAGTGTTCGGACCTTCGACATAGGCGGCTACCTGGCCAGCGACATTGTGCGCATTGTCTCCCCTGAAGGTCATCAGTTTGTATATATGCCCGGAGAAACAACCGCTCTGCACAGCTTCGAAACCAACAACGACCTGCACATCTGGGTGCTGCAACAGGCCTGTACCGACCTGGCCAGCCGGGCGCGCTTCGAATCGCACTTCCCGTTGTCGGCCCACCCACCACGGGGCTCGGGCGTCGGCCTGAACAGCCTTATCGAGCTACTGGTAACCAGTTACGGTCATGCTGACCATTCGTTGATCAATCAGCTCGACCGGCCAATCGCCGGAGATCTGTTCAGCTACCTGCGCGACCAGGCCCGCGAACGCATGTATGCCGACGCCGACACGGCGCTGCGCTCGAACAGCGAACTGCGCAAACAGATGTGGATCGGTTACCTCAATGCCTTTACCAACACCTTTGGTGTCATCGGTGCAGTGTGCTGGCCAGTGGCATTGGCGGTAGTCGGTGCGGACCTGGCCAGCCTGGGGCTGAACATCGACCAGGCGGTCAACGGCGACACCACGGCAGAACGCAAGGCCGGTGTCACTGGTGCCATCGTCAGCGCCGTCAGTGCCGCCTTCGACGCCACCCTGGTGTTTGGCGTCGGCGCAGCCGCCGAAGTCGCTGAAGTAGTTGATCCACTTGAAGCCGAACTCAGCGCCAGCGGCATACGCACACCTCGACCGCCCTTCGCCAGTAAAGTCCGTCCCCTGCCAGAGATAATCGATCTGCCCCTGGAGCGGCCGATTGCCAACGTGATTGTTGATGGGCAAAGCCCGCAACTGGAAGGCAACCTGCGCGGCACCTATCTGCTCGATGGGCAGATCTATATCACCCTCAACGGGGATCCTTATGCGGTTCGCTACGTTGGCGAAATGAAAACCTGGGTGATCATCGATGAACAGAACCCGTACGCGTTCTACCGCAGCCAGCCCGTGAGGCTCAACGCCAATGGCCAGTGGGAACTGCTGCCCAAGCCCGGCCTGCAAGGGGGTGGCAAGTTCTGGAGCAAACATCCCTGGGGCTCGAGCTCGGCAGCGCAAACACCCGTCGTTCTGCCCTCGTCGCCCTACGAAGTACCCGTTGAACTACGCGCAAAACTGCAAAGCGCCGCCAACATGCCGGGCGATAAGTTGCTCGAAGGCTACGTCGTAATGAATGATCCCGAGCTCAACGCAGCGGGCAGATCTTTCATCCGGATACGCGAGCAGTTGGCAGAGGAAAGCCGCACATACCTTCGTACGGTGCAGGTGCCGCCCCGGGTAGAGATCCCATCGCTACCGGCAAGCAGTACGCCCAAGTCAATTATCCAGGAGGTTTTTCAGCGCGCCGAGGGGCTGGTGATTGGCGAGCGTCACAGCTCGATTGCGAGCAAGAAGTTCCTGATCGAGAACATGGAGCTACTTGCCAAGCAAAAAGTCCGCACGCTGTACATGGAGCATTTACTGACCGACTTCCATCAGGCCGACCTGGATACTTTCATGCGCACAGGGAAAATGCCCAAGGGTTTGAGCAAATACCTGAAAAGCCTTGATAGCGGGTTCGGAACCGACCCGTCAGGCCAGTTCACTTTCCTCAACCTGGTCAAGGCCGCCCAGCGCAACCACTTGCGCATCCAGGCAATCGACTGCATGGCCAGCTACCGTCAGACGGGCCTGGTGGACCTGGAGGGAACCCTGCGCGTCGAAATGATGAATCGCTATGCCACTTCAATCATCAGTGCTGTAGAACAGCAAAGCCCAGGGCGCTGGATTGCGCTGGTAGGAGAGTCCCACGCCAACACCTTCGAGCAGGTGCCAGGGCTCAGCGAGTTGAACCAGGCAATTGGCCTGCGGGTAGCCGATGCTGAGGCAGGGACCACCGTCGGCCTGTTTGTCGATGAAGGCAGGTTTGGCGAGCTTTCCAAAAGCGAGCCACCACGCTTCGTCAAGAACGACCTGGTCTTGCGAATGGTAACTACGGGCTCCTGGCCTGCTGATGTAGTGGCTACCCACGAAGCTCGCCTGCCGCGGACCGGTATGTTCTTGATTGAGCAGCAGGGTGACCAGGCCCTACTGTTTCATCGCAGCAACGACCGTTCGATCGTGCGCACTGCCATTCGCGTTACCGAGGACCATGTCTCAATCGACCGCCCCTCCTGGCCGCGCGTCCACAAGCGGCGCTTCAACGACCTGCGCGAACTGGCCGAGGCGCTCAAACTCATGGGGCTGACCGAGGCCTGAAAAAACAAACGCCCCGACAAGTCGGGGCGTTTGCTTCAAGCGCTACAGCAGTTCACGCAGCGGGATCATTCCCACTCGATGGTCGCTGGCGGCTTGCTCGACACGTCGTAGGTGACGCGGGAGATGCCTTCGATCTCGTTGATGATCCGGCCGCTGACGGTTTCCAGCAGCTCGTAAGGCAGGTGCGCCCAACGCGCGGTCATGAAGTCGATGGTCTCGACCGCACGCAGGGCCACGACCCAGGCGTAACGGCGGCCGTCACCAACCACACCCACCGATTTCACCGGTTGGAACACCACGAAGGCCTGGCTGACCTTGTGGTACCAGTCGGCCTTGCGCAGTTCTTCAATGAAGATGTGGTCGGCGCGACGCAGCAGGTCGGCGTATTCCTTCTTCACTTCACCGAGGATGCGCACACCCAGGCCCGGGCCCGGGAACGGGTGACGGTAGACCATGTCGTACGGCAGGCCCAGCTCCAGGCCAAGGCGACGAACCTCGTCCTTGAACAGCTCGCGCAGCGGCTCGACCAGTTTGAGGTTCATCTCTTCCGGCAGGCCACCAACGTTGTGGTGCGACTTGATCACGTGGGCCTTGCCGCTCTTGGCGCCAGCCGACTCGATCACGTCCGGGTAGATGGTGCCCTGGGCCAGGTACTTGATGTTGTGCAGCTTGCTCGACTCGGCATCGAACACGTCGATGAAGGTGCGGCCGATGATCTTGCGCTTCTTCTCGGGGTCGGCTTCGCCGGCCAGGTTGCCGAGGAACTGCTCTTCGGCGTTGGCGCGGATCACCTTGACGCCCATGTTCTCGGCGAACATGGCCATCACTTGCTCGCCTTCGTGCAGGCGCAGCAGGCCGTTGTCGACGAATACGCAGGTCAGCTGGTCGCCGATGGCCTTGTGCAGCAGCGCTGCAACCACCGAGGAGTCAACGCCGCCGGACAGGCCGAGCAGGACGTTGTCGCTGCCGACCTGGGCGCGGATCTGGGCAATGGCGTCTTCAGCAATGTGCGACGGGGTCCACAGCGCTTCGCAACCGCAGATGTCGAGGATGAAGCGCGAGAGAATGCGACCGCCCTGCTTGGTATGGGTCACTTCCGGGTGGAACTGCACGCCGTAGTAGCCACGGGTGTCGTCGGCCATGCCGGCGATCGGGCAGCTCGGGGTGCTGGCCAGGATGTGGAATTCTTCCGGGATGCGGGTGACCTTGTCACCGTGGCTCATCCACACATCCAGACCGAACACGCCATCGGCGTCAACGTGGTCTTCGATGCCGTCGAGCAGGCGGCTCTTGCCGACTACGTCGACGCGGGCATAACCGAACTCACGCAGCTCGGAACCTTCAACCTTGCCGCCCAGCTGTTCGGCCATGGTCTGCATGCCGTAGCAGATACCGAACACCGGTACGCCCAGGTCCCAGACCGCCTGTGGCGCGCGTGGGCTGTTGGCTTCGTGCACGGACTCGGGGCCGCCGGCGAGGATGATGCCGCGCGGGGCGAATTCGCGAATCGCTTCATCGTCCATGTCGAACGGGTGCAGTTCGCAGTACACGCCGATTTCGCGCACGCGGCGGGCGATCAGCTGGGTGTACTGGGAACCGAAGTCGAGGATCAGGATGCGGTGAGCGTGAATGTCGAGGGCCATGACTCAATCTCTGATGCAGCTGCAAGCTTCACGCTGCAAGCCGCAAGTTGTTCGGGAATTACGCGGTAGCCGCTGCAGAGCAACTACCGCTTGGAGCTAGAAGCTTGTCACTTGCCGCTGGAGGCGTTAGCCGACCCGATAGTTTGGCGCTTCTTTGGTGATTTGAACGTCATGCACGTGGGACTCGGCCATGCCGGCACCGGTGATGCGCACGAATTCTGGCTTGGTGCGCATCTCTTCGATGTTGGCGCTGCCGGTGTAACCCATCGAGGAACGCAGGCCGCCCATCAGCTGGTGGATGATCGCGGTCAGGGTGCCCTTGTAGGGCACACGGCCTTCGATACCTTCCGGAACCAGCTTCTCGGCACCGGCCGAAGAGTCCTGGAAGTAACGGTCGGAAGAACCCTGGGCCTGGGACATGGCGCCCAGCGAGCCCATGCCGCGGTAAGCCTTGTAGGAACGGCCCTGGAACAGCTCGATCTCGCCCGGAGCCTCTTCGGTACCGGCGAACATCGAACCCATCATCACTGCCGAGGCACCGGCTACGATGGCCTTGGACAGGTCACCAGAGAAGCGGATACCGCCATCGGCGATCAGCGGGATGCCAGTGCCTTCGAGGGCCGCGGCAACATTGGCGATGGCGCTGATCTGCGGCACACCGACACCGGCGACGATACGGGTGGTGCAGATCGAGCCCGGGCCGATACCGACCTTGACGGCGTCAGCGCCGGCTTCGGCCAGGGCCTTGGCAGCAGCGCCGGTGGCGATGTTGCCGCCGATGACCTGAACCTGCGGGAAGTTCTCTTTGACCCAGCGAACGCGATCGATCACGCCCTTGGAGTGACCGTGGGCGGTGTCGACCACCACCACGTCAACGCCGGCAGCAACCAGCGCCGACACGCGATCACCGGTGTCTTTGCCGGTACCGACCGCGGCACCAACACGCAGACGACCCTGGTCGTCCTTGCTGGCCAGCGGGTAGGCCTTGGCTTTTTCGATGTCGTTGACGGTCATCATGCCCTTGAGGGCAAATTTGTCGTCGACGATCAGTACGCGCTCGATGCGGTGCTTGTGCAGCAGCTCGCGGGCTTCGTTCTTGTCGGCGCCTTCCTTGACCGTGACCAGGCGCTCTTTAGGCGTCATCACTTCACGGACGGTGGCGTCCAGGCGGTTTTCGAAGCGCACGTCGCGGGAGGTGACGATGCCGACCAGGTCGCCATTGTGCAGCACCGGAACGCCGGAGATGTTGTTCAGCCGGGTCAGTTCGAACAGGTCACGGACCGTGGCGTCAGCCTCGATGGTGATCGGGTCCTTGACCACGCCAGCCTCGAACTTCTTGACCTTGCGCACTTCGGCAGCTTGCTGCTCGATGGTCATGTTCTTGTGGATGATGCCGATGCCGCCTTCCTGGGCCATGGCAATGGCCAGGCGGGCTTCGGTCACGGTATCCATGGCGGCGGAAACCAACGGAATATTCAGCTCGATGCCACGGGTCAAACGGGTCTTGAGACTGACTTCATTGGGTAGCACCTCTGAATAACCAGGCACTAGGAGAATGTCGTCGAAGGTCAGGGCTTCTTGGCTGATACGCAGCATCGCGGGGGCTCCCGGGCGGGAAAAATGGAAGCGCGCCATTATACTCATCCAGTGCCCTTCGCTCAATGCAAAGATGGGCCTTCGGTCAGTTACCTTCGCGGCTTACCTGCACCACGGCCACCGGCTGGTCCAGCCAATCGGCGAAGTTATCCAGAAAACCCTGCCTGAACCCCGCCGCAGTCCAGTTATTGAAGATGAAACCGAGGTTGGAAAACGCACAGGGTTGCAGGAACAGAAAGCCGTTGATGTCGTCTTCATGGCCGCACAGCGGGCAAACGAAGTTTTCCGTGCGCCCGGGCATCCAGTCTTCCAGGCTCTCGAACAGCGCCACGCCGACTTCCTTGCGGCACTCGGCGCAGCCGGCTTCTTCGAGAAAGCCATCGGTGGGGGTATAGATGCAGCGTTTGGTGATCACCTCGAGGCCGTTGACCGGCTGCCCGAACGGCAGCAGTTCGGGCCGCTCGACGACTTTGCGTGCGCCCTCGGCGATGGCGTAGGCCATACGGCTACCGGTGCTGCCGCAGGTGCTCAGTTGCTCCTCGATGACTTTCTCGCGCACCAGCCAGCGCAGGATCGCCCGGGCGCGGGCCTCATGGACGGGGACGGTGGAAATCTTCGGGACAATAATGCTCTGGTTTGTCATCACAGCGGCCAAACAGGTTCAAAGATGCCAGTTTACCTCACTCAGGTAGCGGCCGATCAGGGCAATGCCGCTGGCCAGCACCAGCCAGGTGACCAGGCGCACGAAGGTCTCACGCGACATGTTCAGGGTCAGGCGCCGGCCCAGGTACACACCGCCCAGCATCATCGGCGCCAGGCACAGGGCCAGTAGCAACAGCGGCAGGTCGGCATATACGCCAGCGATCAGGAACAGGCTCAGGCGCACCACAGTACTGCAACTGATCAGCGCGCTCTGGGTCGCCCGTGCCTGCTCCTTGGAGGGCAACCGGGCGTTAAGGTAGAGCGCATAGAGAAAGCCGCCGCTGCCGAACAAGGCACCAAACAGGCCGCCCGCCGTACCCATCGGCACCGACCAGGCCGCCGACAGCTGCGCCGGCCTGACCTTCACCGCCAGGCTGTAGAGGGCATAAGCGCTGATAAACAGCCCCATCAATAACAGCAACACGTCGGACTTGAGGTTGAGCAGAAACACCACGCCGAAGGTGCAACCCAGTGCCATGCATGGCAGCAGGCGCATCAGCTCCGGGCGCGCCACGGCTTTGCGCGCCGGCAGCCAGTTGCCGAAGGCGGCGACGAAATCCAGCAGCACCAGCAACGGAATGATCCGCGACAGCGGCATGAAATTGATCAGCACCGGGCCGGCCACCAGCGCGGTACCGAAACCGGCGATGCCGAAGACGACATAGGCGGCGCCAATACCCAACAGGATCGGCAACCAGTCGAGCGGGGTAAACGGTAATTGGGCAAACAGGGTGGAAAGCATGACGGTCTTCACCAGTGGAGGTGTGGAAACTTTAGCCAGCCACTAGCCATGCCGACTAATATGCAATTACCTAATCAGTCATCTTGAAACGGCATAGCTGCAATGATCTCCACCCGCCAGTTGCGTTACTTCGTCGAAATTGCCGAGAGCGGCAGCTTCAGTGCTGCGGCCGAGCGCCTGTTCATCGCCCAGTCGGCGCTGAGCCGTCAGGTCAAGGAGCTGGAGTCGCAACTCGACACCCTGCTGTTCGAGCGCACCGCCCGCCAGCCGCGCCTCACCGCTGCGGGCCAGGCCTTTTTGCCGCGGGCGCGGACCTTGCTGGTGGACCTGGAAAAGGCCCAGCGCCTGGCCCGTGAGGTCGGCCAGGGCGTGCGCGGCAGCCTGCGCCTGAGTCACTCGAGCACCGTGCCGCTGAGCGGGCAGTTGCTGGCGCGGCTCAGTGGCTATCTGCATGACAACCCGGGGGTGTCCATGGAAATCGCCCAGCAGTCCTCCGAGGCGCAGCTTGAGGAACTGGCCGAAGGTCGCCTGGAAGTGGGCCTGCTGCGCCTGCCGGTGCTGCGTCAGCACGAGGACGTATGTGTGCAGGCGCTGTTCGAGGAACCCTTGCTACTGGCAGTGGCTCAGGATCATCGGCTGGCCGGGGAAAGCAGCGTGCATCTGGCGCAGTTGCATGAAGAAGCCTTTATCTCCATCCCTCACCGTCAGCGTGGCGGCTTGAGCTACCTGTCTGCTCAGCTGTGTTCGCGTGAAGGCTTCTTCCCCCGGGCTGCGCGGGTGGTGTCGCGCAAAACCACACAACTGCAGCTGATCCAGGCCGGGTTCGGGGTGGCGTTGCTACCGCGCTGCATGCAGGACCTTGCGCCGGCGACGGTGAAGTTCGTGACACTGGCCGATGAAGACTGCAACAGCACCGTGGCGCTGGCGTATCGGCGCGATGCAGGAGCGCTGGTGCAAGGATTCTTGAACTGCATGCAGGACCGGTAGGAGCGGCGGTGCGGCGACCCGACTTGCCCCGCGATCAGGTACGGTCAGCCAGATCGCATCGCGGGGCAAGCCCGCTCCTACATGCCGACACCTGTGCAACATTCCTTTATGATGCAACCCATGATCAAAGACCCCTTCGAAAGACTCGGCCTGGACCGCGAAGTCCTGACCGTCAGCCAACTCAACGGCCGCGCCCGGGTGCTGCTGGAAGACGTGTTCCGCAATGTCTGGGTCGAAGGCGAGATCTCCAACCTCGCCCGCCCGGCCTCCGGTCATGTCTACTTCACCCTCAAGGACAGTGGTGCCCAGGTGCGCTGTGCATTGTTCCGCCAGAACGCCGCGCGGGTGCGCCAGGCCCTGCGCGATGGTCTGGCGGTCAAGGTGCGCGGCAAGGTCTCGCTGTTCGAAGGCCGGGGCGACTATCAACTGATCCTCGATACTGTCGAGCCGGCCGGTGACGGCGCCCTGCGCCTGGCCTTCGAAGCGCTGAAGGAAAAGCTCGGCGCCGAAGGCCTGTTCAGTGCCGAAAACAAACGCGCCCTGCCCGCTCACCCGCAACGCATTGGCATCGTCAGCTCGCCCACCGGCGCGGTGATCCGCGACATCATCAGCGTGTTCCGCCGCCGTGCGCCGCAGGTCGAGCTGACCCTGATCCCCACTGCCGTGCAAGGCCGCGAAGCCATCAACCAGATTGTCCGCGCCCTGCAACTGGCCGACAGTCGCGGCTTCGACGCGCTGATCCTGGCCCGCGGTGGCGGCTCGCTGGAAGACCTCTGGTGCTTCAACGAAGAAGCCGTGGCCCGCGCCATCGCCGCCTGCCAGACGCCGATCGTCAGCGCCGTCGGCCATGAAACCGACGTCTCGATCAGTGACTTCGTCGCCGATGTGCGCGCCCCGACGCCGTCTGCCGCCGCTGAACTGCTGGCCCCGGACAGCAGCGACCTGCAACGGCGCATCGACAGCCTCAAGCGCCGCCTGCTGCTACGCATCCAGAGCCGTTTGATGCACGACCGCCTGCGCCTGGACAGCCTGACCCGGCGCCTGCGCCACCCGGGCGAGCGCCTGCGCCAGCAGGCCCAGCGCCTCGACGACCTGGACATGCGCCTGCGCCGCGCCTTCGAGCAGCGCCTGAATCAGCGCCGCGAGCGCCTCGCCCGCCTGGACACGCGCCTGGCCGCGCAACACCCCGGGCGTACCCTGACCCTGCTCAAGCAGCGCCTGGACAGCCTCGCCGAACGCCTGCCACGCGCCATGCGCGAGACCCTCAAGGACCGCCGCCAGCGTCTGCAGGCGCAGGTCCAGACCCTGCACGTGGTCAGCCCGCTGGCGACCCTGGGCCGTGGCTACAGCATCTTGCTCGACGAGCGCGGCCAGGCCATCCGCAACGCCGCCCAGACCCACAACGGCCAACGCCTTACCGCCCGCCTGGGCGAGGGCGAGTTGCTGGTGCGGGTCGAAGACAACCACCTGACCCCGGTCACGCTCTCTTTACTGGACTGAACCATGCCGCGTCTATTTGCCCCGCTGTTGCTCCTGTGCCTGGTGTTCGCCAGCAGCGCCCAGGCCAGCTACATCACCCGCCAACTGAACAAGCCGGTACCCGGCGGCGTCGCCGTCGTCGACCTGGGCCCGGCCGCCACGCCACCCAGCGCGCGCTTTGATGGCAAGCCAGTGCTGGTGGTCAGGGAACAGGACACCTGGCTGGCCATCGTCGGCCTGCCACTGACGCAAAAGCCCGGCACCGCGCAGCTCACCCAGGGCAGCCGTACCCTTAGCTTCAACGTGGGCAGCAAGAAGTACCCGGAACAGCGCATCACCTTGAAGAACAGACGCCAGGTCAACCCCGACCCTGCCGACCTCAAGCGCATCGACGCCGAGCTTGCCGAGCAGATCAAGGCCTACCGCAGCTTCAGCCCCACCCTGCCGAGCAACCTGATCCTCGACAAGCCGGTCAACGGCCCGCTGTCGAGCAAGTTCGGTGTGCGCCGCTTCTTCAACGGCGAGGAACGCAACCCGCATGCCGGCCTGGATTTCGCCGTACCCGCCGGCACGCCGATCAAGACCCCGGCCAACGGCAAGGTGATCCTGATCGGCAATTACTTCTTCAACGGCAACACCGTATTCGTCGACCACGGCCAGGGCTTTATCAGCATGTTCTGCCATATGTCGAAGATCGACGTGAAGCCCGGCCAGCAACTGAGCCGCGGCGCCGTGGTTGGCCGCGTCGGCTCGACCGGCCGCGCCACCGGCCCGCATATGCACTGGAACGTCAGCCTCAATGATGCGCGGGTCGATCCGGCGATCTTCATCGGCGCCTTCCAGCCCTGAGGCCTGGCTTGCGCCATTCAAAAAGACCGCGCAACTGGCGCGGTCTTTTTATTTGTAAATAGCCATAAAATCTCGACAAAACTGGTTTTTTAAGCATTTATCTCAATTTTCTCGCAAGGCTTGCCATCTTTAACCCCACTGGTTAGGGTTGAAGCCATGAAAACCTTTCAGACCCTCATCCTGCTTCGTCAACACCGCAGCCTCTGCCTGGTCAGTGCACGACTACCAAGCTGAATCGCGTCGCCTCGCCTTTTCATCTCGTTTTCGTTCGGCGGGCCCCTTTCAAGGCCGCACATTCAAGGATTGCTTTCATGACCATGCTCAAAGACCCTTCGAAAAAATACAGCGCCTTCGCGACCGTCAACCTGGCGGACCGCACCTGGCCTTCGAAGACCATCACCCAGGCGCCGATCTGGTGCAGCTCGGACCTGCGCGATGGCAACCAGTCGTTGATCGAGCCCATGGATGCGGCGAAGAAACTGCGCTTCTGGAAGACCCTGGTCAGCGTTGGCGTAAAAGAAATCGAAGCCTCGTTCCCGTCCGCTTCGCAAACCGACTTCGACTTCGTTCGCACCCTGATCGAAGATGGCCACATCCCGGACGACACCACCATCCAGGTGCTGACCCAGGCCCGTGAAGACCTGATCGCGCGTACTTTCGAATCGCTGCGCGGGGCGAAAAAGGCCATCGTCCACCTGTACAACGCCACCAGCCCGTCGTTCCGCCGCATCGTCTTCAACCAGGACAAGCAAGGCGTCAAGGACATCGCGGTGAACGCGGCCAAGCTGTTCGTCAAATATGCCGCTCAGCAGCCACAAACCCAGTGGACCTTCCAGTACTCGCCGGAGACCTTCAGCGCCACCGAGCTCGAGTTCGCCAAGGAAGTCTGCGACGCAGTGATCGAGGTGTGGAACCCAACGCCTGAGCACAAGATCATCCTCAACCTGCCGGCCACCGTCGAAGTCTCGACGCCGAACATCTATGCCGACCAGATCGAATGGTTCGGCCGCAACGTCAACCGCCGCGACAGCGTGATCATCAGCCTGCACACCCACAACGACCGCGGCACTGGCGTGGCCGCCACCGAGCTGGGCCTGATGGCCGGCGCCGACCGTGTCGAGGGCTGCCTGTTCGGCAACGGCGAGCGTACCGGCAACGTCGACCTGGTGACCCTGGCGTTGAACCTCTACACCCAGGGCATCGACCCCGAGCTGGACTTCTCCGACATCGACGGCGTGCGCAAGGTGGTCGAGGAGTGCAACCAGATTCCGGTGCACCCGCGTCATCCGTATGTCGGCGACCTGGTTCACACCGCATTCTCCGGCTCGCACCAGGACGCCATCCGCAAAGGCTTCACCCAGCAGAAAGACGATGCCAAGTGGGAAGTGCCGTACCTGCCGATCGACCCGGCCGACATCGGCCGCAGCTACGAGGCAGTGATTCGCGTCAACAGCCAGTCGGGCAAAGGCGGTATCACCTACCTGCTCGAACAGGAATACGGCATCAGCCTGCCACGGCGCATGCAGATCGAGTTCAGCCAGGTGGTTCAGGGTGAAACCGACCGCCTGGGCCTGGAGATGACCGCCCAGCAGATCCACTCGCTGTTGCACCGCGAGTACCTGCAGGCCAACGCGCCGTACGCGCTGGTCAGCCATCGCCTGCAGGAAGAGAACGGCCACAGCGCGGTGGAAGTGGAAGTTGCCGGTGAAGGCGAAACCACCCTGCACTGGCGCGGCAAGGGCAACGGCGCCCTTGAAGCCCTGGTGGCCGGCTTGCCGATCGCCGTCGAGATCATGGACTACAACGAGCACGCCATCGGCGCCGGCACCAACGCCAAAGCCGCGGCCTACATCGAACTGCGCGTGGCCGGTGGTCGTCCGGTGCACGGCGTGGGTATCGATGAAAACATCACCACCGCGAGCTTCAAGGCGCTGTTCAGTGCGCTGAACCGTTCGCTGAGCCAGCAGGCAGCCAAGGCGGCCTGAGCCCTGAACTGAGCTGCAACCGAGTGCCCGCCTCCCTCCGGAGGCGGGCACTTTCGTTTGCGTGCAATAAAAATCGTCGGTCAGCTTGCCGGCAACCCCCGGTATACTCCCCTCCTCGCTTTACCTTGCGCTGCGCGCACATCATGAAAGGACACTCGATGAGCAACTACCTCGAGCGGGCACTGAGCGGCCTGCGCACCATCGGCATCAACCTCGTTCGTCCGGTCCAGGACGCTCCCGTACTGGTACTGCTCGACCGTGTGGCGCAATACGACAGCAGCAAGGTCACCTCGATCGCCGCCGTGCTGCAGCAAGCCACCGCCTTCAACAGCATGGTCCGCGAGCAGATCGAGGGCATGGACATTTCCACCCGCTTCATGGACATCACCCAGAGTTTTACCTCGATCCGCGAAGACGCCGCCGCCATGGCCGGCTGGATGGACGACGGGCGCCTGGACAGAATGGAAAAACTCAAGCTGGCGTGGATGAATGTACGCCGCGGCTCGATCCCCAGCCGCTTCAACGACATTCGCGACAACTACCTGCAAGTGTGCAAGTCGGCCAACGACCAGATCAGCCGCGAGACGGTGATCCTCGAGTCCTACCTGGATTTTCGCATGGCCATGAAAGCCGCCGAGGTCGAGGCCCAGCAAGTGCTGGCGATTGCCGGCCAGGCCCTGGAGCAGCGCACGGTCGAGCTTAACGAAGCCAACCAGCAAGTCGCCGCAGCCGAGTCGGCCGAGCCTGCCCAGCACTCCGCCCTTGAGCTGCGCCGCGATGAAGCCGTGCGCGCCCTGCAGGATGAAGACAAGCGCTACCAGATCGTCAAGGACATCGCCGACGACCTCAAGGTCGGCTACAACACCGCCGAGATGGTCTTCGCCCGCATCAACCAGGTGCACGTGATCAAGGAGCGCCAGTACCAACGCATGGTCTCGTTCTTCTCGACCAACGAGGTGGTACTCACCGGCCTTGCGGTCTCGTTCACCGCCAACAGCGGCCTGGCCGAAGCCACTCATACCCTCAATGCCACCACCGATGGCATCAGCAAGGGCCTCGAAGCCCTGGGCACTACCGGCAACCAGCAACTTGAAGCTGCGGTCAAGGCCAGCTACGGCTCGACCATCAAGGTCGATTCAGTTCGCGCCCTGGCCGATGCCACGCTGTCGTTCCAGAACGACATGCACAGCCTGACCGAAACCTACCGGGCCGAGTCGAGCAACGCATCGCGCGACATCGCCGCTGCGGTCGAGGACTCCAAGCGTAAGTTCGCCGCACTGCTCAGCAAGGCGGCCTGATGAGCAGTATTCCACTCTCCGAACAGCTCGGAGCGATGGCGTTCGTCGACGAATTGCGCCACCAGCAGATGCAGGTCCAGGAACACCTGGACCTGCCCAAGCGCCGCGCGGAAGTTGCGGCGCGCATCCGGACCTATTACCAAAGCCACAACATCGCTTTCGATGAGGCCTTGATCGAACAAGGCGTGCGTGACTTCTTCGCCCGCCGCCTGATGTTCGAGGCACCACCGCTGAGCTGGCGGCAAAAGCTGCTGAGCAAGGCGTCGATGGCGCGCAGCCAACTGTTCAAATTGGTCTTGGCGATCATCGCCGCAGCGCTGATCACCCAGTGCACACGTATTGTCCATGACAGCGGCATTACCGTCGAAATCGAAAACAGCGCCCGCGACCTGCGCCGCCATGATGAAGACGTGCGCGCTGACATCCAGCTCAAGCACGAGCAGCTCAGGCAGTGGCAGCAAAAGGCGCAGGCCCAGCCCGATGCCGCTGTCAGCCGCATCCTCGATCAGGTCCGGCAAACCTTGCCGCCGCTGGACCAGAGTTTTGCCAGCGATGTGCCGCAGTTCGTCAACAAGACCAACCGCGACAACGTCAAAAACCTGGTCACGATGCACGAGGCGCAGATCGAGCAGGCTCGCAAGGCCGTTTCCTCGGCCCGCGCAGCCTTTACCACGGTAGAGGGTATCTACACGCAGCGCGATAACCTGGCCAGGCTGCTGGCGATGCCAGCCTACCTCGAAGGCCAGAAGCCGTTCCCCACGCTCAAGGCGCTTGCCGAATCGGCTGACCGGCAACTGCTGCAGGTTAACGATGGCGATACGCTCAAAGCGGCCAGCCAGCAAGTGGCCAAACTGGATCTTGAGATCGAGCGCATCGCCTACTGGCTCGAACAGAGCACCCTGCGCGATCAGTTGCAGCAGCGCCTGCAAGCGATGCCGCTGGCCGCCGGTGACCGCGCGCAACTGCAAGCGCTGCTGGCACAAGCCAACAATGCCCTGCATGAGCAGAACGTCCCCCAGGCCCGTTATCAGCTCGAGCACCTCAAGCAGATGCTCGACTTTGCCGCCGTGCCATTGACTGTGCAGATCGTCGACCGCACCGGGATCAAGTCCGGGGTCGAACGTTGCTACGACCCCGCCGGCTGCAACCGCGGCGAAGACACCGACAAGGGCAAGAGCTGGTTCCTGGTGGTCGAGGCTACCGACGCAGGTGGCATCAGCGTCGAGGTGCCGGTTACCAGCGCCGAAACCGGCAAGCAGCGCTGGGCTCGTTTGTTCGCCGTGCGCGTCAGCCAGGCCGAATACCTCAAGGTCAAAGCGGACAAGCTCGACGATGGCCATGTCGATAGCCGCATGATGGGCAGTAAGGCTGCCAACTCGCTGACCCTGCGCTTCAACCAGCGCACCACGGGCAACCCTGACATGATCATGGACTGGTGAATACATGACCCCTTCTACCCTCACCGGCAACGTGGCGCAGAACGCTCGCAGTTGCGAGGCGTTGCTGCGTAGCGCTGAGCAGTTGCTGTCGGCCCTGAGCAGTCAGGAAGCGCGCCTGGAACAGGACATTCTCACCCGCCTGAGCAACATCGCCACGCTCAAGCTTGAACATCGCCCGGCCCTCGATCAGGACACCCTGCAACAACTGCAGGCACGCCAGGACGCCGAAGCGCAATCGCGCGCCGAACTTGCCCGGGTCGAAACCGATATCGCCGAGTCGCTGGCCGCCCAGCACGCGGTGCGCAGCCAGATTGAAAGCATCGACCGCCAGGTCAAGCAGCAACTGGCGCTCGAACCTGCCTGGTGTGAGCTGGGCGCGCAGTTGCTGGCCGCGCAAGAGGCCAACACTGAAGCCAATACCGGCTACCAGGAAATCCGCCAGGAGTGCGTCGACAAGCTGCCTTCGTACAGCGCCAACCCGATCTACTACCACCTGCTCAAGCGCGACTACGGCACTGAGCAGTACCGCCACAACTTTCTCCACCGCTGGCTCGACAACACGCTGGCCAAGCGCGTCAACTTTGCCGGCAACCGCAACAACGAGCTGATCCTGCGGGCCATGCAGACCCGCAACGAAGAGCTGCAAGGTGAGCGCCTGAGCCTGATAGCCGGGTTGCAGGAGGCAGTCGACCAGCACCTGGCCCAGGCGCGCACAACCGCAGGCATGGACCCGCTGAGCCGCGAAGACGTCACCCTGAACAAGCACATCGTCGCCGCCAAGGCCCGGGCCAACGAGCAGCACCTGAAACTGGCCAATTTTGCCGGCAAGCAGGACCCGCATTACCTGCGCATCCGCCAGAACATCACCGAGCGCCTGCAGGCGCAAACCATCGAGCAACTGCTGGTCGAAGTACAGAAGACCCCGGACAGCAACGACGACAAGATCGCCGCCCAGCTCAAGGAACTGTACCCGCGCCTGCGTGACGTCCAGGACCGTTTGCCGAAGCTGCGCGAGCAGCATGACCGCGCCCTGCACAATTATGAGCGAGCCAAGGAACTGGAGCGGGCGCTGCGCACCGACTATTACCGGGACAGCGACTACACCTACAACACGACCTTGAGCATCGAGCGCCTGCTGACCGACTACATGACCCGCGACCTCAGCCTGCACGCCCTGGAAACCGTGCTGCAAAGTGGTCGGCGCCTGGTGCCGCGCAGTTCTTCGTCGAGCAGCTCTTCGTCATTCAGCTGGTCGAGCTCCGGCTCCAGCAGTTCGAGTTCGAGCTCAAGCTCCAGTGACTTCTCCACCTCCAGCAGCAGCGGTGGTGGCAGCTTCAGCACCAGCGACAGCTTTTAAGTGCTATGCCGGTCTTGCCCGTATTTCAGGCGTGACCGGCATGCTGGCCATCAGTCTTTGAGGTAGTCAGAAACCCCAGAAACCGATGTCACCCTGCTCTTCGTTATAGTGCTGGTAGCCTTCAAACAGAACCGACTTTTTGATCTGCTCCCAACTGTAGGGGTTGATCGACGCGTCGCTGGGCAACATGACAACTTTCTGGGTGGCAAACGAGGTGAGAAAGATCAGGTCCTCGCGTGTCACGCGTTGAAACTCGTCAACGACCAGATCGACGAGATTGTTGTCCGCCGCCTGTTTAAACTTACCGCCCCCCAGCATCTTGTGCGCATAGACCATGTTGACTTGATATACATAGTTCGTCGCATGCGCAGGAACCGACAACGAACACTCGTCCGTGCTGGACTCGGAAAAGGCCTCACCGTAGACACTGGACTCAGTAATCTCCGCCCCCAGCCTGATCGCCCCCAATTTAATCCCGGCGCCGTAGGTTTTCGAGACGGCGGTTGCGTAACTTTTGCTCATCCCTTGCTGGGTAGTCACTTTGAACGTCTGCTCGACACTGAGCTTGTTAACCAGCGGCCTGAGGTATTCCAGGTAGGCAAAGATGGGCCGCGTCTGAACATTCCAAGAGGAGCCCAGGTAGCTGACGTCCCCTCCCACGGTCAGGCCATTTACCCAGCATCCATAATTGGATGCGCCTTCTGCAAACAAGTAGCGATCAATTTCGAAGGCACCCTCTTTGAAAGGCAAGTTGCGTATTTCCGGTTGCTGATTCATCGGTGAATTCCTTGTCGAAGCGATTATCGTCGGTAATATCCAGGTACGCCTGTTGATCAGTAGCGTTTTCGTGGATCCACAAGAGCGTCCATATCAAAACTCCAGGCGCGGGCATCGCCAGCCGTGGAGTAGTTATCGAGCAGTATCAGTTTGAACAGGTCGTCTCTGGACAGAGGTGGCTGCGCGCCTTGCACCTGCTCGCGAGCACAAAGCCGACTGGTTGCCACCGAAGAAAGCAGTATCAGGTCGTTTTTCCCACCCGTGCTCACAACGCACGCATGATTGGAGCTGAACAGGCCACCGATAGTGTCAGCAGCAGCGAATACGCGATGGGCATAGACCAGTGCTACCTGATAAACCAAATAGGTCGTACTACCCGGGACGAGTAACGATTGTTTGTGCGGCCGTGCAGGTGCCCAGGCCTGCTCGGAATCCATCCCGGTTTGAAGGTTGGAAAACGCATTGACTTGGTCAATCGCCGGCGCCACAGAACAGTCTTTTGCCGTGCCCTTGAAGAACCAAAGGTGGTGCCCCTGAGCAGCGCTGACTTCTATGTTCTGATCGCCAGTAGCCTGTATCACTCGCGTATCAACATAGGCCAGATAGGCAAAAACCGGCCGGCTGATGGTCGGCCATTTACGCCCTTTGAAGCTGACTTCGCCGTAGATTGATTGCCCGCTCACCCAGCAGCCTCGATTGAAATTTCGATCGCCAATCAGATAGCGTTCAATTTCGTACGACCCGCTCTTGAGCGGGAAGCCGATGGCTTCATGTACTTCTTCTTGCATAACGCACCTCAGTTAAAAGTCGTGCAGCCTCTTAACCGTACGGCGCGGTCGACAATCGCGACAGCCGGACGCCCTTCCCTACAACGCCAGCAGCATCGAAATATCACCGGCAAAAAAAAAAGGTGCGCCGACCAAGCGCACCTCAAAGCCGTGTAGCACACAACGAATTCGGTTTCAGTCCAGCAGTGCCAGGGCCTCGGCGCTGCAGGCCTGGATACGGGCCCAGTCGTGATTCTTGATCCAGCTGCTGTCAAGCATCCAGGTACCGCCCACGCACATCACATTGGCCAGGGCCATGTACTGTTTCACATTGCCCGGGTTGACCCCGCCGGTGGGGCAGAAACGCACGTCGCCGAACGGCCCGCCATAGGCCTTGATCGCCGCTACACCGCCGCTGATTTCGGCCGGAAACAGCTTGAAACGCCGGTAGCCGAGGGCATAGCCCATCATGATTTCCGACGGCGTGCTGATACCTGGCAACAGCGGGATGTCGCTGTCGACGCCGGCCTCGAGCAAATCCTGGGTGATGCCCGGGGTGACCACGAACTGCGCGCCGGCCGCTTGCACGGCGGCAAACATCTTGCGGTCCAGGACCGTGCCCGCGCCGATGCACAACTCGGGGCGCTGCTCGCGCAGGACCTGGATGGCCTTGAGGCCATGGGAGGAGCGCAGGGTCACTTCCAGGGTCTTGATACCACCGGCCGCCAGGGCGTCGGCCAGGGGCAGGATGTCTTCTTCGCGGGCGATGGTGATCACCGGCAGAATGCGCGCCTGGGTGCAGATCTGATCGATCCGGGCAATCTTGTCGGCCATGGAAGCTCCCGGCTGTTTCAGTTCATGCGTGGTCATAACGGCGGATCCTTGGCTCATGGGCACCAGTAAATATCCAGAGGGTCTTGTAAGAAGGCACGAATCGGCATCTCGGCCAGGTCATTGCCCACCAGTGCGGCGCGCAGGGTAGCGAGTTTGCCCGCGCCTTGCACCGACAAGGCGGTAAAACCGGCGCTCGCCAGCAGCGCGCAGGTCATGCTCAGGCGTTGATGCGGCACACTCGGCGCCAGCATCGGCAGACAACGGCGGGCGCTGTTCGGATCGAGACCTTCGGCAAGGTTCGGGCTGTTGGGGAACAGCGAGGCGGTATGGCCATCGTCGCCCATGCCCAGTACCAGAACGTCGATCCCTGGCAGTTCGGCCAGGGCCTGGTCGGCTTCCAATGCGGCCGCTTCAAGGTTCGCAGCAGCATTGTAGAGATTGAGGAAACGCGCCTTGGCAGCAGGGCCGGTCAACAGGTGGCGCTTGAGCAGGCCAGCATTGCTGTCGGCATGCTCCACTGGCACCCAGCGTTCATCAGCAAGTGTCACCAGTACCTTCGACCAGTCCAGCGGCTGCTTGAGCAGTGCGGCGAAGAACGCCACCGGGCTGCGGCCGCCGGAGACGACCAAGGTAGCCTGGCCCTTGTCGGCAATCGCCGCATTCAGGCGAGCAGCCACATCCTTGGCCAAGCCTTCGGCCAACAGCGCAGGGGCAGTGAATTCATGTGCCGCGACGTTTGCCGGCAGTTGCAGTTCAGATATCGCCATACCAGGACCTCCCATCGCGGGTAATCAGTGCAATCGAGCTCATCGGCCCCCAGGAACCGGCGGCATAGGGCTTGGGCGCGTCGCCCGACTGCTTCCAGCCGGCGATCAGCTGATCGCACCACTTCCACGCGTATTCGATTTCGTCTTTGCGCACAAACAGGTTCTGATTGCCGCGCATCACTTCCAGCAACAATCGCTCGTAGGCATCGGGGATCCGCGCGCTACGCCAGGTGTCGGAAAAATTCAGCTGCAAGGGCCCGCTACGCAGCTGCATGCCTTTGTCCAGGCCCTGCTCCTTGGTCATCACCCGCAGCGAGATGCCTTCATCCGGCTGCAGGCGGATGATCAGCTTGTTGCCGATCTGTAAGCGCTGTTCCGGGGCGAAGATGTAGTGCGGGGTTTCCTTGAAGTGGATGACGATCTGCGACAGCTTTTGCGGCATGCGCTTGCCGGTGCGCAAGTAGAAGGGCACCCCCGCCCAGCGCCAGTTGCGGATATCGGCACGCAGGGCGACGAAGGTTTCGGTGTCGCTCTGGGCGTTGGCGTTGTCTTCTTCCAGGTAGCCGGGCACCGGCTTGCCTTCGCTGTAGCCGGCAATGTACTGGCCGCGCACCACCTGGGTGCTCAGGCCCTCGCCCTTGATCGGCGCCAGGGCCTTGAGCACCTTGACCTTCTCGTCGCGGATGCTGTCGGCAGAGAGGTCACTGGGCGGGTCCATGGCAATCAGGCAAAGCAGCTGCAGCAGGTGATTCTGGATCATGTCGCGCAATTGCCCGGCCTTGTCGAAATAGCCCCAGCGCCCTTCGATGCCGACCTTTTCGGCAACGGTGATCTCCACGTGGGAGATCGAGTTCTGGTTCCACTGGGTTTCGAACAGGCTGTTGGCAAAGCGCAGGGCAATCAGGTTCTGCACCGTCTCCTTGCCCAGGTAATGGTCGATGCGGTAAACGCGGTTTTCCGGGAAGTACTGGGCCACGGCGTCGTTGACCCGCCGTGAAGACTCCAGGTCATGGCCGATGGGCTTTTCCAGCACTACCCGGGTACGGGCGCTGAGGCCGGCTTTGTCGAGGTTCTCGCAGATGCCGCCATACACCGCCGCGGGGGTTGCAAAATAGGCGATCAGTTGGCTGTCGTTACCAACCTGTTCAGCCAGCGCCTGGTAGTCCTCGGCTTTGAGGAAATCCACGTGCAAGTAGGTCAGCCGCGCGAGAAAGCGCTGCAGTACCGGCCCCTCGACCTGCCCGGCAGGCACGAACTCCTGCAGGTGCACCTCGATCGACGCCAGGTGCTCAGCGACACTGCCCGGCTCGCGAGCCAGGGCCAGCACCCGGGTATCGGCGTGCAGCAGGCCGGCCCGGTCGAGCTGGTAGAGCGCCGGGAACAGCTTGCGCAAGGCCAGGTCGCCAAGGGCGCCAAACAGGGCAAAGGTGCAGGGTTCAACGCTGATCGAAGCCATGATGTTGGTTCTTTTATCAAGTTGACGTAGAAATACCGTTTTCAATCGCAGTTTTCAAGGAATAATGTAGTAAAAACCACAACATTTTACCCAGTGGACAGATTCAAGTGGTGTGCCATCCATGCCATCAGTACGATAGGCCACCGTGTCAAAAGCCCGCTGCTGTCGCCAGCCGGCTGTCTCAACGACCCAAGGAAAACACCCATGGACCGCGTGCGAAACCTCCTGGAGCAGATCCAGGGCCGCCTCGAAGAGCTGAACAAGGCTGAGCGCAAAGTCGCCGAAGTCATCCTGCTCAACCCCCAGCAAGCCACCCGCTTCAGCATCGCCGCCCTGGCCCAGGCCGCCAAGGTCAGCGAGCCGACGGTCAACCGCTTCTGCCGCTCGTTCGGCGTCAGCGGTTACCCCGAGCTCAAGCTGCAACTGGCGCAGAGCCTGGCCAGTGGCGCCGCCTATGTCAGCCGGGCGGTAGAGGCCGATGATGATCCGGCCTCCTACACCCAAAAGATCTTCGGCAGCGCCATCGCCTCGTTGGACAGTGCCTGCCAGCAACTTGATCCACAGCTGGTCAGCCGCGCCGTCGACATGCTGATCCAGGCCCGGCAGATTCACTTCTTTGGCCTCGGCGCCTCGGCGCCGGTGGCGCTGGATGCCCAGCACAAATTCTTCCGTTTCAACCTGGCAGTGTCGGCCCATGCCGATGTGCTGATGCAACGCATGCTGGCCTCGGTGGCCCACACCGGCGAGCTGTTCGTGATCATCTCCTACACCGGGCGCACCCGCGAGCTGGTCGAAGTCGCGCGCCTGGCCCGGGAAAACGGCGCCTCGGTACTCGGCTTAACGGCCGCCGACTCGCCACTGGCCAAGGCCAGCAGCCTGAGCCTGAACATCCCGCTGCCCGAAGACACCGACATCTATATGCCGATGACTTCGCGGATCATCCAGCTGACCGTGCTCGACGTGCTGGCCACCGGCATGACCCTGCGCCGCGGCGTCGACTTCCAGCCGCACCTGCGCAAGATCAAGGAAAGTCTCAACGCCAGCCGCTACCCGATCGACGACGAACTCAACTGAGCAAGTGCGCCTGCAGCCGCAGGTGTGCTTGCTCACCCGGCGCCAGGCTCAGGCTGTCACTGCTGCCGCTGGCCGCCTCGACACAGACGAAGCCCAGGGTTTCGCTGCCACTGACGCCCATCAACGGCCGGCTGCCGGGGTGCCAGACCACGGTGTCCTCGCTGTCACCGGTATCGATGCACAACTGGCGCTGCCAGGCCGGGTCGTGCAACTGCAGGGTCGCCGCATTGGGGAATACCCGCTGGCAACCGCCATGGACCTTCAAGGCGCCCTTCTGCCGACAGGCCTGACGGTTCAAACGGTCGTAACCCTCAATGTTTTCTAGCCCAGACAGCGCTATCTCGGAAACGTCACTAATACGCCAATAGGCCAGCAGAGCATGACTCAACTGACAAGGCTGGCTGTCCTGGTGTTCAGTACTGAGCTGCAGCTCCATGCGCTTGCCCAGTTTGGCCAGCAGGTCGACCTGCCAGTCGCACAGCTGCAGGCGCCATTTGAGGGTCACGCCGTCTGCGTCTTCACTGCTGTCGATCAGCTTCCAGTCGAGCAGGCGCGCCCAACCGTGGGCCGGCCACATGTCTTCGCTGGGATGGCGACCGTACCAGGGCCAGCACACCGGCACGCCGCCGCGGATGGCGCCGACTTGCGGCCACTGCGCCGCACACCACAGCCAGGGGCGCTCGCCCTGGGGCTGGAAGTGCAATAACTGCGCGCCCTGACGACTGAATACTGCCTGGCATTGCGGGTGATCGATGATCAGCACGTCGCGCTGCTGGTAACGCTCCCACTCAAAGGTCGGCCTGGGCCTCTGTGAGGTGAAAAAGCGTTGTAGCGGGTGCTCTGGCATGGCGGGGAACTCTTGTTGTTAGTGAGGGCCTCATCGCGGGTCAAGCCCGCTCCCACAGGTTCTGCGCAATCCATGTGGGAGCTGGCTTGCCAGCGATCGACCGCACAGCGGTCGCAATATGCGTAAATTTACAACATATCGCCTCAGAACGACGACTGAATCTTCAACCCGGCGACCAGCGCGTTATCCACCTCATCCACCCCGCCCGGGCTCTTGATGTACTGCAGGTTCGGCCGCACGGTCAGCCAGTTGGTAACGTGGAAGCCGTAGTACAGCTCGGCGTTATACTCAGTCTTCTGGATCGGCACGAAATCGGCGTCGTTGTAATCCGCGATACCGCTCTGCTGGTTGAGCAGTTTTGCCCTGTCCTGCACATCATCGTTGACGTGGATGCGCGCCACGCCAAAGCCGATGTCATCCTTGGGCCGGCCATCGAAAGCGCCCTTGTAGACCATGCCCACCTGCTGATAGTTGTCGACCACGTTGGTGGCCTTGTCGTGCACGGTGAAGTTGGCGAACAGGCTCAGGCCGCGGTTAGCATCACCGTTGTGCGTAGTGACCTGCTGTTGGGCCACCACCCACCAGCCATGCTTGCTCGAATGCGACTTGAAGGCGGCGCCGGTCAATGCCTGGGGCTGGCCATTGAGGTCTTCATAGACGTCATCGGCCTTGGCCGTGCTGTAGTAGTAACCCAGGCGATACTCGCCCGGCAGGCCGTTGACCTGCGGCGACCAGACCAGCTCCACCGGCAGGATCATGCCCTTGGTGCCGCTGCCGCTGAGCTTGAAGCCATTGCCGGTCTCAAGGTTGGAGGGGTTCTGCTCATACACGCCGACCTGGGCGAAGAACTCCGGGGTGATGTTGTACTTGACCCGCATGGCCCACTGGCTGACCGGCCAGTTGTACCAGATGCCGCCAACCCAGTTACCCACCTGCGAGCCGCAGAACGCCAGGTTCTGGAAGTCGCAGGGGAAGCTGTTGAAATCCTCGCCTTCACCGAAACGGCCGACCTTGATATCCAGGGCGCCATCGAAATATTTCTGTTTGACCCACATCTGCGTCAGGCGCCAGGTCTGGCCACGGCCCCAGACTTCCTGCACCGAACTGAACTGGCCGGCACGCGGGTCGCTGATGCGGTCGTTGGACAGGTTGCGCCCGCTACGCTCGGTGATCGCCAGCTTGAACTCGGCATCGTGCCAGCCGAAGATCTTCTCCAGGTCCAGATGCGCACCGAGCGCGAACTGGTCGCTGTAACGGGCAGTCTTGTCGTCGTTGTAGCCACCATTGAGGTTACCGGCCACCTCGCCGACGTAATCGAGGGTGAAGTCGTAACCCTTCTCCAGCAATTCGGTGCGGGTACCGCCCCAGTCGCCGCTCATCCATTTCGACTCCGGGGCAAAGGCGCCGGCCGCCTGCGCCCCGCAACTGACGCCCAGGGCCGCCAGCAGGGTCAGCGGCGCCAGCGGCTTGATACGCTTGAAGTGATCCATCCCTTGTTTCCTCGTTTTATTGTTCTCGATGGGGTTCTACGCTCTATAACGAATTCAGCGGCCCTTGAATTGGGCGACATTGTCCTGACTTGCCTGCGCGGGTGCGGCAACACCCAGGCGCTCACCCGTGGCGGCATCGAACAGCAGCACCCGCGCCGGGTCGAACTGCAGGTTGAGGGTGTCGCCGACCTGGGTTGGCACATCCGGGGCCAGGCGGCAGCAGACTTTGGTCTGGTTGAGCGTGACGAACACCAGCAGGTCCGGCCCGGTGGGCTCGGTGATCTGCACTTCGGCACGAATGCTCGGCAAGCCGTTGGCCTGGGCCGGGGCCAGGGCGATCTGTTCGGGACGAATGCCGAGAATCACTTCACGCTCCTCCAGGCCCGCGACATTGAACCCCAAGGGTAGCTCGCAACGCGCCTGGCCACTGTCGAGCAGGGCCAGCAGGCGCCCGTCCTTGCGCTGCAGGCGCAGGGGAATGAAATTCATCGGTGGCGAGCCGATGAAGCTTGCGACGAACAGGTTGGCCGGGTCGTTGTAAATCTGCTGCGGGGTGCCGAACTGCTGGATCAGCCCGTCTTTCATCACCGCCACCTTGTCGCCCAGGGTCATGGCCTCGATCTGGTCGTGGGTGACGTACACCGTGGTGGTCTTCAGGCGCTGGTGCATCAGCTTGATTTCGGTGCGCATCTCCACCCGCAGCTTGGCGTCGAGGTTGGACAGCGGCTCGTCGAACAGGTAGATCTTCGGCCGCCGCGCCAGCGCCCGGCCCATGGCCACGCGCTGCTGCTGGCCGCCGGACAGTTGCCCGGGCTTGCGTGTCAGCAGGTGCTCGATCTGCAGCAGCTTGGCCACCCGCGCCACTTCTTCATCGATGGCGGCGGCGGGCATCTTGCGCATCTTCAGGCCGAAGGCGATGTTGTCGCGCACGTTCATGGTCGGGTACAGCGCGTAAGACTGAAACACCATGGCGATGTCGCGGTCCTTGGGGCTCATGCCACTGATGTCGGCATCATCCACCAGGATCGCCCCGCCGCTGATCTGTTCAAGGCCGGCGATGCAGTTCATCAGGGTCGACTTGCCGCAGCCGGACGGCCCGACCAGGATCAGGAACTCGCCGGAGTCGATCGACAGCTCGATGTTCTTCAGGGTGTCCGGCATGCCGCCGCCGTAGCTCTTGTTGACGTTGCGCAGTTCAAGCGTTGCCATTGTGTTTACCCCTTGACCGCGCCGGCCGTGAGCCCGCGCAGGAAATACTTGCCAGCCAGCACATAGACCAACAGGGTCGGTAACCCGGCGATCATCGCCGCCGCCATGTCGACGTTGTATTCCTTGACCCCGGTGCTGGTGTTGACCAGGTTGTTCAGGGCCACGGTGATCGGTTGCGCATCGCCGCTGGCGAACACCACGCCGAAGAGAAAGTCGTTCCAGATCTGGGTGAACTGCCAGATCAGGCAGACCATGATGATCGGCACCGACATCGGCAGCAGGATGCGCCCGAAAATGGTGAAAAACCCCGCGCCATCGAGCCGCGCCGCGCGCACCAGCGCCTCGGGTACGCTGCAGTAGTAGTTGCGGAAAAACAGCGTGGTAAAGGCCAGCCCGTAGACGATATGCACCAGCACCAGGCCGCTGGTGGTGCTGGCCAGGCCCAGCTTGCCGAGGGTGAACGAGGCCGGCAGCAGCACGGTCTGGAACGGCAGGAAGCAGCCGAACAACAGCAACCCGAAGAACAGCTGCGAGCCCCGGAAGCGCCACATCGACAGCACGTAACCGTTCAACGCGCCGAGCAGGGTCGAGATCACCACCGCCGGCACGGTGATCTTCACCGAGTTCCAGAAGTAGCCGCCGACCGTGTCCCAGGCCTTGATCCAGCCGATGCCGGTGATTACCTCGGGCCAGCTCAGCAGGTTGCCGGTACGGATGTCCTCCGGCGACTTGAAGCTGGTCAGCAGCATCACGACCAGCGGGATCAGGTACAGCGCGCAGGCCAGGATCAGGGTCGAGTAAATCGCCAGGCGGCTGAAACTCAACGAGCGGGGAGCGAGGGACCTAGTCATGGCGCTTGTTCCTCAGTTCCGAATACAGGTAAGGCACCAGGATCGACAGGATCGCGCCGAGCATCAGGATCGCGCTGGCCGAGCCCATGCCCATCTGCCCGCGGCTGAAGGTGAAGGAGTACATAAACATTGCCGGCAGGTCCGAGGCATAGCCCGGGCCGCCTGCGGTCATCGCCGCGACCAGGTCGAAGCTCTTGATGGCGATGTGCGCAAGGATCATCAACGCGCTGAAAAACACCGGGCGCAAACTCGGTAAAACGATACGCAGGTAGATGCTCGGCAGGCTCGCGCCATCGACCTGCGCGGCGCGGATGATCGATTGATCGACGCCGCGCAGGCCGGCCAGGAACAGCGCCATGACAAAGCCCGAGGCCTGCCACACGGCGGCGATCACCAGGCAGTAGACGACCCGGTCGGGGTCCACCAGCCAGTCCAGGCGAAAGCCTTCCCAGCCCCAGTCGCGAAGCATCTTGTCCAGGCCCAGGCCGGGGTTGAGCAGCCACTTCCAGGCGGTGCCGGTGACGATCATCGACAGCGCCATGGGGTACAGGTAAATGGTGCGAATGAAGCCTTCGCGGCGGATGCGCTGGTCGAGCAGCACCGCCAGCAGCACGCCGATCACCAGGCTGATGGCGATGAACATGCCGCCGAACAGCAGCAGGTTCTTGCTCGCCACCCACCAGCGGTCGTTCTCCATCAGCCGTGCGTACTGCGCAAGGCCCACCCATTTGTAGCTGGGCATGAAGCTTGAGTTGGTGAAGGACAGGACGAAGGTCCAGAGGATGTAGCCGTAAAAGCCCACCAGGACGATCAGCATGCTTGGCGCCAGCACCAGTTTCGGTAACCAGCGCTGCAGGGCGTCCAGGGGTGAGGCCTTGTTGAGTGTGGCAACAGTGCTCATCAGGATATCTCGTGTGGAGGCAATCGCGGGTATTGTGGGAGCGGGCTTGCCCCGCGAAGGGCCCGAAAGGCCGCCCCCACATCAGCCCATCACTTGGCTGACTTGATCGCCGAACTCAGCTGCTTGACCGCTGTCGCCGGGTCGGCTTTGGGGTCGTTGAAGAAGTTGGTGACGACATCGAAGATCGCCCCCTGCACCGCCAGCGAGGTCGCCATGTTGTGGGCCATGCTCGGTTGCAGGCCGTCGCCTTTTTCCGCTTCCTTGAAGTCCACCGCCGACTTTTGCGTACAGGCGTCGAACTGGCTCATGTCCATGTCCTGGCGTACCGGCAGGGAGCCCTTGTTCTGGTTGAACACGGTCTGGAACTGCGGCTCCAGGGCGACCTTGGCCAGGTCGTTCTGAGCCTTGATGTCGTCCTCGTTCTTGAGCTTGAACATCGCCAGTGAGTCGATGTTGTAGGCAAAGCTGCCCTGGGTACCGGGGAAGGCCACGCACTGGTAGTCCTTGCCCGCCACCTTGCCGGCGGCGGTCCACTCGCTCTTGGCCCAGTCGCCCATGATCTGCATGCCGGCCTTGCCGTTGATGACCTCGGCGGCGGCAATGTTCCAGTCACGCCCGGCGCGGTTGGGGTCCATGTAGGTGCCCAGGCGTTGCAGGGTCTTGAATACCTCCACCATCTTCTCGCCGGTCAGGGTGCCTTCATCCAGTTCGACAAAGGCTTGGTGATAACCCTGGGGCCCGAGAATGCTCAGCACCAGGTCTTCGAAGACCGTGCTGTCCTGCCACGGCTGGCCGCCATGGGCCAGCGGGATGAAACCGGCCGCCTTGAGCTTGTCGGCGGCAACGAACAGTTCATCGAGAGTGGTCGGCACCTTGGCCCCGGCCTTGTCGAACACCTGCGGATTGATCCACAGCCAGTTGACCCGGTGAATGTTCACCGGCACCGCCACATAGTGGCCGTCGTACTGCATGATCTGCGCGACTTTCTTCGGCAACAGGACATCCCAGTTGTTGGCCTTGGCGACATCGTCGAGTTCTGTAAGCAGGCCCAGCGCGCCCCACTCCTGGATGTCCGGCCCCTTGATCTGGGCGGCGCCCGGCGGGTTGCCGGCCACGGCGCGGCTTTTCAATACGGTCATGGCCGCGGCGCCACCGCCACCGGCGACGGCGTTGTCCTTCCAGGTGAAACCGTCTTTCTCGACTTGTTCCTTAAGGGTTTTCACCGCTGCGGCTTCACCACCGGAAGTCCACCAATGGGTGACTTCAACGGTACCGTTGGCGGCAATTGCACTGAGGGGCAACAAGGAGGCGAGGGAAATGACAGCGGCGAGGCGATTGATCGCATTCATCGAGAGAAACCTTTTCTTGTTGTTATGCAGGTGCAAGTCGTGGTGCTTGCGCTTGCATCGGAGTCTAACCAGCGGCACGGGGGCTGCAGGTAACGAAGGGATGCGCGAATGTCACCAGTTGGTGACATTCGCCTGAATGAGGGTGTCAGTCATTGCTGCGCGGCAGGCTCAAGGTCACCCGCAGGCCCCCTTCACGCAGGTTGCGCAGGCTCACCTCGCCGCCGTGGCTGTGGGCGATGTTGCGCGCAATACCCAGGCCCAGGCCATAGCCCTGCTGCTGCCCGGCCAGGCGAAAGTGCGGCTCGAACACCTGCTCCTGACGCTGCTCGGGCACGCCCGGGCCTTCGTCATCGACCTGCAGGACGAAGCCGCTGTCGCTGTCGATGATGCGCAGGTGGGCGCGCTCGCCGTACTTCAAGGCGTTGTCGATCAGGTTGCCGATGCAGCGTTTGAGCGCCAGCGGCTTGCCCGGATACGGCGCCAGGGCTCGGCCTTCGAGGGTGATCTGGCCACTGCCCAGGTACGGCTCGACCAGGCATTCGAGCACCTGATTGAGGTCGATTCGCTCGATGTTTTCGTGGATGTCGGTGTCCTTCACGCACTGCAGCGCGCCCTTGACCAGCATCTCCAGCTCATCGAGGTCGCGGCCGAACTTGGCCTGCAACTGCTCGTCATCGAGCAGCTCGACCCGCAAGCGCAAGCGCGTGATCGGTGTGCGCAGGTCGTGGGAGATGGCGCTGAACAACTGGCTGCGCTCGGTCAGGTAGCGGCTGATGCGTTCGCGCATGGCGTTGAAGGCGCGGCCCACCTCCTCCACTTCGCTGCCGCCGCCTTCGGTCACCGGCTCGACGTCAGCACCCAGCGACATCTCCCGTGCAGCCAGGGCCAGGCGCTTGAGCGGGCGGCTCTGCCAGTGCACCAGCAGGCCGATGAACAGCAGCAGGAATGAACTGGTGAGGACGATGAACCACAGCTGCTGGTTGGGCAGGCCCTGCTCTTCGAGGCTGGTATAGGGCTCGGGCAACAGCGATGCGATGTACAGCCATTCGTCTTCGGCGAGGTGGATCTGGGTCACCAGCACTGGCGGGTTGATCGGCTCCAGGGTCAGCGCATAGTGGGCCCAGGAGCGCGGCAGCTCATCGAGTTTCAGGCCGCTGTTGAAGATTCGCAGGTCTTGCGGGCTGACGAACTGGATGGAAATTTCCAGCTGCGCACCCAGGCGCTGGTGCAGCACCTCGCCGACGGCATCGATCACCGCGGCCTTGCGCGGCGTGGTGGGCAGTACCTGCATGTCCAGGGGTTTATCGTTGAGGGACACGACGAAACGGGTGCCGCCCATGCTGCGCAATTGGTCGAGCACCATCGGCCGGTACGCGACCGGCAGCGAACGAAAATAGCTGACGCTGGCACTCATCGAATGGGCCAGGCTACGGGCGCTGGCAACCAGGCCTTGCATCTGGCTGGCGCGCAGTTGCGACAGCCAGATCAGGCTCGAGAGCGCTTGCGCCAGCAGCACTACCAGCAAGGTCAACAGCAGCATGCGCCCCAGCAGCGAGCGCGGCAGCGGCAGGCGCCAGCGCCCGTCAGTGCGCAGGCGCAACATTGGCCGCCAGCAAGTAACCACTGCCGCGCACGGTACGAATCAAGCGTGGCGGCTTTTCGGTGTCACGCAGGCGTTGGCGCAGGCGGCTGACCGCCATGTCGACGATGCGGTCCAGCGGCATCGGCTCGCGGCCACGGGTGGCGTTGCCAATGGTGTCGCGGTCGAGGATCTGTTGCGGGTGATCGAGGAACAGCTTGAGCAAGGCAAAATCGGCGCCGGACAGAATCACCTCTTCACCGTCGCGGTGGAACAGCCGGTGGCTGATGGTATCCAGGCGCCAGTCATCGAAGGCCAGCACGTCACCGCCACTGCGCTCCTGGCCAAAACCGGCACGGCGCAGCAACGCCTTGATCCGCGCCTGCAGTTCGCGCGGGCTGAAGGGTTTGCCCAGGTAATCATCGGCGCCCAGTTCCAGGCCGATAACCCGGTCGGCTTCGTCGGAGCTGGCAGTGAGCATGATGATCGGCACCTGCGCCAGGCGCGGATGCTGGCGCACCCAGCGACACAGGCTGAAGCCATCTTCGTCGGGCAGCATCACGTCGAGGATCACCAGGTCGCAGTCGCTGGCGTCCAGGGCCTGGCGAAAGCCACGGCCGTCGGCCACCGCCTGGACGCTGAAACCGGCGCGGCTCAGGTAGGCCTGCAGCAGTTCACGGATGTCCTGGTCGTCGTCGACCATCAGTATCGACTTGCTCACGAATCACTCCTTGCTCCACCGCTCAACCGGCTTGTTGCAGCGCCACGCCAGCCCCGAGCAAGCCGGAGAATTCGGCGGTCACCAACCATACCGGGACATCCTTGAAGTAGCCACTCATGCAGCCCTTGTCGGCAAAACTGGCGGCAAAGCCGCTGGCCAGGAACAGCTCGGCAAAGCGCGGAATGATGCCGCCGACGATAAACACCCCGCCTCGCGCGCCAAGAGTCAGCACGTTGTTGCCCGCCACCCGGCCAAGGAACCGGCAGAACTGCTCGATCACCGCCAGGGCAACCGGCTCGCCGGCCAGCGCCGCGTCGGTGATCGCCGCCGGGCTCTGCAATGGCGCAGGCTGGCCATCGAGGGCGCAGATGGCCTGGTACAAGCGCAGCAGGCCGCCGCCGCTGAGCACGGTCTCGGCGCTGACATGGCCGATTTCGTTGGCGATCTGCTGATGTATCTGCGCTTCGCGGGCATTACCCACCGGCAGGTCGACATGCCCGCCCTCGCCCGGCAGCGCCATCCAGCGCTCATCACCCAGGCTCAGCAAAGTGCCGACGCCAAGGCCGGTGCCCGGGCCGATCACCAGCGCCGGGCGGCCTGGATCCGGCGCGCCTTGGCAGACACTGCGGTACTCGCCCGCCTGCAGGCGGGTCATGCCCAGGGCCATGGCAGTGAAATCGTTGATCAGCAGCAAGCGCTCGACCTGCAAGGTGTTGCAGAACGCCTCGCGGCTGAGGCGCCAGTGGTTGTTGGTAAAGCGAAACTCGTCGCCATCGACCGGCCCGGCCACCGCCAGGCACACTGCGCCCAGCTCGCCGCGGGCCAGGCCCTGGGCGGCCAGATAAGCGCCGATGGCCTGTTCCGGGCTGGTGTAGTCGGCCGTGGCAAAGACCTGCACGGCGTGCATGCGGTTGTCTTCCCAAAGGGCAAAGCGTGCATTGGTGCCGCCGATATCGCCGACCAGTGCGCGCTTCATTTGAGCGTCTCCAGCGCCGACGTGAAGGCGCTGGCGCCCTTCTCGGCCGGGCTCAGGGCGGTGCGCAGGAAGCCGAACAGCTCACGGCCGCAACCCAGGTCGTTGCCGGTCGGCGCGGCGGGCAGTTGACGATCGGCCAGCTCTGCTGCACTGAGCTTCACCGTCAGGGTGCCGGCGACGCCGTCGACGCGGACGATATCGCCGTCACGCAAGCGCGCCAGCGGGCCGCCGTCGAAGGCTTCGGGGCAGACGTGAATGGCTGCGGGGATTTTCCCCGAAGCACCGGACATGCGCCCGTCAGTTACCAGCGCGACCTTGAAACCACGGTCCTGCAGCACGCCGAGGAACGGGGTCATCTTGTGCAGCTCGGGCATGCCGTTGCAGCGCGGCCCCTGGAAGCGCATCACAGCGACGAAGTCACGCTCAAGCTGGCCGGCCTGGAAGGCATCAGCCAGCGCCTGCTGGTCATGGAACACCAGTGCCGGGGCTTCGACCACCTGGTGCTCGGCGGCGACGGCAGACACCTTCATCACCCCGCGACCGAGGTTGCCTTCCATCACCCGCAGACCGCCTTCGGGCGAGAACGCCCGCGCCACCGGGCGCAGGATCGCCTCGTCGAGGCTGGCCTGCGGGCCTTCGCGCCAGACCAGTTTGCCGGCCTCAAGGAACGGCTCCCGGGTGTAGCGGCGCAGGCCGTGGCCAGCGACGGTGTTGACGTCTTCGTGGAGCAAGCCGGCATCGAGCAGCTCGCGAATCAGGAAGGCCATGCCGCCGGCAGCCTGGAAGTGGTTGATATCGGCCTTGCCGTTCGGATAGACGTGGGACAGGGTCGGCACCACTTCCGAAAGCTGCGCCATGTCCTGCCAGGTCAACTGGATGCCGGCGGCCTGGGCAATCGCCGGCATGTGCAGGGTGTGGTTGGTCGAGCCGCCGGTGGCGTGCAGGGCCACGATGGAGTTGACCAGGGATTTCTCGTCGACGATCTCGCCCAGCGGCATGAAGCTGCCACTGGCCTTGGTCATGCGCGTGACTTGCTGCGCAGCCTCGACAGTGAGGGCATCGCGCAGCGGCGTGTAGGGGTTGACGAAGGAGGCGCCCGGCAGGTGCAGGCCCATCACTTCCATCAACAGCTGGTTGGTGTTGGCGGTGCCGTAGAAGGTGCAGGTGCCGGGGCTGTGGTAGGACTTCATCTCCGATTCCAGCAGCTCTTCGCGGCTGGCCTTGCCTTCGGCGTAGCGCTGGCGCACATCGGCTTTCTCCTTGTTGGAGATGCCCGACGGCATCGGCCCACCGGGGACGAATACGGTCGGCAGGTGGCCGAAACGCAGCGCGCCCATCAGCAGGCCGGGGACGATCTTGTCGCAGATACCGAGCATCAGCGCCGCGTCGAACATGTTGTGCGACAGGGCAATGGCAGTGGACATGGCGATCACTTCGCGGCTGGCGATGCCCAGCTCCATGCCCGGCTCACCCTGGGTGACGCCGTCGCACATGGCCGGCACGCCGCCGGCGAACTGGCCGACCGAGCCAATTTCGCGCAGCGCCTGCTTGATCTGTTCGGGGTAATGCTCGTAAGGCTGGTGCGCCGAGAGCATGTCGTTGTAGGCGGAGACGATGGCGACGTTGGCCGCGTTCATCATCCGCAGGCTGTCTTTGTCCTGGCTGCCACAACCGGCGACACCGTGAGCGAAGTTGGCGCATTGCAGCTTGGCGCGCATCGGCCCGTCGCTGGCGGCCCCGCGAATCAGCTCAAGGTAGCGTTCACGGGTGGGGCGACTGCGGGCGATCAGCCGTTGGGTGACCTCAAGAATGCGCGGATGCATGTACTGGACTCCAGGCTATCGGTGGTTGCGACCTCTGCGGCGGTTTCCCTTATCAACGATCGCGGCCTAGGCTCAAGGGCAGGGGCGATGCGTTGCGGGAGGGACGGCTTGGCCGATCGCTCGTTGTAGATTAAATAAAATATTGCCAGCAAAAAGGCTTGTTTTCTATTTTTTTACGAATAATCTTGTAATTCCAACAACAAAATCAGATGCAGTGAAGCAAAACTTCAATTGCCACGGGCTTCACCCGGTCTGCCAGAGGTAGCTCCATGACCCTTCGTATCGCAATCAATGGCTTTGGCCGCATCGGCCGCAACATCCTTCGCGCACTCTATACCCAAGGCTACCGTCAGGACCTGCAGGTCGTCGCCATCAACGACCTGGGCGACAGCGCGATCAATGCCCATCTGCTCAAATACGACAGCGTCCACGGCAGCTTTGCTGCCACGGTTGAATCCGATCACGAGAGTATTACTGTCAACGGCGATCGCATTGCCGTCAGCGCCATCCGCAACCCGGCGGAATTGCCGTGGAAAGCCGAAGCCATCGATGTGGTGTTCGAATGCACCGGGTTATTCACCGAACGCGCCAAGGCCGCCGCCCATCTTACTGCCGGGGCCGGCAAAGTCATTATCTCGGCGCCGGCCAAGGGCGCGGATGCCACCGTGGTGTACGGGGTCAACCATGACATCCTGCGCCCTTCGCACCAGATCATCTCCAGCGCTTCGTGCACCACCAACTGCCTGGCGCCGCTGGCCCAGGTGCTGCACCGCGAGTTCGGCATCGAGCAGGGGCTGATGACCACCATCCACGCCTATACCAACGACCAGAGCCTCACTGACGTTTACCACAGCGACCCGTACCGCGCCCGTGCGGCAACCCAGTCGATGATCCCGAGCAAGACCGGCGCCGCCGAAGCCGTGGGCCTGGTGCTGCCGGAACTTGCCGGCAAGCTCACCGGCATGGCCGTGCGGGTGCCGGTGATCAACGTGTCGCTGGTCGACCTGACCGTCAATCTTGAGCGCGAGGCCACGGCCGAGGCCGTCAACGCGCTGTTCAAGGAGGCCAGCCGGCACTCCAAGGTATTGGGCTACAACAGCCTGCCGCTGGTGTCCTGCGACTTCAACCACAACCCGCTGTCGTCGATTTTCGACGCCAACCACACCCGCGCCAACGGGCGCATGCTCAAGGTACTGGCCTGGTACGACAACGAATGGGGCTTCTCCAACCGCATGCTGGATAACTGCCTGGCACTGTGCAACGCCCGCTAGGATCACAACCTCGCAGGAGGCAGTACTTGACCAAAGCGTTGATGATAAGCATTATCATTCGCCACACCATGGTCGGGTACCGCTGTGAGTCAGTCCCAGTTCAACGTCGTTTTCCTCGCCCAGCGGGTCAGCCTGCTGCGCACCCTGCAGCGCATGGTGGATAACCCCAGCACTGCCGAAGACCTGTTGCAGGAGACTTACCTGCGGGTTACCCGTGCCCTTGGCGAACGCCCCATCGAGCACCTGGAACCCTTCGTTTTCCAGACTGCGCGCAACCTCGCCCTTGATCACTTGCGCGCGCGCCGGGCGCAGTCGCGCAACCTGGTCGAGGACGTGCCCGAGCAAATTCTGCACAACGTCGCCGCGCCCAGCAGCAGCGCCGAAGACGCCGCCCACGCCGAACAACTGCTCAAGCGCCTGAGCGTCAGCCTCGCCCAGTTGACCGAGCGCCAGCAACGCATCTTCATCCTCAGCCGCCTGCACGGCGCCAGTTACCTGGAAATCGCCGAACAGTTGAAAGTCTCGGCAAGCACGGTTCAGAAGGAACTGAAACTGATCATGGCCATCTGTGTAGGGGTAGCCGACCGGCTGAAGTAAACAGCCCGTCGTGGATCGCAGCTAAAACCTTGCCATCCCCATGGATACCCCGGATCATTCGCAAAAAGCGCCAGCCCCGCCAAGGACCCACCCGTGACCGACAGTCCCCCTCCTCGCCCCGCGCCGCCTGGCCAAGCTGCCAGTGACCAGGCCATGGACCAGGCCCTGGACTGGCTGATCCGCCTGCAATGTGCCAGCGCCGAAGACACCCAGGCCTTCGAAGCCTGGCTCGAGGCTGACCCGGCCAATGCCCGCGCCTATGTCGAGGCCGAGGCCATCTGGAACGGCGCGCCCTTGCGCCAGGCAGCCGGGCAACTGCACCAGGTGCAGCGTCGCAGCTTGCGCTCACGCATCCGCCCGCACTACAAGCCCCTGGCCGCAGCCGCTGTGCTGCTGGTGGGGATTTTCACCGTCGGCAACCTGCCAGTGCGCCTGCAGGCCGATCACCTGACCGTGGTCGGTGAACGCCAGCGCTTGCAACTGGACGACGGCTCCAAGGTGTTGCTCAACACCAATTCGGCCTTTGCCAGCGACCTGCGCGACAACCGCCAGGTTGCCCGGCTGCTGCAGGGCGAGGCCTATTTCGAGATTCCCGCTGGCGCCCAGCCGCCCCTGGAGCTGCAAGCCGGGCCGCTGCGCGCTAGTGTGCGCGACACCGACTTTGCCGTGCGCTACCTCAACGGCGAAGCCCAGGTGCGGGTGCAACGCGGCGATGTCGACCTGCAGGCCAGCAGCGACCAGCGCATTCGCCTGTCGGCGGGCGACAGCATCAGCGTCGGGCCCAATGGCTTTGGCCAGCGCGGGCGTCTGGATGCGCAAAAAGACCTGGCCTGGGTCCAGGGCCGGCTGGTGTTCGAGAACTGCCCGCTGAACCAGGTACTGGCCGAATTGCGCCGCTACTACCCGGGGTGGATCATCAACGGCAACGAACAGCTGGCGAACGTCGCGGTCACCGGCAACTACCGCCTCGACCAGCCGCTGGAAACCCTGCGCGCCCTGGCCCACATCACCTCGGCGCAGTTGCATGAGTACCCGGCGCTGGTGATTCTCAACTGAGGCAAAAGTTTTTTTACGCGATCCCTGACGCTGTTACGTCTCGTTATAGCTAATGCAACTGATTCTTATTTTTGAATCAGCCAGCACCTATAACATTTGCGCGACAGGGAGCGCTTTCGATGTCCACTGGTTTCACTCGTCGATCTTCAGCCACTTCACGTACCCCCGGCCTGCAGCGTTGCACGCTCTCCCTGTTGACCCTGGCCATGCTCGCCAGCGGCGCCTGCAGCCTGCCGGCGCTGGCCGCTGAGCCGGCCCAGGCCAGTGCCCCGCGCATGGGCGACTACCGCTTTGCCATCAGCCAACAGCCGCTGGTGTCAGCGCTCAATGCCTTTACCTCGGTCACCGGCTGGCAAGTGGGCTTCTCTGCCGAACTGGCCGAAGGCGTCGCCTCGCCGGGCGTGCATGGCTCACTGAAGCCTGAGGCCGCCCTGCAGCGCCTGCTGGCCGGCACCGGCCTGAGCTACCGAACCTTGAGCAGCGCCAACGTGGTGATCGAACGCAGCGCCGGCAAGGCCATCGCCCTACAGCAGATCACCGTCAGCGCCACCCGCAGCGCCCAGGACGTCAGCCAGGTGCCGAGCACCGTCAGCGTGCAGACCCGCGAGCAGCTCGACCGCCAGAACGTCAACAACATCAAGGAACTGGTGCGTTACGAGCCTGGCGTTTCGGTCAGCGGCACCGGCCAGCGCAGCGGCCTGAACGGCTACAACATCCGCGGTATCGACGGCGAGCGGGTGCTGACTCAGATCGACGGCGTGTCGATCCCCGACAGCTTCTTCTTCGGCCCCTACGCCCAGACCCAGCGCAACTACGTCGACCCTGAAATCGTCAAGCGCGTGGAGATCCTCCGTGGCCCGGCCTCGGTGCTGTACGGCAGCAACGCCATTGGCGGCGCGGTCAGCTACTTCACCCTCGACCCCGACGACATCATCAAGCCCGGCCAGGACGTCGGCGCACGCCTGAAGACCGGCTACAGCTCGGCAGATGAGAGCTGGCTGAACTCGGCCACCGTTGCCGGCCGCCAGGGCGAGTTCGACAGCCTGCTGCACCTGAGCCAGCGCAACGGCCATGAAACCGAGTCCTACAGCAGCCACGGTGGCACCGGCCTGGCGCGCACCGCCGCCAACCCGGAAGATGTGCGCACCACCAACATCCTCGCCAAGGCCGGCTGGAACTACGCCGACGACGCACGCCTGGCCTTCACCTATGAAAACTACAAGGACGACCGCGACCTCAAACAAAAAAGCGCCGTGGGCGGGCCGTTCATTCCTGGCTTCGGCGCGATGAATTCGTACCGCGACCGCACCGGCAACGACACCGTGACCCGCGAGCGCTTCGGCATCAACCACGAATTCGCACTCGGTAGCGTGCTGGCCGATAACATGAAGTGGAGCCTGAACTACCAGATCGGCAAGACCGACCAGCGTACCGAAGAGCTCTACTTCGCCTCCGGCCGCCAGGTGTTCCGTGACCGCCAGACCACCTACAAGGACCGCCAGTGGGTGTTCGACGCCCAGCTGGACAAGGCCTTCAGCATCGGCGCCACCGAGCACCTGCTGACCTACGGCACCACCCTCAAGCACCAGAAGGTCACCGGCTCGCGCAGCGGCACTGGCACCTGCCTGAACGTCGGCGGCGCCTGCCGCTTCATCGGCCAGATCAGCGCCAGTGACAGCCAGGCACTGGTCAGCGACTTCCCTGACCCGACCGTCAACACCTACAGCCTGTTCGCCCAGGATGAAATCCGCTGGAACCAGTGGACCTTCCTGCCGGGCGCGCGCTACGACTACACCGAACTCAAGCCGCACATGACCGACGAGTTCCTGCGTGGGGTTGGCGCCAGCCCTACCGACCCGGTTGATGACGAGGCGAAGAAATGGCATCGGGTTTCGCCCAAGTTCGGCCTGACCTACGCCTTCAACGACAACTACACCTGGTATGGCCAGTACGCCGAAGGCTTCCGCACGCCGACCGCCAAGGCGCTGTATGGCCGCTTCGAAAACCCAGGCCTGGGCTACAGCGTGCGCGGCAACTCCAACCTCGAACCGGAAAAGAGCAAGAGCTACGAGACCGGCCTGCGCGGTAACTTCGAAGCGGGTAACTTCGATGTCGCGGTGTTCTACAACAAGTACCGCGACTTCATCAACGAAGACGCCGTGCAGGGTAGCAACCTCGGCCAGACCTTCGAAGCCAACAACATCAAGCACGCCACCATCAAGGGTGCCGAGTTCAAGGGCCGCCTGAACCTCGACGCCTTCGGTGCGCCGCATGGCCTCTACACCCAGGGCTCGCTGGCCTACGCCCATGGCCGCAACGACGACACCGGCCAGCCGCTCAACAGCGTCAACCCGCTGACCGCGGTGATGGGCCTGGGTTACGAGCAAGCGCAATACGGCGCGCTGCTGAGCTGGACCCTGGTCAAGCGCAAGGATCGCGTCGACGACACCACCTTCTTCGCCCCCGACGGCACCAGCAAGCAGTTCCGCACCCCGGGTTACGGCGTACTCGATTTGACCGGGTTCTACAAAGTCACCGAAGACATCACCGTCAACGCCGGCCTCTACAACCTGACCGACAAGAAGTACTGGCAGTGGGATGACGTGCGCGGCTACGACGGCCTCGGTGAAGCGGCAGTGACCGCCCCCGCCAACCTCGACCGCCTGACCATGCCGGGCCGTAATTTCGCCATCAACCTGGTCTGGGACATCTGACCGCGAACCTGTGGGAGCGGGCTAGACCCGCGATGGGCTGCAAATGCAGCCCCCCACAGGTGAGGTTTTTTTACTGTCCCGCGTCTTCTCATTCGTCTAGTCATCAGGCACGCCCATTTCGCAAGGAATCACCATGACCGCCGCTACCACCGCCGAACGCGCCAGCCTGCGTTCGCAACGCTTGAACCAGCTGACCCACGCCCCGCACACCGAGCTGGACGCCCTGGTCAAATCCCACGCGCCGTTCGAAACCCGCGAGAGCTTCGCCCGCTTCGTGGTTGCCCAGTACCTGTTCCAGTCCGAGCTCAAGGCGCTGTACACCGACCCGGCGCTGATCGCCATCGTCCCTGACCTCGCCGCACGCTGCCGCGCCGAACAGGCCGGCCTGGACCTGGCTGACCTGAATACCGAGATCCCCGCCGACTTCGCCGGCGCCCTGCAAAACCCCAGCCTGGGTGAAGCCATGGGCTGGATCTTCGTCTCCGAAGGCTCCAAGCTCGGCGCCGCCTTCCTGATCAAGCGTGCCGTCGGCCTGGGCTTGTCGGACAGCTTCGGTGCCCGTCACCTGGGCGAGCCGGCCGGTGGCCGCGCTGAAGGCTGGAAGCAGTTCACACGCATCCTCGACGGCCTGGAACTGAGCGCCGAAGAAGAAGCCAAGGCCGAGCAAGGCGCCGTGGCCGCCTTCGAGCGTTTCACCGAACTGCTCAAACACGCTTACGCAACTGCGCCTAAAGCCGAACTGGCCTGATGCGCCGTACCCGGTTACCCTCGTGGTAACCGGGCCTTGCCCGTGCACACCGACAAGCCCATGACCCGCCCAGCCGCTTCAAAACTCTCGCGCCTGCTCTTCGGCCTGCTGGCTTACGTAAGCCTGGGCATCGGCCTGGTAGCGATCGTGATTCCCGGCCTGCCCACCACCGAGTTCATCCTCCTCGCCGCCTGGGCCGCCACCCGCAGCTCGCCGCGCCTGAGCGCCTGGCTGGAAAACCACCGGCTGTTCGGGCCGATCCTCAGCAACTGGCGCAACGGCAAGGTAATCCAGCGCCGGGCCAAGGTCAGCGCCACTGTCAGCATGCTGCTGTGCGCTGGCCTGATGCTGGTGTTTCTCGAGCACCGCTGGCCGGTGTTTCTGGCCATCGCCGGCATGAGCCTGGGCAACCTGTGGATCTGGTCGCGGCCAGAAACCGCGCCCTTGAGCCTTGCCGACCGTTCATCGGCGAGCACTCATGGCTAAAGCTATAAGGCCGATGAACTGTTATCGCTAAAAGGATGTAGCGAATCGAGCCCGCCCGTGGCTCGGTCCTCTACCGGCCTGCCTTTTAGCGAGTACGTCCATGTTCGACACGCTCTCGATCCGCCTGAAAATCGTCCTGCTCTCCGGCCTCTGCCTGCTTGGCGTGGTCGCACTCGTCGTCGGTATCAACCTGTATCAATCGCACCAGAGCGATGAGCTGGTCGGCGACGCCAGCACCACCATGCTCACCCGCAATGTCCAGGCCCTGCTGCAGGCCCGGGCCGGCGAAAAGGCCGAGATGCTGCGGCGTACTTTCAGCGACAGCCAGACCGTCATCACCGCCCTCGCCGACCAGGTCCAGGACTTACAGCAACTGGCTCGCGAGCGCGGCCTGAGCGCTGGCGACCTGCGTGAAGCGATCAACCAGAGCCTGGCCACCAGCTTCAAGCGCAACCCCGACGTGCTGGGCGTGTGGCTGGCCTTCGAGGCCGACGGCCTGGACGGCGGCGACAGTGCCTTTACCAACGACGCCAAACGCCTGAGCAACGAGAGCGGGCGCTTTGCCAGCTACTGGAGCCGCGCCCAGGGTCAGGCGCTGAACACGGTGATCAGCGATGTCGACCTGAACAAGACCGAGATCAATCTCAGCGGCACGCCCTACAACGTCTGGTACACCTGCTCGCGCAACAGCGCGCGCTCCTGCCTGCTTGAGCCCTACTCCGACACCGTCGGCGGCAAGCAGATGCTGATGACCAGCATCACCATGCCGCTGCTGCACAACGGCAAAGTGATCGCCGTGGCCGGTGTGGATATTTCTCTCGATGCCCTGCAGGCGGCTGCCGCCAAGGCCCAGCAGGAGCTGTTCAACGGCGCCGGCCACCTGATGATCGTCGCCCCCAGCGGCTTGCTGGCGGCCAACAGCAATGATGCCGGCAAGGTCGGCAAGGCCATCGACCAGGACGGCCAGCAGGCGCTGCAGAAGCTCGCCGGCAACCAGCCACTGATCCTTGAACAAGGCGATACCATCCGCGCCGTCAATCCGGTGCAGCCGATTGCCGACAGCAAACCCTGGGGCATCCTTATCGACCTGCCCAAGCAGGTGCTGCTGGCCGACGCCATCAGCCTGCAGGCGACCCTTGAAGAGGCCCGCACCAGCGGTACCCTCAAAGTGGTGCTGTTCGCCACCCTGGCCGGCCTCGGCGGCCTGCTGCTGATGTGGCTGACAGCCACCGGCGTGACCCGCCCGCTCAACAGCGTAGCGAGCATGCTCGAAGACATCGCCAGCGGCGACGGCGACCTCACCCAGCGCCTGCGCTATGCGCGCAAGGACGAGCTGGGGCGGCTGACCGGCGGCTTCAACCGCTTCCTCGACAAGCTGCAGCCGACCATCGCCCAGATCAAACAGAGCATCACCCAGGCCCGGGCCACTGCCGACCAGTCTTCGGCAATTGCCCAGCGCACCAGCGAAGGCATGCAGGTGCAGTTTCGCGAGATCGACCAGGTGGCCACCGCCTCCAATGAGATGAGCGCCACCGCCCACGACGTCGCCAACAGCGCCGCCAGTGCCGCCGACGCCGCCCGCGGTGCCGACCGCTCGGCCAAGGACGGCATGGCGATCATCGAGCGCAGCACCCGCGACATCACCGTGCTCGCCGAACAGGTCAGCAAAGCCGTTGGCGAAGTGGAAACCCTGGCGCAGAACAGCGAACAGATCGGCTCGGTATTGGAGGTGATCCGCAGCATTGCCGAGCAGACCAACCTGCTGGCGCTCAACGCCGCGATCGAAGCCGCCCGCGCCGGTGAGAGCGGCCGTGGTTTTGCCGTGGTTGCCGACGAAGTACGCAACCTGGCGCGCCGTACCCAGGACTCGGTCGAAGAAATCCGCCAGGTGATCGAGCGCATCCAGAGCAACACCCGCGAGGTGGTGGCGACCATGCATTCGAGCCACGGCAAGGCCCAGGAAAACGCCGGGCAGATCCACCAGGCGGTGCAGGCGCTGGACAAGATCAGCGAGGCGGTCACGGTGATCAGCGACATGAACCTGCAGATCGCCAGTGCCGCCGAACAGCAGAGCGCGGTGGCCGAAGAGGTCAACCGCAACGTCTCGGCGATCCGCGGGGTAACCGAAACCCTGACCGGCCAGGCCGCGGAATCGGCGCAGGTGAGCAGCCAGCTCAACACCCTGTCGTCGCAGCAGATGGCCTTGATGGATCAGTTCCGGGTTTGACCTGGCGCCGCTGATGGTCTGCAATGGCCCTTCCGCTGGAGGGCCATTGATGACCGCGCTACTCGACACCCTTGTCGCCGAACTGCAGCTGCCAACAGCACTGCGCAATAGCCTGCGCTTTCGCGGCAACGGCGCCCTGCCTTCGACTTTCGCCGTCACCGAGCTTGCCAGCAGCAGCATTGCCGCCTGTGGCCTGGCAATCGCCGAACTGCTGCAGCGCCAGCTTGAGCAACCGCCTGGCGTTGAAGTTGACCGCCGCCTGAGCTCGTTCTGGTTCGCCACCAGCCTGCGCCCGCAAGGCTGGAGCACACCGCCCTTGTGGGACCCGATTGCCGGTGACTACCGCGCCGAGGATGGCTGGATTCGCCTGCATACCAACGCAGCTCATCATCGCGCCGCCGCCCAGCAGGTAGTGGGCCGTGCGGCTGACCGCGCACACATGGCTGATCTGGTTGCGCGTTGGCGCGCACGTGAGCTGGAAAGCGCGATAGTCACCGCTGGCGGTTGCGCCGCGCAAATGCGCAACTGGTCCGAATGGTCGGCCCATCCTCAGGGCCTGGCAGTGAATGCCGAGCCGTTGATTCATCACCAACGGGCTCCAGCCTTTACAAAAAGACGCTGGACCGGTAACGCCGTCCGACCTCTGGCCGGGGTCAAGGTGCTGGACCTGACCCGCATCCTCGCCGGCCCCACAGCCAGTCGCCTGCTGGCAGGCTTCGGCGCGCAGGTGCTGCGGATCGACCCGCCAGGCTGGGAGGAACCGGCGGTGGTTGCCGAGGTGACCCTGGGTAAACGTTGTGCGCGCCTGGACTTGCACGACGGGGATGATCGACGGGTGTTTGAACGCCTGCTCAGTGAAGCCGATATTCTCCTGCATGGTTACCGCGCCGATGCCCTCGAACGACTGGGGTATGCCAGCGAACAGCGCCGCCAGCTCAACCCCGGGCTGATTGATGTGAGCCTCAACGCCTACGGCTGGAGCGGCCCCTGGCAACAGCGCCGGGGCTTCGACAGCCTGGTACAGATGAGCTGCGGCATCGCTTGTGAAGGCATGCGCTGGCAACAGGCCGACAAGCCCGTGCCGTTGCCGGTGCAGGCATTGGACCATGGCACCGGGTACCTGATGGCGGCTGCGGCGATCAAGGCCTACAGCGAACGCCTGGGCAGCGGTTGCGGGGCAACCCTGCGCCTGTCGCTGGCACGCACGGCAAAGCTGTTGATCGATCAGGGGACGCTGGCAGCGGATTTGCCGTTACAGGCTGAGACGGCAGCGGATCTGAACCCGCAGCTGGAGCAGACGCCCTGGGGGCTGGCGCAGCGGCTAAAGGCGCCGCTGCGGGTCGAAGGGGCACCGTTGGTTTGGCAACGGGGGGCTTGTGAGCTGGGTTCTGCTGCTGCCTGTTGGTGAATGTGCCGGCACTGATTAAAGGCTCAACATCCCGCTGTACAAGCCATAGGCCGCCAACCCCGCGCCCACCAGCACGGCGGCGAAGATCAGCTTCTCCCAGGTGGTAAACAGCGCCTGGCCCTGTTCGTGCTTGGCCCGGGCAAACAGGATCACCCCCGGCGCGTACAGCAGCGCCGACAGCAGCAGGTACTTCAGCCCACCGGCATACAGCAGCCAGATCGCGTAGATCAGCGCGATACCGGCAATCAGCAGGTCCTTGCGCCGTGCGCCGGGGTGGCCTTCATACGACTCGCCGCGCACCGCCAGCAATACCGCGTAGGCCGCCGACCACAGGTACGGCACGAGGATCATCGACGAGGCCAGGTAGATCAGGCTGGTGTAGGTCCCGGCGGAAAACAGGGTGATCAGCAAGAACAGCTGAATCATCACGTTGGTCAGCCACAGCGCATTGGCCGGCACGTGGTTGGCGTTTTCCCTGGCCAGAAAGCGCGGCATGGTCTGGTCGCGGGCGGTGGCGAAGAGGATCTCGGCGCACAGCAAGGCCCATGACAGCAGCGCCCCCAGCAGCGATACCGCCAGGCCGATACTGATCAGCAAGGCGCCCCAGGGCCCGACGATATGCTCAAGCACCGACGCCAGCGACGGGTTCTGCAAGGCCGCCAGCTCCGGCTGGGTCATCACCCCCAGCGACAGCACGTTGACCAGCACCAGCAAGGCCAGTACGCCGATAAAGCCGATCACCGTGGCCTTGCCGACGTCCGAGCGCTTCGCCGCCCGCCCGGAGTAGACGCTGGCGCCCTCGATGCCGATGAACACGAACACCGTCACCAGCATCATGTTGCGCACCTGGTCGAGCACGCCGCCGAATTTCGGGTTGCTCAGGCCCCAGATGTCCCGGGTAAAAATGTCGGCGCGAAAGGCCACCGCGGCGATGACGATGAACATCACCAACGGCACGATCTTGGCCACGGTGGTCACCTGGTTGATGAACGCCGCCTCCTTGATGCCGCGCAGCACCAAAAAGTGTACGGCCCACAACAGCAGCGAGGCACAGGCGATGGCGATCGGCGTGTTGCCCTCGCCAAACACCGGGAAGTAGAAGCCCAGGGTGCTGAACAACAGCACGAAGTAGCCGACGTTGCCCAGCCAGGCGCTGATCCAGTAGCCCCAAGCCGAAGAAAAGCCCATGTACTCGCCAAACCCGGCCTTGGCATAGGCATACACCCCGGAGTCGAGCTCTGGCTTGCGGTTGGCCAGGGTCTGGAACACGAAGGCCAGGGCCAGCATGCCCACCGCGGTGATGCCCCAGCCGATCAGTACGGCGCCGACGTCGGCGCGCGCAGCCATGTTTTGCGGCAGCGAAAAGATCCCGCCGCCGATCATCGAGCCGACCACCAAGGCGATCAACGCCCCCAGGCGTAATTTCTGTCCAGGTTCGGACATGCAGATCCCCTTCTGTCTCGTGTTTGTAACGCCAGTGGTACACCCTGAGTTAAATATAATCTGACTCTAAGCGTCTATATATATTAAACCACTAAGCGCTTTCTGCTCATAACTAGCGCGTCTATGCCTGACGAACTAAACGGTGAGTTTTGTGCACAATTCGCGCTTCTTCAAGCTAATAAGAAAATTTCTCAGGGAAAATTTGCGATTCGCCCAAAACGGACTAGCTTCAATTCTCGCAGCCCCGCAAGAGCGATTGCTCTAAAACGCCATGGAGGTGCCAGTTGACAAGGCTTGCAGTACTGCGATCGGCAGACTCCGGGAGGCTGTTTCAGTCATTGATCTGCAATGGAATGTCCTCATGAACTGACCTGAATCAGCTAATGACTTCGCCGCTGGATTTATTCTAGCGTCATCTCTTCTCCTGGTACGGAGTTATTCAATGTCAGACGCTCCCGGAAAACTACGACTTGGTGCGCTGGTTGCACTTGTTGTCGGCTCGATGATCGGCGGCGGGATCTTTTCGCTGCCGCAAAACATGGCCGCAAGTGCTGATGTAGGCGCTGTTCTGATCGGTTGGGGCATCACCGCCATCGGCATGCTGACCCTGGCTTTCGTGTTCCAGACCCTGGCCAATCGCAAGCCTGACCTGGACGGCGGGGTATACGCCTACGCCAAGGCCGGTTTCGGCGATTACATGGGCTTTTCTTCAGCCTGGGGCTACTGGATCAGTGCCTGGCTGGGCAACGTCGGCTACTTCGTGTTGCTGTTCAGCACCCTCGGTTACTTCTTCCCGATCTTTGGCGAGGGCAACACCCCGGCAGCCGTCATTGGCGCCTCGGTGCTGCTCTGGGCCGTGCACTTTCTGGTATTGCGCGGGATCAAGGAAGCGGCCTTCATCAACCTGGTCACCACCGTAGCCAAGGTCGTACCGCTGGCGCTGTTCGTGCTGATCGCCCTGTTCGCCTTCAAGCTGGATATCTTCACCGCTGACATCTGGGGCTCGATGAACCCGGACCTGGGCAGTGTGATGAACCAGGTGCGCAACATGATGCTGGTCACCGTCTGGGTGTTCATCGGCATCGAGGGCGCGAGCATCTTCTCGGCCCGGGCAGAAAAACGCTCGGACGTCGGCAAGGCCACGGTCATCGGCTTCATCACCGTGCTGCTGTTCCTGGTGCTGGTCAACGTGCTGTCGCTGGGCATCATGACCCAACCGGAGCTGGCCAAGCTGCAGAACCCGTCGATGGCCGCCGTGCTTGAGCACGTGGTTGGCCACTGGGGTGCGGTGCTGATCAGCGTCGGCCTGATCATCTCGCTGCTCGGGGCTCTGCTGTCGTGGGTACTGCTGTGCGCCGAGATCATGTTCGCCGCCGCCAAAGACCACACCATGCCGGAGTTCCTGCGCCGCGAGAACGCCAACCACGTGCCGGCCAACGCCCTGTGGCTGACCAACGCCATGGTGCAGATCTTCCTGGTCATCACCCTGTTCTCGGCCAGTACCTACCTGTCGCTGATCTACCTCGCCACCTCGATGATCCTGGTGCCTTACCTGTGGTCGGCGGCCTATGCCTTCCTGCTCGCGGTACGCAGCGAAACCTACGAACAGGCCCTGGCCGAACGCAAGAAAGACCTGGTCATCGGCGCCATCGCCCTGCTCTACGCGGTCTGGCTGCTGTATGCCGGCGGCGTCAAATACCTGCTGCTCTCGGCCCTGCTGTATGCCCCTGGCGTGATCCTGTTCGCCAAGGCCAAGCGCGAGGTCGGCCAACCGATTTTTACCAACGTGGAGAAGCTGATCTTCGCCGCCGTAGTCATTGGTGCCCTGGTGGCTGCCTATGGCCTGTACGACGGCTTCCTGACTCTGTAACCACCCGTTTTCGCAACTTGGAGGAAATGAACCATGTCCACGGATAAAGTTAAGTACGGCGTACATTCCGAAGCCGGCAAACTGCGCAAAGTGATGGTCTGCTCCCCTGGCCTGGCGCACCAGCGCCTGACCCCGAGCAACTGCGACGAACTGCTGTTCGATGACGTTATCTGGGTCAACCAGGCCAAACGCGACCACTTCGACTTCGTCACCAAAATGCGTGAGCGCGGCATCGAAGTGCTGGAAATGCACAACCTGCTGACCGAGACCATCCAGAACCCCGAAGCGCTGAAATGGATCCTCGACCGCAAGATCACCCCGGACACCGTCGGTGTCGGCCTGACCAACGAAGTGCGCAGCTGGCTCGAAGGCCTTGAGCCGCGCAAACTGGCCGAATTCCTGATCGGCGGCGTGGCCGGTGAAGACCTGCCGGAAAGTGAAGGCGCCGGCGTGATCAAGATGTACCGCGACTACCTGGGCCACTCAAGCTTCCTGCTCGACCCACTGCCCAACACCCAGTTCACTCGCGACACCACCTGCTGGATCTACGGCGGCGTGACCCTCAACCCGATGTACTGGCCGGCGCGACGTCAGGAAACCCTGCTGACCACCGCCATCTACAAGTTCCACCCCGAGTTCACCGCAGCCGACTTTGAAATCTGGTACGGCGATCCGGACCAGGACCACGGCAAAGCCACCCTGGAAGGCGGCGACGTCATGCCGATCGGCAATGGCGTGGTCCTGATCGGCATGGGCGAGCGCACCTCGCGCCAGGCCATCGGCCAACTGGCGCAATCGCTGTTTGCCAAAGGCGCGGTGGAAAAAGTGGTGGTCGCCGGCCTGCCGAAATCCCGTGCAGCGATGCACCTGGACACCGTGTTCAGCTTCTGCGACCGCGACCTGGTCACGGTCTTCCCGGAAGTGGTCAAGGAAATCGTGCCGTTCGTCATTCGCCCGGACAGCAGCAAGCCATACGGCCTGGACGTGCGCCGCGAGAACAAGACGTTCCTCGACGTGGTCGCCGAATCGCTGAACCTGAAGAAACTGCGCGTGGTCGAGACCGGTGGCAACAGCTTCGCCGCCGAACGCGAGCAGTGGGACGACGGCAACAACGTGGTGGCGGTTGAACCAGGTGTGGTCATCGGCTACGACCGCAACACCTACACCAACACCCTGCTGCGCAAGGCAGGCGTCGAAGTCATCACCATCAGCGCCGGCGAACTGGGCCGTGGCCGCGGCGGCGGTCACTGCATGACCTGCCCGATCGTGCGCGACCCTATCGACTACTAGACGACCATCAACCGCCTGCACCTGCCGGTGCAGGCGGGCCGATCACCGCTTTCCGTTCACACGAACAGGAGAAACATCATGGCGTTCAACATCCACAACCGTAACCTGCTGAGCCTGGAACACCACACCCCTCGCGAGTTGCGCTACCTGCTGGACCTGTCCCGCGACCTGAAACGTGCCAAGTACACCGGCACCGAGCAGCAGCACCTCAAAGGCAACAACATTGCGCTAATCTTCGAGAAGACCTCGACCCGCACCCGTTGCGCCTTCGAAGTAGCTGCCTATGACCAGGGCGCCAACGTCACCTACATCGACCCGAACTCCTCGCAGATCGGCCACAAGGAAAGCATGAAGGACACCGCCCGGGTACTCGGGCGCATGTATGACGCCATCGAATACCGTGGCTTCAAGCAGGAAATCGTCGAAGAACTGGCGAAGTTCGCCGGCGTACCGGTGTTCAACGGCCTGACCGACGAATACCACCCGACCCAGATGATCGCCGACGTGCTGACCATGCGTGAGCACGCCGACAAGCCGATCCACGAGATCAGCTACGCCTACCTGGGCGATGCGCGCAACAACATGGGCAACTCGCTGCTGCTGGTCGGCTCCAAGCTTGGCATGGACGTGCGCATCTGCGCGCCGAAAGCCCTGTGGCCGCACGATGACCTGGTCGCCCGTTGCAAGAAATACGCGGAAGAAAGTGGCGCGCGCATCACCCTGACCGAAGACCCGAAAGCGGCGGTCAAAGGCGTCGACTTCATTCACACCGACGTCTGGGTATCGATGGGCGAGCCGGTTGAAGCCTGGGGCGAACGCATCCAGCAACTGCTGCCGTACCAGGTCAACGCCGAGCTGATGAAAGCCACCGGCAACCCGCGCACCAAGTTCATGCACTGCCTGCCGGCGTTCCACAACTCCGACACCAAGGTCGGCAAACAGATCGCCGAGCAGTACCCGAACCTGGCCAACGGCATTGAAGTGACCGACGACGTGTTCGAGTCGCCAGCCTGCATCGCCTTCGAGCAAGCGGAAAACCGCATGCACACCATCAAGGCGATCCTGGTGTCGACCCTGGCTGACCTGTAATCCAGCTGCCAGTCTCTGTGGGAGCGGGCTTGCCCCGCGATAGCGTCACCGCGGTGCAGCAGATGCACCGCCATCGCGGGGCAAGCCCGCTCCTACAGGGTGGCATCTCCCTTTTCTAGAAGGACATCATCATGCGTATCGTTGTTGCATTGGGCGGCAACGCCCTGCTGCGCCGTGGCGAACCCATGACTGCAGACAATCAGCGCGCCAATATCCGCATCGCCGCCGAGCAGATCGCCAAGATCCATCCGGGCAACGAGCTGGTCATCGCCCACGGCAATGGCCCGCAAGTCGGCCTGCTGTCGTTGCAGGCGCAATCCTACAAACCTGATGAAGCCTACCCGCTGGACGTGCTCGGTGCCGAAACCGAAGGCATGATCGGCTACATCATCGAGCAGGAGCTGGGCAACCTGCTGGACTTCGAAGTGCCGTTCGCCACCCTCCTGACCCAGGTTGAGGTGGACGCCAACGACCCGGCCTTCAAAGACCCGACCAAGTTCATCGGCCCGGTCTACAGCAAGGAAGACGCCGAGCGCCTGGCCAAAGAGAAAGGCTGGGTGGTCAAGGCCGACGGCGACAAATACCGCCGTGTGGTCGCCAGCCCGAAACCCAAGCGCATCTTCGAGATCCGCCCGATCAAATGGCTGCTGGAAAAGAGCAGCATCGTCATCTGCGCCGGCGGTGGCGGTATCCCGACCATGTATGACGCCGACCGCAAGCTCAAGGGCATCGAGGCGGTGATCGACAAGGACCTGTGCTCGGCGCTGCTGGCCGAACAGCTCGAAGCCGACCTGCTGGTGATCGCCACCGACGTCAACGCGGCGTTCATCGACTATGGCAAGCCAAGCCAGAAGGCAATTGCCCAGGCGCACCCTGACGAGCTCGAACGCCTGGGCTTTGCCGCAGGCTCCATGGGCCCGAAAGTCCAGGCCGCTTGCGACTTTGCACGCCACACCGGCAAAGTGGCGGTCATCGGTTCGCTGGCCGACATCGAGGATATCGTCAAGGGTACCGCCGGTACCCGGGTTTCCACCGCCAAGCCGGGAATCAGCTACCGTTGAATGCAGTTGGCGGGCCTTGGGCCCGCCGTTTTCACCTTTGCGGAGGATTCCATCATGGCCCAGTTCAAACCCGGTCACGTGCATATCGAGCGCACTGCGCTGAACAAGGCTGATCACAGCTACGACCTGAATATCGAGTACGCAGTAGTCCGGGAAGCCAACAAACACGGCATTGATTTCCACATGCATGGGAGCATCGAAGGCAAGACCGTGGAGGAAAAGTTCTTCCTGAGCAAGGAAGAGGTACTGCCAAGCTTCCTGAGTGTTGCCACGCGCAAGGCGCAGAGCTACATGCCGTCACCCAAGAAATTCGAGAGCCTGGGCTCAGGGCACAAGATCTACGACCAGATGTTCGAGGACATTCGCGAGAAGCTGAATGTGAAGTCGGGCGACCCGGTCAATCCCGAGCACTTCGAATAGCCCTACCGGCCTCATCGCCGGGCAAGTCGGTTCGCCGCACCGCCGCTCTCACCCAGGTAGGAGCGGCGGTGCGGCGAACCGACTTGCCCCGCGATTGCGCTGAACAGCATACTGGCCGCCTTCGGCAGCCTTGACCCCCTCCCCCATGCGCATCCACGTCAGTTTCATCGACCGTGTCGGTATCACCCAGGAAGTGCTGGCCCTGCTCGGCGCCCGCAACCTCAACCTGGACGCCGTGGAGATGGTGCCGCCGAACGTCTACATCGACGCCCCGACCCTCAGCCCCCACGTGCTCGAAGAGCTGCACGACGCGCTGTTCAACGTGCAGGGCGTGCAAACCGTACAAGTGGTCGACATCCTCCCCGGCCAGCGCCGTCACCTGCAGCTCGATGCCCTGCTCGCGGCCATGAGCGACCCGGTGCTGGCCCTGGACAGCGCCGGCCACGTGCTGCTGGCCAACCCGGCGCTGGTGGCGTTGTGCGGCCAGGAACCGTCCGACCGTTCGGTGGCCGACCTGTTTGGCGACCCGGGCTTGCTCGAAGCGCTGATCGAACAGGGCTTTCACCTGCCCCTGCGCGAAGTGACCCTCAACGGCCAGACCCTGCTGCTCGACGCCACGCCGATCACCAACGCCGGCGCCCTGCTGACCCTGTACCAGCCCAACCGCATCGGCGAACGGCTGTCGGCACTGCACCATGACCATGCCGAGGGCTTCGATGCGCTGCTCGGCGACTCCCCGCCGATCCGCACCCTCAAGGCCCGCGCCCTGCGCGTTGCAGCTCTGGACGCGCCGCTGCTGATCAACGGTGAAACCGGCACCGGCAAGGAGCTGGTGGCCCGCGCCTGTCACGCCATCAGCAGCCGTCACAGTGCGCCCTTCCTGGCCCTCAACTGTGCGGCGCTGCCGGAGAACCTGGCCGAAAGCGAGCTGTTCGGTTACGCCCCCGGCGCCTTTACCGGTGCGCAACGTGGCGGCAAGCCGGGGCTGATGGAACTGGCCAACCAGGGCACGGTATTCCTCGACGAGATCGGCGAGATGTCACCGTACCTGCAGGCCAAGCTGCTGCGTTTTCTCAACGATGGCAGCTTTCGCCGGGTCGGCGGTGATCGCGAGGTCAAGGTCAATGTACGGATCCTCAGCGCCACCCACCGCGACCTGGAAAAAATGGTCGCCGAGGGCACCTTTCGCGAAGACCTGTTCTACCGCCTGAACGTGCTCAACCTGCAGGTGCCACCGTTGCGCGAACGTGGCCAGGACATCCTCCTGCTGGCGCGCTACTTCATGCAGCAGGCCTGCACCCAGATCCAGCGCCCGCTGTGCCGCCTGGGCCCGGCCACTTACCCGGCGCTACTGGGCAACCGCTGGCCGGGCAACGTGCGCCAGCTGCAGAACGTGATCTTCCGCGCCGCGGCCATCAGCGAAAGCAGCCTGGTGGACATCGGCGACCTGGACATTGCCGGCACCTCGGTGGCTCGCGGCCATGACGCTGAAGTCGACAGCCTTGAACAGGCTGTGGAAGACTTCGAGCGCAACCTGCTGGAAAAGCTCTACAGCAGCTACCCCTCGACCCGCCAGCTAGCCAGCCGCCTGCAAACCTCGCACACCGCCATCGCCCATCGCCTGCGCAAGTACGGCATCCCGGCCAAGCCCTGAACAGCTGTAGCGAAATCACTACATCGTAACGATATCGATACAGCACAGTTTCAGGGCCACAGTGCAAGGTTCCGATCCACTTGAGCTTTTTTTCTCACCCCTAGGTGTAGCGATTTCGCTACACCGGTTATGTATTCTCTTCCTGGAAATTATCTAACTATTTGTTTTAAAACGATATTTTAGATATGGCCGCGATATTGCTATGGCATTACCCATCCCTGGGCTCACCTGAGCCATGCCCACAGCCGTCCCCTGCGGCCCTTGAGGAGTTTCCATGAGCGAGTTGCGTTTTACCGAAGATCACGAATGGCTGCGTAGCGAAGCTGACGGCAGCGTCACCGTCGGGATCACCGCCTTCGCCCAGAACGCCCTGGGCGATGTGGTCTACGTGCAACTGCCAGAGCTGCAACGCTACGAGCAAGGCGCCGAAGCCTCGACCGTCGAATCGGTCAAGGCTGCCAGCGGCGTGTACATGCCGCTGACCGGCGAAGTGGTAGCGGTCAACGACCAGCTCGAAGGCAACCCCGAACTTGTCAACGAAGATCCGCTGGGGCAAGGCTGGTTCTTCCGTTTCATCCCCGCCGACGCCGGCGCCGTCGCGCAACTGCTCGACCAGGACGCCTACGACCGCCTGATCAAAGCCAACGCTGACGCCTGAGGAACCGCCATGACCATCAACCTCGGCACTGCCAACGAATTCATCGCCCGCCACATCGGCCCGCGCCAGCACGACGAGCAGCACATGCTCGCCACCCTCGGTTTTGACTCGCTGGAGGCCATGAGCGCCGCGGTCATCCCCGACAGCATCAAGGGCACCAGCGTCCTTGAGCTGGGCGCCGGGCAAAGCGAAGCCCAGGCGCTGGCCTCGCTCAAGGCCATCGCCGGCAACAATCAGCTGTTCAAGAGTTTCATCGGCCAGGGTTACTACAACTGCCACACGCCGGCGCCGATCCTGCGCAACCTGCTGGAAAACCCGGCCTGGTACACCGCCTACACCCCTTACCAGCCAGAGATTTCCCAGGGCCGCCTGGAAGCGCTGCTGAACTTCCAGACCCTGATCAGCGACCTCACCGGCCTGCCGATCGCCAACGCCTCCCTGCTCGACGAAGCCACTGCCGCTGCCGAAGCCATGACCTTCTGCAAACGCCTGAGCAAGAACAAGGGCAGCCACGCCTTCTTCGCCTCGGTGCATTGCCACCCGCAAACCCTGGACGTGCTGCGCACCCGTGCCGAGCCGCTGGGTATCGAGGTTGTCGTCGGCGACGAGCGTGAACTGGGCGATGTCAGCGCCTTCTTCGGCGCCCTGCTGCAATACCCGGCCAGCAGTGGTGAAGTCTTCGACTACCGCGAGCTGGTCGAGCGCTTCCACGCGGCCAATGCCCTGGTCGCCGTGGCTGCCGACCTGCTGGCCCTGACCCTGCTGACCCCGCCGGGCGAATTCGGCGCCGACGTGGCCATCGGCAGCGCCCAGCGCTTTGGTGTACCGCTGGGCTTCGGTGGCCCGCATGCCGCCTACTTCTCGACCCGCGATGCATTCAAGCGCGACATGCCCGGCCGCCTGGTCGGCGTGTCGATCGACCGCTTCGGCAAGACCGCACTGCGCCTGGCCATGCAGACCCGCGAGCAACATATCCGCCGCGAGAAAGCCACCAGCAACATCTGCACCGCCCAGGTACTGCTGGCCAACATCGCCAGCATGTACGCCGTGTACCACGGCCCTCAGGGCCTGAAGCAGATCGCCGAGCGTACCCACGCGCTGACCGCGATCCTCAAGGCCGGCCTGCAACAGTTGGGTGTACAGGTCGAAGTGGAACACTTCTTCGACACCCTGACCCTGGCCACCGGCAGCAGCACCGCCGCTCTGCACGACCAGGCCCGCGCCCAACGCCTGAACCTGCGCCAGATCGACGCCCAGCGCCTGGGCCTGTCGCTGGATGAAACCAGCACCCAGGCCGACGTCGAAGCCCTGTGGCAGCTGTTCGCCGCTGGCAAGGCCAGCCCGGACTTCGCCGCTCTCGCCGCCAGCGTTCAGGCACAACTGCCACGCACGCTGCTGCGCCAGTCGGCGATTCTCGAGCACCCGGTGTTCAACCGTTACCACAGCGAAACCGAGCTGATGCGCTACTTGCGCCGCCTGGCTGACAAGGACCTGGCGCTGGACCGCACCATGATCCCGCTGGGCTCGTGCACCATGAAGCTCAACGCCGCCAGCGAAATGATCCCGGTGACCTGGGCCGAGTTCGGCAACCTGCACCCGTTCGCCCCGGCCGCGCAGAGCCAGGGTTACCAGCAACTGACCAGCGAGCTGGAAGCCATGCTCTGCGCCGCCACCGGCTACGACGCCGTGTCGCTGCAGCCCAACGCCGGCTCCCAGGGCGAATACGCCGGCCTGCTGGCGATTCGCGCCTATCACCAGAGCCGTGGCGAAGCGCGCCGCGATATCTGCCTGATCCCGTCCTCGGCCCACGGCACCAACCCCGCTACCGCGCACATGGCCGGCATGCGCGTGGTGGTCACCGCCTGTGATGCCCGCGGCAACGTCGACATCGACGACCTGCGCGCCAAGGCCATCGAACACCGCGAGCACCTTGCCGCGCTGATGATCACCTACCCCTCGACCCATGGCGTGTTCGAAGAAGCCATCGGCGAGATCTGCGCGATCATCCATGACAACGGCGGCCAGGTGTACATCGACGGCGCCAACATGAACGCCATGGTCGGCCTCTGCGCCCCGGGCAAGTTCGGCGGCGACGTTTCGCACCTGAACCTGCACAAGACCTTCTGCATCCCCCACGGCGGTGGCGGCCCGGGCGTCGGCCCGATCGGCGTCAAATCGCACCTGGCGCCGTTCCTGCCGGGCCATGCGCACATGGACAACAAGCAGGGCGCGGTTTGCGCCGCACCGTTCGGCAGCGCCAGCATCCTGCCGATCACCTGGATGTACATCCGCATGATGGGTGGCGCCGGGCTCAAGCGTGCCTCGCAAATGGCCATCCTCAACGCCAACTACATCGCCCGCCGCCTGGAAGAGCACTATCCTGTGTTGTACACCGGCAGCAATGGCCTGGTGGCGCACGAGTGCATCCTCGACCTGCGCCCGATCAAGGACAGCAGCGGCATCAGTGTCGATGACGTGGCAAAACGCCTGATCGACTTCGGCTTCCACGCCCCGACCATGTCGTTCCCGGTGGCCGGCACGCTGATGATCGAACCGACCGAAAGCGAGTCTAAAGAAGAACTGGACCGCTTCTGCGAGGCGATGATCCGCATCCGCGAAGAGATTCGCGCGGTGGAAAGCGGCAGCCTGGACAAGGACGACAACCCGCTGAAGAACGCCCCGCACACTGCCGCCGAAATCGCCGGTGAGTGGAGCCACCCGTACAGCCGCGAGCAGGCGGTGTATCCGCTGGCCTCGCTGGTCGAAGGCAAGTACTGGCCCCCGGTCGGCCGCGTTGACAACGTGTTTGGCGACCGCAACCTGGTGTGTGCCTGCCCGTCGATCGAGAGCTATCAGGACGTCTGAGGCCTCTTCGCGGGGCAAGCCCGCTCCCACAGTGAGACCCTCATTCCCTGTGGGAGCGGGCTTGCCCCGCGATAGCCTTCATCACAACGAGGGTACGACCATGTCACTAAGCGTCTTCGACCTGTTCAAGATCGGCATCGGCCCCTCCAGTTCCCACACCGTCGGCCCCATGCGTGCCGCTGCGCGTTTTGCTGAAGGCCTGCGTCGCGACGGCCTGCTGGCCGCTACAGTCAGCGTCAAGGCCGAGCTCTATGGCTCGCTCGGCGCCACCGGCAAAGGCCACGGCAGCGACAAGGCCGTACTGCTCGGCCTTGAAGGCGAACACCCGGACAGCGTCGACACCGAAAGCATCCCCGCACGCCTGCAGGCCATCCGCAGCAGCGGCCGGCTCAACCTGCTCGGCGAGCATGCAATCGACTTCGTTGAAAAGCAGCACCTGGCGATGATCCGCAAACCCCTGGCCTTCCATCCCAACGGCATGATCTTCCGTGCCTTTGACGCCGCCGGCTTGCAGATTCGCAGCCGCGAGTATTACTCGGTGGGCGGTGGTTTCGTGGTCGACGAGGACGCCGCCGGCGCCGATCGCATCGTCGAAGACAGTACCGTGCTGCCCTACCCGTTCAAGACCGCCAAGGAGCTGCTTGGCCACTGTACCGCGCAGCACCTGTCGATCAGCCAGGTCATGCTGGCCAACGAAGCCGCCTGGCGCCCGGAAAGCGACACCCGCAGCGGCCTGTTGCACATCTGGCAGGTCATGCAGGACTGCGTGTCTGCCGGTTGTCGCAACGAAGGTATCTTGCCTGGCGGGCTCAAGGTCAAACGCCGCGCCGCCGCACTGTACCGCCAGCTGTGCAGCAACCCGGAGGCGAGCCTGCGCGACGCGCTGTCGGTGCTCGACTGGGTCAACCTCTACGCCCTGGCCGTCAACGAAGAAAACGCCTTTGGCGGGCGCGTGGTCACCGCGCCGACCAACGGCGCCGCCGGCATCGTCCCGGCAGTGTTGCACTACTACATGCGTTTTATCCCGGGCGCCAATGACGACGGCGTGGTGCGTTTTCTGCTCACCGCCGCCGCCATCGGCATCCTCTATAAAGAGAACGCCTCGATCTCCGGTGCCGAAGTCGGCTGCCAGGGCGAGGTCGGCGTTGCCTGCTCGATGGCCGCCGGAGCCCTGTGCGAGGTGATGGGCGGCACGGTGCAGCAGGTCGAGAACGCCGCCGAAATCGGCATGGAACACAACCTGGGCCTGACCTGCGACCCGATCGGCGGGCTGGTCCAGGTGCCCTGCATCGAGCGTAACGCCATGGGTTCGGTCAAGGCCATCAACGCGGTGCGCATGGCCCTGCGCGGTGACGGCCAGCACTTCGTCTCGCTGGATAAGGTCATCCGCACCATGCGCCAGACCGGCGCCGACATGAAAAGCAAATACAAGGAGACCGCCCGCGGCGGTCTGGCCGTCAACATCATCGAATGCTGACACCCTCTCAAGCCCCAAGGAGTCATCAATGTCCACCGAAACACTGCTCAAGACCCCGCTGCACGCCCTGCACCTGGAACTGGGCGCCCGCATGGTACCGTTCGCCGGATACGACATGCCGGTCCAGTACCCGCTGGGAGTGATGAAAGAACACCTGCACAGCCGCGAGCAGGCCGGCCTGTTCGATGTTTCGCACATGGGCCAGATCCGCCTGAGCGGTGCCGCTGCAGCCAAGGCCCTGGAAACCCTGGTGCCGGTCGACATCATCGACCTGCCGGTGGGCATGCAGCGTTATGCCATGTTCACCAACGAACACGGCGGCATCCTCGATGACCTGATGGTCGCCAACCTGGGCAACAACGAACTGTTCCTGGTGGTCAACGCCGCCTGCAAGGACCAGGACCTGGCCCACTTGCGCAAACATATCGGCGATCAGTGCCAGATCCAGCCACTGTTTGAAGAGCGCGCCCTGCTGGCCCTGCAGGGGCCGGCGGCGGTGAAGGTGCTCGAGCGCCTGGCACCCGTCGTGGCGAAGATGACTTTCATGCAGTTCCAGCCGGTACAACTGCTGGGCGCAGACTGTTTTGTCAGCCGTTCGGGCTACACCGGTGAAGACGGTTTCGAGATTTCGGTGCCGGCCGGCAAAGCCGAAGAGCTGGCGCGCCGCCTGCTGGCCGAACCCGAAGTCCAGGCTATCGGCCTGGGCGCACGCGACTCGCTGCGCCTGGAGGCCGGCCTGTGCCTGTATGGCCACGACATGAACAGCCAGACCACGCCCATCGAAGCCAGCCTGCTCTGGGCCATCTCCAAGGTGCGCCGTGCCGACGGCGAGCGCGCCGGCGGCTTCCCCGGTGCCGAGGCGATCTTCGCCCAGCAGCAAAGCGGGGTTGCGCGCAAGCGCGTGGGCCTGTTGCCGCAGGAGCGCACACCGGTGCGCGAAGGCGCCGAGATCGTTGACCAGTCAGGCACGGTTATCGGCAGCATCTGCAGTGGCGGCTTTGGCCCGACATTGAATGCGCCGGTGGCGATGGGGTACCTCGATGCCGCGTACAGCGCACTGCAAACCCCAGTGTGGGCGATCGTGCGCGGCAAGCGCGTGGCGATGAAAGTGAGCAAGATGCCCTTCGTTGCCCAACGCTATTATCGCGGCTGAATCGATACTTGAAACAACGTGTCATGAAGCGTTCGGATTTTCGAATTCGAACGCTTTTTATAACTTTCGAAAAGCGTTGCGACAAGGCTTGGAATGAGCCGGAAAAAATCGACCGAACGGCGGCTAAAAGGCACAGCGGCGGCGGTCTGCAGGGCTTGTTTTTGTCTTCAAAGTTAGCGTATTGTCTGTGCACTGTGTTTGCATGGGTCGCTATGGTTCGTGACCTGGGCAGTAGCTCTGATGTTTGCTACACCCGTTCGACGTCTCTTACTTTCCTGCAACCCAGCCCAGTACTCTTTCATTTGGAAGAAGCTGTTACTAATTCTAAGTTTCAAAGGAAATAAGACAATGTCCCAACGTCAGAGCGGTACCGTCAAGTGGTTTAACGACGAGAAAGGTTTTGGTTTCATCACTCCAGAAAGCGGTCCGGATCTGTTCGTACACTTCCGCGCTATTCAGGGTAACGGCTTCAAGAGCCTGAAAGAAGGTCAGAAAGTCACCTTCATCGCCGTGCAGGGCCAGAAAGGCATGCAGGCTGACGAAGTTCAAGCCGAAGGCTGATCTTCATCAACAAAGAAGCCTCTGCTGGCAACAGCAGGGGCTTTTTTGTGCGCGCAATTCCGTAGAATGGGCGTTTTGCGCAAGGAGGGCCTCGCCAGTGCCCAAGCAGCTGTTACAGCCCGAAGGTGAATTTCCCCCTGTCGACCTTGGCCGCCGCCTGGCCGCCATGTTCTATGACTTTTTGCTGTGCACCGCGTTGCTGATCGTCACCGCCGGTGCCTACAAGATGATCCAGATGGCTTTCATCGGGGAAGCGCGCATGCGCGAGTTGACCGAGGCCGGCGCCCTGGATGGCGACCCGTTGCTGTCGACCATCCTGCTGTTCGCCCTGTTCGGCTTTTTCGCCAAGTTCTGGACCCACGGCGGCCAGACCCTGGGCATGCAGGTATGGGGCATCCGTGTGCAAAATGCCGACGGCAGCGCCATCAGCCTGTGGCAGGCGCTGCTGCGTTTTGTCGTATCGATCGGCTCGTGGTTGTGCCTGGGCCTGGGTTTTATCTGGGCGTTGTTCGACAAGCGCAAGCGCAGCTGGCACGACATCTACTCCGACACTCAACTGGTGCGAATTCCCAAGCGCAAAAAATAACCGCGCACAAAAAAGCCGACCCTGAGGTCGGCTTTTTCTTGTCTGCGGCAATTTATCCGGCGCGCCGCAACATCCACAACCCGGCCACCGCACAGATCGCCGCCGGCAGCACCACCGCCAGCAACGGCGGGAAGCCGAACACCTGGCTGGAAGGCCCGAGCAGGTCCTGGGCGATGCGGAACACAAAACCCACCAGCACCCCGGTGAACACCCGCTGACCAAGGGTCACCGAGCGCAGCGGACCGAAGATGAAGGAGATGGCCATCAGCACCAGCGCCGCGGTGACCATCGGCTGCAGCACCTTGGTCCAGAATGCCAGCCAGTACCGGGCGTTGTTCAGGCCCTGGTCGGACAGGTAGTGGATGTAATCCCAAAGACCGGTGATCGACAGTGATTCTGGTGCGACCACTACGGTATTGAGCAACTGCGGGGTGACCGACACGTCCCAGCGTTCTTCAGGCGTATTGATGACTTCGGTGTGATCGCCGCGGAAATAGGTGGTGGTCACGTCGCTGAGCAGCCAGTGATCTTCCTTGTACTGGGCACGACGGGCAAAGCTCGAGGTCTGCATGTGCCGCTCGTTGTCGAAGCGATAGCGGGTCACGCCGTAGAGCAAGCCGTTGGGCTGCACCGAGTTGATGTGCACGAACTCGTCACCCTGGCGGTGCCACATGCCGCGCTTGGAGCTCTGCGCCTCACCACCGCCCTGGGCCAGGGAACGGTCGGCCTGGGCCTTGTTCTCGGTGACCGGGGCCAGGTACTCGCCAATCAGGATACCGGCCAGCATCAGCACCAGCATCGGCTTCATCACCGCCCAGACGATCCGCCCGATCGACACGCCGGCGGCGCGCATGATGGTCAGCTCGCTGCTGCTGGCCAGGCTCCCCAGGCCGATCAGGCAGCCGATCAGGGCAGCCATCGGCAGCATGTCGTAGAGCCGCCGCGGTGCGGTAAGCAAGACGAAATTGCCGGCGTCCATCAGCGTGTAGGTGTCGGTGATATCGCCCATTTCATCGATGAAGGCGAACAGCGAAGCCAGGCCCAGGATGATGCCCAGTACGGCAAGAATCGCCATCAGCACACTTTTGCCGATGTAACTGTCGAGCTTAACCATGGGCCACCTCCGCACGGCGAGCGGCGCGCTTGAGGCGCAACGGCTCCCAGTACATCAGCCCCAGGCCGATCAACAGAAACAGGCCATGGACCCACCAGATACCCAGGCCGATCGGCAGCTTGCCTTTCTCCAGGGCGCCACGCACGGCAATCAGCATTGTCAGGTACGCCATATACAGAAGAATCGCCGGCAGCAGTTTGAGGAAACGGCCCTGGCGCGGGTTGACCCGCGACAGTGGCACCGCCAGCAGGGTGACGATGAACACCAGCAACGGCAGCGACAGGCGCCACTGCAGCTCGGCACGCTCGCGCAGGCCCTTGCTGCCAATCAGTTGCGAGGTCGGGATGGCTTCACGCTCGGTGATCTCTTCACTGACTTCAGGCTTGGGCAACAGCACACCGTAGGTGTCGTACTTGATTGCGCGGTAATCAGCCTGGCCAGGGTTACCGTCATAGCGGTAGCCGTTTTCCAGGATCAGGTAGCGGTTGCCATCGGGGTTGACCTGCTGGTGGCCTTTTTCCGCCACCAGTACCGACGGACCGCGGTCCTTGGTCTTGTCCTGGTTGAAGCGCTTCTCGGAAATGAACACACCGCCAAGGTTTACCCGATCTTCCGACAGCTGCTCGGTATAGGTAACCCGCGAACCATCGCGCAGGGTCTGGAAGCGGCCCGGCACCAGGGTGTCGAACTCGGTCAGGGCGTCCTGCTGGTTGATGATCTGTGCGACCTGGGTAACGCCCTGGGGCGCCAGGCTCAGGCTCAGCCAGGCTACCAGCAAGGCCACCAGTGCCGCCGGCGCCATGGTCATGCCCAGCAGCCGCTGCTGGCTCATGCCGGTGGCCGAAAGCACGGTCATCTCGCTTTCCAGGTACAAACGGCCATAGGCCAGGAGGATACCGAGGAACAGCCCCAGGGGCAGGATCAACTGCAGGAAGCCCGGCAGGCGGTAGCCCATGATCAGGAACAGCACGCTCGGGTCGAGCACGCCCTGGGCCGCCTGGGCCAGGTATTTGATGAAGCGCCCACTCATGATGATGACCAGCAGCACAGCGCTGACGGCACTCAAGGTCACCAGGACCTCGCGGGACAGATAACGAAAGACGATCAAACCAGACACTCCTGGGTTGTCAGGCTCGGACAGCCGAACAAGAAATCCATAACAGCCAAGATAGTAGCCCGCTCGCCAGAGCGAACCCGGGTAAAAGTTGGCGCATTATCCTGTGATTGGCCGTGCCTGTCACTTGGCGCCGCACAATGCTTCATCTCGGGGTTGTCAGGGCGGGCGAAGCAGGCTCAAACTGGGGGCTTTAGCACTGGTACGCGACCACGCGGCCACGACCGCGCCTGCATAGACAACGCGCATCGACAGATCATTCGGGGAACCTGACATGGAACTGGTTGTAAAAAGCGTAGCCGCAGCATCCTTGAAAACCGCCACCCTGGTCCTGCCCGTGGCTGAAGGCGGCAAACTCGGCGCCATCGCCAAAACCATCGACGAAGCTACCGGCGGTGCCCTGGCCAGCGTGCTCAAGCGCGGCGACCTGGCCGGCAAGGTCGGCCAGACCCTGCTGCTGCACAGCCTGCCAAACCTCAAGGCCGAGCGCGTGCTGCTGGTGGGTACCGGCAAGGATGCCGAGCTGGGTGATCGCAGCTGGCGCAAGGTCGTTGCCGCCGTGCTGGCAGTGCTCAAGGGCTTGAACGGCAGCGACGCAGCACTGGCCCTGGACGACGTAAAGGTTGCCGGCCGCGATGCTTTCTATGGCAAGACCCGCCTGCTGGCCGAGAGCCTGCTCGATGGCCAGTACGTGTTCGACCAGTTCAAGAGCAAGAAAGCCGAACCTCGCGCCCTGAAAAAAATCACCCTGCTCAGCGCCAAGGCCGGTGCCAGCGATGTCGAGCGCGCGGTCAAGCACGCCGTTGCCATCGCCAACGGCATGGGCTTCACCCGCGACCTGGGCAACCTGCCGCCGAACGTCTGCCACCCAAGCTACCTGGCCGAACAGGCCAAGGCCCTGGGCAAGGAATTCAAGGGCCTCAAGGTCGAGGTGCTGGACGAGAAGAAGATCAAGGACCTGGGCATGGGCGCCTTCTACGCCGTCGGCCAGGGCAGCGACCAGCCGCCACGCCTGATCGTGCTCAACTACCAGGGCGGCAAAAAGAGCGAGAAGCCTTTCGTGCTGGTGGGCAAGGGCATCACCTTCGACACCGGTGGCATCAGCCTCAAGCCCGGCGCCGGCATGGATGAAATGAAGTTCGACATGGGCGGCGCCGCCAGCGTCTTCGGCACCCTGCGCGCCGTGCTCGAGCTGCAACTGCCGATCAACCTGGTGTGCCTGCTGGCCTGCGCCGAGAACATGCCGAGCGGCGGCGCCACCCGTCCTGGCGACATCGTCACGACCATGAGCGGGCAGACCGTCGAGATCCTCAACACCGACGCCGAAGGCCGCCTGGTGCTGTGCGACACCCTGACCTACGCCGAGCGCTTCAAGCCTCAGGCAGTGATCGACATCGCCACCCTGACCGGCGCCTGCATCGTCGCCCTGGGCAGCCACACCTCGGGCCTGATGGGCAACAACGACGACCTGGTCGGGCAACTGCTCGATGCCGGCAAGCGCGCCGACGACCGCGCCTGGCAGCTACCGCTGTTCGACGAATACCAGGAACAGCTCGACAGCCCGTTCGCCGACATCGCCAACATCGGCGGGCCAAAAGCCGGCACCATCACCGCCGGTTGCTTCCTGTCGCGCTTTGCCAAGGCCTACAACTGGGCTCACCTGGACATCGCCGGCACCGCCTGGATCAGCGGCGGCAAGGACAAAGGTGCCACTGGCCGCCCGGTTCCACTGCTGACCCAGTACCTGCTCGATCGCGCCAACGCCTGAGGCGACGCTGGCCGTCTGCGCCTTGGGGCGTAGCCGGCCGGCAGGCAGACCATGAGCAAAGTCGATTTCTACATATTGCCCAGCGCCGCGCCCTCGGCGCGCCTGGATTTCGCCTGCAAGCTGTGCGACAAGGCCTGGCGCCTGGGGCACCGGGTTTACCTGCATTGCAGCGACGCCGCCCAGCGCGATGAACTGGACGCGCGCCTGTGGGCGTTCAAGGGCGAGGCCTTCGTGCCCCACGACGCGGCTGAAGACAACCCGCAGGGCAGCGTCGCTCTGGGCCTTGGCGATGATGCCGGCAGCCACCAGGACCTGCTGATCAACCTTGACCTCAAGGTACCGGCGTTCGCTTCCCGCTTTGCCCGGATCGCCGAGATCGTGGTCGAAGAGCCGGCGATTCGTCAGGCGGCCCGAGAGAGTTTCCGTTTCTACCGCGAACAGGGCTATGCTCTGCAAGATCACCGCTTACAGCGACTCTGAAGACGATGGACAAACCCACTCCCCTGCCCCAATCCGCGCACCTGCTGGACGACCTGGAGTCGATCCGCCAGCTGCTTGGCGATGCATCCCTTGAGCCGCCGCTGTTGACCGACACCGTCGAGGAGCAGATCCCGCTGCTGCTCGAAGAGGCCGAAGCAGCGCCGCAGCCGGCGCCTGAAGCGCCAGCCGACCCGCAGGCCAAGCGCCAGGAAACCCTGCTGCACCTGGACGCCGAGCTACGCGCAGCGGCCCAGTTGATCATGCAGGACGTGATCAACGATTTCGCCCCGCATATCGAAAGCGAAATCAAGCGCCGCCTCGATGCCCGGCTCGAGCGCCTGCTCAACCAATAAAAAACAGTAACAAGCTTCAAGCGACAAGCTGCAAGAGCCGTGCGGCGCTCTGAGCTTGCAGCTTGTCGCTTGAAGCTTGCCGCTTCGTTATACTCTCCGGCTTTCCTGAATAAATGCCTAAGGGTCCCGCCGCGCATGGATAAGACCTACCAGCCGCACGCCATTGAAACTTCCTGGTACAACACCTGGGAGTCCGAGAATTATTTCGCTCCGCAAGGCGCGGGCGATTCCTACACCATCATGATCCCGCCGCCGAACGTCACCGGCAGCCTGCACATGGGTCATGGCTTCAACAACGCGATCATGGACGCCCTGATCCGTTTCCGCCGCATGCAGGGCCGCAACACCCTGTGGCAGCCAGGTACCGACCACGCCGGTATCGCCACGCAGATGCTGGTCGAGCGTCAACTCGAAGCCAAAGGCCAGAACCGTCACGACCTGGGCCGCGAGAAGTTCCTGGAAAAGGTCTGGGAATGGAAAGATCAGTCCGGTGGCAACATCAGCCGCCAGATTCGCCGCCTGGGCTCGTCGGTCGACTGGAGCCGCGAGCGTTTCACCATGGACGACGGCCTCTCGGAAGCAGTGAAAGAAGCCTTCGTGCGCCTGCATGAAGACGGCCTGATCTACCGCGGCAAGCGCCTGGTCAACTGGGATACCAAGCTGCACACGGCGATTTCCGACCTCGAAGTGGAAAACCACGACGAGAAGGGTCACCTGTGGAACCTGCGCTACCCGCTGGCTGACGGCGCCAGGACTGCCGACGGCAAGGACTACCTGATCGTCGCCACCACACGCCCGGAAACCATGCTCGGCGACGCCGCCGTTGCCGTGAACCCGGAAGACGAGCGTTACAAGGCGCTGATCGGCAAGTTCGTCGAGCTGCCGCTGGTTGGCCGCCGTATCCCGATCATCGCCGACGACTATTGCGACCCTGAGTTCGGCACCGGCTGTGTGAAAATCACCCCGGCCCACGACTTCAACGACTATGAAGTCGGCAAGCGCCACAACCTGCCGCTGCTGAACATCTTCGACAAGAACGCCTTCGTCCTGCCGGCCGCCCAGGTGTTCAACCTCGACGGCAGCGTCAACGACAGCATCGACGCGACCCTGCCGGCCCAGTATGCAGGCCTCGACCGCTTCGTTGCGCGCAAGCAGATCGTTGCCGATTTCGACGCCGCCGGCCTGTTGGTCAGCGTCGACGACCACGCCCTGAAAGTGCCGAAAGGCGACCGCTCGGGTACCGTCATCGAGCCGTGGCTGACCGACCAGTGGTACGTGTCGACCAAGCCGCTGGCAGAGCCTGCGATTGCTGCCGTCGAAGACGGCCGCATTCAGTTCGTGCCCAAACAGTACGAAAACATGTACTTCTCCTGGATGCGCGACATCCAGGACTGGTGCATCAGCCGTCAGCTGTGGTGGGGTCACCGTATTCCGGCCTGGTACGACGAATCCGGCAAGGTCTATGTCGGCCGTAGCGAAGAAGAGGTGCGCAGCAAGCACAACCTCGGCGCCGACGTGGTCCTGAACCAGGACAACGACGTGCTCGACACCTGGTTCAGCTCGGGCCTGTGGACCTTCTCGACCCTGGGCTGGCCACAGCAGACCGAATTCCTCAAGAAGTTCCACTCCACCGACGTGCTGGTCACCGGCTTCGACATCATTTTCTTCTGGGTTGCCCGGATGATCATGCTGACCATGCACCTGGTGAAGAACGAGGACGGCACCCCGCAGGTACCGTTCAAGACTGTGTATGTGCACGGCCTGGTGCGCGATGGCCAGGGCCAGAAGATGTCCAAGTCCAAGGGCAACGTCCTTGACCCGCTGGACATCGTTGACGGCATCACCCTGGACGAACTGCTGGAAAAACGCACCAGCGGCATGATGCAGCCAAAGCTTGCCGAGAAGATCGCCAAGCAGACCAAGGCCGAGTTCCCGGAAGGCATCGCCAGCTACGGCACCGACGCCCTGCGCTTCACCTTCTGCTCGCTGGCCTCCACCGGTCGCGACATCAAGTTCGACATGGGCCGCGTCGAAGGCTACCGCAACTTCTGCAACAAGATCTGGAACGCTGCGCGCTATGTTCTGGACAAGGGCGAAGACTGCGGCCAGAACGGCGAAGCCTACGAGCTGTCGCTGGCTGATCGCTGGATCATCTCGCAGCTGCAGCGCACCGAAGCCGAAGTCACCCGCCAGCTCGACCAGTTCCGCTTCGACCTGGCCGCCCAGGCGCTCTACGAGTTCATCTGGAACCAGTATTGCGACTGGTATCTGGAGCTGTCCAAGCCGGTCCTGTGGGACGAGAACGCCCCGGTCGAACGCGCCCGTGGCACTCGCCGCACCCTGGTCCGGGTACTGGAAGTGGCACTGCGCCTGGCCCATCCGTTCATGCCGTTCATCACCGAAGAAATCTGGCAGCGCCTGGCGCCGCTGGCCGGCGCGCAAGGCAAGACCATCATGCTGCAGCCATGGCCAGTGGCCAATGAAAGCCGCATCGATGCCGCTGCCGAAGGCGATATCGAATGGCTCAAGGAGCTGATGCTCGGCGTGCGCAACATCCGCGGCGAAATGAACATCGGCCCGGGCAAGCCACTGCAACTGTTCCTGAAAAACGCCAGCGCCGAAGACCAGCGCCGCCTGCAGGAAAACGAAGCGCTGCTGAAGAAGCTGGCGAAGATCGAGTCCTTCACCGTGCTCGGCGAACAGGACGAGGCGCCGCTGAGCGCCACCGCCCTGGTCGGCGATCTGCAAGTACTGGTGCCGATGGCCGGGCTGATCGACAAGGACGCCGAGCTGGCTCGCCTGAACAAGGAAATCCAGCGTCTGCAGGGCGAAGTCCAGCGCGTCGGCGGCAAGCTGTCCAACGCCGCCTTCGTCGACAAGGCACCGCCTGCGGTGATCGACAAGGAACGCGCCAAGCTGGCTGAAGCCGAACAGGCCCTGGCCAACTTCACCGAGCAGCATGCGCGGATTGCCGCCTTGTAACGATCGCTGACCTCAGTGATGCCATCGCGGGTCAAGCCCGCTCCCACAGAAGTCTCTGTAGGAGCGGGCTTGACCCGCGATGCTTTGCACCGGACCTCAACATGACCACAACCAACAAACCGACCCTGCACCCGCGCAACCGCCACCAGGGCCGCTACGACTTCCCCCAGTTGATCAAGAGCAGCCCGCAGCTGGGCCAGTTCATGATCACCAACCCCCACGGCAAGCCGAGCATCGACTTCGCCAACCCGGATGCCGTCAGGGTCTTCAACCGCGCCCTGCTCAAGGCCCAGTACGGTATCCAGCACTGGGACATCCCGGCTGACTACCTGTGCCCGCCAATCCCCGGCAGGGCCGACTACGTACACGTGCTGGCCGACTTGCTGGCAGACGAAAACGGCGGCGAAATACCCCGTGGCGCGCAGGTCCAGGCCCTGGACATCGGCGTCGGTGCCAATTGCATCTACCCGTTGCTGGGCAACAGCGATTATCGCTGGCGCTTTCTCGGTTCAGACATCGACGCCACGGCACTGGCTGCGGCCGGCGCCATCGTCCAGGCCAACGGCCTGGGCAAGGCCATCAGCCTGCGCCAGCAAGGCAACCGCAAGCACATCCTGCTGGGGCTGCTCAAAAGCGACGAGCGCTTCGACCTGACCCTGTGCAACCCGCCCTTCCACGCCTCACGCGAAGAAGCCACCCGCGGCAGCCAGCGCAAATGGCGGGCACTGGGCAAGGCCGATCCCAAGCGCAAGCTGCCGGTGCTGAACTTTGGCGGGCAGAACAACGAACTGTGGTGCGAAGGCGGCGAGATCCGCTTCGTCAGCCAGTTGGTGGCCGAGAGCGTCAGCCTGAGCCAGCAGGTGCTGTGGTTCACCAGCCTGGTATCGAAAGCCTCCAACCTGCCCGGCATCCAGGCCGCGCTGAAAAAGGCCGGGGCGGCCGAACAGCGGGTGGTGGAGATGGGCCAGGGGCAGAAACAGAGCCGCATGATTGCCTGGACCTTCCAGGACGCCGCAGCGCGCCAGGCTTGGCGCCAGCAGCGCTGGAGCAAAACCCAGTCATAAAAAAACCGCGTCCGGGCAACCCGGACGCGGCTTTTGTCGAGCTGTTTACAATTACTTGTTTACAGCGTCGGTCAGCACTTTGGCTGGTACGAACTTGACGACTTTCTTGGCAGCGATTTCGATGGCAGCGCCAGTCGAAGGGTTGCGGCCGGTACGGGCAGGACGCTCGGTGATTTTCAGTTTGCCGATGCCTGGCAGGGTGATTTCGCTGCCATTTTCCAGTTGATCAGCAACGATCTGGCCCAGTTGCTCCAGAGCGTTACGCGCGGTGGTTTTTGGCGCGTCGATAGCTTCAGCGATATCGGCGATCAGTTGGTCTTTGGTCAATGCCATGGTGGTGTTCCTTCCCTATCAAATTCAGTGAGTATGCAGAGTGCTACGTCAGTCATCGAGCCAGACCTGCGGGGGATCCGGCGGTCCGGTGTTACAGCCACGTCAATCGCGTATGTAGATACGTAAAACGACGTTTGGTTCGACGTGACGCGAGCGGTCTGCCAGCAATGCGCCACACACGGGGCGCAAGACCGGGCAAAACTACCACAGGAATAGATAAATATCCGCCTCCCACAGGGCAAATGTGCAGGTTTTTCGGGGGTTTGCGCGAAAAAACGCAAAAATTTGAACAAAAAATAAACAACCGACATATCTGCCAACATCTGGCCGCTGAATCACCCCTGTGCTGAGGTACACTTGGCGACTTTGCAACGCGGCCAGCACCGCCCATTTTCAACCGAGAATCCCATGCCGATCCGTCATTGCATCGTCCACCTGATCGACAAGAAACCCGATGGCAGCCCCGCCGTGCTGCACGCCCGCGACTCGGAACTGGCCGAGTCGGGTGCCATCGAAAACCTTCTGGCCGACCTCAACGATAGCTACAACGCCAAACAGGGCAAAGCCTGGGGCTTCTTCCACGCAGAATCCGGCGCCCACCCGTTCAGCGGCTGGCTCAAGGAATACCTCGACGAAGGCAGCACCTTCACGGCCTTCAGCCGCGTCGCCGTCGAGCACCTGCAAAAGCTGATGGAAGAGTCCAACCTGTCGGTCGGCGGCCACGTGTTGTTCGCCCACTATCAGCAAGGCATGACCGATTACCTGGTGATCGCCTTGCTGCACCACAGCGAAGGCGTGGCGGTAAACGCCGAGCTGGATGTGACCCCGTCGCGCCAACTGGACCTGGGCCAGCTGCACCTGGCCGCGCGCATCAACCTTTCCGAGTGGCAGAACAACAAGGCCTCCAAGCAGTACATCTCGTTCATCAAGGGCAAGAACGGCAAGAAAGTCTCGGAGTACTTCCGCGACTTCATCGGCTGCCAGGAAGGCGTCGACGGCCCGGGCGAGACCCGCACCCTGCTCAAGGCTTTCAGCGATTTTGTCGAAAGCGAAGACCTGCCCGAAGAAGCCGCCCGCGAGAAGACCCAGACCCTGGTCGACTACGCCACCAGCCAGACCAAGGCCGGCGAGCCAGTAACCCTCGAGGAGCTCTCAGGGCTGATCGATGAAGACCGCCCACGGGCCTTCTACGAGCATATTCGCAACAAGGACTACGGCCTGTCGCCGGAAATCCCCGCCGATAAGCGCACGCTCAACCAGTTCCGCCGCTTCACCGGCCGTGCCGAAGGGCTGTCGATCAGCTTTGAAGCGCACTTGCTGGGCTCGAAGGTCGAGTACGACGAGGAAGCCGGCACCCTGATCATTAAGGGCCTGCCGACGCAACTGACCGATCAGCTCAAGCGTCGCAAGGACTGAGCCCCGCCCAGGAGGCCACCAGCGCCTCCTTGGCACTCTTGCGCAGCTTTTTCACCAGCCGCTCCTGTTGCAGCGCCTTGGTTTTGTCGGGCCAGGCCTCGACATAGACCAAAGCCACTGCCGGGCTGGTGCTGAAGTAGCGTGCCCCCTGGCCCTTCTGGTGGGCCTGGAAGCGCCGCTCCGGGTTGTCGCTGATCCCGCAGTACAGCGAGCCATTGGCGGCGCGTACCAGGTAGACGTACCAGGGTTTGTTCGGTGGTTGGGCAATGGGCTCGGACACGTTAGTGACTATCAACGGCAAAGCGCACAGCTTAGCGCCTCAGCGCCCCGCCTGAAACGCCCGCAGGCCTTTCTGCGCCTGGGCGCGCACCTTGCCCTGGACCAGCGGCGACCAGCCCAGCAGCACCCCCGTGGTGCCCAAGGCCTGACGTGACCAGCGCCACAGGTCGAAACTGTCGTGGTGCTCGCAGATCTTGCCGTCCCGAAACACAAAGCGTGCCTGGATGTCATTGACCACGGTGCGGCCGGTCTGGCTGAACAGGTAGCGGGCGACCCAGCGGGCGCTGCCAGCGCGCTCGTCGGCGCGTACCGTGTCGAAGGTCAGGGTAAAGTCCTTGGCGCGGGTGGTGAGCATGCGCCACATGTCACCGGCATCCTTGCCGCGCAAAGTACCGAAGACCGGGTCACTGAAAACGATATCGTCGCTGTAACAGGCGACCATGGCTTCGGCGTCCAGGCGCTGGAAAGCCTGGTAGAAGCGGGTGATCAGGGCAGTATTGGCGTCGCTCATGGTGCAGGTCCGGTTCATGGCAATAGACCTGCACCATAGTCCGCTGAAGTGGCAAAAAGCTATGGGCATTTGCCTGGCGAATGTCTGCTCAAACCCGCTCGCTGACCACCTGCACATGCAGGTTGCGCCCGGCCTTGAGGCCAAAGCCTATGGCGCCGATGCCCAGCACGGCAAAGATCCAGCCCACCGCGTTCCAGCCGCCGGTCAGGTCATGCACCAGGCCGACCGCGAATGGCCCCATCGATGCCAGGGTGTAACCGATGCCCTGGGCCATGCTCGACAGGTTGGCGGCGACGTGAGCGTCTTTGGAACGCAGCACGATCAGGGTCAATGCCAGGGCGAAGGTACCGCCCTGCCCCAGCCCCAGGACAATGGCCCAGCCCCACAGGCCTTCCAGCGGCGCATACAGGCAGCCGAACAAGCCGGCCAGGGCCATGAGCATGACCACCACAATGGCCAGGCGCTGGTCCTTGCCACGGGTCGCCAGCCACGGCGCGCTGAGCGAACTGAGCAACTGCACGATCACCGAGCCGGACAACACCAGCCCGGCCTGGGTCGGGCTCAGGCCGCGACCGATGAGGATCGACGGCAGCCAGCCGAAAACGATATAGGCCAGCGACGATTGCAGGCCCATGTACAGGGTGACCTGCCAGGCCAGCGGATCGCGCAGCAGGCCGCGTACACGGTAGGCCACATGGTGGGCGCCGTGGCCCTGGCGGGCCTGGGGCAGCCAGATCAGCGCCGCCAGCAAGGCCGGGATCAACCAGAAGCCCAGGCCCAGCGACCAGCTGTCGCCCAGGCGCTCGCTCAGGGGCACGGTGGCGCCCGCAGCCATTGCCGCGCCCAGGCACAAGGCCATGGTGTAGACGCCGGTCAGGGTTCCGGCATGCTTGGGGAAGTCGCGCTTGACGATGCCCGGCAACAGCACGCCGATCACACCGATGCTGGCTCCGGCCATGATACTGCCGACGAATACCCCGGTGCTGCCAAAGGCGCTGCGCACGGCAATCCCCGCAGCCAGTACCAGAAGGATGCCGAGAATGACCCGCTCACTGCCAAAACGTCGCGCCAACACCGGCGCCAGTGGCGCGAACAAGCCCAGGCAAAGCACCGGCAAGGTGGTCAGCAGGCCCGCCTGGGAAGCGCTCAAGCTGAGGTTGTCGCTGACCTGGCCCAGCAGCGGCGCCATGCTCGACAACGCCGGACGCAGGTTCAGCGCCACCAGCACCAGGCCGAGCAGCAACAGCCACGGGCGCTTGAGCAGCACCGGTTGCTGTTGCACTTGTTCGTCGTCGGCTTCGGCGTCGATCAGCAGTTCTTCCAGCTCCGGCCCGTTGGCCGGCGCCGCAGTTCGGGTTGTTTCATCGCCCATGGCAGTCTCGCAAGGTCAGGATTCGTTGATCAGGGTCCGGCTCAGGGCCTTGGCCTTGTCCGGATCGCGTTGTTCGATGGCATCGAGAATCTGCCCGTGCAGGTCGAACACAAGCTGGCAGCGGGGAGCGTGGCTCAGGTTGTGATGCAAGGTGGCCGCCACCACCCCGGAAAAGTAGCGATACAACTCGCTCAGCGCCGGGTTATGCGCGGCATCCACCAGGCGCTGGTGGAACACCAGGTCGCAACCGATGTATTGCTCCAGGTCGTCGTGAAAATGCGCACTGCTGTGCTTGAGGGCCTCTCGTAGCCCTTGCAGGTCTTCTTCGCTGCGGCGCAGCGCGGCCAGGCCAATGGCCTCGGCTTCAAGGATATGGCGGGTTTCCCGCGCCTGCTCCAGGTCGCAGCGTGACAGCGCCTGAAGGGCCTGCAACGGGTCGACGGCGGTACGCAGGTAACTGCCATCGCCCTGGCGAACTTCGACCAGGCCACTGAAAGCCAGCACACGCATGGCTTCGCGCACCGTGTTGCGGCTGATGCCGAGCTCAGCAGCCAGTTCCGGCTCGGTGGGCAGGCGCTGGCCCACCGTCCAGGCGCCGCTGGCAACCCGTTGTCGCAGTTGCTCGACCGCTTGTTCGACCAGGGAGCGTTTGATCAGTAAGGTCATGACATCCAATCATCGGATGAATTTGAGAGAGGGAGGTTACCGGTAAAATCCATCGCGGGGCAAGTCGCGACGCCTCGACTTGCCCCGCGACAAGGACTGTGCTCTATCAGTTCAACGCATCGAGCAACGCCTGATTCTGCTCCGGGGTACCAATGGTGATGCGCAGGAACTGGGCGATCCGCGCCTGCTTGAAGTGACGCACGATCACCCCCTGCTCGCGCAGGCGCGCTGCCAGTTCGGCGGCATCCTGCTGCGGGTGCCGGGCAAAGATGAAGTTGGCTGCCGAGGGCAGTACTTCAAAGCCACGGGCAGTGAGTTCAGCGACCACCTTCTCGCGACTGTCGATCACCTTGCGGCAGGTTTCTTCAAAGTAGGCACGGTCCTCGAACGCCGCCGCCGCACCCACAATCGCCATACGGTCCAGTGGATAGGAGTTGAAGCTATTCTTGATCCGCTCCAGCGCCTCGATCAGGTCCGGATGGCCGACCGCCAGGCCTACCCGCAGGCCGGCCAGCGAACGCGACTTGGACAGGGTCTGGGTGACCAGCAGGTTGTCGTAGCGATCCACCAGGCTGATGGCGGTCTGGCCGCCAAAGTCGATGTAGGCTTCATCGACCACCACCACCGAGTCCGGGTTGGCCTCGAGCAGTTGCTCGATGGCCTCCAGGGCCAGCAGGCAACCGGTCGGCGCGTTGGGGTTGGGGAAGATGATCCCGCCGTTGGCCTTGCGGTAGTCAGCGACCCGGATCTGGAACTGCTCGTCCAGCGTCACTGCTTCAAACGGGATGCCGTACAGGCCGCAGTAGACCGGGTAGAAGCTGTAGCTGATGTCCGGGAACAGCAACGGCGCATCGTGCTGGAACAGGCCATGGAAGATGTGCGCCAGCACTTCATCCGAACCGTTGCCGAGGAACACCTGGTTGCCCTGCACACCGTAGTAGTCCGCTACCGCCTGCTTTAGCAGGTCGCTGTTGGGGTCCGGGTACAGGCGCAGGTTGTCGTTGAGTTCGCCGCGCATGGCTTCCAGCGCCTTGGGCGACGGCCCGTAGGGGTTCTCGTTGGTGTTGAGCTTGACCAGCCTGGCCAGCTTTGGCTGCTCGCCCGGCACGTAAGGCACCAGGTCCTTGACGAAGGGGCTCCAGAATTTACTCATGTTCAGTTCCCCTTCTTGTCGGCAAGGATGCGGTATTCGGCGCTGCGGGCGTGGGCGGTCAGCGACTCGCCACGGGCCAGTACCGAGGCAGTGTGGCCGAGCTCGGAAGCGCCCTGCTCGGAGCAGAAGATGATCGACGAACGCTTCTGGAAGTCATACACCCCCAGCGGCGACGAGAAGCGCGCGGTGCCGGAAGTCGGCAGTACGTGGTTGGGGCCTGCGCAGTAATCGCCCAGGGCTTCGCTGGTGTGGCGGCCCATGAAGATCGCGCCGGCGTGGCGAATCTGCGGCAGCCAGGCCTGCGGGTCGGCGACCGACAGCTCCAGGTGCTCAGGGGCAATGCGGTTGGCAACGTCCATGGCCTGCTGCATGTCGCGCACCTGGATCAGCGCACCACGGCCGTTGATCGAGGTCTTGATGATCTCGGCGCGCTCCATGGTCGGCAGCAACTTGTCGATGCTGGCTGCGACCTTGTCGAGGAATTCGGCGTCGGGGCTGACCAGAATCGCCTGGGCGTCTTCGTCGTGCTCGGCCTGGGAGAACAGGTCCATGGCGATCCAGTCCGGATCGGTTTGGCCGTCACAGACCACGAGAATCTCCGACGGGCCGGCAATCATGTCGATACCGACCTGACCGAACACATGGCGCTTGGCGGTGGCGACATAAATGTTGCCCGGGCCGACCACCTTGTCGACCTGCGGCACGCTTTCGGTGCCATAGGCCAGCGCGGCAACCGCCTGGGCACCACCGATGGTGAAAACCCGGTCGACACCGGCGATGCAAGCGGCGGCCAGCACCAGCTCATTGACCTCGCCACGCGGGGTCGGCACCACCATGACCACTTCACCAACGCCGGCGACCTTGGCCGGAATCGCGTTCATCAGTACCGATGACGGGTACGACGCCTTGCCGCCCGGCACATACAGGCCGGCACGATCCAGCGGCGTGACCTTCTGGCCAAGCACAGTGCCGTCGGCTTCGGTGTAGCTCCAGGAGTCTTGCTTCTGTCGCTCGTGGTAGCTGCGCACGCGCTCGGCGGCTTTTTCCAGGGCTTCGCGCTGGGCCGGGGTGATGCGGGTCAGGGCCAGTTCCAGGCGCTCGCGACCGAGGATCAGGTCGTTGATCGAAGTCGCCTGCACGCCATCAAAGCGCTGGGTGAACTCCACCAGCGCCGCATCGCCACGCTCGCGCACGGCCTTGATGATGTCGAGTACGCGCTGGTTGACCGCGTCGTCAGAGACACTTTCCCAGCTCAGCAGATGATCCAGATGTCGGGCGAAATCCGGGTCAGCGGCATTGAGTCGGGCGATTGCAGTGGACGTGGTCATAGCGAGGGCCTCATAAATGGCGAATGCTCAGGCGCCCTAAGCTACCAGTCCATCCGCGCGGGCACCCGAGAAAATTGGCTATGACGCGGATAGACGGGCGCGACAGCGAAGGTCGCGCGCAGGAGGTAGAAAGTCTTAGCCGCGGTGTCGCGATTCGACAGCCTGGCGCAGGGTGTCGATCAGGCTCTGGATGCGGGCGTGCTGCATCTTCATCGAAGCCTTGTTGACCACCAGCCGGGAGCTGATGGTGGCAATCAGTTCCTGGGGTTCCAGGCCATTGGCACGCAGGGTGTTACCGGTGTCGACAACGTCGATGATCTTGTCGGCCAGGCCAATCAGCGGCGCCAGCTCCATCGAACCATACAGCTTGATGATATCGACCTGACGGCCTTGTTCGGCATAGTAGCGCTTGGCGACGTTGACGAACTTGGTGGCGATGCGCAGACGGCCCTTGGGCTCGGCAGCGCCGACTTTGCCGGCGGTCATCAGCTTGCACTGGGCAATCTGCAGGTCCAGCGGCTCGTACAAGCCCTGGCCACCGTACTCCATCAGCACGTCCTTGCCGGCCACGCCCAGGTCGGCGGCACCATGCTCGACGTAGGTCGGCACGTCGGTGGCGCGCACGATCAGCAGACGCACGTCTTCCTGAGTCGTCGGGATGATCAGCTTGCGGCTCTTGTCCGGGTTTTCGGTCGGCACAATACCGGCTTCCGCCAGCAGCGGCAGGGTATCGTCGAGAATCCGACCTTTGGATAGCGCGATGGTCAACATGGGAAACGTCGGTCCTTATGCGGCTACAGCCGGCCGGGCGCTAACAGGCCCGACCGCATTCAATTCGGTGCAGCAATTGGCTGGCGCGTCCCTGCGCCACTCACAGACTAGCCCGGCACGCGGCGGATCTTGGCGCCGAGCATCTGCAGTTTCTCTTCGATGCACTCATAACCACGGTCGATGTGGTAGATGCGATCGATCAGGGTATCGCCTTCGGCAACCAGCGCCGACAGCACCAGGCTGGCCGAGGCCCTCAGGTCGGTGGCCATCACTGGAGCGCCTTTGAGGGTCTTGGTCCCGGTAACGATGGCAGTGTTGCCTTCGACCTGGATCAGGGCACCCATGCGGTGCATCTCGTAGACGTGCATGAAGCGGTTTTCGAAGATCGTCTCGATTACCGCGCCAGTGCCTTCGGCAATGGCGTTGAGCGAGATGAACTGCGCCTGCATGTCGGTCGGGAACGCCGGGTACGGAGCGGTACGCAGGTTGACCGCTTTCGGCCGCTTGCCATGCATGTCCAGCTCGATCCAGTCTTCACCGGTGGTAACTTCGGCGCCGGCTTCCTTGAGCTTCTCAAGGACGGCTTCGAGGATGGTCGGATCGGTGTCCTTGACCTTGACGCGACCGCCAGTCACGGCAGCGGCAACCAGGTAGGTACCGGTCTCGATACGGTCAGGCATGACCCGGTAGGTCGCCGAACCCAGGCGCTCGATGCCATCGATGGTGATGGTGTCGGTACCAGCGCCCTGGACTTTCGCGCCCATGGCGTTGAGGAAGTTGGCAAGATCGACCACTTCCGGTTCGCGCGCGGCGTTTTGCAGCACGCTGCGGCCTTTGGCCAGGGCTGCAGCCATCATGATGTTCTCGGTACCGGTGACACTGACGGTATCGAAGAAGAAGTGCGCGCCACGCAGGCCACCTTCTGGGGCCTTGGCCTTGATGTAGCCGCCTTCAACTTCGATCTTCGCGCCCATGGCCTCAAGGCCGCGGATGTGCAGGTCGACCGGACGCGAACCAATGGCGCAACCGCCAGGCAGGGCCACTTCGGCTTCGCCAAAACGGGCGACCATCGGGCCCAGTACCAGGATCGAGGCACGCATGGTTTTCACCAGCTCGTACGGCGCGACCAGGGTCTTGATGGTGCGCGGGTCGATTTCGACCGAGAGCTTCTCGTCGATCACCGGCTCAATGCCCATGCGGCCGAACAGCTCGATCATCGTGGTGATGTCGTGCAGGTGCGGCAGGTTGCCAACGGTGACCGGGCCATCGCAGAGCAAGGTGGCCGCCAGGATCGGCAGGGCAGCGTTCTTTGCCCCGGAAATGCGGATTTCGCCATCGAGGCGAACGCCGCCAGTAATAATCAGTTTGTCCATTAGAGTCTCGCCGCCAAGTTGGCTCAGGTGCGCTCAGCCCAGGCTGCGCTGCTGAAAAATTTCATGGTTACCGCATGGATGCTGCCATCGGTGATCCACGGGTTAAGGTGAGCATAGATCTGCTGCTGACGCTTGACCGGGCTCAGGGCCGCCAATTCGTCGCTGATCACGTTCAACTGGAAGTTGCAGCCTTCGCCTTCAACTTCGACCCGGGTTCCCGGCAACTTTTCTTCAAGGAAGTTCTTAACTTCTACGGCCTGCATGCTCAACCTCAATCGGCGCCCTTTGCGCGCGGGTCGGCCATCATACAAAAAAGCCCCTCGCCTGCGAACCCCGTAATCGGAGACTCTGACAGAGGGGCCAGTCACTGGCTGGCGGTCATTGACCGGCCAGCACCTCGTCAAGGTCATAAACCTCGGCAATTTCCCGCATGTCCTGGGGCATGGCGCGAACCTCGACGGCCTTGCCGGCCGCCTTGCCGTCGCGCATGAAGGCCAGCAGCAGGGACAGGCCGACGCTGCTGGACTTCTCCACCTGCGCGCAATCGAGCACCAGCCCGGGGGCCTTGCACGCCGCAATCAGGGCCTTGCCCTGCTTGCGCAAGGCCGGCCCGCTGCGGTAGTCGAGCACCCCGGCCAGGCTCAATACGCCTGGCTCGCTCATGGTCACGACACTGTCGCTCATTGCCCTTGCTTCTCGGCCGCTTGCTCGGTGCTTTCCTTGGCCTTGGCCACTTCGCCCGCCCAGCCGTCGATGGTCTTGTCCAGGTCGTTGCCGTTGCGGTTCATGGCGTCGGCGAACTGGTCACGGAACAGCTTGCCGATGTTGATGCCGTTGACGATGACGTTACGCACCTTCCACTCGCCGTCGAGTCTGGTTAGGGTGTAGGACACCGGATAGACAGCACCGTTGTTGCCCTTGACGCTCATGTCGACGCTGGCACGGTCGTCGCCATCCTTCTTCTCGTTGCCGACGGTAATGCCCTGGTTGTTGTACTCGAGCAGGGCGTTGCCGTAGAACTGCATCAGGCTGCGCTTGAAGTTTTCCTGGAAGCGCTGCATCTGCGCCGGGGTAGCCTTGCGCGAATACTTGACGGTCATGATGCTTTTCGAGATGCCATCGGCATCGACGACCGGCCCCAGGTTGGCATTGAGCGCATCGTAGAAGGCGCTCGGGTTGGCCTTGTATTGCTCCTTATTGGCTTTCAGGTCAGCCAGCAACTGGGTGGTGGTCTTCTCGATCACCTGCTTGGGTGACAGAGCAGCTGCACTGGCCATCAGCGGCAGTGCTGCCAGCAACACCAGCAAGCCGCGTCGCAGGATAGAAATCATGGAAACTCCTTATTTAGCTTCTTTGCCAACGGTATTGAGCAGGAACTTGCCAATCAGGTCTTCCAGTACCAGCGCCGACTGGGTGTCGTGGATGGTTGCACCATCCTTGAGCACCGCATCTTCTCCGCCCACGCTGATACCAATGTATTTCTCGCCGAGCAGCCCTGCGGTGAGGATAGATGCAGTGGAATCGACAGGCAGGTTATCGACCCGTTTTTCCAGCTGCAGCGTCACCCGACCGGTGAAGGTGTCACGATCCAGATCGATGGCAGTGACCTTGCCGATGGTCACACCGGCCATGGTCACTTTAGCTCTGACCGTCAAACCGGCGATATTGTCGAAGTTGGCATAAAGTTTATACGTGTCGCTGCTCGGGCTCGCCGACAGGCCGCTGACGCGCAGGGCCAGCAGGATCAGCGCCAGGATCCCGGCCAGGAGGAACAGGCCGACACCGATTTCCAGGGTGCGGTTTTGCATCAGAAATCTCCAAACATCAAGGCGGTCAGAATAAAGTCCAGACCCAGGACTGCCAATGAGGCATAGACCACGGTCTTGGTGGTGGCACGACTGATCCCTTCTGAAGTGGGCTCGCAGTCATAACCCTGGAATACGGCAATCCAGGTCACGACGAAGGCAAACACCAGGCTTTTGATCACCCCGTTGAGCACATCGTCGGTAAAGGAAACACTGTTCTGCATGTTGGCCCAGAACGAGCCCTCGTAAACGCCCAGCCAGTCGACGGCCACCCACGAACCACCCCAGATACCGACCACGCTGAAGATCAAAGCCAGCAACGGCAGCGAGATGAAACCGGCCCACAGCCGCGGCGCGACGATGTACTTGAGCGGATCGACACCGATCATTTCCAGGCTGGACAGCTGCTCGGTGGACTTCATGTTGCCGATTTCGGCGGTCAGCGCCGAGCCTGCACGGCCGGCGAACAGCAGCGCAGTAACCACCGGGCCCAGTTCACGCAGCAGGGTCAGGGCGACCATCTGCCCCACCGCCTGCTCCGAACCGTACTTGGTGAGGATGCTGAAGCCCTGCAGGGCCAGGACCATGCCGATGAACACACCGGACACGACGATGATCGCCAGCGACAGCACGCCAACCGAATAGAGCTGGCGAACCAGCAACTGAAAGCCGCCGCCGGTGCCGCTGCGCCCGACCAGCGAATGCAGCAGGAACAGGAAGGAGCGGCCGAGAATGGCCAGCACGTCGATGGCCGATCGGCCAAAGCGACGAATACGTTCGAGTAAGGATTTTCTGCGCATCAACGCTTCCCCAGAAGATCGGCGCGGTAATCCGGCGCAGGAAAGTGAAAGGGCACCGGGCCATCCGGATCGCCTTTCATGAATTGACGAATGCGCGGGTTGTCGGAGCCCATCAGCTCTTGCGGCGTGCCCTGCCCCAATACCTGGCCGTCACCGACCACGTAGATGTAGTCGGCGATGCTGGCGGTTTCGGCCAGGTCGTGGGAAACCACGATGCTGGTAATGCCCAGGGCATCGTTGAGCAGGCGGATCAGCCGCACCAGCACGCCCATGGCAATCGGGTCCTGGCCGACGAACGGTTCATCGTACATGAGGATTTGCGGATCCAGAGCAATCGCCCGGGCCAGCGCCACACGACGTTTCATGCCACCGGATAGCTCGTCGGGCATCAGCTCGATGGCGCCACGCAGGCCAACAGCCTGGAGTTTCATCAGGACTATGTCGCGAATCATCTCGTCAGACAGCTGGGTATGCACGCGCAACGGGAAGGCGACGTTCTCGAACACATCGAGATCGGTGAACAGCGCGCCACTTTGGAACAGCACGCCCATCTGCTTGCGGGCATCGAACAGGTCACTGCGCGACAGGGTCGGCAGGTTCTGCCCGGCCACCCAGACCTCGCCACTGGCCGGGCGCAGTTGTGCACCCATCAGCCGCAGCAGCGTGGTTTTGCCGCACCCGGAAGGCCCCATGATGCCGGTAACCTTGCCACGGGGAATGCGTATGTCGACATTATTGAAGATGCTGCGCGAACCGCGCTTGAAGGAAACGCCCTTCAATTCGACCGCGTAGGCGTTATCAACGCTCATCTAGACTCCTTGCGATGCAGCCTTCTCACTCAGACGCGCGCCCCCTTCGTGGAGGCACGCACGCACCAAGCGGGCCGAACAGCGGCGAACTATAGCACCGCTGATAGGGCCGCCCCAAGGCCGCCGAAGTGCTTGTTCAGCTATGGTTAAGCCAACCGGGCGAATGTATGACAATCACAAGGTGAGGCTTTCGCCCATTACCGCTATAATCGCCGCCTTTTCATCAGGCAATCCGATTTTCGACATGAGCCAATCCAGCGACCTGATCCAATCCGCGCAGCGCACCATCCGTTTCGAACTCGAGGCGGTTGAGGGCCTGCTGGCCCACATCGACGCCGATTTCGTCAAGGCATGCGAGCTGATCCTGGCCAGCAAGGGCCGGGTGGTGGTGGTCGGCATGGGCAAGTCGGGGCACATCGGCAACAAGATCGCCGCGACCCTGGCCAGCACCGGTACGCCGGCGTTTTTCGTTCACCCGGCCGAAGCCAGCCATGGCGACATGGGCATGATCACCCGCGACGACGTGATCCTGGCCCTGTCCAACTCGGGCTCCACCGCCGAGATCGTCACCCTGCTGCCGCTGATCAAGCGACTGGGTATCCAGCTGATCAGCCTCACCGGCAACCCCGATTCGCCCCTGGCCAAGGCCGCCGAGGTCAACCTCGACGCCCGCGTTGCCCAGGAGGCCTGCCCGCTGAACCTGGCACCGACCTCCTCGACTACCGCCGCGCTGGTGCTGGGCGACGCCCTGTCCATCGCCCTGCTCGAGGCCCGCGGCTTTACCGCTGAAGATTTCGCCTTCTCGCACCCCGGCGGCGCCCTCGGCCGACGCCTGCTGCTGAAAGTCGAGAACGTCATGCACGCCGGCGACGAGCTGCCGCAGGTGCAACGTGGCACCCTGCTCAAGGACGCGCTGCTTGAAATGTCTCGCAAGGGCCTGGGCATGACCGTGGTGCTCGAAGCCGACGGACGGTTGGCCGGGATCTTCACCGACGGCGACCTGCGCCGCAGCCTCGATCGCAATATCGACGTGCACAAGACCCTCATCGAAGAAGTCATGACCGCCCACGGCAAGACCGCCCGCGCCGAGATGCTCGCCGCCGAAGCCCTGAAGATCATGGAAGACCACAAGATCAGCGCCCTGGTGGTGATCGACAAGGACGAGCGCCCGGTCGGCGCCCTGAACATGCACGACCTGTTGCGTGCGGGAGTGATGTAAATGACCCAGGACCTGCTCCAGCGCGGCAAGGCCATCAAACTGGCGGTTTTTGACGTAGACGGCGTGCTCACCGACGGTCGCCTGTACTTCCTCGAAGATGGCAGCGAATTCAAGACCTTCAACACCCTCGACGGCCAGGGCATCAAGATGCTCATGAACTCGGGCGTGACCACGGCGATCATCAGCGGTCGCAAGACCCCGGTGGTCGAGCGCCGGGCAAAGAACCTCGGCATTCCTCACCTGTACCAGGGCCGGGAAGATAAACTGGTGGTATTGGACGAGCTTCTTGGCCAGCTCAACCTAAGCTATGAACAGGTCGCCTATCTGGGCGACGACCTGCCTGACCTGCCGGTGATTCGCCGGGTCGGCCTGGGCATGGCGGTGGCCAATGCTGCCGCGTTCGTCCGCGAGCACGCCCACGGGGTAACCCTGGCACGTGGCGGCGAAGGTGCAGCCCGCGAATTCTGCGAACTGATCCTGCAAGCCCAGGGCAACCTTGACGCGGCCAACGCCCATTACCTGTAGAGCGACACATGTTCAGTAAGAAAATCCGCAACATTGCGCTGTTCAGTGTGATCGCCGCCCTGCTGGTGGCGGTCGGCTACTGGAACATCAGCCCCGAGAGCTTCCTCGACAACAAGCCGGTTGCCGGGCCGGACCAGAGCGCCATCGACTATTACGCGGTGAACGCCCACAGCGTGCAGTTTTTGCCTGATGGCAAGATGCAGTACGAGATGACCGCCGACAAGGTCGAGCACCTCAAGGCCAGCGAAGTCACCCTGCTGACCAAGCCCGACCTGCAGATGTACCGCGGCACCACTTATCCGTGGCACGTGCAGAGCGAGCGCGGCGAGGTCAACCCCGACGGCAGCGAAGTCGAACTGATCGATTCGGTAAGGGTCGCCCGCACCGACGAAAAGAACCGCACCATGATCATTACCAGCAGCCGCATGACGGTATTCCCGCAGAAGCAATATGCGCAAACCGAGCAAGCCGTTAGAATCGACGGCGCCGGTGGCGTCACTACGGGCAATGGAATGAAAGCGTATTTGAAAGACGGCAGGATGGACCTGCTGTCCAACGTAAGAGGACAGTATGAGGCTCGTTAAAACCCTCCCCTTTTTGCTCAGCCTGAGCGCAGCACTGGGAAGCGCGAGCGCCTGGGCCCTGCCGAACGACCGTGACCAGCCAATCCGCATCCAGGCCGACCACGCTCAACTGGACGACAAAAAAGGCATCGCCACCTACACCGGTGACGTGATCATCACCCAGGGTTCGATGATGATCAAAGGCAACACCGTGACCATCACCCGTACCGCCGGTGGCGACATCGACGTGGTGACCTCGGTGGGCAACCTGGCCTACTTCGAGCAGCAGCAGAGCGCCGCCAAGCCAGACAAGATGCAGGGCTACGGCAAGACCATCCAGTACAATGCGCCGCAAAACCGCATCGTCCTGATCGACCGCGCCAAGGTCATCAACGAAGGCAACACCACCGAGGGCGAGAAAATCGTCTACGACACGGTGAAACAGATCGCTACCGCCGGTCGCGGTGGCAAAGTCACCGAGTCGCGTCCGCGTATCGACATGGTGATCCAGCCGAAGAAGAAGGCCGAGTAAATGGCAACCCTCAAAGCCCAGCACCTGGCCAAGAGCTACAAGAGCCGGCAAGTGGTCCGCGACGTCAGCCTGTCGATCGACAGTGGCCAGATCGTCGGCCTGCTCGGCCCTAACGGCGCCGGCAAGACCACCTGCTTCTACATGATCGTCGGCCTGGTCCAGGCCGACCAGGGCCGCGTCCTGATCGACGACCTCGATGTCAGCCACCAGCCCATGCACGGCCGCGCCCGCGCCGGTATCGGCTACCTGCCGCAGGAAGCCTCGATCTTCCGCAAGCTGTCGGTGGCCGACAACATCATGGCGATCCTCGAAACCCGCAAGGACCTGGACCGCGATGGCCGGCGCAAAGAGCTGGAAAGCCTGCTGCAGGAGTTCCACATCAGCCACATCCGCGACAACCTCGGCATGAGCCTCTCCGGTGGTGAACGCCGCCGCGTCGAGATTGCCCGCGCCCTGGCCACCGCGCCCAAGTTCATCCTGCTCGACGAACCCTTTGCCGGTGTCGACCCGATTTCGGTCGGCGACATCAAGCAGATCATCCACCACCTGAAGGCCAAGGGTATTGGCGTTCTGATCACCGACCACAACGTCCGTGAAACCCTGGATATCTGCGAAACCGCTTACATCGTCAACGATGGCCAACTGATCGCCGAAGGCGATGCAGAGACCATCCTGGCCAACGACCTGGTCAAAGAGGTTTACCTCGGCCATGAGTTCCGCCTGTAGGCTCAAGGTGTAAGGCGCTGCCGGAGCGCTCGTAAACAAGCCAGATAATGGCTTAATTGTTACGGCGCTCTAGGCAAACGCTGCAATTTCAGGCATATAATTTGCTTAAAGTTGGCGCTTCGGTGCCCTTGTAGTGGATGGCGCATGTGCGCCGGCAAATAAGGTGTTAAGCCCCTGCCATGAAACCATCGCTCGTCCTAAGAATGGGCCAGCAACTGACGATGACCCCGCAGTTGCAACAGGCCATACGTCTGCTCCAGCTTTCTACCCTGGACCTCCAGCAGGAAATCCAGGAAGCGCTGGAATCAAACCCGATGCTCGAGCGCCAGGAAGAAGGCGACGACTTCGACAACAGCGACCCGATGGCCGACAACGCCGAGAGCAAACCCGTCGCCGACGTTCAGGAAACCAGCTTCCAGGAGACCGCCCCAACGGTGGACAACCTCGAAGAGGGCGAGTGGAACGAGCGCATCCCCAACGAGTTGCCGGTCGACACCGCCTGGGAAGACATCTACCAGACCAGCGCCAGCAGCCTGCCCAGCAACGACGATGACGAGTGGGACTTCACCACCCGCACTTCGGCTGGCGAAAGCTTGCAGAGCCACCTGCTCTGGCAGCTCAACCTGGCACCGATGTCCGACACCGACCGGCTGATCGCCGTGACCCTGATCGACTGCATCAACAACCAGGGTTATCTCGACGAAACCCTGGAAGAAGTCTGCGAATCCTTCGACCCCGAGCTCGACATCGAGCTGGATGAAGTCGAAGCCGTGCTGCACCGTATCCAGCAATTCGAACCCGCCGGCATCGGCGCGCGCAACCTCAGCGAGTGCCTGTTGCTGCAACTGCGCCAGCTGCCGCCGCGTACCCCGTGGATGGCCGAAGCCCAGCGCCTGGTCAGCGACTACATCGACCTGCTCGGCGGCCGCGACTACAGCCAGCTGATGCGCCGCATGAAGCTCAAGGAAGACGAGCTGCGCCAGGTCATCGAACTGGTACAGAGCCTCAACCCGCGCCCGGGCTCGCAAATCGAGTCCAGCGAAGCCGAATACGTGGTGCCCGACGTGATCGTGCGCAAGGACAACGAGCGCTGGCTGGTCGAACTCAACCAGGAAGCGGTCCCGCGCCTGCGGGTCAACCCGCAGTACGCCGGTTTCGTCCGTCGCGCCGACACTAGCGCCGACAACACCTTCATGCGCAACCAGTTGCAGGAGGCGCGCTGGTTCATCAAGAGCCTGCAAAGCCGCAACGAAACCCTGATGAAGGTCGCCACCCAGATCGTCGAGCACCAGCGCGGCTTCCTCGATCACGGTGACGAGGCGATGAAGCCGCTGGTGCTGCACGACATCGCCGAAGCGGTGGGCATGCACGAGTCGACCATTTCCCGGGTAACCACGCAGAAATACATGCACACGCCGCGCGGAATTTACGAGCTGAAGTACTTTTTCTCCAGCCACGTCAGCACCTCCGAAGGCGGCGAATGCTCGTCCACGGCGATCCGCGCAATCATCAAGAAACTGGTTGCAGCGGAAAATCAGAAAAAGCCATTGAGTGACAGCAAGATCGCTGGTTTACTGGAGGCACAAGGCATCCAGGTAGCACGTCGCACCGTCGCCAAGTACCGCGAGTCCCTCGGCATCGCACCGTCGAGCGAGCGCAAGCGATTGATGTAACGGCTCCTGAGGTGTGCCACCGCAGTTCAGTGGCAGGCGCAATACCTGCCTCTTATGCACCGGCAACAAAGGAGAAGCTGTATGCAAGTCAATATCAGTGGACAGCATGTAGAAGTTACTCAGCCCCTGCGTGAGTACGTCGAGCAGAAATTGAAACGACTGGAGGGGCATTTCGACAAGATTACCAATGTGACGGTAATCATGAAGGTCGAGAAGCTGCAGCAGAAGATTGAAGCGACGCTGTTCATTCCCGGCGGCGAAGTGGTTGCAAATGCCGAACACCAAGACATGTATGCAGCGATCGACGCCTTGACCGACAAGCTCGACCGCCAACTGAAAAAACACAAGGAAAAACAGCAAAGCCTGCTGCAAGGTGCAGCGGCCCGCTGATCCCCCTCATCCATGATCCGACTTGAAACCATCCTGACCCCCGGCCGTTCCCTTGTGAACGTGCCGGGCGGCAGTAAAAAGCGTGCGCTCGAACAGATCGCCAATCTGATCGGCAGAGAAGTGCCCGAGCTGGACACCCAGATCGTGTACGAAGCCTTGATCGCCCGGGAGAAACTGGGCTCCACCGGCTTCGGCAACGGCATTGCCATTCCCCACTGCCGCCTCAAGGGCTGTGAGTCACCGGTCAGCGCGCTGCTGCACCTTGACGCCCCTATCGATTTCGACGCCATCGATGGCGCCCCGGTCGACCTGCTGTTCGTACTGCTGGTCCCGGAAGCGGCTACCGATGCGCACCTGGAGCTGCTGCGCCAGATCGCCAGCATGCTCGATAGCAAGGACGTACGCGAAAAACTGCGTGCGGCCACCAGTAACGAAGCCTTGTACCAGGTCGTACTGGACGTACAGAACGGGCATTGAACATGCGCTTGATCATCGTTAGCGGCCGGTCTGGCTCCGGCAAGAGTACCGCCCTCGATGTACTTGAGGACAACGGCTACTACTGCATCGACAACCTGCCTGCTGGCTTGCTGCCGCAACTGGCCGAAAGCGCCCTGATCAACACGGAATTGATGCAGCCCAAGGTGGCCGTTTCGATTGACGCGCGCAACTTGCCCAGCCACTTGTCGCGCTTTCCCGAGCTGCTTGAGGACGCCCGTAGCCGGCACATCCAGTGTGATGTGCTGTACCTGGATGCCGATGAAGAAACATTGCTCAAGCGCTTCTCGGAAACCCGCCGCCGCCACCCGCTGACCAACAACGAACGCTCGCTGGCCGAAGCGATCGAAGTCGAAAGCGAGCTGCTCGGGCCGATTGCCGACCTCGCCGACCTGAAGATCGATACCACCAACCTGAACCTGTATCAGTTGCGTGACTCGATCAAATTGCGCCTGCTCAACCAGCCGGAGCCCGGTACGGCCTTCCTGGTCGAATCCTTCGGTTTCAAACGCGGCATGCCGGTCGATGCCGACCTGGTGTTCGATGTGCGCTGCCTGCCCAACCCTTACTGGAAGCCGGAACTGCGCGACCATTCGGGCCTGGAGCAACCAGTGATCGATTACCTGGCTGCGCAGCCGGATGTCGAGGACATGTTCCAGGACATCTCCAGCTACCTGCTCAAGTGGTTGCCGCGCTTTGCCGCCAGCAACCGTGCCTATGTCACCATTGCCATTGGCTGCACGGGTGGCCACCACCGTTCGGTGTACCTGACCGAGCGTCTGGGCCAGTTACTGCAACAATCGTTAAAGAATGTCCAGGTTCGCCACCGCGACCTCTAGCCCACAGGACCAGCGCCTCGATGCCCGCAAAAGAAATCACCATCATCAACAAGCTGGGGCTGCACGCCCGGGCAGCGGCAAAGTTCGTTGGCGTTGCGGGCAAGTTTCCCTGCCAGGTTCGCGTTGGGCGTAATCCGCAATCCCTGGTTGATGGCAAGAGCATCATGGCGGTCATGATGCTGGCGGCCGGCAAGGGCACCGCCATTCATCTGCACACCGAGGGCGAGCAGGACGATGATGCACTCAACGCCCTGATCGAACTGATCAACAATTACTTCGACGAGGGCGAATAACCGCCCCCGTTTTCTCACGAAAGCGCCGTATCCATCACCATCATCAGGCAGAAGCCGATGCACAGGCCCAGGCTGGCTAGCCGGTGATGGCCATTGCTGCGCGACTCGGGAATGATTTCCTGGGTCACGACCAGCAACATCGCCCCGGCAGCACACGCCAAGCCCAGTGGCAGCAACAACTCTGCCACGGTCACCAGCCAGGCACACACCACCGCTGCCAGCGGCTCGACCAGACCAGAAGCCGCACCAATCAGAAACGCCTTGAAGCGGGCCATCCCCACCCCTGCCAACACCAGGGCGATCACCAGGCCTTCCGGCACATCCTGCAGGGCAATGCCCATGGCAAGGCTGTCGGCATCGGGCATGCCACCACCGGCAGACACGCCAATGGCCATGCCTTCGGGGATGTTATGGGCAATGATGGCAATGACGAACACCCAGATCCGCGCGGCGATTACCGGTTGCTGAGGCGTGCCGACCAGAGCCTCGGGCGATGCACCGGACACCTTGAGGTCGACCAGGTACAGGCAGAAGGCCCCGAACAGCAAGCCGAAGCTGACCAAACCACCGGCGCCCCATTTACCCAGGCCAATGGCCTGGGCGGCATCCAGCCCGGGAATGATCAGCGAAAAGGCCGTGGCCGCCAGCATCACCCCGGCACCAAAGCCCAGCAAGGTATCGGCCAACGCCACTGGCATGTTGCGGATCACCAGCACCGGCACCGCGCCCAAGGCCGTACCCAGGGCGCACAGCGCACCGCCTTCGAGCGCCCGTAACATGCGCGGTTCCAGGTCCAGCCAGGCGATACCCTGGGCCACCAGCAGGGCGAAGCCGACCAGCAGCAACAGGGTACCGAGCGCCAGGCGAAACAGCCGCACACCGGCAATGGACATCACATCCGAACGCATTGCGCTGCGACTCACACAAGCGCAGCTGCGTAACGACGCTCTACCTCGGACCAGTCGATCACGTTGTAGAAGGCGTTGATGTATTCCGGACGACGGTTCTGGTACAGCAGGTAGTAAGCATGCTCCCAGACGTCCAGGCCGAGGATTGGCGTATTGCCGTTCATCAGCGGGCTGTCCTGATTACCACTGCTTTCAACCACCAGGGTCTTGGCCGGGGTCACGCTCAGCCAGGCCCAGCCGCTGCCAAAGCGAGTCAGCGCAGCCTTGGTGAAGGCGTCCTTGAACGCCTCGAAGCCACCCAATTGCTCATCAATGGCCTTGGCCACAGCGCCTTGTGGCAGGCCGCCGCCCTGGGGCGACATCACGGTCCAGAACAGCGAATGGTTGGCGTGACCGCCGCCCTGGTTGATTACCGCGTTGTGCAATTTTTCCGGCAGTTGCTTGACGCTGGCCACCAGTTTTTCCACCGGCCACTCGGCATACTCGCTGCCTTCGACCGCCGCGTTGAGGTTGTTGATGTAAGTCTGGTGGTGCTTGCTGTGGTGAATCTGCATGGTCTGGGTATCGATGTGCGGTTCCAGCGCATCGTAGGCGTAAGGCAATGCAGGCAAGGTATAAGGCATATCACTGGATTCCATATTGTAGGACTGAAGGCGCGGCGCTTTCCTGGCCGGCATGCAGGGCCGGCTGCGGCTCGTGCCGGTAGAGCAGACGTTCGGTACGGGGGTACTGGCCGTACTCGCTGATGAAGCTCAGCAACTCGGTGTAGGTCTTGCTGCTGTGGCGCAACGCCGCTTCGCGCAGCATTGGCGCCATGCGCAGGTCCTGGGCGGTCTGCAACAACCGCTGGTGAATGGCGCACAGGTACTCGGCGCTTTCCTGCGGCTGATTCAGCCGCAGGTGCAGGTCAGCCAGGTTGTGGTGGGCGATGACGCACACGGCCACCGCTTCGTCGGCGTCATGCCAGCGTTCGAACAACACCTGGGCAAGCGCCAGGGCTTGCAGATACAACTCGCGGGCATCGACCAACTCGCCCTGTTCGAACAGGCGGTTGGCAATTTCGGTGGTGCGTTTCCAGTGCTGCATGACAAACCTCCAGAGCGGTGGGCCGGCTCAGATCCCGCCGGCGGTGAGCTTTTCCGGATCGAGCAGCGCTTCAAGCTGGCTGCGCGGCAGGTCGGTGTTTTCGAGGGCTACGTCGATAATCGGGCGGCCTTGCTTGTAAGCGGTCTTGGCGATTTCGGCAGCCTTCTGGTAGCCGATGATCGGGTTCAGGGCGGTGACCAGAATCGGGTTGCGCGCCAGGGCTTCCTTGAGCTTGGGTTCATTGACCGTGAAGCTGGCAATCGCCTTGTCGGCCAGCAAGCGGCTGGCATTGGCCATCAGCTCGATGCTGCTGAGCAGGTTCTGGGCAATAATCGGCAGCATCACGTTGAGTTCGAAGTTGCCCGACTGCCCGGCCACGGCGATGGTCGCGTCGTTGCCGATCACCTGCGCGGCGACCATGGCAGTCGCTTCCGGGATTACCGGGTTGACCTTGCCTGGCATGATTGAAGAGCCCGGCTGCAAGCCTTCGAGCTCGATTTCGCCCAGGCCGGCCAGCGGCCCGGAGTTCATCCAGCGCAGGTCGTTGGCGATTTTCATCAGTGCCACAGCGGTGGTCTTGAGCTGGCCGGATACCGCCACAGCGGTGTCTTGCGAACCAATCAAGGCGAACAGGTTGTGCCCCGGAACAAATTCGACGCCGGTAAGCGCTGTCAGTTGCTGGCTGAAGCGCGCAGCGAACTCAGGATGGGCATTGATGCCAGTGCCCACGGCGGTGCCGCCCTGGGCCAGGGCTTGCAGGCTTGGCAAGGTGGCTTGCAGATGAGCAATGGCCGCCTTGACTTGCGCCGACCATCCACCCAGCACCTGGCTCATGCGCACCGGCATGGCATCCATCAGGTGGGTGCGGCCGGTCTTGATGAACGGATGCACCTGCTCGGCCTTGGCGTCGATCACCTTGACCAGATGCTGCAGCGCCGGCAGCAACTGCTCGTGCAGGGCCAGCGCGGCACTGACATGAATGGTGGTGGGGATGATGTCGTTGCTGCTTTGCCCGCAGTTGACGTGATCGTTGGGGTTGACCGTATCGCCCAGCACGCGGCTGGCCAGGGTCGCGATCACCTCGTTGGCGTTCATGTTCGAACTGGTACCGGAGCCGGTCTGGAAGATATCCACCGGGAAATGCTGCATGAAGTCAGCGGCCAGCAACTGCTCCACGGCTTTGACGATCGCCTCGCCGCGGGCCTGCTCCAGTTGCTTGAGCTCGATATTGGCCTTGGCCGCAGCAGCCTTGGCCAGCAGCAGTGCGCGAATGAACTGGGTCGGCATGCGTTGCTGGCTGATCGGGAAGTTGTTTACCGCGCGCTGGGTCTGGGCGCCATACAGGGCCTCGGCTGGCACCAGCAGTTCACCCATGCTGTCGCGCTCGATACGGGTATTACTCATCATCAAGTCCTTGCATCAGTTCATCGTAGGAAATCGAAGGCAGCAGCACGCAGTTCGCCAGTTGCAGGGCGAAGGGCTGCCAGCGCTGGTTGTTTTCGCGCCGATCGAGGTTGCGCAGCTCCAGCAGCGGCCGCCAGGCCTGGTCCAGGCACAGGCAGCGCCAATGCCAGGGCAGCGCGCGATCGCAGGCGGTGTCCAGCAGCAGGCGGAATGAAGTCAAGGCGATGGTCCAGGCGCTGGTATCGGTGCAACACACCAGGTAACGGCCTTCGGTGAGGTAGTGCTCGATCAGGCGCGGCTCGTCCGGATCGAGTGCACAGCGAATGCGCCGGCTCAGCCAGCGCCAGTTTTCCAGGTAGGGCAATTCGTGGAGGACTGGTTTCATGAACATCATCGCCTAGATAATGATATTCATTATTAAGTGATAATCAGAATCAGTTCAACAAAATGAAAAAAGAAAAACAAAAAGCCCGACACATGGCCGGGCTTCGAAGGGGGAGCAACACCGGGCGTTAACTGCCCGCGACGGTCATCCGCTCGATCAGCACCGAGCCTGTGTGAATATTGCTGCGGGTTTCCAGATCATTACCAATCGCGACAATTTGCTGGAACATATCCTTCATATTACCGGCGATCGTCACTTCCTGAACGGCGAACTGAATCTCGCCGTTTTCTACCCAGTAGCCTGCAGCACCGCGCGAGTAGTCGCCGGTGACCATGTTCAGACCATGGCCCATCAGCTCGGTAACCAGCAGCCCACGACCCATGCGCCGCAGCAGGGCAGCCTGGTCTTCGACCCCATGGGTGACGAACAGGTTGTGCACGCCGCCGGCGTTGGCGGTGCTCGGCAAGCCCAGCTTGCGCCCGGAATAGGTACCCAGCACGTAGGACACCAGTTGGCCGTTTTCAACGAATGGCTTGGCATAGGTGGCCAGGCCGTCACCATCGAACGCGGCGCTGCCCAGGGCACGCTGCAGGTGCGGGCGCTCGTCCAGGGTCAGCCAGGTCGGGAACAGCCGTTGGCCCATGGCACCATCGAGGAACGAAGACTTGCGGTACAGGTTGCCGCCGGAAATCGCCGAAAGGAAGCTGCCGAACAGCCCCCCTGCCAGCTCGGCCGAGAACAGTACCGGCACTTCACAGGTGGGTACCGGACGCGCGCCCAGGCGGCTGGCTGCCCGTTGCGCAGCGCGGATACCGATGCTGCGCGGGTCGGCGAGCAATTCGCCCTGGCGATTGACGTCATACCAGTAGTCGCGCTGCATCTGCCCGTCGGCTTCGGCAATCATCACGCAGCTCAGGCTGTGCCGGGTCGAAGCGTAGCCGCCGATAAAGCCATGGCTGTTGCCATACACGCGACAGCCCTGGTGGGTGTTGAGGGTGGTGCCGTCGGCGTTCTTGATCCGCGCATCGGCATCGAAAGCTGCGGCTTCGCACTCCAGGGCCTTTTCGATGGCCTGCTCAGGGGTGATGTCCCAGGCATGATAGAGGTCGAAATCCGCCTGCTCGCGGGCCATCAGCGCCGGATCGGCAAGCCCGGCGCACTCGTCTTCGGAAGTGTGCTTGGCAATCGCCAGGGCGGCGGCGACGGTTTCCCGGATCGCCTCGCTGCCGCTGGCCGAGGTGCTCGCCGAGCCTTTGCGCTGGCCCACGTACAAGGTGATGCCAAAACCCTGGTCACGGTTGAATTCGACGGTCTCGACTTCACGCTGGCGCACCGAAGTCGACAACCCCTGCTCCAGCGATACCGCCACTTCGCAGGCGCTGGCACCCTGGCGCCGGGCTTCGGCAATGATCTGTTCGACCTGTTCCTGCAACGCCGGCAGGGCCTGCGGACCTACGCTCTGGACTGCACTCATGGTTTTCTCCACTCAAATTCTGCGTTCGGCGCGGGTCAATCTACGACCGGACCGGACAAGCGGCCCCCGACTGGTTATCATGGCGGCGATTCTCAGCGGACTGCCCCCATGGTTGATTCTTACGACACCGCCTTTGACGGCGAAAAAAGCAAAACCCAGGTCAAGCGCGAAATGCAGGCGCTGGTCGAGATGGGCGAGCGCCTTACCTTGCTCAAGCCCGATACCCTGGCCAAACTGCCGTTGACCGACGAGTTGCGCGCGGCCCTGGAAGAGCACAAGCGGCACACCGCGAACGAGGCCAAACGGCGTCACAAGTCGTTCATCGGCAAGCTGATGCGCGACCAGGACATCGACGCGATCAATGCCCTGCTTGACCAGCTCGACGCCTCCTCGCGCCAATACAACGAGCGCTTCCACAACCTTGAACGCTGGCGTGACCGGCTGATCGATGGTACCGACGAGGTCCTAGAGAAGTTCGTCCAGGAATACCCCGATGCCGATCGCCAGCAACTGCGCTCGCTGATCCGCCAGGCCCAGCACGAGCTGGCGCGCAACAAGCCGCCAAGCGCGAGCCGCAAGATCTTCAAGTACATCCGCGAACTCGACGAGGTCCAACGCGGCCTGCGTTGAACCCCGCACACGGGCAGGCGCCCTGCCTGCCCGGTTTCATCTTCATGCGCCGGTGCCACCGACGGTGATCGCATCGATCTTCAGGGTCGGCTGGCCAACGCCCACCGGCACCGACTGACCATCCTTGCCGCATGTACCGACACCGCTGTCCAGCGACAGGTCGTTGCCGACCATCGATACCCGGCTCATGGCTTCCGGCCCGTTGCCGATCAGGGTTGCGCCTTTGACCGGCGCGGTAATCTTGCCGTCTTCGATCAGGTACGCCTCACTGGTGGAGAACACGAACTTGCCGCTGGTGATGTCCACCTGGCCACCGCCGAGGTTGGCGCAATAAATACCCCTTTTCACCGAGGCAATGATTTCAGCCGGGTCGCTTTCGCCGGCACGCATGTAGGTGTTGGTCATGCGCGGCATCGGCAGGTGCGCGTAGGATTCGCGACGGCCGTTGCCGGTGCGGGCCATGCCCATCAGGCGGGCGTTGAGCTTGTCCTGCATGTAGCCCTTGAGGATGCCGTTCTCGATCAGCGTGGTGCACTCGGTCGGGGTACCTTCGTCATCGACGCTCAGTGATCCGCGACGACCTTCCAGGGTGCCGTCATCGACAATGGTGCACAGGCTCGAAGCCACCTTCTCGCCCATTTGGCCGCTGTAGGCCGAACTGCCCTTGCGGTTGAAATCACCCTCAAGGCCATGACCGACCGCTTCGTGCAGCAATACGCCCGACCAGCCGGAGCCGAGCACCACCGGCAGGGTACCGGCCGGCGCCGGGATGGCTTCGAGGTTGACCAGCGCCTGGCGCAGGGCCTCACGGGCATAGCCCATGACCCGTTCGTCGGTGAAATAGCGGTAGTCGGTACGCCCGCCGCCACCGTGACCGCCGCGCTCGCGACGGCCGTTCTGCTCGACGATGACACTGACGTTGAAACGCACCAGCGGGCGAATGTCGGCGGCCAGGCTGCCATCGGCGGCGGCGACCAGGATGCGCTCCCAGACCCCGGCCATGCTCACGGTGACTTGCTGGATACGCGGATCGAGCTTGCGCGTGGCGGCGTCGACACGCTTGAGCAGCTCGACCTTGTCGGCGCGGTTGATGACCTCAAGCGGATTGTCGGTGCCATACAGCTGGGTAACGTCCTGGCTGTTGAACGCCTGCACGCTGCCGTTCTGCCCGGCACGGGAAATCGAGCGCGCGGCGCGGGCCGCCGAGGTCAGGGCTTCGAGGTTGATGGCGTTGCTGTAGGCAAAACCGGTCTTCTCGCCGGACTGGGCACGTACGCCCACGCCCTGGTCGAGGTTGAAACTGCCTTCTTTGACGATGCCGTCTTCCAGCGCCCAGGATTCGGAAATCTGCCCCTGGAAGTACAGGTCGGCGGCATCGATGCCTGGCCCGGCCAGCTCGCCCAGCACTGACTGCAGGCTGTCGAGGGTCAGGCCGCCCGGCGCCAGCAGGTGTTCGCTGACAGTGGATAACATCTCGCTCATAGTCACTCCGAGGTGTGCGCAGGCCGCAAGGCGTCCTGCGAGAAAAAGCGCCGGTGCAAGGTCACCGGCATCCGCGCCCGGATGGACGCCTGTTCGCTGCTGTCACGTTCGCCCAGCAGCACGGCTTCGCCGCTGGCCTGTTCGGCGACGATGCGCCCCCAGGGGTCGACGATCGCCGCATGGCCATAGGTTTCCCGGGGCCCCGGGTGAGTTCCGCCCTGGGCCGCGGCCAGGACATAACACTGGGTTTCAATCGCCCGCGCGCGAATCAACACTTCCCAGTGCGCGGCACCGGTCACGGCGGTGAAGGCCGACGGCGCACTGATCAGCTCAGCCCCGGCCTCGCGCAGCGCGCTGTACAGCTCGGGGAAGCGCAGGTCATAGCAGACGCTCAGGCCCAGGCGCCCGACCGGGGTATCGGCGACCACTACCTGGCCGCCATGGGCGTAGTCATCGGATTCGCGATAGCGGCCACGGTTATCGGCGACATCGACATCGAACAGGTGCAGCTTGTCGTAGCGCGCCACCTGCTCACCGTGCTCATCGATCAGCAACGAGCAGGCATGGGCCTTGGCTTCGGCCTGGCCGACCGGCGGCAGCGGCAAGGTCCCGGCCACTATCCATAACTTGAGGTCACGGGCGGTCTGTTTCAACCAGGGCAGGATCGGGCCTTCGCCCAGCGCTTCGGCGCGGCCGATTGCGGCGCTGTCGCGCCGGCCCATGGCAGCGAAGTTCTCCGGCAGCACGGCAAGCCGTGCACCGCCTGCGGCTGCCTGCTCAAGCAGTTGCCGGGCGCGCACCAGGTTGGCCAGAACGTCGCTCTGGCTGACCATCTGGATAACCGCTGACTTCATCCCGGCTCCTAGCGTGATTTTTCGAAAGGTTTGATAAAGCTTATCTTAGGCTCTTTCCACGGACCCTCGACGCGATAATGCACGCTGGCGTAGCGCGCCACCCGGTCGCCGAGCAGGCGATCAACCAGGAACAGCGCCCCGCCGATGGCCGGCGCACCGACGATCAGCGCGGCAATCGGCAGGTTGTTGGTCACCGGCAGGGTCACCAGCAGGTTGGCGTCGACCCGGTCACGGACCATGTCCAGGGTGCCGTCCAGCTCAAGGTTGCTGGAGGGGCCAGTGACGGTGATCGGTTCGCGGGTCACATACACCCCTTCACTGGCCACCAGCAGGCCTTTGACCCGGTCGTAGCTCAGGCCCTTGTCGAGCAAGTCGGAGAAGTCCAGACGCAGGCGCCGGCCAATCGAGTTGAAGTTGAGCAGGCCGAACACGCGCAGGGCCTGGGCGCCACCTTCGACTTCGACGAACTGGCCTTTGCGCAAGGCGGCGTCGAGGCTGCCGGAGAAGCGCTTGAGGCCGACCCAGGCTGGCGAGCCGGGCCAGCGGCCGTCGACATCCAGGCGAAAGTCCCGGCTGGTGACGGTCGGCGCAAAGTTGAAAGCCTTGAGGATGTCCGCCAGGTTCTTGCCTTCCAGACGGCCCTTGTACCAACTGCTGCTCGCCCCTGGCGCCCCTTCCCAACCGCCATTACCGTCGATCTGCAGGCCTTTGACACTGACATCGAGGTCATTGAGGGCGATGCCCTTGGCAGTCGGACGAACTTTGACCGCCCAGCTGCCGAGCAGGTCATCGCCACGGAACAGCTTGTCGATGGAAAGATCAACGGCCGGAATCTTGCGCGGATCAATACTCGCCATCGGGTCCGGGCCGTCATCGGAAGACGCTTCGGCGGGGTCGGCGGCCGGCAGGTGAATGGTCTGCAGGTTGATCACCATTGGCGCGCCCTTGGCATCCGGGATCCGCGCGTTACCGATGACTTCCTTGCTGTCCAGGCGCACGACCCAGAGGTTGCCACCGCGATCGACACGCACCACCGCCTGCGCCAGGTTCAGGCCAAAGCCCTTGAGCTGGCCAATACTCAGGTCGACGCCACGCAGCGTCTGCTTGGCACTGCCACCCGGGTCGTTGCCGGCAAAGCGCTCGAACTGCTTCTGCCAGGGCTCCAGGTCCAGCTCGGCCAGGCGACCGCGCACACGCAGGCCCTGGCCAGGCGGCAACTGTGCGGTACCGGCGCCGAACAGCAGTTCACCGCGGCCCTGGTCGAGCTTGTCCATGGGCGCGGCGTAGATGGCCTTGGCAACGTCGGCATAAGTGACATTAAAGCGCCGCTCCGGCCCCTGCAGGCCCATGCTGAACTGGCTGTTGCGGGTCTCGTTGGCGGCCTTGCCGAACGGCGCGGGCAAATCCACCGCCAGGCCCTTGAGGCTGGAATCGACAGTCAAGGTGTTGTCGCGGCTGCCCAGGCTGACCTGCAACTGGTACGGCAGCTCCCCGGAAAGCGGCAGGGCCTGTTTGACCTGCAGCCAGTCGGTCAGTGACTTGAGCGGCATCTGCCCTTTGGCGTTGATGCGGGTCTGCATTTGCCCGGGCTTGCCTTCGGCAAAGATCTGCGCCGTGATCGGCTTGTCGAAAGCCCGCGCACTGATGTTCTCGCCGCTCAAGCCTTTGTCGAAGTCAAAGCGCAAGTCACCCTTGAGCTGATGGAGTTCCAGGGCAGGTGAAGCGATCTTCAGCCGTGCATCGCGAACATTGAAGTCAACGACCACCTTGGGTTGCTGGCCTTTGGCCAGGGGAATATCCAGCTTGAGCTTGCCCTTGAGATCGCCCTCGCCCTCCCAGCCGGCAAACATCGGCCCGGTGCCGATAGGCGCGTCCTGGAGGATCTTCAGGCCATCGACGAGCCCGCCGTCAAATTCGCCGTCCAGGTACAGGTGATTGTGCTCACCGGCGGCAACATGGGGAATGTTGACCTCGACGTTGCGTACCTGAGTATTGAGTAACTGTCCGCTTTGCGCCTTGATGCGCACACCATCGTCGTCGATAAACACGTCACCGGCGACTTTCTGCACCTGAGGCCAGCCGGGCTGAAAATCCAGGGCGGCGTCATGGACTTTGAAGAACAGGCTGATACTGCGGGCCTGCTCCGAGGCGCCGTGGTTGAGCGAGCCCTGGTACTGGAAGTAACCCTCATCGACCGCGCCCTTGAGGATCGCCGTGCGCAGCCATTCATCCAGCGCCGGGCTTAGTACTTCGGGCAGGTACTTGGCGGTGTAGCGGCCATCGCCGTCGACCAGGCCGACGCGCAGGTCCATGTAGTCTTCACGGGTTTCATCGAACAGCAGGCGAATGAGGAAGTCGCCGGCAATCTTGCCCTCCTCGCCCAGCACCTTCAGGTACGGCGCGATCAGGGTGAAGCCTTCCTGGTCCAGGCGCCAGGTCAGGCGTGCGTTGGCTTTCTGGTAATGCCAGGGTTTCTCGAAGATCGGGTACAGGTGCAGCATGAAGGCATCGGTATCCAGGCGCAGTTCGCCCTGGCCGAGGTCACCGCTGATACTGCCGCTGACATTACCGGCAGCCGGTGCACCGTGATAGGCGTCAAAGCCAACCCGCTCAAGGTTGGCAGCAAAACTCAGGCGCTGGTCGCCGGTGGCTTTAGGCCGCACATCCAGGCGCACGTTACGCAAGGCCCCGGTGACCTTGAGGCCATCGACCACGGCCATGAGTTTTTCCGGCAGCGGCGCCAGGGCGTTGATCAGCGGCGTAACCGGGGTCAGGTCGAGACGGTCGGCCTGGATCGCCCAGGTTTCCTCGCTCGACTCGGTCGCGGCCGTCTGCTTGAGCTGCACATGGGATTCCCAGCGGGTCTTGCCCAGGCTCATGGCCAGCGAGTCGACCAGCACCTCCAGGCCCTTGTCGCCGCGCTGGAACCAGGCATTGAGGGCCAGGTTGTCAATCTGCACGGGCTTGCGTTCGGCATGATTGCCGCGCAGCTCTGGCGCATTCAGGCGCACCACCGCGCTTTGCAACTGGCCCTTGCCCCAGTCCAGCCACAGCTCGCCACCGGCGCGCAGCTCAGTGGCCTGCCACTGGCCCAGCAGGCGTGGCGGCAGCCAGCGCGCCCAGTCGCTTTGCGGCAGGCTCAGGTAGGCATCGATTTCACCGTCGCGCCACTGGCTGGGGCGAATGCGGCTGCGCAGGCTCAACGCCAGTGGCTGGCCATCGGGCAGGGTCAGCCGCGCGTCCAGGCGCTGGCGCACACTGCCGGTCTGCAGGCCGAGGCTGACGTAGGTGAGGGTCATGGGTTCGCGCTGGAACGGCTCCAGGGTCACCTGGCTGTCGACCACGGTGACTTTCGACACCACCTGGATCTGCTTGAGCAGTTGCTCGGGGTCGAGTGGCTTATCGTCTTTTTTCGGCAGGCCTTCCAGGGCCCAGGCGCCGTTCTGGTCCTCGCGCAGGCTCAGTTGCAGGCCGCCAACTTCGAGGTTGGCCAGGCGCACCTGGCGCTCGACCAGGCTGGCCCACAGGTCCGGCACCAGCCTGACGCCGTCCAGGCGCAGGGCACTGGGCCCTTCGCCGACCTGGATATCGCGTACCCGCACGATCGGCGCCAGGCCGCTCCAGTGCCCTTCCAGGGCACCGATATGCACCGGCAGGCCCAGGGCTTGCTCGGCCTTGTCCTCGACCTCGGCACGGTACTCGGCCACCAGCGGGATGAACTGCCGGCCGAGACTGACATAAAGCGCCACCAACACCGCCAGCAAGGCACTGATGCCCAACCCCCAGCGGGTCAAGGCGCCGAGAACGCGCATCAGTCGTTCCATGCCTGTGGCCCTCCAGATCGTGCCTTAACTATGGCCGCAACCCGGCGGTTTGCCAGCCGGCGCACTGCGCAATGTTGTTCAGACCGAGTCAGAGGAGCACCACATCATATTGTTCCTGGGAATACATGGACTCGACCTGGAAGCGAATGGTTCGACCAATGAAGGCTTCAAGTTCGGCAACGTTACCCGATTCTTCATCCAGCAGGCGGTCGACCACTTTCTGGTTGGCCAGCACCCGGTAGCCTTCAGCCTGGTAGGCGCGGGCTTCGCGGAGGATCTCGCGGAAAATTTCGTAACAGACGGTCTCGGGGGTTTTCAGCTTGCCCCGGCCCTGGCAGCAATAGCAGGGCTCACAGAGTACCTGCTCGAGGCTTTCGCGGGTGCGCTTGCGGGTCATCTGCACCAGGCCCAGCTCGGTGATGCCGATGATGTTGGTCTTGGCGTGGTCGCGCTCCAGCTGTTTTTCCAGGGTCCGCAGTACCTGGCGCTGGTGCTCTTCATCTTCCATGTCGATGAAGTCAATGATGATGATCCCGCCGATATTGCGCAGGCGCAGTTGCCGGGCAATGGCGGTGGCCGCCTCGAGGTTGGTTTTGAAGATGGTCTCTTCAAGGTTGCGGTGGCCGACAAAAGCCCCGGTATTGACGTCGATGGTGGTCATCGCCTCGGCCGGGTCGACTACCAGGTAACCGCCGGATTTGAGCGGCACCTTGCGGTCCAGGGCGCGCTGGATCTCGTCTTCGACGCCGTAGAGGTCGAAGATCGGTCGCTCGCCCGGGTAGTGTTCCAGACGATCGGCGATTTCCGGCATCAATTCGGCGACAAACTGCGTGGTTTTCTGAAATGTTTCCCGCGAATCGATGCGGATCTTCTCGATTTTCGGGTTAACCAGATCGCGCAAAGTGCGCAGGGCCAGGCCGAGGTCTTCGTAGATTTCGGTCGGCGCGCCGACGGTCTTGATCTGCGCGCCGATCTGCTCCCAGAGCCTGCGCAGGTAGCGGATGTCCATGAGGATTTCATCGGCCCCGGCGCCTTCGGCGGCGGTACGCAGGATGAAACCACCGGCATCCTGGATATTTTCCTGGGCGATGCAGTCAGTCACCACCTGCTTGAGGCGCTCGCGCTCGGCTTCGTCTTCGATCTTCAGCGAAATACCGACATGACTGGTGCGCGGCATGTACACCAGGTACCGCGACGGGATCGACAGCTGGGTGGTCAGGCGCGCGCCCTTGGAGCCGATCGGGTCCTTGGTCACCTGCACCACCAGGCTCTGGCCTTCGTGCACCAGGGCGCTGATGCTCTCGACCGACGAGCCTTCGCGCAGGGAGATTTCCGAGGCGTGGATGAACGCCGCGCGGTCCAGGCCGATGTCGACGAAGGCCGCCTGCATGCCCGGCAGTACCCGCACCACCTTGCCTTTGTAGATGTTGCCGACGATGCCACGGCGCTGGGTACGCTCGACATGCACCTCCTGCAGTACACCGTTCTCCACCACCGCCACGCGTGATTCCATCGGTGTGATGTTGATCAGAATCTCTTCACTCATGGCAGGCTCTCGTCAAAGGACTTCAGTAATCATGGATCGCTCGCGGGCGACTGGCTAGGGCAGTTCTGGCTAATCCTCGCTCAACAGGCCGGCAGACGCTGCCAGCAGGGGATGGCGAATTGACCGAGCAGTTCGGCGGTTTCGTTCAAGGGCAGGCCGACCACGGCCGAATAGCTGCCTTCAAGGCGCTGGACGAATACCGCCCCCAGGCCCTGAATGGCGTAGCTTCCGGCCTTGTCGGCAGGTTCGCCGCTGGCCCAGTAGGCCTCGGCTTCCTCGGCACTGATGGGGCGAAACAGCACACGGCTTGTGACATTGACGCTCAGGCAACGCTGATGATCGGCCACGGCCACCGCCGTCATTACCTGGTGCTCGTGCCCGGACAGGGCTGCCAGCATGGCCAGGGCATCTTCGCGGTTTTGCGGTTTACCGAGAATTCGACCTTCGAGCACCACGGCGGTATCGGCGCCCAGCACTGCTACCGGGCCCTCGCTACCTTCGGGTAGTGACGCAAGGCCAGCGCACGCTTTTTCCCGCGCCAGACGCTCGACGTAAGCTGCTGCAGCCTCTGCGGGCAGCGGCGTCTCGTCGATCGCGGCACTGAGCGAAGTGAAGGGAACACCGATCTGGGTCAGCAACTCACGGCGGCGTGGCGAGCCAGAGGCCAGGTACAGCAGGGTCATCTTGACGTCTCCCTGTCAGCGTTGAATGTGAGTGCTCAGTTGATGCTCAGGCGTCGGCGCAGCCCACGCAGGCCATAGCTGATCCACGGCCAGAGCAAAGCGCTGATGACCGCCGACCAGATCAGCGCCAGGGTCGGCAAGCGGTTGCCGGTCAGGGCGCTGAGCCACAGCTGGATCAACTGGGCCAGGCCGAAAATCACCAGGATCACCAGGCTCTGCTGCCACATCGGGAACATCCGCAGGCGCTGTTGCAACGACAGCACCAGGAAAGTGATCAGGGTCAGCACCAGGGCGTTCTGCCCCAGCAAGGTGCCATACAGCACATCCTCAGCCAGGCCGAGGACGAATGCAGTGGTCATCCCGACCCGGTGCGGCACGGCCAGGGTCCAGAAGGCCAGCAACAGGGCCAGCCACATCGGCCGGAACACTTCGGCGAACTGCGGCATGGGCGACACGCTGAGCAGCATGCCGATCAGAAAGCTCAGCCAGATGACCCAGCCATTACGGCTGCGGGTGCTTACCATCAGTGTCTCTCCCGGGAAATGACTGGCGCGCCGGGTACCGCAGCAGGGGCTGCGGGGGCTGCCGTGGCGGGCGGATGGGCACTGGTTGCCGGTGCGGCTGGCGTCGTGGCAGCCGGCGCCGGGGTGGCCGCAGCCGGTGCAGCCGGGGCGCTGCCAGGCGCAGGCGCGGCCGCCGAAGCGGGCAGGCCCTGACGATCAGCCTCTTCCTGGGCAATCGCGGCATCGCTGGCACGTTGCTCGGGCGAGCGGCTATCGGTGAACACCAGCAGCAAGTAGCGGCTGCGGTTGAGCGCAGCGGTCGGAATCGCCCGGACAATGGCAAACGGCTGGCCTGAGTCGTGGATCACTTCCTTGACCGTGGCCACCGGGTAACCGGCCGGGAAGCGCTGGCCGAGGCCGGAGCTGACCAGCAGGTCGCCTTCCTTGATGTCGGCGGTATCGGCTACATGGCGCAGTTCGAGGCGCTCGGGGTTGCCGGTACCGCTGGCAATTGCCCGCAAGCCGTTGCGGTTGACCTGCACCGGAATGCTATGAGTGGTGTCGGTCAGCAGCAGTACCCGCGAGGTGTAGGGCATCAGTTCGACCACCTGGCCCATCAGGCCACGCGCGTCGAGCACCGGCTGACCGAGGACCACGCCATCGCGCTCGCCCTTGTTGATCAGGATCCGGTGAGTGAAAGGATTGGGATCGACGCCGATCAGCTCAGCAACTTCGACCTTCTCGTTGACCAGCGCCGAAGAGTTGAGCAACTCGCGCAGGCGCACGTTCTGCTCGGTCAGGGCCGCCAGCTTCTGCAGGCGACCTTGCAGGAGCAAGGCTTCGGTCTTGAGTTTTTCGTTTTCAGCGGCGAGTTCGGTACGGCTGCCAAACTGGCTGGCAACCCCCTGCCACACGCGCTGGGGCAGATCGGTAACCAGGTAGGACGGCATCAGCACCAGGCCCATCTGGCTACGCATTGGCTTGAGCAGGGTGAAGCGCGCGTCGACCACCATCAGGGTGATCGACAGCACAACCAGCACGAGCAGGCGTACGCCCAGCGAAGGGCCCTTGGCGAAAAGCGGTTTAATGGGCCGCTCCTCGTGGACGACGATTCAAGAGGTCATTCATACGGCAACGCACCGGCCTGCTTGCGGATTGACGGAAAACGACGCCCACACGGACGTCAGCCCAGCACATACAGGTAGCACTGTGGGCACTACCTGTAAACCGGGCGGCGTGAACTGCGGGCTCCGGCTTATTCGCTGGAGAGCAGGTCCATGGTGTGTTTGTCCATCATTTCCAGGGCACGGCCACCACCGCGAGCTACGCAGGTCAGCGGGTCTTCGGCGACGATTACCGGCAGGCCGGTTTCCTGTGCCAGCAGCTTGTCGAGGTCGCGCAGCAGGGCGCCACCACCGGTCAGCACCAGGCCACGCTCGGCGATGTCCGAAGCCAGCTCCGGCGGCGACTGCTCCAGGGCGCTCTTGACCGCCTGGACGATGGTCGCCAGGGATTCCTGCAACGCTTCCAGCACTTCGTTGGAGTTCAGGGTGAAGGCACGTGGCACGCCCTCGGCCAGGTTGCGGCCGCGGACATCGACTTCACGAACTTCGCCACCCGGATAGGCGGTACCGATTTCCTGCTTGATGCGCTCGGCGGTGGACTCACCGATCAGGCTGCCGTAGTTGCGGCGCACGTAGGTGACGATGGCTTCGTCGAAACGGTCGCCACCGACCCGTACGGATTCGGCGTAAACCACACCGTTCAAGGAGATCAGCGCGATTTCAGTGGTACCACCACCGATATCGACGACCATCGAACCGCGGGCTTCCTCGACCGGCAGGCCGGCACCGATGGCGGCGGCCATTGGCTCTTCGATCAGGAACACTTCACGGGCACCGGCGCCCAGCGCCGACTCACGAATGGCCCGGCGCTCGACCTGGGTCGATTTGCACGGCACGCAGATCAGTACCCGCGGGCTTGGCTGCAGGAAGCTGTTTTCGTGAACCTTGTTGATGAAGTACTGCAGCATTTTTTCACAAACGCTGAAATCGGCGATCACGCCGTCTTTCATCGGACGAATGGCAGCAATGTTGCCAGGCGTACGGCCCAGCATGCGCTTTGCCTCGGTACCGACAGCGACGACACTTTTCTGGTTGCCGTGAGTACGAATGGCCACAACCGATGGCTCATTCAGGACGATACCGCGCTCACGCACGTAAATAAGGGTGTTGGCAGTGCCCAGGTCGATGGAAAGATCGCTGGAAAACATGCCACGCAGTTTCTTGAACATGGGAAAGTGACCCTAGGCAACGCGTGGGTAAAAAAGTGCGGCAAACTCTAACAACGGCGGGGATTTTGGGCAAGGCACCAATATGTTAAATTGGCGGTTTTTCCGAGCAAGCCTGCACATGATCGCGGCCTTATGACCGTAATACTGCCAGCATGTTCCTCATCGCGGAGCAAATCCGTTTCTGTTTTCCCAGGAGATCCCCATGGCGCTTGAACGCTGCGACGTGGAAAAGATCGCTCATTTGGCCCGACTGGGCCTGAATGAAGCCGATCTGCCACGCACTACCGATGCCCTGAACAGTATTCTGGGACTGGTCGACCAGATGCAAGCGGTCGACACCACTGGCATCGAGCCACTGGCCCACCCTCTGGAAGCCACCCAGCGCCTGCGCGCCGACGTGGTAACAGAAAGTAACCATCGCGACAGCTACCAGGCCATCGCCCCGGCGACGGAAAACGGCCTGTACCTGGTTCCGAAAGTCATCGAGTAAGGGAATAGAGCCTGCCATGCATCAACTGACCCTGGCCGAGATCGCCCGCGGACTCGCCGACAAGAAGTTTTCTTCCGAAGAGCTGACCCGCGCCCTGTTGGCGCGCATCAACCAGCTCGACCCGCAAATCAACAGCTTCATCAGCGTCACCGAAGACCTGGCCATCAGCCAGGCCCGGGCCGCCGACGCCCGCCGCGCCGCCGGCGAGAGCGGCGCCCTGCTCGGTGCACCGATCGGCCACAAGGACCTGTTCTGCACCCAGGGTATCCGCACCAGCTGCGGCTCGAAGATGCTCGACAACTTCAAGGCGCCGTATGACGCCACCGTGGTCAGCAAGCTGGCCGAAGCTGGCGCCGTGACCCTGGGCAAGACCAACATGGACGAATTCGCCATGGGTTCGGCCAACGAGAGCAGCTACTACGGCGCGGTGAAAAACCCGTGGAACCTCGAGCACGTGCCGGGCGGTTCGTCCGGTGGCTCGGCGGCCGCAGTTGCCGCGCGCCTGCTGCCTGGCGCCACCGCCACCGACACCGGTGGTTCGATCCGACAGCCGGCAGCGCTGACCAGCCTGACCGGGCTGAAACCGACCTACGGTCGGGTTTCGCGCTGGGGCATGATTGCCTACGCCTCGAGCCTCGACCAGGCCGGCCCGCTGGCCCGCACTGCCGAAGACTGCGCGCTGCTGCTGCAAGGCATGGCCGGTTTCGACGCCAAGGACTCCACCAGCATCGACGAACCGGTGCCGGACTACAGCGCCAGCCTCAACGCCTCGCTCCAGGGCTTGCGCATCGGCCTGCCGAAGGAATACTTCGGCGCCGGCCTCGACCCGCGCATCGCCGACCTGGTCCAGGCCAGCGTCAAGGAGCTGGAAAAGCTCGGCGCGGTGGTCAAGGAAATCAGCCTGCCGAACATGCAGCACGCCATCCCGGCCTACTACGTGATCGCCCCGGCGGAAGCCTCGTCCAACCTGTCGCGTTTCGACGGTGTACGTTTCGGCTACCGCTGCGAGAGCCCGGTCGACCTCACCGACCTGTACAAGCGCTCCCGCGGCGAAGGCTTCGGCGTTGAAGTACAGCGCCGGATCATGGTCGGGGCCTACGCCCTGTCGGCCGGTTACTACGATGCCTACTACCTGCAGGCACAGAAAATCCGCCGTCTGATCAAGAACGATTTCATGGCGGCGTTCAACGACGTCGACGTGATCCTCGGCCCGACCACGCCAAACCTGGCCTGGAAGATCGGCGCCAAGAACAACGACCCGGTCGCCGAGTACCTGGAAGACGTCTACACCATCACCGCCAACCTCGCCGGCTTGCCAGGCCTGTCGATGCCGGCCGGTTTCGTCGATGGTCTGCCGGTTGGCGTGCAGCTGCTGGCACCGTATTTCCACGAAGGCCGCCTGCTCAACGTCGCGCACCGCTATCAGCAAGTGACTGACTGGCACACTCGCGCACCTAACGGCTTCTGAGGGATCACCACATGCAATGGGAAGTTGTCATCGGGCTGGAGATTCACACCCAGCTCGCCACCCAGTCGAAGATTTTCTCCGGCAGCGCCACCACTTTCGGCTCCGAGCCGAACACCCAGGCCAGCCTGATCGATCTGGGCATGCCCGGCGTACTGCCGGTGCTCAACCAGGAAGCGGTGCGCATGGCCTGCATGTTCGGCCTGGCCATCGATGCCGAGATCGGCCAGCACAACGTGTTCGCGCGCAAGAACTACTTCTACCCCGACCTGCCCAAGGGCTACCAGATCAGCCAGATGGAACTGCCGATCGTCGGCAAGGGCCACCTGGACATCGCCCTCGAAGACGGCACGGTCAAGCGCGTCGGCATCACCCGTGCGCACCTTGAAGAAGACGCCGGCAAGAGCCTGCACGAAGACTTCAGCGGCTCCACCGGCATCGACCTCAACCGCGCCGGCACCCCGCTGCTGGAGATCGTCTCCGAGCCGGACATGCGCAACGCCAAGGAGGCCGTGGCCTACGTCAAGGCCATCCACGCCCTGGTGCGCTACCTGGGCATCTGCGACGGCAACATGGCCGAAGGCTCGCTGCGTTGCGACTGCAACGTCTCGGTACGCCCCAAGGGCCAGGCCGAGTTCGGTACCCGCTGCGAGATCAAGAACGTCAACTCGTTCCGCTTCATCGAGCGCGCGATCAACACCGAAGTGCAGCGCCAGATCGAGCTGATCGAAGACGGCGGCCGGGTCATCCAGGAAACCCGCCTGTACGATCCGAACAAGGACGAGACCCGCTCCATGCGCAGCAAGGAGGAAGCCAACGACTACCGTTACTTCCCCGACCCGGACCTGCTGCCGGTGGTCATCGAAAGCGCCTTCCTTGAAGAGGTGCGCGCCACCTTGCCGGAACTGCCACCGCAAAAGCGTGAGCGCTTCCAGAGCCAGTTCGGCCTTTCGGCCTATGACGCCAACGTCCTGGCGACCAGCCGCGAACAGGCCGACTACTTCGAACAAGTGGTCGGTGTGTGCGGCGACGCCAAGCTTGCCGCCAACTGGGTCATGGTCGAGCTGGGCAGCCTGCTGAACAAGCTGGGCCTGGAAATCGACCAGTCGCCGGTCACTGCCGAGCACCTGGGCGGCATGCTCAAGCGCATCCTCGACAACACCATCAGCGGCAAGATTGCCAAGGTGGTGTTCGAGAAGATGGCCGCCGGCGACGGCGATGCCGACCAGATCATCGAAGCCGAGGGCCTTAAGCAGGTCACCGACAGCGGTGCGATCGAGAAGGTCCTGGACGAAGTGCTGGCCGCCAACGCCGAGCAGGTCGAGCAATACCGCGCTGCGGATGAAGCCAAGCGCGGCAAGATGTTCGGCTTCTTCGTCGGCCAGGCCATGAAAGCCTCCAAAGGCAAGGCCAACCCGCAGCAAGTGAACCAATTGCTCAAGAGCAAGCTCGAAGGGTAATCGCGTCGCCTGCTAAATCGCGGGTCAAGTCGGGTCGCCGCACCGCCGCTCCCACAGGATTGATGATAACCCTGTGGGAGCGGCGGTGCGGCGACCCGACTTGACCGGCGATGGCCACCCTACGGAGCATCTGCATACATGTGGCGTCCCCTCAGCGCACTCGCGCTTTTCACCCTGCTGGCCGGCTGCGCCAGCCACGATATCGACCCCCGCGGTTACGACAAGACCGGCACCGCCTCCTATTACGGCTCCCGTCACCACGGTAAACGCACCGCCAGTGGCGAGCCTTTCAACCAGCACGGCATGACCGCCGCCCACCGCAGCCTGCCCTTCGGCACGCGGGTCAAGGTCACCAACCTCAACAACGAACGCAGCGTCGTGGTGCGCATCAACGACCGCGGCCCGCATACCCGTGGCCGGCTGATCGACCTGTCGCGCGCCGCCGCGGAAAAACTCGGGATGATCCGTAGCGGAACCGCGCGCGTACGGGTACAAAGTCTCAGCGATTGACCTGACCCCGGAGCCCGACCATTTTCGACCTGGCCGCTTTACCCACTTTCAGCCTGCTGCAGTTGAGCATCGGCCTGCTGTTGCTGATCGCCGGCGCCGAACTGCTGGTGCGCGCCGCCCTGCGCCTGGCCGCCAGCCTGCAAGTGCGGCCATTGATCATCGGCCTGAGCCTGGTGGCATTCGGCAGCAGCGCGCCGCAACTGACCGTCAGCCTGCAGGCGGCCTACACCGGCGCGCCGGATGTCGCGGTCGGCAGCGTGATCGGCAGTAACATCTTCAACATCCTCGTGACCCTGGGCCTGGCCGCGCTGATCATCCCGCTGCGGGTCTCGCGCCAGCTGGTTCGCCTGGACATCCCGCTGATGATCGCCGCGAGCCTGGCGGTGTACCTGCTGGCCTTCAACGAACTGCTCGGGCGCCTGGAGGGCGCCCTGCTGCTGTGTGGCCTGTTCGGCTACCTGGCGATCCTCTGGCACCAGTCCCGACACCATGCCCGTACCTACCCCACCCCCGGCCCGCGCCCACAGCGCGGCGGCCGCTTCTGGCTTGGTAGTGTGCTGCTGATGCTGGCCGGGCTTGGCCTGCTCAGCCTGGCCGGTCATCTGCTGCTGGAGGCAGCGGTAGAGGTGGCGCAGGACCTGGGCCTGTCGGAACGGGTCATCGGCCTGACTGTGGTCGCGGTCTGCACCTCGCTACCGGAACTGGCCACCTCGCTGATCGCCGCCCTGCGTGGCGAGCGGGAGATCGCCGTGGGCAACGTGATCGGCAGCAACCTGTTCAACCTGCTGGCGGTGCTCGGCCTGACCGCGTTGGTCGCCCCCGAGCCGCTGTCGATCTCGCCCAATGCCCTGGCCTTCGACCTGCCGGTGATGCTCGGAGTCGCGGTGCTGGCGCTGCCGGTGTTCTACTCCGGTTACCGGGTGACCCGCGCCGAAGGGCTGGTGTTCCTCTGCCTGTATCTGGCTTATGGTCTGCATGTGGTGGCCTTCACCACCGGCATGCCGCTGGCCAGCCGACTTGAAAAACTGATGCTGTTCTACGCATTGCCAGCACTGGGGGCGTTGCTGCTGTACACCACCCTGCGTGCCTGGCGCCGCCAACACTAAGGAAAACAACATGGGCGACAACAACAAATCCGGCGAACAGGTTCGCCGCCAGGTCATGGGCGATGCCTTCGTCGATCGCGCTTTGAGCAATGCCACCGACTTCAGCCAGCCGCTGCAGGACTTCGTCAACGAACATGCCTGGGGCAGCGTCTGGAGCCGCGAAGGCCTGCCGCTGAAAACCCGCAGCCTGATCACCCTCGCCGCCCTCACCGCACTCAAATGCCCGCAGGAGCTCAAGGGCCACGTGCGTGGCGCCCTGAACAACGGTTGTACGGTCGAGGAGATTCGCGAGGCGCTGCTGCACTGCGCGGTGTACGCCGGCGTGCCGGCAGCGGTCGATGCCTTTCGCGCCGCCCAGGAAGTGATCGACAGCTACCCGCAGAGCTGATCGATCACTTGCGCCAAGGCCGTCAGTTGCTGACGACGACGGCCTTCTGACTTTTCTTCTTCAGCCAGAACGCCACACCCAGGGTGGCGATCCAGGCCGGGATCAACATCACCGAAATGCGGATCGGCGGAGTCAGGTACATCACCACCAGAATCAGCCCGATGAAGGCCAGGCACAGGTAGTTGGTCACCGGGTGGCCCCAGCTCTTGTAGAAGGTCGACTCGCCCGACGCCTGCTTGGCGCGGCGGAATTTAAGGTGGGTGATGCTGATGCTGGCCCAGTTGATCACCAGCGCCGAGACTGCCAGAGCCATCAGCAGGCCGAAGGCTTCGCCCGGCATCAGGTAGTTGATCAGCACGCACAAGCCGGTGGCCAGGGCAGAAACACCGAGGGCCGTCAGCGGCACGCCACGGCGGTTGACCTTGAGCAGCGCACGCGGCGCGTCACCCTGGCTGGCCAGACCGAACAGCATGCGGCTGTTGCAGTACACGCAGCTGTTGTACACCGACAGCGCGGCGGTCAGTACCACCACGTTGAGGATGGTCGCTACCAGGTTGCTGTCCAGGTTGTGGAAGATCATCACGAACGGGCTGCCGCCCTGCACCACCTTCTGCCACGGGTACAGCGATAGCAGCACCGCCAGGGCGCCGATGTAGAAAATCAGGATGCGATAGACCACCTGGTTGGTGGCACGCGGGATGCTGTGGCGCGGGTTGTCGGCTTCGGCAGCGGTGATACCGACCAGTTCCAGGCCGCCGAAGGAGAACATGATCACCGCCATGGCCATCAGCAAACCGCTGAAGCCATTGGGGAAGAAGCCGCCGTACTGCCAGAGGTTGGCGACACTGGCGTCCGGCCCGCCATTGCCGCTGGCCAGCAGCCAGGCGCCAAAACCGATCATGCTGACGATGGCGATGACCTTGACCAGGGCGAACCAGAACTCCATTTCGCCATAGACCTTCACCTGGGTGAGGTTGATCAGGTTGATCACCACGAAGAAGATCGCCGCCGTCGCCCAGGTCGGGAAGTCCGGCCACCAGTACTGCACGTAGATACCCACGGCCGTCAGCTCGGCCATGCCGACCAGCACATAGACCACCCAGTAGTTCCAGCCGGAAACAAAACCGGCGAACTCGTTCCAGTAGCGGTGGGCAAAGTGGCTGAAGCTGCCGGCTACCGGCTCGTCGACCACCATCTCGCCCAGCTGGCGCATGATAAAGAACGCCATCAGGCCGGCAATCGCATACCCCAGCAGCACGGCCGGACCGGCCATCTGGATGGTCTGGGCAATACCCAGGAACAGGCCGGTACCGATGGCGCCACCCAGGGCAATCAACTGGATATGGCGATTCTTCAACCCGCGCTGTAATCGCTCTGGGGGGTTCTGTTCTTGCATGAAATGTCCTTGAAGGTGGAAGGCAGTGTTGGCTTTATTGTCGGCACAGAATCTAGATCCAGCCGCCCCACTGCAAGAGGAAAATGCCGATATTCGTGGTTATGGCGGCCATCAGCGTAGTAATTACGATGATCGAGGCGGCCAGTTCATGGTTACCGTTGGCCGCGCGGGCCATCACATAACTGGCCGCGGCGGTCGGGCTGCCGATGTACAGGAACAGGATACCCAGCTCCGCGCCGCGAAAGCCGCAAAGCCAGGCCGCCAGGGTGCCGATCACCGGCAACCAGATCATCTTCACCAGGCTGGCGCTGACCGCCAGGCCACCGCTTTCGCGCAGTGACGCCAGCGACAGGGTACCGCCAATGCAGATCAATGCCAGCGGCAGGGTCATCTGCGCCAGGTAATCACCGGAGGTCAGCAACCAGTTGGGCAGCGGCACTTGCCCGTAGGCCATGGGCGTGGCGAGCAGCACGCTGATGATCAGCGGGTTGCGCAGGATACTCTTGCAGATGCTCCAGGGGTCGGACTTCATGCTCGGGCTGTACACCGCCAGCACCACCGACGACAGCGAGTTGTACAGCAGTATCACCAGGCCGGCGAGGATCGCCCCCAGCGAAATGCCGTAATCGCCATACATGCTTGCCGCCAGTGCCAGGCCGATAACCCCGTTGTTGCCGCGAAAGCCGCCCTGGGTGTAGATGCCGCGGTCTTCACGCGGGCAGCGCCACAGGGCGAAGCCCCAGGCCAGGGCAAAACTGCCCAGGGTGGCGACCACGAAGAACACCAGCAGCCCGGGCTTGACCGCCGCCGTCAGGTCGGCGTGGTAGATCCCCAAAAACAGCAGAGCCGGCATGCACACGTTGAACACCAGCGACGAGGCGGTGTGGATGAAGCCGTCGTTGATGGCCTTGATACGTTTGAGCAGCACGCCCATGAACAGCATGGCGAACACCGGCGCCGTGATGTTCAGCGTCTGGATAAAGAGGGCGAGCATGCAGGGTGGTCCCGATGGCTGTCGTTAGGGGGCTAATGATACGTCAGCCACCGATTGATGAATCGTATTCCTGTGTAAGAAAAAAGAGTTGTTGACGTAGGAAATGGTTTGGATATGATCTAAACAACTGTACATACATACAGTTGTTTAGGTAAATCCATGACATCTCAAAGGAGTTGAATATGTCAGGTATGCAAACTGGACTGCACGCCCAAAAGGCGCTCGCCACCACCGTGGTCGCCGACCTCGACGCCCTGTTCAGCGTCAGCGGCATCAACATTCCCGGCTCTGACGCCCGCCTGGTGCTGGTGCTCGACGGCCATCACACGATCAAGTACCACCGCCTTGGCCTGGCGGCCAAACCGCCTGCCAGTGGCAAGCCGGTACTGCGCTTCGAAGGCGGCGAACACACCGCCATCGGCGACAACACCCTGCTGCGCTTCAGCCACGACAGCGCGCCGATCCCGGCCTGGAAAGTCGCCCTGCACCTGGCCAATGGCCTGAGCCTAAGCTACGGCCAGATCGTCGCCCTGGGTGGTGATTTCTATGGCATTCCCGAGCGGCCGATTGCCGATGGCGCCACAGCCGAAGAACGCGTTGAACGTTTTGTCGCCGCCTTTGATTCACTGGCCGTGCTTCCCGCCTCCCGGGAAGAAGCCGGCAAGATCCTCGCGGTCATGCAGCGGGAAATCGCCGCCGCCAACCAGGCGATCAAAGACGGTCGCCAGCCTCATGAAGCCTACGACCAGTTGGGCGACACCCTCTCGGAAGAGTGGAACAAGATCACCGGCGGCGGCAGTTTCGTCTCGCCGATGTTCCCCCTGGGTCGCTATCTCAAGCTGGCCGCCAGCAACTGGGACCACTTCGGTGAATGGGCGCTGCTGGCGTATGTCGCCGGCCATACCGCCGCCTTGCGCCAGGCCGTGAAAGCTCGCGCCAGCGGCGATGACGGGCAGCTGGAACTGGCCTACGCGATGAACGCCTTCGCCGACCACTTCCTCACTGACCTGTTCTCCGCCGGCCACGTGCGGGTCCCGCGCAAGGCGATCAAGGACAACGTCACCCCGGCCGATCTCGGCTCGCTGATCTCGCGCTTCATGCACGATGAAGACAGCAAGTACGGCCTGGTGCTGCGCAATGCCCAGGGCGATACCTGGCGCGGCTATGGCGACAAGCGCTACTTCGACAGCATCGACGTCGCCAACCGCAAACAGGTGGGCCTGGCGGTGCAGAAGTCTGCCGATGAGATCTTCCAGGCATTCGACACCGGCAACCTGCCGGCGCCGACAGCCTATGGTGCGCTGCGCATCGCCGCTGACTTGCAAGCTGCCGTGGAAGGACAGGTGCCAGGCAACTTCGCCCCACTGTTTGCCCTGCGCAACGGCAAGCTGATGCGCCGCGCCGACGTCAACAACCTCAATGACCCGGCGCAGATCGACAACTGGTGGGGCTGGAGTACCTACCTGCTGCTCAAGGACTACAGCCCGAACAAACCCACCGGCTACCTCGATGCCCCTGCCAGCGCCCCGAGCATTCGCGCCGACGGCTGGCAAACCCAGGTACCGAGCCAGCCCAACTGGCTGCCCGGCCATGCCGTGCGTTATGCGGTGAGCGTGGTCAACGGTTTCAACGAGTCCTACATTGGCCCGTGGAGCGACTACGCCGAACTGACCGAGCGCTTCCAACCGACCCTGACGGTGCCGCTGGACACCTCCGGCAAGTCGGTGTCGCGCAATCTGTTCCGCCAGTTCCGCGGCGGCTCGCCGGAACTGATCGCCTCGCTGGATGCGAGCACCACGACCTATATCGATCAACAGCCGTGATAAGGAAATCACTCATGAGCATTACCCTGAACATTGAGCTGGCGTCGGGCCAGTCCCTCAAGGATGTACCCCTGGAGCTGCTGCGCGATGGCGTGGTGGTGGGTCGGGCCAAGCTGGCTGAAAGCGGCAAGGTGGTATTCGATGCCGCGCCCGGGGCCGAACAACTGGCAGTGCGGGTGGATCGAATGATCCTCGGCGGCAAATAAATTGATCGCGGGGTAAGCCCGCTCCTACAGTAGGAGCGGGCTTGCCCCGCGATAGTCAGTCAGCGCCGAACCGGGCGCTTTTGCAGCTTGCGCTGCAAGGTCCGCCGGTGCATGCCCAGGGCCCGGGCGGTGGCGGAGATATTACCTTCATGTTCAGTCAGCACGCGCTGGATGTGTTCCCACTGCAGGCGGTCCACCGACATCGGGTTTTCCGGCACCAGGCTGTCGAGGTCGGCGTGCTCGGAAAGCAGCGCGGCCAGCACATCGTCGGCGTCGGCCGGCTTGCACAGGTAGTTGCAGGCACCGCGCTTGATAGCCTCGACCGCGGTGGCGATGCTCGAGTAACCGGTGAGGATCACCACGCGCATTTCCGGGTCCAGTTCCAGCAGCTTGGGCAACAGTACCAGGCCCGAATCGCCATCCATCTTCAGGTCCAGCGTGGCATAGTCCGGCACGTCGTCCTGGGCGATTTTCAGGCCCTCTTCGGCAGAACCTGCAGTGCTCACGCGAAAGCCGCGGCGACTCATGGCCCGGGCCATTACCCGGGTAAAAGTGGCGTCGTCGTCAACCAGCAGCAGGTGCGGCAGCTCTTCGCCTTCAACCTGGATTTCATCATTCATCACACATCTCCTCGCGCGTCACGCGGCAGGCGCAGCTCGGTAAGCGTACCGCCTTCTTCATGACTATAGAGTTTTACCGAGCCGCCAGCACGGGTCACGCTGGCCTTGCTCAAGAACAGGCCCAGGCCGAAGCCTTTGCCCTTGGTGGTAAAGAAGGGTTTGCCGATCGATTCGGCAATCGCTGCCGGCACGCCCGGGCCGTGGTCGCGGATGCTGATGACCATGTCCTGGGCGTCCCAGTCCAGGCGCACTTCCAGGTCGTCCGGGCAAGCATCGGCGGCATTGTTCAACAGGTTCAGCAAGGCCTGGGTGAGGTCCGGCGGCGGCGCCAGGCGCGGCACATTGCCCTGGCCCAGGCGCTGGAAGCGGTAACTGGCCTCGGGGCGCATCAGGTGCCAGCGGTTGAGCGCTTCGTCGAGCCAGAAGGTCACTTCCTGGTTCTCGACCGCCAGGCGTCGGTTGGCTTCAGCAGCACGCACCAGGTTCTGCAGGGTCTCCTTGCACAGCTTGACCTGGTCCTGCAGCACCGCCAGGTCTTCCTGCAGCAGCGGGTCGCTGTGGTCCTGGCGCATTTCCTTGATCAATACGCTCATGGTCGCCAGCGGCGTGCCCAGCTCATGGGCAGCGCCAGCGGCCTGGGTGGCCACGGCCAGCAGTTGCTGGTCGCGCAGGCCCTCCTCTCGGCGTTCGGCGCGCAGTTGCTCCTGGCGGCGCAGCTCTTCGGCCATCTTCGCGGCGAAGAAGGTAATCACCGCCGCTGCCAGGGCGATACTCAGCCACATGCCGTAGACCTGCATCTTCTCCCGGGCCATAGGGAAGGTCTCGAGCGGATAGAACTGCACCAGCAGCAAGCTGTAGGCGGCCAGGGCAATACCGGAGAGGATCAGCGAATAGACCCAGGGCAAGGTCACCGCGGCAATGGCCAGCGGCACCAGGTAATAGGACACGAAGGGGTTGGTCGAACCGCCCGAGTAATACAGCAAGGCACTGTGGATCAGCAGGTCACAGGCCAGCTGGAAGGCATATTCCAGCTCGGTGACCGGCAGGGTCAGGCGCAGGCGCAGGGCCGTGAACGCGCACAGCAGCATCGACAGGCCGAGGGTGATGACCAGCGACAGCCACGGCAGCGGCAGCAGTTCGGTCCAGTAGGCGACACCAACCGAGCCGGCCTGGGCGGCAAGCACCAGGATGCGGATGAAGGTCAGGCGCCAGAGGTTCTGACGGGTTGCAGACAGCATTTGTACGGGGGCGAGCATGAGCTCTCCTGATGAGTGCTCCAGGCGAATCGTCGCGAGTATACCGAAGCTGCGGCCTGGTCTGCAGTGATGCGGCAAAGCGCCACACTTTTTTACATAACAATGATGGCCATTTTGAACCTCACTACACTGTTGCCAGTCTCATGGGCCAGCGTGCACTGCTTGTGTTCAGTGCCCGCGCCACACTTTCAAGGAGTCATACATGTCGATCACCCGCAGCAGCGCCGCCCTGGCAATGGCCACCAGCTTGCTAGCCAGCCTTCCGGCCCTGGCCGATGAGGCCCCGCGCTACAACCAGATTTCGCTGCGCGCCGAAGTCAGCAAGGAAGTGGCCCGCGACCTGATGGTCGTGACCCTGTACAGCGAAGCGCAGAATACCGACCCGGGCAAGCTGGCCACTGAAATCACCGAAACCATGAACAAGGCGGTGAAACAGGCGCGCGAAGTCAAGGATGTGAAGATCAGCCAGGGCAGCCGCAACAGCTACCCGATCTACGACAACAAGGGCCAGAAGATCACCGGCTGGCGTGAGCGCGCCGAGCTGCGCCTGGAAAGCGCCAACTTCCCGGCCCTGTCGCAACTCACCGGCACCCTGCTGCAGGACCTGAAAATGGGCGGCATGGACTTCTCCATCGCCCCGGCCACGCGCAAAACCAGCGAAGACGACCTGCTCAAGGATGCCGTCAACGCCTTCAAGGCCCGTGCCCAACTGGCCACCGAAGCCCTGGGCGGCAAAGGCTACAAAGTGGTCAACCTGAACCTCAACAGCAGCGGTTACCCGCATCCTTATGCCCGTAGCGCACCGATGATGATGAAAGCCGCCGGCATGGCCGCAGACGCAGCGCCCGCTCCGGAAATCGAAGCCGGCACCACCGACGTGACCATGAGTGCCGATGGCACCATTGAAGTCCAGATGCAGTAAGCCGCGTTACTTTTCTGCTGGTTCGCGGCAGTTTCGGCTGTCGCGACCCCTGTTACTTGTAGCACCTCGCGCCCCAAATTAGTGCAAAGACTGACTCGATAGTGAGACAACGTCTTCGAAACAACCTGAAACACCCCCTCGCAAACGATCAACTCCGTAAAAAATTATACGGATGCGACATTCCTGTACGTTCGTCCCACTGTTTACCGTCACCCATCCCTTTGAGTGTTGCATTGGGTATGGGGCCTGCATAAGTATCCGCAGGTCGGCTCACAAGGCCCCCTCAAATCAAAAATGACAACAATGAGGCCACCATGCTCAAACACGCGGTCATTCCGTTTCTGGTCGGCGCAGGCTTGCTTGCCGGCGCACCCTCCGCCCTTGCGGCGACTAACCTGGTGTTTTGCTCCGAAGGCAGCCCCGCAGGCTTCGACCCGGGCCAGTACACCACCGGAACCGACTTCGATGCCTCAGCCGAGACCGTCTTCAACCGCCTGAGCCAGTTCGAGCGTGGCGGCACCGCAGTGATCCCGGGCCTGGCGACCAGCTGGGACATTTCCGACGATGGCCTGACCTACACCTTCCACCTGCGCGAAGGGGTCAAGTTCCATACCACCGAATTCTTCAAGCCGACGCGCGCCTTCAATGCCGACGACGTGCTGTTCACCTTCAATCGGATGCTCGACAAGGACATGCCGTTTCGCAAGGCCTACCCTACCGAGTTCCCGTACTTCACCGACATGGGCATGGACAAGAACATCGCCAAGGTCGAAAAGCTCGACGAGCACACGGTCAAGTTCACCCTCAACGGCGTCGACGCTGCGTTCATCCAGAACCTGGCCATGAGCTTCGCCTCGATCCAGTCCGCCGAATACGCCGACCAGTTGCTCAAGCAGGGCAAGCCCGCCGACATCAACCAGAAGCCGATCGGCACCGGCCCGTTCGTGTTCAGCAAGTACCAGAAAGACGCGCAGATCCGCTTCAAGGGCAACAAGGACTACTGGAAGCCTGAGGATGTGAAGATCGACAACCTGATCTTCGCCATCACCACCGACGCCTCGGTGCGCATGCAGAAGCTGAAAAAGAACGAGTGCCAGGTCACCCTGTTCCCGCGCCCGGCCGACATCGAGCCACTGAAGAAAGACCCGAACCTGAAGATGCCTGATCAGGCCGGCTTCAACCTCGGCTACATCGCCTACAACGTGATGGACAAGATCAAGGGCAGCAACGAGCCCAACCCGATGGCCCAGCTCAAGGTTCGCGAAGCGCTGGACATGGCGGTAAACAAGCAGCAGATCATCGACTCGGTGTACCAGGGCGCCGGCCAGCTGGCGGTCAACGCCATGCCGCCGACCCAGTGGTCCTACGACACCACCATCAAGGACGCCAAGTACGATCCCGAGAAGGCCAAGCAGTTGCTCAAGGAAGCCGGCATCAAGGAAGGCACCGAGATCAACCTCTGGGCCATGCCGGTGCAACGCCCGTACAACCCCAATGCCAAGCTGATGGCCGAGATGCTGCAATCGGACTGGGCCAAGATCGGCATCAAGGCCAAGATCGTCAGCTACGAGTGGGGCGAGTACATCAAGCGCTCCAAGGGCGGCGAGAACGGCGCCATGCTGATTGGCTGGAGCGGTGACAACGGCGACCCGGACAACTGGCTGGGCACCCTGTTTGGCTGCGATGCCCTGGAAGGCAACAACTTCTCCAAGTGGTGCTACAAGCCGTACGACGACCTGGTCAAGCAAGCCAAGGCCACCTCCGACCAGGCCAAGCGCACCGAGCTGTACAAGCAAGCGCAACACATCCTCAAAGAACAGGTTCCGATGACACCCATCGCTCACTCGACGGTGTATCAACCTATGCGTTCAACCGTACAGGACTTCAAGATCAGCCCGTTTGGCTTGAACTCCTTCTATGGGGTCAGCGTGACCAAATAGCAGCCATCTGGCTCGGCCCCGCGACGCCACACGGCAGCCGGGGCCGCAGCCTGATGGCCTGGCAGGTCAGCCGCTAGCGCATCGACACGGAACCGTCGCACGCCCTATCGGATACCTCCTACACACCTCTGCGTAATCGCACCTATCTGCAGCGCTTTGATGGCTCTACCGTCAAGGGTGCAGCAGAGTCGGCGCGATTCGTATGGCTGTGCGCCATGGACCGCGAAAAAAACAACAAGAGAGAAGGGATCGTCATGCGCCACACTCCAATCTATGCAGCGCTGCTGGGCTTCGGCCTGCTCGCCCAGGCCCCTGCGGGCCTGGCCAAGAACCTGGTGTTCTGCTCCGAAGGCAGCCCCGGCGGCTTCGATACTGCCCAATACACCAGCGCCACCGACAACGACGCCGCCGAGCCGATCTACAACCGCCTGGTGGAATTCGAACGCGGCGCGACCGCCGTCAAACCGGCCCTGGCAAAAAGCTGGGAGGTGTCCGACGACGGCCTGACCTACACCTTCCACCTACGCGAAGGGGTCAAGTTCCACAACAACAAGGATTTCACCCCCAGTCGCGATTTCAACGCTGACGACGTGCTGTTCACCTTCAATCGCATGCTCGACCGCGACCACCCGTTTCGCAAGGCCTACCCCACCGAATTTCCCTACTTCGTCGGCATGAGCCTGGACAAGAACATCGCCCGCATCGAAAAGACCGCGCCGATGACCGTGGTCTTTACCCTCAACAGCATCGATGCCGCCTTCGTGCAGAACCTGGCAATGAGTTTTGCCGCCGTACTCTCGGCCGAATACGCCGAGCAACTGATGACCTCCGGGCGCCCCAGCGACATCAACCAGAAGCCGATCGGCACTGGCCCGTTCGTGTTCCAGCGCTACCAGAAGGACTCGCAGATCCGCTACCGCGGCAATAAGGACTACTGGGACCCGAGCCAGGTGAAGATCGAGCAGTTGATCTTCTCGATCAATACCGACCCCTCGGTGCGCATCCAGAAACTGCGCAAGAACGAATGCCAGGTCACCCTGCATCCACGCCCGGCCGATCTCGATGCACTCAAGAGCGACCCCAAGCTGCAGGTCATCGAAAAACCCGGCTTCAACCTCGGCTACATCGCCTACAACGTTCAGCACAAACCCTTCGACCAGCTTGAAGTACGCCAGGCCCTGGACATGGCGGTGAACAAACCGGCCATCGTCAAGGCGGTGTACCAGGAGGCCGGTCAACTGGCGGTGGGCAGCATGCCGCCGACCCAATGGTCCTACGACGACAGCATCAAGGATGCCGGCTACAACCCGCAAAAGGCTCGCGAGTTGCTCAAGGCCGCCGGGGTCAAGGAAGGCACTGAAATCACCCTCTGGGCCATGCCCGTGCAACGCCCGTACAACCCCAACGCCAAGCTGATGGCCGAAATGCTCCAGGCCGACTGGGGCAAGGTGGGTCTGAAGGTGAAAATCGTCAGCTACGAGTGGGGCGAATATCTCAAGCGCACCAAGGACGGTGAACACGACATCTCGCTGATCGGCTGGACCGGCGACAACGGCGACCCGGACAACTGGCTGGGCACCCTGTACAGCTGTGACGCGATAGGCAGCAACAACTACTCCATGTGGTGCGACCCGCAGTACGACGCGCTGGTCAAGAAAGCCAAGACCATCACCGACCGCGAGCAACGCACCCTGCTCTACCAGCAGGCGCAGCAGCGCCTCAGGCAACAGTTGCCCATCACCCCGATCGCCCACTCGACGGTCAACCAGCCGCTCAGTGCCAAGGTCGTGGATTTCAAGGTAAGTCCTTTCGGGCGCAACAACTTCTCAGGCGTCAGTACCGAATAAAAAACCGCTTTCTCCCTCGGGGGCGCGCAGCGCCTTCGCGGGCGAACTCAGCCTGAATATGCCCGATTGCCTTGCAGCAAACGATTGCAAACCCTTGTTCCAACCGGCAAGACGCCCAGCCCACAAGGCCAGGCGGTAACTAAAAAGAAGAAAAGAAAAGGGAGCTTTACCTTGAGACGAACCCAAACCGCAGTACTGGCACTGTCCCTCAGTGGTCTGTCAGCCATGGCCCAGGCCGAACCCGCCAGCCAGGACTATGTTCCGGTCAGCGTCAAAGCCACCAGCGCCCAGAGTGAAGCCAAAGGCTTCATCGAAGGCCAGAGCCTGTCCGGCTCCACCCGCAACTGGTATGGCCGCGAACGCGCCACCCGCGCACCGCTGTTCAAGTACTACAAGAGCGACGGCAGCCAGCACGACACCCACAGCCGTGACAACTGGGTGCAGGGCACCATCCTCAACTACACCTCGGGCTTTACCGAAGGTACCTTCGGCTTCAGCACCGAGGTCGCCGTCTACAACGCCATCGCCCTGGAGCGTGGCCGCGCGGCGGTGGCCGGGCCGAACAACCGCACCCTGACCCACAGCGACGGCGATGTCATCGGCCAGTGGAGCAAGATGGGCCTGGCCAACGTCAAGGCGCGGGTGTCCAACACCACCCTGACCGCCGGCCGCCAATCGATGGACACCCCGGTACTGGCCTACATCGGCAACCGCGCCTTGCCGTCGAGCTTCGAAGGTGTGAGCCTGCACAGCGAAGAATTCGACAACCTGTCGTTTGATGTCGGCACCTTCGACCGGCTCTCGAACCGGACCGAACAGGGCACCAGCAAATTCGTTGCCGAGTACGGTGATCGCGCCTTTTCAGCCGATCACGTCAACATTGCCGGTGTGAACTACCAGCCGCTGAAAAGCCTGAAAACCAGCTTCTACGTGTCCAACGTCGAAGACCTGTGGAACCAGTACTACTTCGGCGCCAGCCATGAGCTGGGCGACAGCGCGGTGCTGAGCCTGACCACCGGCCTGAACTACTACAAGACCAAGGATGAAGGCCAAAGCAAGCTTGGCAATATCGACAACGACACCTACAGCCTGTCGTTCGGCCTGACCCACCAGGCTCACAACCTGACTTTCTCCTATCAGCAGGTCAACGGTAACGAGTACTTCGACTACCTGCACGACACCAACGCGATCTTCCTGGCCAACTCCCTGCTTTCGGACTTCAACGGCCCGAACGAAAAATCGATGCAGATCGCCTACGTGCTGAACATGGCCCAGTACGGCGTGCCGGGCCTCAAGTTCAACCTCTACAACGCGCGCGGCTGGGGCATCGACGGCACCCACTACACCGGCAGCGGCTACGACGTGCGTGGCCTGGACGGCGAGAACCACTACGAGTGGGGCATCGGCACCACCTATGCGGTGCAGAGCGGCTCGCTCAAGGACACCACCATTCGTGCCACCTACACCGCGCACCGGGCCAGCAAGGCCCAGATCGACGGTAGCCTGGACGAGCTGCGGATTGTCACCACCATTCCCTTCAACTTCCTCTAGAACGCGGTTTCCCGGTCGGTTCGCCGAATCGGCCGGGACGGCTACTCTGGTTAATCGATTGCAGGAGGTTTCATGAAACTGCTACCGCTACAGGCTGCCCTGGCAGCCGTCCTGTTGAGTACTGCGGCGGGCCTCTCAGCCAAGCCGCTGGTGGTGTGTACCGAGGCCAGCCCGGAAGGCTTCGATATCGTCCAATACACCACCGCCGTAACCGCCGACGCCTCGGCCGAGGCCATCTTCAACCGCCTGGTCGACTTCCGCCCGGGCACCACCGATATCCAGCCGGCCCTGGCCGAGCGCTGGGACATCAGCGATGACGGCCTGACCTACACCTTCCACTTGCGCGAAGGGGTCAAGTTCCACACCACCGACTATTTCACCCCTACCCGCGAGATGAATGCCGACGACGTGCTGTGGAGTTTCCGACGACAGCTGGACCCTAATCACCCGTGGCACAACAAGACCAGCATCGGTTTCCCCTACTTCGAGAGCATGGGTTTCAAGGACCTGCTCAAAAGCGTCGAGAAGACCGACGAGCACACTGTGGTCTTCACCCTGACCCGGCCCGAAGCGCCTTTTTTGCGTGACCTGGCCATGGCCTTCACCTCGATCTACTCCGCCGAATACGGCGACCAGTTGCTCAAGGCCAACAAGACCGGCGACCTCAACAACAAGCCGATCGGCACCGGCCCGTTCATCTTCCAGCGCTACAACAAGGACGCCCAGGTGCGCTACAAGGCCAACCCGGACTACTTCCGTGGCAAGCCACCGGCCGACGCGCTGATCTTCGCCATTGCCAACGACAACAACGTGCGCCTGCAAAAGCTCAAGGCCAACGAGTGCCAGGTGGCGCTGTACCCCAAGCCCGATGACATCCCCAGCATCAAGGCCGACCCCAAATTGAAAGTGGCCGAGATGGAAGCGCTGACCACCGGCTACATCTCGCTCAACACCGAACACAAGTACCTGAGCGATGTGCGCGTGCGCAAAGCCATCAACATTGCCTTCGACCGCCAGACCCACGTCGACCAGCTGTTCGGCAAGGGCAACGCACTGGTCGCGGTCAACCCTTACCCGCCGAGCATGATCGGCTACAACACCGACAACCAGAACCCGCCCCGTGACCTCGACAAGGCCCGCGCCCTGCTCAAGGAAGCCGGCGTGCCCGAAGGCACGGTGCTGACCCTGTTCACCCGCAACGGCGGCGGCCCGACCAACCCCAACCCGCGCCTGAGCGCTGAAATGCTTCAGGCGGACCTGGCCAGGATCGGCCTGACCGTCGATATCCGCGTGATGGAATGGGCCGAGATGCTGCGCCGGGCCAAGAAGGGCGAAGCCGACATGGTCTCGACCGGCTGGGCCAGCGACAACGGCGACCCGGACAACTTCCTCAGCCCGCTGCTTAGTTGCGACGCGGTGAAAAGCGGCGAGAACTATGCGCGCTGGTGCAATCAAACCTTCCAGCAGTTGATCACCAAGGCCCGCGAGGTTACCGACAACAATGAGCGTGCAGCGCTCTATGTAAAGGCCCTGGCGGTGTACGATGAAGATCAACCGTGGATCAGCATGGCCCATCCGCAGATGTTTACCGCCATGCGCAACAACGTTGAGGGGTACCACATCAACCCCCTCACCAATAACAACTTCGCCACTACCCAGGTGAAGTAGAACAAGAACGACCGCCGGCGCCCCATCCGGGTGCCGGCGGGCATGCCTGACCGGCTGATGAGGTACTCCAGAAGATGTTTAGTTTTATTGCCCGGCGACTGGGATTGCTGATCCCGACCTTCTTCGGCATCACCTTGCTGACGTTTGCGCTCATACGGCTGATACCCGGCGATCCGGTTGAAGTCATGATGGGCGAACGCCGGGTCGACCCGGAAATGCACGCCCAGGCCATGGAGCGACTGGGCCTGAACAAACCGCTGCCCGAACAGTACCTGGACTACGTCAGCAAGCTCGCCCAGGGTGACCTCGGCGAATCGCTGCGCACCCGCGAAAGCGTCTGGACCGAGTTCCTCGCACTGTTCCCGGCAACCCTGGAACTGGCCATGGCGGCGCTGTTTTTTGCCGGGGTGATCGGCCTGCTGGCCGGGGTCATCGCCGCGCTCAAGCGTGGCTCATTGTTCGATCATGGGGTCATGGGTATCTCCCTTGCCGGCTACTCGATGCCGATCTTCTGGTGGGGCCTGATCCTGATCATGTTCTTCTCCGTGAGCCTGGGCTGGACCCCGGTGTCCGGGCGCATCGACCTGCTCTACGACATCGAGCCGAAAACCGGCTTCATGCTCATCGACACCCTGCTCAGCGACGAAGAAGGCGCCTTCAAGGATGCACTGATGCACCTGATCCTGCCGGCCATTGTCCTGGGCACCATTCCGCTGGCGGTGATCGCGCGGATGACCCGCTCCTCGATGCTCGAAGTGCTGCGCGAAGACTACATCCGCACCGCCCGCGCCAAGGGCCTGTCGCCGGCCCGGGTGGTGTTCGTGCACGGCCTGCGCAACGCGCTGATCCCGGTACTGACGGTGTTCGGCCTGCAGGTCGGCACCCTGCTCGCCGGTGCGGTACTGACCGAAACCATTTTTTCCTGGCCGGGCATCGGCAAGTGGCTGATCGAAGCCATCGGCGCCCGCGATTACCCCGTGGTACAGAACGGCATCCTGTTGATTGCCTGCCTGGTGATCCTGGTCAACTTCGTCGTGGACATCCTCTACGGCCTGGCCAACCCACGCATCCGTCATCAGCGCTGAGGGCCTCGTCATGACTACCCCACTTGCAAAATCTGTCACCACCCCGGCCACCGCTGTCGACCAGAGCCTGCTTTACCCCTCGCCGTACAAGGAGTTCTGGCAGGCCTTTTCACGCAACAAGGGCGCGGTCGCCGGGCTGATGTTCATGAGCCTGATCGTGTTCTGCGCACTGTTCGCCCCCTGGGTGGCGCCGCACAGCCCCAGCGAGCAGTACCGTGATTTTCTGCTGACCCCGCCGGTGTGGCTGGAAGGCGGCAACTGGCAGTTCATCCTCGGCACCGACGAGCTCGGCCGCGACCTGCTTTCGCGGCTGATCCAGGGCTCGCGGCTGTCGCTGCTGATCGGCCTGTCATCGGTAGTGATCTCGCTGATTCCGGGGATTTTCCTCGGCCTGTTGGCCGGGTTCTTTCCGCGCATCCTCGGCCCGTCGATCATGCGCCTGATGGACGTGATGCTGGCCCTGCCCTCGCTGCTGCTGGCCGTGGCAATTGTCGCCATCCTCGGCCCTGGCCTGATCAACACCGTGATCGCCATCGCCATCGTCTCGCTGCCGTCCTATGTGCGTCTGACCCGTGCCGCGGTGATGGGCGAACTGAACCGCGACTACGTCACCGCCGCACGCCTGGCCGGTGCCAGCCTGCCCCGGCTGATGTTCGTCACCGTGCTGCCCAACTGCATGGCGCCGCTGATCGTGCAGGCCACCCTGAGCTTCTCATCGGCAATCCTCGACGCCGCCGCCCTGGGCTTTCTCGGCCTCGGCGTGCAGCCGCCAACCCCCGAGTGGGGCACCATGCTGGCCTCGGCCCGCGACTACATCGAACGCGCCTGGTGGGTAGTGAGCCTGCCTGGCCTGACCATTTTGCTCAGCGTGCTGGCAATCAACCTGATGGGTGACGGACTGCGCGATGCGCTGGACCCGAAACTCAAGAATGCCGCCTGAGGAGATCGCCATGTCACTTCTGCAAATCAACAATCTGAACGTGCGCTTTGGCGACGCCAATGCGGTACCGGTGGTCGATGGACTGGACCTGACGGTCGATGAAGGTGAGGTCCTGGCCATCGTCGGCGAGTCGGGCTCCGGTAAATCGGTGACCATGATGGCGCTGATGGGCCTGATCGACGCCCCCGGGCGCATCACCGCCGATGCCCTGACCTTCGATGGCACCAACATGCTCAAGCTCAGCGGCCGGCAACGGCGCAAGGTGGTTGGCAAGGATATGGCCATGGTCTTCCAGGACCCGATGACCGCCCTCAACCCCAGCTACACCGTAGGTTTCCAGATCGAGGAAGTGCTGCGCCAGCACCTTGGCCTGCGCGGCAAGGCAGCCCGCCAGCGTGCCCTGGAACTGCTCAAGAAGGTTGAAATCCCTGGCGCCGAAAGCCGCCTGGACGCCTACCCGCACCAGCTTTCCGGTGGCATGAGCCAACGGGTAGCGATCGCCATGGCGATTGCCGGCGAACCCAAGCTGCTGATCGCCGACGAGCCGACCACCGCCCTCGACGTGACCATCCAGGCGCAGATCATGGAGCTGCTGCTGAACCTGCAAAAAGAGCAGAACATGGCGCTGATCCTGATCACCCACGACCTCGCCGTGGTCGCCGAAACCGCCAAGCGGGTGTGCGTGATGTACGCCGGCCAAGCGGTGGAAGTCGGCCAGGTGCCGGAACTGTTCGACGTCCCCGCCCACCCCTACAGCGAAGCACTGCTGGCGGCGATTCCCGAGCACAGCGAAGGCGCCGAGCGCCTGGCGACCCTGCCGGGCATCGTCCCCGGCCGCTATGACCGTCCTCAAGGTTGCCTGCTGTCGCCGCGCTGCCCTTACGTGCAGGAAAACTGCCGCCGGCAACGACCGACCCTCGATCCCCAGGCCCATAGCCAGGTGCGTTGTTTCTACCCGCTGAACCAGGAGGTGGCGTAATGACCGTCGTCCTTACCGCCCGTGAACTGACCCGTCACTATGAAGTTTCCCGCGGCCTGTTCAAGGGCCATGCCCTGGTGCGCGCACTCAACGGCGTGTCGTTCGAACTGGAAGCCGGCAAGACCCTGGCCGTGGTCGGCGAGTCCGGTTGTGGCAAGTCGACCCTGGCCCGGGCCCTGACCCTGATCGAAGAGCCCTCGTCCGGCTCGCTGAAGATCGCCGGCCAGGAAGTCGCCGGGGCCAACAAGGCCGAGCGCAAGCAATTGCGCAAGGACGTGCAGATGGTCTTCCAGAGCCCGTACGCCTCGCTCAACCCGCGACAGAAGATCGGCGACCAGCTGGGTGAGCCGCTGCTGATCAACACCAACCTGACCCGCGCCGAGCGGCGCGAGAAGGTCCAGGCGATGATGCAACAGGTCGGCCTGCGCCCCGAGCATTACCAGCGCTACCCGCACATGTTTTCCGGTGGCCAGCGCCAGCGCATCGCCCTGGCCCGGGCGATGATGCTGCAACCGAAAGTACTGGTGGCCGATGAGCCGACGTCGGCCCTCGACGTATCGATCCAGGCCCAGGTGCTGAACCTGTTCATGGACCTGCAGAAGGAGTTCAACACTGCCTACGTGTTCATCTCCCACAACCTCGCGGTAGTGCGCCACGTGGCAGACCAGGTGCTGGTGATGTACCTGGGCCGGCCGGCGGAAATGGGCCCCAAGGAGGACATCTACAGCAAGCCGCTGCACCCTTACACCCAGGCCTTGCTGTCGGCCACGCCGACCATTCATCCGGACCCGCTCAAGCCGAAGATCAAGATTTCCGGCGAGCTGCCCAACCCGCTGAACCCGCCGCCTGGCTGTGCCTTCCACAAACGCTGCCCGTATGCCACCGAGCGCTGTGCTGTCGAGGAACCGGCGTTCAGGCAGGTGGGGACGCGGCAGGTGGCGTGCCATTACGCCGAGCAGTTCCTGTAACCGTATCGCGGGTCAAGCCCGCTCCCACAGCGCACGCGGGTCAAGTCGAGGCGTCGCACCGCCGCTCCCACAGCGCACTGTGTGGGAGCGGCGGTGCGACGCCTCGACTTGACCCGCGATTGGCCCCTCCATCACTATCCAGCAATGACCCCAGCCCCTATCCCCGACGGCCCGGAGCAAACCCCGGAAACCGCCGCCACCGTCCTGCGCTACCACCTGTGCTGGAAGCATCGCGACCTCGACGGGGTCATGGCCTTGTATCACCCCGATATCCAGTACAACGACTATTTCCAGAACCGCGTCCTGCACCTCGATGAGCTGCGCGAATACGTGCGTGTGAGCATGCCCCGCGAAGCCGGTGAAGACATCGTCCACAGCGACCGCATCCGCGTCGATGGCTGCACCGCCTTCATCCAGTACCAGGTCACCCTGCGCGGTGGCGAAGGCCTGGTGGCGTTCCAGGCCAGCGAAGCGATCACCGTGCGCGACGGCCTGATCTGGCGGGTCAACGAGTACGCCTCGCTGGTCCGCGCGCCCAGCCAGGACACTGGCCACAATGACCTGCGCCCGGCCGCCAGCCGCCTGGGCCTGTCACCACGCCAACTGAGCTTCATGGCCCAGGACCTGGAGCAGTACTTCCAGCGCCAGCAGCCCTACCTCGACCCGGAGCTGGACCTGCAACGGGTGGCCCGCGAAAGCGGCTACAGCCGCAACCAGATCTCCTACCTGCTCAACCAGGTGCTCGGCCAGAGCTTCTACCGCTACGTCAACCAGGCACGCCTGCAGCACCTGCTCACCAGCCTCGGCGCCACCGCCACGGTTGCACGCATCGACGAGCTGGCCTTTGCTGCCGGTTTCAATTCGCTGTCGGCGTTCTACAAAAGTTTCCGCCAGCACACCGGCCTGTCGCCCAAGGCCTACGTGAAGCAGAATTCTCTGCGTGCACGCACGTAAGACACAGCGCCCCGCAAGCTTCTAGGATCGCCACAGACCGTTACCGATGTGGAGCCGAACAATGCTTGCATGGCGCAGTATCAGCCTGTGGATGGACCAACTCGATGAGCCGTTGAGCGCACGCCCGGCGCTGCAACAGGACCTGGACGTCGACGTCTGCATCATCGGCGCCGGCTACACCGGGCTGTGGACCGCCTACTACCTCAAGCGCCTGGCACCACAGCTGAACATCGCCATCGTCGAAGCGCAGATTGCAGGCTTCGGCGCCTCCGGACGCAATGGCGGCTGGCTGATGGGCAACCTGCTCGGTGAAGACCGCCTGCTCGCCGGCAGCACGCCCGAGCAGCGGCGCGCCGCCTATGACCTGTTGCACGGCATTCCCGATGAAGTGGCCCAGGTGCTCGAACGCGAAGGCATCGACTGCGACTACCACAAGGGCGGCGTGCTGTACTGCGCCGCGCGCTACCCCGAGCAGGAAACCAGCCTGCGCGCGTATCTGAACAAGCTCTACAAGCAGGGCCTGAACGAAGCCGACTACCGCTGGCTAAGCCCCGATGAGCTGGCATCGCAGCTGCGTATCAGCCGCCCCTATGGCGCGATCTTCAACCCCAATGTCGCCACAATCCAGCCGGCCAAACTGGTGCGCGGCCTGGCCCGCACGGTAGAGGCCATGGGCGTGAAGCTCTATGAGAACAGCCCCGTAACCCAGTGGCGCGCCGGTGAAGCACGCACCTTGCAGGCACGGATCAAATGCCAGTGGCTGGTGCCAGCAGTCGAGGGCTACTCGGTCAACCTGCCGCCGCTGGGGCGCTACCAGATGCCGGTGCAAAGCCTGCTGGTGGCCACCGAGCCACTGCCCGAACAGGTCTGGGAGCAGATCGGCCTCAAGCATGGCCAGGCCTTCAGCGAGAACAGCCGCCAGGTCACCTATGGCCAGCGCAGCCTGGACAACCGCCTGGTGTTCGGCGCCCGCGGCGGCTATCGCTTTGCCGGCCGCCTGCGTGACAACTTCGACCTCACCGACAGCGAAATCGAACTGCGCCGCTACCTGTTCGGCGAGCTGTTCCCGCAGTTGCAGAAGGTCAGGATCACCCACGCCTGGGGCGGCAACCTGGGTATGGCCCGGCGCTTTCAGCCGCACATGTTCTGCGACCGCAAACAGGGCATCGCCCTGGCCGGCGGCTATGGCGGCGAAGGCGTTGGCGCCAGCAACCTCGGCGGGCGGACCCTGGCCGAGCTGATCCTCGAGCGGCGCAGCCCGCTCACCGAGCAGCCCTGGGCCAGCCACGACCGCGCCCTGCACAGCCTGCCCGGCTGGGAGCCGGAACCCTGCCGCTGGCTGGGCTACAACGCGATCATCAAGAGTTTCGTCCATGAAGACCAGACCCTCGCCAACCCGGCCAGCGCCCCCTGGCGCCGACGCCTGGCCAGCGGCGTGGCGGACTTCATGGAAGGTTTCATGCGCTGACTTTTTGAACCCCCTGCACAGGATCCACCGCTATGAGCATTACCCAGTTCAAGAACACCGACAGTGTCACCCTGGCCGAATCCAACCCGGTGGCGGTGCCACTCGGCGAGCCGGTCTCGATCGCCTCGGTCACCAGCGTCGAGCGCAGCGACGGCGTCGAAACCGGCATCTGGGAATGCACCCCGGGGCGCTGGCGCCGGCAGATCGTCCAGCAGGAGTTCTGCCACTTCATCAAGGGCCGCTGCACCTTCACCCCGGATGGCGGCGAGCCGCTGACCATCGAAGCCGGCGACGCGATCATGCTGCCGGCCAACAGCACCGGCACCTGGGACATCCAGGAGACCGTGCGCAAAACCTATGTGCTGATTTTCTGATCATTTGATCGCCTGCCTCCTTCGATAAAAAACAGACCAAGCAAGGAATCCAGACATGCGCCCATTGCTCTTCGCACCTGTGTTGCTGGCCGCCTCCGTCGCCCAGGCGGCCGACTCGGTAAAGATCTACAACTGGTCCAGCTACATCGCCCCCGACACCCTGAAGAACTTCCAGCAGGCTAGCGGCATCGTGCCGACCTACGACGTGTTCGACAGCAACGAAACCCTCGACGGCAAGCTGATGACCGGCAACTCCGGCTACGACGTGGTGTTCCCCTCCAACCACTTCATGGCCCGGCAGATCCAGGGCAAGGCGCTCAAGCAACTGGACAAGACCCAGCTGCCCAACTGGAAGAACCTCAACCCGGTGCTGCTCAAGGCCCTGGAGGTCAACGACCCGGGCAACCAGTACGGCTTCCCTTACCTGTGGGGCAGTACCGGGATCGGCTACAACATCGACAAGGTCAAGGCGGTGCTCGGCGACAACGCCCCGCTGGATTCCTGGGACCTGATCTTCAAGCCCGAGTACATCAGCAAGCTGAAAAGCTGCGGCGTGGCGGTGCTCGACAACGGCCCGGAGCTGTTGCCGATCGCCCTCAACTACCTGGGCCTGCCACACCACAGCCAGAAGCCCGAGGATTACGACAAGGCCAAGCAACTGCTGATGAAGGTGCGCCCGTACATCAGCTACTTCCACTCCTCCAAGTACACCGGCGACCTGGCCAATGGCGATATCTGCGTGGTGGTGGGCTTCTCCGGCGACGTGCTGCAAGCCAGGAACCGCGCCGAAGAAGCCAACAACGGCGTGAAGGTCGGCTACTCGATTCCCAAGGAAGGCGCGCCGATGTGGTTCGACATGGTCGCCATGCCGGCTGATGCCCCGGACGAAAAAGCCGGTTACGCCTACATGAACTACCTGTTGCAGCCCGAGGTGATGGCCAACATCAGCAACCATGTGCAGTACGCCAACGGCAACCTCAAGGCCGACACCCTGGTCGACCCGGCGCTCAAGGCCAATACCATGATTTACCCGAGCGACGAGATGCTCGGCAAGCTCTACGCACTGGAGGCGATGCCAGCCAAGATCGACCGCATCCGCACGCGCATCTGGACCAGCATCAAGGCCGGCAATTGATATAAGTAACGCCCCGACCCTGCTTACCCGCGGCAATCTCCAGTGATTGCCGCGGGGATCGGCCCCCGGCTGCCTTGTACCGCCGGGACACTTTCATGCCGTTGGCCAACCTGCCCTACTTTCATCCTGATGCCCTGCGCGCAGGTTTTTTACGTCACCTCGAGCACCTCGACGCCAGGCAACCGCTGAGCGCCGCGCAACGACAATCCCTGCAACGACTGGGCGACGACCCCGCGCTGCGCGTCGACCGCCTGGATGCGGTGACTGGCGATGGCCAGGCCATAGCCCTGGACACCACCTTTCTGCTGAGCCGCGCCGACTGGCCCGAAGTGTTCATCTACAACCCCGACATCGGCCTGCAACGCTTTGCCGATCGGCGCCAGGCCAAGCAGACGCTGCTGGGCCTGCAGGATCAACCTGCGCTGATGGCAACAGTGCTGCGTTACGCACCACAGGCGCAACAGCAGTTACTGCAGCGCCAACCGGCTGTGGATTTTCAGGTCAATCTGCTGGCTGCGCCGCTGTTCGACAGCCTGATGTTGACGATCAATGATCGCCTTGCCGACCAGGCCGCCCCCCTGCACACCCAGCAAGCAGCGCCCTCGACCGCCACATTGCAGCAACTTGCCCGCACCCTCGGCAACGCCAGCCTGGATGCGCAATCGATGCAAACCCAGGTCGGACAATTGGCCCAGGAGTACCAGGCCATGCTCGCCCAGCGCCCGAGCCTCAGCTCAGTCACCCGGGCACTGCTCAAGCACGAGCTGTCCAGCTTTCTGCACAAAGCCCCTCCCCTGCACGCCATCAGCGTGCAGCCGGAGGGCCGCAGTACCCCGGTCCTGTCGCTGCTCGAACTGATCTGGCACCCCGCCGATAACAGCCAATGGCGTGCCAGCGCCACCACCGCGGCTGAACTGCCGACCCCCTTGCCGTTGCTCCCGCCGGCCTTGCTCGGCCATAGCGCCAGACGCTTGCGCCAGCACCTTCGCGGGCAACTGCAAGCAGTATTGGTGCGCGACGGGCAACTGAGCCAAGACTACCAGAAGCAACTGCTGGCCCTGCTCAGCACGCTGGCCGAACGCCTGGGCGTTGTCTTTGCGCCTGCTGCGCTGCCCTCTCGGCGGTCGCGGATTCTGGCCCTGTACGACCGGGCCATCGCTGCGCGCCTGCCGGGCAACGTGGTCAAGGCCTTCAACCGCTATATCAGCGAAACCGATGCCATTGGCGCAGCCCTGCGCGACCTGCAGGATCGCGCCAGGGCAGAGGCTGTTATAGCCCATGCACCCGAGTGGCTGCGCCAGGCCTCGGCAGAAGATCAACATGCCTACTTGCGCGTTTTAGCCAGAAACCTGCTGGGCGCAAACGATGATTACCTGTTCGATATCCCCGAAATCGACACCTATGCCCGCGAACACCTGCAGCAGCGCCTGGACCAGGATTTCGGCCCCGGCCACTACCGGCCTGAAGATATCCAGGTCACCACCAACCGCTGGATCACTGCGCCGCCACTGCCCGGGGAAATCCCCTTGTCACTGCCGGCCAGCTACGTGCGCCATCGCCAGTCCCTGGTTGACTATGCGCTCGATCATTACCGCGACTGGGACAACGCAATCACCCTGGTGACCGACCAGAAGGGTGAGCTGCTGCCACCCACCTTGCGCAGCCAGTACGTTCGCGAGGTGGCCAAGGCGCTGGATATTGGCGGCCACTACCAGCGCCTGCTGCAGCAGAAATTCGCCGAACACGACCCCGACTATGCCCGGCGCCTGGCAACCTTCTGCCGGCAACTGCCCGGGCAAATGCTCGAAGCGGCCTGGCGTGCCCGCCTCAAGGGCGAACTCGATGGCGCAGCGCTACAGACGGTTACCCAGGTACTGGAACTGCCAGAAGACCGCACACAGCACATGACACCACTGCTGTTGGTGGCCGATAGCGGGCTTGAACCGGACCAGGTGCCTGGCCTGTACCTGATCGGCAATCAGCAGGCGGGCCCGCTGGTGCTGTACAGCCCTTACGACAGCCGCCAGGCCTATCGGCAATTTGCCGATAGCCGCGACCTGCTGAAAAAGATCAGGACCACGCCAGCGTTGCAGGCCTTGCTGCTCGGGCGTATGCCAGCGCAGATGCGCAGACGCTATGGGCGCGGCGGCTTTGAAGAGCCACACCTGCCATTTAGTGTTGAATCGGATTTCGACCTGCCGTTTTCCCGCCCCGGCCCCATCACCCTGGCCTGGCGTCCGATCGCGGGCAACCTGTTCAAGCAACTGTTCGTGGATAACGCCCAGATGCTCCAGGACATGGCCCACGCCCAGCTGGTGACCCTCGAAGAGGCGCGCTGGCAAACCTTGAAGAACCTGCTCGGTCAGCTGTGGTTGCAAGCCAGCCTGTTTCTGCCGGGCAGGCTGGGCACGCTGCTGGGTATTTTCCAGACCGAAACCAGTGTGCTGCAAACCCTGGAAAAAGCCGACCGCAGCAACTGGAGCCAGTCACTGGCCGAACTCTGCGCGGCGCTGGTGCAGGGCCTGCTGGTTGGCAAAGACGCCGTCGGGGTCGAATCGCTGGAGAAGTTCTGGAAAAATCAGGAGAGCAGCCCTGCGCCCGAACGCCCGCAACCGGTCGAAGCCGGCGGTGTGCTGAGCGACCTCAGCGGCCGCCATACCCGTCGGGTCGTCTCCCGGGAACAGATCGCGATACTCGCAGTTGGCATGCCACAGATCCAGCGCGTAAACCCTTATCGCGGCAACCTGATCCGCGAAGCGCACGATACTGCAGTAACCTACCTGGTGAACTGCCACTTCAACATCAGCCGCACCACAGCCCGCCAGCTACCCCTGCAAACGGCCAGGGTCCTCAGGGACTTCTTCAACGTCGCGGATGTATCCGACACACTTCTGCTGCAAGTCAGCAGGCCGATAGAAAAACTGCTGACGCTGCTGTTGTCGCGTAATTACTCACCCGCCCATTCGACTCGCTATGTCATGGGCAGCAGAGTCGGTGCGCCTATCGATGCCAGCGCCTTCGTCAACCCGGCCGACCGCAGCCGGCAGATCTTTCTGCTCGACGCCTTCTTCGACAACCCGACCATCAACCAGTTGCCGCTACAAGGCCGATACGCCCAACCGGCAGCCGCCAACCTCACCCGCGCCTTTACCTTGCTGCATGAACTGTCTCACCTGGCCTGTCAGACCCGCGACATCACCTACACCCTGGGTGTTGCCCCGTACGCCGACTGGCTGATCCCCGGCCCCGAGCGCGCCTGGCTGGAACGCGCCCACGAAAGCGGCTTCAGCGCCATGACGCCGATGAACAAGTTGTTCACGTTGTACGATGAAGACACTGGCAGGCTGCGCGACTTGCGTCGCAGCGATCGCAAAGGCAAGAAGCTGATCCTGAAGATCACCGGCGCGCAGGATCTGCAGCAAGCTCGTCAGGTGTTCCTGAATGACAGCGAAAAACGCGCGCAGATCATGCTGTTCAATGCCGACAGCCTGGCATTGCTGATCTACCGCCTGGGTGCAGGACTGCACCCGTGAGGCAAGGCACCCCGCCGCACTGAAGGCGGCGGGGCTTGGCGGTCAGTGATGCTCGCGGGTTGCGCGGAACTTCACATCCGGCCAGCGCTCTTCCATCAGCGCCAGGTTGACCCGGGTCGGGGCCAGGTAGGTCAGGTGACCACCGCCGTCGATGGCCAGGTTCTCCACGGCCTTGTTCTTGAATTCCTCAAGCTTCTTCTTGTCCTCGCAACTGATCCAGCGCGCCGACCAGACGGTGATCGGCTCGTAGGCACACTCGACCTTGTACTCTTCCTTCAGGCGGCTGGCGACCACATCGAACTGCAGCACACCGACGGCGCCGAGGATGATGTCGTTGCTGCGCTCGGGGAAGAACACCTGGGTCGCGCCTTCTTCGGCCAACTGCTGCAGGCCCTGGCGCAGTTGCTTGGACTTGAGCGGGTCTTTCAGGCACACGCGGCGGAACAGCTCCGGGGCGAAGTGCGGAATACCGGTGAAGCCCAGGGCCTCGCCTTCGGTGAAGGTGTCACCGATCTGGATCGTGCCGTGGTTGTGCAAGCCAATGATGTCGCCGGCCCAGGCCTCTTCCAGTTGCTCACGCTCGGAGGAGAAGAAGGTCAGCGCATCGCCGATACGCAGGTCCTTGCCGGTGCGCACATGGCGCATCTTCATGCCTTTTTCGTAACGGCCGGAGCAGATACGCATGAAGGCGATACGGTCGCGGTGCTTGGGGTCCATGTTCGCCTGGATCTTGAACACGAAACCGCTGAACTTCTCTTCGGTCGGCTCGACGGCGCGCTCGTTGGCCTCGCGCGGCAGCGGGCGTGGCGCCCAGTCGACGACGGCATCGAGCACATGGTCGACACCGAAGTTGCCCAGCGCGGTACCGAAGAACACCGGGGTCAGCTCGCCGCGCATGAACTCGTCCTGGTCGAATTCGTGGCAAGCGCCCTGTACCAGCTCCAGCTGCTCGAGGAAGCGCTCGTATTCGTCGCCCAGGTGGGCACGGGCTTCATCGGAGTCGAGCTTCTCGATGATCTTCACCTCGGTGCGCTCGTGGCCATGGCCCGGGGTGTAGACAATGATGTAGTCGCCGGCCAGGTGATACACGCCCTTGAAGTCGCGGTAGCAACCGATCGGCCAGGTGATCGGCGCTGCCTTGATCTTCAATACCGCTTCGATTTCGTCGAGCAGTTCGATCGGGTCGCGGATGTCACGGTCGAGTTTGTTGATGAAGCTGACGATCGGCGTGTCGCGCAGCCGGCAGACGTCCATCAGGGCGATGGTCCGCGGCTCGACGCCCTTACCGCCGTCGAGCACCATCAGCGCCGAGTCGACGGCGGTCAGGGTGCGGTAGGTATCTTCCGAGAAGTCTTCGTGGCCCGGGGTGTCGAGCAGGTTGATCATGTGCTCGCGATAGGGGAACTGCATCACCGAGGTGGTGATGGAGATACCACGCTGCTTCTCCATTTCCATCCAGTCGGAGGTGGCATGGCGGTCGGACTTTCGCGATTTCACCGTACCGGCAACGGCAATCGCCTTGCCCATCAGCAACAGCTTCTCGGTGATGGTGGTCTTACCCGCATCGGGGTGGGAAATGATGGCAAACGTGCGCCGGCTGTTGACTTCGTTGACAATTTTACTATCGGACATCGCTCAAAATCTCGATTGTGTACGCTGTTATGTACACACTAAAAAATGTGCTTTTGGCCGATTGCACAGGCCAGCGCAGGGAACCGCGCATTGTAACAAATGGCGGGCGGGTGTGCTCGGTGCGATGACCTCTCCTGCCGTCCCGGGTGTCACCCTAAGCCGTTACTGGACGGGCTGCTGGCGAATTGGTAGCGTCAGGCGTGCATAGCCATTTTGCGCTCTTCAGGAGCTAATCGATTTTGCTGCGCCGCCTTCCAAGCTAGATAGATGCTTGCAGGGTGACAAGGAAGGTTGCACGACATCATTAACGCCCAGCTCGGGGAGAAACATGAGCGAAAGTTCTTTCAGGTCAATTCGGAACGGCACAATTGCTTCTGTGATTGCTGGTATTGCTATGTTGGTCGTACCAGATGCCAGGGCATATATCGTAAGATTTTTTTCCTGGGTGTGGTCTGGGCTGACATGGTGCTGGAACGGCCTCATGTCCTCGTACTCTTTGCCAGGCTGGGTATGGATTATCGTTTTTTTATTCGCCCTCATAGGCGCAGCCAGCATTTTTTTCAGGTTTAAAGGCGAACCGGCCAAACCCGAACACCACTCCTATGTCGAAGACACCATGTACGGAGCAAAATGGCGTTGGCAATGGATTTCTAATCGCATAATTGATCCCTGGTGCTATTGCCCGAGATGCGAAGCCACTCTTGTTTATGACGACAGCTCTTGCCATAGGTTTTCCTACGAAGAAAAGAAAACAAATTTCATATGTGAAAACTGTGGCCACTCAGTCGTCGCCTCTATTCCTGGCGGCAATAAAGCTTATGCACTGGGAGCGGTAGAGCGCGAGATTGACAGGCGAGTCCGGACAGGCGAATACAAAAATCATTAACGCACCAATATTAACAGCGACCATCAGAACAAGGAGCGAACATGAAGGTTAAAGAACTCATTGCAGAACTCAGCAAACAGGATCCAGAGCTGGAGATACTCTGCTACACGGAAGACGAATCAATTCTCCCTGAGAACCATTTGTTCCGACTGATCGATATTAATAGCGTCAGTATTCTCGAAGGGGAAAAGCGTCGTGGCGATGACAGAGTCCCCACTCTAAAAGTAGGCACCGAAGGTTATACTCAAAAACACGTCATAATTAATCTTCTTACTGATTTTTAGAGACTGTTAAATATCTCCAGCCTCGTTAATCCAGGAAGGTACGCGCACAATGACGACTATAGAGTTCTATCTAGCCCTTAGAGATGAAATACTGAAGAATATTTCCGGCGTTGAAAACTCCAACGGATACTTTAGCTGGGACGACACCAGCCCAAACTGGTTAACCAAAAGCCGCCTGGACTCACTGCTGGAGAAATACATCTTACTCGCCAAAGACCTAGGGGTTTATATTGTCACCAGATACGCAAGCTGCGAAAACCCAAAGCACGAATGGTATCCCACCACAAATCGGTATGGGATTTCAATTCCTTATCAGGATGATCGTTTTGTATGGGCCGGGGAGCAGCTTTATCAAGGTGAAAGATTTTCCACATGCCCTTGTTCCCCCAAAAATAAACCCCACAACAACTGGGTAATCGACGACATAGGTTACGACAAAAAATTTAATGCGAAGGACTGTGAGAATATCGCGCTTATTCTTCAAGACGTAAAAATGGCTGTCGAGAAGTCTGGAGATAAAAAGGTTCGCTCCGGAATAAGGGAATATCTATTGAGAGCGGTATTACGAATCAATGACGCAATACTGCCAAAGTCAGTTGATGACTATATTGCAGAGATCCGCGCAACGCTTTAAGATTAAATCACAGCGCCACACCTTTAGCACAGTGCGCTTACCGCCTCCCAAGCCGTGCTAACTGCGACCTTCCACACGAAGGAAGGATCTCCAGGGCGACAAAGAAATTATACGGTAATATTTTATATAGTAAGAACTACAGAAATTCCGATCAATAGTACTTAGCTACCACAAGGAGTTATTTATGGCCAAAAAATTTCTTGGTTCAGATGGAAAATATCACGCAGAAGGCTCTTTCCTTGGCTCTGACGGAAAGTATCATCCCAAAGGCTCATTTTTAGGCTCTGACGGCAAGTATCACCCTCAAGGATACTTTCTTGGTTCGGATGGAAAATATCACCCTAAAGGTTCGTTCTTGGGTGGCGATGGTAAATATCATCCTAAAGGTGAAACTCTAGGAAGTAACGGTCAGTACAACGCAAAAGGATCTTTTCTAGGCTCTGATGGGAAATATCACCCAGAAGGCTCTTTCCTTGGCTCTGACGGGAAGTACCACCCCAAAGGATCGTTTTTAGGTTCCGATGGTAAGTACCATTATGCAGGATCCTTTCTCGGGTCGGACGGCAGATATCACATTGAAGGTTCGTTTCTTGGCAGTGATGGAAAGTACCATCCCAAGGGTTCATTCATAGGTGTACATGGCCGCTATGAAGAGCCTGAGGGCTTAGCACGCTTGGAACGCGCCACTCAGAACGGCGTGGACTGTTAGTAGGCTCTCCCCACAAGTAGTGAGCACGCATTCCCAGCCCTGGAGTCAGTGCGGTTGCATTCATATAATCGTTATACGCTTTTGAGCGATGTAGGTGGTAAATGAGTACGCTGCACATCATCGGCAATGGATTTGACCTTTGGCATGGGCTGCCAACCAGCTATGACTCGTTCTATGTCTTTGCCAAAGACATGCTGGATGAACTGGAGTCGTTTTACCTCATTGACACAGTCAAAAACGGCCCATGGTCAGATTTCGAGAATTCACTAGGAAAATTTGACTGGCAGTTATTATATGAAGCGCACGACTATACGGACATCACAGGCGAAAATTTTCGGCCTAGCGAAGCATATGGCCTTGAAGATGATCTTACTGAACAAGCCGATGCCATTGTTGATGCTATAAAAGAACGCTTTCATGACTGGATAGAGGAGATTGATGTTTCGTCAGCCTCACCAAAAACGTCATTTCCCGAAACTGATTTTTTCCTCTCATTCAACTACACCTCTACGCTTCAGTTGGTCTATGGAATAGATAACGCAAATATCGTGCACATACACGGCAGGTCTGATGCATACGATGAGTTAATCTTCGGCCACGGCGAGACCAGGGAAGAAGAGTCTGAAGTGGATGAAAATGGCGACAGCAACCGCACTATGTTTTCAGATGCGGAAGGCGCAGCCAAATACCCCTTCTACGCACTTCAGAAGCCCGTAAGTGACGCCATCAAAAACAACAGAGAATTTTTCGATTCCCTAGGTGACTATTCGACCATTAGCATCATTGGGCATTCACTCAACGATATCGATCTGCCATACTTTGAAGAAATAGCGAAAAACACAAATAATGCAAAGTGGACAATCTATTGCTATAGAATCGAAGACAAAGACCACTACTTGAAGCAGCTTATTAAATGCGGCGTCGACGGCAGAAACATAACTATTGAGACATATGACAAATTGCCAAGCGCATGATGCCATTTATGCACTTTGAAATCTGAGGTTTAAATGCAGCCAACAGTCTTTGTATCTTACTCGCACGACGATCAAGCCCATTTAGATTGGGTGCTGCAGCTGGCGACCCGTTTGAGATCGAATGGTGTAGATGTAATACTTGATCGATGGAATTTGAGGCTGGGGCAGGATTTGGCAGCCTTCATGGAGCGGGGTTTATCCAACGCAAATCGAGTCATTTGCGTTTGCTCAGGGAATTATGTTGAAAAAGCAAATACTGGCAAAGGCGGCGCGGGATACGAAAAGCAAATAATCACTGCCGAGCTCATGACAGATTTGAACTCAAACTGGGTCATTCCTTTAATCAGGAGCAATAGCCGAGACAAGAAGGTGCCCACCTTCTTGGGAGGCAGGCTATTTGTTTCGTTTGAAGATGACAGACTGTATGAGAAAAGCTATGAAGAGCTTCTCCGAGAATTGCTAGATGAACCAGTTCTGCCAATACCACCGATTGGGCAAAACCCTTTTCAAACGGCTAAGGCATTTGCCAATCAAAGATTCCTCCCCAGCAACGAAAAATACGTATCTCCAGCCATGAGTGGCACAGTGACCTTTGACTACTCAAACAACAACGGCAAGTACTTTATCGGACAAGGTGAGCTAGCCTTTGTACTAGATTTTTCCAAATCTAGCGATACATGCATTCAGCTCTATAATGATCCTCCTGAAATTAAAACGGTTGCTATTGCAAAGGGCGTGGAACATATCACTGAAATTGGAGATGCCCGCGATTTCGACGGCTCATCCGGAGTTCGCATACCAAGGACTGGCCAGATAGCCGTTTTACAAAACACAAATGGCTTTTATGCAGCGATAAAAATACTTTCAGTGAAAGACGATACTCGTGGCCACGATGAAGATGAAGTGATCTTTGACTACGTTATACAAAGCAATGGCAGTTCAAACTTCACTGCCTAGGTTCTGTACGAAATCCCGAGAAACCCAATCGACGTCCCTCGGAAGCTGAAGTTTTGTAGAGCTTCCAGCCATCTACGGAAAGGAATCCTGTGATGGCAAAGCGTTACGAACTCTCGGATGAGGCTTGGGCTGTGGTCGCTGATCTCTTCACCGAAACCCATGGCCGGGGGCGGCCCCGCCTGAGTGACCGCCTGATGCTCAATGGCGTGCTCTGGGTGCTCTGCTCAGGCGCAGCGTGGCGAGATATGCCGGAACGCTTCGGCCCGTGGTCAACGGTGTATCAACGGTTTCGGGGCTGGCGAAACCAGGGGGCATTTGATCAGATGCTCAAACGTTTGCACCTGAGATTGAATGAGCAAGGCCTGATCGATGTGCAAACCTGGATGATCGACTCAACCGCAGTACGTGCAACCCGAGCCTCTTCTGGCGCCGGGAAAAAAGGGGGCCTGACGAGCCTGCCGATCACGCTCTAGGCCGCAGTCGCGGTGGCCTGACAACCAAAATCCACATGCTCTGCGACGCCAACGGGACACCGTTGCGCTTCCTCCTCTCTGGCGGTCAAGCCAGTGACATCAGCTATGCCCAACCCCTGTTGGACGAGGTCAGCATTCCATCGAGCCAACGTGGCCGCCCGCGTAAGCGCTGTAAATGGCTGCTTGCCGACAAGGGCTACGACGCCGAAGCGCTCCGCCGTTACTGCGACCAATATCGAATGCAGCCCGTCATCCCGCTGCGTTCGATGAAACGCAAACCCAAGCCTGGCTTACCAAGACTGTTTGATCGGCCCAAGTACCGACAACGCAACATCATCGAGCGCATGTTTGGCTGGCTGAAAGAGAACCGACGGATCGTGACGCGCTTCGACAAGCTCGCGAAAAGCTATGCCGCTATGGTCTCGCTGGCTTGTTCCATACGGTGTTTGCGACATCTTTTTTCGTACAGAACCTAGTAAAGAGGTATGGACTGCCCTTGCTAAGATCGATGGCCTGCCGGATCAGGCTTTCAACCTCTGGGACAATGGGGCGCAGGAGCGGTTTGCCGGAATTCTTACCCAGTTTGTGGTTCTCCGGGGGCACCGTCCAGACCATGGCCTTGAAGTCAAAATGCCCCTTCTCGCTCACGCGCAGCTCGCCGTTTCGACACCCGTAGATCAGGCAAAGCTTGAGAAAAATCTTGTTCTTGGTCGCCATGCGCGATTGCTCCATGGCTTTCCATACGAGCCTGATTTCTTCATCGGAAAGGGAGCGTGACCCGGCAACCTTTTTGATCTGCAGGTCTTCCTTGGCGTTGATATCCGAGAGCGGATGCGAAGGGATCAGCTGACGCTTCACACCCCATTTCAGCATCTGCTTGGCATTGACCAGGATGCGCTCAGCGATGCCGGGCCTTGCCTTGGCTTGGCTTGCCCCTCAAGAAGCGCCAGCCATTCGTGTAGGGTGACTTTTCCAGCTGGGAGTTTGCCGATCTTCGGAAACACATGGATTTCGAATGACCGCAGGACTTCCTGATGCCCCTTCTTGTTCCCTTTGCAGTACGCCGCGTACCACTGGCGAAACAGGGATTCCACGGAGTCAACCTGCAGGATGGCCTGTTTTTCGAGCTTCCTGACAACCCTTGGATCATGCCCTTGCTCCAGCTGCGCACGTAGCCGCTGAGCTTCTGCGCGCGCGTCTTTGAGTGACATCAGGGGAAACGTGCCGAGATCAAGGCGGCAGGGGTGTGCGTCATAGCGAAAACGAAGCTGAAAGGTCACCTTGCCCTTGGGCGTCACACGCACACTAAGACCGTCGCGGTCGGATTTCTCTTCTCGTGTATCGCGGGGCTTGCCGCTTTGGGCTTTCAGCCAGGTGTCTGAGATCGCCATGGGGGCTTTCCAGGACTTCGTGTACATAATTATCTAGGGCTTCCGAAACGCTGTTTTGTGTACGCGGCCATGTACACAAATCGGTTGGCTCAGCTTGTCTTCGGATGTCTCAGATTGTCGCGACCTGATCTGATTTCATCAATGAAATCAGTAGATTATTTGAGAATATGGCGGGGGCTGTCTTAGCCTGACTCAGAGGGTAATGTCAGGGTGGGAAATAATGGCGAAGGTGCGGCGTTTCGCGACTTCGGCGGCCTGGTTGGTCATGGGAAATCGCCTGGCAGGTGATTCAAAAAGGGCCAGTATCATACCCGAAGTCGAACGGGGACCAAAGCCTGAGGCCTCCGCCTGTCGCGCGAAACGAAGTGTAGGCTACTTGTGTCCAGGCAAATTTTCAGTGAAGCCCTCAAGAATGACAGGCCCGCGGTCTGGCATGTGTGCAACCAGCTCGAGTGTTCCACCCATTGCCTCGACATAGCTACGCAGAGTCGAGATCAACATATCGCTACGTTTTTCAACCTTGGAAATATTCGCCTGACCTACCTCCAGCCGCTTGGACATTCCTTCCTGAGTCAACTCCAGCTGTTTGCGCAACGCCTGCAGGGTCATTTCCTCGCGGATCAACTCACGCCCGCGTTGTTCGACACACGCCCTTCGTTCGGGCGCAAGGCTGTTGATGACATCATCAAGTGTTTTGGACATGCTCCTCACCTCCTGACAGATACCTGTCGAAGCGCTCATCGGCGCGCCGAATCAAATTTCGATAAAACCGTTTCTGGCTGACTCCAGCCTTGTCACCCGCAACCAGGATAACGGCGCGACGCTTGGGATCGAACGCAAAAGCCACCCGCCGAAACTCGGCACAAAAGCTGATTGACCATGACAACAAAATACCTCCAGAGGAATATTCCCTCAAGCGACTATCATGAACTTTTCCACTGCAATGCTGAGCTTCATGACAGACGGCTGGATAGCAGACGTATCACTGGTGCCAGGGAGGAAATGACCGGTTTTCTGGTGCGAAGCGCCTCGCGTCTCAGGGATTAACGCTGGCCAAATGCCGCTTCAGATGGGAACCTTTACGGCTGTGGAGGCGTCCACTGCCCTGATACGCAATCGGTCATGACCGTTCGTCAGGGTTGGTTTCACTGGCACTACGAGCCTGACGAGGCTTCGCTTATGGCGTGTTCCGCTCCGTTTCCGGACAACGCGCTGCTTATCGCGATCACACTGCCTGCCGCCTGGAATGGTGGCCGCCACGGGAGTGTGTTCGCCGACAACAAAAGGAGTCCGCCTGTGGCTAAAAGCTATGGCAAGGGGCTGATGGGATGTGCCTTCGTGCTCGTCATCCTGGCCCTGCTGATCCACTGGATCGGCATCGATACGATCGCGCACTACCGCGCCGATCTGTGGTTCTACCTGCAAGCGCACCTGATGCTGGTGTTGCTGTCGATGGTGGCGGCGTTAGCCGTGGGCATACCCGCCGGGATTGCCTTGAGTCGACCGCACCGGGTCGACCGCGCCGAACGCTTCATGCAGTTTTTCAACATTGGCAACACCATTCCCCCTCTGGCCGTTCTGGCCATTGCCCTGAGTTTCCTGGGCATTGGCGCCGGTCCTGCGATCTTCGCGCTGTTCCTCGCTTCCCTCCTGCCAATCGTGCGCAACACTTACGAAGGCCTGAAAAACGTACCCGCCTCGCTCAAGGAAGCCGCCACCGGCATCGGCATGACCCCGGGCCAGACCCTCTGGCGTGTCGAGTTGCCCAACGCCGTGCCGATCATCGTCGGTGGTGTGCGGGTGGCCCTGGCGATCAACGTCGGTACCGCACCGCTGTCGTTCCTGATCGGCGCCAACAGCCTGGGCAGCCTGATTTTTCCCGGCATTGCCCTGAACAATCAGCCGCAACTGCTGCTTGGCGCTGCCTGCACCGCCCTGCTCGCCCTGCTGCTCGACGCCCTGGTGGCGCAGTCCAGCCGCCGTTGGCTTGAACGCGGCCTGGCCCACTAAGCGAAGGAACTGTCATGAAAAGAATCGCCTTGTTGTTGGGCGCGGCCCTGCTGTTCGCAGGATTTGCCCAGGCCGCGAACAAACCTGTGATCCGCCTCGGTGCGCGGGTCTTCACCGAGCAAACGGTACTGGCTGAAATCACCGCCCAGTACCTCAACCAGCATGGTTTTGACGTGCGCATCACCGGCGGCCTGGGCAGCAACCTGGCCCGCAGCGCCCACGAAACCGGGCAGCTGGACATGGTCTGGGAATACACCGGTGTCTCGCTGGTGTCCTACAACCACATCGACGAACGCATGCCCAGCGCAGCGGCCACCTACGCCAGGGTCAAGGAACTGGATGCACAAAAAGACCTGATCTGGCTGACGCCATCGAAGTTCAGCAACACCTACGCCCTGGCGCTGCCGCGCAAGGTTGCCGACCAGTACCCGCAGGTCAACAGCATCAGTGAGCTGAACCAGGTGCTGCGCGACGAGAAGGACCGCACCCATGTGGTGGCCCTGGACACCGAGTTCGCCAACCGCCCCGACGGCCTGGTGGGCCTGACCGAAACCTACGACCTGCAACTGACCCGCCGCGACATCCGCCAGATGGACGCCGGCCTGGTCTACACCGCGCTGCGCAACGGCCAGGTGTTCAGTGGCCTGGTGTACACCACCGACGGGCGCCTGAGCGCCTTCGACCTCAAGCTGCTGGAAGACGACAAGCACTACTTCCCCGACTACACCGCCGCCCCGGTAGTGCGCAAGGCCGTGCTCGACGCCAACCCGCAACTGGCCAGCCTGCTCAAACCGCTGGCCGAACAACTCGACGACGAGACCATGCGCCAGCTCAACGCCAAGGTCGATGTCGAACACCAGAGCCCGGGCAAAGTCGCCGCCGAGTACCTGCGCCAGCACCCACCTGCACAGGAGCAGCCATAACATGCTCGATACCTTTACCCACCTCGACTGGGCCCAGGTACTGCACCTGACCTGGCAGCACATCACCCTGGTCGGCATCGCCGTCAGCCTGGCGATTGTCTTCGGCGTACCGCTGGGCATCCTCATGACCCGCTTCCCGGCCCTCGCCGGCCCCCTGCAGGCCAGCGCCACGGTGCTGCTGACCATCCCCTCGATCGCCCTGTTCGGCCTGTTGCTGCCGTTCTACTCCAAGTTCGGCCAGGGCCTGGGGCCGCTGCCGGCGATCACCGCGGTGTTCCTCTATTCGCTGTTGCCGATCCTGCGCAACACCTACCTGGCCCTGACCAATGTCGAACCGGGTATTCGTGAAGCCGCCCGCGGCATCGGCATGACCTTCGGCCAGCGCCTGCGCATGGTCGAGCTGCCCATCGCCGTACCGGTAATCCTTGCCGGAGTGCGCACCGCCGTGGTCATGAACATCGGCGTCATGACCATCGCCGCGACCATCGGCGCCGGTGGCCTGGGCGTGCTCATCCTCACCTCCATCAGCCGCAGCGACATGTCGATGCTGCTGGTCGGCGCCGTGCTGGTGAGCCTCCTGGCCATCTTCGCCGACCTGCTGCTGCAAGCCCTGCAACGCTCCCTGACTCCAAAAGGACTGCGCCCATGATCGAACTTCAGAACCTCAGCAAGACCTTCCACGCCAACGGCAAAGACGTCAAAGCCGTCGACTCGGTCAGCCTGACCGTCAACGAAGGCGAGATCTGCGTGTTCCTCGGCCCCTCCGGTTGCGGCAAGAGCACCACGCTGAAAATGATCAACCGCTTGATTGCGCCGACCTCGGGCAAGGTGCTGATCAACGGCGAAGACACCACCGGCCTTGATGAAGTGACCCTACGCCGGCGCATCGGCTACGTTATCCAGCAAATCGGTCTGTTCCCCAACATGACCATCGAGGAGAACATCACCGTGGTCCCGCGCCTGCTCGGCTGGGACAAGCAAAAATGCCACGAGCGCGCCCGCGAGTTGATGAGCATGATCAAGCTCGAGCCCAAGCAATACCTGCAACGCTACCCGCGTGAGTTGTCCGGTGGCCAGCAACAGCGTATCGGCGTGATCCGCGCCCTGGCCGCCGAAGCGCCCTTGCTGCTGATGGACGAGCCGTTCGGTGCGGTCGACCCGATCAACCGCGAGATGATCCAGAACGAGTTCTTCGAGATGCAGCGGGCGCTGAACAAGACCGTGATCATGGTCAGCCACGATATCGACGAGGCGATCAAACTGGGTGACAAAATTGCGATTTTCCGTGCCGGCAAGCTGATCCAGATCGACCACCCGGACACCCTGCTGGCGCACCCTGCCGACGACTTCGTCAGCAACTTCGTTGGCCAGGACAGTACCCTCAAGCGCCTGTTGCTGGTGCGTGCCGAAGACGCCGCCGACAACGCGCCGTCGGTCAGCCCGGAAACGCCAGTGGCCGACGCCCTGGAGCTGATGGACGAACATGATCGCCGCTACGTGGTGGTCACCGATGGGCAGAACAAGGCCATGGGTTACGTGCGTCGTCGCGACCTGCATCGCCAGCAAGGCAGCTGCGTTGATTTTCTGCGCACCTTCAACGCCACCGCCTCGCACGATGAGCACCTGCGCATCCTGCTGTCGCGGATGTACGAGTTCAATCGCTCATGGTTGCCGGTGCTGGACGCCGAGCAGGTGTTCCTCGGCGAAGTGACCCAGGAATCGATCGCCGCTTACCTGAGCTCGGGGCGGTCGCGGGGGGGCAAGACCAGCATTGTGTCGCCGGCCGAAGCGGTCGCGTAACGCTGAAAAGCATCGCGGGGCAAGTCGGGTCGCCGCACCGCCGCTCCCATAGGTTCCGTGTAGGAGCGGCGGTGCGGCGACCCGACTTGCCCCGCGATCAGGCCTCAGAAACCTACACTGGCCTGCACATAGAAGGTGCGCGGCTCGCCCAGGTAGATCCCCGAGTTGTTGTCGCTGGAGCGGGTGTAGTACTGCTTGTCGAAGATGTTCTTCACCCCGGCCGCGAGCTTGAGGTTCGACAGCTCCTTGCCGAAGTCATAACCACCGCGCGCCGCCCAGGTCACGTAACCAGGAATGTCGCCGTACTGGCCATCGGCACTCGGTTCGGTGATGTAATTGCCGTTGAAGCTGCCGTCGGCATTCATGCCGGTGCCCGGTGCGCGTTGTTTCGATTGAGCGTAGGCATCGAGGTTCCAGGTCCAGCGATTGATCTCATAGCGCAGCCCGGCATTGACGATTTGCCGCGAATAAAACGGCAAGTCACGGCCCTTGAAGCCGGGGATCTCGCCTTCATAGGTGGCCCGGGTGTAGGTGAACCCGGCATTGGCACTCAGGCCCTGCAGACGCGGGTCGAGCCCCGACAGGTCGTAGTGCATGGAGGCTTCGATACCCTGGTGCTTGGTGGCGCCAAGGTTGGTCCAGCCGATGTCGTTGCTGATGTACTGCAACTCGTCATCGAAGTCGATGTAGAACGCGGTCAGCTCACCACCCCAGGTACCGTTGTTGTAGCGGGTGCCGACTTCATAGGTCTTGGCTTTCTCGGCCTGCAGGCCGTTGGCGGTCTGGTCGCCACTGCCACCCTGGCCGAGCTGGAAGTACTGCAGGCTGCCGAACGAGGTCTCGTAGTTGGCGAACAGCTTCCATTCATCCGACAGGTGATACATCACGCTCAGCGCCGGTAGCGGCTCGTTGCTGGTCACGCTGCGGTTCTTTTCCTGCACCGGCACGCCGTTGGTACCACGCACCGGGCGCTCATGCCAGTCGGTGTTGATGTGCTCGAAACGGATCCCCGGGGTGATGGTCCAGTTGCCGACATCGATCTTGTCATCGATGTAGTAGGCGCTGGCTTCAGTGCCACCGGTGCGGTCCTGGAAGACATGGCCGTCGGAGCCCGGGGTCACGGTCGGGACATTGTTGATCAGCGCCAGGCGGGTCGACTGTTCGTGCATCGCTTCTTTCAGGTAGCGGTAACCAACGCTGACTTCCTGAGTGGTCGGGCCTGCGAAGAAGATCCGCGACAGCCGCGGCTCGATGGCGAAGGTGTGGTAGCTGCGCGGGTACGAGGACAGGGTCTTCTGGTCACGGGCAGCGATGCTGCTGCCGCGGAAGCTGTCGGTGTAGTAGGTCTGCACTTCGAACTGGGTGACGTCGTCGATCTGGCGCAGGTACTTGAACGACACGTCCTTGCGCCGGCCGCTGAAGGTGTCGTAGTCGCGGTCGGACTGGTACGGATCATCGTCGAACTGGGCCTGGGTCAGGCCGCCGGGCATGTCGGCCTTGGCGTCGTAGTAATGAAAGTTGAGCCAGAATTCGTCACTGTCGGTCACCGCCCAATGGGTCTTGAGCAACACGTCATCGATATCGTTGTCGTTGTTGCTGCTGCGATAACCGTTGCCGTTGACCCCGGAGTACAGCAGCGCCGCACCCAGGCCATTGTCGGCAGTGCCGCCGAGGAAGGCCGATTCGATGTGCTTCCAGCCGCCATGGCGGGAGGTTTCCATCGTCGTCGACAACTCGCCGGTGGCTTTCTCGGGAATGGCCCGGGTGACGAAGTTGATCACCCCGCCGACGTTCTGCGGGCCGTAGCGCACCGACCCAGCACCGCGCACCACGTCGATGCTGTCGAGGTTGCCGGACGAGATCGGCGCCATAGACAGTTGTGGCTGGCCGTAAGGCGCAAAAGCTGCCGGGATGCCATCGATCAATACCGTGGAGCGTGGCGACAGCCGTGAGGTCAGGCCGCGCACACCAACGTTCAGGGCGATGTCGCTGCCGCCGGTACCGTTGGAGTCCTGCACCTGCACACCCGGCACGCCGCGCAGCACATCGCGTACGTTCAAGGCGCCCTGCTCGATCATCGCCTCGCGGCGCACCACGGTACGCGCACCGGGATGGTTGTGGACCACGGTTTCTTCGGCGCTGCCCAGCCAGTCACCGACGACTTTGACGTCGGTGGGTGCCAGCTCGAGGCTGCCGGTGGTCAGGGTGCCGGCGCTTTGCGCCGGGTGCAGGACCACGGTGCCCTGAGACATTTCATAAGTCAGGCCGCTGCCCTCAAGCAACGCCCGCAGCGCCTCTTCCGGTTGCAGGTTGCCGGAGACCGCTGGTGCCTGCTTGCCGGCCACCAGCTCGGGGCTGAAGAACAGTTGCAGCGACGTCTGCTGGCCCAGTTGGCTCAAGGCCGAAGCCAGCGGTTGGGCCTGGATCTGGATGCTGGCTGGTGCCGGGGCGGCATAAGTGCTGGCGATACCGCCACTGACAGCCAGTGCCAGGGCCAGGGGCAACCAGCGGGAAGAACGCGGGGAAACGTTGTTGTTGTTCACGTCGTCGAGAGGTCCTGAGGGGCCATATAAATGTCAATGCCATGTAAATGGAAATGCTTGGCAGTTGCAGTTGGCCAGGAAGACGAACAACTGGAAAAAAACCTGAATTTATTTTGCGATTATTTCGCGAGAGCCGTCGGCATGGGCCTTGATCGCCACCGGCAGGATGCTCGGCAGCGCCCGCAGCAAGGCATCGGTGTCGTCGGCGTTGAAGGTACTGCTCAGGCGCAGCGCGGCAATTTTGCCAGGGGCGACACGCAGGGGCTGCTCGCGGTAGCGCGAGACTTCCTTGACCACCTCGCTGAGCGGCGCGTCGTTGAACACCAGCTTACCCTTGCGCCAGGCGGTCACAGCTGCGGTATCTACCGCATAGGGAGCCGTCACCTGGCCGCGAGCATCGATATGCGCCCCCAGGCCTGCGCTCAGCAAAGCCTTGGAAGCATCGCGACCTTCAACCCGCACCGAGCCGTTTTCGACCGCCACACGGGTTTGCTCCGGGTCCTGGCGCACATCGAAACGAGTACCGGTCACGGTTACCGTGCCGTTGTCGGTGCTGACCACGAAGGGCCGCGCGCTGTCGTGGGCGACGCTGAACATCACCTCGCCCTGGCGCAACTGGATATGCCGCTGACCGGCGCTGAATTGCACGACCAGTTGCGTACGACCGTTGACCTCCAGCTGTGAGCCATCCGGCAGGTCGAGTTGGCGCCGCTCGCCCAGGGCGGTTTGCAGCTGGCCCTGGTAGTTAAGCTGATGCTGCTGCCAGCCAAACCAGCCCAACCCCAGCGCCAGGGTCGCGACGCCGGCCGCCAGCGCCTGGCGAACAAAGCGTCGACGCGGCAACTGGCTGACCGGATCGGCCTGGCACAGCGCTTCGAGACGCGCACGCGGTACCTGCCCGGCAGCGCCCCAGAGCGTGCCCAGCAGATCGAATTCAGCTTGATGCTGCGAGTGCTCGGCCAGCCAGCGCTGCAACTCGCCCTGTTGCGCCGGCGCCAGCGCGCCATCGCGACTGCGGGCAAACCACTGGGCTGCCTGCTCGCGCACGGTCTGGTTGCCGCACGGGCACGCCTGCTGATTCATGAAAACATTCGCCTGACTCATCTCGTCGACACATCCAGGTGCTCACGCAGATGCCGGAGCGTGCGGATCATATACTTTTCGACCATGTTCTTGGTCAAGCCCATGCGCTCGGCGATCTCGGCCTGGGTCAGGCCTTCGAGCTTCTGCCAGATGAACACCCGCCGGCAGTTGAGCGGCAGTTCGGCCAAGGCCCGTTCGACGCTGTCGGCCAGTTCCACGGCATTCATGTAGGCCTCGGGATCGCCGCTGGCGTCGATGCCCGGCTCGAAGGCGTCCTGCTCCAGGGCCTGGCGGCGGTCTTCACGGCGGTAACCGTCCACGGCAATGTTGCGTGCGGTCTGGTGCAAATAGGCGCGCGGTTGTTCGACCCCCGCCTGGTCATTTTCCAGTACCCGCACAAACGCATCATGCGCCAGGTCCTCGGCCTGCTGACGACTGCGCAATTTGCGCGTCCAGGTGCCGATCAGCTCATGGTAGTGGTCGAGAAAGCCTTTGTGTCGCGACACGATGCACAGCTCTTCGCAGGCGATGAGGAATGGCGCGAATAGTAATGTTTCTTATTAAGGCCGGCAATCGAAGATCACCACTGCCGACGAAGCGTTCGAGCGGAAAAAAAATCACGAAAATGTGTGTAGATAATCGGCTGCCAGAGCGGAAAAAAATATGAACGGCCAGCCTTCGATTCATGGTTACGCCGTCACCTCATTGCGCGCCAAAGTTACCGCCTTTTCCCGTACTTTCGCCACCAACTTTGACTATTGCATCCATTTGCGTGTTCTACGATAGATCCCGGCGTATACCGGTATTTTTAACGCTTTTGTCATCAAATTGAACATCTACTGTTTACCTGGGTCGGTTAGAAAGTGGCTGGCCAAGCCGGGGCGACGGACGTGTGCAAAAACGCGACATTTTTTGTTGATCTCGAGCCCCTCAGGTCCTAAAGTTCGCGCCGAACGTCCATGCTGGAAACGATCCATCCGGCTCAAGTACTGACGACGAGACAGCAAGGTCACCCGTAGCTCGCTTCATCACGCACGGTTGACCTTTTTGCTTTCGGCGACATGCCTTGGGAAGTAGGCGAACCAAAGTGGGGATACGGAGGACGTTCAGTTGCAGCCACTTATTTTTTCAGTTTGCCCATGGAGTCCCTAAGCATGTCGATTCAGGTCGAAGACTACTTCGCGCGCGATACCTTCCAGAAAATGAAGGCCTTCGCCGACAAGCAAGAAACCCCGTTCGTGCTCATCGACACGCAGATGATCAGCCAGGCCTACGACGACCTGCGCGCCGGTTTCGAATTCGCCAAGGTCTACTACGCGGTCAAGGCCAACCCGGCCGTTGAGATCATCGACCTGCTCAAGGAAAAAGGCTCGAGCTTCGACATCGCCTCGATCTACGAGCTGGACAAAGTGATGGGCCGCGGTGTCAGCGCCGATCGCATCAGCTACGGCAACACCATCAAGAAGTCCAAGGACATCCGCTACTTCTACGAGAAGGGCGTGCGCCTGTACGCCACCGACTCCGAAGCCGACCTGCGCAACATCGCCAAGGCCGCCCCGGGCTCGAAAGTCTACGTACGCATCCTCACCGAAGGCTCGACCACCGCCGACTGGCCACTGTCGCGCAAGTTCGGCTGCCAGACCGACATGGCCATGGACCTGTTGATCCTCGCCCGCGACCTGGGCCTGGTGCCTTACGGCGTGTCGTTCCATGTGGGCTCGCAACAGCGCGACATCAGCGTCTGGGATGCAGCCATCGCCAAAGTGAAGGTGATCTTCGAGCGCCTGAAAGAAGAAGACGGCATCGAGCTCAAGCTGATCAACATGGGTGGCGGCTTCCCGGCCAACTACATCACCCGCACCAACAGCCTGGAAACCTACGCCGAGGAAATCATCCGCTTCCTCAAGGAAGACTTCGGTGACGACCTGCCAGAAATCATCCTCGAGCCAGGCCGTTCGCTGATCGCCAACGCCGGCATCCTGGTCAGTGAAGTAGTGCTGGTGGCGCGTAAATCGCGTACCGCCGTCGAGCGCTGGGTGTACACCGATGTCGGCAAGTTCTCCGGTCTGATCGAAACCATGGACGAATCGATCAAGTTCCCGATCTGGACCGAGAAGAAAGGCGAGATGGAAGAAGTAGTGATCGCCGGCCCCACCTGCGACAGCGCCGACATCATGTACGAGCACTACAAATACGGCCTGCCGCTGAACCTGGCCATCGGCGACCGCCTGTACTGGCTGTCGACCGGCGCCTACACCACCAGCTACAGCGCGGTGGAATTCAACGGCTTCCCGCCGTTGAAAGCCTACTACCTGTAACACAAAAAACCGGGGGCATCATTGCCCCCGGGCTCCCCTGGTCATCATCTGCGTGATCGGGGTTATCAATGCGTGAGCACGGTCTACAGGACTTCCTTAATCCTGACCGCGAAGCTCAATGGCGCACCCTCATATGCATTTAAATACCTGTCGCCATCCCGATTCCTGTCGTAGCTCTTTATCTCGTGACCCTCATAGTCACGCAGGATGAAGTGGCGTTCTTGCTGACCGTACCACTCTGCGTGCGGCTGAACTTTCCAGAAGAAGGTAATTTCGTTTTTACCGTACAAGCCGAGATAGCCCCCACTACTTCTGCCCAGCTTCTTCCCCAGGTAACCATCGACCCTGGATGCGCAGGTAATGTCGTAATGAATCCGGTCACCTTGATCTTCAACGAACTGAAAATGAAAATCGATCGGCCGTACCCGCAGCCCATGCCCCACTATCTGTAGCCAGCCACTTTCTGCAAAATCAAACTCGGTACGTTGTGCACTGATGCCAACCTGTCCTGAACGGCCGGCTTTGGTTGAATACAGGGTAGCGATAAACGATTTATCAACAAGATCCACCATTCTCAAGTCCTTTAAAATATCGGGCAGGTACATTGAGCTTGGGCGTTCCGTCGTGAGCAGGGCAGGCTGCATTGATTCCCTGGAAACTCGTCGAAGGCTTTGCTAAGGGTGAAGTTGCATGAACGTCAGCCGTTGCTCATAGGCTCGCAGGACAGGCAGCAAGCGCTCATCCTGAACCTGCCGCAGGGTGCAGACGCTACTGCGCAGGAAATTCAGATTGCCGCCTCGCAGCGCGGTGTCGAACCAGACTAATGCTGCATCAAGCTGATTGCTCTCGACCAACACCGTGGCATAGCTGAATTGCCCGCGAAAATCACCTGCCTCGGCAGAGCGGCGATACCATTCTTGCGCCTGGCCAACGTCCCGCTCACAGGCCAGCCCCTGCTCCAGATAACGCCCATAAAGGTTCATCGACTTGGCATGGCCCAGGTGTGCGGCCTGTCGATAGCAGAGCAATGCCAAGGGATGGTTCTGAGCCACCCCACGGCCAGTAGCCAGCAAGTTGGCGTAGTTGTACAGGCCCCAGTCCAGCCCCATTTCCGCAGCCTGGCAATAGGCCGTAGCCGCAGCCGACACATCAGCCTGCCCTCCCCAGCCATGCTCCTGGCAGCGCCCGAGCATGTTGTGCGCCATAGCGCTGCCACGGCTGGCGGCAATCGCGAACCAGCGCCGGGCCAGAACCGGGTCTTGCTCGATGCCGCGACCGTCAAGAAGGATCTGCCCAAGCAGCACCTGCGCCTCGACAATGTCCTGCCCGGCTGCAGCCAGCAGTGCCTGGGCCGCCTTGGCCGGGCTGTGTTCGAGCATCTGGGCGAACTGTTCGCTGTCCAGCTCCTGGCGATTGCGCAAGGCGAAGGTCATGGCTCAGACCTCGACCCAGCGGCGCAACAGGTTGTGATAGGTGCCGGTCAACTGGATCAGCGCCGGGTGATCCGGCACGTCGGCGCCCAGTTGCTGGATAGCCTGGTCCATTTCGTACAGCAGCGCGCGCTGGCTGTCTTCGCGCACCAGGCTCTGGGTCCAGAAGAACGCCGCGTAACGCGCGCCGCGGGTCACCGGGTTGACCTTGTGCAGGCTGGTGCCCGGATACAGCACCAGGTCCCCTGCCGCCAGCTTCACCTGCTGTACGCCAAAAGTATCCTGAATCACCAGCTCACCACCGTCGTAGTCCTCGGGATTGCTCAAAAACAGTGTCGAGGACAGATCGGTGCGCACCCGCTCGTGGCTTCCACGGGGCTGGCGCAGGGCGTTGTCGATATGAAAGCCAAAATTGCCGCCTTCGCGATAGCAGTTGATCAGCGGCGGGAACACCTTGTGCGGCAAAGCCGCCGACATGAATTGCGGGTGCTGCCACAGGCGTTCGATCAGCGCCGTACCGATTTCCTTGGCCAGTGGATGGCCTTCGGGCAGCTGCAGGTTGTGCTTGGCCTTGGCCGACTGGTAGCCCGCGGTAATCTTGCCATCGGCCCATTCAGTCTGCTCCAGCGCCTGGCGAATACGCTGGACCTCCTCGGTGGAAAACAGGCCGGAAATATGTAGCAGCATGGCGCGGGCACCTGAAGGTGAAAGACGTCAATGGTATTGATTCCCATTGACTCTCTACAAGCCCTTTCGGCAGGTGGGACGTTTCAGCACGGAAAAACCGCCAGTCACCAATTGTAAAGATTGTAAATTCCGTACAAATAGCAATTCTTCTCAATTGTTACTCATATTTGTTTACATTATATTTCGCGGCCTAAAAACCTGGGGAAGGGGACCACCATGCCGCGTCACTACGTGCCAACCGCTGTCAGTTCACCACGCTTGCTCACCTGCGCCATTGGTGTAGCGCTCACCGCGACCTCCGCCGGGCACCTGGCATTTGCCGCCGATGCCGAGCCTGCCAAGGACGGTGCCATCGCCCTGGATGCCACCAGCGTGACCGGCCAGGCCGAAACCGCCAGCACTGACTACAAGGTCGAACGCGCGTCTTCGCAGAAGTACACCGCGCCGCTGGTAGATATTCCGCGCACAGTGACGGTGGTCCCCCAGCAAGTGATCAAGGACACCAACGCCCTTAACCTGCAGGACGCCCTGCGTACCGTGCCGGGCATCACCATGGGTGCCGGCGAAGGTGGCAACCCGTCCGGCGACCGTCCGTTCATTCGCGGTTTCGACTCGCAGAGCTCGATGTACCTGGATGGCGTTCGCGACACCGGCTCGCAAACCCGGGAAATCTTCGCCATCGAATCGGTCGAAGTGGCCAAGGGCCCCAACTCGGCCATCGGTGGCCGCGGCGCAGCAGGCGGCACCATCAACCTGGTGAGCAAGCGCGCGCACTTGGGCAACTCCACCGATGGTGCCTTCACCTGGGGATCGGACCAGACCAAACGCTACACCTTCGATGGCAACTATCAGTTCCTCGACACCGCCGCGTTCCGCCTTAACCTGATGAGCCACGAAAGCAACGTCGCCGGCCGCGACGAGGTCAACTACGACCGTTGGGGCGTGGCACCGTCGCTGGTCTTCGGCCTGGGTACCGACACCCGCCTGAGCCTGGACTACTACCACATGGAGAGCGATGACCTGCCTGACTCGGGCATCCCCTACAGCCTGAAATCCGGCAGCTCCGCCAACCGCACTTCGGCCAACCCGGACAAACCGACCGATGGCGGTGACAGCGACAACTTCTACGGCCTGGTCGGCCGCGACTTCTATAAGAGCCGCGCCGACATCACCACCATCGCCCTCGAGCACGACCTGAGCGATGCGCTGACGATCAAGAACACCCTGCGCCATGGCAACACCCTGCAGGACTACATCTTCAGCCAGCCGGACGACAGCAAGGGCAACATCCTCAACGGTGAAGTCTGGCGCCGTCCGAACAACCGCGTGGCCAACACCCGCACCACCACCAACCAGACCGACCTGTTCGGCGAGGTCTACATCGGCGGCTTCAAGAACAACTTCTCGACCGGTATCGAACTGAGCCGCGAAGCCTCGGTCAAGACCGGCTACAACGTCACCGGCTTTGCCTCGGGCAACTGCAGCAGCGCCACCGGACAGATCTCCGGAGTCTGCACCTCGTTCACCGATCCGAACCCGAACGAAGCCTGGGATGGCACCGTTAGCCGCACTCTGGCTGGCGCCGACACCACCAGCAACACCCGCGCCATCTACCTGACCGACACCCTGGAACTGGACCCGGCCTGGTTGCTGACCATGGGCCTGCGTTACGACCACTTCGATACCAAGGCCAAAACCAAAATCGCCAGCGGCGCAACCAGCTTCAAGACCGAAGACACCAGCGAGTTCGTCACCGGCCAGCTGGGCCTGACCTGGAAGCCGGCCGAGAATGGTAGCGTGTACATTTCCTACGCGACTTCGGCGACCCCCGCCGGTGCATCGCTCGGTGAAGGCAGCGACGGCAATCCATTGCTGACCGCCACCACCACCAGTGACCTGAAGCCGGAAGAAACCACCAACTACGAAATCGGCACCAAGTGGAACCTGCTGGACGAACGCCTGGCCCTCACCGCAGCAATCTTCCGTACCGAAAAAGAGAACGCTCGTGTTCTGGTCAGCACCAACACTTACGAGAACGTCGGCAAGAGCCGGGTTGACGGTCTGGAACTGACCGCCACCGGCAAGCTGACCAACGACTGGCAGGTCTTCGCCGGCTACACCTACATGGATGCCAAGCTGATCGATGGGGGCAAGCAGAACGTCGGCGGCGTGTTTGTCGACAGCCCGAACAACGACAACCAGATGCCCAACACGCCGAACAACAGCCTGACCTTGTGGACTACCTACAACGTCACGCCGAAACTGACCGTCGGCGGCGGTGCCTTCTACGTCGATGACGTGTTCGGCAACGTCAACAACACCGTGATGGTCGATTCCTACTGGCGTTACGACGCTATGGCCAGCTACAAGCTGACCAAGAACGTCGACCTGCAGTTGAACGTACAAAACCTCACCAACGAGGTGTACTACGACAAAGCCTACGCTGCCCACTACGCCAACCAGGCCGCCGGGCGCACTGCCCTGCTGACCACCAGCTTCCACTTCTGAGTGAGCTGACTGGCAAGCCCCGTTCATTTAGGTGAACGGGGCTTTTGTGTATCAAGGCATAATGTGCGTCGCATTCGCATTTGCGACACGACAAGGTGATTGATGTGGTGAAGAAATCCCTGTTTCAACTGCACTGGTTCTTCGGTATTACCGCAGGCCTGGTGCTGGCACTGATGGGCATTACCGGTGCCATCTGGTCGTTCCAGGATGAGCTGCTGGAGCTGTTCAACCCTGATGTGCTCACCGTCGAAGTACGCCAGGAAGGCGTGCTGCCAATGCCCGAGCTGGTGCGCAGGATCGAGGCCGAACAGGGTGAGAAGGTCGCCATGCTCTGGGTCCAGGCCGACAACGACAAGGCGGCGCGGGTCTTCTTCACCCCTCCCCCGGGCGAACGCCGGGGCTTGATGCGCTATGCCGACCCTTACACCGGCAAGCTGCAGGGCGACGTCGCCGGCCAGGGCTTTTTCGACCTGATGCTGCAACTGCACCGTTTTCTGGCCATGGGCGACACCGGCCGGCAGATCACCGGCGCCTGTACCTTGATGCTGATTTTCTTCTGCCTGTCCGGCCTGTATCTGCGCTGGCCGCGCAAGGCGCTGAACTGGCGGACCTGGCTGACCCTGGACTGGGCCAAGAAAGGCCGCGCCTTCAACTGGGACCTGCACGCCGTGGCCGGTACCTGGTGCCTGCTGTTCTACCTGCTGTTTGCCCTCACCGGCCTGTTCTGGAGCTACGAGTGGTACCGCGAAGGCCTGAACAAGCTGCTCGCCGACAGCCCGGCCGCTGGCCAGCAACACAAGCGCGGCGAAGGCCGCGGCGGACGTCCTGGTGGTGGCGCAGGTAAAGACGCCAAGCCGCTGGTGGTCGACTACGACGCCGTCTGGGCCAGCCTGCAAGCTGCCGCCGGCCCCGGTATGAGCAGCTACAACCTGCGCCTGCCGCCAGCTGGCGGGCAACCGGCGATGATCTTTTATCTGCTTGAAGGCGCCGAACACGAGCGCGCCCTCAACACCCTCAACCTGGACCCGGCCACAGGCCAGGTGAAGAGCAACGAGCGCTATGCCGACAAGTCGTTCAAGGCGCAACTGCTGGCCAGCGTCTACGCCCTGCACGTGGGCAGCTACTTTGGCCTGACCGGGCGCATTGTGGTGACCATCGCCAGTCTGACCATGCCGCTGTTCTTCGTCACCGGCTGGCTGTTGTACCTCGATCGCCGCCGTAAAAAGCGCCAGGTGCGTGCCGCGCGAGGTAACTTCGCGCCGTTGAACGGGCAGGGCCACGGCTGGCTGGTGGGCTTTGCCAGCCAGAGCGGTTTTGCCGAGCAACTGGCTTGGCAAAGCGCCGGGCAACTGCAGGCTGCCGGCGTCGCGGTACAGGTCCGCCCCCTGGCTGAGCTGACCGAACAGGACCTCAACCAGGCTCGGCAAGCGCTGTTCGTCGTCAGTACCTTCGGCGACGGCGAAGCCCCCGACAGCGCTCGCGCTTTCGAGCGCAAGGTGCTTGGACAGCCTTGGGCGCTGGGCAACCTCAACTATGCCCTGCTGGCCCTGGGCGACCGCCAGTACCCGCACTTCTGCGGCTTTGCCCGGCGCTTGCAGGCCTGGCTCGGCGAACGCGGCGCCACCAGCGCCTTCGCCCCGGTTGAAGTCGACAGCGCTGACCCTGCGGCCCTGCAACACTGGCAACAACAGCTCGCACAACTGACTGGCAGCACGCCACCAGCGGCCTGGCAGGCACCCGAATTTGGCAACTGGACCTTGATCAGTCGCGAACTGATGAACCCGGGCAGTCAGGGTTCGGCGGTGTATCTGCTTGGCCTCAGGCCTGAGCAACCTGCGCAGTGGGAAGCTGGAGACCTGGTGGAGATCCTGCCGCGTAACAGCGCCCACAGTCTTGAGCAGTTTCTCAAGGGCCTGGGCCTTGATGGCGAAACACCCGTGCAGGTCGATGGCCTGCAAGAGAGTCTGTTGCAAGCCCTGGCCAGCCGGCAGTTGCCCAAGAGCCGTGAGCACCTGGTCGGCCTGCATGCGCAGGCATTGGTCGATGCATTGATCCCGCTGGCAGCACGGGAATACTCGATTGCCTCGATCGCCAGTGACGGCGTGCTGGAGCTGATCGTGCGCCAGGAACGCCACCCTGACGGCAGCCTCGGCCTGGGTTCAGGCTGGCTGACCGAGCATCTGTCTGTGGATAACAGTGTCAGCCTGCGCCTGCGCCGCAACAGTGGTTTCCACCTGCCGGCGCCGGCCACGCCGATGATCCTGATCGGCAACGGAACCGGGCTAGCCGGGCTGCGCAGCCTGCTCAAGGGCCGCATTGTGGCCGGCGAGCGGAGCAACTGGCTGCTGTTCGGTGAACGCAACCAGGCCTATGACTTCCTCTGTGGGGATGAACTGCAAGGCTGGCAGCGCAGCGGCGATCTGGCCCGGCTGGAGCTGGCCTTTTCCCGCGATCAGAGCCACAAGGTCTACGTGCAGGACCGCTTGCGCGAGCAGGCGACAGAACTGCGACGCTGGCTCGACCAGGGTGCATCGATCTATATCTGCGGCAGTTTGCAGGGCATGGCCAGTGGCGTTGATGAGGTACTTAACGAGGTGCTCGGGGCTGTCGAGGTTGAGCGGTTGATCGAGCTGGGGCGGTATCGGCGGGATGTGTACTAAGCCTTGAGGGCCTCATCGCGGGTCAAGCCCGCTCCTACAGGTTTGGTGTGGGAGCGGCTTGACCTGCGATGAGGGTCAATGCAGCTCGAAGGTATCGGCATCCAGGTTGGCCGGGAACCGCGTGCGATAGGCTGCCAGGTCTGCCGCACTGAGCACCACGGTAAACACCCCGTCCGCCTCGCCTGCACTGAGCAGGCTCTCGCCCTGAAAATCCAGCACCTGGCTGTCGCCGGTATAGGCAAAGCCCTTGCCGTCGGTGCCCACGCGGTTCACCGCGGCGACATAACACAGGTTCTCGATGCCCCGCGCCGGCAACAAGCGGTTCCAGTGCTGGCGGCGGGCGGCCGGCCAGTTGGCGGTGTACAACAGCAGGTCAGTGTCCTGGGCATCGCGGCTCCACACCGGGAAGCGCAGGTCGTAGCAGATCAGCGGCCGTACCCGCCAGCCCTTGAGCTCGAACTGCACCTGGCGTTCGCCCGGGGTGTAGTGCTTGTGCTCGCCGGCCATGCGAAACAGGTGGCGCTTGTCGTAGTACAGGATCTCGCCATCGGGGCGCGCCCACAGCAAGCGGTTGCGGTGGCTGCCGTCGGCAGCCTGGATGATCACGCTGCCGGTAACCACTGCATCAAGCTTCTTGGCCTGGCTCTTGAGCCACTTGTAGGTCGGGCCGTTCTCGGGCTCGGCGAGGCTTTCGGAGTCCATGGAAAAACCAGTGGTGAACATCTCCGGGAGGATGATCAGGTCGGCGCCACGAGCCTGTTCCAGCAGGCCTTCGAAATGCTCGTAGTTGGCCAGGCGGTCGTGCCAGGCCAGGCTGGTCTGCACCAACGCAATGTTCAGGTTGGGCAGGCTACTCAGATCGCGCATAGTTTTTCCGCTGCCTGACGCAGCGTCTCCTCGCGTTTGGCAAAGCACAGGCGCACCAGGCGCTGCGCGGGGATGGGTTGCTGATAGAACACCGACACCGGAATGGTCGCCACGCCATGCTCGCGGGTCAGCCACAGCGACATCTCGACGTCGTTCAAATCCGGGCGAATGTGCGAATAATCCACCAACTGGAAGTACGTGCCCGGGGTGGGCTTGAACTGAAAACGCGAAGAGCCCAGCAACTGGCAGAACAGGTCGCGCTTGGCCTGGTAAAAGGCCGGCAGCTCTTCGACATGCTCGGGGTGCGCGGCCATGAAATCGGCCAGCGCCCATTGCAGCGGGGTCACGCCGCAGAAGTTGACGTACTGGTGGACCTTGCGCAGCTCGGCGCTGAGCGCCGCTGGCGCCACCACATAACCGGTTTTCCAGCCAGTGACGTGGTAGGTCTTGCCGAACGAGCTGACCACGAATGCACGCTGATACAGCGCCTCGTGGGCCAATACGCTGGCGTGCTGTACACCGTCGAACACCAGGTGCTCGTAGACTTCGTCGCTGATCAGGTAGATATCGCGGTCGGCGATCAACAGCGCCAGCTTGTCCAGCTCATCTCGGCTGATCAAGGCGCCGCTAGGATTGTGCGGCGAGTTGAGGATGATCATCCGCGTACGCGGGCTGAGGGCGTCGGTGAGCTTCTGCCAGTCGATGGCAAACTCGCCGTCGCTCAGTTGCACATGCACGCAACGCCCGCCGGCCAGCTCTACCGAGGGCTCATAGCTGTCGTAACTGGGATCGAAGACGATGACCTCGTCGCCTGCGCGGATCACTGCATGGATGGCGCAGAAGATCGCTTCGGTGGCGCCCGGGGTGATGGTCACTTCATGCTCGGCGTCGACGCTAACGCCATAGCTGCGGGCGATCTTGTTCGCCACCTGCTGGCGCAAGGCCGGCAAGCCGGTCATGGGGCTGTACTGGTTGTGCCCGGCACTGACATGCCGGCCGACCGCATCGAGCAATGCTTGCGGGCCGTTGAAATCGGGGAAACCCTGGGACAGGTTCAAGGCGCCGGTTTGCGCGGCGAGCTGGGACATGGTGGTAAAGATGGTCGTGCCGACGTTCGGCAACTTGCTACTGATCATGGAGCCCTCTTTCCTGCAGCACTATCCGGCTCGAGGCGGCGCGGTCTGGGACCGAGCATAGCGGATTGATCAGTCAGGAAAAAGGTTGTTACGGTCGCAGGCCAATCGCCGGTCAAACCCGCTCCCGTAGGAGCGGGCTTGCCCCGCGATGCTTCTAGCGCTTGTCTTTACGCTTCTTCTCGGCTTTCTTGTGGTGCGACATCAAGCGACGCTTCTTGTTGACCTGGCGGTCGGTCAGCGTGTTCTTGTTGCCTTCGTACGGGTTGTCACTGCCCTTGTACTCGATGCGGATCGGCGTACCGACCAGCTTGAGCACGCGGCGGTAGGTGTTTTCCAGGTAGCGCGAGTAGGACTTGGGTACCTTCTCGACCTGGTTGCCGTGGATCACGATGATCGGCGGGTTGGCGCCACCGAGGTGGGCATAGCGCAGCTTGATCCGGCGGCTGTTGACCATCGGCGGCTGGTGCTCGCTGACCGCATCTTCGAGGATCTGGGTCAGGCGGCTGGTCGGCCAGCGGGTGACCGCCGACTTGAACGAGTTCTGCACCGACTGGTACAGGTTCCCCACGCCAGTGCCGTGCAGCGCCGAGATGAAGTGGATGTCGGCGAAGTCGACGAAGAACAGCCGGCGTTCCAGCTCGGTCTTCACGTAGTCGCGCTCGCTCGGCTGCATGCCGTCCCACTTGTTCAGGGCGATAACGATGGCGCGACCGGCTTCCAGGGCAAAGCCCAGCAGGTTCAGGTCATGGTCGACCACGCCTTCGCGGGCGTCCATGACGAAGATCACCACGTTGGCGTCCTTGATCGCCTGCAGGGTCTTGACCACGGAGAACTTCTCGACTTCTTCGTGGATCTTGCCGCGCTTGCGCACCCCGGCGGTGTCGATCAGGGTGTACTTCTCTTCGTTACGCTCGAAGGGAATGTAGATACTGTCGCGGGTGGTGCCGGGCTGGTCATAGACGATGACCCGTTCTTCACCGAGCATGCGGTTGACCAGGGTCGACTTGCCGACGTTAGGCCGGCCGATGATGGCGATCTTGATCCCGTCTTTTTCGCTCGGGCCTGGGATACGCACCGCTTCCTCGCCTTCAGCGACGTCGGTGTCGATCTCTTCCTCGTCCTTGTCCCGCGGGAAGTCGCTGAGTACAGCTTCCAGCAGGTTGTTGACGCCACGGCCCTGGGCGCCGGCAACACCAATGGCGTTACCCATGCCCAGTGGCGAAAATTCGGCGATGGCGGCCAGCGGATCGATGTTGTCGATCTTGTTGGCAACCAGGAACGAGCGTTTGTTGCGCTTGCGCAGGTGCTCGGAAATCATCTGGTCGGCGGCGGTCAGACCGGCGCGGGCATCGACCAGGAACAAGACCACATCGGCTTCTTCAATGGCCAGCAGCGACTGCTCGGCCATTTTCTCGTCCATGCCTTCCTCGTCACCGGAAATACCACCGGTGTCGACCAGGATGTAGGAACGGCCTTGCCAGCGCGCTTCACCGTACTGGCGGTCTCGGGTCAGCCCGGACAGGTCGCCGACAATAGCGTCGCGGGTCCTGGTCAGGCGGTTGAACATGGTGGATTTACCGACGTTCGGTCGGCCCACCAGGGCGATTACGGGAACCATTCGGCTCTCCACTTCATAAATTCGAAAAATACAAAGGCCGCTGCACTGCAGCGGCCGGAGTTCGAGCGGCACCCGAAGTGCCGCAGCCCGAGGCCGGCATGGCCTCAAGCATAGCCTCAGCGGATGGTCAGCGCCTCGAGCTTGCCGCTGTTGCCGTACACATAGATGGTGTCACCCACCACCAGCGGACGGGCGCGCAGGCCATCGCTGTCGATACGCTCACGACCGACGAAACGACCATCGACCTGGCTGAGCAGGTGCAGGTAGCCTTCCAGGTCACCCACCGCTACGTAGCTGGAGAACACTTCCGGCGCCGACAGCTGGCGGCGTGCCAGCGAATCGTTGCTCCACAGGGCGCTGGACGAGCGCTCGTCGATGCCTTCCACAGTGCCCGAAGCCAGGCTCACGTAGACGTTACCGAAGCCCTGGGCCACACCGGTGTAGCTGGAAGCATCACGCTGCCACAGCAACCGGCCGCTCTCCAGGTCCAGGCCGGCAACGCGGCCCTGGTAGCTGGAAACGTACAGGGTACCGCCGGACAGCAGCAGGCCGCCGTCGATATCCACAACCCGGTCAAGCTCCGAGCGACCTTGCGGGATGGCCACACGCTGCTCCCAGACCGGCGCGCCGTTCTGGGTGTCGAGGGCAACCACTTTACCGGTCGAAAGGCCAGCAACGGCCAGACGGTTGGTCACGATTGGTGCGCCAGTACCGCGCAGGGTCAGTACCGCCGGAGTGCTTTCGTAGATCCAGCGACGGTCGCCGGTGCTGGCGTCCAGGCCAATGACGCGGTCGTCCTGGGTCTGTACTACCACCACGTCACCGTTGGTCGCTGGTGGCGCCAGCACTTCACTGGTAACGCGCGAGCGCCAGCGCTCCTCACCGGTGCTGGCATCCAGGGCAATCACTTCGCCCTTGAGGGTGCCGAGCATGACCATGCCGTAACCGACGCCAACGGCACCGGACACTGGCAGTTCGAGGTCCTTCTTCCAGGCCACGTCGCCGTTGCTGCGATCCAGCGCCATCACCACGCCGGTAACATCGGCGGCGTAGATGCGGTCGTTTTCGATCGCCGGCACCAGCATGTTGAAGGTTTCGCCCTGACCGTCACCGATCGAACGGCTCCACTGCTTCTTCAGGACCACTTCTTCGGTGAACTTGGTGAGTTCGGCCGGTGGCAATTCCTTTTTGCTGTTGCTGCTGCAACCCACGGCCAGAAGGGCCAGGGTCAGCACTGCTGCATGTTTCCAACCGATCACGTCACGCATCCCCTTTGGCCAGGTCGTCGAGCTTGAGTTGCAGGCCACCGATCGCGGCGTCGTCAGACAGCGCAGCCTTGGCTTTTTCGTAAGCGGCATGGGCGTCGCCAGCGCGGCCCAGTTGCACCAGCAGGTCGCCCTTGAGCTCTTCGCGGCTGGCCAGGAACGCCTTGTCGGCATCGCCTTCGAGCAGCTTCAGCGCTTCGTCGACCTTTTTCTGCGCGGCCAGCACACGGGCCAGGCGCTGACGGGCGATTTCACCCAGGGTCGCGTCGGCCGGCTTGTCCATCACCAGCTTGAGCTCGGCCGCGGCGTCATCGAGCTTGCCGCTCTCGACGGCTACCTTGGCGACGAACAGGCTGGCGTACTGGGCATAGGCCGAGCCGCCGAATTCGTTCTTGAGTTTGCCGGACAGCTCGGCAACCTTGGCCGCGTCGGGCTCGCCGCTTGGCGTCAGGGTAGTCTCCAGCAGGGCCTGGTAAAGGTTCGAGGCGCCTTGCGACTGGTTGGTCTGGTATTTCTGCCAGGCTTGCCAGCCGAACACCACGACCAGCGCCAGCAGGCCACCGGTTACCAGCGGCTTGCCATTGCGGTCCCACCAGTCCTTCATCGCGACCAGTTGTTCATCATCGGTACTCGACACCCCAATACTCCTTTTCACCAAATCGGCTGTTGACTCGCCTCACGCCTGCGCGAGCGAGGCTTCCAGGTGCTCTGCCAGAGCATCCCAGGCAATGTTTTGTTGTTCGCCCTGACCGCGCAGGGGTTTGAAACCTACCACTTGTTGCGCCAGCTCGTCGTCCCCCAGGATCAAGGCGAACAGTGCGTTGCTCTTGTCGGCCTTCTTGAACTGGCTCTTGAAGCTGCCAGCACCGGCGTTGACCTGCAGGCGCAGGTTCGGCAGACGGTCACGCAGGCGCTCGCTCAGGGCCAGGCCGGCAAGCTCGGCCTGCTCGCCGAAGGCGCACAGGTAGACGTCGACCTGACGGTTGATCGACTCGGGTACCTGCTCGAGGGTTTCCAGCAGCAGGATCAGGCGCTCGATACCCATGGCGAAACCAACGCCCGGGGTCGGCTTGCCGCCCATCTGCTCGACCAGGCCGTCGTAGCGACCACCGGCACATACGGTGCCCTGGGAGCCGAGCTTGTCGGTCACCCATTCGAAAACGGTCTTGCTGTAGTAGTCAAGGCCGCGCACCAGCTTGGTGTTGATCACGAACGGGATGCCGGCGGCATCCAGGCGTGCCTTGAGGCCCTCGAAGTGCACGCGGGACTCTTCGTCCAGGTAGTCTTCGAGCTTCGGCGCATCGACCAGCACCGCCTGGGTATTGGCGTCCTTGCTGTCGAGGATGCGCAGCGGGTTGCTTTTCAGGCGGCGCTGACTGTCTTCGTCCAGGTGCTCCAGGCGCGCCGAGAGGAACTCGACCAGCGCGTCACGGTAGCGGGCCCGGGCTTCGCTGGTACCCAGGCTGTTGAGTTCGAGCTTGACCGCGTCGCGAATGCCCAACTGGCCCCAGAGGCGCCAGGTGAGCATGATCAGCTCGGCGTCGATATCCGGGCCGTCGAGGTTGAAGACTTCAACGCCAATCTGGTTGAACTGGCGATAACGGCCTTTCTGCGGGCGCTCGTGACGGAACATCTGGCCGATGTACCAGAGTTTCTGCACCTGGCCGCTGCCGGTGATGCCGTGCTCGAGCACGGCGCGCACGCAGGCGGCGGTGCCTTCCGGGCGCAAGGTCAGGGAGTCGCCGTTACGATCGTCGAAGGTGTACATCTCTTTTTCGACGATGTCGGTGACTTCGCCGATCGAGCGCTTGAACAGCTCGGTGAACTCGACGATCGGCGTGCGGATCTGGCGATAGCCATAGGTATCCAGCAGGCCGGCCACGGTGTTCTCGAAATAACGCCACAGCGGCGTCTGCTCGGGCAGGATGTCGTTCATGCCACGAATGGCTTGCAGCGATTTGCTCACGGAAAATCCCTTAACAATTCTGTGTCAGTCAGCCACGGGCGATCAGCGCCGCGTCGGCCTCGGCTTTTTCAGCCGCTTTCTGGCGGATGAGCTTTTCCAGCTCATCGACCAGGTTGTCATTGGTCAGCTTCTGCGCAGGCTTGCCGTCGATGTAGATCAGGTTCGGCGTGCCACCGGTGAGCCCCACATGGGCTTCCTTGGCCTCGCCCGGGCCGTTGACCACGCAACCGATCACGGCGACGTCCAGCGGTACCAGCAGGTCTTCCAGGCGCCCTTCCAGCTCGTTCATGGTCTTGACCACATCGAAGTTCTGCCGCGAGCAGCTCGGGCAGGCGATGAAGTTGATGCCACGCGAACGCAGGTGCAGGGACTTGAGGATGTCGTAGCCGACCTTGACCTCTTCGACCGGGTCAGCGGCCAGCGAAATGCGAATAGTATCGCCAATCCCGTCGGCAAGCAGCATACCGAGGCCCACCGCGGATTTCACCGTGCCCGAGCGCAGGCCGCCGGCTTCGGTGATGCCCAGGTGCAGCGGCTGGATGATCTGCTTGGCCAGCAGGCGGTAGGCTTCGACGGCCATGAACACGTCAGAGGCTTTAACGCTGACCTTGAAGTCCTGGAAATCCAGGCGGTCGAGGTGCTCGACATGACGCATGGCGGACTCGACCAGCGCCGCCGGGGTCGGCTCGCCGTACTTTTTCTGCAGATCTTTTTCCAGGGAACCGGCGTTGACGCCGATACGGATCGGAATACCGCGATCGCGGGCGGCATCGACCACCGCCCGAACGCGGTCTTCACGACCGATGTTGCCCGGGTTGATGCGCAGGCAGTCAACGCCCAGTTCGGCCACGCGCAAGGCGATGCGATAGTCGAAATGGATGTCGGCAACCAGCGGTACGCTGACCTGCTGCTTGATCTTGCCGAAGGCCTCGGCAGCGTCCATGTCCGGTACCGAGACGCGCACGATGTCGACGCCGGCATCGATCAGGCGGTTGATCTGCGCCACGGTCGCGGCCACGTCATTGGTGTCGGTGTTGGTCATGCTCTGGACCGCGATGGGAGCATCGCCGCCAACAGGCACATTACCTACCCAGATTTTCCGGGATTCGCGACGTTTGATCGGAGATTCGCCGTGCATGACTTATTGTCCCAACTTCAGGCGAGCGGTCTCGCCACTGGTGAACGGCGCAACGTCGACAGGCTGGCCGTTGTAGCTGACCTGCACGCCGCGGGCAAAGCCCAGGCGTACCGAAAACGGCGGCTTGCCGGTCAGGTCCAGGCTGTCGCCCTTGCGCTTGATGGCGCTGAACAGCAGCTTGCCGTTGCCGTCGGTGACCGAGGTCCAGCAATCGGCGTTGAATTGCATGTGCAGCTGGCCGCTACCGGCCGGGGCTGGAGCGGCGACAGCAGGTGCTGCTGGCGCTGCGCCAACCACTGCACTGTTGACCACGGGCGCCACCGGGGCTGGCGCTGGAGCCGGTACAACCGGCGCCACTGGCGTGGTCGCGGTGCTGGCGGCAGGCGCAGCAGGCGTGGCAGCAGGGCTGGCCGGTGCTTGTTCGGCAGGTGCGGCGGCCGGTTCTGCCGGGGCCTGCTCAAGGCTCAAGGCAGTGCTTTGCGGTTGCTGTCCAGCGGTCACAGCCTGGTCTTCAGGCTCGTCCAGCGGGTGAATCTGCGTGGTGCCGTCGGCGCTTTCGACTTCGACGTGCTCCAGGGCCATGTTGGCCAGGTCCTTGCCTCGCAGGCTGGTCTGGTCCTGCCACCAGAAGAAGCCACCACCGATCACCACCATCAGCAGCACCAGGCTGACGATACGCAGGATGTTGTGGGACAGACGCACCGGCTCTTCGATGCGGCCAAGGGCGTGAACGTCGCTGCCCTGGGCGTGTGTGCCGGTGCACTGGTCGAAAGCCTGCACCAGGGCAGCCTGGTCCATGTCCAGCAGCTTGGCATAGGCGCGTATGTAGCCACGGGCAAAGGTATGCCCCGGCAGCTTGTCGAAGGCGCCGGCTTCTAGATTGTTCAGGGAACTCACGGTGAGGTTGAGCTTGCGGGCCACTTCGGCCTGGGACCAGTCCCTGCTCTCGCGGGCCTGACGCAGGATTTCACCGGGATTTTCGCGAGTCGCTGCTGCTGCTTCGGGATGCGCCGCTTTCATCATTGCTCCGACAGGTATTGCTGATATTCCGGCGTACCGGGATAAAGTCGTTGTAATTGCAGGCCCAGTTCGCTGGCCTTGTTCCGTTCTTCGAAGACGCTGGCCAGGCGGCTGCCCAGCAGCAGGCTGCGGGCACTGTGGTCGCTCAGCTGGCTGAAACGATCGTAGTAGTCACGGGCCGGCACATAATGCCTGTCTTCGTAAGACAACTCAGCCATTTCCAGCAACGCGCGCGGCTGCTGCTGGTTGAGTCGCAAAGCTTTTACCAGGTATTCCTGCGCTTCGGCGCGCTGCCCCAGCCTGAGCGCGGTCAGGCCAAGGTTCTCGAACACCCGGGAGCGTTCAGGATACAGGGTATCGGCCGCCGCTTGGGCAAACATCTGCTGCGCCTGGGCGTATTGCCCACGAGCATAAAGGAAACTGCCGTAATTGTTGCGAATTCGGGTGTCGTCCGGGCGCCGGGCCAGGGCCTTGCGAAAGTGCGCCTCGGCCAGTTCCGGCTCGTCTTCGGCCTGAAACACCAAAGCCAGGGCCGCATGGGCTGCGGCATCCTGGCTATCGAGGTCGAGGGCTTTTTTCAGCGGCGCCTTGGCCTGCTCGGTCAAACCTTGTTGCAAATAACCCAGGCCCAACTGCACATAGGCTTGGCGTGCCTGCTCGCGACCTTCACGACTGCCCAGCGCGTCCGAACTCCCGCCGGACACGCAACCTGCAAGCAGGGCGAGCGCCAGGATCGACAGCGCGAAGCGCAGGGTCATGGAGGTCCTCTCTTCAGTTGCGCGCAGCGCTTTCTTGCACGTCACCGTCGGCATTCAACTGACGTACGGCGATATAGCGCTCGCTGCGGCGGGTGCGGTCCATCACCTGGCCGACCAGCTGGCCGCACGCCGCGTCGATGTCTTCACCACGGGTGGTGCGCACGGTAACGTTGTAGCCGGCGTGATGCAGGTGGTCCTGGAAACGACGGATGGCGTTGTTGCTCGGCCGCTCGTAACCGGAATGCGGGAACGGGTTGAACGGAATCAGGTTGATCTTGCACGGCACGTTCTTGAGCAACTCGGCCATTTCCACGGCGTGTTCGAGCTTGTCGTTGACGTCCTTGAGCAGGGTGTACTCAATGGTCAGCACGCGCTTTTCGCCCAGCTGCGACATGTAGTTCATGCAGGCTTCGAGTAGGACCTTGAGCGGGTACTTCTTGTTGAGCGGTACCAGCTCGTTGCGCAGCGCATCGTTCGGCGCGTGCAGCGAGAGGGCCAGGGAGACGTCGATGTGCTTGGCCAGCTCTTCGATCATCGGTACCACGCCGGAGGTGGACAGGGTCACCCGGCGCTTGGAAATACCGTAGCCGAGGTCGTCCATCATCAGGTGCATGGCGGCGACCACGTTGTCGAAGTTCAGCAGTGGCTCACCCATGCCCATCATCACCACGTTGGTGATGGCGCGGTCGATGGTGGCCGGCACGCTGCCGAACGACTTGTTGGCAATCCACACCTGGCCGATCACTTCGGCGGCGGTGAGGTTGCTGTTGAATCCTTGCTTGCCGGTGGAGCAGAAACTGCAGTCCAGGGCGCAACCGGCCTGGGACGAGACACACAGGGTGCCACGCTTGCCCTGGGGGATGTACACGGTCTCGACGCAGCTGCCGGACGCCACGCGCACCACCCATTTACGGGTGCCATCGCTGGAGATGTCCTCGCTGACCACTTCCGGACCGCGAATCTCGGCAACAGCCTTGAGCTTTTCGCGCAAGGCCTTGCCGACATTCGTCATGGCGTCGAAATCATCGACGCCAAAGTGGTGAATCCATTTCATTACCTGACCGGCACGGAAACGCTTCTCCCCGATAGAGTCGAAGAATTTTTCCATTTCCGGCTGGGTAAGCCCCAACAGGTTAGTTTTGCCAGTCGATGTCGTCATGGATTCACCCTCACCCGTAAGCTTTCGCTTAGCGAGTGGTTACCTCGGTAGCTGCGAAGAAGTACGAGATTTCGCGAGCAGCGGCGGCTTCGGAGTCCGAACCGTGAACGGCGTTGGCGTCGATGGACTCGGCGAAGTCAGCACGGATGGTGCCGGCAGCAGCTTCTTTAGGGTTGGTAGCGCCCATCAGCTCACGGTTCAGAGCGATGGCGTTTTCGCCTTCCAGAACCTGGACAACAACAGGACCGGAGATCATGAAGGCAACCAGGTCGCCGAAGAAGCCGCGCTCTTTGTGCTCAGCGTAGAAGCCTTCGGCTTCGGCTTTGGACAGTTGCTTGAGTTTCGAGGCAACGACGCGCAGGCCGGCTTTTTCGAAACGGGTGGTGATCTCGCCGATCACGTTTTTAGCAACGGCGTCAGGCTTGATGATCGAGAAAGTACGTTGAACAGCCATGGTGAAACTCCAGAAACGTTGAGTGAAGCGAAAAATTAAACCCGCGAATTATACGCGGGTTCCGGGGGATTGCCTAACCTGCCGAGCGCGCTCAGTCGGCTTCTTCGATCCAGGCCGCCTGGATGGCTTCGAGAACCTTCTCGCCGCCACGGGTCGGATCGTCACTGAATTCCGGCAATGCCAGCACCCAACGGTGCAGATCGACGAAGTTCACATAACGAGGATCGACTTCCGGCTTGCTTTCGGCAAGCTGGATTGCAATTTCAAGTACATCAACCCATTTCAGACTCATGATTGGCTCCCTGAATCAGTGCGGCGCTTCGGCGGCCAGGTTGATCGTGTACTTCGGAATTTCGATGGTCAGGTCTTCCTCACCAACGATCACCTGGCACGCCAGGCGCGACTGACGCTCCAGGCCCCAGGCCTTGTCGAGCATGTCTTCTTCGAGCTCGTCGGCTTCTTCCAGCGAATCGAAGCCTTCACGCACGATGCAGTGGCAGGTGGTGCAGGCACACACGCCGCCACAGGCGCTTTCCATCTCGATGTGGTGCTCGTGGGCCAGTTCCAGGATGTTGGTTCCCGGCGCCACCTCCACCACCAGCCCTTCCGGGCAGAACTTCTCGTGGGGCAGAAAAATCACCTGCGGCATCAGTTATTCCTCGATCTCATTCAGGTTGCGCCCGGCCAAAGCGGCTTTTACCGTCGAATCAAGGCGACGGGCGGCAAAGGCATCGGTCACCTGCGACAGACGCTTGGTCTGTTGCTCGATGGCCGCGCCATCGGTGCCGTTGATCAAATCACGCAAGTCTTGCATCTGTTGCTCGATTGCCAGGCGCTCTTCGGCGTCCAGCAGGCGCTCGCCATCGGCGTCCAGGGCGCCCTGTACCGCTTCGAGCAGGCGCTCGGCGTCGACCTGGTGCTCGCGCAGCTGGCGCGCCACCTTGTCGAAACCGGCATGCTCGAAGGAGTCCTTGAGCATACGGGCGATTTCGCCGTCGGTCAGGCCGTAGGACGGCTTGACCTGGATGCTCGATTCGACACCCGAGCCCAGCTCGCGCGCCGAAACGCTGAGCAGGCCGTCGGCATCGACCTGGAAGGTCACGCGGATCTTCGCCGCACCGGCAACCATCGCCGGGATGCCACGCAGTTCGAAGCGCGCCAGGGAGCGGCAGTCACTGATCAGTTCGCGCTCGCCCTGCAGCACATGAATCATCATGGCCGACTGGCCATCTTTGTAGGTGGTGAACTCCTGGGCGCGGGCAACCGGGATGGTGGTGTTGCGCGGAATCACCTTCTCCATCAGCCCACCCATGGTTTCCAGACCCAGGGACAACGGAATCACGTCCAGCAGCAGCAATTCGCCACCATCACGGCGGTTGCCAGCCAGGGTATCGGCCTGGATGGCGGCGCCGATGGCGACTACCTGGTCCGGGTCGATTTCGGTCAGCGGGGTACGCCCAAACAACGTGCCGACGGCCTCGCGCACACGCGGCACGCGGGTCGAACCACCGACCATGACCACTGCGGCAACTTCTTCGAGCTCGACGCCGCTGTCACGCACGGCGCGGCGGCAGGCCTTGAGGCTGCGGGCGACCATGGGCTCGATCAGGGCATCGAAGGCACTGCGGGTCAGCTCTGCCTGCCAGTTGCCATAGGCGACCGTGACCACATCAGCATTGGTCAGGGCCTCTTTGGCTGCGCAGGCGGTCTGCAGCAGCTGGCGCTGGGCACCCGGATCGAGGTCCGAGGACAGGCCGGCCTGCTCGACAATCCAGCTGGCGATGGCGTGGTCGAAGTCGTCGCCGCCCAGGGCGCTGTCGCCACCGGTGGCCAGCACTTCAAAGACACCGCCGGTCAGGCGCAGGATCGAGATATCGAAAGTACCGCCACCCAGGTCATAGATGGCCACCAGGCCTTCGGCATTCTGGTCCAGGCCATAGGCCACGGCCGCCGCGGTCGGCTCGTTGAGCAGGCGCAACACGTTCAGGCCGGCCAGACGCGCGGCGTCCTTGGTGGCCTGGCGCTGGGCGTCGTCGAAATACGCCGGCACAGTGATCACCGCGCCAACCAGTTCGCCGCCGAGGGTCTCTTCGGCGCGCTGGCGCAGCACCTTGAGGATGTCGGCCGAGACTTCCACCGGGCTTTTCGGGCCCTGGACGGTGTCGATGAACGGCATGTGCGACTCGCCACCGACAAAGCGGTACGGCAGTTGCTCACCCAATTGCTTGACGTCTGCCAGGCCACGGCCCATCAGGCGCTTGACCGACAGCACGGTGTTGAGCGGGTCGCTGGAGGCGGCGTCGCGGGCGCTCTGGCCGACATCGATGTGGTCAGCGTGATAGCGCACTGCGGACGGCAGGATCACCCGGCCTTGGGCATCGGGCAGGGGCTCGCTGCGGCCGCTGCGCAGGGCAGCAACCAGGGAATTGGTGGTACCAAGGTCAATACCCACCGCCAGGCGACGCTGGTGCGGCTGGGGGCTCTGACCGGGTTCGGCGATCTGCAGTAGGGCCATGCTTATCTGAATACCAGGGGCGCCGCCAGAAGCAGCGCCGGGTTAATCGTCGAGGCGCTCTTCCAGCTGGCGCACTTCGTAGGCGAGCTTGTCGAGAAACTGCATGCGGCGCATCAGGCGCTCGGCCTGCTCACGCTGCGCAGGATCATCCCAGCAGGCGGCGAAGTCCTCGTTGAGTGCTTCCTGGGCGGCTTTCAAGCGACGCTTGAAGACGGCCACGCCATCGAGGTCGGCACTGTCCTGGAGGTCTTCGAGCTCTTCACGCAGCTGCATCTGCTGCAGCAGGAACTCGGGATCATGGACGGTGACTTCCTGCGGCACTTCATGGCCGCCGATCGCCAACAGGTAGCGGGCACGCCGGGGCGCGCTCTTGAGAGTCTGGTAGGCCTCGTTCAGCGCAGCCGAACGCTCCAGCGCAATGCGCTGTTCACGTTCGGAGGCATCGGCGAAGCGATCCGGATGGACCTCACGGGCCAGCTCGCGATAGCGAACAGCCAGCTTGTCGAGGTCCAGACGGAAGCCAGGTTGCAGGTCAAACAGGGCGAAATGACAAGGAGTACCCACGCGCAGCCTCAGACGTTGAAGCTTTCGCCGCAGCCACACTCACCGCGCACGTTGGGGTTGTTGAACTTGAAGCCTTCGTTCAACCCTTCCTTGACGAAATCCAGCTCGGTACCGTCGAGGTACGTCAGGCTTTTCGGATCGATGATGACCTTTTCGCCATGGCTTTCGAAGACCTGGTCATCGGAGGTTACTTCATCGACGAACTCCAGCACATAGGCCAGGCCCGAGCAGCCAGTGGTGCGCACGCCAAGGCGAATACCTTCACCCTTGCCGCGTCCGTCGAGGGAGCGCCGCACATGTTTGGCGGCGGCTTCTGTCATGCTGATAGCCATCGAGACTCCTTACCTGCAACAGGCGACCTTAGAGCAAACCTTTCTTCTGCTTGTAATCGCGCACGGCCGCCTTGATGGCGTCCTCGGCGAGTACCGAGCAGTGGATTTTAACCGGCGGCAGCGCCAGTTCTTCGGCCAGCTGGGTGTTCTTGATGGTTTCCGCTTCGTCCAGGGTCTTGCCCTTCATCCACTCGGTAGCGAGGGAGCTGGAAGCGATGGCCGAACCGCAGCCGTAGGTCTTGAACTTGGCGTCTTCGATAACGCCCTGCTCGTTGACCTTGATCTGCAGGCGCATGACGTCGCCGCACGCCGGAGCGCCGACCATGCCGGTGCCGACATCCGGGTCCTCGGCATTCATCTTGCCGACGTTACGCGGGTTTTCGTAGTGGTCGATGACCTTTTCACTGTATGCCATGGTGCAATTCCTTCCTCATCAGAGAGCCGCTCTTGCCGGCGACTACTTAGTGCGCAGCCCACTCGATCTTGGAGATGTCGACGCCGTCTTTGTACATATCCCACAGCGGCGACAATTCGCGCAGCTTGGTTACGGCCTCGCAAACCTTCTGCGCGGCGTAGTCGATTTCTTCTTCGGTGGTGAAGCGACCGAAGGTAAAGCGGATCGAGCTGTGTGCCAGTTCGTCGTTGCGGCCCAGGGCACGCAGCACGTAGGACGGCTCGAGCGAAGCCGAAGTACAGGCCGAGCCGGACGAAACGGCCAGGTCCTTGAGCGCCATGATCAGCGACTCGCCTTCGACGTAGTTGAAGCTCAGGTTCAGGTTGTGCGGAATGCGCGCGGTCATGCTGCCGTTGATGTACAGCTCTTCGAGGCCTTCAACCTGCTTGTAGAAGCGGTCGCTCAGGGCCTTGATGCGCAGGTTCTCGCTGGCCATCAGCTCTTTGGCGATGGCGAAGGCTTCGCCCATGCCGACGATCTGGTGGGTGGCCAGGGTGCCCGAACGCATGCCGCGCTCGTGACCGCCGCCGTGCATGGTGGCTTCCAGGCGCACGCGAGGCTTGCGGCTGACGTACAGCGCGCCAATGCCTTTAGGGCCATAGGTCTTGTGCGCCGAGAACGACATCAGGTCGACCTTGAGCTTTTGCAGGTCGATCTCGACCTTGCCGGTGGACTGCGCGGCATCGACGTGGAACATGACGCCGCGGGCGCGGGTCAGCTCGCCAATGGCGGCGATGTCGTTGATGGTGCCGATTTCGTTGTTCACGTGCATGATCGACACCAGAATGGTGTCTTCACGCAGGGCAGCTTCAACCATGGCCGGGGTGATCAGGCCATCGGCGCCTGGCTCGATGTAGGTCACTTCAAAGCCTTCACGCTCCAGCTGACGAGTGCTGTCCAGGACAGCCTTGTGCTCGATCTTGGAGGTGATCAGGTGCTTGCCCTTGGTGCTGTAGAAGTGCGCGACGCCCTTGATTGCCAGGTTGTCGGACTCGGTGGCACCGCTGGTCCAGACAATTTCACGCGGGTCGGCATTGACCAGGTCGGCGACCTGGCGACGGGCGTTCTCGACCGCTTCTTCGGCTTTCCAGCCAAAGACGTGGGAGCGCGACGCCGGGTTACCGAAGTTCCCGTCGACCAGCAGGCAGTCGCTCATCTTCTGGGCAACGCGTGGATCGACCGGGGTGGTCGCGGAGTAATCGAGGTAGATCGGCAACTTCATTGAATATCTCCTATCAGGCGGTCGCGCCGCGCGTCGAAACGGTCATTCGACGGCGGACGTCTCAATCTTGTCCATCTGCGGTGCCCGGCCTGCGATACGACGCAGGTCCTGGCGCTGGGCGACTTCTTGTACCTCACGGCGAGTGACAAGGTCAGCCAGGCTGATGCCGCTGAGGAATTCGTGAATCTGCTGGCTGAGGTCGCACCACAGGTGGTGGGTCAGGCAGGTGTCGCCGGCGTGGCAATCACCCAGCCCCTGGCAGCGCGTGGCATCGACCGATTCGTTGACCGCGTCGATGACCTGGGCGACCTGAATGCTCTCCATGCTTCGCGACAGCTGGTAGCCGCCGCCAGGGCCGCGCACACTGGAAACCAGGCTGCTGCGGCGCAGCTTTGCAAACAGCTGCTCCAGATAAGAGAGGGAAATGCCTTGGCGCTCGGAAATGTCGGCCAGAGACACCGGCCCATTCTGCGCGTGCAACGCCAGGTCGAGCATGGCGGTCACGGCGTATCGGCCTTTTGTAGTCAGTCGCATGGCTAGTAGGTACCACGGGGTTACGGGATGGGAGCGAGTATGCTATTCCCGAGCATTTAAGTCAACTATAAGACCTAGTGCTTTAGTCGGGTTTACCGCAAGAGGGCGGCGGAATGATAGCAAACTAAGGGGCGCTTGCGCACGCCCCTTCTGTCAATGCGTCGACGCGTCGCTGCGGGCCTCATCCTTGATCTCGGCGAAGTCCTCTTCACGCAGTGCCGGCAGCTCCTTGGCGCAGTAGTCGCTGCCAAGATTCTTAAGCGCGCCGCACATGTCTTCCAGGCGCCCGTCGACCGCCTGCAGGTGGTCAAGCAACTGACCAATGGCGCGGGCCACCGGGTCGGGCATGTCTTCGCTGACGCCATAGGCATCGAAGCCGATCTTCTCGGCCATGGCCTTGCGCCGGGCCTCGACCTCGGCATCGGTCTTGACGATGATCCGCCCGGGGATACCCACCGCAGTCGCGCCGGCCGGTACCGCCTTGGTGACCACCGCGTTGGAACCGATCTTGGCCCCGGCGCCGACGGTGAACGGCCCCAGCACCTTGGCCCCGGCACCGACGACCACGCCGTCCTCAAGGGTCGGGTGGCGCTTGCCCTTGTTCCAGGTGGTGCCGCCCAGGGTCACGCCCTGGTACAGAGTGACGTCGTCGCCGATCTCGGCGGTTTCGCCGATGACGATGCCCATGCCGTGGTCAATGAAGAAGCGCCGTCCCACCTTGGCACCAGGGTGAATCTCGATCCCGGTCAGCCAGCGGCCGAAGTTCGACACCAGCCGCGCCAGCCACTTCCAGTCCCGTCGCCACAAGGCGTGCGCCGCGCGATGCAGCCAGATCGCGTGCATGCCGGGGTAGCAGGTCAGCACTTCAAAGGCATTGCGCGCCGCCGGGTCGCGGTGGAAAACGCTCTGGATATCTTCACGCAGACGCTCGAACATCTATTGATCCTTGCGCTTATGCGGCTCGCCACGGGCCGCTTTCTGGGTTTCGGTGAGAATGCCGCGCAAAATACTCATTTCCGAACGATCCACCGAGCTGCGCCCGTACAGGCGACGCAGGCGCGGCATCAGGTGCCTAGGCTTGAGCGGGTCGAGAAAGCCGATATCGACCAGGGTCTTTTCCAGGTGCTGGTAGAACAGCTCCATTTCATCCATGGTCGCCAGCTCGCTGCTGTCGACTACTTCCACCGGCGACGCCTGCCCTTCCTGCGCCAGCCAGGCCATGCGCACCTCATAGGCCAGCACCTGCACTGCGGCGCCGAGGTTCAGCGAGCTGAAGTCCGGGTTCGAGGGGATGTGCACATGGAAATGGCAACGCTGCAGCTCTTCGTTGGTCAGGCCGGCGTGCTCACGGCCGAACACCAGGGCAATCTCTTCGCCCTGAACGGCATGCTCGATGACCTTGCTGGCGCACTCGCGCGGGTCGACCAGCGGCCAGGGGATGCGGCGCTCGCGGGCACTGGTACCGAACACCAGGTTGCAGCCGACCAGCGCCTCTTCAAGGGTGGCGACCACTTGTGCGCCGCCCAGCACATCATCGGCACCCGACGCACGGGCATCCGCCTCGGGCGAGGGAAAATGCTGCGGATCGACCAGCACCAAGCGCGACAAGCCCATGTTTTTCATGGCACGCGCAGCGCCGCCGATATTGCCGGGGTGGCTGGTATTGACCAGAACAACACGAATATTTTGCAGCAAGGCGAGCGCTCACAGACGTTGCGAAGGGGGAGCAAATCTTACAGAAGCGACCGACTTTACGCTACGAAAGCAAATGTCACCCTTCTTCGCGCAAAGTTTTCTGCTAGAATGTTCGGCTTTCTTTAACGACCCAGGTGAAACGTCCATGCAGCCCATGCTGAATATCGCGCTGCGCGCCGCCCGCAGCGCCAGTGAATTGATTTTCCGCTCCATCGAGCGCCTGGATAGCATCAAGGTTGATGAAAAAGACGCCAAGGATTACGTCTCCGAAGTCGATCGCGCCGCAGAGCAGAAAATCATCGATGCCCTGCGCAAGGCCTACCCGAACCACTCCATCTACGGCGAAGAGACCGGCCTGCATGCCGGTAGCGGCGAAGAAGGCAAGGACTACCTGTGGATCATCGACCCACTGGATGGCACCACCAACTTCCTGCGTGGCGTTCCGCACTTTGCTGTCAGCATTGCCTGCAAATACCGTGGCCGCCTTGAGCACGCCGTGGTGCTGGACCCTGTCCGCCAGGAAGAATTCACCGCCAGCCGTGGCCGTGGCGCCCAGCTGAACGGCCGCCGCCTGCGCGTCAGCCCTCGCACCAGCCTGGAAGGTGCCCTGCTGGGTACCGGCTTCCCGTTCCGCGACAACCAGATGGCTGACCTGGACAACTACCTGGGCATGTTCCGCGCCCTGGTTGGCCAGACCGCCGGCATCCGCCGCGCCGGTGCTGCCAGCCTGGACCTGGCCTACGTTGCCGCCGGTCGTTTCGATGCCTTCTGGGAATCGGGCCTGTCGGAATGGGACATGGCTGCAGGCGCCCTGCTGATCCAGGAAGCCGGCGGCCTGGTGAGCGACTTCACCGGTGGCCACGACTTCCTCGAGAAGGGTCACATCGTTGCCGGTAACACCAAGTGCTTCAAGGCCGTTCTGACTGCCATCCAGCCGCACCTGCCTGCTTCGATCAAACGCTAAGTACGATCGAGCACAAAAAAAGCACCCTTCGGGGTGCTTTTTTTTGGCGTGTAGGAGCGGGCTTGCCCCGCGATAGCGATCTAACCGTTACACCGCATCGCGGGGCAAGCCCGCTCCTACAGTAGATTACTGGCCAGCCTGGGCCTGGCTCAGTACCAGCTTGCCTTCTTTATCCAGCGGAATTTGCGAACCCGGGTCACGCTCCATGCGCACTTGACCGACCTTGTCGCCGATCGAGTACTTCACATCATAGCCGACCACCTTCTCGCTCAGGTCGTTGACCGTGTTGCAGCGGGTTTGCGTGGTGATGTAGGTATCACGCTCCTGCATGCCTTCCTGCACCTTGTTGCCGGCATAGCCGCCACCGACCGCACCGGCCACGGTCGCAATCTTCTTGCCGGTACCGCCACCGATCTGGTTACCCAGCAGGCCACCTGCCAGCGCACCGACCACGGTACCGGCAATCTGGTGTTGATCCTTGACCGGCGCCTGACGCGTCACAGTGACGTCCTTGCACACTTCACGGGGTGTCTTGACCGTCTGCTTGACCGGCTGCACCGCCAAAACTTCGGCGTATTCCGGCCCGCCCTTGACCAGGCTGTAGGTGGCAACAGCACCTCCGGCTGTTACACCGACAGCACCCAGAACCGCACCCACCAGCATCGATTTGTTCACCTGAACCTCCTGATCATACCTGCGGAACATTGCCCGCCTTCTCCCTGCCTTGGAGCATAAAAAAAGGCGCGAGTTCAACACTCGCGCCCTTTTGTACGACCAACAGTGCGGGAAATTCCCTTATGGACGGTCGTCCACACCTTCGGCTTTCACCGTCGGGATCAGGTCTTCACTGTTCAGGTTCAGCCAGATCAGCACCACGTTGGCGATGTAGATCGACGAGTAGGTACCGGCCATGACACCGATGAACAGCGCCAGGGAGAAGCCCCACAGGTTGTCGCCACCGAAGAACAGCAGCGCGGCAATCGCCAGCAAGGTCGACACCGAGGTCGCCACGGTCCGCAGCAGGGTCTGGGTGGTCGAGATGTTGATGTTCTCGATCAGCGAAGCCTTGCGCAGAACCCGGAAGTTCTCACGCACCCGGTCGAATACGACGATGGTGTCGTTGAGCGAGTAGCCAATGATCGCCAGCACCGCCGCCAGCACCGTCAGGTCGAAGGTGATCTGGAAGAACGAGAGGATACCCATGGTCACGACCACGTCGTGGATCAGCGACAGGATCGCACCCAGGGCGAACTTCCACTGAAAGCGGAAGGCCAGGTAGATCATGATGCCGCCCAGGGCCAGAAGCATGCCCAGGCCACCCTGGTCGCGCAGCTCTTCACCGACCTGCGGGCCGACGAACTCGACACGCTTGACCACTGCCGGGTTGTCGGTGCTGACCTTTTGCAGCGCCTCGGACACGCGGTTACCCAGTTGCGGATCATCGCCCGGCATACGCACCAGCAGGTCGGTGGTAGCACCGAAACTCTGCACCACGGCGTCCTGGAAGCCGGCCTTGACCAGCTCTTCACGGACCTCGCCAAGGTTGGCCGGACGCTCGTAGGTCAGCTCGATGAGCGTACCGCCGGTGAAGTCCAGACCAAAGTTGAGGCCTTTGTAGAACCAGCTGAACAGCGCCAGCACGGTCAGAAGCAGGGTGATGCCGAACGCAAGGTTGCGCACACCCATGAAGTTGATTGTACGTAACATGGCAGCCCCTTATACCCACAGCTTCTTGATATCACGCCCGCCGCAGGTCAGGTTGACCATTGCGCGGGTGACCATGACGGCCGTGAACATCGAGGTGAAAATCCCGAGGGACATGGTAACCGCGAAGCCCTTGACCGGGCCGGTACCCATGGCGAAGAGGATGCCGCCGACCAGCAAGGTGGTCAGGTTGGCGTCGACAATCGCCGTGTAGGCACGGTTGAAACCTTCGTGGATGGCGCGTTGCACCGACATGCCATTGGCCAGCTCTTCGCGGATCCGCGAGAAGATCAGCACGTTGGCGTCAACCGCCATACCCATGGTCAGGACGATACCGGCGATACCCGGCAGGGTCAGCGTTGCCCCCAGCAGCGACATCAGCGCCAGCAGCATGACCATGTTACCGGCCAGGGCGATGGTCGCGATCAGGCCGAAGAAGCGATAGATGGCCATGATGAACAGCGAGACAAACAGCATGCCCCACAGGGATGCGTCGATACCCTTGGTGATGTTGTCGGCACCCAGGCTCGGACCAATGGTGCGCTCTTCAGCAAAGTACATCGGCGCCGCCAGGCCACCAGCACGCAGCAGCAGGGCCAGTTCCGACGACTCGCCCTGGCCGTTCAGGCCAGTGATACGGAACTGGCTGCCCAGTGGCGACTGGATGGTCGCCAGGCTGATGATCTTCTTCTCTTCGGTGAAAGTCTGCACGGCAACGTCTTTCTCGACGCCGTCGACCATCTGCTTGACGTAGCGCGTGGTTGGACGCTGCTCGATGAAGATCACCGCCATGCTGCGGCCGACGTTGCTACGGGTAGCACGGCTCATCAGCTCGCCACCATGACCATCCAGACGGATGTTCACCTGCGGACGGCCCTGCTCGTCGAAGCTGGCCTGGGCGTCGGTCACCTGGTCACCGGTGATGATCAGGCCACGCTCGACCGCAGCCGAACGACCGCCTTCACGGAACTCGAAGGTTTCGGTGGTGGCTTTCGAGGCACCAGGCTCAGCACCCAGGCGGAATTCGAGGTTGGCGGTCTTGCCGAGAATACGCTTGGCTTCGGCGGTGTCCTGCACGCCTGGCAGCTCGACCACGATGCGGTTGGCACCCTGGCGCTGAACCAGTGGCTCGGCCACACCCAGCTCGTTGACGCGGTTACGTACCGTGGTCAGGTTCTGCTTGATCGAGTATTCACGGATTTCCGCGACCTTGGCCGGGGTAATCGCCAGGCGCAGCACCGACAGACCGTTGCGCTCGGTGGTGGTCAGCTCGAAATCGTTGAAATTCTTGCGGATCAGGCTGCGGGCCTGTTCGCGGGATTCGTCATCGGAGAAGCCCAGCTGGATGCCGCCATCTTGTTGCGGCAGGCTGCGATAGCGCACGCGCTCTTTGCGCAGCAGGCTCTTGACTTCGCCTTCGTAGACTTTCAGGCGCGCCGACATGGCCTTGTCCATGTCCACTTCAAGCAGGAAGTGCACACCACCGGAAAGGTCCAGGCCCAGCTTCATCGGGCTTGCGCCCAGGTTGCGCAGCCATTGCGGGGTAGTCGGGGCCAGGTTGAGCGCTACTACATAGTCGTCGCCCAGTGCCTTGCGCACTACATCCTTGGCTGGCAGTTGATCTTCCTGTTTGCTCAGGCGCACCAGGCCAACCTTGCCCTTCTCGCCCAGGCTCGCGGCCTTGACCTGGATACCGGACTCGTTGAGCGCCTTGCTCACGCGGTCCAGATCGGCCTGAGTGACCTGCAGTGCAGTACTGGCACCGCTGACCTGAACGGCCGGATCATCAGGGTAGAGGTTGGGAGCGGAATAAATAAAACCGATCGCCAGTACCACCAGGATCAGTGCGTATTTCCACAGAGGGTATTTGTTCAGCATCACGCCGCCCGTTCAAGACGCGGGGCGCCTTGCGCGCCCCGTCGATTGGTAAAAAACTGAAACTTAGATCGCTTTGAGCGTGCCTTTAGGCAGGGTCGCGGCTACGGCGCCCTTCTGGAACTTCAGCTCGACGTTGTCGGACACTTCCAGAACCACGAAGTCGTCGGCAACTTTGACGATCTTGCCGGCGATACCGCCGTTGGTGACAACTTCGTCACCTTTTTGCAGGTTGCTCAGCAGGTTTTTCTGCTCTTTGGCACGTTTGGCCTGCGGGCGCCAGATCATCAGGTAGAAGATGACCAGGAAACCGACCAGGAAAATCCACTCGAAGCCAGTACCGGCTGGGCCGGCGGCTGGGGCAGCTGCGTCCGCGTATGCGGCAGGGATCAGAAAGCTCATTTAGCACTCCAGTTGCAAATCAGTACTTGTTAGGGATCGACAGAACATCAGTCCAAGGGCGGCACAGGCAGCCCGCGCTTGGCGTAAAAGGCATCGACAAAGGCGGCCAATGTACCTTGTTGAATAGCCTCGCGTAAACCAGCCATCAAGCGCTGGTAATGACGCAAGTTATGGATCGTATTCAACATACTGCCCAACATTTCGCCGCATTTATCCAGATGATGCAGATACGCGCGGGAGAAGTTCTGGCAGGTATAGCAATCGCAGGTCGCGTCCAGGGGCGAATCATCGTGGCGATGGAACGCGTTACGGATTTTCAGCACGCCGGTATCGACAAACAGATGGCCGTTGCGCGCGTTGCGCGTGGGCATCACGCAATCGAACATGTCGACGCCGCGGCGCACACCCTCAACGAGATCTTCCGGCTTGCCTACCCCCATAAGGTAACGAGGTTTGTCAGCCGGCATCCGCCCTGGCAGGTAGTCCAGGACCTTGATCATTTCGTGCTTGGGCTCGCCCACCGACAGGCCGCCGATGGCCAGGCCGTCGAAGCCGATCTTTTCCAGGCCTTCGAGCGAGCGCATGCGCAGGTTCTCGTGCATGCCACCCTGAACAATGCCGAACAGCGCCGCAGTGCTGTCGCCGTGGGCGTTCTTCGAGCGCTGGGCCCAGCGCAGGGACAACTCCATGGACACCCGGGCGACGTCTTCATCGGCCGGGTACGGGGTGCATTCGTCGAAGATCATCACCACGTCCGAGCCCAGGTCACGCTGGACCTGCATCGACTCTTCCGGGCCCATGAACACCTTGGAGCCGTCGACCGGCGAGGCGAAGGTCACGCCCTCTTCGCGGATCTTGCGCATGGCGCCCAGGCTGAACACCTGGAAACCGCCGGAGTCGGTGAGGATCGGGCCCTGCCACTTCATGAAGTCGTGCAGGTCGCCGTGGGCCTTGATCACCTCGGTGCCCGGGCGCAGCCACAGGTGGAAGGTGTTGCCGAGGATCATGTGCGCGCCGATCGCCTCGATGTCGCGCGGCAGCATGCCCTTGACCGTGCCATAGGTGCCCACCGGCATGAACGCCGGGGTCTCGACCACGCCACGCGGGAAAGTCAGGCGGCCGCGACGGGCCTTGCCGTCAGTGGCGAGCAATTCGAAGGACATACGACAGGTGCGACTCATGCTTGATCCTCGGGGCCGCGTGGCGCCGGATTGCGGGTGATGAACATGGCATCACCGTAACTGAAGAAGCGGTACCCGTGTTCGACCGCCGCCGCGTAGGCAGCCATGGTCTCGGGGTAACCGGCGAAGGCCGAAACCAGCATCAGCAGCGTGGATTCAGGCAAATGGAAGTTGGTCACCAGGGCATCGACCACATGGAACGGCCGGCCCGGGAAGATGAAGATATCGGTATCGCCACTGAAGGCCTTGAGCTCGCCATCACGGGCGGCGCTTTCCAGCGAACGCACGCTGGTGGTGCCCACGGCAACCACGCGCCCGCCACGGGCCCGGCAGGCAGCCACGGCGTCAACCACATCCTGGCTGACCTCCAGCCACTCTTTATGCATGTGGTGATCTTCGATGCGCTCGACCCGCACCGGCTGGAAGGTACCAGCACCTACATGCAGAGTGACAAAGGCGGTTTCCACACCCTTGGCGGCGATTTTGGCCAGCAGTTCTTCGTCGAAGTGCAGGCCGGCGGTTGGCGCGGCCACGGCGCCAGCGCGCTCGGCGTACACCGTCTGGTAGCGCTCGCGGTCGGCGCCTTCATCCGGACGGTCGATATACGGCGGCAGCGGCATGTGGCCAACGCGATCAAGCAGCGGCAGCACCTCTTCGGCAAAACGCAGCTCGAACAGCGCATCGTGACGGGCGAACATCTCGGCCTCGCCACCGCCATCGATGAGAATCTGCGTGCCAGGCTTGGGCGCCTTGCTCGAACGCACGTGGGCCAGTACCCGGTGGCTGTCGAGCACGCGCTCGACGAGGATTTCCAGCTTGCCGCCGCTGGCCTTCTGGCCGAACAGACGCGCCGGAATCACCCGGGTATTGTTGAACACCATCAGATCGCCCGGGCGCAGATGCTCGAGCAGGTCGGTGAACTGGCGATGCGCCAGTACCCCGCTCGGCCCGTCCAGGGTCAACAGCCGGCTGCTATGGCGCTGCGCCAGCGGATGGCGAGCGATCAGGGAATCAGGAAGCTCAAAGGAGAAATCGGCGACGCGCATGATGGTGTTCGGTTCGACAGGGCCGGAAAGTTTAGCCGAAACCGTGAAAATTGACCATGAAAGCTGATTGACCAACGGTAGGCGCCTCTCTATACTTCGCCGCCACAAGCCCTGATGGCGGAATTGGTAGACGCGGCGGATTCAAAATCCGTTTTCGAAAGGAGTGGGAGTTCGAGTCTCCCTCGGGGCACCAAACAGCAGTATCTGAGAGTCTCTAACAGCCTCTCAGACCCAAAGAAACCGGCCACTTGGCCGGTTTTTTTGTGCCTATCTATCTACCCCTGTCTCCCCCTATCCGTTGTATCCCTGTATCCCTGCTTGTATCCTGAGAAAAATACCGAACTTTGGGATACAAGGATGAAGCGCGCAGACATCAAGCGCCGCCCTCTCGCTGACACGACACTTGCGGGATTGGAGCCGGAATCAAAGGAGTACCGCGAGCTGGACGGCAGCGGCCTCTACTTCAGGGTTAAACCTGATGGCGGTAAGTCCTGGCAGCTTCGCTATAAACGTCCGACGGGCAACTGGGCCTGGATGGGACTTGGAGGCTATCCGGAGGTAAGTGGTGCGTTGGCACGAGACAAAGCTGCCGAACTGCGCAAGGTAGTGAGTAGCGGCGCCGATCCTCTCGAACAGAAGCGATCCGCCAAAGCAGCCATTGATGCAGCCAAGACACGCACCTTCAGAGCTGCTGCTGATGCCTGGCTCAAGGCAAAAGAAGAGAAGGGTCTTGCCCCTTCCACCCTCAATAAAATCCGTACCTATCTCGACAAAGACATTCTCCCTGCCTTGGGAGACAAACCTCTCGATGAGATCACTCGCACCGATTGCGCCGAACTCCAAGCCTCTATCGAAGCCCGAGACGCACACAACGTAGCGGAAAAATGCCGCACCTGGATCAATCAGATTTTCGGGAGAGCCATCGGTTTAGGCCTTACGGAAAACGACCCGGGAAGCCGTCTTAGGGATATCGCAGCACAGGCCCCTAAGACTCAACAACACCCGCATTTACTAGAACCAGAGTTAGGTTACTTTCTTACTGCACTGAAGAACACCCCAAGTAGGCTGACGGCCCGAACCGCTGCTTGGCTTTGCATCTGGACTGCCTCACGACCAGGCATGGTTCGCCTAGCCGAATGGAAAGAGTTCGACCTCGACAAAGCAACTTGGACGACACCAGCCGCAAAGATGAAGATGCGCAGAGACTTTGTGTGCCCACTACCACATCAAGCAGTTTCAGCCTTAAAAGAACTTCATTGCCTGACTGGCCGTAGTCGTTGGCTGTTTCCCGGAGTCGGCGCCAAAAACCCAACCATCAGTGAAAATACGATAAACAAAGTCTTCGCCACCATTGGATACAAAGGCCGGCTTGTAGGCCACGGTACTCGACATACTGCAAGCACATTACTTCGAGAGCATGGCTGGCCCAAAGAACATGTTGAAGCCCAACTAGCCCATAAAGAGGAAGGAATTTCAGGGGTGTACAACAAGGCTCAATATCTTGAGCACCGCATAACAATGATGCAGTGGTACGCCGACTACCTAGACGCCCTAGAGCGAGGGAACGTTGTCCAGGGTCAGTTCGACAAAGCCCAATGAAGGTGACTACCCTACCCCCACTCAAAAACCGTGTTACGCGTGTTACTCGTGTAACGACAACACTCAACCACTTGAAATCATTGGTATTTTTTTACGTCACACGTTCTACCCTATGTCCGTACACCTCGTGTAACGCGGCCTCGGCGTGTAACGGCCATTGGACCACCCCCTCCCTGCTGGCCCGGTCCCCAGATTGCGCACCACGCTGGATTGATGCTCCGCTATCGGGGCGTGGGGCAGCCTAATGGACGACTTGAACATTGAAGCTTTGGGACTCGAAATAGCGGGTGTGGACGTGCACTCCCTAATGCGAGATCTAGACGAGATTGAACTCGCTGTCAGTGAGTTAACGCTTTACGGTCAGTTCTATGAGCACTTCAAAGAAGGCTTTGGGCTCATCCAGCATGGGCGACACCCTGCACACAACCATCACCTACTACGTGTTGCCGGAGGCATGGCGTTCGGAGGTGTTTGGCGTCAGTTACAAGACTGCTGCTGACTATGACTGCGACCAGTGGAAACAAAGAGCCTCATCTACGGGAACCGAGTTCTGGCTGGCGTTCGAAGAAGGCAGGCCCGTCGGGATGGTCGGTGCCGCAGTCAGTGAGTCAGAGCGCTTCAATTTGATTGGGATGTGGATTGAGCCCGCAGCTCGGGGGGCTGGCATCGCAAAAGAACTGGTGGATATCGTAAAGGCTCGATCCACTGAGAGAGGTTTTGACGGCGTTTTTCTGGATGTCTCTCCTGAAAACGTTAGAGCCTCAAGCTTCTATTTGAAACAGGGGTTTGTCTTCCTGGATGAATGGGAGCCATTGGAAAGTCATCCGCATATTACTGTTCAGACTATGGTGTGGACGAAGCAGTGACCTCACCCTAAAAGGGTTGCAGCTAGGCCATCGCAATGTGACTTCCCAGGACGCTTACGCTGCAGCAACTCCAGGGTGCGCAAGGTCAGCACCGAGACGAACAGCACGGTCAACCCCGTCATCAGGAAGGTTTCCAGGCCCAAGGGAGCGATTTCAACGTCATGCATGGGGATTTACCTATGCGCCGGCCCAGGGCGTCGTAGTGGTAACGAGCCTCGCTGCTCAAGGTTGTACCCTGCCAGGTTTGCGCGCGGATCAGACGGTTTTCGCTGTCGTAGTGAAAGCGTTGCATGCCTCCGGCCGCACTGCTTTTCTCGCTGAGGTTGCCCCAGGTGTCGTAGCTGAAGCGCAAGTCCTTGAAGGCCACGAGGCGATTGCCGACGCAAAAAGCCAGTGAGATCGACCAGCTACTGCCGCATCATTGAATGCCGGGCTGACCTGTCCAAGACGTATTCCCCGTACGCTTACACTCCGGCAGCACGCGACCCGAGTCGCAATGGGTCGACAGGCAGTAACCACTATGGTCGGCAGCAATGTGCTGGGCTATGTCCAAAGTGCTGCGCCGTTGAAAGCGAGCACACACCGGACTCCAACTCCTTCGGATAACGCCGTAAAGGTCAGCCAGCCACTAATGACTGAGTGCACATGCACGATGCCATCTTTGTGCGACCACTACGATATACCAAATGAAATTATCGGCCTTTCATGTGTGCCACCAATATTATTGAATCCCAAACTGAAGTTGGGGGTCAGCATACTGGTGATATATTTTATCCTCCTAACTTGGGAAGCGCCCTTGCGTGTAAGTCCTCCAAAGATTTTCAATAAAACCAATGTCAACTCCATTCTGGAATGCCTGCGCAATCAGGCCCAGATCGTCCGATACATATGCTGCGAGATCAGAGTTTTTAGTTATTTGATAAACCTTCTTGAACGCAGCCTCTCTTATTTCCTTAATTGATACATCTTCAGGCGGGCACGACGAAATTATTTTTTCATAGCTAGTGCTCCATGCAGTATCAAACTCTATGGAATCCCTTGAGTCTAATTCAGCATCCCAATCGGTGTTTTTCCGAAAGACAAGCTCAAGAAAAACACCATCATTTATCTTAGATAAAATCTCACTTGTAGTTGTCATCTTAATCCTGCCTCCTTTAACCAGTTCTCTATTAGGTCTACAGCTTTAACTGGTGTGACGTTTTCACCCAAAACATGAGTACCATTCGGAGAGCGCACATCGACTTTTATGTCATTCAGATCTTTGTAAGCATTCCGATACGCAGCAAAAAGCTCATCATCTGTGCCCTTGAAAGCACCTTGTCGAGGACCAATAATGGGCCGCTCCGCGTCGTGCATTCGCCAGTGATCATGTTCCGCATTAGCCCCTCGAGGGAATAAGGTAGGTCTAGTTTTATCTGATCTGCTAACCTCGAAAGGTCTACCCACAGTTTTCCTCGATCAATCGTCGTACCGCGCGTCAGCCTCACGGGCAAGGGCCATTTGGTGGTCATGGCATGGCCTGCAGATCTCGTACTTGCGGCAACACCCTTCCTCGGGGTCGCGATAGTTGACCCGCTTTTCAACCTGCTGCTTACAGAACTGGCAGATCCCAGGATTATTCACACGAGTATAAAAATGCTCGCTGTGGCCCTCTTCGTCGAACTGAGGGAGTGGGTAACGATCACCTGAGTCGTCGGTGATGTACTCCCCGGTTTCATCCGTCACGATGCGGTGAAATTGCTCACGCGGATGCCCTTTCGGAGTACACCACAGGACACCAGGTCGTTCAGCGAATGGATCAATGTTCGGCGCCTTGTCTACCAGCTCGTCAATGCTGATGGTGTTGGCCTTGGCCCAACGAAAGACAGGCACCCACTCACTGGTTTCGTAGCGGTACGTCCAGAGAGCATCCGGCCAATATGGCAAGCTGAGCAGCGCTTGCTCACTGCAATGCGAAGTCTGGATGTAATGCTCCATGCCGTTCTCGATGAATCCGAGGCTGGCCGAGTCACGCAGATCCAACAGCTCAATAATCTGGCGAGTGGTGTAGTCGCGCTCACTGCGGGGCTCGATACGCTTGTTCATGCCTGCCGTTCTCCATGTTCCTGGGCGCGAGCACCGCGCCACTCTTTACGCCTCGACCCAGCGCGTGGCTGGGCTTGTGGTTTTCCGTTGTTCGTGGAGCTGGTGGTGGACGGGGTGACTTGTCGCCCTGGATGGCAGCAGCCAGCAAGCCCATGGGAGCGGTAGCCGATTGTCCTTTGAACGAATCAGCGGTCCCTACCAACGTCTCCTCGCTGTCTGTCAGGATCAACTACAGGGGCTAGTTCTTTGGCTTTAGCGACGAGAAGCTTGATGTCCTCCTCGGTGTTACCTTCAACCTCTATATCCCCAACCTTCAAACGCAGCTTGCGTCCATTTTTTCTGCCTACCCATGCAACAACCGCAGCTGTAAGAAAAGGCACGATGGCTTGAGTCATCGGAATTATGAATTCACCCGTGAGGCCGCCTGTAGCCCCTACGCTGTCAAATACAGCAAGGCGAGGACTTATAGCAGTCCCCGAAGCGTTTACTGCATCCCTAAACTCACGCAGTTCGCCTTGGTAATCCGCTCCGAAGCTGGCCGCATCATCTTGGGAACGCACTAAACTAATGAAAACTTTCAGAGCTTCATTCATACCCGACTCCTTTCTTATCGTGCCAAGGGAGCGAAAGCGACCCTCTACTACTGACCTTGCCCCACGTTTGACGGCGGGGCTTGGGGGTTCCTGGGCGACCTTTCCCATCGAAACGCCTTCAAAGCCGTTCCAGAAGGCCAGCGCAAGACCGCTTGCGCTGTGGGGATCTGTTCCCCATCCGTTACTTTAACAACTGTCAAACATGCGGGTGTTCACGACCACAGGCATCAATAAGCTGCTGCTTAAAATCTCTGTACTCTTCAAGGCTGATGATTTCCGCATCGGCCAATGTGGAGATGATCCCGAAGGCCACACCGTAGTAGTACCCATCATAAGGCACTCCATCTAACTGGCGCTCAAAACACCCATTTATCAGGCTGTTGATGCGTGGTAACTGCATATTACGAATTGCATTTTTCATCTCATTCATTTTGAAGATTTTTCCTACCCAACTAAGCCGTTCTCATGAACATGGCAGTAACCGCCTAGCAGAGCTACCCATCTGCTGGGTGAATCGATAGCATTCCCCCCTGTAATAATATTTCGGCAGGGATTGCCTTCTACTGTGGCATCTGCACAGTAGACGCAATAAGAAGAACGATGCCAACTGAGGTACTGACTTTTTGTCACACCGTAATATTTAGCGGTGTACTCCACCGGATCACGGGAGTAAGCAACAACGTCTTCGGCGGGCAGCGGGATGGATTTACTTCCATATGGACCTGCATGAGTCGCCTGAAAAGTCACTCCTTTCTCAGCCAGGTCCCCAATAAATAACTCGTTACTCAAAGTAATTTCCTCGTCAATTAACTACTTCAAGAAGGAACGCGTATGAGACTCTCGGCCAGTACGACGCTCAAAATCCTTCCGTTTGGCCACGGCCAACAGGTAGCACTGTGTGCATGCCGCATCAGGCGCTGCAGCCTTGATCGCAGCAGTGGAGCGTAGTACGTAGCATCCACATACGCATTTACAAACCCATCGAGCTTTTCTGTCGGCAGAAATCCCGATTACAACCAGCCGTCCCATCCGAATGGATGTGAAGTCTTTGAACGAGGGATTCAATAACTGAGCCTTAGTCGGCGCCGTTATCGGTAACGGTAGATCGGAGTCCTGGTCAGTCTCATTCGCCCTGAACTCAAACGACTCACCGCCTGAAATCACCCGAGCGGCAGTAGCATCAACTGGTATTTCGTTCCCTAATTTCAACTCTGATTCCTCGCGTTTTGCTATCCATGGCATTCAAACGTAAAAAGAGTCGTCGATATCACTATGCCAGCGCAAGTTCAAATGCACGCCGAACTGCCTGCATATCCACCGTTAGGTAAGGCTTGCTGTGATCCAAGCATGCATGCCCTAGCATGGTCTGCACTATCTCGACATCGCCGGTGGCGGCCAAGATTTTTGCAGCAAGCGAGCGCCTGCCACTATGCGAGGAGCCCTGTTTGATACCCGCTTGTCGGTATAACCTGCTGATAGTTTGCTGCAATGAATCACAGGCTTGGTACACCTCCGGCCCGCTGTCCAGCTGGCGATGTTTGAATGCCAGTTCAAAGGCTTGCCCTTTGTGTGTCATGACCAGCTTTGAGCCTGGCCGGAATCCTCGATACTCATCTATGCCTGAAAGCCCCCAGCGGCGCCGAGCGCGCACGCCAAACCACGCATCAAGCGCGGCAAGGCATCGAGCATGAGTCAGATACACGTTTCGCGGCCGACAGCCTTTGGTGATGTCTGCGCGCAAGTAGACCTCGGGCTTGATAGCACCGCTGGCATACAGCACGTCGCCAATCTCCAGCAAAGCCAACTCGGTGACACGAATGCCGGTGGTATGCGTGAGCCACAACAACATCACATCACGCTCCGGCATGCGGCCAGTGACAGAGGCTACGCGGATCAGGTGTTTGAATTGTCCAGGACGAAGGGATGCAGCACGGTGAGGATTCATAGGGGTGGGCTCTCTGTCAGGATTAGACGGGAATCAGGATCAATCCAAAGAGAGTTGGCAGCAGGCCTCCAGCAAAGCCTACCACCAGTGATTTCGCAATGTTCACGGAAAACTCGGGCTAAAGACGTTACACAGTTCGCTATCGTTACACCGCACACTCTGCGCGATACAAAACGGTGTGACCTTGTTTTTTCACAACAAAATCAATAACTTGCTTATAAACGTCACACCTGAAACACCAGTTACACGTCTTTTAAGATGTCCACCCCGCCCCCCATCGGCAATGAGCACCATCAGCGAAGAGATTCCAGCAGGAGCCGGGGGACCCTGAGCAAATGAGACACATACGGGGTCGGAAACCCGCGGGACTTTGTTAGCACCAGGGTGCCCAGCTTAGTGAACAGGTGAATCGGGTGAACACACCCGTCTGGGTGGTGAACCCAATCAATTATTCTCCTGGCTACTGACCCATCTCCTCGGGGACCGTCAACCTCGTCAACTGTCAACCATCGTCAACCGACCAGCCTCTAGCAAGACGGCGAGGGTTTCCGACCCCGTGCCCTTCAGATAGTCCCAGGGGCCCCGGCGGCATTTTGGCGACTGATTGCTTTCTGCCATCCTCCAGCTAACCTCCATCCCTGCTGGTTATCGCGCACCTCAGCCAGCACAACAGACATGGTTAAAAATGTGAGTCATTACCGATCCGACACACGGAAGCGAGGACTAGCAAATGCAATCATTTATCGTGAACAGAAACGTTCAACCCAACGGCGACTACGAAGTGCACAACACGACGACTGGATGCACATTCATGCCGCTGCTGGAGAATCAGGTATCACTCGGAAATCACCTATCCTGTACCGGTGCTGTTAGCGCCGCACGAGGGGCAAATCCCACACTACGAATTAATGGTTGCTACTATTGCTGCAACCCTTGCCACACCAGCTAGGTTCTCCAAGGAAAGCACAGCGGGGTTTACAGGTCGTTTATGCCCAGATCTAGGATTGTGCAGTCATAGGCCCAAGCAAGCTGTATCCCCGCGTGTATCCCTAACTATATAATCCGGCTGTAGGCTGCGGATTATATGGAATACTCCAGTCTCCCTCGGGCACCAAACGCAAAAAGAAACCGACCCTAGGGTCGGTTTTTTTGTGCCCGGCAATTCAAGCACAAGCCACCAGGCGCTGCACTTGCCGGTGGATCTCCTCGCCGTGATTCAACTCGGCCGTGCGCAGGTCAAACGCCGTCTGCAGGTTGAGCCAGAACTCCGGCGTAGTGTCCAGGCAAGTGGCGAGGCGCAAGGCCATGTCTGCCGAAACGCCGCGACGCCGAGAAAGAACCGCATCTATCGCAGAGGCAGACACGCCCAACGCGCGAGCCAAAGCGGCGACACTAACACCCAACTCACTCTGAAAATCTTCGCGCAGGACTTCCCCTGGGTGTACCGGACGCATGGCGTTTTTGCAGATCATGATGCACCTCAGTGAAAGTCCGATATTGCAACACGTGCAGGCCTAGCGCATTGCGCAGTGGATAGCCCTTTATTGCACCACCCCACACGCAATCCGCGCCCCACCACCCCCCAACGCCTGCGGGTGATCGCTGTGGTTATCGCCGCCGCCATGCACCATCAGCGCATGGCCCTTGAACTCGTCGGCCTTCAGGCGTGGGGCCAGGACCGGGTAGCGGGCGGTGCCGTCGGCGCTGACATACAGGGCGGGCAAGTCGCCCTTGTGCCCGGCATCGTCGTACGGACCCAGGTGTTTTTTACTCTGCTGCGGGTCCCAATGCCCGCCTGCAGAACCTGCCGGCGTGGTCTTGCCGTCGGCGGTGGCCGGTGCGCAGGAGGGGTTTTCGTGCAGGTGAAAGCCGTGTACGCCCGGCGGCAAGTCGCGCAGGTCAGGCGTGAGCAAAGTGCCGTACTTATTCTGCTCAAGGGTAATGGTACCGACCGGTTTGGCGCTGCCGTCGGCGCCCACCAGGGCCATTTCCACGGTCTGGGCCTGAGCCAGGCCCGCTGTTGCCAGGGCGGCGGTGAACAGAAGTGCTTTCATGATGTTGCTCCTTGTGGGTCGATGCAGCCGAAGGGCACCTTATCAAGGTGGACCCTGGCGCAGCGTGGGGATTCCATTACCAGCTTTGTCGAAGTGTGTAGGATCACTGTTCCCTCATTTGCTGATCGAGTCGCGCCATGCAATTGACCCACCGCCCCGTCCAGCCTCAGGACATCGCTGCCATCTGCTGCTTCCCCCAAGGCCCGGACGAGCTGTTCTACATGTTCCCCAAAGCTGCGTACCCGCTGACACCCGCGCAATTGAGCGAGGCCATAGCCCAGCGCAGCGGCTCCACTGTGGTCGAGGGTGACGGTACGCTGCTGGCCTTTGCCAACTTCTACAAGGCCGAGCACGGCGGCGTGTGCGCCCTCGGCAATGTGGTGGTGGCCCCCGCCGCGCGCGGTCATGGCGTGGCGCGTTATCTGGTGCAGAGCATGATCGAGCTGGCTCGCAGCCAGTTCGAGGCCCGCGAGGTGCAGGTGTCGTGTTTCAACAGCAATGCCGCCGGGCTGCTGCTTTATCCACAGCTGGGCTTTGAGCCTTTTGCCATCGTCGAACGTGAGGGCCCCGGCAATACACGGGTCGCATTGGTGCAGATGAAGCAGGCGCTGTAGCCGATCGATGAGCTGGAACGAACCTTGAGCGTGCGAGGGCGTCCGATCTTGTGCATTCGCCGTTCGAGGTTTACCTGTGAAAGACGCCATTGCCCGCAAATACCGCCTGATCGTCAAAACCCTCGGCTACGTCGGTTGGTCGCTGTTCTGGCTGCTGATCTGGGACGTGCTGGTAACCATCGATTTCATGCTGTTCTTCAACAGCAAGTTCACCCTGCCCCTGATGCCACTGACCCTGCTCGGTTCAGCGCTGGTGGTACTGGTGAGCTTTCGCAACAGCAGCGCCTACAACCGCTGGTGGGAAGCGCGCACCTTGTGGGGCGGGTTGGTCAATAGTTCACGCAGTTTCGCACGCCAGGTGCTGACGCTGATCGATGATTTGGATGACGGCGTCAATCCGATCAAGACGACGTTGCTGCACCGCCATATCGCCTATGTGAACTGCCTGGCCGCACACCTTCGCGGCGAACCGTGCCCGGATGAACTGATGGCCTTCATCCCGCCCGAAGAATTCGCCCGGCGCAGCCGCTCGAACAACTTCGCCAACGACATCCTCACCGGCTCTGCGGCGCTGCTAACCCGCGAATACAAGGCCGGGCGCCTGGACAGCGTTCGCCTGGCGCGGCTGGAATCGACCCTGGTCGACCTGTCCAACAGCCAGGGCGGCATGGAGCGCATCGCCAACACACCGCTGCCCTACCCTTACGTGTATTTCCCGCGGCTGTTTATTTCGCTGTTCTGTTTGATCGTACCGATCGGGCTGGTCGAATCGCTGGGCTGGTTTACCCCGCTGGCGTCGACCGTGGTCGGGTTTATGCTGCTGGCCATCGAGCGCATCGGCACGGATTTGCAGAGCCCGTTCCGGATCAGTGAGCATCAGATTCAGATGGATAGCATCTGTGAAACCATCGAACGGAACCTGGAATCAATGCAGCGGGATGCGCAGTGCCTGTAGGAGCGGGCTTGCCCCGCGATCAATCCTGCAGCCGCCATCATGCGCAAGTTGCACTGGCCCCATCGCGGGGCAAGCCCGCTCCCACTAGTCCGGTGTGAATACCGCTGTTTCGCTGTTTCGTGTAGTCCATTTCCCAAGCATAATCCCCAGGCACTTCAGTTGTTGCGCCTGCGTCGCTAGCTGCCTAGTCTTGGCCGGTCGTTGCCAAATCAACGACCGGTTTTGACAGACCGTTTCACACTTAGGCGCTACAGCTGTCGATATGGCAGCTGTACGTGGGGCACATTCGTGTGCGCCGGGTTCCTAAGTCCCTGGTCTGTCAACCCGCGTACAGCTGCCACCCTTTCGTTTGACAGCGGCAGGTGGTAGCTCCGATGACTTAGGAGTTGACCATGCTGAAAATAGTCCCCGATCCCCCGCTTCTCCCCACCGATTCCCCTCATTGCCTTGAAGACATCCTCGTACAGGCCGGCGAGCATCTGACTTGTGCTTTGGATGTTGGCCAGCAAGCGGTGTTGTTGCATCCCGATTTGCATGGACAGGCGCTGGTGCGTACGGCCCTGCACGAGATGGAAGCTGCGCGCTGGCGAGTTGAACAGGCACTGGCCTGCGTTCCGGTAGCCCACTGATAGCAAGCGCTTCGCGCTCGCTCGCTGGCAAGGCCAGCTCACGCAGGGTTCGGCGAACACAGGTCCACTGTGGGGGCCGGCCTTGCCGGCGATTGGCGGCGCAGCCGACTCGAGGATCACTCCATGTGCACTGAAACAGTCGGCCCTGCAAGCCTTATCAGGTTGTCCGTGGGACTGGGTTTGCAACAAGCCGAGAACACATCCGCCAAAACCCAGTGATGATTTCCCCGGCGCGGCCGTTATCCTCAAGGTAAGCCCCTGCCCATGAGGTAACGATGTTTCAACAATGGAGCGAAATGCTGCAGCTCTACAAACGCAGCCGCCCGAACTATTGGCACGCCATCCGCAACAATCCGCTGGCCCCGCACCTGTTGCCGACCTGGCTGGTGGTGCTGGCAACCGTCCTGGTGGTCAGCGCCTCGTTCAGCGTGCAACAACACCCCCTAGGCCCGGTCACGGTGATGCTCAGCACCAGCCTGTGCATGTGGGCGATGTTGCTGGCCCGTGAGTACTTTGTCGCCGAGCAGTTCAAAAGCCTGTATCAACGCCACGCCATCGCCAGCCAGCCGCTGCTGCAGCGCGACAGCTACCTGCGCTACGCGCATTTCCTGCAGATGCTTGAGCAGAACGCTGTCAGTGCAGCCCAGGCTGGCGAGATCGCGGCGTTTGCAAAGATCTCCGAAAACCCGCCCAAGTCGTTGAACCTGACCCAGAACGCGATGTTCGTGGCGATCATCACCTTCCTCGCCACCATCGCCGCCGAGAAAGCCAAGCTCACCGAGCTGTGGGCGTTCGGCAAAGGCAACCTGGTCATCCTGTTGACCTTCGCCGTGTTGCTGGTGCTGTGGTTCGGCTTGATGGTGGTGCGTGATCACCTGCACTACAAGGAGCGGATCATCCGCTACCTGGAATGGGCCAGCCATGATCTGCCCAAGCCCTGATCATCCTGCGGCTTTCAAACCCGCACAAAGCGCTGCCGGAGCACATCGCTCAAGGCATCGACCAGCAGCACCAGCACCAGCATGGCGATGATCACCGTGCTGGCCCGGGCTTCCTGGAACAGGCTCAGGGTGGTGTAGAGCATCTGCCCCAGGCCGCCGGCACCGACAAAACCCAGCACGCTGGCCATGCGGATGTTGTTTTCCCAGCGGTACAGGCTGTAGGCAAGCATCTGCGGCCAGAGGTTAGGCAAGGTGCCGAAGCAGAATGCAGTGACCTGGCTGCCGCCTTGCAGACGAATGGCCGCAGCCGGCTCTGGCGGGGCGTTTTCCAGTGCCTCGGCGAACAGCCGGCCGAGAACACCTGAGGTGTGCAAAGCCAGGGCCAGGGTCCCGGCATTGGGCCCAAGGCCCGCGGCCAGGACAGTCAAGGCCGCCCACACCAGCTCTGGTATCGCGCGCAGGGCGTTAAGCAGCAGGCGCGCAACGCCTTGCAGCGGCCAGCCGAACCGCCCGGCGGCAGGCAAGGCCAGCATCAGCCCGAGCACCACCGCTAGCAAAGTACCCAGGCCCGACATGGCCAGGGTTTCCAATGCGCCCTTGGCGACCGCCCGCAGGTGCTCGGGGCTCAGCTCGGGGCTGAGGAAGCGCAGCGCATAAGCGCCCATCTGCCCTAGCCCGCCGTTGCCAAACAGCGCCTGCAGATCAAGTCTCAAGTAAGCGAACGAAGCTGCCACCGCCGCCACCAGTGCCAGCACCAGCGCGGTATTGATCAGCACTCTCATGCCAACCTCCCGCGCAGCAGGCGGCTGAGCTGGTCGGCCAGCCATACCAGCAACAGAAATGTCAGCAGCATGCTCGCCACCTCGGCGCCGGCGAACATGCGCATGGAGAGGTCGATCTGCTGGCCGAGCCCCCCTGCACCGACAAAACCCATCACCACCGAGGCACGGATCGCACACTCCCAGCGGTACACCGTATAAGACACCAGCTCCGCCGCCGCAGTCGGCAGGATGCCGTAGCAGAACGCGCTCAAGCGGCTGCTGCCGGTCTGCAACAAGGCATGCGCCGGGCGCTGGTCGACCGATTCGAAAATCTCGGCATAGACCTTGCCAAGCATGCCGCTGTAGGTGATGGCGATGGCCAGCACCCCGGCGGTCGGGCCCAGGCCCACGGCACGCACGAACAGCAGCGCCCAAACGATCTCCGGCACGCTGCGCAAAAAGATCAACAGGCCGCGCACCGGCAGACGCAGGGTGCGCGACCAGAATCCCAGGCGACCGCCACGGGAAGCGGCGCGCAACGACAGCGCCCGGCTGGCCAGCAGGCTGGCCGGGATCGCCAGCAGCAACGCCAGGGTCATGCCGGCGGTGGCTACGGCCAGGGTTTGCAAGGTGGCCTCAAGCAGCAGCCGAAGAAAGTCCGCTTCATGGGCTGGCGGCCAGAAGGCGCTGACAAAATTACCCATCTCCCGGCGGTTATCGGCCTGCAGAAGCACCCCAGGGTTGAGCTCGCTGAGGCGGATACCCGGCCACAGCAAGGCTATCGCCAGCAGCGCCAACAACAGCCTGGGCAACGCCGCCGGGTCACGGCGATCGGCCTTCAGCATCGGGGAATCTGCAGGTTCAAGGCCGGCAGCGGTAACGCCGGCGGCAGCAATTGCTCGTTGGCATACAAGGCATCGAGCATGGCGCTGGACACCTCGCTCGCCGGGCGGTCAAAGACGATGCGCCCCTCGCGAATACCGATAACCCGCGCAAAATGCGCCAGCGCCAGCTCTACCGCATGCAGGCTGGCGATCAGGGTCACGCGGCGTTCGCTGGCATGCTGGTTGAGGGTTTTCAGGCTGTGTTCGGCGAGCACCGGGTCCATCGCCGAGACCGGTTCGTCAGCCAGCAAAATCTGCGGTTGCTGGTACAACGCGCGGGCAATGCCGACCCGCTGCAACTGGCCACCGGACAATTGCCCGCACTGGACAAAAATCTTCTCGGCCATGCCAAGGGTCGTCAGCACCTCACGCACACCGGCGACATCCGTCGGGTGCAGCAGGTTGAGCAGCCCGCGCAAGGTGCTCCACTGTCCCAGGCGCCCGGCCAGCACTGCAGTTACCACCCGCTGGCGTGGTGGCAACGGCGGCGTCTGGTGGATCAGGGCGATGCGCGCGCGCAGGCGCTGAAGCGCAGCGGCCGACAAGCGCCAGGGTGTCACGCCGAGCAGCTCTACGTTGCCGGTACTGGGCGCGATGGCCGTGCCCAGCAGTTGCAGCAAGCTCGACTTGCCCGCGCCCGACGGGCCGATGATCGCCACCCGCTCGCCGGCGCCAACCTGCAGGTCGATGCCGTGCAGCGCCTGGACCTGGCCGTGGCGCAGGCTGGCGCCGCGCAAACGGATGGTCATTTCAGCAAGTCGGCGGCGCGCGCGGCCTCTTCGATGCCCTTGTAGTTATCCGGGCTGGTTTCGATGAAGCGGCTCGCAGCCTGCAGGTCGAGGATGACTTTGTCGTCAGGTTTGGCCGGATCAAGGTCGAGGAAGGCTTGCTTGATCCTGGCTTTGAGTGCCGGCTCGAGGCTGCCGCGCACGGTCCAGTTGTAGTCGTAGTAGCTTGGGGTGGTGGCGAACACCTTGACCTTGTTGGTATCGACCTTGCCTGCGGCCACCAGTTTGTCCCAGACGCTGGCGTTGAGCACGCCGGCGTCGACCTTGCCGGCCTGGACCCAGGCGGCAGTGGCGTCGTGGGCACCGGAATAAGCGACGCGGCTGAAGTAACTCTCCGGCTTGATGTTGTCATTCTTGAGCATGAAGTACCGCGGCATCAGGCTGCCCGAGGTGGACGAAACAGAACCGAAGGCAAAGGTCTTGCCCTTGAGGTCGGCAAGGCTCTTCACATCAGGATTGGCAGTGATGAATTTGCTGGTGAACTTGGCATCCTGTTCGCGCTGCACCAAAGGCGTGGCGGTCGGGTCCTTGAGATGTACCTGGACGAACGTAAAGCCGCCGAGCCAGGCCAGATCCAGGCGATCGGTGGCCAGCGCCTCGACCACCGCCGGGTAGTCGGCCACCGGCACAAACTGGATCTCCATCCCCAGCTTCTGCTCCAGGTACTCGCCCAATGGCTTGAACTTGCGCAGCAGTTCGGTCGGCGCTTCGTCAGGGATGGCACTGACTCGCAGTGTGTCGGCCGCCATGGCCAGGTAGGACGAGCACGACAATACCAGGCCGGCAAACAGCGCCAGGGGACGTTTGAGCATGGGGATTCTCCGGTTCAATAGCGGGGAAAGGGCCACACGGGCCACCCCGGAAATTATAAGAGGCATCGGCGTAAAGACCAGCTTTGCTACACTCGGGCCTTCACGAATTTTCGAGGTGCGTATGAGCGAGCCGATTCGCCTGACCCAGTACAGCCATGGCGCCGGCTGTGGCTGCAAGATCTCTCCGAAGATGCTCGAGGTGATCCTCGCCGAAAGCGGCACCCAGGCCCTGGACCCCAAGCTCTGGGTCGGCAACGCCTCGCGCGACGACGCAGCCGTCTACGCCCTCGATGACGAACGCGGTGTGGTTTCGACCACTGACTTTTTCATGCCCATCGTCGATGACCCCTATGACTTCGGCCGCATCGCCGCCACCAACGCCATCAGCGACATCTACGCCATGGGCGGTGACCCGCTGATGGCCATCGCCATTCTTGGCTGGCCGGTCAATGTGCTGGCCCCGGAAGTGGCCCGTGAAGTGATCCGTGGCGGCCGCGCCGTCTGCGCCGAGGCCGGTATTCCACTCGCCGGGGGCCACTCCATCGATGCCCCCGAGCCGATCTTCGGCCTGGCCGTGACCGGCGTGGTGCAAAAGCGCCACATGAAGCGCAACGATACCGCCACCGTCGGTTGTCGCCTGTACCTGACCAAGCCGCTGGGCATCGGTATCCTCACCACCGCCGAGAAGAAGGCCAAGCTGCGCGACCAGGACAAGGGCCTGGCCCGCGACTGGATGTGCACCTTGAACACCCCGGGCAGCCGCTTCGGCAAGCTGGCCGGGGTCAAGGCCATGACCGACGTCACCGGCTTCGGCCTGCTCGGCCACCTGGTGGAACTGGCCGACGGCAGCGGCCTCAGCGCCCGCCTGAACTACAGCGCGGTGCCCCGCCTGCCGAGCGTTGAGCACTACCTGAGTGAGGGCTGCGTTCCGGGCGGCACCCTGCGCAACTTCGACAGCTATGGCGAAAAAATCGCCGCGCTGAGCGACGAGCAAAAGCACCTACTGTGCGACCCGCAAACCAGCGGCGGCCTGCTGGTGGCGGTGGCGCCAGAGGGTGAAGCGGAGTTTCTCGCCGTGGCCGGCGAACTGGGCCTGAACCTGGCGCCAATCGGCGAGCTGGTCGAGCGACAGAGCCATGCAGTTGAGGTGCTTTGATGCGCGACAACTGCACCGACTACCGCCAGCTGTTTCTTAACGATGTAGCCATGATGGACATGCGCGCCCCGGTCGAATTCAGCAAGGGCGCCTTCCCCCACGTGATCAACCTGCCGCTGATGAACGACCTTGAACGGCAGAAGGTCGGCACCTGCTACAAGCAGCAGGGCCAGCAGGCCGCCATCGACCTCGGCCATCAACTGGTCAGCGGCCCGCTCAAGGACCAACGCATTGCCGCCTGGGCAGCCTTCGCCCGGGCCAACCCCGAGGGTTACCTCTACTGCTTTCGCGGCGGCCTGCGCTCGCAGATCGCCCAGCAGTGGCTCAAGGCTGAAGCCGGCATCCACTACCCCAAGGTGGTCGGCGGCTACAAGGCGATGCGCAACTTCCTGCTGCATACCACCCAGCAAGCGGTAACCGACTGTGACTTCGTGCTGATCGGCGGCCTCACCGGCACCGGCAAGACCGAGGTCCTGCAAACGCTGGACAATGCGCTTGACCTGGAAGGCCACGCCAATCACCGCGGCTCAAGCTTCGGCAAACGCGCTACCGGCCAGCCGGCGCAGATCGACTTCGAGAACCAGCTGGCCATCGACGTACTGAAAAAACGCGCACGCGGCGTCGAGCAATTTGTACTCGAAGATGAGGGCCGCATCGTCGGCAGTTGCACCCTGCCGCTGGAGCTTTACCAGGGCATGCAGCACTACCCGCTGGTGTGGCTGGAAGACAGCTTTGACAACCGGGTCGAGCGGATTCTGCGCGATTACGTAATCGACCTGAGCGCCGAGTTCGTTGCCTTGCACGGGGATGAAAACGGCCTGCCGCAGTTTGCCGAACGCCTGACCCAAAGCATGGCCAACATCCTCAAGCGCCTCGGCGGCGAGCGTTATCAGCGGTTGTCGGCGTTACTCGAGCAAGCGCTGCAAGAGCAGCTTCACACGGGTGAGGTGGACCTGCACCGAGCCTGGATCAGCGGCCTGCTCAACGAGTACTACGACCCGATGTACGCCTACCAGCGCCAGAGCAAGGCCGAGCGTATCGAGTTTGCCGGCGACCAGCGCGAAGTGCGCGAGTACCTGCGTGCTCGCGCCACCCGGCGCTGACCTTAAGGCTGCAGCAAGGCCTGCAGTTCATCGGCGCGGTCGCGGGTACTGCCGAGGATGCAACCGGCACCATTGAGCTGATCCATGGTGCCGCCAGTGAGGCTGTAATACAGGTTGCAGTTGGCGTCGCGGTACTTGATCCAGGCCCGCTGGGCTTCACGCAGCTGGGTTTGCTGCGGCCCTTCGAGGCCGGCCATGGCCTTTTTGTAGGCACTGTTGAGGCGGCTGTCCTGGCGCTTGATCTCGGCGCCGTTGCAGTTGTTCATGGCCAGGGTGGATTCGGCGGTTTTCATGCAGGCGCTGTAGGCCTGTGAGTATTCATCCTGGGCCTGGGCTATTGAAGAACAACAGACCAACAGGCCGACAAGCAAAAATGGATGTTTCATTCTGCGGACTCCTTCTTGGGTGGGAGCGGCGGTGCGACGCCTCGACTTGCCCCGCGATCAGGCCGGCCATATTGACACACCTGCATCACCTTCTCGCGCAACCAGCGATGCCCCGCCTCCCCTTCGCGGCGCTGATGCCAGGCCTGCTGGAAGGCAAAGGGTTTGATTGCCAATGGTGGCGCAAACCTGCGCAGGCGTGAATCCAGCGCACCGCTGTCCAGGCTGCGGCGGGCCACGGTCAGGATCAGGTCGGTGCCGGCAATCACTTCCTGGGCCGCGGTCCAATGGGGCAAGGCCAGCGCCACCCGGCGCCGGGCACCGATGCCCTGGAGCGCCAGGTCAATCTCGTTGTCGATACCCGGACGCACTGCCACCAGCACATGCGGCCGTGCCAGCCACGCATCCAGGCTCAGGCCGCCCCGCACAGGCAAACTGCTGCGATCGGCGATGCAGGTGAAGGACTCTTCGAACAGCGTCTGCGCCCGCAGCTCCTCGGCCATTTGCGGAAACACCGCCAGAGCCAGGTCGGCCTCGCCGTCGAACAGCTGGCCGAGCATGGCCTCACGGCTGCCCTGGGTGACAATCAGATCGATCCCCGGCGCCTCTTCGCGCAACATGCGCATCAAGCCGGGCAACACTACCCGCGCGCCGTAATCAGACATCGCCAGACCAAAACTGCGCTGCGCCCGACGCGGGTCGAAACCGGGGCTGCCGAGCAAGCCGTCGAGCTGCTCCAGCGCCTGCTGCAAAGGCTCGATCAGGGCCTGGGCGCGCGCCGTGGCGTGCAGACGACCACCGCGACGCACCAGCAACGGATCACCGAACAGCTCACGCAGTTGCGCCAGGGCATGGCTGACCGCCGGCTGGCTACGATGCAGGCGCAAGGCCGCGCGCGAGACATGCTGCTCGGCCAGCAGCGCGTGCAGGGTCAACAGCAGGTTGAGGTCGATCCGGCGCAGATCATCCATCAGACGAATAACTCCTGTGCAGCATTCGAATTTCCATTATTGGGATGGATAGCAAAGACTTTGGCAAGCCACTTTTGAGAGCCATGCCATGAACCTGCCCGCTATTACCGCCACCTTGCTGCCCCTGACCATCGCCCTGCTGGCCGGCGCCGCCGTGCCTTTCCAGGCCGGCAGCAACGCAGCGCTCGGCCGCCTGCTCGGGCACCCGTTGTGGGCGTCGCTGGTGTCGTTGGCGGTGAGTGTGCTGATGGTGATCCCGGCACTGCTGGTTTTGCGGGCGCCGCTGCCGCAACTCAATGCCTTGGCCCAAGCGCCCTGGTGGGCCTGGTTGGGCGGCGTTGCCGGGGTTGCCTACATCACCGCCGCACTGGTGCTGACGCCAAGGCTGGGCGCCGCCGGCTTCATCGTTTGCGTAATTGCCGGGCAGGTGCTGTCGTCGTTGATCATCGACCAATGGGGCCTGATGGGTTTGCCCGAACGCCCGGTCAACGGCCTGCGCCTGGCCGGGGTCGGGCTGATCGTGGTCGGCATGCTGGTAGTGCAGTGGGGAACCTCGGCGTCCGCCCGCTAGATGGCGTCCTTGTCGATCTCGATCGGTGGTGGCGGCGGTTCGATCACTTTCTTTATCTGAAAGTGCAGGCTGGGGGTCTGGATGGCGTAGACGATGACAATGTTCAATACGATTGCCAGGCCGCCATCCAGCCAATTCCAACCGGGTAGCTGCGCGCCCTTGAACCCCTGCCAACACCACCAGGCCTGCATGACGCAGAAGAAGCTGATCGACAGCAACCAGAGGTAATAACCCGGGCCAAAACCGGTAACGTCGAGAAAGCTGTAACTGTGATTGTCGGGCAGGCGCTCCACCATCAAGGCACTGAGGCCCAGGTACAGGGCGCCGAGGCCAAGCACCAGGGCCAGCCAGCGCCAGCGCCGGTGCACAAGGATCGCCAGCCCCAGCAACGGGTTGGCAAACCAGCCGTAGATCTGCATGACGATGCCCCAAGGCCCGAGCAACAGCACCTGCAGGGCATGCAAAGAGCCATCGGCCGACAGGTGAATGGCCTTGCAACTCAGGCTCAGCAGGTACAGCGCCAGGGTGATCGCAACGTAAAAGCGGGCCATCAATTGCCTCCACATTCAATGCACGAGGTTGGCTCGGGGGCCGAGCGAAACGGCACTTTACTCCAGGGCGTGAAGGCCAGCGGCACGGTCAACACGATGCCGGCGACCAGCCCCCAGGCCGGCCAGCCCAGCAGCGGCACCTTGCTGCTGTCCGCAGGTTCGTGGCGGTAACGCCACTGGCCGAGAATGAACACCAGCATCGCCAGCAGCCACACGTAGTAACCGATCAGCAGCCCCGGTCCGTTGGGCGAATCAGGCACCGGGGTCAAGCCGAGCCAGCCCAGCGGCACCATCAGGCCACTGAGCGCCAACGCCGCGCAGCCCAGGTACAGGGCTACCTGCGGCTTGGTCCGGTGCATCACCAGGGCGGCGAAATACAGTGGGTTGGCAAACCAGAAGGACCCGTTCAACACCCCCAGGGCCAGGGCGTGCATGCCGCGCATTACATCGTGCTCACGGGCGCAGGCCTGGAGGAACAGGCTGGTGAGGTAGCAGACCAGGCTTAAGGTCAGATAATTGAACGGCACCAGGCAATCCTTGCTGGTAAAAGAGCGCGCGACAATAGCGCAGACCGGTGGCCTGCGCAAAGTCGCCCGGCGCTTAGTAGGTGCCGCGCAGGGTCAGCATGAAGTTGCGGGGGTCGCCGTAGTAGTTGCCATAGGTGGAGGTTCCCACGGTCTGGTAGTACTTCTTGTCGAACAGGTTGTTGCCGTTGAGGGTCAGGTCCCAGTGCTCGTCGACCTTGTACTCGACCAGTGCACTCCAGGTCGCATACCCCCCTTGGGTGAAGTCGAACGGCACATCACGCTCGGCGATCGAACCATCGCCATTGAAACGGTTGGTGGTGCCGGATACGTAAGTCGCGCTCTGCGCCTGCACGCCGCCACCAACCTTGAAGTCCTGCAACACACCCGGCAGCCGGTAAGTGGTGTAGAGCTTGAACAGGTGCTTGGGCATCACCGTGCTCAGCGAGGTATTGGCACTGCGGTTGCGATTGAGGTTGAAGGTATAGCCACCGATCAGCATCCAGTCCGGCAGCAGTTCCCCCGACGCTTCAATATCGATGCCCTTGCTGACCACTTCACCGTTGTCCAGGTAGCGGCAGCTGCCGGCAAACAGATTGCTCGCCGAGGTGAAGCGCGGGTCACGCACCGCTTCGTTTTCACGGGTGGTGTAGTACAAGGCAATGTTGGTGTTCAACGCGCCGTCGAACAGCTCGCCCTTGAGGCCGGTCTCGTAGGTCTTGCCGGTCATCGGCTGCAACGGGCTGCCCGGTTGCGGGCCGGCCAGCTTGTTGGCCTGCGGCTTGTAGATCTGCGAGTAGCTGGCGTAGGCCGACCACTGCTCATCAAGGTCATAGACCACACCACCAAACGGCGTGAGCTTGGTGCCGATGCGCTGGTCGACTTGCGAAGCCACGTTCCATTGCTCGCCGGTGCGGGTCTGGTACATCTGCTCGAAGTGGTAACGCTGGGCGCGGGCACCGAGGATCAGGTGCAGCGGTTCGGCCAGTTGCAGGCGCAGGCTGGAGTAAAGGCCGTACTGACGCTGGGCGTTGGGGTTGTAGTCGCGGCTGTAGTCGGTGTGGTTGGCAGGCTCTGGCCAGGGCGTGGCGTCGGGGTCGAAGACATTCACCGGCCCGCCAAAGCCAGGATGCGGCGCAGTACCCAGCCAGCGGCTGTCGATGCGCTGGTAGTCAGCCCCCAGCACCAACTGGTGATCCAGGCCAAAGGCCTGGAAGTTGCCGGCCAGGTTGACATCGTACAGGTGCTGTTCGTTTTCCTGGCGGCTCTGGGTACCGTACCAGGTCACGCCGCTGCCGCTGATCGGGTCAACCGCATTGAGGGTCGACGCGGTCTTGAACCAGGACACATCCCAGATGTTGGTGTACGACAGGTTGAGTTTCCAGTCGTCGTTGAAGCGATGGTCGACCTTGGCGAAATACTCGCGCGCCGTGGTGTCGGTGAATGCCCAGGACTGGGTCAGGCCGGTGTGCCGTGGCAGGCCCAGATCGGCGCCATTGCTGTAGCGCGGCACAGCGGCGTTGGTGCCGTTCTCATGGGACTTGTTGTAGCGCACGCCGAAGGTGAGCATGGTGTCATCGCTCATGTCGGCTTCCATCACGCCGTACACCAGCGGCTTTTCCGTGCTGCGCTTGTCGATGAAGTACTGGCGGTCGGTGTTGGCTACCACCAGGCGCCCACGCAAGCGGCCGTCCCAGCCCATGGGCCCGGTGATGTCGAGTTCCTGGCGATAGTTGTCCCAGCTGCCGGCCGACAGGCTCAGTTTGAGCTGGTTCTCGGACATCGGCCGCTTGCGCACCATGTTGATGATTCCGCCCGGGTCGCCCGAGCCGCCGAACAAGGCCCCGCTACCACGCAGCACCTCGACGTGGTCGAACTCGGCCAGGTCGAAGATGTTCGACGAATAGAACGAGCCCATGGCCGTGCCCAGCGCCTGCGGGGCGGCGCCATCGATCTGCAGGTTCTGGATGGAAAAGCCGCGCGAGATGAAATCCTGGATGCGGAAAGTCGTGCTCTGGGTAATCACTCCCGGTGTCGCCTTCATCGCTTCGTTGATGTCGGTGAGCTGCTGGTCTTCGATCAGCTGACGGGTGATCACCGCCACCGACTGCGGCGTTTCGCGCAGGCTGGTCGGTGACTTGGAGCCTACGCTGATCAGCCCCGGCGCATAGGAGCCGGTATTTTCCGTACTTTCGCCCATGCCCTGGCCGGCCACCGTGGTAACCCCCAGCTCCAGCACCTGGGCTGCCGGTGCAGCGGCTTGCGGCAGCAACACATAACCGTTGTCACCCTGGGCAATACGGTAGCCGCTGCCCTCGAGCAAGCGGGCAAAACCGTCTTCAAGGGCGAAGCTGCCCTGCAGGCCGGCTGTGTTACGCCCCGCCAGGTCAGCCGGATCGAAGGCCAGGGCGACGCCGGCTTGCTGGGCGAAGCGGTTGAGCGCTGTGCTCAGCGCACCGGCAGGCACGTCGAAGCGCTGTTGTTGACCCTGGGCCATTGCTGGCACAGCGACTGCAGTCAGCAGCAGGCCGCTGCAGGCCAGCTGTACACAGAGCGCCAGAGGGCTCAAAACGGGGCGGCCAGTAAATCGGCGCATGGTGAAAAGGCTCCTTGTTTAATCATGTTGGCTTCTAGAAGGACGGGCCAAGATGAGAATGAGGAACCAGTCGCGAACAATTACTTATCAGCACTGCGGCGCTCGATACGCGTCCACCAGGCCGTATGCGAATGAATCGATATCGGCAGCACTTCAGCCAGCAGCTGCAGGGCCCGCTCGCTGTCGTCCAGCGGCAGCACTGCCGACACCCGCAGATCAGCCAGCGCCTTGCGGTCGAAGCTCAGATGGCCGCGGCGCTGGCGGGCCAGGGCATCGAGGACATCCACCAGCGGCGATTGCTCAACCACCAGTTGATGACGCTGCCAGGCCTGGTCAACGCTGGCCGGATCAATACTGGCCAGCAGCCCCAGGTCATCCCGGCGAACCCAGGCCCGCCCGCCTTTGGCCACCGCCAGCGACTTGTCCTGCTCGGCACTGCGCACCATCACCTGGGATTCGAGCATGGTCAGTTCGCTGCCGGCACCGCCACGGGCAACCACGAAGCGCGTGCCCAGGGCCTGGAACGTGCCGTCGGCGGTGGCCACCACGAAAGGCCGGCTGCTGTCGTGCGCGACATCCACCAGCACCTTGCCGCGCAACAGTTCGATACGCCGCTCGTGGGCGCTGAAGCGCAAGTCCAGGGCCGAGTTGCCTTCGAGGATGACCCGCGTGCCGTCGCTTAGCCTGTGGCTCTGCCATTGCGCCGGCGCGGTGTGCAGGTCGGCCAGCAAGTTTTGCGGATGCCAGCCGGACAGGCTCAGGGGCACGCCCAGTGCTGCCAGCAAAGCCAGGCCCAACAGCACCCGTCGTGGGTACTGCGCACGCCGCTGGGCATTTGCAGGCGTGCGCAGTGCGGCGCGCACCGGCTGGCGTTGCGGGCGCAGGCTATGCATCTGTTCGAGGATCGCCTGCATGCGAGTGAAGGTGGCTTCATGGCGAGCGTCCTGCCGACGCCAGGCATCCAGCGCCTGGCGCTCTGCCTCACTCAGCTCACCCTCGCCCAGGCGCAAAATCCATTCGGCGGCGTGCTGCTCGATTGACGCTTGGGCCGTCATCGGCAATCAAACATTAACGGCCTGGTGGCAATGCACCAGGGCCTGCATCAGGTACTTGCGCACCATGCGTGGCGAAACCTGCAGGCGCTCGGCGATCTGCACCTGGCTCAGCTCGTCCAGGTAATAGTCGACAAAGGCTTGGCGGGCCTTTTCATGCAAGCCCTCGAGCATGAAGGTAATCTGCTCCAGCGCCTCCAGGGTCAGGAGGATCTGCTCGGGCGACTGGTGGCCCTCCATGACCTCGACAGTCAGGGCCAGTTCGCGCAGGTAGGCGTCTTCGATCTGCTGGCGACGTGCCCGATCGATGATCAGGCGTCGCGCCGTGGTACTGAGGAAGGCACGCGGCTCGCGAATACCCAGGAGCGTGTCGCGCGAGCCGAGGATGCGTACAAAGGTGTCCTGTGCCAGGTCCGCCGCATGCTGTGAACAGCGCAACTTGCGCCGCAGCCAGTTGAACAACCAGCCATGGTGCTCGCAATACAGCGTATGGATCGCGCGTTGCAGCGGCGGCTCGGCGACGGACATGGCGCACTCGCAAGTGTGTAAGTGAGAATTGTTCCGAATAATATCCAGATGCCCGACCGCAACGCAACCGCAAGGCAGCGGTCAGGATTCAACCGTCCAGCGGCGCCTGATCGAGCAGCAGCCCGTACAGCCCCGAGTCCGAAAGCTCTCCGGCCACGCACCAGCGCTGGCGCAACAGCCCTTCAAGGACGAAACCCTGGCGCTCCAGGGTACGCGCCGACCCCTGGTTGCGCGGGTCGATCTCGGCCTCCAGCCGGCGCAGGTGCAGGCCATGGGCCAGGTAATCGATGAAACAGGTCAGCGCCTCGTCCATGTAGCCACGGCCCTGCGCGCAGCTGGCCAGGCAATAGCCGATTTCGCCACGGCACGAGGTGGGCTCCAGGTTGAACAGCTGGGTCATGCCGATCAGCTCGCCATTGTCGCGCCGATAGATTCCCAGCTTGAGCATCTGCCCGGCGGCGTATGCGTCGCGGTCTTCGGCCAGTGCTGCCTGGGCCTCTGCCAGCACTTGCCAGGGGCCGTGGTTCCAGTAACGCATGACCTGCGGATCGGCCATGATGGCAAACCACGCCGCAGCATCCTCGGCCACCATCGGGCGCAGTTGCAGGCGCGGGCTTTCGAGGCACAGGTCAGCGGGAAAACTGTACATGCGGGTCACGCGGGACCTCCTGTCCGATTCATCAACCCGGCAGTGTAACCCTCAAGTCACGCCTCAGGCGACTTCGGCGCCCTCGTCCGGCCAGATCGGCTCGTTGGCCTCCAGCGGTGGCAGGCCATAGGCGGCACGGGCGGCATCGCAGCTGGGGTTGGCTTCGCCATTGACCCAGGCCGCATCGAACTCGCGACAAGGGGTTGAGCGCTGTTCATACAGGCTGCAGCTGACCCCTTTGCCGATCTCGCCCTCAAGCCCGATGCAGCGACAGGGCTTGCTGTCGGTGCCGATCATCGCAACGCGGCTGGGGCTGATCTGGACCACCAGATCGTCGGGCACGACACCACCCGCCGACGTGCACTCACCCCAGAAGAAAGACACACGGAAATACCCGCAGCAGGCGCCGCAGTTCAAACAAGGATTATGTTCGGACATGATGAGAAGGGGGGGAGGTTGATTATCGTTATAGGGAGAAACCCGCCGCCATTCTATGCTTTGCCGGGTGTTTGAGAAGGGGGGTAATGCAGAAATAAATCGCCGCTGACGGACGGTTGTTTCGCGGGAAAAACCTGCTCCAGCTGTAGGAACAGGTTTGACCCGCGCCCGGGTCAGTGCTTACTTCTGGGCCGGCTTGCTGCCGATGCCATCAGCCCGGAACATCTGGCGAATACCGCGTACCGCCTGGCGGATACGGTCCTGGTTCTCGATCAGGGCAAAGCGCACATGATCATCGCCATAGTCACCAAAGCCGATGCCCGGCGACACACAGACCTTGGCCTCGGCCAGCAGCTTCTTGGCGAACTCCAGCGAGCCCAGGTGTGCATACTCTTCGGGAATCTTCGCCCAGACGTACATCGACGCCTTGGGGTTCTCGACCATCCAGCCCAGCTCGTGCAGGCCCTTGACCAGCACGTTGCGGCGCTGGCGATACTGCTCGGCGATATCGCGCACGCACTGCTGGTCGCCTTCCAGGGCAGCAATGGCCGCGACCTGCAGCGGGGTGAAGGTGCCGTAGTCGTGGTAGCTCTTGATGCGGGCCAGGGCGCTGACCAGCTCGGGGTTGCCGACCATGAAGCCGATTCGCCAGCCGGCCATGTTGTAGCTCTTGGACAGGGTGAAGAACTCCACGGCAATGTCCTTGGCCCCCGGCACCTGCATGATCGACGGCGCCTTCCAGCCGTCGTAGACGATGTCGGCGTAAGCCAGGTCGTGGATCACCAGCACGTCGTACTGCTTGGCCAGGGCCACCACCCGCTCGAAGAAGTCCAGCTCGACGCACTGCGCGGTCGGGTTGGACGGGAAGCCGAGGATCATCATCTTCGGTTTCGGAATGGATTCGCGGATCGCCCGCTCCAGCTCATTAAAGAAGTCCACGCCCGGAATCAGCGGCACCGAACGCACCTGGGCACCGGCTATCACCGCGCCATAGATGTGAATCGGGTAGCTGGGGTTGGGTACCAGCACGGTGTCGCCATGGTCGAGGGTGGCGAGCATCAGGTGCGCCAGGCCCTCTTTGGAGCCGATGGTGACGATGGCTTCGCTTTCCGGGTCGATCTCGACCTCGTAGCGGTCCTTGTACCAGCGCGAAATCGCCCGGCGCAGGCGCGGGATGCCGCGGGACGTCGAATAGCCGTGGGTGTCTTCGCGCTGGGCGACCTGCACCAGTTTCTCAACGATGTGCGGCGGCGTGGCCCCGTCGGGGTTGCCCATGCTCAGGTCGATGATGTCTTCGCCACGACGGCGTGCAGCCATCTTGAGCTCGGCGGTGATGTTGAAGACGTAGGGGGGGAGACGATCAATGCGCGCAAAGCGGCGCGGCGAACCTTGGTCAGCCATGGCTTCCTCGAAGACGTAAGCGCCCGGAACCGTCCGAGCGACGTTGGCCACTGCGGTGGCCGAAGCAGAAGATAGGGCCTCGACCGCCGCGCTGTCCAGCACAAAACAGGCGTTAACGGATTTCTTTGTAGGACGATGCCTGCCAGCGCACAGGTGCAGCCAAGCCTTCGACCGGCATCAGGCCGCTGCCTTTGACCGCGCTGAACCCCGCAGTCTGACTGCCCAGAGAAACGGCACGCTCGCCCTTCTCCGACTCGGTCACCAGGGTGTACGAATGCTTTCGCATTGCCTGATATTTGCTCTCATCTTGGACCAGCACCTGATGATAAGCCTGCAGTTCACGTTCGCCCAAGTTAAGCATTTTTTGCAGTTTCACTCCCCAACGAGTCAGGCAGACTTCAGCAAAATGGCGAACGATCAAGCCGGGTTCGGCCAGCACTTTGCTTCCGGCGGCACCGTCGGCAGCGGCATTGCCCACCAGCGTAGCGTGACGCCCGGGCATCGGATAGACGTGGCAGCGGGTACCGGCATGGGTTTTGGGAATCACGCAGGCAAAGCCCTTGGAACGCTCGTCGCGGGAGAAGAAACCTACGTACTGTTTGACGTTCTCGCCCAGTTGCACGCGATGGCGGTCGAAGTTACCAATGCCCGGCACCGGATCGATGGCGAATATGTTCACTGGAAGCTTTTTCAGCTCACTGTCGCCAAGCATGGCATTGGCCAGCATGTGGCAGCTGACGGCGCCCCTGCTCCACCCCACCAGGTTGACCTGGGTGGGAATGATGCCTTCCTTGCGAAACTGCTTGATGATCTGCTCCTGGAGCAACTGCGGGGTAATCTTGCGATTGCCGTAGTTGTAGGTGCGCCAGAACCAGGACGCCGTAGCGGTCGAGTTGGGGATAGGGATGCCAGCAGCCTTCAGGCGCTGATACTCCTCCTCGCTCAGTTCCGTGCGCTGCCAGTTGCTCTGCCCCTTGATGATCTGCAGTGCGTGCTGGACGTTCTCCTCCCAGCCTTTGCCGAACAAGGTCTGGTTCCAGTTGTAATAACCACCGGGTTCGACGAACAGTTCATCGGCTTGCAGGTTGCCACTGCCCGGGCCATCGACGACGATCCAGTGGGCGTACTCCTTGCCCTGGTCGTTTGAAGCGAGGGTCGAAACCAGCTCGCCATTCCAGAAGTTGGGGTTATTGCCGTCGAATCGGTGCGACCCGGTGCCGCAAAAATACACAGTCAAAACACTCATGCCATGATCCTGTCAGGTTGAAGATCACGACACGCTACCGCCAGCACAGCACCCGCGGCAGGCGGAAAGCCTCCCGGGCAGCGGGCACCGAGCCGCTGCCAGGGAGTGCTCGGCTCAGTACACCTGAACCCGCCACAGCTCACGGGAGGCCGAGGCCGGCGACATAGGCAAGCGGCCATGCAGGGTCTGGTAGTTGTCGATCAGCACCAGATCACCTTCGACCCAGTCATGGGCGATCAGGCATTCATCGTCGTAGACCAGGGCATTGAGCTGCTCAAGCAGGGCCTGCTGGGCCTGCGCCTCGAAGCCTTGCACCTCCTGGCTCAAGGTCTGCAGACTGGAGTCGGTGCCTTCCTGATAGCGCAGAATGCGTTCGCCGGTGCGCGGGTGCAGGTCGACCAGGCTGTAGTGACGCGGCGAACCACCAAAGTAAGTCATACGCGTGTAATAGGTGATATCAACCGCCTGCCACAACCGCGCCACCTGGTTGCCAACCTTGCGCAAGGCATTGCGGCTGTCGACGATGGTGGTCTGCCCTTCCCCCGGTTGCGGCGCAGTCTTGCAATAGAGCATGAACTTGCTTGCGCAGAACTTCGGATCGCGCTGAACCTGAGCATCGCTGTCCGGCAGCATGTTCAGGTCCCAATGCAATGGAGTCTTTTCCAGCGAGTGCACCACGCCTTCGGGTTTGTCTGCCGGCTTGACCACATGCACCTTGCCGAACGCCCACTGGTAGATGGTGCCAAAGCGCTCGCAGTCGCGGGCAAAGCTGTCGCGGTCTTCGAAGCGGCAGCCACGCAGGCAGACAAAGCCGAAGGTCTCCACCAGCGCTTCGAGCAGCTGCGTCGAAAAACGTTCGAAGCCCAGCCCCAACGGGTCACGTACCACCAAGCCGAACAACGGGCGCTTCTGCAGTTCGAACTCGAAGCCCTGCAGCGCTTCGCCGGTGCTCTCGTGGTACAGCCACGGGCGCCCCTGGTACTGCACCAGCACATGCTTGTCGATGTCCACCTCGGCACGGCCGCGCAGAGTCTGGCTGCCATCCAGGTGGCGCACCGGCACCGCATGCCAGGGGCTGGACACCCGGGTCAGACCGTCGGCCAGGGCCACGGTGAATTTTGGCCCGGCATTGTCGTACTGATGTACCGACAGGCGGATGTCGTCGGGGAAGAAGCGATTGACCGCGGCATTCAGCGCCTGGCCGCGGAACATCATCTGATAGGCCTTGTAGCCGATCTGCTGCAGGTGCTCGTCTTCGCTCTGCCCAGCTTCGCGGCACAGGCGCAAGTCGTTGTAGAGGTGGCTGCAGAGCTTGTCGTGGGCGTGGCTGAGGGTTTCATCATGGCGGCTCTGCTCGATCAGTGCCTCGACGTTCTTCCACGGCAAACGTGCCTGTTTGACCAGGGTCGCGCGTACGGCATCGGCACTGCTGGCCTGGGGGAACAGGTCTTCCATGCTCACCCAGTTGATCGTGTGGGTGGTGCACAACTCGCGCAGCGCCTGGTTGTAGGCTTTGCGCAGGTCATCAGGTACACCAACGATGTCGTTGAAGGTGGTGCCATCGCTGAGGATCGACACCACGCAGCCCGGCGCATGCAGCGCGGCGATGTCCTGGCCGAGTTGGTCGAGGCGCTCGATGGCCATGGCTTCGCCGTAATCCGGCATCGTGCCGAAGGTCTGGTCGCGGGCGTTCGGCGACTTGCACGGGAAGCCCGGCAGCACCAGGCGCACCGGCGCCTGCTGATCGTAGAAGCGGGCCAGGCTGACGGCCAGATTGGCCCTGCCCGCCGCGTCGAAGCGATCGTCATTTTCCTTGAGCAGATAACCCGCCAGCACGTCGCTGACCGCCTTGATCCAGGTGTCCTTGTGTTGCATGACCTTTCTTCCTTGAGAGGTGGTGTTTCAACGTTGGCTGGCGAGAGTGCCAGCCATGCAAGAAGTGAGTGCCTGTTGCAGGGCCCGCAACAGTTCTGCCGGCTGCTCGCAGTAAAGATCCGCCGCCTGTGCCTGCAAGGCATAGACCGGGCCATAGCCCCAGGTCACGGCGGCGCAGTGCATGCCGGCCGCCCGCGCGGTCATCAGATCGATGACGGTATCGCCGACAAACAGGCAACGCGCGGGCTCGACGGCCAGGTAGCGGGCCGCCTCCAGAGCCGCGTCAGGCTGCGGCTTGAGCGGGTGGCCGCGGCGCTGGCCAAGGACAAGCTCGAAGGTACCCGACGGGAACAGCTGCGCAGCCACCTGTAGCGCCATGTCATGGGCCTTGTTGGTGACGATGGCCATCGGCAGTTGCAGCCGGCGACAGCCTTCAAGCAGCTCCGGCACGCCATCGAACGGTCGCGAGAACTGCACCAGGTGCTGCTGGTAGCAGGCGATATAATGCTCATGCAGGGCCTTGTCGTCGGCAATCCCCAGGCGCGCGGCAACCCGCTCGAGCATCGCCCCGGTACCGCCGCCTACGTAGGCACTGATGGTCTCCAGTGACAGCGGCGGGTAGCCCTGCTCTTGCAGCACGTGGTTCAGGCACCAGACGATATCGGGCAAGGTGTCGACCAGGGTGCCGTCGAGGTCGAAGATCACCGCATCAGCCGCCAGCGCTACCGGCATCATTGCGCACTGGCGTAGTGGCAAGGACGGCCCTGGCGGAACACCAGGCGGCTGTAGCGCTCATCGATGTTGCTGCGCTTGTCGAGCATCACCACCCCGCTACGCTTGATCGCCACCGAGTGCCAGGGCGTACGCCAGAGGTCGCTGGTAGGCACCAGACGAATGCCAATTTTCGCCGATACTGCCAACTGCGGGTGGATCGACAGGCGCAGGCACTGTGGATAACGCGCCTGCAGCAAGGCACTCCAGGCTTCACTGCGCTGGATCACCCGTTGCGAGGCCGGCTTGGCGATCTTTTTCACCGCGTTCAGGCTCATGCCGGCGAACTCGCCAAGGCCCGAGTAATCTTCGGACAAGAAGCGGTGGATGCCGCAGTACATCAGCATCATGTGTGGTTCGTCCTGAAAGCGCTGGCCCAGCGCGATCAGCGACTGGCCGTACTCGATCATCAGCTCTTCGCGCATGGAGTCCAGGCAACCCAGTTGCGGATAGGCATCCTTGAGATCGAACAGGGCGAAGCTGTTCGGGTAGTGCTGCTCGGCGTAGCGCTGGATCTCGTCGGTGTAGGCTTTGACGTGCTCATCCGGCACGCGCACCAGGTCGGAGAACACATAGCCGTCGGAGCAGATGTGAATCAACGCACCCGGTGCGTACAGGGCCTGGATTTCCGCGCACAGCTGCTGCAGCTCGTCGATAGCGTGGCGCTCGGCAAGGTCTGGCAGGTGGCTGAGGGTTTTCTGCCGGTTCGGCGATTTGCCCGGGAAGGCCGGCAGAACCATCTCGATGCGCTGGCCGGCGTCGATGGCGGTGAGGACTTTATCCAGATGCGGTTCGAGCACCTCGGCCGACAGCTCGTCATCCTGCCCAGGCGCCAGGCTGCGACGACGGAACAGGCAATCGAGCACCTGCAAGGCGGTGTCGAAATGAGCGGAAGTGTGGCGTTCGCGCAACAGCGCGAGGCACGCCCGTTGAGCAACGGCGTTTGGCTCGGTCATGAACAGTCCCTTGTGTGATGAATCACGGCCAGCATCCTCTGGCCCTGCGCAGATACTCCTTACCTGCGCGGCGATAAAATCCGGCAAACACGGGGTACTTGTCAACAGCAGTTTCGGTCGTTTGTAGAAACGCCGCACAAACAAAAACGCCCCAGGCTTCGCAGCCTGGGGCGTTTTCATTACACGCTGATGAATCAGTGCGCGTAAGTCAGCAGCAGCTCGGTCGGCACTTTGGTGTCCAGCGACATCATCACGCTCAGGGCAGTGATGGTGAAGATCGAGAACACGAACAGCTTGCGTGCCCACAGGCGGTCATCGACAGCCTTGTAGCCGGTCCAGGCCATGTACAGCCAGTACATGCCCATGGCCGCGGCTACGGCCATGTAGCTCATGCCGGCGTAGCCACCCAGGGTCAGCATCAGGGTCGCTACCAGGAACGCCACGATGTACCAGAGGATGTGCTTCTTGGCCACCAGGATCCCGCGCTTGACCGGCAGCACCGGAATCGATGCGGCCAGGTAGTCGTTGAAGCGGAAAATCGCAATGGCGTAGGAATGCGGCATTTGCCACAGGCTGAACATCACCAGCAGGGTCAGTGCAGCCAGGTCGAAGCTGTCGCTTACCGCGCAATAGCCGATCACCGGAGGCATGGCACCGGACAGGCTGCCCACCAGGGTGCCGTGCACCGATTTGCGCTTGAGGTACAGGCTGTAGAACCCGACGTAGATGACAAAGCCGATCAGGCCGAACAACGCTGCCAGAGCATTGGCCTGCACATACAGCAGGCCAAGGCCGGCCACCCCGAGCAGGGTGGCATAGGCCAGCGCGACTTTCAGCGAGATCTGGCCCTGGACCATCGCCCGGTTCTTGGTTCGCTCCATCTTGATGTCGATGTCACGGTCGATGCAGTTGTTGAACACGCAACCGGACGCCACCACCAACGAAGTGCCAATCACCGTGGCCAGGAACAGCATGAAGTCGACATGCCCTTGCGCGGCAAGGAAAAAACCGCCTGCCACAGAAAGCACGTTACCGAAAATGATCCCCGGTTTGGTGATTTGGATAAAGTGCTTAACGGACATGTCGTCTTACCTCACTTCGCCATCATGCTGGTGTGGATGCTGAACATGATCCACAGCGACAGGCCGACCAACAGTGCAATGACCATCACGGTAAACATGAAGGTCGACACGTTGGAGCGCTGCTCGGCGGAACGGTCCATGTGCAGGAAGTACACCAGGTGAACCACGACCTGGATGACCGCCAGGGCCACCACGACCATGATCGTGATGTCCTTCGGCATGCTCGGGAACATCACCAGGCCGAACGGAATCGCTGTCAGGATGACCGACAGGATGAAACCGATCACATAGGACTTGACGCTACCGTGGTTGCCCTCGGCGTGGCTGTTATGTGCGTTAGCCATTTACAGAACCCCCAGCAGATACACGACGGTGAACACGCAGATCCAGACCACGTCCAGGAAGTGCCAGAACAGGCTCAGGCAGCTCATGCGGGTCTTGGCGGTGCCAGTGATACCGTGCTTGTTGATCTGGTACATCATTACCGCCATCCAGATCAGACCTGCGGTTACGTGCAGACCGTGGGTACCGACCAGCGCGAAGAACGCCGACAGGAAGCCACTGCGCTGCGGGCCGAAGCCCTCGGCGATCAGGTGATGGAACTCATAGACTTCCATCGCGATGAAGCCGGCACCGAACAGGAAGGTGACAGCCAGCCAGCCCAGCACGCCGCCCTTGTTGCCTTTGAACATCTGCAACATGGCGAAGCCGAAGGTGATACTCGAGAACAGCAGCAGTGCGGTTTCGACCGCGACAAAGTCCAGCTGGAAAATGTCGTGACCCGACGGGCCGCCGGCAAAACTGCCGGACAGCACCGCGTAGGTGGCGAAGAGCGACGCAAACAGGATGCAGTCGGTCATCAGGTACAGCCAGAAACCGAATACGGTCATCTGGCCCGAGTCGTGGTGGTGGTCGTCATGCCCATGGTCGTGACCATGAGCATGAGTATCAGCGTTAATTACATGACTGGACATTGATTAAACCCGTTCAAACGATTCGACACGTGCGCCAACCGGGGTACCGGTAGCCAGGCCCAGGGACTTCATGCGCTCACCTTCGATGCGCGCCACTTCCTCGGCTGGAACCATGTAACCCTGGTCGTCACGAGCAGCGTGGGCGACGAAGACCGCGATGGTACCGATCAGGCTTGCGCCGACCAGCCACCAGATGTGCCAGATGAAGGCGAAACCGAACACGGTCAGCAAGGCACCCATGAACACACCGGTAGAGGTGTTGTTCGGCATGTGGATCGCTTCGTACTTGGCTGGAACCTTGTAGGCAACACCGGCTTCCTTGGCTTCGTGCCAGGCATCCAGGCCGACTTTCTCAGGCATGGTGGCGAAGTTGTAGAACGGTGGTGGCGACGAAGTCGACCATTCCAGGGTACGGCCGCCCCATGGGTCGCCGGTCACGTCCATGTTGTCCTTGCGGTCGCGGATCGACACGTACAGCTGGATCAGCTGGCAAGCGATACCGAACAGGATCAGCACGGCGCCGACAACGGCTACGTACAGGTAGGGTTCCCACAGTGGGTTGTCGGAGTGGTTCAGACGACGGGTCATACCCATGAAGCCCAGTGCGTACAGCGGCATGAAGGCCACGTAGAAACCGGAGATCCAGAACCAGAAGGCAGCTTTGCCCCACTTCTCGTTCAGGGTGAAACCGAAGGCTTTCGGGAACCAGAAGGCGAAGCCGGCGATGTAGCCGAATACCGCACCACCGATGATCACGTTGTGGAAGTGAGCGATTACGAACAGGCTGTTGTGCAGAACGAAGTCAGCACCTGGAACAGCCAGCAGTACGCCGGTCATACCACCGATCGAGAAGGTCACCATGAAGCCCAGGGTCCACATGATCGGCGCGGTGAAGCGCAGACGGCCCTGGTAGATCGTGAACAGCCAGTTGAACAGCTTCACCCCGGTTGGGATCGAGATCAGCATGGTCGCCAGACCGAAGAAGGTGTTGACGCTGGCGCCCGAACCCATGGTGAAGAAGTGGTGCAGCCATACCGCAAAGCCCAGTACCGCGATCGCGCCCGAAGCGTAGATCATCGACTTGTGGCCGAACAGGCGTTTGCCGGCGAAGGTCGAGGTGACTTCCGAGAACACGCCGAAGGCCGGCAGGATCAGGATGTAAACCTCAGGGTGACCCCAGGCCCAGAACAGGTTGACGTACATCATCGGGTTCCCACCAAGCTCGTTGGTGAAAATGTGGAAGTCCAGATAACGGTCAACGGTCAGCAGAGCCAGTGCAGCGGTCAGGATCGGGAACGAAGCGACGATCAGCACGTTGGCCCAGGTGCAGGTCCAGGTGAAGATCGGCATGTCCATCAGCTTCATGCCAGGCGCGCGCATTTTCAGCACGGTGGCGAGGAAGTTGACACCCGTTAGCGTCGTACCCAGGCCCGATAGCTGTAGCGCCCAGATGTAGTAGTCGACACCCACGCCAGGACTGTACTGGATACCCGCCAACGGTGGATATGCGACCCAGCCGGTCTTGGCGAACTCACCAACACCCAGCGAGACGTTGACCAGCACAACGCCGGACACCAGCAGCCAGAAGCTCAGGGAGTTGAGGAACGGGAAGGCAACGTCACGCGCACCGATCTGCAGAGGCAGGGCCAGGTTCATCAGGCCGGTGAAGAATGGCATTGCCATGAAGATGATCATGATCACACCGTGAGCGGTGAAGATCTGGTCATAGTGTTCGGGCGGCAGGTAGCCCTCGGATCCGCCGGTGGCCATGGCCAGCTGCGTGCGCATCATGATGGCGTCGGCAAAGCCGCGCAGCAGCATGATCATCGCGACGATGATGTACATCACCCCGATCTTCTTGTGGTCGACCGAAGTCAGCCACTCGGACCACAGGTAGGTCCACTTCTTGAAATAGGTGATAGCACCAACGAGCGCGAGACCGCCGAGCGCGATCATGGCAAGCGTCACCATGACTATCGGCTCGTGATACGGAATCGCATCCAGACTTAGTTTACCGAACATCTCTTACTCCTCTGCCCCAGCAGCTGAATGCATACTCACGTCCATCCCTTCGGTACCGGCCGCTTCTTTGCTCTGCTCTTGTTCGTGGACCGGCCGGCCGCGGTTCATGCCTTCGTACTTGTCGACGATGGACTGGAACTGCTCAGGCGAGGCCACGCTGTACAGCGCGACTGGATTGTTTTCGCTTGTTTTGGCCAATGCTGCGTATTCAGCGGCATCCAGCTTTTTAGGCGATTGCTTGACTTCGTTCACCCATGCTTCGAAATCAGCCTGGGAGGTGGCGGTTGCCTTGAACTTCATACCGGTGAAACCAGCACCGCTGTAGTTGGCGGAGATACCGTCGAACTCACCGTTCTCGTTGGCGATCAGGTGCAGTTTGGTGGTCATGCCAGCCATTGCGTAGATCTGCCCGCCCAGGCCCGGGATGAAGAAGGAGTTCATCACCGAATCCGAGGTCACGCGGAAGTTGACCGGAGTGTTGGCCGGGAAGACGATCTTGTTGACCGTGGCAATGCCTTGTTCCGGATAGATGAACAGCCATTTCCAGTCCAGGGCGACCACGTCGATCTGCACCGGCTTCACGTCGGAAACCAGCGGACGATACGGGTCCAGCTCATGGGTGGTCTTGTAGGTCACGTAACCCAGGGCAATGATGATCAGCACCGGGATGGTCCAGACCGCCACTTCGATCTTGGTCGAGTGCGACCAGTCCGGGGTGTAGGTGGCTGCCTTGTTGGAAGCGCGGTACTTCCAGGCAAACGCCAGGGTCATGAAAATGACAGGAATCACCACCAGCAACATCAAGCCGGTAGCGATCAGGATAAGGTTCTTTTGCTCAATGCCGACCTGGCCCTTCGGGTCGAGCAGGGTCCAGTTGCACCCACTGAGTAAAAGCATGCCTAAAAAGGGCAGAATGCCAAACAGTCTGGGGTAACGCTTTTTACTCATCTCACGACCTCTAGAGCAGCTTGCTTCAATGCAATTTGTGTTTTGGTCGCCAACACTTCGTCCTGCCAAGCGTCAGCATTTATGGGATCGAATACGGTCATACCTTGAGGCCAGCTGCGGCGGCTCGGCATAAACCGGGTATTGCGGTGTTTATTATTTTGACTTCAGTAGGCAACAGGCCTGTGTTCAGACCAATTCCATTTGGTGCGGGAAATCACGGAGGGGGGTCAGCCCGGCATCGCCGCAGGCGATGCTCGTCAGAGTCAGCGAAAAGAGCCCTGGAGCTCCTTTAATCCTGCGACTCGCAAGCGGTGCCGAACGGAAATTGGGGGCGATTGTAGATAGGTAACCTATCGTTGACTATGACTTATTGAGCAACAGTCCTTTACCAATTGTGTAACAATCGCGCCCGAAAAATCAGTTTCGCGACAGTTTGTCGCACCCCTTTCAATACCCCTGGAACGCCCGTTCTACAAGGGTTAGAACTTGATCAGGATCAAGTTTGGTGCGACAAACTTTGCAAATCTCATTGCACAACAGGCTTGCGTCAATACATGACTTTTGTCTAAGCCTGACGGCGGTTGCGGTAGATGCCCAGGGGTACCAGAACGGCGGTCAGTATAAAGGCTACCAGTGCCCATTGCGCCAGGGACAGGCCCATGACCGGCGGGTACGGCGTGGAGCAGAAGCCATCGACCTGGAACACCAGCGGCAGCACCGAAGCCAGCGGCAGGCCGTCGACGATCGGTTGCAAGGTGTCGATGCCACAACTGACCGCCGGATTGGCGAGGATGTACACGTGGTTGCCGGCAGCGGCGATGCCACCGATGGCGCTGAGCACCACCAGGCCTTCGAGCAGGGTCAGGCTGCGCTTGCCGGGCATGGCTGCGCCAATGAAGGCAAACACGGCGATCAGCAGCAACGCATAGCGCTGCAGGATGCACAGCGGGCATGGCGCCTCGCCGAGCACGATCTGCATGTACAGCGCACCGCCGATCAGCGCCAGGCAGATCACCCCCAGCAGTACCAGAAAGCGCCGTTCCCGATTCAGGCGCGATGTTTGCTCGTTCATTGCTGTTCCTTCGTAGACTGGATGGCTCGACTGCCGATGCGCAATTCTACACGCTGAAGCAGACCATAGAGAGCGGCAAAAGTGCCGTCCCAGGCCCTGGTGAAGAATGGGCAACAGCAGAATACTGATTTGCCACTATCTTAGTCCTGTGGATTACCCTATCATTAACACTGTACAAATAAACAGTATCGAATACATCGATTACCAAAGGCATGTGAGGTGATGAATGGCCGTCGAAGTGGTATACCGCAGCAGCCGCGACCTGGAGCGCTTGTTCATGGATAAAGCCGAAGCAGACCGTCACGACAAGATGCTGGAGCTGGCCGAGCTGCTGGCCGAGGTCCTGAAAAAAGCCGTGCCGTCGCTGAGCGAACAGCAGGTCGAGGATGCCGGTATCTATATGGCGAAAAACCGTGACGTGTTCGCCAAGGCCTTCAAGAGCCAGCCCGACGCCCTGTCCGAGCTGCTCGCCGAGGGCGCCGCCGAGTAGGCGCCGTTCAGTTGTAGATCAGCTGCTCGGCGAGCATCTGCGCCACTCGCGCCGGCGAACGTTTTTCCGCCTGGGCGTGGGCGAACACTTCGGTCAGGCGCGAGGGAATGCGCGCCAGGTGCGCGGTAATGGTGCCCAGGTCCTCGCCACGGTGCTTGAGCGCCACATAGATCAACCCGCCGGCATTGATCACGTAATCGGGCGCATACAAAATGCCGCGGCTTTCCAGCTGGTCGGCCACCTGCAGGGTGGTCAGCTGATTGTTCGCCGCCCCCGCCACCGCCGCACAGCGCAACTGCATCACGCTCTGGCCGGTGAGTATCGGCCCTACCCCGCACGGGGCAAAAATGTCGCAGGGCGTGCTGATCAACATCTCGTTGGCCACCGGCCGGGCATTGAACTGCTCGATCGCCAGTTGCACCCGGCCCGGGTCATGGTCGCTGACCAGCAACTCGGCACCGGCGGCATGCAGCTGCTCGGCCAGCGCGTAGCCGACATTGCCCAGCCCCTGCACGGCAATGCGCAAGCCTTCGAGGTTGTCACTGCCCAGGCGCGCCATCGAGGTGGCGCGAATGCCGGCGAACACGCCCATGGCCGCATGGGGTGACGGATCACCGGCAGCGGTGGTGCTGGTGACGTGTTGGGTGGTCTGGGCGATGCAGTCCATGTCCAGGGTCGAGGTGCCGCTGTCCACGGCCGTGATGAAGCGCCCCTGCAGGGTTTCGACGAAGCGCCCGAACGCCTCGAACAAGGCCGCACGGTTTTCCACATGGGGGTTGCGAATGATCACCGCCTTGCCGCCACCCAACGGCAACCCGGCCAGGGCGGCCTTGTAGCTCATACCCTGGGCCAGGCGAATGGCGTCGACCATGGCGCTGTCGTCGTCCGGGTAAGCCAGGTAGCGACAGCCTCCCATGGCCGGGCCCAGGTGTTCGCTATGAATGGCGACCACTGCTTTGAGGCCGGTCGGCGGGTCGATGCACAGGTGCAGCGACTGCGTGCGAGTGCTTTGCATGAGAGCGAACATCGGCAGGCTCCTCGATGAGGTGCTGATCCCAGTATAGGTCGCGCTTTGGCGCCCGATGACAACACTCGGACCACTGGACGAAAGGCCGCGCCAGCGCTACAACAGAAGCTTGAGCGGAGGTTGTCATGAACCCACGTAGTGCCTGTCTGGCTTGCCTTGAACGTGACCCGGTCGCCTTGCTGGAGGCGGCGCTGTGGATCGCTGCCGAGCACGATGACAGCGTGGTGCCTGCGCGCGTCATGGCCGAGGTTCAGGCCCTGCAGCAGGAAGTCAGCACCGGGCTGCCGATGCTGCCGCTCAGCGAACTGGCCCAGCCGTTGTTACGCCGCCTCAACGCCCTGGGCTTCCAGCAGGACGAATACCACCCGCTGCGGCCCCAGGCGGCGCTGCTCGACAAAGTCATGCAACGCCGCCGCGGCCAGCCCCTGGCCTTGGCCCTGCTGAGCCTGGAACTGGCCCGCGGCCTGTCGATCCCTCTTGAGGGAGTGAACTTCCCCGGGCACTTTCTCTTGCGCGTGCCCGGTGCCGACCATCTGCTCGACCCCTGTGGCGGCCGACGCCTGTACCCGGCCGATTGCCGCGAGCTGCTTGGCCGTCAGTTCGGCCCGCAACTGGCCTTGAGCGCCGACCACCTGCTGACCGCCAGCCCGCTGCAGATGCTCCAGCGCCTGTCACGCAACCTGCGCCAGCTGCACGCCAGCCACGACGATCATCTCGAAGCCCTGAAGGACGCTGAACGGGTGTTGCAGCTAGGCCCTGGCACTGCCGCCGACTACATGGCCCGCGCCACCCTGTATCAGCACCTGGAGTGCCCCCAGGCCGAACGTTTCGACCTGGAGCACGCCTTGCTGCTCAGCGACGATCCAATCCAGCGCTTGCGCCTGACGGAACGCCTGAGCCATCTGCCGCCGGCGTCGCAATCGGTGCACTGACATTCTGCTCCGGGCTGAGCCGCATGATTTATGGTGCGTCGGGCTGCCTCGACGGATGAGCCTGGGCAAACGCCGAATGCGCCTCGGCCAGGGCCGCGACCCGGCGAATGCGCGGGAAGCCACTGAGGTCGATGTTGAAGCGCTCGGCGGCGTACAACTGCGGAACAAGGTAGACATCGGCCAGCCCCGGCTCGTCGCCAAAGCAGAAGCCCTGGTCACCGATCAACTGCTCGACCGCGGCAAGGCCTTGGCTGATCCAGTGGCCGATCCACTGGTTGACCTGGGCGTCGTCATGACCCAGGCCGCGCAGCTGATTGAGCACGCTGACGTTGTGCAGGGGGTGGATGTCGCAGCCGATCAGCGCCGCCACGCCACGCACCTGGGCCCGGCGCAGCGGGTCCTGGGGCAACAGCGCGGGTTGTGGATAAACTTCTTCCAGGTACTCGATGATCGCCGGCGACTGCACCAGCAGCTCACCGGAGTCGATCTTCAGCGCCGGCACTCGCCCTTGCGGGTTGAGGGCCAGGAACTGTGCTTCGCGCTGTTCGCCCTTGAGCAGGTTGACCGGCACCTGCTGGACCTCCAGCTGCTTGAGCGCCAGGGCAATGCGCACCCGGTAGGATGAGGTCGAGCGGTAGTAACCAAAGAGTTCCATGGCCCTGCCCTCTCAGTGCGCCGGCAGGATCTTGCCGCGGCACTCGCCGAAGCCGATCGAGGCCACGCCGTCGCGTTTGCAACGGGCACGCAGGATGATTTCGTCGCCGTCCTCAAGGAACTTGCGCACCTCGCCCGAGGCCAGTTCGACCGGTTCCTTGCCGCCCTGGGTGATTTCCAGCAGGCTGCCGAACTGGCCAGGCTGGGCACCGGACAGGGTACCGGAGCCGAACAGGTCGCCCGGCTGCAACTGGCAACCGTTGACGCTGTGGTGGGCAACCATCTGCGCCACGGTCCAGTACATGCTCAGGGTGTTGCTCAGGGTCAGGCGATGGGCTGGCAGGTTCTGCTCGCGCATGCGCTCGGTCAGCAGCAGCACTTCCAGCTCGATATCAAAAGCGCCATTGGCCTGGTCGCGTTTGTCCAGCAGGTACGACAGCGGCTGCGGATCACCTTCCGGGCGCGCCGGCTGGGCGCAGCGGAACGGCTCCAGGGCTTCGGCAGTGACTACCCACGGCGAAACGGTGGAAATGAAGCTCTTGGACAGGAACGGCCCCAGCGGCTGGTATTCCCAGGCCTGGATATCACGCGCCGACCAGTCGTTGAGCAGGCAGAAACCGGCGATGTGCTCGGCGGCTTCGGCCACCGGAATCGAATCGCCCATGTCGTTGCCCTGGCCGATCCAGATACCCAGTTCCAGCTCGTAGTCCAGACGCGCGCACGGGCCGAAGCTTGGTTCGCTCTGGCCAGCGGGCAGGGTCTGGCCTTTTGGCCGGCGCACGTCGGTGCCCGAGGGGCGAATGGTCGAGGCGCGGCCGTGGTAACCGATCGGCACATATTTATAGTTGGGCAGCAGCGGGTTGTCGGGGCGGAACAGCTTGCCGACGTTCTTGGCGTGCTCGATGCCGACATAGAAGTCGGTGTAGTCGCCGATGCGCGCCGGCAGGTGCAGCTGGCACTCGCTGGCCGCATACAGCAGCGGCTTGAGCGCGGCCTGGTGCTCGCTGTGCTCGCCGAGCAGTTGCAGCAGGCGCTCGCGCAGGGCCACCCGGGCGCCACGACCAAGGGCGAAGAAAGCGTTCAGCGCACCACCACGGGTGGCCTCGACTGCGGCGCGGGCCTGGCCGTCGAACAGGCCGGCGGCCAGCACTGCTTCGAGGTCGAGGATGGCATCACCGATGGCCACGCCACAGCGCGGCGCCTGGTCCTTGCGGCTGAAGATGCCCAGCGGCAGGTTCTGCAGCGGGAAGTCGCCGTGGCCGTTGGCGTGTTCTACCCAACTGCGGGCAAGGGCGGACTGATTCATGGGTTATCTCCGATTCGGGGTAAAGGTGCTCGGCAACGAGGCCCAGCAACTATCGTAGTCGGCCTGCAATTGCGGGCATTCGAGCGCATGACGGCTCGGGCGCAGCACCTGGCTGGTCTCGAACATGAAGGCCATGGTGTTGTCGATCTTGTTCGGTGCCAGCTCTACGGCGATAGCCTTGCTGCAGGTCTCGGCATCCGGGCCGTGGGCGCTCATGCAGCTGTGCAGCGAGGCGCCGCCGGGCAGGAAGCCTTCGGCCTTGGCGTCGTACTCGCCCTTGATCAGGCCCATGAACTCGTTCATCAGGTTGCGATGGAACCACGGTGGACGGAAGGTGTTCTCGGCCACCATCCAGCGCGGCGGGAAGATCACGAAGTCGAGGTTGGCCATGCCCGGTACGCTGGTCGGCGAGGTCAGCACGGTGAAGATCGAAGGGTCCGGGTGGTCGAAGCTGACCGTGCCGATGGTGTTGAAGCGGCGCAGGTCATATTTGTACGGCACGTTGTTGCCGTGCCAGGCGACTACGTCCAGGGGCGAATGATTGAGCTGGCAGCCCCACAGTTCACCGAGGAACTTCTGCACCAGCTGCACCGGGGCGTCGGTTTCTTCGTAATGGGCCACAGGCGCGAGGAAATCGCGCGGGTTGGCCAGGCCATTGCTGCCAATCGGCCCCAGGTCCGGGATGCGCAGCGGCGCACCGTGGTTCTCGGCCAGATAACCACGGGCCTTGCCGTCGAGCAGTTCGACGCGAAACTTCAGGCCACGGGGCAACACGGCGATCTCCAGCGGCTCGACTTCCAGCACGCCCAGCTCGGTGACGATGCGCAGGCGACCTTGCTCAGGCACCAGCAGCAGTTCGCCATCAGCGTTGAAGAACACCCGCTCCATGGAGCGATTGGCGCAGTAGGTATAGATGCTGATGCCGGCCGGTTTCTCGCCTGCCGAGTTGGCCGCCATGGCCACCCAGCCGTCGATGAAGTCGGTTGCCTCGCTCGGCATCGGTTGCGGGCTCCAGCGCAGGCGGTTGGGCGTCACCGGGCCCAGCGGGCCACCGGCCAGTTGACGCTGCAGGCGCTCGAAGCGCGGGTGCAGGGCCGAAGGGCGAATGCGGTACAGCCAGGTGCGGCGCTGTTCGTTGCGGGCCATGGTGAAGGCAGTGCCGGAAAACAGTTCGGCATACAGGCCATACGGGGCTTTTTGCGGCGAGTTCTGCCCGACCGGCAGCGCGCCAGGCAAGGCTTCGCTGGCGAATTCGTTGCCGAAACCGCTCTGGTAGCCAAGGACGGGGGTGTTATCGAGGTTCATCGAGCCTCCGGGCCCAGTGCAGGCCGGTCAATGGCAGTTGGCTGCGGGCCTTGAAGGAATGGCAGCGCTTCTGCGTTATTTTTATCGTAATTACATTACGCATAACGTAATTTGATTGGTGAAGACCGTCAAGCTATAAAGACGCCCATCAAACTCCCCGGATCGACTCCCCCATGGCCAAAGCCAGCTCCCCCGCCGACAGCTCCGGCAAACAGAAGGTCCGCTCGGCCGAGGTCGGCACCGACATCCTCAAGGCTCTGGCCCAGTTATCGCCGTCCACCTCGCTGTCGCGCCTGGCCGAGCACGTCGACATGCCGGCGAGCAAGGTCCACCGCTACCTGCAGGCCTTGATCGCCAGCGGCTTTGCCGAGCAAAACCCGGCCACCAACCATTACGGCCTCGGTCGCGAAGCCCTGCGCGTGGGCCTGGCCGCGCTTGGCGGGATGGATGTATTGAAAGAGGCGGCGCTGCCGCTGTCGCAACTGCGCGACGAGCTCAACGAAAGCTGCTTCATCGCCGTGTGGGGCAACCAGGGCGCCACCGTGGTCAACATCGAGCCGGCGGTGCGGGCGGTTACCGTGGTCACCCAGATCGGTTCGGTGCTGCCCTTGCTGACGTCCTCCACTGGCCTGGTGTTCGGCGCTTACCTGCCAGAACGTGAAACCATCGAGTTGCGCGAGCAAGAGCTGGCCGCATCAGGTCACAGTGCCGACGAATACCAGGCATTGTTTGCGACCATCCGCCAACGCGGCCTGCATCATGTGCATGGCCTGCTGATGCCCGGAGTCGATGCGCTTTCCGCTCCTGTGTTCAACGCCGTGGGCAAGATTGCCGCAGTGCTGACCGTGGTCGGCCCGACCTCGATTTTCCACGCGGATGAACAGGGCCCCGCTGCGCAACAACTGCTGGCCACCGCCAGGACCATCAGTTGGCGCATGGGGTATGAGGCCTGAGCCCATCTCGTCAGGCAGGAACCGTTCGCTCCAGGTGTTTGAGGAACAAGGTGAGTTCATCGTCCAACGCCTCACCGACGCTGGAGACTGTTTCCGAACCCGCCTTGCCAAAGTCGGCGACCAGCTTTTTCAGCAGCTCGGTGGTCGGCGAGCCGGGGCCCTTGGACAGCTTCGATAACGCTCTGGCGAAGCGCCCTGCCACGCCGGAAATCGACACGACCCCCACAGCCGTGACAACAAACCACTTCAAGGCTGAAGCCCGATCGCCATCCTCGTAGGCCAGCGCACCTTGCACGAACGAGCGCAAGGTCAGCACCACGTTCAGCGCCAGGGTGGCCGGTGGAAAGGGAATCGAAAGAATCGCCGCAACGCCGATGGCGACCTCGAAGAGGATGCCCCAGATTCGTTCGGCCACACTGGTGGTGTCGGCGTCCACATCGGCAATGATCCGCTCGACCATCACGTCGAATTCATGGGCAAGATCGGTCACGCGCTTACAGTCGCTGATCGCCTCGAGGACCATTGCCTGACCATCAGCTGCTCGTTCAACACTGTCGATCAGGCTGCCGATGGCCGGCTGATCATCGATGCTCACGCGCAGGTAGAAATAGTCCTGCAGCGCTTCCCATTGAAGCGCCAATGCTTGCGGCGTACGGAAGATCAGGTCATCTGGCGCATCGGGGGTGTAGACAAGATCTTCGACGACACTTTGCGATACGTTCCTGAACAGGTACACACCCTCTACCCTGCGGCCCCTCAGGGCCAGCTGGAACAGACCGTTCTTGCCAGAGGTCCGCTCACCGCCAACGACCGCAGGCTCCAGATCAACCAGCTTGTCGACAGCAATGCCCAGCCACCCGCTCTGCTCGGACGTCAGGCGCCCCGCCATGCTTTCACTCAGCCAGGCGCGGTGGACCTGCAAACGCAGCAGCTCGCGGTGAAGCAGGCGACGGCGCTTGTACTGTGGCTCAACGGGGTCGAGCAGGCGCCGGCGAATCATCTGGATGTAGCGCTCACCCAGCCTGGCAGATCGAATGTAGCCATCGACAGAGGCACGATCGAGTCGCGACAGGTCCTGGCCGATGGTGGAGGTGATTCTGGCAAAGTCGGCGAAGTTGAAACTGCTGTCGTAACCTTCAATGACCGTGCGGGTGAGCGTCTTTATGCCACCGTCCTCAAGCTCCACCAGTACGGTATCAGGGTCTATATCAGACGCAGGTAGAAGCTTCTTGATCCAGTCCTGCACCTGGCGATGGGCGTATTTGGCAAAGGGCTCGATAGTGTTGAGCTGTTGGTAGGCGTCCTGGATCGCACCCAGTTGAGCATCAACATGGCTCAGTTGCTGGCGTTGAACTCGGGATGCATCGATGAACCACTGAGGCGTGGCCAATTGCTGTTGGTCAAGTAACGCCGAGACCTTCCTGAAAGCAACTTGCGACAACACCCTCGGCCAACTCGCATCGGGCCAGCGCTCCAGTGCCACTGTTTGTCGGGACCAGGTGCCCGGCAATTTTTGCGTCTGCTTGAGAAACCGACTGAAGCTCATCCTGGCGTTGACCGGCACTTGGCCAAGCAGATAGGTTTGCCCCTGGTCGGTCAGAGCCCAACGGGCAATTTCCAGGCTGAGCTGCCCCACATTGCTGAACACCCGCAGATCCGCTTCCGGCGCGCCAGGGGCATAGAGCAGGAAACGATGATTGTCCTGCGAGCCAAAACTCAGGTAGAGCATATCCTTGAACGCCAACTGCAAGGGCTCAAGGATCACCGCCCCCGCGTCGATCCCAAGCGCAGCCAGAGCGCCGGTATGGTTGCGAGCAGCTTCCAGAGCGTCGCAAGCCTCCCGGTCGAACCCTTGGTAGCGCGCGGCCAGGGCGCTCAAGGCCAACCGTGCATTGACCACGTCGCTCATCAGTTGAGGGCCAGAGCCGTCGAGGTAGGAAGATTGCAGCGCTTGCCGGTAACTCAATCGAACGCCAAGTTCATCGATCATGCGCTGAAGGAAATCCGGCGTCAGGTGCGCGGCCAGCTTTGCATCGATGATTTGCGCTTGAAACTCGCTGCCGGGGTAACCACCGGACAACACCCACTGCACCAGCGACATCTCGCGCTCACCCTGTATCGTTTCACCCTCGACGTCCAGTGCATGCCTGACTCGAACGCGCAGTTGCCCGGCATCTCTCTCGACACCCAAGGCCTGCAACAGGTAAGCGGCGATCTGCGCAGCGGCATAGTCCTCAACGCTGGCCCTACCTTGCAGGTGTTCATCGACCCGTTGCTGGCACAAAGCAACAGCTCGTTCGCGCAACTCGAAGGCGGTACGTTGTTCACCCTCAAGAACACGTAACCATTCAGGCAATTGTGCGTGGCGGTGCTGCCTGAGCCTGATTGCAAGGCGTGGTTGCAGCAGATCGTGGGCAGGAACCCCGCGCAGGGCTTGGCGGACATCGTCTACCTGTTGTCGAAACGGACTATCGCTCAGCGATACCAGGCTCAATAGCGGCGTGTGGCCTTGCGCAAGTAGCTGTTTTATTCCGTGCGGCAACGGCTGCACCAAGGGATCCTTGGCAGCCGGTGCGCACAGGCGCAGCATCATTCTGTCGATGAATCGCCGCGCATCCCCCTGCTCTTGCAACCCCTCCTGCAGGCTGTAAAACCAGAGCTTGCTGGATGATGACGGGTCGAACGACTCGCTGATGACAAACGCCAACGGCAACATCGCCGTCTCTCCCTGGATATCGAGGGTCAGAATGCGAACGTGCTCATCGGGATCGAAAATCTGCTCCTCCAGCGCTGCCATTTCCGGCTGCTGCCAGGGATGGCGCAAAGCAAAGTAACGCAGATCGAAAAAAAACAATTTCGTCAGGTGCACAAACAAGCTCAGCGGCTTTGCACCCGGCTTGCGTGCCCTCTCCCAGAAACTGATCAGCGCTGCATCCTGCAGCGTTGCCACCGACTCAAGCTGGCGCTGGATTTCAAAAGTGCTGCTGGTCATTTCCAGCAGCAGTGTCTCCAGAGTACTGTCGTCGTAGCTCAACGCGAGTGTGTCAAGCGAACGGGTCGATTCCATATGCTGATGTCCGTTGGTGGTTGATAGTCATAACGCGACTAATTGACTTGCCCACCTTCAGGGAAATTTCAGCGAAACCCGTCCCGGTTGCTATCTCTGGAAAGTGCCCAGGCTCCCGTTTTTTCAAACCCAATGAATTGCCCTACAGCTAACTAAAGCAACAGCCCATTTCCATATAAGAATAAAAGGACAGTGTGCACAGTTGCTTACACTCGCTTACTGACTTTCGTGAAACAGCGGGTTACTGTCTTGGGGGCTGACTGTTACCTGAGTTGTAACAGTGAATGTCAGAAATACCTATTTTTCCGATTCTGACAGGCGCCTATTCTGGTTACACCAAGACGGTGCTGACGCCAAATGAAAGCGTCAGCATATTCCATCAACCGGCGTGCACACCCCGCCTGATGGCGTCTTCTCCAGGTTCACCGACGTTGATTTTGAAGCTCCTTGATCTGCGTCTTACTTGGCCGCTGCACTGCAGCGGCCTTTTTTATGCCTGCAACTCAGTCGTCGTCGGCGTCATCAAAGTGGAATCGGTGCAACAATCGGTGAGCGATGGGCGCCAGGATCAGGCCGATGCTGGCGACGAACACCAGGCCGACATACAGGCCGTAACCTGCGAAAAACAGCTTGCCACCAATAGACTCGGGGAGGATCACCGGCCCTACCCCGCCCAGCAGCAAGGTGGCGTTGAACACGGCATCGTGCCAGGGCACTTGCGGCTCGAAGTACAGATGGCCAACCACGCCAAACAGGATCGAGCCGATCAGCAACAGGCAGGCCGCGATCCCGTGCCACATCAGGCGATAGCCAAACTGTCGGGTAGAGATGACAGCGTCCGTTCTGGATTCGTACATCCTCTGTGCTCCTGCAACCAAGGTGGCCGTCCAGCATAGGCAACTTCAGCCGGCGACCACAACCTTGGGCCAGGTTCAGCCCTGTGGATACTTCTGCAGGTTGGCCATCATCTGTTGCAGGGCTTCGAGGCTGTCCTTGGGATGTACGGCGTTGTCAAAGCTGCCGATCTTCTGCCAGTTGGCGGCGATGTCTTCAGGCGAAAAGCCCTCGCGCGGGTCGAAGCCAACACCCAGGCTACGCTCCCAGCGCACCTTGCCGACCCAGCCACCGCCAACTTCATACAAGCCGCCGCTGTCTTGGCAGGCGTCACTGCCCAGGTACACCACCAGCGGGCTAACCAGCTCCGGCTTGAGTTGTTCGAACACCTGTGGCGGAATCAGCCCTTCGGTCATGCGCGTGCCACCCGTGGGGGCGATGGCGTTGACCAGGACGCCGTGCTTACGCCCTTCGATAGCGAGGGTGCGGGTCAGGCCATACAGGCCGAGCTTGGCCGCGCCATAGTTGGCCTGGCCGAAGTTGCCATAGATGCCCGAGGTCGAGGCGGTGAAGATCACCCGCCCCCAGTTCTGCTCACGCAAGTGCGGCCAGGCGGCGCGGGTGACTTTGTAGGCCCCTTCGAGGTGTACCTGGTAGACCTGCTCCCAGTCGCTGTCGTCCATTTTGTGGAAGGTCTTGTCGCGCAGGATGCCGGCATTGTTGATGACGATATCGACGCGGCCGAAGCTGTCCAGGGCCTGTTCGACAATGCGCTGGCCATCGGTGACCGAGTCATGGTTGGCCACGGCCATGCCGCCCGCTTCACAAATCTGCGCCACCACCCGGTCGGCAGCCGAGGCGCTGGCGCCTTCACCGTGGGTCGAGCCGCCCAGGTCGTTGACCACCACTCGCGCGCCATGGCGGGCAAACAGCAGGGCATGGGCGCGCCCCAGGCCACCGCCAGCGCCGGTGACAATCACCACTTTATCGTCCAAGCGAATCGTCATGCTCAGTTCTCCAGCAGAACAAGGGAGGGATGCCCGAGTGTCGACCAGCCGCGGCTGGCACACAATCAAGCGGGCAGGCGCTGAATGGCAGGCGATAAGGCCAGGCGATGATTGCGCACGCCGGGCCGCTCAGGACCAGGCGACTTTCTGCGGCACACTCACCAAGGGTTGTTCACGAAACGCCAGGTAATGGCGCAGCACCTGTACCGGTGCTTCGGTATGGGGGTAATGACCGATGCCCTGGAGCATCACCGTATCGGCATTGGGCACCAGCTCCTGATAACGCTCGACCATATGCGCGCCGGACACCGGATCGACCGCGCCGTTGATCAGCCGCAGCGGCACCCCTTCGGCCTGCATCGCGCCAACCCAGCGCTCGCGGTGGGCGACCCGCTCGGGCAGGTAGGCAATGAGCTTGTGCAGGATACGCGTGCCACGGTTGGAAGCAATCAGGCTCCAGTAATCGTCCAGCGCACTCTCGCTGGGATGGGTGCAGGGGCCGTAGATCTGGGTAACGTGGCGCACCAGGTCATCGCGCCCGAACGAGCGCCCGACCAGCCAGCCCAGGCGGCTGAGCAGCAGTTTCTGGATCATCAGCGGCCGATGACGCTCGGGGAACAGGCCGCCATTGAGGAACACGCAACTGGCGATCTGCACCCGGCCCTCATGGTGGCGGGCGAGCAACTCCTGGGCGACGCTGCCGCCATAGTCATGGCCGAGCACATGCACCGGCTGCTCGACCTGCAGGTGCGCCAGCAGCGCCTGTTGCAGGTCGGCCTGTTCCAGCAGGCTGTAGTCATGATGCAGCGGTTTGGCCGAATCGCCAAAGCCAAGCATGTCACAGGCAATCACCCGGAAACGCTGGGCCAACGGCGCCCACAGGTAGTGCCAGTCCCAACTGGCGGTGGGAAAGCCATGAATGAGCAGTAGCGGTTCGCCCTGCCCTGCGCTCCAGTAACGAATGGTCTGGCCACGGAACGCGAAATTCAGGCCCCGGGTCCGCCAGACGCACAATGGAATCTCGGCCAAAGGCATCACAGTGGTCCCGGTAAGTGACAGGTAGTCGTGTTGGGCAAGGCATCGGCTGCGATCATTGCAATCACCTCGGCACATACGTGTGCTCTATTGATCGTCAGTCTAGTCAGGCAGGCCCTGGCCGAGAGTTGCGTTGGCAGCCAGCTTATTGACCTTGGGAGTCAGGGCGCAAAATAGCGAGGTGAATCACAGCAGCAAGGTCAGCAACGGCGCGGCAAACAGATTGAGCAGGCCGGTGAGAACCATCACCAGGCCGGCCACCGAACCCTCTTCACCGCCCACTTCATGTGCGCGGCTGACACCCGCCCCATGGGCGCCGACGCCGAACAGCGCGCCACGGGCCAACGGCGTGCGCAGCGGCAGGTACTTGAGCAGCACGCCACCAAACATCGCCCCGAGCACTCCGGTGAACATCACGAACACCGCGGTCAGCTCCGGCACGCCGCCCAGGTCCTTGGCCAGCGGCATGGCAAAGGGCGTGGTGATCGAGCGCGGCACCAGCGACAGGCTCACCGAGCTGTCCAGTGCCAACAGCTGCGCCAGGCCCCAGGAACTGCCAATCGAGGCCGCACTGCCGACCAGCATGCCGAGGGTCAGGGCCGGCCAGTGGCGGGCGAGCAAGGCGCGCTGTTGCCAGATCGGTACGGCAAAGGCCACCGTGACCGGGCCCAGCACCGACATCAGCCAGTGAGTGTTGCGCGCGTACTCGGCATAGGCGGTGTGCAGCGGCACGGCGATCGCCAGCAGCACGGCCGGCACCAGGATCAACGGTGACAGCAGGTAGCGCCCGGTGCGCCGGTACAACCAGCGGCTGCCAAGATAGGCCAGCAGGGTCAGGGCCAGCCAGAACAGCGGCATCGGCTCAAGCGTCATGGCGCAACCTCCAGCGGCAGATCCACTCCACCGTCACCGCCGTCACCACCATCACCAGCAGGGTACTCACGCCAATCACCAGCAAAATCCGCCAACCCTCATCGCGCAGCAGGCTGCCGTAATCAAGCAGGCTCATCAGCGCCGGAATAAAGAACAGCAGCATCTCGGCCATCAACAACCCGGCACCGAGCTGCAACATGGCCGGCTTGAGCACACCCAAAGCAAACAGCAGCAGCAACAGCGCAAGGCCCATGACCCCGCCGGGAATCGGCCAGGCCAACCAGGCGGCCAGCAGGCCACCGACCTTATAAAGAGCAAGCAACACCGCAAGCTCGGCGAGCAGGCGGACAAATCGGTTTAACACAGGGGGTTTCATCGCGGGGGTCCTCTCAGGCCCGTATTTTAAAAGCCTGCTCCCCACGCCAAAAGCGAATTGTTAGACTGCCAGCTATTCCAGATTGGAATTCAGGCTATGGAATTCAAACAGCTACGCAGTTTTCTTGAAGTGGTGCACCGTGGCGGCTTTACCCAGGCCGGGCAAACCCTGCACATCAGCCAGTCGGCGGTGAGCAAGCAGGTTGCGCAACTGGAGCAGGACCTGGGCGTGCCGCTGCTGGAGCGCCAGGGCTCGCAGTTGCACCTGACCGCTGCCGGCAAGATCGTGCTTGAACGCGGCGAGGCCATGCTGCGCCTGCGCCAGGAACTGCTCAGCGAGCTCGATGACCTGAGCCAACTGGCCCGCGGCGAACTGAGGCTGGGCTTGCCACTGCTGGGCAGTGATGCGCTGTTCGCACGGTTGTTCGCCGAATACCGGCGGCGCTACCCGAACATCAGCATTCAACTGTTCGAAGGCGGCAGTCGCAGCGTCGAGCAGGCCGTACTGAGCGGTGAACTGGAACTGGGCGGCAGCCTCACCCCCAGCGACCCGGCCTTTGCCTACCAACCATTTTGCAACGAGCCCCTCGATGCCCTGCTGCCCACCGAGCACCCTTTAGCCGCTGCCGGCCAGGTCAGCCTGGTGCAACTGGCCGACACGCCGTTCCTGCTTTATCAGCGCAGCTTCGTGCTCAATGACCGATTGCTCGGCGCTTGCCAGCAGTTGGGCTTCACCCCCAGGGAGGGTGGCCGTAGCGGCCAGGCCGACTTTCTCGCCGCGCTGGTGGCGGCAGGCCAGGGGGTGGTGCTGTTGCCCAGTGTGGTGGCCCGCGGCCTGGAACGACCGGGGGTAGTGCGCCTGGCCCTGAGCGCGCCGACCGACCTGCGCTGGGACATCGCCTTCATCTGGCGCCAGGGCGCCTACCTGTCGCGCGCCGCCCAGGCCTGGCTGCAGCTGCTGCGCGAGCAGCCACAGGCGCAATGATCAGCCGCGCAGCTTTTCAGCCAGCTCGGCAAGCCACGGCTCGGCGTCGGTTTCCGGGGTAACGGTTTCGCTGGCATCCAGGCGCAGCATCGGCTGAACCTCTACCAGGCCCATCTCGGCAAACAGCTCGCGCAGTTGCTCGCCGCCACCGCAGAAGGTATCGCCATAGCTGGAATCGCCCAGGCCGATCACCGCGCCCTTGAGGCCGCGCCACTCGGCCGGCAGCACATCGCGAATGGCACTGAACAGCGGCATGAGGTTGTCCGGCAGCTCGCCCATGCCGGTGGTCGAGGTCACGGCCAGGAATGCCTGCGGGGCAAAGCCCTGGATGTCCTGCAGGGTAGCCCGGTGGGCGTGCCAAGCCTCGAAACCCGCTTGTTTGAGCAACTTCTCGGCATGCCGAGCGACTTCTTCGGCGGTGCCATAGACCGAACCGGAAAGGATCACGACTTTCATAGAGGTTTCCGAAACTGAGTAAAAACGTAGGATACTAGCATCAGGCACTGGCAAAAGGCCTTAATCTGCCGCTGTACAGCGACGGCCAATCCACTAGAATCAGCCAGCATGCCCGATCTACAGCCCTTGCGGACCTAACAAGATGATCAATGCCACACTGCTGCAGCGCATGATTGACGCCTCTAACGACGGGATCGTGGTGGCCGAACAGGAAGGCGACGACGACACCATCCTGATCTACGTCAACCCGGCCTTCGAGCGCCTGACCGGCTATGACGCCAACGACATCCTCTACCGCGACTGCCGCTTCCTGCAGAACGACGATCGCGACCAGGGCGCCCGGGCATTGATTCGCCAGGCGATCAAGGATGGCCTGCCAAGCCGGGAAATCCTGCGCAACTACCGCAAGGACGGCAGCGCGTTCTGGAATGAACTGTCGATTACCCCGGTGCTCAATGAGGCTGACAAGCGCAAGTATTTCATCGGCATCCAGAAGGATGTCAGCCGCCAGGTCGAAGCCGAACAGCGGGTAGTCGAGCTTGAGCGCCAACTGGCCGACGCCCGCGCGCGCATCGCGGCGCTGGAAGCCGACCAACGGTCTTAACAAACACGCCGTTTGGTTGTCCATGACGGTGAAGAAACGCATTCACGATTGTAACTTCGAGTTCGACCATGCAAGCAGATGCCCTTCTGACCCAGGATGAGCTGGACTTCATCCGCTCCATGCAGCACGCGGCCCAGCCCATCCCGGCTGAACCGGCGTCGCGCCTGATGGTCAATGGCGGCAGCGCAATCAAAAACCTGCTGACCCGACTGATCGCCGACGAGCAGGTAACCCTGCAGGCCCAGTTCAACAACCAGCAGATGACCTTTCCGCTGCAGTTGGTTGAAGACGAGTTCCATGCCCTGCACCTGCAACTGGGTGCACCGAACATCTATGAAGAAGGCGCCGTGGTTCGCCCCTGGCGCCTGACCCTGGAGCAACCGGTGGCACTGGAAGACGAGCTGGGCCTGAGTACCGGCTTGTGGGTGCGGGAAATCTCGTTCAAGGGTGTGTTGCTGGAAGTGCGCGAGCTGCCCGAACCACCAAAACACTTCGACCTCTGGTTCAGCCCCGACGGCGATGCCCCGATTGCCTTGCACGGCACCCTGCAGCGGCGCACCGGCGAACGCCTGGCCGCCTATAACCTGGGCCAGAGCTTGCCGGCTGAAATCGAGCGGTTACGCGAATACATTCTCCAGGCACACCGGCGCGCCCATCCGGAGCTGCACCCTCAAGAATCCAGGTGACCGGCCAGGTACTGCTGCAGCCGCCGGCGCATCAAGCGTCCTTCGCTGCCCAAACACGCGACTTGCGAGCCGATCAGGCTGTCCTGGGCCAGGTCCGCCGCCTCTCCCGCCAGCAACAACGGACACTCCAGTGCCAGCGCCAAGCGCGCCAGGCGCTTGGGTAAATCACTGGCCGGCGGATGATTGGAAAACAGCACCAGGGCATGCGGGGTCATGCGCTCGCAGACCAGGCCAAGCTCTTCCAGCGGCTGACCGAGGCCGAGCACGCTGATGGCGATTTCGCTGGTGCCGAGCAACAGCGCCGCCACCAGCAACTCAAGTTCGCGGCACTGGCCGGGGATCGCCGCCAGCAGCACGCGCACTTCCTGCTGCTCACGCGCCAGCTGCAAACGTTGCAACACCCGCCCGCGCAGGAAGCTGTCGAGAAACAGCCATTCACTGGCCTGGCCGAAAGCTTCGTGGGTACTGCGCAGCTCCTGCCAGACCGGCATAACGATGTCCTGGAACACCACCAGCTGTGGATAACTGCTGAACACCTGGCCGTACACCCGCTCAAGGCGGCGCTCGTCGAATGCCCTCACGGCCTGGCGCAGCTGGGTTTGCCATTGGTTGAAATCGGCCTGGGATTCGTCGCTACGCAGTGGCTGGCTTTCGCTCTTCAGATTCTGGCTTTTGGCCAAAATGCGCCCGACCTTGCTGACGGCAACCCCGCGCTCGATCCAGCCGAGGATGCTACGTACCTCGTCGATGTCCGCTTGCGAGTACAAACGGTGCCCACTTTCGGTGCGCGTGGGCTGAATCAGCCCATAACGGCGCTCCCAGGCACGCAGGGTGACCGGATTGATACCGGTCAGGCGGGATACTTCGCGGATCGGGAACAGTTCTTCGTGGTCAAACTCACGGGAATTCAATGAAGGCTGGTCTGGTTCGATCATTGCCGGGAAACCGCGGGTTTATGGGCCAATTGTCATTCTACTCCGCCAATCACCAGCACCACCATTGGCATTTCTAACAGGTGGGCGAGTACCAGCACTGACGAGTCAGCTTATTTAAGGAATAATCCGCGCCCGATTCTTGCATCGATTCTTGCACAGAAGCGAATACCGCCCAGCACCCCGGGCGGCGTTCAAGGGGCAGGCCTACCCGCCACGCCCAGTTGCTAGGAGATATACCATGTCTACCCCACCCGTAACCCTGATGGTTACCCGCCGCGTCGCCGATGGTCGCTACCAGGACCTGATGGCCTGGCTGCACGAAGGCGAACAGCTGGCCACCGACTTTCCCGGCTACCTGGGCTCGGGCGTGCTCGCGCCGCCGCCGCAAGGCGACGAATTCCAGATTATCTTCCGCTTTGCCAACGAGCAGACCATGCATGCCTGGGAGCATTCGGCCTCGCGCAAGGCCTGGCTGGCCCGTGGCAATGGCCTGTTCGCCGAGCCATCGGAACAGCGGGTCAGCGGCCTGGAAGGCTGGTTCGGCAATAACCCGGTGCAGCGCCCGCCGCGCTGGAAGCAGGCGGTGGCAATCTGGCTGGCGTTCTTTCCGGTGTCACTGCTGTTCAACCTGATCTTCGGCCACTGGCTGGGCGCGCTGGAGCTGGTGCCGCGCATCCTTCTCAGTACCCTGGGGCTGACGCCGTTGATGGTGTATTTCTTTATTCCTTTGTCGACCCGCCTGCTGGCCAACTGGCTGAACGCCAGCCCCGCCCGCCCGGGGCCGCAGGGCGCGCGCAATCCCGCTTAGTTCGGGTATGCTGGGGGTTATCCAAGCGAACCAGTAAAAGTTGACCGCCCCCACCATGAACAGCCCAATTCTTGTCACCGGAGCCAGCCAGCGAGTCGGGCTGGCGCTGGCCCTGAACCTGGCGCAGGCCGGCCATACCGTGGTCAGCGCCAGCCGCAGCAAAAGCCCCGAGGCCGCGCACCCGAACATCATCCAGTTCCAGGCCGACCTGTGCCAGGAAGCCGACCGCCTGGCCCTGATCGAGCACCTGCAAAGCAATTACGACGGCTTGCGGGCGATCGTGCACAACGCCTCGTTGTGGCTCGACGATGACCTGGCCAACCTCAACACCATGTTCAAGCTGCACGTCGAGGCGCCCTATCACCTGAACCTGGCCCTCGGCGCGCAACTGGCCAAAGTCGACAAAGCCGACATCATCCATATCTGCGACGAGACCTCCTCGCGCGGCAGCGGCAGCCATATCGGCTATGCCGCCACCAAGGCCGCGCTGCAGAACATGGTGCTGTCGTTCGCGGCCAAGTACGCGCCGAGCATTCGCGTCAACGCGATCCTCCCGGGCTTGCTGATCCTCAAGGAAAACAGCGACGAGGCCTACCGCCAGCAGACCCTGAGAAAGGCCCTGCTGGAATTCGAGCCCGGCGCCCAGCCGCTGATCGATGCCGTGCGTTTTCTGCTCGACAGCCAGTACAGCACCGGCAGCAACCTGGTCATCAACGGTGGCCGCCACCTGAAAAACCGCATCGCGGTAGACTGACCTACCGCTGTCACGAGAACGTCCATGAACGATCAACAGAAACTCGAACTTGAAGCCGCCGCCTTCCGCCGCCTGGTTGCCCACCTGGACAGCCGCAAGGACGTGCAGAACATCGACCTGATGAACCTCGCCGGCTTCTGCCGCAACTGCCTGTCCAAATGGTACAAGGCCGCCGCCGACGAAAAGCAGATCGAGCTGAGCATGGATGAGGCCCGCGAAGTGGTCTACGGCATGCCTTACGCCGAATGGAAATCCCTTTACCAGCAAGAAGCCAGCGCCGAACAACAAGCGGCGTTCGCCAAAGGAAAACCCAATGACTGACCTGAGTACCCTGCGCGCCAGCCTGAAATCCGGCGAACATGCCTTCGCCGACACCCTGGCCTTCATCGCCGCCAACTACAGCTACCAGCCACAAGCCTTCAACAACGGCGGCGTCGACAACGCAGCCGGGCAAAACGAAGGTTCGTGCAAGACCCTGGGCCTGGCCCTGCTTGAGGGCCTGAGCGATGGCGAAGCCCTGCTGGCGTTTGGCGAGCACTACCGCTCGGTGCTGGCCACCCCGCAAGGCAGCGACCACAGCAACATTCGCGCGTTGATCGAGCATGGCCTGGCGGGCGTCAAGTTCGCCGCCCAGCCGCTCAAGCGCCTGGGCTGATCAAGCGCCCTGGCGTGCCTTCGGCCAGTTGCCCGTGCTGCAACCAGTGCAGGGCAATTGGCCACAGCCGTTCCTGGAAGCGGCTGTGGAAAAAGGCGAAATGACCGATCCGGCTTTCATCGATATCCCCCGGGGCGATGCGCAGATGGCTGCGCTCACTGGCCTCGAAGTACGCCAGTAAGCGCTCGATCGCCGCCACCGTGCCAAACGGGTCGTCACTCAGGCTGATGGCCAGGGTTTGCGCCCTGACCCGGGCGAAGGGCAATTCACCCAGCGCCCGGCCACTGGGGCGCTGCTCATACGCCGCCGTGCGCGTACTCCAGTCGCGAACCACCCCGGCCGGGGTGTCTTCCAGCCAGCCCAGGCGCTTGCCGGGAAAGTAACCGAACACGCGGGTCAGCAACGGCATCAGCACGTGCCATTTGCCGAACAGTTGCCAGCGGCTGTCGGCGGCATAGTCGCGCCAGTAGGCAAACTGCGCGCCCACTGTGACCAGCCGGCGCAATTGCCCCGCCGAAGGCGCCAGCCCCGCCGCGCAACCGCCAAAACTGTGGCCGACCACATCGATGGGCTGGCCGCGGAACTCGCGCTGGGCACGTTGCAGGATGGCTTCGAAATCCAGCACGCCCCAGTCGCTCCAGGACGCCTGGAAATGGCGCATGGACGCCGGGCGCGACTCGCCGATGCCACGATAGTCATAGGTGATGACATCCAGGCCATGGCCGAACAGGTACTGGGCAAAACGGGCGTAGTAGCTGCAGCGCACTGACGTGGCGGCATTGATGATCACCAGCGGGCGCGTGGCGTCCGGCACCTGCTGGCGCCAACAGAAACCGCCGAGGGCATAGCCATCGGCGGTGATCTCACGAAAGGCCTCGCCGCAGTTGCTGGCAACGGGCAAAGCCGGGAATGCTTCGAGACTGCTCATCGACCTCTGTCATGCCGAAGCCGCTACCCGCGGTGCAGGGACCTTGCGCAAACCGCTCAGTCGCGAGCCATCGTAGCGGGTTTCACGGAACAGGCGCCAGCGTCCGAACAGGCCATACACGTGCATCACCCGCCCCTGCTCGTGATAGCCCATGCGCAGATGCAGCTTGAGCGCCGGAATGTTGTGGGTTTCGCAGACGTCCACCACCTTGTGGCAGCCCTTTTCCCGCATGGCTTCCCACAAATTGACCTGGGCATCCACCGACAGCCGGGTGCCAAAGAAGGCACGGGTCATCTCGCCGCCGAACTCAAAGAACTCGCCGGGCTTCACCGGGAAGGTACAGCCGTAGTAATGACGGTCGTGATAGTCGCGCATGCTGGCAAAAATAAACGCCACGGCGTCGCCCTGCTCGTCCAGGTACATGTGCCCGGTGTGACCTTCGGCGGCCAGTTCGCGCATGGTCTGCACGCGGTCGCCAAAATAGCGGGCGAAGGCATCGGCGTTGTCCGTGGTGATTTGCACCAGGCGCACCGCAGGATGCTCACGCAGATTGTGCGGCGGTACCGGGCTGATCAGGTCGCGCTCCATCCACAGCAACTCCCAATGGAAGAAGATGTAGCGCTCACACAGGGTTTTGAGGACCTTTTGCAGACCCTTTTGCCTGATCCGCTCTTTTAGTTTTTGCAGTCCACTCATGGTGCCTCCTGTCGAAACCTTGACGGTTTAAAGGGCATTTGAATGAGTGGTATAGATCAGTGCCGAGGAGGGGGTAGCAAAAGGCCACTGACATACTTGTTTCAAATTGTGTTTCGAGTTTGAAACTGTTGCCGCACCTGAGGAAAAACAGGTGCGACAACAAAGAGTTAGCAACGCCTAATTACAGCTCGACGCAGTCGAACCGTACGTCGGTAGCCACATCGGCGTCGTAGTCAACATCCTGACGCTCGAAACCGAACAGGTTGAGGAACTGCTTCTTGTAACCGGCGTAATCGGTCATTTCGAACAGGTTCTCGGTGGTCACCTGCGGCCACAGGGCCTTGCAGGCATCCTGTACATCGTCACGCAGTTCCCAGTCGTCCAGGCGCAGGCGGCCTTTCTCGTCCAGCTGCGGCGCAGCACCGTCCGCACGGTACATACGGTCACGGAACATGCGATCCAGTTGATCCTGGGTCCCTTCGTGAACGCCCTTTTCCTGCATGATCTTGAAGACCATCGACAGGTACAGCGGCATTACCGGAATGGCCGAGCTGGCCTGGGTAACCACCGACTTGAGCACCGCCACGTTGGCGCTGCCACCGACCTTTTTGCTCAGGCGCAGGGCAGTTTCGTCCAGGTCCTGCTTGGCCTTGCCCAGGGCACCGTGCCAGTAGATCGGCCAGGTGATCTCGGTGCCGATGTAGCTGAAGGCCACGGTGCGCGCTTGCGGCGCCAGAACACCGGCGGCGTTCAGGGCGTCGATCCACAGCTCCCAGTCCTGGCCGCCCATGACGGTGACGGTGTCGGCAATTTCCTGTTCGGTAGCCGGCTCGATGGACGCCTCGATGATGGTGTCCTTGTTGGTGTCGATGGCGGTCGACTTGTACGGCTGGCCGATTGGTTTGAGCGCCGAGCGAACCAGCTCGCCGGCGCGCTCACCGGCCGAGGCAGGCAGTTTGCGCACTGGCGAGGCCAGCGAGTAGATCACCAGGTCGACCTGGCCGCCCATTTCGTTCTTGATCAGCTCGATGACCTTGGCCCGCGCTTCGTCAGAGAAGGCATCGCCATTGATCGACTTGCTGTACAGGCCTTCGGCCTTGGCGAACTTGTCGAAGGCGGCAGCGTTGTACCAGCCCGCGGTGCCGGCCTTGGTTTCAGTGCCCGGTTTTTCGAAGAACACGCCCAGGGTGTCGGCCTTGAAACCGAACGCTGCGGTGATGCGCGCTGCCAGGCCGTAGCCGCTGGATGCACCGATCACCAGTACTTTTTTCGGACCATCCTCGCGCACGCCCAGCTTGCGGGTGGCTTCGATCTGATCACGTACGTTCAGCTCGCAACCGGTCGGGTGCGTAGTGGTGCAGATAAAACCGCGGACTTTGGGATGGATGATGGCCAATGTCTGTACCTCGTCAGTGAATTTGCTGAGGGAGCCGAATCGCGTGGACTCGAGGTTCCGTTTGCTGTGAGGGTGAGACTACACCCGCAGCGTTGCCGACACATCCGGCTCCCTGGAATCCTGCAGGGCGCTACTTTGTCACAGCGCGGAAAACTTCAGCAACCGCTGATCTCAGACCCGGAACGCACCGATCAGACGCTTGAGTTCCAGCACCTGGGTCGACAGCTGGCGGCTGGCGTCCTCGGTCTGGTGCGCGCCCTGGGTGGTGTTTTCCGCCGCCCGGTTGATCTCGACGATGTTCTGGTCGATGTCATGGGCCACCGCCGTCTGCTGCTCCACTGCGGCGGCGATCTGCTGGTTCTGGTCGACGATACTGCCGATGGCGCCAAGGATGTTCTCCAGCGCCTGCTGCACCTGTTGCGACTCGCCGACGGTGCCCGAGGCCATCTGATGGCTGCTGTCCATGGCCTTGACGGCAGCCCCTACCCCGCCTTGCAGGCGCGAGATCATCTGCTCGATCTCCTCGGTGGAGTGCTGGGTGCGCTTGGCCAGGGTCCGCACTTCATCGGCGACCACGGCAAAGCCACGGCCCTGCTCACCCGCCCGGGCCGCTTCGATAGCAGCGTTGAGGGCCAGCAGGTTGGTCTGCTCGGCGATGCTCTTGATCACCTCCAGCACCCGGCTGATGGCCTTGCTGTCGCTGGCCAGCTGGTTGATCACCGCCACCGACTGGTCGATTTCGCCGGCCAGGCGGGCGATATTGCCCTGCTGAGTTTGCACCAGGCCGCGGCCGCTGACGGTTTCGCGGTTGACGCCGTGGGCGCTGCTGACTGCCGCCGCGGCGCTGCGCGCTACCTCCTGGGCGGTGGCCGACATCTGGTTCATGGCCGTGGCCACCTGTTCGATCTGTCCACGCTGGCCGCTGACCGCCTGGTTGCTGCGCGCCGACACCGCGTACACCTGCTCGGCCTGGCGCTCGACCTCGGCGACGGTGTGGCCGACCTGTTCGATCAGGTCATGAATGCGCCGCACGGTGCCGTTGAATACCTGGCCCAACTCACCCAGTTCATCGCGGCTGCTGGCCTGGAAGTTCACCGTCATGTCACCGGCAGCGACCTTGTCCATCACCGCGCCGAGGCTTTTGAGGGTGTTGCGGGTCGAGGCGTAGAAGCCGCTGTAGAGGTAGACAATCAGCAGGAACACCGCGGCCAGCGCGCAGACCTGCAGGACCATGTGCGAGCGGTGTTCCGCCAGGCGTTGCTCGAGCTGGTGGCCGAGGAACTCGCCAACGGCGCTGTTGAGTGTGTAGGTCTGCTCGATCAAACCGCTGAACTGCTTGTAGAACCCCGGCCAGGGCGCGTCGAGGGTGTCGGCGACGACGACCTGCTCCTCGATCAGTTCACTGGCCTGCTTGAGCGACGCCTGGCTGCTGCTGGCCAGGCTGCCCAGCCGCGCTTGCGCGCCGGGCTCGGTAGCCAGCGCTTCATCGAGGCGGATGGCGTAGTCGGCGCCGAGTTTTTCCAGTTTCTGCAGCAGGTCATCGAAGCGTGCGCTGGACGCCGAATTGACAAAGCCCTGGCCGAGCGAATACGAGCCGATCGCCCGTCCCTCGCCGAGGGTCTGGGTCACCTGCGCAGTGACCGTGGTCATCAGTTCACTGAGCTGGCGAATCGCCGAGTCACTGTCCTGGCTGAGCCCGGCCTGGCTGGCAATCACTTTGCTGAGCACCTGGGCCTGGCCCAGCAGCTTGTCGAAAAACGCCACCTTGCTGGACAGCGAAGACTCGCCCTGGGCCGCCTTGAGGGTCTCGAGCATCTCGCTGCGCTTGTCATCAAAAGCCTTGACCTGTGCTTCATCGCCGCTCATTGCCGCCAAGGCGGACAGGCGCCGCTGCACCTGTTGCTCGACGCCGGCTATCTGCGTCTCGAGATCCGCGGCCTTGCCCGATTGGCCGAGCACGGCATTGATCTGCACCAGGTTGCCGAGGGCTTCCACCTCGCCGCGCAGGGCCAGGCTGCTGGCCAGCAACTCCAGGCTCTGCAGCTCGGTGCGGGTGGCGTGGAACTGCGCATAGGAATCGCGGACCAGGTAATAGTTGGTCACCAGCATGGGCAGGAAAAACAGAATACTGATCAGGCTGAACTTCATCCCGAAGCTCAGTCGGTTCATCAACGCGATGGCCGGATACAACAGGCTGTTCACAGGTGGCGCCCTCCGATTCTTATTGTTCTGCGCACAGTGGCACAAGGCCACTGAGTGTATTCAGCAGCACCTGTATAGCGCATATCGGATCGGGGGTTTGTAACTTAAGGTTAACCGGCTGCGGAGCGACCAACGGCCGCTCCGTCACGACTCTTAGCCAAGCACGGTCCACAGGGCGAAACAGGCGTACCAGAGCACTGCCGAGCGCAGCAGCAACTCCCACAGGTTATCCAGCCCGAGCAGACCATCGGGGCCTGCCGACGTGCTGGCCGGCAAATCACCGGCTACACGGCCAACTGTGCTGATCAAGCCGGCGGCACTGATGTGCCAGTTGAGCAGTTCGTGCAGCATCACCCGGCTGACCGCGACGAAGTTGCCAACCAGGGCAAAACTCACGCCCAGCACGCGCACCGGCGCCCAGTCAAAGGCGTGGCGCAGTTGCAAGGCATGCTCGCGCAACGCAGGGGTGCGCCCATGTTCGGCGGTCAGCGCCAATAGCCGATAGGCCAGGGCAGCCGCCGGGCCGAGCAGGAAGTACCAGAAAATCACCGCGAAAAAGCTCTGGTAGGCCTGCCACAACAGGTTGCCCTGCACCCGCTCCAGCAATGCCTGGGCATCGTCGGCGGTCAGGCCCAGGTCGCGCTCGGCGACATGCACTGCCGCTTGCTCGTCACCACGGCGCCAGGCATCGCGAAACGGTCCTTGCGCGGCCTTGATGTCGCCACGACCGAGGCTGTAGATCAGCACCAGCAGGTGCACCGGCAAGGCCAGCAAACCGTAGGCCACCGGCTCCAGCACGTGCAGCAGCAAGGCCAGCAGGCCCACCGGCAGCAACACCAGGATGCCCATAACCCACCAGGGGTGGCGTCTGCCGTCACGCTCCAGGCGCGCAAGCTCGGTGACGAAAAAACCGTCGCGTTGCAGGCGCTGGCGCAGGGCCGAGAACTTCTCGAACCACAGCACCAGCAACAGCACCAGAAAACTCATGGGTGTTCCTCCTTGTCCTTGAGGCCGGCGCGGTAGCGCGGCCAGTCAAATGCATCACCAGGGTCGGTCTTGCGTCCCGGGGCAATGTCGCTGTGGCCCTGAATCCGTTCAGTGCCAATGGCTGGCCAGGCAGCCTGGATCTGCCGGGTCAATGTTTGTAGCGCCTGATACTGGGCATCGGTGAAAGGCAATTCATCAGTGCCTTCAAGCTCGATACCGATGGAAAAGTCGTTGCATGCCTCACGCCCGTCGAAACAGGACACCCCGGCATGCCAGGCGCGGTCCAGACAAGAGACAAACTGAGTGACCTTGCCGTCACGTTCGATGAGAAAGTGCGCCGACACGCGCAGGTGCTGGATACCTTCGAAATACGGGTGTTCGCTGGCATCCAGGCGGTTCTGGAAAAATTCCTGGACCTTGCCGGTACCGAACTGCGCTGGCGGCAAGCTGATGTTGTGGATAACCAGCAGGGAGATGACTTCACCCTCGGCGCGGGCATTGCAGTTGGGCGAGGGACAATGGCAAACGCCGGCGAACCAGCCAGTAGCGCGGTCCAGTTGCATAGAAAATCCTGAGACACGGGGGCACTGGCTCAGTATGCCCCGTGGTGACGCGGGATGCATCGTTAAAACGCGCAGGAAACTAGCGTGCCTGCGCCTGGCGTAACTGGCTGAGCACAGAGTCCAGGGCCCGGTCGAACAGCAGGGTGTCGTCCAGCTGGCGCACATGCCCGCGGCGCAAGGCCACGGCCAGGGCCATGCGCGACCATTCGCGGACCTTGAGGCCGGTGCGGTTGACGAAGATGAAACGGTCGGTGCTGTCGATCTGGGCAATCAGCTTGCAGCGCTGCACCTCGTCTTCATCGAGCAGCTCGACCCAGGCACCGATGCGCAGGCGCTCGACCTGCAGCAATGCCGGGTCGTCATCGGCCAGGCGTACCTGGGCTGCTTGCGGCTCGCCGGCCTCAGGCGCGCGCAGGACGATTTCATCAAGCACCAGCACCCGCTCGCTGACGTCGTTGGGCACCACCCGCCCACCGACCACCGGCGTATCGAACATCTGCACATGGAGAATTTCAAGCTGGGCAAAGAATTCGCTGGTGGCAAACGGATCGAAGGCGGCGCTGGCCAGGCCATCGCGCAAGGCCTTGAGCAGGCCCGGCACCAGCTCCAGCAGGCGCAGGCGCGCTGCGTCTTCAGTGTGCGGTTGCACGCTCCAGATCAGCTCATCCATGGTCTCCAGGGCTTCGAGCCACTGGCTGGAGGTGTCGCCATGCTTGAGGCAGGCCAGCAACAGCACCTGGCTCCAGGCCTCTTCAAGCAAGCGCACCACCACCCGCGGCAGCGAGCGGCCGAGCAGGCGCCGGTTGAGCTCCTGCTGCACCCGCTGACGGGCCAGGGCAGTACGTGCGCGGCCTTCTTCGGCGTCGCGGGTGCGTTGTTCGAGCAGCTCATTACGACGTCGCTCATCACTGCTGAAGGCGAGAAATTCGGCGAGCAGTTCGGAAAATATCGCCGGGTCGTCGACAAAGTCGCTGAGCAGGCGCTGGACGATTTTTTCTACCCGCAGGTACAGGCTGTCACGCTGGCAATCATCGCTGGCACCCCAGCCCATGGCCGCCGTGGCGATTTCGTTGAGCAGGCGCCGGGCCGGGTGGCTGCTGCGGCTGAAAAAACTCTTGTCGAGGACCGCGACCTTGAGCATCGGGATTTGCATGCGGCCGATCAGGGCGCGCAGTGAACGCGGCAGGTTGCGATCGGCGAGGATGAACTCGAAGAGCATGGCGATCAGGTTGATGACATCTTCGTCGACCACCTCGATCTTGCGGTAGGTGCCGCTCTTTACGCTGACCCGGGTCAGCAACTGTTCAAGCTGCTGGTGCAGGTCGAAGTCATCGGTCTGCGCTGTCGGCGGCACGTAATGCTGCAGGTGCGAAAGCAGGCGCAACAGGTCACGGGTGCTGATCGCCTGGACCTGCTCACAGGCCTCCAGGCGCGGGGCAACTCGCCCGCGCACCGGCGATAGCAGCGCCTGCAACGAGGCAAATACCGCCTGGCCGTTGGCATCCAGCGGATCACTGGGCGATTGCTGGTCGGTTGTGCTGGCCGCAGCCTCGCGCTCAGCCGGCGGGCGGTCCTGGGCGCGGCGTCGCGGCACGGCCTTGAGTTCGGGCAACACGCCGGTGGCAATCAGCAACTGGTTGGCCTCGCCGTACAACTGGTCGACGTCGTGCAGCACATAGCGCTCAAACAATTTGAGGATGATCAGCTTGACCTTGATGCCCACGCCCAGGCTGCGCCCGGCGCGCAAAAAATAATCGCACAGCATCGCCGGGCCCAGCGGGTTGCGCGGATCGTCCAGGGCCTGGCCGACCAGGGCGCTGAAGCGCAAGGTCAACTGGTTGAGGGCGATACCGTCGCGGGCCAGCACCCGCGCGACCATGGCATCCAGGGCCACGGTACGTTCCAGCTCGTCATTGGCCACCAGCGCCAGGCGGTCGTAGCCATGGCTGTGCAGGGCCGGCAGGGCATCGGGCTGGCCGATCTGCACGAATGCTTCATAGAAATGGTCGAGGTAACCGCGCTCGATGTTCTTGCGCTTGAGGCGCAGGTCGCGCATGGCTTCGAAAAGGATGTTCTGTTCAACGTTGCTCGCGGCCTTGTCAGCCATCTCGAACAGGGTGTCGTCGGCGTTGTCGAACAACGCCTGCAGGCCCTGGCGCAGTTGCAGCGCGGCCTTGTCACGTACCTGCAGAAGCACCACCGGCAGACGAGCGAGGGGCGCTGTGTGCGCCTGATCGGTGATGGCCTTGATCGGCACCACCTTCCCGTCGTTGTGCATCCTGGTCTCCTTGCAGGTTCGATTTTGAGCTTTTTAGCGGTCGTCAAAGCTATGACGCCAAATACAAGGCGCATTATCGAGTAAAAACCTCCTGCTCGCCAGTGCGCACATGCCGCTGCTGATAGACCGGTGCCCGGACAAAAAGCTCAGTTGGCCTGACCAAAGGTCAAGCTTTGGCCGCCACTACAGTGTTTGCTGCAAGCGCGGGCTGCCCTGCCCTATAATCGCCAGCACTTAGCTTGTGGAGCCCGCCATGCCGAATTTACGCCTCGCCGACCTGACCGCCGAAATCGAAGCCAACGTGCGCCGTGCGTTGCTTGAAGACATCGGCAGTGGCGACATCACCGCCCAGTTGATCCCGGCCGAGCGCCTGGCCAAGGCCACCATCATTACCCGCGATGACTGCGTGATTGCCGGCACGGCCTGGGTCGACGCGGTGTTCCGCCAACTCGACCCACGGGTTGCGGTGCACTGGCAGGTCGCTGATGGCGAGCGTGCCAGCGCCAACCAGGTACTGTTCCACCTCGAAGGCCCGGCCCGATCCTTGCTCAGTGGCGAGCGCTCGGCGCTGAACTTCCTGCAGATGCTCTCAGGCGTCGCCAGCCACGCGCAGTTCCTCGCCGACAAGGTCGCCGACACCCAGGTCAAACTGCTCGACACTCGCAAGACCCTGCCCGGCCTGCGCCTGGCGCAAAAGTACGCGGTTACCTGCGGCGGCTGCCATAACCACCGCATCGGCCTCTACGACGCCTTCCTGATCAAGGAAAACCATATCGCCGCCAGCGGTGGCATCGCCCAGGCGATCAGCGCCGCGCACCGCATTGCCCCGGGCAAGCCGGTAGAAATCGAGGTCGAAAGCCTGGATGAGCTCAAAGAAGCGCTGGAAGCGGGCGCCGACATCATCATGCTCGATGAACTGAGCCTGGACGACATGCGCGAAGCGGTGCGCCTGAATGCCGGCAAGGCCAAGCTGGAAGCCAGCGGCGGGGTGACGGAAAGCACCTTGCGGGTAATCGCCGAAACGGGTGTCGACTACATCTCCATCGGGGCGATGACCAAGGATGTAAAAGCGGTGGACCTGTCCATGCGCCTGAGCCTCTGAGGCAGAATGCAGAGACAAAAAAACCGGCCATCAGGCCGGTTTTTTGTTCACCATCAAACCTGTCAGAGCGCTGCGTTCTGCAGCCCATCCAGGTAACGCTCGACATCCAGCGCGGCCATGCAGCCGGCACCGGCCGAGGTGATGGCCTGGCGGTACACGTGGTCAGCCACGTCACCGGCAGCGAACACACCTTCAACGTTGGTCGCGGTGGCGTTGCCGTCACGGCCACCGTTGACTAACAGGTAGCCGTCTTTCAAGGTCAATTGGCCTTCGAACAGCGAGGTGTTCGGGGTGTGACCGATGGCGATGAACACGCCGTCGACCTTGATTTCGTCGAAGCTGCCGTCGTTGTTCTTCAGGCGCGCACCGGTGACGCCCATGTCGTCGCCCAGCACTTCGTCCAGGGTGGCATTGAGTTTCAGCTCGATCTTGCCTTCGGCCACGCGGGCGTTGAGCTTGTCGATGAGGATCTTCTCGGCACGGAAGGTCTCGCGGCGGTGAACCAGGGTGACCTTGCTGGCGATGTTGGCCAGGTACAGGGCTTCCTCGACGGCGGTGTTGCCACCACCGACCACGGCGACCGGCTTGTTGCGGTAGAAGAAACCGTCGCAGGTCGCGCAGGCGGAAACGCCTTTGCCCATGAACGCTTCTTCCGATGGCAGGCCCAGGTAGCGAGCGCTGGCGCCGGTGGCGATGATCAGTGCGTCGCAGGTGTAGGTGGCGCTGTCGCCCTTGAGGGTGTACGGCTTGCTGGCCAGGTCAACGGCGTTGATGTGGTCGAACACCACTTCGGTTTCGAAGCGCTCGGCGTGTTCCTGCATGCGTTGCATCAGCGCCGGGCCGGTCAGGCCGTGGGCGTCGCCCGGCCAGTTGTCGACTTCGGTGGTGGTGGTCAGCTGGCCGCCGGCCTGCATGCCGGTGATCAGCAGCGGCTTGAGGTTGGCGCGCGCGGCATAGACGGCGGCGCTGTAACCGGCAGGGCCGGAACCGAGGATGATCACTCGCGAATGGCGTACTTCAGACATGTCACACTCCTGTCGAGCTGGCACTTGCTGGCCAGCATCGTTTTGCCGGGATCGCCGGCTGGAATAAAAAAGAACCTGCGAAGCACTTGGGGAAGGCTTTGGGTCGCAGGTCCTGAAAAGCGTTAAGCCACAGCCTTACAGGCTGGCAGCGTTCTCGGCCAGGTAGTCGGCAACGCCCTTGGCGTCGGCCTTCATGCCTTTCTGGCCCTTGCGCCAGCCGGCCGGGCAGACCTCACCGTGCTGTTCGGTGAACTGCAGGGCTTCGACCAGGCGGATCATCTCGTCGACTTCACGGCCCAGCGGCAGGTTGTTGACCACCTGGTGCTGGACAACGCCTTGCTGGTCGATCAGGAACGAGGCACGCAGGGCCACGCCGTCATCGTGCTCGATACCGTAGGCACGGGTGATCTCGTGCTTGACGTCGGCGACCATGGTGAACTCGACCGCGCCGATACCGCCCTTCTCCACCGGCGTGCTGCGCCAGGCGTGGTGGGTGAACTGCGAGTCGATGGAAACACCGACCACTTCCACACCCAGCTCGCGGAACTTGTCCATGCGGTTGTTGTGAGCAATGATTTCCGACGGGCAGACAAAGGTGAAGTCCAGCGGCCAGAAGAACAGCACGACGTACTTGCCGCGCAGGGAAGAAAGCTTGAAGCTGTCGACGATCGAACCGTCGCCCAACACTGCCGCCGCGTCGAAATCAGGGGCTTGCTTGTTGACCAGAATGCTCATGGAAACTCCTTGAAAGTCAGAATTCGAAGGCGTTGAAAAGATGTGCGCACTTTAGCGAGGTGGCAGAGATTAAGGAAATATCCTTAGACAATCCACCTTATAGGCCGGCTCTATTCATCAGCAAAGGCGCGCGCGGTTTATCTATGAGCCCTGGCCGCAGATGCTGCTGAGGTTTTGTTACAGCCCGTTTCTCGCTCTGCGCCGCGCTTTCGCCCGTCGCGCAAACTCGGTAAGGTCAGCGCGTTTGCCTTTACCCGGAGCCTTCCCTTATATGCAAGCCCCTGTCCTCTCTGGCCCACAGTACCTGCGTGAAGGGCTGAAACTGGTCCTGAGCCCGAGCCTGCGCCTGTTCGTGTTGCTGCCGCTGGCAGTCAACCTGCTGCTGTTCGTCGGCCTGATCTACCTGGCCGGCCACCAGTTCAGCCTCTGGGTCGACTCGCTGATGCCCAGCCTGCCGAGCTGGCTGAGCTTTCTCAACTACGTGCTGTGGCCGCTGTTCGTGGTGCTGGTGGGGCTGATGGTGTTCTTCACCTTCACCATGCTGGCCAACATCATTGCCGCGCCGTTCAATGGTTTCCTCGCGGAAAAGGTCGAAGTGGTGGTGCGCGGTACCGATGACTTTCCGGCCTTCAGCTGGGCCGAACTCACCGCCATGGTGCCCCGTACCCTGGGCCGCGAAGCGCGCAAGCTGGGCTACTTCCTGCCACGGGCGATCGGTCTGTTCATCCTCTCGCTGATCCCGGTGGTGAACATCATCGCCGCGCCGCTGTGGCTGCTGTTCGGGATCTGGATGATGGCCATCCAGTACATCGACTACCCGGCCGACAACCACAAGATGAGCTGGCAGGACATGCTTGCCTGGCTGCGCGAAAAGCGCTGGCAGAGCCTGGGTTTTGGTGGCTCGGTGTACCTGGTGCTGCTGGTGCCGTTCCTCAACATCCTGATGATGCCGGCAGCAGTGGCTGGCGCCACGCTGTTCTGGGTCCGCGAGCGTACCTGAAGCAGCGCCGCGTAGCCGCCCGGCTACGCGGCCCTACCATCAGCTCGACAGCTGGTTGGAAAACTGCCCTACCGCGTTGACCACCTTCTGTGCACCGTCCTGAATCTCGACGATCACCGTGCCGGTCTGCCCGGCCAGTGACAGGCCCTGCTCGGCCTGGCGCTTGCTGCTGTCGATGATGTCCACCGCCGCCTTGGCCAGTTGTTCGTTCTGCTGCACCACCCGGGCGATTTCCTCGGTGGCGGTGCTGGTGCGCGAGGCCAGTTGCCGGACCTCGTCGGCGACCACGGCAAAGCCGCGGCCCTGCTCACCGGCACGTGCGGCCTCGATGGCGGCGTTGAGGGCCAGCAGGTTGGTCTGCCCGGCAATGTCGCTGATGGTCTTGATGATCGAGCCGATCACCTGCGACTGCTTGTCCAGCGCCTCGATGCCTTCGGCAGCCTCCTGCATGTAAGTTTCCAGGCCGCGCATGACGTCAACGGTCTGGGTCACCACTTCGGTGGCCTTGCGCGCACAGGCGTCGGTTTCCAGCGAGGTGGTGTAGGCAATGTCGGCGGCCTGGGCCACGGCCGTTTCCTGGTTGACCTGATCGGTGATCACGGTGGCGAACTTGACCACTTTGTAGAGCACGTCGTGGGCATCGATGATCGGGTTGTAAGACGCCTCCAGCCACACCACGCGGCCATGGGCATCAATGCGCTTGAAGCGCTCGGCGACGAATTCACCGCGGCGCAGCTTGTCCCAGAACGCGTGATAGCCCACCGAGTTGTACTCTTCCGGTTCGCAGAACAGGCGGTGATGCTTGCCCACCACCTGGTCGAGCTTGTAGCCCATGGTCTGCAGGAAGCGCTCATTGGCCGTCAGCACTTCACCGTTGAGGTTGAACTCAATCACCGCCGTGGAGCGCATCAGCGCCTTGATCAGGCTCTCGTGCTCGCGGGAGGTTTCGATGGTGCGGGTCAGGTCGCTGGAGTGCAGGGTGAAATACTTGATGCGCCCTTCGCTGTTTTTCACCGGCTGCAGGATCGAGCGCAGCCAGGCCTCTTCGCCATTGCCCCGCAGCAGGCGGAAAGCACCATTGAGATGCTCGCTACGGGCAATGGCGTGCTTCATGCGCTGGTAAAAGTCGAGTTGCTTGACGTGCGCCGGGACGATTTCCTCGATGTTGCGGCCAATCAGTTGATGGCTGCTGTAGAGCATCTCTTTTTCGAAATTGCTGTTGACCGATTCGATGCGCCCCTGCGGATCGAGCTGCAGCACCAGCATCTCACTGTCGAGGCTGCACTTTACTTGCTCTACCGATTGCAGTTCTTCGCGCAGCCGGAGGATTTCTTGCTTGAGTTTGCTGTTGAACATGACGCTCTCCCGGAGCGAAATCAGTCATTCGAATGCTTCTGCATCGGCTGGCGGACCTGCAATCTTGAGTCACTTGCTGGGAAATATTTGCGCACCTGCAATCGCCAGTAATCAGGCGTCATCGATCTGTCATTTAGCTGTCACAGAGCGGCAATCGGCACGGTCGAAACTGGTTTCATGAGCACACCGCCCCTGCATGTCACCCTGATCAGCGAAACCTTCCCACCCGAGATCAACGGCGTGGCCAACACCCTTGGCCGCCTCAGCGATGGCTTGCGATCGCGCGGCCATCGGGTCGAGCTGGTGCGCCCGCGGCAAGCGGCCGAACTGCCCTCGGCCAACGACGACAACCTGCTGCTGTGCCGCGGCTGGCCGTTACCGGGGTACCCGGGTTTGCAATGGGGCCAGGTGTCGATGCACAAGCTGCTGCGCCGCTGGCGCCGGCAGCGCCCGGACGTACTGTACATCGCCACCGAAGGCCCGCTGGGCCTGAGCGCTCTGCGCGCGGCGCGGCGCCTGGGGATCGCCGTGGTCAGCGGTTTTCACACCAATTTCCAGCAGTACTCCAGCGAATACGGCCTGGGCCTGCTGGCGCGCCTGCTGACCCACTACCTACGCTGGTTCCACCGGCGCACCCACAGCACCCTGGTGCCCAGCCCAAGCCAGCGCCTGGAGCTGGAACGGCGCGGCTTCGACAACCTCAGCCTGATGGCCCGGGGAGTCGATAGCCAGTTGTTCAACCCGGCGCGGCGCAGCCAGGCGCTGCGTGAGCAATGGGGGGTGGGCGCCGATGATATTGCCCTGTTGCATGTCGGACGCCTGGCCGCCGAGAAGAACCTAGGTTTGCTGCAACCTTGCCTGGACGCCCTGCAACAGCAGTATCCGCAACGGCGCATCAAATTGATCGTGGTCGGTGATGGGCCGCAACGCAGCGTGCTCGAACAACGCCTGCCGGACGCAATATTCTGCGGCGCCCAGCGCGGCGAAAGCCTGGCTGAACACTATGCATCAGGGGATATTTTTGTGTTTCCCAGCCTGACCGAAACCTTCGGCAACGTCGTGCTAGAAGCCTTGGCCTCAGGCCTGGGTGTGGTTGCCTACGATCAAGCCGCGGCAGCCCAGCACATTCGCCACGGGCATAGCGGTGCGCTGGCCATGCCGGGGGATGCAGCAGCCTTTATCGATGCCGCCTGCTGGTTGCTGGAAGAGCCGGAAACTCTGCGCCGGGTGCGCCTCAATGCCCGCCAGCATGCCAGCCGTCAGGGCTGGCCGGCGATTGTCGAACAGTTCGAAGCGCACCTGCAGGCAGCCTGTCGCCAGGACCAGGGCAGCATTGCGCGCCCAGGCCCGGCGACGCTTGCGATCAAACCAGGGTCGTCAACGCCTCACGGCTGAACGGCAGGATGTCTTGCTCGCGGCCATCGCGCACCTTGGCGGCCCACTCCGGGTCGACCAGCAGCGCCCGGCCCACCGCCACCAGGTCGAACTCATCGTTGGTCAGGCGCTTGAGCAGGTTCTCAAGCCTGGCCGGTTGCGCCACCTTGTCGGTCGCCACCATGAACTGCAGGAACTCGCCATCCAGGCCGACGCTGCCGACGGTGATGGTCGGCTTGCCGGTGAGCTGGCGGGTCCAGCCGGCCAGGTTGAGGTCCGAGCCTTCGAACTCCGGCTCCCAGAAGCGCCGGGTCGAGCAGTGGAAGATATCCACGCCGGCGTCTACCAATGGCTGCAGGAAGGCGCCGAGGGCCTCGGCGCTCTGTACCAGGCGGGCGCTGTAGTCCTGCTGCTTCCACTGCGAAAAGCGGAAAATGATCGGGAATTCCGGGCCCACCGCCGCACGCACCGCCTGGATCAGTTCGATGGCAAAACGCGAACGGCCGGCCAGGTCGCCGCCGTACTCATCCGTGCGCTGGTTGCTGGCCTCCCAGAAGAACTGGTCAATCAGGTAGCCGTGGGCACCGTGGATCTCGACGCCATCCATGCCGATGGCCTGGGCATCGCGAGCGGCCTGGGCAAACGCCTCGATCACTTCGCGGATATCGGCCTTGCTCATGCCGTGCACCACAACCTGGCCATCCTTGAGCTTCTCGCTCGGGCCATAACCCGGCACGCTGGCGTCCGGCTCGGTGCCCAGGCGGCGCACGCTGCCCACGTGCCAGAGCTGCGGCACGATGCGCCCGCCTTCGGCGTGCACGGCATCGACGACATTCTTCCAGCCAGCCAGGGCGTCGTCGCCGTAAAAACGCGGCACATTCGGGTAGCCGTTGGCAGCCTGGTGACCGACGGTGGTGCCTTCGGTGATGATCAGCCCAACGCCGGCAGCGGCGCGGCGGCGGTAGTACTCGACCACTTGTGCGTGGGGCACGCCGCCAGGGCAGAAGGTGCGGGTCATCGGTGCCATGACCACGCGGCTTGGCAGCTCGAGGGCGCCCAATTGGAAGGGTTTGAACAGTGCGGTGGCGGACATGCGGCGCTCCTGGGAAGAGGGAATGCGCCTGAGGATAGGGTGAGCCGTTCGGGTGGCCCAGTACTATTGATCTGGGTGATTAAACAGCATCGCGGGGCTAGCCCCGCGATCAACCGATCAGGCCAAGGCCTTCTCGATCGCCTGCACCACCGCCGGATCATCCGGCGCGGTACGCGGCGAGAAGCGCGCCAATACCCGGCCGTCCTTGCCAACCAGAAACTTCTCGAAGTTCCAGGTGATATCGCCAGGGAACTCGGCACCTTCACCGGCCAGCAAACGGTACAACTGATGGCGGTCATGACCATTGACCTCCAGCTTGCTGCCCAACGGAAAGGTCACGCCGTAGTTCAGACTGCAGAACTTCTGGATTTCTTCTTCAGTGCCCGGCTCCTGCCCGGCAAACTGGTTGCACGGCAGGCCCAGTACGCTGAAGCCTTTGCCCTTGTACTGCTGATAGAGGTTTTCCAGCGCCGCGTACTGCGGGGTCAGGCCACACTTGGAGGCGACATTGACCACCAGCACCACCTGGCCCTTGAACGGCGCCAGAGGCAACTCCTGGCCATCCAGTGCCTGCAACTTCAGGTCGTGAAATGCACTCATGACGTACTCCCCTTTCCAGATCCCGGTTGTCGCTGCGGGCTGCAATCAGTAAAACCAGCCCATTAAAAAAGCGCCCTGCCAAGCCGTCTTCCCCTGCTGGAGTGCGACGGACTTGCCCGGGCGCCTTCGCGACTCTCTGAGCTTAGCGCAGAAAATCAGTGGTGATGGCCACCTTCGCCATGGATGTGACGATGAGCGATTTCTTCTTCGCTAGCATCACGAACATCGACGACCTTGACCTTGAAGTTCAGGCGCTGGCCAGCCAGTGGGTGGTTGCCATCAACGGTGACGTCGTCGCCGTCCAGGTCGCGAATGGTGACGATCTGCATCTGGCCATCCGGCGCCGAAGCGTGGAACTGCATGCCCACTTCCAGCTCGTCGACACCTTCGAACATGCTGCGGTTCAGGGTGCTGACCAGCTCGGCCAGGTATTCGCCGTAGGCGTCTTCCGGCTCGACGGCAACGTCCAGCTCGTCACCGGTGGTTTTGCCTTCCAGGGCTTTTTCCAGGCCCGGGATGATGTTGCCTGCGCCATGCAGGTAGACCAGCGGAGCGCCGCCGGCGGAGCTGTCGATGACCTCACCAGCGTCGTTGGTGAGGGTATAGTCGATGGAGACAGCCTTGTTGGCGGCGATCAGCATGGGGCGAGACCTTTTGCATAAGAATGTAGAACGAACAAGTGTAACCAAGGCATCGCCTGAAAGCGAACGCAACCCGGACAAACGGGTTGCCGGATACTTCAGCCAGGTGCTGGGTTTCCATCAGGACGAGGACGGCCACTGGGTGGTCGAGCTGTCGTGCGGACACACCCAGCACCTGCGCCACCAGCCGCCCTGGCAATCACGCAGCTGGGTGCTCGACCCCGAGCAACGCCAGCAACGCATCGGCCAGGCATTTGCCTGTGGCTGGTGCGCTCAGGGGGCCGATAGCGCTACCCTTGGCAATTGATTCTTTGCACAGCTCATTTCGAGAAGCTCGCATGCAGACATTTTTTATCGCGCCGACCGACTTTGGGGTCGGCCTGACTTCGATCAGCCTGGGCCTGGTGCGCACCCTGGAGCGCGCCGGCCTCAAGGTCGGCTTCTTCAAGCCGATCGCCCAGCCGCACCCGGGCGATACCGGCCCGGAACGCTCCACCGAACTGGTTGCCCGCACCCATGGCCTGAAGCCGCCCCAGCCGCTGAGCCTGGCCCATGTCGAGCGCATGCTCGGCGATGGCCAGCTGGATGAACTGCTCGAGGAGATCATCACCCTGTACCAGCAGGCCTGCGTCGGCAAGGACGTGGTAGTGGTCGAAGGCATGGTCCCGACCCGCCACGCCAGCTACGCCGCGCGGGTCAACCTGCACCTGGCCAAGAGCCTGGATGCCGAGGTGATCCTGGTCTCGGCGCCGGAAAACGAAGTGCTCACCGAGCTGTCCGGGCGCGTCGAGCTGCAGGCCCAGTTGTTCGGTGGCCCGCGCGACCCGAAAGTGCTTGGGGTGATCCTCAACAAGGTGCGCACCGACGAAGACATGAACGCCTTCGCCGCGCGCCTGACCGAGCATTCGCCGCTGCTGCGTGGCGGCGACTTCCGCCTGCTCGGCTGCATCCCGTTCCAGGCCGGCCTCAACGACCCGCGCACCCGCGACGTCGCCGAGCTGCTCGGTGCCCAGGTGCTCAACGCCGGTGACTACGAAACCCGGCGCATGAACAAGATCATCATTTGCGCCCGGACCGTGGCCAACACCGTGCCGCTGCTCAAGCCCGGCACCCTGGTGGTGACCCCGGGCGATCGCGACGACATCATCCTCGCCGTGAGCCTGGCGGCGATCAACGGCGTACCGCTGGCCGGCCTGCTGCTGACCAGCGACAGCAAGCCCGACCCGCGCATCCTCGAACTGTGCCAGGGCGCGCTGCTGGCCGGCTTGCCGATCCTTTCGGTGAGCACCGGCTCCTACGACACCGCCAACCAGCTCAATGGCCTGAACAAGGAAATCCCGGTGGATGACCGTGAGCGCGCCGAGCTGATCACCGATTTCGTCGCCAGCTACCTGGACGCCGACTGGCTGCACCAGCGCTGCGGCACCCCGCGCGAACTGCGCCTGTCACCAGCGGTGTTTCGCTACCAGTTGATCCAGCGCGCCCAGCAGGCCAACAAACGCATCGTCCTGCCCGAAGGCGCAGAACCGATGACCGTGCAGGCCGCCGCCATCTGCCAGGCTCGCGGCATCGCCCGCTGCGTGTTACTGGCCAAGCCCGACGACGTCCAGGCCGTGGCCCGCGCCCAGGGCATCACCTTGCCCGAGGGCCTGGAGATTCTTGACCCGGACCTGATCCGCGAGCGCTACGTCGAGCCAATGGTCAGCCTGCGCAAGAGCAAAAGCCTCAATGCACCGATGGCCGAGCAACAACTGGAAGATCCGGTGGTGATCGGCACCATGATGCTCGCCCTGGACGAGGTCGACGGCCTGGTCTCGGGCCTGGTGCACTCCACCGCCAACACCATCCGCCCGGCCCTGCAACTGATCAAGACCGCCCCCGGCTGCAGCCTGGTGTCATCGGTGTTCTTCATGCTTTTTCCCGAGCAGGTGCTGGTGTACGGCGACTGCGTGATGAACCCGCACCCGACGGCCAATGAACTGGCGGAAATCGCCCTGCAGAGCGCCGATTCTGCCGCAGCCTTCGGCATTGCCCCGCGGGTGGCGATGATCAGCTACTCCAGCGGTGATTCGGCCACTGGCGAAGAGGTCGAGAAGGTCCGCGAAGCCACCCTGCTGGCCCAGGAAACCCAGCGCGGCCTGCTGATCGACGGCCCGTTGCAATACGATGCCGCCGCCAACCTGGAGATCGCCCGGCAACTGGCGCCCAACAGCCAGGTGGCTGGCCGCGCCACGGTATTCGTGTTCCCCGACCTGAACACCGGCAACACCACCCACAAGGCCGTCCAGCGCAGCGCCGATTGCGTCAGCCTGGGGCCGATGCTGCAAGGCCTGCGCAAGCCGGTCAACGACCTGCCGCGCGGCGCCCAGGTCGACGACATCGTCTACACCATCGCCCTGACCGCCATTCAGGCCAACCGCTCACTGGATAGTTGAACATGCTCGGATTGCTACCCGCGCCACTGCGCGGGGTTATCGCCTCGCTGCTGCTGGGGCTCAACACCATCGTCTGCTGCACCCCGCTGTTCATCGTCAGCCTGTTCAAGCTGTTGCTGCCGTTCGCCGCGGCGCAGCGCCTCACCGATGAACTGATGCGCCACATTCACGAGGCCTGGATCAGCAACAACAATGCCTGGATCAACCTGCTAGGCAAGGCCCGCTGGCAGGTCGAGGGCCTGGCCGGGCTGGATTACCAGCACAGCTACCTGGTCACCAGTAACCACCAGAGCTGGGTCGATATCCTGGTGCTGCAATACGTGCTCAATCGGCGTATCCGCCCGCTGAAATTCTTCCTCAAGCAGGTGCTGATCTGGGTGCCGGTGATTGGCCTGGCCTGGTGGGCGCTGGGCTTCCCGTTCATGAAGCGCTATTCCAAGGCGTACCTGGCCAAGCACCCGGAAAAGGCCGGCAAAGACCTGGAAACCACTCGCCGCACCTGCGCCAAATTCCGCGGCAAGCCGACGGCGATCTTCAACTTCGCCGAAGGCACGCGCTTCACCGCAGCCAAGCATCGCCAGCAGCAGTCACCGTTCAAGCACCTGCTCAAGCCCAAGGCCGGCGGCATTGCCTTTGTGCTTGATGCCATGGGCGAGCAATTGCAGTCGATCGTCAATGTCACCATTCATTATCCGAACGGTGCGCCAGGGTTCTGGGACTTGTTGTGCGGGAGGGTCAGGCACATTGTCGTGCACTTCGAGGAGCTGGCGATTCCGGCCGAGTTCCTCGGCAGGAACTACGACCAGGATGAAACCTACCGCCTGGCTTTCCAGCAATGGATCAACCAGCTGTGGAGCGACAAGGACGCCTTGCTGGAACGGCTGCGACAAAACGCCGACGGGTAATTTGCCAGACAGCATCTATGCTCACTTCCTACGATGATTTCACTAGCAATCACAAGGAACGTAAGCCTATGAAACCGCTGCGCCGCTTCGCCCATGCTGTTGCTGTCGTTTCGCTTCTGTCTGCAGCCAGTTTCACGGTGCAGGCAGAAGACATCCTGATCGACGCTGTCGCTACACAAGATATGGTGGATACCAAAGTCCTTGCCATCGACCATGACAAGCGCATCGTTACGGTGGCTGGCCCTAAGGACTCCGAGGTGCCGATCCAGCTGAGCGAACAGGCCAAGGACCTGCATAACCTCAAGGTCGGCGACCTGGTCAACATCACCGTCAACCGCTCGGTTGCTACCGTGCTCGAAACAGACCTTAGCAAGGCCCCGGGCATCAGCAAGGACGCTGGCGTCATCCGTGCCACCAAGGACAACCCCAACCCGGGTGGTGAGGCATTCCGGCAGATCAAGGTCACCTCGAAGATCACCAAGATCGACCTGAAAACCCACGAAGTCACGCTGATGCCGCCTGAAGGCCCGCAAAGGGTCGTGAAAGTCGAAGACCCTGAACTTCAGGAGCGCATGAAGAATCTCGAGGTCGGCCAGTCTGTGGTCATCGTGTTTACCGATGTGCTGAAAGTCACCACCAAAAGCCCAAGCTAAGTACATCGCGGGTCAAGTCGAGACGTCGCACCACCGCTCCCACAGGATTTTGTGCAGTCTCTGTGGGAGCGGGCTTGCCCCGCGATCAGCCGCCTCAAGCCTTGATTGCCCGGCTCTCCAGCCCATCGAGCAAGGCATCGATCAATGCCTTGGCCATTTCATGGGAATGCAGGGTCGCCTGAAGAAGCCCTCGCCCCGGCTCACGGGTATGCTCAACCGCCAGCGGCCCGGTCAGGCTCGCGCACTTCAAATACAGCGATGCATGCACCAGCGCATCTTCGACATTGACCCCGGCGCGCACGGCGAATAACTGTGGATGACCGACATCGCAGAGGCCGAATGGGGTTTCTGTGGTTTCGAGAAGGTGGAATTCAGGTGGGTCTGGAACGATCTTTTTCATGATGAAGCTCCTGATGTGAAGGGAGCTGCACCACCTCTGTCGCCAAACAGAAATGGTGGCAGCTGTACGCAGGTTGGCGAACCGAGACATCAGGACAACCCGGCAGGGCCGAAGCCCTCCCGCGCACAACTGCCATAACGACTGACGTCATGGAAGCAGAATGATGTACTCGGGTCGCCAAACCCGATCGCTGATACTTCAGCGACCCGGTGAGCCTAGTGGCGTACTTCCCCCGGAGCAATCCTCTGCAGGGCGACAGAATTCGTAGGATAGGTCCTAGGACACTCAAACCACCAGCACAAGGCTGTTGCAGGATGCTAGCCAGGCCTCTGTGGGAGCTGGCTTGCCAGCGATGAGGCCGTTACAGGCACAAAAAAAGGGGAGCCTGGCTCCCCTTTTTTACACCCTCAATTTACTGATACTGCTGCCCGGGAATCGGCTTGAGGTTGACCTCTACCCGACGGTTCTGCGCGCGGCCGTTGGCGTCGGCGTTGCTGGCGATCGGCTGGTCCGGGCCCAGGCCGCGGGCGCTGACGCGGCTGCCATCGACGCCCTGGGAAGTCAGGTAGGTAACCACCGATTGTGCACGACGCTGGGACAGGTCCATGTTGTGCTGGCGGCTGCCGGTGCTGTCGGTGTAGCCGACCACTTCAATGGTGTTCTGGTTGAACTGTTTGAAGGAGTTTGCCAGGTTGTTCAGCGGCGAGTAGAAGCTCGGCGCGATGTTGGCCGAGTCGGTGGCGAAGGTGATGTTACCCGGCATGATCAGTTTGATCTGGTCGCCCTGGCGCTGCACCTCGACACCGGTGTTGGCCATGCTTGCACGCAATTCGGCTTCCTGTTTGTCGGCGTAGTAGCCATAACCTGCTGCGGCAGCACCGACGGCGGCAGCGCCGATCAGCGCACCCTTGCCGCGGTTGTTATGGTCGATGGCGGCGCCCGCGATGGCACCGGCCAGCGCACCCAGGCCGCCGTACTTGGCGGTTTTGCTCATCCCTGTGGAACCCTGCTGCGCCTGACCCTGGCTGTCATACGGGTTGGGGCTGGCGCACCCGGACATCAGCGCGGCAGCGGTAGCGACGATAATCAAACGACGCATGGTGAACATGGACAAGCTCCTACTGTAATTCGAAAGTGCAGCGGATCTGATTCGGATCTATGCCAGCCTTGGATTGCAGCAAAGCAGAAAAATTCCCTGGAATCTCAGGCGCGCACAAACGGGTTCTGACGCATCTCATCCCCCAGGCGGGTGTCCGGGCCATGGCCGGTGACCACCGTAGCCTCTTCATCCAGGCTGTACAGGCGCTGCTTGATGGAACGAACGATAGTCGCCTGGTCGCCACCCCACAAATCGGTGCGACCAATCCCACGACGAAAAAGCGTATCGCCTGCAATCAACAGCTTGGCCTCGGCGAACCAGAAGCTCATCGAGCCCGGTGTGTGCCCCGGCGTGTGCAAGGCCACGCCACAGCCGCAGGCCAGCTCTTCGTCGTCGGCCAGCCAGCGGTCCGGCGGCGGAACCGGGGTGTAGGGCACGCCGAACATCTGGCACTGCATTTCCAGGTTGTCCCAGAGGAACTGGTCGTCCTTGTGCAGGTGCAAGGTGGCGCCGGTCATCTCCTTCAACTGCCCGGAGGCGAGGAAGTGATCCAGGTGCGCATGGGTATGGATGATGCTCACCACTTTCAGGCCATGGGCATCAAGGCGGGCGAGGATCTGCTCAGGGTTGCCGCCCGGGTCGACGACGATGGCCTTTTTGCTGATCGGGTCGCCGATGATCGTGCAATTGCACTGCAGCGGGCCGACGGGGAAGGTTTCGCGGATCAGGGTGGGCTTGGCCGGGTTCATCGCAGCAGTCCTGTGGAGCAAATGACGGAGTGTCGCACAGGCCGGCAAAGCCTGCGACGACACTCGTCAGCCCAACCACGCCTCGCCAGGCGTTACGGCAGATACAGCCTGAACAGCCCGCCGCCCAGGACCCCGCCGTTGGCAATCTCGATCCGCCCTTTGACCCCGTTGCGCTCATGCAGGCCGGCAATCCGTGCGGCAAAGTACAAACCCAGGCCGGTACTGCCGCTCTGGCCATCGATACCCTGCACATATTCCTGCTGGCGCTCGAGCATGCGCGCCGGGAAGCCCGGGCCGTCATCGTTGATGCTCAGCACCAGTTGCTCGCCCTCGTCATTGACGCTGATCAGCAAGGTGTGGCCAGCGTAGCGAATGGCGTTGTTGAGGATGTTGGCGACCACCGAACCGACCAGTTCACGGTCGAAAAAGCCCAGCGGGCTGGCCGTTTCGATGCGCCAGCTGGCGAGGATGTCGCGATGCTGCAGCAGGTTCTGCTGGGCCGCCAGCTGGGCTTCGATGAAGTCGTCGAGCTCGTGGTAGTCGGGGCACATGGGCAATTGGTTGACGCCCAGTTTGTACAGCCCCAGCAACTGCACCAGCATGCCGTTGAGGTGGCTGAACTCATGCTCCATCACCCCTTGCTCGCTGCCGCTGCGCAGCGCCTCGGGCAGGCGCGCCAGCCACTGGCTGTGGGCCTGGGTCAGGGCGGCGAGGGAGTTCTTCATGTCATGTACGGTGGAGGCGATCACCGTCGAGAAATCCAGCCCCTGATTGTCCTGGTTCATGCGCCGAAAGCCCGGATGTGCAGTTTGCGGTAGCGATCATAACGGTTATCGCTTTTCGGGATGCCGGTGACGCTGCCCAGGCACGCGCGGCATTCGTCCATGATCGCCGGTGGCGGTGTCTCACCACCGATGCGCAACAGCGCCTGGGCGGTGTTGAGGGCGATACTGATGTTCTTCGGCTGCAGCGTCAGTGCCCGGCGGAACTGCGCCAGGGCTTCGCTGAGCTGGCCGGCCTGGTAGCTGCGCACGCCCTGGCGGTTGAGGTCGACCGCTTCGGTCACCGCGCCGAGCACGCTCGGGTCATCGGTCAGTTGCGCCACGCTCTGCATGACCTTGGGGTCGTCACCGTAGGTTTCCACGCAGCCCTTGAGAATCGCGGTACCGGCAGATTCCTGGCCGAGTTTCTGCAATTGCGTAGCCACCACCAGCGCCGCCTCGACCGAGAAAAACTGGTCCATCTTCTCCAGCCGGGCCATGGCCTGCTCGGTCAGCTTGGCGGCGGTTTCGGCGTCGCCGGCCTGCTGCAGGCTGGCGGCTTTCATCAGCCGCGCACGCACCTGCAGGCCCTGGTCTTCGACGTTCTCCTTGGCCACTTCGCTGAGCACCGTGTTGATCTCGACCCGGGTGCGCGCATCCAGGCCGTTGCCGGCGTTCTTGTTCATCAATGCCTGGACCAGCCCGAGGTTGCTTTCCGGGTCTTTGTAGCGCGAGCTCTGGCCCTGGTTGACCGCATGCCGGTAGGCCTTGGACGAAGTGTCGTAGTCATCGTTACTCAGGGCCAGCTTGCCCAGCATCATCTGCCGGCGCACAGCCAGGGGCGAGAGGCGCACGGCCTCTTCCAGCACACCCTGGGCACGCTTGCTTTCGCCCTGGGCCACCAGCACTTCGGCCAGGCCGTCGTACAGGCCGGGCATCATCGGGAAGGCCTTGAGCGCCTGCTCGTACACTCCCTGGGCCTGGGCCAGCTGGTTGCGCTTGTACAGCAGGCCGCCAAGGGCGGCATAGGCCCAGGGCGTGGCCCGGCTGGCGATGATGGTGGTGAGAAATTTCTCCAGCTCATCGAAGCGGTTCAGGTCGCGCAGAGCATCGGCGCGGTAGCGCAGGCACAGCGGGGCGAAGCGCGGGTCCTTCTTGCACAGCTCGGCGCAGGCCGCCAGCACCTCGGCCGGGCGGCCGCGGTCCAAGGCCTGGAGGATCGGCTTGAGCAGGGTCTTGCGCTGCACCAGTTTTTCCAGGCGCTGGGCCAGGCCGATGCGGTTGAACGGCTTGGTCAGGTAAGCGTCGGGCTCATGCTCCAGGGCACTAAGGACTATCGCCTGGCTGCTTTCGGCGGTGACCATGAGGAACACGCACTCATGGCTGATCAGCTTGTCGAGGATCAGGTCTTCGAGCACCTGCTGGCCATTCTTCTTGCCATCACCCAGGTGGAAATCCTGAAGAATGAAGTCATAGCGTTTTTGCGCACACATGCGCAGCGCCTGTTCGCCGCTGTCGGCGGTATCGACATCACGCACGCCAAGCTCGCGCAGCATCGAGCGGGCCGAACTGCGAAAATCAGAGAAGTCATCGACGATCAGAAAGCTTTTTTGGCTGTAGACCTGCATCCACGAAACCTGTCATGGCAAATAAAAAAATAGACGCAGAGACACCTTCACGGACAGGCTCGGCTTCGCGGGTAGATTCGCTGCGGCGCTTAATCGGGCCGCACTCGCAGAGTATCGGCCACACAGGGCGATAGCTTGAGGCGTACAGAGCGCATATTTGCTGGACGCAAGTACCAGCAATGGAACAAATAATGGCATTGCGCCATCATCGAGGATGTTCACCGCCGAGTCAAAACTAGTGCAGCATGCCTAATGCCTTGGCCCGGGCCACCGCCTGGGTGCGTCGCTCGACGCCGAGCTTGCTGTTGATATGGCTGGCGTGGGTTTTCACCGTGTGCAGGGAGATGAACAGGCGCTCGCTGATTTCCTGGTTCGAGCAGCCCTGGGCGATCAGTTCGAGCACAGCCATTTCCCGGGCGCTCAGGGCCTCGCCGCTACCGCCCGCTTCAGTCGATTCAAGCGCGGGCAACAGCGCCAGCAAGCTGCTTTGCGCAGGCCCCTGGGGTTGCAGCAGCAACTGCTCGCGCAGCCATTGCGGGTGATCCTGCAACAGCCGCTGGAACGGCTGCAGGACGCCGCCGCGCGCGGAATCGAGCGCCAGCGCCAGCAGGCCGCGCGCCTGGGCTTCGTTGTTGTTGGCCAGCAGCAGCAACGTCCACTGGCACAGCGCAGTAACGCAAAGCATCTGCCCGCCACTGGCCTGGCCGCGCTCCACCAGTGCCTGCAAGCGCCTTGCGGCCTGTTCCAGGCGGCCCTGGGTGCGTTCCAGCAAGGCCTGCTGCAATTCGATATGCAGCGGCAGCAACGGGTGGAACTCCGGGGCGGCCGCCGCCTGCTCGCCCCCGTAGGTCTGGCCCAGGCGCAGCAGCCAGGATTCGGCCAGGTCGGTGCGCCCCTGGGCCAGCCACAGTTCGCATTTGACCAGGGTGATCATCGCCAGATAGAAAATCGGCGGCACGTCCCAGATGTGCATCAGCCGTTCGGCTTCGGCGAGCTCGGCAAAGGCTTCGGCAAAGCGCCCTTCACGGCCATCGAGCGAAGCGATCACGCAGTGGCCGATCAGTACGCTGATATCGCGACAGGCGCGCGCCTCGATCAACCCGGCCCGCAGGCGACTACGGCCGGCCTCCGGTTGCAGCCGGGCCGCCAGCAGGTAGCCTTCGTACAGGGTCAGGCGTGCCCGCGCCGCGTACAACCGTTGCGCCGACAAACCCTGCAGGCGCTGCAGGCCCTGGCGCACTTCATCGAGGGCGCGCAACACCTCGCCACGGGCGTGCAGCACCCGTGCCCGGTCGTAATGGGCCAGGGCTTCGAACAACGGGTTGCCGACCCGCTGGGCCAGCTCCAGTGCTTCGCGATTCCAGCCACGGGCACGCCAGAAATCGGCATCGGCGATGGCCAGGTTGGACAACGTCGAGAGGCACACCAGGCGCTGCCCGTAACGCTTGAACGGCAAGCTGTGCAGCGCTTCGGAGCAATATTCGAGGGTACGCTGGCGGTCGCCGCGACCACGGGCGATCACCCCGCTGAGCGCCAGCCACTGAGCGAGCATGGATTTCTGTGCGGTGGCCGAAGGCGCCGGCAAGAAGCGGCTCAGGTGGCTGGCCAGTTCTTCGGCGGCATCCAGCTGCCCGGCCAGGCCCAGGGCCCAGCTGTACAGCACGATCAGCCGCGGTGTGCTGATCAGCAGGCTGTCGGGCAGGTCCATCTTCCAGCGCAGCAGCATGCCGACGTTCTGCTCGGCCAGCAGTTGCTCTTCGGAGAGGTTCTGCACCAGGTTGGCGGCCACGTCCAGGTGGCCGGCGCGCAAGGCCTGCTCAACGGCTTCATCGAGCAGGCCCTGGCCATGGAACCAGCGACAGGCGCGCAAATGCAGGCTCGACAGCGGCAGGCTGGCCTGACGGGTGCGCAGCAGATCGGAGAACAAATGGTGATAGCGAAACCACCGCCCATGTTCGTCCAGCGGCACCAGGAACACCTGGTGGGCCTGCAGGTAACGGAGAATCTCGGCGCTGTCGTGGCTTTCGCGCAGGGCATCGCAAAGCTCGGCGCAAAAGCGCTCCTGGCAGGCGGTGTCGTAGAGAAAGCCTTGCACTTCGGCGGGCAGCATCTCGATGACTTCCTCGAGCAGGTAGTCGCGAATCAGCCCCTCGCCACCGTGCAGGGCCTGGGGCAAGGCGCTGTCGGCACCGGCCTCGTTGGCCGCCAGCAGCCAGAAACGCAAGCCGGCGACCCAGCCATCGCTGCGCTGGATCAGGTTGTCCAGCGCCTGGCCGCGCAACACCGTCGGTTGCTGGCCCAGCACGGCGAGGGACTCATCGGTGGTCAGGCGCAGGTCCTGCTCGTTGAGTTCAAGCAACTGGCGCGACAGACGCAGGCGCGCCAGGTGCCAGTCCGGCCGCTGGCGGCTGGTGACCAGCAACACCAGGCCGGGCGGAAGGTGATTGAGGAAAAACTGCAGGCAGCGGTCAAGCACCGGCCCCTGGGCCAGGTGGTAGTCGTCGAGCACCAGTAGCAAGGGGTTGTGTGGCTGCAGGTGACGGGCCAGTTCATCGAGCAGGCCGTCGAGCCATTCTTCGAAGGCAAACGGCTGGTGCCGCTGGCGCATCTTCAGCAGGCCCAGGGCCTGGCCGCCGAGGGCCGGGCAGTATTGCTGCAAGCCTTCGAGCAGGCGCTCGAGGAAGCGCCCGGGGTCGTTGTCGCGCCGGCTCAAACCCAGCCAGAGGCTGCTCCAGTGGTTGGGCAGGCCCTGGCAGAACTCCACCGCCAACGAACTTTTACCGAAACCCGCCGGTGCATTGACCAGCAGCAAGCGCCCGCCGAGCCCCGCCTGCAAACGCTGACACAAGCGCGCCCGCGGCACATGGCCTTCGGGCAGCGGCGGGCGAAAGAAACGGCCCTCCAGGACGCTCATGGCCTGGCTGGCGAACCCTTGCGTACGGGACAGATCAGTCATGGCCGGCTCGTTTTTAGTTAGGGAATCGTCGGCAGTACGGATCAGCGCAGACTAGCGGGTTAAACAGCACATTTGAAGACAATTGCCGCGCTTTGCGGAAAAAAGACTACAACAAAAAACGACAAGGCTCAGCCGACACGCATGCGCAAACAGAAACGCCCCGGCAAGCCGGGGCGTTCTGGGAGATCACACGGAGGTTTGAAACTTAGCGCACACCTTCCTGGCGAAGCGCTGCAGGCTGGAAGTCAGCCTTGGAGGCAGTGAACCCGAAGTCGTAGGCTCGCTTTTCCTCGTTCTTCATGCCCAGGGCCAGGTAGCGACCGGACTGCAGGTCGTAGATGGCTTCCAGGGTGTACCACGGCACCTGGACGTTGTAGTAGTCCTGGGAGTGGGCTTCGGACACGCGCCACAGCTGGTTGCGACCGTCGTACTGGTCGATCACCGCCGCTTGCCAGGTGTCTTCGTCGATGTAGAAGTCACGCTTGGCGTAGATGTGGCGCTGGCCCGGTTTCAGGGTTGCGACCACATGCCATACCCGGCGCAGTTCGTATCGGGCGAGGTCCTGGTTGATGTGCCCGGCCTTGATGATGTCGGCGTACTTGAGCTTGGGATCGTCAAGCTTGTAGCTGTTGGAGGCAATGAACAGCTCTTTCTTGCCTTCCAGCTTCCAGTCGTAACGGTCCGGCGCGCCGTTGTACATGTCCAGGTTGTCGGAGGTGCGCAGGCCGTCGGCGGCGGTACCCGGGCCGTCGTAGGACACTTGTGGCGCTGCCCGTACCCGGCGCTGGCCGGCGTTGTAGACCCACGCCTTGCGCGGCTCCTTGACCTGGTCGAGGGTCTCGTGCACCAGCAGTACGGTACCGGCCAGGCGCGCTGGCGCCGTCACCTTCTGCTTGAAGTAGAACAGCACGTTGCCCGGGTTGGCCGGATCGTAATCTTTCATCCGGTCGCGGAAGACGAACTGGTCCTGGAAGTACACCAGGCTGAACGAGCCGTTCTGCTGCGGCGTGGCCTGGGTCACCAGGCGAGTCACGCTGCCGCCACGGTAGCGGGTGATGTGGTTCCAGATCACCTCGACGCCGCTTTTCGGAATCGGGAACGGCACGGCGGTGTCGAAGTTTTCCAGACCGTTGCCGCCGCCAACCAGGTTGGTGCTGGTGGCGTTCTTCTTGATCGCCGCGAACACCGCATCCGGCACGGTAGCGCCCCGGTGGGTCGGGTACACCGGCATCTTGAAGGTGTCCGGATAGCGCTTGAACATGGCGACCTGGCCAGGGGACAGTTTGTCCTTGTACTGGTCGACGTTCTGCGCGGTGATGGTGAACTTCGGTTGTTCGCTGCCATACGGGTCGGCAAGGAAGCCCTTGCTATCGACGCTACCGGCACTTTTGGCAAGCGGCTTCCAGGCCGTGATCGAGCCGTCGGCGTTACCGGCCTTTTCAGCACCCATCGGCGTCAGGCTGGCGCCCAGCTTGGCCGCCTCGTCGGCGGAAACCGCCGCCATGACACTGGTCGCCAACAGGGACAGGCCCAGTACACCGGCTTGCAGCAGAGTCTTGGTTGTTTTCATCTTCATGGTCGTCCTGAATCCGAATTCTTAGAAGTTCACGCCGAAGCTGAGGGCGATGAAATCGCGGTCATCCACGGTGGTGTACTTGCCGTCGAAGAAGTTGGTGTACGACAGGCTGGTGGTGTAGGTGTTCTGGTACTCGGCGTCCAGGCCCAGGCTGATCGCCTTGCGCCCTTCCTCGAAGTTGCTGCCAGGGCCTGGCGAGTAGCCCGACACGTCATGGGACCAGGCCACGCTCGGCTTGAGGTTGACCCCGGCGAATACATCCGGGTAGTCCCAGATGGCGCGCGCGCGGTAGCCCCAGGAAGTACTGGTGGTGTAACCGTCGTTCTCGCAGTTGCGGCTGCGGTTGGCGTCCGAAGCGCCAGGGCCTGCGCCGTTGATGGTGCCGGTGTTGATGATCGCCGAGCAGGTATCGAGATTGCCTGCCCCTGGGGTTGCCGGCAGCGGGCCTGGGCCGTAAACCGGGTCGCGGCCGTAACGCACATCGTGGGCGCTTTCCAGGCCGCCGACATGGGTCACGCCGACTTCACCCACCACGGTCAGGCGGCTGGCGCCCATGACCTGGTCGAAGAAGTGCGTCAGGGTGGTCTGGAACTGGGTGATTTCCTTGCGCCGGTAGCCGTTCAGGTCCTGGCCCGGTACACCGTTGAGCAGCGAGGCGTTGGCCAGGGTGCCGCCAATCGGACGCACGCCGGCGTAGAGGATATCGGTGGTGTTGAGCTGCACCGGGGCGTTTGGCCGGTAGCTGATTTCACCGCTCCACGCCGTGCCGGTAGGCAGGGTGGTGGAGAAGCTCAGGCCGTACAGGCGGATGTCTTCCGGGTACTCGACAAAGTAGCTGGAGTTGCCGGCGACGATCAGCGGTGCCAACGGACGCAAGGCTGCAGGCAGCCCGGCCAGGCCGGCATAGACCCGCGGATCGGCACCGTGGGCGCTGAAGATCGGCGCACGGCTGTGGTAGTTCATAAAGTAGGCGCCGAACTCGGTGCCCAGCGGGTCGTACATGTAACGCAAGGCCACGCCGAACTGGCCGCTGTCTCGCGCATCGCGGTCAGGGCCACGGGCGACCCGCACACCTTCGCCATTGACGTCCACACCCTGGCTTGCGAGGAAGCCGCGGGCGGCCGCTGGCAACGCGTTGGCACTGTTGAGTACGCGCAGGTTATCGGTGCAGCCGTCGGCAATGATGTCCGGCTGGGAGAAGAAGGTGCCGCAGTTGTCGACGACGGTCTGGTCCCATTCGAGCTGGTAGAAGGCTTCGCCCGAGAGGTTGTCGGTCAGGCTCTGGGACACGTAGAACATGTTGACCGGAATCAGGCCTTCCTTGATTTCGGCACCCGGACGGCGGAAGGCCGCCACGTCGATCGGGTTGATCGAGTTGATACCGTTACCGATGAAGGTACTTTCACCCCAGCTGACCACCTGCTTGCCCAGGCGCACCGAGCCCGGCTGATCGGCGATCGAGTAGTTGTGGTAGACGAAGGCGTCGAGGATCTGCCCGCCGGACGACTTGGCGCCCTCTTTGCGGTTGGTGTCGCTGATGTCCTTGAACTCGCGATGCTCATCCTTGAGTTCGAAGTCGTACCAGTACTTGCCACGGACGAATACCCCGGTATCGCCGTACTTGAGTTCCAGGTCGTGGATACCCTTGAAGATTTTCGAGAAGGTCTCACCGCGCTTGAAGTTCAGGTGGCCGTCATCGGAGGTCTGCGACAACCCCTTGCCGCCGTTGTTGACGCCGATCAGGTTCTTGTTCGGGCTGGCTGTCGACCAGCTCGCCCCCACCGACAGCGACGAGTCGAACGAGCCTTCGATTTCACCGATGTTGAAACTGACGCCGAATGCAGGACCGGCGAGCGTAGAAGCGAGGCTGACGGCCAGGGGCAGTTTCGCCCGGCGCCAGAACAGATTTGCTGATGTCATCGACGCTACTCCATGTACTTTATTTTTATGGCAGTGAGTCCTTTGCAGAAACGCATCGCTCGAGCGGTGTGAGCGCACCTTTTTGCTCGAGCGAGTGGCTAGGCACATGCATGTGCGATCCCCCGTTCCTGAAAATCCCCTGAACCGACTATAGCCAGCAGGTTGAACTGCTTGATCCCTCTAAAGTGTGATTTGCATCCCAACCCCTCTGGCAGGGTCTGCATGACCGGCCACTACGCTGGCTGGGGGAAGAATGGCTTAATTTCGTCATTTGACAAGGCGCCCATGCGTCTGGCGTGCGGGTCGCGCCGCTTCAGGCGCGACCCGCCAGGCATTACAGGGTCGAGAGGAAGGTGCTGTTACTGGCTTGCCACTGGCTGATGTCCAGGCGGATGCGCTTCTTGTCGAGCTTGCCGACACTGGTCTTGGGAATTTCAGTAACAAGGGCGATCTGGCTGGGGATCGCCCACTTGTTGATGTGCCCCAGCTCCACGAACGGCTTGAGGTGTTCCTTGAGGACCTTGGCGTCGATGCTCTGGCCTTCGTGGATCACCAGCAGGGCAAACGGCCGCTCGCCCCACTGCGGGTCGGCGACACCGACCACCGCCACTTCGCGGATCGCCGGGTGGCGGCTGATCAGGTCTTCGAGCTCCAGTGACGAGATCCACTCACCGCCGGTCTTGATCACGTCCTTGATGCGGTCGCGGATATCGATCACGCCCATGCTGTCGAGGGTGGCGACGTCACCGGTGTGCAGCCAGCCGCCCTGCCAGAGTTCGGCGCCCTTCTCGGGCTCGCGGAAGTAACCCATGGTCAGCCACGGCGCGCGCAGCACCAGTTCGCCCTGGGTCTCGCCATCGGCCGCCAGGAAGTTGCCGTTGCCATCGACAATCGCGGTTTCCACCAACGGCACCGGCACCCCGGCCTTGATCCGGTAGGTGATGCATTCGTCTTCGCTGCCAGCCAGCAGCTCGTCGTTGAGGTGAGCGCAGGACACCAGCGGGCAGGTCTCGGACATACCGTAAGCGGCGGTCAGCTGAATTCCGTGGGCCTTGGCCGCCTCGTACAGGGCGCGGTTCAGGGCACTGCCGCCAATGATGATTTTCCAGCCGCCGAAGTCCTGTTGCTGGGCACCCTTGGCATTGAGCAGCATCTGCAGGATGGTCGGTACGCAATGCGAGAAGGTCACCTTTTCGTTGCGCCACAGCTCACAAAGCATCTCCGGCTCGTAGCGCCCGGGGTAGACCTGCTTGATGCCGAGCATGGTCGCCACGTAGGGAATGCCCCAGGCATGGACATGGAACATCGGCGTGATGGGCATGTACACATCATTGCTGCCGAGCAGGCGCACGCTGTCGATACTGCCGGTGACCGTCGCAGCCGCCAGAGTGTGCAGCACCAGTTGCCGGTGGGTGAAATACACCCCCTTGGGGTTACCGGTGGTACCGGTGGTGTAGAACGTGGTGGCAACCGAGTTCTCGTCGAAATCAGGGAAGTCATAGACCGGGCTGGCCGCCGCCAGCAATTGCTCGTACTCGCCGACCAGGTTCGGCAGGTCGGCGGTTTTCTGCTCGCCATCGGTCAGCAGCAGGGTTTTCTCCACCGTGGTCAGTTGCCCGGCGATGGCCTGGTAGAGGCCGACAAAGTCGCTGTTGACCAGCACGAAGCGGTCATCGGCGTGATTCATGGTGTAGAGGATCTGCTCCGGCGACAGGCGCACGTTGATGGTGTGCACCACCGCGCCAATCATCGGAATAGCGAACATGCATTCGAGGTAGCGATGGCTGTCCCAGTCCATCACCGCCACGGTGTCACCCGCCTTGACCCCCGCCTCGGTGAGCACATTGGCCAGCCGCGCGATGCGCTCGTTGAGGGTCAGGTAGCTGTAGCGCAGCTGATCGCGGTAGACGATCTCGCGGGTTTTCTCGTAACGGCTGCCGGACAGCAGCAGGCGCTTGATCAACAGCGGAAACTGGTAAGCGTCCTCGGCAGGAGGAATGACGCGAGTCTGCAACATAGGAGTCCCTTTTCTAGAGTGCACAGGCTGGGCAAGACATGCCTTACTCTAGAACGCCTCCACAGCGGCCAAATCAGCCAAAGGAATGATTTGACCGCTGCAGGGATTAGTGGCGTTTGAACATCATCGTCAGTGCATTTCGGTGAAAGCGATCTTCACCCCCAGGGCAATCAGCACCGCGCCCATGGTGCGGTCGAACCAGTGGCCCATGCGGGCAAAGCCGGCACGCACCCGCTGCTGGCTGAACAGCATGGCCACCAGGCAGAACCACAGGCCGGTGGCCACGGCCAGGTACAACCCGTAACCGGCCTGGATCGCCAGCGGCGTGTGCGGGTTGATGACCACGGTGAACAGCGACAGGAAGAACAGCGTCGCCTTGGGGTTCAGGCCATTGGTCATGAAGCCGGCGACAAAGGCCGCCCGCGGTGTGCGCTCGACCGTCGAAGCCTGCACGGCGTCGCTGCCAGGCGCGGCCGGGCGGGCGCGCAGGGCCTTGAAGCCGATGTACAGCAAGTAGGCGGCAGCCAGCCATTTCAGCGCATTGAACAGCATGATCGACTGCGACACGATCAGGCCGATACCCAGCAGCGAATAGCCGACATGCAGGAAAATCGCGGTACCGACGCCAAAGGCCGTCCAGGTACCGGCGCGCCGGCCGTGGGTAACACTCTCGCGCACCACCACGGCAAAGTCCGGGCCGGGGCTGGCTACAGCCAGCAGGTGGATCAAGGCGACAGTCAGAAATTCGGCCCAGTACATGGGGGCTCCTTGCGGCAAAAGGTCAAACGGGTGCAACACACTACGCCCTCGCAGACCTTTGAAACAATCCCTGTGGGTGCTGGCGCCTTGACTCTCCCCCTTGGGGCAGGCGTTAGCCTCAGCGCTTTGCCCCTGGAACTGCCTTCGATGAGCAAACGAATCCTGGTGATACTCGGCCACCCTTCGCGTAACAGTTTCTGCGCAGCAGTGAGCGACAGCTACATCAGCAGTGCCCGCGACAAAGGCCATGAAGTCTGCCTGCTGGAGCTCGGCGAGCTGGCCTTCGACCCGATCCTGCGCGAGGGTTATCAACAGGTACAAGCTTTGGAGCCCGACCTGCTGCACGCCCAGCAGCTGATCAGCTGGGCCGAGCACCTGGTGCTGGTCTTCCCGGTCTGGTGGGGCGGGATTCCGGCGCTGCTCAAGGGCTTTCTCGATCGCATCCTGCTGCCCGGCTTTGCCTTCAAGTACCGCAACAACTCGCCCTTCCCCGAACAGTTGCTCAAAGGCCGCAGCGCCGACCTGCTGGTGAGCATGGACACCCCGCCCTGGTACTACCGCTGGGTCTACCGCATGCCGGCGCTGCAGCAGATGCGCCGCACGACCCTGGGCTTCTGTGGAATCAGGACGCAAAAGACGTTAACGTTTGGCCCCATCATCAGCTCGAGCGCAGGCCAGCGCGATGCCTGGCTGCAGCAGGCGCGCAGGCTGGCTCACCGGCACTAACAAGGACGTTCGATGTACATCGGCAAAGCCGCGCAGCTGTCCGGGGCAACCATCAAAAGCATTCGCCATTATGAGCGCATCGGCCTGCTGCCGGCGCCCAGGCGCCAGGGCCGTTATCGCCTGTATGACCAACACAGCGTCGCCCTGCTGAGCCTGATCAAGTGCGCGCAAAAGCTCGGCTTCAGCCTCAAGGAGATGCAAGCGCTGGTGAGTGATGATCAGGCCGGCTTGCCGATCGAGCGGGTGCGCCAGGCGATTGCCGGCAAAAGCGCCCAGCTGCAGGCGCAGATCCAGGCACTGCAGCAACAACAGCAAGGCCTGCTCGAACTGCAAAGCAGCCTTGAGCACAGCCATTACGATTGCTTCGCCTACAACGCTTGAGCCCTTACTGGAGCCACCCTATGTCCACCTCCCGTCGCGCCGTGTTTCTCGACCATAGCTCCCTGGACCTCGGTGACCTGGCGCTGGATCGCCTCAAGGCCTGTTTCGATGAGCTGCAGCTCTATCCGGCCAGCGCCCCCGGGCAGGTCGCCGAACGCCTGCAGGGCGCCAGCGTGGCGATCAGTAACAAGGTCATGATCGACGCCGCCACCCTCGCCGCCTGCCCCGAGCTGAAGCTGATTCTGGTGGCCGCTACCGGCACCAACAATGTCGACCTGCAGGCCGCCCGCGCCCAGGGCGTGGTGGTCAGCAACTGCCAGGGCTACGGCACGCCGTCGGTGGCCCAGCACACCCTGGCTTTGCTGTTGGCCCTGGCCACGCGCCTGAGCGACTATCAAAAGGCCGTCGCCAACGGCCAGTGGGGCCAGGCCAAACAGTTCTGCCTGCTGGACTTCCCCATCGTCGAGCTGGAAGGCAAGACCCTCGGCCTGCTCGGCCATGGCGAGCTGGGTGGCGCCGTAGCGCGCCTGGCCGAAGCCTTCGGCATGCGCGTACTGCTTGGCCAGTTGCCCGGGCGCCCGCCCCGCGAAGACCGAATTGCGCTGGATGAGCTGCTGCCGCAGGTCGACGCGCTGACCCTGCACTGCCCGCTCAACGAGCACACCCGCAACCTGATCGGCGCCCGTCAACTGGCCCTGCTCAAGCCCGGCGCCTTTGTGATCAACACCGCCCGCGGCGGCCTGATCGACGAGCAGGCCCTGGCCGATGCCCTGCGCGCCGGCCACCTGGGCGGCGCGGCTACCGACGTGCTGAGTGTCGAACCACCGGTCAACGGCAACCCGCTGCTGGCAGCCGATATCCCGCGGCTGATCGTCACCCCGCACAGCGCCTGGGGCGCGGTCGAGTCACGCCAGCGTATCGTCGAGCAATTGAGCGAGAACGCCGAGGCGTTTTTTGCCGGCAGCCCGCGCCGCCAGGTCTAAGCCCGGCCAGGCTCTGGTAAACTGCGCCACTTTTTTCAGGAGTCGCCGTCCATGGACCCGCGCAGTGAAGTGTTGCTTCGTCAGGCCGATCTTTTCCAGGGCTCGCTGTTGCTGGCCGGTTTGCCTGCCGACGACCTGCTCGGCAAGTTGCCTGCGGCCCATGGCTGGAGCTGGCACGCCGGCGATCATGCAGCGCTCGAGGCACGCTTCGCCGGGCGCAGCCACTTCGGTGTAGAGGCACCGGCCCAGGCTTTCGACGCCGCCGTGCTGTTCTTGCCCAAGTCCCGGGACCTGGCCAACTACTTGCTCAATGCCCTGGCCTCGCGCCTGGCCGGTCGCCAGCTGTACCTGGTCGGCGAGAAACGCGGCGGCATCGAAGGCGCGGCCAAACAACTGCACGCCTTCGGCAAGCCGCGCAAACTCGACAGCGCCCGCCATTGCCAGCTGTGGCAGGTCACCGTCGAGCACGCCCCTGAAGCCAGGCCGCTGGAAAGCCTGGCCGAGCATTTCCAGCTGGAGCTGGCCGATGGCCCGCTGCATATCGTCAGCCTGCCGGGCGTATTCAGCCATGGGCGCCTGGATCGCGGCAGCGCCCTGCTGCTGGAAAACCTCGACCAGCTGCCAACCGGCCACGTGCTGGATTTTGGCTGTGGCGCGGGTGTTCTCGGGGCGGCGATCAAACGCCGTTATCCGCAAAACCGCATCACCCTGCTTGATGTCGACGCCTTTGCCGTGGCCAGCAGCCGCCTGACCCTGGCCGCCAATGGTCTGGAAGGCGAGGTGATCTGCGGCGACGGCATCGATGCCGCGCCGCGCGAGCTGGACGTGATCATCAGCAACCCGCCGTTCCACACAGGTGTTCACACCAATTACCAGGCCTCGGAAAACCTGCTGCGAAAATCAGCCGATCATCTGAAAAAAGGCGGCGAAATGCGCTTAGTGGCCAACAGCTTCCTGCGCTACCAGCCGCTGATCGAAGCGGCCCTGGGCAACTGCCGGATCCGCGACGAGGGCCAAGGCTTTCGCATCTACCAGGCAACACGCGGTTAAAAAGAGCGCTTGCCGAAACGGATTTGCCTAGGCAGAATCCGCTCCGTCCTAGGGGAGTAGTCTCCCGCGAGCACCCAGCTCGCCCGGTACGCGTCAACATACTTGGTCCACAGACCATGGCGCGTGCGACCCACGGTCCGCACAGACGGACCCAGGGTTTGACAAGACCTATGACACGAACACCTTACCCGGGGCGGGAAGGCTGTACGTGTCATAGCCGTGTCGACCCGCCCCCGTAGGAATCCTGATGCTGGAATCATTGCTCGTCCCCACCGCGATCGTGGCCCTCGCCGAAATTGGCGACAAAACCCAATTGCTCGCGCTGATCCTTGCCGCGCGCTTTCGCAAGCCCTGGCCGATCATCGCCGGTATCATTGCCGCTACCCTGGCCAACCATGCCGCGGCCGGTGCCGTCGGCGCCTGGTTCAGCACCTTCTTCTCCGCCGCCACACTGCACTGGATTCTCGCCGCAAGCTTTGCCGCCACGGCACTGTGGACGCTGATCCCGGACAAGATGGACGATGACGAAGCCAGCACCGCACGGCGCTTCGGCCCGTTCCTGACCACCCTGATCGCGTTCTTCATCGCGGAAATCGGCGACAAGACCCAGGTCGCCACGGTGATGCTGGCGGCGCAGTATCCGCACCTGATCATGGTCATTATCGGTACCACCCTGGGCATGCTGATTGCCAACGTGCCGGTGGTATTGGCGGGGAATTTTGCTGCAGAGAAACTGCCACTGACCCTGATCCGCCGCCTGGCGTCGGCTGCATTCTTCGTCCTGGCCGCGGTGGCGGTGTATTCGGCGATGCAGGTCAGTGGCTGGATCGGCTGAATACAATCGCAGGTCAAGCCCGCTCCTACAGTGGCCTGTGGGAGCGGGCATGACCTGCGATTTTTACTTGCGGGCCTGCTCGTACAACGGCATCACCTTCGGAATCGCCGCCTGCAACGAAGCCTGACGGCTGGCCGACGCCGGGTGAGTGCTCATGAACTCCGGCTGCGAGCCACCCGAGGCCTGGGCCATCTTGTCCCACAGGCTGATCGCCGCATTCGGGTTGTAGCCGGCGCGGGCGGCCAGCTCCAGGCCGATCAGGTCGGCTTCGTTCTCGTTGGCGCGGCTGTTGGGCAGGGTCATGCTGTACTGCACCACCGTGTCGGCGATCGCCATGCTGTCCTGGCCCAGGCCCAGCAGGGCACCGGCGCCCTGGCGAGCCATCTGCACGCCATAGGCCTTGGACATCGCCTCACGACCATGCTCACGCAGGGCGTGGGCGATTTCATGGCCCATGACCGCAGCGAGCTCGTCGTCGGTCAGCTTGAGTTTTTCGATCAGGCCGCTGTAGACAAAGATCTTGCCACCCGGGCCGCAGTTGGCGTTGAGCTCGTCGCTCTTGATCAGGTTGACTTCCCAGTTCCACTGCGCCGAGTCCGGGCGGAACTGCGGGGCCTGGGCAATCAGGCGGTCAGCGATCAATTGCACGCGCTTGGCGTTGTTGCTGGTCTTGTCGAGCACACCCTTGCTGGATGCCTCGCCCAGGGTTTGCTGGTAGGACTGGGCATACATCTGGTTGACCTCATCGGTCGACAGCATGCTGAACATGTATTGCTTACGCTCGACACCCACGGCGCCGCCGCTGGTGGTGTTCACCGCCTGGCAGCCAGCGAGCAGGACGCTGGCGCTCAATGCACCGATTACAAATGACTTACGCATGAAAACACTCCCTTCGAACATGCCGCGTATCCTAGGCCGACTCCGTTGAGCCCGCCATATCCCTGACGAAGAATTCTCCAGACGGTGCTCATGCTTTCGCCCGGCCGGGCCGATAACGCAAGGCAGACGCCTTTCCTTGCGCTTGGAGCCCCCCTCATGAAGTTCCGGTCGATCCAGTTTTCCGTCGCCGCCCTGGCCGGCGCCATTGTCCTGAGCATTGTCGCCGCCCTGGTGCTGTACGCCGTGTATTCCGGCGAACGTACCCAGGAGCTGGTGCAAAGCCGCACCCAGCAGCAGTTCGAGGCGGTGATCGAGCAGCGCCTGACCGCCCTGGCGCGGACCCAGGTCAGCGAGATCCAGCGCGGCCTGGAAGCACCGCTACTGATTGCCAGGGGCCTGGCTACCAGCAACGCCATGCTCGGCATGCAGGACGCCAGCGGCAATCCGCTGCTGAAGATCGAACGCCAGCAAATGATCGCCCTGCTCAAGCAGACAGCACTGACCAATCCGCTGATCCTCGGCACCTACCTGGGCTGGGAAAGCAACGCCCTGGACCACGACGACGCGCGCTTCGTCGGCACCTCGATCACCGGTATCGACAGCGCCAGCGGGCGCTTTCTGCCCTGGTGGTTCCGCAACGAAGACGGCAGCCTAGGCCTGGACAAACTGGCCGACGTCAACGACCAGACCGTCCTCGCCACCGGCGTGCGCGCCAGTGAGTACTACCTGTGCCCGCGGGAATCAAAGAAAGCCTGCGTGATCGACCCGGCACCTTACAAGGTAGGCGACAAAGTGGTGATGCTCGCCTCGTTCGTCGAGCCGATCATGATCGACGGCACGTTCCAGGGCATTGCCGGCGCCGACCTGTCGGTGAACTTCATCCAGGAACTGCTCAATACCGCCGACCGCCAGCTCTATGACGGTGCCGGCGAGCTGGCACTGGTGTCCGGCAACGGCCGCCTGGTGGCCTTTACCAAAGACCCGGGCAAATTCGGCGAGAAAGCCAGCGACGTCCTCGACGCCAATGCCGCCGCCACCCTGGCGCAACTGAGCGGCGAGAACCTGCACTACGAAGTCGACCAGGGCGCAGGCCGCATCGAGCTGTACTTGCCGTTCAAGATCGCCAATACCGACGCGCGCTGGACCCTGCTGCTGGAACTGCCGATCAGCGCGGTGATGGCCGATGTGCAGAAGTTGCAAAGCGACCTCAGCGACCAGCGCCGCACCGACATCACCGGCATGACCGTGGTCGGCCTGGGCATCGCCGCCCTTGGCCTGCTGGTGATCTGGCTGCTGGCCCACGGCATTGCCCGGCCACTGCGGCAGATGGTGGCGATGCTCGATGACATCGCCCAGGGCGAAGGCGACCTGACCCGCCGCCTGAGCAGCGACCGCGCCGACGAACTGGGCTCGATCGCCAAGGGCTTCAACACCTTCTTGAGCAAGCTGCAGGCGATGATCAGCCAGGTGGTGGCCTCGGTGCAGAAGGTCAGCGACTCCTCCGAGCACACCGCCGACATCGCCATTCGCACCAACCAAGGCGTACACAAACAAATGGCCGAGATCGATCTGGTGGCCACCGCCGTGCACGAAATGACCGCTACCGCCCAGGACGTCGCGCGCAACGCCACCCATGCTGCCCAGGCCGCCAGCAATGCCGACCAGGCCGCACACCAGGGCCTGGCGATCGTGCGCGATACTTCCAGTTCGATCAGCGCCCTGGCCGAGGAAATCGGCCGAGCGGTGGGTGTGGTGCAGAACCTGGCGCGCGACAGCGAAAACATCAACGCCATCCTCACCGCCATCCGCGCGATTGCCGAGCAGACCAACCTGCTGGCGCTTAACGCCGCCATCGAGGCCGCTCGCGCCGGTGAGCAGGGCCGTGGTTTTGCCGTGGTGGCTGATGAAGTGCGCAACCTGGCGCAGAAAACCCAGCAGGCCACCGAAGAAATCCAGCAGATGATCCAGCAACTGCAGCAAGGTACCCGCGATGTGGTGCGGGTCATGGAAGACAGCCAGGGCAAGACCGACGACAGCGTGCAGCAAGCCGCGCGCGCTGCCCAGGCGCTGGAAAGCATTACCCAGGCAGTGTCGGTGATCAATGACATGAACACGCAGATTGCCAGTGCTGCCGAAGAGCAGAGCGCGGTGGCCGAAGACATCAACCGTAACGTGATCAATATTGGCCAGGTGGCCAACGAGGTGGCTGGCGGGGCGGATGAGTCGAGTACCGCCAGCGCCGAGCTGACCAAGCTGGCCGAGCAACAGCGGCGCTTGATCAATCAGTTCAGGGTGTAAAGCCAGCCCCCACAGAGCAAAGGGTCAACTGTGGGAGCGGGCTTGACCCGCGATGCTTTTAAGCCGGGGTCAGACACTCCGGCCCATTGAGCTTGGGATCATTGACCATATTGGCCAGCACCCGCTCACGCAGCGGCGCCTGGCCGCCCGCCAGCAGCTCGTACAAGCGCGCCGGCGGGGTTTCGGGATCGAGCCAGGCAGCCTGCCCGGCCTCATCGAGAATCAGCGGCCGGCGCTGGTTCAGCGCCGCCTGGGTTACCACCGCGGTACTCAGCCAGACCTGATCCTGCACCGGATATGCCTCCCAGATCGCTGCAAAAAACAACGACGAGCCCTCCCCCGGCGTCAGCCAGTACGGCCGCTTGCGCTGGGTGCCGCGCCATTCGTAAAAGCCGTTGGCCGGTAGCAGACAGCGACGCAGGCGAAACGCCTCACGGAACATCGGCTGTTCGGCCAGGGTTTCGGCGCGGGCGTGGGCCGGGGTGCGCGACAAGTCGGTGAGCCAGGCCGGGGTCAGCCCCCAGCGCGCCCGCGCCAGCTCCAGCTGGCCACCCTCGAGGCGGCGCTGGATCAGCACCGAGGCGCCGGGGGAGATATTCCATTGCGCCTGCTGGTCACTGGGAAATCCCGGCAGGGCAGCAAAGGCGGGAGACCAGCGAAACAGCGCATAACGTCCACACATGAGGGCAAAAACCTAGCAAATCAGGGTTCCGGGGATGATCTCCGGTTCGTCGCCGGCAAGTGGCTGGGCGCTATTGTACGCGGCGATCAGCTCGCGTGCGCAGGCAGCCTGCTCATCGGCCACCGCCAAACCGAGCAAACCGTGCATCGGCAGGTCGCCCATGGCGCCCATCAGGTCGCGGCCGACCAGATGCACTGTGATGCCTTCGCTGGCGAGCATGCCGATAAGCATTTGTGCTTCGAGCAGGCTTTCAGGGTCGTAGATTCGCTGCATCAGTCATTCTCACCATAAACGTCCAGCATCCATTCCTCGCCATGCACCTGCAGCACGAAACGGATCGGCTTGCAGCACACCTGACAGTCTTCGATGTACTCCTGATCACCGCCCGACAGGTCCACTGTCGTCTCGACTTCTTCACCACAATAAGGACAATCGTAAAGCGCTGTCTCCAGCATCGCGGCCTCCCGAGTGACTTGTGCGTATAATTGCCGGTCTATTTACAGGCCCTGAGTGTGTCTGAGCCGTTTTTCAGACCCCGGCCCTACCTATTACCCTAGCCGTTTCCAACAAGAGAGCATGATGGGCGAATTCGATGCCATCCGACCGTACGACGACGCTGAAGTCCCTGCCGTTCTGGCACGGCTGCTCAGCGACCCGGCATTCCTCGATATCCTCACCCACTTCCGCTTCCCGCGCATGGCCGGGGCCTTCGGCTGGCTGCTCAAGCCGCTGATCGCCCGGCGCCTGCGCAAAGAGTTTGCCGGGGTCACCTGCGTTTCGACCCTGCAGGACAAAGTCGAGTACTACGTCGACCATACCATCGAGCGGGCAACCGACGGCGTGACCTACACCGGCGTCGAGCAGCTCAAGGCCGGTACCGCCTACCTGTTCCTGGCCAACCACCGCGACATCGTCATGGACCCGGCCTTCGTCAACTATGCCGTGTACCACGCCGGCCTGCCGACCCCGCGCATCGCCATCGGCGACAACCTGCTGCAAAAACCGTTCGTCAGCGACATGATGCGCCTGAACAAGAGCTTCATCGTGCACCGCTCGATCACCGGCCGGCGGGAAAAGCTCGCGGCTTACCAGCTGCTGTCGGCCTACATCAACCATTCGATCCGTAACGACGGCCAGTCGATCTGGATCGCCCAGGCCGAAGGCCGGGCCAAGGATGGTGATGACCGTACCGATTCGGCAATCCTGAAAATGTTCCACATGAGCCGCAAGGACGAGCCGTTTGGCGCCGTGATCCAGTCGCTGAACCTGAGCCCGGTGTCGATCAGCTACGAGTACGACCCCTGCGACCAGGCCAAGGCCCGCGAGCTGTATATCCGCGCCACCACCGGCACCTACAGCAAGGCGCCGGGTGAAGACGACATCAGCATCGCCCAGGGCATCACCGGCTACAAAGGCCGCGTGCACATCAACTTCGCCCCGCCGGTGACGGAGTTCGTCGAGGACACCAAGCAACTGGCAGCAGAGATTGACCGGCAGATTCTGGCCGGCTACCGGTTGTTCCCGGTGCATTACCTGGCCTATGCGCAGTGGGCCGATGCCGACCCGGCGCTGGAGGTGCCAGCAGCGGCCAAGGTGTTTGCAGCCGATGAACTGGCCCGCGCCCAGGCCGAATGGCAGCGCCGCCTGGACGCCTGCCCGGCCGAACAGCGGCCGTACCTGGTGCAGCAGTATGCGATGCCGGTACGCAATCAGTACCGGGTCAAGGCAGGGTTGACGTTGTAAATTTATCGCGGGTCAAGCCCGCTCCCACAATTAACTTGGGAGCAGGCTTCACACCCAGGTGCTGAACCAGGACAACAGCAAGGCCAGCGCCAGGAAGGCAAAGCCAAGAATGTAGTAGAAGCGGTTGATGCGCAGGCTCATGCCATCGATCACCGCTTCATCACCAGCCAGGCCCGCCAGGGTTTGCGCCGCGCGGCGGCGGGCACTGTGCAGCAGCAGGCCGCCCGGGCAGGTCAGCAGCAGGGCCAGCAGATTGATCAGCTTGGCCGGATGGGCGGCGAACAGCCCCCAGATCACTTGCAACGACATCGCAAAACCTCAAAGAGTACATCGATACTTTCGACACGGCGGGCATTCTACCCAAGCGCCGAGCCCTTGCCTGTGCTTTGCGACAAATGACGATTAATTCCCGGCGTCACACGCTCGTCATCAAGACACGCCACTCTGTTGGCCGTCGCCACTTACCGGAGCTTGTCATGCTGCACGCCGAAAACCAGGACCGCCTCTACCTGATCGCCCAGAGCGATGAGCAGCAGGCGTTGATCGACGGCCTGGCGTTCAACGTCCAGGACCGCCAATGGCTGGTGTACTGCGCCCTGGGCGGGCATGCCCATGAAGACCTGCCCGAGGTCGACGGCCCTACCGGCATCAGCGTGCTGGACTTCTACGTCGAAGCCGCCTGAACCTGCAAAAACACAAAAGCCCGATGCCTGCCATGCAGACATCGGGCTTTTTGCTGGTGAGGCTTATTCGCCGAGGATCTGGCCGATGGCCTGGTCCTTGAACAGGCGGGTCAGCGCATCGCTGAGCACATCACCCACCAGCTTGGTGTTGGTTTCCTGGTTCGGCGCCATGCCGAAGCGCTGGTCCAGCGACGCGCCGTAGCGGCCGCTGTAGCGACGGTTGGCGTTGGCCACGTCAGCCTTGAAGGTTGCGCCGATGGTGGCTTCGGTCACGTACATGCCTTCTTTGGGCGACTGGTACTTGAGTTCAGCCAGGGTCACGGTCAGCTGCGGCGCGTTGTAGGCGTTCGGCGTCGGGGTAAAGCCCAGCAGGCGCACAGCTGCTTCGGCCTGGGCCTGCAGTTTTGGCAGGATGTCGTTGCCGGTCACGGTGATGGCGCTGGTTTCAGGGTACAGGCCGCCACGGGTGCCGAGGGTTTGCGAAGCGCGGCCATCGACCACCTTGACCACCACTGGCTGGCCATGACCGACCGGCGCCAGCTGGGCGTTGAGTTTCGGTTGCGGGCTGAGTTGTTGCGGGCTGTGGGCACAACCGGCCAGGGTCAGACTGGTCACCGCGATCAAACCGAACAACAAACGTTGCAACATGCTCATCTCTCCAGAATAGGCAGCAAAGGCCGCCAGTATAACCAGCACGGGGCAGCCCAGCTATCGGCGTGCCATTAGTGAATAAGACAGGCATCCCCGGGCCCGGTTCGCTGTCACAATCGTTTCATCACTGCCCGGTTATCCTAGGCTCAGTTCTTCACAGGGATACCCGCCATGTCCTCGCTCCTGGCCCTGCTGTTCAAACGCAACCCGCAACGCTGCTTCGCCCGCCTCGACGCCCACGGCCTTTGCCAGGCCTTCAAGCAGTGCGCGCAGGCCCCGGCGACCAGTGGCTGGGTGGAAATCAATGAAATTCGCCTGGCCTGGCTCAACCGTCCGCTGCCCGCCAGCGCCCGTGTTTCAAAGCGTGTCAGTGGAAACTGGCTGCAACGCAGCCTCGCCGCCTGAGTTTTGCCTCAATAAAAGTCGCTAATAAAGAGCTTTTCTGCCCGCGACATCGCTATAATCTCCCCCCGATTATAAGGACGTCTCCTGATCGGGCCTCGCAGTACCGCCAATGCCCAGCATTGCGCATCCCCCGCACCGCCCACAGAGAGCCTTCCACACAGGTCTTGCACCAGCCAGTGTGCCTGCGTCATTCGGCCATCTGCTCTGCCTGAACCTGCCGGGTCTGCCATCGCGCAGCCCATTTTGAGGTTCACGTCTCAAAAGGGCGTGAAAAAACGGGTTTTCACAACTTCACGAGAGTGTGGCGAGCAATGAACAGTCTGGCATGTGCAAAAGCACCTAAAGTGTCCCGAACAGCCCTGAACAGCTGGCAACAGCGCTCATTTGCAATGGGTGCCTGAAACCGGTCCATAACGCACGACGGATACCTTGACCATAAGTCGAATTGCCGCACCGGCTGTAAAATGCGTTCATAGGCAACGCAAAGCCCGGTTGGTGGTGTCCGCTGAAGTTGCAAAAACTGCGAATAATCGGACATGGCGATCCTGGCAAGCCAGGGATCCTATGCTGTCAATTTGGTGCTGAAGATTTTGGAGACGCGTTAATGGCGCAGAACGAAGCAGTCGATGTAGTACTGGTAGGGGCAGGCATCATGAGTGCCACCCTGGCCGTACTGCTCAAGGAACTCGACCCGGCGATCAAGCTGGAAGTCGTCGAGTTGATGGATTCGGGTGCCGCGGAAAGTTCCAACCCGTGGAACAACGCCGGGACCGGCCATGCCGGGCTGTGTGAACTGAACTACACGCCACAGGCCGCCGACGGCAGCATCGATATCAAGAAAGCGGTGCATATCAATACCCAGTTCGAGGTGTCCCGGCAGTTCTGGGCCTACCTGAGCAAAAAGGGTGCGTTCAGCTCGCCGCGGGCGTTCATCAACCCCGTGCCGCACCTGAGCTACGTCGAGGGCGAGAAGGGCATCAGCTTCCTCAAGAAGCGTTTCGAGATGCTCAAGCAGCACCACGCCTTCAGCGAAATGGAGTACACCGAAGACAAGGCGGTGATGAACGAGTGGATGCCGCTGATGATGCCGGGTCGCCCTGCCGACCAGCAGATCGCCGCCACCCGCGTCATGAAAGGCACCGACGTCAACTTCGGCGCGCTGACCAACAAGCTGCTCAAGCACCTGGCCAACGCCCCCGAAGCACAGGTCAAGTACTGCAAGAAAGTCACCGGCCTGCGCCGTAACGGCAGCGGCTGGACCGTCAGCATCAAGGACGTCAACAGCGGCAGCAGCCGTGAAGTCGATGCCCGCTTCGTGTTCCTCGGCGCCGGTGGCGCGGCCCTGCCGCTGCTGCAACTGTCGGGTATCGAAGAGAGCAAGGGCTTTGGCGGCTTCCCGGTCAGCGGCCAGTGGCTGCGTTGCGACAACCCGGAAGTGGTCAAGCGCCACCAGGCCAAGGTCTACAGCCAGGCCGCGGTAGGTTCGCCACCGATGTCGGTGCCGCACCTGGATACCCGCGTGGTCGACGGCAAGACCTCGCTGCTGTTCGGCCCGTACGCAGGCTTCACCACCAAGTTCCTCAAGCACGGCTCGTTCCTCGACCTGCCGCTGTCGGTACGCATGGGCAACATCGGCCCGATGCTGGCCGTGGCCCGCGACAACATGGACCTGACCAAGTACCTGGTCAGCGAAGTGATGCAGTCGATGGAGCAGCGCCTGGATTCACTGCGCCGCTTCTACCCCGAGGCCAAGGCCGAGGACTGGCGCCTGGAAGTGGCTGGCCAGCGCGTGCAGATCATCAAGAAAGACCCGAAAAAAGGCGGCATCCTGCAGTTCGGTACCGAACTGGTTGCAGCCAAGGACGGCTCCCTGGCCGCCCTGCTCGGTGCTTCCCCTGGTGCTTCGGTAACCGTGTCGATCATGCTGGATCTGATCGAGCGCTGCTTCCCCGAGCAAGCCAAGGGCGCCTGGGCGGCCAAGCTCAAGGAAATTTTCCCGGCCCGGGAAAAGGTCCTGGCCACCGACGCTGCCCTGTACCACAAGATCAGTGCGTACAACGACGAGGCCCTGGGCCTGGTCGAAAGCAGCCCGGCGCAGAGCTACGCATAATCTGCCGGCATAAAAAAACGCCCTTCGGGGCGTTTTTTTATGGGCGCTGGTATCAGCCGCGAGCCTTGTCGATGATCTCGGTGTACTCGGGCGCATTGCGCTGATCCGCGATGGCTTCGACGAAGGTCTTACCGTGCTCGTCCTTGCCGTCCAGGTCATAACCAGCCTCGACGAAGAAGCCGACATAGCGCTCGAAGTCATCGACGCGCAGGCCGCGGTAGCCCTTGATCAGCTTGTGATGCGAAGGCGAAGTTACGCCATCGGCCGGCTCGTATTGCAGGAACGACTTGATGTAGTCGTCACTGATCTCATCACCAATCACTTGCTTCTTGTCTTTACGCATTGCCGACTCCAACTGAACCATCACGGACATTTTCACGGGCCGGCAGTTTACCCCCGGGCAACGCCGGCACTCAACGCGCGCGTACGCTTCCGGTATGCAGATCGGCCCAGATGTGACCGTTGGGGTAGCTGAGGAACTGCACATAGACGGTATCGTTGCGCAGCAGGTCGAGCATCACCCGGTACTGGGCCAGCGGGTAGTTGAGTGTGAGGGTTTTGCTTTTGTCGTCGAACACCGGCTTTTTCAGGCTTTTGCTTTCGGCATCGAAGCTGACCAGTACCTGGCTGATGGTCGCGCCCTTGCTCAGCGGCTTGCCCTTGAGGCGCAGAATCAACGGTGAGGTGACCGGAATCGGTTGCTGGTTGGACTGGCGCTGGTTGCCCACTACCACCGAATAGCTGGTGACCTGCAGCAACTGCTGCGAATCGGCAACTTCCTTACGCAGCCCGAGGTCGTCGGGCGGCAGGAACTGGCTGTGCAGGGGCGCCGCGGCCAGCGGCATGCTCAGCAGGAACAGCAGGGGGAAAATCGCACGCATGTCAGGCTCCTTGGGGGCAGCCTGGCACTCTAGCATGGGGTAAGGCAAACGGGGCAAGCCGGGTCGACCGGCCCCGCCTGTGAACCTCAGAGACCCTTTACAGCGTAGATACCGTTAGCGTTGCGCCAGTAGCCTTTGTAGTCCATGCCATAACCGAACACATAGCGGTCAACACAGCTCAAGCCGCAGAAGTCGGCCTTGAGGTCGGCGCTGGCTTTGCGGTCGTGGTCCTTGTCGATCAGCACGGCAGTGTGCACGGCGCGGGCACCGGCATGCTTGCAGAAATCGATGATTGCGCTGAGGGTATGACCTTCGTCAAGAATGTCGTCGATGATCAGCACGTCACGATCGATAAACGAGACTTCCGGCTTGGCCTTCCAGAACAGGTCGCCGCCGCTGGTCTGGTTGCGGTAGCGGGTGGCGTGCAGGTAGGACGATTCCAGCGGGAATTGCAGATGGGTCAGCAGTTTGCCGGCGAAGATCAGGCCGCCGTTCATCACACAGAACACTACCGGGTTGCTGTCGGCCAGCACCTCGGTGATTTGCGCGCCCACGCGGGCGATGGCGGCCTCGACTTCGGCTTCGGTGTGCAGGCAGTCAGCCTCGCGCATGACTTGACGGATGTGCTCGAGATCGGCGGACATGGCGCTCTCCAAGGGGCGGCAATTGAGAAAAGCGGGCAAAGGTACGCATCCCGTCGCATCAGATCAAGCATTTCTGGACTAACGTCCAGTAAGTCTGAGGACATGCATGGCTGAATAGATTAATCTAGCGCGGTTTTTTTGCCCGCCCCCCGGAGCTTTTCCCTATGCCTACCCGTGAGATCCGCCATCCGCTGATCCGCCACAAGCTCGGCCTGATGCGCCGCGCCGACATCAGCACCAAGAACTTTCGCGAGCTCGCCCAGGAAGTCGGCACGCTCCTGACCTACGAAGCGACCAAAGACCTGCCGCTGGAAAGCTACGAAATCGACGGCTGGTGCGGCAAAGTCCAAGTCGAGAAAATCGCCGGCAAGAAGATCACTGTAGTACCGATCCTGCGCGCCGGCATCGGCATGCTCGATGGCGTGCTCAGCCTGATCCCGGGCGCCAAGGTCAGCGCCGTGGGCGTGGCCCGCAACGAGGAAACCCTCGAGGCGCACACCTACCTGGAAAAACTCGCCCCGGAAATCAACGAGCGCCTGGCGCTGATCATCGACCCGATGCTGGCCACCGGCGCCTCGATGGTCGCCACCATCGACCTGCTGAAAAAAGCTGGCTGCAAGGATATTCGCGCGATGGTCCTGGTTGCCGCCCCCGAAGGCATCGCCGTGGTCGAGAAAGCCCACCCGGATGTGCAGATCTACACCGCCTCGATCGACCAGTGCCTTAACGAGCACGGCTACATCATCCCGGGCCTGGGCGATGCCGGTGACAAGATCTTCGGTACCAAGCAGAAGGACGCCTGAACATGCAGGATGAGTTCAACGACCCGCTCTGGCGCCAGGTCGTCTCCGGCGCACAGATGCTCTTCGTCGCCTTTGGCGCGCTGGTATTGATGCCGCTGATTACCGGCCTCGACCCCAACGTCGCGCTGTTCACGGCGGGTTTGGGAACTCTGCTGTTTCAGATAGTAACCGGCCGTCAGGTGCCGGTGTTCCTGGCCTCGAGTTTCGCCTTCATCACCCCGATCATCCTCGCCAAGGGCCAGTTCGGCCTGGCCGAGACCATGGGCGGGGTCATGGCTGCGGGCTTCGTCTACACCTTCCTCGGCCTTGCGGTAAAAATCAAAGGCACCGGCTTTATCGACCGCCTGCTGCCACCGGTGGTGATCGGCCCGGTGATCATCTCGATCGGCCTGGCAATGGCGCCGATAGCCGCCAACATGGCCATGGGCAAGGCCGGTGACGGCGCCGAGCTGCTGCCGTATAGCACCGCGATGATGATCTCCATGCCGGCGCTGCTGACCACCCTGATCGTCGCGGTATTCGGCAAGGGCATCTTCCGCCTGGTGCCGATCATCGCCGGGGTGCTGGTGGGCTTTGCCCTGTCGTTCTACTTTGGCGTGGTCGACACCGCCAAGATCGCCGCAGCGCCCTGGCTGGCGTTGCCGCACTTCACCGCGCCAGCGTTCAACTGGCAGGCGATCCTGTTCATCGTACCGGTGGCCCTGGCGCCGGCGATCGAGCACATCGGCGGGGTGATTGCGGTGGGCAGCGTGACCGGCCGCGACTACCTGAAAAAGCCTGGCCTGCACCGCACCCTGCTCGGTGACGGCATCGCCACCACCACTGCCGGCCTGTTCGGCGGGCCGCCCAACACCACCTACGCCGAAGTGACCGGCGCGGTGATGCTGACCAAGAACTACAACCCGAAGATCATGACCTGGGCGGCGATCTTTGCCATCACCCTGGCCTTCATCGGCAAGTTCGGCGCGCTGCTGCAGAGCATTCCGGTGCCGGTAATGGGCGGCATCCTCTGCCTGCTGTTCGGCTCGATCGCGGCGGTGGGCATGAACACCATGATCCGCCACAAGATCGATCTCAGCGAAGCGCGCAACCTGGTGATCGTGTCGGTAACCCTGGTGTTCGGTATCGGCGGCGTGCTGATCGGTAGCGGCACAGGCCCCGATGACTGGGGCCTGAAGGGCATCGCCCTGTGCGCGGTGGTGGCTATTGCCTTGAACCTGCTGCTGCCGGGTAACGACAGCTGGAAGAACAAGGCGCTGGACGATCAGTTGCCTTGATCTGAAGGTCTAGCCCCCTCCCAAGCAGTCTGTGGGAGCGGGCTAGACCCGCGATGAGGCCCTCAAGCCTCTTCACACATCCCCTTCAACGCCTGCACCCACTGCGGGTGATCATTCAGGCACGGCACCAGCACCAGCTCTTCGCCGCCGGCCTCGACAAACTGCTCGCGCCCGCGGTCACCGATCTCTTCCAGGGTCTCGATGCAATCGGCGACAAACGCCGGGCACATTACCAGCAGCTTTTTCACCCCTGACTTGCCCAGCTCGTCCAGCCGCGTTTCGGTGTACGGCTCGATCCACTTCGCCCGCCCCAGCCTTGACTGGAACGACACCGACCACTTGCCGTCGGGGATGCCCATCTTCTGCGCGAACGCCTGGGCGGTGCGCAGGCACTGGCCGCGATAGCAGACCGCAAGCACCTCGGGCGAAGCGGTGCGGCAGCAATCGGCGTCCTGGAAACAATGCTTGCCGGTGGGGTCGAGTTTTTTCAGGTGTCGCTCGGGCAGGCCATGGAAGCTCAGCAGCAGGTGATCGTAATCCTCCTGCAAGTATGGCTGCGCGCTGGCTACCAGGGCGTCGATGTATTCCGGCTTGTCGTAGAACGGCTGCAGAATCGCCATCTCGAGCGGCAGCTTGTGCTCGCCAATCACCTGTTTCGCCTGCTCGATGACCGTGGTCACGGTGCTGTCGGCGAACTGCGGATACAGCGGCGCCAGGGTGACCTTCTTCACGCCCTGGCTGGCCAGGCGCGTCAGCACCGTCGGCAACGAAGGCTCGCCGTAGCGCATGGCGATTTCCACCGGCCCATGGCTCCACTGCTCGCGCATTGCGGCCTGCAGGCGGCGGGTCAGCACCACCAGCGGCGAACCCTCGTCCCACCAGATCGAGGCATAGGCATGGGCCGATTGCTCCGGGCGCTTGATCAGGATCAGCGACACCAGCAGCCGCCGCACCGGCCACGGCAGGTCGATGACATAGGGGTCCATGAGAAACTGATTGAGGTACCGGCGCACGTCGGCGACAGAGGTGGAGGCCGGTGAACCCAGGTTGACCAGCAGCAAAGCGTGATCGGTCATGCAACGTCCTATTTCAGAGGCGCCTGGACAGTTCATCCAGGGCCGATTGCAGATCATTGAAGCGGAAGGTAAAACCGGCCGCCAGCAAACGTACCGGCCGCGCCCGTTGCCCGCCCAGTAGCAAGGTCGACAATTCGCCCAGCCCGGCCTTGAGCAGCAGCGCCGGCATCGGCATCAATGCCGGGCGGTGCAGGGCCCGGCCCAGACGCCTGGCGAACTCGCGGTTGCGCACCGGCTCCGGGGCGCAGGCATTATAAGGACCGCTGGCATCCTTGTGCTGCAAGAGAAAATCAATCAGGGCGATCTGGTCGTGTATATGGATCCACGGCATCCACTGCCGACCGTCGCCGATAGGCCCGCCCAGCCCGAGTTTGAACGGCAGGCGCAGGCGCGACAAAAAGCCGCCCTCGCTCGCCAGCACCAGCCCGGTACGCACCAGCACCACGCGAATCCCCAGCGGTTGCGCGGCCATGGCGGTTTCTTCCCAGGCGATGCACAGCTGGCTGGCGAAATCCTCCTTGACCGGCTGCGAAGCCTCCGTGAGTTCGCGCTCGCCACCATCGCCATACCAGCCTACCGCCGAACCCGAGATCAGTACCTCGGGGCGCTGCTGACGCTTCTCCAGCCAGGCCAGCAATTGCTCGGTCAAAGTGATACGACTGGCCCAGAGCAAGGCGCGACGGCTGGAGCTCCAGGGCCGGTCGGCAATCGGTGCGCCGGCCAGATTGATCACCGCGTCCACGCCGTCGTCATCGGCCAGCTCATCGAGCCGGGCTATGCCACGCACCCCGGAGCCACACAACTTGCCCACCTGTTCAGGGCGCCGACTCCATACCGTCAGCCGATGTCCCTGGGCCAGCCAGTGCTGACACAGGTGTTGGCCGATCAACCCGGTACCGCCGGTCAGCAATATATGCATGGCTGTGTCCTCGCATGGCGCGCCAGTGGTCTATTTTTAACAACAAGGCACTTTTTTGACCGATCGCTCTCGGATAAACATAGGCCAACCTGTGGTAACGAGCGGAATCATCTTATACAGGATTCGTGCATTGTACAGGTTTGCCGGGCAGCGTAGTCTGCAACCATTAGGTTCGAAGAGGCCATCATGACTGTACCTATTGCCATCATCGGGGCCGGTATCGCCGGCCTGTCCGCCGCCCAGGCGTTGCAAAAGGCCGGGCAGACCGTTCATTTGTTCGACAAGGGCCACGGCAGCGGCGGACGCATGGCCAGCAAACGCAGCGATGCCGGCGCCCTTGATCTCGGCGCCCAGTACTTCACGGCCCGCGACCGGCGCTTTGTCGACCAGTTGCAGCAATGGGTAGCGGCCGGTTGGGCGGCCGAATGGAAGCCGCAGCTGTATCACTATCAGGATGGCGTACTGAGCCCCTCCCCCGACGAGCAGACGCGCTGGGTTGGCGTGCCGCGCATGAGCGCCATCACCCGCGGCCTTCTCAAGGATGTCACGGTAAACTTCAGCTGCCGTATTGCCGAAGTCTATCGCGGCCAGAAGTACTGGCACCTGCAGGACACCGACGGCTGCAGCCACGGGCCGTTCAGCCGGGTGGTAGTCGCCGTGCCGGCGCCTCAGGCCACCCAACTGCTCAGTGCTGCGCCCAAGCTGGCCGCCACTGCCGCCGGCGTGCAGATGGACCCGACCTGGGCCATCGCCCTGGCGTTCGACACCCCGCTCGACACCCCGATGCAAGGCTGCTTCGTACAAGGCAGCGCCCTCGACTGGCTGGCGCGCAACCGGAGCAAACCCGGGCGCGACGAACACATGGACACCTGGGTGTTGCATGCCACTTCCAGCTGGAGCAAGCAGCACATCGACCTGCCCAAGGAGGCGGTGATCGAGCAACTGTGGGGCGATTTCGCCGAGCTGGTCGGCTGCGTGGTGCCCGCCCCGAACTTCTCCCTCGCCCACCGCTGGCTGTATGCCCGCCCGGCCAGCAATCACGAATGGGGCGCCCTGGCCGACGCTGACCTGGGCCTGTATGCCTGTGGCGACTGGTGCCTGTCGGGCCGGGTCGAAGGCGCTTGGCTCAGCGGCCAGGAAGCGGCCCGTCGGCTGCTTGAGCATCTGGAGTAACAGCTGCCGGGGCTGCTCCTGTTCAGCCCCGCCTGACATTTTCGACATCCTGCACAAAAGTTGTACAAGTGATTTGACTTGCACAGGTTTGCCCCTATGATGGGATTTACCTGTACATAAAACTTTATTTGTACAATATTTTTCAGGATCTGTTCATGAACGCTCGTGACCTGCCGCGCAAGCCCCGCATTGCTGTCAGCGCCTGTCTGATCGGCCAGGAAGTGCGTTTCAACGGCGGCCACAAAGCCTCGCGCCTGTGCAACGAGGTCCTCAGCGAACACTTCGATTTGGTCCCGGTTTGCCCAGAAGTCGCCATCGGCCTGGGCGTGCCACGTGCACCCATCCGCCTGGTAGGTGATCCTGCCGACCCGCAGGCCGTGTGCAGCCGCGACCCCGGCCTGGATCTGTCCGGCCCGTTGCGCGCTTACGGGCAGCAGATGGCCAAGGATCTCGACGATATTTGCGGCTACATCTTCATGCACAAATCCCCCTCCTGCGGCCTGGAGCGAGTCAAGGTCTATCAGGCCAATGGCTATCCAGCGCCCGAGGGCGGCCGCGGGTTGTTCGCCGCCGCCTTCTGTGAGCAGCGTCCCGATTTACCGGTGGAAGAAGATGGCAGGCTCTGTGATCCGGTGCTGCGCGAGAACTTCATCACCCGGGTATATGCCTACGCCGACTGGCAGCAGCTGATCGCCGCTGGCGTCAGCCGCGGCGCCCTGATCGCGTTTCATTCCCGCTACAAGTACCAGCTGATGGCGCACAACCCGCAGCAGTACAAAGTCCTGGGCAAGCTGTTGGGCAGCATGGGCCGCGACGACGATCCCGAGTTGCTCGCCCCGCGTTACTTCAGCCAGTTGATCCAGGCCCTGAGCCGCTGCGCCAGCCGTGGCACCCACAGCAATGTACTGTTGCACCTGAGCGGTTACCTGCGCGATGCCTTGAGCCGCGCCGACAAGCAGGAAATCCAGCAACTGATCAGCCAGTACCATGCCGGCGTGGTGCCGCTGGTGGTGCCGCTGACCCTGCTCAAGCATCATTTGCGCAACCATCCCGACCCCTACCTGGCGCAGCAGGTGTACTTGCAACCGCACCCGGAAAACCTGAGCCTGCGCAATGCCATCTGAAGCCCTGTTGCCGATCCGCGAGGTGACGCGCCTGACCGGTATCAACCCGGTCACCCTGCGTGCCTGGGAGCGTCGTTACGGCTTGATCGTGCCGCAACGCACCGGCAAGGGGCATCGCCTCTACAGCCAGGAAGACGTCCAGCGTATCCAGCAGATCCTCACCTGGCTTGACCGGGGCGCAGCGGTCAGCCAGGTCAAAGCCTTGCTGCAAGCCAACCCGGGGGAGTCACCGTCGCCGGCCGGCAGCGACTGGCAGGCCCTGCGCGAGCAACTCAAGGGAGCCATCGCCGCCCTCGCCGAGCGCCGGCTTGAGCAGCAGTTGAACCAGGCCATGGCCCTGTACCCGGCGGCAACCCTCTGTGAACAGCTGTTGATGCCGCTGCTTGCCGACCTCGAACTGCGCTGGCAGGGCCAATTCGCCACTGGCCTTGAGCAGGTGTTCTTTTTCTCGTGGCTACGCAGCAAGCTCGGGGCACGGGTCTATCACAACAACCATCAGCTCGGCGGCGCCCCCTTGCTGCTGGTAAACGGCTCTGACCTGGCCTTCGACCCACGGCTGTGGCTGACGGCCTGGCTGGCCAGCAATGCCGGTTACCCGGTGCAGGTCTTCGACTGGCCACCACCGGGCAACGAGCTGAGCCTGGCGGTCGCCCAGTTGCGGCCATGGGCGTTGCTGCTGAGCATCGACAAGTCGCTGGACATCGCCCGCTTACAAAGAAACCTGGCCGACGTCGAAATTCCGAAACTCCTGTGCGGCCGCGCAGTCAGCATTCATAAGCATGCCCTGCAAGCCTGGACGGAGGAGACGCTGTTTGTCCTCGATTCACCCCAGGCGGCGCTTCAGTGCCTGCGCCAACTCAGGGGCGAACAGCCTGAATTTCACCTTCAAGGGTAACCAAACAGCATGCAACTGATCTGGCTGCGCAGCGACCTGCGCGTAATTGACAACACTGCACTGGCAGCAGCCTGCGAACGCGGCCCGACCCTGGCAGTATGGCTGCTCAGCCCTGGGCAGTGGCAGGCCCATGACGATGCGCCGTGCAAGGTCGACTTCTGGTTGCGCAATCTGCAAAGCCTGCGTGCGGCACTGGCGCAGTTGAACATCCCCCTGCTGATCCGTCACGCCGACACCTGGCAGCAGGCACCGCAGGTCTTGCTGCAGCTGTGCCAGGAGCATCAGGTGCAGGCGCTGCACTTCAACGAGGAATATGGCGTTGATGAAAGCGCCCGCGACCAGGCGGTGCAGGCTGCCCTGGGCGAGCACGGTATTGCCGCGCACGACTATCTTGACCAGTTACTGTTCCGCCCAGGCAGCATCCTGACCCGCAGCGCCAGCTACTTTCAGGTCTTCAGCCAGTTTCGCAAAGTGTGTTACGAACGCCTGCACCTGGGCGTGCCACCCTTGGCCAACCCAATCAGGGCGCAAGCGCCGACGGCTGTCGCCAGCGATCCGGTTCCCGTTGAGGTAACCGGTTTCCCACACCCTGCGCAGGCCTTGCGCGAGCTCTGGCCTGCCGGTGAAGAAGAAGCACAGCACCGCCTGCAACGCTTTATCGACGAATGCGCCGAGGACTACCAGAATCAGCGCGACCTCCCCGCCGTCGCCGGCACCAGCCAGCTGTCAGCCTACCTGGCCGCCGGGGTGATATCGCCGCGTCAGTGCCTGCATGCCGCGCTGAACCACAACTTCGGCGAGTTCGACAGTGGCAACCGCGGCCTGGTGACCTGGATCAACGAGCTGCTCTGGCGCGAGTTCTACAAACACATCCTGGTGGGCTATCCACGGGTCTCGATGCACCGTGCCTTCCGCCTGGAAACCGAGGCCCTGCCCTGGCGCCATGCACCGGAGGAACTCAAGGCCTGGCAGCAAGGACAGACCGGCATCCCGATCATCGATGCGGCCATGCGCCAATTGCTTGCCACCGGCTGGATGCACAACCGCCTGCGCATGATCGTTGCCATGTTCCTGACCAAGAACCTGCTGATCGACTGGCGCGAGGGCGAGCGCTTTTTCATGCGCCACCTGATCGATGGCGACCTGGCCGCCAACAACGGCGGCTGGCAGTGGAGTGCTTCGACCGGCACCGACGCAGCGCCCTATTTCCGCATTTTCAACCCTGTGAGCCAGTCTCAGCGCTTCGATAGCGCAGGGCATTTCATTCGGCAATGGCTGCCTGAGCTTGCCGACCTGGATGAAAAAAAAATCCACAATCCCGTGCCAGGTGGCGATCTTTTTGCTACTAATCATTATCCACAGCCTATTGTGGACCTCGGTAGCAGTCGCCAACGTGCGTTGAATGCATTCAGGAATTTACCCACGCGGCAGGAAGAGAGGGCAGTCATGTGAGCGAACCCATCGTGCGCAAGGTGTGGGTCACCGGGGCAAGCAGCGGCCTGGGCCTGGCGCTGGTGCAACAACTGCTTGAGCAGGGCTGGAAAGTCGCTGCCAGCGGACGTCCTTCGCCCGAGCTCAAGGGCCTTTCGCAGCTCAACCCCGAGCAGTTACTTTTGCTTGACGGCAATCTCGATGATGGCACGCAGGCCGCACACGCTGGCCAGCAACTCCAGGCCCATTGGGGCGCCCTCGATTGCCTGCTGGTGAATGCCGGCACCTGCGATTACCTGGACCCTGGCCTGCCGCCGACGGCCATTTTCGAAGCCATCGCCAGCAGCAACCTGAGCGCTTCGGTTCATTGCTTGAACGTGGCAGTGCCGCTGCTGGAAAAAGGCCAGGCGCCACAGGTGCTGGCTGTGCTCAGCCGCTATTCGGCGCTGCAACTCTACGAGCCCAGCCAGCCGGCAACCCCGGACAACAACCTGACACAAGTGTTTCGCGCTGAGCGTCAGAAGCTCGAGAGCAAAGGCATCGCCTTGACCGTGGTCGCACCACAGGCGTTGAAAACGCCACTGCTGGCGGTTCAGGTCCGACCTGAACAATGGACACCGGAAACTGCTGCCGATGTGATCATCCAGCGTTTGCCAGAGCGCGCCCCCGAGCTGCTGCTCGAAGCCCTCAACCTCAACAGCCTCTGGCCACTGCCCGAACTACCTGCAAGCCCTGTGTAAAACACAGGGCTGTGCTCTTTCAGGTCAGAGCGGCATGCGGTAGTGCAACGCGTAACTTTCTACCCCATCGTTGGGCGTTTGCAGCCCGGCGTTGGAGTAGTGGATCGCCCGCACGCCGACTTCATGCCCGCCGGCAAAGCGCAAACCAAAGCCGATGCGATCTTCGAACTGGAACGAAGAGCCGAGTTTGTTGCTTTCAACTTCGGTACTGGAGAATGCGGCCACACCAATACCGGCTTCGATATAGGGTTTGACCGACTCACCGGCGAACTCGTAAACGAACACCGGCGCAAACGACAGGCTGTGGTTACTCGACTTCTCGTCGCCATCCCAATAGGTGTAGGCACCGTCCCAATAGCCGGTGATACGGCCTACGCTGGTTTGCCACCAACTGACATCCCAGTTCGATTGCAGGCCGAGGCGATAGGTCATGGTCGAGTCGCCGGTCTGCCCGACCGAGAACGACACGTCCGCTGCTTGAGTTGTGAAAGATTGCCCCAGGGTAACGGCTGCAAGAGCAGCCAAGCAAAGCAGTTTCTTCATGAAAAACGTCCTTTTTCCTAATGCTGTTGTTGGTTTTTCTGTCTCACCAGACAATAAATAGAAATCGGCAGCGTTGCGTTAGTTCAGTCAATGTTGAGTGCTTTTCACACTTTTTTTACATTGGAAAGCTTCGCACACTGTCAGATTTATTCCACAACATTGGAAGGATCTTTCGCAAATGTTCAGGGCTGGCACTGGTCCAGAATTGCGCATCGCGCGCCGGTCCTGCAGCCAGCAATTCACCCTCGCCCAACAGGCGCTGCAATTGCCGGGCAACGGCGGCGCCAGTATCGATGATCGCCACCGAGGCGGGGATCATTTGCGCCAGCAGAGGCTTGAGGAAGGGGTAATGGGTGCAGCCCAGGATCAGGGTATCGCAGCCGGCGTCGAGCAAGGGCTTTACATACCCCTGGAGCATCTCACGCACCACCGGGCTACTCAGGTCGCCAGCCTCGATGCACTCCACCAGGCCCGGGCAAGGCTGGGTGACCACGCGAATGTCGTTGGCAAAGCGATCGAGCAAGGCAACGAACTTGGCGCTTTGCAGGGTGCCGGTGGTGGCCAGCACGCCGACCACACCGCTGCGGGTCGCGGCAGCGGCGGGTTTGACCGCAGGCTCCATCCCGACGATCGGCCAGTGCGGATACTGTTCGCGCAAATCTGCCACTGCCGCCACCGTAGCGGTGTTGCAAGCCAGGACCATGGCCTTGGCGCCTTGCTCGCGGAAGAACTCGGCGACCATGCGACAGCGCTGGCGGATGAACGCCGGCGACTTCTCGCCATAGGGGATGTAGCCGCAGTCGCCGACGTACAGCAGCGACTCGTCGGGCAGCAGGCGCTGGATCTCGGCCAGTACCGACAGGCCGCCGACTCCGGAATCGAAAACGCCGACCGGCGCCGCCGCAGCGTCAGCCATGATGCTCGCCACACACGCTGCAGCCCGGGTCGCGCTTGACCCGCAGCTCACGGAAGCGGCTGCCAAGGGCATCGATCAACAGCAAGCGCCCCACCAGCGGCTCGCCGAAACCGGCCAGCAGCTTCAGCGCCTCAAGTGCTTGCAAGCTGCCAACCAGCCCCACCAGCGGGCCCAGCACGCCGGCTTCGCTGCAGGTCAGTTCGGCTTCGCTGCCATGCCCGTACAGGCAGTGGTAGCAGGGGCTTAGCGGGTTGCGCGGGTCGAACACCGACAACTGCCCTTCCAGACGAATCGCCGCGCCGCTGACCAGCGGCTTGCCGTGGGCGACGCAGGCAGCATTGACCGCTTCGCGGGTAGTGAAGTTGTCCGAGCAATCGAGCACCAGGTCCACGGCCTTGACCGCTTCAGCCAGGGAGTCCTCATCCAGCGCGCGGCGATGCGCTTTGAGGGTGATTTGCGGGTTGATCGCGGTGAGCCGGGCAAGCGCCGAATCAACCTTGCTCAGGCCTACCGACGCACTGTCGTGCAAGACCTGACGCTGCAGGTTGGTGACATCCACCGTATCGAAGTCGGCCAGGTGCAATTCGCCAACCCCGGCGGCCGCCAGGTACAGCGCCACTGGCGAGCCGAGACCGCCGAGGCCGACGATCAGCGCCTTGCTGTTTTTCAGCCGCAGCTGACCGTCGATATCCACCTGCGCCAGGAGGATCTGCCGGCTGTAGCGCAACAGCTCCTGGTCGCTCAGCACGACAGCCGCCCCAGGGTGATGCGCTCGTGGCCGTTGAGGTCGAGGCGGCTTTCGATCTGCTCGAAATCATGCCTGGCCAGCAGCTCGCGCACGGCGGCGGCCTGGTCGTAACCGTGTTCGAGCAGCAGCCAGCCAGCCGGCGCCAGGTGCGCCGGCGCCTGGCTGACGATGCAGCGCAGGTCGTCCAGGCCGTCTTCGCCAGAGACCAGCGCGCTGCTGGGCTCAAAGCGCACGTCACCGGCCACCAGGTGCGGGTCGGCGGCGGCAATGTACGGCGGGTTGCTGATGATCAGGTCAAAGCGCTCGCCGGCCAGGGCATCGAACCAGTGGCTGCTGCGCACGTTGACGTTGTTCAGTTGCAGGCGCTGGCGGTTGCGCTCGGCCAGGGCCACGGCTTCGAGCACGCGGTCGACTGCGGTGACCTGCCACAACGGGCGCTCACTGGCCAGGGCCAGGGCAATTGCCCCGGTGCCGGTGCCCAGGTCGAGCAGCTTGACCGCACTACCCGGCAGCAACTGCAGGGCGGTTTCCACCAGCAGCTCGGTTTCCGGACGCGGGATCAAGGTATGCGGGGCCACTTCCAGGTCGAGGTTCCAGAACCCCTGCTGACCCAGAATGTAGGCCACCGGCTCACCGGCGCGGCGGCGCTGCAGGTAGTCGGCAAAGGTCAACGCCGCTTCGCTGCTGACAATCCGCTCCGGCCAGGTGTGCAGGTAGCTGCGCGACTTGCCGATGGCCGCCGCCAACAGCAGTTCGATATCCAGACGCGCGGTCGGCGAATCCGGCAGCTCCGCACCGCGGAGCAAGCTGGCAATAATCGTCATTTACTCACCCAGTGCCGCCAGTTGATCCGCCTGGTACTCGGCCAGCAACGGCTCGATTACCGCGTCGACCCCACCGGCCAGAACGTCATCCAGGGAATACAGGGTCAGGTTGATGCGGTGATCGGTCACCCGCCCCTGTGGATAGTTGTAGGTACGAATTCGTTCGGAACGGTCACCCGAGCCGACCAGCAGCTTGCGCTCGCTGGCCATGGCATTCTGCGCCGCGCTGGTCTGGATGTCGTTGAGCTTGGCCGACAGCCAGGACATCGCCCGGGCACGGTTCTTGTGCTGGGAACGTTCTTCCTGGCACTCGACGACAATGCCGGTGGGCAAGTGGGTGATGCGGATTGCCGAGTCAGTCTTGTTAATGTGCTGACCACCGGCACCGGAGGCACGGTAGGTGTCGACACGCAGGTCCGCCGGGTTGATCTCGATCGCCACCTGCTCGTCCGGCTCCGGCAGCACCGCCACGGTGCAGGCCGAGGTGTGAATGCGGCCCTGGGATTCGGTCTCGGGTACACGCTGGACGCGGTGGGCACCGGACTCGAATTTCAGCTTGCCGTAGACGCTGTCGCCTTCGACCCGGGCAATGATTTCCTTGTAGCCACCGTGCTCGCCCTCGTTTTCCGAGAGAATTTCCAGGCGCCAGCCGCGCTTTTCGGCATAGCGCGAATACATGCGGAACAGGTCGCCGGAAAAGATAGCCGCCTCGTCACCACCGGTACCGGCGCGGATTTCCAGGAACACGTTGCGCCCGTCGTTGGGGTCCTTGGGCAGCAACATGCGCTGCAGCTGGTTTTCCAGCTGCGCCAGTTGCTCCTTGGCTTCGCGCACTTCTTCCACGGCCATTTCGCGCAGGTCCGGGTCGCTGTCCTTGAGCAGCGCCTGGGCGCCGGCCAGATCATCCTGGACCTTGCGCCACTGGGCGTAGGCGACGGCGACCGGCTCGACTTCAGCGTATTCACGGGAATAGGCGCGAAAGCGCGTCTGGTCGCAAATGACCTCGGCATCGCCCAGCAGGGCGGTCAGTTCCTCGAAACGGTCCTGGAGCGTGTCCAGTTTATTCAGCAGCGACGCTTTCATTGCGGGGTTTTATCCGTCGAACCCTCGGAGAGGGCAAAGAGTTCCTGGGCCATGGCCAGCGCATCGAGGCGGCCTTCGGCAGAGAGCTTTTTCAGTTGCACGCTGGGCGCATGCAACAGCTTGTTGGTCAGGCCACGGGCCAGTTGCACCAGCACCTCATCGGCACTGGCGCCATTGGCCAGCAGGCGCTGGGCCTTTTGCAGCTCTTCGTCGCGCAGGCGCTCGCTCTGCTGACGGTAAGCCTTGAGTACATCCACCGCGGCCAGCTCGCGCAGGCGCAGCATGAAATCTTCGGCGCCCACCGAGACCAGCTCTTCAGCGGCCTGGGCAGCACCCTGGCGGCTCTTGAGGTTCTCGGCGACCACTTCGTGCAGGTCATCGACGGTGTACAGGTAAACGTCATCGAGCTCGCCCACCTGTGGCTCGATATCGCGCGGCACGGCGATGTCGACCATGAAGATCGGCTTATGCCGGCGCTGCTTCAGGGCGCTTTCCACCGCACCCTTGCCGAGGATCGGCAACTGGCTGGCGGTGGAGCTGATGACGATATCGCTGTTGACCAGCTCCTGGGGAATGTCGGCCAGCAGCACCGCATGGGCGCCGAACTGCTCGGCCAGGGTGCTGGCGCGCTCAAGGGTGCGGTTGGCGACGACGATGCGCCGCACGCCCTGCTCGTGCAGATGGCGGGCGACCAGGGTGATGGTTTCACCGGCGCCGATCAGTAGCGCCTGGCTGCGGCCCAGGTCGCTGAAGATCTGCTTGGCCAGGCTCACGGCGGCAAAGGCCACCGACACCGGGTTTTCGCCGATGGCGGTATCGGTACGCACCTGCTTGGCAGCGCTGAAGGTCGCCTGGAACAGCCGCCCTAGCAGCGGGCCGATGGTTCCGGCTTCGCGCGCCACGGCATAGGCCGACTTCATCTGGCCGAGGATCTGCGGCTCGCCCAGCACCAGCGAGTCGAGCCCGGAGGCCACCCGCATCATGTGCCGCACGGCATCGTGATCTTCATGGATGTAGGCGCTGGCGCGCAGTTCATCCAGGCTCAGTTGATGATATTCGGCCAGCCAGCGCAGGATGCTCTCCGCAGCCAGGTGGTCCTGCTCTATATAAAGCTCGCTGCGATTGCAGGTCGAAAGGATCGCGGCTTCGCGGCTGGCGGTCAGTCGGCAGAGCTGCTGCAAGGCGTCCACCAGCTGCTCAGGGGTAAACGCCACGCGCTCGCGTACGTCTACCGAGGCAGTCTTATGGTTGATACCGAGGGCAAGAAAGGCCATGCAAGGTCGCTGATTGTGACGAGAAGCCGATAATTGTCCTACTTCGCAGAGCGCAGAACAACCACCGCTCGCTATTGTCTCTATAGTCTACCCCTACCGAGACCTTCGCTTATGGGTTTGCCCCGGCGCTTGTGTCATGATGATCCGACCGCTGGTAAGCCGCCCAAATCCCGATTATGAATAGATCCTACGCGTTGCTCCTTGCCCTTGCCTTGCTCCAGGGCTGCCAGACCCTGGCTCCGGATTCCCCGGATGCCAAGGCGCCTGCAGATGCCGCCCCGGTGCAACCGGCCAAGCCCACCGTCTACGGATCGTTCAGCCAGGACACCGTGTACAGCCTGCTGACCGCAGAACTTGCCGGCCAGCGCGATCGTTTCGATATCGCCCTGGACAATTACGTCAGCCAGGCAATCAAGACTCAGGACCCGGGTATTTCCGAACGCGCCTACCGCATCGCCGAATACCTGGGCGCCGACCAGGCCGCGCTCGACACCTCGCTGATCTGGGCGAAAAACGACCCCGGCAACCTCGACTCCCAGCGCGCCGCCGCCATCCAGCTGGCTCGCAGCGGTCGCTATGACGAGTCCATGGTCTACATGGAAAAGGTCCTTCAGGGCCAGGGCGACACCCACTTCGACTTCCTCGCCCTGTCGGCACTGGAAACCGACCCGGACACCCGCGCCGGCCTGCAAAACAGTTTCGATCGTCTGTTGGTGAAGTACCCTGACAACGGTCAGCTGGTGTTCGGCAAGGCCCTGCTGCTGCAACAGGATGGCAAGGCCCAGGCGGCCCTCGACCTGCTCGAAGAACACCCGCCCGAAGCCGGCGAGATTGCCCCGGTGCTGCTGCGCGCGCGCCTGCTGCAAGGCCTGGACCGCGGCAAAGAGGCCCTGCCGCTGCTGCAGAAAACCATTCGCCAGTACCCGGACGACAAACGCCTGCGCCTGACTTACGCGCGCATGCTGGTCGAGCAGGATCGCCTGGCCGATGCCAAGGCCGAGTTTGTCAGCCTGGTCCAGCAATACCCGGACGACGATGAACTGCGTTACTCGCTGGCCCTGGTCAGCCTGGAAACCAAGGACTGGGACGAAGGCGCCGGCTACCTCGAAGAGCTGATCGCCCGCGACAGCCATGTCGATGCCGCGCACCTGAACCTGGGGCGCATCCATGAAGAGCGCAACGACCCCGAAAGCGCCCTCAACGAGTACGCCCTGGTCGGCCCCGGCAACGACTATCTGCCAGCGCAACTGCGCCAGGCCGACATCCTCATTGCCAACGGCGGCAGCGCCGAGGCCTCGCGGCGCCTGGCCGCAGCCCGCGAAGCCCAGCCCGACTACGCCATCCAGCTGTACCTGATCGAAGCCGAAGCCCTGGGCAACAACGACAAGGACGCCCAGGCCGAGCAGGTGCTGCAGCAAGCGATCAAGCAGTACCCGGACGACCTCAACCTGCTGTACACCCGGGCCATGCTGGCGGAAAAGCGCAACGACCTGGCGCAGATGGAAAAAGACCTGCGCAGCATCATCAGCCGCGAGCCGGAAAACGCCATGGCCCTCAACGCCCTGGGCTACACCCTGGCTGACCGCACCAGCCGCTATGCCGAAGCCAAGACCCTGATCGACAAGGCGCACCAGATCACCCCGGACGATCCGGCGGTGCTCGACAGCCTCGGCTGGGTCAACTACCGCATGGGCAACCTCGACGAAGCCGAGCGCCTGCTGCGCCAGGCCATCGAGCGTTTCCCCGATCACGAAGTCGCTGCCCACCTGGGTGAAGTGCTCTGGGCCAACGGCAAGCGCCGCGAAGCCCGCCAGGTCTGGGCCAAAGGTTTCGAAGCCCAGCCCGACAGCCCTATCCTGCGCAAGACCGTCCTGCGCCTGACCGGATCCGAGACTCTATAAGCCTATGTTTTTGCGCCACTGCATCACCTTCTGCCTGATTGCCCTGCTTGCCGGTTGTGCCGGCTTCGGCTCCCGTGAGGCCCTGCGGGGCGAAGGCAACCCCCAGCTGTGGCGCGAGCACAAGCAACAGCTGAGCACCCTCGATGGCTGGCAGATCAACGGCAAGGTCGGCATCCGCGCGCCGAAAGACTCCGGCAGCGGCACGCTGTTCTGGCTGCAACGCCAGGACTACTACGACATCCGCCTGTCCGGCCCGCTCGGCCGCGGCGCTGCACGCCTGACCGGGCGCCCCGGCGGCGTCACCCTCGAGGTCGCCAACCAGGGCCGCTTCGAGGCGCAAAGCCCGGAAGCCCTGCTGGCCGAACAACTGGGCTGGGAGCTGCCGGTGTCGCACCTGGTCTGGTGGATTCGCGGCCTGCCCGCCCCCGACAGCAAGAGCCAGCTGACCCTCGACGGCGACAGCCGCCTGGCCAGCCTCAAGCAGGACGGCTGGGACGTGCAATACCTGAGCTACGCCGAACAGAACGGCTACTGGCTGCCCGAGCGGATCAAGCTGCACGGGCAAAACCTCGACGTGACCCTGGTGGTCAAAGACTGGCAACCACGGCAACTGGGCCACTGATCAATGAACACTGCAACCCTGACCCTGCCGGCCCCGGCCAAGCTCAACCTGATGCTGCACATTCTTGGCCGCCGCGCCGATGGCTACCATGAGCTGGAAACCCTGTTCCAGTTTCTCGAGCATGCCGACGAGCTGTCTTTCGCCCTGCGCGAAGACGGTGAAGTGCGCCTGCACAGCGAGATCGACAACGTCCCCCATGAAAGCAACCTGATCGTCAAGGCCGCGCGCAAGCTCAAGGCCCTGACCGGCTGCGACAAGGGCGTGGATATCTGGCTGAAAAAAATCCTGCCCATGGGCGGCGGCATTGGCGGCGGCAGCTCCGACGCCGCCACTACCCTGCTCGGCCTCAACCATTTATGGCAACTGGGCTTGAGCGAAGACCAGCTGGCTGAACTGGGCCTGACCCTGGGCGCCGACGTGCCGGTTTTCGTCCGCGGCCATGCGGCGTTCGCCGAGGGCGTGGGCGAGAAGCTGACCCCGGTCGACCCCGAAGAGCCCTGGTATGTCGTGCTGGTCCCGCAAGTATTTGTTAGCACAGCAGAAATTTTTTCAGATCCGCTGTTGACACGTGATTCCTTGCCCCTTAAGATGCGCCCCGTTCCCAAGGGAAACAGTCGAAATGACTGCCAACCGGTGGTAGAGCAGCGTTACCCAGAGGTACGCAATTCATTGAATTTGTTAAACGAATTCACTGAGGCTCGGCTTACCGGAACTGGAAGTTGTGTGTTTGGGGCCTTCCCAAACAAAGCTGAAGCTGATAAAGTTTTGGCCCTTCTTGCAGAGACCCAAACAGGGTTTGTAGCTAAGGGAAGCAACGTTTCGATGTTGCATCGCACGCTGCAGAGTCTGCTCTAGGAATCGAGCACCAGGTGCTCGCAGCAACAGATACAGGGGCGTCGCCAAGCGGTAAGGCAGCAGGTTTTGATCCTGCCATGCGTTGGTTCGAATCCAGCCGCCCCTGCCATTTTCCTTATACTCATCCAGGTATACCCTCAGCCTTCAGGTACTGCGCGTGTCCAAGATGATGGTCTTTACGGGGAACGCTAACCCCGATCTGGCTCGGCGTGTCGTACGTCAGCTGCATATCCCACTGGGTGATGTTTCTGTCGGCAAATTCTCCGACGGCGAAATCAGCACTGAGATTAATGAAAATGTTCGTGGTAAGGACGTTTTCATCATTCAGCCGACTTGCGCGCCAACCAACGATAACCTGATGGAACTGGTAGTGATGGCCGATGCCTTCCGCCGCTCCTCAGCTTCCCGAATCACTGCCGTGATTCCTTACTTCGGATATGCCCGCCAGGATCGCCGTCCGCGTTCGGCGCGTGTTGCTATCAGTGCCAAAGTCGTCGCTGACATGCTCACCGTCGTCGGTATCGACCGTGTTCTCACTGTCGACCTGCACGCTGACCAGATCCAGGGTTTCTTCGATATTCCGGTAGATAACATCTACGGCTCCCCCGTTCTGGTGGATGACATCGAAGACCAGCGTTTCGAGAACCTCATGATCGTGTCCCCGGACATCGGCGGCGTCGTGCGTGCACGTGCTGTTGCCAAGTCCCTGGGTGTCGATCTGGGTATCATCGACAAACGCCGTGAAAAGGCCAATCACTCCGAAGTGATGCATATCATCGGCGACGTCGAAGGACGTACCTGTATTCTCGTCGACGACATGGTCGACACCGCCGGCACCCTGTGCCACGCGGCCAAGGCCCTGAAAGAACACGGCGCTGCCAAGGTTTACGCCTACTGCACGCACCCTGTCCTCTCGGGTCGGGCGATCGAGAATATCGAGAACTCCGTGCTGGACGCACTGGTGGTGACCAACACCATCCCGCTGTCCGCTGCAGCACAAGCCTGTGACCGTATCCGCCAACTGGATATTGCACCGGTTGTTGCCGAGGCGGTTCGCCGCATCAGCAATGAAGAATCGATCAGCGCGATGTTCCGCTGAGGGTTTTCCCTCGCGAACCTCTCGTTGACGAAAAGCGCCCCGCCCCAACACCTGTTGTTGGGGCGGGGCTTTTTTGCCCACCCCGTTTGGCGCTGGTCGCAAACGCCTGCGGGAGATGGCTATTTTGGAGATACAAAATGACTGATTTCACTCTGAACGCCCAAGCGCGTACCGACCTGGGGAAAGGTGCGAGCCGCCGCCTGCGTCGTCTCGCCGCCCAGATCCCTGCCGTTGTTTACGGTGGTGACAAAGAAGCTCAATCCCTGACCATCGTGGCCAAGGAAATCGCCAAACTGTTCGAAAACGAAGCTGCCTACAGCCACGTTATCGAGCTGAACATCGACGGCAAGAAAGAAAACGTCGTTGTCAAAGCGATGCAGCGTCACCCAGCCAAGCAGTTCATCCTGCACGCTGACTTCGTCCGCGTTGTTGCTGGCCAGAAACTGACCGCCAAAGTACCTGTGCACTTCGTCAACGAAGAAGCTCCGGTCAAGAAAGGCGGCGAGATCTCCCACGTTGTCAACGAGATCGAAGTTTCCTGCGAAGCCAAAGACCTGCCTGAGTTCATCGAAGTCGACCTGGCCAACGCCGAAGTCGGCGCGATCATCCACCTGTCGGACCTCAAAGCTCCGAAAGGCGTCGAGTTCGTCGCTCTGGCTCACGGTAACGACCTGGCTGTTGCCAACGTTCACGCTCCGCGTGTTGCGCCTGAAGCTGCAGAAGGCGCTGCCGAGTAATCTACTCAGCACGCCGGCGTTGACCGGGTTACAGTGCCCCGCACTGTAACCCACAACTCCAAGGAAGAGCCCCTGACGTGACCGCCATCCAACTGATCGTCGGCCTGGGAAACCCCGGCCCCGAATACGAACAGACCCGGCATAACGCAGGGGCTCTTTTCGTAGAACGCATTGCCAGCGCCCAGCGCGTCAACCTGACCGCTGACCGCAAGTATTTCGGCCTGACGGCTAAATTCAGCCATCAGGGCAACGACGTTCGTCTGCTGATCCCGACCACCTACATGAACCGCAGCGGCCAGGCCGTTGCTGCACTGGCGAACTTTTTCCGCATCCCGCCAGATGCCATCCTGGTGGCCCACGACGAACTCGACCTGCCTCCCGGCGTCGCCAAGCTCAAAAAGGGCGGCGGCCATGGCGGGCACAACGGGCTGCGCGACATCATCGCCCAGCTCGGCAACCAGAATGACTTTCACCGTCTGCGGCTTGGCATCGGCCACCCGGGTGACAGCAGCAGGGTCTCCGGTTTCGTCCTCGGCAAGGCGCCACGCGCCGAGCAGGAGAAGCTGGACGCCAGTATCGATTTTGCCCTCGGCGTGCTGCCGGACATCCTCGCCGGCGACTGGACGCGTGCGATGAGAGAGCTGCACAGCCAAAAGGCCTGACTCCACGAAGAGGGATTCACCATGGGTTTCAATTGCGGCATCGTCGGCCTGCCCAACGTCGGCAAGTCCACCCTGTTCAACGCCCTGACCAAATCCGGCATCGCCGCCGAGAACTTCCCGTTCTGCACCATCGAGCCGAACAGCGGCATCGTGCCGATGCCCGATGCACGCCTGGACGCGCTGGCGGCCATCGTCAAGCCGAACCGCGTGCTGCCGACCACCATGGAATTCGTCGACATCGCCGGCCTGGTTGCCGGTGCCTCGAAAGGTGAAGGCCTGGGCAACAAGTTCCTCGCCAACATCCGCGAGACCGACGCCATCGCCCACGTGGTGCGCTGCTTCGAAGACGAGAACGTGATTCACGTCTCCAACAGCGTCAACCCCAAGCGCGACATCGAGATCATCGACCTGGAACTGATCTTCGCCGACCTCGACAGCTGCGAGAAGCAACTGCAGAAGGTTGCGCGCAACGCCAAGGGTGGTGACAAGGACGCCCTGGCGCAGAAAGCCATCCTCGAAAAACTGATCCCGCACTTCACCGAAGGCAAGCCTGCGCGCAGCCTGATGAAGAACATGGCAGACGACGAGAAGGCCCTGATCCGCGGCTTCCACCTGCTGACCAGCAAGCCTGTGATGTACATCGCCAACGTTGCCGAAGACGGTTTCGACAACAACCCGCACCTGGACGTGGTCAAGGCCATTGCCGAAGAAGAAGGTGCGATCGTGGTGCCGGTGTGCAACAAGATCGAAGCCGAGATCGCCGAGCTCGACGACGGTGAAGAGAAGGACATGTTCCTCGAAGCCCTGGGCCTCGAAGAGCCAGGCCTGAACCGCGTGATCCGCGCCGGTTACTCGCTGCTCAACCTGCAGACCTACTTCACTGCCGGCGTGCAGGAAGTCCGCGCCTGGACCGTGCGCGTCGGCGCCACCGCCCCGCAGGCGGCCGGCGTGATCCACACCGACTTCGAGAAAGGCTTCATCCGTGCCGAAGTGGTCGCCTACGACGACTTCATCCAGTACAAGGGTGAAAGCGGCGCGAAAGAAGCCGGTAAATGGCGTCTGGAAGGCAAGGACTACATCGTCAAGGACGGTGACGTGATGCACTTCCGCTTCAACGTCTGACCCGCTGCCAGCAGCCCGAAACCCCTTGAGGTCATGCCTCAAGGGGTTTTTCTTTGCCTGCGCCATGAGCAAACGCGGGCCAATACCTGGATCTATACTCAAAGCCGCATTCAAACGGCTCTTGTCCACAGATCAGGTATCGGCGCATGGCTAAGAAAAAGGAAAAGCAAGACAGCAGCGAACGCCTCCCCCGTAAAGAATACGAGCAAGCCCTCAAGGCCCTGCACATCGAGCTGGTCAAGTTGCAGCAGTGGGTGGTGGCCAAGGGTTTGAAGGTCTGTATTGTCTTCGAAGGCCGCGACGGCGCCGGCAAGGGCGGCACCATCAAGGCCATCACCGAGCGCGTCAGCCCGCGGGTGTTTCGCGTGGTGGCGCTGCCAGCACCGACCGAACGGGAAAAAAGCCAGATGTACGCCCAGCGCTACATACAGCACATGCCCTCGGCCGGCGAAGTGGTGATCTTCGACCGCAGCTGGTACAACCGCGCCGGCGTCGAGCGGGTGATGGGCTTTTGTACCGAAGAGCAGTCCAGCAAGTTCCTGTCAGTGGTGCCATCGTTCGAGAAGATGCTGGTCGAGTCCGGCATCGTGCTGGTCAAGTACTGGCTGGAAGTCAGTCCTCAAGAGCAGGAGCGGCGCCTCAAGGAGCGCATTACCGACGGACGCAAGATCTGGAAGCTGACGCCGATGGACCTCAAGTCCTTCACCCGCTGGGACGACTACACCCGCGCCCGCGATGACATGTTCGCCGCCTCCGACACCTCCTGGGCCCCGTGGTATGTGGCGGTTTCCGAAGACAAGCGGAGGGTGCGCCTGAACATCATCAGCCACTTCCTCAAGCAGGTGCCCTACGAGGACATCACCCACAAACAGAAGATCGAGCTGCCCAAGCGCGGCAAGATCGGCCGCTACAAAAGCACCCGCTACACCTCGCGCATGGTGCCTGAGCGCTTCTGAAGCGCCATGCGTGCTAGGCAGCGCCCTGCCCGGCACGCTGGGCGCGGAAGGCCCGGCGCCGGGCGCTGCGGGCGAATACCACGAACAGCGCGGCCATGGCCGTCAGCGCCATCGGCAGGCCATGGGGAGCGACGTCCATGGCCGCACCACTGAGCAGCGGCCCGAGCAGGCTGCCGACGCCCCAGAGCAGGCCGACGCTGGCGTTGGCAGTGACCAGGTCCTGACCCTTGAACTGCTGGCCGATCAGCACCAACGCCAGGGTATAGACCCCACCGGCCACCGCGCCGAGCACCACCAAGGCCGGCCACAGCAGCCATTGCATACCGATCAGCCATGGCAGCGCCAGGCCGATCAGCATCGCCACCACACCGCACACCAGGTGTACGGTGGTGCGCTCGCAGCGGTCGGCCAACCAGCCGATCGGCAACTGGAAGAGCATGTCGCCGGTAAGAATCACCGTCACCATCAACGCTGCGACGCCCACGGCGTAGGCATGGTTGGTGGCATATACCGGCAGCAGCGAAAGGATCACCGCGTCGAAGAACGAGAAGAACAGCACGCCCATGCACAAGGCCGGCGCCACGCGGAAAAAGCCCGCCAGGGAAAAGCTCTTGCCACCCTCCTCGCCATGCTCGACGTGGTCATTGGGCACCGTCAGCACGATGCACAGCAGCGCCAGGCCATAGCAACCTGTCACCACCGTGGTCACCCAGGTGCTCTGCGCGCCGAGCAGCGCCAGCATCGCCGGGCCGAGCATCTGGAAGCCGGTAAAGGCGGTGGCGTACAGGGCCATGATCTTGCCGCGGTTGTGTTCCGGGCTCAGCTCGTTGACCCACGACTCGCCGAGAATGATGGCAATGCCCATGCCGATCCCCAGCGCCAGGCGCAACAGGGCAAGCAGGTAGAGCGAGGAAAAGCCCCATTCGAGCAGGCCGATGCTCAAGGTGCACAGGCCGAAACACAGCAGGTAGATGGTGCGCCGGGTCAGGTGCCGGCAGCAGGCATCGACCATGAACGCCGAGAGCATCATCCCCGCCGCCGGAATGGCCGAGACGATACCGATCTGCAAGGTACTGGCACCTGCGTCGAGCAAACGCAGCGACACCAATGGCAAACTCGCCCCGAGACTGAAACCGACTACCGAAACCGCAAACAACAAGCCCAGCAACAAACGCGTATTCATCACCACTCCGAACTCACCGGCGCAAAGCACGACATCGCACCTGCGCAGGCGCATACATGACCGTAACAAGATTTGCATACAGGCGCGCCAGCCACGGCAGAACGCCGGGCATGCAGCTGCCAGGTCAGGAGGTGGGGCGGTGAGGCGAGAAGGTAAAGGCGAACAGCACACTGCGCCGACGCTTGAGGACGGTATCGCTCGGCCAGTCGCAGCAGCGGGTCAGGACGACCGGCTGGCGATGCGCGAATGTGTGGCTGAAGCGGCTCATACGTCGGTTACACCGTAAAGGATGGGCGGCACTCTAGGAGAACCCGTGCCACCCGTCAATAGCCCGTCCTTGAGCCTTCAGCGCTTGCCGGTGGACGGCAGCAGGATCGCCAGCAGGCCGAACAGCGGCAGGAACGAGCACAGGCTGTAGACGTACTCGATGCCCTTGAGGTCGGCCAGATAACCCAGTGCCGCCGCGCCGATGCCGCCAAAACCGAACATCAGGCCGAAGAAGATCCCGGCGATCATGCCGACGTTACCCGGCACCAGCTCCTGGGCGTAGACGACGATGGCCGAGAATGCCGAGGCGAGAATGAAGCCGATGATCACGCTGAGCACGCTGGTCCAGAACAGGTCAGCATAAGGCAGCATCAGGGTGAACGGCGCAACGCCGAGGATCGAGAACCAGATCACCGCCTTGCGCCCGATGCGGTCACCGATCGGGCCGCCAAAGAAGGTCCCGGCCGCTACCGCGCCGAGGAACAGGAACAGGTACAGCTGCGAGCTGGCCACCGACAGGTCGAACTTCTCGATCAGGTAGAAGGTGAAGTAGCTGGTGAGGCTGGACATGTAGAAGTACTTGGAGAACACCAGCAGCCCCAGCACCACCAGGGCGCCGATCACCCGCTGGCGGGAAAGGCCATGGGTGGCGCGCTGGCCCTGCTTGGCCTTGAACAGGTTGAGGTGTTCCTTGTACCAGCGGCTCAGGCCGTAGGTGACCAGCACGGCGCAGACCGCGAACAGGCCGAACCAGGCCACATTGCCCTGGCCGAAGGGAATGATGATCGCCGCCGCCAGTAACGGGCCGAAAGCGGAGCCGGCGTTGCCACCGACCTGGAAGGTCGACTGCGCCAGGCCGAAACGCCCACCGGAGGCCAGCCGGGCGATACGCGAGGTTTCCGGGTGGAAGGTCGACGAACCGATGCCCACCAGCGCTGCCGCCAGCAGAATCATCGGGAAACTGCCGACATACGCAAGCATGACGATCCCCACCAGGGTGCACAGGGTGCCCAGCGGCAACAGGTTCGGCATCGGCTTGCGGTCGGTGTAAAAGCCGACCCACGGCTGCAGCAGCGACGCAGTGATCTGGAAGGTCAGGGTGATCAGCCCGATCTGGGTAAAGGTCAGGCCGTAGTTGGCCTTGAGCAGCGGATAGATCGACGGCAGCACGGCCTGGATCAGGTCGTTGATCAGGTGCGCCAGGGCACAGGCGGCGATGATACGCATCACCAGCGGGCTGCTCTGGGCAGTTGCGGTGCTGGCGGGTGACGTTGACGAGGCAGTGCTCACAGCCATGACAAAAGCTTCCATCCGGGGGGCGGGATCCAATTATCCAGAAATCGTTAGCAAGCGCACTATTCTTTTCGACCAACGTGCTTTTGACGTGCTTGTTAATAATTCTCAATAACGTTAGCATCGGCTGCGTTTTTACAGACTCCACTGCCTGCCTATTCGAGGCCCGCATACGCCATGTCCGACGACCAGGACAACCGCAGCCTGTCGCTGCTCTATCAGCATCATCGCAGTGAACTGCTGGCCTTCCTGACCCGCCGCGTGCGCTGCCGGGAAACCGCCCGCGACCTGCTCCAGGATGCCTTTGTGCGGCTGATGCACAGCGAGCGGGGCGAGGTTGGCAACCTGCGGGCCTTCCTGTACCGCATCGCCAACAACCTGAGCATCGACCATGCTCGGCGCAACCAGGTACGTGGGGTCAATGACGAGCAGGCGCTGGAGCATCTGCTCAACGAAACCTCACCCGAGCGCAGTGCCGTGGCCGGAAATACCCTTGACCATCTTGAACGCCTGATCGACGGCCTGCCCTCGCCGACCCGCGAGGTATTTTTACTCGCCCGGGTCGAGCAATTGAGCTACAAGGACATCGGCGCGCGCCTGGGACTCGACCCGCGTGCGGTCGAGCGTCATTTGAACAAAGCCCTGAGCCATTGCGCCGCGGCTGCCCTGCATAACCGAAACAAGACTGACCAGCCATGAACCCATCGCCAAATTCTGCCCATCCGAACGAGCCTGGCGACCGCGAACAGCAAGCCCTGGACTGGTTTACCCGGCTGCGCGCCCACGATGTTCCGCGGGAGCAACGCCAGGCCTTTGAACACTGGCGCCTGGACCCCGAGAATGCCCGCACCTTTGCCGAGGTCGAGCTGTTCTGGCAACAACTGGAGATGCCCGCGCGTCGCCTGCACAAGGTCAAACGGGGTACGGCCCCACGCTCCTGGGGTGGTTGGGCGGCGGCGGCGAGCATCCTGCTGATCAGCGGCCTGGTGATGTTGCAGTTGCCATTGCTGCAGCGCTTGAACAGCGATGTCGCCACCGCGGCTGGCGAACGCCGGCAGATCCAGCTGGCCGATGGCTCACGGCTGACCCTCGACAGTGCCAGCGCCGTCGATATCGACCTGCGCGGGCCGGTGCGCACGCTGCGCCTGGTGCAAGGGCAGATGTTCATTGAAGTGACCCACGATGGCCGGCCCTTCGTGGTCGATGTCGACGAGGCCCAGGTACAGGTGCTGGGTACGCGCTTCTCGGTCAGCCGCGGCCGCGATCACGATGAAGTGGTGCTGCTCAAAGGCAAGGTCGAGGTCAGCAGCGCCGGCGACAAACGCATGCTCGCCCCCGGTGAACGCGTGACGCTCAGCGGCAGCCGCCTGGACCAGGTCGAGAAGGTCGATGCCGAACGCCTGCTGGCCTGGCGCGAGGGGCAGTTGCGGGTGCGTGAGGTGCCCTTGCGCCGGGTGCTCGAACAGCTTGCCGAGTACCAGGGCAGCCGCCTGCTGTACATCGATGAACAGGTCGGCCGGCGCCCGGTCAGTGGCAGCTTTAACCTCGACCAGGCCGCCACTGCCATCGATGCCCTGGCGCGCACTCAGAACCTCAACGTGAGCAACCTGGCCGGGCAATGGCTCATCGTCCGCTAAGCCGGTGAAAATATATTTCCCAGGCATTCGGTAATTGTCTTTGCTGCTGCGTCACACCTCCACATAAGAAGCATTATCGTTTGTATTCTCTGGGGGAGGACACATGCAGTACCCACGCGATTTCCGATTCAGCCGTCAGCCGCTGGCCCGCGCCATCCTTGCCGCCAGCCTGTTTTCCACAACCCTGGGCCTGCCGCTGCAGGCCGCCGAGTCTGCCCAGACCCAGGCCCAGGCGCAGGAGTTCAACATCCCCGCGCAAGCCTTGGCCGATGCCCTGGACCAGTTCAGCGCCCAAAGCGGGCTGCAGGTGATCTACGACGCCAACCAGCTGGCCGGGCGCTCGTCGCCGGGGGTCAAGGGCCGCATGAGCCCGACCCAGGCACTGCAGGCCCTGACTGCCGGCAGCAGCGCACGCCTGAGCCAACCCAACGCCAGCAGCTTTGTCATCGATTTGCCGATGGAACTGGGCAGCGCCTTGCAACTGGATGCCATGAGCATTTCCGGCAAGGCCCCGGGCTCGACCACTGAAGGCACCGGGCTTTACACCACCTACTCGTCCAGCAGCTCGACGCGCTTGAACCTGACACCCCAGGAAACCCCGCAGTCGCTGACCGTCATGACTCGCCAGCGCCTGGATGACCAGCGCCTGACCAATCTCAGCGATGCCCTCGAAGCGACCCCCGGGGTGATCGTCGTGCGCGACGGCCTGGGCGCCGAGACCGACAGCTACTATTCGCGCGGCTTCGTCATCCAGAACTACGAGATCGACGGCGTGCCGACCGTCACGCGGATGGACAACTACACCCAGAGCATGGCGATGTACGACCGCATCGAGATCGTCCGCGGCGCCAGCGGCCTGATCAGTGGCATGGGCAACCCGTCGGCGACCATCAACCTGATCCGCAAGCGCCCGACCGCCGAGGGCCAGGCCAGCGTCACCGGCTCGGCCGGAACCTGGGACCGCTATGGCACCGGCTTCGATGTTTCCGGGCCGCTGACCGAAAGCGGCAATGTGCGCGGCCGCCTGGTTGCCGACTACAAGACTGAAGGCGCCTGGGTCGACCGTTACAAGCTGGAGAGCCAGCTGCTGTATGGCATCACCGAGTTCGACCTGAGCGAAGATACCCTGCTGACCATGGGCTTCAGCTACCAGCGCACCGACGTCGACTCGCCGCTGCGCACCGGCCTGCCAACCCGCTTCAGCACGGGTGAGCGCAGCAATCTCAAGCGCTCGATCAACATGGCTCCGGACTGGTCGTACAACGACCACGAACAGACCAGCTATTTCGCCTCGGTGGAGCAGCAACTGGGCAACGGCTGGAGCGGCAAGATCGAGTACAGCCATTCCGAGAACAAGTTCGACGAAGTGTTTGGTTTTCTCATGGGCGAGCTGCAGCCCGACGGCAGCGGCCTGAGCCAGTTGCCGGTGCGCTTTTCCGGCACCCCGCGCCAGGACAACCTGGACCTGTACCTGACCGGCCCGTTCAGCCTGTTCGGCCGCGAACACGAACTGATCGGCGGCGTAACCCTGTCCAAGTACAACGAAAACGTGCCGAGCTGGGGCGGCTGGCGCTACGACTACAACGCAACGCCGGGTGCGTCGGTGGAGAACATCTTCGACTGGGACGGCAAGCAGCCCAAGCCGGACTGGAGCATCAGTGGCAAATCGTCAATGGAAGAAACCCAGTACGCCGCCTACCTCACTTCGCGCCTGCACCTGACCGACGACCTCAACCTGATTCTCGGCAGCCGGGTCATCGACTGGAAGCGTGACACCGAGGACCGCCCGTACGGCGGTGAGAAGACCGAGGTCAACCGTAAAGAGACCGGTGTGTTCATCCCTTATGCCGGGGTGGTCTACGACCTTGATGAAACCTGGGCGCTGTACGCCAGCTACACCAAGATCTTCAACCCGCAAGCCTCCTGGGTCACCGACGAGAACAACAAGCCGCTCGACCCGATGCAGGGCGTCGGCTACGAGCTGGGCGTCAAGGGCAGTCATTTTGATGGCAGGCTGAACTCCAGCCTGGCGCTGTTCAAGCTCGAACAGGACAACCTGGCGATCTGGGTGCACGACAACGTCTACGACGCCAAGCAGGACACCACCTCCAAAGGCCTGGAAATGGAGCTCAATGGCGAGCTGGCCGAAGGCTGGCAGGCGTCGGCGGGCTACACCTACACCCTGACCACCGACAACCAGGATGAGCGCATTGCCACCGTGTATCCGCGCCACAGCCTCAAGACCTTCACCAGCTACCGCCTGCCGGGCATGCTCGACAAAGTCACCGTGGGTGGCGGGGTCAACTGGCAAAGCAAGGTCGGCACCGACCTGCACAGCTTCGACCAGGGCAGCTACGCGCTGGTCAACCTGATGGCGCGCTACAACATCAGCGAAAACCTCAGCGCCACGGTCAACCTCAACAACGTCTTCGACCGCGAGTACTACTCGATGGCGTCGTCGTACGGCAACTACGGGGCGCCGCGTAACCTGATGACCACGTTCAAATACGACTTCTGAGCCGGTTTACGGCTAAGCGGTTGATCGCGCGTTAATTTTTTTGAAAAAGAGTGTTGACACAAATCCGTTTCAGGCGAATAATGCGCGCCACTTGGCTACATAGCTCAGTTGGTTAGAGCATAGCATTCATAATGCTGGGGTCCGGGGTTCAAGTCCCTGTGTAGCCACCAAGTACTAAAAAGGGCTTACCGCAAGGTAAGCCCTTTTTTCTTGCCTGCGATTTTTACCCTGCCCGCTTAGCGCACATTGGCGAACACTACCGCCAGCCCCAGGCCGATCAAGGCCACACCAATCACCCGGTCAACCAGACGCTGGCGCTCGAGCATGGCCCGGCGCAACACCACGCTTGAGAAAAACACCGCTACCAGGCTGAACCACAACCCGTGGGCGAGCGACATGAACGCGCCATAGCCGAAGTTGACCGCCAGCGAACTGCCCGGCTGCACCACCTGGGTATAGGCACTGACCACAAAGAGCATGGTCTTGGGGTTCAGGGCGTTGGTCAGAAAGCCCGAACGAAATGCCGCCAGCACGCCGAGCTGACTGGCGCTGGCGCCATCCAGGGAAATCCGCGTAGTGTTGGTCAGCGACTTGTAGCCCAGATAAATCAGGTACCCCGCCCCCAGCACCTTCATCGCCAAAAACAGCGCCGGGCTCTGGCTGATGATCACCGCGATGCCCAGCACCGTGTACAGCACATGCACCTGCACCCCCAGGGCGATGCCCATTGCCGCCGCCAGGCCGGCGCGGCGGCCAAAGGCGTAGCTGCTGCGGGTCACCATGGCAAAGTCGGCGCCCGGGCTGATCACCGCCAGCACGGTAAACAGGGCAACGGCTATGAGTTCATTCACGTAAAGCTCCTCGATCTGCTAGGCCAATGCACAGATAGCTCTGCACGCCGCCATTATCGAAAGCTTCGGGTAAGGCCAAAAGCGATTTATAGTGAGGCAAATCCGCTAGTTTTTCTCACAGATATGAAACTGCCTGCGCTGTCCGCCTTTCGCTATTTCGATGTTGCCGCGCAAACCCAGAGCTTTGTGCGCGCCGCCGAGCTGCTCAATGTCACCCACGGCGCGGTGAGCCGACAGGTGCGCCTGCTGGAAGAAACGCTGGGCGTGCAACTGTTCGAGCGGCGCAACCGGGCGATCTTTCTCACCGCCGCCGGCCGCGCCCTGCACGGCACCACGCTGTCGGTGTTCGAGCAGCTTGAAGGCGCGGTGTACCGCCTGCAGCAACAGGCGCGGGAGAACGTGCTGGTGCTGTCGTGCGAGCCAACCATCGCCATGCGCTGGCTGATCCCACGGCTGCCGGCCTTTCATGCCGCCCACCCGGACATTCACCTGCACCTGGTGGCGGCTGGCGGGCCGATCGATTTTGCCCGCAGCGGCGTCGATCTGGCCCTGCGCCGCGATGACTTTCGCTGGGACGCCAATCTGCACGCACTGAAGATCTGCGACGAATGGGTTGGCCCGGTGTGCAGTGCCACCCATAACTTTCCCGAACACGGCCTGACCGGACAACGCCTGCTGCACAGCGCTTCGCGCCCCAACGCCTGGGCTACCTGGTTGCGTCATAGCGGGGAGTCGGCCAAGGGAAGCAGCCGCGCCGACTACGAGCACTTCTACCTGTGCATTCAGGCGGCGGCAGCCGGGCTGGGCGTGGCCATGGCCTCGCGCCTGATGGTCCAGGATGAAATCGACAGCGGCCAGTTGCAGGCGCCGCGCGGCTTTATCCAGGACCAGTCGGCCTACTACCTGCTCAGCCCCCGGGCGCTGCTCGACGACGACAAAAGCCGCTGCTTCGCCGAGTGGGTGATCGGCCAGTCACAGGCCTGCCTCACTCACCTTGACTGAGCCTTGCTGGCGGTAGCCGGCGCACAGAAGGAGGAGCCGGCACTGAAGTCGCCACCCCAGGTGCGGTAGCCCGCCGTGTCGATGTGAATGCGCCCCGACGGGTAACGCCCCAGGCCCATGTTCCAGTCCTTGCCATGGGCCTGCCAGAAGCTGCACAGCGGGTTCGGGTCGGCCCAGGCCGGTAGCAGCAGGTCGACCGCAAAGGCGCGGGTATGGGCGCTGGCCACGGCGCCACCGGCGCAGCGGTTGAGCACCGGGTCGCGGTAGGCCGAAACCACTTCATAGCGCTTGAGCACGCCCTGCTCGCCCAGGGTCTTGAGCAGCAGTAGGGTCGAACGTACTGCCGGCCACTGCGCCGCGGGCGCAAGCGCAAACGGCTCGGCCTTGCACAAACGCCAGTCACTGGCCGAGCGCAGCAATTGGTGGATAGGCACCACGCCATACAGGCGCGCATCCACCAGCATTTCACGAAAGGGCCGGGTCTGATGATCGCCCGCCCACTGGGCAAACAGGTACAGGTCACGCTCGTCAGCCTGCGCCTGCCGGGCAGCAAGCGCTGTCAGTAAAAGTCCTGCACCGATCCCGGCCGTGCACCACGTTTTCATCAGCCTGCTCCCCCTTCCCAACCCCCGGGAAATTCCTCCAGTATGGCAACCCTCCCGACTGCGGGGAGGAACTGACAAGGAGTTAAGCATGCACACGACTGCTCCACTGACCTTCGCCCTGGCCGCCATGACCCTGAGCGGCGCCGCCCTGGCTGATGCCCGCATCGACCTGGGCAGCCAGGAACGGGTGACCCGGCTGTTTGCCTACCCCAACAACTGCAACGTCATCTGCTTTCGCAACTGGACCCTTGAGCAAACCGTGGAGCACTACCTGACCCAGAGCGTGCAACGCGACGGTTACGCCGCGGCGACGGTAAAGGTCAAGCGCGACAACAACTCACTGCATGCCGACATCCAGGGCGTACCGAGCGACTACAGCAAGCCCCTGCAAGCGCTGCTCGACACCGGCGAGCTGGCCTACCAGGGCGCCACCCGGCTCAACCGCGAAGGCAAGTGGGCCTACAACTGGAACCTGTTCCTGCCCCTGGGCATGGCCCTGGAAAAGCGCCGCAGCATCGAGCTGCTGCATTTTCCACCGGACTACTCGCTGACCCAGGCCCAGGACTACCTGCGTTCCAACACCACCGACCGCTGGGCCACGCTGCTGACCTTCAACGGCATTCCTGCCGAGCAGACCCCGGCCTACCAGACCATCGTCGACATCGCCCCGATCGCCGCGCCAGCCAGCGCCGGCAAAGACCTGGAGGGCGTGTATGGCTACTTCAAGGATTATCAGCTGCAGATGGTCAAAGAGATGACCCGAACCGGCAGCGGCGCCGTCTTGCCGATGGTTGCCTTCGGCTCGCCGGTACGCAGCTGGATCGAGCAGCAGTACGGGCCCAGGCTCTATGTATTGGGCCTGGTCAGCATCAGCCCGACGCCTGGGCAAAAGGTGCCGGTGCTGGGCGCCAATCACCCGAGCGCAATCTGGTATGCGGCAGATAAAACCAACTATGGCGGCGACCAGGACAAGGCCGATCAGGCCGGCCTGAAGATGATGGGCCAGGATTTGAGCGCGGCCTGCTGGCAGGCGGGCATGGGCCGCAACCCGGCGGCGGATGCCAAGGCAACGCTGGGGGCCTGCACCCAGAAGTGGCAGGTGACGGCGAAGAAGCAGACCTGCGAGCTGTATTTTCGCAGCATTCGCAACATGACCCCGGAGCAGGCTGGGGCCAAGTGCAATACCGGGGCGGTGACGCGGACGTTGCGTGATTTGCAGAAGTCTTGAGGTGAAGCCAATCGCGGCGACCCGACTTGCCCCGCGATGGCCTCAGTCCTGCGGACGCAAGCGGTACTGCGGCGGCAACTGGTCGAGGCCGCTGATGGTCGCGTTCAGGCTCTTCCAGCGGCCATCCTTGATGCCGTAGATGCATCCATGCACCGACAGGCTCTGGCCACGGTGCCAGGCATTCTGGACGATGGTGGTATGGCCGACATTGGCCACCTGCTGGATCACGTTCAGCTCGCACAGGCGGTCCACCCGCTCTTCCTCGGTCGCAAGCTTGGCCAGCTCCACGCGGTTCTCGTAGTACAGGTCGCGAATCGAACGCAGCCAGCCGTCGATCAGGCCCAATTGGCGATCCTGCATCGAGGCCCGTACCCCGCCGCAACCGTAGTGGCCGGTGACCAGGATATGCTTGACCTTGAGCACGTCCACCGCGTACTGGATCACCGACAGGCAGTTGAGGTCAGTGTGCAGCACCACGTTGGCGACATTGCGATGAACGAACAGATCGCCCGGCAACATGCCGACGATCTCGTTGGCCGGAACCCGGGCGTCCGAGCAGCCGATCCAGAGGAATTCCGGAGTCTGCTGACGCGCGAGCTTGGCGAAGAAATCCGGATCTTCCTGCTTGATCGCATCGGCCCAGCGCGCGTTGTTATCAATCAGTTCTTGTAGATCGTGCATGTTCAAGCCTCATGGTTGGTGCGCATCTTGTGACAGGCGCCGGCCCGTTCAGGTCACGCCTTTGAATCTTCGGCCAACCGTCAGGTCCACCGCATACGCCCACCCGCAGGAGGATCGACCATGAGCCAGGAACACCGCCCGCTGCACGCCCCGCAACCCGCCCCGATCGACACCGACGAAGACCGCATGGGCTCGGTTGAAGAACTGCACTTTGACAAGGATACCCCCAATGTCGATGCCGGTTTCGACCCAACCGACGACGACCTCGAGCCAGAAACCCTGATCCCTGAAGACGGCGCCCGCTCGCCCGGCGAAGCCGGTGCGGATCACCCGGCAGACTGGGATTTGAGCGTAGTCGACGAAGATGACATCGGCGGCGGCAACGGCCTGGATGAAGCGGAACTGGCCCGGCGCGATCCGCTGGACGGCAAGCGCGAACCCTGAGCCGTTACTCGAACAGGGTGCAGGCCATGACCAGGGCGTCTTCGCGACCGCCGGCAACCGGGTAGTAGTCACGCCGGCGGCCGATTTCATTGAAGCCGTAGCGCTCGTACAGGCGGTAGGCCGACTGGTTGCTGGCGCGCACTTCGAGGAAGCACTCGCGACCGTTGCTCGCGTAGGCGCGCCTCATCAGCTCTTCCAGCAGGCGCAGGCCCAGGCCGCGGCCCTGGCTTTGCGGCTTGATGGTGATGTTGAGCAGGTGCGCCTCGTCGATGATCACGTTGATCACGCCGTGGCCGACCTGTTGCTCGCCTTCGAACATCAGCCAGATTTCATAGGACTTGAGCCCGTCGAGGAAAATCCCGCGGGTCCAGGGGTGGCTGAAGGCGGCGTATTCGATCTTCAGTACGGCATCCAGATCCGCCTCGGTCATCCGGCGAAAGCTGATTGTGTCACTCATTGCTTGGTTTCCAGCGCGCCATCAGCCGGCGCATGGCTTGCCAGACGTGCGCCTTGCGCTGCGGCTCGTCCATCAACAGTTCGAGCCCCGGCAAGGCCCAGGCAGCGCCCAGGCCTTCAACCGGCAACTCGCGGTAATAAGCTTCGGCGTCGGCCTCACCGGCAAAGCGCACGGCAGGCAGGCCAATCAGCCACAGGCAGACGCACGGCGCTTCTTCAAGCCGGGCCTGGATAAAGCCCTGGACAAAATCGGTCGCGGCCTGCGGGCCCTGGTCAAGGTTGCCGCGCACCAGCAACGGCCAGCGCACCGGCTCGCCGATGATCTGCGGGCTGTCCGGCAGGCCGGCGGCGCGCAGCATGTCCTTGAGCAGCAGGTAGGACGGGTCGCGGCTCTGGAACGGCTCGCCGGTGGCAAGCTCGACCAGCAGCAGGCAGTTGCCGGCACGCAGCAGTTGCAGGGCAAAGCGTGGCGGTGGTACCGGCGCAGGCCTGGCAACCACGGGCTTTTCGGCTTCGTCCACCGCCTTGGCCGTCACTTTCGGCGTACTGCCGGGGCGCGGGATCTCGATCTTCGGGCGCTCGCCAGAACGCACCAGCGGCGCGCTCGGCGCAACGCTGGCGGGGGCAGGTGCCTGCTCCTGCGGCTCGAACGCCGGTTCCTCGAGTGCCGCCACCGGCAACAACAGCTGCGGGCGCGACGGCGCGGCGAACGGCAGTTCGGCACGCGGCAGCCAGTGCACCACTTGCATGGCGTTGAGATAAGCGCGGCGGCGGGACTCGATTAACAAGAAGGATCGGCCATCTGTGGATAAGTCAGGGCCGATATTCTAACGTTGTTCGCCGCTCGGCGCCGCTGTTGATCGGCAGAAAACCGCCCGACAGCAGCTTGAAGCGATCAAGGGGGTGAATCGACAGGCGTCTGATGCAGTACAATCGGCGCTTTTATTTGGCAACGAGTCGACCCGCCAATGATCGAACCCAAGCGCGTCCTGCGCGCCCTAGCCGAACACTGGGCCCTGCTCGAGCCGTTGTGCGAGCGCTTCGACGGGGGCACCCTGAGCCTGGCCGAACTGCGCCAGCAACTGGCCACCCAGCAGCTGGAGAGCACGCCCCAGGACATCACCAGCCTGCTCGACGTGTGGATCCGCCTGGATATCCTGGTGCCGGTGGCAAAAAGCCCGAACCGTTTCGAGCTCAACGCCCAGATCCATGACTTTCTCGCTTACCTGCGCCGCGAGCACCGCCTGGGCCTGTGCCTGGAGATCGAAGCCTACCTGCGCCACCTCGAGCGCCTGGCCGGGCACATCCAGGACGCCTTCGAGATTCGCGACGGCAATGACCTGGCGCGCCAGCTGCGCCTGCTCGACATGCGCGTGCGTGACGTACTGAAGAAGCTCGACAACGACGAACAGGCGCTGGTCGCCGTGGCCGAACGCGCCAAGACCAGCGACCGGCAGATCCCCCTGCGCCAGCGTTACGCCGAAGTCCTGGCGACCTGGGACGAATATGTCGAGCCGATGATCCAGCTGGTCAACGCCGATGGCGCCTTCGAGCAAGGCGTGCGCAAGGTCGAGACCGTGCTGCTGCGCTTGCTCGGCGAGCAGGCCCGTCTGGGCCACCTGGTCGACGACGACATGCTCCTGCGCACCCACGCGCGCATCCTGGAGATGCAGACCAGCGCCCAGCTGACCCTGCGCCACGCTCGTGAACTGCTGCTGCCGCTGCGTGAAGAAGCGCGCCGGCACAACGCCGTGACCCGCGGCGCCGCCCTGGCCCTGTCGGTAATCCGCCGCAAAGGCCTGGACGCCGTGCCGCAGGCGGCCATGCCGCTGTTCACCCGTCCGCAGAGTACCTTCCTCGGCAGCGCCAGCCAGGTCGAAGCCTACGTCTACGCCCTGGCCCGTTTCGAGCCCAAGCCTGCGCAGTTTCCCAAGGCCCACAAGAGCCACAAGGGCGATGCCCCGCGTGCGCCGCGTACGGTCAAGGAAATGCTCGAGCGCTGCGAAGACGCCCTGCCGCTGCCGGACCTGATGGTCTGGCTGCTCGACCAGGAGCCCGAAGGCGCCACTGACGAGCTGCTGTACTGGTTCTCGCGCCTGTCGCGGGAAAAACGCTTTACCCGCGCGCGCCTCGAGCGCCGCGAATACACCACCCGCGAACACCTGGTCAGCCTGCGTTCCTTCGCTCTGACATCGAGCCGCGAACCATCGCCTGAGCCAACTGCGAGCCCTGCCCATGCATCTTGATCTTTCCGAACTGTCCCAGCTCGCACCGATCTTCCGCGAGCTGTTCAAGGGCTTTCACATCAGCCGCCGCGACCCGGAGCTGTACGCCCAACTGTCGAATTTCCAGGACCAGTACCGCGGCCTGTTCAAGGCCCTGGGCTTTGAACTGGTGTGCGACACCCGCGGCTTCTACTACTTCGTCCCGGACCTGGCCGCCGCCCAGGTCAACAAGACTGCCCAGCGCCTGTCGCTGTTCACCTTCATCCTGGTCGAGCACCTGGCTGACCAGGGCCGCGACCCGATGTCGGTGCTCGACGGCGGCAGCCTGGGCCGCGACGAGCTGCCTTCGCTGCTGGAAAAATACCGCGACCTGTTCATCCAGGCCGAAGTACAGACCCCCGACGAGCTGGAAGAGAAGATCATGCGCCGCATGACCCAGCTCGGCTTTGCCCACGAAGAGAACGGCATCTACCGCTTCCTGCCGCCGATGCACCGTTTCCTCGACGTCTGCCTGTCGGTGCAGCAGGACCGCGACCTGGCTGCCAGCCTGCACAGCGCCCTGCCGCTTCCAACGCCGGTGCTGGTCGAGGAAGAGAGCCCGGAAGAACTCAACCGTACCGACGACCCGCTGGACCTCAGCCCGTTCGAAGAAAGCGAAGAAGACGCTCTGGCCCGAGCCATAGCGCAAGAGCAACAGGAGATTGACGCATGAGCCAGGAACGCTACGGCATTCGCCGCTTCGCACTGCTCAACACCGCCGGCTACAGCCTCGGCCTGTTCCCCCTGGAACACCCGCTGTCGGTCTACGGTGCCAACAACCTGGGCAAGAGTGCCTCGATCAACGCCTTGCAGTTCCCGATCCTGGCACGCATGTCGGACATGAGCTTCGGCAAGTACAGCCTCGAGCAGTCGCGCCGCTTCTACTTTGCTACCGACACCAGCTACATCCTCTGCGAAGTCAACCTGCCCCACGGCCCGCACGTGATCGGCGTGGTCGGCCGCGGCCCGGGTGGCGGTTTCGGTCACCAGTTCTTCGCCTATGCCGGTGAACTGGACCTGGCCCACTACCAGAAGAACGACACCTGCCTGCGCCAGAAAGAGCTGTTCAGCAACCTTGAGCGCAACGGCCTCAAAGCCTACGAGCTCAAGCCTGACGAGCTGCGCCGCCTGCTGGTCGGTGGCCACACCTCGATCCCGCTGGACCTGACCCTGATCCCGCTGCGCTCCACCAGCGAGCAGAGCCTGAAGACCTTCCGCGCGCTGTTCATCAACCTGCTGCACATGCGCGAGATCACCGCGGCCAAGCTCAAGCAGCTGTTCCTCGACGCCTTCGAGCACAGCCTGCGTTCGGGCAGCGTCGACTACATCGCCGCCTGCGAAGAAGCCTTCCGCGACGTACGGCGCATGGAGCAGGACTACAACTCGCTGGTCGCCGCCGGCCCGCTGGTCGAGGCCCTGGCCAATGGCGTAGCCCAGCGCGACATCCTGCGCGGCAAGCTGCATCGCCTGTCGCCACTGCTCGACTCGCTGCTCGGCACCTGGCAGGACTACGCCAGCGCGCGCAAAGAAGAGCTGGTGATCCAGGCCGAGCACTACAAGAACGAACAGGACAGCCTGCAGAACGACCAGCGTGGCGGCACCCAGGAACTGATGCGCCTGGAGCGCGAGATCACTGGCGTGCAGCGCTGGCTCGGCGAGTTGTCGGTGCTCAAGCATCGCTTCGCCCTGGTCGATGACGTCAAGGTCCTGGAGCAGCAACTGCTGGCCGCCAAGGACGCCCACGACGAACTGGCCGGTGCCCTGGCGCAGTCGCGCCAGTTCAGCGCCGAAGACCTCGAAGAGCGTCTGCGCGAGCTGGAAAAACGCCTCAAATCGGTCAAGCAGCAGCTCGACCACGCCGACAACAACAGCTACGCGCGCCTGCGCGAAGAGTTCTCGCAGCAGGACGTCGAACGCTTGATGCGCCTGTTCAATGGTGCGCTGTTCAGCCTGCCGCTGGGCGAGCGCGGCATCGAGCTGGACGACAGCGATGTCTGGGTCAAATCCCTGGAAGCGGTACTCGACGGCTTCAAGGGCGAGCGCTTCGAGGCCCCGGGTCTGTCCATCGACCTCTCGCACATCGAGCCGCCTGCCCTGCAGGCCCTGGCCGACCGTGCCGCCCTGCGCGACCAGAAAGAACGCCTGGAAAAAGAGCTCAAGCAGCTCAAGACCCAGCAGGCGGTAGCCGCCGACCGCGCCGCGAGCAAGACCCAGACCGAAGCCCTGTACCAACAGGTGCTGGATGCACAAAAAGCCCTGGAAGACTTCCGCCGCAGCGAGACACTGTCCGCCGAGGAAGGCGACAAGCTCGAGCAACTGGCGCAGATGGAAGCGGCCCAGGACGAGCTCAAGCGCTCCAGCGACGCCTTCACCGAACGCGTCCAGCAGCTGTCGGCCAAGCTGCAACTGGTCGGCCGGCAGATCGCCGACATGGAAGCCAAGCAGCGCACCCTCGACGACGCCCTGCGTCGCCGCCAGCTGCTACCCGCCGACCTGCCGTTCGGCACGCCGTTCATGGAACCGGTCGACGACAGCATGGACAACCTGCTGCCGCTGCTCAACGACTACCAGGACAGCTGGCAGGGCCTGCTGCGGGTCGATGGCCAGATCGAGGCGCTGTATGCCCAGGTACGCCTCAAGGGCGTGGCCAAATTCGACAGCGAAGACGACATGGAGCGCCGCCTGCAGTTGCTGATCAACGCCTACTCGCACCGTACCGAAGAGGCCCTGACCCTGGGCAAGGCGCGCCGCGCTGCAGTCACCGACATCGCCCGGACCCTGCGCAACATCCGCAGCGACTACGACAGCCTCGAGCACCAGCTGGCGCTGTTCAACCGCGAGATCAACAAGCGCCAGGTCTCCAACCTGCAGAGCTTCCGCATCGTTTTGGCACCCAACAAGGAAGCGCTCAAGCACATCGACCAGATCATCCACAGCGCCGGCCAGTACGAGGAAGGCGAGACCCTGTCGGTGTTCGACCTCAGCGCCAGCGCCGAGCAGGACAACAAGAACGAAGAGGCCAAGGAATACCTGGCGCGCCTGGTCGCGGCCAACCACAACCAGCTGGGCCTCAAGGACCTGTTCGAACTGGCCTTCGAGATCACCAAGGTCGGTGGCCAGCCGGTGATCCACACCGACATCGACGGTGCGGCGTCCAACGGCACCACCATGACCATCAAGGCGCTGACCAACATGTACTTGTTGCTGCACCTGATGGACCGCGACCTGGCCGGTCGCGTGCGCCTGCCGTACTACCTGGACGAAGCGGCCGACATCGACGAACGCAACCAGGCAGCGCTGCTGGAAACCAGCTTGCAGCTGGGCTTCGTACCGATTCTGGCGAGCGTCAAGCCGCAGGTTTCGGCGCATGTCGCCATCGACCTGGAAGGCGGCAGCGGGCCGAACGGCATCTATATCGACGAGGCAGACTGGAAGTACATCAGCCGTCGGGATGTGGAGAAGGCGGTAGTGCGCAAAGAAGAAGAGGAAGAAGCTTCAGCCTGAAACTAATCGCGGGGCAAGTCGGGTCGCCGCTCCCACCGGCCCAGTGGGAGCGGCGACCCGACTTGCCCCGCGATGAACTCAACCCGGTGTTACTGCTGGGCCCACGGCAGGATCGGAATCGCCGTCACCGCATTCTGCGGGCTGCCTTCGATGATCCGGTCGGAGTACACCAGGTAGACCAGGGTATTGCGCTTCTTGTCGAGGAAACGCACCACCTGCATGGTCTTGAACACCAGCGAGGTGCGCTCCTTGAACACCTCGTCACCGTCCTTGAGCTGCTCCTTGAAGCGAATCGGCCCGACCTGACGGCAGGCGATCGACGCTTCGGCGCGGTCTTCAGCCAGGCCCAGGCCACCTTTCAGTCCGCCAGTCTTGGCCCGTGACAGATAGCAGGTCACGCCCTCGACCTTGGGGTCATCAAACGCCTCGACAACGATGCGGTCATTCGGCCCGACGATCTTGAACACCGTCGATACCTGGCCAATTTCCTCGGCCGATGCCATTACCGGCAACGCCAGCAGCGCCGCTGCAATCATCCCTTTGAACACAGGTAGTTCCTCAGACCAGAATCAGGTTGTCGCGGTGCACCAGCTCCGGCTCGGCGATGTAGCCCAGCAGGCCCTCGATCGCGTCAGACGGCTGGCCAATGATTTTCTGTGCTTCCAGGGCGCTGTAGTTGGCCAGGCCGCGGGCGACCTCAAGGCCATCCGGGCCGACGCAAACCACCATCTCGCCACGGCGGAAGCTGCCCTGCACGGTCTTCACACCGACCGGCAACAGGCTCTTGTTGTCCTTGCGCAAAGCCTTCGCCGCGCCCTCGTCGAGCACCAGGGTGCCGCGAGTCTGCAGGTGCCCGGCCAGCCACTGCTTGCGCGCGGCGAGCATGCCGCGCTCAGGCGACAGCAAGGTGCCCAGGCGCTCGCCCGCCTTGAGGCGGTCGAGCACGCGCTCAAGGCGCCCACCGACGATGATCGTGTGGGCACCGGAACGCGCCGCCAGGCGCGCGGCACGCAGCTTGGTCTGCATGCCGCCACGGCCCAGGGCGCCGCCGGTGCCGCCGGCCACGGCGTCGAGGCTCGGATCGTCGGCACGGGCTTCGTAAATCAGCTGCGCATCAGGGTTGTTGCGCGGGTCGGCGTCGAACATGCCGTCGCGATCGGTGAGGATCACCAGCAGGTCGGCTTCGACCAGGTTGGCCACCAGCGCCGCCAGGGTGTCGTTGTCGCCGAAGCGGATCTCGTCGGTAACCACGGTGTCGTTTTCGTTGATCACCGGCACCACGCCCAGCTCCACCAGGGTGCGCAGGGTGCTGCGGGCATTGAGGTAACGCTTGCGGTCCGACAGGTCGTCGTGGGTCAGGAGGATCTGCGCGGTATGCCGGCCATGCTCGGCAAAGCTCGACTCCCAGGCCTGCACCAGGCCCATCTGGCCGATCGAGGCCGCCGCCTGCAGCTCGTTCATCGCACTCGGTCGCTTGGCCCAGCCCAAACGGCTCATCCCCGCGGCAACCGCCCCGGACGACACCAGCACCAACTCGACACCTGCCTCATGCAACGCCACCATCTGCTCGACCCAGACACCCATGGCCGCGCGATCCAGGCCCTTGCCATCTGCTGTCAGCAGGGCACTGCCGATTTTCACGACCCAGCGCTGCGCACCCGTCACCTTGCTCCGCATCTTCTTCCAACCTATTCAGATCTTTAGATACCAAAACGCCGCTCCTGAGAGCGGCGTTTAGTGTACTGCAACGAATCAGTCGCGCACGTAAATGATTTCCGGGCCGTCTTCGTCGTCCTCGTCCCAATCATCGTCATCGTCGTCGCCGATGTCGTGCACGCTCTTGACCCCGCTGCGGCGCAGGGCGCGAGCGTCGTCCAGGGCCTGCAACTGGGCACGGGCTTCGTCTTCGATGCGCTGGTCGAGCTCGGTCAGCTCTTCGGCGTAGGCCGGGTCGTTGGCCAGGCGGTCGGCGCGGTCTTCGAGGTAGCGCATGATGTCGCGGCTGAGCTGCTCGGTGCCCTGCTTGGAGATGGCCGAGATCACATAGACCGGGCCTTCCCACTGCAGGCGCTCGACCACTTCCTTGACCCGCTCGTCACGCTCGTCGTCCATCAGCATGTCGGTCTTGTTCAGCACCAGCCAGCGGTCACGCTCGGCCAGCGACGGGCTGAAGCGGGTCAGCTCGTTGACGATGACTTCGGCGGCATCGGCGCTGCTGCTTTCATCCAGCGGCGCGAGGTCGACGAGGTGCAGCAGCAGGCGGGTACGCGCCAGGTGCTTGAGGAAGCGGATACCCAGGCCGGCACCGTCGGAGGCACCTTCGATCAGGCCGGGAATGTCGGCGATGACAAAGCTCTTCCAGCGGTCGACGCTGACCACACCCAGGTTCGGCACCAGGGTGGTGAACGGGTAGTCGGCGACTTTCGGCTTGGCGGCCGATACCGAGCGGATGAAAGTACTCTTGCCAGCGTTCGGCAGGCCCAGCAGGCCTACGTCGGCCAGTACTTTCATTTCCAGTTTCAGGTCACGCTGCTCACCCGGTTTGCCCGGAGTGGTCTGGCGTGGCGCACGGTTGGTACTGGATTTGAAACGAGTGTTGCCCAAGCCGTGCCAGCCGCCCTGGACCACCATCAGCTTCTGGCCTGGCTTGACCAGGTCGCCGATGACTTCCTGGGTGGCCGAGTCGATCACCGTGGTGCCGACCGGCACGCGCAGGATCAGGTCGTCGCCCTTCTTGCCGGTGCAGTCGGTGCTGCCGCCGTTGGAGCCGCGCTGGGCTTCGAAGTGACGGGTGTAACGGTAGTCGACCAGGGTGTTGAGGTTATCGTCGGCAACCATGTATACCGAGCCGCCGTCGCCACCGTCACCGCCGTTGGGACCACCGTTCTCGATGAATTTTTCGCGGCGGAAGCTCATGCAACCGTTACCGCCGTCACCGGCTTTGACCCGGATCGATACTTCGTCAACAAACTTCATAAAAACCGCCTCTCGTCAGCTGGACGAGCTGAGTGACACAAAGACATAAGGCTCTTGCAAAAGTGAGCGCGGCGGCCCCGTCACGACAGTAACAACCCACGCCGGCAGCCCATACAAACAGCTTTGCAAGAGACTCACCCCACAAACGAAAAAGCCCCGTCGCGAGACAGGGCTTTTCCAGCGTTCGCGCGATTACTCGGCGACAACGCTCACGTAACGACGACCGAAGGCGCCTTTAACTTCGAACTTGATCTTACCCGCGATCTTGGCGAACAGGGTGTGATCTTTACCCATGCCAACGCCGTAGCCAGCGTGGAATTGGGTGCCGCGCTGACGCACGATGATGTTGCCAGGGATGATAGCCTGGCCGCCATACATCTTCACGCCAAGGCGTTTGGCTTCTGAGTCGCGACCGTTACGGGTACTACCACCAGCTTTTTTGTGTGCCATGGTTCAAATTCTCCAGAAATGGATTCAGGCGATTAAGCCGAAATACCGGTGATCTTGATTTCGGTGAACCACTGGCGGTGGCCCATACGCTTCATGTGGTGCTTACGGCGGCGGAACTTGATGATGCGCACTTTGTCGTGACGACCTTGGGAGATCACTTCAGCAACAACCTTGGCACCAGCAACGACTGGAGCGCCGATGTTCACGTCGTCGCCATTGGCAACCAACAGAACGCGGTCGAAAGTCACGGATTCGCCAGTGGCGATTTCCAGTTTTTCGATTTTCAGGTATTCACCTTCGGCGACTTTGTACTGCTTGCCACCGGTAACAATTACTGCGTACATGGGTATTTCTCCGATAATCCTGCTCACCCAGCTCTTTATAGGAAGAGTATTGGCTGGCATGGCTGCATAGGGCTGGAACGGCCCAGTGCAATTGCGTAAGGCAGGTGCTGCCCAGGAAGTTCAGGGTGCGCGATTGTACGCAAGCCCCGCTTTGCTTGCAAGTCCCACCCCCGGCCCGCGGGCAGCGCGCCTTGACACGCCGGGACCCGCGACCTAGCATGCCGCGCAACCTTTATGGAGCACCTGTGGCCGATGCAACCCCAAGCTTTCTACCGTGCGGTAGCGGACGACTTCAGCGCCGTTGACGAGATTATCAAGAAACAGCTGACTTCGCGTGTACCGCTGGTATCGAAAATCGGCGACTACATTACCTCGGCCGGCGGCAAGCGCCTGCGCCCGCTGCTGGTGCTGCTGTGCGGCAAGGCCCTGGGCCGCGAAGGCGACGACCTGCGCCTGCTGGCCGCCACCATCGAGTTCCTGCACACCGCCACCCTGCTGCATGACGACGTCGTCGACATGTCCGGCATGCGCCGTGGCCGCTCCACCGCCAACGCCCTGTGGGGCAACGCGCCGAGCGTGCTGGTCGGTGACTTCCTGTACTCGCGCTCGTTCGAGATGATGGTCGAACTGGGCTCGATGCCGGTCATGCAGATCCTCTCCAAGGCCACCCGGGTCATTGCCGAAGGCGAAGTCCTGCAGTTGTCCAAAGTGCGCGACGCCAGCACCACCGAAGAAGTCTACATGGACGTCATCCGCGGCAAGACCGCGATGCTGTTCGAGGCCTCGACCCACAGCGCCGCAGCCCTGGCCCAGGCCACCCAGGAGCAGAGCGAAGCCCTGCGCACCTTCGGCGACCACCTGGGCGTGGCCTTCCAGCTGGTCGACGACCTGCTCGACTACAAGGGCGATGCGCAAACCCTGGGCAAGAACGTCGGTGACGACCTGGCCGAAGGCAAGCCGACCCTGCCGCTGATCTACACCATGCGCGAAGGCACTGCCGAACAGGCTGCGCTGGTCCGCCAGGCCATCCAGAAGGGCGGCATCGAAGACCTCGAGAGCATCCGCGCGGCCGTTGAAGCCTCGGGCTCGCTGGACTACACCGCCAAGCTGGCCCGCGACTACGTGGCCCGCGCCATCGCCTGCCTGGACGTGCTGCCGGCCAGCGAATACCGCGATGCACTGGTCGAACTCAGCGAATTCGCCGTCGCCCGCACACACTGATTGCCCCTGCCCGGCCCATCGTTCGATGGGCCCGATTAGCCTCTGACTGACAAAACCCTATACAATGTAGGTTTTGTACCTGTACGTCTTGAGGAACCTTAGTGAGCACTTTGCCACCCTGCCCCAAATGCAACTCCGAATACACCTACGAAGACGGCGCCCAGCTGATCTGCCCCGAGTGCGCCCACGAGTGGTCGGCTGCCGGTGAAGCCGAAGCGGCCAGCGACGAAGCGGTGAAAAAGGATGCAGTGGGCAACGTCCTGCAGGACGGCGACACCATCACCGTGATCAAGGACCTCAAGGTCAAGGGCACCTCGCTGGTGGTCAAGGTCGGCACCAAGGTCAAGAACATCCGCCTGTGCGATGGCGACCACGACATCGACTGCAAGATCGACGGCATCGGCCCGATGAAGCTGAAATCGGAATTCGTCCGCAAGGTCTGATTCTGCCGGGTTTCGGGGTCGCGCTGCGGCCTCGACAACCCACCGGCGGGAAAAAACCGCCAATAGGCACTTGCTATTTTGATAATAAGAATTATTCTCATTGAACGCTTTCAAGGAGAATAGCCATGACTTATCTGATAGACGCCTGGCTTGACCGCCCCCATCCTTACCTGCGCATCCTGCACCGGGAAACCGGCGAGGTGTGTGCCGTGCTTGAAGAAGAAGCACTGGACGAACTGCGCGACCAGGGCGACCTGGATCTCAATGGTTTGAATTCAAGTGAGCCGAGTGTGCTCAAGGAGCTGGTGAGGAACCTGTTCCTGTTTTGCTATGCCCGGGCGTTGCGCCCTGGCGGTGGAACCGATTGGAACTGAACAGCATCGCGGGGCAAGCCCGCTCCTACCCGAATTGTGTAGGAGCGGGCTTGCCCCGCGATCGGTCTTACAGAACGTCCAGCAGCTCGACGTCGAACAACAGCACGCTGTGCGGCGGGATGCTGCCAACGCCCTGAGCGCCGTAAGCCAGCTCGCTCGGCACGTACAGGCGCCATTTGCTACCGGCGTTCATCAGTTGCAGGGCTTCGGTCCAGCCGGCGATCACGCCGCTGACCGGGAACTCTGCTGGCTGGCCGCGCTCGTAGGAGCTGTCGAACACGGTGCCGTCGATCAGGGTGCCGTGGTAGTGGGTACGCACGCTGTCGTCGCGGCTTGGCTTGGCGCCTTCGCCAGCAGTCAGTACTTCGAACTGCAGGCCCGAAGCCAGGGTGGTGATGCCGTCACGCTTGGCGTTTTCAGCCAGGAAAGCCTTGCCTTCGCCAGCGGCAGCTTCGGCCTTGGCCGCAGCTTCGGCTTGCATGATTTCGCGGATAACCTTGAAGCTGGCCGACAGGTCGGCTTCGCTGACGCGGCTGTCCTGGCCGTTGAAGGCGTCGGTCAGGCCGGCCAGGATGGCGTCCAGGTTCACACCTGGTGGCGGGTTGTCACGCAGTTGGCCACCCAGCTGACGGCCGATGCCGTAGCTGACGCGAGTTTCGTCGGTAGACAGGTTGAGTTCGGACATTTGCTTGCTCCGCTGCAGGGCGCACGACAGCCGCGCCCTTTATGAAAAGGGCGAGCAGCCTAGCACACTGCGCTTGCGCAGATCAGCTACCAGGCCGAACGTCGTGGCATCGGGATTTTCAGGTCGCCGTCACCGGCGTCGTCACCACCGCACATCTCGTCGTCCATCGACCAGTGCACCAGGTGCAGCGGTACAGCGGGCAGGCCGTCAATCAATCGCTGCGCGTCGACCACTGAATGCACTTGCAGCCGCCGTCCACGCTTATCTGCCAAGGGATGTGCACGGCCTTTGACCCGGGCTTCGATAATGAAGTCCCCGCCCTCGATGGCGATCAGGTTTAGTTCATCGACATGACCGGCCCTGGCCTCGGTGTTCAGTTGTTGAAGGTTCATCGCGATACCTCGTTACTGGAACTTCGAGTGACCGTTCATTTTTTGTACAGCGGCAGGCAAAGCACAAGGCAAAAACGCAACCGCCCGTCCGTTTTGCAACGGACGGGCGGTTATTTAACTGGCACAACGCCTGATCAGTGCTTGGTGACCTTGTCCAGGTAACCCATGGCAAAGGCCGAGACCACGAAGGTCATGTGAATGATCACGTACCACATCAGGTACTGGGGTTCGATGTTGCGCGCGTCCATGAACACCCGCAGCAGGTGGATCGAGGAAATCGCCACGATCGAGGCTGCGACTTTCATCTTCAGCGAAGACGAGTCCATCTTGCCCAGCCAGCTGAGTTTTTCCTTGTCTTCGTCGATATCCAGCTGCGAGACGAAGTTCTCGTAACCGGAAATCATCACCATCACCAGCAGGCCGCCGACCAGGGCCATGTCGATCAGCGACAGCAGCACCAGGATCAGGTCGGCTTCAGCCAGGGCGAAGACGTTGGGCAGGACGTGGAAGATCTCCTGGAAGAACTTCAGTGCCAGCGCCAACAGGCCCAACGACAGACCAAAGTAGATGGGCGCGAGCAGCCAGCGCGAGGCATACATCGCATTTTCGATAATACGTTCCATTGAAAACTCGTCAGGTTGGCAAAAAAGCGAGCGCGAGTATAACAGCCACCCATGACAGAAAAAGCCCGTGGCACGCTGCCACAGGCGCGGCGCAGGCGTCTCAGGTTTCCGGATGGAACTGGAAGTCGCCGACGTGATGCACGCGTTCGCCGTTGATCCGGCGCAGTTGCGCTTGCAGGTGCACGCACCAGATCTGCGGATCGTCAGCCAGTTGGTAACCGTGCAGGGTCAGGCTGTCGACAATGGCGTTGAGCACCGATTCGGCCACGAATGGCCCGTGAAACGGCCCCTGGGCCTTGATCGCAGAGGGCTGCTCGCCAGCCATGCCGGCGGCAAACAGCAGGGTCCACATGCCGTTGTCACCGGCCAATGGGCGGATGCTGCACTCAATGCGGGTCACCAGGCCCAGGCATTGACGGGTGAGGCTGAGGCTGCGCGGCATGGCGGAGGTCCTCGGTAAACCCTTGTTCAGCCTTCAGGTGAAGGCTGTCTCTTCCTGTACCTACGACTGTCCCTGAACTGAAGAATAGAAGAATTCCGCCCATGCGTGGAAAAACCGGCGCCGAATGGTCATGCTCCATTTAGCGCCGTTTTTTTGACTCGTACCACTCAGATCAGGACGGTTTGACCTGGGCCAGGGCCTGTTCGGCGTGCTCCTTTTCTGCCTCCTTGAGGTCTTCTTCGCTGATCATCTCGGCAATTACCCGCAGGCGCTCGACGACCCGGGCGTTGACGCTGCCTTCCGGGAACTGGCCTTCTTCGTCCGGCTCACCGGCAGGTTCACCGACCAAAAGGCTCAGGGCCTCGTCGGCCTGGCTTACGGCGTAGACGTGGAACATGCCGGCGCGTACCGCCTGCAGCACCCGCTCGTCGAGCATCAGCGTGGCAACGTTGGCACGCGGGATGATCGCGCCCTGCTCGCCAGTCAGGCCACGGGCTTCACAAAGGCGGAAGAAGCCCTCGATCTTCTCGTTGACCCCACCGACCGCCTGCACTTCACCGAACTGGTTGATCGAGCCGGTGATGGCGAAGCACTGCTTGAGCGGGGTTTTCGACAAGGCCGAGATCAGCGTGCAGGCCTCGCCCAGCGAGGCGCTGTCGCCGTCGACATAACCGTAGGACTGCTCCAGGGCGATACTCGCGGAGATCGCCAGGGGGAATTCCTGGGCATAACGGCTGCCCAGATAACCGGTGAGGATCATCACCCCCTTGGAGTGGATCGGCTGGCCGAGGTTGACCTCGCGCTCGATGTCGACGATACCGCTGCCGCCGGGGTAGACCGTGGCGGAGATCCGCGCCGGCACCCCGAAGGCTGAATCGCCGACTTCCAGTACGGTCAGGCCGTTGCACTTGCCCACCGCGGCGCCGTCGGTATCGATGAGGATGATGCCGGCCAGCATGTCGTCGAGAATCCGCGCCGACACACGGCCGGTGCGCGTGGCCTTGGCCTTGAGCGCACGTTCGATGTGCCCGGCGTCGGTCATTTCGTCATTGGCCAGGTGGCGGATAAAGTCTGCCTCGCTGACCAGCTGGAACAAATCACCAATACGCGCCGACAAACGCCCCTGGTGCTCGGCCAGGCGCGCGCTGTAGGTCGCCAGGCGCGCCACCGCGTCGGCGCTCAGCGGCGCCATGCCCTCCTCGCTGGTGCGGGTCTTGAGCAACTGGGCGAACTGCTCCAGGCTCTCGTCGACCATGGGGATGTCTTCGTCGAAGTCGACCAGCACCCGGAACATCTCCTGGAAGTCCGGATCGTGATCCTGCAGGGCGTAGTACAGCTGGCGCGCACCGATGATCACCACCTTGATGTTCAGCGGGATCATCTGCGGGTTGAGGGTCACGGTGGCCAGGCGGCCGAACTCGCCCAACGGCGATTCCATCTTCAGCTTGCGCGACTGCAGGGCGCGCTTGAGCGCGTCCCAGACAAACGGCTCGCTGAGCATCTTCTCGGCTTCCAGAATCAGGAAGCCGCCGTTGGCCCGGTGCAGGGCCCCTGGGCGCAGTTGCCGATAGGTGGTGTACAACGCGCCCTGGTCGGTGCTGTATTCGATACGGCCGAACAGGTTGTCGTAGGTCGGGTGCGGCTCGAACACCACCGGCGCCCCGCCGCTGGCGTGATGGCCGACCACCAGGCTCGGTGCGTACTGCTCTTCGAGCAGCTTGCGCGCCTGGGCGTCGGTCTTGCTGTCATCAACCAGTTGCTCGACCACTGTGCGCAGCAGGTAGACCTGCATGGCTTGCAGGTAGGCACAGACGGCGGCGTTCTCGGCGTACTTTTCAGACAGCGGCGCCAGCAATGGCTGCAAGGCCAGGGTGATGGTTTCTTCGTTAAGTTGACGCAGCTGGTTGCTCGATTCGCGCTTCCATTGCGGCAGGCTCGCCAGTTCTTCGTTGAGGCGTTCTTCCAGCGCGGCGATATCGTCGTGGAAACGCTCGCGCTCGGCTTCCGGCAGCTGCGCAAATTCCGCTTCGTCCAGCGCCTTGCCGTCGGCCATCGGGGTGAAGGCAACGTTGCTGCTGTCGCGGTACAGGGCCACGTCCTTTTCCAGCGAGGCGCGCTCGATCACATCCAGGGCACGGTCGTATCGCTGGTTGAAGGCGCGGTCGATGGCGCTTTTTTTCTGCTGGTAGGACGGGTGCTCGAACACTGCCGGAAAGGTTGCCAGCAGGTTGTCGATCAGGCCACCGATGTCGCTGATGAACGCCCCGGCGCTGCCCGGTGGCAACTCCAGCGCGCGCGGCTCGCGTGGCTCGTCGTAGTTGTTGACATAGACCCAGTCCGACGGCGTTTGCAGGCGCTTGCCTTCGGCCTTGAGGTAGCGTTTGACGAACGAGAAACGGCCAGTGCCGGGCTCGCCCATGACGAAGACGTTATACCCGGGACGCGGCATGGCGACGCCGAACTGCAAGGCTTCGACTGCACGCTCCTGGCCAAGCACACCGCGAAAAGGCTCCAGATCATTGGTGGTGGAAAAAGCGAACTGTTCAGCGGAAAACGGCCGGGTCAGGGCTTCGGGCGCAAGACGCAGGCTCGCAGCGACAGGATCGGGCATCGGGCTTCCTTACTTCGGCGGGGCGGATGTCAGCATTCTGGCGCCGTGCGCGTGCACGTTGCAAGGCTCATCGCTGCTAATTGTCGCAGGGGCGAAAAGCCGATCTACGTCAATATTTTCAGGCAATCTTTCGCAATAAATCACGGAACCCTTAGATCGTGCCTAAACTCCAAACTGCGCGGCTGGGTAAATAACCGACCCGCCCTGGCAACTGGTCCTACAGATATGCCAGACAACCCTGACCTTTGGTATGTAATTCTAGAAAGAGAACAATGCTATGAAACGGATTCTTCTGGGTACTCTGTTCACCGCGGTCTCCCTCAATGCCATGGCCCAGGCCCCTGGCGGACCGGATTGCGGCTGGGGCAACATGCTGTTCGAGGGCCAACGCGGCACACCGGCCCACTTCCTTGCATCCACCACCAACGGCACCTCCGGCAACGCCACTTTCGGCATGACCTCGGGCACCAACGGCTGCTCGACCAACGCTGCGCTGACCTATGGCGGTAAATCATGGTTCGCCATGAACGGCATGATGAACGAACTCTCCGAAGACATGGCCAAGGGTCAAGGTGAAGCACTGACCACCTATGCCGTGGTGCTCGGTGTCGCACCGGAAGATCGCGCGCACTTCGCCGCGGTTACCCATCAACACTTCCAGGACATCTTCAAGACCGCCGATGTCACGGCTGAAGATGTACACAGCAACACCCTCGCGGTACTGAAAAGCGATCCACGTCTGGCCAAGTACGTCACCCAGGCTTAAGCTCGGCCCACCCGCCCCTTCACCGGGGCGGGTTGTTGTCCGCCTCTATCGGCATCATTCAGACTTAGTTGCCCGACATGCTCAAACGCCTTGCCTACCTGGCGCTCTGTGCCTGCGCCCCGCTGCATGCTGCCCCTTCATTCGATGAAGCACGCCTTAAGCAACTGGCGGCCGACCGCTACTGGATCGCCCTCGGCCATTACGAGACGGCCAAGCTGGGCGGCTGGCGCAGTTACGTCGATGACCAACGCTTCTTTCTTGCCGAAGACGGCGCCCATCACCCCGACCAAGAGCTGCGCGCCACCGTCAAGGCGCTGTACGCACCGGCGAGCCTGGGCGACAAACATGCCCAGTGCGTGTTCCCGGCACGTACCCGCTGGCTGCGCGAGCAGTTGCAACTGAACGACCTGCCGAGCCCGGACTGCAAGGACTACACCCAGTGGTTCAAGGACGTCTCGCCGCACAGTGCGGTGATGATCTTCCCGGCCGCCTACCTCAACAGCCCCTCGTCGATGTTCGGCCATACCCTGCTACGCATCGACCAGGCCGACGTGCAGAGCAACGAAACCGCCCTGCTCAGCTACGCGATCAACTTCGGCGCCTATATCGAAGGCAGCGACAACAGCATCCTCTATGCCTGGAAGGGCCTGATGGGCGGCTACCCGGGCCTGTTCGCCCTGGTGCCCTACCAGGAGAAACTCTCCGAGTACCGTAGCCTGGAAAACCGCGACCTGTGGGAATACCGGCTGAACCTGACCCCGGAAGAAACCGGGCGCATGGTCGAGCACGTCTGGGAACTCAAGCAGATCCAGTTCGACTACTTCTTCTTCGACGAAAACTGCTCCTACCGCCTGCTCGAACTGCTGCAGGTGGCGCGTCCGAGCCTGGACCTGACCTCGCAGTTCCCGCTGACCGCGATCCCCACCGACACGGTCAAGGCGGTCAAGCAGGCCGGCCTGGTCGAGCGTATCGACTACCGGCCGTCGCGCGAGCGCGAACTGCTGGAGCGCGCCAAGCCGCTGGAGGCCGAGGAACAGCAACAGGTGCTGGCCGTCGGTGCCGACACCGCGCAGCTACAGAGCCCCGCGTTCACCGCCCTGCCCCGCGAGCGCCAGGCCCTGGTGCAGGACGCCGCCTACCGCCTGGAGCGTTACCGCGCCAACGGTCAGGAGCGCGACCCGGCGCGGACCAAGCGCAGCTTCGAGCTGCTACGGGCAATCAACCGCAACCCGCCGCCGGAGCTTGAGATCGAGCGCCCCGGCTTGCCTGAGGACGGCCACCAGTCACGTACCTGGCAATTGGGCCTGGGCAGCCGCGATGATCGCGCCTACGCCGAATATGGCCTGCGCATGGCCTATCACGACCTCAACGACAACGCCTACGGCTTCCCCCTCGGCGCACAGATCGAGATCCTCCAGCTCAAGCTGCGCCAGTACGAAGGCAACGACTGGCAGGTGCAGCGCCTGGACCTGGCGACCATCCGCTCGCTGACCCCGCGCAACGCCCTGCTGCAACCCTGGTCCTGGCAGGTCGCCGGGGGGCTTGAGCGAGTGCTGGGCAAGCACGGCGACGAGGTGCTGGTCAGCCACGTCAACGGCGGCGCCGGCGCTACCTGGCAGTTGGCCGATGACGTACTGGGCTTTGCCCTGGGCACGGTGCGCGTCGAGCACAACAATGACTTCGCCGGCTTCATTGCGCCGGCTGCAGGCTTCAATACCGGGATGCTGTGGCGCAACCCGCTGGGCAACCTGAGCGTCGAGGCCAAGGCCGACTACTTCACCAATGGCGAGGTGCGCCGTAGCCTGAGTCTGAATCAGCAGTGGGAGCTGTCCCGCGATCTGGGTGTACGTTTGAGTGCCAGCCGCGACTTCAGCAAGCTTGCGTCAGCGCAGAACGAGGTGATGCTGGAGCTCAAGTGGTATCACTATTAGCAAGGCCCCAATACCTTGATCACATCCTTTTGACACGCCGCCGACAATTGCCCGCCTAGACTTTCCCTGGCAAGCGGAGAGTCTGAACATGCGGCGGTACTGGCTGGTAATGGTGGTAATGGGTGTGCTCACAGGTTGCCAGACAACCCATGAGCAATTGATCAATCAAGGTTACCCACCGGCCTATGCCGATGGCTTCCAGGACGGTTGCAGCAGCGGTCGCCAGGCCGCCGGGGTGATGGCCGGGGACTTTCGCAAAGACGTGCCGCGCTACCTGCACAACCGCCAGTACGAGTCCGGCTGGGACGACGGCTTTCGCCAGTGCCACGCCATGCAGGAGAACCAGGACCTGCAGGAGTATCGCGCCCGTCACTGGGATGAGCGCGATGAGCAGTGGCAGGAAGAAAAGGATCGCGACGCCGCGCGCGCCTATCGACACAAATAGGCCACAAGCACCCGAAGTCGTCGCCGTCGAACCCGAGGCTTAAACCACCCCCTGGGCCAGCATGGCATCGGCAACCTTGACGAAGCCGGCGATGTTGGCGCCTTTGACGTAGTTGATGCGGCCGTTCTCTTCGCCGTAGTGCACGCAGGCGTGGTGGATCGACTGCATGATGTTGTGCAGCTTGCTGTCCACTTCACCGGCGGTCCACAGCAGGCGCATGGCGTTCTGCGACATCTCCAGGCCACTGACGGCCACACCGCCGGCGTTGGAGGCCTTGCCCGGGGCGAAGAGAATGCCGGCCTCGATGAAGATATCCACAGCCTCGAGGGTGGTCGGCATGTTGGCGCCTTCGGCCACGCAGAGGCAGCCGTTGCGCAGCAGGGTGCGGGCGTCTTCGGCGTCCAGTTCGTTCTGCGTCGCGCATGGCAGGGCAATGTCGCAGGCTAGGTTCCAGGGGCGCTGGCCCTTGCGGAACTCCAGGCCGAAACGTTCGGCCAGCTCGCTGATACGGCCGCGCTTGACGTTTTTCAGCTCCATCAGCGCATCCCACTGCTCGTCGCTCATGCCGGCTTCGCAGTACAGGGTGCCTTCGGAGTCGGACAGCGAGATCACCTTACCGCCCAGGTCCATGACCTTGCGCGCCGCATACTGGGCAACGTTGCCGGAGCCGGAGATGGCCACCCGGCGACCGTCGATGCGCAGGTCCTGGCGCTTGAGCATTTCTTCGGCGAAGTACACGCAGCCGTAGCCGGTGGCTTCCGGGCGGATCAGGCTGCCGCCGTAAGTCATGCCTTTGCCGGTCAGCACCGAGGTGAACTGGTTGGCCAGGCGCTTGTACTGGCCGAACAGGAAGCCGATCTCGCGGGCGCCAACGCCGATATCGCCGGCCGGCACATCGAGGTCGGCACCGATGTGGCGGTACAGCTCGCTCATGAATGCCTGGCAGAAGCGCATGACTTCGGCATCGCTCTTGCCCTTCGGATCGAAGTCCGAGCCGCCCTTGCCGCCGCCCATGGGCAGCGAGGTCAGGGAGTTCTTGAATACCTGTTCGAAGGCCAGGAATTTGAGCACGCCAAGGTTCACCGAGCGGTGGAAGCGCAGGCCGCCCTTGTACGGGCCGATGGCACTGCTCATCTGGATGCGGTAGCCGCGGTTGACCTGGACCTTGCCCTGGTCATCGACCCACGACACGCGAAACAGGATCGCCCGCTCAGGCTCGACCATACGCTCGAGGATACCGGCCTGCAGGTAGTGTGGATTGGCTTCGAGGAACGGCCAGAGGCTGCGCAGCACCTCTTCGACCGCCTGATGGAATTCAGGCTGGGCCGGGTCGCGTTGCTTGAGGCGGGCGAGGAAATCTTCGACAGATTCGATCATGTAGACATTCACCAGATGGAGTTGGACTTATGTTTTTTCCTCGACTTTACCAAGAAGCCACGGCACCGCAACAGGGCGCAATGTCGTTTTTATGAAATTAAATGGTGCATTTGTATAAGTGTATACATGTTAAGCCGTATCGCGGGGCAAGCCCGCTCCTACAGGGCAGGGGTAAATTTCGGGCAAAAAAAACGGGACCCGAAGGCCCCGTTTCAGTGCAAACCCCTGAGGGTCATGCCAGTTTTTTGTGCCGTACGCGGTGCGGCTGGGCAGCCGCTTCGCCCAGGCGTTTCTTGCGATCGGCTTCGTACTCGGTGTAGTTGCCTTCGAAGAACACCGCCTGCGAATCGTCTTCGTAGGCCAGGATGTGGGTCGCCACACGGTCCAGGAACCAGCGATCGTGAGAAATCACGATAGCGGCGCCCGGGAAGTCCAGCAGGGCTTCCTCCAGCGAACGCAGGGTTTCGACGTCGAGGTCGTTGGACGGTTCGTCGAGCAGCAGGACGTTGGCGCCCTCTTTCAGGGTCAGGGCCAGGTGCAGACGGCCGCGCTCACCACCGGAGAGGTCCTTGACGAACTTCTGCTGGTCGCCGCCCTTGAAGTTGAAACGGCCAACGTAGGTGCGCGACGGAATCTCGTAGGTGCCGATGCGCAGCTGGTCGGAGCCGTCGGAGATCTGCTGGAACACGGTCTTGTTGCCGTCAAGGTCTTCGCGGCTCTGGTCGACGCAGGCCAGTTGCACGGTTTCACCGATCTCGATGCTGCCCGAGTCCGGTTGTTCCTTGCCCATCAGCATGCGGAACAGAGTCGATTTACCGGCACCGTTACCGCCGATCACGCCGACGATCGCGCCTTTTGGCATGGAGAACGACAGGTTGTCGATCAGCACGCGATCGCCATAGCCCTTGCTGACGTTCTTGAACTCGATCACCTTGTCACCCAGGCGCGGACCGGCCGGGATGTAGATCTCGTTGGTCTCGCTGCGCTTCTGGAATTCCTGCGACTGCATTTCTTCGAAGCGTTGCAGGCGGGCCTTGGACTTGGACTGACGTGCCTTGGCGCCTTTGCGCACCCACTCCAGTTCTTCCTTCATGGCCTTTTCATGGGCCGACTGCTGCTTGGATTCCTGGGCCAGACGATCGGACTTGGCTTCCAGCCAACCCGAATAGTTGCCTTCATACGGAATACCGGCGCCGCGGTCGAGCTCGAGGATCCAGCCGGCAACGTTGTCGAGGAAGTACCGGTCGTGGGTAATCGCGACCACGGTGCCCGGGAAGTCGTGAAGGAAGTGTTCCAGCCAGGCGACGGAATCGGCGTCCAGGTGGTTGGTCGGTTCGTCGAGCAGGAGCATGTCGGGGGCCGACAGCAGCAGGCGGCACAGGGCCACACGGCGCTTCTCACCACCGGACAGGTGCTCGACCTTGGCTTCCCACGCTGGCAGGCGCAGGGCGTCGGCGGCCACTTCCAGCTGGCGCTCGAGGTTGTGACCGTCGCTGGCCTGGAGGATGGCTTCGAGTTTGGCCTGTTCGGCGGCCAGCTTGTCGAAGTCGGCATCCGGCTCGGCGTAGGCGGCGTAGACCTCGTCCAGGCGGGCCTGGGCGTCCTTGATCACGCTGACCGCTTCCTCGACCACTTCACGCACGGTCTTGGACGGGTCCAGCTGTGGCTCCTGTGGCAGGTAGCCGATGTTCAGGTCCGGCATCGGACGGGCTTCGCCGTCGAACTCGGTATCGACACCCGCCATGATTTTCAGCAGGGTGGATTTACCCGAGCCGTTGAGGCCGAGCACGCCGATCTTGGCGCCGGGGAAGAAGGACAGCGAAATGTTCTTGAGGATTTCCCGCTTCGGCGGGACAACCTTGCCCAGCCGATGCATGGTATAGACGTATTGAGCCATGGAAAAACCTAGCGTCAGAGACGAAAAAATAGAAACGAAACAGATGAAGGGCGCCGTGGCGCCCAGGAAAGGGCCAAAGCTACCGTAATGCGCCGGGTTGGGCAAACCGCCGACGAACAGGGCTGGCACTTTGCCACGTTTGCGGGCATGCTAGCCGCCCTTCGGGCGTCCGGCTTATAGTGCGCAACCGGAGCCGTCGCCAGGAACGCGGCACTTGCCAACCAGCAGCTCTAAACCTGCCATCCAGCCATACCGCAGGATCAACGTTTGACCAATCTCACTCAGCCGTCATCCCTGCGCAAGCCGGCCACTGCGTCAGGCTCGCCGCTGCGCGGCTCATTGAAAGGCGCGCTGGCCCTGTTGGTGCTGTTGCTGCTAGGCCTGCTGCTGTGGCAGTTGATCGCCCAGTTCCGTCATACCCAGGCTGACCAGTACCAGCACAGCCTGAACGCCAGCGCCGAGCTCGCCGACCACATGAGCCTGAACATGGCGCTCAAGGCCCAGGTGGCGCTCAACCAGATCCAGCCCTACCGCTCATCGCCTGCCCCTGAGCAACTGGCGCAGGTCATCGCGCAACTGCGCCAGCAGCAGCCCAAGCTGCTCAGCGTCGCCTGGATTGGTGCCGATGGCAGCCTGCAGGCCGACAGCCTGAAGGATACACCCGATTACCAGGCACTGGACGAACTGCTGCGGCTCAACCAGGGCCGCGACTTCTATTACAGCAACAGTGCCGACAACCAACAGGTCTACCTGTTGCTGCGCCAGCCGGGCGAGGCGCCCAGCGGCTACTGGTTCCTGCGCCTGGCCCCGGGTTACTACAGCGACCTGACCAACCACCTGGACCGCCCCAATCACCCGTTGTGGCTGCTGGAAAACAGCCGCACCGGCGAGATCATCAACCGCCACCAGCCGACCCCCGGCAGCGACGAGCCGCTGCAAAGCGTGATGCTGGCGTTCCTCGACAACAGTACCTGGCAACTGCGCGGCCTGTTCGATGCCGGCCTTGCCCGCCAGCAACTGCTGCCGGCGCTGATCGGCAAATGCATGCTGGGGCTGTTCTGCGCGCTGATCCCGCTGCTGGCGCTGATCAACATGCGCCGCCGCCATCGCCTGCTGCAGGAAAGCCGCCGACGTTATCACGATATCTTCGAAGGCACCGGGGTCGCCCTGTGCGTGCTCGACCTCTCGGGCCTGCCCGGCCAGCTCGAGCGCTATCGCCTGCGCAGCCGCCCGGCGCTGGAACAGCGCCTGGCCTTCGACCAGCCATTGCGGCGGATTTTGCTCCAGGAGCTGAAAGTCACCGAGGTCAACCAGGTGGCCTTGCAACTGCTGGGCGTCAACTGTTGCGACAGTGCCTGGCAACGCCTGGTCGAAGGCTCGCAGACCGGTAACGAAGGCATCGGCATCCAGCTCCTCGGGGCGATCCTCGACAACCAGCAGCAGCTGGAGCTGGAAGTGCGCCTGCCGGTGCCCGGTGGCGACGACCTGCACCTGTGGCTGATGGTGCGTTTCCCGCAGCAGCGCCGCGATTACCAGGCAGTGATCCTCAGCATCAGCGACATCACCAGCCGCAAGCAGGTCGAGCTGTCGTTGCTCGAGCGCGAAAGCTTCTGGTCGGATGTGGTGCGCACCGTGCCCGACCAGTTGTACGTCCAGGACGTGCATAGCCAGCTGATGATCTTCAGCAACCGCAACCTCGGCCAGACCCTGGGTTACAGCCGCACCGAGCTTGCGCAGATGGGCGACCATTTCTGGGAGGTGCTGCTGCACCCGGACGACGCCCAGCTCTATCACCAGTTGCGCCAGCAGCAACGCGATTCGGGCTACGTCGAGCAACTGCATTGCCAGCTGCGCTTCCGTCACCACGACCAGCGCTGGCTGCGTTTCGACATCCGCGAGCAGGCCCTGACCCGCGACAGCGCAGGTTGCGTGACGCGGATCATCGGCGTCGGCAAGGACGTTACCGAGCAGATCGAGGCCAGCGAGTCTCTGCGCGACAGCGAACAGCGCTACCGCATGCTCGCCGAAAGTATCAGCGACGTGATCTTCTCCACCGACAGCCAGTTGCAACTGAACTACGTCAGCCCGTCGATCCAGGCGGTGCTGGGCTTTGAAGTGGAGTGGATTTTCGAGAACGGCTGGCACTCGACCATCGCCAACCCGGCCCAGCTCACCGGTATCTACAGCCTGGTCGAGCGGGTCAACAAGGCCCTGGGCGACCCCGAACAGATGGAACTGCTGCGCACCCAGTTGCCGACTCAGCTGTTCCTGTTCGATTGCCTGCGCGCCGACGGCCGCAAGATCCCGATCGAGCTGCGCCTGGTGCTGGTCTGGGATGACCAGGAGCGCTTCGAGGGCATCCTTGGCGTGGGCCGCGACATCAGCCAGCAGCGCCGCGCCGAGAAAGACCTGCGCATGGCCGCCACGGTGTTCGAGCACTCGACCTCGGCGATCCTCATTACCGACCCGGCCGGCTACATCGTCCAGGCCAACGAAGCCTTCAGCCGCGTCAGCGGCTATGCCGTGGCCGACGTGCTGGACCAGTTGCCGAGCCTGCTGACCGTCGATGAGCACCAGGATGCACACCTGCGCTACGTGCTCAAACAGCTGCACCAGCGCGGCACCTGGGAAGGTGAAGTGTGGCTCAAGCGCCGCAGCGGCGAACATTACCCGGCCTGGGTCGGCATTACCGCGGTGCTCGACGATGAAGGCGACCTGGCCAGCTACGTGTGCTTCTTTACCGACATCAGCGAGCGCAAGGCCAGCGAACAGCGCATCCATCGCCTGGCCTACTACGACGCCCTGACCCACTTGCCCAACCGCACCCTGTTCCAGGACCGCCTGCACACTGCCCTGCAGCAAGCCGAGCGACAAAAGGCCTGGGTGGTGCTGATGTTCCTCGACCTCGACCGCTTCAAGCCGATCAACGACTCCCTCGGCCATGCCGCGGGCGACCGCATGCTCAAGGACATGGCCGAGCGCCTGCTCGACTGCGTCGATGACGACGACACCGTGGCGCGCATGGGCGGCGACGAGTTCACCTTGCTGCTGCAACCGCGCGCCACCCGCGAAATGGCCCTGAACCGGGCCATTCACGTGGCCGAGCAGATCCTTGGCAGCCTGGTGCGGCCATTCGTGCTGGAGAACCGCGAGTTCTTCGTCACCGCCAGTATCGGCATCGCCCTGAGCCCGCAGGACGGCAGCGAACTCAGCCAGTTGATGAAGAACGCCGACACCGCCATGTACCACGCCAAGGAGCGCGGCAAGAACAACTTCCAGTTCTACCAGGCCGACATGAACGCCAGTGCCCTGGAGCGACTGGAGCTGGAAAGCGACCTGCGCCATGCCCTGGAGCAGAACGAATTCATCCTCTATTACCAGCCGCAGTTCAGCGGCGACGGCAAGCGCCTGACCGGTGCCGAGGCGTTGCTGCGCTGGCGTCATCCGCGGCGCGGGCTGGTACCGCCGGGGGATTTCATCCCGGTGATCGAGGAGCTGGGCCTGGTGGTCGATGTCGGCGACTGGGTACTCAAGGAAGCCAGCCGCCAGCTCAAGGCCTGGCACCAGGCCAAGGTGCGGGTGCCAAAGGTGTCGGTGAACATTTCGGCGCGGCAATTCTCCGACGGTCAACTGGGCGAGCGCATCGCCACCATCCTCAAGGAAACCGGCCTGCCGCCGGCATGCCTGGAGCTGGAGCTGACCGAAAGTATCCTGATGCGCGAGGTCAACGAGGCCATGGTGATCCTCGACAGCCTGAAGAACCTCGGCCTGAGCATCGCCGTTGACGACTTCGGCACCGGCTATTCGTCGCTCAACTACCTCAAGCAGTTCCCCATCGACGTGCTGAAGATCGACCGCACCTTCGTCGACGGCCTGCCTGAGGGCGAGCAGGATGCACAGATCGCCCGGGCGATCATCGCCATGGCCCACAGCCTGAACCTGGCGGTGATCGCCGAGGGCGTCGAGACCCACGAACAGCTGGAGTTCCTGCGTGAACACGGCTGTGACGAAGTGCAGGGCTACCTGTTCGGGCGACCGATGCCGGCGCATCAGTTCGAGGCGCAGTTCAGCAACGAAACCCTGTTCATGTTCGAATAGCCCCATCGCGGGTCTGTGGGAGCGGGCTTGACCCGCGATGAATTCACCACCGATCCCTGAATGAGCCCCACTTGTCTGCGACATGATGCCCTTTCATATGCCAGACAAAAGCTGATGAGGTAGAATGCCCGCCTATTTCAGCACGATCCTTGAGGACCGCCATGTTCAGCCGTGATTTGACCATTGCCAAGTACGACGCCGATCTCTTTGCCGCCATGGAGCAAGAAGCTCAGCGCCAGGAAGAACATATCGAGCTGATCGCCTCGGAAAACTACACAAGCCCCGCTGTCATGGAAGCCCAGGGCTCGGTGCTGACCAACAAGTACGCCGAAGGCTACCCAGGCAAGCGCTACTACGGCGGTTGCGAATACGTCGACGTGGTCGAGCAACTGGCCATCGACCGTGCCAAGGAGCTGTTCGGCGCCGATTACGCCAACGTCCAGCCGCACGCTGGCTCGCAAGCCAACAGCGCCGTCTACCTGGCCCTGCTGTCGGCCGGCGACACCATCCTGGGCATGAGCCTGGCCCACGGCGGTCACCTGACCCACGGCGCCAACGTCAGCTCCTCGGGCAAGCTGTACAACGCCATCCAGTACGGCATCGACGCCAACGGCCTGATCGACTACGACGAAGTCGAGCGCCTGGCGGTCGAGCACAAGCCGAAGATGATCGTTGCCGGTTTCTCGGCCTACTCGCAGATCCTCGACTTCCCACGCTTCCGTGAAATCGCCGACAAGGTCGGTGCCTACCTGTTCGTCGACATGGCCCACGTTGCCGGCCTGGTCGCTGCAGGCGTGTACCCGAACCCGGTGCCATTCGCCGACGTGGTCACCACCACTACCCACAAGACCCTGCGCGGTCCACGTGGCGGCCTGATCCTCGCGCGTGCCAACGCCGAGATCGAGAAGAAGCTCAACTCCGCAGTATTCCCGGGCGCCCAGGGCGGCCCGCTGGAGCACGTGATCGCCGCCAAGGCCATCTGCTTCAAGGAAGCGCTGCAGCCTGAGTTCAAGACCTACCAGCAACAAGTGGTGAAGAACGCCCAGGCCATGGCCGGTGTGTTCATCGAGCGCGGTTTTGACGTGGTCTCCGGCGGTACCCAGAACCACCTGTTCCTGCTGTCGCTGATCAAGCAGGAAATCTCCGGTAAAGACGCCGACGCCGCCCTGGGTCGCGCCTTCATCACCGTCAACAAGAACTCGGTACCGAACGACCCACGTTCGCCGTTCGTCACCTCCGGCCTGCGCTTCGGCACCCCGGCTGTGACCACTCGTGGCTTCAAAGAGGCCGAGTGTAAAGAACTGGCAGGCTGGATCTGCGACATCCTCGCCGACCTGAACAACGAAGCGGTGATCGACGCCGTTCGCGAGAAGGTCAAGGCCATCTGCGCCAAGCTGCCGGTATACGGCAACTAAGCTCAGTTGTGATGTGAAAAAGCCCGGCTCTAGAGCCGGGCTTTTTTGTACCTGTAGGAGCGGGCTTGCCCCGCGATGCAATAGTGATCGCACCATCGCATCGCGGGGCAAGCCCGCTCCTACAGAGTCAAAGCCTCAAACCCTTCGCGAATCTTCGCCTCCGGCAAATCGTCGGCAATGAACACCATCACACTCTCGCGCACTTCCCCCTCTGCCCACTCGGTATCCCAATCAAAGCCATAAAGCTTGAGCACCCCCTGGAACACCAGGCGCCGATCTTCGCCGGCAATGTTCAGCACGCCTTTGTAGCGAAGCAGTTGCTTGCCGTGCTCTTCAAGCAACTGGTTCATGAACTCGCTGAGGCGGTCGATATCCAGCGGCAGGTCGGTGCGCAGGACCATGCTGGAGATCCGGTCGACACTCGGCGCCGCTACTACCGGGCGCACGTTCAGACTGGCATTGAGGTTGAAACCCCTCACATCGAGCAACTCGGCCAGATCGATCTTGCCGTGTTCCACCACCCGGATCGGCGCACGGCGGTTGATCCGCCCCAGGCGCTCGCTCAGGGCCTGGAAGCTGGCGGCGTCGACCAGATCGGTCTTGCTCACCAGCAGGCGGTCGGCAAAACCGACCTGGGCCTGGGCAATGGCCTGGGTCAGGTGCTGATCGGCGTGCGCGGCATCCACCAGGGTGATGATGCCGTCGAGGATGTAGCGCTCGCGCAGCTCTTCATCGATGAAGAAGGTTTGCGCCACCGGCGCCGGGTCGGCCAGGCCCGTGCATTCGATCACCAGCCGGTCAAAGGCGATCTCGCCGCTGTCCAGGCGCTCGAGCAGCAGGAACAGCGCCTTGGTCAGGTCGGTGTGGATACTGCAGCACACGCAGCCGTTGGCCAGGGTCATGACCTGCACCGGCTCATCGCCGAGCAGTTGGGTATCGATGCCGGCATCGCTGAATTCGTTTTCGATCACGGCAATCTTCAGGCCGTGCTCGGCCTTGAGCAGGTGGCGCAGCAAGGTGGTCTTGCCGGCGCCGAGAAAGCCGCTGAGCACGGTAACGGGAATTGGAGGTAACAAACCGAATACTCCTGAACGCTGAAAATGACTGTGGGAGCCCGGCGCGAACCGGGCTCCCACAGCTTTGTCACTGGCCTTGCATGCCGCTTTTCAACAGCACTTTGGCCCACCCTTGCCGCCGTAACGTGCCTCCTGGCGTTCGCGGAAGAACTCCTCGTAGGTCATTACCGGCTTGTCCGGGTGCTTGGTCTGCATATGCTCGACGTAGTTGTCGTAGTCGGGCATGCCGACCATCAGGCGGGCTGCCTGCCCCAGGTACTTACCCAGTCGACCGAGATCGTTGAACATCACTGCATTCCTCTTGGGTTACGCATCCGGCAGGGCCTGGAACGGGGACTCTTTGTCAGTCCGCTCTTTTTTGCCCAGGGCAGCGATGCCGACCTTGAGGGCGAAGAACAGAATGCTGAAGACCACGAACAGGAACAGGCCGGTCAGGGCCGCGTTGGTGTAGGCGTTGAAGATCACGTGCTGCATCTGGCCGATGTCCTTGGCCGGGGCCAGCACCTGGCCGGCGTCGAGCGCGGCGCTGTACTTGTTGGCCAGGGCCAGGAAGCCAACCGCCGGGTTCGGGTCGAACAGCTTGATGAAGCCGGCGGTGGTGGTGCAGATCAGCAGCCATACCGCAGGCAGCAGGGTGACCCAGATGTAGCGCTGGCGCTTCATTTTGATCAGCACCACCGTGCCGAGCATCAGGGCGATACCGGCGAGCATCTGGTTGGAGATGCCGAACAGCGGCCACAAGGTGTTGATACCACCTAGCGGATCGATCACGCCCTGGTACAGCAGGTAACCCCAGAGCGCCACGCAACCGGCGGTGGCGAGCAGGTTGGCGCCCAACGATTCGGTGCGTTTGAGCGCAGGCACGAAGCTGCCCAGCAGGTCCTGGAGCATGAAGCGCCCGGCACGGGTACCGGCGTCCACCGCGGTGAGGATGAACAGCGCCTCGAACAGGATCGCGAAGTGGTACCAGAAGGCCATGGTGTTTTCACCCGGCAGCACCTGGTGAAGGATCTGCGCGATACCCACTGCCAGGGTCGGCGCACCGCCGGCACGGGCCAGGATGGTGTGCTCGCCGATGTCCTTGGCGACTGCTTCGAGGGCATCAGGGGTGATGGCAAAGCCCCAGCTGCTGACGGTTTGCGCTACCGAGACGACATCAGAGCCGACCACCGCGGCCGGGCTGTTCATGGCGAAGTACACGCCTGGCTCGATCACCGAAGCGGCAACCATGGCCATGATCGCCACGAACGACTCCATGAGCATGCCGCCGTAGCCGATGTAGCGGGCGTTGACTTCGTTATCCAGCAGCTTGGGCGTGGTCCCTGAGGAAATCAGCGCATGGAAGCCCGATACCGCGCCGCAGGCAATGGTGATGAACAGGAACGGGAACAGGGTGCCCTTCCACACCGGGCCGGTACCGTCGGTGAACTGGGTCAGCGCCGGCATTTTAAGCTCCGGGGCGATGATCAGGATGCCGATGGCCAGGCCAACGATGGTGCCGATCTTGAGGAAGGTCGACAGGTAGTCACGCGGCGCCAGCACCAGCCAGACCGGCAGCACGGCGGCGACGAAACCGTAGCCCACCAGCATCCAGGTGATCTGCACGCCGGTAAAGGTGAACGCCGGGCCCCAGACCGGGTCGGCGGCAACCTGGCCCCCCAGCCAGATCGACAGCAACAGCAGCACCACGCCGATCAGCGAGATCTCGCCGATATGGCCCGGGCGGATGTAGCGCATGTAGATGCCCATGAACATCGCGATCGGGATGGTCGCCATCACCGTGAACATGCCCCACGGGCTCTCGGCCAGGGCCTTGACCACGATCAGCGCCAGCACCGCGAGGATGATGATCATGATCAGGAAGCAGCCGAACAGGGCGATGGTGCCCGGGATCCGGCCCATTTCTTCACGGACCATGTCACCCAGCGAGCGGCCGTTGCGGCGGGTGGAGAGGAACAGGATCATGAAGTCCTGTACCGCACCGGCCAGCACCACCCCGGCAATCAGCCAGAGCGTACCGGGCAGGTAGCCCATCTGCGCCGCCAGCACAGGACCGACCAACGGGCCGGCGCCGGCAATCGCGGCGAAGTGGTGGCCGAAAAGAATGTGTTTGTTGGTCGGCACGTAGTCCAGACCGTCGTTGTTGACCACCGCCGGGGTGGCCCGACGCGGGTCCAGCTGCATCACCTTGGTGGCGATGAACAGGCTGTAGTAGCGGTAGGCGACCAGGTAGATGGCCACCGAGGCGACGACGATCCACAAGGCGTTGATGGCCTCGCCACGACGCAGGGCAACCACACCCAGCGCACAGGCTCCTATGACTGCCAGCGCCAGCCACGGAATGTGGCGTAGCAGGCTATTATTGTTGTTCATGGTTTGCTTCCAGCTAGTGGATAAAAGACAGCCTTTCGAGTCTAGCGATACTGGCAGGAAAGGCCAGCCCCCACGTTGGTCTAGAGCCCTCCAGCGTGGTTGAACAAATCTCGTTATGCGCCCTTGCGCGGGCCTTGGCAAGTGCTGAGCTATAGTCAGGAAGAACCCCGGAGTGCCTGAACATGAGCGACCACCAAGAACGTCGACGTTTCCAGCGAGTTTCCTTCGACGCGCCCACCGAACTGCGCCAGGGAGCGCGAAGCTGGCCGGTCGAACTGCTTGACCTCTCCCTCAAGGGCTTGTTGGTCAAATGCCCCGAACCCTGGGACCCCGACCTGACCCAGGATTTCGAGGCCATTGTGCATCTGGACAAGCAGACCAAAGTGCAGATGCAGGTCGAGCTGCGCCATGAAGAAGGCACTCAACTGGGCTTTATCTGCCTGTACATCGATATCGATTCAATGGCCCATTTGCACCGTTTGGTGGAACTGAACGTAGCCGACAGCACCGAAATGATGCGTGAACTGCGGGAATTGATCGAAGATTAGAATCAGTTAGCGCCCTAACTACCTACCCCTCCTCTGCTTTTCTGTCCATCTGGACAGCTTTTTCAGCCTCCCTGTCATTTCTCACGCAGCCTTGCGAGGGCTGCGCGCGGCTGTTGGAACGATCTCTGCATCCAGCCCTGAAGCCAAACCATGGGTAGGACTGTTCCTACGCAAATCTAAAAATTGTATACAATTGTTCTGGCATTAACGTGTAGGACTTGTCTACAGTAGCGCCACAACAATAAAACTGAGAACTTGCCCCATGAATACGTCCTCCCCTAGCACGTCTTCAGCCCAGCGTCCCGAAGACGAGAACCTGGGCCTTGGCGCCAACCTGGCTTATGGCCTGCAGCATGTTCTGACCATGTACGGCGGTATCGTCGCCGTGCCGTTGATCCTCGGCCAGGCAGCCGGCCTGGGCCCTGCCGACATCGGCCTGCTGATCGCCGCCTCGCTGTTTGCCGGTGGCCTCGCCACCCTGCTGCAAACCCTCGGCCTGCCGTGGTTCGGTTGCCAGCTGCCGCTGGTGCAGGGCGTGTCGTTCGCCGGTGTGGCGACCATGGGCGCAATTCTCAGCAGTGAAGGCGGCGGTGGCTTGCCCGGGGTACTGGGCGCGGTCATGGCGGCGTCGCTGATCGGCTTTCTGATTACCCCGGTGTTCTCGCGGATTACCAAGTTCTTCCCGCCGCTGGTGACCGGCATCGTCATCACCACCATCGGCCTGACCCTGATGCCAGTGGCCGCGCGCTGGGTCATGGGTGGCAACAGCAAGGCCCCGGATTTCGGCAGCATGGCCAACATCGGCCTGGCCGGACTGACCTTCGTCATCGTCCTGGTGCTGAGCAAGCTGGGCAGCGCGACCATCTCGCGACTGTCGATCCTCCTGGCCATGGTCATCGGCACCCTGATTGCCTGGTCGCTGGGCATGGCTGACTTCAGCAAGGTCCTCGACGGCCCGCTGGTGGCGATGCCAACGCCGTTCCACTTCGGCATGCCGACCTTCCACATCGCCGCCATCCTGTCGATGTGCATCGTGATCATGGTGACCCTGGTGGAAACCTCGGCGGACATCCTCGCGGTCGGTGAAATCATCGACACCAAGGTCGACTCCAAACGCCTGGGCAACGGCCTGCGCGCCGACATGGCCTCGAGCATCCTGGCGCCGATCTTCGGCTCCTTCACCCAGAGCGCCTTCGCCCAGAACGTCGGCCTGGTGGCCGTGACCGGGGTCAAGAGCCGCTACGTGGTGGCCACCGGCGGGGTGATCCTGGTAGTGCTCGGCCTGCTGCCGATCATGGGCCGGGTGATTGCCGCGGTGCCGACCTCGGTACTCGGTGGCGCCGGCATCGTGCTGTTCGGCACCGTTGCCGCCAGCGGTATCCGCACCCTGTCCAAGGTCAGCTACAAGAACAACGTCAACCTGATCATCGTCGCCGCCTCCCTGGGCTTTGGCATGATCCCGATCGCTGCGCCGAACTTCTACGCGCAGTTCCCCAACTGGTTCGAGACCATCTTCCACTCCGGCATCAGCTCGGCAGCGATCATGGCTATCGTCCTCAACCTGGTGTTCAACCACTTCACCACCGGCAACTCCGACCAGCAGTCGGTGTTCGCTGCCGCTTACGAACGCACCATCCACTACTCGGACATCTCCGCCCTGCGCGATGGTGACTACTTCGAAGATGGCAAGCTGTTCAACGCCGAGGGCATAGAAGTGCCGGTGATGAGCGAGGGCGAGCATGGAGAACCGCCGGCGCGACGAGAGACGGTTTCGGAACACTGAATGAGTTAGCGGTTGAATCTTCGGGGCCGGTGCACATGCACCGGCCTTTTTGTTTCAGCGCGAAGCAAAGTAGCCATTCAATTGCTGCAAATCCTGCGGCTCCAGCACCCCGGCCAGATAACGTAACTGCAGCCAGGCGCGCAGGTAGTCGTAGCGCGCCTGGGCCAGGTCGCGGCGGGCGCTGTAGAGCTGCTGCTCGGCATCGAGCACGTCGAGGTTGACCCGCTCACCGCCGGCCACGCTTCTGCGCGTAGCGCTAATCAAGCCGCGGGCGGATTTGACTGCCAGTTCATAGGCACGGATCTTCGCCGTGCTGCTGGCGCAGAGATTGAATTGCTTGCGCAGCTGGTTGACGGTATCGGCGATATGCCCGTCGAGGCTGAAACGCGCACTGTCACGCTCGGCAGCTGCCTGGCGGGTCGCGGCCGACACCCCGCCGCCGGCGAACAGCGGCAGGCTGATCTGGATGCCGATGCTGTCGGTGTCATAGCGCTGGTCGTAGCTGCTTTCCGAGCTTGAGCTGGATTTGCCGCTGCTGGCATAGGCGCTCAACGTTGGCAGGTGACCGGCGCGCTGGCGCTCGACGGCGTAGTCGGCGGCAACCAGGGCGTGTCGTTGGGAGGCCAGCTCGGCGTTGTGGGCAACCGCCAGGTCGCGCCAGCTTTCAAAACCCAGGGGCTGCAAAGGTTGAACGCGAAATTCGCCACTCAAGGGCGCCAGGTCGGCGACTTCCAGCGGTTCGCCGATGATCGCCTGCAGGCTCCGCAAGGCCGCATCGAGGTTGTCGCTGGCTTCGATTTCCTGGGCCTGGGCCAGTTCGTAACGGGCCTGGGTTTCCAGCAGGTCGGTGCGGGTGCCCTCGCCGCCCTTGAGCAGGCGCCGGTTCAATTGCAGTTGCTCGGCATAAGCGCGCCGCTGGGCCTGGGCCAGGGCGATCTGTTCGTTGGCGAACAAGGCTTCACTGTAGGCGGCGAACACCCGCACCGCCAGTTCCTGGCTGCGGCTGCGAAAGCGCTCGTCGGCCAACAGCGCCTTGGCCACGCCCTGGCGGTACTCGGCCCAGGCGCCATAGTCGAACAGCGGCTGTTGCAAGGTCAGGGTCGAGGAATAGCTGCGGTAATCACGCTGGCTGGTGACGTTGCCGCGGGCGTTGGTCTGGGTCACTTCGGAGTCGTTGCGGGCATTGTTGTAGCGGTAGGACAGGTTCGGCAGCAGCGCCGCGCGGCCAATGGCGCGGCTCTCAAGGCCGGCATCGCGTTCGGCGATGGCGGCATGGAAGACCGGATCGTTACGCACCGCCAGGGCATAGGCATCGCCCAGGTCGACGGCGGCGGCCGAAAGGCTGGCACCCAGCAACAGCAGGCAGCACATCGCACGCATCGACATCATTCCTCCGCCAGGGCGACATGCACCCGGTCGGTCAAGGGCTTGAACAGATAATTGAGCATCGAGCGCTCGCCGGTACGCACGAAGGCTTGCACCGGCATGCCGGGGCGAATGTCCTGGCCGGCCAGTTGCTGCAAGCCGGCATCGCTGACCTTGGCGCGCACCTGGTAGTAAGGTTGCTGGGTTTGCTCATCGACCAGGCGATCGGCCGAGACCAGGGTCAGTTCGCCATCGACGCGCGGAGTTTTGCTCTGGTTGAAGGCGACGAACATGATCTCTACCGGCAGGCCCGGATGCAGGCGATCGACCAGCTCCACCGGGGCGCGAGCATCGATCAGCAAGGGCGCGTCCATCGGGACGATCTCCATCAGTTGCTGACCACGGGCAATCACCCCGCCATTGGTGAACACGCTCAGGCCCACCACCGTGCCGCTGGCCGGGGCGCGCAGCTGGGTGTTGGCCAGTTCGAAGGCGGCGCTGCGCAGGCGGTTGCCGAGGTCTTCAGCACTGGACTGCATGTCGCTCAGCTGCTGGCCGACTTCGCGCTGGTATTCCTGCTGACGTTGGGCCATGCGCAGTTTCAGCTCCAGGACCTGGCGGCGGCTGCGGCCGATATTGCCCAAGTCTTCGGAAATCGCGCCGTTGATCTGCGCGTACAGGCGTTCGCTGTCGAGCAGGCGGTTACGCGGGATATAGCCGTCACGGGCCAGTTCGCGCAGGCCCTGCAATTGCTCGGCAAGCGCGGCGCGCTGTTCTTGCTTGTGGCTCATCGAGCCCTGCACGCCGGCCAGCATGGCCTCGGCGCCGGCGATGTTTTCGCGCAGGCCGGCCAGCTCCATGTCCAGCGACTGGCGTCGGCTGCTGCGCAACTGGCGCTGCAGTTCCAGGGCGGTGGCGACCCATGGCTCGCTGGCCAGTGCCTGCAACTCGGCCGGGAAAGTGATGCTTTCCAAGCCGTCACGCTCAGCTTGCAGGCGCGCCTCGCTGGCCCGGGCGTTGACGTATTGCACCCGCAACGAATCATGCTGGGCCTGGGCCTGGGTGGCGTCCATCTGCACCAGCACCTGGCCGGCGCTGACGCTGTCGCCATCGTGCACCAGCAGGCGTTCGATAGTGCCGCCGGTGGGATGCTGCACCGCCTGGCGGCTGCCGGCGACCACCACGTTGCCCGCCACCGGCACGCCTTTGTCCAGCGGCGCCAGGGCTGCCCAGAGGATGAAACCGCCAAAGCCGCCGATCACCAGCCAGCGGCCCAGGCGGCTGTGACGGCGGGCATCGAGGCTCAGCAGGTTGTCGGGAATGGCTTGAGCGTGAAGCGACTGAGGGGCGGTCATGATCAGGATCTCGGGGTGCCATAGCTCATGCTGACGCTGGCCGCGCTGCGCAGCGCCGGAGTCGGAGCAGGCGTGGGAATGCCGGCTGGCTTGTGGCTGCGCTGCAAATCCTGCAGCACCCGCGCGGTCGGGCCGAAGGCCTGCATCTGGCCGTTCTGCAGCACCAGCAGCTTGTCTACTGCGGCCAGCAGGCTGGATTTGTGGGTAATCAGGATCAGCGTGCGCTGTTGCGCCTTGACCTGGCGGATCGCCTCGAGCAAGGCGCGTTCGCCGAAGTCATCGAGGTTGGAGTTCGGTTCATCGAGCACGATCAGTGCGGGTAGGCCGTATAGCGCCCGGGCCAGGCCGATGCGCTGGCGCTGGCCACCGGAGAGCCCCGCCCCGCCTTCACCAAGCTGGGTGTCATAGCCATTGGGCAGTTTCAGGATCAGCTCGTGGACACCGGCCAGTTGCGCAGCAGCCACCACCTGGTGCGAATCGACTTCACCCAAGCGGGCGATGTTCTCGGCAATGCTGCCGGCGAACAACTGCACGTCCTGGGGCAGGTAACCGATGTGCGCGCCGAGCAGGCCCTTGTCCCATTGCTGTAGCTCGGCGCCATCCAGACGCACCTTGCCGGCAGCCGGAGTCGCCGCGCCAACCAGCAAGCGCGCCAGGGTCGACTTGCCCGAGCCCGACGCACCAATGATGCCCAGGCTGTCGCCGGCCGCCAGTTCGAAGCCGAGGTTGGCCAGGCACGGCTTGCGCGTGCCCGGCTGCAGGGCGCTGAGTTGCTCCACCAGCAAGCGCCCGCAGGGTGCCGGCAACGGCATGCCGAGCGCACGCGGCGGTTGCTCGCTGAGCAAGCTGTGCAAGCGCTCATAGGCCTGGCGGGCCGAACCCCACTGGCGCCACACGGCAATCAATTGGTCGATTGGCGCCAGCACCCGGGCCATAAGGATGGAGCCGGCGATCATCATCCCCGGGGTAATCAGTTGCTCGATCGCCAGCCACGCGCCCAGGCCCAGCACCAGCGATTGCAGGGTCAGGCGCAGGCTCTTTGACACCGCAGTCACTGCCGCCGTGCGCTCGCTGCCCAGGTTCTGGCGCAGGAGAAAACCATGGTGCAAGCTGGCCCAGCGCTGGCGCACCGCCGCCAGCATGCCCATGGCTTCCATCACTTCGGCATTGCGCAGGTTGGCGCCAGCCTGTTGCCCGGCCTGCTGCGCCAACTGCCCGGCTTCGGCGAACGGCGCCTGAGTCAGGCGCTCGTTGACCCAGGCGAGAATCGTCAACAGCACCGCGCCCACCAGCGCCATCAAGCCCAGCCATGGGCTGAACAGAAACATCACCAACAGGTACACCGGGAACCACGGCGCATCGAAAAAGGCGAACAGCGCCTGGCCGGTGGCGAACTGGCGCAAGGTGGTCAGGTCGCTCAGCACCTGGTTCGCTGCACCCTTGTGGCCGGCCAGACTGGCTTGGTAAGCGGCCTCGAACACCCGCGGGTTCAAGCGCATGTCCATTTGCGTGCCAAGGCGGATCACCACCAGGCTGCGTACCCATTCCAGCAGGCCCATGAAGGCGAACAAGCCCAGCACCATCAGGCTGAGCATCAGCAGGGTCATCTCGTTGCCCGAGGACAGCACCCGGTCGTAGACCTGCAGCATGTACAGCGCCGGCGCCAGCATCAGCAGGTTGATCACCGCAGTGAACAGGCCGATGTTGGCAAAGCCGGCGCGGCAGGCCTTGAGCGCCTGCAACACTTCGTTGGCAGGGCGGGAGCGGGTGGCTTTCATGAACGTCCTCGACAGGGCAAGCCTGCGGGCGATTGACCTCGCCGGCGCAGGCTCGCAGAATTCGCACCACCGCCACCTGGGCCCGGCAAAGACGCAGGCGGCGGGGTAAGCAAGCAGCGAATGGAGGAGTGATCTTCCATTCGCTTTTTTTTGCCCGGGGTCAGGCGGCCAGGGCGAAGTCTTCGGCCAGGGCCTGGACACCCACGACATCGGCCGAGGCCACGCTCAGCGGGCCGGCAGCCAACGCAGCACTGACCACGTCGAAGCTGTCGTCGGTAGACACGCCGTAGCCGGCCAGCAGGTTGTCCAGCACGCCTTCCAGGGCCGAGGTGTTGCCCTGCATCAAGCCGTAGATCACGCTCTGTACTTCGTTGCCGGCACGACCGGCGCCCAGCGCGGCGTCCAGGTCCAGGCCGTTGAAGCTGACCACGTAGTTGCTCAGAGTGAAGTCGCTACCGCTACCGCCGCCCAGCACCTGGCCCAGGGAAACGTTGTCCAGTTCGCCCCACAGGTAGTGGTTGAGGTTGTCACCGGCTGGCAGGCCGCGGTCGAACACATAGTGCAGACCATTGGCAGTGTTGCTGTCGGCGATGAATGCGTAGTCGGAGCCCTGGCTACCATGGGTAGCGTACTGGTCGCCGCTCAGGCTGCCGTTGCTGAAGCCGCCGGTATTGCTTTGTCCATGACCTGCAGTGACGAAGCCCGAAGTCCAGAACGCCAGGTAGTCATCGATCGACGAGCTGGAGAAGGCGGCATCGTAAGTAACGGAAAGAGTCATAACGGTTCCTCGTTGCATTGCATGATTGCGAAGGCGTATTCCCTGCCTTCGTGTCGCCCGACATGGGCAAACCCGGTGTGGATCAGAATTTGTATTCGAGCATTGCGCTCAAGGTCCGGCCGCGGGCCAGCGACAGGTTGTCGGTGTCGCCCATGGCCACGAAGTAGGCTTCGTCGGTGGCGTTCTCCAGCGACAGCGCGAGGTTCAGGCTCGGCGTCATCCAGTAGCTGGCGTACAGGTCGTAGACCTTGTATTTGGGCCACTGCGCCTGGTCGATCAGGCGGTAGCCGTGGTCGTTGAGGTTCTCACCATTGCCCTTGCTGTAACGCAGGCGGGCGCCGACATCGAGGGTGCGGTCCAGAAAGCGCATGCCGACCGTCAGCGACCCTCGGTCTGCCGGCATGTAGCTGGCGTTGCCCATGATGTGACCGCAGCTGACTGTCTGATCGAGGTCGGCAGCGTCCTCGGCCCGCGAAACGCGCACTGGCAACATGATCACGCGGCTGCCGACCCGCACCGGGCGCAGCACCGTCCCGGCGCTGACCAGGCGCTGCCCTCCCCCCATGTACAACTGCTTGGAGCAGAAATCGTTGCTGCCAATCATGTGGGTATAACTGAGCTGGCTGTAGTAACGCCCGGCGTCGTAGTCGAGGCTGTATTCGACCCCGCGAAAACGCGTCTGCTCCAGGTTGTTCTGATACGCCGAGCGCCCGAGTGAAGTCCCCAGTGCAGAGGCGCCGGGCACATCGGCGTTGACATCCATGAACGAGAAATTGTCGATGCGGGTGTCGAAATAGGCGACCTTGGCGCCAAAGCGATCACCTTCCTGCAGCAGCGATTCCTTGAACAGGTTCACCCCCAGTTCCCAGTTGTGCGACTCCTCGGGCTTGAGGAAGGGGTTGGGATAGAGCATCTCGCTACCGCCACCATGGGGACGACCGCTCATGAATACTTCAGTCACTGACGGCGGACGCCAGCCACGTCCCCAGCGGGTGTAGACCTGCATCCAGTCGACACCGGGCTTCAGCGCAATGCCGAAGGTGGGCGAGAAACGGCCCTGCTCCTGTTCTTCGTCAAAGATCAGGTGAGTCTGCACGCGCTGAAGGTTTTCACCCGTGACACCCCTTGGGTACATCCAGGTGGTGATGCCGGTTTCGCCGGTGAGGCGGTAACGGTCGTAGCGCAATCCGGCATCGACCGTCAGCCAGTCGCCATGCTCGTACTGCACATCGCCGAACAGGCTGGCCATGATGCGCTTGCCTTCAGGCGTGGCCCCCTGAACGTAAGGCAAAGCCTGTTCGTTGAGTGCCGGGACCCGATCGGTTTTCGGTTTGAAGCGATCCTGGAAGAATTCGGTGCCGTAGTTAAAGGTGAGCTTGTCGGCGTCCCCCAAATAGAAGCGCGAAGTATTTTCCAGTTGCAGGCCCCAGGTATCGGTCTGAAAACGATCGTCATACGCCTCGACGCGGTTGTTGCTGCTGGCCGAGGCGTCATTACCGGCGTTCCAGCGATCCTGGCGGGTCGAAACGAAATACAGCTTGGCCTTCAGATCGACCAGGTCGTTGTCCGGGCTGTAGCTGTAGTCGAGCGAGGCGTTGCGGGCGTTGAAATCACTGCTGCCGGTGCGCTTGTAATAGAACTGCCGAGTCTGATTGTCGTAATAGGTCCAGGCGTCTTTGCTGTCCGTGTCGGTTTCCATGTAGTTGAGCTGCAGGCGCTGGTCGTTGGGCAGGTTCAGGCCCAGCTTGAGCAGTTGCGAGCGCGTGACGCTACCGGTCTCGCCGACCTCGGAGTGCAGCCAGTCCTTCCAGGCTTCGGGGTAGCTGGTCTTGCCGCGGATCTGGGTGCCGAGGTTGTCAGCGTTGTTGGTGCCGGCGCGGTAATCACCGAAGTGCCGCTCACTGACGCCCAGCAGTACATCGCCTAGCTCATTGCCGAAGGCAAACAATGCGCTGCCATTGAAGTTTGTGCCATTGCCCAGCTCACCGATGCCGTTGCCGGCGCGCAGGCGGCCACCGTACTCCTTGTCGGGGCCGAGAAAATCACGGGCCTGGACCGTGTTGAAGCTGGCGATACCGCCAATAACACCAGCACCGCCCATGCCCGCCTGGGTACCTTTTTCGATCTCGATGGAGCTGATGAACTCCGGGTCGATGAACATCACCCCGTTGCGCTGCTGATGGCCGTTGACGTTGAAGTTCTGGCGCATGCCGTCGATGTTCATATTGACCCGGCCATAGTCCTGCACGCCGCGAATGTTCACCGACAGCCCGGGGTCGCGTTGGTTGACCGCGGTGTAGACGCCGGCGGTTTCTTCGAGCATGTCAGCGGCGTGGCGCGGTGGGCGCTTGTCGATCTGCTCGCGGGTGATGACGCTGACCGAACGCGGCGTCTGGTAGACCCAGTCGGCATCGCTGTTGGAGTCGACATGGGTGGTACCCAGCTCGAGGGTCTGGCCATCATCACTGACCCGCTCCAGGCCGACCCGGTCAGTGCCGCTGAAGCGATAGCGCACGGGCGAACCGCGCAACAACAGGCCTAGCCCTTGCTGAGCCGAGTGCTCGCCGCGCAAACCCTCACTGCGCAGGCCAGCCAGTTTGCGGCTGTCGAAAAACACCTGGACCCCAGCCTGTTCGGCGAAGGCCAGCACGGCGCTGTCCAGCGCCTGGGCGGGAATGTCAAAGCGGATCAGGGCAGTAGTTTGGCTCGGGTGAGCGGGCTCGGCGGCCTGCACGCTACCGATCCCCATCGGCAAGGTCCAGGCCGCCAGCATCAGGCTGCTGGCAAGGGCTACCCGACCGAACGGCCGGGTGCGTCGTTGTTGTTGATTGCTCACGTCTGTTGCTCGCTGTGTTGGCGTTTTCTAGTAATGAAAATCAATCTCAACAAACAGACGTGCAACGCGGGAAAAGTCAGTAACGAAAATTCAAAAGAATTTCAGGGTGCTTGTTTCAGACGCCGCAGGTGAGCGCCGACAGCCCTTGTTGGCGGGCCTTGTCGCTGGTTTCGATGATCGATGCGGTGACCGCGACCTCATCACCACTGGCCGACATGTCACCGTCTTCGGCCACGCGGTAGCCCAGTTGGCGAAACAGCGAACGCACCTGCTCGGGCGGCGCATCAAAGTAGATCCCGTGCCATTCATAGCCGATGAACACCGCTGTGACCTTGATGCCGTGGAAGGGCAGATCGACCGGGTAGCTCACCTCCTCTTCCTGCGCCTGGGCAGGCAACGCCTGACGTTTGGCGATGGCCTTGTCGTAGTACGGCTCAAGCTTTGCGCCGAACTCGCACGTAGCGGGATCGAATTGCACCAGGTCGTCGGCCGCCAGCACGTGAGTGCTGGACACTCCGAACAGCAAGGCGCCACAGATGGATGAAGCAACACACGCGAGAAAACCACTGGCCATATCCCTGCCTTGAGATCGTCGTCAAAACGCCAGTTTCGTGGAAAACAGCGCGACCGACAATCGCCGGCGCAGCGATCAATAGATCAGCGTCAGCCCGGGCAGGTCGAGGCGGCTGGCCTTGAGCTCTTCAGTCAGCATGGCCAGCGCGGCATCGAGGTTATCCAGGCGAAACATGCCGCTGACCTCACGCCGGGCCAGGGCCTGGTCGCTGATCAGCACATGACCGCTGCGATAGCGATTGAGCTGTGCGGCCACCTCGGCCAGCGGTTCGCGCTCGAACACCAGCACGCCGCGCTGCCAGGCGCTGGCGCGACGCACGTCCTGCTCAGGCCATGGGCGAATGCCATGGGCGGCGTCGTAGCGCAGGCTTTGGCCTTCCTTGAGCACCTGCTCGGAACTGCCCGCTTGCGGGCTGGCCTGCAAGGTCACGGCAACACTGTGTTCGAGCATGCCGACCCAGGTGCCGCCGTCAGGCTCGGGGCCCACCACGAAACGCGTGCCCAGGGCGCGACTGCTGCCCCCTGCCCGCTCGACCACAAAGGGCCGTTGTTCAGCGCCAGAAACCGCTGCAACGGTGAACACTGCTTCACCGGCCAACAGGCGCACGCGGCGCTCGCTGTCGTTATAAACCAGCTCGATGCCACTCTGGCTGTCGAGGTCGACCTGGCTGCCATCGGGCAGCGTCACCTGGCGAACTTCACCCTTGGCCGTGGCGTAGTCGGCGCGCAATGCCAGCGCCAAGTTCGGCGCCTGCTCCACGCCCACTACCGCCAGCACCAGCAACGCCGCCGTACTCAGCGCCCAGCGCAGGCGTGAACGGCGCCGACGCCCGGCCAGTGGCCGAGCCAGCGCCGGGGCTGCCATTGGCGCGGACTGGTGAATGCGCCCAAGACGGCCGAGATCAGCCCAGGTCGCCTGGGCAAAATCCAGCGCCTGGGCATGGCGCGGATCACAGGCCAGCCAGCGCGCCAGCGCCTGCGTCTGCTCGGGGTTCAACGGGCCGGCGCAGCGCAGCACCGCCCACTCGGCGGCCTGCTCGCGAATGGCTTGCTCTGGCGAGTTCTGGCTGGTCACACGGTTCTCTCGAATTCTGGTTATGTGAGTGCTGACGTCTGAAGGCGCATTTCCCAGTAAACCGTTCGTCATCCTGGTTCCTGCAGACACTGCATCACATAGGCCAGGGCCTTGGCCAGATGCTTCTGTACCGAGCTGTCGGAAATATCCAGCGCCCGCGCCACCTCTGCGTGGGTCATGCCCTCAAGGCGGTTCAGACGAAACACTTCCTGGGTGCGTGGCGGCAAGTCGGCCAGGGCCCGGCGCAGGCGGCGCATGTGCTGCTCGGTGGCGGCGTTTTCGTCCAGGCCCGGGCTGTCTTCGACGATGGTTTCCAGTGCTTCGTGGGGCACCGAATCGGTCTTGCGCCGTTGCTGCTGGCGCACATGATCGATCATCAGGTTGTGCGCGGTGCGATACAGGTAGGCCGGGGTGTTGTCGATTCGTTCGCGGCCCTGTTGCTCGGCCAGGCGCAGGAAACTTTCCTGCACCAGGTCGGCAGCCAGCTGCGGGTCACGCACCTTGCGCGTCAGCAACCCCTGCAAGGTTTTCGCGTGCTTGAGGAACAGCCGCTTCAAGTCGGACTCCGCCACGCGAACTCCCTGTGGATGGCCGGAAAGAAGGCGGTATGCTACTCGTTAGTGAGAATCAGTTGCAACTTCACCCCGGCACGCCTTGCACGTGCCGGGATGCGAAGATCACTCGAACAGCGCGTCCAGCGCCTGTTCAAGGCGGGTCACGGCAATCACCTGCAGCCCAGGCGGCGCTTCCTTTGGGGCGTTGCCCTTGGGCACGATGGCGCGCTTGAAGCCATGCTTGGCCGCTTCCTTCAAACGCTCCTGGCCGCTCGGCACCGGGCGCACTTCGCCAGACAAGCCAACCTCGCCAAACACCAGCAGGCCGTTGTCCAGCGGGCGGTTGCGCAGGCTGGACATGATCGCCGCCATCAGCGCCAGGTCGGAGGCCGTCTCCAGCACCTTGACCCCGCCGACCACGTTGAGGAACACGTCCTGGTCATGGGTAGGGATGCCGCCATGGCGATGCAGCACCGCCAGCAGCATGGCCAGGCGGTTCTGGTCCAGGCCCAGGGTGACCCGCCGCGGGTTGGACAGGTGGCTGTCGTCGACCAGGGCCTGAACCTCCACCAGCATCGGCCGGGTACCTTCCCAGGTGGCCATGACCACGCTGCCCGGTACTTCTTCCTGAGCACGCGTAAGAAAGATCGCCGAGGGGTTGGAGACTTCCTTCAGGCCACGGTCGGTCATGCCGAACACGCCCAGCTCGTTGACCGCGCCAAAACGGTTTTTCACCGCGCGCAGCAAACGCAAGCGGCCGTCGGATTCGCCCTCGAAATACAGCACGGTATCGACCATGTGCTCGAGCACCCGTGGCCCGGCCAGCGCGCCTTCCTTGGTCACGTGACCGACGAGGAAGATCGCCGTGCCGCTCTGCTTGGCATAACGCACCAGCAAGGCTGCGCTTTCGCGCACCTGGGAAACACCGCCAGGCGCCGACTGCAACTGCTCGGTGAAGATGGTCTGGATCGAGTCTATGACCATCACCTTGGGCTTCTCCAGCCGGGCGGTGGCGATGATGGTTTCGATACAGGTTTCGGTCATCACCCGCAGCTTGTCCTGGGGCAGGCCCAGGCGCCGGGCGCGCATCGCCACCTGCTGCTGGGACTCTTCGCCGGTGACGTACAGCGCCGGCATGCGCGTAGCGATGTTGCACAGGGTCTGCAGGAGGATGGTCGACTTGCCGATGCCCGGATCACCACCGATCAGCACCACCGAACCGTCGACCAGGCCGCCGCCGAGTACCCGGTCGAGTTCGGCACTGGCGGTAGTGAAGCGCGGGATTTCCTCGACACTGACTTCGGCCAGGGTCTTGATCTGCGCCTGCTGCCCGGCCCAGCCGGTGCGCCCGCTCGGTGCTGCGGCCGCGCCACTCTCGAGCACGGTCTCGACCAGGGTGTTCCAGGCACCGCATTCAGCGCATTGCCCGGCCCATTTCGGAAAGGTCGCGCCGCACTCGGTGCAGCCGTACATGCGCTTGGCCTTGGCCATGGGGACGGTCCTCTGGAAAAAGGCACCATCATAGCCGACCTCGGGCGCCCCGGCGGGCAGAGAAAACGACAAAACTATTCGGTATAACCGCAGTCTGTTGCAGCAGCGCGGAGCATGAAGCGCGTAGCTGAATTACACTGCGTTTACCCAACTCATCTGTTACAAGGAATAAACCATGGGCGTGCTCAATGAATTCAAGGCCTTCGCGGTCAAAGGGAATGTCGTCGATATGGCCGTCGGTATCATTATCGGCGCCGCCTTTGGCAAAATCGTTTCATCTTTTGTAGGTGACGTGATCATGCCACCGATCGGTTTGCTGATCGGCGGCGTCGATTTCAGCGACCTGGCGGTCACCCTCAAGGCCGCCGAAGGCGACATACCGGCGGTGGTGCTGGCCTACGGCAAATTCATTCAGACTATCCTCGACTTCATCATCGTCGCCTTCGCGATTTTCATGGGCGTCAAGGTCATCAACCGCCTGAAACGCGAAGAAGCCGCCGCGCCGACCCTGCCGCCGGTGCCGACCAAAGAAGAAGAGCTGCTCACCGAAATTCGCGACCTGCTCAAGTCGCAGAATCGGCAACCCTGAACCCAGGGCTAAAAAAACGGCGCCTGCGGGCGCCGTTTTTGTTGGCGCTTACCAGTAGGTCTCGACCGCGACCTGACCGGGGCGGCGGCTGAGGCTGAGGTTCATGTCGCGCTGCTTGAGCACTTTGCGGGTGTCGTCGATCATCTGCGGGTTGCCACAGAGCATTACCCGCGAATGTTCCGGAGTCAGCGCCAGGCCCGCCGCGCGTTCAAGCTCGCCGTTCTCGATCAGGGTGGTAATGCGCTGGTTCAGCGCTCCCGGATGCTGCTCGCGGGTGACGATCGGGATGAACTGCAACTTGCCGGCGTACTCGGCCAGGTAGTCGCGCTGCTCCAGGCCGGCGATCAAATCCAGGTAGGCCAGCTCGCGGGCCTCACGCACCGAATAAACCAGTTTGATCGACTCGAATCGCTCCCACACTTCGAAGTCCTGGAGGATCGACAGGAATGGCGCGATACCGGTGCCGGTCGCCAGCAGCCAGAGGTCGCGGCCATCAACGAAGCGGTCGAGGGTCAGGTAACCGAAGGCCTGGCGATCGATCAGCAGGCTGTCGCCGGCGCCCAGGCGGCTCAGCTCACTGGTGAATTCGCCGCCCGGCACTACGATGGAAAAGAAATCCAGATGCTCGTCGAACGGTGAGGACACCATCGAATAGGCGCGCCAGACCACACTACCGTCTGCCTTGGTCACCCCAAGACGGGCGAACTGCCCGGCACGAAAACGAAAGCCCTGGTCGCGGCTGGTCCGCAGGCTGAACAGGCTGGGGGTCAGCGGCTGGACGTCGAGCAGCGTCTGGCGGGTGAACTTTTCAGCACTGGCAGTCATGGCTTGCTCCAAAAAACAGATGCCCCAGTGTCGCGCAAACGCCGAGGGATAAACACCGTTGGTTTGTAGTGGCATCAACCGCGGGCGCGGTACCAGCAGCACAAGCGACGCCGAAGGGAGAAAAACCCCTTGTCACAACACTTCAACAGCGACAGGAGAAAATCACTGCACGATGCCGGTAATAGCCCAATGATTTCGAACTGATATCAAGAAGATCGCTAAAGAACAGGCCTGCCAAAATGTTCACATTTCTATAGCCAAAAAACCCAACAAAACCGTGGGACATTTCCTACACTACTTTGCACCCTGCCAGATCTTGGATCCACCCCCTTGAGATCGCCCCCATGCCGCACTGGAAAGAACAGCAACTCGAGCAGTTGCTAGCCGAAACCGATGAACAACGGATGTTTGACCTGGCGGTTTCCCTGGCCCAGCAACTGGACATGGAGTACCTGTGTTTCGGCATGCGCGTGCAGATCGCCACTTTCGCGCCGCAAATGCGATTCTTCAACAACTATCCCGACGCCTGGAACGAACGCTACCAACGTTGCAACTACGTGGACATCGATCCCACCGTCGCCCATTGCCACCACTCCCTGATGCCGTTGCTGTGGTGCGATGATGTGTTCCGAGAGACACCGGAATTTCGCGAAGAGGCAAAATCCTTCGGCTTGCGCCACGGCTGGAGCCAGTCGGCCCACGACATGCGTCACAACGAAAGCATCCTCAGCATCGCCCGCAGCCAGGGCGCAATCAATCTAGACGAACTCTATGACAAGGCCGGCCAGACCATCTGGCTGTGCAACCTGCTGCACACGCTGATGATTGACCGCCAACCCGGGCAAGCAACCCCGGCGTACAACCTTTCGGAGCGGGAAACCGAAGTGCTCAAATGGTCGGCCGCCGGCAAGACCGCCGCCGACATCGCCTGCATCCTCTCGCTGTCGCAGAGCACGGTGAACTTTCACATCCGCAGCATCATCACCAAAACCAACGCCAGCAACAAAGCCGGCGCAATCGCCATTGCGGCGATGCGTGGCATGATCTGAGCCAACGCCCCCGTACCTTCGCAAAGCACGGTAGAATCACGGCCCTGTAAAGCGCGCCGCGCGCACGCACATCAATGCCCCAGAGCCTTACACCATGCCCCTGCTGACCAGCCCCTTCGCCGAACTCGACCTGCTTCGCCAGCCCGAACAAGCCAACGACCCCCTGCAAGCCTTCGATGCTGCCGACGAGTACCTGCTGGAGCACCTGGCCGCGCAGGCACCTGCCGCCGATACCCGGGTACTGGTGCTCAACGATAGCTTCGGCGCCCTGGCCATCAGCCTGGCGCCGCATGTCTCGGTGCTCAGCAGCGGCGACTCGCACCTGGCGCATCTGGCCCTGGAAAAGAACCTGGTGCGCAATGGCCTGGCCTTCGACGCGGTGCCGTTCGTGGCGGCCAGTAGCACCTGGCAAGGCCCGTTCGACCGGGTACTGGTACGCGTGCCAAAGACTCTTGCCCTGCTCGAAGAGCAACTGATTCGCCTGCAAGGCCAACTGGCGCCCGGTGCCCAGGTTGTTGCCGGGGCCATGATCAAGCACCTGCCACGGGCTGCTGGCGATTTACTGGAGAAATACATCGGCCCGGTGCAGGCATCGCTGGCGCAGAAAAAGGCCCGGCTGCTGATTGCCACCTTCGAGGCCAAGCCGGCGTTCGTTTCGCCCTACCCGACCCGCTACCAACTCGACGCGCCCCCCCTGGTGCTGCTCAACCACGCCAACGTGTTCTGCCGCGAAGGCCTGGACATCGGCACCCGGGCGTTCCTGCCGCACCTGCCCAAGGACCTCGGCGATGCACGGGTCGCGGACCTCGGTTGCGGCAATGGCGTGCTGGCCATCGCCAGCGCCCTGGCCAACCCGCAGGCGCAGTACACCCTGGTCGACGAGTCATACATGGCCGTGCAGTCGGCACTGGAAAACTGGCAGGCGGCGTTGAGCCCGCGTGAAGTCACGGTGCGCGCCGACGACGGCCTGGCCGGGCAGCCAGCGCAGTCGCTGGATGTGGTGCTGTGCAATCCGCCGTTCCATCAACAGCAGGTAGTCGGTGACTTCCTCGCCTGGCGGATGTTCCAGCAAGCGCGCGAGGCGCTGGTGGTCGGTGGTGCGCTGTATATCGTCGGCAATCGCCACCTGGGTTATCACAGCAAGCTGGCGCGCTTGTTCCGTGGGGTCGAGCAGGTGGCGGCGACGCCCAAGTTCGTGGTGCTCAAGGCGCGTAAATAGGCCAGTACCGCGTCGCCTGAGTCGCGGGTCAAGCCGCTCCCACAGGGCAAAAAAAACCCTCCGCAGCTGATGCTGCGAAGGGCTGTAAATCCGCCGCAAGGCGGGATGGGAAATTTCGTTTCAGTGCGTGCTCAATCCGGCCGCACTCATGAACAGGCGCATCAGCCAGGCGACCAGGGCCAGGCTCACCACGCTGCCGACCCAGATCGCCACCAACCAGCCCAGGCGCTGCCAGAGCGGTTTCTTCTCTTCGTCAATCGTGCCGTTGCCAGTCATTGCCATGCTCCCCTAGTGGTAGCCATCTTCGTGGGTCACCTTGCCGCGGAACACGTAGTAGCTCCAGAAGGTGTAACCGAGGATGAACGGGATGATGAACAAGGTCCCGACCAGCATGAAGCCCTGGCTTTGCGGCGGCGCGGCAGCGTCCCAGATCGAGATCGACGGCGGGATGATGTTCGGCCACAAGCTGATGCCCAGGCCGCTGTAGCCGAGGAAGATCAACACCAGGGTCAGCAGGAACGGGGTGTAGTGTGCGTTACGCGCCACCGCCCGGAGCAAACCGTAAAGGGTTACCAGGACCAGGATCGGTACCGGCAGGAACCAGAACAGGTTGGGCAGGCTGAACCAGCGCTCGGCAATGTCCGGGTGGGCCAGCGGCGTCCAGATACTGACGATGCCGGTCACCGCCAGCAGCACCAGGGCCAGCGGCCGCGCCAGGTCGTGCATCTGCAGTTGCAGCTTGCCTTCGGTCTTCATGATCAGCCAGGTGCAGCCGAGCAAGGCGTAGGCAACGATCAGGCCCAGGCCGCAGAACAGGCTGAACGGGGTCAGCCAGTCGAGGCTGCCGCCAGCGTAGCTGCGATCGACCACCTCAAAGCCTTCGATGAAGGCGCCCAGGGCCACGCCCTGGAAGAAGGTAGCCGCCAGCGAGCCGCCGATGAAGGCCTTGTCCCACAGGTGACGCTTGGCTGCAGTGGCCTTGAAGCGGAACTCGAAGGCCACGCCGCGAAAGATCAGCCCGATCAGCATCAGCATCAACGGCAGGTACAGCGCTGAAAGCACCACGGCGTAGGCCAGCGGGAAGGCGCCGAACAGCGCCGCACCACCGAGCACCAGCCAGGTTTCGTTACCGTCCCAGACCGGGGCGACAGTGTTCATCATCACATCGCGGTCTTGCTCGCCCTTGACGAACGGGAAGAGGATGCCGATGCCAAGGTCAAAGCCGTCCATGACCACATACATCATGATGCCGAAGATGATGATGATGGCCCAGATAAGCGGAAGATCAACACCCATGGTTCAGTTCCCCTTGTTCAGGCTGGCGTGCTCGCCATTGTCATGATCGTCATCGGCGGCAGACAGCGGCCGTGCCGGGGTGCGTTGCTGGCCGGGGCCACCCGGGTTGGTCTCGTCGCCTTCACCGGTTTTCGGCCCTTTGCGCACCAGGCGCATCATGTAGCCAAGGCCGGTACCGAACAGCGCGAAGTAGACCACCACGAACATCACCAGGGTCAGGCCGAGCTGGCCGTAGCTGTGGTTCGAGGCGCCATCGGCGGTGCGCATCAGGCCGTAGACCACCCAGGGCTGGCGACCGATCTCGGTGGTGAACCAGCCGGCGAGGATCGCGATCAGGCCGGAGGGGCCCATCCACAAGGTCAGGTACAGGAACGGCCGCGAGCTGTAGAGCTTGTCGCTCTTGCGCAGCCACAGGCTCCAGAGGCCGACGAAGATCATCAGCATGCCAAGGCCGACCATGACCCGGAACGACCAGAAGACGATGGTCGAGTTAGGCCGGTCTTCTTTCGGAAACTCCTTCATCGCCGGCACTTGCTTGTCCAGGCTGTGGGTCAGGATCAGGCTGCCCAGCGCCGGGATTTCCACCTTGAAGCGGGTGGTCTCGGCTTCCATGTCGGGGATACCGAAGAGGATCAGCGGGGTCGGTTCGCCTGGCTTGTTTTCCCAGTGGCCTTCGATAGCAGCGATTTTCACCGGCTGGTGCTTGAGGGTATTGAGGCCGTGGAAGTCGCCGATCACCGCTTGTACCGGGGCGACGATCAGGGCCATCCACATGGCCATCGAAAGCATCTTGCGAATCGCCGGGTTATCGCGGCCGCGCAGCAAGTGCCAGGCGGCCGAGGCGCCGACGAAGAACGCTGTAGCAACAAAGGCGGCAGTCGCCATGTGCGCCAGGCGGTAAGGGAACGACGGGTTGAAGATCACCGCGAACCAGTCCACCGGCACGACGACGCCGTTGACGATTTCGTAGCCCTGGGGGGTCTGCATCCAGCTGTTGGAGGCGAGGATCCAGAAGGTCGAGATCAAAGTGCCGATGGCCACCATGACCGTGGCGAAAAAGTGCAGCCCACGGCCCACGCGGTTCCAGCCAAAGAGCATGACGCCAAGGAAACCGGCTTCAAGGAAGAAGGCGGTGAGAACTTCGTAAGTGAGCAGCGGCCCGGTGACGGAGCCAGCGAAATCGGAGAACTTGCTCCAGTTGGTGCCGAACTGGTAGGCCATGACCAGGCCGGAGACCACCCCCATGCCGAAGTTGACGGCAAAGATTTTCGACCAGAAATGGTAAAGGTCACGGTAGACGCTGTTGTTGCTCTTCAGCCACAGCCCTTCGAGAACAGCCAAGTAGCTCGCCAGGCCAATGGTGATGGCCGGGAACAGGATGTGAAAGGACACGGTAAACGCGAACTGAATTCGGGCGAGATCTAGAGCCTCTAATCCGAACATAGTGCTTCCTCTGTCAGGTAATCCGGCGTCAGGCGGTGGCCTTGGCGCCAACTGCCCCCACGGTAGTTGAGTGCGGCAAGTTGGAATTGTTCTGTAAACATCACATCGCAGGGAATTCGGCCGTCTGGCCATGCCGTTGCAAATGAAACAATTGATCCAGATCAACGGATGCCTGAAAGGATAGTCCTGAACGGGCTGTGCGCTTGTGTGGTTGATTGCCGCGTGACCGGTTGTCTCACCCCCTTTACCGCGCCCCAAAACAGTGCGCTTACCGCACACAGGTGCCATTCCTCGCAACCTGCTGTTACAAAGTGGTGATAACCTGCAGCGTCGATCCCTGCGCCGAGGCTCTGTTTCGCCGATGTCAGACCCCGTTTTGCTGCTGCGTCATCACCGTCCCTTCCTGGCCTTCTGGCTGGCCCGGGTATTTACCGCCAGCGGCTTTCAGATGCTTACCGTGGCGATCGGCTGGCACCTCTACCAATTGACCGGCAATGTCCTCGACCTGGGCCTGGTGGGCCTGGTGGAATTCGCCCCGCGGGTGCTGTTCATGCTGCACACCGGACACGTCGCCGACCGCTATGACCGGCGCCGGGTCGCCGCCCTGTGCCAGAGTGCCCAGGCCATGATCGCCCTGGTGCTGGTGGTCGCCAGCAGCACCCACAGCGTCAGCCGCGAACTGATCTTCCTGCTGGCGTTCTTGCTCGGTAGCGCACGCTCCTTTGAAATGCCGGCGACCCAGGCGCTGCTGCCCAATGTGGTGCCCTCCGAGCTGTTTCCACGTGCCGTGGCTGCTTCTGCCTCGGCGATGCAGGCGGCGACCATCGTCGCGCCGGCGGTGGGCGGTTTTCTCTATGCCTTTGGCAGCGTCTGGGTGTACGGGCCGACGGTAGCGTTGTACCTGATTGCCTGCGTGTTGACCCTGGGCCTGGTGTCGCGCCAGCAACCAGGCAACCAGGGCCGCGCCAGCCTCGAATCGTTGATGGCCGGCATTCGCTTTATCCGCAGCCGCCCGGACATCCTCGGGGCGATCTCCCTGGACCTGTTCGCCGTGCTGCTGGGCGGCGCCACCGCGCTGTTGCCGGTGTTTGCCAAGGACATCCTGCTGACCGGCCCCTGGGGCCTGGGCCTGCTGCGCTCGGCGCCGGCGGTGGGCGCCCTGCTGATGTCGCTGTGGCTGGCGCGCTTTCCGGTGGAGCGCAAGGTCGGGCGGGTGATGTTTACCGCTGTCGGCGTGTTCGGGGTGGCGACCATTGCCTTTGGCCTGTCCACTTCGTTCTGGTTTTCCCTCGCCGTGCTGGCGGTGCTGGGCGCCGCCGACATGATCAGCATGGTAATACGCGGTGCCTTCGTGCAGCTGGAAACACCGGATGAAATGCGCGGCCGGGTCAGCGCGGTGAACGGGCTGTTCATCGGCGCCTCGAACCAGCTTGGCGAGTTCGAGTCAGGAGTGACTGCGCACTGGTTCGGCACGGTACCGGCGGTAGTGCTGGGCGGGGTCGGCACGCTGCTGGTGACCGGGGTGTGGATCAAGCTGTTTCCGACCCTGGCTGGGCGCGATCATATGCATAAGCAGTGAGGGCCTGTGGGAGCGGGCTTGCCCCGCGATAGTCACACCCGCAGCTCAGCCGCCACCCGCTTGCGCAGCACCCTGCCCTCCAGTTGCTCGACCAACACCAGGGCAAATTCCAGCGCCGCCGCCGACCCCTGGGCGGTGATGCAATTACCGTCCACCACCACCGGCTGATCGACAAAGCTGCACCCGGACAACCCCTGGCTGACAGCCGGGTCACAGGTCATGCGTCGCTGGCGCAACACACCACAGGCCTGCAGCGCCAACGGCGCTTCGCCGATCGCGGCAAAAAACTTGCCGGCCCTGGCCTGATCCTTGACCTGCTGCGCCAGTGGTTGGTGCGCGGCCATGTGCTGTGCGCCTTTTTCGCCCCCGGGCAAGACCATCAGGTCGAACGGCTGGGCCAGCAGGTCGACCAGCATGCCGTCGGCGGTCAAGCGCGTGCCGCGGGCACAGGTGAGCATCCGCCGGCCTTCGATACTGGCCACCACCACTTCGATCTCGGCGCGGCGCAGCACGTCGATCAGGGTCACGCTCTGCAGGTCATCCACGCCTTCGGCGACTACGATCAGGGCTCTGTGGGTCATCAACTGCTCTCCGCCGGGTATCCCACAAGCTTAGTCGCTCACAGCAACAGGGTCAGTTGACGCTCGTGGCCCTGGCGCGCGCGGTAGCCATCGCCGCTGTCGACCCAGCCGCTGGCCAGGTACAGCGCCAGGGCGGCGTGGTTGTCCCGGTCTACAGAAAGCTGCAGGCAGCGCACCTCGGGCCACGCCTCGCGCACCAGGCCCGGCAACGCCTGCATGAAAAATCGCCCCAGGCCCTGGCCCTGCAAGCGCTGATCGACTTGCAAGGCATTGATCGTCGCCGCATCGGCCCGGGCCCAGGGCGCCAGGAACACCCCGCGCTGAAGCAGCAAGAAGGCCCGCGGCAGGTTGTCCAGCAGCAGCGCCACGCCACGCCGGTCGGGGCTGTCGCCACTTTGCAGGGTGTACAAGGCGCTAGCCATATCGCCGGCAAAGCGCAGTTGCTCAGGCCGCACCTGGATGTCGAGCAGTTGCTCGCGCTGGGCCGGGTTAAGGTCGCGGTAGTCGGTCAGGTGCACAGCATGGTCAACTCGGGATGGGGGGAACGGCGCAGAACCTGCAGATATCTGCAGTGTATCGCGACATTAATTACCGCTGCCCGAGCATGCTGGTATGATGCGCGGCTTTTTTCCGACCCAGGGAAAAACCACAGTCTCCCGGTACAGTCTGTGCTTTGCTAACTGGGTCGATACATTCACGGCGCCGGGAGCGCCACGGGGAGCAGGCATGCTGGAAAGGCTGTTTCAACTAAAAGCACACGACACCAATGTCCGCACCGAGATTCTCGCGGGCGTGACCACCTTCCTGGCCATGGCCTACATCCTGTTCGTCAACCCGAGCATTCTCGGCGAGACCGGCATGGACAAGGGCGCGCTGTTCGTCGCCACCTGCCTGGCAGCGGCCATCGGCTCGACCACCATGGGCCTGATCGCCAACTACCCGATCGCTCTGGCACCGGGCATGGGCCTGAACGCCTTCTTCACCTACACCGTGGTCCTGCACATGGGCCACACCTGGCAGGTGGCCTTGGGCGCGGTGTTCATCTCGGCGGTGTGCTTCTTCCTGCTGTCGATCTTTCGCATCCGCGAATGGATCGTCAACAGCATCCCGTTGCCGCTGCGTTCGGCAATTGCCGCCGGTATTGGCCTGTTCCTGGCGCTGATCGCCCTGCATAACGCCGGCATCGTCGTCGATAACCAGGCCACCCTGGTGGGCCTCGGTGACCTCAAGAAACCGGCGCCGATCCTCGCCACCCTGGGCTTCTTCCTGATCGTTGCGCTGGAGGCCATGAAGGTCCGCGGCGCGGTGCTGATCGGCATCCTGGCGGTGACCGTGGCCTCGATCGCCCTGGGCGTGACTCCATTCAACGGCGTGGTGTCGATGCCGCCGTCGCTGGCGCCGACCTTCCTGCAGCTGGACATCAAGGGCGCGCTGGACGTCGGCCTGATCAGCGTGATTTTCGCCTTCCTGTTCGTCGACCTGTTCGACAACTCCGGCACCCTGATCGGCGTCGCCAAGCGCGCCGGCCTGATGCGCAAGGACGGCCACATGCCGAAAATGGGCCGGGCGCTGATCGCCGACAGCACCGCGGCGATGGCCGGTTCCCTGCTGGGCACCTCGACCACCACCAGCTACATCGAATCTGCAGCCGGCGTCAGCGCCGGTGGCCGCACCGGCCTGACCGCCATCGTGGTAGCCATTCTGTTCCTGCTGGCGCTGTTCTTCGCACCGCTGGCCGGCAGCGTGCCTGCCTTCGCCACGGCACCGGCGCTGTTGTTCGTCGCCGTGTTGATGGCTTCGGGCCTGGCTGAAATAAACTGGGACGACATTACCGAAGCCGCGCCGGTGGTGGTCACTGCCCTGGCCATGCCGCTGACCTACTCGATCGCCAACGGCATCGCCTTCGGTTTCATTGCCTGGACCGCGATCAAGCTGCTTTCCGGCCGCGCCCGTGACCTCAACGCGGCACTGGTGATCCTCTCGGTCCTGTTCGTTATCAAACTGGGCTGGTTCAACGCATGAGTGCTGTCTTCGACCCTTCGACCTACACCCAGCAGCTCGACGCCAAGGTCGCGCGCCTGCGCGAGCTGCTGGCGCCGTTCGCGGCGCCCGAGCCTGCGGTATTCGACTCGGCGCGCGAGCACTATCGCCTGCGCGCCGAGTTCCGCCTGTGGCGCGAAAACGAGCAGCGCTTCTACGCGATGTTCGCCCCGGGCGAGAAACACACGCCGATCCTGATCGAAGACTTCCCGATTGCCAGTCTGCAGATCAACGACCTGATGCCACGGCTCAAGGCCGCCTGGCAGGCCAGCTCGGCGTTGAGCTTCAAGCTGTTCCAGGTGGAGTTCCTCACCACCCTGGCAGGCGATGCAATGATCACCCTGTGCTATCACCGTCCGCTGGACGAGCACTGGGAGCGCGCCGCGCAGCAACTGGCCAGCGACCTGGGCGTGAGCATCATCGGCCGCTCCAAGGGCAAGCGCGTGGTGATCGGCCGCGATTACGCGGTCGAAGAGCTGCAGATTGCCGGGCGCACCTTCCGCTACCGCCAGCCTGAAGGCGCCTTCACCCAGCCCAACGGCGCGGTCAACCAGAAGATGCTCAACTGGGCCTATGAAGCCCTGGGCGAGCGCCAGGACGATCTGCTCGAGCTGTACTGCGGCAACGGCAACTTTACCCTGCCGCTGGCCACCCGGGTGCGCAAGGTACTGGCCACCGAGATCAGCAAGACCTCGGTCAATGCCGCCCTGCACAACCTCGACGACAACGCTGTGGATAACGTGCGCCTGGTGCGTCTGTCGGCTGAAGAGCTGACCGAAGCGCTGAACGAAGTGCGTCCGTTCCGCCGCCTCGAAGGCATTGACCTCAAGAGCTACCAGTTCGCCAGCGTGTTCGTCGACCCGCCGCGCGCCGGCATGGACCCGGATACCTGCGAGCTGACCCGGCGCTTCGACAACATCCTGTACATCTCCTGCAACCCGCAAACCCTGGCGGCCAACATCGCCCAGTTGCACGACACCCATCGCATCGAGCGCTGTGCGTTGTTTGACCAGTTCCCGTATACCCATCACATGGAGAGCGGGGTGTTGCTGGTTCGCCGTTGAAGCTATCGCGGGTCAAGCCCGCTCCTACAGGAGCGGGCCCTTCAGCCGAGCCCCGAACACATCAACAACGGCACCAGCTGATCCTCATCGGTCAACGCCCCATGGTGCCCGCGCCATTGGCTGGCGTGCTTTTCCACCTCGCTGCGAATAATCCCGCCCGCCCCGTTCGGAACCACGATCAGATCGCCAATCCGCGCCTCCGCCTGGCTTAGCAGCACATCGCCGAACAGCCCCTTGGCAATCGCCTGGGCCTTGCTCAACACGTGATAGCCCTCCCCCAGACGATTCTGCCAGCGCTCGTGCACGCGGTCCTGCTGGTGCGCGTGGGTGTACAGGTAGCGCGCGCGAATATCCCCGGCCATCGCCCGCACGCCCTCCTGCAGCGCCGGGTCCAGATCAAAGTCGCGCACCTGTTCACTGTCCAGCGCCAGCATGCCGTGGTCGGCAATCACCATCAGCCGCGCCTGCTCAGTCAAGGATTGGGCGATGGCCCGGGCCAGCTGGTCGGCAATCTGCAGTTGCTTAAGCCAGCCCTCGGAGCCTGGGCCGAACAGGTGCCCGGCAAAATCCAGGTCGCCGAAATAGGCGAAGCAGAACGCCGGCCCCGGCACGGCCAGGGCGGCATTGACCAACTGCGGATAAGCGTCATAGGCCGGCGCAGGGAGGATCTTGCCGGCCCGGTAAATCGCCCGAGTGAAGTCGGAACTGGCATAGCGCCCGAGCATCACCGTGCTGATGGCGATGCCCTGGGCCGCCGCCTGGCTCCAGGCATCGGCGGGCACGATAAAAGTCTCCGGCGGCGGCGCGCCACTGGCCTGCGCCTCGACCTGCAAGGGCGAGGTGGTCCAGGTCAGTGGCGACAGTTCAGTGTGCTCATCCAGGGCAAAGCCGCAGCCGACGATACCGTGGGCGCCGCTGCCCAGCCCGCAAGCCACAGAGGCCAGGCTGGTCGCCGTGGTGGCTGGAAAGCCTACCTTGAAGTGGCTGTCCGGCTGCATCAGCGAGGCAAGAAACGGCGCATGCCGGGCGTGGGCCTGCAGCAGGTTCCAGCCCAGGCCGTCGATCAGCAGCAGGCAGGTGCTGCGCGAATGGTCGAGGCGAAAGGCATTGCGAAAACCGTGGCCACCCAGGGCCGCGAAAATCGACTGGGTGAGGTTGGCCAGGCCCGGCCAGGTTTCACCCAGCGACTGCAGGTCGTTGATCGGCGTTGCCATGTTGCCCTCCGTGGTCAGGTGCAAAGCAACAGGTGTAGCACAGGCTGTGCGATCAGCGCACAGAAAACACCCCTGCGGCCTTGCGCCCGATTGACCAAATTAACCATTCGGTACATTTTTAAGCGAAGGCACTCCCGCTTCATCACCAAGAATAACAACGGAGTTTTCAACATGGCTTTGGCCTCTTCTTCCGGCATTCTTGCCGGCCTTATCGGCGCGGGCATCCAGGCTTCGCGCACCCCGGCGCTGCACGAGCACGAAGGCGCCGCGCAAGGCCTGAACTACCTGTACCGGCTGATCGACCTGGACCAGCTCAAGCTCGACAGCAGCGCCCTCGAAGAGCTGCTGACCGCGGCCGAGCACATGGGCTTCACCGGCCTGAACATCACCTTCCCGTGCAAGCAGGCGATCCTGCCGCTGCTCAACGAACTGTCACCGCAAGCGCGCGGTATCGGCGCGGTGAACACCGTGGTATTCAAGGACGGCAAGCGCATCGGCCACAACACCGACTGCCTGGGTTTTGCCGAGGGCTTTCGCCGTGGCCTGAGCGACGCGCCGCGCCGCCAGGTGGTGCAGATGGGCGCCGGTGGCGCCGGCGCTGCGGTAGCTCATGCGCTGCTGGAAGAAGCGGTCGGGCAACTGAGCGTGTTCGATGTCGAACCGGCCCGTGCCCAGGCCCTTGTGGACAACCTCAACCAGCACTTTGCCGGCAGCCGCGCCAGGGTCGGTCATGACCTGCAAAGCGCCATGGCCAGCGCCGACGGCCTGGTCAACACCACGCCCATGGGCATGGCCAAGCTGCCGGGCATGCCGGTGCCCAAGGCGCTGCTACGGGCGGATCTGTGGGTGGCGGAGATTGTTTACTTTCCGCTGCAAACCGAACTGCTGCGCCAAGCCCGGGCCCTGGGCTGCCGCACCCTGAGCGGGGCGAACATGGCGGTGTTCCAGGCGGTGAAGGCGTTTGAACTGTTCAGCGGGGTGAAGCCTGATGCGGCGCGGATGATCGAGCACTTCAACAGTCTGGGTGACTGAAAAGCATCGCGGGGCAAGCCCGCTCCTACGGTAGGAACGGGCTTGCCCCGCGAAAATACTCAGGCCTGCAAAAATCTAAGCACCGACTCGCAAATCATCTGCCGATGCCGGTCCTTGACCGCCTTGTCCTCGAAGTCCACCTGGAAGATCTCGCCAAAGGTGTGCCGGTTCGACACCCGGTAGAAGCAGAACGAGCTGATCAGCAGGTGCACATCCAGCGCCTCCAGCCCCTGGCGGAATACCCCCTCGCCCGCGCCGCGCTTGAGCACTTCATCCAGCGCCGTGAGTACGGTCTTGTTCATCGAGCGAATCGCCGCCGAGCGCTTCACGTACTCGCCGTGGTGCATGTTCTCGTTGCAGACGATGCGCACGAAATCGACGTTGCGATCATGGTGATCGAAGGTGAATTCCACCAGCCGGCGGATGCCCAGGCGCGGCTCGAGTTCGGCCAGGTGCAGGTTGCTTTCAGTGCTGCGAATATCGCCGTAGAGCTTCTCCAGCACCTCGACGTACAACTGCTCCTTGCTGTTGAAGTAGTAGTAGATCATGCGCTTGGAGGTTTGCGTGCGCTCGGCGATCGCATCGACCCGGGCGCCGGCCAGCCCCTGCTGGACGAACTCGCTGATCGCCGCCTGGAGAATGTTCTCGCGGGTCTTTTCCGGATTGTTCTTGCGGCCCTTGCGCGGCGCTTGTTCGGGGGCTGCGCAGAGTGCTGGGGTAGTCGTCATACGGGACTCATGGCCATCGGTTAACCCGGCAATTATGAGCCCCGGGTGCTGAGTAAGGAAGCCTCGGTGCCTGCGCCCTACAACTTGGCCTGGGCCGGCGCGCCGGCGCGGGCCTTGGCCATGGCGGCCAGGCGCACGGCGACGTTGGCCGCGCCATAGCCGCTGTAACCGTTACGCCGCTGCAGCACCTCGAAGAAGAAGCGCTCCTCAAACGGCTCGGTGTACACATGAAACAGCTCACCGCCCTGGGCATCGCGGTCGTAGAGCACGTTGTAGTAAGCCAGTTCGCTGAGGAACTCGTCGTCGAAATCAAAGCGTGCGGCAAGGTCGTCGTAGTAGTTGAGCGGAATGTCGAGCAAAGCCACCCCCGACTCCTTGGCCTGTTTGACCGCAGTAAAAATGTCCTCGCAGTCAAAGGCAATGTGGTGCACGCCAGAACCGCGGTAATGCGACAAAGCATGGGCAATCGCCGTATTACGGTTTTCCGAAATATTCAGCGGCAGGCGGATCGAGCTGCAACGGCTGCGCAAGGCGCGACTCTTGACCAGACCATAAGGGTCGGGCAACACCACTTCGTCGTCGGCAGTAAAGTCCAGCACGCTCTTGTAGAACAGCGCCCAGCTGTCCAGGCCGTCGGCCGGCAAGGCCAGGGCCATATGGTCGATGCGGGTCAGGCCCAGGCTGCTGCCCGCTTGTGGCTGCAGGCTGAAGTCGGTGTCATAGATAGTCCGGCCCTGGGCATCCTGGTCGACCAGGTAGATCAAGCTGCCGTCCGGCGCACGCACCGCCGCCAGCTCGCGCTCGTTGGGGCCGACCAGGCCGCGATAGGGCTGGCCATGGTAGGCCACGGCACGGGCCAGGGCCTGGGCGCTGTCCTTGACCCGGATCGCCGTGGCGCACAGCGACGGGCCATGACTCTCAAAGAAGTTATGGGCGAAGGAATAAGGCTCGGCGTTGAGGATCAGGTTGATGTCGCCCTGGCGCAGCAGGCTGACATTCTTCGAACGGTGCACGCCGGCGCGGGTAAAGCCCAGGCGCTCCAGCCAGTTGCCGAGCTTGGCCCCCAGGGCGTCGTCGACGGCGAACTCGAGAAACTCGACGCCATCGTAGGCGCTGGCACGTGGTGGGGCGAACAGCAGGTCGTCGCTGGCCGGCGCTACGCGGTCTTGCTCAAGGCGCTGGCGGGTCTTTTCTTCCAGGTACAGCAGCGAGCGCAGGCCATCGGCGGCATTGGCCCGAGGCGGTGCGGCGCGAAAGCCATCGTTGAAGATCTCCAGCGACAGCGGGCCGCTGTAACCGCTGGCCAGGATCGGCGCGAGAAAACCCGCCAGGTCAAACTCGCCCTGCCCCGGAAAGCAGCGAAAATGCCGGCTCCACTCCAGCACGTCCATGGCCAGGAGCGGCGCGTCGGCCATCTGCACGAAAAAAATCTTGTCCCCTGGCACTTGTGCGATAGCCCGCGGGTCGCCCTTGAGCGACAAGGTGTGGAAGCTGTCGAGGATCATCCCCAGGCTTGCGTGGTCAGCCGTTTTGACGATGTCCCAGACCTGCTCCCAGGTGTTCACGTGGCGGCCCCAGGCCAGGGCTTCGTAGCCGATGCGCAGGCCACGGGCCCCAGCGCGCTCGGCCAGCAGGCGCAGGTCGTCGATCAGCACCTGGCGCTCACCCAGGGAATCGGCGGCGACATTGCTGCACACCAGCACCAGATCGGTGCCCAGTTCCTGCATCAAATCGAATTTGCGTTCCGCGCGTTCCAGGTTGCGCGCCAGGCGATCGCGGCGGCAGCCCTCGAAATCGCGAAACGGCTGGAATAGGGTAATCGCCAGGCCCAGATCGGCGCAGCGCTGGCGAATTTCGCGCGGGCTGCCGGCGTAGTACAGCAGGTCGTTCTCGAAGATCTCGACCCCATCGAAGCCCGCGGCGGCGATGGCTTCGAGTTTTTCTGGCAAAGTACCGCTCAAGGATACGGTGGCGATCGAACGCTGCATTATTCTGGCTCCGATGGGCAGGCAAAAACCGGTGGAGGAATTATTGGTGTTGAGCAAATTTTGCTCAATGCAAAAGGTACGAACTAGTTAGTTTTGTGTTCGATTATCGCCCAATATAGCGTTCAGTCAATTGACCCTTTTTTGACCACAGGCGCACCATTTCGACACCAAGGCTTGACCCATAAACATAAAAATACGGGTAACCCGCGATGATCCACTCTCAATCCACCCGCATGGCCCAGCCCCTGGGTACTACTGCGCACGCCGGCATCGGCGACAAGCTGCGTGGCGCCATGGCCGTCGGCAAGACCCGCTGGGTCATGCTCGCGCTGGTGTTCTTCGCCACCACCTTGAACTACATCGACCGCGCCGCCCTCGGGGTGATGCAGCCGATTCTGGCCAAGGAGATGAGCTGGACGGCGATGGACTACGCCAACATCAACTTCTGGTTCCAGGTCGGTTACGCCATCGGCTTCGTGCTGCAAGGCCGGCTGATCGACCGGGTCGGCGTCAAGCGCGTGTTCTTCTGCGCCGTGCTGCTCTGGAGCCTGGCTACCGGCGCCCATGGCCTGGCCACCTCGGCGGTGGGCTTCATGGTCTGCCGGTTCATTCTCGGCCTGACCGAAGCGGCCAACTACCCCGCCTGCGTCAAGACCACCCGCTTATGGTTCCCGGCCGGTGAACGCGCCGTGGCCACCGGTATCTTCAACGCCGGCACCAACGTCGGCGCCATGTTCACGCCGATGCTGTTGCCGTTGATCCTCACCGTCTGGGGCTGGCAAGCGGCGTTCATCGGCATGGGCGCCCTGGGCCTGGTCTGGGTAGTGTTCTGGGGCCTGAAATACTTCAACCCGGAAGATCACCCGAGCGTCAGCAAAGAAGAACTGGCCTACGTGCAAAGCGAAGTGGAACCGGAACAAGCCCGCGTGCCGTTCTCACGAATCCTGCGCATGCGCGGCACCTGGGCCTTCGCCCTGGCCTACTCGATGACCGCGCCGGTGTTCTGGTTCTACCTGTACTGGCTGCCGCCGTTCCTCAACCAGCAATACAGCCTGGGCATCAGCGTCACGCAGATGGGCATCCCGCTGATCGTCATCTACCTGAGCGCGGATTTCGGCAGTGTCGGCGGTGGCATTCTTTCGTCGTTCCTGATCGGCCGCGGCATGGCCCCGGTCAAGGCGCGGCTGCTGTCGATGCTGCTGTTCGCCACCACCATCATCGGCGTAATCTTCGCCGCCGGCGCCAGCAGCCTGTGGGTCGCGGTGCTGGCGATTTCCCTGGCCATCGCCGCGCACCAGGCCTGGACTGCCAACATCTGGAGCCTGGTCATGGACTACACGCCCAAGCACATGATGAGCACGGTGTTCGGTTTCGGCGGCATGTGCGCGGCCATCGGCGGCATGTTCATGACCCAGCTGGTCGGCTACATCCTGACCACCACCCACAACAATTACACCCTGCTGTTCACCATGATCCCGGCCATGTACTTCATCGCCCTGACCTGGATGTACTTCATGGCCCCGCGCAAGGTGCCGAAGGTCGAGGCCTAACGCCGCCGTTGCAACCAGGCGGCGCCCAGGCCGCTGAGGCAGATCAAGGCAATCCCCACCAGCCCGGCCATGTCCGGGCTGTGTCCGAACAACACCAGGCCGAGAACACCGGCGAACACGATCTGACAGTAACTGAACGGCGCGAGCATGGCCGGTGGCGCATGCCGGAACGCCTGGGTCAGGAACAGGTGCGCGGTCATCCCGCAGGTGCCCAGGGCCACGGCCATCAGGCCATGGATGAAGCTTGGGGTCTGCCAGAACATCGGTACCACGGCGCTCATCACCAAGGTGTTGAGCAGGCCGGTGAAGAAGTTGCTGGTGGTCGGGCTGTCGGTGCCGCTGAGCTTGCGCGTCAGCAACTGGTAGAAGCAGAAGCACAAGGCCGAGCCAAATGGCAGCAACACTGCCGGGGTAAACAAGGCCCCGCCCGGGTGGATGATCACCGTCACCCCGACAAAACTCACCAGCACCGCCACCCATTGCCTGCGTGTGACCTTCTCGCCCAGCAGCGGCAGCGACAGCGCCGTGACCAGCAACGGCGCGAGGAAGTTGACCGCCGTCGCCTCGGCCAGCGGTATGTACTGCAGGGCGGTGGTGAACAACAGGCTGGTGCCCAGCAGGCACAGCGCGCGCAAGGTCTGCAGCCCCGGTCGCCGGGTGCGCAACACGCGCAGGCCCGACTGCGGCAGGAAGATCACCATCATCAGCAGGGTGTGCACCAGGTAACGCGCCCACACCACCCAGAGAATCGGATAGAACCCCGCCAGGTACTTCGACAAGGCGTCGTGGCTGGCGAACAGAAAGGTCGCCAGCACCACCAGGGCAATGCCCTTGAGCGGTTGGCTGACAGCGTCGAGCGCAGTAGGACGGGGCATCGATAAAAGCTCGCAGGTTCAGAGTTGACGGAGCAACTGACAGGTCTTGTCCAGGGCCATCTGTGCCCGCTGCAAGGCGCTCAGGCCCTGGTCGCGAACGGGAATTTCCAGGCTCAGCGCAATGTTCTGCGGCAGGCTACGCAACAAGCCGGGCAAATCGCAATTGCCATCGCCGGGAAACCGCCGCTCGTTGCGCGCCTGACGCAAGATCTCGGCCATATCGTGCGGACGCGGCCCGGCCACGTCGCACAACTGTGCATAGCGTAGCCGCGAGGCCGGCACCTGGCGCAACTCATCCAGCGACGAGCCGGAGCGGTCAAAGTGAAAGGCATCGACCAGCACCCCGCCATTGTCGCGCCCGGCCTGCTCGACGATGCGCCAGGCCTGGGTGAGGTTCTTGGCGTCGGTCCAGGGCATGAACTCCAGGTGCGGATGCAGGCCATAATCTGCGGCCAGGTCGCAGAGGGCCGCAAAATTGTCGCTCTGGCGTTGCTCGTCAGGATCGTTGCCGGCCACCAGCAACTCGCTGGCGCCGAACTCGGCGCCGACCGCCAGCAGGGCTTCGAAGTCGGCCACGCAGGTCTCGGGCTTGAGCCGCAAAATCTCCACATCCAGCACCTGGATGCCAGTATCGCGCAGGCGCGCGGCGGTCTGCCGGCGCAGGCCGGCGTCGGCCACCAGCGGGAAGTGATGCTCCTCGGCCGTGGCCGGTTCCAGGCGCAGGCCGACATGGCTGTAGCCTGCGCGGGCAGCAACCTCGACCATGTCGACAGGCGACAGCTCGAGTACCGTCAGGGCGGCAAGGGACATCACGCGTTGGCTCATTGTTGTTTTCTCGGCGAATTGAATTTGGAAATATTTAGAACTTAGTTCCAATTTCAATGCAAGCGAAAAAACGGATCGCGAGTGCAGGAGCGGGCTTGACCCGTGATGCTTCTAGACAAACAACTCAGAAGCAGGACTTGCCGCCGACAACTCCGCCACCGCCGCCAGCAACACCGGCGCCAGCTCGTGCATGCGTGCCTCGCTCATCCGCGCACTGGGCCCGGCAACGCTGAGCACGCCAACCGCATGGCCATCCAGCGGGTGCCGCACCACCGCCGCCAGCGCCGACATCCCCACTGCCGAACTCTCCACCACCCAGGCATAGCCATGCTCGCGGGCAACGCGCAGGCGTTCGAGCAGCTCGGCATTGGACTTCGGCGCGTTGGGGCCGAACTGCGCCGGGTCGGCGATGCCCTGGCGCTCCACCAGCAACAAGGCCTGGGCATCGCTCAGGCTCGACAGCCACGCATGCCCGGAGGCGGTGTAGAACAACGGCGCATCACGGCCCATATCCGGGTCGTAGCGCAAGCCGGAGCGGGCGCCCTGGGCCTTGGCGATCCAGGTCTGGCGTTCGCCGTCGATCACCCCCAGGCGCACCAGCTCGCCGGTCTGCTGGGCCAGTTGATCAAGAATCGGCTGGACGATATCGGCGCCACTGCTGGCCAGATAGCGAAAACCCATGGCCACCAGGCGAGTGCTCAGGTGATAGCGGCTGCTCTCGGCGTTCTGGCGCACATAGCCCAGGCGCATCAGCTCGGCGAGCATGCGATGGGTGGCGCTCTTGGGGATGTCCAGCTCTTCGGCCAGGGTCTGCAGGGGCAGCCCGCGCGGGTCGCTGGTGAGGCGTTCGAGAAGGCTGAACGCACGTTCGATCTGACTGCCGGCCATGGTCATGGTCCCTGAAATTTGTGCCGATTCTAAAGAGCCCCGGCGAAAGCGCAAATCACTGTCCGATCTTCGCCCACTTTGTCGTGGCACGCCTTGGCTGGGCGACAAATCAAACCATAGAATATGGAATCATATTCCAAAATATAACAAAACTGCCTGGAGGATACTGCTCATGCCCGTCGATACCCCGCTGGTCGAATGCGATGTACTGGTCATCGGCTCCGGCGCCGCCGGGCTGGCCGCCGCCGTGACCGCCGCCTGGCATGGCCAGAAGGTCATCGTGGTTGAGAAGGACCCGGTGTTCGGCGGCGCCACGGCCTGGTCCGGTGGCTGGATGTGGGTACCGTGCAACCCGCTGGCGCAGCGCGCCGGGATCATCGAGCAGCGCTCGCAGCCGCGCACTTACCTGGAGCATGAACTGGGCGAACGTTTCGATGGGCCGATGATCGATGCGTTTCTCGAAGCGGCGCCCAACATGGTGTCGTTCTTCGAGCGCCATACCGCCCTGCAATTTGCCGACGGCAATGGCATCGCCGACATTCACGGTAATACCCCTGGCGCCGGCACCGGCGGGCGTTCGGTAATTGCCGCCCCCTACGATGGCCGCCAGCTGGGCAAAAAGCTGCTCAAGCGCCTGCGCAAAACCATGCGCGAAACCTCGTTCATGGGCATGCCGATCATGGCCGGCAAAGACCTCGGCGCCTTCCTCAGCCTCACCCGTTCCTGGCGCTCGCTGCTGCATGTGAGCAAGCGTTTGAGCCGCCACCTGCTCGATCTGGCAACCCACGGCCGGGCCCTGCAACTGGTCAACGGCGTCGCCCTGGTCGCGCGGCTGGCCAAGTCGGCTGAAGACCTTGGCGTGTTGCTCTGGGAATCGGCAGCGGCTCGGCAGTTGCTCCGCGAGCATGGCCGGGTCAGCGGTGCGCTGATTGAAACCGCGCGCGGGCCGATCCAAATAAATGCGCGCAAGGCCGTGGTGCTGGCCGCCGGCGGCTTTGCCAACGACATCGAACGGCGCAAGGCGCTGTTCCCGCGTACACCCACCGGCCACGAACACCTGGCGCTGCCGCCGCTGGGCGCCAATGGTGACGGCCTGCGCCTGGGCGAAAGCGTTGGCGGCCAGGTGGCTGACGACCTGCACAGCCCGGTGGCCTGGGCGCCGGTATCGCGGGTGCCTTACAAGGACGGCAGCAGCGGGCATTTCCCGCACATCATCGAACGGGCCAAGCCCGGTATCATCGGCGTGCTCGCCGACGGCAAGCGCTTCGTCAACGAGGCCGACGGCTACTACGACTATGTCAGCGCCATGGTCGCCAAGGCGCCGGGGGACAAGGTCGAATCGTGGCTGATCTGCAGCCATGCCTTCCAGCGCCGTTATGGCCTGGGCATTTCACGGCCGTTTCCGTTGCCGCTGCAGCCGTTGATCAAATCCGGCTACCTGAAGACCGGCGACAGTATCGAAGCCCTGGCGCGGGCCTGCGGCATTGACCCTCAAGGCCTGGTGGCAACGGTCGCCGAGTACAACCGGCATGCCCGCAACGGCGAAGACCCGCACTTCGGCCGCGGCTCCACCCCTTACAACCGCAAGCAGGGCGATGCCTTGCACGGACCCAATCCGTGCGTGGCGCCGATCGAGAACGGGCCGTTCTATGCGGTAAAGGTCGAACCGGGCTGTTTCGGCACCTTCGCCGGGCTCAGGACCAACACCCATGCGCAGGTGCTGGATGAAAAGCGTGAGGTGATTGCCGGGTTGTATGCGGTGGGCACCGACATGGCCAGCATCATGGGCGGGCACTATCCGGCGGGCGGGATCAACCTGGGGCCGGCGGCGACGTTCGGCTATATCGCCGGGCGGCATATTGCCGGGGTGACGGAATACGAATGATCGCGGGGCAAGCCCGCTCCTACACAACACTGTAGGAGCGGGCTTGCCCCGCGATAGATATACCGCGATCAGAAATCGAAGAACACCGTCTCGCCTTCACCCTGAATGCGGATATCAAAGCGATACGCCAGCTTGCCATCTACCTCGCAACGGGTCGCCACCAGGGTCTCGCGCCGCTGCGGCTGCTCGATCAGGTTGAGCACCGGGCACTGGGCATTGGCCTGGGCTTCGTCATCGAAGTACAGGCGCGTCTGCAGGTGGATATTGATACCCCGGGCAAACAGGCTGACGTTGATGTGCGGCGCCATCGGCACGCCGGCGGCGTTCTTGGCCACGCCCGGCTTGATGGTGTGCAGGGTCCACTCACCGGCATCGAAGGTGGTGGCGGTACGGCCAAAGCTGTTGAAGGTTTTTTCCAGGTTGAAATCGCCCTGGTAATTGCCGTTGTGGTCGGCCTGCCAGAACTCCAGGAACGAGTCGCGCACCAGATGGCCGTTGCCGTCATAGACGTTGCCGAACACCAGGATGTGTTCGCCCGGCGCGTCGGCTTGCGCCATGCAGTTCCAGATTTCCTGGTCGCGGGTCGGGTTGCCGGCGGCCTCCAGGGCCAGGCCGATATGCACGTAGGGGCCGGCGGTCTGCGAAGGGGTTTCCGGCAGCAGTTCGATAGGCATGGGGCGCCTCCTCAGCAGTTTTCGAAGTGGGTCTTGCGCTGTCCGCGCAACACGATGTCAAAGCGATAGGCCAGGCAATCCATGGGGTTGGCATTGCTCATGTCCAGCCGGGCGATCAGGCTCTGCACCGCGTCAGGGTTGGCAATCGACTTGACGATCGGGCACATCGGGATCAACGGATCGCCTTCGAAATACAGCTGGGTGATCAGCCGCGTGGCAATCGACGGACCGCTGATCGACACATGGATATGCGCCGGGCGCCAGTCGTTGGGACCATTGCGCCATGGGTACGGGCCCGGCTTGATGGTGCGGAAGTTGTAAAAACCTTCACTGTCGGTCAGCGCACGGCCGACACCGCCGAAGTTGGGGTCCAGCGGCGCCAGGTAGCGGTCGTTCTTGTGCCGGTAGCGGCCACCGGCGTTGGCCTGCCAGATCTCTACCAGGGTGTGCGGGATTGGTTTGCCGTGCTGGTCGCAGACGCGCCCGGCAAGGACGATGCGCTCACCGATCGGCAGGCCGCCGTTATTGAAGTTGAGCAGCAGGTCATGATCGTTAGGGCCGAATTTCAGGTGGGAGAAATCCGGACCGGTGCTTTCGCTGATCGACTGCGGGATGCTCACCAGGGCCTGGCGCGGCGAGCGCGCGACGGAGGTCTTGTAATCTGGGGTCAAGGCTTTCGGGTGCCAGTTGCGATCACGGATAGCGAAGCGACTGTTGTCTTGTGCAGACATGCCGTTCTCCTGTCTTGGAATTATTGGAGGGCCTGGGCGTGGCAGGCGAGCTTGCAGTTTCCGGTATGCAGGGTCCGGCGAATACTGAAAAGAACAGCGCCATTCATAACCAAATGGTTATGTATAAATCAGGAATCTGACAGAGCCCCGCGCCGTGAACTAATCTTTGTCCTCATGTTTCCAAGCTCCGGAGAGCACTCATGCAATGGCGAAAAGGCAGGCGTAGCGACAATGTGGTCGATGCCCGTGGCGAGGGCGGTGGCGGCATGCGCTTCGGCGGTGGCAAGGGCCTGAGCATCGGCGCGATCCTGTTGATTGTCGGGATTGGCTGGATCACCGGCCAGGACCCGCTGCAGATCCTCGGCCAGCTGGCCGGGCAGATGGGCCAGCAACAGACCGCGCCAGTGACCACCGGCACCGGCAAGGCACCACCGGCCAATGACGAGCAGGCGGAATTCGTAAGGTCGGTGCTGGGCGACACCGAAGACACCTGGAAGGCCATCTTTGCCCAGGCCGGCCGCCAGTATAAAGACCCCAACCTGATCCTCTTCAGCGGCCAGATCAACTCAGCCTGCGGCTTTGCCTCTTCGGCAGTCGGGCCGTTCTACTGCCCGGCCGACCAGAAGGTCTACCTGGACATGAGCTTTTTCCGTGAAATGGAACAGCGCTTCTCGGCCGCCGGCGATTTTGCCCAGGCTTACGTGATCGCCCACGAAGTCGGCCACCATGTGCAAACCCTGCTGGGCGTTTCGGCCAAGATCCAGGCCGCACGCCAGCGCGGTGAGCGCATGGAAGGCGACAACGGTTTGCTGGTACGCCAGGAACTGCAGGCCGACTGCCTGGCCGGGGTCTGGGCCTACCAGGCGCAAAAACGCCTGAACTGGCTGGAACCGGGCGATATCGAAGAAGCCCTGAACGCCGCCAACGCCATCGGTGACGACCGCCTGCAGCAGCAGGGCCAGGGCCGCGTAGTACCGGACTCGTTCACCCACGGCACCTCGCAACAGCGCCAGCGCTGGTTCAAGACCGGCTTCGCCAAGGGCGATATCAACCAGTGCGACACCTTCGGCGCACGCTCGCTCTGAGCCATTTTGCGGCCGCCTGAAGCCTCGGGCTGGCCGCAGAAATCCCCTGTTACCTACCGCTGATCATTTTTGCTGAAAAAGCGTTTCAGCTCCGGCGCAAGCCGCCGATAAACCCTGCTCAGAACATCGGCTGGCCATCAATAACAACAACCTTCCACCGATTCGGATCAAGAAGCACAACGTTCCTGGAGGGATTGCATGAATAGCTGGTTTGCCAACATCAGCGTCAACCTGAAACTCGGCCTGGGCTTTGGCCTGGTGCTGTTGCTGACCGGCCTGCTGGCCCTGACCGGCTGGAATAGCCTGGGCAGCCTGATCGATCGCAGCAACTGGATGAGCGACATTACCCAGCTCAACAGTGACCTGACCAACCTGCGCATCACCCGCCTGCAGTACATGCTGACCAATGGCGACGACGCCGCGGCCGGCAACGTCCAGGTCAAGCTCAATGCCTTCAGCGAGCAGCAGCAAAAACTGCTCAAGAGCTTCAAGAGCCCGGAGAACATCAAGCTGCTCCAGGAGCTGGGCCAGACCATCAGCGAATACCAGGTGTCGATCAACAAGATGCGCGCCGGTTACAAGACCAGCCTGGCCGCACGCGACTCGATGAACCAGGCCGCAGCCCGCGCTATCGAACTGATCGAAGCGATCAACCGCGACGTGCTGGCCCTGCCCGAGGGTGACGCCAGCCGCCTGGAGCAGTTCCGCACCATCACCCAGGCCAAGGAGCAACTGCTGCTGGTTCGCCTGGCCGTGCGCAGCTACATCGCCGACATCAGCAGCGAGACCGAGCAACTGGCCCTGCGTCAGCTCGATACCGCCCTGGCCGAAATCGCCGGCCTGAACCGCCAGATGCCAGGCGAAGCGACGCGCATCAAGCAGTTTGAATCCGCAGTGATGGCCTACCGTGACGCTGTACGCCAGTTCCGCGACGCCACTGCCGATATCGCCGTAGCGCGTCAGGAAATGACCGTTCAAGGCGCCGATATCGTCAAGACCAGCGACGCCCTGTACCAGATCCAGCTGGACCGCCGCGACAGCGAGAGCACCCAGGCCCGCTCCCTGCAGCTGACGGCCACCTTGCTGGCACTGCTGGTCGGCATCCTGGCTGCGGTAATCATCACCCGTCAGATCACTCGCCCGTTGCGTGAAACCCTGGCCGTGGTCGAGAAGATCGCCGCCGGCGACCTGACCCATAACATGCGCGTCACCCGCCGTGACGAACTGGGCGTGTTGCAGCAAGGCATCCAGCGCATGGGCTCGACCCTGCGTGACCTGATCACCGGCATCCGCGACGGCGTCACGCAGATCGCCAGCGCTGCCGAAGAACTCTCGGCTGTTACCGAAGAGACCAGCGCCGGGGTCAACAGCCAGAAAGTTGAAACCGACCAGGTCGCCACCGCCATGCACGAAATGGCCGCCACCGTGCAGGAAGTTGCGCGCAATGCCGAGCATGCTTCCGAGGCTGCCACCGAAGCCGATGGTCAGGCCCGTGCCGGTGACCAGGTTGTCGCCGAAGCGATCAGCCAGATCGAACGCCTGGCCGAAGAGGTGCACCGCTCCACCGAGGCCATGGGCCTGCTGCAACAGGAAAGCCAGAAGATCGGCAGCGTCATGGACGTGATCAAGTCGGTGGCCGAGCAAACCAACCTGCTGGCCCTCAACGCGGCCATCGAAGCGGCCCGCGCCGGTGAAGCAGGGCGTGGTTTTGCCGTGGTCGCCGACGAAGTTCGCGGCCTGGCCCAGCGTACGCAGAAGTCCACCGAAGAAATCGAAGAGCTGGTCGCCGGCCTGCAGAGCGGTACCCAGCAGGTGGCCAATGTCATGCTTGGCAGCCGCAACCTGACCGACAGCAGCGTCGAGCTGACCCGCAAGGCCGGTGCTTCGCTGGAAAGCATCACGCGTACGGTGTCGAACATTCAGTCGATGAACCAGCAGATTGCGGCGGCGGCGGAGCAACAGAGCGCAGTGGCCGAACAGATCAGCCGCAGCATTCTCAATGTTCGCGATGTGTCCGAGCAGACCGCCGCGGCCAGTGACGAGACCGCGGCGTCGAGCGTTGAACTGGCGCGGCTGGGCAACCAGTTGCAGACCATGGTCAGCCACTTCCGCGTTTAAACGCATCGCGGGTCAAGCCCGCTCCTACAGGTTTGTAGGAGCGGGCTTGACCCGCGATCAACTCAACACCTATTTAACGATCTGCCCCACACCCCGCCCACGCGGATCGGAAGCGGTTTCCAGCGCCGTGCCATTAACCCGGATCGCCTGGATGTCGCCCATCTCCCAACCCTGATCTTCCAGGGTGTAGCCCATCTTCTTCAGCTCTTCAGCAACCTTGCCGTTAAGCGGTGCAAAAGCATCGAAATAAATCGTGTCCTTGGGCAGCAACTGGTGATGCACGCGCTGCGCAGCCACGGCTTTTTCCAGCGGCAGGTTGTAGTCATAGAGGTTGTTCAACACCTGGAAGATCGAGGTAAAAATCCGCGAACCACCGGGGGTACCCAGTACCAGGGTGACATTGCCATCGCGGGTCACCAGGCTCGGGCTCATCGACGACAGCATGCGCTTGCCCGGCTCGATCGCGTTGGCGTCGCCACCGACCACCCCAAAGGCGTTGGCCACGCCCGGCTTGGAGCTGAAGTCGTCCATTTCGTCGTTGAGCAAAAAGCCTGCGCCCTTGACCACCACACCGCTGCCATAGTCCCAGTTCAGGGTGTAGGTGTTGCTGACCGCATTACCGTCCTTGTCGACGATGGAGAAGTGCGTGGTCTGGTGCGGTTCAAGGCCCGGGCGGACTTTCTCGGTGTCCGAGATGGCCGTCGGGTTGACCTCCTGGGCGCGCTTGGCGATGTAGTCCTTGGCGATCAGTTGCTCGACCGGCACCTTGGAGAACGCCGGGTCACCGAGGTAGTCGGCGCGGTCGGCGAACACGCGTTTTTCGATCTCGGCCAGCAGGTGGATGTAGCGCGCCGAATTCAGCTCGACGCCCTTGAAGTCGGCGGCGCGCGCTTCCTTGATGCCCAGCAGCTGGGCCAGGGCGATGCCACCCGAACTTGGCAGCGGCGCGGTATAGACCGTGTTGCCACGCCAGTCGATCTTCATTGGCTCACGCCAGACGGCTTTGTAGTCCTTGAGGTCGTCCTTGCTGATCAGGCCCTTGTCGGCCTGCATCTGCGCCACCAGCAGGTCGGCGGTCTTGCCCTGGTAAAACTCGCTGACACCCTTGTCGGCAATGCGCTCCAGGGTTTGCGCCAGCTCCGGCTGCTTGAAAGTCTCGCCGACTTTCATGCTGCCGAAATAGTCGTTGAAGTTGGTGCTGTCCTTGAACAGGCCCAGGGCGTCTTCGCGGTACTGGTACTGTTTGGAGGCGACCTTGAAGCCGTTCTTGGCATAACCGACCGCTGGGGTCAGCAGTTCGGCCCACGGCAGCTTGCCGAATTTCTGATGCGCCTCCCACAGCCCCATCACCGTACCGGGCACGCCGGCAGCGCGGGAACCGACCAGGCTGAGGTTCTCGATGATCTCGCCCTTGTCGTCCAGGTACATGTTGCGGCTGGCGGCCTTCGGCGCGGTTTCGCGGTAGTCGAGGAAGTAGGCCTTGCCGTCAACATACAGGGTCATGAAACCACCACCACCGATGTTGCCCGCCTCGGGGTAGGTGACCGCCAGGGTGAAGGCGGTGGCCACGGCCGCATCCACCGCGTTGCCGCCTTTTTTCAGGATATCGGCGGCGACCTGTGCACCATATTGATCGGGTGCCGCAACTGCACCGCCCTCCAGGGTAACCGCGTAAGCCGCGTTACTGGCGAGGATCGCGGCGCCGAGGGCCAGGGATCGGAACATCACAACGCGCATGAGAGCTTCCTTAGTGTTGTTTTCGTTGAACAGCCATTAAGGCTGATGTCAGACAAGTTATCAAACACCGTAGGAGTTTTCGCCGCGCATAGGCAGAAGCTGTCGCAGATGGACGCTTCAGCAGGCGTAGATCGCCAGCTTGTTCTGAATGAAATCGAGAAAGCACTGGATGCGCAGCGCCAGCTGGGTGTTGCGGTAGTACACCGCATTGATCGGCTGGCGATAGCCGCTGTTGTGCTCGGCCAGGAGCACCTGCAGGCGCCCGCTGCGGATGTCTTCATGGGTCATGAAGTGCGACAGGCAGACGATGCCCTCACCGGCCAAGGCCAGTTCGCGCAGGGTTTCACCGCTGGAGGCCGACAGCGCCGGGCGGATCAGCAGGCGGTCGCCTTCGGCATGGCGCAGCGGCCAGTGGTTGAGGGTTTCGGTCTGGGTAAAGCCAAGCAGCGCGTGGCCTTGCAGGTCTTCAACCCGCTCGGGCGTGCCATGCCGGGCCAGGTACTCGGGGCTGGCCAGCAGGTTCAACGGGCTGCAACCGAGGGCGCGGGCATGCAGGCTGGAGTCGGCCAGCTCGCCGATGCGAATGGCGACGTCGGTGCTCTGCTCGATCAGGTCGATGATCAGGTCGCTGGTGTTGAGCTCCAGTTGGATCTGCGGGTACAGCGCGCGAAACTCACCGACCCAGGGCACGATGGCGTGGAGCATGAACGGCAGCGCGGCGTTGATGCGCAAGCGCCCGGACGGCGTCTGGTGGTGCACCGACAGGTGCTCTTCGAGCTCGTCCATCTGCTGCAGGATCGACTTGGCCCGCTCGAAGAAAAACCGCCCTTCTTCGGTCAGGTCCATGCGCCGGGTGGTGCGGTTGATCAGGGTGGTGCCGAGCTTGGTTTCCAGGCGCGACAGGGTCCGGCTGATCGCCGACGGCGTCTGCCCGCCCTGCTCGGCGGCCGCGGAAATCGAGCCGCACTCGATCACCGAGACGAACACCTGCAATTCATCGGACCTGGCTTTCACGGCTGTACCCCGGGGTTGGCAACAGCCGTGATAGATAGCCGCTTGGCGCGGCTTGCGCAAGGCTTCATCAGGCCTGGGTCTGGAAAACCTCGGCCAGGTGCTGCTCGTAGGCGGCCACAGCGGCCTCGACGTTGGGGCGCTTCATCACATCCACCGCAAGGTAAGTCGGCAGGCCGCTCATGCCGAGGAACTGGTTGGCCTTGTGGAACGGGAAGTACACCGCGTCCACGCCCTTGCCTTCGAAGAAGTCGGCCGGGTCGTCAAACGCCTGCTGCGGTGCGTTCCAGGTCAGCGACAGCATGTACTGTTTGCCCTGGATCAGGCCACCGCTGCCGTACTTTTGCGACGCATCGGAACGGGTACGGCCGTCGTTGGCGTAGAGGCTGCCATGGCCAGCAGTGAAGACTTCGTCCAGGTACTGCTTGACGGTCCAAGGGGCGCCCATCCACCAGCCGGGCATCTGATAGATGATGACGTCGGCCCAGAGAAATTTCTGCACTTCTTCGGCGTTGTCGTAGCCGCCATCGATGTAGGTGGTTTTCACATCGAACCCTGCGCGGTCCAGGAAGGCCAGCGCGGCTTCGTGCAGGGTTTCGTTCAGGCGGCCATCGGAGTGGGCGAACTTCTTGCCACCGTTGAGCAACAGGACTTTTTTCATGGGGTGCCTCATCTATGTTCGATCAGGGGCAAAGAAGCCTGTGACCGAGTGAATTTGATGGCGGCAGATTAGAGGCAGGCCTCGCGGGGAAACAGCCGTGCCGGGGCAAAATACATTTGCCTAAAAAGCACGAATCAAGCGCTTATTGTTGCCATAGAATCGTTTCACTTCTTCCATTCAGAGGCATCTCCATGAGCGAGCAGTACGGTTTCATCCTCAAAGCCAAGACCCGACCGCAAATGTCCGAAGCCTTCGAAACGCTGTTTCGCGCCTACGTCGAGCCCAGCCGCCAGGAGCCGGGCTGCATCGAATACCACATGCTGCGCGACCAGCAGGACCCAAGCCTGTTTGTGTTCTACGAGATCTGGGCCAGCAAGGCCGCACTGGATGTGCACTCGGCCCTGCCGCACATGGCGGCGTTCTTCGAAAAACGCATGGACTACCTGGAGCGCGACTTCGATATCCAGCTGATCGAGATGCTCAGCCCCTCCTCGGCTAGCCGTTGAGCAACAGGTGGGTGCCAAGCAGCGCCAGGCCGATAAAGAAGCAGCGCTTGAACAGCACCGCGCTGATGCGCTGACGCAGCCACTGGCCGCCGAGCATGCCCAGCAGCGCCGGCGCCAGCACCAGCAATGACGCGCCCAGGGCCTGGGCGCCGAGCGCATCCTGGCCGGCCAGGCCGATTGCCAGGGCCAGGGTCGAGACGCTGAATGACAGGCCCAGGGCCTGGACCATTTCCTCGCGACTCAGGCCCAGGCTTTGCAGATAAGGCACTGCGGGAATCACAAAGACTCCGGTGGCCGCCGTGATCACCCCGGTGATCAGCCCGCAAAACGGCCCGATCCAGGACTCATGCGCAGGCGCCAGGCTCATCCCGCGGCCGAGCAGGCCGTACAACGCATACACCAGCAACGCCCCTCCCAAGGCATGTGCCGCCCAGGCGCCACTGTTGATGCCCAGCCAGGCGCTACCGAGCAAGGTGCCGATAAAGATCAGCGCCAGCATCGGCCACAGCCGTTTCAGCAAGGCGCGCAGGTGCCCGCCAAAGGCCAGTTGCCAGAGGTTGGTCAGGGTCGAAGGCACAATCAGCAAGGCCGCTGCCTGCGCCGGAGACATAGCCATGCCGAGCAGGCCCATGGCGATGGTCGGCAGGCCAAGGCCGATCACACCCTTGACCGCACCGGCCAGCACGAAGGTGACAATGACCAGCAGCGACAGCGCTGGACCGATATCCTGATAGAAGCCAAAGAAGGTAGTCATGGCACTATCCTGCACCCTGCCACCCAGGCTGAAAATCTGCCATATACTCAGTCAGACTATTGCCCAGGAAGAGGCTGATGCATTTCGACCTGATTGACCTGCGCCTGTTCCAGCACACCCTGGAGTGCGGCAACATCACCGCCGGCGCCCAGCGCAGCCACCTGTCGCTGCCCGCCGCCAGCGCGCGCATCCGCGCCATGGAAAGTTCGCTGGGTACGCCGCTGCTTGAACGCAACCGTCGCGGGGTGCAGGCCACGCCTGCCGGGCAGGCGCTGCTGCAGCATGCGCGGCTGATCGCCCAGCAGGTCGAGCGCCTGCAGTTCGACCTCGGGCAATACGCCCAGGGCCTGCAGGGCCAGGTGCGGCTGTTGTGCAATACCGCAGCGCTGACCGAATACCTGCCGGAATTGCTCGCCGGGTTTCTCCGGCAATACCCGGCCATCGATATCGACATCCACGAACTGCCGAGCCTGCGCATCGTCCAGGCCATCACCCAGGGTGTGGCCGATATCGGCATCATCTCCAGCGCGGTGGCCAGCGAACACCTGCAAACCCTGGCGTTTCGCGACGACCCGCTGATGTTGATCATGCCGCCCGCCCACCCGCTGGCCGCCAACCCCAACCTGCGCTTTGCCGACACCCTCGGCCACGGCTACGTTGGCCGGCAAGCCGACAGCGCCCTGGCCCTGCACCTTGAAGAACAAGCCCTGCATCTGGGCCGGCGCCTGCAGGTGCGGGTGCGCGCTGAAGGGTTTGACGGGGTGATCCGCATGGTCGCCCACGGCGCTGGCCTGGGCATCGTGCCGATGGCCGCGGTGCAGCGCTGGCAGGGGCTATTGCCGTTGCACAGCCTGGCGCTGAACGAGCCCTGGGCAAAACGCCAGCTGCGCCTGTGCAGCCGGGATTTTGCCAGCCTGCCCGGGCATGCCCAGGCCTTGATCGACTGCCTGAGTGCCAGCGCTATTGCTCCGGCAGGGGCAATCCACCGACAATCGCCCCCGCGGACCTAGCTGTTGCTGCACTGATCGCCAACCGAGTCGTAAAAGGGAGTTTCACCGTGCCGTCGATCTACCAGCTCAAACCCCGCTTCCAGGCGCTGTTGCGCCCGACGGTCGAGCGCCTGTACCAACGCGGCGTCACTGCCAACCAGGTAACCCTGAGCGCCGCCGTGGTTTCCGTTCTGCTCGGCCTGTTGCTGGCCTGGCTGCCACACCTCACCTGGCTGTTCGCCCTGGTGCCGGTATGGATGCTGCTGCGCATGGCCCTCAATGCCATCGACGGCATGCTCGCCCGCGAGTTCGGCCAGCAATCGAAGCTCGGCGCCTACTACAACGAACTCTGCGACCTGGTCGCCGACAGCGCCCTGTACCTGCCCTTCGCGCTGCTGCCGGGGGTGTCGTCGGCGCTGGTGGTGATCGTCGTGCTGGCGGCGCTGATCAGCGAATACGCCGGGGTCATGGGCCCGTTGGTCGGCGCTGAACGCCGCTACGACGGCCCGATGGGCAAAAGCGACCGGGCCTTTGCCTTCGGCGTGCTCGGTGCCGGCGTTGCCAGCGGCCTGTTGCCGGCCAGCTGGCTCAAAGGCGTGCTGCTGGTGATCTTGCTGCTCTCGCTCTATACCCTCTACAACCGGGTCAGCCGCGGTCTGGCGCAAACCCGCTGAAGCACTTTGTGCCAGATAAGGATATTTGCCATGCGCAACGCGCAATCGCTGCACTTCACCACCCACGACGGCGTCGAACTGCATTACCGCCACTGGCCCGCCGAGGTCGCTGACGACCAGCCACGGCGTGCCGTGGTGTTGTTCCACCGCGGCCACGAACACGGCGGGCGCATGGCCCATCTGGCCGATGAGCTGCAACTGCCCGACCACGACTTCTTCGCCTGGGACGCCCGTGGCCACGGCCAGTCGCCTGGCGCCCGTGGCGACAGCCCAAGCTTTGCCTGCAGCGTGCGCGACGTGCAGACCTTCATCGAGCACATCGCCCGCGAGCACGGCATCGCCGAAGAGGACATGGCGGTGCTGGCGCAAAGCGTCGGCGCCGTACTGATCGCCACCTGGGCCCACGACTACGCGCCCAAGGTACGCTGCCTGGTACTGGCCTCGCCGGCCTTCAAGGTCAAGCTCTACGTGCCTTTCGCCCGCCCGGGGCTGAAGCTGATGCGCGCCTGGCGCGGCAACTTCTTCGTCAACAGCTACGTCAAGCCGCGCCTGCTCAGCCACGACCCCGAGCGCATCGCCTCGTACGAAAGCGACCCGCTGATCAGCCGGCCGATTTCGGTGACCATGCTGCTTGGCCTGTATGAAGCCGCCGACCGCGTGGTGGCCGATGCCCAGGCGATTCAGGTGCCGACCCAGCTGTTGATTTCCGGCGCCGATTTCGTGGTCAAGCGCAAACCCCAGGAGCAGTTCTTCGAACGCCTGGGCAGCGTGCACAAAGAGAAACACATCCTCCCCGGATTCTTCCACGACACCCTTGGCGAGCGTGACCGCAGCCATGCCCTGGCGCGGATCCGGCGGTTTATCGAGCACTGCTTCAGCCTGGCGCCGCAGCGCCCTTCGCTGCTCGCTGCCGACCAACTGGGCGCCAGCTGCGCCGAAGCCGAAAGCCTGGCCGCGCCGCTGCCGCGCAACTCGCCGGCCGATCTTTACTGGCGCGCCACCCGCGCCGGCCTGCGGCTGGGCAAGGGTTTGTCGGACGGGGTCAAGCTGGGCTTTGACACCGGCTTCGACTCGGGCAGCACGCTGGACTACATCTACCGCAACCAGCCCACCGGCAAGGGCGCGATCGGGCGCATGATCGACCAGAACTACCTCAACGCCATCGGCTGGCGCGGCATCCGCCAGCGCAAACTGCATGTCGAAGAGCTGCTGCGCCTGGCCATCGAACGCCTGCGCGAACAGGGCAAGCCGGTGGATATCGTCGATATCGCTGCCGGCCATGGCCGCTACATCCTCGAAGCATTGCAGGGCCTGGAACGCAAGCCGGAGTCGATCCTGCTGCGCGACTACAGCGAGCTCAATGTCCAGCAGGGCAGCGCGCTGATCGCCGAAAAGGGCCTGGCCGACATTGCCCGCTTTGTCCAGGGCGATGCCTTCGATGCCCAGAGCCTGGCCAGCCTCGATCCACGCCCGACCCTGGCGGTGGTTTCGGGCCTGTATGAGCTGTTCGCCAGCAACCAGATGGTTGGCGACTCCCTGAGCGGCCTGGCCCAGGCGGTGGAGCCCGGTGGTTACCTGGTGTACACCGGCCAGCCCTGGCACCCGCAGCTGGAGATGATCGCCCGCGCCCTGACCAGCCACCGCGCCGGCCAGGCCTGGGTGATGCGCCGGCGCAGCCAGGTGGAAATGGACCAACTGGTCGAGGCGGCCGGCTTTCGCAAGGTCTGCCAGCGTATTGATGAGTGGGGCATCTTCAGCGTCAGCCTGGCCCAGCGGGTCGTTTGATGAGCACGGCACGCGAGCCAGGCTTGATCAAGCGCGGGGTGCTCTGGCTGCTGTTGCTGGGGCCGTTGTTCTTTCTCAGCTACGGCCTGACCAACACCTACACCGCCGGGCGCAGCGACGTCGGCAGCCTGGTGTTCGCCTGGGAAGGCCATATCCCGCTGTGGCCCTGGACCATCATCCCCTACTGGTCGATCGACCTGCTTTACGGGCTGTCGTTCCTGTTGCCGCTAAGTCGCCTGGAGATGGACCGCCACGCCCTGCGCCTGCTCAGTGCGCAAGTCATCTGCATCCTCGGGTTTCTGCTCTGGCCGTTGCGTTTTACCGTTGAGCGGCCCGCGCTGGATGGCCTGTTCGGCTGGCTGTTCGATGTGCTGATGGGCTTTGACAAACCCTTCAACCAGGCGCCATCACTGCACATCGCCTTGCTGGTGATCATCTGGGCGATGTTTGCCCGGCATATCCACGCCAGGCTGCCGCGCTTGCTGGTGCATGGCTGGATGGCGTTGATCGGCGTGTCGGTGCTGACCACCTGGCAACACCACTTTATCGACCTGCCCAGCGGCGCGCTGGTGGGGGTGCTGTGTTGCTGGCTGTGGCCGGTTGCGGGTCAGCCGGTACTGCGCCCTATGCAACTTGCCCGTGGTCCGCAGCGCTGGCGCCTGGCCTTGCGTTACTTCGCCGGCGCCGCCCTGCTGGGTGGTCTGGCGTTGTACCTTGCAGGCGTTGCCCTGTGGTTGTTGTGGCCGGCGGTGGCGCTGCTGGTGGTGGCACTCAACTACGCGCAACTGGGCGCCGAAGGTTTTCAGAAAGGCGCCGACGGCCAGCTGTCGTACGCCACGCGCTGGCTGCTGGCGCCCTACCTGATCGGCGCCTGGCTCAATTCGCGCTGGTGGACCCGGCGCCATCCGCAAGCGGATGAAGTTTGCGACGGCGTGTACCTGGGGCGGATTCCGGGCAAGGGGCAAGCGGCGCAGTTCGCCGCCATCGTCGACCTGTGCGCCGAACTACCCGCCTCGGTTGCCCCGGGCCAGGCTTATCGTGCGCTGCCCAGCCTCGACCTGGTGGTGCCCACGGCCGAGCGCTGCCGGGAAGCGGCGGCGGCCATCGAACAGCTGCGTGCCCAGGGCCCGGTGCTGGTCTGTTGCGCGCTCGGTTATTCGCGAAGCGCCAGCGCCGTAGCCGCCTGGCTGGTGCTCAGCGGCCGTTGCACCAATGCCGGGCAAGCGCAACAGCGCATCAGCCAGGCTCGCCCTGGGGTGGTCCTGCACCCGCAGCACCTGCGGGTAATCGAACGCCTGCAAACGGAGCCTTGCCTGTGAGCGATGAAATCCACCTGGCCGTGGTTGCCAGCCTGCTCAAGCGCGGCCGCCAGGTCGAGCGCCTGGCCGACGGCATCAGCCTGCTGGCGGTGCTGCTTGGCCTGGCGGCGCTGCTGATCGGCTCGCCTGCCCCGGGATACTGCGCAGTACTGAGCGGCCTGTTGTTGCTGGCAGGCTTGCTGCAAAAGTTCTTTGCCATGCGCGTCGCGCTGGACGCCGACCTGTTTGCGCACCTGGCCACGCGCAGCGATCAGCTTGCGCAACACACCCAGGCGCTGGACCAGTCGTTGTTCAGCCTGGGCCTGAAAGCCAACCCGGCCGATAACCGCGACTGGCAGGCACGCGGCCTGGCGGCGCTGGGCCTGCTGCGCAAACAACTGCTGTGCTTTGCCGTACAGGCCGTGCTGGCGCTGGTCGGCATCCTACTGTTGCCCTTGCTTCATTTCGCCGGATAAGGACCTTGCCCATGCTTGCTGCCCTCACCGCCTTTGCCATCACCTCGGTCGCCCGCCTGATCACCGGCGCCCGCGCCTTGTGGCTGGGCTGCACGCCGCAACCGGTGCAACGGCTGTACTACGCCAACCACAGCAGCCACGGCGACTTCGTGCTGATCTGGGCCTCGCTGCCCCAGCCGCTGCGCCAGCACACGCGGCCGGTGGCCGGTGCCGATTACTGGCAAAAACCCGGTGTCCGCCAGTTTCTGATCAAGCGGGTGTTCAATGGCGTGCTGATCGATCGCCAGCACAACGACGCCCAAAGCAATCCCCTGCAACCTATCCAGGATGCGCTGGCCCAGGGCGATTCGCTGATCTTCTTCCCCGAAGGCACGCGCAACCTCAGCGACGAACCGTTGCTGGCGTTCAAGAGCGGCCTGTTCCACCTGGCCAGCGCCCACCCGCAGGTCGAGGTGATCCCGGTGTGGATCGCCAACCTCAACCGGGTCATGCCCAAGGGTCGCGCCCTGCCGCTGCCCTTGCTGTGCACCCTGAGCTTTGGTGAGCCGCTGCACCTGCAAGCGGACGAAAGCAAGCACGCGTTTCTCGACCGGGCCCGCCAGGCCCTGTTGGCCCTGGCCCCGAAGGAATCCTGAGATGGACAACAACACCCTTTCGCTGTTCGCCGGCATCGGCGGCCTGCTGCTGCTCGCCAGCCTGATCGGCCGCCTGCTCAAATGGCGCGCCGGCCCCGCCCCCCACGCGGTGATCGACAACCTCAACGCGCGGATCAACGCCTGGTGGGTGATGGTCCTGGTCATCGGCCTGGCGTTTCTGTTCGGCAAGCTGGGCGTGATCCTGCTGTTCTACTGTGTGTCGTTTTACGCCTTGCGTGAATTCCTCACCCTGACACCCACCCGGCGCAGCGACTACCCGGCACTGGTCGCGGCCTTTTACGTCGCCCTGCCGGTGCAGTACCTGTTGATCGCCATGGACTGGTACGGGCTGTTCAGCATTTTCATCCCGGTCTACCTGTTCCTGCTGCTGCCGATTCTCGCCAGCTTCGGCGGCGACACCACGCGCTTTCTCGAGCGTGCCTCGAAGGTGCAGTGGGGCTTGATGATCGCGGTCTACTGCCTGTCCTCGGTACCGGCCTTGATGACCCTGGACATCCCCGGATACGAAGGCCGCAACCTGCTGCTGATCGCCTGGCTGATCCTCGTGGTGCAGATCTCCGATGTGCTGCAGTACGTCTGCGGCAAGCTGTTCGGCAAACACAAGGTGGCGCCGAAGCTGTCGCCGTCAAAGACCGTCGAAGGCCTGGTTGGCGGCGTGGCCCTGGCCACCCTGATTGGCGCCACCCTGTGCTGGATCACGCCGTTCAGCTTCTGGCAGGCGGCGCTGATGGCCCTGACCGTCAACCTCATGGGCTTTGCCGGCGGCCTGGTGATGTCGGCGATCAAGCGCGATCGCGGCGTCAAGGACTGGGGCCACATGATCGAAGGCCACGGCGGTATGCTCGACCGCATGGACTCGGTATGCTTCGCCGCGCCGGTGTTCTTCCACTTCGTGCGTTACTGGTGGGCGTAAGCGTTATACCAACAGATCGTAGGACAGCTTGCCGATCAGTATGAGCAGCAACACCAGGAACAGCGCGCGCACGAAGGGTACGCCCTTGCGCACTGCCAGCCAGGTGCCAGTCAGCGCGCCAAGGATGTTGAAGGCGGCCATGGGAATGGCGATCAGGTAGAGCACGTTGCCGGTGGGAATGAAGAACATCAATGCGGCGACGTTGGTGGCGATGTTCACCAGTTTCGCCGACGCCGAGGCATGCAGGAAGTCGAAGGCGAAGCAGCGAATGAACAGGAAGATCAGAAAGCTGCCGGTGCCCGGTCCGAACAGGCCATCGTAAAAACCGATGGCGCCGCCGATGACGATCGCCAGCAATTTTTCGCGGGTGCCGATGCGCATCGGTTTGTGCAGGGCACCGAAGTCCTTTTTCCAGAAGGTGTAGATCGCCATCAGCACGATCAGCACCAGCACCGCGGGGCGCATCAGCCCTTGCGGCACCAGCGATACCGTGGCGGCGCCGACGAAGGCCATGGCAAAGGCCGCACAGGCCGCCGGAACCACCAGCCCCCAGTCGATCACCACCTTGCGCACGAACGAGCGGGCGGCAAACGCCGTGCCGCAGGCCGAGGCAACCTTGTTGGTGCCCAGCAAGGCAGCCGGGGGCGATGCTGGCAGCACGTTGAACAGCGCCGGAATCTGGATCAACCCGCCACCACCGACTGCCGCATCGATCAGCCCGGCGGCAAAGGCAAACACGCAAAGCACAACGATATCGACCATGGGTTTCAGGCTCTGGCAGTCAAAGAAGGGCGCGCCAAGGTTAACCAACGGCCGGGTTTTGTGTTGCAATGCCATATTGCAAAAACTGCAACGAGGTAGTGCATGGCCCTGGATATGCTCGCGGAGCTGGAAGCCTTCGCAATGGTTGCCCGCAAGCGCAGCTTCGTCGCTGCGGCACGCGCTCTGGGGCGCTCGCCCAGTGCTGTAACCCGCGCTGTGCAGGCCCTTGAGGAAAACGCCGGGGCCAAGCTGTTCAACCGCTCGGCCAATGCCGTGAGCCTTACCGAGGCCGGCGAGCGCCTGCTGCCCTATGCCGACAAAATGCTTGATCTGCAACGTGAGGCCGATGAGGAGCTGGCCGGGCTCAGCGGCCTGGCCTCCGGCTGGGTGCGGTTCTGCGCCCCCGAATCACTGGCGCCGGTATTGCCTGGCCTGATTGCGCGATATGGCGAACGCTACCCGCAGGTGAACGTCGATGTGATCTTCAGCGACGAGCCGATCGACCCGGCCAAGAGCAAACTGGACTTCGCCATTCGTGGCGCCTTTGCCCAGGACAGCGAACTGATCGGTTATCCGCTGTGGCGCTACTCGCGCTCCTTGTATGCCAGCCCTGCCTACCTGCAAAAACACGGCATGCCCGCCTCAATCGAGGCGCTGGAAGCACACGCGCTGATCCTGCATACCGCGCCGCGGATCCTCAAGGAATGGCAGTTTCGCAGCGCCGACCAGGCCGTCAGCCTGCGGGTGCATCCAAAGTTTCGCTTCAGCTCCGGGATCGCTGTATTCCAGGCCGCCCTGGCCGGCGTCGGCATCGCCCGCCTGGCCGACTGGCTGGCCGAACCCGAGGTGCAGGCCGGGCGCTTGCAGCGGGTTTGTGCCGAGTACCGGCTGACCGCCAGCAACGGCGACAGCCCACAAATGCATGCGGTGTACCCGGCCGGCAGCTTGCCGCAGCGAGTCAAGGCGCTGCTGGAAGTGATCCGCGGCTTTGGTGACAGCCTCGAGCGCTAATCGAAGGTTTGCGCTCCCAGACAGCCAAAGGTCGAGACCAGACATCTGCCCGGCGCCGATCGCGCCTATGGTGATGGACCTTTGAGTCATCCTCTGGAGCCTGGAATGTCCGATTTCATCACCGTGCTGCGCGAGACCTGCCCTACCCCCGTGCTGGATGCGACCAAGTGGCAACGCATCGGCGGCGACCCGCACACCGTCAACCTCAACGCCTATGTGTCGGCCGATGGCAGCAAGATCATGGGCACCTGGATCTGTACGCCGGGCAAGTTCCAGGTCCATTACGAGAAGTGGGAGTATTGCCACTTCCTCGACGGCTACTGCGTGATCACCCCGGAAGGTGAGCAGCCGGTACATTTGAAGGCCGGTGACGTGTTCGTCATCGAACCTGGGATGAAAGGCACCTGGGAGGTGGTGGAGACGGTGCGCAAGTACTTCGTTTTTGCCTGACAGTTGGGGCTGCCCAGGCAGCCCATCGCTGGCAAGGCCAGCCCCCACAGAATGATGTGTGCGCAGTACCTGTGGGAGCCAGCCTTGCTGGCGATGCTCTTTTACTCGGGCTTGCGATAACCTTCGACAATCGCCGAGAAATCCTTGCCACCCTCGCCGCGCAGGCTCATGGCCTGGTACAGCTGCTGGGCCACCGCGCCGAGAATCACCGGCTGGTGCGCCTGACGCGCGGCTTCTGTCGCCAGGCCCAGGTCCTTGAGCATCAGCTCGGCACCAAAGCCACCGGTATAGCCGCGCGATGCCGGGGCCGTGTCGATGATGCCCGGCCACGGGTTGTAAGTGTCCGAACTCCAGCAACGGCCGGTCGAGCTGTTGATGATCCCGGCCAGGACTTTGGTGTCGATCCCCAACGCGTTGCCCAACGCCATGGCTTCGGACACGCCGATCATCGAGATACCCAGTAGCAGGTTGTTGCAGATCTTGGCGATCTGCCCGGTGCCGACTTCGCCGCAGTGGACGATGTTGCGGCCCATCTGCGCCAGCACCGGCTGCAAGGTGGCGAACAGCGTGTCGCTGGCGCCGACCATGAAGGTCAGGGTGCCGGCTGCGGCACCGCCGGTACCACCGGACACCGGCGCATCGGCAAGGTCAACGCCCTGTTTGGCCGCTGCGGCCGCTACGTCACGGGCGGTCTGCGGGTCGATGGTGCTGCAGTCGACCACCGGGGTCCCGGCCTTTACCCCGGCCAGCACGCCATCTTCGTTGAGGTACACGCCGCGCACATGGGCGGCGGCCGGCAGCATGGTGATCACCAGTTCGCTCTGCTGCGCGGCATCGCGCGGCGAGTTGCTGATCTGCCCGCCGAGCTCGGCAAGCTCTGCCAGCACGGTCTTGTTCAGGTCGAACAGGTTCAGCTGATGCCCGGCCTTGATCAGGTTGCGGGCCATGGGCGCGCCCATGTTGCCAAGGCCGATGAATGCAATACGCATGATGAGCTCCTTAGCGCAGGCTGATGGTGGTGTTCACGCCATCGTTGACGCTGTCATCATCAAACCAGCGGCTGGTGACGGTCTTGGTCTGAGTGTAGAACTGCACCACTTGTTTGCCGTACGGGCCCAGATCGCCGAGCTTGGAGCCGCGCGAGCCGGTGAAGCTGAAGAACGGTACCGGCACCGGGATCGGGATGTTGATGCCGACCTGGCCGACGTCGATCTCGTTCTGGAACTTGCGCGCCGCCGCGCCGCTCTGGGTGAACAGGCCAGTGCCGTTACCGAAGGGGTTGCGGTTGACCAGGGCGATGGCTTCGTCGAGGGTGTCGACTTCCAGCACCACCAGCACCGGGCCGAAGATTTCCTGGGTGTAGATCTGCATGTCGGTGGTCACCCCGGAGAACAGGGTCGGGCCGACGAAGTTGCCCTGCTCGTAGCCCGGCACGCTGACCTCGCGGCCGTCGAGCTCGAGCGTGGCGCCTTCCTTGATACCGCTTTCGATCAGGCCCAGCACCCGCTCCTTGGCGCGCTTGGAAATCAGCGGGCCGACATCGGTGCCCGGCTCGCTGCCAGCGTTGACCTTGAGTTTGCAAGCCAGCTCCTTGAGCTCCGGCAGCCACTCGCGGGCCTTGCCCACCAGCACCGCCACCGAGGTGGCCATGCAGCGCTGGCCAGCCGCGCCGAAACCGGCACCAACCAGGGCATTGAGGGTTTGCGTGCGATTGGCGTCCGGCAGCACCACGGCGTGGTTCTTGGCGCCCATCATCGATTGCACGCGCTTGCCGTGCTGCCCCGCCAGGTTATAGACGTGGGTGCCAACCTCGGTGGAGCCAACGAAAGAGATCGCCTTGATATCGGTATGGGTGCACAGCGCATCGACCACCTGCTTGCCACCATGGACGACGTTGAGCACGCCGGCCGGCACACCGGCTTCGACCGCCAGCTCCACCAGCAGCATGGTCGACAGCGGGTCCTGTTCGGACGGTTTGAGCACGAAGGTGTTGCCGCAGACGATGGCCATCGGGAACATCCACAGCGGGATCATCGCCGGGAAGTTGAACGGGGTGATACCGGCGCAGACGCCGATCGGCTGGCGCAGGGTGTAGGTGTCGACGCCACCGGCAACGTTTTCGGCGAACTCGCCCATCTGCAAGGTGCCGATGCTGCAGGCATGCTCGACCACTTCCAGGCCGCGGAAGATATCGCCTTCGGCGTCGGCAATGGTCTTACCCTGTTCAGCGCTGAGGACTACGGCGATGCGCTTGGAGTGTTCGCGGATCAGCGCCTGCAGCTTGAGCATGATGCGCATGCGCGCGCCGATCGGGGTGTCGCGCCAGGTCTTGAACGCACGCTGGCCGGCGGCGATGGCGGCGTCGACTTCTTCGGCGGTGGCGAAGGGGACGCGGGCCAGCACTTGCTGGGTGGCCGGGTTGACCACGTCGCGCCATTCGCTGGTTTTCGATTCGACCCATTGGCCGTCGATCAGCAGCTTGACCTGCTCGACCTTGGTCTGGCCGGGAGTAAGGGATGCGTTCATGTGCGTTCTCCTGAAATTGTTGTTAGGGAGAGATCGACGCCACCGGGTCAGCCACGGCGGGCGCTTGGGTCCAGGGCTTTTTTGGAGTATAGATGTGCAAACATCTAATAAGAACGCACATAAAAGCCGGACCAACATGCAAAAAAACATCACCTCCCTGGGGTCGCTGAACTGGGATGACCTGAAGTTTTTCCTTGAAGTGGCGCGTACCCGCAAGGCCAGTAGCGCGGCCAAACGCCTGGGCGTCGACTACACCACGGTGTCGCGGCGGATCAGTTCGCTGGAAGTGGCGCTGGGCACTCTGTTGTTCGAAAAGTCGCGGACCAACGGCTTTGTCCTCACCGCCGAAGGCCAGCGCCTGCTCAGCTATGCCGAATCCATCGAAAGCACCCTGCACATGGCTTGCGAGCAGGTTTCCGGCTCCGGCGTGGCGTTGTCGGGGCATGTACGCATGGGCTGCACCGAAGGATTTGGAAGCTTCTTCGTCACCCCGCAGCTGAGCCATTTCGTTGATGCCTACCCGGCGATCTCGGTGGACATCCTGCCGCTGCCGCACTTCATCAGCCTGTCCAAGCGCGAGGCCGACATCGTCATCGCCCTCGAGCGCCCGGAACACGGGCCCTACGTGTGCTGCAAGCTGTGCGATTACCGCCTGCGCCTGTACGCCACCCAGGAATATCTGGACAGCCACGAGCCGATCACCCGCAGCAGCGACCTGGCCCGCCATCAGTTCATCAGTTATGTCGACGACCTGGCCTTCAGTTCCGAGCTCCTGTACCTGGCCAACCTGATTCCGGCCGCCAGCGCCAACCTGCGCAGTACCAGCGTGATCGCCCAGTATGTAGCGGCGCAGCAGGGCCGTGGCCTGGCGATCCTGCCGTGTTTTCTGGCCGCACAAGACCCGCGCCTGGTGGCGATTCTGCCGGAGGAGGTAGAGATTACCCGGCAGTTCTGGATGTACTGCCGGGAGGATTTGAGGAAGTTGAAGCGGATCACCCTGTTGTGGGATTACATCCGCGATGTCACCGAGCGCAACACCCCGCTGCTGATGGGCGAGTCGCGCGCGATGAGCTTTGCCGACTGATCAGTCGGAGGCGACCACGATCGACACCCGGCGGTTTTCCAGGCGTCCGGCGCGGGTGTCGTTGCTGGCCACCGGCTCGCTGCTGCCCAGGCCGCGGGTTTCGACGTTTTCCGGGCGCATGCCGACGCCGACCAGCACATTGGCCACGCTCTGTGCGCGGCGCTTGGACAGTTGTTCGTTGTAGGCCGCGCGGCCCGAGGCATCGGTATGGCCGTCGACCCGCACGCGCTGGATGTTCACCGACAGCAGCGACTTGCCGATGCGCTCGACAATCGTCCGGCTCTGGGCGTTGAGGGTGTCGACATCGCTGCCGAACAGCACTTTGCTCGACAGGCCGAACTCCCAGCCTTCATCGGTGAGCTGAAAGCCCTCCTGCTTGAGCAGGGCAATCTGTTCGGCGGTCAACCCTTTGGGTGGCACGCTCTGGCAGCCGCCCAGGGCGAACAACGCCAGGGCCAGGCAGATAAAATGAAAACGTAGTCGTTGGCTCAAATGAATCACGGTTCAGCTCCTGTTTTTTACATGATGAGCAGAGCGCTCCGGCTCTGCCATTTGCCCCTGGCCACGCAAGTTGCGCTTGGCCTGATACATCGCCGCATCAGCGGCATTGAGGAGGTCGGAAGGATTACCGCCGTCGTCGGGAAAATAGGCAATACCGATGCTCAGCGACGTGACGATGATCTGCCCTTCGCTCAGGCGGATTGGCAGTTTCATGCTGGCGGCAATCTTCTCGGCGATGCGCCGGGCGTCTTCGTGCGCGTGCAGTGGCGCCAGCAGCACGGCGAATTCGTCACCGCCCAGGCGAGCCACCAGATCATTTTCACGAAGCTGCGCACGCACCCGGGTGGCCACGCTGATCAGCACTTCATCGCCAGCGGCGTGGCCAAAGTTGTCGTTGACCTCCTTGAAGTTGTCGCTGTCGAGAAACAGCAAGGCCAGGTGTTCATTGTGCTTTTGCGCATTGCGCAGAGTGCGGCTCAGGCGGCCTTCGAAAAACGCCCGGTTCGGCAAGCCGGTGAGGCTGTCGTGGCTGGCCTGGTGGGCCAGGCTTTCGTTCTCGCTCTGCAAGTGGCTCTGCCACGACTCCAGCTCGTCAAGCAAGGCGTTGAAGTCGTTGCCCAGCTCGTTGAGCTCGGCGATCTGCGCCGGTGGCACGCGGCGGTCGAAGCTGCGCTCGCGGCGCGCAGCATGGGCGACGTTGGCCAGGCTGCGCAGCGGCCCGACAATGTCGCCGAACATACGCCGCGACAGGTACAGCGCACTGAAAGCGCTGAGCGCCGTGCACAACAGGATCCCGGCCAGGCCGCTGAGCAGGAAGCGCACCAGGCTGCCGCCCTGCCCCACCAGTTCGATACGCCCGACCTGCTGGCCCTGGTGCAGCACCGGCAGAATGATCGGCTCTTCCAGGAGGCTGCGGGCGATCAGTTGCTCGGTCTGCGCCAGCAGGCCGCTGTCATTGCGCTGCCAGCGCGCCAGCAGCTCGCCATTGTCGTCGAACACCTTGACGTCGGCGACTTCTTCCGTGGTGGCAATCAACGCCAGCGCTTCGTTGGCCGCACCGGCGTCGTTGAATACCACTGCCGCTTCCACGGTGTAATTGATCGAACGGGCAATCAGGTGCAGGTTGTGATTGGCGTAAACGCGCAAGGCCAGCACGCCGAGCAGGGTCAGCGAGACCCCGGCAAGGCCGACGGCAAGCAGCGCCACGCTCAGGTGGCGGCGACCAAGCACGGCACGCAGGGTCGGGCGCTCGCGCCCCTTGCCAAAGCCAATCATGGTTGCGCCGCCCGCCGCCGCGAGAGCTGCAGCACGCTGGGGTGGATGCGCACGCCGCTGCGCGCCACCGAGTCGAGGTTGACGTCGAACGCTACCTGGCGATCGCCGACCCGCAGGCAGAACAGGCTGCCGACCGTGCACGGGTCATCGGCCTCGCTCATGCTCAGCACCGGATGACCGCTCAACGCAGTGAACAACCGGCTACGTTCGTCCTGGCTGAGCTTGCCGATATAGATCGCATCGCACTCATTGGCGATGCGCGGGTCGCTGGCCAGCAAGCGGCGCACCAGCACCGGGCGACCGGTGGCCTGGGTGGTGCCTTTGACCAGATCGTCGGCATATTCGGTCGGGCCGATCAGGCACAGGCGCAGTTGTGCCGGCTCAACCGGCCAGCGTGCGTAACTGAGGATACCCAGCACAACCTGGGTGACTGCCTTGGCTCGCTGCTCGGCCAGGTTCGACGTGACCTCAGCCTCGGCACCGGCCTGCGCGGCGAACAGCAACAGCATCGCGGCCAGCAGCGAACGCGTCAGGCTCGTCACACGTCCCGATGTCGGGGCGGCCACATTCATGAGGGAAATCTCTTAAAACCACGCAGGATGATGCCGCAACGATAGCACAGAGGCCGATTTTCCAGCGAGGGAGCACCTCCCCGGCGATCCGGTAATAGGCCGAATCGCCGTGCTTAAACCTGCTCCAGCATCAGCCCCGAGATACGTTTGACCTTACGCCGCACCGCGTCTTCAAACACGCCCTGGCGTGGCTCGATCAAACTAAAGCAGGTCTTGGCCCGGGTGATACCGGTGTAGATCAACTCCTTGGTCAAAACCGGGTTCAGGGCGTCTGGAAGCACCAGCGCGGTGTGGGTGAACTCCGAGCCCTGGGACTTGTGCACGGTCATGGCGAACACGGTTTCGACTTCATTGAGCCGGCTCGGCAAGACGAAACGCACACCGCCGTGCCCGTCATTGCGGGCAAAAGCCACGCGCAGTACCTGTTGCCCCTCATGCTGCTCATCGGGCAGGCGCAGGGCGATGCCGATATCACCGTTCATCAAACCCAGGCTGTAGTCGTTGCGGGTCATCAGTACCGGGCGGCCTTCATACCAGGGCTGCTCACTGTCGATCAGCCCCGCCGCGCCGAGCACCCGGCTGACCCGCTGGTTCAGGCCTTCGACACCCCAGGCCCCCTTGCGCACGGCACACAGCAACTGAAAGGTCTCGAAGCCCTGCAACACCTGCATGGCCCAGGTTTCCCAGCGTGGATCATCCACCGGCGTACCAGGTTGCGGGCGCTGCTGGCGAAGGGTTTGCAGGTAGCTGCGATAACCCTGGGGGCCATCACTGCCACGGCCCAGGCCTTCGAGCAGCAAGCGATCGAAGTTGCGGTCCTGCTCACCGCGCAGGGTCAGGGCAAACACATCGTCCTGTTTCTGGTTGAGCAGGGCCCGGGCCTGATCGGCCTCCTGGCGGTTGACCAGGCGTGCCAGCTGGCCAATGCCGCTGCCTTCGCCAAAGCGCCGCGAGTAGCGCAGCATCACCACTTGCTGCGCCAGCGGATACTGCCCGGCGCTGCCCGGCAGCAGTTCGCTGCCCGCCAGGGTTTCACCACTGACCTGCTCCAGCCAGGCCTGGGTCTCGGGGCTGTAGCGCCCGGCCTCGGCATCGCGGCACAGGTCACCGAGTACCGCGCCGGCTTCCACCGAAGCAAGCTGGTCCTTGTCGCCCAGCAGCACCAGGCGCGCATGGGGCGGCAAGGCGCCAAGCAGGTTGGCCATCATCTCCAGGTCGATCATCGAGGCTTCGTCGACCACCAGCACATCCAGCGGCAGCGGGTTGCCGGCATGGTGCCGGAAATGCCGTGAGCCCGGGCGGCTGCCGAGCAGACGGTGAACAGTGGAGACGTCGGTGGGAATGTTGTCTCGGACCTCGGCAGCCACCGCCAGGCGCTCGACCTGCTGGCCGATGGACTCGGTCAGACGCGCGGCGGCCTTGCCGGTGGGTGCCGCCAGGCGAATACGCAGCGGTCGCCCCGCCTCCACCGCAGGCGCCTGCAACAGGGCCAGCAAACGCACCACCGTGGTGGTTTTACCGGTACCCGGGCCGCCGGTAATGATGCTGAAGGCGCTGCGGGTGGCCAGGGCACAGGCCAGCTTTTGCCAGTCCACCTGAGCGCCAGGAACGCCACCCTCGAACAGTTGCGCCAGCCGCGCCGAGAGGTCCGCCGGGGTTGGCTCGACCTGCTGCAGGCGCTCGCGCAAGGCGTTGTCGATACGCCGCTCGTAGGCCCAGTAACGGCGCAGGTACAGGCGCTGGCCATTGAGCACCAGCGGGCGGGCGCTGTCTTCGCTGTTGCTGCCATGGGCCACCAACCGGCTGCGGCCCAGTTGCTGCAGCCAGGTGTCGAGGGTCAGGCGCTCGAGCAGTTGCGAGGGCAACAGCAATGGCCCGGCCAGGGCGTCCCCCTCCGGCGGCAGCGACAGGGCAAAATCCGGCTCGGCCAAAGTTTCACCCAGGTCGAGGCAGACATGCCCGTGGCCCAGCTGATGACTGGCCAGGGCCGCCGCCAGCAGCACCAAGGGCTCGCCGCCAGGGTCGCGGTCACCGAGGAAACTCACAAAGGCCCGGTCCAGGGCACGCAACCAGCCCCGCTCGACCCAGCGATCAAGCAAGGCCAGCAGGTCTGCGCCCTTGCTCAGCGGCTGCAGGGCCGCCAGGTGGCCGGCATCCAGCGGCGTCGGCAACAGGTCGTCGAGGCTACGGCTCATGGGGCGTCTCCGAAAAACAGGTCGTGTTGCTGCGGGGCGCTGACGCCGCGGAACAGCGCATCGAGCTGCTCGATCAGCTCACGCGGTGGCTTGACGAAATACAGGCCGCGAGAAGCCGAATCGACGCCACGCAGGAAGATGAACAGTGCCCCGCCGACATGCAGGTCGTAGTCATAACCCGGCAGCCGCGCGCGCAACTGGCGATGCAGGGCCAGCAGGTAGAGCACGTATTGCAGGTCATAGCGGTGGCTGAGGATCGCGCCTTCCATGGCCAGTTCGCTGTAGGCCAGGTCATCAGGCCCCAGCCAGTTGGATTTGTAGTCCGCCACGTAATAACGGCCGTCGTGTTCGAAGGCCAGGTCGATAAAACCCTTGAACATGCCATTGAGCAGCGCCGGTTGCGCAGCCAGGCGCGCGACGCCCTGATGGGTGTATTCGCACACCAGCTGGTCGAGCCGGCCGACATCGACCTTGTGGCTGGCGAACCAGAACTCCATTTCGATCTGGTACTGGCTTAGCTGGCTCAAGGACAACGGTGAGCTATCAGGTGCCAGGGCCATGGGCTGTGCGAGCAGTTGCTGCAACCACTGGCTGAGGGTCGGGATCCAGCCGGTCCAGTCGCGGCGGTTGCAGCGCTGGCCGACGGTGCGGGTCAATTGCTCGGGGTCGGCGCTGACCTGGGCGAACCCTTCGTGCCCGGCCCACTCAAGCAAGCCGTGGAGGAAGGTGCCGGGGTTCGGCCCGCGCGGGAAGCGGTGGATGTCGCCACTACCGGGCATCACTTCACGCAGCTGCTGCGCGTCAGGCCGCTCGTCATCGAGCAGTTGTTGCGCCTGAGAGCTGTCGGCTGCCAGGGTCATGGCCTCTTCGCCGATGCGCAAAGCACTGTAGGAGGCGATCCACCAGTTCTCCGCAGCCCGGCGTTTGGGCTGGCGTGCAGGCAGCAGTTCGGCCTGGTTGCGCGGGGCGCTGTAGGCCTGTTCATCCGGCGCTGGCAACTCGATACTGGCGATGGCCGGGCAGCCGGACTGCAAGGCCTGCAGCCAATCGCCCAGTTGGGTCGAGGCCGCCAGGGGCGTGCCGCCACCCAACAGGTAACCCAGGGCCGAGCGATGCAGGGTCGAGGCCTTGCCGGTGCCACGCTTGAGGTCGGCAACACCGAGCCAGCAAGCATGCTGGGCGCGGGTCAAGGCCACGTACAGCAGGCGCAGGTCTTCGGCCAGGCGCTCGTCGTCAGCCAGGGCGATCTGTTCGGCATCCGGGGTCAGGGTCAGGTGCGCCTGGCCTTCGCCGTCGTGCCAGGCCAGGGGCAAGCGCGAGCCATCGACCGGCTTGCTGGTGCAGATGAAGGGCAGGAACACCAGGGGGTATTCCAGGCCTTTGGATTTGTGGATGGTTACCACCTTGACCAGTTGTTCGTCGCTTTCCAGGCGCAGGATCTGCTCTTCGCCAGCCTGACCCGAGCTGGCCAGGTGCTCGCCCAGGTGGCGAATCAACGCCTGCTCGCCATCCAGCTCGGTGGCCGCCTGTTGCAGCAGTTCGGCCAGGTGCAGCAGGTTGGTCAGCACCCGCTCGCCATCACTGCGGGCCATCAACACTTGAGGCAAGTCGAAATCGTGCAGCAGGCGCCGCAGCATCGGCAGCACACCCTGGCTACGCCAGATCAGCCGGTACTGGCGAAACTGCATGACCCAGCGCTCCCATACCCGCTCATCCTGGTTCAATTGCGCCAGGGCGCTGAGCGGCAGGTTGAGGGTGATGCTGGCAAGTGCCGCCTTGAGCAGGCGCTCGGCATCCGGCTCGGCGCAGGCCTTGAGCCAGGCCAGCAAGTCATGGGCCTCCTGGGCGGCGAATACCGAATCCTTGTCGGAGAGGTACACACTGCGGACATCGCGAGCCGCCAGTTCGCCGCGAATCAGCTGCGCCTCACGGCCATCGCGCACCAGGATGGCGATATCCGAAGGCAGGCAGCCACGCAGCGACTGATCGGCTTGCATGAAACCGCTGCGCCCCTGCTGTCCGCCATTGAGCAAGGCGACGATCTGGCTGGCACAGCTGGCAGCCTGCTGCTGCCGGTAAACGGCGCCGGAAACCGGTTCTTCAGTTATCAGTTGCCAGAGGTTGAGTGCTGGCACCGGCACGCCATCGACCTGCAGCTGCTCGCTGCGGCCCTTGGCCTTGACCTCGAGAAACGGCACCGGGTTGTCATTGCCGTCACGGAACAAGAAAGCGCCACGGCCCGACTCACGCACTTCAGCCTGCATGAACACATGGTTGACCGCCGTGACCATGGCCTGGCTGGAGCGGTAGTTGGTATCCAGGCTGTGCAGGCGCCCGGCCGTGGCCCGGCGTGCCCCCAGGTAAGTGAAGATGTCGGCGCCGCGGAAGGCATAGATCGCCTGCTTGGGGTCGCCGATCAGGAACAGGCCGGTGTCGCGGACGTTCTCTTCAATCCGGTAGATGCGCTGGAAGATCCGGTACTGCACCGGGTCGGTGTCCTGGAATTCGTCGATCAGCGCCACCGGGAACTGCTCGCGAATCAGCCCGGCCAGGCGCTCGCCGGCGTCACCGTGCAGCGCATGGTCGAGGCGCAGGAGCATGTCGTCGAAGCCCATTTCGGCGCGGCGGCGCTTTTCCTGCTCGAAGCGGGCGCCAACCCAGGCCGCAGCGTGCTCAAGCAGACAGGCATCAGGCGTGGGCAGGCCCTGAAGCTGGTCGCGCAGCGCCTCCATTGCCTGCAATGCCGGGTGCGCTGGCGGTTCGCCCTTCCAGGCTTCGGCCATGCCGGCGCGGGTAAAGCGGCTGAAGCCGGTGCCCAGGTCCAGCTCCAGTGCCTGGTGGTCTTCGGCCCAGGCCTTGAGCTTCTCGCACCAGGGCTCGAAATAGCGTGCCTGCATCTTGCGCCCATCGACCTGCTTGGCGGCCAGGCCGTCCCGGCAGATCTGCAGCAACTCGTCGGACCATTGCGCCCAGGGTGCCTTGAGCGTTTGCAGCAACTCGGTACGCTGTTGCAGCACCGCCTCGATCAGGGCCTGGGGCTCTTCTTCGTCGCTCTCGATGCGCTGGCGGCCGAACAGCGCGCGCACCCGTGGCAACAATGCTTCGGGGCTGACCCAATGGGCTCGGACCCAGGCCAGCGCATCGCCTTGCATGCTGTAGCAGAAGCGCCGCCAGTAATCACGCATGACCTGGCCGAGCAGGTCGCTGTGGTCGGTTTCCAGGGTCTGGGTAAACAGGCTGCCGCTGTCGAAAGCGTGCTCGCGCAGCATGCGTTGGCACCAACTGTGGATGGTCGACACCGCGGCTTCGTCCATCCATTGCGCGGCCACGTCCAGGCGATTGGCGCACGCTGCCCACAGCGCCGGCTCATAGTCATCGCGCAGTTGCTCAAGCAAAGGGTCGGCTTCACTCAACTCGCCACGGAAATAGCGCGCAGCTTCTGCCAGGCGAGTACGAATGCGTTCGCGCAACTCCTTGGTGGCGGCGTCGGTAAAGGTCACGACAAGAATCTGCGGCGGCAACAGCTCGCGGCCAAAGCCCTGCTCGCCGCCATGGCCGAGCACCAGGCGCAGGTACAGCGCCGAGATAGTGAACGTCTTGCCGGTACCGGCGCTGGCTTCGATAAGCTGGCTGCCGTGCAGGGGAAAGGTCAGGGCCAGGGGGGCAGGGGCAACTCCAAGGCTCATCGAGCACTCTCCTCTTTGCCCAGCGTCTGCCAGGGCGCTTCGAACATGGGGCGGTACAGGGCCTCGCACCAGCCTTCGAATTCTTCACTGGCACTGAGTGCCGCAAAATCGCTGAACTGCCGGGCCAGCGCGGTGCTTTCGCTGCGCTCGCCAAAGCTGTTCTGGCCATCGCCGTCGTAGGCCTTGGCCGCTGCGGCCAGGGCTTTGTCGGCATCGCTCTGGGCCAGCCAGGCAAAGGCCGTTTTCACCGCCACCGGCAGCGGTGCGTTCATGCCCGTTTGCCGGGCCAGTAACAGGTCGCCCAGCAGTTCAGCGGCACGGGCTTGTTCGAGCGGCGCCAACAATAGCGTAACGTCGGTGGCGACCACGGCGCTGTACAGCTTCAGGCCCACCGCACAGGCGGCCAGGTGCATGACCCAGGTTGGCGTCAGCCGGTGCCACTTGAGGGTGCGGCCACTGCTGATGCCATTGGGCAAGGTGGTGATGCTTAGCAAGGACTCGTCTTCGCGCTGGTAGACCCGGCCCAACCAGCCTTCAAGCTTGAGCTGGCGATACTCGAAGCGGATCGGCACGGCGTTATCCACAGGCAACGGCCACTGCTGCAGCAGCTGTTGATAACGCTGCAGCAGGTCGGGCAACGGCTCGATCAGCTCGGCCTGCAGGCATTCACCGAAACCGGCCAGTGGCAGCAGCCCGTAGCCCTGCAGGCGCCGGGCTTGAGTGGTCAACGCCCGCTCGCTGTCTTGCGGGTCGGCCAGGGCTGCTGCCAGCAGGCTTTCACTCAGGCTGTAGCGCTGCAGGGCATCGAGCACGAATGGCTCTTCATCGGCCAGGGGCGCTTCCACCGACTCGAAGAACACCTTCAAACGCTGGCTGAAGAAGTGCCGTACCGGATGGCGGAGGAAGTCTTGCAGCAAGGTCAGGGTCAGCGGTTCATCGCTGCTGTAAGCCGGCAGCTCATCCTCAGGCTTGAGCTGTTGTTCGCCAGGCAGATGCAGGGAGCGCCACTCACGGGCATAGCTGAACAGGTTGCTGCCCTTGTGAAAGTAGCGGGCGCTGAACGGCTGCAACGGATGCTCCACGGTCAGCGCATGCAACAACTGCTCACCGGCGTTGAGCTTGCCGCCCACCTCGGCACCGGCCAGGCGCCAACCCGCCGCCAGATGATCACGCAACTGGCCGATCAGCACCGAGGCCGGGCGTTCGCTGTTGTCGCGAATGCTGCGCCCGACCCAACTGACGTACAACTGATCACGGGCCGACAGCAGCGCCTCGAGCAACAGGTAGCGATCGTCCTCGCGCCGCGAGCGATCACCTGGACGGTAGTCACTGCCCATCAGGTCGAAGTCCAGCGGCGGCTGCGCACGCGGATAGTCGCCATCGTTCATACCCAGCAGACAGACCACCTTGAACGGGATCGCGCGCATGGGCATCAAGGTGCAGAAGTTCACCGAACCTGCGAGAAAGCGCTGGGACAGCCGACCCTGGTCGAGCCCGGCCAACCAGGCTTCACGGACCACCGTGAGCGGCAGCAAGTCTTGCAGGCCGACCGACTCACAGGTCTGCAACCAGGTTTCGCGCAGGGTCTGCAGTTGCACCAGCAGGTAGTCGTCATGCTCGGTTTCGGCGAGGAAGAACACTTGCAGCAAGGCATGCAGGCGCTCGCCCCACTCGGCAGCGGATGCCGCTTGGGAGAGCTGCTCATGCGCGATCTCCAGGGCATCGAGCAGTGCCACCAACGGGCCAATCAAGGCGGCGTCCAGGCCACCGATTTCATCGAACGGCTCGATACCGTCGCAGCCTTCGCCGACACCGACGGCGTAACCCAGCAACATGCGCCGCAAGCCGAATCGCCAGCTGTTCTGTTCAAGGTCTGCAGGCAAGCCGAGACCGGCGCGTTGCTCGGCGTTCAGCCCCCAGCGAATGCCAGCGCCTTCGATCCAGCGGTGCAAGGTCGGCAGGTCGCTTTCCTTGATGGCGAAGCGCGCACGCAAGGCCGGTACATCAAGCAGATCGAGGATCTCACTGACGGCGAAACGGCTGTCGGGCAACTTCAGCAGGTGCTCGAGGGCAATCAGCAACGGGTCGCGGCCACGCTGGCCCTGGTCGGTCAAGGTGAAGGGGATGAAACGCGGGTCGTTGCGGTCGAGCTGGCCGAACACGGCGCGGATGTGCGGCGCGTAGGTGTTGATGTCCGGGAGCATGACGATGATGTCGCGGGGGCGCAGCGCCGCATCGGCGCTGAAGCGGGCGAGCAACTGGTCGTGGAGGATTTCCACTTCACGTTGCGGGCTGTGGCCGATATGAAAACGCACCGAGCGATCTTTGCCGGGGTCGACGTCAGGCCACAGCTCGCGGGTTTCGGCCAGCGGGCGCAACTCGAGAATGTCGTCCTGCAACTGGTTGAGCAGGGTCTTGGGCTCGCTTTCGCTGAACAGGTCGATACGCCCGTCGCTGAAAGCTGCGCGGTAACTGCCAGGGTCGTCGTAGCTGTCGAGCAGGTTGATGTAGTCGCGGCCCTGCTTGCCCCAGGCAGCCAGCAAGGGATGGGCGTGCTGGTGCAGGGTTTCGGCGTCGATCAGGCTGGGCATGCCCTGCTTGCGTTGCTGGCGCTTGTACTGATGGCGCAGCAGGTCCTTGTCGGCGACGATGTCGGCCCAATGGTGACGGCAGGGGTTGTGCACGCAGAGCAGCACCTGGCTGAAACGCGCCAGGCCGGCGAGGGCTTCCAGCGCCTGGGCAGGCAACGACGAAATACCAAAAACGATAACCCGGGACGGCAGGCCAGCGGGCGCCTGCTCCAGGCTGTTGATCCGTTCGATGAAGCGCTGGTGTACACCGGCGCGGCTCTGGGCCATGCCCTCTTCGCCGACATCCAGCAACAAGGCGCGCCACAGCTCGGCCTGCCAGCAGTTGGCGGGCGGCAGCGGCTTGGATTCGCCACGGGCGGTATTGAGCACATGACGGCCAGCGGCCCAGTCCTTGAGCCAGTCGGCGCGATACACCTGGTACTGGTCGAACAGGTCGGCCAGGCGCTCGGCCAGCTGGTAGCGCTTGCGCAGGTCGCTGTCGTCGGTGAGAAAGCGCTGCAAGGGCTCGAAGTGCGGCTTGTCGATGACCTCTGGTAGCAGGCGCATCAAGCGCCAGGTCAGCGGCGCCTTGTCGAGCAGCGACACCTCGGGGATTTCTTCGCGGCCCAGCACCTTGCGGTACAGCTGCCACATGAAACTGCCGGGCAGCTGCACCTCGACCGCCGCAGCGATGCCGCAGCCGCCCTGATCGTCATCTTCAGGATCTTCGGCCAGGGCCAGCTTCAACCACTGGGCGATGCCGTTGCTCTGCACCAGGGCGATTTCGTTTTCCAACGGTGCCAGCGGGTAACGCCGCATCCAGCTCACCACCAGGCTGCGCAGTTCATCCAGGCGGTTGCCGTGAACCACCATGAAACCTGGTAGGAGTGGGTTTGTGTGCGGCATTGGGCATCCTTAAGGCTGTGCGGGCAGAGGGAAACCTTATCATGCTCGGCGAGCCTGACTGTGTTGTGCAACAGCCAGAAAGACAAAACCCCTACCTGCATGCGCAGATAGGGGTTTCGGAATTTAATCTTGACGATGACCTACTCTCACATGGGGAAACCCCACACTACCATCGGCGATGCATCGTTTCACTGCTGAGTTCGGGATGGGATCAGGTGGTTCCAATGCTCTATGGTCGTCAAGAAATTCTGTTGCCAGAAGGTCTTGTTAGACACTCCAGCGAATCGGGTATGTGATGTTTTGTGAGTTACAAATTCTCGGCTTTGCAGTCTTCACAACACCGCAATCTGGCTTTCGCTCAAATTGCTTGGGTGTTATATGGTCAAGCCTCACGGGCAATTAGTATTGGTTAGCTCAACGCCTCACAGCGCTTACACACCCAACCTATCAACGTCGTAGTCTTCGACGGCCCTTCAGGGAGCTCAAGGCTCCAGTGAGATCTCATCTTGAGGCAAGTTTCCCGCTTAGATGCTTTCAGCGGTTATCTCTTCCGAACATAGCTACCCGGCAATGCCACTGGCGTGACAACCGGAACACCAGAGGTTCGTCCACTCCGGTCCTCTCGTACTAGGAGCAGCCCCTCTCAAATCTCAAACGTCCACGGCAGATAGGGACCGAACTGTCTCACGACGTTCTAAACCCAGCTCGCGTACCACTTTAAATGGCGAACAGCCATACCCTTGGGACCGGCTTCAGCCCCAGGATGTGATGAGCCGACATCGAGGTGCCAAACACCGCCGTCGATATGAACTCTTGGGCGGTATCAGCCTGTTATCCCCGGAGTACCTTTTATCCGTTGAGCGATGGCCCTTCCATACAGAACCACCGGATCACTAAGACCTACTTTCGTACCTGCTCGACGTGTCTGTCTCGCAGTCAAGCGCGCTTTTGCCTTTATACTCTACGACCGATTTCCGACCGGTCTGAGCGCACCTTCGTACTCCTCCGTTACTCTTTAGGAGGAGACCGCCCCAGTCAAACTACCCACCATACACTGTCCTCGATCCGGATAACGGACCTGAGTTAGAACCTCAAAGTTGCCAGGGTGGTATTTCAAGGATGGCTCCACGCGAACTGGCGTCCACGCTTCAAAGCCTCCCACCTATCCTACACAAGCAAATTCAAAGTCCAGTGCAAAGCTATAGTAAAGGTTCACGGGGTCTTTCCGTCTAGCCGCGGATACACTGCATCTTCACAGCGATTTCAATTTCACTGAGTCTCGGGTGGAGACAGCGCCGCCATCGTTACGCCATTCGTGCAGGTCGGAACTTACCCGACAAGGAATTTCGCTACCTTAGGACCGTTATAGTTACGGCCGCCGTTTACCGGGGCTTCGATCAAGAGCTTCGCGTTAGCTAACCCCATCAATTAACCTTCCGGCACCGGGCAGGCGTCACACCCTATACGTCCACTTTCGTGTTTGCAGAGTGCTGTGTTTTTAATAAACAGTCGCAGCGGCCTGGTATCTTCGACCGGCATGGGCTTACGGAGCAAGTCCTTCACCCTCACCGGCGCACCTTCTCCCGAAGTTACGGTGCCATTTTGCCTAGTTCCTTCACCCGAGTTCTCTCAAGCGCCTTGGTATTCTCTACCCAACCACCTGTGTCGGTTTGGGGTACGGTTCCTGGTTATCTGAAGCTTAGAAGCTTTTCTTGGAAGCATGGCATCAACCACTTCGTCGCCTAAAGGCAACTCGTCATCAGCTCTCGGCCTTAAGATCCCGGATTTACCTAAGATCTCAGCCTACCACCTTAAACTTGGACAACCAACGCCAAGCTGGCCTAGCCTTCTCCGTCCCTCCATCGCAATAACCAGAAGTACAGGAATATTAACCTGTTTTCCATCGACTACGCTTTTCAGCCTCGCCTTAGGGACCGACTAACCCTGCGTCGATTAACGTTGCGCAGGAAACCTTGGTCTTTCGGCGTGGGAGTTTTTCACTCCCATTGTCGTTACTCATGTCAGCATTCGCACTTCTGATACCTCCAGCAAGCTTCTCAACTCACCTTCACAGGCTTACAGAACGCTCCTCTACCGCATCACCTAAGTGATACCCGTAGCTTCGGTGTATGGTTTGAGCCCCGTTACATCTTCCGCGCAGGCCGACTCGACTAGTGAGCTATTACGCTTTCTTTAAAGGGTGGCTGCTTCTAAGCCAACCTCCTAGCTGTCTAAGCCTTCCCACATCGTTTCCCACTTAACCATAACTTTGGGACCTTAGCTGACGGTCTGGGTTGTTTCCCTTTTCACGACGGACGTTAGCACCCGCCGTGTGTCTCCCATGCTCGGCACTTGTAGGTATTCGGAGTTTGCATCGGTTTGGTAAGTCGGGATGACCCCCTAGCCGAAACAGTGCTCTACCCCCTACAGTGATACATGAGGCGCTACCTAAATAGCTTTCGAGGAGAACCAGCTATCTCCGAGCTTGATTAGCCTTTCACTCCGATCCACAGGTCATCCGCTAACTTTTCAACGGTAGTCGGTTCGGTCCTCCAGTCAGTGTTACCTAACCTTCAACCTGCCCATGGATAGATCGCCCGGTTTCGGGTCTATACCCAGCGACTAAACGCCCTATTAAGACTCGCTTTCGCTACGCCTCCCCTATTCGGTTAAGCTCGCCACTGAATATAAGTCGCTGACCCATTATACAAAAGGTACGCAGTCACCTAACAAAGTAGGCTCCCACTGCTTGTACGCATACGGTTTCAGGATCTATTTCACTCCCCTCTCCGGGGTTCTTTTCGCCTTTCCCTCACGGTACTGGTTCACTATCGGTCAGTCAGTAGTATTTAGCCTTGGAGGATGGTCCCCCCATATTCAGACAAAGTTTCTCGTGCTCCGTCCTACTCGATTTCATGACTAAGAGATTTTCGCGTACAGGGCTATCACCCACTATGGCCGCACTTTCCAGAGCGTTCCGCTAATCTCAAAGCCACTTAAGGGCTAGTCCCCGTTCGCTCGCCACTACTAAGGGAATCTCGGTTGATTTCTTTTCCTCAGGGTACTTAGATGTTTCAGTTCCCCTGGTTCGCCTCTTGCACCTATGTATTCAGTACAAGATACTCAGCTTATGCTGAGTGGGTTCCCCCATTCAGAGATCTCCGGATCAAAGTCTGTTTGCCGACTCCCCGAAGCTTATCGCAGGCTACCACGTCTTTCATCGCCTCTGACTGCCAAGGCATCCACCGTATGCGCTTCTTCACTTGACCATATAACCCCAAGCAATCTGGTTATACTGTGAAGACAACATTCGCCGAAAACTTGTAATGACTCACAAATTTTACCTTAGCCTGAACACACACCAGTGAAAGTGCTGTCCAGTCTATCTTTCTATCACATACCCAAATTTTTAAAGAACGATTCTGAAAAAGTTCAGAAATCAATATTCGATCCGAATATTCATTTCTAAGCTTTGACGTAAGGTGGTGGAGCCAAGCGGGATCGAACCGCTGACCTCCTGCGTGCAAGGCAGGCGCTCTCCCAGCTGAGCTATGGCCCCGTATTGCTACAGGCTGCACCACATGTAATTGGTGGGTCTGGGCAGATTCGAACTGCCGACCTCACCCTTATCAGGGGTGCGCTCTAACCAACTGAGCTACAGACCCAATCGTCTTCTTCAATGAATCAAGCAATTCGTGTGGGAGCTCATAAGACAGCTGATGTCTGTCGATTAAGGAGGTGATCCAGCCGCAGGTTCCCCTACGGCTACCTTGTTACGACTTCACCCCAGTCATGAATCACACCGTGGTAACCGTCCTCCCGAAGGTTAGACTAGCTACTTCTGGTGCAACCCACTCCCATGGTGTGACGGGCGGTGTGTACAAGGCCCGGGAACGTATTCACCGCGACATTCTGATTCGCGATTACTAGCGATTCCGACTTCACGCAGTCGAGTTGCAGACTGCGATCCGGACTACGATCGGTTTTGTGAGATTAGCTCCACCTCGCGGCTTGGCAACCCTCTGTACCGACCATTGTAGCACGTGTGTAGCCCAGGCCGTAAGGGCCATGATGACTTGACGTCATCCCCACCTTCCTCCGGTTTGTCACCGGCAGTCTCCTTAGAGTGCCCACCATAACGTGCTGGTAACTAAGGACAAGGGTTGCGCTCGTTACGGGACTTAACCCAACATCTCACGACACGAGCTGACGACAGCCATGCAGCACCTGTGTCAGAGTTCCCGAAGGCACCAATCCATCTCTGGAAAGTTCTCTGCATGTCAAGGCCTGGTAAGGTTCTTCGCGTTGCTTCGAATTAAACCACATGCTCCACCGCTTGTGCGGGCCCCCGTCAATTCATTTGAGTTTTAACCTTGCGGCCGTACTCCCCAGGCGGTCAACTTAATGCGTTAGCTGCGCCACTAAAATCTCAAGGATTCCAACGGCTAGTTGACATCGTTTACGGCGTGGACTACCAGGGTATCTAATCCTGTTTGCTCCCCACGCTTTCGCACCTCAGTGTCAGTATGAGCCCAGGTGGTCGCCTTCGCCACTGGTGTTCCTTCCTATATCTACGCATTTCACCGCTACACAGGAAATTCCACCACCCTCTGCCCTACTCTAGCTTGCCAGTTTTGGATGCAGTTCCCAGGTTGAGCCCGGGGATTTCACATCCAACTTAACAAACCACCTACGCGCGCTTTACGCCCAGTAATTCCGATTAACGCTTGCACCCTCTGTATTACCGCGGCTGCTGGCACAGAGTTAGCCGGTGCTTATTCTGTCGGTAACGTCAAAATACTCACGTATTAGGTAAGTACCCTTCCTCCCAACTTAAAGTGCTTTACAATCCGAAGACCTTCTTCACACACGCGGCATGGCTGGATCAGGCTTTCGCCCATTGTCCAATATTCCCCACTGCTGCCTCCCGTAGGAGTCTGGACCGTGTCTCAGTTCCAGTGTGACTGATCATCCTCTCAGACCAGTTACGGATCGTCGCCTTGGTGAGCCATTACCTCACCAACTAGCTAATCCGACCTAGGCTCATCTGATAGCGCAAGGCCCGAAGGTCCCCTGCTTTCTCCCGTAGGACGTATGCGGTATTAGCGTTCCTTTCGAAACGTTGTCCCCCACTACCAGGCAGATTCCTAGGTATTACTCACCCGTCCGCCGCTGAATCGAAGAGCAAGCTCTTCTCATCCGCTCGACTTGCATGTGTTAGGCCTGCCGCCAGCGTTCAATCTGAGCCATGATCAAACTCTTCAGTTCAATACTGCTTGGGTTTTGAGAAAACCCTAAACTTGGCTCAGCAATCTCAAATGACTTACTTTCAAATCTTTCGATTTTCGTGTAGCCACTTGTGATGCTGATAATCTTTTTGACTATCAGTCTGAGCTCACAAGCACCCACACGAATTGCTTGATTCAGTTGTTAAAGAGCGGTTGGTTAAGAGTTTTTCGTCTCAACCGAGGCGCGCATTCTACGCTTTCCTCAGAGCCTGTCAAGCGTTTATTTTGAAGTTTTTCGTTTCACTTCAAACACTTGACTCGCTGCGATCGCTCGTAGCGGGAGGCGAATTCTACAGCGTTTCAAACCGCTGTCAACTGCCTTTTTCACCGCTGCCGATCTTTCGACCGAAGCACCTCCGGATGACCCTGGAACCGCTAACTCATTGAAACTCAAGGAGTTTTCAGTTCCGACTGCGCCGGAAGTGGGGCGAATTATAGAGAGATCTGCGGGGGCGTCAAGGACTTATTTCAACTTTGTTTCAGCAGGGGCGTTTTGGCTATAAGCCACAAGCTTCAAGCTACAAGTAAAAGCAGTAACACCGCGCTCAACTTGTAGCTTGCAGCTAGCAGCTAGCCGCTGTAAAAGCCTTAAAGGCTCGGGAAGGCAAACTGCGACGCTTCATGGCTGGCACGTTGCGGCCAGCGCTGGGTAATGGCTTTGCGGCGGGTGTAGAAACGCACGCCATCCGGGCCATAGGCATGCAGGTCGCCGAACAGCGAACGCTTCCAGCCGCCGAAGCTGTGGTAAGCCACCGGCACCGGCAGCGGGACGTTGACGCCGACCATGCCCACTTCGATCTCGTCGCAGAACAGGCGCGCCGCTTCACCGTCACGGGTAAAGATGCAGGTGCCGTTGCCGTATTCGTGTTCGTTGATCAGGCGCATGGCCTCTTCCAGGCTGTCGACGCGTACCACGCAGAGTACCGGCCCGAAGATCTCTTCTTTATAGATGCTCATCTCGGTCGTCACGCGGTCGAACAGGGTGCCGCCGACAAAGTAGCCGTCTTCATTACCGGCAACCCGGTAGCCACGGCCGTCGACCACCAGCTGCGCACCAGCAGCCACACCTTGGTCGATGTAGCCAACCACCTTGTCACGGGCGGCGGCGGTAACCAGCGGGCCCATGTCCAGGCCGCAGGAGGTACCGGCACCAATCTTCAACGCCTTGATCTGTGGTTCGAGTTTGGCGATCAGCGCATCGGCCACCTGGTCGCCAACGCACACGGCCACCGAGATCGCCATGCAGCGCTCGCCGCAAGAACCGTAGGCTGCGCCCATCAGCGCGCTGACCGCGTTGTCCAGGTCGGCATCAGGCATCAGCACCGCGTGGTTCTTCGCCCCGCCCAGGGCCTGAACGCGTTTGCCGCGCTTGGTGCCTTCGGCATAGATGTACTCGGCGATCGGCGTCGAGCCAACGAAGCTCAGGGCCTTGACCTCTGGCGCCTCGATCAGCGCATCCACCGCTTCCTTGTCACCGTGCACAACGTTGAGCACGCCTTTAGGCAGGCCGGCTTCATGCAGCAGTTGGGCAATCAGCAGGGTCGAGCTCGGATCACGTTCCGATGGCTTGAGGATGAAGCAGTTACCACAGGCGATTGCCAGTGGGTACATCCACAGCGGCACCATGGCCGGGAAGTTGAACGGGGTAATACCGGCCACTACGCCCAGCGGCTGAAAGTCGGACCAGGCATCGATGTTCGGGCCAACGTTGCGGCTGTACTCGCCCTTGAGCACTTCCGGCGCGGCGCAGGCAAACTCGACGTTCTCGATACCGCGCTTGAGTTCACCGGCGGCGTCTTCCACGGTTTTGCCGTGCTCTTCGCTGATCAGCTGGGAGATACGCGCTTCATTCTGCTCCAGCAGTTGCTTGAAGCGGAACATTACCTGGGCGCGTTTGGCCGGCGGCGTGTTGCGCCAGGCCGGGAAGGCGGCCTTGGCCGAGTCGATGGCCTGCTGCACGGTTTGCTTGCTGGCCAGGGCAACCTTGTGGATGGCCTGGCCAGTGGACGGGTTGAAGACATCGGCGGTGCGCGTGTCGGCAGCAACCAGTTCGCCGTTGATCAGGTGTTGAACAGTGCTCATGCAGAACTCCAGAAAGAGGGTATGCCTGGGCGCGAGATCACTCGCGCCCGCTGCTTATATATAGAGGGACAATCAATCGACCTGGTTGATGGCCTCGCCGACCGCATCGAACAGGCGGTCCAGTTCCTGCGGCTGGCTGTTGAAGGTTGGGCCGAACTGCAGGGTGTCGCCGCCGAAGCGTACATAGAAGCCGGCTTTCCACAGCTTCATGGCGATCTCGTATGGACGCACGATGGCGTCACCGTCGCGGGCGGCAATCTGGATGGCGCCGGCCAGGCCGTAGTTACGGATGTCGATGATGTTCTTCGCGCCCTTGACCCCGTGCAGCACCTTCTCGAAGTGCGGCGACAGTTCGGCGGCCGATTGCACCAGGTTTTCTTTCTCCAGCAGGTCCAGCGCGGCGAGACCGGCGGCGCAGGCGACCGGGTGCGCCGAGTAGGTGTAGCCGTGGGGGAATTCCACCGCGTATTCCGGAGTCGGCTGGTTCATGAAGGTCTGGTAGATCTCGCTGCTGGCGATCACCGCGCCCATCGGGATGGCGCCGTTGGTGACTTGCTTGGCGATGCACATCAGATCCGGGGTGACGCCGAAGGCATCGGCACCGAACATCGAGCCCATGCGGCCAAAGCCGGTGATGACTTCGTCGAAGATCAGCAGGATGTTGTGCTGGTCGCAGATTTCCCGCAGACGCTTCAGGTAGCCCTTCGGCGGTGGCAGTACACCTGCGGAACCGGCCAGCGGCTCGACAATCAGCGCGGCGATGTTCGAAGCATCGTGCAGCTCGATCAGCTTGAGCATTTCATCGGCCAGGGCGATACCGCCCTCCTCCGGCATGCCTTTGGTGAAGGCATTGCCCGGCAGCAGGGTGTGCGGAATGTGATCGACGTCGAGCAACTGGCCGAACAGCTTGCGGTTGCCGTTGACGCCACCCAGGCTGGTACCGGCGATATTCACCCCGTGATAGCCACGGGCACGGCCGATCAGCTTGGTCTTGGTGGCCTGGCCTTTCAGGCGCCAGTAGGCACGGACCATCTTCACCGCGGTGTCGGCGCACTCGGAACCGGAGTTGGTATAGAAGACGTGATTGAGGTTGCCCGGGGTCAGGTCGGTGATTTTCTCGGCCAGCTGGAACGACAGCGGGTGGCCGAACTGGAAAGCCGGCGAGTAATCGAGCACGCCCAATTGGCGCGATACTGCTTCCTGGATCTGCTTGCGGGTGTGACCGGCGCCGCAAGTCCACAAGCCGGACAGGGCGTCATAAATCTTGCGGCCCTTGTCGTCGGTCAGGTAGCTGCCTTCGGCGGCGACGATCAGCCGTGGATCGCGCTGAAAATTGCGGTTGGCGGTGTAGGGCATCCAGTGGGCGTCCAGCTTGAGCTGGCTGGCCAGACCGACAGGAGCGTTTTCAGGCAGATTCATCGGACAAGTCCTCGCAAGGCAATTGGGCAGCGACAAGTGTTGTTGTGCCTAAATTGGCATGAGCTTAAGGTTTGGAAAATCTGGCTTTTCTAATCTTCAGATCACCACGGGCTAAACATTAATTCACAACATCCAGCCGCAACGATGTTACAAAGTGTTTCCATGCACCCCGGCAAGGCGCATGATGCGGGCGGCCCCTTCAGGAGACTTGGCGCAGGACGCGCAAGCACACTCACCATGAAAACCATCCTGTGTTTACTGATCTGCGCCCTGGTTGGCGCCGCCGTACAGTTTGCCGGTGTGCCTCACGGGCTGTTGCTGGGCGCCATCGTCGCCAGCGCCATGTTGGTCAGCCGGCTGCGCTTTACCCCCGACCTGCGCTTTGGTCTGGAATACGTGCAACTGGTCATGGGTATCGCCACCGGCTTGATGTTCGAAGCCTGGGACAGCGACACGGTGGCCAGCATCCTGCCGAGCCTGGGTTTTCTGCTGCTGTGCCTGAGTGCGCAGATTGCCATCGCCGGCCTGTGGCTGTTCAGGGGGTGCGGCTGGAACCTCAAGGATTCACTGCTGGCGGTGTACCCCGGCGCCCTGGCTGCGGTGTTCGACTTGCTCGAGTCGGAACGGGCTTCGAGCAAGGTGATCGTTGTGCACCTGATGCGCCTGGTGTCGATTACCCTGCTGGTCAGCCTGAGCATTCGCGCCGGTAGCGATGTCCCTGCAAGCGCGAGCACCGCGCTTAATCCAGGCCTGTTGCTGACCCTGGCGTCGCTGCTTGCCCTGTGCATCCTGCTCGGGCGCCTGCTGCTCAAGCTTGGTGTTCCTGCGCCCTTCATGCTCACGGCGATCATCGCCACGGCGGTCTATGTAAAGCTGGGCTTGCTCCAGGCGTTTCATCTGCCCGGCTGGAGCGTCGATTTTGCCGCGCTGATCCTCGGTGTGCTGATCGGCGCCAGGTTCAGGGAAATCAGCCTCAAGGAGCTGGTCCGTCACGGCGGCGCCGGGCTGATGTCGGTGGGCCTGATGCTGCTGGTCGCTGCCGTCTTTGCCGGGGTGGCCGCCAAGGTGCTGGGCAGTGATCCATTCACTTTGTGGCTGGCCTACATGCCCGGCGCCATCGAGACCATTGCCATCGTCGCCTTCAGCGGTGGGCTGAATGTGGTATTCATCCTGACGCACCACCTGCTGCGGATGGTCGTACTGCACTTCGCCCCGGCCCTGCTCGTCCAGGCGCGCCGCTGGCGTGAGAATGTCTGATCAGCGTATGTTGTCTGCCTTTCATGTTCCTCAACGCAAAGGCATCGCGTGAAACGTCCACAACCCCTGGCCCAGGTCAGCGATTTCGATATCCGCCTGCTGAAGATCTACCGCAGCGTGGTGGAGTGCGGCGGCTTTTCGGCCGCCGAGAACGTCCTGGGCATTGGCCGCTCGGCCATCAGCCAGCAGATGAGCGACCTCGAGCAGCGCCTGGGCCTGCGCCTGTGCCAGCGCGGGCGCGCCGGTTTTTCGCTGACCGAGGAGGGCCGCGAGGTGTATCAATCGGCGTTGCAATTGCTCAGCGCCCTGGAAAGCTTTCGCACCGAGGTCAACGGCCTGCACCAGCATTTGCGTGGCGAGCTGAACATCGGCCTGACCGACAACCTGGTGACCCTACCGCACATGCGCATCACCCATGCCCTGGCCCAGCTCAAGGACCGCGGCCCGGACGTGCGTATCCAGATCCGCATGATCGCCCCCAGCCAGGTCGAGCAAGGCGTGCTCGATGGCAGCCTGCACGTTGGCGTGGTGCCGCAGACCAGCCCGCTGTCGGGCCTTGAGTACCAGCCGCTGTACAGCGAACGTTCACTGCTGTACTGCGCGGTCGGTCATCCGTTGTTTTACGCCGACGACCGGCAACTGGACGACGAGCGCCTCAACAGCCAGGACGCCATCGCCCCGACCTTCCGCCTGCCCGCCGATGTCCAGGCCCATTACCAGGCGCTCAACTGCACCGCCAGCGCCTCGGACCGCGAAGGCATGGCCTTCCTGATTTTGACCGGGCGCTACATCGGCTACCTGCCCGACCACTACGCGACCTTCTGGGTACAACAAGGCCGGCTGCGGGCACTCAAGCCCGCCGAGCGCTTTTATGACCTGAGCCTGTGCTGGGTAACGCGCAAGGGCCGGCGCCCGCACCTGGTCCTGGAAAGCTTCCTAGAAAGCCTGGCGGCTACTCGCTGAGGGCTAATGCTGGTAGGTTAGCCAGTCATAAGAGATACCCATTGCCTTGTCTGGAATCGTTCATGACCTTTGAAGTCCCTGCGCATCGCCTCCAAGCCTCGGGCAAGCCCGCCGGCCGCATTCGCCAGAAGAACGAGCAGGCCATCATCCAGGCCGCCGAGGACGAGTTCGCCCGCCACGGTTTCAAGGGCACCAGCATGAACACCATCGCCCTCAAGGCCGGGCTGCCCAAGGCCAACCTGCATTACTACTTCACCAACAAGCTCGGCCTGTATGTGGCGGTGCTGAGCAACATCATCGAGTTGTGGGACAGCACCTTCAACGCCCTGACCGTCGACGACGACCCGGCCCTGGCCTTGAGCAGCTACATTCGCACCAAGATGGAATTCTCCCGGCGCAACCCGCAAGCCTCGCGGATCTTCGCCATGGAGATCATCAGCGGCGGGCAGTGCCTGAGCGACTATTTCAGCGAAGACTACCGTGCCTGGTTCAAGGGCCGTGCCGCAGTGTTCCAGGCCTGGATCGACGCCGGCAAGATGGACCCGGTCGACCCGGTGCACCTGATCTTCCTGCTCTGGGGCAGCACCCAGCACTATGCCGACTTCGCCACCCAGATCTGCCAGGTCACCGGCCGCAGCCGCCTGACCAAGCAGGACATGGAAGATGCCAGCAACAATCTTATCCACATCATTCTCAAGGGCTGTGGCCTGACACCTCGCGACTGAACCTGCCTTATGCCTTTTACCCTGCTCGACACCTGCGAGTTTCGCGAAGAGATTCGCAAGAGCCGTTTCATCACCCTGGCTGCGCCAATCAGCAGCCCGGCCGAAGCCATGAGCTTCATCGAACGCCATAGCGACCTCGCCGCCACCCACAACTGCTGGGCCTGGAAACTGGGCGGGCAATACCGCAGCAGCGACGACGGCGAACCCGGCGGCACCGCCGGGCGGCCGATCCTGGCGGCCATCGAGGCGCAGGACTGCGACCAGGTGGTAGTCTTGGTGATCCGCTGGTACGGCGGCATTCAACTGGGCACCGGCGGCCTGGCCCGCGCTTACGGCGGCGGCGCCAACAAGTGCCTGCAGCAGGCAGAAAAGCGCTTGCTGGTCAGCCGCAGCGAACTGACCTGCAGTTGCAGCTTCAGCGAATTGGCACTGCTCAAATTGCGCGTGGCCGAGGCTGATGGCCTGGTGCTGGACGAACAGTTCACCGCCAATGGCGTCGACCTGCGCCTGGCCCTGGGCGAGGAACAGATCGAGGCGCTGCAACGCCAGCTGGCCGACCTCAGCCGTGGCCGCATCCTGCTGGAACGGGCTTGAACATTTGCCCACATTCACTGTGGGCCCGGCTGTGGATAAGCTCTGGGCATTCGCCTGCGAGCCTTTAACCACGGGGCCTGCAGAAGAACGATCATATTTTGATCAAGATTTCATGACAGCGCTTGAACTGGCGAAAAATCAGTAAGTTATCCCCAGTTATTGCGCCTGCAAACCACCACTACACGGCTTGTACCCAGCCTGCATGCTTGCACACAAATACTGTGGAGCAAGCTGTGGATAAGCCGTGCACCCCTGCGCCAACGGCTTGCCGGGCCACGGCTTGGCTAGACTGGTTATTCTTTGATCAACGTTTGATAACCCTCGAAAGGAGTTCTCCATGTCCACGAACAAAACCGCCCTGATCATCGGCGCCTCGCGCGGCCTGGGCCTTGGCCTGGTGCAACGCCTGGTGGAAGACGGCTGGAATGTGCTTGCTACCGTGCGCGACCCGGCCAGGGCCGAGACCCTGCGCGCCCTGCCCCGCGTGCAGGTCGAAACCCTGGAAATGAACAGCACTAGCCAGCTCGACGCCCTCCAGCAACGTTTGCAGGGACAGGTGTTTGACCTGCTGTTCGTCAATGCCGGGGTCATGGGCCCGGGTGACCAGAACCCTGAGCGCGCACAACTGGCCGATGTGGGCGAGCTGTTCCTGACCAATGCCGTATCGCCCATTCGCGTCGCCCAGCGCCTGGCCCCGCAACTGCGCGAAGACGGCGTGCTGGCGTTCATGAGTTCGATCCTTGGCAGCGTCGCCATTCCCGACGGCAGCGAGATGTGCCTGTACAAGGCCAGCAAGGCGGCCTTGAACTCGATGATCAACAGCTTCGTTACTCTGCAACAGCCACAGCAAACCGTCCTGGCCATGCACCCGGGCTGGGTGAAAACCGACATGGGCGGGGAAAACGCCGAGATCGACGTGCTCACCAGCACCCGCGGCATGCTTGAGCAGATCAAGGCCAATGCCGGCAAAGGTGGCCTGCATTTCATCAACTACAAAGGCGAAAGCCTGATCTGGTGAAACCTTGCGCGGTGGGTGTAGACTCGACACCTCGCCCACCGCGGCGGACCTGGATCAGCAGACAGGGCAACACTGAGCTGGCTAACCTGAACCCACTTTCAGAGGAGCCGGCACCATGCCTGCGACCCGTATCTGGTTGAAAAACCCCCTGGCCATCTTCACCGCCAACACCCTCGACGCCCGTGGCGGCCTGGTCATCGAAGACGGCCGTATCAACGAAGTTCTCGGCCTAGGGCAAGCCCCGGCCCGCCCCTGTGGACAAGTCTTCGACGCCCGCGAACACGTGGTGCTGCCGGGGCTTATCAACACCCACCACCACTTCTACCAGACCCTGACCCGCGCCTGGGCGCCGGTGGTCAATCAGCCTTTGTTCCCCTGGCTGAAAACCCTCTACCCGGTCTGGGCCCGGCTGACGCCGGCCAAGCTTGAACTGGCGACCCGCGTGGCCCTGGCCGAGCTGTTACTGTCGGGCTGCACCACCGCCGCCGACCACCATTACCTGTTCCCCGATGGCCTGGAAAACGCCATCGACGTGCAGGTCGAAGCGGTGCGCAAACTGGGCATGCGCGCCATGCTCACCCGTGGCTCCATGAGCCTGGGCGAAGCCGACGGCGGCCTGCCGCCGCAACAGACAGTGCAACAGGGCGAAGTGATCCTGGCCGACAGCCAGCGACTTATCCACAGCTACCACGAGCGTGGCGACGGTGCGCAGATCCAGATCGCCCTGGCCCCCTGCTCGCCGTTCTCGGTCACCCCTGAGATCATGCGCGCCAGCGCTGACCTCGCCGCAGAGCTGGACGTGCGCCTGCACACCCACCTGGCTGAAACCCTCGACGAAGAAGACTTCTGCCTGCAGCGTTTCGGCCTGCGCACGGTCGATTACCTCGACAGCGTCGGCTGGCTCGGGCCGCGCACCTGGCTGGCCCATGGCATCCATTTCAATCCGGACGAGATCGCCCGCCTGGGCGCCGCCGGCACCGGCATCTGCCATTGCCCGAGTTCAAACATGCGCCTGGCTTCGGGCATCTGCCCGACCCTGGAACTGACCGGCGCCGGCGCGCCAGTGGGCTTGGGCGTGGACGGTTCGGCCTCCAACGACGCATCGAACATGATTCTCGAAGCGCGCCAGGCCCTGTACCTGCAACGGCTACGCTATGGCGCCGAAGCGATCACCCCGGAGCTGGTGCTGGGCTGGGCCACCCGCGGCTCGGCGCAGTTGCTCGGGCGTACCGACATCGGCGAACTGGCGGTGGGCAAACAGGCTGACCTGGCCTTGTTCAAACTCGATGAACTGCGCTTCTCCGGTAGCCACGATCCACTCTCGGCGCTGCTGCTGTGCGGCGCCGACCGCGCCGACCGGGTCATGGTCGGCGGCCAGTGGCGGGTGATCGATGGCCAGATCGAAGGCCTCGACGTGCAGAAACTGATCGCCGATCACCGTCAGGCCGCCGCCCAGTTGATCGCTGGCTGAAGGCTCAAAGGCCGAGCAATGCCAGCATGATGAAGGTGGCGAACAGCACGAAGTGGGTCATGCCCTCGATCGCGTTGGTTTCGCCATCGTTCAGGTTGATCGCGCTGACAATCAGGGTGATGAAGATCATCACCGTTTGCACCGGTGTCATGGCCATCTGGAACGGCTGGCCAGTGTAGAGCGCCATCGCCTCCATCAGCGGAACGGTCAATATCACCGTGGACAGCGACGCGCCCAGGGCGATATTGACCACCGACTGCATGCGGTTGGCCAATGCTGCGCGCAAGGCAGTGAGAATCTCCGGGGCGGCAGAAATGGCCGCCACCACAATTGCCATCAGCACCGGCGGCGCGCCGCTGCCTTCCAGGCCGTAGTCGAGGGTGTGCGACATGACTTCGGCAAGCAGGCCGATGATCACCACGCCGCTGACCAGGATGGCGATCGAGCGGACTTTATTCACCGGCGCCGGTGTACCGCCCTGCGGGTCGCGGCGCTTTTTCTGTGGATAGCTGTAACTGAAGAAGTAACTGTGCGGCCCGACCTGCATGCGCAGGAACAAGGCATAGAGCACCACCATCGCGGCGATGGTGAACCCCGAATAGAGCTTCCAGTCGGCCCGCGGAATGAACTCCGGCACTACCATCGACACGCCCATGGCAGTCATGATCATCACGCTGTAGGTGCGCGCCGAATCATCGTTGTACGACTGCTCGCCATGCTTGAGCCCGCCCATCAGCGCGGCCAGGCCGAGGATGCCATTGATGTCGAGCATCACCGCCGAATAGATGGTGTCCCGCACCAGGGTCGGCGACGCCTGGTTGCTCATCATGATCGCCAGGATCAACACCTCGACCAGCACCGCCGACAGGGTCAGGATCATGGTGCCGTAAGGGTCGCCGACTTTTTCCGCTAGCAGCTCGGCGTGCTGGGCCACGCGCATCGAGGCACAGATGATCGCCGCCACCAGCACCGCGCCGGCAAACAGCGCCACGCCATGGCCATGTCCGAGCAGCTGGCCCTGCAGCGGCCAGGCCAGCGCGGCCAGCAGCACTGCAAGCAGCAGCGGCTTTTCCTGATTAAGAAGTGCAAGCATCGGCGGCCCTGCGCAGGTGGGTACTGGCTAGTGACTGTAGTCACTGTAGAAGGTTTCCCCGGCCAACCGCCTGGTCAGCTTTCTCCGCGCGGGCAGCGCAAGCTCTGTAGAATGACGGCAACCGCACCTGATGAGATTTCACCACTATGTACGACTGGCTTAACGCTCTGCCCAAGGCAGAATTGCACCTGCACCTGGAAGGATCGCTGGAGCCCGAGTTGCTGTTCGCCCTGGCCGAGCGCAACAAGATCGCCCTGCCCTGGAATGATGTCGAAGCCCTGCGCGGCGCCTACGCGTTCAACAACCTGCAAGAATTTCTCGACCTCTACTATCAGGGTGCCGACGTATTGCGCACCGAGCAGGACTTCTACGACCTGACCTGGGCCTATCTGCAGCGCTGCAAGGCGCAGAACGTGATTCACACCGAGCCGTTCTTCGACCCGCAGACCCACACCGACCGCGATATCCCTTTCGAAGTGGTGCTCAACGGCATCAGCGGCGCACTCAAGGATGGCCAGCGACAACTGGGCATCAGCAGCGGCCTGATCCTCAGCTTCCTGCGCCACCTCAGTGAAGAAGAAGCGCACAAGACCCTCGACCAGGCCCTGCCGTTTCGCGATGCCTTCATCGCCGTCGGCCTCGACAGCTCGGAAATGGGCCATCCGCCGAGCAAGTTCCAGCGCGTGTTCGACCGTGCCCGCAGTGAAGGCTTCCTGACCGTTGCCCACGCCGGTGAAGAAGGCCCGCCCGAGTACATCTGGGAAGCCATCGACCTGCTCAAGATCCAGCGGATCGACCACGGCGTGCGCGCCATCGAGGACGAGCGGCTGATGCAGCGGATCATCGACGAGCAAATCCCGCTGACCGTCTGCCCACTGTCCAACACCAAGTTGTGCGTGTTCGACCATATGAGCCAGCACAACATCCTCGACATGCTCGAGCGTGGCGTGAAGGTCACGGTCAATTCCGATGACCCGGCGTACTTCGGTGGCTACGTCACCGAGAACTTCCAGGCCCTGCATGAACACCTGGGCATGACCCAGGAACAGGCACGGCGCCTGGCGCAGAACAGCCTGGATGCGCGGTTGGTCAAACCCTGACGGGCGGAAGGTGGGAACGGATTCGCCACGAAGGGTCGCGCAGCGGCCCCACAGACCGGACTGCGATGCAGTCCTTCGCGGCGATCCGACGTACCGGTGAATCTGCTCCCACTCCGCCCCCCGGAAGTTGTGCCAACCCCGAGTGTCACGGCATCTGCCTTCGGGCGCATTGTCAGTAGCGACCTCGCCAGACACCGTACCTCCTGGGTTCAGCCAGCAGTCTTCAACACGGCAACCTGGGCCATACGGTTGATGTGAGCCAGACCTGCGGCACTGATCTGCAGCATGCGCGAGGTTTCACTCTCGCGGATCCAGCCAGACTGCAAGAACAGCTTGAGCAGGCTACTGCCCAGCGCGCCGCCCAGATGCGGGCGATGATCGCTCCACTCACTGCAACAGCGGCAACTGCTGAAGCTTCGACGTTGATGCTGGGCCAGCGCCTCGATGAAAATGCCGTAGGTGGCGAACTGGCTACGTCCATATTGGGTGACTTCGATGTGCTGCTCGCTGCCCTCCAGCCAGCCAGCATCGAACAGGCGCTGATAAAGGTCCGCCGCCAGCTCGCCCCCCAGGTGATCACCGCACAGCCTCGCCCGGCGCATGGACAACGGGATGCCGCCCACCTCTTGTTCGCGGCTGTCTTCGGGGGTTTTGACCTGGACACTGGCCAGCGCTTCGACAGCCGCGCCGACCTCCGGCGCGGCCAGCCTGAAATAACGTTTGCGCCCCCGCGGCTCCAGCTTCAACAAGCCACTGGCCGACAACCTGGCCAGGTGGGCACAGGCCGAAGAAGGCGTCAGCCCGGCCATGCTGGCAAGCTCATCGGAAGGACGGGCCATACCATCGATCAAGGCCCATAGCATTGCACTGCGTTTCGGGTCGGCCAACAAGCTGGCGATCTGGCTGATACTTGTTACTGGCTTCATATCTCAAACTCCCTGCGAGATCATGTCTGATATCGATTGATTAACCATGTCGGCAGCATTTACTGCGAGGTGTCCGATGCCAGAAAAGCAGGAAGTGGAAGTTATCAGAACGTCGTGTGAGAGGCGTCAGTTGCCGCCCTGGACATGGAAGTATCTCTCGCTGGAAATGACTGCTGGATCCATTATAAGCCGCGTTGCGCGAACTTAATCCGGCGGATCTCCATGGTATGGGCAACCTTGGCAGGGGCTGTCTTCAAAGGCTCTGCAGAGACGTTTGCACATCTGCAGCCCAAGCCCCACGTTACATATCTTGCCCGCAACTGGCGGATTATTCTTGACGTTATATCGCCAGATAAAACCTACAATAAATTTTACTGTAACTCACAAATGCTACCTGCTAACCACGTAGGAATGTGGGAAATTCAAATTACTTTAGCCTGTAATACCAGGCAACTTCTCAAACAATGCCTGACAACGAGCTCGAAGCATATTTCGCAACAACTGCACCGGCTTGCCCAGTTGCGCCCGGTGCGTGCACATCAGGTTCAACGGCGCGGCTTCACCATGCACGTGAGGCAACAGTAACCTCAAGCGCCCGGCCTGCACGTCATAGGCCACATCCAGCCAGGACTTGTAAGCGATGCCGACACCCGCCAGCGCCCAGCGCCGAACCACATCGGCATCGTCACAAAAGCGATCGCCGCTGACGCTCACGCCCACCTCATTGGCGCCCTCGCCAAAGCGCCAATGGTCATGCACGCGGTTGCCAAGCTGGTACAGCAGGCAATTGTGCTGGGCCAGATGCGCGACTTCCATCGGCGCGCCGTACCGGGCCAGGTAGGCGGGTGAGGCACACAGCACCCGACGGTTGTCCGCGCACACTGGCAAGGCCACCAGGCTTGAGTCTTCCGGGGCGCCATAGCGCAGGGCGATATCGGCCGGCTGGCGAAACAGGTCGGCATTGCGGTCGCCCAGCAACAGGCGCAGGTTCAGTTGCGGATGTTCGTGCTGCAGTTCATCGAGCCACGGCAACAGTACGTTGCGACCAAAATCGGACGGTGCCGACAACAGCAAGGTACCGCTGACTTGATCCTGCCCATGGGCCAGGATTCGCCGGCCCTCCTCCAGGCTCGCCAGGGCGGAACGGGTATGCTGCAAAAATCCCTCGCCCTCGGCGGTCAACCGCAGGTTGCGGGTCGAACGCGCCAGCAGGCGCACGCCCAATTGCTGCTCCAGACGCTTGAGCGAGGCGCTGGCCACCGCCGGTGACAAGTCGAGCAGGCGCGCCGCCGCCGACAGGCTGCCCAGTTCGGCGGCACGAACGAACAACTGCAGATCATCGATACGCACCCAACACACCCGCCATTATCAAAATAATATTGAAAGTATCTGTAGTTTTAGCGGCTTTTAACCGCAAGTGAAAGCACCAATCATGGCCCGCATTGACTACCCCACCGAGGAATCTCCATGAAAGCCATTGCCTACTATCACTCCCTGCCCATCAGCGATGCAGCAGCCCTGCAGGACATCGAACTGCCAGCCCCGGAGCCTGGCCCACGCGACTTGCTGGTGGAGGTGCGGGCGATCTCGGTGAACCCGGTGGATACCAAGGTGCGCCAGAACGTGCAGCCAGAGGCTGGCGCCGCCAAGGTGCTGGGCTGGGACGTGGCCGGGGTGGTCAAGGCGGTGGGCAGCGAGGTCAGCCTGTTCCAGCCGGGTGACAAGGTTTACTACGCAGGCTCCATCGCCCGTGCCGGCGGCAACAGCGAGCTGCACGTGGTGGATGAGCGCATCGTCGGCCACATGCCGAAAACCCTCGGCTTTGCCGAAGCGGCGGCGCTGCCGTTGACCGCCATCACGGCCTGGGAGCTGCTGTTCGAACGCCTGCAAATCGCTGAAGGCCAGCAGGACCTGGGCCAGAGCCTGTTGATCGTCGGTGCCGCCGGCGGGGTCGGCTCGATCCTCACGCAACTGGCCAGCAAACTCACCGGCCTCAGCGTGATTGGCAGCGCCTCGCGCCCGCAAACCCAGGACTGGGTCCGTGAGCTAGGTGCCGATAACGTCGTCGATCACAGCCAGCCGCTGGCCGCCGCACTCAAGGCCCAGGGCATCGAGCAGGTCACCCACGTGGCCAGCCTGACCCAGACCGACCAGCACCTTGATCAACTGGTCGAAGCCCTGGCACCGCAAGGCAAACTGGCGCTGATCGATGATCCCAAACAGCTGGACGTGACCAAACTCAAGCGCAAGAGCCTGTCGCTGCACTGGGAGTTCATGTACACCCGCTCGCTGTTCGAAACCGCCGACATGCTCGAACAGCACAAGCTGCTCAACCGGGTGGCCGAACTGATCGACAGCGGCACGCTGAAAACCACCCTCGGCGAACACTTCGGTACCATCAATGCCGCCAACCTGCGCCGCGCCCATGCCCTGCTGGAAAGCGGTGCGGCCAAGGGCAAGATCGTCCTCGAAGGCTTCTGAAAAGGCGCGCCCACCTCGTTTACGGGGTGGGCGCGACCGTCAGTCCGACAACTGATCCAGGTCATTCCGCTGCCCGTGGCCGGCGCTACAATGCATCAGCCAACGCCAACCTCAGGTATGCAGATATGAATATCCAGGTCAGTGCATCAGCAAAAAAGCCCGGCTGCCCCTGGCAGGTCCAGCTCGACCAGCACGTGGTCAGCTTTCGCAGCGAGGCCGAGGCCCGCGCCTTCGTCAACACCCTGCAAACCCGCCTCCAGGCACCCCACCCACTCAAACGGAGCGGCTGAGGTTCAGCCTGCGGGTGAGCATTGCCACGCTCACCACCGCCAGGCCACACAGGCTGATGACGATGGCCATCGGCACCGCCGTGCCGTCGTGCAGCACCCCCACCAGCGCCGCCGCCGCGGCCGCCACACTGAACTGCAGGCAACCGAGCAGGGCTGAAGCGCTGCCGGCACGGGCGCCCTGCCCGCTCATGGCGCAGGCCGAGGCATTGGGGATGATGCAGCCGAGGCTGGCGATACAGATGAACAACGGAATCAGCAATGGCCACAGCGCTGCCGGGTGCAGGGCGCTGATGCCCAGCAAGGTCAGGCCCGCCGCCAGGTAAACCCACACCGCCCGGGCCAGCAAGAAGGCCGGGCCACGCTTGGCCAGCAGCCGTGCGTTGACCTGCGCCACCAGAATGAACCCCGCTGCGTTACTGCCGAACAGCCAGCCATAGTGCTCGGCCGGCACCCCATAGAGCTTGATGAAGACGAACGGCGAGCCGGCGATGTAGGCAAACATGCCAGCGATGGCGATGCCGCCGGTCAAGGCGTGGCCGAGGAAGATACGGTCCTTGAACAGCCGGCCGTACTGGCGTAGCGAACCGGACAACGGCGGGCGTGGCTGGTTGGCCGGCAGGCTTTCCGGCAGGCCCAGGGCCACGGCCAGGGTGCACAGGGCACTGAACAGGGTCAGGGCAATGAAGATCGACTGCCAGCCGTACAGGTTGACCATCAGGCCACCGAGCATGGGCGCCAGGATCGGCGCCAGGCCCATGACCAACATCAGCTGCGAGAAGACCTTGGCCGATCCCACCGCATCGCACTTGTCGCTGACGATCGCCCGCGACAGCACCATCCCGGCACAACCACCAAGGGCCTGAACGAAACGCGCCAGAATCAATGCATCAAGGCTCGGGGCGAAAGCGCAGGCCAGCGACGCCAGGGTGAACAGGGTCACCCCGACCAGCAGCGGAATGCGCCGGCCAAAGCGGTCGGCCACCGGCCCGTAAGCCAGCTGGCCCAGCGACAGGCCAAGGAAGTATGCCGCGAGGGTGGTCTGGATGTGCTTCTCGTCGGTGCCAAAGGCCAGTGCCATGGCCGGGAAACCGGGCAGGTAGAAGTCGATCGCCAGGGGCCCGAACGCACTCAAGGCGCCGAGAATCAGGATGGTTCGCAGGTTCATCGAAAATCCGTAGCAGGCTAAGCAAGTCCGCTAGTCTAACCGCCCTGCCGGGGTTTCGCTGACAGAGTTACGCCTGCGCGATGAATCTTTTAGCCACCGCGCGGGCGTCGGCGGTCAGGCTGGCTCGGCGCCGTAGCCCTCGGCACGAATAGCCTTGAGAATATTGTCTGCCGGCAAATCGCTCTGCACTTTGACCTGCTTGCGCGCCAGATCGATCTCGACCACAGCCTTATCATCATGCTCGCGAACGGCACGCGTGATAGCTTTGGCGCAATGGCCGCAGGTCATTCCTTGAACAGTGAATACTTGCATTGCAACAGCCTCCTGTGGGGTTTGAGCGCAGTTTCAAGCTTGCCATCGGGGCAAGGTCAAGTGCGAGGATTGCCTGCCGGGCTGGAAATCAGCGCGCCGCTCCGCCAAGCTGCAAGCCTGAGAATCGATTTGCAGGAGTTTGAATTCATGCGCAGGGCAGCTTTGGGCCTTTTCGGCCTGCTGGGAGTAATGGGCCTGGTGCCCGCGGCCAGTGCCGAGGGCAACGCCGACTACAGCATTCTGACCATTTCCCGCGAGCGCCTGGAAGTGGCGACCTCGTGCGAGATCGGCGTGTACCTTAATGACCAGCTTTCGGCGCGGCTGTTCCAGGAACAGTCGACCTCGTTCAACCTGCCGCCGGGCAAGGTCGCGGTGCGCCTGCGCCTGCTGCCGGCACAGATGCCGGGCTGCCAGAACGGCCTGGAGAACCAGCGCAACCAGAAGCTCACGCTTAAGGCCGGCGAGATCAATAAATACCGCATCGCCGTGGACCAGAATGGCCTCAAGCTGATCAGGGCCGGCCTGGGCTATTGACCTTCCCCGCGTGGCAAGGTTGATGCTTGAGGCCTGTCCAAGGAGGAGTGCCCCATGTCCGCATCTACCACGTTCGACCTGCCGATTGCCGGCATGACCTGCGCCAGCTGTGCTGGCCGGGTCGAGCGCGCCCTGCGCAAGGTCGTCGGTGCCGAACAGGTCAGTGTCAACCTGGCCACCGAGCAGGCCCGCATCCAGGCCCCGGCCGACAGCTTGCCGGCGCTGGTCGAAGCCGTCGAACAAGCCGGCTACAGCGTGCCCGCGCAAAACCTCGAGCTGCAGATCGGCGGCATGACCTGCGCCTCCTGCGCCGGGCGCGTCGAGCGCGCCCTGGCCAAGGTCGCGGGCGTGCAGCAAGTCACCGTCAACCTGGCCAACGAACGCGCCCACCTGCAGCTGCTGGGCCAGGTCGACAGCAACGTGCTGATCGATGCCGTCAGCCAGGCCGGCTACAGCGCCAGCCTGCCGCAGAGCGCCAAGGTCAACCAGGCCGACGCCGAACGCCGCCTGCGCAAGGAGCGCTGGTCGGTGGCCCTGGCGGTGCTGCTGGCCCTGCCGCTGGTGCTGCCAATGGTCCTGCAACCCTTCGGCATCCACTGGATGCTGCCGGCCTGGGCGCAGTTCGTGCTGGCCACCCCGGTGCAGTTCATCCTCGGTGCGCGTTTTTATGTCGCGGCCTGGAAAGCCGTGCGCGCCGGGGCCGGCAATATGGACCTGCTGGTGGCCATCGGCACCAGCGCCGGTTACGGCCTGAGTCTCTACGAATGGGCCACAGCCAGCGCCGGGGTCATGCCGCACCTGTACTTTGAAGCCTCGGCGGTGGTGATTGCCCTGATTCTGCTGGGCAAGTACCTGGAAAGCCGCGCCAAGCGCCAGACCGCCAGTGCCATCCGCGCCCTGGAGGCCCTGCGCCCGGAGCGCGCGCTGTTGCTGGTCGACGGCCAGGAACGCGATGTCGCCATCAGCGAGCTGCGCCTGCATGACCTGGTGCTGGTCAAGCCCGGCGAGCGCTTTCCGGTCGATGGTGAAGTCGTCGAGGGCCAGAGCCACGCCGACGAAGCACTGATCAGCGGCGAAAGCCTGCCGGTACCGAAGCAACCGGGCGACAAGGTCACCGGTGGCGCGATCAACGGCGAAGGCCGCCTGCTGGTCCGCACCCTGGCGCTGGGCACGGAAACCGTGCTGGCACGCATCATTCGCCTGGTCGAAGACGCCCAGGCGGCCAAAGCACCGATCCAGAAACTGGTCGACCGGGTCAGCCAGGTGTTCGTCCCCGCCGTGCTGGTGCTGGCGCTGATTACCCTGGTGGGCTGGTGGCTGAGCGGCGCGCCGATTGAAACCGCGCTGATCAACGCCGTCGCCGTGCTGGTAATTGCCTGCCCGTGCGCCTTGGGCCTGGCCACACCGACGGCAATCATGGCCGGCACCGGCGTCGCGGCCCGCCACGGCATCCTGATCAAGGACGCCGAAGCTCTGGAACGCGCCCATGCAGTGAATCGCGTGGTGTTCGACAAGACCGGCACCCTGACTTCCGGCAGCCCGCGCATCGTCCACAGCCGTGCGCTGGTCGGTGACCAGGCACAGCTGCTGCAACTGGCCGGCGCCCTGCAGCGCGGCAGCGAGCACCCGCTGGCCAAGGCGGTGCTCGATGCCTGTGAAGAGCAAGGCCTGCGGGTCGCTGATATCAGCAACAGCCAGTCGCTGACCGGCCGGGGTATCGCCGGTAGCCTCGACGGTCGCGAGCTGGCCCTGGGCAACCGCCGCCTGCTGGATGAAAGCGGCTTGCAGCCTGGTGAGCTGGCCGTCGATGCCCAAGCCTGGGAAGCCGAAGGCCGGACCCTGTCGTGGCTGCTCGAACGCAGCCCGCAGCCGCAGGTGCTGGGCCTGTTCGCCTTCGGCGACAGCCTCAAGCCCGGCGCCGGGCAAGCGGTTCGGCAACTGGCCGGGCAAGGCATCAGCAGCCACCTGCTGACCGGCGACAACCGCGGCAGTGCCAAGGTGGTCGGCGAAGCCTTAGGCATCACTGACGTGTATGCCGAAGTCCTGCCTGCCGACAAGGCCGCCACGGTTGCCACGCTCAAGCAGTCCGGGGTGGTGGCCATGGTCGGCGACGGTATCAACGACGCCCCGGCCCTGGCCGCTGCGGACATCGGCATCGCCATGGGCGGCGGCACCGACGTGGCCATGCAGGCGGCAGGCATCACCCTGATGCGCGGCGACCCGCGCCTGGTGCCGGCGGCCCTGGAGATCAGCCGCAAGACCTACGCCAAGATCCGCCAGAACCTGTTCTGGGCGTTCATCTACAACCTGATCGGCATTCCCCTGGCCGCCTTCGGCATGCTCAACCCGGTGCTCGCCGGCGCCGCCATGGCGCTGTCGAGCGTCAGCGTGGTGAGTAACGCGCTATTGCTGAAAACCTGGAAGCCGACCACCCCGCCTGAGGACGATGCCCAATGAATATCGGCCAAGCCGCCCGCCGCTCGGGCCTGAGCGCGAAGATGATCCGCTACTACGAGTCGATCGGCCTGCTCAAGCCGGCCCTGCGCAGCGACAGCGGCTATCGCCTGTACCAGCAGGAAGACCTGCACCAACTGGCATTCATCAAGCGCTCGCGGGACCTGGGGTTTTCATTAGAAGAAGTCGCCCGCCTGCTGACCCTGTGGCAGGACCGCCAGCGCGCCAGCGCCGACGTCAAGGCCCTGGCCAGCCAGCACATCGATGACCTCAACCGGCGCATCGAGGAACTGGTGAGCTTGCGTGACACCTTGAGCGAACTGGTTGCCCACTGCCAGGGCGACGACCGCCCGGACTGCCCGATCCTCAAGGACCTGGCAGCCGGCGGCAGTTGCTGTCACTGACGCGTTTACTGGAGCCAGGGCGGCGCCGGTTCTTCGTCCTTGACCGTACCCCGCTCGGCGTCGGCCTTGGCCGCACGCCGGCGGGCTTCATCGATGCGCGCCGCGTCGATCTCGCGCATGACACCGTCAACGTCGGCACTGTGCTCGTCATCGGCGAACACCCCGGTCAACGGGCTTTCCGGCAACAGCTTGCCGGCCTGGTACAGGGCCCACATTTCACGGGCATAGCGCGTCTGCTTGAGCTCCGGGGCAAAACGGCCGAAGTAGGCGGCCATGTTGCCGACATCGCGCTCGAGCATGCTGAACGCGTGGTTGTTGCCAGCAGCGTCGACCGCTTGCGGCAGGTCGATGATCACCGGGCCGTCTGGCCCGAGCAGCACGTTGAACTCCGAAAGGTCACCATGGACCAGGCCGGTGCAAAGCATCAGCACGATCTGGCGAATCACGAAAGCGTGGTATTCGCGGGCTTGTTCAGGCTCCAGGTGTACGTCGTTCAGGCGCGGCGCGGCGTCACCATGTTCATCGGCGACCAGCTCCATGAGCAGCACGCCATCGAGAAAATCATACGGCTTGGGTACCCGCACACCGGCATTGGCCAGGCGGAACAACGCCGCCACTTCGGCGTTCTGCCAGGCGTCTTCTGCCTCTTTGCGGCCGAACTTGGAGCCCTTGGCCATGGCCCGGGCCTGGCGGCTGTTGCGTACCTTGCGGCCTTCCTGGTACTCGGCGGCCTGGCGGAAACTGCGCTTGTTGGCTTCTTTGTAGACCTTGGCGCACCGTAGCTCCCGACCGCAGCGGACCACATACACCGCAGCCTCCTTGCCACTCATCAGCGGTCGTAGTACTTCGTCGACCAGTCCATCTTCAACCAGCGGTTCAATGCGTTTTGGAGTCTTCATCGGTTTCTGTCGGGGGTCCTGTCTGGCCAAACACGGGATTGTTATAGGTCACAGGTTCTGCAACCTGCTTGTCGCTGAAGCAAGACCGCACTGCGTTGTAACGGCAATCAGCCTGACTTGCCATTCTTTTTCTGCCCGAAGGCGACCAAACGGTCACAAAATTCGGCAATTACCAATAAACACGGGGGATTTCCCCCAAGTAACACTTTATTTCCAGAGCACACGGCCGATGTAGTCTGCAGCAGACTCGTACGTTTACAAGAAAAATTCTGGAGCGCGGATGAACATAAAACAAAAACTGACCTGGGCCTTCGCCGTAATCGCCGGCTTGCCGGTGATTCTGGTCGCCACCCTGGTGGTCCTCAACCTGCGCAGTGAAGCCCGCGAAGGCTTCGTCGACGGCAGCAGCCGCGAGATCCGCCAGGTGGCCAACGCCATGCAACTGTTCTTCGAAGGCATCAGCCAGAACGTCGACTACCTGGCCACCCAGCCACTGGTCAGCGCTACCGGCGGCGAGGTGAAAAAGTACCTGGGCGCCGATGCCGCGCAAATCGCCCTGGGCGAGCATGACAAGAAACTCTACGACTTCTTTGCCAGCCTCGCCGCCAGTCATCCGGCCTACTCCTACGTGTCCTACGGTCTGAGCGATGGCGGTTACGCGTTCTGGCCGGGCGATGCGAAAATGGCCAACTACGACCCGCGCCAACGCCCCTGGTACCAGGCGGCCATGGCCACCCCGGGCAAGACCCTGCGCACCGACGCCTATTACTGGGCCGGCGATGACGCCGTGCTGGTGAGCACCGTGCGCGCTGTCGCCAACCAGCTCGGCAACCCCGGCGGCGTGGTCAACATCGACGTCTCGCTCAAGCAGCTGACCGAGATCGTCAAGCAGATCAAGCTCGGTGAAAGCGGCTACCTGATGCTGCTCGAAGACAACGGCAACGTGCTGGTCGACCCACGCGATCCGGGGCACAACTTCAAGCAGCTGGGCAGCCTCGGCGAGGGTTACGCGCAATTGGCCAAGGCCGGCAAGGGCCTGGTCGAAGTCGAGCTGGACGGCGAACGCTACATGGCCAACATCTGGCCTTCGGAGCAACTGGGCTGGAATTTCATCGGCCTGATCCGCCATGACGAAGTGATGCACACCGCCACCCAGCTGACCTGGCTGGTCGCCGCTATCGCCATCGTGCTGGCGGCGGTGTTCGCCCTGGTCGGTGCGACTTTTGCCAAGCTCATCGTGCGCCCGATCCACAGCGTCACCAGCGGCCTGGAAGGCATCGCCCAGGGTGAAGGCGACCTGACCCGCAGCCTGGAGGTGCGCGGGCGCGACGAAACCGCGCAACTGGCCAACTGGTTCAACCAGTTCCTGGCCGCGATCCGCAACCTGATCCAGAGCATCGGCCAGGCGGCGAACAAAATCCTCGCCACCTCCAGCAGCTCGACCCAGGTTTCCCATGACATGGCCGAAGCCGCCGGGCGCCAGCGCGAAGCGGTGGACATGGTCTCGACCGCCTTCCACGAAATGGTCGCCACCGCCAACGAAGTCGCCCGCTCCTGCAGCCAGGCCGCCGATTCCGCCGACAGCGGCCAGCAGCAGGCCCGCGAAGGCCAACAGCAGATCGACGCGGCAGTGCAAAGCGTTGATCGCCTGAGTCAGGAGATCGAACAGTCGGCGCAGTCGATGCAACAACTGGAGCGCGACAGCAATGCCATTCAGTCGATCCTCGGCACCATCCGCTCGATTGCCGAGCAAACCAACCTGCTGGCCCTTAACGCCGCCATCGAAGCTGCGCGCGCCGGTGAACAGGGCCGCGGCTTTGCCGTGGTCGCCGACGAAGTGCGGGCGCTGGCCAAGCGCACTGCCGACTCCACGGCCGAGATCGACCACCTGCTCGGCAACCTGGCCAACCGCACCAGTGAAGTGGCCCAGCAGATGCACGCCAGCCTGGAAGTGTCGCAACAGTCGGTCAGCCGTATCGGCCAGGCGCGCAACAGCTTCGGGCAGATCCGCGAGTCGGTGGACATCATCCGCGACATGAACACGCAGATCGCCACCGCCGCCGAAGAGCAGCACCAGGTGGCTGAGGACATCAACCGCCATATCAGCCAGATCCATGGTGATGCACAGCTGGTGGCGGAGCTGGCCAATTCGGCGCGCCAGGACTCGCAGAGCCTGGCCGGCTTGTCCAACGAACTGGATGCGCTGGTACGGCGCTTTCGCACCTGAGGGCTACAGGCGCAGCTCGCCCGGGGTAAAGCCGAACAGGCCCTTAAAGGCAGCGATGTAGGCCGAAGTGGAGTCATAACCGCAGCCCAGCGCGGCTTCGGTGACGCTCTGCCCAGCCTCCAGCGCAGTCAGCGATGACAACAGGCGCATGCGCTGGCGCCAGCCGCGAAAGCTCAGGCCGGTTTCGCGCTGGAACAGGCGCGTCAAGGTTTTTTCCGAGGTGTTCAGGCGCTGCGCCCACTGCGCGAGCGTCTGGCCCTGCTCGGGCTGTTCGAGCAGTTCGTTACACAGCTCGAGCAAGCGCGGGTGCTGCGGCAACGGCAGCGAAAAGCCCACCTCCGGCAGCGCCCGCAACTGGTCGAGCAACACCGCGACCAGCCGTGCCTCGGCGCTGTCGCCCTCGGCATAGTCCACCGGCAACAGGCAAAACTGCTTGATCAGCTCGCGGGCCAGCGGTGTCACCTCCAGCACCCGGCACTGCCCCGGGGCCCAGCTGGCTTCTTCGCGGCGAACATACAGGCTGCGCATCTCGGCCTGCATCGAGGTCAGCACCTCATGCTCGACTCCGGCCGGAATCCATACCCCCCACTGCGGTGGAGCAAAGTAGCTGCCATCGGCGGTATAGACCCCGAGCACGCCGCTGATCGCATACGAGAACTGCACCCAGTCATGCCGGTGGCGTGGCGTCCACGAGCCGGCACCGAGGCTTTCAGCGCGGGCGTACAGGGGCCGGGGCAAGCGCTCCAATTGGGGAATCGCCCGAGCGTTGAGTTTTTGTCCGTTACTCGGCATCAGTTGGCCTTATGTCGCAAGACGGTAAGCACTTGCCGAGCGTAGCCTCTGGGCTCGATGAATACAAAATGATTCGCAGGCCCGCCTATGCAAGCGCTCAAACACCTCAAACGCGTAGTAACCGACTGGTTCCTCTGCGGCATGTTCCTCGCCACCTTCCTCGCCTGGCTGTTCCCGCAGTTCGGCCGTAGCGGCGGAGCGCTGCATGCCGAGGTGGTGATCAATGTCGGCGTGTTCCTGGTGTTCTTCCTGCACGGCATCAACCTGTCCAGTGAACAGATCCGCCACGGCCTGAAGAACTGGCGCCTGCACCTGATGGTCCAGGGCTTTACCTTCCTGGTCTTCCCGCTGCTGTGGTGGCTGGGCAATAAAGTGCTCGGCAGCCAGTTGCCGGCGCTGCTGATGCTGGGTTTCTTCTATCTGTGTGCCCTGCCCTCAACCATTTCCTCGTCGGTGGCACTGACCGGCAGTGCCGGCGGCAACGTGCCGGCGGCGATCCTCAATGCCAGCCTGTCCAGCGTACTGGGGATATTCCTCACCCCCTGGCTGGTGAGCCTGGTGCTCGGCAGCGGCAGCGACGGCATTGATCTGGGCGCAACCCTGCTCGACCTGTGCGCACTCCTGTTGCTGCCGCTGCTGCTCGGCCAGTTGCTGCGGCCCTGGTTGGGGCGCTTTTTCGCCCGGCACAAGCGCTACACCAATGTCATGGACAAGCTGGTGATCCTGCTGCTGGTGTATGCGGCGTTCTGCAACTCGATGGTTTCGGGCATGTGGCAGCAGCAAGGCGCCCCGGTAATCGCCATGGCCCTGGTGGGCAGCGCCGTGCTGCTGGGGTTGATTCTGCTGCTGACCACCCGCACCGCGCGGGCCCTGAACTTCAGCCCGGCGGACGAGATTGCGGCGGTATTCTGTGCCAGCAAAAAATCCCTCGCTGCTGGCGCACCGATGGCCGCGCTGATTTTCGCCGGGCACCCGGGGCTGGGGCTGATCCTGTTGCCGATCATGATCTACCACCCGTTGCAGCTGATCGTCTGCTCGATCATGGCCGAGCACTACGCCAGTCGCCCGCCCCGGCAAGCCAGCCCGGCGGCGCTGGTCAACGCTCGATGATCGCCGTTACCCCCTGACCGCCGGCGGCGCAGATCGAGATCAGGCCACGGCCCTTGCCGGCATTGGCCAGCAGCTTGGCCATGTTGGCCAAAATGCGCCCGCCGGTGGCGGCGAAGGGATGCCCGGCCGCCAGCGAACTGCCCTTGACGTTGAGCTTGCTGCGGTCGATTGAGCCCAGTGCGGCATCCAGGCCCAGACGGGTCTTGCAGTACTCGGGGTCTTCCCAGGCCTTGAGGGTGCACAGCACCTGCGCGGCAAAGGCTTCGTGGATTTCGTAGTAGTCGAAATCCTGCAGGCTCAGGCCGTTGCGCGCCAGCAAGCGGGGCACGGCATAGGCCGGGGCCATCAGCAGCCCTTCATGGCCTTTGACGAAATCCACTGCGGCGGTTTCGCCATCGACCAGATAGGCCAGCACCGGCAAGCCGCGCTCGCGGGCCCAGTCTTCACTGCCCAGCAGCACCACCGAGGCGCCGTCGGTCAGCGGTGTGGCGTTGCCGGGTGTCAGCGTGCCCTTGTCGCTGCGCTCGAACACCGGCTTGAGGCTGGCGAGTTTCTCCAGGGTCAGGTCCGGGCGCAGGTTGTTGTCGCGGGTCAGGCCCAGGAACGGGGTCAGCAGGTCGTCGTGCCAGCCTTCGGCAAACGACGCGGCCAGGTTGTGGTGGCTGCGCAGGGCCAGTTCGTCCTGATCCTGGCGGGGGATGTGCCAGGTCTGCGCCATCAGCTCGCAGTGCTGGCCCATGGACAGGCCGGTGCGCGCTTCGCCATTGCGCAGCAACTCCGGCTTCAGATGCCCGGGGCGCAGGTGCAAGAAGGCCTTGAGCTTGTCGGCGGTGCTGCGCGCGCGGTTGGCTTGCAGCAGTATCTGGCGCAGCCCTTCATTGACCGCAATCGGTGCATCGGAGGTGGTGTCGACGCCTCCGGCAATGGCGCTGTCAATCTGCCCCAGAGCAATCTTGTTGGCCACCAGCAGCGCCGTTTCCAGCCCCGTGCCACAGGCCAGTTGCACGTCGTAGGCCGGGGTCTGCGGCGATAGCCGCGAGCCGAGCACGCTTTCGCGGCTGATGTTCATGTCACGCGAATGCTTGAGCACCGCGCCGCCCACCACCTCGCCCAAACGCAGGCCATGCAGGCTGTAGCGCTCGATCAGCCCTTCGAGGGCAGCGGTGAACATTGCCTGGTTGCTGGCCTTGGCATAAGGGCCGTTGGAGCGGGAGAACGGAATTCGATTGCCGCCAATGATCGCGACCCGGCGCAATGAGCGCATACGTAACATCCTCTTTTACGAAACGGTCCGCTACAGCGTAGGTGTTTTTTGCCCAGTCGAACGACCAATGGCCAATCATGGTCCACACTTTGAAGCTATTTCAGGGAGAACCGCACATGAGCGACCGCTATATCGACTTCGCCAACTCCGACCTTGGCCGCCGTCTGGTAGGTGCCGTCGGCCTGCCCAGCCCGGCGCGCCTGGAACGTTGGCAAGCCGGCCGCCTGCGGCCGATCGAGGGCGCCCTGCTGCTCGGTGGCGGGTCGCTGGCAAAGACCGTCGAAACCTTCGCCAAGCGCCTGACCGATGAGTTGTACAGCTTTGCCAGCCCCGACCTTGAGGCCAGCGAATGGGTGGCAGGCTTGGGGCCCAAGCTCAAGGCGGTGGTGTTCGATGCCAGCGAACTGGACGATATCGACCAGCTCAAGCAATTGCGCGAATTCTTCCAGCCGCTGCTGCGCAGCCTGGCGCCCAGCGCCCATATCGTCATTCTCGGCCGCGCCCCGGAACAACTCGATGACCCGCTGGCGCAGGTTGCCCAGCGTGCCCTCGAAGGCTTCAGCCGCTCGCTGGCCAAGGAACTGCGCGCCGGTGGCACCCTGCAACTGTTGTATGTGAACGAAGCGGCCGAAGATCAGCTCGAAGGCGCCCTGCGATTCTTTCTTTCGCCCAAAAGCGCGTTCATCTCCGGCCAGGTCCTGCGCCTGGAGGCCTGCGGCACAGCGGTCCAGGACTGGAGCCGGCCGCTGGCCGGGCGCAAGGCGCTGATCACCGGCGCCGCCCGTGGCATCGGTGCGGCGATTGCCGAAACCCTGGCCCGCGATGGCGCCGAAGTGATCCTGCTCGATGTACCGCCGGCCAAGGCCGACCTCGAGGCCCTGGCCGCGCGCCTGGGCGGGCGCAGCCTGGCCCTGGACATCTGCGCGACGGACGCCCCGGCACAATTGCTTGAAGGACTGCCCGACGGCATCGACATCGTCGTGCACAACGCCGGCATTACCCGCGACAAGACCCTGGCCAACATGACCCCGGAATTCTGGGACTCAGTGCTGGCGGTCAACCTCAAGGCCCCGCAACTGCTGACCCAGGCGCTGTTCGACAGCGGCGCCCTGCACGACAACGCACGTATCGTGCTGCTCGCTTCAATCAGCGGCATCGCCGGCAACCGTGGCCAGGCCAATTACGCCGCCAGCAAGGCCGGGCTGATCGGCCTGGCCCAGGCCTGGGCACCGAAGCTGGCCGAGCGCGGCGCCAGCATCAACGCCGTGGCCCCCGGGTTTATCGAAACACGCATGACCGCGGCAATTCCCTTCGCCCTGCGCGAGGCCGGCCGGCGCATGAGTTCGCTGGGCCAGGGCGGCCTGCCGGAGGATGTCGCCGAAGCGGTGGCGTGGCTGGCGCAACCGGGCAGCGGCGCGGTCAATGGCCAGGTGCTGCGGGTTTGCGGCCAAGCCGTGATGGGGGCCTGAACATGAGCCGCACATGGATCGAGTTGGGCAGCACGGCGGCGCTTTCCGGGCTGTACCTGCGCGCCGCGCGCAAGCGCAAGATCAGCGGCGACCGCCTGCCCGGCACTGGCTTGCGCTGCCACTTGAGCGTCGACCCGCAGCAGCTTGAGGCTTACCGCAAACTCTGCCATTTCAGCGACGACGGGCGCCTGCCGCCGACCTTCCCGCATGTCATGGCCTTCGCCCTGCAGATGCAGTTGCTGACCGCAAAGGACTTTCCCTTGCCGCTGCTGGGGCTGGTGCACCTGGACAACAGCATTCGTGTGCTGCGCCCGCTGGGCGGCATCAGTCGCCTGCGTTTCAGCGTGCATGTAGAGAACCTGCAGCCCCATGAAAAAGGCGCCACCTGCGACCTGATCACCGAAGCCGAAGACGGCCTCGGCCTGATCTGGTCCGAAACCAGCCGCATGCTCTGCCGAGGGCTGAAACTGAGCGGCGACGCGCCTGCGGTAGACGAGCCCGAAACCCTGCCCTTGAGCGAACTGACCCGCTGGTACGCCGACAGCGATATCGGCCGGCGTTACGCCAGGGTCTGCGGCGACTACAACCCGATCCACCTCAGTGCCGCCAGCGCCAGGCTGTTCGGCTTTCCTACCGCCATTGCCCATGGCATGTGGAGCAAGGCCATGGCCCTGGCCGCCTTGCGCGGGCACCTGCCGGTCAGTGGCTATGAGATAGGGGTGGGCTTCGTTAAACCGGTGCGCCTGCCCAGCGAGGTGATCCTCAATGCCAGCCCGGCCGTGGCCGAGGGCCAGTTGCAGCTCGACGGCCATGGCGAGCTGGTGCACATGCGCGGCGCCTGGCAGCCACTGAGCTGACAGCGCCCTCTTGCGTTGCGACGGCGCCCGCCTGAAGCTATGCCGCTTGAGGAGAGCCCCGATGAATTTGCAAGAACTGACCGAACGCCTGCACCGCATCCGCGACAACAACGACTGGCGCGGCTTTCACAGCCCGAAGAACCTGGCCATGGCCGCCAGCGTCGAGATGGCCGAGCTGGTGGAAATATTCCAGTGGCTGACTGAAGACCAGTCGCGCCAGTTACCGCCCGAGCAGCTGGAACACGCCGGCCAGGAAGTCGGCGATATCGTCCTCTACCTGTTGCTGCTGTGCAGCGAGCTGGGCCTGGACATGGAGCAGGTGGTCAGAAGCAAACTGGCCGACAGCGAAAGGCGTTTTGCCCAATGAACGACCGTCACTTCGATGAGCTGGCGACCCGTTTTGCCGAAAAAATCTATGGCGGTGCCAAAGGCGCGATCCGCCTGGCAGTACTCCAGGCGGACCTCGCCGAAGCGCTCCCTGATCGCCCGCTGCGGGTACTGGATATCGGCGCGGGCCTGGGTCATATGTCGCTGTGGCTGGCCCAGCGCGGGCACCAGGTGACTCTGGCCGAACCCGCCGCGCCGATGCTCGACGGCGCCCGAGAGCGCTTTGCCAAAGCCGGCCAGCAAGCCACCTTCATCCAGGCACCGTGGCAGGACCTGCTCGGCCAGTTGACCGAGCCTTATGACCTGGTGCTGTGCCACGCGGTACTGGAATGGCTGGCCGAACCTGAGGCCATCCTGCCGGTGCTGCATCAATTGACCCGCACCGATGGCCTGCTGTCGTTGGCGTTCTACAACCGCGACGCGCTGGTGTACCGCAACCTGCTCAAGGGCCATTTCCGCAAGTTGCGCAGCAACGAGCTGGCCGGTGAAAAGCAGAGCCTGACCCCGCAAAAACCACTTGATCCACGCACGCTCAAGGCGCAACTTGAAGGCTTGTGGCAGGTCGAAAGTGAAAGTGGCGTGCGGGTTTTCCACGACTACATGCCCCGCGATTTCCAGGCCAAGGCCGAGCTGCTCGACCTGCTGGAAATGGAACTGGCGCATCGTCGTCACCCGGCCTTCGCCGGCCTGGGCCGCTACCTGCACTGGATCTGCCGACCGCGCTGAAGCGCACCCGCCGGGAGGGTGACATGCCGTACCGTTTGACCCTGGGCTTGCTGTGCCTGGCCCTGGCCGCCTGCCAGGGCAGCAACCCGTATGTGGCCAGCTCCCGCCCGTTGCCCCCGGCCCCCGCACAGGCCGCCACGACCTTCGATGCCAGCGCCTACCCGGCCGCGCCGCGTGACTACGCCCGCTACCGCAGCTGGGCCTGGCTCAACGGCCAGTTGCCGGCGGGCAGCACCTATGCAGAGCCTGCACAGCTGGCCGATGCGGTCAGCAACGCCCTCGACCAGCGCGGCCTGCGCCCGGCGCGCAATGGTCAGGCAGGCGACCTGCTGGTGAGCGCCGACCTGCGCCTGGAACGGCGCCTGCGCCAGGTGCGCGAAGACTACTACCCCTACGACAACTACCCCTATGGTGGTTACGGCGGTTACGGCAGTTTTGGCCGCTATCACAATGGCTACGGGGCCTACGCCAGCGTGCCGCTGGTGCGCACATACGAGGTCGAAGTGATGGTGGTGCACGTCGAGCTGTATGACGCCCGCGACGGCCAGCCAGTCTGGAGCGCCAGCGCCGAGACCGCCAGCCAGGACTCCCAGGGCAAGCGCGCGGACGCGGTGCGCGAATCGGTGCAAAAGGCCCTGGCCAGCTATCCTCCCAGTTAAAGGTAATCGGAGAACCATCATGTTGCGCCGCCTCGCTTTACTCTCGCTCGCGCTGCTGCTCGGCGCCTGCCAGAGCAACAATGTCACCCAGGATTTCGACGCCAGCCGCGACTTCGCCGCTTACCGCAGCTGGGCCTGGCAGGAGCCGGGGCTGCAATACCGCCCGGATGACCCGCGGATCAAGAGCGACCTCACCGAACAACGCATCCGCCAGGCGGTGGCCGGCCAGCTTGACCAGCGTGGCCTGCGCCCGGCCCAGGGCAACAGCCGCCCGGACCTCAAGGTGCAGTCCTACCTGATCGTCGAGAACCGCCAGCAACAAGTCACGACCAATTATGGCGGCGCCTGGGGTGGCTATTGGGGCGGCTACTGGGGTGGGCCGATGTACAACGAAACCCGCAGCGTCGACTACAAGGTGGCAACCATCCAGGTCGACCTGTTCGACGCCCGCGACGGCAAGCTGGTGTGGCGCGGCAGTGCCGAGCAGATCATGAACAACTACCCGCCAAGCCCGCAAGAGCGCAACTCGGCAATCCAGAACACCGTCGCCAAGCTGATGGGCAACTACCCGCCACGCTGAACCCCACCCGCCAGTCGCCATGCAGGCGACTGGCCATTATCTTGTCTACACTCCTTTGCACTGCTGCTGCCCCGCGCGGCCTTGGGCCGGCAAAGGAGTGCTCGTGTCTACTCGCTTTCCAGCACGGCAACGTGGCGCCATCGGCTTGATCGCCGCCCTGACCCTGGGCATGGCCTTATTGTTCGGGCTGTTGGTGGTCGACAGCGGGCGGCTCTACCTGGAGCAGCGCAAGTTGCAGCGGGTGGTCGATATGGCGGCACTGGAGGCAGCCGGGCAAAGCGCCGTGTGCAGCGGCCCCGGGCCCCAGGCCGCGGCCCTGGCCCAAACCAGCGCCAGCCGCAATGGTTTTACCCTGGCCGAAGGGCGAACCCTGGCCACCGCTTGCGGCACCCTGCAGACCGGCGTCGACAGCCTGCGCCGTTTTACCGTCAACCCCGCACGCAACGATGCGATCAGGGTTATCGCCCAGAACAGCGTGCCCACCAGCATCGCCGCCGGGGTGCAGGCGCTGGTTCGCGGCAATACCCTGCCTACCACCACCAACCTCACGGCCCAGGCCGTGGCGGCGACGCCGAAGCCACCCTTGGCCGTATTGCGCATCCGTACAACCCTGGCCGACATCGACTCACGCAAGTCGGCATTGCTCAATGCCCTGCTCGATCCGTTGGGTGGGCGGGTGCAACTGGATGCCCTGGGCTGGCAAGGCTTGGCCAACACGGATATCAACCTGCTCAAGTACCTGGACCAACTGGCAATTAACGTCAGTGTACAAGCCGGCAACTACGACGAGCTGCTGGGTAAGCAGCTGTCGGCCACGCAACTGATCCAGGCGGCAATCGACGTATTCAAACAAGGCAGCAACACTGCCATCGACGTCGCCACCAACCTGGGCAAGCTCACCGTCGCCACCGATGACAACCGCGTGCTCAAGCTCAACGAAATCCTCGATATCCAGGCCGGCACCGCCAAGGCCGGGCTGGACACCAGCCTGCAATTGCTGCAACTGGTGCAAGGGGTGATCCTGCTGGCCGACAAGTACAATGCCGCTTCGGTCGAGTTGCCCTTCAATGCCCTGGGGCTGGTCAGCGGCAAGGTGCAGATCAAGGTCATCGAGCCGCCGCGAATTTCCGCCATCGGCAATCCGCAGACCGACGACATCAGCGTGCAGACTGCACAGATCCGCACCCTGGTGTCGCTGAATACGCCCGTAGTCGATACCCTCGGTGGCATCGTCACGGAAGTGCTGAAGCTGGCCGCACCGCTGACCAATATCCTTAACAACCTGCTGCACCTGAACCTGCTGGGCACCGTACAGTCCCTGACCTGCGCACTCGGCGTGCCGTGCAAGGTCAGTGACATCGAAGCCCTGAGCAAAGCTGCGCGCATTGATATCAGCATCGACACGGTCAAGGCGACCAGCCGTGTCAGCGCCTACCGCTGCAGCCCCGACAAGCAATTGACTGCGTCAACCGACAGCGCGGCAGCCACGGTCACCATCGGCAAGATCGACAACCCGGCGACCTTCTTCAGCACCGGTAGCGGCACGGTCACCCCGATCCCGCTGATCGATATCGGTACCAACATCTGCACCAGTGTGCTCGGGCTGTTTCCCAAATGCGCAACCCGGGTGCCCTGGGTAGGCGGGGGCGTGGGCATCAAGCCGGATCCGCTGCAGGTACTGTCACGCCACGAGAACCTGCTGTTCAGTGGCGCCAACCTGCCGGAGATCGGCAAGCCTGCGCCTTACCTGAGCATGCAACCGATCAACGTGGTGCAAAGCCTGAGCACCACCATCGATACCCTTCCTTTGCAGGTCTACAAACCACAGAACGGTGATGTGCTGGGCGAGATCCTCAGTGTTGCCAGCAGCGTGCTGACCGGGGTGACGAATATCCTCAAACCGATGATCAAGAACCTGCTCAGCCCGCTGGTCGATCCCCTGCTCAACGCCTTGCTCAAGGTCCTCGGCATCGACCTGAACACGGTCGAGGTCAGTGCCAACCTGACCTGCTCCAGCTCCCGCGCTCAACTGGTGCTGTAGACCGGCAACTCGATACAGAACCGCGCCCCCAGCTCGGCGTTCTCGACACTCAGGCTGCCGCCCATGGTGTCGATGATGCCGTAGCTCACCGACAGCCCCAGGCCAGTGCCAACGCCCACCGGCTTGGTGGTGAAGAACGGCTCGAAGATGCGTTCGAGCAAACGCGGCTCGATGCCGCCGCCGTTGTCCTCGACCAGCAACCGCACCTGCCGGGCATCCTGCTCCAGCCTCACGGCAATCCACGGCTGCAGCTCGCGGTGCTGCTCGCGTCGGGCCAACAGGGCATCGCGGGCGTTGACCAGCAGGTTGATCAGCACCTGTTCCAGCTGATCCTGATGACCACTGACCTGCACCTGCTGCCCAGGTGCCTGCACATGCAATTCCACGCCCTTGCCGCGCAAGCCGTCGGCCAGCAACGACAGGGCGCCCTCCACCGCCTGCCAGGGCACGAACGGTTGCTGCTCAAGCTCCGAACGCCGACCGAACACGCGCATGTGGTCGACTACTTTGGAGGCGCGCAGCACCTGGGCATCGATACGTTTTAGTTTGTCTTGCAGGTAGTCGACCTCGGCGTTGCCGTTTTCCAGACGCTTGAGCGCATTGACCACGGCCATGCGCATGACGTTGAGCGGCTGGTTGATCTCATGGGCAAGGCCGGTGGCCATTTCGCCGAGGGTGGCCATTTTCGCGCTTTGCAGCAGTTGCTGCTGGGTGCGCCGCACTTGCGTGTTGTCGCGGCCCACCGCCTGGATTTCCTGCAACTGGCCGTGCTCGTCGAACAACCCGCGATCAGACCACAACCACCAGGCATGCTCGCGCCCTGGCAGTTGCAGGCAGATCTCGGCGCTGCTCACCGGCTGCTCCGGGGTCAAGCCCGCCAGGCGTTCGACAAAGGCCTGGCGCTGGGTCGCGGACAGCCACTGGCCGAGGTTCACGCCGGCCAGTTGCGCGGGCGGGCATTCCAGGTAATCAGCCAAAGGCTGATTGCCGAACACCAGGCTCAGGTCCGGCCGGTAGCGGCAGATCATCGCCGGTGAATCCTCGACCAACACCCGATAGCGCTCCTCGCTCTGGCGCATTTTTTCCGTAGCCTCGGTGGCCTCGCTGACGTCCAGCCAGATGCCCACCACCTCCACCGGCAAACCGAGGTCATCGCGCAGCAGGCGCGCTTCATCCAGTACCCAGTGATAACCGCCATGCTGATCACGCAGGCGATAGCGGCTGCGGCTCTGACCGTGCTGCAAGAGCATCCGCGTGCGCTCCAGCCACAGCAGCTGATCATCGGCGTGCAACCACTGCCCCGGTTGCAGGGGCTCGCCGGCCAGCGGCTGCCAGCCGAGCATCGGCGTCAGGCTGGCGCTGCAGAACTCGGTGAGCAAGGCGCCCTCGGCGTAGCGCTGGATGTAGATCACCGCTGGCGAGCTGGCGATCAGGTTTTCCAGGCGCGCCTGGGCAGCGCTGGCCTGCAGCTGTTGCGCCTTGATATCGCTGATGTCGAGCATAAAACCCTGCACCCGGCGATTGCCGCCGCTGCCGTGCACCTGGCCGCACAAGCGATACCAGCGCGGCTGCGCCTGGGTGCTGTGGTCGAGCAGGCGCAGGCTCAGTTGCAAGGCGCAGCCCTGGCGCTGCAGCTCGGCAAACGCCAGCTGGACCGCCTCGCGGTCTGCCGGGTGCACGCGGCTCAGCCATTGGTTCAGGGTAAGCGCCGCCGGAACGCCCAGGCTCTGGGCCAGTGCCGGGTCCAGATGCAACTGCGGCTCGTCCAGACGCCATTGCCACCAGCCGGCCCCCAACTGCAGCTGCAGGCTGTCCAGGCGCTCGCTCTGCTGGTGCAACTGGTGCGCAGCCAGGCGAGCGAGCAGTGGTTCGACAAAGGCGGCGGCGACCAGCAGGGCATCCTCGGCCTGCAGCACCTCTTGCGGCTCGATGCAGATCAGCCAGGCCTGGTTGACCTGGCCCTGGGCAAACGCCAACAGGTAAGTCGCCAGCCCTGGAAACAGGGCCTGTAGCGCGGGCTCACTGGCACTGCTGAGCATGCTCGCCGGCAACTGCCGATCGAGCAACGGCGCAAGCTGTTCGTCACGCAGCCAGTGCAGCGCATCGCCACTGCAGGCGTAGATCTGCCAGCCCTGCTCGGTTTGCACCAGCACTCCCGCGCCACGGGCCCGCCAGTGGCGTACCAGCCAGTTGAGCTGTTCTTCGGCCACCGCTTGCAGGCGTTCGATGCTGCAGGCGCGCAAGGCGCAGGCCAGGTGCGCAGTCAGGTGTTGCTGGCGCTCGGCAGCCAGGGCTTGCTGGCGGTGCAGCAACAGGTCGCCGATATCGAATAGTTGCAACAACCAGCCATCGCCCTGGGCTTGCAACCAGCCGCGGGTGTGCAAGGTGTGGCCACCGGCCGCCTTGAAGTCCAGTTCCAGAAGCTGCCCCTGCCAGTCTGCCGGCTCGCCTTCGAGCACCAGCAGGCTGTAGGGCTGCACGTAGTCGTGCAGACGTACCCCGGCCTGGGTCGGCAGCGCCAGCGCCGCGCGCAGCGGGCCGGCCTGGCGCAACACCCTGGCCGCGCCATCGAGCCACAGTTGCAGGCCCACCGCCGGCACCTCGGGGGCTTGCGCCACGGGTTCTTCGACCGGCGCCGCGCGCCCGCGCCAGCGCTCGAACAGGCTTTGCCCGCCACTCACAGCTGCAGGCTCGCTTCGGCCTTGAGGCTGTCGGGCAGGCGCGGCACCTCACCGATGCCCGGCAGTTTCAGTACCGGCAATACCGCGGTCAGTTTGCTCTTGGCGTAGTTGATCTTCACCGTCAGCAGCTTGCCCGGGGTAAGGACAACCGTGGCATCGCTGTTGACCTTGAAAGCCAACGGCGCTGGCATCCACGCCAGTTGCTCGCCGAGCACGCGCTTGGCCAGCGCCTCGACATCAGCGCCGTAAGTGGCGCTGGCAGGATCCAGCGCCACACAGCGGCGTACCGCTTCACTGCTGGCTTGGTTGAACGATTGCAGCATCAGCATCGGCAGACCGTAGCTGACCACCCCGTAGAAGACCGCGAAGAAGATCACGAATACCGCGACAAACTCGAGGGCTGCCGCGCCTTTTTGCCGCTTGCACAGGCTTGCTTGCATGATCGCGTCTACCCTGACAGTGACACCTGAAAGACAGCATAGAATCATTCACCACAAAGGGATGGCCTTTCGCCAATGCAAAGCATTGTTCTGCTGCTGTGGCTTGCCTTGTGCTCTGAACAAGATCTGCGCGAACGCCAGATCGCCAATACCCTGACCCTCGGCGCCGCCGCCTGCGCCCTGGGCTACCTGTTCGTTACCGGACACACCTGGATTGGCGCCGACGCCAGTGAAGGCGGCCTGGCGCTGGCCATCGTCATGCTGCTGACCCTGCCCGGCTACATGCTTGGCCGCCTCGGCGCCGGCGATGTGAAATTACTCGGTGCCCTGGCCCTGGCCACTGATCGCATGCACCTGTTGGGGACATTTATCGGTGCCGGGGTCGCAGTTGTCGCCTGGCTGCTCAGCCGCCGTTGGCTGTGGTCCCTTTTAAGTCAGAAGGTTAAGAACCGTCTGAAGCAATTGAGCGAAGAATCGTCAAAAAAACAGCCGTTCGCGCCATTCCTGCTAGTCGGTTTTCTACTGGCGGCGGTCTGGATCAATTAGCCGAATACCGCACGCAAAAGGATGTACAAACCTTGTACATAGTCAAAAAGTGCGACTACTTTCTAGTGTGTGCCAGGAATGGATCCAGGCTCGACCTGGCCGCGGGAACACCAAGGCGAATAGCGCAGGGAGTTGCATGTGAGCAAGCCAGTCAGTGAGTTGAAGGTGCTGGTCGTGGACGACCAGCCACTGATAGTCGAAGAGTTGTGCGAATTTCTCCAGGGCAGCGGCTACCGTTGCCTGCCCTGTCATTCCAGTACCCAGGCCATCGAGCAGTTCAGTGTCGATCAGGAGATTGCCCTGGTGGTGTGCGACCTGCACATGCCCGACTGCGATGGCCTCGAACTGATGCGCGCGCTCAAGGCCATTGCCGGGCCGCAGCGTCAGTTCGAAGCGATCATGCTCACCGGGCGCGCGGCCAAGCAGGACGTGATCAAGGCGCTGCGCGAAGGCTTTGCCGACTACTATCAAAAACCGGTCGACCTCAACGAGCTGCTTGAAGGGGTACAACGCCAGGAGGCCGCCGTGCTGGAGCGGCGCCGCAGCTACCAGCACCTGGGTGACCTGAACCAGAAACTGCAGTTTCTCGCCGAGTCGATCGACGATCTCTACCAGGACCTGGACAAGGCCCGCGGGCTCGGTGCGCACCGGCGCGCCAGCGATATCGAGCCGGAAGCTGAAAGCGACAACCTGCCAGCGCTGTTCGACAAGTTGTCACCGCGCCAGCTGGACGTGGCCAAACTGGTCAGCAAGGGCAAGACCAACTACCAGATCGCCTGCGAACTGGGCATCACCGAGAACACCGTGAAACTCTACGTGTCGCAGGTGCTGCGCCTGACCCACATGCACAACCGCACCCAGCTGGCGCTGGCGTTATCACCCGGCTCCTCGCCCCTGCATCAGCGAGTCACGGCGCACTGAGTGCGCTTTGGCGGCTGAGTCACTTGTCGGACGCACCGGTACTTTCCCAGCGGTAGAAGTCCGGGATCACATATTTGTAGCTGTCCAGCCAGCGCTGCATGCTCTGGTCGCGCTCCTTGGGCGTGGCCGTCTGCGGGATCTTCGAGGCTTCAAGGTTGCGTGCCTGTAGCTGCAGCCAGGCTTCGGTGGTTTGCTGGGCCTTGGACGAAGGCCCGCCCTCCAGCGCCAGGGCGGCCAGGGGTAGTGCGCTGAGGGCAAGCAGGAGCAATGACCTGTTCATCACGACCTCACTGTTGGGTGACGCTTGAGGCTTCTGGGGTAACCACCGCGACCTGGTCGGTCCGCGCCGCGGGTTTCTTCAGTTGCTCGGCGCGCGCCCGGGCTTCACTGAATTGCGCCGGCGTCAGGCGCAGGCGGCTGACCAGGTCGGCAGCCTGCTGGAATTTGTCCTGGTACAACAGCAGGCTCACCAGGTTGACCGCCGCCAGGGCGTTGTTGTCTTTGAGCTCGATGGCGGTAAGGAACTCGAAACGCGCTTGCTCGACATTGCCCTGGTTCAGGTAAACCACGCCGAGGTCGTTGCGCACCTTTTCGTCGGTCGGCGCCAGGCGCACCGCGCGCAGCAAATGGCGCTGGGCCTGGAGGTTGTCACCCCGGGCCGCTGCCAGTTGCCCCAGGCCATGCTCGCCTTCTGCCGCCAGGCAACCACCTAGCAGGCTGCGGTATAACGGTTCGGCTTCGCTGCGCCCGAGCAGGCGCGACACCCGGGCCTTGCGCAAGCGCACCTGGGCCATGTCCGCCGGCAACGCCTCAAGGTGCGCCAGGCTGGCATGCGGGCGGCCCTCGGCGAGCATCTCGTCGGCCATGCTCAAGGCCAGCTCCTGGGCCGAATCCGGCTTGCTGCAACTGACCGGCATACCCGGCAAGGCCAGCCACTGTGCGCCGTCCTGAGTGGTACAGCCAGCGAGCAGCGCCAGGCTCATGATCACCATGACTGCTTTCATGCACATCCCTCCGCTCATGAACCCAAGGCCTTGGCCAACGCTGTGAAACCGGGCCCTGCCAACACAATCAGCAAGGCCGGAAACAGGAACACCATCATCACTATCGACATCTTCCCGGACATCTTCGAAATTCGCTCCTGCATGCGCGTCAGGCGCCGGTCATCGAGCAGTTGCTTGAGTGCCAGCAACGACTTCATCGCCCCCCCGCCCTGGCTCAGCAGTTGCTGGAGGATCACGCAGCTGTCGCTGAACTCATCGACGCTGAGCAATTGCGCGGTTTTTTCCAGCTCCGGGGCCAGGGCCAGGCCGGAGTCGACCCGCAGCAGAATCACTCGCAGTTCCTCACTCAGCACCGGCAACAGTTGCCGTGATTCCTGGCTCAGCACGCGCAAGGCTTGCTCCACTGCCAGGCCCGATTCGAACAGGATTCGCAGCAGCGGAATAAAGGTCGACACCTCCCGGGCCACCTGCTGCTGACGGCGCGCCGCCGCCCAGGCCAGCAAGCGCTTGGGCAACAGGTAACCGGCGCCCATGGCGCACAGCGGCAGTACCAGCCACGGGGTCTGGCTGGTGTGGTACAGGGTTTCCTGCGCGATCACTCCCAGGCCCAGCGCCAGAAGCGGCGCCCCCACCTGGCAGGCAGCGAACAGCGCCCGTTGCCGGCTACGCCGCCAGCCGATGCGATCAAGCAGCAAACGTGTCTCGCCGTCCAGATTCAACGAACGCTGGCCCAGGCGGCTGGCGCCGAGCTGCTGCAGCCAGTTGCCCAAGCGGTTGTCCGCGCCCAGCTGGCCCTGCAAGCGCTGGGCGACCAGGCGCTGACGATGCCGCTGGCGCAGGAACTGAGCCAGCAGCAAGGCAAAGGCGGCAAACAGCATCAGGGCACTGAGCAACAGGGCCATTTCAGATACTCCGCAACATGCGCCACAGCGCCAGGCAGCCCAAGGCCTGCAGGAGGAAGGCCCCGAGCAGGAGGAACTGGCCGTTGCTGTCGCGCCACATGGTCAGCAGATAGTTGGGATTGCTGATCAGGAAGTAACCGGCCATGCCCACCGGCAACAGGCCCAGGACCATAGCCGTCATGCGCGTTTCGCCGGTCATGGCGCGCAACTGCCGCGCGCCCTGCTCGCGTTCGCGAATCAGTTTGATCAGGTTCTCCAGCAGCTCGCTGGCGTTGCCGCCATAGCGATGGTTGATACGCAGGCCCAGGGCAAACAGGCGCAGTTCGTCCTGGTCATACAACTCGGCCAGTTCAGCCATGGCATCGTCGAGGCTGACGCCCATCTGCACATTGCGCCGCACCCGTTGCAAGGCGCCGTGCAACGGCTCGCGGGAAGCATCGATGGCACCGAGCACGGCATCGCTGAGGGTGCGCCCGGCCTTGAGGCTGCGCACGCTGTGATCGAGCAGCACCGGCAGTTGCTCGATCATCCGTTGCAGCCGCTGCCGATAGCGCCAGCCCAGGTACAACCAGGCCAGCAGCGGGCCGATGAGCAACAGGCCGAGACCTGCCACCCAGCCCACGACCCGCCCGGTCAACAGCGCGGCCAGCAGCCAGAGGGCCAGCCAAAGCCACAACAGCTCGTTACGCCGCTCGATACCGGCACGCTGCAGCAGGCGGTCCAGCCAGTCGTGCCCGACCGGCGCCAGCGCAGCGGCTTGCTCGACCTGACCCAGACGCCGGAGGATGCGCTCCTGGGCAGACTTGCGCATGCCGCGGTAGAACAGGTGCACCGACAAGCCGAGCAAGGCCAGGCAAATCAGCCCGAGGAGCGCGGCGATCACGGCTGCGGCTCCGAGTAATCGCGGCGCAGCTTGTCGCCGGCCGGGTTCGGCGCTTCGCGCAAAAAGCCTTCGCCCGTGCGCCGATCGAGCCGGAACAGGGTATTGGTGACGTACACGTCATCACGCACCCCGACCACCTCCAGCACCTCGCTGACGCAGCGGCGGCCATCGGCCAGGCGGGTCAGCTGGATGACCACATCCAGCGCCGCGCAGATCATCTGCCGCAGGGTTTTCTCGGCCACCTGGCGACCGGTCAGGCCGACCAGGGTTTCCAGGCGCAGCAAGGCATCCTGGGCAGTGTTGGCATGCACGGTACTCATCGAACCATCGTGGCCGGTGTTCATCGCCGTCAGCACATCGAGCACTTCGACGCCGCGAATCTCGCCAAGCAGAATACGGTCGGGGCGCATCCGCAGGGCGTTGCGAATCAGCTCGCTGGCCTTGATCTCGCCATGCCCTTCGGCATTCGGCGGACGGGTTTCCAGGCGCACCACGTGCGGGTGATCGAGCTGCAGTTCGGCCACGTCCTCGATGGTCACCAGGCGTTCATGGGGGCTGATCAGCTGACTGAGGATATTGAGCAGGGTGGTCTTGCCGGTGCCGGTACCGCCGCTGACCAGGATGTTGCAGCGCCGCGCCACCGCCAGCTGGATGAAGTCGAGCATGCCCTGGTCGATGGTGCGGGTGGCCAGCAGGTCGGCGCTCTTGAGCATGTCCTTGCGAAACTTGCGGATCGACAGGCACGGGCCGTCGAGCGCCACCGGCGGGATGATGGCATTGACCCGGCTGCCATCGGGCATGCGCGCGTCGACCATCGGCGAGGACTCGTCCAGGCGCCGCCCCAGGGGCGCAAGAATCCGCTGCATGACCCGCTCGACATGATGGGCATCGATAAAACGCAGGTCGGTCTGTTGCAGCACCCCGGCCCGCTCGATGAACACCCGGTGCGGGCCGTTGACCAGGATCTCGGTGACGCTGGCATCGCGCAGCAGCACTTCCAGCGGGCCGAAACCGGTCAGCTCGTCGACGATTTCCTCGGCCAGGCGTTCCATCTCGTAGCGCGACAACGCCAGGTGCAGGCGGGCAATGTAATCGCCGACCTGCTCCACCACGAACTGCGCCAGGGCCGGGCGTGAACCTTCGAGCAGGTTGCGGCCGCTGTCCTCGATGGCGTCGATGATGTAACGGTGCAGGGCGCGTTTGAGCGCCTGTGGGTCGGCCCCCAGGTTATGCCGTGGGCCACCGAACAGCTCGTCGCCGCTCACTTGTGCCCCCACAGCCAATTGAGCCAGGTGGCGACAACCGGCGGGTTGTTTTCCGAGCGCCGCGCCAGGCGTTCACCGAGGCTTTTCAGCTGTTGCGTAAGCGGCTCGCGTGGCGCCAGCTCGAACAGGGTCAGGCCCTGGTTCTTGGCATTCAGGCGCACCTCCGGGCTATAGGGCAAGACCCGCAGAACCGGCAGGCCGTAGCGCTTGCCCAGGGCCTCGGAGTCCGGAGCGACGTTGCGCAGGTAACGGTCGACCAGCAGGCTTGCGTGTTCAAGCTTCATGCCCTTCTCGCGCCACTGGGTCAGCACTTCGAGGTTGCGCCGGCAATCGAGGACGTTCTGGTCGGTGTACCAGATCAGCTTGTCGCAGTGGCTGACGAAGGTGCGCAGGGCTTCGCTGTCAGCCTGGCCGGTGAGGTTCACGACGATGTGCTGAAAGTGCTGGCGCAAGGCGCTGAGCAGCATGTACAGCTCTGCCGCGCTGGTGCGCTCCAGCGGCTCGTCGGTCTCGGCATAAGCCAGCAGGCGCAGGCCTGAGCTTTCGCGGGTGAAGGCACTGTCGATCAGGGTGTTGTCGAGCCGGCGCAGGTGGCGCAGGGCATCGCCGAAATGAAACGAGGCTTCCAGGCCGAGCAGCGCCAGGCTGTCACCCCGCGGCAGGCCAAGGTCGAGCAGCAGGGTCTGCTGGCCGCTGGTCTGCACCACCCGCGCCATGTGCGTGGTCAGCAAGGCGCCGTCGGCGGCGCACTGGGCCCCATAGAGCACGGTCAGCCCGCCCAGGCTGGGGTTGCTGGTCACCGGCGGCAGGCGTTTGCTCAAGCGCCGCACCAAGCCTGCGACTTCGCTGGAACGCGAGCCGTAGGCGACAAAATCCCGCGCCCCGGCACGCATGGCGTTGAGCACCAGTTGATTGTCCATGCCATCGCCGAGGGCGACGATCGCCAGCATCGGCTTGGCTTCCAGTACACCCTCGATCAGCGCGCACTGGTTGACCACCTGCTCACGGTCAAGGCCGACGAACACCAGGCTGGCGAAGGTGACATCGACCAGCGCCAGCAACTCGTCAAGGCTGCCGCTGCCGGCACCGACTACCTGCCCCAGCGGCGCCAATGCGCCCTGCAACCACTGCAGGTCGCCATCGTTGCGGGTGATGGCAAGGAAGGTCTGGCTCAGGCTTTCACTCATTGGGATAACCCGCTGCGACGTTCAAAGTCGCCGTTTTCCAGAAAGAACAGCCGGCCCCAGCTCGGGTCGTAGTTACGCAGGCCCTCACCCGGCAGCGACGGTAACTGGGCATCGGCCGCCAGCGGCTGGACCAGGTGCGGGGTAACGATCATCAGCAGTTCGGTCTCGTCGCGCTGCACCGAGGACTGGCGAAACAGCGCGCCAATGATCGGCAGGTTGCCAAGGCCTGGAAACTTGTCGACGGTCGAGCGCGACTGGCTGCTGATCAAGCCACTGATGACGAAGCTCTCGCCATCGGCCAGGGAGATGCTGGTGTCGGTACGCCTGACGGTCAGGCCGGGCACCTGGGTACCGGCGATATTCACCGCCTTGTTGTAGTCCAGTTCACTGACTTCCGGCGCCACTTTCAGCAGGATGCGATTGCGGCTGACCACGGTGGGCGACAGGGTCAGGCGGATACCGAACTCCTTGTATTCGATCGAGACACTGTCGCTGCCGCTGCTGGGCACCGGGATGGGGATCTCGCCGCCGGCCAGGAAACTTGCGGTCAGGCCGCTGAGCACCACCAGGCTGGGGCGCGCCAGGGTGTAGGCGAAACCGCTGGTTTCCAGGGCATTGATCGCGGCCAGGAAGCGACTGCTGCCACCGCCCCAAATGATGTTGAACACGCCGTTGTCCAGGGGAATGTTCGGCGCTCCGGGCACGGTGGGCACCTGCCCCGGGCTTACGGTGGTGTTCGGCACGGTGCTCGGTGAGCCGATCAGGGTGTTGTTGGAGCCCTTGAAGAACAGCCGCGCGCCGGCCTCCTTGTACTTGGTGCGGTTGACTTCGACAAAGCGGATATCGGCCTGCACCTGGCTGGGCAGCAGCGGATCTTCGGACGGCGGCAGCGCACTGGCAGCCATCTCGCTGCTGGCAATGCCCTTGACGAACACCATGGCCTGGCGCGGTGTCTTGGCGCAGGCAGTCCACAGCATCAGGCTGGTGGCGCCGGGGCCGACCGCCGTCAGCAGCACCGCGTCAGTGCCACTGGCATGTACGTCGGCAATCTTCGGCTCGCCAATCGCCGCGCGGGTGATTGCCACCGGCAGGCGCAACTCCTGCTGCAGGCCCTGATCGATCTCGATGACGCCCGGCACCTGCTCCAGCGCCGCGCAGCCGGACGCCGCCATCGCCGTTGGGGCGAGCGGCACTGCGCACAACAGGGCGCAGAGCATCTGCTTGATTACCCGCTCGGAACGACTGCTCATTGAAGGGCATCCTTGCTTGGTCAGGGGGTTGGCGTGTTGGCTTGATTACCGCGGATGATTTCCATGCCGCGTGGCGGCGCTGCGCTGGCCACAGGTCGGGCGGCCGGTACCTGGGCGAGCTGGCTGAAGCGATAGAGTTCACGGTTGGCGTTGTCGACGGCCTTGGCGCTGGCATGCGGGTCAGTCCAGTACTGGGCCAGGCGCTTCTCCTCGGCGCTGCGTACCGCCAGGCGCAGACTGCCGGCCTGAGCGGCCAGCAGCAGGCGGCTGGCCAATGCCTCGGGGACCGCCAGCACCACAGTGCGCACCGGGTTGCGCTGTTGTTCCTGACGAGCCTTGTCATCCATGGGCGCCTCGGCAGGCTGGCCATCGTTGGCCAGGCCCATCTGCGCACCGACACTGAGCAGGCGCAAGGCCGGCAACACTACCTGGGCCGAGGCTTGCGGGTTGCTGTTGTCTTCACGCAGGAACACCAGCACATCGACATAGTCACCCGGGCGCAGTTGCCCGGCGGCGCCGACCACTTCGTCCACCGCCACCGCCAGCGCCCGCTCACTGGGGTGAATCATCCGTGCCAGCGGGCCACCGGCCTCGAAGCTGCCCTGCTCCAGCCAGGTGCCGGCGCTCAAGGCGCGCCAGCTGCTGCGCCCGAGCACTTGTTCAAGGGTCTGGAAACTGCCCGGCGGCGCCACCTGCAGGCGTTCGATCAGCAGGTCTTCGGCCACCAGCGGGGTATATGCACTGACATCGCGACGCAGGACGACAACCGGCTTGCGCAGTTCGTCTGTTGCTTCCGTGACCACCCGGGTCACCGGAGCCTGCGCGGGTTCGACGGCGGCTGCCGGCGCCGGCTCGCTTGGCGGCTGGCTGAGCATCAGCCCCCAGTAGCCGGCCAGCAGCGCACCGATCAAAAAGAGGCCTGCAAGGATGATGGTAATGCGACTGCTCATGCTGGCCCTCCTTCTCCCCAAGCTGTCCTTCAGGCTCACTTTTGTGAAATGGCCCACAGCACTGCAGTCGGAAACAACTATTTCGCTATTTGACGGTAGCGCAGCTAGGACAAAATGCCATTACCCGTCAGATTTTTTTCCGTCGCAAAGCCGACACCCCCATAAAACAACAGCTTATTGGCGTCGGTATTTGGCTATAACTTTAGTATTAATACCTTCTTACATTTGCCGAGATTTGGCCCGTTGACGATGCTGTAGTGGCAAAGGGGAATCACTGAATACCCCTGCCATCTGCGCCTCCGGCGCAAGGAGAAATGCCATGCGTCTTTCCCGAGTCCTCAAGAGCTGCAAAGAATTCTTCTACCGCAAGGATGGTGCCTCGGGCATCGAGTACGCGATTGTCGCGGCCATGGTTGCTGTAGCGCTGACAGCGTTCATTACGCCCATTTCTACCAATGTGTCTGGGGTCATGACCAAGATTGAAAACGCGCTAAAAGCGCCGCCTGCTTCGGGCGGTGGCAGTGGTGGTAGCTGACGAGTGGATTCATCGGTTCACGCCAATGCACTGATCAACTCCCCCATCACAGGACCGCCCCATGCCGACCTCTTCCCCCCGTCAACAGCTACTCCTGGTGGATGACGAAGAGGACGCCTTGCTGGAACTTGCCGAATTGCTGGAGGGCGAGGGTTTTTGCTGCTACACCGCTACCTCGGTGAAACTCGCCCTGCAACAACTCACCCGCCACCCGGACGTGGCCCTGGTCATCACCGACCTGCGCATGCCGGAGGAGAGCGGCATATCACTGATCAGGCGCCTGCGCGAGCACACCTCGCGCCAGCACTTGCCGGTGATCGTCACCTCCGGGCATGCCGACATGGACGACATCAGCGACCTGCTGCGCCTGCAGGTGCTGGACCTGTTCCGCAAGCCGATCTACCACAACCGCCTGCTGGAAACCCTCGACAACCTGTTCCCCAAACCGCGGATGCAACTGGTGCAATGAACCTGCAGGGGCTACGGCCCTTGTAGGAGCCGGTTCACAGCTGCACGCTGAAACTCACACTCAGCCGTGGCTCCCGGTCAAAGCTGTCGAGGGCAACATCCGACAGCGGCTTGGCCAGCTCCAGTGCCAGGTTGTAGAAACGCCCGTCACCGATGCGCAGCCCCAAAGCCACTGAACTCAAGTGTGCATCGCGCAGGTCCACCTCGTTGAACCAGGTGCGCGCGGTGTCCAGTACGGCATAAGGTTGCAGCAACTTTACCCAGCGGCCATCGCCGTTGAAACTGTAATTGAGCTCATAGGCCAGGCCCCAGCCCTTGTCGCCCAGGGCCTGGTCGGCGGGGTAACCGCGGGCAAAGCTCTGCCCGCCGAACACCACCCGCTCGCTGTCGGGCAGGCTGTCGCGGCTCCAGTACAAGGCCGCCGACGCCACCCCCTGCCAATTGCCAAACAGGCGGTCGCTCTGCAAACCGGACAGGCGCAGGCGGAGGAAATCCAGGTCGAAATCGCTGTTGCTTTTCGCCCCCAGGTAATCCAGGCCCTGATAGGCGCCGCCACTGACAATCCGCAGTTGGTCGGTATCGGCCTTGCGCCACTCGCCTTCAAAGCCCAGGGCACGCACATCGGTGCGATTGCTCAGCCGCAAGGGCGCGTCGACCGCGCGATACTCAACATCGTCATTGACCATGTAGAAACGCGCAGCAACGTTGAGCGACTCACCGGGCGCGGCCAGCAGCACCTGGCTGAGGCCCGCCGAAAAGCGGTCGTTCTCGCGATGGGCCTTGAGCTGGGTGCCATCGCCGAGCAGCACCTGGGCACTGGGGTCGCTGTCGTAACGCGAGGCCGACAGGTGCAGCTGGCTGCCCTGATCGTCCAGGTACTGGGAGTAGTCCAGGCGAAAATAGCTTTCGTGATCTTCCCCGCGCGGCGCCAGGGCGGTGACGCTGAACTGTTCGGCCAGCGCCGTCTGCGCGTTGCTGCTCACGCTGAGCAAGGCCTGGGGGTCATCGCGGGTGCCATCAGTGACGGTCAGGTTGCCGCTGAACGGCCGGCGCCTGGCCTCGACGATCAGCCGGCTGGTACCACTGACAGGGTTGGCAGGCGCAAGGCTTGCCTGCACGCTGAAGCCGGGCAGGCGGCTCATCAGCGCGACGTAGCGCTCGAAGGTGGCGCGGGTCAGCGGCCGTTCGGCCTTGAGCCGGCCCACCAGTTGCTCAACGTAGGCCGCCGCCGGGCCCACCTCGCCGTGCAGTTCGAGTTCATCGATGTAGCCTTCGACCAGTACCACCCGCACCCGGCCATCGGCGAAGTCTTGCTCGGGCAAGTAGGCATGTGACAACAGGTAGCCGTCCTGCTGGTAGCGCTGGGTCAGGCGCTGGGTGGCGTCGATCAGCTCGCCGAGGCTGACCTCGCGGCCGGCCAGGCTCTGGTAGTTGTCGCGCAGGTCACTCAAGGGGTAGATGCTGCCGCCTTCGAAGCGCACTTTGCGCAGGAAGATCCGCGTGTCGCGCAGCAACGGCCGGGCCTGGGTTACCGGCACCGGCACCAGCACTCCCGGGTTGCTTGGCCGGTAGGCATCGGCCGGCAGATTGGGGGCCGGCAGGTTGCGTTCGATTTCGTGGCTGTCGAGAAAACGCGGCAGGGGTTCGCTGCTGGCAACGCTCACCCAGGACAACCCCACTATCGCGACGGCCAACGCACGCATCGGACACTCCATGATCCCGAACAGTACAAGGCCGCCAGGGCGGCGGCCTCGTCAATCCAAGCGTAGGTGCTGGCCCTGTCATCGTCTAATAGAGAGCGTCAGTCATTGACCTGAAATTCGACCCGGGCGGTTTCGCCGCTTTCATCCAGGGCGCTCAGCTCGAAGCGCCCGGCCTGCTCAAAGCTTGCCGTGAGGTTCTCCTGACCGCTGGTTTCGCCCAGCGGCGCACCGTTGAGGAACCACCAGTGGCGTCCGTTACCGCCAAGGGCCGAGACCTTGAAACGCAACGGTTCGCTGCTGGTGGCCGGGCGGCGTAGCTGATCGCCCTGGCGCACACCGACAATCGACAGCGGCGGCGCACTGGCCGGCACCTGCGGCGGGCATTGCGGGTCGACCTTGGGCAAGCGCGCCTCGCGGCGTTCCACCCTTGGCAGCCACGGTTCAAGTGGCGACGGCCAGAGGGCGATTTCCCGGGCCTGGGCGCCGGCGCAGGTAGCGTCGACACGCGAGCCCTGATCGTTGACCCAGACCGTCTCGCGCAAGCCGACACTCAAGGGCTGGTCCTGGGCCAGCAGGGTTGGCGGCGTGGTACCGTCCAGGGTCCAGGCAAAACGCTGGCGCCGGCAATTGGGGTCCTGGCGGGCCATGGGTTGGCCGAGCGGCCAGCAGATCGCCGCAACCCCGACGTTGGCCGGCACCGCCGCCACGGGTGTGGCAATCCCGCGCTGGCTGTCGCGGTTGCTCAGCACATCATGCACCTGCAGCATCAACGGCGCCGCCGAGGCCAGGCCGAACTGGCCGGGCACCGGCGTGCCATCCGGGCGGCCGATCCAGATCCCGATCAGGTAACGCGGGCCGACGCCAATCGACCAGGCATCGCGAAAGCCATAGCTGGTGCCGGTCTTCCACGCCAGTTGCGGGCGCTGCACTAGCTCTGCGTGAGGGTCGCGGTCCGGGCGCGCCTGGCCGCTGAGAATCCGCCGGATAATCCAGGCACTGCCGGGCGACAGCAGGCGTCGCTCAAGCAGCGGGTCATTGGGTTGCAAGCGGATCGGCGCACTCAGGCCATCGCGGGCAAACGCGGCGTAGCCGCCCACCAGGTCTTCCAGGCGGCTACCGGCGCCGCCAAGAATCAGCGACAGGTTAGGCTCGGCCAGCGGCGGCAAGATCAACGGCACGCCGCCACTGCGCATCTGCGCGGCAAAGCGTTTCGGCCCGTAGGCTTCGAGCAGTTGCACCGCCGGCAGGTTCAACGACAGGGCCAGGGCGGAACTGGCGGCAACCGGCCCGCTGAAACCCATGGAGAAATTGCCCGGGCGATAGTCGCCGTAGCGGCGCGGCACGTCCTGCAGCAAGGACTCGGAATGGATCAGGCCATCGTCCATGGCCATGCCATAGAGGAACGGCTTGAGGGTCGAGCCGGGGGAACGCAGGGCGCTGATCATGTCGACGTGGCCAAAGCGGCGCTCGTCATTCAGGTCCACCGACCCCAGGTAGGCGCGCACTGCCATGTTCTGCGCCTCGACCACCAGAATCGCCGCCGAGGTCCGCTCGGGCAGGCGCGCCCGCCAGCCCAGCAACAGGTCTTCCAGGCGCCGTTGCAACGAGGCGTCGAGGGTGGTGCGAATCAACGGCGGGCTGTGCGGGCGGTTCAGCCGTCGCGCCAATAATGGCGCCAGCGCCGGCTCCTGACGTGGTGCCAGCAACAGCGGTTCCTCTTCTGCTTCGGCGACCCGTTGCTGCGGCCACACCTGGTACTCGGCCAGGCGCTGCAAGACCTTGTCCCGCGCCGCCTGGGCGCGCTCCGGGTGCCGATCCGGGCGCAGGCGGCTGGGCGCCTGGGGCAACACCGCGAGCAAGGCCGCCTCTGAAGGCGTCAGGTGCAGCGGCGACTTGCCAAGATAGGCCCAGCTGGCCGCGGCGACACCCTGCAAGGTGCCGCCGAAAGGCGCACGGTTGAGGTAGATTTCGAGGATCTGCGCCTTTGACAGATGCCATTCCAGTTGCGCGGTACGCCACAGCTGGCGCAGCTTGCCAGGCAGCGTGCGCGAGTGTGGGTCGAGCAGGCGCGCGACCTGCATCGACAGGGTACTGCCACCAGACAACACCCGGCCACCGCGCAGGTTCTGCCAGGCCGCGCGGCCCAGGGCCAGCGGGTTGACACCGGGGTGATGGTAGAACCAGCGGTCCTCGTAGGTCAGCAACGCCTCCAGGTAATAAGGCGAAACCTGCTCGGCAGTGATCGGGTAGCGCCACACCCCGTCGGCATCGGCAAAGCGCCACAGCGGCGTGCCGTCTTCGGCCAGGACTACCCGGGCGAGGTCATCGGCCGGCATCGGCAACGGCCAGATGCGGTCGGCAAGCCATAGCAAGGCAATCAACAGCAAGGGGATGGCGAGCAGCAAACCCAGGGGTTTGCCGATGGCGCCACGCAGGCGAGCTAAGATGTGCATCAGGCCCTCCTGGCGTAGCAGCTACGCAGGGAACCGACCCGGCCCTGGCATGGCCAAAGGCTTGGCAACGGCGCATTCGCCGAATTGATCATCAGGAAGCAACTATGCATGTAGAAGGTTTTTTCGAGTGGCTCGGCCAGGCGCTGGGGGCGGTGATCCGGTTTATCGTCGACGGCCTGAGCGGGTTGTTCAACCTGCTGGCCAACGCCGGTGGCAATTTCATCGAGGGCCTGTCACGCACCCTGGGCATGGACACTTCGCTGGTCAGCATCCTCGCCCTGATCATCGGCCTGATGTTGCTGTACTCGGCGATCCGCGCCTTCATGCGCGCCTCGATCATACTCGGCATCATCTGGCTGGTGCTGGGTTTGTGGGTGCTGAGCTGGATCATTCACTGACTAAATAGAAGGTGTGGGAGCGGATGAGCCCGCTCCCACAACGCCCTGTGTCAGCGGCCTTTAACCACCAACTCGGCAGGCGATTCGCCCACCGCGTTGTAGTTCGGCCGGTACATCGACTCGACCTGCGGCGGCGGTACCTTGTAGGTCCCCGGGGTTACCGCGCGGGCCAGGTACAGCAGGTGGGTGGTGGAGTACTGGTCGATACTCAGCGCCGCCACGTAGCGGTCATCACGAAACTCCTGATGCACGACCGCGGCGTTCTGCATCGACTCGCGCCATTGCTTCACTGCACTGCTGGCGTTCTCAAGGCTTGCCGCGCTTTGCGCCAGGTTCTGGTTTTCCAGCTCCAGGCCCGCCGGTAGCAGGTCGACCACCAGCGCGTCCGGCACCTGGGTATTGGCCGTCACCGCCAGGTGCACCAGCACCAGGTCACCGCTCTTGAGCGCCTTGATGTCCAGGGCCTGGCCATTCATGCCGAGGAACTCGCGGCGGATGGTCATGCCGCTGCCGCGGGCAACCGGGGCCTGGCGCGGATAACCGGACAGGGTCAGTTGCTGGAACAGCGTCTCGCTGCCTTCGTTCTGGATGGTCAGCGGCGAGGCCAGCAGCGGGCCTTCGAGTTTCATCCCCGATTGCTCGTTGTTGAATTCGCGCACTTCACCGGCGCTGTCCAGGCGTGCCGACCAGTTGCCTTCAGGCTTGCGCAGCAGACCACGACCGGCAAGGTACAGCGCGTTGCGCTCCTGGGTCGACAGCCAGCGGTTACCCGCCATCTGGTCGGAGAGCTCGAACAGCCGTGCATCGAGCTTGTCGCTGGCCAGGTTGTTCTCGGTCAGCAACGACAGGATCAGCGCCTGGTCACGCACCGGGCTGCCGTAGTCGGCCAGCCAGCTGTTCTCGCTACGGGTGACCGCCAGGCCAGCCTGCAGCGCCTGTTGCGCACGCGGCTTGTCGCCCATCTTGTCGAGGGCGATGGCCAGTTGCACCAGCGGCAAGCCGGAACGCGCATCGCTGCGCCGCTCGAACAGGCTGCGCAGGGCGCCCAGCGGCGCTTGCTGGGTACGCGCCAGCACCAGAGCAGCATACGACTGCACGGCAAAGCGGCTGTGCTCGGCGTTCTGGCTGTAGCTGATCTCGATCAGGTTGCGCTCCTGCAGGTAGCGCAGCAGGCGCTCGCTGGCTTTTTTCAGGGCCTCGGGCGGCACGGCATAACCTTGCTCGCGTGCACGCAGAAGGAAGTCGGTGACATAGGCGGTCAGCCAGTATTCTTCCTCGTCGTCAGCGCTCCACAGGCCAAAGCTGCCGTTGTAGCGCTGCATGCCCAGCAGGTGCTCGATGCCCATCTCGATCTTGCGCTTGCGCACGTCCGCCGGCTCACCCTTGATGCCCAGGCGCTTGAGCGTCGCGGCATCGGCGTACAGCGACGGGTACAGGCCACTGGTGGTCTGTTCCAGGCAGCCGTACGGGTAGGCTTCGAGGGCGCGGATCTGCTCTGCCAGGTTCAGCGGCGGGCGGCTCGACAGCGCCAGTGAGGCCTCGAGGCCCACCGGCTCGAACAGCGCCAGGTCAGCTTCCGGCAGGGTCCAGGGCTGGTCTTTGAGAGCGACGCGATAGTGCTGCAGCATTGCCGGGTAGGCCGGGCGAATGCCCAGGGTCCAGTCGCGGCTGAAGGCCGTGGCCGACTCGCCTGGCAGTTGCAGCCCTTGCACCTCGACCTTGACCTTGCCCTGGCCCAGGCCACCGCTGGCCTGCACCGGCACCAGCAGGGTGACGCGCTTGCCTTCGGTGAGGCTCAGGGTTTGTTCGGCGGCGCCGAGCAGATTCAGCTGGCCTTCGGTGCTCAGGCGCACGGTCAGGTTCTGTGCCTTGCCCGACAGGTTGGAGAGGTCCAGGGCCAGGGTCGTGCGGTCGCCGCCGGCGAGGAAGCGCGGCGCCGAAAGCTCGGCAATCAACGGCGCGGCGACCACGGTCTTGCCTTCGGCCATGCCGTAGCGCTCGTCGGTCCAGGCCTGGGCCATCAGCCGCAGCTCACCGTTGAAGTCAGGGATATCGACCGTCGCTTCACCTTCGCCCTTGTCATTGAGGGTTACCGGGGCGCTTTGCTTGGCAACGATGGTCACCGTGGTGTTCGGGCGCTTGCCGCCCTTGGCCATGGCCGCGTCACCACCGAAGGCCAGGCTGGCCAGACGGCCCTGCCCGGCTTCGATCAACTGGCCATAGATATCCAGTTGGTCAGCACCATAGGCCTTGCGACCAAACATGCCGGTAAACGGGTCGGGGGTTTCGAACTCGGTGATGTTGAGGATGCCCACGTCCACCGCTGCCAGCAGTACATGCACCTGTTTGGGCACGCTGCCGTCGGCGTTGCGCGCTTGCACCTTGACGGTCAGCGGCTGCTTGGGACGCATTTTTTCCGGGGCATTGAGGGTTACCGCCAGCTTGCGCTCGTGGCGATCCAGCGGCAGGTGCAGCACACCCACGGCACGTTTCGGCGTGGCATTGACCTTGCGCTCGCCCGGGCGAATCACCAGGGCGCTGACATACAGGTCATGGCGCGCCCACTTCGGATCGAGCTTGACGGCAAAGCTCTTGCCTTCGGCCGGTACATCGATTTCTTCCCACCACAGCGGGCCTTCGCTGGACTCGACCATCAAGTAGCCGGTGCCTGCGGCAGGCGGAGTGACGGTGATATTGGCGGTAGCGCCATCGGCATACGACGGTTTGTCCAGGGCCAGTTTGACCTGGTCCGGACGTACGGCGCCGCCGTCGGCGTTGTCCTGGGCACGGTAGCCGGCCCAGAAACGCCCGCTCGACACCAGGCCGGTCTGCGGGTCTTCGACTTCGACGCGGTACGGGCCCCAATCAACCAGGAAGTTGACCCGGGCGGTGGAGCCGGCCTTGACGTTGACCGTCTCTTCGCTCTGGATGAGGAATTTCTCGTTGTAGTTGTAGCTCCAGCCGTCGCTCTGCGAGTAGTTCCAGTAGTAGTCGCGACGCTCGCGGATCAGGCGCACCTTGAGGTTGTTGACCGCCAGCTTGTTGCCTTGCGGATCGGCCACCAGCACTTCGAATTCCACCGGGCCTTCGCCATCGGTTTCTTCACCCTCGAACAGACCGCGCAAGCCAGCCAGGCGCCCGGCCGGCCAGATCGGTTGCTCAAGGCGGCGGGTGATCGGCCGGCCACCGGACTCCTGCAGGCTGGCCTGCACGGTCAGTTGCAGCGGCGAACGGGCTTCGGACCATTTGCTTTCGATGTTCAGGGTGGTCTTGCCGTTGCTGTCCAGGGTGACTTCGTCCAGCTCCAGGTCCTGGCTCAGTTCCTCTTCGGTGATCGAACCGAACTGATAGCCCGGCAGTGCCGGCACCGCTTCACGCAGCGGGCGCACATAGGCCTGGCCGCTCAGGCGATTGCCCGAAGCCGGGGCGCCGTACAGGTAGCGACCGTTGACCTTGATCTGCGCAGTCTGGTCCGGGCTCAGCGGCTTGTCGCTGCCCTTGAGTTCCAGGGCCAGACGCTCGGGCAGGAAATCTTCGACAAGGAACTCGAACACCTGCTTCTTGCCGCCGCCGAGGTCGAACAGCAACTGCCAGCGCCCGGTCGGCGCTTCATCGGCCAGTTGCAGCTGATACTGATAGAAGCCATTGGCATCGGCTTCCCAGACGAACTTGCGGCTGATCTGCTCATCCGGACGGCGCACTTCCACGGTCACCGGTTGCGGCTTGAGCGGGCGGCCATCCTGGTCACGCAACAGGCCGTTGAGCAGCACGGTTTCACCCGGGCGATAAAGGTCGCGCGGGCCGAACACGAAGAACTGCAGCGGGTTGGCCTGGGGGCCGGTGATGTCGAATTCGGCCAGGTCCAGGGCAGCGCTATTGAGGCGCAGCATGGTGGTGTGCACGCCCTGATGGGCCAGCAGGGTTTCGGCTTTCGGTGGCGTCGGCAACTGGGCATGGCCGTCGCTGTCAGTCTTGGCCTGGGCCAGCACGCGGCCTTCGCCGTCGAGCAGTTCCAGCTCGACACCGCTCAGCGCCTTGCCACCTTCCAGGCCTTGGGTGAAGACATCCAGGCGGTTCTGGTAACGGTGCGCCGAGACGCCGATGTCACTGAGGGTGAACAGCGTCGCCGGTTGCGTGTAGTCGTAGGTTCCGGAGGCGCGCATTACCGCCAGGTACACGCCTGGCTCTTGCAGCGGCTTGATGCCGGCAATCGGCAGCAGCACGGTTTCGCGGGTGTTCTTCGCCGGGTTGAGGTCGAAGCGGCCGCTGTAAACCAGCTCGGTCATGTCCAGGATTTCTTTGGACGTGTAGTAGTACAGGCTGCTGTTGCGGCCCCAGGTGGCGAGGAACGGCGACAGTTTGTCCGACTTGATGCGGAAGAACTCGACATCGACCTTGTTGACGTTCAAGGCGATCACCGGCAGGCCTTCGGCCAGTCGCGTCGGCAGCAGCGAGCCACGGCTGGCGAAGCCGATGGTCGATTGCATGTCGCGGGTTTCCAGGCGGCTGATCGACTCGGCGGGCAGGCGCTTGCCATTGACCGCGAGCAGCCCGGCGTCGATGGTCAGCACCAGCTTGCGCTGGGGCTCCAGGTGGCGCAGGCGCAGCTCCATCTTGTTGGCAGAAAGCTCCCAGGCGCCGTCGACCTTGCCTTTGACGGTATCGACCAGGTGCACCTTGTCAGCGAAGTTCTGCTGGTCATCCAGCGGCACCGAGAAGGTCAGGGCCAGGGCGCTGGCGCCATCGACCTGCACTTCCGAGACATCCACCACGCTCAGCTCGCGACCGGCATAACGCTTGGCCAGGGTCGCGGCATCGTCCTTGGCCGCAGCGGGCTTGGTCGCGTCTGCGGGTGCAGCCGGAGCGGCCGGGGCCGGGGCTGCGGGTTGGTCCTGGGTCTGCGCGGGCGGGGCCGCGGGGGCCGGTTTGTCCGGGGCAGACGAATCGCAGGCACTGAGCAAGGCCAGCGCGCAGGCCAGCAACAATCCTTTGTTGAGCATGGGAGTAGTAACTCTCGGGCAGCGGAATCTTAGGGGTGCACTATATATCAACCGCGCCGCAACAGTGATGCGGCGAGCGGATGTGAGACCGCCTTCGCACGATTTGGTGCCCGCAGCGGCTACAATGCCGGCTTGCCAGGAGCTTTCATGTCCCGTTTGCTGACCGACTGGCGCGACCGCCCGACCCATATCAAGGTCTGGGCGCTGGCCGCGCCGATGATACTTTCGAACATTTCCGTACCGCTGGTGGCCCTGGTCGACAGCGCCGTGATTGGCCACCTGCCCCATGCTCATCAGCTCGGTGCGGTGGCGGTGGGCGCCAGCCTGTACACCTTCCTGGCCTGGGTGATGGGCTTTCTGCGCATGGGCTCGACCGGTTTCGCCGCCCAGGCGGCGGGCCGTGCCGACGGCGCAGCACTGCGCCAGGTGTTGCTCCAGGGCCTGTTGCTGGCGCTGTTTTTCGCCCTGCTGCTGGGTGTGCTGGCCCTGCCGTTCAGCCACCTGGCGCTGCAACTTATGCAGCCCTCGGCAGCGCTGGAGCAGTCGACCCACGACTTCTTCCAGACCCGCCTGCTTGGCCTGCCGGCGGCGCTGGCCAGCTTCGCCCTGGTCGGCTGGTTCCTCGGCACCCAGAACGCCAGGGCGCCGCTGGCGATCCTGCTGACCACCAACCTGCTCAACATCGCCCTCAACCTGTGGTTCGTGCTCGGCCTGGACTGGGGCGTGATCGGTTCGGCGCGGGCCTCGGTGATTGCCGAATGGAGCGCCGCCCTGCTCGGCCTGGCCCTGACCCGCCCGGCCCTGCGCGCTTACCCCGGGCAGATCGCCTGGGCACTGCTGGCACGCTGGCAGAGCTGGCGGCCGCTGCTGAGCGTCAACCGCGACATCTTCATCCGCAGCCTGGCGCTGCAAGCGGTGTTCTTCCTGATTACCGTGCAAGGCGCACGCCTGGGTGAAGCGACCGTGGCAGCCAATGCCTTGCTGCTCAATGGCCTGCTGCTCACCGCCTACGCCCTTGATGGCCTGGCCCATGCGGTCGAAGCGCTGTGCGGGCACGCCATCGGCGCTGGCGATCGCCAGGCGCTGCGCCGCTCACTGACCGTCGCCTGCGGCTGGTCGCTGCTTGCCAGCAGCGGCTTTGCCGTGTTGTTTTTGCTCGGTGGGCATCTGTTCATCAACATGCAGACCGACATCGCCAACGTGCGCGAAACCGCCTACCAGTACTTGCCGTACCTTGCCTTGCTGCCGTTGATCGCGGTGTGGAGCTATCTGCTCGATGGCTTGTTCATCGGCGCCACGCGGGCGCGGGAAATGCGCAACGGCATGCTGCTCAGTGTGCTCATCGCCCTGCCGGTTGCCTATCTGGCTCGCGATCTGGGCAACCACGGCCTGTGGCTGGGCTTTCTGCTGTTCATGGCCTTGCGCGGGGTAACGCTGGGGGTGATGGGCTGGCGGTTGCAGCGGCGGGATGGGTGGTTTGTGCGTCGGTAGTTGAAAGCATCGCGGGTCAAGTCGGGTCGCCGCACCGCCGCTCCCACAGGTTCAGCATCATGCCTCCCCTGTGGGAGCGGGCTTGGCCCGCACCACTGATCAGCTCGACAGGTACGACGAACGGGTCAGGCCCAGACGCAGGGCGTCGAGGAACTGGGTCTTCTCACGGGCGGTGATCTTGGCGCTGGCGCACTTGTCGCGGTAGTGAGTCATCAACTCCTCCGGCGACAGGTGCACGTAGCGCAGCATGTCTTCGATGGTGTCGTGGGTCTCGATACCGGCGTGGTACACGCTGCCGTTCGGGTTCTGGTAGATGTTCACCGAGTCGGTATCACCGAACAGGTTGTGCATGTCACCGAGGATTTCCTGATAGGCACCGACCAGGAAGATACCCAGCAGGTAGTCTTCACCTTCGTTGATCGCGTGCACCGGCAGGCTGGTCTCGATGCTCTGCTCGTCGACGTACTGGTTGATCTTGCCGTCCGAGTCGCAGGTCAGGTCTTGCAGCACGGCGCGGCGCAGCGGCTCTTCGTCGAGGCGATGCAGCGGCAGGATCGGCAGGACCTGGCCAATGGCCCAGGTGTCCGGCAGGCTCTGGAACACCGAGAAGTTGCAGATGTACTTGTCGGCCAGCTTGTCGTTGAGTTCGTCGAGCACCTGGCGGTGCGAGCGTTGGCGGGCCTTGAGCGAGTTGTGCAGGCGCCGGCAGACCGCAAAGTAGCACTGTTCGGCCAGGGCTTTCTCGGCCAGGGTGATCTTGCCGTCGGCATACTGGGCGGCCACATCGCTCATGTAGTGAGTGGCGCGCCAGTAGGTTTCGGTGACCATCTCGATATCGGTCGGGCCGAGCAGGTCGGCCAGCCACTGCACGGTCTCGGGCAGGCTTTCCTTGTTCTCGATCAGCGGCACTTCGTCGTTGTGCTTCTCGACGTCGGTCACCTGCACCACCAGCACGGCGTGGTGCGCGGTCAGCGAGCGGCCGCTCTCCGAGAAGATATGCGGATGCGGCAAGCCCTGGGCATCGCAGAACTCCTTGAGCATGCCGACCACGACACCGGCGTAGTCATCCATATCGTAGTTGATCGAACTGGCGTTGCGCGAGTGGGTGCCGTCGTAGTCCACACCCAGGCCGCCGCCGACGTCGATGTGATCGACCGGCAGGCCCAGCGCGCGCAGCTCGCCGTAGTAACGGATGGCTTCCTTGAAACCATGCTGGTAGTCGGCCAGGTTGGCGATCTGCGAGCCCATGTGAAAGTGCAGCAGGCGGATGCCCTGGTCCAGGCCGGCATCGCGAAAACGCTGCACCACCGAGATCAGTTGCGCCGCCGACAGGCCGAACTTGGACTTCTCGCCACCGGTATCGGCCCACTTGCTCGAGGCCAGCGACGACAGGCGAACGCGCAGGCCAACTTGCGGCTTGACCTTGAGCTCGGCGGCTTCTTCGATCACCAGGGCCACTTCCGACTCTTTCTCGATGACGATAAAGACGTTGTGGCCGAGTTTCTGGCCCATCAGTGCCAGGCGGATGAACTCGCGGTCCTTGTAACCGTTGCAGACGATGGTGCCGCCTTTCGGTGCCAGCGCCAGCACGGCCAGCAGCTCAGGCTTGGAGCCGGCTTCAAGGCCAATGGAAACGTTCTGGGTGGCGATGATGTTTTCCACCACCGCTTCTTGCTGGTTAACCTTGATCGGGTACAGCGCGGTGTACTGGCTCTGGTATTCCAGGCGCGCGATGTTGGCGTCAAAAGCGCCAGTCAGCTGGCGCACGCGGTCCTGGAGAATGTCCGGGAAACGTACCAGCAGCGGCAGCGACAGGCCGCTCTTGCGCAGTTCGTCGACCTGTTCGAACAGGTCGATCGGCGCGCTGCCAGGCCCGTTCGGGCGGACTTCGACGCGCCCGGCCTCGTTGATTGCGAAGTAGCCGGCCCCCCAATGGCGAATGCCGTAAACACTGCGGCTGTCCGCAACTGTCCATTGGCTGCCATCGTCTTTGCGTGTGCGTCGTACGGACATTGAAGTCCCCTATATAGAAAGTCGAAAAACACCGGCCTGCATGGGGCGGGCGCAGTGTAAAACCTGAAAGTGACGATTATCCGTGTTCAGGGATAGACCCTTCCTACGGGAACGAGTTTAGAAAGCGAATTGCAAAAAATCGCGATGCAGTCTTCAGCCGCCGGACTTTTTCGCTTTGAAGCCCTGTTTGATCAGTTCGGCCAGCAGCAGCTCGACATGATCGCCCTGGATTTCGATGACCCCGTCTTTCAACGCGCCGCCGGTTCCGCAGCGGCGCTTGAGCGTGCTGGCCAGATCCTTGAGCTGTTCCAGGGGCAGCGGCACGCCGCTGATGGTCGTCACCGTCTTGCCGCCACGGCCCTTGCTTTCGCGACGCACGCGAGCAATGCCATCGCCTTCGGGGATGAGCGTCTGTTTGCAGATGCAGGCATCTATGGGTTTGCTGCAGTCCGGGCAATGCCGGCCTGCATCAGTGGAGAACACCAGGCCACCGAGGGCGGCAAATGATGCGGCTTTCTTGGCCACTTTTGATCCTCTACGGTGAGGATAAAAACTGGTCGACGCCCCTGGCGGGGTACCGACCGCGAAGCCCCACTCTGGCAGGGGCAGCGCAACTGCCGCATGAAGCGTGCGGCAGCCTTTAAAGGCCGCGCAGTGTAACGATAAAAGTCGCGAATGCTAAGTACAAAACTGCGCCATTTTGCATGTGTTTAGCGACGTCAGGCTCGACGGTCGAGGTAGCGCCGCAACGCAGCCAGCGAATCGGGGCAATATGGCTGTTGCTGGCTGTCGGCCAGGGCCTGCTCGACGGCGATGAAGCGTGCCTCGCTGACCTCTTCGGGCTGCAGGCGCAAAGGCCCGTCCCAGACCGCCGAGAACACCGCGCACCAGAGCCGGTTGCCGGTCTGGTCGAAGAAAAAACATTCATGCGCGGTGAGTTCGACCCCACCGACCCCCAGCTCTTCTTCCAGTTCGCGGGCCGCCGATTCGGCATAGCTCTCATCGGCCTGGACCATGCCACCGGCGGCGACATCCCAGTACCCGGGATAAATCGCCTTGCTCTGGGTGCGCCGGTGCACGCACAGCTGGCCAGCGGAATTAAACAAGAGGATGTAGGTGCCGCGGCCAATCAGCCCGCGCTCGCGCAGCTCGGCGCGGGCCACGGCGCCGAGCAGGCGGTCGCTTTCGTCGACCCAGGCAATCAGTTCGCGGTCGGAGGCGGCGCGGTGCGCTGCCTCCTGCTCGGAGATCGACACCGATCAGCCCTGAGTCAGCAGTTGACGCAGGTCGATGACGGCAGCGTTGGCCCGCGAGATGTAGTTGGCCATGACCAGCGAGTGGTTGGCCCACATGCCAAAGCCGCTGCCATTGAGCACCATCGGGCTCCACAGCGGCTCCTGCGAGGCTTCCAGCTCACGGATGATCTGCCGTACGCTGACCGTGGCGTTCTTCTTCGCCAGCACATCGGCGAAGTCGACCTCAATGGCGCGCAGCAGATGCGACAGCGCCCAGGCCTGGCCGCGGGCTTCGTAGAACACGTTGTCGATCTGCAGCCACGGGGTTTCGACCACTTCTTCGTCAAGCTGCGGCACCTGGCCCGGCAGCACTGACTCGGTCTTCAGGGTGCTGTTGAGCTTGACCCGGCCGACACTTGCCGACAGGCGCTGGGACAGCGAACCCAGGCGGGTGGCGACGTCGCCCAGCCAGTTGTTGAGGTTGTCGGCGCGGGTGTAGAACAGCGCGCCCTGCTGATCCGGCGAGGCCAGGCGGTTCTGGTAACGGGTCAGCGAGTTGATGCCTTCCTGGAACTCCGATTCGCTCGACGGCAGGATCCAGCTCTTGTTGTCGAAGTTGAAGCGCGGCTCGGCCTTGGCCAGGTCAGCGTCTTCGGTGGACTGCGACTGCGAGCGGGCAAAGTCCTTGCGCAGGGCGCGGCTCAGGTCACGCACCTGGACCAGCACGCCGTACTCCCAGCTGGGCATGTTGTCCATCCACAGGCCAGGCGGGAAGCGGTCGTTGGAAATATAGCCGCCGGGCTTGTTGAGCAGGGTGCCGGCCACGGTCTTGAGGGTTTCGATGGTGGTGTAGCCGACGACCATCTGCTTGCCGGTTTTCTCGGCGGCCGCCTGGGCGTTCTGCTGCACCGGGAACAGGTCGGGCTCGGCGCTCCAGTACCAGCCCAGGCCCACGCACACCAGCAGGTACAGGCCGATCAGCGAGCCCAGGGCGCGGCTGAAGAACAACCCGCCAAAATAACTGCGGGTGGCAGCGGTGCGCGGTTCGACCCGCTCACGCGCCTCGGCTTTGCCTGTACGGTTTTTCCAGTCCAGCATGGCGTTGTCCTTTCAGTCACGTCGGTTCAAGGGGTTCGACCGCAACCCCCGGGCTTCGTGCCAGCGCGATGGGCTTTTAATGCCGCGCGCCACCTGCCGGGGTCGGCAAGTATCGCTGCACTATAAATCAAGCACGGCGCTTCGCATAAGCGACTATTGGGTCAGCAAATGAATAAACGGACTTGTACAGTTAATTGATACAAGGCACTCGATTGCCGGGAAAGTGGTGCTAGCATAGAGCCATCACTCGAACTCAGCCTCACCCCTTGTAAGTAGTCAGGACATGACCGAGCCAGAAGACCCCAATCGTGAGCGCCTCAAGCAACACTTTGCCCAGCGGGTCATTCATCAGGCCCGGCAAATCCTCGAGATCTGGCAGCGCCTGCAGCGCAGCGAGTGGTCGACTGGCGACCTGGGTGAGCTGTGCGAAGCCAACCTGCGCCTGCAACGCTATGCCGAGCGCTTCGAGCAGCCCGAGCACAGCCAGCTGGCCGAGGCCATCGGCCATGCCCTGGAGGCGGTCGAAGCCAACAGCGCGCGCCTGAGCAGCCAGCTGATCAGCGACCTCAACCGGCTGATGCAACGTTTGTCGCGCACCGGCCTGCGCCAGGGCGACCAACTTGAGCAAGTGCCGCTGCCGCCGCTGCGCAAGCCGGTGTACATCATGCTCCAGGACCACGACCGCGCCGAGCGTCTGGCCCAGCAACTGGAATTCTTCGGCCTCGGTGTACAGGCCTTGTACAGCGCCGCCGCGTTCCAGGCGACCATGAGCGAACGGCTGCCCTCGGCAATCGTCATGGACGTCGACTTCACCGGCCCCGGTGTCGGCCTGCAACTGGCCGCCCAGGCCCAGCAGGGCCTGGAGCAGCGGGTGCCGTTGCTGTTCTTCAGCCTGCACGAAACCGACACGCCGACGCGCCTGGCCGCCGTGCGCGCCGGTGGCCAGGAGTTCCTTACCGGCACCCTGGAAGCCTCGAGCCTGCTGGAAAAGGTCGAGCTGCTGACCAGCGTCACCCAGTACGAACCGTTCAAGGTGCTGATCATCGACGACTCGCGGGCCCAGGCCCTGCACACCGAGCGCCTGCTCAACAGCGCCGGGATCGTCACCCGCACCCTGATCGACCCGATCCAGACCATGGCCGAGCTTGCCGACTTCCAGCCCGACCTGATCATCCTCGACATGTACATGCCGGCCTGCACCGGCACCGAGCTTGCCAAGGTGATCCGCCACAACGACCGTTATGTCAGCGTGCCGATCATCTACCTGTCGGCCGAGGACGATCTGGACAAACAGCTCGACGCCATGAGCGAGGGCGGTGATGACTTTTTGACCAAGCCGATCCGCTCGCGGCACCTGATCACCACCGTGCGCAACCGCGCGGCCCGGGCGCGCAACCTCAAGGCGCGGATGGTGCGCGACAGCCTCACCGGGCTGTACAACCACACCCATATCCTGCAATTGCTCGAAGACTGCAGCTTCCGTGCGCGCCGCGAAGCGCAGCCACTGAGCTTCGCCATGCTCGACATCGACCACTTCAAGAAGGTCAACGACAGCCACGGCCACCCCATGGGCGACCGGGTGATCAAGAGCCTGGCGCTGTTCCTCAAGCAGCGCCTGCGCAAGACCGACTTCATTGGCCGCTACGGCGGTGAAGAATTTGCCATCGTCATGCCCAACACCGACCTGGGCTCGGCGCACAAGGTGCTCGACGAAATTCGCCGGCGCTTTGCCGAGATCCATTACCCGGCCCAGCCGCGCGACTTGTCCTGCACCTTCAGTGCCGGCGTGGTGCAACTGAGCGAAGGCCTGGACGCCCTGAGCATGGCCACCTCCGCCGACGAGGCGCTGTACCGCGCCAAGGGTGCCGGGCGCAACTGCGTGCAACGGGTCGAAGCATAAAGGCAAAGTGCCAGTTTTTTTTCACCGAACCGCCCGCTCCGTCATAACCCGGTCATAAAAACGCAATAACTTCAGGCGCTTACCATTCGGCCGTTGGTAGACACCGGACATGCGCCTGAAGCTGCTCACCAATTTCAATACCCTGTTGCTGGTTACCGTGTGCATCGCCCTGGGCGCGACCCTGTGGTGGTCGCAGCGCGCCCTGGAGCGCCCCTATTTATTAATGGAGCGCTATCTGTCGCTGTCGCAGCAATTCCAGAACCAGGCGGCGCGCAATATCCAGGACTACCTGAGCAGCGGCGACGCCCTGCGCCATGCCACGGCGCTGCAGACCACCGCCGCCCTGCAGGGTGAACTGGAGCAACTGCCGGCAGAGCTTGCCGAGCGCCTGCGCCCGAGCCTGGACAACCTGCAGCGCTTCACCGCCAACGAGTTGCTGGGCGCCGGCAAGCTGGCCGGCGACCCGCAGGCCCTGTTGCTGCAGGCCGAACGCGAACTGGGTGCGAGCCTCGAGCAACTGGCCAACTATGCGCAGAGCAGCACCAGCAGCGATGCCGGGCGCTATTCGCCGCTGCTGTTCAACGCCTCCCTGCACCTGTCGCGGCTATCCCTGGCGCGGGACAAAATGGTCAGCAGCGGCCGCAGTGAACTGGCCGATGAAGTCGAGCGCGAACTTGCGCAGATCGCCGCCCAGGCGCAGTTACTCGAACAATTGCCGCTGCTGGGGGTGACCGCCAGCAGCGCTTCGAGCGCCGACGATTTTGCCGCGCTGATGGGCCTTGAGACCCAGGCCAGCACAGCAACCGAAGACACCGGGATGGCGCTCAAGCGCGAACTCAACAGCCTGATCAAGCGCTACCCCGGCGAGCTGCAGCGCACCCGCGAGCAGATCCAGCAACGCAGCGCCCTGGCCAGCAGCACCTTCGAGCGCATCGGCGCCGTGCAGCAGGCCATCGCCGAGCTCGAACCCAGTGTGCGTAGCCAGCATGCCGCCATCCAGGGCGAAGTGCGGGTGATCCAGGGCCTGATGATCGGTTTGATCCTGCTGATCGCCCTGCTCATCGACACCCTGCAGCGGCGCCTGGCGCGGGTGCTGACCAACCTCGCGCCGGCACTCTCGCGCTGGGCCGAGGGCGACTTCAGCCAGGCCATTGCCCTGGGCCGCAGCAACCGTGAAATGCATGATATCCAGGACTCGCTCAACCGCCTGCGGGTCTACCTGGTCGAGCTGGTCGGCACGATCCGCCACAACGCCGAGCAGGTCGCTGGCAGCAGCCACGCCCTGGCCGGCATGAGCAGCGCCCTGCACGACGGCGCCGAACGCCAGGCCGGCGACACCGCGCAAATCCGTGATGCCCTGGGCGAGCTGGAGGCGACCATCCTCCAGGTCGCCGGCGACGCCAGCCAGGCGGCCGACGCCAGCCACGACGCCGGGCGTGCGGTCGAGCAAGGCCAGGCAGTGATCGGCCAGAGCCTGACCGGGCTGCGGGCGCTGGTCGACGAAGTACAGGGCAACGCGCAGATGATCGAACAACTGGCCGAGGAATCGGCGACCATCGGCGGCGTGCTGACGGTGATCCGCTCGATCGCCGAACAGACCAACCTGCTGGCCCTCAATGCCGCGATCGAAGCGGCGCGGGCCGGGGAAATGGGCCGTGGCTTTGCCGTGGTTGCCGAAGAAGTACGCTCCCTGGCCCTGCGCACTACCGGCGCTACCGGTGAGATCCAGACCTTGATCGGGCGCCTGCAGCAGGCGGCCCGCGAATCGGTTGAAGGCATGCGCGCGCAGCTCGAACATGCCGAGGCCACCGCTGACCAGGCCCAGGCGGCGGATGGCGCGCTCGATGAAATTGTCGCGGCAATCCAGACCATCTCGGCCACAGCGGTACGGATTGCCGATGTCACCGCCCAGCAGAGCGGCGCGGTGAGCGAGATTCGTGACCACAGCGAGCGGATTCATGGCTTGGGTGAAGACAACTTGCAACGTATTGGTGAAGGGCGTGAGCAGGGTGAGCAGCTGCTTCGCCTGGGTGGCGAGTTGAATACGGCGGTGCGGGCCTTTCGCCTGTGAGGATGTGTCGCGGCGATCCGACTTGACCCGCGATGAAGGCAACAGGGCTGCAAAGTCCGTTATCATGCAGGCACTTTTGTACTGCGAGACCGCCATGCGCCGCCTGCTTTGCCTCCTGTTTCTGCTCCTGGCCTTGCCCGCCGTCGGCGCCGGCCTGCTCGACAATCGCCCCAGCGCCACCCTGGGCGCCGCGTCGCTGAACAACAGCAGCGACTTTCTGCCAGTGCACGAAGCCTTCAAGCTGAGCCTGGTCGAGGATCAAGGGCAAAGCCTGAAACTGCGCTTCGTCGCCGCCGACGGTTACTACCTGTACCGCCACCGCTTCCAGTTTCGCAGCGAGCCTGCCGACATAGCCCTGGGCACGGCGCAGATCCCCCCGGGTGAAGCCAAGCACGATGAGTTCTTCGGCGACGTCGAGGTCTATCACGGCATCCTCGACATCGAAATCCCCCGCCCGGCCAACGAACAACGCCCCTTCACCTTGCTGGTGGGCTACCAGGGCTGCGCCGACAAGGGCCTGTGCTACCCGCCGGAAACCGCACGCCTGAGCATCGATGGCATCACCAGCAGTGCGCCGCCAGCTACCACCACGGTCGCCAAGGCCGGCTGGGACTGGCAAGGCCTGCTGCTGTTCTTCCTCGCCGGCGTCGGCCTGACCTTCACCCCGTGTGTGCTGCCGATGCTGCCGATCCTCTCTGGCGTGGTGTTGCGCGGCCAGGTCGGTGGCGTACGCGGTTTTGCCCTGTCGCTGGCCTATGTGCTGCCGATGGCTGCCTGCTTTGCCCTGCTCGGCGCGCTGATGGGCCTGTTCGGTGCCGGCCTCAACCTGCAGGCACGCTTGCAGTCGGCCTGGGTGCTGGTGCCGTTTGCGCTGTTCTTCGTGCTGTTTGCCCTGGCCATGTTCGGCCTGTTCGAGCTCAAATTGCCGCATGCCATCAGTAGTCGCCTGGAACGTCTGGTCGGCCAGACCAAGGGCGGATCGCTGATGGGTGCGGCGATCCTCGGGGTGTTCTCCAGCCTGCTGGTATCGCCGTGCGTGTCGGCGCCACTGGCCGGCGCCCTGCTGTATATCAGCGCCAGCGGCGATGCCCTGGGGGGTGCATTGAAGCTGTTCGCCCTGGGCCTGGGCATGGGCGCGCCACTGCTGCTGATCGCTACCGGCGGTGCGGCCTGGCTGCCGAAAAGCGGGCCATGGCTGGTAACGGTGAAAAACGCCATCGGCGTGCTGTTGCTGGGCCTGGCCATTGGCCTGCTCAGCCGCGTGCTGCCGGGGCAGGTCACGCTGCTGCTGGTCGGCCTGCTGGCCGCCGGTACCGCGGTGTTCCTTGGCGCCCTGGAGTTCACGGTGAAAACCACCCGGCAGCGCCTGGCGCAGCTGCTCGGCCTGGCCCTGCTGTTCTATGGGTTGGCCTGCTGGTACGGCGCCTTGAGCGGGCAGACCGACCCGCTGCGCCCGCTGCCTCAAGCCAGTAACGCCAGTACTGGTGCAAGCGCCCAGGCCAGCAGCGCCAGCGCCTGGCAGACCCTCACCACCCCGGCGGCGCTGGACAGCGCCCTGGCCGCCGCCAAGGCCGCCGGCCAACCGGTGCTGCTGGACTGGTACGCCGACTGGTGCATCAGCTGCAAAGTGATCGAGCACGAAGTACTCAATGCTCCGGCGGTGCAGCCGCAGCTCAAGGATTACAAGCTGTTGCGCTTCGATATTACCGAGAGCAACGCCGAACAGCGCGCCCTGCTCGACCGCTACCAGCTGTTCGGCCCGCCAGCGCTGTTGTTCTTTGCCGCGAACGGCAGCGAAATCACCGCCGATCGTGTGGTTGGCGAGATAAACGCCGGCGAATTTGCCGAGCATCTGACGCGCATTCGCGCCGATCTGGGTCTATAACTTCTTCGGGCCGCTAAAAAGCCGCTTTCGATGACCGAAATTAATAAATTAGTCACATATTTAGCGTGAATATCGGTCATCGTGCTGGCTATTGCGGGTAACTGGACAGTGCCCGCCGGTTTACGGCATAGTCGCCGCGCAAAGTTTCCTAACGATAAAAAGGAACCACAGATGGCAACGCTACTGGTGCTGCACGGCCCCAACCTGAACCTGCTCGGCACCCGCGAACCGGGCGTCTATGGCGCCGTGACCCTGGCCCAGATCAACCAGGACCTGGAGCAGCGCGCCCGCGCCGCCGGCCATCATCTGCAATACCTGCAAAGCAACGCCGAGTACGAATTGATCGACCGCATTCATGCCGCGCGCAGCGAAGGTGTGGACTTCATCCTGATCAATCCGGCGGCTTTCACACATACAAGTGTCGCATTACGTGACGCGTTGCTGGCGGTGAGCATCCCATTCATCGAAGTGCATCTGTCCAACGTGCACAAACGCGAACCTTTTCGCCATCACTCCTACTTCTCTGATGTCGCCGTAGGAGTGATTTGCGGCCTGGGTGCCAGCGGTTATCGCCTGGCCCTGGAGTCTGCCCTGGAACACCTGGCTGCTAACGCAAAGCCCTGATGACGAGAACCTGGCCTATGGGCCGGGGCTCACAAGAAACGTTTGCTAACACGTTTTTATATTTACGCCCCTGACCGAACCTTGGGAGTTGATGATTAATGGATATCCGTAAAGTCAAGAAACTGATCGAACTGCTGGAAGAATCTGGCATCGACGAGCTGGAGATCAAGGAAGGCGAGGAATCCGTACGGATCAGCCGCCACAGCAAGACTCCAGCCCAGCAGTACTACGCTCCGGCTCCAGTCGCCGCTCCTGTTGCCGCACCAGCCGCCGCCCCGGCCGCTGCCGCCGCTCCAGCCGAAGCTGGCGCACCAAAACTGAACGGCACCGTTGCCCGTTCGCCAATGGTCGGTACCTTCTACCGCAAAGCCTCGCCTGCCTCGCCAGCCTTCGTTGAAGTCGGCCAGACCGTGAAGAAAGGCGACACCCTGTGCATCGTCGAAGCCATGAAGATGATGAACCACATCGAAGCTGAAACCAGCGGTGTGATCGAATCCATCCTGGTAGAAGACGGTCAGCCGGTTGAGTTCGACCAGCCGCTGTTCACCATCGTTTGAACCGCGGAGAGCCAACGATGTCTGCGAAGCTGGAAAAAGTCCTGATTGCCAACCGCGGGGAAATTGCCCTGCGGATCCTGCGTGCCTGCAAAGAGCTGGGCATCAAGACCGTCGCCGTACACTCCACGGCTGACCGCGAACTGATGCACCTGGGCCTGGCAGACGAGTCGGTCTGCATCGGTCCTGCTTCGGCCAGCCAGTCCTACCTGCACATTCCGGCCATCATCGCCGCGGCTGAAGTGACCGGCGCTACCGCCATTCACCCAGGCTACGGTTTCCTCGCGGAAAACGCCGATTTCGCCGAGCAGGTCGAGAACTCCGGTTTTGCCTTCATTGGCCCCAAAGCCGACACCATTCGCCTGATGGGCGACAAGGTTTCGGCCAAGGACGCGATGATCAAGACTGGCGTTCCGACCGTGCCAGGTTCCGACGGCCCGCTGCCGGAAGACGAAGAAGAAGCCCTGCGCATCGGCCGTGAAGTCGGCTACCCGGTGATCATCAAGGCCGCCGGTGGCGGTGGTGGTCGCGGCATGCGCGTGGTGCACAAGGAAGAGGACCTGATCGCCTCGGCCAAACTGACCCGCACCGAAGCTGGCGCAGCCTTCGGCAACCCGATGGTCTACCTCGAGAAGTTCCTGACCAACCCACGTCACGTGGAAGTCCAGGTCCTTTCCGACGGCCAGGGTAACGCCGTGCACCTGGGTGACCGCGACTGCTCGCTGCAGCGCCGCCACCAGAAGGTACTGGAAGAAGCACCGGCACCGGGCATCGATGAAAAAGCCCGCCAGGAAGTCTACAAGCGCTGTGTCGATGCCTGCATCGAGATCGGCTACCGTGGCGCCGGCACCTTCGAGTTCCTCTACGAGAACGGTCGTTTCTACTTCATCGAAATGAACACCCGTGTTCAGGTGGAGCACCCGGTTTCGGAGATGGTCACCGGTATCGACATCGTCAAGGAGATGCTCAGCATCGCCGCTGGCAACAAGCTGTCGTTCACCCAGGATGACGTGGTGATTCGCGGTCACTCGCTGGAGTGCCGGATCAACGCCGAAGACCCGAAGAAGTTCATCCCGAGCCCAGGCACGGTCAAGCATTTCCACGCCCCGGGTGGCAACGGCGTTCGCGTCGATTCGCACCTGTACAGCGGTTACGCAGTTCCACCGAACTACGACTCGCTGATCGGCAAGCTGATCACCTACGGCAAGGACCGCGACGAAGCCATGGCACGCATGCGCAATGCCCTGGACGAGATCGTCGTCGACGGCATCAAGACCAACATCCCGCTGCACCGCGACCTGGTGCGTGATGAAGGTTTCTGCAAAGGCGGCGTCAACATTCACTACCTGGAACACAAACTGGCTAGCCAGGAGTGATTCGCCAGTGATGTAAAAAAGACCCCGGCCCACTACTGGACCGGGGTCTTTTTTTGTCTGTAACCATTGGTCAAAGACGCAGCGAACGCCGTTACTAAGTCAGCGCCACGATAGAGATGGCCTGCTGCTTAATCTCCTCTTGTGTCGCCTGCCGTCCCTGATGATTGCGAACCACGCTATTGGCGTTCTCCACCAGCGGGTCCCGCCTGAAACGCGCAATAAAATTTCGCGCCCTCATGGCGACTGAATCCTTGGCACCGCCTTTCGCCGTTCCCAGTACAGGACCGTAGAAACCTACGACCTGGTCCTGCGATGTCCTGAACACCGAGGTCGCGCCATTGCGCAGATCCAGCGCCACACCATAAGTATTGCCGAAGCAGGAGGAGTACGACCAGTAGTCCCAGCTCGGCTGCAGCCCATGGCGGCGCATCACCTCCCTGACGGGGCCGCCAATGTCGGCACCACCCGACAACCAATCACCCCCAACCAGGGTAGAGCGAATATTCTTCGCTGCAGCGGCTCCCCCTAGCGATTCCGTCACCTTCTTGACAGCATCTTCGATCAACGAACGGATGTTGTGGTCGAAATGAATGACTGCCCCTGCCTTGGTAAGCGGGTTGTACATGGATGCGATCACACAGGTCTGGGCATTGAGTGAATACAGGTAATTATCCGCTTCTGTACTGACAAACCGTGCCACTACCGCTTCACCCTGCATTGCCCCCCGCACCGGAGATGGCTGAACATGACCGGGAAAAGCCTCTCGCAGATCGCTGATACGTCCTAGGTTGGACACGTCTTCGTTGCCCCCTCTGATGCCCGGAGGGCTGTACTGCCACTCGCCATTCGCCCGCCTACGAATACCTAACTTGTAACTTGACCCTCTGTTACGAGGATTGACCACACTCAAACCGATGAAGGCCTGATCGTCGACTACCTCGAAGAATTTGTCTTTGCTCTTCACGTAGCGCTTCTGGCTGGCCGGGTCGCGGTATGTACCTTGCCAGATGCCCTCTTCGGTCACTTGCTCCAGCTTGTTAGGCTTTCTCGCCACTGCCCAGCTATCAAAACGCCAAAGCTGCATCTCTGATTGGGCCGCCTGTCGCCCGCCCATCGCCGTCCGGCCCCTGGAAAAAGCGTGAGACAGAGGCCTCACACTCTGCTTCAAGGTTACGGCCCCTCGCCAAAAAATCCTGGCAATCCCCCCAAACTCAGCGAACAGCACCCCCCAAGACGCCTCTAACCAGTGCACCAACGCGCCAGATGTGTCGCCCTTGCTATGAGACTCGACCGCCTGCTTGATGCTGAGGGTCAAAAACGCTATGTCCAGAATCAAAACAAATGGCGGACAAACCATGCATATCGGCGCAGAAGCGAAGAGCACGCCCTTTATGACTTGGCCCTTTATCACTTCGGCGCGACTGGTAGTGGTGTCTTCCACATCGGTAATTGCACGTTCAATATAGGCATCGAACTCGGCACCCACATCGGTTACACGATTGAATTCGCGCAAGGCATCAAGGTGCCCCGTACCGTCGGACAGATTTCTCAGCGAGCGCTTCACTGAAGTACGCGCAGTCAGTGCTACCCGCTCAACAACATAGTCACGCAACGTGCCTGACGCCTGCGCGGAGAAATCCTGGTATCGACGAAGCACCACACCATCCGGCGCATCAGGCATGTACAGCCAATCTTCTGCAGTGTCCTGATCGATCACGCGAAACACATAGGCGCCGACGACAACGTAACCGCTGACAGTAAACTTGAACACGCCGCTACGCTGCACAACTGTTCCAGGTGTAATGTCACTGTCGGCAGGCCTCATCACTCCCAGTAAGGAAACTAGCCGGGAGAGCTGAGCGTGTTCGTCAACGCTCAAACGCGACCTGACTAACGCAACCCGCAGATCGCGATCCATCCTGACCAGCAGCGTGTTACCGTAAATGCTGCGGCGCTTTGTATAGAGCGAGTCCTGGGAATCGAGAAACTGCGCACGGATCTTCTGCGCATACTTTCCCCCTAGATAGGCTCTTCGAACGTATTGTGCAAGATCAGCACTTCGAACCTGACTGAGGTCTTGCCCAACCGATGACCGCACGCCCCTGTTGGGGTTGTCGATACCCGAGTTATCGTCGTACCCGTAGATTGCCAGATCTACAAGGTTGGCAGTAAGCGACGCGCCATCCCCCAGCCCAGGCATATAGTCGATTTGAATCGTTTCGGGATCGACGGGTTCCAGCACCCCCTTTTCACGCAAATAAGGCGTGATTGCTTCCTTCACCGTTCGTTTTGCGAATACCGCGAACACTTCATAGCTTTTCATCTGCTCGGTGAACGTCTTCTCGAGCACCTGCAGTTCTTTGTTCAAGCTGCTGATGATCCGTCGCTCATCAGCAGCCGACTGCGTATACCAAGGGGGGGAGTCTTCCCGCTCAACCTGCTGCAGATGATTGACCTGCTCCATCGCGACCGCATCTTCAATGCATGCACGAAACCCTGTCACGGCCCCCCTGAGATCCTTGCCCTGTTCCCATAAAGTCGGCTTGTCCTGCACAGCGGCAAAATGTGCTTGCGCCGCCTCACGATGGGCTGGCGATAGCTGTTGCAACAGGTACTCACAACCCTCCGCGCTGGCGGTCCAATTGCCGACCTCCTCACTCACAGCAATAAGGGAGTGCAACGCTATCCACTCTTGACCATCAGGTTTCCCGGGGGCATACAATAATAAATCGCTAATTACACCCGCCCTGTCTTCACGATAAAACAGCAAAATATCGACGCATTTCATCGTAGCGAGAAGGGTTAAACCGCAAACCCGTAGAACACGATCGGATGCTTCCTCCGCCTCGTCCCCCCACACTTTTTCAAGATCGTCATAACTGGTAACTTTCATATGACCTGCGCAGCGCGCCATGAATGCACTTTGCTGCAAACGCGCCTTGCGCAAGTCGAACAGAGCCTCCTTGACATCGGATCGGTCATACTTCTGCTTAAGTGCCTGGAGGTAGCCGGCCGGGGCATCTATTTCTGCCATTAGCCCGGCAATGAAAGCGCTTGAAAGCGGCTGATTGCGCAACCTATCGCTGACGACAGCGATATTGGACACGGCGTCCTTACGTAGCGGGCCGGATGCCAGCAACTCACTCAAGCTGCCCTTCAGCACCTCTTTGCCACTGCGAATTTTCCAGTCCATTTGCACGTTAATGTCATCGGGTTCGACAACAACATCCAGTTCAAGACTGATGTACTCCTTGGCCAGTTGCCGAGCGTAGCCACGCAAGGAGCTCACCTCTCCAATCAATGGCTCCAACACTGCTTGCGCGTGGGCAGAACGCTCATGACACGCACGCAACATCGCCAGGTTGGTTTTATCAAGAACCCGCAACCACTCAGGCGTCTGCGACCGAGCTATTGCATCGAGCTCCGTGCACTCCTGCGGCGTTGCCAACACCCGCAACGAGACCGGTTGTCGCCAGGCATTCTGCAGTTCTACAATTTTTCCCCTTAGATCGCTGGCGCTCTGCCCGACCAGGTTGGCAGGCTCAAACAGCACGTCGATAGCGGCCTGGTGCTCCTCCAGCCTGCGTTTGACCAACCTCTCAAACGTCCCCTTCTCCACCGGGCTTGCCGTCGCAACGTTCCAGTGACGCGCAAGGTAATCCTTGTAGTTATCGATGAACGTAACCACCGCCCCCTCTATCGCTTGCGTCACAGCGTCCTGACGCCCGGCATCAATCCTCTGCGGCCACGCGCCCGGCCACTGATAGGGCATATCTTGCTCAGGGTCAGCAGTTGCCGAGTCCGGGTCGATGATCCGCTCCAGCACCTTACTGGTCAGCGCAGTAATAAAATGGGGGTCAATATTTCCCTCCTTGTAGATCGTCCGCAGCTCGACCAACAGAAGTTCTTCCAACACTCCCAAGAGCGTTGATTGCGAGAGCAATAGCGGGTCATAAGCCGCTTTCCACTCGACCAATCTTTCCAGAACATGGACAGTGGACACCGCAGGAGAAGGCGTAACGATTATGTCGCTCGTATCGTTGACGCTCCGACGGGGGTCAGTGTTGTGGTCCATTACATTGCTCCTCTTCAAAAGACCCATCATCCTGATCCGTCGCAGTGAGCCTTGTTGCTACATAGTTACTACCCCGCCAGGCGCTGCGGCGACTGCCGTGCTTATCCACTTTAACGACGACCTGGCGTACACTGCGCGCTTTCGCAGCCTCGGGCTGCCCCTGTAGATTTTTCCAAAGGTGCCCGCCATGCCTTGGCTGCAAGTACGTCTGGCCATCAGCCCGGAACAAGCCGAAACCTATGAAGATGCCCTGCTCGAAGTAGGCGCCGTTTCGGTCACCTTCATGGATGCCGAAGATCAGCCGATCTTCGAACCGGACCTCAACACCACCCCCCTGTGGTCGCATACCCACCTGCTGGCACTGTTCGAAGCCGATACCGACGCCAGCGCGGTGTTCGCCCACCTGCAGTTGCTGACCGGCGCCGAACTGCCGGAGCACCAGGCCGAAGTCATCGAAGACCAGGATTGGGAACGCAGCTGGATGGACAACTTCCAGCCGATGCGTTTCGGCCAGCGCCTCTGGATCGTGCCAAGCTGGCACGCGGCACCGGAGCCTGAGGCGGTCAACCTGCTGCTCGACCCGGGCCTGGCCTTCGGCACCGGCACCCACCCGACCACCGCACTGTGCCTGGAATGGCTCGACGGCCAGGACCTGAAAGACACCCAGCTGCTCGACTTCGGTTGCGGCTCGGGCATCCTCGCCATCGCCGCGCTGCTGCTCGGTGCCCGTGAAGCGGTCGGTACCGACATCGACGTGCAGGCCCTGGAAGCCTCGCGCGACAACGCCGGACGCAATGGCATCGCCGACGAGAAATTCGCCCTGTACCTGCCCGAGCACATGCCGGCCATGCAGGCCGACGTACTGGTCGCCAACATCCTCGCCGGCCCGCTGGTCTCGCTGGCCCCGCAACTGTCCGGGCTGGTACGTCCGGGTGGCCTGCTGGCGCTGTCGGGGATTCTCGCCGAGCAGGGTGATGAAGTTGCCGCGGCCTACGCCAAGGACTTCGACCTCGACCCGATCGCCGTACGCGATGGCTGGGTACGCATCAGTGGTCGCCGCCGCTAAGTGCGCCTAGAATAACCTTCTGCATAACCCGGACCGCCGCATGACCGACAGTTTCGTCACCCAGTGCCCGCATTGCCAGACCAGCTTTCGCGTCAGCCACAATCAGTTGAGCGTGGCCCGCGGCATGGTGCGTTGCGGCGCCTGCCTGCAAGTGTTCAACGCCGCCCGGCAACTGCTGGAGCAAAGCGCGGCGCAGAACCCGCCTGCAACGCCGGTGCCGGTCGAGCCAGTGGCGGAACCCACAAAAGCACCGAGCCCGCACGAGTGGAGCGCCGCCGAGCTGGACCTCGACCAGCTCGACCTCGATCAGGAGCTGGCGCGCCTGGAACAGCGCGAAATCCAGCCGACCACCGAGTTCAAGGCCGCCGCACCACGCGAAGAGAGCCTCAGCGCGCACCGCGACAGCCCCGAGCAAGACGACCAGCACTGGCCCGACAGCCTGTTCAGCAGCCCGGCCGCCGAGCGCGAGCAACTCAGTGCCGAGCTCGACGCGCCGCAACCGCCGCTGATCGAGCAGGAAGCCCTGGACCTCGCGCCGGCACCCGGCGAGCGTACCGAGCCATCGCTGTCGCTGGATGCCATCGATGACGACCTCGACGCCCCGCTGGCACCTGCCGCTGCGCTACGCGCCGATGATGACGAACTGGCCGGCGAGCGTCTGTCGGCGCGCGAGCCTGAGGACCCTCTGGACAGCCCCGAACCCGAGTTCGACGAGCGCCGCGAACCGGGCCTGGGCCCGGTCAGCAACCGCCCGGCGCGCAAGGAGCCGCTGCTCGACCTGGTCGACGATCCGATCCAGCTCGACTGGCAGAAGCCCAAGGTCAACTGGGCCCGGCGCCTGCTGTGGATCCTGTTGATTTTGCTGGCCGCTGCGGCCCTGGCCGGCCAATACATCTGGTACCAGTTCGACGAACTGGCCCGCCAGGACCGCTACCGCCCGTGGTTCCAGGCGGTCTGTCCGACCGTCGGTTGCCAGGTGCCGTCGCGGGTCGATATCGCCCGGATCAAGAGCAGTAACCTGGTGGTGCGCAGCCACCCGGACTTCAACGGTGCCTTGATCGTCGATGCGATCATCTACAACCGGGCGCCCTTCGCCCAGCCGTTCCCGCTGCTGGAGCTGCGCTTTGCCGACCTCAATGGCCAGTTGATCGCCAGCCGCCGCTTCAAGCCCACCGAGTACCTCAGCGGTGAACTGGCCGGCAAGGGCGAAATGCCCAGCCAGACGCCGATCCACATCGCCCTGGACATCCTCGATCCGGGCCCCAAGGCGGTCAACTACAGCCTGTCGTTTCGGTCGCCGGAATAGTCGGCGAGCGGCAAGCTGCAAGCGTCAAGCCACAAGGAAAAGCAGCCCCATGCGCTGATCCGTTTTTGCTTGCGGCTTGAAGCTTGCAGCTTGAAGCTCAAAGCCAACTGTTCAGATTTTATCCAAATCGATCTTTATCCGGTCACCGAGAGCGGGTATCATGCCAACCCTTTTTCGAACTCTAAGATCGGCCCCCACAACAGGGAACTCCTATGTCGGCGGTACGCATCGGCCCATACACACTGCAGAACGCCCTGATCCTCGCGCCCATGGCCGGGGTCACGGACCAGCCCTTTCGTCAGTTGTGCCGACGAATGGGTGCAGGCCTGGTGGTGTCGGAGATGGTCAGCAGCGACATGAGCCTGTGGAACAGCCGCAAGTCGCGCCTGCGCATGATTCACGAAGGTGATCCCGAGCCGCGCTCGGTACAGATCGCCGGCGGTGACGCGCAGATGCTCGCAGCGGCGGCCCGGGCCAACGTCGAGGCCGGCGCGCAGATTATCGACATCAACATGGGCTGCCCGGCAAAAAAAGTCTGCAACAAGGCCGCAGGCTCTGCTTTATTGAAAGATGAAGCCCTGGTCAGCGAAATCCTCCACGCGGTGGTTGCCGCCGTGGACGTGCCGGTCACGCTGAAGATCCGCACTGGCTGGGACAGGGCCAACAAGAACGGCCTGACTGTGGCGAGGATCGCCGAGCAGGCCGGGATCCAGGCACTGGCGGTACATGGACGCACACGCGCCGACCTCTACACCGGTGAAGCCGAATACGACACCATCGCGGCGATCAAGCAGGCGGTGTCGATCCCGGTTTTTGCCAATGGCGATATCACTTCGCCAGAAAAAGCCCGGGCGGTGCTGGATGCCACCGGTGCCGACGGTCTGCTGATTGGCCGGGCTGCCCAAGGGCGGCCATGGATCTTTCGCGAGATCGAGCATTACCTGCGTACCGGCGAAAAACTGCCGGCACCGCAGCTGGACGAAGTGGAACGAATTCTGCTGGAGCACCTGACCGCGTTGCACGCCTTCTATGGCGATGTGATGGGCGTACGTATCGCCCGCAAGCACGTTGGTTGGTACCTGGCAACGCTACCGGGCGCCAAGGAGTTTCGCGCCCAGTTCAACCGTTTGGAAGACACGCAAGCGCAGTGCGCCAACGTTCGCGGCTTCTTCAGCGAGCGTGAACAGAGCCTTGAGACAGAGGACGGACAAGGGGTGGCCGCATGACGATGATGACCGAGACTTTAGTGAGTGGAACAACGCCCGTGAGCGACAACGTCAACCTGAAACAGCACCTGAATACGCCGAGCGAAGAGGGTCAGACCCTTCGCGGCAGTGTGGAAAAGGCGCTGCACAACTATTTCGCCCATCTGGAGGGCGCGGCCGTCACGGACGTGTACAACCTGGTGCTCTCGGAAGTCGAAGCGCCGTTGCTCGAAAGCGTAATGAACTACGTCAAGGGCAACCAGACCAAGGCCAGCGAGCTGCTCGGGCTCAACCGCGGCACCTTGCGCAAGAAACTCAAGCAGTACGATTTGTTGTAAGCAAGCATCCAAACCAGAAAAGGCGGCTCCCATTCGATGAGGTCGCCTTTTTTGCTGACTCCACCGCGTTATGGAATCTGAAATGACCGACCAGACTACCCGCCTGCCGATCCGCCGCGCCTTGATCAGCGTCTCCGACAAGACCGGGATCCTTGAATTCGCCCGTGAGCTGCAACAGCTCGGCGTCGAGATCCTGTCCACCGGCGGCACCTTCAAGTTGCTCCAGGACAATGGCGTTGCCGCGGTGGAAGTTGCCGATTACACCGGCTTCGCCGAAATGATGGACGGCCGGGTCAAGACCCTGCACCCGAAAATCCACGGCGGCATCCTCGGCCGTCGCGGTACCGACGACGCCATCATGGCCGAGCACGGGATCAAGCCGATCGATCTGGTCGCGGTCAACCTCTACCCGTTCGAAGCCACTATCTCCAAGCCGGGCTGTGACCTGCCGACCGCCATCGAGAACATCGACATCGGCGGCCCGACCATGGTCCGCTCGGCGGCCAAGAACCACAAGGACGTCGCCATCGTGGTCAACGCCAGCGACTACGGCCAGGTCCTGGAAAGCCTCAAGGCCGGTGGCCTGACCTACGCCCAGCGCTTCGACCTGATGCTCAAGGCATTCGAGCACACTGCAGCCTACGACGGCATGATCGCCAACTACATGGGCACCGTGAACCAGGCCGCTGAAACCCTCAGCACCGAAGGTCGCAGCGAATTCCCGCGGACCTTCAACAGCCAGTTCACCAAGGCCCAGGAAATGCGCTACGGCGAGAACCCGCACCAGAGCGCGGCGTTCTATGTCGAGGCCAAGCCGGCCGAAGCCGGCATCGCCACCGCGGTGCAGTTGCAGGGCAAGGAGCTGTCGTACAACAACGTGGCCGATACCGACGCCGCGCTGGAATGCGTGAAGAGCTTCGTCAAGCCGGCCTGCGTCATCGTCAAGCACGCCAACCCGTGCGGCGTGGCGGTCAGCCCCGACGCTGAAGGCGGTATCCGCCAGGCTTACGAGCTGGCGTACGCCACCGATACCGAATCGGCGTTCGGCGGCATCATCGCCTTCAACCGCGAACTGGACGCCGAAACCGCCAAAGCCATCGTCGAGCGTCAGTTCGTCGAAGTGATTATCGCCCCGAGCGTCAGCGACGAAGCCCGCGCCGTGGTGGCGGCCAAGGCCAACGTGCGCCTGCTGGCCTGCGGCCAGTGGTCGGCAGAACGTGCCGCTGCCTGGGACTTCAAGCGCGTCACCGGCGGCCTGCTGGTACAAAGCCGCGACATCGGCATGATCACCGAGGGCGACCTGAAAGTGGTCACCAAGCGTGCGCCGAGCGAGCAAGAAATCCACGACCTGATCTTCGCCTGGAAAGTGGCCAAGTACGTCAAGTCCAACGCCATCGTCTACGCCAAGAACCGCCAGACCATTGGTGTCGGCGCCGGCCAGATGAGCCGCGTCAACTCCGCCCGTATCGCTGCGATCAAGGCCGAGCACGCCGGCCTGCAGGTGCAGGGCGCGGTCATGGCATCGGACGCGTTCTTCCCGTTCCGTGATGGCATCGACAACGCGGCCAAGGTCGGCATCACCGCGGTAATCCAGCCAGGTGGTTCGATGCGCGATGCCGAAGTCATCGCCGCCGCTGACGAAGCCGGCATTGCCATGGTCTTCACCGGCATGCGTCACTTCCGTCACTGATACCAGGACCTGGTGCCAGGCTCTGTGGGAGCGGGCTTGACCCGCGATTGCGATCTGTCAGTTACAGCGCATCGCGGGTCAAGCCCGCTCCCACAAGAGTCCCGCCAACCAGCATTATCCGAATTAGCTTCATAGAGGTTTTGACATGAACGTTTTGATTATCGGTAGCGGCGGTCGTGAACACGCCCTGGCCTGGAAAGTCGCTCAGGACCCACGGGTCGAAAAAGTCTTCGTTGCCCCGGGCAACGCTGGCACCGCCACTGAAGCCAAGTGCGAGAACGTCGACATCGACGTCAGCGCTTTGGAGCAACTGGCCGATTTCGCCGAAAAAAATGTCGCCCTGACCATCGTCGGCCCTGAGGGCCCGCTGGTTGCCGGTGTCGTCGACCTGTTCCGCAGCCGCGGCCTGGACTGCTTTGGTCCAACCAAGGGCGCGGCCCAGCTGGAAGGTTCCAAGGCCTTCACCAAGGACTTCCTGGCGCGCCACAAGATCCCGACTGCCGACTACCAGAACTTCACCGAGATCGAGCCGGCCCTGGCCTACCTGCGGGAAAAAGGCGCACCGATCGTGATCAAGGCCGACGGCCTGGCCGCCGGTAAAGGCGTGATCGTCGCCATGACCCTGGGCGAGGCCGAAGACGCCGTACGCGACATGCTCGCCGGCAACGCCTTTGGTGACGCAGGTTCGCGCGTGGTGATCGAAGAGTTCCTCGACGGCGAGGAAGCCAGCTTCATCGTCATGGTCGACGGCCACAACGTGCTGCCAATGGCTACCAGCCAGGACCACAAGCGCGTCGGCGACGGCGACAGCGGCCCCAACACCGGCGGCATGGGCGCCTACTCGCCAGCGCCAGTGGTCACCGCCGACGTGCACCAGCGCGTCATGGACCAGGTGATCTGGCCGACCGTGCGCGGCATGGCCGAGGAAGGCAACGTCTACACCGGCTTCCTCTATGCCGGCCTGATGATCGATAAAGCCGGTAACCCGAAAGTCATCGAGTTCAACTGCCGCTTCGGCGACCCGGAAACCCAGCCGGTCATGCTGCGCCTGGAGTCGAGCCTGGTGCTGCTGATCGAAGCCGCTTTCGCCAAGGCCCTGGACAAGGTCGAAGCGCAGTGGGATCCGCGTCCGAGCCTGGGCGTGGTGCTGGCGGCTGGCGGCTACCCTGGCGACTACAGCAAAGGCGCGGTCATCCACGGCCTGGATGCTGCAGCGCAGATTGAAGGCAAGGTGTTCCACGCCGGTACCGCGCTCAAGGACGGCCAGGTAGTTGCCACTGGCGGCCGCGTACTGTGCGCCACCGCCATGGGCAGCAGCGTCGAGTCGGCCCAGCAACAAGCCTACCGCCTGGCAGCCGAGATCAACTGGGATGGCAGCTTCTACCGCAAGGACATCGGCTACCGTGCCATTGCCCGCGAACGCGGTGAACACCAGGAGTAAACCGGTGCCTGGTGGCAGCGGCGCGACGAGCGCCCTGCCCCCGGCTCGTCGACAGGGCCCGCCATGGGCCTTGCCTTCGGCTTGGCGCGCCGCGCATAGTTACCATCCGGCATTTGGCTAAGAAAGGATTTCGTCTTGCGTTGGCTCAGGATTGCCATTGGTCTTACTGTCAGCTTGCTGACCCTGCTCTGCCTGTTCCCGGCCGTGGCCGAACAGGGCAGTGGTTGGGCGGTTTTGCTTGACGATCAGGCCAGCCTGCAATTGAGCGATGTACGTTCCGAACGCTACCGCAACCAGTTCAGCCCCCTCGAACTCAACGAACTCAACGCTGCCACGCCCGACCAGGCGTTGTGGCTGCACTATCGGCTGGAACCCGGACAGCAGGAAAAACTGCTGCGGGTGTTCGCCCCCGACCTGTCACGGCTGGACCTCTACGCCCTGCAAGGCGACCGGCTGATCAAGCAGATCCACAACGGTCGCCAGAGCGACAGCGGCGACCCTTACCTGCGCAGCAGCGACCATGTCCTGGCCCTGCCCAACAGCACGCAACCGCTGGATGTGTACCTGCGCCTGGTGTCGGAACACCAGCTGCGTCCGGCCATCAGCCTCGAGCCTGCCGCCCAGGCCGCCGCCGACCAGCGCCAGCCGCTGTTCTTCGGCCTGTTGTTCGGCTGCCTGCTGATGCTGATGCTGCACAACCTGATCCGCTTCGCTTACTCACGCTCCAGTACCAGCCTGGCCCTGGCGGTCTACCACGCGCTGATGCTGCTCAGCGCACTGATTCTGCTCAACCTCAGCGGCCCCTGGTGGAGCCTCTGGCATTCGGCACAAACACCGGCGGCCTACCTTACTGCCCTGCTGGCATCGCTGGCCGGCCTGACCTTTACCCTGCGCTTCTTCACGCCTTGCGAGCAACCGCGCCTGAGCCGCCTGCTGCAGGGCGAGATGCTGCTGATCGCGCTGTGCGGCCTGTTGCTGTTGTTCGTCGATACCTTGCCGCTGAACCTGATGACCTATGCGCTGATGGCCGTCGGTAGCCTGAGCATGCTGCTGGTGGCCAGCTACCACTGGTACAAGGGGTATGCCCCGGCGCGGCTGTTCGCCCTGGCCATGCTGGCGTTCAACATCGGTTGCCTGGTGGTGTTGCCGGCCCTGCTCGGCCTGACCCGCACGCCGACCCAATGGCTGCTGTTCATTCTCCTCGGGCTCACCAGTTTCAGCGGCCTGCTGCTCAACCTGGCCGTCAGCGAGCGCTTGCGGCGCATCAGCGAAGAGCGCTTCAGCGCCAGCCGCGAACTGGCCGCCAGCAACGCCGAGATCAACGCCAAGGCCGAGTTCCTGGCCAAGATCAGTCACGAGATCCGCACGCCCATGAACGGCGTGCTGGGCATGACCGAGCTGCTGCTCGGCACCCCGCTGTCGGTCAAGCAACGCGACTACGTGCAGACCATCCACAGCGCCGGCAACGAGCTGCTGACCCTGATCAACGAGATTCTCGACATCTCCAAGCTCGAATCCGGGCAGATCGAGCTGGATGACGTGCAGTTCGACCTCAATGCCCTGATCGAGGATTGCCTGAGTATCTTCCGGGCCAAGGCCGAGCAGCAAAACATCGAACTCATCAGCTTCACCCAGCCGCAGGTACCGCGGGTCATCAGTGGCGACCCGACGCGTCTGCGCCAGGCCTTGCTGAGCCTTTTGGAAAACGCCCTGAAGAAAACCGACCAGGGCGAGATCCTGCTGGTGGTCGCCCTCGACCAGCGCGGCGACAGCCCGCGCCTGCGCATTGCCGTGCAGGACAGCGGCGAACCGATCCCGCCGGGCGAGCGCGAAGCGCTGCTGCAGGCAGAGCTGCACAGCAAGCACTTCCTCTCCAGCAACAAGCTCGGCGGCCACCTGGGGCTGGTCATCGCCAAGCAACTGATCACCCTGATGCAGGGCGAGTTCGGCATCAAGACCAGCCACAACATGGGCAACACCCTGTGGATGACCCTGCCGCTCGACCCGCACCGCCTCGAACAGCCACCCACCGACCTCGACGGCCCGCTGCGCGGCGCCCGGGTGCTGGTGGTGGACGACAACGACACCTGCCGCAAGGTCCTGGTCCAGCAGTGCAGCGCCTGGGGCATGAACGTCAGCGCCGTGCCGTCGGGCAAGGAAGCCCTGGCCCTGTTGCGCACCAAGGCGCACCTGCGCGATTACTTCGATGCGGTGCTGCTCGATCAGAACATGCCGGGCATGACCGGCATGCAACTGGCGGCGAAGATCAAGGAAGACCCGAGCCTGAACCACGACATCCTGCTGGTGATGCTCACCGGTATCAGCAACGCGCCAAGCAAGGTCATCGCCCGCAATGCCGGGGTCAAGCGCATCCTTGCCAAGCCGGTGGCCGGCTACACCCTCAAGACCACCCTGGCCGAAGAGCTGTCCCAGCGCAGCAAGGGCCAGCCGAGTATCCCGGTGCAGACCGGGCTGTCGGCGCCACTGAACCTGCCCAGCGATTTCCGCATCCTGGTGGCCGAGGACAACAACATCTCGACCAAGGTGATCCGTGGCATGCTCGGCAAGCTGAGCCTGGAGCCGGACACCGCCAGCAATGGCGAGGAAGCCCTGCAGGCGATGAAGGCCAACCATTACGACCTGGTGTTGATGGACTGCGAAATGCCAGTGCTCGATGGCTTCTCGGCCACCCAGCAACTGCGCATCTGGGAAGTCAGCAACCAGCGCCGGCGCACACCGGTGGTGGCCCTGACCGCGCACATCCTCGCCGAGCACAAGGAACGCGCACGCCTGGCCGGCATGGACGGGCACATGTCCAAGCCGGTGGAACTGTCGCAGTTGCGCGAGCTGATCGAGCATTGGGTGGCGCATCGCGAAGCCGAATCAAGTCAGATTCCAACCCCGTAATTCGCATACACTTGCTCCCCATCACCCTTGCCGCGAGCCTCGACCATGCTCCATGAGTTGTTCAGCGTCTACCTGAAAATGCTCGTGCTCTACAGCCCGTTCTTCGTGCTCTCGTGCTTTATCAGCCTGACCCGCGGCTACTCCAGCAAGGAGCGCAAGCAACTGGCCTGGCGCGTGGCAATCGCCGTGTTGATCGCCAGCGTATTGCTATACCTGTTCGGCAGGGTGATCTTCGGCATATTCGGCATCACCGTGGATGCATTTCGCATCGGTGCCGGCAGCGTGCTGTTCATTTCCGCGCTGGGCATGGCCCAGGGCAAGTCGGCGGTGCAGACCGACAACGTGCAGCAGGATGTAACCATCGTGCCGCTGACCATCCCCCTGACCGTCGGCCCTGGCACCATCGGTGCACTGCTGGTAATGGGGATTGGCCAGCCGCACTGGGACGACAAGCTGCTGGCCATCGTCAGTATTGCCATGGCCAGCTTCACCGTCGGCCTGGTGTTGTACCTGTCGAACCGTATCGAGCGGATTCTCGGCGACCAGGGCCTGCAGATTGTCAGCCGTTTGATGGGGTTGTTTGTCTGCGCCCTGGCGGCGCAGATCATCTTTACCGGAATCAAGGGTTACCTGGTGCCCTAGACCAGAAATGTGCCCAGGTTGCGCATACGACCGGCCTGACGCATTTTTTCCACCTTGGCACGCAGCTTCTGATCGAACAGCGCGACGTTGAAGCGCACCAGCTCGGCCTTGACCTGCCGGGTCTGGCGCTCGCGGAACAGAAAGCCGGCACTCGTCTGCGTAAGCGCCATCGTTTCGTGATACACCACCATGTCTACCTGCCCGGCCTTGCCTGGAGCACAGGGTAGCAATTGAAAAACTCCCGTTTTTTGCACCCGCTGCTCAAAATGCACCAGCGCGTCGCGTGCGCCCCTGAGGGCCTCCAGGGTCCCCCCCATCGATAGTGCCAGTTCACTACCGCCGCTGGCCGCGGCAATGCTGCGCAGAGCCTTGTCGACGATGTTCGGTCGTTCGCCACCGGGCCAGTGCACCTCGCTTGCCTGAAGCGGGTCGTAACCGTAGAACATCAATTGCCGACGGTAATAGTTGAACCAATCGTCGATCAGTCCCTCCTCGTAGGCATCACGGGTAACCATCTCGGCTGCCGATATGGCCAGTAGCACAGAATCGCGCTGCGCAGCGCTAACCTCCGGATGAAACGACAGGATGCTCGAGTCGGCGACCACGCCCGTTAGCTTACTCATGATTATCACCTTCAGGTTGACTGTCGAGCGCCATTACATAGTTGTGCTCCTGCTGCTTGCGCGCCATCAAACTGCGCAGATCGGCGCGCGAAGCCTCGAATAGCTTGCCATCCAACACAGCCGCCCCGCCGTTAATCACAACCTCGTTGCATAACACTTCGCCGGCCAACGACTGCTTGATCCCGGCCACTTCAGGCGCCTGTGAGTGGGTAATGAAGATACTGCACAAGTCGATTACAGGACCGGGGTGTACCAGCCCGATCTCCATGATCAGAACTGCACCCGTATCGCGTGCCTCGAAAGTAAACCCACCAAAACACTCCAGGCCCTGTGCATCCCGAGTCAGCGCCGCAATCCCTTGATCGATGATTGCACTTGCGCCGGTATATCGGGTTTCCAGCCAGAGTTGCATCGGTTGGATCGCAGAGAGTAGCGAGCAATCCGATGCGGATTTGCTCTCATGATGGAACTTGGTGAAGATCCAGTCGCGTTCAGTCAGGGTGTTGCGATAGCGTTCGTACCACTTCTGGTAATTCGAAAAGCGCGAGCCGGCGAACTTGTTCGCCACCAGTTGCGCATACAACACAGAATCGAGTACTGCCTGGCGTTGATGCGGCAGTACGTCGGGGGCGATAAGCAACAACGAGCCACCATTCACCCATACACAATAGTCTTCCATGATCCCTCCTGGTCCAGTAGAAGCTTGAATGTCGGGATGGCTAAAGCCTCCAGCCATCCCGACCGCCCAATCAGATATCGTGGAGGAGGACACGGCTCTGCTTGTGTTGTTTCAGCTTGTCGATAATGGCATCGCGAATGCTGTGATAGAGCTTGCGGTTCAGCATCAACGCTGCCGCAGCCTCGTAGGTATCAGAAGAGCTGCCTGCCCATTCGAACAAGGCCCAGTCAGCGTCTTTACCCGACTTGCTCGTCTGCACAGCACTTGTCACCAGCACGACGTCGTCGCTTTCGGTCACCAGGCAAGCGGCGAGGCCTGCAGAGGCGGTTTTGCTATTGTCGGTCTTACGTTTGATTATTTGCTGAGCCTCTTCACTAAGGCCAAGCTTTTTCAGCGCCCCGTCAGCCAGCTTGCGCAAGGCCGTACCCGCCGGCCCGCCCAGAACAGCGCTGCCAATTCCGCTTACGGCTTTAGAGGCAATGGCGCCGATCTTGAGCGATTGGGATCCCGACTCAGTTTTTTGGTACTTCTGACGGACTACGACCCAGCCACAATCCTGCATGACGCTGAGAAACTTCTTGAACCACTCTTCACTCTGGGTATTAGGGTTGAAGAGTTTCCCGGCAACTTCGGAAGAAAACTGATAAGAGTCAATTACATCTTCACGGGTTGGATCTTTGATCTTGCCGGCAATGGCCAACAGCGCGCCTGGAATAGCGATAGCCAGATCTTTAGAGGGCTCTTCTTTTTTAGTGACGTCGTTCATCTCGAATAATCCTTTATATGAAGCCCCGCTCGACATCGGCGGGAACTTCACACTATTCGAGCCACGACCTTCGGTCAGGGCCGAAAGCCTTCCACGCCAGCATCAACCCTGCGTCGTATACCAGCGCGGGGTATAGACCCACTGCCCACCGTCAGCACGGGCAAACTCGCAGGTCGTCGAGGATCCGACCAGCACCATGGTGCGCATATCGACCATGTCCGGTTGCAGCTCACCGAGATTGACTACTTTCAGCGTCTGCCCCGGCCTACCGATGTCGCGGCCAAGGACTACAGGAGTCAGCTCGGCTCGATGCTGGCGGACAATTTCCAGGGCCCGCCCGAGCTGCCACGGCCGCGAGCGCGAGATCGGGTTGTAGAAGGCCAGCGCCAGGTCGGCCTGGCAGGCCAGGTCCAGGCGCTTCTCGATGATCGACCAGGGCTTGAGGTTGTCCGACAGCGACAGCACACAGAAGTCATGGCCCAAGGGAGCGCCGGCCTGCGCTGCAGTTGCCAGGGAAGCGGAAACGCCGGGCAGCATTTCCAGCTCCACTGCGTGCCAATCCGGATCGTTCGACTCGTGCAGCGCTTCGAGCACCGCCGCGGCCATGGCGAACACACCAGGGTCGCCCGAAGACACCACCACTACCGAACGCCCTTGCGCCGCCAGCTCGAAGGCATGCCGGGCACGCTGCATCTCTTCGCGGTTGTCGGTGCAATGCAGCACCTGATCGGCACGGAACGGCCCGGCCATGCGCACATAGGTTTCATAGCCGAGTACGTCGTTGGCCCGCGCCAGCTCCGCCTTGACCGCCGGCACCATCAGGTCGGCAGCGCCAGGACCGAGGCCGATCACCGCCAGGCGCCCGCGGGCGCGGCCGATCTGCTGCGGGTCGATCGGCTGGTTCGAGACCACGATGGCCAGGCCACCGCTCACCGACTGCGGTGGCAGCAATTGCGGCAGGGCCTGAGCGGCCAGGGCGCTGGCATCACCAGCGCCTGGGGCAAAGCGCAGGGCCACACCCAGCTCGGCAGCAGCCGCGTGCAGGGCCGGGTTGGCCATGTGCGGCTCTGCGGCCAGCAGGCAAGCCAGCGCCGGCTCGGCAATGCGCGCCGCCTGCAGGGCAGCGCGAATGGCCTGGGCCAGTTCCGGCAGCACTTCGCTGACCGCGACCATGACACAACGCGGGTAGATCACCAGCTCATTGGCCGAGGCTGCACGGGCATCACAACCAACATGAATCGCCAGGTGCGCCTGCTCGCTTTGCGGCAGCTGCGCCTGTTCAAGCCAGGGCGCAGCGCCGTCGATACGCACGCTTTCGCCGGCCAGCAGGTCGGAGACGAAACGCTTGCCCAGCTCAAGGTCGGCCAGGGCATAACCGCTGGGCGGGTTGAGCAGGCAGGTACCGAAACGCAGCTCGCCACTGGTGGTGATCGCCGCCGCCACGCCCAGGCCGGCGCCGATTTCCCGGGCCATGCGATTGACCCCGCCGAGCCCGCCGAGCAGCGGCACCACGGCACTGCCATCCTCGGCCACCGCCAGCACCGGCGGCTCGGCGCCCTTCTCCAGCAACAGGCCGGCCAGGGTGCGGATGACGATACCGGCAGCGCACAGGGCGATGATCGGTGTGTCGTGCTGATAGAGCTGGCGCACGGTGGCGCCGAATTCCTGGTAACTGCGGTCGGCGCCTTCGACCCGGCCCTCAAGGCCATGGATCAATGCGTCCGGGTACAGCTGCTGGATCTTGCGGGCAGTGGCCAGGCTGCCGTTGCCAAGGATGACAATGGCCGGGGCTTTACCGGTCATCAACCTTGCCACCTTTCACCGGGTACGATGATCAGCGAGAAGTACGGTGAGGACTGCGGGTCGACCTGGTCCAGGGCGACGATCTTCTGGTTGGCCATGGTTGCCCGCTCCACATACAGGGCACGCTCGGCCAGGCCGAGCTCGGCCAGCACATCGCGAACCTTGGGGAAGTTACGCCCAAGTTTCATGATCACCGCGGCATCGGCATCGGCCAGGCGGCGTTTGAGTTTATCATGGGGCAGCACGCCGGAGAGTACCGACAGGCTCTGGTTGCGATACACCAGCGGCGCACCGAGCACCGAGGCGCCGCCGAGCATCGAGCAGACGCCCGGGATCACCTGCGCATCGTAGCGCTCGGCGAGGCGGTCATGCAGGTACATGTAGGAGCCGTAGAAGAACGGATCGCCTTCGCAGATCACCGCCACATCGCGGCCGGCATCCAGGTGCGCGGCAACCTCGAGGCTGGCGGCATCGTAAAAATCGCTGATGACCTGTTCATAAGACAACGGCGCCGGCAGCACCTCGGTGGTCACCGGGTACACCAGCGGCAGCAAGGTCTGGGCTTCCTGCAGATGGCTTTCGATGATGCCGAAGGCGTTGCCGCGCTTGCCCTTGGCGACAAAGTAGGCCACCACCGGCGATTCGCGCAGCAAACGCAGCGCCTTGACGGTGATCAGTTCCGGATCACCAGGACCGACGCCCAGGCCCAGCAAACGTCCACGAGCCTGCATCATTCGACCTCCGTGGCCAGGGCATTGACCGCCGCGGCGGCCATGGCGCTGCCGCCCAGGCGCCCTTGCATGATCACGAACGGCACGCCGCGGCTGTCGGCAGCGAGCATCGCCTTGGACTCGGCGGCGCCAACAAAGCCCACCGGGAAGCCGAGAATCAACGCCGGTTTAGGCGCGCCAGCGTCGAGCATTTCCAGCAGGTAGAACAGCGCGGTCGGCGCGTTGCCGATAACTACCACACTGCCTTCCAGGTGCGGCCGCCACAGCTCCAGGGCCACCGCCGAGCGGGTGTTGCCCAACTCGCGGGCAAGTTCCGGCACCTGCTCGTCGCGCAGGGTGCAGATCACCGGGTTGTTGGCTGGCAGGCGTGCACGGGTAATACCCTCGGACACCATCCGCGCATCGCAGAGGATCGGCGCGCCGGCGGCCAGGGCATCACGCCCGGCCTTGCCGGCACCCGGGGAGAACTGCAGGCCATCGATTGCATCGACCATGCCGCAGGCGTGTATCACGCGGACCGCAAGCTTTTCCAGATCGGCCGGGATGCGATCGAGCCGGGCTTCCTCTCGAATGATCGCGAAGGAATTGCGATAGATCTCCTGACCATCGCGGATGTAATCAATCATCAAGGGTGCTCCGTGAGCAGGCGTCTAGCAGTGCGCCGGCTTCTTTTAGTGTGAGGTTGCGTGCGCGCAGGCGGCCGAAGCCAGGCTCGGTTGCGTCACGCAGGTACAAGTCGTAGTGGCCGGGGCTTTGCGCCAGCAAGGTGGCGGGCGCCACGTGGGCCATGGCGCACGAGCGCAGGCAGCCGCTCAAGTGCACGCTGGCCGGTGCTCCGGGCGCCAGCATGGTGGCCAGCAGGCGCGCATCGCCCTTGGTTTCGGCCTGGCCTTTGGCGCAGCCGGCGCAACCGGTGCAGGCGACCAGGCGCGCCAGTCGATCATGGGTCGAGACCAGCAGCCCCAATCGGGCCAGGCCGTCGACCACCTGCCCGGCATGATGGTGGCCAATGTTGGGCAGCAGCACGCCCTGCCAAGGGGTCATGCGCAAGGTGCCGTCGCCCTGCTCCCGTGCCAGCCGGGCCGCAGCGCGCAGCATCGAAGGGTTCAGACGCCCCAGGGGCGCTGCCGAACCGACGGCGCTCAGGCCGTGTTGCAGCTGTGGATAAATCCCCAGATAGCCCGCCGTTACCGGCGAGCGACGCCACTGGCAAACCGCCGCATCCGCCCGCACCGGCAAAACCAGCCCGGCGATAAACGCCTCGGGCGTATGTTCGCTGAGCAACTGGCGCATCCGCGTCTGCTCTGGCCGGGCCAGATCGAGAAAGCGCTTGAGTACCGCCAGTACCAGTTCGTGCCCGCGCGTCAGGGGTACAGCACCCAACGGCGCATCCGCGGCCGGGCAACCGGCAAGGCCGAATGCCAGCCACAGTTCGTCGTCAAGCTTCAGCGGGCTGAGCCACAGGTCATGGGGGTGTTCAAGCATCGCCAGGGCCTCGCCGCCATCCAGCTGCACGGCGAACTTGGCCGAGAGCTGATGAAAACGCGGGGTGGTTTCCAGCGACTGCAGCACCTGCTGCGCCAAAGGCCGGGTGTCGAACAGCATCTGCGGATCGATGCCTGCGGTGGGGCTGAGCATCAGGTTGCGCACATCGTCGCCCGCGGCCTCGCGCGGGCCCAGGCCTGCGGCCAGCAGCCCTTCGATCAGCGAGGCGTGGTCGCCGCCGATGCCGCGAATCTGCAGGTTGCCACGGTTGGTGACTTCGATTTCACCACCGGCATAACGCTCGGCCGCAGCGGCCACGGCCTCGGCCTGAGCCGCCGTCAGCGCCCCGCCGGCCAGCTTGATCCGGCAGATGCCGCCGTCCAGCGCCTGGACGATGCGCCACAACCCCGGACAGGCCGAGGGACGCAGCGAAGCTTGGGGCTGGTGGGCCGATACAGGCTGGTTCAAAAGGTCACCCGGCAATCGTGAAAAGGCACTTCAGTGTAGAAGGCGCGGTATTATGCCTGCTTTGTCCGAAGGCATGAAAAGCCTGCCGGTCGGATTGCGTTGAATTGAGGAAATCCATGTCGCCCTGGCTGACAATAGTAGGTATCGGTGAAGACGGCTTCAGTGGCCTGGGCAAGCAGGCCCGGCGCGCGCTGCTGGGCGCTTCACGGGTGTTTGGCGGCCAGCGCCAGCTGGACCTGCTGCCGCACTGCATCAGCGGCGAACGCCTGCTGTGGCCCAGCCCGTTTTCCCTGGCGCCGGTACTGGCCCTGCGCGGCGAGCCGGTGTGCGTGCTGGCCAGCGGCGACCCGATGTTCTATGGCGTGGGCGCAAGCCTTGCGCGCCAGCTCGACGTCAGCGAAATGAACGTGTTGCCGATGCCCTCTTCCTGCGCCCTGGCCGCCGCCCGCCTGGGTTGGCCACTGCAGGAGGTGCTGACGCTCTCGCTGGTGGCGCGGCCGATCGCTGCGCTCAACGCCCACCTGTACAGCGGCGTGCGCCTGCTGGTGCTGAGCAACGATGGCAGCAGCCCGGCCGCGATCGCCGCCCTGCTGCGCGAACGCGGTTTCGCGCTGAGCCGCCTGCAGGTCTTCGAGCACCTGGGCGGCAGCGCCGAGCGGCGCCTCGAGGGCACTGCCGCGCACTGGCCGCACCCGCAAGTTGCCGACTTGAACCTGGTCGCCATCGAATGCCTGGCCACGCCCGATGCACCGCGCCTGTCGCCGCTTGCCGGTCTGCCAGACAGCGCCTTCAGGCACGACGGCCAGCTGACCAAGCGCGATGTGCGCGCCATCACTCTGGCGCGCCTGGCCCCGCAGCCGGGCGAACTGCTCTGGGATGTCGGCGCCGGCAGCGGCTCGATCGGTATCGAGTGGATGCGCGCCCACCCCAGTTGCCGGGCGTTGGCGATCGAGTCCGACGAGGGCCGCCAGCAACTGATCGAACACAACCGCGATGCCCTCGGCGTCCCTGGCCTGCAGTTGATCCGGGGTCGTGCGCCGATGGCCCTGCAGGGCCTGGAATGCCCGGATGCGATTTTCATCGGTGGCGGCGTGACCCGCGAAGGCGTGCTGCAACACTGCTGGCAGCAACTGCGCCCGGGTGGCCGCCTGGTGGCCAATGCCGTGACCCTGCAAAGTGAACTGGCGCTGGTCAACTGGCGCGAGCAGCATGGCGGCGAGCTGACCCGCATCCATATCGCCCAGGCCCAACCCCTGGGCGAGTTCGACACCTGGCGCCAGGCCCTGCCAATCACCCTGCTAGACGCGGTCAAGCCTGCCGATGCGTGACGAAACCCGCGAACAACCCACGCCACTGCGCAGCGGCCTGACCACTGGCAGTTGCGCCACCGCCACTAGCCTGGCGGCGGCGCGGCTGCTGCTGGGCGGCCAGAGCAACGATGCGGTGCAGATCACCTTGCCCAAGGGCAAGGTGGTGCAGATGCGCCTGGAGTTTTGTCGCCTGCACGAGGACGGCGCCGAAGCCGGCACCCTCAAGGATGCCGGCGATGACCCGGACGTGACCCACGGCGCCCTGCTCTACAGCCGCGTGCGCCTGCAGGCCGAACCCGGTGTGCGCTTTGTTGCCGGCCACGGCGTCGGCACGGTGACCCGCCCAGGCCTGGTGCTCGGCGTGGGTGAGCCGGCGATCAACCCGGTACCACGCAAGATGATGACCGAGCACCTGCTGCGCCTGGCCGCCGAATTCGCCTACAGCGGCGGCTTCGAGGTCACGGTAAACGTGCAGGACGGTGAGAGCCTGGCGCTGAAGACCATGAACCCGCGCCTGGGCATTCTTGGCGGCCTGTCGATCCTCGGCACCAGCGGCATTGTCCGGCCGTTCTCCTGCTCGGCCTACATCGCCTCGATCCACCAGGGCATCGACGTGGCAAAAACCAACGGCTACCAGCACATCGCCGCCTGCACCGGCAATGCCAGCGAAGACACCATGCGCCGGGTCTACAACCTGCCGGAAATCGCCCTGATCGAGATGGGCGACTTTGTCGGCGCGGTGCTCAAGCACCTGCGCAAGGTGCCTGTGGATAAACTCAGCCTGTGCGGCGGCTTCGGCAAGATCAGCAAGCTGGCCGCCGGGCACATGGACCTGCACAGCCGCCATTCGAGCATCGACCTGCCGCAACTGGCCGACTGGGCCGCAGCCATTGGTGCCGACCCGGCGTTGCAAGACGCTATTCGCCAGGCCAACACCAGCCAGCAGGCCCTGGCCCTCGCCAGTGCCGCCGGCATTGCCCTGGGTGATGCGGTCTGCGCCCATGCCCTGGCCTTTGCCCGCAGCGTGGTGCCGGCGCAGGTTCAGGTGGAAGTGTTCGCCATTGATCGTCAGGGCGGCATCGTAGGCCATGCGGGGGGCTTTGCATGACGCGCATCCTGTTGCTCGGCGGCGTCACCGAGGCGCTGGCCATTGCCCGCACCCTGGGCCCACAGCACGTCTACAGCCTGGCCGGGATCGGCCGGGTGCCTACTGACCTGGACTGTCAGGTCCGGGTCGGCGGGTTTGGCGGCGCCGAGGGCCTGGCCGCTTACCTGCGCGCAGAACGCATCGACCTGCTGATCGACGCTACCCACCCCTATGCCGCCCGCATCAGCGCCAACGCCGCCCACGCCGCGCAACTCACCGGTGTGCCGTGCTGGGCGTTGCGCCGCCCGGCCTGGCAAGCCCAGGCCGGCGATGACTGGCGCGAGGTGAGCGACTGGGCCGAACTGATCGACGCCCTGCGCCCGTTCCAGCGCCCGCTGTTCACCCTCGGCCGTGAGCCGTTGCAGCATCTGCACGAAATTCCCGCCCATCAATTCTGGACCTTGCGCGCCCTCGAAGCCTGCCCCGGCAATGCACGCTGCGAAGTGATCGGCGCCCGCGGGCCGTTCCACCTGGAAGACGAACGCGCGCTGTTCGAGCGTCGGCAGATCGATGTGCTGATCAGCAAGAACAGCGGCAGCGGGGCGACCGAGCCTAAACTTGCAATCGCCAGGCATCGGCGAGTGCCGGTGTTGATCCTCAAGCGACCAGTGCTGCCGGAAGTTGACAGGGAGTTCTTCAGCCCTTCAGAGATGCTGGCAGACCTGCCTTGATGGGTTCCTTTGCACCACTGAGCTTGCCAGCGATCGACCGCAGAACGGTCGCAGTCCAGACAACACAGCTTTATCACCTTGTCTGGCCACATCGCTGGCAAGCCAGCCCCCGCAGAAAACGGAGGCATTTCAATACAAGCACGGCTAACTAACGATTAAAGCCTACAACTAACAAAGATTTTTCTCACTTGGATCAACATTCCCATCCAATATTCCAGGTAACGTCTAACCAGCCAAAATGCCGCCTCTCACTATAAAGAGGATGATTGCATGTCATACTCAAACATCTCATATATCCCCCTGGTACCCGTCATATCTGTGTTACGAGAAGGCCACCAGCAGGGCCCTCAAAACTGTCATGGGGTCATTGGTTCGACATGCCACCTCCTAGTCAAGATTTCATGGAAGACAGAGAGCAACCTAGACCCAGCCAAGAAGCCGCGCCGCATAGCCCATAGCTACTCCACTGCCTTACAATACCCCCCCTCCTCCCCCCGGAAGACCTCACCCATATGGAAATGCAATGGTGGATCTGGCTGGTATTCGGTTTCGGCCTCGTAGTGCTCGAACTGGTCCTGCCAACCTTCTTCATCCTCTGGTTCGGCATTGGTGCCGTGCTGGTTTCGTTCATTGCCTTCCTGGCGCCGAGCCTGCAGCTCGATATGCAGGTGCTGCTGTGGGTGGTGTTCTCGTCGATCACCACGCTGCTGTGGTTCAAGGTGTTTCGCAGGAAGCAGCCGGACACCCGCTGGACTGCCGATAGCGTGATCGGCGAAGTCGGCCTGCTCACTGCCACGGTTTCCGAATTTCACAAGGGCCGCGTGCGCTTTCAAAAGCCGATTCTCGGCAATGAAGAATGGGTGTGCGTCGCCGATGCCGAGATCCCGGCCGGCGAGCGCGTGCGCCTCACTGCCATCGAAGGCAATACCGCCCGGGTTGCCCGGGTCTGATCAGTAAAAGGAAGCATTGACTCATGACCAGCCTTATCGTCGTCGGCACCATCGCCGCATTCGCCCTCATCACCCTGTTCAAGGGCGTGCGCATCGTGCCCCAGGGCGAGGAGTGGATCGTCGAGCGCCTGGGCCGCTACCACAGCACCCTCAAGCCGGGCCTGAACCTGCTGATCCCGTACATGGACGTGGTCGCCTACCGCCTGCCGACCAAGGACATCATCCTCGACGTGCAGCAGCAGGAAATCATCACCCGCGACAACGCGGTGATCGTCGCCAACGCCCTGTGTTTCGCCAAGGTCGTCGACCCGCAAAAAGCCGCCTACGGCGTGCAGGACTTCAGCTTCGCGGTCACCAGCCTGACCATGACCTCGCTGCGTGCCATCGTTGGCGCCATGGACCTCGACGAAGCGCTGTCGAGCCGCGAGCAGATCAAGGCGCGCCTGCGCGAAGCGATGTCCGAGCAGACCGAAGACTGGGGCGTGACCGTGCGCTCGGTAGAGATCCAGGACATCAAGCCGTCGCAGAACATGCAGGCGGCCATGGAGCGCCAGGCCGCCGCCGAGCGTGAACGCAAAGCCGACGTCACCCGCGCCGAGGGCGCCAAGCAGGCCGCCATTCTCGAAGCCGAAGCGCGCCAGCAGGCGGCCAAGCTCGACGCCGAGGCGCAGATCAACCTCGCCGAAGCCTCGGCGCGTTCCATCACCCTGGTTCGGGACGCGGTCGGCACCGAAATCACCCCGGCCATGTACCTGCTCGGCGAGCGTTACATCGACGCCATGGAAAGCCTTGCCAGCAGCGACAACGCCAAGGTGGTGGTGCTGCCGGCCGACCTGCAGGAAACCGTGCGCGGCCTGATGGGCCGCAACAAACAGGCCTGATGCGAACCGGGAGTGCGGCACTTCACCGCACCCCCGGTAATTTTTCCTATACTGGGCGCTACAATAGCCACCTCTGATTCCTGACCGGATCTTTCCATGTCCCCATATCGGCCCGCCATCGCCTGGATTGCCTGCTTCGCAGTGCTGTTCAATCTGCTGGCCATGCCGTTGGCGTCCGCAGCCCCAAGGGCCCGGCCGAACAACTGCTGTGGGGCGCCTTCTGTTCGAGCGTCGGGGCCAAGGCCAATCCGGCAATCATGGCCCTGGGCAAGATCGACCTCGGCCAGCAAGGCGATGACCATTCGAACATGCAGCACTGCTGGTGCTGCTCGGGCGCCGCGCCGTTGCTGGCGCTTCCCGGGCATGCGCCGCAACTGAGCAAACCGCTGGCCCTGTCGATCGGGCTCGAACCGCTGCTCACCGCCTATCAACCCACGCCACGCCAACAGTGGCCGGCCCTCAACCCCCGCGCCTCCCCTCTGGTCTGAGTTCACTACGCTACCTGTTGCGAACCTGAATCGACTGGAGAATCACCATGTTCAAGAACGCCCTGCTGCTGGCCGCGCTGATGCTGCCGGCGACCTTTGCCACTGCCCATGAATACACCGTAGGCGAGCTGCATATCGCTCACCCGTGGTCGCAGGAGTTGCCGCCGAACGCGCCCAACGTTGCCGCCTATTTTGTCGTGCATAACAACGGCAAGAGCGCCGACACCCTGACCGGCGTCGACAGCCCGATCAGCGACGATGCCCAGCTGCACGAGCATGTGCACAAAGATGGCCTGATGAAAATGCAGCAGGTAATGAGCGTCGAAGTGCCTGCAGGCGGCGAGCTGAAATTCGCCCCCGGCGCCTACCATGTGATGCTGATGCAGCCCAAGGACCGCAGCCTGCTGGCTGATGGCAAGCGCTTCCCGCTGACCTTGCATTTCAAGCACGCCGGTGACATCACCGTCGAGGTCGCGGTGCAGAAACAGGCACCCGACGAGGCAGCCGCTCACAATCACTGATCGCTGAAGGCTGCCCGGCGTGACTAGCGCCCGCAGCAGGTTCACCCGCCCCGCACGTCCTGGTTCCAGGACGCTTCGCGGCAGCTGGCTGAGCCTGTTTGCCATGTTGATGATCTTTATCGGCCCACTGGTTTCCCAGTCGATGCCGATGGATCACCGTGCCATGCCGCCAGGCATGAACATGAGCATGGCCATGGACAGCGCCGCCGATTGCCATGCCGACAACCATCACGGCGCCAGCCCGGCGCTGAAGGTGATCTGGGAGAAGTGCGGTTACTGCAGCCTGTTCTTCCATTGCCCGGCGCTGCCCCAGGCCCTGAGCCTGCTCAACACCGAAGCCGTACCCGCCAGCAACCGGCTGATCGTCTACCCGCGCCAGGGCCATGCCCGGCAGACGGTATTCCCCGGCGCCCGCAGCCGCGCGCCGCCACCCTTCATCGTCGTCTGAGTTCACTCCCTGCGCCCGAAGTCCGGCATCAGCCGTCGACTGCGCGCACCCTTATGACTGATCGATGTTGGAATCATTATGTCCGGCTGCACCGCTGTTTTTCGTCTGTCCCTGCAAGGGACCATCGCCGTGATCTGCGGCACCCTGCTCAGCCCTCTGGCCCTGGCCGCAAGCCAGGCCGAAGACGCACATGTCCATGACCAGGCCGAGCTGAGCCCGACGGTGATCACCGCCGTGGCCCCGAGCTCGCCGCTGACTATCGTCACCAACCCCAAGGACCCACGCCAGCCGGTGCCGGCCAGCGATGGCGCCGACTACCTGAAAACCATCCCCGGCTTCTCGGCCATCCGCGCCGGCGGCACCAATGGTGACCCGGTGCTGCGCGGCATGTTCGGCTCGCGCCTGAACATCCTCACCAACGGCGGCGTAATGCTTGGCGCCTGCCCCAACCGCATGGACGCCCCGACCTCGTACATCTCGCCGGAGACCTACGACCGCCTGACCGTGATCAAGGGCCCGCAAAGCGTGATCTGGGGCCCGGGCGCATCGGCCGGGACCATCCTTTTCGACCGCGAGCCGGAAAAATTCGGCGAGCTGGGCAGCCGCGTCAACGCCAGCCTGCTGGGCGGTTCCAACGGCCGCTTCGACAAGGTTCTGGATGCCGCCGCCGGCAATCGCTACGGCTATGCGCGCTTCGTCGGCAACCAGTCGCGCTCGGACGACTATGAGGACGGCAAAGGCGACACCGTGCCGTCGCGCTGGGACAAGTGGAACGGTGACGTCGCCCTGGGCTGGACCCCGGACGCCGACACCCTGGTGGAACTGACCGCCGGCAAGGGCGACGGTGAAGCGCGTTATGCCGGGCGCGGCATGGACGGCTCGCAGTTCAAGCGCGAAAGCCTTGGCCTGCGCTTGGAGAAGTCCAACATCGGCGAAGTCTTCGACAAGCTCGAAGCCCAGATCTACTACAACTACGCCGACCACGTGATGGACAACTACAGCCTGCGCACGCCCTCGGGCATGGGTATGATGGGCATGCCGATGGTCAGCAACGTCGACCGCCGCACCCTTGGCGGGCGGATCAAGGGCACCTGGCGCTGGGATGACCTGCAACTGATCAGCGGCATCGACGCGCAAACCAACGAACACCGCCAGCGCAGCGGCATGGGCGTCGATGTGCACAAGCACATGGCCTGGACCAAGGACGCCGACTTCCACAACTACGGGGTGTTCGGCGAGCTGACCTGGTACGCCGCCGAACAGGACCGGCTGATCACCGGTGCGCGCCTGGACCGCGCCTCGGCCAAGGATTACCGCGCCACTAGCGCCACCCGTGGCGACACCCGCGCCGATACCCTGCCCAGCGGTTTTATTCGCTACGAGCATGACCTGGTGGATATCCCCGCCACCACGTACGTCGGCCTCGGCCACGCCCAGCGCTTCCCCGACTACTGGGAGCTGTTCTCGCCCAAGTCCGGCCCGGCAGGTTCGGTCAATGCCTTCGACAGTATCAAACCGGAGAAAACCACCCAGCTCGACTTCGGCATCCAGTACCAGACCGACACCGTCGACGCCTGGGCCTCGGGCTATGTCGGGCAGATCCGCGACTATATCCTCTTCGACTACCGGCCGGGGATGATGGGCATGCCAAGCTCGCAAGCACAGAACATCGACGCGCGGATCATGGGCGGCGAACTGGGCGCGGCGTACAAATTGACCAGCAACTGGAAAGCCGACGCTACCCTGGCCTACGCTTGGGGCAAGAACAGCAGCGACGGCAAGGCACTGCCGCAGATGCCACCGCTTGAAAGCCGCCTGGGCCTGACCTACAGCCGTGATGTGTGGAGCGCCGGGGCCTTGTGGCGCCTGGTGGCGGCGCAGAACCGCATTGCCGAAAACTCCGGCAACGTGGTGGGCAAGGACTACGAGAAGAGCGGCGGTTTCGGCGTGTTCTCGCTGAACGGCGCCTACAAGGTCAGCAACAACCTCAAGCTCAGCGCCGGGGTCGACAACCTGTTCGACAAAGCCTACGCCGAGCACCTGAACCTGGCGGGCAACGCCGGCTTCGGCTACCCGGCAACCGACCCGCAGCCGATCAACGAGCCGGGGCGTACGTTCTGGACCAAGGTCGACCTGAGTTTCTGATCCAACCCGGGCGCGATCGTTGATCGCGCCTTACCCAGGCAACACGGGAGCGCTGCATGAGCAAACCGCACATATCCTTCTACAACCTGGCGTGGCGCTGGCATTTTTACGCCGGGTTGTTCGTCGCGCCGTTCATGATCCTGCTGGCGATCACCGGGATCATCTATCTGTTCAAGCCGCAGCTCGACCCATTGCTTTATCGCGACTTGATGGTGGTCGAGGCCGGGCATCACCGGCACAACGCCGACAGCCTGCTGCAACAGGTGCAGCAGGCTTACCCCAAGGGCCAGGTCAGCCAGTACCTGCCGGCAACCGCCAGTGATCGCAGTGCCCAGTTCGTGGTGCACAACGCTGGCCGTGAATTGAATGTGTTCGTCGACCCCTACAGCGGCCAGCTGCTCGGCGAACAGGACGCGAAAAACAACCTGCAGGCCGTGGCCCGTGCGCTGCACGGTGAACTGATGATCGGCACCACTGGCGATCGCCTGGTGGAACTGGCCGCCGGCTGGGGCGTGGTGCTGGTGGTCTCGGGACTGTACCTGTGGTGGCCGCGCGGCACGCGCAGCGCCGGTGTGCTGTGGCCTCGCCTGAACGCCCGAGGACGCTTGCTGTGGCGCGACCTGCATGCGGTCACAGGCTTCTGGGGCGCGGCGCTGTTGTTGTTGATGCTGCTCAGTGGCATGACCTGGACCGGCTTCTGGGGCAAGCAGTACGCCGACCTGTGGAACCGTTTTCCGGCGGCAATGTGGAACGACGTGCCGCAGTCCGACCAGCAAGCCCGGGCGCTCAACAGCGCCAGCCGCCAGACCGTGCCCTGGGCCATGGAAAACACACCGATGCCGCAATCCGCCGCCCACGCCGAGCATGCTGGCCACAGCATGGGCTCCAGCGCCCCGGCGGCGCCGCAGGTCAGCCTGCAACAGATCGAAGAGCTGGCCACTACCCGCCGCGTCGAACCTGGCTACAGCATTACCCTGCCAACCAGTGCCGAAGGCGTGTACACCATTGCCGTGTTCGCCGACGACCCTCGCAACGACGCCACCTTGCATGTCGACCAGTACACCGGCCAGGTGCTGGTGGACGTACGCTGGCAGGATTACAGCAACGTCGCCCGCGCCACCGAGCTTGGGGTGATGCTCCACGAAGGCAAGATGTTCGGCACGCTGAACCAGCTTATTGTCCTGCTGATCTGCCTGATGATCCTGCTCGGCTCGGTCAGCGGCCTGGTGATGTGGTGGAAACGCCGCCCCGAAGGTGGCCTCGGAGTACCGCCGCTGCGCCATGACCTGCCGCGCTGGAAGACCGCGACCGTGATCATGCTGATTCTAGGGGCGGCCTTCCCGCTTGTGGGCGGCTCGATGCTGCTGGTGTGGCTGGTGGATCGTTATGCACAACCGCTGGCGCGGACAAATCCGCTAACATGAGCGCCCGTTTTCGATACGGGCCTGTTTTTGGCGTCATCGCCCGCAGGCCCGCAGGACCTTGATGAGCACCCTGAGTATCAGCGACCTGCACTGGTCGCCCCTGGGCCACGGCCATTGCCACCACCAGTTCCAGCTGCGCGACGTCGAGTTGCAGGTCGGCGCCGGCGAGTTCGTCGGCCTGATCGGCCCCAATGGCAGCGGCAAGACCAGCCTGCTGCGCTGCGCCTACCGTTTCAACAAGCCGGAACGCGGCCAGGTGCGCCTGGGCGAGCATGACCTGTGGCAGCAGTCGCCGCGCTGGTGCGCCCAGCGTATCGCCGTAGTGCTGCAGGAGTTTCCCGATGCCTTCGGCCTGAATGTCGAGGAAGTCGTGGCCATGGGCCGCACGCCGCACAAAGGCCTGTTCGACGGCGACAGCCCGGCCGATCGCCAACGGGTCCAGGACGCCTTGCAGGCAGTTGGCCTGCAGGGCTTTGACGACCACACCTTCGCCAGCCTGTCCGGTGGCGAGAAACAGCGGGTGATCCTCGCCCGGGCTCTGGTCCAGCAACCGCAGGTGCTGATCCTCGACGAGCCGACCAATCACCTTGACCCGCGTTACCAGCTGGAGCTGCTGCAGCAGGTGCGGCGCCTGGGCATCGGCACCCTGGCGAGCATCCATGACCTGAACCTGGCGGCGGCCTTTTGCGATCGCCTGTACGTGCTCGACCACGGCCGCATCGTCGCCAGCGGCACGCCAGACCAGGTGCTGACCGCCGAATTGCTGCAGGAGGTGTTCGGCGTACAAGCGCTGATCGACCGCCACCCTCTGGCTGACCACCCTCGCCTTACCTGGATAACCCAGCGATGATTCGATCCATCCTGTTGCTCGGCCTGGCCTTGTTGCTGGCCAGCCCCGGCGCTTTCGCCGAGGCCACCCAATACCCATTGACGGTGCAAAGCTGCAACCGCCAGGTGACTTTCACCAAGGCCCCGGAGCATGCCCTGAGCCATGACATCAACATGACCCAGATGATGCTCGCCCTCGGCCTGCGTTCGCGCATGGTCGGCTACAGCGGCGTCAGCGGCTGGAAGGCGGTCACCCCGCAGCTGCGCAAGCAACTCGACGGCCTGCCGGAACTGGCGGCCAAGTACCCGTCGGTGGAAACCCTGCTCAACGCCAATGTCGACTTCCTGTTCGCGGGCTGGGACTACGGCATGCGCGTCGGCGGCGACCTCACCCCGCAAAGCCTGGCGCCGCTGGGCATCCCGGTGTACGAGCTGACTGAATCCTGCGCCTTTGTCATGAAGCGCCCGGCCGCCAGCCTCGATGACACCTACACCGACCTGCGCAACCTGGGCAGGATCTTCGACGTGCAGGCGCGTGCCGAGCAGTTGATCGGCGACATGCAAGCGCGCGTTGCCGTGGTCCAGCAGCAGTTGCCGGCCGAGCGTCCACGGGTGTTCCTCTACGACAGCGGTGAAGACCGGGCCATGACCTCCGGGCGCCTGGGCATGCCCGAGGCGCTGATCGCCGCCGCCGGCGGGCGCAATGTGCTCAATGACATCGAAGCCAGCTGGACCCGGGTCAACTGGGAGAGCGTGGTCGAGCGCAACCCCGAGGTCATCGTCATCGTCGACTACGGCGAAGTCAGCGCCGCGCAGAAACAGGCATTCCTCGAACAGCATCCGGCCCTGCAATCGGTGGAGGCGATCCGCAACAAGCGCTTCGTGGTCATTCCCTACGTGGCGGCCACGCCGAGCCTTGAGAACGTCGAAGCCATCGAGACCATCGCCAAGAGCCTGCACGGCGCATGAGGTCGGCAAACTCCCGGCAGCGGTTGTTGCTGCTCGCGCTGCTGGCCCTGCTGCTGGTGTCCTGCGTGGTGTCCCTGGGCTTTGGCTCGGCACCGGTGCCGGTCGAGGTGGTGTGGCGCGTGCTGCTGTTCAAGCTGTTCGGCGTTACCCCCGAGACACCGGCGTGGACCACGGGCCAGGAACATATCGTCTGGCTGATCCGCGTGCCGCGCATGCTTCTGGCGGCGCTGGTGGGCGGCGGGCTGGCGATGATCGGCGCGGTGCTGCAGGCGGTGACGCGCAACCCGCTGGCCGACCCGCACTTGCTCGGCGTCACTTCCGGGGCAACCCTGGGTGCGGTACTGGTGGTGCTGCATATCGGCGAGCTGCTCGGCGTGCTGACCTTGCCCCTGGCCGCCTTTATCGGCGCGCTGTGCAGCATGCTGCTGGTGCTGGCCATTGCCAGCCGCCACGGCCGCCTGGACAGCGACCGCCTGCTGCTGTGCGGCGTGGCCGTGGCTTTTGTGATGATGGCGGCGGCCAACCTGCTGCTGTTTCTCGGTGACCACCGGGCAAGCTCGGCGGTGATGTTCTGGATGCTCGGTGGCCTGGGCCTGGCGCGCTGGGAGCTGCTGCCGATTCCGGCGATCAGCGTATTGCTCGGCCTGACCTTGTTGCTGGGCATGGCCCGCTCGCTGAATGCGTTGATGGCCGGCGAGCAGACCGCCGTGACCCTTGGCCTGAACGCGCGCAAGGTGCGCCTGCTGGCGTTTCTGATCTGCTCGCTGCTGACCGGCGTGCTGGTGGCGATCAGCGGCTCGATCGGCTTTGTCGGCCTGATGGTGCCGCACATCGCCCGGCGCCTGGTCGGCGCCGAGCATAGCCGCCTGCTGCCGGTGTGCCTGCTGCTGGGCAGCCTGTTCCTGATCTGGGTCGACGTCGCCGCACGTACGCTGATTTCGCCCGAGGACCTGCCGATCGGCATCGCCACCGCCGCCATTGGCGGTCTGTTCTTTATCGGCCTGATGCGCCGACGTTGATCACGGTCAACACCGCCCCCGCGTTGAGACGTATTGTCGCGCTAGCGCCAGGAAGGCGCGTGTTAGCCTAGCGGCGCACAACAAGACTGAACTCAACGGAATGCCTGCCTATGACCGCGAACCTGCCCCCGCAACAACCCACGCCGGAAAACCATGACCACCTGCAACGCAGCCTGTCCAACCGCCATATCCAGCTGATCGCCATCGGTGGCGCCATCGGTACCGGGCTGTTCATGGGCTCGGGCAAGACCATCAGCCTTGCCGGCCCGTCGATCATCTTCGTCTACATGATCATCGGCTTCATGCTGTTCTTCGTCATGCGCGCCATGGGCGAGTTGCTGCTATCGAACCTCAACTACAAGTCGTTCATCGATTTTTCGGCCGACCTGCTCGGGCCCTGGGCCGGCTACTTCACCGGCTGGACCTACTGGTTCTGCTGGATCATCACCGGCATCGCCGACGTCATCGCGATATCGGCCTATTCGCAGTTCTGGTTCCCCGACCTGCCGCAGTGGGCGCCGGCGATTGCCTGTGTCGGCCTGCTGCTGTCGCTGAACCTGATCACGGTGAAGATGTTCGGCGAGATCGAGTTCTGGTTCGCCATGATCAAGATCATCGCCATCGTCGCCCTGGTCGGCACCGGCCTGTACATGGTCATGGCCGGCTTCCAGTCGCCGGCCGGACGCACCGCGGACCTTGCCAACCTGTGGAACGACCAGGGCATGTTCCCCCATGGCCTGATGGGCTTCTTTGCCGGTTTCCAGATTGCCGTGTTCGCCTTTGTCGGCATCGAACTGGTCGGCACCACCGCCGCCGAAGCGAAGAACCCGGAGCGCAACCTGCCACGGGCAATCAACTCGATCCCGATCCGCATCATCGTCTTCTACGTGCTGGCGCTGATCACCATCATGGCGGTGACGCCGTGGCGTGACGTGGTGCCGGGCAAGAGCCCGTTCGTGGAGCTGTTCGTGCTCGCCGGCCTGCCGGCGGCGGCCAGCATCATCAACTTCGTGGTGCTGACCTCGGCGGCCTCGTCGGCCAACAGCGGCGTATTCTCCACCAGCCGCATGCTCTTCGGCCTGGCCCAGCAGGGGGATGCACCCAAGCGTTTCGAGCAGTTGTCCAAGCGCAGCGTGCCGGCCAGCGGCCTGCTGTTCTCGTGCACCTGCCTGTTGGCCGGGGCGCTGCTGATGTACGTGATTCCGGACCTGGTCGAAGCCTTCACCCTGGTGACCACGGTGTCGGCGATCCTGTTCATGTTCGTCTGGTCGCTGATCCTGCTGTCGTACCTGAACTACCGCAAACAGCGCGCCGCGCTGCACCAGGCCTCGAAGTACAAGATGCCTGGCGGGCGCTTGATGTGCTGGGTGTGCCTGGCGTTCTTCGCCTTCATCCTGGTGCTGCTGAGCCTTGAGCACGACACCCGCCAGGCGCTGATCGTCACGCCGTTGTGGTTCGTGCTGCTGACCGTCACTTACCAGTTTGTGCGGCGCAATCGTCAGGCCCAGCCCGAAGGCCTCGGCTCGCGCCAGGGCTGATCAGCCCTCGCTGGCCTCAAGTAACTTGGCCAGTACCGCGTCGGCCTCCTTGCGTTGGGCCGGCGTCGGTGCCTGGGCAAACTGGCTGCGGCCGTTGAGGGTCAGGTAGGCATTGTCGCCGTCACCCCAGATGTACGAATAGACCAGCATGAAGCTGTCGGAGTCGGCGGCGCAGTACGGCGCGACACTGCGCAGTGGCGCCAGCATGGAGATCATCGCCCCGTAGTTTTCGCTGAACTGCAGCAGGGCGAAGCGCCACACGCCGGTTTTTTCGTCGTACTCCGATAGCGAGCCGTAACGGCTGCCGCCGGCGATCTGGCTAAGGGTCTCGGCCGGCATCGGCCGCAGGTCGTCTGTATCGACCTTGCCGCCACCGTACATTTCCTTGCTATCGAACCACTGCTGCCAGTCAGTGAATGCCGCGGCCTCGCCCGGCCGGGCGGCCATGACCGTGGCGTACTGCGCCTTGGTCATGCTGCAGCGAAAATACAGCGAGGACGGCTCACTGGCTTGTACCTGCCCCATCGCGGCCCACACGCCGGCCATCACCATCCCTGCACGGGCGAATCTGTTCATTGTCGTCATCCCTGAACTGCGTTCAAAGGCGGCGATGATACCTGCGCGAACCAAAGCTGTGCAGACTTGTTTGCCGCGCACCGGGCACAGCGCCATCACGGTGCAAGCATGCTCGCCCGCCATCGCCAATCGCCGTGCAAACCCCGCCCCAGACAGCTGCGCGCCACTCGGCACAGCCCTTGCTAACGCTCTTGGGCGAAGTCGCCATCTGCCCAACAGAACATCCGATTCCATGGAGAGAGCACTATGAAGCGTCGCAGTCTGATCAAGGCCTTTACCCTCAGCGCGTCCATCGCGGCGATGGGCCTGAGCTGGAGCATCCAGGCCGCCGAGACCATCAAGGTCGGCATCCTGCATTCGCTGTCGGGGACCATGGCGATTTCCGAGACTTCGCTCAAGGACATGGCCCTGATGACCATCGAGCAGATCAACGCCAAGGGCGGGGTCAACGGCAAGCTGCTGGAACCGGTGGTGGTCGACCCGGCGTCGAACTGGCCGCTGTTCGCCGAAAAGGGCCGCCAGTTGCTGACCCAGGACAAGGTCGCGGTGGTGTTCGGCTGCTGGACCTCGGTGTCGCGCAAGTCGGTGCTGCCGGTGTTCGAAGAGCTCAACGGTCTGCTGTTCTACCCGGTGCAGTACGAAGGCGAAGAGATGTCGCCGAACGTCTTCTACACCGGTGCCGCGCCCAACCAGCAGGCGATCCCGGCAGTGGAGTACCTGATGAGCGAAGACGGCGGCGCCGCCAAGCGCTACTTCCTGCTCGGTACCGACTACGTCTACCCGCGCACCACCAACAAGATTTTGCGCGCCTTCCTGCACAGCAAGGGCGTGGCCGACAAGGACATCGAAGAGGTGTACACGCCGTTCGGCCACAGCGACTACCAGACCATCGTCGCCAACATCAAGAAGTTCTCTGCTGGCGGCAAGACCGCGGTGATCTCCACGGTCAACGGCGACTCCAACGTGCCGTTCTACAAGGAGCTGGCCAACCAGGGCCTGAAAGCCACCGACGTGCCGGTGGTGGCCTTCTCGGTAGGCGAGGAAGAACTGCGCGGCATCGACACCAAGCCGCTGGTGGGACACCTGGCGGCGTGGAACTACTTCGAATCGGTGGATAACCCGGTCAACAGCCAGTTCGTCGTCGACTGGAAAGCCTACGCCAAGGCCAAGAACCTGCCGGGCGCCGACAAGGCGGTGACCAACGACCCGATGGAGGCCACCTACGTCGGCATCCACATGTGGGCCCAGGCGGTCGAGAAAGCCAAGTCCACCGATGTCGACAAAGTCCGCGAAGCCCTGGCCGGGCAGACCTTCAAGGCGCCATCGGGCTACACCCTGACCATGGACAAGAGCAACCACCACCTGCACAAGCCGGTAATGATCGGCGAGATCCAGGATAACGGCCAGTTCAGTGTGGTCTGGGAAACCGAGCAACCGCTGCGAGCGCAGCCGTGGAGCCCGTTCATTCCAGGTAACGACAAGCGGCCGGATTATGCGGTGAAGGGCAACTGAGCCCATCGCGGGTCAAGTCGAGTCGTCGCACCGCCGCTCCCACTGCAGGAGCGGCGGTGCGACGACTCGACTTGACCCGCGATGCGGCCGTACAGCACACCACAAGGAAACCGTCATGTCCAAGGCCCTCCTGTGCCTTTTCCTCAGCCTCCTGCTGTTGCCCCTGACTGCCCAGGCCAGCGACGCAGACTACTTCATCGCCGCCAAGGCCAATGAGCAGGCGCGCCTGCTCCAGGACTGGGCGGCGCAACCGGACCCGGCCCGCCTTGAGCTGCTAAGCGCCCTGCAACAAGGCCGCATCGCCGCCGGCGACACCCGCAAGCTGCGCCTGAACAACCGCCTGCGCGGGCTTGTGGATAACGCCCTGGCCAGCCATCAGTTGCTCAGCGCAGATAGCACAGTGCGCCTGGCGGCTGCCCAGCAACTGCAAAAAAGTGCGCAGCCGGCCCAGGTCGCCTTCCTCGACCGGCGCTTCGCCAGCGAAGCAGACGCCGCCGTGCATGCCGCCCTCGGCCTGGCCCTGGCCAACCTGCAACTGGTCGACAGCGACCCGGCGGTACGCCTGGCCGCGGTGCGCCTGCTCGGCGAAACCGGCGATCCCATGGCCCGCACGCGCCTGGAGGCCTTGCTCACACCCGGTGTCGAAAACAACGCCGGGGTGCGCACCGCCGCCGAAACCAGCCTGGCCCAGGTCAAGCGCAAGCTGTTGTTCGGCGAGTTGCTCGGCCAGGCCTTCAGCGGCCTGTCGCTAGGCTCGATTCTGCTGCTCGCGGCCTTGGGCCTGGCGATCACCTTCGGCCTGCTCGGGGTGATCAACATGGCCCACGGCGAGATGCTCATGCTCGGCGCCTACGCCACTTACGTGGTGCAGATACTGGTGCAGCGCTACGCCCCCGGGGCCATCGAGTTCTACCCGCTGATTGCCCTGCCGGTGGCCTTCGCTGTCAGCGCCGGGGTCGGCATGCTGCTGGAGCGCACGGTGATCCGCCACCTGTACGGGCGGCCACTGGAAACCCTGCTGGCGACCTGGGGCATCAGCCTGATCCTGATCCAGGCCATCCGCCTGCTGTTCGGCGCGCAGAACGTCGAAGTGGCCAACCCGGCCTGGCTTTCCGGTGGCCTTCAGGTGCTGCCCAACCTGGTGCTGCCCTACAGCCGCCTGGTGATCATCGCCTTCGCCCTGTTCGTGGTGCTGCTGACCTGGTTGCTGCTCAACCGCACGCGCCTGGGTCTGAACGTGCGCGCGGTCACCCAGAACCGCAACATGGCCGCCTGCTGCGGGGTGCCCACCGGGCGGGTGGACATGCTCGCCTTTGGTCTCGGCTCGGGGATCGCCGGGCTCGGCGGCGTGGCCCTGAGCCAGATCGGCAACGTCGGTCCTGACCTGGGCCAGAGCTACATCATCGACTCGTTCCTGGTGGTGGTGCTCGGCGGCGTCGGCCAGTTGGCCGGCAGCCTCTGGGCGGCCTTCGGCCTGGGCATCGCCAACAAGCTGCTGGAGCCGCAGATTGGTGCGGTGCTCGGCAAGATCCTCATCCTTGCGCTGATCATTCTGTTCATCCAGAAACGCCCGCAAGGCCTCTTCGCGCTCAAGGGACGGGTAATCGACTGATGAACCAGCCTCTGCTTGTAACCGCCAGCCAGAAGGCCGGCCCGCGCTGGACCCTGGCCATCGGCGCCGCTGTGCTGCTGGTGCTGCTGGCCCTGCCCGTGTTGTCGCTGCTGCCCGCCGGGCACAGCCTGCAGGTCTCGGCCTACACACTGACCCTGGTCGGCAAGATCCTCTGCTACGCCATCGTCGCCCTGGCCCTGGACCTGGTCTGGGGCTACGCCGGGCTGCTGTCGCTGGGCCATGGCCTGTTCTTCGCCCTCGGCGGCTATGCCATGGGCATGTACCTGATGCGCGAAGCGGCCGCTGATGGCTTGCCGGCGTTCATGACCTTCCTGTCGTGGAGCGAGCTGCCCTGGTACTGGGCCGGCACCCAGCACTTTGCCTGGGCCCTGTGCCTGGTGGTGCTGGCGCCGGGGTTGCTGGCGCTGGTGTTCGGCTTTTTCGCCTTCCGCTCGCGGATCAAGGGCGTGTACTTCTCGATCATGACCCAGGCCCTGACCTTCGCCGGCATGCTGCTGTTCTTTCGCAACGAAACCGGCTTTGGCGGCAACAACGGCTTCACCAACTTTCGCAGCATCCTCGGCTTTGAAATCACTGCGCAAAGCACCCGCGCAGTGTTGTTCCTGCTTACCGTCGCCTTGCTGGTGGCCAGCCTGTACCTGGGCTGGCGCCTGGCCCGGAGCAAGTTCGGCCGGGTATTGACCGCGCTGCGCGATGCCGAGAACCGGCTGATGTTCTGCGGCTACGATCCGCGTGGTTTCAAGCTGTTCGTCTGGGTCTTGAGTGCGGTGCTGTGCGGCCTGGCCGGGGCCCTGTACGTGCCGCAAGTAGGCATCATCAACCCCAGCGAAATGTCGCCGACCAACTCCATCGAAGCTGCGGTGTGGGTGGCCCTCGGCGGGCGCGGCACGCTGATCGGGCCGCTGCTGGGCGCCGGGCTGGTCAACGGCATGAAAAGCTGGTTCACCGTGGCCTTTCCCGAGTACTGGCTGTTCTGCCTGGGTGCGCTGTTCATCCTGGTGACCCTGTACCTGCCACGGGGCGTGGTCGGTCTGCTGAAGAAAAGGGGCGAACAATGAGAGCCATCCCGCTAGCGCCGGTGCACCCGGAATTCATGCTTGAACCGATCCTCGACGCCGGCAGCGGCCGCGATGCCATCGGCCTTGGCCAGCGCCGCGGCGAAGGCCTGGACGTGCGTCACGGCACGGTGCTGACCCTGGAAGACATCAACGTCAGCTTCGACGGCTTCAAGGCGCTCAACAGCCTCAACCTGTACATCGGCGTCGGTGAACTGCGCTGCATCATCGGCCCCAACGGCGCTGGCAAGACCACGCTGATGGACGTGATCACCGGCAAGACCCGGCCCACCAGCGGCAAGGCCTGGTTCGGCGACACCCTGGACCTGACGCGCATGAGCGAAGTGCAGATTGCCCAGGCCGGGATCGGCCGCAAGTTCCAGAAGCCGACAGTGTTCGAGGCGCTGAGCGTGTTCGAGAACCTGGAGCTGGCGCAGAAGGCCGACAAGTCGGTGCTGGCCAGCCTGGTTGCGCGCTTGAGCGGCGAGCAGCGCGACCGTATCGACGAGATCCTGCAGACCATTCGCCTGAGCGGCTCGGCCCAGCGCCAGGCCGGGTTGCTCTCCCATGGCCAGAAGCAGTTCCTCGAGATCGGCATGCTGCTCATGCAAGACCCGCAATTGCTACTGCTCGATGAGCCGGTGGCGGGCATGACCGATGCCGAAACCGAGTTCACCGCCGAACTGTTCAAGCGCCTGGCCGGCAAGCATTCGCTGATGGTGGTCGAGCACGACATGGGCTTTGTCGGCAGCATCGCCGACCACGTCACCGTGCTGCACCAGGGCAGTGTGCTGGCCGAAGGCTCGCTGGAGCAGGTACAGGCGGATGACCGGGTAATCGAGGTTTATCTGGGGCGATGAGGCCAACACAGGACGACAACATGCTGAAAATCGATTCCCTGCACCAATACTACGGCGGCAGCCACATCCTGCGCGGCTTGTCGTTCGAGGCCAAAGTCGGCGAGATCACCTGCCTGCTTGGGCGCAACGGCGTCGGCAAGACCACCCTGCTGCGCTGCCTGATGGGCCTGCTGCCCACCCGTGAAGGCAGCGTGCACTGGGAAGGCCAGGCAATCACTACGCTCAAGCCGCACCAGCGGGTGCACGCCGGTATCGCCTACGTGCCCCAGGGCCGGGAGATCTTCCCGCGTCTGACGGTCGAGGAGAACCTGCTGATGGGCCTGTCGCGCTTCGGCGCCGGCCAGGCCAAGAGAGTGCCTGCGTTCATCTACGAGCTGTTCCCGGTACTGGAGCAGATGAAGCAGCGCCGTGGCGGCGACCTCTCCGGCGGCCAGCAACAACAACTGGCCATCGGCCGTGCCCTGGCCAGCCAGCCGCGGCTGCTGATCCTCGACGAACCCACCGAGGGCATCCAGCCTTCAGTGATCAAGGAGATCGGCGCGGTGATCGCCAAGCTGGCTGCCCGTGGCGACATGGCGATCCTGCTGGTCGAGCAGTTCTACGACTTTGCCGCCGAGCTTGCCGACCAGTATCTGGTGATGTCACGCGGCGAAATCATCCAGGCCGGGCGTGGCGAAAATATGCAAGCCGAGGGTGTGCGCGGCCTGGTAACCATTTAACCTGAGCCGATCACTGTGCCCCTGTTCGAGACCCTGCCATGACCTACCTGCTGCGCGATGCTGTGCCTGCCGACCTGCCGGGCATTCGCGAGATCTACAACGATGCCGTGCTCAACACCACGGCGATCTGGAACGAACAAGCGGTCGACCTCGCCAACCGCCAGGCCTGGTTCGACGCCCGCCAGGCCCAGGGCTACCCGATCCTGGTGGCGGTCGACGCTGGCGAGCAGGTACTGGGCTATGCTTCGTTTGGCGACTGGCGGCCGTTTGAAGGCTTTCGCCATACCGTCGAGCACTCGGTGTACATTCGCAGCGACCAGCGCGGCAACGGCCTGGGCCCCAGGCTGATGCAAGCGCTGATCGAACGGGCCCGCGCCTGTAACAAGCACGTGATGGTCGCCGCCATCGAAAGCGGCAACAGCGCCTCGATTCGCCTGCACCAGCGCCTGGGCTTCACCCTCAACGGGCAGATGCCCCAGGTCGGGGTGAAGTTTGGCCGCTGGCTGGACCTGACCTTCATGCAGTTGATCCTCAACCCCGATGCCCCGCCGCCGACAATGGAGTGACGCCTGTGAATGCTGCGCAGCTCAACCGTGTAACCCATGAAAGCTTTGCCTATTACCGCGACGGCCTGGTGGCGTTGCTACTCGATGCCGTGCAACACGGGGCTTCGGTGGGGTTTCTGGCGGATATCGATGCGCAGCAGGCCGAGCACTACTTCGAAGAGGTGCGCCAGCGCCTGGTCAGCGGCGAGCTGTTGCTGTGGGTGGTGGGCAAGGACAAGGAAGTGCTCGGCAGTGTGCAGTTAGGGCTGTGCCTGAAACCCAACGGCTTGAACCGCGCCGAAGTGCAAAAGCTGCTGGTGCACAGTGCCGCGCGGCGTCGCGGCCTCGGCCAGCAACTGATCCAGGCGCTGGAACTGACGGCGCGGCAAAAGCAGCGCGGCATGCTTTACCTGGATACCGAGGCCGGCTCCGGGGCCGAGGACTTTTACCGCTCGCTGGGGTACAGCAAGGCGGGCGAAATTCCGGATTACGCCTGTGGCCCGGCTGGGGTTTATCGGGCGACGGCGTTGTACTACAAATTGCTTTAGGGACTCATCGCGGGGCAAGCCCGCTCCCACAGAGATTGTGTGATCCTGTAGAAGCGCCCCGCGATCAACCCTGCACAAACCGCCCCAGGCGCTGCCTGAGCATGCTGTTCTCGCTACGCAGCTGCTGCACTTCTTCCAGCAGCTCCAGCGCCAGCGCCACCCCTTCCCACTCCAGTTGCAAATCGTGATGCAGTTTGGCCGCGCGCTTGGCCAGCACCGGCGCCTGATCGTCAAACAGCCAGTCTTCCGGCGTTCGCCCGGAAGGCTCGACAATGCCGTGTTCGACGATTTCGATCACGTAGGCCGCCGGCAGATCGGCTTCCTGACAGAGGGTCTGCATGTCCAGTTGAACGATCAGGGTACTGCTCATGATCAGCTACTCCATTGTGTCCTCGGGTTGAACGCAGCCTTTTCCGACAACTTGCTCCACAGCTCACGGGCAGCGGCATCGGACTGGCTCGGCATCACCACCTTCAATTGCGCATACAGGTCGCCACGCTGGCCCTGCTTGTTGCTCAGGCCCATGCCCTTGATCCGCAGGCGCTGGCCGTTCTGGCTGTCCGGACGGATGGTCAGGTTGACCTTGCCGGTCAGGGTCGGCATCTCGACCTTGGTGCCCAATGCGGCTTCCCACGGTGCCAGCGGCACGGTGATGATCAGGTCATGACCTTCGACATCGAACAGCGGGTGCGGTGCCATGCGAATGGTCAGGAACAGGTCGCCATTGGCGCCGCCACCAACGCCCGGGGCACCCTGGCCCTTGAGGCGGATCTTCTCGCCGTCGCTGACGCCGGCCGGGATCTTCACGTTCAAGGTCTTGGTGGTGAAGCCGGTGCGCTGGCCGCTGGCGTTGTGCTGCGGCACCTGGAAGCTGATCTGCTTGGATTCGCTGGACAGGGTTTCCTCAAGGAAAATCGCCAGTTCCATTTCCACGTCCTGCCCCCGCCGTCCGGCACTGCGTTGCTGGCCGCGGCCAAAAGGATTGCCGTTGCCACTGCGCGAACCGAAGATCGAGCTGAAGAAATCGGAAAAATCGCCACCGTCGCCGAAGCCCTCGGCACCTGCCGAACCACGGCTTTGCCAGCCCGGCGGGCCCTGGAACGGCCGGCCATGCTGGCCGTACTTGCGCAGCTCGTCGTACTCGGCGCGTTTTTCCGGGCTGCTCAGGGCTTCATAGGCCTCGTTGGCCTCCTTGAATTTCTCCTCGGCGTCACGCTCTTTGCTGACGTCGGGGTGATACTTGCGCGCAAGCTTGCGGTAGGCGGTCTTGATCGCCTTGTCATCCGCAGTGGGCTCAACGCCAAGAATCTTGTAATAGTCTTTGAAGTCCATCTAAGGAATCACCATGGGTTAATCGAATGCTTGTGTAGATTGGGGTCAAGCATAGCCTTTCAAGGTGCCCATGGGTTTGCCGCAAAGCAGATAATCGGTCTTGATTCTGCTGCCAGCTGGCATAAACTGCGCGGCCGTTTTTCCCCGGAAGTACAATCCATGAGTCAAGCATCCCCGGCCCGTGCCTGCGGCATCGACTTCGGCACCTCCAACTCCACCGTCGGCTGGCACCGCCCGGGCGTGGAGTCGTTGATCGCCCTGGAAGACGGCAAGATCACCCTGCCGTCGGTGGTGTTCTTCAACATCGAGGAGCGCCGCCCGGTGTACGGCCGCCTGGCCCTGCACGAATACCTCGAAGGCTATGAAGGCCGCCTGATGCGCTCGCTCAAGAGCCTGCTGGGTTCCAAGCTGATCAAGCACGACACCAGCGTGCTGGGCACCGCGCTGCCGTTCAAGGACCTGCTGGGCATGTTCATCGGCGAGCTGAAAAAGCGCGCCGAGGCCAATGCCGGCCGCGCCTTCGACGAGGTAGTGCTGGGCCGCCCGGTGCATTTCGTCGATGACGACCAGGCCGCCGACCAGGAAGCCGAGGACACCCTGGCAGAAGTGGCGAAAAAAATCGGCTTCAAGGACGTCTCGTTCCAGTACGAACCGATTGCCGCCGCATTCGACTACGAGTCGAGCATCCAGGGCGAAGAGCTGGTGCTGATCGTCGACATCGGCGGTGGTACCTCGGACTTCTCCCTGGTACGCCTGGCCCCGGAGCGGCACATGCTCGACGACCGCCAGCAGGACATCCTCGCCACCGGCGGCGTGCACATCGGCGGTACCGACTTCGACAAGCAGCTGAGCCTGCAGGGCGTGATGCCGCTGTTCGGCTACGGCAGCCGGATGAAAAGCGGCGCCTTCATGCCCACCAGCCACCACATGAACCTGGCCACCTGGCACACCATCAACTCGGTGTACTCGCAAAAATCCCAGCTGGCCCTGGGCAGCATGCGCTACGACATCGAAGACACCGACGGCATCGACCGCCTGTTCAAGCTGATCGAACAGCGCGCCGGGCACTGGCTGGCGATGGAAGTGGAAGAGACCAAGATCGAACTGACCCACAACGACCGCCGCCTGGTCGACCTCAAGCGGGTGCAGCCGGGGCTCAGCGTCGATCTGACCCGGGCGCTGTTCGAAGAGTCGATCGACAACCTGCTCGAGCGCGTGCGCGGCAGTGTCAGCGAGCTGCTGGCCAAGGCCGGCGTGGGTGTGGCGCAGGTCGATACGGTGTTCTTCACCGGCGGCTCCAGCGGCATTCCGGCGCTGCGCCAGAGCGTGGCGGCGATGCTGCCCAATGCCCGGCATGTCGAAGGCAACATCTTTGGCAGCATTGGCAGCGGCTTGGCGATCGAGGCGCGCAAGCGGTACGGCTGAAAAACTATCGCGGGGCGACGCCTCGACTTGCCCCGCGATAAAATTCACACCAGCTCTTGCTGGCGCAACTCACTCTTCAGGTAGGCGTAGTAAATCGGCCCGGCCACCACCCCCGGCAGCCCGAACGCCGCCTCACACACCAGCATCGCCAGCAGCAACTCCCACGACTTGGCACTGATCTGCCCGCCAACGATCCGCGCATTGAGGAAGTACTCGACCTTGTGGATAACGATCAGATAACCCAGCGCCGCCATCGCCACCCAGATCGACAATGACAGACCGACGATGGTGATCAGGGTGTTGGACATCAGGTTGCCGATCACCGGCAGCAGGCCGAGCAGGAAGGTCAGCACGATCAGGGTCTTGGTCAGCGGCAGGTGCACACCGAACAGCGGCAGCACCACGGCGAGGAAGATGCCGGTGAAGAAGGTGTTGAGCAGGGAAATCTTGATCTGCGCAAAGACGATGTTGCGAAACGCCTGCACCAAAAGCGCCAGGCGGTTGAACAGCGCCGCCGCCAGGGGCTTGCGCTTGGAGATGTCGGGAATGCGCTGCAAGGCGACGATGGCGCCGAGGATCATGCCGATCAGCAAGGTGACGAACATGTGCGCCGCGCCCTTGCCCACCAGTTGCAGCTCGCCCAGGTGGGTCTTGAGCCATTCGCCGATGGCCACCTTGAACTCCGAGGCACTGGCCGGCAGGTAGGCGTCGATGAACGGCGGCAGTTGCCCGCGCGCCTGGTCGACCAGGAGCATGAACTTGTCCAGCGATGCCCCGGGGTTTTCAGCCTCGTGCAGCAAAAAACTGATGGCGCCGGCAAACAGCAAGGTCAGGGTGCTGACCACCAGAGTGCCGAGCAGCGCGACCGCCAGCCAGCGCGCCCGTTGCCCGGCAATCAGGTGCTGCAGCTTGGGTGTGAGCATGTTGACCAGTTCGAACACCAGCAGCCCGGCCAACAGGCTTGGCAGCAACTTGAGCGGCAACACCAGCAACAGGCCGGTGAAGACGATGATCCAACTGGCCAGGGTGATCTGGCGCTGAGTAAAGGTCATACAACCTCGAAAGGCGACGGCATGGAAAACCGGCAGTCTGCCAGCCTTCGCCCGGCAGGCATAGTGGCACGCAGCGGCGTTGCGGCTGGTAATGCCGCCCTGATGTTTCTATGATTGCCGCCCCCAATGGAATGGCGGCGCCGCGCTGGCGCATTCGCAGGCAGGCGAAACAGGAATCCCTCTGTGCCTTCCCACCTTCAAGGCACAGAGTTCAAAACCATGCGCAAACTGCTTGTCCTGCTTCCCCTGTTGCTGCTTGGCGGCTGTTCGGAAGATTTCGCCACCCTGCATTTCGCCCAGCCGGTAAGCGCCTACTATGGCGACCTCAAACAGCAGTACGGCGATGACCTGTACCAGGCCATCCTGAAACTCGGTATCGACCCGAAGGACATCGAGGTCGAACTCGACAATGACCACCGCCAGGACTTGCTCATCAGCGTCTCGCGCTCGCTCGATGCCGGTAAGCGTCAGGCCCTGCGCGAGTTGTTCGACGAAATCCCCCGGGCCCGAGCGGCCACGTCCTGGGAAGTCGACGTCACCCTTGAACCGCAGTCACTGGAGCCCCAGTACCAGGTCTGGCGCGAGGCGCTGGAAAAGATCAAGGGCCCGGTCACCCTCGAGATCAAGCTTGGCAGCCGTATCGAAGCGCTTTCCACCGCCCCCCTCATGGACAGCATCCAGGCCGCCGAGAAAAAAAGCGAAGTGTCGAGCATCATCACCTGCCACGTGCTGGCCGAAGTCTCGCGCGGGCCATTCAAGCTCAGGTCGATCGTGCAGCTCGAGGAAGGCCCGTCGGAACGTGCGCAGGTGGTCATCGAGTACGGTCAGATGCGTTATGCCACGGTGCCTGCACAGTTCGACTTCAAGGACCCGGTCCTGAAGGAACGAATCCGTAATGGCCAGATCAAGGCCTGGCAAGCCGAACGGACCCTGCAGCGCAATCCGTACGGCCCGTTCGAGATGGCCTTCGAAATCGGCTCGCTGGGCAAGCAGAGCGTTAACCTCTACTCAGGCACCGACCAGCGCATCAGCATGCTCCAGAGTGACTGCCGGGAGCTGGCCGACCACGCCGGCCGGCCGTTCTCGCTGTTTATCGGCCAGGGCCTGGACCGGCTGGAGTCGGTGACTTACGCCAACTGACGCAGGTTACTTTTTCTTCAGGCAGTCGCTCATGTACGCCTTGCGCTCATCACCCTTGAGCGCTTTGGTGGTGGCGTCGGCGTTGCAGGTTTTCATTTTGTCCTGCTGGGTCGCAGGCTTGGCTTTCAGGCAGGTGCTCATGAACGCCTTGCGCTCGTCGCCCTTGAGCGCCTTGGTGGTGGCGTCGGCGTTACAGGTTTTCATTTTCTCCTGTTGCGCCGTGGCGGCAAATCCTTGGGAACACATCAGCAAACCGAGCAACAGCAACGGCACACGCACCATCTTCATGGCGTTTTCTCCTGGTCGCTGCGCACCACGCGCAGCCTTGGCCGAAGTGTAGACAAATATTCTTACAAACCTCCAGCGCGAGCCTGCCGCCGGTACTGCTCCGGGGTGCAATGGGCCTGGCGCTGGAACATGGCGATAAATGCCGAGGCGCTGCTGTAGCCCAGGTCGAAGGCAATCTGCTGGGTCGGCAGGTTCTGCTCAAGGGCCTCGATGGCACGCAAAAAGCGCAGGCGCAGGCGCCATTCGCCAAAGCTCATGCCCAGCTCGCGAATGAACTGCCGGGCCAGGGTGCGTTCGCTGACATGCACGCTGGCCGCCCAATGGCCGAGCGGGCGATTGTCGCCAGGCTCGGCGTGCAGCGCCTGCAATACTTCAGCCAAACCGGCGCTGCAGGCGTAGGGCAGGTAACAGGTCTGGGCCGGGGCGCGGCGCAGTTGGTCAACCAGGACCTGGGCCAGGCGCCGGTCGGCTTCATCTTCAGGCACCTTGACGTCACGGGCGGCAAAATCGCCGAGTATGGCTTTGAGTATGTCGCTGATCACCAAGGTGCAAGGCTCACCTGGCAGCCCTTTGCACACCTCGCGATCCAGGTACACCGAGCGATAGACAATGGCCTGGGGGTTGTAGCAGCTGTGCTCGGTATCGGGCGGCACCCACACCGCATAGTGCGGCGGCGAGATGAAGCGCTGGCCGGCGATCTCCAGGTGCATGATGCCGTGGGCCGCATAGTTGAGCTGGCCCCAGGCGTGCCGGTGGGCGGCACTGTGGGTGTCGGCGCCGAATTCGTCATAGCGAAAGTACACCGGGGCCGGCAAGGTCTCGAATTGCGGGATGTTCAGGTACTTTATCGGCATGCTGTCTGGATCTATGCGCAGGTTGTCTGGATACAAGTATAAGCAACGGGACAGACAAGCGGATAATTGCCGCCTGTATCCTCAAGAGTTCCCGTTTCATGAATTATGCGTTTCCGTTGCTGGCAATCTTCATCTGGGCCGGCAATACCGTGGTCACCAAGATGTCCGCCGGGGCGATCTTCCCGGCCGAGATCGGTTTCTATCGCTGGCTGCTGGCCGGCCTGCTGTTCACCCCCTTCCTGCTGCGCCCGGTGCTGCGCAACTGGGCAGCCATCGGCCCGAACCTGGGCAAGATCTTCATCCTCGGCGTGCTCGGCATGGCGGTGTACCAGAGCCTGGCCTACTTCGCCGCCGCCATCACCAGCGCCACCAACATGGGCATCATCCTCTCGCTGATGCCGTTGATGTCCCTGGCCCTGGCGATCATCAGCCTCGGCCAGCGGCTGACCATCGGCGCGCTGATTGGCGCCGTGGTGTCGTTTGTCGGTGTGCTGGTGGTGGTCTCGGCCGGTGATCTGGCGACGTTGGTGCAACACGGCGTAAACAGTGGCGATGCGCTGATGCTGATTGCCACCCTGGCCTATGCGGTGTACAGCACCCTGCTGAAAAAGTGGCAGTTGCGCATCGCGCCGCTGCAATTGCTGTACCTGCAGGTGCTGGTGGCGATCATCGTGCTGTTTCCGCTGTTCGTGTTTTCACCGAAGACCGGCCTGGGCGCTGGCAATATCGGCCTGGTGATCTATGCCTGCGTACTGGCCTCGATGATCGCGCCGCTGGCCTGGATGCAGGCGGTCAGCCGCCTCGGCCCGAGCCGCACGACGCTGTTCTTCAACCTGCTGCCAGCAGTCACGGCAGTGATCGCCGCCATGGTGCTGGGCGAGCAACTGGCGCTCTATCACCTGGTCGGCGGGGTGTTGACCCTGGTCGGGGTGATCCTCGCCGAACGCTGGAAAACACCCCTGCACCGCCGCGCTACAGCCCCGCAGCCTTGAGCCTGGCGGCATGCTCGGTGAACAGCCGTACCGGCTCCGCGCCCTTGCCTACCGCCCCTAGCGACTGGTTGACGATGTCCAGGTGATCGAGCGGATAGTCATCGCCGATCACCTGGCCCAGGTGTGAACTGAAGCGCCCGACCATGCCGTCGCACTGGCCCTTTTCCCGTACGAAGGTGCGGGCGAACAGGCGGCAGAAGCGGTTGCTGCCATCCAGGCGGTTGAGACCGCGATCGGTCAGGCCCGGCTGCAAGGTGCCGGACCAGGAGTAGTAACGCACACCATTGACCTCGGCCGGACCCTCACCGCCCCAGGTCGTCGGCAAGCCCTGTGGATAAGCCTGGTTGAAGCGCGCCACGCCGGCACTGGTGAGCGACTGGTGCGAGGCGTGCACGTCGATCGGCAGTTTCGGTCCGCGCCAGCCGGTTTCCAGCCAACCCATCAATACCGCCAACCCGTGCAGCAAAGCCTTGAGCACACGGCCGCGGGCAGAGTGGGCGGGGTAATAGTCATGCAGGTGATCGGCCAGCTCCGAGCCGTGATTGGGCCCGGCAATCGAGGTGACCGAGGCCACCCATTCCGGCCGTTTGGCCGCCGCATAACGCGCGGTCAGGGCGCCCTGGCTGTGGCCGAGCAGGTTGACCTTGTCGGCGCCGGTACGCTGGCGGATATCGGCGATGATCAGCAGCAACTGCTCGCCGCGCACTTCGCAGGAGTTCAGCGGCGAAACCTGCACGGCAAACACCTGGGCACCGCCCCGGCGCAACGCCGAAACGATCCCGAACCAGTATGGATACAGCAGCAAGCGGACAAACCCGAGCATGCCCGGCACCAGCAGCAGTGGATAACGCGTGGCGAGCCCTTGGGCCATGGCTGCATTCCCCGTTCCGTGGACAGTCGGCCAACCCTACAGGCAATTCGATGGCAATCGCAATCGAACTCCCGCCGCTCGCTGGGGTTCCAAGCCAATAGACCCTCAGCAAGGAGCTCAACCATGTACAAGCATACCCTGGCCATTCTGCTGACCACCGCCACCCTGGCCGCCTGTGGCAGCCGGCCGGAGAACCCGGTGGACTACGTCACCTACCACGAGGAACCGCTGGTCAAGCAGGTCGAGAACGGCATGACCATGCAGCGGGTGATTGCCATTGGCGGCAGCCCCTCGACGGTGATCGACCTGCCCCATGGCGGTACCTGCAACAACTACATCCTCAACCGTGGCGGCAAGCAGCAGGCCTACTACGTGCGCTTCGACGCCACCGGCCATGTCGACGCCAAGGGCTTCAAGACCTGCGAACAACGCCAGGTCGACGACGATGCCGTCGACAAGGCCAAGGCCAAGCTATAAAACTTTTCCGCGTGCCGGGGACTCACAGCTTAAGTAACCAGCGCGCCGACAGAGCGTGAAGATCGATCCGTTTTCAGCCTGGAGATGATGATGAGCAACGTTGAACTGACCGATGTTAAAACCTTGCGCGAACGCGCCCGCCAGCATGTCGAGCAGGGCGCGGTGACCGAGGGTTACAGCGCCGACCGGGAGAAAATCCTGCGCCTGCTCAACGAGTCGCTGGCCACCGAGTGGGTCTGCGCCCTGCGCTACAAGCGCCACTACTACATGGCCAGCGGGATCAAGGCCAGTGTCGCCGCCGACGAATTCCTCGAACATGCCACCCAGGAGCTGCAGCATGCCGACAAGCTGGCCGAGCGCATTGTCCAGCTGGGCGGCGAGCCGGACCTGAACCCCGACAACCTGAGCAAGAACTCCCATGCCCAGTACGTCGCTGGCAACAACCTCAAGGAAATGGTCCTGGAAGACCTGATCGCCGAGCGGATCGCCATCGATAGCTACCGAGAGATCATCCAGTACATCGGCGAAAGCGACCCGACCACCCGGCGCATCTTCGAAGATATCCTGGCCCAGGAAGAAGAGCACGCCGACGACATGGCGGATTTACTGCAAGGTCTGTAGACCTTATCGCGGGTCAAGTCGAGCCGCCGCACCGCCGCCCCCACAATGGAACTGAGTGCACCAGACCTGTGGGAGCGGCGGTGCGACGACTCGACTTGACCCGCGATTGCTTCCCCTCAACCCGCCTTCACCGCCCGCGGCGCCTTGCCAGCCTTCATCTGCTCCAGCAATGGTGTGCACTGGTTGGGCACATCACCACTTGGCGCAATCAACGCCAGCAAGCCGGCTGCCGGGCCGGCAACCACGCCCAACGCCACCATCCCCGCACCCCGCAGCGCCAGCGGCAGCGCCTGCACGCCGGCACTGGGCTTGGCAAACGGCCCGCGCACATACAGCGGCGAGCGCAACGAGAACAGGCGCACGCCCTTGGATTCGGGGTTGATCTTCAGGTCCAGTTGCTCGCTGGCAAAGTTGGCCGTGCCATCGATGTAGATGATCGCGTTCTCGGTATCGAAGACGAACACCCGGGTCGTGGCCAAACCGTCCTTGATGCCGAAATTGGCTGCCGCGCAGTTGATCTTCACTTCCTTGTCGCCAAACAGCTTGCCGACCACGTAGTTGCCGACGTTGAGCCCGGCGATTTCCATCAGTCCGCGACTGATCGCACCGTCATTGATGAGCATCTTCAGGTCGCCATTGGCGGTGGCCAGCAAGGCTGCGACCGAGTTGCCGCGCCCACTGATGTCGGCGTCGCCATTGAGCTCGCCGAAGCTGGTCTTCATCGGCTCGAAGGTCGGGAACAGTTGCTTGAGCTTGAAGTTGCGCGCACTCAATTGCGCCCTGCCCTGCAACGGCACGCTACGGCCATCGAGGCGTACCTGGGCGTCGAGTTTGCCGCCGGCGATGCCAAAGCGCAGCGGCTCCAGGCGCAGCACACCGTCATCGAGGACGAAGTGGCTGGACAGGTCAGTGAACGGCAGCTCGGCACTGTGCACGATGCGCTTGCCGCTGAAGGTCACGTCGGCGTCCATGGTCCGCCAGCGTTCGGTACGAAACTCCTCGACCGGCAAGACCTTGCCTGCCGGTTGCTTGCTGGCACCGCCGCGAGCTTTCTGCTGGGCATTGGAGTCGGCGCCGATCAGCGGTGCGAGGTCTTTGAACAGCAACTGGTTGGAAACCAGCTTGCCGGTCAGCTTCGGCCTTGGCTGGCTGGAGACGAACGCCAGGTCGCCATGGATATCGCTGTCGCCTATCTTGCCGTTGAAGCCTTCATAGCGAAACACCGCGCCACCGGGTTCATGCAGCTTGGCGGTCAGATGACCGTCGGTGGCGTAGGGCGGCGAATCGGGCAGGGTCACGCCGGTCAGCGGATACAGGTTAGCGAGGCTTGCGCCCGACAGCCGCAGGCGCAGGTCGAGGGCACCGAGGTTGCGGGGGTCGGTGAGGGTGCCAGCCACGGCGATGCGGGTATCACCAATGGCCATGTCGGCTTGCAGCGGGAACGGTTGCGAGGCGTCCTGCAGGGCCAGCAAACCGCCGATCTTGCCGGTACCGGCCAATGCCTGGCCTTTGTAGCGACCCTTGAGTTTGAGGCCGAAGGCGTAGTCCTGGGCGGCACCGGCCTTTTGTGCCGAAGCCTTGCCGACGATATCGCTGAAAGGGATCGGCTTGCCCAGCGGGTCGATGAGCACGTCCAGCCGGGTCTTCAGGGTCTGGTCATCGAGGCTGACCTGGCCCTTGTCAAAGCCGATGGCGCCGATGTCCAGCACCCACTTCGACGGCTCTGCCTGCTCATCCTTGGGGCCGAAGTCGAAGGTCCAGTTGGCGCGACCATCGGCCAGGCGCTTGAGGCTGGCGGTCGGCTGGTTGAGGTCGATGCGCGGAATGACGATCTGCTGCAGCAGTAGCGGCAGCGGCGCCAGGCGGAACTCGACGCGCTTGAGGCCGACCATCTGCGGCTCTTTGAGCCAGTCGGGGTTGCCCAGGGTCAGGTCTTCGGCGATGAAGTGCGGCCATGGCAGCCAGGCGCGCCAACCACCCTGCTCCGGCTCGCGCTGCCAGCGCACCGCCAGGTTACCGTTGATGGCGAAGGGCCGGTGCAGCGCTTCGGACACCTTGGCATTAAGGGTGGGCTTGACCCGGTTCCAGTCGAAGGTGGCGATGACGACCACCAGCACCGCCAGCACCAGCAGCAGGCTGGCGAGGGTCCAGGTGATGATTTTGGCGGGGCGCGTCATTGCACGATTCTCCTGATGACTGCATGGCAAAAAGCGGGCGCGTTGAGGGCACTTATCTGTTCGGACTGATGAAACGCCGAGGGGTTTAATCGATTGGCCATGATAACCAGGTTTTTTCTGACCTTTTTCTCAACTTTTGTCGATTGTTAGCGTGTTCGCCGACCTCGGTAACGGCTCCGCCGCAGTTGCTCATGGCGCCACAAACCACGTTCTAGAGCGGCTGGCGCGAAGCATCAATTGCGTTGATTGTTACCATTATCTTTATGAACTTTTATCTGGCGTTTCCCGGCGTAGCATTGGCTCCGTACCCACTTTCCAGCCCCGCCGAGGAGCACCGAATCATGAAACGCCAATTACTGCTGAGCCTGTCCCTGTCCATCCTGGCCGCCAACGCCTTTGCCGTACCTGCCGCCGACCAGGCGCTGACCGCCGAAGCGCGTTCGAGCTCGACGGTCATTTCGCAACCGCTGAACCCGCTGGCCGAAGGTGGTTCCGATCGCCTGATCGACCGTAACAACCGCGTTGCCGAAGGTGGCTCCGATCGCCTGCTGGAACGTAACAACCGCGTTGCCGAAGGCGGTGCTGATCGCCTGAACGACCGGGTCAAAGTCGCCGAGGGTGGTGCTGATCGCCTGAAACAGTATTACAAAGTAGCCGAAGGTGGTTCTGACCGTCTGAAAGCACGTTTCGAGGTCGCAGAAGGTGGCTCTGATCGCCTGATCGAAAACCAACGCGCGAGCTGAAGCCTATGCCAGACAACAAGACACACCAGCGCTGTAGCAGCTCCCCTCCCAGCCCGGTCCATTGACCGGGCTTTGTTTTTCTGGCGCCAGGCTATTAGAGTGCAGGGCTGTTTCACTGCCTGCCGATACTTGCCATGCTGCCGCGCGCCGAACAAAAGCAACAGACCCGCCACGCCCTGCTGGATGCCGCCCGCAACCTGATGGAGAGCGGTCGAGGCTTCGGCAGCATCAGCCTGCGCGAAGTGGCAAAAACCGCAGGCATCGTCCCTACCGGTTTTTACCGGCACTTTACCGACATGGACCAACTGGGCCTGGCCCTGGTCAATGAAGTGGGCGAAACCTTCCGCCAGACCATCCGCCTGGTGCGCCAGAACGAATTCGAGCTGGGCGGCATCACCGACGCCTCGGTGCGGATCTTTCTCGATGTGGTGGCGGCCAACCGTGCCCAGTTCCTGTTTCTCGCCCGCGAGCAATATGGCGGTTCGCAACAAGTGCGCCAAGCCATCGGTACCCTGCGCCAGGGCATCAGCTCGGACCTGGCCACCGACCTTGCGCGCATGCCGCGCTGGCAGCATCTGGACGCCGCGGCCCTGGCGGTGATGGCTGACCTGGTGGTGAAAACCGTGTTCGCCACCCTGCCGGAGCTGATCGACGAGCCAAGCGACAACGCCGGTGAACCGATCAGCGCCCAGGAGAAGATCACCCAGCAGCTGCGCTTCATCTTTGTCGGTGCCAAGCACTGGCAGGGGCTCAGTGCGCTGTAGGCAGTCTGCTGTGCTGGCTGTACTGGCCTCATCGCGGGGCAAGCCCGCTCCTAGCCCGCGATGAGGCCGGCAAAGTCAGCGCCTTTTCCTGCTACCATTGCGCGCAAACGCACCGACCGCGACGAAATTTTCCATGCCCGACCTTCATACTGCCCAGCCTGAACTGCCCGCCCTGCTCGCCGAGGTCCAGGCGCACTTTGACCAGCGCATCGTGCCGCTGTGGCAAGGCCCGGGCTGGAATGCAGAGATGGCCCTGCCCTTCGAAGCCCTCGACCCGCAGCAGCAACCCATGCCGGTGCAACGCTACCGGGCCATGGCCTGCGCGCGCCAGCTGTACCTGTTCAGCAGCCGCATCGAGCAACCCGGCGCCAGCGAACGCGCCGCCGCGCTGTTTCGCTCGTTGCAGCGGCATTTCCATGATGCCGAGCACGGCGGCTGGTTCTACAGCATCGACGCCCAGGGCAAGCCGCTGGACCGGCGCAAAGACCTCTACACCCATGCCTTCATCGTCTTTGCCTGCGCGCATTACTGGGGCAAGGTGCATGAGCCACTGGTCGAATCGGCCCTCAATGCCGCGCTGGAAGTAGTAACCGAGCAGTTCGCCCGTGATGACGGCCTGTACGAGGCGAGCCTTGGCGAAGACTGGTCGGACCTGGCCAGCGGCCCGCTGCAGAACCCGCTGATGCATCTGGCCGAAGCCTTCCTCGCCACCCTCTCGGTGCGTGACGACGAGGCTGTCGAACAAGCCCTGCAAAGCCTGGCTGCGGCGATGCAAGCACACTTCATCGACCCCGTACACGGGGTGATGCTGGAGAAACCACGCGGGGCTGTGGATAACTGGTTCGAACCCGGTCACCAGTTCGAATGGTTCTACTTGCTGGAGTCTTCACCGCTGCTACGCGGTAGCGAGCTGCATGCCTCGCTCAGCCGCGCATTTGCCTATGCCGAACAGTGCGGTGTGAAGGACAGCACCGTGCTGGCCATGCTCAGCGCCGAGGGCCAAGTGCGCGACGCCACCCAGCGCATCTGGGCCCAGGCCGAATACCTGCGCGCCCTGACCTTGCGCCCGGCCAGCGCCGCCACGGTGCTGGGCCAGCTCAAGGCGTTGCAGCAGAACTTCCTGCATGCCGGTGGCTGGCACGAGTGCCGCGATGCCAGTGGCAAGGTCAGCCGCGCCGATATGCCGTCGACTACGCCTTACCACCTGGCGACTTGCCTGGAAGGGCTGCAGCGTCAGGTTTGACGCTGTCGCGGGTCAAGCCTTGCCTGAACGATCGATCGAGAACCCTGCCCACGCCTGGCTCACCGGCATCAGCTCAAGGCTGTTGATGTTGATGTGCGCTGGCTGGTTCATGATCCAGAAGATGGTCTCGGCGATATCCTGCGGCTGGATCGCCTCAGCGCCGGCATAAGTGGCATCGTAACGCGCCTGGTCGCCAGCGAAACGCACCAGCGAGAACTCGCTCTCGCACAGGCCCGGCTCGATATTGCTAACCCGCACGCCAGTGCCCTGCAGGTCGCAGCGCAGGCTCAGCGAGAACTGCCCGACGAACGCCTTGGTGCCGCCATACACATGGCTACCCGGATAGGGGTAGTTGCCGGCTACCGAGCCGACGTTGAGGATGGTCGCGCCACGGCCGTGGGCGATCAGCCGCGGCAGCAGCAGGCGGGTGCTGTACATCAGGCCCTTGATGTTGGTGTCGACCATGGTTTCCCAGTCGTCCAGATCGCACTTGGGCGCCGGGTCGGCGCCCAGGGCCAGGCCTGCATTGTTGATCAGCCCGCGCAGCTTGGCGAACGACGGTGGCAGGTTGTTGATGGCTTCTTCCATGGCCTTGCGGTCACGCACGTCGAGTACCAGGCCGTGCACTTCGGTTTGTTGCGACAGCTCGGCACACAGCGCTTCCAGGCGCTCCTGACGGCGACCGGTCAGCACCAGCGACCAACCGGCTTGCGCAAAACGACGGGCGCAGGCTTCGCCGAAGCCGGAAGTTGCGCCAGTGATGAATACGGTAGAGGTCATGCGGGTCTCCTTGATGAGGCTGATCACAGGGGTTGCAGCATGCCCGCGGCCGCGTTCGGCAGCAAGCAATTCGCATCACTGTACAAAAAACGATCAAAGCTGTGAAAGCCCCGGTATAGAAGGCCTGCGGCAAGCTTTACGCATGTTATCCACAAGCCCTTCCACAAAATCCGGGGGCAACTCGAAAACCCTGCAAGCCGCGTAATCCGGGGCTTGCGCAAGTATTTCCCTTGACCTCTGGCGCAGGCCTTGACCTAAGGCCGGCAACAGGCGCCGAAGGCGTGGATTTCCATGATGGCTCCAGGCCTGTAACGACGCTGTCTTCGCCGATCTTTCCAAGGCTTGCCCACAGAGTTATCCACAGGCCGGAAGCGCGCTTTAATCGCCATTTGCGCTAAGGACAAAACACTTGACAAACCCCGATGCGAAAGCCGCGAAAAAACCTGATCAAAAAACAACCACGCCTCTGGAAGCCTTGTAAACAAAGGGCTTCAGCAAGCTGCACCCAAGTTACCCACAGTCGGTTCCACACCAATGGTGGACAACTCAAACCCCTATGAAAACGCCCGCTGAAGCGACGTTCTGTCGCGCCCAAAAGAATGTCTGGACAATGTTTTCCACAAAACTGTGGACAAAAAACGCCCCGTCAGCCGGGGCGCTTTTTTTCACTACCGATCAGTGCCCGCCCAAGTAAGCGTTGCGCACCTCCTCGTTGACCAACAGCTCCTGGCCAGTACCGGTCATGCGGATATGACCGTTGACCATTACATAGGCGCGGTCCGATAGCTTCAGCGCATGGTTGGCGTTCTGCTCCACCAGGAAGATGGTCATGCCGGTCTGCGCCAGCTCGCGCAAGGTGGCGAAGATCTGCTTGACCACGATCGGCGCCAGGCCCAGCGACGGCTCATCGAGCAGCAGCAATTTGGGCCTGCTCATCAAAGCCCGGGCGATGGCGAGCATCTGCTGCTCGCCGCCGGACATGGTCATGGCGCGCTGGTTGCGCCGCTCCTTGAGCCGCGGGAACAGTTCGAACATGCGCTGCATGTCCTCGCTGGCGAACTTGTCGCCGATCGGGATGGTGCCCATCATCAGGTTCTCTTCCACCGACATGTCGGGGAACACCCGGCGACCTTCCGGCGACTGGGCAATGCCGTTGGAAGCGATGTAGTGCGACGATTTGTGAGTAATGTCGGTGCCACGGTAGATGATCTGCCCGGCCGCCGCCCGCGGCTGGCCGAAGATCGACATCAGCAGGGTCGACTTGCCGGCACCGTTGGAGCCGATCAGGCTCACCGTTTCGCCTTCATCGATGTGCAGCGAGACTTTCTTCAGGGCCTGGATCGGCCCGTAGAACACGTCGATCTCTTTCAGTTCGAGGATCGGTGTACTCATACCAGTTCCTCTTCATCGGCGCCCAGGTAGGCGGCAATCACCGTCGGGTTGTGACGGATGTCCTGTGGCGCGCCTTCGGCGATCACGTTGCCGTGGTCAAGCACCACGATATGGTCGGAAATACTCATGACCATGCCCATGTCGTGCTCGATCAGCACCACGGTCAGGTCATGTTCGTCGCGCAGCACGCGGATCATTTTGCTCAGCGCTTCGGTTTCCTGCGGGTTGAGGCCGGCAGCCGGTTCGTCGAGGCAGATGATCTGCGGCCGCGTGCACATGGCCCGGGCAATCTCCAGGCGCCGTTGCTGGCCGTACGACAGCTCACCGGCCAGGCGGTTGGCGCAGTCGACCAGGTCGACCACTTCCAGCCAGTAGAAGGCATGGTCGAGGGCATCGCTTTCGGCCTTGCGGTAGCCCTTGGTGTTGAGTACGCCGGCCAGCAGGTTGCGGTTGACCCACATGTGCTGGGCCACCAGCAGGTTCTCGACCACCGACATTTCCCGGAACAGGCGAATGTTCTGGAAGGTCCGCGCCAGCCCTGCGCGGTTGACCAGGTGAGTACCGCCAAACATCTTGTAGTGCAGGCGGTTGATGAAGCGCTTGGGCGAGACGAAATCGCCCAGCTGAAAGCGTTCGCCCAACAGCTGGATGACATTGGTGCGGGTGCCGCGCAGGTTCAGTTCGATCTTGCCTCCACTGGCTTTGTAGAAGCCGGTCAGGCAGTTGAACACCGTGGTCTTGCCGGCACCGTTGGGGCCGATCAGGGCGAAGATCTGGTTGCGTCTGACCTTGAGGCTGACATCGCTGAGCGCCTTGATGCCGCCAAACTGCATCATCAGGTTTTCAACCGAGAGAATCACGTCATCGCTCATGGCGCCACTCCTTTACGCGGGACTACACCGGTACGGCTGATACGAATCAGGCCGCGCGGTCTCCAGATCATCATCAACACCATCAGCACGCCGAACAGCAGCACCCGGTACTCGGAGAAGCTGCGCAATAGCTCCGGCGCCACGGTCAGCACGAACGCAGCGATCACCACGCCGACGGTCGAGCCCATGCCGCCGAGCACGACGATGGCAAGGATCAGCGCCGACTCGAAGAAGGTGAACGACGACGGGTTGACGAAGCCCTGGTAGCTGGCAAAGAACACCCCGGCAAGGCCGGCGGTAGAGGCGCCGAGGGTGAAGGCCGAGAGTTTCACCAGCACATGGTTCAGGCCCATGGACCGGCAGGCGATCTCATCTTCGCGCAGCGCTTCCCAGGCGCGGCCGACCGGCATGCGGGTCAACCGGTGCTTGATGTACAGCACCGCCAGCACCACCAGGAACAGCACGATGTAGATGAACAGGAATTTCACGTTGGGGTTGTAGGCAATGCCGAAGAACTCGTGGAACGGCACCCCGCCGTCCTTGGCCCGACGGCCGAACTCCAGGCCCATGAAGGTTGGCGACGGCACCGGCATGCCGTTGGGACCGCCGGTGAACGACAGCCAGTTGTTGAGCACCAGACGGATGATCTCACCAAAGCCGAGGGTAACGATAGCCAGGTAGTCGCCATGCATCCTCAGCACCGGAAAGCCCAATATGCACCCGGCCAGCGCCGCAGCGATTGCCGCCAGGGGCAACACCGTCCAGAAGCCCAGGCCCAGGTACTGGTAACCCAGGGCCAGGCCGTAAGCGCCGATGGCGTAGAAGGCCACGTAACCCAGGTCGAGCAGGCCGGCAAGACCTACCACGATGTTCAGGCCCAGGCCCAGCAGTACGTAGATCAGGCCGAGGATGACCACGGTCAGCAGGTACTTGTTGGCGAAGAAAGGGAAGACGATGGCAATCACGATCAGTGCCGGAATGATCCAGCGCAGCCGCGACTTGTAGTCCGGCGCCAGCACGTGCACGCCGGAACCACTGCCCTCGAAGCCCTGGAGAATCGACTGGCCCTTGGGCGTCTGCAGGAACAGGCTGAGGAAAAACCGCCCGACCATCACCCCGGCCACCAGCCAGGCGACACGGGTCGGTTCAAGGTTGAAGCTGTAGCCGTCGAGCACCACGCCGACGATGGGCCCGAAAACGATCAGGGAAATCAGCCCGGCGAGGACCGTATCGATCAGGCTGCGCTTGATATCGAATGTAGTTGTTTTGGCAGCAGACATACTTACACCTTCGCCACGAGTGGGCGACCCAGCAGGCCTTGGGGACGGAAGATCAGGATCAGCACCAGTAGCGAGAAACTGAACACGTCTTTGTAGTCGGAGTTGATCAGCCCGGAGAACAGCGACTCGGAAATCCCGAGGATGATCCCGCCGAGCATGGCGCCCGGCAGCGAGCCAATGCCACCGAGCACCGCGGCGGTGAAGGCCTTGATGCCGATGATAAAGCCCGCGTAGAAGTCGAAGGTGCCGTAGTTCATGGTGATCAGCACGCCGGCCAGGGCCGCCATGACCGCACCGATGACAAACACATAGGAGATCACCCGGTCAGTGTTGATACCGAGGATCGAAGCCATCTTGCGATCCTGCTGGGTGGCCCGGCACATGCGCCCGAGCTTGGTGAACTTGATGATGTAGGTAAGCGCCGCCATGCCGACGAAGGCCGCCACCAGGATGAAGATCTTGGTGTAGGTCAGTTGCACGAAACCGGTGCCCACTTCGACGCGCCAGGCGCCTTCAAGCAGGGTCGGTACGCCTTGCTGGCGTGCGCCCTGGCTGATCTGCGCGTAGTTCTGCAGGATCAGCGAGATGCCGATGGCACTGATCAGCGGCGCCAGGCGGGTGGAGTTGCGCAGGGGTTTGTAGGCGATGCGTTCGATGGTCCAGCCGTAGACTCCGGTGACCACCACCGTGAAGATCAGCGTCCCGAGCATCAGCAAGGGGAAGGATTCGATACCGAAATACGCCAGCAATGCCAGGCTGATTGCCGCCAGGTACGCGGAAATCATATACACCTCGCCGTGCGCGAAGTTGATCATGCCGATAATGCCATAGACCATTGTGTAGCCGATGGCGATCAGGCCATAGACAGACCCGAGGGTCAGCCCGTTGACCAGTTGCTGCAGGAAAATACCATCCATAACGCAATCTCACGTATTTGAGATTGCACAAGCGCCGACTACGGTGAGCCCCGGATGAAGCGGCCCTCGCAGCGCAGGGTTGTGCAGATCTACGAGAAAAGACAGGTACGGCGCAAAACCGGGTAGCGACCCAGGCTCAGGCCCGGGTCGCCTACCGTTGTTATTTTTGTTTTTCCAGTTGGTGGTACTTGCCGTCCTTGTCCCACTGGTAGACCACATAGTCAGAGACCGTCAGGTCGCCCTTGCTGTCCCACTTTTTCTCGCCCATCACGGTTTGCACCGGGTTGGCCTTGAGCCACTTGGCAGCGTCTTCGCCCTTGTTCGACTTGGCGCCGTTGAAGGCTGCAGCCAGGGCCTGGACCGAAGCGTAGGCATACAGGGTGTAGCCTTCTGGCTCGGTGCCGCCTTTGCGGAACTCCTCGACCACCGCCTTGCTGTCTGGCAGCAGGCGCGGGTCGGCGCCGAAGGTCATGTACACGCCATCGACGTATTGCGCGCCACCGGCAGTGGCCACCAGTTCGTCGGTTACGATGCCGTCGTCGGACATGAACTTGACGTCTTTCAGGCCCGCTTCACGCAGTTGTCGCACCAGTGGACCGGCTTCCGGGTGCAGGCCACCGAAGTAGACGACGTCGGCACCGGCACCACGAATCTTGGTGACCACGGCGCTGAAGTCTTTCTCGCCACGGGTCAGGCCTTCGTACAGCACCGGTGTCACGCCGCGTTTGACCAGTTGAGCCTTGGTCGCATCGGCCAGGCCCTGGCCGTAGGTGTCCTTGTCATGCAGGACGACAACCTTCTTGCCCTTGAGCACGTCGACGATGTAGTCGCCGGCGACGATGCCCTGCTGGTCGTCACGTCCGCACATGCGAAACATGCCAGTCAGGCCGCGTTCGGTAACCGCCGGGTTGGTCGAGCCCGGGGTGATGGCGATGACACCGGCTTCGTCATACACCTCAGACGCCGGAATGGTGTTGGACGAGCAGAAGTGCCCGACCACACCGATCACCTTGTCCTGGTCGACCAGGCGGTTGGCCACGGCCACGGCCTGCTTCGGCTCGCAGGCATCGTCGCCCTTGACCAGCACGATCTTCTCGCCGTTGACGCCGCCCGCGGCATTGACCTTGTCAGCCGCTGCCTGTGCACCTTTCATGTACTGCTCGCCAAACGCTGCGTTGGCACCGGTCATCGGGCCTGCTACGCCGATCTTGATGTCGGCCTGAACATACGAAGAAACGCCCAGCGCCGTAGCTACGGCGAGGGCCAGAAAGCCTTTCTTGTAAAACGTCTGCGACATGAGGTGGTGCTCCTGGAGTTTTTTTTGGTTGGCACTACAACTTTCAGCAATTGCTCTGAGCAAGGGCCGTGCCATTGGTTTTTTATTCTGGAAAAACTCGTGAACAAGTTGCGCAGCCAGGATTCACGGCCTTTTTTTACTGGTCGTGCAACCGTCTGCCTCACGACAAGCGCCACCGGACACGAGAAAAAAGAGCAACCGCGAAGTGCCATCATTGCAACCCTGGGTTGTGGTTACGTGCAACCAGCCTGTAACAGGATGCGTAACCGAACTGCACATCCTTGGTGCGCGACTGCTACAGCGGGCACCATTACAGGCTAGCCGCTGCCCGACAAAAGCGCCGCTACCTGTAGCCTGCTACCGAATTACCCCGGCCTCGGCCTGCCCGCGTGGCGGCAAAGGCTGGCACAATGCGCAGGTCTGTGCGCCGTCGCTGGCGGTGATGGCGCGCGCCCCCTTTGGAGCCCCCTATGAGCGAGAGTGCATTTGCCGATCGCATCGTGCAGAACCTGCTCGACACCGATTTCTACAAGCTGACCATGATGCAGGCCGTGCTGCACAACTACCCCAACGTCGACGTGGAATGGGAGTTCCGCTGCCGCAATGGTGAAGACCTGCGCCCTTATCTGGCGCAGATCCGCGAGCAGATCGAGCAGTTGTGCGAACTGAGCCTGGGTAATGGCCAGCTGGGCTTCCTCGAGCAGATCAGCTTCATGAAGCCGGACTTCCTGCGCTTTCTCGGCCTGTTCCGCTTCAACCTGCGCTACCTGCAACTGGGGGTCGAGAACGACCAGCTGTACTTGCGCCTGCGCGGCCCCTGGCTGCACGTGATCCTGTTTGAAGTACCTTTGCTTGCGATCATCAGTGAGGTGCGCAACCGCCATCGCCACCCCCAGGCCAAACTCAGCGACGCCCGCGACCAGCTGTACCGTAAGTTCGACTGGCTCAAGGCCAATGCCAGCAGTGAGGAGCTGGCCGAATTGCAGGTCGCCGACTTCGGCACCCGCCGACGCTTCTCCTACAAGGTTCAGGAAGAAGTGGTACGGGTGCTCAAGGAAGATTTCCCCGCGCGTTTCGTCGGCACCAGCAACGTGCACCTGGCACGGAAACTGGATATCAAGCCACTGGGGACCATGGCCCACGAATGGATCATGGCCCACCAGCAACTGGGGCCGCGGCTGATCGACAGCCAGATCGCCGCGCTCGATTGTTGGGTGCGCGAGTACCGCGGGCTGCTGGGCATCGCCCTGACCGATTGCATCACCATGGATGCTTTCCTGACCGATTTCGACCTGTACTTCGCCAAGCTGTTCGACGGCCTGCGCCATGACTCGGGCGATCCGGTGCAGTGGGCGGAAAAGGCCATCAGCCACTATCGCAAGCTGGGGATCGACCCGATGACCAAGACCCTGGTGTTCTCCGACGGCCTGAACCTGACCAAGTCGCTGGAGATCTTCCGGGCCCTGCGCGGGCGCATCAATGTCAGCTTCGGCATCGGCACCAACCTCACCTGCGATCTGCCCGGGGTGGCGCCGATGAGCATCGTGCTTAAAATGACCGACTGTAACGGCCAGCCCGTCGCCAAGATTTCCGATGAGGCGGCCAAGACCCAATGCCGCGACGAAAACTTCGTCGCCTACCTGCGCCACGTCTTCAAAGTGTCCAAGGAGTAATTCATGCAAGCCGTCCAGCGAGAGATTGCGCAAGCGCTCAAGGTCCAGCCGCCGTTCGCCGACAGCGCCGCGCTCGAAGCCGAAGTGGCCCGGCGCGTGGCCTTCATCAAGACCTGCCTGCACAACGCACGGCTCAAGACCCTGGTGCTGGGTATCAGTGGTGGCGTTGACTCGCTGACCGCCGCGCTGATGGCGCAACGGGCGATCAGTGAACTGCGCAGCGAGACGGCTGATGAGCAGTACCGCTTCATTGCCGTGCGCCTGCCATACCAGGTGCAGCACGACGAACACGACGCCCAGGCCTGCCTGGAAGTGATCAAGGCCGACGAGGTGCACACTGTCGACATCGCCCCGGCCGTGCGTGCCCTGGCGACCGAGGTCAAGGCCCTGGAAAACGGCGCGCCGGCGATGGTCGATTTCGTCGTCGGCAACACCAAGGCGCGCATGCGCATGGTTGCCCAGTACACCATCGCCGGCGCCCGCCAGGGCCTGGTGATCGGCACCGACCATGCCGCCGAAGCGGTGATGGGCTTCTTTACCAAGTTTGGTGATGGTTCCTGCGACCTGGCACCGCTCAGTGGCCTGGTGAAAAACCAGGTGCGGGCCATCGCGCGCAGCTTTGGCGCGCCGGAGTCACTGGTGGAGAAGGTGCCGACTGCAGACCTTGAGGACCTGGCGCCAGGCAAGCCGGACGAGGCGTCCCACGGCGTCACCTATGCGCAGATCGATGCGTTCCTGCATGGCGAGGCGGTGAGCCAGGAAGCGTTCGACATCATCAGCGCCACCTACCGCAAGACCCAGCACAAACGCGAGATGCCGTTCGCGCCTTGAACGCATCGCGGGGCAAGCCCGCTCCTGTGGGAGCGGGCTTGCCCCGCGATCAGGTACCCGAATTACTTCAGGGTAACAGTGCCTTTCATCATCGAGATGTGGCCAGGGAACGAGCAGAAGAAGCCGTACTTCTCGTCAGCTTTCAGCTTGGACACGTCGATGGTCAGCGAATCCTTCTCGCCAGCGCCGATGATCTTGGTGTGGGCGATCACGCGCTCGTCGCCTTCTTTCAGGTAGCTCTTGTCGATGCCGGCAGCCAGGCCGTCGGTGGCGATCGGCTGCATGTCAGCTTCTTTGCTGATGACCAGGTTGTGGCCCATGACGTTCTTCGGCAACGAACCGGAGTGGGTCAGTTCGACAGTGAAGGTCTTGCAGCTCTTGTCGATTTCGATGGCCTTGGTGTTGAAGGACATCTGGTCGGTGGAGTCGATCGTCGCCTTGCACTCAGCGGCAAATACCTGAGTGCTGGCGAGGGTCAGCAAGGATACTGCGACAACTTTGGCAAACATCGTGAATCTCCATGGCAGGGGTTTTTTATCAGTTTGCAGACTGCCTGAAACCGCAAGGCCGGCCCATGATGTGGGTCAAGCACTGGCCGAAGAGCCAGGCAGTGAATTTGTTCTATGGATTGTATACAGGAAATCTAAGTGCCCATCATGCACCTTTGAGGGAGGATGAGACAACCTCTCATTTAGGAGTAAACGATCATGTCCTTTGGTACTTTCTTCAATGGCCTGCTGGCCGCCTACGCCTGCGGCGCTGCGGGCGCCTCATGCGAATTCGCCCGGCCGGAGTAACGACTGCGGGCTTGGAAGCGAGCGGCCAGCACCTTACTCTGTGTGCGCTTGTAACCGGAGAGAAGCAATGCCCGTACGTTCCGTTTGTGTGTTCTGTGGCGCCAGCACCGGCGTCAACCCGGCCTACCGCGAGGCGGCCATCGCCCTCGGCCAGGCCATCGCCGCGCGCGGCCTGACCCTGGTGTACGGCGGTGGCGCCGTGGGCCTGATGGGTATCGTTGCCGATGCGGCCATGGCCGCTGGTGGCGAAGTCATCGGCATCATCCCTGAAGCGCTGAAAAACGCCGAGATCGGCCACACCGGCCTGACCCGCCTGGAAGTGGTCGACGGCATGCACGCGCGCAAGGCACGCATGGCCGAACTGAGCGACGCATTCGTGGCCCTGCCCGGTGGCCTGGGCACCCTGGAAGAGCTGTTCGAAGTCTGGACCTGGGGCCAGTTGGGTTACCACGCCAAGCCCCTGGGCCTGCTCGACGTCAACGGCTTCTACAGCAAGCTGGGCAGCTTCCTAGACCATGTGGTGGAAGAAGGCTTCGTGCGCCCGCAACACCGCGCCATGCTGCAACTGGCCGACTCGCCAGCCGAGCTGCTCGAGGCCATGGACAACTTTGAAGCCCCGGTGCTGCCCAAGTGGGTCGACAAGAAGCCTGATTGACCCGCCTCATCGCGGGGCAAGCCCGCTCCTACAAGGCTGTGGCCTCATCCAGCGGCATCACCGTGACCTGCACCTGCGGGTCATGGCTGCCGCCACCGAGGATCACCCCACGCAGCGGCGAGACATCGGAAAAATCCCGGCCCCAGGCCAGGGTGATGTGTTCCAGCGCCGGGCGCAGGTTGTTGGTGGGATCGAAATCGATCCAGCCCTGCCCCGGGCAAAACACTGAAATCCACGCATGCGAGGCATCGGCGCCGATCAGCCGTGGCTGGCCGGGTGGCGGCCGGGTCAGCAGGTAGCCGCTGACATAACGCGCCGCCAGGCCGCGCGAGCGCAGGCAGGCGAGCATCAGGTGGGCAAAGTCCTGGCACACGCCGCGGCGGCGCTCCAGCACCTCCACCAGCGGCGTGGCGACCTGAGTTGCTTCGGCATCGAAGGTGAACTCGCTGAAGATCTTCTCCATCAACGCCTGCACGCCTTCCAGCAATGCCCGGCCAGGCTCGAAAGAGGATTCGCTGAAGGCCACGAAGCGCTGCTTGAGGCGCACATAAGGCGACTCGAATCGATAACGGCAGGCTTCCAGAAGCGCCGCTGCCATCGGCTGACTGGCATAGGTCAGGGCCTCGCGCACCTGCTCCCAGGCCGGCGAGGCGGCAAAGTCCGGCGCCGCCCGCTCGAGCACTTCAACCTGCAAGCGCGCCACCACCCGCAACTGCTCATGCTGGCGCTCGAACGCCAGGCGCGTCAGCGGGTTGCCGAACACGTCCCACTCATCGCGCCGCTGGGTCGGCTGCGGGCTGACCTGCAGGGCCTGGGCCGTGCAGCGTTGCCAGGCGCAAGGCCGTGGCCACAGGTGCGCCAGCTGCTGGGCCAGGGACACCGGGCTGTCGTAGCGGTAATGGGTGTCGTGGATAATCTGGTAGCGCGCACTCATCACAGCGACACCGTCTGTTGGCTGACATCGTCGACGTGAGCGAAATGGCGCAGGGCCAGGCGCTCGGAAATCTCGCCACTGGCCAGGGCCACCCCTTGCAGCAGGTCAGCAAGCCCCGACAGCACCGCTTGTACACTGGCGCTGCCGAACAACGGGTCTTCCAGGCTGCGCAGGTCGAAGTGACGCAATTGCTCGGCCAGTAGCGCCAGAGCCGGGTCGCGCGGGCTGTCGAATTCCTCGCTCAAGCGCTGGTTGGCACGCACCAGCAGCTTGAGCTGGAACAGCACGGCGTGGGGGTTCTGTTCATCGAGCAGGAGCAGATCGAGCACCGGGATCAACTGCGCCACCGCCAGGTAGCGCGAGCGGTAGGTGATGCTGCTATTGCCCAGCTCCAGCAACCATTCAAGCCCGGCCTGGTCGTACACCGCCGGCCCGCGCAGAAACGCCGCCAGGCTGCTGCACAGTGACTGCAATCGCTCGATACGCCGGCCAATCATCAGGAAGCGCCAGCCTTCGTCGCGGGTCATGTCGTCGAGGGCAAAACCCGACAGCGCCGCCAGCGACATCACCAGGCGGTTGAGAAAATCCACCCGCTCGCCAAAGTCCGCCTCGGCATCTTCCAGGCATTGCGCCTCCCGCTGCAGCTCGACCAGCGCCTGCCAGTTCTCCCGCGAGAGCTTGCCGCGCACCTGCGACGCCGCCCAGTGCAGGCGCTGCAAATTGGCCCGCAGGCTGAAGGCCCAGTCGCCATCGTCCAGCGCCGCGCGCAGGCGCTCGGGCAACTCGCCCTCCTCCGGCAGCAGCGACAATTCATCGGCCAGTTCCACCGCCGCCTGCAGGGCCAGCGGATCGTCGCCGTCCAGGTAGCGGGTGAGGATGATCCGCAGCAGGCGCGCACTGGCATCGCAGCGCTCGCAGTAGCGCCCGAACCAGAACAGGTTCTCCACCACCCGCGAAGGCAGGTAAGGGTCCTGGCGGATCAGTTCGGCCACGCCGATGGTGCGCTGGGCCCGCCATTGCTCGCCCGCTGGCGCCGCTTCGCCGAGCACCCAGGTGTCCTTGCTGGCGCCACCGCGCTGCATCGACACCACCTCGGCGTCAGCTTGCGCAGCAACCCGGGTCAGGCCACCGGGCAGCACCCGATAACCGTCCGCCGAGGCCACCGCGTACACACGCATGCCAATGGCCCGCGGCTGCACCTCGCCCTTGGCGGCCTGCCACACCGGCGCCTGGGACAACTGCGCCAGCTCCTGGGCGACATAGGCGTAGGGCCGTGCCTGGATGCGTTCGGCCAGGGCCTGGCGCTGGGCCGGGTCGAGGTCACGGCCGAACACCGGGCTGAAACTCTGTGACGGGAACGCCGGCTTGACCAATAGCTTCGGCAACTGCTCCAGTGCCCGCGCCATCACCGGTGGCTCACCGCACCACCAGGTGGCGATCGACGGCAGGCTCAGTTCTTCAGCAAACAAGCGCTGGTTGATCGCCGGCAAGAAACCGAGCAGGCCCGGCGACTCAAGCACGCCGCTGCCCAGCGCATTGGCCACCAGCACCCGGCCCTGGCGCACGGCATCGAGCAAGCCGGGCACGCCCAGGGCCGAGTCGGTGCGCAGCTCCAGCGGGTCGCAGAAATCATCGTCCAGGCGCCGCATGATTGCGTGCACCCGGCGCAGGCCGCTCAGGGTCTTGAGGTATACGGTGGCATCGCGCACGGTCAGGTCGCTGCCCTCGACCAGTGGATAACCCAGCTGCCGCGCCAGGTACAGGTGCTCGAAATAGCTCTCGTTGAAGCGCCCTGGGGTCAGCAGCACCACCAGTGGCGCCTCCTGGTCACTGGGTGCCAGGCGCGCCAGGGTCTGTTGCAGGGTGCGGAAGAAACCGGCCAGGTGTTGCACCTGCAAGTCGCGGTATAGCTCGGGCAACGCCCGCGAAACGATGGTGCGATTCTCCAGCGCGAAGCCTGCGCCCGACGGCGCCTGGGTGCGGTCTGCCGTCACCCACCAGCGCCCGTCCGGGGCACGGGCCAGGTCCACCGCGTAGACATGCAGGTAGGTGCCTTCAAGTGGCGCTATACCCTGGCAGGGCCAGAGGAAATTGTTATGGCCATAGACCAGCTCGGCGGGCAGCAGGCCTTCGCTGATCAACTGCTGCGGCCCGTAGATATCGGCCAGTACCGCATTGAGCAAGCGCGCGCGCTGTTCGACACCGGCGGCCAGTTGCTGCCATTCGGCGGCAGGCAGCAGGTGCGGCAACAGGTCCAGCTCCCAGGGCCGGTCGGCGCCCTTGGGGTCGGCGTAAACGTTGTAGGTGACGCCGTTCTCGCGCAACTGGCGGGTCAACGAGGCCTGGCGCTGGGCCAGTTGCGCCGGTCCGCTGCGCTGCAGGTAGGCGCACAACGGCTGCCAGTGCGCACGCACCGCTCCCTGGCTTTCGAGCATCTCGTGATAAGTCCCCGCACTCAGCGGGTAAGCATCCAACAGGTCAGGCATGGCAATGCTCGAAGGCCACAGGTCAGTTCAGAGTAGCGCTCAGCCGCGGCGCAAATCCAGGGTAAAGGGTAGTTCCGGGTTCACCTGCGCCGATGGTATGTCCACTACACCCGGGCTGTGTCCGAGGCGGAAGAAGCGCGCCTGGCGCCGGCTCTGGGCTTCGTTGGCATTGACCGGCAGGGTCTGGTAGTTGCGACCGCCCGGATGCGCGACGTGGTACTGGCAACCGCCCAGTGAGCGGCCCATCCAGGTATCGAGCAAGTCGAACACCAGCGGCGCCTGCACCGCAATGGTTGGCTGCAGGCAATTGGCCGGCTGCCAGGCGCGATAGCGCACCGCCGCGACGAACTCACCGACGCGCCCGGTGGCTTGCAAGGGTAGCGCCCGACCGTTACAGGTCAGTTGATAACGCTCCGGCGGCAGGCCGCTGACCTTGACCTGCAGGCGCTCCAGCGACGAGTCGACATAACGCACCGTGGCACCGCCCGCGCCCTCCTCGCCCAGTACATGCCAGGGCTCCAGGGCCTGGCGCAGTTCCAGCTCGATGCCGTTGACGGCATAGTCGCCGACCTTGGGGAAGCGAAACTCCAGGTGCGCGGCAAACCACTCGGCACGCAGCGGGTAACCTGCGGCGTTGAGCTCGACCAGCACATCGGCAAAGTCCTGTTCGATAAAGTGCCCCAGCATGAACCGGTCATGCAGCTCGGTGCCCCAGCGGGCCAGGCGCTTGGGCGCATAGGGCTCACGCCAGAAACGCGCGACCAGGGCGCGCAGCAGCAGTTGCTGGACCAGGCTCATGCGCGCATGCGGCGGCATCTCGAAGGCGCGCAGTTCCAGCAACCCCAAACGCCCGGCCGGGCCGTCCGGGGAGTACAGCTTGTCGATGCAGAACTCGGCGCGGTGGGTATTGCCGGTGACATCGATCAGCAAGTTGCGCAGCAGCCGGTCGACCAGCCACGGCGGGCCTTCCTCGCCCGCTGCCGGCATTTGCGCGAAGGCGATCTCCAGCTCATACAACGCATCGTTACGCGCTTCATCCACCCGTGGCGCCTGGGAAGTCGGACCAATGAACAGGCCGGAAAACAGGTAGGAAAGCGACGGGTGATTGTGCCAGTAGCTGATCAGGCTACGTAGCAAGTCAGGGCGGCGCAGGAACGGCGAGTCGGCCGGGGTGGCGCCACCGAGGACAAAATGGTTGCCGCCACCGGTGCCCGTGTGTCGGCCGTCGATCATGAATTTTTCGCTGCTCAAGCGCGTCAGGCGCGCCTGCTCGTATAGGAACTCGGTGCGCTCCACCAGTTCGTCCCAACTGGCCGAAGGCTGCACGTTGACCTCGATGACGCCGGGGTCGGGAGTCACCTTGAAGTTGGCCAGGCGCGGATCGGCCGGCGGCTCGTAGCCTTCGAGGATGACCGGGCAATGCAGCTCGGCCGCGGTGGCTTCGATCACCGCAACCAGCTCGAGGTAATCCTGCAAGCGAGACAGCGGTGGCATGAACAGGTACAGGCGCCCTTCTCGCGGCTCTGCACACAGCGCGGTACGGGTCAGCCAGTCGGCCGAGGCATCGACCTCGGGGGCTGCGTGCTCCTGCTCATCGAGCGCCTGCCCGGCGCTGGCCTTGAGCAGTTGGTCACGATCAGGCAGATCGCCAAGCACCTGGTTGGGATCGGTCGGATGCACGTAGGGATATTCCGCGGCCTTGACCCAGGGCTGCGCCGCCAGCGGCAAGCGGTAACCCAGCGGCGAGTCGCCCGGCACCAGGCGGCAATGCTCATCGCGCAAGTACCAGCGTCCGCTCTGCCAGCGTTGCTCGTCGGCGCTGCGGACCAGCGGCAGCACCTGGCCGATGACCTTGTCCAGGCCCTGGCTGAACACCTTGCGCAGCCTAGCACGCTCCATCTCGTCGTCCAGGCGCGCAGCGTCGGGGCGCACGTTGGACGGCAGGCCGCCCTCGCGCCACAGGTAATAGAGTGAGTCTTCGTAGGCGCCGAAGACATAACGCGCAGGCAGCCTCAGCCGTTCGGCAACGCTGGCCAGGAAGCGCGCGGCCAGCGCGCTGTCGGCGCCGAGGTCCTGGTGTTGGTCGGCGATCAACGCCGGATTGTTCCACAGCGGCACACCATCACGCCGCCAAAAGCAGTTGAGCGACCAACGTGGCAGTTGCTCGCCCGGGTACCATTTGCCCTGGCCGAAGTGCACCAGGCCATGGGGCGCGTAATGCTTGTACAGGCGCTGGAACAGCTCACCGGCCAGGCGCCGTTTGTTCACGCCCAGCGCTGCGGTGTTCCACTCGGCGCCGTCAGGGTCGTCAATGGCCACGAAGGTTGGTTCACCGCCCATGGTCAGGCGCACGTCCGCTGCTTTCAGGTCGCTGTCTACCTGGCGCCCGAGGGCGACGATGGCCTGCCATTGTTCGTCGCTGTAGGGCAGCGTCACCCGCGGCGATTCCCACAGGCGCTCGACACTCATTTCATGCTCGAAAGTGCATTCGCAGGGCTCAACCAGGCCGCTGATCGGTGCCGCTGAAGTCGGATCGGGGCTACAAGCCAATGGGATATGCCCTTCCCCGGCAAACAGCCCGGAGGTGGCGTCCAGGCCGATCCAGCCGGCGCCGGGCAGGTACACCTCGCACCAGGCGTGCAGGTCGGTGAAGTCCTCTTCGGTGCCCGACGGGCCGTCCAGTGCCTTGATGTCGGCGGTCAGCTGAATCAGATAACCGGAGACGAACCGCGCCGCCAGGCCCAGGTGGCGCAACAACTGCACCAGTAGCCAGGCCGAGTCGCGGCAGGAGCCGGAACCCAGTTCCAGGGTCTGCTCCGGGGTTTGCACACCGGGCTCGAGGCGGATGAGGTAGCTGATGTCCTCGCTCAGGCGCTGATTGAGCGCCACCAGGAAATCGACACTGGCCTGGGGCGTGCGCTCGATGCTGTCCAGGTAGGTGGCGAACTTCGGCGTCAGCGGCAGTTGCTCCAGGTAGGGCAGCAGTTCGTGGCGTTCGTCTCGGCCATAACTGAAGGGAATCTGCTCGGCGTAGGGTTCGAGAAAGAAGTCGAACGGATTGAACACCGCCATCTCGGCGACCAGGTCGACTTCCACGCGCAGGCTGTCAGTCTTTTCCGGGAATACCAGGCGCGCCAGGTAGTTGCCCTGTGGGTCCTGCTGCCAATTGATGAAATGTCCGTCCGGCTGCACCTTCAGCCCGTAGGAGAGGATCCTCGTGCGGCTGTGAGCAGCCGGGCGCAGGCGAACGATTTGCGGGCCCAGTTCAACTGCACGGTCGTAGCGGTACTCGGTGACATGGTGCAAGGCGACATGAATCGACACGGCGGGCCTCCTGCGAGCCTGGGCGGTAGTGGAACCGCGCAAGACTTGTGCCATGGGCCCAGGCCTGCGATTCCCTGCATGCAGCCGGTACAGTCGCACCAAAAGCGCACCGTAGCGAGGCCGCCGTGCAAGCCTTGCACAGATTTGAGGCTTTGCCAGGAAGGAACACAGGTATCTGCTGTGAGAGCGGCGTTACGGCGATCCGACTTAACCCGCGATGCGCTGTGATTGACAGAGCGCTATCGCGGGGCAAGCCCGCTCCCACAGATGATGGCGTTTCAGTTAGCGCGGCAGAACCGGCTGGCGGGCGGGCTTTTTCTTGCCCTTGCCGCCCTTGGCGGCATCTTTGCGCGCCTTGGCCGCTTCCTGGTTGCGGGCAAACGCCGCCGCCTTGGCCTGTTCACGCTTGTCCCACGGCTTGGAACCATCGCTGGCACGCGGCGGCAAGCCGTTGTGCTGGGTAAGGATCTTCTGCTCTTTGGCCACCTTGTGGCTGCCGGCCGGGGTCGAGTTCTTGCGCCGAGCGCTCTGGTAGCTGTCGGTCGCCGGCTGGTGCAGCGGGATCAACTGGTGCTTGCCCGGGCCGATCAGGTCGGCGCGACCCATGCGCTCCAGGGCTTCACGCAGCATCGGCCAGCCCTTCGGATCGTGGTAGCGCAAAAAGGCCTTGTGCAGGCGGCGCTGCTGCTCGCTCTTGACGATGGTCACCGGGTCGCTCTTGTAAGTGACCTTGCGCAGCGGGTTCTTGCCCGAGTGGTACATGGCCGTGGCCGAGGCCATTGGCGACGGGTAGAACGCCTGCACCTGGTCGGCACGAAAGCCGTTGCCCTTGAGCCACAGGGCCAGGTTCATCATGTCTTCGTCGGTGGTGCCCGGGTGCGCGGCGATGAAGTACGGGATCAGGTACTGCTCTTTGCCCGCCTCTTTCGAGTACTTCTCGAACATGCGCTTGAAGCGGTCATAGCTACCGATGCCCGGCTTCATCATCTGGTTCAGCGGGCCTTCCTCGGTATGCTCCGGGGCAATCTTCAGGTAGCCGCCGACGTGGTGGGTCACCAGCTCCTTGACGTACTCCGGCGACTCTACCGCCAGGTCGTAACGCAGGCCCGAGGCGATGAGGATCTTCTTCACCCCTGGCAGGTCACGGGCGCTGCGGTACAGCTTGATCAGCGCCGAGTGGTCGGTGTTGAGGTTCGGGCAGATGCCCGGGAACACGCACGACGGCTTGCGGCACGCCGATTCGATCTCGGGGCTCTTGCAGGCGATGCGGTACATGTTCGCAGTCGGGCCGCCGAGGTCGGAGATGACCCCGGTAAAGCCGGGCACCTTGTCGCGAATCTCTTCGATCTCGCGAATGATCGACTCGTGCGAGCGGTTCTGGATGATGCGCCCTTCGTGCTCGGTGATCGAGCAGAAGGTGCAGCCGCCGAAGCAGCCGCGCATGATGTTCACCGAGAAGCGGATCATGTCGTAGGCAGGGATTTTTTCCTTGCCGTACGCCGGGTGCGGGATGCGCGCATAGGGCATGCCGAACACGTAGTCCATTTCTTCGGTGGTCATCGGAATGGGTGGAGGGTTGAACCACACGTCCACTTCGCCATGCTTCTGCACCAGGGCACGGGCGTTACCCGGGTTGGTCTCCAGGTGCAGCACGCGGTTGGCGTGGGCATAGAGCACCGGGTCGTTGCGGACCTTCTCGAACGACGGCAGGCGGATGACCGTCTTGTCACGGGTCATGCGCGGGCTGGCGAGGATCTGCACAACCTTGGCTTCGTTGGGGTCTTCGACCTCGCCCTTTTCCTGCTCGATGGCGCAGGCCTGGGTGTCCTGGGTGTTGACGTACGGGTTGATGATCTTGTCGACCTTGCCCGGACGGTCGATACGGGTCGAGTCGACCTCGTACCAGCCCTGCGGGGTATCACGGCGTACGAAGGCGGTGCCGCGAATGTCGGTGATGCTCTCGATCGACTCGCCGAACGACAGGCGCTGGGCCACTTCGACGATGGCCCGCTCGGCGTTGCCGTACAGCAGGATGTCGGCGCAGGCGTCGATCAGGATCGAATGACGGACCTTGTCCTGCCAGTAGTCGTAGTGAGCGATGCGGCGCAGGGAGGCTTCGATGCCGCCGAGGACGATCGGCACGTGCTTGTAGGCTTCCTTGCAGCGCTGGCTGTACACCAGGCTGGCGCGGTCCGGACGCTTGCCGGCCATGCCGCCCGGGGTATAGGCGTCGTCGGAGCGGATCTTCTTGTCAGCGGTGTAGCGGTTGATCATCGAATCCATGTTGCCGGCCGCGACGCCGAAGAACAGGTTCGGCTCGCCGAGCTTCATAAAGTCGTCTTTGGACTGCCAGTCCGGCTGGGCAATGATGCCCACGCGAAAGCCCTGGGCTTCCAGCAGGCGGCCAATGATGGCCATGCCGAACGACGGATGGTCGACGTAGGCATCACCGGTCACGATGATGATGTCGCAGGAATCCCAGCCGAGCTGATCCATCTCCTCCCTGCTCATCGGCAGGAACGGTGCTGGCCCGAAGCATTCGGCCCAGTACTTGGGATAGTCGAAAAGTGGTTTGGCTGCTTGCATGTCAGTGACCGGTGGCTAATCGATGAAAAATCGCGGGCGCGGAATATAGCACAAAAATTGACCAATTCCGACGCTCAAGGTCGGAATTGTCCAAATTGCCCTTACTCGTCGTCGTCGAAGTTGTAACTGCCCGGCGCGAGGTTTTCGAAGCGTGTGTACTTGCCGATGAAGGCCAGGCGGATAAAGCCGATTGGGCCGTTCCGCTGCTTGCCGATGATGATTTCGGCAATGCCCTTGTGCTCGGTCTCCGGGTGGTACACCTCGTCGCGGTAAACGAACATGATCACGTCGGCGTCCTGCTCGATCGCACCCGACTCGCGCAAGTCGGAGTTCACCGGGCGCTTGTTCGGCCGCTGTTCGAGGGAGCGGTTGAGCTGCGACAGGGCAACTACCGGGCAGTTGAACTCTTTGGCCAGGGCCTTGAGCGAGCGGGAGATCTCGGAAATCTCGTTGGTACGGTTGTCGCCGCTGGAGCCCGGGATCTGCATCAGCTGCAGGTAGTCGATCATAATCAGGGCGATGTCACCGTGCTCGCGCACCAGGCGGCGGGTCCGGGCGCGCATTTCCGACGGGCTGATGCCGGCGGTGTCATCGATGAACAGCTTGCGGTCGTTGAGCAGGTTGACCGCCGAGGTCAGCCGCGGCCAGTCGTCGTCTTCAAGCTGGCCGGAGCGCACCTTGGTCTGGTCGATGCGCCCGAGCGACGACAGCATACGCATGATCAGCGATTCACCTGGCATCTCCAGCGAGTACACCAGCACCGCCTTGTCGCTGCGCAGTACCGCGTTCTCGACCAGGTTCATGGCGAAGGTGGTCTTACCCATCGACGGCCGGCCGGCGACGATGATCAGGTCGGCCGGCTGCAGGCCGCTGGTCTTCTCGTCGAGGTCGGTGTAGCCGGTGGACAGGCCGGTGATCGCGCTGTCGGTATTGAACAGCGTGTCGATGCGGTCGATGGCCTTGGTCAGCAGGTCGTTGACGCCCACCGGGCCACCGGTCTTCGGCCGCGCTTCGGCGATCTGGAAGATCTGCCGTTCGGCTTCGTCGAGGATCTCGGCAGCATTGCGCCCTTGCGGGTTGAAGGCGCTGTCGGCGATCTCGTTGCTGATGCTGATCAGCTGACGCAGGGTTGCCCGCTCGCGGATGATCGCGGCATAGGCCTTGATGTTGGCCACCGACGGGGTGTTCTTGGCCAGTTCGCCCAGGTAACCCAGGCCGCCAACCTGCGAACTCAGGCCTTCCTTGTCCAGCTGCTCGTGCAGGGTTACCACGTCGAACGGGGCGTTCTGGTCAGCGAGCTTGTGGATGGCGCGGAAGATCAGGCGGTGGTCATGCCGATAGAAGTCGCCGTCGGAGACTTGATCGAGCACGCGCTCCCAGGCGTTGTTGTCCAGCATCAAGCCACCGAGCACGGCCTGTTCGGCCTCGATGGAATGCGGCGGCACCTTCAGGGCAGCGGTTTGCAGATCATATTGCTCGGGGGCGGTTATCTCGTTCATGGCCACGCAGGAATCAGGGTGATGAAAAAGACAAAGGGCACGACCTGCAAAGCAGGATCGTGCCCGATGTTAACCGGCTGACACCCAAGGTGCCAGCCGATCGGTACAGCTTAGGCTGCGACAACAACCACGCGAACGGTGGCTTCAACGTCGCTGTGCAGGTGCACGGCAACGTCGTATTCGCCGACGTTACGGATGGTGCCGTTCGGCAGACGAACTTCGGCTTTAGCCACTTCAACGCCGGAGGCGGTCAGGGCATCAGCGATGTCGTGGGTGCCGATCGAACCGAACAGCTTGCCTTCGTCACCGGCGGTGGCAGTGATGGTCACTTCCAGCTCAGCCAGTTGGGCAGCGCGAGTTTCGGCCGAAGCTTTTTTCTCTGCAGCGATTTTTTCCAGCTCAGCACGACGCTCTTCGAACGCAGCCAGGTTGGCAGCGGTCGCAGCGGTGGCTTTGCCGAATGGCAGCAGGTAGTTACGACCGTAACCGGACTTAACTTTTACCTTGTCGCCCAGGTTGCCCAGGTTGGCGACTTTTCCAGCAGGATCAGTTCCATTTGGTAATAACCTCTTAACTTTTAACCTTCACCGTTCGCGGAATCGTTATCGGCACCTTTTGGGGGCGCCTTGCGACCGCGAAAATCAATCAGGCTGTCGACAATGGCCAGGACCACGAGCAACGGATAAGTCAGCTGCATAAACAGCACCAGCGTCACGTACAACCCGACCAGCCAGAACTTGGCCAGTCGTCCTTGCGCCACCAGCCCATGCAGCAGAGCGAGCCCTGCAAACATCAGCGGTATGCTGCACAGGGGTGTCAACATCGCCAGCTCAGGACCGAAATTCGGCCCCACCAGCATGAGCACCACCAGCACCAGCGCCGGCACCAGGGGGAGCCTGACCGCTTGAAACTCGCGACCAAAACCACCCGGGTTATACAACAACGCCTGCCAGTAACGGCCCAACATCAGGGCCAGCACACTGACGGCTTGCAACAACGCCGCAATCAGGCCGACGAGCACCGGTGCAATAAGGCTTCCAAGGCGGCCCCGCTCCTCTACCGATAACTGTTGGTAGAGACCGTCGAGCATCTGCGGCAGGGCTTTTTCAAGCGCTCCAGCCAGAGCTTCAATCGGTTCGCGGAACACCGAACCCAGTACAACCCCGTACACCAGGCCCATGCCGATGCTGAACAACAGCACCCGGTTCCAGGACTGCCCGGCGCGCAACAGCGCCGCCAGACCCAGCGTACCCAGCAACACCATCAAGGTGCGCGGCTCGCCGAAGAACCACCAGGCCATCGCCGGCAACAAAGCCCAGGCGAGGACACCGGAAGCGTCCTTGAAACCGCGCCGCAGGAACACCAGGCTCCCGGCGGCGGCACTCAACCAGAACAACAGCGGCAAAGCCGCACAACCCACCACCACGAGGGTGGCTTGCACGCGACCACGCATGATGAAATCAGCCAAGGCGCGCATGCATTTTATCCTTTGCTACTTGTCGACGACCCGGTCTCAGCGGCCGTGGCTGTCGGTGTAGGGCAGCAGGGCCAGGAAGCGGGCGCGCTTGATAGCGGTAGCCAGCTGACGCTGATAACGAGCTTTGGTACCGGTGATACGGCTTGGAACGATTTTGCCGGTTTCGGATACATAAGCTTTCAGGGTGTTGAGATCTTTGTAATCGATCTCTTTCACGTCTTCAGCAGTGAAGCGGCAGAATTTACGACGACGGAAGAAACGTGCCATGTAATAGGCTCCTCAAAAGGTCCGTGGATTACTCGTCAGCGTTATCGCTGTTGTCGCTGTCATCACTATCAGCGCTTTCGGCGCTTTCGTGCTCAGGACGGTCGCGACGCTCACGGCGCTCACTGCGGTTCTCTTCAGCCTTGAGCATCTCGGACTGGCCGGTAACGGCTTCGTCGCGACGGATGACCAGGTTACGGATCACGGCATCGTTGTAGCGGAAGTTGTCTTCCAGCTCGGCCAGGGCCTTGCCGGTGCACTCAACGTTCAGCATCACGTAGTGAGCCTTGTGAACATTGTTGATTGCATAGGCCAGTTGACGACGGCCCCAGTCTTCCAGACGGTGGATTTTACCGCCGTCTTCTTCGATCAGCTTGGTGTAACGCTCAACCATGCCGCCGACTTGCTCGCTCTGGTCAGGGTGGACCAGAAAGATGATTTCGTAATGACGCATGAATGCTCCTTACGGGTTGTAGTCTGCCACCAGAGTGGTCAGACAAGGAGTGAAGGACACTTGTATGTCTTGCCCTGGGAAGAGGCGCGTGAACGCCTGCCAACATGGCAAGGGGCGCAATTGTAGAGAAGCGCCGGGGGACAAGCAAGGTCATTGGTGATTATTTGAACAGCCTTAAAAGCATCGCGGGTCCAGCCCGCTCCCACAAGGACCTGTGGGAGCGGGCTGGACCCGCGATAGATGCAACGCCGAAATCAAGCCTGGCGCTTTGCCTGGCGCTGACGAACGGCCTCGAACAGGCACACGCCCGTCGCCACCGACACGTTCAGGCTGCTGACGCTGCCGGCCATCGGCAGCTTGACCAGAAAATCACAGTGCTCGCGGGTCAAGCGGCGCATGCCCTTGCCCTCGGCGCCCATGATCAGGATGGTCGGGCCGGTCAGGTCCTGCTGATACAGCTCTTGCTCGGCCTCGCCCGCAGTACCGACCACCCACAAGCCACGTTGCTGGAGCTTCTCCAGAGTCCGCGCCAGGTTGGTGACCGCCACCAGCGGAATGACTTCTGCCGCACCGCAGGCCACTTTCCGAACCGCTGGGGTCAAGGTCGCCGACTTGTCTTTGGGCACCACCACCGCCAGCGCGCCGGCGGCATCGGCGGTGCGCAGGCAGGCGCCGAGGTTGTGCGGGTCGGTAACGCCGTCGAGTACCAGGATCAACGGCGCGCCTTCAGTGCGGTCGAGCAGCTCTTCAAGCATCGCCTCGCCCCAGACCTGGCTCGGGCTGACTTCAGCCACCACGCCCTGGTGCACGCCTTCAACCCAGGCATCCATCTCGCGGCGTTCAGCCTGGCCGACCGCCACGCGGTTTTGCCCGGCCAGCTCCAGCAGCGCCTGCAGGCGCGGCTCGCTACGGCCTTCGGACAGCCAGATCTGCTTGACCCGCTTGGGGTGGTGACGCAACAGGGCTTCCACGGCATGCACGCCGTAGATTTTTTCCAACTGACTCATGACTTGGCCTTGGGTTTACGTGACGCGGAGCCGGCTTTCGGCGGCCCTTTACGATGCTTGCTCGGTTTTTCCGATTTGCCCGACTTCGACGCAGGCTTGCCGCCTGCGTGCTTGGCATCGGACATCAAGGCCTTTTTCATTTCCCGACTCTTGCGCACTTCAGCGTTGTTGGCCACGGCATTGGCTGGGAAATAGGCTTCGGCAGTTTCGTTCTTGCGGCTGCGACGGGCAGGCTCTGCAGCCTTGGCCGGCGCCTCGGCCTTCTTGTCGAGCACCGGCACCGGCTTGCCGTCTTGCGGGCGCACGCCTTCACCACGCTGCTTGCGGCCAATCGGCGCCTTGAGGGTGTTCTCGGCCATCTCGAAGTCGATCTTGCGCTGCTCGAGATCGACGCGCATCACCCGCACTTCGACGGTATCGCCCAGGCGGAAGCTGCGCCCGGTACGCTCACCGGCCAGGCGGTGGTGCACAGGGTCGAAGTGGTAGTAGTCGCCCGGCAGGGCACTGACATGGACCATGCCTTCGACGTAGATGTCGGTCAGCTCGACGAACAGGCCAAAGCCGGTCACCGCGGTGATCACACCCGGGAAGCTCTCGCCGACGCGGTCTTTCATGTACTCGCACTTGAGCCAGTTGACCACGTCGCGGGTGGCCTCGTCGGCACGCCGCTCGCTCATCGAGCACTGCTCGCCGAGCTGCTCCAGGGTCGCCTCGTCGTACGGGTAGATGCGCGCCTTGGGGATGCTCATGGCACCGGCACGCTTGACGTGCGGGGTTTCCTGACGCGAACGGATCACGCTGCGGATCGCCCGGTGGGTCAGCAGGTCCGGGTAGCGGCGGATCGGCGAGGTGAAGTGGGTGTACGCCTCGTAGTTCAGGCCGAAGTGGCCGTTGTTGTCGGCGCTGTACACCGCCTGGCTCAGCGAGCGCAGCATCACGGTCTGGATCAGGTGGAAATCCGGGCGGTCGGCGATGCTCGCCAACAATGCCTGGTAATCCTTGGGCGACGGACCGTCCTTGCCCTTGTGCAGGGACAAGCCCAGCTCGCCGAGGAAGGCCCGCAGTTTTTCCAGGCGCTCCGGTGGCGGGCCGTCGTGAACACGGTACAGGGCCGGAATTTCGTGCTTCTTGAGGAACTCGGCGGTGGCCACGTTGGCCGCCAGCATGCACTCTTCGATCAGCTTGTGAGCGTCGTTGCGCACGGTCGGGCGGATTTCGGCAATCTTGCGCTCGGAACCGAAGATGATCCGCGTTTCCTGGGTTTCGAAGTCGATCGCGCCACGGGTATGACGGGCCGCCAGCAGCACCTTGTACAGCGCATAGAGCTGCTTGAGGTCCGGCACCACTTCGCTGTACTGCTCGCGCAGGGCCTTGCCTTCGCGGGTACGAGCGTGTTCGAGCATGCTGCTGACCTTGTTGTAGGTCAGGCGTGCATGGGAGTGGATCACCGCTTCATAGAACTGGTAATCGACCATCTGCCCGGACTTGTTGATGGTCATTTCACAGACCATCGCCAGGCGGTCGACGTGCGGGTTCAGCGAGCACAGGCCGTTGGACAGCTCTTCAGGCAGCATCGGAACCACGCGCTCGGGGAAGTACACCGAGTTGCCGCGCACCTGGGCTTCGGCATCCAGGGCAGAGCCCAGGCGCACGTAGCTGGAAACGTCGGCAATCGCCACGTACAGGCGCCAGCCACCGGAGAACAGGCGCAATTTGCCCAGGCTCTCGCAGTACACCGCATCGTCGAAGTCGCGCGCGTCTTCGCCGTCAATGGTGACGAACGGCAGGTGACGCAGGTCGACGCGGTGCTCTTTGTCTTTCTCTTCGACTTCCGGCTTGAGCTTGCGCGCTTCCTTGATCACCGCTTCTGGCCAGACGTGCGGAATGTCGTAGCTGCGCAGGGCAACGTCGATTTCCATGCCCGGGGCCATGTAGTTGCCGATCACTTCGGTAACGTCGCCCTGGGGCTGGAAGCGCGGGGTCGGCCAGTGGGTGATCTTGACTTCGACGAACTGGCCGATCTTGGCACCGCCGTTACGCCCCGGGGTGATCAGCACTTCTTGCTGGACCTTGGGGTTGTCGGGGGTGACAAAGCCGATACCGCCTTCTTCGAAGTAGCGGCCAACGATGCTTTCGTGGGCGCGGGAGATCACTTCGACCACCACGCCTTCGCGGCGGCCACGGCGATCCAGGCCGGAAACCCGGGCCAGGGCGCGGTCGCCATCGAACACCAGGCGCATTTGCGCAGGGCTCAGGAACAGGTCGTCGCTGCCGTCATCCGGGATCAGGAAGCCAAAGCCGTCACGGTGGCCGGCGATGCGGCCGAGGATCAGGTCGAGCTTGTCTACCGGGGCATAAGTGCCGCGCCGGGTATAGATCAGCTGGCCGTCACGCTCCATCGCGCGCAGACGGCGGCGCAGGGCTTCGATCTGGTCTTCGGTGGTCAGGCCGAACTCCTCGACCAGCTGCTCACGGGCTGCCGGCGAGCCGCGCTCGTCCAGACGCTGGAGGATCAGCTCACGGCTAGGAATAGGGTTTTCGTATTTTTCCGCTTCACGAGCGGCCTCGGGATCGAGGGTCTGCCAATCGGCCATTAGGAGGGGTTCACCTTGTCTATATAAGGGTTAGTTTGGCATAGGCGTATTGAAACCGGAAATTTCAGGCTTGGACAGCCCTGTCAGAGCCCCCTGGATGCTGCCAAAACCATCATAAGGAACAACGACTTGAATTTTTTAAGATTTTTTCTGAACGGGGGTTTACAGCTCTCAGGAGCATCCGTATAGTGCGCACCACAACGACGGACACCGTCGTTATAGTTGAGAAGCAGCACGATGTGAAGCATCATGTTCCTCAGCGAAATGCCCAGATGGTGAAATTGGTAGACACGCCAGCTTCAGGTGCTGGTGACCTTACGGTCGTGGAAGTTCGAGTCTTCTTCTGGGCACCAATTTCAAATCTTAGAACTGCCGCTGGCTTCTGAGATTTACTGCAACACGCTACACTGTTTTCGTTACAAGCTACACCGCTTCATTTTGCCCAGATGGTGAAATTGGTAGACACGCCAGCTTCAGGTGCTGGTGACCTTACGGTCGTGGAAGTTCGAGTCTTCTTCTGGGCACCAATTCAGATCAAACCCGCGAAAGCGGGTTTTTTCGTTTCTGCCCTACCCTTTTCCTCGCCTGCAATCCCGAAACGACCGATAGCCTGCTCATGAATTTTCCCTCACAAGGGCATTTGAGAAGCGATATCGATTATCATTGTTTCCAGATATGTAGCCGCAAGCGAGGAAGTACCCGCATGACGTTCCGCAATAACCCCCTGTTGCGCGGCCTGGCCGTCTCTGTTTTCGCCATGCTGCTCGGCACCCCAGCCGCCATGGCCGCCGACCCGGTGTCGCTGACCCTGTACAACGGCCAGCACAAGGAAATCGGTGAAGCCATCGCCAAGGCCTACGAGGCCAAGACCGGCATCCACATCAATATCCGCAAGGGCAGCAGCAACCAGCTGGCCAGCCAGATCATCGAAGAAGGTGATCGCTCCCCCGCCGACGTCATCTACACCGAAGAATCGCCACCGCTGAACAACCTCGGCGAACTGGGCCTGCTGGCCAAGATCGATGATTCGACCCTGCAGGTCCTGCCCAAGGAATACGTCGCCGCCAACGGTACCTGGATGGGCGTTACCGCACGCACCCGCGTGGTCGCCTTCAACCCCAAGGTAATCGACGAGAAAGACCTGCCACCTTCAGTGATGGACTTTGCCGACCCCGAGTGGGACGGCAAGATCGGTTTCGTGCCGACCAGCGGCGCCTTCCAGGAACAGGCCGTGGCCATCCTCAAGCTGCACGGTCGCGAGGCCGCCGAAGAATGGCTGACCGGCCTCAAGGCCTTCGGCAAGACCTACACCAACAACATGGTTGCGCTCAAAGCCGTGGAGAATGGCGAAGTGGCGGCCGTGCTGGTCAACAATTACTACTGGTATGCCCTGAAGAAAGAGCGCGGCCAGCTGGATTCGAAACTCTATTACCTGGCCGACGGCGACGTCGGTGGCCTGGTGACCATCTCCAGCGCCGCGGCGGTAAAAGCCAGCAAGCACCCGAAAGAAGCCCAGGCCCTGCTGGCCTGGATGGCCAGCGAAGAAGGCCAGCGGGTAATCACCCAGACCACTGCCGAGTATCCGCTGCATAAAGGCATGGTCTCGGACCAGGGCCTGAAGCCCTTCGAAGACCTGCGTCCGCCAAAAATCACCCCGGCCGACCTGGGTAACGCTGAAGAAGCCCTGGAACTCGAACGCGAAGTTGGCCTGCTGTAATGAGCGCAGCCCTGCCCGCGGTCGCACTGGCCAGCCGTTATATTCCCAAGCGCAAGCGCCCGTCGATCTGGGTGGTGCTGCCGGTGCTGCTGCTGGTCGGGCTGAGCCTGCTGCCGCTGCTGTACGTGGCGCTGAAAACCTGGGAAGCCGGCTGGCGCGAAGCCTTGCACTTGCTCTGGCGCCCGTTCGTCTGGGGCCTGATGCGCAACACCCTGATGCTGATGGCCGGCGTCACCCTGGCCTGCATGGCCTTGGGTGTATCCCTGGCCTGGTTGCTGGAGCGCAGTGACCTGCCCGGACGGCGCCTGTGGGGCGTGATCCTGTGCCTGCCGTTTGCCGTGCCAGCCTTTGTCAGCGGCTTTACCTGGGTGTCGCTGAGCCCGCGCTTCGAAGGCCTGGGCGGTGCCATCCTGGTGATGAGCCTGTCCAAGTACCCACTGGTGTTCCTGCCGGTGGCGGCGACCCTGCGCAACCTCGATACCTCGCTGGAAGAATCGGCACGGACCCTGGGGCAGACGCGCTGGGGGGTGTTCTGGCGCATCACCCTGCCACTGCTGTGGCCGTCGATCATTGGTGGCAGCCTGCTGATTGCCCTGCACATGCTGGTGGAGTTCGGCGCCCTGTCGATCCTCGGCCTGCAGACCTTTACCACGGCGATCTACCAGCAATTTGAGCTGGAGTTCAGCAACGCCAACGCCGCGATGCTCTCGGCAGTGCTGTTGTTCATGTGCCTGCTGATGCTCTGGCTGGAGCTGCGTGTGCGCGGCAAGGCCCGCCATGTGCGCATCGGCCAGGGCGTGGCGCGGCGCGGTGCGCCGATTCGCCTGCGCGGGTGGATGCCGGTCGGGCAGCTGTATTGCCTGGTCCTGGCGCTGCTGGGCAGCGGTATTCCACTGGGCATGCTCGGTTACTGGCTGAGCGTTGGTTCGTCGGCGGCCTTTCCGGTGGCCGATATCAGTCGCGCGCTGTTCTCATCGTTGTCGCTATCGCTGGGTGGTGCCGGATTGAGCTTGCTGCTGGCACTGCCGGTGAGTTTCCTGGTGGTGCGCTACAAGGGCCGCCTGGCGATCTGGGCCGAACGCCTGCCGTACCTGCTGCACGCCCTGCCCGGCCTGGTGATCGCCCTGACCCTGGTGTACTTCGCCCTGCACTATGTGCCGGCGCTGTACCAAACCACTGGCTTGCTGCTGCTGGCCTACGCGCTGCTGTTCCTGCCCCTGGCCCAGGCGCCGGTGCGCACAGCCTTGAACAAGGCGGCGCCGCAGCTCGAAGAGGCCGCCCGCACCTTGGGCGCAACCCAGTTCACGGCGTTTTGCCGGGTGACCCTGCCGATCATCTTCCCGGCCCTGGCGGCGGCGTTCGCACTGGTGTTCCTGGACGCCATGAAGGAGCTGACCGCAACCCTGCTGCTCAGCCCGACCGGCATGACCACCCTGGCCACCGAAGTGTGGGCGCATACCGCCAACGTCGAGTTCGCGGCGGCAGCGCCCTATGCGGCGTTGCTGATCCTGGTGTCGGGGCTGCCGGTGTACCTGCTGACCACGCGGATGTATCTGAACCGCGCGTGATACCTGAAAAGCATCGCGGGGCAAGTCGAGTCGTCGCACCGCCGCTCCCACCGTGGGAGCGGCGGTGCGACGACTCGACTTGCCCCGCGATTACTCTCACGCGCGGAACTGCCCCAGGCTGGCCTTGAGCTGCGCCGCCAGGTCATCGAGCACCTTGCTGCTGGCGGTGGTTTGCAGCACCACCTCGGCAGCCCGCTCGGCCTGGGCGTGAATGGTCTGCACCCGGCCACGCACGGCCTGCGCGCCATGAGCCTGCTGCTCGGCCGCACGGGTAGCCAGGCCAATCGCCGCATGCACCTGCTCAACCGATGCCTGCACCGTTTGCTGCAAGCGCGCGTTGTCGCGCAGCACCAGCAGGCCTTCGCTAGCCTGGCGCCCGGCCTGGCTGATCGCCGCCACTGCCTCTTTGGCGCCCTGCTGCAATGCGCCGATGTGCGCCTGGATATCGCCGGTCGAGCTTTGGGTCTTGCTCGCCAGTGCTCGCACCTCATCGGCCACCACGGCAAAACCGCGCCCGGTTTCCCCGGCGCGCGCCGCTTCGATGGCCGCGTTGAGCGCCAGCAGGTTGGTCTGTTCGGCAATGCCGTGAATTACCGTCAGCACCACCTCGATCTGCTCGCTTTGCTGGGCCAGGCGCTCGATGACCTTGGAGCCGGTCTCGACCTGCCCGGCCAGGTCTTCGATAAGCTTGGCCACCTGGGTGGAAGTGCGGCTGTTCTCGTCAGTGGCCTGGCGAATATCCACCACCTGCTGCAGGGCCGATTGCATCGCCTGGCTTTCGGCCTGGGCCTCATCGGCCATGCTCGACAGGTCGCGCAGGCTGGCGGCGACTTCATCACGCTGCAGCTCGGCAGCAGCATCGGCGCCAGCATTGCGCTGGGTCATGGCGCCGATCTCGATGCCGGTACGCTGGGCCACTTCGCCAGCCTCACGCACAATAGGCTGCAGCTTGGCGACGAACTGGTTGACCGCCGCCGCCATGTCGCCGATCTCGTCGCGACTGTCGATGGAAACACGCTTGGTCAGATCACCCTCACCCGCCGCCAGGTCGTTCAGTGCCGCAATCAGCAGGCGCAGCTTGTTGACCACGCGCCGCCCCAGCACCACGGCGACCACCAGCAGCACGCCCAGGCCGACCAGGGCCAGCCCCACGCCGATGTTCCAGCGCAGGGTCGCGGCCGCGTCCTGAACGCTTTGCGAGGTGTTGGCCTGCATACCGGCAGCACTGCCCTGCGCTGCTTCCAGGCGCGCGCGCAAAGCCTTGTTGCTGTCGGCGGCGGCACCCACCAGGCTGTCGCCGACCAACTGATCACCGCTGGCGATCAACGCCGAGAAGCGCTTGTCCAGCGCCACCAGCTCGTGGTCGACCACGGCCGTGGAAACGCCCATCAATACCTTGCCGATCTCGACCCCGTTAGGGTTGATCGAGGCCTCGACGAAGTACACCGAAGGGTCGTTGCGCGCGGCGTCCAGTACCTTGTCCAGCGCCCGCTCGCCCTGGCCCTTTTCCAGCAGCGCCTGGTTGATCGGGTTCTGCCGGTTGAGGTAGCGGGTCAAGTGCTGACCCTGGGCGTCGTCGTACACCACGAACAGCACGCTAGGGTTGCGCTGGGCCCGGCGGGAGAACTCCGACAGGGTCGGCACGTCGTTGTCCCACATGGCCCGTGGCGCCACCGAGGCGAGCAGTTCGGCCATGTCGTTGGCCGAATCCTTGAGGTTCTTTTCCAGGGTCGCGCGCAACTGCGCCTGCTCATCCTGCAAACGCGTGGACAAACCTGCGGTCAGGCGCTGGCGGGTACTGGCGGAGAGGCTGTCGAGCCCGGAGCTGACTTCGCGCCCGGCCTGCTCAAGCTCGGCGGAAAGTTGCTGGCTATCGGCGGCCAGACGCTTGCCCAGATCGGCCTCAAGGGCTGTGACCGTGCTCCGGGTCAGCGCGACCGCGACCAGCACTTGCACCAAAAGAGCGATACCGAGGGCAACAAAGACAGGCCGCAACAGGCGGCTTCGTAACAGTGAGAGAACGGCGGACACGAAAGAACCCTCTACTTCTGGGGCCATTAAAGTGATGGCACCACTGGAGTGATTCTTACAGCAAAGGTTGTGCCGATCAGCCGACAGAAACGACAAAGGCCCCTATCAAGGGGCTTTTGTCTTTACATCAGTCGCGAATCAGGCGAACGGATGACGCAGCACGATGGTCTCGTTGCGGTCCGGGCCGGTGGAGATGATGTCGATCGGCGCGCCGACCAGCTCTTCCACACGCTTGATGTAGGCACGGGCGTTGGCCGGCAGTTCTTCCAGGGTCTTGGCACCCAGGGTCGACTCGCTCCAGCCCGGCATTTCTTCGTACACCGGCTCCAGGCCGATGTAGCTGTCGGCGTCGGTCGGGGCATCGATGACCGCACCGTTCTCGTTCTTGTAGCCAACGCAGATACGGATGGTTTCCAGGCCGTCGAGCACGTCCAGCTTGGTCAGGCACAGGCCGGAGATGCTGTTGACGTCGATGGCGCGACGCAGGATCACGGCATCGAACCAGCCGCAACGGCGGGCGCGACCGGTGGTGGCGCCGAACTCGTGACCACGCTTGGCCAGGAAGGCACCGACGTCATCGAACAGTTCGGTCGGGAACGGGCCCGAGCCAACGCGGGTGGTGTAGGCCTTGGTGATACCGAGGATGTAGTCCAGGTACATAGGGCCAACGCCCGAACCGGTAGCGATGCCACCAGCGGTGGTGTTGGAACTGGTCACGAACGGGTAGGTACCGTGGTCGATGTCCAGCAGCGAGCCCTGGGCGCCTTCGAACATGATGTCCTTGCCGGCGCGACGCAGGTTGTGCAGCTCGGCGGTGACGTCGAGCATCATCGGCTTGAGCAGCTCGGCGTATTCCATGCACTCGTCCAGGGTCTTCTGGAAATCGATTGCAGGTTCTTTGTAGTAATTGACCAGCACGAAGTTGTGGTAGTCCAGCAGCTCGCCGAGCTTGGCAGCGAAACGCTCGCGGTGGAACAGGTCACCGATGCGCAGGCCGCGACGGGCGACCTTGTCTTCGTAGGCCGGGCCGATGCCGCGACCGGTGGTGCCGATCTTCTGCTCGCCACGGGCTTTTTCACGAGCCTGGTCGAGGGCCACGTGGTAGGACAGGATCAGCGGGCAGGAAGGGCTGATGCGCAGGCGCTCGCGCACCGGTACGCCTTTCTCTTCGAGCTTGTTGATTTCACGCAGCAGGGCGTCCGGTGCTACCACCACGCCGTTGCCGATCAGGCACTGCACGCCTTCGCGCAGCACGCCCGACGGGATCAGGTGCAGCACGGTCTTCTCACCGTCGATCACCAGGGTGTGGCCTGCGTTGTGGCCACCCTGGTAGCGCACTACGGCGGCAGCATGTTCGGTCAGCAGATCAACGATCTTGCCTTTGCCCTCATCACCCCACTGGGTGCCCAGGACTACGACATTCTTACCCATAACACTTGTCCTCATTCGCGCAAACTTGGCGCCGGCTCGTGCCGGCGGGGAATCTCAAATGGCCAGCGGCAGAACCTGCCAAAGCCCGTTTTGCTGAATCAATTGCCGATCGCAATCCGCCTCTACGGCGGCAGTCAATGGCTGCCCAGGCAAGGCCTGAACCACCCGCTGACCTTCACTGCGCAATTGGCAGACCAACTGCCAGAGTGCCGCATCGCTGCTGTCGGGCATCCAGATCCCGCCAGACGGCAATACCACCTCGGCTCGCCCCAGTGTGACCAGGGTCTTCAAATCCGTGGAGAAACCGGTGGCCGGGCGTGCCCGGCCAAAGTCCGCTCCGATGTCGTCGTAACGACCGCCCTGGGCGATCGACTGACCGACACCCGGGACGAACGCGGCAAACACCACACCGGTGTGGTAGTGGTAGCCGCGCAACTCGCCCAGGTCAAAATACAGCGGCAGCCCGGGATAACGCGTGGCCAGCCGCTCGGCGATCGCCATCAGGTCATCCAGTGCCGCCAGTACCGCAGCCGGTGCACGACCCAGGCGCACGCGCGCCTCGGCCAGCACTTCACGGCCACCGCACAGCTCGGTGAGCGAGCGCAACATAGCGGCGAGGTCCGCTGGCAGCTTGGCAGTCAGCTCGATCACTTCGTCGACGGCCTTGCGCTGCAGGGCATCGAACAACTGCTGCTCGATTGCTCCGGACAGACCGGCGGCGCGGGCCAGGCCACGGTAGATACCGACATGACCGAGGTCCATGTGCACGTCCGGCACATCGGCCAGTTGCAGCATGGCCAGCATCAGGCTGATCACCTCGACATCGCTGACCGGGCTGGCGTCGCCGTACAGCTCGGCACCGAGCTGGATCGGGCTGCGCGACGTCGACAGCGCCCGCGGCAAGGCGTGCAGCACGCTGCCGGCATAGCACAGGCGGCTCGGGCCTTCACGACGCAGGGTATGCGCATCGATGCGCGCAACCTGTGGAGTGATGTCGGCACGGAAACCCATCTGCCGGCCCGATTGCGGGTCGATGACCTTGAAGGTCCGCAGGTCCAGGTCCTGGCCGGCACCGGTGAGCAGCGATTCCAGGTACTCGATATGCGGGGTCACGACAAAGTCATAACCCCAGCTCTGGAACAGATCCAACACCTGCCGACGCGCGATCTCGATGCGCGCCGCCTCAGGTGGCAGTACTTCTTCGATGCCATCTGGCAGCAGCCAGCGGTCTACCGTTGCCATTACGCCATTTCCCCTATGGTCCGGGCGGCTTGCCCGCGGGCGAGCCTTGAGTGAAGCAGGTATCGGCAAACAATGGCGCGCAGCACCGATTCCAGCGCTACCGCCGTGCCTATACCCTCGAATACCTTGGGCTGCTCTGTAGACCCGAGCCGGGTTTGAACCGTTCGATCTTGCAGACGCAAAAAAGCCGGGAATTTCCCGGCTGCCGCATCATACACCCGTTTTCTCGCGGGATCACCCCGCCAGGCGTTTTAGCCGCCCGGCGGGGTAGATGCTTATGGCTTGGACTTGCCCATGAAGCGGAAGAAGTCGCTGCTCGGATCGAGCACCAGCACATCGCTCTTGTCGGCAAAGCTCTCGCGGTAAGCCTTGAGGCTGCGATAGAACGCGTAGAAGTCCTGGTCCTGACCGTAGGCCTTGGCGTAGATCGACGCCGCCTGGGCATCACCGTCACCGCGGGTTTCTTCCGATTCCCGGTAGGCTTCGGCCAGCAGAACCCGGCGCTGACGATCGGCGTCGGCACGAATGCCTTCAGCCAGCTCGTTACCCTTGGCACGGTGCTCGCGGGCTTCACGCTCACGCTCGGTGCTCATGCGCTCGAACACGCTGCGGTTGACTTCCTTGGGCAGGTCGATGGCTTTGACGCGAACGTCGACCACTTCAATACCCAGCTCCTTGCTGGCCATGCGATTCAGCGAGGCAGTGATGTCAGCCATCAGCGCGTCACGTTCACCGGAGACCACTTCGTGCAGGGTGCGTTTACCGAACTGGTCACGCAGGCCGCTTTCCAGACGGCGCGACAGACGTTCGTCGGCAATCTGCTTGAGGCCCGAGGTCGCGGTGTAGAAGCGCTCGGCATCCTTGACCCGCCATTTGGCGTAGGCATCGACCATCACCGCTTTCTTTTCCAGGGTCAGGAAGCGCTGGGTCGGGGCGTCCAGGGTCATCAGGCGGGCGTCGAACTTGCGCACCTGGTTGACGTAAGGAACCTTCACATGCAGGCCGGGCTGGACATCAGCCTGGACCACACGACCAAATTGCAGGAGTACCGCACGCTCGGTCTGGGCCACGATGTAGAAGCTGTTCCAGGCCACGATCCCCAGCACCACGGCCACGATCAGGGCGATCAGCGATTTATTGCTCATCAGCGGCTCTCCCTAGTACGCAACTGTGTTTGCTGCTGTTGCAGTTCCGCCGCACGGGCCGCATCAGCGTTGGCCGAAGGCGCAGCGCTGGTGGTCGGCGCAATACGCGAACCACTGTTCTGGATCATCTTGTCGAGCGGCAGGTACAGCAGGTTGCTCTGACCGTCCTTGCCGGAGACCAGGACCTTGCTGGTGTTGCTGTAGACTTCCTGCATGGTGTCCAGGTACAAGCGCTGACGGGTCACTTCAGGGGCCTTGCGGTACTCGGCGACCAGCTTGGTGAAGCGGTCGGCCTCACCCTTGGCGCGCGAGACGACTTCGTCGCGGTAACCGTTGGCGTCCTCGATGATCCGCTGGGCCTGACCACGGGCTTCTGGCACCACGCCATTGGCGTAGGACTCGGCCTGGTTGCGGGCACGCTGCTCGTCTTCACGGGCACGGATCACGTCATCGAAAGCTTCCTGCACTTCACGCGGGGCTGCCGCGCTCTGTACGTTGACCTGGGTGACGGTGATACCGGTACGGTAGGTGTCGAGGAAACGCTGCAGGCGCTCCTTGATTTCCACGGCCATCTGCTCACGACCTTCGGTCAGTACCTTGTCCATTGCGGTGGAACCCACCACATGACGCAGGGCGCTGTCGGTCGCGTGCTGCAGGCTGACTTCAGGCTGATCGACGTTCAGCACGAAATCCTGCAGGTTGGTGATCTTGTACTGCACGGTCAGCGGCACCTCGACGATGTTCTCGTCTTCGGTCAGCATCTGCCCCTGCTTGGTATAGGCACGTTCGCGGGTAACGTTCTCCATGTACTTGCGATCGATCGGCGGGAAGTAGATGTTCAGGCCCGGCCCTACGGTTTCGTAGTATTTGCCGAAGCGCAGCACGACTGCCTGCTCCTGTTCGTCGACCACGTACACGGCGCTGTACAGCCAGATAGCTGCAAGCACGGCGAGACCGATACCGAGCAGGCCGAAGCCACCGCCCTTGCCGATGCCGCCATCACCACCGCGTTTCTTGCCACTGCCGAACATGCCGTTCAGGCTGTCCTGCAGCTTGCGGAAGGCCTCGTCGAGATCCGGTGGCCCTTTCTTGTCGCCACCACGGCGCCCGCCCCACGGATCCTGATTGTTCGAGTTGCCACCCGGCTCATTCCAAGCCATAGCGCTCTCCATCTGATAAAGCAAAGACGCGCCCACGGCGCGCCGTCCAATGCTACAGAATGCCTGTCACGGCTGCCCGACCGCGTCGCCGGGCATTTATTGCAAAGTATGTTGCTCGATGAACTCCAGCGGCTGCAAACCTTCGCGGCTGACCAGGCGATTCAACTCCACCCGCGGCAGTCGCACAGCCAGCAGGCTGCTGCCTTCATCGTCGTGCTCTTCGCTCTGCACCGCACCCAGTTCAAAGAACTGCGCGCGCAGCCGGGCAAAACGCTGCTCAAGGCGCAAGGTACCGACAAACAGGTCATCCCCCAGCAATTCGGCGACCGCCTGCCCCACCAGCTCCAGCCCCCGACCATCGCGGGCCGAGACCCAGACCCGTTGCGGCTTGCCATCGGCATCGCGCTGAATCTGCGGCTCGACGCCTTCAAGCAGGTCGAGTTTGTTATAGACCTCGAGGATCGGCAAGCCTTCTGCACCGATCTCTCCCAGTACCGCCATGACCTGCTCGATCTGCGCCATGCGCTCAGGCTCATGGGCGTCGATCACGTGCAGCAGCAGGTCGGAGTTGCTCGACTCTTCGAGCGTAGCCCGAAATGCCTCGACCAGCTTGTGCGGCAGGTGACGAATGAAGCCCACGGTGTCGGCCAGCACGATCGGCCCGAGGTCGTCGAGCTCGAGCCGGCGCAAGGTCGGGTCGAGGGTCGCAAACAACTGGTCGGCAGCGTAGACCTCGGACTGGGTCAGGGCGTTGAACAACGTGGATTTGCCGGCGTTGGTGTAGCCGACCAGGGAAACCGAAGGGATATCCGCCCGTTTACGGCCACGACGAGCCTGCTCACGCTGGCTGCGGACCTTCTCCAGGCGCGCCTTGATCTGGCGCAGGCGTACCCGCAGCAGGCGGCGGTCGGTTTCCAGTTGGGTTTCACCCGGGCCGCGCAGGCCGATACCGCCTTTTTGCCGCTCAAGGTGAGTCCAGCCACGTACCAGCCGCGTGCTCATGTGCTCGAGCTGGGCCAGTTCGACCTGCAGCTTGCCTTCATGGGTACGCGCCCGCTGGGCGAAGATATCGAGAATCAGACCGGTGCGGTCAAGCACGCGACACTCGAAGACTCGTTCGAGGTTACGTTCCTGACTGGGGGTGAGGGTGTGATTGAAAATCACCAAATCTACCTGTTCGGCGTTGACCAGGTCGCGCAATTCTTCGACCTTGCCGCTGCCAATCAGGTATTTGGCGGTGGGCTGATGTCGCGCCACATTGGCGAACGCGACAATATCGGCCCCAGCCGACAGTGCCAGCTCCTGAAACTCCTGCGGATCTTCGCGCGCCTCAGGGTTCTGACCTTCCAAGTGAACGAGGACTGCCCGCTCACCACCACCGTGGCGCTCAAAGAACAAAGCAGACTCCTATCAGGCGTTACCTGGCTCAGCGTCGCCTTGCTCGGATTCGGTTGCGCTAGGCAGACGGATCGGACGCACAGGGACAACTGTCGAGATGGCGTGTTTGTAAACCATCTGGCTGACGGTGTTCTTCAGCAGAATCACGAACTGGTCGAAGGATTCGATCGTGCCTTGCAGCTTGATGCCGTTAACCAGATAGATCGAAACCCCAACTTTTTCTTTTCTCAAAGTATTCAAGTAAGGGTCTTGTAGCGAATGCCCTTTTGACATATGCCGCACTCCTGTAAGGATCAATAGTAAAAAAATCAAAGAAAAACTGATGGCTCAAGCCGCCCCACCCCAAGGATAGACGGCAATTGCAAGGACTCAGCTCAATATGGAGACCGATCCAAGGTATTTCAAGGTGCGAGACAGATTGTCGCAGTCCAGGCTGTCCAGCCAGTGCAGGTCAGCCCAACTACGCAACCAGGTGAACTGCCGCTTCGCCAGTTGGCGAGTGGCAATAATGCCGCGCTCCTGCATTTCAACTGAAGTCAACTTGCCATCAAGGTGATCCCAGACCTGGCGATAACCAACCGCCCGTATAGACGGCAGCCCCGCGTGCAAGTCACTTCTGGCTCGCAGCAATCGGACCTCGTCAACGAAGCCCTGTTCCAGCATTTGCCCGAATCGTAGCGCAATCCGCTCGTGCAGTATGTGCCGATCGGTTGGCGCAATGGCCAGGCTGGCGACAGTATAGGGCAATTGTCCCGCTGCGGACGCGCCTGCGGCGCTACTTTGCGCGGATTGACGCTGACGATGTTCGGTCATCGTCAGGCCGCTGACCCGGTAGACCTCCAGCGCGCGGATCAGCCGCTGCGGGTCATTGGGATGAATACGCGCCGCCGACTCCGGGTCGACCGCCGCCAGTTGCTGGTGCAGGGCGTGCAAACCCAGGCGCTGAACCTGCTCTTCGAGCTCGGCACGCACGTGCGGGTCGGCCGCCGGCATGTCCGCCAGGCCTTCGAGCAATGCCTTGTAATAAAGCATGGTGCCGCCGACCAGCAGCGGAATCTTGCCGCGCGCGGTGATCTCGGCCATGGCCTCCAGGGCATCACGACGAAAATCGGCGGCCGAATAGCTTTCGGCCGGGTCGAGGATGTCGATCAGCCGGTGCGGATGGGCGGCGAGGATCTCTTTCGACGGCTTGGCGCTGCCGATGTCCATGCCACGGTAGACCAGCGCCGAATCGACACTGATCAGCTCGCACGGCAACACCTTGGTCAGTTCGATGGCAAGGTCGGTCTTGCCCGCCGCAGTCGGGCCCATCAGGAATATCGCGGGGGGTTTGCCGCTCATGTCATCGACCGCGCAAGAACAGTTTGTCCAGATCGTCCAGGCCCATCTGGGTCCAGGTCGGCCGGCCATGGTTGCATTGACCGCTACGCTCGGTGTTTTCCATATCGCGCAACAGGCCGTTCATTTCAGCGATGGCCAGGCGCCGGTTGGCGCGGATGGCGCCGTGGCAGGCCATGGTTCCGAGCAGTTCGTTCAGGTGTGCCTGAATGCGGTCGCTGGTGCCGTACTCCATCAGGTCGGCCAGTACGTCCTGGACCAGGCGATTGGCCTCGGCCTGCTTGAGCAGCGCCGGAATCTGCCGGATCGCCAGGCTTTCCGGGCCCAGGCGCTGCAACTCGAAGCCCAGGCGCTGGAACCACTCGGCGTGCTCTTCGGCGCAATCGGCTTCGCGCTGGCTCAAGGCCAGGGATTCGGGCACCAGCAGCGGCTGGCCGCTGAGGCCTTCGCTGGCCATGGCCACCTTGAGGCGCTCGTACATGATCCGCTCATGGGCGGCATGCATGTCCACCAGCACCAGGCCGACGGCGTTTTCAGCCAGGATATAGATGCCCTTGAGCTGGGCCAGGGCATAGCCCAGCGGCGGGATGTCGCCCTGGCCTTCGGGCAAGGCTGGCGGTGCTGCCTCGGCCAGCGGCGCGAAAAATTCCCGGTACACACCCTGGGCCTCGGCCGCAGGCAATGCCTGGGTCGGCCTTGGCGTGTACTGGTATTGATAACCGGCGCCACTGCCATTGCTGCCCACGGACGGGCGCAGGCCCGGTTCAGCGGGCGGCTGCTCCAGCAGATTGGCGGCCAGGCGCATCTCGCCCTGGGGGCCGAATTCACCGGCCTGGATACCGCTCGGGCGGACGATCTCGCTGCTGGCAGCGGGCGCGGCCAGTTGGTCTTCCGGGCGTACATCGGCCAGGGCGCGGTGCAGGGTGCCGTACAGAAAGTCATGGACCATGCGCCCGTCACGAAAGCGTACTTCGTGCTTGGTCGGGTGCACGTTGACGTCGACACCGGTAGGGTCGACCTCGAAAAACAGCACGAAAGTCGGGTGCCGGCCGTTGAACAGCACATCACGGTAGGCTTGGCGCACGGCGTGGGCGACCAGCTTGTCGCGCACCGCGCGGCCGTTGACGAAGAAGTACTGCAGATCAGCCTGGCTGCGCGAGAACGTCGGCAACCCGACCCAGCCCCACAGGTGCAGGCCGTTGCGCTCGACCTCGATCGGCAGTGCCTGCTCGAGGAAACCCGGGCCGCAGATCGCCGCGACACGGCGAGCGCGCGCGGTATCGTCATGGGCTTCATGCAGGCTGAGGATGCTCTTGCCGTTGTGGCGCAGGTGAAAACCCACATCGAAACGCGCCAGCGCCAGGCGGCGGATCACTTCCTGCAGGTGATCGAATTCGGTTTTCTCGGTCTTGAGGAACTTGCGCCGGGCCGGGGTATTGAAGAACAGGTCGCGCACTTCCACCGAAGTGCCGACCGGATGCGCCGCCGGCTGCACCCGCGGGGCCATGTCGCGGCCTTCGGTTTCCACCTGCCAGGCCTGTTCGGCGTCGCGGGTACGCGAGGTCAGGGTCAGGCGCGCCACCGAGCTGATCGACGCCAGCGCTTCACCGCGAAAACCCAGGCTCATGACCCGTTCGAGGTCTTCCAGGTCGCGGATCTTGCTGGTGGCGTGGCGGGCAAGGGCCAGCGGCAGGTCGTCAGCGGCGATACCACCACCGTCGTCGCGAACGCGCAGCAGCTTGACGCCGCCCTGCTCGACTTCGACGTCGATGCGCTTGGCACCGGAATCGAGGCTGTTTTCCAGCAGTTCCTTGATCACCGAGGCCGGGCGTTCGACCACCTCACCGGCGGCAATCTGGTTGGCCAGCCGCGGGCTGAGCAGCTCGATCCGGGCACTGCTGCTCATTGCTGGGCCGCCAGTGCCGTGGTCGGGATATTCAGGTGCTGGCCGACTTTCAGTTCATCGGTCTTCAGGCTGTTGGCGCTGCGCAGGCTGGCGACGCTGACCTGATAACGCACGGCGATCATCGCCAGGGTCTCGCCTGGGCGCACCGAATGCTCGCGCGGGCCCTGGGCGATCTTGCCGCTGTCACGCAACCAGGCCACATAGGTGCCCGGCGGCGGGTTCTGCTGAAAGAACTGGCGTACGCCACTGTGAATCGAACGCGCCAGCGACTGCTGGTGGCTTGGGGTGGCCAGCTTGGCCGCCTCGTTGGCGTTGGAGATAAAGCCGGTTTCCACCAGGATCGACGGGATGTCCGGCGATTTCAGCACCATGAACCCGGCCTGCTCGACGCGCTGCTTGTGCAGCGGGGTGATGCGGCCCATGTTGCCCAAAACCTTCTGGCCGACGTTGAGGCTGGAGCTCAACGAAGCGGTCATCGACAGGTCAAGCAGCACCCCGGCAAGCATGCGGTCCTTGTCATCCAGGCTGACGTTACCGGCGCCACCGATCAGGTCGGAACGGTTTTCGCTATCGGCCAGCCAGCGTGCGGTTTCCGAGGTAGCGCCGCGATCGGACAGGGCGAACACCGAAGCACCGAACGCGGCCTTGGACGGCGCGGCGTCGGCGTGGATCGAGATGAACAGGTCAGCGCCCTTCTTGCGGGCAATCTCGGTGCGTTTGCGCAGCGGGATGAAGTAATCGCCGGTACGGGTCAGCTCGGCGCGAAAGCCCTTCTCGGTGTTGATCTGGCGCTGCAACTCCTTGGCGATGGCCAGGACGATGTCTTTTTCATGCTGGCCGCGCGAACCGGAGGCACCCGGGTCTTCACCGCCGTGACCGGCGTCGATGGCGATGACGATGTCACGTTTGCCATTGGGCACCGGGGTCAGCTTGATCGCCGGTTGCGCCGGCGTGACCGGTACCGCAGGGGTGGTTGCCACCGGCGGTGTGGGCGGTGGCGGCGCGGCATCGGCTTCCTGGTCGAACAGGTCGACTACCAGGCGGTTACCGTACTGGGCATTGGGCGCCAGGGTGAAGCTCTTGGGCGTCACCGACTTTTTCAGGTCGACCACCACGCGCAGGTCGGTCGGCGTACGCTGGGCCGAGCGCACGCTGGTAATCGGGGTATTGGAGGTGGACACCGACAACGGCGCAGCCAGGGTCGCGCCATTGATGTCGATCACCAGGCGGTCCGGGGCGGTCAAGGTAAACACGCTGTGCTGCACAGGGCCCGAGAGGTCGAAGACCAGCCGTGTGTTATCGGGCGCTCGCCATAAACGCACACTTTTGACTTGCGTGACGGCCAGAGCGTTAACGGTCACTACCGTAAGCAGCAGTCCTACGACAGAAACCAGTGCGCGAATGCGCATACCTATCCCCATTTTCTATTTGAATTCCAAGGCCAGAGCGGCACACCAAGCTTCGCCACGTGCCCCCTGCGGCGACAGGTTGAGCGAACGACCGCCCGCCTGGGTGCTTATGGTAATGGTCAGGTCGGGCTTTGGCAAAATGCCTGCCCCTTTTTGCGGCCACTCGAACAGGCACAAGGCGTCACCTTCGAAATAATCGCGGATGCCCATGAATTCAAGCTCCTCCGGATCGACCAGGCGATAAAGGTCGAAGTGGAAGGCACGAACATCACCAATCTCGTAAGGTTCAACCACAGTAAAGGTAGGACTTTTTACCGCACCTTGGTGCCCAAGGCCGCGAATAATGCCCCGCGACAGGGTGGTCTTGCCGGCCCCCAAGTCCCCTTCAAGAAAAATCACGCCATGGCCTTTGGTCACTTCGGCAATACGCTTGCCCAAATTCACCATGGCCTCTTCATCGGCCAAAAACAGGGTTATGCCAGACACGCTGAATGCTCCTCCAATAACTGACGAATTGCCGGGACCATGTCGCTGGCGGCTAGGCCACGGCCCTGCGCGCCCAGGCGCTCGCCAGCGCAGGCATGCAGCCAGACGCCCAGGCAGGCCGCGTCCCAGGCTGACATGCCCTGGGCCAGCAAAGCGCCGAGCACGCCGCTGAGCACATCGCCCAGACCGGCGCCGGCCATGACCGGATGACCGCGCGAGCATAGCGCCAACTGCCCGGCTGGATCGGCGACCAGGGTGCCGGCGCCTTTGAGCACGCATACGACCGCGTATTTGCGTGCGAGTTTGCGCGCCGCCCCGGGCCGGTCGGCCTGTACCGCTTCGGTCGATACACCGAGCAGGCGCGCAGCCTCGCCCGGGTGCGGGGTAATGATGCTGCCCTTGGGCAGCGGCAAGGGTTGGCGCGCCAGCAGGTTGAGGGCATCGGCGTCCCACACTTGAGGCAGTGGGCTGCTGGCCACCGCCGACAACAGGCTGCGCCCCCAGGCCGCCTGGCCCAGGCCTGGACCTGCCACCAGCACCGAGGCCCGCTCGATCGGCGCCATCAGCTGGTTGGCCGAATGCACGCCCAGGCTCATCACCTCGGGCAGGCGGGCCATGGCCGCAGGCACATGCTCAGGCCGGCTGACCAGCGATACCAGGCCGGCGCCGCAGCGCAACGCCGCTTCGGCGCTGAGCAGCACCGCGCCGCCAGTGCCGCGATCACCACCCACCACCAGCACATGGCCGAAGTCGCCCTTATGGGCGTCAGCAGGACGTGGCGCCAAGGGCGCAAGGGTGACGCTGGTGAGCCGATGGGGCTCGTTTGCGGGGTGTTTGGTCTGAGGCATGGGTCAAAGGCTCTGATGTCTGGCAGAATTATACGCACCTGAGTCCGTATTGCCTTATTCCCATGTCTGCTTCTGCCCCCGATCTACCTGCGCTGGCCCAATCGATCAAGGATTGGGGCCGAGAGCTCGGTTTTGCCCATGTCGGCATCACCGGGGTGGACCTGGGCGAGCATGAAAAACATCTGGAACGCTGGCTCGAGGCGGGCTACCACGGCGAAATGGACTACATGGGCGCCCACGGCAGCAAGCGCTCGCACCCGGATGAGCTAGTGCCCGGCACCTTGCGCGTGGTGTCGCTGCGCATGGACTACCTGCCGGGCGACACGCGCATGGCCCAGCAGCTGGCGCAACCAGAAAAAGCCTACATCTCCCGCTACGCCTTGGGCCGCGACTACCACAAGCTGGTGCGCAAACGCGTACAGCACCTGGCCGAGCGCATCCAGAAGGATATCGGCCCGTTCGGCTTCCGGGCCTTTGTCGACAGCGCACCGGTGCTGGAAAAGGCCATTGCCGAGCAGGCTGGCCTGGGCTGGATCGGCAAGAACACCCTGCTGCTCAACCGCAAGGCCGGCAGTTACTTCTTTCTTGCCGAGCTGTTTGTCGACATGCCGCTGCCGGTCGACCCGCCGCAGGCCAGCGAACACTGCGGCCGCTGCAGCGCCTGCCTGGACATCTGCCCGACCCAGGCCTTTGTCGGCCCCTATGTGCTGGATGCCCGGCGCTGTATCTCGTATCTGACCATCGAGCTGAAAAGTGCAATTCCTGAAGATCTGCGACCGTTGATCGGCAATCGGGTATTCGGTTGCGATGACTGCCAGATCGTCTGCCCATGGAACCGCTTCGCCCGACCGAGCGGCGAAAGCGACTTCAAGCCCCGGCACAACCTCGACAGCGCCGGGCTTGCCGAGCTGTTCATGTGGGATGAACAGACCTTCCTCGACAGCACTGAAGGCTCGCCGCTGCGCCGTGCCGGCTATGAGCGCTGGTTGCGCAACCTGGCGGTGGGGCTTGGCAATGCGCCGTCGACCATCCAGGTACTGGAGGCGCTCAAGGCGCGGCAGGATTTTCCGTCGGAGCTGGTGCGTGAGCATGTGCAGTGGGCGCTGGCGCAGCACGCCATGAAAGCAGCGGCAAGCGCCAAGCCACAAGCGTCAAGCTGATCGCCTCGACTTGCAGCTTGTGGCTTGCCACTTGCCGCTTAAGCCTTCAATGCTCGTCGTTGTAATGAAACTTGGGCATTTCCCAGTGGAAGCGAATCGCCAGCAGGCGTAGCAGGAAGCCGCCGAACAGGGTCAGCAGAATCGCCTGCTCGCCTGGCACATTGAAGTACACGCAGCCCAGGTAAAACCAGGCCGCGGCGAACGACACACTGGCATACAGCTCCCGACGGAAGATCAGCGGAATATCGTTACAGAAGATATCCCGGAGGATCCCGCCGAACACCCCGGTGATTACCCCGCTGATCGACGCCACCAGCATGCCCTGGCCCATTTCCAGCGCGGTCATGCAGCCGATCAGGGTGAAGGCTACCAGCCCCAGGGCATCAAGCACCAGGAACAGCGAGCGCAAGTGGCGCATCAAAGGCGCGATAAAGATCGTCATCAACGCCGCAAAGCTGGTCAGCACCAGGTATTCCGGGTGCTTGACCCAGGTCAGCGGGTAATGCCCCAGCAGCACGTCGCGCACCGAACCACCGCCCAGGGCGGTGATGCAGGCGATCAGCACCACGCCGAACCAGTCCATGCCGCGGCGCCCGGCAGACAGCGCGCCTGTCATGGCTTCGGCAGTGATAGCAATGAGGTAGAGCATCAACAACATGGCGCAGATCCGTGCAAAGGGGCGCGCAGTCTAACCAGTTGCCACAGGCACCAAAAGGGGGCGCCGCGCGGATTGTCTGTACAAGCCGGCGGCGTTGCGATCAGAACTTGATGAAGTGCTGGCGATAGTGGCGCAGTTCGTTGATCGACTCGCGGATATCGTCCAGCGCCAGGTGGGTGCCGCCCTTCTTGAAGCTGTCGCGCACTTCAGGGGCCCAGCGTGCTGCCAGCTCCTTGAGGGTCGAGACGTCGAGGTTGCGGTAGTGGAAGTAGTTTTCCAGGCTGCGCATGTGGCGATAGAGGAAGCGGCGGTCCTGGCAGATACTGTTGCCGCAGATCGGCGACTTGCCCTTTGGCACCCACTGTTCCAGGAAGGCGATGGTCTGCGCCTCGGCTTCGGCCATGCTGACGCGGCTGTCCTTTACCCGCTGGGTCAGCCCGGAGGCGCCGTGAGTGCGGGTGTTCCACTCGTCCATGCGCGCCAGCACCTCGTCACTGTGGTGAATGGCGATCACCGGGCCTTCGGCCAGGGTATTGAGGTCGCTGTCGGTGACGATGGTGGCCATTTCGATAATGACGTCTTGATCCGGATCCAGACCGGTCATTTCCAGGTCGATCCAGATCAGGTTCTGTGGGTTCTGCATGATTCTGCTCCTCGGTAGGTGCGCAGTTTAGCCTAGTGGAGCGTGCTAAACTCCCCGCGGTTAAATATTGCCTCCCGAACACGGAACCTTCATGGCCAAACGCCAGCTCAATCGACGCCAGAACTGGCGCATCGAAAAAATCCAGGGTGAACGCGCTGCCCGCGCCGCCAAACGCGAACAACAGACCCTGAAGGAGCTCGAAGGCGGTGACCTCGGCCCGGAGCAAATGGGCCTGGTCATCGCTCACTTTGGCGTGCAGGTCGAAGTCGAAGCCCAGGACGGCGACGTTGCCGGCCAGGTGTTCCGTTGCCACCTGCGGGCCAACCTGCCGGCGCTGGTCACCGGCGACAAGGTAGTCTGGCGCGCCGGCAACCAGGGCATTGGCGTGATTGTCGCGCAGATGCCGCGCCATACCGAGCTGTGCCGCCCGGACAGCCGTGGCCAGCTCAAACCGGTAGCGGCCAACGTCGACCTGATCGTGATCGTCTTCGCCCCGGCGCCAGAACCCCATGCCAACCTGATCGACCGCTACCTGGTCGCGGCCGAGCATGCCGGCATCCGCCCCTTGCTGCTGCTGAACAAGGCCGACCTGATCGACGAGCAGAACGCTCCGGCGCTCAATGCATTGCTGGCAGTGTACCGCCAGCTTGGCTACCCGTTGCTGGAAGTGTCGGCGCACCACGGCAACGGCATGGAGCAACTGCAGGCCCAGCTTGACGGCCATATCAGCGTGTTCGTCGGTCAGTCCGGGGTTGGCAAGTCGTCGCTGGTCAACAGCCTGCTGCCCGAGGTTCAGACCCGCGTCGGCGATCTGTCGGAATGGTCCGGCCAGGGTACTCACACCACCACCACCGCCCGTCTTTACCACTTCCCCGGTGGTGGCGAACTGATCGACTCCCCGGGCATCCGCGAATTTGGCCTGGGCCACGTCAGCCGCGCCGATGTCGAAGCCGGCTTTATCGAGTTCACCGACCTGCTCGGCACCTGCCGCTTTCGCGACTGCAAGCACGACCGCGAGCCGGGTTGTGCACTGCTCAAGGCCCTCGAAGACGGCCGCGTGCAGCAGCAACGGATGAACAGCTACCGCTCGATCATCGCCAGCCTGCCGCAAGACACTTACTGAAACATCTGAGGCCCGGAAACGGGCCTCAAACGGTTCAAAGTAGGACGCATCTGTAGGATTTATTACCCAGCAAAGCAGGAAGCATCTGCTTTGCTGGTCGTACCTTGCTGTGCGAAAGACTTTCGCTGATTGTCACCTTTCAAGATTCGCCGCCATGAAGCGAATCGCCCCCATGCCCTGCGTATGAAAGGAATCAACCATGACAATTCAGCCTTTACGCATCAATGCCACTCCCTCCAGCGTGGGAGGGCACTTCTGATGCCAGTCTTTATCAGCTATCGCCACAGCGAACGCCTGGACGCCTTCATCATCAATGAGCGGCTCAAGCTTGAAGGCATCAATACCCAGCTGGACCTGTTCGACAGCGAGGCCCAGCAGACCACCGACGACATCAGCGGAATCATCCGCCGCAACATCAGCCAGTGCACCCACCTGATTGCCGTGCTCGCACCGGAAACCGCCGAGGCCTGGTGGGTGCCCTTCCAGCTTGGCGCCGCCACTCTGGTCAATCGCCGGGTAGCCTTTTACCAGTGCGGCGAGGCCACGCTGCCGGGGTATCTGGAGAAGTGGCCAACCATGACCAACCGCGAACACATCGACCTCTACGTGCGCGCCTACCATGACGAGCAAACCTTCAAGCGCTCGATCGACAGCGAAGCCTGCGAGGCCAATGCCACCAACCGCTCCAACGCCGACTTCTTCCATGCCGACCTCAAGGCCAAGATCCGCCGCGGCTTTTAGCCTGTAGCGCCAAGCAAAACGCCCGTGGGCATCGCTGCGCACGGGCGTTTTTTTTCAGCTAGCAGGCTTACTGCTTGTTTTCGTCCATCTTCAATACACCGTCTTCGAAGATGTTCAGCTTCTGGCGCAACTCCCGTGGCTGCATCGGCTCGGGCTCGGCCGCCGGGGCTGGCTCCGGGGTCGCCCCTGGAGCCGGCGCTGCGGCGCCTGGCTGGCCGGCTTCGGGGGCGGCAGGCTGGGTCTGTTCGCCTTCGATGGTGCGCTGGGCCTTCTTGGTCAGGACGATGATGTCGATCCGACGGTTGACCGGGTTGAGCGGGTTTTGCCGGTCGAACAGCGACGACGAGGCATAGCCAACCACCCGCGCCACCTGGGTATCCGGGTAGCCACCGGCGACCAGCGCGCGGCGTGCGGCATTGGCGCGGTTGGCCGACAGTTCCCAGTTGCCGAAGTCGCCGGTGCCGGCGTATGGCTTGGCATCGGTATGGCCACTGATGCTGATCTTGTTCGGCACCGCCTTGATGGTGTCGGCCATGGCCAGCAGGATGTCCTCGAAGTACGGCTGCAGGCGCGCGCTGCCAAGGTCGAACATTGGCCGGTTCTCGGCATCCATGATCTGGATGCGCAGCCCGTCCTGGGTGATCTCAAAGAGGATCTGGTCCTTGAACTTCTGCAGTTGCGGGTTCTCTTCAACCTTGTTCTGCAGCTCCTGCAGGAGCAACTCGAGGCGCTCGCGCTCAACCTGCTCGGCCATGTTCTCGACCGTATTCTGGTCGATCGGGATGCTGGACTCAGGCGTTGGCTCGGACTTTTCTTCCGGGTTGATGGTTTTTTCCGGGGCGAGCTGGGGCGAACCGCCCAGGTCGATGATGTACGGCGTGCCGCTTTCGGAAAAGCCGATCGGGTCCTTGAAGTAGCCGGCAATGGCGATCTTCTGTTCCGGTGTGGCCGTCGACAACAGCCACAGCACCAGGAAGAACGCCATCATCGCCGTAGCGAAGTCGGCGAAGGCAATCTTCCAGGCGCCACCGTGGTGGCCGTCGCCAAAGCGCTTGATGCGCTTGACGATAATGGGCTGATTGTTCTCCATGGCTTAGCGACCGCGAACTGCTTGTTCCAGCTCGGCGAAGCTCGGGCGGTGGGCCGGGAACAGCACCTTGCGCCCGAATTCCACGGCCAGCGATGGCGGCATGCCCGAGGCCGAAGCCACCAGCGAGGCCTTGATCGCCTCGTAGACGTTCAGCTCTTCCTTGGCGTCATGGCGCAGCGAGGTGGCCAGCGGGCCGAAGAAGCCGTAGGCGGCGAGAATACCGAAGAAGGTACCGACCAGCGCCGCACCGACGTGCAGGCCGATCGACTTCTGGTCGCCATCGCCCAGCGAGGCCATGGTCACCACGATACCCAGTACCGCGGCAACGATACCGAAGCCGGGCATGCCGTCGGCGATGCCGGTCACGGCATGGGACGGGTGCTCGAGCTCTTCCTTCATGCTCAGCAGTTCCATGTCGAACAGGCCCTCAAGCTCGTGCGGGGCCATGTTGCCGGTGGACATGATGCGCAGGTAGTCACAGATGAACGCAGTCATGCGTTCATCACCCAGTACCGCCGGGTACTTGGCGAAAATCGGGCTGGCAGCGGCGTCTTCGATATCGGCTTCGATCGCCATCATGCCTTCGCGACGGGATTTGTTGAGAATCTCGTAGACCAGGCCCAGCACCTCGATATAGAAGGTGTGGGTAAAGCGCGTGCCGAACATCTTCAGCGACTTCTTGATTACATGCATGGTCATGTAACCAGGGTTGGCCTGGAGGAACGCACCGAAAGCAGCACCACCGATGATCAGCACTTCGAAAGGCTGGATCAGGGCCGCAATCTTGCCGTGGGAAAGTACATATCCGCCGAGCACACTCGCGAATACGACGATGATGCCGATAATTTTAGCCATAGATAGAAAGCACTTACTGTCGTGGTCAGGGTCGTGAGCGGAAGTTAAAAAAACTCTTCTTCTACTTATCGGCAGAACTGCGCCAGACTATAGTCAGTCAAGGCGAAAAGCCAGTTCGGCCTACCTCCAGCATGCCTATTGAAACCATCGTGCCAAGTCAAACACCAAAAACACTCGATGCCTGGGTCAAGCTCCTCGATAGCGTGCGCCTGCCGGTTCCGCTGGCCAGCTACGAACGGGTCAAAGCCGCCATTGGCGACAGCCGCCGCTCGTTGCGCGACATCGCCGAACTGATGCAGGACAGCCCGGCGCTGGTGCTCAGCGTCATGCGCGAGGCCAACCACCACAGCAATACCGGCCTGGGCGAACCGGCCGAGAGCCTGGAGATCGCCCTCAACCGCCTGGGGCTGGCGCGTACCGCAGAACTGCTGGAGCGCCTGCCGGCGCTGCCCGAAGCCGAAATTGCCCCGACCCTGCGTCAGCTGCAGCTGGTCAGCCAGCACGCCAGCCAGCAGGCCAACGGCCTGTTCGCCAGCCGCCTGGCGCGGCTGTGGCAGGAAATCCATTGGGGCAGCCTGCTGTTTCTGTCACCGCTGTGGCCCCTGGCGCTGACTCACCCCAAGCTCCTCGATGAGTGGGAGCTGCGTGTGGTGCACAAAGGCGAATCGGCACTGCGGGTGGAACAGGAGCTGTTCGGCGTGCGGGTCATGAGCCTGTGCAAGGCCCTGGCCGAACACTGGCGCCTGCCAGACTGGGTAACGCGCGGTTACCATTTACTTCAGGAGGAGCGCCGGCTACTGGCCCAGGCGATCCTCATCGCCCGTGACCAGGACAGCCTGCACCAGCAGCAGCGCCTGGACGATCAACCAAGCCTGCGCCGCTGGTTCAACCAGCCGGCCAATACCGTGCTGCTGGCCAACGGCCTGGCCCTGGCCTCGCAGGTTGGCTGGACCAATGCCCATGTGCAGCGCTGGCAACTGCTCACCAGCCTTTACCTGCAAACGCCGCTGGATGATGTCCAGCAACTGGTGCACCAACAAGCGGCAATCAGCGCCCGTCATCACGCCTGCCCTGGCCTGTTCCACCCGGCCGAGGCGCTGCTCTGGCCCTGGCACCAGCAACGCCTGCATCAAGGCCAGATCGCCCCGCCGACACCATCGGCCCAGGCCCTGGGTACCTGGCGCAAGCTATGCGGCGAGCTGTTGGCCGAGCCCAGCCCGTTCAGCAATGCCATCCACCTGACAACGTTGGCCCGCGACGCGCTGGTCGCCTGCGGCATGCAGCGGGTGATGCTGCTGATGACCGACAAGACCCTGAGCCAGCTGCGCGTCCACCAGATTGCCGGCCTGCCGGCGGAAGCCGCCAGCCTGGTGCTGCCGATTGAACAAAGCAAACTGCTGCAACGGTTGCTGAGCAAAGCGGCGCAACTGCGCCTGACCCCGGAAAACCACGCGCAGTTCTCAGCCCTGCTGCCGCCCAGCCTGCGCGCCCTGTTTCGCAGCGAACACGTGCTGCTGCGCTCGCTGTCGAGCAATGGGCGGGTGGTGATGCTGCTGGTCGCCGACCAGGGCGGCAAGCCGTTGGCGGACGTCAGCGTGCAAGCCTTCGGCAAAACCGCGCAATGCATCGAGCGGGCCCTGACCGCCTTCAGCAACCGCAGCGCCTGAGCCATGCGCTACAATCGCCCCCTCTGTTCCGCCCTGGAGACTCTGGATGACTGACTTTTCTGGCCTGCCCCTGGTTATCGAGCCGGCAGACCTGCTAACCCGCCTGGATGCGCCAGAGTTGATCCTGGTCGACCTGACCAGCCCCAACCGCTATGCCAGCGGGCATATTCCGGGGGCGCGCTTCGTCGACTTTAAGCGCACCCAACTAGGCCAGCCTCCTGCGCCGGGCCTGTTGCCGGCCAAGGCCGACCTGGAAAAACTCTTCGCCGAGCTCGGCCATAACGCCAATGCGGTCTATGTGGTCTATGACGACGAGGGCGGCGGCTGGGCCGGGCGTTTCATCTGGTTGCTGGATGTAATCGGTCACTCCCGTTACCACTACCTCAACGGCGGTGTCCACGCGTGGCCAGCGAGCAACCTCAGCACTGAAGTACCCGACGCTGCCAGCGGCACGGTCAACCTGACCCTGCACGAAGAGCCTACGGCCACCCGCGAATACCTGCAAAGCCGCCTCGGCGCCGCCGACCTGGCGATCTGGGACGCGCGCAGCCCGGCCGAATACCGCGGCGAGAAAGTTCTCGCAGCCAAGGGCGGGCACATTCCCGGCGCAGTCAATTTCGAATGGACCGCCGGCATGGACCTGAACGATCACCAGCGCATCCGCAAGGATATGCCCGAGATCCTCGAGCAGTTGGGCATCAGCAAAGACAAGGAAGTGGTCACCCACTGCCAGACCCACCACCGATCCGGCTTTACCTACCTGGTGGCCAAGCATCTGGGCTACCCTCGGGTCAAAGCCTACGCCGGATCCTGGGGCGAATGGGGCAACCACCCCGACACCCCTGTCGAAGTTTTTAAGGAAACCCAATGAAATCCCGCTTGTTTATCATCAGCCAGTACCTGCTGCCCCACCACCTGCTCTCGCGCCTGGCCGGCTGCGTTGCCGAATGCCGCGTGCGCTGGTTCAAGAACGCCTTCACCAGCTGGTTCGCCAAGCGCTACCAGGTGGACATGTCCCAGGCCCTGGTCGAAGACGTTACCGCCTACGAGCACTTCAACGCCTTCTTCACCCGCGCCCTCAAGCCCGGTGCACGTCCGCTGGATGAAACCCCGGGGGCAATCCTCTGCCCGGCCGACGGTGCCGTCAGCCAGCTCGGCCCGATCGAGCACGGCCGCATCTTCCAGGCCAAGGGCCACAGCTTCAGCGCCCTCGAGCTGCTGGGTGGCGATCCGGCCAATGCCGCGCCGTTCATGGGTGGCCAGTTCGCGACCATCTACCTGTCGCCCAAGGACTACCACCGCGTGCACATGCCGCTGGCCGGTACCTTGCGCGAGATGATCTACGTACCGGGCCGGTTGTTCTCGGTCAACCAGACCACTGCCGAAAACGTTCCGGAGCTGTTCGCCCGCAACGAGCGCGTTGTCTGCCTGTTCGACACCGAGCGCGGGCCGATGGCCGTGGTACTGGTGGGCGCGATGATCGTCGCCTCGATCGAAACCGTCTGGGCCGGCCTGGTAACACCACCCAAGCGTGAACTGAAGACCGTGCGCTACGACGAAGCCAGCCGCGCGCCGATCCACCTGGAAAAAGGCGCGGAGCTGGGCCGTTTCAAACTCGGTTCGACGGCCGTGGTGCTGTTCGGGCCAGAGCAGGTGAAATGGGCCGAAGAGCTCGGCGCCGGCTCTGCGGTGAGCATGGGCGAGCGCCTGGCACTGCCGGCACAGGCCTGAAACTGAAAAAGCCCGCAGCGATGCGGGCTTTTTTGTACCTGTGGGAGCCAGGTCCGTCAGGCGCGAGCGTCGCGATCGCGAAAACCCAGCAGGTAAAGCACACCATCGAGACCCAGGGTCGAGATCGCCTGTTTGGCCGACTGCTTGACCAGCGGCTTGGCCCGGAACGCCACGCCCAGGCCGGCGATCGCCAGCATCGGCAAGTCGTTGGCGCCATCGCCGACGGCAATGGTCTGCTCCATCTGCAGGCCTTCTTTGCGCGCCAGCTCACCCAGCAGGTCAGCCTTGCGCTGGGCGTCGACGATCGGCTCGACCGCCACGCCGGTCACCTTGCCATCGACCACTTCCAGCTCGTTGGCGAACACGTAGTCGATGCCCAGCTTGGCTTGCAGCTGCTTGGCAAAGTAGGTGAAGCCACCGGAGAGGATGGCAGTCTTGTAGCCCAGGCGCTTGAGTTCGGCGAACAGCGTCTCGGCGCCTTCGGTCAGGCGCAGCGACGCACCGATCTGGTCCAGCACGCCAACGTCCAGGCCCTTGAGCAGCGCCAGGCGCTCCTTGAAGCTGGCACGGAAATCCAGCTCGCCACGCATGGCCCGCTCGGTGATTTCCGATACCTGCTCACCGACCCCGGCAGCCTTGGCCAGCTCGTCGATCACTTCGGCTTCGATCAGTGTCGAGTCCATGTCGAACACCGCCAGGCGGCGGTTGCGACGGAACAGCGAATCCTGCTGGAAGGCGATGTCGACGTTCAGCTCCTGGGCGACGCTGAGGAACTCGGCGCGCAGGGCTTGCGGATCAGCCGGCTCGCCTCGTACCGAGAACTCGATGCAGCCCTTGCTCTGCTCGGCCGGGGTGTCCAGCGCGACACGGCCCGAGAGGCGATCGATATGGTCGATGTTCAGCCCGTACTTGGCGGTAATCGAGCTGACCCGCTGCAGTTGCTCGGCAGTCACCCGCCGGGTCAGCAGGGTGACGATGTGCCGGGCTTTGCCCTGGCCTTCGACCCAATTCTGGTAGTCGGCCTCGGAAACCGGGGTAAACCGCACCTGCTGGTCGAGTTCGTTACCCGCAAACTGGATGTTCTTGAGCACCGACGAGGCCTTCTCGGTATCCGGAATTTCGACCAGGATGCCAAAGGACAGGGTGTCGTGAATCACCGCCTGACCGATGTCGAGGATGTTCACTCCACCCTGGGCCAGAACACCGGTGATGGCGGCGGTAAGACCCGGGCGGTCTTCACCGGTGATGTTAATCAGAACGATTTCGCGCAAGACGGGCTCCGACTCGTTGAAAAAAAGCGCATTCTACCGATTTTCGCTGACCATCGGGCGCAGTCGATACTTTGCCCGCCCCTGAGCGCTCGCTATACTGCGCAGCAACTTCTCCGACATAAAGAGCCGCGCTCTGTGAACCGGCCCACGCCCGTTAAGACCGACAACTTCTTCCTGCTGATCTTCCACGCCCTGCGCCAACGCCGAATACCGCTGGCGCTGCGTATCGCCTGCCATAACGTGTTCCTGGTGGCACTGGCGCTGGTGATCTACGCCTGCGTGATGGGCCTGCAGTTCAAGGAAGCCATGCATGAGCAGGCCGATGCCCTGGGGCAGAGCCTGACCACCCAGACCGCCACCTCGGCCACCGAGCTGCTGGTGTCCAACGACATCCTCAGCCTCAACGTGCTGTTGGGCAACCTGGTGAAGAACCCGCTGGTGGCCCATGCGGCGATCTACAGCGTCGACAACCGGATCCTCGCCGAAGCCGGCCAGCGCCCGAAAAACGGCCTGCTGGGTGAAGCCGAAGGCCTGTACCAGACCAAGATCACCTTCCAGGACGTGACCGCCGGGCAACTGCGCATCAGCCTGGACATGAGCCAGTTCCAGCAGCCGCTGACCATCAGCCTGCAGAGCATGGGCATCCTTGCCGGTATCCTGCTGGCCCTGGCGCTAGCCATGAGCCTGCGCCTGGGCCGCTACATCTCCACGCCGCTGTTGCAGCTGCGGGTCTGGCTGCGCGACATCAACGAGTTCACCCCGGCCATCGAACGCCAGGATGAAATCGGCGACCTGGCGCGTCAGCTGCACACCCGCCTGGCCCCGCCACCACGGGAAATCGAGCCTGAAGAAGAAGAGTCCTTCGATGAGGATGAGCCGGAGTTCGAAGTGCGCAACCTGCGGGATCCGAGCTTCGACGAACAACCGGCTGTGGCCAAGGCCGCCAAACTGGTCAAGCCTGTAACCGACGACGACAGCGATGACGCCTTCGCCGACCTGCTCGACGAGGACCACAGCCCCGCCCCTGCCCTGGCAGCCCCGGTCAACCGCGAGCCACAGGCCAGCGCCGTGCTGGCGGTGCAACTGGGCTCCCAGGAGCAACTGCGACGCCTGCCGCGCACGCGCCTGACCGAGCTGCTGGAACGCTACCGCGACTGCCTCGACCAGGCAGCCTCACTGTATGAAAGCGAAGTGCATACACTTAACGACGGCAGCACCCTGCTGTTGTTCCACAGCCAGGACAGCGGCGAGGACTACCTCACCAATGCCATCTGCTGTGGCGAACTGCTGCGTGCCCTGGGCCATGAGCTGCAAATCGAAGTGGCCGACAGCGGCATTACCCTGCAACTGCAGCTGGGCCTGGCCCTGGGTGAAGACCTGCACGGCCTGAGCCAGATCGACCTGCTGCTGACCGAAAAAGCCCAGGACGCCCTGGCCCTGTCGCAGCACAGCCGCAACCTGCTGCTGGTCGAGCGCAAGATCAGCGACGACGCCCTGGTTCGTCAGCGTGCGCGGATTCGCCCGATCGCCAGCCCCGAAGGCGCTTGCTGTGTCGAGCGTCTGATGGAGCCGTACCCATCGATGCTGGAGCGGCAACTGGCGCGGATGCATGAGCGCCGGGTCAAGAGCTGACCCCTTGGCAAACCAAAAGCCCGCAGTGATGCGGGCTTTTTTATTGCCCTGTAGGAGCGGGCTTGCCCCGCGAAAACGCTAGCAACCCGATGTGTCGCCTGCGCCGGCCGCATCGCGGGTCAAGTCGGATCGTCGCACCGCGGCTCCCACACGGGCACAAAAAAGCCCGCATCGCTGCGGGCTTCTTGTAAGTCCTCGACTTAGAAGCGGAACACTTCCAGGTCGGTACGAATCGGCGTAGCCAACGGGATCTTCGGCTTTTCCGGCTCTTTGCGCACTTGTACCGGTGCAGCTTTCTTCGGTTGTTGTTCTTCCACCACTGCCGGCTGGTTGGCCAGCGGCTTCAAGGCAATGCTCAACTGCTCGGCGAGCTTTTGCAGCAACTGGCCCTGGGCTTGTACCTGGGCACTCTCGCTACCCTGGTGCTGCTGCTCTAGGTGCACGATGCGGTTGTCACGGACCTGGCCACGGCGATCGAGCAGGCGCCACTGGGCGTCGAGAATCGCTGGCTGGTTGGTGCCGGAGTCCAGGCGGGTAATCGACAGCAGCACTTGTACATCCGGGGTGAAACCGGTGCTGGCCGGGGCCAGGACCACACGTTGGCTGTCCAGGCGCCAGGCCAGCTGACGGACCAGCAACTGGTCGATGTCGGCCGACAGGCTACCGGCCCAGCGGCCATCGGTGGCAGCAGTCAGGCTGCCATCGGCCTGGCGTTGCAGCAGGGTTTCGCGTTGCAGGTAGTCGGCAATCGACACTGGGCCGAGAACCACTGCCATACCCGCGCTTTGCTTGGGTTGGCCAGGCTCACCGCTGTCGAGCTGATACAGGGATACCGGTTGGTGCATGCTGCAACCAGCCAGTCCGAGCACGCCACACAGCAGAACCAACGGAAGGCGCAGAAATTTCATCATCCCATCCAGGCGGTCGCCACAAGGCAAACCGCAGTGATACTCATATAGATTCGTTCGGATACACAGCCACGCTGGTACCGCAAGGGGCCTATCATCCGCGAAATGGCGGCTCGACTCCAGTGTTTCAACCGCGAACGGGCACGAAAATACCCGTTCAGGCTGTCTAACCCGGCTTATCCGGGAATTTCGACCAAAAGCGCGTCAACCCGCTGGAAGCCACGGGGCAATTTGTTGCCCCGGCGCCCACGTTCGCCCTTGTAATGCTCAAGGTCGTCGGCCTTCAGAGACAGGGTACGCTTGCCGGCCTGCAATACAAGGGTCGCGCCGTCGGGAATGACCGCCAGATCAGTGACAAATTCTTCACGCGAGGCCACCCGGTCGCCCGGGATGCCGATGATCTTGTTGCCCTTGCCCTTGCCCAGTTGCGGCAGGTCGCTGACCTTGAAGATCAGCAGGCGGCCTTCGGTGGTCACCGCCGCCAGCCAGTTGTGCTCGCGATCGGCGACCGGGCGCGGGGCAATGACCTTGGCACCGTTGGGCAGGCTGAGCAGGGCTTTACCGGCCTTGTTCTTGGCCTGCAGGTCCTCGCCCTTGACCACGAAGCCGTAACCGGCGTCGGAGGCGATCACATACAGGGCGTCATCTTCGGGCAGCAGCACGCAGTCGAAGCTTGCGCCCGGTGGCGGCGTCAGACGGCCGGTCAACGGCTCGCCCTGGCCCCGGGCCGATGGCAAGGTGTGGGCGGCCAGCGAGTAGCTGCGGCCGGTGGAGTCGATCAGCACGGCAAACTGGTTCGAACGCCCGGCAGCGGCGGCCTTGAAGCCATCGCCAGCCTTGTAGGAAAGGCCCGTGGCGTCGATATCGTGGCCCTTGGCGCAACGCACCCAGCCCTTCTCCGAGAGCACCACGGTGACCGGTTCGGTCGGCATCAGCTCGTTTTCCGACAGGGCCTTGGCTTCGGCACGGGCGACGATTGGCGAGCGGCGGTCGTCGCCGTAGGTTTCGGCATCCTTGATCAGCTCGGCACGCACCAGCTTGCGCAGCTTGGTTTCGCTGCCCAGCAGGGCAATCAGCTTGGCTTGTTCCTTGGCCAGTTCGTCCTGCTCGTTGCGGATCTTCATCTCTTCCAGGCGCGCCAGTTGGCGCAGGCGGGTCTCGAGGATGTACTCGGCCTGGGTTTCAGTAAGGTCGAAGCGGGCAATCAGCGCAGCTTTCGGCTGGTCCTCGGTGCGGATGATGTGGATAACTTCATCCAGGTTGAGGAAGGCTACCAACAGGCCTTCGAGCAGGTGCAGGCGGCGCTCGACCTTGTCGAGGCGGAACTTCAGCCGGCGGCGCACCGTCTGCACGCGGAATTCCAGCCATTCGACCAGCAGCGCCCGCAGGTTTTTCAGCTGCGGGCGGCCATCCAGGCCGATGATGTTGACGTTGACCCGGTAGCTGGACTCAAGATCGGTGGTAGCGAACAGGTGCTGCATCAGCTCGTCGAGGTCAACCCGGTTGGAGCGGGCGATGATGACGATGCGGCACGGGTTCTCGTGGTCCGACTCGTCGCGCAGGTCGGCGACCATCGGCAGCTTCTTGGCCTGCATCTGCGCGGCGATCTGCTCCAGCACCTTGGCCCCGGAGACCTGGTGCGGTAGCGCGGTAACGACGATATCGCCGTCCTCAATGCGGTAAACCGCGCGCATGCGCACCGAACCACGGCCACTTTCGTAGATTTTCAGCAGTTCGGCACGCGGGGTGATGATCTCGGCTTCGGTCGGGTAGTCCGGGCCCTGGATGTGCTCGCAAAGCTGCTCGACCGTGGCCTTGGGCTCATCGAGCAGGCGTACGCAGGCCGAGGCGACTTCGCGCAGGTTGTGTGGCGGCACGTCGGTGGCCATGCCCACGGCGATACCGGTGGTGCCGTTGAGCAGGATGTTCGGCAGGCGCGCCGGCAGCACCGCAGGCTCATCGAGGGTGCCGTCGAAGTTCGGCACCCAGTCCGCAGTGCCCTGGCCCAGCTCGCTGAGCAGTACTTCGGAGTAGCGCGACAGGCGCGCCTCGGTGTAGCGCATGGCGGCGAAGGACTTCGGATCGTCCGGCGCACCCCAGTTGCCCTGGCCATCGACCAGGGTGTAGCGGTAGCTGAACGGCTGCGCCATCAGCACCATGGCTTCATAGCAGGCCGAGTCGCCATGGGGGTGGAACTTGCCGAGCACGTCACCGACGGTACGCGCCGACTTCTTGTGCTTGGAGTCGGCGTCCAGGCCCAGTTCGCTCATGGCATAGACGATGCGCCGTTGCACCGGCTTCAGGCCGTCGCCGATATGCGGCAAGGCGCGGTCCATGATCACGTACATGGAGTAGTTGAGGTAGGCCTGTTCGGTGAAGTCAGCCAGTGACCGGCGCTCTACGCCATCGAGGCTGAGATCAAGGGAGTCGCTCATGCGGGCCTCATCATTTCAGGTTCTGGCGCAGCAGCAAGGTGCCGCCACGCTGGGTAAATTCGAGTTGTTTCAGGGCACTCATGCCCAGTAAAACCTGTTCGCCATCGAGCCCCGGCACCACCAGCGCGCGCACATTGCGCAGGAGGATATCGCCCAGCTGCAGCTGGTCCAGGCGCGTGCGGTAGCCCTGGGTGCGGCCATTGGCGGTGCTCAACATCACCGGCGCACCGCGCTCCAGGCCTAGCTTGCCGGCCAGGGCTTCGGGGATCGCCACGTCGGTCGCCCCGGTATCGAGCAGAAAATGTACCGTCTGGCCGTTGATCCGGCCATCGGCGACGAAATGCCCCTGGCCGTTACCGGCCAGTTGCACTTCGATGTAACCCTCGCCGTGTTGCGAGGTGACCACAGCATTGGGGTTGGCCTGACGCTGCTCCCATTCGCCGAAAAAGCGCGTGGCCAGGAACAATCCGGCCGCCCAGGCCAGAATCAGCAGTACCCGGCCAGCACGCTTGCCCGGCGGCTGGCTCACGATTTGCCACTCCAGCCGCCGGCCGGCGCGGCAAAGCGCCAGACAATCGGTCGCGATTCGCCGTCCTGGCGGGTCGCACCGTTGTTGTCCAGGCCAATCCAGGCGCCCTTGTCATCGATCACCAGCGCCTCGGCCAGGCCGAATGGCTGCGAGTAACGCCGGGGTTCGGCCAGGGCATCGGCGGCAAACGACCAGCAGCGCTCGACCTTGGCTGTCTGCGCATCACGCCGGCAAATGCGATAGGCGTTGCGCTCCAGGGTAAAGAGCTTGTCGTTGAACAGGGCCAGGTCGGCAAAGTCGCGCGACACCGGGCGCGGCCTGGGCATCTGCGGCGGCTGCATCTCGACCCCGGCTTCGCTGAGCAGCACGCAACCGTTGCCGCAGTTCCAGGTGGTCTGCTGGCGGTTGATCAGCAGCAGGCCGCGGCGCTCGCGCTCGGCCGCCAGCCAGATACGGTCACCGGCCGGGCTTACCGCCAGGCCTTCGAACAACGCATTGAAGTGCAGCAGCATGCCGCTGGCGCGCGCCTGGCGGACCATGCTCGGGTCGATTCTCAGCCAGTTGGGCGCGCCTTCCATTGGTACCTGCAGCACGGCCGCATGGGCTTCACTGACCAGGTAATGGTTGCCGGCGGCATCGCAGCTGATGCCTTCGAAGTCCAGCTCGCCGCCGCGCACCTGCGCGGCAGCCCAGGTGCGCGAGCGCAAGCCCCAGGGCAAACCGCTGTCCGGTACCGGCGGTACCTCCATGTGCTGCGCTTCGGCTTGCCAGACGGCAGCCGAGGTATCCAGGCGGTAAAGCAGCTCGTCATCGCGGTCGGAAACCGCCCACAGCCCGCCTCGGCATTCGCTCAGGCCAGACAGATTGCCGCCACGCATGCCCTCGACCGGGTGTTCGGCGACCAGCTTGAGCTCCGGCCACGGCGCGGCCAGTGCCGGAAGCGTCAACAGCGCCAGAGCCGCAGTCAGGGCCACACGTATCAAGCCAGGACCTCGGCCAGGTTGCCTTTGGATTCCAGCCAGTTCTTGCGATCGCCGGCGCGCTTCTTGGCCAGCAGCATGTCCATGATTTCGCGGGTGCCGTCCAGGTCGTCGAGGGTCAGCTGGACCAGGCGTCGGGTGTTCGGGTCCATGGTGGTTTCCCGCAGTTGCGGCGGGTTCATCTCACCCAGGCCCTTGAATCGGGTGACCTGCGGCTTGCCGCGCTTCTTCTCGGCCACCAGGCGGTCGAGGATGCCGTCGCGTTCGGCTTCGTCGAGGGCGTAGTAGATTTCCTTGCCCAGGTCGATGCGGTACAGCGGTGGCATGGCCACATAGACGTGGCCGGCTTCGACCAGCGGGCGGAAGTGCTGGACAAACAATGCACAGAGCAAGGTGGCGATGTGTAGGCCGTCGGAGTCGGCGTCGGCAAGGATGCAGATCTTGCCGTAGCGCAACTGGCTCATGTCGGCAGCGCCGGGATCGACGCCAATGGCCACGGCAATGTTATGCACTTCCTGGCTGGCCAGGACTTCGCCGCCATCGACTTCCCAGGTGTTGAGGATCTTGCCGCGCAGCGGCAGGATGGCCTGGAACTCTTTGTCCCGCGCCTGCTTGGCCGAACCGCCGGCCGAGTCACCCTCAACCAGGAACAGCTCGGCGCGCATCGGGTCCTGGCCGGCGCAGTCGGCCAGCTTGCCCGGCAGTGCCGGCCCCTGGGTGACGCGCTTGCGCTCGACCTTCTTGCTCGCCTTCAGGCGCCGGCCGGCGTTGTTGATCGCCAGCTCCGCCAGCTGCATGCCCACCTCCGGGTGAGCGTTGAGCCACAGGCTGAAGGCATCCTTGACCACGCCAGAAACGAACGCGGCAGCCTCGCGCGAGGACAGACGCTCTTTGGTCTGCCCGGAGAACTGCGGCTCCTGCATTTTCATCGAAAGCACGAAGCTGATGCGCTCCCAGACGTCTTCCGGCGCCAGCTTGACGCCGCGCGGCAACAGGTTGCGGAACTCGCAGAACTCGCGCATGGCATCGAGCAGACCCTGGCGCAGGCCATTGACGTGGGTACCGCCCTGGGCCGTGGGGATCAGGTTGACGTAGCTTTCCTGAACACTGTCGCCGCCTTCGGGCAGCCACAGCAGGGCCCAGTCGACCGCCTCTTTGTTACCGGCCAGGCTGCCGCAGAACGGCTCGTCGGGCAGGCGCAGGAACTCGCTGACCGAATCGACCAGATAGGAGCGCAGGCCGTCTTCGTAGTGCCACTCGACCTTCTCGCCGGTGCCTTTGTCTTCGAAGCTGACCAGCAGCCCCGGGCACAACACAGCCTTGGCCTTGAGCACGTGCTTGAGGCGGCTGATGGAGAATTTCGGCGAATCGAAATACTTGGGGTCCGGGGCGAAGTACACGCTGGTGCCGGTGTTGCGCTTGCCAACGCTGCCGACTACTTCAAGCTCGGTGGCCTTGTAGCCATCGGCGAAGGTCATCTGGTACTCGTTGCCGTCGCGCTTGACCTTGACCCGCACCTGGCTGGACAAGGCGTTGACCACCGAAATACCCACCCCGTGCAGGCCGCCGGAGAACTGGTAGTTCTTGTTCGAGAACTTGCCACCCGCGTGCAGCTTGGTGAGGATCAGCTCGACCCCGGACACGCCCTCTTCAGGGTGGATGTCCACCGGCATGCCGCGACCATCGTCGGACACTTCCAGGGAATGGTCGGCGTGGAGGATCACCTGCACCGACTTGGCGTGCCCGGCCAGGGCTTCGTCGACACTGTTGTCGATCACTTCCTGGGCCAGGTGGTTCGGCCGGCTGGTGTCGGTGTACATGCCCGGGCGCTTGCGCACCGGGTCAAGGCCGGAGAGGACTTCGATGGCGTCTGCGTTATAGGCACTAGCGCTGGGAATGGCCATGGGTTCTCGTCGTCAGTCGTGGGTGAAAATAGGTTATCAAAATACAGAAAAATCGAGTGTTTGATACTGCTGCGGGGCAATGCCGGCAAAGCTCAGCAGGGCTGGCAGGCGTTCGGCAAAGCCCTGGAAGCTGTGATCGCCACCGGCCTGGATGCGCAGTGCACAGGCACGGTAGAACTGCTCGGCCTGGCGGTAGTCCAGGGTTTCATCGGCGGTCTGCAGCCACACTTGAAAGCGCCCGGCATCGGTCGGCGCCGGCACTTCCAGCTCGGCCAGAGCCTGCACGTGGTCCAGGGTCAGTTCCCAGGTTTCGCCGGTATAGAGGTTCTGCTGCGGCCCCAGGTAGCCGTCGAACAGCCGGTGCGGGTTGATCGCCGGGTTGACCAGCAGGGCCTTGAGCCCGTGGCGCTCGGCCAGATGGGTGGCATAGTAGCCGCCGAGCGAGCTGCCGACCAGTAATGGCGATTCGAGCTCGGCAATCGCCGCCTCAAGCTGGGCGATGGCCTGGCGCGGATGATGATGCAGGGCCGGCACGCGCAGGCGCTCGGCCAGCCCCAACTGGGCCATGACCGCTACCAGCTGGCTGGCCTTCTTCGACGACGGCGCGCTGTTGAACCCGTGAATATAGAGAATCGAACCCGACATGCCGCCCCCGATGCGCCTTGAGTGCCTGGATCGCCAGGCAGGAAAGCGCGCATTTTAGCCTGTTAGACGGCAGATGCAGCAGTTTCAGCGATTTGGCAACACTTAATAGCCATCGCCTTCGTAGTCGACGGTGAATTCGAAGTCGCTGACCCGCGACACGCCGGTGTCGATCGAGCCGTCCGCCTGCAGGCGCAGCCAGCGGTAGCCGGGGGCCTGCTCGCCGACTTTGAAGCCTTCGCTGCGCGGCTCGAACTGGATGCAGGTCGAGGGTGAGGCCAATAGCCGCACGCCGTCGCGAACCTGGTCCCACTCCTGGTGAATATGGCCCCAGAGCAAGGCCCGTACCTGTGGATAACCTTGCAGCACAGCAAACAGTGCGTCGGCGTTGCGCAAGCCGATCGGCGCCATCCAGGCGCAGTCGATAGATACCGGTTGGTGATGGAAACAGATCAGGTGATGGCGCTCGGGCGCTTCGTCCAAGGCGCTCTTTAGCAACCTGAGCTGGCCGTCATCGAGCAAGCCCGGCACCGAACCGGCCACCGCCGAGTTGAGCATGAGGATTCGCCAATTGCCGATATCCACCTGCGGATCAAGCAAATCAGTGCCCTGCGCCGCCTGTTCCATTGGCAGCGGCTCGTCATGGTTGCCGGCGAGCCAGCGCGCGGGGGCCTCAAGGCTCGCGGTCAGGTCACGAAAACAGCGGTAGGACTCGACCGAGCCATCCTGGGATAAATCGCCGGTGGCCAGCAGCAGGTCGATCCGCGGCTGCTCGTCGCGTACCCGCTCGATCACCCGCTGCAGGCTGTCGCGGGTATTCATGCCCAGCAGCGTGCCTTGCGCGTCGGCAAACAAATGACTGTCGGTCAGTTGCACCAGGTACACCGGCGCGTCGCTAGGGGGGATCGATGGTTGCGGCAAGGGCCGACTCCTTGAACGGATTCAGCGCGATTATGGCGGCTGGCGGGCGTTGAGCAAATACTCGAAAACGACCGTCATCACATTTCAGCGAACGACGGCCAACTCATGGCCACAGGCCAGGCAATGGCTCAGCCATTCACCGAGGAACAGATTCAGCTGGGCCTTTTCGTCCGGCTGGTGCATGGCCGCATTGGGGTACGGATAGATACTGCGAAAACGCCGGGCGTGCTCGGCGCTGACCACTTCGGCCATGCGCGCGTCGTGGTAGACCTGCACCTCCAGCTGCGGCACCGGCAGCCAGGGCAGGCTGTGCTCCTGGCGCACGCGCAAGGTGGTGGTGTAGGGACAGGCGAGCACTACATCGAGGACCAGCACGCCAAGCATCTGGTCGCCCTGGGTCATGCCGATCCGGCGCGAGCTCTGGGTGCTGCGCATGTCGGGCAGCAGGCGCATCAGGCGCGCATAGTTGGCCTCGCAGGCAGCCTGCAACCCGACCAGATCTACCCGGTAGCGCTCGCGCAGCAGATTCACGACCATAGCCCCCTGACTTCAGCGCGGTTCAAGGCCAGCCATTGCAAGGCAATGATGGTTGCCGCGTTGGCAATTTTGCCGTCGCGCACGGCCTGCAGCGCATCCTCGAACGCCCAGACCTTCACGCGAATATCCTCGCCTTCTTCTTCCAGCCCGTGCAGGCCACCGGCCCCAACGCTGCTGCAACGGCCCAGGTAAAGATGCACAAACTCGTCGCTGCCGCCCGGTGACGGGAAATACCGGGTCATCGGCCACAGCGTACTGAACACCAGCCCAGCTTCCTCCTCGGCCTCACGGTGTGCAACTTCTTCCGGTTGTTCGTCCTTGTCGATCAGACCGGCGACCAGTTCGATCAGCCAGGGGTTGTCGACCTTGCCAATGGCGCCGACGCGAAACTGCTCGATCAGCACCACTTCGTCGCGCTGGGCGTCGTAAGGCAGCACACACACCGCATCATGGCGCACGAACAGCTCGCGGCTGATCTCACGACCCATGCCACCGGCGAACAGCTCGTGGCGCAGGCGCACCTTGTCGAGGCGGTAGAAGCCCTTGTAGCAAGTGGCCCGATCGACGATCTCGACCTGGCTGGGCACAGCGTTGTTGAACGTGTCAGACATGGGAATCCTCATTACCTCATTTACCGCATCGCGCCATCCTAACCTGCGTACCGCTGCGTTTCACCTCTTTAAAGATACCGTCCAGGCTGCGAGGATAGGCACCCCGCTGGTCTATTCAGCTTAGTGGCGAACTGAAGGCCTTGCCGACGGTCCAAGTCCGATCACCTTTGCCTTACAAGGATCATCATGACGCTTGTGAAACTGACTTCCGTGGCCGTGCTGGCCCTGGCCCTTGGCGCTTGTCAGAGCCTGTTCCAGCCCAACATGCGCACGCCGCTGGAGGTCAAGCGCGACCGTTGGGAGCACATCAAGCCCGGTTGCAACAATGCCGATTGCCCGCTGGTCAACATCGACACCATCCACTTCCCGGCCAACCCCAAGCTGGACGGGATCGTCGAGAAACGCCTGCTGCAACTGACCCAGGACAACGAGCGCAGCGCCCTGCCCAGCTCGCTCAAAGCCTACGAAGAGCAGTTCATGGCCAGCGCGCAAAGCCGCAACAGCAGCTACCTGCAAGCCAAGGTACGCGAGCAGCATGACGGACTGGTGATCATCGAACTGTCCAGCTACCTGGACACCGGCGGCGCCCACGGCATGCCCGGACGCGGCTTCATCAACTATTCGCGCCAGCAGGACAAAGTGCTGAGCCTGCAGGACATGCTGGTGCCGGGCCAGGAAGCGACCTTCTGGAAGACCGCCGAAGAAGCCCACAAAGGCTGGCTGATCAGCACCGGCATGGACAAGGACGCCGAGTTCGTCAAGACCTGGCCGTTCCGCCAGACCCCGCACATCGCCCTGACCTACGGCGCGGTGGTGCTGAAGTACGAGGTCTATGCCATCGCCCCGTACTCCATGGGCCATATCGAGCTGAAAATCCCCTACCCGCGCCTGAACGGCGTGATCAGGCCGGAGTTGTTTCCCGGTCGCGGCTGACTGCCGGCGCGGCGGCCCAATAGACCACCCCTGCCAGCAGCAAGGCCGGCAGGGTCGAGCCGACGTTCGGCGCGTAGTGCGCCAGCAAGTGGTAAGCGCCCACACCAATCACCCAGGCCAGCAATGCCGGCCAGTGCAGGCTGTGGATCGGGCTTGAATCGCTGCGCCGGCGGCGGACGATGAAGTGATCGACCAGCACCACGCCGAACAGCGGCGCGAACACCGAGCCGATCAGCAACAGGAAGTTCTGGTACTGCGCCAGCGGCGCCAAGCTGGCGATCAGGGTGCACAGCACGCCAATGGCCAGGGCCAGGTGCTCGACCTTCAGGCGCAGCAGAAAACCTGTGGAGACCGCCGCCGAGTGAATATCGGCAAAGGCTTTTTCCGACTCATCGAGCAGGATCAGCAGCAACGGAATGCCCAGGCCGGCGCCAGCCAGGGCCAGCAGCAAGGTATTGACCTCGCCCGCCGGGGCAAAGGCCAGGGTGTAGGCCACGCCCAGGCTCATCATCCACACGTTACCAATGAAGTAGCCCAGCGCCGTGCCGGCAAACACCCGGCTGGCACGCTGGCTGAAGCGTGAGTAGTCGGCAATCAATGGCAGCCACGACAGCGGCATGGCGATGGCAATATCAATGCCGATCGCCAGCGGCATCGAACCATCACCGGCGCGCGCCCACAGCGCGGCCAGGTCGGCCTTGGCAAACAGGTTCCAGGTCAGCCACAGGCAGGCGCCGATCAGCAGCCAGATGCCCCACTTGCGCAAAATCTTGCGCACGAAGGTCAACGGCCCGCTGACCGCCAGCAAGGTGGCCAGCGCGCCGAAGCACAAGGTCCACAGCAACGGATTGGTCAGCACGCTGCCTTCGCCGAAGGCGCGCTCGCCAAGCAGGCTGGCGGCATCGCGCATGACGATGATTTCGAACGAGCCCCAGCCAATCAACTGCAGCAGGTTGAGCATCGCCGGCAGACGCGCACCGTTGCTGCCCAGGCTGCGGCGCAGGGCGGCCATCGACGACAGGCCGGTATCACTGCCGATGACCGCGACCGCGGCGAGCAGCAGCACGCCGACGCTGGTGCCGACGATGATCGCCAGCACAGCATTGGCCAGGCCCAGGCCGGGGCCGAGCAAAGCACCGGTCTGCAGCACCATCAGGCCGATGCCGAGGGAAAACCACAAGGAACAGAGGTCGCGGCCGCTGAGCACGCGTTGCTCGGCGCTGACCGGGTGATCGGGGGAAAACTGGCTGGGTGTGCTCACGAGTGTGGTCTCGACAGGAGGGAAGTAGTTGTTCTTTAAGGCCCTATCGCGGGTCGAGCCCGCTCCCACAGGGGGAGCAGGTTTTACCCGTTAATCGGGTCAGACTTTTTTGTACAACTGGCTGCCTTCCTGGCGGAACCGCTCGGCCTGCTCGCGCATGCCATCCTCGAGCGCCACGTCCACCGCTTCGATGCGCTGGTTGGCAGCGTATTCACGCACTTCCTGGGTGATCTTCATCGAGCAGAACTTCGGCCCGCACATCGAGCAGAAGTGCGCGACCTTGGCCGAATCCTTGGGCAGGGTTTCGTCATGGAAGCTGCGTGCGGTGTCCGGGTCCAGGCCGAGGTTGAACTGGTCTTCCCAGCGGAATTCGAAGCGCGCCTTGGACAGTGCGTTGTCGCGGATCTGCGCGCCGGGATGGCCCTTGGCGAGGTCGGCGGCATGGGCGGCGATCTTGTAGGTGATGATGCCGGTCTTGACGTCATCCTTGTTCGGCAGGCCCAGGTGTTCCTTGGGCGTCACGTAGCAGAGCATGGCGCAACCGAACCAGCCGATCATCGCCGCACCGATGCCCGAGGTAATGTGATCGTAGCCCGGGGCAATGTCGGTGGTCAGCGGGCCAAGGGTGTAGAACGGCGCTTCGTCGCAGCATTCGAGCTGCTTGTCCATGTTCTCCTTGATCAGCTGCATCGGCACGTGGCCCGGGCCTTCGATCATGCACTGGACGTCATGCTTCCAGGCGATCTTGGTCAGCTCGCCGAGGGTTTCCAGTTCGCCGAACTGCGCTTCGTCGTTGGCGTCGGCAATCGAGCCCGGACGCAGGCCATCGCCGAGCGAGAAGCTGACGTCGTAGGCCTTCATGATTTCGCAGATTTCGTCGAAGTGGGTGTAGAGGAAGTTCTCTTTGTGGTGCGCCAGGCACCACTTGGCCATGATCGAGCCACCGCGGCTGACGATGCCGGTGACGCGCTTGGCGGTCAGCGGCACATAGCGCAGCAGTACGCCGGCGTGGATGGTGAAGTAGTCAACGCCTTGCTCGGCCTGTTCGATCAGGGTGTCGCGAAACAGCTCCCAGGTCAGGTCTTCGGCCACGCCATTGACCTTCTCAAGGGCCTGGTAGATCGGTACGGTACCGATTGGCACTGGCGAGTTGCGGATGATCCACTCGCGGGTTTCGTGGATGTGCTTGCCGGTGGACAGGTCCATCACCGTGTCCGAGCCCCAGCGGATGCCCCAGGTCAGCTTGGCCACTTCTTCTTCGATGGACGAGCCCAGGGCGCTGTTACCGATGTTGCCGTTGATCTTCACCAGGAAGTTGCGGCCGATGATCATCGGCTCCAGCTCCACGTGGTTGATGTTGGCCGGGATGATCGCGCGGCCGCGGGCGATTTCTTCGCGGACGAATTCGGCGGTGATTTCTTTCGGGATGCTCGCGCCGAAGCTGTGCCCGGCATGCTGTTGGCCAAGCAGGCCGGCGGCACGGGCTTCTTGCAGCTTCATGTTTTCGCGGATGGCAACGTATTCCATCTCGGCGGTGATGATGCCCTGGCGGGCGTAGTGCATCTGGCTGACGTTGGCGCCGGCCTTGGCCCGGCGCGGATTGCGCACGTGGGCAAAACGCAGCTTGGTCAGCTCGGCATCGGCCAGGCGCTGCTGGCCGAAGTCCGACGACAGGCCGGCCAGGCGCTCGGTATCGCCACGGGCGTCGATCCAGGCCGAGCGTACGTCGCCCAGGCCCTTGCGCACGTCGATGATAACGCTAGGGTCGGTGTAGGGGCCGGAAGTGTCGTAGACCAGTACCGGGGCGTTGGCTTCGCCGCCGAAGTCGGTCGGGGTGTCGTCGAGGCTGATTTCACGCATGGGCACGCGGATGTCCGGGCGCGAGCCTTCGACATAGATTTTGCGCGAGCGGGTGAATGGCTGTACGGATTGTTGATCGACCCGGGCCGATTCACTCAGATTGGTATATTTTTCTTGTTTACTCATCACAGGCTCTCCAGACGGCTTCCTAGCAGTGGAATGTCGGGGAGAACCTGAAAGGCACGGACGCACCATGGGTGGTGCTGTGCCAAATGCGCGGTGATGCCTGCAGCTGTGGTGGCTGACTCGACATTCCCGGACCTGGCACAAGAGACTCGCCGGGAAAGCGAGAAATCTTGTTCCCTACGCAGGCGCTAACCTGATCAGGTTCAACGGGATCCGGATTATCCGATCTCAGCCTCAACACAAGGCACCCCGACAAGAACGCGGCCAGTCTAAGCTGGAGTGGCATACAAAGCCAAGCACCTGGACATGGACACGATAAATGGCGCAAATAGCGGATTGTTGCAAAATGGCTGCGCAACTACACTCACCAGTTCAGAAATTCTCACCGTTCAAGGATTGCCCTATGCTGCGCAAACTTTCACTGGCCCTTGCCGTGTCTTGTGCTACCAACGGAATGGCCTGGGCAGCGGACGTGCCCCTGTCGGCGAAGACCGACCTGGTCAGTGTCTATCAGGAAGCCGTGAACAATAACGCCGACCTGGCGGCTGCCCGCGCCAACTACGGCGCCCAGAAGGAAGTGGTGCCCCAGGCCCGCGCCGGCCTGCTGCCGAACCTTTCGGCCGGCGCCGAAATGATGAACAACCGCACCAAGATCGACAGCCCTTCGATTACCGCCAACCGCAGCGGCAACTCCTGGTCCGCGACCCTGGCCCAGCCGGTCTTTCGCGCTGATCGCTGGTTCCAGTTGCAGGCGGCCGAAGCGGTCAACGAACAGGCGGCACTGGAGCTGTCGGCCACCGAGCAGAACCTGATCCTGCAAAGCGCCGAAAACTATTTCGCCGTGCTACGCGCCCAGGACACCCTGGCCTCGACCAAGGCCGAGGAAGCGGCGTTCAAGCGCCAGCTCGACCAGTCCAACGAACGTTTTGACGTTGGCCTGTCGGACAAGACCGACGTGCTGCAGTCCCAGGCCAGCTACGACACCGCCCGGGCCAACCGCATCGTTGCCCAGCGCCAGGTCGACGACGCCTTCGAGGCGCTGATCACCCTGACCAACCGCGACTACAACTCGGTGCAGGGCATCGTCCACACCTTGCCGGTGCAACTGCCGGTGCCGAACGACGCCAAAGCCTGGGTCGAGACTGCCGGCAAGCAGAACCTCAACCTGCTGGCCACCAACTACGCGGTGAGCGCCGCCGAAGAGACCCTGCGCCAGCGCAAGGCCGGGCACGCGCCGACCGTCGATGCGGTAGCGCGCTACCAGAAGGGCGACAACGACAGCCTGGGCTTTTCCAACCCCAACCTCACCGGGCAGAACTACAGCGGCGATGTCGAGCAGACCAGCATCGGCCTGCAGTTGAACATTCCGATCTACAGCGGCGGCCTGACCAGCTCGCAGGTGCGCGAGGCTTACCAGCGCCTGAGCCAGAGCGAGCAGCAGCGCGAGAGCCTGCGCCGCCAGGTGGTGGAAAACACCCGCAACCTGCACCGCGCGGTGAACACCGACGTCGAGCAGGTGCAAGCGCGCAAGCAGTCGATCATCTCCAACCAGAGCGCCCTGGAAGCCACCGAAATTGGCTACCAGGTCGGTACCCGCAACATCGTCGACGTGCTCGATGCCCAGCGCCAGCTGTACACCTCGGTGCGTGACTACAACAACACCCGCTACGACTACATCCTCGACAACCTGCGCCTCAAGCAAGCCGCCGGCACCTTGAGCCCGCAGGACCTGAGCGATTTGAGCCGCTACCTGAAACCGGACTACAACCCGGACAAGGACTTCCTGCCGCCAGACCTGGCAGCAGCGGCCAAGGCCAACTTCGAAGCCCGGCCCTGAAAACGACGGCTGCGAGGCTAAAACCTCGCGGCCACGCCTGCCTGGAAGCTGGCCTTACCTGATATTTTTACCAGTATCCAAGCCTCCTCCTGCTTCCTACATTGCGCCTGACTACTTCCATTGGGGAAGGCTCAGGAGCGATATAGCATGGCTACCGCACCGCAAGCGCCCACCTGGATTTCCAGGCTGGACTTCACCGAAGGCCTTGGCACCCTCTGCCCAGTGCGGCTGGGCAAGATCATGGTGTTCGGTGACTCTGTTGACGAGACCTCCGACTTCACCCTCGCCCGTTTGAACTCTGATGGCAGCCTGGATACGAGCTTTGGCAACCAGGGCGTCATCGAAGATACGTTTTCATTCGGCGAGGACACGATCTTTTTTGCATTATCGGCATACCAGCAGGCAACTGACGGCAAAGTTGTGCTCGCCGGGGTGCTGTTCGCTGACGATATCTACGCGGCGATGGCAAGGTTCGACGAAAACGGCCACCCCGACGACAGCTTCGCGAGTAACGGCAAGCTGGTGCTGGAACAGCTCTCCAGCAAGGGTAGATCACGCTCATCAGGGGCTGAAAGCCCGCAGGAGCTGCGAACTTCCAGTGATGCCGGCTTGAATGCAATCCCCCTTCCACAAGGCGGCTATCTGCTCGCCTCGGCAGATACTGGCTACTTGATCCGTTTGCTACCCGACGGCGCTCTGGACCCGGCATTTGCCGAAACCGGCTACCTCCTGCCCAAACCCGTGGAAAACTTCGAGCTGACCGGCGCCATACTGCTCGACGACAAGATCATCGTCGCAGGTGATGCCGGTAACAGTGGCTGCGTCGCCCGTTACACGCTCACGGGCGAGCTCGACATAACCTTCGCCGAGCAGGGTTCGAGACTGATCACCTATCCAGGCGCAAGCAGAGTCCGTTTGATGACGGTATCCACGGCCATCCCGCGGGTCTTCACTGTCGCCGGCCTGGCAACGCGAGACAATCACAACTCAAGCCTGTTGGCGCGTTTGTCCGCAGCGGGTGATGTTCTTCCCGACTTCCCGGTGCTACTGGCCCCCGGCGGACGGCAAGGCGACTTTCGCTATGTGACATCGCGGCTGATCCCGCAGATCGAAGAGCGCATCCACGCTGTCGGTCAGACGACGAAGCAAGGCGGCGCCGATCCGCGCTACTTCACGGCGGCCTATCGTGCCAATGGTGAACTGGATAAAGGCTTCGCCGATAACGGCTGGAGCCTTGGGCCAGTCGCTGCATCGGCTTACGGCATGTACCTGATACCAGGCAATCTGCTGATCGGCGGACGCATTCGCAAGTTCGATGGCAGCGGGCATGAAGGACTGGTGGCCGGCTACTCCCTGAATACCAAAGACTAGAGCAACCGGCCCAACCCAGCCAGCAGCCGCTGCAAGGCCCCCTGGTTGGCCTTCATCACCGCCAACCCCGCCGCGCCCATGCGCTGCGCATCCCGCGGCAACTCAATCAGTCGGCGAACTTCGGCCGCCAGCCCCTGGGCATCATCGACTTCCTGCAAGGCGCCGGCCTCGCGCAGCATCGCCGCAATTTCCAGGAAGTTGAACAGATGCGGGCCACTGAGCACCGGCAGCGACAGCGCCGCCGGCTCCAGCAGGTTGTGCCCGCCATTGGCCACCAGGCTGCCGCCTACGAAGGCGATATCGGCCAGGGCATAGAGAAACAGCAGCTCGCCCATGGTGTCGCCGAGCAGCACTGCGGTATCAGCCGCGACCGCTTCACCACTGGAACGGCGCACGGTCGGCAACTGCCCGCGGCACAGCTCGAACACGCTGTTAAAGCGCTCCGGGTGACGCGGCACAAGGATCAGCAAGGCGTCGGCATGATGTTCGCGCAACTGCCGGTGGGCAGCGAGGATGATCGGGTCCTCGCCTTCATGGGTACTGGCCGCGATCCATACCGGCCGCTGGCCGGCCTGCCACTGCTCACGCAGGGCTCGGGCGCGCGGCAACAGCTGCTCGTCAATGCTCAGGTCAAACTTGATCGAGCCGGTTACCTGCACACATTCCGGTCGCGCGCCCAACTGGCGAAAGCGCTGGGCTTCGGTTTCGGTCTGTACCGCGACCAGGCTCATCTCGGCCAGCATCGGTCGGGTCAGGCCAGCAAAGCGCGCATAGCCCCGCGCCGAACGCTCGGACAACCGCGCATTGGCTAGGGCCACCGGAATACCGCGCTTGGCGCACTGGTGAATGTGGTTAGGCCACAGCTCGGTCTCCATGATCACCGCAAGCCTGGGCTGCACGTGATCGAGAAAGCGCCCGGCGGCCCAGGGCAAGTCGTAGGGCAGGTAGCAGTGCTGGATGCGCGGCTCGTCGGCGAACATCACCCGCACCCGCTCAGAACCGGTCGGGGTCATGCAGGTGATGGTGATCGGCAGCTGTGGATAAGCCTGCAGCAAGGCGCGAATCATCGGCGCGGCGGCAATGCTCTCGCCCACCGACACCGCGTGCACCCAGATGCCACCTTTGGCCATGGCCGGCAGCTTGCAGGCAAAACGCTCGGCGATGCGCTGCCCATAGGCCGGCGCCTTGCGCGAACGCAGGAACAGGCGCAGCGCAACCAGCGGCAGGCCCAGGTGAAACAGCAAGGTATAGAGGGTTCTGTTCATGGCGCCGAAGTGTACTAGCCAATGGCGCGCAAGTGCACTGCGAAGCGTTCGGCCAACCACTGCGCGGCGGGCCCCAGTGGCTCGTCACGGCGCCACACCAGCTCGACCACCAGTGCCGGCGGTGTCCATTCGCTGGCAAGCTCGACCATCTGCGCCTGGTAGGTGGGGTACTGCACCACATGCCGCGGCAACCAGGCCCAGCCCAGGCCACGCATCAGCAATTCGGCCATGGCGTAGAAGCTGTCGGCGCGCCAGATCTGCGGGCTGATCGGCTCGCCACCGGGGTAGCCGCTTTCCTGCGGGGTGATCAGCAACTGGCGGTGGCGGGCCAGGTCCTGACGACTGACGCGCTCAAGACGGGTCAAGGGATGATCCACGGCGCAGGCAGTAACCATCTCGATCCGCCCCACCGCCCGGCGCTCGAGGGATACCGGCATCTGGTCATGGTGGAACAGCAGGCCAAGATCGGCGCGCCGCTCGATCAGCTTGCGCGCCACGTCGCCCTGGGCGCCGCTGGCCATCTGTACTTCGAGCAAGGGAAACTGCCGGGCCAGCTCATCGAGGCTGTCGATCACCGGTTGATAGGGCATGGCCTCATCCTGGGCCACCCGCAATTGCGCCTCTTGCCCGCGCATCAGCGCCAGGGCCCGGCCATCCAGGCGCTCGCACTGGCGCAGCAGCTCGCGGGCATCTTCCAGCAAGGTTGCGCCGGCTTCGCTCAGGCGCGGCTGGCGGCCGCTGCTACGCTCGAACAGGGTCACCCCCAGGTCAGCCTCAAGCAAAGCGATGCCGTTGCTCACCGCCGATTGCGCCTTGCGCTGTTCACGGGCTACTGCCGAGAACGAGCGCAGCTCGGCGACCCGCACGAACATGCGCAACTGCTCCAGATTCCACTGCTCGGCCATCAACCTATCTCTAGAAAAGATAGGTAATGACTTTACCCCATTCAGGCTTGCTCTAAAATGCCCAGCCAGAACAGAGGATCACCGTCATGAATGCCTACACCTACCTGGCTATCGCCATCTGCGCCGAAGTCATCGCCACCGCCTCAATGAAAGCCGTCAAGGGCCTGAGCACGCCCCTGCCGCTGCTGCTGATGGTCTGTGGCTATGCCGTGGCGTTCTGGATGCTGACCCTGGTGGTGCGCAGCATTCCGGTGGGCATTGCCTATGCCATCTGGTCGGGCCTGGGCATCGTCCTGATCAGCATCGCCGCGCTGGTGATCTACGGCCAGAAGCTGGACCTGCCGGCAATGCTCGGCATGGCCATGATCGTCGGCGGCGTGGTGGTGATCCAGGTCTTCTCGAAAACCGCCGGGCATTGATCGGCAACAGGTGCAATGGCTCACAGGCTGTATACTGGGCGTCTGTCCACGCTTGTGAGGTTCATGCATGCCAACCGTAATTTCCACCGATGTGCTGATCGTCGGCGCCGGGGTCGCAGGCCTCTGGCTCAATGCCCGCCTGCGCCGGCTCGGCTATTCGACAGTTCTGGTGGAACGCGCCAGCCTCGGTGGCGAGCAGACCCTCAAATCCCAGGGGATCATCCACGGTGGCGCCAAGTACGCGCTGCACGGTGCCCTGACCGGCGCCTCGGAAGCCATCGCCGACATGCCCCGGCGCTGGCGCGAGGCCCTGGCCGGCAATGGCGAGCTGGACCTGTCCGGCGTGCGCCTGCTGTCCGAAGCCCACTACCTGTGGTCACCTGGCACCCTGGCCGGCAACCTCACCAGCTTCTTTGCCAGCAAGGCCGTGCGCGGCCGGGTCGATCAGGTCAAGGGCGAGCAGTTGCCACCCGCCCTGCAGGACCGTGCCTTCAAGGGCAAGGTCTATCGCCTGGCCGAATTGGTCGTCGATGTGCCAAGCCTGCTCAACAAGCTCGCGGAACTGGCCGGTGACAGCCTGCTTGCCGGGCAAAGCATCGAACCGTTTGAAGAAAATGGCGAACTGGCCGGCCTGCGCGTCGATGGCCGCGAAATTCGCGCCCAGCGCGTGGTGCTCAGCGCCGGTGCCGGCAACGCCGCCTTGCTCGAAGCCTTGGGCCTGAGCCAGCCAGCCATGCAGCGCCGGCCGCTGCACATGGTCATGGCCAAGGGCGCCAGCCTCAAGCCGCTGTACGCCCATTGCCTGGGCGGCGGGCCGAAGCCGCGCATCACCGTCACCAGCCACCCGGGCGCCGATGGCCAGTGGGTCTGGTACCTGGGCGGCGACCTGGCCGAAGCCGACGGCGTAGCCCGCGAGCCTGAAGCGCAGATTGCCGCGGCGAAAAAAGAAGTCAGCAACCTGCTGCCCTGGATCGACCTCAGCCAGGTGCGCTGGGCCACCGTGCGCATCGACCGCGCCGAGCCTGCGCAATCGGGCCTGGTGCGCCCCGACAACGCCTTCCTCGCCGAACAGCAGCGCCTGCTGGTGGGCTGGCCGACCAAGCTGGCCCTGGCGCCGGACTTCAGTGACCGGGTGCTGGCCAACCTTGAGCGCGACGGCATCAAGCCAGGCGGCCAGCCGGCCCTGCCCGAATTGCCGCGACCGCCCATGGCCCTGCCGGTGTGGGAGCAACTGCTGCCATGAGCCTGCCGAGCCTGCACGATTTGCATCGGCCCCTCGGCAGTACCGGTCTGACGGTTTCGCCACTGGGCCTGGGCACGGTCAAGCTTGGCCGTGACCAGGGCGTCAAATATCCCAGCGGCTTCACTATTCCCGACGACCACGAAGCACGGATGCTGCTGACCCAGGCTCGCGAGTTGGGCATCAACCTGATCGATACCGCACCCGCTTATGGCCGCAGCGAAGAACGCCTCGGCCCGCTGTTACGCGGCCAGCGCGACCAGTGGGTGATCGTCAGCAAGGTCGGCGAGGAGTTCGAAGACGGCCAGTCGCGATTCGACTTCAGCGCAGCGCACACGCGCTTTTCCATCGAGCGTAGCCTCAAGCGCCTGGAAACCGACTGCATCGACCTGGTACTGGTGCATTCCGACGGCAACGACTTGCACATCCTTGAGCACGAGGAGGTTTACCAAACCCTCGAAGCCCTCAAGCAGGAGGGCAAGATCCGTGGTTTCGGGCTGTCCGGCAAAACCGCAGCGGGCGGTCTCAAGGCGCTCGAGCGCGGCGATTGCGCCATGGTCACCTACAATCTGAACGAACAAGCCGAACGGCCGGTGATTGATTACGCCGCCAACCACGGCAAGGCGATCCTGGTGAAAAAGGCCCTGGCCAGCGGCCATGTGTGCCTTAGCCCGGGTGTCGACCCGGTGCGTGCCAGCTTCGAACTGCTGTTCGCCCACCCCGGGGTCAGCAGTGCTATTGTCGGCACCATCAATCCGCTGCACCTGGCCCATAACGTGGCAACCGTTGCCAAGGTGCTGCGCCGCTGACACTCACGCCGCCGCCGCGGCCGACCCCAACGCAAGACGGAGCCGACATGCCGCGAACGCTGATCCGCAAGAACCCGAGCAACTTCAAGACCCTGCCCTTGCACGTCGAGGCCAGCCCCGAAGGGCTGGTGTACCAGAGCATCGGCATGCCGCTGAACTTCGCCCAGACCCTGCAACGGCGCAAGCCGATCCAGGTTGCCGACAGCCAGCACTTTGCTGTCGAACTGGCCAACCTCGGCGTCTCGGTGCGCCTGACCCTGCGCTGGCAGAACCGCGATTACTGGGTGCTGGTACGCCAGCGCCGCCAGGACCGTGGCGATGTCGTACTAAAACTGATTTCAGGCTATGTGCCGGCTCAGGAGCTGAACCTGCCGCTGCATACGGCAATTCAGGAGGTGGCCGAGGAATGCCTGCTGGAAACCCCGGAAGGCTGGCTGGGCGGGCGCTTCAACGATACCTGGCTGCCAGCGCCCTACGCCGACGCCCTGCACTATCGCGAAGCCCTGCCCTTCGTGCTGACGCCGCAGTCCGGCGCCGCACGCCCGGTACGCTGCGCCAACCTGCAATTGCTGGAACGGCCACGGGCATATGTACACTTGCCAACTGCCTCGCTGCAACTGATCTACGACCTGTGCCTGCAAGTACCACGCGAGGCCAAGTCACTGAGCCTGTTCCACGTCGACGAACGCCTTGAAGGCGACCAACTGGTCGCGCGCCTCAACCGTAAACGCCCCGACCTGTACCTGATGCCGCTGGAAGACGGCCAGCCACGCGCCGAGCTCTACACCCTGAGCAAGGATCGCCTGGTGCCGGCCAGCACCCGCGGGCTGTACCTGGCAGAAAGCTTTGCCCAACAGGATGGCTGGCTGGTCAGGGATGAGCGGATTCGCTGGAAGGATTGGGTCAGGCAGCAAGGCCTGACACCCGCAAAACCGGACAGCGGCTTGAAGCGGCTGACCGGCAGGGCACGGGAGTTGTTGCAGATGGCGCGTGGCGGGCTGCGCAAGTAGAACCGAGTGCGGGGCGACTTGCCCCGCGATGCTTCAGTTCTTGCGAATCTTCTCGACGATGGCGGTGGTCGAGCTGTTTTCCACCAGCCCCAGCACCTTCACGGAACCGCCGTAGGCCTTGACGATGTCGGCGCCGACCACCTGGTCGATGCCATAGTCACCACCCTTGACCAGCACATCCGGCTTGACCTGGCTCAGCAGGTTTTCCGGGGTGCCCTCAGGGAAGCTGATCACCCAGTCCACGGCGCCGAGGCCAGCGAGTACGGCCATGCGCCGGTCAACGCTGTTGATCGGCCGGCCCGGGCCTTTAAGGCGGCTGACCGAGGCGTCGTCGTTGACCGCGACGATCAGGCGATCGCCCTGGGCCCGGGCCTGCTCCAGGTAGGTCACGTGGCCGGCATGGAGAATGTCGAAGCAGCCGTTGGTGAAGACGATCTTCTCGTTGTGCGCGCGGGCATCGTCGATGGCCAGCAGCAACTGGTCGAGGCTCAGTACGCCACGCTCGGAACCCTCTTCGCGCTGGATCGCGCGGCGCAGCTCGGGGGCACTGATAGCTGCAGTACCCAGCTTGCCCACCACGATACCGGCGGCAAGGTTTGCCAGGCCGACCGCATGAGGCAGCTCTTCACCGGCAGCGATGGCGGCGGCGAGGGTCGAGATCACAGTGTCACCGGCACCGGTCACGTCGAACACTTCACGGGCCCGGGCCGGCAAGTGCAAGGCCGGGTGATCGGGGCGCAGCAGGGTCATGCCGTGCTCGCCACGGGTCACCAGCAAGGCACCCAGTTCCAGCTCGCTCATCAACTGGGCGCCCTTGGCCACCAGCTCGGCCTCGTCGGCACAACGGCCAACGATGGTTTCGAACTCGCTGAGGTTCGGGGTGATCAGGCTGGCGCCTCGGTAGATCGAGAAATCCTTGCCCTTGGGGTCGGCCAGCACCGGAATGCCTTTGGCGCGGGCGGCCTGGATCAGGCTCTGGTGGTTTTTCAACGCGCCCTTGCCGTAGTCCGACAACACCAGCACCTTGACGCCGTCGAGCAAGGTATCGACCTCGGCGCCCAGGGACAGCGGGTCGGTGGCGAAGGGTTCTTCGAAATCGATACGCAGCAACTGCTGGTGGCGGCTCATGACCCGCAGCTTGACGATGGTCGGCTGATGGGCAATACGCTGGAAGATCGAGCGCACACCGGCAGCCTGCAGGCTGTTGGCCAGGCTGTCGGCAGCCTCGTCCTGGCCGGTCACCCCGACCAGCGCCGCCGGCGCGCCAAGGGCAGCGATGTTCAAGGCGACGTTGGCGGCACCGCCCGGACGGTCCTCGATCTGTTCGACCTTGACCACCGGCACCGGCGCTTCAGGTGAAATCCGTGAGGTACCGCCATGCCAGTAGCGGTCGAGCATGACATCGCCCACCACCAGTACCGGGGCTTGATCGAAACGCGGCATGGACAACTTCATGGGCAACCCATATACAAAATAATTAACAGGGGCAGGATATTAGCACAGGCAAAGCGACGGCTTGTTTACCGCCTTGTTGCCAGGCATTCCAGGGAAACGCTGCCGGGGCACAAGGCCCCGGCGCGGTTGACTCAGGTGATGTCGACCTTGGCCGGCTCGTCCAGGCCCATGGCGTGCAGCCTGGCGTAAAAGCCGTTGGCTGCCAGCAGCTCGGTATGGGTGCCACGCTCGACCAGCTTGCCCTGGTCCATGACCAGGATCATGTCGGCCTTCTCGATGGTCGACAGGCGGTGGGCGATCACCAGGGTGGTGCGGCCTTTCATCACATGATCCAGGGCTGCCTGGATGTGGCGCTCGGACTCGGTATCCAGGGCCGACGTGGCCTCGTCGAGAATCAGCAATGGCGCATTCTTAAGCAACGCCCGGGCAATCGCCAGGCGCTGGCGCTGGCCACCGGAGAGCAGCACGCCGTTTTCACCGACCTGGGTGTCGAAGCCTTGCGGCAACTGCTCGACGAACTCCTTGGCATAGGCATCGGCGGCAGCGGCTTCGATCTCGGCCCGCGGCGCCCCGGCCAAGTCGCCATAGGCGATGTTGTTGGCCACGGTGTCGTTGAACAGGGTCACGTGCTGGGTCACCTGGGCGACGTGCTTGCGCAGGTTGCGCAGGCGGTAGTTCTCGATCTCCACGCCGTCGAGGAGGATCTGTCCGTCATCGTGGTGATAGAAGCGTGGTATCAGTGCCGCCAGGGTCGATTTGCCGCTACCTGAACGCCCCACCAGGGCGATCATCTGCCCGGGCTCTGCGGTAAAGGAAATATCGGTCAGCACCTGGCGGTCAGTACCCGGATAGGTAAAGTTCAGGTTGCGCACTTCAAGCCGCCCGACCACGCGGTCCAGCTCGACGGTGCCGCTGTCGACCTCCGGCGCCTCGTCCAGTTGCTCGAAGATGCTTTCGGCACCGGCCAGGCCTTTCTGGATGGTCGAGCTAACCTCCGACAACTGCCGAATCGGCTTGGGTAGCAGACCCGCTGCGGTAATGTAGGCTACCAGGTCACCGGCAGTAGCCTCGCCACGCAGGAACAGCACCAGGAACATCAATGCCGCCATGGCGGTGTAGATCACCAGTTGCAGCATCGGCGTGTACACCGCGCCGGTCTTGGTCATGCGCAACTGCTTGTCAGTGTTGCTCTGGCTGGCGTTGGCAAAGCGCTGCTGCTCGTAGCTCTCGCCACCGAAGCTGCGCACCACGCGGTAGCCCTGGATGGTTTCCGAGGCAACATGGGTGACATCACCCATGGCCACCTGGATCTTCTTGCTCTGCTTACGGAATTTCTTGCTCGCGGTACCGACCATCACGGCGATGATCGGCAGGATCGCCAGCATCACCAGGGTCAGTTTCCAGTTCATCCACAGCAGGTAGATGAACAGGAAGACCACGGTCAGGCCTTCGCGGATCACCACCTTGATGGCATCGGTCGCAGCACCGGTGACCATGGTCACGTTGAAGGTGATGCGCGAAATCAGGTGGCCGGAATTGTGGCTGTCAAAGTAGCGGTTGGGCAGCACCAGCAGCTTGTTGAACAACTCGACCCGCAGGTCGTGAACCAGACCCAGGGAAACCTTGGCCAGGAAGTAGTTGCCCAGGAACGAGCCCAGACCCTGCCAGGCGGCGATCAGCACGATCAGCAGCGGCACGGCCTGCAGCAGTTGCAGGTCCTTGAGATACGGCACGTTGGGGAACAACACCGCCTGCGGGTTGCTCAAGCCATCGACGAAGTACTTGAGGATGCCGGCCAGCATCGGCTGGGTCGAGGCAAAGATCACGAAGCCGATGATACTCAGCAGAAAAATGCCGATATACGGCTTCACGTAGCTCAGCAGCCGGAAGTAGATTTTCAGGCTGGAGCTCTGCTCCGCCTCTCGCGGTGTTTCGGCCATCGTCGAGCTCGCTGTTCAGATAGAACCGGAAATTTTATCACAGCCTGGCGCCCGGGCACGTACCCAGACCAGGACAGTGGCCAGGCCGACCGGCAGCCAGCTGATGAACCACTCGGCACGCGGGGTGCCGGTCAGGCTTGCGGCGTCGAACTGCATGGCCAGGGTCGAGAACAACCACAGGCCCATCAGACCTTTGCCAAAGGCTGTATCGCGGGTTTTCCAGATTTCGCGCAAAGTGCACAGCCACACCGCCAGCCACAACAGCATGCCGGGGATACCCAGTTCGATGGCAATGTGGGTGAACATGTTGTGGGTGTGGTCGAACTGCATACCGGCGGCGCTGATGGAGTAGAACGACCCCAGGCCCAGGCCGGTCCAGGGATGTTCACCGATCATCTGCAGGCTTACCTCGAAGATCTCCGGCCGGTAGGACGCCCCCCGGTACATGACCAGCGAGTACAACAGCGCAAAACCAATGGCAGCGCCTACCAGCGCTGTTGCAGCAATCACCCGGCTTCTGCGGTCACGGCACCAGAGCGGCATGGCCAGCATCGTGATCAGCAAGCCCAAGGCCGCACCACGACTCTGGCACAACAACACGAATGCCCCCAGGCAGAGCAGGGCAACACCCCAGAGCAACTGCATCAGGCGTTGTTTAACTGGCCAATGGATCATCCAGACAATCGCTGCGCCGATGACGTAAGAACCAAGGATTGGGTGGGAAATTTCACCGATGCCATACAGCCTGGATGCCCACTCCTCGCCGCGGACCAGATAAAACTGCACGATCGACAATACGGCACCGATAGCCAGCCCCGCCCCACCCAGAAGCATCAGCAGGCGAATGCGCTGCTCCCCGAGTTGGGCCAACAGGGGGAAGAACAGCAGGAATACCGCTATGTACAGCAGGCGCTTGAGTTCACGCCCGGGCTCCTCTGTGGCGGCCCACGACAAGCTCAAAGCGGTCCAGCCGAGCATCAGCAGCAACGCCAGGCACAGTGCCTTTTGTGCATGCCAAAGCTCGACCAGCAATGCGCGGGCAGACCACAGCATGACCAGCGTAGGCAGCCACAGAAACGCAACCAGCCCTTGCTGGTAAAGCTTGTTGCTTGGCGCCAGGGCAATGCCCACCAAAAACCAGAAAAAGCCAATTGCCAGCCAGGCCTGCGCCCAGCGCCTCGAATACATCATGCACTTCCCCATTGATTCAACAACACCGGCATGGTGCAACCCTGAACTTTTCGGCATTATTGCCGGTCATTTTGCTTGCCCGCTAACAAGGCCCCTACCATGCAATGTTCCCGGCTCCCCCAAGTCGACTTCAATCAGCTGACGCTTGGTGCCCAGATACTGGAGGCCGACAGCTACGGCGCTAAAGTCTACCTGTTAACAGACGGCAATATCCTCAAGCTCTTCAGGCGCAAGCGGTTAATTTCATCTGCGCTGCTGCGACCTTACTCCCGACGCTTTATCGATAACGCGGTGATGCTAAAGAAAAAGGGAATTCCTACGCTTGAAGTGCTGGAGTACTACAAGCTGGACGCACCTGGAATGACGGCGGTACTGTACCGTCCACTGCCCGGCAAAACCTTGAGCCAGCTGTCTCGCGAGCCCGGTTTCAGCTGGCAGGAACGCCTTCCGGATCTGATCGGACTGGTGCGCCACCTGCATCAGGCGGGTATTTACTTCCGCTCACTGCACCTTGGCAACATTGTTGTTACCCCTGAGCAGCAACTTGGCTTGATCGATGTCGCCGACATGCGTTTCCTGCGAGCCCCGTTGTCCAGCCGAATGATTCGACGCAACGTGCAACATTTTGCCCGGTACATTGCCCGGGAACAGTTGGCTGACCAGTTTCCCCTGGCTGAGCTTGAGCGCGCACTGCTGCCGTAAAGAACTCAGGCCCTGCCCAGTAACGCCCTGGAAGCCTGACTGAAGCGTTGCCAGGCCTGCTCGGGCTGCAGGGCCTGGTATTGAGCGTTGGCAACAGTGCTTGCCTGAAGATCCGAGCACGCGGCAATCGCGTTGCTCCAGGCGCCGACATCACCCGCCGGCGCATAGTAGCCTGCGCTTCCCAACTGCTCGCGAAACACCGGCAACTCGCTGCACAGGACAGGCACATCGGCCATTACCGCCTCTTGCAGCACCAGGCCCAACCCTTCGGAGTGCGAAGGAATCAACAGCCAGTCAAATGCCCTGTAGAGCTTTTCCAGCCCGACACAGTGCCCTGGCATCGAGACTTTCTGAGCCAGGTCAAGCGCCTGGATCCGCGCCTGCAACTGTGAGCGCAAGCCGCCCTCACCGAGGATCACCAGGCGCAGATCAGCTTGCTGCCGAGCAGCCTGGGCAAAGGCATCGAGCAAGTAGTCAAAACCCTTGCTATCGACCAACCGGCCGACTGCGCCCAGGACACGTACGCCGTGCTCCGCGAGCCCCAGCGCCTGACGTGCCTGTTGCCGGCCTAGCAAGTTGCGACGAAAGCCATCTGGTTCAAGGGCGGTACGCAACACCTGCACCGGCACCCCGAGGTCTTGCTCCAATGCATCGGCAAGGGTTTGTGAGACGGCGACAAACGTCAGCCGAGAGGCAGGAAAAGCGCGCAACAAGGCAATATCGGCCCGGCGCAGGCGGGTCTTGCCATGAAACACGACGGTGGCCCGCAAGTCCGGCATGACCTTGAGCAGCGGCAGTATCAAGCGCGACACGCCCAACCCGTCAAGCAACAGCACCTGAGCATTGGCTTGTTCCAGCGCATCGCGAAACCGCCCCCGCAACCAGGGACGCAATGCGCGCCAGACATGCCGCCCCTTGAGCAGGCGATGGGACAAATGCCACTCGCGCGTTGACTCACCGCCATAGCAGGCACCCTGCCCCTGCAGCAGCCAACTGCTGATTTTCGCCCCAGGCCCGGCCTGGGACAGAATGTGTTGATGCACCTTGTGCACCGAGACATACGGCGAACCGCCAGCCCACATAATGTTGACGATATTCACGGGGATGTACCCCTTGTATCGGACTGGATCACTGGCAAGCCAGTTGAATCAATTCGCAAGAAAGCCAATAGCCACTCCCACTGCCAAACCGATCAACAAGGCAGCTGCCAGCTTGACCCGCTCGCGCTGACGCCGGCGTGCTTTGCGCTGACGCTCTTCAGGCAGGCTGACGTGCATGCCAAAGCCGGTATGCAACACGGCATCACCTTCCAGGCTCACGCCGGTCAGGTTCAATTCTGCATAGCGCTTTGACAGTGCCTTTTCACCAGCATAGGCGGCGAACGGCGCACAGCGCTGATAATCGCTCAAACGGCGCAACCCCGGGTTCAGAGAAAAACTCTGCCACTCAGGCTTGTCCGACAACAACGGGTAGCAGGGCACACCGGCAATCACCTGGCGCTCACCAAGGTGGATGTAGGGGCTATGCAACTTCAGGTCATAGACATAACTGCGCAACCAGACCTGAAGCAGCTCAGGGCTGACCGCCAGGATCGCTTGCGAGTCTTCGACGAAGCCAGGACGGTAGAACTCCCAGTCATCTTCACAATGGAAGATGTAAGAGGTTTTTACATGGCTGTAAGCGAGATCGATCGAGGCCAGCTGCCCCAGTTTCGGACGATTGACGAAGACCTTGCAGTGCGGCTTCCAATGCTCGGGCACAGCCTGGTGAACAGCGTCATCTCCCGAATCTTCGGTGATGAACACTTCACGGATAGGCGCGGTATTGAAGCGGTCAAAGCTTTCCAGCGTAAGTTTTAGCAAATCGAAGCGTCCGCAACTGGTGACAACCAGTGTTACGTCGCTATCTTGGCAGAATCGCACCGGACTCCCTCCCCATAAACTGTATTCAAATGTTCGAGACTACTTGCCTGGTTTCAGGACAGCCGGCTCATATGCCCAGTCTCAAACGCAAGCGTTGCCAGCCGGTCAGGGCTGGACGGGGACGAAGAGGTGGCTGCATTTTTTCCACGATGCTACGACCTACCTGGGCGAAGCTGAATTGCGAGACGGCCAGATCACGGCCGTTGTTGCCGATACGCTCGACCAGCCCGGGGTCGGCACGCAATACTTTCAGCTTCTCTTGCAACTGGGCAATGCTGTCATAGAGCACCACGTTATGCATGTCTTTCAAACCCAGGGCGCGATTTTCCGCCTCACCCTGGTCAAAGGCCAGCAAAACGCAGCCACAGGCCATCGCCTCGAAATTCTTGATCATGTATTCGCCCATGCCGACATCCGCGCTAACAAAAAAACGGATGCGGTTGAGCGTGTCGCAATACTCTTCACCGGACTTGGTACGGGTTACCAGCAGGTTTTCCACCTGCGCCAACTCATCGAGCAATGCCTTGCGGCCACTGTAGGCAACGCTGTTGGTGCTGCCGACAAAAGCCAGCTCGATATCCCGTTCACGACCCTGGTCGGCCAACAGCTGCTGGTCGTAGCCCTTGGGTACGAACTCGGCATCGAAACCCTCCTGACGCAGGCGCTCACTGACCATGTAACCGGAACTGATGACCCGCGCCCAAGGCAGTTGGCGGTAATGGGCGCTGAACTTGCCGGTGTACTTGCAGGGGATGTAGTTCTGGTAGGCATCATGTTCGAGGATGACCAGATTGGGCACCGTGCGAATGAAACCGACCTGGCGAATCTCTTGCTTGAAGCGCAGGAAAAACACGATCCGGTCGTACTTGTCGACGTCGACTTCGCGGCGGAAGTAGCGGCGCAGGTTGCGCTGCTCGTCACTGCTCAGCCAGCGCAGGTCGCAGTCGCTGTGCGCAGCAACGCCGTCATACAAACGGTCGAGGATCGCCCGTTGTTCTTTCTGCACCAGAAATAGAACTTTCATTGTCTTCCTTGCGGCGCTCAGGCCACAGCTTTCAATCTTGTAGCATCGTGATCAGAGCTCACGACGCCAGAACAATTCGTGTCGACGCACAGCCTTGCGAAAGAATTCGTTCTCGCCATAGGGCGAAGGACGACGCCCGGCCAGCCAGCGTTGCAGCAGGCGGCGCAGGCGGCGCTTGAACGGCGCAGGCGGCTGCAGGTCGTGCATCATGCCCAGGGCCATGGCTTTGTCGCGCTGGGCGGGCAGGCCCAGCACCAGGCAGTAGGGAGACCAGGCCTGGGCTGCTTGCAGTTGCGGCGGCAAAGCAATGCCTGCACCGCTATTACCCATGGGCCAGCGGTCGTTGTCATGCAGGTGATTGGCATAGCACAGCAGGGTTTCAGGCTGCCACTCAAGGCCTTGCAGCGCTTCGAGCACAGCAGCCTGGGCGCAGATATGATCAGGGTGCGGATCGAGGGTCGGGTGCGGCATCACCAGCACCTGCGGTCGGGCCCTGAGCAACAGTGCACGCAGATCGGCCAGCAGGTTGTTCCAGGTTGGCGCGCCGTCTTCATCACCCGGCAGGGTCAGCGGGTTGAACTGGCGAAACAGGCGGGTATCGGCAAGCCCGGCCTCGCGCGAAGCCATTGGCTCTGCAGGCGCGGCCTGCATGGCCGGGAGTTGCAAGCAGAAATACCCCAGCTGCACGCAGCGAGACTCGGGCACCCCGGCCCAACGCGGCACAGCGATGCTGTCCCAGGCTCGTAAACGACCTTTCAGGCGCGCAGCCTCGGCCTTTACCAGGCCCATTTGCTGGTAGTGTTCGGCTTCGATTTCACCGGCAGTCAAGGTCACCACCCAGGTTTCCTCGGCCTGGCTGTAGAAGCCAAAGGCTGCGAGCTCGGCATCATCGGCATGGGGCGCAATGACCATGACCCGGCGCTGGCGAAGATCGGCCTGTGGCGCAACCCATAGCGTTGCCTCGCCCACCAGGCGGCAGTGGCGTCCACGCAGGCGCAACTGTCCAGCCATCAACGCCTCGGCCAGCCCGGTGAGGTTCAGGTAACGCAGACCGTTCACGCCCCGCTCGAACGTCTGAACGTCGTCACTGCCCAGGCTTACCGCAGGATCAAGGAACCGCCCCAGCCAATTGCTTTTCAGGTGCACCTGAAGAATCACCGTCTGCTCAGCACCAAGCTGCAGCGGCGATTCCAGGCGCACAATTCCATCGACCAGTCCGACCGAATGCGCCACACAGTCTGGCGGGAACTGATACTGATAGTCTTCAGCCGGAGAGTAGAACAGATGGTCGGCAAACCACGCCTCGTGGGCGACCCACAACAGCGGCAACAGCAGCAACGGCAGCCACCACTGGACAAAAAACCCCAGGGCAAGCAGCACCAACAAGCCGATCAGCAGCCCGAGGCGCTTGTTGCGCCGGTGGCGCTTGAGCAACTGCTGCTTGCGGCTCACACCTGAAACACCGGCACGGGGTTGCACCAACGGTCCTTGTACTCGCGATCGGCACGGCCGAAGGAGAACCGCAAGGGTTTGTTACGCGTACGGGCATCTTCCCAGGCAGCCTGGGTATTGAGGAAGCTGAGCACGCTACCTGGGCTGAAAGCCTTGGTTTGCGGATCGACACCACCGTTGATGTACTCGACGCTGATCCACGCTGGCGCTTCGACCCGATAAACCAGCTGGATGGCAATCGGCGCATCGTCAAGAAACAGCACCGAACCGATCAACAGCTCGCGCAGGCGCTCGATCACCTCGGCCATGCGCTCGGCGCCAGTAGCCGGAAACTCCCAGCGGCGCTGGAACAGGTCGCAGTAGATCGCCGCAAGTTCGCTACTGGAAAAATCCGTGACCGGCCGCACCTGGCCGCCCGCCTCTTCCAGCAGGCGCAATTCACGGCGCTGGTTGTAGCGAAACTTCTTCGACAGGTCTTCCGGCGTACGGGCCATGGCCAGCGATTCGGCCTGCGCCTTGAGGTTGGCAAAACGGCCCTGGTTGAGCTCGGACAGATAACGCCCGGCATGACGCAGCGGCGCCTGGGCATCGGCAGCGGCGGGCAGGATCAGCTCGGCATTGCCCAGGTCGTACAGGCCTTTTTTGCCCTGACGCTTAAGCACATCTTTGGACAGCGCCAGGTAGCGACCCCAGGTGGGAATCGCAGCCTTGAGCTCGCCGTTTTGCTCCCAGCCCAGGTAACGCACCGGGATCTGCGCCAGGTCAGCCAGCTGTTCAACAACCAGTGGATGGGTGGCGACACTGCCGCCAAACTTTTCCCAGGCCAGGGCGTAGGTTGGCGCATCGATCTGCGTCCAGCCGCGCTCGCGCCAGCCCTGAATATGGTTGAGCATCAGGCCTCCGCTGTCAGGGCACGAACGTGCGGCAGTTGCCAGAAGGACTCGCGCACTGCGGCATCGGAGAAGCGCTCGCGCAAACGCTCAAGCATGCGCCCGGCGCACTCCTGGCGCTGCCCGGCATCCAGTGCGGCCAGGTGCTGCAAACCTTGCCCAAGACGCTCGGCGTCGCCCAGCGGGAAGAGGATGCCGACACCCTCGACCACCTCGACCGCACCGCCGCAGGCCGTAGCCAGTAGCGGCACGCCGGCGACCATGGCTTCGAGCAGGACCATGCCGAATGGCTCATGGTCGGAGCTCAAGGCGAAGGCGTCAAAAGCACGAAAGTAGCGACGAGCGTCAGGCACCTGGCCGAGAAAATCCACCTGCGCGGCGATTCCCAGTTCGGCGGCTTGCTCTTTGAGTTGCTGCTCCAGGCGACCCTTGCCAAGAATGGCCAGGCGAGCGCCGGCCGGCAGTTGCGGCAAGGCCTGGGCGAAACCACGCAGCAAGGTGGCCTGGTCTTTGTCTGGATGCAGGCGGCCGACGTTGCCGACGATCCACGCTTGCGGGTCCAGGCCCAACGCCTCGCGCGCCTGCGCGGCGGGCACCTGGCTGGCCTGCAGCGCCTCGATGTCGATGCGATTGTAGAGGGTCTGGATACGCTCGGCCGGCCACTTGCGCAGGCATTTGCGCATGTCGTCGCGCACTGCGTCAGAAACACCGAGCAGGCTCAGGCGTTTGCTGAACAGGTTGGCAAACAGCTGGCGGCTGCGGCGCAGGTAGTCACCGAAGGCGTGGTGCACGCCGACCACTGGCAAGTTGCTGCCGAGCAAGGCGATATAGATCGGCTTGAAGCGGTGCGCGATGCAGAAGCTGAACTGGCGGCTGGCGACGATCCGCCGCAAGGCGCGGATCGCCCCCAGCTTCAGGCCACGAATGGCCTTGGAGCTGAACTCGAGGAAGATCACCTCGTCCGAGGCGCAGCCGGCCGCGACCTGAGGGTCGGCAGCGCCGGTCAGGAACACCGTCGTGACCTTGTAGCCGCTACCGTCGAACAGGCTGGCGTACTGGCGCGCACAGTCCAGGAACGGACCGTCATAACCATGACAGAACTGCAGGACGCGTTTTTCAGCCCTGGACGTCATAAGTGTCCGCGCCGTCCTTGACCACCAGGATGTCTTCCATGATCAGGTACTGCAGGTCCGAGCCGAAGAACATGTTCAGCGCATCGGTCGGCGAGCAGATCATCGGCTCGCCACGACGGTTGAGCGAAGTATTCAGCGACACGCCGTTGCCGGTCAGGGTCTCCAGCGCCTTCATCATGTCGTAGTAGCGCGGGTTGTACTCGCGCTTGAGCACCTGGGCGCGCGAGGTGCCGTCTTCGTGGACGACTTCCGGCACGCGGGTCTTCCACTCTTCAGCCACTTCGAAGGTGAAGGTCATGAACGGCGCCGGGTGATCGATCTTGATCATCTGCGGCGCGACGGTGTCGAGCATCGACGGGCAGAAAGGCCTCCAGCGCTCGCGGAACTTGATCTGGTGGTTGATGCGGTCGGCAACGCCTTCCACGCTCGGGCAACCGATGATCGAACGACCGCCGAGGGCACGCGGGCCGAACTCCATGCGGCCCTGGAACCAGGCCACCGGGTTGCCGTCGACCATGATCTTGGCGATCTGCTCGGGCATGTTCTCCAGCTTGCGCCATTTTGGCTGGCTCGGATGACGGGCACAGGCGGCAATCACATCTTCGTTGGAGTACGCAGGGCCGAGGTAGACGTGCTCCATCTTCTCAACCGGTACACCACGGGCGTGGGACACATAAGCAGCAGCTCCGACCGCGGTGCCGGCGTCGCCGGAAGCCGGCTGGACGAACAGTTCCTTGAGGTCAGGGCGGGCAATGATCTTCTGGTTGAGCTTGACGTTAAGCGCGCAGCCGCCAGCGAAGGCCAGTTTGCCGGTCTCCTTGAGGATGTCGCCCAGGTAGTGGTCGATCATCTGCAGGGCGAGCTTCTCAAACAGCGCCTGCATGCTCGCGGCGTAGTGGATGTACGGCTCGTCGGCGATGTCGCCTTCGCGTTTCGGGCCCAGCCACTCGATCAGTTTTGGCGAGAAGTAGAAACCCTTGCCCTTCTCTTTATAACGACGCAGGCCGATGACATTGGCGTAGTCGGTGTTGATCACCAGCTCGCCGTTTTCGAACGAGGCCAGGCGCGAGAAATCGTACTTGCTGGCGTCGCCGTAAGGCGCCATGCCCATGACCTTGAACTCGCCATCGAGCATTTCGAAACCGAGGAACTCGGTGATCGCGCCGTACAGGCCACCGAGGGAGTCCGGATCGAAGAATTCCTTGATCTTGTGGATCTTGCCGTTTTCGCCGTAGCCAAAGAAGGTCGTGGCGTATTCACCCTTACCGTCGATACCGAGGATCGCGGTTTTCTCTTTGAAACCGGAGCAGTGGTAGGCACTGGAGGCGTGGGCCAGGTGGTGCTCGACCGGCTCGATCTTGACCTTTTTCGGGTCGAAGCCCAGTTGCTCCAGGCACCAGACGATCTTCTTGCGGTAGCGCTTGTAGCGACGGTTGCCCATCAGGATCGCATCAAGGGCGCGGTCCGGGGCGTACCAGTAACGCTTGGCGTAGTGCCAGCGAGCCTCGCCGAACAGGCTGATCGGGGCGAACGGAATCGCCACCACATCAACGTCGGACGGCTTGATACCGGCCTGCTCCAGGCAGAACTTCGCCGATTCGTAGGGCATGCGGTTCTTTGCATGTTTATCGCGCACGAAGCGCTCTTCTTCAGCGGCGGCAATCAGCTTGCCGTCGATGTACAGGGCCGCGGAAGGGTCATGACTAAGGGCGCCGGACAGGCCAAGAATCGTCAATGCCAAGGGTCTAGCCTCTTCAATCTGTAAATATGCGCGCTGGCACGTGGGCCGAGCGGCAGCCAAAGAGCGGGATTATAACGCAAAGCGTAGGAGCGGGCTTGCCCCGCGATTGCATACATTCAGACATACCGCATCGCGGGGCAAGCCCGCTCCTACAGCGGTTACTCGGCGATCAACCAATCCATCCGCCAGCTGCCCTGAGTCTGCGCCAGCACCTGCGACAGCCATGGCAACAGCGTGCGCAGTTCTTCTTCCAGGCCCCATGGCGGGTTGGCGATGGCCAGGCCCGAGCCGTTGAGGCCCTGCGGGCTGTCCTGCGGGTGCACATACAGCTCGACCCGCAGCAGTTTAGGCGCGCCGGTGCTGGTCAGGTCCTGGTAGAAGCGCACCAGCTGGCGCTGGTCCTTGATCGGGTACCAGATGGCCGCGACAGTCTGGCGCATGCGACTGATGGTCTCTTTCATCGCCTGGGTGCAACGCTTGAGCTCGTCGGCCTGCTCGAACGGCGGGTCGATCAGCATCACCGCACGCTTTTCCTGCACCGGCAGCAAGGCCCGCGGCACATGCCAACCCTCGCCCAGGTGCACGGCAACGCGCGGGTCCTTCTTCATGTTGTCCTTGAGCAGACGACCGTCTTCGGGGTGCTTCTCGTTGAGCAGCACGCGATCCTGCTGACGGGCCAGGCGTCGGGCCAGTTCCGGGGAGCCCGGGTAATAGCGCAGCTCGCCATCGGGGTTCATCTTGTGCAGGATGCGCAGGTAGTCTGCGGTGATTTCCGGCAGGTCGTCGCGCCCCCAGAGGCGGCCGATACCTTCCAGCCACTCGCCGGTACGTGTCGCCTGATCGCCCTGCAGGTCGTAAAGACCCAAGCCTGCATGGGTGTCGAGGTAGGCGAACGGCTGCTCCTTGCGCGACATCAACGCGATGAGGCGGGTCAGCACAAGGTGTTTGAAGACGTCGGCGTGGTTGCCGGCGTGAAAGGCGTGACGATAGTTCATGGCAACTCCTGCAAGACCGCGCAGTTTACCTTGTCCCGCAGGCGCCGTCAGGCACGGCCCGCCAAAACGACCAAGGCCCGGACTCTCGCGAGGCCGGGCCTTGGTAAGACGCCACTCAACAGTCGATCAATGACCGGCCTTGAACGCCTCGTCGGCGGCTTCGAAGCGCGAAACCATCGCCTTCGACGGGCTGCCGGCCCGGCTGACGAAGTAGATCGCCAGGGCGCCGAGGATGAAGCCCGGGATGATTTCGTACAGGCCCCAGATGGAGAAGTGCTTCCACACCACCACGGTGATCGCACCGACCAGGATACCGGCCAGTGCGCCGTCACGGGTCATGCCTTTCCACAGTACCGAGATCAGTACCACCGGACCGAAGGCAGCACCGAAGCCGGCCCAGGCGTAGCTGACCAGGCCCAGCACGCGGTTCTCAGGGTTGGAGGCGATCAGGATGGCGACCACGGCCACCAGCAGCACCATGGCGCGACCGACCCAGACCAGCTCCAGCTGCGAGGCACCCTTGCGCAGGAAGGTCTTGTAGAAGTCTTCGGTCAGGGCGCTGGAGCACACCAGCAGCTGGCAGCTCAGGGTACTCATGACAGCCGCCAGGATGGCCGACAGCAGGACACCGGCAATCCATGGGTTGAAGAGGATCTTGGCCAGCTCGATGAACACACGCTCGTGGTTCTCGGTGACCGGGCCTGCGACTTCAGGGTGCGCCGAGAAGTAGGCGATACCGAAGAAGCCCACAGCGCAAGTACCTACCAGGCAGAGGATCATCCAGGTCATGGAGATGCGACGGGCCTTGGCGATCGACTTGACCGAGTCAGCGGCCATGAAGCGCGCCAGGATGTGCGGCTGGCCGAAGTAGCCCAGACCCCAGCCCATCAGCGAGATAATGCCGATGAAAGTGGTGCCCTTGAGCATGTCGAAGTTGCCCGCGTCCTTCAGCTCGATGGCAGCGAAGGTGGTGTCAAAACCGCCGGTTGCGATCAACACGATAACCGGGGTCAGGATCAGGGCGAAGATCATCAGCGTAGCCTGGACGGTGTCGGTCCAGCTCACTGCCAGGAAACCACCAACGAAGGTGTAGGCAATGGTTGCCGCCGCACCAGCCCACAGCGCTGTCTCGTAGGACATGCCGAAGGTGCTTTCGAACAGACGGGCGCCGGCAACGATGCCGGAGGCGCAATAGATGGTGAAGAACACCAGGATCACCACGGCGGAGATGATCCGCAGCAGCCCGCTGTTATCTTCGAAGCGGCTGGAGAAGTAATCCGGCAGGGTCAGCGCATCACCGTTGTGCTCGGTCTGCACCCGCAGGCGGCCGGCAACAAACAGCCAGTTCAGATAGGCACCGATGATCAGGCCGATGGCGATCCAGCTTTCCGACAGGCCCGACATGTAGATAGCGCCCGGCAGGCCCATCAACAGCCAGCCACTCATGTCCGAAGCACCGGCCGAAAGCGCGGTAACCACGCTGCCGAGGCTGCGACCGCCAAGAATATAGTCGGAAAGGTTGTTGGTAGAGCGATAGGCCATGAAGCCGATCAGCACCATTGCCGCGATATAGATCACGAACGTGATCAAGGTTGGATTGCTTACACTCATTGTTGCGCCCTGGCGTTTGTTTTTATGTAGCGACAGCCTCGAAGAGGTTGCACCCAGGCCGCGAATCCTATGCAACAACGCAAAGAGGGTGCAACCTGTTTTTACAATCAAGTTGCACCTCGTCGGAAATTTTGCGTAACAGCGGGTTTTTGCTCCCTTTTGGAGCAAGAAGACCTGTTTTCAGAAGAAAATGCACCACAAACAGCCATTTTTGCTGTGTGGTTTTACCCTCCGGACGAGTAGCACTTTTTTCCTGCATATTTTGGGTTGCACTAGGTTGCACCCAAAATCGCGCACGGCTAATCTTGGCGCCAGCTTAAGCCACAGCCTGTGGCAATAATGAGGATAAGAAATGGCGACGACCACCCTTGGGGTCAAACTCGACGACCCTACCCGTGAGCGACTCAAAGCAGCTGCGACCTCTATCGATCGCACGCCGCACTGGTTGATCAAACAAGCGATCTTCAATTACCTGGAGAAGCTCGAGGGTGGCGCCACCCTGACCGAACTCAACGGTCAGCCCGGCATTCATGCCGACGATGCCGGTGAAGTACAGGCCGACCACGCCCACCAGTGCTTCCTAGAATTTGCCGAAAGCATCCTGCCGCAGTCGGTCTTGCGCTCGGCCATCACCGCCGCCTACCGCCGCCCTGAGCCGGAAGTGGTACCGATGCTGCTGGAGCAGGCGCGCCTGCCGGCCGCCATGGCCGAGGCCACCAACAAGCTGGCCGCCGGCATCGCCGAAAAACTGCGTAACCAGAAGAGCGCTGGCGGCCGTGCCGGCATCGTTCAGGGCCTGCTGCAGGAATTCTCCCTGTCGTCGCAGGAAGGCGTGGCGCTGATGTGCCTGGCCGAAGCCCTGCTGCGCATCCCCGACAAAGGCACCCGCGACGCCCTGATCCGCGACAAGATCAGCACCGGCAACTGGCAGCCGCACCTGGGCAACAGCCCGTCGCTGTTCGTCAACGCCGCCACCTGGGGCTTGCTGCTGACCGGCAAGCTGGTCTCGACCCACAACGAATCCGGCCTCACCTCTTCGCTCAGCCGCATCATCGGCAAGAGCGGCGAGCCGATGATCCGCAAGGGCGTCGACATGGCCATGCGCCTGATGGGCGAGCAGTTCGTGACCGGCGAAACCATCGCCGAAGCCCTGGCCAACGCCAGCAAGTTCGAAGCCAAGGGTTTCCGCTATTCCTACGACATGCTCGGTGAAGCAGCACTGACCGAGCACGACGCACAGAAGTACCTGGCGTCCTACGAGCAGGCCATCCATTCGATCGGCAAGGCCTCTCACGGTCGCGGCATCTATGAAGGCCCGGGCATCTCGATCAAGCTCTCGGCCCTGCACCCACGCTACAGCCGCGCCCAGTACGAGCGCGTCATGGACGAGCTGTACCCGCGCCTGCTGTCGCTGACCCTGCTGGCCAAGCAATACGACATCGGCCTGAACATCGACGCCGAGGAAGCCGACCGCCTGGAGCTGTCCCTGGACCTGCTCGAGCGCCTGTGCTTCGAGCCGCAACTGACCGGCTGGAACGGTATCGGTTTCGTCATCCAGGCCTACCAGAAACGCTGCCCGTATGTGATCGACTACGTCATCGACCTGGCCCGCCGCAGCCGCCATCGCCTGATGATCCGCCTGGTAAAAGGTGCTTACTGGGACAGCGAGATCAAGCGCGCCCAGGTCGAAGGCCTGGAAGGCTACCCGGTGTATACCCGCAAGGTGTACACCGACGTTTCCTACATTGCTTGTGCACGCAAACTGCTGTCGGTGCCGGAAGTCATCTACCCGCAGTTCGCCACCCACAACGCCCACACCCTGTCGGCCATCTACCATATCGCCGGCCAGAACTATTACCCGGGCCAGTACGAATTCCAGTGCCTGCACGGTATGGGCGAGCCGCTGTACGAGCAGGTTGTCGGCAAGGTCGCCGATGGCAAGCTGAACCGTCCGTGCCGCGTGTATGCCCCGGTCGGTACCCACGAAACCCTGCTGGCCTACCTGGTTCGCCGCCTGCTGGAAAACGGCGCCAACACCTCGTTCGTCAACCGTATTGCCGACCAGTCGATCTCGATCCAGGAACTGGTCGCCGACCCGGTCGCCACCATCGAACAGATGGCTACCCAGGAAGGCAATACCGGCCTGCCGCACCCGCGCATTCCGCTGCCGCGTGACCTGTATGGCACCGAGCGGGCCAACTCCGCCGGTATCGACCTGGCCAACGAACACCGCCTGGCTTCGCTGTCCTGCGCCCTGCTGGCCAGCGCCCACAACGACTGGAAAGCTGCGCCGATGCTCGGTTGCGCCTCCAGCACCGAAGCAGCTGCGCCGGTGCTGAACCCGGCTGACCTGCGCGATGTGGTGGGTCATGTCCAGGAAGCCAACGTCACTGACGTCGACAACGCCATCCAGTGCGCGCTCAATGCCGCGCCGATCTGGCAGGCCACCCCGCCGGCCGAACGCGCCGCGATCCTGGAGCGTGCCGCCGACCTGATGGAAGCCGAGATCCAGCCGCTGATGGGCCTGCTCGCCCGCGAAGCCGGCAAGACCTTCGCCAACGCCATCGCCGAAGTGCGTGAAGCCGTCGACTTCCTGCGGTACTACGCCGTCCAGGCGCGCAACGATTTCAGCAACGACGCTCACCGCCCGCTGGGTCCGGTAGTGTGCATCAGCCCATGGAACTTCCCCCTGGCGATCTTCAGTGGCCAGGTTGCCGCGGCACTTGCCGCCGGTAACCCGGTGCTGGCCAAGCCGGCCGAACAGACCCCGCTGGTTGCCGCCCAGGCCGTGCGCCTGCTGCTCGAAGCCGGTATCCCCGAAGGCGTAGTGCAACTGCTGCCGGGCCGCGGCGAAACCGTCGGCGCCCGCCTGGTCGGTGACGATCGGGTCAAAGGCGTGATGTTCACCGGCTCTACCGAAGTCGCCCGCCTGCTGCAACGCAACATCGCCGGCCGCCTGGATGCCCAGGGCCGTCCGATCCCGCTGATCGCCGAAACCGGCGGCCAGAACGCGATGATCGTCGACTCCTCGGCGCTCACCGAACAGGTGGTCATCGACGTCGTATCTTCTGCCTTCGACAGCGCTGGCCAGCGTTGCTCGGCCCTGCGCGTACTGTGCCTGCAGGAAGATTCCGCCGATCGCGTGATCGAAATGCTCAAGGGCGCCATGGCCGAAAGCCGCCTGGGCAACCCTGAACGCCTGGCCGTGGACATTGGCCCGGTGATCGACGCCGAAGCCAAGGCCGGTATCGAGAAGCACATCCAGGGTATGCGCGACAAAGGCCGTACCGTGTACCAGATGGCAATCGCCGATGGTGAAGAGATCAAGCGCGGCACCTTCGTGATGCCAACCCTGATCGAACTGGAAAGCTTCGACGAACTGCAACGCGAGATCTTCGGCCCGGTCCTGCACGTGGTGCGCTACAACCGCAAGAACCTCGACCAGTTGATCGAGCAGATCAACGCCTCCGGCTACGGCCTGACCCTGGGTGTCCACACCCGGATCGACGAAACCATTGCCAAGGTCATCGACAACGTCAATGCCGGTAACGTCTACGTCAACCGCAACATCGTCGGCGCCGTGGTCGGCGTGCAGCCATTCGGCGGTGAAGGCCTGTCCGGTACCGGCCCGAAAGCCGGTGGCCCGCTGTACCTGTACCGCCTGCTGTCGACCCGCCCGGCGGGCGCCATCGAGCAGTCGTTCCAGCGCACCGACGGCGAAAACGCCCCGGACACCCGCCTGCGCGACAGCCTGAGCAAACCGCTGCAAGCCCTCAAAGCCTGGGCGGCGAGCAATCAGCTGAACGACCTGAGCGGCCTGTGCGAGCAGTTCGCCCAGCAATCGCAAAGCGGTATCAGCCGCCTGCTGGCGGGCCCGACCGGCGAGCGCAACAGCTACACCATCCTGCCGCGCGAGCACGTGCTGTGCCTGGCCGAGGTCGAAGCTGACCTGCTGACCCAACTGGCGGCGGTACTGGCCGTGGGCAGCTCGGCGGTGTGGCCGGAAGGCGAGCTGAGCAAGACCCTGCGCAATCGCCTGCCGAAGGAAGTGCAAGCGCGCATCCAGCTGGTGGCCGACTGGAACAAGGATGACGTGGTATTCGACGCCGTCCTCCACCATGGCGACTCCGACCAACTGCGCGCCGTGTGCGAGCAGGTGGCCAAGCGCGCCGGCGCCATCGTCGGTGTTCACGGCCTGTCGTCGGGTGAAACCGCGATTGCCCTGGAGCGCCTGGTAATCGAGCGCGCACTGAGCGTCAACACTGCTGCTGCCGGTGGTAACGCGAGCCTGATGACGATCGGCTGATAGCCAGCAGCGCCTCTATCGCGGGTCAAGCCCGCTCCTACAGCGTAGGAGCGGGCTTGACCCGCGATGCTTTCTAGCCCAGAAACTTCGCACGTTGATGACGTACCAGCCACCCCAGGCTACCCGCCTTCACGACCTCGGAAGCAATGACGAAAACCAGCATGAGCCAGAGACTGTAGGCTGGCGACAGCTTTGCCCACACCAATAGAATCGAAATGGACGGCACCATGAACATCAGGCGAAAAGGAGTCTGTAGCAAACCGAGATAAGCCCCCGACTTTCGCCCCGCCAGCAACAGCAAGCAGCTGACAATGATCGAAAGATGCAAGGTGAAGCTCATACCCGCCAGCCACTTGGCGAGCATGCCATGATCCTGAAGCAACCCGATCATGTTTTGGGCGTCGGTGTAATAGGGAATCTGACCGCCACGAAGACTACCCTGGACATAAAAGACTATAAAAAGTGCATCCATCCCACCCCACCAAAACCGGGTCATACGTGGGAGCTGATTCATAGGCTGACGACCGAAGGCCTCAGACATCAACAAAGATCCCGATGAAAAAACCTGCCAGCAAAACCACGAGAAAAGACACCAGCACTATCCAAACCAGAATCCCGACCGACATCCAGGCCCAATTCAGGAGTGACAAGCGGGAATTAGACTGGCCTTTCGGGTCGCCTACGCAGGTGTTTATCGCCCCCTGAATCCTGGCCATTACCCAAAGAATCACGACATCCATAGCCAATACCGCACTCAACAACGGCAGCGGCGCCAGCTCCATCATCTGGTTTGCCCACAACGAGAGCGCTGTCAGCAGGATCAAGGCGCATACCAACCAGAACGGTGACCACCTGTAGCTACGACCAGACAGGTGTAATTGCCGATCGACCCTGCTCAGCAGGCTGTAAAGAAACAGAATGCCGAAGATGCTTCTTACCAGCGGCAACACTCGCTCCCCGGTTTCCCGCCGGTAGAGCGCCCAGCTTTGGTAATGGCAAAAAAGCCAATAAAAACCAAAGGTGAACAGGTTCATCACGATCATCTTTCTGATCGATACGACGAAGAACATTGGCCCCCTGCCTGGAGCATCAGAGAGATCAGGGCTCATCGAAGCGGTGCTGTTAGTGGTCATGGCTACGGCCTTCGGTAATGGGCCGACTATCTAAGCCTGCTCGTGCATCACAGATCTGCCCTCTGGCTCCGAAGCAAGGGTACGAACATTCCCAAACGCCTTGTGCCTTGCCATCACCCGTATCTATTTCACTGTGCAGTAGCATCGTCACTACCTAGACTCGGCCCATCCCCAGACAGGAATGCCGCCATGTCCGAGACCCTGCTCAGCGCCCGCAACCTGGCCTTCGAACTCTACGAAGTGCTCGACGCCGAGGCCCTGACCCAACGCCCGCGCTTTGCCGAGCACAACCGCGAAACCTTCGATGCCGCTCTGAGCACTGCGCGGACCATCGCCGAGAAGTATTTCGCCCCGCATAATCGCAAGGGCGACGAGCACGAGCCGCGCTATGAAAATGGCGAGGCGCTGTTGATCCCCGAGGTCAAGCCTGCGGTCGATGCCTTCCTTGAAGCCGGCTTTCTCAACGCCAGCCGCGACTTCGAAGCCGGTGGCATGCAGTTGCCGACCTTGCTCTCGCAAGCCTGTTTCGCCCACTTCCAGGCGGCCAACGCCGGTACCACGGCCTACCCGTTCCTGACCATGGGCGCCGCCAACCTGATTGAAAGCTTTGGCAGCGACGAGCAGAAGCGCCTGTTCCTGCAACCGATGATCGAAGGCCGCTTCTTCGGCACCATGGCCTTGACCGAGCCGCACGCTGGCTCGTCCCTGGCCGATATTCGCAGCCGCGCCGAGCCAGCCGGCGATGGCAGCTATCGGCTGCGCGGCAACAAGATATTCATTTCCGGCGGCGACCATCCGTTGTCGGAAAACATCGTGCATATGGTCCTGGCCAAGCTGCCCGATGCGCCGCCCGGGGTGAAGGGCATTTCGCTGTTTATCGTGCCCAAGTTCCTGGTCAACGCCGACGGCAGCCTCGGCCCGCGCAACGATGTGTTGCTGGCCGGGTTGTTCCACAAGATGGGCTGGCGCGGCACCACGTCGACGGCGCTGAACTTCGGCGACAACGGCCAGTGCGTCGGCTACCTGGTGGGCAAGCCACACCAGGGCCTGGCCTGCATGTTCCAGATGATGAACGAGGCGCGTATCGGCGTCGGCATGGGCGCGGTGATGCTTGGTTATGCCGGCTATCTGTACTCGCTGGAGTACGCCCGCCAGCGTCCGCAAGGGCGCCTGCCAGACAACAAGGATCCGGCCACCGCTGCCGTGCCGATCATCAATCACAGCGACGTCAAGCGCATGCTGCTGACCCAGAAGGCCTACGTCGAAGGCGCCTTTGATCTGGGCCTGTACGCCGCGCGGCTGTTCGATGACACCCAGAGCGGCGAAAGCGATACGGTTCGCCAGCAGGCCCATGAACTGCTCGACCTGCTGACGCCGATCGTCAAGTCCTGGCCTTCGGAGTTTTGCCTCAAGGCCAACGAGCTGGCCATCCAGATTCTCGGCGGCCATGGCTACACCCGCGAGTACCCGGTCGAACAGTACTACCGCGACAACCGCCTGAATCCGATTCACGAAGGCACCCACGGCATCCAGTCGCTGGACCTGCTCGGGCGCAAGCTGGCGCAGAACGGTGGTGCCGGGCTCAAGCAACTGGTCCGCCTGATCGCCAGCACCTGCGAGAGAGCCCATCCGCACAGCAGCCTGGATCGTCTGCGGGTACCGCTGGAGCAGTTGCTCAATCGCCTGCAGGAAGTGACCCTCGGCCTGCTCGGCGATCTGGCCCAGGGCCAGGTCAACGCGGCCCTGGCCAACTCGGCGCTGTATCTAAAGGCATTCGGTCACTGCGTGATCGGCTGGCGCTGGCTGGAGCAGGCAATCCGCGCTGAGCAGGGTCTGGCCCGGGGCAACCCGGCCGATCGCGACTTCTACCTGGGCAAATTGCAGGCCGCGCGTTATTTCCTGACCTGGGAAGTGCCGGGCTGCCATAATGAGCTGGCATTGCTCGCGGCCCGTGACGATACCTGCCTGAGCATGCACGACGAGTGGTTCTGAGGGGGAACCACCGCGCACACGGAGGTTCCCGCATGTTCGAGTTGACCGCATTGCTGCGCCAGCGCTTCGCCGCTCTGCGCAGCAGTGGCGAATTTTTCTCCCTGCGTTATGTGCAGCAAAGCCAGCAACACCTGTCGGTGCGCAAGAATATCGCCGAGCCGCCGTTTCTCAGCCGCGACGAAGGCGCGATGCTCACCGTGCGCATCCATGGCGTGGAAACCTACGCCGCCACCGCCGACCTCTCGCAAGCCGGCTTGCAGCGTGCCTTGGAGCAGGCTGAGGCACTGGCCCGGCAAATCGCCGGGCGCGCCCTGCTCGACCTGCGCGAGCAACCGCTGGCCACAGGCCGCGCCGATTACTGCTCGCCCAACCTTGAGCAAGCCTTCCCGTCCCTGGCCGACTGCTACGCCCTGCTTGCCCAGGAATCTGCCAGCGTGCCGGACGACAGCCGCCTGGTGAACTGGCAGGCAAGCCTTGGCATCAGCACTATCGAGCAGATCTACCTGAACACCGCCGGCGCCGAACTGCGCCAGGCCCAGCGCTTTATCTACCCGGGCTTCAGCACCACCGCCTTCGACGGCCAGGACAGCCAGACCCGTACCCTGGGCCGGGAGAACTTCGGCCAGCAGGGCGGCCTCGATGTAATCGAGCGTTGCGGCCTGGTTGGTGCCGGGGCCAAGGTCGCCGAGCAGGCCCTGCAACTGTTGCTGGCGCCGAACACCCCCAGTGGTGTGCGCGACCTGCTGTTGATGCCCGACCAGATGATGCTGCAGATCCACGAATCGATCGGCCACCCGCTGGAAATGGACCGCATCCTCGGCGACGAGCGTAATTACGCCGGCACCAGCTTTGTCAAAGCCAGCGACTTCGGCAGCCTGCAGTACGGCTCGAAATTGCTCAACGTAACCTTCGACCCGTCGATCCGCGAAGAGCTTGCCAGCTACAGCCACGACGATGACGGCAGCGCTGCGCACAAGCAGTACCTGATCAAGGACGGTTTGCTGGTCCGCCCGCTCGGTGGTGCCCTGTCGCAGTTCCGTTCCGGCCTTGAAGGGGTGGCCAACAGCCGCGCCTGCGGCTGGAACCGCGCACCGATCGACCGCATGGCCAACCTCAACATCGAGCCGGGGGACAAGACCCTGGCGCAACTGATCGGCGGTATCGAACAGGGCATCCTGATGCGCACCAACCGCTCGTGGTCGATTGATGATGCGCGCAACAAGTTCCAGTTCGGCTGCGAATGGGGCCAACTGATCGAAAACGGCGAGCTCAAGGGCGTGGTCAAGAACCCCAACTACCGCGGCATCTCCGCCCGGTTCTGGGGCAATCTCAGCGCCGTCGGTGACGCCAGCACCTTGCAGGTACTGGGCACGCCAAACTGCGGCAAGGGCGAGCCGAACCAGGTGGTACGCGTGGGCCACGCCTCCCCCGCCTGCGTATTCAGCCAGATCGACGTATTCGGAGGAGACGCCTGATGGCTGCCACCCCACTGCAAAGTTTCCAGCACCTGGTCGCCAGCCTGCGCGACGCGGTGTGCGCGCCAGAGCATTTCACCTTGAGCTACAGCGGCGAGCACTCGCAGTTCATCCGCTTTAACCACGCCAGAGTGCGCCAGGCCGGCGAAGTGCAACAGGCCAGTTGCGTGCTCAAGCTGGTCGCCGACGGGCGCCAGGCCGAGCTGCAGTTCACCCTCGGCAACGACGCCGAGGTCGATCAGTTGCGCCTGCAACAAGCCCTGGAGCAACTGCGCCAGACCCTGCCGCTGCTCGAGCCCGACCCTTACCTGCAACTCAACGACAGCGCCTGGCACAGCCATAGCGTGCAGGATCAAGCGCTGCCAGACAGCGCTGCGGTGCTGGCGCAGATCGAGCAAGGCGCGGGAGATCTGGACCTGGTTGGCATCTACGCCGCGGGCCCGATCTGCCGGGGTTTTGCCAGCTCGTTCGGGGCCTTTGGCTGGCACCAGGCCAACAGTTTCAACTTCGACTGGAGTCTGTTCCACAGCAACGGCGAGGCGGTCAAAGCCAACTATGCCGGCCAGTCCTGGGACGGCGAAGCCTTCGCCCTGCGCCTGCAGCAGGCCCGCGAACAGCTCGACTACCTCGGCCGCCCGCTGAAAAAACTCGCCCCCGGCCAATACCGCGCCTACCTGGCACCGGCAGCGCTGGACGAGATCATGGGCATGCTCTGCTGGGGCGGCTTCTCGGCCCAGGCCATCGCCACCAAGAACAGCCCGCTGCAACGCCTGTACAGCACCGATGCCAGCCTCAGCCCGATGGTCCACATTAGCGAACAAGTCAGCGGTTCGCTGAGCCCGTCGTTCTCGGACGAGGGCCTGGTGCGCAGCGACCTGCGCCTGATTGACCAGGGCCGGGCCCACGATCGGCTGATCTGCGCCCGTAGCGCCGCCGAGTTCGAACTGGCGGCCAACGGTGCCGATAGCTACGAGTCGCCATGCGCGCTGAGCATGGCCGGCGGCGAGCTTGGGCAGAGCGCGGTCCTCGCCCGCCTGGGCACCGGCCTGTACATCAGCAACCTCTGGTACCTGAACTACTCGGACCTGCCCGCTGCGCGCATGACCGGCCTGACCCGCTTCGCCACCTTCTGGGTCGAGAACGGCGAGATCCAGGCACCGGTGAGCACCATGCGCTTTGACGACAGCGTCTACAGTTTGCTGGGTTCGCAACTGGAGGCATTGACGACCGAACGCGAGCTGATTCTGTCGACCAGCACCTACGGCCAGCGCCAGACCAGTTCGAGCCATTTGCCGGGAGCGTTGGTCAAACGCCTGACGTTGACACTGTAATTAGCCCATCGCGGGTCAAGCCCGCTGCCACAGACCCGCGATGAGGCCCTCAAGGACTGCACACCAACCCATGCCCAACCGCGCCCCGCTGGACCCGACCACCGCCCGCTGGATTCCCTGGGTGGTGGCCATCGCCTTTTTCATGCAGTCGCTCGACGGCACCATCCTCAACACCGCCCTGCCGGCCATGGCCCGCGACCTGGCCGAAGACCCGCTGCGCATGCAGTCGGTGATCATCGCCTACATGCTCACCGTGGCCCTGCTGATCCCGGCCTCGGGCTGGATTGCCGACCGCTTTGGCACCAAGCGCATCTTCTTCGGTGCCATCCTCCTGTTCAGCCTTGGTTCGCTGCTCTGCGCCCTGGCCAGCAGCCTCGGCATGCTGGTAGCGGCACGGGTGATCCAGGGCCTGGGCGGTGCCTTGATGCTGCCGGTCGGGCGCCTGGTGGTGCTGCGTGCCTATCCGCGCTCGGAGCTGGTGCGGATCATGAGCTTCATCACCATCCCCGGCCTGCTCGGGCCGTTGCTGGGCCCGACCATGGGCGGCTGGCTGGTGGAAATTCTCAGCTGGCACTGGATTTTCCTGCTCAACCTGCCGGTTGGCGCCATCGGCTGTTATGCGGTGTGGAAGTTCATCCCCGACCTGCGCGGCTCTGAGCGTACCCGCTTCGACGGCATCGGCTTCGTGCTGTTCGGCGCGGCAATGGTGTTGATCACCATTGCCATGGAAGGCCTGGGCGAGCTGCACCTGCCGCACCTGCGGGTAATGCTGCTGCTGTTTGCCGGGATGGCCTGCCTGGCCGCCTACTGGCTGCGCGCCGGCAGCGTCGACAACCCGCTGTTTTCGCCAAAACTGTTCCGCACCCGGACCTTTTCGGTGGGTATCCTCGGCAACCTGTTTGCCCGCCTGGGCAGCGGCGCCCTGCCGTTCCTGGTACCGCTGTTGCTGCAGGTGGCGCTGGGTTACTCACCGTCCCAGGCCGGCATGAGCATGATCCCCCTGGCCGCGGCGGCGATGGTCGCCAAGTCGATTGCCCGGCCGCTGATCGAGCGCTTCGGCTATCGCAATATTCTCACCGGCAATACCCTGCTGCTGGGCCTGCTGCTGGCAAGCCTGGGGCTGGTCGACGAACAGACGCCCTACGCCCTGTTGCTGTTGCAACTGGGCTTGCTGGGTGCAGTCAACTCGATGCAGTTCACGGCAATGAACACCGTGACCCTGATCGATCTCGACGACAACAGCGCCAGCAGCGGCAACAGCCTGCTGTCGGTAGTCGCGCAATTGTCACTGAGCCTCGGTGTGGCCTGTGCCGGCGCCCTGCTTGGCGGTTTTACCGCAGCGGGCAGTGCCGAAGGCGTCGAGAGCACCCTCGGGGCGTTCCAACTGACCTTTGTGACCATCGGCCTGATGGCCATGCTGGCGGCGGCGATCTTCATGCAGCTGTCCAGGGCGGACGGAAGGCGTGCCCCTCGTCCGGAACCGGAGATCGAGCCTTAGGGCTAAAGGCCATGAGGCTGGTACACTGCGCGACATTTTGTTTTGCAGGCCCGTCTCGTGACCACCATTGCCACCGCCTTCGCCACTTTGCCGCTGTCCGCCGCCATGCTGGCCAACCTGGACGCCCTCGGCTACGCCCAGATGACCCCGATCCAGGCCCAAAGCCTGCCGGTGATGCTCAAGGGCATGGACCTGATCGCCCAGGCCAAGACCGGCAGCGGCAAGACCGCCGCCTTCGGCATCGGCCTGCTCAACCCGCTCAACCCGCGTTACTTCGGGTGCCAGGCGCTGGTGCTGTGCCCGACCCGCGAGCTGGCCGACCAGGTGGCCAAAGAGCTGCGCCGCCTGGCCCGCAGCGAAGACAACATCAAGATTCTGACCCTCTGCGGTGGCGTGTCCCTGGGCCCGCAGATCGCTTCGCTGGAGCACGGCGCGCACATCATCGTCGGCACCCCGGGCCGCGTGCAGCAGCACCTGAGCAAAGGCACCCTGGTGCTCGATGGCCTCAACACCCTGGTGCTCGATGAAGCCGACCGCATGCTCGACATGGGCTTCTACGACGCCATCGCCGACATCATCGGCCAGACCCCGAAGCGCCGCCAGACCCTGCTGTTCTCCGCCACCTACCCGGCCGGCATCAAGCAACTGGCCTCGGCGTTCATGCGCGACCCGCAAACCGTCAAGGTCGAGTCGCAGCACGCCGACAGCCAGATCGAGCAGCGCTTCTACGAGATCACCCCGGAACAACGCATGGACGCGGTGAGCAAGCTGCTCGGTCACTTCCGCCCGCAGTCGTGCGTAGCGTTCTGCTTCACCAAGCAGCAGTGCCAGGAGCTGGTCGAGCACCTGCAGGCCAAGGGTATCGCCGCCCAGGCCCTGCATGGCGACCTGGAGCAGCGTGACCGCGACCAGGTCCTGACCCTGTTCGCCAACCGCAGCCTGTCGGTGCTGGTGGCCACTGACGTCGCCGCCCGCGGCCTGGATATCGACGCCCTGGACATGGTCATCAACGTCGAGCTGGCCCGCGATGCCGAGATCCACGTGCACCGCGTCGGCCGTACCGGCCGTGCTGGCGAGAAAGGCCTGGCGGTGAGCCTGGTGGCCCCGGCCGAAGGCCATCGCGCCCAGGCCATCGAAGACATGCAGAAGGCCGCCCTGCGCTGGGAACAGCTGGACAGCCTCAAGGCCCAGAATGGTGCACCGCTGCTGCCGACCATGAGCACCCTGTGCATCGCTGCCGGGCGCAAGGACAAGCTGCGCCCTGGCGACATTCTTGGCGCCCTGACCGGCGATGCCGGACTGCCGGGCACCCAGGTCGGCAAAATTGCCATCTTCGACTTCCAGGCCTTCGTCGCCGTCGAGCGCGCGGTGGCCAAACAGGCCTTGCAGCGGCTCAACAGCGGCAAGATCAAGGGCCGCTCGTTGCGGGTGCGGATCGTCTAATTACCTTTTCGCGGGGCAAGCCCGCTCCTACACACCCTCCCTGTAGGAGCGGGCTTGCCCCGCGATCGCTTCACCACCGAATTCTCGAGGATTTTGCAGTGCGTTCCACCGAAGTGATCATCATCGGCGCTGGCGCCGCCGGCCTGATGTGCGCCCTGAGCGCCGCCAAACGCGGCCGCCAGGTGCTGCTGCTCGACCACGCCAACAAACCGGGCAAGAAGATCCTCATGTCCGGCGGTGGCCGCTGCAACTTCACCAACATGTACACCGAGCCGAGCAATTTCCTCTCGCACAACCCGCACTTCTGCAAATCGGCCCTGGCCCGCTACACCCAGTGGGACTTCATCGAGATGGTCGGCAAGCACGGCGTGCCCTACCACGAGAAAAAGCTCGGCCAACTGTTCTGCGATAACAAGTCCAGCGACATCCTCGGCATGCTTCTGGACGAGTGCGACAACGCTGGCGCCGAGCTGCGCATGGACACCCGCATCGAGCAGATCGAAAAACTCAACAGCGGCTACCTGCTGGAAACCAGCGCCGGCCAGTTCCAGTGCCAGTCGCTGGTCATCGCCACCGGCGGCCTGTCGATCCCGACCCTGGGCGCCACCGGCTTCGGTTACCAGGTGGCCCGCCAGTTCGGTCACACCCTGCTGCCGACCCGTGCCGGCCTGGTGCCGTTCACCATCACCGAGCCGCAGCTCAAGGCGATCTGCACTGAACTGTCGGGCACCTCGGTGGATTGCGTGGCCAGCTGCAACGCCAGCAGCTTCCGCGAAAACCTGCTGTTTACCCACCGCGGCCTGAGCGGCCCGGCGATCCTGCAGATTTCTTCGTTCTGGCAGGCCGGCGACACGGTTGAGATCAACCTGCTGCCCGAGCACGACGCCCTGAGCTGGCTGCAACAGCAGCAAGCCGAGCGCCCCAACAGCGAGCTCAAGACCCTGCTCGGCGAGATCTTCACCAAGAAGATGGCCAACCTGCTGGCCGAGCACTGGTTCGTCTCCAAACCGATGAAGCAGTACACCCCGGCGGAACTGGCCCAGGTCAGCGACAAGCTCGGAGCCTGGCAGGTGGTGCCGGCCGGTACCGAGGGCTACCGCACCGCCGAGGTAACCCTGGGCGGCGTCGATACCCGCGAGGTTTCGTCGAAAACCATGGAGTCGCTGAAAAGCCCGGGGCTGTACTTTATCGGTGAAGTGCTCGATGTCAGTGGCCACCTGGGCGGCTTCAACTTCCAGTGGGCCTGGGCCTCGGCGTACGCGGCCGCGCAGTTCGTCTAACCTTCGCGGTAGAATCAGCGCATCAAGGAACAAATTTTGCTGGTCAGATGGCGGCGGTAACACCGCTGCCATCTGACTGGCTCAATTTCGATCATCGCCCAAGGCCTGCCGACCCGACATGTCATCTTCCTCGTTCAGCCAATCGTTGCGCCGCCTCTGGGCCCTGGACAAGTTCAGCTACGCCATCCGCGTTCTCATCGCCCTGACCGGCAGCATGCTGCTGTGCTGGTACAAGGACGAGATGAGCCTGCTGATCCCGCTGTTTCTGGGGATTATCGCCAGCGCCCTGGCCGAGACCGACGACAGCTGGCAGGGGCGCCTGAATGCCCTGGCGGTGACCCTGGTGTGCTTCACGGTTGCCGCGCTGTCGGTGGAGTTGCTGTTCCCCTACCCGATCATCTTCGGCTGCGCCCTGGCCCTGGCCAGCTTTGCCCTGACCATGCTCGGTGCGCTCGGCGAGCGCTACGGCGCGATTGCCTCAGCGACGCTGATTTTGTCGGTGTACACCATGATCGGCGTCGACCAGCGCGGCGGCGAAGTCACTGACTTCTGGCACGAGCCGTTGCTGTTGGTGGCCGGCGCCGCCTGGTACGGCCTGCTTTCAGTGCTATGGCAGGCGCTGTTTTCCAACCAGCCGGTGCAGCAGAGCCTGGCCCGGCTGTTCCGCGAGCTGGGTCGCTACCTCAAGCTCAAGGCCACCCTGTTCGAGCCGATCCGCCAGCTGGATGTCGAAGCCCGGCGCCTGGAACTGGCGCAGCAGAACGGCCGGGTGGTGGCCGCACTGAATGCGGCCAAGGAGATCATTCTGCACCGGGTCGGCAATGGCCGGCCTGGCTCGAAGGTCAGCCGCTACCTGAAGCTGTACTTCCTGGCCCAGGACATCCATGAGCGTGCCAGTTCTTCGCACTACCCCTACAACGCCCTGACCGAAGCCTTTTTCCACAGCGACGTGCTGTTCCGCTGCCAGCGCCTGCTGCGCCAGCAGGGCGTTGCGTGCCAGCAGTTGTCCGAATCCATCCAGCTGCGCCAGCCGTTCACCTACGACACCAGCTTCGCCCAGGCCCTGGAAGACCTGCACGCCTCGCTCGAACACCTGCGCATCCAGAGCAACCCGGCCTGGCGTGGCCTGCTGCGTTCGCTGCGGGCGCTGGCGGCAAACCTGGCGACCCTCGACCGCCTGCTCAGCGATGCCAGCAACCCCGACAACCTTGCCGATGCCAGCGACAGCAGCCTGCTCGACCGCTCGCCGCGCAACTTCAAGGACGTCTGGAGCCGCCTGCGCCAGCAACTGACGCCGACCTCGTTGCTGTTTCGCCACGCCCTGCGCCTACCTCTGGCGCTGTCGATCGGCTATGGCATGGTGCACCTGATTCACCCGACCCAGGGCTACTGGATCATCCTCACCACCCTGTTCGTCTGCCAGCCCAACTACGGCGCCACGCGGCGCAAGCTGGTGCAACGGATCATCGGTACGGGCATCGGCCTGACCGTCGGCTGGGCGTTGTTCGACCTGTTCCCCAGCCCGATCATCCAGTCACTGTTCGCCGTGGCCGCCGGGGTGGTGTTCTTCGTCAACCGCACCACCCGCTACACCCTGGCAACCGCAGCGATCACCCTGATGGTGCTGTTCTGCTTCAACCAGATCGGCGATGGCTACGGGCTGTTCCTGCCGCGCCTGTTCGACACCCTGGTGGGCAGCCTGATCGCCATCCTCGCGGTATTCCTGTTCCTCCCCGACTGGCAGGGCCGGCGCCTGAACAAGGTGCTGGCCAACACCCTGAGCTGCAACAGCACCTACCTGCGCCAGATCATGCAGCAGTACGCCCAGGGCAAGAGCGACGACCTCGCCTACCGCCTGGCCCGGCGCAATGCCCACAACGCCGACGCTGCGCTGTCGACCACGCTGGCCAACATGCTCATGGAGCCGGGGCATTTTCGTAAGGAGGCCGACGTCGGTTTCCGTTTTTTGGTGCTGTCGCACACCCTGCTCAGCTATCTTTCGGGCCTCGGCGCACATCGCGATAGCACGCTGGATACCGAGGTTCGCCAGCAATTGATCGATGGCGCCGGGGCCAGCCTGGCCAGCAGCCTGGATGAAATCGCCGAAGGCCTGGCCAGCAAGTTGCCGGTGGCGATTCACAGTGATGCCGAAGAGGCCCTGGCCAATGAGCTTGAGCAGATGCCCGAAGAGCTCGACGAAAACCAGCGCCTGGTGCAAACCCAGCTGGCGCTGATCTGCCGGCAACTGGCGCCACTGCGCACCCTCGCCGCACACCTGATCAAGGACAGCGCGCCGGCCTGATTACAGGCCGTGCTGCTTGAGCAGCCGGGCATAACTGCCATCGGCTTTCATCTGGGCAATGGCGCGGTCGAAACCGGCGACGATCTGCTGGTGCTCGGGATTCTTCAGGCTGACGAGGATATGCAGGCTGTTCTCGCTGACCGGCTTGTCGAAGAACTCCACCGCCTCACGCACCTCTTTCGGTTCGCGCTTGAGGTAATAACCGGCAACGAATTCATCCTCCAGCGCCAGGCGTACACGCCCGGCGGCGAGCATGCCGACAGCAACGGAAAAACTGCGCACCGGAACCTTCTGCAATTGGGCGTCACTGTCGAACTCGGGCGAGTAGGCGTAATCGCGTACCACGGCGACTGGGAACGGATGGAGGTCGCTCAAGGCATTGAAGCGCAGCGCATCGCCTTTGCGCTTGAGCAGGCGAATACGGTTGGTCAGGTAGCTGGCGGAGAACTGGCCAATTTGTGTACGCGAGTCGTTGTACCAGGCGTTGACCAGCACATCGTAGCGGCCTTCCCCCACCCCCAGCAGCGCCCGGGCCCAGGGCACCTGCTCGTACTGGCTGGTATAGCCGGCACGGGTCAGGGCGGTGGTGACGATGGCTGTGGCCAGGCCGCCGTTGGCCATGCTGGCATCGGTGAACGGTGGCCAGCTGTCGGCCACCAGCCGCAGCCGGGTGGCCTGCGCCGATGTGCTCAGCAGTAGCAGTATTCCCATTGAAGCCAAGACTCGAAGCAATGGCCGCATGCTCAAATCCTTTAGCGAACCCTTGGTTCGCGCCGTTGATTTCAACTGCTTGAGAATGTTCAGTGCCTATCAGCCATCGCAGGTTACACAAAGAAGAAGTAATCGGGCAGAGGCAAATGATATCAAATGGCCTCTATTCCGGTCGACTTCGAGCCTGTATTGACCTGGCGCAATTAGACCCTCGCCGCGCAGTCTGCCATGATCAGGGCTATCAACCGCTTGAGAGACGCCCATGGCCATCGACTGGATCTGCAAACACCACAGTGACATTGGCAAGGAACAACTCTATGCCATTCTGCGACTGCGTACCGAAGTGTTCGTGGTCGAACAGAAATGTGCCTACCAGGAAGTCGATGGCCAGGACCTGGAAGGCGACACCTGCCACCTGATGGCCTGGGAAGGTGACCAGTTGCTGGCGTACCTGCGTTTGCTCGATCCACAGTCCCAGGGCGGTGACGTGGTCATAGGCCGGGTGCTGATCGCCCCCGAGGCACGTGGTCGTGGACTTGGCCATGAACTGATGGAGCATGGGCTCAAGTACGCAGAGCATTACTGGCCTGAAGTGCCGGTGTACCTGTCAGCCCAGGCGCACTTGCAGGGCTACTATGCACGCCATGGTTTCAAGGTGGCGGGAGAGGAGTATCTGGAAGACGATATCCCACACATTGGTATGCGGCGGGACTAGCAGCATCGCCGCTCAAGTCGGGTCGCCGCACCGCCGCTCCCACAATTATGTAAGAGCGGGATTGACCCGCGATGGGGCCTTCAGGGATAGCCCAGCACTTCACGAATACCACGCAAATGCTGGGTGATCCACTGCTTGTCGATCGCCCCCCAGTCGCGAATCCGGTAGTGCCCGGCATGATTGCGCGCCCCTGCCTGCTGCTCGAACTCACAGACGATGTCCAGGTCGGCCAGGGCGGCAATGGTGTCCTGGGCGGTGCGCCGCGGCATGCCGGTGGCTTCCATCAAGGCCGGGACGGTGCTGGCAGTCTGGCTGTCGATCAGCCAGGCGACATACAGCCGGCGGTAGAAACTGCTCTTGGTCTTGCTCACTTCCATTGGCAAATCCTCAGGGCCTACAGGCTGGCGGGCAGCTCGCGGTAGGTCAGGTAAACGCGCAGGTCGAATTCCAGTTGATGGTAGCCCGGCTGCATATATTCACAGAGCTGGTAGAACGCCTTGTTGTGATCGGACTCTTTCAGGTGCGCCAGTTCGTGCACCACGATCATCTTCAGAAACTGCGGCGCCGCCTCCTTGAACAACGAAGCGATGCGGATTTCCTTCTTGGCCTTGAGCTTGCCGCCCTGCACCCGCGACACCGCCGTGTGCAGGCCGAGCGCGCGGTGGGTGAGGTCAAGGCGGTTGTCGAACAGCACCTTGTCGAGGTTCGGCGCGTTGCGCAGGTGCTCCTGCTTGAGCGCCTGGGCATAGCTGTACAGCGCCTTGTCGCTTTGTACCGCGTGCCGGTCCGGGTAGCGCTGCTGCAAGTAGTCGCCCAGGCGATTGCTGGCAATCAACTGGCGGACCTGGTCTTGCAGGGCGGGCGGATAGGCTTGCAGGTACTTGAGCACGGTCATGGGCAAAACGGCTGACGGTAAAGGCGCCAGTGTACCCAACTACAGCTGCTGCCAGGCAAAAAAGCCCGGAAACGCCCCGGCATCACTGGCCGTCATCGGTCGCGCCACCAAAAAGCCCTGCACATATTCGCAGCCGTTGGCCTGCAGCCAGTGCGCCTGATCGAGGGTTTCGACACCTTCGGCGATCACGCTGATTGCATACTGGCGACACAGGTCGATGACGCAACGCACCAGCGCCGCGTCCGCTTGCGAGCCGGGCAAGCGTGCGACCAGGTGGCGGTCGAGTTTAAGCGTGTCGATTGGCAGGTCGCGCAGCAGCCGCAGCGAACAATCGCCCGCACCAAAATCGTCGAGGGCGATGCGCACGCCCAGCTCGCGCAACTTGTGCAACTGTTTCAAAGCCACGTCGTTATTGACCATCAACGACGTCTCGGCCACCTCGACCTCCAACTGCGCCGGATCAAGGCCCTGGATGGCGATCACCCGGCCCAGTTCCTCGGCCAGGTTGGGCATGGCGAACTGCACGCGGCTGAGGCTAATGCCCAGCACCAGTGGCGGCTCGAAGCATTCCTGCCAGTCACGCCGCTGCGCCGCGCCCTGGGCGTATATCCAGCTGGCCAGGCGCGAAATCAGCCGCGCCTCTTCCAGCAAGGGCAGGAACAACCCCGGCGGCACGTCGCCGACACTGGGGTGCTGCCAACGCAGCAGCGCCTCGAAGCCGCGCAGACGGCCGTCGGCAAATGCCACCTGCGGCTGGTAGACCAGGCTGAAATCCTTGTGCTCGATGGCGCTGCGCACCGAGTCTTCGAGCATCAGCCGCGAGCGCGCCCGGCCATTGAGGTCCTGGTCGTAGTAGCGATACTGCTGGCGCCCGGCCTGCTTGGCCGCATACATCGCAGCGTCGGCCGCGCGCAGCAGGCCGTCGAGGTTGGCGCCGCAATCGGGGTAGGTGGCAATGCCGATGCTCACGCCGAGGGTCACTTCCATGCCCTCTATCTGCTGGCAGATCGACATGCGCTCGATCACCCCCTCGGCGAAACGCGCCGCCTGCTCGGGGTATTCCAGGGCATCGAACAAGGCGGTGAACTCATCGCCGCCCATGCGCGCCAGGATCGCATTGGCGCCCAGGCAATCCTTGAGCTGCTCGGCGACCCAATGCAGCACCCGGTCGCCGGCCTCATGGCCGAGAAAATCATTGATGCGCTTGAAGCCGTCAAGATCCAGGTACATCAGCGCCTGGGTCTTGTCGCTGCGCTCATTACGCACCAGGGCGCTTTCAGCGGCCTGGTAGAAGCCACGGCGGTTGAGCAGCCCGGTCAAGGGGTCGGTAACCGCCTGAAACTCCAGTTGCTGGTGCAGGTGACGCACCACCGACATGTCCAGCACCGTCACCACCATGGCGCGCTGGCCGTCGGTCAATGGCGAGCACGACAGCGCTACCGGCACCGGCTGGCCGCCGGCGGTACGCAGCAGGGCATCGTGGATACGGAAGATCTGCCGCTCCAGGTAGGCCTGGTAGAACGCCGATTCGGCCCACAAGGTCATCCCCGGCGACTGCACGAAATCCAGCAGGTTGGCACCTTGCAGCAGCTCGACCGGGGCTTGGAGCAATTGCGAAATGGCCGGGTTGGCAAAGCTGATCTCACCCTTTTCGCCCACCACCAGGATGCCTTCGGCGGCATTGTTGAGCACCGACGCGTTGAACGCCCGCGCCGCTTCCAGGTCGCGGCTCAAGCGCTGCAGCGAGCGCCGGTTGCGCTGCTGCTCGAGCAGGGCCTGAACCTTGGGCTTGAGGATTTGCGGATCGAAGGGTTTGAACAGGTAATCCACCGCACCACTGGCATAGCCCTTGAGCACAGCGGCCTGGGACTGTTCGTTGGCGGTGAGGAAGATGATCGGCGTCAACCGCGTACGCTGGCTACCGCGCATCAGGCGGGCAACCTCGAAACCGTCCATGCCCGGCATCTGCACATCGAGCAGCACCAGGTCCACTTCATGTTCGAGCAGCGCGCTCAGGGCTTCCGTCCCCGAGCTCGCGGTGAGTACTTGCCAGTCCTGGCGGGCCAGCAAGGCCCGCATGCTGATCAGGTTTTCCGGATAATCGTCAACGACCAGCAGTACTGAGCCGCTATCGTGTGACTGAGGTTGCGCGCAATCCATGCTGCTTCTCTTAAGGCACCAATGCCGGGCTTCGGCTGAAATCTGTGCGTAACTCTAGACCCGGCTGCCGTAAATCTGAAGTCAGCACATTGCCATCATGGGCGGAATGGCCTGTTAGCCGACTAACGGTCTGTCCGCCCGGGCCATGCGCATTGCCTTCCTGGCGCGCAGGCACAAAAAAGCCCGCATCGCTGCGGGCTTTTCTGTTCAGGCTTAGTTGACCTTGGCGGCCAGCTCACCTTTGGCGTAGCGCTGGAACATCGCTTCGAGGGAGATCGGCTTGATCTTCGAGGCGTTACCAGCAGTGCCGAAGGCTTCGTAACGGGCGATGCAGACGTCGCGCATGGCCTTGACGGTTTCGCCGAAGAACTTGCGTGGGTCGAATTCGCTCGGGTTGGTGGCCATCAAGCGACGCATGGCACCGGTGGACGCCAGGCGCAGGTCGGTGTCGATGTTGACCTTGCGCACGCCGTACTTGATGCCTTCGACGATTTCTTCAACCGGCACGCCGTAGGTTTCCTTGATGTCGCCGCCGTACTGGTTGATGATCGCCAGCCACTCTTGCGGTACCGAGGACGAACCGTGCATCACCAGGTGGGTGTTGGGGATGCGCTTGTGGATTTCCTTGATGCGGTCGATCGCCAGCACGTCGCCGGTAGGCGGCTTGGTGAACTTGTAGGCACCGTGGCTGGTACCGATGGCGATGGCCAGGGCATCGACCTGAGTGCGTTTGACGAAGTCGGCGGCTTCTTCCGGATCGGTCAGCATCTGGCTGTGATCCAGTACGCCTTCGGCGCCGATACCGTCTTCTTCACCGGCCATGCCGGTTTCCAGCGAACCCAGGCAGCCCAGCTCGCCTTCAACCGAAACGCCGCAGGCGTGAGCCATGGCAACGGTTTGCTGGGTAACACGGACGTTGTAGTCGTAGTCAGTCGGGGTCTTGCCGTCTTCGCCCAGCGAGCCGTCCATCATCACCGAGCTGAAGCCCAGCTGGATCGAGCGCTGGCAGACGTCAGGGCTGGTGCCGTGGTCCTGGTGCATGCACACCGGGATGTGCGGGAATTCTTCGATCGCAGCCAGGATCAGGTGGCGCAGGAACGGCGCGCCGGCGTATTTGCGGGCACCGGCCGAGGCCTGGACAATCACCGGGGAGTCGGTCTTGTCAGCGGCTTCCATGATGGCGCGCATCTGCTCGAGGTTGTTGACGTTGAAAGCTGGAACGCCGTAGCCGAATTCAGCGGCGTGGTCCAGCATCTGGCGCATGCTAATGAGTGCCATTGTGTATCTCTCTCCCGACAAGCGTCGTTTTTCGTGCAAGCCTGCCGCAGCGGCGGTTGCTATTCAAGTAGTGTGGGCCTTCGAGGCCCGGCCAGTCACGGCGCCTTGCAGCCCCGCCCTATCAAATCGTTGGTGGCGACCCAGTACACCAGGCCTTCGTCACCCTTGCTGTGGAACGCCAGCACTCCATCGCTGTACAACGCACCCGAGCCACTGGGCTCCGGCTTGAGCCGGTAGACCTGGTCGCCGCCACCCAGGCGTACGTCCACCTCCTGCTGGCTGCTGTCGGCAAAGCGCCAGAGCACTTCAACCTGGCTGTCGCAGACCCAGCGGGTCCAGTTGTCGGCCGGTGCCGGCGCAGGCTTGAGGCTTGCGCAACCACCGAGTACTGCCAGGGCCATCAAGGCCGCAACCGCTTTCATCCAATATCCTCTAGCAGACCACAAACCGGCCGGTAGGTTGCCGTGAACCGATCAAGGGCAACCCTGGGCCCGGCGCTGATGTTCGTCGTCGTATTTTTCCAGGCCATCCGGGCCCAGCCTTTTGTTGATCACCGGTGCCGTTTCAGCCTGCCATTCAGACTGATAGCAGCCGCCTTTCGGCGCGCCGGGCTTTGCCGGCGCCTGCTCCGGGTTACTGGAGCAAGCGCCGAGCAGACCGGCCAGGATAATCACAGGCAATTGCTTGACCATGCAGGTCGCTCCCTTTGCCAGGCCGAATGGATCAGGCCTTGGCTCGCTGTTCCAGCACTTCAACGGCCGGCAGCACTTTACCTTCGACGAACTCGAGGAAAGCACCGCCACCGGTAGAAATGTAGGAGATTTGCTCGGCAACGCCATATTTGTCGATGGCCGCCAGGGTATCGCCACCACCGGCAATGGAGAACGCCGCGCTCTCGGCGATGGCCTGGGCCAGGACCTTGGTGCCATTACCGAACTGGTCGAATTCAAACACGCCGACCGGGCCGTTCCAGAGGATGGTCTTCGACGACTTCAGCAGCTCGGCGAAGTTGGCCGCGGTTTGCGGGCCGATGTCGAGGATCATGTCGTCTTCGGCAACGTCGGCAACCAGTTTGACGGTAGCGGCGGCGCTTTCGGCGAATTCCTTGGCAACCACGACGTCCACTGGCAGCGGTACGTTGACCTTGGCAGCGATGGCCTTGGCGGTGTCGATCAGGTCAGGCTCGTACAGCGACTTGCCGACCGGGTGACCGGCCGCGGCCAGGAAGGTGTTGGCGATGCCGCCGCCGACGATCAGCAGGTCGCAGATCTGGCTCAGGCTGTTGAGTACGTCCAGTTTGGTCGACACCTTGGAGCCGGCAACGATCGCCGCCATCGGCTTGGCCGGGGCTTTCAGGGCCTTGCCCAGGGCATCCAGCTCGGCCGCCAGCAGCGGGCCGGCAGCAGCGACCTTGGCGAACTTGGCCACGCCGTGGGTCGAGCCTTCGGCGCGGTGAGCGGTACCGAAGGCGTCCATCACGAACACATCGCACAGGGCGGCGTACTTCTGCGCCAGCTCGTCGGCGTTCTTCTTCTCGCCCTTGTTGAAGCGCACGTTCTCGAACAGGACGATGTCACCGGCCTTGATTTCGACACCGTCAAGGTAGTCGGCAACCAGCGGCACGTCGCGGCCCAGGGCCTTGCTCAGGTACTCGGCGACCGGCTTGAGGCTGTTCTCGGCAGAGAACTCGCCTTCGCTCGGGCGGCCCAGGTGCGAGCAGACCATCACGGCCGCGCCCTTTTCCAGGGCCAGCTTGATGGTCGGCAGCGAAGCGAGGATGCGCGCATCGCTGGCAACCACACCGTCCTTCACAGGCACGTTGAGGTCTTCGCGGATCAGTACGCGCTTACCTTGCAGATCGAGGTCGGTCATCTTCAACACGGTCATGAATGCAGTCCTTCAGGGCTGTTTACAAGTGGAGCGGGTTTGATTGACGACGTGCAGAAAGTGATCGGCAACGTCGAGCATACGGTTGGCAAAACCCCATTCGTTGTCGAACCAGGCCAGCAGGTTGACCAGCCGGGGGCCGGAAACGCGGGTCTGGCTGGCATCGACAATCGCCGAATGCGGGTCATGGTTGAAATCACAACTGGCGTGCGGCAGTTCAGTGTAGGCCAGCAGCCCCTGCAGCGGGCCGCTCAGGGCGGCTTCGCGCAGCACCCGGTTGACCTCGGCCGCAGTGGTGTCGCGGGCGGTCTGCAGGGTGATGTCCAGGCACGACACATTGACAGTCGGCACGCGTATGGCTTTGGCCTGAATTCGCCCGGCAAGTTCCGGCAGCAGCCGTTCGATACCACGGGCAAGGCCCGTGGACACCGGGATCACCGACTGGAACGCCGAACGGGTACGGCGCAAGTCTTCGTGGTGATAGGCGTCGATGACCGGCTGGTCGTTCATCGCCGAGTGGATGGTGGTAATCGACACGTACTCCAGGCCAAAAGCCTGGTCCAGCACCCGCAACAGCGGCACGCCGCAGTTGGTGGTGCAGGAGGCGTTGGACACCAGCTTCTCGCTGCCGTCCAGGCAATCCTGGTTGATTCCGTAGACCACCGTGGCGTCGACATCCGCCTCGCTGGCCATGGGCTGGGAAAACAGCACCCGCGGCGCGCCGGCGTCGAGAAAACGCATGGCATCGGCGCGGGTGTTGTAGGCGCCGGAGCACTCCAGCACCAGGTCGACGCCCAGCGCCGCCCAGTCGATCCCTTCCGGGGTGGCACTGCGCAAGACTTTCACGCAGTCGCCATTGATATGCAGACAATCGCCGTCGACCTTCACCTCTCCGGGGAAACGCCCGTGGGTGGAGTCGAAGCGTGTCAGGTATTCGATACTGGCCTGGTCGGCCAGGTCGTTCAGCGCAACGATCTCGAAGCCCGCCTTCGCCCCCCGTTCAAAGAGTGCGCGCAAGACGCAACGACCAATACGGCCGTAGCCGTTGAGTGCAACTTTGTAAGGACGCGATTGGGGCATGGGATGCTCACGGAACAGAAGCGTTATCTGCAATCGCGGGGCAAGCCCGCTCCTACAGAACTGTAGGAGCGGGCTTGCCCCGCGATGATTCCAGCACTGTTGATCAGTCTTCCAGCAGCTCTTCAGCAGTACCCAGGATGTTTTCCAGGGTGAAACCGAACTCTTCGAACAGGGCCGATGCAGGTGCCGACTCGCCGTAGGTGGTCATGCCGATGACGCGGCCTTCGAGGCCGACGTACTTGTACCAGAAGTCGGCGTGGGCCGCTTCGATGGCGATCCGCGCGCCGACTTGCAGTGGCAGTACCGACTGCTTGTAGCCAGCATCCTGGGCATCGAACACGCTGGTCGACGGCATCGACACGACGCGGACCTTGCGGCCTTGCTCGGTCAGCTTGTCGAACGCCTGAACCGCCAGGCCGACTTCGGAACCGGTGGCGATCAGGATCAGCTCAGGCTCGCCGGCGCAGTCCTTGAGGACGTAGCCGCCGCGGCTGATGTTGGCGATCTGCCCGGCATCACGCTCTTGGTGCTGCAGGTTCTGACGCGAGAAGATCAGCGCCGACGGGCCGTCTTTACGCTCCAGGGCAAACTTCCAGGAGACCGCCGACTCGACGGCATCGGCTGGGCGCCAGGTGTCCAGGTTCGGGGTGCTGCGCAGGCTGGTCAGTTGCTCGATCGGCTGATGGGTCGGGCCGTCTTCGCCAAGACCAATGGAGTCGTGGGTGTAGACGTGGATGACCCGCTGTTTCATCAGCGCCGACATGCGCACCGCGTTGCGGGCGTATTCCATGAACATCAGGAAGGTCGCGCCGTAAGGCACCAGGCCGCCGTGCAGGGCGACGCCGTTCATGATCGCGGTCATGCCGAACTCGCGCACGCCGTAGAACATGTAGTTGCCGCTGGCGTCTTCAGCGCTGACGCCTTTGCAGCCTTTCCACAGGGTCAGGTTGGAACCGGCCAGGTCAGCCGAGCCGCCGAGCAGTTCAGGCAGCAGCGGGCCGAAGGCGTTCAGGGCGTTCTGGCTGGCTTTACGGCTGGCGATGGTCTCGCCCTTGGCCGCGACTTCAGCGATGTAGGCTGCTGCTTTCTCGGCGAAATCGGCCGGCAGGTCACCGCTCAGGCGACGCACCAGTTCGTTGGCCAGCTCCGGGTGTGCGGCGGAGTAGGCAGCGAAACGCTGGTCCCACTCGGCTTCGACGGCCTTGCCGGCTTCCTTGGCGTCCCACTCGGCGTAGATCTCAGCCGGGATTTCGAACGGGCCGTGGTTCCAGTTCAGCTCTTTGCGCGCCAGGGCGATTTCGTCGTTGCCCAGCGGAGCACCGTGGCAATCTTCCTTGCCCTGCTTGTTCGGCGAGCCGAAACCGATGATGGTCTTGCAGCAGATCAGGGTCGGCTGCTCGCTCTTGCGCGCGGTGTCGATGGCGGTGCGGATTTCGTCGGCGTCATGGCCGTCGACATTGCGGATCACCTGCCAGTTGTAGGCTTCGAAACGCTTAGGGGTGTCATCGGTGAACCAGCCTTCGACTTCGCCGTCGATGGAGATGCCGTTGTCGTCGTAGAAGGCGATCAGCTTGCCCAGGCCCAGGGTACCAGCCAGGGAAGCGACTTCGTGGGAAATACCTTCCATCATGCAACCGTCACCCAGGAACACATAGGTGTGGTGGTCGACGACGTTGTGGCCTGCGCGGTTGAACTGGCCAGCCAGGACTTTTTCCGCCAGGGCGAAACCGACGGCGTTGGCCAGGCCCTGGCCCAGCGGGCCAGTGGTGGTCTCGACGCCCGGGGTGTAACCGAACTCCGGGTGGCCCGGGGTACGGCTGTGCAGTTGACGGAAGCTTTTCAGGTCGTCGATCGACAGGTCGTAGCCAGTCAGGTGCAGCAGCGAGTAGATCAGCATCGAACCGTGGCCGTTGGACAGCACGAAGCGGTCGCGGTCGGCGAAGTTCGGGTTGGTCGGGTTGTGCTTCAGGTAGTCACGCCACAGAACCTCGGCGATATCCGCCATGCCCATAGGGGCACCGGGGTGGCCGCTGTTGGCCTTTTGCACGGCATCCATGCTGAGGGCACGAATGGCGTTGGCACGCTCACGACGGCTGGGCATCGCTTATCTCCTGGGTGTTGAATTAGTTACGAAACGAAAAAAGGCGGCCATTTTCGCCCAGGCACGTGTCCGGGGGCAATGACGGATGGTCGATGCAGCATGATTTTCCTGTGATTGAGCAAAGAATCAGGCGTTAACCCGGGCAAACAGCCGGATCGGTCGCTTGGCCTGCGACGAATTGCCCCGCTTATCGAGCAATATCAAAACTTTTTGATATTGGCCTTGCGAGGCAATCGTTGCCTGACTAGACTGCCGCTCCATGAACCTACCCGTGCCGTCGATCCGCCAAGAGCAAAGCGATGCGCTGGCTGCCCTGTGCAAAGCCGGCGGCGATCCGCTGCGCCTTAACGTATTGCGCGCCCTGGCCAGCGATTCGTTCGGCGTACTGGAACTGGCGCAGATCTTCGCCATTGGCCAGTCGGGCATGAGCCATCACCTCAAGGTCCTGGCCCAGGCAGGCCTGGTCGCGACCCGTCGCGAAGGCAATGCGATCTTTTACCGCCGCGCCCTGCCCGATGGCCTGAGCCTGGGCGGCAAACTGCATGCGGCATTACTTGAAGAAGTCGACGGGCTGAGTCTGGCCGATGAGGTCCAGGCCCGTATCGCCCAGGTGCAACAACGCCGGGCTGCCACCAGTCAGGACTTTTTCCTGCGTGTCGAAGAAAAATTTCGCGCCCAGCAGGATTTGATTGCCGGCTTGCCGCAGTACCGCGAAAGCTTGCTGGCCCTGCTCGACAAGCTCAGTTTTGAAGCCGCCGCCGAGGCCCTTGAAGTGGGCCCCGGCGATGGCGAGTTTCTTCCCGAGCTGGCCCGGCGCTTTGCCCGGGTCACCGCCCTGGACAACAGCCCGACCATGCTCGACCTGGCCCGTAGGGTCTGCGAGCGTGAAGGTCTGGCTAATGTGAACCTGCAGTTGGCCGATGCACTCAGTGCAACGGATGTGGAAGCCGACTGCGTAGTGCTGAACATGGTCCTGCACCATTTCAGCGCCCCGGCCGAAGCCCTGCGGCAGCTGGCCAACCGCGTGAAACCAGGCGGAAGCCTGTTGGTAACAGAGTTGTGCAGCCACGACCAGAGCTGGGCCAGAGAGGCCTGTGGCGATATCTGGCTGGGCTTCGAGCAGGACGACCTGGCCCGTTGGGCCAGCGCTGCGGGACTGGCTCCCGGGGACAGCCTCTATGTGGGCTTACGTAATGGTTTCCAGATTCAGGTCCGCCATTTTCAGCGACCGGCTGGCGACATCACCATCGGTAAATTTTAGGAACCCGTCGAGATGAGCGAATACTCCCTTTTCACCTCCGAGTCCGTGTCTGAAGGGCATCCGGACAAAATCGCCGACCAGATTTCGGATGCGGTGCTGGACGCCATCATCACCCAGGACAAATTCGCCCGCGTGGCGTGCGAAACCCTGGTAAAAACCGGCGTCGCGATCATCGCTGGCGAAGTCACCACCTCGGCCTGGGTCGATCTGGAAGACATCGTTCGCAAAGTCATCGTCGATATTGGTTACAACAGCTCCGACGTTGGCTTCGACGGCGCGACCTGCGCGGTCATGAACATCATCGGCAAGCAATCGGTAGACATCGCCCAGGGCGTTGACCGCAGCAAGCCTGAAGACCAGGGCGCCGGCGACCAGGGCCTGATGTTCGGCTACGCCAGCAACGAAACCGACGTGCTGATGCCAGCACCGATCTGCTTCTCGCACCGTCTGGTCGAGCGCCAGGCCGAAGCGCGCAAGTCCGGCCTGCTGCCGTGGCTGCGCCCGGACGCCAAATCGCAGGTTACCTGCCGTTACGAAGGCGGCAAGGTAGTGGGTATCGACGCCGTGGTGCTGTCGACCCAGCACAACCCTGAAGTGTCGCAAAAAGACCTGCAGGAAGCGGTGATGGAGCTGATCGTCAAGCACACCCTGCCGGCCGAACTGCTGCACAAGGACACCCAGTTCCACATCAACCCGACCGGCCAGTTCATCATCGGTGGCCCGGTAGGCGACTGCGGCCTGACCGGTCGCAAGATCATCGTCGACAGCTACGGCGGCATGGCCCGTCACGGCGGTGGCGCGTTCTCCGGCAAGGACCCGTCCAAGGTTGACCGCTCCGCCGCCTACGCCGGGCGCTACGTGGCCAAGAACATCGTCGCCGCCGGCCTCGCCGAGCGTTGCGAGATCCAGGTTTCCTACGCCATTGGTGTCGCTCAGCCGACGTCGATCTCGCTGAACACCTTCGGCACCGGCAAGATCTCCGACGACAAGATCGTCCAGCTGGTGCGCGAGTGCTTCGACCTGCGTCCGTACGCGATCACCACCATGCTCGACCTGCTGCACCCGATGTACCAGGAAACCGCTGCCTACGGTCACTTCGGCCGTATCCCGCAGCAGAAGACTGTCGGCGACGACACCTTCACCACCTTCACCTGGGAACGCACCGACCGCGTCGACGCCCTGCGCGCTGCTGCCGGCCTGTAAGGGCTGAAGCTACAAGCTGCAAGTTGCAAGCTGCAAGCAAAAGCCCCGACCGGGTAACTGGTCGGGGCTTTTTCATTGGCCTAGACACATGACCTGACATGTTGAACACCTTCAAGGTGAACAATCTTTCCTAGGCTTGGTGTTCCACCCTACCGGGCAAGGATGCTCGCCATGTTGCACAAATCCTTTTTGTCTCTTCTGCTCGTGTTCTGGCTGTTCCCGGCACACGCGCAGACTTGCCCCGACTGGCCGCCTGTTCAGGCCCGGGCTGAAATCCGCCAGCTCCAGCAGACGCTTGCCGACTGGGACGATCACTATCACCGTCAGGGTGTCTCGCTGGTCGCTGACGAACTCTATGACCAGAGCCGCACACGCCTGGGCCATCTGCAAAGCTGCTTCCCGACGCCAGCCAGGCCGCAGGACAGCCCGTTGAAAACCGCTGTCGGCCCCTTGCGCCACCCGATTGCCCATACCGGCCTTGGCAAGCTGGCCGACGATGCGGCGGTCAAAGCCTGGATGCACGGCAAGCAAGAGCTGTGGATTCAACCCAAGGTCGACGGCGTGGCCGCCACCCTGGTCTATCGCGCAGGCAAACTGGTGCAACTGATCAGCCGCGGCGATGGCGTCCACGGCCACGACTGGAGCCGGCACATCCCGGCCCTGGGCACACTCAACCAGCAATTGTCCGAACCCCTCGATCTGGTACTCCAGGGCGAGCTGTTCTGGCGCCTGGACGGCCATGTGCAGGCCAATGCCGGCAGCCTCAACGCCCGCGGCAATGTCGCCGGCTTGCTCGCGCGCAAACGCATCAGTGCCGAACAGGGCGCGGTGGTCGGGCTGTTTGTCTGGGCTTGGCCGCTGGGGCCGGCCAATCAGCGCGAGCGGCTCAAAGGCCTGAGCGCGTTGGGTTTTGAGCATAGCGAGGGTTACAGCGAGCCCTTGAGCAGCTTCGCCGAGGCTGCCCGCTGGCGCGAACACTGGTACCGCAGCCCGCTGCCCTTCGCCAGCGACGGCGTGGTGCTGCGCCAGGGCCAGCGCCCGCACGGCAGTCGCTGGCAAGCGCGCGACCCGTACTGGGCAACGGCGTGGAAATACCCCTTTGCCCAGGCGCTGGCGCAAGTCCGGGGCGTACACTTCAACATCGGCCGTACCGGGCGTATCACCCCGGTATTGAAGATCGAGCCGGTGCAGCTGGATGACCGGCAGATCCGCCAGGTCAGCCTCGGCTCCTTCCAACGCTGGCAGCAGCTGGACATCCGCCCCGGCGACCAGGTGGCCATCAGCCTCGCCGGGCTGACCATTCCACGCCTGGATGAGGTGGTGCACCGCAGTGTTCAACGCATGGACATCGCAACCCCTGACCCTGCCCACTACCACTCGCTAAGTTGCTGGCAACCCGACGATGGCTGCCGTAGCCAATTCGTCGCCCGCCTCAATTGGCTCAGCTCCAAGCAAGGCCTGAACATGCCCCGTTTGGGCCCAGGCACCTGGGAAAAACTCATCGACAGTGGCCATGTGCAAGGCCTGGGCGACTGGCTCGACCTGCAGGATGAAGACTTGCAATCGGTGCCAGGGCTTGGCGAACGCAGCCGTCAGCAGTTGCTGCAAGCCTTCGACCAGGCCCGCCGGCAACCCTTTGTTCGCTGGCTCAGTGCCCTCGGCGTTCCAGCCGCGACGCCCTTGGCAGCAGACACCACCTGGGCAGACCTGCGCCAGCGCGATGCCGGGCAATGGCTGGCCGAGCCAGGTATTGGCCCAGGCCACAGCGCGCAATTGCTGGCATTTTTCCGCTCACCGCAGGTGCAGATAGTGGCCGAACAATTGCGCAGACACACAATCGAGGGTTTCTAATTTCGCCGGATCAGGGCAGCATCATGGATTCTGCCAAGCCCGCGACAACGGAGCCCCTAATGAAACTGCTTTCCCCGCTTGCCCTGTTCACCGTCTGTTCACTCCTGGCCACGCCCCTGCTGGCTGCCGAACAACAGCCAGGCCTGACCGGTTGCGCAGCCAAGAAGCAAGCCATCAGCGAACAGATCGAACAGGCTCGCGCCCATGGCAACAGCAATCAGCAAGCCGGCCTGGAAAAAGCCCTCAGCGAAGTGACCGAGCATTGCACCGATGCCAGCCTGCGCAAAGAGCGCGAACAGAAAGTCCTCGATGCCCGTCACGAAGTGAACCAGCGCACCAAGGACCTGGACAAGGCCATGAAAAAAGGTGACGCCGAGAAGATCAACAAGCGCAAGGACAAGCTGGCAGAGTCCAAGCAGGAACTGCAAGACGCTCTGAAAGAGCTGGAGAAGTAACTGACAGCGTTATTGTCGGAGCGGATTTATCCGCTCCCACAGCCACTCAGTGATTTCGAAACTCGGTATGACAGGCTTTGCACGCCGCCTCGACCTTGTCCATCGGCGCAGCCAGGTCAGCCGCCTTGAGCGGCTGGGTGCGGGTCACCGCGACCAGTTCGGCGGTACTGGCCTCCATCTGCCGAGCCAGGTCCTGGAAGCGTGCCTGCTTCTCCCAGACATCGGCGCGGGCGCTGGTATCATCCTCTTCGCGAACCTGTGGAAAGTGCTTCCAGGGCTCGCGGGACAGGTTATCGAGCTTGACCGCGCCATCGGCGAACTTCTGCCCATCGAAGGCCAGGCGCCCACGCAGCATGCCGCCGAGGTCTTCACTGGTCTTGAGCATTTGCTTGAAGATCGTCTTGCGCTGGCCCAGTGGCGAGTTGGGATCGACCCCGCCACAGGCACTCAGGGTCAAACACGCCAGCAGTACAACAGAAAGTCGCTTGAGCATCTTGATCACTTCGGCTCACGGAAAAAGGCGGCCAGTATCCTCGCCTCACCGGCAAAGACCAATACCCTTATTAAAACTACGGTTTGCGAAAACGGCTGCAAGCCACGCCAACCGTCGAGGAACCCCGTTGATGAAACTTCCTTTGCGCCACCTCGGCTGGACCCTGTCGGTGCTGGCCCTGCTGGCCGGCTGCAACGGCAGCGCGCCGGAAAAACCCAAGCCACACCCGCTGGCTACTTACGTCGGCGCCACCTGGAAAGACCTGCCACAGGTCAGCGACAGCGACCTGGTCGCCGGTTTCGAGTCCTGGCGCAGTGCCTGCGAGCGGCTCAAGCGTGATGCGATCTGGGCCAACACCTGCAGCGCAGCGGCAGCCATTGCTGCCAGCCCGGCTGAAGTACGCAGCTTTCTTCAGGCGCAGCTGGACGTCTACAGCATGCGTTCGGCCGAGAACAACGCCAACGGCTTGATCACTGGTTACTACGAGCCGGTCTACCCCGGTAGCCTGACCCAGACCGACAGCGCCACTGTGCCGGTCTATGGCGTACCGGACGACATGATCGTGGTGGCGCTGGACAGCGTCTATCCCGAACTCAAGGGCAAGCGTCTGCGTGGCCGCCTCGAAGGCCGGGTACTCAAACCCTACGACACCGCAGAAACCATCAATGCCCAGGGCGCCAAGGCACCGGTACTGGCCTGGCTGACCGACCCGATGGACCTGCAGTTCCTGCAGATCCAGGGTTCTGGCCGCATCCAGCTGGAAGACGGCCGCCAACTGCGCATCGGCTATGCCGACCAGAATGGCCACCCCTATCGCCCGATCGGCCGCTGGCTGGTGGAACAAGGGCAATTGAAGAAAGAAGAAGTGACCATGGGCAGCATCCATGCCTGGGCCCAGAGCAATCCGGCGCGGGTTCCGGAACTGCTGGCGAGCAACCCCAGCTATGTGTTCTTCAGCACCCGCCCGGACAGCAACGAAGGCCCGCGCGGCTCGCTCAATGTGCCATTGACCGCCGGCTACAGCGTGGCCATCGACCGCAAGGTGATTCCGCTGGGCAGCCTGCTGTGGCTCTCGACCACGCGCCCTGATGGCGCGCCGGTGGTGCGTCCGGTGGCCGCCCAGGATACCGGCGGGGCGATCACCGGCGAAGTGCGCGCCGACCTGTTCTGGGGCACTGGCACTGAAGCCGGCAAACTGGCCGGCGACATGAAGCAGCAAGGCCAGATCTGGCTGCTGTGGCCCAAGGGCACAGCCTTGCCGGCCGTACCCCAGGTGCCGTGACGCGGCTCAGATCGAGACGAAGAAGAACGACGCGATCAGGCCCAGGCCGACGAACCACACCAGCGAACGCAGGGCGGCCCAGTCGGCCAGGTAGCAGATGATGTAGAGCAGGCGGCTGGTGATGTACAGCACCGCCAGCACGTCCTGGGTCACCTGCTCGGCGTTGCCGACGATGTCGGCGATGATCACTGCCGCGGCGAACGCCGGGAAAGCTTCGAAGCTGTTCAATTGCGCCGCGTGGGCCCTGCGCGGCAAGCCTTCGAGTTTGTCGAGGAAAGCCCGCGGGTCGTGGTTCTGGCGCAGGTTGAAGCGCCCGCTGGCAACCTTGGCGATGCTGGTACAGACAATGGGCAAAAACAACGCAATCAGTACACACCAGAAGGCAACGGTCATGGCCAAGTCCTTGTCAGTAGAATTATCAGAGTTTCATGATCAGCATGCCGATCAGCACCAGGGCACAGGCTAAGAGCCTCGGCCCGCCAAAAGGTTCTTTGAGGTAGCGCATGCCGAACAGCACCACCAGAATCACGCTGACCTCGCGCAGCGCCGCCGCCTCGGCCACCGACCCCAGTTGCATGGCCCAGAGCACCAGGGCATAGCTGAACAACACGCAAAAACCCACCGCCAGGCCCAAGCGCCACTGCAGCCGCCAGAACAGCATGAACGGCGCGCGCCGGGCCACCCCTGCCAGCAGCGGAAACGGCCAGGCACTGATCAGCGTCAGCCATACAAGATAGTCCAGCGGCTGCGACCACAGGCGGATCGCCTGGCCGTCGAGCCAGGTGTAGCAACCGATGCACAGGCCGATCAAGGCCACCACCGGCAGCATCGACCAGGGCAGCCGGTCACCGCCACCGCCCTGCCAGAGCAGGCAGGCCATGCCACAGGGAATGAGCAGGATGCCGATGATCTGCTGGCTGCTCAGGGCTTCGCCGGCAAAGGTCAGGGTCAGCGCCAGCACCACCAGCGGCGACAGGCCGCGCATCAACGGATAGACCAGCCCCAGGTCACCGACCCGATAGGCCTGTATCAGCAGGAACCGGTAGAAGAGTTCAAACACTGCCGAGGCCAGCATCCACGGCCAGACCTCGGCCGGCGGCACCTGGACGAACGCGACCATGGCGAGGGCAAATACCAGCGCCACCACGTCCATGCTGGCAATCACCAGCAGGCGTTCGCCGCTGAATTTGATCAGGGTGTTCCAGGTCGCGTGCAGCAGCGCCGCGACCAATACCAATGAGGTGGCTAACACGCAATGGTCCTTGGCAAGGCAGGTGAGGTCATCAATGGCCAGGCGCTATATAACCACTTCAGCACAGGCGGCTGGAAACGAAATCGAAAGAACGCGGTCAACGAAACCAGTCAAAAGTGTGTCCCGAAGCCCTCGGCAGGTCATCAAAGAAATGCCCGAGGCTATCGGGTGTCGACTTGGAAGCCACTACAGGACCTAGGATGCTTGAGCTCGTTGCTGCGTTTATCTGTTTGACCACCCTCCTCACCTATGTAAATTACCGTTTCATCGGCCTGCCCCCAACCATCGGCGTGATGGTCACCGCCTTGCTGTTCTCGCTGCTGCTGCAAGGCTTGAGCGTGATCGGCTACCCCGGCCTGGAAGAGCGCGTGCAGGGTTTGATGAACCAGATCGACTTCAACGATCTGCTGATGCACTGGATGCTGTCGTTCCTGCTGTTCGCCGGCGCCTTGCACGTAAACCTTGCCGACCTGCGCAGCTACCGCTGGCCGATCGGGCTGCTGGCGACCGTCGGCGTGCTGATCGCCACCGTGGTCATCGGCTTTCTCGCCCACTGGATTTTCGCCCTGTTCGGCTGGCATGTGAGCCTGCTCTACTGCCTGCTGTTCGGTGCCTTGATCTCGCCGACCGACCCGATCGCGGTTCTCGGCGCACTGCGTACCGCCAATGCCTCCAAGCCACTGAAGACCACCATCGTTGGCGAGTCGCTGTTCAACGACGGCACTGCAGTCGTGGTGTTCACCGTATTGCTGGGCATCGCCCAGCTTGGCGAAACACCGACGGTGGCCGACACCGCGATCCTGTTCGCCCGCGAAGCCATTGGCGGCATTCTGTTCGGCGGCCTGGTGGGCTACATCACCTACCGCATGATCAAAAGCATCGAGCAGTACCAGGTCGAGGTCATGCTGACCCTGGCACTGGTGATCGGCGGTTCGGCCATGGCCTATGAGCTGCACGTTTCGGCGCCGATCGCCATGGTCGTGGCCGGCCTGATCATCGGCAACCTGGGCCGCAACCTGGCAATGAACGACATGACCCGCCGCTACCTGGACGGTTTCTGGGAACTGATCGACGACATGCTCAACGCCCTGCTGTTCGCCCTGATCGGCCTGGAGCTGTTGCTGCTGCCATTCTCGTGGATGCACCTGGCCGCGGCCGGCGTGCTGGCGGTGGCGATCCTGCTGTCGCGGCTGCTGACCGTGGCACCGGCCATCCTGATGCTGCGCCGTTGGCGCACCGTTCCGCGCGGTACCGTGCGGGTGCTGACCTGGGGTGGCCTGCGTGGCGGTGTGTCGGTGGCCCTGGCGCTGTCGCTGCCATCGGGCACCGAGCGTGACCTGCTGCTGAGCATCACCTACATCGTGGTGCTGTCGTCGATCCTGTTGCAGGGCCTGACGATCGGCCGGGTGGTGCGCGGGGTTACCGAGCAGCCTTGAGACCGCTATCGCTGGCAAGCCTGCTCCCACAGGGATATATGGGAGCCGGCTTGCCGGCGGCGCCTATCACTCCACCGCGGTATCGAACTGATCCTTGATGTACTTGATCTCGGTGCGCCCGTGCGGCGCCGGCAAGCCGTCTTCACCGAGGTTGACGAAGACCATGCGGTCGACGGTGAGGATGCTCTTGCGGGTGATCTTGTTGCGCACTTCGCACTTGAGGGTGATCGAGGTGCGGCCAAATTCGGTGGCGGTGATGCCCAGTTCGATGATGTCGCCCTGGCGCGAAGCGCTGACGAAGTTGATCTCCGAGATGTACTTGGTCACCACGCGCTGGTTGCCCAGCTGGACGATCGCATAGATCGCCGCCTCTTCGTCGATCCAGCGCAGCAGGCTGCCGCCGAACAGGGTGCCGTTGGGGTTGAGGTCTTCGGGTTTTACCCATTTGCGGGTGTGGAAATTCATCGTTACTCCTGACCTTGGCCTCTGAAAAACAAGCACCGAAGGGCAATCTCAGCCCTTGGGCTCTTGCGTTACATGGTAGTCCCATTCCGGGGGATTCGACCATTACGACCATTGGTCAGTAGCCAGCAAAATTCCGCTCGGCACGCTTTGACAGCCCAATCGATGCGGCTAGCCTGAGCATGTGATCCGCAGATCACTCCAGGTAGTCGGACCACCGGAACTTGGCATACGGCGCGGCAGCACCAGCATCGCAGGAAGCGAAGCTCCGGGCAGTGCCAGTGGAGAGCATCCGAGGCTCACCATTGACCTACTCGTACAGTGAAAAGGAATCCACTCATGTCCAGAGTTATCGACGTCAGCATCAACTTCGACACCGAAACCATACTCAAGAAATTTCCCAATCCGAGCAAAGACCCGAACAAGCCCACGTTCATCCCGCCAGAACACATCTACATGGTCACCTACCAGGACAACGTCATCTCTGGCCAGGCCGGTGGCGAGTTGCACCTCAAGGGTCGCGTAGGTGATGTGGTGCGCTGGCGTGAACAGAGCATTTCCTTTGGCTTCGAGCAGTCGGTGATCCTCTATGGGTTCGTTTGCGACGACCCCAATCACCAACTGCTGGAAGACCCTCGGGCACTGAAGGCCAAAGTGCAATCGGCCGTGCCCAATGCCAACAACAAAACCGTGCCGACCTGCCAGATCAACGACAACTACTACTGGCGTGGCGACTTGCTTGCGCAAGGCAAGGTCACCTACCACTTCAAGTTCATGATCGTCGATCGTGATTGCAAGTGCTGCGGCTACTTCGAATGGGATCCGTTCATCACCATCACCAACTGATCCAGGGCAAGCGCCGCCGGCCAGCCGGCGGCGCACACCACAACCCGCCCCAATTGGTGCTCATGGAAGGAGCTCATCATGGCTACGGAGAAACCTGAACACGTTGTACTGATCGTCGATGCCCAGGGCCTGCTTGCCTCGCTCGACCCTTTGCCCGGCAACCCGGGTACGCCCGTCGCGCTCAACCCTCGCCACCTGTGCATCCTGCACACCCGAGCGGAGCCGGACGGCTCTCTGCTTGTCGACTCCCCCCGACTGACCGTCGAAGCCGGGACCCCGCTACTGCTGCGCATGGTGCCGGTAGCACTGCTCGGCGAAGAAATACTGTTCAGCCACAGCCCTGCCAGCACGCCGCCGCTGACAATCGAGCTGATCGAACAGCACAATCTGCGCCTGGCACGTCCGGAGGCATCCGCACCATTGCAACCGTCGTGCCGCGAGGTCGACGACTACCACTGGCATCTGCACAGCGACCATCCGGGCGAATTCAAGCTGACCTGGCAGGTAATGCTGCTGACCCAGGGCTGCGAGCCGCTGGCATACCTGAGCCTGCACCTGGACCTGCTGGTCACGGCGCCGACCGACTGAGCCGCAGATTTGTCTTTAGCGCTTGGGAAGCTCGAAAAGCCCGGCTATAATCGCCCGGTATTATTCGACGGTGGCTACATTGGCCACCGTTCCCGCCACCTGTCCGAGGGGCGCTGCAGCAGGTTCAACCTGTCAGGCTCGGATGGGGCGTTGTCCCGCCAGGCCTGCCTGCGGACACTAAACGCACAACGGCGCCCATTCGCACACTACGAATGGAGGCTCTCAATGAGCGCTGTAAACACGCCTGCTGGTTTTACCGATTACAAAGTCGCCGACATCTCCCTGGCTGCCTGGGGCCGTCGCGAGACCATCATTGCCGAATCGGAAATGCCAGCGCTGATGGGCCTGCGCCGCAAGTACCTTGAAGAGCAACCGCTCAAGGGTGCGAAAATCCTCGGCTGCATCCACATGACCATTCAGACCGCCGTGCTGATCGAAACCCTGGTCGCCCTGGGTGCCGAAGTGCGCTGGTCGTCCTGCAACATCTTCTCGACCCAGGACCAGGCCGCTGCCTCCATTGCCGCTGCCGGCATCCCTGTGTTCGCCTGGAAAGGCGAGACCGAGCAAGAGTACGAGTGGTGCCTGGAGCAGACCATCCTCAAGGATGGCCAGCCATGGGACGCCAACATGATCCTCGACGATGGCGGCGACCTCACCGAGCTGCTGCACAAGAAATACCCGGCGGTACTGGAGCGCGTCCACGGCGTCACCGAAGAGACCACCACCGGTGTGCACCGCCTGCTCGACATGCTGGCCAAGGGCGAGCTGAAAGTCCCGGCGATCAACGTCAACGACTCGGTCACCAAGAGCAAGAACGACAACAAGTACGGCTGCCGTCACAGCCTCAACGATGCCATCAAGCGCGGCACCGACCACCTGCTGTCGGGCAAGCAGGCGCTGGTCATCGGTTACGGTGACGTGGGCAAGGGCTCGGCCCAGTCGCTGCGTCAGGAAGGCATGATCGTCAAGGTTTCCGAAGTTGACCCGATCTGCGCCATGCAGGCCTGCATGGACGGCTTCGAGCTGGTCTCGCCGTTCATCGACGGTATCAACAACGGCACCGAAGCGAGCATCGACAAGGCCCTGCTGGGCAAGATCGACCTGATCGTGACCACCACCGGTAACGTCAACGTTTGCGATGCCAACATGCTCAAGGCCCTGAAAAAGCGCGCCGTGGTCTGCAACATCGGCCACTTCGACAATGAAATCGACACCGCTTTCATGCGCAAGAACTGGGCCTGGGAAGAAGTCAAACCACAGGTACACAAGATCCACCGTACCGGCCACGGCGACTTCGACCCACAGAACGACGACTACCTGATCTTGCTGGCCGAAGGCCGCCTGGTGAACCTGGGTAACGCTACCGGCCACCCAAGCCGGATCATGGACGGCTCGTTCGCCAACCAGGTCCTGGCACAGATCTTCCTGTTCGAACAGAAGTACGCCGACCTGCCAGCCGCTCAGAAAGCCGAGCGCCTGACCGTTGAAGTCCTGCCGAAGAAACTCGACGAAGAAGTGGCCCTGGAAATGGTCCGCGGCTTCGGTGGTGTAGTGACCCAACTGACCCCGCAACAGGCCGAATACATCGGCGTGACTGTTGAAGGGCCATTCAAGCCACACGCCTACCGTTACTGAAAGTTGGTAGCTGCAAGCTGCAAGCTGCAAGCGGTTCGCGCCGCTTCTGCTTGTCGCTTGCGGCTTGTAGCTTGCCGCTGAAGAGAACCTTCTATGTCTCAGGAACGTCGTTACAGCTTCGAGTTCTTCCCGACCAAGACCGATGCTGGACATGAAAAACTGCTCGCCACTGCCCGCCAGCTGGCCAGCTACAACCCGGATTTCTTCTCCTGCACCTACGGTGCCGGTGGCTCGACCCGCGACCGCACGCTGAACACCGTGCTGCAGCTGGAAAGCGAAGTGAAAGTCCCTGCCGCCCCGCACCTGTCGTGCGTCGGCGACAGCAAGGACGACCTGCGCTCGCTGCTGACCCAGTACAAGGCAGCCGGCATCCAGCGCATCGTCGCCTTGCGCGGCGACCTGCCGTCGGGCATGGGCATGGCCAGCGGTGAGCTGCGCTACGCCAACGAACTGGTGGAGTTCATCCGCCAGGAAAGCGGCGATCACTTCCATATCGAAATCGCCGCCTACCCGGAGATGCATCCCCAGGCGCGCAACTTCGAGGACGACCTGAAGAACTTCGTGCGCAAGGCCAACGCCGGCGCCGACAGCGCCATCACCCAGTACTTCTTCAACGCCGACAGCTACTTCTATTTCGTCGAGCGCGTGCAGCAGCTGGGTGTGGATATTCCGGTAGTACCGGGGATCATGCCGATCACCAACTACAGCAAGCTGGCGCGTTTCTCCGACGCTTGCGGCGCCGAGATCCCACGCTGGATCCGCAAGCAGCTGGAAGCCTACGGCGACGATGTGAAGAGCATCCAGGCCTTCGGTGAAGACGTCATCACCCGCATGTGCGAGCAACTGCTGCAAGGCGGCGCTCCAGGGTTGCACTTCTACACCTTGAACCAGGCCGACCCGAGCCTGGCGATCTGGAACAACCTCAAGTTGCCCCGCTGATCGAACCGCTACACCGCAGGTAACAATTGCGTCAGAATACTGAAAAGGCCTTTAGCTTACGCTAAGGGCCTTTCTGCATTCCTGCCCCCAGACGGATTTTCGTGCCTTCATGCGCCAAGGACTTACCCCTGCTCGACCGCAACTCGTTTACCTGGTCTTCGGGCCGCCCACCTACCACCAGGAAGCCCAGTTCAGCATCGTCAGCGCCCTGGCCAACCTGCGCAAGACACCCGGGGAAGCACTTGATATCCAGGTCTACAGCGACAATCCCGAACCCTACCGGCACCTGCCGGTAACTGTTCATCCACTCGACGCCGCCACCCGTGAAGCCTGGAACCAGCCCTACGGCTACCACTTTCGCAGCAAGCACGTGGTGCTGCGTCAGGTGCTTGCCAGCGCGCCCATGGCCGTGCTGATCGATACCGACACGTTCTTCCATCAGTCGCCCATCGAGCTGTTCCGCCGGGTCAAGCCAGGCACCCTGCTGTGCAATGCCATCGGCAGTACCTATGGCAATGATCTGCAGTGCCCGCTGTTCCAGAGCCTGGCAGCAATGCTCGAAGAACGCGGGCTGGCCGACCGGCACATGGCGCTGCTGAACTCCGGGGTGATTGGCCTGATGCAGGAAGATGCGCCATTGCTGGAGCGCTCCATCGCCTTGATGGACGAGTACTACCCCCACGCCAACGGCGCCTACACCCTGGAGGAGTTCTGCCTGGGCGTGGCCGCCTACCGGCAGATGCAGGTCAACCAGTGCACCGACCTGATCCATCACTACTGGAGCCGCAAGCAGTTGTTCCGGGCCAAGGTCCAGGCCTGGCTGGCCAAGCACCAGCACGCGCCCCTGAGCGAAGAGGCGTTGGCGGATGTCACCCGCGTCAACGCCCAGTTGCCCAAACCGCCGACCTTGCAACGCCTGGGCTACAAGGCGCTGAGCCTGGCCCTGCCGAGCGAACAGCGCCAGTTCATGCGCGAGTTGCTCAATGGCTGCTATGACTACCCCAACGAGTTCGACCGCGCCTGCGCTACGGCCTGGTGGGACAAGGCCCTGGACAACGCCAGGGCTCGCCATCCGCGACCGATCTGCGCCGATACCCTGCACCGCTGGTTCGAGCACCCAGGCATGCGCCTGTCGCTGGGCCGCAAGCACCGCACGGTGCGTGATTCACTGTTAAAGCGATCACAGCGCTGACACCCAGGCTGGCTCGACACGCACGGCTACTAGCCATAGCCGTGCACACGTCGTAATCTCCAGCCATGCCCGATTTCACCCGCCTGTTGACCGCGCTGATCCTCACTTGCCTGAGTGCCTTTGCCCACGGCGAGAAGCTGCGTATCGTCACCGAACCCTGGGCCCCCTACGTCTATCTCGAAGACGGCCAGGCCAAAGGCATCGACTATGAAGTCACCGCCGAGGTATTCAAGCGCCTGGGGGTCGAGGTGGAATGGCAGTTCCTGCCCTGGAAGCGCTGCCTGGCGATGATCGAGCAGGGCCTGGCCGATGGCGTGCTGGACATCTTCCAGACCGAACAGCGCGACAGCCAGTTGTTCTACCCCAGCGAGCCGCTGTCCGACGTCGAATTTACCCTGTTCTATGCCAACGCTCGCCCGCACAAGGTCAAGCGCCTGGAAGACCTGCGCGGCCTTACCGTCGGCACTTCGCCCGGTTACAGCTATGGTGGCGCGTTTATCGACTCACCGCTGTTCACCCGCGAGCCGGCCCCCACTCACGAGGCCAACTTCGGCAAGCTCCAGCGCGGACGTATCGACCTGTTGATTACCGACCGCCGTGTGGGCCGCTATATGATCAAGACATTGGGCCTGGAACAGCAGATCAGCGAACTGCCTCTGGTGATCAGCCGCCACAGCCAGTATCTGGCGGTGCGCCGCAATGTCGGCATGGACCTGCTGGCCCAGCGCTTTGCCGCCGAGCTGCGGCGCTTCAAGCGCGAGCCGGCCTATGCCGCGCTGCATGCACGCTACGCCGGCACTGCGGAAAACTTTCCAACCGCCGTTGAGCAGCAGGAAAGCAGCATGCGCTGAATGCTCTGTTATACTCGGGCCTTCCCGCCAGGCTTACGCCCGGACGCTCGGCCTTGCAAAAGGCATCCCGACCGGCAGGACAGCGCGGCCCAGAGCCCGCCCGCCGCCCCGGATGCGCATTGAAGACCCTGCTGGACCGGACGCGATAGCATCAGCTGATGCCCGTCGCGCCAGGCAAGATTATCCCATCGGGCTCAGCCCCCATTAAAACAGGATTACTCATGTCCTTTGCTTCCCTCGGTCTCTCCGAGGCTCTAGTTCGCGCCATCGAGGCTGCGGGCTACACCCAGCCCACTCCGGTGCAACAGCGGGCCATTCCCGCCGTGTTGCAAGGCCGCGACCTGATGGTTGCCGCCCAGACAGGTACTGGTAAAACCGGCGGTTTCGCCCTGCCGATCCTTGAACGCCTGTTCCCCGGTGGTCACCCGGACAAATCCCAGCGCCATGGCCCACGCCAGCCGCGGGTACTGGTGCTGACCCCGACGCGCGAACTGGCCGCCCAGGTTCACGACAGCTTCAAGGTTTACGCCCGCGACCTCAAATTCGTCAGCGCCTGCATCTTTGGTGGCGTCGGCATGAACCCACAGGTTCAGGCCATGGCCAAGGGTGTCGACGTGCTGGTGGCCTGCCCCGGCCGTCTGCTGGATCTCGCCGGCCAGGGCAGCGTTGACCTGTCCCACGTCGAGACCCTGGTGCTCGACGAAGCCGACCGCATGCTCGACATGGGCTTCATCCATGATGTGAAGAAGGTCCTTGCCCGCCTGCCGGCCAAGCGTCAGAACCTGCTGTTCTCGGCGACCTTCTCCAAAGACATTACTGACCTTGCCGACAAGCTGCTGCACAACCCCGAGCGCATCGAGGTCACGCCGCCGAACACCACGGTCGAGCGTATCGAGCAGCGCGTCTACCGCCTGCCGGCCAGCCACAAGCGCGCCTTGCTGGCACACCTGATCACCACCGGTGCGTGGGAACAGGTGCTGGTGTTCACCCGTACCAAGCATGGCGCCAACCGCCTGGCCGAGTACCTGGAAAAACACGGCCTGACCGCCGCCGCGATCCACGGCAACAAGAGCCAGAACGCGCGCACCAAGGCCCTGGCCGACTTCAAGGCCGGCAGCGTGCGCATCATGGTTGCCACCGATATCGCCGCCCGTGGCCTGGACATCGACCAGTTGCCGCACGTGGTCAACTTCGAACTGCCCAACGTTGAAGAAGACTACGTTCACCGTATCGGCCGTACCGGTCGTGCCGGTCGTTCGGGCGAGGCCATCTCGCTGGTCGCTCCGGATGAAGAAAAACTGCTCAAGAGCATCGAGCGCGTTACCCGCCAGAAGATCCCGGATGGCGACCTGATGGGCTTTGATGCCTCCAAGGTCGAAGCCGAGAAACCCGAGACCCGTGAGCGTCCGCAAAACAATCCGCGTGGTGGCCGTGGCCAGCGCGCCGATGGCAGCAATGCCGGTAGCGGCGGTCGCAAGGACAAGGGTAAGGACCAGGGCAAAGACAAAGGCCGCGACAAGGACAAGGAAAAAACCGCGGAGAAATCCGCCGGTGGTCGCCAGGAGCGCAAGCCCCGCGACAACAAACCGCGTCAGGCCCAGTCGGGCCAGCCAGGTGTTCCGCAAGTTCCGGCCAATCGTGATCCGGAAGAGTTCCTGGATGACGAAGTCGACAACTTCGGCAACCGCGCCGACTACGTCAGCCCTTACCAGAACAAGGGCAACCAGGGCCGTAACCGTCGTCCGGGCGCACCTGCCCAGACCGGCACCGGCGCCAGCACCGGTGGCCAGCCACGTGGCGGCCAGCCGCGCAGCAACAACGGTCCGCGCAGCGGTGGTGGTGCTTCGGCCAATGGCGAGAAGCGCGGCGGCGGTGCCCGTAATGGTGGCGGCAGCCGCGACGGTGGCGGTCGCAATCGCCGCCCGGCGCGCGACGATCAAGCGAGCAAAGAGCCGGCCGTGCGCAATCCGCGTGAGGGCCAGCCGCAGCCGAAGATCGTCCACAAGGAGTCGAAGGTCGACCGCTTCCCGACTGCCGAACAGCTCGAGCAGCTGCCAAGCCGTCCACGTGGCGAGAAGCCTGCGCTGCTGACGCGAAACCGCTGATTCAGCGACCGCGCCAACAAAAACGCCGCCCCTAGGGGCGGCGTTTTCGTTTATGCAGCAAGCATTACTTCTGCTTGATACCTTCGATCGAGATGTCCAGATCCAGGGTCTGCGAAGACGGGCCTGGGCCTTTGATGCCGAAGTCGTTCAGGTTCAGCGTGGTCTTGGCGTTGAAACCGGCGCGCTCGCCACCCCATGGATCCTTGCCTTCACCGTTGAAGGTGGCCTTGAAGATGACTGGCTTGGTGACGCCGTGCAGGGTCAGGTCGCCAGTCACGTCAGCAGTTTTCTCGCCGGTCGATTTGACAGCGGTGGAGACGAACTTAGCCTCTGGGAACTTGCTCACATCGAGGAAATCTTTGCTGGCGATGTGCTTGTCACGCTCGGCGTGGTTGGACCACAGGCTGGCGGTTTTCAGGTCGACGGCGATCTTGCTGGCTTCAGGCTTGGCGGCGTCCCAGCTGAAGGAGCCATCGAAGTCCTTGAAGGTGCCGTGGATGAAGCTGTAGCCCAGGTGGCTGATCTTCCAGTCAACGAAGGCGTGCTGGCCTTCCTTGTCGATCTTGTAGTCTGCTGCCATTGCCTGACCGGCCGAGAACAGTGCGGTACCGAGCGCCAGAGCGGCAAAAGTCTTTTTCAACATGCGTCTATATCCCTTTTGGAGTTGAGGTTGAACATCAAGCTTTGCGGCCCAGCATGCGGATCAGGGTCGCGTCACGGTCGATAAAGTGGTGTTTCAGGGCTGCCAGGCCGTGCAGCCCGGCAAAGATCACCAGGCCCCAGGCCAGGTAGAAATGGATCTCGCCGGCGACATCGGCCTGATCGGGCAGGTTGCTGACCAGCGCCGGCACTTCAAACAGGCCGAACACCGGGATGCCAACGCCGTCGGCGGTAGAAATCATGTAGCCAGCAACCATCACCGCGAACAGCCCCAGGTACAGCAGGCCATGGCCGGCCTTGGAGGCGAGGCGGGTGAGTTTGCCGTGGTTGGGCAGCGCTGGCGGCGGTGGGCTGAGAAAGCGCCAGAGCACGCGCAGGAGCATCACACCAAGCAGCACCAGGCCGATACTTTTGTGCAGGTCGGGGGCGTCTTTGCGCCATGGGCTGTAGTAGTCCAGGCCCATCATCCACAGGCCCAGGCCGAACAGGCCGAATACAGCCAGTGCAACACCCCAGTGCAGGACGATGCTGACAAAGCCATAACGAGAAGGTGAGTTGCGCAGTTGCATTGCCGTGTTTCCCTGTAAGAACTGTGCTCAGACTAACGATTTATTAATCGAATAAAAGCAGAAAAACTTGCTCTGAAATATCGAGAAATATGATCTTTAGTATGAAACGAAGCTATTAAGGAAACATTAACTACGTGGGAAGGGAAGACCCTGCGGGCCTTGGGGCCGCTGCACGGCCCATCGCCGGCAAGGCTGGCTCCCACAGGTTCGGTGTGTACTTGCCCCTGTAGGAGCCGGCGTTGCCGGCGATGAAGTCAGCGCATTACTGCGCCTTGGCCTGGGTATTGGCTACCGGCTTTTTCACTGGTTCCGCCTTGGCGGCGGCTTTTTTCGCAGGCGCAGCCTTGGCTGCGGTTTTCTTCGGCTGTTGCGCCTTGGCTGCCGGCTTTTTCGCCGGTGCCTGCTTGGCCGCTGGTTTGGCCGCAGCGGCTTTCACTGGCGCCTTGGCTGGCTCTTCCTTGGCAACCGGGGCGACCGCAGGTGCTGGCGCAGCCGCCGGCGCAGGGGCCGGAGCCACCTCGGCCTGCTTGGCCGCTGGCTGCTCGGCAGGCTTGTCATCGCTACCGAACATGCGCTTGAAGAAGCCTGGCTTGCCCTCTTCCTTCTTCACCGGCTCTTCGGCCTTGGCCGGTTTGTCGGGCGAGCCGCCAAACAGGTTGCTGAAGAAATTACCTTTGCTCGCCGCGGCAGCCGCGGTGCCGGCAGCGGCCGTGGCGGCAACCGCCTTGACCGGCTCGAACGACTTGCCGGCGGCCAGGTCCTGGACCTGGCTGGCAGCGCGCTGGCCGCTGCGCAGGGCGCCTTCGAGGGTGCCTGGGTACATCGCATCGGTGTGCTCGCCAGCAAAGGCAACCCGCTGAACCGGACGCTCCCACAGGCGCCAGTACTTGCTGATCTGCCCAGGGCCATAGGCCAGGTAGGCGCCACCGGTACCGACGTCGGTGCTGTAACGGCGCACTTCGTAGCCGGTGAAGGCGCCACGGGCCTGTGGGTAGAAGGCGTGCAGGCGGATCAACACCTGGTCGACCATCTGCTTGTCGCCAAAGGCCTGCAGCAGGCGCGCGTTGTCACCGGAGAGGTTGATAACCACATTAGCGCCGCCCTTGAGCGCAGGCTCGATCCAGAGCATGCCCAGGCCGGTGTTGCTGTAGATCTCGCCAGACATCCGCGCGCGGCTTTCCCACACCGGGGTCTTGAACTTGAGCATCAGCTGGTCGCGCCAGCCGTAGTTGGTGCCCTTGAGGGCGGCCAGGTGCTTGGTGTCCAGGCCCGGAGTCATCTGGATCTTCGACAGCGCGCGCAGCGGTACGGCCAGCACGACGTAGTCGGCCTGGTAACCGACGCTGCCAACCTTGACGGTGACGCCGTCCTTGTCCTGGATGATGGCACTGACCGGCGACTGGGTCTTGATGGTTTTCAATTGCTTGACGAAGGCCTGGGCCAGCACCGGGCTACCGCCTGGCAGGCGTGCGGCGCGCAGGTCACGGTCGCTGACGCCGCGGTAGACGCGGGTCTGCTGGGCGAAATAGAGCAGCGACAGGCGCGACGGCTCGTCATAGCGGGTACGGATCTGCTGGTTGACCAGCTGGCGCGCGGTGGCCGGCAGTTGCAGCTTGTCGAGCCAGCCGGAAACGTTGAGCTGGTCGAGGGCGAACAGGGTGCTGTTGGCCGCCGGGTTCAGCGGATCGTCGATCGAGCGTGCGAGGTCGTCGAGGGTCTTCTCGTAACGCTTGAGCGCTTCGGCGGTGGCCGGTTGCTTGGTGCTGAGGTCGGCGGCGCTGAAATACTCGCCATCGATCAGGTAACCCGGGGTACGCACGAACTCAGGTGCCGGCAAGGTGCTGAGCTTGAAGGCATCCAGATACTGGTTGAGCACCGGCTGGGCCTTGCTGTTGCCGATCCATTCACTGGTGGCCAGGCCCGAGCGCCCGCCCATGCCGGTCTTGGCTTCCAGCAGGGTCACCTGCCAGCCCTTGTTCTGCAACTCATAGGCGGCTGTCAGGCCGGCCAGACCGCCACCGACGACGATTGCCGTCGGGGCCTTGTCCTTGGCCAGCGCAGTGCCGCTGAACAGTCCTATCATTACCAGCGCACAGGCGCGCAGCCAACCAGCAGACATTCGGCGAACTCCGGATCAAAGCAGAAGTGTTTGGGGGGATCCCCCAGAAAGAGTAGCCGAAGGATACGCCACGCCAAGCGCCCCCGCCAGCAACGCCAGCACCCTGATTGCAGCGCACGGGTTGTTCTCGACCGGCGCATTGCATAGGCTTGCGCGGCATGTCCGAGCCGCCGTCGCCAGGAGAATCGAAATGGGCCTCAACCAACAGTGGATGCAACGTGACCTCAAGGTCTTGTGGCACCCCTGCACCCAGATGAAAGATCACGAACAACTGCCGCTGATTCCGATCAAGCGCGGCGAAGGCGTGTGGCTGGAAGACTTCGAAGGCAAGCGCTACCTCGACGCCGTCAGCTCCTGGTGGGTCAACGCCTTCGGCCATGCCAACCCGCGCATCAACCAGCGCATCAAGGACCAGGTCGACCAGCTTGAGCACGTGATTCTCGCAGGCTTCAGCCACCAGCCGGTGATCGAGCTGTCCGAGCGCCTGGTGCAGATCACCCCCGAAGGCCTGGACCGGGTGTTCTACGCCGATAATGGTTCGTCCTGCATCGAAGTGGCGCTGAAAATGAGCTTTCACTACTGGCTGAACAAAGGCCAGCCAGAGAAGAAGCGCTTCGTCACCCTGAGCAACAGCTATCACGGCGAGACCATCGCGGCGATGTCGGTCGGCGACGTGCCGTTGTTCACCGAGACCTACAAGGCGCTGCTGCTCGACACCATCAAGGTGCCAAGCCCCGATTGCTACCTGCGCCCCGAGGGCATGGGCTGGGAAGAGCACTCGCGCAACATGTTTGCGGCCATGGAGCAGACCCTGGCTGAACACCACACCACGGTCGCCGCGGTGATCGTCGAACCGCTGATCCAGGGCGCCGGTGGCATGCGCATGTACCACCCGGTATACCTCAAGCTGCTGCGCGAGGCCTGTGACCGCTATGGCGTGCACCTGATCCACGACGAGATCGCCGTGGGCTTTGGCCGCACCGGGACGATGTTCGCCTGCGAACAGGCCGGCATCCGCCCGGATTTCCTGTGCCTGTCCAAGGCCCTGACCGGCGGCTACCTGCCGCTGGCCGCGTGCCTGACCACCAACGAGGTGTACAGCGCCTTCTACGACGATTACCCGACCCTGCGCGCCTTCCTCCACTCGCACAGCTACACCGGCAACCCACTGGCCTGTGCCGCGGCGCTGGCGACCCTGGATATCTTCGCGCAGGACAACGTCATCGAGGCCAACAAGGCCCTGGCCCAGCGCATGGCCAGCGCCACCGAGCACCTGGTCGACCACCCGCATGTTGGCGAAGTGCGCCAGACCGGCATGGCCCTGGCCATCGAGATGGTCCAGGACAAGGCCAGCAAGACCGCCTACCCGTGGCAGGAACGCCGTGGCCTGAAGGTCTTCGAACATGCCCTGAGCCGTGGCGCCCTGCTGCGCCCGCTGGGCAGCGTGGTGTACTTCCTGCCGCCATACGTGATCACCCCGGAGCAGATCGACTTCCTCGCCGAGGTGGCCACCGAGGGTATCGACATCGCCACCAGCAGCCGCGTCAGCGTGGCAGTGCCGGCTGATTTTCACCCTGATTTCCGCGATCCGGGCTAACAGCATCGCGGGGCAAGCCCGCTCCTGCAAAGATCCCTGTAGGAGCGGGCTTGCCCCGCGATGAAGCCCGCACTGCCAACACATTTTTAGAGTTAGTACATGAGACTGTCCCGCTTTTTCATCGACGCCCCCCTGAGCCTCGGCGCCCACGACCTGCCCGAAGCCCAGGCCCACTACATCGGCCGCGTGCTGCGCATGGCGGTTGGCGATGCCGTGCAACTGTTCGACGGCAGCGGCCAGGAGTTTCGCGGCCAATTGCTGGAAGTCGGCAAGAAAACCGTCCGCGTGCAGCTCGACGAAGCCTTCGCCGGGCAAGCCGACTCCAGCCTGCAGGTTCACCTCGGCCAGGGCCTGTCGCGCGGCGAGCGCATGGACTGGGCAATCCAGAAGGCCACCGAACTGGGCGTCAGCGCTATCACCCCGATCGTCAGCGAGCGCTGCGAAGTACGCCTCAAGGATGAACGCGCCGACAAGCGCATGGCTCATTGGCGCCAGGTGGCGATCAGCGCCTGCGAGCAATGCGGGCGCTCCAGCGTACCGGTCATCCACCCACCACAGCCGCTGGCAGACTGGCTCAAGGCCTGCGACCAGGACCTCAAGCTGGTCCTGCACCCGGTCGCCGAACCCATGGTCAGCCATCAGCAGCCCGCCAGCCTGGCGTTTTTGATCGGCCCAGAAGGCGGCCTCAGCGAGGCCGAAGTCGAGCAGGCCAAGGCCACCGGCTTCCATGCCGCACGCCTGGGCCCGCGCGTATTGCGCACCGAAACCGCGCCAGTCGTGGCCCTGGCCGTCGCCCAGCAGCTGTGGGGCGACTTCTAGAGCACGTAGAAGAACACCGCGATGAAGTGCAGCAGGCTGCCGGCGATCACGAACAGGTGCCAGATACCATGCCAATGGCGAAAGCGGCTGTCGTAGGCAAAGAAGATGATGCCGATGGTGTAGAACGCGCCACCGGCCGCTAGCCAGGCAAAACCTGCGGCGCCGAGGCTGGCGAGCAGCGGCTTGACCGCCACCAGCACGATCCAGCCCATCAGCGCATAGATGATGATCGACATGACCCGCGCTTCGGAGCGCGGCTTGATCTCTTGCAGCATACCAATCACCGCCAGCCCCCAGACCACCCCGAACAGGCTCCAGCCCCAGGGCCCGCGCAGGCTGACCAGGCAGAACGGCGTATAGCTGCCGGCGATCAACAGGTAGATCGACAGGTGATCGAGCTTGCGCATGATCACTTTGGCTTTGCCGCGCACGCTGTGATAAAGGGTCGAGATGCTGTAGAGCAACAGCAGGGTAAAGCCATAGATCGCCAGGCTGACGATCTTCCAGGGGTCGCCTTGCAGGCTCGCCACCACCAGCAGCCAGATGGCGCCGATGCAGGCCAGAACGGCGCCGACCAGATGGGTCCAGGCGTTGAAACGTTCACCGTGATACATGCAACAGGATCCTCCTGACTTAAAACAGGTCTCCCATCCTACACAGGCAAATGCTTCAAACCACCCCTGCGTCTACCAACAGTTGCTCCAGCGCGGGCAGGTCCGGCACCCGTGCCACCTGTTCGCCCACCTGTACCGCCGCCAGCTCCAGGCCGGCCAGCGGCACATCGACGTAGTTGAGCTGGCTGTCGAGCTTGCACGAGCGCGGAATACCCTGCACCAGCAAGGCGACAAAGCGCAGCGGGCTGTCGCCCAGGGCATTGAGCACAACGATCCGCGCCCGCTCGCCAACCTGCAACTGGCCATCGCAGGCCGACTCGAAACTCAGCAGCGGCAGGCGCTGGCCGCGCCAGTCAATCCAGCCAAGCATCCACTCGGGCGCGTCCAGCGCCGGGCTGCCGGCCTGAAAACCGATCAGTTCGGCCACAGCCACGTTGGGCAGTACCAGGCAGCGATCGCTCAAAGGCAGCAGCAGGCCAGTGAGGCTGCTGCGCCGGTTTTGCCGGGCCGGTTGTTCAAGCATCGCGGCGACTCCATTGGGCGATGCTCTGCAGCAGCACCGATTCCTGATAGGGCTTGCCCAGGTAGTCATTGACGCCGATGGCCATGGCCCGGTCGCGGTGTTTCTGGCCGGTACGCGAAGTGATCATGATGATCGGCAGGTCCTTGAGCTTGGGGTCGTGGCGGATCTGCGTGGCGACTTCAAAGCCGTCCATGCGCGGCATCTCGATATCCAGCAGGAGAATGTCCGGGCGATGCTCCTGCAGCAGGGCCATGGCATCGACCCCGTCCTTGGCGGTCAGTACGTTCATGCCGTGGCGTTCGAGCAGGCGGCCGGTAACCTTGCGCACCGTCACCGAGTCATCCACCACCATTACCAGCAGCGGCCGTTGCGGCAAGCTGCCATGGCTGTCCCGGCGCAGGCCTTCGCTGCTGTGCTGGTGCAGCGCCAACTGCTGCTGCAAACCGCGCAACTGGCCAAGCAGATCGAGAATCAGCACCACCCGGCCATCGCCCAGCAAGGTCGCCCCGGACAAGCCCTGGACCGCGGCAAACTGCGGCCCCAGGCTTTTGACCACGATCTCGCGGCTGGCCGCCAGGCCATCGACCTGCACAGCGTATTGCTGGTCGTGGGAGTGCACCAGCAGCACCGGCAGCGGCAGGCTCTGGCCCAACAGTTTCGGCTGCGCCGCCCCCTGCAGCAGCTCGCCCACGTAGCGCAGCTCGTAGCGATGCCCGGCGTACTGGTAATGCGGCGGATCAAGCTGATAGCACGCCTCGAGTTCGGCCGGCGGCACGCGGACGATGCCTTCGATGGTATTGAGCGGAATCGCGTACTGCTCTTCGCCGTAGTGCACCATCAAGCCGCGGTTGATCGACACCGTGAATGGCAGGCGAATCAAAAAGCGCGCGCCCTTGCCCGGCTTCGACTCGATCACCATCGAACCTCCGAGCTGTTTGACCTCTTCATGGACCACGTCCATGCCCAGGCCGCGGCCGGAAATCTGGGTGATCTTCTCGGCGGTGGAAAACCCTGGCTGGAGGATGAACTGCATGATCTCGTGGTCACTGAGCACCGCTGCAGGGTCGAGCAAACCGCGCTTGATCGCCTTGCGCCGCACGGCTTCCAGCGGCACCCCGGCACCGTCGTCGGTCATTTCAATGACGATGTCGGCGCCTTCATGCAGCAGGTTCAGCGAGATCAGCCCGTGCGCAGGCTTGCCCGCTGCCAGGCGCGCCTCGCGCGACTCCAGGCCATGGTCGACGGCGTTGCGCAGCATGTGCTCCAGCGGCGCCATCATGCGCTCCAGAACGCTGCGGTCCATCTCGCCCTCGGCATTGCCGACCACCAGTTCGACCTGCTTGCCCAGCTCACTGGAGACCTGCCGCACCACCCGCTGCAAGCGCGGCACCAGGCGCTCGAACGGCACCATGCGGGTGCGCATCAGGCCTTCCTGCAGGTCGCTGTTGACCCGCGCCTGTTGCTGCAACAGGCTGTGCGCGTCATGGGCGCGCACGCTCAGGGTTTCCTTGAGGTCGAGCAGGTCGGAGGCCGATTCGAACAACGCCCGCGACAGTTGCTGCAGCTGCGAATGGCGGTCCATTTCCAGCGGGTCGAAATCGTCGTAGGCCTGGCCGTCGCCATCGGCCTGGCGGCTGAGGATGCGCCCCTGGGTTTCGGTATCCAGGCGGCGCAACTGGTCGCGCATGCGCTCCAGGGTGGTTTCCATCTCGTTCAGGGCCACTTGGGCGTCGTTGACCTGCTGCTCAATGCGGCCACGGATGATCGAATTCTCTCCGGCCAGGTTGCCCAGGTCATCAAGCAGCTCCGAGGCCACCTTGACCATATCCCCGGCGCCACGCTCAGGGGCGGTCACCGGCAGCTCTGGCGGCGCCATATCCGCGTGCGCCTGACCGGCAGCGGTATCGGCCAATGCGGCGCTGCTGAAGTTGCGGATGTAGTCGATCAGCGCCGTGGCCGCGTGCAACGGTTGCTGCAGGCGCACCGCATCGAGCATGTGCGCCAGGCGGTCGTGGCAATTCTGCAGCAGGCTGAACAGCGCCGGGCTCGGTTGCAACTGGCCGGCGGCGAGCAGTTCGTAGAGAAACTCCAGTTCATGGGCCAGGTCGCCGATCGGCCCGATCTCGACCATCCGCGCACCGCCCTTGAGGGTGTGCAGGTCGCGCAGCAGGTTCTCCACCTCAACGCCATTACGCGGCTCGGCCTGCCAGCGCAGCAAGGCCGCGCTGGAGCTTTCGACCAGGTCCAGGCTTTCTTCGAGGAAGATCTCCAGCAGCTCTTTGTCGCCGGCATCCTGCTGCGCTTCGACGGGTTTATCCACAGGCACCGGCGGCGGCGCCTCATGACGAAACTCGCGCAGCGCCGCCAGCAGCTCTACCTGGGCAGCCGGCACCTGGCCTTGCTGCAGTTGTTCGAGCATCTGCGCCAGTTGCTGGTGGCTGCGCTTGAGCAGGGCAAACAGCTCGGCGCCAGGGCTGAAGCGCCGGTCCACCAAACCTTCGTAAAGCAGCTCAAGCTCTTGTGCCAGCACCTCGAACGCGCCCATGGCGGCCATCTGCGCGCCACCCTTGAGGGTTTGCAGGTCGCGGGCCAGCGACGACAGCGCCGAGGCGTTGTCGGTATCCAGCAGCCAGCGCGCCAGGGCCTGGTCGGCGCTGTCGAGAATGTCGCTGGCTTCATCGAGAAACAGTTCGAGCATGGCCGGGTCCGGCGCTTGGGCCGCAAGTTCGGCGGTGGCACTGGCAAGCTCGGTGATTGTCCCGCCCTGGCTATTGACCAGGCCCATGGCCGATGGGTCGAGGCCTTCGTCAAGCAGCTCGCGCAAGGCCTGCAGGCGTTCCGGACGCGGGTCGACTTCCTGGCCGGCGGCGATCTGGTCGAGCATGTCAATCAGCGCTTCATGGGCGCTTTGCGCCTCGCTGAAGAACCGCGGGCTGACCGCCAGGCTGCTCTCCTCCACGGCGCCATAGAGGTCGAGCAAGGCTTCACACAGCTCATCCACCTGCCACAGGTCGGCCAGGTGTGCGCTTTGGCCGAGGGTGGTCAGTTCATCAAGCAGGGCATTGAGTTCCTGGCGCTCGCCCGGGTGCTCCTGCCAGCGCAAAAGCAACGATTCGGCGTCGAGCAGGATGTCCATGCCCTGGGCCAGGAAGCTGGCAATCAGTTGCGGGTCGCGCTTGACCCGCAGGCCCTGGCTTGGCGCCTCGAGCAAAGCTTGCAGGCGCGCATCGACCACCTGGTGAATATCGGCGATCAGCGTCGCGGCCCCGGCAATCGGCGCCAGAGGCGCGCTGGAGAGCTGCTGCACGCCACGGCGCAGCAGCGGCTCGGCAGTTTCCAGCAGGTAGATTTCTTCCAGGTCGAAGGCCAGCTGATGGGCCTTGAACTCCCGCGCCAGCAAGTCCAGGGCGCCGGCCAGCTCGGCAATCGGTACTACCCCGGCCATCGCCGCACTGCCCTTGAGGGTGTGCAGGGCGCGCTGCAGGTTATCGCTGACCGCCAGCGGCAACTGCTTGTCGGCCTCGTGCAGGAAGGCTTCGAGACTGTCCAGGTGACCCAGGGCTTCGTTGCGAAAGATCTCCAGCAATTGCGGGTCGATGGCTTCGCTGGCCTCGCTTTCGCTGCGCGGGTCGTTCATGGCCAGGGCGTGCAAGTGTGCGGCCAGCTGTTCAACCTGCGGATGCGCTGGCGCCAGTGCCTGGGCAAACTCGCCGAGCAGCGCAGGCAATGTGTCCAGCGCCTGCTGCAAGGCAGCCAGCGGCGCCGCACCGATTTCCACCCGCCCTTCGAGCACCCGGTTGAGCAGGTGCTCCGCCGCCCAGGCCAGTTCCGCCAGCACCTGGACGCGGACCATGCGTCCGCTGCCCTTGAGGGTGTGCAGGCCACGGCGCAGTTCGATCAAGGCGTCGCGATCGCTGCCGTCGGCTTGCCAGCGCGTCCACATCTGATTGAGCAAGGGCAGCAGTTCATGCGCCTCTTCGAGGAATATCTCTCGCAGTTCATCGTCGATCGGCGCTTCTTCGGCGGCAGTTACCACTGGCGCCTCTGCCACGGGCTCCGGCTCAAGGCGGTAACCCAAGGCTGCCAGGCTGTGCTGAGCCGCCTCGAGGAACCGCGAAGGATTGGCCTGAGGGTCGGCAATCAGCCATTGCAGATAACATTCACAGGCACTCAAGGCTTCGGCCAGGTGGCTCAGGGCTGCAGCATCCGCCAGGGTTTCACTGCCCAGCAGTTGTTCATGCACGTAGTCGCCGCACTGCCCGATCAGCGCCGCTGCGCGCGGCAGCATCAGCATCGCCAGCGCGCCACGTACCTGTTGCAGCAGGCCCGGCACTGGCTGCAGACGCTGCGGCTGCCAGCCGGCGTCGAGGCAATCGCCGATCAGGTCCTTGACCTGCTGCTGCACGGCGAAGGCTTCTTCCAGCACCAACTGGCGAATCTCGGCCAGGTCGGTGCCCGGCAGCGGGCTCTGGCTGTTCTGTTCCAGCGGCCCGATCATGCCGGCCAGGGTGGCCTCGACATACAGCAGCGCGCCGGCGATATCCATCAGCAGCGCATCGGCAGGCTCGCGCTGGCCCTGGGCCAGGCTTTGCAGCACCAGCACCTGGTCGATGATCACCCGCCGCGGCTGGCCAAAGCCGAGGACCGCCAGGGTGTCGGCGATCTGGCGCAGCGGCGCCAGCAACGGCTCCAGTTCCTCAAGATGCTGGCGGTCGCCGCGCACGAACTGGTCGAGGCGCTCCTTGACCCGCTTGAGGTCTTCGCACAGGGCGGCGACCACCGAACGCAAGGCATCGCGATCCGGCCCGGCCTGCAGGCGATCGCGCCAGGTGCCCAGGTACAGATCGAGGTTGGCCAGCTCTTCGGCGTCGGCCGGGCTGCTGCTCAGCAGGCTGTCCTGGGCCAGGGCCTGGGCGCCGCGCTCGGCACGCAATTGGTTGAGCACTGGCAGCACCACCAGCGGCAGGTCGCGGCGGGCGCTGCGCAGGCGCTCCAGGTACAGCGGCAATTGCTCAAGGCCGCGAAACAACGCACCCAGCGCTTCACCGCGCTGGCTGGCGCGGCCCTGGCGCAAGGCCAGGCCCAGTTGTTCCATTTCTTCGGCGAGCAGCGCCGCGCCGTGCAGTTCGAGCATCAGCAGGCAGCCGCGCACCTGGTGCAGCTGTTCGACGAATCCGTCGAGCACCGCTTCATCGCCGGGCTCGGCGGCAAAGTGTTCAAGGGTCAGGCGCGCCTGGCCCAGGCAGTCGGCGATCGCCCCTCTGACCCAGGCCAGCGCCACCGTATCGTGCCGATCCGCCATAACTGCTCCCATCACCATGATGCCCTCAACGCGGTGGCGTCGGCGGCAGGGTAAAACCGGACACCGAGCGGCGCATTTCACTGGCCATGCGCGCCAGGTTACCGATGCTCTCGGCGGTGGCGGTGGAGCCGGCCGAAGTTTGCGAGGTGATCTGCTGGATCACCGACATGGTATGCGAGATCTGCCCGGCCGAAGAGGTCTGCAGCTGGGCGGCGTCGGAGATGCTGTGAATCAGGTCGGCGAGGGTCTGCGACACGCCTTCGATTTCGGCCAGGGCGACCCCGGCATCCTGGGCCAGGCGCGCACCGCGCACCACTTCGGCGGTGGTCTGCTCCATGGAGATCACCGCTTCGTTGGTGTCGGCCTGAATGGTACGCACCAGCGCTTCGATCTGCCGCGTGGCCGACGATGAGCGTTCGGCCAGGCGCTGTACTTCGTCGGCAACCACGGCAAAACCGCGCCCGGCTTCACCGGCCAGCGAAGCCTGGATTGCCGCGTTGAGGGCGAGGATGTTGGTCTGGTCGGCAATGTCGTCGATCAGGCTGACGATATCGCCGATCTCCTGGGACGACTCGCCCAGGCGCTTGATCCGCTTGGCGGTGTCCTGGATCTGCTCGCGGATGTTGTCCATGCCGTTGATGGTGTTGTGCACCACCTCGTTGCCCTTGTTGGCGATAGCCACCGAACGCTCGGCCACCTTGGCCGATTCGTAGGCGTGGGTGGAAACGCGGTCGATGGATTCAGCCATGTCGCCCACCGCCACCGAGGCATCGCTGATCTGCTGGGCCTGGTGCTCGGAGGCCTTGGCCAGTTGGCGCGCGGTGTTCTGGGTGTCTTGCACGGCGGCGGCAACTTCCTCAGCGCTGAGGTTGATGGTCGCCACCAGGTCGCGCAGCTGGTCGATGGAGTAATTGATCGAATCGGCAATGGCGCCGGTGAAGTCTTCGGTCACCGACACGGTTACGGTCAGGTCGCCGTCAGCAAGGTCTTCAATTTCGTCGAGCAGGCGCATGATCGCCTGCTGGTTGCGCTCGTTCTTCTCGGCAGTTTCGTGCAACTGGCGGTGGGTGGTGCGAACCATCACCAGGCCGATGAGAATGATCGACGCCAGCGCCAGCAAACCCAGTACATAGCCGCCGACGGTATCCAGGGTTCGGCCGCCTGCCAGGTTTTCAAACCCGGTGGCCAGGCGCGAGGCTTCATCGAGCAGGGTTTGCGACAGGCCGAAGATGCTCCCGGCGGCTTCGCGCACACGGAACAGCTCGGGCGAGGTTTCGAGAATTTCGTCGACGGAGCCTGCGACAAACTGGAACAGCTCGGCGATCTCGCCCAGGCGCGCGCGGGCGTCCGGATCCTGCACGCGGGTAACCTGGATCGCTTCGTTACCGCCGAGCATGGCCTCGAGCACCTGGCCGAAACGGCTGGCGTCGCGGCCGAAGGCATCGGCGGCCTGCACAGCGGTGTCGTCGCCGGCCAGTACGGTATTCACCGAGCCAAGAATACGCTCGGCCAGCAACGACTGGCGCTGGGCCACGGCCACCTGGCTGGCCGGCGCACCGCTTTGCAGGAGGATCTCGACGACCTTCTCGTACTCCACCTGCAACTGCGGCACGGTTTCGGCCAGGGTCGCGGCGACCTGGTGCAACGACAGCACGGTCTGCTCGCTGGCCAGGATGGTGTCGGTGTTCTTGCGCAGGTTTTCCCAGTCACGCAGCACTGCGTCCATTTCCTTGCGCACCGCCGGCGGCGCAGCGGGCAGGCCGGTGCTGGCATCGCCCTTTTTCAGGTAGCCCCAGCGCTGTTCGAAGTCGTTGCGCGCCTCGCTCAACAGGCGGAAGGCCACGGCCTTGCCGGCCGCCGCTTCAGTGGCGTTCTTGGCGATGCGCTGGGACAGCACCCGCAGTTCGCCGGCATGGCCGATGTACTGCTTGTCGTAGTTGGCCTGGGTGTTGAGGTAGGCGAAGTTGGCGAACAGCAGGATGATCGACAGGATCAGCACCACGAACAGCGCCGCGATCTGCGCGCTGCTGCGGGAACCCTGGGGCGATGGAGCCGTCTTGGTCGTGGTCACGGAGGTGGCGTTCCTTTACAGCGCGACATCAAGGAAACCCGGCGCCTGGGCCAGGGCGAAGGGGCTGAAGATCGCCCAGCTGCGCTCACGCTGGAAATGCCCCTGGACGAAGGGTGCGGCCGCACTGAGCAACGGCGTTGGCGGCGACAGGTCGAGGCTGTGCAGCGGGAAATGCTGCAAACCCAGCACTTCATCGACCAGCAAGCCGGCAAACAACTCGTCATGGTCGAGCACCAGCACTCGTCGCTGCTTGCGCGGTGCCGACAGGCCCAGGGCGAAGAAACCGCAGAGGTCCATCACCGGCAGCAGCCGGCCACGCAGGTTGGCGACGCCGCTGACCCAGGGCTTGACCCCGGGGATGCGGCTCAGGCGCGGCTCGTGCAGCACTTCGGCGACTTCGCCCATGGGCGCGACGAACCACTGTTCGGCAATGCGAAAGCCGATGCCGCTCCAGCTCTGCAGGCGGGTTTCCTGCAACGGCAGGTCGGCGGCCAGCAGCCGGCAGCGCCGGTCGATGTCCAGCAGCAGCTCGAAGGCCGTCAGCGACTCGCCCATGGGCTGGGTGGTCAACCTTTGAGCACGTCGTTGAGCTTTTTGATCAGGGTGTCTTCGTCCACCGGCTTGGTCAGGTAGTCCTTGGCGCCCTGGCGCTGGCCCCAGACCTTGTCGGTCTCCTGGTCCTTGGTGGTGACGATGATCACCGGGATATGCGCGGTTTCCGGGTCTTTGCTCAACTGGCGGGTGGCCTGGAAGCCGTTGACCCCGGGCATGACGATGTCCATCAGTACCGCATCGGGCTTTTCGTGGCGGGCCAGGGCTACGCCATCGGCGCCGTTTTCGGCCTTGAGCACTTCATGCCCGTGCTTTTCGAGCATACCGGTCAGTTTGTACATTTCGGTCGGCGAATCGTCGACGATCAGAACTCGGGCCATGCTGTTCCCCATAAGGAATAGACGCCTGCGCGGCGGCGCAACGTCAGGGTGCGTGTTGTTCTTCTGCGGCGAATCCGGGCACATGGGCCTTGATTGCGTCCAGCAGCTCTTCCTTGCTGAAAGGTTTGGTCAAAAATTGATCAGAGCCGACGACACGGCCACGGGCCTTGTCGAACAGGCCATCGCGGGACGACAGGAGAATCACCGGCGTGTCCTTGAAAATGCTGTTCTGCTTGATCAGGGCGCAGGTCTGGTAGCCGTCCAGACGCGGCATCAGCACGTCGACGAAAATGATCTGCGGCTGGTGGTCGATGATCTTGGTCAGGGCATCGAAACCGTCGATGGCCGTGATGACCTCACATCCTGCTTCACCGAGCAATATCTGGGCGGTGCGGCGAATCGTCTTGGAATCGTCGATCACCATCACCTTCAATGCCGCGCCGGGCTGTTCCATAATTGCTCTACCATCGCTGCTCGCTATGAGCGGCAAGCTACAAGTTTCTGGCGGCAAGAAAAAGCAGGGTGAACGCGGCGTGCTTTTTCTTGTGGCTTATGGCTTGTGGCTTGCAGCTGGAGACGGCCGTGCAGGCCACGTGCCAGGCCTTTTTAGCACACTCTGTGGGGTGCATTCCATCGGCCCGCGCCGACGCCCGGCGCAGCGCCGCCCAGGATGCGTTTTTCCCTTGACCGCCAGCGCTGCGAGCGCCACCCTGACGCCACTTTTCATTCGAGCCAATGCGGCCCATAGCCGCTGAGAGGATTTTGCCCATGAGCGTTCGCCTCGGGATTGTCATGGACCCCATTGCGCGCATTTCCTATAAAAAGGACAGCTCGCTGGCCATGTTGCTGGCCGCCCAGGAGCGCGGCTGGTCGCTGTTCTACATGGAGCAGCAGGACCTCTACCAGGGCGCCGGCCAGGCCCGCGCACGCATGCGTCCGCTGAAAGTGTTCGCCGACCCGGAGCACTGGTTCGAGCTGGACGCCGAGCAAGACAGCGCCCTGAGCGAGCTGGACGTGATCCTGATGCGCAAGGATCCACCGTTCGACATGGAGTTCGTCTACAGCACCTACCTGCTGGAACAGGCCGAAGCCGCCGGCGTGCTGGTGGTCAACCGCCCGCAGAGCCTGCGCGACTGCAACGAAAAGCTGTTCGCCACGCTGTTCCCGCAGTGCACGCCACCGACCCTGGTCAGCCGCCGCGCCGATATCCTGCGCGAGTTCGTCAACCAGCAGGGCGACACCATCCTCAAGCCGCTGGACGGCATGGGCGGCACCTCGATCTTCCGCCATCGCCCGGGCGACCCGAACCTCTCGGTAATCCTCGAGACCCTGACCGGCAACGGCACCCAGCAAATCATGGCGCAAGGCTACCTGCCGGCCATCAAGGACGGCGACAAGCGCATCCTGATGATCGACGGCGAGCCGGTGCCCTATTGCCTGGCGCGCATTCCGGCCTCGGGCGAAACCCGTGGCAACCTCGCTGCAGGTGGTCGTGGCGAAGCCCGCCCGCTGACCGACCGCGACCGCTGGATCGCTGAACAGGTCGGCCCGACCCTGCGCGAGAAGGGCCTGCTGTTCGTCGGCCTGGACGTGATCGGCGAGCACCTGACCGAAATCAACGTCACCAGCCCGACCTGCATCCGTGAGATCGACAACGCCTTCGGCACCCAGATCGGCGTGCAGTTGATGGATGCCATTGATCGCAAGCTCAAGGCGCGCTGACAGCCGACGCGGAGCAACCGCGCAGAGTGGGGTATCATGCCGGTCGTTTTTATGACCTGGGCACCTGCTCTGCCGGTTTCCCCCGGTCTTTGCAGCTGCTGGATACCTGATGACGCTTCCTGCTGACATCCCTGCCGACTTCTCTCCACCCCGCGTACGCCCGGTGGATCGCCTGGGTTTTACCCTGTTCCTGGCGGCGCTGCTGCACCTGGCGCTGATTCTCGGTGTCGGCTTCACCTTCGCCAAGCCCGAAGAAATCCGCCGGACCATGGAAATCACCCTGGCCACCTTCAAAAGCGAGAAAGCGCCGCAGAAGGCCGATTACCTGGCCCAGGACAATCAGCAAGGCAGCGGCACCCTGGACAAGAAGGCGGTGCCGAAAACCACCGAAGTAGCGCCCTTCCAGGACAGCAAGATCAACAAGGTCACCCCGCCGCCGGCCGCCAAGCCCGAAGTACAACCGCAACCGACGCCGCCCAAGGCAGTAGTGGCGACCAAGGCGCCGAAGCCGGAAAAGGTCGAAACCCGACCCAAGGAAGCCAAGCCGCAGCCCAAACCCAAGGCCGCGACCCCGGACTTCGACAGCTCGCAGCTGTCCAGCCAGATCGCCAGCCTCGAAGCCGAACTGTCCAACGAGCAGCAGCTGTACGCCAAGCGCCCGCGCATCCACAGGCTTAATGCCGCCTCGACCATGCGCGACAAGGGTGCCTGGTACAAGGACGAGTGGCGCAAGAAGGTCGAGCGTATCGGCAACCTCAACTACCCCGACGAAGCCCGGCGCCAGCAGATCTACGGCAGCCTGCGGCTGATGGTGTCGATCAACCGCGACGGTTCGCTGTATGAAGTGCTGGTGCTGGAGTCCTCCGGCCAGCCGCTGCTCGACCAGGCCGCCCAGCGCATCGTGCGCCTGGCCGCACCGTTCGCGCCGTTCACCGGCGACCTGGCCGATATCGACCGGCTGGAGATCATCCGTACCTGGCGTTTCGCCCGCGGCGACCGGCTGCAGAGTAATTGATCTAAGGCTCCGCCTGATGGCAAAACAATAGCCATTTTGCGATGATGCGCGCCCGTATATCCCCCTCAAGAAAGGATTCTGTTGATGTCGCGCATCAATTTCGCCCGCAAAACAGCCGCCCTCGGCCTGGCCCTGGCGGCCTGCGTCCTGCCTGCTACTGCCTTCGCCGACGCCGCCGAGCTGTCGCAGAAGCTGTACAACGAAGTTGGCGAGTACAAGTACGACGAAACCCCGGCGCGCCTGGCCAAGATCCAGGCCCTGCTCGACCAGGGTGCCGATCCGAAAGGCCAGCCGATGTTCCTGGCCGCCTCCTACAAGATCGTCGCGCCGTTCGAGCTGTTCCTGCCAAAGATCGGTGACGTCAACACACCTATCCAGGAAAACGGCGAAACCCTGCTGCTGTTCGTCCTCAACCAGGCCGAGCAATCGAAGGCCTCCGAGGCCGACCTGCGCATGGTCAAGGGCCTGATCAAGGCCGGCGCCGACGTCAACGTGCTGGCCCAGGGCGACTCCGCTACGCCGCTGAACACCGCAGCAGGCAAGGGCTCAGCCGAACTGATCAAGCTGCTGCTGGCTTCTGGCGCCGATGCCAAGGCCGTCCGGCCGAACGGCTTTACCCCATTGACCGGACCGGGTGCCTCGAACCTGGAGGTGATCAAGCTGCTGGTCGCTGCCGGCGCCAATCCCTACCAGGTAACCCTGACCGGCACGACGCCGCTGCACCATGTTTGCGAACGCGCCTTTGAGATGAACGGCCAGCCTGACCCACAAGCGGCCGAGCGCATTGCCCTGCTGCTGAAAAAAGGCAGCTCGATCGATGCCTACCACGAGCAGCACGGCACCTTCCCGGTCGGTACGCCGCTGGAAGAAGCCGCTCGCACGGACAACCCGGACTGCGTCGCCGCGCTGATCAAGGCCGGCTCCAGCCTCAAGGCCCCGGCGTTCCCGGAGAGCTACCTGGCCAAGTACCCGCAGGCCAAGCAGCAAACCGTCCAGGAGTACGTGCTGTCGGCCGCTGAAGAGTCGCCAACCCTGTACACCGAAGAAGTGGTCAAGCTGTTCAAGTAACCCCGCAGTAAAGCTGACAAGGTGACGCCAGCACCTTGTCAGCGTGGCCACTCACCGCCACACTATCAGGCATGAAGAACCTCAGCCCGGATTACCTCAAGCATCAGTTCCTGATTGCCATGCCACACATGGCCGACCCGAACTTCGCGCAGACCTTGACCTACATCGTCGAGCACAACGCCAATGGGGCGATGGGGCTGGTGGTCAATCGGCCGCAGGACCTCAACCTGGCCGATATCCTCGAACAGCTGTGCCCGGACGTCGAACCGCCGGCCAGTTGCATTCATGTACCAATCTATATGGGCGGCCCGGTGCAAACCGACCGCGGCTTCGTCCTGCACACCAGCGAGCGCAGCTTCCAGGCCACCGTCGAACTCGACGGCCTGTCGCTGACCACCTCCCAGGACGTGCTGTTCGCCATCGCCGACGGCCTGGGCCCGAAACAGAGCCTGATTACCCTCGGCTATGCCGGCTGGGAAGCCGGGCAGCTGGAAGCGGAGCTGGCCGACAACGCCTGGCTGAACTGCCCGTTCGACCCCGAGATCATCTTCGGCATGGCCTGTGAACAGCGCCTTGCCGCCGCGGCGGCAAGCCTGGGGATCAACCTCAGCCTGCTGACCAGCCAGGCGGGGCACGCCTGATGGCCGAAGTACGTCTACTGCTGGGCTTTGACTACGGCAGCCGCCAGATCGGCGTCGCCGTCGGCCAGGTGATCACCGGCCAGGCCCGCGAGCTGTGCACCCTCAAGGCGCAGAACGGCACGCCGGACTGGGCCCAGGTGGAAAAACTGATCAAAGAGTGGAAACCCGACGCCCTGGTGGTCGGCCTGCCCTTGAACATGGATGGCAGCCCCAGCGAGATGAGCGAGCGCGCAGAAAAATTCGCCCGCCGCCTTAATGGTCGATACAACCTGCCGGTCCACACCCACGACGAACGCCTGACCACTTTCGAAGCCAAGGGCGAGCGCATGGCCCGTGGCGGCCAGCGCGGCAGTTACCGCGACAATCCGGTGGATGCCATTGCCGCCGCCTTGCTGCTGCAGGGCTGGCTGGAGGCCAATACCGGGGCCTGAGACCCGATCATCGCATTCAAGCCGGGCCAGCGCACCGCTCCCCGGCCTCTTGAGGAGCAAGCATGAGCCTACCCAATCCCGCCGAACTGATCCGGCAGATGGCCGTCGACCTTCGCGCCCATCTGGCCCGCCGCGCCATTGCCGAGCCGCGTTTCATCGGCATCCGCACCGGGGGTGTCTGGGTCGCCCAGGCCCTGCTCGAAGAGCTGGGCAGCGACGCCGCCCTGGGCACGCTCGACGTTTCCTTCTACCGCGACGACTTCAGCCAGAACGGCCTGCACCCGCAGGTGCGCCCGTCCGACCTGCCGTTCGAGATCGAAGGCCAGCACCTGGTGCTGATCGACGACGTACTGATGAGCGGGCGTACCATCCGCGCCGCCCTCAACGAGCTGTTCGACTATGGCCGCCCGGCCAGCGTGACCCTGGTCTGCCTGCTCGACCTGGATGCCGGCGAATTGCCGATCCGGCCGAATGTGGTCGGCGCCACCCTGTCGCTGGCTGCCCATGAACGGGTAAAATTGACCGGCCCCGCACCGCTCGCCCTCGAGCGCCAGGACCTCGCCTCCGCTTCCGCCCTTTAAGAGTCCCCCGCGATGACGCCAATCGACGCCAAGCGCCCGCTGCAGCTCAATGATCAGGGCCAGCTGCGCCACTTTCTCTCGCTCGACGGTTTGCCCCGCGAACTGCTGACCGAAATCCTCGACACCGCCGACTCGTTCCTCGAAGTCGGCGCCCGGGCCGTGAAGAAGGTCCCGTTGCTGCGCGGCAAGACCGTCTGCAACGTGTTCTTCGAGAACTCCACGCGCACCCGCACCACCTTCGAACTGGCCGCCCAGCGGCTGTCGGCCGACGTCATCACCCTGAACGTGTCGACCTCTTCGACCAGCAAGGGTGAAACCCTGTTCGACACCCTGCGCAACCTCGAAGCCATGGCCGCCGACATGTTCGTCGTGCGTCATGCCGACTCGGGCGCCGCGCACTTCATCGCCGAGCACGTGTGCCCGGAGGTGGCGATCATCAACGGCGGCGACGGCCGCCACGCCCACCCGACCCAGGGCATGCTCGACATGCTCACCATTCGTCGGCACAAGGGCGGCTTCGAGAACCTCTCGGTGGCCATCGTCGGCGACATCCTGCACTCGCGGGTGGCGCGCTCGAACATGCTCGCGCTGAAAACCCTGGGCTGCCCGGACATCCGCGTGATCGGCCCGAAAACCCTGCTGCCGATCGGTATCGAGCAGTATGGGGTGAAGGTCTACACCGACCTCGAGCAAGGCCTCAAGGACGTCGACGTGGTGATCATGCTGCGCCTGCAGCGTGAGCGCATGGCCGGCGGCCTGCTGCCCAGCGAAGGCGAGTTCTACCGCCTGTTCGGCCTGACCACCGCGCGCCTGGCCGGGGCCAAGCCGGATGCCATCGTCATGCACCCGGGCCCGATCAACCGCGGCGTCGAGATTGAATCAGCGGTGGCCGACGGAGCCCACTCGGTGATCCTCAACCAGGTCACCTACGGCATCGCCGTGCGCATGGCGGTGCTGTCCATGGCCATGAGCGGGCAGACCGCGCAACGTCAATTCGAGCAGGAGAACGCCCAGTGACCCTCAGTATTCTCGGCGCCCGGGTCATCGACCCGCTGAGCGGCCTGGACCAGACCACTGACCTGCACATCGATGCCGGCAAGATCATCGCCATCGGCGCCGCCCCGGCAGGCTTCAAGCCGGCGCGCAGCATCGACGCCCAAGGCCTGGTAGCCGCCCCCGGCCTGGTCGACCTCAACGTCGCTCTGCGCGAACCCGGCTACAGCCGCAAGGGTAGCATCGCCAGCGAAACCCGCGCTGCCGCTGCCGGTGGCGTCACCAGCCTGTGCTGCCCGCCGCAGACCAAGCCGGTACTGGACACCTCGGCAGTGGCCGAGCTGATTCTCGACCGCGCCCGCGAAGCCGGGCACAGCAAGGTCTACCCGATCGGCGCCCTGAGCAAAGGCCTTGAAGGCGAGCAGCTTGCCGAGCTGATTGCCCTGCGCGACGCCGGCTGCGTGGCCTTTGGCAACGGCCTCAATGCCTTTGCCAACAACCGCACCCTGGCCCGCGCCCTGGAATACGCCGCGACCTTCGACCTGACGGTGATCTTCCACTCCCAGGACCGCGACCTGGCCCAGGGTGGCCTGGCCCACGAAGGCGCCATGGCCAGCTTCCTCGGCCTTCCGGGCATCCCGGAAACCGCCGAGACCGTAGCCCTGGCGCGCAACCTGCTGCTGGTCGAACAGACCGGCGTGCGTGCGCACTTCAGCCAGCTGACCAGCGCCCGCGGCGCGCGGCTGATCGCCCAGGCCCAGGAACTGGGCCTGCCGGTGACCGCCGACGTGGCCCTGTACCAGCTGATCCTCACCGATGAAGCGCTGCGCGACTTCTCCAGCCTCTACCACGTGCAACCGCCGCTGCGCACCCGCGCCGACCGCGACGGCCTGCGCGAGGCGGTGAAGTCCGGGGTGATCCAGGCGATTTCCAGCCATCACCAGCCCCACGAGCGGGATGCCAAACTGGCACCGTTCGGCGCCACCGAGCCGGGCATCAGCAGTGTCGAACTGTTGCTGCCGCTGGCCATGACCCTGGTGGAAGACGGCCTGCTCGATTTGCCGACTTTGTTGCAACGTTTGTCTGCAGGCCCTGCAGCAGCGCTGCGCCTGCCAGCGGGCGAGCTGAAGGTAGGCAGTGCCGCAGACCTGGTGCTGTTCGACGCCAAGGCCTCGACCCTGGCCGGCGAGCAATGGCGCTCGAAGGGCGACAACTGCCCGTTCATCGGCCACTGCCTGCCGAGTGCGGTGCGTTATACCTTGGTCGATGGGCATATCAGTCACGAGACCTGAAGGTCAGCCACAAGCTACAAGCCTTGAGCTACAAGCGGGCCAGGCCGGTCGCCGGTCCGCTTTTTCTTGCCGCTTCAAGCTTGCAGCTTATCGCTCACACACATGTGTGTAGTTGAAATCCTTCCCACCACCCCCATATGAGTCTGCATCAGGCATTTTCGCCCCGCTGCGTGGAGACTCTCCCTTGACCACCATCGTTTCAGTTCGCCGCCACGGCAAAGTCGTCATGGGCGGCGACGGCCAGGTTTCTCTCGGCAACACCGTGATGAAAGGCAACGCCAAGAAAGTCCGCCGCCTGTACCACGGCCAGGTCATCGCCGGTTTCGCCGGTGCCACCGCCGACGCCTTCACCCTGTTCGAACGCTTCGAAGGGCAACTGGAAAAACACCAGGGCCATCTGATCCGCGCCGCCGTGGAGCTGGCCAAGGAGTGGCGTACCGACCGTTCCCTGAGCCGCCTGGAAGCCATGCTGGCGGTAGCCAACAAGGACGCATCGCTGATCATCACCGGCAACGGTGACGTGGTCGAGCCCGAAGACGGCCTGATCGCCATGGGCTCCGGTGGCGCCTACGCCCAGGCCGCCGCCCGCGCGCTGCTGCAAAAGACCGACCTCTCGGCCCGCGAAATCGCCGAGACCGCGCTGAACATCGCCGGTGACATCTGTGTGTTCACCAACCACAACCTGACCATCGAGGAGCAGGACCTGGCCGAGTAATTCAGCTGTTCTGGCGCCCGGCCCCGGTGGCCGGGCTTTTCCACGCTGACTTATCGAGCCCAAGGACCATCACTATCATGTCCATGACCCCCCGCGAGATCGTCCACGAACTCAACCGCCATATCATCGGCCAGGACGACGCCAAGCGCGCCGTCGCCATCGCCCTGCGCAACCGCTGGCGGCGCATGCAACTGCCGGCCGAGCTGCGCGTTGAAGTGACGCCGAAGAACATCCTGATGATCGGCCCGACCGGCGTCGGCAAGACCGAAATCGCCCGGCGCCTGGCAAAGCTTGCCAACGCCCCGTTCATCAAGGTCGAAGCGACCAAGTTCACCGAGGTCGGCTATGTCGGCCGTGACGTCGAGTCGATCATCCGCGACCTCGCCGATGCGGCGATCAAGATGCTCCGCGAGCAGGAAATCATCCGCGTCGGCCACCGCGCCGAAGATGCTGCCGAAGAGCGCATCCTCGACGCCCTGCTGCCACCGGCGCGCACCGGCTTCAACGAAGACCAGGTCGCCAGCCAGGACTCCAACACCCGCCAGCTGTTCCGCAAGCGTCTGCGCGAAGGCCAGCTGGACGACAAGGAAATCGAGATCGAAGTGGCCGAGGCCGTGGGTGTCGATATTTCCGCGCCGCCGGGCATGGAGGAGATGACCAACCAGTTGCAGAACCTGTTCGCCAATATGGGCAAGGGCAAGCGCAAGAGCCGCAAGCTCAAGGTCAAGGAAGCGCTCAAGCTGGTGCGCGACGAAGAAGCCGGGCGCCTGGTCAACGAAGACGAGCTCAAGGCCAAGGCCCTGGAAGCGGTCGAGCAGCACGGCATCGTGTTCATCGACGAAATCGACAAGGTTGCCAAGCGCGGTAACGTTGGCGGCGCCGATGTTTCTCGTGAAGGCGTGCAGCGCGACCTGCTGCCACTGATCGAAGGCTGCACGGTGAACACCAAGCTGGGCATGGTCAAGACCGACCACATCCTGTTCATCGCCTCCGGTGCCTTCCACCTGAGCAAGCCGAGCGACCTGGTGCCCGAGCTGCAAGGTCGCCTGCCGATTCGCGTCGAACTCAAGGCCCTGAGCCCCGAAGACTTCGAGCGCATCCTCAGCGAACCGCACGCCTCGCTCACCGAGCAATACCGTGAGCTGCTGAAAACCGAAGGCCTGAACATCGAGTTCGCCGCCGACGGCATCAAGCGCCTGGCCGAGATCGCCTGGCAGGTCAACGAGAAAACCGAAAACATCGGTGCCCGTCGCCTGCACACCTTGCTCGAGCGCCTGCTCGAAGAGGTGTCGTTCAGCGCCGGCGACCTGGCCAGCGCCCACAGCGAAGCGCCGATCCGCATCGACGCCGACTACGTCAACAGCCACCTGGGCGAATTGGCGCAGAACGAAGACCTGTCTCGCTACATTCTCTAAAGCGGCAAGCTTCAAGCGGCAAGCTGCAAGTCAAGTGCGCTGGACGCCTTCTCTTGTAGCTTGTAGCTTGCAGCTTGTAGCCCAAGAGCCCTTATCCATGACCAGAATCCCCACCGGCATCAACCTGCACAAAGCCTCCAAGACCCTTACCCTGACCTACGGGCCAGGCGAGGTGTACAACCTGCCCGCCGAATTCCTGCGCGTGCACTCCCCCTCCGCCGAGGTCCAGGGCCACGGCAATCCGATCCTTCAGTACGGCAAGCTTGGCGTTGGCTTGAGCGGGCTGGAACCTGCCGGCCAGTACGCCCTGAAACTGACCTTCGACGACGGCCACGACAGCGGCCTGTTCACCTGGGAATACCTTGAGCAGTTGTGCCTGCGCCAGCAGGAACTCTGGGATGACTACCTTGGCGAGCTGGAAAAAGCCGGAAAATCCCGCGACCCCAACGAGTCGATCGTCAAGCTGATGCTCTAGCCCGGGCCCCTCAGGGTTTAGAGCGCATTTTCTAATTCTATTTGCTTGAATGCCTGCACCACGGCCAATGAGTGGCCGTCTTGCGCTATACCAAAAAGTCGGGTAACCAATGGATCTGGCAAGTTCCCTGCATCGGATTTAATGCAGGGTCGGGCTGGTATGTAGAGGTCGCGAGCGAAAGCAGGCAGTCTTCTCACGCAGAAAAAACCCGCATGGCTCATCGTCGTTTGCATCCGGCCGCAGGACCGCAGTTCGTTATCACTGGTCACCCGAGCAGCAGTACCGGGCGTTCGTCTGTGTAACGCGCACAGTCAAACCGGTACTCGTCTCAGGACAACGGAGCGTCGTAGATGAGTAACAAGAATAACGATGACCTGCAGCGCCAAGCCTCGGAAAACACCCTGGGTCTGAACCCGGTGATCGGCTTGCGCCGCAAGGATTTGCTGACATCTGCTCGAATGGTCCTGCGTCAGGCCATTCGTCAACCGCTGCACAGTGCCAAGCATGTCGCCCATTTCGGCATGGAGCTGAAAGATGTGATCTTCGGCAAGTCGAGCTTGCAGCCCGAGGGCGACGACCGCCGTTTTCACGACCCGGCCTGGAGCCAGAACCCGCTGTATCGCCGCTACCTGCAGACCTACCTGGCCTGGCGCAAGGAACTGCACGACTGGATCGATACCAGCAACCTGTCTGACCAGGACATCAGCCGCGGCCACTTCGTCATCAACCTGATGACCGAGGCCATGGCGCCGACCAACACCGCAGCCAACCCGGCGGCGGTCAAGCGCTTCTTCGAAACCGGTGGCAAGAGCCTGCTCGACGGCCTGTCGAACCTGGCCAAGGACATGGTCAACAATGGCGGCATGCCCAGCCAGGTGAACATGGACGCCTTCGAAGTCGGCAAGAACCTCGGCACCAGCGAAGGCGCGGTGGTGTTTCGCAATGACGTGCTGGAACTGATCCAGTACCGGCCGATCACCGAGCAGGTGCTGGAAAAGCCGCTGCTGGTGGTGCCGCCGCAGATCAACAAGTTCTACGTCTTCGACCTCAGCCCGGAAAAGAGCCTGGCGCGTTTCTGCCTGCGCTCCAACGTGCAGACCTTCATCGTCAGCTGGCGCAACCCGACCAAGTCCCAGCGCGAATGGGGCCTGTCGACCTACATCGACGCGCTCAAGGAAGCGGTCGACGTGATCCTGGCGATCACCGGCAGCAAGGACCTGAACATGCTCGGCGCCTGCTCCGGCGGCATCACCTGCACTGCGCTGGTGGGCCATTACGCGGCGCTGGGCGAAAAGAAGGTCAACGCCCTGACCCTGCTGGTCAGCGTGCTTGATACCACCCTTGATACCCAGGTGGCGCTGTTCGTCGACGAGCAGACCCTCGAGGCCGCCAAGCGTCATTCCTATCAGGCCGGTGTGCTCGAAGGCCGCGACATGGCCAAGGTATTCGCCTGGATGCGCCCCAACGACCTGATCTGGAACTACTGGGTCAACAACTACCTGCTGGGCAACGAGCCGCCGGTGTTCGACATCCTGTTCTGGAACAACGACACCACGCGCCTGCCGGCCGCCTTCCACGGCGACCTGATCGAAATGTTCAAAAACAATCCACTGCTGCGCCCCGATGCACTGGAAGTGTGCGGTACGCCGATCGACCTCAAGCAGGTGACCACCGACATCTTCAGCGTCGCCGGTACCGCCGATCACATCACGCCGTGGCAGTCATGCTACAAGTCGGCGCAGCTGTTCGGTGGCAAGGTCGAGTTCCTGCTGTCCAACAGCGGCCATATCCAGAGCATCCTCAACCCGCCGGGCAACCCCAAGGCGCGCTACATGACCAACAGTGAAATGCCCGCCAGCGCCCTCGACTGGCAAGAGAACTCGACCAAGCACACCGATTCCTGGTGGCTGTACTGGCACACCTGGCTGGCCGAGCGTTCCGGCAAGCTGAAAAAAGCCCCGGTCAACCTTGGCAACAAGGCCCATGTGGCCGGTGCCGCAGCGCCAGGGACCTACGTTCACGAGCGTTGATAGCGAACACCGCCGCAGCTCGCGAGGGCTGCGGCGTTTATCCAACACAGGGCTTCGCGCATGCCGCAACCGTATATTTTCAGGACCGTCGACCTGGATGGCCAGACCATCCGCACCGCCGTCCGACCCGGCAAGCCGCACTTGACGCCCTTGCTGATCTTCAATGGCATCGGCGCCAACCTGGAGCTGGTGTTCCCGTTCATCCAGGCCCTGGACCCGGACCTTGAGGTAATTGCTTTCGACGTGCCGGGGGTCGGCGGTTCATCGACCCCGCGCCACCCCTACCGTTTTCCGGGCCTGGCCAAGCTTACCGCGCGCATGCTCGACTACCTCGACTATGGCCAGGTCAATGTCATTGGCGTGTCCTGGGGCGGGGCGCTGGCCCAGCAGTTCGCCCATGACTACCCCGAGCGCTGCAAGAAACTGGTGCTGGCTGCCACCGCCGCTGGCGCGGTGATGGTGCCGGGCAAGCCCAAGGTGTTGTGGTTGATGGCCAGCCCCCGACGCTACGTGCAACCGTCCCATGTGATCCGCATCGCCCCGCAGATCTACGGCGGCGCCTTTCGCCGGGACCCGGACCTGGCCCTGTCGCACGCGGCCAAGGTGCGCTCAGGCGGCAAGCTCGGTTACTACTGGCAACTGTTCGCCGGGCTTGGCTGGACCAGCATTCACTGGCTGCACAAGATCCAGCAGCCGACCCTGGTGCTGGCCGGTGACGATGACCCGTTGATTCCCTTGATCAACATGCGCCTGCTGGCCTGGCGAATTCCCAATGCCCAGCTACACATAATCGACGACGGCCACTTGTTCCTGATCACCCGAGCCGAGGCCGTCGCCCCGATCATCATGAAGTTTCTCCAGCAAGAGCGCCAACGCGCCGTCATGCACCCTCGGCCCGCCCCCAGCAGCTGAGACGCCTGCCACACCCGAGCCCATGGCAGGATGCCAGGCACCCCGGGTGCGCGGCGTGAGGTTGGTGTCGCTCTTGCATTGATGTGTTTGTTGATGGCCTGACGACGGAGTGTTGCCTGATGAAAGACAAACCCGCTAAGGGATCGCTACCGGTCCCCGCCACCTATATGAACGTGCAGAGTGCAATCAGCGGTCTGCGCGGCCGCGACCTGCTCTCGACCTTGCGCAGCGTCAGCCGTCATGGCTTGCGCCATCCGCTGCATACCGCCAAGCACATGCTCGCCCTGGGCGGTCAGCTGGGCAAGGTGCTGCTGGGTGAAACGCCCTACCAGCCCGGCCCTCGCGACAACCGCTTCAAAGACCCCGCCTGGAGCCAGAACCCGCTCTACAGTCGCGGCCTGCAGGCCTACCTGGCGTGGCAGAAGCAGACCCGCCTGTGGATCGATGAAAGCCAGCTGGCACCCGATGATCGCGCCCGCGCACACTTTCTGTTCACCCTGCTCAACGATGCCGTGGCGCCGAGCAACTCGCTGCTCAACCCGCTGGCGGTCAAGGAGCTGTTCAACTCCGGCGGCCTGAGCCTGGTGCGCGGCATCAACCACCTGCTCGATGATTTGCGCCACAACGACGGCCTGCCGCGCCAGGTCAATCCGCAGGCCTTCGAAGTCGGCCGTAACCTGGCCACCACGCCGGGCTCGGTGGTGTTTCGCAATGAGCTGCTGGAACTGATCCAGTACAAGCCGATGAGCGAAAAACAGTACGCCAGGCCGTTGCTGATCGTGCCGCCGCAGATCAACAAGTTCTACATCTTCGACCTCAGCCCGGCCAACAGCTTCGTCCAGTACATGCTCAAGAACGGCCTGCAGACCTTTATGATCAGCTGGCGCAATCCCGACCCGCGCCACCGTGAGTGGGGCCTGTCGAGTTATGTCGAGGCGCTGGAGGAAGCACTCAACGTGTGCCGGGCGATCACCGGCAGCCGCGAGGTCAATCTCATGGGCGCCTGTGCCGGTGGCCTGACCATGGCGGCGTTGCAAGGCCATTTGCAAGCCAAGCGCCAACTGCGCCGGGTCAGCAGCGCCACCTACCTGGTCAGCCTGCTCGACAGCCAGATCGACAGCCCGGCAAGCCTGTTCGCCGACGAGCAGACCCTCGAAGCGGCCAAGCGCCGTTCCTACCAGCAAGGCGTGCTCGATGGCCGCGAGATCGCCCGGGTGTTCGCCTGGATGCGCCCCAACGACCTGATCTGGAACTACTGGGTCAACAACTACCTGCTGGGCAAGGCGCCACCGGCGTTCGACATCCTTTACTGGAACAACGACAACACCCGCCTGCCGGCGGCGCTGCACGGCGACCTGCTGGACTTCTTCAAGCACAACCCGCTGGCCCGCGCCGCAGGCCTTGAGGTATGCGGCACGCCGATCGACCTGCAGAAGGTCAACGTCGACAGCTTCAGCGTCGCCGGCAGCAACGACCACATCACCCCCTGGGATGCGGTGTACCGCTCGGCGGCACTGCTCGGCGGCGACAAGCGCTTCATCCTTGCCAACAGCGGCCATGTGCAAAGCATCATCAACCCGCCGGGCAACCCCAAGGCGCACTACGTCGACAACCCGCGCCTGAGCAGCGACCCGCGGGCCTGGCTCTACGATGGCAAGCAGGTCGACGGCAGCTGGTGGCCGCAGTGGCTGGAGTGGATTCAGGCACGCTCCGGCGTGCAGCGCGAAACCCTGATGGCCCTCGGCAACCAGAACTACCCTCCCATGGACCCCGCGCCCGGCAGCTACGTGCAGGCGCGCTGAACAAGAAGAACGGATGAAAACCCGCGACCGTATCCTCGAATGTGCCCTGCAACTGTTCAACCGCCAGGGCGAGCCGAATGTCTCGACCCTGGAGATTGCCAACGAAATGGGCATCAGCCCGGGCAACCTCTACTACCACTTCCACGGCAAGGAGCCGCTGGTGCTGGGGTTGTTCGAACGCTTCGAGGACGAGCTCACGCCGCTGCTCGACCCGCCGCTGGAAGTGCGCCTGGATGCCGAGGACTACTGGTTGTTCCTGCACTTGATCGTCGAGCGCATGGCCCAGTACCGGTTTCTGTTCCAGGACCTGTCGAACCTGACCGGGCGCCTGCCCAAGCTGGCCCGCGGCATGCGCAACCTGCTCAACGCGCTCAAGCGCACCCTGGCGGCGCTGCTGGCCAGCCTCAAGGCCCAGGGCCAGGTGCTCAGCGATACGCGGGCGCTGGGGCAACTGGTGGAACAGATCACCCTGACCCTGCTGTTCTCGCTCGATTACCAACGGGTGCTGGCTCGCGAAGGTGAGGTCGGAGTGGTGGTCTACCAGGTGATGATGCTGGTGGCGCCGCACCTGGAGGCGGGGTCGCGGTATGCGGCAGAGCAGCTGGCCTTGAGGTATCTGGATGGCTGACCCTAGGACTGCTTCGCAGCCCTTTCGCCGGCAAGGCCGGCTCCCACAAACCCGGTACAACACCCATAATGAAAACGCCCGGCACAAGGCCGGGCGTAGACTGACAGCCGCCTGAAATCAGGCCTGGCTGGTCGGGCTTGCCGATGGCGACGACGCCGGTGCGACCGGTGCAGCACTGGCTGCTGGCGCCGGGCTTGGCGACGGTGCAGCGCTGGCCGCAGGGGCCGCCGGCTTCGCCGCTGCAGGTTTCGCTGCTGGCTTGGCCGCTGGCTTTTTCACTGCCGGCTTCTTCGCCGCAGCCGGTTTGGCTGCAGGCTTGGCTGCTACCGGCTTGGCTGCTGGCTTGGCCGCAGGTTTAGCCGCTGCGGTTTTCGCCGCTGGCTTGGCTGCAGGTTTTGCCGCTGCAGTTTTCGCCGCTGGCTTGGCTGCAGGCTTGGCCGCAGGTTTCGCTGCAGCCTTGGCCAATGGCTTGGCTGCGGTCTTGCTCGCTGCCGGTTTCTTCGAGATAGGCGTAACCGATGCACCGGTCAGCTTCTCGATCTGCTTGGTCAGCGTATCGACCTTCGAATGCAGCGCCTTGACCTCACTGCGGCTCGGCACGCCAAGGCGCGAAATCGCACTGTTAAGGCGCTTGTCGAAAGCACCTTCGAGCTCGTCCCACTTGCCCAGTGCGCGGTCCTTGACGTCGCTGATGCGCGAGGTCGCCGACTTGGCGGTTGCCTTGGCGGAGTCGACAGAGCCCTTGGCGAGTTTTTCAGCTTTCTCACCCTCCTTGACCAGGTTGTCAAACACCTTGCTGCCATCCTGATCGATCTTGGAGTAGATACCCAAACCAGCCAGCCAGATCTTGCGGGAATACTTCTCGATCCCCCCGACCCAGGAGCTGCCTTCTTTTTCAGTATTCTTCTTGCCAGCCATCCCGCTCTCCTTATTGTTTACGTGCGACACGTTCAAGCAATGCCGTGAGCTCATCGAGCTTGACAGAGAGTGTCTCCACGTCATGTTTAGACGGAATGCCGATGCGATTCAAGGCGCTCGCGACCCGTGTGTCGAAAGCCTTTTCGATTTTGTCGAGTTGAACCTCGACCTTGCCCTTCACGCTGCTCAGTTCGCCCTTCACCGAATCGATCTCGGAGTTGGCGGCATCGACCTTGGCATCGAGCTTTTTCTTGCCGCGTTTTTCTACCGATTCACCGGCCTTGACCAGCTCTTTCAGGTAGTCGGCACCTTCCTGGCCGACCCGGGTGTAAGCCCCGAGGCCTGCCAGCCAGATCTTGCGCGCGTAGCTGCGCACTTCACCCAACGTGCGCTGGGCGTCGTCTTTTTTCTTCAGGATAACTTTGGCCATGCTCTGCACCTCACGCTCTGAACGGAAATGGAGGAACTGCCCAGGGAAGTTGGGCTTGAGCACAAGGTAGGGGGAAAAATTAGAATTGGCACACTAATAAAAGGGGCAGCGACAAGCTTCAAGCTTCAAGCGGCAAGAAAGGCAGCGGTGATCTTGAAACTGTCGTGCCCCTCCCACTCACCGCGAACCACTTGCAGCTTAACGCTTGCAGCTCCCCCCTTGAGCCGCTAGGCGAGCGCCTTATCCAGCGCCCGCTCGATCTCGCTTTTGATGGTCCCGCTCATCATCGACAGCATCATGCCCAGCTTCAGCTCGACCTTGATGCTGTCCTCGCCAATCTGCACGCTGCCGTTGGCGCCACTGCGCTTGACCTCGACGCGGTCGCCATTCCAGCTGGCCTTGAGGTCGTATTCGCGGGCCAGCTTGTCGACCAGGGCCTCGGCCTTTTGCCGGGCCGCGTCGCGGCCCAGGCTGTGTTTGCGTTCAACGCTGATCTGGGTCATTCATTCAATCCTGGGTTCGAAGGCATACTTATATTATGCCCGCGCCCCACCTGCGACACACCCCGCCAAGACAAATCCGACCGTACGCCCTAGAATGGCCAGTAATTTTTTCCGGTGAAGCGATATGAACGATCAGCGCAAAGGCGACCACGCCGAACCCACCACCCACTTCGGCTACAAAGACGTGCCGGAAAGCCAGAAGGCCGAGAAAGTCGCCGAGGTGTTCCACTCGGTGGCGGCCAAGTACGACCTGATGAACGATGTGCTCTCCGGCGGCATGCACCGCCTGTGGAAGCGCTTCACCATCGAGCTGTCGGGCGTGCGTCCGGGTAACCGGGTGCTCGACATCGCGGGCGGCACCGGCGACCTGGCGGCCAAGTTCTCGCAACTGGTCGGCCCCACCGGCCAGGTGGTCCTGGCCGACATCAACGAGTCGATGCTCAAGGTTGGCCGCGACCGCCTGCTCGACCGCGGCGTGGCCGGCAACATCGAGTTCGTCCAGGCCGACGCTGAAAAGCTGCCGTTCCCGGACAACCATTTCGACTGCGTGACCATCGCCTTCGGCCTGCGCAACGTCACCCACAAGGAAGACGCCATCCGCTCCATGCTGCGGGTGCTCAAGCCCGGCGGCCGCCTGCTGGTGCTGGAATTTTCCAAGCCGACCAACAAGCTGATGTCCAAGGTCTACGATGCCTATTCGTTCGCCTTCATGCCGCTGGCCGGCAAGCTGATCACCAACGACTCGGAAAGCTATCGCTACCTGGCCGAATCGATCCGCATGCACCCTGACCAGGAAACCCTCAAAGCGATGATGGTCGAGGCCGGTTTCGACCGCGTCACCTACCACAACATGACCAGCGGCATCGTCGCCCTGCACCGCGGAATCAAGCCCTGATGCTCCTGGCCGGCCTGCTCGCCAGCGTCGAACACGGCCTCAACCGTGTTTTGCGCCTGGACAGCACAGCGCTGCCGCGCCTGCGCCCGCTCGACGGCAAGGTGATTGCCATCGACTGCCGCCAGCCGGCCCTGCAGCTGTTCATCCTGCCCAGTGACGAAGGCCTGATGCTTGCCACGCACTGGGCCAATGAGGCCGACTGCACCCTGCGCGCGCCGGCCAGCAGCCTGCTGCGCCTGGCCCTCAGCCAGGACAAGAGCGCCGTGTTGCACAGCCCGCAGGTCGAGCTTGAAGGCGACAGTGCGGTGCTGCTCGACCTGGTGGCGGTACTGCAGGACCTGGAGCTCGACTGGGAGTACGAAGTCTCGCGCTGGCTCGGCCCGGTCGCCACGCAACTGCTCAGCGGCCACTTGCGCAGCCGCGCCAACTGGACCCGCCAGGGCCTGGCGGCGCTCAACCAGAACCTTTCCGAGTACCTCGCCGAAGAGGCCCGGACCCTGGTCGGCCAGCGCGAAGCCGAAGCCCGTTTCAGCGAACTCGACACGCTCAAAGTCGATATTGAACGCCTTGAGGCGCGCATCGAGCGCCTTGCCCGATCCCTTGATACCAGCGATAACGCATGAAGCTGCTTGCCGTCCGCCGTCTGTTGCGCATCCAGCGCGTCGTGATCCGTTACCGTCTCGATGACCTGCTGTTCGCCCTGCCCCTGCCCTGGTGGCTGATGGGCCTGCGCTATGCCATGCCCTGGCGCTGGCTACCGCGCAAGGAGCTGCAGCTTAGCCGTGGCGCGCGCCTGCGCCTGGCGCTGCAGGACCTGGGGCCGATCTTCATCAAGTTCGGCCAGTTGCTGTCGACCCGCCGCGACCTGCTGCCCGAAGACATCGCCGACGAGCTGATGCTGCTGCAAGACCGGGTTCCGCCATTCGATCCGCAAAAAGCCATCGCCCTGATCGAAGAACAGCTCGGCGCGAAAATCAGCGAAGTGTTCAGCCGCTTCGACGTCGAGCCGCTGGCTTCGGCGTCGGTAGCCCAGGTCCACGCGGCCAAGCTCAAGAGCGGTGAAGAGGTGGTGGTCAAGGTCGTGCGCCCGGGGCTCAAGCCGATCATTGCCCAGGACCTCGCCTGGCTGTTCCTGATCGCCCGCGGGGCCGAACGGGTTTCGGCCGATGCGCGCCTGCTGCACCCGGTGGAAGTGGTCAACGACTACGAAAAGACCATCTACGACGAACTCGACCTGTTGCGCGAGGCGGCCAACGCCAGCCAGCTCAAGCGCAACTTCGAAGGCTCGGAGATGATGTACGTGCCCCAGGTCTACTGGGACTGGTGCCGGCCGAAAGTGCTGGTGATGGAGCGCATCTACGGTATTCAGGTCACTGACCTTGCGACCCTGGCCGACCAGCGCACCGACATGAAGATGCTCGCCGAGCGCGGCGTGGAGATCTTCTTCACCCAGGTGTTTCGTGACAGCTTCTTCCACGCCGACATGCACCCTGGCAACATCTTCGTCAGCACGGTCAAGCCGTGGAGCCCGCAGTACATTGCCATCGACTGCGGCATCGTCGGCAGCCTGACCCCCGAGGACCAGGACTACCTGGCGCGCAACCTGTTTGCCTTCTTCAAGCGCGACTACCGCCGTGTAGCGCAGTTGCACATCGATTCGGGCTGGGTACCGGCGCAGACCAAGCTCAACGAATTCGAAGCGGCGATCCGCACCGTGTGCGAGCCGATCTTCGAAAAACCGTTAAAGGATATTTCCTTCGGCCAGGTGCTGATGCGTCTGTTCCAGACCGCGCGACGCTTCAACATGGAAGTCCAGCCGCAGCTGGTGCTGCTGCAGAAAACCCTGCTCAACATCGAAGGCCTGGGCCGCCAGCTGTACCCGGACCTCGACCTGTGGAGCACCGCCCAGCCGTTTCTAGAGCGCTGGATGCGCGAGCGGGTCAGCCCCAAGACCCTGCTGCAGAACCTGCATGGCCAGGTCGAGCAGATCCCGCACCTGGCCGGCATGACCCGCGACCTGCTCGAACGCATGTCGCAGCCGCACCTGGCCGACCCGCCAGCACCCTGGCAGCACAAGAGCGATCACTGGGCCCTGCGCCTGCTCGGTGCCGGCCTGCTTGGCGGCGGCGCCACTCTGGCAGCCGGCGCGGTGAGCCTCAGCGCCCCTGCTGCCTGGCCGGCCTGGCTGATGCTGGCTGCCGGCCTCTACCTGATCGTGCGTCGATAGCCAGCCGGGCCGCTGGCTGGCACACTAGCGCAAGGGTTCGGCGAAGGATCGAACCCGGTTTTGGAGTCGAAGATGAAAGACTGGCTGGACGAGATCAACTGGAACAGCAATGGCCTGGTACCGGCTATCGCCCAGGACCACAAGACCGGGCGCGTGCTGATGATGGCCTGGATGAACCGCGAATCGCTGGCGCTGACCGCCGCTGAGCAGCGGGCCATCTACTGGTCACGTTCGCGTGGCAAACTGTGGCGCAAGGGCGAAGAGTCCGGCCACGTGCAAAAACTGCACGAAATGCGCCTGGACTGCGACGCCGACGTGATCATCCTGATGGTGGAACAACTGGGTCATATCGCCTGCCATACCGGCCGCGAAAGCTGCTTCTACCGGGTCTTCGAGCACGGTGAGTGGAAGACCGTCGACCCCGTCCTCAAGGACCCGAATGCCATCTACAGCGCAGGACACTGACATGAGCGACACCCTGACCCGCCTGGCCGAAGTACTGGAAGCGCGCAAAGGCGCCGAGCCCGACAGCTCGTACGTGGCCAGCCTGTATCACAAGGGCCTGAACAAGATTCTGGAAAAGCTCGGCGAAGAGTCGGTCGAGACCATCATCGCCGCCAAGGACGCCGCCCACAGTGGCGACTGCAGCGATGTCATCTACGAGACCGCCGATCTGTGGTTCCATAGCCTGGTCATGCTCGCCCAACTGGGCCAGCACCCGCAGGCGGTGCTGGACGAGCTGGACCGCCGCTTCGGCCTGTCCGGGCACGCCGAGAAAGCAGCGCGTCAGCCGTCGGCCTAACTGAATTATTTCGAGGGATTGCACCATGGGTATTTTTGACTGGAAACACTGGATCGTCCTGCTGGTGGTGGTGGTACTGGTGTTCGGTACCAAGAAGCTGAAGAACTTCGGCAGCGACCTGGGCGAGTCGATCAAGGGCTTCAAGAAAGCCATGAACGAAGAAGAGTCCAAGCCGGCCGAGCAGACGCCACCGCCAGTGCAACCGGTCCAGCCCCAGGCCGCTTCGCCGCTGAACCAGCCGCAGACCATCGACGGCCAGGCCCACAAGGTCGAAGAGCCGATCAGGAAAGATTGATCAATGTTCGGGATCAGCTTCAGCGAACTGTTGCTCGTGGGCCTGGTGGCCCTGCTGGTGCTCGGCCCCGAGCGCCTGCCGGGTGCCGCGCGCACCGCCGGGCTGTGGATCGGCCGGCTCAAGCGCAGCTTCAATGCGATCAAGCAGGAGGTCGAGCGCGAAATCGGCGCCGATGACATCCGTCGTCAGTTGCACAACGAGCACATCCTCTCCATGGAGCAGGAAGCGCGCAAGATCCTCAACCCCAACAGCGTCACGCACGAGCCGCCGGCAACCCCGGCAGCCACCAGCGAAAGCGCCCCGGCGCCCGCCCCGGTCAGCAGCGAACCCACGCCGCCAGCCACCAGCGCGCCCACCGAACCGACACAGCCACCGCGAGCCCCATGAGCGATATTCCGGAAAACGACCAGCCGATGCCGCTGGTTTCGCACCTCACCGAGTTGCGTACACGCCTGCTGCGCTGCGTCGCGGCCATCTTCCTGATCTTCGCCGGGCTGTTTTCCTTCGCGCAGCAGATCTACACCCTGGTCTCGGCGCCATTGCGCGCGCACTTGCCGGCCAACGCGACGATGATCGCCACCGACGTCGCCTCGCCGTTCCTGACGCCGTTCAAGCTGACCATGATCGTTTCGCTGTTCCTGGCCATTCCGCTGATCCTGCAGCAGATCTGGGGCTTCATCGCGCCGGGCCTGTACCGCCATGAAAAGCGCATCGCCATTCCGTTGCTGGTGTCGAGCATCATCCTGTTCTACGCCGGCATGGCCTTCGCCTATTTCCTGGTGTTCCCGCTGATCTTCGGCTTCTTCGCCAGCGCCACCCCGGAAGGGGTGTCGATGATGACGGACATTTCCAGCTACCTGGATTTCGTCATGACCCTGTTCTTCGCCTTCGGCGTGGCCTTCGAGATCCCGGTGGCCGTAGTGCTGCTGGTGTGGATCGGCGTGGTCGACGTGAAGTACCTGAGAAAGATCCGCCCGTACGTGATCATCGGCTGCTTCGTGGTCGGCATGATCCTCACCCCGCCGGACATCTTCTCGCAGACCCTGCTGGCGGTGCCGATGTGGCTGCTGTTCGAGATCGGCGTGCTGTTTGGCGGGCTGATCCGCAAGCGCAGCGAGCACCCGCAAGACGCTGCCGACGACCATAACGACCAACCGCCAGCGACCCAGCCGTGAACCTGCTGTTACTCGAAGAAGCCGATTTTATTGCGGCCGACCGTGTGGTGCTGGCTGACCGGCGCTTCACCCACATGCAGGAAATCCACCGTGTGGCAGTGGGCGACAGCCTGCGGGTCGGGCGTATCGGCGGGCTGATGGGCCAGGCCGAAGTCCTGCGCCTGGAAGGCCATGAAGCAGAACTCAAGGTCAGTTTCGACCAGCCGCCTCCGGCCAAACTGCCGCTGACCCTGGTGCTGGCGCTGCCACGGCCGAAGATGCTCCGCCGGGTGTTCCAGACCGTTGCCACCATGGGCGTGCCGAAGGTCATCCTGGTCAACAGCTACCGGGTCGAAAAGAGCTTCTGGCAAACACCGTTCCTCGAACCCGAGGCGATCCGCGAACAACTGATCCTCGGCCTTGAGCAGACCCGCGACACGGTGCTGCCCGAAGTCATCATCGAAAAGCGTTTCAAGCCGTTTGTCGAAGACCGCCTGCCAGCCATCAGCGACGGCACCCTCGGCCTGGTTGGCCATCCTGGCCAGTACCCGCCGTGCCCACGCGGGTTGAACGAGCCCGTTACCCTGGCCATCGGCCCGGAAGGCGGCTGGATTCCCTACGAGATCGACCTGCTGGGCAAGGCCGGCCTTGCCCCGGTACAGCTTGGCGAACGCATCCTGCGCGTCGAGACCGCGGTCACCGCGCTATTGGCACGCTTGTTCTGACTTCAGTTTTGCCGCTCCAGGCCGATGCATTGGCACCAGAACAATAATCGCCTCTGCCGATCGCAATGGAGTCCCACCATGTACCGTTGGTTAGCCCAGCACCTGGGTAACGTGAGCGTCAATCTCAAACTCGGCATCGGCTTCGGCCTGGTCCTGTTGCTGACCCTGGCCATTACCCTGACCGGCTGGCAGGGCCTGAACGGCATTACCGAGCGTGGCGACACCCTGGGCGGCATCTCCCAGGTGCACCAGGCCACCCTGGAGCTGCGCATTGCCCGCCAGGGCTTCCAGCTCAAGGGCGACGAGGCTGCAGCGCAGGGTCTGAGCAACGCCCTGGCGGCGCTTGAACGCCAGCTGCAAGCGGTCGACCAACGTATTGTCCTGCCCGAGAACCGCCGCCGTATCGAGCAGCAGCACGATGCCGTGCGCCAGTACCACCAGGCCCTGACCAGTGCCGACAAAGCCGCCCAGCAGCGCGAAGCCGCTCGGGCCGTGCTCGGCAGCAGCGCCGACGAGGCCGCAGCGCTGATCGCCCAGGTCGAGCAACAACTGCTCGGCGGCAGCGACCTGAACCTGTTCAACAGCGTGGTCGGCGCCAGCAAACTGCTGCAACAGGCGCGCTTCCAGGTGCGTGGCTATACCTACAGCGGCAAGCCCGAGTTCCAGCAAACGGCGCTTGAAGCCATCGACCAGGCCACCTCGCAGCTCAAGACCCTGGCCGAAGTGCTGCCGGCCAGTTACACCAGCAACTTCAACCAGGCCGCCCGTGCCCTGGGCAACTACCGTGGCGCGGTGGTCGAGTTCGGCAATGCGCAAAGCGCCTCCGAGCAGGCCGCGCAGCACATGATTGTGCTCGGCCAGAGCCTGATCGAGCAAAGCCAGCAACTGACCACCACCCTCACCGGCCTGCGCGATGCCGAGTCGCAGCATGCCAAGTCGATGCTAGCCCTGGCCACCGTGCTGGCCCTGTTGTTCGGCCTGCTGGCCGCCTGGGCGATTACCCGGCAGATCGTCATCCCCCTGCGCCAGACCCTCAACGCCGCCGACCGCGTCGCCAGTGGCGACCTGCGCCACGACCTCAAGGTCGATCGCCGTGACGAGCTGGGCCAATTACAGCGCAGCATGCAGCGCATGACTGTGAGCCTGCGCGAACTGATCGGTGGCATCGGTGACGGCGTCACCCAGATTGCCAGCGCCGCCGAAGAGCTGTCGGCAGTCACCGAGCAGACCAGCGCCGGGGTCAACAATCAAAAGGTCGAGACCGACCAGGTCGCCACCGCCATGAACGAAATGGCCGCCACTGTGCAGGAAGTCGCGCGCAACGCCGAGGAAGCCTCCGAGGCGGCGGTGATGGCCGACCAGCAGGCCCGCGAAGGCGATCGGGTGGTCGGCGAAGCCATCGCCCAGATCGAGCGCCTGGCCAGCGAGGTCAACCACTCCAGCGAAGCCATGGGCCAGCTCAAGGCCGAAAGCGACAAGATCGGCAGTGTGCTCGATGTGATCAAGTCGGTGGCCCAGCAGACCAACCTGCTGGCCCTCAACGCCGCCATCGAAGCTGCCCGCGCCGGTGAAGCCGGGCGTGGCTTTGCCGTGGTCGCCGATGAAGTGCGCAGCCTGGCCCAGCGCACCCAGCAGTCCACCGAAGAGATCGAACAGCTGATCGCCGGCCTGCAGAACGGCACCCAGCAGGTTGCCACGGTCATGGACGCCAGCCGCGGCCTGACCGACAGCAGCGTCGAGCTGACCCGCCGCGCCGGCACCTCGCTGGAAACCATCACCCGCACCGTGTCGTCGATCCAGGCGATGAACCAGCAGATCGCCGCTGCTGCCGAGCAGCAGAGCGCGGTGGCCGAAGAGATCAACCGGAGCGTGATGAATGTGCGCGACGTGTCGGACCAGACCTCGGCCGCCAGTGAAGAGACCGCGGCGTCGAGCGTCGAGCTGGCGCGGTTGGGGACGCATCTGCAGACGCTGGTCGGCAAGTTCCAGCTGTAGAAAGCATCGCGGGGCAAGCCCGCTCCCACATAAGTGGGAGCGGCGGTGCGACGACTCGACTTGCCCCGCGATGAGGCCCTAGAGCACCTGACGCAAAAACGCCTGGGCGCGCAGGTCCTTGGGTGAAGTGAAGAACGCCTCCGGCGGTGAATCTTCCAGCAGCTTGCCGTGATCGAAGAACAGTACCCGATCCGCCACTTCCCGGGCGAAGCCCATTTCGTGGGTGACGCAGACCATGGTCATGCCTTCCAGGGCCAGGGTCTTCATCACATCGAGCACTTCGCCGACCATTTCCGGGTCGAGCGCCGAGGTCGGCTCATCGAACAGCATCACCTTGGGGTCCATGGCCAGGGCGCGGGCGATCGCCACCCGCTGTTGCTGGCCACCGGACAAGCGTGATGGGTACTCGTTGGCCTTCTGGGCGATACCGACCTTCTCCAGCAAGGCCTGGGCCTTGGCTTCGCGCTCGGCCTTGCCGCGCTTGCGCACGACTTTTTGCGCCAGGCACAGGTTCTCCAGCACGGTCATGTGCGGGAACAGGTTGAAATGCTGGAACACCATACCGACTTCGCGGCGGTAGGCGTTGACGTCGGTCTTCGGGTCGGCCAACTGCAGGCCGTCAATGGCCACGGTGCCTTCATCGAACGACTCCAGGCCGTTCAGGCAGCGCAGGAAGGTCGACTTGCCCGAACCCGAAGGGCCGAGCACTACCAGCACTTCGCCCTTGGCGACGTCGGTGCTGACGTGATCGACCGCGCGCACCACCTGCCCACGGGTATCGAAGACTTTTACCAGGTCACGGACTTCAATCACTTTGCGCAAGCCTCCGCTCAAGCCGGCTGGCCATGTGCGACAGCGGCAGGTTGATCAACAGGTACAGGCCGGCGACGCAGAACCAGATCTCGAAGGTCGAGAACGAAGTGGTGATCGCCTCGCGACCGCTTTTGGTCAGTTCGGTGATGGCGATCACCGAGACCAGCGAGGTGTCCTTGACCAGGCTGATGAACTGCCCGGCCAGCGGCGGCAGCACGCGCTTGAAGGCTTGCGGCAGCACCACGTGGCGCATCGACTGGCCAGCGCTCAGGCCCAGCGAACGGGCCGCTTCACCCTGGCCCCTGGCAATCGACTGCACCCCGGCACGGACGATCTCGGCGACGTAGGCGCCGGTAAACAGCGCCAGCGCCGCCACCCCGGCAAACTCCCGGGACAGGTTGAGCACGGTGCCGATGAAGAAGTAGAAGATAAAGATCTGCACCAGCAGCGGCGTGCCGCGCACCAGCTCGACATAGACCGTCGACAGGTCGCGCAATGTCGGGTTGTTCGACAGCCGGCAGAGCCCGGCAAACAGTCCGATCAACAGCCCCAGCACACCGGAGGCGACCGAGATCCATACCGTGGTCCACAGGCCCCAGGCCAGCGGGCCCGCGGCCCAGTGGTGGGTAACGCCGATCAGGTCGCCTTCGGCCACATCGTCGCCGCGCGACAGCTGTACGCTGGCCTGCTCGACTTCGAAGACCTGCTCGCCACCGCTCTCGTCACGTACGGTGACGCTGGCCATGTCGCCCTTGCTGACGATGGCTTCGATGGTGCCGTTTTCACTCACGCGCTGGGCGACTTCGGCCTGGTAGGCGAAATACTGCGGCACCCGGTTCCAGCGCCACTCGTAGGACATCAGCGAGGTCGCGTAATACAGGCTGATCGCCAGGCCGATCAGGACCAGCGCGGTCAGCCCGTGCCAGGGCCACTGGGCTTTGTTGTGTTTGATCACGAGGGTACTTCCGTAAAAGCGAACGCGCAGGACCAGCCTGCGCGTCGGGTTTCAAGCCAGGCGTGGGGCCTTGGCCTTATTCCATGTCCTTGAGCCAGGCGGTGTCCTTGAACCACTTGTCGTGGATTCGATCGTAGGTACCGTCGTGCTTGATCTGGTGCAGGAAGTTGTTGATGAAGTTGAGGCTGTCGTAGTCGCCCTTCTTCAGGCCGAAGGCCAGCGGTTCGAAGGTGAACGGCTTGTCGAGGAACAGCAGCTTGCCAGCGCCGGCCTTGTTCACCGCCACGACGTTGTACGGCGCGTCATAGACGAAGGCGTCGGCCTTGCCGTTGACCACGTCCATCACCGCTTCCTGCTCGTTGTCATAGCCGTGGTACTTGGCTTTGCCGATCAGCTTCTTGGCGACCATTTCGCCGGTGGTGCCGAGCTTGGAGGTCAGGCGGTACTTGTCGTTGTTCAGGTCTTTGTAGGACTTGATCTCGTCTGCCAGTTCCTTGCGGATCAGCAGGGTCTGGCCGACCACGATGAAGGGTTCGCTGAAGTTCAGCTTGAGGTTGCGTTCCTGGGTCAGGGTCATGCCGCTGCCGATCATGTCGAACTTGTCGGTCATCAGCGCCGGGATGATGCCGTCATAGGCGGTGGAGACCATCTCCAGCTTGACGCCCATGGACTTGGCCATGGCCTTGAGGATATCGACCTCGAAGCCGATGATCTCGCCGCGCTTGTTGGTCATCTGGAACGGCATGTAGGTAGGGTCCATGCCGACACGCAGGGTGCCGCGCTTGACCGCGTCATCGATGGCACCAGCCGCCTGCGCGGCACTTACCGCAACCAGCGCCGTGACGCCGACCAGCAGCATCGACAGATACTTCTTAATCATCACCAGATCCCCTAGCAGGAAAGCTCGAATTTTATTTTTGGCGCGAACCGTCCTACAGCGACGGGTGCGAGATATTCGGGGTGGGATGCTAACGCATGAACGGCACGGTACATATAGCCGAAGATGACTTTGTTACGCATTGATACCAGAAAAAGCATCGCCGGCAACACCGGCTCCCCCAAGGTCAGTTGTGCATACAACCCTGTGAGAGCCGGCGTTGCCGGCGATTGCTTGAGCCTGTCAGACGATCAGGCGCTGGCCATCGAAGGCTGCGCCGCAGGCTCTGGATGCAGCGGCAGCAGCGGCGAGTGCGGATCATTGGCGATCGACTGGCGCCAGACGCCCAGCCAGGCCTCGTTCTGCCCATCCCAGACTGCTGTGTGCAGGCGCGCCAGGGCGACCGGGTCGCTGAGCAGGGCCAGGCGGGTGTTGCCGTCCAGGCCGTTCGGGCCGACCTCCAGGGCCTTGGCGATACGCTCGGCACGCAGTGCCTCGATCGGCGCCGCGACACCGTGGCGAGCGGTCGCCAGGGCACAAGCCAAGGCGTTCTGCTGCGGATCGACCACGGCACGCACGAAACCGTCGTGCATGGCATGCCAGCGGTTCTCGTGGGTGTACTGGTCGGTGGCCAGCAGCTCCTGCGGCGTGGCGTATTCCTCAGGGATCAGGAACAGGCTTTCGTCCTTGGCACGCAGGCCCAGGTGCACGCGGCTGGAGATCACCGAGACCGGGATCGACAGCATCAGCGAACCGACGATCGGCACCAGCCACCACAAAAAGCTCGGGTTGAGCCAGGCTACCAGCAGTGCCCAGGCCACGCCCAGCAGGGTTTGCGGACCATGACGGCGTACCGCTTCGCTCCAAGGAGTGGAGTCGTCGTCACGCTGCGGCGAGTTCCAGGTCGCGGCCCAACCGAGGAACGCGGCGAGCACGAAGCGGGTGTGGAAAATCATCCGCACCGGCGCCAGGAGCATGGAGAAGAGCATCTCCAGCAGCATCGACACGGTGACCTTGAAGCGCCCGCCGAACTCTTTCGCGCCCTTGGCCCAGATCAGGATGACGCTGAGCAGCTTGGGCAGGAACAGCAGCACGATGGTGGTGGAGAACAGCGCGATGGCTTTCTCCGGGTGCCACTGCGGCCACAACGGGTAGAGCTGGCGCGGCTCGAGGAAGTACTGTGGCTCCATCAGGGTGTTGGTCGCCAGCAACGCGGTCGACAACACCAGGAAGAAGAACCACAACGGCGCCGACAGGTACGACATCACCCCGGTGAGGAACACCGCACGGTGTACAGGGTGCATGCCCTTGACCAGGAACAGGCGGAAGTTCATCAGGTTGCCGTGACACCAGCGCCGGTCGCGCTTGAGCTCATCGAGCAGGTTCGGCGGCAGTTCTTCATAGCTGCCCGGCAGGTCGTAGGCAATCCACACGCCCCAACCGGCACGACGCATCAGCGCCGCTTCAACGAAGTCGTGGGAGAGGATCGCACCGGCAAAGGCACCCTTGCCCGGCAATGGCGCCAGGGCGCAGTGCTCGATGAAGGGCTTCATGCGGATGATCGCGTTGTGGCCCCAATAGTGCGACTCGCCGAGCTGCCAGAAGTGCAGGCCGGCGGTGAACAGCGGGCCGTAGACGCGGGTGGCGAACTGCTGCATGCGCGCATACAGGGTGTCCATGCCCGAGGCTTTCGGCGCGGTCTGGATGATCCCGGCGTCCGGATTGGCCTCCATCAGGCGCACCAGGCTGGTCAGGCATTCGCCGCTCATCACGCTGTCGGCATCGAGCACGACCATGTAGCGGTAGTCGCCGCCCCAGCGCCGGCAGAAGTCGTCGAGGTTGCCGCTCTTGCGTTTGACCCGGCGACGCCGGCGACGGTAGAAGATCCGCCCGAAACCCTTGGACTCGCGGCAGACTTCCAGCCAGGCCTGTTGCTCGGCCACGGCGATGTCGGTGTCGTTGGTGTCGCTGAGCACGAAGAAGTCGAAACGGTCGAGGTCACCGGTGGCGGCCACCGACTCGAAGGTCGCCCGCAGGCCGGCGAACACCCGTGGCACGTCTTCGTTGCAGATCGGCATGACGATCGCGGTGCGGGCACCGGCCTCGATCGGCTCATTGCCGGCACTGCTGCCGGAGATGCGGTATTTGTCCCGCCCGGTGAGCAGCTCGAGGAAGCCCATCAGCGCGGTCCAGAAGCCCGCCGAGACCCAGCAAAAGAGGATCCCGAAGAGAATCAGAATGCTGGTCTGCAGGGCATACGGCCAGACTTGCGTGGCGGTTTGCAGCAGCGGCTGGTGCATGACCTCGTCGAGGTCGACGAACGACCAGCCCTGGTACGGCAGGATGCCCTTCATGTACCAACCGGCGACGATGGTCTGGCCGAGCATCAGCGCCAGCAGGATGTAGCGGCGCATCGAACCGACCCAGCGCCAGCGTGCCTTGGGCAGCTCGCGTTTTTCCGGGGCCGGGGCGTTGGTGCGGCCGGTCAGGCGGCGCCAGGCGCGGATCAGGATATTGGTCCGCCACGGCTCGGGGATGACCCGGGTGCGCCGGATCGGCGGCGTGGCCTTCAGGCACACCCGGCCGCTGCCGTCCACCGCGAGCATCTCGGCGTCTTGCAGCTCTTCGGCGCAGGTCACGTGCAGGCGCTCGCCCACCGAGGCCTGGACGGCCTCGGCAGCGTCGGCGCCCGGCTGGGCAGACAGGCGTTGATGCAGCTCGCTGAACGAGGAGCAACGGGCGAGTTCCGCGCGCTGCTCGTCGCTCAGGGGCAGGTGGGCCAGGTATTCGCTGAGCGATTCTGGCCGGGTATGGGCATTACTCATCGGCAGGCAACTGATAGCTCCAGGTCTCGGTCAGCACCTGTTCGGTGGTGGCCGGTGCCCCGGTGGTGGACGCCGCGTCGGCGGCAGGTTGCTCGGCAGGCTTGTCGGCCTTGGCGTGTTTGGCCGCGGCTTTGTCCTGCTTGCTTGGTTTGGCAGGCTTGGCCGGCTCGACCGGAACGTCACGCAGCAGGGCGGCGCGCATCTCCACGGACTTGCCCGGATCCTTGATCTTCAACCGCAGGGTCAGGCGCCAGCCCTTGATGTCCGGGTTGTAGCGCAGATTGTTCTCGACCACTTCGGCATTGTCGCCAACGCTGACCTGGCTGCGCACGGCGGTGTCTTCCGGCAGTTTAGCCAATACCGGGCCTTCGAAGTCGACCAGGAAGGCCACGCTGCCATCGGGCTGACGGATCAGGTTGGACTGCTTGACGTCACCGGTCGAGCGCAGGGTCTGCTTGACCCAGCCCAGGTTCGGCGAATGCAGGTTGGACTCGTCGATGGTCCAATGCAGGCGGTAGGCGTATTCGAACGGGGTACCTGGCTCCGGCAGTTTCTCCGGGCTCCAGAAGGCCACGATGTTGTCGTTGGTTTCGTCGGCAGTCGGGATCTCGACCAGATCGACGGTACCCTTGCCCCAGTCACCGACCGGCTCGATCCAGGCGCTTGGACGCTTCTGGTAGTTGTCGTCGAGGTCTTCGAACTGGCTGAACTCGCGCTGGCGTTGCAGCAGGCCGAAACCACGCGGGTTCTCGACGCTGAAGTTGCTCACGGCCAGGTGTTTCGGGTTGTTCAGCGGGCGCCACAGCCACTCGCCGTTGCCGGCATGGATCGACAGGCCTTCGGAGTCGTGCAGGGCCGGACGGTAGTTGAGTACCTTGGACGGCTGGTTGCCGCCGAACAGGAACATGCTGGTCAGCGGGGCGATGCCCAGGCGGCTGACGTGGTCACGCAGGAACACCTTGGACTGCACGTCGACAATGGTGTCGCTGCCCGGACGCAGGGTCAGGCGGTAGGCGCCGGTGGAACGCGGCGAATCGAGCAGCGCGTAGATCACCAGTTGCTTGTCGGTCGGTTTCGGACGCTCGACCCAGAACTCGGTGAAGCGCGGGAATTCTTCGCCCGATGGCAGCGCGGTATCGATCGCCAGGCCACGAGCCGACAGGCCATACACATGGCCCTTGCCGACCACGCGGAAATAGCTGGCGCCCAGCAGGGTCATGATTTCATCCTGCTTGTCGGCCTTATTGATCGGGTAAAGCACGCGGAAACCGGCGTACCCCAGCTTCTCGGTGGCCTTGGCGTCGAACTGCAGGTCGCCGAAATCGAAACGACTCGGGTCGTACTTGATCTCTTTCACCGCCTTGGTGGTGATTTCGTTGATCTTGACCGGCGTGTCGAAATGCATGCCCTGGTGGTAGAAGGACAGCTTGAACGGCGTCTTGTCCTTGGCCCACTCGGCTTTTTCGTTGAGGAAGCGGATTTTCTGGTAGTCCGCGTACTTCATGTCACGGAACACCGCCGGCAGATTGCTTTTCGGCGCTTCGTACTTTTGTCCGGCAAGATCCTTCGCCTTGGCCGCGACATCGTCAAGGTTGAACGCCCAGAGCTGGCCTGCGCCGAGCAGGCTTACCAGCGTTGCGCCTGCCAACAGCGCCGTGCGCAGCCGATTGCCAGGAGTTCTTGGTGCATTACAGGGACTTACAATCACGAGCAACCCTCGCCGAAAACAGATCATAAAACCAACGGCCAGCGACATATGCCAGGTTGGCGAGCACTGTTCGGACTCCGAAAGGGCGCAATGATTCCCCAAACGGTTCCGGACAGTCTCAAGTCAGAGTGAAACGAACCCACGAACGCAGGCCCACATGGCGCGCGATTATCCAGCAGGCTGCGTTACAACGCATCAGGCTGATCAAACTATTTATGCTACAAAACCCCTTGTTTTCCCGCAAACAGGGGTTTTTTGCCATCAGATTTGTAACATAAATGTTACGGGGCCATCATTGACCAGGTGCACTTGCATGTCAGCACCGAACTGACCACTGGCAACCGTTGCATGTTGCGCCTGCGCCTGGGCCAGCAAATAGTCGAAAAGCTCGGCCCCTAGCGCTGGCGGCGCAGCCGTCGAAAAGCTCGGGCGCAGGCCGCTCTGGGTATCGGCGGCCAGGGTGAACTGCGACACCAGCAGCAGGCCGCCGCCGATATCCTTGAGCGACAGGTTCATCTTGCCCTGTGGGTCGCTGAACACCCGGTAGTTGAGCAGCTTGTGCAGCAGCTTGTCGGCATGGCCGCGGGTATCGCCCGGCTCGACCGCGACCAGCACCAGCAGGCCCTGGTCGATCGCGCCAACGGTTTTGCCCTCGACATCCACCCGCGCGCCACGCACGCGTTGCAGCAAGCCCTTCATGCTTCTTCCAGGGGCAGGTCGAGCAGGCGCCGGGCCATCTGGTCGGCGGCGCGCACCAGGGCGTCGGTGATGCCGGGCTCCGAGGCCGCGTGGCCAGCGTCGCGAATCACCTTAAGCTCACTGTTCGGCCAGGCCTGGTGCAGCTCCCAAGCGTTGTCCAGCGGGCAGATCACGTCGTAGCGGCCATGCACGATCACCGCCGGCAGGTGGGCGATCTTCGGCATGTCGCGGATCAACTGGTCCGGTTCAAGGAAGGCATTGTTGGTGAAGTAGTGGCACTCGATGCGGGCGATCGACAGCGCGCGCTGTGGCTCGGAGAAGCGATCGACCACCAGCGGGTTGGGCCGCAGGGTCGCGGTGCGCCCTTCCCAGGTCGACCAGGCCTTGGCTGCGTGCATCTGGGCGATCTGGTCGTTGCCGGTGAGGCGCTTGTGGAAAGCCTTGACCAGGTCGCCGCGCTCTTCGGCCGGGATCGGCGCGATGTAGTCCTGCCAGTAATCGGGAAACAGGCGGCTGGCGCCGGCCTGGTAGAACCACTCGATCTCTTGCGGGCGGCACAGGAAGATGCCACGCAAAATCAGCCCATGCACGCGCTCGGGGTGGGTCTGGGCGTAGGCCAGGGCCAGGGTCGAGCCCCACGAGCCGCCGAACAGCACCCACTTGTCGATCCCCAGGTGCTTGCGGATGCGCTCCAGGTCTTCGACCAGGTGCCAGGTGGTGTTGTTTTCCAGGCTGGCATGCGGGGTCGAACGGCCGCAGCCGCGCTGGTCGAAGGTGATGATGCGGTACAGATTGGGGTCGAAGTAGCAGCGGCTCTGGGCATCGCAGCCGGCACCCGGGCCACCATGGATGAACACCACCGGCAGACCTTCCGGCGAACCGCTTTCATCGACATACAGCACATGCGGTGCTTCCACGGCCAGATCGTGCCGGGCGTAGGGTTTGATCTGCGGGTACAAGGTCTGCATTACGCACTCCGTGTGGGAATTATTCTGCCGTTGGGCATCATAAACCTGAATTGCGCTTTGAGCATGTACCTGTGATGGCTTTGGGGCCTCATCGCGGGGCAAGCCCGCTCCAACGAGAACTGTGGGAGCAGGCTTGCCCCGCGATGCAGGCGCCGCGCAATCAGCGCGAATAGCGCTCCTTGCCCCACGCCAGCAAGGTCTGGAGCAACTGCTTCAACACCACCTGGGTCGGCGCTGCCAGGTCCTCGCGGTACTTGAACGGCTCGACCTCTTCCATGTAGGTGCTCTGCGCCAGCTCCAGCTGCACTGCATGAATGTTGTTGGCCGGGTCGCCATAGTGGCGGGTGATATGCCCACCCTTGAAGCGACCATTGAGCACATGACTGTACTGCTCAAATTTTGCACAAACACCTTGCAGCCGTTCGGCCAGTTGCGGATCACAACTGGCGCCATTGAAGGTGCCGAGGTTGAAGTCCGGCAGCTTGCCGTCGAACAGGTGCGGGATGTGTGAACGAATCGAGTGGGCATCCCACAGCAAGGCGTAGCCGAACTGCTCGCGCAAGCGCGCCAGCTCGCTGCGGATGGTGTCGTGGTAGGGCCGCCAGATGGCTTCCAGGTACCCCGCCCGCTCCTGTGCCGAGGGCGCCTGGCCGTCCTTGAACAACGGCTCGCCCTCAAACAGCGTGGCCGGGTACAGGCCGGTGGTGGCGCCAACGTACAGCGGCTTGTCGTCGTCCGGGCGGTTCAGGTCGATGACGAAACGCGAGTACTCGGCGGCGACCACGCTCACGCCCAGGCCTTGGGCAAACTCATAAAGCTGCGGAATGTGCCAGTCGGTGTCCGGCAAGCTTTGCGCCTGCCCGACCAGGCCGTTCTGCACCGCCGGGGTCAGCTTCAAACCGGCGTGGGGCATGCTGATCAGCAGCGGCAGCGTGCCCTGGTGAAAGTTCAGTACCTTGTCCATACGCCCTCTCTCAATTGGAAATTTCATGGCCCAGGCGCACCACCCGCTTGGGCAGGTCGCCGCCGAGCCAGTAGGCCAGGTCGGCCGGTCGCTCGATCTGCCAGGCGACAAAGTCGGCAACCTTGCCCACTTCCAGCGAACCATGGCTGTCGCCCAGGCCCAAAGCGGTTGCCGCATGCAGGGTGACACCGGCCAGGGCTTCTTCCGGGGTCATGCGGAACAGGGTACAGGCCATGTTCAGCATTAGCCGCAGCGACAGCGCCGGCGAAGTGCCGGGGTTGAGGTCGCTGGCAATGGCAATTTTCACCCCATGCTTGCGCAGCGCGTCCATCGGTGGCAACTGGGTTTCGCGCAGAAAGTAGAACGCACCGGGCAGCAGTACCGCTACGGTCCCGGCCGCCGCCATGGCGATGGCGTCGTCTTCGGTCATGAATTCCAGGTGATCGGCCGACAGCGCCTGGTAGCGTGCCGCCAGGCTGGAGCCTGCAAGCGACGACAGTTGCTCGGCATGCAGCTTGACCGGCAGGCCCAGTTCGCGAGCCTTGATGAACACCCGCTCGACCTGGGCCGGCGAGAACGCCAGGTACTCGCAGAAGGCATCCACTGCATCCACCAAACCCTCGGCCGCCAGGGCCGGGAGCATTTCGTCACAGATATGGCTGATGTAGTCGTCAGCCCGATCCTTGTATTCCGGTGGCAAGGCGTGGGCTGCCAGGCAGGTGCTGCGCACGGTGAGCGGCAGCTCCTCGCCAAGGCGGCGGATAACCTTGAGCAGCTTGCGCTCGCTGGCCAGGTCAAGGCCGTAGCCGGACTTGATCTCCAGGGTGGTGACGCCATCATGCATCAGCGCCTGCACGCGCTGGCGGGCACTGGCGAACAGCTCGTCTTCGCTGGCCGCGCGGGTCGCCCGCACGGTACTGGCGATGCCGCCGCCCTGGGCGGCGATCTCGGCATAGCTGACGCCTTGCAGGCGCTGCTCGAACTCGCCGCTGCGGTTGCCGCCAAACACCGCGTGGGTGTGGCAGTCGATCAACCCCGGAGTGACCCAGGCGCCGCCCAGGTCCACGGTTCTGTCAGCGACCAGGGCCGGCAGCTGCTGGCGCGGCCCGATCCATTCGATATGGCCGGCGCTGGTGACGATCGCCGCATCCTCGATGATCGAGTAAGTACCTTGCGCCATGCTTGCCACATGGCAATGCTGCCAGAGGGTTTTCATCCAGAGTCTCCTTGATCAGAGTTGAGAAGGTTCCTGCACCAGCGGCTGCTCGGCGGCAACCACCTGCGGCTTGCACCAGAGCTTGTAGGCCACCACCAGGAACAATACCCAGACCACGCCGACCAGCAGCGCGGCTTGAGTATCAGGGAAGTACCCGAGTACGCCAAAGACGAACAGCATGAAGGCAATCGCTGCCGCCGGGCCATAAGGCCAGAACGGTACCGGGAATTTCAGTTGGGCAACTTCTTCACGGCTCATGCTGCGGCGCATGGCAACCTGGGTTACCAGGATCATCAGCCACACCCAGACGGTCGCAAAGGTGGCGATCGAGGCAATCAGCAGGAACACGTTTTCCGGGATCAAGTAGTTGAGCACCACACCGCCGAGCAACGCTGCGCCCATGACCAGCACGGTCATCCATGGCACGCCATGCCGGGAGATCTTGGCAAAGCCTTTGGGCGCCTGACCTTGCTGGGCCAGGCCGTACATCATGCGCCCGGCGCCGAAGATGTCGCTGTTGATCGCCGAGACCGCGGCGGAAATCACCACGATGTTCAGCACGGTCGCCGCCGAGCCAATCCCCAGGTTACTGAAGATCTGCACGAACGGGCTGCCCTGGCTGCCGATCTGCGGCCATGGGTACAGGCACATCAACACGAACAACGTCAGCACATAGAACAGCAGGATGCGCATCGGCACGGCGTTGATTGCCTTGGGGATAACGCGCTGCGGGTCCTTGGCTTCACCGGCAGTGATACCGATGATTTCGATACCGCCAAAGGCAAACATCACCACGGCAAACGAGGCGATCAGGCCACCAATGCCGTTGGGCATGAAGCCGCCATGCTCGAACAGGTTGCTGATGCCCACGGCGTTATCGGCAGCGGCATTACTCAGGCCGAAGGCCATGATGCCGAAACCGGCGAGGATCATCGCGACGATGGCGCCGACCTTGAGCAGCGACAGCCAGAATTCCATCTCGCCGAACACCTTGACGTTGCACAGGTTCAGGCCGCCGATCAGGAAGACGATGCCCAGCACCCAGATCCAGCGCGCCACTTCCGGAAACCAGAAGCCCATATAGATGCCGAAGGCGGTGACGTCGGCGAGGCAGACGATGATCATTTCAAAGGCATAGGTCCAGCCGAGGATAAACCCCGACATCGGCCCCAGGTAGGTGCTGGCGTAGTGGCCGAAGGAACCGGACACCGGGTTGTGCACAGCCATTTCGCCCAGCGCGCGCATGACCATGAATACCGCTGCACCGCCGATCAGGTAGGCCAGCAGTACTGCAGGGCCGGCCATCTGGATGGCCGAGGCGGAGCCGTAGAACAGCCCGGTACCGATCGCCGAGCCCAGCGCCATGAAACGAATGTGTCGCGCGGTCAGCCCGCGCTTGAGTCCTTGAGCTTCTTGCATGTCACGTCCTTATTCTTGTTCTGGTCGTGAGAATGAACGGGCGCGCCAATCCCGGCGCAAGCCCGCCCCCAATGAGGGAGCGGGCTTGCCCCGCGAAGGGCCCCGGGAGCAATTACAGGCTAGGCAGGACCTTGGCCGGCAGCAGGCCGGTCAGGCGCCCTTCGGCCAGCAGGGCGATGGCCGCCTCGATGTCCGGGGCGAAGAAGCGGTCTTTGTCGTAGTAGGCAACCTTACTGCGCAGGGTTTGACGCGCCTGTTCCAGCTTCGGCGAGGTCTTCAGGCCTTCGCGCAGGTCCAGGCCCTGGCAGGCAGCCAGCCATTCGATGGCAAGGATACCGCGCACGTTGTCGCTCATTTCCCACAGGCGCTTGCCGGCAGCCGGGGCCATCGACACGTGGTCTTCCTGGTTGGCAGACGTTGGCAGGCTGTCGACACTGTGCGGGTGCGCCAGGGCCTTGTTCTCGCTGGCCAGGGCCGCGGCGGTAACCTGGGCGATCATGAAGCCGGAGTTGACCCCGCCATTGGCAACCAGGAACGGCGGCAGCTGGGACATGTGCTTGTCCATCATCAGCGAGATGCGGCGCTCGCTCAGCGAACCGATTTCGGCGATGGCCAGGGCCATGTTGTCGGCAGCCATGGCCACCGGCTCCGCGTGGAAGTTACCACCGGAGATCACGTCACCTTCGGCAGCGAACACCAGCGGGTTGTCGGACACGGCGTTGGCTTCGATCACCAGCACTTCGGCGGCCTGGCGGAACTGGGTCAGGCAGGCGCCCATGACCTGTGGCTGGCAACGCAGCGAGTACGGGTCTTGGACTTTGCCGCAGTTCTCGTGGGAGGCGGAAACTTCGCTGCCATCACCCAGCAGGTCGCGGTAGCACGCGGCTGCATCGATCTGGCCGCGCTGGCCACGGGCTTGGTGGATGCGCGCATCGAACGGCGAACGCGAACCGAGCACGGCTTCGACGGTCAGGCCACCGACCGACATGGCCGCGGCGAACAGGTCTTCACCTTCGAACAGGCCGCGCAGGGCAAAGGCGGTGGAGGCCTGAGTGCCATTGAGCAGTGCCAGGCCTTCTTTGGCCGCCAGGGTCAGCGGCTCAAGGCCAGCAACCGCCAGGGCTTCGGTGGCCGACAGCCATTGGCCGTTGTGGCGCGCCTTGCCTTCACCCAGCAGTACCAGCGACATGTGCGCCAGCGGGGCGAGGTCGCCGGACGCGCCGACCGAACCCTTGAGCGGGATGTGCGGATAGACCTCGGCGTTGATCAGCGCGATCAGGGCGTTGATCACCTTGCGGCGAATGCCGGAGAAACCACGGCTCAGGCTGTTGACCTTGAGCACCATGATCAGGCGCACCAGGGCGTCGTCGATCGGTTGGCCGACGCCAGCGGCGTGGGACAGCACCAGCGAACGCTGGAGGTTTTCCAGGTCGTGGCTGGCGATACGGGTCGAGGCCAGCAGGCCGAAACCGGTGTTGATGCCGTAGGCGGTGCGGTTTTCCGCGAGAATCTGCTCGACGCAGGCGACGCTGGCGTCGATCTGCTGGTCAGCGCTGGAATCCAGCTTGAGTTTTACCGGCTGCTGGTAGATCGCACGCAGCTGAGCCAGGGTCAGGGTGCCAGGCTTCAGGGTCAATTCAGTCACGTTAATGCTCCGTACTCGTGAGGCGTAGGCGCCTGCATAGATATCAGTATCAACCATTTAGCGCAGATCAGCGCGTGATCATCGGCAGGTTCAAGCCTTGTTCCTTGGCGCAGTCGATGGCGATCTGATAACCGGCATCGGCGTGACGCATGACACCGGTAGCCGGGTCGTTGGTCAGTACCCGGGCGATCCGCTCGGCAGCTTCGTCGGTACCGTCGCAGACGATGACCATGCCCGAGTGCTGGGAGAAGCCCATGCCTACGCCACCACCGTGGTGCAGGGATACCCAGGTCGCACCGCTGGCGGTGTTGAGCAGGGCGTTGAGCAGCGGCCAGTCGGAGACGGCGTCGGAACCATCCTGCATCGATTCGGTTTCACGGTTGGGGCTGGATACCGAGCCGGAGTCCAGGTGGTCGCGGCCGATAACGATCGGCGCCGACAACTCGCCGCGGCGGACCATTTCGTTGAACGCCAGGCCCAGCTTGGCGCGCTGGCCCAGACCAACCCAGCAGATACGCGCCGGCAGGCCCTGGAAGCTGATGCGCTCGCGGGCCATGTCCAGCCAGTTGTGCAGGTGGTCGTCGTCCGGGATCAGTTCCTTGACCTTGGCGTCGGTCTTGTAGATGTCTTCGGCATTACCCGACAGCGCCGCCCAGCGGAATGGACCGATACCACGGCAGAACAGCGGACGAATGTAGGCCGGTACGAAGCCCGGGAAGTCGAAGGCATTGGCAACGCCCTCTTCCTTGGCCATCTGACGGATGTTGTTGCCGTAGTCGAAGGTCGGCACGCCCTGCTTCTGGAACTCGAGCATGGCTTGAACGTGGACAGCCATCGATTGCTTGGCGGCCTTGACCACCGCAGCCGGTTCGGTCTGCGCACGATCGCGGTATTGCTCCCAGGTCCAGCCGGCTGGCAGGTAGCCGTTGAGCGGGTCGTGGGCGCTGGTCTGGTCGGTGACCATGTCCGGGCGCACGCCACGCTTGATCAGCTCAGGCAGGATTTCGGCGGCGTTGCCCAGCAGGGCAATGGAGATGGCCTTGCCTTCGGCGGTGTATTTGGCGATGCGCGCCAGGGCGTCGTCCAGGTCCTTGGCTTGCTCGTCGACATAGCGGCTGCTCAGGCGGAAGTCGATGCGGCTCTGCTGGCATTCGATGTTCAGCGAGCAGGCGCCGGCCAGGGTCGCCGCCAGTGGCTGGGCGCCGCCCATGCCGCCCAGGCCCGCGGTCAGTACCCACTTGCCTTTGAGGCTGCCGTTGTAGTGCTGGCGGCCGGCTTCGACGAAGGTTTCGTAGGTGCCCTGGACGATGCCCTGGCTGCCGATGTAGATCCAGCTGCCGGCGGTCATCTGGCCGTACATGGCCAGGCCCTTGGCATCCAGTTCGTTGAAGTGTTCCCAGTTGGCCCAGTGCGGTACCAGGTTGGAGTTGGCGATCAGTACGCGCGGGGCGTTGCTGTGGGTCTTGAACACGCCGACCGGCTTGCCCGACTGCACCAGCAGGGTTTCGTCGTCGTTCAGGTTGGTCAGGCTCTCGACGATCTTGTCGTAGCACTCCCAGTTACGCGCGGCACGGCCAATACCGCCGTACACCACCAGCTCTTTCGGGTTCTCGGCGACTTCCGGGTCGAGGTTGTTCATCAGCATGCGCAACGGTGCTTCAGTCAGCCAGCTTTTGGCGGTCAGCTTGTTGCCGCGCGCTGCGCGGATTTCGACGTCACGGAATTTCTTGAAGTTGTTGTCAGTCACGGAAATGGCTCCTAAGCGATCGGTCCAGAGCAACCCAGGCATTGGGTGGGTCATGGCACTTATACAAACACATCTTTACTTGTATGTACAAGCATAGGCAATTGAAGTGCCAACTCCTGACCAGAGCGCTTTCCCCGGCGCCAACGCAGGTGCTAGAGCCCCGCGATGCGCGGGCTGTGGCGAATTAAAATTTTTTCCAGGAGATGAGCGGTCGAACCAAGGGGATCAGTGGCGTTGCACCACTTTGGGTCAATCGGTAACAGCCTCGGCCGCGCTGAACGGCCGAGGCGTAACACACTCAGCGCGGGCTGAGCTCGATCAGGCAGCAGCGCCCCTGAATGTTCAAGGTCTGCAGGCCCTGACTCGCCTCCAGGTGCAAGCAGTCATAGCGCCCAAGCAGCTGCACACCGCTGTCCAGCGTCACCTCGACCTGGGAAGCCACGGCAAACAGCAGCACGGTCGTGGCCGAACTGAACAGCCGCTGGCTGCCATCGAGCCACTGCAGGCGCGCGTTGTAGCGCTCGGGAGAATAGATCAGGTTGAAATCGCGAATTGCACCACCGAGCAGCGTGCAACTGACCTGGCTCTGGCCGCTGAAGGCAAAGGCGTCGAACGGCAGCAACGGCCGCGTCGCTTGGCCATCGACCTGCAGGCGCATGCCCTCGCCCTCGAGCACGGTGATGATCCGCTGATACCCGGCAAAGCTGGAAAAACCACCGGACTCGCTGATATCGGCAATCGACAGGCGCCAGCCGAAGCCGTCCAGGCCTACGCCGGCATCGCGGGCAATCTCTTCGGTGCTGCCGCCGCCGTTCTTCCATGGCATGCGGGGGTAGTCTTTGGCGCGTAATACCTGCAACTGGCTCATTTGCTGAAGCGTCCTTCCAAGCGATGACGGGATCCGGGATGAATCAGACGAGCGGCAGTCACTGGCTGGCGCCCCGACCAGGTGCGGCGGCGGATCAGCAGGCACGGCTCGCCCGGTTCGATTTGCAGCAGGCGGCATTCATCCGGGTCGGCAAGAATCGCCTCGACCACGTGTTCGCCCTCGGTCAAGGGTGCGACCTGGGACAGGTAGGCGTAGGGCGTTTGCCGGGTGAAGTCCTGCTGGAGGTATTCGGGCGCTACCGCAGCATTAACGAAGCGGTCTTCGATCTGCACGGCGACGCCGTTCTCGTAATGCACGATCAGCGAGTGGAACACCCGCTGGCCTTCACGCATGTCCAGGGCCAGGGCGCGCTCGGAACCGGCGGCCTCTTCAGCGAGGATGATCACCTTGCAGCTGTGCTCGTGGCCACGGGCGGCGATCTCGTCGGCAATGTTGTTGACCTCGAACAGCGCCGAACGGCTCTTGGGCTCGGCAACAAAGGTGCCGACGCCCTGCATGCGCACCAGCAAGCCTTCGGCAGTGAGCTCGCGCAAGGCGCGGTTGATGGTCATGCGGCTGAAGCCCAACTGGTTGACCAGTTCGCTCTCGGACGGCACCCGGTGATGCGGCGGCCAGCTGCCATTCTGGATCTGCTGGGCGATCATCTGTTTGACCCGGGCGTACAGCGGCGCCGGACCCTCGCCCATCTGGGCAACCAGCGCGGAGACAGGAGGTGTCGGCACGGAAGATATCCTTGTTCGGTTGAATGAACGGTAGCTTGCCGGAGTTTACCCAGCAGGCAAACGTCTGTATATGTATATACAAATAATCACAATGAGGTGCCGTGCCGATGTCCGTCTTCTTTGCCGAACGTGCTTTGCTGCCTACAGGCTGGGCCGAAAACGTCCGAATCGAGGTCGGCGCCGACGGCCTGCTGACCCGCATCGAGGCCAACGCCTCGGCCGAAGGCGCCGAGCACCTGGCCGGCCCGCTGCTGCCGGGCATGCCCAACCTGCACTCGCACGCCTTCCAGCGCGCCATGGCCGGGCTTGCGGAAGTGGCCGGCAACCCCAATGACAGTTTCTGGACCTGGCGCGAGCTGATGTATCGCCTGGTCGGCAAGATCAGCCCTGAGCAGCTGCAGGTCATTGCCCGCCAGCTGTACATCGAGATGCTCAAGGCCGGCTATACCTCGGTCGCCGAATTCCACTACGTTCACCACGACACCCAGGGCCAGGCCTACGCCGACCCGGCGCAGCTGTCGCTGCGCATCAGCGCTGCGGCGCGCGCCAGCGGCATCGGCCTGACCCTGTTGCCGGTGCTGTACAGCCACTCCGGCTTTGGCGGGCAAGCACCGAACGAAGGCCAGCGGCGCTTTATCAACAGCACCGAACAGTACCTGAACCTGCAGGCACGCCTGGCGCCGCTGCTCGCCGAGCAGCCGGCGCAGGCCCTGGGCCTGTGTTTCCATTCGTTGCGCGCGGTGACTCCGGAGCAGATCGCCGAGGTCATGGCTGCCAGCGACAAGGCCTGTCCGGTGCACATCCATATCGCCGAGCAACAGAAAGAAGTCGACGACTGCCTGGCCTGGAGCGGGCGCCGGCCGTTGCAGTGGCTCTACGAGAACACCGAAGTAAATCAGCGCTGGTGCCTGGTGCACGCCACCCATGCCGAGCCCGACGAAGTCGAGTTGATGGCCCGCAGCGGCGCGGTCGCCGGCTTGTGCCTGACCACCGAGGCGAACCTGGGCGACGGCATCTTCCCGGCCGTGGATTACCTGGCCCGCGGCGGGCGCCTGGGGATTGGTTCGGACAGCCATGTGTCATTGAGCGTGGTAGAGGAATTGCGCTGGCTGGAATATGGCCAGCGTTTGCGTGACCAGCGCCGTAACCGCCTGTACCGCGGCGATCAGCCGATGGTCGGGCGCACCCTGTACGACGCCGCCCTGAGTGGCGGCGCCCAGGCCATGGGCCAGCCGATTGGCGAACTGGCGGTGGGCAAGCGCGCGGACTGGCTGGTGCTCGATGGCAACGACCCGTACCTGGCGACAGCCAGTGAAGACGGCATTCTCAACCGCTGGCTGTTTGCCGGCGGTGACCGTCAGGTGCGCGATGTGATGGTCAACGGCCAGTGGGTCGTGCGCCAGGGTCGCCATGCCCTGGAAGAAGACAGCGCACGGGAATTTGCCGGGGTGCTGCGCAGCCTGTTGGGCTGATTACGCCATCGCGGGGCAAGCCCGCTCCTACACTGTCGGAGTTGGCTTGCCAGCGATTTGGGTATCAAGGCTGGTGCGCCGCCATGTCCTTGTCCGTCACCCGCCAGATCAGCCGCTGGGTGTCGTAGCCCTGCTGGCGCGCCTTGGCCAGCAGGCTTTCGCGCTGCAACGCCGGAATGGTCGGGGTGCGCGACAGTATCCACAGGTACTTGCGATCCGGATTGCCGACCAGCGCAGTCTGGTACTTGTCGTCGACGTAAAGGATCCAGTAGTTGCCCTTGGCGACCCCAGGCAGCAAGGTCGAGAACCAGTTGTCGAACTCCACCCAGAGTTTGTCGGTCTTGCCCGGCACCTGCGCAGTGGCCGTGCCGCTGGCCTCCTGCCATTCACCTTGCAGGGTCTGGCAGCGGTTGAGCACCCCGACATTACCGTCCGGCTTGAGGTTGTAATGAGCCTCGGACTGGGCGCAGTCGCGCTGGAAGAACATCGGCAGCCGCGCCAGTTCATACCACTTGCCCTGGTAGCGCTTGAGGTCGACGCTGCCGGCAGTCTTGGGCTCCAGCGAGCCTGCGCCGGTGCTGGCACAGCCGCCGAGGATCAACCCGGCGCACAGCGCCAGCAGCAGATGCAACCGCTTCATTTGAGGCCCTGCCCGGAATACATCAGCACTTTGTCACCGGCGTACTGGACACTGATAAAGGTCTTCTCGTCGCCCCAGGTGCAGCTGGACATGCCCAGGGCGCCCGAGCAATCGGTCGGCGCGCCGAGCAGTTTTTCGACCTCGGCCTTGGCCATCCCGGACTTGAGCTGTGAATAGTTTTCCTGGTTGATCTTGTTGCACGCAGTGAGGAACACGCACAAGGACAGCAGGGCGAGGGAACGCAACGACATGAAGGGTCACTCCTGGACATGAGGGTGCAGGCGCGGTGGCCTACCGACAGCTTAGAAGGGAAAAAGCTCATCCGGTTCCCGAGCGCCCAGGTTTTGTTGGCGTCAAAGCCCCGCCATTGGTCGACTGGTGAGTTCTGCGATTAATCTTTTGCCCATAACGGACGACACAGGAAGGCGCTGCGACCGATTGCCGCGCCCCACCCGTTGACCCGCCTTGTGCAGACAGACCTCGCAATGACAAAAAACCTGAAGTTCAGCCACAAGATTCTGCTCGCCGCCGCCCTGGTGGTCGCTGTCGCCTTCACCTGTTTCATCCTGTTCAACGATTACCGCCAGCGCCAGACCCTGCGCAGCAACACCGAAGCCTCGATGCAGGAGCTCGGCAGCCTGACCAGCAGCAATATCCAGACCTGGTTGCAAAGCCGCATGCAGCTGCTGCAGTCGCTGTCCCAGCAAGTCGCCATCGATGGCGCCAGCAAGGACAGCCTGACCCGCAGCCTGAGCTTGCCGGTGTACGGCAGCAATTTTTTGCTGACCTACTTCGGTGGCCAGGACGGCTACATGCAGTCGGTACCGCTGGGCAATCGCGCCGCCGACTACGACCCGCGGGTGCGCGGCTGGTACAAGGCCGCCACCAGCGCCGGCCAGACCATCATTACCGAGCCGTACATTTCCGCTTCGGCCAACAAGCTGGTGATCACCCTGGCCACCCCGGTGCAGCACCAGGGCCGGCTGATCGGCGTCAACGGCGTCGACACCGATCTGGATAGCATCAGCGCGATCATCAACGCGCTGAACTTCGACGGCCACGGCCAGGCCTTCATCGTCAACGGCGCGGGCAAGATCCTCGTCCACCCGAAAGCCGACCTGGTGCTGAAGAACCTCAGCGACGCTTACCCGCAAGACACCCCGCAGGTCGGTAGCGGCCTGAAAGAAGCCGAGCTCAACGGCCACAAGCAGTTCATCACCTTCACCAAGGTCAACGGCGTGGCGTCGGCGGACTGGTACGTGGCGCTGGAGCTCGACCAGGATTTCGCCTTTGCCATGCTCAGCGAACTGCGCACCTCTGCAGTGGTGGCCACGGTGATCGCCGTGCTGATCATCATCGCCCTGCTCGGCGTGCTGATTCGCGTGCTGATGGAGCCGCTGCACGTGATGGGCCGGGCCATGCACGACATCGCCGAAGGCGAAGGCGACCTGACCCGGCGCCTGCGCATTCATGGCCAGGACGAATTCGGCAGCCTCGGCCAATCGTTCAACCGCTTTGTCGAACGTATTCACGAGTCGATCCGCGAAGTGGCCTCGGCCACCGGCCAGGTCAACGAAGTGGCGCTGCGCGTGGTCAGTGCCTCGAACGCCTCGATCCACAATGCCGACCAGCAGTCGAGCCGCACCAGCAGCGTCGCTGCGGCGATCAACCAGCTTGGCGCCGCTGCCCAGGAAATCGCCCAGAACGCCGCCCTCGCCTCGCAGCACTCCAGCGACGCGCGCAACCTGGCGGCGCAGGGCCAGCAGGTGGTCGAGCAGACCATCGAAGTGATGAACCAACTGTCGGCGAAAATCAGCGACTCGTGCGGCAACATCGAGACGCTCAATGCCAACACGGTGAACATCGGCCAGATTCTCGAGGTGATCAGCGGCATTTCCCAGCAGACCAACCTGCTGGCGCTCAACGCCGCCATCGAAGCGGCCCGTGCCGGCGAGGCCGGACGCGGCTTTGCCGTGGTGGCCGACGAGGTCCGCAACCTCGCCCACCGCACCCAGGATTCGGCGCAGCAGGTTCAGCGCATCATCGAAGAGCTGCAGGCTGGTGCTCAGGTGGCGGTCAGCACCATGACCGAAAGCCAGAGCCACAGCCAGCACAGCGTCGGCATCGCCAACCAGGCCGGCGAGCGGCTGGGCAGCGTAACCCTGCGTATCGGCGAGATCGACGGCATGAACCAGTCGGTGGCCACCGCCACCGAAGAGCAGACGGCCGTGGTCGAGTCGATCAATGTCGACATCACCGAAATCAATACGCTGAATCAGGAAGGGGTAGAGAACCTGCAGGCAACCTTGCGCGCCTGCAATGACCTGGAGAATCAGGCCAATCGTTTGAAGCAATTGGTGGGGAGTTTCAGGATCTGATGTGAAGCTGATCGCGGGGCGACGACTCGACTTGCCCCGCGATTGAGCTCAACTCAAAACCTTGAGCCCGGCTCCAGCAGAAAATCCATCTCTTCATCGGTACTCGGCCGATTCAGCAACAGATTGCGATGCGGGAAGCGGCCAAAGCGGGCAATCACCCGCTGGTGCTGCTCGGCGTAGTCAAGGAACCCTTCGAACAAGCGCCGATCGGCATCCGGCTGGGCATCGAGCAGCAACTGGTAACGCTCGACGCTGATGTTCTGCCAGTCCAGTACCTCGGCATGCTCCAGCACCAACAGGATGAACACCCGCTGGATCGGCAGCAACTGGTAATCCCAGGCCTTGTCCAGCCCCTGCATCACCAGCACCTGGGCACGTCGGTCGCCATCGAAGGCGCGCGGCGTGTCGCGGTGGATCATGCGCGGCAACTGGTCGAGCAGCAACACCAGGCCAAGCCAGCCCTGCGGGCTTTGCAGCCACTCATCGAGGCCGCCGGCCAGCGCTTGCTCGACCAGCTCGCCGAAGCGCTCACGCGCTTCGTCGTCGTGGTGCTTGCCGAACCACAAGGTGCTCTTCTCGTCAGCCACATCCTGGGGGCTGGTGCCCCAGCCAAACCACCACTCCAGCAAAGGCTGCCAAGGTGCGAGCATGATTTACTCCTTGTGATAACCGGTAACGCGCTCGACTTCCTGCTTGGAGCCGAGGAACACTGCCACGCGCTGGTGCAGGCTCTCTGGCTGGATGTCGAGGATGCGCTGGCGACCGTCGGTGGAAGCACCGCCGGCCTGCTCGATGATGAAGGACATCGGGTTGGCTTCGTACATCAGACGCAGCTTGCCCGGCTTGGACGGTTCGCGGGCATCGCGCGGGTACATGAACAGGCCGCCACGGGTCAGGATGCGGTGCACATCGGCAACCATCGAGGCGATCCAGCGCATGTTGTAGTTCTTTTTCAGCGGACCGGTTTCACCGGCCAGCAGCTCGCCCACGTAGCGGGTCACCGGCTCTTCCCAGTGGCGCTGGTTGGACATGTTGATGGCGAACTCGGCGGTGGTTTCCGGCACCTGGATGTTCTCGTGGGTCAGTACGAAACTGCCCAGTTCGCGGTCCAGGGTGAAGCCCTTGACGCCGTTGCCCAGGGTCAGGATCAGCATGGTTTGCGGGCCGTAGATCGCGTAACCGGCGGCAACCTGCTTGGTGCCTGGCTGCAGGAAGGCCTGCTCGTTGAGGCTCTCGTTCTGGCTCAGGTATTCGTTCGGGCAGCGCAGTACCGAGAAGATGGTACCGACCGAGACGTTGACGTCGATGTTCGACGAACCGTCCAGCGGGTCGAAGACCAGCAGGTAGGCGCCTTTCGGGTATTTGCCCGGGATCTGGTAGGCGTTGTCCATCTCTTCGGAAGCCATGCCGGCCAGGTGACCGCCCCACTCGTTGGCTTCGAGGAGGATGTCGTTGGAGATCACGTCGAGTTTCTTCTGGACTTCGCCCTGCACGTTCTCGGTGCCCATGCTGCCCAGGACACCGCCCAGCGCGCCTTTGGAGACGTTGTGGCTGATTTCCTTGCACGCACGCGCCACCACTTCGATCAGGAAGCGCAGATCGGCAGGGGTACTGTTGCTGCGGGTCTGCTCAATCAAATAGCGACTCAGGGTAACGCGGGACATGTAAGGCTCCGAAGGAAGGGGGTAATAAAAACCCACGCAGTTTACAGGGAGAGTGAAGCGCTAGCGAGCAATCAGACACGCTTGGCCGATCAGACGGCACATCGGCCCGAGAGTTCAGCGCTCCCGGGCCGGCCTTTGCAGCTTAGTCGAGGGCTTTCCAGATATCCGTGGCGTACTCGCGGATGGTCCGGTCCGAAGAGAACCAGCCCATCCGCGCGCTGTTGAGCACTGCCATGCGCCACCACTGCCTGGGCTCGCGCCAGAGCGCTTCGACGCGCAATTGCGCTTCCCAGTAGGCATCGAAATCGGCGCACACCAGGAAGCGGTCATAAGCCACCAGCGAGTCGACCAAACCGACATAGCGGGCCGGGTCATCCGGTGAAAACACCCCGCCACGAATGGCCTGGAGCACGTCGTTGAGCCGATGGGAGGCACCGATCGCGGCACTGGCGCCAAAGTCGCCGCTGCGCTTGCGCGCCTCCACCTGCTGGGAGGTCAGGCCGAAGATGAACATGTTCTCGGCCCCGACCTGCTCGCACATTTCGACATTGGCGCCGTCCAGGGTGCCGATGGTCAGCGCGCCATTGAGGCCGAATTTCATGTTGCTGGTGCCCGACGCCTCGTAGCCGGCGGTAGAAATCTGCTCAGACAGATCGGCCGCCGGAATGATGCTCTCGGCCAGGCTGACGTTGTAGTTGGGCAAGAACACCACCTTGAGCAAGCCGCGCACGGTCGGGTCGTTGTTGACCACCTTGGCGATGTCGTTGCTCAGTTTGATGATCAGCTTGGCCTGGTGATAGCTGGCGGCGGCCTTGCCGGCGAAGATCTTCACCCGCGGCGCCCAGCCACTGCCAGGTTCGGCGCGGATGGCCTGGTACAGGGCCACGGTGTGCAGCAGGTTGAGCAACTGGCGTTTGTACTCATGGATGCGCTTGACCTGCACATCGAACATCGCCTCGGGGTTGAGGGTAATGCCCAGGCGCTCCTGGACCAGGCTGGCCAGGGCCTTTTTGCTGTGCAGGCGCTGGGCGGCGAACTGCTTGCAGAACGACGCCTTGTCGGCAAACGGCTCAAGGTCGCGCAGGCGTCCCTGCGGGTCATCGAGCAGGTCGGCGCCGAGGGCCTCGACCAGCATGCCGGTCAGTTGCGGGTTGGCCTGGAACAGCCAGCGCCGGAAGGTGATGCCGTTGGTCTTGTTGTTGATTCGCTCGGGGTAGAGCTTGTGCAGTTCGGCGAACACCGTGCTGCGCATCAGCTTTGTGTGCAGCGCCGACACACCGTTGACGCTGTGCGAACCGAGGAACGCCAGGTTGCCCATGCGCACCCGGCGGCCGTTGTCTTCCTCGATCAGCGACACCGCGCGCAGCACGTCGAAGTCGTGGATGCCCTTGGCGCGCAAGGCGTCGATATGAAAGGCATTGATCAGGTAGATGATCTGCATGTGCCGCGGCAGCATGCGCTCCATCAAACCCACCGGCCAGGTTTCCAGGGCTTCGGGCAGCAAAGTATGGTTGGTGTAGGCCAGGGTCTCGACGGTCAGCTGCCAGGCGGTGTCCCAGGGCACTTCGTGCTGGTCGACCAGCAGGCGCATCAGCTCGGCGACCGCGATCGAGGGGTGGGTGTCGTTGAGCTGGATCGCCGCCTGCTGCGGCAGGTTGAGCAGGCTGTCATGCATGTTCAGGTGCCGGCGCAGCAGGTCCTGCAGCGAGGCGGAAACAAAGAAGTACTCCTGCCGCAGGCGCAGCTCCTGGCCGGCCTCGGTACTGTCGGCCGGGTACAGCACCCGCGAGATACTCTCGGCGCGCGCCACTTCGGCGACAGCGCCAAGGTGGTCGCCGGCATTGAAGCGCTCCAGGTGTAGCTCTTCCAATGCCCGCGCCCGCCACAGGCGCAAGGTGTTGACGCTGGCACCGCGCCAGCCGACCACCGGCGTGTCATAGGCCACCGCACGCACCGTCTCGGCCGGCCACCACACCTGGCGCTGCTGGCCACTGGCATCGTGCACGGTCTCGACACTGCCACCAAAGCTGATCGGGTAGATTACCTCGGCCCGCTCGAACTCCCAGGGGTTGCCGAAATCCAGCCAGTTCTCGGTCTGCTCCTGCTGCCAGCCATCGACTACCGCCTGGCGGAACAGGCCGTGCTCGTAACGAATGCCGTAACCGTGGGCGGCGATGCCAAGGGTCGACATGCTCTCCATGAAACACGCCGCCAGACGCCCCAGGCCGCCGTTACCCAGCGCCGCATCGGGCTCCAGCAGGCGAATGCGCTCAAGGTCGACGTTAAGCCCGTCCAGCGCTTCACGGGCAACATCGAGCAGGCCGAGATTGCTCAGGCTGTCGTACAGCAGACGGCCGATCAGGAACTCCAGCGACAGGTAATACACCCGCTTCTGGCTCTTGCGGTAGATCTGCCGGGTATGGTCCATCCAGTGGTCGACCATGTGATCGCGGGCAGCCAGGGCAATGGCTTCGAACCAGTCGTGATCGAAGGCATGCTCCGGGTCCTTGCCGACCGCGTAGGTCAATTTATCCAGCACAGCGGTGCGAAAAGCGGCCACCTCTGCGTCACGAGCGAGCGGTTCCTGAGACATGCGACGTCCTCGGGCAAGTTGACGAATGCGGATGGAGATTTCTCAGCCTAGACCGTTCGACACAGAGGGGAAGCTCTGGTTCGCGACTTTCTTGCGGCCAGCGGCAAACAAACCCGGAATAAAGCGGCAAATGGTTGTTCACAATTTGATCAACTCCGGTATCATCGCGCGCCCACAAGACTCTTCTAGCCTGAGCCCGATGAAACCGACCCTGATTGCCGCCGCCGAAGTCGACCGACTGGAAACCTGGCAGAAGTACCAAAGCCATATGTGCGGAGGCTGCAACTCGACCTGCTGCACCTTGCCAACGGAAGTGAAAATCAAAGACCTGATCCGCATGGGCGTGGTGGATGAGTTCGAGGTGGGCGAGCCGCCGAAGAACATTGCCAAGCGCTTGCAGAAGGACGGGATCATCCAGCGCTTCAACCAGAAGTCGGGGATTTTCACCCTGGCGCAGATGAGCAACGACGATTGCCTGTACCTGGACCGTAAAAGTCGCATGTGCACCATTTACGACAAGCGCCCGGACACCTGCCGCAACCATCCACGGATCGGCCCGCGGCCGGGGTATTGCGCATATATCCCCAAGCCTGCGGTGCGCTCGCGCTAAGCGACGACCACTGATCGGAACGCCCGACCGAAGCGAGCTGGGCGTTTGACGATGACGCTATGTTATGTTTACCTGACATTAACCAGCTAATGTTATGGATACGTAACATGCAGACCACGCTAATTTCCCAGCGCATCGGCCACAGCATCGAGCAGATGAGAAAACGCCGCGGCCTGACCAAAGTGCAACTGGCGGAACGTATCGGCATCACTCGGCAGAAGCTCAGTGAGATCGAGCAGGGCTCAAGCACCGTCGCTATCTCGTTTTACAGCAGAGCATTGAATGCCCTCGGCTGCGACGTCGAGGTCGTGGCAAAGTCCCTGCCGACCCTGGATGAGCTTGAGGACGTGTTCCGGTGAGCGCGGCAGACGAGCTGCTGGTGTCAACGCCTCAAGGCGTCAGCGGCAAGATTTACCAGCAGCCAAACGGCGACTACGTCTTTCGCTATAGCGACTCATCCTCGGCCTCGATTGCGGTGAGCATGACCATGCCCCCTCGCCGCGACGACTTCGTATCCAGGGACCTTCATCCGATTTTCCAGATGAACCTGCCCGAAGGCTATGTACTGGAGCAACTGCGCAATCGCCTGGCCAAGGTAGCAACCGTCAACCCGATGCTGCTGCTGGCGATCTCCGGCAGCAACTCGCCTATCGGCCGCGTATTCGTCACCGCACCAGAAGTGCAGCGCCTGATCGAGCAGCAAGACAACCCGGGCAAAGGCGAACGCCTAAGCGAGATTCTTGCCTGGGACGGTACCGAGGATATTTTCAATGAACTGGTCCAACGCTACATCTTGCGCTCCGGTATTTCTGGCGTGCAGCCCAAAGTGCTGGTGCCGGAACTGGCCGAAGCCCCTTACAAGGCGACCGCCACCACCGCTGACCTGATTGTAAAAAGCGGCAAGGGTGAATTCCCCCACCTGGCGATCAACGAGTACCTGTGCATGTCGATTGCCAGCGCAGCCGGAATAACCACACCAGAGTTCTACTTGTCCAAGGACAAGCGCATGTTCGTCATGCGCCGCTTCGACCGTGATGCACAGCTGAATCCGCTTGGCTTCGAAGACATGGCGGTGTTGATGGGCCTGGGTACTGCTGGCAAATACAGTAAAAGCTACGAGCACATCGCCAAAGCCATAGAGGTGTTTACCGCACCGATGGAACAGCTGGAGAACCTTCAGGCGCTGTTCGACATGGTCGCCTTGAGTTGCATCGTCGGCAACGGCGATGCGCACCTGAAGAACTTCGGCCTGCTGTACAGCACGCCTTACGCCAATGATGCCGTGCTCGCGCCAGCCTATGACATCGTCAATACCACCGCCTACCTTCCGCGAGACACACTGGCGCTGGACCTCAATGGGCAGAAGTCGCTTTTTGCCTCACGCCTGGCCATTCTCGACTTCGCCAAACGCTGCCGTGTCAGTGACCCCAAAAGCCGCATCCAGGCAATCCTGCAAGCCGTCGAAGGCACACTGCTGCATCATCAGGAGCTGACGGAACAAGCACCGGACATAGCTGCTGCCATCCGCGCCAGCGCCGCGCCGTTCGAACAGTCCTTCGGCTGATTCACACTTTCCGCGCACAAAAAAACGCCCCCGGCCTTGCGACCGGGGGCGTTTTCATTCAGCCGGAACTAAGACTCAGTTCTTGGCTTTCTTGGCAGCGCGGGTACGCTCGCCTTCGTCGAGGATCTTCTTGCGCAGACGGATCGACTTAGGGGTCACTTCGCACAGCTCGTCGTCCTGGATGAATTCCAGAGCCTGTTCCAGGGTGAAGCGAACAGGTGGAACCAGGGCGATGGTTTCGTCTTTACCCGAAGCACGCATGTTGTCGAGCTTCTTGCCCTTGGTAGGGTTGACGCCCAGGTCGTTGTCACGGCTGTTCAGACCAACGATCTGACCGTTGTAGATCTCCTGGCCGTGCTCGACGAACAGCTTGCCGCGCGCCTGCAGGGTTTCCAGGGAGTAGGTCAGGGCCTTGCCGGTTTCAACCGAAACCAGTACGCCGTTCTGACGGCCGGACATGTGGCCGGACTTCATCGGAGCGTAACGGTCGAAGATCGAGGTCAGGATGCCTGCACCGTTGGTCAGGGTCAGGAACTGGTTACGGAAACCGATCAGACCACGGGCTGGAATGTTGTATTCCAGGCGTACACGGCCCTTGCCATCCGGAACCATGTTGGTCAGGTCGCCTTTACGCAGACCCATTTCTTCCATGACCTTGCCCTGGGAGTCTTCAGGGATGTCGATGGTGACGTTTTCGAACGGCTCGTGCTTGGCACCGTCGACTTCACGGATGATCACTTCCGGACGACCAACACCCATTTCGAAGCCTTCGCGACGCATGGTTTCGATCAGAACCGAGAGGTGCAGCTCACCACGGCCAGAGACCTTGAACTTGTCAGCCGAGTCGCCTTCTTCAACGCGCAGTGCAACGTTGTACAGCAGCTCTTTGTCCAGACGTTCCTTGATGTTGCGGGAAGTCACGAACTTGCCTTCTTTACCGCAGAACGGCGAGTCGTTGACCTGGAAGGTCATCGAAACGGTTGGCTCGTCAACGGTCAGCGGCTTCATCGCTTCAACTGCGTCCGGGGAGCACAGGGTGTCGGAGATGAACAGCTCGTCGAAACCGCTGATGCAGACGATGTCGCCAGCCTGGGCTTCTTCGACGTCAACGCGGTGCAGGCCGTGGTGACCCATCAGCTTGAGGATACGACCGTTGCGCTTCTTGCCATCGACGTCGATAGCCACCACCGGGGTGTTCGGCTTGACGCGACCGCGGGCGATACGGCCAACACCGATAACACCGAGGAAGCTGTTGTAGTCCAGTGCCGAGATCTGCATCTGGAACGGACCGTCACGGTCAACAGCAGGGGCCGGTACGTTGTCGACGATCGACTGGTACAGCGGGGTCATGTCTTCGGCCATTTCGGTGTGGTCCAGACCGGCAATGCCGTTCAGGGCCGAGGCGTAGACGACTTTGAAGTCCAGCTGTTCGTCGGTGGCACCGAGGTTGTCGAACAGATCGAAGATCTGGTCCAGAACCCAGTCAGGACGCGCGCCCGGACGGTCGACCTTGTTGATCACCACGATCGGACGCAGGCCGGCTTCGAAAGCCTTCTTGGTCACGAAACGGGTTTGCGGCATAGGGCCGTCTTGAGCGTCGACCAGCAGCAGTACGGAGTCGACCATCGACATTACACGTTCAACCTCGCCACCGAAGTCGGCGTGGCCGGGGGTGTCGACGATGTTGATGTGGTAGCCGTTCCAGTTGATGGCGGTGTTTTTCGCCAGAATGGTAATACCGCGCTCTTTTTCCTGGTCGTTGGAGTCCATGACGCGCTCGTCGTTGAGCTCGTTACGCTCCAGAGTGCCGGACTGACGCAGGAGTTTGTCGACCAGGGTGGTTTTACCATGGTCAACGTGGGCGATGATGGCGATGTTACGCAGATTTTCGATCACGTGTGTATCTCGATCAGAGGATTCGGGTTGCCGCCCAGTCTAGGCGGCGAATATGAATGAATGGCGCTCAAACGGCCCGGTGGTCGGGAGGGCGATGGCGGATGCTCCCGCCATATAGCCCCGGCGTCTTATGTCGGACGATAAACGCGCACATTGGCATGTCCCTCACTGAGCAGATGATGGGCATGCAGGCGACTCATTACTCCCTTGTCGCAATACAGCAGGTACTGGCGCGTGGCATCCAGCTCCTTGAAGCGACTGTTCAGGGCGTAGAACGGCAAGGCCTGGACCTCGATGCCGTCCAGTTCCAGGGGCTGGTCTTCCTGGGCATCAGGGTGGCGAATGTCGATCACCACCTGCCCGGCCAGCGCCTGGCTGACTTCTTCGATCTGGATATCCTGGCTGAGTTCATCGATCACGTGGTCGATGGAGATCAGCCGAGCGCGCTCCAGGGCACGCTCGAGCACCGCCATGTCGAACTGCTTTTCTTCATGCTCGAGGCGATGACGCTTGGCGCAAGTGGTCGGGTTCACCGAAATCACGCCGCAGTATTCAGGCATGTGCTTGGCGAACTCGGCGGTGCCGATCTGCTGGGCCTGGTCGATGATGTCCTGCTTGTGGCTGGCCAGCAGCGGGCGCAGCACCAGCTTCTCGGTGGCCGAGTCGATCACCGCAAGGTTCGGCAGGGTCTGGCTCGAGACCTGGGAGATGGCTTCACCGGTCACCAGGGCGTCGATCTGCAGGCGGTCGGCGATGTTGGTCGCCGCGCGCAGCATCATGCGCTTGAGGGTCACGCCCATGTAGCTGTTGTCGACCTTGCCGAGGATCTCGCCGACCACTTCTTCGAACGGCACGCTGACGAACAGCACGCGCTGGCTGCTGCCGTACTTTTTCCACAGGAAGTGGGCGACTTCCATCACCCCCAGCTCGTGGGCGCGGCCGCCAAGGTTGAAGAAGCAGAAGTGGGTCATCAGGCCGCGACGCATCATCTGGTAGGCGGCGACGGTGGAGTCGAAACCACCGGACATCAGCACCAGGGTCTGCTCCAGCGCGCCCAGCGGGTAACCGCCGATGCCTTTGTGCTGGTTGTGGATGACGTACAGGCGCTTGTCGCGCACCTCGATGCGCACCTCGACTTCAGGCGTGCGCAGGTCGATACCGGCGGCGCCGCACTGCTGGCGCAACTGGCTGCCGACGTAGCGGTCGACGTCCATCGAGGTGAAATCGTGGTGACCGCCGCGCTTGCAGCGTACGGCGAAGCGCTTGCCCGCCAGCAGGTGACCGAAGTGCTGCTTGCACTTGGCGACGATGTCGTCGAAATCACCCAGCGGGTATTCGTCGACCTGCAGGAAATGGGCAATGCCCGGCGTGCAGCTCAGACGCTCGGTCATCTCGCGCAGGACCTTCTCGTCCTCGATGTGAGTGATCACTTCGAGGTTATCCCAGACACCGTTAACCGCGAGCGCAGGATCGAGGTCCTTGAGCACGTTGCGGATGTTGCGGGCCAGTTGACGGATGAAGCGCTTGCGAACCGGCCGGCTCTTGATGGTGATCTCTGGGAAGACTTTTACGATTAGTTTCATGAAAAACAGCGCGCGAGGTGCCGACTAAAAAAGTGGGGCGCGGATTATAGCGGAAATTGCTCAAGCTTTGAGCAACTTTTGTACAGAAGGTTTTTCTCGCACCGTTATGGTGCATCATGACTGTTTAGCGCATCGTAAGGGTGCAGAAAAAACCGCTGATTTCAGCGAATCGGGCGAAAACGCTTGGGTTTGGGGCAAAAATCCCAACTCGGGGCACTGGCATGCAATTTGCTCCCTTGTGAGGCAGGTTGCCTTGGCCGACTATTCGCGCCCGGCATCACCCAAATTAAAGGGCTGCACAGGCAAGCTCTACCCCACCCGGAGGACACTATGTCGAAGTCGGTTCAACTCATCAAAGATCATGACGTTAAATGGATTGATCTGCGCTTCACTGACACCAAAGGCACTCAGCACCACGTGACCATGCCAGCTCGTGATGCGCTGGATGAAGATTTCTTCGAAGCCGGCAAGATGTTCGACGGTTCCTCCATCGCTGGCTGGAAAGGCATCGAAGCCTCCGACATGATCCTGATGCCGGACGACTCCTCCGCCGTGCTCGACCCGTTCACCGAAGAGCCGACCCTGATCCTGGTCTGCGACATCATCGAACCTTCGACCATGCAAGGCTACGACCGCGACCCACGCGCCATCGCCCGCCGCGCCGAAGAGTACCTGAAGACCACCGGTATCGGTGACACCGTGTTCGTCGGCCCAGAGCCTGAGTTCTTCATCTTCGACGAAGTGAAGTTCAAGTCCGACATCTCCGGCTCGATGTTCAAGATCTACTCCGAGCAAGGCTCGTGGATGTCCGACCAGGACGTCGAAGGCGGCAACAAAGGCCACCGTCCAGGCGTCAAAGGCGGCTACTTCCCGGTACCACCGTTCGACCACGACCACGAAATCCGTACTGCCATGTGCAACGCCATGGAAGAAATGGGCCTGGTCATCGAAGTCCACCACCACGAAGTGGCAACTGCCGGCCAGAACGAAATCGGCGTGCAGTTCAACACCCTGGTGAAGAAGGCTGACGAAGTTCAGACCCTCAAATACTGCGTGCACAACGTTGCCGACGCCTACGGCCGCACCGCTACCTTCATGCCTAAGCCACTGTACGGTGACAACGGCTCGGGTATGCACGTGCACATGTCCATCTCCAAAGATGGCAAGAACACCTTCTCCGGCGAAGGCTATGCCGGCCTGTCCGACACCGCCCTGTACTTCATCGGCGGTATCATCAAGCACGGTAAGGCCCTGAACGGCTTCACCAACCCGGCTACCAACTCCTACAAGCGTCTGGTACCAGGCTTCGAAGCACCGGTCATGCTGGCCTACTCGGCGCGCAACCGTTCCGCCTCGATCCGCATCCCGTACGTTTCCAGCCCGAAAGCCCGCCGCATCGAAGCGCGCTTCCCGGACCCGGCTGCCAACCCGTACCTGTGCTTCGCAGCACTGATGATGGCCGGCCTGGACGGTATCCAGAACAAGATCCACCCAGGCGATGCCGCCGACAAGAACCTGTACGACCTGCCGCCTGAAGAGGCGAAAGAGATACCACAGGTTTGCGGCAGCCTGAAAGAAGCCCTGGAAGAGCTGGACAAAGGCCGTGCGTTCCTGACCAAGGGCGGCGTGTTCTCCGACGACTTCATCGATGCCTACATCGCGCTGAAAAGCGAAGAAGAAATCAAGGTCCGCACCTTCGTACACCCACTGGAATACGAGCTGTACTACAGCTGCTAAGCCAGTGACGCTCGCGCAAGCGGCGTAGCTTGAAAAAAGGCCTCCTTCGGGAGGCCTTTTTCATACATATTCTTCAGATGTTCCCGATAGGTCAGCCTCCTGACCTCGACCATGCTGGCTCAGCAATCCACGCCCGAGCCCATCATGACCCGCACCCCGATCACACTCACCCTGCTTGCCTTGCTGACAGGCTGCAGTACCCCGCCAGCACCGCTCGAATCACAGGTGCTGCTACGCACCAACACCGCCTGGGACGGCAGCCCCTACCCGCGCTACCCCGACGGCCCAGCGGAGCTGACCCTGGTTAAAATCCACATTCCGCCTGAAACAACCCTCGACTGGCACAGCCATCCGCTGCCCAACGCCGGCTACCTGCTTGCAGGTGAACTGCTGGTGGAAACCCGTGACAGCAACAAACAGGTAAGCATCAAGGCCGGAGACGCCCTCGCCGAGATCGTCGATGGTGTGCATCGCGGGCGTACAGGCGCGCAAGCGGCCGAACTGATTGTTTTTTATGCCGGCAGCCAGGGTGTGCCGCTTTCCCAGCCCGCGCCAGCTACCACACCACTCACCGCCTTGCTCGACAGCATCGACCAGCGCCTGCACATCGCCCACGCGGTTGCCCTGAGCAAATGGGACTCGGGCCAGCCAGTAGAAGCGCCTGAACGCGAGCAGCAGGTGATTGCCAATGCCCAGTCCCAGGCCCTGCGCTTTGGTGTCGACGGGCAACGGGCAGCGCTGTTCTTCGCCGATCAGATCGAAGCCAACAAGCTGCTGCAGTACAGCGCGCTGTCGCGCTGGCATGCCGTCGGCAGCGCACCGCAAACCCCGCGGGTCGATCTGGGCAGCCAGCTGCGCCCGCAGCTGGATCGCCTGCAGCGCACCCTGCTCAGCCAGTTGGCCGAGTTTGATCGCAACCGCCCGGCCCACTGCCCGGCAACCCTTGCCCAGGCCATCGCGCAACGAGCCCGAGACCCGCAGCAATCCGTGGCGCTGATCCGCGCCACCACGCATTTGTGCTCGCCGCAGTAATCCTTCCTCTATGCTCTATATTGGTGCACGCATCTGCCTGCACCTGAGCAACTCAGCCCATTTTGGTTCACAAAAAGCGTGATCTCAGGACTTTGTAGGCATTTTTCGCGCAAATACAGGTCTTAATCCGGAAATTCCGCTTCTTTTCGGAGCCTTGGTTTGCTTTTTGCATTTTCTTTGTACCAGCGGATTACCAGCGACCGCGACTTGGGCCCAGGCCGAGGTTGTATGAGCCAAAAGAGGTCACCGACGCCCCATGACCATCAGCGATGCACTGCACCGACTGCTACTGGACAACCTGACCACCGCCACCATCCTGCTCGACGCCGAGTTGCGCCTTGAGTACATGAACCCGGCAGCGGAGATGCTCCTGGCCATCAGCGGCCAGCGCAGCCATGGTCAGTTCATCAGCGAGCTGTTCACCGAATCGCCCGAGGCGCTGAACTCCCTGCGCCAGGCAGTGGAACAGGCGCACCCCTTCACCAAGCGCGAAGCGCAACTGACCTCGCTGACCGGCCAGACCCAGACCGTCGACTACGCGGTAACGCCGATCCTCAGCAAGGGCGCGACCCTGCTGCTGCTTGAAGTGCACCCGCGTGACCGCCTGCTGCGCATCACCAAGGAAGAGGCCCAGCTGTCCAAGCAGGAAACCACCAAGATGCTGGTGCGCGGCCTGGCCCACGAGATCAAGAACCCGCTCGGTGGCATTCGCGGCGCCGCCCAGTTGTTGGCCCGCGAACTGCCCGAGGAAGGCCTGAAGGACTACACCAATGTAATCATTGAAGAGGCCGACCGCCTGCGCAACCTGGTCGACCGCATGCTCGGCTCGAACAAGCTGCCGTCGCTGGCCCTGACCAATATTCATGAGGTGCTGGAGCGGGTCTGCAGCCTGGTCGAGGCCGAAAGCCAGGGTGGCATCACCCTGGTGCGCGATTACGACCCGAGCCTGCCGGACGTGCTGATCGACCGCGAACAGATGATCCAGGCGGTACTCAACATCGTGCGCAACGCCATGCAGGCCATCAGCGGCCAGAACGAGCTGCGCCTGGGCCGCATCAGCCTGCGCACCCGGGCCATGCGCCAGTTCACCATCGGCCACACCCGTCACCGCCTGGTGGCCCGCATCGAGATCATCGACAACGGCCCGGGCATCCCTGCCGAACTGCAGGAAACCATCTTCTACCCCATGGTCAGCGGCCGCCCGGACGGTACCGGGCTGGGCCTGGCCATTACCCAGAACATCATCAGCCAGCACCAGGGCCTGATCGAATGTGACAGCCACCCTGGCCACACCACCTTCTCGATCTTCCTGCCGCTGGAACAAGGAGCCACCGCCTCATGAGCCGAAGTGAAACTGTCTGGATCGTCGACGATGATCGTTCCATCCGCTGGGTGCTGGAAAAGGCCCTGCAACAGGAAGGCATGACCACCCAGAGCTTCGACAGCGCCGACGGGGTCATGAGCCGACTGGCCCGGCAACAGCCGGACGTGATCATTTCCGACATCCGCATGCCCGGCGCCAGCGGCCTGGACTTGCTCGCGCAGATCCGCGAGCAGCACCCGCGCCTGCCGGTGATCATCATGACCGCCCATTCCGACCTAGACAGCGCGGTGGCGTCCTATCAGGGCGGTGCCTTCGAATACCTGCCCAAGCCATTCGATGTCGACGAGGCGGTATCGCTGGTCAAGCGCGCCAACCAGCACGCCCAGGAGCAACAGGGCCTGGACGTCGCCCCGAGCCTGACCCGCACCCCGGAGATCATCGGCGAAGCGCCGGCAATGCAGGAGGTGTTCCGCGCCATCGGCCGCCTGAGCCATTCCAACATCACCGTGCTGATCAACGGCGAGTCCGGTACCGGTAAAGAACTGGTCGCCCACGCCCTGCACCGTCACAGCCCACGTGCGGCGTCGCCGTTCATCGCCTTGAACATGGCGGCGATCCCCAAGGACCTGATGGAATCGGAACTGTTCGGCCACGAGAAAGGCGCCTTCACCGGCGCTGCCAACCTGCGCCGCGGACGCTTCGAGCAGGCCGATGGCGGCACGCTGTTCCTCGACGAGATCGGCGACATGCCGGCCGATACCCAGACCCGCCTGCTGCGGGTGCTGGCCGATGGTGAGTTCTACCGGGTAGGCGGCCATGTGCCGGTCAAGGTTGATGTGCGAATCATCGCCGCCACCCACCAGAACCTGGAAACCCTGGTGCAGGCCGGCAAATTCCGCGAAGACCTGTTCCACCGCCTGAACGTGATCCGCATCCACATCCCGCGCCTGGCCGATCGTCGCGAAGACATCCCAACCCTGGCCCGCCACTTCCTCGGCCGCGCCGCCCAGGAACTGGCGGTGGAGCCGAAATTGCTCAAGGCCGAAACCGAGGAATTCATCCGCAACTTGCCGTGGCCGGGCAACGTGCGCCAGCTGGAGAACACCTGCCGCTGGATCACGGTGATGGCCTCCGGACGCGAAGTGCATATCGGCGACCTGCCGCCCGAGCTGCTTAACCTGCCGCAAGATTCAGCGCCGGTGACCAACTGGGAACAGGCCCTGCGCCAATGGGCCGACCAGGCCCTGGCCCGCGGCCAGTCGAGCCTGCTCGACAGCGCCGTGCCGAGTTTTGAGCGGATCATGATCGAGACCGCCCTCAAGCACACCGCCGGCCGCCGCCGCGATGCCGCAGTGCTGCTGGGCTGGGGCCGCAACACCCTGACGCGCAAGATCAAGGAGTTGGGGATGAAGGTCGATGGCGGCGACGAGGACGGTGACGACGAGGCCTGAGCGTTAACCTGATCGCGGGGCAAGCCCGCTCCTACCAATTGGTGTGGGAGCGGCGGTGCGGCGATCCGACTTGCCCCGCGATGCTTTTGCACCGAACCTGTGCCCTGCGCACCGCAGCAAAGCACAAATTCCCCGCCTAACCCCGCCTAACCCCTTAAAACCCGCCATTTCCCGCACTGCAACAAAACTGGCACACACCCTGCATTAGTATCAGTACTTCCAGTTTTGGGGACCTTGGTACAGGCAGGCCGGGGAATCCCCTCTTTTATTCGCGCAGTTTCACCTGCACCCGCCAGCGTCCGCCCTCCTCTGCACCGGCCCATTCGCCATGCAGAGGGCGGGCCGCGACCAGGGTCACAAGCAAGCCGCCGTCACTGTGCTGCACCCGCCAGCTCACCGGTTTACCCTGCAACTGCAACTGACCCCGCGCAACCTTGCCCTCGGCCTCGAACAGCAGCGCCAGAGTGCCTTCGACCTCTTCGCCGTGCAGTTTGGGCTCTTCGTTGAACCACAGGTTCAACCCCGCCTCGACCACCTCGACCTGCTCCAGCACCCGTGGCTCTGGCGCAGTCAGGCGACCGATCATCAGCCCCACCAGCATGCCGAACAGCGCCAGGGAAAACAGCACGCGCGGCCATAGCTGCGAACGCGGGTCCGGTTCAGGAGTAGAATGCTCGACATCTTTATGTTCGGAGCCGTGCATGTTTCACGTCATCCTCTTTCAACCAGAGATTCCGCCGAATACCGGCAACATCATCAGACTGTGCGCCAACAGCGGCTGCCACCTGCACCTGATCGAGCCGATCGGCTTCGAGCTGGACGACAAGCGCTTGCGCCGGGCCGGTCTGGACTACCACGAGTATGCCACGCTCAAGCGCCACCCAGACCTGCCCAGTTGCCTGGAAAGCCTTGGCCAGCCGCGGCTGTTCGCCTTCACCACGAAGGCCTCGCACCCTTACCACGAAACCGCCTTCCAGCCGGGCGACGCTTTCCTGTTCGGCCCGGAAAGCCGTGGCCTGCCGGCCGAGGTGCTGGACAGCCTGCCCGCCGAGCAGCGCCTGCGCCTGCCGATGCGCCCGGGCTGCCGCAGCCTGAACCTGTCCAACACGGTGGCGGTGACGGTGTACGAAGCCTGGCGCCAGCAAGGTTTTGCCTGAGGAATCAAACCGCAGAACAGCGCCGAACCGGTGGGAGCGGGCCTTGCCCCGCGATCGCTCGCGAAGCGGCCGTATTCCAGCCCCCCCCTGATGTGCCAGCTGTACTGTGCTCATCGCGGGGCAAGCCCGCTCCCACAGTGTTCGCGACAATCCCCAAGAAAAAAGCGCCCCGAGGGGCGCTTTTTGCTTCATCGCAACAGGCTTATTGCAGCGAAGGGGCTTCGCCAGCTTCCTGCATGCGTTGCATTTCCTGAGCGTACAGGGCGTCGAAGTTGACCGGCGAGAGCATCAGCGCCGGGAACGAACCACGGGTCACCAGGCTGTCCAGCGCTTCACGGGCGTACGGGAACAGGATGTTCGGGCAGAACGCGCCCAGGGTGTGGCTCATCGACGCCGGGTCGAGGTTCTTGATCAGGAAGATACCGGCTTGTTGCACTTCAGCGATGAAGGCCACTTCGTCGCCGTTCTTCACGGTCACCGACAGGGTCAGCACGACTTCGTGGAAGTCGCCTTCCAGGCCTTTCTGCTTGGTGTTCAGGTCCAGGGCAACGCTTGGCTCCCACTGCTGACGGAAGATCGCCGGGCTTTTTGGCGCTTCGAACGACAGGTCGCGCACGTAGATGCGCTGCAGGGAGAATTGCGGAGCGTTGTCGTCGGCTGCGGCTGCGGCGTCGTTGTTCTGTTGATCAGTCATGACAGATCCTTCTTTCCAGAGTCTTTAATGGGTTTCTGATTCAGGCCTTGAGCAGCGCATCGAGCTTGCCGGCGCGCTCCAGGGCATACAGGTCGTCGCAACCGCCGACGTGGGTGGCGCCGATCCAGATCTGCGGCACCGAGGTACGACCGGCCTTCTGGCTCATTTCGGCGCGCACCTGAGGCTTGCCATCGACCTTGATCTCTTCGAAGGCCACGCCTTTGCTTTCAAGCAGGTATTTTGCCCGCGAGCAGTAAGGGCAGTAATCGCTGGAGTAGACGATGACGTTGCTCATGTCACTTCACCAACGGCAGGTTATCGGCCTTCCAGCTCGACACGCCGCCCGACAGCTTGGCCGCGGTGAAGCCGGCCTTGAGCAGTTCGCGCGCGGTGGTGCCGGCGTGCTGGCCCATGGCGTCGACGATGATCAGGGTCTTGTTGGCCTTGTGCTTTTCCAGCTCGCCGATGCGCGCGGCGACCTTGTCCTGGGGAATGTTCACGGCGCCCACGATGTGACCGGCGGCGTAGTCCTTGCTCGAACGGATGTCGATCACCAAGCCCTTGTCGGCGTTGACCAGCGCGGTCAGTTCGCCAGTGCTGAGGCTGCGGCCGCCCTTGCGTGCTTCGGTGACGATCAGCAAAACCAGCAGAACGACGAAGATACCGACCAGCAGATAGTGATTTGTTGCGAATTCAATCAGGTGAGCAACCATCGGAGGGTGTTCCAGGCCATTAAAAATGTTGGCCAGTATACACAGCCCCCAAGGTCGGCCAAAGCCCGCCGGGCAGGGTTATCGCCAGTAATTCTCATTACCGGGCTACAGCCCGTCGGCCCGCGCCGTCGTGCCTGCAAGGTTAATTCGTCATTCGTGGCCAATTTGCCCTAAAATGCGTGTCTTTATCATCTGAACAACCGTGAGTGTGGGATTGATGACGAGCACGCCAAAACCCTTGGTCCTGATCATCCTCGATGGTTTCGGTCACAGCGAAAGCCACGAATACAACGCCATCTATTCGGCCAACACGCCAGTCTACGATCGCCTGCGCGCCACCCAGCCGCACGGCTTGATCTCCGGCTCCGGCATGGATGTCGGCCTGCCGGACGGGCAGATGGGCAACTCCGAGGTCGGTCACATGAACCTCGGCGCTGGCCGCGTGGTTTACCAGGACTTCACCCGGGTGACCAAGGCGATCAAGGACGGCGAGTTCTTCACAAACCCCGTGCTGTGCGGCGCGGTCGACAAGGCCGTCGGCGCCGGCAAGGCGGTGCACATCCTTGGCCTGCTGTCCGATGGCGGCGTGCACAGCCACCAGGACCATCTGGTGGCCATGGCCGAGCTTGCCGCCAAACGCGGTGCCGAGAAAATCTACCTGCACGCCTTCCTCGACGGCCGCGACACCCCGCCGAAAAGCGCGCAATCCTCGATCGAACTGCTCGACGCCGCCTTCGCCAAACTGGGCAAGGGCCGCATCGCCAGCCTGATCGGCCGCTACTACGCCATGGACCGCGACAACCGCTGGGACCGCGTATCGGCTGCCTACAACCTGATCGTCGACAGCAGCGCCGAATTCACCGCCGACACCGCCCTGGCCGGCCTTGAAGCCGCCTACGCCCGCGACGAGAGCGACGAATTCGTCAAGGCCACGCGCATTGGCGAAGCGGTAAAGGTCGAAGACGGCGACGCGGTAATCTTCATGAATTTCCGTGCCGACCGCGCCCGCGAGCTGTCGCGGGTGTTCGTCGAGCCGGACTTCAACGAATTCCCACGGGCACGCCTGCCAAAACTGGCCGCCTACATCGGCCTGACCCAGTATTCGGCAAAAATCCCCGCCCCGGCCGCCTTTGCCCCTGGCAGCCTGAACAATGTGCTCGGCGAATACCTGGCGAAAAACGGCAAGACCCAGCTGCGCATCGCCGAAACAGAGAAGTACGCCCACGTCACCTTCTTCTTCTCCGGTGGCCGTGAAGAGCCGTTTGAAGGCGAAGAGCGCATCCTCATCCCGTCGCCGAAGGTCGCCACCTATGACCTGCAGCCGGAAATGAGCGCACCGGAAGTCACCGACCGCATTGTCGAAGCCATCGAGCAGCAGCGTTACGACGTGATCGTGGTCAACTACGCCAACGGCGACATGGTCGGCCACAGCGGCGTGTTCGAGGCCGCAGTCAAGGCCGTCGAGGCCCTGGACCTGTGCGTCGGGCGCATCGTCGAGGCGCTGGACAAGGTCGGCGGCGAAGCGCTGATCACCGCCGACCACGGCAACGTCGAGCAGATGGAAGACGAATGCACCGGCCAGGCGCACACTGCGCACACCACCGAGCCGGTACCGTTCATCTATGTCGGCAAGCGCAAGGTGCAGGTCCGCGAAGGCGGCGTGCTGGCCGACGTGGCGCCGACCATGCTCAAGCTGCTGGGCCTGGAAAAACCGGCAGAAATGACTGGCACCTCGATTCTGATCGACGGCTAAAGCCGTTAGCGACAAGCTGCAAGCCGCAAGAAAGAGCCCATTGACCCGCTTTTCTTGCCGCTTGTGGCTTGCCGCTTGTAGTTAAAGCCGTTTTTTTTGCCGCCTATGGCGGGCATACTAGGCCAGTCTCTATGCCTGGTGCCGCCCACCCCATGTTTCGCGCCCTGATCGTACTCGCCCTGTCTTGCCTGCTCAGTCCGGCTTTTGCCGATGAGCGCGCGCAAACCCAGCAGCAACTGGACGCTACGCGCCAGGACATTGCCGAGCTGAAAAAGATGCTTGGCAAGCTGCAGGAAGAAAAATCCGGCGTGCAGAAAGACCTGCGCTCAACCGAAACCGACATCGGCAAGCTGGAAAAGCAGGTGGAGGCCCTGCAACTCGAACTAAAAAAGACCGAAGGCGAACTGGAGCGCCTTGATACCGAGAAAAAAAAACTCCAGAGCGCCCGCATTGAACAGCAACGACTGATCGCCATCCAGGCCCGTTCGGCCTACCAGAATGGCCGCGAGGAGTACCTGAAGCTGCTGCTCAACCAGCAGAATCCGGAAAAATTCGCCCGCACCCTGACTTATTACGATTACCTGAGCCAGGCGCGCCTGACCCAGCTGCGTAATTTCAACGAGACCTTGCGCCAATTGGCCAACGTCGAAAAAGACATCAACCTGCAGCAGGCCCAGTTGCTGGCCCAGCAAGGCACCCTCGACAGCCAGCGCCAGGCGCTGGAAAAAGTCCGCACCGAGCGTAAAGAGGTGCTGGCCAAGCTCAACAACGACGTCAAGGCCCGCGACCAGAAGCTGCAGGCCCGTGAGCAGGACCAGGCCGACCTGAGCAAGGTGCTCAAGACCATCGAGGAAACCCTCGCCCGTCAAGCCCGCGAGGCCGAGGAAGCACGGCAAAAAGCCCTGCTCGCCGCCCAGGAAGCGGAAAAACAACGCCAGCGCGAAGCCCTCGCCGCCAACAGCAGCGACGCGCCGAAAAAGCCCAAGGCGCTTCCCGGCCCGCTGGTGTCCAGCAGCGGCGAAACCTTCGGCGGGGCTTTTTCTGCTGCACGGGGAAAACTTCCATGGCCCGTCAATGGTCGATTGCTGGCACGCTTTGGCGAAACCCGCGGCGATGACTCACGGGCCAAGTGGGACGGGGTAATGATCAGCGCCTCCCAAGGCAGCCAGGTGCGCGCCGTGCATGGCGGCCGGGTAGTGTTTGCCGACTGGTTGCGCGGCGCTGGACTTCTGGTCATTCTCGACCATGGTAATGGTTACCTGAGCCTGTACGGCCATAACCAGAGCCTGCTCAAGAGCGCCGGCGATGTGGTCAAGGCCGGTGAGGCCATCTCCACCGTCGGCAACAGCGGTGGCCAGGACAGCTCGGGGCTGTATTTCGCCATCCGCCAGCAGGGCCGCCCCAGTGACCCCGCACAATGGTGCCGTGCCCAGGGATAGGCAACACCCCTTATTTGACGGCGTAGCGCAACTTCGGGCTGCGCCGATGCTCTACGGAGCGCTACCAGGATCAGGAGTTCGTTCGACATGCTGCAATCGCCTCGCCTCACCTCGCTGGCCCTGACCATCGCCATGGTCCTCGGCGCGCCCCTGGCCCGCGCGGCCGAGCCGGCCAAGCCCGCCGCGATTCCAGCGACGACGGTCTCGGCACCCTCGGCCAAGGCACCGCTGCCGCTGGAAGAGCTGCGCACCTTCGCCGAGGTCATGGACCGCATCAAGGCTGCCTATGTCGAACCGGTAGACGACAAGACCCTGCTGGAAAACGCCATCAAGGGCATGCTTAGCAACCTTGATCCGCACTCGGCCTACCTCGGCCCGGAAGACTTCCTCGAACTGCAGGAGAGCACCAGCGGCGAGTTCGGCGGCCTGGGCATCGAAGTGGGCATGGAAGACGGCTTCATCAAGGTGGTCTCGCCGATCGACGAGACCCCGGCCTCGCGCGCCGGAATCGAAGCTGGCGACCTGATCGTCAAGATCAACGGCCAGCCGACCCGTGGCCAGACCATGACCGAAGCGGTCGACAAGATGCGCGGCAAGGTCGGCGAGAAAATTACCCTGACTTTGGTGCGCGACGGCGGCAACCCGTTCGATGTCACCCTTGCCCGCGCGGTCATCCAGGTCAAGAGCGTCAAGAGCCAGATGCTCGAAGACGGCTACGGCTACATCCGCATCACCCAGTTCCAGGTCAAGACCGGCGAAGAAGTCGGCAAGGCCCTGGCCAAGCTGCGCAAGGACAACGGCAAGAAGCTGCGCGGCCTGGTCCTGGACCTGCGCAACAACCCGGGCGGCGTGCTGCAATCGGCCGTGGAAGTGGCCGACCACTTCCTCACCAAGGGCCTGATCGTCTACACCAAGGGCCGCATCGCCAACTCCGAGCTACGCTTCTCCGCCGACCCGGCCGATGCCAGCGAAGGCGTGCCATTGGTGGTGCTGATCAACGGCGGCAGCGCCTCGGCCTCGGAAATTGTCGCCGGCGCCCTGCAAGACCAGAAACGCGGCGTGCTGATGGGCACCGACAGTTTCGGCAAGGGCTCGGTGCAAACCGTACTGCCGCTGAACAACGACCGCGCACTGAAGATCACTACCGCGCTGTACTTCACCCCCAACGGCCGCTCGATCCAGGCCCAGGGCATCGTCCCGGACATCGAGGTGCGCCGCGCCAAGATCACTGCCGAGCAGGACAGCGAGAACTTCAAGGAAGCCGACCTGCAAGGTCACCTGGGCAACGGCAACGGCGGCGCTGACCGTCCGTCGGGCAAGGCTGGCAGTGCCAAGCCGCGCCCACAGGACGATGATTACCAGCTGAGCCAGGCCCTGAGCTTGCTCAAGGGCCTGAGCATCACCCAGGGTAAATAAGGCCAGTTGATGCGGTACCTGCTGCTGGCCCTGTTGTACCTGATGAGCGGCGTCGCCCTGGCGGCGCCGGCTCAAACGGGCAAGGCCTACCTGACACTGATCATCGACGACCTGGGGCAGAACCCTGCGCGCGACTCACGCACCCTGGCCCTGCCCGGGCCGGTGACCCTGGCGATCATGCCCGATACCCCGCATGCCACCGACTTCGCCCGCCAGGCCCATCACGCCGGCAAGACGGTGATCCTGCACATGCCCATGGACCCGGCCACCGGCCCCTACGCCTGGCACCCCGGCACGCCGCTGCCAGAGCTGGAACGACGGCTGAACGCGGCGCTCGACAAAGTCCCCTATGCCGTCGGCATCAACAACCACATGGGCAGCCGCATGACCGCCGAGCCTGCGGCCATGGCCTGGTTGATGGGAGAATTGCAGCGCCGCGGCCTGTTCTTCGTCGACAGCCGCACCAGCGCCGCCACGGTAGCCGCCAAATCCGCGCAGGACATCAGCCTGGCCAGCGTCTCGCGGGATGTCTTTCTCGATGACGTGCGCACCACCGACGCCATTGCCGACCAGCTGCAACAAGGCATCGCCCTGGCGCGCAAGCAGGGCACGGCAGTGCTGATCGGCCATCCTTATCCACAGACCCTGGAAGTACTCGAGCGCGAACTGCCCAAGCTCAAGGCCCAGGGCATCGAATGGATCGAAATTGCGCAGATGATCGCCGAGCGCGGCAATCGGGCGATGCCGGCTCACGGCAAGCAGGGCCTTTACAGCCCTGCTCGTGCGGCCCAGTGAGCCTTCGTCAATCCCAGGGAAGGATTCGTTCGAGCTGACTGGCCTTCAGGTCTGCCCGATAGATCTCCAGGAACTGCTGGTTAGTCTTCGCCGCCTGCAACTGCGTCTCGCGTCCCCACGTGCGCTCGGCCCAGAGTTTCAGATGGCCTTTGCTGAACTGACGCCGGTTGGCGGCCTGGGAGCTGTAGTGCAGATGCACTTCCCATAAACCGCTGTCCCGCACAGGCCCTTGCGCCTTGCGCACCTCATAGACATCCAGGTAATCGTCAGCTGCCAGCCTCTTGCGCTCAACGGTCCTTGCGATGGTGATCTGCCCTTCAGCGTGAAGGTAGGCAAGACTTTCACCCGTCGGTCGACTGCTGGCCAGATGCAGCGTCACCAGCAGAGTGCGCTTGCGCTCATTCAAGTGGCTGCTGCTCTGCTCCACAGTTGTTCGCAATGCACTGTCATTGGCTGCGGCGTCTGTGCCTTCAAGCATTTTGGCTACGCGCTGCAGTTTCTCGACATGACGTTCGATGACAAAAGACAAGCTATGTGGTTCGTTCGAGGCGATGTAGCGCTTTGCCAGGGCGATTACACCGGCAACCTCGTTGTTCAGGCGCGAAGCCTGGGTACGCGCCTGCGCCCGCTCACTGGCGGTCACGGGCGCGGACTCAACCGGGAGCGTGGCCGGCATCACTTCGACCCAGACGTCACCCTGCTGGTGGTAGGTGCCAAGCACCTTTTTGCTCACGGGGTCACGCTGCTCGACCACTGGCTCGCCGAGCAGTTGCGTCTCTTCGCCGACCAGTGTTTTGCCTCCTCGCAAATGAACCACTCGACGCATGCCGGTCCGTGGCTTGTACGGCAAGCGCTTGAACGGTAGCGGGGTCTTCCATTGCTGCTCCCGAACGGCCGCCTCCAGCTCAAGCTCCGCCGTCGCTTTAACCAGCCGCACCTGCTCCTTGTAATAATTGAGTGCCTGCTTGTTTACCGCCACACCACCGAAGCGTTCAAGATAGTCGACCATGGTCAAGGCATTGGCATACTCACTCTGCACGCTTTGCAGACCGCTGATGGTTTCTTCGGGGGTAAAGTTGCCGCTGATCAATTCATCCAGGGTACTGCCAGCACCGCTGACGGACTTGCCAATCAGGTAATCACTGGTGGAAACAAGGGTCTGCTCATCGGCGCCCGACAGTCGCTCAAGCGAGAGTTCGGCAAGATCTGCGATCTGGCCGATTCTCAGTTGCAGGGTTGTCACTGAGCGCTGGCCAACAATACTGTGGACCTGCTCCTGCTTGCCGTCATAGGCAATCGTGCCGTCGGTCAATGTATCAATCAGCAGCACGTCGAGTTTTTCCATGACCTCGAGTAGACGCAACTGCAATCGCACCACCGCCGTATGCCGGACTCTGTAGGCGTTGTAAGTCGCTATCTGCTCCGGGGTTGCCGGCAAGGTTACAACCTGGTTGCGAAGTGCAGTTACCTCATCGAACCTGGCCAGCAGTAGCAACTCATCATGGAGCAATACATAGTTCCTGAGGATCTGCCTACGCACCGTGCCCCGTCGCTGTTTCATCGGCCTTGCCGTGGCTTCGGGCATGAATTTGGCGAACTTCGGCGTGAGCAGCTCTTTCATGCTGACCTCCACCTCCAGGTCAATATTGATTGACTGTTCCAACGTGTCGATCAGCGCCCTGCGTGTCGTGTCCAGCAGGCTCTTCTTATCAGCAATCTTCATACTTGTACTGTCGACCAATGCGCCCAGGCCTACAGCGCCATCGCCTTGATCAATACGCGCCTGCAAGCTATCGCGCAGGTTCAGCAACTTCTGCAACGCACCCGAATGCTCCGCCATCGATGCCCACTGCGGTGTCAGTTGGGCAGCCAGCGCATTGTTTTTCAGGTCCAGTTCACCGATCTCGGACTGCAGCTTGCGGAGCGCTTCCTGGTTGACGTCCTGTTGCCCCGCCACTCGCCGCTTGGGGCCCCCTCCTCTGAGCCGCAGCCTCAGGTCAAACTGCCATGAATTATTGTCCAGGGTCAGCCAGGGGCCAGGCTGGCTTTGCTCGTCGACTACCTGCACCCCCTGGGCGTCCGCCCTGACGGCATAAACATGACCTTCGATCAACGCGTAGTATCGTTCCCCAAGCAGGTAAAGCCCCCGGTACGGCCCTTGGCTCAACGGCGAATGATTCTCCAGTGAAGTCGCTGAGCGGTAACTGGAGAGCGGTCGAGGATAATCCATCGAGCTCGACTTGAGCCCCCGTGGCCCATACCAGGAAAAGTCCAGCTCCATGTCCGCTTTCACCCTCAGGGCAGTGCGCGGAAAGGTTTTGCCCTGGACAGCAGTTACCCGGGGCACGGACGGCATGACCCGGCGCCCCGGACCAAAGACCGCGATCTCACGTTTGTCTGTGGCAACTGGCGGTTCGACCTTCGGCAGGCTGGCGTGAAACAGCACCATGACCAGGTTGAGCAGCAGATCGACCACTGCCGTTGATTTTTCGAACTCATTGCCATTTTTCAATGCACCTGCATCAGCATGCACCGTCAGCGCGCCCTGAACGAGCCAGGCAACCACAGCCACTGGACCCCGTAAAAACGGCGTCGCCACGCTGAACAGCAGGTTGAACAACAAGCCTGCCCCCTGGAGCAGCATCGCCCAACGGTCTTCGGCATTGGAGATCGTCTCGCGCTCGGCCAGCTCCACCAGCATCTGCGTATTGGCCATGTACAAGTTGGTGTCCGCCCCCGGTTGCCAGCCCTGCAAGTCCAGCTGTGCCGGCTGAACGGGCTCCAGCTCCAGTTGAGTATCGAGAACAGGCCGACGCAGATGCGGCTCCTGGAAACCGCCATTGGCATACACCCGCTGAGCGTCGCTGCTCATCCAGGTCAAAATGCTTTGCTGCAGATCCTCGTCTGCGAGGATCTGTTCAAGCAGCGCCTGCTGGCTGGCAAACTCCTGGAAAGGTTTTTCAGCGCTCATTGGCCGGTAGAGCACGACTTTTCCCGCAGCGTGCGCCGAGATAAACACAAAGGTGTTGGTCACTCGATCGGCTTCGCTGGCAGCCTCCTCACGCTTGAACGCCAAAGGCGCCAACAGGCTTTGACCCTCACCGCTGTCCGCTCGAAAGAACGCGACAACACGCTGGTAACCGGTTTCAGACAGCGCTCCATCGATTTTGGCCTTGAGCGCAAGGAGCGGCAACTGGCTTGCCTGCTCCATGGCAAACAGGCTAATCCGCTCAACGTTCTGCTCCGTATCCTGAAGCCTTTTGCTCAGGTACTGGGGATAGGTGCGACCGATATCTGCACGCTGCACCAGCGCTTTCAGGTAATCGGTAGTCAACCAGGACCACAGCTGCTGGTCGGTTTTGTGCGTGATTTTTTCCAACCTGGCGCCCTTGGCCGAGCCCAGGTTGCCAATGGCAAATTCAGTCAGGGACAACCGCTTGATCTCAACGCTCCCTGACGATGTACCCGCAACCCCACGCGCCAACCAGAACTCCAGCACCAGGTCGTCGGCATCATAATTGGCCTCAGTCAGATGGTCAGCGCGCATCAGTTCAAGCAGGGACTTGCGCGTAAAGGCGCGTAGATCAAGGATGCCGTCAAGGGAGGATTTGCCGTTGGAGCTGGCTTGCGCGACCAGCAGATCCAGCACCCGCGCACGGTACTCCAGTCGATCAGCCAGGGAAGCTTGACGCAACCATTGCGGCAGTTCGGATTCGCCCTGCCGTAACTGCAAGAGCCGGTAAGGATGTGCGCTGAAGAAAGACGCTGGATCGGTCAAGGCAGCGTACCCCTGCTCCAGCTCGACTACGGTGCTGAAATGCTGCCCGTTCACAGGCTCCAGACCTTCAAGAAGCAAGTTCAGGAGCACTGCCCCCTGCATCGCGAACATGTCGGTTGTGATGGGGTATCGATCCCAACCGAATGAATCAAGCTGATACTCAAGGGCCAGCCCATCACTCAGGTTCTGGGCCATGCTGTCCAGCGAGTCAAAGGCATCGATACGCCCACTGGGCTTGCACAACAGAACGATGTTGCGATTGCCCAATGTCCGCGTCACCAACAGGTCCGGCAGCAACTGCTGGTAACGGGCCTCGGCGCTAGCCACCGTGACATCCAGCAAAAAAACTTCAGGCACCCCGCTGGGATTGTGCCACTTGGTGCTGTTACTCGCTGCCAACAGCGCATAGATGCAGTTGCGCTGCTCATCATCCAGGCCTTGTGCTTCAACCCCGCTGGCCAGAGCGGCCTTGAGCATGTGCCCCACCTCCTGCAGAGGCGTGCTACCCGAACGGCTTCGCGCCTGCCAGAAGTCGACCTGGGCGCGTTGAAGAAACGGCTCGACATTGGCCAGCAGCTCATTGAGCGCGTCAGTGACCAGGGTCAGATCAGGAAGTCTGTCCAGACCACCGGCCGGGTCGCGGTCATAAATGGGTCGGGGCGTAGGGGTAAAACTCAGGAAACAATTGGTCAGCTCAACCCCGGTGAAATTGAAGGTTGATTGCGAGATGAGCTTTTCGAGAAAGACTTCGGCCAGTGACATTATCGTCAATGTGTCGAGATCTTCAGGCTCTCGCGTACAGAGATAAACCTCTCTTGACTCGCGCAGTTGCGGGTAGTTTTTGTCGATTTCGGGGTATTGCTTGGCCAGCCGCTGCACCAATTGCTGATGCACTACAGCGCGCAGCGTTGGCCGGGAAGCAAACGCCAGGCCGACGGCTTGCTCAAAGGAGTCCAAGGCGATGTTCATTGTCGTTGTCTCTGGGTAAGGGACCCGTGACGATAACGACACCTATCGCATTGCCTGCGTTAACTATTGCTCAGGACTTTTACAGGTAACGAGCGAACACCTGCTCGACAAAGCCGTCGCGGCCCATCTGCTCAAGGGCCTGCTGCAGTTTGTTCACCACCTCGTCCGGCACTTCGCGGTTGAGCGCCAGGTACAGCTCGGCACCGTGAAAACGCAGCACCGTCTTGAGCTTGCTCACACCTACCTGACGCGCCAGGTAGCGACCAGCCGGATCGCCACTGGCCCACAGGTCGATTTCGCCGTTCAGCAGTTTTTTCGCGTTGTCGCGGTCGCGCAGCACCAGTACCGGGTTAAGGCCTTGCGCGGCCAGGTACTCGGCGATCGCATCGCCCTTGTAGGCCCCGATGCGGTAGCGCTTGGCCTCCTGGAGGGTGCTGACGGCAATCGGGCTGCCTTCGGGGGCCAGCAAAATCCAGTCATCCGGCCCCAACGGCCCGACCCACTTGAACAGCTTTTCCCGCTCCGGCTGGCGGGCCATGACGAACACGCCGTAGCCGGGGGTTTGCAGGGCCTGCTCGTAGATGCGCTGCCAGGGGAAGCGCAGGGTCATGCTGTAGGGCACCCCGGCGCGCTTGAACATCTCGCGCACCAGGTCCGCGGCAATGCCGTTGATGCCATCGTCACGGGCGAAGCTCTTGCCGTTGATGGCCATGTTGTAGGGCGGGAAGTTTTCGGTGAGCAGCACCACAGGATCACTGGCGCGGGCGAGAGGGCTGAACGACAGGCAACTGCACAACAACAGGACAAGACGCTTGAACATGATGGCACCGGGCTCCTTGGCAACGCCAAGAGTGCCGGGGCCTGCTGCGCCTGTCCAGTCTGCACCGGTATCACAACAAAAAGGGCCCTGTTCCTGCGAACAGAGCCCTTGCGGTGCATCAGCCGTTGTCAGCTATAGACACGCCCCAGCAACTGGCGGTGGCTTTCGAACTGATCGAGCACATCACGGGTGATCTGCTCCGGGGTGAAGCCCATCAGGTCGTACTCCTGGCTGCCATTGTGCAGGTACACCTCGGCGCGGTAGAAGCGCTGACGCACTTCCGTCTCGCCTTCCACCGGTGCCTCGCTCGGCGCGGCCAGGTAGCCGTCCAGGCTCACTTCATAAACGAACGGATTGCCTTCTTCCATGTCGATGCGCAGGCCCATGGCCGAGCGCGACTGGCCGACCCGGGTCTGCACCTGGAAGCCCAGGGTCTGCAACTGCGCAGCCGCTTCCTTGAGCGCCGGGCTGACGCGCTTGTCCATGAAGCGCTGAACGATGGCCTGGGTTGGCTGCAGGTCCAGCTGGCTCAGGCGCTCGCTGAAACCGCGACGACCACGGGCAGCCAGTTCGGCCTGCTCCTGCTCGACCTGGCTGTCCTGCTTCATGGCCTTGTACAGGCCGAACATGAACAGCACCAGCACCACCGAGAACGGCAGCCCCGCCAGTACCACCATGGTCTGCATGGCCTGGAAGTTACCGGCCAGAAGCAAACCGATGGTGACCACGGTAATGATCGCCGACCAGAGGATACGCAGCCAGTTCGGTGCATCTTCGTCGACATGGCCGCCTTTGCAGGAAAGGTTGGCCATCATCACCGCGCCGGAGTCGGCCGGGGTCAGGAACAGTACGAAGCCAACGAAAATCGCGACACCGACCACGATCTTGGCGAACGGATAGTGCTCGAGCAACTGGTAGATCGACATCGCCGGCTGTTCCAGCGCTGTTCGCCCAAGCTCCACCGCGCCCTGGTTCATGACCAGGTCCAGCGCCGAGTTGCCGAAGATCGACAGCCAGGCCAGGGTGAAGCCCAGCGGGATCAGCAGTACGCCGGCGACCAGCTCGCGCACGGTACGACCGCGCGAAATGCGGGCAATGAACATACCGACGAACGGGCCCCAGGAAATCCACCAGGCCCAATAGAACACGGTCCACAGGCCCAGCCAGCGCTCGGACTTGTCACTGTCGCCTTCATAGACGTACAGGTCGAAGGTTTTCAGCACCACGCCGTTGAGGTAGTCGCCGATGTTCTGCACGAAGCTGTTGAGCAAGTGCAGGGTCGGACCGTTGAGCAGGACGAACAGCAGCAGGCCGCTGAACAGGATGATGTTGAGGTTGGACAGGCGGCGGATGCCGTTCTCCACACCCGACACGGCGGCGATGGTCGCCACGGTGCTCATCACCAGGATCACGATCAGCAGGTTGGTGTCGCTGTGCTGCATGCCGAACAGGTACTCAAGACCCGAGGACACCTGCATCGAACCGATACCCAGGTTGGTCACCAGGCCCAGCAGGGTCACGAACATGCCGAAGATATCGACAGTGTGGCCTGCGGCGCCCTTGACCCAACGCTCGCCGACCAGCGGGTACAGCGCCGAGCGCAGGGCCAGCGGCTGGTTGTGGCGGTAAGCGAAGTAGGCAACGGACAGGCCGACCAGGGCATAGATCGCCCAGCCATGCAGGCCCCAGTGCAGGAAGGTCAGCTGCAGGCCTTCACGGGCCGATTGCAGGCTGGCCGGTGCGCCTTCAGGCGGGTTGAAGTAGTGATCCAGCGGCTCGGACGCGCCGAAGTACAGCAGCGAGATACCGATACCGGAGGAGAACAGCATCCCGGCCCAGGCACCGTAGCTAAAGTCCGGCTTGTCATCCTTGCCGCCAAGCTTGAGCTTGCCGAAGTTGGAGAAGGCCAGAACGATGACGAACAGCAGGTAGCCGCCAATCACCAGCATGTAGTACCAGCCGAAGCTGCGCGACAACCAGGCCTGAGCCTCGTTCAGCACGCGGCCGGCGGTTTCGGGAACTGCGATCAGCAAGGCAGTCAACAACAGGATCAGCAACGTCGAGGTGAAGAACACCACGCTGTTGACCCGGACCCTCTCGGCAGGGGTCTTGATTAGGGAGGCAGAACTCATTGCACATATGCTCCGGGCAGTGCGAGAGAAACACGAAACAATCGTTACCCGAGCAAATGGTGCAATAGCCCCACAGCTGCAGGTGTTATAAAAGCACCTTGAAAAAACCGTGATCCCGAATCGATTGCGTTGAAAAAAACAGGCCGAAAACCCCGTCCCGAGGGTTGGCCGCGCGGTGCTATACCGCTCGGCAGATCTGTTCAACGCGCCGTTTACACCCGTCAACACCTTGTATTCCGGGGGTTCCACGTCTTTTTGGGGTGCCAATTTGTGCAAACCGCAGGTAGGAAAAACCTGTCAATTGCACAGATTGTCGCAGAGCTTATTCTTTGTTGATTGAACGTTCAATCAAAACAAAATAGACTGGCCTTCGCCGAGGCAGCCGCTCGTCGACTGCTCGCAGGCCTGAGGAGATTTGCAAGATGCCCAAGGTCGGTATGCAACCCATCCGCCGTCAGCAGTTGATCGAAGCCACGTTGCTGGCCATCGACCAGGTCGGCATGGGTGACGCCAGCATTGCGCTGATCGCCCGTTTGGCCGGTGTGTCGAATGGCATCATCAGTCACTACTTTCAGGACAAGAACGGCCTGATCGCAGCGACCATGCGGTACTTGATGAGCGTGCTGAACGAGAACGTCGTCGCCAACCGGCAGGCGCTCAAGGACAACAGCCCGCGCGCCCACCTGCAGGTGATCATCGAAGGCAACTTCGACGCCAGCCAGGTCAACGGCCCGGCAATGAAAACCTGGTTGGCCTTCTGGGCTTCCAGCATGCACCAGCCGTCTTTGCACAGGTTGCAGCGGATCAACGATCACCGCTTGTATTCCAACCTGTGCTGCCAGTTCCGCCGCGCCCTGCCGTTGCCAGAAGCACGCAGCGCGGCCCGCGGGCTGGCAGCCTTGATCGACGGTCTGTGGCTGCGCGGTGCGCTGTCCGGAGACGCTTTCGACACCGACCAGGCGAAACAAATCGCTTACGAATACATGGATTTACAACTGGCGAAACAGACGAGCCCGGACACGCAAAACCAGGCCTCTGAACCACCGCGCGTCGCGATTGCCAAACAAGCAGGAGCGCTGCACGGATAGCCAAACACACATATGCACTTGCGAGGACACTATGGCCCGTTTCGAACTGCAAAAACTCTACATTGATGGTGGTTATGTCGACGCTTCCAGCGACGCTACCTTCGACGCCATCAACCCGGCCAACGGCGAAGTCCTCGCCCAGGTGCAACGCGCTACCGAAGCCGATGTCGAGCGCGCGGTAGAAAGCGCCGAACGTGGCCAGAAAGTCTGGGCAGCGATGACCGCCATGCAGCGTTCGCGCATCCTGCGCCGCGCCGTCGACATCCTGCGCGAGCGCAACGATGAACTGGCCGCCCTGGAAACCCTGGACACCGGCAAGTCGTACTCCGAAACCCGCTACGTCGACATCGTCACCGGCGCCGACGTGCTGGAATACTACGCAGGCCTGGTACCGGCCATCGAAGGCGAGCAGATCCCGCTGCGCGACAGCTCGTTCGTCTACACCCGCCGCGAGCCGCTGGGCGTGACCGTCGGTATCGGCGCCTGGAACTACCCGATCCAGATCGCCCTGTGGAAATCCGCACCAGCCCTGGCGGCCGGTAACGCGATGATCTTCAAGCCGAGCGAAGTCACCTCGCTGACCACCCTGAAACTGGCCGAGATCTACACCGAAGCCGGCCTGCCGGACGGCGTGTTCAACGTCCTGACCGGCAGCGGCCGCGAAGTCGGCACCTGGCTGACCGAGCACCCGCGCATCGAGAAAATCTCCTTCACCGGCGGCACCACCACCGGCAAGAAAGTCATGGCCAGCGCTTCGAGCTCGACGCTCAAGGAAGTCACCATGGAACTGGGCGGCAAGTCGCCGCTGATCATCTGCGACGACGCCGATCTGGATCGCGCCGCCGACATCGCCATGATGGCCAACTTCTACAGCTCGGGCCAGGTCTGCACCAACGGCACCCGCGTGTTCGTTCCTGCCTCGATGAAAGCGGCTTTCGAAGCCAAGATCGCCGAGCGCGTTGCGCGCATCCGCGTTGGCAACCCTGAAGACGAAAACACCAACTTCGGCCCGCTGGTCAGCTTCGCCCACATGGAAAGCGTGCTGGGCTACATCGCCAAGGGCAAGGAAGAAGGCGCACGCGTTCTGTGCGGCGGCCAGCGTCTGACCGAAGGCGAATTCGCCAAGGGCGCATTCGTGGCACCGACCGTGTTCACCGACTGCCGCGATGACATGACCATCGTCAAGGAAGAAATCTTCGGCCCAGTAATGAGCATCCTCTCCTACGAGACCGAAGAAGAAGTCATCCGCCGTGCCAACGACACCGAATACGGCCTGGCCGCGGGCGTCTGCACCAACGACATCAGCCGCGCCCACCGCATCATCCACCAGCTGGAAGCCGGTATCTGCTGGATCAACGCCTGGGGCGAGTCGCCAGCCGAAATGCCGGTTGGCGGTTACAAGCAATCCGGTGTTGGCCGCGAAAACGGCGTGAGCTCGCTGGCTCAGTACACTCGTATTAAATCGGTGCAGGTGGAACTGGGTGCGTACAACTCGGTTTTCTGAGGTGACACGTAGCCAGATGCTCTGAAGCCTCAAGCTTCGAGCTGCAAGCTGCAAGTAAAAGCCGGTGCGCGTTATGCCAACCGGCACTTGCAGCGCCCACTAAATCGCGAGCCTTGCACGACCGCTGTTTCTTGCGGCTTGTAGCTTGAGGCTTGCAGCTGCTTTCGGAGAAAGCCATGGAATATGACTACATCATCGTCGGTGCCGGCTCTGCCGGTAACACCCTGGCGACCCGCCTGACCGAAGACGAAGGCGTTACCGTCCTGCTGCTCGAGGCCGGTGGCCCAGACTACCGCATGGACTTTCGCACCCAGATGCCAGCCGCGCTGGCGTTCCCGCTGCAGGGCCGTCGCTACAACTGGGCCTACGAGACCGACCCGGAGCCGCACATGGACGGCCGCCGGATGGAATGCGGTCGCGGCAAGGGCCTGGGTGGCTCGTCGCTGATCAACGGCATGTGCTACATCCGCGGCAACGCCATGGACTTCGACGGTTGGGCAAAACTGCCAGGCCTGGAAGACTGGAGCTACCTGGACTGCCTGCCGTATTTCCGCAAGGCAGAAACCCGCGACATCGGCGCCAACGATTATCACGGTGGCGAAGGCCCGGTCAGCGTCACCACGCCTAAAGCCGGCAACAACCCGCTGTTCCACGCCATGGTCGAAGCCGGCGTACAAGCCGGTTACCCGCGCACCGAAGACCTCAACGGCTACCAGCAGGAAGGTTTCGGCCCAATGGACCGTACCGTCACGCCTAAAGGCCGTCGCTCCAGCACCGCCCGCGGCTACCTGGACACTGCCAAAAAGCGTTCGACCCTGACCATCGTCACCCACGCCCTGAGCGATCGCGTGCTGTTCGACGGCAAGCGCGCTGTTGGCGTGAGCTACCTGGTCGGCGCCAGCGAAGAGCGCGTCGAAGCCCGTGCGCGCAAGGAAGTGATCGTCTGCTCCGGCGCCATCGCTTCGCCGCAACTGCTGCAGCGCTCCGGCGTTGGCCCGCGTGCTCTGCTCGAAAGCCTCAACGTGCCTGTGGTTCACGACCTGCCGGGCGTGGGCGAAAACCTGCAGGACCACCTTGAGCTGTACCTGCAGTACGCCTGCACTCAGCCGGTATCGCTGTACCCGTCGCTGCTCTGGTACAACCAGCCGGCCATCGGTGCCGAGTGGCTGTTCAAGGGCACCGGTATCGGCGCCAGCAACCAGTTCGAAGCGGGCGGTTTCATCCGTACGCGCGAAGAGTTCGAATGGCCGAACATCCAGTACCACTTCCTGCCGGTAGCGATCAACTACAACGGCAGCAACGGCGTACAGGAACACGGCTTCCAGGCCCACATGGGGTCGATGCGCTCGCCTAGCCGCGGCCGTATCCAGCTGAAGTCGAAAGACCCGCGCCAGCACCCGAGCATCCTCTTCAACTACATGGCCACCGAGCAGGACTGGCAGGAATTCCGTGACGGCATCCGCCTGACTCGCGAAATCATGGCCCAGCCTGCACTGGACGCCTACCGTGGCCGCGAAATCAGCCCGGGCGCCGACGTGCAGACTGACGAAGAACTGGACAAGTTCATCCGCGAGCACGCCGAAACCGCGTTCCACCCGTCCTGCTCGTGCAAGATGGGCGACGACGACATGGCCGTGGTCGACGGCCAGGGCCGCGTGCATGGCATGCAGGGCCTGCGTGTGGTCGATGCCTCGATCATGCCGATCATTATCACTGGCAACCTCAATGCCACCACGATCATGATCGCCGAGAAAATCGCCGACAAGATCCGCAACCGCCAGCCGCTGCCACGCAGCACCGCCAAGTACTACGTCGCCAACTGCGCGCCGGTCAAAGGCAAGGCGATGCGTGAGGTCAAGCAGGCCTAAGCTTTTTTCGCCGGGCAAGCCCGCTCCTACCTGTGGGAGCGGGCTTGCCCCGCGATGAGGCCCGCAAGAAGCAACACAATAAGGCACTCCAAGGAGTGCTTTTTTTGTCCCCGCGATTAACCCTTTACACCCCGCCAACCCCTCAGGTTAGAATCCTTGGCACGCGACCTGCTTGATATTCAAAGCAAACCGCCCCTCCTTCCTGCTTTTCCCCGGAGTACTGCCTTTGGATGCGTCCACCATCAATAGCCTGTTCTTGATCGGCGCATTGCTGGTAGGTGCAAGTATTCTGGTCAGCTCACTGTCATCGCGCCTGGGCATCCCGATCCTGGTCATCATCCTTGCGGTCGGCATGATTGCCGGGGTCGACGGTGGCGGCATCATCTTCAACAATTACCCGACCGCCTACCTGGTGGGCAACCTGGCGCTGGCGGTGATCCTCCTCGACGGCGGCCTGCGCACGCGGGTGGCGAGTTTCCGCGTGGCCCTGTGGCCGGCGCTGTCACTGGCCACAGTCGGCGTGCTGATCACCACCGGCCTGACCGGCATGGTCGCCGCCTGGCTGTTCGACCTGAGCCTGATCCAGGGCCTGCTGATCGGCGCCATCGTCGGCTCCACCGACGCCGCAGCGGTATTCTCGCTGCTCGGCGGCAAAGGCCTGAACGAGCGGGTGACGGCAACCCTGGAGATTGAATCGGGCAGCAACGACCCGATGGCGGTGTTCCTCACCGTGACCCTGATCGAGATGATCGCCAGTGGCCAGACCGGCCTGCACTGGAGCCTGCTCACCCACCTGCTGCGCGAGTTCGGCATCGGCGGCCTGCTGGGCCTGGGTGGCGGCTGGCTGCTGCTGCAACTGGTCAACCGCATCAACCTCGCCGGCGGCCTCTATCCGATCCTGGTAGTGGCTGGCGGTCTGGTGGTGTTCTCGCTGACCAACGCCCTGCACGGCAGCGGCTTTCTCGCCGTGTACCTGTGCGGCCTGGTGCTCGGCAACCGGCCGATCCGTAGCCGCCATGGCATCTTGCACATGCTCGACGGCATGGCCTGGCTCGCGCAGATCGGCATGTTCCTGGTCCTCGGCCTGCTGGTCACACCGCACGACCTGCTGCCCATCGCCCTGCCGGCACTGGGCCTGGCGCTGTGGATGATCATCTTCGCCCGGCCACTGTCGGTAATCGCCGCCCTGCTGCCGTTCAAGGCTTTCCATGGCCGCGAAAAAGCTTTTATTTCCTGGGTCGGCCTGCGCGGCGCGGTACCGATCATTCTCGCGGTGTTCCCGCTGATGGCCGGGCTGCCCGATGCGCAGCTGTTCTTCAACCTGGCGTTCTTCATCGTGTTGGTCTCGCTGCTGGTGCAAGGCACCAGCCTGCCGTGGGTGGCCAAGCTGCTGAAAGTGACAGTACCGCCAGACCCGGCGCCGATCTCCCGCTCGGCCCTGGAAGTGCACATCACCAGCGAGTGGGAGCTGTTCGTCTATCGCCTGGGCGCCGAAAAATGGTGCATCGGCGCCGCCCTGCGCGAGCTGAAAATGCCCGAAGGCACCCGCATCGCCGCACTGTTTCGCGGCCAGCAACTGCTCCATCCGTCGGGAAGTACCACCCTGGAAGTCGACGACCTGCTCTGCGTGATCGGCCACGAACACAACCTGCCGGCCCTCGGCAAGCTGTTCAGCCAGGCACCGCAGCGAGGCCTGGACCTGCGCTTCTTTGGTGACTTCGTGCTCGAAGGGGACGCAGAACTGGGGGCTGTAGCGGCGTTGTACGGTTTGCAGCTCGACGGTCAGGACCCGCACATGCCACTCAGCCGCTTCATCGCGCAGAAGGTTGGCGGCGCGCCGGTGGTCGGCGACCAGATCGAATGGAACAGCACCTTGTGGACGGTTGCAGTGATGGAAGGGAACAAGATCCTCAAAGTGGGCGTCAAATTCCCCGAAGGTACTCGACCCGGCCCAGGGTTGTTCCTTTAAACTCCGTTCTTCGCCTCTGCCTGTACGAATTTTCTGCCTATGTCCCTGCGCACGTTTTTAAGCGCAGCCCTGATCGGGCTGTGCCTGTCCTTCTCCCCGGTGTGGGCGGCGGAACCGCCGACCACGGCAGCGATCCAGAAAAGCCTGGACAAGATCGCCGAACGCAAGCTGCCCGAGGCTGAACAGAAAGCCCTGCAGCAGGTGCTCGAAAAGACCCTGGCCTTCCTCGGCAACAAAGAGGACAGCGAGAAGAGGCTCACTGCGCTCAAGCACCAGCTCAACGACGCGCCGCGCCAAACCAGCGAAAACCAGCGCGAGCTGGCCAAGCTCAAGGACAGCAAGGTGATCCCGGTCACCCAGCGCTACGCTGCCTCCAGCGTGCCGCAGCTGGAGCAATTGCTGGCCGAGCGCACCACCGAGCAGGGCGAACTGCAAAAAGCGCTGTCCGAGGCCAACAGCCTGACCATCACCGCGCAGACCCGCCCCGAACGGGCCCAGGCAGAAATCAGCGCCAACCAGACCCGCACCCAGCAGATCAACACCAGCCTGAAGATCGGCAAGGACGGCGGCAAGCCGCTCAGCGCCGACCAGCGCAACCAGCTCAACGCCGAACTCGCCGCGCTCAACGCCCTGACCCTGCTGCGCCGCCAGGAACTGGCCGGCAACAGCCTGCTGCAAGACTTGGGCAACAGTCAGCATGACCTGCTGATCGAGCGCGCCGCGCGCCTGGAACAGGAGATCCAGGACCTGCAGACGCTGATCAACCAGAAGCGCCTGGCCCAGTCCCAGCAAACCGTCACCGAACAGTCGATCGAAGCGCAGAAGGCCGGCGGCAGCACCCTGCTGGCCACCGAAAGCGCCGCCAACCTCAAGCTCTCCGACTACCTGCTGCGCAGCACCGACAGCCTCAACGACCTGACCCAGCAGAACCTCAAGACCAAGCAGCAACTGGACAGCCTGACCCAGAGCGACCAGGCCCTCGACGAGCAGATCAGCGTGCTCAAGGGCAGCCTGCTGCTGTCGAAGATCCTCTACAAGCAGAAGCAGGCGCTGCCGCACCTGAAGCTCGACCGCGACCTGGCCGACCAGATCGCCGACATCCGCCTGTATCAGTTCGAGATCAACCAGCAGCGCGAGCAGATCAGCAGCCCGAGCAGCTATGTCGACAAGCTGCTCACCGCGCAACCGCCCGAGACCGTCACCCCGCAACTGCGCAAGGCCTTGCTGGAAGTGGCGATCACTCGCAGCGACCTGCTCGAACGCCTGAACCGTGAACTGAGCGCGCTGCTCAACGAATCGATCACCTTGCAGTTGAACCAAAAGCAACTGTTCAGCACCGCACAAAACCTGCGTGCAACCCTTGATGAGCAGATGTTCTGGATTCCCAGCAACAAGCCACTGGACCTGGAATGGCTGCGCAGCGTGCCCGAGCGCCTGCAAAAACAGGTTGTCAGCCTGCCTTGGGGTTCAGGCCTGCGCGAGCTGACCGACGGCCTGGCCCAGCGCCCGTTGCTGTTCCTGCCCTTGCTGTTGCTGATCGGCACCCTGCTGTGGCGGCGCAAATACCTGTATGCGCGCCTGACCAAGGTTCACCAGGATGTCGGCCACTTCAAGCGTGACAGCCAGTGGCACACGCCCCAGGCGATCCTGATCAACATCCTCCTGGCCATGCCCCTGAGCCTGGGCCTGGCCCTGTGCGGCTATGCCCTGCAGGTCGACGCCCGCGGGCAGAACGCCAACCTCGCCTCGGCGCTGTTCCAGGTGGCCCAGGCCTGGCTGGTGTTCTACACCGCCTACCGGATACTCGCCCCGGGCGGCGTGGCCGAACTGCACTTTCGCTGGGAAAAGCCCCAGGTCGAATTCCTCCGTGGCTGGATCCGCCGCCTCGGCACCGTGGTCCTGGCCCTGGTCGGGGTGGTGGCGGTGGCCGAACATCAACCCTCGGCGCTGGCTGAAGACGTGCTCGGCATCGGCGTGGTGCTGACCTGCTATGCGCTGATGGCCTGGTTGCTTAGCCGCCTGCTGCTGAGCAGCCCCACCCACCGCAACACCTCGCTGTTTCGCAAGGCCGTGGGCGTGGCCTTTACCGCGTTGCCGGTGGCGCTGTTCATCGCCGTGTGCTTTGGCTATTACTACACCGCGCTCAAGCTCACAGACCGCCTGATCGATACCCTGTACCTACTGATGTTCTGGCTGGTGATCGAAGCCGCCTTCGTCCGCGGCCTGGCCGTGGCTGCCCGGCGCCTGGCCTACCAGCGGGCGCTGAGCAAGCGCCAGGCGGCCAAGGAAGGCCTGGATGGCGAAGTGCTGGTCGAAGAGCCGACCCTGGACATCGAACAGGTCAACCAGCAGTCGCTGCGCCTGATTCGCCTGGCCCTGCTCGGCGGCTTCATCGCCGCCCTCTACTGGGTCTGGTCGGACCTGATCAGCGTGTTTGCCTACCTCGACAACATCACCCTGTACGAGTACACCAGCGGCACCGGCGCATCCATGAGCATGGTGCCGATCAGCCTGCGTGACCTGCTGGGTGCACTGGTGATCATCGGCATCACCATTGCCCTGGCCGGCAACCTGCCGGGCCTGCTCGAAGTACTGGTGCTGTCACGCCTGAACCTGGCCCAGGGCAGTGCCTACGCCACCACCACGTTGCTGTCCTACGTGATTGCCGGGGTCGGCTTTGTTTCCACCCTGTCAGCCCTGGGCGTCAGCTGGGACAAACTGCAATGGCTGGTGGCGGCACTGTCGGTGGGCCTGGGCTTCGGCATGCAGGAGATCTTCGCCAACTTCATCTCCGGGATCATGATCCTGTTCGAGCGCCCGGTGCGCATCGGCGACACCATCACCATCGGCAACCTCTCGGGCACGGTGAGCAAGATCCGCATCCGCGCCACCACCATCACCGACTTCGACCGCAAGGACATCATTGTCCCGAACAAGACCTTCATCACCGGGCAACTGATCAACTGGTCGCTGACCGACACCATCACCCGGGTAACCCTCAAGCTCGGCGTCGACTACGGCTCGGATCTGGACCTGGTGCGCACCCTGCTGCTCAAGGCCGCCAACGACAACCCGCGGGTACTCAAGGAACCGGCGCCGATCGTCTACTTCCTGAACTTCGGCGAAAGCACCCTGGACCACGAGCTGCGCATGCACGTGCGCGACCTGGGCGACCGCAATCCGGTGCTCGACGAGATCAACCGCTACATCAACAAAGAGTTCAAGAAGCAACACATCAACATCTCCTTCCGGCAGATGGAGATCTACCTGAAGAACATGCAGGGCCAGGAATACAAGATGGTCCCGGTGGAGAACCTCGACAAGACCGTGCTACCAAACGCCAGCGATGGCGAGAAGCCCGGCGACGAGGCCAGCGGCAAACCGGCCTGACTGGACGCCAGCGGCCATACCCTTGCAGAATACTCAGGTTTTCTCCAGGAGATGGCCGTTGAAAGCCCTCGACGAACTGACTTTCGATAACCGTTTCGCCCGCCTGGGCGATGCCTTCTCTACTTCGGTGCTGCCCGAGCCGATTGCCGAACCGCGCCTGGTGGTCGCCAGCGAGGCAGCCATGGCGCTGCTCGACCTTGAGCCCACCGAGGCCCATTCGCCGGTATTTGCCGAACTGTTCAGCGGCCACAAGCTGTGGGCCGAGGCCGAACCGCGGGCGATGGTCTATTCCGGGCATCAGTTCGGCTCCTACAACCCGCGCCTTGGCGATGGCCGCGGGCTGTTGCTGGGCGAGGTGCGCAACGACGCCGGCCAGTCCTGGGACCTGCACCTCAAGGGCGCCGGGCAGACGCCTTACTCGCGCATGGGCGATGGCCGCGCCGTGCTGCGCTCGTCGATCCGCGAGTTCCTTGCCAGCGAGGCCCTGCCGGCCCTGGGCATCGCCAGCAGCCGCGCGCTGTGCGTGATCGGCTCGAGCACGCCGGTATGGCGCGAAACCCAGGAGCGCGCCGCCATGCTGCTGCGCCTGGCGCCGAGCCATATCCGCTTCGGGCATTTCGAGTACTTCTACTACACCCGCCAGCCCGAGCAGCAGCGCATCCTCGCCGAGCACGTGCTCAACAGCCACTTTGCCGAGTGCAAGGACGAACCCGAGCCGTACCTGGCGATGTTCCGCACCATCGTCGAGCGCAATGCCGAGCTGATTGCCCGCTGGCAGGCCTATGGTTTTTGCCACGGGGTGATGAACACCGACAACATGTCGATTCTGGGCATCACCTTCGACTTCGGCCCCTACGCCTTCCTCGACGACTTCGACGCCAATTTCATCTGCAACCACTCCGATGACCAGGGCCGCTACAGCTACAGCAACCAGGTACCCATCGCCCACTGGAACCTCAGCGCCCTGGCCCAGGCCCTGACGCCGTTTATCAGCGTCGAAGCGCTTAAGGAAACCCTCGGGCTGTTCCTGCCGTTGTACGAGGCCCATTACCTGGACCTGATGCGCCGGCGCCTGGGCCTAACCCAGGCAGAAGACGACGACAAGCTGCTGATCGAGCGCCTGCTGCAACTGATGCAGCCCGGCGCGGTGGACTACACCCTGTTCTTCCGCCATCTCGGCGACCAGCCTGCCGAGCAGGCCCTGCAGGTGGTGCGCGACGACTTCATCGATCTGGCCGGTTTTGACCTGTGGTCAGCCGATTACCTGGCACGCCTGCAGCGCGAACCCGGCAACGCCGAGGGCCGGCGCGAGCGCATGCATGCGGTCAACCCGCTGTATATCCTGCGCAACTACCTGGCCCAGCGCGCCATCGAGGCGGCCGAGGGGGGGGACTACGAGGAAGTACGCCGCCTGCACCAGGTGCTGAGCAAACCGTTCGACGAGCAGCCGGGCATGCAGGCCTACGCCCAGCGGCCGCCGGAATGGGGCAAGCACCTGGAGATCAGTTGCTCGTCGTGAGGCTTACGCCTCAGCTGTCGAGCCACCAGTTGAGCAGGGTTTCATCCTCATCATCGTCCAGGTTGCGATAGATATTGGCGTAGTACCACTCGACACCGGTGCATTGGCGAAAGCGGTCGAACACTTCACGGATGGCTGCAAAACCGTTACGCGAGGGGATGGCAAGAGTCAGGTTGCCCTTGTAGCGACCATCCAGAGTACCACCGAGCAGCGTCTGCACTTCGTCTTGCAGCGTGTCGACAGCCTCCTGGGGCAGGTCGTCGGCATAAATATGAATGCAGAAGTTGCCACCGCGCTGCAGCACTTCGGCACGCTGGTTCGGGTGGTTGATGCGGATGGTATCGCCACGAGCCAGGTCGAGTGCCAACCCTGGTGACGACAGCAGCTCAAAGGTATTGGCATCGATCTGACGGACCGGCACGCTCTCGAAAGCTGGTTCGCCATTGGATCGGAAATCGACAAAAATGCGGATATGCGCTGAATGCTGGCAATCCATCGGGCACTCCATGGCCGGTGTACAAGGCGCACATGCTAAACCATTGAACATAAAGGCGCGGGCTTGAACCGCGGACGACCGTAAACCGGTCGCAATTCCCGGAGCTGTCATGACTGACCCATTACTCATCCCCTGCCCCCACTGCAACGGCCTCAACCGCATCCCCGGCGAGCGTCTTGGCGACAGCCCTAAATGCGGCCGCTGCAAGAACCCGGTGCTGCTGAGCACGCCGTTCGATCTGCAACAGGGCGATTACGCCAGCCAGATCAAGGGCGACCTGCCGTTGCTGATCGATGTCTGGGCCGACTGGTGCGGGCCGTGCAAGTCGTTTGCGCCGATCTTTGCCCAGGCCGCCGCTCAGCTGAGCGGGCGCTGCCGCCTGGCCAAACTGGACAGCGAGGCCAACCAGCAACTGGCCGGGCAATTGGCGATTCGCTCGATCCCCAGCCTGATCCTGTTCAAAAACGGCCGGGAAGTGGCGCGCCAGAGCGGTGCATTCCCACTCCAGCAACTGCTGGAGTGGCTGCGCAGCCAGGGCGTCTAGGCGTTTTCTTCGAGCAAAGCGTGCAGCTCGACAAACTGCTGGGTCAGCTTGTGCCGAGGCTCCAGGTGAATCAGCGGCAGGCTGGCCTGGTGTGATTCGCGCATCTTCACCGAGCTGTTGAGGTACACCGGCAGCACCGGCAGGCCCTCGGCGATCAACTCGTCGAGCATCTGCTGGGGCAGGCTGGCGCGGGCCTGGAACTGGTTGACGACGATGCCTTCGACCTGCAGCTCTTCGTTGTGATCGTCCTTGAGTTCTTCGATCTCGGCCAGCAGGCCATACAGGGCCTGGCGAGAGAAGCTGTCGCAATCGAAGGGGATCAGCAGACGATCGGCAGCGATCAGCGCCGAAACCGCATAAAAATTCAGCGCTGGCGGAGTGTCCAGGTAGATCCGGTCATAGTCCTCGTCCAGCTCATCGAGCAGTTTGCGCAGCTTGTTGATCTTGTGCTTGGCCTCAAGCTTGGGCTGCAGGTCGGCAAGCTCGGCGGTGGCGGTCACCACATGCAGGTTGTCGAAGGGCGTTTCGTAGATATCGACCTTGTTCTTCTTGGCAAACGGCCCGGACGACAGGGTCTGCTTGAAGAAGTCGGCAATGCCCATGGGAATGTCCTCGCCGGTCAGCCCGGTGAGGTACTGGGTCGAATTGGCCTGGGCATCCAGGTCGATCAGCAGGGTCCGATAGCCTTCATTGGCACTCACCGCTGCCAGGTTGCAGGCAATGCTCGACTTGCCAACGCCACCTTTCTGATTGAATACCACGCGCCGCATGGAAAGACCTCCGTGTGTCTGGGGATGAGCGAGTATGTGCGGCCAATGACGGCTTGACCAGCCGCCAATGGCTCAAGTTTTCGGCGATCCGACCGAATAAACAACACCGCCATTGGTCGGGAAACCTCGGATCGGTCCGACGAATCATAAGGACCGCTGTCTGTTGCAGACGACAATCCGTACAACCAATATTTGCTACACACCAACTCCACCGGGATAATGCGCGCCACTCGGCGATTGCGCCACACCCCTGTCAGGTCGTTGTTCCGAGTCACTCCCTCGGCAAGGAAGTCCCTCAGGGCGGGAAGTACAGCTAAGTGATCACATTCAATATCAGCCAGTGGCGCGCGTGGGCGCCAGGCCTGCAGACGGCTGCCGATTGGCAGGCCTGGAGCCAGGCACAGCACTGCCCGGCAGTGGCTGAACAGGCACCGGATGTGTCGTTTTTGCCGGCCATGCAGCGCCGGCGCCTGAGCCGACTGGCGCGCATGGCCTTTGCCGTGGGCTGGCCATTGGCCGAAGGAATGCAGGATTTGCCGCTGGTGTTCGTCTCCCGGCATGGCGAAACCCCACGCACCTTCGAGATACTCAGCGACCTGGCCAACGAGCAGCCGCTGTCGCCAACCCAGTTCAGCCTGTCGGTACACAACGCGGTGATCGGCCTGTGGTCGATCATGCGTGGCGAAACCAGCGAAATGACCGCCCTGGCCGCTGCCGGTGACGGTTTCGAACACGGCGTGATGGAAGCCGCCTGCCTGCTGCGCGAAGGCGCCCCGGCAGTGCTGCTGATAATCACTGAAGAACAGCCGCCCGCGGCCTACGGCCCGTGGATCGATGACGTGCCGTTTGCCTACGCCCTGGGCCTGCTGCTGACGCCTGGCGACGACTGGCAACTGACCCTTGGCGATAACAGCGCGGGCGCGGCTGCGAGCGAACCCCATGCCCTGAGCTGGTTGCGTTGCCTGCTCAAGGGCGAAAGCACCTATACCCACACCTGGAAGAGTCGCACATGGAACTGGCAACGCAAGCCATAAGCAGACCGCGCGACGCCTATTACTGGCGCCTGCTCGCCACCGCCGTCAGCTTCCTGCTGTTCGGTGTCGGCGGCCTGTGCCTGCGCCTGCTGGTGTTCCCGCTGCTGGCCTGCCTGCCCGGCGACGGCGTACGCCATCGCCAGCGCGCGCGGCACACCATCAGCTGGCTGTTCTGGCGTTTCATTCGTTTCATGGCCGCCAGCGGCGTGCTCACCTATGAGGTCAAGGGCGCGGAAAAACTCGGCCGCCCGGGGCAGATGATCATTGCCAACCACCCGTCGCTGATCGACGTGGTGTTCCTCATCGGCCTGGTGCGCCAGGCCAACTGCGTGGTCAAGCAGAGCCTCTGGCACAACCCCTGCACCCGCGGCCCGGTGCGTTCGGCCGAATACATCAGCAACGACGGCAGCATGGACATGCTCGACAGCGCCGTCGGCGCCCTACAAGGCGGCCAGACCCTGATCATCTTCCCCGAAGGCACGCGCACCCAGCCGGGCCAACCGCCGGCCTTCCATCGCGGCGCAGCGGCCATCGCCCTGCGCGGTGCGCAGATCATTACCCCGGTAACCATCAAGGTCACCCCCAGCACCCTGACCAAGGCCGAACCCTGGTACCGCATACCCCAGCGCCGGGTGCATTTCAGCCTGCAGGTCGGTGCCGACATCGACCCGCAGGCCTTCGCCGCACAAGGCCCCGCCCCGCAGGCCTCGCGCAAACTCAACGACTATTTGCATCAGCACTTCACCAAGGAGCTCGCCGAAGATGAGCGATCCACAGAACACCCTTAACCACGACATCAAGCTGTTGATCATCGACGCCCTGGGCCTTGAAGACATCAGCGCCCAGGACATCGGTGACCAGCAGACCCTGTTCGGCGAAGGCCTGGGCCTGGATTCGGTGGACGCCCTCGAACTCGGCCTGGCGATCCAGAAGAAGTACGGCATCAAAATCGACGCCGACGCCAAGGACACCCGTAACCATTTCACCAGCGTGGCCAGCCTTGCGGCTTTCGTCACCGCCAAACAGGCAGCCTGAGACAGCACCATGCAAACCCGCGAAGACATCTTCAACACCCTGCGCGATGCCCTGGTCGAACTGTTCGAACTGGACCCGGCCGGCATCAGCCTGGAATCGAACCTGTATCAGGACCTGGAAATCGACAGCATCGACGCGGTCGACCTGATCGATCACATCAAGCGCCAGACCGGCAAAAAAATCGCCGCCGACGAGTTCAAGGCCGTGCGTACGGTCAATGACGTGGTCGAGGCGGTCTACCGCCTGGTCAACAACGCGGCATGAAACGCCTGATCGGCCTCGGCCTGCTGCTGGCCGGTCTGCTGTACCCCTTTGCGGTGCATTTTGGCATGGCCCACTTTGCCCCCTGGCAGTTCGGCCTGTTGCTCGGCGGCCTGTGGCTGGCGCGCGCCTTGAGCGAACCGCGGCGCCCCGGCGGGCACTGGATGGCCGTGGCGGCGATTGCCTTCTGCGCGTTGCTGGCGCTGTTCAACAGCCCGCAGCTGCTGCGTTGGTACCCGGTGTTGATCAGCGCGTTCATGCTTGGCCTGTTCGGCCTGAGCCTGAAATTCGGCCCGCCGGTGGCCGAGCGCCTGGCGCGCCTGCGCGAGCCGCAACTGCCCGAGGTGGCGATCCACTACACACGCCAGGTGACCAAGGTCTGGAGCCTGTTCTTCCTGGCCAACGGCCTGGTCGCCGCCGCCCTGACCCTGTGGGCGCCGCTGAGCTGGTGGACCCTGTACAACGGGCTGATCGCCTACGGGCTGATGGGCCTGCTGTTTGCCATTGAATGGCTGATAAGACAACGCGTGCGAGGACGCTCATGAAATGGATTGCTCTTGAGCAACTGCTGCACCCGAGCGACGCGCCGCGCCCGGTAACCTTCGCCCCGGCGCTGGACCACGCGGGCCTGCGCCAGCAAGCCCTGCAACTGGCCGCTGGCCTTGAGCGCCGTGGTGTGAAGCGCATTGCCGTGCACCTGGAAGACGCCGCCGAGCTGGCCGTGGCCCTGCTCGGCGCCTGGCGCGCCGGCGTACAGGTGCTGCTGCCGGCCGACCTGCAAGTCCAGACCCGCCAGCGCTGGCAAGGCGAAGTCGAGCTGTGGCTGAGCGACCAGGCGCAAGACACTGCGCTGGATGCACTGCTGGAAACGCCCCTGGCCGCTGCCCAACTGGACCTGGACGCTTGCCTGCTGAGCCTGTGCACCTCCGGCTCCAGCGGCGAACCCAAGCGCATCGACAAGAGCCTGCGCCAGCTGGCCAACGAAGTGCAGGCCCTGGAACAGCTATGGGGCACAGAGCTGGGCGCTGCGTGCATCATCGGCAGCGTCGCCGCCCAGCACATCTACGGCCTGCTGTTTCGCGTGCTCTGGCCGCTGTGTGCCGGGCGCCCGTTCGTGCGTCGCCAGTTGCCCTTCCCCGAAGACCTGCAGCGCGCCAGCCGCGAGCACCCGGCCTTTGCCTGGGTGGCCAGCCCGGCGCTGCTCAAGCGCATGGGCGACAACCTCGACTGGCCCGCGTTAAGCGCGGTACGCCGGGTGTTTTCCTCCGGCGGCGAGCTGCCGGCCAGCGCCGCCCAGGCCTTGCACCAGCGCCTGCAGCAATGGCCGAGCGAAATTCTCGGCAGCTCGGAAACCGGCGGCATTGCCTGGCGCCAGGGCGACAGCCTGTGGCAACCCTTTGCCGAGGTGCGCCTGAGCCAAAATGAACAGGGTGCGCTGCGTATCGAATCGACCTATTTGCCACCCGGCCATATCGAGCAAAGCGCCGATGCCGTCGAGTTCACCGCTGACGGGCGCTTCCGCCTGCTGGGGCGCCTGGACCGGATCGTCAAACTGGAAGAAAAACGCATCTCCCTACCAATGCTCGAACAGGCCCTGGTCGCCCACGATTGGGTCGAGGAAGCGCGCCTGGCGGTGATCCAGGAAAACCGCGCCAGCCTCGGCGCCCTGCTGGTGCTCAGCGCCGCAGGCCTGCACGCCCTGCGCAATCAGGGCCGACGCGCACTCACCGAAGGCCTGCGCCAGCACCTCAGCCAGCACTGCGAAGCCCTGGCCCTGCCCCGACGCTGGCGGCTGCTGCGGCAACTGCCCTTCAACGCCCAGGGCAAACTGCCCCAGGCCGAGCTCGAAGCCCTGCTGCTGGCTCCACGGCCCAAAGGCCCGGAAGTGCTGAGCCAGGCCGAGGTCAATGGCGAACTGCAGGTGCAACTGGCGGTGTCGGCAGACCTTGCCTATTTCAACGGCCACTTCCCGCAGACGCCGGTACTGCCGGGGGTAGTCCAGGTCGACTGGGCGCTGGCGCTCGGGCAACAACTGCTCGACCGGCCACGCCAGTTCGCCGGCATGGAAGTGCTGAAGTTCCAGCAACTGGTGCGCCCCGGCGACCCGCTGCAACTGACCCTGCGCTTCGATGCCGAGCGCGGCAAGCTCTACTTTGCCTACAGCAATGCCGGGGCAGCCTGCTCCAGCGGCCGCATCGTGCTGGAGGCCATCGGTGAATAAACCCTGCGCGGTGATCCCGGTGTACAACCACGAACTGGCGGTGCCAGCGGTAGTTGCCGACCTGCTCGCAGCCGGCCTGCCTTGCGTACTGGTCGACGACGCCAGCAGCCCGGCCTGCGCCGCCGTGCTGCGCCAGCTGGCCGAACAGCAGCAGGTTTATCTGGTGACATTGCAGGTCAACCAGGGCAAGGGCGGCGCGGTCATGGCCGGCCTGCGCGAAGCGGCACGCCTGGGCTTCAGCCATGCCCTGCAAGTGGATGCCGACGGCCAGCACGACCTGGCCGATGTCAGCCGCTTTCTGCAGCAGTCGCAGGCTTATCCACAGGCACTGATTTGCGGTTATCCACAGTACGACGCCAGTGTGCCCAAGGGCCGTCTGTACGCGCGCTACCTGACTCACGTGTGGGTGTGGATCAACAGCCTGTCGCTGCAGATTCCCGATTCGATGTGCGGCTTTCGCGTCTACCCGCTGCCGCCAACCCTGGCGCTGATCGACGCGGTCAAGCTCGGCAAACGCATGGACTTCGACCCGGAGATCCTCGTGCGCCTGGCCTGGCGCAACCAGCCGATGCGCTGGCTGCCGACCAAGGTGCATTACCCGGCCGATGGCCTCTCGCACTTTCGTCTGTTCCACGACAACGCACTGATCTCGAAGATGCACACCAAGCTGTTCTTCGGCATGTTGCTGCGTGCCCCGGCGATCCTCTGGCGGCGGTGGCAGGCATGAGCAACGGCGAACAACACTGGGCCGACCACCAGGAGCGCGGCAGCTTCTGGCTGATGAAGCTGACCGCCTTCGGTATCAAACTGCTCGGCCGACGCCTGCTCAGCCCGGTGCTGTATGGCATCGTCCTGTACTTCTTCGTGTTTGGCCGCCGCGCCCGGCAGAGCATCTGGCAATACCAGCAGCGCCTGGCCGACTGGAGCGGGCAAGCCGGCCTGCGCCCCAGCCAGCGGCGGGTGTTCGGCCAGTTCATGGCCTTTGCCGAGGCCCTGCTGGACAAGCTCGACGTGTGGAACGGCAAGCTGCGCCTGGAGCAGATCGAAATCGTCGACCCGGCACAATTGCGCACTCAACTGCGCGCCGAGCGCGGGCAGATGCTGGTCGGCGCGCACCTGGGCAACCTTGAAGTCTGCCGCGCCCTGGCCGAGCTCGGCGAGCAAGTGACCATGAACGTGCTGGTGCACACCAAGCACGCCGAACGCTTCAATCGCCTGCTCGGTGAATCGGGGGCGAGCAACCTGCGCCTGATCCAGGTCAGCGAGCTGGACCCGGCGATCATGCTGCAACTGAGCCAGCGCCTGGACCGCGGTGAATGGCTGGCGATTGCCGGTGACCGCGTGCCACTGCATGGCGCGCGCACGGTCGAGACGGATTTTCTCGGCCACCGCGCCGCCTTCCCGCAAGGCCCGTGGTTACTGGCCGGGCTGCTCAAGTGCCGACTCAACCTGTTCTTCTGCCTCAAGCAGCAAGGCCGCTACCAGGTGATTCTCGAACCCTTCGCCGAGGCCATCGAATGGCGCCGCAACCAGCGCGATCAGGTGATCGCCGACTGGGCCGGGCGCTATGCCGAGCGCCTGGGCCACTATTGCCTGCAAGCGCCGCAGCAATGGTTCAATTTCTACCCTTTCTGGAAGACCGATGACGATGCATCCGCATAAGCCCGTGACCTTCGGCGCGTTGCCGCTGGCAATCGAAGACGTCCTCGCCCTGGCCAATCGCCAGACCGAAACCCGCCTGCAGGACGACGCCGAGTACCGCGCGCGGATTGCCCGTGGCGCGCAGTTCCTCGACTCGCTGCTGGACAAGGAAGGGGTGATCTACGGCGTGACCACCGGCTACGGCGATTCGTGCGTGGTGGCGGTGCCGCTGGAGCATGTTGAAGCGCTGCCCAAGCACCTGTACACCTTCCACGGCTGTGGCCTCGGCCAATTGCTCGATGCACCGGCCACCCGCGCGGTGCTGGCCGCCCGCTTGCAGTCGCTGTGCCATGGCGTGTCCGGGGTGCGCGTCGACCTGCTGGAGCGCCTGCAGGCGTTTCTTGCCCACGACATCCTGCCGCTGATTCCCCAGGAAGGCTCGGTGGGCGCCAGCGGCGACCTGACGCCGCTGTCCTACGTGGCCGCCACCCTGTCGGGCGAGCGCGAAGTCCTGTACCGGGGCGAGCGCCGCAGCGCCGCCGACGTCCATCGTGAACTGGGCTGGCAGCCGCTGGTGCTGCGGCCCAAGGAAGCCCTGGCGCTGATGAACGGCACCGCGGTGATGACCGGCCTGGCCTGCCTGGCCTTCGCCCGCGCCGATTACCTGCTCAAGCTGGCCACGCGCATCACCGCGCTGAACGTGGTCGCCCTGCAAGGCAACCCGGAGCACTTCGACGAGCGCCTGTTCGCCGCCAAGCCCCACCCGGGGCAAATGCAGGTGGCCGCCTGGTTGCGCCAGGATCTGGCCATCGACGCACCGACCGCGCCGCTGCACCGCCTGCAGGACCGCTACTCGCTGCGCTGCGCACCGCATGTGCTCGGTGTGCTAGCCGACAGCCTGGGCTGGCTGCGCGGTTTTATCGAGACCGAACTGAACAGCGCCAACGACAACCCGATCATCGACGCCGAAGCCGAACGCGTGCTGCACGGCGGGCATTTTTACGGCGGCCATATCGCCTTCGCCATGGACAGCCTGAAGAACCTGGTGGCCAATGTCGCCGACCTGCTCGACCGCCAGCTCGCGCTGCTGGTCGACAGCCGCTACAACCATGGCCTGCCGAGCAACCTGTCGGGCGCCAGCGCCGAGCGGGCGATGCTCAACCACGGCTTCAAGGCCGTGCAGATCGGCGCCAGCGCCTGGACCGCCGAAGCCCTGAAAAACACCATGCCGGCCAGCGTATTCTCGCGCTCCACCGAGTGCCACAACCAGGACAAAGTGAGCATGGGCACCATCGCCGCCCGCGATGCCCTGCGCACGCTCGAACTGACCGAACAGGTTGCCGCCGCGACCTTGCTGGCGGCCAACCAGGGTGTCTGGCTGCGCGGCCGCGAAGCCGACGCCCGCGACCTGCCGCCAGCACTGGCCCAGATGCACGCCGCGCTGCTCGAAGACTTCGCCCCGGTCATCGAAGACCGTGCCCTGGAAGGCGACCTGCGCCTGTGCCTGAGCCGAATTGCCGAACAACACTGGAGGCTGCATGCGTAGTCAGGGAGTGTTGCACGTCGATAGCGAAGTGCTGGTGCCGTTCTTCGATGTCGACAGCATGCTGGTGGTCTGGCACGGCCACTACGTCAAATACCTCGAGGTGGCGCGCTGCGCGCTGCTCGACAGGCTCGAACACAACTACCTGCAGATGCAGGCCTCCGGCTTCGCCTGGCCGGTGATCGACCTGCAGTTGCGCTATGTCCGCGGCGCCACCTTCGGCCAGCGCCTGAACGTACGCGCCAGCCTGGTGGAGTGGGAGAACCGCCTGAAGATCAACTACCTGATCAGCGATGCCGTCACTGGCGCACGCATGACCCGCGCCAGCTCGGTGCAGGTCGCGGTCGAGATCGCCAGCGGCGAGATGCAACTGGCCTCGCCGCAGGTGATGATCGACGCTGTGAACAAGGTGCTGCCATGAAGACGCTGTTGCGTGGCCTGCTGTGCCTCGGCCTGCTGGCCAGCTGCACCCTGGCCCACGCCTTTGGCCTCGATGACCTGAGCAAGCAACTGGGCGAACCTGCGGTCATCAAGGGCCCGTTCATCCAGGAAAAGCACCTGCGCGCCCTGCCACAGCCATTGGTCAGCAAAGGCCAGTTCGTGCTCGCCCGTGACCATGGCCTGCTGTGGCTGCTGCAAACGCCGCTCAAGCAGGACTACCGCCTCAACGCCCAGGGTATCGCCCGCCGCGACCCGTCCGGTTGGCAGATGCTGCCGGGCAAGAGCGCCGGCGCCGAGCAGAACCGCCTGTTCTTCGCCGTGCTGCAAGGCGACAGCAGCGGCCTGCAGCGTGACTTCGAGCTGAGCCTGCAAGGCGATGCCCAGCACTGGCAACTGCGCCTGACCCCGCGCTCGCTGCTGCTCAAGCAGGTGTTCAGCCAGATCGATATCGAGGGCGGGCGCTACGTCGCACGCATCCGGTTGCTGGAAACCCAGGGCGACAGCACGGTGCTGCGCATGCCATCGAGCAGCAGCGCCAGCCTGACCGACACGGAGCGCCGCGATTTTGCCGAGTGAGCGCCTGTTGCCACGGCTGTTTTTGCTGTTGCTGATCGTTGTGCTGGCCCTCGCCGGCTGGCAATGGCACCGCGCCGCGCCGTTGTCTGCCGACCTGATGACGCTGGTGCCCGGCGCCACCCAGGACCCGCTGGTGCAACGCGCCGAACAGCGCATGCAGGAGCCGCTGAACCGCGAGATGCTGGTGCTGGTCGGCCATCCCCAGCGTGACCAGGCCATCGCCCTGGCCCAGCGCCTGGCCGGGCAATGGCAGGCCAGCGGCCTGTTCGAGAAGGTCCAGTGGAGCCTGCAAACTGACCTGCAGGCATTGCGCGAGCAGTTGCTGCAAGGGCGCCTGGCCATGCTCTCGCGCGCCGACCGCAGCAGCCTGGTCGATAACCCGCAAGGCTTTATCGAGCAGCGCGTGCAGAGCCTCTACGATCCCTTTGCCGGCTTCAGCCTGGTGCCCAGCCAGGACGACTGGCTGGGCCTGACCGGGCGCATCCAGAACAGCCAGCCACGCCCTGCTGCGGTACAACTGGACACCGCCAGCGGCGCGCTGCTGGCCGAGGCCGACGGCCAGCACTGGGTGCTGCTGCGCGCGCGCACCCTGGGCAATGCGTTCGACCTGCAACTGCCGCTGCAGGTCGCCGACCTGCTCGCCGTCAGCCGGGTTGAAGCCGGGCAGCGCGGCGCCCGCCTGCTGGCCGCCAGCGGCTTGCTGTATGCCGCCAACGGCCAGCGCCAGGCCAGCCAGGAAATCACCTGGGTTGGCGGCGGCGCCACGGTCGGCATCCTCTTGCTGTTGCTGCTGGCGTTCCGGCGCCTGCGGGTGTTGCTGGCGTTCATGCCGGTGCTGGTCGGCATGCTGTTCGGTGCGGTGGCCTGCGTGGCGCTGTTCGGCCAGATGCACGTGATGACCCTGGTGCTCGGCTCAAGCCTGATCGGTGTCGCCGTCGACTACCCGCTGCACTACCTGTCCAAGAGCTGGAGCCTGCGCCCCTGGCATGCCTGGCCGGCCTTGCGGCTGACCTTGCCGGGCCTGAGCCTGAGCCTGGCCACCAGTTGCATCGGCTACCTGGCCCTGGCCTTCACGCCGTTCCCGGCCCTGACCCAGATCGCCGTGTTTTCCGCCGCCGGCCTGGTCGGCGCCTACCTCAGCGCCGTGTGCCTGCTGCCGGCATTGCTCAAGGGTATCGAGCTGCAGCCGGCGCAATGGCCGCTGCGCATTGCCCAATGGTTGGTGGACCTGCGTCTGAAGCTACTGAACAAGGTGCCAAGCCCGGTGTTGCTCGGCCTGCTGATCCTGTTTTGCGCGGCGGGCCTGTGGCAGCTGGACAGCCGCAACGACATCCGCCAGTGGGTCGGCAGCCCGCCGCAACTGCTCGAAGAAGCCCAGGCCGTGGCACGCATCACCGGTTACCAGCCCACCAGCCAGTTCTACCTGGTTCGCGGCGCCGACCAGACGCAGTTGCTGGGTCGCCTGCAAGCGCTGAGCACGCGGCTCGATGAACTGGTCGAAACCGACAAGCTCAAGGGCTACATGGCCCTCAGCCAACTGGTCGCCAGCCCTGCCGAGCAGCAACAGGTACGCGATGCACTGGGCAGCCTGCCACTGCAGCCGCTGCTGGCCCTGGGCGTACCGCAAAGCGCGTTACAGGCGGAACTGGCAAAAGTGCAGGCCTTGCCTACCCTCGACATCGATCACGCCCTCAGCGGCCCGCTGGGCGAGCCCTGGCGCACCCTGTGGCTGGGCGCCGATGGCCAGGGCGTGGCCGCCATCGTCAGCCTCCAGGGCTTGAACGATCCGGCATTGCTGCGCCTGCAAGCCGACGACCTCGACGGCGTGCAACTGGTCGACCGCCTCGGTGACCTCAATCGGGTGTTTGCCGCCACCCAGGTCAGCGCCGCCGAGCTCAAGCTGTTGTCGTGCGCGCTGATCGTGGTGTTGCTGATCCTGCCGTTCGGCCTCGGCGGTGCCCTGCGCATCGTCGCCCTGCCGCTACTCGCCGCGTTGTGCAGCCTGGCCTGCCTGGGCTGGCTGGGCCAGCCGCTGACCCTGTTCAGCCTGTTCGGCCTGCTGCTGGTGACCGCCATCAGCGTCGACTACGCGATCCTCATGCATGAGCAGATCGGCGGCGCCGCCGTCAGCCTGCTCGGCACCCTGCTGGCGGCGACCACCACCTGGCTGTCGTTCGGCCTGCTGGCGGTGTCGAGCACCCCGGCGGTGAGCAACTTTGGCCTGGCGGTGAGCCTCGGCCTGGCCTTCAGTTTTGTCCTGGCGCCCTGGGCTGCCACCGGCCAAAAGGAACAGGCGGCATGAGTATCGTGTTGTTCTGGGTCCTGGCCCTGGCACTGTTCTGGCTCGCCAGTAAGCTGGGCCGGCGCCTGGGGCTGATCCCGATTGTCAGCCAGTTGTTGCTGGCGACCCTCGGCCTGCCGCTGCTGATGCTGTTCTGGGTCGAGCCGCACTGGCAGCTCAGTGGCGCCGCACTGGTGGCGCCGTCCTGGCTGAAAACCCTGTATGGCCTGAGTTTCGCCCTGCTGCTGGGGCATATTCTGGCTGACGTGGTGGAGCTGAAGTTCGACCGCCAGAGCCTGAAGATCGCCCTGCCGAGCTTCTTCGTGCCCTTTGCCTGTGGCCTGGCCTGCGGCGCCTTGCTGCTGCCGACGCAGCCCTGGCTGACCACCCTGGCGCTTGGGCTGGTGTTCGCCATCACCGCCATTCCGGTGCTCTACCTGTACCTGCGCAACATCGACTATCCGCCCGCGGCAACCCAGCGCCTGATGCAGTCGGCGATCCTCATCGACCTGACCTGCTGGCTGTTGTTTGGCCTGGGCAAGGGTAGCCTCGACCCCGTGAGCCTGCTGCTGCCCGTGCTGGGCGCCTGCCTGCCGCTGCCACTCTACGCCCTTGGCCTGCGCCGGCCGTGGGTCTACAGCCTGGGCTTTTTCGCCCTGCTGTTCGTTGCCGAGCACTACCGCCTCAATGCGTTGATCTTCGGTATCGGCTACCTGTGCTGCCTGGCCTGGCTCAAGCTGCCACTGCACATGCCGCTGTCGGCGCTGTGGATAAAACGCCTGCAGAACGGCATTGCGATCCCGCTGATCATGACCTTCGGCATCATCCAGATCGATATCCACAAAGTGCTGCAGGGCTTCGATACCATCCAGTTGAGTGCCTTGCTGCTGTTACCGATCGTCAGCAAGCTGCTCGGCAACTGGCTGGGCCTGTGCTGGGCGACGCCGTCGTTCGCCGGCGCGAGCAAATGGCGGGAAAGCCTGCTGCTCAATATTCGCGGCTTGAGCGAGATCGTCTTTCTCAACCTGCTGCTGCAACAACAGCTGATCAGCCCGGCGCTGTACTTCGCGCTGATGCTGATGAGCCTGGTCGCCACGCTGATGCCCGCGCTGGCCGGCCTGCACCGGATTCCATTGAAGACTGCCCAACCGGCAAGGAGGCCTTATGCCGAACACTGAACTGCAACAACGGCAGGTATTGATCATCGGCGCCGGCCCGTCCGGCGCCATCGCCGGGGCCTTGCTCAAGCGCAACGGCCACGACGTGCTGATCATCGAGCGCCAGCGCTTCCCGCGCTTTTCCATCGGCGAGAGCCTGCTGTCGCACTGCATCGACTTCGTCGAGGAAGCCGGCATGCTCCCGGCCCTCGAAGCGGCAGGCTTCCAGCGCAAGAACGGCGCGGCCTTCGCCTGGGGCGAGGAATACAGCGCGTTTGATTTTGGCGACACCTTCAGCAACGGCAAGCCAAGCACCTTCCAGGTCCAGCGCGCCCAGTTCGACCAGTTGCTGGCCGACCAGGCCGCTGCCCAGGGCGTGGAAATCCGCTACGAAGAAGAGATCATCGCCGCCGACTTCGAGCGTGCCCGCCCGCAGCTGCGCGTGCGCCGCCTGGATGGCAGCGAGTACCGCGTCGAAGCTGAGTTTGTCCTCGATGCCAGCGGTTATGGCCGCGTCCTGCCGCGCCTGCTGGACCTCGAAGCGCCGTCGAGCTTTCCGGTGCGCCAGGCGGTGTTCACCCACATCGAAGACCGCATCGACCACCCGGCGTTCGACCGCGAAAAGATCCTCATCACCACCCACCCGCAGCACCGCGATATCTGGTTCTGGACCATTCCCTTCAGCAACGGCCGCTGCTCCCTGGGCGTGGTCGCCGCCGCCGAGCACTTTGCCGCCGCGCCGGCTGACCTGGATGCCTGCCTGAAAGACTTCGTCGCCCAGACCCCAAGCCTGGCCAAGGTGCTGGCCAACGCCGTGTGGGACACTCCGGCGCGGACCATCGGCGGCTACTCGGCCAACGTCAAGACCCTGCACGGCCCGGGCTTTGCCCTGCTCGGCAACGCCGCCGAATTCCTTGACCCAGTGTTCTCCTCCGGGGTAACCATCGCCATGCGCTCGGCGAGCATGGCCGCAGGCGTGCTGCACCGCCAGCTGCAAGGTGAAAACGTCGACTGGCAGAGCGAGTTCGCCGAGCCGCTCAAGCGCGGCGTCGATACCTTCCGCGCCTATGTCGAAGGCTGGTACAACGGCAGCTTCCAGGACGTCATCTACCACCCGGCCAGCTCGCCGGAAATCCGCGCGATGATCAGCTCGATCCTCGCCGGTTATGCCTGGGACCCGCGCAACCCGTTCGTGGCCGAGCCCAAGCGGCGCCTGCGCATGCTCGCCGAAGTCTGTGCAAGGACGGCAGCATGAGCCAACAACCCTTCCTCAGCGACAGCTACGTCGAGGAAACCCGCTTCGGCTTCTGGTTCCTGCGTAGCCATACCTGGCAGCACCACGTGCTGCGGGTGGCGATCAACGACCTGCGCCGGCTGTTCGACGCGCCGCTGCCGCAAGCACCGGTGCTGCTCGATACCGGCTGCGGCCAGGGCAAGTCGTTCCAGTACCTGCAGCAGGTGTTCAGCCCCGGCCAGTTGCTGGGCACCGACGCCGACCCGCACAGTCTCGAACTGAGCCAGGCCGAGGCCCGGCGCCTGGGCCTGGAGGTCGAGCTGCGCGGCAGTGACTGCGCGGCCTTGCAGTTTGCCGACAACAGCGTCGACATGCTCTTTTGCCACCAGACCTTCCACCACCTGGTCGAGCAGGAAAAGGCCCTGGCCGAGTTCTACCGGGTGCTCAAGCCCGGCGGCTACCTGCTGTTCGCCGAGTCCACCGAAGCCTATATCGACACCTGGGTGATCCGCTGGCTGTTCCGTCACCCCATGCATGTACAGAAAAGCGCCGAACAGTACCTGCAGATGCTGCGCGACCAGGGCTTCGAATTCGGCGCGCAGAATGTCTCTTACCCGTACCTGTGGTGGAGCCGTTCCAGCGACTTCGGCCTGCTCGAACGCTTCGGCCTGCGCAAGCCGCCGCCCGTCGGCCAGCGCGAAGAAACCCTGGTCAACGTGGTGGCGCGCAAACCCTTGAACCCCACCGAGCCGAGTGCATGAAACGCCTGTTGCTGATCCTCGCCTTTGCCCTGCTGAGCGCCTGCGCCAGCCGGGTGCCGCTGCCCACGCAAATGCCGGCGCTGACGCTGCCGATGCAGCTGCATATTCAGCGCCAACAGGCGGGGCAAAGCCAGGACTGGCTGCTGGTGATCCAGCGCGAAGACGCCAGCCTGCGCTGGTCGTTGCTGGACTTGCTGGGCATTCCGCAAGCACGGCAGTTGCTCAACGACGGCCAGTGGCACGCCGATGGCCTGCTGCCACCCAACCCGGGTGCCCGTGAACTGTTCGCCGCCCTGCTGTTCGCCATGACCCCGGCCGAGCAGGTGCAAACGCTCTACCCCGGCGCCCGCCAGCAAGGCCAGCAACGCTGGCTGGGTGAGCGCTGGCATGTCGACTACCGACAAGCCGACGACTTCACCTTGAACCTGGGCCAGGGCCTGCGTTATCTAGTCAGCCCACTGCCCAGCGAGAACACGCCATGACCGCTTACCTCAATGCCCTGGGCCTGGTCTGCGCCCTGGGGCGCGGCCAGGCCGAAGTTGCCCGCAAACTGTTTGCCGGCGACTGCTCGGGCATGCGCGTGGAGGAGGGCTGGGTAGCGCAGCGCAGCCTGCCGGTAGCAGCCGTGCACGGCGAACTGCCCGAGCTGCCTGCCGGCCTGCAGGCCCACCACAGCCGCAACAACCAGTTGCTGCTGGAGGCCTGCCTGCAGATCAGCTCAGCGATCGAAGCGGCCATCGCCCGCTTTGGCCGCCCGCGCATCGGTATCGTCCTGGGCACCAGCACCTCGGGCATCAAGGAGGCCAGCGAGGGCATCGCCCACTACCTGCGCGAGCAACAATTTTCGCCCAGCTACGACTATGCCCAGCAGGAGCTCAGCGCCCCGGCCAATTTCCTTGCCGACTGGCTGCAACTGAGCGGCCCGGCCTATGTGATTTCCACCGCCTGCACTTCCAGCGCCCGGGCCTTGATGAGCGCCCGGCGCCTGCTCGACCTGGGGCTGTGCGATGCGGTGATCTGCGGCGGTGTCGACAGCCTGTGCAAGCTGACCCTCAACGGCTTCAGCGCCCTCGAGGCGGTGAGCGCCGAGCGCTGCAACCCGTTCTCGGTCAACCGCAATGGCATCAACATCGGCGAAGCGGCGGTACTGTTCCTGATGACTCGCGATGCCAACCACGAAGGCCCCGGCATTGCCCTGCTCGGTGCCGGTGCCAGCTCCGATGCGCACCATATCTCGGCGCCAGAGCCCGGCGGCAAGGGCGCCTTGCAGGCCATGCGCAAGGCGCTGGACAATGCCTGCCTGCAACCACAAGACATCGACTACCTGAACCTGCACGGCACCGCCACCCGGCACAACGACGCCATGGAAAGCCTGGCCGTGCATGAACTGTTTGGCAGCCAGCTGGCCTGCTCGTCGAGCAAGCCGATGACCGGCCACACCCTGGGCGCCGCCGGTGCACTGGAAGCGGCGTTCTGCTGGCTGAGCCTGGCCGCCGGCAATACCGAAGGGCGCCTGCCGCCGCATGTCTGGGATGGCGTCGATGACCCGCAGTTGCCAGCCCTGAACCTGGCCGATGCCAGCCAGCGCCTGCCGGCCAGCGGCCCGCGACGCCTGATGAGCAACTCGTTCGCCTTCGGTGGCAACAATGTCAGCCTGATTCTCGGAGACACCCCATGATCACCTGGCCACTGGCCGAACTGCTGCCGCACGCCGGCGACATGATCCTTATCGATCAGGTCGAGTCGTTCGATGAAGAGCAGATCCATACCCACCTGACCGTGCGCCCCGGCGGCCTGTTCAACCGCGCCGACGGCAGCCTGCCGGCCTGGGTCGGCATCGAGCTGATGGCCCAGAGCGTGGCCGCCTATGCCGGTTGCCGCGCGCGCCAGCAAGGCCAGCCGGTGGAGCTGGGCTTTTTGCTCGGCACGCGTAAATTCGAATGCAATGTCGAACATTTCCCTGCCGGTGCCCACTTGCGCATCCATGCCCTGCGCTCGCTCGAAGACGACAACGGCATGGGCGTGTTCGAGTGTCACCTGCGCGGCCCGGGCATCCATGCCATGGCCCGTTTGAACGTTTTTCGCCCGCCGCAGGTGGCCAGCTACCTGGCCGAAGCGGGCCCTGAGGAGTCCCCCCATGACTGACACCATCCTGGTCACCGGTTCCAGCCGTGGCATTGGCCGGGCCATTGCCCTGCGCCTGGCGCACGCCGGTTTCGACCTGGTCCTGCATTGCCGAAACGGGCGCAGTGAAGCCGACGCCGTTGCCGCAGAAGTCCGGGGCCTGGGCCAGCAAGCCCGCGTGCTGCAGTTCGACGTCGCCGACCGCGCCGCCTGCGCGGCCATCCTCACTGATGACGTAGAAACCCACGGCGCCTACTACGGTGTGGTCTGCAACGCCGGCCTGACCCGCGACGGCGCCTTCCCGGCGCTGACCGAAGACGACTGGGACCAGGTGCTGCGCACCAACCTCGACGGTTTCTACAACGTCCTGCACCCGCTGATGATGCCGATGATCCGCCGGCGCAAAGCCGGGCGTATCGTCTGCATCACCTCGGTGTCGGGCATGATCGGCAACCGTGGCCAGGTCAACTACAGCGCCTCCAAGGCCGGCGTCATCGGCGCCGCCAAGGCCCTGGCAATCGAGCTGGGCAAGCGCAAGATCACCGTCAACTGCGTTGCCCCGGGGTTGATCGATACCGCCATGCTCGACGAGCACGTACCGGTTGAAGAGCTGCTGAAGATGATCCCGGCACAACGCATGGGCACCCCGGAAGAAGTCGCCGGCGCGGTGAACTTCCTGATGTCGGCCGAAGCCGCCTACATCACCCGTCAGGTGCTGGCGGTCAACGGAGGCCTGTGCTGATGAAACGTGTGGTCGTCACCGGCATGGCCGGTATCACCTCGCTGGGCAGCGACTGGCAGACCATTGCCGGCAACTTCGCCAGCAACCGCAGCGGCATTCGCCGCATGGATGAATGGGACCGTTTCGAGGAGCTCAATACGCGCCTGGCCGGCCCCATCGACGATTTCAAGGTACCGAGCGGCTGGACCCGCAAGCAGCTGCGCAGCATGGGTCGGGTCTCGCGCCTGGCCGTGGCGGCAGCGCAGAACGCCCTGCGCGACGCCGGCCTGCTCGACGACCCGTCGATCCGCGACGGGCGCATGGGTGTGGCCTGCGGCTCGTCCACCGGCAGTACCGACGAGATCAAGGCGTTCGGCAACATGCTGCTCAACTCGGTGGCCGAAGGCCTCAACGCCAACTCCTACGTGCGCATGATGCCGCACACCACCGCAGCCAATATCAGTATCTTCTTCGGCCTCACCGGGCGCCTGATCCCGACCTCCAGCGCCTGCACCAGCGGTAGCCAGGGCATCGGCTATGCCTACGAAGCGATCAAGTTCGGCCGCCTGCCGCTGATGCTCGCCGGCGGCGCCGAAGAGCTGTGCCCGACCGAGGCGATGGTCTTCGACGCGCTGTACGCCACCAGCCTCAAGAACGACACCCCGCACAAGAGCCCGAGCCCCTACGACAGCGGTCGCGATGGCCTGGTGATCGGCGAAGGCGGCGGCATGCTGGTGCTCGAAGAGCTCGAGCACGCCCTGGCCCGGGGCGCGCACATTTATGCCGAGATCGTCGGCTTTGGCAGCAACGCCGACGGCCAGCACACCACCCGCCCGGAGCAGGCGACCATGCGCCGGGCCATGGAGCTTGCGCTGGAAGACGCAAACCTCACGCCGGCTGCCATTGGCTACGTCAACGGCCACGGCACCGCCACCGAGCAGGGCGACATCGCCGAAACCCTGGCCACCAGCAGCCTGTTCGGCCCGCGCATGCCGATCAGCTCGCAAAAAAGCTTCCTCGGCCACACCCTCGGTGCTTGCGGCGCGCTGGAGTCCTGGTTCAGCATCGAGATGATGAACAGCGACCGCTATGTGCACACCCTCAACCTTGAGCACATCGACCCGCGCTGCGGCGAGCTGGACTACCTGTGCGGCGAGTTTCGCAGCATGAGTCACGACTACGTGATGAACAACAACTTCGCCTTTGGCGGGGTCAACACCTCGCTGATTTTCCGCCGCTGGACCTGACCTCAAACCTGCTGGAGAGAAAGGAATGTCTTCATTGATTCGCGCCGCTGTCCTCGGCCTGGCCCTGGCGGGCCTGGCTGGCTGTACCTCAAAGCCGGTACTGACCCCGCAAGAGCAACTTGTGGTCGGCCACAACTACAGCCACGAGCAAGTGCAGCAGGCCATCCTCAAGGCCGTCGCCGAGCGCGGCTGGACCGCACGCACGGTCAGCCCGAACCTGATCCAGGCCGACATCCTGGTGCGCAATACCTTCTATGCCGCCATCGACATCCGCTACAGCGTCAGCAACTTTCGCATCAACTACCGCGACAGCCGCGAGCTGGGTTACAAGAACGGCAAGATTCACCGTAATTACAACCGTTGGGTGAACAACCTCGACAAAAGCATCCTGCAAGAGCTGAACAGGATGGAAGCGCAAAACATGGTGCAACGCGCCATCAACGAACAGCACTCGAACACTGTCAAATAATCAAGGAACGACACAATGCGTCTGAAAACCTGGACCGCCACCGCCACTCTGCTGCTCTGCGCCCTGCCCGGCCTGAGCCAGGCTCGCGACACCACTCACTACCTGCCGTTCGAGAAAGTCGTGGCGCAGATGACCGCCGAGAACAAGCTCGACGGTTCGGTGAAGTTCTACCTGGCCGGCGTGCAGCCAAAAGGCAAGGTCACCGTGGTCAGCCCGGCGGCGATCACCAACAAGAAGACCAACGCTTTCAACAAGTCTGATGAAGCGGCCTGCGAATGGGCCCTGCAATCGGCGCTGCTGACCATGCAGGACGCCGCGCGCAAGGTCGGCGCCAACGCCGTGACCAACATCAGCAGCTACTACAAGCGCAACGAGCGCAAGGACGCCACCACCTACGAATGCCACGCCGGCGCGGTCATGGCGGGCGTTGCGCTGAAGGGCGACCTGGCCAAGGTCCAGTAACTCAGCTGCGTTACAGGGCTTGCCGGGTCAACAGCTCGGCAAACGCCCTGGCCATCGCCGACGGCGCAGCGCGGCGCTGCACCAGCCACACCGCCGTCACCGCGTCGTCGTCAAGCAAGGTCCGGTACACCACGCCATCGATACGCATGCGCTGGAACGAAGCCGGCAGCACCGACACCCCCAACCCCGCGGCCACCAGGCCAATAATGGTCATCGCCTCTCCCGCCTCCTGGGCAAAATGCGGACTGAACCCGGCCTGACGTGCCAGGCTCAGCAGTTGCGCATGCAAGCCACTGCCGTAGCTACGCGGAAAAAACACAAAGGGTTCGTGGGCCAGCTCGGCCATGTGCACCCCGGCTTCGCTGCCCTCGGCCAACGGGTGAGCGGCATTGATCACCGCCACCAGCGGCTCGCGAAACAGCTCGACGGCATTCAGGCTCTCGGGCAACGCCAACGGCCGCATCAGGCCGACTTCGATCGACTCGTCGAGCAAGGCATCGGCCACGTCGCGGCTGCTCATTTCCTTGAGGTTCAGGTGCACGGCCGGGAAGCGCTGGCGAAAGGCGTGAATGGCCTTGGGGATGCTCGAATTGAACGGCGCCGACGAAGTGAAGCCGATCTTCATCTCGCCCAGCTCGCCCAATTGCGCGCGCCGGGCGACATCGGCGGCCTTGTCGACCTGCGCCAGCACCAGCCGCGCCTCTTCAAGGAATAGCCGCCCGGCCTCGCTGAGCTCGACCCGACGATTGGTACGCTCGAACAGGCGCGCCCCCAGCTCCTGCTCCAGGGCCTGGATTTGCTGGCTCAACGGTGGTTGGGAGATCCCCAGGTTCTGCGCCGCCCGGCCAAAATGCAGCTCTTCGGCGACGGCAATGAAGTAGCGCAGGTGACGCAATTCCATGGCGGCTCCAATAGGTCGTAAAACCTCTTAAACAGGTCGAACAATATATTGGAAATGATCATTAGCCAGCTATATGCTTTTTTCACTGCCTGACAGGCCGTAGTGCCCCGAGGTCCCCCGTGAAAACTGCTGTTGCGCCACACGCCCACGAACTGCCCCCTGCTCCGCTGGACGAAATCGTCGCCACCCTTAACGAAAGCTGGATCGAAAAAGGCACCCCGGCCTTTTTGCGCACCGTACTGGCGCTGTTCTGCGGCGGCTTTGCCACCTTTGCCCTGCTGTACTGCGTACAGCCAATGATGCCGCTGCTGTCGCAGGAATTTTCCATCAGCGCCGCGCAGAGCAGCCTGATCCTCTCGGTGTCCACCGGCATGCTGGCCTTCGGGCTGCTGATCACCGGGCCGATTTCCGACCGCATCGGGCGCAAGCCAGTGATGGTCTTCGCCCTGTTCTGCGCCGCGCTGTGCACCATCGTCAGCGCCCTGATGCCCAGCTGGCACGGCGTGCTGCTGACCCGCGCGCTGCTCGGGTTGTCGCTCAGCGGCCTGGCGGCGGTAGCCATGACGTACCTGAGCGAAGAGATCCACCCCCAGCACATTGGCCTGGCCATGGGCCTGTACATCGGTGGCAATGCCATCGGCGGCATGAGCGGGCGGCTGATCACCGGGGTGCTGATCGACTTCGTCAGCTGGCACACGGCGATGTTGGTGATCGGTGGCCTGGCGCTGATTGCAGCGGCGGTGTTCTGGAAGATCCTCCCCGAATCGCGCAACTTCCGCCCGCGCTCGCTGCACCCACGCAGCCTGCTCGACGGCTTTACCCTGCACTTTCGCGATGCAGGCCTGCCGTGGCTGTTCCTCGAAGCCTTCCTGCTGATGGGCGCGTTCGTCACCCTGTTCAACTACATCGGCTATCGCCTGCTGGCCGAGCCCTATCACATGAGCCAGGCGCTGGTCGGGCTGCTGTCGGTGGTGTACCTGTCGGGCATCTACAGCTCGGCGCAGATCGGCGCCCTGGCCGACAAGCTGGGCCGGCGCAAGGTGTTCTGGGCAACCATTTTGCTGATGTTCAGCGGCTTGTTGATGACCCTGCTCAGCCCCTTGGCGCTGATTATCGTCGGCATGCTGGTGTTCACCTTCGGCTTTTTCGGCGCGCATTCAGTGGCCAGCAGCTGGATCGGCCGCCGGGCGACCAAGGCCAAGGGCCAGGCGTCGTCGTTGTACCTGTTCAGTTACTACGCGGGGTCGAGTGTGGCGGGTACAGCGGGCGGGGTGTTCTGGCATCAGGCGGGGTGGAACGGCATCGGCCTGTTCATTGGCAGCTTGCTGGTGGTGGCGTTGCTGGTGGCGGTGCACCTGAGCCGGTTGCCGGCCAAGGCCTGAAATTCAAATCGCGGGGCAAGCCCGCTCCCATTGTAGGAGCGGGCTTGCCCCGCGATGCATTCTTTAGTTGATCACTTCAACCAGATCAACATCCACTTCACGGCTCATCAGGTGCTTCTCGACTTCACCGGTCAGCTTGACCTTGGTCTTGTCGTTGAAGGCCACCGGCGGCAGGTCTTCGTCATCGATCTCGACGGTGATGGTGCCGGTGGTGTCCTTGAACTCGTACTTGTCATCGTTGTTCACTTTCTTGATGACGTAGCCTTGCAGCACAACCGGGGTGTCGTCAGCGGCGTCGTTAGCGGCAGCCACCGTGGTCACCGACTGGGCGCCAGGGCCGGTGTAGCCGGCGGCCAGGGCAGTGGTGCTGAACAACGGGGCAAGCAGCAGAGCGAGGTAACGGGTTTTCATGGTGAAGATCCTGTCTGGGTTTCGATGGAGCCAGATTACCCAGGCAGGCTGAATTGAACCTTAATAGCAAAACGCCCGGCATAGGCCGGGCGTTTTCGTGTTGCAGCGCTGCTTACTGGTGGTATTGCGCCGACAGCTCGTGCACGGCGTTGATGAACGCGCCGGCGTGCTCCGGATCAACCTCGGGGGTGATGCCGTGGCCAAGGTTGAACACATGACCGCTGCCCTTGCCGTAGCTGGCGAGGATGCGCCCGACTTCGGCACGAATGGCCTCTGGCTTGGCGTACAGCACGGTCGGGTCCATGTTGCCCTGCAGGGCAACCTTGCTGCCGACGCGCTGGCGCGCTTCGCCAATGTCGCAGGTCCAGTCCAGGCCCAGGGCATCAGCGCCGGCATCGGCGATGCTTTCCAGCCACAGGCCGCCGTTCTTGGTGAAGAGAATGACCGGCACCTTGCGCCCTTCGTGCTCGCGGATCAGGCCGCTGACGATCTTGCGCATGTAGGCCAGGGAGAACTCCTGGTAGGCCGCCGCCGACAGGTTGCCGCCCCAGGTGTCGAAGATCTGCACCGCTTGTGCGCCGGCGAGGATCTGCCCGTTGAGGTAGCTGATGACCGACTGCGCGAGTTTGTCGAGCAGCAGGTGCATGGCTTGCGGGTTGTCGTAGAGCATGGCCTTGGTCTTGCGGAAGTCTTTCGACGAGCCGCCTTCGACCATGTAGGTGGCCAGCGTCCAGGGGCTGCCGGAGAAGCCGATCAGCGGCACCCGGCCGTTGAGCTCGCGGCGGATGGTGCTGACCGCGTCCATGACGTAGCCCAGGTCCTTTTGCGGATCAGGGATCGGCAGCGCCTCGATATCGGCCAGGGTGCTGACGACCTTCTTGAAGCGCGGGCCTTCGCCGGTTTCGAAATACAGGCCCTGGCCCATGGCGTCGGGGATGGTGAGGATGTCCGAGAACAGGATCGCGGCGTCCAGCGGGTAGCGGTCCAGCGGCTGCAGGGTGACCTCGCAGGCAAACTGCGGGTTCATGCACAGGCTCATGAAGTCGCCGGCCTTGGCGCGGCTGGCGCGGTATTCCGGCAGGTAGCGGCCGGCCTGGCGCATCATCCACACCGGGGTGACGTCTACGGGTTGCTTGAGCAGGGCGCGCAGAAAACGATCGTTCTTCAAGGCAGTCATGTCGGCATCCGGAAAAAAAGTGGGGGCATTTTCTCAGAGCCCAACGTAAAAGGCACGGTATCAACCGTGCCTTTTGTCTATCGACTTGTGATAGGTCAATAGATTTTGTTGAATTCATCGCGGGTCAAGCCCGCTCCTACACAGGTTCTGTAGGAGCGGGCTTGTCCCGCGAAGCTTTTTCAGACGCCCAGGTAATCCAAGATCCCCTCGGCAGCATTGCGCCCCTCGAAGATCGCCGTCACCACCAGGTCGGAACCGCGGACCATGTCACCACCGGCGAAGATCTTCGGGTTGCTGGTCTGGTGCTTGTAGGTGTTCTTCTCCGGCGCCACCACGCGGCCCTGGCTGTCGGTCTGGATGCTGAACTGCTCGAACCACGGCGCCGGGCTCGGACGGAAACCGAAGGCGATGACCACGGCATCGGCCGGGATGATCTCTTCGGAACCCGGGATCGGCTCGGGGCTGCGGCGGCCACGGGCGTCCGGCTCGCCGAGACGGGTCTCGACCACCTTCACACCTTCGACCTTGTCTTCCCCGACGATCGCGATCGGCTGGCGGTTGTAGAGGAACTTCACCCCCTCTTCCTTGGCGTTCTTCACCTCTTTGCGCGAGCCAGGCATGTTCGCCTCGTCACGACGGTAGGCACAGGTCACGGCCTTGGCGCCCTGGCGGATAGAGGTGCGGTTGCAGTCCATCGCCGTGTCGCCACCACCGAGGACCACGACCTTCTTGCCCTTCATGTCGACGAAATCTTCCGGCGACTTTTCAAAGCCCAGGTTGCGGTTGACGTTGGCCACCAGGAAGTCCAGGGCATCGTGCACGCCCGGCAGGTCTTCACCGGGAAAGCCGCCCTTCATGTAGGTGTAGGTGCCCATGCCCATGAACACCGCATCGTATTCCTCGAGCAGTTGCTCCATGCTGACATCCTTGCCCACCTCGGTATTGAGACGGAACTCGATGCCCATGCCGGTGAAGACTTCGCGGCGATTGCTCAGCACGGTCTTTTCCAGCTTGAACTCGGGGATGCCGAAGGTCAGCAAGCCGCCGATTTCCGGGTTGCGGTCGAACACCACCGGGGTTACCCCGCCGCGCACCAATACGTCGGCGCAGCCCAGGCCGGCCGGGCCGGCGCCGATGATGGCGACGCGCTTGCCGGTCGGCTTGACCTTGGACATGTCCGGGCGCCAGCCCATGGCGAAGGCGGTGTCGGTGATGTACTTCTCCACCGAACCGATGGTCACCGCGCCGAAGCCGTCGTTAAGGGTGCAGGCACCCTCGCACAGGCGATCCTGCGGGCACACCCGGCCGCAGACTTCCGGCAGGGTGTTGGTCTGGTGCGACAGCTCCGCGGCGGCGAGGATGTTGCCTTCGGAAACCAGCTTCAACCAGTTGGGGATGAAGTTGTGCACCGGGCACTTCCACTCGCAGTACGGGTTGCCACAACCCAGGCAGCGGTGGGCCTGCTCGGCCGATTGCTGGGGTTTGAAGGGTTCGTAGATTTCCACGAACTCTTTCTTGCGTTGACGCAACAGTTTCTTCTTCGGATCCTTGCGCCCGACCTCGATGAACTGGAAGTCATTGCTGAGACGTTCAGCCATTTTCAATACCTCTTTACCGCAGTTGCTAGCTTCAAGCTGCAAGCTGCAAGACGATCACGTGGGCCGGCAAACCTCGTACTGCTTTGAACTTGCAGCTTGAGGCTTGCCGCTTGCCGCTACTGCGGGTTGGCACGGGTGCTGGACAGCAGGTTCTTCAGGTTGGCCGCCTTCGGCTTGACCAGCCAGAAGCGCCGCACGTAATCGTCCAGGTTTTCCCAGAGCTCACGACCCCATTCGCTGTTGGTTTCTTCGACGTATTCAGCCAGCACGCGCTGCAGGTGGCTGCGATAAGCCTCCATGGCCTCGCCGCTGATGCGCTGGATCTCGACCAGTTCGTGGTTGAGCTTGTCGACGAAGCTGTTGTCCATGTCCAGCACGTAGGCAAAACCACCGGTCATGCCCGAGCCGAAGTTGTAACCGGTCTTGCCCAGAACGCAGACAAAGCCGCCGGTCATGTACTCACAGCAGTGATCGCCCGTGCCCTCGACAATCGCGTGGGCACCGGAGTTGCGCACGGCAAAGCGCTCGCCCGCGGTACCGGCGGCGAACAGCTTGCCGCCCGTGGCGCCATACAGGCAGGTGTTGCCGATGATGGCGCTGTGCTGGGTCGCGAACGGGCTGCCCGCAGGCGGCACGATCACCAGCTTGCCACCGGTCATGCCTTTGCCGACGTAGTCGTTGGCATCGCCTTCGAGGTACATGTTCAGGCCACCGGCGTTCCACACCCCGAAGCTCTGCCCGGCAGTGCCCTTGAAGCGGAAAGTGATCGGTGCCTTGGCCATGCCCTGGTTGCCGTGCAGACGGGCGATTTCGCCGGAGATCCGCGCGCCGATGGAGCGGTCGCAGTTGCAGATGTCCAGCTCGAACTCGGCGCCCGACAGGTCGCGAATGGCCGGCAGGGCCATGTCGACCATTTTCTCGGCCAGCACGCCCTTGTCGAACGGGGGGTTGCGGTCGACTTCGCAGAACTGCGGCTTGTCAGCCGGCACGTGTGGGCTGCCCAGCAACGGGCTGAGGTCCAGGTGTTTCTGCTTCTCGGTTTCGCCGGGGAGCATTTCCAGCAGGTCGGTACGCCCGATCAGCTCGCCGAGGCTGCGCACGCCCAGCTTGGCCAGCCACTCGCGGGTTTCTTCGGCGACGTAGGTGAAGAAGTTCACCACCATGTCGACGGTGCCGATGTAGTGGTCCTTGCGCAGCTTGTCGTTCTGGGTGGCGACGCCGGTGGCGCAGTTGTTCAGGTGACAGATACGCAGGTATTTGCAGCCCAGGGCGATCATCGGCGCGGTACCGAAACCGAAGCTTTCGGCGCCGAGGATGGCCGCCTTGATCACGTCCAGGCCGGTTTTCAGGCCGCCGTCGGTCTGCACCCGGACCTTGCCGCGCAAGTCGTTGCCGCGCAGGGTCTGGTGGGTTTCGGCCAGGCCCAGTTCCCACGGCGCGCCGGCGTACTTGATCGAGGTCAGCGGCGAAGCGCCGGTGCCACCGTCATAGCCGGAGATGGTGATCAGATCGGCATAGGCCTTGGCCACGCCGGCGGCGATGGTGCCAACACCGGCTTCTGCCACCAGCTTGACCGAGACCAGCGCCTGCGGGTTGACCTGCTTGAGGTCGAAGATCAGCTGCGAGAGGTCTTCGATCGAGTAGATGTCGTGGTGCGGCGGTGGCGAAATCAGGGTCACGCCAGGCACGGCGTAACGCAGCCGGGCGATCAGGCCGTTGACCTTGCCGCCTGGCAGCTGGCCGCCTTCGCCCGGCTTGGCACCCTGGGCGACCTTGATCTGCAGCACTTCGGCGTTGACCAGGTACTCGGGGGTGACGCCAAAGCGGCCGGTAGCCACTTGCTTGATCTTCGAGCTCTTGATGGTGCCGTAGCGGGCCGGGTCTTCGCCGCCCTCACCGGAGTTGGAGCGCGCACCCAGGCGGTTCATCGCCTCGGCCAGGGCTTCGTGGGCTTCCGGCGACAGCGCGCCGAGGGAGATACCGGCCGAGTCGAAGCGCTTGAGGATCGCTTCCAGCGGTTCGATCTCGCTCAGCTCCAGCGGCTGCTCCAGGGTTTTCACCTTGAGCAGGTCGCGGATCATCGACACCGGACGCTTGTCGACCAGTGCGGTGTATTCCTTGAACTTGGCGTAGTCGCCCTGCTGCACGGCGGCCTGCAGGGTGTTGACCACGTCCGGGTTGTAGGCGTGGTACTCGCCACCATGGACGAACTTCAGCAGGCCACCCTGCTGGATCGGCTTGCGCGCGCTCCAGGCTTCGGCGGCGAGCAGCTTCTGCTCATTCTCGATGTCGACGAAGCGTGCGCCCTTGAGACGGCTGGCAACGCCACGGAAGCTCAGGTTGACCACTTCTTCCGAAAGGCCGACGGCTTCGAACAGCTGTGCACCCCGGTAGGAACCGACGGTCGAGATGCCCATCTTCGAGAGGATCTTCAACAGGCCCTTGGAGATGCCCTTGCGGTAGTACTTGAAGACTTCTTCAAGATCACCGAGCACTTCGCCGGTACGGATCAGGTCGGCCAGCACTTCGTAAGCCAGGTACGGATACACGGCCGAAGCGCCGAAACCGATCAGCACGGCAAAGTGATGCGGGTCGCGGGCGGTGGCGGTTTCCACCAGGATGTTGCTGTCGCAGCGCAAGCCCAGTTCAGTCAGGCGGTGATGCACCGCACCAACGGCCAGCGAGGCATGCACCGGCAGTTTGCCCGGGGCGATATGGCGGTCGCTCAGCACCAGCTGGGTCTTGCCGCTGCGCACGGCTTCTTCGGCCTGATCGGCGATGTTGCGCACCGCCGCTTCCAGGCCCAGGCTCTCGACGTAGTTGAGGTCGATCAACTGACGCTCGAAGCCGGGGCGGTCGAGGTTCATCAGCGAGCGCCACTTGGCGGGCGAGATCACCGGCGAGCTGAGGATCACCCGCGAGGCGTGCTCTGGGGATTCCTGGAAGATGTTGCGCTCGGCGCCCAGGCAGATCTCCAGCGACATGACGATCGCTTCACGCAGCGGGTCGATCGGCGGGTTGGTGACCTGGGCGAATTGCTGGCGAAAGTAGTCGTAGGTCGAGCGCACGCGCTGCGAAAGAATCGCCATCGGCGTGTCGTCGCCCATCGAGCCGACCGCTTCCTGGCCTTGTTCGCCGAGCGGACGCAGCACCTGGTCACGCTCTTCGAAGGTGACCTGGAACATCTTCATATACTGCTTGAGCTGGTCAGCATCGTAGCTGGCCACGCCCTGGTCATCGCTGAGGTCGGCCTGGATGCGCAGGGCATTCTGGCGCAGCCAGCGCTTGTACGGATGGCGCGACTTGAGGCGGTTGTCGATGGCGTCGGTGTCGAGGATCTGCCCGGTTTCGGTGTCCACGGCAAAGATCTGCCCCGGGCCGACCCGGCCCTTGGCGATCACGTCTTCAGGCTTGTAGTCCCACACGCCGATTTCCGACGCCAGGGTGATGTAGCCGTTCTTGGTGGTGACCCAGCGCGCCGGGCGCAGGCCGTTGCGGTCGAGCAGGCACACCGCATGGCGGCCTTCGGTCAGTACCACGCCGGCCGGGCCGTCCCATGCTTCCATGTGCATGGAGTTGTATTCGTAGAACGCGCGCAGGTCGGCGTCCATGGTCTCGACGTTCTGCCACGCCGGCGGAATGATCATGCGCACGCCGCGGAACAGGTCGATGCCGCCGGTGACCATCAGTTCGAGCATGTTGTCCATGCTCGAGGAGTCGGAACCGACGCGGTTGACCAGCGGGCCGAGTTCTTCGAGGTCCGGAATCAGGTCGTTGGCGAACTTGGTGCGCCGCGCCTGGGCCCAGTTACGGTTACCGGTGATGGTGTTGATCTCGCCGTTGTGGGCGAGGAAGCGGAACGGCTGCGCAAGCGGCCATTTCGGCAGGGTGTTGGTGGAGAAGCGCTGGTGGAACACGCAGATCGCGGTTTGCAGGCGCTCGTCGCTGAGGTCCGGATAGAAGGCGGCGAGGTCCGCCGGCATCATCAGGCCTTTGTAGATGATGGTTTTGTGCGAAAAGCTGCAGATGTAGTGGTCGGTGTCGGCGGCGTTGGCCACCGAAGAGCAACGACGCGAACTGAACAGCTTGATGGCGAATTCCTGATCGCTCAGGCCTTCACCGCCGATGAACACCTGCTCGATCTGCGGCAGGCGCTCCAGGGCCAGGCGGCCGAGGACGCTGGTGTCGATCGGCACTTTGCGCCAGCCCACCAGTTGCAGGCCGGCCGCGAGGATCTCGCGGTTCATGTTGGCGCGCGCGGCTTCAGCCTTGGCGTTGTCCTGATTGAAGAACACCATGCCGACCGCATATTGCTTGGGCAGCTCAGTGGCGAACTGTTCGCGGGCCACGGCACGCAGGAACTGATCGGGCTTTTGCATGAGCAGACCGCAACCGTCGCCGGTCTTGCCGTCGGCGTTGATCCCACCGCGGTGGGTCATGCAGGTCAGGGCCTGGATGGCCGTTTGCAAAAGGTGGTGGCTGGGTTCGCCCGTCATATGGGCGATCAGGCCGAAACCACAGTTATCCTTGAATTCTTCGGGATGGTACAGACCTGTTTTCATAGACACTTTCTCACCAGGTTCGCCTCTCACCAAGGCAAATCTTTTTTTAGTACAACCACTTACCATCCACGCCGAACGAATGCCAGCTTTGCGGGGGCAATAGGGGAGCCATTGTTGCACAGCGACAGGGAAGCCCACAAATTTACGACGAATTGCCGTAAGTCCATGTCGCATTTTTGAATGTTTTTAAGCGTGCGCCGTGGTAACGGCATGGCTTGAGTCTGAAGCGTTTCAGCCTGGACTGCAAGAACGGCTTGTGGCCGGCAGTCTGGGACAGAAAAGCCTGCCGCGCAGTACGCAGCAGGCTTGACCGATGTTCAGGAGTCGCTCAGCAGGTGGCGGGGGTAGTGCCACCAGGCTATATCAGCGGGTCGAGGCCAGTTCTTGTTGGACGCTGGCGACGGTACGAGGCCAAGGTTTACCAGCCTGGACCTTGGCTGGCAAGGCCTTGATTGCAGCCAGGGCGGCATCACGGCTGGCGAAGTTGCCGTAGGTGATGACGTACAGCGGCTTGCCCTGCAGGGTTTTCTTGAAGTAGCGATAGTCGCCACCCTGAGCCTTGACGTAGGCCTGGGCCGACGCTTCGGAGCTGGTGCCGAGGATTTGCACGACATAATTGCCCGGCTTCTGCCCGGCGTACCAGCTACCACCGGCTGCGGGCTTGGCGGCCGGCTTCTCGGCAGGTTTGGGCGCAGGCTTGGCGGTTGCAACCTGGGTTGGCGCAGGCTTGGCTGCAGGAGCAACCGGCTTGCTGGCAACAGGCGCTACCGGCTGCTGCACAGGTGCAACCGGTTGCGCCGGGGTTGGTGCGGGGCCAGCAGTGACACCTGCCGGTGGCGCGATAGTGGTGACGGTCGGCGGAGTAGACGGCTGCAGCGCGGTTTCGCCGGCTGGCGTCGACTCTTCGCCTTCACCCATGCCGGTAGACTCGGCCAGCGGGCCACGCATGACCGGTTGCGACTGACCTACCAGCGGCAGTGGCATCGGCTGCGAATTGCCGGCGAATTCGATCGCCGGGCCGCCGTTGTTCGATTGGGCATTGCCTGGCTGACCTTCGCCCAGCGGCAGTTGCGCCTGTTCGGCAGGGGCAGTTGGCGCCTGATCACCCTTCTTCGGCATCAGCACGGCGGCCGCGACGGCGACCACGACAACTGCAGACAGCGCCAGCACATGTTTCTTCGGCATATTGAACCCCATTGATGGTCGCTTCGCCGTGGTCCGGCTGGCGATCATGGCTTCGATCAAGGTATCGCGGGCAACCTGGTTGATAGTCCCGGGCCAGCCGTCAGAGTTTTGGTGAATATCAACGATCTGCTCACTGCTGAACACTTCGATGCCCCGCCCGGCACCTTCCAGGCGCTGCTCGAGGTATTCACGGGTTTCTTCTTCGCTGTAGGGCTCAAGCTCGATGACATGAAAGCGCTCCTGCTCGGCATTGAGCTCTTCCAGCCCGGCGATCAGTGACGGCTCGCCAAACAGGAAGACATGCGGACGCCCTTCCGGGGTACCCGCCGCCAACTCCAGCAAGGCTTGGAGTGCCGACTCGCCAAGTTGTTCCGCATCGTCCACCAGCAGATAGACTTCCTGCCCGGTCAGCGCCAGTTGTACCACCTGGGCAAGGATGTCCGGGACTTCAGCCTGGGCCACGCCCAATGACTGGGCCACCTGGCCGAGCAGGCTGGCGGCATCGCTGGCGCCGCGGGCGGAAACCACCACGCTCTGCACCGATTGCTTGTTGGTGCTGGCCACCAGGGCTTGGCGCAGCAGGGTCTTGCCACTGCCTTGAGGGCCAGTGACCACCAGCAGCAACTGGCTGTAACGGGCCAGGTGGTGCAATTGGCCGAGTACCGGCTTGCGCTGGGCTGGGAAGAATTTGAAACCCGGCACCCGTGCAGCGAAGGGGTCGTGGTTCAACTGGTAATGGCCGAGAAAGGCCTCGTCGGCATGCAAACTAGTCATCGGACGCTCATCAACCTCAAAGCTGGGCCACGATCGCGCGGTAATCCGCGGCCAGCGTGGCCTGAAGAATCTCTTTCGGATAGTCGTCGGTGACCACCGCTTCGCCCATGCGGCGCAGCAGGACCAGACGCAGACGACCGTCGAGTACCTTTTTATCTACTGCCATGTGTTCCATGAACTGCGCCGGGGTCATCTCGGCGGGCGGCACCACCGGCAAGCCTGCGTTCTGGAACAGACGGATACCACGGTCACGCTCCTGCTGGCTGATCCAGCCCAGGCGCATGGACATTTCCAGGGCCATTACAGTGCCCGCCGCGACGGCCTCACCGTGAAGCCACACACCATAGCCCATGTGGGTCTCGATGGCGTGACCGAAGGTGTGGCCCAGGTTCAGCGTGGCACGCACGCCCGACTCGCGCTCATCGGCGCCCACCACCGCAGCCTTGGCCGCGCAGGAACGACGAATGGCCTCGGTCAGCGCCACCTGGTCAAGGCCGCGCAAGGCCTGCATATGCTCTTCGAGCCAGCCCAGGAAGGGTTCGTCACAAATCAGGCCGTATTTGATCACTTCGGCCAGGCCTGCCGACAGCTCGCGCGGCGGCAGGCTATTGAGGCTGCGGGTGTCGATCAGCACCGCGTTGGGCTGATAGAAGGCACCGACCATGTTCTTGCCCAGCGGGTGGTTGATGCCGGTCTTGCCGCCTACCGACGAATCGACCTGAGACAACAAGGTAGTCGGCACCTGGATGAAATCCACGCCGCGCTGGTAGCAGGCGGCGGCAAAGCCGGCCATGTCGCCGATCACCCCGCCGCCAAGCGCTACCACGGTAGTGCGGCGGTCGTGGCGGGCGGTCAGCAGCGCATCGAAGATCAGCTGCAGGGTTTCCCAGTTCTTGTAGGCCTCGCCGTCGGGCAATACCACCGGCAGTACCGAATAGGCACCCAGGGTCTTGCTCAGGCGCTCGAGATAGAGGGGTGCGACAGTCTCGTTGGACACGATGGCGACCTGCCGGCCAGCGATATGCGGCGCCAGCAGTTCAGGTTGATCCAGCAGGCCTTCGCCAATGTAGATCGGGTAGCTACGTTCGCCCAATTCGACCTTTAGTGTCTGCATGTGTCCCCACAATGAACTAGGCGCGGCATCGATGGCTCGAACCGCGCGATAACGGTGTGCCCTGTCACGGCATGACTGGTCGCCGAGGATAGTCCTGGCTTAACGGGGCGGCAACTTCTGCAAGCGCTCGAGAATATCCTGCACCACCATTCGCGGTGGCCGTTCGTCGGTTTCCACCACCAGATCGGCGATCTCGCGATAAAGCGGGTCACGAACTTCCAGCAGCGCGCGCAAGGTCGCCTCCGGGTTGGCGGTGCGCAGCAACGGCCGGTTGCGATCACGCGAGGTGCGCCCGACCTGCTGCTCGACCGAGGCGTGCAGGTACACCACTCGCCCGCCGGCATGCAGGGCCTGACGGTTGGCATCGCGCATTACCGCGCCGCCACCGGTAGCCAGCACCACGCCATCGAACGCGCAGAGCTCGGCGATCATCGCCTGCTCGCGGTCACGAAAGCCCGGCTCGCCTTCCTTATCGAAGATCCACGGGATATTGGCGCCGGTGCGCAATTCAATTTCCTTGTCGGAATCCTTGAACGGCAGGCGCAGCTCTTTGGCCAGCAGGCGGCCGATGGTGCTTTTGCCAGCACCCATCGGCCCCACAAGTATCAAATTTCGCACAGAATCAACGACTCACAGCAATCGCCTGGTCACTCATGATACGCGGAGTCAGGAAGACCAGCAGCTCGGATTTTTTCTCTTGTAGAACATCGCGACGAAACAGCCGCCCAACATACGGCACATCGCCGAAAAATGGCACCTTGTCGACAACTTTACTTTGCACCGTCGAGTACACGCCGCCGATGACGATGGTCTCGCCATCATTGATACGCACCTTGGCGTTGACCTCGTTTTTACGGATCGCCGGCACGTGATCCAGGGCGTTGAGGTAGTCGGGCTCGTCCTTGGTCACCTTGACCACCATGATTACCCGGTTGTCCGGGGTGATCTGCGGGGTGACCTCAAGGGACAGCGAGGCCTCGCGGAAGGTCACCGAGGTAGCGCCGCTGCCGCTGGTTTCCTGATACGGCACCTCGGTGCCCTTGAGGATCCGCGCAGTTTCCTTGTCAGCGGTGACGACCTTGGGCTGGGAAATGATTTCGCCGTTGCCGGTGCGCTCCATGGCGCTCAGTTCCAGGTCGAGCAGCGCACTGTTGCGCACCAGGCCAAAGCCGATACTCGACGATGCCCGGTCCGCGCCAAGGTCGACGAAGGTATCGCCACCACCCAGGCTCAAGCCCTTGCCCAACTGCACCTGGCCACCCCAGCGCACACCCAGGCTCTTTTCAAAATCGACGTTGGCCTCGACGATCCGCGCCTCGATCATGACCTGGCGTACCGGCACATCGAGTTCGCCGATCAACCTGCGCAGCTCTTCCAGACGTTCCGGCGACTGGCTGGCGACCAGGGTGTTGGTGCGCTCATCGACACTCAGCGAACCATGGCTGGCGCCGCCGGCCTCATGGGCCATCAGGCTGTGGAAAAGCTCGGCGATATCGGTGGCCCTGGCGTGGTGGATCGGTATCAGCTCGCGCCGCGACGGCGCGGACCCGGCCAGTTCGGCAAGCGGTGCGACCAGCAATACATTGCCATCCTTGCGCTGCTCCAGGCCCTTGCTGCGCAGCACCAGCTCCAGCGCCTGGTCCCAGGGCACATCCTGCAAGCGCAAGGTCACCTTGCCCTGCACCGCATCACTGGCCACCAGGTTGACCCCGGAAAAATCAGCCAGCACCTGCAGCACCGTACGCACCTCGACATCCTGAAAATTCAATGACAACGGCTCACCGCCGTACTGTTGCTTGCCCGCAAACGCGCCGGCAGACAGGCAACAGCCTATCAGCGCCGCAACCACAGCCCCCTTGCCCATCGATGACCTCCCTGGTCGGCACCTTCAGCGCAGGGCGAGAGTTCGCCGCCGCGCTTGCCAGCCTTGGCCGGCAACAAAAACCTGCTGGATGACCTCGACATGGCGCTCGCCAATCTCGGCCACCTGCCCCTGGTCACGACCCAAGCGGTCACCGACCTGCAGCCGATGCACGCGGCCATCAGCCTGGATCAGCGCGTAGCGCACGCCGCGACTGGCGAGGCTGCCGACCATTTCCAGCTGCTCCAGCGCCAGGCGCTGCAAGACATCGGCCTGCACCGCCAGCGCAGATGGAGCGAATGGATTGCGCAGCATCGCAACCGGCCGTCGCTGCGCCGCCTGTGGCTGCGCGCCAGGGGCCAACTGCGGCTGCGAGCGAGGCTGGTATGAGCGAACCTGCAATTGCATGTGCAGCAACTGCGCATCGGCCGGCTTCAGCGAAAGCCCTTGCACGGTAATCAGCCGCGGCTGCGCGGCCAGGTCCGCGAAAAATTCGGCAAGCGCCGAAAAGGCGCCACGCAAGCGCAGTTGCACGGGCAGTTCCAAGTAATGCTCAGCGGTCGACGCTTGGACTACCTGCAACTGTTCAATGGCCACTTCATGGGCCTCGGCCAGGCGGGAGAGCAACTCGAACACGGCAGGCTCGGCGCTCCCTGCCGACAATTGCCAGCGCGCTTGCTGCAAGCCGCTGTGCAATTCGGCCGTCGGCTCAACGCTGTCTGCGTTGGCGTGCGCCAAGGCATCGACCATCAGCGCCGCCTGCGTCATCAGCGGCCGTAAATGCACGGCGTAAGCCAGGCCTGCCAGAAGCGCCAGCAAGCCCGTCAGTATCAACGCCTGTACTGGCCAGGCTCGACTTGCCAGCACACCGCAGAAGCTCAAGGTGCAACCTCAAGGGCTGCTACCAGCTCAAACGCATGCCCCTCCTCGACCGCACTTAGCTGCTGCAATTCGGCAGTACTGATCAAGGATGAAGACTTCAGGCGGTCTGCCAGTTCCGCAACCAGGGCAGCCGAACCGGCCATGCCGGCAAGCCTCAGCCCAGCCGGGTCCTGGCTCAGGGCGGTCAGGTACACGCCATCGGGCATGGCCCGCTCAACCTGCTCGAAGACATCCACGGCGAAATGCCGGCCAGCCTGCAAGCGTTGCAACTGCCTCAGTTCCTGCCGCAAAGCCTCGGGCTCCAGTTGCCCGCCGGGCGGGCTGAGCGACTGCTGCTGCATGACGCCACGAAAATGCTGGTCGATGAGACCACTGGCAACGGCAACCAGCAGCACAACACTTGCACAGCCTGCCTGAAACCCTCGAGTACGCAGACGCTGGCGGCGCTCGCGCCATGGCAACAAATTAAGTCGCACGCCGCCCATGGCCAGGGCGCAGGCCACGTCCAGGCTCGAGCCCGCGTGGTCCAGTTCGGCGTCGAGCGCTACTGCCGGAGCACGCTGCAGCGCCTGGCTATCGATCTCCAGCACCCGTGCATTGAGCCCGGCGACTTCAAAGGTGGCCTCAAGTGTTTCCAGCAAACCGCGATGACAGGCCGCGACCTGAACGCTCACCGCATCAGCGCCAGCCGGCGCCTGCAGCCGGTAATCCAGCGCGGTGTCTTCAAGGTCGAAGGGAATGAACTGCTCAGCGGCATCGTGCACCTGCGCAGCCACTTCAGCATCGGCCAGACCCGCCGGCAGGCTTATCGATTTGCTGATAGCCCGCGCCGCCGGCAAGGCCACGGCGGCTTGCCGACAGCGGCTGCCACTGCGCTGCAGCGCGCGTTTCAGGGCCAGGCCAACCACCTCAGGGTCGGCAATCCAGCCGTCGAGCATGGCCCCGACAGGCAGCGGTTCAAGCGCCCAGGCCCGCACGCGCCACGCGCCTTTGCGCCGGTGCAATTGCACCAGTCGGATAGACGGCGGGGCAATTTCTACCCCCAGGAGTGAACCGGCATCCATGCCGAAGCGTCCAAGCATTGGTTTTTTCCTTGCTGGCGACAGCCGCGTGCGTAACGCGGCGAGTTGAAAAATGCTTATAATGCCCAGCGTTTATCCTTTGTCCGCTGGCCCCGCGCGCAACCCATTCTTCTATTCTGGACGCCCAAAAGCCTTGATACGCCTGCTGAAGTTCTTCTGGTGGTCTTTCGTCGCAGTCATCTGCGCGCTCGTGCTCGGTCTGAGCGGCGCATTTCTGTATCTTAGCCCCAGCTTGCCCTCGGTAGAGGCCCTCAGAAGCATCCAGTTGCAGATCCCTTTGCGGGTCTACAGCAGCGACGGCAAGCTGATCGCCGAGTTTGGCGAAATGCGCCGCTCGCCCATCCGTTTTGCCGATATTCCGCCGCATTTCATCCAGGCTTTGCTGTCGGCTGAAGACGACAATTTCGCCAATCACTACGGCGTTGACCCCAGCAGCCTGATGCGTGCTGCAACACAATTGCTCAAGTCCGGGCACATCCAGACCGGCGGCAGCACCATCACCATGCAGGTAGCGAAGAACTTCTTCCTCAGCAGCGAACGCAGCTTCTCGCGCAAGACCAACGAAATTCTCCTGGCCCTGCAGATCGAACGCGAACTGACCAAGGACGAGATCCTCGAGCTGTACGTCAACAAGATCTACCTGGGCAACCGCGCCTACGGCATCGAAGCCGCCGCGCAGGTGTACTACGGCAAGTCGATCCGCGATGTCAGCCTGGCGCAGATGGCGATGATCGCCGGCCTGCCGAAAGCGCCGTCGCGCTTCAACCCGCTGGCCAACCCGGTGCGCGCCAAAGAGCGCCGCGACTGGATCCTGGGGCGCATGTACAAGCTCGGCAAAATTGATGAAGCCAGCTACCAGACAGCATTGGCCGAACCGATCAACGCCAGCTACCACGTGCCGACCCCAGAAGTTAACGCACCCTACATCGCCGAGATGGCCCGCGCCGAAATGGTCGGCCGCTACGGCAGCGATGCCTACACCGAAGGCTTCCGCGTCACCACCACGGTGCCGAGCGACCTGCAGGAAATCGCCAACAAAGCCGTACTCAACGGCCTCACTGCCTACGACGAGCGTCATGGTTACCGCGGCCCCGAGTCGCGCTTCCCGGGCAAGACCCGTGACGCCTGGCTGCAGGAACTGAGCAAGCAACGCCCGTTGGGCGGCCTGGAGCCGGTGATCGTCACCGAAGTCAGCAAGACCGGCCTGCAGGTGCTGACCCGCGCCGGCAACCAGGAGTCGGTGGCCTGGGAGACCATGAAGTGGGCCCGCCCGTTCCTCAACACCAACAGCCAGGGCCCTGCACCACAGCAGCCTGCCGACGTTGCCCAGGTCGGCGACCTGATTCGCGTGCAGCGCCTGGACGACGGCAGCCTCAAATTCAGCCAGGTGCCGGGGGCGCAGAGCGCGCTGGTATCGCTGGACCCGAACAGTGGTGCGATCCGCGCCCTGGTCGGCGGTTTCTCGTTCGAGCAGAGCAACTACAACCGCGCTATGCAGGCCAAGCGTCAGCCGGGCTCGAGCTTCAAGCCGTTCGTGTACAGCGCTGCGCTGGACAACGGCTACACCGCCGCCAGCCTGGTCAACGACGCGCCGATCGTATTTGTCGACGAATACCTGGACAAGGTCTGGCGGCCGAAGAACGACACCAACACCTTCCTCGGCCCGATCCGCATGCGCGAGGCGCTGTACAAGTCGCGCAACCTGGTATCGATCCGCCTGCTGCAGGCCATGGGTGTAGGCCCGACCATCGACTACATCAGCAAGTTCGGCTTCAACAAGCAGGACCTGCCGCCCAACCTGTCGCTGGCCCTGGGCACCGCAACCCTGACGCCGATGGAAATCGCCACCGGCTGGAGCACCTTTGCCAACGGCGGCTACAAGATCAGCCCATACCTGATCGAACGCATCGAGAGCCGCAACGGCGAGACCCTGTTCACTGCCAACCCGCCACGGGTCCCGCAAAGCGAACAGGTCGAAGCCGGCATCGCCGCCCCCGAGCAGCCGATCAGCCCCCAGCTGCCGGGCGAAGGCCTGAGCACCGTGGCCAGCGATCCGGCCGCAGCCGTCGCCCAGCCGCCGGCCGTGGCCGAGCGCATCATTGACGGGCGCACCAGCTATATCCTCACCAGCATGCTCCAGGACGTGATCAAGCGCGGTACCGGGCGCCGCGCCCTGGCCCTGGGCCGTACCGACCTGGCCGGCAAGACCGGTACCACCAACGAATCCAAGGACGCCTGGTTCTCCGGCTACAACGCCGACTACGTAACCACCGTCTGGACCGGCTTCGACCAACCGGAAACCCTCGGCCGCCGCGAGTACGGCGGCACCGTGGCGCTGCCGATCTGGATGAGCTACATGGGCGCTGCACTCAAAGACAAGCCCAACCATGCCCCGGCCGAGCCGGAAGGCATCCTCAGCCTGCGCGTCGACCCGGTCAGCGGCCGGGCGGCGACGCCAAGCACGCCGAACGCCTACTTCGAGCTGTTCAAGGCCGAAGACACACCGCCTTCGGTCAACGAGCTGGGTAACGGCAGCGCACCGGGCAGCCCGCTGCCAGCGGACGAGGCAGCGCCGATCGATCTGTTCTGATGGCAACCCATCGCAGGTGTAGGAGCGGGCTTGCCCCGCGATAGAGGTGACAACCCACCCACAAAAAAGCCCCGACTCTCACGAGCCGGGGCTTTTTACTACGCGTTGCAGCTAATCGCGGGTCAAGTCGGGTCGCCGCACCGCCCACACATTAGCCGTTGAACACGTCATCCACGCTTTTCAGCGGGTAGTTCTTCGGATACGGCAGGGTCGCCACACCAGTCTCGATCGCGGCCTTGGCCACGGCATCGGAAACCACGGTGATCAGACGAGCGTCCATTGGCTTCGGAATGATGTACTCACGGCCGAATTCCAGGGCGTCGACGCCGTAGGCTGCGCAGACTTCCTTAGGCACTGGCAGCTTGGCCAGGTCTTTCAGGGCGTTGGCGGCGGCGATTTTCATTTCTTCGTTGATGCGCTTGGCGCGAACGTCCAGGGCACCGCGGAAGATGAACGGGAAGCCCAGTACGTTGTTGACCTGGTTCGGGTAGTCGGAACGACCGGTAGCCATGATCACGTCGTTACGGGTGGCGTGGGCCAACTCCGGGGAGATCTCTGGATCAGGGTTCGAGCAAGCGAACACGATCGGGTTCGGCGCCATCGACTTCAGGCCTTCAGGGCTCAGCAGGTTCGGGCCGGACAGGCCGACGAACACGTCTGCGCCTTGCAGGGCGTCAGCCAGGGTGCGCTTGTCGGTAGCGTGGGCGAACACCGCCTTGTACTGGTTCAGGTCGTCACGGCCAGCGTGGATCACGCCAGTACGGTCAACCATGAAGATGTTCTCGATCTGTGCGCCCATGCTCACCAGCAGTTTCATGCAGGAGATGGCAGCTGCACCGGCGCCCAGGCAGACGATCTTGGCGTCGGCCAGGGTTTTGCCAGCGATTTCCAGGGCGTTGATCATGCCGGCGGCGGTAACGATCGCGGTGCCGTGCTGGTCATCGTGGAATACCGGGATGTCGCACTGTTCGATCAGCGCGCGCTCGATTTCAAAGCACTCTGGCGCCTTGATGTCTTCCAGGTTGATGCCACCGAAGGTGATCGAGATGCGCTTGACGGTGTCGATGAAGGCTTGCGGGCTCTCGGAGTCGACTTCGATGTCGAACACGTCGATACCGGCGAAACGCTTGAACAGAACGCCCTTGCCTTCCATGACCGGTTTGGAGGCCAGTGGGCCGAGGTTACCCAGGCCGAGGATGGCGGTGCCGTCGGAAATGACTGCTACCAGATTGCCCTTGCCGGTGTACTTGTAGGCCAGCTCCGGATCGCGACCGATTTCGCGAACCGGCTCAGCCACGCCAGGGCTGTAGGCCAGCGCCAGGTCGCGAGCAGTCGCGGTAGGTTTGGTGAGCTCGACGCTCAGTTTCCCCGGACGAGGTTGAGCGTGGTATTCGAGAGCGGCAGTTTTCAAATCTGACATGGTGGGCATTCCGCTATTTACTGTTCTGACGGACCGCCGAGGATACGCAAAGAGCAAAGGGCCGACAAGACTGCCCGGTCACTTGTGTCAAGGGCTTTAACCTACGACTTTCCGCCAAGAGCCGCAGCCTGCAAGGGTTTCGATGTGTACAATCGAAATTAAAAATGTAGACAATTTTTTATCTTTCGACCCTTTCCAGCATCGACGGATCGGTCAGCGGCAGCAACCAGCGTTGCTGGCCCGGCTTCAGACCACCCTTGCGGGAACGATCCAGCACCCAACCGCGGGCTTCGATCGATCGACCTTTCAGATCAGTGAAGAACGAAGAGGGGAAATTGCGCTGCAGGCGTGCCGGCACCTGAAGCACCAGAGAATCGTCGATTTCGATCCAGATACCCCCGCGATTGCGCTGGATATCCATCACCTTGCCACTTATCAGGGCAAAACCGGACTGACGCACGGCGCTTGCCGGGGTCAATGGCGATTGCCGCCACAGGCCTTTGCCGGCCTGACGAGCGGCGCGCTCGGCCTGCGCCTGGCAGCCGGCCAACGTGACGTTGGGGGCCACCGCAACCCGGTAGCCAAGGCCTTCACTGAGCAGTTGTGCTTCGAAATTGTCGCCAGAGCGGCCATAGACATGCGCCAGAGTACGGCCATATTTGTCCCGCGCCTCGACGCCAGGAACCAGCCCCACCTGCCCGCCGCTGGCCTTGACCAGGGCCTGCAAGCGCTGCCGTGCAGCCTCGGCGAAGGCTTCACTGCTGCGACCTTTGCGACCAATTTCCGGTGCATTGATACCAATCAGGCGAACACTGCGGCCATCATTCAGACGCAAGGTATCGCCATCGACCACCTGGCGCACGCTGACCACCTGCGCATCGACCGGTGCCGCGCAGAATGCCAGGGCCGGCAACTGCCAGATTGCGCCCATAAAAAAGGCGCCCACGAGGGACGCCTTTTTCAGCAGCAATGCCAAACCCATCGGGCCAGCGTCGCGCAATCTTACTTCTTGGCACCGAACATGCCGAAGCGATCGGCGAACTTCTGTACGCGGCCGCCGGTGTCCAGGACCTTCTGCTTACCGGTGTAGAACGGGTGGCAGAGGTTGCAAACGTCGATCGGCAGGGCCTTGGCCAGAGTCGAACGAGTTTCGAATTTGTTACCGCAGCTGCAGGTAACTTCTACAGCTTCGTATACCGGATGGATATCGGCTTTCATGGTGTTTCCTCAGTGCTGACGTGCCGCCACTCAACACCATTGTTGAATACCGCACGCAAAATAGGGTCGGAATAATACCAGAGCAAACAGCCAACGCAAGTTGTCGCTTAGACCGGCGGTCGTCTGCTAGGCTCGCCGGACCCTGGAATTCCCCCTGCAGAGAACCTTTCGCGTGTCCGACGTCATTCTACGCCTTGCCCTGCCCTCGCCCCTGCGGCGGCTGTTCGACTACAGGGCACCGGCAAGCATGGCGCGCCAGGCACTGACCCCGGGCATGCGTATCCGCGTGCCGTTTGGTCGACGCGAGATGATCGGTATCCTGATCGAGATCAGCGACACCAGCGAGGTGCCGGCCGACAAGCTCAAGCCCGCAATCGCCCTGCTCGATCCGGTGTCGCCGCTGCCGCCGGCACTGTTCAAGCTGTGCCTGTGGACTGCGCAGTATTATCAGCACAGCCTCGGCGATACCCTGAGCTGGGCCCTGCCGGTGCTGCTGCGCCAGGGCGAACCGGCGCAAGCGCGCCAGGAGCGCTTCTGGCAAGTGGCCCCGGGCGCGCGCCTGGACGACCCGCGCATCGCCCGCGCGCCGCGCCAGCGCGAAGCCCTGGCAACCCTGGCGCAGCACCCCCACGGCGTGGCCCATACCCTGCTGAGCAAACTGATGCTGAGCAAGGACAGCCTCGACCTGCTGCTGGCCAAGGAGCTGGTGCAGGTCGAGGTGCGCCGCCACTTGCCCCAGGAACGCCACGAACACTGGCTGGCGCAGCCGGAGCTGCCGCTCAACGACGAGCAGCGCACCGCCTTCAATGCGGTACGCTCAGGCTTCGACAGCTTTCATGCCTTCTTGTTGGCCGGGGTCACCGGCAGCGGCAAGACAGAGGTTTACCTGCAGCTGATCCGCGAAACCCTGGAGGCCGGCAAGCAGGCGCTGATTCTGATCCCGGAAATCAACCTGGGGCCGCAAACCCTGGCGCGCTTCGAGCAGCGTTTTAACGCGCGCATCGCCCTGCTGCACTCGGCGGTCAATGACCGCGAGCGCCTGGATGCCTGGCTGGCCGCACGTGACGGCGAGGCCGACATCATCATCGGCACCCGCTCGGCATTGTTCACACCGATGAAAAACCCCGGCTTGATCATCATCGACGAAGAACACGACGGCTCGTATAAACAGCAGGAAGGCCTGCGCTACCACGCTCGCGACCTGGCGCTGGTGCGCGCGCGCCAGGAGAACATCCCGATCCTGCTGGGCTCGGCCACGCCGTCGCTGGAGAGCCTGCATAACGCCCACAGCGGCCGCTATGGCCTGCTGCGCCTCAACCAGCGCGCCGGCGGCGCCCAGCAGCCGCGCTTCCTGCGCCTGGATGTGAAGAGCCGGCCGTTGGACAGCGGCATCAGCGGGCCGATGCAGCAAGCCATCGGCCAGACCCTGGCGGCCGGCCAGCAGGTACTGGTGTTCCTCAACCGCCGCGGCTTTGCGCCGACGCTGCTGTGCCATGACTGCGGCTGGATGTCCGAATGCCCACGCTGCGATGCGCGCATGACCGTGCACCAGCGCTCCAACGAGCTGCGCTGCCATCACTGCGGCTACGATGAGCGCGTGCCGCGCCAGTGCCCGCAGTGCAACAAAGTCGACCTGCGCCCGGTGGGTGCCGGCACCGAGCGCGCCGAGGAGCGCCTGAGCATTCTTTTTCCGGATTACCCGGTGCTGCGCGTCGACCGCGACAGCACTTCGCGCAAGGATGCGATGAACCAGTTGTTCGCCACCATCCAGCGCGGCCAGCCGTGCATCCTGGTTGGCACCCAGATGCTCGCCAAGGGCCACCATTTTCCGCGGGTGACCCTGGTGTCGATCCTCGATGCCGACGGCGGCCTGTTCTCCGGCGATTTTCGCGCCAGCGAGCGCATGGCGCAGATGATCGTCCAGGTCGCCGGCCGCGCCGGGCGCGCCGAGGAGCCGGGCAAGGTGATCATCCAGACCCACCTGGCCGACCATCCTTTATTGGTGCAACTGACCGAGCAGGGCTACTTCGCCTTTGCCGAGCAGGCCCTGAGCGAGCGCCGCGCTGCTGGCCTGCCGCCATTCGCGCACCTGGCGCTGCTACGCGCCGAAGCGCACAAGCCGGGGCAGGCCGAGGGGTTTCTCGATGAAGCCTGCAGCGCCGCCGAGCAGTTGCTGGCCGAACAGAACCTGCACGGCATCGAGCTGCTGGGTCCGGTACCGGCGCCGATGGAACGCCGTGCCGGGCGGTTTCGTGCGCAATTGTTGCTCCAGGCCAATGCCAGGGCACCTTTGCATCGACTGATCAGCGCCTGGTTGCTAGTGTTGGAACAGATGCCGTCCGGGCGCCAGGTGCGTTGGTCGCTGGATGTCGATCCGGTGGATTTGTACTGACAGCATTGGCCCCATCGCTGGCAAGCCAGCGATGAGGGCCGAACAGAACACCCCAAAGGTTGGCAACCTCGCCCCGGCAACGGATAATGTCCAGTTTTTCCACCTGCGCATCGAAGCGCCGCCGCGCTTGCGGTCGAAAGAGAAGCCCATGAAAGACACCATTCGCCAGCTGATCCAGCAAGCCCTCACCCAACTCGTCACCGACGGTGTGCTGCCTGAAGGGCTGACGCCGGCGATCCAGGTGGAGAACGCCCGGGACAAGACCCACGGCGACTTCGCCAGCAACATCGCGATGATGCTGGCCAAGCCTGCCGGCATGAAACCGCGCGACCTGGCCGAGAAGATCATCGCCGCCCTGCCTGCCGACGAGCAGGTGAGCAAGGTCGAGATCGCCGGCCCAGGCTTTCTCAACTTCTTCCAGAACACCCAGGCCCTGGCCTCGCGCCTGGACGCGGCCCTGGCCGACGCCAAGCTTGGCGTGAAGAAAGCCGGCCCGCAGCAGAAGGTGGTGGTCGACCTGTCGGCCCCGAACCTGGCCAAGGAGATGCACGTCGGCCACCTGCGTTCGACCATCATCGGTGATGCCGTATCCCGCGTGCTGGAGTTCCTCGGCGATGACGTAATCCGCCAGAACCACGTCGGCGACTGGGGCACCCAGTTCGGCATGCTGATGGCCTACCTGCAGGAAAACCCGATCACCAGCGACGAACTGTCGGACCTGGAGAACTTCTACCGTGCGGCGAAAAAACGCTTCGACGAGTCCGAAGAGTTCGCCGACCGCGCCCGTGGCCTGGTGGTCAAGCTGCAAGCCGGCGACCCGGAATGCCTGAAGCTGTGGACCCGCTTCAAGGACATCTCGCTGTCGCACTGCCAGAAGACCTACGAACTGCTCAACGTCAAACTGACCATGGCCGACGTCATGGGCGAAAGCGCCTACAACGACGACCTGGCCAATGTCGTCAGCGACCTCAAGGCCAAGGGTCTGCTGGTCGAGAGCAAGGGCGCCCAGTGCGTATTCCTTGAAGAATTCAAAACCGCCGAAGGCGAGCCACTGCCGGTGATCGTGCAAAAAGCCGACGGCGGCTACCTGTACGCCACCACCGACCTCGCTGCCGTGCGCTACCGCAGCAACGTACTCAAGGCCGACCGCGCCCTGTACTTCGTCGACCAGCGTCAGGCCCTGCACTTCAACCAGGTGTTCGAAGTGGCTCGCCGCGCCGGTTTCGTCGGCCACCCGATGCAAATGGAGCACATGGGCTTCGGCACCATGAACGGCGCCGACGGCCGTCCGTTCAAGACCCGCGACGGCGGCACGGTGAAGCTGATCGACCTGCTCACCGAAGCCAAGGAGCGTGCCTACGCCCTGGTCAAGGAGAAGAACCCGGAGCTGGCCGAGGCCGACCTGCGCGCCATCGGCGAAGTGGTCGGCATTGGCGCGGTGAAATACGCCGACCTGTCCAAGCACCGCACCAGCGACTACAGCTTCAACTTCGAACTGATGCTCAACTTCGAAGGCAACACCGCGCCTTACCTGCTGTACGCCTACACCCGCGTCGCCGGTGTGTTCCGCAAGCTGGGCAAGAGCTTTGAAGAAGTCGACGGCCAGATCATCCTGCAAGCACCGCAGGAGCAGGACCTGGCTGCACGCCTGGCGCAGTTCGGCGAGATCCTCAACAACGTCGCCGAGAAGGGCACGCCGCACGTGCTGTGCGCTTACCTGTACGACGTTGCCGGCCTGTTCTCGAGCTTCTACGAGAACTGCCCGATCCTCGCCGCCGACACCCCTGAACAGCAGCAGAGCCGCCTGCGTCTGGCCGCCCTGACCGGTCGTACCCTCAAGCAAGGTCTGGAACTGCTCGGCCTGGAAACCCTGGAGCGCATGTAAGTTGGCTGCCAAGAAAAAACCCGCACCCAAGCGCGGCGCGAGTCGCTATCAGGCACCTGCCAAGCAGCCGATCCCGGGCTGGCTGTGGCTGGCAATCGGCTTGTCGGTGGGCGCCTTTGTCGTGTTCCTGATGAAGCTCGAGCCTGGCAACGGCGAGGTCAAGCGCACCAAGCCCGAGCAGCAGAAGGCCGAGAAGGTCGCCGAAGCCAACAAGACCGCACCAAGCCCGCAGCAGCCGGTGAAGCCCAAGTACGACTTCTATACCTTGCTGCCGGAATCGGAAGTGATCGTGCCGCCTGAAGCGGTGCCGGAAAAAACCCCGCCGGTGCCGGCGCAACCTCCGGTCACCCCGGCGGAAGCGGCGAAGATCGACACCGCTCGTGCCCAGGCCGCGTTAATGGGCCAGACACCTCCGCCAGCACCACCGGTGATCAAGCCGGCGGCGACCACCCAGTTCTTCCTGCAGGCCGGCTCGTTCCGCAAGCAGGCCGACGCCGACAAGGTCCGCGCGCAGATCATCCTGCTCGGCCAGGCGGTCAAAGTGGAGTCCGGCACGGTGAAGGAAGAAACCTGGTACCGCGTGCTGGTTGGCCCGTTCAGCAACCGTGAACAGCTGACCGTGGCGCAAAAGCAACTGGCCGGCAGCGGCTTCAGCAACCTGCTGTTGCAGCAGCGCCAGACCCGCCAGTAAACCCGCCGCAAAAGCCTTGTCGCATTCGCTGCGACAAGGCTTCAGGCCTTAACGCCGCTGGGCGTTGGCCAGTGACACCTGGGTATTGAGCGTCCAGAAGTCATACAGCACCCCCACCAGGAATAACCCGCCGGTGCACAGGTAGATCAGGCCGGTGATCCACTTGCCCTGGTACATGCGGTGCACGCCAAACACCCCGAGGAAGGTCAGCAGGATCCACGCCAGGCTGTAGTCCAGTGGGCCCGGCTGAAAGCGCAGGTCGGCTTCGCGGTCCATCGCCGGAATCAGAAACAGGTCGATCAACCAGCCGATGCCGAGCAGGCCCAGGGTAAAGAACCAGATCGTGCCGGTGACCGGCTTGCCATAGTAGAAGCGGTGCGAACCGGTGAAGCCGAAAATCCACAGCAGATAACCGATCACCTTGCTGTGGGTGTCGTGTAGCTGACCGCCCTGTTGATAACTGTTCATTCATAGCCCCTGTGGGTTATCGATAAATTTTCTAAAGAAAAATGTGACTTTTCTGTGGCAAGCCGACGTGTGGTCATTTGCTACCCTACCCGCCGCAAACCCCTATCCTGTCTGGCCCGCGCCTTTCGAATGCAGGCCAATCGCCGCTTCTGCCGGATTTTGCCGCCCGCTGGAATCGACCAACGGATCAGAATTTGATCAAAAAGCTGTTATAAAGTTGCGCGCTAACCAACCAGAGCCCTGCCTATGCGTCCTTTTTTCAAGACATGGCTGACCATCTGCCTATTATTGCCACTGGCTGCCCACGCCACCAATCGTGAGCAACGGTTACCCAACGGTTTCTCCGGGTACACCTCCAATTCCACTGCTGCGCGTCCACACAAGAACGTCAGCAGCAACAAAGTCCAGCACAGCCCCAAGCGCAGCGCTCGCCCGGGCAAGCCGCTGCCGGTTGCCGCGGCCATGTCGCCGCAGCAGAGCAGCGATGTGCTCAGCCGCGCGGTCAACGTGCTCGGCACCCCGTATCGCTGGGGCGGCAGCAGCCCGAGCAAGGGCTTTGACTGCAGCGGCCTGGTCAAGTACGCCTTCAACGACATCGATGAAGTCGACCTGCCCCGCACCTCCAACGCCATGGCCAGCGGCCACGGCATAAAAGTCGATCGCAACGACCTCAAGCCCGGCGACCTGATCTTCTTCAATATCAAGAGCCGTCGGGTCAACCACGTCGCCATCTACCTGGGCAACGACCGCTTCATCCACGCGCCGCGCACTGGCAAACGGGTAAGCATCGACACCCTGAACAAGCCGTACTGGAACAGCCGTTACGTGGTTGCCAAACGTGTCTTGCCAAAAAGCCAGCAACTGGCCCTGGCCAAACGCTAGAAGCGCCCCAGCGCCCGCTCCCGGGCGCTTTCAGGGCTGACCAGCCCTTGACGCACCAGGCCCTGCAGACACGCGTCGAGGGTCTGCATCCCCTGTGCCCCGCCTGTCTGTATCGCCGAATAAATCTGCGCCACTTTGCCCTCGCGCACCAGGTTGCGCACCGCAGGCGTTGCCAGGAGTATCTCGTGGGCTGCCAGCCGGCCGCCGCCAACCTTCTCCACCAGAACCTGCGAGACCACTGCCTGCAGCGACTCGGCGAGCATGGCGCGTACCAGTTGCTTCTCTTCGGCGGCGAACACATCCACCAGGCGGTCAATGGTTTTCGCCGCCGAGCCGGTATGCACCGTGGCCAGCACCAGGTGCCCGGTTTCCGCTGCAGTCAGGGCCAGGCGAATGCTCTGCGGATCGCGCAGTTCACCGAGCATGATCACATCCGGATCCTGGCGTAATGCTGCGCGCAAGGCCTGGGCAAAACCCCGGGTGTGCCGGCCGATCTCGCGCTGGCTGATGCGGCTGCGCTGCGAGCTGTGGATAAATTCGATGGGGTCCTCGAGGGTGACGATGTGCAGCGCCCGCTCACGGTTCAGGTGATCGACCAGAGCCGCCAGGGTGGTCGATTTGCCCGACCCTGTGGGCCCGGTAACCAGCACCAGCCCGCCCGACAGCTCGGCAATTTGCCGAAACACATCCCCCAGGTCGAGTTCTGCCAGGCTGCTGACCTGCGCCGGAATCACCCGCAGCACTGCAGCGGCGCCATGCAGTTGCTGGAAAGCATTGACCCGAAAGCGCGCCAATGCTGGCACGGCAAAGGCAAAGTCGATATCCAGATGTGTTTCAAAATCCTTTTGCTGCGCCGCGGACATCACCTGTCCGAGCATTTCGTCCATGTCTTGCGGCGTCAGCGCCGGCAACTCCAGCGGCCGCAAACACCCCCCAAAACGCAGCGCCGGCACCTCGCCCGCCGCCAGGTGCAGGTCACTGGCACCGGCTTGCACAGCCAGCGCCAGCAGTTCAGTCACATCCATGAGACTCCCCAAAGGCCGCCAAGCAGGTAGAATGCCGCAGACCCAAAGAGCCGCTGGCATCGATCAATGTCCACCATAGCAGACAACCTTTCCACGCTCGCCGCACGCATCCGTGCCGCCGCGCTGGCCGCCGGGCGCGAGCCTGCGGCCGTGCAGCTGCTGGCCGTGAGCAAGACCAAACCCGCCGCTGCCGTGCGCGAAGCCTTCGCCGCCGGGGTGCGCGATGTCGGTGAGAACTACCTGCAGGAAGCCCTGAACAAACAGGGCGAATTGACCGACCTGCCCTTGACCTGGCACTTCATCGGCCCCATTCAGTCGAACAAGACTCGTGCAATTGCCGAGCACTTTGACTGGGTACATTCCGTGGACCGCCTGAAAATCGCCCAACGCCTGTCCGAGCAACGCCCTGACAACCTTGCAGCGCTGAACATCTGCCTGCAGGTCAACGTCAGTGGCGAAGCCAGCAAGTCTGGCTGCACGCCCGAAGAGCTGCCGGCCCTGGCCAGCGCCATCGCCGCGCTGCCACGCCTGCGCCTGCGCGGGTTGATGGCGATTCCCGAGCCGACCGACGACGAGGCCGCCCAACAAGCGGCCTTCGCCCGGGTTCGCGAGTTGCAGGCGAGCCTTCAGTTACCCCTCGACACCCTGTCCATGGGCATGAGTCATGACCTGGAAGCCGCGATTGCCCAGGGCGCGACCTGGGTGCGCATCGGCACCGCGCTGTTCGGTGCCCGCGACTACGGCCAGCCCTGACCCATGCTTTTTCCCTCTTTCCCTATCAAGGACCTGACATGAGCAAGACTCGTATTGCCTTTATCGGCGCCGGCAACATGGCTGCCAGCCTGATCGGCGGCCTGCGCGCCCAGGGCCTGGAAGCTTCGCAGATCCGCGCCAGCGATCCGGGCGCCGAGCAGCGGGCGAAAATCCATGCCGAGCACGGCATCGAGATGTTCGCCGACAACGCCCAGGCCATCGAAGGCGCCGATGTGGTGGTATTGGCGGTCAAGCCACAGGCGATGAAAGCCGTGTGCGAAGCGCTCAAGCCCAAGCTCAAGCCCGAGCAACTGGTCGTCTCGATCGCCGCCGGGATCACCTGCGCGAGCATGAACAACTGGCTCGGCGCCCAGCCGATCGTGCGCTGCATGCCCAACACCCCGGCGCTGCTGCGCCAGGGCGTCAGCGGCCTGTTCGCCACCGCCGAGGTTTCGCCGGCCCAGCGCCAGCAGGCTGAGCAACTGCTGTCGGCCGTGGGCATCGCCCTGTGGCTGGACAGCGAACAACAGCTGGATGCCGTGACTGCGGTGTCCGGCAGTGGCCCGGCGTATTTTTTCCTGCTGATCGAGGCCATGACCGCCGCCGGCGAGAAACTCGGCCTGCCACGGGAAACCGCCGCCAAGCTGACCCTGCAAACCGCCCTGGGCGCTGCGCACATGGCGGTCAGCAGCGATGTTGACGCCGCCGAACTGCGCCGTCGGGTCACCTCACCGGCCGGCACCACGGAAGCGGCGATCAAGTCGTTCCAGGCCAATGGATTCGAAGCGCTGGTGGAACAGGCGCTGGGTGCCGCTGCGCACCGCTCGGCCGAAATGGCTGAACAACTGGGCAACTAAGGAGCCGAAGATGATCGGATTGAACACCGCTGCAATCTATGTGCTGCAGACCCTCGGCAGCCTGTACCTGCTGATCGTGGTGCTGCGCTTTGTCCTGCAACTGGTGCGCGCGGACTTCTACAACCCGCTCAGCCAGTTCGCCGTACGCGCCACCCAACCGCTGCTCAAACCAATGCGCCGGGTGATCCCGAGCCTGTTCGGCCTGGACATGTCATCGCTGCTGCTGGCGATCATCATCCAGCTGCTGGTGATGGGCCTGACCCTGCTGCTGGCCTACGGCACCACCGGCAACCCGCTGCAATTGCTGGTCTGGTCGATCATTGGCGTGACCGCGCTGTTTCTGAAGATTTTCTTCTTCGCCCTGATCATCAGCGTGATCCTTTCGTGGGTCGCGCCGGGCAGCCACAACCCGGGCGCCGAGCTGATCAACCAGATCTGCGACCCGTTCCTGGCACCGTTTCGCCGCATCCTGCCGAACCTCGGCGGCCTGGATATCTCGCCGATCCTGGCGTTCATGGCGCTGAAGCTGATCGACATGCTGGTGATCAACAACCTGGCGGCGATGAGCGGGATGCCGGAGATTCTGCGCCTGCTGGTCTGATCTCTCGCGGGGCAAGCCCGCTCCCACAGCACTTCTGTAGGAGCGGGCTTGACCCGCGATGCTTTCCTTGCCGCACTTCGCAGTGGTCTTTAGACTTACGCCTCATTCAAGCGTGAGCAGGGTCGATGTCCACTGTCTTTCCCGAAGATTCGGTCGGTCTGGTAACACCGCAACTGGCACAGTTCAGCGAGCCGCTGGCGCTGGCCTGCGGTCGCTCGCTGGCCGCCTATGAACTGATCTACGAAACCTACGGCACGCTCAACAGCAGCGCCAGCAACGCCGTGCTGATCTGTCATGCGTTGTCCGGCCATCACCATGCCGCCGGCTACCACAGCCCCGACGATCGCAAGCCGGGCTGGTGGGACAGTTGCATCGGCCCCGGCAAGCCGATCGATACCAATCGTTTCTTCGTGGTCAGCCTCAACAACCTTGGCGGTTGCAACGGCAGCACCGGCCCCAGCAGCATCAACCCGCTCACCGGCAAGCCCTACGGCGCCGATTTCCCGGTGCTGACCGTGGAAGACTGGGTGCACAGCCAGGCGCGCCTGGCCGATCGCCTGGGTATCCAGCAATGGGCCGCCGTCGTCGGTGGCAGCCTGGGCGGCATGCAGGCGCTGCAGTGGACCATCACCTACCCCGATCGCGTGCGTCATTGCCTGGACATCGCCTCGGCACCCAAGCTCTCGGCACAGAACATCGCCTTCAACGAGGTGGCACGCCAGGCCATCCTCACCGACCCGGAATTCCACGGCGGCTCGTTCCAGGATCAGGGCGTGATCCCCAAGCGCGGCCTGATGCTGGCGCGCATGGTCGGGCACATCACCTACCTGTCCGATGACTCCATGGGCGAGAAATTCGGCCGCGAGCTGAAAAGCGACAAGCTCAACTACGACTTCCACAGCGTCGAGTTCCAGGTTGAAAGCTACCTGCGCTATCAGGGCGAGGAGTTCTCCGGGCGTTTCGACGCCAACACCTACCTGCTGATGACCAAGGCACTGGATTACTTCGACCCGGCCGCCAGCCACGGCGGCGACCTGGCAGCGACTCTGGCGCATGTCACCGCGGATTACTGCGTGATGTCGTTCACCACCGACTGGCGCTTCTCGCCAGCACGCTCGCGGGAGATCGTCGATGCGCTGATCGCCGCGCGCAAGAACGTCTGCTACCTGGATATCGACTCGCCCTATGGCCACGATGCCTTCCTGATCCCGACCCCGCGCTACATCACGGGATTCACGAACTACATGAACCGCATCGTCTGCTGAGGAGCCTATGAGAGCCGACCTGGAAATCATCCAAGACTGGATCCCCGCCGGCAGCCGGGTACTCGACCTCGGTTGCGGTACCGGTGAACTGCTGGCGTCGCTGCGCGACCACAAGCAGGTGGCCGGCTACGGCCTGGAAATCGACCCCGACAACATCGCCCAGTGCGTGGCCAAGGGCGTCAACGTCATCGAGCAGGACCTCGACAAGGGCCTGGGCAACTTTGCCAGCAACAGTTTCGATGTGGTGGTCATGACCCAGGCCCTGCAGGCCGTGGAATACCCCGACCGCATTCTCGACGAAATGCTGCGCGTCGGCCGCCAGTGCATCATCACTTTTCCCAACTTCGGCCACTGGCGCTGCCGCTGGTACCTGGCGACCAAAGGTCGCATGCCGGTTTCCGACTTCATGCCGTATACCTGGTACAACACGCCGAACATCCACTTCTGTACCTTTGAAGACTTCGAGGCCTTGTGCAGCGAACGCCGCGCCCAGGTCCTCGACCGCCTGGCGGTCGACCATTTGCACCGCCACGGGTGGGCGAGCAAGCTATGGCCTAATCTTCTAGGTGAGATCGGCATTTACCGTGTCAGCAGCCCCGGCCTTACCGAACACAAGGTCGCGGTTTAACCCGCACACCGGAGGAGAACGATCATGGGCCGCTTGTTGAGTTTTTTACTGACTGCCTGCCTGAGTGTGACGGCGGTCGCCGCCGACGCCATCAAGGGCGAGCGCCAGGAAGTGTTCGGTGATACCACCGTGCACTACAGCACCTTCATCTCGACCTTCCTGCAGCCGGACATTGCCAAGGCTGCGCAACTGGTGCGCAGCAAGAACCAGGGCGTGATCAACGTCTCGGTGATCAAGGCCGGCAAGCCGCTGGTCACCCAGGTCAGCGGCACCGTCAAGGACCTGACCAGCAACTCGGTGCCGTTGAAGTTCAAGCAGATTACCGAACAGGGCGCCATCTACTACATCGCCCAGTTCCCTGTTGAACAACAGGAAACCCGGACCTTCACCATCGACGTTGGCATTGGTGGCAAGACCGAAACCATCAGCTTCAACCAAGAGCTTTTTCCAGGCGAATGATGACTTTTCAGCAAATCGTATTGGCCAGCCATAACGCCGGCAAACTCAAGGAACTGCAGGCCATGCTCGGTGACACCGTGCAACTGCGTTCCATTGGCGAATTCAGCAGCGTCGAGCCGGAAGAAACCGGCCTGTCGTTCGTCGAAAACGCCATCCTCAAGGCGCGCAATGCCGCGCGCATTTCCGGCATGCCGGCGCTGGCCGATGATTCGGGCCTGGCGGTGGACTTTCTCGGCGGCGCGCCGGGCATCTACTCCGCTCGTTATGCCGATGGCAAAGGCGATGCGGCCAACAACGCCAAGTTGCTCGATGTGCTCAAGGACGTCCCGCAGGAGCAGCGCGGCGCCCAGTTCGTCTGCGTCCTGGCCCTGGTGCGGCATGCCGACGACCCGCTGCCGATCCTCTGCGAAGGCCTGTGGCACGGGCGCATCCTGACCCAGGCCAGCGGCGAGCACGGCTTTGGCTATGACCCACTGTTCTGGGTGCCGGAGCGCGATTGCTCGAGCGCCGAGCTGAGCCCTGCCGACAAGAACCAGATCAGCCACCGTGCCCGCGCCATGAGCCTGTTGCGTCAACGTCTGGGCCTGGCATGACCGAGCGTTCGCCGGCACAGCCACTGCACCTGGGCGAGGCTGGCTTTACTTCCCAAGCACCGCGGGCGGCCCTGCCACAGCTGCCGCCCCTGGCGCTGTACATCCATATCCCCTGGTGCGTGCGTAAATGCCCGTACTGCGACTTCAACTCCCACGCCGCCACCCCCGAACTGCCGGAAGAAGCCTACGTCGACGCCCTGCTCGCCGACCTCGACCAGGAGCTGGGCAACGTCCATGGCCGCCCGATCAGCTCGATCTTCTTTGGCGGCGGCACCCCGAGCCTGTTCAGCGCCCGCGCGCTGGGGCGCTTGCTGGTCGGTGTGGAGCAACGCATCCCGTTTGCCAGCGACATCGAAATAACCCTGGAGGCCAACCCCGGGACCTTCGAGCAAGAGAAGTTCAAGGCCTACCGGCAACTGGGCATCAATCGCCTGTCGATCGGCATCCAGAGCTTCCAGCAGGCCAAGCTCGAAGCCCTGGGCCGCATCCACAACGGTGACGAAGCGATTCGCGCCGCCGACATGGCGCGCAATGCCGGCTTCGACAACTTCAACCTCGACCTGATGCATGGCCTGCCTGACCAGTCGCTGGACGACGCCCTGGGCGACCTGCGCCAGGCGATTGCGCTGAACCCCACGCACCTGTCCTGGTACCAGTTGACCCTGGAACCGAACACGGTGTTCTGGAACCAGCCGCCACTGCTGCCCGAAGACGACATCCTCTGGGACATCCAGGAAGCCGGCCAGGCCCTGCTGGCCAGCCACGGCTACGCCCAGTACGAAGTCTCGGCCTACGCCCAGCCGGGTCGTGCCGCGCGGCACAACCTCAACTACTGGAGCTTTGGCGACTTCATCGGTATCGGCGCCGGCGCCCATGGCAAGCTCAGCCACCCGGACGGGCGCATCCTGCGCACCTGGAAGACGCGCCTGCCCAAGGACTACCTGAACCCGGGCAAGCCCTTCAAGGCCGGCGAGAAGCTGCTGCCGGTGGACGAGCTGCCCTTCGAGTTCCTGATGAACGCCCTGCGCCTGACCCAGGGCGTAGACATCGAGCTGTTCAGCCAGCGCACCGGCCTGCCCCTGGAGCAACTGGCGGCGGCGCGGCGGGAAGCCGAACAAAAAGGGCTTTTGCAGGTCGAACCGACGCGACTGGTCGCTACCGCGCGTGGCCAGTTGTTCCTCAACGACCTGCTGCAGTATTTCTTGACCTAAGGATTGCGAATGGACCTGGTACTCGACCTGCTCTCGACCGTTTCCCGCTGGAGTCGCAGCAACCTGTCGGAGATTTCCCTGGCCTTGGTGGGCTGTTTGCTGGTGCTGTTTGGCACCGACATCAAAGGCTGGGTCGAACAACGCCTGGGCGGCCTTGCAGGCGCCTTGCGCGTACCGTTCATGGCCTTGCTGGTGATGATCGGCAGCGGTGCGGCATTGATCTATGCCACCCCGTGGGTGGTGAAGGGGCTGGCACAGTTCAACAACTATGCGTTGGCGCCGGTGTTGCTGATTGTGCTGGTGTTGATTGGCGTGGTTGCTGATCGGCGCTGACCACCCGTCGGCACCTGATATTTTTGTCAGTATCGCCATGCTCTCAAGCAGTGCTTAGATGATCTCGAGTTTCGTAGCGGCAACTGTGCCGCTGCGAACGTCCCCCTGCGCCATGCCATTAAGCCGTTGCGTCGCGCCGGATCGACTTTCAGGCAAGCCTCTTGAGGGACCAGGGTATGTCACTACTACCTTATCTGGACTTTTCTCCATTCGCAGACGAAGACTGGCAGGGCTGGGAAAAAGGCCCTAATGGCGCGCAACTCAAAATGCTCAATGAATCAGGTAATTACTACCTGCGTTTTGAGAATCCGCACGGCCACATCACCGGTCGGATTCTGAGCAAAACGGTTTCCGGTTTCATTCCCGGCAACCTGTACCGCTTCAGCGTCGACTTTCGCAGAAACATGGAGCAGGACTATTGGCAACCGGTTGTTGAATTGACCGTTTCGGGGATTGGCCGCGCGCCCGACCAAGCCATCGTCGAACCACATTGGGTCACCTTCTCGTTTGACTTCGTGGCCACCGACAGCACCCACACGCTGGATATAGCCACGTTCGACCGCGCACCTGACGCGAATGCCTGCTCCCCCGAGACAGCAACGTCCAATGTGCCGCCAAACACGGTCTCCGCTGACTACAGCCTCGATCAAATTCGCGTTTTCGAACCCGGCCCTGTGACGGAGAATTTCGACAGCTATCCAGACACACACGTCTGGCCCGGCGAAGGCTTCTCAACGGAACACATGAGTATCAGCCTCGCCCCCGACCAGCCCGGCAGCATTGCCCTGCACCAGGCCAGGGAAGAGGATCCCGGTTATGCGCAGCGTCAGGTACTTTGCCTGGGCCACAACACCGGCAACATCTACCCCCCGCAAACCACCCGGTTCGACCTGCCCAGGGTCTGCCAAACACTGACGTTCGATTGGGCAGATATCCGCCAGCCTGCCCAGGCCAATGCCTATGATGCCGATGGCAACCTGCTCGCCTCCGAGGACTTTGACCCAGGCAGTAATACCTTGAATGCCAAGGTTCAGCTGAATGCCCCGCGTGATGCGCTTATCAGCCGATTCGAGCTCACTACGCGCAACCGTACATCGGTCGATCATTTTGACTTTGCTGCGGATTGATCAATAGCCAGGCAGGTCGCTCTGAGGAGATAACCATGGACATCAAGGCACTGGAATCCACACCTTTTAATACCGACAACTGGAACAACTGGGAAAAAACCGCGGCAGGTATCGACTTGGAGATACTTGAAGACGCCTTCCCCGAAGCGCAATACATCGTGGGCCCGAGGCAGGGGGTACATCAACATCCAAGCGGAACCCTGCTGCACAAAACGGTCAGCGGCTTCCAGGTAGGCTCGACCTATCGCTTCACAGTAGCGGCAAGGCGCCATGAACAAGCTACTGGCAGTACCAGCATCCAATTGGGTATCGACGGGGTACTGGCAGAAGCGCCAACACCTATCAGTAGCTCGACGTTTGAACATGTACATCGCTATTTTGTTGCTAAACAAGCAAAACATGTACTCAGCATCGGTACGCCATCATCTGTTGGTGCGAGGACTAACGCGTTCTATGTGGATAACACCGAAGTTGTTTTATCCAACACCATTATCGAAACGTTCAACTTGCTGCCGGAAAGCGCGGAAATTTCAGCTGGCGGCTCAATCAACACACCCTACATGCGCATTGAGCTACCCTCTGGGCAACCAGGTCAAGTGCAAATGCATGCTGTCGGTTTTGTGGAAGGCATGTGTGACGGAAATAGCATCTGCCTCTGCCACGGCAACTACAACAGTGGGCAAGCCCAGACAGTGAGATTTGTGTTGAAGCAGAACTGCCAGAGTCTCAAGTTCGCCTTGACCAGCATGCCCGCATACTCTAGGGCCCGGGTCTATGATCAGAACTATCAGTTGATCAATGATCGCGTAGTACCCTACCCGGGTCATCATTGGCTGACATTCAACGGTTTGTCAGGACGACCGATTCGCTACCTGGAGGTGACCAGCACCCGGCGCTGCGACCTGGACAACGTCACCATGATCAATTCCTGAAAGCACAGGGAGGCCGGCGAGCGGCCTCCCTTCTCAGGCCAGCTTTTCGAACTTCAAGTCCCACACCCCATGCCCAAGCCGCTCGCCGCGGCGTTCGAACTTGGTGATCGGGCGTTCTGCCGGACGCTCTACGCACTTGCCGTCTTCGGCCAGGTTGCGATAACCCGGGGCGACGTTCATCACTTCCAGCATGTATTCGGCATAGGGCTCCCAGTCGGTGGCCATATGGAACACGCCGCCTACCTTGAGCTTGCTGCGCACCAGCTGCGCGAATTCCGGCTGGACGATGCGGCGCTTGTGATGACGGCTCTTGTGCCAAGGGTCGGGGAAGAACAGCATCAGCCGGTCGAGGCTATTGTCAGCCACGCACTTGTTCAGCACTTCGATAGCATCGCAGTCATACACCCGCAGGTTCTTCAGGCCCTGAGTCAGCACGCCATTGAGCAGCGCACCGACACCCGGACGGTGCACTTCGACACCGATGAAGTCCTGCTCCGGCGCGGCAGCAGCCATTTCCAGCAGGGAGTGGCCCATGCCGAAGCCGATCTCCAGGGTACGCGGCGCCGAGCGGCCGAAAACCTGGTCGTAGTCCACCGGGCTTTCGGCCAGGGGCAGGATGAACAGCGGTCCACCCTGGTCCAGGCCGCGCTGCTGGCCTTCGGTCATGCGCCCGGCGCGCATCACGAAACTCTTGATGCGGCGGTGTTGGCGCTCTTCGCCTTCGGTGGTGATCGGCGTTTCTTGCGATTCAGTCATCAGGGGCTCTTACTTGATCAGACCATCCAGCGGCGACGAGGCGCTGGCATAGAGTTTTTTCGGCATACGCCCGGCAAGGTAAGCCAGGCGGCCAGCGACAATGGCGTGTTTCATGGCTTCGGCCATCATGATCGGCTGCTGTGCGTGCGCGATCGCCGAGTTCATCAGCACCGCCTCACAGCCCATTTCCATGGCGATGGTGGCGTCGGACGCAGTACCGACACCGGCATCGACCAGCACCGGGACTTTCGATTCTTCGAGGATGATCTGCAGGTTGTACGGGTTGCAGATCCCCAGGCCCGTACCGATCAGGCCGGCCAGTGGCATCACCGCGATGCAGCCGGCTTCGGCCAGCTGGCGGGCGATGATCGGGTCGTCGCTGGTGTAGACCATCACGTCGAAACCGTCCTTGACCAGCACTTCGGCGGCCTTGAGGGTCTCGATCACGTTGGGGAACAGGGTCTTCTGGTCGGCCAGTACTTCGAGCTTGACCAGGTTGTGGCCATCGAGCAGTTCTCGGGCCAGGCGGCAGGTGCGCACAGCTTCGACCGCGTCATAGCAGCCGGCAGTGTTCGGCAGGATGGTATAGCGATCAGGCGGCAGCACGTCGAGCAGGTTCGGTTCGCCCGGGTTCTGGCCGATGTTGGTGCGGCGCACGGCAACCGTGACGATCTCGGCGCCGGAGGCCTCGATGGCCAGGCGGGTTTCTTCCAGGCCACGGTACTTGCCGGTGCCGACCAGCAGGCGCGACTGGAAGGTACGACCGGCCAGGGTGAAGGGCTTGTCGCTACGAACGTTGCTCATCGGTAATCCTCTTGAAGGTTGAGGGACTTGCAGGTGAAGCGCGAAGGCCTAGCCGCCGCCAATGGCGTGCACCACTTCAACCTGGTCGCCTTCGCTCAATGCGGTGGCTTCGTGCTGGCTGCGCGGCACGATGTCCAGGTTGAGTTCGACCGCCACCCGGCGACCCGCCAGGTCAAGCCGGTTGAGCAGGGCCGCGACGCTTTCGCCATCGGGCAATTCGAAAGGTTCACCGTTCAGTTGAATGCGCATGCGCACGGCCGCCATTATTTTTAGGGGCCCGCATTCTAGCCCTGATCAGGGCGCAAACCCAAGGCCGGGCCGCGCCATTCGTCTCGATCCGGACTCGCGGGTCAGCTCAGGCGCCAGGCTGCAAGGCCCAGGCACAGCCATCCGCCGAGAAACGCCAGGCCGCCAAAGGGAGTGATGATACCGAGCTTGCCGATGCCGCTCAGGGTCAGCACATACAGGCTACCGGAAAACAGCAGGATCCCCAGGGTGAACAGACCACCGGCCCACCCGACCAGACGCCCGGGCAGGTGCACCGACAGCACTGCTACCGCGAGCAGGGCCAGGGCGTGTACCAGCTGGTAGGTGACGCCGGTATGAAAGATCGCCAGGTATTCGCTGCTCAGCCGGCCCTTGAGGCCATGGGCAGCAAAGGCGCCCAGGGCCACGCCGGTAAAGCCGAAAAACGCCGAAAGCAGCAGAAAACTACGCAGCATTGGGAAGACTCCTAGTCAGCACAGGGTCTGTATAATGGCCCGCTCCATCGCTTCGGCCAAGCCATCGCCTATGCTGTCCTCCATTTTCCGTCGCCTCACCCGTGCCCTGCTGTGGTTTGCCGCAGGCAGCGCCCTGCTGGTGCTGGTGTTTCGCTGGGTGCCGCCGCCAGGTACCGCGCTGATGGTCGAGCGCAAGGTCGAGTCCTGGTTCAACGGCCAGCCGATCGACCTACAACGGGACTGGGAGCCGTGGGAGCAGATCTCCGATGAGCTCAAGCTGGCGGTGATCGCCGGCGAAGACCAGAAGTTCGCCTACCACTGGGGCTTTGACTTCAATGCCATCCAGGCGGCGCTGGCCCATAACGAACGCGGTGGCAGTATCCGCGGCGCCAGCACCCTCAGCCAGCAAGTGGCCAAGAACCAGTTCCTCTGGGCTGGCCGTAGCTGGCTGCGCAAGGGCCTGGAAGCCTGGTTCACCGCGTTGATCGAGCTGCTGTGGTCGAAAGAGCGGATTCTTGAGGTCTATCTCAACAGCGCTGAATGGGGTGAAGGCGTGTTTGGCGCGCAGGCCGCAGCGCGGCACCACTTTGGCGTCGATGCCCGTCAACTATCGCGCCAACAGGCCAGCCTGCTGGCCGCAGTGCTGCCCAGCCCGCTGAACTGGAGCGCCAGCCGGCCCAGCACTTATGTGGCGCGACGCGCAGGCTGGATTCGCCAGCAGATGCGCCAGCTCGGTGGCAACAGCTACCTGGCCCAGCTGGACAGCCCGCGCCGGGCGCCCTGGAGCCAATAAAAAACCCGGCAAAGCGCACACTTTGCCGGGTTTTTTATTGGCTGATTACTGGGTAACCGCCTTAGAACGCGCCCATATAGTCACGTTTGCCCACTTCGACACCGTTGTGACGCAGGATTGCGTAAGTGGTGGTGACGTGGAAGAAGAACTGTGGCAGGCCGTAGGTCAGCAAATAAGCCTGGCCACTGAAGCGCTTCTCTTTCGGCGTGCCGGGACGGGTCACGATTTCGATGCCTTCCTTGCCGTCGATCTGCGCCGGCGCAACGCCGTCCAGGAAAGCCAGGACCTTGCTGATCAGCGCTTGCAGTTCAGCAAAGGTGGTTTCGCTGTCATCGTATTTCGGCAACTCGACCTCAGCCAGGCGCGCCGAAACGCCCTTGGCGAAATCAACAGCGATCTGCACCTGGCGAACCAGTGGAAACATATCCGGATACAGGCGAGCCTGGAGGAAGACGCTCGGATCAATGTTTTTCGCCGTGGCGTGAGCTTCGGCCTTGTTCAGTACATCACTCAGGGCGTTGAGCATCTGCTTGAAGACAGGAACAGAAGCGGCATACAAGGAAATGGTCATAACAGCCTCGACAGGGGTGGCGGAGAATCATGAAAAAGCCCCGACACGTCGGGGCTTTTTGGTTATTGCCGTTTTGCGAATCAGACCGCGATCAAGGCTTTGACCTTGTTCATCGCGTTCTTTTCCAGCTGGCGTATCCGCTCGGCGGATACGCTGTATTTCTCGGCCAGGTCATGCAGGGTGGCCTTTTCCTCGGCCAGCCAGCGCTGATAGAGAATATCGCGGCTGCGGTCATCCAGGCCTTGCAGGGCTTCGTGCAGGTTGCTGGTGGAGTTGTCACTCCAGTCGGCATCCTCCAGTTGACGCGCAGGGTCGTAACGGTGGTCTTCCAGGTAGTTGGCCGGCGACTGGAATGCACTGTCGTCGTCGGCTTCACTGGCCGGGTCGAAGGCCATGTCCTGACCGGTCAGGCGGCTCTCCATTTCACGCACTTCACGCGGTTCGACACCCAGGCTTTCGGCGACACGATGAACTTCATCGTTGTTCAGCCAGGCCAGGCGTTTTTTCTGGCTGCGCAGGTTGAAGAACAGCTTGCGCTGGGCCTTGGTGGTCGCCACTTTGACGATCCGCCAGTTGCGCAGGATGAACTCGTGAATCTCGGCCTTGATCCAGTGCACCGCAAAGGACACCAGGCGCACGCCCATTTCCGGGTTGAAGCGCTTGACCGCTTTCATCAGGCCAACGTTGCCTTCCTGAATCAGGTCGGCCTGGGCCAGCCCGTAGCCCGAATAGCTGCGAGCGATGTGTACAACAAAACGCAGGTGGGCGAGCACCATCTGCCGAGCCGCCCCAAGATCCTGCTCATAGTAGAGACTCTCGGCCAGTTCACGCTCCTGCTCGGGCGTCAGCAATGGAATGCTGTTGACCGTGTGCACATAGGCTTCCAGGTTTGCGCCGGGAACCAGGGCATAGGCAGGTTGCAACGAAGTGGTCATACGAAAAAACCTCCGACTCACTAAACTCGTGCCAAAGGCACTGCCAACATTGACCGGGAACCGCGAAACAAGTTCCCTAAAAATGAAAAGAGTCAATACCAGCAAAAAGACACTATCGCGGTGCAAGCTCGCTCAAGTGGCGGGCGACCGCAATCCAAGCACCGATATACCCTAACAACACCGCCCCAAGCAAGAGGGACAGACCATCGGCTGACGGAACCCCGGCCAAGGCAAAATCACTGCCGTACAGCCCGGAGAGCCCGATAACCGCGTCGTTCAGCCAGTTCAGGCCAAACGCCAGCACGCCCCAGGCCAATACCCCGGCACCCAGGCCATACAAGGCGCCCATGTACAGGAAAGGCCGGCGCACATAGCTGTCGGTGCCGCCGACCAGCTTGATCACCTCGATCTCGGTGCGGCGGTTCTCGATGTGCAGGCGAATTGTGTTACCAATTACCAAAAGCAGCGCCGAGACCAGCAAGACGGTCAGGCCGAAGACAAAGCGGTCGCCCAGTTTAAGGATCGCCGCCAGACGCTCGACCCACACCAGGTCCAGCTGCGCGGCTTCGACCTTGGGCAGCTCGGCCAGGCGCTGACGCAGGGCTTCCAGCGCCGGCTTGTCGACCTCTGCGGGAGTCACCACCACGACCCCAGGCAACGGGTTCTCCGGCAGTTCGCGCAGGGCTTCGCCCAGGCCGGACTGCTGCTGGAACTCGTTGAGGGCTTGTTCGCGGCTGACGTATTCGGCCTCGGCAACCCCTGGCAAACCTTTGATCTGCTCGCGCAAGGCTTCGCCGTCGTGGCTGCTGGCATCGAGCTTCAAGTACAGCGAGATCTGCGCCGCGCGCTGCCACGATCCACCCAGGCGCTCGACGTTGCTCAGCAGCAACGACAGGCCCATGGGCAGGCTCAGGGCCACGGCCATCACCAGGCAGGTAAAGAAGCTGCCGATCGGCTGCTTGCCCAGGCGCCGCAGGCTGTCGAGCAGGCTTGAGCGGTGGCTTTCCAGCCAGGCGTGCAGCAGGGTACGGAAATCCGGGCCGTCATCGTCGTGGCCGCCGCCGGTTTTTTTCTTTTCCGGCGCAGGGTCAGCGGCTTTTGGCGCTACCCGCTCGGAAACCTTGGGACTGCGTGTTGCACTCATTGCCCGGCCTCCCCATCGCCGATCAAGCGGCCACGCTGCAGGGTCAGCATGCGATGGCGCATGCGCGCGATCAGCGCCAGGTCGTGACTGGCGATCAGTACGCTGGTGCCCAGGCGGTTGATATCTTCGAAAACACCCATGATCTCCGCGGCCAGGCGCGGGTCGAGGTTACCGGTGGGTTCGTCCGCCAGCAGCAAGGCCGGGCGGTGAACGATGGCGCGGGCAATGCCAACGCGCTGCTGCTGGCCGGTAGACAGGTCACCCGGGTACAGCTCGGCCTTGTCCGACAAGGCCACGCGCTCGAGCGCCGAGTCGACCCGCTTGGCCACTTCGGCCTTGGACAGGCCGAGGATCTGCAGCGGCAGGGCGACGTTGTTGAATACGGTACGGTCGAACAACAACTGGTGGTTCTGGAACACCACACCGATCTGCCGGCGCAGGAACGGGATTTGCGCGTTGCTGATCTGCCCCAGGTCCTGCCCGGCCAGCAGCAGCTTGCCGCTGGTAGGGCGTTCCATGGCCAGCAGCAGGCGCAGCAGAGTGCTTTTGCCGGCACCGGAATGGCCGGTCACGAACAGGAATTCGCCCCGACGCACCCGAAAACTCAACTCATGCAGGCCAACGTGACCATTGGGGTAGCGCTTGGCGACCTGTTCGAATCGAATCATGGATGCTCCCGCTCGGCAAACAGTGCTTTCACGAAGGGTTCGGCTTCGAAGGTGCGCAGATCGTCAATCCCTTCGCCCACGCCAATATAGCGGATCGGCAGGCCGAACTGCTTGGCCAGGGCAAAGATCACCCCACCCTTGGCGGTACCGTCGAGCTTGGTCAGGGCCAGGCCGGTCAGTTCAACGCTCTGGTTGAAGTGCTTGGCCTGGTTGATGGCGTTCTGGCCGGTACCGGCGTCGAGCACCAGCAGCACCTCGTGCGGCGCGTCGGCATCGAGCTTGCCAATGACCCGGCGAACCTTCTTCAGCTCTTCCATCAGGTTGTCTTTGGTGTGCAGGCGGCCGGCGGTGTCGGCGATCAGCACATCGATGTTACGGGCCTTGGCGGCTTGCACGGCATCGAAGATAACCGAAGCCGAATCGGCACCGGTGTGCTGGGCGATGACCGGGATCTGGTTACGCTCGCCCCAGACCTGCAACTGCTCGACCGCTGCGGCGCGGAAGGTGTCACCTGCGGCGAGCATGACCTTCTTGCCTTCAAGCTGCAGCTTCTTCGCCAGCTTGCCGATGGTGGTGGTCTTGCCGGCGCCATTGACGCCGACCACGAGGATCACGAACGGCTTGCTCTGGGCTTGAATGTGCAGCGGTTGCTCGACCGGCTTGAGCAGGTCGGCCAGCTCGTCTTGCAGCGACTTGTACAGCGCGTCGCTGTCGGCCAACTGCTTGCGCGCGACCTTCTGGGTCAGGCTCTGGACGATCACCGAGGTGGCTTCGACGCCAACATCGGCGGTCAGCAGGCGGGTTTCGATTTCATCAAGCAGGTCGTCATCGATGGCCTTCTTGCCGAGGAACAGGCTGGCCATGCCTTCGCCAATGCTGGCGCTGGTCTTCGACAGGCCCTGCTTGAGGCGGGCGAAGAAGCCGCCCTTGCTCTCTTCGCTGCGCACAGGTGCGGCTGGCTCGGCCGGGGCTGGCTCGGCAACCGGAACTGGCGCTGCAACAGCAGCGGCTACAGGCTCGGGTTCGGGCTCGGGCACTACCACTGGTTCCGGCGCTACAACCGGTTCAGGTGCAACCACCACCGGCTCAGGCGCGATGAACACTGGCTCAACCACTGGCGCGGGAGCAGGCTCCTGACGCGGCGGAATCGGCGGCGGTGTGTGTGGCTCAAGGTCGGCGACCAGGGCAACCGGCTCTTCCGGCACGGGCAGCACCAGGCCGACGGGCGCTGCGGGCTGGACCTCGACCGGCGCCGCAACGGGCGCAACGGCAGCGGGCTCTGGAACAGCAACCGGTGCAGGCGCAGCAACAGGTGCTGCAGCCACCTCGACCGGGGCAACGGCAGCCGGCGTTTCGACCGGCAACGCAGCCGGTTGCTCCGCTTCAGCCGGAATGGGGTTTTGCGGCTGTTCGGCTACGGGTTGCTGCGGTTTTTTGCGCAACCAGCCGAACAGGCCTTTCTTTTCACCAGCCGCGGCCGGCGTCTTTTTGTCGTCGTTGGAACCAAACATGGAAGACGGCTATCTCAGGGTAGCGATGCGCCACTGCGGCGCTTCTTAAATTCTTTTAACGCAGAACAGTCTACTTTTAATCCGGCTCGTTCTTGCGCAGCATTTTGTCATCAAGCCTTCGGGCTGGTTCCATGACAGGCATGGTCCTCAGGCAACCGGATCAGTATCCTAGCACCTCCAAGCCCGCCGACGCTAAGACCACGCGGGCAGTCCTACAGGTTAAACAACGTATGAACGCTCTAGCCCGCCGCGCCGCTGGCCTGTTGCTCAGCACAGTTTGTCTGCCGTTCGCGGCCTTCGCCGCCGATACGCAACCCACCCACGAATTCATTCTCGACAACGGCCTGAAAGTGGTCGTGCGCGAGGACCACCGGGCGCCGGTGGTGGTCTCGCAGATCTGGTACAAGGTCGGTTCGACCTACGAATCACCGGGCCAGACCGGCCTTTCCCATGCCCTGGAACACATGATGTTCAAAGGCAGCGAGAAGCTCGGCCCTGGCGAAGCCTCGCGCATCCTGCGCGACCTGGGCGCCGAAGAGAACGCCTTCACCAGCGACGACTACACCGCTTATTACCAGGTACTGGCCCGCGACCGCCTGCCGGTGGCCCTGGAGCTTGAAGCCGACCGCATGGCCAGCCTGCGCCTGCCGGCCGACGAGTTCAGCCGCGAGATCGAGGTCATCAAGGAAGAGCGCCGCCTGCGCACTGACGACCAGCCCAACGCCAAGGCCTTCGAGCTATTCAGCGCCATGGCTTTTCCCGCCAGCAGCTACCGCACCCCGACCATCGGCTGGATGGCAGACCTTGACCGCATGAAGGTCGAGGAACTGCGCCACTGGTACGAGTCCTGGTACGTGCCGAACAACGCCACCCTGGTGGTGGTTGGCGATGTCACCGTCGACGAGGTCAAGGGCCTGGCCCAGCGCTTCTTCGGCGCCATCCCGAAACGCGCGGTGCCACCGGCCAAGCTGCCACTCGAACTGGCCGAGCCAGGCCTGCGGGAAACCACCCTGCATGTGCAAACCCAGCTGCCGAGCCTGATCTACGGTTTCAACACCCCGGGCCTGGCCACCGCCAAGGACCCGCGCAGCGTGCACGCCCTGCGGCTGATCTCGGCATTGCTCGACGGCGGCTACAGCGCGCGCCTGCCAAGTCGCCTGGAGCGCGGCCAGGAGCTGGTCACCGGGGCTTCGTCGAGCTACAACCCGTTCACCCGCGGCGACAGCCTGTTCGTGATCTCGGCCATGCCGAACCTGCAAAAGCACAAGACCCTGGCCGACGTCGAAGCCGGTATCTGGAAGCTGCTCGACGAGCTGAAAACCACCCCGCCGTCGGCTGAAGAGCTTGAGCGCGTACGTGCCCAGGTCATCGCCGGGCTGGTCTACGACCGTGACTCGATCAGCAGCCAGGCCACCGCCATCGGCCAACTGGAAACCGTCGGCCTGTCGTGGAAACTGATCGACAGCGAGCTGGACGAGCTCAAAAGCGTGACCCCGGCCGACATCCAGAACGCCGCCCGTACTTATTTCACCCGTGAACGCCTGAGCGTTGCCCATGTACTGCCCGAGGAGAACGCTCATGAGTGAACGCAGCGCACCCCGCTACACCCTGATCGGCCTGGGCCTGTTGTTGCTGATTGGCCTGCTGGCGTTCTTCCTGGCCAAACCTGCGCAATCGGATAACGCCGCGCAGCCGGCTGCGGTCACCGAAGCCAAGGCGGCCAACACCCTGCAATCGCTGGCCGAGCTGAATGGCAAGGCGCCAAGCCGCCGGCAACTGAACATCCAGAGCTGGAACACCGCCGAAGGCGCCCGCGTGCTGTTCGTCGAAGCCCGCGAGCTGCCGATGTTCGACCTGCGCCTGACTTTCGCCGCCGGCAGCAGCCAGGACGGCGATGCCCCGGGCCTCGCGACCCTGACCAACGCCATGCTCAACGAAGGCGTGGCCGGCAAGGACGTTACCGCCATCGCCGAAGGCTTCGAGGGCCTGGGCGCCGACTTTGGCAACGGCGCCTACCGCGACATGGCCGTGGCCTCGCTGCGTAGCCTGAGCGCGGCCGACAAGCGTGAACCTGCGCTCAAGCTGTTCGCCGAAGTGGTCGGCAAGCCGACCTTCCCGCAGGACGCCCTGGCGCGCATCAAGAACCAGATGCAGGCCGGCTTCGAATACCAGAAGCAGAACCCCGGCAAGCTGGCCAGCATCGAGCTGTTCGAGCGCCTGTATGGCACCCACCCCTATGCCCACCCGAGTGACGGCACCGCCAAGAGCATTGCGCCGATCACCCTGGAGCAACTGCGTGCCTTCCACGCCAAGGCCTATGCCGCTGGCAATACGGTGATCGCCCTGGTCGGCGACCTGAGCCGCAGCGAAGCCGAAGCCATTGCCGCACAGGTGTCCTCGGCCCTGCCCAAAGGCCCGGCCCTGGCCAAAGTGGCCCAGCCAAGCGAACCCAAGGCCGGCGCAACCCACATTGACTTCCCGTCCAAGCAGACCCACCTGATGCTCGCGCAACTGGGCATTGATCGTAACGATCCGGACTACCCTGCGCTGTCGCTGGGCAACCAGATCCTCGGGGGTGGCACCTTCGGCACCCGCCTGATGAGCGAAGTGCGCGAGAAACGCGGCCTGACCTACGGCGTATACTCGGTGTTCAGCCCGATGCAGGTGCGTGGCCCGTTCATGATCAACCTGCAGACCCGTGCCGAGCTCAGCGAAGGCACCCTCAAGCTGGTCCAGGACATCCTCGCCGACTACCTCAAGAGCGGCCCGAGCCAGGCTGAGCTGGACGACGCCAAGCGGGAACTGGCCGGCAGCTTCCCGCTGTCCAATGCCAGCAACGCCAGCATCGTTGGCCAACTGGGCGCCATCGGCTTCTACAACCTGCCACTGACCTGGCTGGAAGACTACATGCAGCAGTCCCAGCAACTGACCACCGAACAGGTCAAGGCAGCGCTGAACAAACACCTGGCCGCTGACAAGATGGTTATCGTCACCGCCGGGCCAAGCGTGCCGCAAAAACCCTTGCCGCCGCCCACTGACAAACCCGCCGAGCAACCGCTTGGCGTACCGGAGCATTAATGGCCAGTCCATCCGCAAAACCGGCCAAGCCGCACCACGGCCAGGGCCAGCTGCGCATCATTGCCGGCGAATGGCGCAGCCGGCGCCTGGGCTTCCCTGACGCGCCGGGCCTGCGCCCAACCCCGGACCGGGTTCGCGAGACCCTGTTCAACTGGCTTGCCCCGCACATCGAAGGGGCCAAGGTGCTCGACGCCTACACCGGCAGCGGCGCCCTGTACCTCGAAGCGCTGTCCCGTGGCGCGGGCGATTCCGTGGCCCTGGACAGCAACCCGGCGGCCATTGCCAGCCTGCGGCAGAACCTCGAAACCCTGCGCTGCCCTCGCGGCCAGGTGATCCAGACCGACGCCCAGCGCTACCTGCAAGGCGAGCCGAAGCTGGCCTTCGACCTGGTGTTCCTCGATCCGCCGTTCAACCAGGGCCTGCTGCCGACCACCTGCGCCCTGCTTGAGGAGCGTCAGTGGCTGGCTGAAAACGCCTGGATCTACACCGAGAGCGAAACTCCGCCATCGACCTTGCAGTTGCCCGGCAACTGGCGCCTGCACCGCGAGAAAAAGGCCGGCCAGGTCTACTACGCACTCTGGCAGCGCGGCTGAGCAATCAGCACGACCCGGCCGCCGCCGGGTCGTGCCCGCTAAATATCTAACGCCTTTCACCTTTACGCTTGCCTGATCGTGCGCCTTGTTTTCAACCACAAGGATCACTGTCATGGATCGACGCACCTCCCTCAGGAGCAGCCTGCTCGGCCTGTTTCTGCTATCAGGCCAGGCCCTGGCCGAACCCTCCATTCGCCATGAGTTCACCCTCGACAACGGCCTGCACGTAGTCATCAGCGAAGACCGCCGGGCGCCCGTGGTCACCACACATATGCTGGTCAAGGTGGGTTCGAGCCATGAGTACCCCGGGCAGTCCGGCTTATCCCACGCCCTCGAACACCTGCTCTACCGAGGCAGCACCAAGACCGCCCCGGGTCAGCTCTCACAGATCATCGAACGCCTGGGCGGCGAGGACAACGCCTACACCCTCCGTGACTTCACCGTGCATCATCAGACGCTCCCCAGTGATCGGCTGGCTGTAGCGCTGGAGCTCAATGCCGATCTGCTCAAAGGCGCAGTGCTGAGCGAACACGAGTTCGTTCGCGAGATCGAAGCGGTCAAGGCTGAGCGGCGAGAGAATGTCGATAACGATCCATTGCTAAGGCTCTTTGAGCAACTGCAGGCCATTGCCTACCCGCAAAGCAGCTATCACACCCCGGTGATCGGCTGGATGAGCGATCTGCAGCGCATGCACAACGAAGAACTGCGCGCCTGGTATCGCACCTGGTACGCGCCCAACAATGCCACGCTGATCATCGTTGGCGATGTACAGCGTGATGCGGTGAAACGCGAGGTTGAAACGTATTTTGCCGGTTTCCCCCGCCAAGACCTGCCGTTCATTAAGAAGCCCCTTCAGACCGCTGCCCCCGGCCCCCGTCAGGTTACGGTCTACGAAGAGGTCAGTACGCCAATCCTGGTCATGGCCTTCAACGTGCCGACCTATGCCAGCGCAGCGTCGGCAACCGACGTACATGCCTTGCGCCTGCTTTCGGCCCTGCTGGGCAAAGGCTTGAGCGCCCGCCTCAGCACCCGGCTGGAGCGCCAGCAAACTCTGCTGACACGCCCTGAAGTCAGCTACGACCCGGTGGCCAGGGGCGATAACCTGTTCGAGATCCAGGCGTCAATCAATACCGTTCAGCCCAGGCCACTGGACGAACTGCAAGCGGCGATCTGGGCACAACTGCAGGCACTGAAAAAAACCCCTCCCGAACCTGACGAACTTGCCCGGGCGCGAACACTGCTGCTGGCAGAAAACACCTTCGCCCGCGACACCCTCGACTATCAGGCCGGCGACTTGGCTGCCCTGCTCGGCAGTGGCTTGCCTGCCGCTCAACTGGACAATGATGCCGACGACCTGGCGCGAATAACGCCTGAACAACTACAGCAGGCTGCCAACACCTACTTCACCCGCGAACGGCTTACGGTCGCCTACCTGCAGGCCAAGGAGGCCGATGATGAATAAGTTCAGGAGAAACCTTTTACCGATCGTCCTGTTGATAACATCTGTCACTGCATACGCCCAGAGCGCTGCGGCTGAGCTGCAATCCCTGAAATCCACCGCCCCCCTGACAAGCATCCCTCAATTGCCGATCGAATCGTGGCACACGCCTCAGGGCAGCCAGGTGTTGTTTGTGCAGAACAACCATTTGCCGATGTTTGACCTGCAGGTTGTATTCGCTGCCGGTAGCGCCCGCGATGATGGCGCAGCAGGCCTGGCACAACTCACCCTGGGCATGCTCGATGAGGGCGCAGGCCAGTACGATGCCCTGCAGATTGCCGAAGGCTTCGATGCGGTCGGCGCAAAGTTTCACAAGCAGGCCGGGCGAGACAGCCTGGCCGTAACCCTGCGCAGCCTCAGCAGCCAGGAGCACAGCAACAAAGCCGTCGACTTGCTGACAGATGTGCTCGGCAAACCGCAACTTGCCGATGACAAGCTGCAGGCGATCAAGGATCAGCTCGCCAGCCTGCTCATACAACGCCAGGAGTTGCAGAACTACAGGGCCACCGACCTGCTTTACCAGCATGCTTACGCCAATCACCCCTATGCAACGAACAGCATCGGCACCAGGCAGGCAATTGAATCGCTGACCATTGCCGATATCCGCGCATTTCACCAGCAAGCGTTCGCTGCGGGCAATGCACTGATCACCCTGGTCGGTGACCTTTCGCTTGAGCAGGCTCAAGCCATTGCGCTTCAAGTATCGTCAGCACTGCCCGACGGGCCGGCACTCTCACCTTTACCCGTGCCCGCTGCTTTCGAGCCGGAGATCTATCACCTTGAGCATTCGGGCAGCCAGGCGCTGTTGTTGTTTGCCATACCCGGCATCAGCGTGCACCATGCCGATGCACCGGCGCTGACCCTGGCCAATCTGATTCTGGGCGGCCCCGGCGCGACTTCGCGCCTGTTCGATGAACTGCGCAGCCAACGTGGTTTGACCTATGACGCCAGATCAAAGTTGATCCAGCACCCTGCCAGCGGCCTCTGGACCTTCACCACTTCGGTCGAGGCCAGGTACCGCGATGCCAGCATGGCGTTGCTCGAGCAATTACTTGCAGACTACGCCGCACAGGGGCCGACCGCGCAGGAGGTCGAAGACGCGAAGCACAAGCTGCGCGGCAGCTACCTGTTGGGTTCAGTGAGCAACCAGCAGATCAGCGATATCCTGACCCACACCGGGGTCAACCAGTTGCCGCTGGACAACCGCCAGGCGTTTCTCGACAAGCTCCAGGCGCTGACCCTGGATCAGCTGAAAGTCGCGTTGAAAAAACACCTGAAGCTCGACAAGCTGGTGCAAATCAGTGTCGGCCCGACGGTCGAACAAGACGCCTTGCCGAACATCGAGCCTGCAACCGGCTGATCGGTGCGGGCAACTGCCAGTAACCGGACATACACTTGTCTGAAACAGATCTGCGAGTACGCCACGATGTTTGCCTCAACCCCCAGCCCCTTCAAACCCGCCCTGGGGCTGGGCAATCCACATATGCAGACGCTCTGGGGGCCGCTGTGGCGCAAGTCAGCGGCCCTGAGCCGCCAGCGCGAACGTCTGTGGCTGGCTGATGGCGATTTCCTCGACCTCGACTGGCACGGCCCCCATGAAGCGACAACCCCGGTGGTGCTGGTGCTGCACGGGCTCACCGGCTCGTCCAGCTCGCCGTACGTCATCGGCATGCAGCAGGCCCTGGCCGACCGTGGCTGGGCCAGCGTGGCGCTGAACTGGCGCGGCTGCTCGGGCGAACCCAACCTGCTGCCACGCAGCTACCATTCCGGTGCCAGCGAAGACCTGGCCGAAGCCATTGATCACCTGCGCGCCCAGCGCCCGCAGGCACCGCTATACGCCGTAGGTTACTCGCTGGGCGGCAATGTGCTGCTCAAGCACCTGGGCGAAGCCGGCTCGGCCAGCCAGTTGCAGGCGGCGGTGGCGGTGTCGGTGCCGTTTCGCCTGGACCAGTGCGCCGACCGCATCGGCCTGGGTTTTTCCCGGGTGTACCAGGCGCATTTCATGCGCGCCATGCTCGCTTATGTGAAGGATAAGCAGCGCCACTTCCAGCATCACGGCCACCACGAAGGGCTGGCCGCGCTGGAGCGCCTGGGGCCGCTGGAAAACCTGCGCACCTTCTGGGATTTCGACGGCCGGGTGACCGCGCCGCTCAATGGCTTTAGCGATGCCAAGGACTACTACCGACGTGCTTCCAGCCGGTATTTTCTGGGCGAGAACCGCACGCCGACGCTGATCATCCATTCCAGCGATGATCCCTTCGTGTTCGCCCATAGCTTGCCAGCAGCCAATGAACTGGCGGCGCAGACCACCTTTGAGCTGCATGCGCGGGGCGGACATGTAGGGTTTGTCGATGGCAGCGTGCGCAATCCGGGGTATTACCTGGAGCGGCGGATTCCGCAGTGGCTGGCTGGAAACTGACCCGCGATGCTTTTCAGTCGCCAGTGGCCACCGCCCGCTTGGAGTCGGTAATCCACTCACTCCACGAGCCCGCATACAGCTTGCCCAGCGGATACCCCGCCAGCGCCAGGGCAAACAGGTTGTGGCAAGCCGTCACCCCCGATCCGCAGTAAGCGACCAGTTGCTCTGGCGAACGCTTGTCCAGCTTCTGGGCAAAGCGCTGCTTGAGCTGCTCGGCCGGCAGAAACCGCCCGTCGGCGCCGAGGTTGTCGGTAAAGGCTGCGCATTGTGCACCGGGAATATGCCCGGCCACCGGATCGATCGGCTCGACCTCGCCGCGAAAACGCGGCAGGCCACGGGCATCGATCAACGTAAGCTCCGGCTTGCCCAGGCGCTCGCCCAACTGCGCAGCATCCAGCACCAGGCTGGCGTCCGGCTCACCACTGAAGTTGCCTTCGCGCTTGACCGGCGGATCAAGGCTCAGCGGCAGCCCGGCCGCGTGCCAGGCCTTGAGGCCGCCATCGAGGATGAATACACCACTGCGCTTGCCCAGCCAGGCCAGCAGCCACCAGGCCCGCGCGGCGAAGGCACCTGGGCCGTCGTCGTAGAGGACGATTTCGCTGTCGTTGTCGATGCCCCAGTCCCGCAGGCGCTCGACCAGACGCTCCGGGTCCGGCAACGGGTGGCGGCCGGTCACGCCCTTGATGATCGGCCCGCTGAGGTCGCGCTCAAGGTCGGCAAAGTGCGCCCCGGCAATATGCCCCTCGGCATAGCTGCGCTGACCATAATCGATGTCTTCCAGGGCAAAACGGCAATCGAGAATCACCAGCGCCGGCGCCTCCAGGCGTTCGGCCAATTGCTGGGCGGTGATCAGTTGCGCGAGGGGCATGACAGTCTCCTGAACGATTGAACGGATAAGGCCCGGGCGTTATTGCTCCAGCGCCTGGTTAAGCGAAACGTAGAATTCCTGGCACAAGGCGTCGACGGCGGGGCGCGCCTTGGCGGTGACAAAGCCAAGCTCCAGCACCAATACCTGATAGACACCGCGCTTGAAGGCTTCTTCACTCAAGTGCGCGGAATTTTCGCGAGTGGTACAGAGAAAACGCACCCAGGACGTAAGGATGATCCAGGCATTGAGGGTCAGCGACTCGATCTGCACGCTGTCCATCTCGACGATGCCGGCCTCGACAAAGCCGCGGTAGATCGCCTGGCCCTGCAGCAGGCAGCGCTGGGAGAAGCGCCGGTAACGGGCGGCCAGTTCCTTGTCGCTGTCGAGCAGGTGTTCCAGGTCGCGGTGCAGAAAGCGGTAGTTCCACATCGCCGCCAGCAACGCCTTGAGGTAGAAGCGCTTGTCTTCGACTGTTGCAACACGCCCCTGGGGCGGGCGCAAAAAGCTTTCCACCAGCTCTTCATACTGGGTGAAGAGCACGGCGATGATTTCCTGCTTGTTGGCGAAGTGGTAGTACAGGTTGCCGGGCGAAATCTCCATGTGCGCGGCAATGTGGTTAGTGCTGACACTGCGCTCGCCCTGCTGGTTGAACAGCTCCAGGCTGTTCTGCACGATGCGCTCGCGGGTCTTGATACGCGGGGCCATGATCAATTCCAGGCGTTGAGCTTGAATGAATAGGTCCATCTTACGGTGTATCCACACCGGTATGTACCCGCAGGCGCTGTGAAAAACAGTCGCACCGGGCACATATTAGAGTATATGCTCTAGAAAACCTGCCTTGCCGTGGAGTTTCGCATGCTCGCCGACGCTACCCGCTCCCTGCCGCCCACCGAATTCGCCGCCCTTGACGCGGTGTTCGCCACCCAGCGCCAGGCCTTTGCCGGCAACCCCCTGCCCTCTGCGCCACAGCGCCGGCAATGGCTGAAAAGCCTGCGCGAAGCCCTGCTGGAGCAACAGGACGCGTTGATCGCAGCGATCAACGAGGACTTCTCTGGGCGTAGCGCCAACGAAACCCTGCTGGCCGAATTGATGCCGAGCATTCAGGGCCTGCGCCATGGCGAAAAGCACCTCAAGCAGTGGATGAAAGCCTCCAGGCGCAAGGTCGGCCTGGCCTTCCAGCCGGCCAGCGCAGAGGTCCAGTACCAACCGCTGGGAGTGGTCGGCATCATTGTGCCGTGGAACTACCCGCTGTTTCTTGCCATCGGCCCGCTGACCTGCGCCCTGGCCGCCGGCAACCGGGTAATGCTCAAGCTCAGCGAAGCAACCCCGGCGACCGGCCTGTTGCTCCAGCAACTGCTCGACAAGATCTTCCCCGAAGACCTGGTCAGCGTGGTGCTGGGTGAGGCCGATGTTGCCCAGGCCTTCTCGCGCCTGCCGTTCGATCACCTGCTGTTTACCGGGGCCACCAGTGTCGGCCGCCAGGTGATGCTCGCCGCCGCGCACAACCTAACGCCAGTGACCCTGGAACTGGGCGGCAAATCGCCGGCCATTGTCTCGGCCAGCGTGCCGCTGGCCGACGCCGCCGAACGCATCGCCTTCGGCAAGACCCTCAACGCCGGCCAGACCTGCGTGGCTCCCGACTACGTGCTGGTGCCACGTGATCGCCTGAGGGACTTCGCCACGGCCTACCGCGACGTCGTGCGGCGCTTTTACCCGACCCTGGCCGACAACCCGGACTACAGCGCGATCATCAACCCGCGCCACCTGGCCCGCCTGGAGAGTTATCTCGAGGATGCCCGCAGCAAGGGCGCCGAGATCATCGACCTGTACCCCCAAGAGCCACGCCATGGACGGCGCCTGCCGCCGCACCTGCTACTCGGAGTCAGCGACGACATGCGCGTGATGCAGGACGAAATCTTCGGCCCGCTGCTACCGTTGGTGCCCTACGACAGCCTCGACCAGGCGCTGGCCTACATCAATCAACGCCCGCGCCCACTGGCGCTGTATTACTTCGGCTACGAGCGCAGCGAGCAGCAACGGGTATTGGAACAGACCCACTCTGGCGGCGTATGCCTCAACGACACCCTGTTGCACGTCGCCCAGGACGACCTGCCGTTCGGCGGCATTGGCCCCTCGGGCATGGGCCATTACCACGGCCATGAAGGTTTCCTGACCTTCAGCAAGGCCAAGGCGGTGTTCGCCAAGCAGCGTTTCAACGCCGCGCGGCTGATCTACCCGCCTTACGGCAAGGGGCTGCTCAAGCTGGTGTACACACTGTTCATTCGCTGAAAAACCACCCTCGGGCCTGATAACAATGACCACAAGCCTGCCTGTAAACCCCGCGCTGAGCCGGCGTGGGCTGCTCAAGTTCAGCCTCGGCGCCAGCGCCTTGCTCGCCACCGCCGGGTTGGGCGCCAGCCTTAGCGGCTGCTCGGCGCAAACACCGGCCAGCGGCTTCATTACCCTGCGCGAAAACGACTTGCCGATCCTCCACGCGCTGATTCCGGTAGTCCTGGCTGGCACCCAGGCGGCGGACAACCGCGAAGCCTTGCTGCGCGGGCTGGACAACAAGCTCGCCGCGCTGTCGCCGGCCATGCTCAAGTTGACCCGGCAACTGTTCGACGTGCTCGCCATGGCGCTCATCCGCGGGCCGTTGACCGGCATCTGGGGCAGTTGGGACAACGCCAGCAGCGTGCAGATCGAAGCCTTTTTGCAGCGCTGGCAGGACAGCTCGCTGAACCTGTTGCGCATGGGCCATGCCTCGCTGCTGCAACTGCTGCACATGGCCTGGTACGAACTGCCGCAATCCTGGGCCCATTGCGGCTACCCAGGGCCACCCAAGGTCTGATCCACCGATAACCACAAGAGGCTGAACATGCCCGTACCCGACCTGTTTCGCGACGGCCTTGGCCGTGGCTGGAAAACCCGTGATGCCTCGCGCCTGGACCAGGACCTGAGCCTTGAAACCGACATCGCCATTATCGGCAGCGGCGCCGGCGGCGCCACCAGTGCCGAGCTGCTCAGTGCTGCAGGCTTCAAGGTACTGCTGATCGAAGAAGGCCCGCTGAAAACCAGCAGCGACTTTCACATGCTCGAAGACCAGGCCTACGCCAGCCTCTACCAGGAAGGCATCGGGCGCATGAGCAAGGACGGCGCCATCACCATCCTGCAAGGCCGCGCAGTCGGCGGCACCACCCTGATCAACTGGACCTCGAGCTTTCGCACCCCCGCGCCAACCCTGGAGCACTGGGCCCGCGAACACGGGGTAAAAGGCCTGAGCAGCGCCGAATTGGCGCCCTGGTTCGCACGCATGGAACAGCGCCTGGGTATCGAGCCATGGATCATGCCGCCCAACGCCAACAACGAAGCACTGCGCCGCGGCTGCGAAGCGCTGGGCTACAACTGGAAAGTGATCCCGCGCAACGTGCGCGGCTGCTGGAACCTGGGCTATTGCGGCATGGGTTGCCCGGTCAACGCCAAGCAGTCGATGCTGGTCACCAGCATCCCGGCGACCCTTGAGCACGGCGGCGAGCTGCTGTACCTGGCCCGCGCCGAGCGCCTGGAGCACAACGGCGAACAGATCAGCGGCCTGCAGTGCGTGGCCATGGACGCGCGCTGCGTCGAGCCCACTGGCCGGCAGATCCGGGTCAAGGCCCGGCATTACATCCTTGCCGGTGGCGGCATCAACAGCCCCGGCCTGCTGCTGCGCTCGGACGCTCCGGACCCCCATGAGCGCCTGGGCAAGCGCACCTTCCTGCACCTGGTCAACTTCAGCGCCGGGCTGTTCAAGGACAAGGTCAATCCGTTCTACGGCGCGCCGCAGTCGATCTACTCCGACCATTTCCAGTGGCGCGACGGCGTCAGCGGGCCGATGGGCTACAAGCTCGAGGTGCCGCCCCTGCACCCAGCGCTGGCCAGCACCTTGCTGGGCAGCTTCGGCAAGGACAACGCCCTGCGCATGGAGCAACTGCCGCATACCCACGTGATGCTCGCCCTGCTGCGCGACGGCTTTCACCCGGACAGCGTCGGCGGCGAGGTGCAGTTGCGTGGCGATGGCTCGCCGGTGCTCGACTACCCGCTGTCGGCCTATGCCTGGGACGGCGTGCGCCGGGCCTTCCAGAGCATGGCCGAGATCCAGTTCGCCGCCGGCGCCGACAGCGTGTTGCCGGTGCACAGCGATGCCCGCCATGCAAAAAACCTGGCCGAGGCGCGGCAGATGATCGACGGCCTGAACCTTGAACTGTTTCGTACCCGCCTGGGCAGCGCCCATGTCATGGGCGGCTGCGCCATGGGCGAAGACCCGCGCCAGGCGGTGTGCGACAGCCTGGGCCGGCACCATCAGCTGGAAAACCTGTCGATTCACGACGGCTCGCTGTTCCCCACCAGCATCGGCGCCAACCCGCAATTGTCGGTGTACGGCCTCAGTGCCCGGCTCAGCGACGCCCTGGCCGCGCGCCTGGTGGCTGGCAGATGACAACAAATGGCCGCACTGTCTATAGTGCCTTCAGCGTGCTCGGGCGACTTGGCCGACCGCCACTGCTGCGATACCATCCGACTCCCCAACGCACTCCTGCCAGGACGACGCGATGAACCGAGTGTTGTACCCAGGTACTTTCGACCCTATTACCAAGGGCCATGGCGATCTGGTCGAGCGTGCCTCGCGGCTGTTCGACCAGGTGATCATTGCGGTCGCCGCCAGCCCCAAGAAAAACCCACTGTTCCCGCTGGAGCAACGGGTGGAACTGGCTCGTGAGGTCACCAAGCACCTGCCCAATGTCGAAGTCATCGGCTTCTCCACTTTGCTGGCGCATTTCGCCAAGGAACAGCAGGCCAATGTGTTCCTGCGCGGCCTGCGGGCTGTTTCGGACTTCGAGTACGAGTTCCAGCTGGCGAACATGAACCGCCAACTGGCGCCCGACGTCGAGAGCCTGTTCCTCACCCCTTCAGAGCGCTATTCGTTCATTTCCTCGACCCTGGTCCGGGAAATCGCGGCGCTGGGCGGTGACATCACTAAATTCGTCCACCCGGTGGTGGCCGAGGCCCTGACCGAACGCTTCAAGAAGTGACATCGGCGATTTGACCACGGCGCCCGCGTGCACTGCGGGCGCTAATGCGGCACAATTGTGCCCATTGGTTTTCAAATGCCCGGGTTCTGAGCCCTGGCCGGAGTCCCCATGTCCCTGATCATCACCGACGATTGCATCAACTGCGACGTCTGCGAACCCGAGTGCCCGAACGCTGCGATCTCTCAAGGCGAAGAGATCTACGTGATCGACCCCAACCTGTGCACCCAGTGCGTCGGCCACTACGACGAGCCGCAATGCCAGCAAGTCTGCCCGGTTGACTGCATCCCGCTGGATGAAGCGCATCCGGAGAGCGAAGCGCAGCTGATGGAAAAATACCGCCGAATTACCGGCAAGGCCTGATGCCGTTCGTCGCCCGGGTTACCCCGCTGGTCCTTGGCGCCGTACTGGCGCTGGGGATGGCCAGTGCCCAGGCACAAGGTCCGGGCCGCGCGGCGATTGCCACGCCGCATAGCGACGCGACTGCCGCCGCACGCGAAATTTTCGAGCAGGGCGGTAACGCCTTTGACGCCGCCATTGCCGTCAGCGCCGCGCTGGCGGTGGTCGAGCCTTATGGTTCAGGCCTGGGCGGCGGCGGCTTCTTCCTGCTGCGCGAGGGCGACACACCCGCCCGCTATGCCTTTATCGATGCCCGCGAGCGCGCACCTGGCAAGGCCAGCGAAGCCATGTACCTCAAGGACGGCAAGGTCCAGCCGGGCTTGTCGATCAATGGCCCGCTGGCGGCGGCGATTCCCGGCTTGCCGGCCGCCCTCGCCGACCTTGCTGCCCATCACGGCAAGCTGCCACTGAAAAGCACCCTGGCCCCGGCTATTCGCCTGGCCAATCAGGGCTTTGCCGTCGACCGTATCTATCGCGACCGCGCGCAGATGCGCTTGAGCGCACTGCGCGACGATCCAGAAAGCGCCCGTCTGTTCCTGATCAACGGTGAAGTGCCGGCCCTGGGCGCTAAAATCCGCCAACCGCAACTGGCCATAACCCTTGAACGTATCGCCAGCCAGGGCCGCGACGGTTTCTATGCCGGCCCGACCGCCCAGGCCATGGTGCAGGGGGTACAGGCCGCGGGCGGGATCTGGAGCCTGGATGACCTGGCCAACTACCGCACCGCCAAACGCGAGCCGCTGCGCTACCAGCTGGCCAATCAACGCGAACTGATCAGCGCCCCACCGCCCTCGGCCGGTGGCGTGGCCCTGGCCCAGAGCCTGGCGATGCTGCAGCGCCTGCCCTGGCAGAGCGCCGAGCCTGTACAGCGCAGCCATTACGTACTGGAAGTATTACGCCGGGCCTACCGTGACCGCGGCCTGCTCGGCGATCCGGACTACGTCAGCAATCCGATACCACAGCTGCTCGCGCGTAATTACCTGACGTCGCTGGCCGACAGCATCGACGTCCACCAGGCAACGCCCAGCAGCAGCCTGCCGCCCGCCCCGGCCTGGCGCGAGGGCGATCACACCACCCACTTTGCAGTGATCGACGCTGACGGCAATGCCGTGGCCGCGACGCTGTCGGTCAACCTGCCGTTCGGCGCCGCGTTTACTGCCCCGGGCACCGGCGTGGTGCTGAACAACGAAATGGACGACTTTGCCGCCGACCCGCATGGCAGCAACAGTTACGGCCTGGCCGGCAGCCAGGCCAATGCCGTGGCCGCCGGCAAACGGCCGCTGTCGAGCATGAGCCCGAGCTTTATCGAGAGCCCGACCCAGTTCGCCGCCTTCGGCACGCCGGGCGGCAGCCGTATTCCGAGCATGGTGCTGCTGTCGATGATGGGCTTTCTTGAGGGCCGGCCGGTGGCCGAATGGCCGGCGGTGCCGCGCTATCACCACCAGTACCTGCCCGATGTGGTCGAGCACGAACCGGGGGCTTTCAGCACCGGGCAGCAGCGCGAGCTGCAAGCACGCGGCTACCCGCTCAAGGACCTGGGCCGCAGCTATGGCAATCAGCAAGTGCTGTACTGGGACAAGGCCGGGCAAACCCTCGAAGCCGCCAGCGACCCCCGCGGCGTGGGCGCCGCGCAAGTGCTCAGCCCGCGCTGAGCACCTTCACTTCTGGCAGCGCGGGCAGTAGACGCTGGCGCGCTGGCCAAGCTTGACCTCACGCAGGATGCTGCCGCAGACCTTGCACGGCTCTTCCCCGCGCCCGTAGACGAACAGTTCCTGCTGGAAGTAGCCCGGCTGGCCGTCGCCGCCGATAAAGTCGCGCAAGGTGGTGCCGCCGCGCTCGATGGCGCAGGCGAGGATGCGTTTGATCTCGATCGCAAGCTTCAGGTACCGCGCCCGGGAAATGCCCCCGGCTTCGCGGCGCGGGTCGATACCGGCAGCGAACAGCGCCTCGGTTGCATAGATATTGCCAACCCCGACCACCACCGCGTTGTCCATGATGAACGGCTTGACCGCCATCGACTTGCCCCGCGACAGCTGGAACAACCGCTCGCCGTCGAACAGATCGGTTAACGGCTCCGGGCCGAGCTTGATCAGCAGCTCATGGTTGAGCGGATCGAGGCTCCAGAGCATCGCGCCGAAGCGCCGCGGATCGGTGTAGCGCAAGGCCAGGCCCGACTCCAGTTCGATATCCACATGCTCGTGCTTGGCCGCCGGCAATCCAATCTCGACCAGGCGCAAATTACCGGACATGCCCAGGTGGCTGATCAGGGTGCCCACTTCGGCATTGAGCAGCAGGTACTTGGCGCGCCGCTCGACCTTGACGAAGCGCTGCCCGGAAAGGCGAATGTCGAGGTCCTCGGGGATCGGCCAGCGCAGGCGCCGGTCGCGCACGATTACCCGGCTGACCCGCTGGCCCTCCAGGTAAGGCGCAATACCGCGCCGGGTGGTTTCGACTTCTGGCAATTCCGGCATGGATCAGTGACCGCCCAGTTCGCGAATGGTCTGCTTGAGGTTCTCGAAGTCATACTCGGACAGGCCGACATAATCGAGCACCAGGTGCCCGACGGTATTCCATTCGTGGTCGATGCTCTGGTTGCCCAGCACCCGGTACGAAGCGCAGATGTGCTCGGCCATTTTCAGGATCGCCAGCAGGTTTTTCAGCTGGCTGTTGCGCGCCGAGTCATCGCTGAATACCGCCAGGGCGTTGTGATGGTTGGCGATGGCGTTGCTCAGGTGCTCGGGCAGGCGCCACGACTTGGCGGTGTAGTAACCGACCACCGCGTGGTTGGTGTTGAACACCTGGTTCTCGGTGTCGACCACCCGCTGCTCGGCACCGGCACTGGCGTAGGCATCCTCGAGCACGCTCATGTACTCGGGGAAGCGTTTGAGCATCAACGGCACGCCGCAATCGTGGAACAGGCCCAGGGCATAGGCTTCGTCCACCGCCTGCGAGCCGATGCGCTTGGCCAGGGTCAGGCAGGTCATGGCTACGTCCTGGGCGGTGTCCCAGAAACGGTTGAGGGTGACGATGGTGTCGTCGCTCATCTCGCCCTTGATCGACTGGGCGTTGATCAGGTTGATGATCGAGCGGCTGCCGAGCAGGTTCACCGCGCGCTGGATCGAGGCGATCTTGTTGGTCAGGCCGTAGTACGGCGAGTTGACCAGCTTGAGCAGCGCGCCGGACAGGCCCGGGTCCTGGGAGATCAGCTTGGCGATCACCTCCAGGTCAGGGTCGGGCATGTATTGCTCGAACTGCAGGTCAACCATGATCTGCGGCTGCGGCGGTACGCTGATGCCTTGCAGGGCATGCTGGATCTGTTCGGCGGAGAGTTCCTGGGACATAAGTACACACTCGGGGCTGAGCGGCGATTCTAACCTGATCGTACTGGCCAGCGGTGAAGCTAAAGGCCATCGCTCTGTTGCAATTTGTCGCTATTCCCCATCGAGGCGTCAGGCATCGGGTTATAATCCCGCTCTTTTTTCCCGGAGCGACGTCATGTCCCTGCCCAGCCTTCGTCTCAAAGCCAATGCCGACCGCCGCCTGCGCGCCGGCCACCTGTGGGTCTACAGCAACGAAATCGACGTCGCCGCGACCCCGCTGCATGGCTTCAAGGCCGGTGACCAGGCGATCCTCGAGACCGCCGGCGGCAAGGCCCTGGGCGTCGTCGCCATGAGCCCGAACAACCTGATCTGCGCCCGCCTGCTGTCGCGTGACGCCAAGCTGGCCCTGGACAAGTCGCTGCTGGTGCACCGCATCAACGTCGCCCTGTCGCTGCGCGAGCGTCTGTTCGACAAGCCATTCTACCGCCTGGTGTACGGCGATTCCGACCTGCTGCCGGGCCTGGTGGTCGATCGTTTCGGCGATATCCTGGTGGTCCAGCTCGCCTCGGCGACCATGGAACAGCACAAGGATGACGTGGTTGCCGCGCTGGTCCAGGTGCTCAAGCCCACCGGCATCCTGTTCAAGAACGACTCGGCCGCGCGCGACGCCGAAGGCCTGGGCCGTTACGTTGAAACCGTGTTCGGCCTGGTGCCGGAATGGGTGGCCCTGGAAGAGAACGGCGTGAAGTTCGAGGCGCCGGTCATGGAAGGCCAGAAGACCGGCTGGTTCTACGACCACCGCATGAACCGTGCGCGCCTGGCGCCGTACGTCAAGGGCAAGCGCGTGCTCGACCTGTTCAGCTACATCGGCGGCTGGGGCGTGCAGGCCGGTGCCTTTGGTGCCAGCGAAGTGTTCTGCGTCGATGCCTCGGGCTTTGCTCTGGACGGCGTCGAGCGTAACGCCGGGCTCAACGGCATTGCCGAGAAGCTGACCTGCATCGAAGGCGATGTGTTCGAAGCGCTGAAAGAGCTCAAGGCCTCCGAAGAGCGTTTCGACGTAATCGTGGCCGACCCGCCCGCCTTCATCAAGCGCAAGAAAGACCTGAAAAACGGCGAAGGCGCCTACCGCCGCCTGAACGAGCAAGCCATGCGCCTGCTGACCAAGGACGGCATTCTGGTCAGCGCATCGTGCTCGATGCACCTGCCGGAAGACGACCTGCAGAACATCCTGCTGACCAGCGCCCGTCACCTGGACCGCAACATCCAGCTGCTCGAGCGCGGCGGCCAGGGCCCGGATCACCCGGTGCACCCGGCGATCCCGGAAACCCGCTACATCAAGAGCATCACCTGCCGCCTGCTGCCTAACAGCTAAGGCGTGGTGCAATAAAAAATCCCGGCCTGGTGCCGGGATTTTTTTGCCTGCAAGACGCTAGCGGTTGGGCTGCCAGGTCAGGTCGACACCATCAATGGTCAACGTCTTGTAGCGCGGCATCACCGGTTTCATCTGCCCATGGCGGATCAGCTGAACCAGGCGCTCGGTGTTATCGCGAATACTGTGCAGGCTACCGACTTCGCGCCACTCACCCTTGCCCTCGCGGGCAAACAGAAAAACGCTGGATGCGTAGGTGTGCCGCGGGATCATCAACACTTCGTTGCGCCCGTCGCCATCCATGTCCACGCCCCACAAAAAGCAGCCCCTGCCGGTGCATTGAGTCTCGGCCATGACCATCTTGGCGAACGCCTCGCTGCCAGGCTGCTCGGGGCCCAACCATTCCAGTTTCGGCCCGCGAGTGTCTTCGCCGTACCGCGCGTGGGATTCTTCCATGATCCACTGCAGCCTCTTGCGCCCTTCAGCGTCGAACAGCTCGTCAGTCTTGAGCCGCTCTTGCAGCGCCGTGAACGCCTCACGTCCCGGCTTGCCCAGGCCGTGATACAAGGTTCTGGCATCAAATTCCTGGATCGCGGTGCGCCCGCTAAGCAGACGCTCGACCTGGTTGTTGGCACTGAGCTGCAAAGGGTTCAGCAGCGGCGTATAGAACAGCACCACCAACACCGCGCTGAGCAGGGCAATCCACGGGTTACTGACCCGCAGGCTATTGAGCCAGCCCTTGCCCGAGGCGAACACCGCCCACAGCGCAGCAAGGCTGTGCACCTGCATCACACCAATCAGCAACAGGGCGAGAATACGCTCAGGCGTCAGGCCGTACTGATTCACCCGCAACCAGCTTGAATAGCCCGCCAACGCCACCAGCACCGGCAAGCACAGCAAGCAGGCCTCGACCAGGCGCTTGAGCACACCCGGATAGGGATTGGCCTGATGGCCATCCTGGAACACACCGTTGACCAAAAACAGGTTGATGGCCACCAGCAACAGCAGGATGGTGGTCGAGTAGCCGGTGTTCCAGATCGGCTGCAACCCGGTAAACGGCAGCATCAGGCTGAACAGCAAGGCGATCAGTGCGCTCAGTGGCAGCAACACACGGCACAGGGTCAGCAGCACACCGCGCAACAGGCCGATGACCTTTTCGTTCTCCAGGCCCATGCGCATCCCCAGGGAGAACACCACAGCCAGACCGATACGCACCACTGGCGCCGAGGTCAGCACATCTTCGACCTGGGGGATGCCGAGCATCAGGAACAAGCGCCCGCACAGCCACAGCAGCAGCCAGAACAACAGAGTGAACAGCAGCGCCAGGAGGACGATGAAGATGTTGTTCCAGGCATGCCGGAACAGGTCTTCATAACGCGGCCGCAGCCCTTCGCGGGTCGGCCAGCTGAGGATGAAGGCGGTGCCGATGTAGGTCACCACAACCGCGGCCAGCCATGAGCTCTGCCAGACCCAGCCCAGCGTGTCCTGGCTGAAGGTCCAACTGCTGATAAAGCCGATCAGCAGCGTCAGGCCCAGGACCAGCCAGGCGGTACCGCGTTGCAACACCGCACTGCCGAGCAGTTGCAGGTTGACCCCGGCCACCAGCACGGCGGCGCACAGGCCGAAGGGCAGCCCGGCGATATCAATCTGGATGTGCCTGGCGAAGAGGAACACCAGGCCTTGCAGCAGGCCAATGGCCAGGTAGAACAGTAAAGATCGACTTATCGCAGGCATTGCAAATCCTTTTGGCCAGTGGGGTGCGAAGCGCGCAAGTCTACCCAAAGCCTGGCAGCCGACGCCAAGGCCTTTACCTTGCGGGCTGCGCCAACGGCCAATTATCACAACGCCATTCCCTCAAGGCCGCAGCGGTGTAGAATCGGGCTATTCATCGCCAGTCATCCCCGGCGGGTTTATGAGCTCTGGCCGAGCGCACGGCGATCCCGCGGCGATCTCGGCTTCATCCGTACCAGCGGCCACCTGCCTTCGGTGCAAAGGACAAGAGAAGCTCACTCCCCTTTTTGTTACCTGATTAGCCGCCAGGAGTGCTTCATGCCTGATTACCGCTCGAAAACGTCCACCCACGGCCGCAATATGGCCGGCGCCCGCGCCCTCTGGCGTGCCACCGGGATGAAGGACGAAGACTTCAAGAAACCGATCATCGCCATCGCCAACTCGTTCACCCAGTTCGTCCCGGGCCACGTGCACCTGAAGGACCTCGGCCAGCTGGTGGCTCGCGAGATCGAACGCGCCGGTGGCGTGGCCAAGGAATTCAACACCATCGCGGTCGACGACGGCATCGCCATGGGCCATGACGGCATGCTCTATTCGCTGCCAAGCCGCGAGATCATCGCCGACTCGGTCGAGTACATGGTCAACGCCCACTGCGCCGACGCCATCGTCTGCATCTCCAACTGCGACAAGATCACCCCCGGCATGCTGATGGCCGCCCTGCGCCTGAACATCCCGGTGATCTTCGTTTCCGGCGGGCCGATGGAAGCCGGCAAGACCAAACTGGCCAGCCACGGCCTGGATCTGGTCGATGCCATGGTCATTGCCGCCGACTCCACTGCCAGCGATGAAAAAGTCGCCGAGTACGAGCGCAGCGCCTGCCCGACCTGCGGTTCGTGCTCCGGCATGTTCACCGCCAACTCGATGAACTGCCTGACCGAAGCCCTGGGCTTGGCTCTGCCGGGCAACGGTTCAACCCTGGCCACCCACAGCGACCGCGAGCAGCTGTTCCTGCAGGCCGGGCGCACCATCGTCGAGCTGTGCAAGCGCTACTACGGCGACAACGACCAGAGCGTCCTGCCGCGCAACATCGCCAACTTCAAGGCGTTCGAGAACGCCATGATGCTCGACATCGCCATGGGCGGTTCGACCAACACCATCCTGCACCTGCTGGCCGCCGCCCAGGAAGCCGAGATCGCTTTCGACCTGCGCGACATCGATCGCCTGTCGCGCAAAGTGCCGCAGCTGTGCAAAGTGGCGCCGAACATCCAGAAGTACCACATGGAAGACGTCCACCGCGCCGGCGGCATCTTCAGCATCCTCGGCTCGCTGGCCCGTGGCGGCCTGCTGCACACCGACCTGCCGACCGTGCACAGCCCGAGCATGGAAGAAGCCATCGCCAAGTGGGACATCACCCAGACCAGCGACGAAGCGGTGCACCACTTCTTCAAGGCGGGCCCGGCCGGTATTCCGACCCAGACCGCGTTCAGCCAGTCGACCCGCTGGCCGAGCCTGGACGACGACCGTGAAAACGGCTGCATCCGCAGCGTCGAGCACGCCTACTCGCAAGAAGGCGGCCTGGCCGTGCTGTACGGCAACATCGCCCTGGACGGCTGCGTGGTGAAAACCGCCGGCGTCGACGAGTCGATCCACGTCTTCGAAGGCAACGCCAAGATCTTCGAAAGCCAGGACAGCGCCGTGCGCGGCATCCTTGCCGATGAAGTGAAGGCAGGCGACATCGTCATCATCCGCTACGAAGGCCCGAAAGGCGGCCCGGGCATGCAAGAGATGCTCTACCCGACCTCGTACCTCAAGTCCAAGGGCCTGGGCAAAGCCTGCGCCCTGCTCACCGACGGCCGTTTCTCTGGCGGCACCTCGGGCCTGTCGATCGGCCACGCGTCGCCAGAAGCCGCAGCCGGTGGCGCCATTGGCCTGGTGCAGGACGGCGACAAGGTGCTGATCGACATCCCCAACCGCTCGATCAACCTGCTGGTCAGCGATGAAGAGCTGGCGGCGCGCCGTGTCGAGCAGGACAAGAAAGGCTGGAAGCCGGTCGAAGCGCGGCCACGCAAAGTGACCACGGCGCTCAAGGCCTACGCCCTGCTGGCGACCAGCGCCGACAAGGGCGCGGTACGCAACAAGGCACTGCTGGACGGGCTGTAAGCAGAAAAGCATCGCGGGGCAAGCCCGCTCCTACAGGTGTGGGAGCGGGCTTGCCCCGCGATGGCCTCACCTCAGTATTTGGCCCGTACAGTGAACGTCAGGTTGCGCGGTTCGCCATAGAAGTTCGACCCCCACGAACTGTCCACCCGCTCATAGTAGGTACGATCGAACAGGTTGTTGGCCGTCAGCGTTGCCGACAGGTTCTGGTTGATTTTGTACCCTACCTGGGCCGTGGCAATGCTGTAGCCGCCCTGGACGAAGTCGACGTCACGCTTGTAGTAGGTGGCGCTCACCGCCCGTAGCCCGCCACCGACACTGAAGTCCTTCAACGGGCCATCGGCGAATTCGTAGCGCGTCCACAGGTTGAAGTTGTGCTTGGGGGTGATGGTGGTGCCCTGGTTGGTGTCTTCGCCGCTCAGCGACTTGAGCATGGTGAAGGCATAACCGGTGCTGATGCTCCAGTTGTCGGTGAGGTTGCCGCTCAGCTCGGTTTCCCAACCCTGGCTACGGATCTTGCCTTGCGGCTCGTAGTACTGGTTGTTGGCGACCAGCTCGGCGCGGTTTTCGTCGTAGATGCGAAACAGCGCCACGCTGCCATTCAAGCGCCCCTCATAAAACTCGCGCTTGAGGCCGATTTCGTACTGCTTGCCTTTGCGCGGGGCGATGGTCTCGCCTCCGGCATTCACATCGGTCTGCGGCTTGAACACGCTGGTGTAGCTGGCATAGGCCGACAGTTCCGGGGTCAGTTTGGCCACCAGCGCGCCATAGGGGATGACCTTGCGGTTGATGCTCGACTCGGTGCTGTTGAAGTTGTTGAAGAAGGCGTTGGCGTTGTGCGCTTCGCTTTCGAACCAGGTCACCCGGCTGCCGAGGATCACGTCCAGCCAGTCGGTGGCGCTGATCTTGGTGCGGGCGTAGAGGCCGTACTGGTGCGATTTCGACCAGTTGCCGTTGTCCATTTGGTACTTCTGCTTAGGGATATTGATGCTGCCCGGGTCGAACACATTGGTGTCGAAGTATTCACCGCCGCCGTAGGTGAAGTCCTTGTCCAGGTGCTGGTATTCGGCGCCCACCGTCAGCTCGTGGGTACGGCCAAAGGCTTCCACCGGCAAGGTCACGAAGCTGTCCAGGCCCAGGGTCTTGATGTGGGTGTAGTAGGAATAGGCCACGGCCGAGCTGGCGCCGGTGGCCGGGTCGACCGCACCGTCGCTCCAGGTGAAGTTGCGGGTCGGGGTCTCGGCGTCGCGGTAAGTCAGCGAGGTCTTGAACTGCCCGCCGTTGTCCAGGGCATGATCGACTTCGAAGAAGCTTTCCCAGACGTGCTCGTCCAGTTCGTTCCATTTGGCATCGACAAAGGTCGAGCGCTTGACGTCCAGCAGCTTGCCATTGGCGTACGCCGGCAGGCCGAACGCCGGGGTGGAGTGGTTTTTCTGATAGGCGCCACCCAGCGACAGGGTGGTGTCCGGGGTCACGTCGTATTCCAGCCGGCCATAAACCATTGGCCGCTCGTTCTGGGCGTAATCGACGAAGGACTTGTTGTCTTCATAGGCGGTGACAAAGCGCCCGCGCAGGCTGCCGTCGCTGTTGAGCGGGCCGGTGATGTCGACGGTCGAGTGGTAATGATCGTAGGAGCCTGCCGACAGCTCGCCGCTCAGGGCGAACTGGCCGAGGGCGCGCTTGCGCACCAGGTTGATGGTGCCGCCAGGCTCTCCGGCGCCCTGGTACAGGCCGGAAGGCCCGCGCAGCACTTCGACGCGGTCGAACATCGCCAGGTCGAAGCTGGTCATCAGGTCGCCCTGGCCAGTCATTTGCGAAACACCATCGACCTGCACCTGATCGACCAGGAAGCCGCGCATGTACACGTCATTGAGGCTGGAGCCGGAGTTGTAGCTTTTGATCGTCGCCCCGGTCACCTGACGCATGGCGTCCTGCAGGCTGTTCATGTTCTGGTCGTCCAGGCGCTGGCGGGTGACCACCGACACCGACTGCGGAATGTCCTTGAGCTTCTGTTCGCCCTTGCCGATGGTCAACGCACCGGTGGTGTAGGACTGGCTGCCTTCGGTAGTAGCCCCAAGCACCTTGCCGCCGACCATGGTCGCGCCCAACTGCAGCGCCGCCTCTTCACCCTGGCGTTTTTCCAGGGTCACGCTGTCGCGATCGATGTAGCTGGCGCTCAGGCCAGTGCCAGCCAGCAGGCGGGCCAGTGCCTGGTCCTGTGGATAACTGCCGCTGATGCCCGGGGAGCGCAAGCCCTGAGTGACCTCGGCGCCGACCAGCACCTGCACCCGGGTAACCGCACTGAAAGCCGCCAGCGCTGCATCCAGCGATTGCGCCGGAATCTCGAAGCGATACTCCTGCGCTTGCGCGGCAGGCGCGGCCAGTATCGGCGTTGCCAGTGTGCCGCAGCCCAGGGCAATGGCCAGGCTCAGCAGGGTGGGCACGCCGGGCAGGCGCCGGGTGGCGGTGGTATGTTCCATCAGTGAAGCTCCCCAGAATCGTCGAAGTCGTTGAATAGCGCCGCACTGTCTGAGAGTGCTTATTATTTGCGCCTACGAGATCAAGGACGTCAGCTACTGGGGAAACCCTGAAACTTTCGTAAGAAATTTTTCAGCCCTCACGCAACACCCGCAGATACGGGGTGTAATGCTCGGCGCGCAGGCCCAGGGTGTGGGTCAGGGCCTTGAGCACCGCCTCGGGCTTGTCGATCTCGAACACCCCCGAGACCTTGCGCTGGCGCAGGCCCTCGCCCAGCACCAGGGTCTGCCCCGGCCAGTAGCGGTTGAGGGCTTCGACCACTTCGACCAGCGGCTGCTCGCGGAATACCAGCTGGCGTTGGCGCCAGGCGAACTCGGCGGCCACATCGAAAGCATGTGCTGAACCCAGTTGTGTGCCGCGATACTCGACGGCGCGACCAGGCTCCAGCAGCACCGACTGATGGCTGTCGGCACCGACCTGGACCTTGCCCTGGGCAACCCGCACTCGGGTCTGGTCACCTTCCCGGGCGACGCTGAAACGCGTGCCCACCACCTTCACCCAGCCATCGCCGGAGCGAATCACGAATGGCCGCGCCGGATCATGGCTGACCTCGAACCACGCCTCGCCACGCAGCAGCCGCACCCGCCGCTCGCCACCTGCCAGTTCGACCTGCACGGCCGTGTCGGTGTTGAGCTGCAGTTGCGAACCGTCCGCCAAGGCAATGCTGAGCGACTCGCCAGTGGCGGTGGCGTAGTCGGCACGCCAGCGGTCCGGCCAGGGGCTATTCACCAGTAAAGCGACCATCAGCAATACCGCCGCGGCACTCGCCCAGAGCTGCAGCCGCGGTTGGCGCCAACGCGCGCGCTGGGCCTGACGCAGTTGCCGTGCCGGCTCACGCAGGGCCCCGAGCAGGCCAAGCACCTCGTCCCAGGCCTGGGCCTGTTCCGGGCCCTGGCCCAGCCAGGCGCTGAAGGCCTCACGCTCTGCGGGCGTGACGTCGTCGGCCTGCAGGCGGTAGTACCAGCCACTGGCTTCGGCGAACAGGTCGTCGGCATCCGTGGCGTGAGGGTCGGTCATCGGGGTATCCGTCACTGCAAATGGCCGGTTCATGGACGCGGCCCCGGCGTGCCACTGAGCAAGCGCGCCTTGATAAAGGCCCGGCAGTCGATCAGCGCACGGCGCAATTGGTATTCGACACTACGCGGGGAAATCTGCAGCCGCTCGCCAATTTCCCGGTAGGAACATTCGTCGACATGATAAAGCAGGAAGATATGCCGGGTCGCCTCGGGCAGGGCCTGAATGGCCTCGTGCATCAGCGCTTGTTCCTGCAGCGCCGAGAGTTGCTCGTCGGCCCCGGGCGTTTCGCAGGCCAGCTCGTCGCTGGGCTCACCGCCGTCCAGGCGCTCGCGGCGGATGGCCTGGCGCTGGTGGTCACGGATCAGGTTGCTGGCAATGGTGAAAAGAAAGGCCGGCAGGTTGTCGATCTTCTTGTCGGCAGGCAGCCGTGCCAGGCGCAGGAAAGACTCCTGGGTCAGGTCGGCTGCCACCTGCGAATTGCCCGTGCGGCGCGCAACAAAGGCTTCCAGCGCTTTCTTGTGCTCGGCAAACAGGCGGGCAATCTGCGTATTCCACGAAGACACGGTACTTCCTGGCGATGGACCTCAAGGTGCGCGCACGCTAGCAGAAGATGAGATGAATTCGCAATTGATATCTATTTTGCTTACTGAATCTGCTCCGGTGTAACGATCACCCAGTTCTTGTCCGCCGTCACCGGCAAGCCTTCCTTGGCCTGCGCCGCGGCATGCTTGGCGATCATGCCGTTGAGCTGGTCCATGTACTTGGCCTTACGGTTTATCCACAGGTGGATGCCGCCCTTGGCCACGTCGACGCTATGAAACTGCATGTAGCCGTCACTGGTCGGAGTATCGCCACCGACCAGCACCGGCTTCTTCCATTCGTCGATATAGGTGAGGATGGCCGCCTGCTTGCCGGCCATCCAGGTGGCCGGGGTCCACAGATACGGGGTCAGCTCAAGGCCCATGTTGGCCTGCGGGTCATAGCTGCCGGCGCTGATCTGCTTGCGCGCGGTGGTCAGGGCGCCGCTGTTGCGGTCCTTGAGCAGCAAACTGACGCCGATCACGTTCTGCGGTTTGACGTTGTAGCCGTACTTGGGGTCGGCAGCGACCATGCGCACCAGCTCTTCGGAGGCGGCGCTGATCACGTAGACTTCAATGCCGTTCTCCATCAGCTTGTTGAACAGCTCGGCCTGGCCGGCGAACACTTTCGGCGGTTGCACCTCAATGGGCTTGACCTGATCACCCTCGTAATAGGTGCTCGGCACCGGCTTGCCCGAGGCCATCAGCTCGTCGACATAGCCCTTGAGCTCCTTGAGGGTGAAACCGGAAAACACCTGTGCGACCCAGGGGTAGCAGACCATGTCGTCGATTTCGCAGAGCCGATAGTAGTAGCTGAACAGGCTCTCCTTGTGCTCGGCGGTGTCTTTGAAGGGGATGAGCTTGAGCGACGGGTCGAGTTTGTCGCGGCTGAGCAGGCCCTTGTTCTCCATGAACGGCAGCAGCGATTCTTCGAGGTCGAAGCGGTAGCTGGTGTTGTCCATGTCGAAGACCGCATAGTTGCCCTTGTTGGCATTGGCCGCGATCATGCTGTCCAGTTGCTTGGCAGCCTCGGCCGGCCAGTGCTTGAGCTCGGTGGCCCAGCTGTGCCCGGTAAGCAACAGGGCGAGGCCGGCGGCGAGGATTTTCGGAGCAGACGTCATGTGCTTTTCTCCAGAAAAGTGGCCCGCCCACGCTAGCAAAGCCTGCAATGCGCACCGACCCGACAGCGACACCGACACGCCCCTGAGCGGCCGCGAGCATTCTGTTTGCGACCTGGCGTTATTCCAAAAACGACTATCGAAATTCCATTTCGATATAAATTCGTTGGTTTTCATGCTGTTAGCATTTCTGTTCGCAATCGCACACAGAGGCGATGCCCCGCCTTTTTTCCTGGAGCTTCAATGAATCTGCCGTTGTCTCTCAATCTGCTGGCGTTCCTGGCCTTGCTGCTAGGCCTGGCGCAAACCCGTCATGGCAACTGGAGCCTGGCCAAGAAAGTGCTGGTCGGCCTGGTCCTCGGCGTGCTGTTTGGCGCTGCCCTGCATGCCATTTACGGTGCCGGCAACCCGGTCCTCAAGGCCACCATCAGTTGGCTCGACCTGGTCGGCAACGGCTACGTGCAGTTGCTGCAGATGATCGTCATGCCGCTGATCTTCGCCTCGATCCTCAGTGCCGTGGCGCGCCTGCACAATGCTTCGTCGCTGGGCAAGATCAGCTTCCTGACCATCGGCACGCTGCTGTTCACCACGGCCATCGCCGCGCTGATCGGTATCGTGCTGACCAACCTGTTTGGCCTGACCGCCGAAGGCCTGGTGGCCGGTACCGCCGAAACCGCGCGCATGGCGGCGATCCAGAGCGACTACGTGGGCAAGGTCACCGACCTGAACATCCCGCAATTGCTGCTCTCGTTCATCCCCAGCAACCCGGTAGGCGACCTGGCCCGGGCCAAGCCGACCTCGATCATCAGCGTGGTGATCTTTGCCGTGTTCCTCGGCATGGCCGCCCTGCAGTTGCTCAAGGATGACGCCGAGAAGGGCAACCGCGCCCTGGCCGCCATCGATACCCTGCAAGCCTGGGTGATGCGCCTGGTGCGCCTGGTGATGAAGCTCACCCCCTACGGCGTGCTGGCGTTGATGACCAAGGTAGTGGCCAGCTCGAACCTCGACGACATCCTCAAGCTCGGCAGCTTCGTGGTGGTCTCGTACATCGGCCTGGGCCTGATGTTCGTGGTACACGGCGTGCTGCTGGCGATGAGCGGCGTCAACCCGCTGCGCTTCTTGCGCAAGGTCTGGCCGGTACTGACCTTCGCCTTCACCAGCCGCTCCAGCGCCGCCAGCATCCCGCTGAGCATCGAGGCGCAAACCCTGCGCCTGGGTATTCCGCAGTCGATCGCAAGCTTTGCCGCGTCATTTGGCGCAACCATTGGCCAGAACGGCTGTGCCGGCCTGTACCCGGCAATGTTGGCGGTGATGGTGGCGCCAGCGGTGGGCATCGATCCGTTTGACCCGCTGTGGATTGCCACCCTGGTGGCGATCGTCACCCTGAGCTCGGCAGGTGTTGCCGGTGTCGGCGGCGGTGCGACGTTCGCGGCGCTGATCGTATTGCCGGCCATGGGCTTGCCGGTGGAGCTGGTGGCCTTGCTGATCTCGGTCGAGCCGCTGATCGACATGGGCCGCACGGCGCTGAACGTCAACGGCTCAATGACGGCCGGGGCGATTACCAGCCAGATGCTCAAACAGACCGACAAGTCGGTGCTGGATGCGCAGGAACATGCGCAGCTGACGCACTCCTGACGACCTCATCGCGGGGCCACAACTTGCCCCGCGATGCATTTCAGGCCTTTTCCCAGACCTCGAAGTGATACGCCGGCTTGTCACCCTCAGCCGGATTGGCCTGAGTCGACGCCAGCTTCCACTGCGCCGCATCAAACTCAGGAAACCACGCATCCCCTTGCGGGCTGAGCTCAACCCGGGTCAGGTACAGGCGATCCGCCAGGCCGCGCTCGATGGCCTGGGTATACAGCTGCGCGCCGCCGATCAGCATCAGCTCGTCGACGCCCTGCGCCAGTGCCCACTGCTCGGCACGCTCAATGGCAGCCTCCAGCGAGGCGAACACTTCGGCACCTTCGAGCTGCAAGCCCGGCTGGCGGCTGACCACCAGGTTCAAGCGCCCCGGCAGTGGGCGACCCAGCGAATCCCAGGTCTTGCGCCCCATGATGATCGGCTTGCCCAGGGTGGTGGCCTTGAAATACTTGAAATCCCCCGGCAAGTGCCAGGGCATGCTGTTGTCGATGCCGATCACGCGGTTCTCGGCGAGGGCCGCGATCAGGCTGAGGGGGAGTGATGTTTTCATGCCGGCGAGGATAGCAAAGCCCGATCTTCGATGCCTGAGTTATGCTTTGGGCTGACTTGATCAATGGAAGACCGTGTGACTGCACTGACTGACCTGGACAAACGCTGGCTCACCGAAGCCGTGCGCCTGCGCGAAGAACATGCAGGCCCCTTGGAAGACCAGGAAGCCAACCGCCGCGCCCGCCAGGCAGGCGGCGACCTGCCGGCGCGCATCGAAAGCCGCGCCCTGTGGCTGGCCGAACGCGACGGCATGCGCAGCGCCCTGCAACACTGGAAACAAGGCGCTCGCCTGGCGCTGGCAGCCCTGGTGGTACTGGCTGTGCTCAGCGGCGCCGGCCTGGCCCTGGCCGCCCTCGGCGACAGCCTGCGCCCGGTCAACGTGTTCTGGGCCCTGGGCAGCCTGCTCGGGTTGAACCTGCTGCTGTTGCTGGGCTGGCTGCTGGGCTTTTTTCTGGCCGGTGAACAGGGCGCCAGCCTTGGTCGCCTGTGGCTGTGGATGAGCGAAAAATTCGCCCGCGATGCCCAGGCCGCACACCTGGCCCCCGCCCTGCTGGTGATGCTGCAGCGACAAAAACTCAATCGCTGGCTGCTCGGCCTGTTGGTGCACAGCCTGTGGCTGCTGGCCTTGAGCACTGCGCTGTTGATGCTGCTGATGCTGCTGGCCACCCGACGTTACGGCTTCGTCTGGGAAACTACCATTCTCGGCGCCAACACCTTCGTCGCCCTGACCCAGGCCCTTGGCGCCCTGCCCGCATTACTCGGCTTCAGCGTGCCGGACGTGGCCATGATCCGCGCCAGCGGCGACACGCAACCGGCACTTGAGCTGGCCCGCCAGGCCTGGGCCGGCTGGCTGCTCGGCGTGCTGCTGGTATACGGCATCGTTCCGCGCCTGCTGCTTGCCGCCCTGTGCCTGTGGCGCTGGCGCAGTGGCCGGGCACGCCTGCAACTGGACCTCAAGCTGCCCGGCTACAGCCAGCTGCGCGATGTGCTGATGCCCAGCAGCGAACGCCTGGGCGTCAACGACGCCGCGCCTGATGCCTTGCCGCAGATCGTGCGTGGCGTTGGTGAAGAACACAGCGAAGGCGCCCTGCTGGTCGGCCTGGAGCTGGACGACAAACGCCCGTGGCCACCTACCCTGCCGGCAACGGTGAGCAACGCCGGTATCCTCGATAGCCGCGAGTCGCGCAACAAACTGCTGGAACAGCTCAGCCGTTTTCCGCCAGCGCGCCTGGCGATTGCCTGCGACCCGCGCCGCTCGCCCGACCGTGGCAGCCTGGCGCTACTCGCCGAGCTTGCGCGCAATGCCGGGGCCACGCGCATCTGGCTGCTGCAGGCAATGCCCGGTCAGGCACTGGACGCTGAACGCCTGGGTGACTGGCATCAGGCCCTGGAACAGCTGGGTTTGAGCTACGCCGACAGCGCCCCGCTGAACTGGCTGGAGCATGGCCATGACTAAGCCGCTGAAACTGGCCGTGGTCGGCCACACCAACGTTGGCAAGACCTCGCTGCTGCGCACCCTGACCCGCGATGTCGGCTTCGGCGAGGTGTCGCATCGGCCGAGCACCACCCGTCATGTCGAGGGCGCACGCCTGTCGGTGGACGGCGAGCCGTTACTGGAGCTCTACGACACCCCGGGGCTGGAAGACGCCATCGCCCTGCTCGACTACCTTGAGCGCCTGGAACGGCCGGGCGAACGCCTCGATGGCCCGACACGGCTGGAGCGCTTTCTGCAGGGTAGCGAGGCGCGCCAGCGTTTCGAGCAGGAGGCCAAGGTGCTGCGCCAGCTGCTGGCCAGCGATGCCGGCCTGTATGTGATCGATGCCCGCGAGCCGGTGCTGGCCAAGTACCGCGACGAACTGCAAGTGCTGGCCGGCTGCGGCAGGCCGTTGCTACCGGTGCTCAACTTCGTCGCCAGTAGCGACCATCGCGAAGCTGACTGGCGCGAAGCCCTGGCGCGCCTGGGGCTGCATGCGCTGGTGCGCTTCGACAGCGTCGCCCCGCCAGAAGACGGCGAGCGCCGCCTGTACGAAAGCCTGGCGTTGATGCTGGAGCACTCACGACCAGCGCTGCAACGCCTGATCGACGATCAGCAGGCCCAGCGCCAGGCCCGGCGTGAAAGCGCCAAGCGCCTGGTCGCCGACCTGCTGCTCGACTGCGCCGCTTGCCGGCGCAGCGTGGTCGCCGAGCCTGGCGCCGAAGCCGTGGCCATCGAAGCCCTGCGCCGCGATGTGCGCCAGCGCGAGCAACGCTGCGTCGAAGCGCTGCTCAAGCTCTATGCGTTTCGCAAGGAAGACGCCGCCAGCAGCGCCCTGCCTTTGCTCGACGGGCGCTGGGGCGATGACCTGTTCAACCCGGAAACCCTCAAGCTGCTCGGTGTACGCCTGGGCAGTGGTGTGGCAGCCGGTGCGGCGGCCGGAGCCGGGGTCGATTTGCTGGTCGGCGGCCTGACCCTCGGTGCCGCGGCGCTGGCCGGGGCAATTGCCGGCGGCGCGCTACAGACCGCTCGCAGCTATGGCTCGCGCCTGCTCGGCAAGCTCAAGGGCCAGCGCGAGTTGACGGTGGACGACAGTGTGTTGCGCCTGCTGGCGTTGCGTCAGCATCAGCTGATTCACGCCCTGGATGCCCGTGGCCATGCGGCGCTGGAGCGAATCAAACTGGCGGCGCCACAAGAGCAGACCTGGCGCGAAGGCAAGCTGCCGGACGCGCTGGGCAAGGCCCGGGCGCATCCGCAGTGGTCGTCGCTCAATCCCGGGGCGAAAGTGAATCAGGCCGAGCGCCAGGAGCAGATTGATGCGCTAGTGCAGGAGCTTTAGCGCCTTGCCCTTGAGCAGTTGCAAGTCAATCACCGGCACATCCATCTCCTTGGCCAGCTCGTCCCACTGGCGCATGCGCAGGCTCACCGCACACAGTGGGTCTTGCTCGAAGGCATCGGCCTCGGCCTCGCTCATCACCCCGCCCTGGTACTCCAGGGTGCGCCGGCTGGCCTCACTCAGGCGCTGGTAATAACCCGCCTGGCGCAAGGTCAGGTAGCGCTTGGCCTCGACGTGGTACTCCACCAGCCTGGCCAAACGCTCGCTGAAGCCGCAGCGGCGCAGGTAGTTGGCGCCAACACGCTCATGGCTGACCGCGCCATAGCCGCCCATGTCGCCTTCGGCGCTGCCACAGATATGGCCGATGTCATGGAAGAACGCCGCCAGTACCACCTCGTCGTCATAGCCCTCGGCCAACGCCAGCTGCGCCGCCTGGGACATATGCTCGAGCTGCGAAACCGGCTCGCCGATGTAGTCCTCATTGCCATGCTGCTGATACAAGGCGAAGACCTCGCTGACAATCTGTTCGGCACTAACCATGATCAGTCACTCTCCTCCAGCAAACGGGCGATATGTTGCTCGGCCAGGGCCGGGCCGACGCTCATGCCGACGCCGCTGTGCATCAGCGCAGCACTGATACCCGGCGCCACCTGCAGCAAGGAAAACGGCCCCGGCCCGCCAGAACCATAGACGCCCTGCCAGCGTTCGACCACCTCGATGCGCCCGCCCAGGGTCTGCTCGGCCAGCTCGATCATCCAATTGTCGACCTGCTCGGCGTTGAACGGTGAAGCATCGCTGCCATAGGCATGGGAGTCGCCAATGATCAGCTCGCCATGGGGCGTTGGGCTGATCAGCAAGTGGATGCCATGCTCCAGCAGGTGCGGGCTGTTGGCCAGCAGTTGCGCTTTCAGCGCCTGAGCCTGCGGCAGGTCGGCGAAGGCGCCGTAGTGCACACAGCTCAGGCCAGTCAGCAAGGCGTGCTGCAGGTCGAGCTTGAAGCGCGGCCGGGCGCGCAGCATCTGCAGACGGCAAACCTGCGGTTGCAGGGCGGCGATGGGTTCGGCGAGCAGGGTCTGGTAGTCGTGGCCGGAGCAGACCACGATCTGTCTGGCGCTGAAGTCCCCCGCCGTGGTCGATACGCGACCAGGTTCGATAGCACGTACCAAGGTTGAAAAGTGAAACGCTACATCCAGTTCCTGCTGCAGGAAGCGGATCAGGCTCGGCAGCGCTTCGCGGGAATACAACTGCTGGTCTTGCAAGCCACGCAAGGCGGCGCGATGGTGGCGAAACTGGCCGCCGTACAGGTCGTTCAAGGCGGCGCCGCTGAGCAGTTCCACCTGGTAATCATGTTGTGGCGCGCGCTCGGCACAGAAGGCTTCGAGCAGTTCCAGCTCCAGCGCGGTGCGGGCAAACAGCAGCGAGCCTTTGGCCTTGAGCTCGAAGCCGGCCTGCTGCGCCCAGTGCTTCCAGATGCCACTGCTGGCCTTGGCCAGTTCGAGCATCTGGCCGGGTGGCTGGCCGGTTACCAGGGCCTGGCCGAAGTTGCGCACCGAGGCGCCCAGGGGAGTGGCGCTGCGTTCGAAGACCCGCACCTTGAGCCCGCGCCGGGCAGCGGCGTAGGCATGGGACAGGCCGAGGATGCCGGCGCCGACGATGAGTAGATCGGTCATCTGAGGTTCCTTGAAGAATGCTATCGCGGGGCAAGCACGCTCCTACAGTAGGAGCGGGCTTGCCCCGCGATGCGGTTACTGCTGCGCGACCTTCTCCGACTTGCCGTCATAGCGCTTGCGCCATTCGGCGAGGATGTTGTCGCGGTTCTTCGAAGCCCAGGCGAAGTCGTTCTTGATCAGGCGCTGTTCGTAGTCGGCCGGCAGTTCGGTCTGCGGCTTGGCGATGCCCGGCTGGGCCAGGACGGCGAAGTTTTCCTTGTACAGCTCCATGGCCGCCGGGCTCGCCGAGAAATCGGCCAGGCGCTTGGCCGCGTCTTCATGCTGGCTGCCCTTGATCACCGCGGTGGCTTCGATCTCCCAGCCCAGGCCTTCCTTTGGCAGGACGATGTCCAGCGGCGCACCCTGGCGCTTGAGCTGCACGGCCGGGTATTCGAACGAGATGCCGATCGGGAATTCGCCAGCAGCAGCCAGCTTGCACGGCTTGGAGCCAGAGTGAACATACTGGCCGATGTTCTGGTGCAGCCCGTCCATGTACGCCCAGCCCTGCTTCTCGCCGAAGGTCTGCAACCAGGCGCTGACATCGAGGAAACCGGTGCCGGAAGACGCCGGGTTAGGCATGACGATCTTGCCCTTGTACTCAGGCTTGGTCAGGTCCTGCCAGCTCAGCGGCTTGCTCAGGCCCTGCTTCTCGGCCTCGACGGTGTTGAAGCAGATGGTCGCGGCCCAGACGTCCATGCCCACCCAGGCCGGCGGATTGGCGGCATCGCGGTAGTTGGCGCCGATCTTGTCCAGGTCTTTCGGTGCATAGCTTTGCAGCATGCCCTGCTGGTCGAGGATTGCCAGGCTCGATGCCGCCAGGCCCCACACGGCATCGGCTTGCGGGCGGTCTTTTTCGGCCAGCAGCTTGGCAGTGATGATGCCGGTGGAATCACGCACCCACTTGATTTCGATGTCCGGGTTGGCCTTTTCGAAGGCCTGCTTGTAACTCTTGAGCTGTTCGGCTTCGAGCGCGGTGTACACCGTCAGCTGGGTTCCGGCGGCAAAGGCCTGCACGCTGAATGCAGTGAGGACGGCAGCGGCAAGAGCAAGTGGCTTGAACATGATGCGGTTCCTTTGAACAGTACAGGTTGGGAGAGGCAATCAGTGACCCGGCGCGCGCTGGCGCCAGGCTTGGGAGCGTTGCAACAGGCCGCGCGAGGCCCAGGCCAGGAGCAGCGAAACGGTCGCGCTGGTAATCAGGATCAGGGTCGACATCGCTGCGGCGCCGCCGACGTTGCCGGCATCATCCATGTTCAGCACGGCGACCGCGGCAAGGATGGTGTCGGGGCTGTAGAGGAAGATCGCCGCCGACACCGTGGTCATCGCCGAGACGAACAGGTAGCGAATGATGTCGAGCAATGCCGGCAGGCAGATCGGCACGGTGACCCGCATGAAGTGCCGGTACAGCGGTGCCTTGAGCGACAGCGCGGCAGCCTCGAACTCGCCATCGAGCTGGCGCAGTGCAGTGGTCGCGGTCATGTTGGCGGTGGTCAGGTAGTGAGCAATGGTGCACACCACCAGCAGCGCCATGCTGCCGTAGAACACATGCAGCGGGTTGCTGCTGAGGTTGAAGAAGAACACGTAGCCAAGGCCCAGCACCAGGCCCGGCACCGCCATCGGCACGAAGCTGAGCAGGCGCAGCAGCAGGTTCAAGCTGCGCTGGCCCTTGGTTTTTTCCATCAGGTAGGCGCCGGTGAAAATCACCGCGCTACCGATCAGCGCCGTGCCCAGGGCCATGGTCAGGCTGTTGCGGTAGGCCAGCCAGCCGCCACCGGCGGTTTCGTCGAACTGGTAGTGCTTGAGCGACAGCGACAGGTTGTAAGGCCAGAACTTGACCAGCGATGAGTACACCGCCATGCCCACCACCAGCAACAGCACCGCGCAAATCAGGATGACCACGGCCATGAAGCAGGCATCGCGACGCCGCGACGGCTGTGGCTGGAACACCTGCGCCCGGCCGCTCATCGAATCGCCCTGACGGCGGCGCAGCCAGGCATCGACGGCAAAGCTGAGCAGCGCCGGCACCAGCAGGACCATACCGATCAAGGCGCCACGGCCGAACTGCTGCTGGCCGACCACGGCCTTGTAGGCTTCCAGCGCCAGCACCTGGTAGTCGCCACCGACTACCACCGGCACACCGAAGTCGGTGATGGTCAGGGTGAACACCAGGCAGAAGGCGGCGAACACCGCCTGCCGGGTGGCTGGCCAGGTGATGCTGTGAAACGCCCGCCAAGGCCCGGCGCCCATGCTCGAGGCGGCGTCGAACAAGCGCGCATCGGCCAGCGACAGCGCCGACAGCAGGATCATCAGCGCATGCGGGAAGGTGTAGATCGCCTCGCCGAGGACAATGCCCCAGAAGCCGTAGATATTGTCGCTGAGCAGCCCGCGCAGCAGCCCCTGGTTGCCGAACAGATAGACCAGGGCAATGGCCGGGAGCATCGACGGCGCCAGCAATGGCAGCAGCGAAATGCCGCGCCACAGGCCCTTGGCCGGAATCAGTGTACGCTGCAGAGCGTAGGCGAACAGGTAGGCCAGCGGCACCACAATGGCTGCAACGCTGAGCGAGACTTTCAGGCTGTTGCCCAGCAACCAGTGAAAGTTGGCGCTGGCAAACAGTTCGCGAGCTGCGACCAGGCCGCCGCCCTGGCCGGCATCGCTGCTGAAACCGCGCCAGAAGATCGCCAGCAGCGGCATCAATACCGCGACGGTGAGCAAGAGCAGCAGCAACCACTTGCCGCCGACCACGAACAGTCGATCACCCAGCGAAACGCCAGCGCGCTGGCTTGCCTTCGCGTGCGCGATCGGCATGGCGATTGGCGCGGCCATCTCAGGCAAACACCTGCAGGCTGCGCGGCGGCAAGGCGACCCAGATGTCCTGCGAGCCCAGGCGCGGCATCGACTCGGGGGCGACTTCGGCAAGCAGGGCATGGCCTGGCAATTCATTGAATTCGAAACTCATGCGGCAGCGATTGCCGAGGAAGGTGATCTCGCGCACCCGCGCCGGGAACAGGTTCTCTTCATGCACCGGCGGGTTGACGCTGATCGCTTCCGGGCGGCAGAACAGCCGACCGCTGCGGGCCTGGCTGGCGCCATCGGCCAGGCGCATGTTCAGCGCACCGACCCGGGCATGGCTGTCGCTGTGGCGCTGGAACGGCAGCCAGTTACCCTGGCCAACGAACTCGGCAACGAACGGCGTGGCCGGCTTGTCGTAGATTTCCTGCGGGGTGGCGTACTGCTCGACCTGGCCGTTGTTCATCACCGCGATACGGTCGGCCATCAACATGGCTTCGTCCTGGTTGTGGGTGACCATCAGGGTGGTGATGCCGAGCTGGCGTTGCAGCTGGCGCAATTCGCTGCACAGGTGTTCGCGCACCCGGGCATCGAGGGCCGACATCGGCTCGTCGAGCAGCAGCAACGACGGTGCCGGGGCCAGGGCGCGGGCCAGGGCCACGCGCTGTTGCTGGCCGCCGGAAAGCTGGCCGGGGTACTTCTTCTCGCTGCCGCTCAGGCCCACCAGCTCAAGCATCTGCGCCACCCGCTGACGCACTTCGTCACGACCGCTGCCGGCCAGGCCATAAGCGATGTTGGCTTCGACGGTCAGGTTGGGGAACAGCGCATAGGACTGGAACAGAATGCCGTAGTCGCGGGCCTGGGGCGGTAGCTCGGAGATATCACGGTCGCCGATGTACAGGGTGCCGCGATCCTGGCGCTCGAGGCCGGCGATGCAGCGCAGCAGGGTGGTCTTGCCACAGCCGGAGGGGCCCAGCAGGCACACCAGCTCACCGGCGGCGACGTCGAGGGAAACATCGTGCAGGGCGGTAAAGGCGCCGAAGCGCTTGTGGATACCGCGCACTTTCATCTGTGCGCCAGGGTTTGCGACCGGAGTGTTCATGGCAGGACCTCATCGAACGAATGAGGGCCATGCTAGGCGGGCAATGCGAAGGTTCTGTGGCGCAGAGGCAAAAGTTGCCGATAGTGGTATAGGCAGATTTTGGTGTGATGCAAATCCCGCTCCTACACCTCTACCGCCGCCACTTCCTGAGCCAACCCCAGAAACGCCGCCGGCAACCGCGCCTGGCGCCGCTCCTTCAAACAATACAGATACTCATGCATCAGCGGCGCGCCCTCCAGGCTCAGCACCCGCAGCTCGGGGTTATGCGGCACTTCATGGCGGGCAATGATGCTGATGCCGATATTGCGCAGCACCGCCTCGCGAATCGATTCGCGGCTGCCGATCTCCAGCAGCGAGCCGACCTTCACCCCCGCCGCTTCAAGCATCTGCTCGGTCAGCTTGCGCGTGGTCGAGCCCTGCTCACGTACCAGCAGGCAATGCCCGGCCAGCGCCGACAGCGGCAGCGATTCGCGGCTGGCCAGCACATGGTTGCGATGCACCGCCACCACCAGCGGATCGGTACCGAGCACCCGCCGCACCAGCCGTGCATCCTCGACCAGTTGCGATGAGGCGGCCAGATCGACCCGGTAGTCCTCAAGCAATTCCAGCACCTGCTGGGAGTTGCCGATCTCCACCGACACCTCCACCTGCGGCAAGCGCTCGCGGAAGATCTTCACCAGGTCGAGGATGTAGTACGGCGCCGTGGCAGCGATACGCAAACTGCCCTGACCCTGGCCACTGTTGCGCAGGAAGAACTCGATATCGGCTTCCTGCTGCAGCAGCGCCTTGACCATCGGCAGCAGCCGCGTGCCGTCGTCACTGAGGGTCAGGCGGCGACCGCCACGGTAGAACAGCTCCACCGCGTACTGGCTTTCGAGGTTGCGGATCTGCGTGGTTACCGTCGGTTGGCTGAGCCCGAGTTTCTTCGCCGCCAGGGTAATGCTGCCCAGGCGGGCAACCATGTAGAAGGCTTTCAACTCGGAACTCAACATAGATCCTCTATTTACGCAGCAGGCGCAGGCCGTTGAAGACCACCAGCAAACTCACGCCCATGTCGGCAAACACCGCCATCCACATGGTTGCCATGCCGGCGAAGGTGACTGCCAGGAAGATCGCCTTGATCCCCAGCGCCAGAACAATGTTCTGAGTCAGGATCGCCGCACTCTGGCGCGAGAGCCTGACGAAGGCCGGGATTTTGCGCAAGTCATCATCCATCAATGCCACGTCGGCGGTCTCGATGGCGGTGTCGGTACCGGCCGCGGCCATGGCAAAGCCGATCTCGGCGCGGGCCAGTGCCGGCGCATCGTTGATACCGTCGCCGACCATGCCGACCCGATGGCCCTGGGCGTACAGGTCCTCGATGGTCTTGAGCTTGTCGGCCGGCAGCAGGTTGCCATGGGCCTGGTCGATCCCGACCTGGGCGGCAATCGCCTGGGCCGTGTGCGGATTGTCGCCGGTCAGCATGACAGTCTTGATACCCAGCTCATGCAGCTCGGCAATTGCCTCGCGGCTGCTGTCCTTGACCGTGTCGGCGACGGCGAACAGCGCCAGCGGGCCGGACTTGTCGAGCAGCAGTACAACGGTCTTGCCCTGCCGCTCCAGGGTATCGAGCCGGGCTTCGAGCTGTGCCGAGCACAGGCCCAGCTCCTCGACCAGGCGATGGTTACCGAGGTGATACAGCTCACCGTCGATCTCGCCACGCACACCGCGACCTGCCAGCGCTTCAAAGGCCGTTACTTCACTCAGGGGCAACCGCTGCTCATTGGCAAACACGGCAATGGCGCGCGATACCGGGTGGTCGGAACGATCGGCAAGGCTTGCCGCCAGCGCCTGGGCGCGGCCTTCGAACAACGGTTCGAGCACTTCATGGTCGGTTTGCACCGGCTTGCCGTGGGTGATGGTGCCGGTCTTGTCCAGGGCCAGGAAGTCGAGTTTGCGCCCGCCCTCCAGGTACACCCCGCCCTTGACCAGGATGCCTTTGCGCGCCGCCGCGGCCAGGCCGCTGACGATGGTCACCGGGGTGGAAATCACCAAGGCACAGGGGCAGGCCACCACCAGCAACACCAGCGCGCGGTAGATCCAGTCGAACCAGGCGCCAGCCATGAACAGCGGCGGAATCACCGCCACCGCCAGGGCGAAGGCAAACACCGCCGGGGTGTAGATGCGCGAGAACTGGTCGACGAAGCGCTGGGTCGGCGCCCGCGCGCCCTGGGCTTCTTCCACGGCCTTGATGATCCGCGCCAGGGTCGATTGCCCGGCCGCCGCCGTCACCCGGTACTCCAACGCCCCGGCCTGGTTGATGGTGCCGGCGAACACCTTGTCACCGGGGCCCTTCTCTACTGGCAGGCTCTCGCCGGTGATCGGTGCCTGGTCGACACTCGACTGGCCGCTGACCACCTCGCCGTCCAGACCGATACGTTCGCCGGGACGCACGCGCACCCGATCACCGAGGGCGACCTGCTTGACGTCCAGCTCACGCCACTGGCCATCGGCTTGCTGCACGGTGGCAAGGTCCGGGCTCAACTGCATCAGCCCGCCGATGGCGTTGCGCGCGCGGTCCAGCGAGCGCGCTTCGATAAGCTCGGCGACGGTGAAGAGGAACATGACCATGGCCGCTTCCGGCCACTGGCCGATCAGCACCGCGCCGGTCACGGCGATGCTCATCAGTGCGTTGATATTGAGGTTGCCGTTCTTCAGGGCGATCCAGCCCTTTTTGTAGGTGCCCAGACCGCAACTGAGGATCGACACCAGGGCGACCAGGGCCACCACCCAGGACGGCGCCAGCTCGGCAAAGTGGATTGCTTCGGCGCCCAGCGCCGCAACACCGGCCAACGCCAGCGGCCACCAGTGTTTTTTCGCCGGCGCAGGCGCAGCGCCAGCTTCTTCGCTGGCCTCGCTCAACGGGTCGGCCTGCATACCCAGCGAGGCGACCGCCTGCTCGATGGCGACAGTGTCGGCATGGGTGTGGCGCACGCCGAGGATGCGGTTGATCAGGTTGAATTCCAGCTGCTCGACCCCGGCCAGCTTGCCCAGTTTGTTCTGGATCAGGGTCTGTTCGGTCGGGCAATCCATGGCCTCGATGCGAAAGCGGCTCAGGCGCGCACCGGCGCTGCTCGCCTCGCTCAGTTGCACCAGCGCCGGTGCGGCGTCGTGGGAACAGCAGCTGTGGGCGTGCTCGGCATGTTCATGCCTGGCGTGATCATGGCTGTGGTCATGATCGTGAGGAGCTTTACCGGGGGTGTGGCTGACAGGCTGATTCATGGGTTCATCCTTAAATGTCCTGTTGCCAAGTGAACACCCTGTAGCCACTATAGGGTCAAGCCACTTGTCGAGGTATTTGCAGATGAAGATCGGAGAACTGGCCAAGGCCACCGATTGCGCGGTGGAAACCATCCGTTACTACGAGCGGGAAAACCTGCTGCCGGAGCCGGCGCGCAGCGAAGGCAACTACCGGATGTACACCCAGGCCCACGTCGAGCGCCTGACCTTCATCCGCAACTGCCGCACCCTCGACATGACCCTGGAAGAAATCCGCAGCCTGCTGCACCTGCGCGACAGCCCGGATGACCAGTGCGAAAGCGTCAATGCATTGATCGATGAGCACATCCAGCACGTCAAGGCGCGCATCGATGGGCTGCAGGCACTGCAGGCGCAACTGCTGGAACTGCGTCAGCACTGCCATCCCAAGGAGGTCCAGTGCTCGATCCTGCAGCATCTTGAGGTCAATGGCGCAGTAACGGCGCCAGAGGCGGAGCATTCACATGTGGGCAGAAGCCACGGGCACTGATTAAGGTACCTGTAGGAGCGGCGGTGCGGCGACCCGACTTGCCCCGCGATGCGATGTGACTGACAGACCGCATCGCGGGTCAAGCCCGCTCCTACAGGATCAGACCGCCATCGGCGCCGTCATCGGTGCGTGGTGCTCGTAGCCTTCGAGGCTGAAGTCGCTCGGTTCGATCTTCTCCAGCCACTCTGGCTCGTACACGCCGGTCTTGGCGAATTCCGGCACGCGATCACTGATCACCAGCTTCGGCGCAGCCAGCGGCTCGCGCTTGAGCTGTTCGCCCAGCATGTCCAGGTGGTTTTCGTAGACATGCGCATCACCGATGAAATAGGTGAACCAGCGCGGCGTGTAGCCGGTCAGGCGGCCCATCAGCGACAGCAGTGCGGCGCCTTCGGTGAGGTTGAACGGCGTGCCCAGGCCCAGGTCGTTGGAGCGGATGTAGAGGGTCAGGGAAATTTCCCTGGTCTCGACATTCGGGTGGAACTGGTACAGCAGGTGGCACGGCGGCAGGGCCATTTCGTCGAGCTGGGCGCAGTTCCAGCCGTGGAACAGGATGCGCCGGCTGCCCGGGTCGTTGTGGATGGTGTCGATGCACTGGCGGATCTGGTCGATGGCCTTGTACAGCACCACGAAGGCTTCGCCGTCTTCCTCGGCCTGGGCGATCTGCTGGAAGCCCTGGCTCTTGGCCAGTTCGATGGCCGCCGGATTGCTCAGCGGGATGCGCTTGTAGGCCGGCCACTGGCGCCATTGCACGCCGTAGATCTCGCCAAGGTCGTCATGGCCCTGGCGAAACGGGTTGGCCAGCCACTGGGCGTTTTCGTTGGCGTTCTGGTCCCAGACCTTGCAGCCCAGCTCACGGAACTCGCCGGCGTTCTTCACGCCACGCAGGAAGCCGACCATCTCGCCGATGGCCGACTTGAACGCCAGCTTGCGGGTGGTGATGGCCGGGAAGCCCTTCTGCAGGTCGAAGCGCAGCATGGCGCCAGGCAGGCTGATGGTGCGGATACCGGTACGGTTACCTTGGAGGGTGCCGTTTTCGATGACGTCGCGGACCAGATCTAGATACTGTTTCATGGCTTACCTGTAGCAAAGACGGCAGGGGATCGCCCTGCCGTGGAAATTCAAACGGCGGCCTTGACCGTGGGTTTGCGGTTGTAGGCCCACCAGATCAGGAAGATGCCACCGACAATCATCGGCACGCAGAGCAACTGACCCATGGTCAACCAGCCGAAGGCGATGTAGCCAAGCTGGGCATCGGGTACCCGCACGAACTCTACGATGAAACGGAAAATACCGTAGAACAGCGCGAACATGCCGGAAACCGCCATGGTCGGGCGCGGTTTGCGCGAGTACAGCCAAAGGATCAGGAATAATGCCACACCTTCCAGGGCGAACTGGTACAGCTGCGACGGGTGACGCGGTAGCTGCGCCGGATCGCTGAACGGCGGGAAGACCATCGCCCACGGCACATCAGTGGCCTTGCCCCACAACTCGGCGTTGATGAAGTTGCCGATACGCCCCGCACCGAGGCCGATCGGTACCAGTGGCGCAACGAAGTCCATCAGCTCGAAGAACGACTTGTTGTTGCGCTTGCCGAACCACAAGGCGGCGAGCATCACGCCGATAAAGCCGCCGTGGAACGACATGCCGCCCTTCCACACTTCGAGGATCAAGGTCGGGTTGGCCAGGTAGGCGTGCAGGTCATAAAACAGCACATAGCCCAACCGCCCGCCGACAATTACGCCCATGGACAGCCAGAACACCAGGTCCGAGAGCTTTTCGCGGCTCCAGGTCGGGTCGAAGCGGTTCAGGCGACGCGAGGCCAGCAGCCAGGCGCCGCCGATGCCGACCAGGTACATCAGACCGTACCAATGGATTTTGATCCATTTCAGGTCAAGGGCTACTGGATCTATCTGCGGATAAGGCAGCATGGTGACTCCTCTCGTTAAAGCAAAAAGCTAAGGCCGACGCAAAACAGCAGCGCAGCGAACAGCCGCTTGAGCAGGCGTGGCGACAGTTTATGTGCCAGGCGCGCGCCGAAGCGGGCGAAAAACATGCTGGTCAGGGCAATCCCCAGCAGCGCCGGCAGGTACACAAAACCCAGGCTATGGGCGGGCAGGTGCGGGTCGTGCCAGCCGAGCCAGATGAAACTCAGGGCGCTGGCCACCGCAATCGGAAAGCCGCAGGCCGACGAGGTTGCCACCGCCTGCTGCATCGGCAGGCTGCGCCAGGTCAGGAACGGCACGGTCAACGAACCGCCGCCAATGCCGAAGATCGCCGAGGCCCAGCCGATCACGCTGCCGGCGAGGGTCAGCCCAGGCTTGCCAGGGATGCCGCGGCTGGCCTTGGGCTTGAGGTCGAGGGCCATCTGCGCGGCGATCACCAGAGCGAACACGCCGATGATCTTTTGCAGCATCGGCCCCTGAATGGCCGAGGCGGTCTTGGCACCGATACCCGCACCGACCAGGATCCCCAGGGTCATCCAGACAAAGATCGGCCACTGCACCGCGCCCTTGCGGTGGTGCTCGCGGATGGCATTGACCGAGGTGAAGACAATGGTCGCCAGCGAGGTGCCCACCGCCAGGTGGGTCAGCACCGACGCGTCGAAGCCTTGCAGGGTGAAACTGAACACCAGCACCGGCACGATGATAATGCCGCCACCAACCCCAAACAGCCCGGCCAGCACGCCTGCGCAGGCGCCCAGCGCCAGATAGAGCACGAATTCCATTGTCGCCCCCGTAAATTCAGTCCGGCATGGTAACGGAAGGTAGGCCTGCGGCTCTAGTGAAGACACATTAAGTCGATGGATCGCGTCGGACGCTATCGGTAGAGTGGGCAAAAACACAGAGGTCCACCTATGTGTCTGATCGTCTTTGCCTGGCGGTCTGGGCATGCCCAGCCGCTGATCGTCGCGGCCAACCGTGATGAGTTCTACGCCCGCCCCAGTCGCGTACTGGGGGCCTGGGAAGATGCCCCCGGGGTTTACGCCGGGCGCGACCTGGAAGCCGGCGGCACCTGGCTGGGGGTCGGCCCCAACGGCCGCTTTGCCGCGCTGACCAATATCCGCGACCCGCAGCAACCCCAGGGCACGCGCTCGCGCGGCGAGCTGGTGGCGGCGTTTTTGCGCGGGGAGCTTGGGGTTGAGGCTTACCTGGATCAGGTGGCCAGCCGCAGCCAGCAATATTCGGGGTTCAACCTGCTGGTCGCCGACAGCACGCAACTGGGTTACCTGAATGCCCGGCAAGCCACGCCGCAGTTGCTGGGCGCCGGGGTTTACGGGTTGTCCAACGCCGGCCTGGATACGCCCTGGCCGAAGCTGGTCAAGGCGCGTGCGGGCTTGCAATTGCAACTGGCCGATCCACAGCCGCAGCGCTTGCTGGAGTTACTTGGGGATAACCTGCCGGCGGCAGACAGCGAGCTGCCAGAGACCGGCGTCGGCCTGGGTACCGAGCGGTTATTGTCGAGCGTGTTCATTGCCAGCCAGAACTACGGGACCCGAGCCAGTACCGTGCTGATTGTTGAGGCCGATGGCCGGCGACATTTAGTGGAGCGCAGTTTTGGGCCGCTTGGCGGGCATCTGGGGGAGGTGTGTTTGCAGGTCTGACGCTATCGCTGGCAAGCCAGCGATGGGCTGCAAAGCAGCCCCCAAACCTCACAAAGGCTTGCCCACTCCTGGCCCGATCATCCGCGCCAGCCCCAGGTTCTTCAGGGCCAGCTGCAGCGAGCTGTGGATAACTTGCGGGTTGTCGATGCCCATGGCCTGGGCCAGCAGTTCCTTGGACTTGCTCATGCTGACCTGACGCAACATCCACTTCACCTTGGGCAGGTTGGTAGCGTTCATCGACAGGCTGTCGAAACCCATGGCCATCAGCAGCACCGCCGCCGCCGGGTCACCGGCCATCTCGCCGCAGATGCTCACCGGCTTACCTTCGGCGTGGGCATCGCGCACCACGTTCTGCAGGGCCTGGAGCACCGCCGGGTGCAGGTAGTCATAGAGGTCGGCGACGCGCGGGTTGTTGCGGTCGACCGCCAGCAAATACTGGGTCAGGTCGTTTGAGCCGACCGAGAGGAAGTCCACCTGGCGCGCCAGCTCGCGGGTCTGGTACACCGCCGCAGGGATTTCGATCATCACCCCCACCGGCGGCATCGGCACGTCGGTGCCTTCGTCGCGCACTTCGCCCCAGGCCCGGTGGATCAGGTGCAGGGCTTCTTCGAGTTCGTGAATACCGGAAATCATCGGCAGCAGAATGCGCAGGTTGTTCAGGCCTTCACTGGCCTTGAGCATGGCGCGGGTCTGCACCAGGAAGATTTCCGGGTGGTCGAGGGTGACGCGAATACCGCGCCAGCCGAGGAACGGGTTGTCTTCCTTGATCGGGAAGTACGACAGCGCCTTGTCGCCGCCGATATCCAGGCTGCGCATGGTCACCGGCAGCGGGTGGAAGGCCGCCAGTTGCTCGCGATAGATCGCCAGCTGCTCCTTCTCACTGGGGAAGCGCTGGTTGATCATGAACGGCACTTCGGTGCGGTACAGGCCGACGCCTTCGGCGCCACGCTGCTGGGCGCGAGCGACATCGGCAAGCAGCCCGGTGTTGACCCACAGCGGCATGCGGTGGCCATCGAGGGTCACGCAAGGCAGTTCGCGCAGGGCGTCAAGGCCCTGGGCCAGCTGGCGTTCTTCTTCGACGACTTCGGCGTACTGCTTGCGCAGCACTTCGCTGGGGTTGGTGTAGACCTCGCCCTTGTAGCCATCGACGATCATGTCGATGCCGTCGACCTTGGAATACGGCAGGTCGACCAGGCCCATGACGGTCGGAATGCCCATGGCCCGGGCCAGGATGGCAACGTGAGAGTTGCCCGAGCCTAGTACCGAGACCAGGCCGACGAGCTTGCCTTCCGGCACTTCGCCGAGCATCGCCGGGGTGAGTTCTTCGCTGATGAGAATGGTGTTGTCGGGATAGACCAACGACAGCTGACGGGCCTCCTGCAGGTAGGCCAGCAGTCGCCGGCCCAGATCCTTCACGTCCGAGGCCCTCTCGCGCAGGTAGGCGTCGTCCATCAGTTCGAAGCGATTGACGTGCTCGCCGACCACCTGGCGCAGCGCGCCCTGGGCCCATTGGCCGGTCTTGATCACCTGCACCACTTCACCGCCCAGGGCCGCGTCTTCGAGCATCATCAGGTAGACGTCGAACAGCGCGCGCTCTTCCGGGCGCAACTGGGTGGCGAGTTTGGCGGAGAGGTTGCGCATGTCTTCGCGCACCCCTTCCAGGGCGTTGTTGAACAGTTTCAGTTCGGCGTCGATGTCATCAACGGTCTTGTCCGGCACCACATCGAGGTCGGCCGGTGGCAACATGACCACCGCCTTGCCCACCGCAGCGCCGGGTGAACCGGGCACACCGACGAACTTGGCCTCCTGGATACCCTTGCCCTGACGGCCCAGGCCACGGATCGAACCGGTGGCCTCGGCATGGGCGATAACCCCGGCCAGCTGCGCGCTCATGGTCACCAGGAAGGCTTCTTCGCCCTCGTCGAACTGGCGCCGCTCCTTTTGCTGGATGACCAACACCCCGACCACGCGACGGTGGTGGATGATCGGCGCACCGAGAAAGGAAGCAAAGCGCTCCTCGCCGGTTTCGGCGAAGTAGCGATAACGCGGGTGGTCGGCGGCGTTTTCCAGGTTCAGCGGCTCTTCGCGGGTGCCGACCAGGCCCACCAGGCCCTCGTTGGGGGCCATGCTGACCTTGCCGATCGAGCGCTTGTTCAGGCCCTCGGTGGCCATCAGCACGAAGCGGTTGGTCTCGGGGTCGAGCAGGTAGACGGAGCAGACCTGACTGCCCATGGCCTCTTTTACGCGCAACACAATGATCCCCAACGCCGTCTTGAGATCCTTGGCGGAGTTAACTTCCTGGACGATCTTGCGCAGCGTATTGAGCATGGCTCGGGGTCGAACTCCGTCGTCAGTCGCGCGCCAGCAGGCGCGGGGCAAGCTCTTTGAGAGCGCGGCGGTAAACCTCGCGCTTGAATGTCACCACCTGGCCCAGCGGATACCAATAGCTGACCCAGCGCCAGCCGTCGAACTCCGGTTTACCGGTCAAGTCCATTCGCACCCGTTGCTCGTTGGAGACCAGGCGCAGCAGGAACCATTTCTGTTTCTGGCCGATGCACAGCGGTTGGCTGTGGGTACGGACCAGGCGTTGGGGTAAACGATAACGCAACCAGCCGCGGGTGCAGGCAAGAATTTCAACATCATCTCGCTCCAGCCCCACTTCTTCGTTCAGCTCGCGGTACAGGGCATCTTCCGGCGTTTCCTCGGGGTTGATACCTCCCTGGGGAAACTGCCAGGCATCCTGGTTGATCCGTCGAGCCCATAGCACCTGCCCAAGATCATTCGTCAGAATGATCCCGACATTGGGGCGAAAACCATCGGGGTCGATCACGGCAGCAACCTCGCAAACGCATGTCACGGCATTGTTCCACAAAGGTCACAAGGCCAGCAACGCGCCTGTTTACCTTATGTGCACCGATGTGAAAAGTCCGTATTCTGTGGGACTTTTCAGATGTTATGCGAGTGACTTAAATGCGCCTGGCTTTATTCGATCTGGACAACACGCTCCTTGGTGGCGACAGCGACCACGCTTGGGGTGACTACCTGTGCGAACGCGGCATTCTCGACCCGGTCGAGTACCAGAACCGCAACGACGCCTTCTATCAGGACTATCTGGCCGGCAAGCTGGACCTGAACGCCTACCTGAACTTCAGCCTGGAAATCCTCGCGACCACGGAAATGGCGCAACTCGACGAATGGCATCGCGACTTCATGCGCGACTGCGTCGAGCCGATCATCCTGCCCAAGGCCCTGGCCCTGCTGAAAAAGCACCAGGATGCCGGCGACAAACTGGTGATCATCACCGCCACCAACCGTTTCATCACCGGCCCGATCGCCAAGCGCCTGGGCGTACAGACCCTGCTGGCGACCGAATGCGAAATGGTCGACGGCCGTTTCAGCGGGCGCAGTACCGATATACCCTGCTTCCGTGAAGGCAAAGTGACGCGTCTGAACCGCTGGTTGCTGGAAAACGGCTACAGCCTGGACGACAGCTACTTCTACAGCGACTCGATGAACGACCTGCCGCTGCTGGAGAAGGTGGCCAACCCGGTCGCCGTCGATCCGGACCCGAACCTGCGCGCCGAAGCTGAAAAGCGCGGTTGGCCGGTGATCAGCCTGCGCGATTGATCGTCGCTATGGGAGCGACTGCTCGGTGGAAGCGGGCTTGCCCCGCTCCCACCGAAGCCCGCATGATCAGACCGGCTTGGCACCCATCAGCCCGGCGATGGCGATAAAACAGACACCGCTGAACACCGCCAGCGCCAGGATGAACTTCGGGTTGCCCACAGTTGGCGCCGTGCGCAGGCGGTTGACCCGCGCCAGCAGCCAGAACCAGCTGAACGCTGCGAAGGTGTAGATCACGCTGGAGCCCAGCACCCAGGTCTGGCCCAGCGGCCAGCCAATCAGGTGCACCAGCCACCAGCCGGTGAACGGCATGCTTACCAGGCAGATGCCCATCAACAGCCAGACAAACACCAGCGGCCGGGCCATCAGCCGGGTGTGGGCACTGGCATCGCCCTTGCGGCGCGCGATAAAGGTCCAGATCGCCAGCCCCAGGGCGCTGCCCAGCAGCAACACGGTGGCCAGGATGTGGGCGGTTTTCAGGGTAGTCAGCAGTTCCATTTCTTATTTCTTCCTCAGGCGTTGCCCAACAGCGTAGACGCTCAACCCAGGAACAGCCGGTACGCCGGGTTATCGGTTTCGTCCCAGTACGGGTAGCCAATCTTGGCCAGCGCCGCCGGCACCAGGTGGCGCTCATCATCCGGTACCTGCAGGCCGGCGACCACGCGACCATCGGCCGCGCCATGGTTGCGATAGTGGAACATCGAGATGTTCCAGCGCCCGCCCAGCTTGTTGAGGAAGTTGAACAGCGCCCCCGGACGCTCCGGGAACTCGAAACGCAGCACCAGCTCGTCGCTGACCCGCGCCGCATGGCCGCCGACCATGTGGCGAATATGCAGCTTGGCCAGCTCGTTGTCGGTCAGGTCGAGTACCGGGAAGCCCTGCTCGGTCAGGCTCTGGATCAGCGCGCTGCGCGGGTCGGTATCCGGATGGGTCTGCACGCCAACGAAGATGTGCGCTTCGCCGTCGGCATGGTAGCGGTAGTTGAATTCGGTGATCTGGCGCTTGCCCACCGCCTCGCAGAAGGCCTTGAAGCTGCCCGGCTGCTCGGGGATGGTCACGGCGATGATGGCTTCGCGGCCCTCGCCCAGCTCGGCGCGCTCGGCAACATGGCGCAGGCGGTCGAAGTTGACGTTGGCGCCGGAGTCGATGGCCACCAGGGTCTGGCCGCTGACGCCATTGAGCTCGACGTACTTCTTGATCCCGGCAACGCCCAAGGCGCCGGCAGGTTCGGTGATCGAGCGGGTATCGTCGTAGATATCCTTGATGGCTGCGCAGATCTCGTCGGTACTGACGGTAATCACCGCATCGACGTAGTCCTTGCAGATGTCGAAGGTGTGCTGGCCGATCTGCGCCACCGCCACGCCATCGGCAAACAGCCCGACCTGCGGCAATATCACGCGCTCACCCGCGGCCATGGCGGCCTGCAGGCAGTTGGAGTCGTCCGGCTCGACGCCGATCACTTTGATTTCCGGGCGCAGGTACTTCACGTAGGCGGCGATGCCGGCAATCAGGCCGCCACCACCAACCGGGACAAAGATCGCGTCCAGTTGCCCCGGGTGCTGACGAAGGATTTCCATGGCCACGGTGCCCTGCCCGGCAATGGTGTGCGGATCGTCATAGGGGTGGATGTAGACATAGCCCTTCTCGTCCACCAGCTTCAGCGAATAGGCCAGCGCTTCCGGGAACGAGTCACCGTGCAGCACCACCTTGCCGCCGCGCGAACGCACGCCTTCGATCTTGATCTCGGGGGTGGTCTTGGGCATCACGATGGTAGCCTTGATTCCCAACTCACGGGCCGCCAGGGCCACGCCCTGGGCATGGTTGCCAGCCGATGCGGTGACTACCCCACGGGCCAGTTCCTCAGCACTGAGCTGGGCCAGCTTGTTATAGGCACCGCGAATCTTGAACGAGAACACCGGCTGCAAGTCTTCACGCTTGAGCAGGATGTTGTTGCCCAGACGCTTGCTCAGCTGGCCGGCGGTCTGCAACGGAGTTTCGACGGCGACGTCGTAAACGCGCGAGGTGAGGATCTTCTTGACGTACTGTTCGAGCATCGGGAAAGCATCACTGAGCGGTTGGGCGGGGTTTGCGAGTCTACCCCAGCGCCCTGTCGGGCGACCACAGCAAGGCAGGGGTTTTAGCCGCTATACTACGCGCCTTCACGATACTCCTCCCCGCTTCGGAGCCCGCATGACCCAGGACCAACTCAAACAGGCTGTCGCCCAGGCCGCTGTCGATTTCATTCTGCCCAAGCTCGACGACAAGAGCATCGTCGGCGTCGGCACCGGCTCGACCGCCAACTGCTTCATTGACGCCCTGGCCAAGCACAAGACCGCCTTCGACGGCGCGGTCGCCAGCTCCGAAGCGACCGCGGCACGCCTGAAGGGTCATGGCATTCCAGTGTATGAGCTGAACACTGTCAGCGACCTGGAGTTCTACGTCGACGGCGCCGACGAAAGCGACGAGCACCTGAACCTGATCAAAGGTGGTGGCGCCGCCCTGACCCGCGAGAAGATCGTTGCCGCCGTGGCCAAGACCTTCATCTGCATCGCCGACGCCAGCAAGCTGGTACCGGTGCTGGGCGCCTTCCCGCTGCCGGTCGAAGTCATCCCCATGGCCCGCAGCCATGTGGCCCGCCAGCTGGTCAAGCTTGGCGGCGACCCGGTGTACCGCGAGGGTGTGCTGACCGATAACGGCAACATCATTCTCGATGTGCACAACCTGCAGATCACCAACCCGGTCGAGCTGGAAAGCCAGATCAACGCGATTGTCGGCGTGGTCACCAACGGCCTGTTCGCGGCGCGGCCGGCGGATCTGCTGTTGCTGGGGACTTCGGAAGGGGTCAAGAGCCTCAAGGCCTGATAGCATCGCGGGGCAAGCCCGCTCCTACAATGTAGGAGCGGGCTTGCCCCGCGATAATGCCTACCCGGTCGGCTTCTTGAACACGTAAAACAGGTTCGGCTCGCTGACCAGGTAAATGGTCCCGGCATCGTCCATGGCGATGCCTTCGGCCTGCGGCACACTCTTGTTCAAGCCCTGAAAACCCTTGCGCAGCGACAAGGTGCTCAACGGCTTGCCCTGCACATCCAGCTCCAGCACCAGTTGCGACTCATCCGACAGCGCCAGCAAGTGGCCGCTGCGCTCATCGAACTGCAAGCTCGACAGATCCCGCACAAACAACCGCGAATCACGCTTCTGGTCCTGTACCACATGCACCGCATACGGCTGCTCGGGGTTGTCGTGGGGGAAGCCATGCACTTCGTAGATCAGCATCGGGTCGCGCTCCTTGGCGACGAACAGGCGCTTGCCGGCCGAGTCGTAGGCCAGGCCTTCAAAACCCTTGTTGCCATTGAGGCCGATGCCCAGGGTCAGCTGTTCGGCATCCTTGGCGTCGAGAAACGGCGTGTTGTCGGTCAGGCGCACGCGAATCAGGCGCTGCTCGCGCTCATCGGTGATCACGTAGCTGTTGGCGCCGACGTACTCCACCGCCTCCGGATCACCAAAGCCGGTCAACGGCACGCGCCGCAGGATGCGCCCGTCCAGCGACAGCTCGATCAGCTCGGAGCGCTTGTTGGTCACGGTGAACAGGCTGTTGCGGTCAGGGTCGAAGGTCAGCGCCGAGATATCGTCGTCCAGGCCTTCGATGGGTTGCGCCTCAAGCACCACCTGGTATTGATCCAGGCCGATGCTCTGCTCGAACGGCTGCCACCAGGTCTTGAGGTTGAACCAGCCGCGCTCGAACAAACGGTATTGCTGCCCGGCAACGGCGATCAGGAGCAAGGCGAGCAGGCTCGCAACCAGGAAAATCAGCGGCAGGCGGATGTAGCGACGCATTCAGGTGGACTCTTTGGGTGACAGCCTGAATCTTCCCACACTCAACTGAAGCGAAACTTAAATCCTGACGTAGGAAAAGTCTGAAATCACGGCTTTTTGAAACGATAGAACAAGTCCGGCTCACTGACGATGTACAGCGTGCCGTGTTCGTCCATCGCCACGCCTTCGGCGCGCGGAATTTGCTTCTTCAGGCCATTGAAGCCGCCCAGCAGGGTCATGAAGCTGACCTGCTCGCCCTTCTCGTCCAGCTCCAGGAGCATGTTGGAGTCGGCCGACAGCACCAGCAGATGCCCGGTGCGCGGGTCGACACCCAGCGCCGAGAGGTTGCGCAGGTCCAGTTCGTCGCTTGGCAGCGGCTGCTTGTCGCCGGTCAGCGGGCTGTGGCCGTCGCTTTTCCAGGTGAACAATGCCGGCGGCCGCTCTTCGCCGAGGATGATGCGCTGCTGCAGAGGGTCCCAGGCCACGGCTTCGAAGGCCTTGTTCTGGTTTGCCGAGGGGCCGAGGTCGTATTGGGGGAAATCGGCGATGTTCAGCGACTTGGTGTCGGCAGCAAGGGTGACGATGGTCATCTTGTGATCGCGCTCGTCGACGATCGCCAGGCGCCCGCCTTCAAGCACGGCCACGCCCTCGGGGTTGCTCCAGCCCACCAGGGGCATCTTGCGCAGCACATCGCCTTCAAGGGTCAGTTCGACCAGAAAGGGATTCTTGCCCATGACCGCGAACAGAGTTTTGCTCACCGGGTTGTAGGACAGGTCTGAAGCTTCATCGTCCTCCATGCCCGGCAATACCTTGGCATCGATATCGACCTGGTAGTCCGGCAACCAGATGCTCGCCTGTTGCTCGCTCTGACTTTCGAAACGCTCCTGCAACCAGAGCAGGCCACGGTCATCCCAATGCATGGCGATCGCCACGCCATAGCCGATGATCGCCGCGGCCACCAGCCAGGTGGACCAGCGCAGGGCCAGGCCACGCTTGCGCGCAGGCGGCAGGGAATTGCTCGAAGGAAGAGGAGTGGCCATGGATTTGTGCTCTTTTTGCCAGTTGATAACACCGTACCGGCACATTTCGCAGAGCCAGGTCCGCAAGCATTATCCGGATCGATTGTGAAAAAAATGGCAAAAGCCGACGGGCAGTATGGCAGCCAGTATTTCTGGCTGCCACGTCGGTGGTTCAGAGCACCTGGCTTTCGAAACGGCTGACGCCTGGCAGTTCGAGCACCAGTTGGTCGCCGGGGTTGAGCGGGCCGACGCCAACCGGGGTACCGGTGAGGATCACGTCGCCGGCCAGCAGCGAGAATTGCGTGGCCATGTGCTGGATCATCGGCACGATCGGGTTGAGCATCAGCGCGCTGTTGCCGTCCTGGCGCACCTCACCGTTGAGGGTCAGGCGGATGCCGATGTCGGTCAGGTCCTCAAAGGCACCGACCGGCACGAACGGCGGCAGCACGCAGGCGCCATCGAAGCACTTGGAGCGCTCCCACGGCAGGCCCTTCTCTTTGAGTTGCGCCTGCAGGTCGCGCAGGGTCAGGTCCAGGGCCGGGGCAAAGCCGGAGATGGCGTCGAGCACTTCTTCTTCGGTGGGGCTGGTGGACAGCGACTTGCCGAGCAACACGGCAATTTCCGTCTCGTAGTGCACCGAGCCACGCTCGGTCGGGATCTTGAAGCCGCTGTCCAGCGGCACCACGCAACTACCCGGCTTGATGAACAGCAGCGGCTCACTCGGGATCGGGTTATCCAGCTCTTTGGCGTGCTCTGCATAGTTGCGCCCGATGCACACCACCTTGCCCAGCGGAAAGTGAATACGCGTGCCGTCTACATACTGGTGCTGATAGCTCATTACCGACTCCTGGCGCTATTGGATGCTCTTGTGCCTGTGGCTTACTCGACCGCGAAGATCTTGCCCGGGTTCATGATCCCGTTTGGATCGAACGCCGCCTTCACTGCTTTCATGTATTCGATTTCGACCGGCGAACGGCTGTAGGTCAAGTAATCGCGCTTGGTCATGCCGACGCCATGCTCGGCAGAGATCGAGCCGTTGTACTTCTCGACGGTCTCGAACACCCACTTGTTGACCGTCGCGCACTTGGCAAAGAACTCGTCCTTGCTCAGGTTGTCGGGCTTGAGGATGTTCAGGTGCAGGTTGCCGTCGCCGATGTGGCCATACCAGACCACTTCGAAGTCCGGGTAGTTATCGGCGACGATCGCGTCGATATCTTTGAGGAACGCTGGCACTTTCGACACGGTCACGGAAATGTCGTTCTTATACGGGGTCCAGTGCGAGATGGTCTCGGAGATGTACTCGCGCAACTTCCACAGGTTCTGCAGTTGCTGCTCGCTCTGGCTCATGACGCCGTCGAGCACCCAGCCCTGCTCGACGCAGTGCTCGAAAGTGGCCAGGGCATCATTGGCCACCTCTTCGTTGCTGGCTTCGAACTCCAGCAAGACATAGAACGGGCAGTCGGTTTCGAACGGTGCCGGCACGTCGCCACGGCCCATGATCTTGGCCAGGGCCTTGTCGGAAAAGAACTCGAAGGCTGTCAGGTCGAGCTTGGCGCGAAACGCGTGCAGCACCGGCATGATCGAGTCGAAATCCGGGGTACCGAGGACCATCGCCGTGAGGTTGTTCGGCGCCCGATCCAGGCGCATGGTCGCCTCGACCACAAAGCCCAGGGTGCCCTCGGCGCCGATGAACAGCTGGCGCAGGTCGTAGCCGGTGGCGTTCTTGATCAGGTCCTTGTTCAGCTCGAGCAGGTCGCCCTTGCCGGTGACGACCTTGAGGCCGGCCACCCAGTTGCGGGTCATGCCGTAGCGAATAACCTTGATCCCGCCGGCATTGGTGCCGATATTGCCGCCAATCTGGCTGGAACCTGCCGAGGCAAAGTCCACTGGGTAGTAGAGGCCCTTGTCTTCGGCAAAATCCTGTAGCTGCTGGGTAACCACCCCCGGCTGACAAACCACCGAGCGGTCGAACTCGTTGAAATCGAGAATCTGGTTCATGTAGTCGAACGCCACGACCACCTCGCCATTGGCCGCCACCGCTGCAGCTGATAGCCCGGTGCGACCGCCCGACGGCACCAGGGCGACCTTGTGCCGGTTGGCCCAGCGCACGATGGCCTGGACCTGGTCGATGCTCTTGGGGAAGACGATGGCCGAGGGCGCGGGGGCGAAGTGCTTGGTCCAGTCCTTGCCGTAAGCCTCAAGGGAGGCGGCATCGGTCAGCACCTTGCCGGGCTCTACCAGGGTCATCAGCTCATCAATCAGCGCAGAATCGGTCATCGATAGAACTCTCGAACTATTCATAGTCACCCTGAGCACTCTTCACGTCCCAGGGATGGGCGTATCGGGGGTACTCATGCTAGCATACGCCCCCCGCTGATCGTGCTTCAGGCCGATGCTGCGAGAGCTTCACTTCCCTGCCATTTTTCTCCGGGACACAGGTTTACGCAGATGAGCAAGACTTCTCTCGATAAGAGCAAGATCAAGTTCCTTCTTCTCGAAGGCGTCCACCAATCCGCCGTGGACGTCCTCAAGGCCGCCGGGTATACCAGCATCGAGTACCTCACCGGTTCTCTGCCCGACGCTGAGTTGAAAGAAAAGATCGCTGATGCCCACTTCATCGGCATCCGCTCGCGCACTCAACTGACCGAAGAGGTTTTCGACTGCGCCAAGAAACTGGTCGCTGTCGGCTGTTTCTGCATCGGTACCAACCAGGTTGACCTGAACGCCGCTCGTGAGCGCGGTATCGCCGTGTTCAACGCGCCGTACTCCAACACCCGTTCGGTGGCCGAGCTGGTGCTGGCCGAAGCGATCCTGCTGCTGCGCGGCATCCCCGAGAAAAACGCTTCCTGCCACCGTGGCGGCTGGATCAAAAGCGCGGCCAACTCCTTCGAGATCCGCGGCAAGAAGCTGGGCATCGTCGGCTACGGCTCGATCGGCACGCAACTGTCGGTCCTGGCCGAGAGCCTGGGCATGCAGGTGTTCTTCTTTGACCCGCTGACCAAGCTGCCACTGGGCAACGCGACCCAGGTCACCAGCCTCAACGAACTGCTGGGCCTGGCCGACATCGTCTCGCTGCACGTGCCTGAGCTGCCATCCACCCAGTGGATGATCGGCGAGAAAGAAATCCGCGCGATGAAGAAGGGCTCGATCCTGATCAACGCCGCCCGCGGTACCGTGGTCGAGCTGGATCACCTGGCCGCGGCGATCAAGGACAAGCACCTGATCGGCGCCGCCATCGACGTGTTCCCGGTCGAGCCGCGCTCCAACGACGAGCAGTTCGAAAGCCCGCTGCGTGGCCTGGACAACGTGATCCTGACCCCGCACATCGGCGGTTCCACCGCTGAAGCCCAGGCCAACATTGGTCTGGAAGTGGCCGAAAAGCTGGTCAAGTACAGCGACAACGGTACTTCCGTGTCGTCGGTCAACTTCCCTGAAGTGGCCCTGCCGGCGCACCCGGGCAAACACCGTCTGCTGCACATCCACGAAAACATCCCGGGTGTACTCAGCGAAATCAACAAAGTGTTCGCCGAAAACGGGATCAACATCTCCGGTCAGTTCCTGCAGACCAACGAGAAAGTCGGTTACGTGGTTATCGACGTTGACGCCGAGTACTCGGACCTGGCGCAAGAAAAACTGCAACAGATCAAGGGCACCATCCGTTCCCGCGTTCTGTTCTAAGTTAATTCAGGCAGCAAATCGCGGGGCAAGCCCGCTCCCACAGAATCCCTGTAGGAGCGGGCTTGCCCCGCGATGTTTTTAGCCGTTATTTAACGGTAACGGTGATCTTCTTCGACTCGACGCTTGGCTTGAACGGCACGTGGAACTTGTCGCCCAGCACCAGTTGCAGGGTGTGCTTGCCCGGGGTCAGGGTCAGTTGTACTTCAGTCTGTGCCTTGCCGAAGTGCAGCACTTGCGGGCCAGCCGCCAGCGGCGCGTTGTTTTCCGGCAGCAGGCTGGTTGGCAGAACCTGGTCGGCTGCAGGTTCTTGATCGACGTCCACCAGCAAGTGGTGGTGGCCGCTATGCGGGGTCTGATCACCCGCCGGCTTGAGCTCCATGCCCTCGATGCCGAATTTGACGGTGAAGGTCTGGTCGACCGTGGCGCCATCGGCCGGGGAAACGATGAAGACCTTGGCGGCTTTTGGCGGCTCCTGGCTTTTCAGGCCATCGGCGGCAGCGGCAAAGGCCGAGACCCCCATCAGCAATCCGGCGACGGCTGCACGCGAAAATAGGCTTTTCATTCACTTCTCCTGTGTTTTACTTCAATAACCCTTGCCACTGAACGAACGGCAACGGTGGATTACCATAGTCCAAATGCGTCAAAACATGTTTAACAACGGTGACAGAAAAATTTCACCGCCCGTTAAACATCCTCCACCTGACGTGGTCTTAAGTTGTGTTCGACCGTGACAACACCAGAAAGTCGCGGCGACTCGATTTCACTGCCAAGCATTCAAGGGGCTTAAATGCGTTTTGCCATTGGGGTACTACTTGCCACCCTGCTCAGCCCATGGGCACAGGCCGAGCTGATCGACGACGTCAACGACCGCGGTGAACTGCGCATTGCCGTAGAAGCCAACATGGCGCCGTTCAATTTCAAGGAAAACGACAAGCTGAGCGGCTTCGAAGTCGAACTTGGACAGTTGCTGGCCAACGAACTGGATGTGCGCGCCGAATTTGTCGTGGTTGAAGCCAAAGACCTGCTGCAAGGCGTTGAAAGCGGCAGCTACGACATCGCCATCAACCACATCGCCGCTACCCCTGAGCTCAAGGAGCGTCTGGATTTCAGCGAGCCCTACGCGTATTCCAGTGCCCAACTGATCGTGCGCAAGGAAGAAAAGCGCCCGCTGAGTTCCCTCCAGGCCCTCAAGGGCCATAGCCTGGGCGTGGTCCAGGGCAGCCAGTTCGCCGAGCAGGCACGGGTGGTCGAAGGCGTGGACCTGCGCAGCTACGCGGATGCCATGCAGCCGATCAAAGACGTGGCCAGCGACCAGATCGATGCCGCCATCAGCGACCGTTTGCTGGTGCCCTATGCCATCCGCGACAGCCAGCAAGCGGTGAGCAAGGGGGCCACCGTTGGCCCGATCCTGACCCTGGCGATTCCGTTTCAGAAGGGAAACCCGGCGTTCCAGAACTCCCTGGACGGCGCGCTGCAGCGGATCAAGGCCGATGGCCGGCTGAGCGAGCTGTCGCAGAAGTGGTTCGGGATGGATGCGAGCAAGCCGCCTAAGTAACAAAAGCTTCGCGGGGCAAGCCCGCTCCCACCGGGCCCGGTGCCCCGCGATGGTGTTAAAGCTGTTTCAAGGCTTGCTCTGCCGCCTCAAGCTCCAGCTCACTGAACACCTGCACCCCTTCCCGGCGCAGTAACGCCACAGTCACCCCTTCGCCGGTGACTTTGGTGCCACTGAAGGTACCGTCATAAGTCAGCAGATTGCCACACGAAGGACTGCCTGACTTGAGCACCGCGATACGGATGCCATGCCGCCGCACCAGCTCCAGCGCCCGCTGCGCACCGGCCAGAAATTGCACACTGACATCCTCGCCCGTGACGGTCAGTACCTGCGTGTCACCTTCGAGCACCGCTGCGCCCTGGCCACCGGGGATCTCCGCCGGTGGCCGTGGCGTTGGCAAGCCGCCGGCCACTTCAGGGCACAAAGGCACGATGCGCCCCTGGTTTTGCCACTGCTGGAGCAATTCCGGATGGCCGCTGGCGCGTCCGTCATAGCGCACCGGCTGGCCGAGCAGGCAGGCACTGACCAGAACCTTGTGCATCTCAGAACGGCTCGTTGCCACGGCGGCGGAACCAGCCGGTCAAGGACAGGCGGTCGCGGTGGGCCGGCAGCACCTCATGGGGGACTTCGCCGGAAAGGAATATCACCAGGCAACCGCCGATCGGTGGCACGTCGTGCTCGACCTCACCCTTGAGGGTCATGCGTAGCTGGCCGCCATGTTCGGGCTGCCAGCCTTCATTGAGATAGATCACCGCCGAAACCATGCGCCGGTCGTCGTCGCGAAAGCGGTCAAGATGTTTGCGATAAAAGGCGCCCGGCGGATACAGGGCGAAGTGGCACTCGAAGTCCTCAAGACCGAGGAACAGCCCGCGATTGAGGGCCAGGCGCAGGCTGTCCATCAGCGCCAGGTAGTGGTCGCAAGGCTCGGCCTGGCCGGGCTCCAGCCACTGGATGCGGTCGCCGCGGATGCCCTCGCGGACCTCCTGGGCAACGCCCCGACCCACGGCTGCCGGTTCCAGCTCGCCCTCGGCGGCGCGCTTGCGGCACTCGGCCGCCAGCGCCAGGGTCAGAGGCTCTGGAAGAAAGGTATCTTGCTGCGACCAGCCACGGGTGGCCAGGTCGTCGACGATGCGCAACAGCAGGGGGTCATCAGGGGATATGTGCATGTCGCGCATAGTATCGATCTGCTGCGAAATCCGACAGCGCCACTTGGCCGAGAGTATGCAATGGCTTCTCGACAAAGCCCCGCCATGGCAAGGACAATAGCGCCCTGCCGACAGGAGTCCTGAATGCGCCGTTTGTTTTTACTGCTGATGATGATCTGCACCACGCCTGTCTGGGCAGACAGCCTCGACCAACTCTACAAGGTCGCCGGCTGGCCCGAGCAGCGCGCCCACTTTACCGATGCCCTCGATGCCGCCCAGCAGCGCTATCGCAACAGCCTGCCGCCTGCGGTTTACCAGGCGCTGGTCAATAACAGCAATCAGCGCTTCCAGGCCCAGGCCGTGGATAAACGCGCCGAGGCCCAATTGCGCGCCAATCTCAGCGATCCAGCGCCGGCCCTGGCGTTCTTCCAGTCGCCGCTGGGGCGCAAGATCGTCGCCGCCGAACTGCTCGCCACCCGTCGCGACCAGTTGGCCAAGAATGCCAAGGGCCTGCCCAAGGTCCAGGCCAGCGACAACCGCCTGCTGATCATCGGCCACCTGGCCCAGGCCCTGCCGGCCCGTGAAGCCGGTGCCGAAGTGAGCCTGGCGATTGCCGGGGTCGCCGCCGACAGCCTCAGCCAGATGATCCCCGGCCTGCTCGGTGGTGGCCAGGCCCAGGGCCTGCTCGACGGCCAGCGCCAGCGTTTGATGGAGCAGATCGGCAGCGAGCTGAACAACACCTTGCTGTACGTCTATCGCGACCTGTCCGACGCCGAGCTTGAAGAGTTCGCCACCTTTGCCGAATCCGCTGAAGGCAAGGCTTACTACAAGGCGGCCCTGGCGGCGATCCGCGCCGGCCTTGCGGTGGGTCAGGAAACCTCGCAGCTGAAGTGATCAGCCCAGGCGCTGGTCGATGAACTCGAAATAGCGCGCGCGAATCGCCGGCAGCTCGTTGGCCAGGTGATGCCGCGCTTCGGGGATCATCAGGATCCGCGGCGCAGCGAACTTCTCCCCCAGCACCTTGAGGTTGTACGGCCAGTCGACGGTCATGTCGCATTCGCCCTGGATGATCAGCGGCTGGCGCGGGCTGAGCGGCGCCGCCTCGATACGCTTGACCCAATCGAGCAGCGCTCCCACCCAGGCCGTCGGCAGGCGCCTTGGCTGCAGCGGGTCGGCCAGCAGGAACGGCAAAAAAGTCGGGTCGTTGCTGTTCTCGCTAAAGCGCCGTTCGATGCCGTTGACGAACGGCTTGAGCACCCGGTAGCTGAACTTCGACCAGCGCCACGCCCGTGGCCGTACCAGCGGCGCCAGCAGGATCACCTCGCCCTGGGCCGGGCTCTGGGCGCCGTGATGCAGCAGATGGTCGACGACGATGGCGCCACCGGTGCTCTGCCCGAACAGGTGCCAGGGCTGCGGCAATTCCAGGCTGCGGGCCTGCTCGAACAACGCATGCAGCACCTGCTGGTAGGCGCTGAAATCATCGATGCTGGCCCGCTCGCCGCTGGACAGCCCGTGCCCAGGCAAGTCGCAGGAAATCACCGCATAGTGCTGGTCCAGCGCCCAGTCGATGACATGCCGGTACAGGCCCATGTGATCGTAAAAGCCATGCAGCAGAATCAGCGTTGCCACTGGCGCTGCCGGCAGCCACACCTGGCCGACCACCTCGAAACCTGCGGCGTCGAAGCGCCCGAGCCAGCTCTGCGGGGCCTCTTCGCGGGCGGGCAGATCCAGCCCGTAGAAGCGCTGATAGGCCTGGCCCTGCGTCGACAGCGGCTGCCGCGCCGCCAGGGAGGTCAGGCTGGCACGTAGGGAGTCGGGCTGAAATGACGCGGGCATAAAAGAATTCCAGACGCAAAAGCGGGTTATTGACCTGTGATATTCATCTGTCGCCGCCGGCATGGCAAGCTAGGCGACTTTTTTCGGACACTGCCGACATGCCCCGCTCGCCCCTGCGTACCCTGCTTGGCCTGTTGCTCACCGCCCTCTGCGGCGCCGGCCTGTGGTGGGCCTACGACAGTTTTCAGAGCCGCTACCTGCGCACCTTCGACAACCAGACCGCGCTGTTCTCCGGCGACCGCCTGCAACTGCCGGCGGGCATTGCCGGCCCCGGCCCGATCCGCCTGGTGCACTTCTGGGACCCGGCCTGCCCGTGCAACGTCGGCAACCAGCAGCACCTGGGCGAGCTGATCGAGCACTTCGCCCCCCAAGGCGTGGAGTTCTACGTGGTGCAAAAACCCGGCACCCGCGGCCAGCTGCCTGCCACACTCAGTGCGCTCAAACCGCTGGGCGAGCTGCCCGGCGCCGAACACCTGCCGGCCACCCCCGGCGTGGCGATCTGGGACCGCAACGGCCAACTGGCCTACTTCGGCCCCTACAGCGAAGGCGCCACCTGCAACTCCAGCAACAGCTTCATCGAGCCGATCCTGCTCGCCCTGAGCCAGGGCCGCGCCGTCAGCGCCACGCACACCATGGCGGTGGGCTGCTACTGCCCCTGGCAGCCCTAGCGCACCCGCGCAGGGTTGCCCACCACGGTGGCACCCGCCGGCACATCGCGGGTGACCACGCTGCCGGCGCCGATCACCGCGTTGTCGCCCACCGTCACCCCCGGCAGGATGATCGCGCCGCCGCCGATCCACACGTTGTTGCCGATCTTCACCGGCCGCCCGCTTTCCAGGCCGCTGCGGCGTAGCGCCGGGTCCAGCGGGTGGTCGGCGGTGTAGATCTGCACCGCCGGGCCGATCTGGCAGTCATCGCCGATGCTTACCGGGGTGACGTCGAGGATCACGCAATTGAAGTTCATGAACACATTGGCGCCGACACTGATGTTGTAGCCGTAGTCGCAATAGAACGGTGGGCGAATCACCGCGCCGTCACCGACCTTGCCGAAATGCTCGACCAGCAAACCATGGCGCTGCTCATTGAGCAGCTCGGCGCTGTTGTTGTAGCGCTGCATCCAGTGCTTGTTGGCGATCTGTTCGGCCTGCAGCTGCGGGCAGCTGGCGTGATAGAGCTGGCCGCTGAGCATCTTCTGCTTTTCACTGAGACTCATCTTCCCTCCTTTGGGGCTATCCTCTGTCCGACTTTACCTCGATGATCAGACCACACGATCCGCTAAAAAGCACAAGGAGTCACGATGAAGCGCAGCCTGACCTTCCTCGCCGTGGTCATCGCCGCAGCCGCCGGCGGCGGTTACTGGTACGTGCACGGCAAGCTGCCGCAACGCCAGGGCGAGGTTACCCTGAGCAGCCTGCAGGCACCGGTCAATGTGCGCTACGACGCCCGCGGCGTGCCACATATCCAGGCGCAGAACGAGGCCGACCTGTACCGTGCCCTGGGCTATGTGCATGCCCAGGATCGCCTGTTCCAGATGGAGATCATCCGCCGCCTGGCCCGTGGTGAGCTGGCCGAGATCCTTGGCAGCAAACTGGTCGCTACCGACACCCTGTTCCGCAGCCTGCGCATTCGCGAGCAGGCCGAGCTTTACGTCGAACGCCAGGACAAAACCTCGCCCGCCTGGCTGGCCCTGCAGGCCTACCTTGAGGGCGTCAACGCCTGGCAGGACAGCCATCCCAAGCCGATGGAGTTCGACGTGCTGGGCATCTCGCCACGGCCCTTTACCGCCCAGGACACCATCAGCATCGCCGGCTACATGGCCTACAGCTTTGCCGCAGCGTTCCGCACCGAGCCTGCGCTGACCTATATCCGTGACCAGCTGGGCGCCGACTACCTGAAGATCTTCGACCTCGACTGGAACCCGCAAGGCGCCCTGGCCAGCACGCCAGCCCTGGCCGCCAGCGACTGGCAAAGCCTGCAGCAGCTTGCGCAGCTCAGCCAGCAAGCCCTGGGCGATGCCGGCATTCCCCAATACGAAGGCAGCAATGCCTGGGCCATTGCCGGCAGCCGCACGCGCAGCGGCAAGCCGCTGCTGGCCGGCGACCCGCATATCAGTTTCGCCGTGCCATCGGTGTGGTACGAGGCGGAACTGAGCGCGCCCGGCTTCAACCTCTATGGCTATCACCAGGCGCTCAATCCCTTCGCATCGCTCGGGCACAATCGCGACTTCGGCTGGAGCCTGACCATGTTCCAGAACGATGACGTCGACCTGATCGCCGAACAGGTCAACCCCGACAACCCCGAACAGGTCAAGGTCAACGGCCAGTGGCAAACCCTGAGCCAGACCCACGAACAGATCGCGGTGAAGAATGAGGCGCCGGTGGACATCACCCTGCGCCGCTCGCCCCATGGGCCGATCGTCAACACGGTACTGGGCGACATGGCGGGCCCGACGCCGATTGCCGTGTGGTGGGCGTTCCTGGAGACCGAGAACCCGATCCTCGATGGCTTCTACCAGGTCAACCGTGCCAACACCCTCGACAAGATGCGCGCCGCGGCGGCGAAGATCCAGGCACCCGGGCTCAACCTGATCTGGGCCAACGCCCGTGGCGATATCGGCTGGTGGGCGGCGGCGCAGTTGCCGATTCGCCCTGCCGGAGTCAACCCGGGCTTCATTCTCGATGGCAGTACGGCGCAGGCCGACAAGCTCGGTTTTTATCCTTTCAGCGCCAACCCGCAGGCGCAGAACCCGGCCAGCGGCTACATCGTCTCGGCCAACTTCCAGCCGCCAGCGAACATACCGGTGCCGGGCTATTACAACCTGGCCGACCGTGGCCAGCGCCTGAACCAGCACCTGGCCGACCCGCAGATCAAGTGGGACCAGCAAAACAGCCAGGCGCTGCAACTGGACACCGCCACCGATTACGGCCCGCGCACCCTGGCGCCGCTACTGGCAGTGCTGCGCGAAGTGGCCGAGGGCGATCAGGAGAAGGAACTGGTCGAGCAACTGGCGGCGTGGAATGGTGACTATCCGGTGGACTCGGTCAGTGCCACGCTGTTCAACCAGTTCCTCTACGAACTGGCCTACGCGGCGCTGCACGACGAGCTGGGCGACACCTGGTTCCAGACCCTGATCAGCACCCGCGCCATCGACGCCGCATTGCCGCGCCTGGCGGCCGACGTCGGTTCACCCTGGTGGGGCAAACAGGGCAGCAGCGAGCAAGGCGATCGCACCGCAGCGGTGAAGCAGGCCTGGGGCAACACCCTGGCGCACCTGCGCGAGACCTTCGGCAACGACCCGGCCGGCTGGCAATGGGGCAAGGCACACACCCTGACCCACAACCACCCATTGGGGCTGCAGAAGCCGCTCAACCTGTTGTTCAACGTCGGCCCGTTCGCCGCGCCGGGCAGCCATGAAGTGCCCAACAACCTGTCGGCGAAAATCGGCCCGGCGCCATGGCCGGTGACCTATGGGCCGTCGACCCGGCGCCTGATCGACTTTGCCGATGCCGGCCAGGCACTGACCATCAACCCGGTCGGGCAAAGCGGGGTGTTGTTTGACCGCCACTATGGCGACCAGGCCAAGGACTATATCGAGGGCCGCTACCACAAGGCGCAGATGGGGGTGATTCCGGCGCAAAGCACCTTGAAGCTGGTGCCTTGAAAGCTTCGCGGGGCAAGTCGGGTCGCCGCACCGCCGCTCCTACCGACACTGATGGGAGCGGCGGTGCGGCGACCCGACTTGCCCCGCGATTGATCAGCCCTGCCAGTTACCGCCTTCGACAATTACGCTCTCAGGCTTGGTGTCATCGCTCAGTTCCTTGCGCACATACTGGTCATACAGCTTGAGCAGGTACTTCTGCTCGCCCAGGCGCGCCAGTTCGGCGTTGACCCAGTCGCGCAGCTCGATGTTGCCCTTCTTCACCGCCGGTGCAATCGGCGCTTCCTCACCGAGTTTTTCTTCCAGCACGCGGTAGCCCGGGTTCTGTTTCGACCAGCTGAACAGGATCAGGTTGTCCTGGGCATAGGCATCACCACGACCACTGGCCAGGGCCTGCAGCGACTCGGTGTTCTTCTCGAACTTGAGCAGCTTCCAGTCCGGATGGTTCTTGGTCAGCCAGATATCAGCGGTTGTGCCGGTGGTGACGATGGTGGTCTTGTCGGCCAGGTCATCGAGTTTTTTCACGCTGCTGCCTTCCGGCACCAGGGCCTGCACGGCCACCCGCAGGTTGGGGTTGGTGAACTCCACCGCTTCCTTGCGCTCCGGGGTCACGGTCATGTTGGCCAGGATCAGGTCGACCTTGTCGCTTTGCAGGAACGGAATACGGCTGGCAGGCTCGACCGCCACGAACTCGACCTTGTTCTCGTCGCCGAGCAGGTCCTTGGCAAACTGGCGGCCGATGTCGGTATCAAAACCGACATAGCGCCCGGCCTCATCGACAAAGCCGAATGGCGGCTTGTCGGTGAAGACGCCGACGATCAGCTTGTCGCGGGCCTTGATGGTTTCCAGGTAGCTGGTGGCTGGGGCGGCGCCAGCGGCGGCCGGCTTGCCCGGTTCTTCAGCCTTGTTGCAGCCGGCCAGCAAGGCCAGGCCGAGTAGGGACAACAGCAGTTTCGACGTCTTGGCAGTTTTCATGACAATTCCTTTGCGGGTGTTTTGGGCAGGCTTTCAACAAAGGAGAATTTCTCCAGGAACTGCTGCGCGCGTGCGCTCTGCGGGTTCGTAAAGAAGCTCTCGGGGTCGCGCTGTTCAAGGATCCTGCCGGCCTCCATGAACACGATGCGGTCGGCCACCGCGCGGGCGAAGGCCATTTCATGGGTGACGATGAGCAGGGTCATGCCGTCGCGCGCCAGGCCCTGGATTACCTGCAGCACTTCCTTGACCATTTCCGGGTCGAGCGCCGCGGTGACTTCATCGAACAGCATCACTTGCGGGTTCATGCACAGCGAGCGGACGATGGCGATGCGTTGCTGCTGGCCCCCGGAAAGCTGGCGCGGGAAGGCGTCGCGCTTGTCCAGCAGGCCAACCCGGGCCAGCAGGGCTTCGGCCTGGGCCTGGGCCTCGCGGCGCTCGCGCTTTTGCACCTTGAGCGGGCCGAGCAGCAGGTTGTCGATCACGCTCATGTGGCCGAACAGGTGATAACTCTGGAACACCATGCCGACCTGCTGGCGCACCTGGCGCCAGTCGGTGCCAGGCGTCAGCAGCTCTTCACCGGCCAGGCGCAGGCTGCCGCTGTGGGCGCTTTCCAGGCCATTGAGGCAACGCAGCAAAGTGCTCTTGCCGCAGCCGCTGGGGCCGAGGATCACCACCACTTCACCGCTGCGCACCTGCAGGTCGACGTGGTCGAGCACCTGCTGCTCGCCGAAGAATTTATTGAAGCCCTTGAACTCGATCAGTGCGCTCATGCGTGTGTCCAGCGACGCTCCAGCGCGCGCGAGGCGGCTGACAGCGGGTAGCAAATGAAGAAGAAGAACAGGAACAGCGCGCCGTAGATCAGCACCGACTCGTAGGTGCGCTCGATGATCTGCTGGCCGACCTTGATCACATCGACTACGCCGATCAGCACCGCCAGCGAGCTGGTCTTGATGATCCGTGTGTAGATGTTGATGGTCGGCGGGGTCATGCGCTTGAGCGCCTGGGGCAGCAGCACGTAGCCATACAGCTGCGCGCCGGACAGGCCGATCGACAGCCCCGCTTCACGCTGCCCGCGCGGCAACGACTGCAGCGCACCGCGCACTACTTCGCCCACTTCGCTGGCGCCCCACAACGACAGCACCAGCACCGCACACCAGAAGCTTGGGATGTTCACGGCAAAGAAAATCGGCAGGCCGAAGAACAGCAGGTACAACCAGACAAGCACCGGAATCGCCCGGAACAGCTCCAGGTAGATGCGCAGCAGCAGGTTCACACTGCGTTTGCCCAAGGTCGCCAGCACGCCGTAGAGCACGCCGCCGAGGGTGGCAAAGAGGATGCTCAGCGCCGAAATCGCCAGTGTTTGCGCAGCGCCCTTGCCCAGTTGCGGCAAAGACACCAGCAACAACTCAAGACCCGAACTGGCCATGTTGCAGCCTCCGTTCCAGGCGGCTGAGCAGCAGCGACAAAGGCAGGAACAGCAGCACGCAAATCAGCGTCAGCACCGCGAGCATCTCGTAGGTCTTGTAATACAGGGCGATGTAGCTCTTGGTGGTGTAGAGGATCTCTGGCACCGCCACCGCCGACACCACGGTGGTTTCCTTGAGCAAAAAGATGAAGTTGGCGAACAGCGCCGGCAGGCTGAGGATCCCCGCCTGCGGCAGGATCACATGGCGCAGCAACTGGCCTTCCGACAGGCCGATCGAGCGGCCGGACTCCAGCTGCGCCACCGGCACCGCCTCGACGCCGGCGCGCAGCACCTCGGTGAGGTAGGCGCCGCCGAGGAAGGTCATGGTGATGATCGCCGCGGCGAAGCCGGAAATCTTCAGGCCCAGTTCCGGCAAGGCGAAGTAAACGAAGAACAGCTGGATCAGCAGCGGCGTGTTGCGCGCCAGCTCCACGTAGAGTTTGACCAGGCGCTGCAGGTACGGCGTGCGGTAAACCAGAATCGCGGCGTTGACCAGCGCCACCAGCAGCGAAGTACCGATGGCGATCAGGCCGACTTGCAGTGTGACGCCCACCGCCTTGAGAAAGGCTGGCAATGTGCTAAGGATAAAGGCGAAGTCGAAGCTCATGGAGTGAGCCTCGGCAGACGATGACGATGCGACATGGACAGGATCTCGGACCGGCCCGAGGGTAAACGGGCGGCTCTACACAGGGGTTGTCAGTGCGGGTGAGCACAATAGGTAGACTCTAAAGGTATAAAAATATTTCTTTAAATACCTTTATTGCATATTGATATCACCCAAACAGCTAACCTGCGAAATCCTTGGCGGTGACGGGATCTTTCTGCTGAAAATGCCATCCAAGCGCTGTCGACCCATCACACCAACAAGGAAGACAAAGGATGAATAGCGCCCCCACTCTCGATGCAAAAGAACTGATCAAGTGGCTGACGGCATTGCGCCGGGCGGTCAATGCGGGGAATTGAAAGCACTGTGGGAGCAAGGTTGACCCGCGATGCGATTTGACTAGTAGATCGCATCGCGGGGCAAGCCCGCTCCCACAGGATATGTGTGTGTGTGTGTAGCCTCTTAGAACGCCGGCAGTACCGCGCCGCTGTATTTCTTCTCGATGAAGGTCTTCACTTCAGGGCTGGTCAGGGCCTTGGCCAGCTTCTGGATGGCGTCGCTGTTCTTGTTGTCCGGGCGGGCCACCAGGAAGTTCACGTACGGCGAGTCGGCGCCTTCGATCACCAGGGCGTCCTTGGCCGGGTTCAGGCCGGCTTCCAGGGCGTAGTTGGTGTTGATCATGTCCAGGTCGACCTGATCGAGCACACGCGGCAGCATGGCCGATTCAAGCTCGCGGAACTTCAGCTTCTTCGGGTTCTCGGCGATGTCTTTCGGGGTCGCCAGGGCGTTCTTCGGATCCTTCAGGGTGATCAGGCCAGCCTTCTGCAACAGCAGCAGGGCACGACCGCTGTTGCTGCCTTCGTTAGGAATGGCAACGGTAGCGCCTTCCTTCAGTTCGCTCAGGCTCTTGACCTTCTTCGAGTAGCCGCCGAAGGGTTCGACGTGCACGCCGATCACGGTTTCCAGGTGGGTGCCTTTGCCTTCGTTGAAGTTCTTCAGGTACGGCAGGGTCTGGAAGTAGTTGGCGTCCAGGCGCTTCTGGTCGACCTGCACGTTAGGCTGCACGTAGTCGGTGAATACCTTGATCTCCAGGTCCACACCTTCCTTGGCCAGGGTCGGCTTGATCAGCTCGAGGATTTCCGCGTGCGGTACCGGGGTAGCGGCAACTACCAGCTTCTCGCCCGCCTGGGCAAAACCTGCAACCGACAGAGCGGCCGCCAGAGCAGTCAACAACAGAGCCTTTTTCATGCGCAGTCCTTATTCGAATACACAGCCATCGGGCGACGGCGAAGGTGGGGGTTGCCAGCACTTTGCTAGCTGGCTTGAAGCGGACAATACCTAGATTTTTTATACCAGAACAATATCTTTTATTTTGCTGCTTATGCCATTTTCAACGGACGCCGCCATGCACCCCATACATGGCATCAGGCAGCGGGTTGCGTCAGACGCAACAGAGTCTTCTCCAGCAATTGTTGCAGAGCACTGCGCTCACCCGGCTCACCAAGGCTCAGAAGCTGCTCCAGCTGGCTGGCCAGAGCGCTCAAGGGTGTCGGCAGGTTCAAATGCTCGGGGAGGATTTCTTCACCGCTGCTGACCAGCAGGGCAAAGTGAATGACGTTCTCAAGCTCACGGGTATTGCCCGGCCAGCTGTGCAGCTCCAATACCCGCTGCGCCGCTTCGCTGATCAACGGCACCGGCAGGTTCAGGCGCGGGCTATAGATACCAACGAAATACTCGGCCAACGGCAGGATATCGCCGACCCGTTCACGCAAGGCCGGCAGCTCCAGCTGGCCTTCGCGCAGGTAGTGGTACAGGCGGTCGTGGAACTTGCCGGCGCTCACCGCCTCGGCCAGGTCGATGCTCGAGGCGGCGACCAGGCGCACGTCCACCGGGTTTGGTTGCTGGGCACCGACGCGGGTGACTTCGCGGTTTTCCAGCGCCGAGAGCAGCTTGATCTGGATCGGCAGCGGCAGGTCGGCGATTTCGTCCAGGTACAGGGTGCCGCCGTTGGCCGAGCCGAACCATCCGGCCCGGCTGCTGGCCGCGCCGCTGTGAGCACCGGCGCTGTAGCCAAACAACTCGGCGTCGGCATAGGTCGGGCTGATCGCCCCGCAGTTGACCGAAACAAACAAGCCGCCGCGATCACTGGCGCGATGAATCTGGCGGGCCAGCAATTCCTTGCCAGTCCCGGTTTCGCCGCGGATCAGCACTGGCAGGGCCAGGGGCGCTAGCAGCTCGAGCTCTTCGCGCAATTGCCGCGACCGCGGATCGACGAATACCAGCGCCTTGGCGCGGATGCTCAGCGGGCTCTTGTCCAGCTCGGGAAACGTCAACAAAGGCTGGCCGAAGGTGTCGTGATTACTCATGGCAAACTCCCGCCCTTGGCGCTTTCCGGCCGGGCGTTCGAATCAAGGCAAATGGTCAGCGCCTGAAGATCAGGCGCGGCGTAGAGCGTGCTGTTCCAGACGGTTCTGCAGGCGGTACAGGTAAGCGAAGCCCTGCTCCCAGCGACGGTGCCCGGACTTGACGTTGATATGCCCGGCACCTGCGAGGAAGCCCGTTTCGGCGCCCCAGGCACGGGCCAGCTGCATGGCCCGCGGGGCACTGACAGCCGGGTCGTTGTCGGAGCTGACCACCTGGCTTGGGAACGGCAGCAGCAGCTGCGGAATCGGTGCAAAGTTGCGCAGTGCCGGCGCACAGGTCGGCCGCTCGACGTCAGCCGGCGCCACCAGCAAGGCACCGCGTACCCGGCGCAACAGGGTAGCGCTGGCTTGCGCGGCCCAATGGGCAACGGTGATGCAACCCAGGCTGTGGGCGATCAGGATCACCGGCGACTCATCGGCGGCCACCGCCTGCTCGAGAGTTGCGACCCAGTCCTGGCGCTGCGGGTTCAACCAGTCGGCCTGCTCGACCCGGGCGCTGTTGGGCAGCACCTGCTGCCAGTGGGTTTGCCAATGCTCGTCTGGCGAACCTTGCCAGCCCGGCACAATCAGGTAACGGATCGACTCGTTGCGCATGGGACGCCTCCTGCTGCGTTTGCGTGCATGAGGCCAAGTATAGGGGGGTGGTTATATTCGTAAAGGAATAAGAAGCTATTTATTAATAACCAAAATATAAATTTTCCATAAAAAAAGGGACCACCCCCTGCCGAAGGACCGGTCCCTGAAGCATTGCCTGAGAGATGTTGCTCAGCGGGCGGTGATCACCGACAACTTGGTGATACCGGCACGTTCGATCGAGGCCATGGCGCGCGCCACCTCCCCATAATTAACGCCATCGTCGGCCTGCAGCTGTACGCGCAGTTCCGGGTCTTTGGCCTTGGCCGCCTGCAGGTTGGTTTCCAGCAGATCCGGCTGGATCTCGTCCTTGTTGATAAACAGCTTGCCGCCGCCGTCGATGCTCACCACCAGCGGATCCTTCTGTTCCACCGGAGCCACGGCCTCGGTCTTGGGCAAGTTGATCGGGATGGCGTTGGTCAGCAGTGGCGCGGTGACGATGAACACCACCAGCAGCACCAGCATCACGTCCACCAGCGGCGTCACGTTGATCTCGCTGAGTACTTCGTCACTGTCCTGTGTCGAGAAGGCCATATCAGGATGCCTCCTTCACTTTCTGGGTGTGCTGGCCAGCGGCGGCCTTGTAGGCAGTCGGGTGCACCAGTACCCGGAACGCGCTCTTCTGCGCCAGGCTGTAGAAGTCGTGGGCAAAGTCATCGAGGTCGGCGGCGGTCAGCTTCAGGCGGCGCAGGAAGTAGTTGTAGACCAGCACCGCCGGCACCGCGACGGCGATACCGACACCGGTGGCGACCAGCGCCGCACCGATCGGCCCGGCCACGGTTTCCAGGCTCGCCGAACCTGCGGCGCTGATGCCCTTGAGCGCTTCCATGATGCCCCAGACGGTGCCGAACAGGCCGATGAAGGGCGAGGTGCTGCCGATACTGGCGACTACCGCCAGGCCGGTTTCCAGCGAGCGGCGCTCACGCACGATCTGCTGGCGCAGGGCGCGTTCGAGGCGGTCCTGATGGTTGATCGCCTGGCTCAGGTCGCTGGCTTGCTGGCCTGGCTCGCCGACCGCGATAGCAGCGTAACCGGCCTGGGCGACCCGGGCTGCGGCGCCGGGTTGTGCATGGCTGAGCTCGGCAGCGGAATCCAGGCTTGAAGCCGCCCAGAATTGTTTGTGAAAGCGTTTGTCCTGGTTCTTCAGGCGCACGAACTGCACGCCCTTGACCAGGGCCAGGCCCCAGGTGACGACGGAGAAGCCCACCAGCAGCCAGATCACCGCGCTTTCGATGGATTCGAGGGGGGATGCCAATACAGTCATGATCAATACTCTCTTCTGTTAGCGCGAATTAGCGGATCTTGAAGTCGATGGGTACGCTGACCCAGCCGTCCTGGGCCACGTCGCCCTGCTTGGCCGGGACGAAGCTCCAACGCTTGACCGCAGCCAGGGCGGCGTCGTCGAGCTGCTGGCGGCCACTGCTTTTCTGAATCTGGATGTCACCCGGCTTGCCGCTGGCCAGTACCCGCACCCGCAACAACACCGTGCCTTCCCAGCCGCGACGCTGGGCCAGCGACGGGTACTCCGGCGCCGGGTTCTTCAGGTACGCGGCGTTGGCCGAAGCCGGGGTCACCGGCGCTGGTGCCGGCGGAGCCGGGGGCACTGGTGGTGCTGCTGGTTGTGGCGGTGCGGGCGGTTGCTCGACCGCCTTGGGCGCAGGCTTGGGTACCGGTTTGGGCACAGGTTTCGGCTTGGGCTTGGGTACCGGCTTGGGCGCAGGCTTGGCGGCCAGCTCATCAACCACCGGTGGCGGCGGCTCGACCACTGCCGGTGGCGGAGGCGGAGGCGGCTCGACGGCCGGTGGCGCTGGCTGGGAAAACTCGATGGTCATCGGCGGAATTTCCGGCGGCACCACCGGCAACACCGGGGTCGGCGCCTGGCTCACCCAGTACGCCAGCACACCGTGCAAGGCCAGGGCAAACACCCCGAGCAGAATCTTCTCCCGACGGCTCAGCGCGCTTTTCGGCGTGCTTTGCAGACGCAACTGCGCCAGCGGCAATCGCAGCGGGCGACCGAGGTCGACCAGCTCGCCGCTCGGCGACTGGCGCCAAAGCACATCGTGAGCACTGGCGGCGGTCTGGACATTACCCATTGATCAACTCCTGGGACGTGAGTGCGTTTCGTCGAAGGCAGGTCAATTGCCTTCGCTGGGGTGGATCATCAACTTCTGTTACTTATGTCTTAAAGTAATTTTTAAAGTTATGGATAGAACAAAAATACATATACAAATGGGTCGAACCGCTCTAAGCCACGCCCTTCAAGGGCTGGCGCCAACGCCCTGAAACGCCATGCCTGCAGGGCATGAAAAATATTCGCCAAAGGCATCGAAAAACACCGTTTCAGAAGTCGTAGCGGCCGGTCACACCCAAGGTCCGCGGGGTGCCGAGCAGGCCTTCATAACCGCCGTTGGCCGCGCTCCAGAGGGTGGTGTAGTAGGTTTTGTCGAAAGCGTTCTTCAGCCACAGCGAGACATCCCACTGGCCCAGGCCAAGGTCGCCACGCAAGCCGGTGGAGAGGTTGACCACGGCGTAGCTGGGGATCTGCGCGAAGTCCGAGTCCTCGACCGTGCCTACGGCCTTGGAGCGGAAGGCGTAACTGGCGGAGAGGTAAGGTTGCAGGCCGTTGTCCAGATCCCACTGGTACTGGCCGTTGGCGTTGGCGATCCATTTCGACGCACCGACTACCTGGTGGCCACTGAGGTCGCAGGCCGCCGGTGCCCCCGGTTGCAGGGCGACTTCCGGGGCGCACGGGGCGTCCTTGTAAGACAGATACCGCACGTCGTTGTAGGAGCCGTTGATGTTCAGGGTCAGGCCACGTACCGGGATCAGCGTGCTTTCCAGCTCCACCCCGCGTGAGCGCACGGAGCCGGCATTGGTCAGATACTGCACGCGGTTGGCGTCGTCGTAGGCGTTGGTCTGGTAGCCGTGCACCTCGGTCCAGAACAGGTTGGCGTTGAGCTGCAGGCGACGGTCCCAGAGGGTGCTCTTCAAGCCCAGCTCGGCGTTGTTGGCGCGCTCGGTGCCGATCAGCAGCGAGTCGGCGCCGGCAACCGGGGCGGTACCGACCGCCAGGTTGACGCCACCGGACTTCTCGCCGTGGGACAAGGTGGCGTAGCCGAGCAGGTCATCGGTAAAGCGATAACTCAGGTTGAGCAAGCCCGACGGACTGGTGCTGTACTGGTTGAGGTCGCCCGAGTCATAAGCACCCACCCGACCCTGGCGCGCAGTTGCCGCAGCGCCTGCAACCGCCGCACCACCGACGGGCGCGGCGCGATCGACCCAGGCGCTTTTCTCCTCATAGGTGCCGCGTACCCCGGCGGTGAAATCCAGGCGCTCGGTCAGGTGCCAGGTGCCCTGGGCGAACAGGGCAAAGCTGTCGGTCTTGATATGGCCCTTGCCGACGCTGCTGACATTGGCCAGCGCTCCAGCCGGCGTACCGTTCCAGATATCCGCCTGGGGCCCGTAATGGACGAAGGATTTGTTGTCCAGGTCGGAGCCAAAGTAATAGGCACCCAGTACATAGTCGAAGAAGCCGCCGGTTGGCGAGGCCAGGCGAAATTCCTGCGAGTACTGTTTATCACGCACCGACACCCCGGCGTTGTAGGCCGCCGGCACGTTCAGGCCATCATCGTTGCGCGGGGTGAAGTCCCACCAGCGGTAGGCGCTTACCGAGGTCAGGGTGAAGTCGTTGTCCAGGGTCCAGTTGGCTTCCAGGGAAGTCCCGCCCTGGAACACCGTGACCTGCTGATCGGCATCGAGGTTGACCTTGCGCTTGCTGCCATCGACCAGCGTCGCCCCGGCCGCCTGGGCCCGCGCTTCATAGCGGTTGACGCCATTGATGGTCGGCCCGGTGCTGTACAGCAGGCGAGTGCCGGCGCTGGAGTCCTCTTCGTTGTAGTCACCGATCCAGCGCAGGTTGAACTGCTCGTTGGGCTTGTACAGCAGCTGGCCGCGAAAGCCCTGGCGCGAACCGCCGTTGAGGGTATGGCCGTCGAATTCGTTCTTGATGTCGCCATCGTTGCGCGTGCGGTAGGCCGAAATGCGCCCGGCCAGGGTCTCGCTCAAGGGCCCGGACAGGGTGCCCTTGGTCTGCAAGTAGCCATCCTCGCCCACCGAGGTTTCGATGCTGCGCTCGGGGGTGAAGCTCGGCGCACGGGTGCTGATGTTGATCACCCCGGCGGTGGTGTTCTTGCCAAACAGCGTGCCCTGCGGGCCGCGCAGCACTTCCAGTTGCTCGATGTCCATGAGGTCGAACACGGCCATGCCCGGGCGGCCGAGGTAGACGTTGTCCAGGTACAGGCCGACGCTGCCTTCCAGGCCGTCGCTGGCCGGGTTGTTGCCCAGGCCGCGGATCGACACGCTGGACTGGCGCGCGTGCATGTAGGCGACGTTGACGCTGGGCACCAGCTGCTGCAGGTCCTGAATGCGATACACCCGCTGGCTTTCCAGGGCCTGGCCGTCAAGCACGCTGATCGGCGTCGGCACGTCCTGGGCGCTCTCTTCGCGGCGCCGGGCGGTGACGGTGACGGTCTTGAGCTGGCTGTCGCTTGCCTTGACCTCAGGCTTTGCCGAGTCGGCGGCCTGAGCCGGCAACCAGTGCGCGCTGCCGGCCAGCAGCAAGGCCAGGGGCAGGCGCTGGAGCCGCCGTGAAGACAAGGGTGCAGCGCGAAGGGTCGGGCTCATGGGCGGCTCCTGGCAAAGGAATTTATATTCCTTTAAGTTATTTATTTATGATTCGACATACATTTACTGCATAAGAGATTGCCTTTATAAGGAGTGCACCAGAGGCAGAGCAAATGCATTTGCCCGATACTTTTTATGTGAAAAATGCATATAGACCTGCGCCAACTCCGCCACCTGATCGCCCTTGCCGAGCACCGCAGCTTCGTCGCCGCGGCGACCGCGGTGAACCTCTCGCAATCGGCCTTCAGCCGCAGCATCCAGGCCCTGGAGCACAGCGCCGGCTGCCAGCTGGTGGACCGCTCGCACAAGGAGCTGCCACCGACCAAGCAGGGCCTGGTGGTGCTCGAACACGCGCGCCGGCTGGTCAGCGGCGCGCGCCAGTTGAGCAACGAGATCAGCCAGTTCAATGGCCTGGAAGCCGGCGAACTGCGCTTCGGCTGCGGCCCGGCGCCCGCTGCGGGCCTGGTACCACAGGCGATTGGCGGCTTCATCGGCCGCTATCCCAAGGCGCGGGTGCAGTTTCAGGTCGATGACTGGCAGAGCCTGAACAAGCGCCTGCTGGCCGAGGAGTTCGAATTCTTCGTCGCCGACACCCGCAGCTTCGAGGCCGACCCGCAATACCAGACCCTGCGCCTGCGGCCTCGACGCTGGCATTTTTGCTGCCGCGCCGGGCACCCGCTGGCGGCGCTTTCGAGCGTCAGCGCCGAGCAACTGTTGCACTACCCCTTGGCCGTCACCTTGCGCCCGCCCAACCTGCGCAAGGTGATCGCCGACCTCAGCGGCCGCCCGGATTTCGTCGCCAACGTCGAGTGCGAGAACAGCTACAGCCTGCTTGGGGTGGTGCTCAATTCCGATGCCATCGGCATCTGCGGCGCCTACAGCGACGCCCTGCACAACGCCAACGGCAAACTGGTGCGGCTGAGCATCGATGGCCTGGCGGACGACTGCGAAGAGCTCTACACCCGCTATGGCATCGTCAGCCAGGCGCGCCTGCGCCTGTCGCCGCTGGCCGAAGCGATGATCGAACAGATCATCCTCACCGATCAGGCCGACCGCGCTCTCGACGCCTGCAACCTGGAGCAACTGGCGATCTGAGCCATTGCGCAAAACGCATCGACTGCATTCGGCAAATGCGCTTGTGATACGCGCCCCGGGCGGCGAAAACAGTCAACTGAAATCTGCCCAGGTGACTGCCATGCCCCACCCCACTGCCGTGCGCAACGTGCTGTACATCATGTGCGACCAACTGCGTCGCGATTACCTCTCGTGCTATGGCCACCGCCATCTGCACACGCCGAACATCGACCGCCTGGCCGCCGCCGGGGTGCGCTTCAGCCGCGCCTACACCCAGGGCACCATCTGCGGCCCGTCGCGGATGTCGGCCTACACCGGACGTTATGTCAGCAGCCACCAGGTGGCCTGGAACAGCGTGCCGCTGCCGCTGGATGAACTGACCCTCGGTGACTACCTGCGGCCCGCCGGCATCCGCACCGCGCTGGTGGGCAAGACCCACGCCACGCCGAACCAGGACGCCTTGCAACAGCTGGCCATCGACCCGCTGATGGCCGAGCAGCTCAACGAGGTGGGGTTCGAAGCGGTTGCCCGCCACGACGGTATCTTCCCCGACGACCCGCTGTTCGCCGACAAGCGCGAAAGCGCACCCTACACCCGCTACCTGCGCGACCACGGCTTTACCGGCGACAACCCCTGGCACAGCTGGGCCAATGCCGCCGCAGGCGAAAACGGTGAAATTCTCAGCGGCTGGCACATGCGCAACGCCGACCTGCCCACGCGCCTGCCCGAGCAGCACTCGGAGACGGTCTACAGCACCGACCGCGCCATCGACTTCATCCAGGCCCAGGGCGAGCAGCCCTGGTGCCTGCACCTGTCGTACATCAAGCCGCACTGGCCCTACATCGCCCCGGCGCCTTACCACGCGCTGTACAACGCCAGCCAGGTGCAGGCGCCGATACCAGTTCAACCAGGCAACGATAATCCGGTATATGCCGCGTTTCGCCAGCACCAGGAGAGCCAGAACTTCTCTCGCGAAGAGGTACGCCTGAAAGTGATCCCCACCTACATGGGCCTGATCAAACAGATCGACGACCAGCTCGGGCGCCTGTTCGATGTGCTGCAAAGCAATGGCCGCTGGGATGACACCCTGATCGTGTTCACCAGTGATCACGGTGATTTTCTCGGCGACCATGGCCTGGGTGAAAAGGAGTTTTTGCTAGAGCCGGCGGTGGGCGTACCGCTGATTGTGCGTGATCCACGGGCGGCGGCGGATGTCAGCCGCGGCACGGTGGATGAGCGATTGGTTGAGACCATCGATGCGCTGCCGACCTTCCTCGACGCGCTGGGGTTGCCGAGTGCCGAGCATCGGCTGGAGGGGCGTTCGCTGATTCCGCTGTTGCATGGCACCGCCAGCGCCTGGCGCAGCTATGCAATCGCCGAATACGACTACGCCTTCCAGGCCCCGGCCCGCGAGCGCCTGGGCCAGCCGATCGACCGTTGCCGGATGACCATGGTGCGCAGCGAGCGCTGGAAGTACCTGGCCTATGACGGCTTTCGCGCACAGCTATTCGACCTGCTCAACGACCCGCAAGAGCTGCACGACCTGGGTGCGGACCCGGCCTATGCCAGCGTGCGCGAAGCCCACCAGGGTTATCTGTTCGAATGGCTCAGGAGCTTGAAGCGGCGGACCACCATCAGCCATGCCGAGATCGAGCGGCGTGGGCAATGGTTTCGCTATGGCGAACCGCGCGAGGACAGCGTGGTGAAGATCGGGGTGTGGTAGGGGCTGCTTTGCAGCCCATCGCTGGCAAGCCAGCTCCCACAGGGTTCAGTGTATGCAGTACCTGTGGGAGCGGGCTTGACCCGCGATGAGGCCCTTAGATATTGGCCACTTTCTGCCAGACCTTGGGCTTGAAGAACAAGGTCTCGCCACGCGCCAGACCACTCAGGCTGTCATGGTCCTTGACCACCTCGGCCTCGATCAGCTCGCTCTGCCCTTCGACCTTCAAGGTCACCCGGGTCGTCGCCCCCAGCGGACGGATGTCGCGCACCTGCGCCGCGTGATGGCCCTCGATCTCGTGACGCGACAGCGACACTTCATGCGGGCGGAACATCACGTGCTGGCCTTCGCTCAGGTGCAGGCGGTTGGAATCGCCAAGGAAGTGATAAACGAAGTCGCTGGCCGGGTTCTCGTAGACCTCGCCCGGCGAGCCGATCTGCTCGATCACGCCCTTGTTCATCACCACGATACGGTCGGCGACTTCCATGGCCTCTTCCTGGTCGTGGGTAACGAACACCGAGGTCAGGTTGATGTCTTCGTGCAGGCGCGCCAGCCAGCGGCGCAGCTCTTTGCGTACCTTGGCATCCAGGGCACCGAACGGCTCGTCGAGCAGCAGTACCTTGGGCTCCACCGCCAGGGCGCGGGCCAGGGCGATACGCTGGCGCTGGCCGCCCGACAGTTGCTCCGGGTAACGGTCGCTGAGCCAGTCGAGCTGGACCATGTTCAGCAGCTCGTGGACCTTCTCGGCAATCTTGCTTTCGTTCGGGCGCTCGCCCTTGGGCTTCATGCGCAGGCCGAAGGCGACGTTGTCGAACACGCTCATGTGGCGAAACAGCGCGTAGTGCTGGAACACGAAACCGACGTTGCGATCACGCACATCGTGGCCCGAGACATCTTCGCCGTGGAAGACGATGCTGCCCTGATCGGGGGTTTCCAGCCCGGCGATGATCCGCAGCAGGGTGGTCTTGCCGCAGCCGGACGGGCCGAGCAAAGCCACCAGCTCGCCGCTGTGGATATCCAGGTTGATGCTGTCCAGAGCCTGGAAAGCGTTGAAGCGCTTGCTGACGTTACGAACTTCGATCGACATGAATTATTCCTCCGCCGCGTTATGGCGCAGACGGTTAATACGGGACTCGCTCCACTGCTTGAGCAGCAGGATGAAGAGCGCCAGGATCAGCAACAGGCTGGCGACGCTGAAGGCCGCAACGTGGTTGTATTCGTTGTAGAGAATCTCGACGTGCAGCGGCAAGGTGTTGGTGACCCCGCGAATATGCCCGGACACCACCGACACCGCACCGAACTCGCCCATCGCCCGCGCGGTACACAGCACCACGCCGTAGATCAGGCCCCATTTGATGTTGGGCAGGGTCACGTGCCAGAACATCTGCCAGCCGTTGGCGCCGAGCAGGCGCGCGGCCTCCTCTTCCTGGGTGCCCTGCTCCTGCATCAGCGGGATCAGTTCACGGGCCACGAACGGCACGGTGACGAAGATGGTCGCCAGAACGATACCCGGCAAGGCGAAGACGATCTGGATGTCGTGATCCTGCAACCACGGCCCGAACAGGCCCTGGGCGCCGAACATCAATACATAGACCAGGCCCGCGATCACCGGCGACACCGAGAACGGCAGGTCGATCAGCGTGACCAGGATGCTCTTGCCACGGAAGTTGTATTTGCTCACACACCAGGCAGCGCTGACCCCGAACACCAGGTTCAGCGGCACCGAGATGGCCACGGCGATCAGGGTCAGCTTCAACGCCGACAGGGCGTCGGGCTCGAAGATCGCCTCGAAGAACGTGCCCAGGCCCATTTTCAGGCCCTGGGACACCACGATCACCAGCGGCAGCAGCAGGAACAGGGCGAAGATCAACCAGCCAAGGCTGATCAGGATACGCCGTGAAGTGGCGCTGCCACGGCGGGCGGCATTGGCCGAAGCGGCCGCGCCAATAGAAGTCGCAGACATGGACGTGGCCTCCTTCAAGGGGTTTCGATGCGCCGCTGCAGCAAGTTGATCAGCAGCAACAGGATGAAGGAAACCACCAGCATCAACACGCCGATGGCGGTGGCGCCGGTGTAGTCGTACTGGTCGAGCTTGACCATGATCAGCAGCGGCAGGATTTCGGTCTTCATCGGCATGTTGCCGGCAATGAAGATCACCGAACCGTACTCGCCAACGCCACGGGCAAAGGCCAGGGCAAAACCGGTCAGCCAGGCCGGCAACAACGCCGGCGCCAGCACGTAGCGGAACACCTGCAGCGGCTTGGCGCCCAGGCAGGCGGCGGCCTCTTCGACTTCACGGGGAATGTCAGCCAGCACCGGCTGCACCGTGCGCACCACGAACGGCAGGGTCACGAAAGTCAGCGCCAGGGTGATGCCCAAGGGGGTGTAGGCGATCTTGAAACCGAGGTCGGTGGCGAACTGGCCGACCAGGCCGGCTGGTGCGTACAGCGCGGTCAGGGCAATGCCGGCAACCGCAGTAGGCAGGGCGAACGGCAGGTCGATCATCGCATCGATGATCTTTCGCCCAGGAAAGGTGTAGCGCACCAGCACCCAGGCCAGCAGGGTACCGATGATGCCGTTGATGATGGCAGCGTAGAGGGCAGTGCCGAAGCTCAGCTTCAGCGCCGCGAGCACCCGCGGGGCACTGACGATGGCCCAGAACTGCTCCCAGGTGAGCTGGGCGGCATGTATGAACATGGCGGCCAGCGGTATCAGCACAATCAGGCTGAGGTACACCAAGGTGTAGCCCAGCGTCAGCCCGAAGCCGGGTATGACGGGGGAAATACGACGTGACATAAAGGTCCCTGGTTGAACGCACGAAGCCCGGGACGAATCCCGGGCCCATGCTGGCTACTGAACGGCGATTATCCTGCCGGGCATCACTGCGCCGTGTAGATCTGGTCGAACACGCCACCATCGTTGAAGAACTTGGGTTGGGCAGTTTTCCAGCCACCGAAGTCTTTGTCGATAGTCACCAGGTCCAGTTTAGGGAACTGCTTGGCGTATTCGGCGGCGACTTTCGCGTCACGCGGACGGTAGAAGTTCTCGGCGGCAATCTTCTGCCCGGCCGGGCTGTACAGGTGCTTGAGGTACGCCTCGGCGATCTGCTCGTTGCCCTTTTTCTGCGCGTTCTTGTCGACCACCGCCACTGGCGGTTCGGCAAGGATCGACAGCGACGGCACGACGATGTCGAACTTGTCGGCGCCACCGTCTTCCTTGAGGGCCAGGAAGGCTTCGTTTTCCCAGGCCAGCAACACGTCACCCTGACCGTTGTTGACGAAGGTGATGGTCGAGCCACGGGCGCCGGTGTCCAGTACCGGTACGTGCTTGAACAGCTCTTTCACGTACTCCTGGGCCTTGGCTTCGCTGCCACCGGCTTTCAGGCCGTAGGCCCAGGCGGCGAGGAAGTTCCAGCGGGCGCCGCCGGAGGTTTTCGGGTTCGGGGTAATGACCGAGACGTCCTTTTTGATCAGGTCGCCCCAGTCCTTGATGCCTTTCGGGTTGCCCTTGCGCACCAGGAAGACGATGGTCGAGGTGTACGGGGTGCTGGCGTCCGGCAGGCGGGTCTGCCAGTTGTCCGGCAGGGTCTTGCCGAGCTTGGCCACTTCGTCGATGTCGCCGGCCAGGGCCAGGGTCACCACGTCGGCACGCAGGCCGTCGATCACCGCGCGGGCCTGCTTGCCCGAACCCCCATGGGACTGCTGGATCTTCACCTTGTCGTCCGGGTGAGCCTGCTGCCAGTGCTTGATGAACTCGGCGTTGTACTGCTGATACAACTCGCGGGTCGGATCATAGGACACGTTCAGCAGTTCGTAGTCCTTGGCGATTGCGGAACCGGCAAAAACGGCGCTGGCGAGTGCAGCCAGGGCATAACGGCGGATGGACATGGTGAAGCTCCCGATTGGCGTATTTTTCTAATTAGGTGGCGCGATAATCAGCTGGGCTTGTTGCCGGGGTTCTGCAGGCGGAACTTTTCCTTGCGTTCGATCTGGACGACCTGGGCGTTGTGCACGGTGATTTCCACCGCGCCAAACCGCAGGTCGCGCAGGGCGCTCTGGATTTCGCGCAGAATGGTGGCTTCGTCCTGACCGTCAACGCTACGCAGAGATGCGCTCATGCTCGTGCTCCTGTGATATGGGTGCCGTGCAGTGCGTGAAGGGGAGCGACTGCGCCTGGCTTGAGGGCAATCTTAGGGGGGCGCGAATATTCTTAAAAATACTATTTAAGAATTTTTATATAACTGAAATAGAGTTTCGCGGGGCAAGTCGGATCGCCGCCCCGCCGCACCTGCACTTGTAGGAGCGGGCTTGCCCCGCGATAGGGCCCTCAAGCCCAGCGCAATTGCTGCGCCGGCACCGGCCGGCCAAACCAGTAGCCCTGGCCCAGCTGGCATTGCTGCTCCAGCAGAAAGCGCGCCTGCTCGGCCTGCTCGATACCCTCGGCATGCACCAGCATGCCCATGCTCCGGGCCAGGGCGATGATCACCCGGACGATCGCCACATCGTCTTCATCACAAGGCAAGCCGGCGACAAAGCCCTGGTCGATCTTGAGCTTCTGCACCGGCAGGCGCTTGAGCCGCAGCAGCGACGAGTAACCGGTGCCAAAGTCATCGATGGCCAGGCGCAAGCCCAGTTCACGCAAGCGGTGCAGTTGCTCGAGCGCCACCTCGGGGTCTTCCATCACCGCGCTTTCGGTCACTTCCAGCTCCAGCAGGGCGGGGTCCAGCGCAGTGTCGTGCAGCACCTGCGCGACCTGCTGATAGAGGTCGCGATGGCCAAACAGACGGCTGGATATATTCACCGCGACAAACTCCAGCGCCCGCCCCTCGGCCTGCCACTTAACCATCTGCAGGCAGGCCTGGCGCAGCACCCAGGTGTCGATATCGGCAATCAGCCCGGTGCGTTCGGCAATCGGGATGAACTCCCCGGGCGGCACCAGCCCGCGCTGCGGATGTTGCCAGCGCACCAGTGCCTCGACGCCAATCATCTTGCTGCTGAACAGGTCGTGCACCGGCTGGTAATAGACCCGCAGCTCTTCCTGCTCCAGGGCGCGGCGCAGCTCGCCAGCGGTTTCGACCCGCTGCTGGGCATGGGCGGTCAGCTCCTCGGTGTATAGCGCATAACCGGCGCGCCCGCAGGTCTTGGCCTTGAACAGCGCCGAGTCGGCATTGCGCAGCAATTGCTCGGCGCTCAGGGCGTCGCTGGGGAACAGGCTGATGCCGATGCTGACGCTGATGAACAGCCGCTGGTGGTCGACTTCGAACGGCGCCTTCATGCCGTCGATGATGCTCTGGGCCAAGGCCGCGGCCTGGCCGACCTGCGGGCAGTTCTCGGCGAGCACGGCGAACTCGTCACCGCCCAGGCGCGCCAGGGTCACGCCGTTGCCCAGCAGCGCCTTCAAGCGCTCGCCGACCACCTTGAGCAACTGGTCGCCGATGTTGTGACCGAGGCTGTCGTTGATGCTCTGGAAATGATCGAGGTCGAGCAGCAGCAAGGCGCAACCGCGCTTGTTGCTCTGCGCTGCGGCCAGGGCCTGCTGGGTGCGGTCGTTGAACAGCAGGCGGTTGGGCAGGTCGGTGAGCGGGTCGTGATGAGCAAGGTAGGCCAGCTCGCGCTCGGAATGCTTGATCGCGCTGATGTCGCTGAATACCGCAACGTAATGGCTCAACTCGCCGCTGTCATCGCTGATGGCGCAGATGGTCTGCCATTGCGGATACACCTCGCCGCTTTTGCGCCGGTTCCAGATCTCGCCGCTCCACTCACCCTTTTCGGCCAGGGTGGCGTAGATCTGCTGGTAGAACGCTGCACCGTGGCGGCCGGACTTAAACTTGCTCGGGCGCTGGCCGAGCACTTCGTCCTTGTCGTAGCCGGTGATCTGCATGAACGCCCGGTTGACGTGCACGATCAGGCCATCGCGGTCAGTGACCAATACCCCTTCAAGGGTGCTGTCGAACACCGCCGCCGCCATGCGCAGGCGCTCGCGGTCCTCGCGGCGCAAGCGCACGCCGACGCCAATGAAGTTGAGCAAACGGGCGCGCGAGACAAAAATCAGCAAGGCGCTGCACAGCACCCAGAAGTGCGCGCTGATCAGTTGCCAGCGGGCGATTTGCTCGGGAGCATCGAAAAGACTGTTCAATAATTGATCAGACAGAGCCAGCCACAGTACCGACAGCACGAGGTAGAGCGCCGCCATGCGCATGGCGTCTCGAATGGAAGCAGACATAAGGTCCCGGGCAAACCCACAAAAATTTGTGGGGGATTATAGGGTAGAAACATCCGGTGACCTCCTATCTAAAAGGCCGACTGGTTTTATTTGCTGGCGCAGGGATAATGTTTCTCGCTGTTCCCTATGTTTTTGAGGGCCATTTAGCCTATGTGGTACGAAGGTTTGCTCAACTTGTCAGTGTGGCAATTGCTGGCAGTTACCCTGGTAATGACGCATGTGACCATCGTCAGTGTCACCGTTTACCTGCACCGTTACTCTGCCCACCGCTCGCTGGAACTCAATGCCGGGCTCAAGCACTTTTTCCGTTTCTGGCTGTGGCTGACCACGGCGCAGAACACCCGCGAGTGGACTGCCATCCACCGCAAGCACCACGCCAAATGCGAAACCGTCGATGACCCGCACAGCCCGGTGATCAAGGGCCTGTCCACGGTGCTGCGCAAGGGCGCCGAGCTGTACCGCGAAGAGGCACAGAACCCGGAAACCTTGCGTATCTACGGCAAGAACTGCCCGGAAGACTGGATCGAACGCAACCTCTACAGCCGCTACAAGCTCGGTGGCATCGCCCTCATGGCGGTGATCGACCTGCTGCTGTTCGGCACCGCCGGCATCACCATCTGGGCGGTGCAGATGATGTGGATTCCGTTCTGGGCTGCCGGCGTGGTCAACGGCCTGGGCCATGCGGTCGGCTATCGCAACTTCGAATGCCGCGACGCCGCCACCAACCTGGTGCCCTGGGGCATCATCATTGGTGGTGAAGAACTGCACAACAACCACCACACCTACCCCAACTCGGCCAAGCTCTCGGTCAAGCGTTGGGAGTTCGACATGGGCTGGGCCTGGATCAAGCTGTTCTGCTGGCTGCGCCTGGCCAAGGTGCAACGCGTCGCGCCCATCGCCCACCGGGTCGAAGGCAAGGGCCAGCTGGACATGGACACCGCCATGGCGATCCTCAACAACCGCTTCCAGATCATGGCCCAGTACCGCAAGTTGGTGATCGCGCCGCTGGTCAAGCAGGAGCTGGCCCGCGTCGACGACTCGGTGCGCCACCAGTTCCGCCGCGCCAAGCGCTTGCTGTCGCGGGAGACCAGCCTGCTGGAAGACCGTCACCACCTGCGCATCCAGACCATGCTCGAGCACAGCCAGGCACTCAAGACCATCTACGAAAAACGCCTGGCCCTGCAGCAAATCTGGGTACGTACCAGCGCCAACGGCCACGACATGCTCGCGGCCATGAAAGACTGGGTGCACGAAGCCGAAGCCAGCGGTATCCAGTCGCTGCGCGACTTCGCCGCCCAGCTCAAGACCTACTCGCTGCGCCCTGCCCTGGCCTGATGCCGTTGATCGGCGCGCCCGTCCCGCGGCGCGCCGACCGGAACTTAGCCGCCTAATCTCACTCTGACAGGCATATCGCCCGCGTGGCGGGCCGGGTCGTGGCCGCACGCCCCCGTCGTGAGAATTTCCGCGCAAATGGTCAAGAACAAACCAACAACCCTGGCCTGCAATCCGCCACCTGAAGCCGCCCAGACCCTGCTGGCCCTGATGCACGCCCAAGGCGAAGTCGCGCGCCTGAGCGAGCGTGAACAGCTGTTCAGCTCGTTGCTCGACAGCGTTAACGCCGTGCTCTGGGCCTTCGACTGGGAAAGCCGCCAGGTGCTTTACGTCAGCCCCGCCTACGAGCGCATTTTTGGCCGCCCGGCCGGCCTGCTGCTGGCTGACTTCAATGAGTGGCGCGACAGCATCTACCCCGACGACCTCGACTACGCCGAACGCAGCCTGGCCGAAGTGCTGGTCAAAGGCGCAGTGGAAGACCGCGAATACCGCATCATCGCCGCCGACGGCCAGGTGCGCTGGATCAGCGACAAATGCTTCATCAACCAGCAAGCCGACCCCAGCCAGCGGGTGATCATCGTTGGCATGGCCGAGGACATCACCGAAAAGAAGCAGCTCGAAGGCGAGCTGCAGCGCCTGGCCACCACCGACGTCCTGACCCAGAGCAGCAACCGCCGGCACTTTTTCGAGTGTGCCCAGCACGCTTTCGAAACCGCGCGACTGGAGCACACGCCGTTGGCGTTCCTGCTGCTCGACATCGATGACTTCAAGCAGATCAACGACACCTACGGCCATCAGGAAGGCGACTATGTGCTGCAGCGCATCGCCGACACCGGCAAGGCGGTGTTGCGCCGTGGTGATCAGTTCGGGCGCATTGGCGGTGAAGAGTTCGCCGCGGTGTTTCCGGGCTGCACCCCAGAGATCGCCCAGCAGATTGCCGAACGCCTGCAACGCGAGATCCAGCGCTTGAGCTTCAGCCATGACGACAAGGTATTTGGAGTGACGGTGAGCCAGGGGCTGACCGGGATTACTGAAGAAGATGAGTCGCTGGACAGCCTGTTCGCCCGGGCGGATGCGGCCATGTACCAGGCCAAGCGCCAGGGCAAGAATCAGATTGTAAGAGGCTGAAAAGCATCGCTGGCCTTGCCAGCGATTGGGCCGCACAGCGGCCCCAGAATCTCAAACCTTGCGCAACCTGCCCAGCTCCGCCATCCCCACCTTGAGCAAGCGCGCCGTCTTGCTTTCAGCCAGGCCTTCGAGCCCCTGATCCGCCGGTAGGCGCGCCAGTTGCCCGGCCAGGTTCATCACCAGCGCATCGCGTGAATACACGCCGCCGCCCAACTGGTAGATCGCTGCAATCAGCTCACGCAGCTCCAGCGGCAAGCGCCAGCGGGTGCGCAGCGCCGAGCCGAACGCCGCGCCAAACTCGTTGAGCGACAGCTCCACCGAGTCTTCATCCAGCTCACCGCCGGCCTGCTGCCATTCCTGCAAACAACGCAACAGCGCCAGATCGCCCAGGCAATGCAGCAAGCCGGCGCAATAGCAGCGCTCCTGATCAAGCTCGAGCATGCGGGCCAGGGTTCGCGCGTATTCGGCAGTGTGCAGTGACAACTCCCAGAAATGCTCGGCATGACGCGACAGGATCGGATCACTGAGTTTGGCGCTGCGCTTGAGCGCAAGCCCCAGTATCAAGTTCATGCTCTGGGTGGTGCCCAGCTTGTTCAGCGCCTGCATCAGGCTCTGCACCGCGCCATCGCGATGCAATGCGGCGCTGTTGGCGGCGGCAATGAGTACGGCGGTAACCTGCGGGTCATTGCGGATCTCGGCCTCCAGCACCTTGAGGTCCAGGCCCTGGGGTTGCAGGCTGCGCTTGATCGCCAGTTTCACGTCGGCAAACAGCGGTCCGCCATCGGAATTGGCGCGACGCCCTTCGAGAAAACGCGGCAAGGTCGAGCCCGGCTGCAACGGCGGCACCGGACAGGCAACCTCCTCGCCGGCGCTGAGCAGCAGGTCTTCCAGGCGCTGACGCAGCGAATCCATGTTCAACGGCTTGCTCAGGTAAGCGGTGGGTGCGAACGGCAGCACCTCGCGGACACTGGCGGCATCACTGCGGTTGCTCATGAGAATGAACGGCAGTGCCGGCTGGCGACCTTTGGCCCGTACGTTGCGCAGCAAGTCGAGGCCGTCGCCGCCGGGTAGCTCGCGCGCGGCGATGATCAGGTCCGGCTTGCTGGCCAGCGCTGCCAGCGCCTGCGAGCCATCGGCACACACCTGCAAACGCGCATCGCAGCGCACGCTCAGCAGCATCTGGCTCAGCATGTCCCGGACCCAGGGGTCGCCTTCGGCAATCAGCACGCAAGGTGCCTGGGCGGGCTCTATAACGCTCATACACAACTCTCCCGATATTCCGCTACACGCAATCCTGTGCACCTTCCAAGGTGTCTCCTTACAGGCAACCTTAGCCGCCTGGCCTTCCTTTGGGCGAAAAAAAACCCGCCGAAGCGGGTTTTTCTTCTAATGCGTCACAGTTTACGCAAGTTCTGCGAAGCACTCTTCGATGATTGCCAGACCTTGGTCCAGTTGCTCATCAGGCGAGGTCAGCGGAACCAGGATACGCAGGACGTTGCCGTAAGTGCCGCACGACAGCAGGATCAGACCCTTGTCACGCGCCTTGGCCACAACCGAGGCTACAGCGGCAGCGTTAGGGGTGTGGGAACCGGCTTTGTCGAACACTTCAATAGCGATCATCGAACCCAGGGCACGCACGTCACCGATGATCGGGTGCTTGTCCTGGATCTTGCGCAGGCCGGCGACCAGGCGCTCGCCAACGGCCTTGCTGCGGTCCAGCAGTTTTTCTTCTTCGAACACTTCCATCACGGCCAGGGCCGCGGCGCAAGCGATCGGGCTACCAGCGTAGGTGCCGCCCAGGCCGCCTGGAGCGATGGCGTCCATGTACTCGGCCTTGCCGCACACACCGGCCAGCGGGAAGCCGCCAGCGATGGACTTGGCGAAGGTGGTCAGGTCTGGAGCAACGCCCATCTGTTCCATGGCGAAGAAGGTACCGGTACGGCCAGCGCCGGTCTGAACTTCGTCGGCGATCAGGAGGATGCCGTGCTGGTCGCACAGGGCACGCAGGCGCTTCATGAATTCTTTCGGGGCAACGTAGAAACCACCTTCGCCCTGAACTGGCTCGAGGATGATTGCGGCGATGTCACGGGCTTCGGCGTCGTTCTTGAAGATGCGTTCGATGGATGCGATCGAGTCGTCGATGCTCACGCCGTGCAGTTCGTTCGGGTAGATGGCGCGGAAGATGCCGCCTGGCATCAGGCCCATGCCGGCCGAGTAAGGCACGACTTTACCGGTCAGGCCCAGGGTCATCATGGTGCGACCGTGGTAGGCGCCGGTGAAGGCGATTACGCCGGCACGGCCAGTGGCGGCACGGGCGATCTTGATGGCGTTCTCAACGGCTTCGGAACCGGTGGTAACCAGCAGGGTTTTCTTGGCGAAGTCGCCTGGCACCTTGGCGTTGATCTTTTCGCACAGCTCGACGTAAGGCTCGTAGGCCAGTACCTGGAAGCAGGTGTGGGTCAGCTTGTGCAGTTGGGCTTCAACGGCCGCGATGATCTTCGGGTGCACGTGACCGGTGTTCAGTACCGCGATACCGCCGGCGAAGTCGATGAACTCGCGGCCTTCGACGTCAGTGACGGTGGCGTTTTTTGCCGACTCGGCGAAGATCGGGTGGATCTGGCCAACACCGCGTGGAACAGCGGCGACACGACGTTGCATCAAAGATTCGTTGGTCTTGCTCATAATGTCCTCAATTCGCCACACACAAGGTGGCGCGATTCAAGTCGGAGTGGCCGGTATTCAACTGCAGGCAGCATGCGTTGATCGACTGCTGCAGGGGCCCAGGCCACTGGGTGTACGGTGTAAAAAAGGCCAGCGAGACGTCGCTCTCGCGCCCCGCTGGCAGAGGTAAAGCTTTACGCTGCGATCAGACGCTGATGCACAGGTATTTGATTTCCAGGTAGTCCTCGATGCCGTACTTGGAGCCTTCGCGGCCCAGGCCCGAAGCCTTGATACCACCAAACGGCGCGACTTCGTTGGAGATCAAACCGGTGTTGATACCGACCATGCCGTATTCCAGGGCTTCGGCGACACGGAACACGCGGCTCATGTCACGGGCATAGAAGTACGAGGCCAGGCCGAACTCGGTGTCATTGGACATGGCGATGACTTCGGCCTCGTCCTTGAAACGGAACAGCGGCGCCAGCGGGCCGAAGGTTTCTTCCTTGGCCACGGCGGCGTTCTTCGGTACGTCGACCAGAATGGTCGGCTCGAAGAAGTTGCCTTCGATCAGCTTGCCGCCGCTGAGCACCTTGGCGCCCTTGGCGACTGCGTCTTCGATGTGTTCCTGGACCTTGGCCACGGCCTTGCCGTCGATCAGCGGGCCGGTCGTGGTGCCGTCTTCCAGGCCGTTGCCGATTTTCAGCTTGGCCACTGCGGCCTTGAGCTTCTCGGCGAAGGCATCGTAGACGCCGTCCTGAACGTAGATACGGTTGGCGCAGACGCAGGTCTGGCCGTTGTTGCGGTACTTGGAGATGATCGCGCCGTCGACGGCCTTGTCCAGGTCAGCGTCGTCGAACACGATGAACGGCGCGTTGCCGCCCAGCTCCAGGGAAACCTTCTTGATGTCCTTGGCGCATTCGGCCATCAGCTGGCGACCGATCTCGGTGGAGCCGGTGAACGACAGCTTGCGCACGATCGGGTTGCCGGTCAGTTCGCTGCCGATGTCGCCGGCGCTGCCGGTGACTACGCTGAGCACGCCAGCCGGGATACCGGCACGGGTGGCCAGCTCAACCAGGGCCAGGGCCGAGTACGGGGTTTGCGAAGCAGGCTTGAGCACCATGGTGCAGCCAGCGGCCAGGGCCGGGCCGGCTTTACGGGTGATCATCGCCGCCGGGAAGTTCCACGGGGTGATGGCTGCGGTCACGCCGATCGGCTGCTTGATCACGATCAGGCGCTTGTCTGGCTGGTGACCCGGGATGGTGTCGCCGTACACGCGCTTGGCTTCTTCGGCGAACCACTCGATAAAGGAAGCGGCATAGGCGATTTCGCCCTTGGCTTCGGCCAGTGGCTTGCCCTGCTCGGTGGTCATCAGGCGAGCCAGGTCATCCTGGTGCTCGATCATCAGCTCGAACCAGCGACGCAGCTTGCCAGCACGTTCTTTGGCGGTCAGCGCACGCCAGGCCGGCAGCGCCTTGTCGGCGGCCTCGATGGCACGGCGGGTTTCAGCGGCGCCCATCTTCGGCACAGTGCCGATGATCTCGCCCGTTGCCGGGTTGTTGACCTTGATCGTCTGGCCGTTGTCCGCGTCCAGCCACTCTCCATTAATGAAGGCTTGCTGGCGGAACAACTGGGCGTCTTTAAGCTGCATGTCGGGCTTCCTTAACTGCACCGTGCAGGCACGGAGCGAATTATTGATTGTAGAAAAAGGAGAGCGTTTGAAATCTCAAACGAATCCTAGGATCAACGACGAGAAAGGACAATAGGGTGTTCGAAAAAAAGAACAAAAAGCGCTGTGCGGCGGATTTTTTCGGATCAACGTCACTTATAGCCCCTGGAGTGTGCGAAATCGACCACAGCCATTTCGACGATGGACGCCGCCAGCCTAGATGGGTATCATGGCGCCCGCGTTGCACTCGTAGCTCAGCTGGATAGAGTACTGCCCTCCGAAGGCAGGGGTCGTGGGTTCGAATCCCGCCGAGTGCGCCATATCGATCAAGGCTCAGGTGAATACCTGGGCCTTTTTTGTTTTCCGGCCCAGTTACTCCCTGTGTGGGAGCGGGCTTGCCCCGCGATCCGATACGGCAGGCAGACCACAATCGCGGGGCAAGTCGGGTCGCCGCACCGCCGCACCTACCAGCGCGCGTCTATGTCAGATTATGTTTCGAAGTCTCGAAATGTGTCGTCCTAAGAAATACCCTATGCGGTCTGTCGATGCCCGTCTGCTTGTCCCTGGGAACTCGTGCCTCTAGGCTCTTGCCCGTCACCGAAAACTCGGTGATCGGGCGTGGTAACCCGGAGTGCGCATCATCCTATACAGTCAATGGCGGCTGTATGCGGGAGGCTTTCGAGCCTGCCGGGATTGATGCTCTCCCCGGTTTACCACCCCGTGTACAGCTGCCACCCTTTCGTGTGGTAACGGATTGTGGTGTCAGCTCCGACTTGCGAGCATCGACATGAAAAAAATCGTTCCAGATCCACCACTGGATAAATCCACCACCACCGCACACACTGTCTTCGGCAACTGCCAGGCCGGGCACTCTGCGCTGTTCGCTGTCTGCTCCGGTGTCGCCGCCCATGATGCGCTGGTGCATGCCTCTCTCTACTTAGGCTGCGCTTACGACACTGGCTACAAGGCTTTCGACGATATTGATCCGGCCCACAAGGGCTTCTTGTGGTCGACCCTGCATTCGGTAGAAATGGCCAAAGGGTTGGTGGATGCCTTGCTGGATGGGATTGAGGAGCGGGTGGGTGAATAGCCGCTGACCACTGGTATTGTGGGAGCGGTACGACTTGCCCCGCAATGCGATGCGGCCGGTCGATCGCGATCGCGGGGCAAGCCCGCTCCTACCAGAAACGCTGGAGGCTCTGTGGGAGCGGGCTTGCCCCGCGCGGCGATGTGGCAGAATCGTCGCACCGCCGCCCCTACCGGGTTAGAAACTCAGGCGCGCACCGGCATACAGCGTGCGCCCAGGCCCCGGTTCGTAGTAACGCCCGGCGCCATCGTTGATGCGCAGGTTGTCGTAGTACTGGCGGTCACTGAGGTTATCCACACCCAGGTACGGCTCCAGGGTCTGGCCGCCAAGATCAAACTGCTTGCCAAGGCGCAAGTTGAGCAAAGCGACCCCGGCCACCCGCGCGCTGTTGGCGTTGTCGGCGTACTGCGGGCCGTAGGCATTCATGTTCACGCGCGCATAAAAGCCATCACGCTCGTAAGCCACTTCGCTAAACAACGTCTGACGCGGGATGCCCGGCAGGCGGTTGTCGTCAAAGCCGTTGAAGTCGGTGTAGCGGTAGTTGTTGAAGCTGTAGGCCATGGACAGACGCCAGTGCTCCAGCACCTGGTAGTCGGCGCTCAGCTCAACGCCGTCGCGGCGCGACTTGCCGGCGTTGCGGTAGAAGGTCTGGCCGCCGTCGACGTAAGGCACCAGCTCATCCTCAAGCGCGATGCTGTAAAGCACCGCCTCGGCGCGCACGTCGCTCCATTCGCCTTTGATTCCCAGCTCACGGTTGAGCGCCTTGGCCGGTTGCAGGCCCGGGTTGAAGCCGCCACCTGCCGGGTTGGCCAGTTCGTTGACCGTGGGCGTTTCGAACGAGGTGGCGACGCGGGCGTAGACCAGGTAATGCTCGCTCAGGCGATAGCTGAGGCCGGCGCTGTAGTTCCAGTCATCCAGCGTGCGCGAGCCGGAGTCGTCGCCGTCCCCCTCGAAACGGTCGTCCACCGCCAGGCGCATGCTGTCGTAGCGCCCGCCCAGGGTCAGTTGCCAGCGCTCGCTGAGGTCGATGCTGTCTTGCAGGTACAGGCCAACGCTGCCGGCCTTCTCTTGCTGACGCAGGGTCAGTGCCCCGGTGCCACCGCCGATCTGGTTGTTGTGGCGTTCACGCTCATCGCGCTGCTGTTCAAGATCGACACCGGCGGTGACGTGTTGATCCAGGCCGAACCAGCTGGCCTTATGGGTGTACTGCCCGCCTACCCCGGCGAACAGCCGGGTGTAGGAGGTCTGCCCGCCATTGGCGTAAGGCAGGCGATTGCCAAACTCGCGGCGCCCCAGCCAGCTGCGCACTTGATAACTGTCGGCCTCGCCAAGATCGCCGGTCCAGTTCAGCGCCAGACGCTGCTGGGTGATGTCTTCGTCGGAGTTGTACAACAGGCTCTGGGCGCGGGCCTGGTCACGTTTGGCGTGCACTTCGGCGAGGGTCAGGGCGCCAGGGTCTTCGGAACGGTTGTCGAGCGCCTGGAACGTTACCCCCAGTTGCCCGGCATCGCCCTGCCAGCGCAGCTTGCCGGTAAGGTTGCGCGCCTCGGAGCTGGAGTGCTGGCGATAGCCGTCGAGGTTGGTGACATTGAGCGCCAGCAGGCCGCCAAGGTTGCCGGAGGTGCCGCTGGTTTCCGCACGCAGGCGTTGGTAGCCATACTCGCCACCACTGACATCGATGGACGATTGCGGTGTCAGCGACGGCTCGCGGGTCTGGATTGCCAATACCCCGCCTGCACCGTTGCCATAAAGCGTCGAGGCCGAGCCGCGGATCACTTCGACGCGCTCCACCAGGCCCAGGTCAACGCCGTCCATTTCGGTCTGGCCATCGGGCATGGTCAGCGGTACGCCGTCGACCATCACGCGAATGCCGCGCATGCCGAAGCTCGAACGCGCACCAAAGCCACGAATCGACAGGCGCATGCCCTGGGCCATGTTGTAGCGGCTCTGCGACACGGTGCCGGGCACGGCCGAAAGCAGGCCATCGAGGGTCAGCAGTTGCTCGCCGGGCTTCTCGGCGATGTCCACGGCGCTTACCGAAGCCGGGGTCTGCAACCAGGCGGAATTGACCCGGGTCGAGGTCACTTCCAGCGGCGCCAGTTCGACGCTGTCGGCACAGGCGCTACCGGCGCCGAGCAACAGGAGGGTCATGACGGAGTGCCGCCTGGTAAACATGTTGAATCCTTGAATCGATAGGGACAGAAAACGCAGGAAAACCTGCGCTGAAAAAATTGGCGCAGCAGCAACAGCCAGTTATAAGGCAAAATGCTACTAACTGATTCGCATTTAACGAGTCAGACCCCTGGAACACACCAGCAAGAAGGATCTTTATGAAGCGGTTCGCTGTGACCCCGGCCCGGTGGGTCGGGATGCTGTGCTGCCTGTTCGCCTTGAACATCGCACAGGCCAAGGACGACGGTACCGACCCCTCCGTCACCATCGAAAAGGACATTCTACGCACCGTGGTGGCCGAAGACGGCAGCTACGCCGCCACCCAGGACCTGGTCCTGCTGATCAATGAAGAACGCGCGATCCAGGCCAAGGCCCAGCAGTCGTTGTACTACAACCGCACCCTGGAAACCCTCGAGGTGACCCAGGCCTACACCCAGAAGCCCGATGGCCGCAAAGTGCAGGTCAGCCCCGAGCAGATCAAGGAGCAACAGGAGCAGCAATCGTCCCAGGCGCCAATGTTCCATGACAGCCTGGTCAAGGTAGTGATCTTCCCCGAAGTCGCCGTCGGCGATCGCCTGGTGCTGAGCTTCAAGAAACAGCGCAAGACCCCGCTGTTCCCTGGCCAGTTCGAAGACCTGGCGATGCCGCAGTTCCACCCGACCCAGCAGTTCACCCTGATCTACGACCTGCCGAAGAACCTCAAGCTCAATGCCGAGGCCAAGGGCTTCAAGGCTTCCAGCCCGAAGGCCGAGCCTGGTCGCAAGGTCTACCAGTGGGATTATGTGCAGGGTGACAACGCCCGTACAGAACTGGGCGCAGTAGCCTACTCGGACTACGGCAAGTACCTGGCGGTTTCCACCTTCGCTGACTACAGCGAGTTCGCCAAAGCCTACGCGGCGCGCGCCAACAGCGAAGTGACGCCCGCCATCCGCGAACTGGCGGAAAAGCTCACGGCCAAGATCGACGACCCGCGCGACAAGGCCCTGGCCCTGGGTGACTGGGTGCGCCGCAACATTCGCTACGTGGCGGTTTACATCGGTGCTGGCGGCGTGGTGCCGCATGCCGCCGATACCGTGCTGAGCAACCGTTATGGCGACTGCAAGGACCACGTGGCCCTGCTCGAAGCGCTGCTGGCCGCAGTCAATATCGACAGCACCCCGGCGCTGATCAACCTCGGCAATGCCTACGCCCTGCCCAAGGTGCCGACCCTGGGCGTGATCAACCATGTGGTCACCTACATCCCGAGCCTGGACCTGTACCTGGACTCCACCGCCGAAGCCATTGCCAGCGGCTACCTGCCCGCTCCGGTGCTGGACAAACCCACCGTGCTGACCCGCTCCGGCAAGCTCGGCCACACTCCGGCCACCCAAACAGGCCTGGTGCACAACAGCACCACCTACACCGTGGCCAGCAGCGGCGCCGCCGACTTCAGCCACGCTTCGAAAATCGACGGCTGGGCCGCCGAAATGAACCGCTGGATGATGCGCAACATGCAGCCGGCCGAGCGCGACCTGCTGACCCAGCGCATCCTCGCCGCCTACGGCCAGCGCGGCAGCGGCAAGATCAGCAGCGACGACCTGGAAACCAGCGGCGCCTTCGAGATGCACATCAACGGCCGCAGCGAAAACCTGGTCAACCTGCCCGGCCCGATCGGCGTGCCGACCCTGACCAGCCTGGCGGGCGGCATCGCCCAGAATATCTTCGGCTTTATCGCTGAAAAGCAGCGCACCCAGAACTTCACCTGCATCTCCGGCATCACCGAAGAACAAGCGCGTTTCGAGTTCCCGGCCGACGTCAAGATCATCGCCGCGCCCAAGCCTGTGAGCCTCAAGGACAAACACTTCGACTACAGCGCCGACTATGCCCTGCAGGGCAACAGCCTGGTGATCAAACGCCGCCTGGACTTCCACAACCCGAAAGCGGTGTGCAGCGTGAAAGACTTCGAAAAGATGAAGCCAACCCTGGACGCCATGCTCAACGACCTGAACAGTCAGGTGATCGTGCAGAAGAGCTGAGGTACTGCGCCCTGCCGAATCCCTCGGGAGGTCAGCAGGGCGCCGTCGCTGTTACGCCAACGTCGAAGTCTTTGATAAACTCCGCCGCGCCCTGCGCTGCGCCACGCAAGCGGAACTATCAAAAGGAATTGTCATGGCAATGGTTTTTTGCCGCGGTTGTGCCATGGAAATCCATGAAACGGCGCCCAGCTGCCCACAGTGCGGCGCCCCTCAGACTCCCTCTGCCACCACGCAACCTGCCGGCAAGCGCTTGTCCTGGATGGCAGCCAGCTCGCTGATCCTGTGCATCGCCTGTGTGTTGACGCTGTTCGAACCAGCCAGCTGGGATCGTAACACCCTGTGGGGGATGGGCTTGTTTGCACTCACCGGGCTGGTCCTGAGCTCGCTCAGCCTGGTCAAAAAAGAACCGCGAACCTACATGGCAATTACTGGCGCGGTGTTGTCAGGCATTTTGCTCATTTTGCTGATCTGGCTAGTCATGTAAGGGACAACACATGAATATGGTTTTTTGCCGTGGCTGCGCCAAGGAAATCCACAACAGCGCCGTGGCTTGCCCAGCCTGCGGTGCAGCGCAACCCGCTGCAACCTTCACTGCAGCACCTGCGCCAGCCGGCATCTGGTATGTTGAACTACTGAAGAAATACGCCATGTTCTCCGGTCGGTCACGCCGCCAGGAATACTGGCTGTTCATCCTGGTAACCTTCCTGATGTACATGCTGGTGCCCTATCTCGACCGCGAGCTCCGTACCGGCACGCTCTTCGCTTACCTGTACAGCGTGGCATTGCTGGTCCCGGGCATTGCCGTAGCCGTTCGGCGCATGCACGACACCGACCGTAGCGGTTGGTGGCTGCTGTTCCCGCTCGTCAACCTGATCTTCCTGTGCCAGGACAGCCAGCGTGGCCCGAACCGTTTCGGCCCAAACCCGAAAAACACCTGATCACAGCTTGATCGAGAGTCAAAGCAAAGCGGCCATCATTGGCCGCTTTTGCATTTTTGCGCCCATGACGTTTTTCAATCACATCGATGCCGCTTTCGCCCTTGCCCTGCAGCGATCTGTACACGATTCTTTAGCTATCTGCCGTCACCCACTCCCAGCATCGCAGAGGCCTCTATGAAAACCGTGGCACAGCTTCTAAAAACAAAAGCCCAGCAGCACCACCAGGTTCACACCATCGGCCCCGACCACATGGTGCTCGATGCGCTGCGGCTGATGGCCGAGAAGAACGTCGGTGCCCTGCCGGTGGTGCAGGACGGGCGTGTGGTGGGGATCGTCAGTGAGCGCGACTACGCGCGCAAGATGGTGCTCAAGGGCCGCAGTTCGGTGGGCACGCCGGTCAGCGCGATCATGAGTGCGCCGGTGATTACCGTCGACCCACACCAGAACGTTGAATACTGCATGAACATGATGACCAACAGCCACCTGCGCCACCTGCCGGTGGTCGAGAACGGCGAGCTGCTGGGCCTGCTGTCGATTGGCGACCTGGTCAAGGAAGCCATCGCCGAACAGGCCAACATGATTCTGCAACTGGAACAGTACATTCGCGGCGACTGATTCGCGGCGGGCTCAGCGGTATTCGCCCTCCAGCTCGTCGAGCTGGTGGTCGAAGCTGCGCAGGCGCGCTGACCAGGTGTACACCAGCACTTCCAGGTCGCGGTTGAGCACCGCGGCGCCGCGCCCGCTGCTCTGCTGCGAGTCGCACAAGTCCAGTTGATAACGCTCCCGGGCCATTGCAGTGGCAACCGTAGACAGCTCGCGGGCGTTGTCCAGCCAGTGGCGGCGGTGGTCATGGGTTTCGCGGTCGAGCTCGCGGCATTGGCGTTTCAGCGCTTCCAGGCTCTGCTCCAGCGGCGTGCCTTCAAGCTCGCCCATTACCTCCTGGAAGGTACGCCCGGGCTGCCAGTAACTGCCCCAGAAATAACGGTCGAAGACGGTTTCGACCCGGCGCAAGGCAACCTTGGTGTTCCAGATAGCCACCAAGGTTCGCCCTTGGGCCAACTGGCGTTTGCTCACCCGCAGTTGCTGCCAGGCAATCCACGCCAGCGCGGTCAGGGCCAGCGCCCCGATCACGCCCCCGGCGGCGTAAAGAAATACCAGAGCCTGACCCAACTGGTGGGTCTGTTTGATTCCATAGAAATAACCGACGGTCAGCAGCCCCAGGGCGGTCACGGCACACCAGAAACCGGCGGCATAGGGATCTTTCATTGGCGCTGTCCCCTTGTTGTTTTTCCTGAGCATAGCAACGCCATTCGCCGGTCGATGTGCCGCTCGGCGTTTATTTTTTCGGACGCCGCAGCGCCTCGTTCAGCTGGTCGAACGGCACGGCCCAGTCGGAGTCTTCGATAATGCTTTCCTTGAGAAATGCCCGCTGGCTCTCGGTCCAGAACGGTGCATCAACTAGCTTTATTTCATTCTTGAGCGGCGAGTGGCTGGTGATGAACTGGTCAATGCCCTGGGGATCATCAGCCAGGCCCAGCTGTTTGAAGAGCTCCGAAAACGGATGAATATTTGATTCCATGCGTGACTCCTTGGGGCCAGGCCGGGCATCCACAACGCCAGCCTGGCAGTGGGTTGATCATCAGCAAACCTCACGCACTTCGGCGTTCGGCACCAGTTTCAGGTATTGCGTCATGTTCATGTGGATCAGGTGATCGTGATCACCGGCCTCGACATAGATATCGCCCTGACGGGTCAGGGTCGGGTCGAGCAGCATCTTGATCGAGTAAGCATCGCCCAGTGCCGGAATGGCGCCACGCTCGCAGTCGCCGAACAGATGGGGCAACCCGCTTTCATGGGTCATTTGCCAGGCGCCGGTGGCGCGTACCTTGCTCATGTCCAGGTGACGGTTGGCCGGTAGCACGGCCATCAGATAGTTGCCATGGCGGTCGTCGAGCATGACCGACTTGGCCACCCGCTCGGCGGGCACTCCAGCGGTACGGGCCGACTCAAGGCTGGTGGATGAGTGCGGGTGAGAAACGATGTCGTAATCGCAGCCGGCCTTGTCCAGGCACTGCTGCAGGGTTTTTGCCATACGCATGATGCACCTCCGGATACAGCGCCCCCACTTCTGAAGTTTAGGCCGTGCTGCCGCAAGCAGCCGACTAAACTTATTGGACACGCACAGCCCGGGTGAATTCAGGTGATCGCTCGCTGGTGTCGGCACCTGCTGGTTTTATTGATGCTCGGCGCCCTGACGAGCGGCGTGGCTGCGCCCGGCAATCCGGTGCTGGTACTGAGTATCGACGACGCCATCGGCCCGGCCAGTGCCGACTACCTGATACGCGGCCTGGAGCAGGCCAAGACGCAGCAGGCGCAATTGGTGGTCATCCGCTTCGACACCCCGGGCGGGCTCGACAGCTCGATGCGCGCGATCATCAAGGCGATCCTCGCCAGCCCCGTGCCAGTCGCTACCTTCGTCGCCCCCGGTGGCGCCCGGGCGGCCAGCGCCGGCACCTATATTCTCTACGCCAGCCATGTCGCGGCCATGGCCCCGGGCACCAACCTCGGCGCCGCCACGCCGGTGCAGATCGGCGGGATGCCAGGCCCGCCGAAAGACCCGGCTGCGCCCACCGGCGACAAGCCAGCACCGAGCAGCGAACAAGACACCCTGACCCGCAAGCAGATCAACGACGCTGCCGCCTATATTCGCGGTTTGGCGCAACTGCGCGGGCGCAATGCCGACTGGGCTGAACAGGCGGTACGCGAATCGGTCAGCCTGCCGGCCAACGAAGCCTTGCGCCTGAAAGTCATCGACCGCATCGCCAACGACCTGCCCGACCTGCTGCGCCAGCTCGATAGCAAAAGCCTCGAAGCCGCTGGCCAAGCCGTGCAGTTGCACACCGCCAACGTCAGCATCATCGAACGCGAGCCGGACTGGCGCACGCGCCTGCTGGCGGTGATCACCAACCCCAGCGTGGCGCTGATCCTGATCATGATCGGCATTTACGGGCTGATGTTCGAGTTCATGAGCCCCGGTTCCGGGGTCGGCGGGGTGATCGGTGGCATCTGTCTGCTGGTGGCCCTGTATGCCTTGCAGTTGTTGCCGGTCAGCTATGCCGGGGCGGCGCTGATCCTGCTCGGCATCGCCTTCATGATTGCCGAGGCGTTCCTGCCCAGTTTTGGCGTGGTCGGCTTTGGCGGCATCGTTGCCTTCGTGGTCGGCGCGGTGATCTTGATGGACACCGACGTGCCCGGCTTCGGCATCCCCCTGGCGCTGATCCTGACCCTCGCCCTGCTCTCGGCGCTGCTGCTCGGCGGCGTGCTGGGCATGGCCATGAAGGCGCGCCAGCGTGCGCTGGTCAGTGGCGATGCCGGGCTGGTGGGTAGCCTGGCGACGGTGATGGCGGTCAATGACAGCGACCCGTTCATCGGTTCGGTGCAGGCGCAGGGTGAACAGTGGCAGGCCCAGTGCCAGACGCCACTGCAGGTGGGGCAACGCGTCCGGGTGATGACACGCAAGGGCGTACTACTGGACGTCAGCGCCGAGGCACAACCACCGGCGCAAGGAGACTGAGATGTTTTTCGAACTGGGCTTTGGCGCCTTGCTGGCGCTGCTGGCGGTGTTGCTGCTGTCGGCCTTTCGCATCCTGCGTGAATACGAGCGCGGGGTAGTGTTCCAGCTCGGGCGCTTCTGGCGGGTCAAAGGGCCGGGGCTGGTGCTGTTGATTCCGGGGATCCAGCAGATGGTCCGGGTCGACCTGCGCACCGTGGTGCTGGATGTGCCGCCACAGGATGTCATCACCCGCGACAACGTCTCGGTCAAGGTCAACGCGGTGCTGTACTTTCGCGTGCTCGACCCGCAGAAGGCGATCATCCAGGTCGAGGACTTTCTCATGGCCACCAGCCAACTGGCGCAGACTACCTTGCGCGCGGTGCTGGGCAAGCATGAGCTGGACGAACTGCTGGCCGAGCGCGAACGGCTGAACCTGGACATCCGCCAGGTGCTGGATGCGCAAACCGATGCCTGGGGCATCAAGGTGGCCAACGTCGAGATCAAGCATGTCGATCTCAACGAGTCGATGATCCGCGCCATTGCCCGCCAGGCCGAGGCTGAACGTGAGCGGCGGGCCAAGGTGATCCATGCCGAAGGTGAACTGCAAGCCTCGGAGAAACTGATGCAAGCGGCAGAAATGCTCGGCCGCCAATCGGGGGCGATGCAGCTGCGCTACATGCAGACCCTGGGCAGCATTGCTGGCGACAAGTCGTCGACGATTGTCTTTCCGTTGCCGATAGAGATGCTTAAAGGGCTTGTGGATAAGTGAGACTCATCGCGAGCTACCAGCCACCACCCAACGCCAGGAACAAGCCGATCTGCCCCATCGCCACCTGGGTATTGGCCGCCGCCAGTTGCGCGCGCATCTCGGTGTAAGTACGGGTCGCCTGCAGGTCCGCCAGGAACGACTCACGCCCGGCCTGGTAAAACCTATGGGTCTGGTCTGCCGCCAGTTGCGCCGAACGCTCGGCATCGGCCAAGGCATCGCGGCGCTCCAGCAAGGCGCTGTATTGCGCCAGGCTGGTCTGGGTTTCGCGAATGGCGTTGAGCACCACCCCGTCAAAATGCGCCAGCGCCGCCTGGGTCGAAGCTTGCGCCTCACGGATGCGCGCCCGCGAACCGTTGGTCGGTACATTCCAGGTCAGCAGCGGGCCGAAGCCCCAGCGGTTGGTCGCAGGTTTGCCGAGGTTGTCCAGGATACCGATGGTGCCCACCTGGGCACCGATGCTGATGTCCGGATACAACTGCCCGGTGGCTACGCCGATAGTCGCCGTGGCCGCGGCCAGGCTGCGTTCGGCCTGGCGGACATCCGGACGGCGCTTGAGCAGCGCGGCGCCATCGCCCACTGGCAGCACCTGGGAGATATGCGGCAGCTCGGCGCAATCGCCGGTTCCGGCCGGCAACTGGTTGAGCGGCTTGGCCAGCAGCATCGACAAGGTGTACAGGCCCGCTTCACGCGCAGCCTGGTAACGCGGCAGCTCGGCGCGCAAGGATTTGAACTGGGTTTGCGAGCGGGTCACCTGGGTTTCGTCACCACGCCCGGCATCGCGCAGGCGTTGGGTCAGGGTCACGCTCTGCTGCTGCAGGTCCAGGGACTCATGGGCGATATGGTATTCCTCGTTGGCCGCGCAGACCTGGGTGTAGGCACGTACCACGTCGGCCACCAGGGTGATGCGTGCGGTATCAGCGGCGGCCTGGGTCGCGTCGGCATTGGCCTGGGCGGCCTCGACGCCACGCTTGAGGGTGCCCCACAGGTCGAACTGGTAAGACGCGCTGATGATCGCCTCGCCGATGTTGGCCACCGGCACTTTCTCTGGTTGCAAAAAGGCTTCGCCGGACTCCTGCAAACGCTGGGCACCCAGCTTCACACCGCCGTTCAAGCCACCCTGGGCTTCGGCCTCTTCGACCTGGGCGCGGGCCTTGGCGATGTTCGCCGCCGCCACACGCAGTTCGCTGTTGGCGGCCAGGGCCTGGCGCACCAGCTCATTGAGGCGTTCGTCCTGATACAGGTGCCACCAGTCTTTCGGCACGGGCGCCGAGACCACGCTGCTGGCGTCCTGGCGCAGTTGGCCCTGCAAGTCGGCGCGCTGGATCGCGGCATCCTTGGGCACGTTGTAGTCCGGCCCGACCATCTGGCAGGCCGACAGCAGCAGGCTCAAGCCGAGCAGTGACAGCCGTTTCATTGGCCCTTGTCCTCAAGGATCGACACCGTCGCCGTACGCCCGGCGATCATGCGAAAGTCTGCCGGCACCTCATCGAAGGCAATCCGAACCGGGATCCGCTGGGCCAGGCGCACCCAGCTGAACGCCGGGTTGACGTTGGGCAGCAGGTTGGCGCCGCTGCTGCGGTCGCGGTCCTCGATACCGGCGGCAATGCTCTGCACCCGCCCGCTCAGGCGGGTGTTGTCGCCGAGTACGCGGATATCCACAGCCTGGCCGATGTGAATGCCGGCCAGCTTGGTTTCTTCGAAGTAGCCATCGACGTGGTAGGAGTCGCTGTCGACCACCGACAGCACCGGCCGCCCGGCGCTGACGAATTCGTGGGCACGCGGCGCGCGGTCGTTGAGGTAGCCATCAACCGGGCTGCGCACCACTGAACGGTCGAGGTTCAACTGCGCAGCATCCACCGCCACCTGGGCTTCGGCCAGGGCCGATTCGGCGCGGGCCTGGCGCGACTGGCTCTCTTCCAGTTGCTCGGCGGCCACCAGGTTACCCAGGCCACGATTACGCCGGGCTTCGCGCTGGGCCTGGGCCAGGGTTTCCTTGCGCTCGGCCAGGGTCGCCTGGGCCTGGCGCAGGGCCAGGTGGAAGCGGTCCTGGTCGATGGTGAACAGCACGTCGCCACGCTTGACCACCTGGTTGTCGCGTACCTCGACCTGCTGGATCAAACCGGAAACATCCGGGGCGATCTGGATCACGTCGGCGCGGATGTGCCCGTCCCGGGTCCAGGGGGCGAACATGTAGTACATGACCATCTGCCAGACCAACACGGTCGCCAGCGTCACTACCAGCAGGGTCAGGACCACGCGGCCCAGGGTCAACAAGGGTTTTTTCATGGCAGCATCAGGTTTCGGCAAAAGTGATCGACCGTGCCGAGCAGCACGGCGTAAAGCGCAACGTTGAACAGCGCCCGGTGCCAGACCAGGCGGTAGAAATGCACGCGGTTGAGCAGCGCGTGCACACCGAGAAACAGCAAATAGGTGACGACCATCATCACCAGCAGCGTGGGCAGGAACACCCCGCTGATATCCAGATCTCCGATCACAGCGGCGCTCCATCGATGCCATAGGGCAGTTGTTGCTGATCGTCGGATGGCTCAAGCACCACCTCGACCCCCGGCAACAGCGCCAGGCGCAGGCCGCTCAAGGCGTGCAACAGGTGCACCCGGGCCTCGGCGCTGTCGGCCAGGTCGTTGAGGTTGAGGGCGCGACGGGCGCGCTCCATGCTCTGCAACAGCACCTCGGGCGCGTGCAGCCGACGGCGCGCGTCCAGGCAGGCCTGAAAGTGTTCGCCCACCTCTTCCACCACCCGCTCCAGCAACTGGCGCGGCTGCGCGCCGACCCGTGGCATATAGGCCAGCAGGTCGAGCAGGTTCAGGCCCACGCGCAGGTCTCGCAGGGCGGTGCCGGTGTCCTGGCCGGTCTGGGTCAGGCGCGGCAGTTGCTGCATCAGCCGGTCGAGCATCTGCACGCCCAGGTGCCGGTGCTCGGCCAGGGTCGCCGGCTGGGTCATGCCGACGATGTCGTGCCAGCTGAAACGGGTCAGGCGCTTGGCCGCAAGCTCAACGCCGAACGGGCGCACCACCAGGGTCCAGACGAAGGCGAACAGCAAGCCCACCGGCCCGGCCAGGTTGGCGTTGATGAAGGTCAGGAAGTTGGCGTCGTAGGCGCCCTGGATGCTGATGAACGAGGCGGTGTTGACGATAGTCAGCAAGGTGCCCAGGTAGAAGCGCGGCTGCACGGTCAGGGTGCCGACGCAGATGCACGGTATGGCGAAGGCCAGCACCAGCATAGGAAAGTCATGCAGGTTGGGCAGCACCAGAAACAGGTAAAGGCTGGCAAACAGCACCGACAGCGAAGTCCAGAAGAAGAACCGGTAGATCTGCGGCGCCGGGTCGTCCATGGCGGCAAAGAAGCTGCAGGCCACGGCGGCGAGAATCACCGCGCTGCCGCCGTCGCCCCAGCCGAGCAAAATCCACAGGGTGGTGGCAACGATGATCGCGCTGACGGTGGAGAACACCGAGTAGAGCATCAGCCCCCGGTCGAAGAACGGCGTCAGCCGGCCCAGGCGCCAGTGCCGATACACCGCGCGCCAGGGCGAGAGGTCTTCGTTGCGGATGGCGTGCTGCAGGCTGCAACAGTCTTGCCACAGGTCGGCCCATTCAGCCAGGCGATAGAGCGCGTTGGACAGCAGCAGCGAGGCGCGCTCATCAAGGGCGGCGGCGCTCGGTTGCATATCTTCGATGTGCGCACGCAACGCCGACCAGCGTGCCGGCGATGGATCCTGCGCGGTGCCCTGCAGCCAGGCGCGGGCTTCGCTCAGCAATGGCTGCAGCTGTTCGCTCTGGGCCGGGGCACGGCCTTCGAGGGCGAGCAAGGCGTCGTCGAGGGCATCGATCACCGGCAGCAGGTGGATCATCCGCCCACGTAGCTCGCGGGCATTCTTCACCGTTTGCGGCCGTGCGCCTTCATGGGACAACTGGCCGATCATCAGCTCCAGCGAGTTGAAGGTGGTGACCATCGAGGCACGCAAGCCGCCGACTTTATCGGCAGTCGCCTCGCGGGCCAGGAAGGTATCGCTGTAGCGGATCGCCTCGTTGAACCAGTTGCCAGTGGCGCCAACCAGCACCGGGGTCAGGCGCCGTGGCCAGAAGATCGCTCCGACCACTGCCGCACAGACGATGCCCAGGCAGATTTCCTGGGCCCGCGACGAGGCAATGTCGAACACTGCCAGCGGGTCGTCGACCACCGGCAGGGCGATCATCGGCAGGGTGTAGCCGGCCAGCATCAGCGCATAGCTGTTGGCGGTGCGCAGGTGCAGCGAGAGGAACAGCAAGGTGCCGGTCCACAGCGCCACGGCGACGGTCAAAAGCACTGGCGTCTGCACCAGCAGCGGCACCAGGAACACCGCCCCGGCAGCGCCGAGCAAGGTGCCCATGGCGCGATACAGGGCCTTGGAACTGGTGGGCCCGACGAACGGGCTGGAGACGATATACACCGTAGCCATGGCCCAGTAAGGCCGGGGCAGTTGCATGAGCAAGGCGATGTACAGGGCGATCATCGACGCGGCGAAGGTGCGCACCCCGTAGAACCAGTCGCGCGCCGGCGGCATCGAGCTGAAAAAACCGTTCACGTCGGCACGCCCGGGGTGCGCTGGGCAGCGTCTTCGAAGGCGCGCAGCACGCGCAGGGTGGCCAGCAGGTCGGCTTCGTCGATGCCCTGCAGCACTTCGCGGCGCAGGCGCACCAGCTCGCCTTCGATGGCTTCGGCCAATACCCGACCGCTGGCGGTCAGGCTCAGGGCCTTGGCCCGGCGATCGACCGGATCTTCCGTACGGCAGACAAAGCCTGCATTGCACAGCTGGTCGAGCAGGCGCACCAGCGACGGGCTTTCGAGCCCCGCCGCCTGGGCTACGGCGACCTGGTGCACGCCATCACCCAGGCGCACGATCATCAGCAAAGGGACCGCGCAGGCTTCGGAAATGCCGTAGCCAGCCAGGGTCGCCTGGCAGATGCGCCGCCAGTGCCGGCCGGCCACCACCATGCCGCTGCTGATGTTGAGTTGCAGTGCGTCGAGGGTCATGAAGGGAGGTTCGTGGCTATATTCATAGTTTGCTAACTATCAATATTCTTCGATCACCGCCCCTGCCGTCAATAGTGGCTGACAAACGTCATGTTCAAGGTTGCAGTTGATCGTCCAGCTTCATGTTCAGCGCCAGCTTGCTGCCCAGGCTGATCGCCTGCTCGCGCCAGAACAGGTAACGCAGGGCGTTGTTGACCTCGCTGAAATGCACCGCCAGCTCTTCGGCAGCCTGCATCACTCCGGCCACGGCGGCCAGTTCCAGCCAGTACACGGCGGCCTTGCTGTCGACGTTGACCGTCAGCCCATGCAGCAGGCGATAGCCGACCTCGAAGCGGCAGCGTGCGTCACCGCGCTGGGCGCCGCGCAGGAACCAGCGGTAGGCCTGCTGCAGGTCGACCTGCCAGTCCTGGCTGTCGCTGTCACAGATTTCTTCTTCGTAGAGATCACCCAGCGCCGCGGCGGCGTGTTCCAGGCCACGCTCGAACGCCTGCTGGTAGTACTCTGCCGCACTGGCATAGGCGACCTCCACTCCCTTGCCGAAGTAATGCTGCTGGCCGAGGTTGAACCAGGCTGCGGCACTGCCCTGCAGGGCCGCCATACGCAGCAGGTGCCCGGCCAGGGTCGGGTCGGCGCGCCAGTACTTGCCATTGAGCCAGATCCAGCCCAGGTCGTTGAGCGCGCCGACGTTGCCTTCCAGGGCCTGGGCGCGCAGGTCGTCGTACACCGCCTGCAGGTCGCTGGCTTCGTCCAGGCGGCTGATCAGGGCGAAACTCTCGCCCAGCACTGCCCGCTGGCTGGGCATGCCGACCCCGGCGTACAACCGCTGCAGGCGGCCAGGGCGGCCGGGCGCAGGGATGATCCGCTCGGGCAACAGGCGCTCAAGCAGTGGGTAGATGTTGCTTGCAGCTGACATGTTCGTCCTCATTGAACTACCCACAGATCCAACAGCGGGAGTGATGAGGCGTGATTCTGCGCACGGCCACGACAAAACCTGTCGCGAACGATTCAGTTAGGGCACTCAACTGCTTCATCCTTGATCTGGATACATAAATGGCTAATTGCCATATCACTACGCTGGCGCCATGCTACAACCGCAAGCCTAGACAAGGACGCCACCTTTTGCCCTCCGCCACGACACGCGCCACCCTCAGCCGCCAATGGGAGTTGCTGCGCCAGTTGCCCAGCCGCTCACCGGGCATTACCAGTGCCGAGCTGGTTGGCCGCCTGCAGGACGCAGGATTCACCATCAGCAAGCGCAGCATCGAACGCGATCTCAACGAGCTGTCGCTGATTTTTCCGCTGGAGCGCAACGACAAGAGCATCCCGTACGGCTGGCACTGGGCAGCCAACGCCTGCATTGAATTGCGCGGTACCAGTGTCAGTGAGGCGCTGAGCCTGGCGCTGGTGGAAGAGGCGGTACGCCCGCTGTTGCCGGGGAGCATGCTCAAGGTGTTGGACCCGCGCTTCAGCCATGCCCGGCAGAAGCTCGAACACCTGTCGGGAGCGAACAAGGTGGCGCGCTGGCTGGACAAAGTCGCCAGCGTACGCCCGGACATGAACATGCAGGCCCCGGAAGTGCCCGACAGTATCCTCGAGACCGTGCAGCATGCGCTGCTTGAGGAATACCAGCTGCACTGCCAGTACTACTCGGCGCACAACGACAAGCTCAGCGAACTGACCCTCAACCCGCTGGCGTTGATTCAGCGCGGCCAGGTCAGCTACCTGATTGCCACCGCTGCGCCCTATACCGACATACGCCAGTTCGCCGTGCATCGCTTTCGCAAACTGCGCATTCTCGACAGCCCCACCGAAGGCCTGCGCGCCTTCGACCTGCAAGCGTACCTGCGCAGCGACGCCCTGCAGTTCGGCGATACCGACAAGATCGAACTGCAGGCCTGGATCAGCGACAACCTCGCCCGCCTGGTGCGCGAGACGCCGCTGTCGGCCGATATGCACCTGACCCCGCTGGACGCCGGGCACCGCCTCAAAGCTACCGTCAGCAACAGCTGGCAGCTGCGCTGGTGGCTACTGAGCCAGGGTGACGGGCTGATCGTCGAGCAGCCCCTGAGCCTGCGCCAGCAAATTGCCGAAACCCTCAACAATGCCGCGGCGCAGTACCAAAGCGCCTGAGCCGCTCAGCGCTGCATGCCCCAGCGACGCAGGGTGATGCGCTCCAGGGTGTTGAACACCAGGCTCTCGACCAGCAAGCCGATCAAGATCACCACCGCAAGGCCAGCGAACACCTTGTCGGTGTACAGCTCGTTGCGGTTCTGGAAGATGTACCAGCCCAGCCCGCCCTTGCCGCTGGTGGCGCCGAACACCAGCTCGGCGGCGATCAGCGTGCGCCAGGCAAAGGCCCAGCCAATCTTCAGCCCCGAGAGGATCGACGGCAGCGCCGCCGGAATCAGGATATGCACGACCAGGCGCAAGCCGCGCAGGCCATAGTTGCGCCCGGCCATGCGCAGGGTTTCACTGACGCCAAGAAAGCCGGCGTAGGTATTCAGCGCCAGGGCCCAGAGCACCGAGTGCACCAGCACAAAGATCAGGCTGTTGTCGCCCAGGCCGAACCACAGCAGCGCCAAGGGCAGCAAGGCAATCGCCGGCAAGGGGTTGAACATCGAGGTCAGGGTGCTGAGCAGGTCGCGGCCGAACTGGGTCGACACCGCCAGGCTGGTCAGGCCAAAAGCCAGAACGATGCCCAGCAGGTAACCCTTGAGCAGCACCACCAGCGACACCCCAACCTTGGCCAGCAACTCGCCGCTGAGCAGGCCGTCGTACAGGGCCGCGGCGGTTTGTAAAAAGCTCGGCAGCAGCAGGTCGTTGCCCTGATAGCGGGCGATGGCTTCCCAGGCCAGAGCCAGCAGAATCAGGATCAGGCCCTTGCGCAACCAGCCCTGTCGCCAGAGGCGCTGGCCGAGCGGCAGTTCACGTTCTACGGGGACACTGAGCAGCGGTTCGAGGACGACTTCATATTCCTGACGCGGCGTAACAGTCGTGGTCATGGCAAAACTCCCGGTCAGTAGGCAATGCGAATGTCGGCGAAACCCAACGCCGGGTCGTGTTCGACCTGGGCATCATCGTCGAACAGCAAGCGGTGGATACGCCGCGCCGAGGCCTGGAAATCACTGGCGCCAAGGCTTTGCAGGTTGTACTGGTGGCTGTGGATTTCAGCGCGTACCCGGCCCGGATGGGGCGACAGCAAGAGGATGCGGTTGCCGACCACCAGCGCCTCTTCGATCGAATGGGTAACGAACAACAGGGTGAAGCGCACCTCTTCCCAGAGCAGCAGCAACTCTTCCTGCATCTTGCGCCGGGTCAGGGCGTCGAGGGCGGCGAAGGGTTCGTCCATCAGCAGGATCTTCGGCTGCATGGCCAGCGCCCGGGCAATCGCCACGCGGGCTTTCATGCCGCCCGACAGGGTATGCGGATAGGCATCAGCGAAACCCGCCAGACCGACCTTTTCCAGGTAGTGCAAGGCGCGCTGCTCAGCCTCCTTGCGCTTGAGCGTGCCCGAGGCGAGCAACGGGAACATCACGTTGTGCTTGACGGTTTTCCACGGCGGCAGCTGATCGAATTCCTGGAACACCACGATGCGGTCCGGGCCCGGGCCCTGCACGGCCTGGCCCTGCAGGCGGATCTGCCCTTCCCGGGGCTCGATGAAGCCGGCCACCGCCTTGAGCAGGGTCGACTTGCCGCAGCCCGAAGGCCCGAGCAGGACAAAGCGGTCGGCTTTGTCCACTTCGAAACTGACCTGGTGGGTAGCCCGCACCACGCGCTGCGCGGTGCGGTATTCGAGGCTTAGGTTATCCACCTGCAGCAGCGGCGGCGTGGCGACGCTGCTCAGCTTGCTGACCGTGTGGCCTGGCAATGGGGTGTTCATCCGGTCAGCTCCCTTGCAGCGGTTTCTCGTCCTGGAAGAAGTAGTCTTTCCAGGATTCGGGTTTGTGCTTGATCGCGCCCACGCGGTAGAGGAATTCGGCCAGCGGGTAGGTGTTTTTCGGCGTCACGCTGAACTCGTACTGCGGGTTGTCGATGATCTTCAGCAATGCCTCGCGGTCGATCTTGGCCTTGGTCACGCGAATGTAGGTGTCGGCAGCGGCGGCCTTGTCGTTCTGGGCAAACTCGGCGGCTTCAGCCAGGGCATCAACAAAGGCTTTGTAGGTCTTGGGGTTGTCGTTGCGGAATTTTTCGGTGGCGAACAGCACGGTCGGCGAGTTCGGGCCGAGCAGGTCGTAGGTGTTGAGCACCACGTGCACGTCCTTGTTGGCCAGCACCTGGTCCTGGAACGGCGGGTTGGAGAAGTGCGCGTTGAGCTCGGTGCCGCCGGCCAGCAAGGCCGCAGTGGCATCCGGATGGGGGACGGCCAGGGTGTATTTGTCGAGGCGGTTGTATTCCTTGTCGCCCCACTGCTTGGCGGCGGCGTACTGCAAAAAGCGCGACTGCACCGAGACACCCACCGCCGGCAGGGCGATGCGGTCTTTCTCGCTGAAGTCGGCGATGGTCTTGACCTTCGGGTTGCTGCTCACCAGGTAATAAGGGAAGTTGCCCAGCGAAGCCACGGCCTTGACGTTCTGGCGGCCCTGGGTGCGGTCCCAGATGGTCAGCAGCGGGCCGACGCCGGCACCGGCGATGTCCACCGAGCCTGAGAGCAAGGCGTCGTTGATCGCAGCGCCGCCCGACAATTGCGTCCAGTCGACCTTGATGTCGATGCCCTGCGCCTTGCCGTGTTTTTCGATCAGGTTCTGATCGCGCACCACGTTGAGCAGCAAGTAAACGATGCCGAACTGCTCGGCAATGCGGATTTCACCTTCGGCCTGGGCCGTGGCCGGCGCCACCAGGCTGCCGGCGAGCAGGCTGGCACCCAGGCCGATACTGGCCGCCAGGCGGCTGATTGATTTGCGCATGCTGTACTCCTCGAAAGATCAAAACGGGGCATCGCCCTGGATGGTGGTGCGGTACAGCTTGCGGCGCAGGTGTGCAGGGCAGCCGCTGGCCAGGTGGATCAACGAGCGGTTGTCCCAGAACACCAGGTCATGGGGCTGCCATTGGTGGCGGTAGATGTTCTGCTCGAGCACGCTGTGGGCGTAGAGCTCGGTCAGGATCTGCCGGCTTTCATCGTCGGGCAGGTCAACGATGCGGGTGGTGAAGCCTTCGCTGACAAACAGCGCCTTGCGGCCGTTTTCCGGGTGGGTGCGCACCACCGGGTGAATCACTTCCTGCACCTGCGCCAGTTGCTCGGCAGTCAGGGTCGGGCGCCAGTTGCCTTCGAACTTGGTCTCGCTGTAGCGAGCGGTATAGGAATGCGCGGCGCTGCGGCCTTCAACGGCTTTGCGCAGGGCCTCGGGCAGGCCGTCCCAGGCTTTGTGCATGTCGGCGAACAGGGTGTCGCCGCCTTCGCTGGGCAGCTCCTGGGCGTGCAGCATCGAGCCCAGGCTTGGCAGTTCCTTGTATGACAGGTCCGAGTGCCAGAACTTGCCGGCGTCGCCCAGGCCAATGTTCTGCCCGTTCTCGACGATGTTGGAGACGATGAGGATTTGCGGGTGGCCGCTGAGCAGGAACTGCTTGAGCACGTGGATCTGCAGCTCACCAAAACGGCGGCTGAAGGCGATCTGTTGTTCGGGGCTGATGCGCTGGTCGCGAAACACCAGCACGTGGTGGTCGAGATGAGCCCGGTGGATCCGGGTGAAATCTTCGCCGCTGACGGGCTTGCTCAGGTCCAGGCCGATGATCTCGGCGCCGACGGCACCGCTAAACGGCAGGATTTCGAAGGCTTGCTGCTGTGCGCTGTCGATGGACGACAAGGCGTTAGAGGCCGCTGACATGATTCACTCCCACGCAGAGCGCGCCCAAAGGTGCGCGCATCGATCAGAAACTCACGGTGTTCCGTGTTGGTTCGGTCGTGCGGCGCGCCGATTGGTCGGCAGGTACGCAGGGGAGTGACTATAAAGTCATAAGAGGAAGAATTTAAATATCTTTAGTGCATAAGCATATGGTGAGGTTGCGGGCCTCTTCGCGGGGCAAGCCCGCTCCTACACAACCCTGTAGGAGCGGGCTTGCCCCGCGATGCTGTCAACGCTCGCGCAGCGCTTCGGCCCGGGCGCGGATGATCGGCTTGAGCAGGTAGCTCAGCACGCTCTTCTTGCCGGTGATGATGTCCACCGAAGCGACCATCCCCGGGATGATCAACAGCGGCTTCTCGTCGGTGCCCAGGTGGCTGCGCTCGGTGCGCAGCTTGATCACGTAGAAGGTGTTCTTGTCTTCGTCGGTGATGGTATCGGCGCCGATCTGTTCGAGCTTGGCCTTGAGGCCGCCGTAGATGGTGAAGTCATAGGCGGTGAACTTGACCATCGCCTCCTGCCCCGGGTGCAGGAAGGCGATGTCTTGCGGGCGGATGCGCGCTTCGACCAGCAGGGTATCGTCCAGCGGGACGATTTCGACCAGGTCGCTGCCCGGCTGGATTACACCGCCAACGGTGTTGACCAGCAGCTGCTTGACGATACCGCGCACCGGCGAGGTCACCAGGGTCCGGTTGACCCGGTCGTCCAGGGCCTTGCCGGTGGCCTGGGCCTTGCTCAGGTCGGTGCGCGCCTCGTTAAGCTGGGTCAGGGCTTCGCTGCGGAACTTGCCGCGGGTCTCGTCGATCTTGCGCTCGACTTCCTTGATCGCCGATTCGGCCCGCGGGATCGCCAGCGAGGTGGCATCCAGCTGGCCGCGGTTTTCAACCTCGGCACGCTTGAGGCGCAGCACTTCAACCTGGGAGATTGCGCCCTGGGCCACCAGCGGCTCGGACATGCTGATCTCCTGGCGCAGCAGCTGCAGGCTGTTGCGGTACTGGCCCTGCTTGGAACTGAACTCGCGCAGCTCTTGCTGGCGCTGTACCAGTTGCTCCTGCAGGCCGCCGATTTCGTCTTGCAGTTGCTGGCGACGGCTCTGGTACAGGGATTCTTCGTTGGCGGCCTGGCTTGGCGCAGCCTTGCGGATTTCTTCGTCGATCTTCAGCGGCCGGTCTTCAACCTCGGCGCTCAGGCGCTCGACGCGCAGGGCCATGGCCAGGCGATCAGCCTCAGTCTCGCCGACGTTGGAGACAAAACGGGTGTCGTCCAGCCGCAGCAAGGGGTCGCCGACTTCGACGATCTCGCCTTCTTTGGCGTAGATCTGCGCGACGATGCCGCCTTCCAGGTTCTGGATCTTCTGCAGTTTCGACGACGGAATCGCCTTGCCTTCGCCACGGGTAACTTCGTCGATAATGGCGAAGTTGGCCCAGAGCCCGAGGAACAGGAAGAATCCGATTACCCCCAGATGGTCAGGCGCACGATGCGCGGCGCATCTTCGATCAGCGCCTTGTTGACCTCGGGCAGCGGCTGGCCGCTGAGCGATTCGGAACCTTTGAAATACCTGCGCAGGCTGTCCTTGATCTGGCCCATATCCATCTTAAGCAACACTGATCTGCCCCTTCTTCAGCGCATCCATGACGGCGGCTTTCGGGCCATCCGCGACTATCTGCCCGCGATCGACAACGATCAGGCGGTCGACCAGTGACAACAGCGAAGCCCGGTGCGTCACCAGGACCACGGTCTTGTTCTCGATGACAGCTTGCAGGCGTTGCTTGAGGCGTTCTTCACCGGTGTTGTCCATGGCGCTGGTCGGTTCGTCGAGCAGCAGGATCTGCGGGTTGAGCAACAAGGCGCGGCCGAGGGCGACGTTCTGCCGCTGGCCACCGGAAAGATTCTGGCCACGCTCGCCGACCTGCAGCTCGTAACCTTGCGGGTGCAGCCGGGCGAATTCGTGAACCCCGGACAGCTCGGCCGCCTGCAGGACCATTTCGTCCTCGACATAGCGCGCACCGCTGACCAGGTTGTCGCGCAGGGTACCGGCCAGCAGCTGGATGTCCTGGGGCACGTAGCCGATGTTGTGGCGCAGCTCGCTGACGTCGATCTGGCGGATGTCGACGCCATCGACCAGCAACGAGCCGGCATCGGCTTCATAGAGGCCGACGATGAGTTTGGCCAGCGAGCTCTTGCCCGAGCCGCTGCGACCGATGATGCCGATTTTCTCGCCGGGGCGGATCGACACATTGACGCCCTTGAGCGCCAGGTTCTGCTGGTTGGGATAAGTGAAATCGACGCCGCGAAACTCGATGGCGCCCTGCAGTACCTGGCGGCTCAGCGGGCGCTCTTCGAAGTTGCGCTCTTGCGGCAGCTCCATCATCTGGTCGGTGGAGACCATGGTCACCTTGGCTTGCTGGTAACGGGTCAGCAAACCGGAAAGCTGGCCCAGTGGGCCGAGGGCCCGGCCACTGAGCATGTAGCAAGCGATCAGGCCGCCCATGCTCAGATTGCCGGCCATGATCTGGTAGACGCCAGCACAAATCAGCGCCACGCCGGCCAGTTGCTGGATCAGCAGGGTAATGTTCATCGCCAGGCCCGAGAGCACCTTGACCCGCAGCTCGAGGCGGCTGAGGGTGCCGATGGTCTGCTCCCACATGTACTGGCGTTCGCTTTCGGCGTTGTTGACCTTGACCGCATCGAGCCCGGCGAGGGTTTCGATCAGGCTCGACTGGCGCTCGGAGGCCAGGGCCATGGTCCGCTCCAGAGTCGCCACCAGCGGCTTTTGCAGGGCGTAGCCGATACCCAGGGCCAGCGGGAAGGCGATGATCGGAATCCACACCAGGTGCCCGCCGATGATGGCGATCACCATCAGGATCAACAGGGTGAACGGCAGGTCGATGAGGCTGGTCAGGGTCAGCGAGGCAAGAAAATCGCGCAGGCCCTGGAATTCATGAATGTTCTGGGCAAAGCTGCCGACCCGTGCCGGCCGGTACTTCATGGCCATGCCGACGATGCGTTCGAACAGCGTCGCCGAGATGATCAGGTCGGTCTTCTTCCCGGCCAGGTCCAGGCACAAACTGCGCAGGCCCTTGAGAATCAGGTCGAAGATGTAGGCACCGGAAATCCCCAGGGCCAGGACCCACAGGGTCGAGGTGGCCTGGTTGGGCACCACGCGGTCGTAGACGTTCATCACGAACAGCGGCGCGGCCAGGGCGATCAGGTTGATCACCAGGCTTGCGGCGATGGCGTCGATGTACAGCCAGCGGCTGCGCTTGAGGGTGTCCCGGAACCACGAACGCGCACGCGGAATCAGGTTGCCGTGGTTGACGTCGAACTTGTGCTGCGGCTGGGCGAAGAACACCCGGCCACTGTAGTCGCTCAGCAACGCTTCGCGGCTGACGTGCACCTCGCCGCCGTCGCTCTCGCTGAGCAACAGGCGCGCGGTGTCGTCATTCTCCCAACCCAGCAACACCGTGCTGCGACCGTCCTTGAGCAAGAGCATCGCCGGCATGGCGATGCTTGGGATCTGCTCCAGCTTGCGTTGCAGCAAGCGCCCCTGCAGGCCGGCACGGGCCGCCGCACGCGGCAGCAGCTCCGGGCTCAGGCGCTGGGCCGGCAACGGCAGGCCGGTGGTCAGCATGGCCCGGCTGGCGGGCTTCTGGTGCAGCACGCAGAGAGACAGCAGGCTGTCCAGCAACGGATCGTCGTGCTGACTGCGTGGATCATGGCTGAGCTGGACTCGACTGACTTCTGATTCCACGCGGGCTCTCTTAACGGTTGCGGTTGGCTATAACAGTGGACCTCAGTTCATGCCTGGCAGGTTCACTTTCGGTTTAAGGTCGTTCTGCACCACGGAGGCCATCGGTGCGACAACACCCTGGCTCTTGAGCAGTTGACCAATGGTCGCTTTGATTCGGTACTGAGTAAACACTTGGCTGTTCTTCACTTCAGCCAGACGGCGCTGGGCAGTGAAGAGTTCATTCTCGCTGTCGAGCAAGTCTAGCAAGGTACGTTCGCCGAGGCTGAACTGCTTCTGGTAGGCGCTGCGCACACTGTTGCTGTGATCGACGTATTGCTGGGCGATCGGCAATTGCGCATTGGCGTTGTCCATAGCATTCCATGCCAGGCCGAGCTCCTCGTTGAGCTGGCGCAAGGCATTGTTGCGAATGTCCAGCGCCTGGTTGGTCAGGTACGACTTGGATTCCAGGTCGGCCTTGTTGCTGCCCCCGGCATACAAGTTGAAACTCATACGCAGCATAGCCTGCCATTCGTTGTTGTGGCCGTTCATGCCATCCAGGTCGTTATCGGCCGTCCGTCCGAGTTCTGCATCGAAACGCGGATAGAAAGTAGACTTTGCAGCCTCGTATTGCTTCTCCGCCGCGGCGATATCGGACTCTGCCGAGCGCAGGATCGGGCTGCTCTCGACCATCTGCTGACGGGCTTCGTCGAGGTTGGCCGGCAACAGGTCGACAAACGGCGCAGGGCTGCTTAACTCGTCCGGCAGCTGACCGACCACGCTCAGGTAGTTGGTCTTGGCATCGGCCAGGTTGGTCTGCTCGGTGATCAGATTATTGCGGGCCTGGGCCAGACGCGCTTCAGCCTGGTCAAGGTCGGCCAGGCGACCGACACCGCGGGCGGTACGCAGCTTGATCTGGTCATAGATGCGTTCGTGGCTGCGCAGGTTGTCTTCTGCCAGGCGGACCATCTCGCGACGGGTCAGGACGTCCTGGTAAACCTGGGCAACGGTCAGCCCGGTGCGCTCGGAGGCGCCCAGCAGCGAGTAGGCGCGGGAGTTGACGGTGGCTTGCTGACGGCCAACTTCACTCGAGGTGGCAAAACCGTCGAAGACCATCTGCCGCAGGCGCACGCTCGACTCACCACGGTTGAGGGTTTCCCAGCGGTTGCCGGTGCTCGGGCTGTCGGTACCTTCACGGCCATAACCGGCGAGCACATCAACACGTGGCAGGTAACCACCCTTGGCGGCGCGCAGTTGGTAATCGGCAGCGATTCGGCTGTTAACCCCGGCCTGGATTTCCGGGTGTACCTCGAGGGCTTTCTGCATGGCCTCTGGCAGGCTCTGTGCTTGAACGAAACTGGTGGCGAGGACGAAAGGAAGAGCAGTGAACAGTGACGCGCGCATTTAACTTTTTTCCCAGGGACGTCTTGTCCCAAATCACAGCAGAAATCGTTGCTGCATTAGAAAATGGCAACCGGAATGACCTTATGTCGGAAACTTCCGAAGGGGTACTTGGTGCGTACGGAGGAAGAGTGGAAGCCGCTCAAATATCAATGTGACATTACGGTGCTGATTGTTTAGGATGGCAGCACGAAGGTCAATACTTTGGCATAAACTTAATAGCCAACAGTTATCGACAATATATTGACGTCAAAAGTGCCAAACTTACTATTGAAACATTCCATCACAAAGCGGCAATTCAGCGCCGGCTGGCATGGAAGCCAAATTGAACGGGTAGCCCGGAGAGTCCAATGAGCAGTGTTGTTGCCATCGTCAAAAGCATTGTTGGCCAAGTAATCGCCGTATCCCCAGAAGGGATTCAACGTGTACTCATCGAAGGTGACCGCCTGTTCGCTGGCGAGCAGGTGCTCACTGGCCTGGCCGGCGCCGTCACCCTGGAGCTGGCCGACGGCCGCACCCTGGACCTGGGCCGTGACACCCAATGGAGTGCCGAGGCCCCGGACAGCAGCACTGACCTGGCGGCAGCAACCGCCCAGGCCGCGCCTTCGGTCGAAGAGCTGCAACAGGCCATCGCCGCCGGCGCTGACCCGACCACCGAACTCGAAGCCACCGCAGCAGGCCCGTCGGCCGCCGGTAGCGGCGGCGCGGCCGGTGGTGGCCATAGCTTCGTCATGCTCGACGCCACGGCAGGCTCGGTCGACCCGACCATTGGCTTCCCGACCGGCCCGATCGGCTTTGCTACCGGCGCTGCGACCCAGGAACTGGGCGGCCTGGACGATGCCAACAACCCCAACACCACCACGCCTACGCGCGAATCCGGCCTGAGCCTGAGTGCCACGCCGTCGATCACCGAGGCCGGTGGCGTAATCATCTACACCGCCACCCTGGGCCAGCCGCCGCTGACCGACCTGACCGTGACCCTGTCCAATGGCCAGGTCATCGTCATCAGCGCCGGGCAGACCACCGGCAGCGTCAGCGTGACCATCCCGCCGAACGACACCGTGTACCTGGACGGCAGTGAAATCTCCGCGACCATCACCGGCACCACCGGCGGCGCGGGCCTGATCATCACCCCGGACACCACCCCGGCAGTGACCCAGATCACCGACACCATCGACACCACCACGGTCAGCCTGACGGCCAACCCGAGTGTCACCGAAGGCGGCGTGATCACCTACACCGCCACCCTGACCAACCCGGCGCAGACGCCGGTGACCGTCACCCTGTCCAACGGCAGCACCATCACCATCGGCGCCGGCCAGACCACCGGCACCGTTGATGTGCAGACGCCGCCGAACGACGTCTACAACAACGGCAGCAGCGTCAGCACCACCATCACTGGCGCCACTGGTGGCAACTTCGAGAACCTGGTACCGAACCCGAACCCGGCGGTCACCACCATCACCGACTCGATCGATGACACCGGCCTGAGCCTGAACGCCACCGGCAGCGTCGCCGAAGGCGGCTCGATCATCTACACCGCGACGCTGACCAACCCGGCCGGCACCCCGGTGACCGTGACCCTGAGCAACGGCGCGGTGATCACCATCGCCGCCGGCCAGACCGAAGGCAGCGTCACCGTGCCGGCGCCGAGCGATGACGTGTATGTCGATGCCGGCAACGTCAGCGTCAGCATCGACAAGGTCGATGGCGGCAACTTCGAAAACCTGGTGGTCAGCAACCAGCCGGCGGTCACCGAAGTTACCGACACCATCGATACTTCGACTGTCACCCTGACCGCGAACAGCAGTGTTGCTGAAGGCGGCGTGGTCACTTACACCGCTTCGGTTACTGCGCCGGTGACTGGCTCTGCGCTGGTTATTACTCTGGCCAATGGTCAGCAGATCACTATTCCTGTTGGTCAGAGCACTGGCTCGGTTGAGTTTGTTGCGCCGAACAACGTGCATACCACCAACCCGGACCTGACCAACAGCATCACTGGCACCACCGGCGGCAACTACGAGAAGCTGGACACTGCCGGTAATCCGGTGACTACCGTTACTGATGGTCCAGGTACTGACGACACTACCGGTCTTAAACTGACCGCTACTGGCTCGGTTGCTGAAGGTGGTTCGATTGTTTATACCGCCACGCTGACCAACCCGGCTGGCACCGAAATGAAGGTGACCCTGAGCAATGGTGAAGTGATCACCATTGCTGCGGGGCAGACTGAAGGCAGCATTACCGTTGCTGCGCCTGCCGATGATGTCTACATCGACGCCGGTGAAGTCAGCGTCACTGTTACCGGCACCACTGGCGGCGACTTCGAAAAAGTTGCTGTAGATGGCACTCCGGCTGTAACGCAAGTTACTGACACCATTGATACTTCGACTGTCACTTTGACAGCGAACAGCAGTGTTGCTGAAGGCGGCGTAGTTACTTACACCGCTTCGGTGACTGCGCCGGTTACCGGTTCTGCGCTGGTTATTACTTTGGCCAATGGTCAGCAGATCACTATTCCAGTTGGTCAAAGTACTGGCTCGGTTGAGTTTGTTGCACCGAACAATGTGCACACCACCAACCCGGACCTGACCAACAGCATCACCGGCACCACCGGCGGTAACTACGAGAAGCTGGATACCGCTGGTAATCCGGTAACTACCGTTACTGATGGCCCAGGTACTGACGACACTACCGGCCTGAAGCTGACCGCGACCGGTTCGGTTGAAGAAGGCGGTTCGATTGTTTACACCGCCACCCTGACCAACCCAGCCGGCACCGAGATGAAGGTGACCCTGAGCAATGGTGAAGTGATCACCATCGCGGCAGGTCAGACCGAAGGCAGCATCACTGTTCCAGCGCCGGAAGACGATGTGTACGTTGATGCGGGCGAAGTCAGCGTGACCGTGACCGGTACCACCGGTGGCGACTTCGAGAAGCTGGCTGTGGATAACACTCCAGCCGTCACCGAAGTGACTGACACCATCGATACTTCGACTGTCACTTTGACCGCTACCCCAAGCGTCACCGAAGGCGGCGTTGTCACCTATACCGCTTCGGTCACTGCGCCAGTGACCGGCTCCGCGCTGGTGATCAACCTGGCCAACGGCCAACAGATCACCATCCCTGTGGGTTCCAGCTCGGGCACTGTGGACTTCGTTGCGCCGAACAACGTGCATACCACCAACCCGGACCTGACCAACAGCATCACTGGCACCACCGGCGGCAACTACGAGAAGCTGGATACCGCTGGTAATCCGGTAACTACCGTTACTGATGGCCCAGGTACTGACGACACTACCGGCCTGAAGCTGACCGCGACCGGTTCGGTTGAAGAAGGCGGTTCGATTGTTTACACCGCCACCCTGACCAACCCAGCCGGCACCGAGATGAAGGTGACCCTGAGCAATGGTGAAGTGATCACCATCGCGGCAGGTCAGACCGAAGGCAGCATCACTGTTCCAGCGCCGGAAGACGATGTGTACGTTGATGCGGGCGAAGTCAGCGTGACCGTGACCGGTACCACCGGTGGCGACTTCGAGAAGCTGGCTGTGGATAACACTCCAGCCGTCACCGAAGTGACTGACACCATCGATACTTCGACTGTCACTTTGACCGCTACCCCAAGCGTCACCGAAGGCGGCGTTGTCACCTATACCGCTTCGGTCACTGCGCCAGTGACCGGCTCCGCGCTGGTGATCAACCTGGCCAACGGCCAACAGATCACCATCCCTGTGGGTTCCAGCTCGGGCACTGTGGACTTCGTTGCGCCGAACAACGTGCATACCACCAACCCGGACCTGACCAACAGCATCACTGGCACCACCGGCGGCAACTACGAGAAGCTGGACACTGCCGGTAATCCGGTGACTACCGTTACTGATGGTCCAGGTACTGACGACACTACCGGTCTTAAACTGACCGCTACTGGCTCGGTTGCTGAAGGTGGTTCGATTGTTTATACCGCCACGCTGACCAACCCGGCTGGCACCGAGATGAAAGTCACCCTGAGCAACGGTGAAGTCATCACCATCGCCAAAGGCCAGACCGAAGGCAGCATCACCCTGCCGGCGCCGGCGGATGACGTGTACGTCGATGCTGGCGAAGTCAGCGTGACCGTGACCGGTACTACTGGCGGCGACTTCGAGAAGCTGGCTGTGGATAGCACCCCGGCCGTGACCGAAGTGACTGACACTATCGACACTTCGACCGTCACGCTGACCGCTACCCCAAGCGTCACCGAAGGCGGCGTTGTCACCTACACCGCCTCGGTTACTGCGCCAGTGACTGGCTCCGCGCTGGTGATCAATTTGACTAACGGCCAACAGATCACCATTCCTGTGGGTTCCAGCTCGGGTACCGTGGACTTCGTTGCACCGAACAACGTCCACACCACCAATCCGGACCTGACCAACAGCATCACCAGCACCACCGGTGGTAATTACGAGAAACTGGACACTGCCGGTAACCCGGTGACCACCGTTACTGATGGTCCAGGTACTGATGACACTACCGGTCTCAAGCTGACCGCGACGGGTTCGGTTGAAGAAGGTGGTTCGATTGTTTACACCGCCACCCTGACCAACCCAGCCGGCACCGAGATGAAGGTGACCCTGAGCAATGGTGAAGTCATCACCATCGCCAAGGGTCAAACCGAAGGCAGCATCACTGTTCCAGCGCCAGAAGACGACGTGTACGTCGATGCGGGCGAAGTCAGCGTGACCGTGACCGGTACCACCGGTGGCGAATTCGAGAAGCTGGCTGTGGATAACACTCCAGCCGTCACCGAAGTCACCGACACCATCGACACCAGCACCGTCACTCTGACCGCAACTCCAAGCGTCACCGAAGGCGGCGTGGTTACCTATACCGCCTCGGTTACTGCTCCAGTGACCGGTTCTGCGTTGGTCATCAACCTGGCCAACGGCCAACAGATCACCATCCCTGTGGGTTCCAGCTCGGGCACCGTGGACTTCGTTGCACCGAACAACGTGCACACCACCAACCCAGACCTGACCAACAGCATCACCAGCACCACCGGTGGTAACTACGAGAAGCTGGATACTGCCGGCAATCCAGTGACCACCGTTACTGATGGTCCAGGTACCGATGACACCACCGGTCTGAAGCTGACCGCGACTGGCTCCGTCGCCGAAGGCGGCGACATCATCTACACCGCTACGCTGACCAATCCAGCCGGCACCGAAATGAAGGTGACCCTGAGCAATGGTGAAGTGATCACCATCGCAGCAGGTCAGACCGAAGGCAGCATTACTGTTCCAGCGCCGGAAGACGACGTGTACGTCGATGCTGGCGAAGTCAGCGTCACGGTGACTGGCACCACCGGTGGCGATTTCGAAAAACTGGCTGTAGATAACACCCCAGCCGTGACCGAAGTGACTGACACCATCGACACCAGCACCGTCACCCTGACCGCGACGCCAAGCGTCACTGAAGGCGGCGTCGTTACCTACACCGCTTCGGTCACCGCTCCGGTTACCGGCTCTGCGCTGGTGATCAATTTGGCTAACGGCCAACAGATCACCATTCCAGTCGGCCAGAGCAGCGGCACCGTGGACTTCGTTGCACCAAACAACGTGCACACCACTAATCCGGACCTGACTAACAGCATCACCAGCACCACCGGTGGCAACTACGAGAAGCTGGACACTGCCGGTAACCCAGTGACCACCGTCACCGACGGACCTGGCACTGACGACACTACCGGTCTGAAACTCACTGCCACCGGCTCCGTCGCTGAAGGCGGCGACATCATCTACACCGCGACGCTGACCAATCCAGCCGGCACCGAAATGAAGGTGACCCTGAGCAATGGTGAAGTGATCACCATCGCAGCAGGTCAGACCGAAGGCAGCATTACTGTTCCAGCGCCGGAAGACGACGTCTACGTCGATGCCGGCGAAGTCAGCGTCACTGTCACTGGCACCACCGGTGGTGACTTCGAGAAAGTCGAAGTCGACCCGGCTGCCGCTGTGACTGAAGTTACCGATACCATCGACACTTCGACCGTCACGCTGACCGCGACGCCAAGCGTCACCGAAGGCGGCGTGGTCACCTACACCGCTTCCGTCACCGCTCCGGTGACCGGCTCCGCGTTGGTGATCAACCTGGCCAACGGTCAGCAGATCACTATCCCTGTGGGTTCCAGCTCGGGCACCGTGGACTTCGTTGCGCCAAACAACGTGCACACCACCAATCCGGATCTGACCAACAGCATCACCGGCACCACCGGTGGTAACTACGAGAAGCTGGATACCGCAGGCAACCCGGTGACCACCGTTACTGATGGTCCAGGTACTGACGACACTACCGGTCTGAAACTGACCGCCACCGGCTCCGTCGCTGAAGGCGGCGACATCATCTACACCGCCACGCTGACCAATCCAGCCGGCACCGAAATGAAGGTGACCCTGAGCAATGGTGAAGTGATCACCATCGCAGCAGGTCAGACCGAAGGCAGCATTACTGTTCCAGCGCCGGAAGACGACGTCTACGTCGATGCCGGCGAAGTCAGCGTCACTGTCACTGGCACCACCGGTGGTGACTTCGAGAAAGTCGAAGTCGACCCGGCTGCCGCTGTGACTGAAGTTACCGATACCATCGACACTTCGACCGTCACGCTGACCGCGACGCCAAGCGTCACCGAAGGCGGCGTGGTCACCTACACCGCTTCCGTCACCGCTCCGGTGACCGGCTCCGCGTTGGTGATCAACCTGGCCAACGGTCAGCAGATCACTATCCCTGTGGGTTCCAGCTCGGGCACCGTGGACTTCGTTGCGCCAAACAACGTGCACACCACCAATCCGGATCTGACCAACAGCATCACCGGCACCACCGGTGGTAACTACGAGAAGCTGGATACCGCAGGCAACCCGGTGACCACCGTTACTGATGGTCCAGGTACTGACGACACTACCGGTCTGAAACTGACCGCCACCGGCTCCGTCGCTGAAGGCGGCGACATCATCTACACCGCGACGCTGACCAATCCAGCCGGCACCGAAATGAAGGTGACCCTGAGCAATGGTGAAGTGATCACCATCGCAGCAGGTCAGACCGAAGGCAGCATTACTGTTCCAGCGCCGGAAGACGACGTCTACGTCGATGCCGGCGAAGTCAGCGTCACTGTCACTGGCACCACCGGTGGTGACTTCGAGAAACTGGCTGTGGATAACACTCCGGCCGTCACCGAAGTGACTGACACCATCGATACTTCGACTGTCACGCTGACCGCGACTCCAAGCGTCACCGAAGGCGGCGTGGTTACCTACACCGCGTCGGTTACTGCGCCAGTGACTGGCTCCGTGCTGGTGATCAATTTGGCTAACGGCCAACAGATCACCATTCCTGTGGGTTCCAGCTCGGGTACCGTGGACTTCGTTGCACCAAACAACGTGCACACCACCAATCCGGACCTGACCAACAGCATCACCAGCACCACCGGCGGTAACTACGAGAAACTGGATACCGCTGGTAATCCGGTTACTACCGTTACTGATGGTCCAGGTACTGACGACACTACTGGTCTCAAGCTGACCGCCACCGGCTCGGTCGCCGAAGGCGGCGACATCATCTACACCGCTACGCTGACCAATCCAGCCGGCACCGAGATGAAAGTCACCCTGAGCAACGGTGAAGTGATCACCATCGCGGCAGGTCAGACCGAAGGCAGCATCACTGTTCCGGCACCGGAAGACGACGTGTACGTTGATGCTGGAGAAGTCAGCGTGACCATCACTGGCACCACCGGTGGTGACTTCGAGAAAGTCGAAGTCGACCCGGCTGCTGCCGTGACCGAAGTCACCGATACCATCGATACTTCGACTGTCACTCTGACCGCTACCCCAAGCGTCACCGAAGGTGGCGTAGTTACCTACACCGCTTCCGTCACCGCTCCGGTGACCGGCTCTGCGCTGGTGATCAACCTGGCCAACGGTCAGCAAATCACCATTCCTGTAGGTTCCAGCTCGGGTACCGTGGACTTCGTTGCACCGAACAACGTCCACACCACCAACCCGGACCTGACCAACAGCATCACCAGCACCACCGGAGGTAACTACGAGAAGCTGGACACTGCTGGTAATCCGGTCACTACCGTTACTGATGGCCCAGGTACTGATGACACTACTGGTCTCAAGCTGACCGCCACCGGCTCCGTCGCTGAAGGCGGCGAGATCGTCTATACCGCCACGCTGACCAACCCAGCCGGCACCGAGATGAAAGTCACCCTGAGCAATGGTGAAGTCATCACCATCGCGGCAGGTCAGACCGAAGGCAGCATCACTGTCCCGGCTCCAGAAGACGACGTGTACGTCGATGCGGGCGAAGTCAGCGTGACCGTGACTGGCACCACTGGTGGTGACTTCGAGAAACTGGCTGTGGATAACACTCCGGCCGTCACCGAAGTGACTGACACCATCGATACTTCGACTGTCACGCTGACCGCGACTCCAAGCGTCACCGAAGGCGGCGTGGTTACCTACACCGCGTCGGTTACTGCGCCAGTGACTGGCTCCGCGCTGGTGATCAATTTGGCTAACGGCCAACAGATCACCATTCCTGTGGGTTCCAGCTCGGGTACCGTGGACTTCGTTGCACCAAACAACGTGCACACCACCAATCCGGACCTGACCAACAGCATCACCAGCACCACCGGCGGTAACTACGAGAAACTGGATACCGCTGGTAATCCGGTTACTACCGTTACTGATGGTCCAGGTACTGACGACACTACTGGTCTCAAGCTGACCGCCACCGGCTCGGTCGCCGAAGGCGGCGACATCATCTACACCGCTACGCTGACCAATCCAGCCGGCACCGAGATGAAAGTCACCCTGAGCAACGGTGAAGTGATCACCATCGCGGCAGGTCAGACCGAAGGCAGCATCACTGTTCCGGCACCGGAAGACGACGTGTACGTTGATGCTGGAGAAGTCAGCGTGACCATCACTGGCACCACCGGTGGTGACTTCGAGAAAGTCGAAGTCGACCCGACTGCCGCTGTGACTGAAGTCACCGATACCATCGATACTTCGACTGTCACTCTGACTGCGACTCCGAGCGTGACTGAAGGTGGCGTTGTTACCTACACCGCTTCCGTCACCGCTCCGGTGACCGGCTCTGCGCTGGTGATCAACCTGGCCAACGGTCAGCAGATCACTATCCCTGTGGGTTCCAGCTCGGGTACCGTGGACTTCGTTGCACCGAACAACGTCCACACCACCAACCCGGATCTGGCCAACAGCATCACCAGCACCACCGGCGGTAACTACGAGAAGCTGGACACTGCTGGTAATCCGGTCACTACCGTTACTGATGGCCCAGGTACTGATGACACTACTGGTCTCAAGCTGACCGCCACCGGCTCCGTCGCTGAAGGCGGCGAGATCGTCTATACCGCCACGCTGACCAACCCGGCTGGCACCGAAATGAAGGTCACTCTGAGCAACGGTGAAGTGATCACCATCGCCAAGGGTCAGACCGAAGGCAGCATCACTGTTCCGGCTCCTGAAGACGATGTGTACGTCGATGCCGGTGAAGTCAGTGTCACCGTGACCGGTACTACTGGCGGCGACTTCGAGAAGCTGGCTGTGGATAACACCCCTGCTGTCACCGAAGTCACCGACACCATCGATACGTCGACCGTCACCCTGACTGCGACTCCGAGCGTCACTGAAGGCGGCGTTGTCACCTACACCGCTTCGGTTACTGCACCGGTTACCGGCTCCGCGCTGGTGATTAATTTGGCCAACGGTCAGCAAATCACCATCCCGGTCGGCCAAAGCTCGGGCACCGTGGACTTCGTTGCGCCGAACAATGTGCACACCACCAACCCGGATCTGACCAACAGCATCACCGGCACTTCGGGCGGTAACTACGAGAAGCTGGATACTGCCGGCAACCCGGTCACCACCGTCACCGACGGTCCAGGTACTGATGACACTACCGGTCTGAAGCTCACCGCCACCGGCTCCGTCGCTGAAGGCGGCGACATCATCTACACCGCCACGCTGACCAACCCAGCTGGCACCGAGATGAAAGTCACCCTGAGCAACGGTGAAGTCATCACCATCGCCAAGGGTCAAACCGAAGGCAGCATCACTGTTCCAGCTCCAGAAGACGACGTGTACGTCGACGCGGGCGAAGTCAGCGTGACTGTCACCGGTACTACCGGCGGTGACTTCGAGAAGCTGGCTGTGGATAACACTCCAGCCGTCACCGAAGTGACTGACACTATCGATACGTCGACTGTCACTTTGACCGCGACTCCAAGCGTTACCGAAGGCGGCGTGGTTACCTATACCGCCTCGGTTACTGCTCCGGTGACCGGCTCTGCGCTGGTCATCAACCTGGCCAACGGCCAACAGATCACCATCCCAGTCGGCCAAAGCTCCGGCACCGTGGACTTTGTTGCACCAAACAATGTGCACACCACCAACCCGGATCTGACCAACAGCATCACCGGCACTTCGGGCGGTAACTACGAGAAGCTGGATACTGCCGGCAACCCGGTCACCACCGTCACCGACGGCCCAGGCACTGACGACACTACCGGTCTCAAGCTGACTGCCACCGGCTCCGTCGCTGAAGGCGGCGACATCATCTACACCGCCACGCTGACCAACCCGGCGGGCACCGAAATGAAGGTCACCCTGAGCAATGGTGAAGTGATCACCATCGCCCAAGGCCAGACCGAAGGCAGCATCACTGTTCCGGCTCCTGAAGACGATGTGTACGTCGATGCCGGTGAAGTCAGTGTCACCGTAACCGGTACTACTGGCGGCGACTTCGAGAAGCTGGCTGTGGATAACACTCCAGCCGTCACCGAAGTGACTGACACCATCGATACTTCGACTGTCACGCTGACCGCTACCCCAAGCGTCACCGAAGGCGGCGTTGTCACCTACACCGCTTCGGTTACTGCACCAGTCACTGGTTCGAACCTGGTGATCACTCTGGCCAACGGTCAGCAAATCACCATTCCGGTCGGCCAAAGCTCGGGCACCGTGGACTTCGTTGCACCGAACAACGTCCACACCACCAACCCGGATCTGACCAACAGCATCACCAGCACCACCGGTGGTAACTACGAGAAGCTGGACACTGCGGGCAACCCAGTGACCACCGTCACCGACGGTCCAGGTACTGATGACACTACCGGTCTCAAGCTGACTGCCACCGGCTCCGTCGCTGAAGGCGGCGACATCATCTACACCGCCACGCTGACCAACCCAGCTGGCACCGAAATGAAGGTCACTCTGAGCAACGGTGAAGTCATCACCATCGCCCAAGGCCAGACCGAAGGCAGCATCACTGTTCCGGCTCCTGAAGACGATGTGTACGTCGATGCGGGCGAAGTCAGCGTCACTGTCACTGGTACTACCGGCGGCGACTTCGAGAAACTGGCTGTGGATAACACCCCGGCCGTCACCGAAGTGACTGACACCATCGATACTTCGACTGTCACCCTGACTGCGACTCCGAGCGTGACTGAAGGCGGCGTTGTCACCTACACCGCTTCGGTTACTGCGCCAGTGACTGGCTCCGCGCTGGTGATCAATTTGGCTAACGGCCAACAGATCACCATCCCTGTGGGTTCCAGCTCGGGCACCGTGGACTTCGTTGCACCAAACAACGTGCACACCACCAACCCGGACCTGACCAACAGCATCACCAGCACCACCGGTGGTAACTACGAGAAACTGGATACCGCTGGTAATCCGGTAACTACCGTTACTGATGGCCCAGGCACCGATGACACTACCGGTCTGAAACTCACCGCGACTGGCTCGGTTGAAGAAGGCGGTTCGATTGTTTACACCGCCACGCTGACCAACCCGGCGGGCACCGAGATGAAAGTCACTCTGAGCAACGGTGAAGTCATCACCATCGCCAAGGGTCAGACTGAAGGCAGCATCACTGTTCCAGCTCCAGAAGACGACGTGTACGTCGATGCTGGCGAAGTCAGCGTGACCGTGACCGGTACCACTGGCGGTGACTTCGAGAAACTGGCTGTGGATAACACTCCGGCCGTGACTGAAGTCACCGACACCATCGACACCAGCACCGTTACTCTGACCGCAACCCCTAGCGTGACTGAAGGCGGCGTCGTTACTTACACCGCTTCCGTCACCGCTCCGGTGACCGGCTCTGCGCTGGTGATCAACCTGGCCAACGGTCAGCAAATCACCATTCCTGTAGGTTCCAGCACCGGCACCGTGGACTTCGTTGCACCAAACAACGTGCACACCACAAACCCGGACCTGACCAACAGCATCACCGGCACCACCGGCGGTAACTACGAGAAGCTGGACACTGCGGGCAACCCGGTGACCACCGTCACCGACGGTCCAGGCACCGACGACACCACCAGCCTCAAGCTGACCGCGACTCCAACGGTCAATGAAGGCGGGTCGATCACTTACACCGCGACGCTGACCAATCCGGCCGGCACCGAGATGAAGGTCACCCTGAGCAACGGTGAAGTCATCACCATCGCCAAGGGGCAAACAGAAGGCAAGATCACCATCGATGCCCCAAGCGACGACGTGTACATCGACGCCGATAAGCTGAGCGTGACGGTCACTGGCACCACCGGTGGCGACTTCGAGAAACTGGCTGTGGATAACACCCCGGCAGTCACCGACGTCAAAGACACCATCGACACCAGCACCGTGACCCTGACCGCCAGCACCAACAGCGTGGTCGAAGGCGGCGTGGTCACCTACACCGCCAAAGTCAGCGCGCCTGTAACCGGCTCCGACCTGGTCATCAGCCTGGCCAACGGCCAGAAGATCACCATCCCTGTAGGTTCCAGCACCGGCACCGTGGACTACGTTGCGCCAAACAACGTACACACCACCAACCCTGCCCTGACCAACAGCATCACCGGTACCACCGGCGGTAACTACGAGAAGCTCGATAGCGCCGGCAACACCACCGTCACCGTCACCGATGGCCCGGGTACCAAGGACAACACCGGCCTGTCGCTGACGGCTACCGACACCGTGGCAGAAGGCGGCAAGATCACCTACGTGGCCAAGCTGACCAACCCGGCCGGCACCGAAATGAAGGTCACTTTGAGCAACGGTGAAGTCATCACCATCGCCAAGGGCCAGACCGAAGGCAAGATCACCATCGATGCCCCGAGCGACGATGTGTACATCGACGCCGGCAAGCTGAGCGTGACCGTCACCAGCACCACCGGTGGCGATTTCGAACAGCTGACCGTGAGCAACGTACCGGCAGTGACCAACGTCACTGACACCATCGACACCAGCACCGTGACCCTGACCGCCAGCACCAACAGCGTGGTCGAAGGCGGCGTAGTGACCTACACCGCCAAAGTCAGCGCGCCTGTAACCGGCTCCGACCTGGTCATCAGCCTGGCCAACGGCCAGAAGATCACCATCCCTGTAGGTTCCAGCACCGGCACCGTGGACTACGTTGCGCCAAACAACGTGCACACCACCAATCCGACCCTGACCAACAGCATCACCGGCACCACCGGTGGCAACTACGAGAAACTGGTCAGCACTGGCAACACCAGCACCACCGTCACCGACGGCCCGGGCACCAAGGACTCCACCAGCCTGATCCTGACCGCGACGCCGACCGTGGCTGAAGGTGGCTCGATCACTTACGTGGCCAAGCTGAGCAACCCGGCGGGCACCGAGATGAAAGTGACCCTGAGCAACGGTGAGACCATCACCATTGCCAAGGGCCAGACCGAGGGCAAGGTAACCATCGCCGCCCCTGGCGATGATGTGTACATCGATGCCGGTAGCGTCAGTGCGAAAATCACTGGCAGCACCGGTGGTGACTTCGAAGAACTGAAGATCGACGGCTCGTCCGCCGTGACCAGCGTCACCGACACCATCGACACCACCAACCTGACCCTGAGCGCCACGCCATCGGTTGCCGAAGGTGGCAACATCATCTACACCGCGACCTTGAGCAACAAGGCGCAGACCGCGGTCACCGTAACCCTGAGCAACGGTGCGACGATCACCATCGAGGCCGGCAAGACCACCGGCACTGCCAGCGTGCCTGCGCCAGCGGATGACGTGTACATCGATGCCGGCAGTGTCAACGCGACCATTACCGGCGCCAGCGGTGGCAACTTCGAAGACCTAGCAATCAGCAAGCAGCCAGCCGTCACCCAGGTGACCGATACCATCGACACCACCACCGTCAGCATCACCGGCACCACCTCGGTGGCAGAAGGTGACTCGGCCAACTACACCCTGACCCTGACCAACAAGGCGCAAACCGATGTGGTCATCAAGCTGACCTATACCGGTACCGCCACCAATGGTGCGGACTACACCGGCGTGGCCACCGTGGTGATCAAGGCCGGTAGCAACACCGGTACCTTCAGCGTGCCGATCATCCGTGACGGCATTGCCGAGAGCGCCGAGAACTTCACCGTGAAGATCGACTCGGCCACTGGCGGCAACTTCGAGAACCTGGCGATCAGCGGCAGCGCTGGCAGTGTCACCACCACCATTGTCAGCAACGAGGCACCGGTTGCCGCGGGCGGCGCCGTGACCGGTACCGAAGACACCGACCTGGTGCTGAGCTGGGCCAACTTCGGCATCACCGATGCCGACACCCCGGCAGCCAACCTGGGCCTGACCATCACCAAACTGCCTGCCGACGGCGTGCTGCAGTACAAAGATGGCAACGTCTGGAAAACCCTGACTGAAGCCGACGCTGGCAAGGTCTTCAGCAAGGCTGACATCGACGCTGGCAAGCTGAAGTTCGTGCCGGATCGCAACGAGTCGGGCATCGATGCCAACGGCGGCACCGGCGTCGGCAACAAAGAAGCCGACTACGCACAGATCAAGTACAAGCCAACCGACGGCCAGGGCCTGGGCAACGAAGCCACCATCAAGGTCGATATCACCCCGGTGGCCGACAAGCCTGACCTGAACATCGGCAGCAACAACGTCAACTCGATTGGCCTGGTCAAAGAGACCTGGAACAGCCTCAACGGCCTGGGCACCAACGGCAACGGCATCACCGGCGATGCGCTGAAAACTGTGTTCGACAACTCGGGCAAGGCCAACAGCAGCTCGCAGGTCACCAACGCCCAGTCGGACGCCAGCGTCGTCGGCGGTTCGGGCTCGAAGACCTCCGGCCTGATCTACCTCGAAGCGGGCAAGACCTACAGCTTCAGCGGTGTCGGCGATGACAGCCTGCTGATCACCATCGGCGGCAAGAATGTGGCCCAGGCGACCTGGGGTGCAGGCGGTGCGATCAGTGGTTCGTTCAAGCCGACCATCAGCGGCTACTACACCCTGGACATCTACCACGCCAACCAGACCGGCCCGGGCAGCTATGACGTCAACCTGTCGGTCAACGGCAGCACCCCGGTCGACCTGAGCAACGCCAACATCCCGATGTACCCGGGCGTGAACGAGCTGACCAACGCCGGCGTTACCGTTGGCGAGCTGCACGGTGCCAACGGTGAAGGTTACTACCAGGGCTACAAGCTCAATGAAGGCGCCGAGAACGGCACCGTCAAGCTGGTCGGTATCGCCACCAACCTCACCGACACCGATGGCTCGGAAACCCTCAACGTCAAGCTCGGCGGTATTCCGGCAGGCTCGGTGCTCAGCGATGGCGCCGGCCACACTGTCACCGTCGGCAAGGGCGAAGTCGATGTCACCGGCTGGAACCTCAACGGCCTGAGCATCAAGCCGCCAGCCTACTACCAGGGCCAGTTCGATGTGACCGTCACTTCGCGGGCAACCGAGAAGGCCAACGGCAGCACCGACTTCACCCAGGGCACCATCAAGGTCACCGTTTACCCGGATACCTACACCACCAGCAACCTGACGGCCGAGAACGACAGCCGCGAGCTTGGCACCGGCAACGACATCGTCGTCGCCGACGTCAACGGCCTGCACGTGGTACCGGGGCAGGACTACAACCTGGCGTTCATCGTCGATACCTCCGGCAGTATGAAAGCCGCCGGTGTCGACGCTGCGCAAAAGTCCCTGCAGTCGGTGTTCGACACCCTGGCCAACAGCGTCAAGGGTGCGCAGTCGGGTACCGTGAACATCCTGCTGGTGGACTTCTCCAGCCAGGTGAACAAGTCAGTCTCGGTCAACCTGTCCGATGCCGGCTCGCTGCAAGCGCTCAAGGATGCGCTCAAGGCCATGTACTCCGACGGCGGCACCAACTATGAGGACGCCTTCAAGACCACGGCCAACTGGTTCCAGACCCTGAAGAATGCCGGCAACACCGGTAGCAACCAGACGTTCTTCATTACCGACGGCCAACCGACCTTCCACCAGGCCAACGAGCAAGGCAACCCGCAGCTGGCCAACTCCGGCTGGACCCTGGACAGCTTCCTCCAGGCGATCAACTACAAGCCTGGCGATACGCTGAACCGCTACCAGCTGGACAGCAACAACCGGGTCAGTATCGACGCCGACGGTAACCTCAATGCCCAGTACAAGTACTACGGCAGCTGGTACACCTCGACCTCGGGCACCATTCGTGCCCAGGGCGACGGCACCTTCGAGCTGTCCAGCCGTTCCGGTTGGGGCAATGGCACCAGCAACGACACCTGGAATAACTCGCTGGACGGCTTCAAGATCCTCAGCGGGCTGTCCAGCGTTGAAGCCATCGGCCTCAACAGTGGCGTCAACGTCAACGACCTCAAGCCGTTCGACAGTGACGGCAAGCCGCAGACCAACATCGACCCGAGCAAGCTGGCCGAGGCGATCCTCGGACACACCGAGGCCACCAAGCCGGGCAACGATACGGTCAGCGGCGGCGACGGCCACGACATCCTGTTCGGCGACCTGGTCAGCTTCGACTCGATCGCCGGCAACGGTGTCGAGGCCATGCAGGCCTACGTGGCCGGCAAGCTGGGCGTAGCCCTGGGTGACGTCGATGGCCGTGTGCTGCACCAGTACATCAGCGAGCACGTCAGCGAGTTCGATGTGTCGCGCAGCAACGATGGCGCCGACATCCTCATCGGTGGCGACGGCAACGACATTCTCTTCGGCCAGGGTGGCAACGACTACCTCGATGGCGGCAAGGGCAATGACATCCTGCTCGGTGGTACCGGCAACGACACACTGCTGGGCGGTGAAGGCAACGACATCCTCATCGGCGGCAAGGGCGATGACATCCTGATCGGTGGCAGCGGTGCCGACACCTTCGTGTGGAAGGCCGGCGACACCGGCAAGGACGTGATCAAGGACTTCAAGGCTGCCGAAGGCGACCGTCTGGACCTGAGCGACCTGCTCCAGGGCGAGAAGGCCAGCACCATCGACAACTACCTGAAGATCACCACGGTCAACGGTGAGTCGACGCTGCAGGTCAGCTCCGAAGGCAAGCTCAATGCCACAGGTGGCCTGGCCAATGCCGATGTGACGATCAAGCTGGAAGGCGTCAACTGGGCCAATACCACGATCAACTCGCTGGTAACCGGTGCCGACCCGACCATCAAGATCGACCACTCCAACAGCTGATCCACGGCCTGCGCCAGCCCTCCCGGGGCTGGCGCGGTGCTGCGGACTTTGCCTGCACCGTATTCACAGCGCATACTCGCTCGCCGGGGCTAGACGCCCGGCCAGCTTGGCCTATGCTGCTGACTGCGGATACGGACTGACATTCAGAGGGATACCCCATGTTCTACGTGCAACGCGATGCACAGGGCCAACTGGTCCGGGTAGAGGCCGCACCCTACGCCGAATACACGGAGATGCTCCCGGCCGACCATGCCGAGGTCCAGGAGTGGTTTGCCGACGACGTGGTCGAGAACAGCCTCAAGCAGCTCAAACAGAGCGACCTGGACATGATCCGGGTGCTTGAGGACTTGATCGAAGTGCTGACCACCAAAGGCGTGATCAGCATCACCGACCTGCCGCCCGGCGCCCAGGCCAAACTGCTCAGCCGCTCCAATGCCCGCCAGGTGCTGGGCGGGCTGACCAATCTGATCGACGACAGTGAAGAAAACGGCGGCCTGATCTGACCGCTGCAGGCCCGTTGCGGGCCTGCACGTCCTGCTTCAACGCCAGGGTGCCGGCTCGCCGACCAGGCGCCCTTGAACCCCCTGAATACCCATCTCGCGCAATACCTTGAGCTCACCTTCAGTCTCGACCCGCTCGGCGATCAGCGGCAAGTCGATGCTGTGCGCTGCGCGCTGGATCGCTTCAATGAACAGGCGCTTGTGCCGTTCGTGGTCGATGGCGCGAATGTAACTGCCATCGATCTTGAGGTAGGCCAGGCCCAGGTGCGCCAGGTTGCCGATCATGCTGAAGCGCCCACCAAAGCGCTGCAGGCTGAGGCTGAAGCCCAGGGCCCGCAGGCGCCGGGTGAGTTGCTCGAGCACGGCCTGTTCCGGCAGTTGCTCTTCGCCGATCTCCAGGGTCAGGCGCGGGCCGAGCACCGCGTTCTGGCCGAGCAAGTCATAGACCCGCTGCAATGCCTTGGGGTCAGCCAGGGTTGCGGCCGACAGGTTCAGCGCCAGGGCTTCCTTGTGGCTGTGCATGTGCTTGAGCACTTGCTCAAGCATCAGCACATCGAGCCGCGCCGACCAGCCAAAACGCTCCAGCCACGGCAGGAAGCGCCCGGCGGCAATGGCCTGGCCCTGGGTATCGAGCACCCGCGAAATGACCTTGTAATGCAACACGCGCTCCGGCGCTCCACAGGCCACTACCGGCTGGAAAAACAACTGGAAACGCCCTTGCTGCAGTGCTTCATCCAGCAAGGAATGCCAGGCGTGGTGGGTATCGGCGGCTTGCGGCGCGGTGCCTTGCTCCAGGCACACCCAGCCCGGCTCCAGCTGGCTCTCGGCGCGGGCCAGGGCCTCGTCGGCGAGCTTGAGCAAGGCCTGCGGATCGTCGCCCGGGCTGTAGGGCGCCATGCCGATGCAGGCAACCGGGGTGACATCGCTGGCGCCGGTGTCGGCCAGGCTCTGCAGGGTCACTTCCAGGGCCTGGGCCAGCTGGATCGCCTCTTCGTGCACCAGCCCCGGCGCCAGCACGGCAAATTCGCCGCCGCGGCTGCGGGTGATCAGGTTGTTGGTTTCCGGGTAGTTGGCGCAAGTGCGTTGCAGTTGCTGGCCGACCGCCTGTAGCAACTGGTCGGTTCGCTGGCCGCCCAGGCGCTGGTTGAGCCCGGCCAGGTCCTTGACCCGCAGCAACAGCAGGTAGCCCGGGCGCGCCTCTTCGAGGTTGCTGACCAAGGCGTTGAGCTGCATCTCGAAATAGCGGCGGTTGGCAAGGCCGGTGAGGCTGTCCTGATACGACTCGACCCGCAGCTTTTCACTGCGCTCGGCCTGCTCCTGGAAAAGCGCCTTGAGCTTTTCGACCATCTGGTTCATGGCCTGCACAACCCGGCGCAGCTCAGGGGTACGCGGCAAATCCGGCAGGCTGAGGAACTCACGCCGGGCAATGGCGTGGGACTGCGCCACCATGTAGTCCAGCGGCTTGAGCTGGCGACGCAGCAGCAAGGCGCCAAGCACCGCACTCAGGGCGCCACACAGCAACAGCCAGCCGAGGCTGCCCAACGCGCTCTGCCAGAGCTTGGCCAGGGCGAACATCGGATGGCTGACCACCTCGACCCGCGCCGCCTGCTGCCAGCCGCGGCTGACGATGGCATCGCCACCGGCCGCCTCCAGGCCGATCAGGCGGATGAACCAGGCCGGCACACCGTTGGGGTCGGGTTCGGCGTGGCGCTCGACCAGCAGGGCGTTGGACGCCGTGTCGATGACCTTGATGCTCGAATAGTAACCACTGTCGAAGATCGAGCTGACCATCAGCTCGACCATCGCCGGGTCGTCGATGTTCGGCGTCAGCGACAGCGCCAGCGCCGTGGCGGCGTCCTGGGCATGGGAGCGCAACTGGTTGACGTACTGGCTGCGTGAGCTCTCCAGGCTGACCATGAAGCTGCCGCTGAAGGCGACTACCAGGAACAGGCAGATGGCAAGCAGCAATTGTTTGAACAGTGACATCTGTGCTCCTTCAGTAAGCCGGCTCGGCGGGGAAGCCTTCGGCCTGCATCTTCTTCAATAGATCCTGCCAGCGCGACAAGCGCTTGGTGTCGCCGACCTTCTTGTTACCACCCGCACCGGTCAGCCACAGGCCTTCACCGTTGAAGGAATACACCGGCAGCAGGTCAGGACGCTGGCTGGCGGGCTTGATCGCATCGATCAGGCTGTCGAGTACCAACGGCATGGCCTCCGGGCTTGAATAATAGGTCAGGACCATGTGCGCGCGGTTCTGGCGCAGGGCCTTGACGTAGGTAATGCGCAGTTTTTCTGCCGGAACCCCGAGGCGCCGCAGGCTGAAGTACTTGGCGATAGCATAGTCTTCGCAGTCACCGGCGCCCTTGATCAGTGACTGTACCGGGGTTGCCCAGTAGTCCACTTCGCGCCACAGGTCGATGTCTTCGACATACCGCAGCTGCTGGTTGAAGAACTGGTTGACCACTTTCAGGCGTTCGGCCTCGCTGCCCTGCTTCTGGGTCGCCAGCAGGTTCTGCCAGGCATCAATGCGGCCCTGGCCAGGCCCCAGCGGGCCATACAACGACTGGGCACGGCGGCTGATCTGGGAGAAGTCCCAATCCGCGTGCAGGCCGCCCAGTAACAGGCAGCCGAGCACCACGGCCAGGCCGAGCCGGCGCAGGGTCAATTGAACAGCCCAACGTATCGCCAATGCGAATAATCCGCGCAGACCTGTGGAAAAACGCCGATGGTGCGGCCTCGACCCGGAAAAAACAATGGCACCTTACAATCATTGCGCCAGCAATCCGTTGACCACGGGCAACCCCCTGTCTGGCGAGGGCTGCAACCCGGCTTCCCTTGAACAAAAACTTCCTTCACGATAGCAAGCGCGCGGCCGTTGATTGCTGTTTACTTAATAAATAAGGGTTGGCGAACGCCGCTATTTGACAAGTATCCCTCCCCTAACTAGTGTTGCTGGATATTGGATCCAATTATTTCACTTCGACTTCAGGCAAAAACAGCGTGGCCGGAAAAACCAGACCCCTGAGCGAAATCCTGGGTGGCGAACAAGTGCCGCCACACCTGGCGCGTAGCGTGATTGAAGAGCGGCTGCGCAGTGCCATCCTCGATGGCCGCCTGCCCCCTGGGCTGGCCTTGCGCCAACAGGAGCTGGCAACCTTGTTCGGTGTCAGCCGCATGCCGGTCCGCGAGGCCTTGCGCCAGCTCGAAGCGCAATCGCTGTTGCAGGTGGTGGCGCACAAGGGCGCGGTGGTTGCACCATTGATCGGCGAAGACGCCGTCGATACCTATGCCTTGCGGGTCATTCTGGAGTCCGAAGCACTACGCCAGTCGATCCCGCTGCTCGATGCCGACGACATTGCCCGGGCGCGCAGCTACATCACCCAGCTTGAAACCGAAACCCGGCATGCCGAGATCGGGCGCCTCAACCGCCTGTTCCACATGAGCCTGTACAGCAAGGCACCGAACCAGAAGCTGCTGCGCCTGATTGAAAACGAGCTCAACGAAGAAGAGCGCTTCCTGCGCTTCCACCTGTCATCGATGGGCCTGGGCAAGCTGACCCAGGACGATCACATCGGGCTGGTGGACGCCGCAAACGACAAGTCGGTTGAAGATGCCATCAGGATTCTCGAGCGCCACCTGAACAACGGGGCAAAAGCGATCAAGGCCTACCTGAACAGACCACCGGCAGAGTGAACCCACCGCCATCGCCGGCAATCCCGGCCATTGGCAGCTATTGCGCTCGGGGCACCCCTTGAGCGAAAGGAAAGGCAGTGCACGCTCCTACACTTCAGCGCAGAACCGTATCGGGCTCTGCCCAGCCGCCGCAGATCCGCCTGATCTGCCTTGCCTGCAGCCAGGATCATCTGAGCCAGTACCGTGCCTGGTCGGTGGCGCTCAACGACCATATCGAACTGGTGACCGTCAACGTGCTGGCCTACGGCGACCCGGTCCGTTCACTGCCCTTGCACGGCAACCCCACCCTGATCGACTCGCTGATCGAACGCTTGCAGGTGTACCTGCGTAAACCCCACGCCCTGTTCGGCCAGGGTGCCGGGGCGCAATTGGCCCTGGCTCTGGCCCGGCACACCGAGCAACTGCACCCGGGGCAAACCCGCCACCTGTTTGTCGCCACCAGCGACAGCCCGCAGGCAGACCCAGCCGAAGCGGCCGCCGGGCTCAGCGTGCCGGTCACTGCGCTGTATCCGTCAGGATCGCTGCCGCGCATGCTCGGCTGGCACGACCACAGCGGCCGGGAGATCGAGCTGATCGAACTGCCCGACGCCGCGGGCGATGCGCCGCAACTCAACCAGCGGCTGATTCAAATCATCAACACCCACCTGGGCCTGCTCAGCCTCTGAGCCCTGCAAATGCAGGGATACCCTGCCCTCCAAGGGCGCGCCCGCGCCGCTGATTTGTCTCTTGCTGTTTCAGCCAGCCATGGCGGCTCTTGCATTTTCGGCACACTCTTACCCGCGCAGCGACCGCTGATCGCCCTCAGGCGGGCCAGGTCGTCTGCTTATCGCACACCTGTAGAAGGAGCCGCGCGCCGGGCAAGGACCGATATCGATCAGCTGCCCTCAAGAGTCAACCAGGTCCGAGTTTTATTGTTTCAGTGCTCCGAGTGAGGCATTCACTCATGCAGTTTCAATTCTGACACTTGGTTGCCGGAAGGAGCACTTACATGCCAATAAAACTAACTATAAAAGTTTTATCCCGCCCACTCACACTTTAAAAATAAACACTGCAAATATAATTAACAAAGTTGTTGCCGAGCACTTAAAAGTTGTTCTAACTTTTTAATGGCACGGGCCACCTCAACCGCCAGGCGCCCGTTCACCGAAGAAAACGATGCCAACTGCATCGATACGTCTGCCATTGCGCTGCTATCGAATAATTCAGTCGAGGCCCCTGCTCGACCACTGAAAACTTCGCCGCCACCAATGAAAAGACATTAACCGGATGTTAGCCAGTGATCAGGAAACCCCATGAATACATTGACTTCGCTTCTTATCGCCCGCAAAGCCGAACTTGCCGCACACCCGATCTTTACTGAAATCGATTGTTTGCCGGTATTGCAACGGTTCATGGAAACCCATGTCTTCGCCGTCTGGGATTTCATGTCGCTGACCAAGCGCCTGCAGCAGGAGCTGACCTGCATCCAGCTGCCCTGGTTGCCACCGCTTGACCCGCACGCCGCCCGCCTGATCAACGAGATCGTTCTTGGCGAGGAGTCCGACGATCGCCCCGGCCAGGGCCACTACAGTCATTTCGAACTGTATCTGGACGCCATGCGCGAGGTCGGCGCCAGCACAGCGGCGATCGAGCGCTTCGTCAGCCTGCAGCGTGAAGGCGTGGGTTACGCCAGTGCCCTGCAGCGTGCAGGCGCCAGCGAGGCAGCCCGACAGTTCGTCTGCCACACGCTGGAAACCGCCCTGGACGCACCGGCCCATGGTGTCGCTGCAGCCTTTCTGCATGGCCGCGAAAGCGTCATCCCGACCATGTTCCAGCGCATCCTCGATGACTGGGGTATCAGCGGCGAACAGGCGCCCACCTTCCGTTACTACCTGCAGCGGCACATCGAGGTCGATTCTGAAGACCACGGCCCGGCTGCCGAGGCCTTGCTGGCAAGGCTGGTCAAAGGCGACCCGGTGCAACAACGCCAGGTGCTCGAAGCCGCCATTGCCGCCGTCGACAGCCGCATTGCCCTGTGGGACCGCTTGCGCCTGTCGATGCGCGAAAACGTCGTGGAGACCAGCGCATGAACGCCCTCGACTACACCTCCTGTGCCGAGGCCTGGGAGAGCCGGGCGACCATCCGCACCCGGCCACGACGCCTGGTCGAGGATGATCAGCGCCTGATCTACCCGCTCAGCCGCCAGCCGCTGGTGCTCAGCGAAACCTTTGTCCGCGAGTGCCCGCAGCAGCGCGATTTCGCCCTGGCCCAGAGCCTCTACAAGTTCATCAACGACGTGGTGATTTTCGAGACCGAGATCGTCGACCACACCGCCCGGCGGATCGCCAAGGACCGCTTCGCCATTCGCTTTCCGTTCGCCTGCCGCTATGACGCCATGACCGTGGTGGTCGATGAGGACTATCACGCCCTGGTGGCCATGGACTTCATGTACCAGACCAGCGCCCTGACCGGCATCGAGCCGATTGCCCTGCCTCGGGAGATCGAGTTGAGCCGGGCGATACCCGCAGCCCTGGCGCTGGCACCGGAACATCTGCGCGACGCCCTTGAGCTGATTTGCGTGGGTATTGCCGAGAACACCCTGACGGACGACGTCGCCGCCTTTGCCCGCGATGACACGGTCAAGCCCTCGGTCAAGGGGTTGATGGCCGACCACCTGCTCGACGAGGGGCGCCACTCGACCTTCTGGGCGCGGTTGGTACGCATCTACTGGCACAGCGCGCCGGAGGCGGATCGCCGGTGCATTGCCGACATCCTCCCGGTGTTTCTCGCCCAGTACCTGACCAACGACATCCAGAAAGCCTTCGATTTCAGCCTGATCGAGCACCTGTCGATCGGCGAGACCGCGCGCCAAGCATTGCGCCAGGAGGTAACGGCGATGGCCTACCCAATCGATCACCGGCATCCGCTGCTGGGCAACATCCTGCGCCTGTTCCGCGCCAGCTCGATGCTCGATTCGCCTTGCGTACAACAGGCCCTGGCGCATTACCTGCCCGAACCAAGGAGAGCGCCATGAGACGCCTGCAAATCTGTCTGATCGGCACAAGCCCGGCATTGGCCCTACTGCACCAGGAACTGCTCGACCATGGGCACGCGCTGTACCTGGCCGATAGCGCCGCAGCCTTGCAGCATCGCCCGTGGCCCCAGCCACAGCTGCTCATCGATGATGGCAGCCTGGCGCTGAATGCCAGCGATTGGCAGGGGCTTGGCGACTGCGCGTTGTTGAGCCTGCGCCTGGGACTGTACCTGCACAGCGCTGGCGAACTGCCGACGCTTGAGCTGTTGTGCTGGACCGGCACAGCCACCGCGCAGCGGTTGATCGAGCGCCAGCCGCTGGCAGCGGAGGTGTCCGGCAATGGCCAGCAACTGCGCCGGAAGACCATCGACAACCTGCAGCAAACCCTCGCGCTGCACGTCAGCCGTTTCTCGCGAAACCCCGACTACCTGCAGCAGGCAGCCGCCATTAGCCCCGGGCAGGAGGACCAGCAACAAGGTCTTGGCTGGCTGGAGCAACTGGCCTGGCTGCATCGCTACAACCAGCACGACAGCCTGCCATTGCTGGCAACTGGCGAAGTAGCGCTGATCGAGCGCCTGCAGCAGAGCCTGCAACTTCATGCCGAACGCCCGGCGCTGAACCTCAACGGCCAGCGCATCAGCTATGCCCAACTGCACGCCCAGGCGGTCGCCATCCAGCAACTGATGGCCGTCTTGGCTATTGACGCCGACCCGCCAGTGATCGGCATTTGCATGGGCAAGTCCGCAGCGCTCTACGCCAGCCTGCTCGCGGTATTCGGCTATGGGGCGGTGTACTTGCCGCTGGATCCTGCGCACCCGGCCGAGCGTCTGCATTACATCCTCAAGAACGCCGGCGCCAGCCTGTTGCTGCATGACGGTCAAGTCCCAGTGGATGACTTGGCTGTGAAAAGCCTCGACCTGCGCCAGTTGCCCGCAGCGTTGGCGCAGCCGTTGCCGTCATTACTGCGCCAGCGACCGGCGCCAGACGCCCCGTGCGTGGCGATCTACACCTCGGGCACCACCGGCCAGCCCAAGGGCGTGCTGCTCAGCCAGCGTAACCTCAGCCACTTCCAGGCCTGGTACAGCGCTCACGTGCAACTCGATGAGCACAGCCGGGCATTGCAGTTTTCGACCATCGGCTTCGATGCCTCGCTGCTGGACATCCTGCCCACCTGGGTCGCCGGCGGGGAACTGGTGGTGCCCACGCAAGACCAGCGCCGCGACCCGGCTCAATTGCTGGCGCTGATGCGCGAACAGCACGTCACCCACGCCTTCCTGCCGCCGGCACTGCTGAGCATCCTGCCGCGCGATCAAACCCTGGAGTTGAAGCACCTGGTCTCCGGTGGCGACGTCTGTGAACCGGAGGTGATTGCACGCCTGGCCGGGCAGTGCCAACTGCACAACATCTATGGCCCGACCGAGACCACGGTACTGGCCACCACCCGGGTGTTCAACACTGGCGACAACAACCGCAACCTGGGCTGCCCGATCGCCAACACGCGGGTGCTGATCCTCGACGAAAACCTGCAACCGGTGATCGAAAACTGCCCCGGTGAGTTGTATATCGCAGGGCCGGGCGTGGGCTTGGGCTATCTGAACAATCCTGCCCTGAGCAACGAGCGCTTCCTCAACCTCAGCCCAGGCGACAGCAGCCTGTTGCGCGTGTATCGCACCGGCGATATCGGCAAATGGACGGCCGAGGGTATCGAGCTTTGTGGCCGGCGCGACAACCAGGTGAAGATTCGCGGCTTTCGCGTCGAGCCCGAAGAGATCGAGCACTGCCTGCGCAGCAGCGGCCTGTTCCGCCAGGTGGCGGTGATCATCGATGCCCAGCGGCGGATCCTGGCGTTCTGCGCGCAAGCCACCGGTGATGACAGCGAAGCGGCCCTGCGCCAGCACGCCGAGCAAAGGCTGCCCGACTACATGCGCCCGGGTTTCTATCAGCAACTGGCGCAGATGCCCTACACCGCCAACGGCAAAGTTGACCGCCAGGCGCTGGCGGCACTGCCGCTGGGTTTGGCGCCGAGCCGGCATCACTTCGGTCCGCTAACCCCGGTCGAAGCGCAGCTGGTTGGCCTGTGGAGCACGCTGCTGGAACTGCCCGAGCAGGACATTTCCACCGACGCCAGCTTCTTCAGCCTCGGTGGCCATTCGATCCTGCTGTCGCGCCTGTTGCTGGCCATTCGCGAACAGTTCGGCCGCGGCATTGCGATCAACCGCTTTATCGAGATGCCGACAGTGCAACGCCTGGCCACCCTGGTCAGCGGTGAGCAGGCACAGCTGCCTGGCCTCGACCCGCAAGCTGAACGCGACGCCTGCCGCGAACTGGGCTTGCAGGTGCTGCCAGTGGCGCAACTGGGCGATGTGCACAAGGTGATCGTCACCGGCGCCAACAGCTTTCTTGGCGTGCACCTGGTCGAAGCGCTGCTGCAATGGGGCGCCAGCGAAGTGGCCTGCCTGGTGCGCGCCAACGCCAGTCAGTCAGCCGAGCAACGCTTTAGCGCGGCGCTGGTAGAGAACGGCTTGCATGGGCTGGACATGAGCCGGGTGAAAGTCTTCGCCGCCGACCTGCGCCAGCCGCGCCTGGGCCTGGCCGAAGTCGACTACAACTACCTCGACAGCGAGTACGGCGCGCTGTTGCACAACGCCGCGCAGGTCAACCATGTACTGGATTACCAGAGCCTCGCCGCCGACAACGTCGAACCGCTGTTCGAGTGCCTGCGCCTGTGCGAAGGCCGGCGCAAGAAGGTCTTCAATTTCATCTCGACCCTGTCGGCGTGCAGCGCCATCGACGCCGACGGCCAGGTGCTCGAACAAGACCCGGCCACCACCCCGCCGATCTATCTCCGCAACGGCTACAACCTGAGCAAATGGGTGGGCGAGCGCATTCTTCAGCGCGCCCGCGCCCAGGGCGTGTGGGTCAACCTGTACCGCCCCGGCAACATCACCTTCGACAGCCGCAATGGCATCTGCCAGCCCCAGCGCAACCGGTTGATGCTGATGCTCAAAGGCTCGCTGCAACTCGGCCAGGTGCCGGCGCTGGAGCTCAACTTCGACCTGATGCCGGTGGACTTTCTGGCCCGCTTCATCGCCTTCCACAGCAGCCGCTACCAGCCCGAACGGGCGGTGTTCAACCTGCACAACCCCGAGCCTTTGAGCTGGCGCGATTACGTCTCGGTGTTCCGCGACAGCGGCAGGCCATTCGAGCTGGTCAGCGTTGAGCAGTGGCAGCGGCAGTTGCAGCGGGTCGACCGCGACAACGCCCTGTTCGATGTGCTGGGTTTCTACCTGGACGGCTTTGAGGAAGACATCGGCGACATCTCGCGAATCCAGCACGACAACGCCCGCGCCGGCGTCCAGCGCATGGGCGCCCGTTACCCGCGCAAAACCCCGCAGCTGCTGCAACGCGGCTGCCAGTACCTGCACGACATCGCCTTCATCTGAGCAGCTTCAACCCAACCAGGAGAGACACCATGCAAGCACTCCAACCCGACACACTTATCCACAACCCCGAAGGCTGCCACGTAGTGGCCAGCGTCGAGATCGCCAGCGCTGCCGCCAGCGTCTGGAACATCGTCGGCAACTTTGCCGGCTTCCCGGTGTTCATCCCGGCCCTGGCGCACATCGAGATGATCGGTAGCGGCGTACGCTCGGTGCGCAAGAAGCTGTTCAAGGACGGCAACGTGGTCATCGAGCAGCTCAACAGCCGCGACGACCAGGCCATGTACATGACCTGGAGCCTGATCTACACCAGCCTGAACATCGGCAACCTGTGGGCGGCGATGCAGGTCGAGGCGCTGGGCGAGCGTCAGGCGCGGGCGACCTGGACCATCCAGGCCGAGCCATGGCAAGGCGGCAGCGAGGCAATGCCTGGCTTTCAGGCGTTTTTGCAGGGGTTTGCCGATGAGGCAATGAACAATGTGAAGAATTTGCTGAGTTAAACCCGATCGCGGGACAAGCCCGCTCCGGCAAGAGCGAGCTTGCCCTGATCAACAGTTGCAAAATATTCCAAGGATGCCAACAATGAGACTAATTATCATTTATGACCCCTTCAGCAGCGCACCTTCATGCCCTCTCCAGAGTCCGTGCACACGCTTTACAGCCATCACCACGGCTGGCTGAACACCTGGCTGCGCAGCAAGCTGGGCAACGCCGCCGATGCCGCGGACCTGGCCCAGGACACTTTCGTGCGCCTGTTGCAGCGGCGTGAACTGTTGGAGCTGAACGCCCCCCGGGCATTCCTGCGTACCATCGCTCGCGGCCTGGTGATCGACCACTGGCGCCGTGAGGAGCTGCAGCGCGCCTACCTCGAAGCCCTGGCGCATCTGCCAGAGGCCGAAGTGCCTTCGCTTGAAACCCGCGAACTGCTGCTGGAGCTGCTTGAGCGCATCGCGCAGATGCTCGACGGCCTCAAGCCGAAAGTGCGTCGCGCGTTTCTCCTGGCCCAGTGCGAAGGCTTGAGCCACAAGGACATTGCCGAACAGATGGGCGTGTCGCTGCGCTCGGTTGAGCGCTACGTGGCCGATGCGCTCTATCATTGCTACCTGCTGCGCTACGAGTCAGAGGCGTAAGCCGTCATGACCACCCTCAACCCCGGCCCGCGCGTGGTCAAGCAAGCCATCCACTGGATGCTCAAGCTGCGCGAAAGCGGCCACAACGCGCGGCTGCAGCAGCAATGCGAACAGTGGCGTGCAACCCATCAGGAGCACGAGCTGGCCTGGCAACGAGTGCAGTCGCTGCAGCAGGAACTCAACCTGCGCGCCGTGCCAGGGGCCAGTGTGGCCTTGCAGACCCTTGAGAACAGCAGCCAGCGCCTGCAACGACGCCAGGCCCTGAAGCTGCTCAGCGGCGTGCTGGTGCTCGGCTCGGCGACCTGGCTGGGTAAGGACCTGCAGCTAATCAGCCCCTGGACTGCGGATTTCGCCAGCGCCACCGGCCAGCGTCGCAGCGTGCGCCTGCCCGATGGCTCGCTGCTGCAACTGAACACCAACAGCGCCGCAGACCTTGCCTTTGAGGCCGATCAGCGCCTGATTCGTCTCAAGCACGGCGAGTTGATGCTGACCTGCGCCAAAGACACAAGCACCCCGGCTCGACCGTTGCTGGTCAGCACCCGCGAAGCCTTGCTGCAAGGCTTCGACGGCAGCTTCGTGGTGCGCCAGGACGACGACTGCACCCGCGTCAGCGTCAGCCAGGGCAGCGTCGCCATCCACTCGCCAGGCCCGATGCAATGGATTCACGCCGGCCAGAGCTATCGCCTCGATGCCCGCGGCGCGACCCTGCTGCAGAATCAGGACATGGATGCCGGCGCCTGGGCCGAAGGGCTGATCGTCACCCGCGACATGCGCTTGGGTGATTTTCTTGCTGAAGTCGGGCGCTATCGCCATGGCTATGTCAACTGCGCCGACGACATTGCCGACTTGCGCCTGTCAGGTGTGTTCCGCCTTGCAGACACCGACAAGCTGTTGCAACTGCTGCCGCAGACACTGCCGGTCAAGGTCAGCTATCGCACCCGCTGGTGGGTGCGCTTGGAACGGCTGGCCTGAGGTGTTTTTTTTTGGCGGGTTTTACCCACGAGTCCGGCTAGGACAGTAAGCGACTCTTTCTGCCCTTACCGACTCTACGGATGCTCTCCATGCGTAATGCTTCGCCCCTGTTGCGGCTCAACAAGAAGAATGATTTTCAACCTGTCTTAGATTCTGCCTGTTCCAGTGTCCTCGGCAAGGCCATCCGCGCCGCGCTGCTCGGCACCGCCCTGGGCATCACTGCGGTGCCGGCAATGGCACTTGCGTCACCAGCAGGCAGTGTCAGCCAGCAGTACAACATCCCTGCCGGCTCCCTGGATGAGGTGCTCAACCAGTTCGCCCGCCAGGCTCAGATCACCCTGTCGAGCACCCCGCAAATGACCCAGGGCCTGCAGTCGCCGGGACTGCAAGGCAGCTACGCCACCGACCAGGCGCTGCGCCAGTTGCTTAATGGTTCAGGCCTGGAGGCCCTCAGCCAGGATGGCGGCAGCTATGTGCTGCGGGCTCAGGCACAGGACGCAGCGCTGTCGTTGCCAAGCACCGAAGTGCGTGAGTTCGCCCTGGGTAACGCCCTGGGCAGCATGGAAGGCTACAACGCCACTCACAGCCAGGTTGCGACCAAGACCAGTGCGCCGATCCTGGAAACCTCGCAGTCTGTATCGGTGGTGACCCGTCAGCAAATGGACGACCAGGGCTCGCAGACCGTGGCCCAGGCCATGCGCTACACCCCGGGCGTGCTGACCAACCCTTATGGTGCGACACACCGCTACGACTACGTAGCCATGCGCGGCTTCAACGACGGCTCTGTGGATAACATCTACCTGGACGGCCTCAAGTCCATGGGTGACAGCGGCACCTACAGCACCATGCAGGTCGATCCGTACTTTCTTGAGCGCGTGGATATCCTCAAGGGGCCATCTTCGGTGCTCTATGGCCGCAGCTCACCCGGCGGCCTGGTCGCCCTGACCAGCAAGAAGCCACTGTACGAGGCCTACCATCAGGTACAGGCCACCGTTGGCACCCAGGGCCAGCGTGGTGTCGGTTTCGACTTCAGCGGCCCGCTGGATGACGACAAGCGCATCGCCTACCGTCTGGTGGGCCTGGCCGATCAGTCCGACACCCAGTTCGACCACAACGAGGAAAAACGCTTCGCCCTGGCCCCGACTGTCAGCATCAACTTCAGCGAAGACACCTCGCTGACCCTGCAGGCCTACCTGCAGCACGACCCCGACGGCGGCTATCACGGCGGCGTGCCGGCCGATGGCGCGCTGCACCAGCGCAATGGCCAGCGCATCTCCGATCACTTCTTCGAAGGCGAGCCGGGTGTCGACCGCTACGAGCGCGACCAGCAGTCGTTCGGCTATCAGTTCGAGCATCGCTTCAACGACGTCTTCACCGCGCGGCAGAACTTCCGCTACCTGGACTCGACGGTGAAAATGGACCAGGTGTATGCCTGGGGCTGGACCACACCGACCAGCAACGAGCTGAACCGCTACTACACCGGCGGCGATGAAAAACTGCACGCGTACATCATCGACAACATGCTCCAGGCCGAATACTTCACCGGCAGTGCCAAGCACACCACCCTGCTGGGCCTGGACTATCAGCGGCGCAAAACCGTGGTCGACTGGCGCAGTGGCTCGCTGGCGCCGATCAACGCCTTCGACCCGCAGTACGGCAACTCGCAAATCACCTACTACAACCCCACCAGCTACCTGCGTCGGCTGCAGCAGACCGGCGTGTACCTGCAGGACCTGATCGAGCTCGACCAGTGGCGCTTCTCCCTGGGCCTGCGTCAGGACTGGGTGAAGACCTCGGACGAGAACCGTATCGCCGAAGCCAGCCGCCCGCTGGGCACCAGGATCAGCGACCAGCGCACCAAACTGACCGGCCGCGCCGGCGTGCTGTACCTGTTCGAAAACGGCATTGCGCCGTACATCAGCTATTCCGAGTCGTTCAACCCCAACTCCTACGCCGACCAGGCCGGCAATCCGCTGGCGCCGACCGAGGGCACCCAGTGGGAAGCCGGCATCAAGTACCAGCCACCGGGCACTGACAACCTGTTCACCGCTTCGGTGTTCCGCATCGAGCAAGAGAACCTGGCCTCTAAGCTGCCGCAGGAAGAGTTCTATCGTCCTGTAGGCCAGGTCCGTTCCCAGGGCCTGGAGCTGGAAGCGCACATGCAGGTCACCGACAACCTGAAAGTGCTCGGCAGCTACACCTTCACCGACATCGAGTACGCCAAGTCGATGCCAAGCACGCTGTTCGGCAGCGACCTCGACAACAAGGGCAACTCGCCTACCCAGGCACCGCGACACATGGCCTCGCTGTGGGCTGACTACAACTTCCGCCAGGGCGCCCTCGACGGCCTGCGCCTGGGCGGCGGTGTGCGTTATGTCGGCTACAGCTGGGTGGATGCCGAGAACACCATGAAGGTGCCCTCCTACACCCTGTTCGACGCGTCGGTTGGCTATGACCTGGGCAAGGTCGGGCTCAAGGGCGTGGATGTGCGGCTCAATGCCAACAACCTCACCAATGAGAGCTACATCGCCTCCTGTGCCAGCCTGAGTTACTGCTACATGGGCGAAGAGCGCAATGTCAGCGCCACGGTCAGCTACCAGTTCTGACCTCACCTGTATGAACGCCAAAGCCAGCACCTGATTCCGGGGGCTGGCTTTGTTGTATCTGGCGACTTATTCCGGACCTTTACCCATGCGTCAGCTTTACGTACTGCTTCACCGCTACCTTGGCCTGATCACTGCGCTGTTTTTGGCCATGGCGGGCCTAACCGGCAGCGTCCTGGCCTTTCATCACGAACTGGATGAATGGCTCAACCCGTCCTTCTATGAAGCGCCCACCGTGGGTGAACGCCGGCAACCCGGGGTGCTTGTGGATAAGTTGCAGGCCGAGCATCCGCGCCTGCAAGTCTGGTACATGGAATACCCGAACGAGCCCGGGCATGCGGCGCTGCTGGCCATGGTGCCGCGCAATGACCCAGCCAGCGGCGAGCCCTATGCCGAGAAGAACACGGTGTTCTATCTCGACCCCGTCAGTGGGTTGACCCTGGGCCAGCGCTACTGGGGTGAATGCTGTTTCTCCCGCGAGAACTTCATGCCGTTCATGCTCGAGCTGCATTACAGCCTGACCCTGCCCGGCAACTGGGGGATTCTGCTGATGGGTGTGGTGGCGATCATGTGGGTAATCGACTGCTTTATCGCCGTGCTGCTGACCTTGCCGCGTGGGCGGCCGTTCTGGGGCAAGTGGGCGAAAGCCTGGAAGATCAAGGGTGGCCATGCCTATCGGCTGAACATGGATATCCACAGGGCGGGCGGTTTGTGGTTGTGGCTGTTGCTGCTGCCGATTGCGATCAGCAGCGTGGCAATGAACCTGCCGGCCCAGGTGTTCAAACCGGCGGTGTCACTGTTTTCACCGATTGAGCCAAGCGTCTATGAAGCCCGTGGCGGGTTACCCAAGGAACAACTGGGGGTGACCCAGCTGAACTATCAACAGGCCTACCAGCTGGCGCAGCAGGAAGGTCAGCGGCTGGGGCTAACGGCACCGATCGGTGAGCTGTACTACAGCTTCGAGTACAACTTCTATGGTGCGGGGTTTGGCCAGCACGATACCGATGCCCAGGGTAAGTCCTGGTTGTTCTTCCACGGCACTGACGGGCATTTGCTGGGCAAGGAGATTGCCGGGCAAGGCACCTTGGGGGAACGCTTTTACCGCTTGCAGTTACCCATACATGGCGGGCGCATCATCGGCATGACCGGCCAGGTGTTGATTGCAGTGTTGGGCGTGATGATTGCGGTGCTGTCGCTGACCGGGGTGTATATCTGGTGGCGCAAGTTGCAGGCGCGGCGCAGTGGCAAGGTGCGAAGAGCTGGGTAAGTCAGCGGCTGCTCTGGGGCTGCTATGCAGCCCATCGCTGGCAAGGCCAGCTCCCACAAAGGGTGACAGGTCCCTGAAAGACAAAACCCCTGTCTGCAGGGCAGACAGGGGTTTCGGAATGAATCTTGACGATGACCTACTCTCACATGGGGAAACCCCACACTACCATCGGCGATGCATCGTTTCACTGCTGAGTTCGGGATGGGATCAGGTGGTTCCAATGCTCTATGGTCGTCAAGAAATTCTGTGTGCCGATCCGTCTGTTGCGACGTGCCAGCGAATTCTTGATGCTTCTACCTTAAAGACAAAACCCCTACCTGCAGATGCAGATAGGGGTTTCGGAATTTAATCTTGACGATGACCTACTCTCACATGGGGAAACCCCACACTACCATCGGCGATGCATCGTTTCACTGCTGAGTTCGGGATGGGATCAGGTGGTTCCAATGCTCTATGGTCGTCAAGAAATTCTGTTGCCAGAAGGTCTTGTTCAGACACTCCAGCGAATCGGGTATGTGATGTTTTGTGAGTTACAAATCTTCGGCTGTGCAGTCTTCACAACACCGCAATCTGGCTTTCGCTCAAATTGCTTGGGTGTTATATGGTCAAGCCTCACGGGCAATTAGTATTGGTTAGCTCAACGCCTCACAGCGCTTACACACCCAACCTATCAACGTCGTAGTCTTCGACGGCCCTTCAGGGAGCTCAAGGCTCCAGTGAGATCTCATCTTGAGGCAAGTTTCCCGCTTAGATGCTTTCAGCGGTTATCTCTTCCGAACATAGCTACCCGGCAATGCCACTGGCGTGACAACCGGAACACCAGAGGTTCGTCCACTCCGGTCCTCTCGTACTAGGAGCAGCCCCTCTCAAATCTCAAACGTCCACGGCAGATAGGGACCGAACTGTCTCACGACGTTCTAAACCCAGCTCGCGTACCACTTTAAATGGCGAACAGCCATACCCTTGGGACCGGCTTCAGCCCCAGGATGTGATGAGCCGACATCGAGGTGCCAAACACCGCCGTCGATATGAACTCTTGGGCGGTATCAGCCTGTTATCCCCGGAGTACCTTTTATCCGTTGAGCGATGGCCCTTCCATACAGAACCACCGGATCACTAAGACCTACTTTCGTACCTGCTCGACGTGTCTGTCTCGCAGTCAAGCGCGCTTTTGCCTTTATACTCTACGACCGATTTCCGACCGGTCTGAGCGCACCTTCGTACTCCTCCGTTACTCTTTAGGAGGAGACCGCCCCAGTCAAACTACCCACCATACACTGTCCTCGATCCGGATAACGGACCTGAGTTAGAACCTCAAAGTTGCCAGGGTGGTATTTCAAGGATGGCTCCACGCGAACTGGCGTCCACGCTTCAAAGCCTCCCACCTATCCTACACAAGCAAATTCAAAGTCCAGTGCAAAGCTATAGTAAAGGTTCACGGGGTCTTTCCGTCTAGCCGCGGATACACTGCATCTTCACAGCGATTTCAATTTCACTGAGTCTCGGGTGGAGACAGCGCCGCCATCGTTACGCCATTCGTGCAGGTCGGAACTTACCCGACAAGGAATTTCGCTACCTTAGGACCGTTATAGTTACGGCCGCCGTTTACCGGGGCTTCGATCAAGAGCTTCGCGTTAGCTAACCCCATCAATTAACCTTCCGGCACCGGGCAGGCGTCACACCCTATACGTCCACTTTCGTGTTTGCAGAGTGCTGTGTTTTTAATAAACAGTCGCAGCGGCCTGGTATCTTCGACCGGCATGGGCTTACGGAGCAAGTCCTTCACCCTCACCGGCGCACCTTCTCCCGAAGTTACGGTGCCATTTTGCCTAGTTCCTTCACCCGAGTTCTCTCAAGCGCCTTGGTATTCTCTACCCAACCACCTGTGTCGGTTTGGGGTACGGTTCCTGGTTATCTGAAGCTTAGAAGCTTTTCTTGGAAGCATGGCATCAACCACTTCGTCGCCTAATGGCAACTCGTCATCAGCTCTCGGCCTTAAGATCCCGGATTTACCTAAGATCTCAGCCTACCACCTTAAACTTGGACAACCAACGCCAAGCTGGCCTAGCCTTCTCCGTCCCTCCATCGCAATAACCAGAAGTACAGGAATATTAACCTGTTTTCCATCGACTACGCTTTTCAGCCTCGCCTTAGGGACCGACTAACCCTGCGTCGATTAACGTTGCGCAGGAAACCTTGGTCTTTCGGCGTGGGAGTTTTTCACTCCCATTGTCGTTACTCATGTCAGCATTCGCACTTCTGATACCTCCAGCAAGCTTCTCAACTCACCTTCACAGGCTTACAGAACGCTCCTCTACCGCATCACCTAAGTGATACCCGTAGCTTCGGTGTATGGTTTGAGCCCCGTTACATCTTCCGCGCAGGCCGACTCGACTAGTGAGCTATTACGCTTTCTTTAAAGGGTGGCTGCTTCTAAGCCAACCTCCTAGCTGTCTAAGCCTTCCCACATCGTTTCCCACTTAACCATAACTTTGGGACCTTAGCTGACGGTCTGGGTTGTTTCCCTTTTCACGACGGACGTTAGCACCCGCCGTGTGTCTCCCATGCTCGGCACTTGTAGGTATTCGGAGTTTGCATCGGTTTGGTAAGTCGGGATGACCCCCTAGCCGAAACAGTGCTCTACCCCCTACAGTGATACATGAGGCGCTACCTAAATAGCTTTCGAGGAGAACCAGCTATCTCCGAGCTTGATTAGCCTTTCACTCCGATCCACAGGTCATCCGCTAACTTTTCAACGGTAGTCGGTTCGGTCCTCCAGTCAGTGTTACCTAACCTTCAACCTGCCCATGGATAGATCGCCCGGTTTCGGGTCTATACCCAGCGACTAAACGCCCTATTAAGACTCGCTTTCGCTACGCCTCCCCTATTCGGTTAAGCTCGCCACTGAATATAAGTCGCTGACCCATTATACAAAAGGTACGCAGTCACCTAACAAAGTAGGCTCCCACTGCTTGTACGCATACGGTTTCAGGATCTATTTCACTCCCCTCTCCGGGGTTCTTTTCGCCTTTCCCTCACGGTACTGGTTCACTATCGGTCAGTCAGTAGTATTTAGCCTTGGAGGATGGTCCCCCCATATTCAGACAAAGTTTCTCGTGCTCCGTCCTACTCGATTTCATGACTAAGAGATTTTCGCGTACAGGGCTATCACCCACTATGGCCGCACTTTCCAGAGCGTTCCGCTAATCTCAAAGCCACTTAAGGGCTAGTCCCCGTTCGCTCGCCACTACTAAGGGAATCTCGGTTGATTTCTTTTCCTCAGGGTACTTAGATGTTTCAGTTCCCCTGGTTCGCCTCTTGCACCTATGTATTCAGTACAAGATACTCAGCTTATGCTGAGTGGGTTCCCCCATTCAGAGATCTCCGGATCAAAGTCTGTTTGCCGACTCCCCGAAGCTTATCGCAGGCTACCACGTCTTTCATCGCCTCTGACTGCCAAGGCATCCACCGTATGCGCTTCTTCACTTGACCATATAACCCCAAGCAATCTGGTTATACTGTGAAGACAACATTCGCCGAAAACTTGTAATGACTCACAAATTTTACCTTAGCCTGAACACACACCAGTGAAAGTGCTGTCCAGTCTATCTTTCTATCACATACCCAAATTTTTAAAGAACGATTCTGAAAAAGTTCAGAAATCAATATTCGATACGAATATTCATTTCTAAGCTTTGACGTAAGGTGGTGGAGCCAAGCGGGATCGAACCGCTGACCTCCTGCGTGCAAGGCAGGCGCTCTCCCAGCTGAGCTATGGCCCCAACAAGAAACTGGTGGGTCTGGGCAGATTCGAACTGCCGACCTCACCCTTATCAGGGGTGCGCTCTAACCAACTGAGCTACAGACCCAGTTAAGAGCTGTTACCGATATCGTCTTCTTCAATGAATCAAGCAATTCGTGTGGGAGCTCATAAGACAGCTGATGTCTGTCGATTAAGGAGGTGATCCAGCCGCAGGTTCCCCTACGGCTACCTTGTTACGACTTCACCCCAGTCATGAATCACACCGTGGTAACCGTCCTCCCGAAGGTTAGACTAGCTACTTCTGGTGCAACCCACTCCCATGGTGTGACGGGCGGTGTGTACAAGGCCCGGGAACGTATTCACCGCGACATTCTGATTCGCGATTACTAGCGATTCCGACTTCACGCAGTCGAGTTGCAGACTGCGATCCGGACTACGATCGGTTTTGTGAGATTAGCTCCACCTCGCGGCTTGGCAACCCTCTGTACCGACCATTGTAGCACGTGTGTAGCCCAGGCCGTAAGGGCCATGATGACTTGACGTCATCCCCACCTTCCTCCGGTTTGTCACCGGCAGTCTCCTTAGAGTGCCCACCATAACGTGCTGGTAACTAAGGACAAGGGTTGCGCTCGTTACGGGACTTAACCCAACATCTCACGACACGAGCTGACGACAGCCATGCAGCACCTGTGTCAGAGTTCCCGAAGGCACCAATCCATCTCTGGAAAGTTCTCTGCATGTCAAGGCCTGGTAAGGTTCTTCGCGTTGCTTCGAATTAAACCACATGCTCCACCGCTTGTGCGGGCCCCCGTCAATTCATTTGAGTTTTAACCTTGCGGCCGTACTCCCCAGGCGGTCAACTTAATGCGTTAGCTGCGCCACTAAAATCTCAAGGATTCCAACGGCTAGTTGACATCGTTTACGGCGTGGACTACCAGGGTATCTAATCCTGTTTGCTCCCCACGCTTTCGCACCTCAGTGTCAGTATGAGCCCAGGTGGTCGCCTTCGCCACTGGTGTTCCTTCCTATATCTACGCATTTCACCGCTACACAGGAAATTCCACCACCCTCTGCCCTACTCTAGCTTGCCAGTTTTGGATGCAGTTCCCAGGTTGAGCCCGGGGATTTCACATCCAACTTAACAAACCACCTACGCGCGCTTTACGCCCAGTAATTCCGATTAACGCTTGCACCCTCTGTATTACCGCGGCTGCTGGCACAGAGTTAGCCGGTGCTTATTCTGTCGGTAACGTCAAAATACTCACGTATTAGGTAAGTACCCTTCCTCCCAACTTAAAGTGCTTTACAATCCGAAGACCTTCTTCACACACGCGGCATGGCTGGATCAGGCTTTCGCCCATTGTCCAATATTCCCCACTGCTGCCTCCCGTAGGAGTCTGGACCGTGTCTCAGTTCCAGTGTGACTGATCATCCTCTCAGACCAGTTACGGATCGTCGCCTTGGTGAGCCATTACCTCACCAACTAGCTAATCCGACCTAGGCTCATCTGATAGCGCAAGGCCCGAAGGTCCCCTGCTTTCTCCCGTAGGACGTATGCGGTATTAGCGTTCCTTTCGAAACGTTGTCCCCCACTACCAGGCAGATTCCTAGGTATTACTCACCCGTCCGCCGCTGAATCGAAGAGCAAGCTCTTCTCATCCGCTCGACTTGCATGTGTTAGGCCTGCCGCCAGCGTTCAATCTGAGCCATGATCAAACTCTTCAGTTCAATACTGCTTGGGTTTTGAGAAAACCCTAAACTTGGCTCAGCAATCTCAAATGACTTACTTTCAAATCTTTCGATTTTCGTGTAGCCACTTGTGATGCTGATAATCTTTTTGACTATCAGTCTGAGCTCACAAGCACCCACACGAATTGCTTGATTCAGTTGTTAAAGAGCGGTTGGTTAAGAGCTTTTCGTCTCAACCGAGGCGCGCATTCTACGCTTTCCTCAGAGCCTGTCAAGCGTTTATTTTGAAGTTTTTCAGAATTTCTCTTTCAACTTCAACCACTTGACTCGCTGCGATCTCTCGTCAGCGGGAGGCGAATTCTACAGCATTTCAAACCGCTGTCAACTGCCTTTTTCACCGCTGCCGATCTTTCGATCGAAGCACCTCCGGATGACCCTGGAACCGCTAACTCTTTGAAACTCAAGGAGTTTTCAGTTCCGACTGCGCCGGAAGTGGGGCGAATTATAGAGAGATCTGCAGGGGCGTCAAGGACTTATTTCAACTTTGTTTCAGAAGGGGCGTTTTGGCTATAAGCAGCAAGCTTCAAGCTGCAAGTAAAAGCAGCATCACCGCGCCCAACTTGTAGCTTGCAGCTTACAGCTTAAAGCTTCAGACCACCTTGGTTAGCCGCAGGCGCTCGATCTCCGATGCCGCCAGGCCCAGCACTTCGCCGAGGATCTGCTCGGTATGCTCGCCCAGCAGCGGCGGTGCATGGCGATACTCCACCGGCGTCTCGGACAAGCGAATAGGGCTGGCCACCTGCGGCACCTGCCCGGCAAGCGGGTGTGGCATCTCGATTGCCAGGCCCCGGGCTTTGACCTGAGGATCGGCAAACATCTGCGCCAGGTCGTTGATAGGCCCACACGGAACCCCGGCCTGCTCCAGCTGCGCGACCCACTCAGCGGTGGTCTTGAATACCGTGGCCTGGCGGATCAGTGGAATCAGCTCGGCGCGGTTGGCAACCCGCTGCTTATTAGTAGCAAAGCGCGGATCGTCCGCCCATTGCGGCTGGCCGGCAACCTCGGCGAACTTGCGGAACTGCCCGTCGTTGCCCACGGTGAGGATGAAGTCGCCGTCGGCTGTAGGGAAGTCCTGGTAAGGCACGATGTTCGGGTGCGCATTACCCAGGCGCCGCGGTGGCGTGCCGGTGGTGAGGTAGTTCATGGCCTGGTTGGCCAGGCAGGCAACCTGCACGTCGAGCAGCGCCATATCAATGTGCTGGCCTCCACCATCGCGGTCACGATGGGCGAGGGCAGCCAGGATCGCCACGGTCGAATACAGCCCGGTGAGGATGTCGGTCAGCGCGACACCGACTTTCACCGGCCCCGCACCGTCTTCACCCTCCGGGCGCCCGGTCAGGCTCATGAGCCCGCCCAGGCCCTGGATCATGAAGTCGTAGCCGGCGCGCTTGGCATAGGGCCCGGTCTGGCCGAAGCCGGTGACCGAGCAATACACCAGGCGCGGGTTGAGCGCCTTCAGGCTTTCGTAGTCCAGCCCATAGGCTGCCAGGCCGCCGACCTTGAAGTTCTCGATCAACACGTCCGACTTTGCCGCCAGCTCGCGCACCAGGCGCTGGCCCTCGGGCTGGGTGAAGTCGATGGTCAGCGAACGCTTGTTGCGGTTGGCCGCCAGGTAGTAGGCAGCCTCGCTGGTGTTCTCGCCGTAAGCGTCCTTAAGGAAGGGCGGGCCCCAGGCGCGCGTATCATCGCCGCTGCCCGGACGCTCGACCTTGATCACTTCGGCGCCCAGGTCCGCAAGTATCTGCCCGGACCAGGGCCCGGCCAGCACTCGCGACAGATCCAGCACCCGCAGATGAGATAGCGCGCCCATGGCTGGCTCCTTATTAATAGAAGGACTGAATGCCGGTCTGCGCGCGACCGAGGATCAGCGCGTGGACGTCATGGGTGCCTTCATAGGTGTTGACCACCTCAAGGTTGACCAGGTGACGGGCCACACCGAACTCGTCGGAGATCCCGTTGCCACCGAGCATGTCACGGGCCATACGGGCGATGTCCAGGGCCTTGCCGCAGGAATTGCGCTTCATGATCGAGGTGATTTCTACCGCAGCAGTGCCTTCGTCCTTCATCCGCCCCAGGCGCAGGCAGCCTTGCAGGGCCAGGGTGATTTCGGTCTGCATGTCGGCCAGTTTCTTCTGGATCAGCTGGTTGGCGGCCAGCGGGCGGCCAAACTGCTTGCGGTCCAGGGTGTATTGGCGCGCGGTGTGCCAGCAGGCTTCAGCGGCGCCCAGGGCACCCCAGGAGATGCCATAGCGTGCCGAGTTCAGGCAGGTGAACGGGCCTTTCAGGCCGCGCACATCGGGGAAGATGTTCTCTTCAGGCACGAACACGTTGTCCATGACGATTTCGCCGGTGATCGAGGCGCGCAGGCCGACCTTGCCGTGAATCGCCGGGGCGCTCAGGCCCTGCCAGCCTTTTTCCAGAACAAAACCTCGGATGTCGCCGGCATCATCCTTGGCCCAGACCACGAACACGTCAGCGATCGGGCTGTTGGTGATCCACATCTTGCTGCCGCTCAGGCGATAGCCACCGTCGACCTTCTTGGCGCGGGTGATCATCGAGCCCGGGTCGGAGCCATGGTCTGGCTCGGTCAGGCCGAAGCAGCCGATCCATTCACCGCTGGCGAGCTTGGGCAGGTACTTCTGCTTGGTCGCCTCGGTACCGAATTCGTTGATCGGCACCATGACCAGCGAGGACTGCACGCTCATCATCGAGCGGTAGCCGGAGTCGATACGCTCCACTTCCCGGGCAATCAGGCCGTAGCACACGTAGTTCAGGCCACTGCCGCCGTACTGCTCGGGAATGGTTGCGCCCAGCAGGCCGACTTCGCCCATCTCGCGGAAGATCGCAGGGTCGGTCTGCTCGTGACGGAAGGCCTCCAGCACGCGCGGGGCCAGCTTGTCCTGGGCGAACTGATAAGCGCTGTCACGCACCATGCGCTCTTCTTCAGTGAGCTGTTGGTCGAGCAACAGCGGGTCGATCCAGTTGAAGCTTGCTTTACCGGCCATGAGCGAATCCTCGAGAAATGGGACCAGAGTTGTTGTGCATTGATCCTAGGCCCGTTCAAGCGACGAGACAAACGAGGATTGCGCATGCTCTTGTGATAATTTCTCACTTCGTAATGGCCGCAAAGGCCATCTTTACGCCCTATTAGTGAGGTTGATGTACATGCGGCGCAAGATCCCCAGCACAGCGGCCCTGGTCTGCTTCGAGGCCGCAGCCCGCCACGAGAGCTTTACCAAGGCTTCCCAGGAGCTGTCCCTGACCCAGGGCGCCGTATGTCGGCAAATCGCCGGGCTGGAGGAGTTTCTCAATGTCGAACTGTTTCGCCGCTCGCGCCGCGGGGTGAAGCTGACCGAGGCCGGGCTTTCCTATAGCCGCCGGGTCGCCACCCAGCTCGATGCGGTGGAGCGCGACACCTTGTCGGTGATGGGCCAGCAGGGCGCCAACGTCATCGAACTGGCAGTGGTACCGACCTTCGGCACCCAGTGGCTGCTACCCCGGCTCAAGGACTTCCAGCAGCGCCACCCGGAAGTCACGGTCAACCTGACCAACCGCACCCGGCCATTCCTGTTTGCCGATACCAGCTTCGACGCGGCGATCTACTTTGGCGATGCCGACTGGTCGGGTACCGAGTCCCACCGGCTGATGGGCGAGAACCCGGTGCCGGTGTGCAGCCCGGCATTGCTGGCCGCGAACCGGCAACTGAGCCCCGCGCAGATCGCCCAGTTGCCGCTGCTGCAGCAGACCACCCGGCCCTACGCCTGGCGCCAGTGGTTCAACAGCCTGGAAATGAACGTCGCTCGTGACATGACCGGCCCACGCTATGAGCTATTCTCGATGTTGGCACAGGCGGCCATGCACGAGATGGGCGTGGCACTGATTCCGCCCTTCCTGATCCAGCGTGAACTGGCAGAAGGGCGCCTGGTGGTGGCCAGCCCACATGCGCTGTCGAGCATCAAGGCGTATTACCTGATGATCCCTGAGCGCAAGGTGGAGTCGGCTTCTCTGCGCGCTTTTCGCGATTGGCTGGTAGGGGAGGCGGGCCGCTACGCCGCAGCCCATAAGGATGACAGCTACAACCTGACCCCGTAGTCAATAAAACTGAAACCCTACAGATATAAGGAAATGTCGCATTTAGGCCAACTGTTTCAGGCACCCTCTTAAAAGCCCTTAACCCTGCTGTTTATGCGGCCTTCACAGCATAAATCGCGCTTTCAGCCAGGCATTCAGCAAATTCGGCGGAAAATTTTCGAATTTTGCCGTAATCTCCCTGAAGCCCGCGCTTGGCGGGCTCCAGGCCTGTTATTGCGACATTCGGTCACAGGGTGACTTGTAGTTTGATTGCCGTCACCCTTCAAAACTGGTTGAAGCGATTCAGGAATCACCTGCAAAATGCCGCGCCCCGCCTGGATTCGGCGGGATCGTGCTGATCGGCCGCCCCAGCGCACCATCCGCAGTGCGCTGGTTTACCAACAAAAGATCACGCAGGAGAAATGACGTGCACATTGGTGTTCCTCTCGAAACGCAGACGGGCGAAACACGGGTTGCTGCAACCCCGGAAACCATCAAGAAACTGATTGGCCAGGGGCATCAGGTCACCGTCCAGAGCGGCGCCGGCATCAATGCCAGCGTTCCGGACAGTGCCTATGAAGCAGCAGGCGCCACTATTGGCAGCGCTGCCGATGCGTTTGGAGCTCAGCTGGTTCTCAAGGTTGTAGCCCCTGACGATAGCGAACTGGCCCAGATCAAGAGCGGCACCGTGCTGGTGGGTATGCTCAATCCGTTCAACAACGAAACCATCGCCAAGATGGCCGAGCGCGGCATCACCGCCTTTGCCCTTGAAGCGGCGCCGCGTACCTCGCGGGCGCAAAGCCTCGATGTGTTGTCGTCGCAGGCCAACATTGCCGGTTACAAGGCCGTGTTGCTGGCGGCTCACCACTATCCGCGCTTCATGCCGATGCTGATGACCGCTGCCGGTACTGTTAAGGCTGCGCGTGTGCTGATCCTCGGCGCCGGTGTAGCCGGGCTGCAGGCTATCGCCACAGCCAAGCGCCTGGGTGCGGTGATCGAAGCCTCGGACGTGCGTCCGGCGGTGAAGGAGCAGATCGAGTCGCTGGGCGCCAAGTTCATCGATGTCCCTTACGAGACCGATGAAGAGCGCGAGTGCGCCGAAGGTGTCGGCGGCTACGCCCGACCCATGCCGGCCAGCTGGATGCAGCGTCAGGCCCTGGCGGTGCACGAGCGCGCCAAGCAGGCCGATATCGTCATTACCACCGCACTGATCCCTGGCCGCAAGGCTCCGACCTTGCTCAGCGCCGAGACCGTGGCGCAGATGAAACCCGGCTCGGTGGTCATCGACCTCGCCGCAGCCCAGGGTGGCAACTGCCCGCTGACCGTCGCCGACCAGGTGGTGGTGGAGCAGGGCGTGACCATCGTCGGCCCGACCAACCTGCCAGCGCAGGTCGGCGCGGATGCCTCGGCGCTGTATGCACGCAACCTGCTCGACTTTATGAAGCTGCTGTTCGACAAGGACGGCGCGCTGACGATCAACCTCGAAGACGACATCGTCGCCGCGTGCCTGATGTGCCGCGACGGCCAGGTCATCCGCAAGAACGGATAAGGAGCCAGACAATGGAAGACATGCTGATCTCTCACGGCGTCTATAACCTGATCATCTTCGTGCTGGCGATCTATGTCGGTTACCACGTGGTCTGGAACGTCACCCCGGCACTGCACACGCCGTTGATGGCGGTCACCAACGCCATCTCCGCCATCGTCATCGTCGGCGCCATGCTGGCTGCCGCGCTGACCGTCACGCCGCTGGGCAAAACCATGGGCACCCTCGCGGTGGCCCTGGCAGCGGTCAACGTATTCGGCGGTTTCCTCGTCACCCGGCGCATGCTGGAGATGTTCAAGAAGAAAGCCCCAGGCAAGGGCGCAGCGAAGCAAGAGGGGCAGAAGTAAACATGAGCATGAATCTGGTAACACTTCTCTACCTTGTCGCCTCGGTGTGCTTCATCCAGGCACTCAAGGGCCTGTCGCACCCGACCACCTCGCGGCGCGGCAACCTGTTCGGCATGCTCGGCATGGCCCTGGCGGTGATCACCACCGTCGGCCTCATCTATAAGCTGGGCGCAGAGCTGGCCACCGATGGCATCGGCTACGTGATTGTCGGCCTGCTGGTCGGTGGTACCGCCGGCTCGATCATGGCCAAGCGCGTTGAAATGACCAAGATGCCCGAACTGGTCGCCTTCATGCACAGCATGATCGGCCTGGCCGCGGTGTTCATCGCCATTGCCGCGGTGGTCGAGCCGCAATCGCTGGGCATCGTTGCCAGCATCAGCGACCCGATCCCTACCGGTAACCGCCTTGAGCTATTCCTCGGCGCCGCCATCGGTGCAATCACCTTCTCAGGTTCGGTCATTGCCTTCGGCAAGCTCTCGGGCAAGTACAAGTTCCGCCTGTTCCAGGGCGCACCGGTACAGTTCAGCGGCCAGCACAAGCTGAACCTGGTCCTGGGCCTTGCCACCATTGGCCTGGGCCTGGTGTTCACCTTCACCGGCAGCTACAGCGCTTTCGCCCTGATGCTGATCCTGGCGTTCGTCATGGGCGTGCTGATCATCATCCCGATTGGCGGCGCCGACATGCCGGTGGTGGTGTCGATGCTCAACAGCTACTCGGGCTGGGCGGCAGCCGGTATCGGCTTCTCGCTGAACAACTCAATGCTGATCATCGCTGGCTCCCTGGTCGGTTCGTCTGGTGCGATCCTCTCGTACATCATGTGCAAGGCGATGAACCGTTCGTTCTTCAACGTGATCCTCGGCGGTTTCGGCGGCGCGACAGAAGCGGCCGGCCCGGCCGGTGCCAAGGAAGCCCGTCCGGTGAAATCCGGCTCGGCCGACGACGCCACCTTCCTGCTCAGCAACGCTGACACCGTGATCATCGTCCCCGGCTACGGCCTGGCGGTGGCCCGTGCCCAGCACGCGCTGAAAGAGCTGACCGAGAAGCTGACCCACAACGGCGTGACCGTGAAGTACGCGATCCACCCGGTGGCGGGGCGTATGCCCGGGCACATGAACGTACTGCTGGCCGAAGCCGAAGTGCCATACGACCAGGTGTTCGAGATGGACGACATCAACTCCGAGTTCGGCCAGGCCGACGTGGTGCTGGTGCTGGGCGCCAACGACGTGGTCAACCCGGCGGCGAAGAACGATCCGAAGTCGCCAATTGCCGGCATGCCGATCCTCGAGGCGTTCAAGGCCAAGACCATCATCGTCAACAAACGCTCGATGGCCAGCGGCTACGCCGGCCTGGATAACGAGCTGTTCTACCTGGACAAGACCATGATGGTCTTCGGCGACGCCAAGAAGGTCATCGAAGACATGGTCAAAGCGGTCGAATAAGCCGTTCAAACGGCTGTGACAAATAGCCCCAGCGCGGTACCGGCTGGGGCTTTTTCATGCCCGGCCAGCCGACAGAAGGCTCTATTTCAGGGCTTCGCATTCGACCTTGGTCGCGGGACGAAGCCAGGCGAAAACACTAGACTGCGCATCTAGCTTTAGTAGCCCGAGATAACAATCCATGTACCGTGATCGTATCCGCTTGTCCTCCCTGCACAGCAAGGTAATGAGTGCGGCTGATGCCGCTGGCCTGATCGAGGACGGCATGACCGTCGGCATGAGCGGTTTTACCCGCGCCGGTGAAGCCAAGGCGGTGCCCCATGCACTGGCCGAACGCGCCAAGCAGTCGCCACTGAAAATCAGCCTGATGACCGGCGCAAGCCTGGGCAACGACCTCGACAAGCAACTGACTGAGGCCGGCGTGCTGGCCCGGCGCATGCCGTTCCAGGTCGACAGCACCCTGCGCAAGGCGATCAACGCCGGCGAGGTCATGTTCATTGACCAGCACCTGTCGGAAACCGTCGAGCAGCTACGCAACCAGCAGCTCAAGCTGCCGGACATCGCGGTGATTGAAGCGGTCGCCATCACCGAACAGGGCCACATCGTGCCGACTACCTCGGTGGGCAACTCGGCCAGCTTCGCGATTTTCGCCAAACAGGTGATCGTCGAGATCAACCTGGCGCACAACGCCAACCTGGAAGGCCTGCACGACATCTATATCCCGACCTATCGTCCGACCCGTACGCCGATCCCGCTGGTAAAAGTCGATGACCGCATCGGCAGCACCGCAATCCCGATCGACCCGGCCAAGATCGTCGGCATCGTCATCACCGAGCAGCCGGACTCGCCGTCCACCGTACTGCCGCCAGACGACGAAACCCAAGGCATCGCCAACCACCTGATCAACTTCCTCAAGCAGGAAGTCGACGCCGGGCGCATGACCAACAAGCTCGGCCCGCTGCAAGCCGGTATCGGCAGTATCGCCAACGCGGTGATGTGCGGCCTGATCGACTCGCCGTTTGAAGACCTGACCATGTACTCCGAAGTACTCCAGGACTCGACCTTCGACCTGATCGACGCCGGCAAGCTGAGCTTCGCCTCGGGCAGCTCGATCACCCTGTCGACCCGCCGCAACGCCGACGTCTTCGGTAACCTGGAGCGCTACAAGGACAAACTGGTCCTGCGCCCGCAGGAAATCTCCAACCACCCGGAAGTAGTCCGCCGCCTGGGCATCATCGGCATCAACACCGCGCTTGAATTCGACCTGTACGGCAACGTCAACTCCACCCACGTCTGCGGCACGCGGATGATGAACGGCATCGGTGGCTCGGGCGACTTCGCCCGCAACGCGCACCTGGCGATCTTCGTCACCAAGTCGATTGCCAAGGGCGGGGCGATTTCCAGCGTGGTGCCGATGGTCAGCCACGTCGACCATACCGAGCACGACGTCGATATCCTCGTCACCGAGCAGGGCCTGGCTGACCTGCGCGGCCTGGCGCCACGCGAGCGTGCGCGGGTGATCATCGACAACTGTGTGCACCCGGATTACCGCGAGGCGCTGAACGACTACTTCACCCGCGCCTGCGAACGCGGCGGCCACACCCCGCACATCCTGCGCGAAGCCCTGGCCTGGCACGAAAACCTGGAAGAAACCGGGCGCATGCTCGCCGGCTGACCTGCACAGTGACCGGCCGGTTGTGCGCAATGCCAACCGGTCGGGTAACTGATTTATTTATCCAGACAAAAACTGTTCTACTGTACCGGTGATTTCACCGCCATTTTTCATCCTCTTGTCCCCTCTCTGATCAAAAATGCACCATTTCAGTGCTGACCAGTACAGTTGCGCCTATTCCGAGTGCAACAGTCGTCTAAAACAGTTAACTGGCCCATCACAATGTAGGTGAACTGTATCTACTGTTATGGACGACAGAGGAGGATCATTGGCATCAGTTAAATCACTACCTAATGCCGCCACAAGCGGAAGGATGACATCATGGAACGTACCCTCAGTTCCGATCTGGTTTTCGAAAACACCGCCGAACAATCCAAGGCCTCGCTGCCACTGCGCCTGCTGGCCAACCTGATGCTGTGGCAACGCCGCATTGCCAGCCGCCACCAACTGGCTCGCCTGGACTCGCGTCTGCTGGCTGATGCCGGTATCAGCGAAGCACAACGCTACGAAGAGCTGAGCAAGCCTTTCTGGCGTTAATGCAGGGCTCGCCGGCCAAGGCCGGCACCACGAATTCCCCAAAACCCGTCGCAGGTGACTGCTGACGGGTTTTGTCGTTTAAAGGCCCGGAATAGAGCGGCTGAACAACATACCAGTACAATTTTTAATTTAATTAAATTGACAGGTACAGTTGATAAATCTTGCTACGATCCGGTCCAAGCCGCGGATTACACCCGCGTGATACCCTTAACGTACCCAGCTTGGTAAAAAGTAGCGCAACAAGCTGAGCGTGCGTCTGACATAAGAACCACCAAAAGCCTATCCAGGAGATCGACCATGTTCCATTCACGCTTGTTTGGCGCCGCGCTGCTGCTGGCCCTGGCTTCGACTGCCAACGCCACCAGCTTCGTCGTCACCACCGATACCGTCGTTCGTGGTGTTGCCGCCTCCACCGATGCCACCTCCGATGTGTCGTCCTCGTTCCGTGACGACAAGATCGTCCAGGCCGCCCGTGACGACGCTGCCAGCTTCGTTGCCAGCCACGGTGACATCCGCGGCGCGAAACTGGAGAGCGCTTTCGCCCACATTCGCCAGCAGACCCCAAGCCTGCAGGCCAGCGACGCGCAACTGGCACAGGCCATCCTGGCGCTCTGAAGCCGCTCGTTCCCGGCCGTGCATGTAATAACGTGCAACTAAGCCGGGCCCTCTGCGCTGGTCCTCACCGGCGCATTGGGATAGCCTTTGCCGCCTGATTCAGCTGCCGTTCGAGACCCATGCGTTATCTGTCATTGCTGTTGCTCGTGGTGTGCTGGAGCAGCGCCGCCCAGGCGCTGGACCTGACCACCAACAACCTTGTCGTCAGTGGTTACGTCACCAGCAAAGTGACGTCGGTGCCCTTCGATCGCAAACTGCTGCTGGCCGCCCATGACGATGCCGCCGCTTTTGTCGCCAGCGATGGCCGATGGCGGGGCGCGCGCCTTGAGGCAGCACTGCAGCAGTTGCGCCAGGCCAACCCGGAACTTCATGCCAGCGACCTTGAACTGGCACAGGCAATTCTCGTCCAATGATTACTTCTGTTCTCCCGGAGATGCTCCATGCGTAACCCGCTGATTGCCGCCACCCTTGGCCTTCTGCTGTTGGCCGATGTGGCCCAGGCACAAACCCTGGTGGCCACCAGCAACATCATCGTTCGCGCCTTTGGCCGCTCGATCGACTTCACCTCCGACACCACCACCTCGATTCGCGACTCGAAAGTCGTGCGCGAAGCCCGCGATGATGCCGCCAGCTACGTCGCCAGCCGTGGCGAGATCCGTGGTGCGCAACTCGAAGCCGCCTTCGATACCCTGCGCCAGCGTGTGCCAGAAGCGCGCCAGGCCAGCGACCAGGTGCTGGCTGAAGCCATTCTCGCCCTGTGAAGCCAATGCGTGCCTGGCTGCTGGGCTGCCTGCTGATACTGTGCGGCAGCCCGGCACTGGCCGACCTGCAGTTGGTGCTGCAGGCCGATGGCTTGAGCCCGCAGCAACAGCAGGCCAGCCAGGCATTGCTGGATGAAGCCCTGCAGGCCCTGCCACCAAGCTTCAAGACTCGCCTTGACCAACGTATCCAGGTCAGCTGGAGCAGCCGTATGCCGGCCGATGCCTATGGCCAGGCGTCGCTGGTTTCCACCCTGGAGCTCAACAGCCGCCTGCTGCCGGGCCTTGCCGATGGCAGCGCTGCCACCCAGAAGACCGGCCGCCCCCACGGCACCGTGCGCCAGGAGTTGCTGGCCACCGTCCTGCATGAGCTAACCCACATCTATGATCGCGCTCGCCTGTGGCAGGGCGCCGAGCGACAGCTGATCACCCGTTGCACCCGGCAGCAGAACAGCCAGGGCAAAATCGGCCTGCCTGAGCAGTGCCGCGGCCAGGCCGAACGCCGCTTTACCCTCAGCGATGATCCGCGACTGCTCGACCTGGCCGGCTGGCCGCAATATGTCGGCCGCCGTGGCGAGCGCGAGCAGCACAACCGCCAGGTGGCGCGCAGCCCCGACAGTTATGAGCTGAGCAGCCCCAAGGAATTCATTGCGGTCAACATGGAGTACTTCCTCCTTGACCCAAGCTTTGCCTGCCGCCGCCCGGCCTTGCAGGCCTACCTGAAAGCCCATTTCGACTGGGCACCCGACCATCCAGCGTGCCCGGGCGCCTTGCCGTTCCTCAATGCCGGCAACGACTTTGCCAAATCGCCGCTGGGCGAGATCGACCCCGAGCGCGTCTACGCGGTGGATTACCTGCTGGCCGAAGCCAATCAGAACTGGGTCAGCCGTTGGGGCCACAGCATGTTGCGCCTGGTCATCTGCGCCCCCGGGCGCCCACGCGGGCCGGACTGCCGCCTGGACCTGGACCAGCACCTGGTGCTGTCGTACCGGGCGTTCGTCAACGACGTGCAGCTGTCGAGCTGGGACGGTTTGACCGGTGCCTATCCGTCGCGGCTGTTCGTCTTGCCACTGGCGCAGGTGATCGACGAGTACACCAAGACCGAACTGCGCAGCCTGGCCTCGATTCCGCTCAAGCTCAACCGCGACGAGCTGGAAAGCCTGGTGCGCCAGGCTGCCGAGATGCACTGGAGCTACGACGGCAACTATTACTTCCTGTCGAACAACTGTGCGGTCGAAACCCTCAAGCTGTTGCGCAGCGGTACTGCCAACCCGCGCCTGAACGACCTGGACAGCATCGTCCCCAATGGCTTGCTCGAAGTGCTCGAAGGCCGCGGCCTGGCAGATGTCAGCGTGCTCGACGACCCACGCGAGGCACTGCGCCTGGGTTATCGCTTCGACTCCTACCGCGACCGCTACCAGGCCATGTTCCTGGTGCTGAAAAAGCAACTGCCGATCAAGCAGGACAGCGTCGAAGCCTGGCTCGAGCAATCGGCCGAGCAGCGCCAGCAGTGGTTTGCCCAGGCCGACCTGCGTACCAGCGCAGCCTTGCTGCTGCTTGAACAAGCCAGCCTGCGCCGCCAATTGCTGCTGGCCCAGGACGAGGTCAAGCAGCGCTACCTGAGCGGGCGCGAGCGCAACGACGCCAGCGTCGGCAAGGCCAACAACACCCTGCAGCAGATTCTCGCCAACAGCGGCTTTCTCAGCCGCCCGGCCGAACTGCTGGGCAGCAGCGGCTACGGTCTGCCCCAGGCCAGCGAGCGCGAGAAACTGCTGAGCGAAACCCGCCAGCGGCAAAAACAGCTGCAAACCCTCAGTGCTGACCTCGACAAAGAGGTGCGGGCCTTGCTCGGCCCGGACCGCGCCGCGCAAATCAAAGCGGTCGAGGCCAACATCAAGCAGGTCGGCGAGCACCTGCGCGCATTGCACAAAGCCGCAGGCGGGCTGCAATTGCCCTGAGCCGGTGGTTGACTTTGTAACTGTCTGTGCCACTATTTCGCCGCTATAAAAATGGCGTTTTGATGCCATTTTGCTAGATGAAGGCCTCGCTTCGGGGCCTCTCGCAAAATCTCTTTCTATCGACGTGACAGCCTGGCTGTGAAGGACAGGGCTGCGCACGAACGACCGTTGGCATGGTGGGATTATATGGACGTAGTCGGAGACGACCGCGAGTACGAGTGGTCGCTGGATGGGCAACGCTGGTTGCAGGATGCCCACGGCAGGTTCTCCCTGACCCACGTCGCTGGCAAGGCGCTGGAAGGCGATCAGCCTGACCTGGATTTCCTCGTCGGGGCGCAGCAGGCGCCTGACGGGCAGTCCTGGCTGCCGGCCAACTTCCGCCATTGCCCGCAGACCGGCGCGCCCCTTGAACCTGTTCGTTACGCTCCCCAGCAGCGCTGGTTGCCACCTTATGGCAACGGTAGCGGCCGGCGGGTGGTGGAGGGCAGTTGCAAGCTCGATGCTGCCGAGCAGACTGTCGCCGCCGTGTACCAGCGCCTTGATCGCGCCAGCCCGCGCAACCTCAATGCCGCGCGCAAGTTCGACCAGTTGCCGCGCAGCAACGGTTTGAATTTCCTCGTCGCTAACCTCGGCGGCCATCGCGAAGCGCTGTTTGCGCTGGCGCGCGATGGCAGCCTGTTCCGCTGGCAGCGCAAGGCCGAAGAATGGGTCGGAGTGCTGCCGCACAGCACCCCGATCGGTCGCTGCAGCCTGCAAAGCTGGGCCTGGGGCGTGAGCCTGCGCGAGCAGGGCAGCCAGCAATGCCTGCTGCTCGCCTGTGATGAAGGCGCCACCGAAGTGCGCGTCGATCCGCTCGCTGGCCGCTACCACCTGGAGCGCTGCCCTGGCCGCGCTATCGCCGCCCCGGGCGAGCTTGAAGAGCAGGTGCTGATTCCCCAGCAGATGCCCGATGGCAGCTTCTGCGTGGTCGCCCGCCAGAATGATCAGTGGCTCGCACACCCGATTGCCCTGGCCAATCCGCAACACCTGCACAACCTCTCGGCGCCGCTGCGCGACCCGGCCTCGCGGCGCCTGCTGTGGATCGGCGCCCACGGCTACTTGAGCGTCAAGCTCAGTGAAAGCCTCGAAGCCCAATGGCTGAGCTGGCCGCCCGGCGCCCAGGCGCGCCCCGAATATGGCCCGCCGTTCGTCAATGGCTACGGCATCTGGCAGCAACTGTTCGAAGGCAGCGAGCAGTACTGCCTGCGCCTGGATTCGGACGAGCGCAAGGAAGTCAAAGGCTCGCGCCTGAGCACCGGGCAGCTGAACTACATGTTCAACGTGCGCCTGGACGCGCCGTGGGGTGAACACGACGTCGACAACAACCCCGCCGACCGCGAAGTGGTGTACCCGTTCATCGAGTTCAGCGACAACCCGCACCTGCTGTCGTGCCGGGTGCGCTGGCCCTCGAGCCTGCAGCAGTTCTTCGGCAATGAGCAGCCCGTCGAGACCGAGTACTGCCTTGAGCGCATCGGCCAGCCGGCCTTGAGCCTGCTGCTGAAGGTGGCGCAACCGTGGAACGCGCAGTGGTTCTGCTACGACAACGCCCTGTGGCTGTACATCGATTCGACTGGAGCGCTTTACCGATGGAACGCCTGAACCGCCTGCTACGCCACAGCCTGCTGCTCGTCCTGAGTCTGGTCTGCATAAGCGCCCATGCGGCGCCGCTGCGCCAGGTGTTGCTGGTACAGAACTCCGGCTGGATGGAGCCGTTCTACCTCGACCCGGCCTCGGGCTTCAAACCGCTGGTCACGCAACTGGCGGCCAGCGCCGCCGGCAGCGGCGAAGTGGTGATTGGTGCCTTCAACCAGGCCGACAGCAGCCACCCCTCGCCGCAATGGACCTACCGCGGGCCAGGCACCCACGCCAAGCTCGCCGACAACGTCAATGCCCTGAGCCTGGCCCGCAAGGCCAGCGGCGCCTATGCCGATACCGATTTCAAGGAAGCCTTGCTGGCGGCAATCAACACCGGCCTGGAAGGGCGCGAAGGCATTATCTGGATCGTCACCAACAACAAGAACAGCCCCAACAACAGCAACGAAACCCAGCTCAAGAACCGCGAGTTCTACGACCTGCTGCACAAGGAAGCAGTGATCAGCCGCATCGCCGCCTTCCCGCAGAAGATGCCGGTCAAAAGCAGCAATTTCGAGGCTAACGGCCTGATGATCTACGCCCTGGCCTATGGCGCCAACGCCGGTGCCGCGCTCGAGCAGGTGCTGGCCCAGCCGGCCCTGGCAACACTGCTCAAAGACGCCGGAGTGCGCCTCAAGCCACTGACCCAGGCGGCCGTGCGCTTTATTCCGACCGGGGTAAAAGACACCCCGGACGTCAGCGCCGAGCTCGCACCCGACCAGCAAACCGTAGTGCTCAACATCGATGTCGACGGCTCGCCGAAAACCGCGGTGTTGCTGGGCCGCTTCGAGAACCAGTTCAACCCCTACCAGATTCACTCGGCCAAGGTCGCGATGAGCCTCGACATGCCGGGCGAAGCCCTGCAATCGTCGATCTCCCTGGACCGCATCGAAAACCTTGAGCCAGGCGCCCGTTCCGAAGAGCTGTCGATCAGCCTGCAACTGCCGCCGCTGCCTTCGCAGTGGTCCAGCGAAGTGCTGCTGTCCAGCGGCTACCAGCGGGCCGGCGCCATCGAAGTGCGCCTGAGCGAACAGCAGTTGCAGATTTCCCAGCAGTTCATCGAGCGCATGAACGAACTGTTCCCCAACGATGCCTTGCCGGACGTGTTCCTGCCCTCCAGCGAGGCCAGCGCCTCGGCTACCCGCCTGCCGATCGTGTTGCAGATCAGCTACCCGCTGGGCCCGGTGCTGCTGTTGCTGGCCCTGTTCGTGTTCGCCCTGTTCGGCCTGCTGCTGGCCAAGAGCCTGGTCGGCGGCAAGAAGCCGGTCACGGTCATGGTCGAAGGCGTGGCCCAGCAGTACCCGCTCAAGCCGTTCAGCAGCGCCAGCGTCTACGACGCCCGGCAGAACAAAGTCGCGACGGTAAAGCGCGGCCTGTTCGGCGCCACCCTTGAAAAGCTCGCCGCCGACGTCGCCGTGCGCCTCAAATAACCTTAGGACCCTGTCATGACCCAAACCAGCTCCCTGCCAGCCCCAGTAGAAAACGAAGCCGCTCCGGCCACCAGCACCTCCACCCTGAGCGTGCCGACGCCAGTGCTGGACCTGGGCCCGAAAAAAGTCGACAGCCGCGATGCCCTGGTCGGCGTGGCCGTGTTGGTGGTGCTGGCGTTGATCTTCTTCGTGATCAAGAACGCCTACGCCAACTGGCGCGTGCGTGAGCGCGTGGCGCCAAGCCGTGCCAACGCGTCTGGCTGGTTCCTGTTCCTCGGCCTGCTGCTGGTTTCGGCCATGGCGGTGCTGGCAGTAATCAACTCTGGGCAGTTCCTGACCCCGCTGTACCTGGCGCCACTGGCTGGCGTGGCCGGCATTTCGCTGGTGGCCTGGCTGATGACCTTCTCGGCCAAACGCTGAGCCAGGCTTGCTGCGCCCGCGTCAGGCCAGGCCTGACGCTTCAACCGATGATGGATTTAGTACGCCGAGCTGACTCGGCCAGCCCAGCCAGGGCTCATGGAGTTTGAAGATGAACGAGAATGCACAACCTTCCGGCCCGGCGGCGCTGAACGCGGTCAGCGAGAAGATCCACCCGACGCTGTTCATCGCCCTGGGCGGTACCGGCATGAAGGTGAACATCCGCCTGCGCCGGCGCATTCTCAATGCGATCTGGGGCGGCAACAACCAGGTTCAGCAGATTGCCGATTTCCCCCTGGTACAGTTCGTCAACTTCGACCTGGATGCCGGCGAAGTCACTCAGGACGGCAAGTCGATCAAGACCGACGTGCTCGCCGAGCAGGTCGCCTTCACCTCCGAAGAAAAGATCATCGAGCCGCTCAACCTGAGCAAGTACACCCACTCGATGGACGAGCTCAACCGGCACCGGGAAGTGGCCGAGTGGTTCCCGCTGACCCCGGACAAGATCCGCGCCCTGGGTATCGACCCGTCCAAGGGTGCCGGGCAGATCCGCGCGCTGTCGCGCCTGTACTTCTACGACAAGTACCCGGTGATCCGCGACAAGCTGCGCGACAAGGTCAACCGCCTGCTGGCCAACATCGGTGGCCATGCCGACAAGCTGAAAAAGCTCGGCCTGGAAATCGACCCGGGCAAGATCCGCATCGTCATCAGCGGTTCGGCCGCCGGCGGCACCGGTTCCGGCTCGTTCCTCGACATGGGTTACCTGGCCAAGGCGATCCTCAAGGAGAACAACATTGCCGGCAAGGTCGACCTGTTCTTCGTCCTCCCCGGCGGCTTCCATGCCTTCAACACCGAGCGCGTGCAGGCCAACGGCTACGCGGCACTGATGGAGCTGGAAACCAGCATGCGCGGCAACCGCCTGGTCAAGCACTGGGACGCAACCGACAACCTGTTCATCGACAGCCGTCCGTACGACGACGTCTACATCGTCGACAACAGCAACTTCGCCCAGGCCAAGACCAGCGACCAGGAAGACATCTACGAGATGCTGTCGGACGTGCTGTTCACCGACTTCACCTCCCAGGACTTCGCCAACAAGAAGCGCTCGATCGCGGTCAACCAGAACCAGCACAAGATCCGCTCCTACACCGTGCGCCTGCCGCAGGACTACGGCGACGATACCGAGCTGCGCTTCCCGTGCTCGTACTCCGCGCTGGGCCAGGCGGTGCTCGACACCCAGATCGATGCACGGCAGAACGTGCGCCTGAGCCGTCAGGTGCAGCAGATGCTCAAGGCCTTCTTCGGCATCGCCAACGCCGCGGCCAACGACAACCGGCCAACCGACCGCGAGCGCGATGACTTTTTGCGCGAGCAACTGAACGTCACTGCGCGCACCTTCACCGAGCTGCCGGACTTCCTTTCCAAGGTTGAGCTGACCCTGGCCACCGGTGAGTTCACCCACTATCAGGTGGCTGACGACCTGCTGCTGGTCGAGGGCGACAACAGCGTCACCGCGCAGATCGAGCAAAAGGTCGAGATGCTCTTCGAGCGCCTGCAAAATGGCGGCGCCGACAAGGACCAGTGGCTGACCCACGTGCGTGAAATCCAGCAGCAGCTGGAGCGCGACACCAAGGGCAGCAACATCGACAGCGCCGAGCGCAACCACGAAGTGCGCATCAAGGAAAACCGCCAGCGCCGCCTGGCCGAACTGGTACGCGAAGACGCCCTGCCGGAAAAACTCTTCCGGCGCCTGGACGACGATGAGCGTGGCGGCCTGGATTACACCCTGGCGCTGGTCGAGATGCTCAAGGACCGCCTCGAAAACGAAGGCAGCGGGATCATCCCGGCGCTGGAAAAGAACGCCGCGCGCTTCAAGGAACTGGCCGAGAAGCTGGAGTCCTCGGAGCTGGCCCGCGAGTTCGAACGCCTCAAGGAAACCACCGGCGGCGGCCTGATGGCCCGCCTGAGCGGCAAGGACAAACAGGCCGAGACCGTACTCACCCAGGTCAAGGACACCTTGCGCGACAGCCTGCTGTTCTACGTGCGCCATGTCGCTGCCCGTGAAGCGGCGCAACTGCTGCGCGAGCTGTCCGAGTGGCTGGGCCGCAAGGAGTCGGTCGACCACAGCGGCCGTGCAGTATGGAACGGCTTCGTTGGCCGCCTGCAGGACGGACGCAATGCGGTTGACCAGCTGTTGCGCCGGATCGAAACCGATATCAGCAAGATCGACGCCAGCATCAAGGAAAAACACGCCACCCTGATCCCGCTGGCACTGGTGCAAAGCAGCGAGGAACAGGTCGTCGATGGCGCCCAGGTGCGCGAGTGGGCCAAAGACGCCTTCAAGGACTTTGGCGGCTCCAAGGTGCTGTTCGGCAAACTGCAGGACGAAGAGGGCCAGGAAGAATTGCTGGGCAAACTGCGCAGCAAGGCCGTGCAGCAGTTGCCCAAGCAAAACCAGGGCATCGACCCGCTGCTCAGCGCCCTGGCCGCGCTGACCCCGGACGAACAGCGGGAAAAATTCCGTCAGCTACTGCAACGGGCCATGCCTTGGGCGCCGCTGAACCTCACCGGCGGCTTCGGCATCGTCAAGGACCGCTACACCTGCCTGGTGGGCGTGCAGGATGCCAACGAATTCAAGCGCACCTACGGCGCCATGCTCGCCCAGTGCCTGCCGCAGGGCACCGGCATGACTGCCGGGCAGATCCAGTTCGTCGAGTCCGGCACCCCGGGCAAGCTGATCTGCTTCACTGAGCTGAGCGGCTTCCCGCTGCCGGCCCTGACCCCGCTGCCGACCTACCTGGCCAGCTACCGCAAGGAAAGCACGACGATTCCGCTGCACAGCCACAAGCGTATCAGCCAGTTCGTACAGCCGATCCAGTTCACCCAGGAGCAGTACCGCCAGTTCGCCGAAGACTTCAAGCTGTACCTGCACGCGGTGGCCGTTGGGGTGTTGCGGCGCAACCCGTCGGAACGTTACGAGCTGATGATCGACCAGGACTACTTCAGCATCGGTGACGAGTTCGCGATCCGTCAGAACGGTCTGAACCAGGTGCAACGCAAAGACATCGAAGACCAGTTGCGCCAGCGTTACGAGCAACTGCGCAGCCCGCAGCAGCTGGCGGCCATGGTCGCGCTGTTCGAAGACCTGCGCCGCGGCGCCTACAAGCCGCAGATGCGCCAGAACGAGCTTGGGGTGTCGTCGCTGTACCAGACCTTCCCGTACAAGATCGCTGAGCTGCTGAAGAACGAGTACGACAACCGCCTAAAGCGCCAGGCCCCGGATACCGCAGAACGCCTGGTAGAGCAGGCGCGAGCGCTGCTGGAGCAATTCGCCGAACCGGTCAACGGCTCACGCGCCGATGTCTATCGCGACGAAGTGCATGACGAGCACAGCGAAAAACGCACCCTGCGCAAGGAGTGCTTCAGCAGCGGCTGGCTCGACGCGCTGTTCCAGCCGGCCGCCAGCGCCGCACCGGCACCGATGCCGGGCATGGCTGCGCCACCGCCAGGTGTTGCCGGTATCGCGCCGCCACCGGTGGCTACGCCGCAGTTCAGCTATCACCTGAGCGTGGCTGGCAGCAACTACGGCCCATACACCAGCAGCCAGCTGCAACAGTATGTGCAAACCGGCCAGATCACCCGCGACAGCCTGCTGTGGCGCGAAGGCATGGCCGCCTGGCTGAGCGCTGGGCAGATCCTCGAGCTTGCCCATCTGTTTGCCCCGGCCCCTGCTGCGGCGCCGCCGGTAGGCACGCCACCGCCCGTCGCGCCGATGGCGCCACCGCCTGTGAACTGAGGAAGGCCTGAGCCCTATGTCCGCATCTGCGAAAAAACCGGCCTTTCCCCTCAACTGCGCCAATGGCGAGTGTGGCAAGGCCCTGTGTGGCCCGGTGCTGTTCTGTCCATATTGCGGTGCCAGCAGCCAGGTGGTGACCAGCGCACCGGTTGCCGCTCCGGCAGCCGTGGCAGCGGCCGTTGTCGCGAGCGAAACGCCGACAGCCCCGGCACCGGTGGCCAAAGCGCCCGAGCCGCCACGGCAGGTGACCATCTCCAGCGCCGAGATCGAGCGCGCCGTGGCAGCCACCGCGCCGCCGCAAGCGCCGGTCGTGGCCCAGGTGAGCAAACCACGCAATGTCGCGCGCCAGGCCGCGCTGGCCATCGCCGTGCTGGTTGCGGTGGGTGGTTATGCGGCCTATCAGATGAACGCTCGCAAGGCCTTGCAGCAGTTCGAGGCAGAACTGGCCGCAGGGCAGGGCTGCCTGCGCCTGAACCAGTACAACTGCGCACTGGAAAAGGCCGAAAGCGCCCTGCGCATCGAAAGCAAGGACCCGCGCGCCATCAGCTTGCTGCAACGCGCACAGGCCGGGCTAGAGGGTCAGCAACGCGATCAGCAGGCCCAAGCCCAGGCCGCCGCCGCTGCCGCAAGCGCTGCAGCAACGCGCAAGGCAGCAGCCGAACAGGCGCAGCGCGAGCAGCAAGCCCGTGAGCTGGCGGCCAAGGAGCAACAGCTTCATGACGAACAGACCCAGCTTGCCAAACGCCAGCAACAACTGGAGCAGCAGGCGCGCTCGGCACCGCCAGTACAGCCGCGGGTGGCACCTGTTGCCCGGCCGGTGCAACGACCGGTGGCGCCGGCAGCCAACGCCGGGTTGGTGGGCCAGCAGCTGAGCCAGGCGCGTAGTGCCCTGGCCCGCCGCGACGGCGCCACCGCGCGCTCACTGGCCAACCGGGTGCTCAGCCAGGATCCGGGCAACCGTCAGGCGCAGATCATCCTGCGCCAGGCCGAACAGCTGCGCGGTCAGTCGTTCAACACTCCCAAGGGCCTGGGCGGGGTGATCATCGAGTAAGCCGCTGAAAGCCTAGAGCGTCTCCCCGGGCTCGCCGGGCAGATGCTCGTCCAGGTGCAACCAGGGTAGGCGGCTATCGATCCAGATATGTCGGTTCGGTGCCGCCAGCTGCGGCTGGTCGAGAGTGGTCACGGTAACATCGATGCTCTGCGGGCTCAGATCGGTGGTCAGCGCCACATGCGCCCCGCACCGGCTGCAGAAATAGCGCACGCAACTGGCAGACGAGTCGTAGCGCTGCGGCGTACCGCTCAACCATTGGAAATCCTCGCAACTCACCGTCAGCCAGGTGATTAGCAAACCACCACTGACCCGTCGGCACACCGAGCAATGGCAGTGGGCAACATCCGTCAACGGACCTTGAATCCGGTAGCGCAGGGCGCCGCAATGGCAGCCGCCTTCGTACGTATCACTCATCGCTCCCTCCTGTTGCTTACAGGCTGATAACCAACAATGCACCTCTCGTCGGCTTTGGGCCAGCGAAAGCTGGCTGAAAGCTTCCCACCTTAGGATTGCCACCACTACCGGCACAAGACCGGTCAGCCAGGGCCCCGTTCGTTGCATGCGGCGCCCGGCCCAATTAACAACAACAATGGTGATACTGATGCTTTCCTACGCCCGCCTCCCTGCAGCACTCCCTCCGTTATTCCACGCGCTGCGCCCTGTGCGCTGATCCGCCCGAATCGTTCTTCCTTCGCCGCGCTACGCCTGGAGTACTCCCATGCTGACCTTCCTCGGCTTTGCCATGGTCATCACCTTCATGTACCTGATCATGACCAAGCGCCTGTCGGCCTTGATCGCGCTGATCCTGGTACCGATCCTGTTCGCCCTGTTCGGTGGTTTTTCCGCCAAGATCGGCCCGATGATGCTCGAAGGCATCAGCAAACTGGCGCCGACCGGGGTCATGCTGATGTTCGCGATCCTGTATTTCGCCCTGATGATCGACTCCGGCCTGTTTGACCCGGCCGTGCGCAAGATCCTCAAGCTGGTCAAGGGCGACCCGCTGAAAGTCTCGGTCGGCACTGCCGTGCTGGCCCTGGTGGTGTCGCTGGATGGCGACGGCGCCACCACTTACATGATCTGCGTGGCCGCCATGCTGCCGCTGTACAGCCGCCTGGGCATGAGCCCACGGATCATGGCCGGCCTGATCATCCTTGCCGGCGGCATCATGAACATGACCCCCTGGGGTGGCCCGACCGCGCGCGCCGCCAGCGCCCTGCATGTCGACCCCTCGGACATCTTCGTACCGATGATTCCGGCGATGCTCGCTGGTGTCGTCGCCCTGTTGGCGATTGCCTACGCCTACGGCAAGCGGGAACGCGCGCGCCTGGGTGAACTGCACCTGCCCGGTGATGAGATCGATCACAGCGAAATCAGCGTTTCGCAGTTCCCCGACGCCCGTCGCCCGAAACTGCTGTGGTTCAACGGCGCGCTGACCGCCGTGCTGATGGTCTCGCTGATCATGGGTCTGCTGCCGCTGCCGGTGCTGTTCATGATCGCCTTCAGTATCGCCATGATCGTCAACTATCCGTGCCTGCAGCAGCAGAAAGACCGTATCGCCGCCCATTCGGGCAGCGTGCTGGCGGTGACCGGGCTGATTTTTGCCGCCGGTATCTTCACCGGCATCCTCTCCGGCACCGGCATGGTCGATGCCATGTCCAAGAGCCTGCTGGCGGTCATTCCTGATGCGCTGGGGCCTTACCTGGCGGTGATTACCGCAGTCGTAAGCATGCCGTTCACCTTCTTCATGTCCAACGACGCCTTCTACTACGGGGTGTTGCCGGTACTGTCGGAAGCGGCCAGCCACTATGGCATCTCGCCGGTGGAAATGGCCCGCGCGTCGATCGTCGGCCAACCCGTGCATCTGCTCAGCCCGCTGGTACCCTCTACCTACCTGTTGGTGGCCCTGGCCGGCATCGAGTTCGGCGATCATCAGCGCTTCACCCTGAAGTGGGCAGTGCTGATCTGCCTGTGCATAATGCTCGCCGCGCTGCTCATGGGAATTTTCCCCCTGTTCAGTAGCCTATAAGACAACAGAATCACCTAACCGCTGCCGCGCCCCATCGCCTGGGGCGTTGTGCTTACATCGTTCGAAGGAATACACATGGAATGGCTGACCAGCCCAGAGATCTGGGTTGCCTTTTTTACTCTGACGGCGCTTGAGATCGTTCTCGGTATCGACAACATCATCATGATCTCGATCCTGGTCAGCCGCATGCCCAAGCACATGCAGCAGCGCACCCGGATCTTCGGCCTGGCGCTGGCCATGGTCACCCGCATCCTCCTGCTGCTGTCGATCACCTGGGTCATGCGCCTGACCGCCGACCTGTTCGTGGTGTTCGGCCAGGGTATTTCCGGGCGCGACCTGATCCTGTTCTTCGGCGGCCTGTTCCTGTTGTGGAAAAGCTCCCAGGAGATCTACCACGGCCTGGAAGGTGAAGACGAAACCAGCGACGAGCCAAGCGGCGCCGGCGGCAAGTTCTTCTACACCATCATCCAGATCGCCATCATCGACATCGTCTTCTCCCTGGACTCGGTGATTACCGCGGTGGGCATGGTTTCCCACGTACCGGTGATGATCGCCGCGATCGTCGTCGCCGTGCTGGTGATGATGCTCTGCGCCGGCGCCATCAGTAACTTCATCGACAAGCACCCGTCACTGAAGATGCTCGCCCTGTCGTTCCTGATCGTGGTCGGGACCGTGCTGATTGCCGAATCCTTCGACGTTCACGTACCCAAAGGCTACGTCTACTTCGCCATGGCGTTCTCGCTGGCGGTCGAGGCGATCAACATCAAGATGCGCACGGCCATGGCCAAGAAGAAGCAACAGAGCGATCCGGTGAAACTTCGCAAGGACATCCCGGGTCAGTAATCCCGGTGCTGGTGAAAAGGGCCCTGCGGGGCCCTTTTTTTCATCTTGCGTCATGACAGTTTTGTTTCAAAGGCTGGCGTGGCTATGCGATGCTGGCGCCACGGCCATTGGCCGACTACAGCTTAAGTGAGCACTGGGAAAAACCGCCTGGCAGCAGGACAGGCTCACGGCATCATCCATTTGCCCCGCTGGGGCGCACAACAGGGGGCCTTTTCAATGCTGACCCTGCTCAATCTGCTTTCCGCCGTGGCGTTGCTGATCTGGGGCACGCACATCGTGCGTACCGGTATCCTGCGGGTGTACGGCTCGAACCTGCGCCGGGTACTGAGCCAGAACATGTCCAAGCGCCCGCTTGCGTTTATCGCCGGCATCCTGGTCACGGCGATGGTGCAAAGCAGCAACGCCACGGCAATGCTGGTGACCTCGTTCGTCGGCCAGAGCCTGATGGGCCTGACCCCGGCGCTGGCGATCATGCTCGGCGCCGATGTCGGTACCGCGCTGATGGCGCGGGTGCTGACCTTTGACCTGTCATGGCTGTCGCCGCTGCTGATCTTTCTCGGGGTAATCTTTTTTCTTTCCCGCAAGCAGACCCGCGCCGGGCAACTGGGCCGTGTCGGTATCGGCCTGGGCCTGATCATCCTCGCCCTGCAGCTGATCGTCGAAGCGGCGGCGCCGATCACCCATGCCCAGGGGGTGAAAGTGCTGTTCGCCTCGCTGACCGGCGATATCCTCCTCGATGCCCTGGTCGGCGCCCTGTTTGCCCTGATTTCCTACTCAAGCCTTGCCGCCGTGCTGCTCACCGCCACCCTGGCCGGCGCCGAGCTGATCAGCCTGCCGGTGGCCATCGGCCTGGTCATTGGCGCCAACATCGGCAGCGGCCTGCTGGCCTTTCTCAGCACCAGCATGCAAAACGCCGCCGGGCGCCAGGTGGCACTGGGCAGCTTGCTGTACAAGCTGATCGGCCTGGTGCTGATCATTCCCGTGCTGCATCCGCTGGTGGCGTGGATGGACAGCCTGAGTTTCAGCCCCCAGGAGCTGGTGATCGGCTTTCACCTGCTCTACAACACCCTGCGCTGCCTGATCCTGTTGCCGACGGTGACGCCCATGGGCCGCCTGTGCAGATGGTTGCTGCCCGAGCGCGAAGAAGCCAACGGCCGCGCCCGCCCGCGTCACCTCGACGCGACCGCACTGACCACGCCAAGCCTGGCCCTGGCCAACGCGGTGCGCGAAACCCTGCGCATGGGCGACCTGGTCGACAGCATGCTCGATGCCATGCTCAACGTGCTGCGCGGTACCCAGACCGCCATGACCCAGCAGATGCGCGGCCTGGGCGAGGACGTCGAGGCGCTGTACAACGCCATCAAGCTGTACCTGGCGCAAATGCCCCGCGAAGACCTCAGCGAGCAGGACAGCCGGCGCTGGGCCGAGATCATTGAGCTGGCGATCAACCTCAAGCTGGCTGCCGACCTCATCGAGCGCATGCTGCGCAAGGTTCAGCAGCAGAAGACTTCGCAGCGCCGCGAGTTTTCCGAGGTGGGCCTGGAAGAACTGACCGGCCTGCACAGCCAGTTGCTGTCCAATCTGCGCCTGGGCCTGTCGGTGTTTCTCAGCGCCGACCCGGAAAGCGCCCGCCAGCTGCTGCGGGAAAAACGCCGCTTCCGCGCCCAGGAGCGGCGCCTGGCCCATGCCCATGTCAGCCGGTTGCAACGTAAAGTGGTGCAAAGTATCGAGACCAGTTCGTTGCACCTGGAGCTGATCGCCGACATGAAACGATTGAACTCCTTGTTCTGCAGCAGTGCCTATGTGGTATTGGGCGGCGCCGATACTGGCGGCCTGCTGCTCGACAGCGTGCCGGACGACGCTCATTCACCGTGATCGCGACACCCCAAGAACTCCCGCAAGGAAGCTCGCCATGCGTTGCCTGATGTTCATTTGCCTGCTGCTGGGCTGCGCGCCCGGCTTTGCCCTCGACCGCTCCCAGGTCGAGGGCTACCTGCTGCCCAACGGTCTGCAGGTGGTGCTCAAGTCAGGTTACGAACGCAACCATGTGTCGATTCGCCTGGTGGTCGGCGTTGGCTTCGATGATTTTCCCTGCGAGCGCCAGGAGCTGCCACACCTGCTCGAACACCTGTTGTTCAGCGGTATCGACGAGGGCGGTGAGGGCGGCCTGGAAGAGCGCATGCAAGCCCTGGGCGGGGAGTGGAACGCCTATACCAGCAGCGCCGATACCACCTTCGTCATCGAGGCGCCGGCACGCAACCAGCGCAAAGTGCTCGACCTGCTGCTGGCGGTGATCAACGACACCCAGATCGATGAAAAAGCCCTGCAGCTGTCCAAGCGCATCGTCGAGCGCGAAGACGGCGGCCATTACTCGCACCTGCAGCGCTGGCTCGATCGCCAGGACCTTGGCCATCGCGCCAGCGACCAGCTGGCCGTGGAGTTGGGGCTCAAATGCGCCGAACGTTCGTCGATCGAGGACATGACCCTGGAGCAGGTCAACGACCTGCGCCAGCACTGGTACGCGGCCAACAACATGACCCTGATCGTGGTTGGCGGCCTCGACCGCCTGCTGCCGGCTTATCTGGAACGCACCTATGGCGAGCTGCCAGCGGTCGAACCAGGCGAGCGCCGGGTACTGGACGGCGTCACCCACAAAGCCGAGGCACGCCGGGAGTTGATTCGCGGCTGGCTGGGCGACAGCGCCCGCCTGCACTGGCTGTTTCTCGAACCGGTGCTGAACAACGACCACAGCCAGACCTGGGACCTGCTGCAGCGCTACCTGGATTGGGCGCTGTACGACGAATTGCGGCTCAAGCACGGGTTTTCCTACGGCCCGTTCAGCCAGCGCGAGAGCTTCGGCGATACCGGGCTAATGGTACTCAACGCCGACCTCGACCGCGCCGATGTCGATGCCGCCGAGCAAGCCCTGGCGGCCATGCTCGAGCGCCTGCGCAAAAACGGCCTGGACCCGGCGACCTTCCAGCGCATCAAGCAGGCTGCCATCGACCGCGAAGCCTGGTCGACCCAGGGCAACAGCGCCCTTGCCGATTACTACTGGGGCGCCTTGAACGACTTTGACGAAGGGCGCTTTGCCGATCCGACGCGGGCCTTGCGCCGGATCAGCCTGGAAGATGCCAACCAGGCCCTGCAGCAGTTGCTGACCGAGCCCGGCTATGTGCGGATCGAGAAGCCACTGCTCAGCTACGACGAGCTATATGGCTGGGTGGCGCTGGCGGTGGGGGTGTTGTTGGCCGGGGTGCTTATCTGGAGGCGGCGGCGTTCGCGCTGAAATCATCGCGGGGCAAGCCCGCTCCTACAGAGTATCCTGTGCAGGTTTTTACCTGACCTTGCGAACACCTTCATGCCTCTTTACCTCCAGCGCTTGATCGAGCTGATCAAGCGCTACCCCGGGGTCATCGCCCTCGGCGGTTTCATCTCCGGTGTCGGCAGCTTCATCCTGGTCGATCGCCAGGAAAGCCTGGCCAGCTGGATTGCCATCGTCATGCTCATCAGCTGGATCTGGCTGATGCTCGAGAACACCTTCACCAAGGTTTTCGCCAAGGTCTTCAAACGCGAAATCCCCCAGCCACTGCTGCGCTACGCGACGCAGATGATTCACCAGGAAAGCCTGTTCTTCGTCCTGCCGTTTTTCTTCGTCACCACCACCTGGAACAGCGGCCAACTGGTGTTCACCGGCATTCTCGCCGCCGCCGGGCTGATCTCGATCATCGACCCGCTGTATTACAAGTGGCTGGCGCCGCGGCGCTGGCTGTACCTGGCGCTGCATACCCTGACGCTGTTTGCCGCGTTGCTCACCGCGCTGCCGATCATCCTCCACCTGACCACCTCGCAGAGCTTCAAGCTGGCCCTGGGCATCGCCATGCTGCTGTCGTTCCCAAGCCTTGCCAGCAGCTTCCCGATCAGCCACTGGCGCCGGGGGATCATGCTGGTGGTGATGACCCTGGCCGTCGGCGCCGGCGGCTGGATGCTGCGTTCCTGGGTGCCGCCGGCAACCCTGTGGATGACCGAAGTGGCAGTCAGCACCCAGGTCGAGAACCGCACCCCGGGCAAGAGCCTGGAGCAGATCAAAGCCAGTGAAATACGCGCAGGCCTCTATGCCTTCACCGCGATCAACGCCCCACGCGGGCTGAACGAGCGGATTTACCACGTCTGGCAATTCGAGGGCAAAGAGGTTGACCGCATCGCCCTGGACATCCATGGCGGGCGCAAGGAAGGCTACCGCGCCTGGACCCACAAGCAGAACTTCCCCGGCAACCCGGTGGGGCGCTGGCAGGTGCGGGTGCTCACCGAAGACGGCCAGGTCATCGGCGTACTGCGCTTCAAGGTGGTTGACGATGGTCAAGCACCCGCGGCCGAGTAACGCTATGCTCTGAGGCTGCGAACCGTTGGTCGGACTGCATGGAGCCTATGACTACACACGCCAGCGCCACCCTGGACACTGCGAGCAGCCCGCCACGGCTGCGGATCGTCGGTGACTGGACCCTGGCCAACTACACCAGCCTCAAGCGCAGCAGCGACAGCCTGGCCGGCCAGTACGACGCCTCTACCGAGGTCGACCTCGACCAGCTCGGCAAGCTCGACACCGCCGGTGCGGCGTTGCTGGTCGAGCTGCTGGGCGCCGAACGCCTGGCGCGGCTGACCGAAACCGCCACGCACTTGCCCGCCGCCAGCCAGGCGCTGCTCAAGACCGTGTATTGCTCGGTGCAAGACTTCTGCATCCCGGAAAAACAACCCGAGCGCTCGGTACTGATCCAGCTGCTCACCCGCATCGGCCGCGCAGTTGACACCCTCTGGCAAGACACCCTGCAGATCCTCGGCTTCGTCGGCCTGATCCTGCAAACCCTGTTCCTGCGCCTGTTCCAGCCCAAGCGCTGGCGGGTCACCTCGGTGGTTGCGCATATCGAGCAGACTGGCCTGGACGCCGCGCCCATTGTTGCCTTGCTGACCTTTCTGGTGGGGGCGGTGGTGGCCTTTCTTGGCGCCACGGTGCTGGCCAGCTTTGGCGCGAGCATCTTTACCGTCGATCTGGTGGCATTCTCGTTCCTGCGGGAATTCGGCGTGCTGCTGACCGCCATCCTGATGGCCGGGCGCACCGCCAGTGCCTTCACCGCGCAAATTGGCTCGATGAAGGCCAACGAAGAGATCGACGCCATCCGCACCCTGGGCCTCGACCCGGTTGAATTGCTGGTGGTGCCGCGGGTGCTTGCACTGCTGATCGCACTGCCGTTGCTGACCTTTGTCGCCATGCTCTGCGGCATTATCGGCGGCGCGGTGGTCTGCGCGCTGTCACTGGGTATCTCGCCGGCGATGTTCCTGTCGCTGCTGCAAAGCGATATCGGCGTGCAGCACTTTCTGGTCGGCCTGGTCAAAGCCCCGTTCTTCGCCTTCCTGATCGCCGCCATCGGCTGCCTTGAGGGCTTCAAGGTCAGTGGCAGCGCCGAATCGGTCGGCGCCCACACCACCTCCAGCGTGGTCCAGTCGATCTTCGTGGTCATAGTCCTGGATGCCGTGGCGGCGCTGTTCTTCATGGAGATGGGCTGGTGAGCGAGATCCACACAAAGCCACCTGAAGCGGTGATCGAGGCCCGCGGCATCTGCAACCGCTTCGGTACCCAGAGCGTGCACGAGCAGCTCGACCTGGACCTGTACCGCGGCGAGATCCTCGCCGTGGTCGGTGGCTCGGGCAGCGGCAAGTCGGTGTTGCTGCGCAGCATCGTCGGCCTGCGCCGACCCAACGAAGGCCAGGTGCGAGTGTTCGGCCAGGACTTGAGCAGCGCCAGCGACGAGCAACGCTCGCTGGTAGAGCGGCGTTTCGGCGTGCTGTTCCAGAAGGGCGCGTTGTTCTCGTCGCTGACTGTCACCGAGAACGTCGCCTTGCCGCTGATCGAACACGCAGGCCTGAGCCGCGCCGATGCCGAGCACCTGGCCGGGGTCAAGCTGGCGCTGGCCGGCTTGCCGATTTCGGCGGCAGACAAATACCCCTCGTCGCTGTCCGGCGGCATGATCAAGCGCGCGGCCCTGGCCCGGGCGCTGGCGCTGGATCCGGACATCCTGTTCCTCGACGAACCCACCGCCGGCCTCGACCCGATTGGCGCAGCGGCCTTCGACCAGTTGATCCTGACCCTGCGCGACGCCCTGGGCTTGAGCGTGTTCCTGATCACCCACGACCTCGATACGCTCTACACCATCACCGACCGCGTCGCCGTACTGTCGCAGAAGAAGGTGCTGGTGGCCGGGCCTATCGCCGAGGTTGAAGACACCGACGACACCTGGATTCACGATTATTTTCATGGCCCGCGTGGCCGCGCGGCGTATCAGGCCGCTACAGCGCCCAAGGAGCTCTGAGATGGAAACCCGTGCACATCATGTCCTGATCGGCCTGGTCACCGTGCTGGTGGTGGCCGGCGCCATGCTGTTCGGCCTGTGGCTGACCAAGTCGAGTGTCGACAGCACCTTCAAGGACTACCAAGTAGTGTTCAACGAGGCCGTGTCCGGTTTGTCCCGGGGCAGCTCGGTGCAGTACAGCGGTATCAAGGTCGGCGACGTCACCAGCCTGCGCCTGGACCCCAACGACCCGCGCCGGGTCCTGGCCCAGGTGCGCCTGAGCGCCGATACGCCGGTCAAGGAAGACACCCTGGCCAAGCTGACCCTGACCGGCATCACCGGCACCTCGTTCATCCAGCTCAGTGGCGGCACGCCGCAAAGCCCGGAGCTCAAGGGCAAGGACGGCAAACTGCCGGTTATCGTCGCCTCGCCATCGCCGATTGCCCGACTGCTGGACGACAGCAGCGACCTGATGACCAACATCAACGCCCTGGTGCACAACGCCAACCAGCTGTTCTCCGAAGACAACGTCACCCGCCTGAGCAACACCCTGAGCAACCTTGAACAGACCACCGGCGCCTTCAACGACCAGCGTGGTGACATCCGCGAGGGTATCCAGCAACTGGCCCAGGTCGGCAAGCAGGCTGGCGCCATGCTCGAACAGACCAGCGAATTGATGCGCAACGCCAATGGCCTGCTCAGCAGCCAGGGCAAGCAGATGTTCGGCAGTGCCGAACAAGCCATGCAGTCGCTGGCGCAAAGCACCGCAACCATCAACAAGCTGCTCAATGACAACCGCGAAGCCATCGATGGCGGCGCCCAGGGCTTCAACCAGCTGGCGCCGGCCATCCGCGAGCTGCGCGACACTCTGACCTCGCTCAAGGGCATTTCCCAGCGCCTGGAAGCCAACCCCAGCGGCTACCTGCTGGGCCGTGACAAAAACAAGGAGTTCGAGCCATGAGCCGTACCTGTCGCTACCTGGCCTTGGCCACTGCACTGAGCCTGGGCAGCGCCTGCTCGATCCTGCCGCAGGCCGAGCCTGCCGATGTTTATCGCCTGCCTTCGGCGCAAAGCACCCGCTCGCTGACACAGAGCGCGCCGTGGTCCCTGCGGATCAATAAGCCAATCGCCAGTGATGCCCTGAACAGCCCGCGCATCGCCGTGGTGCCGCAGGGCAACCTGATCAGCAGCTACAAGGGCGCGCGCTGGAGCGACCCGGCGCCGACGTTGCTACGCAACCGCATGCTCGATGCCTTCCAGCGTGACGGCCGCGTGCAGCGCCTGAGCGCCGACGACAGCAACCTGCAAAGCGATTATGAAATTGCCGGCGAACTGCAGGCCTTCCAGAGCGAGTACAGCGCCGACGGCCTGGCTGTGGTGATCCGCTACGACGCCCGCCTGGTGCAGGGCCGTAGCCAGCGCATCCTTGCCAGCCAGCGCTTCGAAGTACGCCAGCCGTTGAGCGACAAGCAGGTAGCCGCGGTAGTCAGCGGCTTCGGCTCAGCCAGCGACCAGTTGATGAAGCAACTGGTCGACTGGACGGTAAACCAGGCCGATCAGCTTCAGGCGAAGAACCAGTAGCAGACGAAGATCGCCGCGATCACCCCGGACAGCTCGGCCAGCAGCGCACAACCCACCGCATGGCGGGCGCGCTGGATGCCGACGGCGCCAAAATACACCGCCAGCACATAGAAAGTGGTTTCGGTGCTGCCCTGGATGGTCGCTGCCACCAGGGCCGCGAAGCTGTCGACGCCGTGGGTCTGCATGGTTTCGATCAGCATTGCTCGCGCCGCACTGCCGGAGAACGGCTTGACCAGCGCGGTGGGCAGGCCCTCGACAAAGCGCGTGTCCCAGCCCAGCCACGCGACTGCATGACGGATACCATCAAGAGCCAGCTCCAGGGCCCCTGAGGCGCGCAGCACGCCGACGGCGCAGAGCATGGCAACCAGGTAGGGCAACAGGCTTTTGGCGACGTCAAAGCCCTCCTTGGCGCCTTCCACGAAGGTTTCATAAACCTTCACCCGCTTCAGCGCGCCGACCACCAAAAACAGGATGATCAGGCCGAACAGGGTCAGGTTGCCGAGAATCGACGACAGCCCCGCCAGCGCGGTAGCCGACAGGGTGCCGAGAAACGCCATGAAACCGCCCAGCAGCAACGCACCGGGAATCAGGTACGCCAGCACCACCGGGTCCCACAGGCGCAGGCGCTGCATTACCGCCACCGACAGCAGGCCGACCAGGGTCGAGGCGCTGGTGGCGAGCAGGATCGGCAGGAACACCAGGGTCGGGTCCATCGCCCCCTGCTGGGCGCGGTACATGAAGATGGTCACCGGCAGCAGGGTCAGCGACGAGGCGTTGAGCACCAGGAAGAGGATCTGCGCGTTGCTGGCGGTGGTCGAGCTGGGGTTGAGCTCCTGCAGCGCGCGCATGGCCTTGAGGCCGATGGGCGTGGCGGCGTTGTCCAGGCCCAGGCCGTTGGCGGCGAAGTTGAGGGTGATCAGGCCCAGGGCCGGGTGGCCGGGCGGGACTTCCGGCATCAACCGGGCAAACAGCGGGCCGAGGACCTTGGCCAGCCATTCGACGATGCCGGCTTTTTCGGCAATCTTCAAAAAGCCCAGCCACAGCGTCAGGGTGCCGAACAGCAGGACCATGACCTCGACCGAAAGCTTGGCCATGGCAAAGATGCTTTCGACCATTGCCGCGAAGATCCCGGCGTTACCGCCCACCAGCCATTGGGCCATGGCCGAAATGGCCGCGACAATGAAAAAACCAAGCCAAAGGCCGTTGAGCATCCGTTGTTCCCCCCAAAGATGGCGCAAATGATAGCGGGCCGGGTTGGCTTCGCGCCATAAACGTCGACTTACCCACGACAGACCCACAAAAAAGCCCCGACCAGGTCGGGGCTTTTCGTACAGCCAGGTTAGCGCTTACTTGCTGGCAGTTTTGCCAGCCGGTACGGCTTCCTTGCTGCGCCAGTGCGGCAGCGAGTTCCAGTAGCGCTGGCCCTTGGCATCGTCGTACATGCCTTCCCAACGAGCGATAACCAGAACCGCCAGGGCGTTGCCGATTACGTTCAGGGCGGTACGGGCCATGTCCATGATGCGGTCGACACCGGCGATGAAGGCCAGGCCTTCCAGCGGGATACCGACGCTGCCCAGGGTGGCCAGCAGGACCACGAAGGACACGCCCGGTACACCGGCGATGCCTTTGGAGGTGACCATCAGGGTCAGCACCAGCAGCAACTGCTGGCTCAGCGACAGGTCGATGCCGTACAGCTGGGCGATGAAGATCGCCGCGATGCTCTGGTACAGAGTCGAACCGTCAAGGTTGAACGAGTAGCCGGTCGGTACCACGAAGCTGCAGATGGCTTTCGGCGCACCGTAGGCTTCCATCTTCTCGATCACGCGCGGCAGCACGGTCTCGGAGCTGGCGGTGGAGTAGGCCAGGACCAGTTCGTCCTTGAAGATGCGCATCAGCTTGATCACCGAGAAGCCGAACAGGCGGGCGATCAGGCCAAGGACCATGAAGGCGAAGAAGGCGATGGCGAAGTACACCAGCAGCACCAGCTTGGCCAGCGGCAGCAGCGAGGCGAAGCCGAAGTTGGCGACGGTCACCGCGATCAGCGCGAACACACCGATTGGCGCGTAGTTCATGATCATGTGAGTGACCTTGAACATGGCTTCGGAGACGCCTTGGAAGGTTTTCACCAGCGGGTCGCGGATGTCTGCCTGCAGGCTCGACAGGCCCAGGCCGAACAGCACCGAGAAGAAGATGATCGGCAGCATCTCACCGCGCATCAGCGCTGCGAAGATGTTCGACGGGATCAGGTTGAGGATGGTTTCGATGAACGCATGCTCATGCTGAACCTCGGCCGCCGTGGCCTGGTACTTGGAGATATCGACGGTACCCAGGGTACTCATGTCGATGCCGGCGCCCGGGTGGAACAGGTTGGCCAGAACCAGGCCGACGACGATGGCGATGGTGGTCACCACCTCGAAGTAGATAATGGTCTTGAGGCCGATACTGCCGAGTTTTTTCGCATCGCCAACCCCGGCGATACCCACGATCAGCGACGAAATCACGATCGGGATGACGATCATCTTGATCAGGCGAATGAAGATGTCACCGGCAGGTTGCAGGACGTTACTGATCCACCATGCCTTTTCTGCACTGAAATGGTTCAGTAAAGCGCCGATTGCAATCCCCAGTACCAGACCGATGAGGATCTGCCAGGCGAGGCTTAGCTTTGCCTTCTTCATGTCGTTACCTTTTCTTCAAGTGGAAACGGCCACCAGGCTGATAACCGCGACCCAGAGCTGTTGCCAGCAATCCGTATCGTTTCTTGTTATCTACCGATGGCACCGTAAAAGGTCACCGCAAGCGAGCGTAGGAACGCTCAGGCCAGCGAAAAAAGGCGCAACTATTCCCACGTGGGGGGGCTCCGTCTAATGCCGTAAACGACTACCCCATACCGAATCGGCATGAGGTTTATCGGCCAAAACGTACGTCACAATGGGTTATTCGCCTACCGTTCGGAAATCCGACGATGGCCAAAGCGCCATAATCCGGCCGATATAGAGGTATGCGCCCGAGTGACAAAGGGCTTTGTTCGACAATCCGAATGGGTGAAATCGCAGCGACTTTGCCAGGACGGCGAGGCGAAAAAATATCGATGTACGGTCGGGCAAAAATATGCGTCGACAGCTTCGGTAGGAAAAACGAATTTGTTGCGGGGGAAAAAGCGATCGCCGTAAAGAGCGCTACGGAAGTCCGGTCGGACACCTCTGCCTGAAGGCAGTTGTCCGACCCGCAACTTCCGCTACCGCTTCACCTGACCCGGCCCTCATCGGAGGTACTCCCTGTACCCCTAGGCCCCTCCGATCCTGAAACAATCAGAGCAGCCCGGCCCCCTGGTCATGCGCCTGCCTTCCTCGGGCGGCGCAGCATAGAAGCCTGAAATGAAAAAAGGTTCAGCTTCTATATATGTACAGAAGTGTGAGCAACACCTCAGTACCAGTTCGGATCACGTTTGAGCTGCTCCTTGAGCAGGGCCTGCATGCCTTCGTCCGGCTTGCCCAGCCAACGGTAGTCGGCGTGGCGTGTGGGCGACTTGTCGGACGGCAGGCCTTCGGGCACTTCTACCAGCATTCCGTAGGCTTCGTCCTTGTCCCAACTGAAGGCGACAATCAGACGCTTGTTCAGGCACTTCTGCTCGGATTCGCACAACGGTCCGACCAGATACTTGTCGCCATCTTCCTCAACCGCCGACATCTGTTGCTCGGAAGTACCACTCAGGTTAAGGACCCAGTCGGGCAAGCGTTCTTCGTTTTTGACCACGTCCTGCCAGGTTTCCCGGTATTCGGGGTCCGAGCCAAGAATCTGGTTGGCCCGGACCTGGCCGTCATTGGCCGCCATTGCCGCTGCGCTGCCGCCCATGATCAGGGCGGCAACCAGGGCTCTGCCTAGCGTTGTGCTCATACTCAGCCCCTACCGCGGCGACCAAAGAAGAAGGACACCACGAACAGCACCAGGAAGATAATGAACAGAATCTTCGCGATACCGGTAGCGGCGCCGGCGATACCACCGAAGCCCAGCACGGCAGCGACAATGGCGATAATCAGGAAGGTGATGGCCCAACTCAACATGGTGATTCTCCTTACCGTTTTTGGAAGAGGTCCTTGGGTGCTCGGTTAAAACACCCAGCGATCACGTGGTGCAGCAGTGTCTACAACGGCAGGAGTGGTCACCGGCGTAGACAGGGCGACCCTGGCCTGCAGCGCAGCTACCGGGCGTTGTGCCTGAATCTGCGCCACCAGCGCGGCCTGGGCAGCCAGCTGCTCGGCACTGCGCGCGGTTTCCCAGCTGTTGTAGAGCTGGCCGGCAATCAGGGTCAGCAGCAGCGCCAGGCTGAAAAACAGACCCTGGCGCAGCTGAAGCGAAGAAACCTGCACTAGGGTGGCGGTTTGGCGGTTCATGCCGTGCTCCTCCTGCTGCTTTTATTGTTGACTTGATGTAGTCATTGCAGCCTGCATGCCAGCCTTTGAAACTATTTTTTATCCTTATAAATCAATAGCTTATGCACATACATCGGTTCAGCCTAAAACGTATCCTGCACGATCGGGCTCAAGCGTTCGTGCGTTTTGCATGATCAGCCCTGCACCTTGGTTGCTACCTTGAGCATGTCGGCATCCACCCCGCGCACGCCGCGAATCTGCCGGGCGACCTCGATGGCGATGGTCTTCTGTTCGCTGCTGACCACCTCGCCGGACAACCGCACCACGCCATCCTGGGTCGCCACTTTGATGTTCGGGCCATCGAGGTTGCGGCTGTACATGAAGCTGGTCTGCACCTTGGCATTGATCCAGGCGTCGCTGAGCTGCGGCTCGGTCACCTGTTGCTGGCGCTCTTCACGCTGCCTGGCCAGATCGGCCGCACTCAGGCTGATGAGGTTGTTGACCAGGTAAACGCCCTCGGTGGAGCTGGCCAGTACCCCCGCCAGCTCTTTGGCTTCGGCGCTACTGACCTGGCCGCGCAGGGTCACCACGCCCTCACGGCTGTCGACTTCTATAGGTGCTGCCTGGGTGTGGGTGCTCCACAGCAGACGCGCGCGAATGATCGAGGCGAGGGTCGCGTCTTCCAGGCGCTGGGCATAGGCGCGCCGCTCCAAAGGTTGCTCGACCAGTTCGGCATTGACCTTGAGGTCGTTCTGCACCGCTTCGATGCCGCGGGTGGCCAGAGCAACGGCTTCGGCCAGCTGGCGCTCGACCTGGTTTTCGACCTCGCCGCGCAAATGCGCCGTACTGCCCTCGACCCTGACCTCGATCTTGTATGGGTTGAGCAAGCGGTTGAGCGCCAGGGCGGTTTGCAAGGCGCCTTCCTGGCGCGCCTGCTGCACGCTGGAAGCCGGTGATTCGGCGGCGCTGCTGGCCATCGGCAGCAGCAGGAACAGGGCAGTGGCGACTGCCAACGGATAGGGCGCGAACATGAGAAAACCTCCGAGGGCTCAGAGTCTTTTGTCTTCGCAGTACTCGTGCCAGTTCCTTGCGGATAAACAACCGCTGATTTTTCAGTGAGTTAGATAAGTGTTGGGCGAACGGCTACCATGCAGGCAACGGAATGAATCAGAATGAACCATGCAACTTGCCCGATTTTTCCGACACTAACCTAGATCATTCTCAAAGGAGCGTAGGAAATGGAGTCAGCCCAGGAACATCAAGGCCGTATTCTGCTGGTCGACGATGAGTCCGCCATCCTGCGAACCTTTCGTTACTGTCTTGAAGATGAAGGCTACAGCGTTGCCACCGCCAACAGCGCGGCGCAGGCCGAAACCCTGCTGCAACGGCAAGTCTTCGACTTGTGTTTCCTCGACCTGCGCCTGGGCGAAGACAACGGCCTGGATGTTCTGGCGCAGATGCGTATCCAGGCGCCATGGATGCGCGTGGTGATCGTCACCGCGCATTCGGCGGTCGACACGGCGGTGGATGCGATCCAGGCCGGCGCCGCCGATTACCTGGTCAAGCCCTGCAGCCCGGACCAGTTGCGCCTGGCCACGGCCAAGCAACTGGAAGTCCGTCAGCTGTCGGCGCGCCTCGAAGCGCTGGAAGGCGAAGTGCGTAAGCCCAAGGACGGCCTCGACTCACACAGCCCGGCCATGATGGTGGTGCTGGAAACCGCTCGCCAGGTTGCCACCACCGACGCCAACATCCTCATTCTTGGGGAGTCCGGTACCGGTAAGGGCGAACTGGCCCGCGCCATTCACGGCTGGAGCAAACGCGCGCGCAAAGCCTGCGTGACCATCAACTGCCCGTCGCTGACTGCCGAGCTGATGGAAAGCGAGCTGTTCGGCCACAGCCGCGGGGCCTTTACCGGTGCCAGCGAAAGCACCCTGGGGCGGGTCAACCAGGCTGACGGCGGGACCTTGTTCCTCGATGAAATCGGCGATTTCCCGCTGACCCTGCAGCCCAAGCTGCTGCGTTTTATCCAGGACAAAGAATACGAGCGCGTCGGCGACCCGGTGACCCGCCGCGCCGATGTGCGGATTCTGGCCGCGACCAACCTCAACCTCGAGGACATGGTCCGCGAAGGGCGCTTTCGCGAAGACCTGCTGTACCGCCTGAACGTCATCACCCTGCACCTGCCGCCCCTGCGCGAGCGCAGTGAAGATATCCTCACCCTGGCCGATCGCTTCCTTGCCCGCTTCGTCAAGGAATACTCGCGCCCGGCCCGCGCCTTCAGCGACGAGGCCCGCGCCGCGCTGCTCAACTACCGCTGGCCGGGCAACATCCGCGAACTGCGCAACGTGGTCGAGCGGGCGAGCATCATCTGTGCCCAGGAGCGCGTCGAAATCAGCCACCTGGGCATGGCCGAACAACCGGCCAGCAATGCCCCGCGCATTGGCGCGGCACTGAGCCTGGATGAACTGGAACGCGCCCATATCGGTGCGGTACTGGCCACCAGCGAAACCCTCGACCAGGCCGCCAAGACTCTCGGTATCGACGCCTCGACCCTGTACCGCAAGCGCAAGCAGTACAACTTATGAAACTGGCGATGAAGCTGCGCACGCGGCTTTTCCTCAGCATTTCGGCACTGATCACCGTCGCCCTGTTCGGCTTGCTGCTGGGCCTGGTCAGCGTGCTGCAGATGGCCAGCGCGCAACAGGCGCTGGTGCGGGAAAACTCGGTAACCCTCGACCTGGGCCTGAAGCTGCGGCAGAACCTGGGCGAGCAGTTGACCCTGCTGCTGGATGACGCCCCAGACAAGCCGGCCCTCGAAACCTTGCAACGCCAGTTCCAGCAACTACTGGACGAAGGCATCAACCATGACGACGAAAGCCCGGGCGACCAGGGTTTTGCCAAGGCCAACCTCGACTACCAGGCCTTTTTGCAGGCTTACCGCAACAGCGCTGCCACCTCGAAAAGCCTGGGCGCCGACCAGCCCCTGGGCCATGCCTTCAACCTGTTGCGCAGCGACCTGGTCGAATCGCACAAGCGCGCTTTGCAGCACATTAATGAAAGCGAGCAGAAAGCCCATGACCGCGCCCTGCTGATTGGCGGTTTGCTCGGCCTGGTGGGCCTGACAGTATTGATTCTCGGTTTTGTCACCGCCCATGGTATCGCCCGCCGGGTCGGCCAGCCGATCGAAGCATTGGCCAAGGCGGCCGACCAGATCGGCCAAGGTAACTTCGAGGTCACCCTGCCGGTGTCCCACGCCCTGGAGCTGAACCAGCTGACCCGCCGCTTTGGCCTGATGGCCGAGGCTTTGCGCAAGCATCAGGCAACCAACATCGACGAAGTGCTGGCCGGCCAGCAGCGCTTGCAGGCGGTGCTCGACAGTATCGACGACGGCCTGCTGATCATCGATCGCCAGGGTCATCTGGAGCATCTCAACCCGGTCGCCCAGCGCCAACTGGGCTGGGAAGATGCGCGTCTGGGCACAGGCCTTGGCGATGCCCTGCAACGCCCGGAGCTGGACGAGCAACTGCGCCTGGTACTGCGCGGCGGCACCCTCGACCGCGTGCCTGACGACCTCAGCCTGGAAATAGATGAAGAAACCCGGCTGCTTTCCTACAGCCTGACGCCGGTATGCCACCCACAAGGGCAAATCCTCGGCGCGGTGATGGTGCTGCACGATGTCACCGAGCAACGTGCCTTCGAACGGGTACGCAGCGAGTTCGTCCTGCGCGCGTCTCATGAACTGCGCACGCCAGTGACCGGCATGCACATGGCCTTCGGCCTGCTGCGCGAACGTCTGAAGTTTGCCCCCGGCTCGCGGGAAGCCGACCTGTCCGACACCATCGGCGAAGAGATGCAGCGCCTGAACCAGCTGATCAACGACCTGCTGAACTTCTCTCGTTACCAGAGCGGCCTGCAAAAACTCGACCTGACCCCCTGCGCCATCGACGAACTGCTCGGCCGGGCCTGCGAACGCTTTGCCGCCGCGGCCAACGACAAACAGATCGAGCTGCAGGTCGAGCTGACTGCGCCGCTACCGCGTATCCAGGCCGATCCGGCGCAATTGGACCGGGTCATGGACAACCTGCTCGACAACGCCGTGCGCCATACGCCAACCGCCGGGCGCATCCGCTTGCATGCACGCCGCCACGCCGAGCGGGTGATTATCAGCATCGAAGACAACGGCGAGGGCATTGCCTACGGCCAGCAGGGCAGAATCTTCGAACCTTTCGTCCAGGTCGGACGCAAAAAGGGCGGTGCCGGCCTGGGCCTGGCGCTGTGCAAGGAGATTGTCCAGTTGCACGGCGGGCGCATGGGTGTGTACTCGCGGCCCGGGCAAGGCACTCAGTTCTATATGGCCTTGCCAGTCTGAATCGCCTGCGGCTCAGGCTTCGTCGTCGATGCGCCGGGGCCCGAGCCGCCGGCCGCGGGTGATCAGCTCGATGAACTGGCGTGCATTGAGCGGATGGGCGAACAACCAGCCCTGGCCATAATTGACCCCTTCGCTATTGAGCAGCAGGGCCTGGTCTTCGTACTCGATGCCTTCGGCAATCACCCGTAGCTGCAGGGCATGGGCCATGCGGATGATGTGCGGGGCCACGCCGCTGCTGGCTGCGTCATGGCCCAGAGCATCGATAAAGGCCTTGTCGATCTTCAGGCAGTCGACCGGCAAGGTTTGCAGGTAGGCCAGGCTGCAGTAGCCAGTACCAAAGTCATCGATCAACACCTGGTGCCCGACCGCGCGCAAGGCTTGCAGGTTGTCCCGGGCCACCACCACATCGATCAACCCACGCTCGGTAACTTCGAAGGCAATCTGGCTGGCCGCCACGTGGTGCATGGCCAGCAGGCGTGCCGCCACCCGGCCGATTCTCGGCACCATCACATCGCAAGCGGCAAGGTTGACCGAGATGTACAGCTGGCGGTTGGCGCGCAGCAACTGGCCGAGTTGCTCGAGCACCCGCTGCAGGACGAAATCGGTGATCTGGCGGATCTGCCCGGTGTTCTCCGCCAACGGGATGAACAGGTCCGGGCTGGTTAGCGTGCCATCCGAGCGACGCCAGCGCACCAGTGCTTCGGCTCCGACACAGCGGCGGCTGTTGAGCTCGAAAATAGGCTGGTAAAGCACCTGCAATTCGCCCCGGCGCAGCGCGCCCTGCAGCTCCGAACTCATCGAGCGACGTTGGCGAATCAGCTGTAACACCAGCCAGCCAATGCACCAGGCCAGTACCAGGCTACCGGGGAACAGCAGCCAGAGAATGCCGTTCATCTTCAGCGGCATGCTGGCCCTGGGCGCGATCAGCACCAGTTGATAGTCCGGTGACTTGGTCGGCATGCGGTAGATCAGCCGATCCGGGAGCTCCAGCAGCGAACCACTTGAGGCCGGCGGCCAATCGGCGGACGGCGGCCAGACCTGCGGCGGGCCCAGCACCGGTACCGCCCGTGTGCCGTTGTCGAGCACCACCAGCAGGCTGCCTTCGGGCGGCAGGTCAACCACGTCGGTGATGTGCCCGCGTGAGGTGGCGACCAGGAACTTGCCCCGGCCCAGCATCAGCGCCGCCAGGTTGTCATCCGGCTCGGTGGTAGTGTTAAGCCAGTAGCTATATGTGGGGCCCTGGATATCCGCGGGCCGCAGCGGGTTGATGGTGCGCTCGCCAACCCGGTTGGAACAGGCAACATTACCATCGACGTAAGCGGCTTCGTAAACGAAGCGATAATTGAAGGCGACCTGCTGCAAAGCCGTCAGCATGCTGGCATCGCACCCGCGCACGGGTTGCGACTGCAGTTGATCGACGCCTTCGCGCAGCTGACCGAAGATCTGCTCCAGGCGCACCAGAAAGCGCTCGCCCTTGGCGTTCATCTGCTCGATTTCGCTTTGCTGCATCTGGTGCATGGCCACGCCGACGCTGGCCATGAGCAGCAGGATCGCGCTGGCCGTAGCCGCGAGTGTGGCCAGTAACCAGGGACGATAGAGCAAATGGCGCAACACCGAGAGGGCAGCTGACATCAATAATTATCCAGTTGAATACCAAGAGGTATAGCAACTGCCAGTCAAGTCAGCCTGCCCGTTGGGCGGTGGGGGCTCAACGACGGCTGTTGAGCACCTGCAACATGGCCGCCGTCTGGGCATCCGGCACGCCATCGAAACGCTGCGGGCGAAAGCGCATCTGGAAGGCTGCCAGCACGTGCTTGGTGCTGACATCATTCTCGCCGGTTTGCTCAATGGCGTAGCCGAAGCGCTTCAACTGCTGCTGATACCAGCTGATGCTCGGTGGATTGACGCTGAAGTACGCCTGCTGCTGGGCCACGGCCTGGGCATTCGGCCAGACCCCAAGGCCTGCGTCCGCCAGGCGCTTCCAGGGGAACATCGGGCCCGGGTCGAGCTTGCGCAGCGGGGCGATGTCGCTGTGGCCGATGATGTAGCGCGGCTTGATGTTGTTGCGCTTGACGATGTCCTTGAGCAGGACGATCAGCGCCTGGACCTGCGCCTCGGTGTAGGGGTGCCATACCCGCCCGGTCGGTGTGTCGGTATAGCCGGGGTTGACGATCTCGATGCCGATAGAGGTGGAGTTGAGCCAGGTACGGCCATCCCACTGGCTGTCACCGGCGTGCCAGGCACGGCGGCTCTCGTCCACCAGCTGGTAGACGGTCGCCGGCGAGTCGCCGATCAGGTAATGGCTGCTGACTTCGCCGTGGGTGAGCAAGTTCAGCGAACGCTCCAGCGAAGCATTGGTGTAATGCAGGACGACGAACTGGATACGTTCGTCCTGGTTGACCGAAGTATGGCTGCGGTCGATCCGCAAACCGCTGGTGCAACCTGCCAGCGTCAGCAGCAGGAGGGCGGTGAAAAACGCTTTCATGAAGAGGGCACTGTGATGAGAGTCTGCAAAGCATAAGCTTAACTTATCCTCGCCCTTGCCACTCAGCCCTGTTCGACGCGATTTCGACCAAGATGTTTCGCCCGGTACAGCGCTTCGTCTGCCCGCTTGAGCACCACCTCGCTGCGCTCACCGCTGCGAAACGCGCTGATGCCTATGGACAGGGTAATGGTCACCCGCTCGCCCTTGAAGTGGAACGGGCAGGCTTCGATGGCTGCCCGCAGAGCTTGCGCCAACTGACAGCCAGCTGGCAGCGAGGTTTGCGGGATCAGCAAAACAAACTCCTCACCACCAAAGCGGGCGATGAAATCCTGGCTGCGCAGGCGCTTGCGCAGCACGCTGGCGACTATTTTCAAAACCTTGTCACCGGCCAGGTGGCCATAGCTGTCGTTGATACGCTTGAAATGGTCGAGGTCGAGGATCGCCATCAACAGATGGCCGCCGCTTTCCTGCCATTGCAGTACTTCCTGATCAACCCGCTCCGACCAGGCGGCGCGGTTGGGCAGCCCGGTGAGCGGATCGATCAGGGCTTTCTGGCGCTGCTCTTCAAGGTGCTCGCGGTAGCCCAGGGCTTCCTGCTCCATGCTCGCCACCCGCTCGGCCAGGCCTTGCAGACGGCTGGCCATGTCCTGCTCGCGCTGGTCACGCTGCTGCTGGTGCTCGTCCATGGTGCCGAGCAAACCTTCGAGGCGGTTTTCCAGGATGTGCTTGAGGCTGCCCAGGTCGGCCGCGCCCTGCACACTGCTTTGCAGGCCATCGACCTGCTCGCGCAGCTGGCTGTCGAGGTCGCGGGCTGCCGAGGTGTTGTCGGCGTGGCCTGCGCTGGCTTCGTGCAGGTGGCTCTGGAACGACTCCAGGCGCTCGTTGAGTTGCTGCAGGTAGGCTTCGAACTCGTGCTGGCCGCTGTCGTTGATTGCCAGCATCAGCACCGCCAGGTCATCCAGCACCGGCAGCAGCTCGTACCAGTTCAGGCCGTGCTCCAGGCGCTCGCGCATCGACTGCGCCTGGGCCTTGTGGCGTTCGGGCAGGGTCAGGTCGTCGAGCAGGCCGAGCAGGGTGTCTTCAATATGCGCCGCGACCGAGCTATAGGTGGGCTCGGTGCCGTCGGGCAGGGCGTACTGGGCCTCTTCGTCATCTACCGGCTCTGCTTCTGCCAGGTCAGCCTGCGGCTCGTCCGGGCTGTGCTCGAGCAAGGCCAGTACATCCTGCTCGGAGTCCAGTGTGACCGGCTCGGCTAGCGCTGGCAGTTCAACTTCAGCTGCTGGCTCGATTGGCAGCTCGGCAACCGGCTCAGGCTCGGATGTACCTTCAAACTGCGGCTGCGCGCTGGCTTGAGGCTCCACGGCTGCAGACGCATACGCCTCGGCAACGACCTCTGCAGCAACCGGCAAGGGCTGCAGCTCATCAACATCGACAGCGGCGGGTTCGGGCGCCACGGCCACGGGCTGTTCTCTGACCTCAGTTGCCGCCGGTACCGCAACGGCGAGAGCCGGTTGCAGGGCTTCTTCCGGCTCGCCGTCGCGATTACCGAACAGGCGCTGCAACAAACCCGGGCGTTGCGCTTCTTCAGGCCGCTCCAGCGCCGACAGCGCCTGGCCCTGCAAGCCGCTCAACTCTCCCAGCAGCAGGGGCATCTCGCGCGACTGGCTGGCGCGGGCCTCGACCTGCTTGGCGAACTTTTTCAGCGGCCGGCTGACGTCGCTGGGCAAGGGCAGGGTTTGCAGTTGGCTGACCAGTGAGGTGAGGGCGGTGGTGACCTGGGCGATTCGGGTTTCCCGGCGCTGCTCGGAATCGAGCACGGCCTTTTCCAGGCGCGGGATCAAGCCTGCGAGGGCGGCGTCCATGTTGTCGGTGCGGATCACCTCGCGCATTTCCTTCATGCACTGGTCCACCGCGCGGTCGCTGCCTTCGGCGGCCAGCGTGCTGCGCACCAGACCACGGCGCAACAGGTCGAGACGAGCCTCCCAACGGCGCTCCAGCTTCTCTTGCTGTTCGATACTCTTGAGGTATTTTTCTTTCCAGCGCTGGGCTTCGTCGGTCATGCCTGGGTCCGCAGAGGGTAATGGCAATTAGCTCAAAGCGGGCAGCGTATCCACAGCAAGGGCATCAGGCAAACGAATCTCAACCGCGACCGGTAGATGATCGGAAATAGGCTGGGCCAGAACCTCGACCCGCTCCAGGGTCAGGCTCGGGCTGAGCAGAATATGATCAAGGCAGCGTTGCGGCCGCCAACTGGGGAAGGTGGCTTGAACCTGGGGCGCGATCAGGCCCAGGTCGCGCAGCGGCGAGTGCTCTAGCAGGTCGGTGGCATGGGTGTTCATGTCGCCCATCAAAACCTGATGGCGGTAGCCGCCGATCAGTTCGCGAATGTAGGCAAGCTGCCGGGCGCGGGTCTTGGACCCCAGGGCCAGGTGCATCATTACCACCACCAGGGCGTCTTCACCCTCGCCGAAACGCACCAGGATCGCCCCGCGGCCAGCCGGGCCGGGTAGCGGGTGGTCTTCAAGCAGTTGCGGCTTCAGGCGGCTGAGCACACCGTTGCTGTGCTGGGCCAGGCGTCCGAGGTTGCGGTTGAGCTGCTGGTACCAGTAAGGGAAGGCGCCGAGCTGGGCCAGGTGCTCAACCTGGTTGACGTAGCCTGAGCGCAGGCTGCCGCCATCGGCCTCTTGCAGGGCAACCAGGTCGAAGTCGGCGAGCAGGTCGCCGATTTTCTGCAGGTTGCCGGCCCGCCCGGTGTGCGGCAGCAGATGCTGCCAGCCACGGGTCAGGTAATGGCGGTAACGCTCGGTGCTGATGCCGACCTGGATGTTGAAACTGAGCAGCCGCAGCCGGCCGTCCTCTGGCAGGCCGTTAGCCTGCAGGTGATGTTCATTGACCTGCGGATCACACAGGCCAACGCCTCGCTCGGTTCTCCAGCGGCGCATGGCTGGCGCCGCTTACTTAGCGGCGCGCTCCTTGGCGATCAGGTAGTCAGCAACGTTCAGCACGCCCTGCGGACCTTTGGCGGTGCCCAGATCAAAGCGGTACTTGCCGTTGACGACCATGCTCGGTACGCCGGTGATGCCGTACTTCTTCGCCAGCTCTTTGGCCTGCTTCACCTGGCCCTTGATGGCAAAAGAGTTGAAGGTGGCGAGGAACTTGGCGCGATCAACGCCTTGGGTTTCGAGGAAGTCAGCCATCTCTTCCGGCTTGGTCAGGCGCTTGCGTTGAACCTGGATCGCCTCGAACACGGCAGCATGAACCTTGTGTTCGACACCCATGGCTTCGAGAGTCAGGAACATCTGCCCGTGAGCATCCCAAGGGCCGCCGAACATGGCCGGAATGCGCTTGAAGTTGACGTCTTTCGGCAGTTTCTCGACCCACGGGTTGACCACTGGCTCGAAGCTGTAGCAGTGCGGGCAGCCATACCAGAACAGCTCGACCACCTCGATTTTGCCAGGGACCGACACCGGAACCGGGTTGCTCAGCTCGGTATACTGGTCGAAGGCTACCGGTTCGGCGGCCTGGGCAGTCATGCCGAAGAGGCTGGCGGTGACCAGCGCGGCGCCGAGAATCAGATTACGCATGCTTTACTCCTGAGCAGTCTATTGAGTCGCCTTGGCGCGACCGGTCGTAGGACAGGCCGAGGCTGGCCCGAGTTCGTTAGTGTAACGGCAGCGGGCACAAAAAAGGGCGGCCGAAGCCACCCTTTTCATCTTTGCGCCGCAGTATTAACCCAGCGTTAAAGCACGGATCAATGCAGACCCTGGATGTAGCTGGACAGTGCTTCGATGTCCTTGTTGCTCAGCTTGGCGGCGATGGTGCGCATGGTCGTGGCGTCGCCATCGTTGGTGCGGTTGCCTTCGCGGAAGTCGGTCAGCTGCTTGGCTACGTAGCTGGAGTGCTGGCCACCCAGGTGCGGGAAACCGGCCAGGGCGATGCCTGCGCCATTAGGCGAATGGCAGCCGGTGCAGGCCGGCAGGCCTTTTTCGACGTCGCCGCCATTGAACAGCGCGCGACCGCGCTCGACCAGCTTCGGATCAGCCGCGCCAACGCTGCCTTTCTGGCTGGAGAAGTAGGCGGCGATGTCGGCCAGGTCCTGGTCGCTGAAGGCGGCCAGCATGCCGGTCATTTCCAGCACGGTGCGCTTGCCCGACTTGATGTCGTGCAATTGTTTTTCCAGGTACTTCTCACCCTGGCCTGCAAGTTTCGGGAAGTTCGGCGCCAGGCTATTGCCGTCCGGATTGTGACAAGCGCCACATACAGCAGTTTTGGCCTGACCAGCAGCGGCATCCCCTTTGATAGGCTCTGCGGCATTGGCTGCACCGGTGATGCCCAAGGTCAACAGCAGACTCACGAGTAGTTTGTTCATCAGCTAATCCAACTACGGCTAAGGGTGAAAGAGTTATGTATCGGGACTCCGGCTCATCCACTGGATGATCGCCTGGTAGTCCTCGGCACTGCAGTCCATGCACAATCCACGCATTGGCATAGCCTTGAAACCCTGGGTGACATGCACCACCAGTATCTCCATACCCTTCGCCAGTCTTGGCTCCCAAGCCGCACGATCACCCGCTTTCGGTGCCTGTGGCAGCTGCCCGGCGTGACAAGCCGCACACGTGCGGTTGTACAACGCCTCGGGATCCTGTGTAGCCTGAGCGCTGAATAACGGTATCAAGACACCGACAACAAGCAGCCATTTCGTCATGCGAACGACCTTTCAGGGTTGGGGGCTGCACTGCGTTCTAATGCGCAAGCTTGAATCCGATGCCCCCGTGCACATCCTCCTACGCTGGGATAATGCGCACACAAAATCTGGGGCATTATATACTCCCGTTACTGAAACGGAAACGACACCGCTTGCCGAGCCCGCCTCTGGCAACGCCCACACCGGATATCCCATGCAAGTCAAAAACCCCATCCTCGGCCTCTGCCAACAGGCCAAATTCGCCATCAGTGCTGCCAAGGTCGACCAGTGTCCGCCCGACCAGGGCTATGAAGTGGCCTTTGCCGGCCGCTCCAACGCTGGCAAGTCCAGTGCCCTGAACACCCTGACCCACGCCAGCCTGGCGCGCACCTCGAAAACCCCGGGGCGCACCCAGCTGTTGAACTTCTTCAGTCTGGACGATGAACGGCGTTTGGTCGACTTGCCGGGCTACGGTTATGCCAAGGTGCCGATCCCGCTCAAGCAGCACTGGCAGCGCCACCTGGAGGCCTACCTGGGCAGCCGCGAGGCCTTGAAGGGCTTGATCTTGATGATGGACGTGCGCCATCCGATGACCGACTTCGACATGATGATGCTCGACTGGTCGCGCGCTTCGGGCATGCCGATGCACATCCTGCTGACCAAGGCCGACAAACTGACCTTCGGCGCGGCCAAGAACACCCTGCTCAAGGTGCAGGCGGAAATTCGCAAAGGCTGGGGCGACAGCGTCTCGATCCAGCTGTTCTCGGCGCCCAAGCGCCAAGGCCTGGAAGAGGCTTACGGCGTTTTGGCACGCTGGATGGAACTGGCGGACAAGCCCGCAGAATAAGGGCCGCCCGGCAAACGCCGGGCAAAAAAAACCCCGGACTTCGTATGGGGAGGGGGAAGTTCGGGGTCCAAGTTCCGGACCGCTAGGGCGGGGTCCAGATATCTGCCAACACTTAACACAACATAGGAGCATCGAAGGGCTTCACCAGCCATTCAGTTACTCTGAGTCGCGGTTCACCGGTTTAGTTCCTGACGTTTAAAAACTATTTGCGATAGATGGGAAATTTCCGGCGCTAATGGCATCAGGCCAGCTAAAAAGCCGCGACGATATGCCGCAGCTTTTCCCCGAATTTCAGCGCATTTTTAGTGCGCTTCGTCCCAATTTGACCCCACACCGACCTCAACCAGCAGCGGAACGTCCAACTGCGCGGCACCGCTCATGTGTGGACGAATTTGCTCGCGCACTTGCTCGATCAGGTCTTCGCGCACCTCCAGCACCAGCTCGTCGTGCACCTGGAGGATCACCCGGGCATCCAGCCCCGAATCGCTCAGCCAGTTATCCACAGCGACCATCGCGCGCTTGATGATGTCGGCTGCCGTGCCCTGCATCGGCGCGTTGATCGCCGTGCGCTCGGCACCTTTGCGCAGGGCCGGGTTCTTGGCGTTGATCTCCGGCAGGTACAGACGCCGGCCAAACAGGGTTTCGACATAGCCTTGCTCGGCAGCCTGGGCGCGGGTGCGTTCCATGTAGGCCAGCACGCCCGGGTAACGGGCGAAGTAACGATCGATGTAGGCTTGGGACTGTTTGCGGTCGACGCCGATCTGCTTGGCCAGGCCAAAGGCGCTCATGCCGTAGATCAGGCCAAAGTTGATGGCCTTGGCACTGCGGCGCTGATCAGTAGTGACCTGCTCCAGCTCGACGCCGAAAACCTCGGCAGCGGTGGCGCGGTGCACGTCCAGGTCGTTGCGAAACGCGTGCAGCAGGCCTTCGTCCTGGGCCAGGTGGGCCATGATCCGCAGTTCGATCTGCGAATAGTCCGCCGCCAGCAGTTTGTAGCCCGGCGCAGCGACGAAGGCCTGGCGAATACGCCGGCCTTCAGCGGTACGGATCGGGATGTTCTGCAGGTTCGGGTCGCTGGACGACAGGCGCCCGGTGGCCGCCACCGCCTGGTGGTAGGAGGTGTGGATACGCCCGGTGCGCGGGTTGATCTGCTCCGGCAGGCGGTCGGTGTAGGTGCTCTTGAGCTTGCTCAGGGAGCGGTACTGCATCAGCACCTTGGGCAGCGGGAAGTCCATGTCGGCCAGTTCCGCCAGCACCGCTTCGGCAGTGGAAGCCTGGCCCTTGGCGGTCTTGTTGAGCACCGGCATGCCGAGCTTGTCGTAGAGGATCACACCAAGCTGCTTGGGCGAACCGAGGTTGAATTCTTCGCCAGCGATTTCGAAGGCCTGGCGCTCCAGCTCGGCCATTTTCTCGCCCAGCTCGATGCTCTGCACGCCCAGCAGCTTGGCATCGACCAGCGCACCCTGGCGCTCGATCTTGGCCAGCACCGGCACCAGCGGCATTTCGATGTCGGTCAGTACCGACTGCAGGCTTGGAATGCTCGCCAGCTTCTGCTGCAGGGTCTGGTGCAGGCGCAGGGTGACATCAGCGTCTTCGGCGGCATAGGGGCCGGCCTGTTCCAGGCTGATCTGATCGAAGGTCAGTTGTTTGGCACCTTTGCCGGCGATGTCGGTAAAGCCGATGGTGGTGTGGTTCAGGTACTTGAGCGCCAGGCTGTCCATGTCGTGACGGGTGGCGGTGGAGTCAAGCACGTAGGACTCGAGCATGGTGTCGTAGGCCACGCCCTGCATCTGGATGCCATTGGCAATGTCGCCACCAATGGCGCAGTTGGCCAGGATGTTCATGTCGTACTTGGCGTTCTGCGCTACCTTGACCTTGGCCGGGTCTTCCAGCAGCGGCTTGAGCGCCAGCAGCACGCTGTCGCGGTCAAGCTGCTCGGGCACGCCCATGTAGGAGTGGGTCAGCGGCACATAAGCGCCTTCATGGGCCTGGACCGCGAACGACACACCGACCAGTTGCGCCTGCTGGGCATCGAGGCCGGTAGTTTCGGTGTCGAAGGCAAACAGCGGCGCCTGGCGCAGCTTCTCCAGCCAGGCATCGAAACGGGCCTGGTCGAGGATGGTTTCGTACTGGGCCTCGACCACTTCCTGCGGCGCTTCGACCACCACTTCCTGGCCGGCGCGCTTGGCGTCGCGCTGAACTTCGTCGACCCAGCTCTTGAACTCCATCTCGGTGTACAGCGCCAGCAGCGCGTCACGATCAGGCTCGCCGCACACCAGCGCATCGACTTCGACGTCCAGTGGCACGTCGATCTTGATGGTGGCCAGCTCGTAGGACAGGAACGCCGCGTCGCGGTGTTCTTCCAGCTTGGCCGGCAGGGTCTTGGCGCCGCGAATGGCCAGGGTCGGCACCTTGTCGAGGTTCTGGTACAGGTCGCTCAGGCCGCCACCGATACCGGTCAGCAGGCCCACCGCGGTCTTTTCACCCACGCCCGGCACGCCTGGGATGTTGTCGACCTTGTCGCCCATCAGGGCGAGGAAGTCGATGATGTGTTCAGGACCGACGCCGAATTTCTCGTGCACGCCAGCGACGTCGAGCACGGTACCGGTCATGGTGTTGACCAGCGTAATGTGGCCGTCGACCAGCTGGGCCATGTCCTTGTCGCCGGTGGAGATGATCACCGGGCGCCCGGCCGCGGCGCTGCTGCGCGCCAGGGTGCCGATCACGTCGTCGGCTTCTACGCCTTCGACGCACAGCAGCGGATAGCCCAGGGCACGTACGCTGGCGTGCAGCGGCTCGATCTGCACGCGCAGGTCGTCGGGCATGCTCGGCCGGTTGGCTTTGTATTCGGCGAACATTTCGTCGCGGAAAGTGCCGCCCTTGGCGTCGAAGACCACCGCGAACAGGCTGTCCGGATACTGCTTGCGCAGGCTCTTGAGCATGTTCAGCACGCCCTTGACCGCGCCGGTCGGCAGGCCCTTGGAGGTAGTCAGTGGTGGCAGCGCGTGAAAGGCGCGGTACAGGTACGAGGAACCGTCCACCAGGACGAGGGGAGCTTGGCTCATGTGCAGAATCAACCTTTTCGACGGGCCCGGCGCTAGAATGTCCGGAACATTGACGACAAAGGGACAAGGTTATCATGCGTACACTAAATCGCCTGTTGCTGCTCAGCCTGTTGGCAGTCACTCCGGTCGTCGCCGTGGCAGCGGATGACGCGCCATCGGCTGATCCAGAGGTAACCATTCGCACGGAAGGCGACAAAACCATCCAGGAATACCGGCAAAATGGCTTCCTGTATGCAATCAAGGTGACGCCCAAAGGCGGCAAACCTTATTTCCTGGTACGTGCCGATGGCTCGGACGGCAATTTCGTCCGCTCCGACCAGCCGGACATGCTGATCCCGTCGTGGAAAATCTTCGAGTGGAAGTAGGCCGTACCCTTTACATCAACCTGGCACTTCCCTGCTGAAGTGCCCGTATGGGCAATTTTTGATCATGTCAGTCTTCACCCCCCTGACCCGGCCTGAGCTGGAAACCTTTCTGGCGCCATACGGCCTGGGCCGCCTGCGGGACTTCCAGGGCATTGCCGCCGGTACCGAGAACAGCAACTTCTTTGTCAGTCTGGAACAGGGCGAGTACGTGCTGACGCTGGTCGAACGCGGGCCGATCCAGGACCTGCCGTTCTTCATCGAACTGCTCGACGTACTGCATGAGGCCGACCTGCCGGTGCCCTACGCCTTGCGTGGCAACGACGGCGTAGCCCTGCGCGAACTGGCCGGCAAACCTGCGCTGCTGCAACCACGGCTGCCGGGCAAGCACATCAAAAGCGCCAATAATCAGCACTGCGTACAGGTTGGCGAACTGCTCGGGCACCTGCACCTGGCCACCCGCGACAAGGTCCTGGAACGCAAGACCGACCGCGGCCTGGACTGGATGCTGGAAACCGGCGCCGAACTGATGCCGCGCCTGAACGCCGAACAACGCCAGTTGCTGCAGGCGTGCCTGGACGAAGTTGTCGAGCACAAGGCGCAGATCATGGCCCTGCCGCGGGCCAACCTGCATGCCGACCTGTTCCGCGACAACGTGCTGTTCGAAGGCACCCACCTGACCGGCCTGATCGACTTCTACAACGCCTGCTCGGGGCCGATGCTCTACGACCTGGCGATTACCCTGAACGACTGGTGCTGCGACGACGCCGGCATCATCGACGGCCCACGGGCGCGGGCGTTGCTCGGCGCTTATGCAGCGCTGCGACCGTTCACCTCGGCCGAGGCCAACCTGTGGCCGGTGATGCTGCGCATTGCCTGCGTGCGCTTCTGGCTGTCGCGCCTGATTGCCGCCGAATCGTTTGCCGGGATGGACGTGCTGATTCACGACCCGGCCGACTTCGAAGTACGCCTGGCGGCGCGCCAGCAGGTAGAGATAGCGTTGCCGTTCGCGCTGTGAAACATCGCGGGGCAAGCCCGCTCCTACAATAGGTTGGAGCGGGCTTGCCCCTGCGATCGGGGCGTCACAACTTCTCCAGGCACCCCGCCAGATCATTCCCCAGCGTCTCCAGCAACTGCTCGTAGCCCTGGGCGCTGGCCGGCGCCGTACCACCCAGCGCGTCCAGCTCCGCCAGGGTCACCGGCAGCCCCGCCGTCAGCGTCTCAGCCAAACGTGGGCGCAGTGGCGGCTCGCTGAACACACAGGTCTTGCCCACTTCCTGCAGGCGCTTGCGCATCGCCGCCACGTGTTGGGCACCCGGCTGCACTTCGGCGGCCACGCTGAACACCCCGGTGTGTTTCAGACCATAGGCCGACTCGAAGTAGTCAAATGCCTCGTGAAAAACGAAGAACGGTTTGCCGCTGACACCGCTCAAGCGCTTTTTCAGGCGCCCGTCCAGCGCATCCAGACGCTCGCCGAAGGCCTTGAGGTTGCTCTGGTAGCGCGCGGCATTGGCCGGATCGGCAGTGCTGAGGTCTGCGGCGATCCTGGCGGCGATCACCCGGGCGTTGACCGATGACAGCCAGAGGTGGGCATCGAGACTGCCGGGGCGGTGATCATGGTCATGATCGTCGCCATCTTCGTCATGGGAGTGGCTATCTTCGCCAAAATGGCGCAGGTGCAGGCCGGGCAGTTCCTGCACGGCAACGCTTGGCTTGCTGCGGCCTTTGAGCACACGCGGCAGAAAGCCCTCCATGTCCGGGCCGATCCAGTACAGCAGGTCGACGTCGGCCACCCGCCGTACGTCGGAAGGACGCAGGGCGTAATGGTGCGGCGAGGCGCCTGGCGGCAGCAGCACTTCAGGCGTACCGACGCCGTCCTGAACCGCCGCAGCGATCTGTTGCAGGGGCTTGATGCTGGTCAGCACACGCACTTCGGCCTGTGCCTGGGCCATCACCAGAGTGGCGATAAAAGCGACAAAAAGGGCAAAAATTCGGGACACGATGACCACTCACAGGGGCTGAAACAGGTAACATAATAACGTCTCCAATCAGAACCGTCGCCGCTCATGCCTAAAACCCCGCTGGCCAACCGCCCCCACGACCACTCCCATTGCGTACACAGCGCCCTGGCCGAGGCCGATGCGCTGTGCGCACGCCAGGGTGTGCGCCTGACCGCTTTGCGCCGCCGCGTGCTGGAGCTGGTGTGGCAGAGCCACAAGCCGCTGGGCGCCTACGACATCCTCGCCGTGCTGAGCGAGCAGGACGGTCGCCGGGCCGCGCCGCCGACCGTGTACCGGGCGCTGGATTTCCTCCTGGAAAACAGCCTGGTGCACCGCATTGCCTCGCTCAACGCCTTTATCGGCTGCAGCCACCCCGAGCACGCGCACCAGGGCCAGTTCCTGATTTGCCGCGAATGCCACGTGGCCATCGAGCTTGAGCAGCGCAGCATCAGCGACGCCATCGTCGCCAGCGCCAAAGACGTCGGCTTCAGCGTCGAAGCACAAACGGTCGAAGTGGTCGGCCTGTGCAGCAACTGCCGGAGCGCCTGATGAGCAATGCGCTGATTCGCCTCGAGCAGGTGGGCGTGAGCTTCGCCGGCCAAGCGGTGCTCGACAGCATCGACCTGGCCGTGGAACCGGGGCAGATCGTCACCCTGATCGGCCCCAACGGCGCCGGCAAGACCACCTTGGTACGCGCCGTGCTCGGCCTGCTCAAGCCGCATACCGGTACGGTCTGGCGCAAGCCGCGGCTGCGCATCGGCTACATGCCGCAAAAGCTTCAGGTCGATGCCACCTTGCCGCTTTCGGTACTGCGCTTCTTGCGCCTGGTGCCCGGCGTTGATCGCGCCGCAGCGTTGTCGGCACTCATGGAAGTCGGCGCCGAAAAGGTCATCGACAGCCCGATCCAGGGGATTTCCGGCGGCGAGATGCAGCGCGTGCTGCTGGCCCGTGCACTGCTGCGCGAGCCCGAGCTGCTGGTGCTCGATGAGCCGGTGCAGGGCGTCGACGTCGCCGGCCAGTCCGAGCTGTACAGCCTGATCACCCGTCTGCGCGACCGCCATGGCTGCGGCGTACTGATGGTTTCCCATGACCTGCATCTGGTCATGAGCACTACCGACCAGGTGGTCTGCCTCAACCGCCATGTCTGCTGCTCCGGCCACCCCGAGCAGGTCAGCGGCGACCCGGCGTTCGTCGAGCTGTTCGGCAGCAACGCGCCGAGCCTGGCGATCTATCACCACCATCACGACCACGCCCACGACCTGCACGGCTCGGTGGTTGCCCCGGCCAAAGGCGGCCACGTTCATGGAGATCACTGCAAGCATGGCTGATTTTCTGCTTTACGCCCTGCTCGCAGGTTTGGCCCTGGCACTGGTCGCCGGCCCTCTGGGATCCTTTGTGGTCTGGCGGCGCATGGCCTATTTTGGCGACACCCTGTCCCACGCTGCGTTGCTCGGCGTCGCCCTGGGTTTCGTGCTGGATGTCAGCCCGGCGCTGGCGGTGACTGTCGGCTGCCTGTTGCTGGCGATCTTGCTGGTGACCTTGCAACAACGCCAGCCGCTGGCCTCCGACACTCTGCTGGGGATTCTGGCACCGAGCACGCTTTCCCTTGGCCTGGTGGTGCTGAGCTTCATGCACGATGTGCGCATCGACCTGATGGCCTACCTGTTCGGCGACCTGCTGGCGATCAGCCCGGGGGATCTGGCCTGGATTCTCGGCGGCAGCGCTGCGGTGCTGCTGTTGCTGGTGGTGCTGTGGCGCCCGCTATTGGCAGTCACCGTGCACGAAGAGCTGGCCATGGTCGAAGGCTTGCCGGTTGCCGCGCTGCGCCTGGCGCTGATGCTGCTGATCGCGGTGGTGATTGCCGTGGCGATGAAGATCGTCGGCGTCCTGCTGATTACCTCGCTATTGATTATTCCCGCCGCTGCGGCGCAACGTCACGCCCGCTCGCCGGAACAAATGGCCCTGGGCGCCAGCCTGCTGGGGGTTACCGCGGTGTGCGGCGGCCTGGCGTTGTCGTGGTTCAAGGACACGCCGGCCGGGCCGTCCATCGTGGTCTGCGCCGCAGTGCTATTCTTGCTGAGCCTGGCACTGCCCCGGCGCTGAAGACGTGGGGTGCAGCCAAAGCGGTTGCACCCTGCGACATTTAAAAACGCGCGGGGTCCTGAAGAGTTATTTTCGAGTCTGCGGACTGGGTGTAGACTTGCTCGCTTTTTGCGCAAATAGAGAGTCGCAGGAATGAAGCCGTTCGCCTCCCGTTATCTGCTCCTTGCCGCGTTTTCACTGATCCTCGCCGCGTGCTCCAGCACCCCGGCCGACAACGCTGCCGTGCCTGCCCAGCCTGATGCCTGGCAGCAGTTGGAGCAAAGCATCGCCAGCAGCGAGCTGGCCACTGCCGAAGATCAACTCGCCACCCTGCAAAGCCAGGCGCCGAATGACAGCCGGATCGAGCAGTACCAGCGTCAATTGGCCGAAGCCTATCTGCAACGCAGCCAGATCGTCCTGCAAAAGGGCGATGTGAACGCGGCGGCCACCGCCCTGGCCCGCGCCCGTGCGCTGATGCCCAAGGCGCCGGCGCTGACGGGCGGCGTCAACGGTGCTATCGCCCAGGCGCGCAAGGCCGAGCTCGACAAAGCCGAGGCCGCCCTGAAAGCCGCCGAAGCCCGCCCTGCCGCCAAGCTGATCGACCCGACCGCGCCAAGCACCGTGGTTGCGTTGAAAACCACCAATATTCGCGAAATGCGCAAGCAACTCGATGACATCGCCAGTGATGTGATCAATTACCAGTGCGATGTGGTGTTCCAGGTGCCGCGCAAGCAGGACGCACCCTGGCTGCAAACCTTGCTGGGCAAACGCGTTAAAAAACTCGACGGTGATTTTGCCTTGCAGCAAAGCCACGAGATTCACCGCAACCAACCTGCCCAGGCGGTGCTGATCCCACGCCGCCCATGACGAAAAAGGGTGCCCTGATGGGCACCCTGTTTGTGCATCACGCCGGAATGGCTTTCGCCGCGGCCTCACGCTCCCACACCCGATGCTTGCTGATTGCCGTGATGAAGGCCTTGTAGGCTTTGTCATCATTGCCCAGCAGCAAGCCGCTGTCGGCCTTGAGCCCCAGTTTGTCGAGCACGGCTTGCGCCTCGCTGGCCAGGCCAATCGGCTTGAGGTGCTTGTAGGCTTCAAGCAGAAAGTGCAGCGCCACGCCGTCACCGGCCAGGGCCTGTAGCGAAGCCTTGCCGCCCGGCACCCAGGCCGCATCGAAGATCACCGATGGCATGCCTTCCATCGAGGCATCCACGGCCAGCGCCTTGCCCTGGGCGGTTTTTACCGGCGCCGAGCTCGGGCCAAGGATCTTGATCTGCGCGCTCTCGGCTTCCAGCGCCTTAACCAGGCTATCGACACTGTCGCCATCCACGCCATCAGCCACCAGCACTGCAACCTTGCGGCCCTTGATGCCTTCGCCGAGCAGGTTCATCTGGCTCAACGCCGGTGACTCCTTGAGGCTGGTTTGGGGCACATCCACCGTACCTTTCTTCGGCGCCGGCAGGCCAAGGTTGGCGGCCACCCGCGCCGCCAGCTTAAGGTCGATGTTGGCAAGAATTTCATTGACCTCACGGGCGCGGATGAACTCCCGCTCAACTTTGCCCAGTTCGAAGCTGTAGGCGCTGATGATGTGCTCCTGCTCGGTCGGGCTCATGCTCTGGAAGAACAATCGCGCCTGGGAGAAATGGTCGGCGAACGACGGGCTGCGCTGGCGCACTTTGTGCGCCTCGATGCGCTCCGGATACGACTCGAAACCACCATCGCTGGCTGCCGGCGCAGTCTCCTTGGGCCAGCCACCGTCGATCGAGTTGGGCTCGTAAGAGGCACGGCCCTTGTCCAGCGTGGTGCGGTGCTGCGCATCGCGCTGGCCGTTGTGGTTAGGGGCTAGCGGACGGTTAATCGGGATCTCGTGAAAGTTCGGCCCGCCTAGCCGGCTGATTTGGGTATCGGTGTAGGAAAACAACCGGCCCTGCAGCAGCGGGTCGTTGGAGAAGTCGATGCCGGGGACGATATGCCCAGGGCAGAAGGCAACCTGTTCGGTTTCAGCAAAGAAATTGTCCGGGTTGCGGTTAAGCACCATCTTGCCCAGCGGCGTCACCGGTACCAGCTCTTCGGGGATGATCTTGGTCGGGTCGAGCAAGTCGAAGTCGAACTTGTGCTCGTCTTCTTCGGCGACGATCTGCACGCCGAACTCCCATTCCGGGTAATTACCGGTTTCAATCGCTTCCCACAGATCGCGGCGGTGGTAATCGGTGTCTTTGCCCGCCAGCTTCTGCGCTTCGTCCCACAACAGCGAACACACGCCGGCCTTGGGCTTCCAGTGGAATTTGACGAAGCTGGATTTGCCCTCGGCATTGATCAGGCGAAAGGTATGCACGCCGAAGCCCTGCATGGTCCGCAGGCTTTTAGGAATGGCGCGGTCGGACATCGCCCAGATCACCATGTGCGCCGACTCCGGCACCAGCGAGACGAAGTCCCAGAAGGTGTCGTGGGCCGAGCCGCCGGTGGGCATTTCGTTGTGCGGTTCAGGTTTTACTGCATGGACGAAGTCGGGGAACTTGATCGCATCCTGGATGAAAAACACTGGCATGTTATTGCCGACCAGGTCGAAGTTGCCTTCGTCGGTGAAGAACTTCACGGCAAAACCGCGCACATCGCGCACGGTATCACCCGAGCCACGCGGGCCCTGAACGGTGGAAAAGCGCACGAACACCGGGGTGATTTTCTCCGGGTCCTGGAGAAAACCGGCCTTGGTCAGCGCGGCATGCGATTCATAGGCCTGGAAGTAGCCATGGGCCCCAGTACCGCGGGCATGGACGATGCGCTCGGGGATGCGCTCATGGTCAAAATGCGTGATCTTTTCACGCATGATGAAGTCTTCCAGCAGCGACGGGCCACGGTCACCGGCTTTCAGGGTGTTCTGGTTGTCGGCAACCTTGACCCCCTGGTTGGTGCGCAGCGCCTGGCCGGTGGCGTCACTGCGAAATGTTTCCAGGCTTTGCAGCTTGGCGTTGGTATTGGCGCGGTCCGGGGTCTGGGTACCGGCGAGTTGGCTTTCCTTGGGTGGGTTCTTCTTGCTGGGCATCAGTGTGCTCTCCTCACTCAATCAGTCCTACGGTTCGACCCCACGGCGGGCCCTATTCAGTAGTGACTGATGGCCCCTGCAGGCGTTCCTTCGGATTGACCACTGATCGCGTTATTCCAGTAGCATTGGTCAATTGCGAAATAAATGCTAAGAACCTCTATACGAACAGGCTAAAATGCGCGCCCGGCTAACCGCTGACCCCATTCCCATGCGCCCCACAAGGTTCGCTACGTGATCGAGTTTCAAAATGTTCATAAAACCTACCGCGTAGCCGGTAGGGATATCCCCGCACTGCACCCGACCAACCTGAGCGTCGAAGACGGCCAGGTGTTCGGGCTGATCGGCCATTCCGGCGCCGGTAAAAGTACCCTGCTGCGCCTGATCAACCGCCTTGAAGCGCCAAGCGGCGGCAAGATCATCGTCGACGGCGAAGACGTCACTGGGTTCAACGCCAACGATCTTCGTCGATTCCGCCAGCAAGTCGGGATGATCTTCCAGCACTTCAACCTGCTGGCCTCCAAGACCGTTGCCGATAACGTAGCCTTGCCGCTGACCCTGGCCGGCGAGCTGTCACGCAAGGAAATCGACACCCGCGTCAACGAGTTGCTGGCCCGCGTCGGCCTGGCCGATCACGCGAAAAAATACCCGGCACAGCTTTCCGGCGGCCAGAAGCAGCGCGTCGGCATCGCCCGCGCCCTGGCCACCAAGCCGAAGATCCTGCTGTGTGACGAAGCCACCAGCGCCCTCGACCCGCAGACCACCGCCTCGGTGTTGCAACTGCTGGCCGAGATCAACCGCGAACTGAAGCTGACCATCGTGCTGATCACCCACGAAATGGACGTGATCCGCCGGGTCTGCGACCGCGTGGCGGTGATGGATGCCGGGCAGATTGTCGAGCACGGCCCGGTGGCCGATGTATTCCTGCACCCGCAGCACCCGACCACCAAGCGCTTCGTCCAGGAAGACGAGCAGATCGACGAAAACGAACAGCGCGACGACTTCGCCCATGTGCCAGGACGCATCGTGCGCCTGACCTTCCAGGGCGATTCGACCTACGCGCCGCTGCTGGGCACCGTCGCCCGGGAAACCGGTGTGGACTACAGCATCCTCGCTGGCCGCATTGATCGCATCAAGGACACCCCGTATGGGCAGCTGACCCTGGCCGTCACTGGCGGCGACATGGAAGCGGCGTTCGCCCGCTTCACTGCGGCTGATGTTCATATGGAGGTACTGCGTTGATGGACGCCTTGAGTTTCTTTGCCAACGTCGACTGGGCCGAAATCTGGCTGGCTACCATCGACACCATGATCATGCTGTTCGGCTCGCTGTTCTTCACCGTACTGCTCGGCCTGCCGCTGGGCGTGTTGCTGTTTCTTTGCGGCCCGCGCCAGCTGTTCGAACAGAAGGGCGTGTACGCGCTGCTGTCGCTGGTGGTAAACGTCCTGCGCTCGCTGCCGTTCATCATCCTGCTGATCGTGATGATTCCGTTCACCGTGCTGATCACCGGCACCTCGCTGGGCGTCGCCGGGGCCATTCCGCCCCTGGTGGTCGGAGCCACGCCGTTCTTCGCGCGCCTGGTGGAAACCGCGCTGCGTGAAGTCGACCGCGGCATCATCGAAGCCACCCAGTCGATGGGCGCCACCACTCGCCAGATCATCACCAATGCCTTGCTGCCCGAGGCCCGTCCGGGCATCTTCGCGGCCATTACCGTCACCGCCATTACCCTGGTGTCGTACACCGCGATGGCCGGTGTGGTGGGCGCTGGCGGCCTCGGTGACCTGGCGATCCGCTTCGGTTACCAACGTTTCCAGACTGACGTGATGGTGGTCACCGTGGTCCTGCTGCTGGTACTGGTTCAAGCCCTGCAGAGCGTGGGCGACAAACTGGTTGTGCATTTTTCCCGTAAGTAACCCCATGGGTCGGCACTGCCGACGCACCGGGGGCCGGACTGGCCCTCACAAGGAGTGATTTGATGAAAAAGCTGCTTGCTGTTGTCGCCGCCGTCGCGGCCTTCTCGGCCCAGGCCGAGACCCTGACCGTCGCCGCCACCCCGGTGCCGCACGCCGAGATCCTCGAATTCGTCAAACCGGCCCTGGCCAAAGAAGGCGTGGACTTGAAGGTGAAGGTGTTCACCGACTACATCCAGCCGAACGTGCAAGTGGCCGAGAAGCGCCTGGACGCCAACTTCTTCCAGCACCAGCCGTACCTGGATGAGTTCAACAAGGCCAAGGGCACCCATCTGGTCAGCGTTGCCGGCGTGCACCTGGAGCCGCTGGGCGCCTACTCGAGCAAGTACAAGAAGCTCGACGAGCTGCCGTCGACCGCTACCGTGGTCATCCCCAACGACGCCACCAACGGCGGTCGCGCCTTGCTGCTGCTGGACAAGGCCGGTGTGATCAAGCTCAAAGACAACAGCAACATCCTCTCGACCGTCAAAGACATCGTTGAGAACCCTAAGAACCTGAAGTTCCGTGAACTGGAAGCGGCAACCATCCCGCGGGTGCTGACCCAGGTCGACCTGGCGCTGATCAACACCAACTACGCGCTGGAAGCCAAGCTCAATCCTGAGAAGGACGCACTGGTCATCGAAGGCAGCGATTCGCCTTACGTGAACATCCTTGTTGCCCGCCCGGACAACAAGGACTCGGAAGACATGAAGAAGCTGGCGGCTGCGCTGCACTCGCCTGAGGTGAAGAAGTTCATCGAAGAGAAGTACAAGGGCGCGGTCAAGCCGGCGTTCTGATTCAAAGACCTATCGCGGGTCAAGCCCGCTCCTACGGAGCGGGCTTGACCCGCGATGCTTTTAGTCGCGCTTAACCAGCCCAGGCAACTGCGCAACCAGCTTCTGGTTGTTGAACGGCGCGCGGATAAACCCGCGCTGCTTGCCGTCCGGCCCCAGCAACGCCAGGTTGCCGCTGTGATCGACCGTGTAGTTCGGCTTGCTGGTATCGGCAGGAATGAACGGAATGCTCACCGCATTGGCCAGCTTCTGGATGTTTTCCAGCGAGCCGGTCACCCCGCGAAAATCCTTGTCGAAATAACCCAGGTACTGCTTCAGCTGTGCCGGGGTGTCGCGGTTCGGGTCGACGCTAACCAACACCACCTGCAAACGCTCAACAGCCTCTTTGGGCAGCTCGCTTTTAACCTGGCGCAGCTGGGCGAGGGTGGTCGGGCAGATGTCCGGGCAGAAGGTGTAGCCGAAGAATAGCAGCGACCACTTGCCCTTGAGCTCGTCCATCACCACAGGCTGGCCCTGTTCGTCGGTCATTTGCACGGCAGGCACGACGCGGCTCTGCGGCAGCAGGATAATGCCGGCATCGATCAGCTCGGTCGGGTTGCCTTCGCTGCGGCCATTGAGCACCTTGTTGACGGTAAGCCCGAGGATCACGGCGACCAGGGCAACGAGAATAAAGACGGTTTTCTGGGTTCGAGTCATAGGTTCAACAGTAGGTAGTGGTCAACAAGCAGCGCGATGAACAGCAGCAACAGGTACCAGATAGAGTACTTGAAGGTCTTGATCGCCGCGTGCGGCCGACTGCCACGGTACAACACCCAGGCCCACTGCAGGAAGCGCCCGCCCAGGGCCAGGGCACAGGCCAGGTACAACGGCCCGCTCATGTGGATGGCGTAGGGCAACAGGCTGACCGCCAGCAACACCAGGGTGTACAGGAGGATATGCACCTTGGTGTAGTGCTCGCCGTGGGTCACCGGCAACATCGGAATATCAGCCTTGGCGTACTCTTGCTTGCGGTGAATGGCCAGGGCCCAGAAGTGCGGCGGGGTCCAGGCGAAGATGATCAGCACCAGCAGCAATGGCTCGGCGCTGATGTGCCCGCTGATCGCCACCCAGCCCAGCAAAGGCGGCGCGGCGCCGGCCAGGCCGCCGATAACGATGTTCTGCGGCGTGGCGCGCTTGAGAAAGCCGGTGTAGATCACCGCGTAGCCGAGCAGCGAGGCCAGGGTCAGCCAGGCGGTCAGGGCGTTGGTGAACACCAGCAGCAATGCCATGCCCAGGGTCGCCAGCAGCAGGGCAAAGGTCAGCGCCGCCGCCGGTGCCACGCGGCCCTCGGCAATCGGGCGTTTATGGGTACGCGCCATCAAGGCATCGATGCGCCGGTCGACCACATGGTTGACCACTGCCGCACCACCGGCGCAACAGGCAATGCCCAGGTTGCCGAACAGCAGGATGGTCCACGGCACCCCGGCACGGGTGGCGAGGAACATGCCGACCAGCGAGGTGATCAGCATCAGCACCACCACCTTGGGTTTGGTCAGTTCGAGGTAATCGCGCCAGCCTGCCTGCAGCCTGCGCTCGCTCAGAAGCGTCGCCATGAATTATCTCCCAGATAATGAACGACTCCGCCGCTCGCCAGCGGGGTCAGGCGCCAGCCCTGGCTGACCCGGCGGACCTTGGCCTGGGCAACCAGGCGAATGCGGTAATTGACCAGCACCATACTCAGCAACAGCAGCGCGCCACCGGCGTTATGGGCCACGGCCACGGCCAGCGGCAGATGGAACAGCACGTTGCTGATGCCCAGGCTCACCTGCAGCGCCAGCGCCGCCAATACCAACCCGGCCAGCCGGCTCAAACCATGCCGGTGCAGCTTCCAGCTCAAGACCAGCATCACCGCCGTCACCAGCAAAGCGCCCAGGCGGTGACTCATATGGATCGCCGTGCGCGCGTCACTGTCGAGCTGGCCACCGAGGTAATTGGGGCCGATATGCTGGGTCAGGTGGAAGCCGTTGGCGAAGTCTGCCTGCGGCCACCACTGGCCATGGCAGGTCGGCAGGTCGATGCAAGCCACTGCCGCGTAGTTGGCGCTGACCCAACCGCCCAGGGCGATCTGGCCGATCACCACCAGCAAGCCCAGCGCCGCCACCCGGCGCACGCTCAAAGGCAGCTTGGGCAACGGCGCAAAGGCCCGTGACAGGCGCAGGCTGAGCAAAAACAACAGGCTCAAGGTGGCAAAGCCGCCCAATAGATGTGCCGTGACCACCTGCGGCCACAGCTTGAGCGTCACCGTCCACATGCCGAAAGCCGCCTGGGCGAACACCACGCCAAGCAACAACAGCGGCAGGCGATAGGGCTGGCCGTCGCGGCCATGGCGGCGCCAGGCCTGCAGGGCGAGCAGGGTGATCACCAGGGCCAGGGTGCCGGCAAAGTAGCGATGGACCATTTCGTTGCGGCCTTTGTGCGCTTCCACCGGAGTGTCGGGAAAGTGCAACTCGGCGTGGGCCAGCTGTGCTTCAGTCTTGGGCACGCTGATAAAGCCATAGCAGCCGGGCCAGTCAGGGCAGCCCAGGCCGGCATGGGTCAGACGGGTGTAGGCACCGAGCAACACGACAACCAGTGCCAGCAGGGTGGCGAAGACAGCGAGGCGAAATCCAGGTCTGGCCATGGCAATGTCCTACCCGATATTGGACAGCTTCAGCAGGTGGCGCAGGTCATTGAGCAAGTCCTTGCCCTTGACCCTGGCGTCGTAGCGCAGCACCAGGTTGCCGTGCGGGTCGACGATCCACAGCTGGGCATCCTGTTTGCCCTGGCTGAGCGCGCCATAGCGCGACAGGTCCAGGGGGTAGCGTTGCAGTTGCGGGTACTCGCGCTCGAGCTTGGCCTGGTAGTCCGCCGTCAGTGGCTGGGCGGTGGCCAGGGCATGGCTGGCACGGCTGGCATCGCGGCCCAGGCCGATCTGGATCTGCCGGGCCAGGTACACCAACTGTTGGCAGTCCAGCCCGCACTCTTTGGGCGTGCTCACCAGCAGTTGCCAGCGACCTTCCTCAGCGCTGACGCCAAGGTCGGCGAGGGTCTGGCCGTTGCCAATCATTTCGCCGTGGTAGCTGCGGCTGTCGGGCACCCAGAATTTGAGTTTGTACATGCTGGTGGCGAGGATCATCGGGCCGAGGACCACCAGCAGGATCAGCAGCAGTTGCAGGCGCCCACGCGCACGATTGCGCGGTTGCCTGCCCTCAGACATGTTGAGTGGACTTGTGGCGGCTCCCATGCTGTTTCTCCTTGTTGTTATGCCAGCCGAAGTAGAGGTAGAGCAGCACCAGGGCCAACGCCAGGGCAAACCACTGCACGGCGTAACCCAGGTGTTTTTCCGGGCCCAAGGCGACCACCGGCCAGTCCAGCCGGTAGCTGGCCGGGCCTGGTTCCAGGCGTAACTCATGGGCAAAACCTTCGCGGCCCAGTTGCGGCCACAGTGCACCGGCGTCAATCGCCGTGATCAGCCGCGGCCAGCTGCCGCCTTGCGGGTCGGCATGCAGCTGGAAGGTGGTGCCCGGAGCGACATACACCGAGGCGTCCAGGCTCAAGGCTTGCTCCGGTGTGCTGAACTGCACCGGGATGCGCCGGTCCGGCCACGGCAGCCAGCCGCGATTGATCAACAGCCACAGGCCGCTGGCCTGGTCGAGAAAGGGTTGCAGCAGCTCGACGCCGACCTGGCCATCGCGCATGCGGTTATCCAGTAACAAGCTGTGCTGGCTATCGAACTGGCCGTACAGGTGCACCCGGCGATAGGCCGGATCGGCGATCTGCAGCAACTGCGTGCTGCCCACCGCGTCGCCGGCACTGCGTTCGGCATACACCTGCAGCAGCTGGCGCTTCTGCTCGGCGCGCGCCAGCTGCCAGCAGCCCAGCGCGATCAACCCCGGCAGCAGCAGGAGCACCACCAGGGTCGGCACGATGCCGGGGCGAAAGCGCTTCACCGGGTCCTCGAAAGGTCAGTCGCTATACTTGTACTCATCACTGCATCCCCCCGGAGTTTCGCCATGCTCAAAGCCGCGATTGTCCTGATGCTGTTGGCGACCATCGCCAGCCTGTTCAGCGGCCTGTTCTTTCTGGTCAAGGACGACGGACAGTCGACTCGCCTGCTCAAAGCCCTGACTATTCGTGTCACCCTGGCCGCCTTGACCCTGGCCCTGGTGACCTGGGGTTTCTACAGCGGCCAGTTGGTTTCTCACGCGCCGTTCTGAACCCGGCTACAGCACGTAAACGAAGATAAACAGCCCCACCCAGACCACATCGACGAAGTGCCAGTACCAGCTGGCCGCCTCGAAACCGAAGTGTTTGTCGGCGTTGAAGTGCCCGCGCAGGATGCGCACCAGCATCACGATCAGAATCAGGGTGCCCATGGTCACATGGGCGCCGTGGAACCCGGTGAGCATGAAGAAGGTTGCGCCATAGATACCCGAACCCAGGGTCAGCCCCAGTTCGGTATAGGCTTCGTGATACTCGTAGGCCTGCAGCACCAGGAAAGACAAGCCAAGAAGGATGGTCAGCGCCAGCCAGGCCTTGAGTGGCCCGCGATGGTTCTTGCGCAGGGCATGGTGGGCGATGGTGATGGTGACGCTGGAGCTGACCAGCAAAATGGTGTTGATCAGCGGCAAGTGCCAGGGGTCGATGATGTCTTTGGGCGGCGGAAACAGTTTCGGGTCTGGCGTGTGCAGTAGCGGCCAGGAGAACTCGAAGTTCGGCCACAGCATGTGCGCCACGCCCTTGGCGCCGTCACCACCAAGCCAGGGGCCGGCCAGGTTGCGCACGTAGAACAGCGCGCCAAAGAAGGCGATGAAGAACATCACCTCGGAAAAGATGAACCACGACATGCCCCAGCGGAACGAGCGGTCCAACTGCGGACTGTAGAGCCCGGCGCGGCTTTCCTTGACCACCGCGCCGAACCAGCCGAACAACATGTAGGCCAGGCACAGGGCGCCGAAGAAAAAGATCCACGGCCCGTGGGACTCCGGCCGCCCGGCCTTGAGGTCGTTGAACCAGGTGCCGAGGCCGAACACAGTGATGAACATGCCGACCGTGGCAATGATCGGCCACTTGCTTTGCGCCGGTACGTAATAGTGCTCATGGGAAGCCATCGTGGTGTTCTCCTTATCGGGCGCCCTGTGCAACCGGGTCCGCCAGGTGTGCGACCGGCGGGTGGCGAGCGGTGATATCGAACAGCGTGTAAGCCAGCGTCAGGTGTTTCACATCCTTGGGCAGGTCGCGGTCGACGATGAAACGCACCGGCATTTCGATGCGCTCCCCCGGCTGCAGCACCTGCTGGGTAAAGCAGAAGCATTCGGTCTTGTGGAAATACGCCGCCGCCTCGGCCGGGGTAATGCTGGGGATGGCCTGGGCGCTCATGGGTTTGTCGGTCGGGTTGCGAGCGATGAACACCATCTGGTTGACCGCCCCCGGGTTGACGTCGATCTGGTCGGCGGTGGAATAAAAATCCCAGACCATGTCGCTGGCGTTGGTCGACATGAACTGCACCTTCACCGTGCGGTTCAGGTCGCTGACCTGGGTGCCTTCGTACTGGCCGCCGGTCTTGCCGTTGATGCCGAACGCCTTGCACATCACGTCGTAGATCGGCACCAGGGCAAAACCGAAGGCGAACATCACCACGGTCAGCAGCATCAGCCGCCACACCAGGCGCTTGAGCGAGGTCCCTTCACTCATGGCTGCATCCTCAGGCCGAAGCGGTTCATTTCACTTCCGGTGGAGTCTGGAAGGTGTGGTAAGGCGCCGGTGACGGCACCGACCATTCCAGCCCTTCGGCGCCATCCCAGGGTTTGGCCGGCGCCGGAGCGCCGCCGCGAATGCACTTGATGACGATGAACAGGAAGAAGATCTGCGTGGCGCCGAAGGTGAAGGCGCCAATCGAGGAGATCATGTTGAAGTCGGCGAACTGCAGGTTGTAGTCGGGGATCCTGCGCGGCATGCCGGCCAGGCCGACGAAGTGCATGGGGAAGAAGGCCATGTTCATGCCGATGAACGACAACCAGAAGTGCAGCTTGCCCAGGGTTTCGTCGTACATGTGCCCGGTCCACTTCGGCAGCCAGTAGTAGGCCGAGGCGAAGATGCCGAAGATCGCCCCGGGCACCAGCACGTAGTGGAAGTGAGCCACCACGAAGTAGGTGTCGTGGTACTGGAAGTCCGCCGGAGCAATCGCCAGCATCAATCCGGAGAAGCCGCCGATGGTGAAGAGAATGACGAAGGCGATGGCGAACAGCATCGGGGTCTCGAAGGTCAGCGAGCCTTCCCACATGGTGCTCACCCAGTTGAACACCTTCACCCCGGTGGGCACCGCGATCAGCATGGTCGCGTACATGAAGAACAGCTCGCCGACCACCGGGATGCCGACCACGAACATGTGGTGGGCCCAGACGATAAACGACAGGAAGGCAATCGCGCCGGTGGCATAGACCATCGAGGTGTAGCCGAACAGCGGCTTGCGCGAGAACGCCGGGATGATCGAGCTGACCGCGCCGAAGGCCGGCAGGATCATGATGTACACCTCGGGGTGGCCGAAGAACCAGAACACATGCTGGAACAATACCGGGTCACCACCGCCGGCAGCGCTGAAGAAGCTGGTGCCAAAGTGGATGTCCATCAGCATCATGGTCACCACGCCCGCCAGTACCGGCATCACCGCGATCAGCAGGAAGGCGGTGATCAGCCAGGTCCAGACGAACAGCGGCATCTTCATCAGGGTCATGCCCGGGGCACGCAGGTTGAGGATGGTGGCGATGACGTTGATCGCGCCCATGATCGAGCTGATGCCCATCAGGTGGATGGCGAAGATGAAGAAGGTCACGCTTTCCGGCGCGTAGGTGGTTGAGAGCGGGGCGTAGAAGGTCCAGCCGAAGTTCGGTCCGCCACCGGGCATGAACAGGGTCGAGACCAGCAGCAGGAACGCGGCCGGCAACAGCCAGAAGCTGAAGTTGTTCATGCGTGGCAGGGCCATGTCCGGCGCGCCGATCATCAGCGGGATCATCCAGTTGGCGAGGCCAACGAAGGCCGGCATCACCGCGCCGAAGACCATCACCAGGCCGTGCATGGTGGTCATCTGGTTGAAGAACTCCGGCTGGACGATCTGCAGCCCGGGCTGGAACAGCTCGGCGCGGATGACCATGGCGAACGAGCCGCCGAGCAGGAACATCATGAAACTGAACCACAGGTACATGGTGCCGATGTCTTTGTGGTTGGTCGTCAGCACCCAGCGCATCAGGCCCTTGGCCGGCCCGTGGGCGTGCTCATGACCGTGGCTGTGGTCGTCGATCACTGCGCTCATGTCCTGTCTCCTGCAGTCCGGTGGCGGGGGCGCGGATAGGCATCAACCCGGCTCATTTGCTTTCTGCCTGTTTGATCGCCAGCACGTCTTTTGGCGTGACCATATCGCCCTTGTTGTTGCCCCAGGCGTTGCGTTCGTAGGTCACTACGGCGGCGATATCGACTTCCGAGAGCTGCTTGCCGAAGGCGGCCATGGCCGTGCCCGGCTTGCCGTGGAAGACCAGGCTCAGGTGATCTTCCTTGGGTCCGGTGGCAATTTTCGAGCCCTTGAGCGCCGGGAACATCGGCGGCAGGCCCTGACCTTCGGCCTGGTGACAGGCCACGCAGGTGGTGTGGTAAACCTTGTCGCCGCGCTCGACCAGCTCTTGCAGGGTCCATTCCTTGCTGGTCAGCTCCTTGAGCTTGGCCGCCTCGGCCTTGCGCTCGCCGAGCCAGGTGTCGTAGTCGGCCTTGGACTTGACTTCGACCACCACCGGCATGAAGCCGTGGTCCTTGCCGCACAGCTCGGTGCACTGGCCGCGGTAGATGCCAGGCTTCTCGACCCGGGTCCAGGCTTCGTTGACGAAACCTGGAATGGCATCGCGCTTGACCGCAAAGGCCGGCACCCACCAGGAATGGATAACGTCGGCGGCGGTGACCAGGAAGCGCACCTTGGCACCCACCGGCAGCACCAGCGGCTGGTCGACTTCGAGCAGGTAGTGCTCGTCCTTGGGCGCTTTGTTGTGGATTTGATCGGCGGGGGTGGCCAGGTTGCTGAAGAACTCGACATCCTGGCCCAGGTATTTGTAATGCCATTTCCACTGGTAGCCGGTGACCTGGATATCGACGTCCGACTCGCTGGCATCGTAGATATCGATCAGGGTCTTGGTCGCCGGAATGGCCATGGCCACCAGGATCAGGAACGGCACCACCGTCCACATGATCTCGACCCAGGTGTGCTCGTGAAAATGCGCGGGCTGCTGGCCGGTGGAACGACGGTGGATGATCATCGACCAGAACATTGCGCCAAAGACCACCAGGCCGATGATCACGCAAATCCAGAAAATGGTCATGTGCAGGTCGAACACTGCGTTGCTGACTTCAGTCGCCCCTGGCGCCATGTTCACGGTCCAGGCGGCGTGCGCCTGACCGAATACCGACCACAACAGGAGGCCCATCCAGACATGTGGATGTCGCATCATTGCGGGTTCCCCTTATCGTTCTTGTTATCCCGGAGGCGTGGACCTACGGCTAAGGGTACGGCGGCCAAGACTGCGAACTTCGACGACCGAGCCCCTGCGAACTGCAGTCGGGCCTCATCAGCGAATCACTTTCAAACCGGAGTATAGACAGCGACCCCGACGCCGCAATGCGCACAGGGAAAACATCGGCAGAAGTTGAACGTTTGCGCGCAAAGCCGCGAATTACCTGGCTTGAGGCACAATGATGGCATTTAGATATAATTGGCGAATATTAAGTTGTTAATGGTTATGCCAAATGCGTCTTAGGCATTTTCAGAACCGAGCTACCTTATGTCTTCCGTTTGTCACGCCTTTACCCTGGAGTTGTCATGAACATCGCCGCTTTGCGCGAGCAGATTACCCGTGCCCGTCAACATGAGACCGAAACCGGCCAACTGAAAACTCAACTGGAAAACCAGCTGCCCCACCTGCACCCTTCGATCCATCTGCCAGAGGCCGATGCCCAAGGCGCCCTGGTGCGCTTCGTCGACGCCTATATCGATCAGGTACCGGAACTGCTGGAGGCGGCCAACGAGGTTGCCCGCGAAGCCGGCATCGAGTCGCAGATCAAACCGGTGCTGAAAATCGCCGAGCAGTACTTCCTGCAACCGCCCGCCATCACCGATGCCCACCTCGGCCTGGGCTGCCTGCTGGATGAGGCCTACCTGGCCCATCGCCTGGTGGAAGAAGTTAACGACTTGTACATCAAGCACTTCAACCAGCCGCTGATCCCGCTCGACACCACTGTGGCCAACCTGATCGCCCACCAGCTGATCGGCGAGCAGTATGCCAACCAGCTGGATGAAGTGGTGCACCACTCGGTGGACGAGATGCTCAACGAAGAAAGCTTTGCCCTGGAGTCGGTCGAGCAGTACCGCGACAAGCTCAGCAGCCCGAACACCGGCGAAGCCTGGAAGCGCTGGCCGTGCCTGTCGCGTCAGCTGGGTGTGGGCCTGGAGCTGGATCAGTCGGCTTGAGGCTGATTCGGTTCAGGCCCCCAACCCGGCGGTTGTCCGCACCCGCCCTTCGACCCGGCGCTTGAGCCGCCGCTGCTCGATCAGCAGCCGCGAGCCCTTGCCGGAATTGGCCCGGCCCCAGTCCTCGAGCAGCTCCAGGCAGGAGTGGTCGATGTAGCTGAGGTTGGCCAACGGCACGTGCAGGGTGGTCCCGGGCGGAATGCCTTCCAGCACCTGGGCCAGTGCCGGCACCTTGAGAAAGGTCGCCGCACCGCTCAGGCGCAGTTGCATATGGCCCGGTTGCTCAAGGCTGGCCACGCTGATTTTCAGGCGTGCGGCCTTGAGCGCAAGCTTCAGCAGGGTCAGGGCAAAACCGAGCAGCACACCGGTCAGCAGGTTGGTGAAGATGATCGCCAACGCTGTCGCCGCATAGGTGAACATCGGCATTCGCCCATAACGCCCCAGCCCGCGAAAGGCCTTGAAGTCGACCAGCTTGATCCCGGTGTAGACCAGCACACCCGCCAGGCTCGCCACCGGAATCTGCTGCAGCACGCTGCTGAGCACCATCACGAAAGCCAATAACCAGACCCCATGCAGGATCGCCGACAGGCGCGTTTGCGCCCCGGCCTGGACGTTGGCCGAGCTGCGCACGATAACCCCGGTCATTGGCAGTGCCCCCAGTACGCCACAGAGCATATTGCCCAGGCCCTGGGCCGACAGTTCGCGGTCAAAGTCCGAGCGCTGGCCGTTGTGCATGCGATCGACAGCGGCGGCAGATAGCAGGGTTTCGGCGCTGGCGATAAAGGCCAGGGCAAAGGCGGCGACCAGCAGGTTGGGGTCGGCCAGGTGGAGCAGGTCGGCCGGGCTCAGCCAGTCGATGGCTTCGCTGAGGTTAGCCGGCACTTCGACGCGGTTCACCGGCAATGCCAGCCAGATGCTGATCGCGGTCATCAAGGCCACGCCTAGCAAAGCCCCAGGCACGAAGCGCAGCGACTGCGGGCGCAAGCGCTCCCACCCCCACATGATGGCGATGGTGCCGAGCCCGAGCGCACCGGCCTGCCAGCCGTTGCCCGGGCTTTCCAGCGGCAATGCCTGGGCCAGGGTCGCCGGAAAGCTCAGCAGGTTGGCCAGGCCCGAAGGTTGCGGGGCGCTGTCGAACATCACATGCACCTGGGACAAGACAATCAGCACGCCGATACCCGCGAGCATGCCGTACACCACCGCCGGCGCCGTGACCCGGAACCAGCAGCCCAGGCGCAAACGGCCGGCGAGCAGTTGCAGCAGGCCGGCCAACAGCAGGATCGGGCCGAGCATCGCCACGCCATGCTGGCGCACCAGTTCGAACACCAGCACCGCCAGGCCGGCGGCCGGACCGCTGACCTGCAACGGCGAGCCGGCCAGCCAACCAACGACGATACCGCCGATGATCCCGGTGATCAGGCCCTTGGCCGGTGGCATGCCCGAGGCGATGGCGATGCCCATGCACAAGGGCAGGGCGACCAGAAACACGACTACTGACGCCAGTAATTCACGCGGCAAGGCCGCTTTCACTTGTGTCTTGTTCACCCTGTTACTCCTTCTCTCACGTTTCATGGCCATTCCAATGGCCGCTGGCACAACCCCTGACTTACGCGCAGCCGCATACCGCCAGCGGGCGCCGGCACGGCAATCAGGGAGATTCAAGGCAGCCGATGACCAGGCCGCACCAGGCAGGTGCAGCCGTCAATCAGCGATTCGCGGGGGTGTCAGGGACGCTTAGTAGCGGCCTTTTGGGGTGGCGCAGGGGATCGGCTGGCCTTGGGCTAGCGGCAGGAAGCTGTCGCTGGCGGCGTCATAAGCCTCGATCTGGCTGGTTTCGATGTCGTAGATCCAGCCATGGATATACAGCTGGCCGGCTGCCAGGCGCGAAGCCACCGACGGGTGAGTGCGCAAGTGGTGCAGCTGGGCGATGACGTTTTCTTTGGTCAGCACCTGCATGCTTTCATGCTCGCTGCCACAGGAGCAGTTGTCTTCGACCACCGTGCGGGCAACCTCGGCATGGCGCAGCCAGGCTTTGACCGTCGGCATTTTCTCCAGGCTCTGCGGGTTGAGCACCGCGCGCATGGCGCCGCAATCGGAGTGACCGCAGACGATGATGTGGTGAACACCCAGGGCCAGCACCGCATATTCGATGGCGGTGGACACACCGCCGTTCATCTGCCCGTAAGGAGGCACGACGTTACCGACGTTGCGGGTCACGAACAGGTCGCCAGGGGAGCTCTGGGTAATCAGCTCGGGCACAATGCGTGAATCGGCACAGGTGATGAACATCGCACGGGGCTTTTGCGCGGTGGCGAGTTTCTTGAACAGCTCTTGCTGCTCGGGAAAAACGTCATGATGGAAGCGCAGGAAGCCGTCGACGATATGCTTCAGAGCGGCATCGGCGCTCTCGGCTGGGGCTTGCGGGACAACCTTGGATGGGTCCTTGACGGGCATGATTCATCCTCTTTGACGGTTTTGGGTTAAGTCCATTTTACCGGGTTGATGATTCAAACGGCGTATGACAGTTGGATGAAATACGCGCGCCAACCATCACATCAGTTGTTGACTGAATTCCTACGCTACTCGGCGAAACTTAACTCAAACTGAATTGCGAGGCTCTAGAACGGGCGTTCCAGAGATTCAAAGAGGTGTCTGGATAATAGCAAAAAAACATTAATGGCCAATACCCACTAATGAAATTAGAGCAGCGACATCTGCCCGCCTGGAGGACAAAACGCTGTGCAATCAAGCGCGTAGCCTTCGCGCCGATTCAGCCCCAGGCGGCGGATCGCCTTGCTGAAGCGTTGCGCCAGCAACTCGGCAAATACCCCCTCGCCGCGCATGCGCGCACCGAAGCGGCTGTCGTACAACTCACCACCGCGGCTCTGGCGAATCAGGCTAAGGACATGATTGGCCCGTTGGGGGTAATGGTCCAGCAGCCATTGCTCGAACAGCGGTGCCACCTCCAGCGGCAGGCGCAGCATCATGTAGGCCGCGTTCAGGGCGCCGCTGGCCTTGGCCGCCTCGAGCAAGTGCTCAAGCTCGCTGTCGTTGATCATCGGGATCATCGGCGAACACAGCACACCCACCGGCACACCGGCCTCGGTCAGTACCCGGATAGCCCTCAGCCGTGCCTTGGGCGCCGCTGCCCGAGGCTCCAGCGTACGCTTGAGCTCGTCGTCCAGGGTGGTCAGGCTGATCATCACCTGTACCAGATTCTGCCGGGCAAGCTCGGCGAGTAGGTCCAGGTCGCGCAGAATCAGTGAGCCCTTGGTGACGATGGTGACCGGGTGCCGGTAGCGCAGCAGCACTTCGAGCAGGCGCCGGGTCAGTTGTTGCTCGCGTTCGATGGGCTGGTAGGGGTCGGTGTTGGAGCCCAGATTGATCGGTGCGCACACATAGCCAGGCTTGCTCAGTTGCTGTTCGAGCACGGCGGCAGCGTTGGTCTTGGCAATCAGCTTGGTTTCGAAGTCGAGCCCCGGCGACAGATCCCAATAAGCGTGGCTGGGCCGGGCATAGCAGTAGATACAGCCGTGCTCGCAGCCGCGATAAGGATTGATCGAGCGATCGAAGGGCAGGTCGGGCGAGTTGTTGCGGGTGATGATGGTCTTGGCGGTTTCGATGCGTACTTCGGTACCCTGGGTCAGGGGCACTTCCTGGTACCAACCGTCATCCTCGGCCACCGAGCGATTCGGGGCGAAGCGGTTATGGGGATTGCTCGCGGTGCCACGACCCCGCACCGGCCCTTGAGGATTGAACATGAAAAACCCCGGATACTGTTTTTATATACAGTACACGGGGCTAACGTTCGATTCCAGTACCGCTGGGCGCCAGCCGAAAATGCTGGCGCTGGCGCGTTTACTCGGTTGTCTTCTTCAACTTCGGATTGGGGAAGAACTGCACCGTCTGCACCGTGGTCGCGGCAGGTTTCACCTCGACCTTGTTGACCCGCGTACCCAGTTCCTTGGGCACCGACAGCCCTTGCTCGTTAAGGGTGTCAGAAAAACCGCAGGCCACACATTCCCGGTGCGGAACGCTGTCTTCGCTCCACATCATCAGTTTGTCCGGCTCGCTGCACGCCGGGCAGACCGCCCCGGCGATAAAGCGCTTTTTCGTTACCACAGGCCCATCACTCATGCCGCCACTTCCTCACTCAGGCCACTGTGGCGCAAGAGTGCATCGATTGACGGCTCGCGGCCACGGAAGTCGACGAACAGCAGCATCGGCTCCTGGGAACCGCCACGGGCCAGGATCGCTTCGCGAAAGGCGCGGCCGGTGTCGGCATTGAGCACGCCTTCTTCTTCGAAGCGCGAGAAGGCGTCGGCCGACAGTACTTCCGCCCACTTGTAGCTGTAGTAACCGGCTGCGTAGCCACCGGCAAAGATATGCGCAAAGCTGTTAGGGAAGCGGTTGTACGCCGGTGGGCGCATGACCGAAACCTCGTCGCGCACGCCTTCGAGCACTTGCAGCACGCTGCGGCCGTCGCCGTGGCTGGCATGCAGTTCGAAGTCGAACAGCGAGAATTCCAGCTGGCGAACCATCATCAGCCCGGACTGGAAGTTCTTCGCCGCCAGCATCTTCTCCAGCAAATCCTGGGGCAGGGCTGCGCCAGTTTCGTAGTGGCCAGAAATCAGCGCCAGGCCTTCAGGCTCCCAGCACCAGTTTTCCATGAACTGGCTCGGCAGCTCGACCGCGTCCCAGGCCACGCCGTTGATACCGGAGACACCGGCATGCTCGATGCGGGTCAGCAGGTGATGCAGGCCATGGCCGAATTCATGGAACAGGGTGGTGACTTCGTCGTGGGTCAGCAACGCCGGCTTGCCGGGGGCGGCCGGGGTGAAGTTGCACACCAGGTTGGCCACCGGGCTCTGCAGTTGGCCGTCAGCGGTCAGGCGACGGTCGCGGGCGCCGTCCATCCAGGCACCGCCACGCTTGTTGGCGCGGGCATAGAGGTCGAAGAAGAAGCGCCCGACGTGCTGGCCGTGCTCCTTGATTTCGAACAGGCGCACGTCCGGGTGCCAGCTGTCGAAGCCCTTGAGTTCGGCAATCTCGATGCCGTACAGGCGCTGGACGATGGTAAACAGGCCGCTCAGCACCTTGTCGATCGGGAAGTAGGCGCGCAGGGTTTCCTGGGAAACGCTGTAGCGCTGTTCACGGAGTTTTTCCCCGTAGAAGCCGCTGTCCCAGCTCTGCAGGTCCGGACAACCCTGCTCGGCGGCATAGGCCTTGAGCTGGGCCAGGTCCTGGGTGGCAAACGGCTTGCTGCGCTTGGCCAGGTCACGCAGAAAGCTCAGCACCTGGTCGCTGGACTCGGCCATCTTGGTCGCCAGGCTCAGCTCGGCGAAGTTGGCGTAACCGAGCAGCTCGGCCAGCTCCTGACGCAGGTCGAGAATCTCGGCCATCACCGGGCCGTTGTCGAACTGGCCGGCATTCGGGCCCTGGTCGGAGGCGCGAGTGCAGTACGCGGCGTAGATTTCTTCGCGCAGGGCGCGGTCTTCGGCGTAGGTCATTACCGCGTAGTAGCTGGGGAACTCCAGGCTGATCAGCCAGCCGTCGAGGCCCTTGGCCTGCGCCGCGGCGGCCATTTGTGCTTTGGCCGAATCAGTCAGGCCGGCAAGCGCCGCTTCGTCGCTGACATGCTTGGTCCAGGCCTGGGTGGCGTCTAGCAGTTGGTTGGAGAAACGGCTGCCCAGCTCGCTGAGCTTGCTCTGCACTTGCGCGTAACGCTGCTGCTTTTCGGCCGGAAGGTCGATACCCGACAGGCGGAAGTCTCGCAGGGCGTGTTCAAGAATAGTTTTTTGTGCCACATCGAAGCCGGCAGCTTCGGGGCTGGCGATCAATGCCTCATAGGCCTGAAACAGTTCGCGGTTCTGGCCCATTTCGGTGGCATACGCGCTCAACGCCGGCAAGCAAGCCTCGTAGGCTTCGCGCAGTTCGGCGCTGTTGCACACGGCATTGAGGTGGCTGACCGGGCTCCAGGCGGCGCCCAGGCGGTCGTTGAGTTCGTCCATGGCCAGGATCAGGCCGGCCCAGCTCGGGCTCTTGCCCTGGGCCTTGAGGATGTCGGCAATGGCTGTACGGTTGTCGGCCAGGATCTGTTCAATCGCCGGCTGCACATGCTCGGCACGGATCGCCGAGAAGGGCGGCAAGTCATAAGACTGCAGAAGCGGGTTGTTCGCACTCACGGTTAAACACCTTGGCAGAAGAAACACTTCCCCATCTTAATTACAATCGACGCCGACCGCAGCCCTATCCATACCAAAGAGAATTCCTATCATGGCCATCCGTAGCTTCCAGCATCACACTCCCAGGCTTGGCGAACGCGCCTTTGTCGACCGCAGTGCCGTGGTACTGGGTGATGTCGAGATCGGTGCCGACAGCTCGGTGTGGCCATTGACGGTGATCCGCGGCGATATGCACCGCATCCGCATCGGTGCGCGCACCAGCGTGCAGGATGGCAGCGTGCTGCACATCACCCATGCCGGGCCGTTCAACCCGGACGGTTTCCCGCTGCTGATCGGCGATGAGGTAACCATTGGTCACAAAGTCATGCTCCACGGCTGCACCCTGGGCAACCGCATCCTGGTCGGCATGGGCAGTACCATCATGGATGGCGCCGTCGTCGAAGACGAAGTGATCATCGGCGCTGGCAGCCTGGTACCGCCGGGCAAGCGCCTGGAAAGCGGGTTTCTGTACGTCGGCAGCCCGGTCAAGCAGGCCCGCGCCCTGAGCGAGAAGGAGCGCGCGTTCTTCCCCTACAGCGCCGGCAACTACGTCAAACTCAAGGACCAGCACCTGGCCGAAGGCTATCACCTGCCCGAGTGAACCTGTCCACCGCCTTATTCGAGACCGCCATGCACCAGCAAAACATCCTCTTTGACCTCGACGGTACCCTGACCGACCCGCGCCTGGGTATCACCCGCTCGATCCAGTACGCACTGGCCAAGCTGGGCATCGACGAGCCGGACCTGACGCGCCTGGAACACTTCATCGGCCCGCCGCTGCTGCAGGCCTTCATGCAGTTCTATGATTTTGATGAGGCCAAGGCCTGGGACGCGGTGAATTTCTATCGCGAACGCTTCAAGGTCACCGGCCTATACGAAAACCAGGTGTTCGACGGCGTCAGCGAAATGCTCGAAACCCTGCAAGGGCAGGGCCGCACCCTGTATATCGCCACCTCCAAACCTTGGGAGTTTGCCCGCGAGATCGCCCGCCATTTCGACTTCGCCAAGCACTTCAAGGTGATCTACGGCAGCGAGCTGGATGGCACCCGCACCAACAAGGTCGAGCTGATCCGCCACCTGCTGGCCGAAGAAGCCCTGGACCCTGCGCACACCCTGATGATCGGCGACCGCAAGCACGACCTGATCGGCGCCCGCAGCAACGGCCTGGAAGCGGTAGCGGTGGGGTATGGCTTTGGTAGCCATGAAGAGTTGACGGCGGAGCAGCCGGCCTACCACTTTGCGACCTTGGCGCAACTGCACCAGGCGTTCCAGCGCGGCTGAGACCCTATCGCGGGGCAAGTCGGGTCGCCGCACCGCCGCTCCCACTGTAGGAGCGGCGGTGCGACGACTCGACTTGCCCCGCAATGCTTTTCAGCGCCTGCTGACGCTGCTCAAGGGGTAGCCGCCCGAATGCTTCTACTCGCTGATAAAACACCTGCCAATCGCCGCCCACCTCGGCAAACAGCTGGGCAAACGCCGGCACCCACTGGTCGTACAGACCAAACGGCAACAACTTGGCATTGTTCATCGGCGCATTGATCCAGGCGTCATAGCGTCCGACACCGCCCCACTGGTTATCGCGCAAGGCCCGGTATTCACGGCGCAAGCGTTCGAATTCGGCCTGCTTGCCCGCACGCTTGGCGGGTTCGGTGAGCGGCGCCGCATACAACGCCTTGAGCCGTTCGCGACTGGCCAGCACCAGGGCGACGAACTGCTCGCGCTGTTGGCTGCCATCTTCGACCAGCGTTGGCAGGCCCCGCGCCGCGCGCCATTGGCGAGTGCCTTCCTGCTCGACGAATGTGGCGAAGGACTCGTTGAACGCAGTGTCGTCCTGGACATAGACGCGTTGATGGGCCAACTCATGAAAGATCACCGTGGCCAGGCGCTCATCACCCCAGCCAAGCATGGAGCTGAGGATCGGATCGTCGAACCAGCCCAGGGTCGAATAGGCTTCGACACCGCCGACATAGACATCCAGCCCTTGTTGTTTCTGCAGCGCAGCCGCCCCGCGCGCGGCGCCCTGGTTGTAATAACCACGGTAGGCAACACAGCCGGCAATGGGGAAGCAATGAGTCTGCGGCTCCAGCGACAACTCGGGTGTGGCGAATACGTTCCAGACCACGAAGGGCCGGCCGATATCGGCATAAACCCGATAGCTGCGGTTGTCCGGCAGCTTCAGCTGCGCGCTGGCGAAGGCGCGAGCTTGCTCGGCGTGCAGCAACTGCTGGCGCAATTTACTGTCGGTCGCCGGGTCTGCTACCAGCTCGGCAACCGGCTGGCGCGCCCGCAACAGCTGCCACTGACCGCTGGCCAGTTGCCCGTAGTAACTGACACTGGCACAACCGCTCAGCAGTCCGATGGCCAACAAGGGAACCAAGTAGCGAAAAAGACGGTCGAGTGCCCCATGACTTGAGCGCAACAAAAGAAATAGTCGAAGCATTGGTGTCCTGTATCCGCTCAAGTACTCATCCGCTTCAAGACTATCCTGCCCGGCTGGAGTTTTGCCATGCGTACACTGCTCGTCGTCAGCACTGCTGTGCTTCTGTCCGGCTGCGCCGGCCTTCCTGCGCCTGACCCCAACCAGGCCTGGATCGACCTTGCCCCTGGTGAGGACGACACCTTGCACGCCGTCGAAGTAGACGAGCGCGCCTGGGCCGACAAACGTTATTTCGAAGTGCAGCCAGGCAGCCATGAGCTGACCGTGCGCTATTTGTTTCCGGTCACTCCGAGCAACATAGGCCCGGTCGATGAGCCGCTGTGGCGCGATTGCCAGCTCAATGTGAAGTTCAAGGATTTCAGTGCCGGCCAGCGCTACCAGCTTGAGGCCGGTAGCATCGGCTTCCGCCCCTGGGCCAAGCTCTATGACGAGCAGCGCAGAGTGGTCGGCAAAGGCCAGCCGGCGGGCTGCCAGCGTACCTGAGCGCGTGAATGGCGCTATGCTTATGCTTTGTAACCCGCACGCCGGAGTTCGCCATGCGCCAGCCTATGATGCTGCTCGCAATCAGTACCCTGGGAGCTTGCGTTAGCCCCCTGCCCCCTGTGGATAACAAGCAGGCCTGGGTCGACCTCTACACCATCACGCCGGGCAAGACACTGATGGCCGAACGGCTCGATGGCAAACGCCTGACCGATGGCCGGTTCTTTCAGGTGACGCCCGGTGCCCACGAGTTGGTGGTGCGGTTCGACTACGAGATCTACTCCGGTGGATTCAGTACCGACCCGACCGAGCGCACCTGCTACCTGACCATCAAGTTCGCGCATTTCAAGGCCGGCCAGCGCTATCGGCTGGAAGCCCGGGCCCCGGCCATGCAGCCCAGCGCCTACCTCTATGATGCCCAGCGCAAGATGGTCGCCGAAGAGTCCAACGACGTCTTCTGCACACCCTGAGGCCTAGCGATCGTTCTTTTGGTAGATGATCTTCTTGGTGCCGCCTTCACAGCTGCCGACCACCATGTTCTGGTCGTGGACCTCGTCATTCTTGACGATTTCCAAGGTGTAGGAACTCACGTTGTTGGCCTGGATCTTGGCTTCGATCTCGGCCTTGAGCTCTTCACAGGGTTTCGGCGCGGCCAGCGCAGCGGTTGCCAGCAGCGAAGCCAGCACAGCGATTGCAACACGGATCATGGGACAGCTCCTTGTGGCGGCAGTCGTTCTACCGACCCTCATTTGACCACAAGAAGCGCGTCCCGGTTCTGCCTTAACTCAGCAGCGTCGCATCCAGGCTGATTTTCGCGTTGAGCACTTTCGACACCGGGCAACCGGCCTTGGCCTTGTTGGCAATCTCAAGAAACTGCGCTTCGCTAGCCCCGGGGACCTTGGCCTTGAGGATCAGGTTCACGGCAGTAATGGCAAAGCCATCCGGCAGTTTGTCGAGGGTCACTTCGGCGATGGTATCGATGCGCTCGGCGGTCAGGCCCGCTTCACCGAGCATCATTGACAGGGCCATGGAGAAGCAGCCTGCATGCGCCGCGCCAATCAGTTCCTCCGGATTGGTACCCGGCTGGCCTTCGAAGCGGGTATTGAAGCCATAAGGGTTCTGCTTGAGAGCGCCGCTTTCAGTGGAAAGCAGGCCCTTGCCATCCTTCAAGCCACCTTGCCAGATAGCTGATGCTGTCTTTTTCATAAAGCCTCCTGAGCTCCCTGGGGCGCGGGATATCGCGCCTTGCCTTAATTTCAGAGAGCCCTGACGCAGGCAAGTTCAGAAGGATTACAAGCCCCGGCATTGATTCCTGCAGATGTGCCCATACAGAGCTAGAAAGGCCGTTGGATTGTTTGCGGCCACTCGACTGCCCAGGAGGCGCCAACGCCCATGAAGCAACTTGCCGATATCAAGATTTCCACCCTCGACCTGGTGCCAGTACGCGCCGACAGCGGCCCGGCGCAGTCCCTGCGCAACTCGCTGGACCTGGCGCAACACGTCGAGAAGTTTGGCTACAACCGCTTCTGGGTGGCCGAGCACCACAACATGGATGGCATCGCCAGTTCCGCAACCTCGGTGCTGCTCAGCTACCTGGCCGGTGGTACCTCAACCATTCGTGTTGGCGCCGGCGGGGTGATGCTGCCCAACCATGCGCCACTGGTGATCGCCGAACAGTTCGGCACACTCGCCAGCCTGTATCCCGGGCGAATCGACCTGGGCCTGGGCCGCGCGCCGGGCTCCGACCAGATGACCGCCCGCGCCCTGCGCCGCGAACGCTCGGGCAGTGCCGACGACTTTCCCGATGACGTCGAAGAACTGATGCGCTACCTGGGCCCGCGCACGCCGGAGCAGAAAGTCATTGCCGTGCCGGGTTACGGTACCGAAGTGCCGATCTGGCTACTGGGTTCGAGCCTGTTCAGTGCACAACTGGCCGGCATGCGCGGTTTGCCCTACGCCTTCGCCTCGCATTTCGCTCCACGTTACATGCACGAGGCGATTCGCGTGTACCGCAACCACTTCCAGCCCTCGGCGGTGCTCGACAAGCCTTATGTGATGCTTGGCGTACCACTGGTGGCGGCCGAGACCGATGAACAGGCCGACTACCTGGCCACCTCGGTGTATCAGCGCATCCTCGCCCTGATGCGCGGGCAAAGCCTGGTGCAACGCCCGCCAGTGGAGACCATGGACGGCCTGTGGCTGCCGCATGAGCGGGAAGCGGTGGGCAGCTTCCTGGGCCTGGCGATGGTCGGCAGCCCGCAGAAAATCCGCGCCAAACTGGAGGTGTTGCTGGAGCAGACCGAGGCGGATGAGCTGATCTTCACCTGCGACCTGTATGAGCATGCCGACCGCATACGCTCTTATGAGCTGCTGGCGCAGACGGTTTTGCGCAGCTGAGGGCCCCATCGCGGGTCAAGTCGAGTCGTCGCACCGCCGCTCCCACATGTAGGAGCGGCGGTGCGACGACTCGACTTGCCCCGCGATGGATTCAATATCGATCAGCCGCGCTTGTAGACGATTTCCTTGGTGCCGCCTTCGCAGCTACCCACGACCTTGCCGTCTGCGGCAGCGCCTTTATCGACGATCTCTAGCGAGTAGCCGCTGACACCCTTGGCGTCCAGCTTGGCTGCTATTTCGCCCTTGAGCTCTTCACATGGCTTGCCGGCTGCCAGCGCAGTACCGGCCAGCGTCATCAAACCTATCGCTACTACCAACTTCTTCATCGATCGCTTTCCTTGTTCAGATCAAAATAGAGAAGGGCGCCAGGAAGGCCGGGCGCCTCAGGACTGTGTAACGCAATTGACCCGCACAAGCCAGTGTCGCCGCATCAGCTGTTGACGATGCGAAAGCCCACTTTGAGCGTGACCTGAAAATGCGCGGCCTTGTTGTCCTTGATATGGCCTCGGGTGTCGACCACTTCGAACCACTCAAGGTGCTTGATGCTCTTGCCTGCTTCGGCCAGGGCATTGTTGATCGCCTCTTCGATAGAGGTGGGCGACGAGCCGACCAGTTCGATTTTCTTGTAGGTGTGATGATCAGACATAAGCAATCTCCTTTTTGAATGTGAGATAGAGCCTAGCAGCGCCGGGCTGTTTTACCTGCGAGGGGTAAATGCCGTTAAAAGTTCGACTGCACTTTCCCAGCAGCCTGTAGTCGGAACCTACACAGCTCAACTCAACCTCGAAGGAGAGTCACCATGGCCAACACCTCGCTGCGTAAAGCTTCGCTGCAAAGCATGGAAGCGGAAATCGAAAGCCTGCTCAAGTCACTGGAAAGCCTCAAGGACGATGCCTCGGATGAGTCGCGCAAAACCCTCAAGACGCTCAAGGGCAACGCCGAGAATGCCCTGCGCCATTCGCGCAGCCTGCTCAGCGATGCCTACGAAGAAGTAAAAACCAAGACCCGCGAGACTGGCCTGGCCACCCGCGATTACGCCCAGGAACACCCGTGGACCACCGCCGGTGTCGCCGTTGGCGCCCTCGGCCTGTTGGCCGCCTACCTGATGTGCAAACGCGGTAACTAAGCGGCCTGGCGCGCAAGCTCCGCGCGCAACCAGCCGGCCAATTGCTCGGCGCGCCCGTCTGCGGCGCGTCGCGGCACCCACAGGGCCAGCGCGGCCTGGGTTTCGCAAAAACCCCATGGCGCCGCCAGGCGCCCGGCGCGCAAGTCGTCGGCTACCAGCGGTTGCGGCGCAATCGCCACGCCCAGCCCTGCCACTGCAGCCTCCAGCAAGTAATACAAATGCTCGAAATCCTGCCCGTAACGCAGCGCCTGCGGGTCGATACCTTGCTGCGCCGCCCAGCTTGGCCAGGCTTGCGGGCGCGAAGTGGTCTGCAACAGGGTTTGCGTCAGCAACGCCTCGGCTGGCGCCTGCTGCAAGCGGCTGAACCCGGCAAAGTGCGGGCTGAGCACCGGGCCAATACACTCCTGCGCCAGCACATGCACTTGCATATCCGCAGGCCAGGGCGGCTCGGCAAACACCAGCAAGGCATCCAGCCCTGGGCGACGCGGGTCGAGATCACCTTCACCGGCCGACAGGTGCAGGCGCAGTTCCGGCAAATCCGCTTTTAATCGCCCCAGCCGTGGGATGAACCAGCGCGCCAGCAGGCTGCCGGAGCAACCGAGGACGAACGGCGCATCGGCGCCGCTCTGGCTGATGTCCGCACACGCGCCGCGCAAGCGCTCGAAGGCATCACTACTGGCATCGCGCAAACGCACCCCGGCATCTGTGAGTTTAAGGCCACGTCCTTCCTTAACGAACAAGGCCACCCCAAGGTGTTCTTCGAGCACCTTCAATTGCCGGCTGACCGCGCCGTGGGTAACGTGTAGCTGTTCGGCCGCCTGGCTGACGCTATTGAGCCGGGCAGTGGCTTCAAAGGCCCGCAGGGCATTGAGTGGGGGCAGGTCCTGGCGCATGACGTGTGAGTTTTCCTGACAGGTTGTCGCAATCTTATCGGTTTTCAGTTGCGCGTGTCGTGGTTAGAGTAAAGCCATTCCCGACTTCACTACCGCCCTGGAGCGACCCATGACCCAGACCAACTTCCGCGCCGGCCCCGATGCCAATGGCCTGTTTGGCGCATTCGGCGGCCGCTACGTGGCAGAAACCCTGATGCCGCTGGTGCTCGACCTTGCCCGCGAATATGAAGCAGCCAAAGCCGACCCGGAATTTCTCGAGCAACTGGCGTACTTTCAGCGCGACTACATCGGCCGCCCGAACCCGCTCTACTTCGCCGAACGCCTGACCGAACACTGCGGCGGCGCGAAGATCTTCTTCAAGCGTGAAGAGCTCAACCACACCGGCGCGCACAAGGTGAACAACTGCATCGGCCAGGTGCTGCTGGCCAAGCGCATGGGCAAAAAACGCCTGATCGCCGAAACCGGCGCCGGCATGCACGGCGTGGCCACTGCCACCGTCGCCGCGCGCTTCGGCCTGCCTTGCGTGATCTACATGGGCGCCACCGACATCGAGCGCCAGCAAGCCAACGTGTTCCGCATGAAGCTGCTGGGCGCAGAAATCGTACCGGTCACCGCCGGCACCGGCACCCTCAAGGACGCGATGAACGAAGCCCTGCGCGATTGGGTCACCAACGTCGACGACACCTTCTACCTGATCGGTACTGTAGCGGGCCCGCACCCGTACCCGGCAATGGTCCGCGACTTCCAGTCGATCATCGGCAAAGAAACCCGTGAACAGCTACAGGCCAAGGAAGGGCGCCTGCCCGACAGCCTGATCGCCTGCGTCGGCGGCGGCTCCAACGCCATGGGCCTGTTCCACGACTTCCTCGATGACGCCAGTGTGCAAATCATCGGCGTCGAAGCCGGTGGCCACGGGGTCGACACCGACAAGCATGCCGCCAGCCTCAACGGTGGCGTACCGGGCGTGCTGCACGGCAACCGCACCTACCTGCTGCAGGATGCCGACGGCCAGATCACCGACGCCCACTCGATTTCCGCCGGCCTCGACTACCCCGGCATCGGCCCGGAACACGCCTGGTTGCACGAAGTGAAACGCGTCGAGTACGTCAGCATCACCGACGACGAAGCCCTGGCCGCGTTCCACACTACCTGCCGCCTGGAAGGCATCATTCCGGCCCTGGAAACCTCCCACGCCCTGGCCGAAGCGATCAAACGCGCACCGACCCTGCCCAAGGATCACCTGATGGTGGTGTGCCTGTCCGGGCGCGGCGACAAAGACATGCAAACCGTGATGAGCCATATGGCCGCCCAGGAGAAACAGGCATGAGCCGTCTTGAACAACGCTTCGCCGAACTGAAGGCCGAAGGCCGCTCGGCACTGGTCACCTTCATCACCGCAGGCGACCCTGGCTATGACGCTTCGCTGCAGATCCTCAAAGGCCTGCCGGATGCTGGCGCCGACGTCATCGAACTGGGCATGCCGTTCACCGACCCGATGGCCGACGGCGTGGCAATCCAGCTCGCCACCCTGCGCGCCCTGGACGCCGGTCAGACCCTGGCGAAAACCCTGCAAATGGTTCGCGAGTTCCGCGCCGGCAACCAGACCACGCCGATCGTGCTGATGGGCTACTACAACCCGATTCACCGCTTTGGCGTCGAGGCCTTCGTGGCTGAAGCCAAGAAAGTGGGCGTGGATGGCCTGATCATCGTCGACCTGCCGCCGGAGCACGACGCCGAGCTGGCCACCCCGGCCCAGGCCGCGGGCATCGACTTCATTCGCCTGACCACCCCGACCACCGACGACGTGCGCCTGCCGCGCGTGCTGGAACGCAGTTCGGGCTTCGTCTACTACGTGTCGGTTGCCGGTGTTACCGGTGCCGGTTCTGCGACCACTGAACACGTCAGCAGCGCCATCAAGCGCCTGCGCCGGCACACCGACCTGCCGATCAGCGTCGGCTTCGGTATCCGCACGCCAGAGCAGGCTGCGGCGATTGCCAGGCTGTCGGATGGCGTCGTGGTCGGTTCGGCGCTGGTCGACAAGATAGCCAATGCGGCCACTGCCGAGCAGGCTGTGGGTGATGTGCTCGAGCTGTGCTCGGCGCTGGCCCAGGGTGTGCGGGGTGCACGCAAGGCCTGATCCCTGTGGGAGCGGCGGTGCGACGCCTCGACTTGCCCCGCGATTGCGGTCCATCAGACAGATCGCAAATCGCGGGGCAAGCCCGCTCCTACCCCGGAGCTGTAAACTACTTGAAAATCGTCAGATCCAGCGGCCGCACCGCCCCCATCCAGATCGCATAATCACGATGATCGGCCAGCTCGTCACCAGTCAACGGATGCAGAAACACCACCAGCCCTTGGCGATATAACGCCAGCCAGGGCAGCACCACCCCCACCACTTCAGGCCCGAAGGCCAACTGGCAGCTCCAGTCCGGGTGCGGCCCGACCGGCTTCTGATGCATGCGCCCCATGGTCACCGGAAACAGCCGAGCGGCTTCTTCGCACAACTGGCGAGCCTGCTCCAGGGTGCTGGCGTCATAGTAGATATGCGCGTGATAGCCCTTGATCCTTTGCACGAAAACTCCTTAATCGCAACGAACCTGCGCCTGGCTACGCGGGTCAAACGATCACCCGTTGCCAATGGAGTGATCTGGTGAAAAATGCCGAAACCCCAGTGTTCAAACTGGTCCTGCTTGGAGGTTTGAGCAGCCTGGGCAGCGCCCTGATGGCCGAATTGCTCAAGCGCCAGCATGAGGTGATCACCGTGGTCGATGATCTCAATACCCTGGCACCGCGCCCCGGCCTGCACTTCAAGACCGGCGGCCTCGATACTGCCGATCAGGCCGAACAAAGCGTGGCCGGCGGCTCGGCGGTGGTCTGCCTGTTGCCAGCACTGGCGCCCGATGACTTTGCCGCGCAACTGCGCATGAGCCAGGCGCTGATCGCCGGCATGTCCCGCACCACTATACGCCGGCTATTGCTGGTGGGCGATTTCACCGTACTGGAGCAAAGCGAGGGGCACAATCGGCAGCAACGGGCCTGCGCCGAGCGGATCGTCGACCTGTTGCAGCGCAGCCCGCTGCACTGGACCCTGATCAACACCCCGCAGCAAGTTGCCGGCCTGGGCATCGAGCACTTTCACCAGACCCATGGCACCCTCGAGCCAGGCCTGGCCGAACCACTGCAACGCCTGGCCCGAGTGGCAGCGGCCATGGTCGATGCCCTGGAGCTCAAGCTGCACCATGGCGAGCATGTGAACTTTGTTTTCTGACGCGGCTTGCACCCGAGCGCCCGACATCGCACCCTGAACAGCTTCCGCCTGCAATAGAGAGTGCTCATGGCCTGGCCTGACCGCCACCGACTGCTGCCGTTTCTCACCTGGTTGGCGCGCCAGACCGGGGCCAGTGTGCGTCGCGATCTGCTGGTGGGCCTGAGCGGGGCGATCCTGGCCCTGCCGCAATCAATCGCCTATGCCCTGATTGCCGGGCTGCCGGCCGAGTACGGGCTGTACGCAGCGATCGTACCGGTGATCATCGCCTGCCTGTGGGGCTCGTCCTGGCACCTGATCTGCGGGCCGACGGCGGCAATCTCGATTGTCCTCTATGCCAGCATCAGCCCCCTGGCAGTTGCGGGCAGCAGTGACTACATCACCCTGATCCTGCTGCTGACCTTCCTCGCCGGGGTGTTTCAGTGGTTGCTGGGGCTGCTGCGCTTCGGCGCGCTGGTCAATTTCGTCTCGCAGTCGGTAGTGCTGGGTTTCACCCTCGGTGCTGCGCTGGTCATTGCCCTCGGACAATTGCCCAACCTGATGGGTATCGACTTGCCCAGCCAGGCCACCGCCCTGAAGACCGTGCAAAACCTGCTGACGCATGCCCCGGAGGTGGATTGGCCCTCGTTGTTGCTGGGGCTGGGTACGCTGCTGCTGGGTATTGCGTTGAAGCTATTGCAGCCGCGTTGGCCGGGCCTGTTGATAACTCTGGCGGTGGCCAGCGTGCTGGTCTGGCTGCTCCCAGGCGTTTTCGGCCATGTGCAGTTGGTGCCCGGTTTCATCGGTCAGCTTCCACCGATAAGCCCCTTGCCGCTGCTGGACCTGGAGCTGATTTTGCGTCTGCTACCCAGCGCCGTGGCGGTCGGCATGCTTGGCCTGGTTACCAGCCTGTCGATTGCCCGCTCGCTGTCAGCGCGCTCGGAGCAACTGATCGATGCCAACCAGGAAATCCGCGCCCAGGGCCTTTCAAACATGGTCGGGGGATTTTTCTCCGGCTACCTGTCATCCGGTTCCTTCACCCGCTCCGGGCTCAGCTACGAGGCCGGCGCCCGCTCGCCCCTGGCCGGGGTGTTTTCCGCCCTGTGGGTAACGTTGTTTGCAGTAGCAGGGGCGGGGCTGATCGCGCATATTCCGATCCCGGCCATGGCCGGCAGCATCCTGCTGATCTGCTGGGGCCTGGTCGATCATCGGGCGATCCGCGCGCTGTTTCGCGTCAGCCGTTCGGAATTCCTGGTGATGGCCCTAACGGCAGCAGCAACACTGTTGCTCGAGCTGCAAACGGCGATCTACGCCGGGGTGCTGGCGTCGCTGTTCTTTTACCTCAAACGCACCTCACGGCCACGGGTGCAGCAGTCCCGCGAAGGGGATGCCGACGTGTTGCGGGTGGGTGGGTCAATCTTCTTCGGCGCCAGCCACTACCTGCAGGTGCGCTTGCAGCGTTGCCCAGGGCCGCAGGTAGTGATCGATGCCCGGCAGATCAACTTCATCGATTATTCCGGGGTCGACATGCTTCATCGCGAAGCGCGCCGCCTGGGTCGTACCGGCGGCAGCCTGACGCTGCGCCGGGCGCGGGCGCAAGTGATCGAGGAGTTGCACAAGCTGGAGGGGGCAGCGCACTGCCCGATCCGCTTCGAAGATTAGCCGCGCGCCAGTTGACGGCGCAGTTCGTCGAGCACCGGCGCGGTGTCGGGGCGCACGCCGCGCCAGATGTAGAACGCCTCGGCGGCCTGCTCGGCCAGCATACCCAAGCCATCGAGGACCTTGGCCGCCTTGTGCTCGCCGGCCCAACGGCAGAAAGGCGTAGGCTCCTTGCCATACATCATGTCGTAGCACACGGTCTTGCCGGGCTCGATCAGGCTGGCGGAAATCGGCGGCAGCTCGCCGGCAAGGCTCGCCGAGGTGGCGTTGATGATCAGGTCGACCGGCTCTTCAAGCCAGTCGAAGCCGCTGGCAGCCACCGGCCCCAGGTCGGCGAATTCACGGGCCAGTTGCTCGGCTTTTTCCACCGTGCGGTTGGCGATTACCAGCGAAGCCGGGTTGTGCGCCAGCAATGGCTCCAGCACCCCGCGCACGGCACCGCCGGCGCCGAGCAACAGGATGCGCTTGCCAGTCAGTGGCACCCCGGCATTGACGGTAAGGTCGCGGACCAGGCCGGCGCCATCGGTGTTGTCGCCCTGCAAGGTGCCATCGGCGAGCTTGCTCAGGGTATTTACCGCCCCCGCGCGCTGGGCCCGTGGGGTCAGGCTATCGACCAGGCGATAGGCTTCTTCCTTGAACGGCACGGTGACGTTGGCACCCAGGCCCTGCTTGAAAAAGCCCTGGGCGCACATGCTGAAGTCATCCAGCGGCGCCAGCAGGGTGCTGTACTCCAGTTGCTGGCCGGTCTGGTCGGCGAACAGGCGATGGATCAGCGGCGACTTGCTGTGGCCGATCGGGTTGCCGAATACAACGTACTGGTCCATTCAGGCGGTTCCTGGGTCAAGGTCGGGCAGGGCCGGAAAGTTATCCACAACGGCTCAGTGGCTGGCCTTGGCCTCACCAAGCCAGTCACGGTCCTGCAGGAAATACTCGGTCAGGCGCGCTTCTTCGCTGCCTGGCGCGGCCTTCCAATCGTACCCCCAACGCACCTGCGGTGGCAGCGACATGAGGATCGATTCGGTACGCCCGCCCGATTGCAGGCCGAACAGCGTGCCACGATCGTAAACCAGGTTGAACTCGACATAACGGCCGCGACGGTATTCCTGGAACTCACGCTGCTCGGCGCTATAGGGCTGGTCTTTACGGCGCTGGATGATCGGCAGGTAGGCCTCGACATAGGCATCGCCGATGGCGCGGATGAAAGCGAAGCAGGTGTCGAAGTCCCACTCGTTGAGGTCATCGAAGAACAGACCGCCGATGCCGCGAGGCTCGCCGCGGTGCTTGAGATGGAAATAGCGGTCGCACCAGGCCTTGTAGCGCGGATAAACATCGGCACCGAACGGCGCACAGGCGCGCTCGGCGACCTGGTGCCAGTGCACGCAGTCTTCTTCGTTGCCGTAGTAGGGGGTCAGGTCGAAGCCGCCGCCAAACCACCAGACCGCTTCTTCGCCTTCTTTCTCGGCGATGAAAAACCGCACGTTGGCGTGGGAAGTCGGCACATGCGGGTTGTGCGGGTGGATCACCAGCGACACCCCCAGGGCTTCGAAACCGCGCCCGGCCAGTTCTGGTCGATGAGCACTGGCCGACGGCGGCAAACCGCTGCCGAATACGTGGGAGAAGTTCACACCGCCTTTTTCTATGACCTTGCCATCGCCGATCACCCGGGTCCGCCCGCCACCCCCGGCCTCGCGCGTCCAGGCGTCCTCGACAAAACGGGCGCCGCCGTCTTCGTTTTCGAGGGCGGTGCAGATACGGTCTTGCAGGTCGAGCAGGTAGGCTTTCACGGCCTCGGTGCGGCTAGTCATCAGGTCACCTGGAAGCGGGCTAAGGCAAATTCGGCGCGTAGCATACCACCGGCGGCGGGCTGGCCGCAGTTGACGGCGATCAAGCAAAGGCGTCCGATAGGGGTTTTCCCGCTAGCTTCAGGAGAGTGCAGATGGCCAAGCGTATCCAGTTCAGCCAGCATGGCGGCCCCGAAGTCCTGACCCTGGTCGACTTCGAGCCGGCAGCGCCCGGCCCGCAGCAGGTTCGCGTGCGAAACCAGGCTATCGGCCTGAACTTCATCGACACCTACTTTCGCAGCGGCCTCTATGCTCCGCCGTCGCTGCCCTCCGGGCTGGGTACCGAAGGCGCCGGGGTGGTCGAGGCGGTAGGCGAGCAGGTCAGCCGGCTCAAGGTTGGCGATCGCGTCGCCTACGCCGGCGGCCCGCTCGGAGCCTACAGCGAAGTGCACGTGCTGCCCGAAGCCAATCTGGTCAAACTCCCCGACAGCATCAGCTTTGAGCAGGCGGCGGCGGTGATGCTCAAGGGCCTGACCGTGCAGTACCTGCTCAAGCAGACCTACGCAGTGCAGCCGGGCGAGACCATTTTGTTCCACGCTGCCGCCGGTGGCGTCGGTTCCCTGGCCTGCCAATGGGCCAAAGCCCTGGGCGCCAGGTTGATCGGTACTGTCAGTTCTGCCGAGAAAGCCGAGCGGGCCAAGGCCCTGGGCGCCTGGGCAACCATCGACTACAGCCGGGAAGACGTCGCCCAGCGAGTGCTGGAGCTGACCGACGGCAAGAAATGCCCGGTGGTGTACGACGGCGTTGGCCAGGACACCTGGCTGACCTCACTGGACTGCCTGGCGCCGCGCGGGCTGATGGTCAGCTTCGGCAATGCCTCAGGGGCGGTGAGCGGGGTCAATCTGGGAATACTGGCGCAGAAGGGCTCGCTGTATGTCACCCGGCCAACCCTGGCCAGCTACGCCAACAACGCCGAGAACACCCAGGCCATGGCCGACGACCTGTTTGCGATGATCGCCAGCGGCAAGCTGGCTGTGGATATCCACCAGCGTTATCCACTGAGCGAGGCGGCCAAGGCGCAGAGCGAGCTGTCGGCGCGCAGGACAGTGGGGTCGACGGTGTTGCTGCCTTGAAACAGTGGTGAATTGATCGCGGGACAATCCCGCTCCTACACAGTCGCTAGGAGCGGCGGTGCGGCGACCCGACTTGTCCCGCGATTGGCCTCAACCAGCCCGCACAACCTCACCGCTCACCAAATCGCGAATCACACTCGGGTTACGCCGCCCGCCCAAAGCGCCACCGAGCACCAGGTCCAGTTGCCCACGGAAGTACTGCTCGACGCGCAAGCGGGTCTTGGCTGCCGGGCGACCTTGCGGGTTGGCTGAAGTGGAAATCAGCGGGCCGACCAATGCACACAAATCGCGTACCACCGGGTGATCGCTAACGCGCAACGCCACGGTGTCGTGCACCCCGGTTATCCACTCGGGCAGCAGGTTCTGATGTGGCACCAGCCAGGTGTTCGGCCCCGGCCAGGTGGCAGACATGCGGTCGAGCCAGGTTTCAGGGAAATCCTCGAAAAGGAAGTCGAACTGGCGGATATTGTCGGCGATCAGGATAAGACCCTTATCGACCGAACGCGACTTGATCGCCAGCAGGCGATCCACCGCCTCTTCGTTCCATGGGTCACAGCCCAGGCCCCAGACCGCCTCGGTCGGATAGGCAATCACCGCACCGGCCCGAATTTCACGCGCGGCTTGTTGCACACGCCAACTGCTCACCATTGTTTTCACTCCGCATAAAGGCAGATGAGCAGTGTACTTAGCCGGGCCGGGCAAACCAACGTCCGGCTTCATTACAGACCCTTCCAGCCAGTTCCAGCTCGGTCAGCGCCGCCAGCACCCGGGGCAACGGCCAGCCGCTGCTGCTGGCCAGGCCCTCGGTAGTTTGCGGTGCGGCCAGCAACAGATCGACCAGTTCATGGCCGGCAATGGCGTCCACCTGCAACGGCGGCAAGCGTTGCCAACCCTGCAGGGTTTCGACGATCTGATCGACAGTCTCCACCAGCAAGGCGCCGTCGCGAATCAACTGGTGACACCCCTTGGAGCCCGGGTGATGAATCGAACCCGGAATGGCATATACCTCGCGGCCTTGCTCGGCCGCCAAACGCGCGGTGATCAGCGAGCCACTGGCAAGGCTCGCCTCGACCACCAATACACCCAGCGACAGGCCACTGATGATCCGGTTACGCCGGGGAAAGTTGCCCGCAACGGGCCCGGCATCCAGCGGAAACTCGGAGACCACCGCGCTACCTTGCTCGATCATCGCCGCCGCCAGCGCTCTGTGCCGCTGTGGATAAAGTTTTTGCAGCCCTGTGCCGAGCACGCCGATGGTCTGCCCGCCAGCGTCCAGGGCAGCCTGGTGTGCGGCGCCATCGACGCCCAGGGCCAGGCCGCTGGTAATGACAAAACCACCCCGAGCGAGGCTGCGCGAGAAGGCCGCAGCCGTATCGAGCGCCGGCCTCGATGCCCTGCGGCTGCCGACGATCGCCAGCTGGGGTTTTTCCAGAATCGCCGGGTTGCCGGCGATGAACAGCAGCGGCGGGGCGTCGCCCAGTTCCGCCAGCAAACCTGAATAGCCAGGGTCGTCCCACATCAGTAAATGCTGGTCGCGGGCCTCTAGCCAGCGCATTGCCGCGGCGGCGCCTTCGCGTACTTCAAGGCTGCGCCGGGCATCGCTGCTGTCTGCGGGTACGCCCAGCGTACGCCAGGCCGTGGCCGGCGCACTGAGCGCTGCCGAGGCATTGCCAAAGGCCTGGATCAATGTGTGAAAACGCCGCGGCCCTAGGGACGGCAGCAAGTGAAGGCGCAATCGCGCTTCGAGTTCGGCGGGAGAACACGCCGGCGATAAGGGTTGCGACATGACGATCATCCTTGATCGGGAAGCGTGGGCCAGCCGTGAACAAACTGTGGATAACTCTGTTGATAATACTTTGACAACCGGTTGACGGATTTCCCTCGGCGGCATTCTTTCAGGCTTGGCGCCATGGGTGGAAAAGCACCCTGAAACCTTAGCTGACCTTTGCCAGGTGCCGAATGCGCCGAATCCCTTTATTATGTGTACTCATGTTTGTAATTCATCGCACAGTGCAGCTCATACGCTTATGGCCATTCTGAACATCCTCGAATTCCCGGACCCGCGCCTTCGCACCATCGCCAAGCCGGTGACCGAAGTCGACGACGGCGTTCGCCAGTTGATCGATGACATGTTTGAAACCATGTACGAAGCCCCTGGCATCGGCCTTGCCGCTACCCAGATCAACGTGCACAAGCGCATCGTGGTCATGGACCTGAGCGAAGATCGCAGCGAGCCACGGGTGTTCATCAACCCCGAGCTCGAAATGCTGACCGACGAAATGGATCAGTATCAGGAAGGCTGCCTTTCGGTGCCTGGCTTCTACGAGAACGTCGACCGCCCGGTGCGGGTCAAGGTCAAGGCGCTGGACCGCGACGGCAAGCCGTACGAGCTGATCGCCGAAGGCCTGCTGGCGGTGTGCATCCAGCACGAATGCGATCACCTCAACGGCAAGCTGTTCGTTGATTACCTGTCGACGCTCAAACGCGACCGGATCAAGAAGAAGCTGGAAAAACAGCATCGCCAGCAAGCTTGATCTGCTCTTCCCAAAGGCTTGCTCCGGCAAGCCTTTTTCTTTTTAAGCGAGAACTCCATGCGCATTGTCTTCGCAGGCACCCCAGAGTTTGCCGCCGAACACCTCAAGGCCCTGATCGCCAGCCCCTATGAAGTGGTAGCGGTCTACACCCAACCGGACCGCCCGGCCGGTCGTGGGCAAAAACTGATGCCCAGCGCGGTCAAGCAATTGGCTGTGGATAACGCCATTGCGGTGCTGCAACCAGCGACCCTGCGCAATGCCGAGGCCCAAGCGGAGCTGGCGGCGCTCAAGCCGGACCTGATGGTAGTGGTCGCCTATGGCCTGATCCTGCCCCAGGCGGTGCTGGATATTCCGCGCCTGGGCTGCATCAACAGCCACGCCTCGCTGCTGCCGCGCTGGCGTGGCGCAGCGCCGATCCAGCGCGCGGTCGAAGCCGGTGACAGCGAAAGCGGCGTCACCGTGATGCGCATGGAAGCAGGCCTGGACACCGGGCCAATGCTGCTCAAGGTCAGCACCCCGATCAGCACCAGCGACACGGGTGGCAGCTTGCACGACCGCCTGGCCGAAATGGGCCCGCCGGCCGTGCTCGAGGCCGTTGCCGGTCTCGCCGCGGGCACCTTGCAGGGTGAAGTCCAGGACGACAGCCTGGCCACTTATGCACACAAGCTGAACAAGGACGAAGCGCGCCTGGACTGGAGCCGCCCGGCCGTTGAGCTGGAGCGCCTGATTCGCGCCTTCAACCCGTGGCCGATCTGCCACAGCACCCTCAACGGTGAAGCGCTGAAGGTGCTCGGCGCGAACTTATCCACAGGCTCCGGCAACCCGGGTGAAATCCTCTCTGCCAGCAAGGACGGCCTGATCGTCGCCTGCGGCGAGCAGGCGCTGTGCCTGACCCACCTGCAATTGCCGGGTGGCAAGGCGCTGAACTTCAGCGACCTGTTCAACAGCCGCCGCGAGAAATTCACCACCGGCACGGTGCTTGGCCAATGAATCCACGTCTGGCAGCCGCCCGCGCCCTGGCGGCAGTACTCAGTGGCAAGGCGTCGCTGAACAGCTCGCTGCCAAGCCAGCTGGACAAGGTCGAAGTGCGTGACCGTGGCCTGACCCAGGACCTGGCCTTCGGCACTGCGCGCTGGCAGCCACGGCTGTCGGCCCTGGCCGAACGCCTGCTGCAAAAACCGTTCAAGGCCGCCGATGCCGACGTCGAGGCGCTGCTGCTGGTCGGCCTGTACCAGTTGCTCTACACGCGCATCCCTGCCCACGCCGCCATCGGCGAGACCGTCGGCTGCGCCGACAAGCTGAAAAAGCCCTGGGCCAAGGGTTTGCTCAACGCCGTGCTGCGCCGTGCGCAACGCGAAAGCGGCGATATCTTCGCCGAGCTTGAGCGCGACCCGGTCGTGCGCACCGCGCACCCGCGCTGGCTGCAAAAGTCGCTCAAGGCGTTCTGGCCCGAGCAGTGGGAGGCCATCTGCGCCGCCAACAATGCCCACCCGCCGATGATCCTGCGGGTCAACCGACGCCATCACAGCCGTGATGCCTACCTCGAACTGCTGGGTGAAGCCGGCCTTGAAGCGGCGCCGTGCCAGTTCAGCGGCGACGGCATCTTGCTCGCTGAAGCCTGCGATGTACGTGGCCTGCCCGGTTTCGACCAGGGCTGGATCAGCGTCCAGGACGAAGCCGCACAACTGGCCGCCGACTTGCTCGACCTGGCCCCCGGCCAGCGCGTGCTCGACGCCTGCTGCGCCCCGGGCGGCAAGACCTGCCATCTGCTCGAAGCCCAGGCCGGGCTCGACGCCGTGGTCGCCATCGACCTGGAAGCCAAGCGCCTGACCCGCGTGCGCGAGAACCTCGATCGCCTCGGCCTCGACGCCCAGTTGATCGCCTGCGACGCCCGCGACACCGCCAGCTGGTGGGACGGCAAGGGCTTCCAGCGCATCCTGCTCGACGCGCCGTGCTCGGCCACCGGCGTAATCCGCCGCCATCCGGACATCAAGCTGACCCGCCAGGCCGATGACATTGCCGCCCTGGCCAGCCTGCAAGGCGAGCTGCTTGACGCCCTGTGGCCAACCCTTGAGGTCGGCGGCATCCTGCTCTACGCCACCTGCTCGACGCTGCCGACGGAAAACACCGAAGTGATCGAGGCCTTCCTCGCCCGCACTCCCGGCGCCCGTGAGCTGGACCTGGCGACCCAGGCCGGTATCCGCCAGCCCCATGGCCGCCAGTTGCTGGCCCAGGCAGGCGGACACGACGGCTTCTACTATGCCAAGCTGATCAAAATCGCCGCCGCGCGCGGATAACAAGAGAAAGGAACAGCGGATGAAGATCATCATCCTCGGCGCAGGGCAGGTCGGCGGCACGCTGGCTGAACACCTGGCCAGCGAAGCCAACGATATCACCGTGGTCGACACCGATGGCGACCGCCTGCGCGACCTCGGCGACCGCCTCGACATCCGTACCGTGCAGGGCCGCGCCTCCTTCCCGACCGTGCTGCGCCAGGCCGGCGCCGACGATGCCGACATGCTGGTGGCGGTCACCAACAGCGACGAGACCAACATGGTCGCCTGCCAGGTTGCCCATACCCTGTTCCACACCCCGACCAAGATCGCCCGGGTGCGCGAATCGGCCTACCTGACCCGCGCCGGGCTGTTCGACAACGACGCCATTCCGGTCGACGTGCTGATCAGCCCCGAGCAGGTGGTCACCCACTACATCAAGCGCCTGATCGAACACCCCGGCGCCCTGCAGGTGATCGACTTCGCCGAGGGCAAGGCCCAGCTGGTAGCCGTCAAGGCCTACTACGGCGGGCCGCTGGTGGGCCAGCAATTGCGCCAGATCCGCGCGCACATGCCCAATGTCGACACCCGCGTGGCGGCAATCTTCCGCCGCGACCGGCCGATCCTGCCGCAGGGCGACACGGTCATCGAAGCCGACGACGAAGTGTTCTTCATTGCCGCCAAGGCGCACATCCGCGCGGTGATGGGTGAGTTGCGGCGCATCGACGAAACCAACAAGCGCGTGGTCATCGCTGGCGGCGGGCAAATCGGCGAGCGCCTGGCCGAGGCGATCGAAAGCCGCTACCAGGTGAAGATCATCGAGATGAACCCGGCCCGTTGCCGGCACCTGTCCGACACCCTGGAAAGCACCGTGGTGTTGCAGGGCAGTGCCTCGGACCGCGACCTGATGCTTGAAGAGAACATCGCCGAAGCCGACATCTTCCTGGCCCTGACCAACGACGACGAAGCCAACATCATGTCCTCGCTGCTGGCCAAGCGCCTGGGCGCGCGCAAGGTGATGACCATCATCAACAACCCGGCCTACGTCGACCTGGTCCAGGGCGGCGAAATCGACATCGCCATCAGCCCGCAGCTGGCCACCATCGGCACCTTGCTGGCCCACGTGCGCCGCGGCGATATCGTCAGCGTGCACTCACTGCGCCGCGGTGCGGCCGAGGCCATCGAGGCGATCGCCCATGGCGACTCGAAGTCAAGCAAGGTAATCGGCAAGGCCATCGAAGACATCGCCCTGCCACCAGGCACCACCATCGGCGCAATCATCCGCGACGAAGAAGTGCTGATCGCCCATGACGACACGGTGATCGAAGCGGGCGACCACGTGATCCTCTTCGTTGTGGATAAAAAGTACATCCGTGACGTCGAGAAGCTCTTCCATGTAGGGTTGAGCTTCTTCTAAAGAGGGAGCTGGAATGCGCGAATCACTGGAAAAGATGCTGGCCAAGGGTGTGGATAACGCCCTGTTGCGCTTTGGCCTGGGCAAGGCCTGGCTCGATGAAGGCAACGGCGCCGAGGCGGCCGTGCATTTACAGCGCTGCGTCGAGCAGGACCCGAAGTATTCGGCGGCGTGGAAGCTGCTGGGCAAGGCGCATCAGCTCGAAGGTGACCTGGCAGTTGCGCGCAAGGCCTGGGAGCAGGGGCTGGAAGCGGCTCGCGCGCACGGCGACAAGCAGGCAGAGAAAGAGATGACAGTGTTTCTGAAGAAGCTCGATAAGGCTGGTTGAGCCATCGCGGGGCAAGCCCGCTCCTACAGGGATTGTGGATAACTGTGGGAGCGGGCTTGCCCCGCGATAGGGCTTTCAATACCAGCGCGGCTCGCCCGGCGGGCGCTTCTTGAAGCGCTTCATGCTCCACATGTACTGGCTCGGATACGCCCGCACATAGCGCTCGACCACCTGGCTCATGGCCGCCGCCGAGGTCTCGGTGTCTTCGCTGTACATCGCCTCGGGCGCGGCTTCCAGGATGACCTTGAAGCCCGAGCCATCCGGCAGGCGCAAGGCATGCAGGAACACCCCGACCGCCTTGCCGCCAGCGAGCATGTTCGGCACGAACTTGCTGGTCAGCGCCTTGGTGGCGAAGAACGGCACGAAGATACCCGCCGACTCGGCCGGCTCCGGGTCGGCCGGAATGCCCACCTGACCGCCTTTGCGCACTTCCTTGATGATGCTCAGGATGCCTTCCTTGGTCGACGCCGCAACGCGGTTGCCCAATTGCACGCGCTGTTCGCGCAGCAGGTCATCGACCGCCTTGAGCTTGGGCGGTCGGTAGAAAATGATCGGTTTGCACTGGCTGCAATAGAAGTGGTTGAGCACTTCCCAATTGCCCAGGTGGCTGGTGATGCCAACCACGCCCTTGCCCGATGCCAGGGCCGCCTCAAGCACTTCCAGGCCTTCGACCTCGCGCACCAGGTCGAGCGAACGCTGGGCCGGCCAGATCCAGGCGCAGGCGCTTTCGGTAAAGGACTTGCCGATGTCCATCAGGGTCCGGCCCACCAGTTGCTCACGGGCAACCGGGTCCATTTCCGGGAAGCATTTGGCCAGGTTGATGCGCACCACGTTGCGCGAACTGTTCGGCACCTTCCACATGATCCAGCCGATGGCCGCGCCGACCCGCTGTACCGCGCCCCAGGGGAGCTTGGCAAACAACCGCAACGCCCCGACCATCAAGGCGCCCTTGAATTTATCCACAGGCTGGTTCCTCTTTCTGCAAGCCGGCCATTGTAACCCTCAGCGCAGCAGAGCGGCGTAGCGATCACAATCGGTGGTGTGGTCCATGACCATGCCGGTGGCCTGCATGAAGGCATAGCAAATGGTCGGTCCGACAAAGGTGAAGCCAGCTTTCTGCAGCGCCTTGCTCATTGCCTTGGCCTCGTCGGTGACCGCCGGCACCTCGCTGCGCAGGACGAAATGATTGACCTTCGGCGCGCCGCCGACGAACGACCAGAGCCATTGCCCGGGGTTTTCCAGCGCCAGCCAGGCCCGCGCATTGCGCCGCGCGGCATTGAGCTTGAGGCGATTGCGGATGATGCCCGGGTCGAGCATGCGCTCTTCAATTTCGTCGTCGCTCATCTGCGCCAGACGCTCTGGGTCGAAGCCGAACAGCACCTGGCGGTAGCGTTCGCGCTTTTTCAGCACGGTAATCCACGACAACCCGGCCTGGAAGCCTTCGAGCAGGAGCATCTCGAACAGCTGGCGCGGATCGCGCTGCGGCGTGCCCCATTCCTGGTCGTGGTACGCCTGGTAAAGCGGATCGTCGGTACACCAAAAGCAACGTGGCATAAGGCTCCAAGGGTAGAGGCCTGCGCGAATCGGGTTATACTCCCGCTCTTTATATTCGCAGCCCTAGAAACAGGTGAATTTCGTGAGCCAGCCTACGCCAGCCGTGCGTACCTTCCAAGACTTGATCCTCGCCCTGCAGAACTACTGGGCCGAGCAAGGTTGTGTGGTGCTTCAGCCCTACGATATGGAAGTAGGCGCCGGCACTTTCCATACTGCCACGTTCCTGCGCGCCATCGGCCCGGAAACCTGGAACGCCGCCTATGTGCAGCCTAGCCGTCGTCCGGCGGATGGCCGTTATGGCGAAAACCCGAACCGCCTGCAGCACTACTATCAGTTCCAGGTGGTCCTCAAGCCGAACCCGGCGAACTTCCAGGAACTGTACCTGGGCTCGCTGAAAGCCATCGGCCTCGACCCGCTGGTGCACGACATCCGTTTCGTCGAAGACAACTGGGAATCGCCGACCCTCGGCGCCTGGGGTCTGGGTTGGGAAATCTGGCTCAACGGCATGGAAGTCACGCAGTTCACCTACTTCCAGCAAGTGGGCGGCATCGAATGCTTCCCGGTCACTGGTGAAATCACCTACGGCCTGGAGCGCCTGGCCATGTACCTGCAGGGCGTAGATTCGGTCTACGACCTGATCTGGACCGACGGCCCGTTCGGCACAGTGACCTACGGCGACGTGTTCCACCAGAACGAAGTGGAGCAGTCGACCTACAACTTCGAGCACGCCAACGTCGAGAAGCTGTTCGAACTGTTCGACTTCTACGAAAGCGAAGCCAACCGCCTGATCGAGCTGGAACTGCCGCTGCCGACCTATGAAATGGTCCTCAAGGCCTCGCACACCTTCAACCTGCTCGATGCCCGTCGCGCCATCTCGGTGACCGAGCGTCAGCGTTACATCCTGCGCGTACGGACCCTGGCCCGGGCCGTGGCCCAGAGCTACCTGCAAGCCCGCGCCAAGCTGGGCTTCCCGATGGCGTCCCCTGAATTGCGTGATGAAGTGTTGGCTAAGCTGGAGGCTGCACAATGAGTGCTCAAGATTTCCTGGTTGAACTGGGCACCGAAGAACTGCCACCCAAGGCCCTGAGCAGCCTCGGTGACGCCTTCCTCGCCGGTATCGAGAAAGGCCTGCAGGCCGCTGGCCTGAACTACACCGACAAGCAGGTGTTCGCCGCGCCGCGCCGCCTGGCCGTACTCATCCGCAACCTCGACACCCAGCAGCCGGACCGCAGCGTCAACCTCGACGGCCCGCCACGTCAGGCCGCCTTCGACGCTGACGGCAACCCGACCCAGGCCGCCCTGGGTTTTGCCAAGAAGTGCGGTGTAGAGCTGTCGGATATCGACCAGAGCGGCGCCAAGCTGCGCTTCTCCCAGCACATTCCGGGCAAGGCCACCGCCAGCCTGCTGCCAACCATCGTCGAAGACTCGCTCAACGACCTGCCGATCCCCAAGCGCATGCGCTGGGGTGCGCGCAAGGAAGAGTTCGTGCGTCCAACCCAGTGGCTGGTGATGCTGCTCGGTGACGAGGTGGTCGACTGCACCTTGCTGGCGCAGAAAGCCGGTCGCGAATCCCGTGGCCACCGCTTCCACCACCCGGAAAACGTGCGCATCAGCGCCCCGGCCAATTACCAGGAAGACCTGCGCAAGGCCTACGTGCTGGCCGATTTTGCCGAGCGCCGCGAGCTGATCAGCAAGCGTACCGCCGAACTCGCCCTGCAGCAGGAAGGCAGCGCCATTGTGCCGCCAGCCCTGCTCGATGAAGTGACCGCCCTGGTTGAATGGCCTGTGCCGCTGGTGTGCTCGTTCGAAGAGCGCTTCCTGGAAGTGCCGCAAGAAGCGCTGATCACTACCATGCAGGACAACCAGAAGTACTTCTGCCTGCTGGATGCCGACGGCAAGCTGCTGCCGCGCTTCATCACCGTGGCCAACGTCGAGAGTCGCGACCCGAAGCAGATCGTCGAAGGCAACGAGAAGGTCGTGCGCCCGCGCCTGACCGACGCCGAGTTCTTCTTCAAGCAAGACAAGAAGCAGCCGCTGGAAAGCTTCAACGAGCGCCTGCAGAACGTGGTGTTCCAGGCCCAGTTGGGCAGCGTCTTCGACAAGGCCGAGCGGGTTGCCAAACTGGCCGCCTTCATCGCCCAGCGCATCGGCGGCGACGCCCAGCGCGCGGCGCGTGCAGGTTTGCTGTCGAAGTGCGACCTGGCCACCGAGATGGTCGGTGAATTCCCTGAAATGCAGGGTGTTGCCGGTTACTACTACGCCCTCAACGACGGCGAGCCGCAAGACGTCGCCCTGGCCCTGAACGAGCAATACATGCCGCGCGGTGCCGGTGCCGAACTGCCGTCGACCCTGACCGGCGCGGCCGTGGCGATTGCCGACAAGCTCGACACCCTGGTCGGTATCTTCGGTATCGGCATGCTCCCGACCGGTAGCAAAGACCCCTATGCCCTGCGTCGCGCAGCGCTGGGCGTACTGCGCATCCTGATCGAGAAGCAGCTGGACCTGGACCTGAACGAAGCAGTGAACTTCGCCGTCAGCCAGTTCGGTGCCAAGGTCAAGGCTGCGGGCCTGGCCGAGCAGGTGCTGGAATTCGTCTTCGATCGTCTGCGTGCCCGTTACGAAGACGAAGGCATTGACGTTGCCACCTACCTGTCGGTGCGTGCCCTCAAGCCAGGCTCGGCCCTGGACTTCGACCAGCGCGTGCAGGCCGTACAGGCCTTCCGCCAACTGCCGGAAGCCGCTGCCCTGGCCGCGGTGAACAAGCGCGTGTCGAACCTGCTGAGCAAGGCCGAAGGCGCTGTCGCCACCACGGTCGAGCCGAAGTACTTCGACAACGCCAACGAGTTCTCCCTGTACTCGGCGATCCAGCAAGCCGACCAGGCCGTTCAGCCAATGGCTGCGGCGCGCCAGTACAGCGAATCGCTGGCACGCCTGGCCGCTCTGCGTGAACCGGTCGACGCCTTCTTCGAGGCGGTGATGGTCAATGCCGACGACGCCAATGTCCGCGCCAACCGTTATGCCCTGCTCAGCCGCCTGCGCGGTCTGTTCCTGGGCGTGGCCGACATTTCGCTGCTGGGGTAAGTCTTGAAGCTGCTGATTCTCGATCGGGACGGGGTGATCAACCAGGACTCCGACGCCTACATCAAGTCGCTGGACGAGTGGATTCCGATCCCGGGTTCGATCGAAGCGATTGCGCAGTTGAGCAAAGCCGGCTGGACGGTGGCGGTTGCCACCAACCAGTCCGGCATTGCCCGTGGCTACTACGACCTGCCGACCCTCGAGGCCATGCACGCGCAATTGCGCACGCTGGTGGCCGAGCAGGGCGGCGAGGTCGGGCTGATCGTCTATTGCCCGCACGGGCCCGATGAGGGCTGCGCCTGCCGCAAACCCAAGCCGGGCATGCTCACCACCATTGCCGCGCACTACGGCGTGAATCTGGCCGGCGTGTGGTTTGTCGGTGATAGTAAGGGTGACCTGGAAGCCGCTTTGGCCGTCGATGCTCAACCAGTTCTGGTAAAAACCGGAAAAGGCGAGAAGACCCTGAGCAAGGGAATTCCAGAAAACACGCTGATTTTCGATGATCTGGCAGCCATCGCCAGAGAACTTATCCACAAATAGCGCGTCTGCATAACAGGCGCACTTTTACTAGGCGGGCAAGCCCGCAACGGTACATGCCGCTATGTCGATCTTGCAGGCGATCAGAATTTTTCTTTTTTACCTGCTGCTGGGTACCAGCTCCTTGCTGTGGTGCACCCTGAGCTTTTTTATCGCGCCGTTTTTGCCTTTCAGCGCCCGCTACCGCTTCATCAACGTCTACTGGTGCCGCTTTGCGCTGGTGTTGGTACGGGTGTTTCTCAACATCAAGGTCAAGGTCACCGGGGCCGAAAACATCCCCAAGCAACCCTGTGTGATCCTCTCTAACCACCAGAGCACCTGGGAAACCTTTTTCCTTTCCGCCTATTTCTCGCCCTTGAGCCAAGTGCTCAAGCGTGAACTGCTGTACGTGCCGTTCTTCGGCTGGGCCATGGCCATGCTGCGGCCGATCGCCATTGACCGCGATAACCCCAAGGCAGCCTTGAAGCAAGTCGCCAGCAAGGGCGATAAATTGCTCAAGGAGAACGTCTGGGTGCTGATCTTCCCCGAAGGCACCCGTGTGCCGTTCGGCCAGATTGGCAAGTTCTCGCGCAGCGGGGCCGCGTTGGCGGTCAACGCTGGCCTACCGGTACTGCCGATCGCCCACAACGCCGGCAAGTTCTGGCCCAAGCAGGGCTGGGGCAAACGTGCCGGCACCATCGAGGTGGTAATTGGCGCCCCGATGTTTGCCGAAGGCAGCGGCCCACGGGCGATTGCCGAGTTAAACGATCGTGCTGCAGCCTGGAATGAACAGACCCAGCGCGAGCTCGGCTCACTGCCTGCAGCGGCGCCGAACGCGGCGCAGGGCGTGGCCTGACCGATCTGTGGATAACTTGTGTACAGTATTTGGATTTCTTAACGAAAAATGCGCTAAGTGATTAATTTAGCTACTTATTTCTCTGTATGACTGTTTTCTGAAAATCGTGCATAAGTTTTTTCGCGGCATAAAAAAACCGGCGCTTACGCCGGTTTTTTTTATGCCTGCAAATCCTCACACCTTGTCGATATCCACATCACGGGTTTCTTTCAAGCAGAACAGCCCCACCACCAGGCTGATACCGGTGATCAGTACCGGGTACCAGAGCCCGTAGAAGATGTCGCCGGTGTACACCACCAGGGCAAAGGACACGGTGGGCAGGAAGCCGCCGAACCAGCCGTTGCCAATGTGGTAGGGCAGCGACATCGAGGTGTAACGGATACGCGTTGGGAACAGCTCGACCATCACCGCCGCCAGCGGGCCGTAGGTCATGGTCGCGATCAGGATCATGGCGACGATAAGCAGCACCACCATCGGCTGGTTGACGCTGGCTGGATCGGCCTTGGCCGGGTAGCCGGCTTTTTCGATCGCTGCACGCAGGGCTGCTTCGTCAAACCCATTGATCTTCTGCTCGCCAATGCTCACCACCACTTCGGCACCAGCAGCCGCTTCAGCCGAGCTGTAGGGCAGGCCCTGTTTGACCAGGAAGGTTTTGACCTTGTCGCAGGGGCTGTCAAAACGCGCCTTGCCCACCGGATCGAACTGGAAGGTGCAGCCTTGCGGATCGGCCATCACCACAATCGGGGCCTGGCGGCTGGCGGCGTCGATCTGCGGGTTGGCGTAATGGCTCAGAGCCTTGAACAGTGGGAAGTACAGTACCGTGGCCAGCAGCAAGCCGAGCATCAGGATTGGCTTGCGCCCGACCCGGTCCGACAACCAACCGAAGAACACGAAGAACGGCGCGCCGATCACCACGCTGATAATCAGCAAAGTGTTGGCCTGGGCCGGGTCCATCTTGAGCATCTGGGTAAGAAAGAACAGCACATAGAACTGCGCGGTGTAGAAGGTCACCGCTTGCCCGGCGTTGATGCTGAACAGGGCAGTGAGTACTACCTTGAGGTTGGGCCAGGAGCCGAACGATTCACGGATCGGCGCTTTACTGGCCTTGCCCTGGGCCTTCATCTTCACGAAGGCTGGCGACTCGTGCATGCTCATGCGGATCCAGGTGGAAATCCCCAACAGCACGATCGACAGCAGGAACGGCAGGCGCCAGCCCCAGACTTCGAACTGGTCGCCACTGATGTAACGGCTGCCGAGCACCACCAGCAGCGACAACAGCAGGCCGAGGGTCGCGGTGGACTGGATAAAACCGGTGTGGAAGCCGCGTTTGCCAGGTGGTGCGTGTTCGGCAACATAAGTCGCCGCGCCGCCGTACTCACCACCCAGCGCCAGGCCCTGCAGCATGCGCAACACCACCAGAATGATCGGTGCAGCAATGCCGATGCTGGCGTAGGTCGGCAACAGGCCGACGGCAAAGGTCGACAAGCCCATCAGCACGATGGTCACCAGGAAGGTGTACTTGCGCCCGATCATGTCGCCCAGGCGGCCGAACACCAGCGCGCCGAAGGGCCGCACGAGAAAGCCGGCGGCAAAGGCCATCAAGGCAAAGATAAAGGCAGTGGTGTCGTTCACCCCGGCAAAGAACTGCTTGCTGATGACCGCGGCCAATGCCCCATAAAGAAAAAAGTCATACCACTCGAAAACTGTCCCGAGGGATGACGCGAAAATGATCTTGCGTTCTTCCCGGCGGCTGGTGCTCGCCGTTGCAGCGCCCTGCTCTTGAATGTAATCCGACATCGTTGCTGTCCTCGGCCTGCAGGCCCCAGTGATTATTCTTGTTGTTCCACTGTCGACGCCGGCAGACTGCGTCCGGCGTCGTTGTTGCTACGCACCCTGGTCAGGGCGTCGGTACTGCGTTTTTTTCATCGATGCGGCTTGTGGATAAGCTTTCCCGGCGAATCAATTGCGCCGCCTTTTCGGCAATCATCAGGGTAGGGGAGCAGGTATTGCCGGAGACGATTTGCGGCATGATCGAGGCGTCGGCAACCCGCAACCCCGGCACGCCGTGCACGCGCAACTGGTCGTCGACCACATCCAGCGGCCCGTTGCCCATGCGGCAGGTGCCTACCGGGTGGAAAATGGTAGTGCCGATCTGCCCGGCGGCTTCATGCAACTGCTGTTCGCTTTGCAGGTCGGGGCCTGGCAGATACTCACGCGGGCTGAACGCCGCCAGGGCAGGGGCCTGGACGATCTTGCGGGTCAGGCGAATGGCTTGGGCGGCGACGCGCAGGTCTTCAGGGTCGCTCAGGTAGTTGGGATCGATCAGTGGCGCGTCGTCCGGGTTGGCCGAGCGGATATCGATACGCCCGCGGCTGGCCGGGCGCAGGTTGCACACCGAGGCGGTAAACGCCGGGAAGCGGTGCAGCGGCTCGCCAAAGCGCTCCAGCGACAAGGGCTGCACGTGGTACTGCAGGTTGGCCGAAGCCTGCTCGGGCCCGGAACGTATGAACGCCCCCAACTGGCTCGGCGCCATCGCCAGCGGGCCGCTGCGATCGTAAAGGTAACGCAGGCCCATGCCGAGTTTGCCCCAGGGACTGTTGGCAACCTGGTTGAGGGTGCGCGCCTGGGTAACCTGGTAGATCAGGCGCAGTTGCAGATGGTCCTGCAGGTTGCCGCCAACCCCGGGCAATTCGTGGCGAACAGTTATCCCCAGGCTCTCGAGCAAGCCACGCGGGCCGATGCCCGAGCGCTGGAGAATACCGGGTGAACCCACGGAGCCGGCACACAGGATAATCTCCCGGCGTGCGCTGAAGTTCTGCCAATTGCCTTGCCAGCGAGCACGTACCTGCGAAGCGCGGCCTTCTACCAGCACCACCTGGTCAACCAGCACATCGGTCAGTACCGTCAGATTGGGGCGCTTAAGGATCGGGCGCAAAAACGCCTTGGCCGAGTTCCAGCGAATGCCGGAACGCTGGTTGACCTGAAAGTATCCACAGCCCTGGTTATCCCCAGTGTTGAAGTCAGCAACGTTAGGGATGCCACTCTGCGCCGCGGCTTCGCGGAAGGCATCGAGGATCGGCCAGGAGTAGCGCTGCTGCTCGACCCGCCACTCGCCTTCGTTGCCATGGGCTTCGCTGGCGCCACCGAAGTGGTTTTCGCTGGCCTTGAACAGTGGCAGCACATCCTTCCACGCCCAACCGGCATTGCCCTGCTCGGCCCAGCGATCGTAATCGCCCGCCTGACCACGCATGTAGATCATGCCGTTAATGGAAGAACAGCCACCGAGCACCTTGCCCCGTGGATAACCCAAGGCACGGCCATTGAGGCCGGGTTGCGCTTCGGTCTTGAAGCACCAGTCGGTGCGTGGGTTACCGATGCAGTAGAGGTAACCCACCGGAATGTGAATCCAGGGGTAGTTGTCGCGCCCACCCGCTTCGAGCAACAGCACCCGGCAGCCTGGGTCGGCGGATAAGCGATTGGCTAGCAGGCACCCGGCAGGACCGGCACCAACCACCACATAGTCGTAGACAGGATCGGCTGATGGCATGGGCAACCTCGCGCCTGATTATTATTCTTGTCCCAGCCCATGTTATTGATTAATTTCGGGATGAAAACGTTAGATTTCACTCAAGTGCTGTGCGTTTTAACACAACGTCCGTGAACACCTGATTCACAAGGAAAAGCATGTTCGACTGGAATGATCTGCGGTTTTTTCTCGAGTTGCAGCGTAGCGGCCGGCTGCTGACTGCGGCCAAACGTCTGAACACCACCCACAGCACCGTGGCCCGGCATATCGACAATATCGAACAGAGCCTGGGTACCGCCTTGTTCGTCCAGCACGCCCAGGGCTACGAACTGACGCCCTCCGGCCAGGCCCTGCTCAAGCACGCCGAAGCCATGGAAAACGTCGCCCTGCTGGCCCAGGAAGAAATCACCCAGGCCATCACCCCGCTGGGCAAGATTCGCCTGGGAGTCACCGAAGGCATCGGCATTATGTTCTTCACCCCGCGCATGGGCAGCCTGTTCGAACGCTACCCAGGCCTTGAGGTGGAGCTGGTGGCGGTACCGCGGTTTGTCAGCATCCTCAACCGCGAAGCGGAGATCAGCATTCACCTGGAGCGGCCCAACGCCGACCTGTTGATAACCCGCAAACTTACCGATTACCGCCTGGCGCTGTACGCCAGCCCCGAGTACCTGGCCCAGGCACCAGCGCTCAATCACCGCGAAGACCTGGCCAAGCACAGCTGGATCGGCTACGTCGACGACCTGCTGTTCAGCCAGGAGCTGCTGTTTTTGAACAGCTTCTGCCGGGCGCCCAATGTGGTGTTTCGCAGCACCAGCGTGATCGCCCAGCAACAAGCGGCTCGCGCCGGCCTGGGCATTGCCGTGTTGCCCAACTACATGGCCCGCCACGATCCGGCGCTGGTGCGGGTGCTGCCCAGCGAGACCATCCAGCGTAGCTACTGGATCTGTACCCGCCGTGAGCTGCACAAGTCGGTGCGCCTGCGCGTGGTCTGGGATTTTCTCCTGGCCCTGTGCGCGCAGGAGCAGGACGCCTTGCTGGCGGAGTAGGGCCTCAGCCGCCCAGGGTTTTCGCCGCCAACAGCACCGCCGCACAGATACCCACGGTCGCAAACATCTGCTGCAGTCGTGGCCCGGCCAGTTTGCTGGCGACCTGACGCGCCAGCAGCAGCCCGAGCACCGCACCGCCGGCAAACGGCGCGCCCACAGACCAATGCATGACGCCGCCAACCGTGGCGCTGACCACGCTGCCGGTCGACACCAGGGCGATCACCGCCAGCGAAGTGGCAACGATGCTCTTCATGTCCAGGTTGGTGTAACGGCTCAGCGCCGGAATGATCACAAAGCCGCCGCCAACCCCGAGCAACCCCGACAGCAATCCGGACATCGCGCCGGTAAACGCCAGGGCGCGGGCGCAGGGCAGAGTCCAGCGCAGGCGCCCCTGCAAGGGGTTGAGCACACAGGGCATGACCATGCGTTGGCCCAGTGGTGGCTGGCCACGGAGTTCGCGGTGCGCCTTGAGCAGCATGCGTGCACAGGCATAGACCAGCACCACGGCGAAAGTCAGAGCCAACGGCCCGTTCGGCAAGCGATGGGCAAGCATCAAGCCGAAGGGCGCAATCGCAATGCCGATCACCGCCACAAACAACGCCGCACGATAACGCACCAGACCTTGGCGCAGGCCCAACAGGGCACCCACCGCCGCCGCCATGCCGACGGCGAGCAAGCCGACTGGCGCCGCCTCGACCATCGACAAGCCCAGACCGAATACCAGCAAGGGTACGGCCAGAATGCCGCCACCGGCGCCGGTCAGCGCCAGCACCGCACCAATGATCGCGCCCAGCCCAGCCGCAAGAAATTGATGCTCGATCACCGCAGGCCCTCGGCGGCAACCCGCGGCTTGGCCAGCCACTCACGGCCCTTGAGCATGCAACGCCAGTACAGCGGTGGCAGGATCTGCGCCTTCAGAAGCCAAGCCAGGCGCGTTGGCCGGCGACCATCGAGCAGCCAGCGCGGGAAGCTCGGCGCTAGCTTGCCGCCATAGGTAAATTCGGCCAGCACGATCTTGCCGCGTTCGACAGTCAACGGGCAGGAGCCATAACCATCGTAGTGGGCGAGGTTGGGCAGGCGCCCCAGCGCCACCAGCACATTGTTGGCCACCACCGGCGCTTGCTTGCGCGCAGCCGCTGCAGTCTTGGCATTGCTGGTGTTGATGCCATCGCCCAAGGCGTGGATGTTGCCATAGCGTTTATGACGCAAGGTAGCCGGATCGACATCGATCCAGCCGGCCTGGTCAGCCAGCGGGCTGTTGCGAATAAAATCAGGGGCAACCTGCGGCGGCACCACATGCAGCATGTCGAAAGGTTGCACCCGGGTTTCGCTGCTGCCATCGGGCAAGGTGCGCACAAAGGTAGCGCGCTTGCCCGGGCCATCGACCGCCACCAGGCGATGCGCGTACTGCAGGTCTACCGCGTACTTGTCGATGTACTCCATCAAGGCCGGCACATAGTCAGGCACCCCGAACAGCACGCCACCGGCATTGAAGAACTGCGCCTGGATGTTGCCCAGCCGACCGTTGCGCAGCCAGTGGTCACACGACAGGTACAGGGCCTTTTGCGGTGCGCCGGCACATTTGATCGGCATCGGTGGCTGGGTGAACAACGCCCGGCCTTCACGCAGGTTCTGCACCAGTTGCCAGGTGTAGGGCGCCAGGTCATAGCGGTAGTTGGAAGTCACGCCGTTACGCCCAAGGGTTTCGCTCAAGCCCTCGATGGCATCCCAGTCGAGCTTCAGCCCAGGGCAGACCACCAGCTGTTCGTAACTGAGCAGTCGCCCGTCATTCAGCGTCACCGTTTGCGCCTGCGGATCAAAGCTCTCGACCCGCGCCTTGATCCACTGCACGCCGCCGGGAATGGTCGAGGCCATGGTGCGCGCCGTCGAAGGCGCCTGGAAGATACCGGCGCCGACCATGGTCCAGCCCGGTTGGTAATAGTGCACATCGGCCGGGTCGATGATCGCGACATCCAGCGAAGGGTCGCGGCAGATCAAGCTGGAGGCGGCAGCGACACCGGCAGCACCGGCACCGACGATCAGCACTTTATGGTGGTCGCCTTTCGGCACCTCGGCAGGGGAGGGTTGAGCAAGCATGGCAGGGTCCTTCTAATAATAATTCTGGGGTGAAACTCAGAGCACGTTGAGCGGGATCTTCAGGTAGCGCACTCCGTTGTCTTCAGGTTCAGGTAGTTGGCCGCTGCGCATGTTGATCTGCACCGAAGGCAGGATCAGCACCGGCATCTCCAGGGTGGCGTCGCGGGCTTCGCGCATGCTGACGAAGCTGTCTTCGCTGATGCCTTCACGGATGTGGATGTTGCTGGCGCGCTGTTCGGCCACCGTGGTCATGTAGCGCAATTCGCGGCCACCCGGCAGGTAGTCGTGGCACATGAACAGGCGCGTCTCGGCGGGCAGGGCAAGGATGCGCTGGATCGAGCGATACAAAGTGCGCGCACTCGCGCCAGGGAAGTCGCAACGGGCGGTGCCGTAATCGGGCATGAACAGCGTGTCGCCGACAAAGGCGATGCTTTGCCCGTCGACCTCCACCACGTAGGTCATGCACGCCGGCGTGTGGCCGGGCGTGTGCAGGGCACGTGCCTTGAGGTTGCCGATAGTGAAGGGCTGCTCGTCGTCGAACAGCACATCGAACTGGCTGCCATCGCGGGCGAAGCCGCCATCGGCATTGAACAGCGCACCGAAGACTTTCTGCACCTGGGTGATCTGGCTGCCAATGGCAATCTGGCCGCCCAGCGCCTGCTTGAGGTAAGCCGCCGCCGACAGGTGATCGGCGTGCACGTGGGTTTCGAGAATCCACTGGACCTTGCCGCCCAGTTCAGTCACCCGCTCGATCAGCTTGTCTGCCGAAGCACTGCTGGTGCGTCCGGACTTCGGATCGTAATCCAGCACACTGTCGATCAAGGCACAGTCACCACTGCTCCGGTCCATCAGCAAATAGCTGATGGTCGAGGTGACACTGTCGAACAGTGCCTCCACATACAAGTTGCCGCCGATGATCATTTACCACGCTCCGAATTCATCACAGGTGCCAGCTATCAAGCCTTGCTGGCAATGGACAGGCTGTCATCAAGATATGTGCCATCGAACCGGTAGGCTGTTTCCCAATGTTCGCGGGCTGCGTAGGGAAAAGCACTGCCAGACTGTCAGCATAGTTGGCAGTGACCTGGCAGCAGTTGGCAGTTTTTGGCAGTCCCTGGCAGCTTCAGTTAAGCTTCGCCCGAGCTTGCCCAGGTGTCGCCATGTCCTTCTCGTCCACTGTTGTTCCTCATCCTGCTGTGCAGGCTTTGGTGTCCTACCTCGAACACGACGCCCAGCCGACCATCGTGCTGGACACCGACTACAACATTCTTGCCGCCAACGCTGCATACCGACGCCAGTTCGGCATCGACGGCCAACCGCCCATCGGCGCCAAGTGCCACCGGGTGTCCCATCACTACGCCGTGCCTTGCGACCAGGCCGGCGAACACTGCCCGATGCGCAAGGCCTGGGACAGCCGTGTCCCCGAGCGTGTTCTGCATGTGCACCACACCCCGCGCGGGCCGGAACATGTGGATGTCGAGTTGCGCCCGATCCTCGATGAGCAAGGTGAGGTGGTGGCGTTCGTCGAGCGACTGACCCGCATCACCGTCGCCTCGGCGCAGCCCCAGCAACAAGGCTTGGTCGGCCGCTCAGCGGCGTTCCAGGAAGCACTGGCCAGCCTGCAGCGCGCGGCACCTGCGCAAATTCCGGTGTTGCTCCAGGGTGAATCCGGGACCGGCAAAGAGTTGTTTGCGCGCGCTCTGCACCTGGGCAGCCCTCGAGCCAGCGGCCCACTGGTGGTGGTCGACTGCACCGGCCTGACTGAGTCGTTATTCGAGAGCGAGCTATTCGGTTACGAGAAGGGCGCCTTTACCGGCGCCCATCAGCGCAAGATCGGCCTGGCGGAAGCGGCTCATGGCGGCACCTTGTTCCTCGATGAAATCGGCGAAGTACCGTTGGCGATGCAGGTCAAACTGCTGCGCCTGATCGAGTCTGGCAGCTTTCGCCCGGTCGGCAGCCTGCGTACGGTTCACTCCGACTTCAGGCTGGTTTCGGCGACCCACAAACCGCTCAAGGAAATGGCTGCAGCGGGCAGCTTCCGTGAAGACCTGTATTACCGCATCAGCGGTTTTCCGATCCGCTTGCCGGCATTGCGCGAACGGGTCGACGATCTGCCGTTGTTGATCGAGAGCCTGTTGCAACGGATGGCAGGGGCGGCGGCACCGAAGGTCAACCCAGATGCGATGAATCGACTGAGCTTGTACGCCTATCCTGGCAACATTCGCGAGCTGCGTAATATCCTCGAACGAGCGCGGCTGTTCGCCGACGACGGACTGATCCGTGGCGAGCACCTGCCTGCTGAGCTCGGTTCGAGACTTGAGCCGGCGCCAAGCATCAGCCGCCGCAGCAAAGACAACCTCGGGCAACTGGCCCAGGCCCTGGACAGCTTCAATGGATCACGCAGCGAGCTGGCGCGTCACCTGGGCATGAGTGAACGCACTTTGTACCGGCGCCTGCGCGAACTGGGTCTTTGAGACTGACGCAAGACAACCAACTGCGGCTTTTTCTTCTACGCTGAAACTGCTCACCCACCGCAGAGCGTTCCATGCGTCGATTGCCGAGTCGGTAACCAGGTGCCAGGACGCCTGACGTTCCGCTCTGTCTTTTCTGCCACAGGAGCATCGTCATGTCTTCCTGCCTTCACCGGGCGATCCTGCTCAGCATCGCCATGCTCGCGCTTTCTGGTTGTTTCGAAGAGGACGCGCAACCCAAGGCCACGGCTACGGCACCCGCAGCGGCTGCACCGGCTACACCAGCCGCGCCGGCGGCGCCGAGCGAGGCGGTGTTCAGCACCGAACAGCTTGATCAAATGCTCGCACCGTTGGCGTTGTATCCGGACGCTTTACTCGCACAAGTGCTGATGGCCACCACCTATCCAGGCAATGTCGCCGACGCGGTTGCCTGGTCCAAGGCGCATCCGAACGTCAGCGGTGATGCCGCGGTCAAGCAGGTCGCCGAGCAACCTTGGGACCCCAGCGTGCAATCCTTGGTGGCTTTCCCGCAGGTGCTGGCGACACTTGGTCAGGACCCGGTCTGGGTGCAGCGCGTCGGCGATGCCTTTCTCGCCCAGCCCGACGCGGTGATGAACTCGGTGCAGCGCCTGCGCGCCAAGGCCAAGGCTGCCGGGCACCTGGAGTCCAACGAACAGCAGACGGTTATCGTGCAACCATCAAGCGCCCCCGCAGGCGGCACGACCACGGTGGTACAAGGTGCCGCGCCGGCACAGACTATCGTTATCCAGCCGACCAACCCGCAGGTTGTATACGTACCAAGCTACAACCCCTCCGTGGTGTACGGCAGTTGGTCCTCGCCGTCCTACCCACCCGCGTATTATCCGCCGCCACCGGGGTATGCCATCGGCACGGCGTTAGCCTCCGGCCTGGCTTTTGGTGCAGGCGTCGCAATCGTCAATTCACTCTGGGGGGATTGCGACTGGGACGATCATGACGTCGATATCAACGTCAATCGCTACAACAATATCAACAACGTCAACCGCAGGCTCGATGCCAACCAGAACACCTGGCGCCATAATCCTGCGTATCGCGACGGCGTCCCGTACCGCGACCAGGCCAGTCGAGCCCAGTTCGACCGACGCTTACCCGGCAGTGCAGAGCGCACAGCCTACCGTGGTGACACCCCGGCCCGGGTCGAAGATCGCGCGCGAGCCCGTGAAACCCTGGCACAGCGCGGCATCGAAGCACCGGCAACCAGCAACCTTGAAGCCCGCCAACGGGTGCAGAGTGCCGACCGCGAGCGCGCCCAACAGCGCCTGGAAAAACAGGGCATCAACCCGTCCGGCAATGCACGCGAGCGTGCTCAGGTTGCCGACCGCCAACTGAAAAATGACGGTCAGGCCCGCCAGCGAGCACAGGCGCCGCAGAACAACCGCCAGCCTCAGCAGGCGGGGCGCAACCAACAAGTACGCCAGCAAGCCCGTCAGCAACATGTTAGCGCCCAGGCACCGCGCAACAATGCGTTGGCCGGTGTGCGCAACCCTTCGCAGTCACGCATCGCAAGCAATCGTGGCCAGCTCAGCCAACGCAGCGCCAGCCGACCATCTGCAGCCGCTGCGGGCCACCAGGTACAACGACCCGCGCGGATGCAATCCGGCGGTGGCGGCCGTCGCCGTTGAGAGGAGAATCAGTCATGAATGCTGCGAGCCGAATTGTGCTGGTTCTGCTGCTGTGCTGTACGTCCAGCAGCTACGCTCAGGAACATTTCCCACACCCCGAAGGCGCCGGCGAAGCACTGGTGCAGGCGCTTGGTAGCGAAAAGGCCGATAGCCAACTGTTGGCGAAATTGCTTGGCAACGACTGGGAGAGTTACATCCCGACCAAGAACATCGATCGCAAAGATGTCGATGCCTTTCTCGCCCTCTACAAGGAAAAACATCAGGTTCAGTCCGACAACCCGAAGCGTGCACATCTGGTCGTCGGCGACACGCCCTGGGTGTTCCCGATTCCCATCAGACGCAGTACTGACGGTTGGGCATTCGACACCAAAGCCGGCGCCGCGGAAATCCGCCTGCGCCGCATCGGACGCAACGAGCTCGCGACCATTCAATCAGTGCGCGCCTATCACGACGCGCAGATGGATTACGCCGAGGTTGATCGCAATGACGATGGGATACTCGAGTACGCGCAGAAACTCATCAGCAGCGACGGGCAGTTCGACGGTTTGTACTGGCCGCAAGAGGAGGGCGTCGAAGAAAGCCCGCTCGGACCGCTTTTTGGTGATACCGCAAAGGGCGATGATTGGCACGGCTACCACTATCGCATCCTCACTGGCCAAGGCCCTTCGGCGCCGGGCGGCGCCTATGACTACAAGATCGGTGATCACATGACCCGTGGCTTTGCCGTGATCGCCTGGCCGGCGGACTATGGCGACACGGGCGTGATGAGCTTCATGATCAGCCACGACGGCGAACTGTTCGAGAAGGACCTGGGCCGCGACAGCGCCAAGCGCGCTGCCGCGATTACCCGTTTCGACCCCGACAGCAGTTGGAGCGAAGTAAAGGACGAGGAAGAGGGGCGCTGAACCGAACAGCTCAACACAGGAAAAACAGCGCAACAAAAAGCCCGCGTGAGCGGGCTTGATGATGTTGCTTTACTTTGAACCTACAGCTGATCAGAAGTCCAGGTTGGACACCGCCAGGGCGTTGCTCTCGATGAACTCACGACGTGGCTCAACGGCGTCGCCCATCAGGGTGTTGAAGATCTGATCGGCAGCGATCGCGTCTTCGATGGTCACCTTGAGCATGCGGCGCACGGTTGGGTCCATGGTGGTTTCCCACAGCTGATCCGGGTTCATCTCACCAAGACCTTTGTATCGCTGGATGGTGTGGCGCTTGGTGCTTTCGGTCATCAGCCAGTCCAGTGCTTCCTTGAACTCGGTGATGGCTTTCTTGCGCTCGCCACGTTGCACGTAGGCGCCTTCACCCAGCAGGGTGCTCAGCTGTGCACCGAGGGCGGTGACGGTGCGGTAGTCGTTACTGCCGAAGAAGTCACGGTTGAAGGTGACGTAGCTGGCCAGGCCGTGAGAGGTGATTTCCACTTCCGGCAGCCAGACATTGCGCTCTTTGTCTTCGCGCAGGCTGGCCTTGTACAGCAGGCCGGACTTCTCGCTGGTGCGCAGACGCTCTTCGAATTTGCCCAGCCACTCCTGCATGGCAGCGTGGTCGCCCAACTGCTCCAGCGATACCGCCGGCAGGTAGACGAAGTGCTCGGTCAGCTCCTGCGGGTACAGGCGCGAGAGGCGCTTGAGGGTCTTCATCACGGTACGGAATTCGTTGACCAAACGCTCCAGCTCGACGCCGGAAACAGGTGGTGCGGATTCGTCCAGGTGCAGACTGGCATCTTCCAGAGCCGACTGGGTCATGTACTCTTCCATGGCGTCGTCGTCTTTGATGTACTGCTCTTGCTTGCCTTTCTTGACCTTGTACAGCGGTGGCTGGGCAATGTAGATGTAGCCACGCTCGACCAGTTCCGGCAGCTGACGGAAGAAGAAAGTCAGCAGCAGGGTACGAATGTGCGAACCGTCGACGTCAGCATCGGTCATGATGATGATGTTGTGATAGCGCAGCTTGTCGATGTTGTACTCTTCGCGGCCGATACCACAGCCCAGCGCGGTGATCAGCGTGCCCACTTCCTGGGACGAGATCATCTTGTCGAAGCGTGCTTTCTCGACGTTGAGGATCTTGCCCTTGAGCGGCAGGATCGCCTGGGTCTTGCGGTTACGACCCTGCTTGGCCGAACCACCCGCGGAGTCACCCTCCACCAGGTACAGTTCGGAAAGGGCAGGGTCCTTCTCCTGGCAGTCCGCCAGTTTGCCCGGCAGGCCGGCGATATCCAGCGCACCTTTGCGGCGAGTCATTTCCCGCGCTTTACGAGCAGCTTCACGAGCACGCGCGGCGTCGATCATCTTGCCGACAACGGCCTTGGCTTCGTTCGGGTTCTCCAGCAGGAAGTCGGAGAAGTACTTGCCCATCTCCTGTTCCACGGCTGTTTTCACTTCCGAGGACACCAGCTTGTCTTTGGTCTGCGAGCTGAACTTCGGATCAGGTACCTTCACCGAGATGATCGCGGTCAGACCTTCACGGGCGTCGTCGCCGGTGGTCGAAACCTTGTTCTTCTTGGCCAGGCCTTCCTGCTCGATGTAGTTGTTCAGGTTACGGGTCAACGCCGAACGGAAACCGACCAGGTGGGTACCACCGTCGCGCTGCGGAATGTTGTTGGTGAAGCACAACAGGTTCTCGTTGAAGCTGTCGTTCCACTGCAGGGCGATTTCCACGCCCACGCCGTCTTCGCGTTGAACACTGAAGTGGAAGACCTGGTTGACCGGGGTCTTGTTGGTATTCAGGTACTCGACGAACGCACGCAGACCGCCTTCGTATTTGAAATGTTCTTCTTTACCGGAGCGCTCGTCCTTCAGCAGGATGCCGACGCCGGAGTTGAGGAAGGACAGTTCGCGAATCCGCTTGGCCAGGATGTCCCAGCTGAAGTGGATGTTCTTGAAAGTTTCAGCCGACGGCTTGAAGTGGATATGGGTACCGGTGGTTTCACTGTCGCCAACGATTTTCATCGGCGCTTGTGGAACACCGTGGACGTAAGTCTGTTCCCAGATTTTGCCACTGCGGCGAACGGTGAGGATCAACTGCTCGGAAAGGGCGTTAACCACCGACACACCTACACCGTGCAGACCGCCGGATACTTTGTAGGAGTTGTCATCGAACTTACCGCCGGCGTGGAGGACGGTCATGATGACCTCGGCAGCAGATACGCCTTCCTCTTTGTGCACGTCGACCGGAATGCCGCGACCGTTGTCGCGAACACTGATGGATTCGTCTGGGTGAATAATTACGGTGATGTCATCGCAGTGGCCGGCGAGTGCCTCGTCGATCGAGTTATCGACCACCTCGAACACCATGTGGTGCAGGCCGCTACCATCATCGGTGTCGCCAATGTACATACCGGGACGCTTGCGCACGGCATCTAGCCCTTTCAGCACTTTAATGCTGGAGGAGTCGTACGTTTGATTTTCGCTCATGCCTTCACTCCCGATGGTCGTGGGTCTGGGTGATACGGCCCTGTTCCACGTGGAACAAAGCAACTGGCGTTTCCGTCTGCCAGCCTTCCCTCAATAATTCTTGATCTACACAGGTGATAAACACCTGGCAGCGTAAGTCTTCCAACAAGCGACAAAGTGCGCGGCGGTGCTGGTCGTCGAGTTCCGACGGCAAGTCATCCACCAGATAAATACATTGGCCGCGACGCGCTTGGCTAACCAGATGGCCTTGAGCAATACGCAATGCACAGACCACCAGCTTCTGCTGGCCGCGAGACAAAATGTCAGCCGCGTTATGGGCGCCGAGTCTCAGGCGCAGGTCTGCACGTTGTGGGCCGGCCTGGGTGTGGCCCATGTGCTGATCACGTTGCAGGGAGGAGGCGAGCACTTCACTGAGTTCGCGATCCTTGTCCCAGCCACGGTAATAGCTCAGGGTCAGCCCTTCGAGCTCGACCAAATCGCTCAGGGTTTGCTCAAAGACTGGCTTCAAGGCCTTGATGTAGTTGCGACGGTATTCATCTATTTCCGCGCTAGCCAGGCACAGTTCCCGGTCCCAGGCCGCTTGCGAAACAGCGTCAAGTGTACCATGCCGCAACCATGAGTTCCGCTGCCGCAAAGCCTTCTGCAGGCGTTGCCAAGTGGCCATGAAGCGGGGTTCCACGTGGAACACCCCCCAATCGAGGAACTGCCGGCGTATTTTCGGCGCGCCTTCGAGCAGGCGAAAGCTATCCGGATTGATCAGTTGCAGGGGCAGAATCTCTGCCAACTGGGCTGCACTGCGAGCATTCTGCCCATCGATGCGAATGGTGAACTCACCTTGCCGATCCCGCGAAATCCCCAGGTTGCTGGAACCGCCTTCACTTAACTCGACCTGGCCGAACACAGTACAAGCCAATTGCTCGTACTGAATCACCGGTGTCAGGCGGGTACTGCGAAACGAACGGGCCAGGCCCAACAGATGAACGGCTTCCAGCACGCTGGTTTTACCGCTGCCGTTGGCGCCGTACAGGATATTGATGCGGGGGGAGGGAGAGAAGGTCACCGGGTGCAGGTTACGCACCGCGGTGACAGAAACGCGACTGAGGGACATCTAGAGTCTGCTGGACAAATTACAGACGCATCGGCATGACAACATAAGCAGAGTCGTCATTGTCAGCTTCCTGCAGCAGGGCACTGCTGTTGGAGTCCGACAGGATCAGACGAACCTGCTCAGTGGTCATGACACCCAGGACGTCGAGCAAGTAGCTGACGTTAAAGCCGATTTCCAGCGAGCTACCGTTGTACTCGACGCTGATTTCTTCTTCCGCTTCTTCCTGCTCAGGGTTGTTGGCCTGGATCTTCAACTGGGCATTGGCCAGTTGCAGGCGGATGCCGCGGTACTTCTCGTTGGACAGAATCGCGGTACGGCTGAAGGCCTCGCGCAGTGCCTGGCGGTCACCGACCACCAGCTTGTCACCGCCCTTGGGCAGCACGCGCTCGTAGTCCGGGAACTTGCCATCGACCAGCTTCGAGGTGAAGGTGAACTCACCAGTAGTAGCACGAATGTGATGCTGACCCAGCACGATGCTGACCATGCCATCCGGCTCAGTAAGCAGGCGCGCCAGTTCGAGGATACCTTTGCGCGGCACGATGACCTGGTGGCGATCAGCCTGGCCGATATCGGCACGCATCGAACACATGGCCAGACGATGACCGTCGGTGGCGACAGCGCGCAGGGTGTCGGTGGACACTTCCAGCAGCATGCCGTTGAGGTAGTAGCGTACGTCCTGCTGGGCCATGGCGAAGCTGGTGCGCTCGATCAAGCGGCGCAGACGGCTTTGCTCCAGGTTGCAGGTCAGCGAGCCTGGGCCTTCTTCAACAGTCGGGAAGTCATTGGCCGGCAGGGTCGACAGGGTGAAGCGGCTGCGGCCAGCCTTGACCACGAGCTTCTGCTCATCGAGCTTGATGTCGATCAGCACGTCGTTGGGCAGGCTTTTGCAGATATCCATCAGCTTGCGCGCAGGCACGGTGATTTCGCCTGGCTCGGCCGGCTCTTCCAGTTGCACGCGGCCAACCAGCTCCACTTCCAGGTCAGTACCGGTCAGCGACAATTGCTGACCCTGTACCACCAGCAGTACGTTGGACAGTACCGGCAAGGTCTGGCGGCGCTCGACGACGCCTGCGACCAGTTGCAGGGGTTTCAACAGGGCTTCGCGTTGAATGGTGAAATGCATGGTCTAGTCCCTTGCCTTTAATAAGCTGCGCTGACGTTCATCAAGTCGTCAGAGTCCGCAGCAGGTTCTTGTAGTCCTCGCGGATATCCGCGTCGGATTCCTTGAGTTCGTTGATCTTGCGGCACGCATGCAACACGGTGGTGTGATCGCGGCCGCCGAATACGTCGCCGATCTCCGGCAGGCTGTGGTTGGTCAGCTCTTTGGACAAGGCCATGGCGACCTGCCGCGGACGGGCTACCGAACGGGAACGACGTTTGGACAACAGATCGGAGATCTTGATCTTGTAGTACTCGGCAACGGTGCGCTGGATGTTATCCACACTCACCAGTTTGTCCTGCAGTGCCAGAAGATCCTTGAGCGATTCGCGAATCAGCTCGATGGTGATGTCGCGGCCCATGAAGTGCGAGTGAGCAATCACCCGCTTCAGGGCGCCTTCGAGTTCACGCACGTTCGAGCGAATACGCTGGGCGATAAAGAAAGCCGCATCGTGGGGCAGGTCGACCTTGGCCTGGTCGGCCTTCTTCATCAGGATCGCTACCCGGGTTTCCAGCTCCGGAGGCTCTACCGCAACGGTCAGGCCCCAACCAAAGCGCGACTTCAGGCGCTCTTCCAGGCCTTCGATTTCCTTCGGATAACGGTCGCTGGTCAGAATGACCTGCTGGCCGCCTTCGAGCAGGGCGTTGAAGGTATGGAAAAACTCTTCCTGGGAACGCTCTTTACGGGCAAAGAACTGAATGTCATCGATCAGCAGCGCGTCGACCGAACGGTAGAAGCGCTTGAATTCGTTGATGGCATTGAGCTGCAGCGCCTTGACCATGTCGGCGACGAAACGCTCGGAGTGCAGGTACACCACCTTGGCATTCGGGTTCTTCTTGAGCAGGTGGTTACCCACAGCATGCATCAAGTGCGTTTTACCCAGGCCCACGCCGCCGTACAGGAACAGCGGGTTGTAGCCATGCTTGGGGTTGTCGGCAACCTGCCAGGCTGCGGCGCGGGCCAACTGGTTGGACTTACCTTCGACGAAGTTCTCGAAGGTAAAGGTGCGGTTCAGGTAGCTGGTGTGCTTGAGCGCACCTTCGACCTGCACGGTGCGTTGTTCGGTGCGGCCACTTGGAGCTGGCGCGGCGTTGGCCTCGCCCATGGAATCGAAGCTGTCACGCGAAGGCGCTTGCTCGACTTCTGCCACCGGTGCCGGCGCTGCAACAGGTGCGGCGACCGGTTCGCTGACCACCGCGGTTTGGGCAGCCTGGGCCTGCGAGGCGGCGACGGCTGCAGCCAGCGGCGCATTGGGTGCGGCACGTGGTGCCGAACTGCGTCTGCTACCTATTAATAAGGAAAGGGCAGGCGCAATACCGTTGCCGTGTTCACCCAGCAGTTCGAGCAGACGGCTCAGGTACTTTTCATTGACCCAGTCGAGAACGAAACGGTTAGGCGCATAGACGCGCAACTCGTCGCCTTCGGCTTCGACCTGTAGCGGACGGATCCAGGTGTTGAATTGCTGGGCAGGCAGTTCATCGCGCAGAAGCTCCACGCACTGCTGCCAAAGTTCCACTGACAC